>NZ_JIBE01000001.1 GCF_000620465.1 Ralstonia sp. UNC404CL21Col
GATAAAAATTCTTCGACGAGTTGTTGACAGCGACGAAAAAGCTCTGCATAATCTCGTTTCTCTGCTGCAGACAACGCAGCGACGCGGTGAACAAAGTTGATCGCGAAGTTCTTTAACAAGCAAACAGCCGATAAGTGTGGGCGCTTAATACTGGATGCGGCGGATTTCGATCCGCTAGCTAACAAGTAATGAAGTGCTCGCACAGAAGTAAGGTTTGAACGAAAGTTCAAGTCAGATTCTGAGAGTGAGCGACCGCTCGTAAAGAGCGAAAACAGCAGATTGAACTGAAGAGTTTGATCCTGGCTCAGATTGAACGCTGGCGGCATGCCTTACACATGCAAGTCGAACGGCAGCGGGGGAGAAGCTTGCTTCTCCTGCCGGCGAGTGGCGAACGGGTGAGTAATACATCGGAACGTGCCCTGTAGTGGGGGATAACTAGTCGAAAGATTGGCTAATACCGCATACGACCTGAGGGTGAAAGTGGGGGACCGCAAGGCCTCATGCTATAGGAGCGGCCGATGTCTGATTAGCTAGTTGGTGGGGTAAAGGCCCACCAAGGCGACGATCAGTAGCTGGTCTGAGAGGACGATCAGCCACACTGGGACTGAGACACGGCCCAGACTCCTACGGGAGGCAGCAGTGGGGAATTTTGGACAATGGGCGAAAGCCTGATCCAGCAATGCCGCGTGTGTGAAGAAGGCCTTCGGGTTGTAAAGCACTTTTGTCCGGAAAGAAATGGCTCTGGTTAATACCTGGGGTCGATGACGGTACCGGAAGAATAAGGACCGGCTAACTACGTGCCAGCAGCCGCGGTAATACGTAGGGTCCAAGCGTTAATCGGAATTACTGGGCGTAAAGCGTGCGCAGGCGGTTGTGCAAGACCGATGTGAAATCCCCGAGCTTAACTTGGGAATTGCATTGGTGACTGCACGGCTAGAGTGTGTCAGAGGGGGGTAGAATTCCACGTGTAGCAGTGAAATGCGTAGAGATGTGGAGGAATACCGATGGCGAAGGCAGCCCCCTGGGATAACACTGACGCTCATGCACGAAAGCGTGGGGAGCAAACAGGATTAGATACCCTGGTAGTCCACGCCCTAAACGATGTCAACTAGTTGTTGGGGATTCATTTCCTTAGTAACGTAGCTAACGCGTGAAGTTGACCGCCTGGGGAGTACGGTCGCAAGATTAAAACTCAAAGGAATTGACGGGGACCCGCACAAGCGGTGGATGATGTGGATTAATTCGATGCAACGCGAAAAACCTTACCTACCCTTGACATGCCACTAACGAAGCAGAGATGCATTAGGTGCTCGAAAGAGAAAGTGGACACAGGTGCTGCATGGCTGTCGTCAGCTCGTGTCGTGAGATGTTGGGTTAAGTCCCGCAACGAGCGCAACCCTTGTCTCTAGTTGCTACGAAAGGGCACTCTAGAGAGACTGCCGGTGACAAACCGGAGGAAGGTGGGGATGACGTCAAGTCCTCATGGCCCTTATGGGTAGGGCTTCACACGTCATACAATGGTGCATACAGAGGGTTGCCAAGCCGCGAGGTGGAGCTAATCCCAGAAAATGCATCGTAGTCCGGATCGTAGTCTGCAACTCGACTACGTGAAGCTGGAATCGCTAGTAATCGCGGATCAGCATGCCGCGGTGAATACGTTCCCGGGTCTTGTACACACCGCCCGTCACACCATGGGAGTGGGCTTTACCAGAAGTAGTTAGCCTAACCGCAAGGAGGGCGATTACCACGGTAGGGTTCATGACTGGGGTGAAGTCGTAACAAGGTAGCCGTATCGGAAGGTGCGGCTGGATCACCTCCTTTAAGAGCGTGCATCCGACGTTAGGCGTCCACACTTATCGGTTTGTTTGATGTTACAGCCAAGGGTCTGTAGCTCAGGTGGTTAGAGCACCGTCTTGATAAGGCGGGGGTCGTAGGTTCAAGTCCTACCAGACCCACCAAGTTACGGACGGTGGAAGTTGTACTCTGCCGTGACTGGGGGATTAGCTCAGCTGGGAGAGCACCTGCTTTGCAAGCAGGGGGTCGTCGGTTCGATCCCGTCATCCTCCACCATTACCTTTTGGTTACCAAACGCAAGCATCGACGCTGTGTCGATGGTGTTTGCGTTTGGCCTAGCCAAGACGAGCGTAAAAGTTCGGCTGTTCTTTAACAATATGGAATGTAGTAAAGGTGTCGCGGTGCGTTGATGAGGCGCACATTAAAAACGCGACACTGGGTTGTGATTGTATCAACCAGTATTACCAGAGCAATCGAAAGATTGTCTTGGAATACGGCACAACGCGAGAACTCAGCCTATAGCGAGACATACTCGTTATAGGGTCAAGCGAATAAGTGCATGTGGTGGATGCCTTGGCGATTACAGGCGATGAAGGACGTAGTAGCCTGCGAAAAGCTGCGGGGAGCTGGCAAACGAGCTTTGATCCGCAGATATCCGAATGGGGAAACCCGGCCCGTATGGGTCATCTGTTACTGAATACATAGGTAACAGAAGCGAACGCAGTGAACTGAAACATCTAAGTAGCTGCAGGAACAGAAATCAACCGAGATTCCCAAAGTAGTGGCGAGCGAAATGGGATCAGCCTTGTACTCTTTAGCAGTATTGTTAGCAAAGCGGAATGGAAAGTCCGGCCATAGTGGGTGATAGCCCCGTATGCGAAAACAGTATTGTGGAACTAGGTGTACGACAAGTAGGGCGGGACACGTGAAATCCTGTCTGAAGATGGGGGGACCATCCTCCAAGGCTAAATACTCGTAATCGACCGATAGTGAACCAGTACCGTGAGGGAAAGGCGAAAAGAACCCCGGGAGGGGAGTGAAATAGATCCTGAAACCGCATGCATACAAACAGTCGGAGCCTGGAAACGGGTGACGGCGTACCTTTTGTATAATGGGTCAGCGACTTACATTCAGTGGCAAGCTTAACCGATTAGGGAAGGCGTAGCGAAAGCGAGTCCGAATAGGGCGTTCAGTCGCTGGGTGTAGACCCGAAACCAAGTGATCTATCCATGGCCAGGTTGAAGGTGCGGTAACACGTACTGGAGGACCGAACCCACTAACGTTGAAAAGTTAGGGGATGAGCTGTGGATAGGGGTGAAAGGCTAAACAAACTTGGAAATAGCTGGTTCTCTCCGAAAACTATTTAGGTAGTGCCTCGTGTCTCACCTTCGGGGGTAGAGCACTGTCATGGTTGGGGGGTCTATTGCTGATT
>NZ_JIBE01000002.1 GCF_000620465.1 Ralstonia sp. UNC404CL21Col
GAGCGCGCAAAGGCAAACACCCCAGCTCTGTGTTGGAGCTGGGGTGTTTAGATGGAGAGCCTGGCGATGACCTACTTTCACACGGGAATCCGCACTATCATCGGCGCGGAGTCGTTTCACGGTCCTGTTCGGGATGGGAAGGGGTGGTACCGACTCGCTATGGTCACCAGGCTATGACTTGTCGCGTCGCTGACTTTGTGTCAACGCCGCCAATATGGGAATGTAGTAGGGGTTGTGCTTGTGTATCAGGCACAAGGCAGACCCAGCCGGAAACATACCGGTTATAGGATCAAGCCGCACGGGCAATTAGTACTGGTTAGCTGAACGCATTACTGCGCTTCCACACCCAGCCTATCAACGTCCTGGTCTCGAACGACCCTTCAGGGAGATCAAGTCTCCAGGGAATCCTCATCTTCAGGCAAGTTTCCCGCTTAGATGCTTTCAGCGGTTATCTCTTCCGTACATAGCTACCCTGCGATGCCTCTGGCGAGACAACAGGTACACCAGCGGTACGTCCACTCCGGTCCTCTCGTACTAGGAGCAGCCCCCGTCAAGATTCCAACGCCCACGGCAGATAGGGACCAAACTGTCTCACGACGTTTTAAACCCAGCTCACGTACCTCTTTAAATGGCGAACAGCCATACCCTTGGGACCGGCTACAGCCCCAGGATGAGATGAGCCGACATCGAGGTGCCAAACACCGCCGTCGATATGAACTCTTGGGCGGTATCAGCCTGTTATCCCCAGAGTACCTTTTATCCGTTGAGCGATGGCCCTTCCATACAGAACCACCGGATCACTATGTCCTGCTTTCGCACCTGCTCGACTTGTCGGTCTCGCAGTTAAGCACGCTTTTGCCATTGCACTTTAGGTACGATGTCCGACCGTACCAAGCGTACCTTCGAACTCCTCCGTTACACTTTGGGAGGAGACCGCCCCAGTCAAACTGCCTACCATGCACTGTCCCCGACCCGGATTCACGGGCCAAGGTTAGAACCTCAAACAAACCAGGGTGGTATTTCAAGGACGGCTCCACCGAAACTAGCGTCCCGGTTTCAAAGCCTCCCACCTATCCTACACAGATCGGTTCAAAGTCCAATGCAAAGCTACAGTAAAGGTTCATGGGGTCTTTCCGTCTAGCCGCGGGGAGATTGCATCATCACAAACACTTCAACTTCGCTGAGTCTCGGGAGGAGACAGTGTGGCCATCGTTACGCCATTCGTGCAGGTCGGAACTTACCCGACAAGGAATTTCGCTACCTTAGGACCGTTATAGTTACGGCCGCCGTTTACCGGGACTTCAATCAAGAGCTTGCACCCCATCATTTAATCTTCCGGCACCGGGCAGGCGTCACACCCTATACGTCCACTTTCGTGTTTGCAGAGTGCTGTGTTTTTATTAAACAGTCGCAGCCACCATTTTATTGCAACCCCTTCGTCCTTCTGGCGCGAGCCAGTCAAACTACAAGGGCGTACCTTATCCCGAAGTTACGGTACCAATTTGCCGAGTTCCTTCTCCCGAGTTCTCTCAAGCGCCTTAGAATACTCATCTCGCCCACCTGTGTCGGTTTGCGGTACGGTCTCGTATGACTGAAGCTTAGAGGCTTTTCTTGGAACCACTTCCAATTGCTTCGCGACCTAAAGTCGCTCGCCCCACACCCTTGAATCACGCACCCGGATTTGCCTAAGTGCCATCTCCAATGCAGGGACCGGGACATCCAACACCCGGACAACCTTCCGCGATCCGTCCCCCCATCGCATCATACGACGGTGCAGGAATATTAACCTGCTTCCCATCAGCTACGCATCTCTGCCTCGCCTTAGGGGCCGACTCACCCTACGCCGATGAACGTTGCGTAGGAAACCTTGGGCTTACGGCGAGGGGGCCTTTCACCCCCTTTATCGCTACTCATGTCAGCATTCGCACTTCTGATACCTCCAGCATCCTTTACAAGACACCTTCACAGGCTTACAGAACGCTCTCCTACCATGCACTTACGTGCATCCGCAGCTTCGGTATATTGCTTAGCCCCGTTACATCTTCCGCGCAGGACGACTCGATCAGTGAGCTATTACGCTTTCTTTAAAGGGTGGCTGCTTCTAAGCCAACCTCCTGACTGTTTTAGCCTTCCCACTTCGTTTCCCACTTAGCAATATTTAGGGACCTTAGCTGGCGGTCTGGGTTGTTTCCCTCTTGACACCGGACGTTAGCACCCGATGTCTGTCTCCCGTGATTGCACTCTTCGGTATTCGGAGTTTGCTATGGCGGGG
>NZ_JIBE01000003.1 GCF_000620465.1 Ralstonia sp. UNC404CL21Col
CCGCAAACAGTTTCGCCTTGCCGATCGTGTACGTGCCGCCGAAGGTCGCTTCCTTCGAGAAGTTGAAGATGTCGCTGAACTTGCCGTTGCCGTCGCGGATCACGTCGTAGATCGCGCGCACTTCCAGCGGGCCGGCCGTGTAGACGGCAGATACGCCATCGCGGCGGCTGTTCGTGAACGAACCCGGTTGTTCGCCCAGGCCCGTCTGCAGGCCGATCTGGAAGCCGCCCCAGGTCGGGCTTTGATATTCGACGATGTTGTTCGCGCCCGGCCAGTTGCGCCCGCGCACCAGCGTCGCCGAGCCGATGAACTGCTGGCCGGTCGGGTCGAGGAACCAGACGTCGTTGCTGATGAAGAGGTTCTTGCCGGCCGTCAACGTGCCCCAGGTCGGGCTGGACAGGCCGACGTACGAACGGCGGTTGAAGAGCGCATCGCCGTTGGTTTTGCCCTGGGCTGCACCGAAGCCGGATTCAAGCCGGAACACTGCCTGCAGGCCACCGCCGAGATCCTCCTTGCCCATGAACCCGAACATGCTGGTCCCCCACTGGTTGTCGGCGGCGCGCCAGAGGCTGCCGCCCGGCGAGGTCGCGGTGGGGGCGACGTTGTTCTGGTAGTCGATGCCGCTGGCAACGCGGCCGTACAGCGTGACGTTGGTTTGTGCATGCGCGGCCCCGGCGGCCGCGCACAGGATTGCCGCGCACAGCGGCAAGGTTGCTCGTTTTTTCATTGTCATCTCTCCTCTCTGGTGTCATGCCGGCCACGGCCGGAATTGCTTCTACTGCGGTTGCTGTTGCAAATCGAAGATCCGGCGCATCGGTGTCCACTTCTGCCCGGCGGGCGTCCACGGCGTCGGTGCCTGGAACTGCCACATCAGCGCTTCCCATTCGCGGATCTTCGGGTCCGTTTCGGTGGCAAGCGCCATGCGGTCGGCATCGTAGATCGCGTCGTCGGCCTCCATCAGCATCACCATGCGGGTGCCCAGGCGATAGATCTCCATGCCGGTCACGCCGTGCTTGCGCAGGTGCTGAGCGACTTCCGGCCAGATGCGTTGATGGTGGGCTTCGTACGTGGCGATGAGCGCCGCGTCGTCTTTCAGATCCAGAGCAAGGCAGTAGCGCATGGCAGCCTCATGTCAGGGCACGGTCGAGGTGCGTGTAGCCACCGTCGACAAACACCCACTGCCCCGTCGTGTGCGAGGCCTGCGCAGAGAGCAGGAAGACCGTGGTGCTCGCAATCTCGTCGGCGGTGGTCATGCGCTGGCCGAGCGGAATCTTCGATGTAATCGCCGCGAGCTTGGCATCGGGGTTGTCGAACGTGGCGATCCAGCGTTCATACAGCGGCGTCAGCACCTCGGCCGGAATGACCGCGTTGACACGCACGCCGTCCGGCGCCAGCGACGCCGCCCATTCCCGTGTCAGCGACAGCTGCGCACCTTTTGCGGCGGTGTACCCGCTCGTATTGCCCTGCCCCGTCAGCGCCGTTTTCGACGAGATATTGACGATGGCCCCTCGGCTCGCTTTCAGGTGCGGCACGCACAGATGTGCCATCACGTAGTAATGGATCAGGTTCTTTTCGAGCGACCGCACGAAGGCGTCGCGGCCGGCGTCCAGGCCCACGCTGTCGTTGATGCCGGCGTTATTGACCAGCCCATCGATATGCCCGAACGCGCGCACGGTTTCGTCCACCATGCCGCGGCAATCGACTTCATCCTCCAGATCGAACTGGAAGAAGCGTGCCTTCGGCTGCCGACGCATCAGTTCGGACTCGAATGCTGGCGTCATCGGGCTCTTGCCACAGACGACGGGAATGGCGCCCTCGGCCGCCAGTTGCAGCGAGATGGCCGCACCAATGCCCGCTGCGCCGCCCGTGACGATGATGACTTTGTCTTGCAGATGCAAATCCATGGTTCAAGCCTTGAGTTGCAGGTTGTAGCAGCGGGTGGCGTTGCCGCCCCAGAGGTCGGCGCGTTCGGCGGCGGTGAGCCGCTCTTCGGCCCAGACGTGCAGCACGTCGACCACCGTGCCGTACGACGCCGCCAATTGGCAGACGGGCCAATCCGAACCGAACATCACGCGGCTCGGGCCGAACACGTCGAGAGCCACGTCCAGGCACTGGCGTGCGTGCTGCACGTCGCGCGCCGTCACGCCCGTTCGCCAGTCGGCTTCGGTCAGCAAGCCGGAAAGCTTGCAGGCGACGTGCGGCATGTCCTTGAGCGGCGCAAGCGCGGCCCGCCAACGCGCCAGCGCTTGTGCGTCACGCTCGAACGCTTCCAACGACGGCTTGCCGAGGTGGTCCAACACCAGCCAGTGGTGATCGTTCCGACCGCAGAACTCCACGGCGGGCGCGAGTTGATGACCGAACACCAGCACGTCGTACGTGTAGCCCCAGAGCTGCAGCAGTGCGACGCCGTGCTCGAATGCGGGGTCTGACAAGAACGCCGCGACGTCCGGTTCGTCTTGCACGGTGTGCCGGAAGCCGACCAGCTTGTGCTCACCGCTCCTTGCCTCAAGGCGGGCCTCAAGATCCGTGGCATGCAGGTCTTCCCAGCCCACCACGCCGACAATCCAGTCGTGCGCATCAGCAAGGTCGAGCAGGAAATCCGTCTCCTCTCGCACACCGCGCGCCTGCACGGCAATCGCAGCGTCGAGGCGTTGCGCGCGCAGCTCCGGCAGCAGGTCGGCAGGCAGGCGGTCTTCGGCCAGGGCTTCCATGCCGGGGCCGATCCACGAATACGCCTCGGGGCGATAGCGCCAGAAATGCTGGTGCGCGTCTATTCGCGGCACGGGCAGCGCAGGGTCCGTCATCGCATCAACCCCGGAAGCGGTATTGCTCAAGCGATGCCGGCTTCATCGTGATGGAGAAACCGGGAGCCTGCGGCGGCAGATAGGCGGCATTACGCACCACGCACGGATCGACAAAGTGCTCGTGCAGATGGTCGACGTACTCGACCACGCGGCCTTCGCGCGTGCCCGATACGCAGATGTAGTCGATCATCGACAGATGCTGCACGTACTCGCACAGGCCCACGCCGCCAGCGTGCGGGCACACCGGCAGGCCGTACTTGGCGGCCAGCAGCAGCACGGCCAGGATTTCATTCACGCCGCCCAGCCGGCATGCATCGATCTGCACAACGTCAATCGCGCCGCGCATGATGAACTGCTTGAAGAGGATGCGGTTCTGGCACATCTCGCCGGTAGCGACCTTGACGGGGGTGACGGCTTCGCGAATCTTGCGATGGCCTTCCACGTCGTCCGGGCTGGTCGGCTCTTCAATGAACCACGGCTTGGCGAAACCGAGTTCGCGCACCCAGTCGATGGCCTCCTTGACCTCCCAGACCTGGTTGGCGTCGATCATCAATTCGCGGTCCGGCCCGAGCACTTCACGGGCGATAGAGACGCGGCGAATGTCGTCCTTCAGATCGCGCCCGACCTTGAGCTTGATATGGCGGAAGCCGCTGTCGACGGCCTCGCGGCAGAGGCGGCGCAGCTTGTCGTCGTCATAGCCGAGCCAGCCGGCCGACGTGGTGTAGCACGGGTAGCCTTCCTGCTCCAGCGTGCGGATGCGCGCGGCCTTGCTGGGTGCCTGCTTGCGCAGCAGCTCCAGCGCTTCTTCGGGCGTGATGCCGTCGGTGATGTAGCGGAAGTCGATGCAGCGCACGAACTCTTCGGGCGTGAGATCGGCCACCAGGCGCCACAGCGGCTTGCCTTCCGCCTTGGCCCACAGGTCCCACGCCGCATTGACGACCGCGCCCGTCGCCAGATGAATGGCGCCCTTGTCCGGACCAATCCAGCGCAGCTGGCTGTCGGATGTGACATGGCGCCAGAAGCGGCCCATGTCTTCACGAATCCAGTCGAGGTCGAGCCCTTCCACCAGATGACGCATCGCCGCGATGGCGGCGCAGCACACCTCGTTGCCGCGACCGATCGTGAAGGTTAGGCCGTGGCCTTCCAGGCCCGGCTGGTCAGTCTCCAGGATCACGTAGGCCGCGGAGTAATCCGGGTCCGGATTCATCGCGTCAGAGCCGTCGAGATGCTGCGAGGTCGGGAAGCGCACGTCCAGCACGCGCAGGGATCGGATGATGGTCATGAGTATCGTGTTCGGGATTGCGAATCGCGTGCCGTCAGGCTTTTGCGTCCACCGTGCGCTGGCGTTGCTCACCCAGGCCTTCGATGCCCAGGCGCATGGTCTGGCCCGCGCGCAGATAAACCGGCGGTTTCTGCCCCAGCCCCACGCCCGGCGGCGTGCCGGTGGAAATCACATCGCCCGGCTGCAGGCTCATGAAGCGGCTCAGATAGCTGACGAGATGCGCCACGCCAAACACCATCGTCGACGTCGATCCGTTCTGATAGCGATGCCCGTCCACCTCCAGCCACAGATGCAGCGCCTGCGGGTTGGGCACCTCGTCCGCGGTGACGAGCCACGGGCCGATGGGGCCGAAGGTGTCGCAGCCCTTGCCCTTGTCCCACGTGCCGCCGCGCTCGAGCTGGTATTCGCGCTCCGACACGTCGTTGATGACGCAGTAGCCCGCCACGTGCGCGAGCGCATCGGCCTCGCTGATGTACCGGCCGCCCTTGCCGATCACCACGCCAAGCTCGACCTCCCAATCGGTCTTCACCGAGCCGCGCGGGATTTCAACGTCGTCGTTCGGGCCGCAGATGGCGCTGGTCCATTTGCCGAAGACGACCGGCTCGGCCGGCACTTCGGCACCGGTTTCGGCGGCGTGGTCGGAATAGTTCAGTCCGATGCAGATGAACTTGCCGACGTTGCCCACGCAGGCACCCAGCCGCAGGCCGGCTTGCGGCGTGCCATCGACGATGGGCAAGCGGCTGATGTCGAGCGTGCGCAGTCGAGCGAGGCTCTCGGGCAGCAGCGCCGCGCCCGCAATGTCGTCAATCACGCCCGACAGGTCGCGCACTTGCCCTTGCGCATCGAGCAGGCCGGGCTTTTCCTGGCCCTTGGGGCCGTAGCGGAGGAGTTTCATCGTGTTGTCGTTATCAGCTACTGCAATCAATCAAGCCAAATCAGTTCGACCAGCCGCCGTCGATCACGCAGCAGGTGCCGGTCGTGAAGCGGGACTCATCCGAAGCGAGGTAGGTCGCCAGCGCGGCAATCTCGTCTGCCGTGCCAACACGGCCCATGGGCTGGCGTGCAACGAAGGCTGCGCGGACGATGTCGGTCGACACGTTCTGCTCGCGCGCCTGCGCGGCAATGCGCTGTTCGAGCGACGGAGACTCCACCGTGCCCGGACAGATGGCGTTGCAACGGATGCCGCGCGCCACAAAATCGGCGGCAATCGCCTTGGTCATGCCAATGACGGCGGCCTTGGTGGTGCCATACACGAAGCGATTCGGCACGCCCTTCACGCTGGACGCGGCGGAGGCCATGTTGATGATCGAGGCGCCGCCGTTGTCGAGCATCTTCGGCAGCAGCGCACGTGTAAGCCGGTACATCGACGTCACGTTGAGCTGCCACGAGAACGCCCAGTCGTCTTCCGAACATTCGAGGATGCTGCCGGGGTGCACGAAGCCCGCGCAGTTGAACAGCGCATCGAAGGCGGCTTCTTCGCGTGCCAGGACGGCGACGGCGTTGGCGTCTGTCACGTCCAGGCGCAGGGTGCGCACGCCGGCGGTCTCTGCCAGCGTAGCCAGGGCTTCTGCGTTGATATCGGTGGCGAGCACCTGCGCGCCCTCTCTTGCAAACATCATCGCGCTGGCCCGGCCAATACCCTGCCCGGCCGCCGTCACGAGGATGCGTTTTCCTTGGAGTCTCATTGCGTCTGCGTTCCGGCGCGGGCCACGTTGGTGTTGGCCCGTTCCGGCAATGGAGTGAAAAGCACTGCGCCGCTCAGGAAAGGGATGCAGCCGGCATGGCGGTGAACGACACGCCGCCATGCCCCTTGTTGCGATGCCTCGTCAGTACAGGACGTTCTTGGCTTCAGGCGAATCCAGGTTCTGCTTGTTGACCATCATCACGCCGGTGTCGACCTGCTTCTGTACGGGCTTCTTCTCGATCACGCTGACCACCGTCTCGATGCCCTTGTAGCCCATCTGGTACGAGCTTTGGACAGCGATGGCGCGGATCGTGCCGTCGCGCACGAAGCCCTGCAGATCCTGGTTGCCGTCAAAGCCGATGGCCGCCACCTTGCCGCTCTTGCCGGACTGCTGCAGCGCGCGGCCCATCCCGACGGCCGTCGGCTCGTTCGCACCGAAGATGCCCTTCAAATCCGGATTGGCGGCCAGCACGTCCGTCGTCTGGTTCAGTGCCGTCGCCATTTGCGATTGCGAATAGAACGGCCCGACGATCTGCAGCTTCGAATGCGTCTCGATGTATTTCCTGAAGCCGCCCACGCGGCCGATTTCAGAGCCAGCGCCCGGCACGTACGACATGATGGCGATCTTGCCGGTCTGGCCGACGGCATCGATCATGGCCTTCGCGCACAGCTCACCGGCCTTCGTGTTGTCCGTCGACAGGAACGACTGGTAATACTGCTTGCCGGAATCCGACACCATCGAGTCGATCAGCACCACGGGGATGTGCGCTTCCCACGCTTTCTTCATCGCCGGCACCAGCGCATCCGGATCTGACGGCGCCAGCACGATGCCTGCCACATGCCGGTTGACGGCGTTCTCAACCATGTTCACTTCGTCGGCAATGGCCGATTCGGCAGCGGGCCCCTGGAACGTCATCGTGTAGCCCTTCGCGTTGCCCATGGCGGCCGTCGCGCCTTTCTGAACGTTCTGCCAGTAGTTGGAATTTGCCGATTTCACGATCACGGCAATTTCACCGCCTGCCGCCTGCGCATAAGCAGAGAACAGTGCGCACGTTGCTGCAACCACCGCCAGCACGGAAAACTTCTTCATGTCTCACTCCTTGGTTTTGGTTTGAACTTCTCGAGTCACAACTTGCGGTTTCTGAGCTGATCGATCCAGACGGTGCCGAGGATGACCACGCCGATGATGATCTGCTGGATAAAACTCGATACGCCGTTCATGTTGAGCCCGTTGCGCAACACGCCGATCACGAACGCGCCGATGGCCGTGCCCGAGACCGTTCCGACACCGCCCATCAGCGACGTCCCGCCGATCACGGCGCTGGCAATCGCATCCAGCTCGTACATCACGCCTTCGTTCGGCTGCGCCGTCACGAGGCGAGACATCAGCACGCAGCCCGTCATCCCGGCCAGCAAGCCCGACAGCACATACGTGAACAGCTTCACGCCCTGCACGTTCACGCCGGACAGGCGCGCCGCCTCGGCATTCGAGCCGACTGCGTAGATGTGGCGACCGAGCGAAGTCCGTGACAGCAGCACCGACACGGCGACGAACAGCGCCAGCATGATCACCACCGGGTAAGGAATGCCGGGGAAGACCGTGTCCGGAAAGCCGTCTGCGCCGATGTGCGAGATGCGGAACAGTGCGCCGTTGCCGAGTTCGCCAAAGGCGTCGCCCAGGCCCGAGACCGGACGGGCGCCGGTGATCTGCAGGGCCAGGCCGCGCGCGACCAGCATCATGCCGAGCGTGGCGATGAACGGCGGCAGGCCCATCCGCGTGATGCAGATACCGTTGACCCATCCGCACACGGCGCCGACCGCCACGCCGGCCAGCATGGCCAGCGGCACCGGCACGCCCATCTTCACGAGCAATGCCGCCACGACGCCCGAGAGCGCGAGCACCGAACCCACCGAGAGGTCGATGCCTCCGGTGATGATCACGCACGTGGCGGCCACACCCAGGTAGGCAATCGACGTGACCTGCAGTGCGACGGTCATGAAATTGCCGACCGAAAAGAACGCCGCGCTGGTGGCGGAAAACGCAATCACGAGCGCCACAAGGCTGCCGAGCGCTGCGAACTTCTGGATCAAGTCGCGGTGGTGTTGCTTGCGCTGCGTCTTCACGGGCTGCGGCTGATCTGATGTCATTTCAAGCATGGGTTCGTCCTGATGCGTAATGCAGAATTTCTTCCTGGTTGGTCTTCCGTGTGTCCAGGACTGCGGTGATGCGGCCTTCATGAAAGACGGCAATTCGATCGGTCATGCCCAGCAGTTCCGGCAACTCCGAACTGATCAGCACGACACCGACACCGTCCGCGGCAAGTTGGTCCATCAATCCATAGATCGCGTACTTGGCGCCTACATCGATGCCCCGCGTCGGTTCATCGAAAAACAGGATGCGCGAACCGCGATACAGCCACTTGCCGATCACGATCTTCTGTTGATTGCCGCCCGAGAGATTGCGCACGGTCTGCCCGACCGACGGCGTGCGGATGTTCAGTTCGCGCACGTAGCGTTGCGCCACGGCGGTCTCTTCGGAAAAGCGCAGGAAGCCGTGCGAGGAAATCGCCCGCACATTGGCCAGGGTGATGTTGACGGCCACCGGCATCGAGAGCGCCAGCCCGTCCTTCTTTCTGTCTTCCGACAGATAGGCAATGCCTTGCCGGATCGCCTCGCGCGGCGAACGGATCGTGACCGGCTGATCGCCCATATGGCCCAGCATGATGGACCCTGAATCGAGCCGCTCCGCACCGAAAATGGCACGCGCCACCTCCGTGCGGCCCGCGCCCATCAGGCCGGCAAAACCAAGAATCTCGCCCTTGCGCAGCTCGAACGACACCGGGCCGAAGACGCCTGCGCGGCTCAGTGCATTGACGCGCAGCAAGACCTCGTCAGTCGGCACCGATGTGCGCGCGGGAAACACATCGTCGAGCGAACGGCCGACCATCCGCGCGACGATCTCGTTGACGCTGGTAGAAGCGAAATCGCTCGTGGCGATGTGGCGGCCGTCACGCAGCACCGTCACGCGATCGACGATCTCGGCCATCTCATCCAGCCGGTGCGAGATGTACAGAATCGCCACGCCGTCGGCGCGCAGCTCCTTGATGATGCGAAACAGCTGGACGGTTTCGGATTCCGTGAGCGAAGACGTCGGCTCATCCATGATCAGCACGCGCGCGTTGAGCGAGAGCGCCTTGGCGATCTCCACCATCTGTTGCTGCGCGATCGACAACGCGCCGACCAGCGTGGTCGGCTCGACGGCCAGACCAATCCGCTGCAGATAGCTGCGTGCGTTCGTGTTGAGCTTGCGGTAATCGATGAAGGGGCCGCGCTTGGGCTCGCGCGCCAGGAAGATGTTCTCCGCCACCGACAGATGCGGCACGAGATTCAGTTCCTGATGGATGATTGCAATGCCGGCCGCCTGCGCCTCGGAAGTCGAGGTGAAGCGCACTGCCTCGCCGCGGTAAGTGATGGCACCATCGTCCGCCGTGTATTGGCCGCTGATGATCTTCATCAAGGTCGACTTGCCGGCGCCGTTTTCGCCGCAGACGGCATGGACTTCGCCCACGCGCAGATCCAGATCCACGCCATCCAGCGCAACGACGCCGGGAAAGCGCTTGCCGATGCGCTGCAAACGCAGAATCTCTTGCGGCATCGACGCTCTGGAGCTGCTTACGTGCGCGGGCACGGCGTCAGCACTGCTCATCGTGGTCTCCGTTGTGTTGCGCGGCTCCGATCTTCCGCTCACGACACTGGTAAGTCCAGTTTGGAACGTTTCGATCGCACCATGCATTTTTTGGTCAAGCCAATATCACTTATAACGTACCTGCCTGACCACTAGTGCAAACCCTGAACTGCTGCCGACACCAGTGTAGACAACGGCTCGCGGTGCGCATGCTAGACTCGAAACACACCCGAACGCAGTCACGTCAGCGCCCAAAACCACACCACAATGAAGCAGACAGAGCCAAAGCGGCTTTACCAATCCGTAGCCGCGCAGATTCTCGCGCTGATCCAGCAAGAAAAGCTCGGCCCCGGCACACGCCTGCCGCCCGAACGCGAACTCGCGCAAACGCTGGGCGTGTCGCGACCGTCGCTGCGCGAGGCGCTGATCGCGCTGGAGATCGGCGGCCAGGTGGAAATCCGCATGGGTTCCGGCGTCTACGTGCAAGACGCAAGCGCGGTCAGCGAAAGCGCGGCCATTCCGTCGCTGGGCGAAAGCCCGTCTGAATTGATGCAGGCCCGGGCCGTGCTCGAAGGCGATGTCATCACGCTTGCCACTGGGCGGCTGACAGCCGCCACGCTCGACAAGCTCCAGCGCACCATCGACCGCATGAAGAAACTCGCGTCGAGCGGAAAGTCGCCCACCGATGCCGACCGGCAGTTCCACATGTTGATTGCCGAGACGGCCGGCAATTCGGTCCTGAGCCGCTTCGTGGCGGAGCTGTTCGACAGCCGCCATGACCCGCTCGCCATGGCCATCCGCGACCACGCGGAAGGCGAATCCAGCTGGCATGCGGCCGTGCATGAGCACGAAGAGATTCTCAAGGCGCTGCAGGCCGGCGACCCCATCGCGGCGCAAACCGCCATGCGGGCGCACTTGCGGGCGTCGGAAGAACGCTGGATCGCAGGCGCCATTCAGCAAGACGCCCCGCAGTAAGCCTCCCTGCCTCATGGGCGGCCCGCCTGTGGCTGCGCCACCCTGCTTGGGCGCACCTACGCCACTCCACCCGCCTCTCAAATCGGTCTGACCAAATATCTGATCGCCCTGCCTTACCCCCTTGAAAACAAGGGATTTCCGGCATCAGGGTTTCCCCCCTCCAGGAATTTCACGCGAGATGTTAAATTGGCCTGACCAATAGGTGAGGCCTGTTTGGCATGACCAGTTGTGGGAGCCGCGCACCATTTCCCTCAACTTGGCGCAGTACGCGCACGCAATCGCCCCTCACCTCATCCCACCCAAGGAGACCGGAAGGTGACCTATCGTTTGCCATTGCCACGCGCCCATACACGACCTATTCGATGCCTCCGCCGGGCGGAGACTGGCGGCGCGCCCTCGACGGGAGCCGCATCATGCTGACCGTCGTTTGCGAAACGCCGGGCACGCTGCGCGCACTGGACCGGCCCGTCCCGAGCCCCGCCGACGGCGAAGTGCTGCTGCGCGTCAAACGCGTGGGCGTGTGCGGCACCGACCTGCACATCTTCACCGGCAATCAGCCTTACCTGAACTACCCGCGCGTGATGGGGCATGAGCTGTCGGGCATCGTCGAACAGGCGCCGGCCGGCAGCGCCCTGAGCAAGGGCGACGTGGTCTACGTGATGCCGTACCTGTCCTGCGGCCACTGCGTTGCATGCCGCCAGGGCCGGACAAACTGCTGCGTCAATATCCAGGTGCTGGGCGTGCATCGCGACGGGGCCTTCACGGAATACCTGAGCGTGCCGCAAGCCTTCGTGCACAAGGCAGACGGCGTCAGCCTCGATCAGGCCGCGATGGTGGAATTTCTGGCCATTGGCGCGCACGCCGTGCGTCGGGCGCAGGTGCGCGCCGGGCAGCGCGTGCTCGTAGTCGGCGCCGGCCCGATCGGCATGGCCGCCATGATCTTCGCCAAGCTGCGCGGCGCGACGGTCACGGCGCTGGATTCGCGCGCGGATCGCCTCGCCTTTGCGACGGAGCAACTCGGCGTGGATGCCAGCGTTGCGCTGGGCGATACCGACGAAGCGCAACTCGCCGCGCTTACAGACAACGAGTTCTATGACGTCGTGTTCGACGCCACGGGCAATCCGAAGGCCATGGAGCGCGGCCTGCGCTTTGTGGCGCATGCCGGCACGTATGTGTTGATCTCGGTGGTGGCGGCCAACCTCTCGTTCTCCGATCCGGAATTCCACAAACGCGAGACCACGCTGCTCGCCAGTCGCAACGCCACCACGGAAGACTTCGAGACCGTGCTCGACGCCATGCGCGCGGGCAAGATTCCCGCCGCGCTCAATACGCACCGCATGGCGCTGGCGGATGTGCCCGAGCACTTCAAGACGCTGCTCGATCCCGCCGCCGGCGTGGTGAAAGCCATCGTGGAGTGCTGAGCGCATGACGGCGCCGATCCTCCAGTTCGGCACGAGCCGCTTCCTGCAGGCGCACGTCGACTTGTTCGTGTCGGAAGCGCTCGACGCGGGACAAGCGCTGGGCGGCATCACGGTCGTACAGACGACCGCCAACCCGGCCAGTGCCGCGCGTGTGGCGGCGCTTGCCGGCGGCGCGGGTTACCCGGTGCGCATTCGCGGCTTGCGAGACGGCACACCCGTTGACAAGACTGTCACCTGCCGCGCCGTGCAGCGCGCCCTGCAGGCCGACGCCGATTGGGAGCAACTGCGCGACCTCATGGCAACAGACGTGCAGGTCGTCGTGTCCAACACCGCCGACCAGGGCTACCAGCTTGACCCGCGCGACGATGCCCGCTTGATACAGCAGCCATCGCGCGTGCCGCGCAGCTTCCCCGCGAAACTCGTGGCGCTGCTGCTCGGCCGCTGGTTGCGACAGCCGCACGCGCCGCTGTCGCTGTTTCCGTGCGAGCTGATCGAGCGCAATGGCGACACGCTCTGCGCAACGGTCTGCGCGCTGGCACGGCAATGGGCACTGCCCACCGCATTCGTCGATTGGCTGCCCACGCATTGCGTGTGGGCCAACTCGCTCGTAGACCGCATCGTCTCCGAGGCATTGCACCCCGTGGGCGCCGTGGCTGAACCGTACGCCCTGTGGGCCATCGAGCGCCGCCCGGGGCTGGTGCTGCCCTGCACGCACCCGGCCATCGTCCTGACGGATGAACTCGATCATCACGAGCGCCTCAAGCTCTTTCTGCTCAACGCGGGCCACACCTTTCTGGCCGAGCGTTGGCGCGAAGATGCGCACCCCGCCGACATGACCGTCGCGCAGGCCATGGAAGACGCGCGCCTGCGGCCGGAGCTGGAAGCCCTGTGGCACGACGAGATCGTTCCCGTATTCACAGCCCTGGGCAAGCGCGATGCCGCCGAGGCTTATCTCGTCTTGCTACGCGAACGACTGTTGAACCCCTACCTTGCCCATCGCCTGGCCGACATCGCGCAGAACCACGCGCAGAAGAAGCAGCGGCGCCTGGCACCCATCGTCGCGCTCGCGCGGCAGCTGGGCTTGCACCTCGCCCAGCCGCGCCTGAACGCCGCGCTGGCCAATCCGAATTGAACCTGCAAAGCACCATGTCCGACGCACCCCTCATCCTTCTTGCCCCTGACGACGACGTGGCCGTCGCGCGTGTGGCGCTCGCGCCCGGCGCAGCGCTCAACGCTGCATTGACCACCCGCGATGCCATTCCCGCCGGTCACAAGGTCGCATTGCGCGACATCGCCGTGGGCCAGCCGGTGCACAAATATGGGCAGGTCATCGGCGTGGCGACGGCGCCCATCCGTGCGGGTGAGCACGTGCACGTCCACAACATCGGCATGGCGCACGCGTCTGCCCAGCATGCTGTTGGCCACGCGTACCGCGCCACCGTCCCCGTCGACACGCCCGCCACGTTCGAGGGCTACGTGCGGGCGGATGGCCGCGTCGGCACGCGCAATTTCATTGGCGTCATCTCCAGCGTGAATTGCTCGGCCACCGTGTGCCGGCATATCGTGCAAGCGGCCCAGGCAGAGGCGGCCGCATTTCCCAATGTGGATGGCGTGGTCGCCATCACGCACGGCAGCGGCTGCGGCATGGCCGGCAACGGCGAAGGCCTGGAACTGCTGCAGCGCACGCTGCGCGGCTACGCCGATCACCCAAACTTTGCCGGCGTGCTGATCGTTGGTCTCGGTTGCGAAGTCAACCAGGTCGCCCCGCTCGTGCAGATGCTTGGGGCGCGCACACCGGGCCTGTTTGCCTCGCTGACGATCCAAGAGGAAGGCGGCACGCGTGAAGCCATTGCGGCCGGCCTGTCCATGCTGCGCGACATGCTGCCGATCGCGAACCAGGCACAACGCAGCACAGTCCCCGTAAGTCACCTCACGGTGGGCCTGCAATGCGGCGGGTCCGACGGCTACTCCGGCATCAGCGCCAACCCTGCGCTGGGCGCCGCGGTGGATTTGCTTGTGCGGCATGGCGGCACCGCGGTGCTGTCCGAAACACCCGAGATCTATGGTGCGGAACATTTGTTGACCGCACGCGCTGCCACACCTGCCGTGGCCGATGCGCTGATGAACCGGCTGGCCTGGTGGGAGCAGTACACCCGCACGCTGGGCGCCGACATGAACAACAACCCTTCGCCCGGCAACAAGGCCGGCGGCGTCACGACCATCCTGGAAAAATCCCTCGGCGCGGTCGCCAAGGGCGGCAGCAGCGGGCTGATGGCCGTGTATGAATACGCGCAGCCGGTGCAGACGCACGGCCTCGTCTTCATGGACACGCCGGGCTACGACCCCGTGTCTGCCACGGGCCAGGTCGCAGGCGGGGCCAACCTGATCTGCTTCACAACGGGCCGCGGGTCCACCTATGGCTGCAAGCCGGTCCCCTCCTTGAAGCTTGCGACCAACAGCACGCTCTATCGGCACATGGAACTCGACATGGACTACGACTGCGGCGGTATCGTCGATGGCCACCTCAGCATCGCGCAAGCCGGCGAGGCGCTGTTCCAGCTGATGTTGGCCGCTGCCTCCGGCACGCGCACCAAGAGCGAACTCAATGGCCTGGGCGACAACGAGTTCGTCCCGTGGCAGCTTGGCGCGGTGATGTAAGGCGTGTACTCGGCACACCTCAGGGCAACACGGCGCGCAGCATCAACAGCAAACCTGCCCCGATGGCGACGGCGCCAACGCAGCGAGCCATACGCTGTCCCGCAGGTGCCAGGCGCTCCAGCGTAATCGCCGCTGACACAGCCGCCATTGCGCGCAGATCCATCACGCCGGTCACCAGCAGGATTGCCGTCAGGCCCGCGCATGACCCGGCGCAGCGCAGGCCAAGGCGCAAGCCAAATCGCCATGCAGCGCGCCCGGGCGCTGGCACTGCGCGGCACCGTGCAAGCTGGCGCGCCTTCCATGCGCTGAACTGCAGAGCGCCCGCCGCAAGAACGACTGCACCGCTCGCAACCGGCGCCACGCGTGCCAGCACGGGCCATGTCATCTCGAGCTGGGCTAATGCCGCACCCAGCGCAAGGACCATGACGCCGATCAGCGCCCACACCGCAAAGTACGCCACGCCTGCCAACGCCGTCAGCGCATCGACGTTCTGCTCGCCTGCCAGGTGAAGCGCCACGCGATACTGCCGCAGCATCGGCAGCAATGACGGCAGCATCATCGCCGCCATCATCACCGTCCACATGGCAACAAACGCGGCGGCAAAGCTCCACCATGTCTGACCGCACATCGGCATCCAGGCTATCGGCATCTCGCTCATGGCCGGCATGGCGTTGCACCATGCCACCGTCGCTGCCGTGCTGGCGATGAACAGCAATGCCGAGACGGCCAGAAAGCCGCGCTCGGACAATGCATGCTCGCGCGGCAGCTCAACGCTGCTGAGCGTATTCGTCATGGCGACGCCACCAGACACCGGTTTCGTTGCGGCCCAGCGGCGCGCGGTCCAGCCACTGGTATGCGCCCCACAAGCCGTCGAGCCCGCGCGCGTAGGTGGAATACGTGTGATACACGACGCCATCTTCAAGCACAAACGCGCTCATGCCGGGCCGGTCGCGCACGTAGGTGGGCGCATCGGTGCCGCACATGCTGGCGAACTGCTGCACGGGTTCGGGCAAGTCGGATGCATCCATCACGTGGCTGCCGCGCACGTAGTTGTAGTCGGCGCTGCCGGCGCGCTGCTGGTCTTCCGTGATCGAGACGTTGAAGTCGTAGTTGAAATCGCTCCCCACCGACGACGCCCACGGGAAGCTCCAGCCCATCCGCTCCCGGTACTCCAGCAACTTGGCCAACGGCCCGCGCGACACCGCCATCAACGTGACGTCGTGGTTCGCCAGATGCGTGACGAAGCCATCGAAGCCGTCGGCAATCATCGAGCACGATGGGCAGCCCGCTTTGTAGTCCGGCCCGAACATGAAGTGGTAGACCAGCAGTTGCGAACGTCCGCCAAACAGATCGGCCAGCGAGGCGCTGCCATTCTCGGTTTCAAAGCGATAGCTTTTGTCGACGCGGACCCACGGCAGTGCCTGCCGGCGGCGCGCGAGTTCGTCGCTGCGCCGCGTGAGTTCCTTCTCGGCCTTGAGCAGTTCAATGCGCTCTGCCAGCCAGGTTGCGCGGGTTGCTGTCGGGTGTGTTGCACTCATGCTTGCCTCCGTTTTTGGGTGAATGGTCGTGTGCTAGATTAGGCGCCGACCTCAAACGGCGGGAGTGACAAGTGTGGCGGGATTCGAATGGATTCATTGATCACGGCTGCAGCCCGCGCACTCGCCGCCGGTGACCCATTCGGAGCGCTGAACCGCGTCGCCTTGCGTGACGACGCGCCAGCACTCGCACTGCGCGGCATCGCCATGGCCCAGCTCGGTGACCTGGCACGCGCCAAGCTCCTGCTGCGCCGCGCCGCCCGCGCATTCGGCGCACGCGAGGCCGTGGCACGCGCACGCTGCATCGTCGCGGAAGCCGAAGTCGCCCTCGCCTCGCGCGATCTGGGCTGGCCCGCCAAAACCCTGGACACCGCATGCGCCACGCTCGAGGCGCACGGCGACCACGTCAACGCTGCACACGCGCGGTATCTCAGCATCCGTCGCCTGCTGCTGATCGGCCGGCTGGACGACGCCGAAGCCGCGCTCGCCGCGCTAAGCCCGGCGCGTCTCCCTCCGGTCCTGCGGGCGGCACATGCGCTCGTCGTCGCGGGCATTGCCATCCGACGTTTGCAGACCGGCGCCGCACGCGCAGCCTTGAACGACGCCGATATCGCGGCGCGTCAGGCCGGCATCCCGACGCTCACGGCCGAAGTGGAACGTGCCGCCCAGGCCTTGAGCGCACCGGCTGCGCGGCTCATCTCGCGCGGCGAAGAACGTGTCCTGCGTCTTGATGATGTCGAAGCCCTGTTTGCGTCGGACGCGCTCGTGGTGGACGCATGCCGGCTCGCCATTCGGCAGACCGATGCCGTCGTCCCCCTTGCCACGCGGCCTGTGCTCTTCACGCTGGCGCGGGCATTGGCCGAAGCGTGGCCGGAAGACGTGCCCCGAGACGCCCTCATCGCGCGCGCATTCCGCAGCCGGCATCCCGACGACTCGCATCGCGTGCGCCTGCGCGTGGAGATCGGTCGTTTGCGCACGGCACTTGGTGCGTTGGGCACGGTCAAGGCGACCAAGCAAGGATTCGCGCTGCAACCCGATGCTGCGCAAGACGTGGTCGTGCTCGCACAGCCGGTCGACGAGCAATACGCCGCCGTGCTGGCGTGCCTCGCCGATGGGGAATCGTGGTCCAGCTCTGCATTGGCATTGGCGCTCGGGGCCAGCCAGCGCACGGTACAGCGCGCGCTCGACGCATTGGCCGCCGCCGGCAAGGTGCAGTTCTTCGGACGCGGGCGCTCGCGCCGCTGGGTGACGCCGCCGGTACCCGGATTCGCGACCACCTTGTTACTCCCTGCGCCCCTGCCAAGTGACTAGGATGAAGACTCCACAGCCGAATCCAGCGAGCCCCACATGAAACGATCCACCGCCGAAGTCGTGCGCGAATACGGCCCCTTCCCCGGCGCTGAAAACGGAGGCGGCGTGACCTACGACGGTCAGCACGTCTGGTTTGCTGCCGGCGGCCAGTTGAAGGAACTCGACCCCGACAGCGGCAAGGCACTGCGCTCGATCGATGTGCCCGCCCATGCCGGCACTGCGTTCGACGGACGGCACCTGTTCCAGATTGCCGAAGACCGCATCCAGAAGATCGACCCGCAAACCGGCACCGTGCTCGCCACGATTCCAGCGCCCGGTGCGGGCGGAGACTCAGGCCTCGCCTGGGCCGAAGGCACGCTGTGGGTCGGTCATTACCGCGAGCGGAAGATCCGCCAGATCGATCCGGACACCGGCAAGGTGCTACGCACCATCGAATCCAACCGCTTCGTGACCGGCGTCACCTGGGTCGACGGAGAACTCTGGCACGCGACGTGGGAAGGCGATACGAGCGAGCTGCGCCACATCGATCCGCAAACCGGTGAAGTGCTGGAGCAGCTTGATATGCCGGCCGGCATTACTGTGTCGGGGCTGGAATCAAACGGTGCCGATCAGTTCTTTTGCGGCGGCGGCACCACGGGGAAGATTCGCGCGGTACGGCGGCCCCCCAAGCAGGCGGCATAGGCGGGCCGTGGCGCGTGCGTTTAGCCGAAAAAAAACCCCGCGATGCGGGGTTTTTTCTTGGCAGATGAACGACCGATCAGATCGCTTCGATCTTCGTGGCAGCCGGGCCCTTCTGGCCAACGCCTGCAACGTAGCGAACCTTCTGGCCCTCTTGGAGGGACTTGAACCCGCTGCCCTGAACTTCAGAGAAGTGAGCGAAGAGATCGTTGCCGCCTGCGTCCGGGGTGATGAAGCCGAAGCCCTTGGAGTCGTTGAACCACTTTACTGTGCCGGTTTCCATGTTGGATATCCTAAAAAGTTCTGCATGAGCCTGTGCTCACCAGGCACGACAATCAAGGAAGAAACATGGAGCAAAGGAAGTACCGCGTGGCGTGACGACCCAGAACATCGGAGTAACTGCTTGAAGATCCTGCGGGGATTGGTTCTACAGGTGTTCCGTGGATGTGTCAACAAATATTACATAGCGCGCGCCCGTCGGCCCTCCCGGCGCAGACGCTGAACAGAAAAAAGCCCGCGTCATGCGGGCTTCTTTCCACTTGGGGAGAAAACCTCACTCCCACTCAATCGTCGCAGGCGGCTTGCCCGACACGTCGTACACGACGCGGCTCAAACCACGCACCTCGTTGATGATGCGGTTCGACACGCGGCCCAGCAGCGTGTACGGCAGATGCGCCCAATGTGCGGTCATGAAGTCGGTGGTCTGCACGGCACGCAACGCCGTCACGTAGTCGTATGTGCGGCCATCGCCCATCACGCCGACGGACTTGATCGGCAGGAACACCGCAAACGCCTGGCTGGTCAGGTCGTACCAGCTCTTGCCCACATCGCCTTCGCCGCAGAGGCCGGCGGCAGCGTCCTGCGCCGTGGCCTTGGTACCGCGCAACTCTTCGATGAAGATGGCGTCGGCACGGCGCAGCAGGTCTGCATATTCGCGCTTGACCTCGCCCAGAATACGCACGCCCAGGCCCGGCCCCGGGAACGGATGGCGATAGACCATTTCGTGCGGCAGGCCCAGCGCCACGCCCAGCTCGCGCACTTCATCCTTGAACAGGTCGCGCAGCGGTTCGAGCAACTTCAGGCCGAGCGTTTCCGGCAGGCCGCCCACGTTGTGGTGGCTCTTGATCGTCGTTGCCTTCTTGGTCTTGGTGCCGCCCGATTCCACCACGTCCGGGTAGATCGTGCCCTGCGCCAGCCACTTGGCGTTGCTGAGTTTCTTGGCTTCGGCCTGGAACACCTCAACGAACTCGCGGCCGATGATCTTGCGCTTGGCTTCCGGGTCCGTCACACCGGCCAGGTGGCCGAGGAACTGCTCAGACGCGTCCACGTGCACGACCTTGGCGTGCAGGCGCCCGGCGAACATGTCCATCACCATCTTCCCTTCATCCAGGCGCAGCAGGCCGTGGTCGACGAACACGCAGGTCAGCTGGTCACCGATCGCGCGGTGAATGAGCGCCGCCGCCACCGACGAATCGACGCCGCCCGACAGGCCGAGGATCACCTCTTCGTCGCCGACCTGCTCGCGGATGCGCTTGACGGCTTCCTCGATGTGGTCGCGCATGATCCAGTCCGGCTTGGCACCGGCGATCTCCAGCACGAAGCGCTCGAGCATCGCGCGGCCCTGCACGGTGTGCGTGACTTCCGGGTGGAACTGCACGGCGTAGTAGCCACGCGCCTCGTCGGCCATGCCGGCGATGGGGCAGCTCGGCGTCGAGGCCAGAAGCTTGAAGCCCGGGGGCAGCTCGGCGACCTTGTCGCCGTGGCTCATCCACACCTTGAGCATGCCGTGGCCTTCCGGCGTGGCGAAGTCCTGGATGTCCTTGAGCAGGCGGGTGTGGCCATGCGCGCGCACTTCGGCGTAACCGAATTCGCGGTGGTCGCTCCACTCCACCTTGCCGCCCAGCTGCACGGCCATGGTCTGCATGCCGTAGCAGATGCCGAGCACGGGCACGCCCAAGTCCCACACGGCCTGCGGGGCGCGCAGCTGGTGGTCTTCGTACGTGCTGGCGTGACTGCCGGACAGGATGATTGCCTTGGGCGCGAACTCGCGCACGAAGGCGTCGGACACGTCGTTCGGGTGGATCTCGCAATAGACGTGTGCTTCACGCACGCGCCGCGCAATCAGTTGCGTGACCTGCGAGCCGAAATCAAGGATGAGGACTTTGTCGTGCATGTTGTGGAGGAATGGAATCGGCAATCGTGTCGACTTCAGTGCCGGGGCCGTAGCCCGGAGGCGGCATGTAGCCAGGTTCTTTGCGTTGCGCCTTTTCCGCGCGTTCGCGTTCGCGCGCGGCCGCGGCATCTTCGCGGGCCTTCTGCGCGCGCACACGCTCATGGGTGCGCACGCGGCGCGAGGCGGGAATCTGCACAGCGGAAAACGCCGCCAGCACCGCCGCAAACGTCGGCAGCCAGATGCGGCCTGCGCCGTCCACCGGCAGATGGAAGAAGAGCAGCCAGGCGATCACCAGCACGGCGACGGCCAGGTTCACATGACCGACCACCTGCGCCACGGCGGTCGTCAGTTGACCATTGACCGTGGCGTGCCACAGCAGCCAGGCCACGCCAATCAGCGTGACGCCGAGCAGCTGACCGTACATCGCAGGCTCCGGCTGCGGCAATTGCAGCGCGCCGAAGATGGACGTCATCGGCGAAGCCAGCAGGACGAGACCGACGCACAGTGCGACAGCCGCATCCAGAAACAGAACGAGTCGCAAAAGCGCTTTCATCATCGTCTCCAGTTGCGGGCGGCCGCCCGTGCTTCGGCCGCCGGTTGATTCAGCCGGAGCGCCCGCGCACCCCGGCGGCAGTACTGCTTGCCTTCTATCTTGTTTGCGAAGATCGACAAGCGATCAGTCGCGGTGATAGTTCGGCGCTTCCTTCGTGATCTGCACGTCGTGCACGTGCGATTCGTTCATGCCGGCAGCGGTGATCTCGACAAACTGCGCCTTCTCGTGCCATTCGGCAATCGATGCGCAACCGCAGTAGCCCATCGACGAACGCACGCCGCCCGTGAGTTGATGCACGATCGGCAATGCGGAGCCCTTGTAAGGCACGCGGCCCTCGATACCTTCGGGCACCAGCTTGTCGACGTTGGCGGTGTTGTCTTCCTGGAAGTAACGGTCGGCAGCGCCGTCCTTCATCGCGCCCACCGAGCCCATGCCGCGGTAGCTCTTGTACGAGCGACCCTGGAACAGGAACACCTCACCCGGCGATTCGTCCGTACCGGCAAACATGCCGCCCATCATCACGGTGTGTGCGCCGGCAGCCAGGGCCTTGGCGACGTCGCCCGAGTAGCGGATACCGCCGTCGGCGATCAGGGGAACGCCGGTGCCCTTCAGTGCCTCGGCCACATTCGACACGGCAAAGATCTGCGGCACGCCCACGCCAGCGACGATCCGCGTCGTGCAGATCGAGCCGGGGCCGATACCGACCTTGACGCCATCTGCGCCGTGGTCGACCAGCGCCTTGGCAGCGTCGCCGGTGGCGATGTTGCCGCCGATCACCTGCACTTGCGGGTAGTTGTCCTTGATCCAGCGCACGCGGTTCAGCACGCCCTGGCTGTGGCCGTGCGCGGTGTCGACGACGATCACGTCCACGCCGGCCTTGACCAGCAAGTCGATACGCAGATCGTTATCCGGGCCCACGCCCACCGCCGCGCCCACGCGCAGCGAACCACGTTCGTCCTTCGACGCCAGCGGATATTCGGTGGCCTTCTGGATGTCCTTGACGGTGATCAGGCCGCGCAGCTCGAAAGCCTCGCCCACCACCAGCACACGCTCCAGGCGGTGCTTGTTCATCAGGCGCTTGGCCTCTTCCAGCGAGGCGCCTTCCTTGACGGTGACGAGCTTCTCGCTCGGCGTCATCTTGGCGCGCACGGGGGCGTCCAGCTCTTCTTCAAAGCGCAGGTCGCGGTTGGTGATGATGCCCACCACCTTCTTGCCTTCCAGCACCGGGAAGCCCGAGATGCCGTGCTGGGCCGACAGCGCCATCACGTCGCGGATCTTCATGTCCGGACCGATGGTGATCGGGTCGCGCAGCACGCCCGATTCAAAGCGCTTGACCTTGGCGACTTCGCGCGCCTGTTCTTCCGGCTTCAGGTTTTTGTGGACGATACCGATGCCACCTTGCTGCGCCATGGCGATGGCGAGCCGCGCTTCCGTGACCGTATCCATGGCAGCGGAGACGAGCGGAATGGCGAGTTCGATCGAACGGGTGAGCTTGGTGCGAAGGGACGTATCGCGGGGCAGGACGGCCGAGTAGGCCGGGACGAGCAGCACATCATCGAACGTGAGTGCTTTCTGGACAAGACGCATAGCAATTTCCTCTAGGCGCAAAATCGGATTATACGGGAATTCGCCCCACGGTTGTAGAGACCCGTGCTATGCTCGATAAATTTTTCTTCGCGCACGCACCTCCAGCGCCCTGCGCCGCCAGCGGCCGCGCCGAATCAGCCTCGCGAGTGTTCGAATGGGAATTGGCGTATTGTGCGCCCTGCTGGCCGGGGCGATGTGGGGCATGGTCTTTATCGCGCCCCGCGCGCTGCCCGCCTTTTCACCGTGGGAACTGACCCTCGGCCGCTACCTCGCCTACGGCGTCATCGCCGCCATTGCGGCCGGCCCGATCCTCCCCCGCATTGCCCGCAAGATAACGCGCGCCGATTGCCTGGCGCTCGTCAGACAATCCTGCAGCGGCAATCTTGTCTATTACGTACTGCTGGCCTTCGCCGTGCAACTGGCCGGGGTCGCGCCCACCTCGCTGATCATCGGCATCTTGCCCATCACCGTCACGGTCCTGGGGCGGCGGGACCACGGCGCTGTGCAGCTTTCCCGGCTGATCTGGCCGCTGCTCGTGGTGGCTGCGGGCATTGTCTGCATCAATGTCGACCTGTTTGGCCATCAGGCCACCGCTGCGGCGACCAATGTCCGGCCGATCTGGCAGCGCGTTGCGGGCATCGTCTGCGCGGCCGGCGCGCTGTGCAGCTGGACGTGGTACGCCGTGGACAACGCCCGCTACCTGCAGCGCAATCCGCATTTTTCCAGCAACGAATGGTCTGCTCTATATGGCATTTCGAGCGGCATTCTGTCGGCAGCATTGATCACGGTCGCCTTGCTCACGGTTGGCACAGCATGGATGGGCGCCGGCGGGCGTATCTGGGGCACGTTCTGGGCGGTCAATGCGGCCGTGGCGCTCGGCGCGTCGCTGATCGGCAACAACCTGTGGAACATCGCCTCGCGGCGGCTGCCGCTCACGCTGTCGGGCCAGATGATCGTGTTCGAGACGCTGTTTGCGCTGGCATATGGCTTTGTGTACGACAGCCGCTGGCCACGCCCGCTTGAGATCGCCGCAATCGCCTTGCTGATCCTGGGCGTCGGCTGGTCGGTGCGCTTGCACGCCAACGACAAGTCTGCATAAACTGGGCGCCTTGCCGGGGGGCGAGTCGACAGGCCGAGCCAGGCCGTCGGCGTAGATTGGCGAGTGGCGATCACGCCACCGAGCTCCCGTGCGCGTCGAGGGGCCGTCGTCGGGTCGGCCAGCGCGCCGTCGGCAGTCCACGAACGAGAACTCCATGAAACGACTGCACGTCCTGTTGCCTGCCACTGCTGCCCTGATCGCCCTTGCCTGCCCGGTTGCCCAGGCGCAATGGGCCTGGCAATGGCGCGACGACAAGGGCCACATGGTCTACAGCGACGCCGCACCGCCGCCGTCGGTGCCGCCCAGCCGCATCATCCGCAACCCGAACAGCCGCACGGCGACGGCCTATGAAGCGCTGTCCGCACCGGCCTCGGGGGTCAAGGCGGCAGACCCGAACGCAGCCGCAAAACCCGGCCAGCCGGCCTCCGGCGTCGCCGCGTCCAACCCGGACGAAGAACTACGCAAACGCATGGCCGACCGCGCCAAGAAGGAACAGGACGACGCCAAGCAGGCGGAGCAGGCCCAGCGCAAACAGGCAGAATGCCAGCGCCTTCGCGCCGACACCGCTTACCTGCAAGGCGGCCGCCGCTATGCCACGCCGCAGCCGGATGGGTCGCTTTCGTATATGGATGACAACCAGCGCGCCCAGGCCATCCAGCGCAACCAAGCCGTGCTGGACCAGAACTGCGGCTAAGACTAAGACTTACTCGAGGACGTCGTCTTTGGGCGGCGCCTCGTTGCGCAGCCACTTCAGCCCTTCGCGCGTGCCCGTGGCCCGCACCTTCTGCACACGCCGCCGGCGTGCGGTCTTCGGATCGGCGATCAGCGGGCCCAGGATTTCCACCCGATCACGCGCATGCAATGCGGCATCGGGCGTCTTGCGCTTGCCGTAAACGCCCAGCCGGCAGGTCTCGATCGTCAGATCCACGCCGCTGAGCAAGCCGGACGCGCGCACGGCGTCGGCCACCGTCGCCTGCGCCGGCACTTGCACGCTGACGAGCCGCGGCGGCGTGACCGTCGCCAGGCAGACCATCACGTCAATCACGGACCCGGATTCAGGACTCGCCATACACCGCCTCGGCGCGCTTGACGAATGAGTCGACAAAGGTATTCGCAATCATGCTGAACACCGGGCCGATCAGCTTTTCCAGAATCACGCTGGAAAACTCGTAATGCAGGTGGAAGTTGATCTTGCAGGCATCCGCGCGCAGCGGCGTGAAGATCCAGAAACCGGTGAACGACTTGAAAGGCCCGTCTGCGAACGTCATATCGATGCGGGTGGGCCGCGTCTGCACGTTGCGCGTGCGAAAGAACTGATGGATGCCCTTGAAGGCGATATCGACACGCGCGTCGAGTGACGTTTCCGTCTGCTCGTAGATTTCCACGCCGCCGCACCACGGCAGAAAGTTCGGATAGTCCTTGACGTCGGTGACTAGGTCGAACATCTGTTCGGCCGAGTAGCCAATCAACACGGTTTTTTCAACGTCTGCCATGCGTGATCCGAAAGCTTTGCGCGCCGCGCCCCGGTTGGGATTGCGGCGGATTTGTTAAACTCGCCATTTTATCGCAGCGCATGCGGGGATCATCACCCCAATGCGCGCACCGCATATTCCAACGTATGACCATCGCCGACAACAAGAAGGCCTTCTTCGATTACTTCATCGAGGAGCGCTACGAGGCAGGCATGGCTCTCGAGGGCTGGGAGGTGAAAGCCATCCGAGCCAACCGTGCGCAGATCAAGGAAGGCTACGTCGTCATTCGTAACGCCGAGCTGTTCCTGATCGGGGCCCATATCAGCCCGCTGCAATCGGCCTCCACGCATGTCAACCCAGACCCCGTGCGCACCCGCAAGCTGCTGCTGCACGCCGAAGAGATCAAGAAGCTCATCGGCAAGGTGGAGCAGCGCGGCTACACGCTCGTGCCGCTCAACCTGCACTACACGCGCGGCCGCGTGAAATGCGAAATCGGCCTCGCCAAGGGCAAGAAGCTCTTCGACAAGCGCGAAACCGAGAAGGACCGCGACTGGCAGCGCGAAAAAGCCCGCCTCATGCGCGAGAAGGCCTGAGCCCTCCCGCCTTGCCGAGCTTTACGCGCTCGGCCGCTGCTGCTTCACAATCGTCAACGCTGACGCAATCATCGTGCTCAGGTCGCCCATGTTGCCCGGCACGATGAGCGTGTTGCCCTGCTTGGCCAGGTTGCCGAACGCGCTCACATACTCTTCCGCCACTTTCAGATTGACGGCATCGACACCACCCTCGGTGCGAATGGCCTGACCGATCTTCTGGATCGCCTGGGCGTTGGCTTCGGCCACCGCCAGAATCGCCGCCGCCTCGCCCTGCGCCTTGTTGATGGCGGCCTGCTTCTCCCCTTCGGATTTCTGGATGGCGGCCTCGCGTGCACCGGACGCGAGGTTGATCTGCTCCTGGCGCTTGCCTTCGGATGCGGCGATCAGCGCACGCTTTTCGCGCTCGGCCGTAATCTGCGCCTGCATGGCGTGCAGGATTTCCTTCGGCGGGGTCAGATCCTTGATTTCGTAGCGCAGCACCTTCACGCCCCAGTTCGATGCCGCCTCATCCAGCGCATTGACGACGCTGTGGTTGATGAAGTCGCGCTCCTCAAACGTCTTGTCCAGTTCCAACTTGCCGACCACCGAGCGCAGCGTCGTCTGCGCGAGCTGCGTGATGGCGATCACGAAATTGCTGGAGCCATACGACGCCCGCATCGGGTCGGTCACCTGGAAATACAGGATGCCGTCCACCTGCAGCTGCGTGTTGTCCTTGGTGATACAGATCTGGCTCGGCACGTCGAGCGGGATTTCCTTGAGCACGTGCTTGTAGGCCACGCGATCGACAAAGGGCAGCACGATGTTGAGCCCCGGCGAGAGCGTTGCATGATATTTGCCCAGCCGCTCGAGAATCCAGGCGTGCTGTTGCGGCACGATCTTGACGCCTTGTGCAATGAGCACGATGGCAGCAAACAGGACGATGATCGCGAGAGTCCCCAGCTCGAACATAGAACCTCCGTGGTTGAGCTTATTGGTTGTTTTGAGTGCGATTTGCGCGTTATTTGGGCGCGACGACCAGCACGTTGCCGCGCACTTCGACGATGCGGAATTCACCGACGGTAGCCGCCGCATTCGGCGCCAACTCGACATCCCACGCTGCGCCGCGATATTGCACACGCGCGCGCCGTTCGGGCGACCAGGCATCGACGCGCAACGTCTCGCCGATATCCAGATTGACGTTGCGATTGCGGGCGGCGTTCTCGCGCGTCACACGCCCGTAGCGCGTACGCCGCAGCCCAACGATGCCGAACACCGCCACGATGGCGGCCACGATGGCCTGCGCAGGAAATGCAAGGCCAATCAGCGCGGCAAGACCGCCTGCAATCAGCCCGATCGCGACCATCAGCAGATAGAAGGTCCCCGTCATCAGCTCGCCGATGACGAGCAGCACGGCCAGCGAAAACCAGACGGTCTGAGCCGACATACTCCCTCTCCCTGAATCCCAGAAAAAAACCCCCGCGACGCTGTTCGTCTGCGGGGGCATGTCGCTCGGCCCCCGCCAGCGCTGGACGCCGCCGGGCACTTCGCGTTCTTGTTGGCGCGCACCCGTCAGGATACGCGCCTTGTCTTACGACATTCGTTGCAACGCTCTAGTTCAAGCTCAAGCCGAACCGAGCTTCTGCCATGTGTCGACCACCGAATCCGGGTTCAGCGAGATCGACGAGATGCCTTCCTTCGCCAGCCACTCGGCAAAATCCGGATGATCGGACGGGCCCTGACCGCAGATGCCGACGTACTTGTTCATCGACAGCGCCGTGGAGATGGCGCGCTGCAGCATGAACTTGACCGCCGGATCGCGCTCGTCGAAGTCCTTGGCCAGCAGCTCCATGCCGGAGTCGCGGTCCAGACCCAGCGTGAGCTGCGTCAGGTCGTTCGAACCGATCGAGAAACCGTCGAAGTACTGCAGGAACTGTTCGGCCAGGATCGCGTTGGACGGCACTTCGCACATCATGATCAGGCGCAGGCCGTTCTCGCCGCGCTTCAGGCCGTACTTGGCCAGCAGCTCGACAACCTTCTCGGCCTGGCCGAGCGTACGCACGAACGGCACCATCACTTCAACGTTGGTCAGGCCCATCTCGTCGCGCACGCGCTTCATGGCACGGCACTCCATCTCGAAGGCTTCGGCAAAGTCTTCGGCGATGTAGCGCGAGGCGCCGCGGAAGCCCAGCATCGGGTTTTCTTCGTCCGGCTCGTAGCGCGAACCGCCGATCAGCTTCTTGTACTCGTTGGACTTGAAGTCCGACAGGCGCACGATCACCGGCTTCGGATAGAACGCCGCCGCGATGGTAGCAATGCCTTCGGCCAGCTTGTCGACGTAGAAGGCGCGCGGGCTGGCATGGCCACGGGCCACGCTTTCCACGGCCTTCTTCAGGTCGCTGTCGACCTGCGGGTAGTCGAGGATCGCCTTCGGGTGAACGCCGATGTTGTTGTTGATGATGAATTCCAGACGGGCCAGGCCCACGCCGCCGTTCGGAATCTGGCAGAAATCGAACGCCAGTTGCGGGTTGCCGACGTTCATCATGATCTTGGTGCTGATCGTCGGCATTTCGCCGCGCTGGACTTCCGTGATTTCGGTTTCCAGCAGACCGTCGTAGATCTTGCCTTCGTCGCCTTCGGCGCACGAGACCGTCACGAGCGTGCCGTCCTTCAGCAGATCGGTCGCATCGCCGCAGCCGACCACCGCCGGCACACCCAGCTCACGCGCGATGATGGCCGCGTGGCAGGTACGACCGCCGCGGTTCGTGACGATGGCCGAGGCGCGCTTCATTACCGGTTCCCAGTTCGGGTCGGTCATGTCGGCAACCAGGACGTCACCCGGCTGCACACGTTCCATTTCAGCCGGATCGTTGATCACGCGCACCGGGCCCGTGCCGATCTTCTGGCCAATGGCGCGGCCGGTGGTCAGCACCGGCGCCGAGCCCTTCAGGCGGAAACGCTGCTCGACCTTGCCGTGCGCCTGGCTCTTCACCGTCTCAGGGCGGGCCTGGAGGATGTAGATCTTGCCGTCCTTGCCGTCCTTGCCCCACTCGATGTCCATCGGACGGCCGTAGTGCTTTTCGATGATGACGGCGTACTTGGCCAGCTCTGCCACGTCGGCATCGTTGATGGAGTAACGGTTGCGGAGTTCGCCCGGCACGTCGACGGTCTTCACGCGGCCTTCTTCGCCCGGCGCGGTGAATTCCATCTTGATCAGCTTGGAGCCGATCGAGCGGCGGATGATCGGGTACTTGCCGGCGGCCAGCGTCGGCTTGAAGACGTAGAACTCGTCCGGGTTCACGGCGCCCTGCACCACCGTTTCGCCCAGGCCGTAGCTGGAGGTGATGAAAACGACATCCTGGAAGCCCGATTCGGTGTCGATGGTGAACATCACGCCCGAGGCGCCGCAGTCCGAGCGGACCATGCGCTGGATACCGGCCGACAGGGCGACGACGTCGTGGGCGAAGCCCTTGTGCACGCGGTACGAAATCGCGCGGTCGTTGTACAGCGAGGCGAACACGTGCTTGATCTTGTCGAGCACGTCGTCGATGCCGAGCACGTTGAGATAGCTCTCTTGCTGGCCGGCAAACGAAGCGTCCGGCAGGTCTTCAGCCGTGGCCGAGGAGCGCACGGCGAACGATGCCTCGGCGCCTTCGCGGGCGGACACGCGAGCATACGACTCGCGAATCTCCTGCTCCAGACGCGGCTGGAACGGCGCGGTGGCGACCCATTCGCGGATCTCCTTGCCGGCGACAGCCAGCGCCTTGACGTCGTCGACGTCGAGGCTGGCCAGACGCTGCGAGATGCGCTCGGTCAGGTTGTTGTGTGCAAGGAAATCGCGGAACGCCAGTGCCGTGGTGGCAAAACCGCCCGGAACGCGCACGCCGGCGCCATCCAACTGGGAGATCATCTCGCCCAGCGAAGCGTTTTTACCGCCAACGACCTCGACATCGGTCATCCGCAATTGCTCGAACGGCAGCACATAGGCGCCGTCTTGCGACAGGTTAGTCATACAAGCCCCTAAACTAAGTGAAAAACCGGTCGGATCCGCACGGGGCTTTCTTCTTGTCGTCTGGCCGTACGAATCGCTTGGCTAAATCATCCGGAAGCCATGCCAGGATTGCCGCTGCGGCAGCGCCCGACAGGCGATTGGCCCGAATTGCTTAGCTAAACGATCGCCGCTATTCTACCGTGCCGCAGCACGATTTCCTGCCGGCGTGCTGGAAAAACCCCTCGTTTTCGATGACCGACCTCGCCTCCGCATCTCCCAACCGGACACCTTTCCGGACCGTTTTCATCGTGTCGGATGGCACCGGGATCACCGCAGAAACCTTCAGCCACTCGATCCTGGCGCAGTTTGAGATGAAATTCCGCCAGGTGCGGATTCCGTTTGTCGACACGATCGACAAGGCGCATGTTGCGGTCGCCAAGATCAATGAGGCGTTCCACGCCGAAGGGGTGAGGCCAATCGTCTTCACCACGTTGGTGGATGCCGAGGCAAACGAGATCGTCCATCGGGCCAAGGCCACCATCCTGGATATGTTCCAGACCTTCATCGAGCCGCTCGAGAAGGAGCTGAACCTCAAGTCCACCCACGCGATCGGCCGTTTTCACCAGAACGCCGACACCGAGGCGTACAAAAACCGCATCGAAGCGATCAATTTTTCACTTGCCCACGATGATGGCCAGTCACACAAGAACCTGGCCGAGGCGGATGTGATTTTGGTGGGGGTATCGCGCAGCGGCAAGACGCCGACCAGCCTGTACCTGGCGATGCAATATGGCGTGAAATCGGCCAACTATCCGCTCATTCCGGACGATTTCGAGCGCGGCAAGCTGCCGTCGGTGCTGTATGACTACAAGAGCAAGATTTTTGGGCTCTCGATCGATCCTCAGCGCCTGTCCGAAATCCGCAATGAACGCCGGCCGGGCAGCAAATATGCCGCGCTGGAAAATTGCCGCTACGAGATCAACGAAGCCGAAGCGATGATGCGGCGCGAGGGCATCAAGTGGTTGTCGTCGACGCACAAGTCGATTGAGGAAATTGCCACGACGATCCTGCAGGACATCAAGATGGATCACAACAACTACTGAGCGTGGCATCGCGCCACAAACAAAACGGCCGGCATTGCACCGGCCGTTTTGTTTTTCTGCCTTGTTTTTCTGCCGGCCGCCCAGCCGGTCAGGCGCGGTCACGCACCCAGTTGCCGCCGTGCGCCGCGGCCTGCGCTGCCGGCGATGTTTCCAGATAGGCCAGCGCCTGCTCGGTCGAGCCTTCATGATGCGGCGTATAGCTCGGTCGGAAATAGCGCAGCGCGGCCCCCAGCATCTTCCAGAACGAGGGCAGGCAGTTACGCCGCGAGCCATGCCACCAGCCGCGGATAAAGCCGGGAAATCTGCCGGCGCCCGGATCGCGCTTGTGCATGAAGCGGAAGCCCGTCACCAGGAAATACAGCAGCAACAGGATCGTGGTCAGCATGTGGAAGCAGCGTTCGAGATACGTGCCGCCCATGTGCCGAAAGATGTCGAAGGCGACGGTACGGTGCTCGACTTCCTCCGCGCCGTGCCAGCGCAACAGGTCCAGCATGACGGGATCGGCGTGGGCGGCGTCCAGCCCCTTTGCGTTGAGCACCCAATTGCCCAGATAGCCGAAAAAGTGCTCGAGCGCGGCGATGATGCCGAGTTGCTGCCGCAGCCAGAAGCGCGTGTGGCCGATCTTCAGACCCAGCGGCTGTTCGCCGAGCACCTTGGAGAACAGCCAGTCGAGCCGCTTGGTGAACGGCTGGGTATCGATGCCGTGGTCTTTGTAGTAATGCGTCAGCACGCCGCCATGCGAGCGCGAATGGATGGCCTCCTGGCGCAGAAAGCCCTCGGCGTCGGCGCGCAGCTTCGCGTCGGCAATCAGCGGCAACGCCTTGTTGTAGACGCGGCAGAACCACAACTCCCCGGCGGGGAAGAGCAGGTTCAGGATGTTGATGATGTGCGTGCTGGACGGATCGCCGGGAATCCACTGGATAGGCGTGTCCTTCCAGTCGAAACGGACGTGGCGGGCCTTGATGAAGTAATCGGGCGCTGTCATGGTGGTCTCCGGATGTTCTTGTCGGCGCGGGTTCAATGCCCGGCCATGCTCACGCGCGCGATCAGCCGGCTGAGCCATTGCGCATAGCGCGAGATGATGCGTGACGAATGCGCCTCGATACCGATCGTGACAACGGGCTTGTTGTGCTGAATCGCGCCAAGCATCGCTTTCGCGACGGTCTCCGGCTTGAGGCCACGCAGCTGGTAGAGCTTCGTCGCGCGGGCGCGCAGTTGCGCCTGCTGTGCCTCGGTCGTGCCGGTGTAGACGGTGGAGGCCATGATTCCCGTCTCGGCAAAACCGGGGCAGATGGCCGACACGCCAATGCCCTGCCCGGCCAGCTCGCCGCGCATGCATTCGGACAGCATCAGCACCGCAGCCTTTGTCGTCGCATAGGCGGCAAGATCGCGCGATGGCGCAAAGGCCGCTGCCGATGCGGTGTTCAGTATGTGCCCGCCCTGCCCGCGCGCCACCATTTGCTTGGCGAACAGCCGGGCGCCGTGAATCACCCCCCACACGTTCACGTGCAGGATGCGTTGCCAATCGCGCTCGGACGTGTCGACAATGCCGCCCGCCATGCCGATGCCCGCGTTGTTGACGACGATGTCGGCGCCGCCCAGTTCCTTGCCGACCCAATCGACCAACGCTTCCATCTGCTCGGCGTTGCCGACGTCGACGGTACGCGCCCACGCCTTGCCGCCGGTGAGGCGGATGAGCTTGGCGGTGCGCTCTGCGTCTTCAGCACGAATGTCGACGGCGACAATGGCTGCGCCTTGCTCGGCGAATTCCAGCGCCGCGCAACGACCGATGCCGCTGCCGGCCCCCGTGATGACGGCCAGCCTACCGGACAGCGGTTTGCGCTCGCCCTGCTGACGCGCGCGCTGCAGCGCTTCGGATTCCGGCTTGCCCTCGGCATGCTCGATCAGCTCGCGCGCCATCTCGGCCATGCGTGCAGCATGCGTGACCGGCAGCCAGTGCCGTGCCACAACCTCGCGGCGCCAATACTGCGGCACCCAGCGCGAGAGGTCTTCGGACAACGCGGGGCTGACGTACCTGTCCAGCGTCGGCACGATCACCTGCACCGGCGCATGTGCGACACGTTTGCGCGGCGTGAACAGGCTGCGGATGAAGTTGGCGCGATACAGCGACACTCCGCGCACGCCATCGGCCGTCTGCGTGGCGCGCGGCACGATGGCGGTCTTCTCGACACGACGCAGCACACGCGGCCACGCCCGCCCCAGCCACAGGCGCCAGCTCAGTTCCGGCACGATCGGCAAATGGAACAGCAGCACGTACCACGAGCGCACGAGCTGCCCGAGCATCTTGCCCAGCGACGACGGCGTCGGACGCAGCAGACGCGCGCGCATCCAATGCCCGACGTGGTCAAGGCACGGCCCCGAGCACGACGTGTATGACGCAATGCGGCCGCGCAGGCGCGCCTCCGTCACGAATTCCCACGATTGGATCGAACCCCAATCGTGCGCGATCAGGTGCACGGGTTTGCCGGGGCTCAGCGCATCGATCACAGCGATGAAGTCATCGGTCAACCGCGCGAAGGTGTAATTGCGCATCCCGCTGGGCGAACTCGACCGGCCCGCACCCCGCACGTCGTAGGCAATGACGTAGTAGTCGCGCGCGAGCAGCGGCGCCATCTCGTGCCAGACCTCGCTGTTATCGGGATAGCCGTGCACCAGCACGACGGTCGGATGCACCGGGTTGCCCCACGTCTTGACGGCGAGCGAGACGCTGCCGGACTGCACCGTCCGCTCCGAATAGTCATTGGGCGAAACCGCTGCGGGCGATTCGAACAACGCCAGCGGGGCCTCTTCAAGAAGCGTTTGCATGTAAGCCTCCCTGCACGTCAGGCGGCGCGCCGCTGTGCAAGCTGGCGTTGCTGCCAGCGACGCACGTGCGGCAGATCGTCGTCGAGCCAGTAGGCGTCGTCGTCGGTGATGACGAGCAGTTCCTCGAACTTGGCCCCGACGCCATGAAAGCCGAGGTGCGGCTCGACGGCCCACAGGCCTGGCACCGGCGCATGTTCGGATCGACGATCGATCGACCACAGCGGCGACCACCCTTCCTGCTTGCCGCTGCGCACCTGGTCAAGGATCAGGTTGCGCGTGGCGTTCAGCCCGAAGCGCGCAACGAAACGCGGCTTCGACGGGCTGTCGAGCTTGGCCACGCGATGCGCCAGCACTTTGAACGGATACGCCTTGTGACGCGGCTCCACGCCCTGCTTCATGCAAAGCTGGTCCACCGCACGGGCCACATCGGCCATCGACCGACGCTTGCGGATCAAGCGCACGATCAACTCACGATGCGCCATCAGGTCGTCCTGCAGCTGGTCGAGGATGGCGTTTTCGCCGAGACCCGTGGCATAGCCGACATCGGCGATCACGCCATTGCGCACGGGCGCCACGTCGAGGATGACGGGCATGTTCTCTTCCAACCGCCGCGACGACGGAAAGAACGCCAGGTTGAAGCCGGCCATATGCGTCAGGCCCGAAAAGCCCTGGAACGCGGTGCGGTCGCCAAACCACGCGAACGGCTTGTGCAGCCAGTCATGGACGCCGCGATCGCCAAGCCATTCGGTGAGCAGCTTGGCCGCGTCCTTCTCGGTCATGCCGGGGCGCAGCATGCCGCCGACGGCCTCGACGCACGCGTAAGCGAGCTGCTGGATTTCGCGAAACTGGGCGAGTTCGTCGACATGGACGCGCGCCAGGGTGGGGTTCGGCATGCCGGTCTCCTTGAGTCTGGGTATCGAGGGCGCTCGATGGCGCCGCGCTCAATGTTCCATTACTCAATGTCAAAGTCAATGCGGGACTTTTCTGGCGTTTGAAAACGCCGTATGACCGGTAATCGACAGAAAAAAGAGAGGGTTACGCCGCGCGGCGTTGTCGCACGGCCTCAAACAGGCAGATCGCTGCTGCGGCAGCCACATTGAGCGACTCCATGCCGCCCGGCTGGGGAATCGTCACGGGCGTCGTCACGGCAGAAAGCCATTCCTCCGACACGCCCGCGCCTTCGTTGCCGAACACCCAACCCACAGGTGCATTGAGCGGCACATCGAACACCGCCTGCTTGGCGTGCGACGAGGTCGCCAACAGCGGCACCTGAAGCCGCGAATGCACGCTTTCGAAGGTGCAGTGCTCAACGATATTCAGGTGGAAATGCGCACCCATGGCGGCGCGCAATGTCTTGGCCGACCACGCGAACGCGCAGCCCGGTGTCATGAAGACATCGCGCACGCCGGCGGCGGCCGCACACCGCAGGATGGAACCAACGTTGCCGGCATCCTGAATGCCATCCAGAATCACGCAGTCTGCATCGATCGTCTGCGGCAACTTGCCCTCCGGCGTCTCGACCAGCGCCATCAGATCGACGCCGTTGACGACGGTGGTGAGTTGGCCAAACAGGTTATCCGCGAGCAGGATGACGGTGTCCGGATCGACGCGATCGAGCACCGCGGCCACTTCCGGGTGACGGATATGGCGCTCCGAAACCAGGCATTGCGCCGGCATATGGCCCGCATCCAGATACGCCACCACGAGATGCACGCCATCGAGCACGGATTGCCCCGCGCGCCGACGATGCTGCGTCGAGCCCGAAAGCGCCTTGAGATGCTTGAACACCGCGTTGTCGCGGGAAGTGATGTGCTTCACGAATGGGCCCAGCGGAAAAAGGTCAGTCGTCCCAGGCGCTGCCTGCAGCGGTGGTTTCGATGCTGATCGCGCTCATCCCCTCCAGCGCACGACGCACGGGCGCAAACGAGCGGCGATGATGCGGCGTTACGCCATGCAGGTCGATCGCGGCGAGATGCTGCGGCGTGCCATAGCCGGCATGGACGTCAAAACCATAGAGCGGAAACTCGGTATGCAGCGCCGCCAGCTGGCGGTCGCGCGTCACCTTCGCCAGGATGGATGCCGCTGAAATGGCGGGCACCAGCGCATCGCCCTTGACGATGGCCTCGACCGCAAACGCCACCTGCGGGCAACGATTGCCGTCCACCTGCACGAGATCGGGCAGCGTGCCCAGTGCGGCCACGCCGTGCACCGCGCGCTGCATGGCGAGCATGGTCGCGTGCAGGATGTTGATGCGATCGATTTCTTCGACGGTGGCTTCTGCCACGTGCCAGGCAAGCGCCTTTTCGACGATCTCGTCGTAGAGCGCTTCCCGCTTCTTGGCAGTCAGGATTTTGGAGTCGGCCAAGCCCTTGATCGGCTTGCGCGGATTGAGTACGACCGCTGCAGCCGTCACCGGCCCGGCCAAGGGCCCGCGTCCAGCCTCGTCCACGCCGCACAGGATGCGACGCGCACGCTTGGCCGCCGGCTCTTGCGAGAGCAGCAGGCCAAGCTGATCGGGATTGGGTTTGCGGGAAGCCATGGACTCAAAGCTTACCGCGACTGCGCAGCAGATCGACCACGACTTTCGCGCCGATCTCGGCCATGTTCTGCTTGAGCGTCAGGTGCATCTGCGTGAAGTGTTCACGCAGGAACGTGGCGTTGCCATGATCACTCAGCTGCAGCAGCGTTTCGCGCGCGAGGGCCTCGGGCGTCGCATCATCCTGCAGCAGCTCCGGCACGACAAAGCGGCCGGACAGGATGTTCGGCAGCCCAACATACGGCAGATAGCCTTTGCGCTTCATGATCTGCGCGGTCAACCAGGGCACCTTGTAGGTGATGACCATCGGTTTCTTGTACAGCGCCGCTTCCAGCGTTGCCGTGCCGCTCGCCAGCAGGATCACGTCAGCCGCTTCCATGGCGGCGTGCGACTGACCATCGACGACCCACAGATGCAGGCCCGGATGCTCCGCGCGCATGGCATCGATGCGCTCGCGCAGCGTCGCATTGGCCGCCGGCAGCACAAACGCCAGATCCGGCTCGACCGCCTGCATGCGCGACATCGCCGCAAACAGCGTCGGCCCGAGATGCTTCACTTCGGAATTCCGGCTACCCGGCAGCACCGCAACCACCTTGCGGCCCAACGGCAGCCCCAGGCGCGTGCGAGCGCCCTCCACGTCCGGCACCAGCGGAATCTCGTCCGCCAGCGGATGCCCGACGTACGTGGCCGGAATGCCGGCCTTGGCGTAAATCTCGGGCTCGAACGGGAACAAACAGAGGATATGGTCGACGGCCCGGGCGATCGTCTTGATGCGACCCGCTCGCCACGCCCAGATCGACGGGCTCACGAAGTGCACCACCGGCACACCCGCCTGCCGCATGGCGATCTCGACGTTGAAATTGAAGTCGGGTGCGTCCACGCCGATGAAGGCCAATGGCGGCTTCGCCAGCAGGTCCTGCTTAAGCTCTTTGCGGATGGTGAGAATCTCGCGCAGCTGGCCGAGCACTTCCACGTAGCCGTTGACCGACAGCTTGTGCATGGGCCAGTTCGATTGGAAACCCTGCTCCGCCATGCGCGCCCCGCCGATGCCGTTGTAGGCGATGTCGGCAGGCAAGTGTGCGTGCAATCCCTTCAGCAGCAGCGAGGCCAGCAGATCGCCGGAAGCCTCGCCGGCCACCATGCCGATGCGGCGCACCGACGTGGCGTTCTGTGGCTGCTCGCTCAACGCACGATGCCGCGCTTGGTGGCGGCGATGAAATCGGCAAATGCGGTCAACACCTCGCGGGTCGGGGCGTCGTCCGCCTGAGCGATCTGCGCGGCGATTTCCGCCTTGGCCTGATCAAAACTCAGATCGCTCTTGTAGAGCAGCTTGTACGCCTGGCGCAGCGCGGTGATCTGCTCGGCCGTAAAACCACGGCGGCGCAGGCCTTCCACGTTGATGCCGTGCGGTGCGGCCTTGTTGCCGCCCTTGTCGCTGGCGGCGATCACGAACGGCGGCACATCCTGCACCAGCGCCGATGCACCACCCAGCATGGCATGCGCGCCGATGCGCACGAACTGGTGCACGCCCGACATGCCGCCGAGGATCGCCCAGTCGCCCACTTCCACGTGGCCCGCGATCTGCGCGTTGCTCGAGAACACGGTGTGGTTACCCACGCGGCAATCGTGCGCGATATGCACGTAGGCCATGATCCAGTTGTCGTCGCCGATGGACGTGATGCCGGCATCCTGCGCGGTGCCGGTATGGATCGTGGTGAATTCACGGATCGTATTGCGATCGCCGACGATCAGCTGCGTCGGCTCATCGCGATACTTCATGTCCTGCGGGCGGCCACCCACCGAAGCGAAGTGGCCGATGCTGTTGTCACGGCCCAGCGTCGTGTAGCCCTCCACCACCGTGTGGTGGCCGACACGCGTGCCCGCGCCCATGCGCACGTTCGGGCCCACGACCGTGAACGCACCGATCTCGACGCTCGAATCCAGTTCGGCCTTCGGATCGATCTGCGCGGTCGGGTGGATCTTCTGTGCTTGCGTCATGCCTCGCCCTTGGACTTGTCTTCGCGCACGGCACACATGATCTCGGCTTCCACGGCGACTTCGCCGTCAACCTTGCCGTACACCTTGAACTTCCACATACCGCTCTTCGAGCGCAGCAGCTCAGCTGTCATCACAAGCTGGTCGCCCGGGATCACCTGCCGCTTAAAGCGCGCACCATCGATGCTCACAAACAGGTAGAGCTGGTTTTCCTTGCGCTCGTGGTCTGCCTCGCCGAAGGTCAGCAGCGCAGCGGTTTGCGCCAGCGCCTCAAGCATCAACACGCCCGGCATCACCGGGTGGCCGGGGAAGTGCCCGTTGAAGAACGGCTCGTTGAACGTCACGTTCTTGATGGCCGTAATCGACTTGCGCGGCTCCAGCGAAATCACGCGGTCAACCAGCAGCATCGGATAGCGATGCGGCAGCAGGTCGAGAATCTTTTTGATGTTGAAATCGCAGACGACGCTGGGGGCCGCGTTCGTCGCATTCGTTGCTTCGGTCATGATTGTTGCTGCAGGTCTTTGACCCGCTGTTCCAGTTGTTGCAACCGTTCGCGCATGCGCGTCAGGCCTCGGACGATGGCCGCGTTACGCTCCCAGTCGCCGTGCGGCATGAATGGGAAAACGCTGGTGAAGTGGCCACCGGGCTTGGTGATGGATTTGGTAATGGACGTGCCGCCCGAGACGGTCACGCGATCAGCAATGGTCAGGTGGCCGGCAAAATTGGCCGCGCCGCCGATGATGCAGTAGCGCCCGATCTTCGTGCTGCCCGAAATGGCAGCGCAGCCGGCGATCACGGTATAGGCGCCCACGTGCACGTTGTGCGCGATCTGCACCTGGTTGTCGATCTTGCAGCCTTGCTCGACCACTGTATCGGCCATCGCGCCGCGGTCGATGGCGGTGTTCGCGCCGATCTCCACGTCGTCGCCAATCACGGCTCGACCAACCTGCGGAATCTTCACCCATTCGCCGCCCTGCGGGCCGAAGTCAGGGGCAAAGCCGAAGCCATCCGCGCCGATCACGACACCGCTATGCAGAATGCAGCGCGCCCCGACCACGCAGCCGTGGTAGATCGAAACATTCGCGTAAAGCAACGTGTCGTCGCCAATACGCGCGCCGGCGCCGACGAAACTGTTGCCGACGATGCGCACCCGCTCGCCGAGCACAGCACCGGCTTCAATGGTGACGTTCGGGCCGATGGAGCAGGACGCCGGCACCGTGGCGCCCTCTTCTACGCTGGCAGTCGGGTGAATGCCCGGCACCACGGGGCGCGCAGCCAGCGCAACAAAGCGCTGGGCGACACGAGCAAACGCAGCATACGGATTGGCCGCAATGAGCCAGTTCCGGCCAGCCGCGTGGCCTTGGCTCTCGAGTGTTTCCAGATCGCGGGGCGACACGATGATCGCGCCCGCGCCGGAACTCACGGCCTGATTGAGGTACAGCGGATTGGAGAGAAAAGCGAGCTGATCAGCGCCCGCTTGATCCAGCGGCGCGATCGACTTGACGATCAGGCCTGCGTCACCCTGGACGGTCGCGCCGAGCGACGCAGCAAGTTCACCAAGCGAAAACGACATGCGAACAACCTCATTTGGCCGATTGCGAATTCAGAGCCTTGAGCACCTCGTCCGTGATGTCGATGCGCGGGTTCACGTACACGGCTTCCTGCACGATCAGGTCGTACTTGCGCTGCTCGGCAATCGAGCGGATCACGCGATTGGCGCGCTCGAGCACCTGGGCCAGCTCTTCATTGCGACGCTGGTTCAGGTCTTCACGGAATTCGCGCTGCTTGCGCTGGAAGTCGCGGTCGAGGTCCGACAGTTCACGTTGACGGCGGTTGCGATCGGAATCGGCCAGCACGGCCGAATCCTTATCCAGCTTGTCTGACATGCCCTTGAGCTTGGCAGCCATGTCCTGCAGTTCGCGATCGCGCTTGGCGAACTCCGTTTCCAGCTTGGCCTGGGCGGCCTTGGCCGGTTGCGAGTCGCGCAGGATACGCTCGGAATTGACGGCAGCGATGCGCGCCTCCTGCGCCGTGGCCGGCAGCGCGAAGCTGGCAGCGGCAAGTGCGGCGAAAGCAGCGGACACGCCCATGCGGGACAACGTGATGCGCGTGGATTTCATGATGAATGCGGTCATTAGAATGCAGTCCCGATCTGGAACTGGAAGCGTTGCGTTTGATCTTCGGTCTTACGCTTGATCGGGAAGCCCATGCTGATCTTCAGCGGGCCGATCGGCGACAGCCACGACAGACCGAAACCAGTCGAGTAGCGCATGTCGCCCAGCTTGTACGGCTGACCTTCGGCGAACACGTTACCGTAGTCGAAGAACGTGAACAGGCGAACCGTGCGGTCCACGCCAGAACCGGGCAGCGGGAAGATGAATTCCACGTTGCCGACGAACTTGCTGGCGCCACCGATGGCCACGCCGTTGGCGTCGCGCGGGCCCAGCGTGCTGGTTTCGTAACCGCGCACCGAGCCGATACCGCCCGCGTAGTAGTTCTTGAAGACCGGGAAGTCCTTGCCGCCGTAACCGTGGCCGTAACCGATTTCGTTGTTGAACGCCATCGTGAACGACTTCGACAGCGGGTAGAAGTACTGGTGCTGGTAGTACGCACGGAAGTACTGCAGATCGCCGCCTGGGATACCGAATTCCAGGTTGGCCTGCTGATAACGGCCGCGCGTCGGCACCAATGCGCTGTCACGCTGATCCTTCGACCAGCCGATGGTGATCGGGAAGTTGTTGGTGATGCGGCCGTTCTTCGCGACGTAGTTTTGGTAAGCCAGCGGCGTGTTGGTCGTCACGTCGATGGTCGTGCGCTCGTAGCCGATGCCGAAGAAAACGGTATCGGTTTCCGAGAACGGCACGCCAAACTTGACGTTGCCGCCTTGTTGCACAACGCGGTAGTCCTGGTCACCCGTGTAGTACAGCGGGCGGTACGTGCGATAGTACAGTTCCGTCGAACGGCTGATGCCATCCACCGTGAAGTACGGATCGAACTGCGTCACCGCAATCGTGCGGTTCGACTTGGACGTGTTCACATCCAGGCCGAGGCTCGTACCGGAGCCGAACACGTTGTCCTGACGGATACCCGCCGACAGCACCAGCTTGTCAGTCGACGAGAAGCCCACACCCAGGTTGATCTGGCCCGTCGGCTTTTCGGTCACGTTGACGTTCACATCGACCTGGTCCGTCGTGCCGGGCACGTCTTCCGTCGTGATGTTGGCATCGGTGAAGTAACCGGTGCGGTTCACGCGATTCTGCGACAGCTGCAGTTTTTCGCCATCGAACCACGACGCTTCCATCTGGCGCATTTCGCGGCGCACGACTTCGTCGCGGGTCTTGCTGTTGCCGACCACGTTCACGCGACGCACATACACACGGCGGCCCGGATCGACCACCAGCGTGAGCGCAACCGTGCGATCCGACTGGTTGATCTGCGGCTGCGGGTTGATGGTCGCGAAAGCGTAGCCGTACGTGCCGAGCAGGTCGGTAATCGACTTGGTCGTCGACGACAGCTTGGCCGACGAGAAGACATCGCCCTGCTTGAGCTTGATGAGCTTCTCCATCTCGGCCTGCTTGCCGAGCAGCTCACCGGTCAGCTTGATGTCCGACACCTTGTACTGCTCACCCTCGTGGATGTTCAGCGTCAGGTAGATGTCCTTCTTGTCCGGCGTGATCGACACCTGGGTCGACTCGATTGCGAATTCCAGGTAGCCGCGATCCAGATAGAACGAGCGCAGCGCTTCGAGGTCGGCCGTGAGTTTCTGCTTCGAGTACAGATCGTTCTTGGTGTACCACGACAGCCAATTCGGCGTGGACAGTTGCATCTCGTCGCGCAGGTCGCCTTCCTTGAAGGCCTTGTTGCCGACGATATTGATCTGGCGAATCTTGGCGGTCGGGCCTTCGTCCACCGTGAAGGTGATCGACACGCGGTTGGCGTCAACCGGCGTCACGGTCGTCGTCACCTCGGCCGCGTAGTAACCGCGCGAAACGTACTGGCGCTTGATTTCCTGCTCGGCGCGGTCGATGAGGGATTTGTCGTAGTAACGGGCCTCGGCTACGCCCACGCCACGCAGCGTACGACGCAGCGCTTCCTTGTCGAACTCCTTGAAGCCGATGAACTCGAGCTGCGAGATCGCCGGGCGCTCTTCCACGCGCACCACCAGCACGTTGCCTTCGGAGCGGATCTGCACGTCCTTGAAGAAGCCGGTGTTATAGAGCGCGCGGATCGATTCGGCGCCCTTCTCGTCGGTGAAGGTCTCACCCACCTTCACGGGCAGATAGCCGAACACGGTGCCCGGCTCGACGCGCTGCACCCCCTCCACGCGAATGTCCTTGACGACGAACGGCTCCACTGCATGAGCCTGACCGGCAGTGACGGTCAGCACGGAAGCCGCCAGCACGCTGAGCGGGAAGCGATGTTGTCTGATCAATCTAATCCCCTAGTTGGATTCAATCGGAATCCACTTCTGAGTGTTTTCAAAACCCTGAGTTGCCCGCTCACGCCGGTGGCAACGATGCGGCTGACCGACCCAATTTGAATACGGTCTAGCCTCGAGTCAAAAACAACCGACTCAAATCGTTGTACAGGGCGAGCGAAGTGAGAAGCAGGATGCAGGCGACGCCGATCTTCTGAAGGACTGCTTGCCAGGATTCCGGCACGGGTCGGCCAGTCAAAAATTCCACGCAATAATACAGCAAATGCCCCCCATCCAATACCGGAACGGGCAATAAGTTCAGCACGCCGAGACTGACGCTGATCAACGCGAGAAAGCTCACAAACGTCTGCCAGCCAAGGCTTGCCGCCTTGCCCGCAAAGTCCGCCACCGTGATCGGCCCGCTCAGATTCTGCAGCGATGCCTGACCGACGATCATCTTGCCCAGCACCTGCAGCGACAGCACCGAAGTCCGCCAGACCTCACCGACGGCATGCCCCAAGGCCGCCACCGGCTCGTCCCGGATCATCGCCGTTTCCACCTTCTGGTTGAGTTGTGCGCCCAGCTTGCCGATCTTCGGCCCCGTGGGGTTCTTGGGATCGGCGTCTGCATCCGGGCGAACGGGCAACGTCATAGGCTGATCGTTGCGGAGGATATCGATCGACGCGTTTTGCTCGGGCATGGCGCGGATCTGGCGGATGAGGTCCATCGCCTGATCGGCCGGCTGGCCCGCGAAGCGCACGATCTGGTCACCCGCCCGCAACCCCGCGCGTGCCGCGGCACTGCCCGGCAGGACGTCGACGATGGTGACGGGGCCGCCGAGCAGGCGCAAACCGATCTGGTCAATCACGTCGGCCTGCGGTGTACGGGCAGCGCTCGGCAAGCCCTGCAGGCGGACGGTACGTTCGACTCCATCGGTGCCGCGCACTTGCACAAGCGCATCGCGCCCGGCGATGCCAGCCGAGTACAAACGCATGCGGACATCGCTCCAACTGCGCACGGCGGCCGGCGCTTCGCCGTCCGTGCCGATTGCGATCACGCGGTCCCGTGCGCGCAGGTCGGCCTGCGCGGCGATGCTGCCCGGCGGCGGCGCGCCCAGAACAGGCACCGGCTCGATCGCACCCACCCATGCCAGCACGGCATAAAGCGCAATGGCAAGCAGGAAATTAGCGATCGGGCCCGCGGCGACGATGGCGAATCGCTTATAGACCGGCTGGTGGTCGAACGTGCGCGGGAGATCTTCCGGGAGGATGGGCGGGTCTTTCTCGGGGTCCCGAGCCCCCTCGCCGAGCATCTTGACGTAGCCGCCCAGCGGAATGGCGCAGATCGTCCATTCGGTGTGGTCGGGCCCACGGCCTACACGGCGGAACAGCACCTTGCCGAAGCCAACGGAAAACCGGAGCACCTTGACGCCGCACAAGCGCGCGACGCTGTAGTGGCCCAGTTCGTGAATGACGATCAGTACCGCGATCGCAAAGACAAACGCTAAAACGGTCTGCAAAACCTTCTCCGGATGCACTGAAGGGCACGCGCCGGGGTGCCCGGCGCGAAGCCGCTATGTTACCCGCTTGCTCTGACGGGGCGCTTTCACGCGGCCGGCAGCTGCGCGCATACGGTGGCGATATAGCGCTCAGCCTGCTGACGCGCCTGGGCGTCGGCAGCAAAAACGGTGTCGAGCGAGTCGGCCGGCACGATGGTGGTGTGGGCGAGCGTGTCAGCCACCACCGCGGCAATCTCGGTGAACCGGATGCGGCGCTGCAAAAATGCCTCGACGGCCACCTCGTTGGCCGCGTTCAGCGCAGCAGGTGCCGTACCACCGGCCCGCAGTGCGTCGAAGGCCAACGCTAGGCACGGGAAGCGGCGCAGATCCGGTGCCTCGAATGTCAGTGCACCCGTGGTGACGAGGTCGAGCAGCGGAACACCAGCCTCAATGCGCTCAGGGTAAGCCAAGCCGTAGGCGATCGGCGTGCGCATGTCGGGATTGCCCAGCTGCGCCAGCACCGAGCCGTCGTCGTAGCCGACCATCGAATGGATGACACTCTGCGGGTGGATCAGGACTTCGAGATGCTCGACCGGCACGCCGAACAGCCAGTGCGCTTCGATCACCTCCAGCCCCTTGTTCATCATGGTGGCGGAATCGACCGAGATCTTGCGCCCCATCACCCAGTTCGGATGCGCGCAAGCCTGATCTGGCGTGACATCAGCAAGCGAATCGACGGCGCGCGTGCGGAACGGGCCACCTGACGCCGTCAGGACGATGCGCGACACGCCGCGCCCAAACTGCGGAACTTGCTGCGGCAAGCATTGGAAGATGGCGTTGTGCTCGCTGTCGATCGGGAGCACGGTGGCGCCATGCTGACGCACCGCGTCCATAAAGAGCGCGCCGGACATGACCAGCGCCTCCTTGTTGGCCAGCAGCACGCGCTTGCCGGCGTGCACAGCCGCGAGCGTCGGGCGCAACCCCGCTGCGCCGACGATGGCCGCCATCACGGCATCGCAGTCGGGGTGGCCCGCAGCCTCTTCCAATGCCTCGCTGCCGAAACGGATGTCGATGCCGGCGGCCTCTGCGCCGAGCTGGTCACGCAATGCATCCGCCGCGACCGCCGAACCAAGCACCGCCATCTTCGGGCGAAACTCGCGGCAGAGCACCGCGAGCTTGTCGGCCTGCGCGTTGGCGGTCAGCGCAAAAACGCTGTACTTGTCGGGATGACGGCGCACCACGTCGAGCGTGCTGTCGCCAATGGAGCCGGTGGCGCCAAGAACGGTCAAACGCATCATGTTCAGACGCCTCAGGAAATCAGCAGCGCAGCCAGCGGAAACACCGGCAGCAGCGCGTCGATACGATCGAGCACGCCGCCGTGGCCGGGCAACAGGCGGCTGCTGTCTTTCATGCCGACCTGACGCTTGAGCAGGGATTCAAACAAATCGCCACCCACGCTTGCGGCCACCAGCAGGATGGTCAGCACCAGGGCGACGACGGCGCCGCGCTGGTCAAACTGGTGCGAAAACCACGTCGGCGCAAACCAATGCGTGATGCCGGCCACGGTGGCGATCACGGCGACCAGCACGGCACCGCCGATCGCACCTTCCCACGACTTGCCAGGGCTGATGGTCGGCGCAAGCTTGCGGCGGCCAATGGCCTTGCCGACAAAATACGCACCCACATCGGCCGCCCACACGAGCAACGCGACCGACAGCAGAAAGGCGACGCCGTGCGTGCGCAATTCAATGGCGCCATGCACAAACGCCGGCAGCATCACCAAGCCCAGCAGCGCGAAAACGATCCTGCGTGTGCCGTGCAACTCGCGCACGCCCCCGGCCAGCAGCGCCCAGGCGATCACCCAGGCGATGACGGCGCCGTGAAACAGCGGCTGCACATCGCCGCGAACGGGAATGTCGTACCAGGCGATCGTCAGCACGACGACAACGACGGCATAGAGAATCGGCCCCCACCAGCCCGGCAGGCGGACGAGACGCCCCCACTCCCACGCGGCGAGGGCTGCAAATACCGTCACCAACCCGGCCAGGCCGGCGGGCGGCGCGAAGAACAGAATGGGCAGGATGACAATCAGCAGGCAGACAGCGGTAATGACGCGAGTCAGCAGCATGTGTCAGGCTCCGGCGGATAGCGCGGGGGGAACATCGGGCTCGAGCTGCGCGCTGGTACGGCCAAAGCGACGCTCGCGGTTGCGATACCACGCAAAGGCGCGATCGAGTTCTGCTGCATCGAAGTCGGGCCAGTAGCGATCGGTGAAGTACAGCTCGGAATAGGCAAGCTGCCACAGTAAGAAGTTGCTGATGCGCTGCTCGCCACCGGTGCGGATAAACAGATCCGGCTCCGGCGCGTAGGACAGTGCCATGTACGGCGCCAGCATCTCTTCGGTAATGGCCTCAGGTGCAATGCCCGGCTGCGCCGCCAACAAAGCGCGCATGGCCTGCAGGATGTCCCAGCGCCCGCCGTAGTTGGCGAGGATCGTGACCGTCAGACCAGGGTTGGCAGCCGTCTTGGCCTCGGCTTCACGAATCAAAAGCTGGATGCGCGGGCTGAACGCGGACAGATCGCCCACCACGCGCAGGCGGATGCCGTTGTCGTGGAGCTTGCCCACTTCGCGACGCAGCGCCGTCATGAACAGCTTCATGAGGAAGGTGACTTCCTCGGCCGGACGACGCCAGTTTTCGGAGCTGAAGGCAAACAGGGTGAGGTAACCGACGCCACGGCGTGCCGCTGCTTCAACGGTTGCGCGCACGGCATCGAGGCCGCGGCTATGCCCGGCCACCCGCGGCAGATGCCGTTCGGTGGCCCAGCGGCCGTTACCGTCCATGATGACGGCAACGTGGCGCGGCGTGTCGGCGGTGTCCGGCACCGCCAGTGTGGAACTGATATGCATGAATCGGGCTTCCCGCCAACTGCGCCCAATGCGCCGGCGACGGGAGACGGCCTTACACCGTCATGATTTCCTTGTCTTTCTCGGCGACCAGCTTGTCGATTTCGGCGACGAACTTGTCGGTCAGCTTCTGGACGTCGTCACCACCGCGACGCTCGTCGTCTTCCGAGATGGCCTTGTCCTTCACCAGCTTCTTGAGCTGTTCATTGGCGTCGCGACGCAGGTTGCGCACGGCGACCTTGGCATCCTCGCCCTCGCCTTTCACGACCTTGGTCAGCTCCTTGCGGCGCTCTTCGGTCAACGCGGGGGTCGGCACGCGAATGATGTCGCCCATCGTGGCGGGGTTCAGGCCGAGGTCCGCTTCACGGATGGCCTTCTCGACGGCTTGCACCATCTTCTTTTCCCACGGCTGCACGCCGATCGTGCGTGCGTCCACCAGCGTCACGTTGGCAACCTGGCTGATCGGCACCATCGAGCCGTAGTAGTCGACTTGCACGTGATCGAGCAGACCGGTGTGGGCACGGCCAGTGCGAATCTTGGCCAGATCCGCCTTGAGAGCCTCGATCGACTTCTGCATCTTCTGCTCGGCATTCTTTTTGACATCGGCGACGCTCATACTTCCTCCGAACGATAACGGCGGTCTGCCGAACTTGTGCCCCGGAACACGACACAGGGCACCGGCAAGACCAAAAAGACAATAGACGATTTTACATGGAAGCCGCTCGCCAACGCCATTCAAGCGGGGTCAGCGAACGGTAAAAAAGGCGCCTGCGATGAGGCTTCCCGCTGGCTTCAGACGTGCACCAGCGTGCCTTCGTCTTCACCCAGGATGACGCGCTTGAGCGCGCCCGGCTTCTGGATCGAGAACACCTTGATCGGCAGCTTCTGATCGCGGCACAGCGCGAAAGCGGTCGCGTCCATCACCTGCAGGTTGCGCGAAATGGCTTCGTCGAAAGTGATGGTGGTGTAGCGGGTGGCGCTCGGGTCTTTCTTCGGATCGGCGGTGTAGACGCCATCGACCTTGGTGGCCTTGAGGACGATCTCGGCGCCAATTTCCGAGCCGCGCAGCGCGGCAGCGGTGTCGGTCGTGAAGAACGGGTTACCGGTGCCGGCCGCGAAAATCACGATCTTGCCTTCTTCCAACTGCCGGATCGCACGAGGGCGGATGTACGGCTCGACCACCTGGTCCAGGCGCAGCGCCGATTGCACACGGCCTTCGAGGTTGGCGTGGCGCATGGCGTCCTGCAGGGCCAGCGCGTTCATCATGGTGGCCAGCATGCCCATGTAGTCCGCCGTGGCGCGGTCCATGCCGGCCGCGCCGCCCGCGACACCGCGGAAGATGTTGCCGCCGCCGATCACCACTGCCACCTGCACGCCCAGCTTCACGATTTCAGCGATGTCGTTGACCATCCCTTCGATGGTGCTGCGATTGATGCCGAAGGCATCGTCGCCCATCAGGGCTTCGCCGGAAAGTTTGAGTAGAACGCGCTTATAGGCAGGCATGGAGATCCTCGTGACGATTCCTGGTACGGGAGACAGGAAAGGGGGAAATGACGCTGCGGAGATGACAACGACGTGCAAAGCGGGGACTTCGCACATCCCGCAACCTTCTTGCGCGGAAGCCGTCGGGAAAATCCCCAACGATGCCCGCGCAAGCAGGCTGCACCTGCAAACAGGGCACCTTTCGGTGCCCTGTCTGTTTGGCATTATACGGCTGCGCCAACGGTGGAAACGCTCCCTGCCGGCCTGCACCGGAAGGTGAATCGCCGCACCGTTGGAAACGGCCGCTGCAGCATTACGCCTGTTGCTTGGCAGCGGCCACTTGGGCAGCCACTTCAGCAGCGAAGTCGTCTTGCTTCTTCTCGATGCCTTCGCCCACCACGTACAGCGTGAAAGCCTTCACGGTCGTGTTGGCGGCCTTGAGCATCTGCTCAACGGTCTGCTTGTCGTTCTTCACGAACGGCTGGTTCAGCAGCGAGACTTCCTTCAGGTACTTCTGCACGCTGCCTTCCACCATCTTGGCAACGATTTCAGCCGGCTTGCCCGATTCGGCAGCCTTCTGCTCAGCAACGCTGCGCTCCTTGGCAACCAGATCTGCGGGCACGTCGTCAGCCGACAGCGACACCGGCTTCATGGCGGCAACCTGCATGGCCGCATCCTTGGCCGCAACTTCGTCACCCTCGTACGCCACCATCACGCCGATGCGGGCGCCGTGCAGGTACGACGTCAGCTTGGTGCCGTCGAAACGCTGGAAGCGGCGGATCGTCATGTTTTCGCCGATCTTGCCGATCAGGCCCACGCGCACGTCTTCAACGGTCGGGCCGAAGCCGTCTTGCGACAGCGGCAGCGCGCCGACAGCGGCAACGTCAGCCGGGTTGTTCTTGGCGATCAGTGCAGCCACCGAGTTGGCGAAGGCCAGGAACGAATCGTTCTTCGAGACGAAGTCGGTTTCGCAGTTGATTTCGACCAGCGCGCCGGTCGTGCCTTCCACTGCAGCCGCCACCACGCCTTCAGCGGTAACGCGCGAGGCGGCCTTGCCTGCCTTGTTGCCCAGCTTCACACGCAGGATTTCTTCGGCCTTTTCCAGGTTGCCTTCGGCTTCCGTCAGGGCCTTCTTGCATTCCATCATCGGCGCATCGGTCTTCGCGCGCAGTTCTGCCACCATGCTTGCGGTAATTGCCGCCATTTCATGCTCCTTGTTTCAGATCGTCGTCCGGTCGCGCGCTGAAAGGTCTTTGCGTCTTCGCTGCACGCCGGCCTGTCGTCCGGTTTCCATCCGGTCGCCCCACGAGATACGACGCGTGTGGGACATCCGCATGACAAATTAAAAAAAAGGGGCGTTTATTACGCGCCCCTGTCTGGCCATCAGCCCTGATGCGTTCCACCAGGTGCGGCCTGGCACGCGTCCCGCGCAATCAAGCTGCGGGCGCCCGCCTTCTTGTGTTTAGCCTTCTTGGACTTCGACGAAGTCGTCGCCGCCACGAGCGGCCTCAACCACTTCCTGGACCGCGTTGGCGCGGCCTTCCAGGATCGCGTCGGCCACGCCGCGCACGTACAGTGCAACAGCCTTGCTCGAGTCGTCGTTACCCGGGATGACGTAGTCGATGCCTTCCGGCGAGTGGTTCGTGTCAACCACGCCGATCACCGGAATACCCAGCTTGGCAGCTTCGGTCACGGCAATCTTGTGGTAACCAACGTCCACCACGAAGATGGCGTCCGGAATGCCGCCCATGTCCTTGATGCCGCCAATGGACTTCACCAGCTTGTCCATTTCGCGCTCGAACATCAGCGCTTCCTTCTTGCTCATGGTTTCGGTCGCGCCGGCTTCCTTGGCGACTTCCATGTCCTTCAGGCGCTTGATCGAGGTCTTGACCGTCTTGAAGTTGGTCAGCATGCCGCCGAGCCAGCGGCTGTCGACGAACGGCATACCTGCGCGAGCCGCTTCTTCAGCCAGGATCTCACGCGATTGGCGCTTCGTGCCGACAAACAGGATGGTGCCCCGGTTGGCTGCCAGCTGGCGCACATACTTCAGTGCGTCCTGGTACATCGGCAGCGTCTTTTCCAGGTTGATGATGTGAATCTTGTTGCGATGGCCGAAGATGTAGGGGGCCATCTTGGGGTTCCAGAAGCGGGTCTGGTGGCCAAAGTGGACACCGGCTTCCAGCATTTCGCGCATGGTCACGGACATGAAATTCTCCAGTCGGGTTAGGTCTAAAGCCGCCTCAGACATCTTTCGCATGCGATACGAAAAACACCCGCGGTGAGGCGGCTCGCGATTTCAAGCGCTCCCGGCCACACGACCGGCAACTGCTTAGCCGGCGATTATAGCGGTAAAAACCCAATCGACTCAAGACCTTCCGAGCATTCGCGACAAACGGCGCAAGACGGGCGCCCACCGCCCGAAAACCCCGGCCGGGGCGCTTTGGTGCGATAATTCATGCTTTAGCCACGACGCGGCGCTCCAGGCGCTTGCGTGCAGAAAGAGTCACAGCATGGCCGTTACCATTCACACCGCCGAAGACATTGCGCACATGCGCGTGGCCTGCCGGCTTGCGTCCGAAGTTCTCGACTACATCACCCCGTTCGTCGTGCCCGGCGTGACGACGGGCAAGCTGGACCAGCTGTGCCACGCTTACATGCGTGACGTGCAAGGCACCGTGCCGGCACCGCTGAACTATGCGCCGCCGGGCTATCCGCCCTTCCCGGCATCGATCTGCACGTCCGTCAACGATGTGATCTGCCACGGCATTCCGGGCGACAAGGTGCTCAAGAATGGCGACATCGTCAACCTGGACATCACCGTCATCACCAAGGAAGGCTATTACGGCGATACCAGCCGTACCTTCGTTGTGGGCGAAGGCTCGATCCTCGCCAAACGCCTGACGCAGGTCACGTTCGAATGCATGTGGAAGGGTATCGCGGCGGTGCGCCCGGGCGCCCGCCTCGGCGACATCGGCCACGTGATCCAGCAACATGCAGAAGCTGCCGGCTATAGCGTGGTGCGCGAATATTGCGGCCACGGCATCGGCAAGAAATTCCACGAAGATCCGCAGATCCTGCATTACGGCCGCCCCGGCACCGGGATGGAGCTGAAGGCTGGCATGATCTTCACGATTGAACCGATGATCAACGCGGGCAAGCGCGATATCCGCACCATGCCCGACCAGTGGACGGTCAAGACGCGCGATCGCAGCCTGTCAGCGCAGTGGGAACACACGCTTCTCGTGACGGAGACCGGCCACGAAGTGCTGACCGTGTCGGCCTTGACGCCGCCGGCACCGGAATTCGTACACGAAGGCGCACCGGCCACGGCCTGATCATCGCGGGCGAGCCGCACCTTCAGCGGCAGCAACGTCGCGCTGATCTCGCCCCGCCTCGGCTCAACTCCTGCAGCGACCGGCTCGTTCCGGTCGCTGTTTCATTCACGCTCCACTCATGCCCTCCGCTGCCGCTGCCCCTGCCGAAGAAGTCCAACCGCGCGACGCCCTGAAAGCGGAGCGCGCGCACCTGTTCGCGCAGTTCGACCAGCACGCCAACGTTCAGCAGCTCGTGACCAAGCTGGCACGCGCCGTTGACCGTGCGCTGGTGCGGCTCTGGCAGGAGGAGCAGATGCCAGCCGACTGCGCCCTGATTGCCGTGGGCGGCTATGGGCGCGGCGAGCTGTTCCCGTATTCCGACGTCGACATCCTCCTGCTGCTGCCGGGCACCGCCGACAAGACACTCGAGGCGCGGCTGGAGGCCTTCATCGGCCGCTGCTGGGACATGGGGCTGGATATTGGCTCCTCGGTCCGCACGGTCGACGAGTGCATCAACGAAGCGGCACAGGACGTCACGGTACGCACATCGCTGCTGGAAGCACGTCTACTGACCGGCGACGAAGGCTTGTACCGCACGTTCGAGACGCACTATCAGGGCCATCTCGACGCGGCCGACTTCTTCCAGTCGAAACTGCTGGAGATGCGTCAGCGGCATGCCAAGTACCAGGACACGCCCTACTCGCTCGAACCGAACTGCAAGGAAAGCCCCGGTGGCCTGCGCGATCTGCAGGTCATTCTGTGGATGACGCGGGCGGCCGGTTTCGGTTCAAGCTGGAACGAGCTGCTTGCCAATGGCCTGCTGACGCGCCGTGAAGCGCAGGAGCTGGCAAGCAATGAGCGCTTGCTCAAAACCGTGCGTGCGCGTCTGCACCTGCTGGCCGGGCGCCGGCAGGACGTATTGGTGTTCGACCTGCAGACGCAACTGGCCGAGTCGTTCGGTTACCGCCCCACCACCGCCAAGCGCGCGAGCGAACAGCTCATGCGCCGCTATTACTGGGTCGCCAAGGCGGTCACGCAGCTCAATACCGTGGTACTGCAGAACATCGAGGCGCGGCTGTTCCCCACCGAGCTCGGTATCACGCGGCGGATCAACGATCGCTTTGTCGAGCGACAAGGCATGCTGGAGATTGCCGACGCCGATCTCTACCAGCGCGAGCCGACGGCCATCCTGGAAACCTTCCTGCTGTACGAGCAGACGCGCGGCATCAAGGGACTGGCAGCCAGCACGATGCGCGCGCTCTACAACGCGCGGACGTTGATGGACGCCAAATGGCGCAAGGATCCGGCCAATCGCGCGCTGTTCCTGTCGATCCTGCAGCAGCCGCAGGGCATCACGCACGCGCTGCGCCTGATGAATCAGACCAGCGTGCTCGGCCGCTACCTGGTCAATTTCCGCCGCATCGTCGGGCAGATGCAGCACGACCTGTTCCACGTCTACACGGTCGATCAGCACATCCTGATGGTGGTGCGCAACATCCGACGCTTCTCCATCGTCGAGCACACGCACGAGTTCCCGTTCTGCAGCCAGTTGATGGCGAACTTCGACAAGCCGTGGGTGCTGACCGTGGCGGCGCTGTTCCATGACATTGCGAAGGGGCGCGGCGGTGACCACTCCGTGCTCGGCATGTCCGACGCACGCCGCTTCTGCAAGGAACACGGCATCGCCAAGGAAGACGCCGACCTCATCGTCTGGCTGGTCGAGCACCACCTGACCATGAGCCAGGTCGCCCAGAAGCAGGACCTCGGCGATCCGGAAGTCATCCGTCATTTCGCCGACCTGGTCGGCACCGAACGTCGGCTGACCGCGCTGTATCTGCTCACCGTTGCCGACATCCGCGGGACCAGCCCGAAAGTGTGGAACGCGTGGAAAGGCAAGCTGCTGGAAGACCTGTATCGCATGACGCTGCGCGTGCTCGGCGGCGCCACGACCGATCCGCACGCGGTGCTCGAAAGCCGCAAGGAAGAAGCGCGCGCCCTGCTGCGCTTGGCCGCGCTGGACGACACCGCGCACGAGGCGCTCTGGAAGCAGCTCGACGTGGGCGTGTTCCTGCGTCACGACGCGCGCGACATCGCCTGGTTCACGCGACACTTCTACAACCGTGTCGACACGACGATCCCGATCGTGCGTGCGCGCATTTCACCGGCGGGCGTTGGCTTGCAGGTGGCGGTGTATTCGCCGGATCGGCCCGATCTTTTTGCGCGCATCTGCGGCTACTTCGAGCGCAAGAGCCTGACGATTCTCGACGCCAAGATCCACACCACCAAACACGGCTACGCGCTCGACACCTTCCAGGTGGCCGATCCCAGCAGCGGCCTGGTGGAGCCCGGCCATTACCGCGACATCATCACGCTGGTCGAGCACGAACTCGCCGAGCAGATCTCGCGCGAAACCGCCCTGCCCGAACCGCCGCGTGGGCGCATCTCGCGCCAGTCGCGCAGCTTCCCGATCAAGCCGCGCGTCGACCTGCGGGCAGACGAACGCGGCCAGTACTACCTGCTCTCCATTTCTGCAACAGACCGCACCGGTCTGCTCTACGCCATTGCCCGCGTGCTCGCACACCGTCGCGTGTCGGTACACACCGCGCGCATCAACACGCTCGGCGAGCGCGTGGAAGACATTTTCCTGGTCGACGGCACCCGCCTGACCCAGGACAACAAACTGCAGCTCGAGCTTGAAAGCGAGCTGCTCGATGCGCTCGCCATCTGAGCGCCAGCCTTACCGGTCTAGATTCATGACTACCGATTCCGATGATTTCCCGGGCGACGACGACAAGCGCCGCGCCAGCGACCCGACGCAGCGCGCCACCCGCCCGGGCAAGCGCACCACGCTCGGCGTGCGCCGCGATGACGAAGGCAATGCCGTGCGTTCGACCGGCAAGCCGCTGCGCTCGTCCGACCTGAACCGCGAGCGCCAGCCGCTGCGCCCATCGCAACGCCGCCCCAAGCCGGAAGAAGGCGCCGGCAAGCCACCGCGCCCGGCACGCCGCGACGACGATGGCCAGACGCGCGACGCCAAGCCGCGCCGCATGCAAGGCGATCGCCCGCCGCGACGCTTTGATGACGAGCGCCCGCCGCGCCGGTTCAACGACGAGCAACGGCCGCCCCGCCGCTCTGACGAGGAGCGCCCGCCGCGTCGCTTCGAAGATCGCCCGCCCCGCCGGTTCGACGACGAACGTCCTCCGCGACGCTTCGACAACGACCAACGGCCGCCCCGTCGCTCCGATGATGAGCGTCCGCCGCGTCGTTTCGAGGATCGCCCGCCTCGCCGATTTGACGACGAACGTCCTCCGCGTCGCTTTGACAACGACCGCCCACCGAGGCGCTTTGACGATGAACGTCCGCCGCGCAGGTTCAGCGACGATCAACGCCCGCCCCGTCGTTTCGATGACGAACGCCCGCGCCGCTACGGCGATGATCAACGCGCACCGCGCCGCGATGGCGACCAACGTCCCCCGCGACGCTTTGATGATGAGCGTCCGCCGCGTCGTTTCGACGATGAGCAACGCCCGCCGCGCCGGTTCGAGGATCGCCCGCCACGCAAGTTCGGCGACGATCAACGGCCGCCCCGTCGTTTCGACGACGAGCGCCCGCGCCGCTATGGCGACGACCAACGCGCGCCGCGTCGTGATGGCGATCAGCGTCCTCCGCGACGCTTTGACGACGAACGTCCGCCTCGCCGGTACGGTGACGATCAACGCCCGCCGCGTCGATTCGACGATGAGCAGCGGCCGCCGCGGCGCTATGGCGATGACCGCGCTCCGCGTCGTTTTGACAACGACCGTCCGCCGCGCCGCTTTGAAGACCGTCCGGCGCGTCCGCAACGGCCCGAGCGCGAGCGTGAGGAGCGCGCTCCGCGTCATGCCGAGGAGCAGGCACCGCGCCAGGCCGCGCAAACCGAATCGAGCGGACTGGTCCGTCTGTCCAAACGCATGTCCGAACTGGGCCTGTGCTCACGCCGCGAGGCTGATGAATGGATTCCGCGCGGCTGGGTATTGGTGGATGGCGAGCCTGTCACCGAGCTGGGTTCGCGCGTCAAGCCGGATGCGGTCATCGAAATCCACCAGTCGGCGCGCTCGGAGCAAGGCGAGCGCGTGACCGTGCTGATGCACAAGCCGGTCGGTTATGTGTCCGGCCAGGCAGAAGACGGCTATCAGCCGGCGGTGTCGCTGTTCGTGCCGGAAAACCAATGGGAAGGTGACCCCACACGCAAGCGCTTCGCGCCGTGGCAGCGTCGGGCGTTGGCGCCGGCCGGTCGACTGGATATCGATTCCACCGGCCTGCTGGTGTTGACGCAGGACGGCCGCGTGGCACGCCACCTGATCGGCGAGGATTCAACGGTCGAGAAGGAATACCTGGTGCGCGTGGTGTGGCATTCGCCGGACGGCGTGGTCGAGCACGACATCTCCAAGGTCTTCCCCGAAGAGCTGATGGAAAAGCTGCGCTTTGGCCTGTCGTTGGACGGCGAAGCACTCAAGCCCGCGAAGGTGAGCTGGCAGAACGAAGAGCAACTGCGCTTCGTGCTGCGCGAAGGCAAGAAGCGCCAGATCCGCCGCATGTGCGAACAGGTCGGATTGGAGGTGGTGGGCCTGAAGCGCATCCGCATGGGCAGCATCGTGCTGGGCGATCTGCCGGTCGGCCAGTGGCGATTCCTGGGGCCGTTCGAGAAGTTCTGAGGCAGCCTCTGCCCCAACAAAAAACCGGTCAGCGCACCCTGCGTTGACCGGTTTTTTTTGCGCTGCCTACGTTACAGATGCGGAGCCTGGCAGGCTGCGCCCGAGGTGTTGGCCGACGCGGGCATGCCGAACACGGCCTGCGCGCCACAGCGCGAACCGAACATCTTCGCCTGGTCGTGGCCTACGCCAACCACTTCGTGCGCCTGGTGGTTGACGCGCTTGCGCCCCGCCAGGTAGCGCTCGTAGCGCCAGTAGTTGCGGGCGCGATCGAGGCGCGTCGGGCCTTCGGCCTCAGCACCGCACAGCTTGTCGAGCACGCGATGATTCGGGTCGTTGTCGTTCGTGCCGACCAGGTAGGTCACGTGGCGCTGCGCATATCGGTTGAACAACTGACGGCCGGTCTTGCCGACGGCATACGGCACCATATCCACCATGCCGTATTTGTAGTGATCGTAGTCCGGGCAGACGCTGGTGCTGTAGCGCGCAAAGCCCTTGCCGCGCGGTCGCTCGGGCGTGAAATACAGATACGACGACGGGTTGGCGACCACGTAGCGCAAATCGATGCCGCGCTTGCGGATGGCCTCGTCCACGTTGTTGAGCACGGCGTAGCGCTGCACGATCTGGCCGCCGCCCGAATGGCCTGCTACCGTCACGCGCTTAACGTTGGGCGCACGCGCCGGGTCGGTCACGTAGCCGATCAGGTCGTCGAGCACCTTGAGCGAACTCAGGTCCGTGTACGGCGCGTTGGTGGCGTTGAAGCCGCCAATCCAACCATCCACCGACCATACCGGCATGCCGTCGAAGCCCTTGCCTTCATCGGGCGTGCCAGGAAAGTTCGGGGCGATCAGCAGGACTTCGTCGGGATTGCGGCCGCTGGCCTGGAGCAGATCGGCGCCGGCGGTGTAGTAGTCGTTGCCGTTGCGCTGCAGGCCGTGCTGCACGAAGACGACTTCGCGAATGCGGCTCAGATCGCCATCAAGCGGATGGTTGGCGTAGACGGGGAAATCGTAGCCCGCTGCATCGGTACCAAGATGCACGCGCTGCCAGACGGGCCCCTGAGGCTTCTGCGCAGCCGACGCAGCCGCGGTCGTTTCCGGCGTCTGCGGCCCCGCGCATGCGGCCAGCCCCAGCATTGCAGTCATGGCCACGCCAAGCGCCAACCGGCGCCAGCCCCTCAAACCATCGCGCTTCATATCGTCTCCGTGGTGGATGAAACACGCGCCTACCCGCCCCCGCAGGTCCGACGCTCCCGCAGTCGCGATCAGTCGTCGTGATTGGCGGGCAATTCCGGGAACAGCACTTCGGTAAAGCCGAAGCGAGTGAAATCCTTGACGCGCATCGGGTACAGCACGCCCTGCAGGTGATCGCATTCGTGCTGCACGACGCGGGCGTGGAAGCCCTCGGCAATACGGTCGATGGCATGGCCATGCTGGTCAAAGCCGGTATAGCGCAGGCGCGTGTAGCGCGGCACCACACCGCGCAGGCCGGGTACCGAGAGGCAACCCTCCCAGCCCTCTTCCATCTCGTCCGACAGCGGCTCGAGAGTCGGGTTGATCAACACCGTCTTGGGCACCGCCGGCGCATCCGGATATCGCTCGTTGCGATCGAACCCGAAGATGACGACTTGCAGGTCCACGCCGATCTGCGGAGCCGCCAGGCCGGCACCGCGCGCCGCATCCATGGTGTCGAACATGTCTTCGATCAAGGCAGTCAGTTCGGGCGTGTGAAAACGCTCGACCCGCTTGGCCACACGCAGCAGCCGGCTGTCGCCCATCTTCAGGATGTTTCGGATCATGACTGGTCTCCCGCCGGATTTTTTAACAGCGCGAGCATACCCGCTTCGTCCAGAACCTTCACGTTCAATTCCTCGGCTTTGGCGAGCTTGCTGCCGGCGTCTTCTCCGGCGACAACGAAGTCGGTTTTCTTCGACACCGAACCCGACACCTTGGCGCCCGCCGCTTCCAGCATGGCCTTGGCTTCGTCGCGCGTGAGGTTGGGCAATGTGCCGGTCAACACGACGGTCTTGCCGGCCAGCACGCCTTCTTCGGCGGCTTCGGCGGGCATGGTGGCGAGCAGCTCGCCGCGCAACGCGTCGAGCTTCGTCAATTGCGCGCGATGGTCGTGCGAGGCGAGCCATTCGAGCAGCGACGCAGCCACATCCGCCGGCAGGCCAGCCAACTGCTCGGGTTCCACGCTCGCCAGGTGGGCAAGCGTTGGCGCTGCCACGGCCAGTTGCTTCGCACGCGTGGCCGTCAGCTTGGGCACGCCGAGCGTGGCGTACAGCTCCGCCGGCTCCAGCTTCTCGCGCAGCTTCGCGTTCGGCGCGTGCTCGCCTTGCGGCGCGACACCGGCTTCGAGCAATGCATCCAGTGCCTGCTGATTCTTCGGCTCGGCAAAGAAGTCGGCGATGGCCTCCGCCACCGTGGCGCCCACGTCGGGCAGCGCGAGCAGCAGCGGCGCGGGTGCGCGCCGGATGATGGCCAGGCTGCCGAGCCAGTCCGCGAGTGTCTTGGCGGTCGACTCGCCCACGTGGCGAATGCCCAGCGCAAAAAGGAAGCGCGCCAGCGGCGGCGTCTTGCTGGCCTGAATGCCCTCCAGCAGGTTCTCGGCCCACTTGGTGGCGATCTTGCCGGCGGAAACCGTCTCGGGCGTCACGCCATCACGCTCATCCGCGCGGCGCTTCATCTCCAGGAAGTCTTCGAGCTTGAGCTTGTAGAGGTCGGCGATGCCGTGCACGTAGTCCAGCTCGACCAGGTTGTCGATGTAGCGCTCGCCCAGACCTTCGATGTCCATCATGCGGCGGCCGGCAAAGTGGCGGATCGCCTCTTTGCGCTGCGCCGAGCAGAACAGACCGCCCGAGCAACGGGCCACCGCCTCGCCCTCTTCACGCACGACGTGCGAGCCGCACACCGGGCACGTCTTCGGCAGTTCGAACGGCGGGTACTTCGGCTGCTGCTGCGGACTGAACAAGTCGCTGCCCGGCACGTCGTCCATCGGGCGGCGGTCGAGCACCACGCTCACCACCTCGGGGATCACGTCACCGGCGCGCCGGACGATCACGGTGTCGCCGACGCGAACGTCCTTGCGGCGCACTTCGTCTTCGTTGTGCAGCGTGGCGTTAGTAACCGTCACCCCGCCAACAAACACCGGCACCAACCGCGCTACCGGCGTGATGGCGCCTGTGCGGCCGACCTGCACGCCGATCGACTCGACCGTGGTCAGTGCTTCCTGCGCCGGATATTTGTGCGCGACCGCCCAGCGCGGCTCACGCGTGCGAAAGCCGAGTTCGCGTTGCAGCGCGAGCGAGTTGACCTTGTAGACCACGCCATCGATGTCGAACGGCAAGCTGTCGCGCTTGGTGCCAATGGCGTCATGAAACTCGACCAGGCCATCTCCGCCCTTCACCGCGGCGCGTTCCGCGCTGACCGGAAAACCGAACGCCTGCAGCGCGTCGAGCATGCCGGAATGCGTCTCGGGCATGCCCTTCCAGCCGACCACCTCGCCCAGCCCATAGGCGAAGAACGACAGCGGGCGCTCGGCAGCCATCTTCGGATCGAGCTGGCGCACCGCGCCGGCCGCGGTGTTGCGCGGATTGACGAAGGTCTTGTCGCCACGCTCGCGCTGGCGTGCGTTGAGCTTTTCGAAGTCGTCGCGGCGCATGTAGACCTCGCCGCGCACTTCCAGCACGTCGGGCACATGACCATCAACGGGCGACAGCCCCAGCGGAATCTGGCGGATCGTGCGGATGTTCTGCGTGACGTCTTCGCCCGTGGTGCCGTCGCCGCGCGTGGCCGCCTGCACGAGATAACCGCGCTCGTAGCGCAGGCTGATCGCCAGGCCGTCGAACTTCAGCTCGGCGGCATATTCGACGGGCGGGTCGGTATCGTCGAGGCCCAGCTCGCGGCGTACGCTCGCATCAAAGGCGCGCGCGCCGTTGGCGGTGGTGTCGGTCTCGGTGCGGATCGACAGCATGGGAATGACATGCCTGACCGCCGCAAACTCGGGCAAGACCGCCCCGCCGACCCGCAGCGTGGGCGAGTCGGGCGTCTTCAGCTCGGGATGTTCGGATTCCAGCGCTTCCAGCTCGCGATAGAGCCGGTCGTATTCAGCGTCGGGCACGCTGGGCCGGTCGAGCACGTAGTACTCGTGGGCGTAGCGGTTCAGCTCGGCGCGCAGCCAAGCTGCCCGCGCCTCGGGCGTGGCACCGGACGCGGGTTCTGCAATCTTGCGCATCGTGCGTCCGTCAGTGGCTGAACAAGCGCACCGCGGTGCTGGAACCGGCCGGGATGCCGCGCGATTCGAGCTTGTCGTACAGCACCCGCAGATGCTTCTGGATGGCGACGAACGATTGCTCCGTCAGCGGACGCAGGTTGTCATCCACGACCTGCGCACCCATGCGCTGCGACAGCGTGTAGGCGTATTCGCACACCAGCTTGAACGGCTTGCTCGCCTCTTCCGCCACGGGCACATCGAGCAACAACGTGATCTGGCGACCCGCCTTGACGGTCAGGTCATCGCGCAGGAAATTGGTGTCGCCAAACTGCAGCGTGAACAACGCACGCTGCACGCCATCGGCACCGGCGTGGAAGCGCGTGAAACGCGTGCCGTCGCGCGAGAGCACCAGACCGTCTTGCGTTGCCACCGTCTGCACATACGCTGCCGACCACGGCGCCCCGTCGGAGATCACGCTCACGCCCAGTTGTACGTCGCACTCGGCGGCAAAAGCGTCGAGTTCGCGCGCGTTGGAAATCGTCTCGTTCATGTCCGGCAGTTCCGGCACGGCATCGGCCGCTTCCGACAGCGGATCGATGGCGTTGATGAATTCCGAGAACTCCAGCGCATTCAGCGGGCCCGTGCGGTTGGCCAGTTGCACGGCCACTTGCACGTCAAGGTAACGCTGGCCAGCGCGGATGGCTTCCCACGCATTGGCGGCGGGGTTCAACCCTTCCACGTGAATCTGCTTGGTGCCTGCGCGGCGCAGCTTGGTCAGCGCCGGCAGCAGGCGGTCGCCTGACACTTCGCGTTCCGGATGCAGCGGCACGATGCAATCGATCAGCGGATCGATCACGCCATTGGCGGGCTCCAGCGAACCCGGCGCAGGCTCAGCAACCTCTTCCGTTTCGGCCGTTTCGAGCGCGGCGTCGTCGCCCGAAGGCGAGAGTTCAGCGCCGATCACGCCGGCTTCGGTTTCGGCGCTGCCCGTGGCGGGCGCGTGCGTCTTCGCCGAGAACCCCGGCTCAAGACGCGGTTCGACGCGGTCGATTTCATCACGCTCGCCACCGAGGGCAGGTTCGGCGCGCTCGGTCCAACCTTCGCCGCGGGGCGTCTCGTCGACGGCCGGGTTGTACACCTCCGGGCGGCGCGCCTTGCGGATTTGCCATTGGTTGTAGACAACGATCACCAGCACAAAGACCACGCCTGCGCCCAACAGGGCCATCACCAGGTTGTTGTCCTGCATTTACGCTGCCTCCGCCATGGTCAGCGCGGCATCCATGTCCACCGCCACAATCCGGGACACACCTTGTTCCTGCATGGTCACACCGATGAGCTGTTGCGCCATTTCCATCGCAATCTTGTTGTGAGAAATAAAAACGAATTGGGTCTTGTCGGACATGCGCTTGACCATGTTGGCGTAGCGCTCGGTGTTGGCGTCGTCCAGCGGCGCGTCCACCTCATCCAGCAAGCAGAACGGGGCCGGATTCAGCTGGAACATCGCAAACACCAGCGCAATGGCGGTCAGCGCTTTCTCGCCGCCCGACAGCAGGTGAATGGTCGAGTTCTTCTTGCCCGGCGGCTGCGCCATCACCTGCACGCCCGCATCGAGAATCTCTTCGCCGGTCATCATCAGCTTGGCCTGGCCGCCGCCGAACAGCGTCGGGAACAGCTCGCCAAAGTGATAGTTGACCTGGTCGAACGTGCCTTGCAGCAGCGCGCGTGTTTCCTGGTCGATCTTGCGGATGGCGTCTTCCAGCGTGGTGATGGCGTCGGTCAAATCGGCCGATTGCGCATCGAGGAAGCCCTTGCGCTCGCGCGCCGCCGCCAGTTCGTCCAGGGCGGCCATGTTGACCGGGCCGAGCGCGTTGATGGCGTTGTTGATGCGCGTGACTTCGCCTTGCAGGTACGACGGTTTCAGATCGCCCGTCAGACGTTCGGCCAACGCCGCTTCGTCAACATTGGCAGCGGTGAGTTGCTCGGTGAACTGCTCCTGGTTCAGGCGCGCGGCCTGTTCCTTCAATTGCAGCTCGGTAATGCGATCGCGCAGCGGTTGCTGGGCGCGCTCGGCGGTCAGGCGTTGCTCGTCGTGCGTGCGCAGTTGCGCGGTCAGCGCATCCAGTTCCATGCGCGCCAGCCCGAGCTTTTCCTCCTTCTCGGCACGGCGCTCCAGCGCTTCCTGCAGTCCGGTATGCGCGGTCTGCTCGTTGATGGTTTCCAGCTCGGCGCGCGCGTTTTCCAGCGTCAGCACGATCTGCTGCGCCTGGTCGCTCGCTACCTGGATGTTGCGCTTCAGTTCGGCAATGCGGTTCTGCAGATTGCGTTCGGCAAAGTGCGCCTCTTGTGCGCCGCGCTCCTGATCGCGCAAGGCGTTGCGTGCGTCGCTCAGGCGAACTTCCAGCGCTTCGAACGCCTGCTGGCTGTCTTCGAAACGGGCCTGCATGTCGGCGAGCGCCGCGTCGTGCTGTTCGAACGTCGCTTCGGATTCGGCACGGATGGCGCGCTGCTCTTCGATCTGCGCGCGAATCTCTTCCAGCTCGCTGTCAATCTGGCCGCTGCGCGCGTTGTAGCGCTCCATCGCCTGCGACAGTTTGAGCACATCCATCTGCAACACGTGGACGCGGCGCGTGGCCTGTTCGGCGCGAGCCCGCACCTGCGTGAGGTTCTGGCTGGCTTGGCTGTACGCCGCTTCAGCGCGCACGGCGGCGCTCTTGGCTTCGTCCGCCAACAGCATCTGCGCACGCACTTGCTTGTTCAGGTTTTCGATTTCCTGCGCACGAGCCAGCATGCCGGCCTGCTCGGAATCAGGCGCGTACAACTGCACCGACGACCGGCCAATCAGGTGCCCAGCCTGGACGACAAACGTGCCGCCTTCCGGCAGCGTCTGCCGCGCGGCGAGCGCAGCCTGCATGTCGTCGGCGATATAGACGTCGGCCAGCCAGTCTTGCAGCACGGCGCGCATGCCGGGCTCCGTCACTTGCACCAGCGACATCAACGGACGCAACCCGGCGGGCGCTTCCACCGGACGCGCTGCGGGCGGCGGCGCATAAAAAGCCAGCTTGGCGGGCGGCGCGTCGGCAGCAAACGCTTTGATCCAATCGAGGTTGGAGACTTCCAGCGCGCCAAGCTTTTCGCGCAGCACCGCTTCGAGTGCGGGCTCCCAGCCCTGCTCGATCTGCAGCTTCTTCCAGAAGCGCGGCAGTTCGCTCAGTTCGTGCTTGGCCAGCCACGGCTGGACCTTGCCGTCGGTCTGCACGTTTTCCTGCAGCTGTTTGAGCGCGGCAAGGCGGGCTTCCAGGCTGGCAATCGCGGCGGCCTCCGATTGCACGCGGTCCTGCGCGGCGCGGCGTGCCTCGTCGAGCTGCGGCACCTGCGTCTCGGCGTCTTCCAGCGCGGCTTGCGCTTCGGCTAACACCTCTTCCTGCTCGGCCAGTTCGGCACGCAGGGTTTCGAGCTGCACGTCGTCCGGCTTGTCGAGGCCAGAGGACTCCTGCGTCAGACGTTCGCGGCGCTGCTCAAGCTGCAGCAGCGCCTGATCGGCATTGCGCTGGTGCGCGGCTTCGAGCTTGAGCGCCTGTTCCGATTGCAGGATCGCGGCGCGCTGATCGTTCAGCGCGGTCTGCGCATCGCGCCACTGCGCTTCCATGGCGGGGAGTTCGTCGGCCTTGCGCGCGACGTCCTCGGCGGCCTGCGCGGCACGCTCCTCGGCCATGGCCAACTCTTCCTCGGCGGCGGCGAGGTCTTCCTGCGCCTGCTCGCCCTGCGTATGCCACTGTTCCTGCTGTGCGGTCAGCGTGGCGATCTGCTGCTGGATCCGGTTGCGCGATTCCACCACGTAGCGGATCTCGGCTTCCAGGCGGCTGACTTCCGAGTTGGCTTCGTAGAGCGCGCCCTGCGCGGCGTGCATCGCATCGGACGACGCGTAATGCGCCACGCGCATCGTTTCGAGTTCGGCCTCGATATGGCGCAACTGCGCGGTCTGCGCTTCCAGGTCGATCTGTGCCTGTTCGATGGCGCGCTGATGGCGTTCCTGCTCAGCCTGCGCTTCCCGCTTGCGGAGCAGCCACAGCAGGTGCTGTTTCTCTTCGCCGTCGGCCTGCAGCGCCTGGAAGCGCTGCGCGACTTCCGCCTGGCCCTCGAGCTTTTCGAGGTTGGAGCCGAGTTCGCGGAGGATGTCTTCCACGCGTGTGAGGTTTTCACGCGTGTCGGAGAGGCGGTTTTCGGTTTCGCGGCGGCGTTCCTTGTATTTGGACACGCCCGCGGCTTCTTCCAGGAAGATGCGCATGTCATCGGGCTTGGCCTCGATGATGCGCGAGATCATCCCCTGCCCGATGATGGCGTAGGCGCGCGGTCCGAGGCCCGTGCCCAGGAAGATGTCCTGGATGTCGCGGCGGCGCACCGCCTGGTTGTTGATGAAGTACGACGAGGTGCCATCGCGGCTCAGGACGCGCTTGACCGCCACTTCGGCGTATTGGCTCCACTGGCCGGCGGCGCGGCCTTCCGCGTTGTCGAAGACGAGTTCGACGCTGGCGCGGCCAGCCGGCTTGCGCTGGGTCGAGCCGTTGAAGATGACGTCCTGCATCGATTCGCCGCGGAGTTCCGCAGCGCGTGATTCGCCGAGCACCCAGCGCACGGCGTCGATGATGTTGGATTTACCGCAACCGTTCGGGCCGACGATGCCGACAAGCTGGCCCGGAACATGGAAATTGGTCGGATCGACGAAAGACTTGAAGCCTGCGAGCTTGATCGAAGAGAGGCGCACGTTGTGTTCGTCTCGAAGGGATCAGAAAAGGGGGATAAAGCGGGCGCCCCAGGAGCGCGCCTTTACCGTCACACCCACGCCGTTCGGCGCGGACTGACAAGGCACGCCCCAGGGGCGCGGATGGCGCCATCATACCATTCGCACCCCGGCCTCCCGCCAATCAAATCGCTACAAAAATGGACGAAATTTGCAGCGCGGGAGGCCAAATTGCTGCGGATTTGTAAGCAGTTTCACCTTCATGACAAACGGCGTCAGTCTGGCCGGCGGGTGCGCGAAGGCTCCGGCGTGGCGAGCCAGTCAAGCAGCGCATTGTGCAGCGCATCAGGATCCTGGATTTGTGGCGCATGGCCCGCATCCGGAAATTCCACCAGCGTCGCGCGCGGAATGGCCTTGGCAGCTGCACGGCCGAGTTCGGGGTAATGCCCCAGCTGTGCCCGTGCTTCGGGCGGCGCCGCGTCCTTGCCGATGGCGGTGGTGTCTTTCTGGCCGATGAGCAGCAACGTCGGCGGGCGCAACTGACCGAACTCATAGACGACGGGCTGCGTGTAGATCATGTCGTACAGCAGTGCGGAATTCCACGCCACCAGATCGCGCCCCGGGCCGCGGTACATGCCGGCCAGCATCTGCACCCACGGTTCGTATTGCGTGCGCCATTGCCCGGCGTAGTACGTGGACTGCTCGTAGGCGCGGATGCGGTCGGCGGTGGTTTGCTTCTCACGCGCGAACCACTGGTCGACGGTCAGGGACGGCACACCCTTGGCCTTCCAGTCTTCCAGGCCGATCGGGTTGATCATCACCAGCCGCGACACCGCGTTCGGATACATCAGCGCGTAGCGCGTCGCCAGCATGCCGCCCGTCGAATGGCCGATCATGATCGCCTGCTCGATCCCGAGCGACGCCAGCAGCGCATGCGTATTGCTCGCCAGTTGCTGGAAGGTGTACTGATATGCGCGCGGCTTGCTCGACTTGCAGAAGCCGATCTGGTCCGGGGCGATCACGCGGTAGCCGGCACCCGTCAGCGCGGCGACGGTGCCTTCCCAGGTGGCCGCGCAGAAGTTCTTGCCGTGCAGGAGCACCGCTACCTGGCCATTGGGCTGCTTGGGCGCGACGTCCAGATACGCCATCTCCAGCGCGGTGCCCTGAGACTCGAACTTGAAGAGCTTGACGGGCGCCGGGTAATCGAAGCCTTCCAGGCGCGGGCCATACGCGGGGCCGGTCTCCGCCGGAGCGGCGTGCGCGCCCGCAGCGGCCGTCGACAGTGCAAACGTCAGCGCGATGGAAATCGAACGAAGCAACATCGGCAACTCCTTGGTTGGTTGGCGAAACGCCGGCAGCCTACTTGCGCCGCGACAGCCCGGACAGCGCCCCGGCCAGGATGATGCACGCGCCGCCCACCATCTCCTGGGGGGACAGACGCTCCGCCGTCAGCAGCGCCGACGACACGGCCGCGACCACGATTTCGAACAGCATCAGCAGCGCCGCACGATTGGCCGGCAAGCGTTGCAGGCCGCGCTGCACCATCGCATTGCCGCCGACCAGCACGCACGCCATGCCCGCCAGCAGCAGCCACGTATTGCCCTGTGAAAAAGCCGCCGGCACCGTGCGCACGCCATCGAGCATCAGCGCAGCCGGAAAGCCCACCAGCGCGCAGCCGGTAAAGACGACCACGGTCCGCATCTCCGGGCGCATGGTCGGATGACGCTGCCCCGCCAGGCGGGACAGCACGTTGTTGCACGCAAAAGCGAGCCCCGCGATCAGCCCCGCCCATTCCGCTGCGGAACCCGGCCATGGCGTGCCGGCTTGGCCCGACCACAGCATCATCACCGCGCCCGACAGCGCCAGCGCGAGCAGCACACCGCCACGCCAGCCCAGCCGCTCGTGCAGCCACAAGCGCGCCAGCAGCGCCGTCCAGACGGGCGTCAGATAGAACAGGAGCAGCACCCGCATGACCGTGCCGTGCACCGTGCCCCAGACAAAGCCCGCGTTGGTGATGCCCGCCGCAATCCCGAGCGCCGGGATCAGCCACGACCATTGGAATGTCGAAAAGTGACGACGCAGCACCACGGCAGCCAGCACAGCCGCAGCCGCGCCCGTCATCGACGATGCCAGCATGCTGCCGAGCCCCCAGCCGGCCAGCAGGCGGTACGGATACCAGGAAATGCCCCAGACCGAGGCGCCCAGTAGGATGAAGAGTGCCGCCGCCCATTGCGGCTCGTGGTGAGCGGAAGCGTCCGCCGAGGAGGCTATCGATGTCATCTGAGCAATAAAAAAACGGCGGAAATCCGCCGCATGCAGCATTGTCTTGGGGCGGCCAGCACACGTTGGCCGTATAATTTCGGGCTTCCCGGCAAGCGCCGAGCTTGCCCGCTGACCAGCCCAACACCGCCGCCCAACACCGTGAATCCGCGCCTGTCCGCCCTCCAGCCGTATCCGTTCGAGAAACTGAAAGCGCTTGTGAAGGACGTCACGCCCAGCGCCGCCCATACGCCGATCAGCTTCGGCATTGGCGAGCCCAAGCACCCGACGCCGGCCCTGGTGAAAGACGCGCTGACGGCGGCGCTTGGCGGGCTGGCGAATTATCCCACGACGCTCGGTTCCGATGCACTGCGACAGTGCATCGCCGCATGGCTGGAGCGCCGCTACGGCTTGCCGAGGGTCGATCCGGCCACCGAAGTGATCCCCGTCAACGGCTCGCGCGAGGCGCTGTTCTCGTTCGCGCAGACCGTGATCGACGGCAGCAAGCCCGGCGCCCGCGTGCTGTGCCCGAACCCGTTCTACCAGATCTACGAAGGCTCGGCGCTGCTGGCCGGCGCCACGCCGCTGTTCGCCAACAGCGACCCGGCGCGCAACTATGCGCCCGATTTCGCTGCGATCACGCCCGAAGAGTGGCGCAACGTGCAGCTCGTCTTCGTATGCAGCCCCGGCAACCCGACCGGCGCCGTGCTCACGCTCGAAGACTGGAAGCAGCTCTTCGCGCTGTCGGACGAATACGGCTTCATCATCGCGTCGGACGAGTGCTACTCCGAAATCTACTTCGACGAGGCCCATCCGCCGCTGGGCGCGCTGCAGGCGGCACACCAGCTGGGTCGCGGCTTTGATCGCCTGGTGATGTTCTCGAGCCTGTCCAAGCGCTCCAACGTGCCGGGCATGCGCTCCGGTTTCGTGGCCGGCGACGCCAAGCTGCTCAAGGCATACCTGCTGTATCGCACGTATCACGGCAGCGCGATGAGCCCGTCGGTGCAATCCGCTAGCATCGCTGCGTGGAACGACGAGACCCATGTGCGCGACAACCGCGCGCAGTACGTCAAGAAGTTCCAGCAGGTCACGCCGATGCTGGCCGAGGTGCTGGACGTGGCCCTGCCCGATGCAGCCTTCTATCTGTGGGCCAACGTCAAGCGCACGGGCCTGTCGGACACCGAATTCGCACGCCAGCTGCTGGCCGCCAAGAACGTCGCCGTCCTGCCGGGCAGCTACCTCGCCCGCGAGGCGCACGGCACGAATCCGGGCCAGGACTACGTGCGCATCGCGCTGGTGGCCGGCGTGGACGAATGCCTGGAAGGCGCGCGCCGCATCGTCGAGTTCTGCCAGCAACGCTGAACCTGATTTTTCTCTTCTGTTTCCTCTCCGAGAGCCAACAAGACCATGACGCAACAACTGCAATCCCTGATCGACCAAGCGTGGGAAGACCGCGCCAACCTGTCGCCCAAGTCCGCTCCGGCCGATGTGCGCGAAGCCGTCGCCAACGTGATCGGCCAGCTCGATCGCGGCGCGCTGCGTGTGGCCGAGAAGAAGGACGGCGAGTGGATCGTCAATCAGTGGATCAAGAAGGCCGTGCTGCTGTCGTTCCGCCTGGAAGACAACGCGCCGATGGCTGCCGGTGGCTTCACGCAGTTCTACGACAAGGTGCCGAGCAAGTTCGCCAACTACACGGCAGAAGACTTCGCAGCGGGCGGCTTCCGCGTGGTGCCGCCGGCCGTGGCGCGCCGTGGCTCGTTCATCGCCAAGAACGCCGTGCTGATGCCGTCGTACGTGAACATCGGCGCTTACGTTGACGAAGGCACGATGGTCGACACGTGGGCCACCGTCGGTTCGTGCGCACAGATCGGCAAGAACGTGCACCTGTCGGGCGGCGTGGGCATCGGCGGCGTGCTGGAGCCGCTGCAGGCCAACCCGGTCATCATCGAAGACAACTGCTTCATCGGCGCACGCTCGGAAGTCGTGGAAGGCGTGATCGTTGAAGAGAACTCGGTGATTTCGATGGGCGTGTACCTGGGCCAGTCGACCAAGATCTACGACCGCGAAACCGGGGAAGTCAGCTACGGCCGCATCCCGGCGGGCTCGGTGGTGGTGGCGGGCAACCTGCCGTCGAAGGACGGCTCGCACAGCCTGTACTGCGCCGTGATCGTCAAGAAGGTCGACGCCAAGACGCGCGCCAAGGTTGGCCTGAACGAGCTGCTGCGCGGCGATTAAGCACCGGCGCAAGGCATGCCTGCTAGTCTTGCGGGCATGCCAACCACTTCAAGCGCAGCCATGTCCGAACGCAATGCCACCGGCTCCCGCTTCGGCAAGCTGCGCCAACGCATCATGGGTCTTGATCCAAACACCATCGGGACTGTCCTGTCGCTGCTGCCCACCATCCTGGAGCAGGCGAACAAGACCATCGACAAGTTCAAGAACCGCAAGAAAACCGGCACCGAAACTGCCCGCGCAGAAGGCGCCGCGCCCGATCCGAATACACGCATCGCCGAGCTGGAAGCGGCGATCCTGCAGCAGGCTGAATCCGTCAAGCTGCTGGCTGAGCAGCACGCCATCACCATCGACGCGCTGCGCGACGAAGCCGCGCGGCTGGAGCGCCGCCTGAAGCGCATGACATGGCTGGCGTCCATCGGTTTTGCCTTGGCCGTTGCCGCCCTCTCGTTTGCCCTGCAAGCTTCTCGACACTGATTGCGAATCCCACCATGACGACCCTGCACGGCATCCCCAATTGCGACACCGTGAAGAAAGCCCGCACGTGGCTCGAATCGAACGGCGTTGCCTACACGTTTCACGATTTCAAGAAGCAAGGCGTGAGCGCCGACATGCTGGCCGGCTGGCTCAAGCATGTGCCGCTCACCACGCTGCTCAACCGCAAGGGCACCACGTGGCGCGCCCTGTCTGACGCCGACAAGGCCCGCGCCGAAGACGAAGCCGGCGCCATCGCGCTGATGCAGGCCAACCCGTCGCTCATCAAGCGTCCGGTGCTCGTGCACGGCAAAAGCGTCAACGTCGGCTTTTCTGCCGACCAGTACGCCGCCCTGTTCTAACCACAACAACATCACCGTGACTGTCGTCATGTCGAACATGCAGCCCACGCTTGCCCTCACTGAAGACCTGATCCGCCGCCGCTCCGTCACGCCCGAAGACAAGGGCTGCCAGGACGTGCTGATCGAACGCCTGACCGCCGCCGGCTTCGAATGCGAAACCGTGATCAGCGGCCCGGACCACTTTCGGGTGACCAACCTGTGGGCTGTCAAGCGCGGCCGCGCCGGCACCGACGGCAAGCTGCTCGTTTTCGCAGGCCACACCGATGTGGTGCCGACCGGCCCCGTCGAGCAATGGAGTTCCGATCCGTTCGAGCCCACGCACCGTGACGGCAAGCTCTACGCCCGCGGCGCAGCCGACATGAAGACATCGATTGCCGGCTTCGTGGTGGCCTCGGAAGAATTCGTTGCCAAGCATCCGGACCACGCCGGCTCGATCGGCTTCCTGATCACCAGCGACGAAGAAGGCCCGGCGCACGACGGCACCGTCAAGGTGTGCGACCTGCTGCGCGCACGCGGCGAGCGCCTCGACTACTGCGTGGTCGGCGAGCCGACTTCCGTCTCCACACTCGGCGACATGGTCAAGAACGGACGACGCGGTTCGCTCTCGGGCAAGCTCACGGTGAATGGCGTGCAGGGCCACATCGCCTACCCGCATCTGGCCAGGAACCCGATCCACCTGGCTGCCCCGGCGCTGGCCGAGCTGGCCGCCGCCAAGTGGGACGACGGCAATGCCTACTTTCCGCCGACGACCTGGCAGATGTCGAACATCCACGGCGGCACGGGCGCGACGAACATCATTCCCGGCCACGTCACGATCGACTTCAACTTCCGCTTCTCGACCGCCAGCACGCCGGACGGCCTGAAAGCGCGCGTGCACAGCATTCTCGATGCGCACGGCCTCGACTACACGCTCGACTGGACGCTGGGCGGCGAGCCCTTCCTGACCGAGCGCGGTGAGCTGTCCGAAGCCCTCGCCTCCGCCATCCAGGCCGAGTGCGGCGTGACAACCGAACTGTCGACCACGGGCGGCACGTCGGACGGCCGCTTCATCGCCAAGATCTGCCCGCAGGTGATCGAGTTCGGGCCGCCGAACGCGAGCATCCACAAGATCGACGAACACGTGGAGGTGGCATTTATCGAGCCCCTGAAAAACGTGTATCGCCGCGTCTTGGAAACCTTGATCGCCTGAGATTGCCCTGATGGCGCGCAACGTCGAGATCAAGGCATGTGTGCGCGATGTGGCTGCGCTCATCGAGCGCGCGGCCGCCATCGCGGATTCCGGCCCCGAACGCATCGAGCAGGACGACACATTCTTCGCCTGCGCAAATGGGCGCCTGAAACTGCGGCAGTTCTCGCCTGAACGCGGCGAGCTGATCCACTACTTCCGCGCCAACAGCGCCGGCCCGCGCGTGTCGGACTACCACATCGTTCCGACCACCGCGCCCGACGCCCTGCGCGACACACTTGCCGCCGCCATCGGCACAGCGGGCCGGGTCATCAAGGTGCGCCAGCTTTATCTCGCCGGCCAGACGCGCATTCATGTCGATGCAGTGAAAGACCTCGGCGATTTCGTCGAACTCGAAGTCGTGCTGCGCGATACGCAGTCCGAAGACGACGGCGTAAAGATTGCCCACCAACTGATGCACGCGCTCGGCATTGCCGAATCCGACCTGCTCGACGTGGCCTACGTCGACCTGCTCGCTGCCACCCAACGCTGAGCCAACTCACGTCACCCATGACCACGCCTACCCTCCCCGCTTCCCACCCGTTCACCACCGTGCGCGACCTGCTGCGCTACGCCGTGTCGCGCTTCACCGCGGCGGGCCTCGTCTTCGGCCACGGCAGCGAGAACGCCTACGACGAAGCCGCCTACCTGATCCTGCACACGCTGCACCTGCCGATCGACACGCTGGAGCCCTTCATGGACGCGCGCCTGCTGCCCGAAGAAGTGGCGGCCGTGCTGAAGGTGATCGAGCGCCGCGCCGTCGACCGCGTGCCCGCTGCGTACATCACGCACGAGGCGTTCATGCACGGCATGCGCTTCTACGTGGACGAGCGCGTGATCGTGCCGCGCAGCTTCATCGGCGAATTGCTCGAAGACGGGCTGGAACCGTGGATCGACCAGGAAGACGGCCCGACCGACGTGCTAGAGCTGTGCACCGGCTCGGGCTGCCTGTCGATCCTGGCGGCGCTGCAATGGCCCAATGCGACGATCGATGCGGTGGACCTGTCACCGGATGCACTGGTGGTGGCCAATCGCAATGTCGACGAATACCGCCTGCAAGACCGCATCCGCCTGCACGAGGGCGACCTGTATGCGCCGCTGCCGCCGGGCGTGCATTACGACGTGATCCTGACGAACCCGCCGTACGTAAACGAAGCGTCGATGCAGGCGCTGCCGCCCGAGTACCGCGCTGAACCGCACATGGCGCTGGCCGGCGGCAACGACGGCATGGACATCGTGCGCCGCATCCTCGCCGACGCACCGCGCCACCTCAAGCCGCACGGCGTGCTGGTGGTGGAAATCGGCAACGAGCGTGAAAACGTTGAGGCGGCGTTCCCCGATCTCGACCTGGTCTGGCTGCCGACCAGCGCAGGCGAAGACCAGGTATTCCTGGTGACGCGCGAGGCGCTTTAAGCGAATGGGGTTCCGAACCGCACGCGTGGGGTTCGGAACTCGGCAGGTTGGCGTTCGGAACGCCGTGGTCCGGGTTGTGAACGCCGCGTTTCCGGTTCCAAACGCCGCAATTGAAGTTCCGAACGCCATGTGTGGGGTTCGGAACGCCGAGCCTCCGGGTTCCGAACCCCACATCTCTGGTTCTGGACGCGATGATTGCCGTTCAGAACCCCATGCGCGGGGCTTTGAACCGGCCATTTGACGTTCGGAACCCGACGCGCCGAGTGCAACACTCCGGCGAGGCCGCAACGGCCTTCACAGCCGAAACACCCAAAACAGCGTCAGGACTTCACCTCATCACAGGCGTCTTTCACGACGCAGATGGAAAAGCGCTTATCGAACACCTGGCCGCTCGGGCAGTGGTCGAAGACGGCTTGCGACTGGGCGTCGCAGGTGGCGTAGGCGGTGGTGCAGTTGGTGCGCACGGGTTGCTTGGGGCCGCGGTTGGTACCGTCGTCGATCATGAAGCGGCCCGAGGGCGCGGGGCATTTGAATTCTGCGGCGGCCTTGGCGAGCGCGGCGGCGGCCTTCTCGGCTTTTGATGTTTGGGGCGCGGGCGGATTGGGGGATGGGCGGCGGTCGCAGGCGGTTACCGTTACGACTGCTAGCGCACACAGCAACGTGGTGAGTGTGAGTGCGCGGGTCATGGGGGGCTCCTTCGGGGGTTGGATGTCCTGAAGTTTACGCTGTGATGTGCGTTTTTGGTCCATCCCTGTTTCGTCCCCTGCCGGGGCCGACCTACTTTCTTTGTCTTGCCAAAGAAAGGTAGGCAAAGAAAGGCGCGCCCGAGATGGCGACTTCCCCTTGAATTTATGTAACCGGGCGGAGACGGGGAAAACTCGCTTCGCTCAGACAGTTCCCCGTCTTTTCTCCGCCCGCTTACAGAAATTCAAGGCGCCATCAAGGGCAGGAACGTCAACGGCCAAACCGTCTGAGCGCGAGCGTTGGCGCTGTGATGTGCTGAGCTGGCGCTCAGCGGAGCATCGCTGACATGGCGGAGAGGCTGTTGAGCATGCGTACGGCATGTTCTACGGAGTCGGCGGCGAAGCGCAGCATCGTGCCGTCGACGCGCTCCAGGGCGGGCCATTGGCAGAACAGATCGGCCAATGCGGGCGTTTGCGTTTGCAGGCGGCAGACGATCGGGGCCTGGAGGCGCAGCGGCATGCTGAAATGGCCGCGCCGTACCGTGGCTTTCACCGCTGCGTAGATGGCTTCGCACGACTGCTCGGGCGAGAGCGATGTGCCGGCGTTCTGGCCTTCGGCCTGCTTGGTCTCGACAAACGTGGTGTGCGGCAGCAGCGGCTTGGTTTCCTTGATGAACACGTCGTCGCCGCTGGCCACGGCCACCGGCACACCGCGCTCGCCGGCCAGGGCGCCGTAGAGGCCGGCCTCGCCCAGTTCCTGCTCGTTGAACCACACGCGCGCAAACGCGAAGCTGTTGATGGTGTGTGCCAGCACGCCGCGGCTGCCGGCGCGCGCGTGGTAGCCGATCATGCAGACGGCATCGCAGCCGTCCACGCCGGCCATCATGCTGAGGTAGCGCGGCTTGCCGAGGACGAAGCGTGCGCGGCGGTCGATGGAATCGGGGATGAGGTTGCGGAAACCTCCGTGCGAATCGTTGACGAGCACGTCCGTAGCGCCACCGTCGAAGGCACCACGCACGGCGGCGTCGGCTTCGGCGGTCATCCAGCGGCGGGCGCGTTCGTATTCGCCGTTGCCGGCGCGCGTCTGCTCGGGGTGGAACACGTTGGCCACGCCTTCGATGTCGGCGGAGATCAGGATTCGCATGAGGTCAGGTCAGAGCAATTCGGTCAGTGCGCGGCGCGTGTTGCCGTCGCGGCCGGTGACGGCTGTTGCGTGGAACAGCGCGTGCACGATGGCTTGTTCGACGCTGTCGGCGGCCGCCTGGAACAGCGGGTCGAGGTGCGATTCGTGCGTCATGGCGACGGCCGGCATGGCGCGGCTGCCTTCGTGCGGCACCGTATAGGCAGTGGAGAACGCCAGCGCGATGTCACCGCTGCCGTGACCGAACACGGACCCGGTGCGTGCCAGGCCCGCGCCTGCGCGCAAGGCGAGGCGGCGTAGCTGGCGTGCATCCAGCGGTGCATCGGTAGCGAGCAGCATGATGATCGAGCCCTTCTCGGGCGCCGGCGTGCCGGCGGCCAGCGCTTTTGCCAAGTCCGCACCGACGTTGCGCCCTGCAAGCGTCAGGTTTTCCGTGACGCCAAAGTTGGACAGCACCAGCGCGCCCACCGTGCGTTGCGTGCCGTCAGTAAGCGCCACCACGCGCGACGCAGAACCGATGCCGCCCTTCACGCCGAACGACGACATCCCGCGCCCTGCCCCGACCGCGCCCTGCTCAAACGCTTGGGCCGCCGCCGCGTAGGCCGCGTCGTAGTGCACGTCCTGCACGGCAAACGCCTGCAGGTCGTTCAGGTAGCCGTCATTGCATTCAAAGACGAGCGGATTGACGGTGGACCATGCGCGGCCGATCTGCGGATTGGCGGCAACCGCCTGACGGATCTGCGCTTGCGCCACAGCGCCCACGGCAAACGTGTTGGTCAGCGCAATCGGCGTTTCCAGCACGCCGAGTTCGTCCACCTGCACGAGGCCGATGCTCTTGCCGAAGCCGTTGAGCACGACGCTGGCGGCTGGCACCTTGTCGAGGAACGGGTCGCCGGAGTGCGGGCGCACCACGGTCACGCCGGTCTGGATGTCGCCGCCGGCAATCGTTGCGTGGCCGACCGTGACGCCGGCCACGTCGGTGATGCTGTTGCGTGTGCCGGCCGGAAGCGTGCCGATGGCAGGAAGGCGGATCGGCATATCAACGGCGGTCGATCTTCGGGTCCAGCGCGTCGCGCAGGCCGTCGCCCAGCAGGTTGAACGCCAGCACGGTCAGGAAGATAGCCAGGCTCGGGAAGATCGCCACGTGCGGCGCCGTCACCATGTCGGCGCGCGCCTCGTTGAGCATCGCGCCCCACTCCGGCGTGGGCGGCTGTGCGCCCAGGCCCAGGAACGAAAGGCTGGCAGCGGTGATGATCGAGGTGCCGATCCGCATCGAGAAGTACACGACGATGGACGAAATCGTGCCCGGCAGGATGTGCCGCATGATGATCGTCCAGTCCGATGCGCCGATGCTGCGTGCGGCTTCCACATACGTCAGGTGCTTGAGCATGAGCGTATTGCCGCGCACCAGCCGCGCAAACGCCGGAATGCTGAACACCGCCACGGCAAAGATCACGTTGATCATGCCGTTGCCCAGGATGGCCACGATGCCGATGGCCAGCAGGATGCCGGGAAAGGCGAACAGCACGTCGGAAATGCGCATGACGATGCGGTCCCACCAGCCTTCGTAGTAGCCGGCCAGCAGGCCGAGCATGGTGCCCACGATGGCGCCGATGATGACCGACACGAAGCCCGCTTCCAGCGAGATGCGCGTGCCCATCAGGATGCGGCTGAAGATGTCGCGGCCCAGCGAGTCGACGCCAAACCAATGCTGCGCCGACGGCCCCGCGTTGAGCGCGTCGTAGTCGAAATAGTTTTCCGGGTCGAACGGCACGATGTGCGGCGCGAGAATGGCGATCAACACCAGCGCGATCACGAACACACCGGCGCCCATCGCCAGATGCTGCTTGCGGAACTTGCGCCAGAACTCCGTCCACGGGGTGCGGACGGGTTCGGTGGCGGCTTGCGGTGCGACCGCCTGGCTTGCGGCTTGGGTCATGGCGGCCTCCTTACTTCTTGTAGCGGATGGTGGGGTTGATGACGGTGTACAGCATGTCCACCACGAGGTTGATCAGGATGAACTCCAGCGAGAACAACAGCACCTCGGCCTGGATGACCGGGTAGTCGCGCATCTCCACCGCATCTACCAGCAGGCGCCCGAGACCCGGCCAGTTGAACACCTTCTCCACGACGATCGAGCCGCCCAGCAGAAAGCCGAACTGCAGACCCATCATCGTCACCACCGGGATCATCGCGTTGCGCAGGCAATGCTTGATGACCACCACCGTCTCGCGCACGCCCTTGGCACGGGCGGTGCGCACGAAATCTTCCTGCAGCACTTCCACGAACGATGCACGCGTGAAGCGCGCCATCACGGCGGCCACGGCCGCGCCCAGCGTGAGCGAAGGCAGGACGTAGTGCTTCCAGGTATCCGCGCCGATGGACGGCAGCCAGCCGAGCTGCACCGAGAACACCTCCATCAGCAGCATGCCCAGTGCGAACGCGGGGAACGAAATGCCCGACACGGCGAGCGTCATGCCCAGACGGTCGGGCCACTTGTTGCGCCACACGGCGGATGTGATGCCGATCACCATGCCGAAGATCACCGCCCACACCATGCTGGTGATCGTCAGGTTGAGCGTCGGCCAGAAGCGTTCGCCAATCTCTTCGCTCACCGGGCGCTTGGTGCGGATGGAGTTGCCGAATTCACCGCGTGCGGCGTTGGCGAAGAAACGCACGAACTGCTCGTGCATCGGCTTGTCCAGGCCCAGGTCCTTGCGTACGAGATCGACCGTCGTCTCGTCGGCTTCGGGGCCGGCGGCCAAACGCGCCGGGTCGCCGGGCAACAGATGCACGAACAGGAACACCAGCACTGCCACGATCAGCAGCGTCGGGATCACGCCCAGCACACGTTTAATGAAATAGTTCAGCATGGCAAATCCACCGCAGGCGGCATTTCAATGGCCCGCGCAAGGCTGCGCGGGCCGGTACGGCAATGAGGCTTACTGCTTGACGTCGATGTCGTCGAAGCTGAACGAACCGTCCGGCGCCACGTAGGCACCCGACAGACGCTTCGAACGTGCGTAGACGATCTTCTCCGTCACCAGGAAGGCCCACGGTGCGTCTTCCCAGATGCGCTTCTGCGCGTCGGTGTAGAGCTTCGACTTCTCTGCGCGATCGGTCGTGCGCAGCGCGCCGGCGATGTCGGCATCGACCTGCTCGTTCTTGTAGTACGCCGTGTTGAACGACTTGGGCGGCATGGCTTCCGATGCCAGCAGCGGACGCAGCGCCCAATCCGATTCACCCGTCGACGACGACCAGCCTGCGTAGTACATGCGCACGCCGGCGTCTTCCGGCTTCGGCACGCTTTCGACGCGCTCGACGCGCTGGCCGGCTTCCAGCGCCAGCACCGACGCCTTGATGCCGACCTGCGCCAGTTGCTGCTGCACGAACTGGATGATCTTCTGCGCCGTCGTGTGGTTGTAGGCCGACCACAGTTGCGTCTCGAAGCCGTTCGGGTAGCCCGCTTCCTTCAGCAGCTCTTTCGCCTTGGCCGGGTTGTACGGCCACGGGCCCAGCTTGACGGCGTAGTCCACGCCCGGCGGCACCACACCTTCAGACGGCACGGCGTAGCCCGCAAACGCCACCTTGGTCAGCGCATCCTTGTTGATGGCGTAGTTGATTGCCTGACGCACCTTGGGGTTGTCGAACGGCTTCACGTTGGTGTTGAAGCTGACATAGCGCTGGATGATCGACGGCGCTGCAATCAGGTCAACCTTCGGGCTGCTCTTGAGCACCGCGGCCTGCTCGAACGGAATCGTGAACGCAAAGTCGGCTTCGCCCGTCTGCATGACGGTGGCGCGCGTGTTGTTGTCGACCACCGGCTTCCAGGTGATGGTGTCGATCTTCGGCAGGCCATGCTTCCAGTAGCCGTCGAATTTCTTGCCCTTCAGGTAGTCGGTCTGCTTCCATTCGACAAACTCGAACGGGCCGGTGCCGACCGGGTGGAAGGCGATGTCCTTGCCGTACTTCTTGAGTGCCGTGGGCGAAATCATGGCCGCCGACGGGTGCGCCAGCACGTTGATGAACGGCGAGAACGGCTCCTTGAGCGTCACGCGGGCGGTATACGGATCGACCACTTCGGTCTTCGCCACGCGGTTGAACAGCACGAAACGCTTGAGCTTGTTGGCCGGGTCCGTCACGCGGTCCAGGTTGGCCTTGACGGCGGTGGCGTCAAACGTGGTGCCGTCGTGGAACTTCACGCCCTTGTGCAGCTTGAACGTGTAGACCAGGCCGTCCTTGCTGACGTCGTAGCTGTCGCACAGCACGTTGACCAGCTTCATGTCCTTGTCGAAGCCGAACAGGCCTTGATAGAACGACTTGGCGGCGCTGAACGACAGCGTGTCGTTGGCGTCGTACGGGTCCATCGTGGTGAAGGTCGAGTAGACCGCCATCACGGCGTCCTTGGCGGCAAAGGCCGGCATGGTGAATGCCGCCAGGGCCAGGCCGCTGGCAACCATGGCTGCGCGCGGGCCGAATGCGACTCGGTGGGCAAAGCGATTGAACATTTCCTTCCTCCTCATCAAAGATGACGTCTCACTGCGTTCTGTATTGCGATTAATACGCGCCGCCAATCGAATGGCGGGCAACAAAGTGGTCTGGCGCCACTTGCACCAACGGCTGCACCACCGGCAGGTCGCCAACGGCACGGATCGGGCTGGGAATTTCGTGCGTGGAAAGTTCACGCTTCAGGTGACGGCGCGCCGGGTCCGCAATCGGCACGGCCGACATCAGCTTCTTCGTATAGGGGTGCTGCGGGTTTTCGAAGATCGCGCGGCGCGGGCCGATCTCGACGATCTGGCCGAGGTACATCACCGCCACGCGATGGCTGATGCGCTCCACCACCGCCATGTCATGCGAGATGAACAGGAACGCAACGCCAAACTCCTTCTGCAGGTCGAGCATCAGGTTGACGATCTGCGCCTGGATCGACACGTCCAGCGCGGACACCGACTCATCGGCAATCACCACCTTCGGGTTCAATGCCAGCGCGCGCGCAATGCAGATGCGCTGGCGCTGCCCGCCCGAGAACTCGTGCGGATAGCGCGACGCATGCGCGGCCTGCAGGCCCACCTTGTCGAGCAGCCATTCCACGCGTTGCTGCGCCTCTTTGCCGGAAGCCACCTTGTGCACCAGCAGCGGCTCCATGATGGAGTAGCCGACCGGCACGCGCGGGTCCAGGGAGGCGAATGGGTCCTGGAAGATGAACTGGATGTTTCGGCGAAGCGTCTGGAGCGCGGGCCCCTTCAACTCGCCGATGTTCTGGCCGGCAAATTCGATGCTGCCGCTCTGGCTGTCCACCAGACGCAAGAGCGACCGTCCCGTCGTCGACTTGCCGCAGCCCGATTCGCCGACCAGCGCCAGCGTCTCACCAGGGTAGAGATCAAAACTGACCTGCTCCACCGCATGCACCCGGCGCGTGACGCGGCCGAAGATGCCCGTGGGCACGTCAAAGCGCGTGACGAGATCACGCACACGCAAAATGGGTTGCACATCGTGCGACGCCGCCGGTTGCGGTGTCGTATCGACTGCGGCGGCCGTGCCATCCACACGCAACAGCGGAAAGCGCGCCGGGCCATCGGTGCCCTGCATCGAGCCGAGGCGCGGCACCGCCGACAGCAGCGCACGCGTATACGGATGCGCCGGCTGTGCGAAGACCGTGGCCGACGGGCCCTCTTCCACGCGATCGCCCTTGTACATCACGAGCACGCGGTCGGCCACTTCCGCCACCACGCCCATGTCGTGCGTGATGAACACCACGGCCATGTGCAGCTCCTGCTGCAGCGCGCGGATCAGTTGCAGGATTTCGGCCTGGATGGTGACGTCCAGCGCGGTGGTCGGCTCATCCGCAATCAGCAGCGACGGTTTGCATGACAGCGCCATCGCAATCATCACGCGCTGGCGCATGCCGCCCGACAGCTGGTGCGGATAGCGCCCCAGCACATTGCGCGCTTCCGGAATGCGCACCAGCTCCAGCATGCGCAGTGCCTCGGCCTTGGCTTCACTGGCGGGCTTGCCCTGGTGCAGGCGGATCGATTCGGCAATCTGCTCACCCACGGTGAACACCGGGTTGAGCGAGGTCATCGGCTCCTGGAAGATCATCGCGATATCGGCGCCGCGCACGCCGCGCATGGCCGCCGGGCTGGCGTTGGCCAGGTCCAGGACCTCGCCGTTGCGGCGGCGCAAATGCATCTGCCCGCCGATGATCTTGCCGCCGCCGTGCTCCACCAGCCGCATCAGCGCCAGCGACGTCACCGACTTGCCCGAACCCGATTCGCCCACCACGGCCAGCGTCTCGCCGCGGTCCACATGGAACGACAGGTTGCGCACCGCGTCGACCACGCGTTCGGACGTGGCAAAGCGCACGCTCAGGTCTTGCACCTGCACGACGCGCTGATCGGGCATGGCAATGACGCTGCTGGCACTGGGCTGTTTGGTTGCTGTCACGACAAATCTCCTGCTGTCCTGCTTCGCTGCTTCTTACCGATAGATCGACACAACCGGCGCCTGCGCGCCGCGTGCGAACCCGCGGTACATCCCTTCGGTGTTGAACGGCAACGCGACGTTGCCCTGCGCGTCCACGGCAATCAGCCCGCCGCGGCCGTTGATGGCCATCAGCTTGCGCATCACCACGTCGTCGGTGGCATCGGCCAGGGACTTGCCGGCGTATTCCATCTGCGCGGCCACGTCATAGGCGGCCACCGCGCGGATGAACATCTCGCCCGTGCCCGTGCACGACACCGCCGCCACGTTGTTCGCAAAGCAGCCCGCGCCAACGATGGGCGTGTCGCCCACGCGGCCAACCTTCTTGTTGGTGACGCCGCCCGTGGAGGTGGCGGCCGCGAGGCGCCCTTGCGCGTCGCATGCCACGGCGCCCACGGTGCCGAACTTGTTGTCGGGGTCGATGGGGGCGGCTTCCTTGGCCATGAGCGACGCGGCATCGTGATCGAGCAGCGCCATGCCGTCTTGCTGGCGAGCGCGCTGCCATTGGGCGTAGCGCGCTTCGGTGTAGTAGTAGTCGGGCTCGACAAACTCCAAGCCCTGCGCTTTCGCAAAAGCCTCAGCGCCTTCGGAGGTGAACAATACGTGTTCGCTGCGCTCCATGACCGCGCGGGCAGCCAGGATGGGATTGCGCAGACGCTTGACGCAGGTGACTGCGCCGGCCTCCAGCGTGGCGCCGTCCATGATCGACGCATCCAGTTCGTACGTGCCGGCGCTGGTGAGCACCGCACCCTTGCCGGCGTTGAACAGCGGGCACTCTTCGAGCAGGCGCACGGCTTCGGTCACGGCATCCAGCGCGCTACCGCCATCGACAAGGATGCGTTGCCCAGCGGCCAGGATGTCGTTCAGGGCCTGCTGGTAAGCGGCTTCCTTATCGGCACTCATGGCCGTGCGGGTGATGGTGCCGGCGCCGCCGTGGATGGCGAGGATGGGCGTAGTCATGCGTGGCTCGATGTAAATCAGTTTTCAGCGGTACGTTTGCGGCCGCGTCGGGTGGTCGTCGATGTGCGGGGAGCGTTCGCGGCGTCGTTGGCGCGCGGCGCCGGGGCGGTATGCAGCCACGGCAGCACAAATTCAGTCAGGCGCTCGGCCGATTCAAGCGAATGCGCCGAGCGATGCGCCACCGCGCCGCACAGCGCTTCGAACAGCGCCACGGCAGCCGTGTCAGACGTGGCGGAGAACTGCCGCTCCGGCCGCGCATACAACGCAATGTCGGCCAGCGGCGCGAGCGGCGATGTGGGACTGTCGGTCAGCGCCAGCAGCTGGCAGCCTTGCTTGCCGGCCTGCTTGGCCAGCGTGATGGTGTCGGCCGCATAGCGCGGGAAGGCGATGGCGATCAGCAGATCCTTCGGCCGGATCTTGCGCAGCTGGCGCGCCGCATCCGATGCGCCGCCCGGCTGCGAAACGGAGATCACCGTGTCGCAGTACAGATCGAGCCCATGGCGCAGCAGCCCTGCCAGATAGCCGCTAGCGCCAAAGCCCATCACGTAGATGCGCTGTGCACCGAGGATGGCGTCGACGGCGCGCTCGCACGCAGCGGCGTCGAGCATGCGGCGCGTGGCATCCAGGTTGGCGATGTCTTCGTTGAGCGAGGCGGCAAAGATCTCCGCGCTGGTGGCCGGACGTGCCAGCTCGTGGCGCAGTTTTTCCACCGGCGCGAGCGTCGCCTCGAAGCCGCGCAGCAGCCCCGCGCGGAACTGCGGATAGCCGTCAAAGCCCAGCGCCAGCGCAAAACGGTTGGCCGTGGCAATCGACATGTCGACCGCGGCGGCAAACTCGTCGATGCGCATGGTGGCCGCGCGGAACGGGTTCGCCAGCACGTATTCCGCCATGCGCTGGTGCGCCGGCGTGAGCGTGGCAAGGGCCGCTCCAATGCGCTCGGAGACCGTCGCATCGGCGGCGAATGCGCCTTTCGACACATCCGTGCGCGTGCTGGTGGATTTCGCCATGTTCCTGGGCCGTGAAAATTTTGTGTAAATGTATTTTCACGAATCGGCCGTGTAAAGAAAAAAACTTTCACGAAGACCTATGGTTTTCCCTAGGTCCAATGCCGCCGCACAGATTGCGGGCGAGCGCTGCTTCGGCACGGTGCAATGCACCAGTCCAAACGCCTCCGGCGCGCCAGGATCGTGCGACGCAGCACGCTACAATCGCAGCCTTCTCCGATTTGCCTTCAAGTGCAGTTTTTCGTGATCCGATTCGACGACCTCGTCCTCCAGCGCGGCACCAAGGTGCTGTTCGACCACGCCACCGCCACCCTCAACCCCGGTGAACGGGTCGGCCTTGTCGGCGTGAACGGCAGCGGCAAATCCACGCTGTTTTCCATGCTGCGCGGCGAATTGCACGCCGACGGCGGCGAAGTCGCCATCCCGCCCACCTGGCAGGTCGCGCACGTAGCGCAGGAAACGCCGGCCGTCGACCGCAGCGCGCTCGACTACACGCTCGACGGCGACACCCGCCTGCGCGACATCGAACGCCGCCTCGCCGCGGCCGAAGCCGCGCACGACGGCCACGCGCAGGCCGAAGCCCACACCGCCTTCGCCGATGCCGACGGCTACACCGCCCCGGCGCGCGCGCAGGCGCTGCTGCTCGGTCTCGGTTTCACGATGGCGCAGACCACGCAGCCGGTGGCGAGCTTCTCCGGCGGCTGGCGCATGCGTCTGAATCTGGCGCAGGCGCTGATGTGTCCGTCCGACCTGCTGCTGCTCGACGAACCCACCAACCACCTGGATCTGGACGCCGTGGTCTGGCTGGAAGACTGGCTGTCGCGCTACGCCGGCACGCTCGTCATGATTTCGCACGACCGCGAATTCCTCGACGGCGTCTGCAACGTCACGCTGCATATCGAGCACCAGAAACTCAAACGCTACGGCGGCAACTACACACAGTTCGAGACGCAGCGCCTGCAGCAGATGGCGCTGCAGGAAGCGTCGTACGCACGGCAGCAGAAGCAGATCGCGCATCTCGAATCGTTCATCACGCGTTTCAAGGCCAAGGCCAGCAAGGCCAAGCAGGCGCAGAGCCGCGTCAAGGCGCTGGAGCGCATGGAGCGCCTCGCGCCCGTGCATGCGGCGGCAGGCTTCTCGTTCGAATTCCGCGAGCCTGAGGCGGCGCCCAATCCGATGCTCACGTTTGAAGGCGTCGATTGCGGCTATCCCGGCCCGAGCGTTGATGAGCCCATCACCATCCTCAAACACCTGACGTTTTCGATCCAGACCGGCCAGCGCATCGGCCTGCTGGGTGCGAACGGCCAGGGCAAGTCGACGCTGGTGAAAACGCTGGCCGAGACGCTGGCGCCGCTGTCCGGCACGATCCGGCGCGGCAAGGGGCTGCAGATCGGCTACTTCGCCCAGCACCAGCTCGAAACGCTGGACGATCACGCCTCGCCGCTGCTGCATCTGGCGCGGCTGGCACCCGACGTGCGCGAGCAGGAACTGCGCGACTTTCTCGGCAGCTTCAACTTCCGCGGCGACATGGCGACCTCGCCCATCGAGCCGTTCTCGGGCGGCGAGAAGGCGCGCCTGGCGCTCGCCCTGATCGTCTGGCAGCGCCCCAACCTGCTGCTGCTTGATGAGCCGACCAACCACCTGGATCTCGACACGCGCGAAGCGCTCACGATGGCGCTCGCCCAGTTTGACGGAACGCTGATCCTCGTCTCGCACGACCGCCACTTGCTGCGCGCCACGACCGACCAGTTCCTGCTTGTCGGCCAGGGCACCGTCGCTCCGTTTGACGGCGATCTGGACGATTACCGCGACTGGCTGCTCAAGCAAGCCGCAGCCAAGCGCGCAGCCGCTGGCGCGCAGGCTGCTTCGGCCGATGCAGATGGCGCACCGGCCACCAATCGCCGCGACCAGAAGCGCGAAGAAGCCGCCGAACGTCAACGCCTGAATGCGCTGCGCAAGCCGCTGCAAAAGAACGTCGACGCCATCGAAAAACGCATGGCGCCGCTGCAAAAAGAAAAGGCGGAACTCGAAGCCTTCCTCGCCGACGGCGCCGCGTATGAAGAGGCCAACAAGGCGCGCATGATGGAAAGCCTGCGCCGCCAGGCCGAGCTGAACGCCGAACTCGACGAACTCGAAGAACGCTGGCTCGAGCTGCACGAACAACTCGAACAAATCAATTGAGGCTGGCGCGTCCGGCCAAGGAGACCTGTTGATGACATCGCCGTCGCCGGACACCGCCACGCATCAGCCACTGACCGGCGTGCGCGTGCTCGACCTCACGCGCCTGCTGCCCGGCCCAGCCGCCACGCGCCACCTGGCCGATCTCGGCGCAGAAGTCATCAAGATCGAAGACCCCGGCCCCGGCGACTACGCGCGCGACATGATGCGCACCTCCGCCGATCGCGCAGCCGAACGCCCGAGCCTGTTCTTCCGCTCGCTCAATCGCGGCAAGACCGAAATGCGGCTCGACCTGAAACGCGCGGAAGATCGCGACGCCCTCATCGAACTCGTACGCCACGCCGATGTGCTGATCGAGAGCTTCCGCCCGGGCGTCATGGCGCGCCTCGGTGTCGGCTGGGACACCCTGCGCGCGGCCAACCCGGCGCTCGTCATGTGTTCCATCAGCGGCTACGGCCAAGACGGCCCGCTCGCGCAAGCCGCCGGCCACGATATCAACTACGTCGGCTATGCGGGCATGCTCGATCAGCTCGCCAGCGCGGATGGCACGCCCATCGTCCCGAACGTGCAGATTGGCGACCTGCTGGGCGGCGCGCTCACGGCGGTGGTCGGCATCCTGGCCGCGCTGGTCGACGCGCGTGCCACGGGCCGCGGCCGCTACGTCGATGTATCGATGACGGATTCGGTGTTCGCACACAACCTCATGGCGTTCTTTTCCGTCGGCACGCGCGGCAAGGCCAGCCCCGCGGGCACCGATCTGCTCAATGGCGGCGTGCCGTGCTACGGCGTATATCGCACGGCGGACGATCGCTTCATGGCCGTCGGCGCGCTCGAATTGAAGTTCTGGCAGGCGATGTGCGATGTCATCGGCAAGCCCGAATGGAAAGACCGGCACTGGGCGCTCGGCCAGCGCGTCGGCGGCGATGAGGCACGCGCCATTCGCGACGAACTTGCTGCGCTCTTCCTGACCGCCACGCAAGCCGAATGGACCGCCCGTTTTGCCGATGCCGATTGCTGTGTCACGCCCGTGCTGCGCATGGAAGAGGCGTTGCAACATCCGCTCTTTGTCGAGCGCAACAGCGTGGTGAAGGAGAACGGCGAGCCCGTGCAGCTCGCCTTGCCGCTACGGTTTGCCGATTGACGAATCGGCGCGGTCCTGCGCGTCAAGCGCATCGAGCAGGCGCCCGGCTTCTTCCAGCTGGTGCTGGCTGAATACGCGGATGCCGTGTTGGCGCAGCAGCGCCGCCGTCACGCCCTCGCCTTCCTGCAGCTGGCTGGAAAACGTCCCGTCGTAGAGAAACGCAGAACCGCAAGACGGGCTGCGCTCGGTGAGCACGGCGACTTGCACGCCGGCCGCCTGCGCCGCTTCCAGTGCGCGCTGCGCGCCTTGGAGAAACGCTTGGGTGACATCGTGGCCGTGGTGTTCGACGACACGGGCTGCGCCGCGCAGCACCGCCGCGCCACCGCCCTCGCCGTGAATTTCCGCGGGCAGACGCGGCACCGGCAAACCGCCGGCCATCTCGGGGCACATCGGCACGATGCGCCCTTCCATCTGCCAGCGTGCCAGGATGCCGCCCTCGGTGGCGACCGTGCCGCCGTCATAGCGCACCGGCTGGCCCAGCAGGCAGGCACTCACCAGCACGCGTTGCATGATCGGCGGCCCCGGCTCAGCGGCGCTCGCGGCGGATCATCCCCACCACCAGCGTCAGCGACAGAATCACCAGCCAGATCAGCGACCACACCGGCACCGATAGGCCCAGCACCGGCGGCATCGGCCCGACGCACAGCCCATCAGCTTCGAACACCTGCGGCAACCATTTGGCAGTCGGCAGCGCGTTGACCCAGTTCTCGATCGGGTCGATGCCGCACGTTGCCTTCGGGTTCAGCAGCAGCGATACGTGGTACCCCGCCACACACAGTCCGGCCAGCCCCGACAGCATGCCCAGCCCGTGCCACAGCAGCCGCGTGGCCGACGACAGCGCCGCCAGCAGCGAGAACACGCCGATGCCCAGGAACGCAAACCGCTGCAGGATGCACAGCGGGCATGGCTGCAGCCCCTCAACGTGCTGCAGGTACAGCGCATAGCCGACCACCCCGAAGGAGATCACGGCAATCAGCAGGAAAAAGGCGCGCGAGTTGGCTTGCATGGCGGCGTCAGTTCAGAGGAGTCATGAGAAAAGTTGGCGGATTATCGCATCGCAACGGCACATGCATTTTCAAATGGCATCAGCGATACCGTTGCGAAATGTTGAACGATCAAGCCTCCAGCGACCGCACACGGTCGATCGCCTGCTCAATGCGCTCGACGGCAATGACCTCCAGCCCGTCGATCGCCTGCTTGGGGACGTTGGATTTCGGGATCACGGCAATCGAGAAGCCCAGCTTGGCCGCTTCCTTCAACCGCTCCTGACCACGCGGCGTCGGGCGGATTTCCCCGGCCAGGCCGATCTCGCCGAACACCACCAGCCCGCGCGGCAGCGCCTTGTTGCGCATCGACGAGTGGATCGCCAACAGCACCGCCAAGTCCGCCGCCGGTTCGGTAATCTTCACGCCGCCCACCGCGTTGAGAAACACGTCCTGATCGAAGCACGCAATGCCGGCATGACGGTGCAGCACCGCCAGCAACATCGCGAGCCGGTTCTGTTCCAGCCCCACCGCCAAGCGGCGCGGATTCGGCACGTTGGCCGTATCCACCAGCGCCTGGATTTCGACCAGCAGCGGCCGCGTGCCTTCCTGCGTTACCAGCACGCACGAGCCCGGCACCACCTGCTCGTGCTGAGACAGGAACAGCGCCGACGGATTCGCCACGCCGCGCAGGCCGCGCTCCGTCATCGCAAACACGCCCAACTCATTGACGGCGCCGAAACGGTTCTTGAACGCCCGCACGAGCCGGTAGGCGGAATGCGTATCGCCCTCGAAATACAGCACCGTATCGACAATGTGTTCGAGCACACGCGGGCCCGCCAGCGCGCCTTCCTTGGTCACATGGCCGACCAGAATGGTGGTCACATCCAGCCGCTTGGCAATGCGCGTCAACTGCGCCGCGCACTCGCGCACCTGGGCCACGGAGCCCGGCGCCGAGGTCAGCGCCTCGGAATACAGCGTCTGGATCGAATCGATGACGACGACTTCCGGCTTTTCCGCCTCGATGGTCGCCTGGATGCGCTCAAGCTGGATTTCTGCCAGCAGCGCAAGGTTCGGGCTTTCGATGCCCAGGCGCCGTGCACGCAGCGCGATCTGCGAGCCGGACTCTTCGCCGCTTACGTACAGCACCCGCCGATCGGTCGACAGGTTGGACAGCGCCTGCAGCAACAGCGTCGATTTGCCGATCCCCGGATCACCGCCGATGAGCACCACACCGCCGCTGACCAGGCCGCCGCCCAATACGCGGTCAAATTCGTCGATGCCGCTGGAGAAGCGCGGCACATCCACCGCGTCAATGTCCGACAGCTTGCGCACCGTCGCGCTCGATGCCAACGACTGGAAGCGCGCGCCGGCGCCGGACGTCGGCTGCGCGACGGTTTCCACCAGCGTGTTCCACTGCTGGCAATTCGGGCACTGCCCCGCCCACTTCGGTGCCGTGCCGCCACATTCGGTGCACGTATAGACCGTCTTGCTCTTGGCCAAACAACCCCCTGCTTACGGCGCCGCGCATGGGCGGCCGCCGCTTGATCTTTGTATTGACGATGCTGCGCTCAGGCAGCCTTGCCCAGGTCGCCGGCCTCTGCCGTGCTGACCGGTTCAACGGACACCGGCACGCGCGGCGCCAATGCACACATCAGCTCATAGCCGACCGTGCCGGACGCCTGCGCGACGTCGTCGATCGGCAAGCCCTCGCCCCACAGCGTGACGGGGGTGCCGACGCGCGCTTCGGGCACGCCCGCCAAGTCGACGGTGATCATGTCCATCGACACGCGGCCCACGATATGCGTGCGCACGCCATCGACCAGCACCGGCGTATGGTTGCCGTCCCAACCGGGCGCATGACGCGGGTAGCCGTCGGCATAACCGCACGCGACGATGCCGATGCGCATCGGCTGTTCCACGACAAAGCGCGAGCCGTAACCGATCGTCGCGCCGGGCTGCAGATCCTGGATGGCGATCAGCTCGCTCTTGAGCGACATGGCCGGCATCAGGCCCGTGCCGTCGATGTCCGCCGCCACGCCCGTCGGCGAGGCGCCGTACATGATCACGCCCGGGCGCACCCAGTCGCGATGCGCCTTCGGGTGCCACAACGTGGCCGCGGAGTTGGAAAGCGACGCCTCGCCCGGCAAACCTTGCGTGGCCTGTTCAAACGCGACGAGTTGATGCTCGATGCCGCGCGGACCGTCGGCATCGGAAAAATGCGTCATGTGGACGATCGTGCCGACGCCCGAAATGGCGCGGGCGCGCTCCCAGGCGGCGCGGTAGGCGGCAGGCGCGAAGCCGAGGCGGCTCATGCCCGTATTGATCTTGAGCTGCACGCTGATGGGCCCTTTCGGGCGTGCCAGTTCCAGCATGCGCAGTTGCTCTTCGCAGTGGACGGTGGTGGTCAGGCGGTACTGCTCGACGATGGCCAGGTCTTCCGGCTTGAAAAAACCTTCCAGCAGAAGGATCGGCCCCTGCCAGCCGAGCTGGCGCAGGCGGACGGCCTCGTCCAGATCGAGCAGGCCGAAACCGTCGGTCTGGCGCAGGCCTTCATACACGCGTTCGATGCCGTGGCCATACGCGTTGGCTTTGACGACGGCCCACACACGCGAGTTGGGCGCATGACGGCGGGCAACCTGGAGATTATTGGCAAGTGCTGGGCCGTGGATGACGGCCTGGATGGGTCTTGGCATGACGGCAAACCTGCAAAACGTGAATGCGATGGCGCGCTTGTGGCGCGGCGTCGGTGCTGCAATGCAACAGGCAAATGGACGTTGCGGGGCCGGTGCGCCCGACCTCACGCGATGAGCGTTCTATTTGACCACAGGACGCCAACTGGTTCGCAGCTGTCATCGGCGCGCCAAAAAGAAAGTGCGCCGCCGTCACCGGAAGCGCACAAGTTTCATGATATAAAGCCGTTCAATTCAGGCATGGGAAAACAGTTGTGATGCGCTGTCAGCATAAGGAAAGTTGGGCACCCGCCACTTCTTTTTGCGCGATGCGGTCACATCCGGTTTGACCATGCGAGCAGGCGAGACCAAAACACATTCCGGGCGGAACGCATGGCCCGAACGTCTGTCAGTGAAGATTCCCGCGGTTGCCCGGCGATGCATGTCTTACAGCACTGCATGGGCCCCGTCCAAGGGAACCACAACCAGGGGAGCCCGCGCGGGCACAGGCTTCGATGCCGCCACCGCGCACCTGTGCGCTGCACGGCCGGTCAGCCGTCGCAACGCTTGGCCGGCACCCCCGGGGGGCACTTCCGAGTGCCGGCATGCTGCCGGCAGGTCGTGAAGAGGAAGATGGCACCGCGGTCTACGGGGATGAATTCGAAGGTATGAAGAAGGGTTTTTACACCATCATGGCGGCGCAGTTTTTTTCGTCGCTCGCCGACAATGCGCTGCTCATTGCCGCCATCGCCCTTCTGACAGAGATGCATGCGCCGCAGTGGATGACCCCGCTGCTCAAGCTGTTCTTCGTGCTCTCTTACGTTTTACTTGCCGCATTCGTCGGCGCGTTTGCCGATTCCCGGCCCAAGGGCAAGGTGATGCTCATCACCAATGCGATCAAGCTGGTGGGCTGCGGTGTGATGCTCACTGGTCTGCACCCGCTGCTCGCCTATGGTGTGGTCGGTTTTGGTGCGGCAGCCTATTCGCCCGCCAAGTACGGCATCCTCACCGAACTCCTTCCCCCTGAAAAACTCGTCGCCGCCAATGGATGGATCGAAGGCCTTACCGTCGGCTCGATCATCCTGGGCACCGTGCTCGGCGGAGCGCTGATCTCAAACCATGTGTCGGCTTGGCTGCTGTCGTTCGACATTCCGGGGCTCGAGCGCATCGACACCCCGGCCGAAGCGGCGATGCTGGTGATCATGGTGATCTACCTGATCGCGGCGCTGTTCAACACGCGCATTCCCGACACCGGCGCGCGCTATCCGCAACAGGAAAAGAATCCGGTACGTCTCATTTCGGAGTTTGCCGACTGCTTCAACGCACTGTGGCGCGACAAGCTGGGCCAGATCTCCCTGGCGGTGACGACGCTGTTCTGGGGCGCGGGCGCCACGCTGCAATTCATCGTGCTGAAGTGGGCCGAGCAATCGCTGGAGCTGAACCTCTCGCAGGGCGCCATTCTGCAAGCCGTGGTGGCCGTCGGCGTGGCGGCCGGCGCCATGGCTGCGGCCGTGAAGATTCCGCTGCGCCGCTCGCTCGACGTGCTGCCGGTGGGCGTGGCAATGGGCGCGGTCGTCATGCTGATGGCGTTCTACACCAAGCACACGATCCCGGAAGTCACGTTCCACATCGGCCATATGAAGCTGCCGCTGTACATGATGATCGCCTACCTGTTCCTGATGATCGTGGGCGCCATGTCAGGCTTTTTCGTGGTGCCGATGAATGCACTGCTGCAGCACCGCGGACACGTGCTGCTCTCGGCCGGCCACTCGATCGCCGTGCAGAACTTCAACGAGAATGTCTCCGTGCTGCTGATGCTGTGCCTCTACGCGCTGCTCATCAAGCTTAACGTGTCGGTGAGCGTCGTGATCGTGTCGTTCGGCATCTTCGTCTGCGTGACGATGGCGCTGGTCATGCGCCGGCATCGTCTCAACGAAAAGCTGTTTCACACCGCCGCGCTCATCGGCGAAGACAAGCACCACTGACGCAGTGCCCGCCCCGCAGGCGGGCCACTGACTACTGGCCGCCGCGCTCCGCGTAAATTTTGCGCGCCAGGCAGAGGTCTTCCCACGCACGCGCCTTGTCAGTCAGCGTGCGCAAGAGGTACGCCGGGTGGTACGTCACCACCACGGGCACACCCTCCACTTCATGCACCTTGCCGCGCAGCTTGCCGACAGGCGTTTGCGTCTGCAGCAGGTTTTGCGCTGCAATGCGACCCAGCACGACGATGATGCGCGGCTTGACCAGCGCAATCTGACGCTTGAGATACGGATCGCACATCGCGGCTTCGTCCGGCTCCGGATCCCGGTTGCCGGGTGGACGGCACTTGAGCACGTTGGCGATGAACACGCCCTTCTCGCGCGACAGGCCGATCGATCGCAGCATGCTGTCGAGCAGCTTGCCGGCCTGGCCGACGAACGGCTCGCCCTGCTTGTCTTCCTGCTCGCCCGGCGCCTCGCCGATCAGCATCCATTCCGCCTCGCGATCGCCAACGCCGAACACGGTGTTCGTGCGGCGCTCGCACAGCTTGCACGAGGTGCAGTTGGAAACGGCGGCTTCGAGCTGTGCCCAGTCGAACGCGGCGATGCGTTGGGCGCGCGGCGCGGCCGTGTCAGATGGCGCTGCCACCTCCATGACAGGCGTTTGCGTTTCAAGTCGCACCGACTCGGACTCAGCCACAACAAACGAATCGGCTTCCACCTCGACGGCCACCGGCTCGGCGACAGCGACCTCGACGGCCTCCACCCCGGCCGGCTCAGCCCCGCGCAAGGTCCATTCGGTCGAAACGCCCAGCGCTTCCAGCATTCGGGATCGACGATTCATGCGGCCTCCACCCCGCTCGCCTCGCACACCATGCGCATGACGAGCGCATCTTCGCGCGTGTTGTTTTCGGCCGGGTAATAGCGCTTGCGCCGGCCGATCTCGGCAAAGCCGATACGGTGATACAGCGCAATCGCGCCGGTATTGGATGGACGCACTTCCAGCAGCAGGCTGCCGAAGCCATGCACCAACGTGAGCGCCGTGGCCAGACGCATGAGCCAATGGCCGAGGCCTTGCCGTTGCCACGCCGGTGCCACCGTCACGTTGAGCAGGTGCATCTCGTCCACCACAGGCATGAGGATCAGGTAGCCCGCGACCTCGTTGCCGCCGTCACGCAACACAATGCCGAGGTGGCCGGACTTGAGCGAATCCTCAAAGTTGCCGCGCGACCAGGGAAATTTGAACGCCGCCAGCTCCACCGCCGCAACGCCCTCCAGATCGCGAGCCGTCATGCGCTCTGCGCGCCAGCCCGCAGGCAGCGGCGCCTGCGTGATGACGCGGGCCAGTGCGTTGTCGATCAGGCTCATGGCTGGGCACCTGCGGCCGCCTTGGCCTGCTGCACCGCTTGGCGCTCTTCAATGGTGAGCGCGACCTTGTCACGGACATAGAGCGGCGCCGCATCTTCAGGCCGCACCGTATGGCCGGCGGCCAGTAGGCGCAGACCCACGGTGATGATTTCCCGAGCGTGCGGCGCAACTTCGGGCAACACAGCGGCGGCCCCTGCAGCGATGCTCAACTGATCGCCGAACACCGCGGCGGCATTGCCCGCCAGCCAATACGGCTGCGACGGCGCGACAACGTTTTGTGGGCCGCTGACCTGGATGGCGGAAAGCGCGTGCCAACCGGATGCGTCCTGCGCCGCATCGGCGGGAATGAAGCTGGCCCAGTAGCACTCGTCCATACGGGCATCGAGCGCAATGGTCACAGCCGTGCCGGCGGGCAACGTTGCGCGCGTCAGCTCGGCGCAGGCAACAAGCGAGTTGACCGGCACGACCGGCAGATCCGCACCAAACGCCAAACCCTGCGCCACGCCGCACGCTGTGCGCAGCCCGGTGAAGGAACCCGGCCCGGCGCCAAAAGCAATCGCAGCGCAATCGGCCAGGGCGATGCCCGCCTCGGCCAGCAATTCGGAAGCCGCCGGCAGCACGCGGCTACTGGAGCGCGGGCCGGTGTGTTCATGGCGGAACAGCGTGCGCGTGCCGTCACCAAGGGCGACGGAACAGAACTCGGTGGAGGTATCGAAAGCAAGAATCCAGGGCATGGCGGCATTGTACCGGCTGGTGTGGCGCCTGAATGCGCAAACCCGTGGCTGCGCCTCTGGAAACCGGGCCAAACATCGCGCAGAAAACCGAAGCCGTCCTCGAATTCAAACGGCCCGACCGCCCAACCCCGGCGCTATCATCGCCAGACCATTGTTTTCAGCCGGGAATCATCATGAGCGACCTGCAAGCCCGTTTCGACCAAGCCCAAATCGACGTCAAGGGCCTCTCCGAGCGCCCCGCCAACATGACGCTGCTGCGCCTGTACGCGCTGTACAAGCAAGGCGCTGAAGGTGACGCGCACGGCGACAAGCCGGGCTTTACCGACATCGTCGGCCGCTACAAGTTTGAGGCGTGGGAAGGCCTGAAAGGCACGGCGCAGGACGAGGCCAAGCAAAAGTACATCGACCTCGTCGAAGAACTGAAGAGCGGCGCAACGACCTGATCGTCGAATCGCCAACGAAGAACCGGGCCCCGTGCCCGGTTTTTTATTGCGCTGCAGGAATGGCGGACGGTAGCTCGCGGCGGCGCATGCGCCATGCGGCCAGCACGGCCAGTGCGCACAGCGTGCCGAGAAAGACGAAGGTCTCGTCAAAGGCCAGGATGCGCGCCTCCGGGTCGACTGCCGCACCGTGCACCGTTTCGATACCGCGCGTGGCGAGCCGCCATTGCAGAAAAATGCCCGTAGCCGACACGCCAATCGCCCCGCCCAATTGGCGCAGGAAATTGACGGCGCTGGAGCCTTGGGCGATCAACGTGAAATCGACACCACGCATGGCGCCCAGGCTCAGCGACGGCAGCACGAAACCCAGCCCGATCCGCCCGATGACGGCGATGGCGATCAGCAGCAGATAGCTCGTTGCCCGGGTGTTGGTCGCCATCAGGAAAAACGAAAGCGCCAGCGCTGCCAGCCCGAACGACACCAACCGGAACGGCTCGATGCGATTGGTCAGCCGCCCCGCCAGCATGATCGTCACGGCCAGCACGAGGCCGGCGGGCAGCAGCACCAGCCCGGCGCGCGACGGCGCATAGGCCAGCGCCACCTGCATATACACCGGCACGAGGTACGTCGAGCCGTACAGCCCGGCCCCGTAGATGAAAGCCACGACCGCCCCCATCGCAAACTGCCGGTAGCTGAACAGCCGCAGGTTGAGCAACGGCGACTCCACCCGCCGCTGCCAGAACACAAAGCCCGCCAGGCACACGGCCGACACGAGCATCAGCACAACGCCGTGCGCCACATCGCCGTGCAGCGCGACCAGTCCGTTGAGCAGCGTGACGGTCGCACCGCCGATCAGCAGCAGGCCACGCCAATCGAGCGGCTTGGGCTCGCCCGCCATCGACGAATTGATGGCCATGAAGCGCCGCGCCATCGCCCAGCCGATCAGCGTGAACGGCATCACCACGAAGAAGATCGAGCGCCAGCCGAACAACTCCACCAGGAAACCGCCCACGCTCGGGCCCACGGCCGGCGCCAGCACAACACCAAAGCCGAACAGACCGAACGCCTTGCCCTGCTCCCGCTCCGGAAACACGCGCAGGATCAGGATGTTGGGCAGCGGCTGCATGATGCCGGCAGCAATCCCTTCCACGACGCGCATGGCGATCATCACTTCGTAATTGGGGGACAGGCCACCCGCCAGCCCGCCGACGCCCAGCAGCAGCAACGCGCCGATAAACGTGCGACGCAGCCCGAAACGCAGCAGCAGCCACGGTGTCAGCAGCATCGACAACGTCATCGCGACCATGAAGCTGGCCGATACCCACTGCGCGCGTTCCTGCCCGAGCACGAAATGCCGGCTCAGATCGGGAATCGCCACGTTCACGATCGTGGCGGAGATGACGGACGACACCGCACCCACCATCAGCGTGAAGAGAACGAGCCATTTGAAGCGCTCGCCGTAACGCGCGCGCAGCGCCTCCAGGGTGGGCGTGAATGTCGTCATGGTCTCGTTGTCGTGATGTGTGAGACGACCAGGGTGCAGGCAGAGCAAACCGGGCCAGCGCCTCCTCCAGCGCCGGCCGGGCGGGACACGTCAGCCGAGGCGGCCGGTGGCGGCGATCTCGCGGATGCGGCGCACGGTGTCGATGTCGGATTCCCGGTAGGCGGATTTGACGATCTCGGCGTAGCGCGTGTCGCCGGTTTCGTCGGCGTTGGGCAGCGTGGTGTCGTAGATGAAGCGGATGAACGCGGCGTTGGCCTCGTTGCTCTCGATCGTCATGGTCAGCGAGCCGCCGGCGTGTTCGCCCGTGGCTTCGGTGGTGTACGTCACGCGCTTGTGGGGCTCGAGCGTCACGCGGTCCTGGATGCGCGCCTTGCCGAACACGAGTTCGCGCTCGACCCAGCCGTCGCCTTCAGCGGTGATGATGCATTCGTCCAGGCTTTCGACAAATTCGGTTTGCTCGCGCACGCGCAGCACCAGGCCTTGCCAGATCTGGTTCAGGGTCAGCGTGTCGATGAGGGGGTTCAGTGGATCGTTGACTTCCACCAGGTGTTCAAAGCGCAAAGCGGCCTCCGCAAGATTTCGTGACATTATCGCGCGGCTTGGCCTGCCTTGCGCCAAATGAAAAAACGCCGGCGGGTTGCCCCAGCCGGCGTTTCCGTTGCGCGCTTTAAGCGTCGCTTAAAAATCGTTCAAGATCCGTAGCGAGCGACCCGAGGTTGGCGCGAGAAGCGCAGCCGTACATGAGTACGGCGAGCATCGCAGAGCCAAGATCGGGGCGCGCAGTAGGACCGTGAGCGATTTTTTTAGATTTCTTCGTACAGCGGCAGCGTCAGGAATTCCGCAAAGTCTTCCGACGTCGACATCTGTTCGAAGATTTCCGCAGCGCGGTCAAAGTGGCCCACCGCGCCCGTCTCCTTCACCTTGGCCAATTCTTCCGGGATCAGCTTGCGCACCAGTTCAGCCGTGACCTTGGTGCCGTCTTCCAGCTTGCCCTTGGGCGAGCGGATCCACTGCCACACCTGCGAGCGGGAGATTTCTGCCGTGGCGGCATCTTCCATCAGGTTGTGGATCGGCACGCAACCGTTGCCGGCCAGCCAGGCACCCAGGTAGTGGATGCCGACGTTGATGTTCATGCGCAGGCCAGCTTCGGTGATCGGCGTTTCCGGCTGGAAGTCCAGCAGGTCGGCAGCCTTCACTTCCACGTCGGGGCGTTGCTTCTCGAACTGGTTCGGCTTGTCGCCCAGCACTGCCACGAATTCCTTCATGGCCGGCTCGACCAGGCCCGGGTGTGCCACCCAGCCGCCGTCGTAACCGTCGGTCGCGTCGCGCTTCTTGTCGTTGATGATGCCGGCCATGGCGATGGCGTTCTTCTCCGGATCGTTCTTGATCGGGATCAGCGCGCTCATGCCGCCGATGGCGGGTGCACCGCGCTTGTGGCAGGTCTTGAGCAGCAGCAGCGCGTAGGCACGCATAAACGGCGAGGTCATCGTCACCTTGGCGCGGTCGGCCAGGCAGAAGTTCTTGTCGACCTTGAACTTCTTGATGCACGAGAAGATGTAGTCCCAGCGGCCGGCGTTCAGGCCCGCGCTGTGCTCACGCAGTTCGTACAGGATTTCTTCCATCTCGAACGCGGCGAGGATGGTTTCGATCAGCACGGTAGCCTTGATCGTGCCTTGTGGCAGGCCGATCTCGTTCTGCGCCATCACGAAGATGTCGTTCCACAGACGCGCTTCCAGATGGCTTTCCATCTTGGGCAGGTAGAAGAACGGGCCGGCGCCGCGCGCGATCTGCTCCTTGGCGTTGTGGAACAGGAACAGCGCAAAGTCGAAGATGCCGCCGGACACGCGCTCGCCGTCGATCAGCACGTGCTTCTCGTCGAGGTGCCAGCCGCGCGGACGCACCTGCAGCGTGGCGATCTTGTCGTTGAGCTTGTAGGTCTTGCCGTTCTGCTCCAGCGTCAGCGTGCGGCGGATGGCGGCCTTCAGGTTGACCTGGCCCTGGATCTGGTTGTGCCAGCTCGGCGAATTCGAATCTTCGAAGTCGGTCATGTAGCTGTCCGCGCCCGAGTTGAACGCGTTGATGACCATCTTGGCATCGACCGGGCCAGTGATTTCCACACGGCGGCAATGCAGTGCCGGCGGGATCGGAGCAACCTTCCAGTCGCCTTCACGCACGGCCTTCGTTTCCGGCAGGAAATCCGGGCGCTCGCCGGCGTCCAGGCGCTTGGCGCGCTCGACACGGGAAGCCAGCAGCTCTTTGCGACGCGGCTGGAAGGCACGGTGCAGCTTGGCAACCAGCGCCAGTGCTTCGGGGGTCAGAATGTCTTCGTAGGCCGGCAGAATCTCGGCCTTGATCTCCATGCCTTGGGGCAGCGTGAGCGCCATGGTTGTTCTCCAGAGGATGATGTGAGGGTTGAACGGGTTCGGTCCTATGGCTGGACCGATTAAATGCAATGCCTTACGTCGCTTGTGTTGCCTGCACGAACTGCAGCAGATCGCGCATGTCGTGGCCGGCCGCGGTGGGCGCCACGTCGAGCGCCTCGGGCGGATGCCCCAGGCGGTTGATCCAGAACGTTGTGAAGCCGTACCACGTCGCGCCGCAGGCATCCCAGCCATTGGACGAGACAAACAGAATCTGTTCCGCCGGCACACCAAACGCTTGTGGCGCCAGCGCATAGGCTTGCGGCGCGGTCTTGTAGAGCTTGACCGCATCGACCGACAGCACGTGATCGAACAGCCCGGACATGCCGGCACTCTTCACGGCAATGTCGAGCATCTGCGGGTTGCCGTTGGAGAGGATGCCCAGCGGCAAGCCCATCTCTCGCAGGCGGCGCAGCGCAGGCACGTTCTCGGGAAACGCCGACAGGCACGCATATTCACGCATCAGCGTGGCTTCGTCGTGGGCGGAAAGCTCTACGCCCAGGCGTGCGGCCGCGTAGCGCAGCGCATCGACGGTGATGTCCCAGAACGGCTTGTAGTGTTCGCCCGACGGGCCGGCCAGCGAGCGGATGCGCGTGTAGTCGATCTGTTTGTCGCGCCACAGCACCGACAGCGCTTCGCCCTTGCCCGCAAACAGTTGCTCGGCGCGCGCGGCCACGGAATACACGTCGAACAACGTGCCATAGGCATCGAAAACCACCGCGCGAATCGAACTCATCAGAAGCTCCACGGACCCGAAGGCCACGCGCTCGCGCGTTCCATTACGCAGAACGCCTTGCCGACCTTCGCAACGAGGGCCATTGTAGAAAAGCTGACGCACCGCACAAAGACGGCAATGGTCACTTGATCTTTAACTTTTACCGACGGAATGACGAGTGATAACCTTTATATTCGTCACAATCCCGCAGGCCCCGGTCGGCACGGTATACATCAGGCATGGATCATTTCAAGCAGCTCGAAACCTTTGTCGCCGTCGCAACACGCGGCAGCCTATCCGCCGCCGCCGCCGCTGAAGGCGTGGCGCCTGCCATCATCGGGCGCCGCATCGACGCGCTGGAAGAACGCCTCGGGGTCAAACTCCTCGTCCGCACCACGCGGCGCATCACGCTGACGTTCGAGGGATCAGCCTTCCTGGAAGATTGTCAGCGCATTCTCAATGACCTGCACAACGCCGAGGCCAGCGTCTCGGCCGGTGGCGTGAAAGCCAGCGGGCATCTGCGCGTGACCGCCCCCGCCGGTTTCGGCCGCCGTCATGTCGCCCCGATGGTGCCGGACTTCATCGAGACACATCCGGATGTCTCGATGACGCTGGACCTGGGCGACCGCGTCGTCGACCTCGTCAACGAAGGCTTCGACTGCGCCATCCGCCTGGGCGATCTGCCCGACTCGAGCCTCGTGTCGATCCGCCTGTGGGAAAACCGCCGCGTGGTGGTGGCTGCGCCGTCATACCTGGAGCGCCGTGGCGTTCCGACGCAGGTGGAGCAGCTTTCCACCCACAACTGCCTGGCCTTTGGCGCCAGCGCCAACGTGCAGCGCGGCTGGGTCTTCCAGCAAGGCGGCAAGGCCGTCACCGTGAAGGTGTCGGGCACGATGGAATGCACCGACGGCGCCGTGCTGCGCGAGTGGTGTTTGCAAGGCTACGGCCTGGCGTGGCGCTCATGGTGGGAGGTCGGGCACGACATTGCCACCGGCAAGCTGGTGACGGTGCTCGACGCCTTTGAAGCGCCGCCGATCGGCATCCACGCAGTGTTTCCGCAGCGCAAGCATCTGCCGCTGCGCGTGCGCCTGTTCATCGACTTCCTCAAGAACACGTATGGCAACCCGGCCTACTGGCGCCGGGCAGACGCCTTGATCGGGATGGATTAGCAATCACCCCGAGTGGGTGAAACACCGCATGCGGCCTACAATCAAGACAAGAACGTCTTCCCGCATCCCACCTCAGGAGGCCGCATGTTCCAGCACATCCTCATCCCGACCGATGGTTCCGAGCTGTCGCGCAAGGCAGTGGCGGGCGCGCTCGACTTTGCCAAGACGCTGGGCGCGCGCCTGACGGCCTACACCTGCCTGGAGGAATACCCGTACACGCCGTTTTCCGAGATCGTCGTGGAGACGCCCCAGGCGTTCAAGGAGCGCGTCGAAGCGCAGGCGCGCGTGGTCCTCAAGGACGTGGAAGACGCCGCCGTCAGCGCCGGCATCACGTGCGACACCGACATGAGCTGCTTCGCCGTCCCGTACATGGGCATCATCGACGCGGCCGAACGCCATGGCTGCGACGTCATCTTCATGGCCTCGCACGGGCGGCGGGGATTGGCCGGGTTGCTGCTCGGCAGCGAAACGCAGAAGGTGCTCACGCATACCGAGATTCCGGTGATCGTCTACCGCTGAAGCGACCTCCCGCAACACGATAACTAGCCGCCTTTTCAGGCGGCTTTTTTTCTCCTTGACTCTTGGCTTCCTGGCGCATACAACTTTGTACACAAAACAAAAACAAGTTGTGTACATTTTTGCGCACAAGATCGCCCGGTCCGGAAACCGGCAAAAAACCAAAGGAGACAGCATGACCACGACCACCGCTTCGGCGGCGCAGGCGGTTGATTCGCCACACGCGCATCCCCACGTCATCATCAAGCCGCACTACGACCCGCGGCTCACCAACGAAGATCTGGCACCGCTGCGCAAGCAGTCCTGGGGCACCTACAACATCTTCGCGTTCTGGATGTCGGACGTGCACAGCGTGGGCGGTTATCTGACGGCAGCGAGCCTGTTCTCGCTGGGCCTGTCGAGCCTGCAGGTGCTGTTTGCATTGCTGGTGGGCATCGTGATCGTGCAGGTGTTCTGCAACCTCGTCGCCAAACCCAGCCAGGCGACGGGCACGCCGTATCCGGTGATCTGCCGCGCGTCGTTCGGGGTACTGGGCGCCAACATTCCGGCCATCATCCGCGGGCTGATCGCCGTGGCGTGGTACGGCATCCAGACCTATCTGGCATCGAGCGCGTTCATCGTGCTGGCGCTGAAGTTCATGCCGCAGCTCGCCCCGTATGCCGACGTTGCGCAGCATGGCTTTGTCGGCCTGTCGACCCTCGGTTGGGCGGCGTTCATGCTGCTGTGGGTCTTGCAGGCGTTCGTGTTCTGGCACGGCATGGAATCGATCCGCAAGTTCATCGACTGGGCAGGCCCGGCGGTGTATGTGGTGATGATCGCGCTGGCCGCATGGCTGGTGCACAAGGCCGGCTGGGACAACATCAACCTCACGCTTTCCTTTCTCAAATACGAGGGCTGGGATGCCGTGCCGGTGGTGCTCGGCGGGATCGCGCTGGTGGTGTCGTACTTCTCCGGCCCGATGCTGAACTTCGGTGACTTCTCCCGCTACGGCAAGGATTTCACCTCCGTCAAACGCGGCAATTTCTGGGGGCTGCCGGTCAACTTTCTCGGCTTTGCGCTGCTGACGGTCATCACCACGTCGGCCACGCTGCCGGTGTTCGGCGAGATGATCTCCGACCCCGTCGCCGTGGTTGCCCGCATCGACAACATCACGGCCGTCGTGCTCGGTGCGCTCACGTTCATGATCGCGACCATCGGCATCAACATCGTCGCCAACTTCGTGTCGCCGGCGTTCGACTTTTCCAACGTGGCGCCGCAGCACATCAGCTGGCGCACGGGCGGCATGATCGCGGCAGTCGCGTCGATCTTCATCACGCCCTGGAACCTCTACAACAACCCCGAGGTGATCCACTACACGATCGACGTGCTGGGCGCGTTCATTGGCCCGCTGTTCGGCATCCTGATCGCGGACTACTGCTTTGTGCAGCGGCAGCAGGTGCATGTCGACGACCTCTACACGCTGCGCCCCACGGGCCGCTACTGGTACCGCAACGGCTACAACCCCGCCGCCGTCTGGACGATGATCCCGTCCGCGCTGATTCCGATGGCGTGCGTGGTCTTCGAACGGCTGCATGTGCTGGCCAATTACAGCTGGTTCATCGGCGTGGGCATCGCGCTGGTGCTCTACACCGTGCTCAGCCGCAAGCAAGGCACCCTCTCCCGCTAACCGGCGTCATCCACGCATCAACAACATGAACATCCGCATCATCAATCCCAACACCACGACGAGCATGACCGCGCTCATCGGCCGCTGCGCGCAAGCCGCGGCCGCATCGGGCACGCGCATCACGGCGGTGAGCCCGAAGATGGGCCCGGCTTCCATCGAAAGCCATTACGACGAAGCGCTCTCGGTGCCCGGCATCCTGGAAGAAATCCGCCACGGCGAACGCGACGGCGCCGATGCCTACGTCATCGCCTGCTTCGGCGATCCGGGCCTCTACGCTGCACGTGAACTTGCGCACGGCCCGGTAATCGGCATCGCCGAAGCGGCCATGCACATGGCCAGCCTGATCGGCAACAGCTTCAGCGTGGTGACGACGCTCGAGCGCACCGTCGGCATGGCGTGGCACCTGGCCGAGCGCTACGGCATGCGGCATGCGTGCCGCAACGTCCATGCAAGCGACCTGCCCGTGCTGGACCTGGAGAAACCCGGCTCCAACGCACGCCAGATCATCCTCGAAGCCTGCCGCAGCGCGCTTGCGCAAGACCGCAGCGACTGCATCGTGCTCGGCTGTGCCGGCATGGCCGACCTGTGTGAAGACCTGAGCGCCGAGCTGCACGTGCCGGTCATCGACGGCGTGGTGGCTGCGGTGAAGCTGGTCGAGGCGCTGGTCGGCATGCGGCTTTCCACCAGCAAGCGCGGCGACTGGGCCCGGCCGCTTCCGAAACCCTATACCGGGATGCTTGCCCCGTTTGCGTTGGCGTAGCGCAAAGCGGAGTGGAGCATTTGCTACCATGCACCATTCCGCTTTTTCTTCTGCAACGCCACCTGCCATGCCCGCACCCGCACGGGAACCTGCCGACAGCCAACCGGCTGCCGAACCGATCTACCAGGGCCTGCTGACGGCCATCATGGAGCACCGACTGCCGGCCGGCACCAAGCTGGTCGAAGAACGGCTGTGCGAAGCGACCGGCGCCGGCCGGCCGCGCATCCGCCAGGTGCTGGCGCGTCTGGCGCATGAGCATCTGGTGACCCTCGTGCCGAACAAGGGCGCGTTCGTCGCGCAGCCTTCCGTGAAAGAGGCGCGCGACGTTTTCCAGACCCGCCGCATCATCGAACCCGAACTGGCCAGCATGCTGGCAAACGCGTGCACGCCGGCAAAGGCCAAACGCCTGCGCGAACACATCGCGGCAGAACACGCCGCACGCGAACGAGGCGATCGGGCAGCCACCATCCGTCTGTCCGGCGAATACCACGTCCTCATTGCCGAGATGGCCGGCAACCATGTGCTGGAACGGCTGACGCGCGAGGCGGTGTCGCGCACCTGCCTGATCATCACGCTCTATGATCGCCCTGGCCTGCCCGCTTGCCCCGAGCACGAGCACGACACCCTGACCGAAGCGATCGCCACCGGCGATGCCAAGCGTGCGCACGACCTGATGCGCGAGCACCTGGAGCACATCGAGCACTCGCTCGACCTCCACGCGACACCCACGTCGGCGCTGGATCTGGAATCGATCTTCAAGCGCGCCTGAGCGGCCACGCCGTACACGTCGCAATATCCCGGACGAAAAAAACCGCGCCGTTGAGGAAGCGCGGTTCGAGAGGCCGGCGTGTGGTCAGCACGGCCGGCCCGGATACCCAGGTGCCGGATGCGTCGGCAGCCTCAGGCAACCTTCTTGGCTTGCGCCGTTTCTTCGAAGAATTGTTCGTCTTCCGTCGAGCCCTTCAGCGCCGTGGTCGACGCCTCGCGTTCGATGGTCTGCGTCACCGCGTCGAAGTAACCCGTGCCGACTTCGCGCTGGTGCTTCACCGCGGTGAAGCCCTTTTCCGCCGCCTTGAACTCGGCCTCTTGCAGTTCGACGAATGCGCTCATCTGGTTGCGGGCATAGCCGTACGCCAGGTTGAACATCGAGTAGTTCAGGGCATGGAAACCGGCCAGCGTGATGAACTGGAACTTGTAGCCCATCGCGCCGAGTTCCTTCTGGAATCGGGCGATCGTCACGTCGTCCAGGTTCTTCTTCCAGTTGAACGACGGCGAGCAGTTGTAGGCCAGCATCTTGCCCGGGAACTTGGCGTGGATGGCTTCGGCAAACTTCTTGGCGTATTCGAGATCCGGCTTGCCGGTCTCGCACCAGACGAGGTCCGCCACTTCCGCATACGCCAACCCACGGGAGATGGCCTGCTGCAGACCCGGCTTCGTGCGGTAGAAGCCTTCAACGGTGCGCTCGCCGGTGCAGAACGGCTTGTCGTTCTCGTCCACATCGGTGGTCAGCAGGTCAGCGGCTTCTGCGTCGGTGCGGGCGATCAGCACGGTCGGCACGCCCATCACGTCGGCAGCCAGACGCGCGGCCACGAGCTTGCTCACGGCTTCGCGGGTCGGCACCAGCACCTTGCCGCCCATGTGGCCGCACTTCTTCACGGCGGCCAACTGGTCTTCAAAGTGGACGCCTGCAGCGCCGGCCTCGATCATGGCCTTCATCAGTTCGAACGCGTTCAGCACGCCGCCGAAACCGGCTTCTGCATCCGCCACGATCGGCGCGAAGAAGTCGATGTCGTCCTTGCCTTCCGACCACTGGATCTGATCGGCGCGCTGGAACGTGTTGTTGATCTTCTTGACGACCTTGGGCACCGAATCCACCGAGTACAGCGACTGGTCCGGATACATCTCGCCATTGCTGTTGGCATCGCCTGCAACCTGCCAGCCCGACAGATAGATCGCCTTCAGGCCCGCCTTCACCTGCTGCATGGCCTGGTTGCCCGTCAGTGCGCCCAGGGCGTTGACGAAGGGCTCGTTGTTGATCAGGTCCCACAGCTTTTCGGCACCACGCTTGGCCAGCGTGTGCTCGATCTGCAGCGAACCGCGCAGGCGCACCACGTCTTCAGCCGTATAACCGCGCTTGATGCCCTTCCAACGCGGGTTGGTATCCCATTCCTTCTGCAGCTTTTGCACTTCGAGTTCGCGTGACATCGCACTCTCCTGTTTGATCGCATCCATCAAATAACCGGTAACTCACTCTGCGCCTTGAGCCGCTGGCGCCTTCTTGGGGCGCCGCTGGGTGGCTCAAGTCATATGTCTTATATAAGAGTGTAGAAACGGGCAGTGCAACGCAACAAGGAGAAGATGTTTCCAAGCGCAAGTTTTTACTTCTTAATTTTCAAAGACTTACGATCAATATTCCACGATACGGAAAGATTTTTTCTATGATGAAAGACAGGGATGGTGCTGTGCGATGCGGAATTTTTGCGGACCAAAACCCCTTTCCGCATTATGAAAAATAGCGGATGCCTGCCCGTCACATTGCAGGGGCACAAAAAACGCCGCAGATGCGGCGTTTTCCGAGCGGCTAGTCACGTCAGGTGCGCGCCAAGCGATGCGCCACCCAATCGCCGCCCGTAATCACAGCACGCCCGGCAATGTGTTTGGGGCTGACCGGATACACAATGCAGTCGACCGGTTCGCTGCCCAGCATGACGGCGTGGTTCTCGCGCAGGAACAGCGCGTCCCCGCCCGGGTAGACCTCTTCGATCTCGTCCAGCACCGGAACGAGCGCCGCGTCGATCCGATACACATCGCCGCGCACGGCGGTGCCGGTCGGGTCCAGCACGAGGCCGGGGTACGCACCAAAGTCGTACAGGCGGCCGTGCAACATGGCCGTACCGAGCAGCTCCGGCTCGGGAATGCCGCGCTTTGCAGCAGCAACCCGCAGGTCGTTCGCCTCACCGGCGCGCAGCGTGCCGTAGACGAACACATGGATGGCATTGGCGTGGTTCATTCGAGCATGTCCTGCGAAACCAGCACGCCGTCTTCATCGGCATAGACCCACTCGCCGGACTGGATGTATGCGCCCGGCATCTGCACGCCCACCTCGCGCTGTCCAGCATTCTTCTTGATGCTCTTGCGCGGATGCACCGCCAGGGCGTGGATGCCGACGTTGCATTCGGCCAGCTCGCGCGTATCGCGCACGCAGCCGTTGAGCAGAATGCCCTCCCAACCGTTCTCTTCGGCCAGCTTGCCGAGGTTGCCGCCGACCAGCGCGCAGCGCAGCGAGCCGCCGCCGTCGATCACCAGCACGCGGCCAGCGCCCTGCTCTTCCAGCGCGGCGCGTACGAGGCCGTTGTCCTCAAACACCTTGAGCGTGGAAGCCGGGCCGGCAAACGCGGCGCGCTTGCCAAAGCTGCGGAAGACCGGCGTGAGCACACGCAGGCTTCCGTACACCAGCTTGTCTTCGTGCATGTCGCACAGGTCGGTTACAGGAATCATCGTCATGGCAATGGGTGAATGGCGTTGGCGAAAACGAAAAATGAAAGCGGAATCAACTGCGTGACTGCGCGCGCAACGAATCGATCGTCGCGCGCGGGCTGATGATGTTCGGATCGGTCTGCACTTCGATGACGGTGGCAACGCTTGCCGCCAGCGCAGCTTCCACCGCCGACTGAAACCCTTCGAGCGAGCGCACCGTGTGCCCCTCAGCGCCGTAGGCTCTGGCCAGCGCGGCGAAGTCCGGGTTGCGCAGCTCCGTACCGCTGACATGCTCGGGGTACTCGCGCTCCTGGTGCATGCGGATGGTGCCGTACATGCCGTTGTTGACCACGATAAAGATCACCGGCGCGTTGTACTGCATGGCGGTCGCCAGCTCCTGGCCGTTCATCAGGAAGCAGCCGTCGCCGGCCATGCAGATGACGGGTGTGTCGGGGCAGACGATCTTGGCCGCCACGGCGGCGGGTGCGCCGTAGCCCATCGCCCCGCTGGTTGGCGCAAGCTGCGTACGCGAGCCGGCCGCCAGCGGGCCATATTGGTAGAAGCGATGCAGCCACGTGGCGTAGTTGCCTGCGCCGTTGGTCAGGATGCTGTTGTGCGGCAGGCGCTCGCGCAGCCATTGCATGGCGCGGGCCATGTCGATGCCCTTGCCACCGAACGGCGGCGGCGCGATGTTGGCGCGGTAGTCGGCGTTGGCGGCTTCTGTCCAAGCGGACCAACGCGGCGGCGCATCCGGCGACACGCCATCCAGCGCCTCGGCAATCGCCGGCATCGAGGCGTGGATCATCAGATCGGCCTGGTAGATACGCCCCAACTCTTCCGCGCCGGCATGCACGTGAACGAGCGTCTGCTTGGGCCGCGGCACATCGAACAACGTGTAGCCCGAGGTCGTCATCTCGCCCAGGCGTGTGCCGATGGCGAGCACGACGTCGGCCTCTTTCACGCGCGCCGCGAGCTTCGGGTTGATGGCGATGCCAACATCGCCGGCGTAATTCGGGTGGCGGTTGTCGAACAGGTCTTGCCGGCGGAACACGCAGCCCGCGGGCAGATTCCATCGCTCGGCAAACGCTTGCATGCGGGCGGCCGCTTGCGGCGTCCAGCCGGAGCCGCCGAGCAGCAGCATCGGGCGCTCCGCGTTCTGCAACAGCGTCTTCAGTTGCGCAAGGTCATGCGGGGCCGGCCACGCCATCGCGCGAGGCATCGGCGGTACATCGGCCACGGTGGCGACCTCGGTCAGCATGTCTTCGGGCAGCGCCAGCACAACCGGGCCGGGGCGGCCCGCGGTGGCGGTCTGGAAGGCGCGTGCGATGTATTCGGGGAGGCGCTCGACGCTGTCGATCTGCGCGACCCACTTGGCCATCTGGCCGAACATGCGGCGGTAGTCGATTTCCTGAAACGCTTCGCGATCGACGAAATCGCGGCCGACCTGCCCGATGAAGAGGATCAGCGGCGTGGAGTCTTGAAATGCGGTGTGCACGCCAATGCTGGCGTTGGTGGCGCCCGGCCCGCGCGTGCAGAAGACAATGCCGGGACGACCGGTGAGTTTGCCGTAGGCGTCGGCCATGTTGGCGGCGCCGCCCTCTTGCCGGCAGACGATGAAGCGTGCGCGGTCGCGGCGCTGGTAGAAGCCTTCGAGGACGGAGAGGTAGCTCTCGCCGGGCACGCCAAACGCCAAATCGACGCCGTGGGCCACCAGCGCATCGACAAGAATCTGGCCGCCGTGGCGTGGCTCGGCAACGTTGCTGGCGGGGCGTGCGGCGGGTGTCTCCATGGCGGGTGCTCTCGCTCTCGATCCGTTGACGACACGAAGGATCATAGCGGAGCCGCCGCCGCGGCGACTACATCTGCCGGAACAAATGCGCGTATTGCCGCGCGACGGGCAGCGTCTCGGTGCGCCCGCGTATCTTCAGCCCCAGACGGCCCAGCGACAGATGCACGGCGCTCGACACATGCGCCACGTTGACCACCGTACCGCGATGCACCTGCCAGAAGTGCTCGGGGTCGAGCTGGGTCAGCAGCTCGCGCAGGCTGGTGCGAATCAGCGATTCGCCACTGCCGGCCACCACGTTGACGTATTTGTCGGTCGCTTCCAGATAGATCACGTCGTCCACGGGGATGAACCGCACCTCCTGCCCCACCAGCGCCTTGATAAAGCGCAGATACCCACCCTGCGGCGTGGCTCGCGTTTGGGCCGCGCCCTGCAGCCCGGCAAGGCGCTCGACGAGTTCCGCCAGCGTCTGCGCCGGGTCCGTGGCGGCGGTGGTGGCGGCGGCGTTGCCGTTCGGGCGCGCGCCGAGCCGGTCCTTCAGCCGCTTGACGGTCTCGGCCAGGCGCTCGGTCTGCACGGGCTTGAGCACGTAGTCGACCGCGGCCTGCTCGAAGGCGTCGAGCGCGAACTGGTCATACGCCGTGACGAACACAACCAGCGGCCGGTCTTCGCGGGCCGACAGCTCGCGCGCCACGTCGATGCCCGACATCCCCGGCATGCGGATGTCGAGAAAGACCACATCGGGCGCCTCCCCGTCGGCCGCATCGTCAATCACGTCGAGCACGGATTGGCCGTCGTGCACGGCCGGCAGCAGCGTGGCATCGGGCCACAGCGCCGTCAGCTCGGCGACGAGGTTCTCAGCCAGCGCCGGTTCATCGTCGGCAATCAGCAAGCGGGGGGAAGCAGGCATCGATCAGGTTCCGGCAGATGCGCGCGCAGAGAGCGCAGCGGTGGCAGTGGCATTGGCCGTGGCGGCAGAGCGAGAGAAGCGGCAGCGCCATTCCGGCGCGTCGGCTTCAGACGGTGCAGGCGCCGTTTCATGCGCCAGCGGCAATTCGACGATGATCGTCACGCCGTGCGGCACGGTCTCGGTGATCGTCAGGCGCGCGTCGCCATCAAACAGGCGCGACAGACGTTCACGCACGTGCGTGAGCCCCAGCCCCGAGCCCGTGGCACCGTCGTTGCCGAAACCGACGCCCGTGTCGCGCACTTCCAGCACGAGGCGCTCGCCGTCATGGCCGGCAGCCAGGCGCGCTGACAAAGCAATCTCACCGCCCTCGCGCGCGGGCTCGATGCCGTGCACCACGGCGTTTTCCACCAGCGGCTGAATCAGCATGGGCGGGATGACGATGTTGGCGATGGCATCGTCCAGCGCCAATGAAAAACGCAGCCGATTGCCGAAGCGCAGCGCCTGGATGTCGAGATACGCGCGCAGCAGCGCAAATTCCTGCACCAGCGTGCACTGCTCGGCGCGTGCGTGCGAAAGCGAACTGCGTAGAAAGCCGATCAAATGCTGCAGCAGACGCCGCGCGCCGGCCGGGTCGCGCGCAATCAGCACATCGACGTGCGCCAGCGAGTTGAAGAGGAAGTGCGGTTCGATCTGCGCCTGCAGGGCCATCAGCTGCGCCCGCACGACCTGCTTCTCCGCCTCCTCGCGCTCCAGCGCGTCGAGTGCAGCCTGGCGCTGCAATGCCGCAAGCTTGCCGCGCGACCAGTAGAAATACGTTGCACCAAGCGCTGCCAACATGGCGATGATGAAACTCATGCGGAGGCTGTCCGCGCGCCAGGGTTCCGGGTTGACGCTATTCAGGCACAGGATCGTCCGTGCGATCCACTGCCCCAGCGGCACGCCGATCAGCACCGCGCCCACGATGATCCACGGAAACACCTTCTTGTTGGGTGGGCCGTCGCCCCAGAGCACATGGCGCGGGATGCCGATCAGCGAGAACATCGACAGCCCGATCGCCTGACTGAATACGAAATCTTTCCAGAACGTCTCTTCCGGCCGGATGCCGAACGCCAGCACAGCCGCAATCAGCGTATTGATGACGATGATGACGGCGTAGCGGATCACCCAACGCCGGGCCAGGCGCAGGCAATCCGCAAGCGAAGGGAACGACACATTGGCGAACATGCGGGCGATCTTACCGGAGGGTTCTCCGGCGTTGAAGCTTGGGGTTTCCCGCATCACTGGCGGCCGGCTTGCTGGCGCAAACGGGCGAGTTCCTGGTCGACCATGCGCTGGTAACCGTTGCCTTGGCTCCAGGCCAGGCTCAGGCCGTGTGCGGCCAGGCCGAGGCCCCAGCCCAGCAGCGGCCAGACAAACCAGAACTGGCCGCGCGACAGCGCAATCACGGCCAGCCCGGCGTTAATAGCCAAAAACGACAGCAGGTGAATCCGGAACCCCAGGCGCGCGCCGGCGCGGTGACGAGCCCGGCGTAGCAAGGCGGCGTCGGATTCAGCGGATTGTGGGGATGGTGTATAGGGCACGGCGGACATGGCGGTCTCTGATGGAACCGAGGATGTCCGCAGTATAGGAATGGCGCCCAGGCAAGCGCCATGCGGATGCGACGAATGGTGCGATTGGACGGATGAACGGTGCGCAGCCGGCTCCGCCCGGGAGACGCTTACGCCGCCAGCGCCTCCCGCGCGGATTGCGTCACCACCGTCGAAGCCACCGCCTCCGCCACCGTTTCGCGCGACAGATGCGGCGCGAACATCCCGATGAAGTCATGCGCATAGCCGCGTAGATACGCGCCACGGCGCACCGCCACACGCGTGGTGTTCGGCTCGAACAGGTGATCGGCCCCGATGCAGACAAGGTTGTCGTCCTTGCGGCCGTCATACGCCATCGACGCGATGATGCCCACGCCCACATCCAGCGCCACGTACGTCTTGATCACGTCCGCATCCATGGCGGTCAGCACGATCTCAGGGTGCAGGCCCGCGCTGGCAAATGCCGCGTCGATGTTGCGTCGGCCCGTGAAGCCCGCGTCGTACGTGATGAGCGGATACTGCGCCACGTCTTCCAACGTCGGGAGCGGATTCTTCGTCAGCGGATGGTCCGGGCTGACCACCAGCACGTGGCGCCAGCGGTACGCCTCGAACGACGTCAGCCCCGGCTCGTTGGCCACGGCTTCGGTGGCGATACCGATATCGGCCTGCCCCGTCAGCAGCAGCTCGACGATGTGCGAGGGCGAAGCCTCCTGCAGCGCCAGCGTGACGTGCGGATATTCCTTGCGGAACGACTGCACCACCTTCGGCAGCGCATAGCGCGCCTGGGTGTGCGTGGTCGCCACGGTCAGGCGGCCGGATTGTCGGCCGGAGAATTCCTCGCCGGCCTGGCGCAGGTTTTCGGCTTCGAGCAGCAGTCGTTCGACAATGCGGACGATCTCGCGGCCCGGTTCGGTCAGGCCCGTCAAACGCTTGCCGTAGCGCTCGAAAATCTCCACGCCAAGCTCATCCTCCAGCTCGCGAATCTGCCGCGACACGCCGGGCTGCGACGTGTACAGCGCGTTGGCAACTTCGGTCAGGTTGAACTGGCGGCGCACCGCCTCGCGGATGGAACGCAGTTGCTGGAAGTTCATGGCTCGTGTCCTCTCGTATTGGTTGTCGTCGGAGCGTCGTGTTACACGGCGGCTTGCGCGACGGGCCGTGCATTGCCTTGCGCGAACACACGGATCGCGCGCGGGCGCACCACCAGCGTTTCGCCTTCACGGAAACCCTCGGCGCGAAAGCGCTCGATGGGCAGGGAGACTTCGATGATGTCGTCGGTGTCTTCGCGCTCCAGTTCCAGCTGCGCGATGGCGCCCAGCGTGAGCGCGCGGCGCAGCGTCACGGGAATGCCCTCGGCGCCCGGCGCATAGCGCTCGAGGTCGATTTCATGCGGGCGCACGAAGGCCACCGCCTGATCGGCGCGGGACGAATCCACGCCGCCCGACGGCACGGCGATGGCCGAATCGCCCACGTGCAGCACGCTGCCGCCCTCGCCCTCTTCCAGGCGGCCGTGGAACAGGTTCACGTTGCCGAGGAAGCCGTAGACGAACGGCGTGGCCGGCGTGTTGTAGACCGCATCGGGGCTGCCGACCTGCTCCACCTGGCCGCGGTTCATCAGCACCACGTTGTCGGCCACTTCCAGCGCCTCTTCCTGGTCGTGCGTAACGAACAGGCTCGTGACATGCAGATCGTCGTGCAGGCGGCGCAGCCAGCGGCGCAGTTCCTTGCGCACCTTGGCATCGAGCGCGCCGAAGGGCTCGTCGAGCAGCAGCACGCGCGGCTCCACCGCCAGCGCGCGCGCCAGGGCAATCCGCTGACGCTGCCCGCCAGACAGCTGCGGCGGGTAACGATCGGCCAGCCAATCCAGCTGCACGAGTTCCAGCAGCTCCTTCACCTTGGCGCGGATCTGCGCTTCGCTCGGCCGCTGCGCGCGCGGTTTCACGCGCAGGCCGAATGCCACGTTCTCGAACACCGTCATGTGCTTGAACAGCGCGTAATGCTGGAACACGAAGCCGACCTGGCGCTCGCGCACATGCTGGTCCGATGCGTCTTCGCCGTTGAGGTGAATCGTGCCCGAATCGGCATGCTCCAACCCGGCGATGATGCGCAGCAGCGTGGTCTTGCCGCAGCCCGACGGGCCCAGCAGCGCAGTCAGTTCGCCCTGCTTGAAGTCGAGCGAAACATCGTTGAGGGCAACGAAGTTGCCAAAGCGCTTGGTGATGTGTTGAACCTGGATGCTCATGCTGCGCTCCCTTCCAGCGGAGATTGCACGGAGATGTGCGAATTCGAATTGGATGTCTGTTGTGCCACGCGCTGGCCCGGACCTTCGCCCACGCCGGCATCAGCATCAGCCAGCTCACGACGGCTGCGCCATTCGACCAGCGTCTTCAGCGCCAGCGTGACAAGCGCCAGCAATGTCAGCAGCGACGCCACGGCAAACGCGGCCGCAAAGTTGTATTCGTTGTAGAGAATTTCCACGTGCAGCGGCATCGTGTTGGTCAGCCCGCGAATGTGGCCCGACACCACCGACACCGCGCCAAACTCGCCCATCGCCCGCGCGTTGCAGAGGATGACGCCATACAACAGGCCCCACTTGATGTTCGGCAGCGTTACGCGAAAGAACGTCTGCCAGCCCGAGGCGCCGAGCACGATGGCGGCCTCTTCCTCTTCACTGCCCTGCGCCTGCATGAGCGGAATCAGCTCGCGCGCCACGAACGGAAACGTGACGAACACCGTCGCCAGCACAATGCCCGGCACCGCAAAAATGATCTTGAAATCGTGATCGGAGAGATACGGCCCGAACCAGCCCTGCGCGCCGAACAGCAGCACGTAGATCAGGCCCGCAATGACGGGCGACACCGAAAACGGCAAGTCGATCAACGTCAGCAGCAGGTTCTTGCCGCGAAACTCGAACTTGGCAATCGCCCATGCCGCCGCCACGCCAAACACCACGTTCAGCGGCACGGCAATCGCTGCGGTGATCAGCGTCAGGGTGATCGCCGAAAGCGCATCGGGCTCGATCAGCGCTTCGAGATACACATCAACGCCCTTCTTGAACGCCTCGACAAACACGCTCGCCAACGGCACGAACAGGAACAACGCCAGGAACACGAATGAAACGAGGATCAGCGTTGCACGCACCCAGGCGGACTCTGCGGTGGCGCCTCGGCGGCCCCCAGCGGGCGCCTGACCAGGTTCACGGGAAACAGTACCGGCCATGTCAGGCTCCAGCTGCCGCATTGGCGGTCGGGGGTTCGGGGGCACGCTCGATGGCGTCATTGCGATTGCCGCGGCGGCGCGTCCACGCTTGCAGCAGATTGATCACCAGCAGCAGCGTGAACGAGATACCGAGCATGACGACGGCAATGGCCGTGGCGCCCGCGTAATCGAATTGCTCCAGCTTGGAATAGATCATGAGCGGCGTGATCTCGGAAACCATCGGCATGTTGCCGGCGATGAAGATGACCGAGCCGTATTCGCCGGTGGCACGCGCAAAGGCCAACGCGAAACCGGTCAGCAATGCGGGCAACAAGGTCGGCAGAATCACGCGAGTGAAGGTCTGCCAGCGCGTGGCGCCCAGGCTGGCTGCCGCCTCTTCCAGTTCGGCCTCCAAGTCTTCGAGCACCGGCTGCACCGTGCGCACGACAAACGGCAGGCCGATGAACGTCAGCGCCACCACGATGCCCAGCGGCGTGAACGCGACCTTCAGCCCCAGCGGTTCCAGCCGCGAGCCGATCCAGCCATTCGGCGCGTACAACGCGGTGAGCGCAATGCCGGCCACCGCAGTCGGCAGCGCAAACGGCAGGTCGACCAGCGCATCGATCAACCGCTTGCCCGGAAAGCGATAGCGCACCAGCACCCACGCCACGATCAGCCCGAACACGAGGTTGATCACCGCGGCGATCAGCGAAGCCCCGAACGTCAGCTTGTACGACGCCACCACGCGCGGCGCGGTGACGGTCGTCCAGAACGCATCCCACGTCATGGTGAACGTCTTGAGGACCGTTGCCGACAGCGGGATCAGGACGATCAGCGCCAGGTACAGCAGCGAAAACCCCAGCGCCAGCCCGAAGCCGGGCAGCACATTGGCGGGCTTACGCCGCTTGGAGGAAAAAAACGCGGAAGGCAGGCTCATCAGCGCACCGATAAAAATGGCCGCAGAGCAAAACACTGCGGCCGATATGCAGATGAACCGATTGTGGCGGACTGTTCTTATGACGAAAACGAATATTTGCGCATGTGCATCATCGTTTTAGATATAAGGGGTGCTCGGTAAGACATCCCACTGCGCTTGCCAGTCGGCGCCGTCGCGGGTGGTGTCTTGTGCACTTGCACGGCCGATCAGGCGATCGAGCAAGGCCAGGCCGGCGTCCCATTCACCGAGGTTGGAATCGGCGTTGATATGGCCGGCCTCGCCGGCATCCACAAACTCCGTGCCCCAACGCGCGGCCCAGTCGATGGCACTGCCTTGCGGCATCCACGGGTCATTGCGGCTGGCGACAAGCGTGGCCGGGAACGGCAGCGTGCGGCCGGGAAGCAGATCCCGCACGCCGAACTTGTCCGGATCGGCCGGCGCGACGAGCAGCACCGCCGCCACCGCCTCCTTGGTCTGCACCGCCCAATGCAATGACGCCAGGCAGCCGAAGCTATGCGCCACCAGGATGACCGGGCGCCTGTTGCGCGTGGGCGGACGCTCGGCAAGCGCCGCATGCACCGCTTCACCCACACGGGCCGACCAGCGCGGCAGGTCAGGCGTCGACCAGTCCGTCTGCTCCACGCGGCGCCATGCCGGGAAGCGCTGCTCCCAGCGCGTCTGCCAGTGGCCGGGGCCGCTGCCATGCAAGCCGGGAACGGTCAGGATGACGGCGTCTGCCGGCCACTGCCAGGCAGGTGCGTCCGATGCGGTTGCGGGTGCGCTGCGTGCCATGTCGTGCTCATTGCGTCAGAGAAAGGCCGGCCGCGGATTGCTGCTGTTGCACCAACGGCGCCTGCGCCATTGGCACCACCTGTGGCGCGGGGGCCGCGTCTGGCTCAGCCTCCGCGCCGGGCAGGATGCTGCCCTGCACATACGTGATACCGGCGGCACGGGCCAGTTCCAGGTCGCTCGGGCGCTCGCAACGCCGCAAGGCCAGCGTGACGCCCAGCTCGCGTGCCGAATCGGCCAGCGACACCACGTTCCGCGTACGCCAATCGCGACGCGCATCGAGCTTCAGATAGGCGGGCTTGGCATGCACGAGCAGCGCGCCAGCCTCCGCCGGGTCCGACGCCTGCACGGCGACGGCAAAACCATTGCGCCGGTAGTTGTCCACCACGAACAGCAGCAGCCCCAGATCGTCATTCGCCGTCGACGGCACCTGGATGACGAACTGTTCCGGGTGCAGCCCCAGCGCCGTCACCGCGCGGTGAAACGCCTTGCCGTGGTCGGCCGCCACCGCTGCCAGCAACCGGCCATGCACATTGACGACCAGCCGCCCCGCATCGGTGCGCGAGAAATAGTTGAGCGTATGCACCAGCCGGCACAGGCGGTCCAGTTCAACCAGCGTGCTGTCATCCGACGCCAGCGAAAACACCTTCCACGGGTTCAAGCCCAGCTCGCCGTCGCGCGTCCAGGTGCGCATCAGCGCTTCGTGGCCGGCGGGGGCCAGCGCGCCATCGGCGGCAAGCTGCCAGACCGGTTCAAACAGGCTGGTGAGCGCGCAGTGGAAGAACTGGCCCTGTACGCGGCCGGTGGCATCACGCCACAAGTGGCGATCTGGCGCGGGCGCATTCGGCAGCGTGCCGAGAAATTGTGCGACTGCTGTGGTGTGCATCAGGCTCATGGGTGAGGCTCCTTGTTGGGTCGCCGTCTCCTCCCCGTCCTTACAGTTTGGCGATCGAGACTTCAGTCGCCTTCACCAGCGCAACCACTTCGCTGCCGATCTTCAGGCCAAGGCTATCGACCGAGCGCGTGGTGATGACCGAGGTGACGATGCCCGCCGGCGTCTCCACGTCGATCTCGGAGAGCACGTCGCCCCGGATGATCTCCTTGATCTGCCCGCGAAACTGGTTGCGTACGTTAATCGCTTGAATGCTCATGATGTTCCTTCTTAGGTGACAACGGCACTACGTGCCAATGAATGTTTTCAGGAGAAAGGTTTGCAGCGCCTTACACGGCCCAGCGCACGGCGGTGGCAGACACGTCAAACGGTGATGCCCACGCCGTGTGCGGGCGCACATCGGTCACTTCATTCGGATCGATCTTGCGCTGCATCACGCGGTTGAGGATCGCTTCTTCCAGCCGGGCAAACGCGGGCGAACCACGATGGCGCGGACGCGGCAGGTCGATGCGTTCGTCCAGCGCGATGCGGCCGTCTTCGATCAGCACCACGCGGTCGGCCAGCGCCACCGCTTCGGCCACATCGTGCGTGACGAGCACGGCCGTAAAGCCCAGGCGCTGCCACAGGCCTTCGATCAGGTTCTGCATGTCGATGCGGGTCAGCGCGTCCAGCGCGCCCAGCGGTTCGTCCAGCAGCAGCAGGCGCGGTCGATGCACCAGTGCACGCGCCAATGCCACGCGCTGGCGCTGCCCGCCCGACAGGCGCGCCGGCCATTCCCCTGCCCGCTCGGCCAGACCGACTTGCGCGAGCACTTCGGCGGCCTGCGCGCGCTGTGTTTTCGGCAAGCCGAGCGCGACGTTGTCGAGCACTTTCTTCCACGGCAGCAGGCGGGCGTCCTGGAACATCACGCGAGCATCGTCGTGCAGGCCGTCTTCGGCATCGCCATCGCGACGCAGGTGGCCATCGTCAATGCCTTCCAGCCCGGCGATCAGCCGCAGCAGCGTGCTCTTGCCGCAGCCGCTGCGCCCGACGATGACGACAAACTCGCCCGGGGTGATCTCCAGATCGATGCCGTGCAGCACTTCACGGTCGCCATAGCGTTTGACGACGTGCTCGATGTGCAAGGCGGTGCCGGCCAGCGCGGCGTGTTCAGTGGCGTTGCTTTGCATGCGTCTCTCCAATTCAGCCTCAGGCCGCTGCTTGATAACCAGGGTGCCAGCGCAGCCAGAAGCGCTCCAGCGCACGCGAGAGCAGATCCGCCAGCTTGCCCAGCAGCGCGTACAGCAGGATGCCCAGCAGCACGACGTCGGTCTGCAGGAACTCGCGCGCATTCATCGTCATGTAGCCGATGCCGGCCTGCGCAGACACCGTCTCCGCCACGATCAGCGTCACCCACATCAGGCCGAGCGAAAACCGCACGCCCACCAGGATCTGCGGCAGCGCACCGGGCAGGATCACCTCGCGATACAGCTGCGCACGCGACAGGCCGTAGCTGCGGGCCATCTCCACCAGGGCCGGATCGACCGAACGGATGCCGTGATACGTATTCAGGTAGATCGGGAAGAACACGCCCAGCGACACCAGGAACAGCTTGGCCGATTCGTCGATGCCGAACCACAGGATCACGAGCGGAATCAGCGCCAGCACGGGAATGTTGCGGACCATCTGCAGCGTGGTGTCGAGCAGGGTCTCGGCAGTGCGGAAGGTGCCGGTCAGCAAGCCCAGCGCCAGCCCCAGCGAACCACCGATCGCAAAGCCCAGCAGCGCGCGCCACGTGCTCACGGCCACATGCGTCCACAGCTCACCCGAGCGCGCCAGCGCCACGGCGGATTTCGCCACGTCCAGCGGTGCCGGCAGGATGCGGTTCGACAGCCAGCCCCATTGGGCCGAGGCCTGCCACAGCACCAGCAGCACAAGCGGCACGATCCACGGCGCCAGGCGTTGCTGGGCGGTGCGCAGGAAGGCGTTTGCCTTTGCCTTTGCCTTCGCCTTAGCCTTCGGTTTCGATGTTGATTTGGATTTCGACTCGGATGCCATCGCCCTGCTCCTCCCGGCTCAGCTTGCCGCCACGCGCGGCACGATGCCGGTGGCAATCACTTCGCCAAACGGGCCGTTCAGCACATTGCCCGGCAGCTTGTCGCGCACCGAGCGCGGCAACAGCGGGAACACCAGTTCGGCAAAACGGTAGGCCTCTTCCAGATGCGGATAACCGGACAGCACGAACGTATCGATGCCCAGCTCGGCGTATTCCTGCATGCGCGCGGCCACGGTTTGCGGATCGCCCACCAGCGCCGTGCCGGCACCGCCGCGCACCAGCCCTACGCCGGCCCACAGGTTCGGGCTGATCTCCAGATCCGCACGCGTGCGCTTGACACCATTGGCATGCAGCGCGGCCATGCGCTGCTGGCCGGCCGAATCCATCTTGCGGAACGCCTCCTGCGCACGTGCGACGGTGTCGTCGTCGAGCTTGCTGATGAGCTTGTCTGCGGCAGCCCAGGCTTCATCGTCCGTCTCGCGCACGATCACGTGCAGGCGGATACCGAAGCGCACGGTGCGGCCATGCTTGGCAGCGCGCGCCCGCACGTCGGCCAGCTTCTCGGCCACGGCGGCAGGCGGTTCGCCCCAGGTGAGATAGGTGTCGACCTGCTCGGCTGCCAGTTCATGTGCTGCTTCCGACGACCCACCGAAATACACCGGGGGATGCGGCCGCTGCACGGGCGGATACAGCACCTTCGCGCCCTTCACGCTGAGATGCTTGCCGGTGTAATCCAGCGCGGCGCCTTCGTGGCTGGCCGCCAGGGTTTCGCGCCAGATGCGGATGAATTCTTCCGAGGCTTCGTAGCGTTGCGCGTGGTCCAGGAACAGGCCATCGCCGGCCAGCTCCGACGGGTCACCACCGGTGACGAGGTTCACCAGCAAGCGGCCGTTCGACAGACGGTCGTACGTGGCCGCCATGCGGGCCGCCAGCGTCGGCGCCATCAGCCCGGGGCGCACCGCCACCAGGAAACGCAGGCGCTTGGTGACGGGAATCAGGCTTGCGGCCACGATCCACGGGTCTTCGCACGAGCGGCCGGTGGGAATCAGCACGCCCTCGTAGCCGAGCGTATCGGCGGCCACGGCCACCTGCTGCAGATAGGTTTGATCGACCTGGCGAGCGCCCTCGGCAGTGCCGAGATAACGGCTGTCGCCGTGCGTCGGGATGAACCAGAAAACTTGCATGACAGCTCCTTGGACTGTGTTGTTCTCAGATCAACGCAACAACTCAAGCGCGGGCGATGGCCAGTTGCGCCGGGGTCGGGTGCCAGACCAGTTCGACCGGCTTGACCGGGCGCGGAATCAGCCCCAGCCCGTGGAAGGCATCGGCCACGCGCTGCTGCTCGGCCACCGCTTCGGGCGTGACCGGCCGCACGGGCGAAGGCGGCCGACGCGACAGGAACAGATGCACCGTCGCCAGCGACAGCCCGGAGAACTCTGCAATGCGCTGCGCGGCTTCCTTGCGGTTCTCCTGCACGAGGCGATCGGCGCGCGACAGCTCTGCAAAGATGGCGGCGATGGTGTCGCCGTGCTTTTCCGTAAAGGCCGTCGGCGCGAAGTAGAACGAGTTGTTGGACGACAGCGTGCGCCCGGTGGCCAGCACGCGCGGCTTGATCGCCAGTTCCGTGGCGGCGTAGTACGGATCCCAGATGCCCCAGGCGTCCACGCTGCCGCGCTCGAAGGCGGCGCGCGCGTCGGCCGGCGTCAGGTACACGGGCTGGATGTCGGCAAAGCTCAGGCCGCCCTTCTGCAGGCCCCGCACGATCAGGAAATGCGCGCTCGAACCCTTCTGCAATGCCACGCGCTTGCCCTTCAGGTCGGCCAGCGTCTTGAGCGTCGAATCCTGCTGCACGAGGATGGCCGAGCTGTCCGGCTTGGGCGGCTCCACGCCGACGTAGCGCAAATCCTTGCCGGCAGCCTGCGCGAACACCGGCGGCGTATCGCCCGTGATGGCGAGGTCCAGACTGCCCGCAGACAGCGCTTCGAGCTGCTGCGGCCCGGCCGGAAACTCCAGCCAGCTGATCTTGGTGCCCGGAAAGCGCTGCTCCAGCGCCCGGTTTTCTTTCACGATGACCAGGTTGACCGCGCTCTTCTGGAAACCGATGCGCAGTTGCGCGGGCGGCGTCACCTTGGGCAAGCCTGCCGCGGCCGGGGCGGCGGTTGCGGCATTGGCAGCGTGCGCGACCGGCCCCAGCGTGGCAAGCGATGCGCCCGCCACGGTGGCGCTCAGCAGACGGCGGCGTTGGATGTCGATCGTCATGGCAATCAGCGCGCGGCCTGTTGGGTGGTCGGCTGCCACGCAGCATCGGCCACCTTGACGGGACGCGGAATCAGCTTGAGTGCGTGGAACGTATCGGCAATGCGCTGCTGGTCGGCCAGCGCCTCGGCCCCGACCGGCTGGATGCCGTAGGCAATGCGCGACACCGAACGCGCCACCACGGCCGGCTCCAGGCCGAGCTGCGGGCCGAGAATGGTCGTCACATCCTTCGGGTTGGCCGCGGCCCAGGTGTCGGTCTTCTTCAGTTCATCCAGCACGATGTTCAGCACATCGGGCCGTGCGCCCGCATAGCCCTTCGAGGCCAGGAAGTACTGCGAGTTGTTGACCACGCCCGTGCCGTCGGCCAGCACACGCGCGCCCAGCTGCTGTTCAGCCGCGGCAAAGAACGGATCCCAGATCACCCAGGCGTCGACGGCGCCGCGCTCGAAGGCGGCGCGCGCATCGGCGGGCGTGAGGTACACAGGCTGGATATCGCTGTAAGGCACATTGGCCTTTTCCAGCAGCTTCACCAGCAGGTAATGCACGTTCGAACCCTTGTTGAAGGCGACGCGCTTGCCCTTGAGATCGGCCACGCTCTTGAGCGGCGAAGTCTTCGGCACGATGATCGCCTCGCCGGTGGGCGCAGGCGGTTGGTTGCCGACATAGACGAGATTCGCGCCGGCAGCCAGCGCGAAGATCGGCGGCGCTTCACCCGTGGTGCCGAAATCGATGGCGCCCACGTTCAGGCCTTCCAGCAATTGCGGGCCCGCCGGAAACTCGGTCCACTTCACTTCGATGCCCTGGGCGGCAAGGCGCTTTTCCAGCGTGCCGCGTGCCTTGAGCACCGTCAGCGTGCCGTATTTCTGATAGCCGATGCGCAGTTGCTTGGCAGCGGTCGGGGGCGGCGCATCGCTGTTGGCAAATGCGGCGGGCGCGCCGAGCGTGGCAAGCAGCGTGGCGGCAATGGTCAAAGTCCTGCGCAGGGGCGAATGGGTTTTCATGGCAAGTTCGGTCGATGCGGGGTGTATGGGCGGCACGATCCGCGCGCAGCGGCTGCGCGGCGTGACAACAACGGGAAAGCAGTGAGCGGCGTGTGTAACGGCGGCGCGGTCAGCGCATCACGCCAGACATCGCATTCGTTCTTCGTCGGCGGCCTGGAACGTGGCACGCACCGCGCTGCGGCTCGAAACGATGACCTGCGCCACGGCCGGATGCCGTGCCAGCGCCAGCGCCTGATGCACGCGCTCCACGCCGTCATCCAGGCGCTGCTGCAGCGACGGGTCAACGGTCACGCCGTCATCTGCCACAACGATCTGCGAGTCGACTGCAAAGATGCCCGGCAGGATCGAGCGCGCCGCCAGCGCCGTCAGCACGGGACGCAGCGCGTAGTCGATCGCCAGCGTGTGGGCGAGGCTGCCGCCGGTGGCAATCGGCAGCACGACCTTGTCGCGCAGCCCGCTCTGCGGCAGCAGATCAAGAAACGTCTTGAGCAGCCCGCTGTAGGCCGCCTTGTAGACCGGCGTGGCAAGAATCACCACGCCCGCCGCTTCCACCCGCGCCACCGCATCGGCGATGGCGGGGTCGGACACTTGCGCGCCGAGCAGCGCGTCGGCCGGAAGGCTGCGCAGGTCCAGGTGGTCCGCCTGCTCGCCGGCGCGTTCGAGCTGCGCACGCACGTGGCCCAGCAGGCGTGCAGATCGCGATTGCGCCGAAGGGCTGCCGGAAATCGTCAGGATTTGCATGATGCGGATCACCCGATGTCGTTACGTCGTGTGGGCCTTACTTGCCCGGTTGATAGAGCTGATCGAACTGCCCGCCGTCGGCAAAGTGCGTCTTTTGCGCCTTCTGCCAGCCGCCGAACGTGTCGTCGATGGTCACGAGCTTCACCTTCGGGAATTCGCTCTCGTGCTTCTTGGCCACGGCCGGGTCCGTCGGGCGATAGAAGTTCTTCGCACCGATCTCCTGCCCTTGCGTCGTGTACAGGAACTTGAGATAAGCCTCCGCGGCCTTGCGCGTGCCCTTCTTGTCGGCCACCTTGTCCACCACCGCCACCGGCGGCTCGGCCAGGATGGAAATCGACGGCACCACCACGTCAAACTTGTCCTTGCCTTCCACGCGCGCCGCCAGCAGCGCCTCGTCTTCCCACGCGATCAGCACGTCGCCGATACCGCGCTCGGTAAAGGTGGTGGTCGCACCGCGCGCGCCCGAATCGAGCACCGGCACGTTCTTGTAGAGCTTCTGCACGAAATCCTTGGCGGTGGCGTCCGAACCGCCCGGCTGCTTCAGCGCATAGGCCCAGGCGGCCAGGTAATTCCAGCGTGCACCGCCGGAGGTCTTCGGATTCGGCGTGATGACGGCGATGCCCGGCTTGACCAGGTCATTCCAGTCCTTGATGCCCTTCGGGTTGCCCTTGCGTACCAGGAAGACGATGGTCGACGTGTACGGTGAGGCGTTGTGCGGCAGGCGCTTCTGCCAGTCCTTGCCGGTCAGGCCCTTCTCGGCGATCGCGTCGATGTCGTAGCCCAGCGCCAGCGTCACCACATCGGCATCCAGCCCGTCGATCACGGAGCGCGCCTGCTTGCCCGAACCACCATGCGAAGCGCGCAGGGTGATGTCCTCACCCGTTTCGGCCTTCCACTTCTTGGCAAATTCGGTGTTGATTTCCTTGTACAGCTCGCGCGTCGGGTCGTACGACACATTCAACAGTGTCGTTGCCGCATGCGCACCCACGGTTCCCCCCGCCACGATGGCAGCCGCGATGGTATTGAACACAAACTTGCGAATCATCTTGCAGCTCCGTTTCTGATCTCTGATGGATTTGGAATAGGAGCAAGACTACCGAGCGGGTCTTGTACGGGGAACGAATGGTTTCAGGGAATGTTCATCGTTTTTTGCATAAAGGCGGGGTTGGGGGCTGCGCGGATGCAAAGCAAAGGGCCGCGAGCGGGCGTGCGGGCGTGGTGCTTGAGGGTCAAACCCTCGGCGCTGGATGTCGGAGACTCGAGCTTGGGCCTTGGACAGCGGGACTCCAGGGGTTTGGGGTGGAGGTCGGGCCTTGGAGAGACGTTGGGTCGACTGTTTTTGGGTGGAGCTTGAGGGTTGGAGGGTGGAACTTGAGGGTTTTAGGGTGACGCTTGAGTGTTGGAGGGTCGAGATTGAAGGTTTGGGGGTGGAGGTTGGGTCTTTGGGGGTGGAGCTTGAGGGTTTTAGGGTGGAGTTCGGGGCTTGGAGGGTGGAGCTTGAGGGTTTTAGGGTGGAGTTCGGGGCTTGGAGGGTGGGACTTGAGGGTTTTAGGGTGGGGCTTGGGTCTTAGACGGTGGGGCTTGAGGGTTTTGGGGGCGCGGGGGGGGAGTGTCAGGATTTCGGTGTTCAAAAGGGGCTTCCTTGCCGGTTTTTTTGGTGGTGGTGGATCCCTTGTTTCATCCCCTGCCGGGGCTGACTCACTTTCTTTGTCTTGCCAAAGAAAGTAAGCAAAGAAAGGCGCGCCCGATGCGGCGACCCCCTCCTTGAATTTATGTCGCAAGGAGGGAGGGGAGGCAAACTCGCTGCGCTCAGACAAGCCTCCCCTCTTTTTCCTCCTTGCAACAGAAATTCAAGGCGCCGCATAGGGCAGGGAGAAGCCAAACCATCGATCACCTGTGCAGCAGGCACCAACAGCACAACGCGAAGCAAAGCGAGCAACACCAGCAGCAAACCAGTGCCACCCAGGCCAGCACACCGACGGTGTGGCCGTTGACGTTCCTGCCCTTGATGGCGCCTTGGATTTTTGTAAGCGGGCGGAAAAAAGACGGGGAACTGTCTGAGCGCAGCGAGTTTTCCCCGTCTCCGCCCGGTTACAAAAATCCAAGGGGAAGTCGCCATCTCGGGCGCGCCTTTCTTTGCTTACTTTCTTTGGCAAGACAAAGAAAGTGAGTCGCCCCCGGCAGGGGGTGAAACAGAGATGCACCACCAAAAAAACAAAAAGCCAAAAACAAAAAAGCCGCTCCGGAACCCTCCGGAGCGGCTTTTTAACGCACCACTACACAGCCTCAGTGCACAACCCTCTCAAACGAAAACGCCCCATCCCGATAATCCACCGGCACCACATCCTTGGGCGCGAACTTGCCCTCCAGAATCATCCGTGCCACCGGATTCTCGAGCTGCTGCTGGATCGCCCGCTTCAGCGGCCGTGCCCCAAACACCGGGTCGTAACCCGCTGATGCCAGCTTGGCCACCGCCTCGTCGCTGATCTCCAGCGCCAGGTCCATCTGCGCCAGGCGTGCCGACAGACGCTTGAGCTGGATCCGCGCGATCGATTCGATGTTGCGTTGGTCCAGCGCGTGGAACACCACCACCTCGTCGATCCGGTTCAGGAACTCGGGGCGGAAATGCGTCTTCACTTCCTGCCACACGGCACCCTTGATCACATCCGCCGGTTCGGTCGCCATCTGCTGGATGAGCTGCGAGCCGAGGTTCGACGTCATCACGATCACCGTGTTCTTGAAGTCCACCGTGCGGCCCTGGCCGTCGGTCAGGCGGCCGTCGTCCAGCACCTGCAGCAGCACGTTGAAGACGTCCGGGTGCGCTTTCTCCACTTCATCGAGCAGCACCACGCTGTACGGCTTGCGGCGCACGGCTTCGGTCAGGTAACCGCCTTCCTCGTAGCCGACATAGCCGGGCGGCGCGCCGATCAGTCGGCTCACGGAATGCTTCTCCATGAACTCGCTCATGTCGATGCGGATGAGGTGGTCTTCCGAATCGAACAGGAAGCCTGCCAGCGCCTTGCACAGCTCGGTCTTGCCGACGCCCGTGGGCCCCAGGAACAGGAACGAGCCATACGGCTTGTTCTCGTCCGCAATGCCGGCGCGTGAGCGACGGATGGCATCCGACACCAGGCGCACGGCCTCGTCCTGGCCGACCACGCGCTCGTGCAGGCGGTCTTCCATCTTCAGCAGCTTCTCGCGCTCGCCGGTCATCATCTTCGACACGGGGATGCCCGTGGCGCGGCTGACGACTTCGGCAATCTCTTCGGCGCCCACCTGCGTGCGCAGCAGCTTGTTCGGCTGCTTCTGGCCGGCCGACTCGGCGGCGGTCGCGGCCTTCAGCTTGCCTTCCAGCTCGGGCAGCTTGCCGTATTGCAGTTCGGCCACTTTCTCGAGCTTGCCTTCGCGCTGCAGCTTGGTGATCTCCAGCTTGATCTTGTCGATCTCTTCCTTGAGCGCGGCCGCACCTTGCGCGGCGCCCTTCTCGGCCTTCCAGATTTCGTCCAGATCGGCGTATTCCTTCTGCAGGCGTTCGATCTCCTGCTCGATCAGCTCCAGGCGCTTCTGCGAGGCTTCGTCGGTTTCCTTCTTCACGGCCTCGCGCTCGATCTTCAGCTGGATCAGGCGGCGGTCGAGCTTGTCCATCGCCTCGGGCTTCGAGTCGATTTCCATCTTGATACGCGCCGCAGCCTCGTCGATCAGGTCGATGGCCTTGTCCGGCAGGAAGCGATCGGTGATGTAGCGGTGGCTGAGTTCAGCCGCGGCCACGATCGCCGGGTCGGTGATCTCCACGCCGTGGTGCAGTTCGTACTTCTCCTGCAGGCCGCGCAGGATGGCGATGGTCGCCTCCACGCTCGGTTCGCCCACGAGCACCTTCTGGAAGCGGCGCTCCAGCGCCGCGTCCTTCTCGATGTACTTGCGGTATTCGTCCAGCGTGGTCGCGCCGATGCAATGCAGCTCGCCACGTGCCAGCGCCGGCTTGAGCATGTTGCCGGCGTCCATCGCGCCTTCGGCCTTGCCCGCGCCCACCATGGTGTGGATCTCGTCGATGAAGAGGATGGTCTGGCCCTCTTCCTTGGCGATGTCGTTCAGCACGGCCTTCAGGCGCTCTTCGAACTCGCCGCGGTACTTGGCACCGGCCAGCAGGCCCGCCATGTCCAGCACCAGCACGCGCTTGTTCTTCAGGCTCTCAGGCACTTCGCCGTTGACGATGCGCTGCGCCAGGCCTTCGACGATGGCCGTCTTGCCGACGCCCGGCTCGCCGATCAGCACCGGGTTGTTCTTGGTGCGGCGCTGCAGGATCTGGATGGCACGGCGGATCTCGTCATCGCGGCCGATGACGGGGTCGAGCTTGCCGATGCGTGCACGCTCCGTGAGGTCGATGGTGTACTTCTTGAGCGCTTCACGCTGGCTCTCGGCCTCGGCGCTGCCGACGGTCTGGCCGCCGCGCACGGCGTCGATGGCGGCTTCGAGCGGCTTGCGCGACAGGCCGTGTTCGCGCGCAATGCGGCCGGCCTCGCCCTTGTCGTCAGCCACGGCCAGCAGGAACAGCTCGCTGGCGATGAACTGGTCGCCGCGCTTGATGCCTTCCTTCTCGGTCGCCTGCAGCAGGCTGCCGAGGTCTCGCCCCACCTGCACCTGTTCGCCACCCTGCACCTGCGGCAGGTGCTTGATGGCGCGGTCCAGCGCCGTGTCCAGGGCGCCGGTATTGACGCCCGCACGGGCCAGCAGGTTCTTGGTGGCCCCATCCGGCTGGCGCAGCATGGCCAGCAGCAGGTGGACCGGTTCGATGTACGGATTGTCGTTGCCCAGCGCCAGGCTCTGCGCGTCGGCCAGCGCTTCCTGGAAGCGGGTGGTCAGTTTGTCCAAACGCATTAAAAACCCCTTGCGGAAAATGTTTCACTGCTCCGAAAGATAGGGAGCTTCGGTGGCATTTCAAGCGTGGAAACGCGGCTTTTGATGCAGATTTGCGCCAAAACAAACGGCGGCGCGCCTGTCGGCAACGCCGCCGTCCGAAGTGCATCAAAACCGTCGTGGCTATCGCATCAGTTGGGCACCGAGACCGTCGCCACACCGCCCGACACAGTCACCGAGATGCGGTCGCCGGCGGCCGGTGTGCTCGTGAAGTTCGGCACGTTGGCCGCGTTGATGGCCGGTGCAGCACCGGGCGTGCCACCGCGCGGGGTGGTGCGCACCACCTGCGAAGGTGGCAACGGCGTGCCGTTCTTCAGGTTGGCGTACATGGCGTCCAGCGCGCGCTGCTCATACAGCACCAGCGGCACGAACAGCGTGTCGTAGCCAGGCACGAGGTCGATGAAGCCGTCGAAATGCTGCGCGTTCATCACCTCGATATACGACAGCTTGCTCGAGCCGCCCTCCACCTTGGCGTTCAGCCCCAGGTACGGCCGCGAACCATGGTTGACCGGCAGCAGCGCGTCGTTGCGGCCCTGGACGATCAGCGCCGGCTTGCCCTGCAGGTTGCCGGTGCGCAGCGTCTGGCTGATGCCGGTCTGCAGCGACTGCGACGCGGCATCGGCGCCCGTCAGCAGGTTGCGCAGGCACAGCGCGCCATCGAGGTTGGCGGCCTGCGTGCCGGTGGAGTCGACCGACTGGTTGCTGCGCGTCGGGCCGCCCTGGGCGTTGTTGTTGACGAGCTGCACGCCGGAGGTGGGCGGAATGCCGTTGCCAACCGCCGCCATCTGCGCAAGCGCCGTGGCGTTCACCGCCGTCGGATGGAACGACGCATCGGTTGCCGCGAAGCTCAATCCGCACAGGTTGTCGGTCACGCTGGCGCGCGAGAGGGCGTTGCCAAAGGTGGTCGCCACGGACGGGTCGATCTCGTAGAACGACATCGAGGCGTGCACGAGATCCGACTCAGGCTCCCAGCCGTAGGTGCGCATCTTCTGCAGGGCTTCGTCGGCCTGGGCGGCCGCCGTGGTGGAGGTCAGCAGCCCGGCCGCCTTCAGCGCGGCGCAGCGGTTGGCCTGCGCGCCTGCCGGGAACGTCGTGAGGCTGCCAAAGAACGCCTGCGCCGGTGCCGTGGCAACGCTCGCAGACGACGCCGCGCACAGCCGGAACACATTGGCGTAGCTCACGTAGTCGAACAGCGGTTTGCCGGTCGTCGGCAGCGCGGTGCCGCCGCGCACGACCTGCACGCCGGTGTTGGGCGGCAGGTTCAGGCCGGGCTCGCCGACGGCCACCCCGTCGATCCACCCGCCGGTGTCCTGCTCGGCCGCCGCGATGGCTGCGCCGCCGCCATTGGAGATGCTCGACGCGATGACGATGGTGTTGTCCGGACGCACCGGCAACGCGCTGCCCACCAGCGCACCGCTCGTCGCCGAGACCTTGTCGTTGATCGCCCAGAACGCGAACTGCACAGCCTGCAACGTGAACAGACCCCAGTCCTTCTCGGGGTTGCGCTGCGAATGCGCGTGCTTGAACGCCAGCCGGTTCGGCGTGGCCGCGTTGAAGGCAGAAAGCTGGCTGCTGGTGAGCGGCGCGGCAAAGTGCGCGTTCGACCCGGCTGCGCTGCGCGTGGTGCGCGTGCCGTCCTGCAGGGCGACGGTGTCGGTGGCCAGGTCGTGCGGACCGGCGCCGGTGCCCTTGTCGGTATAGGCGACGGCGCACTTGCGCTTGAGGCCCCATTCGCCGGTGGAAATCGCGCCGTAGATGCCGCGCGAGCCAGACGAGGTGGCGGTGATGATGCAGGGGTTGTTGACGTCGAAGCTGTCCGGAATCTGCACGAGCAGCACCACGTTCTGCTGACCGGTGCCGTCGTCGGAGTACGTCACGTATTCGGTGCCGGCGATCATGCCGGAGCCCTGTGTGACGTTGCCGCTCGCGTCGACATTCGGGCCATAGAGCGTGCCGTAGCCGCCCTTGGCCGCCGTGTCGACCAGCGCCCGGTAGTTCGCGTAGATCGCCAGGCGGCGCAGCTCGGCTGGCGTGGGCGCGGTGGGGTTGGCGATAGTCGGTGCGGTGGCGGAAGCCAGCCCGCTTGCTCCCAGGCCGGCGGTCAGCAGGTCGTCCGATACGCCGTCGTACCGCGTGACGGTCACCTTGCCGGCAAAGGCCGGTTTGGTATTGCCCGGCACGTTGTTGCCGTCATTGCTGCCGCCGCAGGCACTCAACACGCCGCAGCCGGCCAGCAGCACGGCACCGGCGGCGATCAGGTTGCTGGGCGAGACGTGCCGTCGCAGGCGCGCCGTTCGGGTGGGTTTCATTGCGTCTCCTTCTCGTTATGGATGGAACAACACAAAGCAAACCCGCGGCGGCCTTCGATACTGCACGTCCCTACTGGACATCCCTAAGCCACCGCAGGCACTACCAGTATGTGAACCAAACTTCTCATTCGCAACTCGATTTGCAGGCGGGGCTTGCGATCAACTGAAGGTGCGCACCGTCCAGAGACCGAGCATCGTGAGGAACAGCGAGCCGCCCAGATGCGCCACGATGTGCAGCGCGCCCATCAGGTGGTCGCCGGCCAGGATGTTGGCGACAACCTCGCTGGAAAACGTCGAGAACGTCGTCAGCCCGCCCAGAAAACCGGTGATGGCCAGCAAACGCCATTCCGGGGGCAGCCCCGCGTGCGTATCGAAAACACCCACCGCGACGCCGATGAGGTAGCCCCCCACCAGATTGGCCGCCAGCGTGCCGTACGGCAAGGCCGGATTGATGGCGTTCAACAAGACGGCGAGCGCCCAGCGCAACCAGGCTCCCAGCGCAGCACCCACCCCAACTGCCAGAAAGCCCATTCCGCTCATGCGGTCGCGTCCTTGTTATTCGTAGTCGTTGGGTTGCGCCGATGCGCCGGGCTGGTCAGCCGTGCGTGTCGCGGCGTTGGAGGTGGCAATGCCCCAGCGGGCGAGCGCCTTGTCGTCGGTGACACGCGCGTCGACCCAGCGCGCGCCTTCGGGCGTCTGTTCCTTCTTCCAGAACGGCGCCTCGCTCTTGAGGTAATCCATGATGAATTCGCACGCGGCAAAGGACTCGCCGCGATGCTTGGACGCCACCGCCACCAGCACGATCTGGTCTTGCGGCTTGAGCTTGCCAACGCGGTGGATGACGAGCGCGTCGATCAATTCCCAGCGCTGCATGGCCGCGCTCACGATGTCGGCGAGCGCCTTTTCGGTCATGCCGGGATAGTGCTCCAGCTCCATCTCCGACACGCCCGTGCCGTCGTTGATGTCGCGCACGGTGCCGATGAAGCTGGCCACCGCGCCAATGTTCGAGCGGCCGGCACGGAGCGCTGCAATCTCGGCGCCGAGGTCGAAGTCGGCTTCCTGCACGCGGACGGACATGTTTGGTCTCCCGCGCTCAGCCGCCGGTCACCGGCGGGAAGAAAGCGACTTCGCAGCCGTCGTGCACGGCGGTATCGGCCGGCACGATCTGATGGTCGACCGCCATGCGCAGCGCACGGCCTTCGGCCAGGGTTTCACCCCAGACCGGGCCGCGCTGCGCGAGCCAGCGGCGCACATCACCCACGGTGCGCACGGCCTCCGGCACGACCACCTGCTCCTGCGAGGTCCCCAGCTGTTCACGCACACTGGCAAAGAAACGAAGCTCGATCTGCATGGCCATCGCTCCTTACACCAGGCCTGCAAACGGCAGGAAGCTGACGACATCGCCCGGCGCGATCGGCTGGTTGGGCGGGTTGTCGATCAGGCCATCGCCCCACACGGTGGAGGTCAGCACGCCCGAACTTTGATTCGGGAAGAGGTCCAGCCCGCCGTTGGCATTGATGCGCGCCCGCAGGAACTCGTTGCGGCGATCCCCCTTGGGCAGCGCAAAGTCTGCGCGCATCGGGATGCGCTTCGGTGCCACGTCGGCCACGCCCTGCAGGCGCAGGATGAACGGCCGCACGAACAGCAGGAAGGTGACGAAGCTCGACACCGGGTTGCCCGGCAGGCCAATGAAAAATGCGGTCGGGCCGCCCACCATGCCTTCGGGGCGGCGCACCTCGCCAAAGGCCAGCGGCTTGCCCGGCTTGATGGCGATCTGCCAGAGGTTCAGGCGCCCTTCGGCTTCCACCGCGGGCTTGATGTGGTCTTCCTCGCCCACCGACACGCCGCCGGAGGTGATGATGAGGTCGTGCGCCTCGGCCGCTTCGCGCAGCGTGTCGCGCGTGGCTTGCAGCGTGTCGGGCACGATGCCGAAATCGGTGATGTCGCAACCGAGGTTTTCCAGCAGCGCGCGCAGCGTGAAGCGGTTGGAGTTGTAGATGGCGCCGGGCTTGAGCGGCTCGCCGGGCATGGCGAGTTCATCGCCGGTAAAGAACACGGCCACGCGCGGACGGCGCACGACGTGCAGATTGGCGCAGCCCACCGAAGCCGCCAGGCCCAGTTGCTGCGGGCCGAGGCGCGTGCCGCGCGGCAGGATTTCGGCGCCGTCGGCGATGTCCTCGCCGGCGCGACGGATCCATTCGCCGGACTCCGGCACGTGGTCGATGACGACGGTGCCCGTGTCCGGGTCAGCCTTGCATTGCTCCTGCATGACGACCGCATCGGCGCCCGGCGGGATCAGCGCGCCGGTGAAGATGCGCGCCGCCTCGCCCGCATTCAGCGGCTGGCCGACATGGCCGGCGGGAATGCGCTGCGCCACCTTCAGGCGCGTGCCCGGCGCGGTGATGTCGGCGGCGCGCACGGCGTATCCGTCCATCTGCGTGTTGTCGGCGGGCGGCACGTTCAGGCTGCTGCGCACGGCCTCAGCGAGCACGCGCCCGTTGGCATGCAACGTCGACACGGTTTCGGTCTCGTGCAAAGCGCGCACTGCGGCAAGCAGTTGCGACAGCGCCGCATCGAGCGTCAGCAAGGACGGTTTGACGGCGGGAGCATCGTTGGCGGACATGCGGGAATGGGAAAGCAGAATCGAAAAGGAGATTTCGATTGTATCGGTTCCAGGCCGATGCCATGCATCAGCCCGGGCGTATCAAGCGAATGCGTCGGCCAGCGCCGCCCGCAGCGCCGGCACGATGTGCGCGTCGAACCACGGGTTGTGTTTGAACCAGGCCAGGTTGCGTGGGCTCGGATGCGGCAGCGGAAACAGCACGCGGCCGTTAGCGTCGTGCACGGGCCCGTTGCGCACGACGTCGGTCAATGACCAGTCGCGCGGCACATCGAGGTAGTTGCGCTGGGCATAGGTGCCCACCAGCAGCGCGAGCCGCACATCGGGCATCGCCGTCAGCAGCGGCCGGTGCCATTTGGGCGCGCATTCCGGGCGGGGTGGCAAATCGCCGTTCGCGCCGGTGCCCGGAAAGCAGAAACCCATCGGCACCACGGCGATGCGGCGGTCGGCGTAGAAATCGTCGTACGAGATGTGCAGCCACTGACGCAGGCGGTCGCCCGAGCGGTCGTTCCACGGAATACCCGTCTCGTGGACGATGCGGCCCGGGGCCTGACCGATGATCAGGACACGGGCGCGGCGGTCCGCGACGACAACAGGGCGAGGCTCGTGTGCCAATGCGCCCTGGCACTCACGGCAGGCACGGATGTCGTGCAGGCAGCGCTCGAAGGCTGCTCCGGCGACGTCATCCGGCACTGCTTGCATCGTTTTAGAGACCGGTGTGCTGGGCGATATAGCCCTTGATGCGGTCAACGTCTGCCGGCATGACTTCGAAACGCTGCGGCAGTGACTCGATATCGGCGTAGCCAGCCGGGCGCTCCGGCTCGCGGTCCAGCGCTTCGCGAATGGTGTCGCCAAACTTGGCCGGCAACGCCGTTTCCAGCACCACCATCGGCACGCCCGGCGTCAGGTTTTCGCGCGCCACTTTCACGCCGTCAGCGGTGTGGGTGTCGATCATCGTGCCGTACGTGGCAAACACGTCGCGGATTGTATCGACGCGGTCGTCGTGGGAGCTGCGGCCCGAGACAAAGCCGAACTCGGCGATGCGGTCGAACTCCGGCTTGCCCGTCATCGAGAAACCGCCCTTTTCGTCCACGTCGCGGAAGAGTTGCGCGAGGCGTGCCGGATCACGATCCAGCAGGTCGAACACGAAGCGCTCGAAGTTCGACGCCTTGCTGATGTCCATGCTGGGGCTGGAGGTGTGGTACGTCTGGGCGGCCGAACGCACGCGGTACGTGCCGGTGCGGAAGAACTCGTCGAGCACGTCGTTCTCGTTGGTGGCCACGACCAGCTTGTCGATCGGCAAACCCATCATGCGTGCGATGTGGCCCGCGCAAACATTGCCGAAGTTGCCCGACGGCACGCAGAACGACACCTTGTCGCCAATCTTCGGGGCGGCAAGCAGGTAGCCCTTGAAGTAATAAACGACCTGGGCAACGACGCGTGCCCAGTTGATCGAGTTGACCGTACCGATCTTCTGGCGGGCCTTGTAGTCGAGATCGTTCGACACCGCCTTGACGATGTCCTGCGCGTCGTCGAACACGCCTTCGATGGCGATGTTGAAGATGTTCTTGTCTTGCAGGCTGAACATCTGCGCGGTCTGGAACGCGCTCATCTTGCGATGCGGGCTCAGCATGAACACGCGCACGCCGCGCTTGCCGCGCATGGCGTATTCGGCGGCGCTGCCCGTGTCGCCGGAGGTGGCGCCGAGGATGTTCAGCTCGGCGTGCTCACGATCGAGCGCGTATTCGAACAGGTTGCCCAGCAGCTGCATCGCCATGTCCTTGAAGGCCAGCGTCGGGCCGTTCGACAGGCACAGCAGCGACAGCGACGTGCCGCCCTCCTCGCCCAGCTTGTGCAGCGGGGTGATGTCCGCGGTGTTGTCGCCCGCGCGTGCGTTGCAGTAGACCTCGGGCGTATAGGTACGGCGGGTCAGTGCGCGCAGGTCGTCTTCCGGAATGTCGGTGGCGAACTTGCGCAGGATCTCAAAGGCGAGGTCGGCGTACGGCAGGTCGCGCCAGCGGGTCAGCTCCTCAACGCTGACTTGCGGATACTGCTCGGGCAGGTACAGGCCGCCGTCCGGCGCCAGGCCGCCCAGCAGGATGCGGGAGAAACTTTGCGGCTCTGCATGGCCGCGGGTCGATCGGTATTGCATGCTCGTGTCCTGCGCTTAGTTCAGTTCTTCCATGCGGATGCGCGTGACCTTCGACAGCACGGTCGGCAGCGCTTCGATGGCGGCGATGGCAGCGTTCACGCGCTTCTCGACCGTCACGTGCGACAGCATGATGATGTCGGTCTGCGGCTCGCCTTCGCGCGATTCCTTCTGCAGCATGGCGTCGATCGAGATGCCGCCTTCGGCCAGGATGCGCGTGATGTCGGCCAGCACGCCGGTTTCATCTGCCACGCGCATGCGCAGGTAGTAGCTCGAACGCACTTCGTCGATCGGCAGCACGGGCGTATCGGACAGCGCGTCCGGCTGAAACGCCAGATGCGGCACGCGGTGTTCCGGGTCGGCCGTGTGCAGGCGCGTCACGTCCACCAGATCGGCGACGACGGCCGAAGCGGTCGGCTCGGCGCCGGCGCCCTTGCCGTAGTACAGCGTCGGGCCGACGGCATCGCCGTTGACGACCACGGCGTTCATCGCGCCCTCGACGTTGGCGATCAGGCGCTTGGCCGGCACCAGCGTCGGATGCACGCGCAGCTCGATGCCAGCCTCGGCACGGCGCGTGATGCCCAGCAGCTTGATGCGGTAGCCCAGTTCTTCGGCATAGCGAATGTCGACGGCTTCCAGCTTGGTGATGCCTTCCACGTAGGCACGGTCGAACTGCACCGGCACGCCAAACGCGATGGCGCTCATGAGCGTCAGCTTGTGCGCGGCGTCAAAGCCCTCGATGTCGAAGGTTGGATCGGCCTCGGCGTAGCCCAGGCGCTGGGCTTCCTTCAACACGGTGTCGAAGTCCAGGCCCTTGTCGCGCATCTCGGACAGGATGAAGTTCGTGGTGCCGTTGATGATGCCGGCGATCCACTCGATGCGGTTGGCCGTCAGGCCTTCGCGCAGTGCCTTGATGATGGGGATGCCACCGGCCACGGCGGCTTCGAATGCCACCATCACGCCCTTGTCCTGTGCGGCCTTGAAGATCTCGTTGCCATGCACGGCCAGCAGCGCCTTGTTGGCGGTGACAACGTGCTTGCCATTGGCGATGGCGCGCAGCACCAGCTCGCGCGTCAGGTCATAGCCGCCGATCAGTTCCACGACGATATCGATCTCGGGCGAATCCACAATCGCAAACGGGTCGTTCACCACCGGCACGGTCGCACCGGCTTCCTGCACGATGGCGCGCGCGCGGTCGAGATTGCGAACGGCAATCATGGCGACTTCAATGCCGCGACCCGCGCGACGGCGGATTTCTTCCTGGTTCCGTTGCAGAACCTTGAGGGTACCGCCACCGACGGTACCGAGCCCGAGCAGGCCGATCTTGATGGGATTCATGAGACGTGTCGTAGAGAAACGAAAAAGCGGAGAAGCAAAAAACACACAGGGCAGACGCCTCGGTCTGCCCCGCAAGTGACTGATCTGGCGGAAGACCGATCTTATGCGGCCCGGATGCCAGTACCGTGACGTTGACGGTACCGCTCCAGGAAGCGCGCAATTCGACCAATCGCTTCACGAAGATCGTCTTCGTGCGGCAGGAAGACGATGCGGAAGTGGTCTGGCGAGTGCCAGTTGAAGCCCGTGCCCTGCACCAGCAGCACACGCTCTTCTTCCAGCAGCTGGCGGATGAAGGTCTGATCGTCTTCGATCGGGTACACGGCCGGGTCCAGGCGCGGGAACATGTACAGCGCAGCCTTGGGCTTCACGCACGTCACGCCGGGGATCGCCGTGATCAGCTCGTGCGCCAGGTCACGCTGACGGCGCATGCGGCCGCCCGGCGCCACCAGGTCTTTGATGCTCTGGTAACCGCCCAGCGCAGTCTGGATCGCCCATTGGCCCGGCACGTTGGCGCACAGGCGCATCGACGACAGCATGTTGAGGCCTTCGATGTAATCCTTGGCCGGGCGCTTGTCACCGGACACGACCATCCAGCCCGCGCGGTAGCCGCACGAACGGTAGCTCTTCGACAGGCTGTTGAACGTCACGGTCAGCACGTCTTCCGACAGCGAGCCGATCGCGGTGTGCTTGTTGTCGTCGAACAAGACCTTGTCGTACACCTCATCGGCGAAGATCACCAGGCCATGCTCGCGCGCAATGGCAACGATGCCGAGCAGCAGTTCGTCCGAATACAGCGCGCCGGTCGGGTTGTTCGGGTTGATGACGACGATGCCCTTGGTGTTGGGCGTGATCTTGGCGCGGATGTCGTCCAGGTCCGGCATCCAGCCATTGGCTTCGTCGCAGGTGTAGTGCACCGGCGTGCCGCCCGAAAGGCTCGTCACGGCGGTCCACAGCGGATAGTCGGGAGCCGGCAGGAGCAGCTCGTCGCCGGCGTCGAGCAGCGCGTTGGTGGCGAGCGAAATCAGCTCGGACGCGCCATTGCCCAGATAGATGTCGTCCAGCGTGACGTTCTTGATGCCCTGTTCCTGCGTGTAGTGCATCACCGCCTTGCGCGCCGCGAAGATGCCTTTGGAATCCGAATAGCCGGCCGAATTCGGCAGGTTACGGATCATGTCCAGTTGGATCTCTTCCGGCGCATCGAAACCGAATGGGGCGAGGTTGCCGATATTCAGCTTGATGATCTTGTGGCCGTCTTCTTCCATCTGCTTGGCCTTTTCGAGCACGGGGCCGCGAATGTCATAGCAGACGTTGTTGAGCTTGGCGGATTTCTGGATCGTTTTCACGGGCAAGGCGGCGATGGGCGACGTTGAACGGGCTTGAACTACGGGCATTCTGTGGCACAGCACAGCGGCGACGGTAACGCCACACAGCGGCAGGCACCGCTGCGCTTATTCCTTGCCGGGCATCGCTTATGGCGCGGCGGGCGAAGGAGAGAAAAAGATATAATTTAGCCCATTATGACAGACTTAGGCGGGCATTTTTGCAACGCAGCGAAACCCGCCCGGACGTCTGAAACCTAGCGCCCTGCCAGCGTGCCGCCGCATGCGCCGCAGGCATCGCGCCCGATGGGATTCCCGCCTTGAAGCTCCATTCATCCGATTCGTCGACCATCCTCAATACCGTCACCGGCTATGGCGACGGGTATATCGAAATCAACAAGGTGCGCTACGAGCACTCCGTGCTGGTGATGCCCGAGGGCGCCGTGGTGCCGTGGGACCTTGCGCGCTTTGAGGACCTGACGCCCGAACATTTCTCCCGCCTGCTCGAACTCGGTGCCGAAGTGGTGATCTTCGGGACAGGCAACAAGCTGCGTTTCCCGCATCCGCGGCTGACGGTGCCGCTCACCGAGAAGCGCATCGGCGTGGACGCCATGGACCTGCAGGCCGCCGGCCGCACTTACAACATCCTAATGCTGGAAGGCCGCAAGGTGGCCGCCGCCCTGCTGATCGAGCGCGCCTGACCGCATGTCGATCGACCGCACCGCCCAAGCGCCCACCCTCCCCTGGCGCAACGCTTCCCTTTGGCTGCTGGCCGCTGCGTTCCTGGCCGTCTGGCTCGGTACGCTGGGCTACCGGCACCTGATTCCCACCGACGAAGGCCGCTACGCCGAAATTGCGCGCGAGATGTTCGTCTCCGGCGACTGGGTGACCATCCGTTACAACGCCCTGAAGTATTTCGAGAAGCCACCACTGCAGATGTGGGGCACCGCGCTCGCCTATACGTTGTTCGGCATCGGCGACTGGCAGGCGCGGCTGTTCACCGCGCTTTCCGGCATCGTCGGCATTGTTTTCACGATGCTGGCGGCGGCGCGCTGGTGGGGCAGGCGGACGGCCGTCATCAGTGGGCTGGTGCTGGCGAGTGCGCCTCTGTGGAATGTGGGGTCGCACTTCAATTCGCTGGACATGGGGGTGGCCGGCTGCATGACGATGGCGCTGGGCTCGCTGTTGCTGGCGCAGCATCCGAATGCGACGCGCGCGCAGCAGCGCGGCTGGATGTGGGCCTGCTGGGCGTCGATGGCGCTTGCGGTATTGAGCAAGGGCCTGATCGGCGTGGTGCTGCCAGGCTTCGTGCTGGTGGTCTATACGTTGGTCGCGCGCGACTGGGCGCTCTGGAAGCGCCTGCATCTCGTGACTGGGCTGATCATCTTCTTTGCCGTGGGCGCGCCTTGGTTCGTGTTGATCTCCATGCGCAACCCGGAATTTGCCTGGTTCTTCTTCGTGCACGAGCATTTCCAGCGCTTCACGTCGACCGTGCACAACCGCAATGCGCCGTTCTGGTATTTCGTGCCGCTGCTGGTGGCCGGTTTCCTGCCTTGGCTAGCGCAATTGCCCGGCGCCGCACGCCTGACCATGGCGCGCGCCGAAACCGCCAGCAACGGCTTCCGCCCGACGCTGGTGCTCGGCCTGTGGGCCGTCCTGATCTTCGCGTTTTTCAGCATTTCCGACTCGAAGCTGCCGGGCTACATCTTCCCGATCATTCCCGCGCTGGCGATTCTGGCGGCCCTGGTACTGGAGCAAACCAGCGAGCGCGCGTGGCGCTGGCAACTCAGGGCCTTCCTGGCGCTTGCGCTGGTCGGCCTCGCAGCCAGCGGTTACGTGGCGACGATGTCGTCCGGCATGTACCCGAATGCAGTGTTTTCCCGCTTTGCGGTATTCCTGGCCGTGGCATTCGCGGCGGGAGCTGCGTTCACGTGGCTCGCCATTCGCTTGGCAGGCCGGCGCTTCGAGAGCGTCGTCGCGTTTGCGTGCGCGTGGTTCCTGACGTTTACGGCGGCGATGCTCGGCCACGAAGCCTTTGGGCGCTCGATGTCGGGTATCGATCTCGTGCCTGCCGTCCGGCCGTGGCTCAAGCCCGACGTGCCGTTCTATGCGGTGGAGCGTCTGGACCATACAATGCCGTTTTACCTCGGCAGGCCCACCATCATGGTGCAGGAACCCGACGAATTGGCCTTCGGCGTGGCGCAGGAGCCGACCAAGTGGGTGCCGACCACCGAAGCGTTCGTGGCGCGCTGGAAAGCCGGCGACCAGGCCGTCGCCATGATGGGGCCGGGGACCTATGATCGACTGACGGCCCAAGGCGTACCGATGATCGTGATCGCCCGCGATGCCCGCCGCGTCATCGTCCGGCGCAACTAGGTTTTACCGCCACGGATTCTCGAAAGGGGCGCGCAAGCGGAATTGTCGTAACATGCGCCCCGGCGGCGGGATTGAGAATGTTCGTACGGGGAAACCGCCGCAGTCTGCAAAACATCAAAAGAACACATGAATCTGGTCACTTTCGGGCTGATCCTGACGGGCGTCATGCTCAATGCCTGCGCCCAACTGCTGCTCAAGGCGGGCGTCAACAACATCGGCCGCTTTGCGTTTTCGGCTGACAACATCCTGCCGATCGGCATCAAGCTTGCAACGCAGTGGCCCATCATTGGGGGGCTGTCGTGCTACGTCATCTCGGTGGTGGTGTGGATTCTCGGGCTGTCACGCGTGGATGTGACCATCGCGTATCCGATGCTGTCGCTGGGCTACGTGGTCAACGCCTTCCTGGCGTGGTATCTGTTTGGCGAAGTGCTGACGGTGCAGCGCCTGATCGGCATCGCGATCATTCTCGTCGGCGTCCTTGTGCTGGCTCGTTCGTGAGCCGATCCGCTCACACCCAGCCTCCAACCTCATTCAAGTCATGACGCAAACCACCGCCACTGCCGAGCTTCCCTTCCTACCCTTCGTGCGCCCGACCATTGACGAAGCGACCATCGCTGCCGTGGCCGATGTGCTGCGCTCGGGCTGGATCACGTCGGGGCCCAAGGTCGCCGCATTCGAAGCCGCGCTGTCGGAATACTTCGGCGGCCGTATCGTCCGCACATTCGCCAACGGCACGGCCACGATGGAAGTCGCGCTGCGCATCGCGGGTATCGGCCCTGGCGACGAAGTCATTACGACGCCGATCTCGTGGGTCGCCACCTCCAACGTGGTGCTGACGGTCGGCGCCAAGCCTGTCTTCGTCGATATCGACCCCGTGACGCGCAACATCGACCTGGACAAGGTCGAGGCCGCCATCACGCCGCGCACCAAGGCGATCATTCCGGTCTATCTGTCGGGGCTGCCCGTCGACATGGACCGTCTGTACGACATCGCCCGCCGCCACAAACTGCGCGTGGTGGAAGACGCCGCACAGGCCATTGGTTCGCGCTGGGGCGACAAGCGCATCGGCGAGATCGGAGACCTGGTCAGCTTCAGCTTCCAGGCCAACAAGAACATCACGACCATCGAAGGCGGCGCGCTGGTGCTCAACACACCCGAAGAAGCCGTGCTGGCCGAAAAATATCGCCTGCAGGGCGTCGTGCGCACCGGCTTTGACGGCATGGAAGTCGATCTGGTGGGCGGCAAGTTCAACCTGACCGACGTGAATGCGGTGATCGGCCTGGGGCAGTTCGCTCAGCTGGAAGCCGTCACTGCCCGACGCGCTGCGCTGGCCCGCCGCTACTTTGCCGGCATGCGCGCAGCCGACATCGAGTCGTTCGGCGTCGAACTGCCGGTGGAGAACTTTACGAATACCAACTGGCACATGTTCCAGATCGTGCTGCCGCTGGACCGCCTGAAGGTCGATCGCGCCGGGTTCATGGCCGGCCTGAAGACGCTGGGCATCGGCGCGGGCGTGCACTACCCGCCGATCCACCTGTTCAAGCTCTATCGCGAACTCGGCTGGAAGCCGGGCATGTTCCCGGTGGCCGAGCGCATTGGCCGTGCCATCGTTACGCTGCCGATGTTTGCCGGCATGGAAGATTCCGATGTGGATCGCGTGGTCAGCGCGGTCCGCCAACTTTGCGCCCAGTACCAATAATCCAATAATGAAGACACCCGCTCTCTCGGTCGTCATTCCTGTTTACAACGAAGAAGACGGGCTCGCCGCGCTGTTTGCGCGTCTGTATCCCGCACTCGACGCGCTCGGCATCTCGTATGAGGTCGTGTTCGTCAACGACGGCAGCCGCGACCGCTCCGCCGCCATGCTGGCCGAACAGTTCCGCGCGCGTCCGGACAGCACGCGCGTCGTGCTGTTCAACGGCAACTACGGCCAGCACATGGCCATCCTGGCCGGCTTCGAACATGCGCGCGGCGAACGCGTCGTCACGCTCGATGCCGACTTGCAGAACCCGCCGGAAGAAATCGGCCGCCTGGTCGAAAAGCTCGACGAAGGCTACGACTACGTCGGCACCATCCGCCGCGTGCGCCAGGACAGCTGGTTCCGCCGCACCGCGTCGCGCGCAATGAACTCGCTTCGCGAGCGCATCACGCACATCAAGATGACCGACCAAGGCTGCATGCTGCGCGCCTACAGCCGGACCATCGTCGACACCATCAACCGCTGCCGCGAAGTCAACACCTTCATCCCGGCGCTGGCTTACACCTTCAGCAAGAACCCCACCGAAATCGAAGTCGACCACGAAGAGCGCTTCGCGGGCGAGTCGAAGTACTCGCTGTACAAGCTCGTACGCCTGAATTTCGATCTGGTGACGGGCTTCTCGGTGGTGCCGCTGCAGTGGTTCTCGGCGATCGGGATGCTGCTCTCGTTCGCCTCGGCGGTCCTGTTCATTCTGCTGGTGATACGCCGCTTCGTCCTGGGCGCGGAAGTCCAGGGCGTGTTCACGCTGTTCGCCATCACGTTCTTCCTGATGGGCGTACTGCTGTTCGGTATCGGCTTGCTCGGCGAGTACATCGGCCGGATTTATCAACAAGTGCGCGAGCGCCCGCGCTATCTGGTGCAGGGCGTGCTGGAAGAAACCTCGCACCTGCATGAAGCCGGTGCCGCCGACCTGAAGACGGGCACGCAGCGAGGTGTTGCATGAGTGCTGACGCCCAACGGCGCGCCGTCGTTTTCGCGTATCACAACGTCGGCGTGCGTTGCCTGCGCGTGCTGGCCGCGCGCGGCATCCAGGTGGAACTCGTCGTCACGCATGAGGACAACGCTGCGGAAAATATCTGGTTCGGCAGCGTGCGCGCCACCGCACAGGAATTAGGTATCCCCTTCATCACGCCGGACAACGCAAACGGCGAAGACCTGCAAGCGCGCATCGCCGCCATTGCGCCGGACTTCATCTTTTCGTTCTATTACCGGCACATGATTCCGATGCGCCTGTTGAGCCTCGCCAAATTTGGCGCGTTCAACATGCACGGTTCGCTGCTCCCCAAGTACCGCGGCCGTGTGCCCATCAACTGGGCGGTGCTGCACGGCGAGACCGAAACCGGCGCCACACTGCACGAAATGGTCGAAAAGCCGGATGCCGGCTACATCGTCGACCAGACCATCGTGCCGATCCTGCCGGACGACACCTCACACGAAGTGTTCGAAAAGGCCACTGTTGCGGCCGAGCAAACCCTGTGGCGTGCGCTTCCCGCGATGATTGCCGGGCAAATCCCGCAGCACCCGAACGTACTGGCCAACGGCAGCTACTTTGGCGGCCGCAAGCCCGAAGACGGCCGCATCGACTGGTCCAAACCGGCACAGCAGGTCTACAACCTGATCCGCGCCGTCGCGCCGCCCTACCCCGGCGCCTTTACGGACGCCGGCGGCGAGCGCTACGTTGTCGCGCGAGCCCGTCTGGCGCATCAAAACTTTACGAATTTGCCGCCGGGCTTGCACGTCGTGGATAATGCGATGTTCGGCGTGTGCGGCGATGGGGGAGCCATCGCCATCCACGAGCTCTGGCGTGTCGAGCCCCAAGCTGCCAGCGGAACGTCCGTCGTGACCGCGCAGCAGCTCGCCAGCCAGCTCGCCCTCTCCTGATCTTGAGTTTGCCTTCATGAAAAAAGTACTGATCCTCGGCGTCAACGGCTTCATCGGCCACCACCTGTCCAAGCGCATCCTGGAGACCACCGACTGGGAGGTCTACGGCATGGACATGCAGACCGAGCGTCTGGGCGACCTGATCAACCACCCCCGCATGCATTTCTTCGAGGGGGACATCACCATCAACAAGGAGTGGGTCGAGTATCACGTGAAGAAGTGCGACGTGATCCTGCCCCTGGTGGCAATCGCCACGCCGTCGACCTACGTCAAAGACCCGCTGCGCGTGTTCGAGCTGGACTTTGAAGCCAACCTGCCGATCGTTCGCTCGGCTGCTAAGTACGGCAAGCATCTGGTCTTCCCGTCGACCTCCGAGGTCTACGGTATGTGCAGCGATTCGGAATTCGATCCGGAAGCCTCGCCGCTGATCTACGGCCCCATCAACAAGCCGCGCTGGATCTACGCCTGCTCCAAGCAGCTGATGGACCGCGTGATCTGGGGTTACGGCATGGAAGGCCTGAACTTCACGCTGTTCCGTCCGTTCAACTGGATCGGCCCCGGCCTCGACTCGATCTACACCCCGAAGGAAGGTTCGTCCCGCGTGGTGACGCAGTTCCTTGGCCACATCGTGCGCGGTGAGAACATCAAGCTCGTCGACGGCGGCAGCCAGAAACGCGCGTTCACGTATATCGACGACGGCATCGACGCGCTGGTGCGCATCATCGCCAACAAGGACGGCGTCGCCTCGGGCAAGATCTACAACATCGGCAACCCGTCGAACAACTACTCGGTGCGTGAACTGGCCAACATGATGTTGGAACAGGCCGCCCAGATCGACGAGTACAAAGACACTGCCAAGCAGGTCCAGCTGGTGGAAACGACTTCCGGCGCCTACTACGGCACCGGCTACCAAGACGTGCAGAACCGCGTGCCGAAGATCACCAACACCATGGAAGACCTCGGCTGGAAGCCGACCACGGTGATGAAGGACGCGCTGGCGAACATCTTCGAAGCGTATCGCACGCACGTGGCTGAAGCCCGCAGCCTGGTCGAAGACGGCAACGGCAACAAGTAAAGGCAACACCCCGCGCAGGTTCATGGCTCTCATCGTTCTCAAGATCGACGTCGACACCCTGCGCGGCACCCGCGAAGGCGTGCCCAACCTCGCGCGCATGTTGCGCGAGCACGAGGCGGGCGCGACCTTCCTCTTCAGCCTCGGACCGGATCACACCGGCTGGGCGCTGCGTCGGGCCTTCCGTCCCGGCTTCCTTAAAAAGGTTTCCCGCACGTCGGTCGTCGAGCATTACGGCTTTCGTACGCTGATGTATGGCGTGCTGCTGCCCGGCCCCGACATCGGCCGCAAAGCCGCTGCCGAAATGCGAGCCATTGCCGAGGCAGGTTTCGAGACAGGCATTCACACGTGGGATCACGTGCTCTGGCAAGACAACGTGCGCCAGCGCGATGCCGGCTGGACCGCCCGCCAAATGGCCGCCGCTCATGCGCGCTTCATCCAGGTATTCGGCAAGCCCCCCGTGACCCACGGTGCCGCCGGCTGGCAAATGAACGATCACGCGTTCCGCCAGATCGACAACTGGGGCATGGCCTACGCCTCCGACGGCCGGGGCACGCATCCGTACATCCCGAGCGTTGACGGCAAAGCGCTGAACCACGTGCAATTGCCGACCACGCTGCCCACGCTGGACGAACTGATCGGCGTGGAGGACATCACCCTCGACAACGTCGCCCGGCACATCCTGAAGATGACCGAGTCCGACCGCGACCAGGTCTTTACGTTGCATGCGGAACTTGAAGGGCAGAAACTCGCCCCGATCTTCCGCGAGTTGCTGCGAGGCTGGCGCGCGCAAGGCCATCGGCTCGGGTCGATGGGCGATTACTACGCAACGCTCGATCGCAGTACCCTGCCCGTGCAGCCCGTTACGTGGGGCGAAGTTGCCGGCCGCAGCGGCAGCCTGATCGTTCAACCGGCCTGATCCTTCCGATCGCCGGTTTGGCGGCTGGCGCAGTGCCTCAGCATTGCTCGTCCACGAGCTTCCTGTCTCTTCCCGAGGTTTTCCGGAACACACCATGCCCGTCACGATCGACAAGCCTCTTCCCGATTTCTCCGCACCAGCCACCAGCGGCATCACGTTTTCGCCGGCATCGCAGCGCGGCAAGATCGTCGTGCTGTATTTCTATCCGAAGGACAACACGCCCGGCTGCACCACCGAGGCGATGAATTTCCGCGACCAGTACGACGCCTTTGAGGCCGCCGGCGCTGTGGTGTTCGGCATCTCACGCGACAGCCTGAAATCGCACGAAAACTTCAAGGCGAAACTCGAGATGCCGTTCGAGCTGATCTCCGACGCCGACGAAGCCGTCTGCAACATCTTCGACACGATCAAGATGAAGAAGATGTACGGCAAGGACGTGCGCGGCATCGAGCGCAGCACCTTCCTCATCGACAGCAAGGGCGTGCTGCGCAAGGAATGGCGGGGCGTGAAGGTGCCCAACCACGTGGACGATGTGCTGGCGGCGGTGCGGGCGTTATAACTGCGCGTAAAGCCGATCGCGCACGAAAGCGCCGTGCACGGCATGCAGGCGCTTGCTTTTCCGTTGATTTCGTCATCAATCGTGGCGCAGTTTGGACGGCGCCACACGTCATGTGTGACGGATTGCAAATCACAAAAGCTTCCGATACAGTCGGAACCGATGAGTACGAAATCCGGATGCCATTCCGATAGCCCACGACGGTACCGGCGGCCAAGTTGGCCTGATACCGCTTCTGCGTTTTTCCCGGCAAACAGGCTGGGCAGAACGTCCGAATCGTGCAGCTTGTCGTGGCGTTCATCCAGGCCGCCTCACCTCTCGCAGGTCATGGCGGCTTTTTTGTGGCCGTCGCCCATGCATCAAACCCTGCGACGCGCCCATCCGTTTTCCCATGCTTTCCGCCAGCACCGCCTCGCCATGTGCGCGGGCGGTGGTTCGTCGTTGTTCCACCCAGAGAGGTAATCGAAGCATGCCGCTGCCGACCATGCCCACCCAGCCAGCCCAATTGCTTGACCCGGCTGAATTCAAGCCTTTCGGCAAAGCCGGAAAGCCGAAGGCGGGTCAGGAACCTCGAAAACCGGTGCCAGCGCTCGAGCGCGAGGCGCTGTCAGAAACGGGCCGTGCGCAACCTAAACGCAATGCCGCCAGCACGGCCCGCGCCCGCTCGGGCGAAGCGTCTCCCATGGCAAAAGACAGTTCGCGCGAACATGCGGGCATTCTCGCCAAGGCCGTCGACAAAGTAAGCGCGACAGGCAAATCGACCGAAACAGCCGCCCGCCGCCGCACGCGCCGCGACGAGGGGCCCACCAAGCTGTTCGTGCTCGACACCAACGTGCTGATGCACGACCCGACATCGCTCTTCCGTTTTGAAGAGCACGACGTCTATCTGCCGATGATGACGTTGGAAGAGCTGGACAACCACAAGAAGGGCATGAGCGAAGTCGCGCGCAATGCCCGCACGGTGAGCCGCACGCTTGACCAGCTCGTGGGGGGCACCGACGGCGTCATGGACGACGGCCTGCCGCTTGCCAAGCTGGGTAACCGCGATGCGCAGGGGCGCCTGTTCTTCCAGACGCGCCTGAACGACATCAAGCTGCCCGATGGGCTGCCGCAGGGCAAGGCGGACAACCAGATCCTCGGCGTGGTGGCCGCGTTGCAGCAGCAGCGTCCGGACCGATCGGTCGTGCTGGTGTCCAAAGACATCAACATGCGGATCAAGGCGCGCGCCCTCGGCCTGCCGGCGGAGGACTACTTCAACGACCGCGTGCTGGAAGACACCGACCTGCTCTACAGCGGCATCATGGCCCTGCCGGCGGACTTCTGGCAGAAGCACGGCAAGAACATCGAGAGCTGGCAGGACCCGAAGACGGGCACGACGTTCTACCGCCTGTCGGGCCCGCTGGTGCCGTCGTTCCTGGTCAACCAGTTTGTCTTCCTGGAGCCGAATGACGGCAGCCTGCCGCTGTATGCGCAAGTCAAGGAACTGAACGGCAAGACCGCCGTGCTGCAGACGCTCAAGGACTACACGCACCAGAAGAACAACGTCTGGGGCGTGACCGCGCGCAACCGCGAGCAGAACTTCGCGCTGAACCTGCTAATGCACCCCGAAGTGGACTTCGTTTCGCTGCTGGGTCAAGCCGGCACGGGCAAGACGCTGCTGGCACTGGCGGCGGGCCTGGAGCAGGTGCTGGATCAGAAGCTCTACAACGAGATCATCATCACGCGCGCCACAGTGCCCGTGGGCGAAGACATCGGCTTCCTGCCCGGCACGGAAGAAGAAAAGATGCAGCCGTGGATGGGCGCCTTCGACGACAACCTCGAGGTGCTGCAAAAGTCCGACGACAACGCCGGCGAATGGGGCCGCGCAGCCACGCAGGAATTGATCCGCTCGCGCATCAAGGTCAAGAGCATGAACTTCATGCGCGGCCGTACCTTCGTCAACAAGTTCCTGATCATCGATGAGGCGCAAAACCTGACGCCCAAGCAGATGAAGACGCTGGTCACGCGCGCGGGCCCTGGCACCAAGATCGTCTGCCTGGGGAACATCGCGCAGATCGACACGCCGTATCTGACCGAAGGGTCGTCGGGCCTGACCTACGTGGTGGATCGCTTCAAGGGATGGAGCCACAGCGGGCATATCACGCTGGCGCGCGGCGAGCGCTCGCGACTCGCAGATCACGCCTCCGACGTGCTGTAAAAATCACGCCGCGGCAAAATCCTCTGCCGCAAACCGTTATGCTATCAGGCTGCGCTTTTGCGCGGCCTTTTTTTTGCTGCACTCCGGGCACCTGTCTTTTTTCCCGATGGAGGACAAAGATGCCCATGCAGCCAAACCTGCAGACCCGATCGCGCTTGACCCTGACGTCGGCCGCGCTGGCGATGATGCTGTCCGCCGGCGCATCCGTTGCGCTCGCCGACGACCTCACGCCAAAGACCGCCGGCCAGATCAGCTACGTCTGCGGCGGCGTTGCACAGGACGAACAGCAGGCGCTGAACAGTGAGTCGCGCAACTACAACCTCTCTCTGCTATTCACCCAAGGCGCGCGCGGCGAGTATCTGGCCGATGTCGACGTCCAACTCACGCGGCACGGCAAGGAGGTCGCAAGCTTTCGCGCCGACGGCCCGCGCTGTCTGATCAAGGCACCGCCGGCCAGCTATAACGTCATCGCCACATACCAAGGCACCACCAAACGAGCAACGGTGCAGACCGGCAGCACGCGTAACGTCCAACTGCGCTGGTAAAACTGCCCGCAAAACGCGACGCCATCAGGGCAAAATTCGCAGACCCGCGCCCTGCTTGGCGTTGCGCCTCGCCAACACGCAGTTTGGCTTTCTGACGCGGCGCGCATAGCATGCTCGCTATCCGGACTCTCCTGATGGCGCATGCTGACGCGGTACAGCTCTTCCGATGGCACTACCCGACTCGCAGGCGCGGCTCTGCTTGCACTGGTCTGCCTGCTGTCCGCCTGCTCGTCGACACCCACGCGTTCCACCGCCTCCCGCGACCAAGGACTGCGCACACGCGGCGCGCCTATCCAGGATCCGAGCGCGGGTCTGGAAGAAATCTCCATCGAAGCCATGGCGCTGGTCGGCACGCCCTACCGCTACGGCGGCAATACGCCCGACAGCGGCTTCGATTGCAGCGGGCTCGTGCGCTACGTCGTGCAGCGCGCCGCTTCCGTGAACCTGCCGCGCACCGCCGCCGAAATGGGCCGCCGCGGCACCTCGCTCGACCGTCGCGAAGTTGCGTCAGGCGACCTCGTCTTCTTCAACACGACCGGCCAGCCCAATTCGCACGTGGGCATCTATGTCGGCCAGAATCGGTTTGTTCATGCACCGGCCACAGGTGGCACGGTGCGTCTGGAAGACATGACCAAGTCGTACTGGGCAAGCCGCTACATGGGCGCGCGCCGCGTCGTCGCCGCGAGCAACCTGCCGGATGGACCCGCGCCCGCCAACACGCCAATCACGCCGGCACCTGCCAGCCCTGCCCGCCCGATCGACGATGACCCGCTCGGCACCCTCGCCCGCACGCGCGAGGCCCAGGCTGAGAGCCTGATGTCGACGCGGATACCGCCGACTGCAACGCCGCCAGCGGACGACGACCCCATCGCGCGCTTCGCCACGCAATAGCGCATCGCTCGCGCCAATGCAAAACGCCCACCGGTTTGGTGGGCGTTTCGTTTTTCGCTGTAAATCAGCGGCCGGCTTTCGTTACAGGACGTGTCGACCAATCCACCAGGCGATCGCGGCCATGAACGCCGACGCGGGAATCGTCAACACCCACGCCCAGACGATGTTGCCTGCCACCCCCCAACGCACGGCGGAAGCTTTTTGCGCCGCACCGACACCGACGATGGCGCCCGTGATGGTATGCGTGGTCGACACCGGCACGCCCAACGCCGACGCGAAGAACAGCGTCATGGCGCCACCGGTTTCAGCGCAGAAACCGCCCACCGGCTTGAGCTTGGTGATCTTCTGCCCCATCGTGCGCACGATCCGCCAGCCGCCCAGCAGCGTACCCAGGCCAATCGCCACATAGCAGCAGACGATGACCCAGATCGGCGGTTCGGTTGCAGTAGCGGAGGCGTACCCACCGGCAATCAGCAGCATCCAGATAATGCCGATCGTCTTTTGCGCATCGTTGCCGCCGTGGCCAAGGCTGTACAGCGAGGCCGACAGCAACTGCAAGCGCCGGAACCATCGATCCACCTTGGATGGCGGCGTTCGGAAGAACAGCCAGGACACCGCCACCATCAAGAGCGAGCCGAGAATAAAACCCAGCAGCGGCGAAATCAGGATGAACGCCACGGTCTTGAGCAAGCCGCTGGCCACCAGCGAGCCCGTGCCAGACTTGGCCACAGCCGCGCCGACCAAGCCACCGATCAGCGCATGCGACGAGCTTGACGGAATGCCGTAGTACCACGTGATGATGTTCCACGCGATGGCGCCCACCAACGCTCCGAAGATGACGTAGTGATCGACGATGGACGGATCGATCGTGTCCCGCCCCACCGTGGTTGCCACCTTGAGGTGGAAGATGAAAATGGCGATCACGTTGCAGGCCGCAGCCATCGCTACTGCCTGCTGTGGCTTGAGCACGCCGGTCGACACCACCGTCGCAATGGAGTTGGCGGCGTCGTGGAAGCCATTCATGAAGTCGAACACGATGGCCAGCGCCACCAGTAGAACGACCACCCAGAGACTGATCTGAAGCGTATGCATGAGGCGTCGTCTCGTCAGGCGTTTTCGAGCACGATGCCTTCGATGATGTTGGCGACATCCTCGCAACGATCGGTGACGCTTTCCAGCTGCTCGTAGATGGCCTTCAGTTTGATCAACAGCTTGATGTCGTTTTCGGTGCGGAACAGCTTGGCCATGGCGGCGCGCATCACGCGATCGGCTTCCGACTCGAGGCGGTCGATTTCCTGGGCGATGGTCAGAATCTGACGGCCGTTGTTCATGTCGCTGAGCAGCGCGACCGCCTTGCGGACTTCCTCGCAGCACGCCACACAGATCGTCGCGAGCTGGCGCGATTCGTCCGTCAGGTTGGTCACGTCGTACAACGAGATGGTGAGCGACACGTCTTCCATCAGGTCAAGGATGTCGTCCATCGTCGTGATCAGCTTGTGGATCTCGTCGCGGTCGAGCGGGGTGATGAAGGTCTTGTGCAGCAGCTCGATCGTGTCATGCGTGATGCGATCGGCTTTCTTTTCAAAGTTCTGCACATTGCGTGCATGCATTTCGGCATTGGGCAAGTCATTGACCAGTTCCGTGAGCGCGTGGGCCGCCTTGACGGCGCACTCGGCGTGCTGGTTGAAGTACTCAAAAAACTTGCCTTCGGTGGGCATGAAGCGACCGAACATGATGATCCTTGGGAACGGAAAAAAGCAGGAGTCGTAAAAACAACGCCGGACGGGATCACCGCCGGCGCTGTCATTAAAACGCAATATTTTACCGGAACCGGCCCCGCGACACGCGGCACGTTGTGACCGGCCGACACGTATTACACGTTACGTATCGTTGTCAAAGAAGGCATTGCCCCCGGTGAAATTATCGAACTTCGTGTATTCACCCAGGAACGTGAGACGAACGGTACCAATCGGGCCGTTACGCTGCTTACCGATGATGATTTCGGCCGTCCCCTTGTCCGGAGAATCGGGGTTGTACACCTGGTCACGATAGATGAACAGGATCACGTCGGCGTCCTGCTCAATAGCGCCGGATTCACGCAAGTCCGACATCACCGGACGCTTGTTCGGACGCTGCTCCAAGCTTCGGTTCAACTGCGACAGCGCAATCACGGGGCAGTTGAGTTCCTTCGCCAGGCCCTTGAGAGAACGCGAGATTTCCGAAATCTCGGTCGCACGGTTTTCACCGCCGCCCGAGCCCGACATCAGCTGTAGGTAGTCGATGACGATCAGGCCGAGCTGCCCGCACTGCCGTGCAAGCCGGCGCGAACGCGCCCGCAATTCCATCGGGTTCAACGCGGGCGTCTCATCAATGAAGAGCTGCGCATCGTTCATCTTCTGGATAGCGTGCGTCAGGCGCGGCCAATCCTCGTCGAGCAGTCGGCCGGTACGCAGGCGGTGCTGATCCAATCGGCCGACGGAACCCAACATACGCATGGCGAGCTGCGTGCCCGCCATTTCCATCGAGAACACGGCCACCGGCAGGCCCTGCTCCACCGCAACGTGTTCGCCGATATTGAGCGAGAACGCCGTCTTACCCATCGAGGGGCGACCGGCAACGATGATCAGATCGCCGCCCTGCATACCGCTGGTCATGCGGTCGAGGTCAACGAAGCCGGTTGGCACACCGGTGATGTCGCTCTGGTTGTCGCGGTGGTACAGCTCGTCGATACGCTCGACCACCTGCGTCAGCAGCGGTTGGATTTCCAGGAAGCCCTTCTGCCCGCGCGAGCCCTCTTCGGCAATGGCGAACACCTTGGATTCGGCCTCATCCAGCAGCTGCCGCACGTCGCGGCCCTGCGGGTTAAAAGCGCCGGCGGAGATCTCATCCGCAATCGTCACCAGCTGGCGCAGCACACCGCGGTCACGAACAATTTCCGCATAGCGGCGGATGTTGGCGGCGCTCGGCGTGTTCTGTGCCAGGGCGTTGAGGTAGGCCAGACCGCCCACCTCTTCCGCCTTGCCGGCCGCCTGCAGCTGCTCGTACACCGTGATCACGTCGGCCGGCTTGGCCTGCGAGATCAGCTTGCCAATGTTGTGGAAAATCAGCCGGTGATCGTAGCGGTAGAAATCGTGCTCGTTGATGAAATCGGCAATGCGATCCCAGGCGGCGTTATCCAGCAGCAACCCGCCGAGCACCGATTGTTCGGCCTCGATGGAATGCGGCGGCACCTTGAGGGAATCGAGCTGGGGATCGGAGGGCGCGTTCATGGCGGGATTATAACGGCGCTGCTCAGTCTTCAATCTGAACCCCTGACACAAAGGACAACAAAAAAAGGCAGAGACTTTCGTCCCTGCCTTCTTGACTCGCGTCGACGGGTGACCCGGGCGCCGCGAGGTACTGCGTGCGTGCTTAGACTGACTCGCCCTGCACCGACACGTTCACGTCAACTGCCACGTCGGTGTGCAGCGACACGACGACCGGATGGTCGCCCACGGTCTTCAGCGGGCCGTTCGGCAGACGCACTTGCGCCTTCTCGACCTTGAAGCCTTGTGCAACCAGTGCGTCAGCGATGTCGTGGTTGGTAACGGAGCCGAACAGACGGCCATCCACACCAGCCTTTTGCGACAGTTGCAGCGTCAGGCCGTTCAGCTTTTCGCCTTCGGCTTGCGCAGCGGCCAGCTTTTCAGCAGCCAGCTTTTCCAGCTCAGCACGGCGGGCTTCGAATTCCTTGATGGCGGAATCGGTAGCGCGGCGGGCCTGCTTGTTCGGGATCAGGAAGTTACGAGCGTAACCGTCCTTCACGCGCACCACGTCGCCCAGGTTACCCAGGTTGACGACCTTCTCGAGCAGAATAATTTGCATTGTGAGTTCTCCTTATCCCGCTGATTAGTGCTTGTGCTGATCGGTGTACGGCATCAGCGCGAGGAAACGTGCGCGCTTGATGGCCGTGTCCAGCTGGCGCTGATAGATCGCGCGCGTGCCGGTCAGGCGGGCCGGGGTGATCTTGCCGTTCTCGCCGATGAAGTCCTTGAGCGTGTCCAGATCCTTGTAGTCGATCTGCTCAACGCCGGCCACGGTGAAGCGGCAGAACTTCTTGCGCTTGAACAACGGGTTTTGCTGCTGGAAGCGCTTCTTGTTCTTCGCGTCGCGCTGCTTCTTGTTCATGAATGCCATGATTCAATCCTTTACGAATACGTTACATCCGGAGATGTGAAAGACCAGTGCCTTACTGCTGCGATGCTTGCGAGCCAGGAATCCGACGCAATCCAGAACGGTGCCCGGAGCAATGCGATCCAGAACGGAAGCCATCTTGCCGGCCGCCAGTGCTTCCATCGAAAACTCGATCTGTCGCACTGTCTGCGCTTCGATCACCTGTCCGCTGTAGGCAAGCAGACAATTGACGATCGGCACGCCGGCTGGGGTGTATCGCATCACCTCGCGCTCGACCAAAGTGGCGACGAGCTGCAGATGGTTGATGGCGTTGTCCCCGTGGGCTTCGTTCATGCTGGCGATGCGCGATCAGGCTTGCGCAGCACCGCGCGGCATCAGGCGGCCTGTTCGGTCTGAGCAGCGGCCTTCTTGGCCTCTTCGCGTGCGACTTCCTTCATCATCGGCGACGGAGCCGTTTCAGCCTTCTTGGTCTGAACGATGAGGTGACGCAGCACGGCGTCGTTGAACTTGAACGCGTGCTCGAGTTCAGCCAGGGTTTCCTTGCCGCACTCGATGTTCAGGCACACGTAGTGAGCCTTCGCGAGCTTCTGGATCATGTAGGCCAGTTGACGACGACCCCAGTCTTCGACGCGGTGCACTTGGCCGCCTTGCGTGGTGACCGTGCTCTTGTAGCGCTCGATCATCGCGGGCACTTGCTCGCTCTGGTCCGGATGGACGATGAATACGATTTCGTAATGACGCATTGACGCTCCTTGTGGATTAAGCCGCCCGGGCGTCACACTCCGGTGCAGCAAGGTTAGTTAGCCTGCCATTATACGCAGGCTTTGGCGATTTTTTCAATATCGATCAATGACTTGCTGCAGGGAGGCAACTTCTGCCTGGGCGCGGCCCGATGCCAGAAGCAACGTCAGCAGCACACGCGCCTTATATGGATTGAGCGAACCGCTTGCTGCCCAGCGTTCCGCACCCGGCTGCGCGGGCACCACGCCGGCACCGGTACGGGTTGAGCGCACAACGAAAACACCCTGCTGACTGGCCCGGTTCAGCGCCGCTTCAAGATTGGCGTGGATGGAGCCGGCCCCCGTTGCGGCAATCACCAGCCCCTTCACCCCGGCATTGACCAACGCATCGACCACACGCGCATCAGGCTGCGCATAGCTCGCCAGCACTTCAACCCATGGCCACTGGCCCGCCGGCGGCATCGGCAAGACGTCTTCCGCAGCCACGCGCTGCGCTGCCCGCTGAAACTGCACCTGGGCGTCGAGCACGAAACCCAGCGGCCCCGCATCCGGCGAGACGAACGCCTCCACCGCATAGGTGTGACCCTTCTGCACATCGCGTGCGGCATGCACCCGCTGGTTAAGCGCGACGAGAACGCCGCGCCCGCGGGCAGACGGGCTGGCCGCCAGCCGCACCGCATTCAGCAGATTCAACGGACCATCCGCCGACAGCGACGTCGACGGCCGCATCGCCGCCGTCAGTACGATCGGCGTATCGGTCTGCTGCGTCAGGTGCAGCAGCATCGCGGTTTCTTCCAGCGTGTCGGTGCCGTGCGTGATGACCACGCCGTCCACACGCTCGACGTCGATCCAATGACGGATACGCGCCACCAGCTTTTCCCATACGTCGAACGTCAGGTCCTTGCTGTCGATCTGTGCGACCTGTTCGGCGCGCACGTTGGCGAGGCGCTCCAAACCGAGCTTGCTGGCAGCGAGCAGTTGATCGATGGGGACGGCGCCAGCGCGATAGCGTGCGGCGGAGCCAGCGTCGTCGGCAGAGCCGGCGATCGTGCCGCCGGTGGCGAGGATGGCGATGGTAGGCAAGGACATCGTTGCAGACATGCGTGGTGGGCAAGGCGCGCATTGTAGCCGCCCGCCGCGCCTTTGCCGACGCGGGATTGCCCGGGGCGCCGACAAAAACAAAACGCCGGCACACAGGCCGGCGTTTGCAGCAGAAGCCGTATCGATTATTTCTCGACGAAGGCGCGCTCGATCACGTAGTCGCCCGCTTCGCCCATACGCGGCGAGATCTTGAAACCGCGGGCGTCGAGCAGCTTGCAGGTGTCTTCCAGCATGGCCGGGCTGCCGCAGATCATGGCGCGGTCGACTGCCGGGTCCATCGGGGGCAGGCCGATGTCGGCAGACAGCTTGCCGCTGTCGACGAGGTCCGTCAGGCGCCCCATGTTGCGGAACGGCTCGCGCGTGACGGTGGGGTAGTAGATCAGTTTCTCGCGCACCTGATCGCCGAAGAATTCGTTGTTCGGCAGCTCGCTGGTGATGAAGTCGGCATAAGCCAATTCACTCACCTGGCGCACGCCGTGCAGCAGCACGACCTTCTCGAAGCGCTCGTAGGTATCCGGGTCCTGGATGATGCTCATGAACGGCGCGAGACCCGTGCCGGTACCGAACAGGTACAGGTTCTTGCCGGGCAGCAGGTCATCCAGCACGAGCGTGCCGACGGGCTTTTTGCTCACCAGCAGCTTGTCGCCCACCTTCAGATGCTGCAGTCGCGACGTCAGCGGACCGTTTTGCACCTTGATGCTGAAGAACTCGAGGTGCTCTTCGTAGTTCGGGCTCGCGATGCTGTAAGCGCGCATCAGCGGCTTGCCTTCGACCTCCAGCCCGATCATGACGAAGTGGCCGTTATGGAAGCGCAGCGCCTGGTCGCGCGTGGTCTTGAAGCTGAACAGCGAGTCATTCCAGTGATGGACGCTCAGAACGGTCTCTTGATTGAAGGCGGACATGGTGACATTCGGGCCAACCCAATGAAGCTCAATCGGGTTATGTGGCGATGCAAAAATCGGTCAAGGCCTTGATTTTATGCGATTCCCTGCAGCCGCGCCTGCATGGATTGCGCATAAGCTTCTAACCAGTCGCGTAGGTTTTGACGACGATCAGAAGGACCGGGCGCGCGCGCAACAGGTCACAACAAAATCACTTGCGCTTCCTGCGTCACTGTATAAAATCACAGCACCTGTTCAAATATACAGTACGCCGATGGCCACCCTCACCCCCCGCCAACAGCAGATTTACGACCTGATCCGCCAGACGATCCAGCGCACGGGCTTTCCGCCCACGCGCGCCGAGATCGCCGCGGAGTTCGGCTTCTCGTCGCCCAATGCGGCCGAGGAACACCTGCGCGCGCTGGCACGCAAGGGCGTGATCGAACTGACGCCGGGCGCCTCGCGTGGCATTCGGCTGCGGGCGGCAGGCGACACGGCGCAGCATCAGTTCTCGCTGCCGTCGATGGGATTGATGCAACTGACACTCCCGCTGGTGGGCCGCGTGGCCGCCGGTAGTCCGATCCTGGCTGCAGAGCACATCGATCGCCAATATCAGGTGGATCCGTCGCTGTTCTCTGCACAGCCCGATTTTCTGTTGAAGGTGCGCGGCATGAGCATGCGCGACGCCGGCATTCTGGATGGCGACCTGCTGGCCGTGCAACGTGCCGCCGAAGCCACCAACGGCAAGATCGTCGTGGCCCGACTTGGCGATGACGTCACGGTCAAGCGCTTCCAGCGCAAGGGCCGCCATGTCGAACTGATTGCCGAGAATCCCGATTTCGAACCGATCCACGTTGATCTGGATCGTGATGAGTTTCACCTGGAGGGCTTGGCCGTCGGTCTGATCCGGCCTGCCGCTCCATAAAGTCTTCGGCGCATCTCCGCGCCAAATCTTCGCTGTTTGATCCAACCTGGAGGTGAGCCATGGGCTCGCCAGGGCGGAGTCTTGTCACTCGCTTTTCCACCCGAACTCACGAGGTCTGCCATGCGACTCGGATCGATGTCTTCCCGCCGCCGCCCGGTACAGCCGGTGCCCTTCCGCCAAACCCAGGGCGTGCGCATCTATCAGGGGGAGCAGCGCCGTACGATGGTCGGCAGCATGGCCGCCATCTGCCGCATGCTGGATGCGATCCCGGTGGCCTCACGTGCCGCTGGGGCGGAAAGCTGCTGAGGAAAAGAACGACGGGCAAGGACCGCAAACCGCGTCGCGGCGCCCGATCAGGGCATACCCCAATGCTGCCGCCGCAACTGATTTCATACACTTGCCGTGCCCTGAGGACAGGGCTTTCTTCAACTGATTTTCGGCCCGCCGTTTGAGCGGGCTGTTTTTTCTGTCCGGAAGTTGCTGCAGCGGCACATTCGACAGTGTTCCGCCAGCAAAACGGACGTTTACCCCGATGTTGTTTGGCGTACGTGACAGTAGTATTGCCAGTGCCCTCAGGGGCAATGAGATCGCTGAATTCGAAGCCCGCAGATTGCGGGCTTTTTTTTCGCTGCGACGGCCCTGGGGGCCTAAACACTCCCCGCTTTCTCGACCACGAGAATGCGGGCCTCGCCGCGCGGGTGCGCCACATGCTCGCACCCGACACCGGCAAAGAAGATGTCGCCGGGTTCCAGCGTCGCGACCTTCTCTTCGCCGGCTTCGCGGTAATGCATGTCAACCGTGCCGTCGAGCACCACGAACACTTCCTCCCCATCGTTTACGTGCCAGCGATAAGGCTGGTCCGTCCAGTGCAGGCGCGTGGTAATGCCGCCCATATTGGCAATATCGAGCGCGCCCCAGGCACGCTCGGCAGTGAACGATTTGGCGCGGATGATGTTCATGGCGATCGTCCGTCGACGTCGGTTATTGCATCGACTGGAGATTGCCGATGCGCACCAGCATCTCGGTGAACATCTGCATATCGAGGTCGAGGTCCGGCACTTCCTTGTACTCGTTGGCGTTGTGCGCGGTGTATTTCTTGCCCGGCATGGCGGGGCCGAAATTGATGGCGTTCGGCATCAGCTTGGCCGTCGTGCTGCCGGCCGTCGGCACGGGCTTGGCGTCGAAGCCGGTGGTGTCGCCGTAAATGTTGAGCAGCGTCGACAGCCACGCGCCCTTCGGATCGCGCGCCATCCAGTTGCCCTGGTCGTGGTTGATCTCGAGGGCGACATGGTTGGCGTTGGCCCATGCGTTGATCTTGCCGGCGATCTCGCCGCGCAGTGCGTCGGGCGTTTTGCCGCGAGGCATGCGCACGTTGGCGGTCACCTCCACGCGGCCATTCTTGTCACCGATCACGGTGGGTGAAATGGTCAGCGGGCCCATGAAGTCGTCCTTGTAGGCGACGCCCATGGTATTGCCGAGGTAATCGGTGCCGTAAACGTCGGTCAGATACCGCACGGCGTGGGCGTAGGCGTTGTCTGCCAGGCCAAGATCGGCTGCACGCAGGAACAGCGCCAGGCGCGGCAGCGGGTTGACGCCCTCTTCCGGACGCGAACCGTGCGCCGACGTGCCGGTCACCTTCACGACGATGCTGTCCGCCGTGCGTGCGATGTCGATCGAGAACTTGCCTTGCGCCGCGAGGCTGTTCACAAACGCGTCGCGTTTGGCTTCGAGCGCGGCGGCGGCCACGCCCAGATCCCCGCCCTTGAGCGTGGCGGTGGCCGTTTGCGGGATGGAGCTGGCCGACGCCGCGCCCGTCATCGAAACGATGGCCGTATGCGAAGCATCGGCAGGCTGCGCGGGGAAGAACACCTTGAGCGCACCCGAACCTTTCTCCGCGACCACGGCCGGATACTTGCTGTCGAGCACGATGTTGTACGCAGGCAATTGCGTGTGCTCACGGTAATACTTCATGCCGTCGCCACCCGTTTCCTCGGTGGTTTCGATCATCAGGCGGATCGTGCGCGCGAGCGGCACGCCGCTGTCCTTGACCGTTTTCATGGCGTACATCGCGGCGGCAATCGAGCCCTTGTCGTCAATCGTGCCGCGGCCGTACAGCAGATTGCCGACACGCGTGACCTTGAACGGGTCGAGCTTGGTGCCGTCGCCGAGCACCCATTCCTCCGCCTTTGCGGGCACGACGTCGGCGTGGGTCAGGATGCCGAATTCGTCCGAGCCGGTGCCGGGCAGCGTGACTTCAAAGACGCGGTTGTCGACGTTGCGGTATTTCAGGCCGAAGTCGCGCGCCATGCCTTCGACCAGCTTGCCAAACGCGACGATGGCGGGGTTTTCGTACTGCGGGATCTTGTCGTCACGCACCGTCGGCAGCGCGACCATCTTCTCGATCGAAGCAATCACGGCCTGCTGGTTGTGCAGGCGGTTGTACAACCCCAGCAGGCGTCCGATATTGACGAGGTCATCGCCGGCAAGCGGAGCTTTCTTCTGATACGCGGCGACACTGCCTGCAACTTGCGGATCCGCCTTCGCGGCTGCCGCGAGAAAGCTGTTCAGGTCAGCCGATGCCTTGGATTGTTCGGCGGCGAGCAGCGCGTCGAGTTGCGGTTTCTGAAGCGTGGCGGCAAAGGCGCCGGCGCCGCAAGCCAGCGACAGTGCGATCGTCAGCGAAGACAGGCCAATACGGGCAGTGCGTTGCATCGAAGTGGATTCCGGAAAAGGCGAAGGCGCCATCATAGGGGCGAAGTGCCAGCTACGCATTGTGCACCGCGAAAAACGTTAAACCACGCCGGCTGCGGGGTATGCTTGGGGCTTTCCCAGGAGGCTTGCCGCATGGAACCGTCTCTGGATACCGCCCCCGGTCTGCTGAACGTGCTGGAAGAACTGCGCCGGCGTGAGCCCATTTTCCATCGCCCGGAATTCGGCACGCGCCGCGAAGACTTCGAGCGCATGACCACGGAAGATTTCTGGGAAACCGGTGCCTCTGGCCAACGCTACAGCCGCAGCTATGTGCTCGGCGTTCTCGATGCGCGGCACGGCCATATCGGCGAGGATTTCTGGCAAACGCGTGATTTCCGCTGCCAGGAGATTGCACCGGATAACTACTTGCTGACCTACACGCTGGTGCAGTCGAATCGGACGACGCGGCGAGCCACCTTGTGGCGGCGGACGGCGGATGGCTGGAAGGTTGTGTACCACCAAGGCACGGTGGTCGCTGACGCATAGACATTGCGCACAGACGCAAAAAAGCCCGCAAAAACGGGCTTTTTTACTGAAACCTTGGGGTGACTGATGGGATTCGAACCCACGACAACCAGAATCACAATCTGGGACTCTACCAACTGAGCTACAGCCACCGTCGTACGAACAGCAAAACTGACAGCTGCTCGGCGAAAAACGAGATTATACAAACATTCTTCCGGCGTGCCTAGGGGGTCGTGCGATTTATGCTGCGACCGCCTCGTCGGCTGACTCCTCGCCGCGCCGCAGGTGCGCCCGCGCCTCATCAAACAACGCATGCGCGTCGGCCAACGTCTTCACGCGGCCGAGCGCCTTGGAATCCGACAGCACGCGCCGCCAGCCGCGCGCACCCGCCACACCGCGGTACAGCCCCAGCATGTGCCGCACCGCCGCCCCCGCGTAGCCGCCGCGCTCAACCCAGCGGCCGACGTAGCCGATCATCGCGTCTTCCACCGCGGCGCGCGTGGGGGCCTCGGTGCCTGCGCCGTAGTACCGCGCATCGAACGCGGCCATCAGATGCGGATGGTGATACGCCTCGCGGCCAATCATGACGCCGTCCGCGTGGGCAAGATGCGTGTCAATCTGCTCCAGCGTCTGCACCCCGCCGTTGAGCAGGATTTCCAGATGCGGGAAATCCCGCTTGAGTTGATAGACGACCTCGTAGCGCAACGGCGGAATCTCGCGGTTTTCCTTCGGGCTCAGGCCTTTGAGGATGGCGTTGCGCGCGTGGACGATGAATGTCTCGCAGCCGGCCTCGGCGATGGTGCCGACGAAATCCCGAACGAAATCGTAGGTCTCGATGGCGTCGATGCCGATGCGATGCTTGACCGTGACCGGAATCGACACCGCATCGCGCATCGCCTTGACACCCTGCGCGACCAGCTTGGGCTCGGCCATCAGGCACGCGCCAAACGCCCCTCGCTGCACGCGCTCCGACGGACAGCCGCAGTTGAGGTTGATTTCCTTGTAGCCCCACTGCTCTCCGAGGCGCGCGGCCTGGGCCAGGTCGTCAGGTTCGCTGCCGCCAAGCTGCAGCGCCACGGGGTGCTCGACTTCGTCGAAATCGAGGTGACGCGGCACGTCGCCGTGCAGCAGCGCACCGGTGGTCACCATTTCCGTGTAGAGCCACGTGTGGCGCGAGATCTGGCGATGGAAGAACCGGCAATGTCGGTCAGTCCAATCCATCATGGGCGCCACCGACAAGCGGCGGGGGTTCGGCGTGGGGCGTTCAGCGGTCACAGCAAGTCAACGATTCAACATCCAGGCGCGCAGTTTACCGGTTCTAGTCCGACAGCCCCAGCAGCGGATGCTGCTCACGGCGCCAAGGCGAAACAAAGAAGGCGGCCACTTCGTCGTCACGCACGGCGTCGATGCTGGCGTGCTTCCACTTGGGCGCATGGTCCTTGTCGACCGCGAGTGCGCGAATGCCTTCGATACCGTCGCCTTGGGCAAACACGTGGGTCATCATGTCGAGTTCGCGGCGCAGCTCATCGGCCAGCGTGGTGTGGCGGCCGCGGCGGATCAGCTCCAGCGTCACCGCCATCATCAACGGCGAGCGCTTGGCCATGTGCGCGGCGGTCTGAGCGGCCCATTCGGCATCCGTGCTGCCGGCCAGATCCGCGAGGATGCCTTGCACGCTGCTCTGGCTGAAGCAGTCATCGATCGCCTCGCGGTGCGGCGCGATGATGGCCTTGGCATCATCGGGCGCCGATGCGGCTTCGGTAAAGCACGCGGCGATCTGCTCGGCGCTGCCCCAGTTGCCGCCGCGCAGACGCTGGACGATGGCCGCCAGCGCTTCGGTAGTGACGTGGCAATCGGCGAGGCCAACCGACAGCGCGTCAGCCGCTTCGATCATCTGCCCGGTCACCCCCAGGTATTCGCCCACATGGCCCGGCACGCGCGCCAGGAACCAGCCGCCGCCGACATCCGGAAACAGGCCGATGTTGGTTTCCGGCATGGCCATCTTCGTGCGTTCGGTCACCACGCGCAGCGATGCGCCTTGCGAGATGCCCATGCCACCGCCCATGACGACGCCGTCCATCAGCGCGATGTAGGGCTTGGCATAACTGAAGATGAGGTGGTTGAGGCGGTATTCCTCGGTGAAAAAGGTGATGAGCTGCGGGTCGCCGGCCGTGGCGGCGCGGTGGAAGAAGCGGATGTCGCCGCCGGCACACAGGGCCTTGCCGCCCTCGCCACGCAGGATGACGGCGTGGACTTCCGGATCGTGCTGCCACGCCAGCAGCGCATGCGACATCGTGCGGATCATCTCCAGCGACAGCGCGTTCAGCGCCTGCGGCCGGTTCAGCGTCAGCCAGCCGATGCCGCCGCGTACTTCGGCGATCACGTTGGGTTGAACTTCAGCCTGGGGCGCGGGGGAAGCGGTGGATTGCATGTCTCGGATGTTGTTGTGGAAATCACGGCTCGCACTGTACACGACCGCGTATTGAAGCGAGGAAGGGCTCTAGCGTGCCCCCTTTCGCGGCGCGGGTGTTGGGCGTATACCTGCCGGTTGGAGACAACACACATCACAACAATTCAATGACACCTGCCAACGCCGCCCCGGGCGCGTCGAGTTTCGACCCCGGCCTGATTCTGCTGGCCTTCGCGCCGGTCTTCCTGCTGACCATCGGCGCCGAGGCATGTTACTGGCGCAAGCGCGACCCGTCCGTCTACAGCTTCAAGGACACCGTTTCAAACGCCTGCCTCGCGCTCATGCACCAGGCGTCGGATGCATTCTTCCTGTGGCTGATGATCAAGACGGTGTACGCATGGACGTACAGCCACGGCCTGCGCGCGGTGCCTGAAACGTGGTGGTCATTCGTGCTGCTCCTGCTGTTGCAGGATTTTCTGTACTACTTCTTCCACCGTGCCAGCCATCGCGTGCGCTGGATGTGGGCGTCGCATGTGACGCACCACTCGTCGGAAGGCATGAATTTTTCGACGGCATTCCGCCAGAGCCTGACCTATCCGATTTCCGGCATGTGGCTGTTCTGGATTCCGCTTGCGTGGATCGGCTTTACGCCGGACTGGGTGATCCTGGCCGTGGGCCTGAACCTGGCGTTCCAGTTTTTCGTCCATACGCGGCTGGGCGCGCTGGATTCGCGCTACGCCGGTTTCTGGCGGTGGCTCGGACAATACGTGAATACGCCGTCGGTGCATCGCGTGCACCACGCCAAGAATCCGCAGTACATTGACCGCAACTACGCCGGCGTGCTGACCATCTGGGATCGCATGTTCGGCAGCTTCGTGCCGGAGGAGGACGCCCCCGTTTTCGGCATCACGCGGCAGGTCCACACACACAACCCGATCACCCTCACCTTCCACGAATGGCGCGACATGTGGACCGACGTGTTCCGCGACCGGGACATTCGCTACCTGTGGAAACCGCCCGAGTGGCGCAGCCCGCGCGCTGCAGTCACGGCCGAGGCGATGCCGCTCACATGAACGGCGGCCCGAAGCGGGTGGCGACGCGATCGGTGGAATCGAACAGATCGCGCAGCACGGCGCTCGTACACGTCGGCTGCACGTACAAATAAAACGCCACTTCGGGCAGGCGCGGCAGGCCATCGGCTTCGGTCAGCACGCGCATGTTGGCGTCGAGCAATTCGGTCGTGCGCGCCGTCACGCCCAGCCCCGCGCTGATCGCGGCCTTGATGCCCGTCAGCGTGGGCGACAGATAACTCGTGCGCCACGGAATGTGGTGCGCGTCCAGGCATTCGATCGACAGCTGGCGGAACAGGCTCAGCTCGTCGGCCATGACCAGCGGCACCGGCGCGGCGGGATTGAAGATGAAGTCTTCCGCGCAGATCCACACCATCGGCGACGTGCGCAGCTTGATGCCGGGAAAGGCATCGTCATAGCGCGTGGAGATCGCCAGATCGAGCGTCTTGTCGCGCAGCGCGTCCATTAGGAACGGGCTGCGGCCAACGTTGATTTCCATCTGCAATTCCGGCGACAGCTTGGACAACCGTCGCAGCAGATTCGGCAGGATCGAATCGGCCACATCGTGCGGTGAACCGATGCGGATTTTCTCGATCGGGCCACCGGTCTGGATGACCTGCACGGCCTGGTCGTTCAACGCCAGGATCTTGTGCGCATAGGCCACGAGCCGCACGCCATCGGGGGTCATGGTCTTGTGGCGGCCGCGTTTTTCGAACAGCGCGCAGCCCATTTCCTCCTCCAGCCGTTGCATTTGCTGCGTGACCGCAGACTGCGTGCGCCCCACCCGCGCGGCTGCCGCGGCAAACGTTTCGTGCTGTGCGATCGCCACGAATGTGCGCAGCAGATCGATGTCCAGATTACGCATCTCGGCCCCGATACTTCAGAGTTTCTAATCGTTTCCCGCCAAAAATTAAATTGTTCTGCGCAATTCTGGCCGATAACCTGCCGGAAACACAAATAACACTGAACGAATACCACGTTCAGGCAGACACCCGAGCCGCAGGGAAATCGCGGTCCGACACAGAATCGGTTGTATACAAAGGAGGAACATCATGTGGGTATGGAAATGGGCACAGGCCGCGGCGACGCTCACCTTGGGCACGCTGGGCGTGGCGACCGTGGCGCATGCCGACGCGCTGGCCGACATCAAGTCGCGCGGCACGCTGGTCTGCGGCACCCAGAACGCCAGCGAGCCGTATGCCTTTCCCGACGCCGCAACGCGGCAGATCGTCGGCTTTGACGTGGATGTGTGCAGCGCGTTGGCCAAGGGCCTGGGCGTCAAGCTGGAGCACCGTGCGCTGTCGACCGATGCCCGCATTCCCGAACTGAAGACGCATCGCGTCGATGTGCTGGCCGCTGCCGTGGCGTGGATGCCGGCGCGCGCCGCGCAGGTCGATTTCAGCAACCAGTATTTCGTCGCGCCGATCCGTGTGCTGGTGCGGGCGGACTCGCCCATCCAGACGCTCGATCAGCTCGCCAACAAGAAGATCGCCGCCTCGGAAGGTTCCAGCTCGGCGGCGGTGTCGGTGACGCGCCTGCCGGATTCGCGGCTGCTGACGTTCCACGATATTTCATCGGCGTATCTGGCGTTGCAGCAAGGCAAGGTCGATGGGCTGGTGGCAGGGCAGCTCGTGCTGGCGCGCTTTGCCAACGAGGCGGCGCAGAAAGGCGGCCAGCAATATCGCCTGCTGAACGCGCCGGTTTATGAAGAGCGCTGGGGCGTGGTGATGAACAAGAACGAGCCTGCGCTCATGGCGGCCGTCAACAAGGTGCTGGCGGAGTACGACCAGTCGAGCGGCCTGCAGACGAGCTTCGACAAGTGGCTCGGCGCCAAGTCGGTCTACAAGTTCTCGCGCGACTACAAGGTCGAGCCGATCAAGCCGCAGTAAGCCCCGGGCGGCCGACATGTTCGATCTCTCCTTCCTGCTCGAAGACGGCTATTTGCGCCTCTTGCGGGACGGCATTCTGACCACGCTGCGTCTGTTTGTCGTCTCGGGCCTGCTGGCCATCGCCGTCGGGGTGTCGCTGGCAACGCTGCGGGCGCTGCCGGTGCGCGTGTTCAAGGCGTTCGTCATCGTGGTTGTGGAATACCACCGCAACGTGCCGATGCTGGTGCAGATCCTGGTGTGGTATTTCGGCGTGCCGCAGTTGCTGCCGGAATCGCTCAAAGCCTGGATCAACGCCGGCAACACCGAATTCTTCTTTGCGACGATTGCCCTGGCGCTGAACTCGGGCGCGTTCATCTCCGAAGATCTGCGTTCGGGCCTGCGTGCGATTCCGCATACGCAGCAGGAGGCGGCGTGGTCGATCGGGCTGACGCATCTGCAGGCGCTGCGCTACGTGATCCTGCCGCAGGCGATTCGCGTGGCGCTGCCCGCGCTGCTCAACCAGGCGCTGCTGTTGTTCAAGAACAGCTCGCTGGCGATGGCCATTGGCGTGCATGAACTGCTTTACCGCACCCGGCAGATCGACAACCTCACCTTCCGCACGTTCGACGTGTTCCTCATCGCCACGCTGCTGTATCTGCTCGGCACGCTCGCGTTGATGGCACTGTCGGAACGCGTGGCCAAGCGTCGAACGACGCCGCTGGGGGTCTGACGCCATGCTTGAAATCCTGCATGACTATCTGGCGTTGTTCCTGGTCGGGTCGTGGCCGAATGGGCCGCTCGGCGGCGTGGCGGTGACGCTGGTGCTCTCGGTGCTGGGCTTGGTGATGTCGTTCCCGATTGCGGTGCTGATCGGGCTGGCACACGTGAGCCCGTGGCGCTGGCTGCGTCGCATTGCCGGTGTGTGGTCGCGCCTGGTGCGCGGCATTCCGCTGCTGATGATCATCTTCTGGGCGTACTTTGCGGTGCCGCTGCTGGTGGGCAAAGAGGTGTCTGCGTTCACCACGGCCGTCTGCGCAATCATCGTCTACGAAAGCGCATTCCTCTCGCAGATCGTGCGCGCCGGGCTCGAAGGCCTGCCGCGCGGGCAAATGGAAGCCGCGCGCTCGAATGGCCTGTCGTGGCTGCAGAGCATGCGTTACGTGCAGCTGCCGCAAGCGCTGACCAACATGCTGCCGTCGATCGTCAACCAGTTCGTGTCGATCATCAAGGCAACGTCGCTCGCCTATGTGATTGGCGTGCCGGAGCTGACGTACTCGGCCGCGCAGGTCAACACCATCACGCTGACCAAGCCGCTGGAGACGTTTCTCGTGCTCGCAGCCTTCTACTTCGTTTTGTGCTTCGCCATCTCGCGGTTCGCGGGACAGCTGGAGCGCCGCATTGCCCGCCATCGCGCCGGGCTTGCCTAGGAACAATCCCTGCCGGAGACCCCATCCCATGCTGGCATTTGAAAACGTCGACAAGTACTACGACGACTACCACGCGCTCAAAGGCGTCAACGCCACCATCGCGCGCGGTGAAGTCGTCGTGGTGTGCGGCCCCTCGGGCTCGGGCAAATCCACGTTGATCCGGACGGTCACGCGGCTTGAGGCCATCCAGGGCGGATGCATCCGCTTCGAGGGGCGCGATGTCCATGCACGCGACATGCGTGTCAATGAACTGCGTGCGCGCATCGGCTTCGTGTTCCAGAACTTCAACCTGTTCCAGAATCTCTCGGTGCGGCAGAACCTGATTCTCGGGCCGACCAAGGTGCTCGGTCTGTCGCGCGACGAAGCGACGGCGCAGGCCGAGGCGCTGCTTGCCAAGGTGGGCCTTGCTCACAAGATCGACGCGATGCCCGCCAACCTGTCGGGCGGCCAGCAGCAGCGCGTGGCCATTGCGCGGGCGCTGGCAATGAAGCCGCCGCTCATGCTGTTCGACGAGCCGACCAGCGCGCTCGATCCCGAGATGGTGCAAGAGGTGCTGCACGTGATGCGCGAGCTGGCCGGCGACGGCCTCACGATGATGATCGTGACCCACGAGATGGGCTTCGCGCGCGACGTATCGAGCCGCGTCTGGTTCATGGACCAGGGCCAGCTGCTGGAGGACGCGCCGCCCGACCAGTTCTTCAGTCGCCCGAAGCACGCCCGCGCACAGCGCTTCCTGCAAGACGTTCTGCGACCTGCGCCCCGCATTGCCGAACTCGTCGCCTGACGCTGATACGGACAACGACAACAACGCCGCGAAATACAACGCAAGGCGCCCCAATCCCTCAGGAGAATCCATTCATGTCCACGTCTCTTCCTCAACAACGCCAAGCGGCCGTGACCGATGCCATTGCGGCCATGAAAGCTGCGCTCGCGCCCGAAGGTGAAACGCGTCGCGCCCTGGCCGACGTGCTCGAAGAGGTCAAAGGCCTCGCCGCGCGCACCGAGTTCTGGCAAGACACCGATTTCCCGGCCCCGGCCGACGGCGAGCTGCAAGCCCGCTACCTGATCCACGAAGACGCCGACCAGACCTACGCGCTGTACCTGAACGTCATGCGCCCCGGCAAGAAGATCACGCCGCACAACCACACCACGTGGGCCTGCATCGCCGCGGTGGACGGCACGGAATACAACTATGTCTACCGCCGCACCGACGACCGCGCCACGCCCGGCGTCGGCACGCTGGAAATGACCGACACCGTCGTCGTCGAGCCCGGCACCGGCATCGCGCTGGCGGCCGAGGACATCCACGCCGTCGAGATCAAGGGCGAGGCGCCGATCCGCCATCTGCACATGTACGGACGCGCGCTCGAAACGCTGACCGAGCGCATCACGTTCGACCTCGAAACCGGCCGCTATCAAACCATGGGCATCGGCGTGAAGACGCGCCGCTAACCAGCTAGCCGCCATCCAACTCGCGTTGCTTGAAATCCGCGCTGCGTGCGCGGGGGCGTCGCTCACCCTTTTGATTCGTTTTGCATCGACATGACATCGTTCGTTACCGCCCAGACCCTGAAAGCGTGGCTGCACGACGGCGCCGAGATTGCGCTGTTCGACGTGCGCGAGCACGGCCAGTACGGCGAAGCCCACCTCTTCTACGCCATCCCGCTGCCGTACAGCCGTCTTGAGATCGACGCCCCGCGCCTTGCGCCCCGTCGCGCTGTGCGCATGGTCATTTATGACGACAACGACGGCGTTGCCGAGCGCGCGGCCGAACGCCTGAACGCCATCGGCTACAGCAACGTGCACGTGCTGCAAGGCGGCGCACAGGGCTGGGCGCACGCAGGTTTCACGCTGTTTGCCGGCGTCAACGTGCCCTCCAAGACCTTCGGTGAACTCGTCGAGATGGCGTACCACACGCCGCGCGTCACCGCGCGTGAACTTGCGGCCATGCGTGAACGCGGCGACGACGTCGTCATCGTCGATGGCCGCCCCGTCAGCGAATACCTGAAGATGACGATCCCGTCGTCGATCTGCTGCCCGAATGGCGAGCTTGGCCTGCGCATCCGCGAGCTTGTGCCCGACGCGACCACGCCGATCGTGGTCAACTGCGCGGGCCGCACGCGCAGCATCATCGGCGCGCAGACGCTCATCAACCTCGGCATCCCGAACCCGGTGATGGCGCTGGAGAATGGCACGCAAGGCTGGTATCTGGAAGACCTGCCGCTGGAGCACGGCAGCACGCGGCGCTATCCCGATGTCATTGCCCCGGCCACCGTCAAAGACATGCGCGAGGCCAGCCAGCAACTCGCCACGCGCTTTGCCGTACCCGAGGTAGACGCGGCCACGCTCGCACGCTGGGTTGCGCAAGGCGAACACAGCCTCTTCCTCTGCGATGTCCGCACACCCGAGGAGTTCGCCAACGGCAGCCTGCCGGGTGCACAGCATGCGCCGGGCGGCCAGTTGATCCAGGCAACCGATCAGTACGTCGGCGTGCGCCACGCCCGCCTTGTGCTGTTCGACGCCGACGGCGTGCGCGCGCCAATCGTTGCGAGCTGGCTGCGGCAACTCGGTCACGATGCCTATGTGCTGCGGGAGGGGTTGAACAGCAATGCGAGCCTGCCGGCGCCCACGACCACGCTGCCGCAGCCGTTGCCCGAGATCAGCGCGCAGGCACTTGCCAGCGCGCTGGCGGCAGGCACCGCGCACGTCGTCGACTTGCGCCCCAGCATGGCGTTCCGCCGTGCCCATGTGCCTGGCGCCACCTGGGCCATTCGCCCGCGCCTGCCGGCCCTGGCCGCTGACCGCGATACCGTGTTGATTGCCGACGACCCGCGCATCGCACAGCTCGCCGCGACAGACTGGGCCGCACACGCGCCGCAGGCCGCATCGCGTCTCAAATTGCTGGCCGGCGGCATTGCCGCGTGGACCGCCGCCGGCTACGTCACCGACGGTTCCGACAGCGCGCCGCCCGACGCCGATTGCATCGACTATCTCTTCTTCGTGCATGATCGGCACGACGGCAACAAGGCTGCGGCCAGGCAATACCTGGCCTGGGAAACCGGCCTGCTCGCCCAGCTCGATGCGCAGGAACTTGGCGCCTTCCGCGTGGGCGCCGCTGCCGTGCAGCCATGACACGCAACCGACAGGATCTACACCATGTCATCGCAGAAAACGGAGCCACGACTGGCCACCCGCCTGGTCAAAGGCGGCACCTCGCCGGCATTCGAAGGCGGTCGGGCCGTCAACCCGCCCGTCGTGCGCGCCTCCACCGTGCTGTTCGATTCGATGGACGACATGAACGACGCGCGCCGCCGCCGCGGCACCGAACGCATGTTCACCTACGGCGCGCGCGGCAACCCGACGGGCTTCGCTCTAGAAGACGTCGTCGCGCAACTCGAAGGCGGGTATCGCACGCGACTTTTCCCGACCGGGCTGGCTGCCATCTCCATGGTGTTCCTCGCCTTCGCGCGCCCTGGCGATCATGTATTGATTGCCGATTGCGTCTACCAGCCGCTGCGCCATTTCGTCGATACGTTCCTGCGCCCCTGGGGCGTAGAGGTGACGTACTTCCGCGCCGACGGCACCGATGTCGCACAGCAATTCAAGCCGACGACCAAGCTCATCTACGTGGAATGCCCCGGCTCGCTGGTCTACGAGATGTGCGACCTGCCTGCACTGGCCGAGATCGCGCATCGCCATGGAGCACTCGTCGTCGCCGACAACACGTGGGGCTCGGGCCTGCAATACCGTCCGCTCGCGCTCGGCGCAGACGTTTCCATCATGGCGGCGACCAAATACCTCAGCGGCCACTCCGATGTGATGATGGGCACAGTCACCACCACGCAAGCGTGCTGGCAAACCCTCGCCACGATGTGCGACGCGCAGGGTGTGGCGGTCAGCCCTGACGATGCCTACCTCGTGCTGCGCGGCACCCGCACGCTGGCGGCGCGCCTTGCCATGCACGAACGCCACGCGCTGGAGATTGCGCGCTGGCTGGTGGCGCGGCCAGAAGTCGCGCGGGTCTTCTGCCCAGCTCTTCCCGACGATCCCGGCCACACGCTCTGGCAACGCGATTGCACCGGCACCAACGGACTGGTCTCATTCGAATTCGCTCGCGCCGATCTGCAAGCCGCCGCGCGCTTTGTCGACGCGCTAACGCTGTTCGGCATCGGCGCCTCGTGGGGTGGGTTCGAGAGCCTGGCAACGGTCAGCAACGTGGCGGGCACGCGCACCTGCACGGATTGGTCCGCCGCCGGCCCGATCGTGCGCCTGCACATCGGACTGGAAGACCCGCAAGACCTGATCGACGATCTGGCGCAAGCCTTCGCCCGCGTTCAGGCATAACGCGAGCGTCATCGCCGAGCAAAAAAAAACGCCCCGAAACCTCGGGGCGTTCTTCTTGGCAGATCGATTGGCGATCAGACCGCTTCTTCACGCGATGCGCGCTTGCGCTCGTGTTCCTTCAGGTGGCGCTTGCGCAGGCGGATGCTCTTCGGCGTGACTTCCACCAGCTCGTCGTCGGCGATGAATTCCACCGCGTATTCCAGCGACATCTGGATGGGCGGCACCAGGCGCACGGCTTCGTCGGTACCCGACGCGCGCACGTTCGTCAGCTGCTTGCCCTTGATCGGGTTGACGACCAGGTCATTGTCGCGGCTGTGGATGCCGATGATCATGCCTTCGTACAGCGCGTCGCCCGGCGACACGAACATGCGGCCGCGGTCCTGCAGCTTCCACAGCGCGTAGGCCACGGCAGCGCCGTCGTCCTGCGAAATCAGCACGCCGTTGTGACGCTCGCCCAGGTCGCCTTCCTTGACCGGGGAGTAGTCGTCGAAGATGTGGCTGATCAGGCCCGTGCCGCGCGTCAGCGTCAGGAATTCACCCTGGAAGCCGATCAGGCCACGGGCGGGAATGCGGTATTCCAGACGCGTACGGCCCTTGCCGTCCGACGCCATGTCGAGCAGTTCGCCCTTGCGGCGGCCAAGCTCTTCCATCACGCCGCCCTGGTGGCTGTCTTCCACGTCCACGGTCAGGCGTTCGAACGGCTCGCACTTCACGCCGTCGATTTCCTTGAACACCACGCGCGGGCGGGACACGGCCAGCTCGTAGCCTTCACGGCGCATGTTTTCCACCAGAATCGTCAGGTGCAGTTCGCCACGGCCCGACACTTCGAAAACCGTGTCGTCGCCGGTGTCCTTCACGCGCAGTGCCACGTTCGACTTCAGCTCACGGTCCAGACGATCGCGCAGCTGGCGGCTCGTCACGAACTTGCCTTCGCGGCCCGCCAGCGGCGAGGTGTTGACGCAGAAGTTCATCGTCAGCGTCGGCTCGTCCACCTTCAGCATCGGCAGCGCGTCCTGGGCGTCCGGCGCACACACCGTGCAGCCGATGCCCAGCTCTTCAATACCGTTGATCAGCACGATGTCGCCGGCTTCCGCTTCCTGCACCAGCTCGCGCTCCAAGCCGCGGAACTTCAGCACTTGGTTGATGCGGCCCTTGATCGGCGCGCCTTCCGGGCCGAACTTGACCACCACGTCCTGCAGCGGACGCACGCGGCCACGCGTGATGCGGCCCACGCCAATCTTGCCGACGTAGCTCGAATAGTCGAGCGAGATGATCTGCAGCTGGAGCGGGCCGTTCGGGTCATCGTCACGCTGCGGCACCTTCTCCAGAATGGTCTCGAACAGCGGCTTCATGTCGCCGCTGCGCACATCGTCGGTCAAGCCGGCGTAGCCGTTCAGGCCCGAGGCGTACACGATGGGGAAGTCGAGCTGCTCGTCAGTGGCGCCCAGCTTGTCGAACAGTTCGAAGGTCTCGTTGATCACCCAGTCCGGACGTGCGCCCGGGCGGTCCACCTTGTTGACCACGACGATCGGCTTCAGGCCCAGGGCCAACGCCTTGCGCGTCACGAAGCGCGTCTGCGGCATCGGACCTTCCTGGGCATCCACCAGCAGCAGCACGCCGTCGACCATCGACAGCACACGCTCCACCTCGCCGCCGAAGTCGGCGTGCCCCGGCGTGTCGACGATGTTGATGTGCGTGCCGTTGTATTCGACCGCGCAGTTCTTGGCCAGGATCGTGATGCCGCGTTCTTTTTCGATGTCGTTCGAATCCATCACGCGCTCGGCGATCTGTTCGTTCTCGCGGAACGTGCCGGCTTGGCGGAGGAGCTGGTCGACCAGTGTGGTTTTGCCGTGGTCAACGTGGGCAATGATTGCGATGTTGCGAAGCGCGCGCATGGGATGTGAACTCGAAAAGACGTGACACGAGCCCGGGACAGCACCCAAATTCAGCTCGCGGAATAACCTGACATTCTAGCATGCTGCGATGCGCAAGAGATGACACTCCTTGACTAAACGATGAAGCAACGTTGCCGCAGCGCTTTATAAGTCACTCATTATTTCCGAAACTGGAATCGCACATTCAGTACCTTGCCGTTTGCTGCGCCAATTCGTATATTTGTCCGGACAATGATTGTGCATACATAAGATGCCCGAACAGACAAGACCCGCCACCGAAGTTGCTGCTGCCGGAACGCTCTTCCGGGTGGAGGACTACCGCATGTGCGAAAGCGTTGGCTACCTCGTTGGGCGCGCCAAGACGGCGCTGTCCATGGCCATCGAGCAAGAAGTTGCCGCGATGGATGTCACGCACTCCCAAGCCAGCTGCCTAGTGCTGCTCGCCAACGGCCGCTGCCAGACCGCCACCGACCTCGGCCGCGAACTGAACACAGACATCGGCTCGCTCACCCGCATGCTCAGCCGCATGGAAAAGCGCGGCCTGATCGAGCGCGTGCGCAGCGAGTCCGACCGCCGCGTCGTGCACTTGGAAGTGACCGAAGCCGGCCGCGATTTGGCCGACCGCATGCCAGCCATCTACACGCACGTGCTGAACCGTTTTTTCGCCGGCTTTACACCGGCTGACGTCGATACGCTGCGCGAGCTTCTCAAGCGCATTCTCAGCAACGGCGCCGCCACGGAAGGCCATCGCGCGCGCCCTGCCGATCACTGACGCCGCTCTGTCCGACATTGCACCTGCCGCCCCGAACGCCCTCCTCGATCGCTTGATACATCAAACAACATGAACGCCTTGAACTCCGCCCCTCAGGCACTTTCGCCCCAAAGCCGCGCAGGCAGCACGCGCGCGCAATGGCCGGCGCGCCTGGGCGTGGCGCTTTCCGCCGTGATGCTGGCTGTGCTGGCCGGCTGTGCCAACCTCGGCAATTCGCACAGCACACAGACACTGACAACGCCGGACCAGTTGGCGAGCGCGCAATCGTTGCCCTCGCAAGGCGGCCAGTGGCCGTCGCAGAGCTGGGTCGACCAGTTCAACGATCCGCAACTGCGCGCGCTGGTGGACGAGGCGATCAAAGACAACCCGAACCTGCAGGTCGCCTTTGCGCGCGTGCGTGCTTCGCGTGCGATGGCCGATGTGGTGCGGGGCAATCTGTATCCAAGCGTCGGGCTCGATGCCGACATGACGCGCCAGCGCCTGTCGGAATACGACATGTTTGAAGGCACGCCGCTGGCTGGCCGCTGGTTCACGGAGTCGAAGATCCAGCTCGGCGTGAGCTACGACCTGGATTTCTGGGGCAAGAATCGCTCCGCGCTGGAAGCCGCGCTGTCTGACGACAAGGCAATGGAAGCGGAAAGCCAGGCTTCGCGGTTGATGCTGTCGACCACGGTAGCACGCACCTACGCCAAGCTGGCCGCGCTCTACGCGCAGCGGGACGTGGCTGAACGTGCGATCGTGCAACGCAAGGATTTGACCAGCCTTGCCGGCCAGCGCCTGCGTGCCGGTCTGGATACGCAAGTCGAAACCACGCAGGCACGCGCCAACGTGGCCGCCGCGCAAACGGAACTTGAGCAGGTCGACGAGCAGATCACGCTCGCCCGCAACCAGCTCGCCGCACTGCTGGGCAAGGGCCCGGACCGCGGTTTGGCGATTGCACGCCCCACGCTGCTTGCACAAGCCACGCCCAAGCTGCCGAACAACCTCACCATCGATTTGATTGGCCGTCGCCCGGACCTCGTGGCCGCGCGCTGGCGTGTGGAAGCAGCATCGAAGGACATCGACGTGGCCAAGGCGCAGTTCCTGCCGGACATCAGCCTGACTGCATTCCTGGGGCTCGCTTCGATTGCGCCGGAAAACCTGCTGCTGGGCGCATCGCGTCAGCTCGGTATCGGCCCGGCGCTGAAGCTGCCGATCTTCCAGGGCGGCAAGCTGCGCGCCAATCTGCGCGGCAAGTACGCCAACTATGACGCCGCTGTCGCCAGCTACAACCAGACGCTGACCGAAGCGCTGCACGACACCGCTGACCAGATCACCGCGCTGCATAGCATCGACGCGCAGATCGCGATCCAGCGTACGGCCCTGAGCGAGGCCGAGCGCGCCTACAGCCTGGCCCGTACGCGCTACAGCGCTGGCCTCGGCACCCAACTGGTCGTGCTGAATGCCGAGACGACGGTGCTGCAGCAACGCAAGCTCGCGACCGACCTGCAGGCACGCCGTCTCGACGCGCAGATGGCCCTCATCAAGGCCCTCGGCGGCGGCTATACGGCTGAAGACCTGCCGGGCGCCAAGCCCGATGCTGCCGCGTCGCATGGCTGACCTGCACTGAATTGAACCGAACTGAACTGAACCGACCGTTCCAACGCATTCTTTCGAGCCAACATCATGAGTGACAACAAGCCCCAAGCCGCACCGTCCGCTGCCCCCGTCCCCGCAGCCCCCGCGGCAACGCCCCCCGGCAACGGCAATGCCAACGGAAAGCGCAAGCGCATGCTGACCACGCTGGCCGCCGCACTGGTGGTTGCCGGCGTCGGCTACGGCCTCTACTGGGGCCTGTACGGCCGCTGGTTCGAGTCCACCGACGATGCCTACGTGCAAGGCAACGTGGTCCAGGTAACGCCGCAGGTGGCAGGCACCGTGGTGGCCATTCGCGCCGACGACACGCAGCTCGTCACCTCCGGCCAGCCCGTGATCGAACTGGACCGTGCCGATGCACGCGTTGCGCTCGAGCAGGCCGAAGCTGCGCTCGCGCAGACGGTGCGCCAGGTGCGCACGCTGTACTCGAACACCAGCGCGTACACCGCCACGCTGGCCATGCGCGAAAGCGATCTCGCCAAGGCCAAGGACGACCTGGCACGCCGCAAGCAGATCGCCGGTACGGGCGCTGTGTCGCAAGAAGAAATCTCGCACGCACAGACCGCTGTGCAGGCTGCGCAGTCCGCACTGGAAGCCGCCAAGGAGCAGCTGCAGGGCAACCGCGTGCTGACCGAACAGACCACGCTGGAGCGTCACCCGAACGTGTTGCAAGCCGCAGCCAAGGTCCGCGAGGCTTACCTCGCCTATGCGCGTACGAGCCTGCCGGCTTCGGTGACGGGCTATGTGGCCAAGCGTTCGGTGCAGGTCGGCCAGCGCGTCGCCCCGGGCACGCCGCTGATGGCGATCGTGCCGCTGGACCAGCTCTGGGTGGACGCCAACTTCAAGGAAGTGCAAGTGCGCCACATGCGCGTCGGCCAGCCGGTTGAACTGGTGGCTGACGTGTATGGCAGCAGCGTGACGTACCACGGCAAGGTGGTCGGTTTCTCGGCGGGTACGGGCTCGGCGTTTTCGCTGCTGCCGGCACAGAACGCTACCGGCAACTGGATCAAGGTGGTGCAACGCCTGCCGGTGCGCGTGTCGCTCGACCCGAAGGAGCTGAAGGACCATCCGCTGCGCGTGGGTCTGTCGATGGAAGCGAAGGTCGACATCCATGATGAAGGCGGCCAGAGCCTGGCGACTACACCGGTTGCATCGCCGTTGCAAACGACCGTCTACGACCAGGCCGGCAAGGACGCCGATCAGGTCATCGCAAGCATCATCAGCGCCAACGCTGGTCGCGGCGGTGCAACCGCGCCGGCTGCTTCCAACGTGCCGGCCGTATCGGCTCCGCGCACTTCGCAACCCGCACCCAAGGTCTGACGCATGGCAACCGCCGCGCCCAAGCCGCTACCGCCACTGACCGGCGCCAAACTGGCGATCGGCACAGTTGCGCTCTCGCTGGCCACCTTCATGAACGTGCTGGATTCGTCCATCGCCAACGTGTCGATCCCGGCAATTTCGGGCGACCTGGGCGTGGCCCCGAACCAGGGCACGTGGGTCATCACCTCGTTTGCGGTGGCCAATGCCATTTCGGTGCCGCTCACGGGGTGGCTGACGCAGCGTTTCGGGCAGGTGCGCCTGTTCGTAACCTCCATCATCCTGTTCGTGCTGGCATCGTGGGCGTGCGGCCTGGCGCCCAACATGGGCACGTTGATCACCGCGCGGATCATCCAGGGTGCGGTCGCGGGCCCGATGATCCCGCTGTCGCAATCGCTGCTGCTCTCGACCTATCCGCCAGCCAAGAGTTCGATGGCGCTCGCACTGTGGGGGATGACGACGCTGGTGGCGCCGGTGATGGGGCCGATTCTGGGTGGCTGGATCTCGGACAACATGACGTGGCCGTGGATCTTCTACATCAACATCCCGGTGGGCATTCTGGCGGCGTATGCAACGTGGGTCATCTACAAGGACCGTGAATCGCAAACACGTTCGCTGCCGATCGACAAGGTCGGGCTGGCGCTGCTCGTCATCTGGGTGGGCTCGTTGCAGTTGATGCTGGATCGCGGCAAAGAACTCGACTGGTTCAACTCGACCGAGATCATTGTGCTGACCGTCGTCGCCGTCGTGGGCTTCGCCTTCTTCCTGATCTGGGAGTTGACCGAAGACCACCCGGTGGTGGATTTGACCTTGTTCAAGGGCCGCAACTTCAGCGCCGGGGTGGTCGCCATCTCGGTGGCGTACGGGCTGTTCTTCGGCAACCTGGTGATCCTGCCGCTGTGGCTGCAGACCATCGTCGGCTACACCGCCACCGATGCTGGCCTGATCATGGCGCCGGTGGGCATCTTCGCCATCATCCTGTCGCCCGTCATCGGCAAGAACCTGCCGAAGATGGACGCGCGCTGGGTGGCCACAACAGCGTTCCTGACATTCGCGCTGGTGTTCTGGATGCGCTCGCACTTCACCACGCAGATCGATACGTGGACACTGCTGATCCCGACGCTCATTCAGGGCGCAGCGATGGCGATGTTCTTCATCCCGCTCACGTCGATCATCCTGTCGGGTCTGGCGCCAGAGCGGATTCCGGCGGCCTCGGGCCTGTCGAACTTCGTGCGGATCATGTTCGGCGGTATCGGTGCATCGATCTCGACCACGATCTGGGACAACCGCTCTGCCCTGCACCACGCCCAGCTGGTCGAGCATGCGAACGCGTACAACCCCGCCTACACGTCGTCGATCAACCAGTACACGCAACTTGGCATGCCTAACCTGCAGGCCAACGGCGCCATCGAACGTGTGATCTCGCAGCAAGCCGCCATGCTGGGGGCCAACGATATCTTCTGGATTTCGGCGGTGCTGTTTATCGTGCTGATCGTCTTCATCTGGTTGACCAAACCAGCGAAGTCGGCAGGCGGTGCGGAAGCGGCTGCGGGGGCACACTGAGCAGACATCCCGCAAACAAAAAAGCCACGCGTCGCTGCGTGGCTTTTTTGTTGCGGGTCGAGCGGCTTAAAGATGCACGAGCCGCTCCGGCCGGAGCACACCGCCCTGCCAGGCAGCCACCCCGAGCAGCGACGCAGTGGCCTCCGCTGCGATCGCGTCGCGCACCCCGTAGACGCGCACTTGGTCCGCATTCGGCAACGCCAATCGCAATGGCAGGCGCTGACCATGCAGGAAGCGACGGCTCTCTTCCGCATCCAGCTCCACGCGCGGCAGCGTCTGCAGCAGCGCATCAACCGGCGCCAGCAATTCGGTGCGGGCATCTTCAGCGGCAGCGTCCAACGCTTCGAGCGTGACAGCACCGCTCAGCGTCAGGTTGCCCACCTGCGTGCGACGCAGCGCAACCAGATGTCCGCCGCAACCCAGCGCCTCGCCAATGTCTTCACCCAACGTGCGGATGTAGGTCCCCTTGCTGCAGGACACACGCAACGTAATCGTCGGCTCAGCCGACTCCAGATCCGTCCCCAACACGTCAATCGAGTGGATCGTGACCCGCCGCGCAGCACGTTCCACGGTCTGCCCCGCGCGCGCGTATTCGTACAACGGCTTGCCGTCCTTCTTCAACGCAGAGTGCATCGGCGGCACCTGATCGATCTCGCCGACAAAGCGCGCGATGACGGCCTGCAGTTGCTCCGGCGTGACGGATACCGGGCGCTCACTCAGCACCTCGCCTTCCGCATCCGCAGTACTCGTCTTGATACCAAGGCGCACGATGGTCTCGTACGTCTTGTCCGCATCAAGCAAGTCCTGGGAGAACTTGGTCGCCTCACCAAAGCACAGCGGCAGCAATCCCGTGGCAAGCGGATCTAGCGTACCGGTATGCCCCGCCTTCTTGGCCCACAGCAGGCGCTTGACGCGGATCAGCGCATCGTTGCTCGACCAGCCGATCGGCTTGTCCAGCAGCAACACACCGTGCACCTCGCGACGCGGCGGCTTCTGTGGCTTGGGCGCATGTTGCTCAGCCATCTTCAGTCGTCTTTGGCGCGCGTGGCGTTGGCCTCGTCGATCAGTCGCGACATCTCGATACCGCGCTCGACCGAACCGTCAAAGTGGAAATGCAATGTCGGCACCGTGTGGATGTGCAGGCGCTTGAACAACAGCGAATGCAGGTAGCCCGCCTTCTCGTTCAGGATGGCGCCGGCAACCTCCGGCTCTGCACCCAGCACCGTGAAGTAGATCTTGGCGTGCGCGTAGTCAGGCGTGAGCGTGACGGATTGCAGCGTCACCAGACCCATTGCCGGGTTCTTGATTTCGCGCTGGATCAATTCGGCCAGATCACGCTGGATCTGATCGGCGATGCGCACATTGCGGCCAGCGGCCGATCCCGATTTCTTCGGCATAGTGTGTTTCCTCACGTGGCCGCCGCCAGCACGCGCCGACGCAGCCCAAAAAGACAAAACGGTGGCGCGGGACGCGCCCGGGCCACCGTCGCAAAATCGAGCCGGACACCGCAGCGTCCGGCCAACGTATTACAGCGTACGCGCCACCTCAGTGATCTCGTAGATCTCGAGTTGGTCGCCTTCCTGAACGTCGTTGAAGTTCTTGATCGACAGGCCGCATTCGAAGCCTTGCTTCACTTCCTTCACATCGTCCTTGAAGCGCTTGAGCGAATCGAGTTCGCCCGAGAAGATGACCACATTCGCACGCAGCACCCGCACCAGCGAATTGCGCTTGACGAAGCCGTCCAGCACCATACAGCCGGCCACCGCGCCAACCTTCGGCACGTGGAAGACCTGACGCACCTCGACCAGACCAGTCGTCTCTTCGCGCTTTTCCGGCGACAGCATGCCGGACATTGCCGCCTTCACCTCATCCACAGCGTCATAGATGATGTTGTAGTAGCGAATGTCGATGCCCTGATGCTCGGCCAGCTTGCGTGCGCCCGCATCGGCCCGCGTGTTGAAGCCGATGATGACGGCCTTCGACGCGGTTGCCAGGTTGACGTCCGACTCGGTGATACCACCCACGGCGGCGTGCACGACCTGCACACGCACTTCGTCGGTCGACAACTTCTGCAGCGAGTGCACCAGTGCTTCCTGCGAACCCTGCACGTCGGCCTTGATGATCAGCGGCAGCGACTTCACGTCGCCTTCGCTCATCTGCTCCAGCATGTTTTCCAGCTTCGCAGCCTGCTGGCGCGCCAGCTTCACATCGCGGAACTTGCCTTGGCGGAACAGCGCGATTTCGCGTGCCTTGCGTTCGTCCGGCAGCACCAGCACTTCTTCGCCGGCGCCCGGCACTTCCGACAGACCCTGGATTTCCACCGGAATCGACGGACCGGCTTCTTTCGCCGGCTTGCCGTTTTCGTCCAGCATGGCACGCACGCGGCCGTAGGCCGTGCCCGCGAGCACCACGTCGCCGCGCTTGAGCGTACCGCTCTGCACCAGCACCGTAGCGATCGGGCCCTTGCCCTTGTCCAGCTGCGCTTCCACCACCAGCCCCTTGGCCGGCGCGTTGATCGGCGCCTTCAGTTCCAGCACTTCGGCTTGCAGCAGCACGTTTTCCAGCAGGCTGTCGATGCCTTCGCCAGTCTTGGCGGACACCGGCACGAACGGCACATCGCCGCCGTACTCTTCCGGAATCACGCTCTCAGCCACCAGTTCCTGCTTGACGCGATCGGGGTTGGCTTCGGGCTTGTCGACCTTGGTGATCGCCACCACGATGGGCACCTCGGCCGCCTTCGCGTGCGCGATGGCTTCCTTCGTCTGCGGCATGACGCCGTCGTCGGCCGCCACCACCAGGATCACGATGTCGGTTGCCTTGGCACCGCGTGCACGCATGGCCGTAAAGGCCTCGTGACCCGGGGTGTCCAGGAACGTAATGACGCCGCGATCGGTTTCGACGTGATACGCGCCGATGTGCTGCGTGATGCCGCCGGCTTCGCCCGCCGCGACCTTCGCACGACGGATGTAATCCAGCAGCGAGGTCTTGCCGTGGTCGACGTGACCCATCACGGTCACGACCGGCGGACGGGTTTCTGCCTCGGCATTGGTCGGCTCTTCCACGCCTCCAATCAGCAGCGCTTCCGGATCGTCCAGCTTGGCCGCGACCGCCTGGTGGCCCATTTCTTCGACCACGATCATCGCGGTCTCTTGGTCCAGCACCTGGTTGATCGTGACCATCTGGCCGAGCTTCATCATCTGCTTGATGACTTCGGCGGCCTTGACGGACATCTTGTGCGCCAGATCGGCAACGGAGATGGTTTCCGGCACGTGCACTTCACGCACGACCGGCTCGGTCGGTGCCTGGAATGCATTGCGGTTGTCGTCGCCATGACGGTTACGCCCGCCCTTGGAGCCAGAGCGCCAGCCATCGGCACCACCGCCGGTGTCGCCGCGCGTCTTCAGGCCGCCACGCTTGCCGGTACGGTTGTCATCTTGCCAACCGGACTTGCCACGACCGCCCTTCTTGTCACCCGACGGCGAGCTAGGTGCAGCCGCAGCAGGTGCCGGGGCAGCCGGCTTCTTGGCAGCCGCAGCCGGGCGTGCTTCGCCAGCCGGCTTGACCGGCTTGTGCAGCGTGCCCGATTGCTCGGCCTTCTTGACCTCTTCAGCCTTACGCTCGGCCGGCGTCTTCAACACGCGGGCCGGGGCGCTCATCATCTCGCGGATAGCGCGGGCTTCGGCTTCGGCAGCTTCGCGGCGCTTACGTGCAGCGTCTTCCTCGGCCTTGATCTTGTCCGCAGCAACGCGCGCTTCGTCGGCGGCCTTCTGTGCGGCCTCACGCTCGCTTGCCAGACGCGCGGCGTCCTCCTCGGCCTTGCGGCGCGGGGCTTCGTCCGACGCTTCAGCGGCTGCGCGGGCGGCAACGGCTTCCTCTTCCGCCTTCTTGGCGGCGAGTTCAGCCTGACGCTTCTGCTCGGCTTCGGCGGCTTCCTGGCGGGCGCGGCGCTCGGCTTCCTCGCGCTCCATCGCTTCCTGACGCGCCTTCAGCTCGGCTTCCTGACGGGCCAGCAATTCGGCCTGGCGGCGTTGTTCTTCCTCGCGACGCGCGATTTCCTCGGCATCGACCACCGGTGCGGCCTCTGCGGCTTCCGATTCAGCCTGTGCGGCATTCGGCTCATCACGCTTGACCAGCACGCGCTTCTTCTTGACTTCCACTTGCACGGTGCGCGTCTTGCCGGTGGCGTCCGCCTGGCGGATTTCGCTGGTTTCGCGCTTGGTGATCGTGATCTTCTTGCGCGCGCCATCCTCGGCGCTGCCGTGTGCTCGCTTGAGATAGTCGAGCAGACGGGTCTTGTCCGATTCGGTGATGACGTCTTCCGGCGTCGCCTTTTGCACGCCCGCGGCCTGCAATTGTTCCAGCAGCGCCGATGCGCTACGGTTCAATTCGCCAGCGAGTTGGGCAACTGTTGTGCTTGCCATTCAAACCCTTTCGATGCTTGGTTTCAGTGAGGATTGCGATAAACGATCAACGCTTATGCGACTCACGAAAACCAGTGTTCACGCGCCTTCATGATCAGCGCCTTGGCTTGTTCTTCGTCGACGCCGGTCATCTCGACCAATTCGTCCACGGCCAGCTCGGCCAAGTCGTCACGCGTCTGGATGTTCCCCTCGGCCAGCTTGCCGATCAGCTCCGGGGTCAGCCCCTCGAGGTCGCGCAGGTCTTGCGACACCTTCTCGACCTTTTCTTCCTTCGCCAGCTCCATCGTCAACAGCACGTCGCGAGCGCGGTTGCGCAGCTCGTTGACGGTGTCTTCGTCGAACGCTTCGATTTCCAGCATTTCCTGCAGCGGCACGTAGGCCACTTCCTCGAGCGAGCTGAAGCCCTCTTCGATCAGGATGTCAGCAACCTCTTCGTCCACGTCCAGCTTCGCCATGAACAACTGACGAACGACGGAGCTTTCTTCAGCCTGCTTCTGCGCAGATTCAGCCGGCGTCATGATGTTGATCTGCCAGCCGGTCAATTCCGACGCCAGGCGAACGTTCTGGCCGCTACGGCCGATGGCCACGGCGAGGTTCTCCTCGTCGACCACCACGTCCATGCTGTGCTTTTCCTCGTCCACGACGATGGACTGCACTTGCGCCGGCGCCAGCGCGCCGATCACGAACTGCGCCGGGTCTTCCGACCACAGCACGATGTCCACAGCTTCGCCGCCGACTTCGTTACGCACCGCGGTCACACGCGTGCCGCGCACACCGACGCAGGTACCGATCGGATCAATGCGCTTGTCGTGTGCAACGACCGCGATTTTCGCACGCACGCCCGGATCGCGCGCGGCGGCCTTGATCTCCAGGAGGCCCTGTTCCATTTCCGGCACTTCGTTTTCGAAGAGCTTGATCAGGAACTCGGGGCACGTGCGGGACAGCTCGATCTGCGGGCCGCGTGCGGTGCGGTCGACATTCAGGATATATGCGCGGACGCGGTCGCCCGTGCGCAGGTTTTCCTTCGGGATCATCTGGTCGCGGGCCAGCAGCGCCTCGACGCGGCCGGTTTCAACGATCAGGCCCTTCTTGTCGGCGCGCTTGATCGTGCCGGTCATGACCTTTTCGCCACGATCCAGGTAGTCGTTCAGGATCTGCTCGCGCTCGGCATCGCGGATACGCTGCAGGATCACCTGCTTGGCAGCCTGCGCCCCGATACGGCCGAACTCGACCGATTCGATCTGCTCTTCGACGAAATCGTCGACGTCGAGGTCAGGGTTCTGCTCCTTGGCTTCGAACAGCAGAATCTGCTTGTCCGGCTCCTGCAGGCCTGCATCGTCGGGAACGACGAGCCAGCGACGGAAGGTTTCGTGTTCGCCCGACTCACGGTCGATCGCCACGCGCACATCCACGTCTTCTTCAAAGCGCTTCTTGGTCGCCGAAGCCAGTGCAGCTTCCAGCGCCCCGAACACCACATCCTTGTCGACGTTTTTTTCGCGCGCAAGCGCATCGACGAGCAACAGAACTTCGCGGCTCATTGCTTGTTCCCTTTGTTTCGATTTCCTTTGAAGTCCAGCACGGGCACCAGCCGGGCGCGGTCGAGTTCCGACAGCGTGAATTCCAGCAGCGCGGGGCCTTCCGGGCCCTCAAACTCAAGGCCGATGCGTTCCTGGCCTGGCTCGCCCGTCGGAGCCTGAATGATTCCCGTGAAATTCTTTTGCCCGCCCACTGGCAAGCGCAGCGTCACCTTGGCCTCAAGGCCGGCGAAGCGGGTGAAGTCGGCCAGCGTGCGCAGCGGGCGGTCCAGCCCCGGCGACGACACTTCCAGCCGTTCGTAGTTGACGTTTTCAACTTCGAACACACGCGTGAGCTGATGACTCACTTTTTCGCAATCTTCAATGACGATGCCGTTCTCTGCCTGATCGATATACACGCGCAGCAGCCCGGCGGGCGCGCGCTCCACTTCCACCAGCTCGTAACCCATGGCGGCGAGGGTTTTCTCAATCAGATCAGTCAGATGCACGTTTTTCCTGAAGAATTTCCCGGTATGGCCAACCTGCCGAAGCAAAAAAAAATGGGCGCAACGCCCATATCATTCGCCCATCTTCTACAGGATGACTTTTGATTAGACTCACATTGTAATACGTCTCGAGGCAAAACGCAAAAATTGCCCAGAAGTCGCCACAAAACGGGGCGCTGCGACGGATGCCGCACACAACGCCCGCATTTCTTAGCGCTTACCGCCTCGCTTGCTACCGCCGCGCGGCGCCTTATTGCCATTCGGCATGCCACCGCCGCCCTTTCCAGGGCGTTTGTTACCCGGCGTGCGATTGCCGTCTCGCATCCCACCGCCGGCAGCGCCTCCACGGCCATTCGGACGCTCGCCCATGCGGGTGCGCGCCGTCAGCGTGGTCGGGCCACCCACATTGATGTAACCCATGGAGGTTTGCATCGGATCGGGCTGGCGCGGGCTCGACGGACGGCGCTGCGCGGGTTGCGCGCGATTCCCGTTCTCGATGCCCATACCGCGCGACTGGAAGTTCGCTTCCCCGGCAAAACCGGACGACATCGGCCCCATCAGCACCGGCGCGGGCCCACGGCGACGGTTGCCCTGGCGATCTTGTCCACCGCCAGAACTCGCCGTCGGCACCTTCATGCCCAGCGTGCCCATCAGCGTACGCACATCCTCTGCTGACACCTCCTGCCAGCGGCCGCGCTTGAGGCCGCGCGGCAGCACGAAGCTGCCATAGCGCGTACGGATCAGGCGTGACACGGTCAGATTGACCGCCTCGAACATACGTCGGACTTCACGGTTCCGGCCTTCGGTCAGAGCGACGTGGTACCAGTGGTTGACACCCTCGCCGCCGCCGTCGACGCAGCGCAGGAAGTTCGCTTCGCCGTCCTGGAGCGGGATCCCGTGCAGCAGCTTCTGGCGGTCGGTCTCAGTCAATTCGCCGAGCGTACGCACCGCATATTCACGTTCAACGCCATAGCGCGGGTGCATGAAACGGTTGGCGATGTCGCCGGAGGTCGTGAAGATCAGCAGGCCCTCGGTGTTGAAGTCGAGGCGACCCACGGCGACCCACTTGCCAGTCTTCATGCGCGGCAATGCATCGAACACGGTCGGACGGCCTTCCGGATCGGACTGGCTGACGATTTCACCGGCCGGCTTGTGATACAGCAGCACGCGCGGCGGTTTGTTCGGCAGCTTGCGCTGGATGAGCTTGCCATTCACACGCACCTGGTCGGTCGCGAGAATGCGTTGGCCGATGTGGGCCGGCAGACCATTCACGGAGACGCGACCCTGCAGGATCAGATCTTCCATGTCGCGGCGCGAACCCAGCCCAGCATCAGCCAGGATCTTGTGCAGCTTGGGCGCGTCATCATCGGAAGTCAGTTCGCGCGTCTTGGGAGGCTGCGATGCGCCGCCGGTGTCGGCCTCCGAGTCATACGCACCGGAAATCACGTATTGGAAGACGTCTTCGGAGCCCTTGCCGCCCTTTGGCCCCTTGCCGCCGCGATTCTGGTTCTGGCCGCCCGCCTTGCCTTGCGGTTTGCCGTTGCGGTTCTGCTGCTTGCCACGACCGCCCGCGTTCTTGCCAGCTGCGCCTTCCGTGCGCTCGCTGCGCTCCGCGCGTTCTGCCGGCTGGCCTTCGCCCTGGCGACGGCGGTTCTTGCCGAAACGGCCGCGCGGGCCACGTCGCTCGCCCTGCCCTTCGGCGGGCGCTTGTTCCGTCGGCGCAGCGCCCTCTGCGGCAACGACCGCCGGCTCACCGGCTACCTCTTTCGGCTTGCGTGCCCGGGGGGCGCGGCTCTTGCGCGGTTGCGCAGCTTGGCCGGCGTCTGCGGCACCCGCCTCAGCCACTTCGCCTTCGGGGCGACCATCCTGCTGCTGGCGGCGGGAGGCCACGAGGTTGCGCAAGCCGCGGCGCAATCCCTTGCGACGAGGCGCGGCCTCAGTCCCGTCACCGCCGTCTTGTCGCGGCGGCTGAGCGTCGGCGTCGGCCGGCATACGTGTATCCATGGAATCTGGCTGAGTGCTCACAACGTCTTTCAAATCTAGGGGTTCAAACCATGCGCCGACTGCGCGGCGGACATGGTGTTACGAATGTTCATTGGCCGGAGCCACGGGTGGCTCGGCCGGTGTTTTGTGTTCGTCTTCGGACGCGACCTCGGTCGCACTCACCGCCTGCGATTCGGCCTCCAGAGACGGTTCCTGGCCCGCAACCACCTCAGACTGCGCCGGCGTTTCAGCAACCACCTCGACAGGTGCCTCGGCCACCGCCAATTCCGGGGTTTCCACCACCGAAACGTCTGCGCCTTCAGCACCTTCCGGCGCGTCGTTGACCATCGCCGTCAACTCTTCCACTGCAATTGCGCCGCCCTCGAATTCGATGGCGCCCTGCTCGAGCAGGCTTGCCTGCGCCTGGGCGCGGGCATCTTCCAGCGGCGGCAGCTCGTCCAGCGAGCGCAGGCCGAGGTCGTCGAGAAACTGCTTGGTCGTCGCATACAGCGCCGGACGGCCCGGCACGTCGCGATGACCGATGACCTCGATCCAGCCGCGGTCTTCAATCTGCTTGATGACCTGCGTGTTGACCGTCACGCCGCGAATGTCTTCGATATCGCCGCGCGTCACCGGCTGGCGATAGGCGATGATCGCCAGCGTTTCCATCACGGCGCGCGAGTACTTGGGCGGCTTTTCCGGATGCAGGCGGTCGAGATACACACGCATCTCGGGGCGGCTCTGCAAACGCCAGCCGGAGGCCAGCGCAACCAGTTCGACACCGCGATTGAGCCAGTCCTGGCGCAGCTCTTCGAGCAGCACACGGATGGTGTCTGCGGAAACATCTTCGTCGAACAGCTTGCGCAAGTCATTGACTCGCAACGGGTCCTGCGCGCAGATCAGCGCGGTCTCGAGGACGATCTTCGCCTCTTGGGTATTCATCGGGTTGAGCGGCTCGTCATTGCTCGCGCGCGGCAAGTCGCCGTCACGCTTGAGGTTTGTCGTCCCACCGCGAAGCACGCGGCATTTCTGAATGCTGTTGCCCGCCCGGGCCTGGCGCGCGAAGGCCAATTATTCAATTGGGCCCTGCACCGAAACGCAGTGGCTATGCCCGCAAAGTAGGGCCGGAGGAGCGAGTTGATCCGGTGCCGGTCAGGCACCACAAGGGCAATTTCTTCCGCCGCCATGGGGACGGATACTGCGCCGGACGACTGTCAACGAAGAATGGCAGCCCGCCCGAATCGACTGTCCAGGGTGACTTTACCGCTGGATGGCATCGCTTGGCGCCGCGCTTGGGATTGTTAATGTGCGCGGGTGGCGAATCGAATTGTTGTCGATTGTAGGGCAATTTCCCGCGGCGCCGCAACCGGGAAGATGTCCTAGCCGCCCGTCCCAGGCAGGATGGCGATTTTCGCGTGCTTTAAACACCTACAGCACGAGACAGAAGCCGTGTGCGTTGAGCATCTCCGGCAGCCAGATCGCGTGCGCCAGCCCCCAGATCCCGAACACGGCGATAGCGACGCCCGCCGCGCCGCGCGCCCACCGCTGTCGCGACAGGCCGCGCAGCCAGCCGGCCAAACCGGACATCATCAATAGATTGGGCAGCGTACCGGCACCAAAGGCGAGCATGACGACAGCCCCGGAGGGCCCGTTGCCTGCCAACAACGCCACGGCCAATGCGCCGTAGACCATGCCGCACGGCACCAGGCCCCAGGCCAATCCGGTGATATACCGGCGCAGCAACGGCGGCCGACGTTGCAGCCTGCCGCCCAGCGCGCCCGCCACCCGAGACAGCGCGCCGGCGACGCGACCAAGCAGCCGCTCAATCCACACGCTGCGCCACGTATCGGAGGCGGAACGCACGAGCAGCAGAACCCCGTAGGCAAGTAACAAAGCGCTGGCAAAGGCAAACAAGCCGCGCTGGATCGGTAGCCACTGCTGGCGCCAGATGGTCGCGCCCATCGCTCCCATGATGGCGCCGAGCAACGCATACGTGGTCAGCCGCCCCGCATGCATGACGACCTGCTCGAACCACAACCGGCGACGCGACACAATTCGCACCGACACGGCCCCGCGTTCCGCCGCCAGTGCGATACCGCTGCACATCGCCAGACAATGCACACCGCCGAGCAGTGCAATCAGAAAAACACTCAGAAGCGCCGCGGCACTCATCTTTTTGACGCTCTTTTGATATGGGCTAAGGTTTTCGTTTTGCTGTGGCGAACTCAGCGTAATTGACGCGTTTTGCCGCATCGGAAATGTCCGACGGCAAGGAGGTCGCCGTTATAATAAGTTGAGTTGCACCACAAGAATTACTCATTTCACTTTCTCGAAATCCAGTCGCCCCGCCCGTGCTCACTCGAATCGCACTTACTGACCAAGCCTCGCGCTGCTCCACCTGCGTACTCGGACAAATCTGCCTGCCGGTGGGAATGAACTCCGACGACGTGCGCAAGATGGACGATTTGGTCGGCGAGCGCATCCGCATTAAGAAAGGGCAATCGCTCTATGCTTTGGGCGAGCCGCTTGAAGCGGTGTACGGCATTCGTTTCGGCACGCTCAAAACCCATCTGACGCTTGAAGACGGCCGTCACCAGATCACGGGATTCCACCTGCCAGGAGAAATCGTCGGGCTCGATGGCATTGGCGATATGCGCCATGTGTCGGACGCGACTGCGCTGGAAGATACCGAAGTCTGCGTGGTGCGTTACGACGAGCTGCAACAGCTTTCGCGCCGACTGCCTTCGCTGCAGCATCAGTTCCTGCGCATCATGAGCAAGGAAATCTCGCAGGATCACCTGATGCTGCTCACACTGGGGTCCATGCGCGCAGAAGAACGTCTCGCGGCTTTCCTGCTCAATCTTTCCAAGCGTTCGGCGCAGCGCGGATATTCGTCGACCGAATTCGTACTGCGCATGAGCCGCGAAGAACTGGGCAGCTATCTGGGTCTCAAGCTCGAGACCGTCAGCCGCCTGTTTTCGCGCTTTGCTGAAGCGGGCCTCATTCAGATCCGCCAACGCCACGTCAAGCTGATCGACCTGGCCGGCCTGCGCCAGGTGATGAGCGGTCAGGCCGCCTAAGTTACCGTCCATGGCGCCCGCTCACACGAGCGGGTGTTCGTGCGCTTCCAGTTTGCCGATACCCGGCGATACATAGAGCGTCAGCGCGCTCGACAATCCGCACAGCAACCAGAACACAAAGAACGACACGGTGTAGACCGCCTGGGCCGACACCGTGATCTGCTCGCCGAAAAAACGCAGGTCGGCAGGGTCTACCACAGCGAAGACCACAAGCTCAGCCAGCGCGGCGGACAGAAAAGCCGGCCACAGAATCCACATCAGCAGTCGACGCTTCATCGGGCCTCCGCGGGCATGGCATGCGCGGGCGCAGCAGCCGGCTTCTCGACGACCAAACCGCGCCGCACAACGTTATCGTGAATGACGGCATCCGGATGCGAAGCCGCCAGCCAGATGGTCACGCCACAACCGATGATGGCGACGAACGGTCCGGCCATCAGGAGCCACGGCCAAGGCTCGCGCCACCAGGGGCGTGCGGGTGCTGAAGTTTGCGTTGCGTGCATCGTTGCCTCCTGTTGGAGATGCCGCTCGTGCCACGCTAGCGCGGCACGATGAAGCTTGACGGCTCGCGCAGCACGAGGCTGCCATTGCCGTGATCTGCCTGAATGACGAAATGGATCTTGTGCGAACCAGGCGTTGCGTCGTCAGCGGGTCGACGCACGCGCACCGGCACCAGACGATTGGCGGCAGGCGGCAATTCCAGCGTGGTCGATTCGCCTCGACCGCCTTCCACGTCCAGTTCCGGCATGCCTTCTGCGGTGATGGTCACGCGCATGGGTTGCTCGGACGCGTTCATCAACTGCAGGCGGTAAACGTTCTCGATCTTGCCGCCATCCACTTCGCGCGCAAGTGCACCACGATCGCGGATCACATCCACCTTGAGCGGCTGACGCATCATCAGGGCCACGATGAAGCCAATGATGAGCGCGAGCATGATCGCGCTGTAGATCAGCACGCGCGGGCGCAACAGATGCCGGCGCGCCTCTTTCGGGCTGAGCCGATCGTGCATGGCCCGCTCCGATGTATAGCGGATGAGGCCGCGCGGGTAGCGCATCTTGTCCATGACCTGATCGCAGGCGTCGATGCATGCGCCGCAGCCGATGCATTCGTACTGCAACCCCTGCCGGATGTCGATGCCGGTTGGGCACACCTGCACGCAGATGCTGCAGTCGACGCACGAGCCCAGGCCCTGCGCTTCAAAGTCGGCGTTGCGGGAGCGGCTGCCACGCGGTTCGCCCCGCTGCGTGTCGTACGTGACGACGTAGGTATCGGGGTCGACCATCACGCTCTGGAAACGCGCGTAGGGGCACATGTAGCGACACACCTGCTCGCGCATGAAGCCGGCGTTGCCCCATGTGGCGAAGGCGTAGAACAACATCCAGAACGTTTGCCACGGGCCGAGGGAAAGCGTCCACGTCTCCATACCGAGATCGCGGATTGGCGTGAAGAAGCCGACGAAGGTGAAGCCCGTCCATAGCGCGATAAGAATCCACGCAGAATGCTTTGCGGCCTTCAGGCGAAACTTGCGCAGACTCCAACGCTCACCGTCGAGGCGGATGCGGGCAAAGCGGTCACCTTCGACATGCCGCTCGATCCACATGAAGATCTCGGTGTAGACCGTCTGCGGGCAGGCATAACCGCAAAAGAGCCGCCCTGCCACCGCAGTGAACAGGAACAGCCCCAACGCCGACAGCACCAGCAGCACCGTCAGGTAAATCACGTCCTGCGGCCACAGCACAAGGCCAAACAGGTAGAACTTGCGTGCGCCCAGGTCAAACAGCACGGCTTGGCGACCATTCCACTGCAGCCACGGCAAGCCATAGAAGATGGCCTGGGTGGCCAGCACCAGCCAGACGCGCCAACGCGCAAACGCCCCGGTCACGGCGCGCGGATAGATCTTGCGCCGGACCTCATAAAGCATTTGCTCGGTCGGCGCGTCCTCGGCGCCCGCCGCCGCAGCGGCGGGCGTCATGGGGCGCCAGGCTGGTTCTTTGTCGCTCATTGCGCGTGGCTCGTGTTGCTATTGGAGAGGCCCCAGACATAGGCCGCCAGCATGCGGATCTTCTCCGGCGAGAGCAGGTTTTCGTGTGCCGGCATCGTGTTGTCGCGGCCCTTGAGGATGGTCTCGACGATGGTCGCTTCCGAACTGCCGTACAGCCAGACGCGGTCGGTCAGGTTAGGGGCGCCGAGCGCCTGATTGCCCTTACCGGTTGCCATGTGGCAAGCCGCGCAGACCGACTTGAACGTCGGCTCGCCCCGCGCTGCCTTGATCGGGTCATACGAGAGGCCCGACAGCGAGCGCACGTAGTTCGCCACGTTGACCGCCTGGTTGCCGTCCACCACCGCTGCCAGCGATGGCATGACGCCGTGACGGCCCTTGGTGATCGTGGTCAGGATGGTGTCGGGCTCGCCGCCGTACAGCCAATCGCCGTCGGTCAGATTCGGAAAGCCCTTCGAGCCGCCGGCATCCGAGCCATGGCACTGCGCACAATTGTTCAGAAACAGGCGCTGGCCAATCTCATGGGCCTGCGGGTCCGCGGCGATCTGCTTGATGTCCATGCCGGCATAGCGCTCGTAGAGCGGGCGGACCTGCGCATCGGCGACCGCACGCTGCGAGGCCAGCTCGCCGCGTGTGGAGAAACCCAGCACACCGCCATATGCGCCCAAGCCTGGGTACAGGATCAGGTATCCCAACGCAAAGATGCACGACAGCAAGAACATCCACATCCACCAGCGCGGCAGCGGATTGTTCAGTTCGCGCAGATCGCCATCCCAAACGTGGCCGGTATCTTCACCGGCGCTCTGTCCGGGTGCCACTTGAATACGCCGCTGGGAGAACAGCAGCCAGATGCACCACACGATGCCGACCAGGGCGATCGCTGCGATGTAATACCCCCAGAACTCCGAAATGAAGTCGCTCATGATTCTGTGTCCTTATTGATGCGGGCGCGACGCGTCTGCGCGCGCACCGGCGACCTCGGCCTCATCGGGCAGCAGGAACGGCAGCATGGCCGATTCCGCATTGGCGGCGCGACGATGCGCGGAGAATGCCCACCACGTGATGCCGACGAACAGCACGAGGAAGACGGCAGTCGCAATTGCACTCAGCATGGCCATGGCTTACTCCTTGGCGGCAACGGTGGCGGGTGCAGCGGCCGGCGCGGCAGCCACATCCCGGACGTTGCGCAGTTCAAGGCCCAGCCCTTGCAGATAGGCGACCACGGCGTCTTCTTCCGTCTTGCCGACCAGTTGCTCGCGCGCTCCGGCAATCTGCGCATCCGTGTACGGCACACCAAGCTGGCGCAGGACGTGCATCTTCTTTTCGATGTCGCTGTTGTCGAGCGGCGTCTTCGACAGCCACGCATACGACGGCATGTTCGACTCGGGCACCACCTCACGCGGATCACGCAGGTGGATGCGATGCCAGTCATCCGAGTAGCGTTGGCCCACGCGCGCCAGATCCGGACCCGTGCGCTTGGAACCCCACAGGAACGGATGGTCGAAGACCGATTCACCCGCCAGCGAATAGTGGCCGTAGCGCTCGGTTTCGGCGCGCAACGTACGCACCTGCTGCGAGTGGCAGCCAACGCAGCCTTCGCGAATGTAGATGTCGCGCCCCGCCAGTCGCAGCGGCGAATACGGTGCGATGCCCTTGACCGGCTCGGTGGTCGAATGCTGGAAGAACAGCGGCACGATCTGCACCAGCCCGGCGATGCTGACCACCATCAGCGTCAGCACGATCAGGAAGCCGATGTTCTTTTCGAGCGTCTCGTGCGAGAAAAACTTGTTGGATTGGTTGCTCATGTTCCCCTCCTCACTGTGCTGCGACCATCGGGGTCTGGGCGGGTTGAGGAATCGGCGCATCGATTGCCTTGCTGCCCTGGATGGTCTTGAACACGTTGAACGCCATCAGCAGCATGCCGCCCAGGAAGCACAGGCCGCCCAGCAACCGAATCAGGTAGAACGGGTACGTTGCCTTGACGGCCTCGACAAAGCTGTAGGTGAGCGTGCCGTCGGCCTCGGTGGCACGCCACATCAGGCCTTGCATCACGCCGGCCACCCACATGGCGGCGATGTAGAGCACCACGCCGATGGTCGCCACCCAGAAGTGCACCTCGATCAGGCGCGTGCTGTACATCTTCTGCTGGCCGAACAGGCGCGGAATCATGTAGTACATCGAGCCGATGGTGATCATCGCGACCCAGCCCAGGGCGCCGGAGTGCACGTGGCCGATCGTCCAATCGGTGTAGTGCGACAGCGCGTTGACGGTCTTGATGGACATCATCGAGCCCTCGAACGTCGCCATGCCGTAGAACGACAGCGCCACCACGAGGAACTTCAGGATCGGATCCGTGCGCAGCTTGTGCCAGGCACCCGAGAGGGTCATGATCCCGTTGATCATGCCGCCCCACGACGGCGCCAGCAGGATCAGCGAAAACACCATGCCAAGCGACTGCGCCCAGTCCGGCAACGCGGTGTATTGCAGGTGGTGCGGACCCGCCCACATGTAGGTGAAATTCAGCGCCCAGAAGTGCACGATCGACAGGCGGTACGAATAGATCGGGCGCTCCGCCTGCTTGGGCACGAAGTAATACATCATGCCCAGGAAGCTGGTGGTCAGGAAGAAGCCCACCGCGTTGTGGCCGTACCACCATTGCACCATCGCGTCTTGCACGCCGGCATAAGCCGAGTACGACTTCCACAGCGACACCGGCAGCTCCGCGTTGTTGACGATATGCAGCAGCGCGATGGTGATGATGTAAGCGCCGAAGAACCAGTTGGCCACGTAGATGTGCCGGGTCTTGCGCTTGATGATGGTGCCGAAAAACACGATCGCATAAACCACCCACACCACGGTGATCAGGATGTCGATCGGCCATTCCAGCTCGGCGTATTCCTTCGAGCTTGTATAGCCCAGCGGCAGCGTGATGGCAGCCGCCACAATCACGGCCTGCCAGCCCCAAAAAGTGAAAGCAGCCAGCGTGTCGGAAAGCAGACGCACCTGGCACGTGCGCTGAACGATGTAGTAAGACGTCGCAAACAGCGCGCTGCCGCCAAACGCAAAGATGACGGCGTTCGTGTGGAGAGGACGCAGCCGGCCGTAGGTCAGCCACGGCACCCCGAAATTCAGTTGCGGCCAGATCAACTGGGCCGCGATCAGCGCACCGACCGCCATACCGACGATGCCCCAGACGATCGTCATGATCGAGAACTGGCGGACAACGCGGTAGTTGAAGGTCTGGGTGGGCTGCAACGCGCTGGACGATTGCATGCTTGCTCCCCAAGATAGTTGGTGTGATGTGGTCATGTTAAGAACCAGGCCGCTGGAGGGCCTTGACGTGCATCAAGGCAACCCGGCCAATGTGGTTAAGCAGTTCCGTTGTGCGACACTGCGTCGCGTGTGGGGGTATCGGGGTCCAACAGAATCGATTCGGCAGGCGCCTTGAGATCGTCGTACTGTCCGGAGCCGACGGCCCACCAAAGCGCGCCCACGATCGCCACCACGAGCATCAGCGACAGTGGAATCAGCAGAAACAGCGTTTCCATGGCCTCTCCTTCTAAGTCGCGCGCGAAAGGCGCCAGGCGTTGAGCGCCACCAGCAGCGATGACACCGACATGCCGATGCCCGCCGCCAACGGAGACAGCCACCCGAGCGTGGCCAGCGGAATGCTGATCGCGTTGTAAGCGAAGGCCCAGCCGAGGTTCTGGCGCACCACGCGCAATGTGCGGTGACCAATCGACACGGCTTCGCTGATGGCGAGCAGCCGGGGCTCCGTGAGAATCGCGTCCGCGCCTGCCTGGGCCAGTGGCGCACCGGATCCGATGGCGATGGACACCTGCGCCTGCGCAAGCAGCGGCGCGTCATTGATGCCGTCACCGACTGCCAGCACGCGGGCGCCGTTCGCCTGCAGCTTGCACACGTAGGCGCGTTTGTCTTCGGGGCTTGCGCCGCCGACGGCGTGGTCGATGCCGAGTCGGTTGGCCCACCAGTGCACGGTCTCAGGTGCATCACCGGAAACGAGATGCAAGCACAAGCCCTGTGCACGAAGTGCACTCAGGCAGGCAGGCGCATCGGCACGCGGCGTATCGGCCAGCGTGAAGCGCGCAAGCGGCTCACCATTGCGTCCGAGCCAGACCGAGGTGCATGCAGCCGCGGGCGGCACCTCCTCCAATGGCGTTTCCGTGCTGTAGCGGGTGGAAGTGATCGTGTGATTTGCGTATTGCCTCGCCGCAAACGACTGCGTGCCCAACCGCATCAATTGGTGACCGGTCATGGCATACACGCCCTGCCCCGGTACGTTGGTCACCGACCCCAAGGTGGGCAACGGCATTGCATCTGATGCGGCGGCCCGCAACGACTGGGCGATCGGATGGTTCTCGGATTGCTCCATCGCGCAAGCCAATGCGAGGCAGTCCTCTGCATCGAGGTCGGAGAAGGTCTCGATGCTCAGCAAGCGCAGGCGCCCCTCCGTGAGCGTGCCGGTCTTGTCGAGCAGCACGTCCGTAGCGGCCGCCAGGCTCTCGATGGCGTGACCGCGCGTGACCAGCACACCGCGCCGGGCCAGCGCGCCACTGGCGGCAGCCAGCGCAGACGGCGTGGCCAGCGACAGCGCGCATGGACAACTCACCACCAGCACCGCCACGGTGACGGCAAACATGCGTGTCGGTTCGATCCACCACCACGCAATCGCAGTCAGCAAGGCCCAGCCAAGCAGCACAGCCACGAATCGCCCGGCCACACGATCGGCGAGTTCCGCCATGCGCGGCTTGTCCGTCAAGGCGCGTTCAAGCAGATCGACGATGGCGGCAAGGCGCGTCTGGGTGCCCACGCGGTTCACACGCACGCGAATGGCGCTGACAACGTTGTAACTGCCGGCGAGCACGGTCGCGCCCACGTCGCGCGGACGCGGCACGCTTTCGCCGGAGAGAAGCGATTCGTCGACCTCGGTGGTGCCGTGTTCGATGATGCCGTCTGCAGGCAGGACTTCACCGGCGCGCACCTCCACGCAATCGCCTGGCTGCAAGGTCGCGACGGGGATGGTTTCCAGCGCACCGCTTTCGGCATCGATGCGCCGGCAGGTGGCCGGCAACTGACGCACCAACGCTTCGGCGCCCGACGCTGCGCTTTGCCGCGCACGCAGCTCCAGATAACGCGCCGCGAGCAGGAAAGCGACGAACATCGTCACCGAATCGAAATACGTTTCACCATGACCGCGCAGGGTGGCGACTACGCTCGCAACGAATGCTGCGCCAATGCCAAGCGCCACGGGCACGTCCATGCCGACGTGCCCATGCCGTACCTGCCGCCACGCGTTGATAAAAATGGGCCGTGCAGAGATCAGCACCACCGGCACCGTCAGCAACAGGCTCGCCCACTGCATCAGGCGCGTCTGGCTCACGGGGATGTCGCCGCCGTGCAGGTACACCGGCCATGCGTACATCATCACTTGCATCATCCCCAGCATGGCCAATCCCAAGCGGATCAGCAGGCTGCGCCGTTCCCGCGCCTCGGCAGTGCGGCGGGCGGATGGCTGGTCGGGCCAGGCTTCATATCCGACGTCGGCGATGGCGGCAAATACCGCGGACAACCGCATCGCTCCCGCATCTGCGACGATGCGCGCGCGCTCCGTAGCGTAATTGACGGTGGCCTCGCGGATGCCGGGCACTTGCGAAAGCGCGCGCTCGATCAACCAGACGCACGCAGCGCAACGCATGCCGCTGATGGCAAGCGAAAGTTCTTCTGCGCCGTCAGCACGCTTGCGTACGAAGCGCTCGCGCATAACGGGCAAGTCGTACGTCGCCCAAACCGCTTCAGCTTCGGTGCGGCGGTCACCTTCGATGGGTTTGGCAAAGGCGATTGGGCCGTCATAGACGTGACCCATGCCGGAGGCGTGCAGCGTTTGCGCGACTGCCTGGCAGCCGGCACAGCAAAATTCTCGGGATGTGCCGGCAATATCCGCGTAGACCGCGGACGCGCCATCGAGCGGCGATGCGCAGTGATAGCAGGTGGCGTGCGACGCGCCTGCCCCGCTCGGACCAATAGGCGAGCCTGAGCCGGCAACCGGCGCAGTTGGATGCGCGGCCGGGTGGATGGGGGCGAATGTCGTCGTCATTATGAGGACGATGCTAGCCAGCATCCCCCTGCCCGCCCTTGACGCGCGTCAAGCGACCGGCAATAAGAACACACGCGACATGCGACCCTCAGCGCACTCGCAGCAGCCTGCCTTTCCCATAAAAACACAGGCCGCCTATAGTGAAGAGCTGCACCAGCCAAACAGGAGGGCGCGACATGGCAACCGAATTCAGCCTGTACAACATCCACTGCGAATGGGGCGAGCACGGGGCGTCCGCGCTGGCACCACATTGCGACGCCGTCATCGTGGTGGACGTGCTCTCTTTCTGCACCTGTGTGGATGTGGCCGTAGCGCGCGGGGCACGTATCTATCCGTACCCATGGCGCGACGCCAGCGCCGAGACCTTCGCACGCCGTGCCGGCGCCATGCTGGCGGGCTGCAACCGCGGCCAGGCAGGCTATACGCTCTCGCCGGCGTCGCTGCGGGAATTGCCGATGGGCAGCAGCCTCGTCCTGCCGTCGCCGAATGGCGCAACGCTGGCACTCGCCACCGGATCGACACCCACCTTTGCGGGTTGCCTGCGCAACGCCCGCGCCGTCGCAGAGGCCGCTTCGCGGCTGGGCCGGCGCATCGCCGTGGTGGCCTCAGGAGAACGCTGGGCCGACGGCAGCCTGCGCCCGGCCCTGGAAGATTGGCTCGCGGCCGGTGCGATCGTGCATCACCTGTCGGAAACCGTGGCGGGGTTCCTGCCGCAAGCGCTGTCGCCCGAAGCACTCGCCGCCCGTGCCATCTATCGGGAGGCGTCGCAGACCGGCATGATGAAAGCGTGGTTGCTCGATTCCGTGTCGGGCCGCGAACTGTGCGAACGCGGCTTTACCGAAGACGTGACGATGGCGTCGCAAACCGATGTGAGCAACGTCGCGCCCATGCTGGTGGAAGGCGCGTTCCGCAACGTCAATCGCAAAACCGAGCGCCTGCCGCAGGACTTCTTTGGCGCAAGCCTGCGGCCCTCGCAGGCACCGCCGTCGCACCGCAACCCGCCGCCGACGTCACACTAAACCCCAGGGGCGGAGGACCAGGCGAGGTCAGGTCAGCGACGTATCCACCTCGCGGCGAGGTGCCTCGAGGTATTCGCGCGACTGCATCTCGACGATGCGCGACACGGTGCGCTGGAATTCGTTGGCCATCTGGCCTTCGGTGTACAGCTCGTCTGCCGGCACCTCCGCCGACATCAGCAGCTTGACCTTGTGGTCGTAGAACACGTCGATCAGCCACGTGAACCGGCGCGCTTCGGACGCCATGCGCGGCGTCATCTTCGGCACATCGGCCAGGATGACGGTGTGAAAGCGCGAGGCGATTTCCAGGTAATCGTTCTGTGAGCGCGGCCCCCCGCACAGCGTGGCAAAGTCAAACCACACCACACCGCCGGCCTTACGGGCTGCCCGAATCTCACGATGCTCGATGCGCAGCACCGGCGACTCGTCCGGCACGCCGGCCACCGCCGTAAATGCATCGCACAACGCCGAGTTGGCCTTCGCGCCCAGCGGCGTGTAGTAGGCCTGCACCTGCTCCATCGCGCGCTTGCGGTAATCGACGCCCGCGTCGACGTTGAGGACGTCGAGCTTCTCCTGCAGCAGCGCAATGGCCGGCAGCACGCGCTCGCGGTGCAAGCCGTCCGGATACAGCAAGTCGGGCCGATAGTTGGACGTCATCACAAACTGCACGCCGTTGGCAAACAGCTGATCGAGCAAGCGGTGCAGGATCATTGCGTCGGCAACATCGCTGACGTGGAATTCGTCAAAGCAGATCAGGCGGTAGCGCTTGGCGATGCGGCGGGCCAGTTCGTCCAGCGGATCAGCACGCCCGCGCAGCTCCTCCAGCTGGCGATGCACTTCGCGCATGAACTCGTGAAAGTGCAGACGCGTCTTGCGCACCAGCGGCACGCAGCTATAGAACGCATCCATCAGAAACGACTTGCCGCGCCCCACCCCGCCCCACATGTAGACGCCACGCGGCAAATCGGGACGCACGAGCATCTTGCGCAGCGCATTCGAACGCCGGGCCTTGTACGCGACCCATTCGTCGTAACACCGCTGCAGGCGGTCGACGGCGCGTTGCTGCGCTTCGTCGGGCTGATAGCCACGCGCCTTCAGTTCCTGTAGGTAGGTTTCCTGGACGTTCATCTGCTTGATGTGCTTGGGGCACCGTTTGCGGGCCCAAATGGACCAATGCCCGGCAATCTTGTGGATTCACCGGGCATCGTGCTTGCCTTGCGGCTTGCGATTTACATATTGAGCTGACGCTTGTCGACGGCCAGCGCAGCTTCGCGCATCACTTCCGACATCGACGGGTGCGGGTGGCAGATACGGCCGATGTCTTCGGCTGCAGCCTTGAACTCCATCGCCACCACGGCTTCGGCAACCAGGTCCGAGGCGTTGGCTGCGACGATGTGCACGCCCAGGATTTCATCGGTCTTCGCATCGGCGATGACCTTCACGAAACCGTCGGATGCACCCATGCCGAGCGCACGGCCGTTGGCCAGGAACGGGAACTGCCCAGCCTTGATCTCGCGGCCTTCAGCCTTGAGTTGCTGCTCCGTCTTGCCCACCCATGCGATTTCCGGATAGGTGTAAATGACCCACGGAATGCAGTTGTAGTCGATGTGCGGCTTCTGGCCGACGATGCGCTCGGCTACGGCCACGCCTTCGTCTTCTGCCTTGTGGGCCAGCATCGGGCCGCGCACCACGTCGCCGATCGCCCACAGGTTCGGCAGCTTGGTCGCGCAGTGCTCGTCCACTTCGATAAAGCCACGCTGATCCGCCGCCAGGCCGATCGCTTCCAGGCCGAGGTTGTCGGTGTTCGGCACGCGGCCGATCGACACGATCAGCTTGTCGCACTCCAGCACTTGCGCAGCGCCGGCAGCGTCGGTGTAGTTGACCTTCACGCCCTTGGCAGACGATTCGATCTCGCCGACCTTCACGCCGACGTTGATCTTCAGGCCCTGCTTGGTCAGCAGCTTGTTGGCTTCCTTGGCAACCGACTCGTCAGCCGCACCGAGGAAGCTCGGCAGCGCTTCGAGGATCGTCACTTCTGCACCCAGACGGCGCCACACCGAGCCCAGCTCCAGGCCGATCACGCCAGCGCCGATCACGCCCAGCTTCTTCGGCACTTCGGCAAACTTCAGTGCGCCTTCGTTGTCGGCAATGGTCACGTTGTCGACCTTCACGCCCGGCAGATGGCGAGCCTTCGAGCCCGTGGCGATGATCACGTGCTTGGCAGTCACGACTTCCGTGCCGGCCTTGCCTGCGATCTCGACCTGATAGCCGGCGTCGGTCTTGCCGACGAACTTGCCGTGGCCCTTGAGCAGCGTCACCTTGTTCTTGCGGAACAGGAATTCGATGCCCTTCGTCATCTTGCCGACGATGTCGTCCTTGCGCTTGAGCATCTTGGCCACGTCGACCTTGACGCCATCCACCGTGATGCCGTGGTCGGCCAGGTGGTGGTTCACGTTCTCGAACTCTTCCGACGAGGCCAGCAGCGCCTTCGACGGAATGCAGCCGACGTTCAGGCAAGTGCCACCCAGGCGCGGCTCGCCCTTCGGATCGTCGTAGGGGTTGTCTTCGCAGCAGGCCACGTTCAGGCCCAGCTGACCAGCGCGGATGGCGGCGATGTAACCGCCGGGGCCGGCGCCGATCACCAGCACGTCAAATTCTTTGCTCATGGAGAAATCCTTTAGTCCGTCGTTCCCGCTCAGGCAGGAACGACAACAGTCGGTTTAAACCTGTTCACGGTCCGTAGCGAGCGGCCCGAAGTTGGCCTGACGAATTTGCCAGAATCGGCAGCCGTACATGGGTACGGCGAGCATCGCAAGGTCAAGATCGGGGCGCGCAGTAGGACCGTGGGCAGATTTACAGATCCAGCAGCAGGCGGGCCGGGTCTTCCAGCGCTTCCTTCATCGCCACCAGACCCAGCACGGCTTCGCGGCCGTCGATGATGCGGTGGTCGTAAGACATGGCCAGGTAGTTCATCGGGCGAACCACGACTTGGCCGTTTTCCACCACGGCGCGATCCTTGGTGGCGTGCACGCCCAGGATGGCCGATTGCGGCGGGTTGATGATCGGGGTCGACAGCATCGAGCCGAACGTGCCGCCGTTCGAGATCGAGAACGTACCGCCGGTCAGGTCGTCCAGCGTCAGCTTGCCGTCCTTGGCCTTTTGGCCGAATTCAGCAATCTTCTTTTCGATATCGGCCAAGCTCATCTGGTCGGCATTGCGCAGGATGGGCACCACCAGGCCGCGCGGCGAGCCGACAGCGATACCGATGTCGAAGTAGCCGTGGTAGACGATGTCGTTGCCGTCAACCGATGCGTTGATGACCGGGTACTTCTTCAGCGCGTGGACAGCCGCCTTCACGAAGAACGACATGAAGCCCAGCTTCACGCCGTGGGTCTTCTCGAACTGGTCCTTGAACTTGGCGCGCAAGTCCATCACCGGCTTCATGTTGACTTCGTTGAAGGTGGTGAGGATGGCGTTCGTCGATTGCGACTGCACCAGGCGCTCGGCGATACGGGCACGCAGGCGGCTCATCGGCACGCGCTCTTCCGGACGGTCGCCCAGGGCGGCGAAGTCCACCGGCGCAGCCACTTGCTGCAGTGCCGGACGCGCGGCTTGCGGAGCGGCAGCAGCAGCCGGCTTGGCGCCACCAGCCACGGCACCCAGCACGTCGCCCTTGGTGATGCGGCCATCGCGGCCCGTGCCGGCCACTTGGCCAGCCGACAGGTTGTTCTCAGCCATCAGCTTGGCGGCCGACGGCATCGCCACGCCACCTGCTGCAGCAGCGGCCGGAGCGGCAGCAGCCGGTGCCGGCGCCGGAGCAGCAGCTGCGGGAGCCGGCGCAGCAGCAGCCGGAGCAGCGGCGCCTGCCTTGCCTTCGGTGTCGATCTTGGCCAGCAGCTGTTCCGACGTCACGGTTGCGCCGTCCGCCACCAGCACTTCAGCCAGCACGCCAGCCGACGGGGCCGGCACTTCCAGCACGACCTTGTCGGTCTCGACTTCGATCAGGATTTCATCCTGGGCCACGGCTTCACCCGGCTTCTTCTTCCAGGAGATCAGCGTGCCTTCTTCAACGGACTCGGAAAACTGCGGGACCTTGACTTCAACGATAGCCATTTCGGTGGTTCCTTGGATTCATGTGCACGTGCTCCTCTTGTGCGGGAGCCGCGCTAATTCGATATACGGTGGAATTCGGGAGCGAAGATGCGTCAAGGCGACAGCCGAAGCTGCCGCCCTGGCGCAGAGGTCGCTTACTTGTTCAGCACGAAGCCCTTGAGCTTGCCAAACGCGGCATCGATCAGCGCCTTCTGCTGCTCGTTGTGCTTCGCGTAGTAGCCCACGGCCGGCGATGCCGATGCCGGGCGGCCTGCGTAGCCCAGCTTCTGACCCTCGGTCATGTTCTCCAGGATGTAGTGCTGCACGAAGAACCAGGCACCCTGGTTCTGCGGCTCGTCCTGGCACCACACCACTTCAGCGAGGTTCGGATACTTCTTCAGCTCGGCTGCGAACGCCTTGTGCGGGAACGGATAGAGCTGTTCCACGCGGATGATGGCCGTGTCGGTCAGGCCACGCTCCTTGCGGGCGTTGACCAGGTCGTAGTAGACCTTGCCCGAGCAGGCCACGACGCGCTTGACCTTCGCGGCGTTCAGATCTTCGGCCGTATCGGCGATCACGGTCTCGAAATGGCCCTTGGCCAGATCCGACAGCGGCGACACAGCGTCCTTGCTGCGCAGCAGCGACTTCGGCGTCAGGATGATCAGCGGCTTGCGGAACATCCGGATCATCTGGCGACGCAGCAGGTGGAAGATCTGCGCCGGCGTGGTCGGCTGCACCACTTGCATGTTGTGGTCTGCGCAGAGCTGCAGGTAGCGCTCCAGGCGGGCCGAGCTGTGCTCCGGACCTTGGCCTTCGTAGCCGTGCGGCAGCATCAGCGTCAGACCCGAGGCGCGGCCCCACTTCACTTCGCCCGACGAGATGAACTGGTCGATCACGACCTGCGCACCGTTGGCAAAGTCACCGAACTGGGCTTCCCAAATCACCAGGGTGTTCGGCTCAGCCGACGAGTAGCCGTACTCGAAGCCCATCACGGCTTCTTCCGACAGCACCGAGTCGATCACCGTGAAGGGCGCTTGGCTCTCCGACACGTTCTGCAGCGGGACGTAGCTGCCGGCATCCCAACGCTCGCGGTTCTGGTCGTGCAGCACGGCGTGGCGGTGCGTGAACGTGCCGCGGCCTGCATCCTGGCCGGTAATGCGCACCGGGTAACCCGATGCCACCAGCGATGCGAAGGCCAGGTGCTCGCCCATGCCCCAGTCCAGCGGCAGCTCGCCCTTGCCCATCTTGGCGCGGTTGTTGACGACGTTCTCAACCAGCGGGTGCAGCTTGAAGTGATCGGGGATGGCGGTGATGCGCTCGGCCAGACGCTTCAGTTCGGCCATCGGCACGGCCGTGTCGGCCGAATCCGTCCACTTGCGGTTCAGGAACGGCAGCCAATCCACCGCGAACTTGTTCTTGAAGTTCGACAGCACCGGGTCGACCGTGTGCTTGCCCGCGTCCATGGCGGCGCGGAATTCCTGCACCAGGGCGTCCGGCTCTTCAGCTTTCAGCGTGTTTTGCGTGACCAGCTTGTCGGCGTAGAGCTTGCGCGTGCCGGGGTGCGTGCCAATCTTCTTGTACATCAGCGGCTGCGTCATCGCCGGCGTGTCTTGCTCGTTGTGGCCGAGCTTACGGAAGCAGATGATGTCGACCGCGATGTCCTTCTGGAACTCGGTACGGAAATCCACGGCCAGTTGCATGGCCAGCACGACGGCTTCCGGATCGTCGCCGTTCACGTGCAGGACCGGCGCTTCGATCATCTTGACCACGTCGGTACAGTACAGCGTCGAGCGCGAGTCGCGCGGGTCCGACGTCGTGAAACCGATCTGGTTGTTGATGACGATGTGGATCGTGCCGCCCGTGCCGTAACCACGCGTTTGCGCGAGGTTCAGCGTTTCCATCACGACGCCCTGGCCTGCGAAGGCCGCATCGCCGTGCACCTGCACAGCCAGCACCTGCGCGCCGTGCTTGTCGCCGCGACGCTCCTGACGTGCCTTGACCGAGCCTTCCACGACCGGGTTGACGATTTCCAGGTGCGACGGGTTGAACGCCAGCGACAGGTGGACGGGGCCGCCCGGGGTCGTCACGTCGCTCGAGAAGCCCTTGTGGTACTTCACGTCGCCTGCCGGCAGGTCGTCCACGTGCTTGCCTTCGAATTCAGCAAACAGGTCAGCCGGCATCTTGCCCAGCGTGTTCACCAGCACGTTCAGACGGCCGCGGTGCGCCATGCCGATCACGATTTCCTGCACGCCCTTGGCGCCGGCGTGCTGGATCAGTTCGTCCATCGCCGCGATGAAGCTTTCGCCGCCTTCCAGCGAGAAACGCTTCTGACCGACGTACTTCGTATGCAGGAAGCGCTCGAGGCCTTCAGCGGCCGTCAGGCGTTCGAGGATGTGCTTCTTCTTTTCAGCCGAGAACGTCGGCTTGGAACGAATGGTTTCCAGGCGCTCTTGCCACCAGCGCTTCTGCGCCTGGTCGCTGATGTACATGAATTCCGCGCCAATCGAACCGCAGTACGTTTCGCGCAGGTTGTTGAGCAGCTCGCGCAGGCTCATCGATTCCTTGCCGAAATACGTATTGCTGGCGTTGAAAACGATGTCCTGATCGGCTTCGGTGAAACCGTAGAAAGCCGGGTCCAGATCCGGAACCGGCGGGCGCTCCTGACGCTTGAGCGGATCAAGATCGGCCCAACGCAGGCCCACATTGCGGTAGGCAGCCACCAGCTGCGTCGCCGCCACGCGCTTGCGACCCATATCGGAATCGGCAGACGCGACGATCGTGCGGATCGGGCCATGCTTGGCGCGCTCGGCGAACGAGGTGACGATGGGGGCGTGGGGGATATCCCGGGCGTTGGAACCGTCGACGGCGGGGACGTTCTGCAGCGCATCGAAGTACGCGCGCAGTGCCTCGCTAACGGACGTGGGATCTTGAAGATACGCTTCGTACTGATCTTCAACGTAGGCGGCGTTACCGCCGGACAGGTACGAAGTGTCCAGGTACTGCTTATACAGCTCTGTCATGGGGCGCTCACTTTTCTCCGGGTCTGCCGGAGTTCAGCGGGTTCATCAACCTTCCGCGACACGGCTTGACCGGTTAGCGGATCGCAAACTAAATCGCCTGAAATCACCTGGTCGGACCGGATCGCGCATGGCAGAAAGGAGGTACCGAGACAGCTTTTACAGACAAGTTGTGCGGGAAGGACCTAAGTCTTCACGGAGGGGAAGCATAGCATGTTTATAAGCAATATTCCGATTCTTTGACGTGACAAACGACCCTTGTTATGCCACGTCAAAGCCATGCTTCCATCACATTCAGGCGGGCGAAATACGGTCCACCCAATCGGTGATCAGGCCGTCCAGCCCCCCATTCCAGAGCAGGTGCGCGCGATCCACGTCGTTGACGGTATAGCAGCAGACGCGAAAGCCCGCAGCGTGTGCCTCGTCAATGATTTCGGGTGTCAGTTCGCGATGGTTGGCGTCGAGCGCAACACAATCCAATGCGCGCAGGCGATCGAGCCAATCTGCCGACAACTTGTCGAGCAGCAGCGCGCGTGGCAATTCCGGCACAGCTTCGCGCGCCGCAGCCAGGGCATCTTCGGAAAATGACGACAGCAGCGGCGGCACGTCGGCGCCGGCCCACAGCGTGCGGGCGTCCAGCGCGACCGCCGCGCCGGTGCGCCACTCCGCGCCCGGCACCGGCTTGATCTCGATATTGGCGAAGAAACCGTTGGCGCGCAGGTAGCGCGCGATGGCCGCCAGCGTGGGCACGGGCTCGCCGGCGTAGGCGGGGCTGTGCCAACTGCCCGCATCGAGCTGCGCGATCTGTCCGAGCGCGAGCGCATCGAGGCGGCCGACGCCGTTCGTGGTGCGATCCAGCGTAGCGTCGTGCAACAGGACCGATGCACCGTCACCGGACAGCTTCACGTCGAACTCGAACATGCGGTAGCCGAACGACGCACCATGGCGGAACGCCGCGAGCGTGTTCTCTGGCGCCAGCTTGCCCGCGCCACGATGCGCGATGGCACGCGGATACGGCCAGGCCGGCAAGGCGCGCACGCCCGTCATGCCAGGGCCTCGATGCGGCGCGTGGTTTGCGGATCGAACCAGTGCAGGTGCTCGGCCGAGGCGGTGATCGGGAGCTTGTCCCCAGCCTTGACGCTGGCGTGCGGCTCAAGACGAACCACGATCGGATGACCGGCCAGCGTGCCGTACGCAAACGCGTCCGCGCCGAGCGCTTCGACCACGCGTACGTCGATCAAGGCGATGGCCTGGTCGGCGGAGCATGGTTCGATGTGTTCGGGGCGCAAACCCATCAGCGCGCGCTCAGGCAGATGAAGGCCCATCGGCAAGTGGCCGAGCGTGGCTGCTGCATCGCCCTGCTTCGCGCCATCCACCCGGATCTGCGTGTCGCCACCGGCGTTGCGCGACACGGGCACGAGGTTCATCGGCGGCGAGCCGATGAAACCAGCCACGAACGTGCTCGCCGGACGCGAGTACACCTCAAGCGGTGTGCCGATCTGCTCGACCCGCCCACCGTTGAGCACCATCATGCGGTCGGCCAGCGTCATCGCCTCGACCTGATCGTGCGTGACGTACAGGCTGGTCGTGCGCAAACGGCGATGCAGATCCTTCAGCTCCAGGCGCATCTGCACGCGGAGCTTGGCGTCAAGGTTGGAGAGCGGTTCGTCGAACAGGAACACGGCCGGCTCACGCACGATCGCGCGGCCCATGGCCACACGCTGGCGTTGACCGCCCGACAGCTGGCGCGGCTTGCGATCCAGCAGCTTGCCGAGTTCGAGAATGCCCGCGGCCTGCTCCACACGGGCTTGAATATCGCTCTTGGGCAAGCCGCGGATCTTCAGGCCGTAGGCCATGTTGTCGAACACGCTCATGTGCGGATACAGCGCGTAGTTCTGGAACACCATCGCGATATCGCGCTCGGCCGGTTCGAGGTCGTTGACGACGCGGTCGCCAATCCAAACTTCGCCGCCGGTGATGGGCTCGAGACCCGCCACCATGCGCAGCAGCGTGGACTTGCCGCAGCCCGACGGGCCGACGATGACGATGAACTCCCCGTCGCCGATTTCCATGTCGATGCCGTGCACGACCTGGAGGTTGGCGTAGTGCTTCTGGACGTTGCGTAGCGAAAGTTTTGCCATCTTGCTTCTTTTACTTTTCGGTTTCGACGAGGCCCTTCACGAACCACCGCTGCATGCCGATCACGATTGCCGCGGGCGGCAACATGGCCAGCATCACGGTGGCCATCAGCAGGTTCCAGTCGGTGGCGGAATCGCCAGAGCGGGAAATCATCTGCGTCACGCCCAGCACGATGGGGGTCATGTTCTTTTCCGTCGTGATCAGCAACGGCCAGAGATACTGGTTCCAACCGTAGATGAACTGGATCACGAACAGTGCCGCGATGCTGGTGCGCGAAAGCGGCAGCACCACATCCCAGAAGAACTTGAGCGGGCCCGCGCCATCGATGCGCGCAGCTTCCGCCAGTTCATCGGGAATCGTCAGGAAGAACTGCCGGAACAGGAACGTTGCCGTGGCCGACGCGATGATCGGAATCGTCAGGCCCGCGTAGCTGTTCAGCATGCCAAGATCCGACACGACCTTGTACGTGGGCAGGATCCGCACTTCCACCGGCAGCATCAGCGTGACGAAGATGAGCCAGAAGAACGTCTTGCGCAGCGGGAACTTGAAATAGACGATCGCGAAGGCCGAGATGATGGAGATCGCGATCTTCCCGAGCGAGATGCCCAACGCCATGATCAGGCTGTTCATGAGCATGGTGCCGACCGGCGTGGCCGAGTTGCCCATGCCCGACGTGAGCACCGTGCGGTAGTTTTCGATGAGGTGCGGACCGGGGATCAGCGTCATGGGCGCCTGCAGCACGTCTTCGGCCGTCAACGACGACGCGACAAACACGACGTACACCGGAAACGCTACGACGATCACACCGAGAATCAGCACGACGTGGGTGAGGAAGTCCAGGAACGGACGGCGTTCAATCATGGTGCAGTGCCCTCCTTTCAGTATTGGACTTTGCGTTCGACATAGCGGAACTGGACGATCGTCAGCACGATCACCAGGCCCATGAGGATCACCGACTGCGCCGCCGATCCACCGATATCGAGACCGCGCACGCCGTCTTGGTAGACCTTGAACACGAGCGTCTCCGTCGCTTTGAACGGCCCGCCCTGCGTGACCGAATCGATGATGGCAAAGGTGTCGAAGAACGCGTACACGACGTTCACCACCATCAGGAAAAACGTGGTGGGCGACAGCAGCGGGAACACGATCGACCAGAAGCGCTTCCACGGCCCGGCCCCGTCAATGGCCGCCGCTTCGATCAGCGACTTTGGAATGCTTTGCAGTCCCGCGAGGAAGAAGAGGAAGTTGTAGCTGATCTGCTTCCAGGCCGCGATGATGACCACCAGCGTCAGCGCCTGCCCGCCGTTGAGCACGAAGTTCCAGTCCACGCCCAACTTGCGGATCACGAACGAGACGATGCCCAGCGAGGGGTTGAAGAGAAAGCTCCACAGCACGCCTGCCACGGCCGGCGCAATCGCGTACGGCCAGATCAGCAGGGTCTTGTAGAACGTGGCGCCACGCAGCGCGCGATCGGCAAAGTACGCCAGCGCCAACGAAGTGCCAAGGCCAACCAGCGCGACCCCGATGGCAAATACCGCGGTGGTCTTGAACGAGCCGAGATAGGTCGGATCGGCAAAGAGGTCGTGAAAGTTCTCCAGCCCCACAAATTCGAGGTTGATGCCGAAAGCATCCTGGCGCAGCAGCGACTGATACAGCGCCTGCCCCGCCGGCCAGAAGAAGAACACCAGAGTGATGACGATCTGCGGGGCCACCAGCGCATACGGCAGCCAGCGCGATCGGAAAACGACGCGTTTTTCCATGCGACATTCCAAAAACGCACCGCCGGCCGGTGCAAGCGCACGAGGCCGGCGGTTTAGACGAGCGCTGAATCGGCGCTTATTCCTTGACGGTCTTTTCGAAGCGGACGAGCAGCTCGTTGCCGCGTGACACGGCCGTGTCCAGCGCTTCCTTCGGCGCCTTCTTGCCGGCCCAGACGGATTCCAGCTCTTCGTCGATCACCTGGCGAATCTGCGGGAAGTTGCCCAGACGGATGCCGCGCGACTTGTCGGTCGTCTTGACGATCATCTGCTTGACGGCCACGTCGGCGCCCGGGTTCTTCTCATAGAAACCGGACTTCTTCGTCAGCTCATACGCTTCCAGCGTCACGGGCAGATAACCCGTCGACTGGTGCCAGTCGGCCTGCACTTCCGGACGCGACAGGAACGTAAAGAACTTCGCTACGCCCTTGTACTCCTCAGCCTTGTGACCACCCATCACCCACAGCGAAGCGCCGCCGATGATCGTGTTCTGCGGGGCACCCGCCACGCCGGCTTCGTACGGCAGCGGCGCGGGGCTGAAGTTGAACTTGGCGTTCTTGCGGATGTTCGCCAGCGCTGCCGACGAACCCGTGTGCATAGCGCACTCGCCGGCGATGAACTTCGCCTTCGGCTCGTCCTTGCGGCCGGCGTAGGTGAAGTAGCCCTTCTTCTGCATGTCGAGCAGGTTCTCGATGTGCTTGATCTGCACCGGACCGTTGAAGTTCAGGCGAGCCTTGGCACCACCAAAACCGTTGTTCTCGGTGGCGAACGACACGTTGTGCCACGCCGAGAAGCTCTCCAGATGCACCCACGACTGCCAGTCGGTCGTGTAGCCGCAGGCCACGCCCGCCGCCTTCAGCTTGGCCGCGTCGACAGCCACTTCCTGCCACGTTGCGGGCGGCTTGTTCGGGTCAAGGCCGGCCTTCTTGAAGGCGTCCTTGTTGTAATACATGATCGTCGTCGAGCTGTTGAACGGGAACGACAGCATCTCGCCCTTGTTCGACGTGTAATAACCCGCCACGGCCGGCACGTAGGCCTTCGGGTCAAACTTCTCGCCGGCGTCCTTCATGATCTTGGCGACCGGCACGATGGCGCCCTTGGCGTTCATCATCGTTGCGGTACCGACCTCGAACACCTGCAGGATGGCCGGTGCATTGCCGGCGCGGAAGGCTGCGATGCCCGCAGCCAGCGATTCATCGTACTGGCCCTTGTAGACCGGCACGATCTTGTAGTCGGACTGGCTGGCGTTGAACTTGGTGGCGATCTCGTTCACCTTGTCGTTCAAGGCGCCTTCCATCGAATGCCACCACTGGATTTCCGTCACTGCGTACGCGCCCTGCGCAAACGTACACGCGGCCAGTACTGCTGCGGCCCCCGCAATCTTCTTGATCGACATCATTTCTCCTTGTTTCGACCCGGCGGGCTCCCTCGCTCCGCCCACGGCGCGCCGACTGTAAATGCACGGTCGGTCATTTTTATGACAGCGGGATGTTACTTGGCTTTCTGTCACAAAGAAATCGGGAAATCCCTCCAAGGTTTGGCTTGCAACGGCCGTTAGAATGGATTGAAGACACTCTCTATTGCACCCGCAGCATGCTCGCCCCGCCCGCTACTCCTGCCGCTCCGGACTCGCCTGAAACCACGCCGGTCATCGCCGAACGACGTGTTCCGCTGCCCCTGCATCAGCTCCCGGATGATGCACTGCGCAATATCACAGGCGTCTTCACCGACGTGGATGGAACCCTCACCACGAGGGGGAAGCTTCCCGCGCAGACCTACTCCGCGTTGGAGCGCCTGCATCGCGCCGGCATCAAGGTCGTGCCGGTCACGGGCCGGTCGATTGCCTGGTGCGAAGTCATTGCGCGGCTGTGGCCCGTCGATGCCGTGATCGGCGAAAACGGTGCGTTTGCCATGCGCGTCGATTCGCGCGGGCATCTGGCGACCGATTTTGTCGACGACGCCCAAACACGCGCACGCAATCTGGAGCGCATTCGTGAAGTGGGTGCGGAGATCCGGCGCGCAGTGCCGGGCTCAGCCCTGGCGACGGACCAGGCGTGGCACGCTGCCGATCTGGCTGTCGATCATGCCGAGCAAGTCCCGCCGCTGCCGCAGCACGCCGTACAGCACATCGTCGACATCATGCGTACGCACGGGATGCACGCCACCGTCAGCTCGATCCATGTCAACGGCTGGTTCGGCAAGCACGACAAGCTGAGCGCCAGCGTGTCGCTCGCACGCCGCGCATTCGGCCTGGACCTGCATGCCGAGCGCGACCGTTGGGTGTTCGTAGGCGACTCCGCCAACGATGCGGCAATGTTCGAGTTCTTCCCACTTTCGGTGGGCGTGGCCAATGTACTGGACGTGATCGATACGCTGCCCATGCCACCGGCGTACCTCACCGAGGCCGAAGGCGGCGGCGGCTTTGCCGAAGTCGCCGAGCGCATCCTTGAGGCACGCTCCTTGGCGCTGCCTGCCCCGCGCAGCTGACACGGCCGCCTCAGAGCACGATAGAACCACCGCTCCTGCGCCGCTTGCCGCACGCGGCACGTCGCTTGCGCCGAAATTGGGCGTTGCACCGCCTTGCACCATGTGACCGCCTCATAACGGTGCATGCGGCGCCAACGCCTTTTCACGCAACCGACAGGAGCCCTCTATGCAAATAGAGAAACTGCGCCAGCGTTTTGAACATGCGGAAAGCACCATCGCGGAACTGGCCCGGACCTGCGCCCGCACAAGGATGTGCCCGATTCGCTGAAGCAATCGATCCAGCAGTTGGATGACCAGGCGCGCCGGTGCCACTCGCGCCTCGAAGGCGCTGAAGATCAGCAGACCTTCGTCGAAGCCATCGACAAGCTCGAGGCGTATTCCGACCGCGCGAAGATGGCCTGCCAGAACGCCTCCGGCAAGGTAGACCAGTCCGTGGAATCTGCCGTGATGCGCGCCCACGAAGAGCTGTCCCAGCTCAAGCACAAGCTGCATTAAGCGCGACAAGCGTCCGCGGCGCACAAAAAAAGGGGCGGACTCCCGTATCGGAAATCCGCCCAATCCCAATCGCCAAGCTCGACGATATTCGGTGGACTGGCCTTGCTGACGGTGCGTCAGTCGAAGCCCAGTTCCTGCAATTTGCGCGTGATGGTGTTGCGGCCGATGCCCAGCCGCGTTGCAGCCTCAACACGTCGACCGCGCGTGACACCAAGCGCAGCCTCGAGGATCGCCTTCTCAAAGCGACGCGTGAGCGCGTCCATGACGTCAGGCTGCCCCGCTTCCAGCATAGCCTTGGCCTCGCCGGCAAGCGCCCGCTCCCAGCCGGCCGCAATCGACGCGCCCACGGAAGTCGTGGAGAGCAGCGTGTCGACCGACGGCGCAACACCATAAGGTTCGCCACCCAGCGAAGGCTCGCCGACAAAGGCCGGGCGCGCTGCGGTGTCGCCCATGGTCGGCAGCATCTGCGCATTGCCGCGCACCAGGTCGGCGGGCAAGTCCTTGGCTTCGATGGTCTGCGCCGGCGCCATCACGGTCAGCCAGTTGCAGAGGTTTTCGAGTTGCCGCACGTTGCCGGGGAACGGCAGCGTGGCGATATGTGCAAGCGCATCGTCCGACATGCGCTTGGGCTCCACGCCCAGCTCCTTGGCGCTCTTCTGCAGGAAATGGCGCGCCAGCAGCGTGATGTCTTCCGGACGCTCGCGCAACGCGGGCAAGCGCAGACGGATCACGTTCAGGCGGTGGAACAAGTCCTCGCGGAACAGGCCGTCCTTGACCCGGGTTTCAAGATTCTGGTGCGTAGCCGCAATGACGCGCACGTTGGCCTTGAGCGGGTTGTGACCGCCCACGCGATAGAAATGCCCATCCGAGAGCACGCGCAGCAACCGCGTCTGCAGATCGAACGGCATGTCGCCGATTTCATCGAGGAACAGCGTGCCGCCCTCGGCTTGTTCGAAGCGCCCGCGGCGCATGGTCTGCGCGCCCGTGAACGCGCCGCGCTCGTGGCCGAACAGCTCGGATTCGAGCAAGTCTTTCGGAATCGCCGCCGTGTTCAGCGCGATGAACGGGCCGCTCGCGCGCGGGCTGTGCTTATGCAGCGCCCGGGCCACCAGTTCCTTACCCGTGCCGGATTCACCGGTGATCAGCACGGTCACGTTCGACTGCGACAGCCGCCCGATCGCGCGGAACACGTCCTGCATGGCCGGCGCCTGACCGAGAATCTCGGGCGCATCGCTCAGGCGATCGTCGATTTCCTCCTCGCGCAGGCTCTCTTCCAGCGCGCGGCGGATCAGTTCAACCGCACGATCCACGTCGAACGGCTTGGCGAGATATTCGAACGCGCCGCCCTGGAACGCCGCCACGGCGCTGTCCAGGTCCGAATACGCGGTCATGATGATGACCGGCAGGCCGGGGTGCTTGGCCTTGATGGCCTGCAGCAGATCCAGCCCCGAACCGCCCGGCATGCGGACGTCGGAAATCAGGACTTGCGGTGTTTCTTCATCGAGCGCGTTGAGCGCGTCGCGCACGTTGGTAAAGCTGCGCGAAAGCAGGCTCTCACGTGCCAGTGCCTTCTCGAGGACCCAGCGGATGGATTGATCGTCGTCGACTATCCAGATTGGCTTCATGTGTTGGTTCGTCTGCTTGACTTCGTCTCGCCTGGGCCTTCTCGCGCTGCGTCGTTGAAGCGAGGCTTCAGTGCAGCGGCACGAGAATGCGGAAATCCGTCTGACCTGGCCTGCTCTCGCATTCGATCAGACCATCGTGCTGCTGCACGAACGTCTGCGCGAGTGTCAGGCCCAGCCCACTTCCCCCCTCCCTTCCTGACACCAGCGGGAAGAAGATTCGCTCGCGGATGTCGTCCGGGATACCAGGACCGTTGTCCACTACATGCAAGTCCAATGCCAGCTTGTAAAGACGTTTTGCAATCGTAACTTTGCGCGCCACGCGCGTGCGCAGAATGATTTCGCCGTCGCCCTGCGCAATCCGGGCACCCAGCGCATGCGCCGCGTTGTGGACGATGTTGAGCACCGCCTGGATGAGCTGCTCCTTGTCACCGCGAAACTCCGGCAGGCTCGCGTCGTAGTCGCGCACGATATGCAGGCCCTGGGGGAACTCCGCCAGCACCACCGAGCGCACGCGCTCCAGCACCTCGTGGATGTTCACATCGCCAACGATATGCGGATGCCGGTGTGGTTCCAGCAGGCGATCAACCAGCGTCTGCAGGCGGTCGGATTCCTTGATGATGACTTGCGTGTACTCGCGAAGCGAACGTTCCGGCAGCTCGAACTCCAGCAACTGCGCGGCGCCACGGATGCCGCCCAACGGGTTCTTGATCTCGTGCGCCAGATTGCGGATCAGCTCTTTGTTGGCGGAGGTCAGGTCCAGCAAGCGCTCCTCGCGCTCGCTGCGGATCTTCTGCTCGTTGGGCAGCAGCTCAAGCAGCACCGATCCCGGCGCAAAGTCGAGTGCGCCTACAACGGCATGCGCGTGCAGCGGTTCGTGGCCCACGCGTTCGAGCGAGACATCACGCCGCTTGGCATCAAACTGGCGAACCGCCACGGTGGCGATCATCTCGCCCAGTTCGGACGGATCGGCAAACAGCTCGAACAGCGACATCTCCACCAGCTGGCGGCGGGACACGGCCAGGGCGGCTTCAGCGGCGGGGTTGGCGTAGAAGATCGTCAGCGCCGGGTGGCGGACGAAGAGGATGGGGTTGGGCACCGCATCGAGCCCAGGAAACGATGGCGGTGCACCATGTGAAAACGGAATGGGCGGCGGCCCGTCGATGGGCTCGCTTCCGAACGCCTCACGCGTAGCGGCGGAGGCTGACGGCGCAGATGGCGTCGTCTGTTCCTGTTCATCGCGGCGTGCCGCTTTGCGGATCAGTCGACGCATCGTTTACCTACTCCTTGAGATTGCCCAGCTCCCGGCGGATGGAATCGACATTGGCTTGACTGCGTTCGATGTCGCCCTTCAACTGCGCGGTGCGGTCCAGATACTTCTGATAGTTTCGTTCGTTGCCCTGGCGCTCGGGCTGACCGTTGTTGTATTCGGTCTTCAACGCCTGGAGCTTGCGCTCCTCGTCTGCCAGCTCGGCCTCCAGCACCTGGCGGCGTTCGCCGTCACGCGCCTTCTGCGTGGCGTTATCCACGCGAGGGAAGCCACCGCCTGCATTGTTTTGCGCCGGTGCCGGTGCCGCTCCAGCGCTGCGCGGGCTGCGCGTGCCAGGCACGGTCACCACATCGGGCAGTGTCAGCTTCTTGCAGCCTTTCACGTTGCCGCTGTTGCGGTACTCCGGCACGCCGTTCGGGCCGGTGCACAGATAGACGTCATCGGCATACGCGGGCGCCTGCACGGACAGCGTGGCAAACACCGCCGCAGCGGCGGCAAGCAGTCCGGATGCGATGCGTGGGGAAGGACGGAACATGAATGGAACCTGGCGGATACGTCGATCGGGCGCCGGAGTCCGGCGGACGATCATTCTAGCCACAAAACCCCGCTTCATAAAAAGGAAGGGCGACCTGCGCCGCCCCTCCTCTCACAACCGTCTCTTCGCCCCGACACATCGCTCGGGGCGCTCGCAGATTACAGCGAGTAGTACATCTCGAACTCGAGCGGGTGCGTCGTCATGCGGAAGCGCGTGACTTCTTCCATCTTCAGCTCGATGTAGGCGTCGAGCATGGCGTTGGAGAACACGCCACCACGGGTCAGGAATTCGCGGTCCTTGTCCAGGTACTCGAGGGCCTGATCCAGGCTCGAGCACACGGTCGGGATCTTTGCGTCTTCTTCCGGCGGCAGGTCGTACAGGTTCTTGTCGGCCGCTTCGCCCGGGTGGATCTTGTTCTGCACGCCATCCAGACCGGCCATCAGCAGTGCCGAGAAGCCCAGGTACGGGTTCATCAGCGGATCCGGGAAGCGGGTTTCGATACGACGGCCCTTCGGGTTCGCAACGTACGGAATACGGATCGAAGCCGAACGGTTACGGGCCGAGTAAGCCAGCTTGACCGGAGCTTCGAAGCCCGGCACCAGACGCTTGTACGAGTTCGTACCCGGGTTGGTCAGGGCGTTCAGCGCGCGGGCGTGCTTGATGATGCCGCCGATGTAGTACAGCGCGAATTCCGACAGACCAGCGTAACCATTGCCTGCGAACAGGTTCTGGCCGTCCTTCCACACCGACTGGTGAACGTGCATGCCCGAACCGTTGTCGCCCACGACCGGCTTCGGCATGAACGTGGCGGTCTTGCCGTACGTGTGTGCGACGTTCTGGATCACGTATTTTTGCAGTTGCGTCCAGTCGGCGCGTTGCACCAGGGTGCTGAACTTCGTGCCGATTTCGTTCTGGCCTTGGCCTGCCACTTCGTGGTGATGCACTTCAACCGGAATGCCCAGCGATTCCAGGATCAGGCACATTTCCGAGCGCATGTCTTGGAACGTGTCGATCGGGGCGACCGGGAAGTAGCCGCCCTTCTTGCCCGGGCGGTGGCCCGAGTTGCCGTGTTCGAAGTCCTTGCCCGACGACCACGGAGCTTCTTCGGAATGGATCTTCACGAAGCAGCCCTGCATGTCGATGTTCCAGGTCACGCCGTCGAAGATGAAGAATTCGGGTTCCGGACCGAAGTAGGCGGTGTCGCCCAGGCCGGTGCTCTTCAGGTAGGCTTCAGCGCGCTTGGCGATCGAGCGCGGATCGCGGTCGTAGCCCTTGCCGTCCGACGGCTCGACCACGTCGCAGGTCAGCACCAGGGTGGGCTCTTCGTAGAACGGGTCGATGTGTGCGGTGTTTGCATCCGGCACCAGCAGCATGTCCGACGCTTCGATGCCTTTCCAGCCGGCGATCGACGAACCGTCGAATGCGTGGCCGCTTTCGAACTTGTCTTCGTCGAAGTGCGAAACGGGGACCGAGACGTGTTGCTCCTTACCCTTGGTATCGGTGAAGCGGAAATCGACGAACTTGACGTCGTTTTCCTTCACGAGCTTCATCACGTCTGCAATGCTTTGGGACATGCCATTCTCCTGGTAGCGCATTAACGCAAATCATTGTGAGCCGGTTGTGTGACGGATCGCTGCGACCGCCCTCACTCCGAAACATCTTCTTTCCAGCAAGACCGTCCGACACAAACGGACGCCCCCGAAAAAGACCGCGGGAATCTTAGCAGAAACTATGCCAATTCCTGATCGGCAAGGGGCATGCGCTCCCGCAAACAGTGCAGCGCTGCGCCAACCCATGTCTGACACGGTGCGCAGGCCTCCCAGACCGCCGGACTGGCGCCGTCACGCCTAGCCCCGAGAAGGGCTGAAGCTGTCCTAGCAGAATAGTCAACGCACCGAATAAGTGCATAAAAACCCATTGAGCACCGAATGCGTGCGTTAGCGGTGCAACCGCACCAAACCGGGGATTTTCGCCCGTGCCGTGTGAGGGCGGCGCTAGAATGTTTGTTTCCCATTTCCCCAAATCGCCATGACCGCCACCACGCTCACCCGCGAGTCCCTGCTGGAAGCCGCCGCCGCTCGCCGCGAGGCTGATCAGCTGCCGTACTTCGGCGCGCTGTCGCCACAAGAAGCCGCCGCCCTGTTGGCCGCAGACCCGCAAGCGCGCCTCGTGGATGTGCGCACGCGCGCCGAGCTGGACTGGGTGGGCACGCCAGACGTTTCGCCGGGCCAGTTCGTGCATGTGGAGTGGAATCAGTATCCGGGCGGCGTGCGCAATGCCAACTTCCTCAGCGCGCTGGAAGCCGCCGTACCGAAGGATGCTCCCGTGCTGTTCCTGTGCCGCAGCGCGGCGCGCTCCAAGCACGCTGCGGCTGCAGCCGCGCAGGCCGGCTACGCGGTCGCGATGGATGTGCTGGAAGGTTTTGAGGGCGCTAAAGACACCGAAGGCCATCGCAAGACCGTGGAAGGCTGGTGCTTCCGGGGTCTGCCCTGGCACGGCGCCTGACGAAAACAGCCTCAGGAATCGGCGGGGGCGCCCGCCTCGAAGATTTCTCCGCCCAGCGCCAACGCGCCCTCGCGCAGCATCACATAGGCGCGCGCCACGGCCTCCGGTGAACCCTTCACGCCCAGGTCGATGTGCGAGCGGGCATAGCGCTCCCCGCGCGCCGCGTCGCCCACGCTCGGCAGGCTGAAGACCTTCACGCCATCGAACTCTGCTTCGATGCGCTCCATCAGGGGGGTGAGCCGCGACTCCGGCAGACCGAACACCAGGAACGAGCGCTCCTCGCGCGGCGCGCGGTGGAATTGATCGGCGTAATAGGTGTCGAGCACCCACTCCATCATCGGCCACGCCATCACCGGGAAACCCGGCATGAAATGGTGATGCGCGACCGAGAAACCGGGGATGCGGTTATAGCTGTTCGGGATGATGCGCGCGCCCTCCGGAAACTCGCCCATCTTGAAGCGGTGCTGGTTTTCGGGCGTTGAGACGTCCGCCTTGACCGGGTCGCCATTGGCCGACTCGATGATGCGCAGCGTGATCTGCTCGCGCGCCTCCGGATGCAGCGCCAACGGCACGCCCAGCGCAGCCGCGGCGCATTGGCGCGTGTGGTCATCGGGCGTGGCGCCGATGCCGCCGGTGCAGAACACCACGTCATCGCTGGCGAACGTCCGCTTGAGTACGTTCGTGATGCGCGCGGGCTGGTCGCCGACGTACTCCGCCCACTCCAACGTCAGGCCGCGCTCGCCGAGCACTTCGATCAGCTTGCGCAGGTGTTTGTCTTCGCGGCGGCCAGAGAGAATCTCGTCGCCGATGATGATCATGCCGAAAGCCATGTCAGTTCCGATGGTTTCTGATTATTCGCGAGGCAGTTCGATGGTCGTGACGTCGATGACGCTGGCCTCGACCATGCGCGCAGGCGGCGCTTCGGCTCGCAGACGCGTCAGCGCACGCAAGCAGAAATGGCCGAACCACAGCGCCGAGAAAATAAAGATCAGCACATACAGCCAGATGACGGCGATGGCGATGATCGGGAACAGCACAATCGTCACCACCGACGAGACCCACAGCAGCGTCGGCGCGGAGCCCAGCATGCCGACGGCCACGCCGATGCCGAGGAGCGGCAGCCGATAGCGCTGCATGATCGCGCGGCGCTCTTCTGCGGTGGCGTGATCAGCGAGGGCGTCGTACGTCATCAAGCGGTATGTAAGCCACCCCCACAGCAGCGGCGGGATCAGCGCGAAGAACGGCGGGATCAGCCACAACGGCAGCGTGACGATAGCCACGAGAATAACCACCAGCGTGCATAGCAGCGCATGCGTCAGGCTGCCCAGCACCGAGCCGCCCTTACGACGCTCAAGCTGCGGATAGCTGCGATCAAGAAAACGCATGACCACCGGCACCGACGCCACGCTCACCAGCACGAGAATCGACACGACAATCACCGGCACGAGCAAGGTGATCACCAGCAGCGGCGCGATGGCCGACCACAACCCGGCCATGCCGATGGCGTTGAGGCCGCTCTTGATCCAGCCCATGAAGGCCCAGCCTTCCACGGCGTTGCGGGCCATGCCGTTCATGGCATCCCAGCCGAAATACAGCACCCCGCCCCAGACAACCACAGCCACGACGAACGGCATGACGGTCAGGAACAGCATGCGCGGATGCAGTTGCGAAAGCAGCGCGCGGCCAAATGAGCGAATCAGGTCGTTCATGCAGGAATCGGGAAATCAGGGAGCGAACAGCCTAGCACAGCGTGCGGACATGACGCAGGCGCTACCCCGCCCGGGCTTTACGCCCGACCGAACAAGCGCTTGACGCCGAGCCACTGCTGACGCAGCACGCCGCGCCCGTAGTCGCGCGAGCGCCCGTGCGGCGCAGGAAGCTGATCGCGGATACCGGTGGCGTGGTACTCGGTCGAGAAGATGGCGGTGCCGAACAGCATGTCCCACCACGGGAACAGCACGCCAAAGTTGCAGCCGCCCAGCACGCCAGGCTTGCCCGGCACCTCATGCCCCAGCCCAATTGCGTGATGCAGCCGATGGAAGCGTGGCGAGATCAGCAGCCGGTCGCCGAGCCAGCCGAAATGCAGCCGCACGTTGGCGTGCTGAAGGCTCTGCAGCAATTGCGAAATGGCAACCAACAGAACGTACTGCGAAGGCTCAACCCCGATGACGAGCGCCGCGATGGCAAACACCGCACCACGCAGCACATCGTCGAGGATGTGGTTGCGGTCATCGGACCACAGCGTCATCTGTTGCTGACTGTGATGCAGCGAATGCAGGTTCCACCACCAGTGGAACTTGTGTGACAGGCGGTGATACCAGTAGTCGAGCAGGTCGAACAACACCAGGTAGATCAGAAAGCTGACGACAGCGACGGACGTGACGCCGGGCCACCAGTCTTCGACGTTCAGATGCGCCCAGCCCCAGAAACGCAGCTTGCCGTCGAGGTCGTCGATCAGCGGCTGCAGCGTGAAAAACATCAGCAGCGGGAAGAAACCCAGGCGATGAAAGAGCGTGTAGAAGATGTCGGCGCGCACGGCCTTGCGGTCTTGGAGCGGTTCCACCGGACGCCAGCGCTCCAGCGGGCGGAAGATCAGCAGCAACACCGCGATCTGCACCAACCCCATCAGCAGCCATTCGGTGCCTGGGTAGGCATCTTCAACGTAACCACCCAGGCCGACGGCATAGGTGATCGGCATCACGACGTGCTGGAAGAGCGCATCCTGCGCTTGCGTGAAGGTGTCGGCGATCCAGTCAAACATGTCAGCGTGCCGCTGTGTGTGCCGGGTGGGCAGCAAACCAGGCCTGGTACTGCGGATGATCGCGCAGCGTGGCGAAGCAGAAACCCTTGCGCTCCAGACCGATGATCAACGGCTCCAGGTCGGCTGGCGCCCACGGATCCTTGCGTGACCAGATGCCCAGATGCGCCATGGTGATGTCGCCGTCGCGCAGGCTGGACAGCGCCTTCTGCAACAACGCTTCGTTGGGATAACGCTCCGACGGCAACTCATCGCCCAGGAAACCGGCGGGCGCCCAGGCCACGTGGGCAAACCCGCATTGCTTGGCCCAAGCTTCGGTCGTAGCTGAAAGGTGACCTCCGGGCGCCCGCCACAGCGGGTCCATCGGCTGACCGGTCATGGTCTTGAAGCGCTCGGCGCTGCGTTTCAGCTCCGCACAGAATTCAGGCTCGCCCCACACGACATTGCGTCCGCCCTGCTCGCCAAACTGCGGGCGGAAGCGGACCTTGCCTGCACCCGCCTCGCCCTTGTAGTAGACGTGATCGAAGGTGTGTGTGCCGAAGGCGTGGCCATCGGCGGCGAGCGATTTCCAATACGGTGCCCAGCCTTCATCCAGCGTGCTGTCGCCGTGGATGGTCTTTTCGTTGGCGAGGAAGAACGTGGCGCGGATGCGATGGCGACGCAGCGTATCGGCAATCAATTGCGCCTGGCTCATGCTGCCTGTATCGAATGTCAGGTAGACGGTGCCCTTGCACGCACCGGCATTCACCCCACCGGGCGTAGCCGTGGCCAATGCGCACAGCGCCAGCGCAGCCGTGGCAGCTGCAGCGCGCAACATCGACAGGCGGGATTTCATCGTCGTCTCGTGACGCTCAAATCAGCGGAGCGCGTGTGCGGAAGTAAATGCCATGCGGCGAGCGCCCAACCTTGATTTCTTCCACGACCTTGCGGCTTGCCACGTCGACAATCGCCACGCGCTTGGCCCAGCGGCAGGTCACCCACAGTTGCTTGCCATCGGCGGTCAATTCCATATCGTCGGGGCCGGGCGGCAGGCCCGTGATGTCGCCCACCTTGGTCAGCGTTTGCTGATCGATGATGCTAATGGTGCCCGACACGCGGTTCGACAGGAACAGGTGGCGCTTGTCGCCCAGCGCACGGAAGTTGTGCGCGCCCTTGCCGGTCGGAATGCGTTTGACGCTGGTGCGGGTGTGCCAGTCGATCACTTCGACGTAATCGGCGCCGGTCATGCCGACCAGCAGGTATTTCTGGTCAGTCGTGACCCACACGCCGGCCGGCGCGGAGCCAATCGTCATGCGCCACATCACGTTCTGCGTGGGCAGATCGATGGCCATCACCTCGTTGGAATCCTGCACGGTGACGAACGCGATCTTGCTGTCGGCGGTAAAGGCAATGTGGCTGGGCGTCTTGGCCGCCGGAATCTGTTTGGCGATGGTCAGGGCGTGGCCGTCCCAGCGGTAAACGTCAATGCGGTCGAGCCGGTTGCCCGTGGTCAGAAACCACTTCTGGTCGGGCGAGAAGCCGATCTGGTAAGGATCGTCGATACGCGGCACGCGCTGCTGAATCTTGCCCGTGACAGGGTCGAGGAACACCAGATCGTTCCCGACGGCGTTCGCGACGATCAACGACTTTTCGTCGGGCGTGGCGATCAGGTGATGCGGCTCCTTGCCGATCGGGAACGTCTCGAGCACCTTGCGGGTGTCCTTGTCGATCAAAGAGACGCTTGCGTCGCCCGAATTCAGCACGGTGACGACTTCGGCACGCGCCGCATGCGCTGCCATCAGAGCAGCGGCCGACAGGACCAGCGTGGAGAACCAACGGGGGGCAAACGAGGCGCGCGAGGCAGACATAACGAGAAGATTCAGCAACTTAGCCAGCCATTCTAACGCTGCCGTTTAGGCCATCGCTGACACAAATCAAAAAAAGAAAGCGGGAACTTTCTCCGCGCCCGACAACGCATCGGCAGCTATCGCTGCATCGATTCCCACACCTTCTGCAGCCGCTTGACCGACATCGGCACCGGCGTGCGCAGTTCCTGTGCAAACAGGGCGATGCGCAACTCCTCGAGCATCCAGCGGAATTCCTCCATGCGCGGGTCGCTGCCGCCCTGCCCTTGCACGCGCAGCGCCTTTTCCGCGCGTTGGTATTGCTGGATGAGCGGCGCCATTTCCTGCATGCGCTGCGTGTCGCGGGCGGGGTCCGCCTTGAGCTTGTCGATGCGCAGCGCGATGCCCTTCAGGTAACGCGGGAAGTGCGTCAACTGCGCATACGGCGTCGCCTCGATGAAGCGCTTGTGCATCAACGTCTTGAGCTGTGCGTCGATATCGGCGGTGGCCGCAGCAAACGGCTTGGCGATCTGCAACTTGCGCGGCAGTTGCGCGTATTCGGCCAGGATGGCACCGACCAGCCGCGCAATCTCCTGTGCCAGCAACGTCAGGCGTGCCCGGCTTTCGTCCTTGCGGGCACCGAAGCTGGCGTCATCGGTCGGCAGCGGGTCTTGCAGGCAGGCGCGCTCCAGCGTGGCATCCAGAATCTGGTCGCGCAACTCATCCTGCGTACCGAGGTTCATGAACTGGATCGCCATCTGCGACAAGCCCGGGATGTTCTTTTCCAGGTATTTCAACGGCTCGCGCAGCTGGATCGCAAACAGCCGTCGCAAGCCCAGACGATGGATGCGCGCAGCTTCCGCCGGATCGTCGAAGACTTCCACATCGCAGTGGTCGCCGGCATCGACGAGCGCCGGATAGCCGAACAGCGTCTGGTTGCCCTTGCGGACTTCCAGCAGTTCCGGCAACTCGCCAAAGTTCCACGTCGTCAGGCCCGAGTACAGCGCGGCGTTGGCCGGCGCTTCCGACTTGCCGCTCTTGCCTGCTTTGCCGGGCTTGGCGCCGTCGTTCTGAGCGCCGGCCACGGCGGCATCCTGCGCGGCGATCGACTGGAAGGTCTGCTGCGCGCGGCCGCCGAGTTCCGCCCGCAGCTGGGCAAGATTGCGCCCCATGTCGAGCTGGCGACCGTGCTCGTCAATCACCTTGAAATTCATGAAGTGATGCGCGGGCAGCGTTTCGAGCTTGAAGTCGGCGCGCTTGAGCGCGATGCCGGTCTGCTCGCGCACGTCTGCGATCAAGCGGTCGAGCAGGTCGCCATCGCCCAACCGCACGCGCGAGACGAATCCGGCGGCGTAGTCGGGCAGCGGCACGCAATGGCGGCGCAGCTTCTGCGGCAGGCTCTTCAGCAACAGATGCACCTTCTCCTTGAGCATGCCCGGCACCAGCCATTCGGTGCGCTGCGCGGGCACCTGGTTGAGCGCGTACAGCGGCACGGTGAGCGTTACGCCGTCGCGCGGGCTGCCGGGCTCGAAGTGATACGTCAGGCCCATGTCGATGCCGGCAATCGGCAGCACCTTCGGGAACAGGTCGGTGGTGATGCCGGCCGCCTCGTGTCGCATCAGGTCGTCACGATTCAGGTACAGCAGCTTCTGGCCGCTCTTGCCACCCGCGCTGGCGGCTTCGGCATACCAGCGCTCGAACGACACGGTGTTGTAGATGTCCGCCGGAATCTGGCTGTCGTAGAAGGCGTAGATCAGCTCGTCGTCCACCAGCACGTCTTGCCGGCGTGACTTGTGTTCGAGGTTTTCGATCTCGCGCACCAGGCGCTGGTTGTGCGTGAAGAACGGCAGGCGCGTTTCGAACTCGCCGTCGACCAGCGCACGACGGATGAACATCTCGCGCGCCTCCTTCGGCTGCATCGGCCCGAAGTGCACGCGGCGCTGCTGGTAGATCGGCAGACCGTACAGCGTGCCGCGCTCGAACGCCATCACCTGGCCGGCCTTCTTTTCCCAATGCGGATCGCTCCACGACACCTTCAGCAGATGCGCGCCGACCTTTTCCACCCATTCCGGCTCGATGCGCGCAAGCGTGCGGCCGAACAGGCGGCTGGTATCGACCAGCTCGCCTGCCACGACCCACTTGCCCGCCTTGCGCGCAATGGCCGAACCCGGCCAGAGGAAGAACTTGATGCCGCGCGCGCCGAGGTATTCGCGGCCTTTACCGTCGGCCTCCTCGATGCGGACACCGATATTGCCGAGCAGGCCCGTCAGCAGCGCCAGGTGCAACTGCTCATACGTCGGGTCGGATTCGTTGAGCTTCCAGCCCTGCTCCGCCACCGTGGTGTGCAACTGCGAATGCACGTCGCGCCATTCACGCAGCCGCACATGCGACAGGAAATGCGAGCGGCACTGGTCCTGCAATTGTTTGTTCGATTTCTTGTGCGCGATGGCCTCTTCAAACCACTTCCACAGCTTCACCCAACCGAGGAATTCCGATTTTTCGTCAGCGAACTGCCGGTGCGCCTGATCGGCTTGCTGTTGCAGTTCCTGCGGGCGTTCGCGCGGGTCTTGCACCGACAAGGCGCTCGCGATGATCAGCATCTCGCGCAGGCATTGATGGTCGCGGCCAGCCAGGATCATCCGCGCCACGCGCGGGTCCAGCGGCAGGCGGGCGACCTGCTTGCCCAGCGGAGTCAACGCATTTTCATCGTCGACAGCGCCGAGTTCCTGCAAAAGCTGATAGCCGTCGGCAATGGCACGGCCCAGCGGCGGCTCGATGAAGGGAAACTGCTCGACATCCGTCAGCCGCAGCGCCTTCATGCGCAGGATGACCGCCGCCAGGGACGAACGCAGGATCTCCGGATCGGTGAAACGCGGCCGCGCAATGAAATCCGCCTCGTCATACAGGCGAATGCAGACGCCGTCGGCGACCCGGCCGCAACGACCGGCGCGCTGGTTGGCCGCAGCCTGCGATACCGGCTCGATCTGCAGTTGCTCGACCTTGTTGCGATACGAATAACGCTTCACGCGCGCCAGCCCCGTATCGACCACGTAGCGAATGCCCGGCACCGTCAGCGAGGTCTCGGCCACGTTGGTTGCAAGCACGATGCGCCGCGCGTTGGACGGCCGGAACACACGTTCCTGCTCCTGCACGGACAAGCGCGCAAACAGCGGCAGGATCTCGGTATGCGCCGGATGGTGCTTGCGCAGCGCCTCGGCCGCCTCGCGAATCTCGCGCTCGCCAGGCAGAAAGATGAGCACGTCGCCCGGGCCTTCGCGGGCGAGTTCGTCCACCGCATCGACGAGCGCTTCGTAAAGATCGCGCTCCTTGTCCTTCTCGTCGCGCTGGATCGGGCGGTAGCGCACCTCGACCGGATACAACCGGCCGCTGACTTCAATGACGGGCGCCGGCCCCTTGGGGCCCGCAAAGTGCTCCGCAAACCGCTGCGCGTCGATGGTCGCCGAGGTGATGATCACCTTCAGGTCAGGCCGGCGCGGCAGAAGCTGCTTGAGATAGCCGATCAGGAAGTCGATGTTGAGGCTGCGTTCGTGCGCCTCGTCGATGATGATCGTGTCGTAGGCGCGCAGGAGCGGATCGTTCTGCGTCTCGGCCAGCAAGATGCCGTCGGTCATCAGCTTGACCGACGCACCCGCAGACAGCGTGTCGTTGAAGCGCACCTGGAAGCCCACGTGCTCGCCCACCGGCGTACCGATTTCCTGGGCGATGCGCTTGGCGGTAGACGTCGCGGCAATCCGGCGCGGCTGCGTATGGCCGATCAGCCCGGTACCGCCCGCGCCAATGCCCCGCCCGATCGACAGGCAGATCTTCGGCAACTGCGTGGTCTTGCCCGAGCCGGTTTCGCCCGAGACGATCACCACCTGGTTGGCGGCGATGGCCTCGGCGATTTCGTCGCGTCGGGCCGATACGGGCAGCGCTTCGGGAAACGTAATCGGCGGGACGCGGTTCGCACGTGCGCGGCGCGCCTCCAGCGCCGCGGCGAGTTCTTCCGGCGTGGGCTTCTGGCGGCGCTGCGGACGACCATTGCCGCCGGGCTTGCGCTCGGGCGGCGGCGTGTCTTTCGGCGATTTCTGGGAGGGCGCCGCCGGGCGTGGCCGGGGCGGCTGGGCGTGGGAATCTGACATCGGGCGGGATTATAATCCGCGCATCTTTCCTATGCCGGCCCGCGCCCCGTGCCGCTTTTCCTCCTCCGCCCGTGACCGCTCGTTCCTCCGCCCCCGCCTCCGGCGTTTCGCTGGCGGCGCACACGCCCGCCCCCGTCGACGTCGCCCCGATTCCACCCACGCCCGAACAGCAGCAGTTCGTGCACTGGCTGCGCGAGGTGGCGCCGTACATCCATTCTTTCCGCGACAAGACGTTCGTGATCGGTTTTGGCGGCGAGCTGGTCCAGGCCGGCATGCTGGGCGCGCTGGTCAACGACGTCGCCCTGTTGCACGCCATGGGCATGCGCATCGTGCTGGTGCATGGGTCGCGTCCGCAGGTGGAAGAACAGCTCGCCCTGCGCAACGTGAAAACACAGTTCGTGGATGGCGTGCGAGTGACGGACGGCGCCGCGCTGGAATCCGCCAAGGAAGCGTCGGGCGAACTGCGCCTGGACATCGAAGCCGCTTTCAGCCAGGGCCTGCCGAATACGCCGATGGCCGGCGCACGCATGTCCGTCGTGTCGGGCAACTTCGTGACGGCGCGGCCGGTGGGCATCGTCAACGGCGTGGATTTCCAGCACACGGGGCTGGTGCGCAAGATCGATGCGGAGTCGATCCAGCACTCGCTGTCCAACCGCAAGATCGTGCTGCTCTCGCCGCTGGGCTTTTCACCCACGGGCCAGGCGTTCAACCTGTCGATGGAAGACGTGGCCGCCAATACCGCCACGGCGCTGAAAGCCGACAAGCTCATCTTCATCACGGAGCTGCCCGGCATCATGGACCGCGTGGGCAAGCTGCAGCAGGATCTGTCGATGGAAACGGCCATCGAGCGCCTGCGCGACGGCAGCCTGTCGCACGACACCGCCTATTACCTGCAACACATCGTCAAGGCGATGCGCGGCGGCGTGCGCCGGGCACACGTCATCCCGTTCGCGCTGGACGGCAGCATCCTGCTGGAACTGTTCCTGCACGACGGCGTGGGCACCATGGTGTCGCACACCGATCTGGAATACCTGCGCGACGCCACGCTGGATGACGTGGGCGGCATCGTCTCGCTCATCGAACCGCTCGAGGCGGACGGCACGCTGGTGCCGCGCGAACGCCGGCTACTGGAGCGCGACATCGCCAACTTCTCGGTCATCGAGCACGACGGCATCATCTTTGGCTGTGTGGCGCTGTATCCGTACCCGAAGGACGGCATGGCCGAAATGGCGTGCCTGATCGTGTCGCCGGACAGCCAGGGCACCGGCGACGGCGAACGCCTGCTCAAGCACACTGAAGTGCGCGCCCGTGCGCTGGGCCTCAAGCGCCTGTTCGTGCTCACCACGCGGACGGAGCATTGGTTTCTCAAGCGCGGCTTCGTGCGCGCCAGCGTGGACGATCTGCCGGAAGACCGCCGCAAGCTGTACAACTGGCAGCGGCGCTCGATGGTGCTGATGAAGAAGCTCTAAACCCTTGGCGCGCGTCGTGGAATCCAAGCCCGGCGGCGCGCGGCCTTTACAATAGCGGCACCTGCGTCGCGCTTGAGCGGCGCTCCCGCCACACAAGAGGAATCCCCATGGCCCGCATGGTCCACTGCGTCAAGCTCAACAAGGAAGCCGAAGGTCTCGACTTCCCGCCCCTGCCCGGCGAACTGGGCAAGAAACTCTGGCAAAGCGTCTCGAAGGAAGCGTGGGCCGGCTGGCTCAAGCACCAGACCATGCTGATCAACGAAAACCGCCTGAACATGGCCGATTCGCGCGCACGCCAGTACCTGCTCAAGCAGACCGAGAAGTACTTCTTTGGCGATGGCGCAGACGAGGCTGCCGGCTACGTGCCGCCGCCCTCGGCCTGATCTGCCGATACCCATAAAAAAGCCGTTCAGCGCAAACTGAACGGCTTTTTGTTTGTTTGGGCAACGCCAATTCAACGCGCCGCAACGGGCATAAAAAAAGCTGCTCATTTGCATGAGCAGCTTTTCGATGAGGCACGCACAGCGATCAGAAATCGCGACGCTGCACCCCCGCTTCCGTCCCGAGCAGCAGCACATTGGCGCCGCGCTTGGCAAACAGGCCGACCGTCACCACGCCCGGAATATCGTTGACCACCGATTCCAACCCCTTCGGATCGGCAATGCGCAGGCCCGTCACGTCGAGAATCACGTTGCCGTTATCGGTCTTGTAGATCTGGCCTTCCTTGGTCATGCGCAGGCGCGGCTGACCGCCCAGCGCAGCCAGTTGACGCGCCACGGCTGCACGTGCCATGGGCACCACTTCCACCGGCAACGGGAAGGCGCCCATCGTTTCAACGAGCTTGCTGCCGTCGGCGATGCAGACAAACACGCTGGCAACCGAGGCGACGATCTTCTCGCGCGTGAGCGCACCGCCGCCGCCCTTGATCATGGCGCCCGAGGCGTCGATCTCGTCGGCACCATCCACGTAGACGGGGATGGCGTCGACCTCATTCAGATCGAGCACCGTAAAGCCGTGGCCCTGCAGGCGGCGCGTCGACGCTTCGGAGCTGGACACCGCGCCGGCGAAGCGTGCCTTGTGCGGCGCCATCGCGTCGATGAACAGGTTGGCCGTCGAGCCGGTGCCGACACCCAGCACGGCGCCCTCGGGCACATTGGCCAATACGTAGTCTGCGGCGGCCTGTGCCACCAGCGCCTTCAGTTCATCCTGCGTCATCGCAAAAACTCGGTCGGATCGGAAAACCCGGTAGTGTACCGGATCAATACGATCGCCTCCGGCCGGCTCGCTGAGCCAAACCTGCGGAGTACAATCGATTCATCCTTTCACCTCCAGCGCAACGCTGGAACGCACTACGGACTTGCTTCATGACTCAGCTCGATCAACTCAAGCAGTTCACCACCGTCGTCGCCGACACGGGCGACTTCCAGGCCATGCGTGCCTACGCACCGCACGATGCGACGACCAACCCGTCGCTGATTCTCAAGGCCGTGCAGAAAGCCGAATACCGCCCGCTGCTGGAGCAAGCCGTGCGTGACGCCCGCAGCGACAGCGTCGAGGACATCATCGATGCCGTCCTGGTGGCGTTCGGCTGCGAGATCCTGTCGATCATCCCGGGCCGCGTGTCGACCGAAGTCGATGCGCGCCTGTCGTTCGATACCGAAGCGACGGTCGCCAAGGCCAAGCATTTGATTGCGCTGTACGAAGCGCGAGGCGTGGCGCGCGAGCGCGTGCTGATCAAGATTGCGTCGACGTGGGAAGGCATCCGCGCGGCGGATCAACTCCGCGCCGAAGGCATCCGCTGCAACATGACACTGCTGTTCTCGCTGGCTCAGGCCGTGGCGTGCGCGGAAGCGGGCGTGCAACTCATCTCGCCGTTCGTCGGCCGCATCTACGATTGGTACAAAAAGGATGCCGGCGCCAACTGGGATCCGGTCGCCCAAGGCGGCGCGAACGACCCCGGCGTGCAGTCCGTCCTGCGCATCTACAACTACTACAAGAAGTTCGACTATCCCACCGAGGTCATGGGCGCGAGCTTCCGCAATGTCTCGCAGATCGTCGAACTGGCTGGCTGCGACCTCCTGACCATCAGCCCCGATCTGCTCGCCCAGCTGCAGCAATCCGATGCGCCGGTCGAGCGCAAGCTGTCTCCGGACAACGCCAACGCGGCCAATATCGTGCGCCTGCCCGCCGACGAGAAATCGTTCCGCTGGCACATGAATGCGGACGCCATGGCCACCGAAAAACTGGCCGAAGGCATCCGCCTGTTTGCAGCGGACGCGATCAAGTTGGAAGCGCTGATTGAGCCGCTGCGCGCAGCGGCGTAAGAACAAAGCCGGGCCTTATCCCAGCATGGCGGGCAGGCACACGCCCGCCGGCTGGTGGATCACCAAGTCGGCCGTTGCATCTAGGGCGCTCGGTTCCGGATTCACGACGATCACCTTGGCACCGTGGTCCTTCGCCAACCCCGGCAACCCGGCGGCCGGATATACCATGCCCGATGTGCCGACCACCAGACAAAGGTCGCAGGTATTGGCCGCCTCTTCTGCGCGGTAGTTCGCTACCAGCGGCAGTTGCTCGCCAAACCACACCACGCCCGGGCGCAGCATCGCGCCACACGTCGCACAACGCGGTGGGCGTCCCGGCTCGGCGGTGGCGATATCGCATTTGCCGCAGCCACCCAGCCACTTGTCCGCAAACAGGTTGCCGTGCAGCTCGATGACCCCTTCGCTGCCGGCGCGCTGATGCAAACCATCGACGTTCTGCGTGACCAGCGTCACCGTCTTGCGCTTGGCGAGCGCGGCAATCGCAAGATGAGCGGGATTCGGCTGCGCCTGCAGCACGCGCTCGCGGCGCTCCTGATACCAGTCCCACACCATGCGCGGATGCTTACGGTAGGCGGCTTCGGTGGCCATGTCTTCCGGGTTGAATCGCGACCACAGGCCGGTCAGCGCATCACGGAACGTCGGCACACCGGATTCAGCCGAGACGCCCGCACCGGTCAGCACCATGATGCGCTGGGCGGCCTCGACCCAGGCGTGGGCCTGGGCCAATGCAGCCGCATCGGATACGGCTGTGGGTTCGATGCCCATTACTTCTTGGCAGGTGCCGCCGCGCGTTGGCGTACCGCTTCGAACAGGCATACGCCGCTCGCCACCGACACATTCAGGCTTTCCACGCTTCCCGCCATCGGAATGCTGACCAGCGCATCGCACGTCTCACGCGTGAGGCGGCGCATGCCCTCGCCTTCGGCGCCCATCACGATGGCGATGGGGCCTTTGAAGTCTGCCTGGTAGAGATCCTGTTCGGCCTCATCAGCCGTGCCGATCACCCATACGCCGCGCTCCTGCAACTCGCGCAGCGTGCGCGCCAGGTTGGTTACGGTGATGTACGGAACGGTTTCGGCCGCACCGCTCGCGACCTTGGCGACCGTCGTGTTGATCCCAACGCTGCGGTCCTTTGGCGCGATCACGGCATGCGCGCCGGCAGCATCCGCCACGCGCAGGCAAGCACCGAGGTTATGGGGATCGGTCACACCGTCGAGCACCAGCAGCAACGGCGTGCCTTCGATGCCGTCGAGCAGTTCATCAAGATTGAGCGCCAGCGACAGCGACTCTGCCTTGGCAACCACGCCCTGATGGCGGTCGGTCCCGGCAATGCCACGCAGACGGTCGGCGTCAGCAGGAATGAGGCGCACGCCCGCTGCTTCCGCCGCTTTCAGGAAATCCTGCATGCGGCGGTCGCGGCGGTTGGCCTCGAAGTAGATTTCGTCGATCGACTTGGCGCCGTGGCGCAGTCGGGCGGTCACGGCATGAAAGCCGATGAGGAGCTTGGATTTAGACATGGCGCGATTGTACCCGTCTGCCCTCGCTCCTCGGCCGCTTTAACCGCTTAACCGCTTTAACGCCCCTTGGTCTTGCGCGGGGCCTTGCCTGCCACCTTGCGTGGCGCTGCAGTCTTGGCGCCACCCTTGGGCTTCGTGCCACGCGCCGCCTGCTTCTTACGCGCAGGTTTGGCGTGGGGATGGCCCGGGGGCAGTGCCCGGCCGCCCGGCTCGAAGACCGGCTGCTCTTCGATGACGCGATCCAACGTCTCGTCGAACGACTCCTCCGGCTTGGCCGTACCGCCCAGCAATGCTGCCAGCTGGCGCGGTTTCTTGCGGCCAACTGGCGGTGCCGGCGTCGCCACTGCAGCTTGCCGCGCGGCCGCGGCTTCCGGTGCGCCGGTCACCTTGGCCGGGCGCAGCGCCTTGGTCGAGGGCTCCTGGATCAGGCGGAAATCCATCTTCCGGGCATCCAGATCGACGCGCAGCAACTGCACGCGCACGCGGTCGGTCAACCGATAACGGATGCCCGTGCGCTCCCCGCGCAGCTCGTTGCGTGCTTCGTCGTATTGGAAGTAATCGCTGCCCAGCTCGGTCACGTGCACAAGGCCTTCCACATACAGCTCGTCAAGCTGCACGAAGATGCCGAATGAAGTGACGGCGCTGACGGTGCCCGAGAACTCGTTGCCGAGCTTGTCGCGCATGAAGTAGCACTTGAGCCAAGCCTCGACGTCGCGCGAGGCTTCGTCGGCGCGGCGTTCGTTGGCGGAGCAATGCACCCCAAGCTCATGCCAGATCGCTTCGACCTTGGCCTTGTTGACGACCGCAGCCGGCACGCCTTTCTCGGCTTCGGCCTGCAAACGCCGCGCCTTGGGCGATAGCGCGCTGTTCAACTGCACGCCCGGCGCCAACGCCGGCACATAACGCGTGCGATTCAGGATCGCCTTGATGGAGCGATGCACCAGCAAGTCAGGGTAGCGGCGGATCGGGCTGGTGAAGTGCGCATACGCCGGATACGCCAGGCCAAAGTGGCCGATGTTGTCCGGGCTGTAGACCGCCTGCTGCATCGAGCGCAGCAGCATGGTCTGCAGCATCGGTGCGTCGGGGCGGGCGGCCACCTTTTCCATCAGTTCGGCGTAATCGGCGGCCTGCGGCTTGTCACCGCCGCCCAGCGTCAAGCCGCTGGTTTTCAGGAACGCGCGCAGCGCCTGCAGCTTTTCTTCGGTCGGGCCTGCGTGAACGCGGTACAGCGCCGGGTGCTTGTATTTCTCGAGCATCTCGGCCGCACAGACGTTGGCCGTCAACATGCACTCCTCGATCAGCCGGTGCGCGTCGTTGCGGGTGCGCGGCAGGATCTGCTCGATCTTGCCCTGCGCGTTGCAGACGATGTACGTCTCGGTGGTGTCGAAGTCAATCGCGCCACGCTCACGGCGCGCCTTGAGCAGCGTCTGATACAGCTCGTACAGCTCCTGCAGATGCGGCACCAGCGGCGCCCGCTTGGCCGCTTCCGGACCCTTCACGTTCGACAGGATCGCCCAGACCTCGTTGTAGGTCAGGCGCGCCTTAGAGTGCATCACCGCCGGATAGAACTGATAAGCCTTGATCTCGCCCTTGGCCGTGATCACCGCGTCGCAGACCATGCACAGGCGGTCCACTTCGGGGTTCAGAGAGCACAAACCGTTGGAAAGCTTCTCGGGCAGCATCGGAATCACGCGGCGCGGGAAGTAGACCGAAGTCGCACGATCAATGGCGTCTGCATCCAGCGGATGCCCGGGCCGCACGTAATGCGACACGTCGGCAATCGCCACAATCAGACGCCAGCCCTTGCTGCGGCCAATCTTGACGGGCTCCGCGTAGACGGCGTCGTCAAAGTCGCGTGCATCTTCACCATCGATGGTGACCAGCGGCACATCGCGCAAGTCGATGCGGCCGGCCAGATCGGCGTCGCGCACCACGTCCGGCAGCGCCTCTGCCTCGCGTTGTGTCGGCTCCGAAAACTCGTGCGGCACGCCGTACTTTCGCACCGCGATTTCGATCTCCATGCCCGGGTCGTCGATCTCACCCAGCACCTCGACCACGCGGCCGATCGGCTGCACGTAGCGGTCCGGATATTCCAGGATCTCCACGCTCACCACCTGGCCGACCTTGGCCTTGCCCTGCCCCTTCGGCGCGATCAGGATGTCGCGGCCCAGACGCTTGTCTTCGGGCGCCACGACCAGCGTGCCGCTTTCCGAGAGCAACCGGCCGATAACGCGCTTGTTGGCGCGCTGCAGGATCTCGACGATCTGCCCTTCCGAACGCCCGCGGCGATCGTAGCCGACGGCGCGCACCAGGGCGCGGTCGCCGTGCATGGCCTTCTGCATCTCTCGTTCTGGCAGGAAGATGTCGGGCTCGCCGTCATCGCGGACGAAAAAGCCGAAGCCATCGCGATGGCCAATGACGCGGCCTTCGATGAAATTGGGCTGGTGCGCCAGTTCGTAGCGCCCCTTGCGGTTGAGTTCGATCTGACCATCCCGCTCCATGGCGGTCAGACGCTTGATAAAGCCGTCATGCTCCTTGCGCGTGACCGACAGCGCCTTGGCAATGTCGGTGGCAGACAGCGGAGACCCCGACGTGCGCAGCACACCGAGGATTTCCTCGCGGCTCGGGATCGGATAAGTCGGTTGATTCAATTTTTTCTTCTAGAGTGTTGACAGGATCGCTGGATCCCGTAATAATTACAGCTTCGGTACACGCACACCTGCCCAGGTGGCGGAATTGGTAGACGCACTAGTTTCAGGTACTAGCGGGTAACTCCGTGGAGGTTCGAGTCCTCTCCTGGGCACCAGAGTTTAGGAACGGCGCAACGCAAGTTGCGCCGTTTTTCTTTTCCGCGACCGGATTATCGTTATTCAGTAGCTGACGCGACATTCCGCGAAGGACGACGTGCATTGTGTCTTGGCTATCACGCCAGGGCCGAGCCAGGATCACCGGCCTCACCTGCCCTAGACGCTGGGTGGGTTCAAAGCCTGGCACATCGACATCGATGCACCACGCTTCGATCAACCGCGCTGCTCGTATTGGCATGTCCTGCAAAGCCAATCCGTACGCGGGTTTCGGGCCAATGTTGCGGCCCGTGACGTCAGGTTACCGAAGTGGCACGCACGACGCAAGCCGCACACGCCACTCCATTCACACTCGACGCAATCGACCAACGCTCAAGCCGCCGATGCTTCGCCGTTACCGGCCGAACGCGACTTGCCGCGCTTGATCCACGCCGCCAGGTTGTGAGGACGCAGCGTGTCGTACTCCTCGAACGGCTGATGGATCCACGGATTGGTCGCAAGAAACTGCACGGCGTAATCCGGTTTGATCTTCGAGCATGCCTTGTGCCACAGCACAGCGGTGCGCACGTCGGTCACGGCCGGATAGCGCTCCTTCAGGTGACGCCCGACACGCTCAAGCGTGACGCCCGAATCCACCAGATCGTCCACCAGCAAGACGCGGCCCGACAGCTCGCCACGGGTCATCGTGATGTACTGTGCGATGTCGAGATCGCCCTGCTGCGTGCCGGCGGCTTCGCGATAGCTGCTAGTTGCCAGGATGGCCAACGGCAGGTCGTAGATGCGCGAAAGCTGATCGCCAACACGCAGGCCGCCACGCGCCAGGCACAGGATCTTGTCGAACTTCCAGCCCGACTCGTGCACGATGAGCGCCAGACGCTCGATCAGGCCATGGTAGTCATCCCAAGACACCCACAGGTGCGAGTCGTCGTTGATCGGCTGGTTCATGGTGTACCTCTTCGTATCGTAAATGCGGCGTGAGTTGCCGCTATCGTGTTCTATGAAAAACGGCGCCCCATGCAAATTCGCCCGGCGAATCACCGGGCGAATCTGGGAGCAACGCGTCAGTCCTTGTAGGGATGACGCAGCAGGATGGTTTCGTCGCGGTCGGGGCCAGTCGAGATCATGGCGATCGGAATACCGGCCACTTCTTCGACACGCTTCAGGTAAGCCTGAGCGGTTTCGGGCAGCGCATCCCATTCCTTCAGGCCGAAGGTGGAAGTGTTCCAGCCCGGGAATTCTTCGTAGATCGGCTGGCAACGCGCCACGGCATCGGAGCCGCGCGGGAGGATGTCGATTTCCTTGCCGTCGAGCGTGTAGCCCACGCACAGCTTGAGCGTTTCCAGGCCATCCAGCACATCGAGCTTGGTCATGCACAGGCCCGAGACACCGTTGATCTGGATCGCGCGACGCAGCGCAGCGGCATCCAGCCACCCCGTGCGGCGCGGGCGGCCCGTGACCGAACCGAATTCCTTGCCGACATTGGCCAGACGCACGCCGATCGGATCCTGGCGCGCCGGGTTATCCGCATCGTACAGCTCGCTCGGGAACGGGCCAGAGCCCACGCGCGTGCAATACGCCTTGGTAATACCGAGGATGTAATGCAGTTGGCCCGGGCCGACGCCTGCACCGGCGGCGGCATTACCCGCGACGCAGTTGCTCGACGTGACGAACGGATACGTGCCGTGGTCGATATCGAGCAGCGCGCCTTGCGCGCCTTCGAACATCAGGTTCTTGCCGGCAGCGTTGGCGGCAAACAGCTCGGCCGATACGTCCGTCACCATCGGGGCGAGGCGATCTGCGTACGACAGCATCTCGTCGAGCGTCTGCTGGAAATCCAGCGCCGGGTGATTCAGGTACTGCGTCAGAACGAAATTGTGGAAATCCAGGTTTTCGCGCAGACGCTCGGCAAAGTAAGCCGGGTCGAAGAGGTCTTGCACGCGCAGCGCGCGGCGGGCCACCTTGTCTTCGTACGCCGGGCCGATACCGCGGCCGGTGGTGCCGATCTTGGCGGCGCCGCGCTTGGCTTCGCGCGCCTTGTCGATGGCGACGTGGTACGGCAGGATCAGGTTGGTCGCTTCCGAAATGCGCAGTCGGTTCTGCACCTGCACGCCAGCCGATTCCAGTTCGTCGATTTCCTTGAACAATGCCTCGGGCGACAGCACGACACCGTTGCCGATGTAGCACGCGACGCCGTCACGCATGATGCCCGACGGGATCAGACGCAGGATCGTCTTCTTGCCGCCGATGATGAGGGTATGGCCTGCGTTATGTCCGCCCTGGAAACGAACCACGCCTTGCGCATGATCGGTCAGCCAATCGACGATTTTCCCTTTACCTTCGTCACCCCATTGGGTGCCGATGACGACGACATTGCGTCCTTGGCTCACTGCTGGTGCGGACATGTTGAATTTGCAGATGGGTTAAAAACGTATTCTACCCTTGTTGCCAGGGGCTTCCCTGAAATTACGGGGTATTTACACAACGTTATGCAACAGCCTCAGATCGAAGCGTTGCGGGGCTTGACGATCCAGCGACCGCCCTCTTCGACGAGCTGCCGGTCGTAGGCGAATTCCTCCAGGTCTTCCGGGTGGCCCGGCAGCGACTGGATCACGATTTCGCCCGCAGCGCGCAACGCGGCAATCGCCTCGCGCAGCTTGGCATCACCCGACCAAGGCGCATGGATGGCAGCGGCGCGTGCCTCCACCGGCGAGATACCCGCCACTTCGCGCAGGTCCAGTGAAAAACCAGTCGCCGGGCGGGCGCGGCCGAACGCCTCGCCGACCTTGTCATACCGGCCACCGCGCGCCACGGCATTCGGCACACCGGCCACATAGGCAGCAAACATCACACCGCTGTGGTAGTGGTAGCCGCGCAGATCGGCCAGATCGATGTTGACGGTCGCCCCGCCTGCACGCTCGGCCAGCGTAGCCAAGTCGTCCAGCGCGCGGCCGATGGCGGGCAACGCCGGCAACTGCTTGCGAGCAAGCGCAAGCACGTCGACGCCGCCGTACAGCGCCGGCAGCAGATTGATGGCGTCGCGCTGGGCCGCCGGAAGATCGGCCGTGATGGCACGCAAAGCGGGCACGTCCTTGGCGGCCAGCGCCGTGAAGAGATCGTCCTGAATGCGTGCGGCAATCGGCGATTGCTCCAGCAACGCGGCCACCACGCCGACGTGACAGAGATCCAGACGCACATCGGCCAGACCCGCGGCCGACAGCGCGGCGAGCATCAGCTCCTGGATTTCCAGATCGGCTTCCAGCCCAGCGTGGCCATAGATTTCCGCACCGATCTGCAGCGGCTCACGGGTGACGTGAAATCCACTCGGACGCGTATGCAATACCGACCCGGCGTAGCACAAGCGCGTGACGCCGGCGCGGTTCAGCAAATGCGCATCGATGCGCGCCACTTGCGGTGTGATGTCGGCACGCAGGCCAATGGTGCGGCCGGAAAGTTGGTCGACCAGCTTGAATGTCTTCAAATCGAGGTCATGCCCAGTGCCGGAGAGCAGCGACTCGATGTATTCCAGCATCGGCGGCATGACGAGTTCGTAGCCGTAAGTGCGGAACAGGTCGAGCATGCAGCGGCGCAACTCTTCGATCTTGCGCGCCTCGGAAGGCAGCACATCAGCAATGGATTCAGGCAGCAGCCAATTGGTCGGCATGACGGTCTCGCTCGGGAGTCTGGTACGGCAGAAATTCGGTAAAAACGCAGGAAGTGCGCTAGCGATGCAGCAACCGCAGGAGGATCAGCCCAATCGCCATCGACACCAGGCCGATCACGCGAAGCTTTTCGTCGGGCAGATCGGTCAGCGTCTGGAACGCGCGTCGCCAGGCTTGTGGCGCCACGAACGGCAGAATGCCCTCGAAAACGAGCACCAGCGCGCACGCTGCCAGCAAAACGTTGGGTAGTGACTCTTCCATGGGATGCGGTTGGCGAACGAACAAAACCCCGGCAAGCCGGGGTCTGTCCGCCTCAAATGATCAGCGACGCATTGTACTAGCGATGGCGCCCCGTCTGGGCAGCCGGTGCCGCCGCCGAGTTGCCGCCGTTCGGGCTGCGCATGTATTTGAAGAAATCGTTGTTCGGCTGCAGCACCATCACGTCCTTCCGATCGCGGAACGACGCGCGATACGCTTCCATGGAGCGCCAGAATGCGGCGAACTGCGGATCGCGGCCAAATGCATCGGCATAAATATCTGCCGCGCGGGCGTCGCCCTCACCCTTGATCTTCTGCGCATCACGGTAGGCATCGGCGAGGACGACTTCGCGCTGACGATCGGCATCGGCGCGAATCTTTTCGCCCTCGGCGGCACCCGTTGATCGCAGCTCATTGGCCACACGCTTACGCTCGGCCTCCATGCGGCGATAGACGGACTCTGTCACGCTGGCCAGCAGATCGACACGCTTCAGGCGCACATCGATGATGTCTACGCCGACGGACTTGCCATACTCCTGCACGCCTTTGAGGATGCTCTGCATCACGGCTTCACGATCGGTCGAGACCACATCGGACACTGTGCGGCGCGCAAACTCATCGCGGGCAATGGAGTTGATCTTCTGCGTCATGCTGTCTTGCGCGAGGCGGTTATCGCCTTTGAAGCTGACGTAGAACAGACGCGGATCAGACACGCGCCACTTCACAAACCAGTCGACCAGCAGGTTCTTCTTCTCCGCCGTGATGAAACGATCGGCGCCGGCGACATCGATGGTCTGCAGGCGCTTATCCATGAACACAACGTTCTGCAGCGGCGGCGGGAGCTTGAAATGCAGCCCCGGCTCCTTGATGACCTGCTTGATCTCACCAAAGGCGAACACCACGGCGTACTGCCGTTGATCCACCACGAATACCACCGACGAAAACACCGCCAGGGCAATGACCAGCGCCACGAAGGCAGAAATCAGACGATTCATAGTGCCCTCCTGTTAGCGCGAATCACGGTCACGGTTGCGCAGTGCTTCGCGCGAGCGCGAGTCTGCGTCATTGGCCGGTGACGGATTGGAGGGGGTCGGTACGCCCTGCGCAGAACCGCTGTCCTGCGCTGAGGCGCCAGGCGCCGCTGCCGGACGGGAGCTGTCGCCCTGCGTTTGCGCGATCAGCTTGTCCAGCGGCAAATACAACAGGCTGCCATTGCTCTGGTCGACCATGACCTTGGTCGAGTTGGAGTAAATGTCCTGCATGGTTTCCAGATAAATGCGATCGCGCGTAACCTGCGGCGCCTTCGCATATTCGCGTTGCACCGAGGCAAAGCGGGCCGCATCACCCTCCGCCCGTGCGATAACACGTGCCTTGTAGCCTTGCGCCTCTTCACCCAGACGGGCGGCCGTACCCTTGGCACGCGGCACCACGTCATTGGCGTAAGCCTGACCTTCGGAGATGGCACGCTCGCGATCCTGGCCCGCCTTGGTCACATCATCGAATGCGGCCTGCACCTGCTCCGGCGGCTGCACGCTCTGCACGTTGACGCTGAGGATGCGGATGCCTGTCTTGTAAGCCGACAGGATGCGTTGAATCGATTCCGCGAGATTGCGACCAACCGCATCGCGACCTTCGTACAGCACCGCGTCCATCTTGTTGCGGCCGACGATCTCGCGCACCGACGTCTCGGCCGCCTGTGTCACCAATTCTTCATCGCCGCCGCGGTCCGTACGGTTGTAGAACAGGTAATCGACCGGGTTGGCAATGTTGTACTGAACCGAGAAGCGCACGTCGACGATGTTCTCGTCCTGCGTGAGCATCGAGGAGTCTTTCAGGTTCGTGTCCTTGATCTGGGTCGTCCGACCGATTTCAAGCGTGCGCACGCCCGACAGGTTTACGATTTCGTGCGACTCGATCGGGTACGGCAGACGCCAATTGATACCCGGCGTTGCCAGATACTTGAAGCGACCGAACTGCAGGATCACGCCTGTCTGGCCTTCCTGCACGATAAAGAAACCGCTGGCCAGCCACAGGCCAACCAGCACCGCCAGCAGCACGCCGACGCCCAGCCCCGAGCCACCTCGGCTGCTACCGGGACGCAGCGGCGTGGGACCGTCGTTACCGTTACCGCTATCCTTGCGGCCGAACAGGTTGTTCAGACGGCGATTGAAGTCGCGCCACAGCTCGTCAAGGTCGGGGGGGCCATCCTGGGGCGGCTTGCTTTGGCGCTTCGGCTCATCTTTGTCTTCGCGCTCGGCGTTGTTGTCATCGCCGCGACCCCACCGGGGATCATTCAGCGAAAGCAGCACGCGCAAGCGGTGCCACAAACCTCGCGCCGAACGCGGCGAGGCCATGGAAGAAGACTGGGTCGAAATCTCGGGCATGAGCGGTCGGGCTTGTCCTGATTGTCTGACTGCGAAGAAGTAACGGGGCATTCTATCAGCCCTCTTCGTCACCTTTGACGGAAGAACCGCTGCTCGGCAAGCTTTGCGACAGTTCGTCACGGTGCTCCGGCAGCAAATCGCGGCGCGTGTCGAAGCGCGGATCGAAATCGCCGCCATGCGACGCGGGGTGCTCACGCAGGCGGATCGCGGTCTCGACCAGCGCTTCGCGCAACAGATCAAGCCCGATTCCTTCGATGGCGGAAACGAACACGCGCCGCACGGCGCCGGTCTCGTCGCGCTCGATACGCGGGCCAGCGACGCGCAGCTCCTCCGCCGCGTCGATCTTGTTCATCACCAGAATCTGGGGGATGCCGCTGGCGTTGATTTCATCCAGCACGCGATCGACCTGCTCCATCTGCTCGTGCTTGACGGTGCTGGCGGCGTCCACCACGTGCAGCAGCACGTCGGCGTGCACCGTTTCTTCCAACGTGGCGCGGAAGGCGGCCACCAACTGCGTCGGCAAATCGCGGATAAAACCCACCGTATCCGACAGCACCACATTGCCCAGCCCCTCGAGGTACAGCCGGCGGGAGGTGGTGTCCAGCGTGGCAAACAGCTGGTTGGCAGCGTACGCGCGCGCCTTGGTCAGCGCATTGAACAGTGTCGATTTGCCGGCGTTGGTATAACCGACCAACGAGACAGAAAAAGCGTCGTTGCGGCTGCGCGAACGGCGCTGCGTGTCATGCTGACGTTGGAGTTTGTCCAACTCGGACGACAGACGCTTGGCGCGCTCATCGAGCATCCGGCGATCCAGCTCGAGCTGACGTTCACCCGGGCCGCCGCGCAGGCCGACGCCGCCCTTCTGACGCTCCAAGTGACTCCACGCCCGGACCAACCGGGCTGCCTGGTAACGCACGCGCGCCAGTTCGACCTGCACCTTGCCCACGTGGCTTTGCGCGCGCTGGCTGAAGATGTCGAGGATAAGGCCGGTCCGGTCTACCACGTGGCGACCGAAAAAGCGCTCGAGGTTACGCTGCTGAGCGGGGCTCAGCGCGTGGTTGAAGATGACGATCTCTGCGTCTTCCTCGTCGGCAGCGATCCTCACCTCTTCCGCCTTGCCGGCGCCGATGAACAGCGCGGCGTCGGGCCTCGAGCGCTTGCCCGTGACGGCGCGCACCGGCTCAGAACCGGCCGTCGAGGCCAGGAGCGCCAGTTCGCTCAAACTTTCCTGAAAATCGTGTTTGCCGAAATCGACGGCGACCAAAATGGCGCGCGTCGGCTCCGAGCTGGAGGTGGGATGGGATGCCAAACGGGGGAATAGAGAAGGGAGAAACGGGGTGGGTGCGTCCCGCCGCGCGGAGGGCGGCGGGAGCGAGGCAGAATCAGGCGTCAGGCGCGTCGTCCACGCGGAAATTCACGGCACGGGCCGGCACCACGGTGGAGATTGCGTGCTTGTACACCATCTGCGTCACGGTGTTACGCAGGAGCACGACGTATTGGTCGAACGACTCGATGTTGCCTTGCAGCTTGATACCGTTGACGAGGTAGATCGACACCGGCACATGCTCCTTACGCAGCGCATTCAGAAACGGGTCTTGTAGCAATTGCCCTTTGTTGCTCATGGCACACTCCAGATTTATAGGTTTAGTGGTGGGTTATGGGGCTAGGAAGCCCGGGTTCAAGCAGGCGACGCAAAAAAAGTTCGTCAAAAGAGTCGGCCAGACGCGTCCAAATGACGCCAATGGCGCCTGGATTTGTAGACACCAAGCGCCATGTCTCGAGAATTTAGCCTTAGAAATCAGGGAAAGCAAACGGAAAACCGAAGACCCCGCCATATGAAATGGCTCGGCCTTTTTGGTCATCCTCCGTTCGAATGCCCCGCATCACACGCTCCCGCCGTCGAGCGCCACCCGCGCGGCGCTCACTCGTTGGATTGGGCGTACGGATTTTTGTTCGTACGAAATTCGATCCGCAGCGGTGTACCCTTCAGTTGGAAGGCTTCGCGGAAGCGCCCCTCCAAGTAGCGGCGATAGGTCTCGGGAATATTCGACAGCGCGTTGCCGTGAATCACCACGATCGGCGGGTTGGAACCGCCCTGGTGCGCGTAGCGCAGCTTCGGGCGCGAGACGCCTGCGCGTCGGGGCTGCTGGTACTCGACCGCCTCCATCAGCACGCGCGTGAGCTTCGGCGTCGGCAGCTTCACCATGGCGGCAGCATAGGCGGCGTCCACGGACTTCATCAGCGCGCCAATACCAGTGCGCTCCTTGGCGGAGATGTAATGCACGTTGGCGAAGGACAGGAACTGCAGCTTGCGCTCCATATCGTGCTTGATGCGATCGCGAGCATGTCCGGTGAGGCCGTCCCATTTGTTCACGCCGATCACGAGCGCACGGCCGGATTCGACGATGAAGCCGGCGATATGCGCGTCCTGGTCGGAAATGTCCTGCTGCGCGTCGAGAATCAGCACGACCACGTTGGCGTCGGCAATCGACTGCAGCGTCTTCACGACCGAGAACTTCTCGATCGCCTCGAACACCTTGCCCCGCTTGCGCAGGCCGGCCGTATCGATCAGCGTGTACGGCTTGCCGTTGCGCTCGAAATCCACGTAGATGGCATCGCGTGTGGTGCCCGGCATATCGAAGGCGATCACACGCTCTTCACCGATCAGCGCATTCACGAGCGTCGACTTGCCTACGTTCGGACGGCCGACGATGGCAATGCGGGTGCCGTGGTCATGCGCATCGGCTGCCTCGGCAAGCTCGGGGCGCTCGGCAAAGGCCAGATCGAGCGCCTCGGCCACAAGGTCATTGACGCCATCGCCGTGCGCAGCCGAGATGGCGGCCGGGTCGCCCAGACCAAGCTCATAGAAATCGCTGGCGACGGCGGTGTAGCGCATGCCTTCGGCCTTGTTGACGGCCAGGAGGATGCGGCGTCCGGTTTTGCGCAAGTAGTCAGCGATCACGCGATCCTGCGGCGCCAGCCCCAGCCGGCCGTCGACGATGAAGATGACGACGTCGGCTTCGACCACGGCCTGGCGCGTCTGCTTGGCCATCTCCGCAACGATGCCTTCCTTGGCGACGGGTTCGAAGCCGCCGGTATCGATGGCGATGAATGGACGATCGCCCACGCGGCCTTCACCGTAGTGGCGATCGCGCGTCAGGCCCGGAATATCCGCCACCAACGCGTCACGCGAGCGCGTCAGACGGTTGAAGAGGGTCGATTTGCCGACATTCGGCCGCCCCACGAGGGCAATGACTGGTTTCATGCTTGTGTGCCGCACGCGAATGGCGCCACGGCAAATTCTGATTATTGCAACTGCGGTTGGCATCTGCACGGCTGAATGCCTGATGACACAGATGCAAGACGCCCGCGGAGTACGCGGGCGCAAGTTCAAGGCGGCGCTGCCACCCTGAGGTGATGCGTTTGCCGCCCCAGCCCCCTCGGGCCAAAGCGGGCAATGTTACTTTGGCAGATAGCCGTAGACGCCACCACCGCGGGTCTGAACGACCAGCGTCTGGCCGACCACCACCGGCGCTGCGCCAATGGCGCTGCTGTCGGTCTTCACGCGGGCCACGAACTTGCCGTCGTCACGCGACAGGAAATGCAGCCAGCCTTCGGAATCGCCGACGATGACCGCGCGGCCGAAGGCCAGCGGCGTGCCGAGGTCGCGCCACAGCAGGGCGTCGTTCTTCCACAAGTCGGCGCCATTCTGTGCGTTAAAGCCGTAGACGACCGACTTTTCGTCAGCAGCGAACAGCCCGTCATCATCTTGCGTCACACCGCTCGGCGACGAGAAATCTCGTCCCCAGCGCGGTGCGCCGGTGCTCGTATCGAAACACGCCACGCGCCCCTGGAAGCTGGCTGCGCAGACTTGCGAACCGCTGATCGACGGTGCTCCGGTCACATCGTTCAGACGCTCGATCTCCGACACGCCGCGCGGATACGACACGGCAGCTTCCCAGCGCAGCGCGCCGTTGCTGGCCGAAAGCGCACCCAGCTTGCCACCCGCAAAACCGAGGATGACGTTATCGCCGGCAAAAACCATCGGCAGGCTGCTGCGGAGGTTCAGCGCCGACGGAGAACGCTGATAGATCCACTTGCGTTCGCCGTTGGCGGGGTCCAGACCCAGGACGCGGCCGTCCGTCGTGCGAACGATCACCAGCCCCTGACCCACCAGCGGCGCTGTCAGGACTTCACCGTTGACGGCGACCTTCCACTTCTGTGCACCCTTCTCGTCGAACGCGACGACCGCGCCCTTCTCACCCGCCACCGCCGTCAGCGTGCCATCGCTGCCGGGGCCGGACGTCAGGTCCACATCCGCCTTGCCTTGCCAGAGGGTGCGGCCGGTAGCGCCATCCAGGGCGGTCACAGTACCGCCGGCGGCCGACACGTAAACGTTGTTGCCTGCCACTGCCGGCTGCATCACGTAGCGACCGCTCTTCCCGACGCTCACGCTCCACACCTGCCGCACGGCCAGCACTTGCTGAACCTCCTTCAGCTTGGCCGGCTCATGCTTGTTCTTGCTGCTGAACAGCGAGCAACCGCCAAGGACAGCCGTCGCTGCCAGTGCCAGCACTGCCACGCGTGCCGCCTTGGCAACACCGCGCGCGACACCACCCTGCTCAAGTGCGTGAATCATGAAATCGGGATCCTTTTGTTATGCGTTGAATTGCTCGGGTTACGCCAATCAGGCACCACCCAGGGCATCCAGCTTGAACTGCACGATCTGGCGAGCCGAAACATCAGCTGGACCGAACTTCTCCAACGCCAGCTTGTAAGCCGCGCGGGCGTCTTCGTTCTTGTTCTGCGCGGCCAGCAGATCGCCGCGACGATCGGCGTACAAGCCGGCAAAGGCCGGAGCAACGTCGCCGGAGACTAGCGCGATGCCCTGATCGTAGGCTTTCTCGTCGAGCAGAAGCCCAGCCAGGCGCAGCTTGGCGAGCGCCTTGTACTCATCGTCGCGCGCGTGATCGACCGCCCATTGCAGCTGCGCCTTGGCGCCCGCCGCATCGTTGGCTTCGTACAGCGCCTTGGCCGTGGCCAAAGCAGTCATCTGCGCATAAGCCGTGCCGCCGAACTTGTCTTCCATGTCAGTGGCGGCACGCTTGATCTTTTCTGCGTCCTTGCCATCAACCGCCTTCTGTACCTGCTCGTACAGCACGGACGCTTCGCCCGCCTGCTTGCGCTGCCAGTTCTTCCAGCCAAACCAACCGGCCACGGCCAGCAGCACCACGATGGCAATCCACGTGATCACGTTGCCGTTGTCACGCCACCAGTGCTTGAGACTCTCTATCTGTTCCTGTTCTTCGAGATCGTAGGCCATGCTTTGCAGAGCTTGAATATTGGAGGTGAATCGCGGTCGTTCGCCGGCGGGCGGCACTGCCGCGGTTAGTCGTTGTTGGCCACCATGGCATCGATCAGGCGGTCGACCAGCTGGTCCGACGGCACGGTCTGCTGGGCATCCGCGGTCGGATCACCACGCAGGGGCTTGATCTGCGCAACACCTTGGGTGACTTCATCGTCGCCAATGATAACCGCATAGGATGCGCCACTTGCGTCAGCGCGCTTGAACTGCGACTTGAAGCTACCGTTGCGCCCTTCCGGCGATGCGTGAAGGATGACGTCGAGGCCGGCGTCGCGCAGTCGCTCTGCGGCGATCAGCGCCTGCACCTGCGCCTCATCGCCCTGATGGACGATGTAGACGTCGCAGCCCTGCGCTTCGGGCTCAAGCTTTTCTTCGCGCAGCAGTTCGATGATGCGCTCGACACCCATCGCCCAGCCGCATGCGGGGGCCGGCTTGCCGCCGATCTGTTCGATGAGCGGGTCGTAACGGCCGCCGCCGGCCACGGTGCCTTGGGCGCCCAGCTTGTCGGTCGTCCACTCAAAGACGGTGAGGTTGTAGTAATCCAGGCCGCGCACCAGGCGCGGGTTGATCGTGAACGGAATATTGTTCGCCTTGAGCAGCTTCTGCACACCCTCAAAGTGCGCGCGCGATTCGTCGCCCAGGTAGTCGATGAGCTTCGGCGCGCCGGCGGCCATGTCCTGCAGCGCCGGGTTCTTGGTGTCGAGCACGCGCAGAGGGTTGGTGTACAGGCGGCGCTTGCCGTCCTCATCCAGAATGTCCTGGAAACCTTCCAGATATTTGATGAGATCGGCACGGTGCGCAGCGCGCTCTTCCGCCTGACCGAGCGAGTTCAACTCGAGCTTCAGGCCGACAAGGCCGAGGTCATCCCACAGTCGCTGGCACATCAGGATGACTTCTGCGTCGATGTCGGGGCCAGCAAAGCCGAGCGCTTCCACGCCCACCTGATGGAACTGGCGATAGCGACCACGCTGCGGACGCTCGTGGCGAAACATCGGGCCGGTGTACCACAGGCGCTTCGGGCCGTCGTACAGCAGGTTGTGCTCGATCACGGCGCGCACAGCGGCAGCGGTGCCCTCCGGGCGCATGGTGAGTTGTTCGCCGTTCAACGCATCGGTGAAGGTGTACATCTCCTTCTCGACGATGTCCGTCACCTCGCCGATGCCACGCACAAATAATTGCGTCTGCTCAACGATCGGCGTGCGGATCTGCTGGTAGCCATAGGCGCGCAGCATGCTGCGCACGGCGTTGTCAAAGTGCTCCCACAGCGGGGCGTCGCTGGGCAACAAGTCGTTCATGCCTTTGACGCCGGCGATCTTCTGCACGCGTTGTTTTTGTGTATCGCTCATGATGTCACGTTAAAAACCGGCCTCTCGCATTTGGCTCCATGCGGGGCCGGCCGGTCGTTTCCTGCTTCGACTTCGAGTCCCGAAGCCTGATGCCGTTTTTAGACTGTCGCCGAGGCCTGTGCGCCGTAATGCGTCCGCACGTATTCGTCGACGATCGTCTGGAATTCTTCTGTAATGCGTTCGCCGCGCAGCGTTTTAACCTTCACGCCGTCAACAAATACCGGCGCCGCCGGCGACTCACCCGTGCCCGGGAGCGAGATGCCGATGTTGGCGTGCTTGCTCTCCCCGGGCCCGTTGACGATGCAGCCCATCACGGCCACATTCATCTCTTCGACACCGGGGTACTGCGTTTTCCACTTCGGCATCTGCTCGCGCAAGTACGACTGGATGCGCGCGGCCAGTTCCTGAAACACCGTGCTCGTCGTGCGTCCGCAACCAGGGCATGCAATGACCATCGGCGTGAAATTGCGCAGACCCATGGTCTGCAGAATCTCCTGCGCGACGATGACTTCCTTCTCGCGCGGCGCGCCGGGCTCGGGCGTGAGAGAAATGCGGATCGTGTCGCCGATACCTTCTTGCAGAAGCACCGACAACGCCGCCGTGGAAGCCACGATGCCTTTGCTGCCCATGCCGGCCTCGGTCAGGCCGAGGTGCAGCGCATAGTTACAGCGACGCGCCAGTTCGCGATACACAGCAATCAGATCCTGCACCGCCGAGACTTTGCACGACAGGATGATCTGGCTGCCCGGCAAGCCAAGTTCTTCCGCCTTTTGCGCCGACTGGATCGCCGAGGTGATCAGCGCCTCGACCATCACCGCGCGGGCGTCCCACGGCGTCGCGCGTTGCGCGTTCTCATCCATGATCCGCGCAAGCAGATCCTGATCGAGGCTGCCCCAGTTCACGCCGATACGCACCGGCTTGTTGTAGCGGCAAGCGATCTCGATCATCTGCGCGAACTGCGTGTCCCGCTTGGCACCCTGTCCGACATTGCCCGGATTGATACGGTACTTGGACAGCGCCTGCGCGCACTCCGGATAGTCCTGCAGCAGCTTGTGGCCGTTGTAATGAAAATCGCCGACCAGCGGTACATCCACGCCCATTCGGTCGAGCTGCTCGCGGATGGCGGGCACCGCGGCCGCAGCGGCGGGCGTGTCCACTGTGATACGCACCAACTCCGAGCCCGCCCGCGCCAATTCCTTCACCTGGATTGCGGTGCCGATGGCGTCCGACGTGTCGGTATTCGTCATCGACTGCACACAGACTGGCGCGTCGCCGCCAACGTGCACGACACGGTCGCCCCAGCGGATTTGCGCGGCACGCGAGTTACGGCGCGGCAGCGGACCCACCAAGGCTGGAGCGCAATCGAGAGGCGTGGAGATTTCCATGATCAGACAAGGCGCGCCGCCACGGGCACCGCGCCATTTACAAAACGGTTCAGGGCAACGTGGCCCGTGCCACGCGATTGCGGGCGTACTTCTGAAGATCGACGGACGCACCGCCCACAGCCAGCGATTCAACCGCTTCTGCATTGCCGAAAACGACCTTGAACGGCGGCGTGCCGGTCAGATCGCGTGCGTCGCCTTCCTTTGAGAGGCCGCTGGCGAGCGTCTTGCCGGTTTTGTCCTTGATTTCATACCAGGAGGAACCGGAGAAGCGCACCGAGACCGTGCCGCTGCCACCTGCCGATTCAGCCGGTTTGGCAGTTTCCGCCGGCCGAACGGCAACTGGAGCATCGACGTTGACCACAGCGGCCTTGACACCTGCACCGGCTACAGCGGCCGCCGGAACAGCAGCACCGTTGCCTGAACGCGGCAGCGTTGCCGGTGGAGCCAGCGGCGCAGTTACCACGCCCGAGGCCGGGGCCGCCGGGGCAACCGGCGTCAACGGTGTCGGCATGGAAGCGGCTGGTGTTTCAGCCGGAGCCTGCTCAGCTGTCGGAGCCGCTTGCGCGGGCGCCGTTTGCTCGGCCGCCGGCGCTTCCTTCGTCGTGGACTCGGTGTTTTGCGTGGCTGCCGTTTGCGAGGCAAACCACTGCTTCAGACGGTCCATACCAGCCAACGCACCGCCTGCCACAACCACCGCAACGAGCACACCAATCAGCCAGCGGCCGCTGCCACCGCGACGCTTCGCAAAGCTAGGTTTGTCGGAGAACGATTCACCCAACCCGCCTTCGGGGCGCAAGCCGATGTTGGTGACCGGCGCACGGGCATTCAAACGCGCAAGCTGGTCATCGACATCCACTTGCAAAGCACGTGCGTAGGCGCGGATGAGCCCTTTGGTAAAGGTCATGTCAGGCAATGCACTGACATCTGCCGATTCCACCGCCGACAACTTGCCTGGAGCCACCTTCAGGCGCCCCGCCAGATCGTCGACCGTCAGCCGCTGCCGTTCTCGGCCGGCACGCAGGCGTTCGGCGATCTCTCGCAGCGCATCGTCGCGGTCCGGCGAAACAGCGGCAGGCGGATTCGAGGCAGGCGCCGCGCCGTGAGAGAAGTCGGCTGCGCTTACCACGTCGCGGTCAGTCATCCCAGGCTCCTCGTTCGAATGCCGCCTCTTCGGGCGCATTGGGGAAGCGACGCTGCAATTGCGCGCTCCATGCGTTCTGCTGCGAAGTGTCGCCCAGACGCCGCGCGACACGAGCGCCAAGCCACAAGCTTTCCGCCGTCGGATTGCCGCGGCCATTCACACGTTCGATAAACGGCATGGCACGTGAATATTCGCGTCGTTTGTAGTACAGCTGCGCCAACGTCAAGTTGGTCAGCGGATTGTTTGCGTCGATGTAAGTTGCGCGGGTGAGGCTCTTCTCCGCGCCGTCCAGATCACCCTGACGCATCTGGCAGACGCCCAGATTCGTCCATGGTTTCGCGGGGCTGCCGGCGGCCGGCGCCTCGATGGCCTGGCGCAGCATCGCCATGCCTTGATCGGGCTTGCCACCTTGCGAGCACAGGAACCAGCCGTAGTTGTTCAGCAGGTCGCCATCTTGGGGCGTCGCAGCCAGAGCGCTGCGGAAGCTCTCATCAGCCTGCTCGCGCTGGCCGAGGTTCATGTAAGCCAGCGCGCGGATGTGATACGCGTTCGGCACGTTCGGATCGATTGCGATGGCGTTCTTGATTTCCTCAAGCGCTGTCGCATTCTGGCCGGCTTCCAAGTATTGCGTCGCGAGTTGTAATCGGATTGCAGCCCGACGACCGGCGTCAGCCTTTTGATCGGGGACGGTCGTGACTTCTCGTGTCTGTGTCTGGACCGGCGGCGACAATGCGCACCCGGCGGCTGCCAGCGTGAAGACCAGACTGACAGCAGTCGACCAACGCTTCATGCGGTACCCATGCGGTGAGTGGAGTCTGCCCCGACCACGGGGATCTCGACGATCTTGCCAAACTTGCCGCGCTCGGCCAGGCGCGTGCGGTCCTTGACCTCGCCAGCGAGCTGCCCGCACGCCGCATCGATGTCGTCGCCTCGCGTCTTGCGGATGGTGGTGACAATGCCGGCATCCAACAGCACTTGCGAGAAGCGGCGGATCTGCTCATTGTTCGAGCGCTTCAACCCCGATTCCGGGAACGGGTTGAACGGGATCAGGTTGAACTTACACGGCACGTCGGCCACGACGCGCAGCAGTTCACGGGCATGCTCGACGGTATCGTTGACACCATCCAGCATGCAGTATTCAAAGGTGATGAAATCGCGCGGCGCGAACTCCAGATAGCGGCGACAGGCAGCCATCAATTCGGCCAAGGGATACTTCTTGTTGAGCGGCACGAGCACGTCGCGCAGCGCGTCGTTGGACGCGTGCAGCGACACAGCAAGCGCCACGGGCACATCGCGCGCGAGGCGGTCCATCATCGGCACAACGCCCGAGGTGGATACCGTTACGCGGCGCCGCGAAAGGCCATACGCGTTGTCGTCCAGCATCAGCGACAGAGCGGGCACCACGGCGTCGTAATTCAGGAGCGGTTCGCCCATGCCCATCATCACAACGTTGGTGATGACGCGATCGTCTTTGGGGCCGCGACCGAGCTGCTTGCGCATAGCGAATTCCGCCATCCACAGTTGGCCGATGATCTCGCCAGCAGTGAGGTTGCGCGAGAAACCCTGCTTGCCGGTCGAGCAGAACCGGCAGTTGACGGCACATCCCGCCTGAGACGACACACACAACGTGCCGCGCGTCTCTTCGGGGATGTAGACCGTCTCGACGGCATTCCCCTGCCCTACGTCGACCAGCCACTTGCGCGTGCCGTCCGACGAAAGGTGATCGGTAATGACCGCCGGCGCCTGGATGTTGGCGCGGGTCGCAAGCTTTTCGCGCAGCGACTTGGCGAGATCGGTCATCTCGCCAAAATCGGACGCCCCCGACTGGTGAATCCAGCGCTGCAACTGCTTGGCGCGAAACGACTTCTCACCCAGGCTCTCGCAGTACGCGAGAAGGCCCGGTGCGTCGAAATCGAGGAGATTCACCACATCGCTCATGACTTGCAACCCGAAACCACAATCCCAGTCTAGTGTTGACGCTTAGCGGCTGTAAATGTTCAGGCCCGGGAAGAAGAATGCGACTTCCACGGCAGCCGTTTCAGCAGCGTCCGAGCCGTGCACGGCATTGGCGTCGATGCTGTCAGCGAAGTCGGCGCGGATCGTGCCCTTCTCCGCCTTCTTCGGGTCGGTTGCACCCATCAGGTCACGGTTCTTGGCGATTGCGTTTTCGCCTTCCAGCGCCTGCACCATCACCGGGCCCGAGATCATGAAGTCCACCAGATCCTTGAAGAACGGGCGCTCCTTGTGCACGGCGTAGAACTGCTCGGCTTCTGCGCGCGACAGGTGGATCATCTTGGCTGCGACGATCTTCAGGCCGGCGCCTTCGAAGCGGGCGTAGATCTGGCCGATGACATTCTTGGCCACGGCATCCGGTTTGATAATCGACAAAGTGCGTTCGAGCGCCATCAAAAACTCCAAAAAATGAAGGTGTTACGTGAAAGATAAACGTTAGATTCTAACACGGGCGGCAACGGGATGGATGTCAAGCGGTGCAACCGGATGCCGCGTACGGCGGGCGCGTCAGGAGGCGATATCGTCACACGCCTTTGCAGGTCTCGTCGGCTGTACGAACGCGCCTTAGCATCCCCTTATGGGGAGCACAAAAAGTCACTCACGAAGGGCATTTTCCGTCGCAAGCACCGACCAGGAGCCGGAACCGCGTGGCATCCTGACTCTCCAAGTAAGGACGATGTGGCTTGCAAAAGGCCGCCTCGGATGCCACATTCGCTGTGTCGTCGCATTGTCTGCAATGTCATTTACCCAAGGAGTTCGCATGGACAACCAACTCAACACGTACGGTTTTGGCGCTTCCGGCACCGCCGGCGCGTTGGCCGTCCGCAACCGAGTGCTGCGCAATACCTATTGGCTGCTCGCGCTTTCCATGATCCCCACCATCCTCGGTGCCTGGATCGGGGTCGCCACCGGCTTCAACCTGATGGGGCGCAACCCGTTGATGGGTTTCGTCATCTTCATGGCAGTGGCTTTTGGCTTCTTCTACGCCATTGAGCGCTTCAAGAACAGCGGCGTCGGCGTGGCATTGCTGCTCGGCTTCACGTTCTTCATGGGGCTGATGCTGTCGCGGCTGATCGGCATGATTCTGGGCTTCTCGAATGGTGCGTCACTCATCATGACGGCGTTCGGCGGCACAGCCGTCATCTTCGGCGTGATGGCGACGGTGGCCACGGTCAGCAAGCGCGATTTCTCGGGCCTGGGCAAGTGGCTGTTCATGGGCGTGCTGGTGCTGATCGTGGGCTCGGTGGCCAACATCTGGCTGCAACTGCCCGCGATGATGCTGACGATCTCGGTGCTGGCCATCGCGATCTTCTCGGCATACATCCTGTTCGACGTGCAGCGCATCGTGAACGGCGGCGAGACCAACTACGTGACGGCTACCCTGGCCATCTACCTGGACGTCTACAACATCTTCACGAACCTGCTGGCGATCCTGGGAATCTTTGGCGGAAATCGCAACTAAGCGAAATTCAGCCTCACAAGCGTCAGCGATGGCGCGAAAAAAAACCGGCGCACCAGGCGCCGGTTTTTCTTTGTCTGCGAGACGCCCCACGAACGGTCAGTCGCGCTCGAATACCGCCATCGACTCCACGTGCGACGTGTGCGGGAACATGTTGACCACGCCCGCTCCGGCCAATCGATAACCCGCTTCATGCACGAGCAAACCCGCATCGCGGGCCAGCGTCGCCGGATTGCATGACACATAGACGATGCGCTTCGGCAGCAGATCAGCCGCCTCGCCGCCTCGCTGAGACAACTCGGCGAGCGCCTTGGACACGGCCAACGCCCCTTCGCGCGGCGGATCGATCAACCAGCGATCGAACTTGCCCAGTGCGGCAATATCATCGGCCGACACTTCAAAGAGATTACGACACGCGAATGTCGTTTTCGCATCCAAACCGTTGTGCTGAGCGTTGGCGAGCGCCCGGGTTGTCAGCGCCTCGCTCCCTTCGATGCCCATGACTTCGCGTGCCCGTGTGGCCATTGGCAGCGTGAAGTTGCCGATACCGCAGAACAGGTCAAGGAGCCGATCGCTGGGCTGGGCGTCGAGCAGCTTCAGCGCCCGCGACATCAGCACCCGGTTGATCTGATGATTGACCTGCGTGAAATCCGTCGGTTTGAACGGCATCGTGATGCCGAACTCCGGCAGCGTGTACGTCAGCGTGCGGTCGAGGGGATGGAACGGATAAACGGTGTCCGGCCCCTTGGGCTGCAACCAGAACTGGACGTTGTGCTGATCGGCAAAGTCGCGCAGCTCGGCCTCATCCTCGGCGGTGATGGGCTCCAGATTGCGCAATACCAGCGCGGTCACGTCCTGCCCGACCGCGAGTTCGATCTGCGGCATACGTTGCACGATCGACAGGCGCCCCACCAACTCGCGCAACGGCACCAGCAGCGCGGATACGTGCGGCGGCAGCACCTCGCACGACGTCATGTCGGCCACGTAGCTGCTCTTGCGCTCGTGGAAACCCACCAGCACACCACCTTTGGCCGCAACATGGCGCACGGTCAAACGGGCGCGATAGCGGTAGCCCCAGTCGGGGCCGGCGATCGGTCGGAACACGACGTCCGGACGCAGCTTGGCCAGATGCCACAGGTCGTCTTCCAGCACGCGCTGCTTGATCGCAACCTGTGCACGCGAATCCAGATGCTGCATCGAGCAGCCACCGCACACCCCAAAGAACTTGCACTGCGGCGTCACGCGCGAAGCGGACTGGCGCAGAATATCCACCACACTCGCCTGCTCGTACGACGGCTTCACGCGGTGACTGCGATACATCACGCGCTCACCAGGCAATGCGCCCTCCACGAAGACCACCTTGCCCGGCGAGCCATCCTCGTTGGTCAGGCGACCGATACCGCGTGCTTCACCGTCGAGCGAAACGATTTCCAGGGGGCCAGCCACGGGCATCTCGGGCTTACGACGTCCACGGGGCTTAGCGGGGGGCGCGTCCGGGGCGGCGATTGCTGAATCAGGAGAGGAAGGCGTGACGTTAGGTGCAGCTTGAGACACGAGCGAGCCTGGGCAAAATGAGGACAAGGGCGGCATTGTAAGACACCGGAGGACCAGCATGGGCACCGTCATCCTGACGTGGAATATCCAGTGGGGTCGTGGCGCCGACGGGCACGTCAGCCTGACGCGCCAGCTGACGCAAGCACATGAGATGGGCGAGTTCGATGTGCTGTGCCTCCAGGAAGTCACGTCCGGTTTCAGCGATCTGCCGGGCCAACCAGGCATCGATCAATGGAGCGAACTCGCCGACGCGCTTGGCCCTGACTACACCGTGATTGCCGGCTTCGCGCTGGAGCGCCACAACGGCACGCATGTGCAGCGCTTCGGCAACGCGATTGCCACACGCTTACCCGTGCATCACATCCGGCGCCACGCTTTACCTTGTCCAGCGGATGCCACACCGTATATGCCCCGCATGGCCATCGAGGCGATCGTGCAGACGCCGTTCGGCTTGTTGCGCATCATCACAACGCATCTGGAGTACTACTCAGAGCTTCAACGGCTGGCGCAAATCAACGCATTGCGCGCCATCCACGCGGAAGGGTGTGCGCGTGCAAATCAAGCATCGGTGCTTGGCACAGAGTGCGAGGCGGGCCCCTTCCGCCCGCTTGCACAGACGACGTCAACCATTGTCTGCGGCGATTTCAACTGCAAGCCGGACTCCACGCCCAAACGCCTGGCGACCGTGCCGCTCACTTGGGAACCCGCTTTACATGACGCGTGGGAGATTGCCCACGGCACAACGCCGCAACCGCCGACTTTCGGCGTGCACGACCGCACCGGCTGGACCGAACCGGCCTACGCGTGCGATTTCATGCTGATCAGCGATCCATTGAGACCGCGCGTGCTGCGGATGGAAGTCAACAGCACCACGCAAGCATCGGATCACCAACCGATGCTGCTGGAGCTGCGGAACGACTGAATGAAACTGGAGGAGAAAGAAGAGAGGCTGCGGCGCCTTACAGCACCGCGTCCTTACGCACGCCCTGCGAAGCGAAATGGCGCTTGAGCTTGACCAGCGCTTCCTGCTGAATCTGACGAACGCGTTCGCGCGTCAGGCCCATCTCGGCGGCCAGCTCTTCCAGCGTCGCAGGCTCGATGTAGTTGAGGCCGAAGCGGCGCTCCACTACATAGCGGTGCTTGTCGGACAAGCGCGCAAGCCACGACTTCATCAGCAGTGAAAGCTCGCGATGTGCCACCTCCTGGTCCGGCGAGGCGCCATGCTCGTCCGAGAGGAAATCGAGCAGGCTCGTGCCCGGATCAAGATCGAACGGTGTATCGAGCGAAGTCGTGTGCTCGTTGAGCGAGAGCACGTCCTGCACTTCCTCCGTGGTCTTGCCGAGCAAGTGAGCGATGTCTTCAAGGCTCGCGTCCCGGCCGTCCACACCGCTCTTTTCCAGATGACGCTTGGCACGCAGCACCTGGTTGAGTTCGCGAATCACGTGCACCGGCAGACGAACCGTACGCGCCTGATTCATGATCGCGCGCTCGATGCTCTGGCGGATCCACCACGTTGCATACGTCGAGAAGCGAAACCCGCGTTCGGGATCAAACTTCTCGATCGCGTGCATCAGCCCCAGGTTGCCTTCCTCGATCAGATCGAGCAGCGGGACACCGCGGTTCAGATAGCCTTTTGCGATGCTCACGACCAAACGGAGGTTGCGCTCGATCATGACCTGGCGCGCGGCAAATTCGCCCGCCTTGGCCAGCGTCGAGAAATGCAGTTCTTCCGCTGGCGTCAGGAGCGGCTTGATGCTGATGCGATTGAGATAGTGCTGAACCGTGTCGGCGGCCAGTTCGGCCTGCAGCACCTTGCGGAAATCTTCCTCGGGTGCGGGCTCCTCGGCCTCTTCACCGTCTTCCTCTTCTTCATCCGGCTCGTCGGCACTGTCGGACGTGTCGTTGAGATCAGCAGAATCGGAGGCGGGTAGATCGTCGACCAGCGCGTCGACGACTTCGATCTCTTTAGCAGGAGGCTGTGCCGCGCCGCGCGCACGCCGCCCCGCGCGCCCATTTGGGGTGCGCTGGCCCTCTACAGCAGCGTCGATGTTGTCATCGGCGGGGGTGACGGGCGTGGCAGCTTTCTGGCGCGGCATGCATTCCTCTATTGAGGCGGCAAGTAGCGCATCGGATCGACCGGCTTACCGTTGCGGCGCACTTCAAAATGAAGCTTCACGCGATCCGCATCAGTACTGCCCATTTCGGCGATCTTCTGCCCTTTCTTGACCGTGGATTGCTCGGTGACCAGAACCTTGTCGTTGTTGCCGTAGGCGGTCAGGAACGTGTCGTTGTGTTTGATGATGACAAGATTCCCGTACCCACGCAAGGGTCCAACGTGGATCACTTTTCCGTCGTCGGCGGCGACCACGGCATCACCACGTTTGCCACCAATGTCGATGCCCTTGTTGCTCTTGTCATCGAAACGGTTGATGAGCGAGCCGCGTGCCGGCCAGGCCAGCGAGATTGCGCTGTCGCTTGCCCCGGCAGGAGCGCTGGACGACGCTGCGGACGGCGGCGTGGGGGGCGTCGAATCGACCGGTTGCGTAGTCGTGTTAGGCGGGCGAACCGGTGTGACGACGGCCCCGGTGCCGCTGACATCGGCGTTTGGCGGAACAACGCGTAACAGCTGATCGACTTCGATCTGGTTCGGGTTGGCGATGTTGTTCCACGCCACCAGGTCTCGCGGCGCTTGGCCGTTGCGCAGGGCGATGCTGTACAAGGTATCGCCACGCTTGACCCGATAGTAGCCGGGGGGCGGCGGCTCTTGCGAGGTGGCCCCGGTGCTGCCGGCGCGCGAGGTGCGGTCGAGAACGGGGGCCTGATTGCCGGAGGATGCGCAAGCCGCCAATAGTGCGGCCGACACCATCGCCACGGCGAGCCGGCCTGCGCGTGCGGGGCTTGGACGGTTCATGGAGCTCCGGGAAATGAACATGCTAAACAGTTCCTGATTTTAACGGGACAAAGAAAACGCCTTCAAGCGCGGTACTGTGAAACTGGAAGCGGCTGCGGCGCTCGATGAGAACGAGCTGCTGCGCCGGGCCGCTGCTGCGGTCGGTGGCCACAGGGGCAATCAGCCGGCCGCCAACGGTGAGCTGGTCGAGCAGCGCCTGCGGCACCTCCAGCCCCGCCGCCGCCAGGATGATGGCGTCAAACGGCGCGGCCTTCGGCAGCCCGAGCATGCCGTCGCCATAGTGCAGACGGATGTTTGGCACGCGGAGTGGCCGCAAGTTCGCTTTGGCTTTTTCATGCAGCGGCCGAACGCGCTCGATCGAATACACCTCGTCGGCGAGCTGTGCCAGAACGGCAGCCTGATAGCCGCAGCCGGTACCGATTTCCAGCACGCGCGCGAGCGGCAGGCCGGTGCGACTGGGCCGCCCACTCAATAACAACTCAATCATCCGTCCGACCACCGACGGCTTCGAGATCGTTTGCTGATGGCCGATGGGCAACGCGGAATCTTCGTAGGCCTGCGAGGCTAGGCCGGCGTCGACGAACAAATGGCGGGACACGGTGCCGATGGCTGCCAGCACGCGCTTGTCGCTCACGCCCCCGGCTTGCACCCGACCGACCAATGCCTGACGCGCACGGTCCGAGGCCATACCGCCAGCCGCCGCATGTGCTGCCGCCGTGCGGGCCTGCACCGCGCTCGCAGCAACGGCGCCGACCGCAGCGTCGACCCCCGCCACGCGCTGCGGCGCAGGTGCCGGGGCAGAAGCCGGCGACGCGCGCTCGACCGATGCCGCACGCGCCGGCGTAGGGCGTGACACCGCGCTCACCCCGGACGAGATGCGCGTTTCACGCTGGCGCTCCACGGGCTTGCGCTCGACGACTGCATCGAGCGTCAACGGAAAACGCCGGTCGCGCGGACGTTCAGACATGAGCCACCATGCCGATCATGGCGTCTGCCAGCGGCGCACGCTGCGCAGTTGGGCCGTATCGGTCAGATCAAGCTGCAGCGGCGTCAGCGAGACGAAGCCGTGCGCAACGGCGTGGAAATCGGTGCCCTCGCTGGCGTCTTTAGCATCGCCGGCGGCACCGACCCAGAAGATCGGCTCGCCGCGCGGATTGGCCTGACGGATCACCGGCTGCGACTGGTGCCGCTTGCCCAGACGCGTCGCACGCCAACCCGCCAGCTCGGCGTACGGCAGATTCGGGATATTGACGTTCAGCAGGACCGGCCCATCGAGCGGATCGGACAGATAGCGCTCGACCACCTCGCGGGCCACGCGCTCGGCGGCGTCGAGGTGCGTCCAGCCCTTGTCAACTTGCGAAAACGCAATCGACGGAATACCGAACAGATGGCCTTCGATGGCGGCGGCGACGGTGCCGGAATACAGCACGTCTTCGCCCATGTTCTGGCCCTGGTTGATACCGGAGACGACCAGATCGGGCTTCTCTTCGATCATGCCGGTCAGCGCGATGTGCACGCAGTCCGTCGGTGTGCCGTTGACGAAACGAAACCCCTTCTGGGCACCTTCCGTCGCCTCGAACACCGAAAGCGGACGCTGCAGCGTAAGCGAGTTGGAAGCGCCGCTGTGGTTCTGCTCCGGCGCGACCACCGTCACGCGGCCCAGCGGGCTCAGCGCGCGATGCAGCGCCGCGAGCCCAGGGGCGAGGTATCCGTCGTCGTTGGCAATGAGAATATGCATGGCGCGGATTGTAACCGAGCAACGTTCGCGAATCGTGCTCCTGCACACGTTCTACGCGCTTACAAAAAATGCATCGACAAGCCGCGGGATTCATCGCGTCCAGCCAAATCGAACGACCGTGCTTTTATTCGGTTACACTGCCGGACGAGATCGCGTGCAATGCATGCGAGATGGCGAACAATCCAACGCAAGACTGTTGAGGAGACACATGATGAAAGCCGTCGTCTGCAAAACCTGGGGTCCGCCCGAATCGCTGGTGATCGAAACGCTGCCGGACCTCTCGCCCGGCGCCGGCGAAGTCGTGATCGACGTAAAGGCCGCGGGGGTGAATTTTCCTGACGTGCTGATCATCCAGAACAAGTACCAGTTCAAGCCGGAGCTGCCGTTTACGCCGGGCTCGGAAGTCGCGGGCGTGGTCAATGCCGTCGGCGAAGGCGTGTCGCATCTGAAGGCCGGCGACCACGTGATCGCGTTTCTTGGCCAGGGCGCGTTTGCTTCACAGGTCAAGGCTTCGGCCAAGGTGGTCATGCCGATGCCGCCAGGCATGGCGTTCGACACCGCTGCGGCGTTCACGCTGACATACGGCACATCGCACCACGCGGTGGTCGATCGCGGGCAACTGAAGGCCGGCGAAACGATGCTCGTGCTCGGCGCGGCGGGCGGTGTCGGGCTGGCGGCCATCGAGATCGGCAAGGCGATCGGTGCGCGCGTCATCGCTGCGGCATCGAGCGACGAGAAACTCGCAGTCTGCAAGGACCACGGCGCCGACGCCCTCATCAACTATTCGACCGAACACCTGCGCGAGCGCATCAAGGAACTGACCGACGGCAAAGGCCCGGACGTGATCTATGACCCGGTCGGCGGCATCTATGCGGAGCCGGCGTTCCGCTCGATCGCCTGGCGGGGCCGCTACCTCGTGGTCGGATTTGCCAACGGAGAGATCCCCAAGATGCCGCTGAATTTGGCGTTGCTGAAAGGCGCGTCGCTGGTGGGCGTGTTCTGGGGCGAATTCGCGCGCCGCGAGCCGAAGGCGAATCTGGCGAACATGATGCAGATGCTCGGCTGGATGCAGGAAGGCAAGATCCGGCCGCATATCTCTGCACGCTATCCGCTGGAGCAGACGACGCAGGCGCTGCTGGACATGGCGGCGCGCAAGGTGACGGGCAAGGTCGTGATTCAGCCTTAAAAACGTCAGCGCTGAACGAAAAAAGCCGCGCAGGTTGATCGCCTGCGCGGCTTTTCTCTTTAATGCAACGGTCTATCAGGCCGCTTCTTCCAGCGTCGGGTAGTCGGTGTAGCCCTTTTCCTGGCCGCCGTAGAACGTTGCGCGATCCGGCTTGTTGAGCGATGCGCCGGCACGGAAGCGCGCCACCAGATCGGGATTGGCGATGAACGGACGACCGAACGCAACGGCATCCGCCAGACCGGAGGCGATCATCTGCTCGCCCTCTTCCGCCGTGTATTGGCCGCACACGATGAGCGTGCCCTTGAAGGCGTCGCGCAGTTGGCGACGGAAATCGTTGCTCAGCTCGGGACCGCCGGCCCAATCCGGTTCGGCGATGTGCAGGTAGGCGATGCCGCGCTTGGTCAGCTCGCGCGCAAGGTACAGCGCGCTTTCTTCAGCTTGTTCGTCGGCAATGTCGTGCGCGACGAAGTGCGGCGAGAGGCGGATGCCGACGCGGTCTGCGCCAATCTCGGCGATGGCGGTGTCGACGACTTCGAGGATCAGTCGGGCGCGGTTTTCCAGGGAGCCGCCGTACTGGTCGGTGCGCTGGTTGCTGTTGGTCGACAGGAATTGGTGCAGCAGGTAACCGTTGGCGGCGTGGATTTCAACGAAATCGAAACCAGCGCGGCGTGCACGCAGCACGGCCTGGCGGTATTGCGCAATCACACCGGGGATTTCTTCCGTGGCCAGGGCGCGCGGCTCGCTGGTCGGCACATTGGCGGGCGTGCCGTCGGGCTGCACGACAAAGCTCTGCGCACCCTTGGCGACGATGGCTGACGGCGCGACGGGAGCCTGGCCGTTTTCCTGCAGCAGCGTGTTCGAAATACGGCCCACGTGCCACAGTTGTTGCGAGATGCGGCCGCCCTTGGCGTGCACGGCATCCACCACCGCCTTCCAGCCGGCTTCCTGTGCGTCGGTGTACATGCCCGGCGTCCAGGCGTAGCCCTGGCCCTGGCGGGAAATTTGCGTCGCTTCAGTGACGATGAGGCCAGCGGTTGCACGCTGGGCGTAGTAGATCACGTTCAGTTCGGTCGGCACGTCACCCGGCTGGCCGGCGCGCGAGCGCGTAAGCGGCGCCATGACGACACGATTGGCGAGGGTCGTACGGCCGGTCTGAACCGGGGACAGCAGTTGTTGAGTCATATCAGCTCCTGAAAGGCACTATTCGACCGGTCATCTAGAACCGGAATCAAAGAAAAAGCGAGGAACGTGCCTCGCCGGCAATGGGTTTCAGATTGGAATCAGTGTTTGGGCTTGGCTAGCAGCATTTCGGTTTGCGCGACACAGCTCTTGAACGCGTCGACCGTGCGGTGCGCCTTGGCCAGCAGTGCGCCGCCCATCCACATGGCGTACAGGCCTTCGGCCAGTTCGTGCGCGTCATGCACAGGCGCCAACGAACCGTCGGCGACACCGGCCTCGATTGCGGTGGCGATGCGCTCGACCATGCGCGTCATCCCTGCCGACAACACCTTGCGCATCGGCTCCGACAAATCCGACACCTCTCCCGACAGCTTGACCGCGAGGCACGTGACTTCGCATGCGCTGCGCTCATGCAGATCGATCCAGGCCATGAAATAGCGCAGCAGCCGTTCACGGGCGGTGATGCGTGTGTCGTTGAAGAGGCTGACAACGCCCGCGTCGTAGTCCTGGAAATAGCGCTCCAGCATGGCAACGCCAAAGTCTTCCTTGGACCCGAAGTAGTAATAGAACGAACCCTTCGGCACCTGCGCACGGCCCAGGATTTCCGCCAACCCGACGGCAGAAAAACCTCGCCCGAGGATCAGCTCTGCACCGGCGTCCAGGATGCGATCGCGGGTGTCGTGCCGGGCTTCGGCGCCTTCAGCGGTGACGGGTTCGGGGTGCTTGTTCATGATGGGTCGCATTGTAGTAGACCGACCGTCTAGTTGCATGACCCTGCTCGCGACAGGGTCGATATGACGTTTGCGTCTTCCGCAGCGCTCAGAGCTTTTCCGTCTCGCCGCTCTTCGGCTGCCAGCGCATCAGGCGTTTTTCCATCAAGCCGACGAGCCAATCCAGGACCAGCGCAAAGACCGTCAGCACGACGATGCCCGCAAACACGGTGTTGATGTCGAACGTGCCCTCTGCCTGGAGGATCAGGTAACCGACACCGCGTGCGGAGCCGAGATACTCCCCCACCACCGCCCCGACGAAGGCGAGGCCCACCGACGTATGCAGCGACGAGAACACCCAGCTCGTCGCGCTCGGCAGATAGACGAAGCGCAGCAGTTGCCGCTGCGATGCGCCTAGCATGCGCGCATTGGCCAGCACGACCGGGCTGACTTCCTTGACGCCCTGGTAGACGTTGAAGAAGACGATGAAGAACACGAGCGTCACCGCCAGCGCGACCTTTGACCAGATCCCCAGCCCGAACCACACGCCGAAGATCGGCGCCAGGATCACGCGCGGCATCGAATTGGCCGCCTTGATGTACGGATCCAGCACTGCCGAAGCCGCCGGGCTCAGCGCCAGCCACAAGCCGGCGCCCAGGCCAGTGGCGGTGCCGATGGCAAAGGCCAGCACTGTCTCGGCCAACGTCACGCCAAGGTGTTGATAGATATCGCCTTCAGAAACGAACCACGCCCAGATGCGCTGGGCAACGATGAGCGGTTCTCCGAAGAAGAACGCAACTTCCTGCGAGCGCGTGGCGAAGTGCCACACGCCCAACGTGACGACCAGCAGGCCAAGCTGCCAGGTGCGCAGCGCGAATGGAGAAAGCGGACGGTTAGCCATGGATGCAATCGATCAGATTCAGGTCAAGCCACGCGGCGGTGCTGCGCATAGCCCTTGAGGACTTCCTCGCGCAGGACGTCCCAGATGCGCGAATGCAGGTCGACAAAGCCAGCCTGGTCACGAATCTCGGCCACATCGCGCGGGCGCGGCAGGTCGATGGTGAATTCACCGATCGGGTGCGTGCCGGGGCCGGCGGCCAGAACGACCACGCGGTCGCTCATGGCAATCGCTTCGTCCAGATCGTGCGTGATGAACAGCACCGCCTTGCGCTTGGCGGCCCAGAGGTCGAGCACCTCGTTTTCCATCAGCTGGCGCGTCTGGATGTCGAGCGCGGAAAACGGCTCGTCCATGAGGATGATGTCGGGATCGAGCACCAGCGTTTGCGCCAGGCTCACGCGTTTGCGCATGCCGCCCGAAAGCTGATGCGGGTAACGGTCTTCAAAGCCAGCCAGCCCGACGCGCGCGAGCCACGACATGGCGAGGTCACGCGCCTCCTTGTCGGGCATGCCGCGAAACTCCAGCCCGGCCATCACGTTGTCGAGCGCGCTGCGCCACGGCATCAGCGCCTCTGCCTGGAACATGTAACCGGCACGACGATTGATGCCGACAAGCGGTTCGCCAAACACCCGGACCTGCCCGGAAGACGGCTGCAACAGGCCCGCCGCCAGATTCAGCAATGTGGATTTGCCGCAGCCGGTGGGGCCGACCACCGAGACGAACTCGCCGGCCTGCACCTCCAGCGAGGTGTTTTGCACGGCGGTGTAACGCTGGCCCGGCGTATCGGGCGAGATGAACGTGCAGGTGATCTGATCAAACGAAAGCGCGGGATGGGGCATGGTCTGCGATCCAAAAGCAATGCGCCCGGGCGAAACCGGGCGCGTTGCTGAAAGCCTGTGGAACTTACTTGTATTTCGCGTTGGCCTTCTGCACGAAGGTATTAGTGAAGGTCTGGTCGAGCTTGATCTGCTTGCCCTTCACTTCCGCATCAAACTCCGACAGCGTGCGCAGCGCCGTGGTCGGGCCGTCGGCGGGCATCGTGCCGTCCGGCGAGATCGCCTCACGCACCTTCTCCCACGCCGCCAAATACAGCGCACGGTCGCCGAGCAGATAGGCTTCGGGCACCGTCTTGACGATGTCCGAGGGGCCTGCCTTCTGCAGCCACTTGAGCGCGCGCACCATGGCGTTGGTCATCGCCTGCGTCGTGTTCGGATTCTTCTGGATGAACGCGGTGGACGCGTACAGGCAGCCGGCCGGCATGTTGCCGCCAAACACCGCCTTGGTATCGGCCAGCGTGCGGGTATCCGAAACCACGCGGACTTCATTCTTCTGCGTGAGCATCGACATCACCGGGTCCAGGTTGGCCAGGGCGTCGATCTGGCCCGCACGTACGGCCGCAATCGCCCCGCTGCTCGGGCCCACGCCGATGATCGACACTTCGTTCGGCTTGATGCCGGCGCGCGCCAGCACGTAGTTGACCATGATGTTGGTCGACGAACCCGGCGCCGTCACGCCGATCTTCTTGCCCTTCAAATCGGCAATCGACTTGAAGTTGGGCATCGTCTTATTGTTGACCGCCAACACGATCTGCGGTGCGCGCCCTTGCAACACGAACTCCTGATACATCTGGCCCTTGGCCTGCAGCACCAGCGTGTGCTCGTAGGCACCGCTCACGACGTCGGCGCTACCGCCCACCACAGCCTGCAGCGCTTTTGCACCGCCGGCAAAGTCGACGATTTCAACGTCCAGGCCTTCGTCCTTGAAATAACCCAGACGCTCGGCAATCGTCAGCGGCAGGTAGTAGAACAGCGCCTTGCCGCCCACCGCGATGGTGACCTTGCTTTTTTCAGGTTTGCCCTGTGCCAGAACGGCGGGGCTGGCAGCCAGCAGGCTCGTTGCGCACAGTGCTGCGCCCATCCACTTTGCCCAGCGCCCAATGACTCGTGTCCCCATGCCTGTCTCCTGTTCTGCGGCGTTCACTGCCTTGGCGGCGATATTACCGCAACGATTTGCAACACAACATGCGGGATCGTCCTAGCTGCTTAGCTTTTGGCTTCGGCAACGATGCCTTGCGAAACGAGCGCGTCGATCTGCGCATCCGTCAGGCCGTGGCTGCGCAGGACATCGCGCGTGTGCTGGCCCAGGCGCGGCGCGCTCGCCTGCACAGCGCCCGGCGTGGCGGAAAGCTTCGGCACCACGCCCGGCATCTCGACCTCGATGCCCGACTGCGCGCGCACGGTTTCGATCACGCCGCGTGCGCGGTAGTGCGGGTCGGCGGCAATGTCGGCGATGGTGTAGATCGGGCCGCTGGGCACTTCGGCCGCATGCAGCGCGGCCAGAACCTCTGCGATGGGCAAGGTGCTCGTCCACGCGTTGATGGCTGCGTCGATTTCCTCGGCACGCGCGGCGCGGCCGTCGTTGCGGGCTAGGCCGGGATCGTCAGCCAGATCTTGCCGGCCCATGTGTTGCATCAGGCGGCGGAAGATGTTGTCGCCGTTGGCGGCAATCAGAACGTATTCGCCACCGGCGCAGCGATAGGCGTTCGACGGTGCGATGCCCGGCAACGCCCCGCCCGCCGGCTGGCGGATCGCGCCAAACACCGAATACTCCGGCAGCAGGCTCTCGGTCAGGTTGAACACGGATTCATACAGCGCCACGTCGATCACCTGCCCCTTGCCGCCGCGCGCATCGCGTTCATACAGCGCCAGCAGCACGCCCAACGCGCCATGCAAACCGGCGATGGTGTCGCCGAGCGACAGCCCCGCCCGGGCAGGCGGGCGCCCCGGCTCACCGGTCAAATAGCGCAGGCCGGCCATGGCTTCGGCAATGGCCGCAAAGCCCGGCTCATCCCGTTTGGGGCCCGTCTGGCCGTAGCCTGACACGCGGAGCATGATCAGTTTCGGGTTGATGGCGGAAAGCGCTTCGTACGACAGCCCCCACTTTTCCATCGTCCCCGGGCGGAAGTTCTCGATCAGCACATCGGCTTCAGCAGCCAGCTTGCGAACAACCTCCTGCCCTTCCGGGACACGCAAGTCGACGCAGACCGATTGCTTGTTGCGCGATTGCGCCTCCCACCAGACTGACGTGCCCTCATGCAGCATCCGCCATTTGCGCAGCGGATCGCCCTGCCCGGGCGGCTCGATCTTGATGACCTGGGCGCCAAAGTCGGCGAGCGTCTTGGCAGCAAACGGCCCGGCAATCAGTTGCCCGAGTTCGAGCACACGGATGTCCTGCAAAACCTGTGTCGGCATGGTCGTATGGAAAGCGTTGAATTCAGAGTGCGGTGGGGTTGCCGAGCAGATGCGTCATCAGCAGACGCGCCGAGCTGGTCAGCGCATCGGGGTCGCGCACGCCCACCAGCAGGCGGCGATGCGCCCATTCGTCCTGGAGCGCCACGAGCGCCAGACCCGCGCCCGGCAGGCTCGATACATGCCCTTGTGCGGCGATGCGCGGCAACACGCCCACGCCCAGGCCAGAGGCCACCATCCGGCAGACGGCTTCGAAGCTGCGCACCTGGATGCGCAGGCGCAGCGGCTTGCCCAGCCGAAGGCTTTCGTCGACGAGTTGGGCCGCCAGCGACGTGCCCGGCGGCAGGCTGACGAAATCGAAATCCACGGCGTCGGCGAAATGGACCTGCTTGCGCCCGGCCAACGGATGCCCGCGCGGCGTGACCAAGGCGAGATCGTCTTCGCGGTAGTCGAACGATTGCAGCCCGTCGCACGGCGTACCGGCTGCGAAGATGCCGAGGTCGGCCCGGTTCTCGCGCAGCGCGGCAACGATATCGCCGCTGTCCTGCTCCTCCAGCGCGATGCGAATGGCCGGATTGGCCAGCATGAACGCGGCCAGGTCATCGGCCAGGAATTGCGTAATCGACGAGGTGTTGGCCCACACGCGCACCAGCCCCCGCGTGCCGGCGGCAAAGTCCGACAGCGCGCCCGCCATGCGCTCGACGTCCTGCAGGATGCCGACAGCATGGCGGAAGCACGCCTGGCCGGCCTCGGTCAGTTCCACGCCTGCGGCATGGCGATACAGCAGCGGCGCGCCTACGGCCGCTTCGAGATCGGAAATCCGCTTGCTCGCCGCGGCAACGGCCAAGTGCGATTGGCGGGCCCCAGCCGAGATGCTGCCCAGCCGGGCCACCGCCACAAACAGGCCAAGGGTGACGAGATCGAAGCGGGCGAGATTCATCGCGGAGAGCTGGAGGTGGGGAATACACAACATCGATGCAATATCGGGGCATGTTTCCTGCGTGTTTCATCCGGCCGTCATCCGCTCACGGTTAACATGGCGGGCTTTTGGCCGTTCCCCGATCCGAGAAGGGATTCTAACGGCGTTCTCCCTGCTTGCTGCCATGTTGCTTCCGTTCCGTCTTGCCCGCCTGACTGCCTTGTGCGCCCTCTCCCTGAGCGCCGGCCATGCCTTGGCAGCTGAAAGCACATCAGGTGACAGCGGCAAGTGGGCGATCAACGATCCAGACCGCTTTGCCGTCCACGGCCAGGCGACCTACGTCTGGCAGCACGACCTGTCGTTCCACTCACCGTACAGCGGGCCGAACAGCCTGTCGGGCAAGTCGACAACGAGCTATTCGGTCACGACGACGCTTGATCTGGGCATGCGCCTCTGGCAAGGCGCCGAAGTCCATATCAACCCCGAAATGGCGCTCGGTCAGCCGTTCTCGGGCCTGCATGGCCTAGCCGGATTCACCAACGGTGAGCTGGCCAAGACGGCCGGCCCGGACCCGACGCTCTACCGCGCACGCGCCTTCTTCCGCCAGACCGTTGGCCTGGGCGGCGGCACCGAAGACCAGGAAGCCGAGATGAACCAGTTTGCCGGCCCGGTCGACAAGCGTCGCCTGGTCTTTACGGCAGGTAATTTTTCGGTGCTGGACGTGTTCGACAGCGTGACATACGCACATGACCCGCGCACGCAATTCCTGAACTGGTCATTCCTCACGCACGGCGCGTTCGACTACGCCGCCGATGCCCGCGGCTACACCTGGGGCGCCGCCCTGGAGTATTACGACGGCGACTGGGCGTACCGCATCGGCCGCTTCATCCAGCCCGAAGAGTCCAACGGCTTGCCGCTGGACACACGCATCGGCCGCCACTACGGCGATGTCTTTGAAGTCGAGCGCAGCCACACGCTTTCCGGCCAGCCGGGCAAGCTGCGCGTCATGCTGTTCCGCAACCGAACCAACATGGCGCGCTACAACGATGCCCTCGCCCTGGGTCAATCGACAGGCGGCGCGCCGGACGTCAGCCTCACGCGACGCGACAACACCAAGGTCGGTGTCGGCATCGGTGGCGAACAGCAGATCAACGACGACATTGGCGTCTTCGCTCGTGCGTCGTGGGCGGACGGCAAGACGGAAACGTACGCCTTCACGGAAATCGACCGTTCGGTGTCGTTCGGCACGATCGTCAAGGGCAGCAAATGGGGACGTTCGGAAGACACGGTGGGCCTGGCGGCGGCCATCAACATGCTGTCGCCGGATCACCGCCGCTACCTGCAGCAAGGCGGCGTGGGCGTATTCCTGGGAGACGGCAAGCTGAACTACGCGCCCGAGCAGATCGTCGAGGCCTTCTATAGCTTCCAGGCGGCCAAGCACCTGTGGATCAGCGCCGACGTGCAATGGATCCGCAACCCCGGCTACAACGCGGATCGCGGCCCCGCCGTGTTTTTCGGTACGCGCCTGCATACCGAGTTCTGACGTTCAGCGGCGCCGGCTCAGAGCTGACGCCGATCCAGCACCGCGCGGGCGATGGTGCCCGCGTCCACGTATTCCAGCTCACCGCCCACCGGCACGCCACGCGCCAGACGCGTCGCCTTGATGCCGCGGGCCTTCAACATCTCGCCGATGTAGTGCGCCGTCGCCTCGCCTTCGCTGGTGAAGTTGGTGGCGAGGATGACCTCGGTGCACGGCCCGCCCAGCGCAGGATCGGTCGCACGGGCCAGCAAGCGTTCGAGGTGGATCTCTTTCGGGCCGATGTTGTCCAGCGGCGAGAGCCGCCCCATCAGCACGAAGTATTGACCGCGATAGGTCAGCGTCTGCTCGATCATCATCTGATCAGCGGGCGTTTCCACCACGCACAGGACCGATGCATCGCGGCGCGTGTCCAGGCAAGTCTCGCAAACTTCCTGCTCGGTAAAGGTATTGCATCGGCTGCAATGCTGGATGGATTCCGTCGCTTCAGACAGCGCCTGGGCCAGTTGCGCCGCGCCCTCGCGATCATGCTGCATCAGGTGATAGGCCATCCGCTGGGCAGACTTGGGGCCGACCCCCGGCAGCACGCGCAAGGCCTCGACCAGCATCTGCAGCGCCGACGGCGTACCTGGAGCGTTACGCATCACGCGTGCTCCAGAACAGTCGTGTGGTGCAGCACTTCCGGCATCGGATCATAGAAGTGGTGCAGCAGCGCACGCCAGCGCTGGTACTCGGGCGACTGCCGGAAGCCGATGGTGTGATCTTCCAGCGTCTGCCACTGCACGAGCAGCAGATAGTCGCTCGCCCGCTCCGTGCAGCGCGACAACGACAGCGAAACGAACCCCCGCATCGCACCGATGAGGTGACGCGCCTCACCGAAGGCCGCCTCGAAGGCGGCCTCCTGGCCGGGCCTGACGTGCAGCAGCGCGGATTCCAGCACCATGGCGCGATCCTGGCGGGCTTTGTTTAGAACGGCAGCTTGAAGCCGGGCGGGAGCATGCTAGCCATACCACCCAGGCCGGAAGTGAGCGAGCCCATCTTCTCTTGCGTAGTGGTCTCGGCCTTACGCACGGCGTCGTTGAACGCGGCGGCGATCAGGTCTTCCAGCAGATCCTTGTCTTCGCCTTCGGCCAGCAGGCTCGGGTCGATCGACACACGCTTCACGTCGTTCTTGCAGGTCATCACCACCTTCACGAGGCCCGCGCCGGACACGCCTTCCACCTCGATCAGGGCGAGCTGCTCCTGCGCCTTTTTCATGTTTTCCTGCATCTGCTGGGCCTGCTTCATCAGCCCGGCGATCTGGCCTTTCATCATGGTCGTTGCTCCTTGAAATGGGTCATGCAAGGCGCGCCGCTCTCATGGGCGCGCCGATGTTCAATGTTCAGTCTTGGAAGTCGGTTCAGTGCGCGTGCGGTTGGATTGAACCGGGGACAACCTGTGCGGCAAAGTCCCGCACCAGCGCCTGCACAAACGGGTTGGCGGCGATGGCTTCTTCGGCATTGCGTTGGCGCTCGGCACGCTGCTCAGCGTCGACGGCTGCGGCGGTGGCGCGTGCCGGTCCGATATCGCACGCCACGCGAACGGGCGTGCCGAAGTGTTCCGTCAATGCCGCTTCCAGGCGCTCGACGACGTTGGCGTCGGTCAGCGGAGGCAACGGCACACGCAGGCGCATCGTGGCGCCCTCCACGGCTGCCAACTCACTCTGGTAAGCCAGTTGCTGGGCCAGACCGCGTATCGGCAGGCTAGCGGCCAACGCCGGCCAATTGCCATCGAAGGTGGTGAGGCCGCTGGCGCTCAGGTCAGGCGGCGTAGCTGCGGCTACCGGCTCTGGGGGGACTGCCTTGGTCGGTGCCGGTGCCGATGCGGCTACCGGCGCCTCGATCTGTGCCGGACGTGCTGCCGGCTCAGGCGCTCCAGGGCGCACGCTCGAAGCGGAATCCCAGCCGGCAAACGCCGCATCCATCTCTTCAAGCGACGGCGAAGCCAATTCGCCTGGCATTTCATCCCAAGGCGGCGGGCCGTCGTCGGAAGGTGCAGCAGCGGCAACCGGCGGTTCACGCCGCTGCGGCGATGACGTTGATGCCGGCACAGCAGGATTCGGGCGCGGGCCTGCCACGGGAGCAGGACGTGCGACAGGTGCCGGCGCCGCTACCGGCGTGGCGGCAGGTGCAGAAGCTCCGCCCCGACCACGACTCGACGCTTGGCGCGCAGCGGCCAATGCCTCCATGGCCGGCGAGCGACGCGCTGGCGCCGCAGCCGGCGCCTGCACAGCGGCTGCAACGGGTACCGGCGCGGGCGCCGTCGGGGTCGCCTGATAAGTCGCACGCGGCGCCTCAACCATCGGCTCCGCACGCGTCGCCACTGGCGCGGCCTGGGTGACCGGTGCGGTTATCGGCGCAGTCGCTGTGACGGCAGGACGCGTCGATGTGGCCGGTGTTGCCGCCAGCGGCATCGCGCGCTTCCCGCCGCCGCCGCCCGAAGGCGGCGCTGCGTCCCCACCCGACTGCCCGGGCTGGAACGCCAGCATGCGCAGCAGCGTCATCGTAAAGCCGGCGTACTCGTCCGGCGCCAGCGCCAATTCGTTGCGGCCAAGATTGGCAAACTGGTAGAACAGTTGCACCGACTGCGCATCGAACCGCTCGGCAAGCCGGCGCACATCGTCGGCCTCGGGCCAGTCGTCTTGCACAGCGGCGGGCACAACCTGCGCCAGTGCAATCTTCTGCAGCAGCGATGCAAGATCCTGCAGCGCGCCCGAAAAACTCAGGCTGCGCCCGGCCATTTCATCGGCAATCTCGACAAGCGCGGCGCCGTTCTCATCGGCCAGCGCGTCGAGCAGGCGCACGAGGTAGCTTTGATCAATCGCGCCGAGCATGCCGCGCACGGCGGCTTCGCTGACCTCGCCCGCGCTGTACGCGATGGCCTGGTCGGTGAGCGAAAGCGCGTCGCGCATCGAACCTTGTGCGGCCGCCGCGAGCAGACGCAGCGCGTTCGGCTCGTGGGCGATGCCCTCTTCCCCGAGGATGCGGTCAAGGTGAGACACGATGTGTCCCGGCGGCATCTGCTTGAGGTTGAACTGCAGGCAGCGCGACAGCACCGTCACCGGAATCTTCTGCGGATCGGTGGTCGCGAGGATGAACTTGACGTGCTCGGGCGGCTCTTCCAGCGTCTTCAACATCGCGTTGAAGGCGTGGTTGGTCAGCATGTGCACTTCGTCGATCATGTAGACCTTGAAGCGGCCGCTTGTGGGCGCGTAGACGGCGCGGTCCAGCAACTGCGCCATCTCGTCGACGCCGCGGTTGGAGGCGGCGTCCATCTCGATGTAATCGACAAAGCGCCCGGCATCGATCTCGGTACAGGCGCGGCACACGCCGCACGGCTGCGCAGTGATGCCGCCCTGCCCGTCCGCGCCGACGCAATTGAGCGATTTGGCAAGGATGCGCGACAGCGTCGTCTTGCCGACACCGCGCGTACCCGTGAACAGGTATGCGTGGTGCAGGCGCTGCTGTTCGAGCGCATGCGTGAGCGCTTTCACCACGTGTTCCTGACCGACCAGCGTGGTGAAATCGCGAGGGCGCCACTTGCGGGCGAGCACTTGATAACTCATGCGGCGGATTGTAGCAAAGCGAGGTGGATTTCCGACGCGGTTTTGGAGGGGTCAACCGCCATGCGCGCCGAGCGAATTGCAAGGATATTCAAGTGGGGACGTGCGAGTCGGTTACAATGGCGGTCGGACGGGCCTCCTCGCATGGTGGCGCGGTCAACCTGGTCAGGTCGGGAACGAAGCAGCCACAGCCGTTTTCCGCCAGTGCCGAGGGTCAGGCTCGTCCCCCTTCTCTTTTCCCTTCCGCATCACCCTTCCCCTTTTCGTCTGTCCTGCCCGCGTCAGAACAACGCGCCTTGGCTGTCGTCGTGTGACGCCTGTACCGGCTTGGGCAGCGCATCCAGGCCGATCCACTCCCCCTGCGCAGTCGCCACGCCCGCGTGCACGCTGCGCCCCGGATACATCGGCGCGACGGCGGCCACATAGCCGCGCAGCTGGTCCGCATAGGCGGCGCGTTCGACGGGCAGCAGGCGTAGCTTGTAGTCGACCACGAGGATGTCGTTGCCACGTTCGATCAGGCGATCGATGCGCAACAGCGCGCCGTCGGGGCCGAACAGTTCCACCTCGTTATGCGCGGCGTCGAAGTGCGCGGGGTCGAAGACATGCGCCAGCGCTTGGGCGGAAAGCATCCGGCGCACGGCATCGGCGGCGCGTGTGGCATCGGCTTGCGTAACGCCGGTCGCGCCGAACCAGCGCGTGATCGTCTCGGCGTCGGGCGCCTGTTCGGGCAAGCCCCGGCGCGTCAGGCGCTCGAGCACCGCATGCAGCAGTTCGCCCTGCGCCACGGCGCCTTGGTCGAAGACGATATCGGCGGGCCCCTCGGCGGATGCGCCAGCCGCACCGACACGCACCGTCACCGTCAGCGGCGCGCGGAAGTCGTGGTAAGAAACAGCCTCCGCCGCGGCCGCGTTGACGGCCGAATCGGTTGCGCCATCAAGCATTGGCGCGGGTGATGCGACGCCCGCGGTGGCGAGCAACGTGTACCAACTGGCCGTGCCATCCACGTCAGGCGCATCGCCCTCATCGACAGATTGGGCCGCCGTGGCATCACGCTTGTTGGCGACGCCGGAAACGATCAGCGCTTGCCGCGCGCGCGTCATCGCCACGTAGAGCAGATTCCAGTTCTCGCGCTCCGCAAGCTCGTTTTCCTGCTTGAAGAGGGGCTCGCGCGCCAAACCCCGCTCGGATGTCTTGCCAAACGCCGAGAAATGCGCGGGTGCCGGCGCGCCGGGCGGCCAATCGATCAAGATCCCGGCGGTGTCGACGCGCGCGTCGCTGTGGTGGCTGTCGAGCAGCACGACGAACGGCGCTTCGAGCCCCTTCGACGCATGTACGGTCAATATCTGTACAGCGTCGAGTCCTTCGCTGGCGACTTCGGCGTCGATGGCATCCGGCGCTTCCGTGTCGCCCTGCATGCCTTCGTCGGGGCTTTCGTCCTCGTCGCCCTGGCGGATGGCGCGCAGCTCCGCCATGAATTTCGGCAGGCTCGGATACCGACCGCCGTCCAGGTCGAGCGCGAGCTTCAAAAACGCATCCAGGTTGGCGAGTACCTGGTCGCGATTGGCGGCGGGCGCGCGTTCTGCGTAGCGGCGCTTGAGTTCGCCGGTGTAGACGATGTGATCCAGCAGATCGTGCACCGGCAGCGTGGGCGCCACCGCCAGCCAACGCGACAGCATGCGATGCGCGTAACGGAAAGTAGCCGATGCGTCAGCCTGGCCCGCCAACGCGGTCAGCCGCTCCCACCACGTCAGTGCGACCGCGCCTTCGCCAAACTGCGCCAGCGCGATGAGGTCGTCGTCCGAGGCGGCAAAGACCGGACTGCGCAGCACATGTGCAAGCGACAAATCGGCTTGCGGCGTCATGAGGAAATCGAGCAGCGCGCACAAATCGAGCGCTTCGAGCGTTGCGAGCAGACCGCCGCGGCGCGGACTCAGATAAGGCACACCCGCGTCGCGCAGCGCGCGTTCGTAATCGGCGAGATAGCGCTTGCGGCGGACGAGCAGCTGGAAATCGCTCCAGCGCACAGGGCGCTCGACACCGCCTTCGCGAATGCGCTCATTCGCGTGCAACGCATGCAGGCACGCGGCCACCTGGCGGCCTTCTGCATATCGCTGCGAATCGCCGGCCTCTTCACGCGGTTCGGTGAGCGTGTCGCGGGGTGCAGCTTCGTCGGCCTGCTCGACTTCAGGCACGGGCACCAGCGGCAACAGCAGCGCTTGGCCCACAGGCGCATCCACGGCGGTGCTTTGCTCTGCGTAGATGGGATAGTCGCCGCGCGCCCGCGCCTGCAGGAATACGGCGTTGACCCACTCCAGCACGGCCGGCGCATTGCGACGCGTGCGGTTGGTGCGCAGCACGGTCGCGTTGAATTCAGCGACCAGCATTTCCCGCGCAGCATCGAACAATCGCGCATCCGCGCGGCGGAAACGGTAGATCGATTGCTTCGGATCGCCCACCAGAAACACGCTGGGCTGCGTGCCGGTGCCCGCATAGCCGGCCAGCCAGCCTTGCAGGATGCGCCACTGCATCGGGTTCGTATCCTGAAACTCGTCGAGCAGCAGATGCTTGTAGCGCGCGTCGAGCCGCACCTGAAGGTAGGCGGCGGTATCGTCTTGCTGCATCAGGCGCGCCGCTTCCCATTCGAGATCGGTGAAGTCCATCGCCCGCGCCTGGCGCTTGTACGCCTGATAGCGATCGATGAGCGCGTCGCCCAGCGCAAACAACGCTGCGTTGACGGCGCGCACGCGGGCTTCCTGACGGCGGGCCTGGATGGCGGTCAGCGTCTCGCAGAGCGTGGTGTGCAAGGTCACCAGCGTTTGCGCGTGCTCATCGCCGACGGCTTTGATGAGCGCCTTGGTCGGCTTGCACGCGCGCGCCTTGCCGGCCTGCGTGTGGAATGCGGCAAACAACGTCTCGAAGGCTTGCGCGCGGGCCGCCTCATCCGAGAGGTCCATTCCGCGCGCGGCGGTAACCGCAGATTCAATGGCCACCGCGCGCTTGCCCTCGGCCGCACCGCCTTGCCCGAGCCAGCCGGAGACGCGCAGCATGTCGGCGAGCAACGCTGCATCCTGCAGCGCTTCGATCAGCGGATCGACCGTCGCATCGTCGCCGAGCAGCTCATCCAACGCATCCAGCGGACGACCGCCCGCCTGGGTCTTGTACGCCCACCAATCGCTGCGCTGATGGAACATGGCGTCGAGCAGGCGACCGGCCTGGAAATCGCCGACCAGATCGGCAAGCGTTTCATACGCGGCGCGCAATTCAGCGTGATCTTCGGCGAGCAAGCCGCGCCAGAAAGGCGCCCACGCTTCACGCCGCAGCCGCCCGGCGTCTTCACGCAACGACGCGCCCTGCTGCACGCCGGACGACAACGGCGCCCCGCGCAGCAGCGAACCAAACCAGCCGTGAAACGTATCAATCGCCATGCGCGACGGCGATTCCAGCACGCGCGCATACAGCCCGCGCGCGGTTTCGATCAGCGCCGGCGCATCGCGTTCATCCACCGTGCGGGCGATGAGTTCTCGCACGACGCCTTCATCGTCGGCGCTGGCCAGCTGCGCGAGGATGTCGAGCAAACGCTGCCGCATTTCTTCGGCCGCCTTGCGCGTGAACGTGATGGCGAGAATGTCCGCCGGAGCAGCGCCTGCCAGCAGCAAACGCAACATGCGCGTGACCAGCAGCCACGTCTTGCCGCTGCCCGCGCACGCTTCCACGACCACGGAGCGCTGCGGATCGCACGCCGCGCGCGAAAAAACCTCGGGCGAGACGGCCGCGCCGTCGCGTTCGTAAGCGTGATCGCTCATGCCGCGTCCTCCGGTTCGCGGGGCGCGCCGTCGGTCCAATACCCCTTGCGGCACAGGCCACGCGCCGCGCAATAGCGGCACGCCGATTCATCGCCGAAAGCCGGCAGCGGCGCACCGGCGGCGAGGGCCGTCATGTCCTTTTGCATCTGTTCGATCAACCACTCGACGACTTGCGTGAAGTCGGGCAATGCAACATCGCGCTTGTCCCCGCGCGCCTCGCCGTCCAGCGAAACCCAGCCGCCGGAGTCCGCACGCGCGTCGAGCACGCCGTAAAACGGCAGCTGGCAATCCTCAAACGGCGTCTTGGCGCGACGCACGAGCACCATTTGCGATTGCGTCTTGTAATCGAGCACCGCCACGCCGTGTTCGTCGTGCACGTCGATGCGGTCGATACGGCCGCGCAGGCGCAGCGGGCGTTCGTCCGGCAACGTGATGGACGTATCGACATCGACCTCACCGGCTTCAAAGCGCCAGCCATCGGCCTCGCGCGCGGCCTGCCACGCCAGGTACGACGGCATCACGCCAAGCCAGCGCCGATAGAAGCGCAGCGCGTTGCCATCCTCGGCCAGGAGCGGGCTGAACTGCTCGTCGCTGATGGCCTGCAGCAGTGCCTGGCGATCCGCCGGATCGTGCATCGGCGCTTCCAGCAACTGCCGGTGAAAGCGATGCAGGATCGCGTGCAAAATCTCGCCGATGTCGCGTTTCTCCAGCTCGTCGGACACCTCTTCCAACTCGCCCAGGCGCAGCATGCGGCCGACGAAAAACTGGTAAGGACAGCGGCGCAGGCTGTTGTAAGCAGCCGCACTCAGCGTGGACGGCACCAGCGTCGGAGCGGCGGGCGCCGGCATGTCGGTCGGCTGGCTGGTGGTCTGCAGGCTGGGCAACGTGACGGACGTATCGATACGCACGCCGCTCACCGCCAACCGGCGTTGCAGACGTTCGAGCCAGCCGGAAAGGCGATGCGGCTCGCCGCGTCCGCCGTGGCGTTGCCAGGACAACACCACCTCGGGCTGATTGAGCAGCACTTCCGCCAAGTCCCGCGCCTGCTGCGCAAAGCGCTGGGCGCGGTCGGGCAAACCCAATTCACGGCGCACGTCGTTGGAGAAAAACAGCCATTCCGGCTGTGCGGACGGCAGCTGCGCATCATCGCAGCCGACCACCACCACGCCATCAAAGCGCCGCATGCGCGCGCCATTCAGCGGCAGGATGACAACGCGCCGGTCCGCGGGCGGTGAAGGCTCACTGAAGACCGCAGATTCGAGCAGCATCGACAGCAACGCCCGCCACTCGGTGAGCGAGAACCGCGCGCCCGCATCGGTGCTGCCGTGTATCGATGTGCGCAGACGGTCAATCCAATCCAGCAACTGACGACCTGCATCGTCGTTCTGCAAGCCGGTGCGCATATGCAGGCGATCGAGCGTCCCTGCCAGCAGCGTTACCCACGCGTCAAGCGTCGCGCTGCCTGCCCGGCGCCACAACGCCGCTTCGTCGGCCAACACGCCGACGCGATCGGCCAGGCGGCTGACCTTTGCTTCGCCATCGGCTTTATTGGCGGAGCGGTCGGCCACCAGTCGGCGCAACCGTCCCCAACCGCCCGAAACGTTGTGCCGGCGCACCCGGCGCTCCAGCTCTGCGACCCATGCGGGCGTGGCAGTGCCGGCATCGGCGTCACGCAAACAGAAAGGGCTTTTGACGAGATCCAGCAGCGCCGCGGTATCGCCGTCGCCCTGCACCACGTCGACCCAGCGCATGAGCGCTGCGGCGGCGCGCGTCGTCGAAAGCTTCCAGCCGGTCTCATCCCGCACCGGCACGTTCACGCGCGCCAGCAACGCGCGAACGCGCCGCGCCACGATGCGATCCTGCGCCACCAACGCCAACGAGCGGCGCCCGGTGTTCAGCCAATCGACCAGCGTATGCGCGGCAAAGGCCGCTTCGTCCTCAAAGCGCGCGGCGCCGGCTATGCGCAGGATTGGCGCCGGCATCTGCGCATCGGCGCCATCGTCCTCAGCCTGTGCGGCCGTCGCACATTCGGGCCAGGCGTGCAGCAGCAAGTCGCGGAAATCCGCATGCGTGGAAGGCGCCGCGGATGTGCCGGTCTCGGGCGCATTCCAGTCGTAGCCGATGCTCAGCACCGGCACGCGCTCGGCGGCGCGCTGCAGGAAATCGAGGTCGACCGCCTCGGCGTCCGTCGGACTCATCCAGACGACAGGGCCGTGCAGTTCGTCAAGCAGACGCCGCATGGCGCGCAGGCGCATTGGAATCGGGTCCGTCGCGCCTGACAGCAAGCGCCAGAACGTCAGCACAATGCGCGATTCGGTACCAAGAAAGCGTTCAGACAATTGTGCGTAGGTGCGCTCCAACGCTTCGGCCAACGCCGACTCCAGCTCGTCGGGCCGCCCATCTGCGCCGCTATGCGCCGCATCCAGCGTCAGCCAGCGCTGCGACAGTTCATCCGACACCGTCACGAGCACCTGCGCGACGCCCCAGAGTGCGGCATCGTCCTGCGCGCCGAGCGCTTCACGCAGCCAAGCCTGCGTCTTGAGGGCCTGCTGCACCGCAAGCAATCGGGACAGCGGCGTGCGCGCGGCGGGCAAACCTGCTTCCGGCGGCAAATCGAGCAGCCAGTGCCCCAGGGTCAGAATGCGCGGCAGCAAACGCGGCGTGCCGGTCGCCTGCGCGCTGGCATGCAGGGCACTGCGCACGCCCGGTATCTGCGCGGCGGTCGGCACGACGATCGTAGCGCTGCCGGCGGCTTGCGCATGCGCATCCAGAAAGCGCCATGCAGCGTCGGCGGCACGGGAAAGGAATGCTGGGCCAGGCGCGAAGGCAAGCGTCTGCATGCGTGGAATATGGCGATATACCGGGAAGCGAAGACCTGCAGCTATCGGTGCGATAGCCACAATCAACGGTCAAATCGGTTGAAAACGGGGGCCTCGGTACTATATCAGCAGCACCCGCGCCGACAGTGGTCCCAATACACGCCGGTTCGTGTAATCGTGTAATGTATGGGTTCGGCGCACGTCGCCAGCTTTTACGAAATAACAGAGGTTCCCGCCATGAGCGAACAGATCAAGTATGTGAGCGACGCGTCCTTCGAGGCAGACGTGCTCAAGTCCGACAAACCCGTGCTGGTCGATTTCTGGGCCGAATGGTGCGGTCCCTGCAAGATGATCGCCCCGATCCTGGACGAAGTTTCCAAGGACTACGGCGAGAAAGTGCAGATCGCCAAGATCAACGTCGATGAGAACCAGGGCGTGCCGGCCAAGTTTGGCATTCGCGGCATCCCGACGCTGATTCTGTTCAAGAATGGCGCTGTGGCCGCCCAGAAGGTCGGCGCGCTGTCCAAGTCGCAACTGACCGCATTCCTGGACAGCCACCTGTAAGCCGTTTTCGGCTGCGGGCAACCCTTCGCGTTGCCCCCCACACACGCTGGCGCACTTCCGCCTGGAAGCTCGCCAGCGTTGTGCTAAGATGGCAGCCAATCTGTTTCCCCGAGCGTTCGCTCGACCTTTCCCCCCTCCCCCGTTTCTCGTTTCGCCGCCCGTTCGGGCCCTTCCCTCATCTTTCGTCTATGCATCTGACAGAACTGAAATCCTTGCACGTGTCCCAATTGCTGGAAATGGCGGGGCAGCTGGAGATCGATAACGCGCAGCGCATGCGCAAACAGGAATTGATGTTTGCCATCCTGAAAAAGAAGGCGAAACAGGGCGAAACGATTTTCGGTGATGGCACGCTTGAAGTGCTGCCGGACGGCTTCGGTTTTCTGCGCTCGCCCGAGACTTCGTATCTGGCCAGCACCGACGATATCTACATCAGCCCGTCGCAAATCCGCCGATTCAATCTGCACACCGGTGACACGATCGAAGGCGAAGTCCGCACGCCCAAGGACGGCGAACGCTACTTCGCGCTGGTGAAGGTCGACAAGGTCAACGCGCAGCCTCCTGAGGCGGTCAAGAACCGCATCATGTTCGAGAACCTGACGCCGCTGCACCCGAACAAGCCGCTCACGCTCGAACGCGACATCAAGGCCGAAGAGAACATCACCGGTCGCATCATCGACATGATTGCCCCGATCGGCCGCGGCCAGCGCGCGCTGCTGGTGGCAAGCCCGAAGTCGGGCAAGACCGTGATGCTGCAGCACATTGCGCACGCCATCGCGACGAACCATCCGGAAGCCGAGCTGTTCGTGCTGCTGATCGACGAGCGCCCGGAAGAAGTGACCGAAATGCAGCGGACCGTGCGCGGCGAAGTGGTGGCATCGACGTTCGATGAGCCTGCCGTGCGTCACGTGCAAGTGGCTGAAATGGTCATCGAAAAAGCCAAGCGCCTGGTCGAGCTGAAGAAAGACGTGGTGATCGTGCTGGACTCGATCACGCGTCTGGCCCGCGCCTACAACACCGTGGTGCCGACCTCGGGCAAGGTGCTGACCGGCGGTGTCGACGCCAACGCGCTGCAGCGCCCGAAGCGTTTCTTCGGTGCCGCACGTAACCTGGAAGAAGGCGGCTCCCTCACCATCATCGGCACGGCGCTGATCGAAACCGGCAGCCGCATGGACGACGTGATCTACGAAGAATTCAAGGGCACCGGCAACATGGAAGTGCACCTGGAACGCCGCCTTGCCGAGAAGCGCGTCTACCCGGCCATCAACCTGAACAAGTCGGGCACGCGCCGCGAAGAGCTGCTGATCAAGCCGGACATCCTGCAGAAGGTGTGGATTCTGCGTAAGTTCATCCACGACATGGATGAAGTCGAGGCGATGGAATTCCTGCTCGACAAACTCAAGACGACGAAGAACAACGCCGAGTTCTTCGACATGATGCGACGCGGCGGCTAAGTCTCCTGCCTGCATAGCGAAAAGCGCACCCGTTGTGGTGCGCTTTTTTATTGCCCGGTCAACCGCCCGTTTTCCCAGCGGATTTTCTCGTCAAAGTTGTGAAATTCGCTAGTTCATTTGCATTACAGGTGCCGGGCGCAAGCGTTTGCCACCATCGTCCTTAAACGTCATCGCAAAACAGAAACCCGGCAACCATACTGCAAGCCTGCCCTGGCTGAGCCGCCTCGGCAAAGAAGGAACCACACCAAAAATCGAACGGGGGAAACCATGCGCGAAGAGTCGCTGGAATGTACTGCTGCGTGCCGAACCGTCGTAGTGGCGTCACGTGCGGGGATGGGGGAGATCGACGAGACGATTCTGGGCGCGGACTGGCACGTGCGACGTGTGACGTCGATGCGTGAGCTGGGCTGTGCCATTCGTGACGGCGTTCCCACGGCAGGGTTGGTCGATTTCGGCAGCGCGTTCTCGGCTGCGGAGCTGGATTTGCTCGAGCGCTGCATGCAGGTGCCACATGTGGGCTGGGTGGCCGCGCTGCCGCCGGCCATGCTGAATCACGAACGCGTACGGCAGCTCGTGCGCGATTACTGCGTGGACTACGTGCAAATGCCGCTGCGCACGGACGAGGCTGCGTATTCGCTGCGTCACGCCTGGGGTATGGCGTCGCTCGCGCAGGAAGTCACACCAGCGCCGAAGGCCAATCATGCGCGCATGCTGGGCGACTGCCCCGCCATGCACGGCCTGTTTCGCGCCATCCGCAAGGTCGCCCAAAACAGCGCACCCGCGTTTATCGCGGGCGAGTCGGGCACCGGCAAGGAACTGACCGCGCAGGCCATTCATGAGGCGTCCTCGCGCGCAGGCGGCCCGTTCATCGCCATCAATTGCGGGGCGATTCCGCCGCACCTGATCCAGTCAGAATTGTTCGGCTACGAAAAAGGTGCCTTTACCGGCGCGCACCAGCGTCATATCGGTTGGGTAGAGCACGCCAACGGCGGCACGCTGTTCCTCGATGAAATCGGCGATCTGCCGCTCGAGAGCCAAGTCAGCCTGCTGCGCTTCCTGCAACAAGGCACGATTACGCGGCTTGGCGGACACCAGGCGATTCCGCTGGACATCCGCATCATTTCGGCAACGCACGTGGATCTGGAAGCGGCCCAGCACCACGGGGGATTTCGCACCGATCTGTTTCATCGACTGTGCGTGCTGACCTTGTCCGTGCCGCCGCTTCGCGAGCGCGGCAGCGACATCGTGCTGCTGGCCGAACACATCCTGGCGCAGCACGCGAGCGAAGCCTCGCACCGCATCCGCGGCTTCACGCCCTGCGCGTTGCACGCGATGATGCATTACCCGTGGCCGGGCAACGTACGCGAACTCATCAACCGCGTGCGCCGCGCACTGGTGATGACCGACAACCGCAAGATTTCCGCCGCCGATCTGCACCTCGAAGGCTACGCATCCGTGTCGGGCCAGACGCTGGAAGAAGCACGCGAAGGTGCGGAGTCGGATGCCATCCGCACGGCCATCGCCCGCAACGGCTTTCATATGGGCATGACGGCACGCGAACTGGCGGTGTCTCGCGTCACGCTGTATCGGTTAATGCAGAAGCACGGCATTCGGGCGGAGCATCCGCTGCATCCGGCTTAGGCGTCGTCGCATCAGGGATATTCCAGGGAGGGGCGCAGCTTGAAGCTGCGCCCCCTGGCGTACTTGGATGCGGCAGGAACGCTCAATCAGGACGCCTTCCCTCGGCCGATCCATCCATGACCTGGTTCAATGCAGTGAATTGCACTGCGAATGCTGAATAATGCGGCGGCGCCAGCGCGGCGAACGCCGTGAGGTTGGCTTGCATCGGGACCCCACTCGAGGATAGCGGCAGAGAAAAGAGTGCCCGCCGGGGGACGGAGCACGAAACCATTGAACAGCTGCAGCGACAGTCCGTTCGCGGTACGTTGCGAAAGCGCCACATTTGGTGCGTGCGGCGCCGCGCAAAGCGTAACGAGACCGGCCAAAGACGGTCGCTGCGTCTGGAATCCGGCATGGCAGCGGGCATATATCGACACACCCCACTTCCGGGGGGATTGCGCAACCCCCGTCGCCGTTGGATTGTTAGGCCACGCATGCGACGTACTCGGTTCGCCCTCCGTGAGAGCGGACACGACAGAATCAGTGGATGGATCGAATGCGCGGGTGGGAATGACACCGAAGGCGAGTCGCGCCGGCAACGTATCGGCGCGAACCCTTCGAAGGGCGATCAGCAGCGTGATTGCATGCCGCATGATGAAATCGCCGTCTACTCCGAACGCCGGCCTCATGACGACCATGGCCGCGCGATTCGCGACCACTCCGGTCTTCTCGACCGTCCACCCAAACGGCAAACGTCGAGCACAGCGCTGCGCGAATGTCGGCATGGCTCGCTCCTCCCCGACGGGTATAGAGCGACATCCATGCCATGACGGCTAACGCCTTGTTTTAACGGGATATTTTCCACACAGAGAACCAAGCAACCCGGCATTGCACGCGATTTTTGTGTCGCGATTGAAACAGCTGGCGCGATAAAAATGCCGCTGTTGACGGGTGCAGGCTCTCAGGTGGTCGAATTGCGCACCCTGGCAAACGCTGGGCTACAGTAGCCAGGACTCGGCAACGAAGGTCCCGAGGCATGGCCGTGGCGGCTGTCATTTTTGACTTCCGCCACTAAAATGATTCGGAACGGGGGTCTGCTCCGGCCTGTATCTCGCCTGGGCGACAAGGATGTTCGCAAGATCGGTAACAGGTCGAGAACAACGATGAACACTGTTTTGATCGAAGCCCATCCGTTGGTGCGTACAGGCATTGCGCACCTGCTACGGACGCTCAAGGGCGTCACTGGCGTCACTGTCGTCGAGCCAGACGAAGGGATGTTCGACGCCATCGAAACCAATGCCGACGCGGGCCTTCTTGTCATCGGCCTGCCGCTGCCACATCTTGATGAGCTGTCAGCCATCGGCGAGATCATGCACCGGCCGCACGCGCGCCACGTGGTCGTGCTGGCCGAATCCGAATCGCCCGACATCATCCGCACGCTCATGCAGATGGGCTTGTCCGGCTACACGCTCAAACATTCGCCCGGCGAAGTCATCGCGGCCTCTCTTGAACTCGTGCTGGTGGGCGGTCAATACATTCCGGCCAGCGCCCTGCTACCGGAGTCGCGCCTGGATGGCGCGCCTAACCCGGCGCTGGCAGGCGATCCGCAGACCGATCCGAAGCTGCTCGGCATTACGCCGCGGCAGTACGAGATTCTGGTGCTGCTCTCGCGCGGGCATCCGGTCAAGACGATCAGCCGCATGCTGAATATCTCCGAAGCAACAGCAAAGGCGCATATCAGCACGCTGTATCGGCGCCTGAAGGTCCGCAGCCGTACCGAGGCGGTGTACGTCGCCAATCAGCGCGGCGCGCGCCTGCTCTCGGTCGCCTGATTCCATCCAAAGCGAGAGCGCACGTCGCAAAGTCGCACGCGACGGCCGATATACTGGCCGCATGCTTTCGTCCGTTTTCCGCTGGTTCTCAGGCCGCGCACGTACGCGGCGCCTGGCGCGTTACGCCATTTCCGACGCGCTGTGGTCACGCGCACTCGATGGCCTGCCCTTTCTGCTCAACTGGTCCGACGCCGACCTCGCACGCCTTCGTGAAACAGCCACGCTCTTCATCGCCGAAAAGGAATTCACAACCGCGCACGATTTGCCGCTCACCGACGACATGGTCATCAGCATTGCCGTGCAGGCCAGTGTGCCGATCCTGGAGTTGGGCATGTCGTGGTACGGCGGATGGCACGGCGTGGTGATCTACCCCGGCGAGTTCATCATCCGCAAGGAAGTCATGGACGAAGACGGCGTGGTCCACAACGTGCGTGAAGAAGCCGCCGGCGAAGCATGGGAGCACGGCCCGGTCATCCTGTCGTGGCAGGACATCGAACTCGGAGGCGCACTGGCCGAGCCCGGCGGGCAGCCGTACAACGTGGTCATGCATGAGTTCGCGCACAAGCTGGACATGCTCAACGGCGAATCGGACGGCATCCCGGCGTTTTCTTCGCGCCTGCATGGCAGCGTCGACCGCGAGCAATGGGCCGATGACCTCTTCGCCGAGTACGACGCCTTTGCCCATCGTTGCGAGCAGATTCCCGAGCGCCGGTGGGGCGACGATCCGATCCTGTCGTTGCTCGACCCTTATGGCGCAGAGCATCCGGCTGAGTTCTTTGCGGTGGCGTCGGAGGTGTTCTTCGTCGAACCGGTGGCCATGCTCGAGACGCTGCCGTCGTTGTACGCGCTCCTGCAGGCCTTCTACCTGCAGGATCCGGCACGGCGCGTGCTGGAATCTGAACCACGCCAGGAGGGCTTCCTGCCATGACGATTCGCCAAGCGCTTCGTGCAACGCTGCTCGGTAGCTGGCTCGCTGCCGGTACGGTGTCGGCACAACCGACCGTGCCCGTGGTCCTCAGCGTCACCGCGCAATTCGATGGGCAATCCGAGACCAAACGCGTCACGCTTGCGACGGACACGTCCCCCACGGGGCAGCACGTTGCCGTGCTCGAACGTACGCATACGTACGACGTAGGCGGTTCGATGCCGCGCAAAGAATGGGAGACGCGCTTCGCCGCAGGCCTTCCCGACGACACGATCCCGCAGGGCTGCGACACCACCACGTGCCAATTCATACGTCACCGCTGGGCGAAGACTGGCGTCGACGTCACCCTGCAGCCGATGGTCGTGTCGGGCGAGTTCCAGACGCTGTCCATCGGGGTAACGCTGCATCGGTTCCAGCCCTCGCCCGACGCGGAGGCCCCTGCCCGGGTCGATACCTGGACGCGCAACCTGGACACCTCGTTGCGCATCGGCGACACCAAAACGATGGATCTGGACGGCCACGGCGTGCTGACGATCGAGCGCTTGGCCGCGCCTTGATCGAGATAGGCTTGATTAGTCACTTTTCGATGCACCGGCACGACGGATTTTGCGGCAAGCGCGTTGCTCAAGCCTTTGTTTCTCTGGCATAATTCTCGTTTCTCCACCCGGCAAGTGATTCGAGGGCTGGTCGCACGGTGGCTCCTACCCTGTGAGCACCTGAAGCGCGCCGCGAATTGGCTACCTCTACCCCAGGGCCCATCATGAAAGAAGGCATTCACCCGAATTACCGCGAAGTCGTGTTCCAGGACATGTCCAGCGACTTCAAGTTCATCACCCGCTCGACCATCCAGACCAAGGAAGTGATCACGCTGGACGGCAAGGAATATCCGCTGGCCAAGATCGAAGTCTCGTCCGAATCGCACCCGTTCTACACGGGCCAGCAAAAGGTCCTGGACACGGCCGGCCGCGTCGAAAAGTTCCGCAACAAGTTCGGCAGCAAGATCGGCAAGGCTGCCAAGTAATACCGGCGCCGGAGACGGCTCAGCGCATGACCCGCTCAGTGCAGACCGTCTTAGTGGTCAGAAAAAGGCAGCTCCGGCTGCCTTTTTTGTTTCTCGGCACATGGTAGGCCATTGATTCGGCCCCTCTTTACGATCCGCACGTCGCTGTGCAACCCCGGCTGGGCTCGCCCGGTCTGACACTCGATGAACACCACCCGCGTCTCGCGCATCCGCCTGACTGCCGCCGCCACCCGCGAGCTGCCGCGCTGGCTGCTGCTCGCCATCTGCGTTATCTACGGCCTGTCGGGGCTATTCTCGCGCGACCCGTGGAAGAACGAAGACGCCGCCGGCTTCGGCGCAATGTGGACGCTCGCCACGGGCAATGCGCAGGACTGGCTGATGCCCAACATCGTCGGCCGCCCGATCGTGCAATCGGGGCCGCTGGTGTTCTGGATCGGTGGCGCCTTCATTCGCCTCTTCGGACAATGGCTGGGGCCGGCAGATGCGTCGCGCCTGGCCACCGCTCTCTTCTTCTTCGTCACCAGCGCGTGCATTTGGTATGGCGCGTATCTGCTGGGTCGCCGCGCAGAAGTCCAACCCTTTGAATTCGTCTTCGGCGGCCAGCCCAACACGCGTGACTACGGCCGTACGCTGGCGGATGGTGCACTGCTGATCTTCCTGGCCTGTGTGGGCCTTGCACAGCGCGGCCACGAAACGACACCGCTGGTCGGCGCGCTGTGCTTCGTTGCGGTCGCGGTGTATGGCTTGATCCGAGCGCTCGACAAACCGGTGCACGGCAGCCTCATCTACGGCATCGGCATCGGTTGCCTCTCGCTGGCCGGCGGCCCGATCCTGCCATTGGCAATCGCGGTGGCCGTATTGATCGCCGCACATGCCACGCGAGTGATACCGCTGCGCCCGCTGCTGACAGTGGCGCTGCCCGTGTCGCTCGTACTCGGCTGCTCGTGGCCGGCGATGGCGTACTTGCTGGCAAATAATCCGACTGACGCCGTGACCTACATCCGCGAATGGGCGCGCTTCGATCGCCACCAATATGCGGGCCCGACCGCCCATTCGCTTGGCTTTGTCGCACGCAACCTGCCGCTGTTTGCGTGGCCGGTCTGGCCGTTGGCCGCATGGGCATGGAAGAGCTGGGGCGGCATGCGCACCGCTCCGCATATCACCCTGCCGCTGGCTGTCTTCCTGCCGCAATTTGTGTTGCTGCTCATGCAGCCTCACCCGGGCGACGATGGTTTCCTCTTGCTGATTCCGCCGATGGCCGTGATGGCGACGTTCGCGCTGCCCACGCTCAAGCGTGGCGCAATCAGCGCAATCGACTGGTTTGCGCTGCTGGCCTTCACCATTCTGGGCGGCACTCTCTGGCTGTTGTGGATTGCCAAGATGACCGGCTTTCCGCCTCAGCTTGCACGCAACGTGTACCGCATCGTGCCGGGCTATCGCCCCGAGTTCAGCTGGACCGCACTGGTCTGCGCGCTGCTCGTGACCGCGGCGTGGGTGCTGATCGTCGTCTGGCGCACATCACGTGCGCCCAAGGCCATCTGGCGCGCAGTGGTGATCTCGGCCGCCGGCACCACGCTCATGTGGGTGCTGATGATGACGCTGTGGTTGCCCACCATCAACTACGCCAAGACGTACCGCGATGTCGCACAGTCAGCCGCCCTGGCGCTGCCGCGCACCTACACGTGTGTGCAGCCGATCCGCATGGGCGATGCGCAGCTCGCGTCGTTCGCGTACTTCGGCCATATCCGTTTTGGCAGCGCCGAGGACAACTGCGACATCCTGCTGCGTCATGACCCGTATGACTATGGCGCGCCGACAAGCGTGTCGAACTACGAGTGGCGCCTGATCTGGGAAGGCCGCCGCCCCGCCGACCGCGACGAGCACTTCCGCATGTACCGCCTGACCGAGGCGGCTGCCGCCACACATCCGCCGCCCACACCGGCCACCACACGCCGACGCAAGCTGCGCCCGTAACGCATCCGGTAGCACGCACATGTTTGTCGCCGACGTCCGCCGCATTACCGCACTGGCTTGGCCGGTACTGATCGGCCAGTTGGCTGTGATTGCCTTCGGCGTATTGGATACGGCGATGGCCGGCCGCGCCTCGGCGGCAGATCTTGCTGCCATCGGGCTCGGCGGGTCGATCTATGTGACGGTCTACATCAGCCTGATGGGCGTGCTGCAAGCGCTCTCGCCCATCGCCGGCCAACTGTACGGCGCGCAAAGGCACAGCGAGATCGGCGAGGAGGTCCGCCAGGCCGTTTGGCTCGGACTGGTGCTCGCGGCGATCGGCATGCTGATCCTGTGGTTCCCTGCCCCACTCCTGCAGCTGGCGGACGCCACGCCCGAACTCACCGAGAAAGCCACCGCCTACCTGCGGTATGAAGCGCTCGCGTTGCCCGCAGCGCTCGGCTTCCGGATCTACTCCGCGTTGAACAACGCGCTGTCGCGCCCTGTGATGGTGACGGTGCTGCAGCTTGCCGGCCTGGTCATCAAATTTCCGCTGAACGGGCTGTTCCTGTATGGCGGCATGGGCATCCCAGCGATGGGCGGCCCGGGATGCGCACTCGCCTCGATGATCATCAGTTGGCTCTGGTTTGTCGCTGCGGCTGCCATCCTGATGCGTAACCCGGCGTACAAGCCGTTTGCGATTTTCACGCAGTACTCGCCACCCAATCGCGCGCGGCTGTGGGCGCTGGTACGCCTGGGTGTGCCGATGGGCTTCACCTACCTGATCGAGATCACGTCGTTCACGTTGATGGCGATCTTCATCGCACGCCTTGGCACGGTAGTCCTGGCAGGGCATCAGATTGCCGCCAACCTTGGCGCGGTGGCCTACATGGTGCCGCTATCCCTGTCGATCGCGACGTCGATACTGGCTGCGCAGTCGATCGGCGCGCGCGATCGCGTGGCGGCCCGGCGCATCTCGTTGAACGGCATCAGGTTGGCGGTGATGTGTGCGGTCATTGTTGGCGCGGCCGTCTTGTTCTTACGGCGGGAGTTGGTGAGCCTCTACACGCACGATGCCGCTGTCCTGGCGACTGCGGTGCCCCTGCTGCCCTTCATCGCCTTCTACCAGATGTTCGATGCGGTGCAGGTCATGACGGCGTTTATCCTGCGCGCATACAAGATCGCGCTCATCCCAACCGTTATCTACGCGCTCTCACTGTGGGGCGTAGGCCTGGGCGGCGGCTATGTGCTCGGATTTGGACTGCTGGGGGACGTTGCGACGGCACTGCGTGGCGCAGCCGGGTTCTGGGCCGCCAATGCGCTCAGTTTGATGGTGGCCGGTGCGTTGCTGCTCAGCTATTTCAATCGCGTCAGCCGCACCGCCGATTAAAGCAAGCCATTCGCGGCCGCTTTAAAACGACATCAATCCGGATCGACTGGAATTGAATAGAAAGCGCAAAAGAAAAAACCCGCTGCAAGCAGCGGGTTTTGATTTGGCGGAGCGGACGGGACTCGAACCCGCGACCCCCGGCGTGACAGGCCGGTATTCTAACCGACTGAACTACCGCTCCGTGTCGGTTGCAAAATCAGCTAGAGACTGATTCTGCTAATGAGCTTCTGGTTAAGCTCTTGTTTTGGCGTCCCCTAGGGGATTCGAACCCCTGTACTCACCGTGAAAGGGTGATGTCCTAGGCCTCTAGACGAAGGGGACAGAAACTGTTTTGCAACGCTTTCTGTCTTACGCTGCGAAGTCCGCTACTATAACGAACTTTTTTGCGTTTTGGAAGCCTCTTTTCAAAATTTATTTTTGAATCGAATCTTCCGGCATTTTGGTGGAGCTAAGCGGGATCGAACCGCTGACCTCTTGCATGCCATGCAAGCGCTCTCCCAGCTGAGCTATAGCCCCAAGGTACTGCCTTTTACTGCTTGCTTCTTACTGCATTTCGCTTCGTGTTGCAGCGAAAACAAGAGTATAGGGGAAGTGTTTAGCGCTTGGCAATACCCTTTCGCAAAAATTTTTGAGCCGCATTCATCACGCAGCCAGGCGACGCAGAACAACGTCGCGACCGAACAGTTCCAGCACGGCATCAATCGACGGCGTTTGCAGTTGGCCCGCCACCAGCAGGCGCACCGGCATTGCCAGCTTTGGCATCTTCCAGCCCTGTGCGGCCAACACTTCCTTGAAGGCAGCGCCAATAGCCTCGCGTTTCCACTCAGGCAGCGCGCCGAGCTTCTCTGCCAGCGCGGCAATGCCAGGGCGTACGTCGTCGGTAAGATGCTGCGCGGCCAGTTCCGGCTCGACGGTGATATCCGTGCGATAGAACAGCAGCGCCGTCTGGGCGACTTCACGAAGCGTGTTGGCGCGATCCTTCACCAGCGCAATCACGTCGGCCAGCACAGGGCCGCCATCGACCTTGCCACCCAGCTCTTCAATGAACGGCTTCACCAGATCGGCCAGGCGCGCGTTATCGGCCTGCTTGATGTAGTGGTTGTTCAGCCAGGCGAGCTTTTCGGGGTTGTATTGCGCCGGCGACTTGCCCAGGTGCTCGAGGTCGAACCATTCGATGAACTGTTCGCGCGAGAAGATCTCGGCATCACCGTGGGCCCAGCCCAGGCGCGCAAGGTAGTTGACGATCGCCTCGGGCAGATAGCCAGCATCACGATAGCCCGTCACGGCCATGGCGCCGTGGCGCTTGCTCATCTTCTCGCCCTGCTCGTTGAGCACGGTCGGCAAGTGAGCGTAGACCGGCGGCGTACCGCCGAGCGCGCGCAGGATGTTGATCTGGCGGGGGGTGTTGTTGACGTGGTCATCGCCGCGGATCACGTGGGTGATCTGCATATCCATGTCGTCGACGACCACGCAGAAGTTGTACGTGGGCGTGCCATCGGGGCGCGCGATCACCAGGTCGTCGAGTTCGTCGTTGGAGATTTCGATGCGGCCCTTCACGGCGTCGTCCCACACGACGCTTCCGCCGATGGGGTTCTTGAAACGGATCACAGGCTGCACGCCGGCCGGCGGCGTCGGCAACACCTTGCCAGGCATAGGGCGCCAGGTGCCGTCGTAGCGGGGCTTCTCGCCGCGCTCGCGTTGCGCTTCGCGCAGGGCATCGAGTTCTTCGGTGCTCATGTAGCACGGGTAAGCCAGCTCCTGCTGCACCATCTGCGCGACCACGGCGCGGTAACGGTCCATGCGCTGCATCTGGTAGAACGGGCCTTCGTCAATATCCATGTCCAGCCACGCCATCGCCTCGAGGATCACGTCGACGGCTTCCTGGCTGGAGCGCTCCACGTCGGTGTCTTCGATGCGCAGGATGAAATCGCCCTTCATCTTGCGTGCGAAGGCCCACGGATAAAGTGCCGAGCGGATGTTGCCGAGGTGGATGAAGCCGGTGGGGCTGGGGGCGAAACGAGTGCGGACGCGCTGTGTCATAGGAATGGCCGAACGAATAAGGCCGCGTGATCGAATCCTGAGCGCGGATCCTGAGCGGCCTCTATCAAAACCGAAATTATAGCAACCGAGCTGCGCCTGTCTGGCCGATCCGTCGCCGAACTTTGGCACAATGGCGGCCGGCCGCAGCGCGCTCGGGTACGACCGAACACCACTGCGCGACATACCCAACCGCCCCAACCTCCTCATGCAACGCCGCCTCTTCCTGGGCGCCGCCGGCGCCTCGATGCTCTCCGCCTGCACCGTGACGGGCTTTTCGTCCGGCAAAACCGAAACGCCCGTCACCCCCGCCACGGCCGTGCTTCCACCCACGGCCCAACCAGCCACGCAGCCCGTGCGGATCGGATTGGCACTGGGCGGCGGCGCCGCGCGCGGTTTTGCGCACATCGGCGTGATTAAGATGCTGGAAGCCCAGGGCATTCAGATCGACTTCATCACCGGCACGAGCGCGGGTAGCGTGGTGGCAGCGATCTACGCATCGGGCATGTCGGGGCTCGAAATGAACCGCATGGCGCTCAAGATGGACGAGGCCATGATCGCCGACTGGGCACTGCCGTTCGGCACGCGCTTCGGCGGCTGGCTCAAGGGCGAGGCGCTGGAGAAATACATCAACCGGCTGGTCAAGCAAAAGAGCATCGAGCAGATGCGCATTCCGCTCGGCATCGTCGCGACGGACCTGACAAGCGGCAAGCCGATCCTGTTCCGGCGCGGCAATACCGGTCAGGCGGTTCGCGCGTCGTGCAGTATCCCGGGCGTGTTCCAGCCGGTAACGATCAGCGGACGCCAATATGTGGACGGCGGCCTTGTGGCGCCCGTGCCGGTTACCTACGTCAAGCAGATGGGCGCGACGTTCGTGATTGCGGTGAACATCTCGGCAGACCCCGCCAACCAAGCGGTGTCGGGACAGGCCAGCATGCTGCTACAGACGACGGCCATCATGGGCCAGAGCATCAGCAAGACGGAGCTGGCCCAGGCCGATGTGGTCATCACGCCGTCGCTGCCGTTTGTGAAGGGCAGCGACTTTACCGCGCGCAACGAGGCGATCCTGGCAGGCGAGCAGGCTGCCCAGGCCGCCATGCCGCTGCTGCGCGAAAAGCTGCATCTGACGCAGACCGTCGTGGGCGCCCCGCTGCCACCGCACTGACGCGGCCGTCAGCAGGCAACAAAAAAGACCGCCGCGGCGGTCTTTTTTCTATTGCGCGATAGCAAATAGCAAATCGGAGCGAATCAACCGCCGTACATGGCCAGCGGCTTGCCAGCGGCGTTCGGATCGACGCGCTTGAGTTGCTCGACAAAGTTGTCGGCGCCGTCCTTGATTGCGGCACCGGAGTTGCCTTCGATGCGGCGGGCACCGTTATAGCGCGTCACCCAGTACGAGGCGGTCATGTCATCCACGCGGATCTTGCTGCCGGTGGACGGTGCGTGCACAAACTTGTTGTCGCCGATGTAGATGCCAACGTGCGAGAAAGTGTGGCGCATGGTGTTGAAGAACACCAAGTCGCCCGGACGCAGTTCAGCCGTGTCCACGCTGGTGCCGACGCGGCTCATTTCCACGGCGCGACGCGGCAGCAGGAAACCGAACGTGTCGTTGAAAACGTAGCGGACGAAGCCGCTGCAGTCGAGGCCCGATTCCGGCGTGTTACCGCCGAAACGGTAGCGCAGACCGATCATGCCCAGGGCGTTCATGACCACGTCGCCGGTCTTGCTCATCACGTTGGAAATGAGGCCCGGCTTGGCTTCGGGCTTGACGTCGGCGCGGACTTCCGTGTCCTTGAAGACCGTATCAGCATGCACTGCATTCGACACGATCACGCCGCAGCCGATCACAACCCCTACCGCTAGGCGCGCCATGGAATGAAGTACGAAATGCTGCATTGGCTCTCCCTCGGAAACTTGTAATGATGCGGTCGACATACGCCGCCGCAAATGAGAACAGTCCGAATCTTGTTAAAACAATCTCGCAGGATGATAAAAGTGACACTTTGACTTGTCAAAGGTCGTTACAAATTCCTCGGAATCCACATGCAAATCATGTACTTAGACATGACTTTAGATGCGCATTCTTACAAAAACAGCGCATCCAAACTGCACTGCCCTGGGGCGAAAACGGTGGATTTTACGGGTTATCCCGGGAGGGGTTGAGCGAAGCCGCCGCCATCAGCTTGCAGGTGTACGGGTGTGAAGGCGACGCCAACACCGCTTCAGTGTCGCCCTCTTCCACCACTTTCCCGTCCTTCATCACCACCACGCGATGTGACATCGCACGAATGACCGCAAGGTCGTGGCTGATGAATAGATACGACAGGTTGTACTTTTTCTGAAGGGCTGACAGCAGCGAAAGCACCTGCTGCTGGATCGACACGTCAAGTGCCGAAGTCGGCTCATCGAGCACCAGCAACTGCGGCTTGAGGATCAGCACACGCGCAATGGCGATGCGCTGGCGCTGCCCACCCGAGAATTCATGCGGATAGCGGCCCAGCGCCGTGCGGTCGAGGCCCACTTCGCGCAGCGCCTCGATCACGCGGTGACGGCGCTCGGTGGCGTTGACGTGCGGTTGGTGCAGCGCCAGCCCTTCGCCGACGATCTCCTCAATCGTCATGCGCGGCGACAGCGAGCCGTACGGATCCTGAAACACCACCTGCATGCGCGCGCGCACCGCCCGGCGCTCGTCGCGCGAAATGCGCAGCAGCGAGTTGCCCAGGAAACGCAGGTCGCCGCTCTTTGCCGTTTGCAGGCCCAGCAGCGTCTGCGCGAGCGTCGTCTTGCCGGAACCGGATTCGCCGACGATGCCGAGCGTCTCGCCTTCGCGCAGTTGCAGCGACACGGCATCGACGGCAGTAAACGGATCGGTCCGGAACCAGCCGGCAAACCCGGGGCGATGGCGTTCGTAGGTGACGGTCAGCTTGTCGGCTTCGAGCAGCACGGGCGCAAGCGGCACCAGCGGCAGCACGTCGCGCTGCGGACGGCTCTCGAGCAGGCGCACGGTGTAAGGATGCTGAGGCGCGGCAAACACGTCGGCCGTGTTGCCGGTTTCGACCAAGACGCCGCGCTCCATCACGCCGACACGCTCGGCAAAGGCACGCACCATGTTCAGGTCGTGCGTGATCAGCATGATGGCCATGCCGAATTCGGCCTGCAGCTCGCGCAGCAATTGCAGGATCTGCATGCGCACCGTCACGTCGAGCGCGGTGGTCGGCTCGTCGGCCAACAGAAGCTTGGGCGAACATGCCAACGCCATGGCAATCATCGCGCGCTGGCGCTGACCGCCTGAAAGCTGATGCGGGAAGGCGTCAAACCGGCGCGGCGCCTCGGCGATGCCGGTGCGTTCCAGCAGCGCAATCGCTCGTGCCTTGGCGGCGCGCTTGTCCAGGCCTTCGTGCAATTCCAGCGTTTCGACGATCTGGTTGCCGATGGTGTACAGCGGGTTGAGCGCCGTCATCGGCTCCTGGAACACCATGGCGACATCGGCGCCACGCAGGCCGCGCATTTCGCGCTCGCTGGCGGCCAGCAGGTCGCGGCCTTCGAGCAGGATGCGGCCGCTGTATTGTGCGTCGGCCAGCAATCGCATGATCGACAGCGCGGTCACGGACTTGCCGGAGCCCGATTCGCCCACCAACGCGAAGCGCTCGCCGGCGTGCAAGTCGAGCGAGACATGCTTGACGGCTTCCGTCACCTCGCCGTGCTCGGATTCGAAATGCACGCACAGGTCATCCAGGCGCAGCAGCGGACCGTCGGACTTCGGCGTGGAGGAACGCAGATCGACGCGGGTCATTTCACCCCCGCCGGTTTCTGGCGCGTGCGCAGCTGCGCGAATGACAGGCGCGTGTCGAAGGCATCGCGCAGCGCGTCGCCCATGAAGGTCAACAGCACGAGGGTCAGCACGAGCACCACGAAGGTCGACAGCGAGATCCACCACGCATCCAGGTTGGCCTTGCCTTGCGCAAGCAGCTCACCGAGGCTCGGGGTCGATGGCGGTACGCCCAAGCCAAGGAAATCCAGGCTCGTGAGCGCGAGAATGGCCGCGCTCATTCGGAACGGCAGGAAGGTAATCACGGGCGTCAGGCTGTTGGGCATGATGTGGCGCCACATGATCTGCCAGCTCGACAGGCCCATCGCCCGCGCGGCCTTTACGTAGTCGAGCGAGCGGTTGCGAAAGAACTCCGCACGCACGTAATCGGACAGGCTCATCCAGCCGAACAGCGACAACAGGATGATCAGCAGCCCGAGGCTGGGCGTGAAGATCGACGCGAAGATGATGAGCAGATACAGCTCGGGCATCGAACTCCAGATTTCAATCAGCCGCTGCGACACCATGTCGAAGCGCCCGCCGAAGAAGCCCATCAGCGCGCCCGTGAGCGTGCCGACCAGCACGCCGAGCACCGTCAGCGCCAGGCCGAACAGCACCGACACACGGAAGCCATACAGCAGCCGCGCAAACACATCGCGGCCGCGATCATCCGTGCCGAGCCAGTTTTCCGCAGAGGGCGGTGCCGGATTAGGCTCTTTCGAAAAGTAGTTCAGCGTCTCGTACGAATACGGATTGGGCGGATAAATCGCAAAGCTGCCCGGCTCCTTGAACTTGTCTCGGATGAACGGATCGAGGTAATCCGTCGGTGTCGGAAAATCCCCACCGAAGGTCGTTTCGGGGTACGTCTTGACGATCGGGAAATACCAGTTGCCGTGATACTTGACCACCAGCGGCCGGTCATTGGAGATGCACTCGGCGCCCAGGCTGAGCACGAACAGCACCACGAAGATAAGCAGGCTCCAATAGCCCAGCCGATGTTGTTTGAAGCGACGCCACGCGCGCTTGAGCGGTGACGGCGAATGGCGCACCGGATGCGGCGCTGCCGTATTGGATGCATGCGTGGAAGCGCGCGAATACTGGGTCATAGTTGCCGGCCCGCCTATCGCCCAACCGAGCCAAAGTGGATGCGCGGATCGACCAGCACGTAGCACACGTCGGAAATCAACCGCGCCGCCAGGCCAATCAGCGTGAACAAGTACAGCGTGCCGAGCACGACCGGATAATCGCGTCGCATCACGGCCTCGTACGAGAGCAGGCCCATGCCGTCGAGCGAGAACAGTTGCTCGATCAGCAGCGAACCTGTGAAGAATGCGCCAATGAACGCCGAGGGGAAGCCCGTCACCAGCGGCAGCAGTGCGTTGCGGAAGATGTGCTTCCACAGCACGCGCCGCTCCGACAGGCCCTTGCTACGCGCGGTCAGCACGTACTGCTTGCGGATTTCCTCCAGGAACGCGTTTTTTGTCAGCATGGTGATGACGGCAAAGCTGCCGACCACCGAAGCCATGACGGGCAGCGTGATGTGCCAAAGGTAATCGGTAATCTTGCCGAGCAAGCTGAGTTGGTCCCAGTTGTCGGACGTGATGCCACGGATCGGGAACCACTGGAAGAAGGTACCGCCGCCAAAGAGCACCAGCAGCAGCACCCCCAGCACGAAACCTGGGATGGCGTAACCGACCAGCACGATGATGCTGGTCACCAGGTCGAACCGGCTGCCTGCGCGCACGGCCTTCGCAATGCCGAGCGGCACCGCTATGAGATACGTGAGAAAGAATGTCCACAACCCGATCGAAATCGATACCGGCAATTTCGACTTGATGAGATCCCACACGCTGCGGTGCTGGAAGTAGCTCTCACCCAGATCGAAGCGCGCAAAACGGCCAAGCATCAGGAAGTAACGTTCGACGGGGCTTTTGTCGAAGCCATACAAGGCGCGGATTTCCTTGATCTTCTCGGCGTCGACGCCCCGCCGCCCGCGATAGTCGAAGGCGCCGCCACCGCTGGCCTCGCCGCCCGCGCCCCGCCCCTTCATCTCCATCATCATCTGCTCGACCGGCCCGCCAGGGACGAACTGGATCACGACAAACGTGAGCGTGATCACGCCGATCAGCGTCGGGATCAGGAGCAGCAACCGTTTGATCAGGTACGCGAACATGGTGTCACCGATGCGGTCATTTGGCAGCCGATTGGGCGGATTCCGGCATCCGCCACCAGGCCGTCAGCACCCAGGCCTCGGCCGAGTAGTAATACGGCAAACGATCCGGGTACATCAGGTTCTTGTTGTAAGCCACGCGGTGCGAGGCCGAATACCAGTGCGGAATCACATAACAGCCTTGCATCAGCACACGGTCGAGCGCGCGCGATGCCGTGATCAACTCGTCGCGATTGTCGGCGCGCAGCACATCGTCGATCAGCGCGTCCACGGCAGGCGATTTCAGGCCGATCACATTGTCCGAGCCGGCCTCATCAGCCGCCGCTGAACCGAAGCGGTCTTTCAGCTCGTTGCCGGGGCTTTGCGAATCCGGAAAGCGCAGCGAGATCATGTCGAAATCGAACTCTTCCAACCGCTTCTGGTAGAGCGCGAAATCGGTCATGCGCTGGTTGACCTGGATGCCGAGCTTCTCGAGGTTGCGCGCATACGCCGCCATGACACGGCTCATGGCGCCGCCGTCGTCGAGCATCTCGAAGACGAACGGCTCGCCCTTGCTGTTGCGCAGCGCGCCGTCCGTGTACGTCCAGCCGGCTTGGGCCAGCAGGCGACGTGCCTGCCGCAGGTTGTCACGCAGTGAGCTGGGGGGATCCGTCGAAGGCGGGGCGGACAGCACGCCAAACACGTCCGGATCGAGCTTGCTGCGCAGCGGCTCCAGCAACGTCAGCTCACCCTTGCTGGGCGTGCCCGTGAGCGAATCCGATGCGGCCAGCTCGCTATTGGCGAAATAGCTGTCCAGCCGGCGATATGCACCATAGAAAAGCTGTCGATTGAGCCATTCGAAATCGAGCGCCAACGCCAGCGCCTTGCGCACGCGAAGATCCTGGAACAGCGGCCGCCGCAGGTTCATCACAAAGCCCTGCATGCCGGCACCGTTACGATGCGGGAATTCGCTCTTGATCAACTCGCCGCTGCGGAACTTCACGCCGACATAGCTCTTGGCCCAGTTCTTGGCGCGGTATTCCACCATGGCGTCGTACTCGCCGGCCTTGAAAGCCTCCAGGCGGGCGGTTTCATCCTTGTAGAGCTTGTACTGGATGCGCTCGAAATTGAACGAGCCACGGCGCACATTCAGGTCACGCCCCCAGTAGTCGGGATTGCGACGGAAGGTAATGCCGCGCGACGGATCGAAGCGCTCGACCACATACGGCCCGCTGGCAACGGGATCCTGGAAGGTCAGCTTGTCGAATGCGACATCCTTGCCGCCATCCGGGTCGTCGGGCTTGCCGCTGCCCTTGCCCCACTTGGGCGAGAACACCGGCAGGCCGCCGACGATGAGCGGCAGCTCCTTGTTCTTGCGCTTGAAGTCGTAACGGATGGTGCTGGCGTCCACCACGGTCACCTTGGCCACATCCGCGGTCATGCTGCGATAGGCCGGGCTCGCGCCCTTGCCCATCAGCATGTCGTAGGAGTATTTGACGTCTGACGCGCGCACGCGATCGCCATTGGAGAATCGCGCACGCGGGTTGATGTGGAACGTGACCGAAAGTTCGTCAGGTGCGACTGCCACGTCGTCCGCAAGCAGGCCATAGCCGCTGGCGGTTTCGTCCCAGCTCGTAATGAGCAGGCTTTCGAACACCAGCTGATTCAGGCCCGGCGCCGACGTCCCTTTGATCGTGAACGGATTGAACTTGTCGAAGCTCGTGCGGCGGTCCGGATTGCCGAGCAGCAGCATGCCGCCGATGGGCGCCTTCGGGTTCAGATAGCCGAAGTTGGAGAAACCGGCCGGATACTTGAGGTCGCCATATTCGGCGTAACCGTGTGCCGCCCAGGCGGGTGTCGCGCAGATCGCCGCCAGCAGGCTGAACAGCGCCATGAATCGCTTGTGTGCCACAACGCGCACGCTCATTGCGCCCCTTGCCCCCAAAGTCCTTGCATGCGTTGATCCGATTGATCGCTGTCTGAAAAACTGTTTTCGACGATTCTAACGCCCTCACGCGGCAATCCCACCAATTCCGGCCCGGGATCGTCCCGCATTGACAAGGCTGGCGGGGATTGTGCGGCACCGCGCAAATGGGCAGGCGCCCCCCGCTTTCCGGTATGATCGCGCCCACCTAATTGCCTCGTGCCCCGGATGCCGCCGCTGCGCAGCCGCAGTGACGAGTGACCACAGCAACATACGGGCGCGACGTTGCCCCACATTTGTACGGAGAAACCATGGGATTCCTCGCTGGCAAGCGCATTCTGATTACCGGCCTTCTGTCCAACCGCTCGATCGCCTACGGCATCGCAAACGCCTGCAAGCGCGAAGGCGCAGAACTCGCCTTCACCTACGTCGGCGAACGCTTCAAGGACCGCATCACTGAATTCGCCACCGAGTTCGACAGCAAGCTGGTGTTCGACTGCGATGTCGGCAGCGATGAACAGATCGCCAAGGTCTTCGAAGACCTCGGCCAGCACTGGGGCCACTTCGACGGTCTGGTGCATTCGATCGGTTTTGCACCGCGCGAAGCGATCGCCGGCAACTTCATCGATGGCCTGTCGCGCGAATCGTTCCGCATCGCGCACGACATCTCGGCGTACAGCTTCCCCGCGCTGGCAAAAGCTGCGCTGCCGATGCTGTCGCCCAATGCTTCGTTGCTCGCCCTGACGTACCTGGGTGCTGAGCGCATCGTCCCGAACTACAACACGATGGGCCTGGCTAAGGCGTCGCTGGAAGCCGGCGTGCGCTACCTTGCCGGCGCGCTCGGGCCGAAGGGCATTCGCGCCAACGGCATCTCCGCCGGCCCGATCAAGACGCTCGCGGCCTCCGGCATCAAGGATTTCGGCAAGCTGCTGAAGTACATGGAAGACGTAGCTCCGCTGCGCCGTAACGTCACGATCGAGGAAGTCGGCAACGTGGCTGCGTTCCTGCTGTCGGACCTGGCCAGCGGCGTGACCGGCGAGATCACCTACGTCGATTGCGGCTTCAACGTGACCGCAGGCGTGCCGGAGAGCGTCGGTCAAGGCTGATGTATGGATGCGCGCGCCATCTCCGGATGGGGCGCGCATGTCAGGCTGAGCGGCCTACAAAGCAGCAGACAAAGAAAAAGCCCGCATGGCGCAAACCATGCGGGCTTTTTGACGTGCAGTGCAATGCGAGCCGTCACGTCATCTCGACTCGCATCCGCCTGTTATGTGCGCTTCCCGCGAGAAGCGCCAAACTGGCGGAGACGGAGGGATTCGAACCCTCGATCCAGGTTTTGGCCCGGATGCTCCCTTAGCAGGGGAGTGCCTTCGACCTCTCGGCCACGTCTCCCAAACTTGCGTCACACGAAGGAGCCCGTGCAACGAAGCGCGTATTCTAGCCACTTCACCCCACCCGGTCAACGACAACTGCATGACACGCGGTGAGAATCTGTGGCCTCCGGGATCGCCACCCCGGCCATCCGGTGCCAGTTCAGACGATTACACCTGATCCAGCTCGAACGCCTTGTGGAGCGCGCGCACGGCCAGCTCCATGTACTTCTCATCGATCAGCACCGAGATCTTGATTTCCGAGGTGGAGATCATCTGGATGTTGATGCCCTCTTCCGACAACGTGCGGAACATCTTGCTGGCGATGCCCACATGCGAGCGCATGCCCACACCCACCACCGACACCTTCGACACCTTCGGGTCGCCCGACACGCTGGCTGCGCCGATGTGCGCCTTCACGCTGTCGTTCAGGATCGCCAGGGCACGCTGGTATTCGCCGCGCGGCACGGTGAAGGTGAAGTCCGTCTTGCCTTCCACCGACTGGTTCTGGATGATCATGTCGACGTCGATGTTGGCGTCGGCGACCGGGCCCAGGATCTGATAAGCGATGCCGGGCTTGTCCGGCACACCGATCACGGTGATCTTGGCTTCGTCGCGGGCAAAGGCGATGCCGGAAATGGCGGCGGCTTCCATGTTCGAATCTTCCTCAAAAGTAATCAGCGTGCCCGAGTTCATCTCAACATCGAGCGGCATCAGCGGGTCGGTCAGCGACGACAGCACGCGCGTCTTCACGCGGTACTTGCCGGCAAACTCCACCGAGCGAATCTGCAGCACCTTCGAGCCAAGGCTGGCCATTTCCAGCATCTCTTCGAAGGTGATCTTGTCCAGCCGGCGAGCGTCGTCCACCACGCGCGGATCGGTGGTGTAGACGCCGTCGACGTCGGTGTAGATCAGGCATTCCTCGGCTTCGAGCGCGGCAGCCACCGCCACAGCCGAGGTATCGGAACCACCACGGCCCAGCGTGGTGATATGGCCTTCGCTGTCGATGCCCTGGAAGCCCGTGATGACGACCACGCGGCCCGCGTCGAGATCAGCGCGGACGCGCTCGTCGTCGATCGACTGGATGCGCGCCTTGGTGTAGGCCGAATCGGTCTTCACCGGCACTTGCCAGCCGGTGTAGCTGCGGGCGTCGATGCCTTCGGCATGCAGCGCGATGGCCAGCAGGCCCACGCTCACCTGCTCGCCGGTCGAGGCAATCATGTCGAGTTCACGCGGGTCGGGTTGGGCCGAAATCTCTTTGGCCATACCCAGCAGGCGGTTGGTTTCGCCGGACATGGCCGACGGAACGACCACGATCTGGTGACCTGCACGGTGCCACTTGGCAACGCGCTTGGCGACATTCTTGATGCGTTCAACCGAACCCATCGAGGTGCCACCGTATTTGTGAACGATGAGAGCCATCTTGGAAAGATCAGGAGGAGGCGGAGCGGTGCAAAAGCTTTTGAAAATACAGCAATTTGCATCGATCGGCAAGCAAACCACCGGTGACGATGTGTGTCAGAGCGCACCTTGGCCGCCAGCCACCCACGTGATCTGCCAACCCGCGCCGCTATGCATGGCCGCTCGGTTCATTCCAAGCCCGGCTGCGAACACCAGCATTTCGCCCGCATAAAGCAGCGGCAAGCGTTCGCGCTCCCAGGCCGGAATGCCCGCCTCCTGGTAGGCCTGTTTGAGCGCGCGGGATGGTGCGCCGGTGCGCAGCACGATGCGCTCCCCGCCACGGCGAGGAGCCAGCGACAGCGGCGCTTGCAAGGTTTGAGCGGCGACCCCGTCGCTTGCCACGGGCGCAAACAACAGCGTCCCCCCCCATGCATCCAACGTCACGCGCTGCTCAGCCAGATGCGCGGGCTCGAACAGCGCCGGGCTGATAGCGACAGTGCGCGGCTCGGGGACATCATTGGCGCCGGCGTCGATCCATGCAATGCCGCGGTAGCGCCTGACCTGCCCAGCCGGTAATTCAATACGCAGCGCACCGTCATCTCGCGCGTCGGTCAACTGCGTACGCAGATCCTCCAGACGTCGACTTGGCAGCGCGCGCATGCCCGCCTCGGCCAACCACGCACGTAGCACCGCACGCTGACGCGGCACGGACAGCCCGCTCAGCGCCGCCACATCGAGTCCGTTCGCCGACGCGATTTGGGTCAAGTCCGCCTGCGCAATCTCGTCGATCAATGCAGCCGCATCCGCCAAATGCGCTGCGCTGCGCGATAGCGCCTCTCGATACGCGGGGAAATGATCGGCCATGCCCGCAAGCAGTGGACGCAATGCATTACGTGCGTAGCGTGCATCGGCGTTGGAGGGATCTTCGACCCAGCTAAGCGCATGAGCATGTGCGTACAGCTCGATCTCGCTGCGCGGTGCATCGACCCATGGACGCAGCAACGTGACCGCACCCGCCCGCGCCATCGGCATGGCGGCCAGGCCATCGAGACCTGCACCGCGCATCAACTGCAGCAGCACCGTTTCCGCTTGGTCATCCTGATGATGTGCCGTCAGCAGAATGGAGGCGCCCGTCTCCATGCAGAGCGCTTCGAGCGCCGCGTACCGGGCATCGCGCGCCGCCTCCTCAACGCCCCGCCCCGCGTCAACCGCTACCTGGACCCGGCGCGCATGAAACGCCACGCCGACCGCTTCGGCCATGCGCTGACACGCGCATTCCCAGACATCAGCGTCGGCATGCAGGCCATGGTGAATATGCAGGGCAACGAGCTGCACACGGGCGCCCGCATCACGCCACGCGGCACACGCGTGCAGGAGCGCCGCGGAATCCCGCCCGCCTGACAGGGCAATCGCCACAGTCGGCGGCTCAGCGTCTCCAGAAACAACGAAGGCCGCACACGCGGCAACGCGTTGTGCGACCTTGTTGACGAGATGAGCCGACGAATCAGCGACCGTCGGTTTCCTTGAACTTGCCATAAGCCATCAGGCGCTCGTGACGGCGCGCCTGAAGTTCCGACGTCTTCATGCCCTGGAACTGACGCAGCGATTCGGCCAGCGCGCGCTTGAGCATCGTCGCCATGCCCTTCGGATCACGGTGTGCGCCACCCAGCGGCTCGTTGACGATCTTGTCGATCAGGCCCAGCGCCTTCAGACGATGCGCCGTCAAGCCCAGCGCCTCGGCGGCTTCGGGCGCCTTTTCTGCGGTCTTCCACAGGATCGACGCGCAGCCTTCCGGCGAGATCACGGCGTAGGTGGCGAACTGCAACATGATCACGGAATCACCCATGGCGATGGCCAGTGCGCCGCCCGAACCGCCTTCACCGATGATGGTGGCGATCAAGGGCACCTTCAGGCCTGCCATCACGAAAAGGTTGTGGCCGATGGCTTCGGATTGGCCGCGCTCTTCCGCATCAATGCCCGGGAATGCACCAGGCGTATCGACAAACGTGAAGATCGGCAGGCCGAACTTGTCCGCCAGCTCCATCAGGCGCTTAGCCTTGCGGTAGCCCTCGGGCTTGGACATGCCGAAGTTGCGCAGCGCGCGCTCCTTCGTATCGCGGCCCTTCTGGTGACCGATCACCATGCAAGCCTGGCCATTGAAGCGCGCCAGACCGCCCACGATCGACAGGTCGTCCGCAAAGGTGCGGTCGCCGTGCAGTTCGTGGAAGTCGGTGAAGATCTCGCGGACGTAATCGAGCGTGTACGGACGCTGCGGGTGCCGGGCGATCTGCGCGACCTGCCATGGCGTCAGGTTGGCGTACAGATCTTTGGTGAGCTGCTGGCTCTTGGAAGCCAGGCGGGAAATTTCTTCAGAAATGTCGACAGCGGAATCGTCTTGTACGAAGCGAAGTTCTTCGATCTTCGCCTCAAGTTCTGCGATCGGCTGCTCGAACTCCAGGAAGGTTGTTTTCATGGATCTTCTGAAAGGCTCTTGAAGGCGCGCATTCTACCGGATTTTGACCGCCCGGCGACGCGCTCCGTTTCATCGAAATGAACAGATCAATAGGTGGTCGCCGTGTCTAGGCTGCGCCACATATACCAAGTGGCCACGGTGCGCCACGGTTCCCAGTTGGCGGCCACTTCGCGCGCTTCGCTGCGAGTGACGGGTTCGCCACTGAAATAATTTTGTGAAATCGCGTTGATGAGCCCGATGTCGTCCAGCGGCAGCACATTCGGACGCATCAGGTTGAACATGAGGAACATCTCCGCGGTCCACCGGCCGATGCCGCGAATCTGTGTCAGTTCGGCAATGACATCCTCGTCTTCCATCTCGGCCCACTTGGCGACATGTACCGTGCCGTTGCGAAAGTGATCGGCCAGATCAAGGATGTACTCGGCCTTGCGCTTCGAGAGACCGCAGCCGGCCAGCTTCTCTTGGCCCGCACGCAGGAATTGGGCGGGCACCAGCTTGGGGCACACGGCCACCACGCGCTCCCACACCGATTGTGCGGCCTTGACCGAAATCTGCTGACCGACAATCGAGCGTGCCAGGGTGACGAACGGGTCGCCACGCGAAGCCAAGTGCGCCGGCCCGTAGGTCGGGATGATCTTGCGCAGGATGCGGTCACGCTTCATCAAGTCTGCGCAAGCTTCTTGCCAATACTCCGGTGGGCCGGACAGCACCACTTCCGCCGGCACCGGCAACGTCTCGCCGGCGGCGAGCGTTTCTGGCAGCGGCACCTTGCTCGCAGGCGCGCGCTTGGCGGGAGCCTTGGCCACCTTGACCGCGCTCTTGGCGGCGACCGTCTTGCTTGCTACGCCGTCGACTTTCTTGGCGGCCGTTTTCTTCGCAGCCGGCACCTTCACCGCCGGAGTTTTCTTGGCGGCGGTGCTGCGCGTTACGCTGGCTTTCTTGGCCACCGCGTTCATGCGCGTCTCCATTCGGTCACGCCACCCGGTTTGTCTTCCAGGACGATGCCTGCGGCCAGCAGATCGGCACGGATCGCATCAGCGCGGGCGAAATCGCGAGCGGCCTTGGCGGCGCGGCGCTCTTCGATACGCGCTTCCACCGCTGCCGCGTCGACACCATCGGCCGACACACCGCCCTGCAGGAAAACGTGCGGATCGCGGCCCAGCAGACCCATCACGCCGGCCAGCGCCGCCAGCTGGCTGGCCAACTCCGCCGAGCGCGTCTTGTTCACTTCGCTCGCCAGCTCAAACAGCACCGACACGGCAACCGGCGTATTGAAGTCGTCGTTCATCGCTTCCAGGAAGCGCTTGCCGTGCGACTCGTTCCAATCGGGCTTGGCACCCGCCGCGGCCGGCACATCCTTGAGCGCCGTGTACAAACGTGTGAGCGCATGGCGCGCATCATCGAGATGGGCGTCGCTGTAATTCAAGTCGCTGCGATAGTGCGACCGCAGGATGAAGAAACGCACGACCTCTGCGTCGTACACCTTCAGCACATCGCGGATGGTGAAGAAGTTGCCGAGCGATTTCGACATCTTCTCGTCATTCACACGGACGAAGCCGTTGTGCATCCACGTGTTGACGAAGGTCTTGCCGGTCGCGCCTTCGGACTGGGCAATTTCGTTCTCGTGATGCGGGAACTGCAGATCGGCGCCACCGCCGTGCAGGTCGAAATGCTCGCCCAGCAACTCGCAGCTCATCGCCGAGCACTCGATATGCCAGCCCGGGCGGCCCTCGCCCCACGGCGACGCCCAGCGCGACTCGGCCGGCTCATCGGCCTTGGCGGATTTCCACAACACGAAGTCGAGGGGATCCTGCTTGGCATCGTTGGCAGCCACACGCTCGCCCGCACGCAGGTCTTCGAGCGACTTGCCCGACAGCTTGCCGTAACCGGGGAACTTGCGGACCGCGTAGTTCACGTCGCCGTCGGTGGCCTGATAGGCGAGGCCGTTCGTCTGCAGCCTGCCGATCATGTTCAGCATCTGCGGCACGTATTCGGTGGCGCGGGGCTCGTGGTCGGGGCGCTGCACGCCAAGTGCATCGGCGTCTTCGTGCATGGCAGCGATGAAGCGGCCCGTCAGCGCACTCATCGTCTCGCCGTTCTCCACTGCACGCTTGATGATCTTGTCGTCGATGTCGGTGATGTTGCGCACGTAGGTCACCTCGTAACCTGACGCACGCAGCCAACGCTGCACCATGTCGAACACCACCATGACCCGCGCATGCCCCACGTGACAGTAGTCGTACACCGTCATCCCGCACACGTACATGCGCACGCGGCCGGGCTCGATGGGGACGAACGTCTGTTTCTCACGCGCGAGCGTGTTGTAGATCTTGAGTGATTCCATGAAGCGGTGTCGGGAGACTCAGCGCGCCGCGCATGCGAGGTACAACGTTGCGGGCGGACTAAATTGGAGGCAATCGGCGCCGGCGAGGCGCCTGCAAAACTAGCGGCATATCTTACCGGAACTGCGCTGACGGGACCGCCTGCCAGTGCGCCTGGCATGCTCCCCGTCAAGAACCTTTCCCGGCGCGCACGGCCGCTGCTGCGCACAAAGACGGTTTGTTAGAATGCGGCGGAGTATAACGGAACCGATTCTCATGAACAGACCGCTGCGTCAGACCGCTGCAACCCTGGCTAGCCTGCTCGCGATGTCCGCGGCACCGGCCTTCGCCCAGACCGCCGGCTTTGCCTTGCCGGCCGATTTGATGCCCAGCACGCAGCAAGCGCCCGAGGTGGCACGCCAGAAGCGCATCGACGACGCGTTGGCCAAGAAGCAATACGCCGAGGCGCTGACCGAGCTGGACAAGGATGTCGCCTCTCAGCCGCGCAACGCGCAGGCCCGCTTCCAACGCGGTGTTGCACTTGCCGGCCTCGGCCGCGCAGACGACGCGATCGTCGCCTTCAGCCAGATGACGCAGGACTTCCCGGAGCTGCCCGAGCCGTACATCAACCTGGCCGCGCTGTACACCGAGCGGGGCGAACTCCTCCGTGCACGTGACAGCCTGATCATGGCGAACCGCGTGGCGCCGGAAAATGCGCTGGCGCAATCGAATCTGGGCGATGTCTACGTTCGCCTGGCCGCACAGTCGTACCAAAGCGCCATCAAGCTGAACCCGAAGAACGCCACCGCGCGTGCACGCCTGGATGCCTTGCCCGATCTGCCGGGCGTACGCCCTGCGTCGAAACCCGCCACGACCACGCTGCCCGCAGCCAGCGGCGTGAGCGCCAAGCCGGCCAAGCGTCAGTAAAAAGACGCGGCCGATCCTGCTTTTCCCAACCCAAGTTCTCTCTCGCTGACCATGCTCCGTATTCGCTCTCTCTTAGCCGGACTCCTGTGTGCACTCGCCGTAACGGCCACCGCCGCCACGGCAGCCACCGCGTCTGCGCCGCGCGTGCAGTTCAAGACGTCGATGGGCAATTTCACCGTTGAGGTGTATCCGGACAAGGCACCGAAGACGGTCGCCAACTTCCTTCAGTATGTGAAGGACGGTTTCTACAAGGGCACGATCTTTCACCGCGTGATGGACGGCTTCATGATCCAAGGCGGCGGCTTCACGCCCGACATGAAACAGAAGGACACGCGCCCGCCGGTCGAAATCGAATCGAAGAACGGCCTGAAGAACGACAAGTACACGATCGCCATGGCGCGCACCATGGACCCGAACTCCGCCACCGCGCAGTTCTACGTGAACGTGGTCGACAACAACATGCTGAACTACCCTGGTCAGGACGGTTACGGCTATACCGTCTTCGGCAAGGTCGTCGAGGGCACCGACACCATCGACAAGATCAAGGCGGTGGAAACCACCACCAAGTTCCCGCACCAGAACGTGCCCGTGAAGCCGATCTTGATTGAATCGGCCACCGTCGTCTCCAAGTAACGCTTTTTGCCCTACCCAAGGAATTCACCATGACCCAAGTCAAGCTGCACACCAACCACGGCGACATCACGCTGGCCCTGGACGCCGAGAAGGCACCGAAGTCGGTTGCGAACTTCGTCTCCTATGTGAAGGATGGCCACTACAACGGCACGGTGTTCCACCGCGTCATCAAGGGCTTCATGATCCAGGGCGGCGGCTTCGAGCCGGGCGAGAAGATGAACCAGAAGCCCACGAAGGCTCCGATCGACAACGAAGCCAACAACGGCCTGAAGAACGAGCGCGGCGCCATTGCCATGGCACGCACCAACGACCCGCACTCGGCCACGGCCCAGTTCTTCATCAACACGGTCGACAACGACTTCCTGAACCACACGTCGCCGACGCCGCAAGGCTGGGGCTACGCCGTGTTCGGCAAGGTGACCGAAGGCATGGACGTGGTCGACAAGATCCGCTCGGTGCGCACGGGCAACCGTGGCTTCCACCAGGACGTGCCGATGGAAGACGTGATCATCGAAAGCGCTGAAGTGATCGAATGATCGACGCAGCGCACGCCGCACAGGCCTCCGCGCTGAAGACACCGGTCCGGGTTTCCGGGCCGGTGTTTTTTATTTCGGATCTGCACCTCACGGCCAGCATGCCGGCCACTGCCGCCGTGTTCGAGCGCTTCCTGCGCACGCGCGCCCGCGAGGCACGCACGCTCGTCATCTTGGGTGACTTTTTCGAATACTGGGTCGGCGATGAAGAACTCGCTGATCCGTTCCACCAGCACATCGCCCACCTGCTTGCCGAACTCGCAGCGGCCGGCACGCGCGTGCTGTTTATGCACGGCAATCGGGACTTCCTGCTCGGCAAGCGTTTTCTGAAGGCTGCGCACGCCACGCTGCTGCCCGACCCCTCCGTGCTCGAAACGGACGAAGGCCGGCGCATCGTGCTTGCGCACGGCGACGCCCTCTGCACGCGCGACACGGCGTACATGCGCTTCCGCCACTGGACGCGCAAGCGCTGGGTGCAGTCGATATTCCTGGCGATGCCGCTGCGCTGGCGGCTGAGGATCGCGCAGAAGATGCGCGCGGAAAGCGAAGCCGGCCGCGCCATGTCCGCCAATGTCGCCGGTGAGCCCCGCGCTGCCGCGATGATGGGCGACGTCGCTCCCGAAGCGGTGGATGCGCTGCTCAAGGCATCGGGCACGTCCACGCTCATTCACGGCCACACGCACCGCCCGCAACTGCATCATGAGCCGAGCGGTGACCGCTGGGTTCTTTCCGACTGGGATTTCGATCAGGTACAGCCGCGCGGCAGCTTCCTCAAACTGCAGGACGGCGCGCTCACGGTCGAGCAAGTGACGGCCTGACCTGTCATCACGCGCCCGCCGCTTACTTGAGCATCTGCTTCAGTTGGCTTGCGTCGAATGGATCGTTCGGCGAATTCTCCAGGTGCGCGCCCAGGCGATCCAACGCAGAAAGAATCGACTCGATGCGCTCCTGCTGAAGCTCGCTGTGGTCGATCAGCCGCTTAAGCGCCAGCGATACCGGGTCGTCCGCATCCGGCGTAATGCCATACGCTGAAAACTCCTGCTTGAGCACAGACTGGGCCTCGGTCGCCACATCGCGTTCGATGATGCGCGCCGGAATGCCAACCGCCGTTGCCCCCGGCGGCACGGGTTTGAGCACGACCGCGTTGGAGCCAACGCGCGCGCCATCCCCGATGACAAAACCGCCAAGCACCTTGGCACCCGCACTGACCACCACGCCCTTGCCGAGCGTCGGGTGCCGCTTGGCGCCCTTGTAGAGCGACGTGCCGCCGAGCGTGACACCTTGGTAGATCGTGCAGTCGTCACCGATCTCAGCCGTTTCGCCAATCACGACACCCATGCCGTGGTCGATGAACACGCGCCGGCCGACCGTCGCGCCGGGATGAATCTCGATGCCGGTGAGAAAGCGCCCGAGGTGCGAGAACCACCGCCCCAGCCACCGGAAGCCGCCGTGCCAACACGCATGCGCGACCCGATGGACGATGATGGCGTGCAGACCTGGGTAGCAGGTCAGCACTTCCCAGCGGCTGCGCGCGGCCGGGTCTCGCTCCATGATGGCGCCGATATCTTCGCGAATGCGTGTGAACATCTTGAGGTGTGTGGATTGTTATATCTATATGCGCGATGCGCTGAGGGCAGTGTAAGGCATTGCCTTACCGCGCTGCGGCAAGGGTTTTAGCCAGACATGCAGGGAATGCCGCCCTGCTGGATCAACAAGGGGGCGGCTTTCGGGGCGATCAGCGACAGTCGTCGGCAGCGCCGGTGGGCGGCGTAGTGGCTTCGGCACGGCGGCCGAGCATGCGCTTGGCGATCCCGCGCAGGATGTTGACCTCTTCGGTCTCCAGCTGCGTGCGGGCGAACAGACGCCGCAGGCGCGGCATCAGCTTTTTCGGCTGGGCCGGGTCGAGAAAGCCGATCTCGACCAGGCCCAGCTCCAGATGTTCGAACATCCCGTCGATCTGCTCGGCCGTGGCTGGCTCGCCGACAAAGCCGACGCCTTCCATGCGCGTGTCGCCCGTGCCGGTGCCGGCCAGCAGCGCCATGCGCACCTCGTACGCAATCAACTGCACGGCCTGCGACAGGTTCAGCGAGGCATACGCCGGGTTGGCTGGAATGTGCGTGACCACATGGCAGCGCTCCACCACCTCGTTGGGCAACCCGAACCGCTCGTTGCCGAAGACGAAGGCGACGGTGGTGTCCGGCGCGGCCAGCAATGCGGCCACTTCTTCTGCAGCGGCACGCGGGCCGATGCGGCGCGGACCGAATTCGCGCGGGCGGGCCGTCAGCGCAATGGTGAGCGAGGCGCCGGCCAGCGCTTCGCCAATGTCGTCAATCACGCGGGCGGCGGCCAGCACGTCATCGGCGCCGCTTGCCATGGCAACGGCATCGGCGTGGCGTTGGGCCTCAGCCTCGCGCGGGCGGACGAGCACGAAGCTGCCGGGCTCGCCAAATCCCATCGTCTTGAGCGCACGTGCCGTGGACCCGACATTGCCCGGGTGGCTGGTCTCGACCAGGACAAAACGGCACCGCGCGGCGCGCTGGCGCAGCGTTTCGGGGTCGGCGGGGGTGGTGTTCGGGGTGCTCATTGGCGCAATTCGCGGGGCGCCGGAGGCGGGGTTCATATACAATACGGCCACTCTTTTGACGGCGGGCAGGATCGCGAGATTGGCCCGCCGCTCGTTCTTCTACAATTCGTTGTGTTGTTTCGCCTGCAGCCGCTTCCGAAAAATCGGCGCGCCAGGCGCGGAGATCCCACATGCATCCGATGCTCAATATCGCCGTCCGGGCTGCTCGCAAGGCCGGCACCGTCATCAACCGCGCGTCCTTCGACGTCGATAGCCTGCGCACCGAGCGCAAACAACACAACGATTTCGTCACCGAAGTCGACCGCGCAGCTGAAGCGGCGATCATCGAAGTCATCAAGACTGCCTACCCCGATCACGCGATTCTAGCGGAAGAGTCCGGCCAATCCTGGGCCGACGGCGAAACCGCCAGCGAAAACGTCTGGGTGATCGACCCGCTGGACGGCACGACCAACTTCATCCACGGCTTTCCGCAATATGGCGTATCGATCGCGCTGATGCAGCGTGGCGTCGTCACGCAGGCCGTGGTGTACGACCCGACGCGCGACGAACTCTTCACCGCCTCCAAGGGCGCCGGCGCGTTTTTGAACAACCGTCGCATCCGCGTCACGCGCCGCGACAAGCTGGCTGACTGCCTGATCGGCACGGGCTTCCCCTACCGCGATCTGGAAGGCCTGTACGACTACACCCGCCTGTTTGCGACCATGACGGAAAACTGCGCCGGCCTGCGTCGCCCCGGCGCCGCCGCGCTGGACCTCGCCTACGTCGCCTGCGGCCGCCTCGACGGCTTCTTCGAGCAAGGCCTGAGCAAGTGGGACATGGCCGCAGGCTCGCTGCTCGTGACGGAATCGGGCGGCCTGGTGGGCAACTACACCGGCGAATCGGGCTATCTGGACCAAGGCGAAATCCTGGCCGGCAACCCGAAGGCTTTCGTGCAGATGATCAAGATCACCTCGCCATTCTCGCGGTCGAAGGCTGAAGCTTGATTGCTTCAAGCAGGCACTGAAAAGCCCTCGCCCAGTGCGAGGGCTTTTTTGTTTGAGCTATCCAGCAATACGCAACTGCCTGGAAACGCAGTTCGCTCAATAGAACACCATATCCCGGCAATCCCCCGCAAACCGCACGGGTTTTGCGTGCCGCGTACCTCATTCACAATGAGCCCCCGCCCTCAACGCCATCGCCTGCCATGAAGACCGCCCTCGCCCCGCGCCACGTTCCATTCGAGCACCTTGGCATCCTGCAGCCGCTGGTGGAAGCGCGCGGCTACACGGTGCGCACCGTCGACGTGGGCGTGCAGCCGGTGCCGACCGACGACATGGTGGATGCCGATCTGTTGATCGTGCTGGGCGGGCCCATCGGCGCGTATGACGATGCGACGTATCCGTTCGTACGCGATGAAGCCGCCGCCATTGCGCAGCGGCTGGCCGCCCGCAAGCCGCTGCTGGGCATCTGCCTCGGCGCCCAGCTGATCGCACGGGCGCTGGGTGCGGCAGTCAAGCCGATGGGCGTAAAGGAGATCGGCTTTGCACCGGTGACGCTCACAGCCGACGGCGCAGACTCGCCGCTCGCGCCGCTGGCCGACGGCACGCCGGTGCTGCACTGGCATGGCGACCGATACGATTTGCCGCCCGGCGCGCGACGGCTGGCGTTCACGGAAGTCTGTACAGAACAGGCTTTCGCCATCGGCAACCACGCGCTCGCGCTGCAATTCCACCTGGAGGCAAATCTGGAGGAGCTGGAAGCCTGGCTGATCGGGCATGCTGCGGAACTCGGCGCAGCGGGTGTCGACCCGCGCGCGTTGCGAGCACAGGTGCCCTCGGTGGCGCAGCGCCTGTCGCAACGTGCGCGCGAGGTCTTCGCTGCCTGGCTCGACCGCGTGGAGGCCGCATGACGCTGCCCGGCCCCATCCGCATCGAGACCCTCCTCGCCGGACGCGCGGTCGACTACACGCGCCCAGGCTCACGCAGCGCCATCGACAAGCGCCCCGTACGCGACACAGTGGAAGTCGGCATCAACGGCATCGTGGGCGACGAGCAAGGCGACTTGCGTGTGCACGGCGGCCCTGACAAGGCAATCCACCACTATCCGTTCGACCACTACGCGGCCTGGCAAGTGGATATCGGCGCGCAACCCGTGCTCGCACAGCCCGGCGCGTTTGGCGAGAACGTGAGCACCACCGGCATCACCGAAGCGGACATCTGCGTGGGCGACCGTCTGCGCGCGGGCAGTGTGATGCTGGAAGTGTCGCAACTGCGCCAGCCGTGCTGGAAGCTCAACGACCGCTTCAACACGCGCGACATGGCGCGCCGCGTGCAACACACGGGCCGCACGGGCTGGTATTACCGGGTTCTGGAAGGCGGCACGCTGCGCGCGGGCGATACGCTGGAATGGCTCGAGCGCCCGTGGCCGCAATGGCCGCTGTCGCGCGTGCTGGATGTGCTTTACCGCAACATGCTCGACCGTGCAGCGCTGACCGACATGCTGAGGCTGCCGCTCACGCCGTCATGGCGCAAGCTGGTGGAAGGCCGCCTTGCGCGAGGCGAGGTGGAAAGCTGGGCCAAACGCATCGATGGCCCAGCGCTCGAAGCTTGAGTTCGCAACCGATCAGAACGTTTCCCAATCGGCGTCGGAACCACCACCGGCCACAGCCAGCGGTTGCTTGCGTGCGGGAGCGGCAGCCGAAACGACTGCGGCAGCAGCGACCGGCGCCGACGCCTGAGTTGCCGTCTTCGCTTCACGCTTGCGCAGCGCGGCACGTGCGGGCTTGGCTGCGCTGACCGGCTTGGCAGTGGCCTTGGCCGCAGGCTTGGCAACCTTCTCCGGCTTCTGCACGGCTACGGCGGCGGTCTCTGCACCATCCAGCCGGAACTGCGACACCACCTGCGTGAGGTTCTGCGCCTGTTCTTCCAGCGACTGCGCGGCAGCGGCCGCCTGTTCGACCAGCGCGGCGTTCTGCTGCGTCACCTGCTCCATTTCCGTCACAGCCTGGCCGATCTGCAGGATGCCCTGCGTCTGCTCGGCCGAGGCGGAAGCAATGTCTTCAACGATATTGGCGACGCGGCGCACGGCTTCCACCGTCTCGGAGATGGTCTCGCCGGCTTGCGCCACCTGCGAGTGCCCGGCTTGCACGCGCGACACCGAATCGTCGATCAGCGTCTTGATTTCCTTGGCGGCCGCAGCGCTGCGTTGAGCCAGCGCGCGCACCTCGCCGGCCACCACGGCAAAACCGCGGCCCTGCTCGCCGGCGCGGGCCGCTTCCACTGCCGCATTCAGCGCGAGGATGTTGGTCTGGAAGGCAATGCCGTCAATCACGCCAATGATGTCGGCCATCTTTCGTGAGCCCGCGCTGATGTCGTCCATGGTGGCTACCACGCCGCGTACGACCTCGCCGCCGCGCGAAGCGAGGTCTGCCGCATTTGACGCCAGCGCGCTGGCCTGGCGGGCGTTCTCGGAGTTGTTGGTGACGGTGGAGGTCATCTGCTCCATGCTCGCGGCCGTCTTCTCCAGCGAGGCGGACTGCTGCTCGGTACGCGAAGACAGATCGAGATTGCCGCTGGCGATTTCGTGCGCGCCGGTGTTGACCGAATCCGAGCTGTTGCGCACCTGGCGCACGGTGTTCACCAAGCTCTCGCGCATGCGGCCCACGGCAGCCAGCAGGCGGCCGAGTTCATTGCGGCCACCCGTTCTGACGTGCACGGCCAGATCGCCCTCGGCCACGCGGCTGAGCACAGCGACGGCTTCGTTAAGCGGGGTGATCACGAAGGCCTTGAGACCGTAGAACACCGCCACGATCAACGCGAGTGCCATGGCAATGCCGAGCGCCACGAACTTCAGGATCGTTTCGTAACGCGCACGGCCGTCGTCGGCCTCGTCCTTGGCCAGCTTCTTGACGAGCTGCTGGAAATTCTCGATCTGCACCGACCACGCGGCGCCGGTATCGGTCACGTCTTTGTAGTTGAGCTGCGCATATGCAGCGGCATCGCCGGCGCGCAACGCCGCCAGGGCGCGCTGCACGGCTTCGATGTGCGTTTGCGCGGCCTGGACGATCGCCTGACGCAGCGACTCGTCGACCCCTTCGATGCGTGGCGCATTCTTGAAGGCTTCCACCTGTTCGATAGCCTTCTTGAGGCCTTTCTCCGAACTGGCAAGCGCTGCCGTCTTTGCCGCGTCGTCCATGTTTTCACGCAGGACGCTGTACAGGCGTGACATGCCGGTGCGTGCGCGCTGCATGTCCTTGTACGCGTCGTTCAGCAGCATGCTGCGCTCGGAAATCTCGTGCACGCGCTCAGTCGCGGCGTTCGTGGTACGCAGCGCCAATACACCCACCGCCGCCCCGACCACAATCATCAGTGCAAAGGTGATCAGAATCGCCAGCAGGCCAGCGCGCACGCTGGTGTTCTTCAAAACGCGGTCCATCTTGTCTCCGGGATCCCCACAGGCAAGCCCATGCTTGCGGTGCGCGGGGTCAACGAGGGGAAGGTCAGTCGTGGGTCAGAACGTTTCCCAGTCGGCGTCGTCTCCAGCGGCGACCAGAGGCTTCGCCTTGGTCAGGCTCGCGGGAATCGCTGCCGGTGCAGCCGGGCTCTTTTCGGTTCGCTCGACCGGCTTGGCAGCCGCCTTTCGCAACACAGGCGGCTTGCGCGACGTCAGCTTGGGCTTAGCGGCTTCGGTGCTCGGCTTGGCGGCCCCGCGCCGCGGCGCTTCGTCCTTGGGTGCTGCCGGTGCCGTCGGCGTTGCGAGTGCCACGGGCTTGGCCGGCGCAACAGGCGGTTCAACCCGCGCCACCATGGCCGGCGCACGCAGCGCATGCGCGTCAAGGCGGAACTGCGCCACCACCTGCGTCAGGCTCACGGCCTGCTCTTCCAGCGATTGCGCAGCGGCGGCCGCCTGCTCCACCAGCGCAGCGTTCTGCTGCGTGGCGTCGTCAAGCTGCGTGACCGCGTGGCTCACTTCTTCAATGCCCGAGCGCTGTTCCTGGCTCGCCGACGAAATTTCGCCAACGATGTCGGTCACGCGCTTCACGCTCGCGACGATCTCGCGCATAGTCGTGCCGGCTTCTTCCACCAGCGCGCTGCCTGCATCCACGTTGACCACGGAATCGTCGATCAACGCCTTGATCTCCTTGGCGGCAGCAGCGCTGCGTTGCGCAAGGCTGCGCACCTCACCGGCCACCACGGCAAAACCACGGCCCTGTTCGCCCGCACGGGCGGCTTCCACCGCCGCATTCAGCGCAAGGATGTTCGTCTGGAACGCAATGCCGTCAATCACGCCGATGATGTCGACGATCTTGCGGGACGACGCGTTGATCGAGCCCATGGTTTCCACCACGCGCGTCACCACATCGCCGCCGCGCACGGCCACATCCGAGGCAGAGGCCGCCAATTGGTTGGCCTGCTGCGCGTTGTCGGCGTTCTGCTGCACGGTCGACATCAGCTGCTCCATGGCCGAAGCCGTTTCTTCGAGCGAGCTGGCCTGCTGTTCCGTGCGCGACGACAGGTCCAGGTTGCCGCTGGCGATCTCGCGCGTGGCCGTACCGATGGTTTCCGACGCGCCCTTGATGCGGCCGATGGTGTCCACCAGCGCGCCGCGCATGCGGCTCATGGCGTAGAGCAGGCTGTGGTTGTCGTCGGCGCGGGTGGCAATCTCCACCGTCAGGTCGCCACCGGCGATGCGGTTGGCCACATCGGCCGCGTAAGCCGGATCACCGCCCAGCGTGCGTTGCAGGCCGCGATTGGCGATGCTGCCCAGCAGGACCAGCAAGCCGCCCACGAGCACGAGCAGGCCGCCGGTCTGGTAAAGCGAAGTCATGAACGCGGCGTTGATGTCGTCCATGTAGACGCCAGTCGAGAAGACCCAATCCCACGGCTCATAGCGCATTGCAAACGCCGTCTTGGGCACCGGATCCGTGCCACCGACTTTCGGCCAAACGTAGCTCGTGAATCCGCCCTTCGGGTCTTTGGCCGCGTTGGTCAGGCCCACGTAGACCGCATTGCCTTGCGCATCCTTGAAGCCGGATTGATCCTTGCCGATGAACTCCGGCTTGATCGGGTGCATCACCACCACGTTGTTGGAGCTGGTGATGGTGAAGTAGCCGTCCTTGTCGTAGCGCAGCGCCTTGAAACGGTCGAGCGCCTGCTTCTGCGCGGCCTCTTTGCTTAACGTGCCGTTCTTGGTCAGGTCGTCGTACTGCTTGACCAGGTTCATCGCCATGGTCGTCACGCTGATGAGGTTGTTCTTGCGCTCCTCCACGCGGATCTCGCGCGCCTGATATGCGTTGAATACCGAGATCAACGTCAGCGCGACAAGGCTGATGACCAACGGCAGCCAAAGCTTTTGGCGAAAGCTGAGCTTGCTCATTCCAGAGTCTCCGGATGCGGAACCGCGAGGCGCCATTTGCGCAAACGCGTTCCCACTATGGTTTTAGGGGTCCGAATGGTCTATCGGCAGGCAGGCCGCCAACCTTGAGGGGACGACCCCGAGCAACGGCCGGCCGCCCTCCGTTTGCACCGATCCACCGCGAGCCGCGCCCCAAGCGATCTTTGCAAATGGCGCCATATTGGGCAGAATTCTTTTGATCTGAAATTGATAATCGAACATGAAAACCACGCTCGAAGAACTGCTCGCCTTCCGCACGGTGGTCGACACGGGCTCTGTCACGGCGGCGGCTGAGCAGCTCGGCCAGACGGTATCTGGCGTAAGCCGCGCGCTGCGCCGCCTGGAAGAGAAGCTGGACACCACCCTGCTCTCGCGCACCACGCGGCGGCTGTCGCTCACCGACGAGGGCGCGACGTTTCTGGCGCAGGCGCGCAGCATCCTCGCCGCCGTCGACGAGGCCGAAGAGCAGATGGCCCTGCGCCGCCAGCAGCCCGCCGGCCGTCTGCGCATCAACGCTGCCATGCCGTTCATGCTGCATGTGGTGGCGCCGCTGGTGCCGGATTTCCGCGCGCAGTATCCGCAGATCGAGCTGGAGCTGAACACCGACGACCTGATCATCGATCTGCTGGAAGAAGACACCGACGTGGCGATCCGCATCGGCCCGCTGCGTGACTCCACCCTGCGGGCGCGGCTGCTCGGCACGCGGCGGCTGCGCGTGCTGGCAAGCCCCGCCTATCTGAAAGCGCACGGCCGGCCACGCAACGTCGACGACTTGCAGAAGCACATCCTGCTCGGTTTCGGGCAGCCGGAATCGCTGAACCAATGGCCCCTGCGCGGCCCGCATGGCGACCGGTTGCGCATCGAACCCACCCTCAAGGCCTCCAGCGGTGAAACGCTGCGGCAGCTTGCTCTGCAGGGCGTCGGCATCGTCTGCCTGGCTGACTTCATGAGCGCTGAAGACCGACGCACGGGGGATCTCGTGCAGGTGCTGCCGGATGCCACGGTCGAGGTGCTGCAGCCGATTCACGCGGTGTACTACCGCAACACGCAGCTGGCCTCGCGGATCGCGTGCTTTCTCGACTTTCTCGAAGCCCGGCTCACCGACGATGGACGGTGAAGCCGCATCGCGGGTGTGCAACAATTGCGCGATTCAACACCTTCCGCGCGCGGCCTGATCGGATCACATCGGGCGGCGCGCTGCGCTTTGAGCACTCATGGCTGAACACTCCGCTCCGGTTCTGGAGATCGACCCGAAATACGGCCCTTTCGACAAGCACACTCCGATGATGCAACAGTACCTTCGCTTGAAGGCTGGGCATCCGGACACGCTTGTCTTCTACCGCATGGGCGACTTTTACGAACTCTTCTTTGAAGACGCCGAAAAAGCCTCCCGCCTGCTCGACATCACCCTCACTGCACGCGGCAGTTCCAACGGACATCCGATCCGCATGGCGGGCATCCCGTTCCACGCCGCGGAGCAATACCTCGCCAAGCTGGTCAAGCTGGGCGAATCCGTCGCCATCTGCGAGCAAATCGGAGACCCCGCCACGACCAAGGGACCGGTCGAGCGCAAGGTCGTGCGCGTCGTCACACCCGGCACGTTGACGGACGCCGCGCTGCTCTCCGACAAGGTCAACAACCATCTGCTGGCCATCGCGCACCTGCCCGGCAAGCGGGGCGCGGCACCGCTGATGGGCCTGGCGTGGCTCAACCTCGTGGGCGGCGAATTGCGCGTGATGGAATGCAGCCCCGACCAGCTCGACCGCGAACTCGAACGCATCCGCCCCGCCGAAGTGCTGGCCGACGATGCGACGCTCAATACCCTCCAGGTGGATGTCGCCCGCACGCGCCTGCCCGATTGGCATTTCGACGTGGAAGCCGGCACGCGCCGCCTGCGTGAACAACTCGGCGTGGCGAGCCTCGTCGCCTTTGGCGCGGAAACGTTGACGGCCGCACTGGCGGCTGCCGGCGCGCTGCTGAACTACGCAGCGGCCACGCAAGGCCAATCGCTGCGCCACGTGATCGGCCTGACCGTCGAGCACGAAAGCGAATTCATCGGCCTGGACACCGCCACGCGCCGCAACCTTGAGCTGACCGAGACGCTGCGCGGGCAGGAATCGCCGACGCTGTTCTCGCTGCTCGACACCTGCGCGACCAGCATGGGCAGCCGCCTGCTGCGCCACTGGCTGCATCATCCGCTGCGGGATCGCGCCGTGCCTCAAGCGCGTCAGCAGGCGATTGAAGTGCTGCTCGGCAGCGATTGGCAAACGTTGCGTGCGACGCTGCGCACGCTGTCAGACGTGGAGCGCATTACGGGGCGGCTGGCGCTGCTGTCAGCGCGGCCGCGCGATCTGTCGTCGCTGCGTGACACGCTGGCGCGCCTGCCCGAGATTCGCGAAGAACTGCCGCAAAGCGACGCGGCTCCGCTGTTGACCGAGCTGTACGCCGCGCTCAGCTTGCCCGAAGACGCCCACGCCCTGCTGCAGCGCGCCGTGATGGCCGAGCCGGCGGCCATGGTGCGCGACGGCGGCGTCATCGCGCGCGGCTACGATGCCGACCTCGACGAGCTGCGCGACATCTCGGAAAACTGCGGCCAGTTCCTCGTCGATCTGGAAGCCCGCGAACGCGAGCGCACCGGCATCGCTAATCTGCGCGTCGAATACAACCGCGTGCATGGCTTCTACATCGAAGTCACCAACGGCCAGGCCGCCAAGGTGCCGGACGATTACCGCCGCCGCCAGACGCTGAAGAACGCCGAGCGCTACATCACACCCGAGCTGAAGGCGTTCGAAGACAAAGCGTTGTCCGCGCAGGACCGTGCCCTGTCGCGCGAGAAAGTCCTCTACGAAGAGTTGCTGCAAAAACTGCTGCCGCATCTGGCCGAGTTCAAGCGCATTGCCGCCGCGCTGGCGCAGGCTGATGTGCTGGCAACGCTCGCCGAGCGCGCGCATGCGCTGTCGTGGTCGCGCCCCACGCTGACCGATGCACCCGGCATTGAGCTGACGCGCGCACGCCATCCCGTGGTCGAACAGCAAGTCGAACAGTTCGTCGCCAACGACTGCATGCTGCAGGAGGCGCGCAAGCTGTTGCTGATCACCGGCCCGAACATGGGCGGTAAATCGACCTTCATGCGGCAAACCGCGCTGGTCGTGCTGCTCGCCTACGTGGGCGCATTTGTGCCGGCGGAAGCGGCCGTCATCGGCCCGATCGACCGCATCTTCACGCGCATCGGCGCCGCCGACGATCTGGCGGGCGGTCGTTCGACCTTCATGGTCGAAATGACGGAAGCCGCCGCCATCCTGCACCGTGCAACGCCCAACAGCCTCGTGCTGATGGACGAGATCGGCCGCGGCACGAGCACGTTCGACGGCCTTGCGCTCGCCTGGGCGATCGCGCGTCACTTGCTGTCGCACAACCGCAGCCACACGCTGTTCGCCACGCACTATTTCGAGCTGACGCAACTGCCGCAGGAGTTTGCTCAGGCCGCCAACGTGCACCTCTCCGCCGTCGAACATGGTGACGGTATCGTCTTCCTGCATGCCGTGCAGGAGGGCCCGGCCAGCCAGAGTTACGGCCTGCAGGTCGCGCAGCTGGCGGGCGTGCCGCAGCCGGTCATTCGCGCCGCGCGCAAGCGGCTCGCGTGGCTGGAGCAGCATTCCGCCGACACCGGCGCCACCCCTCAGCTGGACCTCTTCGCACTTGCCGCCGATACGCCCATCGACGATGAAGACGAGGCCGACGCCCCCGACAGTGCACTGACGGAGGCACTCGCCGGCATCGATCCCGATGACATGACGCCGCGTGAAGCGCTCGATGCGCTGTACCGGCTCAAGGCGCTGGCGAGCCCGTCCGCCTGATTCCGATGACACGGCGCGGCGCAACTTCCCGCAGGTTTCCATGCATCGCCTTGGCATTGGCGATGCTGCTGCCGGTGGCTGCGCCCGCTGCGTCCAAGAGCGCGAAGCCTGCAAATGACGCGCCGTCCGCCTTCGCCTTCACGGTCATCGGCAACCTTCCCGAACGCCCCGAAGATGTCGCGCCCGTGCGCACGCTGCTGGACGCCATCGACGCCGAACATCCGGCCTTCGTCGTTCACCTGGGCAACCTCAAGGGCCGCGATGAATCGTGCGCCGACACGCTGCTCGAAGCGCGCCACGACCTGCTCGACAGCCTGATCGCACCCGTCATCTACATCCCGGGCGACCACGACTGGAGCGACTGCCAGCGCCCCGCGGCGGGCAGCTTCGACCCGGTGGAGCGCCTGGTGCGCCTGCGCGAGCTGTTCTACCCCGACGACAACACGCTCGGCCAGCGCACTATGACGGTCATGCGCCAGTCGGATCAGGCCAAGTTCCGCAGCTACCGCGAAAACACGCGCTGGACGATGAACGACGTGTTGTTCGTCACCCTCAACGTGCCCGGCGACAACAACAACTACAAAACCGCGGGCGGGCGCAACGGCGAATACGAAGACCGCCTCGAAGCCAATCGTCAATGGCTCGCTCGCGCCTTTGCCGTCGCGCGTCAACGCAAGATGGCCGGCGTGGTCGTCATGATGCAAGCCGATCCGCTCTTCGAAGATGGCTGGGAGCGGCGCCGCGCACCCACCCTGCTCGACGGTTTATTGCGCCGCCGTTCGCATGACGGTTATCTGGCGCTCAAGCGCCAGTTGCGCACGCTCACGCGCGACTACGACGGTGCCGTCCTCCTGATCCACGGTGCCAGCCAGACGTTCATGCTCGACCGCCCGCTCAAGGACGAAGACGGCCGGCCGGATCCGCACGTCATGCGCGCACGCACCTATGGTTCGCCGGTGCTCGACCGCTGGCTGGAGGTGTCTGTCACGCCGGGCCGCACGCCGCTCTTCCATATCCGCAGCCGCCGCCTCGACAACACGCCGGCGCCCGCCCCGGAGATTGCACCGGCGCCCGCGCAATAAAAAACGGGAGCCGAAGCTCCCGTTTTCGTAACTCGATAAACCGCCGATCAGTGCAGCGTGTGCGGCTTGTCGTCGTCTTCGTCCTCGTCCACCACTTCGAGGCCGGTTTCACCATGCACGTGGCCGTGCTCGATTTCTTCCGCGGTGGCTTCACGCACTTCCGTCACCTTCAGCTCGAAGCGCAGCGCCATGCCGGCCAGCGGGTGGTTGCCATCCAGCACAACCTTGTCTTCCGCCACATCCGTGACGGTGTAGACGATGGCATCTTCTTCATCGCCATCTTCGGGCACGCCCTCGAACTGCATGCCGACTTCGAGCGGCTCGGGGAAACGATCGCGCGGCTCGATCTTGATCAGCTCTTGATCGTAGTCACCGAAAGCGTCGTCCGGCTCGAGCTGCAGTTTGGTCTCGTAGCCTTGCTCGTGGCCGTCCAGCGCTTCCTCGATCTTGGGGAACGTGCCATCATAGCCGCCGTGCAAATACACCATCGGCTCATCGGATTCCTCGATGACGTTGCCCTGCGCGTCGGACAGTTTGTAAGCCACCGACACCACCGTATTCTTCGCGATTTTCAATTGCGCACTCCATGAACGAAGTCCCATTATACGCTGCCGATGGCGGCGTCCAACCTGCTCTTCCAGCGGGGCATCCGGCGCAACTTCTCGGCGGTCTGTCACCGCGCGATTTCATGCGCACGCACTGGCAGAAAAAGCCTCTGCTGATCCGTCAGGCACTTTCTCCCGACGAGATGCGTGCGCTGCACTTTCCGCTCTCGCCCGAACGCGTACTTGCCCTGGCTGCGCGCCACGATGTCGAGTCCCGACTGATCGCGCAATCGCGCGGGCGCTGGTCCTTCAATCACGGCCCCTTCGACGAACGCCCGCTACCGTCGCGCAAGACCCGCAACTGGTCGGTGCTTGTGCAAGGCGCGAACCTCGTCGAGCCGGCGGTCGAAGCGCTGATGCAACGTTTCCGGTTCATTCCCGACGCGCGGCTCGATGACGTGATGATCAGCTTCGCAACCGACGGCGGCGGCGTCGGCCCGCACTTCGATTCGTACGATGTGTTCCTGCTGCAAGCGCACGGCAAACGCCGCTGGCGCATCTCCGCACAGGAGGACCTCACGCTCATCCCTGATCTGCCGCTGAAAATCCTCGCCAATTTCCGGCCCGAAGAGGAATTCGTGCTCGAACCCGGCGACATGCTCTATCTGCCCCCGCACTACGCGCACGACGGCGTGGCCGAGGGCGATTGCATGACATACTCGATCGGTTTCCGCTCACCGTCGTACCGAGAATTGGCGGGCCACTTTCTGGGCTTCCTGTCGCAAACGCTGGAAGACGATCCCAACTTTGAAGGTCGCTACGCAGACCCCGACCAAAAGCCGACCGAACACCCCGGCGAACTGCCCGCCGCCATGGTCAAGGCGCTTGCGCAGAAGCTCAACGCATTGCGCTGGACGCCTGATCTCGTTGGTGAATTCCTCGGCGCGTATCTGTCCGAGCCGAAGGATCACGTCGACTTCGTGACGCAGCCCCGCTTGCCGCTTGCACGCTTCACGGCCCGGGCGCGCAAGGAAGGCATCGTCCTCGATGCGCGAACGCAGGCGCTGTATGACGCGCAACGCTTCTGGATCAACGGCGACACGTTCGAGCCGTCGGGAACGCTGCTTGCGTGGCTTTCCGCGTTGGCCGACGCACGTCGTGCGAGCGCCGCGTCGGTGGATGCGGCGGCCGGCCTGCCGGATCTGATGGACACGCTGCACGCATGGTACGAAGAAGGCTGGCTGAGGTTGGCTGGCCCTGCGCAGCGATGATTCCGCGTTGAAACAGATCGTTACAAAAGCGTTTGAATCGTACGTGCGTCAGGCCCGACTCAACTACACAGGGTAGGTAAAGGTCGCTATAATCCGACGCTAGCTTGCAAGCCGAGCAGCCCTCGTGCGGCTTGGCTGCCAGCATAGAAGAAGGTGTAGTACCTGAGCGATAATTACCGGTAATTATTCATCGCCCTTTCTGTTGTTCGCTTTCCATATTCAGTTTAAGGATCGAAAAAATGAAAAAGTCTCTCCTGATCGCCTCGCTGATGGCTGCTGTTGCTCTGGCTGCTTGCGGTAAGAAAGAAGAAGCTGCTGCTCCGGCCGCTGCTCCGGAAGCTTCGGCTCCGGCCGCTGCTGCTCCGGCTCCGGCTGCTTCGGACGCTGCTGCAGCTCCGGCTGCCCCGGCTGCCCCGGCTGCTTCGGACGCTGCCGCTTCGGCTCCGGCTGCTGACGCTTCGGCTCCGGCTGCTAAGCAATAATCGCGTTTCTCGCGAGACAAAAAGCCGACCCTCGGGTCGGCTTTTTTCATGGGCGCGATCTAAGTTTCAGTTCGTGGCAGCAATGACGCGCCCATCCGCCATTCAAAGTTGTTTCTGAATCTTACAAGCCGCTCCAGACAGGCCTCAGGCCCTCAAACGGTGCGCCAAAGCAGGCCCTCTTCCTGATCGGCGATCGGCACGTCTTCAACGCAAGCGCCCAGCGGCGCGGCAATCGCTTCGGCAGCCAACAACGGCGTGTTGTTCTGCTTGGACAGATGTGCAGCCACCACCGTATGCAACGCATCGTGGCGCACGCGCGTGAGGATCGCGGCGGCAATGTCATTGGCCAAGTGGCCAAAATCCCCGCCGATGCGACGCTTCAACGACCACGGATACGCTGAATTGGCCAGCATGTCGCGGTCGTGATTGCATTCGAGCACAAGGGCGTGCATCCCTGCCAGATGCGTGCAGAGATATTCCGTCGACATGCCAGCGTCGGTCAGCACCCCCAGGCGCCGTGCCCCGTCGTTGAAGACGAACTGCAGCGGCTCGCGCGCGTCATGCGGCACGGTGTAAGGCAAGATTTGCAGATCGCCGACGGAGAACACATCGTCGGCGCGGCAGAAACGCACGGCCGCGCGGTCGGCGCCGCGCAGGTTTTCGGTCGCGCGATATGTGCCGTGGCTGGTCCAGACCGGGATATTGAATTTGGCGGCAACCGCGTAGGCGCTGCCAACGTGATCGCTATGCTCGTGCGTGACAAGGATAGCGTTGAGAGATTCCGGCGTGCAGCCCAGGCGTTCGAGCCGCCGCACAGTCTCGCGGATACCGAATCCGCAGTCGAGCAGAATGCGCGTGCATGTCGCACCGCTCGCCGATTCGACGAGCAGCGCATTCCCTTCACTGCCGCTGCCAAGGCTGGCGAATCTCAGTGTCATCGCCCACCCAGGCAGCCGTACTGCATAACGTCGATTAGCGCAGTTGCTCGTCGAGCAGCGACAGGATGCGCTTGCCGATGTCACCGGTTTGCGCGGAGCCGTCGTCGTTCTGCACCAGCACCGTCGACGACGTGCCGGCATCCTTCACCACCACGCGGTAACGCTTGGCACGCTTGAGGTCTTCGATCTTCGTGCCCGAGAACAGGCGCGAGAAGAAGCCCGGTGCATTCGCTTCGGCACGCGTATCAGCGTAGCGGACGAAGTACACGCCTTGCGAACGGTCGCGATCATCCACGGTGAAGTTGACGCGATCCAGTGCAAGACCCACGGTGCGCCAGGCGCGGTCGAAGGGTTCCGGTACTTGCAGAGCCGGCTGACCATTCGATTGCGTCAGCAGCGACGGGCCCGTGCGCGGAGCAGGCTCGGCCTTCGCGCCGTCTTGCACCGGATGCACAGCCTGCGTTTGTGCGAGCTTCTGCTGCGCGGCTTCCTTGCTGGCGCCCAGACGCTGCATCAGGCGTGAGAGGAATTCGGCCTCGAGTTCGGGATCGGCCGGGCGCGGCGTCCACACGGTCTGGTCCTTGGACGAACCCACCAATTGTTCCTGCGCGCCACGATGCGAGATATAGACCTCGACCGAGCCATTCGGCCCCTTCTCGATGCGGGTGCGGAACTTGTCGCGCTCCGACGTCGAGTACAGACCATCGAACACCTTGCCGACGGTGCGGCGGATGATGTCCTGCGGAATCTTCGCGCGGTTCTCGGCCCAGTCGGTTTCCATGATGCCGGTCTCGGGCGAGTCGATCACCAACAGGAAGCCCAGCTCTTGCCAGAAGGTGCGCAATTGCGGCCACAGGGCATCCGGCGTGGTCTTCACGACCAGCCAGCGCTGATTGCCATCACGCTCGATGCGCATGTCGGACACGGCGGGCAGCACGTTGTCAGTGCCCGAGCCCGGCGTCGTGACCTTCGGCGCCGTCGACGTATAGGCCGACAGCGTGGTCGTGCCCGTGTCCGGTGCAGCATAGCGGCGATCCGCCTGGATGCCGGTCAGGTCGGGCGGGACCTCAAGGGTCGGGCCCTTCTTGGCCTGCGATTTGTAATCGATGCGGTCCGGCTGCATCACCTCATTGACGGTATCGCAACCGGAAATCAGGGCAACCGACAGCGCGGCCAGCAACAGTTGAGCGGACGTCGCCACAGCCCCGCGACGGGTTTGGTGCAGTTTCATTGACTTGCGATCCTTCAGATGAGAACGATGGCTTAAGGGCCTGAGAAGCGCCTTGAAACAATCAGGAGAGCAGCCCGGCATCCTTCAGGGATGCGCGCACAACCTCGTGATACTGGGGTGCCAGCGGCGTCAACGGCAGGCGGATGCCGCCTTCCATCTTGCCCATGGCCTGGAGAGCCCACTTGACGGGAATCGGGTTCGACTCGACGAACAGATTCTTGTGCACCGACAGCAGTTGCATATGGATGCGGCGAGCCGTTTCCACGTCGCCGCGCATCGCCGCCGCGCACAGTTCGTGCATGGCGCGCGGCGCAACGTTGGCCGTCACGGAAATATTGCCGTGCCCACCCAGCAGCATCAGCGCGATGGCGGTCGGATCATCCCCACTGTAAATCTTGAACGAGGCCGGCGCGCCCTTGATGAGTTGCGCGGCGCGGTCGATGTTACCGGTCGCTTCCTTCACGCCGATGATGCCCGGCACTTCAGCCAGACGCAGCATCGTTTCGACCGTCATATCGGCCACAGTGCGGCCCGGCACGTTGTACAGAATGACCGGCAGATCCACCGACTCGGCCACCTTGCGGAAGTGCAAATACATGCCTTCCTGCGTCGGCTTGTTGTAGTACGGCACGACCTGCAGCGAGGCATCGGCGCCCACCTGCTTGGCGTAGGCCGTCAGCTCCACCGCTTCGGTGGTGGAGTTGCCGCCGGTGCCGGCAATGATGGGGATGCGCTTGTTGGCCTGCTCGACCGCCACGCGGATCAGCTCACGGTGCTCTTCCACCGACACGGTCGGCGATTCACCGCTGGTGCCGACGATCACGATGCCGTCGGTGCCTTCGGCGATGTGCCAGTCAATGAGCTTGCGCAGGGACGGGAAATCAAGGCTGCCGTCCTCGTGCATGGGCGTGACGATGGCGACGAGACTGCCGGAAATCTGGATCATGGTTTCGAAAGCAGACAAAAGCGTGAACGTAAACAGTCGGATTGTACCGGATCGTCAGAACGGATTCGCCACATCTGAGACCCGCCAAGAGACGGGTAAGCCGCCGTCCTCAGCAACTTCAAAGTGCGTAGCGCGGCGCAACCGCTCCAGCAGGCTCGCGAACCGCGCAAACCCGCTGCACGTAAGCCTCGCGGGGCGATGCGAGAAAACCGTCTTCGTAGCCGATCACCCGCAACGGGCCTCGCACCGCGTCAAGCAATTCACCCGGCGCCAGCAGGAATGCCGGGTTCGACGGTTTCCCGACGGTTTCGTTTCCCGCGGCAAAGGTTTCGTAGATCAACCGGCCGCCCGGCGCGACGGCTGCAAGCAAGCGCGACCATAGCGGCCGGTGCAGGTAGTTCGTGACGACAACCGCATCGAAAGTGGCCCCGGCGGGCAACGGCCACGGGTTCCCTTCGATGTCGGCGACGAGGGTTTGGGCGATGCCCGCAAGGCCCGAAAGCGCTACCGCGTCACGGTCGATGCCGGTTACGCGCAGGCCGCGTGCAGCCAGCCAACGCGCATGGCGGCCGCTGCCGCAGGCCACGTCCAGCACGGAGGCGCCCGCCGGCAGTTCAGCCGCCCAGCGCAGCACCCACGGCGACGGCGCAGCAAGCGTATGCGGATCCGATGCGGCAGCAGACATCGACGGCCTATCAGCTGTACGTCAGACCCATCGCCTCGCGCACTTCGCGCATGGTCTCTTGCGTGACCTTCCGGGCGTTGTCGCAGCCGTCGGCGATGATGGCGCGCAGCAGGGACGGATCGTCCATGTATTTCTGAGCGCGCTCGAGCATCGGCTGCTGTTCACGCAGGATGCCCTCGATCACCGGCTGCTTGCATTCCAGGCAGCCAATGCCTGCGCTGCGGCAGCCCTTCTGCACCCATTCCTTCGTGTCGGCATCGGAGTAGACCTGGTGCAGCTGCCAGACCGGGCACTTGTCCGGATCGCCCGGATCGGTGCGGCGCACGCGGGCCGGGTCGGTCGGCATGGTGCGAACCTTTTTCTCGACGGTTTCCTTGTCCTCGCGCATGCGGATCGTGTTGCCGTACGACTTGGACATCTTCTGGCCATCAAGACCGGGCATGCGCGATGCCTCGGTCAGCAGCACCTGCGGCTCGGGCAGGATGATCTTGCGAGCACCTTCCAGGTAGCCGAACAGGCGTTCGCGGTCGCCCATCGAAAGGCTCTGCGACTCGGCCAGCAGTGCGCGGGCCTGCTCCAGGGCTTCGTCTTCACCACGCTCCTGGTAGGCGGTGCGCAGTTCCAGATACAGCTTGGCGCGCTTGCCACCGAGCTTCTTGGCCGCTTCCAGCGCCTTCTCTTCGAAGCCGGGTTCGCGGCCGTACAGGTAGTTGAAGCGGCGGGCCACTTCACGCGTCATCTCGACGTGCGGCACTTGGTCTTCGCCCACGGGGACAAAGCCAGCGCGGTAGATGAGGATGTCAGCGGCCTGCAGCAGCGGGTAGCCGAGGAAGCCGTAGGTGGAGAGATCCTTTTCCTTCAGCTTCTCGATCTGATCCTTGTACGTCGGCACGCGCTCGAGCCAGCCCAGCGGCGTGCCCATCGAGAGCAGCAGGAACAGTTCGGCGTGTTCGGGCACGCGGCTCTGGATGAACAGCGTGGACTGGGTCGGATCCACGCCTGCAGCCAGCCAGTCGATCAGCATCTCCCACACCGACTCCTCGATCACCTCGGGCGACTCGTAGTGCGTGGTCAGCGCATGCCAGTCGGCGACGAAGAAGAAGCACGGGTACTCGGCTTGCAGCCGGACCCAGTTTTTCAGGACGCCGTGGTAATGCCCCAGGTGCAGCGCACCGGTCGGACGCATGCCAGAGAGAACGCGGTCAGGAAACATGTGGGAAATGGAGTTGAAGACTCAGGAAAACAGCATCTGCAGCGGACTCAGAATCCACTGCAGCAGTTGAAACAGCAGCGCCATGATCGGGCGCATCCAGACATTGGTAATGACGTTGGAAATGATCAACGCCATCACGATGAAGAAGCCGAACGGTTCTATGCGTGACAGCCCCAGCGCCATCCTGGGCGGCAGCAGTGCAGCCAGCACACGGCCGCCATCGAGCGGCGGCAGCGGGAACATGTTGAACGCCGCCATCACCATATTGACCAGAATGCCGGCGCGCGCCATGCCGATCAGGAACGGCTCATTCACGCCGCCCACCGCGAACACAACTGCCAGCACGCCCCAGAAAATCGCCTGGACAAAGTTGGTGGCAGGCCCGGCCAGCGCCACCCACATGCCATGCCAGCGCGGATCACGCAGATGGCCAAAGCGCACCGGCACCGGCTTGGCATAACCAAACACGAACGCGCCCTTGGTGGCGAAATACAGCAACAGCGGCATCGCAATCGTGCCGATGGGATCGATGTGCCGCAGCGGGTTGATGCTGATGCGGCCCATGACATAGGCCGTATCGTCGCCGAAATGCTTCGCGACATAGCCATGCGCCGCCTCGTGGAGCGTGATGGCAAACAGGACGGGGATCGCGTAAACCGCGATGTTCTGGATCAGTGTGGGGTCCATAGGCGGGCTATTGTAGCAAGCGCGCGCCGCACCACGGCGCCACCGAAGCACGCGCCAAGGCGTCGCCTACAACCCCACGCGGGCAGGATCGCCCCGGCCCTGGCGCACGAGTTCGGGCTCGCCGCTCGTCAGGTCGACGACGGTGGTAGGTTCGGCCGGGGCCGGGCCACCGTCGATGACGAGTTCAAGCTGCTTTTCGAGCCGATCGCGAATGGTCTCGGCCTCGTTGAGCGGCTCGTCATCGCCGGGCAGCTGCAGCGTGGCGGAAAGCAGCGGCTCACCCAGTTCGGCCATCAGCGCCAGGGGAATCGCGTGTTCCGGTACGCGCAGGCCGATCGTCTTGCGCGACGGATGCGAAAGCCGGCGCGGCACCTCCTTGGTCGCTTCCAGCAGGAAGACGAACGGCCCAGGCGTGGCCGCCTTCAGCACGCGATATTGCTTGTTGTCGACGCGCGCAAACGTGGCCAGCTCGGAAAGGTCACGGCACATCAGCGTGAGGTGATGCTTTTCGTCGATGCCGCGCACGCGGCGCAGGCGCTCGACGGCGGATTTGTCGTCCAGATGGCAGGCGAGCGCGTAACAGGAATCGGTAGGCAGCGCGACCAGGCCGCCGGCGCGGATGATCTCCGCCGCTTGGCGAATCAAGCGCCCTTGCGGCGTGGTCGGATGAATCTGGAAGAACTGGGACATGGCAGGCGCGCGCTCAGGACATCCACCGGCTCCAGACCGGTGTCAGGTTGTCGGGCAGCGGCGGCAGCGTGCCAAGTTCGACGCGGCCCTCACCCGGGCCGTGGAAATCTGAACCGCGCGACGCCAGCAGGCCGTAGCGACGGGCAACGTCGGCATACAACGCGTATTGGTCGGGCGTATGGCTGCCGGTGATGACCTCGACGCCCTCCCCGCCCAGCGCCTTGAATTCATCGAACAGCGCGCCGTGCTCGACCAGCGATAGCGTGTACCGCCCCGGATGCGCCATCACCGCGACGCCCCCGGCGCCCTTGATCCAGTGGATCGCCTCGGCGAGGCGCGACCAGCGATGCGGCACGTAACCCGGCTTGCCGTCGCCCAGATAGCGGTCGAACACCTCGTGGATATCCCGGCAGTGGCCATGCTCGACGAGGAAGCGCGCGAAGTGCGTGCGGGAGACCATGTCCGGATTACCGGCGTAGCGCAACGCACCTTCGTAAGCGCCTTCGATACCGAGTTTGGCAAGCGCCGCGCTGATGTCTTCCGCGCGGGCGCAGCGGCCGGAGCGCGTGCGTTCCAGCCCCTGCACCAGATCGGCATTTTCAGGATCGATGCCGAGGCCAACGATGTGCAGCGTGCGCCCGGCCCACGTCACCGAAATCTCGACGCCCGCGAGGTATTCCATGCCCAGCGCCGTCGCGGCTTCGCGTGCGGCGGCCTGTCCGCCCACTTCGTCGTGGTCGGTCAACGCCCAGAGCGTCACGCCGTGGGCGGCAGCGCGCGCGGCCACTTCGTGCGGCGCAAGCATGCCGTCCGACACGGTCGAATGGCAGTGCAGATCGGCATTTCGGGCGGAGGCGGCGGAGATGTTCGGCATTCCGCCATTTTACTGCTGCGGCGCGCAACGCGGGGCCCTGCCCGCCACCGCTCGGCATCCGGAAGACCTGACAGCCCGTGGCGGTGTTCGCGGCGCGCCGCTTGCTGCAGGCTATAGTGCCCGCATTGTTTCGTTCCCTGCGCTTTGCCATGACCTCCGCCGCCACTCTGAATGCCGCTTCCCCCCAGCCCGTGGAACAACGTATCGACGTGCTCGTCGTGGGCGCCGGGCCGGTCGGGCTGTTTGCGGCGTTCCAGGCGGGCGTGCTCGGCATGTCGTGTGTGTTGGTGGATGCATTGGACCGCCCGGGTGGTCAATGCACCGAGCTGTACCCGGAAAAGCCCATCTACGACATCCCGGCGCTGGTGTCGTGCACCGCACAGGAACTCGTCGATCGGCTGATGGCCCAGTGCGCGCCGTTCAATTACCCCATTCTGTGCAACCGACGCGCTGAGACCGTCGAAACGCTGGAAACCGAGCACGGCCAGCGCTTTCGCGTCACGACAAGCGCCGGGGACGCGTTCGACTGCGCCGCCGTCCTGATTACGGCGGGCAACGGCGCGTTCACGCCACAACGCGTGGCCCTGCCTGAAGCGGCCGCGCTGGAAGGTCGCCATCTCCATTACGCCGTGCGCGACACCGCGCGCTTTGCAGGCAAGCGCGTCGTCATTGCCGGCGGCGGAGATTCCGCGCTCGACTGGGCACTCGCGTTGCGCAACGTCGCCGCACGCGTGACGCTGGTCCATCGGCGAGAGGGCTTCCGCGCAGCCGACGCGAGCGTTGCTGAAATGCGCGCCGCCGTGGCCGCCGGCGAAATGGACTTTGTGCTCGGCATGCTTTCGCGCCTGGACAGCACGCCCGACGGCACACTCACCGGCGCAGCCATCCGCGGGCGCGACGGCGAAACCGTGCTGCCCTGCGATGAACTGATCGCGCTATATGGGCTGGTCTCCGAGCCGGGCCCCATTGCCAACTGGGGCGTGGAAATGCGCGCGGGCCGCATCACCGTGGAAACAACGGCGTACGAGACGTCGCGCCCTGGCGTGTTTGCGGCCGGCGATATCGCGCTGTATCCGAACAAACAGAAGTTGATCCTGTCTGGCTTCCATGAAGTGGCGATGGCGCTGCGGCGCGCTTATCGCTACGCGAACCCCGACAAAACGCTCGTGCATACGCATTCGAGCAACGATGCGGGGCTGCAGACGAAGCTGCATGTCACGGCGGAATAAGGAATAAGTTCTCGCATGCGCGCACCGTCGCTCTACGAAACCGTGCTCGGCGCGCGGTATGCGGAGCTGGCGCCGGCCGTGCAGACATTCCACCGAATGACCGGCGCGGTGACCCTGCACGGCGAGGTCGAAACGGAACCGCCCGCATCGCGCCTCGCACGCGTGCTTGCATGGTGCATTCGCACGCCGCGGACACCGACGCGCGGCCCGATCCGCATCACGCTTCAGACCGCAGCCACGGAAGAAACCTGGACACGCCAATTCCCCCGCCACACGATGCGCTCGACCTTGTCGCTGCGCCGGGGGCACCTCACAGAGCGGCTCGGCGCGGTGCGTCTGTTCTTTGCGCTGGAGACACATCAAGGCGTGTTGCAGATGCGCCTGCAAGGCTTACGCTTTCTCGGCATCCCGTGCCCTGCCTGGCTGCGGCCCGCCGTGTTGGCCGAGGAGTCAGGCGACGGTGACCGCTTCCACTTCAACGTCCGCGCCAGCGTGCCGTTGCTCGGCGTGGTAGCGGCGTATCGAGGTTATCTCGATCTGGCGACGGTGGAACGCGCATGATCGTCGTCTACGATGCGCACTGCCTGCTGTGCAGCGGCTCCATCCAGTTTCTGCTGCGACATGATCGACAAGGCATGCTGCGCTTTGCCTCCATGCAAGGCGAGACCGGGCGACGGTTGCTCGCGCAGGCCGGCGTGGATCCGGATGACGTCGATACCGTCCTGTTCGTGCGTGACGGCAAGGCGTGGCGGGAAAGCGCTGCCGTCCTGCGCATCCTGCATGTGCTCGGCTGGCCGTGGCGGTTGGCATGGATCGGTTGGTTGATCCCTGCGGCACTGCGCGACGCCGTTTACCGCCGCGTCGCGCGCAACCGCTATCGATGGTTTGGGCGGTCAGACACCTGCATCCTGCCGCCGGCCGGCACGGCACAGCGGTTTCTCGATTGAGCTTCCGCTCAACGCTGCATGCAGAACTCTTCAATGAGCGCGGCCACCTGCTCCGGCTGATCGTGATGCAGCATGTGGCCCGCATCTGCAATCAGCACCTCACGGAAATCAGGGAACGCCCCAAAGCGCGTCTTGAATTCGGCCAGCGGCACATCGCCTGCAATGGCTTTTAGCGTGGGCGAATCGACGGCCTCGACGTGGAGCACGGGCGCGGTAACCCGGCGCCAGATTTCCATCACCTCATCCAACCGATACAGCTGCGGATTGATGATCTTGTGCGCCGGGTCGCCAAGGATTTCCCAGCGGCCTTCGGCATTCCGGCTCGACCAGTGCTGCGCCAGGAATGCCGCCTTGTCGGCCGGCAAACGCGGATTCGTTTTCTGGAGGCGCGCGGCGACGTCTTCGACGGTGGCGTAGGTGTTGAGGCGCGGCTTGTCCTTCAGTTCATCGAGCCAGCGCGCATAGCGGCGCGGCGCCTGCGACGCCTTCGACGCCGACATGCCGAAGCCTTCCAGATCTACCACGCGCCGAACGCGCTCGGGCCGGATGCCCGCGTACAGGCACACCACGTTGGCGCCCAGGCTGTGCCCGACCAGCGTCACCTGCCCCTCCGGCTGATAGTGATCGATGATGGCTTCGAGGTCGGCCACGTAATCGGCAAACCAGTAGCTCTCGACGCCGGGGGCATCGGTGGGCCGGGCGGTCTGGCCGTAGCCGCGCCAATCCGGCGCCACGATATGCCAGCGCTCGCGCAGCGCATCGACCAGAAACTGGAACGACGCCGACACATCCATCCACCCGTGAAACAGGAACAAGATGGGCGCCCCCGGCTCGCCCCATTCGCGGATGTGGTAGCGCAGGCCGCGCACGGGTAGATAGGTCGAGCGGGAGGCCTGACGTGCGGCAGGCTGTGTGGTGGAGTCCATGGTTTCCGTCACCGAGTAGAAATCGAACGATCGTTCTTTTTCCGGCGATTATAGCGGCGGATGGACAACCCCGTAGCGCTTAGAACGAGGCTTCCAGCGCAGCAATCTCATCGTCGTCGAAACCGGCCTGACGCCGCGCTTCAAGGTTGAACGGCCCGCGCAAACGCGGCGCACCGTATTGTTCGGCCAGCTTGCGATACGTCGGCACGGGGTCCAGCCCTGCGCGCTCGCAGAGCCAGCGGTACCACCGGTTGCCGACCGCGACGTGGCCAATCTCGTCCCGCAGGATGATGTCGAGGATGCCTGCAGCCGCCATATCGCCAGCCTGCGCGAGCTTGGCGCGGATCGGCGGCGAAGCATCGAGCCCGCGCGCCTCCAGCGTGCGCGGCACGAGCGCCATGCGCGCGAGCGGATCGGCGGCGGTTTTCTCCGTCATTTGCCAGAGGCCGTCGTGGGCGGGGTGATCGCCGTAGCGGCAATCCAGCGTGGCCAGATGGGCGGAAAGCAGCGAAAAGTGCGTCGCCTCTTCCGCCGCCACGCGCGTCCAGTCTTGATAGAAGGCCACCGGCATGCCGGCAAAACGCCACACGGCGTCGAGCGCAAGATTGATGGCGTTGAATTCGATGTGCGCGAGCGCGTGCAGCAGCGCGCCCCGACCGCGTGGCGTATCGATCGCACGGCGACGCGGAACCTCGGCAGGCGGCACGAGCACCGGGGCCTCCGGCCGCCCGGGCACACCGCCTTCCGGTGCCGCAATGGCTTCGTCAATACCCCAGCGCGCGGCGTCGACGCCCTTGGCACGCTCGCCCAGACGAAGGGTGACGTCCACCTTGCTGGCCGGATCGGTGAGACACAGCGCGGCAAGGGCTGCATGACGGAGCGTGTCAGCGGGCGTTGGGTGGCGAGGTTGCGGAGCGGTCATCAGCGTACAATTTGGACTTTCCGCCATTTTAATTCGACGCATCGGCTTGCCTTGCCCGGCAAGCTTGAAGACGCGCCCCTTTCCCCCATCTACGCAGATTCTGGAGACCGATCGCATGGCCCTCTACCAACTCGGCGATGTTGCACCGACCATTGACGCCAACGCCTATGTGGCCCCCGAAGCGACCGTCATCGGCCGCGTGGAGCTGAAAGCGCGCGCGAGCGTATGGCCCGGCGCCGTCATCCGCGGCGACAACGAGCCGATTACCGTGGGCGAGGCCAGCAACGTGCAGGAAGGCTCGGTGCTGCACACCGATCCTGGCTGCCCGCTGAACATCGGCGACCGCGTAACGATCGGCCACCAGGCCATGCTGCATGGCTGCACGATCGGCGAAGGCTCGCTGATCGGCATTCAGGCGGTGGTGCTCAATCGCGCGGTGATCGGCAAGAACTGCCTGGTGGGCGCGGGTGCGATCGTCACCGAAGGCAAGGTCTTCGAAGACGGCACGCTTATTCTGGGCGCGCCCGCCAAGGCTGTGCGCAAACTGACGGAAGACGACATCGCCAAGATGCACTTGAACACCGAAACGTATGCGGTGCGCCAGGCGATGTACAAGCAGCAACTGAAACGGATCGATGGATGACTGACGAGCTGAAGAAATTTGTATTCGACGCCGCGCCCGTGCGCGGTGAACTGGTGCGCCTGGAAGGGACGTGGCAGGAGGTGCTGGGCCGCCGCCGCTACCCTGCCCCGGTCAGTACTCTGCTGGGCGAGATGATGGCCGCCGCCGCGCTGCTGTCGGCCAACCTCAAGTTCAACGGCGCGCTCGTCATGCAGCTGCACGGCGACGGCCCGGTGCACATGCTGGTCGTCGAGTGCAACTCCGACCTGTCGATGCGCGCCACCGCCAAGATTGCCGAAGACGCTGAGATTGCCGACGACGCCACGCTGGCCGCCATGGTCAACGTGCATGGCAACGGACGATTCGCCATCACGCTCGATCCGCAGGACAAGCTGCCCGGCCAGCAGCCATATCAAGGCATCGTGCCGCTGTCCGACGAGAACGGACCGCTCGCGAGCATTACCGAGGTGCTTGAGCACTACATGCAAAGCTCCGAGCAGCTGGACACGCGCCTGTGGCTGGCTGCCAACGACAAGGTCGCCTCGGGCATGCTGCTGCAGCGCCTGCCTTCATATGGCGGGGCAATGGAAGGCCGCACCGGCCATGCCCCCGCGCAGGTCGGTGAAACGGGCCAGCCGCTGCACAAGGACGTGCAGGAGCAGGACCTCGACACGTGGGAACGCGTTTGCCAGCTCGGCAAGACCCTGCGCCGCGACGAACTGCTCGAGCAGCCGATCGACACGCTCATCAAGCGCCTGTATTGGGAAGAAATGGAATCGGCCGGCATCCGCATGTTCGAGCCACAGAGCCCGCGTTTTCGCTGCTCGTGCTCTCGGCTGCGCGTGGGCTCCATGCTGCGTACGCTTGGCCAACCCGAAGTCGACAGCATTCTGGAAGAATGCGGCAAGGTGGAAATCGATTGCGAATTCTGCGGCCAGCACTACAGCTTCGATGCTGTGGATTGTGCACAGCTCTTCGCCCAAGAGACGGTCGCACAAGGCATTCAGGAAGCATCCGACCAGCGCCACTGAACACGGCGACATAGTATGAAGTACGCGTGGCGCGCGGCACTTATCAGGGCCGCCCACGCTCTAAGTCGCCAGTTACCTCATCTGCCGCCTGCTGCGGAACGCACCATGTCCGAGCCCACGACTTCGTCCCTACGATCGTTGATTCTTTCACGCGCTGCCGCGCTGGCCTTGCCGCTCGGGGCGGCGCTGCTGGCTTCAGCCTGCGTTGCGGTACCGCGTGGCCCGGGCGGCACACCCTACACCGCCCGGCTGCCGGACGATACGCAGGCTGCGGCACCGGCACCGCTGTCGCCAGAAGAGCGCAAGAAGCTGGACGCGCTGAATGCCAAGGCGCTGCGCGAATCCGATCAGGCCATCCAGCGTGACGCCCAAGCGCGCGCTTATGCGGCCGCGCCGTACTACACGCCGTACCCGTACTACGGAGGCTATTCGGTGTATTACGGCAGCGGATGGCGCCACCGTGGGGGCTGGGGCGTCAGCTACGGTGCACCCGTCTGGGGCTATCCGTACTACTGGTAAATCCGGGGAGTTGCCTTCAACACGAGCGCGTCTGCGGGACGCGTTCGCACGACAGCGTCAGTGATGCGCCTGCTGGCCCGCCGGAGGAGGCGGTGGCGGCGGGGTTTCGCTGGTTCTCGGGGCCGGTGCGACAAACTGCACGAAGCCTTCGTCGTCCTTGACCATCCCAAGCTCGTAGCGCGCGCGCTCTTCAATGGCGCCCGTGCCTTCCTTCAGGTCCTTCACTTCGCCTTCAAGCTTGGTGTTGCGCAGCTTCAGTTCAGCGTTGCGCTGATTCTGGGCCGTCACCTGCTTCTGCATGTCCCACACGCGCAGCCAGCCACCTTTGCCCAGCCAAAGCGGGTACTGGATGGCAAGCAGCAACAACAGCAGGAACAGCGTAATGAGGCGCATAGGGACAAGCGTTGGCGGTACTCGGGCTCCAAATACCATGCGACCGCCAGAGCGGCGGTCGCACAGTCATGCGGAGCAAAACTGCGAGGGATTATCGCAGGTTATAGAACGCCGACTTGCCCGGATAGCTGGCGATATCACCGAGGTCTTCTTCGATGCGCAGCAGCTGGTTGTACTTGGCCATGCGGTCCGAACGCGACAGCGAGCCCGTCTTGATCTGGCCGGCGTTCGTGCCAACAGCGATGTCGGCAATCGTGCTGTCTTCGGTTTCGCCCGAGCGGTGCGAGATCACGGCGGTGTAGCCGGCGCGCTTGGCCATCTCGATGGCGGCAAACGTCTCGGTCAGCGTGCCGATCTGGTTGATCTTGATGAGGATCGAGTTGGCGATGCCCTTCTCGATACCTTCCTTCAGGATCTTGGTGTTGGTGACGAAGAGGTCGTCGCCCACCAGCTGCACCTTCTTGCCGAGCTTCTCGGTCAGGGCCTTCCAGCCCGCCCAGTCGCTCTCGTGCATGCCGTCTTCGATCGACACGATCGGGAACTTGTCAGCCAGATTCGCCAAATAGTTGGCGAAGTCCTCCGACGACAGCTGCAGGCCCTCGCCTTCGAGGTGGTATTTGCCATCCTTATAGAACTCGGACGCGGCGCAGTCCAACGCCAGCAGCACGTCTTCGCCGGCCTTGTAGCCAGCCTGCTCGATGGCCGACAGGATGGTGTTCAGGCACTCTTCGTTGCTGGCGAAGTTCGGTGCGAAGCCGCCTTCGTCGCCCACGGCCGTGCTCATGCCCTTGTCAGCCAGGATCTTCTTCAGCGCGTGGAAGATCTCGGCGCCGCAGCGCAGGGCTTCACGGAAGCTCGACTGGCCGACCGGCATCACCATGAATTCCTGGATGTCCAGGCTGTTGTTGGCGTGCGCGCCACCGTTGACGATGTTCATCATCGGCACCGGCATCTGCATCGCGCCCGAACCGCCGAAGTAGCGATACAGCGGCAGGCCGGCTTCTTCAGCAGCGGCCTTGGCGACGGCCATCGACACGGCCAGCATGGCGTTTGCGCCCAGGCGGCTCTTGTTCTCGGTGCCGTCCAGGTCGATCAGGGTGCGGTCCAGGAACGCCTGTTCCGATGCGTCCAGGCCCATGATGGCCTCGGAGATCTCGGTGTTGATGTGCTCGACGGCCTTGAGCACGCCCTTGCCCAGATAGCGCGACTTGTCACCGTCACGCAGTTCGATGGCTTCGCGCGAGCCGGTGGATGCACCCGACGGCACCGCTGCACGGCCCATCACGCCCGATTCCAGCAGCACGTCGCATTCGACGGTGGGGTTGCCGCGCGAGTCCAGCACTTCGCGACCGATGATATCTACGATGGCACTCATGAAAATCCCTCTTGGTGTCTTAAAGCAGGTAATGCTACGAGGTCGAGGGGCGGCTTAAACGCCTTCGACCACGATCATGTTCATGTGGGCAGCCTTGGCGCGCGCATTGCGGGCAGCGAGATATTCCTCGCTGTCGTAGAACGCCTTGGCAGCGTCGTAGCTCGGGAACTTGAGCACGACGATGCGAGTGGGGTTCCACTCGCCTTCCAGTTGCTCGGTCTTGCCGCCGCGCACCAGCGGCTCGGCGCCATGCGCTTGCATGGCCTTGGTCGACAGCGTCTTGTATTGCTCGTATTGCACGGGGTCTGTCACGTCCACGTACGCGAGGATGTAGCCAGCGGCCATGTGTCTCTCTCCGGAAGCCAAAACGAAAGCTGAACTGAGCGGAACCGAAAACGACAGCGGCGGCTGGTGTGGCCGCCGATGGTCAGAAAAATCAGTCGAACTGATTTTCCAGGAAACCGCTGCGCTTGGTGAGCGCGTCCAGTTCTTTCAGTACTGACAGCAAGTCTTTCATGCGGCGCAGCGGCACGGCATTCGGGCCATCTGATTTCGCGCATGCGGGATCAGGGTGCGTTTCCATGAAGACACCCGCAACGCCCGTCGCGATAGCTGCCCGGGCCAGCACCGGCACGAACTCGCGCTGACCGCCGGAGCTGGTGCCCTGGCCGCCCGGCAATTGCACCGAATGCGTCGCGTCGAACACGACCGGTGCGCCCGTCTCGCGCATGATCGCCAGCGAGCGCATGTCCGACACGAGATTGTTGTAGCCGAACGAAGCGCCACGCTCGCAGGCCATGAAGTTGTCTTCCGGCAGGCCGGCATCGCGAGCCGCGTGACGCGCCTTGTCGATGACATTCTTCATGTCGTGCGGCGCGAGGAACTGGCCCTTCTTGATGTTGACGGGCTTGCCGCTCTGCGCGCAGGCACGGATGAAATCGGTCTGGCGGCACAGGAACGCCGGCGTCTGCAGGACGTCCACGACCTCCGCTACCGGCTTGATCTCATCGATCTCGTGGATGTCGGTCAGCACGGGCACGCCCACCTGGCGACGCACTTCCGCCAGGATGCGCAGGCCTTCTTCCATGCCCAAGCCGCGGAACGAAGCGTCCGACGAGCGGTTCGCCTTATCGAACGACGACTTGTAGATGAACGGAATGCCCAGCGCGCCGGTGATTTCCTTGAGCGTGCCGGCGGTGTCGATCGCCATCTGCTCGGATTCGATCACGCAAGTGCCGGCAATCAGGAAGAACGGTTTGTCGAGGCCGACTTCGAAATCGCAGAGTTTCATCGTATTTCCCGTGCGCCAGCGCGTTAGGCGACAGCGCGTTGCGCGGTCTGGTTGTGATGCGCCAGCGCGGCTTCCACGTAGGCCTTGAACAGCGGGTGGCCGTCACGCGGTGTCGAGGTGAATTCCGGGTGGAACTGCACGCCGACGAACCACGGGTGCATCGACGCCGGCAGTTCCATCATTTCCGGCAGGTTTTCCGACGGCGTACGCGCGGAGATGATCATCCCGGCCTTTTCCAGCTGCGGCACGTAGTGGTTGTTCACCTCGTAGCGATGGCGATGGCGCTCGTTGACTTCCGCACCGTAGATCGCCGCCGCCTTGGTGCCCGGCTGAACCGGCACGCGCTGCGAGCCCAGGCGCATGGTGCCGCCCATGTCGGAGTCGGCCGAGCGCTTTTCGACGCGGCCATCGCGATCCAGCCACTCGGTGATGAGCGCGACCACCGGGTGTTCGGTCTCGTCGTTGAATTCGGTGCTGTTGGCGTCCTTCATGCCAGCCAGATGGCGCGCAAATTCAATCACGGCCAACTGCATACCCAGGCAGATGCCCAGGTAAGGCACGCCCTTTTCGCGGGCGTATTGAATTGCGCGGATCTTGCCTTCCGTACCGCGCTTGCCGAAGCCGCCCGGCACCAGCACCGCGTCGAGCGTGTCCAGCACCTGCGTGTGGCCCGATTCCAGCTCTTCAGAATCGATGTACTCGATATTGACGCGCGTGGAGGTGTGCAGGCCGGCGTGGCGCAGTGCCTCGATCAGCGACTTGTACGACTCGGTCAGGTCAACATACTTGCCGACCATGCCGATGGTGATCTCGTGCTGCGGGTTTTCCAGCGTGTGGACCATGCGTGCCCACACGGACAGATCCGCCGGCGGCGCTTCGATACGCAGTTCTTCGCAGATGATGCGATCCAGCCCCTGCTCGTTGAGCATCTGCGGGATCTTGTAGATGGTGTCGACATCCCACACCGAGATGACCGCGTCCTGCGGCATGTTGGCGAAGAGCGAAATCTTCGCGCGTTCATCGTCGGGAATCGGACGGTCGGCGCGGCAGAGCAGCGCGGTCGGCTGCACGCCAATTTCGCGCAGCTTCTGCACCGAGTGCTGGGTCGGCTTGGTCTTCAGCTCGCCGGCGCTGGCAATGAAAGGCACCAGCGTCAGGTGCGCAAAGGCCACTTGGTTGCGGCCCAGGCGCAGGCTCATCTGGCGGGCGGCCTCCAGGAACGGCAGCGATTCGATATCGCCCACCGTACCGCCGATTTCCACGATCGCCACATCGGCCTTGCCGTCGTGCGATGCCGCGGCGCCGCGCTCGATGAACGCCTGGATTTCGTTGGTGATATGCGGAATGACCTGCACCGTCTTGCCGAGATACTCGCCGCGACGCTCCTTGCGGATCACGGATTCGTAAATCTGGCCGGTGGTGAAGTTGTTCGCCTTGCGCATCTTGGCCGAGACGAAACGCTCGTAGTGGCCAAGATCGAGGTCGGTTTCTGCGCCGTCCTCGGTCACAAACACTTCGCCGTGCTGGAACGGGCTCATGGTGCCCGGGTCGACGTTGATGTAAGGATCGAGTTTGAGGAGGGTGACTTTGAGGCCCCGCGACTCAAGAATGGCCGCGAGCGAGGCGGCGGCGATGCCCTTGCCGAGTGAGGACACTACGCCACCGGTAACGAATACGAACTTGGTCATGACCTAGCTTGCCGGGGAAAGCCGGATTATAGCAAAGGTCCCCCCTCCGCTCCGTGACAGAACGGTGGAATTTGCCCGAGAGCAGTCTCGCCTACGCGGCGTGCCGCATGGCGCCTGCGTTGGCGCGCATTTCGCCGATCAATTCGCGGATCAACTCGGCCGTTTCCAGCGGTTTTTCCATCGGATAGAGATGGCTGCCCTCGATCCAGCGCAGCCTGCTGCCGACGATGCGCCGCGTCGCACCCAGTCCGACCTGACGAATCTCGCGCGAACGGGTGCCGGCCACAAAGCTGACCGGGAATGCCGTGCCGCCCGCGACCTTTCGCCCCATGTTGGTCGGCAAGGTGCGGTAAATCTGGTATTCGATTTCGCGCGAGAAGCGCAGTGTGCGCTCGCGATCACGGCCGGTGGGCTCGGTGCCATGTTCGACATAGTCGCGCAGCACGTCTTCGTCCCAACGATCGAACTTGCGTTTGGCCTTGAAGTGGCTCCAGACGGCGTCGAGGTCGGGCCACAGATGGCGCCGGTTCTTCGTCGCCGCGGCGGGCGACTGGCTCTCGTCGATGTCCAGCCATTGCGCCACGCGCAGCAGCTTGGCGCGCCATCCCGCGATGATCGGCGAATCGAGCATCACGACGCCGCGCACGCGTTCGGGCCGGCGCAACGCCGCCATCAGGCTCAGGAAGCCGCCCAAGGAATGGCCGACCAGCCAGACCGGCTCGGCCTGCGCGTCGATTTCTGCCAGCAGTTCTTTCACCAGGCCGGGCCAGGAGCGAGTGACCGGAAAACGCGGATCGTGCCCAAAGCGCTCCACCGCGCGGATGTCGAATTCATCCCCGAGCACACCGAGCATCTTGCGATAGGTGCCGACCGGAAAGCCGTTGGCATGCGAAAACAGCATCACGTCGCGCATTGCAGGTCCCGTGCCGTTCAGCGTGACTTCTGGGATCCGCCGGCCACGCGCTGGATCGTCGACACCTGCTCCAACGCGGGGCCGGGCGCGCGGTCCGGCGTGGCGGGCGCCTCGGCAGCGGGCGGCGCAATGCGCACGGGCCCCACCTCTGCAGAGGGATGCCCCTCCCGGCGCAAGGGGTGCGACGGTGAAGTGCCGGTTTCCCAATCCGGATCCTCGATTTCAGCAAACACTTGGCGCAGGCGCTTGCCCCACGTGCCGCGAATCATCGCGAAATACGGATTCTCTTCGTCGATGGCCACAAAGCGCGTCACCCGCAGGGAGTCGGTTTCGTAGACCAGCAGATCCAGCGGCAACCCTACCGAAATATTCGACTTCAGCGTCGAATCCATCGAGATGAGCGCGCACTTCGCGGCTTCGTCCAGCGGCAGCCCCGGGCTGACCACGCGGTCAATGATCGGCTTGCCATACTTGGCCTCGCCGATCTGGAAGTAGCAGTTCTCGGGCGTGGCCTCAATGAAGTTGCCCGCCGCGTAGACGTTGAACAGGCGCGGCCGCTCTGCGCCGATCTGCCCGCCAAAGATGATGCTGACATTGAAGTCGATCTTGGCCTTGGCCAGCGCCGCGGCGTCGCGGTCATAGACATCGCGTACGGCTTCGCCGACGATCGTGGCGGCCTCGAACATGTCCCGCGCCGTCCACAGCGAGCGCGGCTTGCCGCGTGCTTCGGTCAACACTTGGCGCACGGCCTGGCTGATCGCCAGATTCCCAGCCGTCAGCAGCACCATGACGCGATCGCCTTCGCGCTCGAAGACGGTCATCTTGCGGAATGTGGAAATGGCGTCCACACCCGCATTCGTGCGGGAGTCGGACAGGAACACAAGGCCTGCGTCCAGGCGCATGGCGACGCAATAGGTCATGGGCGAAACGACAAACGGAAACGGTGGGTTGGGGGCATTCTAGCGCGCCGGTCGGAACCCATCCGCGCGCTTGGAAGAGGTGCTCAATTCACGCCGACAGCCTCGACGGGCAGCGGCTCGATGGAAATACGGACGTCGAGCGTCTCCGCACCTCCGCCCTGCCGCACGCCACGCACCGGCGCGGCCGATTGATAATCGCGCCCGACTGCCAGGCGGATGTGCCGCGTATCGGTAAAGCACTGGTGAGTGACGTCGATGCTGCACCAGGTGTGCGATTCGGCGTCGAGGCACACGTCGGCCCAGGCGTGGCTGGCCAGATCTTCTTCCCCGACGGCATGGAAATAGCCGCTGACGTAGCGCGCCGGCACGCCCAGCGCGCGGCAGCAGGCGACCATCACCTGTGCCTGGTCCTGGCATACGCCGGCGCCCAGACCAAATGCCTCCGCAGCGGCCGTACCGACATGCGTGGTGTTCGGCTTGTAGCGCACGCGCTTGGCGATGGCCTGCGCCAGCCGCATCGCCGATTCAGCATCGCCCGGCACCAGCGCGTGCTCGCGCGCAAAGTTGACCATCTCCGGCGGCGCGGAAGTCAGCGGCGTGGCGGTCAGAAAATACAGCGGCGAAACGCGATAGCGCCCTTGGCCCGGTGCATCGACAAAGCGTTGGCTGCCGGGCGCGCCCGTAGGAAACGCCTCGACAACGCCGCGCGCCTCGATGGTGACGTCTTCCGTACGCGTGCCGAGGGTGAAGTGATGGACGACGTTGCCGAAACCGTCGGTGGCGCGCGTGAGGTTGCCGGGCGCGTGGATCTGCCAGCTATCCACCTGCTGCAGCTCGCCGCTGCGAGGCGTCAGCCGCAGCTCATGCACGCTATGGCGTAGCGGCTCGGCATAACGGTAGACCGTCGTATGTCGAATTTGGTATTTCACGATGACACGGGCGCGGCCCGAAAGCGGCGCCCCGATGTATGCACAATGCCCTGCAGCGTCATGCGACTTCGAGCGGCACCAGGAAATCCTGACTGATGCCGTTGCCCAGGTCGCCGATCCGCTCCAGGAAGTTGGTCAGCCAGGCATGCAGGCCGACCGAAAAGATATCTTCAATGCGGGCGTACCGCAGGTCGGCGTGCAGTTTACCAGCGCGCCGCTCCGTCTCCGCCGATTGACTGTTGCGCACGGTGGAAAGAATGCTGACCACCTCGTCCATGCTGGCCAGGAGGGAGCGCGGCATATCGCTGCGCAGGATCAGCAGCTCCGCCACGCGCGTCGGCGTAATGACGTTGCGATAGATCTTGCGATACACCTCGAAACCCGATACGGAGCGCAGCGTGGCGGCCCAGTGATAGAAGTCGCCCTGCTCGGCGGCCGATTCATCGCGCGTTGGCGTCGACTGGAACTTCACGTCGAGCAGCCGGGCCGTGTTGTCCGCACGCTCCAGGAAGGTCCCCAGCCGCATGAACTGGAACGCGTCATCCGTCAGCATGGTGCCGACCTGCACACCGCGCGACAGGTGCGAGCGGAACTTCACCCATTCAAAGAATTGCGATGGATCGTCGCGCAGCATGCCTTCGCCAATCAGGCGCTGCACATCCAGCCAGGTGGTGTTGATGGTTTCCCACACCTCCGTGGTGAGGGAGCCGCGCACGGCTCGGGCGTTCTCGCGCGCGCCGCGCAGGCAGCTCATGATCGAAGACGGGTTGGTCATGTCGCGCACCATGAAGTCGATCACGTCGTCGCGCGAAAGCAGGCCGTAGCGGTCGGCAAAAACCCGGGTGAGTTCGGAAATATCGAGCATTGCCCACCAGCCCTGCTCCGCCACTTCGGCCGATTGCGGCATCAGCGAGGTCTGGTAGTTCACGTCGAGCATGCGGGCGGTGTTCTCGGCGCGTTCGGTGTAGCGCGCCATCCAGAAAAGGTGGTCTGCGGTGCGGCTGAGCATGGCGTTCCCTTCTACGTATTCGATATGCGGTGGATCGACTGATCGATTGATCGATGGCCAGGTTGCGTCGCTGCGCGAACGTTCAGCGCTCCAGCACCCACGTGTCCTTCGTTCCGCCGCCCTGCGATGAGTTGACCACCAGCGAGCCGGCCCGCAACGCCACGCGCGTGAGGCCGCCGGGCACCATGCGCACGTCCTTGCCGGACAGCACGAACGGCCGAAGATCGATGTGGCGCGGCGCGATACCGGCTTCCACATACGTTGGGCAAGTCGACAGCGCCAGGGTAGGCTGCGCGATGTATTGATCGGGGCGGGCCTTCACCACCTCGCGGAAAGCCGCGATCTCCTCCTGCGTGGCTGCCGGGCCGACCAGCATGCCGTAACCGCCCGCGCCGTGCGTCTCTTTGACGACCAGTTCGCCCATGTGGTCCAGGACGTATTGCAGGTCATCCGGCCGGCGGCACATGTACGTCGGCACGTTGTTCAGAATCGGCTCCTCGCCCAGGTAGAAGCGGATCATGTCCGGCACATACGGATAGATCGACTTGTCGTCTGCCACGCCGGTGCCGATGGCATTGCAAATGGTGACGTTGCCCGCGCGATAGACCGACAACAGGCCGGCTGCGCCCAGCGAAGAATCGGGCCGGAAGACGAGCGGATCGAGGAAGTCGTCGTCCACACGGCGGTAGATGACATCGATGCGCTGCGGGCCCTGCGTCGTGCGCATGTAGAGATGGTCGTCCTGCACGAACAGGTCGTGCCCCTCCACCAGCTCGACACCCATCTGCTGCGCCAGGAACGCATGTTCGAAATACGCGGAGTTGTACATGCCGGGCGTGAGCACCACCACCGTCGGGTCGGCAATGTTCTGCGGCGAGACGCTGCGCAGCATGTCGAGCAGCATGTCGGGGTAATGCGCGACCGGCGCCACACGATTGCGTGCGAACAACTCCGGAAACAGCCGCATCATCATCTTGCGGTTTTCCAGCATGTACGACACACCGGAGGGCACGCGCAGGTTGTCTTCCAGCACGTAGAACTCGCCCTCGCCGGCGCGCACGATGTCGATGCCCGCCACGTGCGCGTAGATGTCGCGCGGCACGTTGACGCCAAGCATGTCCGGGCGATATTGGGCGTTGTTGTAGATCTGGTCGGGCGGGATGACGCCCGCGCGCAGGATGTTCTGCTCGTGGTAGATGTCGTGGAGGAAGCGGTTCAGCGCATCAACGCGTTGTCGCAGACCGCGCTCGAGCGTGGCCCACTCGCTTGCGGGGAAGATGCGCGGAATGATGTCGAACGGGATCGTGCGCTCGGTGCCGCTGTTCGATTCGTCCTTGTCGCCGTACACCGCAAAGGTGATGCCGACCCGGCGGAAGATCAGGTCCGCCTCGGCGCGCTTGTTCTGCAGCGTTGTGGCGGATTGCGCGCCCAGCCATTCGGCGAAACGTCCGTAGTGGCTGCGAACCTCGCCCTGCTGGACGAGCGCTGCCGGGGCCGGTTCGGCGGCATGGGGACTGCGGTCCCCGTCATGCCAGTTGAGCATTTCATCGTAGAACCGGACTGCCATGCTTTTCTCCCCTGACGGCGCCGCGCGATGTACGCGGCACGTGGTTTTTATAGCACAGCGGTTTTAACCCCCACAATGGGGCCAACCCGTTGTGCCACCAAGTTTTCACGGCTGGGCGTCGAAGGCGCCGGTGGCCGTTGCCAGGGGTTCCACTTCCTGTGCGGAAGACCAGTACCGCGGCCGCATGGCGCGGGCAGTCTGGATGTCCAGCACATCGCCGTCGGTCTGAATGACGACGGCACCGGTCTTGTCCGTGCGCAAACCGTCGATGTCGCGCGCCACGTAGCGCTGCCAAACCTGCGGATGCGGATGTCCGTACCGATTGCGGTAGCCGACCTGGAAAACCGCCACCTGCGGAGAAACCGCGTCCAAGAACGCGCCGCTGGAGCTTGTCTTGCTGCCGTGATGAGGCACAAGCAAGATGTCTGCCATCAGTCGCTCAGGCGTTTCCGCAGCGATGAGTGCGCTTTCCTGGGCGGCTTCGATATCGCCGGTCAGCAAGGCAGCGTGGCGGCCGTTGGCGATACGAAGCACACAACTGCGGGCGTTGCTGGACACGCGCTCGCTTTCAGCCGGCACGCGGCGCGGGTGCAGCACCTCAAATTCAACGCCGTCCCACGTCCATGCTTGCCCAGCCAAACAATCGGCAAAACCGATGTCTTTGGCCTCGGCCGTGCCGCGCAGGGCATGCCCGGGAGGCAAAGACGCCAACATGGTGCGCACCGGCACCGCGCCGATCACCGTTTCGGTGCCACCGGCGTGGTCGCTGTCTTCGTGACTGACGACAAGCGTGTCGAGCGCTTCCACGCCGCGTGCTCGCAGGTAGGGAGCGATGACGCGGGCGGCGGCATCCGCATGGTCGCCGTAGCGGGGGCCGGTGTCGAACAGCAGGCGGTGGTTGGCCGTTTCGACCAAGGCCGCCGCACCCTGGCCGATGTCGAAGGCGACGAGCCGGAATTCGCCGGGCGATGGCAATGGCACGCGCGCCAGCACCAACGGCAAGAGGAGCAAGGCACCCTGCGCACGCCACGCCCATGCGCGCAGACCACCCGGCACCAGCAATAACGCCACCGCAACCATCGACAGCAACACTGCCCACATGGGCGCAACCGGCGCAACCCACACAGACCAGCGCGGCGCCGCCAGCCATTCAAGCCAGACGACCAGCCACCGGAAGCTCGCTTCGGCCAACATCAGAACCGGCTGCGCCAGCGGGTCCGGAAGCGCCGCGCCGATCAGCGCCAACGGCGTCGTCACAAAACTGACCGCGGGAATCGCCAGCCCATTCGCCGCTGCGGAAACGATCGAGGTTTGCTGGAACAGCAGCAACGTCAAGGGCAACAGCCCGAATGTGACCGCGAACTGAATCCGCGTGCCGCCAGCCAGCGTGCGGCGCGTGCGTTCGACCCAGCCGTCTGCGTTGTCGTTGCGATGACCATCGAGCGCCATCTGTGCGGCGATGAAGATGATCGCCACCGCGCCGAACGACAGCCAGAAGCCCGCCGACATGACGGCCCACGGGTCTACCACCGCCACCACGGCCGCCGCCCAGCACAGCGAGAGGCTGGCCGGCACATTGCGGTCGGTCAGCCGGGCGATGGCGACGGTGGACAACATCAGCAGCGTGCGCTGCGCCGGCACGCCCATCCCGGCGAGCAGGCAGTAGACGAACGCCGCCAGCATCGCCGCGATGGCGCCTGCGCGTGGAGCCGGCATGCGTAGCGGCAATGGCACGCGCAGCCGGCGCGTCAGCCCGAACGAGCGACGCCACAGCGCCATCCACAACGCTGCAAACAGCCCGGCGATCATCGTGATGTGCAGCCCGGAAATGCTGACGAGGTGACTGATGCCGGTGCGACGAAACAGGTCCCAGTCGTCGCGGGCGATGCCGCTCTGGTCGCCCACCACCAGGGCGACGATGACCGCCGCGTAGCGCGCATCGGGCAAGGCGTGAACGATGTGGCGCCGCACGCTGGCCCGCCAGCGCTCCACGCCGATGCTGAAACCGGTGCCTGCCCCATCCAGCGCGATGTTCTGTGCGCGCTTGCCTGTGCGCACATAGCCGACGGCGCGGATGTTGTCGGCGAGCATCGCGTATTCGCCGTCGAAGCCGCCCGGGTTGGTCAGGCTGTGCGGACGCTTCAGGCGCAGCGTCAGTTGCCAGCGTTGGCCGGGCTGCAGATCGGGGATGCCGGCACGTCGGTCTGGCTTCGCATCTTCCTCGCCCGCGTTGCTCCACGTCCGTGCGCCATACCAGGACAGGCGCACGCGGGGCGGCACGGCATCACCCGCATTGCTGGATTCGATGTGGAAGAGAAAACGCGTGGCGTCATCACCGGTCTGCGGCAGCTCGGCCACCACGCCGGTCGCGATGATGTCCTTGCCTTCCCACGCAGGACTGAGCGCGACGGCCAAGCGTTGCTGCGCGCGCCAATCGCTCCAGCCAAAGCCCACGGCGATGGTGCTGGCGACGAACAACACAGGAAACAACATCGGCCGACGCCGCGTGACAGCGGCCAGCGACAGACAGAGCACCAGCACGCCAAGCGGCAGCCATACCGGCGGCAGCGTCGCCTGCATCTGCAATGCCACGCAGCCGGCAACAAAGCCGATCAACCCGAGACGCATGTGCGGGCGTCAGGCTTGCAGGAGCGCTGCCAGGCGGGGAATGGCGTCGATGCTGTTGCGGCGCGCCTGGTCGGCCAGCGCCTCAATGGAGATACCGCGCAGTTGCGCCATCGCGTCGGCAATGCGGGCGACTTCCGTGGGCGCATTGCGCACGGCGCTCTGCTCGCCGAACTGGTCGTCGGCAAGCCACGCGGGGGCCAGGTCGGGCGCGTCGGTTTCCAGCACGATCGACTCGATCGGCATTTCCTGCGCCAACCGACGCACGCGATTGGCCCGCGAAAACGTAAAGACGCCGCCAAACCCGAGCTTGAAGCCGGAATCGACAAAGCGACGCGCCTGTTCCGGGCTGCCGTTGAATGCATGCGCAATGCCGCGCACGCCCGCTTTGGCGGCGGCGCTGCACACCTGATCCTGCGACTTGCGCACGTGCATCAGCACAGGCAGGTCGAATTCGCGTGCGATACGCAATTGCGCGCGGAACACGGCGCTCTGCCGTTCAACGTCGTAATTGGGAATGAAAAAATCGAGACCGATCTCGCCAACGGCCACGAAACGCGGGTCGTCCATTGACGCAGCAACCTGGCGGCGCAGTTCGAGCAGATCGTCGTCACTGGCCTGCGCGGCGTAGATCGGATGGATACCCAGCGCATAACTGCAACCGGCATGCCGATGCGCCAGCGCCCGCACCGTGTCGAAATTCCAGCGTGCCACCGCCGGCACGACGATGTGGTTGACGCCCGTCGCACGCGCCTGCGCAACGACCGCATCACGGTCGGCATCAAAGTCGCTGGCGTCGAGGTGGCAATGGGTGTCGATCCACATGGTCAGTTCTGCGTTGGAAAAAGCACGCAACGTACCCGAAAGGTGGTGATCCTAGAATCCGCGATTTCTGATATTGGCGCCCGTGCGCGCACAACCCGATGAAAACAGCCTCCTTGACCTGCGCAGCGCTTGCCCTGGCGCTGGCGACCCTGTCCGCCCACGCGGAAACCCTGCGCTGTGGCACCGGCTATATCGTCAAAGCCGGCGACAACAAGGCCGACGTCCTGCAGAACTGCGGGGAACCGGTCATGCGCGACACGTTCTGCAGCGCGTCGCGCAACGACAGTTCCTGCGGCAACGTCGAAGAATGGACGTACAACCCCGGTCCAGGCCAGTTCATGACGACGCTGCGCTTTGTCGAAGGCCGGTTGCAATCCATCCGCTACGGCAATCGGGTGCGCTGAAACGCAGCGTCGCGCGGCCATCAGCGCTCCTGGTGCAGATGGCCGTCGCGCAGGCGGAAGATGCGGTCGCAACGGCCGGCCAGCTCGATATCGTGCGTGACGATGACGAAGCTGGTGCCCAGCGTGCGCGTGAGTTCCAGCATCAGGTCAAACACTTCACCGGCGGTGTGATCGTCAAGGTTGCCGGTGGGCTCGTCAGCCAGCACGCAAGCCGGAGACCCGACCAGCGCGCGCGCAATCGCCACGCGCTGGCGCTCGCCGCCGGACAGCTCGCCCGGACGGTGTGCCGTGCGCGGGCCCAACCCCACGCGTTCGAGCATCGCCTGTGCGGTGTGACGCGCTTGCGCTTCTTCCACGCCGCGGATACGCAGCGGCATCGCGACGTTGTCCAGCGCTGTGAATTCGGGCAGCAGATGGTGGAACTGATAGACGAAGCCGAGCGCCTGGTTGCGCAGCATATTGCGCTCGCGCTCCTTCATGGCCGTGAACGGCTTGCCGAGCAGCGAAACGCGACCCGACGTCGGCTCATCCAGCCCGCCCAGCACATGCAGCAGCGTGCTTTTGCCCGAGCCCGACGCGCCGACGATGGCGACTTTCTCGCCTACGCCGATGCGGATGTCCACACCCTTGAGCACATCGACGTTCAGGCCGCCCTGGCGGAACGACTTGGACAGCCCTTCGGCCTGCACCACCACACCCTGCGGCGCCGCGGCCGGCGCTTCCATGGAAGTCATGACGGCCTCACTCATAGCGCAGTGCCTCCGCCGGGTTCACGCGCGAGGCGTGCCAGCTTGGATACAGCGTCGCCACCGACGCGAGGATGAAGGAAATGACGCCAATGGTCGCAATGTCGTTCACGCGGGGGTCCGAGGGCAGTTCGCTAATGAAATAGATGTCACGCGGCAGGAATTGCACGTGGAAGAGACGCTCGATGAACGGCACGATCACGTCGATGTTGTAAGCGATGAGCGTGCCGAAGCCGACGCCCAGCAACGTGCCGATAAACCCGATCGCCACGCCCTGCACGATGAAGATCTTCATGATCGACGCCGGCTGTGCGCCCATGGTGCGCAGGATGGCGATGTCGGCCTGCTTGTCCGTCACCGTCATCACCAGCGTCGACACCAGGTTGAACGCCGCCACGGCGATGATCAACGTGAGGATGATGAACATCATCTTCTTTTCGGTCTTCACGGCGGCAAACCAGTTGCGGTTCTGGCGCGACCAGTCGCGGATATACAGCTCGCCGGACAGCGTGCGCGACAGGGCTTCGGCAACCTGCGGGGCGCGGTCCATGTCGACCAGCTTCAGACGCACGCCGGTCGGGCCATCGAGGCGGAACAGGCGTTCGGCGTCTTCCATGTTGACGAGTGCCAGCGAGCTGTCGAACTCGTAGTGACCCGATTCGAAGATGCCCGTCACGGTGAACTGCTTCAGCCGCGGCAACACGCCCGCCGGCGTGATGGTGCCCTGCGGCGCCACCAGCGTGACCTTGTCTCCTTGATGCACGCCCAGGCCGTTGGCCAGCTGGCTGCCGAGGGCGATGCCGAATTCGCCGGGTTTCAGATCGTCGATCGTGCCCGATTTGAAGTCCTTGGCGATGTCCGACACCTTCGGCTCGTCCGCCGGCGACACCCCGCGCAGCAGCACGCCGCGCACCGCCTCGTCCCGCGTGATCATGGCCTGCGCGCCCACGTAGGGCGCCGCGCCGATGACTTCCTTGTTCTGCATCGCCTCATTGGCGGTACGCTGCCAGTCCGGCAGACTGTTCGGCGCCATCACTTCGATATGCGCCAGCACCGAGAGCATGCGGTCCCGCACTTCCTTCTGGAAGCCGTTCATGACCGAAAGCACGATGATCAGCGCCGCCACCCCCAGCGCAATGCCGAGCATGGAGATGAGCGAAATGAAAGAGATGAAGCTGTTGCGGCTGGCGCGCTTGCTTGCGCGTGTATACCGCCAGCCGATCTGCCATTCGTATGGAAGTTTCAAAGGGGGTTCCCCGTGGGTGTGATTTGTCCGGCTCACTGGCCAACGAGCCGGAAGTTTACAATCTCGGAGCCATGATTCCTGAACTCACCCTGATTGTCCCGTTTTGCGCGCCTGCTGCCGAGGTGGCCGACGACGCTTACCGTCAATTGACCTTGCCGGGCCTGGAAAGGTTGCTCGCACGTGCGCGCGAGGCCGAGCGCGAGCGCCACGACGACGCCTACCTGCCCACGCTGCCGCACGAGCGCTGGCTGGCCAAGCACGCCGGGCTGCCCATTTCTCCGCTGCCGTCCGCGCCCTACATGCGCCTGGCAGACGGCGGCACCGCCGACACGCGCACGTGGGCCTGCCTGCAGCCGGTCCACATCCACGCCGCCCGGGACCATCTGGTGATGCTCGACCCATCCCAGCTCCGCCTGGAAGCCGCCGACGCCGACGCCCTGCACGCCGCCATCGCCCCCCTCGTCGACGAGATGGGGATCACGCTCGATGCCACGCACGCCGCCCGCTGGTACGTCGCCGATTCGCCCTTTGGCGACCTCATTGCCGCCGCGCCGCAGCGCGCCTCCGGCCACAACATCGACATCTGGATGCACAAGGGGGAGCAGGAGCGCGCCTGGCGCAAGTTCCAGAACGAGATCCAGATGACGTGGTACGACCACACCGTCAATCAGGCACGCGAGGCGCGCGGCCTGCTGCCGGTCAACTCGGTCTGGCTATTCGGCCAGGGCGCGCTGGTTGACGCCCGCCCCATTGCCGAACGCATGATCGGCGCTGATCCGTTCTTCGCAGGCTTATGCCACGCCGGCAACGCCACCGAGCTGTGCGCCGAAACCTTGGCCGCGGTGCCGTTCGACGACACAAGCGCCGCCGCGCTGCTGGGCGACGCCGGCAAGCCCTATCTTTCCGCCGACTGGTACGACTGGATCGAAACCCTGCGCGCCTACGATCGCGACTGGTTTTCCCCCGCCGCCGATGCGCTGGCCGACGGCCGCATCGGCGCCGTTTCGCTCGTGCTGACCGGCGACTCGCATTACGCCCACTACCGCGTCACCCGCCGCGAACTGGCCAATGGTCCGCTCGGGTGGCTGCGCCGCTTGAGCCATCCACTGAGTCGCCCTCGCACCTTGCGCGACGCGCTGTCCCCGCTTTCCATGGCCGCTTGAGCCTGCCTGAGCCCGATTCCGCATGACCCGCATCGCTGTCCGCTCGCATTCCCCTGACGCCGCCACCACGTTGGCCGGCCACGGCATCCATCCCGTCCTCGCGCGCATCCTCGCCGCCCGCGGTGTCGCGCGGCCCGACGAACTGTCGACCGAGCTGACCGACCTGCTGCCGCCCACGCAACTCAAGGGCATTGACGACGCGGCGCGCTACCTGGCCGACGCCATCGCCGCCAACAAGCGCATGCTGATCATTGCCGACTACGACTGCGACGGCGCGACGGCCTGCGCCGTAGGCGTACGCGGCTTGCGCATGCTGGGCGCGCAGGTCAGCTACATCGTCCCCAACCGCTTCGAGTACGGCTACGGCCTGTCGCCCGAAATCGTGGCACTCGCCGCGCGCGAGAAGCCCGACGTGCTGGTCACCGTCGACAACGGCATCGCCGACGTGGCTGGCGTGGCGGCCGCCAACGCGCTGAGTATCGACGTGGTCGTGACGGACCACCACATGCCCGGCGCGCAATTGCCCGCGGCGCGCGTGATCGTCAACCCGAACCAGCCGGGCTGCGGCTTCCCGAGCAAGAATCTGGCGGGTGTCGGCGTGATGTTCTACGTCCTGCTGGCCCTGCGGGCGGAATTGCGCAAGCGCGGTGTGTTCACGCCGCAGGATCAGCCGCGCCTTGATGCGCTGCTCGACCTGGTGGCGCTCGGCACCGTGGCCGACGTGGTCAAGCTCGACGCCAACAACCGCCTGCTGGTCGCGCAGGGCCTCAAGCGCATGCGCGCCGGGCGGATGTGCCCGGGCATCGCCGCGTTATTCCGCGTGGCCGGCCGCGAGGCGCGTCGCGCGTCGACGTTCGATCTGGGCTTCGGCCTTGGCCCGCGCCTGAATGCTGCAGGGCGCCTGGCGGACATGTCGCTCGGCATCGAATGCCTGCTCACCGACGACTACGACCGCGCCATGTCCATCGCCGCCGAACTCGACGGCATGAACCGCGAACGCCGGGAGATCGAAGCCGGCATGCAGCAGGAAGCGCTAGCCATCCTCGACAGCATGAACGCCTTCGACGGCGCGGGCCGCCACACCATCGCGGTCTACAACGAGACGTGGCACCAGGGCGTGATCGGCATCGTCGCGTCGCGTATCAAGGACAAATTCCACCGCCCGGTCTTCACCTTCGCGCCCGGCGACGATGGCGTCATCAAAGGCTCGGGCCGCTCGATTCCCGGCTTCCACCTGCGCGATGCGCTGGACGCCGTTCACAAGCGCAGCCCGGGGCTGATCGTCAAGTTTGGCGGCCACGCCATGGCGGCGGGGCTCACGCTGCGCGAAGACGGCTTCGAGACATTCGTCGCCACCTTCGAGGCGGTCGGCCGCGAATGGCTGACCGAGGCCCTGCTCTCACGCGTGCTCGAAACCGACGGCGAAGCCGACCCGGAATGCTTCACGCCGCAGTTCGTCGAGCTGCTCGAAACCCAGGTCTGGGGTCAGGGTTTTCCGGCGCCGAGCTTCTGCGGCGAGTTCGATGTGCTGTCGCAGGCCGTGCTGAAGGAAAAACACCTCAAGCTCAAGCTGGGCCGGGGCAAGCAGCATTTCGACGCCATTTGGTTCAACCACGCCGAGCCGCTGGGCGCCTCGGCCTATGTGGCCTACCGGCTCGACAACAACACCTTCAACGGCATCACGCGCGTGCAGATGGTGATCGAGCATGCGCAATAGCGGATTGGCCAAACCTTGCGCCTGCGCATAAACACATGCCAAAACTGTCTGACCGCGCACGGATGACACAGCGGTCAGCGACAGCCGGTGCGTTACAATGCGGGATTGCCGGCATGGAGACGCACAAGCATCCGTGACCGCGCGCCCCACGAATTCCTAGCATCAACTTCCAAGCGAAATGACTCACGTCGTTACCGAAAGCTGTGTCCGCTGCAAGTACACCGACTGCGTGGACGTCTGCCCCGTCGACTGCTTCCGCGAAGGCCCGAACTTCCTGACCATTGATCCGGATGAATGCATCGACTGCGCCGTCTGCGTGGCCGAGTGCCCGGTCAACGCCATCTACGCCGAAGAAGACGTGCCTGCCGATCAGCAGAAATGGATCGCCATCAATGCAGAGCTGGCGCAAGCCGGCTGGCCGTCGATCACCAAGACCAAGCAGCCCTTGCCCGACGCCGACGACTGGAAGGACGTGAAGGACAAGGAGCAGTACCTCGACCGCGGCTGAACGCGTTGAGCGAACTTGCCCGACACACTTTTTGTCGTGCATCGCAAAAAAGGTGTTGACGGGCAGATCGGAAACTAGCTAGAATTCATTTCTTCGCTGCTACAGCGATTCCCCGATAGCTCAGTCGGTAGAGCGCCGGACTGTTAATCCGTAGGTCCCTGGTTCGAGCCCAGGTCGGGGAGCCAAAATAACAAAACGCCTCGCTTCGTGCGAGGCGTTTTCATTTGTGGCATCGGTGTCGTGTATTGTTTTGCACCCGCCCCAAGCCCGAGTGGTGAAATTGGTAGACACCGCGGACTTAAAATCCGCTGCGCCCTAATCGGCGCGTGCCGGTTCGATCCCGGCCTCGGGCACCAAATCCTCTCTTCGCTTCTTTCCCTCTTTCGCTTGAGTGCCTTACGTCGCGCAGCACCCGTGCGTCTTCGGTGCGTCTTCATATTCGTCGTGACGGCGCACCCATGACATCGGGCCGCTCTCGTTGCGGCCGAGCGGCGCGCGATCAAGCAGCAGCAGTGTGCCGACCATGTCTTCCAAGCCGCGCGCATACGTCGAATACGTGTGGAAGACGTTGCCGGCCTCATCCTTGTAGAACGCGCTCATCCCAGGCAGTTCGTCGTGAGCCTCTTCGCGTGGCGTGGCCGTGTAGTTGTAGTCGACCGAGCCGCTTGCGAGTTCGTCCTGCGAGAAACTCACGCGATAGTCGTGATTGAACGTCGAGCCGGACGATGACACCCACGGGAATTGCCAGCCCATGCGTTTCTTGTACGCCGCGATTTTGTCCATCGGCGCACGCGAGACCGCAACGAACGTCACGTCGTGGTGGTTCAGATGCGTAAGCATTCCGCCAACATGATCGGACAGGAAAGAGCACCCAGGGCAGCCCGCATCCCAATCGGGACCAAGCATGAAGTGATAGACCATCAACTGACTGCGGCCGTCGAACAGCTCGCCAAGCGTCTTCCTGCCTTCCGGCGACGCGAACACGTATTCCGTATCGACCTTGACCCACGGCAGCGCCTGACGCTCGGCATTGATAGCGTCGCGCAAATGGATGGCCTCTTTCTCGCGGGCCAGCAGCGCCCGGCGTTGGATGAGCCATTCATCTCTTGAGACTACGGGATGCGCTTGCATGGTCGCCCCTTTGTCGAAGACACAGGACTTCATACTAGGCGGCCGCGCACGAATGAAAAGTCGCGGCGCACAAGTCGGCAATCGGATGCGACTTGCACGCCATGGAGGCGAACTTGCCGCCCCCCCCCCCCCGGCTCACCGCTTCGGAGGCCTGATCAACCTACCAGCCAACGCACGCCCACATTGATGAGCGCGCCACCGCCCACCAGACCGATCCACAACACCGCAGCGGACAGCAGCGGACGCACACCGGACTTCAGCAGCATCGGCACATGCGTTTGCGTACCGATGGCAAACATCGCGCAGGCCAGCATGGCGGTGTCGACGGCGTCGATGGGGGCGTGCCATGCATCGGGAATCGCACCAGCGGAATTCAGCAGCGTCACGATCAGCAGGCCCACCGCAAACCAGGGCATCGCCTTCCAGGCATGGCCGGCGGCCTTGCGAAGCGCACCCTCGGAAGGCGCCGAAGCGGAAGCCGGCCCTTCGGCGGGCGTCGTGCACGCCAGCACCACCAGCAGCGGAGCCAGCGCCAGCACGCGCACCATCTTGCTGACCACGGCCGCGTTGGTGGCGTCGTCGCCCAACGGACGCGCAGCGGCAATCACCTGCGCGACCTCGTGCACCGTCGAACCGATGTAGACACCAAAGTGCTCAGGCGTGACGGCCGCACCAGCATGCGCAACCAGCGCGTACAGCCACGGATACAGAAAGATGCCGACCGTGCCGAACAGGACGACGCTGGCGATCGCTACGGCTGTCTCACGCGGCGACGCCTTCACCGCTGGCGCAACGGCCAGCACGGCCGCAGCCCCGCACACCGCACTACCCGCCGCCACCAGCACGGCTTGCGAACGCGTGAGGCGAAACCAGCGCGTGCCGATCCACGTACCGGCGAGCATCGTCGCGGCCAATACCACCAGGGGAATCACCACGCCCGACGTACCCAGATCCTGGATCTGCGCAAGCGTCAGCCGGGCGCCGTAGAGAATCACACCGGCGCGCAGCAGCGTATGGCGTGCAAACTGGATCGCCGCCGGGGTCAGCCAACGTTGATGCCCCGGCACATGGCCCACGGCCATGCCGAGCAGGATGGCAAGCGTCAATGCGCTCAGCCCCAGATGCGCCGCCCACGGCATGGCCCCAAGCGCTACGGCCACGCCTGCACAGGCGAACAACACCGTCACGCTGGCAAGCGTCCGCCCATCGAACCCCGCCGCCATGCTCGAGGGTGCCAGCTGTTTCTGCGCAATCGTCATCACATCCGCCTTGCTTATTCGATATGCGCATAACGATATGCGGACCGTGATAACATGTAAAACAGGTAATTTTCGTAATTCCAACCACTTTTATGGATAACAAAGCGCCTCGCGTCACATTGCGGCAGTGGGCCGTCTTCGCCGCCATCGCGCAAAGTGAGACGACCACCGCTGCCGGCGAAGTCCTTGGCCTGTCGCAATCCGCTGTCAGTGCGGCGCTGGCCGAGTTGGAATCCACGCTCGGGCATCCGCTGTTTGACCGGCATGCGCGGCGCCTGCACCTGAATGCGCTGGGCCGGCAGCTTCTGCCGCAAGCACAGGCGCTGCTCGACCACGCCGATGCGCTGGAACACGCGACCGCCCAGCCGAACGTGCGCCTGAAGCTGGCCGCCAGCAGCACGATCGGCAACTATGTGCTGCCCGCCCTGCTCGCTGGCTTCCGGCATGAGATCGCACCCAATAGCCAGCTCGACGTGCTGATCGGCAATACGCAGGACGTGGTCGATGCCGTGCAGCGTTTCGAGGTCGACATCGGCCTGATCGAAGGCACGTGCCGCGGCGAGGCATTAGAGATCGAAACGTGGATCGACGATGAGATGGTGATCGTGGCCGCGCCGGGGCACCCGCTCGCTCAAGGGACGGAGCCTGTCTCACACGCGGCGCTGCGCGAAGCGGGCTGGCTGATGCGCGAACCGGGCTCCGGCACGCGCGAACTGGTCGATAGCCGCATCGCTTCGGTGGTCGGGCCGCTGCATGTGGCGCTCGAACTGGGGCACTCCGAAGCCATTCAGCGCACGGTGGCGGCGGGCTATGGGATCAGCTGTCTGTCGCGCCACGTGGTGGCCGACGCATTGCGTGACGGCCGCCTCGTCGAGGTGAACAGCGGCCTGCCGCGCATCGCCCGGCCGCTGCTGATCGTGCGCCATCGGGACAAGCATCCGACGCACGGGCTCACCCAATTCATCGACGTGCTGCGCAGTCACAGCGCCGATTCGAAAAAAATTCGCGCAAAGGACTAGCGCGATCCAAAAAAGGTTGATATAGTCTCGTTTCTTCGCGGGGCGTTAGCTCAGTTGGTAGAGCAGCGGACTCTTAATCCGTAGGTCGAGTGTTCGAGTCACTCACGCCCCACCAGTATTTAAAAGGCCCGACAGGCAACTGTCGGGCCTTTTTCATTTGCGCGATTTGCGATGCGCTCTCGCCTCGGTGCGCAGACAACAAAAACGGCCGACACTCTGCGCGCCGGTCGCTCATTCTTCAGACTTACCCTCGCCTTTTTTGCTCAGTGCAGCACCTTGAGCAGAATCGTCGCAGCCACCACCATCGCAGCCCCGCCGATGCGCGTCGAGATCTGCGCGAACGGCATCAGCCCCATGCGATTCGACGCCGACAGAATCGCCACATCGCCCGTGCCGCCCAACCCGCTGTGGCACGCCGTCACGATGCCCGACTCCACCGGATACATCCCCAGCCATTTGCCGACGAAGAAGCCTGACGCCACCAGCGCCAGCACCGTCGCCGCGCAGATCGCGAAATAGCCTGGCGTGAAGGCAGCCATCAGCTCTTTCCACGAGACGAACAACGCGCCAAGACCGACGAGGATCGCGAACGTCAGATTGGTCGAAACGAACTTGTACATCTGGTAAGCGCCCAGCTCCATGTTCTGCGGGAGCACCTTCGACACCTTCAGCAGCGCCGCACTGACGATCATGAGAATCGGGCCGGGAATGCCGGTGAAGCGCGACAGCAGCGCGCCGAAGATGAAGAACGCACAGCTGATCAACAGGCCGGCGCCCATCAGGCCCAGGTTGAGCGGCGCGTCGGTGCGATCGTTGGCCAGCAGATCGGCATCATTGCCGGATTTGACGAGATCACCATGGCCGGTCAGGTGCGGCCGCTTCTCACCCAGCGACTTAAGCACGCCGCTCGACAGGATGGCGACAACGTTACCGAGGAGCGCCGCCGGCACCAGCATCGCAATCAGCTCTGCCTGCGGCCGGCCGAGAATCTCGGAATACCCGATCGACAGCGGCAAGATGCCTTCGCCAATGCCGCCCCCGACGATCGGGATGACGATGAAGAAGAACGTGTGCTTGGGGTCGTAGCCGAAGAACAGCCCGACCGTCACGCCCGCCACGATGGCCGCCAGCGTGCCGATCAGCAACGGAACGAACATCCGCATGAAGCCCTGCACCAGCACGCGATGGCTCATCCCCAGGATGCTGCCCGCCACCAGGCAGGCGATGTACAGATATTGCAGGTTGGCCGTCTTCATCGTCGTCGTGAGCGCCTTCAACATCTCGGGGTCGATCACCTTGTAGCCGACCAGCGCGGACGGCACGAACAGACAAAGAATGGCCGCCCCGCCAATGTGCTTGAACACCGGCAGCCGCGCACCGATTTCGCCCAGCAGGAAACCGAGCAGCATCAGCACGGCCAAACCGCCGATCATGTCGTCGGGCAACTTCTTGTTGAGCGCCGCGAGCAGCGTGATGACTGCAATCGCGGCGTACACGGGAAGAGGCAACGGCCCGATCCTGTAGCCGCTGAGCGTGCGCCAAAGGCCCGCGCGCGTGTTCTCCTGCGCCCGAATGGATGCTTCCATGATGTCTCCTGATCAGCCGCGCGGCGCGCCTCGTCTTCACGCGAGGTGGACTGGCGCCGGCGTCGCTGTGTGGGGTTTCGAAATCGTGTTGGGAAAATTCAGAGGCTGCCGCTCGGCGCCATGGCAGCCAGACGTGCGCGAGTGGTAGCCGCGATGTCGCGCAGCCACGGGCGCGTCTTCCAATGCGCCTGCTGGAAGGCGTCGATGTCGCTCCAGCGTGCGAGCGTCGCGCCGATCATGTCGAGCCCGTGCAGGAACATGTGGCGGTGGCGTTCGGACAGCGTGAACGACGCCTCCACGCTATGGCTGCGCACGGTCATCGATTCCACGTCGATGGCGATGCGGTTCGTAGCCGCGTCCGACACGTCGGCCAGGATGCGTTCCACCGTCGCCTCGTCGAGCATCACAAGCAGCAGGCGGTTGTTCATGGCGTTGCTGTAGAAGATCTCGCCAAAGCTGGGCGCAATCACGGCGCGGATGCCGAATTGCTGCAGCCCCCACACCGCGTGCTCGCGGCTGGAACCGCAACCGAAGTTGCTGCCGCCCACGAGGATCGACGTGCCCTGATACGCCGGCTGATTGAGCACGCAATCGCTGCGCAACTGGTGATCGGCGTCGTAGCGCAGGTCGTAGAGCAGGCCCTTGTCGAGCCCCGATTTGTCGATGCCGCGCAGGAACTGCTTGGGCATGATCTGATCGGTGTCGAGGTTGGGCGTGGGCAGCGGTGCGGCCGTGCCTTCGATGCGTTTGGTGTCAGACATGGGCAGCCTCCGCTTGCGCCGGTTGCGATTGCAGTTGACGGACGTCGGTGATGCGACCGGTAATGGCAGCGGCCGCCGCCATGGCCGGGCTCATCAGATGCGTGATGCCGCCCCGCCCCTGACGCCCTTCAAAGTTCCGATTCGTGGTCGAGGCGCAGCGCTCGCCAGGAGCGAGAACGTCGTCGTTCATGGCAAGGCACATTGAGCAGCCCGGCTGGCGCCATTCAAAGCCGCTGGCGATCAGGATGTCGGCAATCCCCTCTTGCTCGGCCTGCACACGCACGGCGCCGGAACCCGGCACGACCATGGCGCGCACGCCCTGCGCCACCTTGCGGCCCTTGACGATGCCGGCCACGGCGCGCAGGTCTTCGATACGCGCGTTCGTGCACGAGCCGATGAACACGCGCTGCACGGGCACGCCCTCGATGGCGGCACCAGCCTGCAGGCCCGTATAGCGCAATGCCCGGGCCGAAGCGTCCTCAACGGCCTCGGGGTGCGGAATCCTGCCGGTGATGGGAATCGCCTGATCGGGGCTGGTGCCCCATGTCACGTACGGGGCAACATCGCGCGCGTCAAAGGCGTGCTCGACGTCAAAATGCGCATCCGCATCGCTGAACAACTGGCGCCAATCCGCCAGCGCGGCGCTTACATGGGTATGCGCCACGTCGCGCGCATGTTCGAGCACGTAGCGCGTGGCCTTGGCGTCGGGCGCGATCAGTGCGCCACGCGCGCCGGCCTCGACAGCCATGTTGCACAGAGTCATGCGCGCCTCCATCGAAAGCCCGGCAATGGCACTGCCCGTGAACTCGACCACGTAGCCGCGTGCGCCCTGCGCGCCGATGCGGCTGATGATGTGCAGGATCAGGTCTTTTGCCGTGGTGCCGATGGGCAGTTCGCCTTCTACACGGATGCGCATGTCCTGCGCCAGCCGGTAGACCAGCGTCTGTGTGGCCAGCACGTGCTCGACCTCCGACGTGCCGATGCCAAAGCCGAGCGCACCGAACGCGCCGTAGGTCGTTGTGTGGCTGTCTCCGCAAAGCACCACCATGCCCGGGCGGATCATCCCCAACTCGGGCGCAATCACATGCTCGATGCCCTGCAGCGCATCGTTGGTGTCGAACAGGACGATGCCGTGTTCGCGGCAGTTCTTTGCCAAGTTGGACGCCTGCAGTGCCGACGCCGGGTCCTGGATGACCCGCACGCGCACCGGGTGCGTGGGGATGATGTGGTCCACCACGGCCATGTGCTGGCCCGGCACGGCCACCGTGCGGCCCGCTTCCGCCAAGCCGGCGAAGGCCTGCGGGCTGGTGTACTCGTTCATGATGTGCAGGTCTGCGTAGAGCAGCACGTTCTGCGCATCGAGCTGGGCAACGGTGTGCGATTCGACCAGCTTCTGATACAGCGTCTTCGCCATGCTTCCTCCCATTCGCGTGGCCGGCCCACCCGCCTGACTGAAGGCGACCCGGGCCACTGGCGAGACGAAGTGTAGACACGCAGAACGGTTTTATAATTGGCGCGAAAATTTATCTATTCTTCATCTGAATTGAATAATGGATCGCGTATCGGATCTGGAGTTTTTCACCCAGCTCGTCAAGCAGGGTTCGCTGGCCGCGCTGGCGCGCGAGCTTGGCGTGACGCCGCCGGCCATCACCGCGCGCCTGGCGCAGCTGGAAAAGCGGCTTGGCGTGCGGCTGCTGAACCGCACCACGCGGCGGCTGAGCGTCACCCACGAAGGCGAAATCTATCTGGCGACCGGCGCACGCCTGCTCGAAGAGCTGCAGGAGCTGGAGCAGGTGGTCTCCAGCAGCCGGGGCACGCCCAAGGGTCTGCTGCGCATCAACGCCACGTTCGGCTTTGGGCGGCGGCACGTGGCGCCCGCCATTGTGGAATTCGCGCGGCGGTATCCGGAGGTGGAGGTGCAGCTTGAACTGACCGACCGCTCCGTCAACCTGACCGACAAGGCCTTCGACATCGGCATCTGGTTCGGCACGGTGCCGGATTCACGCATGGTCGCGCGCAAGATCGTGAGCAACAAACGCGTGCTGTGCGCCTCACCCGATTACCTGAAGCGTGCCGGCATGCCGCAGGTGCCGCGCGATCTGCAGTCGCATCAGTGCATCGTGCTGCGCGAGAGCGACGCGGCTTACGGCACGTGGTACCTCACGCGCGGCACTCGACAGGAAACCATCAAGGTGCGCGGCGTGCTCAGCTCGAACGACGGCGAAACCGGCGTGCTGTGGGCGCTGGCCGGTTACGGCATCCTGATGCGATCGGAATGGGACATCCACGAGCACGTGCGCGCCGGCCGGCTCGTGCCGGTGCTGGCGGACTGGGCGCTGCCCGTGGCGGACATCTTTGCGGTGTACCCGGAACGCGCCAACCTGTCGGCCAAGGTCACCGCGTTTATCGATTTCCTGACGGACTGGTTCGGCAAGGAAGCCGCGTGGGCGGACGCAGCCCGGTAGCGCGGCGAGGCATTTCAGGCCATTGCTTCGATGCGCAGTTGCATGCGCATGTGCAACGTCTCGCCAGGTGCCAAAGCGCGCAGGCCGGTGCCTTTCCACCCCTGCGCCGCCAGATTGATCGCATCGGCCACGTGCGAAATCGGCTCCAGGCAGAAATACGGCTGCCCGTGCGGCGCGTGGAGGATGAAGTGGTCGAGCGGGTCATCGGCGCTCAGGGTGAGCACGCCGCCCGCGCGGGACACCACGGCACGTCGCTGCCATTCGCTGTAGTAGACGCTGAGCGGTGCGTCCGGCAATGCGCCGGCGTGACGAAAATCTTCCCGCGGCGTGATCGGCTCGCGGCGGACGGCAACTTCAGCGGCATCGGTCGGCCACATCGTCGCAGCATCGAACTGCACGTGCGTATCGGCCGTGCGCACGAAATATGGATGGAAGCCGCCACCGGCCGGCATGCTGCTGTCGCCATCGTTACGCAGCGTCATGACGGCATCCAGGCCGGATTCAGTCAGCACCAGCGTTTGCGTCGCGGTGAACGGCCAGGGCCAGTTGTCTGCCTCCGGCACATAGCGCAAGCCGAGTTCGATCGACGACGTTGTCACCTGCTCCACCGTCCAGGCACGCGCATGCGCCAGTCCGTGCATGGCGTGGGCCTGGCCGGGATGCGGCGCGAGACGGATCGCGCGGCCGCCCCATTCAAAGCGCCCATCGCGGATGCGGTTGGAGAACGGCAGCAGCGGATAGCACCCGGCCTTGGGCCATGCCAGCCCCTCGAAGCCGTCGCGCAGGGACTCGGCGGACATCGGCGCCAACCAGTCGACACGCTGGCCGCCCTCGCCGGCCGACGCCAGCGAGGCAATGCGGCCACCTGCCGCCGGCGCGACGACCATCGTCAACGCGCCGGCCTGCAGCGTGTGCACTGGCCCGGGCGCAAGCCAGGTCCGGCTATGCATCAGAACGAGTGCCGAATGCCGACCATGCCCACAAACTGGCTGCGTCCATTCGACGGCGTACCGTTCTGCGAATCGCCTACCGACGCCACCGCATCGACGATGGAGGTGCTCGTCCCGGAAGCGCGCAGCGTCTGGCCATTGGCGCGCTGATACGCCTGGATCGCGTAGAACGCTGTGCGCTTGGACAGCGAATACAGCTGCTCCATCGAGAACTGGTTGTACTTGGCCGGCGAGCTGATGCCGTTGCGCGCCTTCTCGGCCGTGTAGCTGTAGCCGAAGGCGAGCCGCAATGCCGGCGTCAGATCGTAGGTCGCAATCGCGCCCACCGTATTGAACATGGCCGATTGCGTGAACAGCGACAGCGCGCCCGGCTTGTACTGAACATTCGAGTAGTTCAGGCCAACCATCAGCTTGCCGAACGTATAGCGCGCTGCCGTGGCAATGAGCTGCGCGGAGTCTGCCGTGGCATAGCCGGAATTGACCGGCGAGTTGTTGGCGAACGTCCCGACGTTGCTGAAGTTGCCGGCCGTCGTACCGCTCGACACGTTCTTCAGGCGCGTATAGCCGACGCCCCACGAGAAGGCCTGGTAGTCATAGCGCAGCGCGGTGCTCACGCTGCTGCCGTTCGAAATGCTGCCAGCCTGCTCGCCAAAGCCGTATTGCACGCCCGCCTGCAGACCGCCCCACACCGGCGTGCTGTAGGTGATGGAATTGTTGAAGCGCAGCGTGGTGTCCAACGCATCCACGTCGCCTGGGTGTGCGCCGGTGGCCCCCGTCAGCACATTGGTCGGCCCCAGTGATGCGACGTACTGGAAGTAAGGCGTGTACGCACGGCCCAGCGTGACCTGGCCATAGTTCGTGTTGCTCAGGCCGACGTAGGCCTGACGGTTGAAGATGACCCCGGCTTGGGCTTGCTGCCCCGTGTCGGCGTTGAAGCCGCTCTCCAGCCGGAACAGCGCCGTGTTGCCACCACCCAGATCTTCCGTGCCGTACAGGCCGAACTTGCTGGCCAGCAAGGCACCCGAGTTGATGTAGACGTTGGAATGCCCGCCCTGGTTGCTCGAATAGGCAAAGGCGTTATCGACCACGCCATACAGCGTGACCGACGTTTGCGCTGCAGCATGCATCGACACGCCCGCGCAGAGCAGCGCTGCCGATGCGTAGACCGGGCGGATCGAAAGGGAACGTTTGGCTCGTGTGGTTTTCATCGTTGTTATCTCGGAAATCTCCTGCACCAAGGGAACACTGCGCATCACCGTGCCTCTGCGGACCCGATCGTGATGCGCAGCGAGAATGCGGCACTAGGCCGGCAATTGCAACGTCAGGCGGCGCCAGCCACCCACAACAACGGTTTCCAGCACGCGGGCATGCGGCGTCTGCACCGGCCGCGCATCACCGGCGGGCAGGTGAATCTCCACCGTGTCAGCCGGCGTCGGCATCTTGCCTTCGCGCGATACGTGCAGCGTGATGGATTGCGCGTCTGACACCGCACGCACGCTCCAGCGGCCCTGCTCGCCGTTGCGCCACGCTTCGGTTTCGCCATCGTCTTCAACACTGCCGCCAGCGGTCTCGCCAACACCCTGCATGGGCACGACAAGGAAGCCGCGTTGATCGGCGCGCCGGTCGAAATGCTGCTCCGCCACGTTCAGCGCGATCACCCCGCCTTCGCGAATCAGCATGACGGGTTGGTCCCACGGCGAAGGCAGCGTGACGGTCTGTCCGCCCTCGAACGCCTCGCCGCTCCAGTACGAAACCCATCGCGCGCCGGCCGGCAGATAGACGGTGCGCTCGGTCTGCCCTTCGTCCACCGTCGGCGCCACCAGCAGCGACGAGCCGATCATCATGTCGTCGCACTCGGCGTAGCACCGGCGGTCGTGCGGGAACTCGGCAAACGTCGGGCGCAGCACCGGCTCGTAGGCCTGCGTGGATTGCCACAGCAGTTCGTACAGATACGGAATCAGCCGATAGCGAAGCTTGATCAGCGAGGCAATCTGCGAGGTGACCTGCGGATACATCCACGGCTCGTTGACGGTCTTGTCGTCGTTCCACGAGTGGATGGAGAAGCGCGGCAGGAACACGCCAAAGGCCACCCAGCGCACGAGCAGCTCGGGCGACGGCGCTGGGCCTGCAAACCCGCCGATGTCGTGCCCGATGTTCGAGACGCCCGACAGCGCCAGCCCCAAGCCCATCTTCAGGTTGTAGCGCAGCGTTTCCCATGAGGTGTAGTTGTCGCCGGACCAGGTCTGCACGTAGCGCTGCATGCCGACACCGCCCGAGCGCGACACCAGGAACGGCCGATGCTGCGGTGCGAATTCGAGCTGCGCTTCGCGCGAGGCGCGCATCATCAGCATGGTGTGCAGCACCTTGGCTTCGCGGATGGGCGCTTTCTTGCCGAACCCGTGAGCGAAAGCATCGGGCGTCCAGACTTCGAACTCGTTGTTGTCGTTCCAGGTGGACGCCATGCCGTATTCGAGCAGCGCGCTCTTGACGTTGGCCTTCCACCAGTCGAGCGTTTTCGGGTTGGTGAAGTCGAGATACGCGCCAACTTCATCCCAGAATTGCACCCAGGCCGGCTCGCCGTTTGCGTCGCAAATCAGCAGGCCGGCTTCTCTCGCTTCTTCAAACTTCGGGTGATCGCGCAGCAGGCACGGCTTGATGTTCGGGCACAGGCGAATGCCCGCGTCCAGATAGCTCTGGACGAAGCCGCGCGCATCCGGGAATTTGTCGGTGTTCCAGTTGAAGACGTAGCGCTTCGGCCCGATCGACGTATAGCCCGACGACAGATGGAACGAATCGCAGAGGATGTCGTGCTCACGACATCCCTTGATGAACTCGGCCATCTGTTCCTGCGCGTTGGGCGCGTCGGTGTACGTCATCGTCGAGCCGGAATAACCGAGGCCCCATTTCGGCATCCACGCGGGGCGGCCAGTCATCCACGTAAAGCGGCGCGTGGCGTCGAGCGGCGTGTCGGGCGAGGCGATGAAGTAGTAGTCGAGATCGCCATGCGGCGCGACAAAGTAGCGATAGAGGCCGTGATAGTTATCCAGCTCGCGGCCCATGTCGAAGCTGCAATCGGACAGCGTGTCGTAGAACAGCCCGAAGCCGGTGCGGTTTTCCGGCTGCCACGTGACGTAGAACGGGATGTGCTTGTACAGCGGATCGGTCGTGCGCGCGCTGTAGCCCATCGCGTCGATGTTGCGCATCTCATAACGCTGGTGCGCACGGTTCATGTCGCCGGCGCGCTCGCCCAGGCCGAAGTACATCTCGCCGGGTTCGCGGCGCACGTAGTGGTAGACCTGCTCGTCCCAATAGCCGAAGTTGTACGCCTGCGTGGGGCGATCGTTCAGCACGGTCTGCCACCCGCCGGCGCCGCGGATCTGCCATGTGCAAAAGCCGCCTGCCAGGGCGACGCTCAGGCGAATCTTGCTGGTTTCCACGCGCAGCGTGTCGGCATCGCTGTGCAGCGCAAATGGGGGCAGCGCGAAGCCGCTCAGGTCGCGGCGGTCACGCCCTTCGAGGGGCGTGTCGTCACCGCCGGGGGCGATCGACCACGTGGCCGGGCCGCGCAGGTCGCCCTGCGGCAGCACGAGCACGCGGATGATGTCTTCTTCCAGCACGAAGAGTTCAATTGCAGCGCCGGCGCTGCTGGCCAGCCGCAGCCGGTTGCCTTCATGCGCCTGGACTTCGAATCGGGGGGGATTCAACATGGACATCGGTTTCAACTCAGTTTGAAGCAGACAGACGCATCTGACGCGCGGCACGTTCTTCATGCGACTGACCGCGAATCAGCACAATCAGCAACGCCGCGCCAATCAGATCGAACGCGCCGAGCAGGCCGAACAGCGGACCATAACCGACCTTGTCAGCCAGCGCGCCCACCAACAGCGAGAAGCCCAGGCCGCCGATCCACGCCGCCATGCCGGCAAAGCCGCTGGCGGTGCCGACCTCTTCCGGATCGAAGACATCCGCAGACAGCGTGTTGACCAAGCCGGAGATCATCTGGTGCGCAAAGCCGCCCACGCAGAACAACGCAATCGCCGTGTAAGGAGACGCCACGAGCCCGACGCACGCCGGACCGATCATCATGAATGCACCGAGCACAACGCCGCACACACGCGACCACACCAGCGGAATGCGGAAACGCTTGATCAGGAACGGCGACAGGTAACCGCCCACCAGGCCGCCCAGGTCCGCCGCCAGGAACGGCAGCCACGCGAACATGGCGATCGCTTTCAGATCGAGGTGGCGCTCGTTCACGAAGTACAGCGGAATCCAGAAGCTGAACGTCTGCCAGGCCGGCTCGGCAAAGAAGCGCGCCAGCGCAATCGCCCAGAAACGGCGCGACGTCACGACGTCCTTGACCGGGCGCTTGCCGCGCTCGGCGCTCACCGGGCGGAGCTGCCCGCCGATGATCTTTTCGCGCTCGGCGTCGGACAGCGCGGCGTGGTCTTTCGGCGAACGGTAGAACGCGAACCACAGCGCGGCCCACAGGAAGCCGATGGCGCCGGTCACCACAAACGCCGACTGCCAGCCGTAACGCAGATGCAGGAAGACCACCAGCGGCGGTGCCAACATCGCACCCAGCGAGGTGCCCGAATTGAACCAGCCGACGGCGACGGATTTTTCCTTGTCCGGGAACCATTCGGCCACGGCCTTCATGCCGGACGGAATGGCAGCGGCTTCGGTCAACCCCATCAAGGCGCGAAAACCCGCCAGCGACAGCCAGCCGGTAGCGCCCGCGTGCAGCACGCCGGCAAACGACCACAACACACCAAACAGCGCAAAGCCGATACGCAAACCGACCAGATCGACGATAAAGCCGCAGACCGGCTGCATGATCGTGTAGCCGACCTGGAAGGCCGCCACCACGTAGGAATATTGCTGGGTGCTCATCCCCAGCTCGCTCTTGAGTGTGGGCGCCAGCACGCCCAGCGAGTTACGCGCCAGATAGTTGACGATCGTGCCCAGGCACACCAGCACGATGATCCACCAGCGCAAGCCCTTGATGGTCTTCACGGTGTTGTCTCCGATATTTTTTTATTGGTTACCGATCTACGAGGCGGCGTGCCACGACGTGCGCCGCCTCGGGTTCCGCCGTAGCGGTCAACAGCCAACAGTCAACGCACCATGCAGGGGCGCTTGTTGTCGAACTGCCAGTTGGGAATGAGTTGGCGCATGGCGATCGCGTCGTCGCGTGCGCCCAGGCCGTGCTGCTTGTACAGCGTGTGAGCCTTCTCCAGTTGCTCCATGTCGACCGTGACGCCCAGGCCCGGGGCGGTCGGCACGGCAATCTCGCCGCCGACGATCTGGAACGGTTCGCGCGTCAGGCGCTGTCCGTCTTGCCAGATCCAGTGCGTATCGATGGCGGTGATGTTGCCCGGCGCGGCCGCGGCCACGTGCGTGAACATCGCCAGCGAAATGTCGAAGTGATTGTTGGAGTGCGAACCCCAGGTCAGGCCCCAGTCGTCGCACATCTGCGCCACGCGCACCGAGCCCTGCATCGTCCAGAAATGCGGATCGGCCAGCGGAATGTCGACCGAGTGCAGCTGAATGGCGTGACCCATCTGGCGCCAGTCCGTGGCGATCATGTTGGTGGCCGTCGGCAGGCCCGTGGCACGGCGGAATTCGGCCATCACCTCGCGGCCCGAGTAACCGCCCTCGGCGCCGCACGGGTCTTCTGCGTAGGCCAGCACGTCGCGCTTGTCGCGGCACAAGCGAATGGCCTCCGCCAGCGACCACGCGCCGTTCGGGTCCAGCGTGACGCGTGCCTCGGGAAAGGCTTCGGCCAATGCGGTCGTGACGACCATTTCGTCATCGCCGCTCAGCACGCCGCCCTTGAGCTTGAAATCCTTGAAGCCATAGCGCGCATGGGCCGCCTTGGCGAGGCGCACGACCGCCTCCGGCGTGAGCGCTTCTTCGTGGCGCACACGGGTCCAGTCGTCCGTCGCATCGCTGCCGTCGGCGTAGTCTAGGTCGGTGCGTTTGCGGTCGCCCACGAAGAACAGGTAGCCCAGCACCGGCACCTTGTCGCGCTGTTGCCCCTGCCCCAGCAGCGCCGCCACAGGCACGCCGAGGTGCTGGCCGAGCAAGTCGAGCAGCGCGCTTTCCAGCGCCGTCACCGCATGCACGGTGGTGCGCAGGTCGAAGGTCTGCAACCCGCGGCCGGCAGCGTCGCGATCGGCAAATTGGCGTCGCACGCTGTTCAGGACGTTGTTGTACGCACCGATCGGTTGTCCGACAACCAGCGGCGTCGCATCCTCGATGGTCTTGCGGATGGACTCGCCGCCCGGCACTTCGCCCACGCCGATATGACCTTCGGAGTCCTCCAGGAGGACGATATTGCGGGTGAAGAACGGGCCGTGCGCGCCACTGAGATTCAGCAACATGCTGTCGCGGCCTGCCACGGGAATGACCTGAAGGCGGGTCACGCGCGGCGTGCGAACTGCGGATTCGGTAGCAGGGTGATTGATTGTCATCACGTATGTCATCAGTCGTCGTACAACACGGATGCGACTATAATTGACACATTCCCGCCGAACCACCCCTGGTAAACCCGCCCTCCCGGAGATCGCATGCCCACCGTCAGCTCGCCCGCAACGCTCGTGCGCCGCACCCAAAGCTTGGCGGACGTGGTGGTGGACCACGTCAAGGGGCGCATTGCCAGCGAATCCCTGCGGATTGGCGACAAGCTGCCCACGGAATCCGCATTGATGGAAGCGCTGGGGGTGAGCCGCACGGTGGTACGTGAGGCGATTTCGCGCTTACAAGCCAAGGGGCTGATCGAGACGCGTCACGGCATCGGCAGCTTTGTCCTGCCGCCGCGGGTCGACAACAGCATCCCGCTGGGCGATGCGTCGACGATGCATGACATCTTGAGCATGCTGGAATTGCGCGTCGCCATTGAGACGGAATGCGCCGGCCTGGCCGCACAGCGCATCTCCGCGGCCGAGATCGAGGCGCTACGTCTGGCGCTCGAAGCCATTGAGCAGGACCAGGCGGAGGGCAACGACAGCGCCACGTCCGACCTCCAGTTTCATCTGAGCATTGCTCGCGCTACCGGCAACGAACATTTCGTGGGCGCCCTCGCCCAGCTCGGCAAGACGCTCATTCCCCGTACACGGATGGGGCTTGCGCAGGTCGGCTACCTGAACGCGCCCGAACTGCGCGCCACGGTCAACCGCGAGCACCACAGCGTCTTCGAGGCCATTGCGCGGAAAGATCCCGAAGCCGCTCGCGCTGCAATGCGCATGCACCTGTCAAACAGCCGCGAACGTCTGCGCCGTGCGCATGAAGCGGCGGGCACTCAAACGTCCGTGGCAGGTAGCTGAGCCGAGCAACACGGCCTTCAGTTGTACGACGTCTTACTAGTTGCGCAGCAGCCATCGCCTATCCGCCGATCTCCGCGCTGTTGATAAAGATTTGCATTCGCCCGCTCTCAGCCACGTAACCTGAGCTTGCACCGACCCCTCGTGGGTGCGCTCCGGCCGCGGAAGAGAGAGCCGCGGCCTTCTTGGCCCTGATGCTGCTGTCCCGAGTGTCAGGGCGTTTCTTTTGGTGGCGGGCGTTTGGGTCTCCTCCCCTGCTTCACCAACAAAAAAAGCCCCGACTTGCGGGGCCTTACTCTGAAACGACCGACTCAGCGTTCGCGTGCCAGCACGTGATAGCCGGCCAGCAGGATGATCGCACCCACCATCGCGCTGACAAACCCAGCCAATTGCCCCGGCTCATACCAACGCATCAACTGACCGAGAAAAGCCGCTGCCAGTGCGCCGGCAATGCCGACCATGATGGTGAGGACGAAGCCGCTTGCGCCGCAGCGTGGCGTCACCCACCGCGCCACAAGCCCGGCCAGAAAGCCGATGAGGATGGTGATACAGAGCAATTGCATGGCAGTGGCTCCGCGGGTCGAGGCGGTCAGTGCGTTGCTTCGGCGTCGATCACGCGCTCCAGGCAGAAGCCCTGCCCGTAGATGGCGCGCAGGCGCAGGCCGTTTTCGGGGCCCAGCAGCAACTTCTTGCGCAGGCGCGAGACATGCGTATCGAGCGTGCGCGAATACGGGCTCAGCTCCCGGCCCCAAAGAGCGAGTTCGATGTCGGCGCGCGAGAGAATCCGTCCCGCATTCGCGAACAGCAACAGCGCCAGCTCGAACTCACGCGCATGCACCGACACCGAAGCATCGCGCAGCCGGATGGAGCGGTTCTGCCGATCGAGCGTGTAGGGCCCCAGACGAATCTCCGACGCCCGCACGGCGCGGCTCACGGCAAAGCGGCGAATCAACGCATCGAGCCGCGCCAGCAATTCTGGCGGACGGATGTCGCCTTGAAAGCAAAGGTCAGCGCCGTGGTTGAGCGCGTCTGCGGTTTCGGTATCGGCCTGCCCATCGGCGAGATAGACGATGGCCATGCCGGGCCCCACGCGTTCGCGAACCGTGCGCACCAGCGACAGGCCGGGCATGTCGTGCGCATGCGCACCAACCATCAGCAGGTTGATGCCGTGCAGGTCGATGGCTTCAAAAACCTGCCGAGAGAGAAACAGCGGCACACATTCAAAGCGCGTGGGCCGCAGCGCCGTGTGGATCGCCTGCTGGCGAGCGAGGTGCGTGTCGATCAGGCCGATTTTCATGGCTCGGTGTCGTAGTGGACTGCGTGCGGCGCGGTCAAGCGGCGGCGTGACGATGATGCTGTGCATTGCTGTCGTCGCCACTGCCGCCGCGCCACATGGATACATGCCGACCAGCCAGCCAGAAGCCTTCGAACTGCGGCGGGTTCCCGTTACCGCGCAGGGCGTGATGCAGTTGCGCGCGAATGCATTCGTAATCGCACTCGGTCAAAACATCGGTTGCAATCTGGCTCAACATACGTGGCGCCTCGGGCGTGTCTATGCTCGGTTTTTTCCAAGGTGCCGTCGTCTCTCGACCGGTGTGTCACCGGTGCATGCTGTGCGGGTCGGCCAATGAACTGTAGGGCCGCCGCCGTGCCGAAATGCAAATGATTGAAAAGGAAATGTGGCAGAGGCCACACGAGACCATCGTGGCCTCAGGCGTCGTGGCGATGCGCGACGCGCGGCAGCCACAGCGTGAAGGTCGACCCCAGGCCGGGTGCGCTCTGCACGGCAATGCGGCCGCCATGCCGGTCGACCACCGTCTTCACGAATACGAGACCCAACCCGCTGCCGGCCGGCGCATTGGCCGCGCCTTCATGCAATCGATGAAACGGCTGAAACAGCCGCGGCTGATCGGCAAGGGCGATGCCGGCCCCCTGGTCCGCCACGGCCACCGAGAACATGGCTTCGTCCTGCTCCACCGTCACCGTCACTACGGAACCGGCCGCGCTGAATTTGATCGCGTTGTTGAGCAGATTCACCAGCGCGCGCACCAGCAAGCGCGGTTCGCCCCGCACGGCCGCTTCAATGTCGGCCATCACGCGCACTTCCACCTGATGACGATTCGCCAGCGGCCAGACCTCATCGGCGGCATCGAGCACGAGGCCCACGAGATCCACGTCCACCAGCTTGAGCGTTTGCGATTCGGCGCGCGCCAGGTCGATGAAGGCATCGGCCAGCTCCAGCGTGCGCGACGACAGCTGCTCGATGCGAGACAGCAGCACCTCGCGGTCCAACGCGCGTGACGCATCGCGCTGCAGCTCAATCAGGGCGAGGATGGCGCTCTGCGGCGAACGCATGTCGTGCGAGATGAACCGCAGCGCTTCTTCGCGATGGCGCTCGGCCTGGCGCACCGGGGTGATGTCGGCAAAGCTGACGATGATGTCGACGGGGCGCCCCGCTTCGTCCCGCAATGCGGCGGCGTGCATCAACATCGAGCGGCCGTCGTGCGTCTGCAGCTCGACGGGTTCGAGCCCGGTGGGATCGGTGAGCCAGCGCGCCCAGTAGTGTTCGCCAGCGGAAGGGTCGGGAAACGCCCGCGCCAGCAGCGTCGGTAGGTCGCGCAACGCGGCCGCGCGGTTCTGGCCGGGCGTCTGCGACTGACCGGCCAAGTCGGCGCTGCGGCCGTTGGCGAGGCGGATCGTGCCATCGTGCGTGCAGACGACGGTGGCATCGGGCAGGCTCTCCAGCGCATCGGCCAGGAAGCGACGCAGCCCGCGCAGCTTGTCCGTAAGAGAGGCCACGGCATCCATGTGCGCGCCCAATGTGCGGCCGGGGCGCGCCAGCGGCGCGGTCTCCGCCAGCAGGCCGGGCTCGCGCGCCAGGCGCTGCATCTCGTCGCGCAGAAAACGCAGCGCGGCTTCTTGCTGGCGCCAGCTCCACAGCGGATACAACACCAGCGGGCCAACCAACGCGGCAAAGGGCGGCAACCAACGGTTGCCGAACACCAGCGCCCCGATCGCGCTCAGCAACAAGACAGCCGCTCCCGCCAGCGCCACGGCAAGCGCCATACGCGGCGTCAGCCAACGCACGGCAAACGCGGTCATCAACAAAGGAAGCAGCGTCATCGCCCAAAACACACTGGGCGACACCGGCAGGATGGCGCTGCTGTCCAACACAGTTTGCGTGGCATTGGCCAGCACTTCCACGCCGCTCATCGTGCGCGACGGCGGTGTCGCAAAAATATCGGACACCCCGGAGGCCGTGGCCCCGATCAGCACGAGCTTGCCGGCCAGCGCATCGGGCGCCACGTGGCCGTTGAGCACGTCCAGCGCGGGCACGTGCCGATACGTACCGGCCTGCCCCGCAAAATTCAGGCGGATATGCCCACGCCGCGTCCAGCCGCCCGCATCGGTTTCCACATCGGGCAGCGCCGGCACGGAGGCTGGCGAGCGCAACGCCTGCCGCGCAAGCTGCACGGCCAGATGGTCCAGCAGATGCGCGCTCGGCCCCTCCGCCAGATACATGCCGCGCACCACGCTGTCTGCATCGGGCGCCGCATTGATATGCGCCACGGCGGCATTGATACCCAGAAACGGATAGTGATACACGCGCCCCTGCTCCGTGCGCTCGGGCAGCGCAGGCAGGATGACATGCCCGGCTTGCCGGATGGCCTCGATCAATGCGCGATCGCCTTCAGGGTGCGCGAGATCGGGTTCGATCAGCAGAATATCGACGCCGATGGCACGCGGCCGGGCCTGCCCCACGCGCGCGATCAGATCCGCCAGGCGGCTACGCGGCCACGGCCAGCGTCCCACCGCGTCAAGGCTCTGGTCATCGATGGCAACGATGACGATGTCGTCGCGCGGCGCGTGCCCATGCAACGTGACGACCGCGTCGTACAGCGCCGCGTCAAGCCGTGCGACCACGCTCCAGCGCACAGCGCCCAACGTCAGCAGCGCAGCCAGCGCCACCAGCACACCCCACTCCACCAGCGCGCGCACCCCGAGGCTGCGCACCGCGGATTTGGTAGGTGCGGATTCAGTCATTGAGAAGGAGATTGCCGTCGCCGCTCTGCACCGGGCTGCGCGCGGAGTCGCCAACGAAGGTGCCGACGTCAATGCGCTGCGGCTTGGCGTAGACCACCGACGCGGCATCGCCCAGGTCTACGCCGGTGCGGAGGTAATACACGCCGGAGGGCGGCCGCGGAATGGCCGCCTCGTTGCCTTCGCTGACGATGTCGACGATGGGCTTGGCGAAGCTTGTGTCGCCCGCCAGTTGCACACGCGTGCGTGCGCCCGATGCGACAAGCTCGGGCGACAGCGCAGACCAATGGGCATGCAGCTTGCCGTCATCGCCGGCATCCACTGCGGCAGTCGGCACGGCATCGAGAGGAATGTCGAGCACGCGGAAACGCAGGGCATCGCTCCACGGGCCGGTTTTGCCGTCCGCGGCGACCGAGCGCACACGCCACCACCATGTGCCTGCCGTCAGCGGCCTGACCCAACGCACGTCTTTGCCATGCTGCTGAATGACGGGCGAGGCGAAGGTCTCGGCATCGCTCACTTCCAGGTCGTAGCTGCCCGCGTCGGACACCATCGCCCACGCGAATGCCACGTCGCCGCTGCGGTAGGTCCGGTCGCTGGCGGGCTGGATCGTGTACGGCGCTTCCGGATGGAGCCGCACCGTGAACGGCCGCGTGGCCGATTCACTCGTCAGTCCAAGGGCGTCGATGCTCTGCACGACGAGTATGTAGTCGCCGTCCTCGTCGCCGCACAGCGTTGCCGACGGGGCCTTGCTGGATTGATAGGCGGTGAGTTCGGTCAACGCGGCGTCCCGCGCCACGGCGGCGCGATACCCGACCGCGCCCTTGACCGGCTGCCACGTCGCGCGCAGGCACGGCGTCTGCACAAGTTGCGGAATGGCGTCGAGGCTGGGCGCCGTCGGCAGCGCGGCCCGCTTGAGGTGTCCCGCCGATGCCACCACGCCAAAGCCACCCTTGACCGCTTGCTTCTGACGACCGGCGCTTGTGGCGACCTCACCTTCCAGCACGGAACTCGTCGAACCCGCTTCGCTGGCCTGCACGCGGAAACGCGTACCGCGCACGCCCGTCACCAGCGCCGGCGTGGAAATCTCGTAGCGGCCCACGCCGCTCTTCTTGGGCGAGACGTTGGATTCCGCTTCGCCCTTCTTCACGTGCACGCGCACATCGATCAGCCCGGCACGCGCAAACGCCCGCACACGCGACAGCGCAACGTGGCTGCCCGGTGGCACCGTCACGCGTGTGCCGTCGTCAAAGGCCAGCGTCACGGCGCCTTTGTCGCCGGTGTCGATCTGTGCGTCTTCGGCAAGCTTCGTACCAGTCTGCAGGAGCTTGCCACCGGCGGTTGCATCGCGTGCGAACACGACCTGCGCCGTCGCTGGCACGACCGGAATGCGATCGAACGGAATCCGGAGGAGCGCGCCGGGCTGAAGCCGATACGGATCGGCGACATGGTTGCGCCGCTGCAGGAGGCGCCAGCCTTCGGCACTGTCCATGTAACGTTCAGCGAGGCTGATCAACGTGTCGCCCGGCTGCACCCGATAGACGAAATCGGAACCGTCCGCGCCGGAAGGCTGGGCCATCGCCAGCTGCCAAACGCCGCCAAAAAGAACGAACGCGCCGACAAACGCGGCGCGCCCAATCAAACCACCCCAAATTGCTTCAGCTTGCTTCGCCATCTTCCTGCGTGGTTTCCAGCCGATAGCCATGCGAATACACCGAGACCAGCCGCACGCCATTCTTCTGATTGAGATCGAGTTTGAGCCGCAGCTTGGAGATATGCGTGGCCAGCGTACGCGAATCCGGACCGATGCTGCGACCCCACACTGCCTGCTCGATCAGCTCGCGCGGCACCAGCTTGCCGACATTGCGGAACAGGTACAGCCCCAGATCGAACTCGCGCGGGGACAGCTCGACCTGCGAGCCATTCAGTGTCAGCACGCGACCGACTGGGTCCACCGCGTACGGACCGACGCGAATGCGTTCGAGCGATTCACTGGTGCGCGGCGCGGCACGACGCAGCAGCGCACCGACGCGCGCCACCAGCTCGGCGCGGCGCACCGGCTTGACGACGTAGTCGTCGGCGCCAGCGGCCAGCCCGCGCACCACGTCGTCTTCGAGCGAACGGTTGGTCAGAAACAGCACCGGCAGCGCCGGGCCGACCGTCTGCCGCACCCAGCTCACGAGCTGGATGCCGCTGATATCGGGCAACTGCCAGTCAAGCAGCAGCAGGTCGAACGTTCGATCCCGCAGCGCCTTGACGAAGGCATCCCCGTTACTGAAACTCTCGCATTCGTATCCCGACGAAACCAGGATTTCGCGGATCAAATCCGATTGCGCCTGGTTGTCTTCTACCGAGGCAATTCGTATCGCCATCTGGACTGCCCTTTCCCCGTGACGGGTCCGGCCCCATTGTTACCGCCGGCCGTCGCTTCATGGAATGCCGGTTCGGCCCCGTTCTCGTTGTGATCGGGTCCCAGCCGGAACATCGTAGTTGCACCATCAGCCGCGGCCGGTACGGTCCGGACCCGCGCCCAGGCTCATATTCAGAGCCGCCGGCACAGCTTCCACACCGACTTGAGCCCAGGCCATCCTAGAAGGCTACCCCCGCGACATTGCAAACAATTGTGAAAAGCCCCGCGCCTTGGCGGCGGTTTGTGCCGTTCTATCATTTTTTGTTGCGACAGAACAGGGTGTGCCCGGCGCCGGGGGTAGTAGGTACATGCCCGCGCCTGCTGTGATCGAGCGAAGTATCCCAGGACGCCCCTCCCCGGGGCAAAGCGGCTCAAGCTTACTCCACCTGGGCCAGTCGGCTGGAACGATGCGTTAGCGGGCCTCCGAATATCCAGACTGGTGCGACACCGCTGCATGTCATATTCCTTCCGCCAAAATCCGCCGGGCGCATTAATGGGCTTACATCAGACAAAATCATCCCCAGTCAAATCAATAAATCGTTATCGCCATGCACTGTTCTCGTTTTTTCTCGCACTTATTGATCTCTATGTTATTGACCGCATGCAGCTTTCCCTCGCCGGCTTCAGACCTCACGCTGCAAGGCACACTCAGCCAAGTTGGAAATTTTCCATTTAACTCCCTCGCCGTGCGCACAGAGGACGGCGCGCTGTGGAAGCTTGATGTGCCGGACGAAAATGCGCTCCTCCCACTGGTCAACCAACGCGTGATTGTGTCGGGCACACCGGGCAGCGACACAACGTTTTCAGCGCTGGCAAAGCACACACTCCACGTTCGCAGCATCAAGCCAGTGAAGCGCTAAGGTGACCGCCCATCGCGCCCCTGCCCGGACGCGGCAGCGTCCCTACTGCAAGAAATTTGCGACTGACATGATTGACCGGGCACGGAAGCCGCAGGCCCACCGCGCTAACGAACCGCACACCCCGGATCACAACAATTTTTGTTAATTTAAAGAAATAATGACAATCACAACGATTAAATAGATTTCAAACCCTCTGATTTGCAATTATTTTCAAAAATATCGAGGCGTTATTTCCTATAGGCTCGATAAAATCCGCCCTCGCCTTATCAACAATAGGCATTCAAGGCCAGCATCCTCATTTTTTTCAAGGTGCCAACCGTGGCACCATTTTTAGGGGCGGATTATGCGTTTCAAGAATCGGCAACCAGCGGTTGCCCTGGGATTAGCCATCATCATGGCCGCCTGTTTGGCAGCTTGTGGTGGTGGCGGCGACAGCCCGGCGAATTCAACCATGCCTGAGGGCGCCACCGGCACCACAACGCCGGCCAAACCACAGAACGACTTCCAAAGGGCCTGCACCGACTGTGCCGCAGCAGACGATGCAACGTACTCGGGCTCGGGCGTAGGCATCTGGTCTGTAGGAAATACGGGCGCCACAGCCAAGGCAGCACAAGTCAATATCACCATGGCAGGCGGCCTCTCAGGCGAGGATGTCCGTGTCGTCTACACCAACCCGACCGACACGCCTGCGCCATTCTCCATGTTCGTCAAGGCATCCACCTTCAACGGCGCGTCTGTGCGGAGCGTGCAACCGCCCAAAGCGACGGACGGCGAGATCCGGGCGCGCATCCAAGAATTCAACCGCTCTGGCTTTGCCAAGCTCCTCGGCCCACGTGCGAGCGAATCGCAAATGGGTATTGCCGGCGTCCGGACGCAAGCATCGACCGTCTATGCGGTCAACGATCAACGTCAGTGGAACGATATGAACGGTGTGGCCCGCACCGCCACGCTGGTCAAGCAGCAGGCCGCCGCAGACGGGAAGATGATCAACCTGTGGGTCGAACACACCGAGCTTGCGCCGGACCGAATCACCCAAGCCATCGTCGATCGGATGCTGGACACGTATGCGCGCGCCGGGGGCGTCTACGACATGCTGACAGCCGTGGGCGGACCGCTGTGGGGCGATCAACCTTACAGCAACCTGTTGGGCCCGAACCAGCCGATCGACCTCGTCCTGCTCAACTTCGACCAAAACGCCAAACCGTTCGGCATGGTCGGCTACTTCCATGGGCTGAACAGTTTCCTCCAGAGCAGCGCCCCGAAGAGCAACGAATCGGTGTCGCTCTACCTCGATACGGAGACCATGTATTTGGGTGGAGGCTTTGGCTTGCAGGCATCGCTCATGACCCTGGCGCACGAAGGCATGCATATGCAGAACTTCTACCGCCGCGCTGTCCTGAAGGGATCGGAATTTGCATTCGACACCTGGCTGGAAGAGCAGTCGGCAATGATGATGGAGGATTGGGCCAGCTTCAACGTGGATGCCACCTTCAACAACGTGCGCGACATTCGCATTCCGGACTTCGTAGCGACGACTGGCTACACATGTCCGTTGACGACGTTTACCAGCGGTGGCGACGCCCCGTGCGACAGCTATGCAGTGAATGGGTCTTTTGGCGGATTCCTGAATCGCCAGCTCGGCCTGGGCTTCTATAAAGATCTGCTTACGCGTATGGACAGCACAGACTCCAAAACCGTGCTGGACAATGCGATCAAGGCGGCACGCGCAGATTCGAGTTTCAGTGCAGAAGCAGAGCGCTTCGCTGTGACGATGGCGTCGCTGATGCCTTCTAGCGGTGGAGCTTCTCGCTACAGCTTCCCAGCGCGTGCAGAAGGTGGCTTCCAGGTACCGGCCGTCAATCTCCAACCCTTCCATGCGGTTCAGAGCCTGCCGACATCGCCCGCTACGCTGGCGCCGTATGCCGCGTTCGTGTCGCCGCGGGGCTCCGTGACGCGTACGTACGCCGACACCATCACCGTGCCGCCGGGGACAAATGCATGGGTGGTGATCCAGCCGAAGGAGTAAGCCACACCGCACCAAACAGAGCAGCCTTGCCGGGCTGCTCTTTTTTTTGCCCAGATATCCACCACTGTCGCTTGCTGTGTGCCGGTATCGCGCCAACGCCGTAGCGATACGGCAGCCGCATACGTGGAAAAACAAAAAGCCCCGAACCAGTCGGGGCTTTTTTTCATTCTGGAGGCGGAGGCCGGAATCGAACCGGCGTACACGGCTTTGCAGGCCGCTGCATAACCACTTTGCTACCCCGCCAAGGGCTCAGCACCGCATTGTAGCAATTCATGAAGAACCGCGTGTTTGCCGTGCCGATAAAGAAAAAGGGAAGCAAGGCTTCCCTTCGGGATTGGAGCGGGAAACGAGGCTCGAACTCGCGACCTCAACCTTGGCAAGGTTGCGCTCTACCAACTGAGCTATTCCCGCGTAACCGGTTATGCCGCCGCGCCATCACATCAACACGGCCACATATTTAAAACTGGAGCGGGAAACGAGGCTCGAACTCGCGACCTCAACCTTGGCAAGGTTGCGCTCTACCAACTGAGCTATTCCCGCATTTTTGGCTACCAGCACTGCCGTACAACCTTTGTGCTGCCAGACCGTTTGCGTCACATCACTGCAACGCGAGAACGAGATTATGGCAAAGAAGAATCGTCCTCGTCAACACTTTTGCGCAAGAGTTTTTACAGGCTCATTTCGCGCGCTCGCGGATCTGCGGCCACGCGAGCTTCATGTAGTACGCCATCGACCACAGCGTGAGCACCGCCGCCACGTAAATGAGCCACGTGCCCCACACCTGCGCGTCGATCACGTCGAACAGGCGGCCCTCGAACAGCAGCAACGGAATGGCGATCATCTGGAAGGTCGTCTTCAGCTTGCCGAGGAAGTTGACGGCCACGCTCTTCGACGCGCCAATCTGCGCCATCCATTCACGCAGGGCAGAGATGGTGATCTCGCGGCCGATGATGACGAGCGCGATGACGTCGGACACGCGGCCCAACGACAGCAGCACCAGCAGCGCGGCGGCCACCATCAGTTTGTCGGCGACCGGATCGAGAAAAGCGCCGAAGGCGGAGGTCTGGTTCCAGCGGCGGGCAAGAAAGCCGTCGAACCAATCCGTGAGGCTCGCAACGATGAAAAACACCGCGGCCGTCAGGTTCTTGGCGGGCAGCGCCATCCAGGTGTCCGGCACGTAGAACACGCCCACCACCAGCGGAATCATGGCCACACGCAGCCAGGTCAGGAGGATCGGGAAGTTGAAAGGCATGGCAAATCGAGAGGACAACCGCCGCGCAAGCTTCAACCTACGCGGCAAGATGGGGCATTGTCGCCGATCAATGCAGCTGACGGTAGATTTCTTCCGCCAGGGTCTGCGAGATGCCTTCGACCGTGGCGAGTTCGTCGACGCTCGCGGCCATCACGCCACGCAAGCCGCCGAAGCGCGCCAGCAACCGCTGCCGGCGCTTGGCACCAATGCCTTCGATTTCTTCCAGCCGCGACGTGTTGCGCGCCTTGGCTCGCTTGGCGCGCATGCCGGTGATGGCAAAGCGGTGCGCTTCATCGCGAATCTGCGCGACGAGCATCAGCGCGGCGCTGCCTTGGCCCAGCTCCAGTGACGGACGGCCATCGGCAAAGATCAGCGTTTCCAGGCCGACCTTGCGCCCCTCCCCCTTTGCCACGCCGACGAGCAATCCGATATCCAGCCCCAGCTCTTCAAACACCTGGCGGGCGACTTCCACCTGCCCCTTGCCGCCGTCGATCAGCACGATGCTCGGCATGTTCGGCGTGTCTTCGCCAGCCTGCTCGACGATCTTCTGGTAGCGCCGCGTGAGGACCTGCCGCATGGCCGCGTAGTCGTCACCGGGTGTGATGTCCTGGATGTTGTAGCGGCGGTATTCGCTGTTTTGCATGGCGTGGCTGTGGAAGACCACGCACGACGCTTGCGTGGCCTCGCCGGCGGTGTGGCTGATGTCGAAGCATTCGACGCGCAGCGCGGCAAGGTCTTCCAGGTCGATGCCGATGGTCTCGGCCAGTGCGCGCGTACGAGCCTGTTGACTGCCTTGCTCGGAAAGCCGGCGCATCAGCGACAGCTCGGCGCCCTTCTCCGCCATTTCAAGCCAAGCGCGTCGCCCGCCCTGAGGCTGGCGCACAACCGAAATGCGACGCCCCGCCTGCTCGGCCAGCGCATCGATCAACTCGGTTGCATGAATCTGATGGCTGACCACCAGCACCGGCGGCACGAACTGATCAAGATAGTGCTGCGCAACAAACGCCTCCAGGATGTCACTGGCCATGCGCTCGGCATCGCGTGATGTTTCTGCTGCAGGGTCGCCGCCGGCCTCGACATCCACGCCGACGATGGCCGCGCCCTCTTCCACGTGCGTGGGGAAGTAAGCCTTGTCGCCCAGATGCCGGCCGCCGCGCACCATCGCGAGGTTCACGCAGGCGTGGCCGCCCTTGATGGCAACGGCCAGGATGTCGATGTCGCTGGCGTGGCCGACCTCTTCCACCGACTGCTGCTTGAGCACCGTCGACAATGCGCCGATCTGGTCGCGCACGATGGCGGCCTGCTCGAATGCCAGCGATTCGGAATAGCGCTGCATCTTGTCCTGCAGCGTCTGCATGACCTCGTCCTGTCGACCCTGCAGGAAACCGGCCGCGTTGGCGACGTCGCGCGCGTAATCCTCCGGGCTGATCGCCTGGACGCAGGGGCCGCTGCAGCGATGGATCTGATGCAGGAGGCACGGCCGCGTGCGGTTGTTGAAGACGGTGTCTTCGCACGTGCGAAGCTGGAACACCTTCTGCAGGATCTGCATGCTTTCACGCACCGCATGCGCGCTCGGAAACGGGCCGAAGTATTGGTGCTTGCGATCGGTCGCGCCGCGGTAATACGCCATGCGCGGATAGGCGTGATGCGTGAGCTTCAGATACGGATACGACTTGTCGTCGCGAAACAGGATGTTGTAGCGCGGCGCCAGCGCCTTGATGAGGTTGTTCTCGAGCAGCAGCGCTTCGGCCTCGCTGCGCACGACGGTGGTGTCGATGCGTGCGATCTTCGCCACCATCATCGCAATGCGCGGCGAAAGCAGTGTCTTGTTGAAATAGCTCGACACGCGCTTCTTGAGGTCGCGTGCCTTGCCCACGTAGAGCACGTTGCCCTGCGCATCGAAGTAGCGATACACGCCCGGCAGATTCGGCAGGCGCGCGATGTGCGCTTTCGCGTCGAATTCGGGCACGTTGGCGGGCGCGCTGGGCTCGACGCTGTCGGGCGTCTCGGGGGGCTGGGGTTGCGTGGGGTCGGACGACATGGCGTTCGCTGGATCAGAGGCCGTCAGTGTAGAACAAGCTGCCGACTACAATGTCGGCCCGCCCTTCTTCGCTGCCCGACTCGCCTTCCTGCATGCGCACCATCACATCCTGGGATCTCTTCTGCCGCGTCGTCGACAATTACGGCGACATCGGCGTCTGCTGGCGCCTGGCCCGCCAGCTTGTACAAGAGCACGGCCATACCGTCCGCTTGTGGGTCGACGATCTCCGCTCGTTCGAGAAGATCTGCCCCGCAGTCGACGCTCAAGCCGACGCGCAGCGAGTCTCGGGCGTCGATATCCGCCAATGGGCTGACGATGCGCAGGTCGCCAATCTCCTCGCCGCCGATGCGCACCCAGGTTTGCACGACGTGGTGATTGGCGCGTTCGCATGCGCCGTTCCGGAGCCCGTGCTGACGCTCATGGCGGAGCGGGCATCGGAAGGCGTGGCGCCGGTTTGGCTCAATCTGGAATACCTGAGCGCCGAGAACTGGGTGGCCGAGCATCACGCGATGCAATCGCCACATCTGCGGCTGCCGCTCGTCAAACACTTCTTCTTCCCCGGCTTTGCACGCAACACCGGCGGCGTCCTGCGAGAATCGCACCTTGGCGCGCAACGCGAAACGTTCGAGGCGAGCCCCGCCGCACACCAGGCGTTGTGGCACCGCCTCGGCGTCGACGACCTCGTGCGCCACAACCCCGACGCCCTGCGCGTGAGCCTGTTCGCTTATGCCAACCCGGCCCTGGCGACGCTGGTCTCCCAATGGGAAGCCTCGCCCCAACCGGTAATCTGCCTGGTGCCCGAAGGTTTGGCCGCCCAGCAGATCGCCGAGCTAATGGGCGATGCCGGCGCCGCCAAGACGGGCGCGCGCTGGACGCGCGGCAACCTCAGCGTGGCAGTCGTGCCGTTCGTCCCGCAGGAGCACTATGACCCGCTGCTGTGGGCATGCGACATCAATTTCGTACGCGGGGAAGACTCCTTCGTGCGCGCCCAGTGGGCGCTGAAGCCGTTTGTCTGGCACATCTACCCCCAAAGCGACGACGTACACCTCGTCAAGCTCGACGCATTTCTGGCGCGCTATACGCCAGCCCTGACAGAGGCCGATGCCAAAGCGCTGATCTCGTTCTGGCACGCGTGGAATGGTGCGCCGGCGTCACTCGACTGGAACGAGTTTGTCGCCGTCACGCCTCGCCTGCGCGTACGGGCCGTCACCTGGGAGCAAAGCTTGATGCAACTGGGCGATCTCGCCGCGAATTTGGTGGCATTTTGCGAAAAACAGGTAAAATAGCGGGCTGATCTGTATGCGACCCCCGGCTCTGACCTGGTTCGCGCGGCCCGGAGGGTATCGCGCGGTGCTTCGTTGCTTGGCGCGCATCGAACCCTCTTACTCTCAGGAACTGTGAAATGGCTTTGAAAATCGCGCAAGAACTCCGCGCTGGCAACGTGTTCATGATCGGCAACGACGCAATGGTCGTGCTCAAGACCGAGTACAGCCGTTCGGGCCGTTCGGGCGCCGTCGTCAAGATGAAGTACAAGAACCTGCTGACGGGCGCAGGTGGCGAGTCGGTGTTCAACGCCGATGACAAGATGGACCAGGTCATCCTGGAGAAGAAGGAAGCCGAGTACTCCTACTTCGACGGCTCGATGTACGTGTTCATGGACCCGGTCACGTACGAACAGTACAACGTTGAGCCCGCCGCCATGGGTAGCGCGCTGAACTACCTGCAAGACGGCATGAAGGTCGAAGTGACGTTCTACAACGAGAACGCCATCTCGGTGGAACTGCCGACCACGGTTGTCCGCGAAATCGTCTACACCGAGCCGGCAGTCAAGGGCGACACGTCGTCGGGCAAGGTGCTGAAGGCAGCTCGCATCAACGACAACGAAGAATTCGTAATCATGGTGCCGCTGTTCTGCAACATCGGCGAGAAGATCGAAATCGACACGCGTACCGACGAGTACCGCAGCCGCGCCAAGTAAGCTGGCGCCGCAGCAAGAAGAAAGGCTCCCTCGGGAGCCTTTTCTTTTGCCACCACGCTTTGTGCGTTCTGAGGCTAAGCGATGAGCTTCGCCTCGCGCAACGTGCGCAGCGCCTGCCTGTAGGCCGATTGCTGCTGCAGCTTCGCCCAGTCCTTCACAGCCCGGCCGCCAAACAGCCGGCGCACGCGCCGCTGCGATGCCTTGCCCATGGGCACGTCCAGCTCGTCGAGCAGTTGATCGGCCTTCTCCGGCGCGTTGCAGATCAGCACCATGTCGCAGCCGGCCGTGAGCGCCGCGCGCGCGCCGTCGACCACCGTGCCGGCAACGCTCGCGCCTTCCATGCTAAGGTCATCGCTGAAGATCACGCCGTCGAAGTTGAAATGCGCGCGCAGCATGTCCTGCAGCCAGAAGCGAGAGAAGCCTGCCGGATTCGGGTCGACGGCCGAGTAAATCACGTGTGCCGGCATCACCGACTGCAGGCCGATTCCCATCCAGCCGTAGGGCTGCGCGTCGTCAGCGAGGATAGCCTCCAGCGGGCGCTCGTCCACAGGCACAGCAATGTGCGAATCCGCCTGGACGTAGCCGTGACCGGGGAAATGCTTGCCGCAATTGGACATGCCGGCCAGGCGCAGGCCCAGCGTGAGATGGTTGGCGAGCATCGTGACCACGCGCGGGTCGCGATGGAACGCCCGATCGCCGATCACGCTGCTGCTGCCGTAGTCCAGATCGAGCACGGGCGTGAAGCTGAGGTCGATGTCGCAAGCGCGCAGTTCTGCGGCCAGGACATAGCCGCAAGCCGTGGCGGCGCGCGTCGCGGCCAGCACATCGGTGTCCCACAACTTGCCCAGCGCGCCCATGGCGGGCAGGTGCGTAAAACCGTCGGTCTTGGCGCGTTGCACGCGACCGCCTTCGTGGTCGATGCAAATCAGCACGTCGCTCCGAATCGCGCGAATGGCCTGCGTGAGCGCGATGAGTTGCGCGCGCGATTCGAAGTTGCGCGCAAACAGGATCACGCCGCCCGTCAACGGGTGGGCAATGCGGCGGACGTCGTCGGGGCCGAGTTCCAGACCGGCAACATCCAGAACGATCGGGCCGGGGTGCTTCTGCTTCTTGGTTTGAGTCATGCGGAGGATTTCGTTTGCAACTCGGCAACGGCGAAGGCGACTGCGTAGTCGCGCTCGTCCGTCACACTGATCTGGATATGAAGGCCGTGCTGCGCAATCCAGTCGGCCAGTTCGCCGCTGTAGCGCACCACCGGTTGGCCGGAGGGCAAGTTGAGCGTCTGTACCGCGCGCCACGTCATCGGCCAGCGCATGCCCAGGCCGATGGCCTTGGACACAGCCTCCTTGGCGGCAAAGCGCGTGGCAAGAAAGGCAAGACCGCGCCGCTCGGAGCGCGCCTTGCGGGCATGGTAGACGCGCAGCTCCTCGGGGCCGAGCACCTTTTCGGCGAAGCGGCCGTTGGTCCGCTGCATCACGCCTTCAACGCGCTCGATCTGGATGATGTCGGTGCCGATGCCATAAATGGCACCGGACACCGAGGCGGCTGCGGCCCGTTCGCTCATACAGGCACGCCCGGGTGTGCGGCGGCCGGCGTCGTGGATGACAACCGTGCCGCAACCATGATCGCCTTCATCTCGCGCACCGCGTTCTGCCAGCCGGCAAACACCGCATGCGCAACGACGGCATGGCCGATGTTGAGTTCGTGAATACCGGCGATGGCAGCGATCGGCTGCACGTTCGTGTAGTGGAGGCCGTGGCCTGCGTTTACACGCACGCCCCAGCGGATGCCCTCTTCCACAGCGGTCTCGATGCGAACAAGTTCTGCCCGCAGCTCGGCATCGTCGGTCGCTTCGGCATAGCGGCCGGTGTGCAGTTCGATGACAGGCGCGCCAGCAGCTGCAGCGGCTTCGATCTGCGCCGCATCTGGATCAATGAACAGCGACACGCGGATGCCCGCATCGGCCAGTTGCTTGCAAGCAGCTTGCACCTTGGCAAAGCCGCCGACCACGTCCAGCCCGCCTTCGGTGGTCACTTCCTGACGGCGCTCGGGCACGAGGCAGACATCCTGCGGGCCGACGTCGCATGCGATGTCGAGCATCTCCTGCGTGACCGCGCACTCCAGGTTCATGCGTGTGCGCAATTGCGGCCGCAACGCGCGCACATCGGCATCCTTGATGTGGCGGCGATCTTCGCGCAGGTGCAGCGTGATGAGATCGGCGCCGGCTTCTTCAGCCAACAGCGCCGCGGCGATCGGGTCCGGGTATGTGGTGCCGCGCGCGTTGCGCAGTGTGGCGACGTGGTCGATGTTGATGCCCAGGTCGATGATTCCGGGCGAGGCATGAAAGATCATAGTTTCTGCAAGTCGATCAGGATCTGGCGCGTCGAAAGCGGCGTGCCATGCAAATGATAATGCAGCAGGAAACGCATCAGGCTGCGGCTTTGCTGCGCGGTCGTGGGGCGTGAGGCGTAGTCGTCGTGTTCCATGTCGATCAGCGTCTGGCCGCGCAATACAGGCCAGGACGACGGATCGCTGGGCAGCGTGCGCCGGATGCCGCGCTCGGGGTGATAGACGTATTCGGCATCGGCCTGCACGGGTTCGCCGTCGATGCAGCGGTCAAGCTGCGCGGCAAAACCCGTCTCACGCAGCAGCACACGTTCGAACGCCCGCAGCGTGAAGGCCGCGGGTTCGCCATGGGCAAGCTTATTGAGGGTTTCGACGTAATGCGCGAACAGGACCGGGTGGCCGTCTTCGCGAGCGACAAACTTGACGAGCAGTTCGTTCAGATAGAAGCCGGACAGCAGCCCCTCGCCGCCCAGCGGCAGCATGCCGCCGACCCACTCGGCGCGCGTGAGCGTGCGCACATCACCGCGCCCGCTCCAGGACAACGAAAGCGGCTGGAACGTCTGCAACACCGCACGCAGCGCCGAATGCGGCCGCTTGGCCCCTTTGGCGACCAGCGCCATACGCCCGTAGTCCGGCGTGAAGACGTCGATGATGAGGCTGGTTTCCCGATACGGATAACTGTGCAACACGAAGGCCGGCTGCGCAGCAACACGCGTCTCGGAACGCCCGGCAGGAAAACTCTTGCGCGGCGCGGCGCCGGCAACGCCTTCCTCGGCCAGCCATTCCGCGGCTTCGTCCGGAATCGGATCGGATCGTCCGGCCATCGAGCGTGTGTAGAAGTGGCGCGGCTAAGTGGTTATTCGTAGCCGTAGGCGCGCAGGCCGGCTTCGTTGTCGGCCCAACCGCTCTTGACCTTGATCCAGACCTCCAGATACACCTTGCCGTCGAACAGTTTTTCCATGTCCATACGGGCTTCGGTGGAGATCTGCTTGAGCTTCGCGCCCTTCGCACCGATGATCATCGCCTTGTGCGCGTCGCGATCGACCAGAATGGTCACGAACACGCGGCGCAGGCGGCCTTCGGTTTCGAATTTGTCGACGATGACGGTGCTGGAATACGGCAACTCGTCGCCCGTCCAGCGGAAGACCTTCTCGCGAACGATTTCGGCGGCCAGGAAGCGCTCGCTGCGATCGGTCAACGCTTCCGGGTCGTACATCGGCTCACCTTCCGGCAGATAGGGGCGCACGATGCCGAGCAGTCGATCGATGTCGTCGCGGTTCTTGGCCGACATCGGCACGATTTCGGCAAACGGAAACACCTGCGCCATGTCCTGCAGGAACACCGCGACCATCTCGGCGCGCGTGTACGCATCGAGCCGATCGACCTTGTTGACGATCAGGATCACGGGCGTCTCGCGCGGCAGCAGCGAAAGCACCTTTTCGTCGTCCGGGCCGTAGCGACCGGCTTCGACCACGAACAACACCGCATCCACCGACGTAAGCGTGGACGTGACCGCGCGGTTCAGCGAACGGTTCAGCGCGGTGGCGTGACGTGTCTGAAAGCCTGGCGTATCGACGAAGACGAACTGGGCGTCATCCGTCGTCTGAATGCCCGTGATGCGGTGGCGCGTGGTCTGCGCCTTGCGCGATGTGATGCTGACTTTCTGGCCCACGAGGGCGTTCATCAGCGTAGATTTGCCGACGTTCGGCCGCCCGACAATGGCGACCATGCCGCAGCGGAACCCCTCCGGCACGCCAGATTCTGGCTGCGGAGGCTGCAATGGGGTGTCGCTCATTTACTGATTATTCCTTCAACCTGAGAGACAACTGCGGATCGGGCGGCGTGGCCTGCTTGCGCGTCTTGCCGGTGCGCTCGGCGCGGCTGCGCTTGACGAGCTGCGGCACCAGGCGATGCGCTTCTTCCAAGGCCAGCTTGGCCGCCGATTGTTCGGCCGCGCGCCGCGACGCCCCGTTGCCGGAGACGCGAATCTCCAGCTTGGGGATCGAGCACTCGACCTCGAATTGCTGATTATGCGCCGCGCCGTGGGTGGCCACCACCGTGTACAGCGGCAACGCAATCTTGTGACCTTGGAGGTACTCCTGCAACAGCGTCTTGGCGTCCTTGCCGAGCGTGCGCGGGTCGACCTGTTCAAGGATCGGGATATAGAGCTTGCGGATCAGCGTGCGGGCGGCATCGAAGCCGCCGTCGAGGAACACTGCCCCGAAAATCGCTTCCAGCGCATCGGCCAGGATAGACGGACGGCGGAAACCGCCGCTCTTCAACTCGCCTTCGCCCAAACGCAAGGCATCGGGCAACTGCAACATCTGCGCGATCTCGTACAGCGCCTGTTGCTTGACCAGATTGGCCCGCACGCGCGAGAGATCGCCTTCATCCAGCTTGCCGAACATGCCGTAGAGCATGTCGGCGACGGCGCAGTTCAGGATCGAATCGCCAAGAAATTCCAGGCGCTCGTTGTGCATCGCGCTGTGGCTGCGATGCGTGAGCGCCTGCTGCAGCAACTCCGGTTTGCTGAAGCGGTAGCCAAGACGTTGCTGTAGTGCATCCAGACTCATGTCAACGCTGGGTCCCCGAATAGGTGATCACCAGACCGATGGGGCCGTACAGCGGCACTTCACGCTTGTACGAGAAACGCACCGCCTGAATGGAGCCACCGCCGTCCAGCACTTCGAGATCTTCGCCCTTGATCGACGTGATGTCATCAATCGCGGCCTGCTTGTCGAAGGCATTGGCAATCTCTTCGCGCGTGCTGGCACGTTCGCGCGCCTGCTTCACAGCTCGCGTGATGGCCTGGTATTCCATCAGGCTCGGCACAGACCGAATGGCGGGCAGCACAAACGTGATCAGCACGATGATCCCAATCAGGATGCCAAACATCGTAATCCCGCGCGACGGGCGTTTGAGACCGGTCTGACGAATCCGCATTGCATTTCCCCCGTTTTGCAATTGCCGAGTTTTATTAAGATATCTTTGCGTCACTTATAGGATCAGTGAAAAGCACCGATCCGTTTCAGGTCACCCAGATTCATCCAGATGAAGAACGCCTTCCCGACGATGTTCTTGTCCGGCACGAAGCCCCAGTAACGGGAATCCGCGCTGTTGTCGCGATTATCGCCCATCATGAAATAGTGACCTGCAGGTACCTTGCAAGTGAAGCCGGTCTGATTGTATGTGCAGTTCTCGCGGAACGGAAAATCATCCGGGCCGGAGACATAGGCGGGGCGGTCCGCGTCGTTCAGGATGTTGTGCGTCACGTTGCCCAGCGTCTCCTGGTACTGCTTCGAGTAGGTCAGACGCTCGCCATCAAGGTAGTCGGACTGCGGCGCGTAGGTGGCCGGCTGGCCGTTCACCGTCAGACGCTTGTTGTCGTACTTCACCACGTCACCGGGCACGCCGATCACGCGCTTGATGTAATCCATCGACTCGTCTTTCGGGTAGCGGAAGACCATCACGTCGCCACGCTGCGGCTGGTTCAGCTCCACGATCTTCTTGTTCACGATCGGCAAACGAATGCCATACGTGTACTTGTTGACGAGGATGAAATCGCCGATCTGCAGCGTCGGAATCATCGAGCCCGACGGAATCTTGAACGGCTCAATCACGAACGAGCGCAGCAGGAACACCGCGGCAATCACCGGGAAGAAGCTGGCCGTGTATTCCAGCCACCAGGGCTGGCGCAGCTTGTCTTCGGCCAGTTGCAAACGCGCTGCACCGATGTCGCCACCGCCGCCGTACTGCGCCTGCACCTGCGCGCGCGCATCAAATTCAGCGAGCGCCGCGGCCGCGGCCGCCTGACGTTGACGCTGGAACACGAGCTTGTCGGCCACCCACGCGATGCCAGTGAGCACGACGAGAACAAACAGAATCAGGGCGAAGTTCATGGAGGAGAGATCGTCCGAGCGATGTCTGGATTATTTTTCTTCGACGCGCAGGATGGCCAGGAAAGCCTCTTGCGGAATTTCAACGGTGCCAACCTGCTTCATGCGCTTCTTGCCCTCTTTCTGCTTTTCGAGGAGCTTCTTCTTGCGCGAGATATCACCGCCGTAGCACTTGGCCAGCACGTTCTTGCGCAGCGCCTTGACGTTCTCACGCGCGATCACGTTCGCGCCAATGGCAGCCTGGATCGCCACGTCGTACATCTGGCGCGGAATGATCTCGCGCATCTTGGCGGCCACTTCGCGACCACGGTACGTGCTGTTCGAACGGTGGACGATGATGGACAGCGCATCGACCTTGTCGCCGTTGATCAGGATGTCGACCTTGACCACGTCCGACACGCGGTATTCCTTGAACTCGTAATCCATCGACGCATAACCGCGCGAAACGGATTTCAGCCGATCGAAGAAGTCCAGCACGATCTCGCCCATCGGGATTTCGTACGTCAGCTGGACCTGGCGGCCGTGGTAGCTCATGTTGATCTGCGAGCCACGCTTCTGCTCGCACAGCGTGATCACGGCGCCCACGTAATCCTGCGGCATGTACAGATTGACCGTGACGATCGGTTCGAGAATCGCCTCGATCTTGCTCGGGTCGGCCGGCATCTTGGCGGGGTTCTCCACCTGCACCATCGTGCCGTCGCGCAACTGCACCTGATAGACCACCGTCGGCGCAGTGGTAATCAGGTCCATGTCGAATTCGCGCTCCAGGCGCTCCTGCACGATCTCCATGTGCAGCAAGCCCAGGAAGCCGCAGCGGAAGCCGAAGCCGAGCGCCTGCGACACTTCCGGCTCGTACTGCAACGACGCGTCGTTGAGCTTGAGCTTTTCGAGCGATTCACGCAGCGCTTCGTATTGATTGGCTTCCACCGGATACAGACCGGCAAACACCTGCGGCTTGACTTCCTTGAAGCCCGGCAGGGGCGCTTCCGCCTTGCGCGGCGCCACGTGCGTGATGGTGTCACCCACCTTGGCCGCCTTGAGTTCCTTGATGCCCGCGATGACGAAGCCCACCTGCCCCGCCGACAACGATTCGCGCGGCACCGACTTCGGCGAAAACACGCCCACCTGCTCCACCAAATGCTGCGCACCGGTTGCCATCAGCAGGACTTTGTCCTTGGCGCGCAGCGTGCCGTTCACCACGCGCACGAGCATCACCACGCCGACGTAGTTGTCGAACCACGAGTCGATGATCAGCGCTTGCAGCGGCGCAGCCGGGTCGCCCTTCGGCGCCGGCACTTTGGCGATCAGCGCTTCAAGCACGTCCGCCACGCCCACGCCGGTCTTGGCAGAGCAGCGCGTGGCGTCGGTGGCGTCGATGCCGATGACGTCTTCGATTTCCTGGATCGCGTTTTCCGGATCGGCTGCAGGCAAGTCGATCTTGTTGAGCACCGGCACCACTTCCACGCCCAGCTCGATGGCGGTGTAGCAGTTGGCGACGGTCTGCGCTTCCACACCTTGCGAAGCATCGACCACCAGGAGCGCGCCCTCGCACGCGGACAGCGAGCGGCTGACCTCGTAGCTGAAGTCGACGTGTCCCGGGGTATCGATCAGGTTGAGGTTGTAGACCTTGCCGTCTTGAGCCTTATAAGACAGCGCGGCAGTCTGCGCCTTGATGGTGATGCCGCGCTCCTTCTCGATGTCCATCGAGTCCAGCACCTGGGCCTCCATCTCACGGTCGGAGAGCCCGCCACACAACTGAATGATGCGGTCGGCCAGCGTCGATTTGCCGTGGTCGATGTGGGCGATGATCGAGAAATTACGGATATTGTCCATCGAATGCGTCGAAAAGCGCCCATCCCGGGCGCGTCTGCCGGGAGCGCGAGCGGTTCCGGCAAGGCCGGCGCGCGTTGGCTGCGCCGGCGGGAGGTATTGGGTTCCAAGCCGAGGTCGCGGCACAAGAATCGTGCACTGCAAAAATCGGCGCTAACAGGCGATTTTACCGGATTTCAGTGGGCTTCCCGCGCCTCTTTTTGCGGCAGCGGCGTGGCCTCAGTTGTGCGCGCTTTGTGCTGCGAGCCACGCTTGCACAGCTTGTACATCGAGAAAGTAGTGACACAGCTCACGCGCGTCTTCGGGCGGGGTTTCCGGCGCGCCGGTCATCAGCACGGGCACTAATTCATCAAACCGGGCCTCCAGCGCAGGGTCGCTGTCGACGTCCACTTCGTGCAGCACAAAAGAAAAACCGCGCCGGAGAGGTTCCAGCGCGTTTTTCATGTCCTCGCACAAATGGCAGTACGTGCGGCCGTAGAGCGTAAGTTCGATCACTGGCCGCTACCCGAGCGCGCCGCGCTCGGGCGCAGCGTCACGACCTGCGTGGCGTCACCGCGGCGTACAAACACGGCAACCATGCGGTTCTTGTCGAGCTTGGCGACCACCTCGTTGAACTGCTTGGCGTTGGTGACGTCGGTATCGCCCACGCGCAGGATCAGATCGCCCGGGCGAATGCCGACACGCGCCGCCGGCCCTTCCGACACCTGCACCTCAACGCCACTCTTGGTCTTGAACTCGCGACGTGCGCCGTCGGACAAGTCCGACACCACCAGCCCGAGGGCATTCGGCTTGCCCGGGCCCTGCTGGCTGTTATCAGGCTGCGCGCCCTTGGAGCGCTGCGCCACCTTCGTATCGGCCTGCAACTCGGCGACCGTCACGGTCAGATCGCGCGTTGCGCCCTTGCGCCAGACCTGCACGGTCGCGCGCGTGCCCGGCTTGGTCTCGCCGACCTGGCGCTGCAGATCTCCCGCCTTCTCGATATCGCGGCCGTTGTACTTCAAGACGATGTCACCAGCCTCGATGCCGGCCTTGTCCGCCGGGCCGCCCGATTCGACATTGCCTACATAGGCGCCCCGCGCGCGGCCCAGACCCAGCGACTCCGCTGCGTCCTTCGGCACGTTGTCGATTGCCACGCCGATGCGGCCCCGCGTCACGCGGCCCGTTGCCTTCAACTGCTCGGCCACGCGCATCGCCTCGTCGATGGGGATCGAAAACGAGATGCCCATGTAGCCGCCGCTCTGGCTGTAGATCTGGTTGTTGATGCCGATCACTTCGCCGCGCAGGTTGATCAGCGGGCCGCCCGAGTTGCCTGGGTTGACCGCCACGTCGGACTGGATGAACGGCAGGTAGTCGCCCGTATCGCGCCCCTTGGCCGACACAATGCCCGCCGTCACCGTATTGTCGAGACCAAACGGAGACCCGATCGCCAGCACCCACTCGCCCACGCGCACCTTATCGGAGTCGCCGAGCTTCAGGCTGGGCAACGCCGTCGCCTCCACCTTGACGAGCGCCACATCGGTGCGCTTGTCTAGGCCGATCAGCTTGGCTCTGTATTCGCGCTTGTCGATCAGCGTGACGTAGATGGTTTCCGCGCCTTCCACCACATGCGCGTTGGTCAGGATGTAGCCATCACCCGAGATGATGAAGCCGGAACCGACACCGCGGCTTTGTTCTTCTTCCTGTTGCGGCGGCGCATTGCGGCGCTTCTGGCCCTGCCCGGGCATGCCAGGCATCGGCACACCGAAGAAGCGGCGGAAAAACTCGGCCATGTCGTCATCACTCGGACCACCCTGCTGCATACGAACCTTTTCGGTCGTGCGGATGTTGACGACGGCGGGGCTGACCTTTTCGACCAGATCGGCAAAATCGGGCAAGCCATACGTGCCCGTGGCCACGCTACCCGTGGCGTTCTGCGCGTGGGCCGGCACCAGCGCGCTTCCCGCCGCCACAGCGGCGGCAACGCACAGCAGACGCAAGGCATGAACGGATCGAGCGGTACGCATGAAAGCTCCCCGGAACAAGAACAGATAGAGAAATGGTACTGAGTGCAACCACGCCGCGCACCCCAGGCGGGTGCCGGCTCTCTGGCTACTGCGGCGCGCTGGCCGGCTTATTGGTCGCGTTGGCGGACGCCGGCTTGTAGTCGACTGCGGCGCCAAACTGCTTGATGGTAGCAAACGGGACTTCGCCTACGACCGTCAGCCAGAAATCGGCAACGCGTCGCACCATCACATGCGTGGCGCCTTGCGAGATGAAGCCCTCACGACGCGTGCGTTTTTCCGACACGGGCTCGATGAAGAGCGACAGCCCCGCCAACCCGTCGCTGAACACGACCTGCTGGACCTCGAAACCAGAACTGTTCTTGCCGGCCGGCGCAATGTCGCCCAGCGGACGACGCACCTCGCGGATCTTCTGGAAACCCTTGATGGGATTGCCGATCGTCCAACCTTGCTCAGCCAGATTGGTCGGCTGCGTCACGATCTCGTACTGATTCCAGCCGTTCAGGTTCTTGAACGCAGCGACGATCTTCTGCTTTTCCGACGGCACACCCAGCTCGACTTGCGAGAAGGCGACCTGCTCAAGCACCTTGCCGTCTTCACCAATGGTCTGGGCGCGCATCAGCAAACCACTGTTACGCTCTGCCCAGATACGGTAGGCATAGCGGTAGCCGTCCTTCGGATCGAGCTGGAAGACTTCGCAATCCATGCCCGCGACGCGCTCGGAGGGCAGATGACGCATGTCGTATTGATCGAGCACATCGCCATTGGTCGTAGCGAGTAGCGCCGGGAAGCTGTCCTTGTGCTCCTGCTTTTCCGTCACAACGAGTTTGACGTCGTAAATCAGATTCCGGACGAGGTCGTTCTGACGCAGCATTTCGCGCTGCTTGCCGTCGAGCGCTTCGACGCGCTCGTACTCGTTGTTGAAGAGATCGGCGTAGTGCTGGATGCGGGTGGAGTGCATGCCGGTGCCACGCTGGTATGTGAGCGTGCCGACATAGTTCTGCTTGAGTGCCGCGCGATGGATTTTGGCCAGCCACGAGGCGGCCTCCTTGCGCGGCATGGGATCGGGCTGGGGCTGAGCAGCTGTCGCCAGCGCCGAAACACACAGAAGAAGAAAAACCGACCGACGAACGGCCTGCAACTTGCGGGCGCCTGCCCCGGCAACGGGGTGCCACACCTTCGACATGGATGCCCGCATTATTCCTGATTGGAGTCCTGGGTGTTTGCCACCCCATTGGCCACTGCACGCAGATACGGAACCACCATACCGTTGGTCGCCGACTGGCGATGGGCGCTCAGGTATTCGTCCAAGCGGGCGTCGCGAATCATCGGCGTGCTGTCAGTTGCCGCCACGGTCAGCGCCTGCGCACCGGCACCTTGCGTCGCCTTGGCGACCAGCGCAGGAGAGCCGTCTGCGCCATCGGCAGGACCGCGCAGTTGCGGCACGACGACCCAGCTAACGGCCGCCACCGCCGCCGCCACAGCAGTCGTGGGCATGATCCGGCGGACCCAAGCGGGGCTGACCAGGAAGCGATGCCTCTCTTGAGTTTTCGCACGCTGAGCCACAGCCGGCACCAGCAGATGAGGCTCAGCCTCGAGCTTGACCGAGAACCGGCTGAGAAAATCTTCGGAGGAACGTGTATTGAGCAAATCTTCCGACCGAAGCACGTCGCCGATCAGTTGATATTCGCGCCAATGCGCCGCGCCCTCGCCATCCTTGGCGAGGTCGACTGCAGTCGCCACTTCGTGCGCGGCAACTTCACCGTCCATCAAGGCAGAGATGCGTTGTGCGAACTCCGCCTCTGCCGTTTGCAATTGAGCCTGACCCATTTCCCGACCCCAAAAACTCCAACGTCCAATCAACGATCCGAGAGAAGACTTCCAGAGGTTTCACCGTTTGCAGCCGCATGCGGCCGCCGGCTTGTCATATCGGCTGGCTACCACCGTTTGCCCTCCACTGTTCCCAGCAGGGGGCGCAATTTCTCGGCAATCGCCTCGCGCGCCCGGAAAATGCGGGACCGGACCGTGCCGATCGGGCATTCCATCGCTTCAGCGATTTCCTCATAGCTCAGACCCTCGATCTCCCGGAGTGTGATTGCGGTACGCAATTCTTCGGGCAGCGCTTCCATGGCACGGTTGACCGTTTCGGCCACCTGCTTGGTGTGCAGCATGGAGTCTGGCGTATTGATATCCCTTAGTAGCTCACCGTCGGCAAAAGTTTCAGCCTCTTCGGTGTCGATGTCGCTGGACGATTCGGGGCGCCGACCCTGGGTCGCCAGGTAATTCTTGGCCGTATTCACGGCAATGCGATACAGCCACGTATAGAACGCGGACTCTCCCCGAAACTGGGGTAATGCACGGTAGGCCTTGATAAAGGCATCCTGTGCCACATCCTCGACTTCGGCCGGGTCACGGATCAAACGCGAGACGAGCCGGATGATCTTGCGGTGGTACTTGACCACCAGCAGCTCAAACGCTCGTTTATCGCCTTGCTGGACGCGCTCGACAAGGATCTGGTCGGCTTCGCGTTCACTCACGGAGTCTTCACCTGCAGTGTATCGCCTTGAATTTTTGTGACTTGGAAACGTTGTATTTTACCTACGACACACCGGACACCCGGGAAGCCATCTGCGGCGGCCCCAGGCGCAACAAACTGCGCATACGACGTAACGTCCCGGCGGAAAACCACGGTGGCATCAGCACAAAGATCTGTGGACACCACCCGTGACGCGCAACCCCAAGGACCAAGACGCGCTCACCGAGTGGCCATGACCATAACAGAGGCACATTTTGGAGCGCTTCTGGCGCGATCAGTCGGACCTGCCACACCGCTTGACCGGGTTCTCCGTCTCCTTTGAGACGAGCGCGCCACATGAGTTCCATTGCATGCGGCGAGCGATTCACCAGCAGTGGAATACAGGCCGCCACCGCCAAGCCGCTGATGACGGCCCAGGTGATCAGCGGCAATGCAATGCCCCACGCGCTGATCACCCATAAGGCCACCGCACAAACAAGACCGGCCATGCTGATCCGACCAATCGCGCACAGCCGCCGATACGGCTCGGGGAAAACGATCTGCTGAACAACCAAGACAAAAACGAAGCGGCACGCGCGTCTGCTACGTGCCGCCTTTACCTTACGGGCGCTTGAAAACCAGCGTGCCGTTGGTCCCGCCGAAGCCGAAGTTGTTCTTCACGGCCACGTCGATCTTCATGTCACGCGCGGTGTTGGCGCAGTAATCGAGATCGCACTCGGGGTCCTGATTGAAGATGTTGATGGTCGGGGGCGACACCTGGTTGTGCAGCGCCAGCACCGTGAACACCGACTCCAACCCGCCCGCGCCGCCAAGCAAGTGGCCCGTCATGGATTTCGTGGAGTTCACGACGATCTTGCCTGCATGATCGCCGAACGCCGCCTTGATGGCCTCGGACTCGTTCTTGTCGCCCAGCGGCGTGGAGGTGCCGTGTGCATTCAGGTAATGAACCTGATCTGCATTCATGCCGGCATCGCGCAGCGCGTTCAGCATGCAGCGGCGGGGGCCATCCATGTTCGGTGCGGTCATGTGGAACGCGTCGCCGCTCATGCCGAAGCCGGCGACTTCAGCGTAAATCGTGGCGCCGCGAGCCTTCGCCGACTCGTATTCTTCCAGCACCATCACACCCGCACCTTCGCCCAGGACGAAGCCGTCGCGGTCCTTGTCCCAGGGACGGGATGCCGTAGCCGGATCATCGTTGCGCGTGGACAGCGCACGGGCGGCAGCAAAACCGCCGATGCCCAACGGTGAAACGGTCGACTCGGCACCGCCGGCCACCATTGCGTCGGCATCGCCCGCCTGGATGAGGCGCGCGGCCAGACCAATGCTATGCAGACCGGTCGTGCAAGCCGTGACGGCTGCCAGATTCGGCCCCTTCAGGCCAAACATGATGCTCAGATGGCCGGAAATCATGTTGATGATCGAACCCGGCACGAAGAACGGCGAAATACGGCGAGGACCGCGATCGACGTAGGTCTGGTGCGTATCTTCGATCATCGGCAGGCCGCCGATACCGGAACCGACCAGCACGCCGATGCGCTCCGCATTGGCTTCGGTCACTTCCAGCCCGCTGTCCTTGAGCGCCTGCACGCCGGCAGCAATGCCGTAATGGATGAACGTATCCATGTTGCGGGCTTCCTTCGCCGGGATGTATTCCTCGGCGTTGAAACCCTTCACCTCACCGGCGAAATGCACGGCCAGGTTCGACGGATCGAATTTGGTGATGGTGGCGATCCCGGACTTGCCGGCGACCAGATTGGCCCACCCCTCGGCGACCGAGTTCCCTACCGGAGAGACCAGCCCCAGGCCGGTTACGACTACGCGACGACGGCTCACTATGCTTTCCTGCAACTCTGTATCAGCGACAAAGGCCACAGAAAACGCGCCACCCGGTCAAACCGGACAACCGCCCTTTCTGTGGCCCGCGATGTCAAGAGATCGATTGACGCTTACGCCTTGACGTGGGCGGTCGCGTAATCGATGGCTTGCTGCACCGTGGTGATCTTCTCGGCTTCTTCGTCCGGGATTTCCATACCGAACTCGTCTTCCAGAGCCATCACCAGCTCAACCGTATCGAGCGAATCCGCGCCCAGATCGTTCACGAACGACGATTCGTTCTTGATGTCTGCTTCGGCCACGCCGAGTTGCTCAGCAACGATCTTCTTAACGCGTGCGTCGATGTTGTCCATTTAACCCTCCAGGGAAGTATTCGACAAAAAGTGCGCGCATTCTAGCAGGTTTGCGCGACGAAAAACCGCGCCGGAAACCATGCAAAAAATGCGCCAAACATGAAGCTAAAAGCCAGTTAAATCGGCGATCGCGCAGGATTTGCTTATGCGCAAAGCTCCGCACACCCGCCGCCGGGACGGCTTCCTTATCCCATGTACATGCCGCCGTTGACGTGCAGCGTCGAGCCGGTAATGTAGCCCGCCGCCGGTGACGCCAGGAAGGCAACTGCGCTGGCGATGTCTTCCGGAGCGCCTAGGCGGCCCAGCGGAATCTGCGCCTTCAGCGCGGTATGCTGCTCTTCGGACAGGACCTTCGTCATGTCGGTGTCGATAAAGCCCGGTGCGATGCAGTTGACCGTGATGTTGCGACTGCCGATCTCACGTGCCAGCGCGCGGGCCATGCCCTCTACGCCCGCCTTGGCCGCGGCGTAATTGGCTTGCCCCGGGTTGCCGGCCGAGCCCACCACCGAAGTGATGTTGATGATACGGCCACCGCGTGCCTTCATCATCGGGCGCAGCACGGCGCGCGACAGGCGGAACACGGCGGAGAGGTTCGTATCGATGACGGACACCCACTCGTCGTCCTTCATGCGCATCGCCAGGTTGTCCTGTGTGATGCCGGCATTGTTGACGAGGATGTTCAGGCCGCCGTGCGTCTTGATGGTTTCGTCGATGACGGCCTCGCAGCGCGCGGCGTCATTCACGTTGAGCACCACGCCAGCGCCCTTGACGCCGGCTTCGGCAAAGTACGCCGTGATGGCTTGCGCTCCGGATTCCGACGTGGCCGTACCGACCACCGTCGCACCCTGGCGCGCCAGTTCCAGCGCGATGGCACGACCGATGCCGCGCGAGGCACCCGTGACGAGCGCAACCTGATTGTTCAATGCTTGGGTCATACGAATTCCGTTGATTATTTGAGTTGGCCCAGCACGGCTTCCAGCGACGCCGGATCGAAGATCGCGTCACCGACGATCTCACCATCGATACGCTTGACCAGGCCAGCCAGCACCTTGCCCGGGCCGCATTCGACCACGCGCGTGATGCCGTCACCCTTCATCTTCTGGACGGTCTCGACCCAGCGCACCGGCGATGCTGCCTGGCGCACCAGGGCGTCCTTGATGGCCGCCGGGTCGCTCACGACAGCAACGTCCACGTTATTGATGACGGGGATCACCGGGGCGGCGACCGTCACGTTGGCGAGATACTCGCGCAGACGGTCCGATGCCGGCTTGAGCAGCGACGAGTGAAACGGTGCCGAGACCGGCAGCGGCAGCGCACGCTTGGCACCCTTAGCCTTGGCGATTTCGCAAGCCTTCTCGACAGCCGCCTTGGCACCCGCGATCACCACCTGGGCCGGCGCGTTGAAGTTGACCGCTTCGACCACGCCTGCCACCGAAGCTTCGGCGCATGCGGCCCGCACGTCGTCGTCCGACAGGCCGAGGATCGCAGCCATGCCGCCCTCGCCCACCGGCACGGCTTCCTGCATCGCCTTGGCGCGGAAACGCACCAGCGGCACAGCGTCTTTAAACGCGATGGCGCCCGCGGCAACCAGCGCCGAATACTCGCCCAGGCTATGACCAGCCACGACGGTCGGCGTCGGGCCGCCAGCAGCTTGCCATGCGCGATAGACAGCAACAGCGGCCGTCAGCATGACGGGTTGCGTGTTGGTGGTCAGGTTCAGCTCTTCAGCCGGGCCTTCGGCAATCAGCTTGCCGATGTCCTGGCCCAGCGCATCGGATGCCTCGGCCAGCGTTGCCGCCACAGCCGGATGATCGGCAAACGCGTTGAGCATGCCGACCGATTGCGAACCCTGGCCGGGGAAGACGAAAGCGAATGTCATGGCTCGTATTGTTCGTTCTGGAAATTCGTCGATCAGAAGCGCAGCAGCGCAGCGCCCCAAGTGAAGCCGCCGCCCACGCCTTCGAGCATCACGTGCTGGCCGCGCTGGATGCGGCCATCACGCACAGCAACGTCGAGCGCCAGCGGAATCGAGGCTGCAGACGTGTTGCCATGCTCATCGACGGTCACGATCAGGCGCTCGTTCGAGAGGCCCAGCTTCTTGGTCGTGCCCTGCATGATGCGGATGTTCGCCTGGTGCGGGATCAACCAGTCGACTTGTGAGGCATCGAGTTCCGCTGCTGCCAGGGCTTCACGGGCGACCTTGTCGAGCACCGTCACAGCCAGCTTGAAGACGGCCTGACCATCCATGTACAGGAAGGCGCTACCCTGGATCGCGCCCGCGGCCACGTTGCCCGGCACACACAGGATGTTGGCGTGGCTGCCGTCAGCATGCAGCGCGGTCGACAGGATGCCGGGCTCGTCAGAGGCTTGCAGCACCACAGCACCTGCGCCGTCGCCAAACAGCACACACGTGGTGCGATCGCTGAAATCGATGATGCGCGAGAAGACTTCCGAGCCAATCACCAGCACGTTGCGGTAGGCACCCGAGCGGATGAATTTGTCGGCAGTCGCGAGCGCGTAGACAAAGCCAGAACACACGGCCTGTACGTCGAACGCAGCACACCCGTTGGTGATGCCGAGCTTTTGCTGCACCAGGCACGCAGTGCTCGGGAACACGAAATCCGGCGTGGACGTTGCCACCAGGATCAGGTCGAGTTCGGAACGATCAATGCCGGCAGCTTCGATCGCGCGCTCGGCAGCCTTCACTGCGAGATCGCTGCACGTAACGTCCGGCTCGGCAAAATGACGTGCTCGGATACCGCTGCGCGAGACGATCCAATCGTCGCTCGTCTCGATACCCTTTTCGGCCAGCTGGGCCGCCAGTTCGTCATTGGTGACCCGCTTGGGCGGCAGGTAGCTGCCCGTACCGATGATCCTTGCGAAACGTGTCATGTGCGGTGGGGTGAAATCTGACTCGGGGGCGACGCGTTCAAGCAGCGTCGGCGGCCGGAGCGGAAGTGGAGACCGGCGCAGCGCCCGCTGCGTCATGGTGCGATTCGAACGCCTGCGCAATGCGGGCGATCACGCCGTTGGCCGCAGCGTCGTAGGCCCGCTTGATAGCCCATTCGAACGCGTAGGCATCGGCCGAGCCGTGGCTCTTGATGACCAGACCGCGCAGACCGAGCAGCGCGGCGCCATTGTAGCGCCGATGATCGACACGCCGTTTGAAACGCGTCAACACCGGCAGCGCCACAACGGCGAGCAGCTTGGTGAACCACGAGCGGCTGAATTCCTGGCGCAGCATCTCGCCGATCATCTTAGCCAGGCCTTCGGTGCTCTTGAGCGCCACGTTACCGACAAAACCATCGCAGACAACGATGTCCGTCGTACCCTTGAAGATGTCGTTGCCTTCAACGTTGCCGAAGAAATTGAGATCGGAGGCGCGCAGCAGCTCACCGGCCTGCTTGACGACCTCGTTGCCCTTGATGACTTCTTCGCCGATGTTGAGCAGGCCGACCGTCGGACGCGGCTTCTGCTCGACCACCGACACCATCGCCGAGGCCATCTGCGCAAATTGCAGCAGATGCTCGGGCTCGCAGTCGGCGTTGGCCCCGAGATCCAGCACGGTCGTGCCGGCACCTTTCTCGTTCGGGATGGCGGTGGCAATCGCCGGGCGATCAATGCCGTCCAGCGTCTTGAGAACGTAACGCGACACGGCCATCAACGCGCCGGTGTTGCCGGCGGAAACGCACGCCTGAGCGGCGCCTTCCTTGAGTTGATTGATGGCCACGCGCATTGAAGAATCTTTCTTCTTGCGCAGCGCGACCTCGACCGGATCGTCCATCGACACGACCTCGGAGGCGGGGACGACGTGGACGCGCGGGTTCGCGGTGGCGTGAAGTCGCTTGAGCTGCGCCGCGATAGCATCGGGCTGCCCGACGAGCAGCATTTCGACGTCTTCGTGTGCGGCGAGAAAATGGATCGCTGCAGGGATTGTCACGCCAACGCCGTGATCGCCACCCATGCAGTCGATGGCAAGCTTGATGGTCATGCGAGTCTGAGTTGCGGTTTCACGTGCGGCTCCGGCCGTTGGCGCGCGTATGGTACACAAACCCGTACACGCATTGCCGAATTTCGCTCAACAAAAAAGCGGCAAATTGGCTTGCCGCTTTTTCGCTTGCATCATGAACCTGTGCGTTCAGACCAACCCAACACGCTTGCCAGAAAACTGGCAAATCGCATCAGTCGTTCTTGGTCTTCACAACCTTGCGGCCACGATAGTAGCCGTTCGGGCTCACGTGGTGACGCAGGTGCACTTCGCCGGTGGTCGGCTCGACGGCGATCGGGGCCGTCGTCAGGAAATCGTGCGAACGATGCATGCCGCGCTTGGACGGCGACTTCTTGTTTTGTTGAACAGCCATGACTGACTCCTAAGCAATTTGATCGATTTTATCACATCACACGGAGCCGGAGCGTAGCCATTCCGGTAGGCGTGTGAAACGTACTGCCATCAGCGCGCGCAATACTCGCGCACGCCTAATGTTTGGTCTTCAGGTTGGCCAGCACCGCGAACGGTGATGGCTTCTTTTCAGCCTCAGCCTCTTCCGGCAACACCTCATCCGGGCAGACGGCGTGACGCGGCGACACCGGCAGCGCCAGCAACAGCTCGTCTTCGATCTGCGTGATCAGATCAAAGTGGCGCGAGCCGACGATGACGTCAGCCTCGTCGTCATCCAGCGGAGCGGCATCTGCCTCGGCTTCCGAACGCATGACTTCCAGGCGCGTGCGCACCGGCAGCGGTTGCTCGTACGCCTTCAGGCATCGCTGGCATTGCAGCCAAACCGCACCATCCACTTCCAGATCCACGAAGAGACGCTGACGCGGCAACTGACCGACGGAGGCCTCCTCGCGCACCAGACCCTGCAATCGCCAATGGAACTGCGTATCGGCGTCAGCCGGGGCATCGGCGGCCTGCTCGGCCAGCAGGCGCGGCATGTCGGTCAGAAGGACTGCACCGCTTGCCGGCTCACCCGCGCGAATGAACGCGAAAAGATCGAATGTACGAAAATCCACGAATCGAACCTATTGAACGCGTTGCTGTTGGTGCGCGAACCGGATCGACCGCCTGCAGCCATCACACCTTGCGCCGGGGCGCCCGGTTTGCGACACTGCGCGGCCAAACCGCGAAACGCGGGATTATAGCGGGCTTAAACCTCTGGCGTCAAAAGGTTTTGCTCAAAATCCACTGCATCTTCAAGCACTTATGACTTCTGCATCGCGTCCGCCGCTCATTCTGGCCTCCAGCTCGCCATATCGGCGGGAATTGCTCGAACGCCTGCGCCTGCCGTTTGAGATCGTGGTACCCAACATTGACGAGACGCCCGCCCCAGACGAGTCACCCGACCAGACCGCGTTGCGCCTGGCCCGGCAGAAGGCGGAGAAGGTGGCTGCAGACTACCCCGACGCGCTCGTCATCGGCTCCGATCAAGTCGCGACGCTTGATGGCAAGCAGGTCGGCAAGCCGGGCGACCACGCCCGCGCACTGGCGCAACTGCACTGGATGCGTGGACGCACCGTCACATTTCACTCTGCGTTGTGTCTGTACGACGGCCGGACGGGGCAACATCAGAGCGAAGACATCCGCACCCTGGCCACCTTCCGCGACCTTTCCGATGAGGAATTGGACGCTTATCTGCACCTGGAACACCCGTACGACGTTGCGGGAAGCGCCAAATCGGAAGGCCTCGGCATCGCCCTGCTCGAACGCGTGGAATCGTCGGACCCGACCGCGCTGGTGGGTCTGCCGCTGATCGCCCTGACCAGCATGCTGCGCAACGTCCACTACCCGCTCTTCGCCTGAACCATGGCCGGTACGCTTTACCTCATTCCCAATACGCTAGGCTCGCGCGATGCGGCCGACCCGCTGCCCGACGTGATTCCGGCCGGCGTGCAACAGATCACCGCGCAGCTCGACTATTTCGTCGCCGAACATGCCAAGACGGCGCGTGCGCTACTCAAGAAGCTGGCCGAGACGACGCCGCTGGCACGCCCGCTGCAGGAAATCACCATTCGCGAACTGAACGTCAAAACGCCGGAATCGGAGCTGGAAGCGCTGCTGGCGCCCGTGGTTGCCGGGCAAGACGCGGGGCTGATGTCGGAAGCCGGTGTGCCGGCGGTTGCCGATCCGGGCGCGAATCTCGTGCGTCTCGCGCACCGACGCGGCGTGCGCGTAAAACCGCTGGTGGGACCGAGTTCGATTCTGCTGGCGGTGATGGCGTCCGGTCTGAACGGCCAGAGCTTTGCGTTCAACGGCTATCTGCCGGTCGATGCTGCAGAGCGCAAGACCAAGCTGCGCGCACTGGAACAGCTTTCGCGCTCAGCGGCCCAAACACAGGTCTTCATCGAAACGCCCTACCGCAATGGCGCGTTGCTCGAGGCCATTCAGGCCGGTTGTGCGCCGAGTACGCTGCTGTCGATTGCTGTGGATCTGACACTGCCTAGCGAGCAGGTTGTTACGCTGCCCGTGAGCGACTGGCGCGCCGACCGCATGAACCTGCACAAGCGGCCGGCGATCTTCTCGCTGCTGGCGCGATAGCGCGCTTATTCCTTCATCAAGAGCTTGAGCTGGCCCGTCGCGGCCAGCGCTTTCACCGCGCCAGCGCCCATTGCCGTGCCGAGCTTGCGTGCCACGCGCGAGGCGAAGTTTTCCTTGACGGTGTAGTCGACCACGTCCGGCGCCTTGATGACGCTGCGCGCGACAAAGTCTGCACTTCCAATCGCGTCAGCCAGCCCAAGATCGACAGCCTTGGCGCCCGTCCAGAACAGGCCGGTGAACAGCGTCGGATCATCCTTCAGACGGTTGCCGCGCCCCTGCTTCACCACGTCGATGAACTGCTGGTGCACTTGGTCCAGCATCTCCTGCGCGTATTGCTTCTGCTGCGGCGACACGGGGGAAAACGGATCGAGCATTCCCTTGTTCGAACCGGCTGTGAGCAGGCGGCGCTCCACACCCACCTTGTCCATCAGACCGGTAAAGCCGAAACCGTCCATCAGCACACCGATCGACCCCACGATGCTGGCCTTGTCGACATAGATTTTGTCTGCAGCCGCGGCCACGTAGTAGCCGCCCGACGCGCACATCTCCTCCACCACCACGTACAACGGAATCTTCTTGTACTTGGCACGCAGACGGCGGATTTCATCATTGATCATGCCCGCCTGCACCGGCGAGCCGCCCGGCGAATTGATCTTCAGGATCACGCCGACCGTGTTGTCGTCCGCAAACGCGGCTTGCAACGACGCATTGATGTTTTCCGCGCTGGCATTTGTGTTGGCCGCAATTTCGCCGTCGAGCGTGACAACGGCCGTGTGACGGCCCGTGCTGACGGTTTCGCCTTCCAGGCTGGCGAACGCGTAGATAAGGATCCCGATCAGGCCGAGCGTCACGAAGCGGAAAAAGATGCGCCAGCGGCGCGCTGCCCGTTGCTCGCGGATGGTCGCCATCAATACCTTTTCGAGTACCTCACGCTCCCAGCCGCCAGCCTGCGCAGATGCTGCTGGTGCAGATGCTGACGCGGGCTTGCCTGCTGCCGGGTTGCGCAATTCAGCTTCGAGCGGATGATCCGCGTGCTGGGTAACCTCTAGCGCTTCTGGTTTGCCTGCACCCTCGTTGGGCGCGTCTTCGGGGCCTTTCGGCGGAATCGAGTCGGTCATAGACAAGAAAAACGATCGAGATGAAGAACTGCGCGACTAGGCACACGGCGTTGGCGCTGGCGCGGGAGCCGGTGCCCGGAATAACGCATCCGGTTGCCACCAGACTGCCCCGTCTCGCTCGGCAATCTCCAGCTTGGATAAATGCGAACCTCGGCACGGCCCGCCGACGCACCGGCCAGTATCCGGCTCGTAAATGGCGCCATGCGTAGCGCACATCAAATACAGACCCGAGCTTTCAAAAAACTGGCCTTCTTGCCAGTCCATTTCCATCGGCACATGCGCGCACTGGTTCAGATAACCATGGACCTCGCCCGCGTAGCGAACGACGAACGCGCTGACGAGGCGGCCCCGCACCTCCACCTGAAACCGGACACCCAAGCCGCCGTCTTCCAATGCCGAGCTTTCACATACACGAACGGGTTCGACCATGTCAGGCATGCTGCGTCAGCCAATCGTGCAAATCGGGGACGGACTTGGCGGAATACAGCGGCGCAAGCGAGTCCAACACATCGGCCGGGTGCGCACCGTACGTGACGGCCACGCCAGCGGCACCAGCATTGGCTGCCATCTGCAGATCGTGCGTCGTGTCGCCGATCATCAGCGTGCGCTCGACTTCCATGCCGAGGTCGCGCGTTAGTTCGAGCAGCATCGCAGGGTGCGGCTTGGAGAACGTCTCATCGGCGCAGCGGGTGTTATCGAACACGCCCGTCAGATTCGTGGCTTCCATCGCACGTTGCAGGCCCACGCGGGACTTGCCCGTTGCCACAGCCAGCAGATAATTCTGGCGGCGCAGCGCTTCCAGCATTTCACGTACCCCCGGAAACAGCACGAGATGCGCGTCGCGGCTCAGGTAATGGAAGCGGTACCGGTCAGCAAGCTTGCCGTAGTCGGCCGGATCGAGCGTCGGGACGGCATATTCGAGCGCGTCCCGCAAACCGAGCCCGATCACGTGGCTGGCACGTGCGTCGTCAGGCACTGGCAGATTGAGATCCCGGCACGCAAGTTGGATCGATCGGGTGATGGCGGACGTCGAATCCATCAACGTGCCATCCCAATCGAAGACGATCAGATCAAAGCGCTGCTGCGGCATCGGAATCGGGACCCTGGAAAGCGTTAAGGAAGTCGGCGCACTCTGCGGGCAACGGCGCAGTGAACGTGACGATTTCGCCGCTTTGCGGATGCGTCAGCTGCAGGCGATGGGCGTGCAGGAACATCCGCGCCAGTCGCGGCGAAGCATTCGCGCGCGACAGCGCTTTGTTCAGGGCGAAATCGCCGTATTTGTCGTCGCCCAGGATCGGACAACCGGCGTGAGCCAAATGCACCCGAATCTGGTGCGTGCGCCCCGTCTTCAGTTCGGCCTCCAGCAATGTGTAGGGGCCAAACACGCCGACCTTATTGAAGATCGTGTGCGACGCTTGCCCATCGGCCTGGACGCGTACGCGGCGCTCGCCTTCCGGTGTGGTGTATTTGTGCAGCGGTGACTTGATATGTTGACGCTTGTGGGGCCAGACGCCCTTTACCGCCGCAAAGTACCGCTTGTCCAATTGGCCTTCGCGAATCTGCTCGTGTAACGCCACCAGGGCAGAGCGCTTTTTGGCAAGCAGCAGCACGCCCGACGTTTCGCGATCGAGGCGGTGCACCAGTTCAAGGAACTTGGCCTCCGGGCGCGACTGGCGCAGTTGTTCAATCACCCCGAACGCCACCCCCGAGCCGCCGTGCACGGCCACCCCGGCGGGCTTATCGATCACCAAAAGGTGCGTATCTTCGTGAAGGATCGTGAATTCTGCCGCCGGAACCGCGCGCGGCGCTTCGGCCTGCTGGGCAATCCGCAGCGGCGGAATGCGCACCAGATCACCGAGTTTCAGACGGTATTCCGCGTCGATGCGGCCCTTGTTGACCCGCACCTCGCCGGAACGCACGATGCGATAAATATGGCTTTTGGGCACGCCCTTGGCCACGCGCATCAGGAAATTGTCGATGCGCTGCCCTTCGGCGTCTTCACCGATTTCAACATAGGCGACTGACTTGCCGTCGAGCGCATCGGCGAGTGTGCCACGTCCGGCCTGTTGAATGCGGCCATCAAATGGATGGCGTAACTCATTCATTTTCAATATAATTTTCTCGCTGGACAGTCGTTTAGGCGCCAGCAACAGCCGGTCGGAACGAAACAACAGGTATTGTACACAGCCACCGTTTCGGTCCGGAACGTGCCGATCAATCGCCCACTTGTGTTACAAAGCTAATCACGTGGCCGGATGCATCGGCACGAAAGCAGCACGCACCGCTGTCCCATCGCGCAAGACGTGAACCAAAGATCACGTCGGCAACGTCGGCCAGCGTGGAACGAGCAGCTGGTAGAACAGAATTCAAAGGCGGGCGCCACATGGTTCATCCATACGGCGCCCGCTTGGTGAAAGAAGCCCTTGCCGCACCAGACTGGTGCCGGCCGGCTGAATATCCGGTTACCGCGTTGCCATGGCGGTCCGGCGGCAAAACTCTAAAAAGCAGCACGCCGCCCGATTCGCCCCGCCGCGGGTTTCGTCCGGACAGGCCGTCCGTCAATTCGCTCTTTGTGGTCGCTTCACGCGACTCGCCGCCGCCGGCCCGCCTGCAGATGCAACGGGCCCGCGGCACGAGTGACAGGACGCGCAACTGGACGCCAACCGCGTCCGCGGACTCCGCCCTGCCATCCATGATGACGCGTGGAATGCCCTCATTTCTTTCGCTCGTGCCCCGTCGCGCCTTTTTGTTGGCCGACACTTCGGCAATTCGTTGACCACCCGCTCCGCCTTTGCGTGCTCCATGAAGCGCCGTGCTTGCACGGCATTGGAGTGAGGTTGCAATGAAACGCATGTTGTTCAATGCGACGCAGCAAGAAGAATTGCGCGTCGCCATTGTCGATGGTCAGAAACTGATCGACATCGACATCGAAACCGCCGGGCGCGAACAGCGCAAAGGCAATATCTACAAGGGTGTCATCACCCGCATCGAACCGTCGCTGGAAGCGTGCTTCGTCAATTACGGCGAAGAGCGGCACGGTTTTCTCCCGTTCAAGGAAGTCGCCCGCGCCTATTTCAAGGACGGTGTGGACGTGCGCAATGCGCGCATCCAGGATGCGTTGCGCGAGGGCCAGGAGCTGATCGTCCAGGTCGAGAAGGAAGAGCGCGGCAACAAGGGCGCGGCCCTGACCACCTTCATCTCGCTGGCTGGCCGTTACCTGGTCCTGATGCCGAACAACCCGCGTGGCGGCGGCGTGTCGCGCCGCATCGAGGGCGAAGACCGTCAGGAACTGCGCGAAACCATGGCGCAGCTGGAAGTGCCGGACGGCATGAGCATCATCGCCCGCACCGCCGGCATCGGCCGCTCGGCTGAAGAGCTGCAGTGGGACTTGAACTACCTGATGCAGCTGTGGAAGGCCGTTGACGGCGCCGCCGTCGACAACAAGGCCCCGCTGCTGATCTATCTCGAATCCAGCCTGGTGATCCGGGCGATTCGCGATTACTTCCAGCCGGATATCGGCGAAATCCTGATCGATACGGACGATATCTACGATCAGGCCCGCGCTTTCATGAGCGTGGTGATGCCCGACAACATGAATCGGGTGAAGAAGTACCGCGACGACGTTCCCCTGTTCTCGCGCTTCCAGATCGAACACCAGATTGAATCGGCGTATTCGCGCATGGTGATGCTGCCCTCGGGCGGCGCCATCGTGATCGACCACACCGAGGCGCTCGTCGCCATTGACGTGAACTCGGCGCGCGCCACCAAGGGCGCAGATATCGAGGAAACCGCTGCCCGCACCAACCTCGAAGCCGCCGATGAAATCGCCCGCCAGCTCCGCCTGCGCGACCTGGGCGGCCTGATCGTGATCGACTTCATCGACATGGAGTCGAGCAAGGCCCAGAAAGACGTCGAAACCCGCCTGAAAGACGCACTGCGCCACGACCGCGCCCGCGTTCAGATGGGCAAGATCAGCCGCTTCGGCCTGATGGAACTGTCGCGCCAGCGCCTGCGCCCGTCGCTGTCGGAAGGCTCGCACGTCACTTGCCCGCGCTGTAACGGCACGGGTCACATCCGCGATACCGAATCGTCCGCCCTGCAGGTGCTGCGCATCATCCAGGAAGAGGCGATGAAGGAAAACACCGCCGCGATCCACTGCCAGGTGCCGGTGGAAGTGGCCGCGTTCCTGCTCAACGAGAAGCGCCCGGACATCAACCTGATCGAGACGCGCTTCAAGGTCAATGTGCTGTTGATCCCGAACAAGCATCTGGAGACGCCGCACTACAAGCTGGAGCGCCTGCGCCACGACGATCCGCGTCTGGACGACGACAAGGCCAGCTACAAGATGGCCGAAGAGGCCGCCAAGGAACTGGAAGCCGACACCGCGTACAGCACGCGCAAGGAAGCCGCCAAGCCGCGCCAGGAAGCCGCCGTCAAGGGCATCACGCCGGACCAACCGGCGCCCGTGTCGGTGCCGCGCGCCGAGCGTCCGGCGCGTGCCGAAGCCGCTCCCGCACCGCAGGCGCCGGCTCCGGTGCCTGCCCAGGGTGGTTTTGTTTCGTGGCTGAAATCGCTGTTTGGCGCCAAACCGGCCGAACCGGTGGTGGCTGCGCCGGTGGAAACACCGAAGCAACGTGCTGAAGAAGGCAACCGCCAAGGCCGCGGCAATCGTCAGGACCGTGGTGGCCGTGGCCAGCGCGGCGAACGTGGCGAGCGCCAAGGTCAAGGCCAGGGCCAGAACGGCCGTGATGGCAACCGCCAGGGCCGTGAGCGCAACGAGGCCCGCGAAGGTCAGCAACAGGGCCAGCGCGAAGGTCAACGTGACGGTCAGCGCGGCAACCGTGATCGCAACCGCCAGCCGGCGCAGGTCGAGGGTGCTGTTCGCGAGACGGCTGAAGCCCGTCAGCCGCAACAGGGTCAGGATGTGCGCGCCGAGGGCCAGAATCAGGGCCAAGGTCGCCGCGAGCGCAATCAGGAACGTCGCGAGCGCCAACCGCGTGAGGGCCGTGAAGCCCGCGAGGGTCGCGAGCCGCGTGAACCACGTGAAAGCCGTGAGCCGCGCGAAAACCGTGGCGAACGCGATCAACAGGCCAAGGAAGCCGCAGCCGTGGCAGCCGAAGCGCTGATCGATCAGACCGCTGCGTCGCAAGTGTCGCAACCGCTGCTCGACACCGCTGCTCCGGCAGAAGGCATCGCGGGCGAAGGCGTGACGCCCGGCGCGGAAGGCAACGGTGAAGGTGAAGAGCGCCGTCGCCGTGGTCGTCGTGGCCGTAACCGCTATCGCCGTGACCGCGAGGGCGCGGAAGGCGTCCGTGCCGAAGGTGAAGGCGAAAACGAAAGCGCTGAAACCGCAGACGAAGCCGTCGCCGAAATGCATGCCGAGCCGGTGCTGCCGGCAACCGTGACGGAACCTGTGCAGACGACGTCGTTTGCCCCGGTTGAGAACCCGGCTCCGGTGGTACACGAGCCCGTGCATGCCGCAGAAGCCGTGGCGCCTGTGTCGGCCCTACCGCAAGTACAGCCGACGGAGCCCGCGCTGGCAACGGCTACCGCAGCGCCCGCGCCGGAAGCGACAGTGGCAGTGGCGGCGCCTCAAGAAGCCATCGTGACGGCCTTTGCCGAAGTGCCGGCCCCGGTCAGCACGATTGCCCAGGCTTCGCCGCTGCCGATCGAGACGCTGCAGAGCGTGCTCGACAACGCCGGCATGACGTGGGTCCACACTGACAGCCAGAAGCTGCGTGCATCGCAGGAAGAAGCTGCACGGACTGTCGCAGCCCCGCGCGTGCCACGCGAGCGCAAGCCGCTGCCGCCGATCCAGCACGGCCCGATGATCCTGGTCGAAACCAATCGCCCGGCGGGTGGCGCAGACCAGCAATAAGCATCACATCGGCGGCGGGTAACCCACACCCGCCCCGATGCCTTGCCTGAGGGGCGGCTTCGGCCGCCCTTTTTCCTGTGCGGGACACGCAGGGGCTGAACTGTGCTCCCCGCATCAAACAGGGGCTGCGCTACACTCGTCCTTGTATCGAGCGCGATCGCCCTGTCCTGTGGATTGACGCGCCGCACCACACCATGACTGAAACCGTCATCCCCCTCTACGATCTGCGTGATGGCCAGCACCATCGCGCCACGGTGCCCACCGTGCCCAATGTGCTCGTCCCTGCAGAGGGCAGGCTGACGGATACGCGCGGCCGCCGGCTGCACGATCTGCGTATCTCCGTGACGGACCGCTGCAACTTCCGCTGCGTCTACTGCATGCCGAAGGACGTGTTCGACAAGGATTACCGCTTCCTGCGGCATTCCGAGTTGCTGTCGTTCGAAGAGATCGAGCGCATGGCGCGGCTGTTCATCGAGCACGGCGTCGAGAAGATTCGCCTGACCGGCGGCGAGCCGCTGCTGCGCAAAGACATCGAGCGTCTGGTCGAAATGCTCGCGCGCCTCACCACCGCGGAAGGCAAGCCGCTGGACCTCACGCTGACGACCAACGGCGCCCTGCTCGCCCGCAAGGCGCAATCGCTCAAAGACGCGGGCCTGAGCCGCGTGACGGTGAGCCTCGATGGCATCGATGATGCGACCTTCCGCCGCATGAACGATGTCGACTTCGCCGTGAGCGAGGTGCTGCACGGCATCGAAGTCGCGCAGAACGTGGGCCTGGCGCCGCTAAAGGTCAACATGGTCGTCAAGAAAGGCGACAACGAAGACCAGATCGTGCCGATGGCGCGCCACTTCCGCGGCAGCGGCATCATCGTGCGCTTTATCGAATACATGGATGTGGGCACGACCAACCATTGGGACATGCGTTCCGTCGTGCCGTCGGCCGAAGTGATCAAGCGTCTTTCGTCCGAGTTTGTGCTCGAGCCGGCGTCGGCAAATTACAGCGGCGAAACGGCCGAGCGCTGGCGCTATGTCGACGGCGCCGGCGAGGTGGGGGTGATCTCCAGCGTGACCCAGGCGTTCTGCCACGATTGCACCCGCGCGCGATTGTCGACCGAAGGCAAGCTGTACCTCTGCCTGTTCGCCACAGAAGGCTTCGACCTGCGCGCGCTATTGCGCGGCGGCGCGACCGATCTGGAACTCTCCAACGCGATCCGCTCTGTCTGGCAGGGCCGCGCCGACCGCTATTCCGAATTGCGTGCGAGCGGCAAGGCCCAACCGGCCGGCCGGCGCATCGAAATGTCCTACATCGGCGGGTGAATCCGCCAGCGTTCAACGACATGATTCCGACATCCGACATCACCGGCCTGATCCTGGCCGGCGGCCGGGGCAGCCGCATGGGCGGCGTCGACAAGGGCCTGCAGACGTTTCGCGGCGCGCCGATGGCGATGCACACGCTGATGCGCCTGTCGCCGCAGGTGGGCCACATGCTGATCAACGCCAATCGCAACCTCGCTGCGTACGAATCGTTTGGCGTGCCGGTGGTGGCGGATTCGGTGCCGGACTTTGCCGGCCCCTTGGCGGGCATCCTGGCCGGGCTGGAGCAATGCCAGACGCGTTACCTGCTGACCGCGCCGTGCGATTCGCCTTTCGTGCCGACCGACCTGGCCGCCAAGCTCTCGCAGGCAATGGAAGAAGGCAATGCGCGCATCGCCATGCCGGTGACGATGGAGCCGGATGCGCAAGGGGTACCGCGCCGGCAGGTGCAGCCGGTCTTCTGTCTGATCGATGCGCTGCTGGCCGATGACCTGATCGTCTATCTGCAAGGCGGGGGCCGCAAGATCGAAAGCTGGACGGCGCGCCATCCGACGATCGACGTCGTGTTCGACGACAGCGCCGCCTTCGCCAACATCAACACGCTGGAAGAACTGCACCAGCTGGCCGAGCGCCGCTAGAGCGCCAACGCCACCGATCCCTCATCGACGTCATGACCACCCTCGCCTCCGTCGTTTCGTGTCTGTCCGATTACGATCCGAATGCCCTGCCCGTTGCGCAAGCGCAAGCCATCATGCGCGACTTCGTGCAGCCCGTGACGGGCGTTGCCCGCGTGCCCATTCGCAGCGCGCTGGACCGCGTGCTCGCTGAAGACGTGCTGTCGTCCATCGACGTGCCTTCGCACGACAACTCGGCGATGGACGGCTTCGCCTTTGCCAGCGCGGAACTGGCCGGCGACGCAAGCGAAGTCTCCTTGCGCGTGATCGGCACGGCATACGCGGGTGTCGCCTTTGACGGCGCGCCCGGCGCGGGCGAAGCCGTGCGCGTCATGACCGGCGCCGTCATGCCGGCGGGCTGCGATACGGTCATCCCGCAAGAATTCACGCAAGGCGATGCCAACACCGTCCGCTTTGCCCGCGATGCCGTGCGCGCCGGCGACAACCGCCGTCTGCGCGGCGAAGACCTCGCGCGTGGCAGCGCCGCACTGTCCGCCGGCCGAACACTGCGCCCGGCCGATATCGGTCTGCTGGCCTCGCTCGGCATCGCCGAGGTGTCGGTGCGCCGCAAGCTGCGCGTGGCATTCTTCTCCACCGGCGACGAGCTTCGCTCCATTGGTGAACCGCTCGACGCCGGTTGCGTGTACGACTCCAACCGCTACACGCTGCACGGCATGCTTTCGCGCCTGGGTGTGGAACTGCTCGACATGGGCGTCGTGCGCGACGACCCGACCGCCCTCGAAGCCGCCTTCCGCACCGCCGCCGAAAACGCCGATGCGATCATCACTTCGGGCGGGGTCTCCGTCGGCGAAGCGGACTTCACCAAACAGATGATGGCCAAGCTCGGCGACGTGACGTTCTGGAAGATCGCCATGCGCCCGGGCCGCCCGATGGCGTTCGGACGCATCGCGTCAAATGGCCACAGCGCGTTCCTCTTTGGCTTGCCCGGGAACCCGGTAGCGGTGATGGTGACGTTCTATCACTTCGTGCGTGGCGCGCTGCTGCGCATGATGGGCGCCGCCGACGCCGACGCCGGCGCCCCGCTGGTGCCGGCCGTGAGCGCCGCCCCCATCCGCAAGCGGCCCGGGCGCACGGAATATCAGCGTGCAATCGCGGCCCTGAACGATCGCGGCCAGCTCGAAGTCCGCCTGACCGGCCAGCAGGGCTCCGGCGTGCTGCGTTCCATGAGCGAAGCAAATTGCTTCGTCGTGCTCGCCCACGAACAGGGCCAGGTCAACGCCGGCGACAGCGTGCAGGTCCTGCTATTTGACGGTCTCGTCTAGGCGGCGTGGCGACAGCGGCTTTTGTGCCGACAGCAACACCGCATGCTGTCGGTTTTTTGCGTCACCTCCGGGCTGCGGGTATCGGCGCACCGGTCGATTCGCTACACTCTGCGCCAGTTTGATTGTTTCGGATTTGAGCCTGAGCACTGCCATGATGACCAAGGAGATTGCGTATCTTCACCCGGCCCATACCGCCCGCGCGCTGGTACTGGTGTATCTCTGTTTCTCGCTGCCGGTCGTGGGGCTGTTCTTCTTCGTCGGCTTTGTCCGCTACGGTGAACTGCCGACGATCGTCGTGCTCAGCGGCCTGATTCTCAATGCTTTGGTCGGTTTTGGCGCGCTGTGGCTCGCCTGCCATGCCTACAACTGGGTCGCCGAGCGCTTTGGCGGCATCGAGATTCTGCTGCGCGACGTGCCGGAAGAAGCCTGATCGCTTCCGAGGTCCACAAAGAAGGGGCGGAATATCCGCCCCTTTTCTTTTGCTGATGGCCCGGTCAGACCGGTCTTAATCGGCCTCGATTTCCTCGTCCGGCGGCACGGCGGTCTCCAGCCCCAGCACGCTCTGCGCAGAATCGCTCGGCAACGCCTCCACGGCCTTGAGCTTGCGATTCATCTGTCGCGTACGCACTTCGGCCTGCTCGATGTTGCTGACGGCGCGCTCCAGCGTTTTCTTCGTCGCGGCCAGCACGTCGCCAAACTTCCCGAACTCGCTCTTCACGGCACCGAGCACTTGCCAGACTTCGCTGGAGCGCTTTTCCAGCGCCAGCGTTCGGAAGCCCATCTGCAGACTGTTGAGGATCGCGGTGAGCGTGGTCGGGCCCGCCACCGTCACGCGGAACTTGCGCTGCAGTTCATCCGTCAGGCCCGGGCGGCGCAGCACTTCAGCGTAAAGACCTTCCGTCGGCAGAAACAGGATGGCGAAGTCGGTCGTAGCCGGCGGCGCGATGTACTTCTCGTGGATGGTCTGCGCCTCCTTGCGCACCGCGACTTCCAGCTCGCGGCTCGCGCTGGCAGCGGCTTCGGCATCGGCACGTTCCTGCGCGTCGAGTAGGCGCTCGTACTGCTCTTTCGGGAACTTGGCATCGATCGGCAGCCAGACGGCGGCATCGTGATCGGCATCGGTCTTGCCGGGCAGGCGGATGGCAAATTCCACGCGCGCACCCGTACCGTGCACGGTCTCGACGTTCTTGTCGTACTGCTCGGGCGTCAGCATCTGCTCCAGCAGCATCTCGAGCTGGACTTCGCCCCAGGTGCCGCGCGTCTTCACGTTGGTCAGCACCTTCTTCAGGTCGCCCACGCCTTGGGCCAGCGCCTGCATTTCGCCCAGGCCGCGATGCACCTGTTCAAGCCGATCCGACACCAGCTTGAACGATTCGCCCAGGCGCTGCTCCAGCGTGGCGTGCAGCTTTTCGTCGACGGTGCGGCGCATCTCGTCGAGCTTGGTCGCGTTGTTCGCCTCGATGTCCTTGAGCTTCTGCTCCAGCGTGGCGCGTACCTCGGCCAGACGGCGCTCGTTGCCCTCGCCCAGTTGGGCGAGCTGCTGCTGCATCGTCTCGCCAAATCGACGCAGCGCGTTGCCCTGCTCTTCGCGTGCCTGCTGGGCTTGCTGCTGCAGGTTCTGACGCACGGCCTCGAGCTGCTGTGTGTTCGTCTCGGTCAGCTTGGTGAGCTGCTGCGCGAACGTGTCGATCTGGTTGTTCTGCAGCGTGGCGACGCTGGTGAGCTGCGTGGCCAGCACCTGCTGGAATTGCCCCAGTTGTTGCGTGACGTCGCTGCGGCCGATGCGCGCCGTCTCGGCGATTTCGCCGCGCAGTTCGCGTTCGATGCGTTCGTTGCCGCGCGTGAGTTCCCGCATGAGCTCGTCTTGCAGCGCCGCGAGCATCGGCGATACATCGCTCTGGGCCGGACGAGACACGCCGCGCCAGATCAGCACGCACAGCGCGACCACCACGGCCACGCCCAGCAACGTCAATAAAGCCAACCAGTCCATATCAGCGTTCGGTCAGGAGGATGCGCGCTGCGCCAGCGCATCCGGGTTCAACAAGTTGGGCGGCTGCCCCGCGCGCGGGCCGAAGCCCAGCGCTGCGATGAGGTTGTCGGCCGCCAGGTTGGCCATGCCGAGGCGCGTGCCCAAGGTGGCACTGGCAATGTGCGGCGTGAGCGCGACGTGCTCGGCGTCCAGCAATGCCGGATGCACCTTCGGCTCACCTTCGTAGACGTCCAGGCCGGCCGCAAAGATGCGCTTGTCCGCCAACGCCTGCGCCAATGCGGCGTCATCCACGATGCCGCCGCGCGCGAGGTTGACCAGCGTGGCGGTCGGCTTCATCTGTGCCAACTCGGCCGCACCGATGGCGTGGTGGCTTTCCTTGGAGTACGGCAGCACGAGCACGAGGTGATCAGCCTGCTTCAGCAAATCGTCCTTGCTGACATAGGTGGCGCGCGTGTCCTGCTCGACTTCGGGCGAAAGCCGGCTGCGGTTGTGATAGATCACGCGCATCGAGAAGCCGCTCGCGCGCCGCGCCAGCGCCTGGCCGATGCGGCCCATGCCGAGAATGCCCAGCGTGCTGCCATACACCTCGGCGCCGAGGAACATGTCGTAAGTCCAGCGCTTCCATTGTCCCGAACGCAGCCAGCGCTCTGACTCGGAGACGCGGCGTGCGGCGGCCATCAGGAGGGCCCAGCCGAAATCGGCGGTGGTCTCGGTCAGGATGTCCGGCGTGTTGGTCGCCAGGATGCCAGCACGCGTCATCGCGGCGAGATCGAAGTTGTTGTAGCCGACGGCCATGTTGCATACGGCGCGCAGCGTCGGCACGCGGCTGATCAACTCGGCGTTGATGGTGTCGGCGGCGTTGGACAGCAGGCCCACGCGGCCTTGCAGCCGCTCGGCCAGCGCTTCGGGCGGATACTCGATGTCCGCCTGGTTGTCGATCACGTCGAAGGTCTCGCGCAAGCGCTCAAGCACTTCGGGAAACAGCGCGCGGGTGACAAGGATTCCGGGTTTCATACGTTGAGCACACGTTCGGTTAGCGGAAGAAGACGAAGGTCATCAGAACGAAAATCGGCAAAAGAATGCACACGGACCACAGCATGTAGCCAAAGAAGCTCGGCATCTGCAGACCGCGGCTTTCGGCGATGGCCTTGACCATCAGGTTGGGCGCGTTGCCGATGTAGGTGTTGGCGCCCATGAACACGGCCGCGGCGGAAATCGCGGCCAGCGTGGACGCGCCCTCGCTCATCAGCATGGAGGCGTCACCGCCGGCGGTGTTGAAGAACACCAGATACGTCGGCGCATTGTCGAGGAACGACGACAGCAACCCCGTCGCCCAGAAGTACATCGCGTTGTTCGGCTGGCCTGCGCTGTCGTTGACGAGATGGACGATGCCCGCGAACGGGCCGTCGACGCCGGCCTTGAGCATGGCAATGACCGGCCCGATGGTGATGAAGATGCCGGCGAACAGCTTGGCGACTTCCAGGATGGGTTCCCAGTTGAACTCGTTGCCCGCGCGTGCGCTTGCCGGGGTGAGCCACAACGAAAGCAGCGCGATGGTGACCAGCCCGATGTCGCGCACCACGTTCTGCAGCAGCACCTCCGTGCCCATCACGTAGAAGACGATGCCGGGCTTCCACAGCCCACTCATCAGCACGAGGCCCAGAATGCCTGCCAGCAGTACAAAGTTGACGTTGCCCTCGAAGCGCAGCGGGCCCGCATCGTCCGGTGTGGCGTCGGTGATGTTGGGCAGTTCTTCCTTGCCCGTGCGGTGGAAATAGCTGTCGATGACGAAGAAGATCGCCAGCAGCAACACCCACATCGTCAGCGTCTGGCGCCACAGATGCTGCGTGGTCCAAAAGAAATCGACACCTTGCAGGAAGCCGAGGAACAGCGGTGGATCGCCCAGCGGCGTGAGCGCCCCACCGGCATTGGCCACCAGGAAGATGAAGAACACGACGACGTGCGCCCGATGCCGGCGTGCCTCGTTGGCGCGCAGCAAAGGCCGGATCAGCAGCATCGCGGCGCCGGTCGTCCCCATGATGCTCGCCAGCGCCGTGCCAAGCGCGATCAACCCCGTATTGAGCTTTGGCGTGCCATGCAGATTGCCGCGAATGCAGATACCGCCCGCAACAACATACAGAGCGGCGATCAACGCGATGAAGGGAATGTACTCGGCAAGAGCCGCGTGATTGACGGAAGCGATGGCCGCCTCCGTGCCAAACGCGATCCCGAACGGCACCAAAAGCGCCAACGCCCAGGCCGCTGCGATCTTGCCGTAATGGTCGTGCCACAGCTTGGGCACGAGGAGCGGTGCGATCGCAATCGAGAGCAGGATGCCCGCGAATGGCACACCCCAGAGCAGGGACAATTCCGCGCCGTTCACATCAGCGGCGCGCGCCAGGCCACAGACAAACAGAAAGACAAGGGGCCAGAGGCGTTTCACGTCGGCGTTCTCCTAAGCGCGGGCGCAGCAAACGCCGCCGCGCCACAAACAAAGACGCCAGTGTAAACGCCCGAAGTCTGTTGCCTCCTAAACGTCCACGGATGTTTGATGGGCCAACGCGCCCAGGACGCCGCGTCAGGCGGTCGTCACAACAATCACGTGCACGCGATACGGGCCATGTGCACCGAGCACGATGGTCTGCTCGATATCGCCCGTGCGCGACGGCCCGCTGATGACGTTGGTGGCGCGCGGCAGCTCGCCCCGCTCTGCGCGCATCAGCGCATAGGCGTCTTCCAGCGTGGCGACGATGCGCGACTGCGGAACCACGGCGATATGCGTCTCGGGCAGCAGCGCCGTGGAGGCGACGTTCTCCGGCCCCGACAGCAGCATCAGCGAGCCCGTCTCGGCAATTGCGCAGAAGCAACCCGTAATGCCGACGAGATCGCCGTGTTCCCGATCGGCTTGCGCCTCACGCACGGGCGGACGGAATTCGATGCCGATGCCGGCCGCCGCCCAGTCCAGCGATTGCAATGTCGTCCAGGCCACGGCTTGCGGCTGGAGGTTCAGCCCAGACAAGTAGCGGGCCACCGCGCCCGGCACGTCGGACAGCGCCTCCACCGACTCCAACGTGGAGGCCATCTTCAGCGCCTGCTCGGCAAAATGCGAGGCCAGGTTTTCCGGCAGCGGCGGGCGGGGGCCGGCGGGATGGCGCGCGAGGTAATCCGCCACGGCGTCGCGCTCACCCTGCGTCGGTTTCGCGGGACGATGCTGCGCATTGCGGATGCGGGCAAAAATGGCGTCGCGTGCGCGGCTCGTGTCGAGCGGATCGACGGGGGTGTCCGGTTGTGATTCCATGGCGGCTCCGAAAGATCGATCGATTATACGAGCCGCTTTCCGCGCGAGCCGCCAACGCCGGTGAAACTTATTCGGCGCCGGCGTGAGCCTTATTGCACGCCAAAGACCTGCTTCAGATACGTGAGGTAGGCCGGATCGTCGCACATCGTCTTCTCGGGCGCGTCCGACAGTTTGGCCACCGGCTGGCCGTTGCAGCGGACCATCTTGATGACGATCTGCAGCGGCGTGTAGCCCAGGTCATTGGTCAGGTTGGTTCCCACGCCGAACGCCAGCTTGCAGCGACCATGGAAGCGCTCATACAGGCCGATGACCTTCGGCATGTCGAGGCTGTCGGAGAAGATCAGCGCCTTGGACTTCGGCTCGGCGCGCATGTCGTCGTAATGCTTGAGCATGCGCTCGCCCCACTCGAACGGGTCGCCGGAATCATGGCGAACGCCGTCGAACAGTTTGCAGAAGAACATGTCGAAATCGCGCAGGAAGGCGTCGAAGCCGTAGGTATCCGACAGCGCGATGCCGAGGTCGCCACGATATTCCTTGGCCCAGGTTTCCAGCGCAAAGATCTGGGAATCGCGCAGGCGCGGGCCCAGCGCTTGGCACGCCTGCAGGTATTCATGCGCCATCGTGCCGAGCGGCGTCATGCCGTGCTTCATGGCGAAGTGGACGTTGCTGGTGCCGGCGTACTGGGCGCCCAGCTGCGCACGCGTCTCCAGCAGCACATGCTCGTGCCAGGTGTGCGAAAAGCGGCGGCGCGTGCCGTAGTCGGCAATGCGGCAGTCTTCCAGGCCGGGGCGCTTGAGCGACGCCAGCTTGTCGGTCAGGCGGCGTTTGCCCTCCTCCCACTGCGGGTGCGTCTGCGTGCGGCTGAAGAACACCTCGTTGACGATGGCCAGAACCGGCACCTCGAACATGATCGTGTGCAGCCACGGCCCCGCGATGACGATCTCGATCTGCCCGTCGTTGCTCGGTGCGGGGCGCACGTCGATGTACTTCTCGTTGAGATGGAACAGGCCGAGAAAATCGACGAAATCGCTCTTGATGAAGCGCATGCCGCGCAGGTAATCCAGCTCCGGATCGGTAAAGCGCAGGGTGCAAAGGTGGCGGATCTCGGCGCGGATCTCTTCAATGAACGGCACCAGATCGACGCCCGCGTTGCGGCACTTGAAGCGGTATTCGACGTTTGCACCGGGAAAGTGATGCAGCACCACCTGCATCATGGTGAATTTGTACAGATCGGTATCGAGCAGCGAGCGGATGATCATCGGACAGCGCCAAGAGCCATGTGGACTGGTCGTCATGCTAACCGAAGCGAGGCGGGACGCCTGTGGCCGCTACAGAAATCCCGGCGCGCCCGTCCGGAAAATGGCGGTTTTGACGGTCTACGCGGACGGAAAACCCCTTGATTCCGCTATAATTTCCGGTTTCCGACCGGATTTTTGCACCATGGAAGCAGAACGCCTCAATGCCATCCAGAACACGTTGGCCGACCTGAAGTCGCGCGCCGACGACCTTCGGAGGTATCTTTGACTACGACGTCAAATCTGAACGTCTAGTTGAAGTCGATAAAGAACTCGAAAACCCCGAGGTCTGGAACGATCCCAAACGCGCCCAGGAACTGGGCCGCGAGAAAAAGTCGCTTGAAACCGTCGTGCTGGCACTGACCAAGCTCGACGAAGACCTCACCGGCGGCGCTGAGCTGTTCGAGCTGGCCCGCGAAGAAGGCGACGACGACACCATCGAAGCCATCGAGGCTGATACCGCAGGCATGCGCGCCATTGTCGAAGACATGGAATTCCGCCGCATGTTCTCTGGCCCGATGGACGCCGCCAACTGCTTCATCGACATCCAGGCCGGCGCAGGCGGCACCGAAGCGTGCGACTGGGCGTCGATGCTGCTGCGCCAGTACCTGAAGTACTGCGAGCGCAAGGGCTTCAAGACCGAAGTGCTGGAAGAGTCCGAAGGCGACGTGGCCGGCATCAAGAGCGCGTCGATCAAGGTCGAAGGCGAATACGCGTTTGGTTTCCTGCGCACCGAGACCGGCGTGCACCGCCTGGTGCGCAAGTCGCCGTTCGACTCGGCGGGCGGGCGTCACACGTCGTTCTCGTCGATCTTCGTGTATCCGGAAGTCGATGATTCGATCGAGATCGAGGTCAACCCCGCCGATCTGCGCGTCGATACGTATCGCGCTTCGGGCGCGGGCGGTCAGCACATCAACAAGACCGATTCGGCCGTGCGGATCACGCACATCCCGACCGGCATCGTCGTGCAATGCCAGAACGACCGCTCGCAGCACCGCAACCGCGCCGAAGCGATGACCATGCTGAAGTCGCGTCTGTATGAGCACGAACTGCGCAAGCGCCAGGCTGCTGCCGACGCGCAGGAAGCCGCAAAGACGGACGTGGGCTGGGGCCATCAGATCCGCTCGTACGTGCTGGACCAAAGCCGCATCAAGGACCTGCGCACCAACGTGGAAATCTCCAACACGCAGAAGGTGCTGGACGGCGACCTCGACCCGTTTATCCAGGCGAGCCTGAAACAGGGCGTCTGATCCGCGCCCAACCTGAGCGACTGCCATGTCTGACACGTCCCTGTTCATCCTGACCGGTGCCTCGCGCGGCCTGGGCGCCGCGCTGGCCCAGGCGCTGATGCAACCTGGCCACCGCCTCATCTGCGTCGCACGCGGCGATAACGCCGAATTGCGCGCGCAGGCGACAGCCGCCGGCGTGATGCTCGACTGGCATCAGGTCGACCTGTCCGACGCGCATGCCGCCGAGGCCTGGATGACCAAGACGCTTGCCGCCCTGCCCGCTTTTGCCAACGTGACGCTGGTGCTCAACGCCGGCGCGGTCGAGCCGATCGGCACCATCGATACGCTGCGTGCCGATACGCTGCTGCCGCACCTGCAGTTGAACCTGGCCGGCCCGATGGCGTTGACTGCTGCCCTGCTGCGCGGCACCGCCGCGTGGAACGCGCAGCGCCGTGTGCTGGCGATCTCGTCGGGCGCAGCACGCCGGCCGATCGCCGGCTGGGCGGCGTATTGCACCGGCAAGGCGGGGCTCGACATGTTCGTACGCGCCATCAACGCCGATGGCGACGCCAGCGTGCGCGCCGTGGCGCTGGCCCCCGGCGTGATCGACACCGACATGCAACGCACCATCCGTGGCGCCGACTTTGCCGGCGTGCAGCGCTTCCGCGATCTGCACGCGCATGGCGAGCTGGTCTCGCCGCAAGACGCCGCCGCGCGCATCGCTGCCTACCTCGTCCGCCCCGACTTTGGCGCGACCGAGCTGGACGACCTGCGCAACATCGCCTGAACCGACATTCCTCTCATCACCATCATGACCGAACAGAACAACCCGGCCGAATCGAATACCGCGGCCGCCGTGCCGGCGCAGGACGACAACAAGATCATCGCCGAACGCCGCGAGAAGCTCGCGGAGATCCGCCAGCAAGGCGTCGCGTTCCCGAACGATTTTCGCCCGACGCACCATGCCGGTGATCTGCAAGCCAAGTACCGCGAGCTGGAACAGGCCGCCCTGGAAGCCGAACCGGTGCAGGTGGCCATTGCCGGCCGCATGATGCTCAAGCGCGTGATGGGCAAGGCGAGCTTTGCCACCGTGCAGGACAGCACCGACCGCATCCAGTTCTACATCAGCCGCGACGCCGTGGGCGAAGACGTCTACGCCAGCTTCAAGAAGTGGGACTTGGGCGATATCGTGGCCGCACGCGGCACGCTGATGAAGACGAAGACCGGCGAACTGTCGGTGGCGGTGACGGAACTGCGCCTGCTCTCGAAGAGCCTACGTCCGCTGCCGGGCGACTACTACGGCCTGGCCGACCAGGAACAGAAGTACCGCCAGCGCTACGTCGACCTGATCGTCTCGAAGGAAACGCGCGACACGTTCCGCGCCCGCACCAAGGCCATGGCCTCGCTGCGCAACTTCATGGCCGGCAACGGTTTCATGGAGGTCGAGACGCCGATGCTGCACCCGATTCCGGGCGGCGCTGCAGCCAAGCCGTTCATCACGCATCACAACGCGCTGGACATGCAGATGTTCCTGCGCATCGCGCCGGAGCTGTATCTCAAGCGCCTGATCGTCGGCGGCTTCGAGCGCGTCTACGAGATCAACCGCAACTTCCGTAACGAGGGCGTGTCGCCGCGACACAACCCCGAGTTCACGATGATGGAGTTCTACGCGGCCTACACGGACTACCGCTGGCTGATGGACTTCACCGAGCAGCTGATTCGCCAGGCGGCCATCGACGCCTCGGGCACCGCCACGCTCACTTACCAGGGCCGCGAGCTGGATCTGGCCAAGCCGTTCCATCGCCTGACCATCTGCCAGGCAATCCAGAAGTACGCGCCGCAATACACCGACGCGCAACTGGCAGATGTCGAGTTCCTGCGCGCCGAGCTGAAGAAGTTCAAGATCGACACCAACGCGCCGCAATTCCTGAACGCCGGCGTGGGTACCCTGCAGCTTGTGCTGTTTGAAGAAACCGCCGAGTCGCAACTGTGGGAGCCGACGTTCATCATCGACTACCCGGTCGAAGTGTCGCCGCTGGCACGCGGCTCCGACACGCTGCCCGGCATCACCGAGCGCTTCGAGTTGTTCATCACCGGCCGCGAAATCGCCAACGGCTTCTCGGAGCTGAACGATCCGGAAGACCAAGCCGAGCGCTTCCGCAAGCAGGTCGAACAGAAGGACGCCGGCGACGAAGAAGCCATGTTCTATGACGCCGATTACATCCGCGCTTTGGAATACGGCATGCCCCCGACCGGCGGCTGCGGCATCGGCATCGACCGTCTGGTGATGTTGCTCACCGACAGCCCGAACATCCGCGACGTGATCCTTTTCCCGCACCTGCGCCGGGAAGACTGATCGGTTCGGTCGATCGCCTTCGAAAGACGCTCCCTCGGGGGCGTTTTTTGTTGCCTGCGGATGCGCAAAACCCGCGCCCACCCCGCTATTTGTAACATCGCCTCGTTTCCACAATATGTATCAAACCGCGCCAAGTACTTGATTTTTAAAGGAAAAACCTCGGTACAGATGCTTACAAATTAAAACGGCATCCGTTTGGGCGATGAACCACACTGTGATCATCGAAAGGCCGCAACATGAACCAATCACGGGCCGCAGGAGAACGAAGATGGACAACAACATCCAACCGAATCAAGGTCAGCAATACGGTGGCACGTCGCCGGGTCAAGTCCCGTCGTCGTCGCGACGCATGCATCCGCTGATGACGACGGCTGCTGTCGCCGTGATCATCGCCAGCCTGACGGCGGTGGCCGCCATTACCGGCGTGCTGCCCACCTCGAAGGCGACGCAGGGCAGCACGGACCCGAATGTGGCAGCCCAGTCGGCAGTGGCCATGCCGGGCGCTTCGGCACCGATGGCGCTGGCTGCACCGGGCCAGACGACGCAACCGAACCAGGCTGCTCCGTATCCGGCACAAAACGTCGCGCCCGCTCCGGCGCGCGCCCGTGAGCCGTCGTACGCTGAGCGCGCGCCGTCGGCCAACCCGAGCTATGCGCAAACCCAGCCGCGCCAGTCGGCCAGCCCCTATGCCGGTCACGTGACGTCGGTCACCCCGATCACCACGCAAGGCAAGGAAACCGGCCTCGGCATGATCGGTGGCGCTGTGGTGGGCGGGCTGCTGGGTAACCAGATTGGCCGCGGCAATGGCCGTACGCTGGCGACAGTCGGCGGCGCGGTAGCAGGCGGCTACGGTGGCCATGTGGCGGAAAACTACTACAGCCGCGACACCCAATACCGCGTGAACGTTCGCATGGACAACGGTACGACCCGCAGCTTCATGTACAAGGCTGCCCCGGGCTTCCAGGCAGGCGAACGCGTGCATGTCGAGAACGGGACGCTGGTGGCCGGTTAATCCGGCGTCGCCTTCGCCCAAAAGAAAAACCGGCCTTCGGGCCGGTTTTTTCATGCGCACGCATTTGATTGAGGCTACGCGCTTATTCCGCTTCGTCGATCCAGGCTTGCTGGATGGCTTCGAGGAACTTCTCGCCGCCACGCTTGTGGTCATCATCAAAGCCTTCCAGGGTGACGACCTTGTTGTGCAGGTCGACAAAGTTCAGGCGCGTCGGATCGACGTCAGGGTATTTGTCGTACAGCGCTTCCGCGATCTGCTGGATGTCGTTCCATTTCATGATGGCTTCCCTCCTCCGCTAGCCGGTCGGCTCAGTGGTTTTCCTTGGCGTGGTTGATCGTGTACTTCGGAATCTCGACGGTCAGGTCCGTCTCCGCCACCTTGGCCTGGCAGGACAGGCGCGAGTTCGGCTCTAGGCCCCACGCCTTGTCGAGCAGATCATCTTCCTTCTCGGTCGCCTCATCCAGCGAATTGAAGCCCTCGCGCACGATCACGTGGCAGGTCGTGCAGGCACACGACTTCTCGCATGCATGCTCGATCTCGATGTCAGCGCCCAACAGCGCATCGCAGATGGTCGTGCCGGGCTTGGCTTCGATCACGGCCCCTTCCGGGCAGTATTCGACGTGAGGAAGGACGACGATGTGTGGCATGAAGAAACTCGTTCGATATGTGATGTGTGTTTGGGGGGGATGCGATCGGCGATCAGCCGAGCTCCTCGATACGTTTGCCGGCGAGCGCCTTGCGAATGCCGCGGTCCATGCGGCGTGCGGCGAATTCGTCGGTGCCATGCGAGAGGGCATCCACGGCGTCCTTGATGGCGCGGTGGTCTTCGCCCTGCATGGTGGTGCGCAGCGCGGCGATCTCCGCGTCGATGGTGGCGCGCTCCTCGGGCGACAGCAGATCGCCATCGGCGGCCAGCGCCTGCGACAGCGCCTCCAGCAGGCGCTCGGCCTCAACACGCTCCTCCGCCAGCGCTCGACGGCGCATGTCCTCTTCGGCGGACTGGAAACCTTCCTGCAGCATGCGAGCGACATCGTCATCGGCCAGACCGTACGACGGCTTGACAGTGATCGACGCTTCCACGCCCGACACCGTTTCGCGTGCGGACACCGACAACAACCCATCGGCGTCGACCTGGTACGTCACCCGGATGCGAGCGGCGCCGGCCACCATCGGCGGGATGCCGCGCAACTCGAAGCGCGCCAGCGAACGGCAATCGCTCGCGAGTTCACGCTCGCCTTGCAGCACGTGGATCGCCATGGCCGTCTGGCCGTCCTTGAACGTGGTGAATTCCTGCGCGCGCGCGACGGGAATCGTGCTGTTGCGCGGGATGATCTTCTCGACCAGGCCGCCCATCGTCTCGACACCCAGCGACAGCGGGATCACGTCGAGCAACAGCCAGTCTTCGCCCGGCGCGCGGTTGCCGGCCAGCAGGTTGGCCTGCATGGCAGCACCAATGGCGACCACCTGGTCCGGATCGAGGTTCGTGAGCGGCGTGCGACCAAACAGCTGCCCGACGGCGCGACGGATGATCGGCATACGCGTGGCGCCGCCCACCAGCACGACACCCTTCACGTCTTCCACTGTCACGCCCGCATCGCGCAACGCGCGGCGCACCGGCGACAGCGTCTTTTGCACGAGGTTGGCGGTCAGTTCGGCGAAGGTCTCGGCGGTCAGCACGAGGTGGACGGTCTCGCCGGTGGAGAGCATCGCGTCAATCTCGGTGCTGTCAGCGGTGGAGAGCCATTCCTTGGCGGCGCGCGCCTTGTTCAGCAGCAGGCGCGTGTCTTCGGCCGAGAGCGGTTGCAGACCGGCTTGCTCGACGATCCAGCACACAACGCGCTGGTCGAAATCGTCACCGCCGAGCGCGGAGTCGCCGCCCGTCGACATCACCTCGAACACGCCCTTGGTGAGCTTGAGCACCGAGATGTCGAACGTCCCGCCCCCCAGGTCATAGACGGCGTAAATGCCTTCGGCGGCGTTGTCCAGGCCGTAGGCGATGGCAGCCGCGGTCGGCTCATTCAGCAGACGCAGCACGTTCAGGCCGGCCAGCTTGGCGGCGTCCTTGGTGGCCTGGCGCTGCGCATCGTCAAAGTACGCCGGCACGGTGATGACGGCGCCGACAAGCTCATCGCCGAGCGTATCTTCCGCGCGCTGCCGCAGCGTGGCGAGAATCTCGGCCGACACCTCCACCGGGCTTTTCACGCCGGCCACGGTCTTCAACTGCACCATGCCGGGCGCGTCGACGAAGTCGTACGGCGTGTTCTCGATGTGGGCAACATCCTTCAGGCCGCGCCCCATGAAACGCTTGACCGAGATGATGGTGTTTTTCGGGTCGCGCACGGCTTCGGCCTGCGCCTTGTAGCCGATGTGGGCGCCGCCCGAGGGCAGATAGCGCACCACGGAGGGCAACAGCGGGCGCCCCTGATCGTCGGGCAACACTTCCGGCACGCTGCTGCGCACGGAGGCCACCAGCGAGTTGGTCGTGCCCAGGTCGATACCGACCGCCAGACGGCGCTGGTGCGGTGCGGGCGATTCGCCGGGTTCGGAAATCTGCAGTAAAGCCATGGGGATGTCTCGATTGCGCGGATGGGCTGCCTGCCGGGGCAAACCCAACATTGTCGCAAATTCTGGGTTCTAGTCGTCCAGCCGGTCGATGGCCTCGGCGGTGTCGCGTTCGATCTTTTCGATGAACATCAGTTGGCGCACGGCATCGGCTGCCGCCGCGGTGTTGCCATCGCCACCGAGCAGGCCGGACAGCGCCTGATAACGCGTACGTTTTTCCTTGCGCAGCATGGTCAGCAAATCGTCCAGCGCATCCACGTTGCGCTCGGCCTTGGCGTCGCCGAGCGTTTCGCGCCATTCCATTTGCTGCATCAGAAACGCAGGCGGCATGGCCGTGTTGTTTTCGGCCTGCACGTCGATACCGCGCAGGTGCAGCAGATACGTCGCCCGCTTGAGCGGATCACGCAGCGTCTGATAGGCCTCGTTGGCGCGCGTGGCCCATTGCATGGCGACGCGGCGTTCGGCGTCGCCCGCATGAGCGTAACGATCGGGATGCGCCTGCGACTGCACGGTGCGGTAGGCAGCGTTCAGCGCGTCGTCGTCGACCTCGAAGTGCTCGGGCAGGCCGAAGAGGGAAAAATGCGTCGTGTTTGCGGACAAACCGGAATTCATGAATAAAAAAAGCGGCCGCGCCGCCTCGTGTTCCTTATTCGACCGGCTCACCCCGATCGCACTTCAGGCACTCCACCACCGCGCCGATCTTGCTGGCCCGCCCGGCTTCCGTTTCCGTCCAGGGCCGCAGTTGCCAGGGCGGATCGTGACGCATGTGCTGCCCATGTCCGCAAGCGAGACGGGCGACCCAGTGGCCCTCCTCGTCCCGCTCGAAACCGATAATCGCTTGCTTCAACGTGCCCCGCTCACACGCGGAACGACTCGCCGCAACCGCATTCGTCCTTCACGTTCGGGTTGTTGAAGCGGAAACCTTCGTTCAGCCCTTCACGTGCGTAGTCCAGCTCGGTGCCGTCGATGTACGGCAGACTCTTCGGATCGACGATCACCTTGACGCCGTTGGATTCGAAGACTTGGTCTTCGGCGGCAATCTCATCTGCGTATTCGAGCTTGTAGGCGAGGCCCGAACAGCCCGTGGTCTTCACGCCCACGCGCAGGCCCACGCCTTTGCCACGGCGGGTCAGGTAGCGGGAAACGTGCTGCGCGGCCTTGTCGGTCAGGGTGATCATGCTGCGTCCTTTCTATCCAAACGGGCTCAAGCAGCCTTCTGCTCGGCCGAACCGTGCTTTTCCTTGTAGTCGGCCACGGCCGCCTTGATTGCGTCTTCAGCCAGGATCGAGCAGTGGATCTTCACCGGCGGCAGCGCCAGTTCTTCAGCGATCGCCGTGTTGCGGATCTCCAGCGCTTGGTCCAGCGTCTTGCCCTTCACCCATTCCGTCACCAGCGACGACGAAGCGATGGCCGAACCGCAGCCGTAGGTCTTGAACTTTGCGTCTTCGATCACGCCCTGCTCGTTGACCTTGATCTGCAGCTTCATCACGTCGCCGCAAGCCGGCGCGCCGACCATGCCGGTACCGACCGTGTCGTCGCCCTTCTCGAACGAACCGACGTTGCGCGGGTTTTCGTAATGATCCAGAACTTGGTTGCTGTAAGACATTTCACACCTCTTTCAATCGTTGGCTGGCGCGGGGGCGCCTGTTATTCGCTATCGGTGAAAACGCGCCGCGCTCAGTGCGCCGCCCATTGAATGCTGTTCAGATCCACGCCGTCCTTGTACATCTCCCACAGCGGAGACAGGTCGCGCAGCTTGCCGATCTTGCTCTTGAGCAGCTCAACCACGTAATCGACTTCTTCTTCGGTCGTGAAGCGGCCCACCGTGAAGCGGATCGAGCTGTGTGCCAGTTCGTCGTTGCGCCCCAGGGCGCGCAGCACGTACGACGGCTCCAGCGAGGCCGACGTGCAAGCCGAGCCCGACGACACGGCGACGTCCTTGATCGCCATGATCAGCGACTCGCCTTCCACAAAGTTGAAGCTGATGTTCAGGTTGTGCGGCACACGGGCTTCCATGTCGCCGTTCACGTACACCTCTTCCATCGTGTTCAGGCCGCGGTACAGGCGATCGCGCAGCATGCGAATGCGCTCGTTCTCGGTCGCCATTTCTTCCTTGGCGATGCGGAAAGCCTCACCCATGCCGACGATCTGGTGCGTGGCCAGCGTGCCCGAACGCATGCCGCGCTCGTGGCCGCCGCCGTGCATCTGCGCTTCGATGCGGATACGCGGCTTGCGTCGCACGTACAGCGCGCCGATACCCTTCGGGCCATACGTCTTGTGTGCCGAGAACGACATCAGGTCAACCTTCAGCTTCTGCAGGTCGATTTCCACCTTGCCCGTCGCCTGCGCGGCATCGACGTGGAAGATCACGCCCTTCTCGCGGCAGATTTCGCCCAGCGTTTCGATGTCTTGAATGACGCCGATCTCGTTGTTCACCATCATCACCGAGGCGAGGATGGTGTCGGGGCGGATCGCTTGCTTGAAGACTTCGATGTCGATCAGGCCGTTGTCCTTCACGTCCAGGTACGTCACTTCGAAGCCCTGGCGCTCCAGCTCACGCGTCGTGTCCAGCACAGCCTTGTGCTCGGTCTTGACGGTGATGATGTGCTTGCCCTTGCTGCTGTAGAAGTTGGCAGCGCCCTTGATCGCCAGGTTGTCGGATTCGGTGGCGCCGGACGTCCAGACGATTTCACGCGGGTCGGCATTCACCAGCGCGGCAACCTGCTCGCGCGCGGTCTCGACCGCCTTTTCGGCTTCCCAACCAAACGGGTGGCTGCGCGAAGCCGGATTGCCGAAACTCTCGCGCAGATACGGGATCATCTTGTCGACCACGCGCGGATCCACCGGCGTCGTCGCGGAATAGTCCATGTAGATGGGAAGCTGCAGGGTGCTCATATCTTGTCTGCCTTATGTGGGGGGCGATGTTCTTGTGTGGCGCCGGCATCGTGGCCAGCCTCACGCTGGCGCAATTACGACTGCGCCAGACTGAAAACGGAGTTGACCAGCGGGGCGCGCTTGACCGGTTCGGCGGCGACCGAGGTGGCGGCCGGCGCGTCGACGGTGCGCGCGCGTGCCGGGGCACGTTCGCGGCGAGCCGGACGCGCTTCACGCATGTCCTGGATCACTTCGGGCTGACGCTCGCGTTGCTGATCGACCAGGTTCTGCAGCGACACCGAATCGAGATACTCGACCATCTTCTGATTGAGGGTCGCCCACAGGTCGTGCGTCATGCAGCGGCCCGTATGGCCGCCGACATGCTCTTCGCCGCCGCAGTTGCCCTTGCCGCCGCATTGGGTCGCATCGAGCGGCTCATCCACGGCAATGATGATGTCGGCAACGGTCACGTCGTCGGCACGGCGCGCGAGGCTGTAGCCGCCGCCCGGACCGCGCACGCTTTCCACGATTTCGTGGCGGCGCAGTTTGCCGAACAGCTGCTCCAGATACGACAGCGAAATTTTCTGACGCTGGCTGATGCCAGCCAGCGTGACCGGGCCCTGCTCCTGGCGTAGCGCCAAGTCAATCATGGCGGTGACCGCGAAGCGGCCTTTGGTGGTCAATCTCATGGCGTCGGGGAAATACCTGATCGTTTTGCTCAAGTATAAAGGAACCCGACAAAATCGGTCAACTAAGGTGTCGGGGGATTCCGCGTCGCAGCAAGGGGATTTGCAGAGCCCGAAAAACGGGGTGGCCACGCGGCAGGCCGTATTGTGGACTAAAACAATCAACCACGTCCGATAGGGCTATCCGGCCACTTCCGCAGCGCAACTTGCATACCCGTCTCGAATGGCGCGTCACTGCGGGTTTTTCCTTATGCGGTGAAAAGCGCAATTTCATTGACTTCTGTTACTCGGTAGCCGAGACTGTCAGATACGCAAACGTTTGCGAAGAGCGAGGCGCGATTGCCCTTAGGAATGCCTTACGGCGTGACACGGCAGCGACGCCCGCACCCACCCGCCCCAGACAGGCCTCTTCCTGGAGGAGACACCATGGATATCCGCCGTCGCCGCGCCCTGCACCTTGGCGTGGGCTCTGCCGTCGCTGCTGCTCTGCCGTTCCCGTTTTCGCTGGCGCACGCCGCCAACCAGCCGCCCAAGGTTGCGCTGGTCATGAAATCGCTCGCCAACGAGTTCTTCCTCACCATGGAGAACGGCGCGCGCAAGCATCAGAAGGACCACGCGTCGGAGTACACGCTGCTGACGAACGGCATTCGCGACGAAACCGACACCGCCGGGCAGATCCGCTTGGTCGAGCAAATGCTCGTCGCGCGTGTGGACGCGCTGGTGCTGGCGCCGGCCGACTCTAAGGCGTTGGTGCCGGTCGTCAAGAAGGCCGTGGACGCGGGCATTCTCGTCATCAATATCGACAACCGGCTCGACCCGGCGGCGCTCAGGGAAAAGGGCCTTAACGTGCCTTTCGTGGGGCCGGACAACCGCAAGGGTGCGCGACTGGTGGGCGACTTTGTTGCCAAGTCGCTCAAGCCGGGCGATGCCGTGGGCATCATCGAGGGCATTCCGACCACCACCAATGCCCAGCAGCGCACCGCCGGCTTCAAGGACGCGGCCGAAGCCGCCAAGCTGAAGATCGCAGGCGTGCAATCGGGCGAGTGGGAAATCGACAAGGGCAACAAAGTGGCGGCCGCCATGCTGCGTTCCGAGCCCAATCTGAAGGCGCTGCTGTGCGGCAACGACAACATGGCGATCGGCGCCGTATCGGCGGTGCGCGCGGCCGGCAAGCTGGGCAAGGTGCTGATTGGCGGTTATGACAACATCGACGCCATCAAGGCCATGCTGGCTGATGGGCGTGTCGTTGCGACGGCCGATCAGCACGCCGATCAGCAAGCCGTCTACGGCATCGAGACCGCCCTGAAGGCGCTGGCCTCCAAGACGCCGCAGGCGAAGCTGTCAGGTGTCGTCGAGACACCGGTCAACCTCGTCACGCGTTCCTGACCCGACAGACCGGCCAGCCGCCGCCAGCCATGTCTGCCGCTTACGAACCGCGCGCGCCGCTGCTGCGCGTCTCCGCGCTCAGCAAGCACTACGCCGCCCCCGTGCTGCGAGATATCGATCTCGACGTGCACCCGGGCGAGGTGCTTGCGCTCACGGGAGAGAACGGCGCCGGCAAGAGCACGCTCTCCAAGATCCTCTGCGGGCTGGAGACGGCGACTTCCGGGTCGATGACGCTGGCCGGCACGCTGTACGCCCCCGATTCGCGCAGCGCAGCCGAAGCGCTGGGCGTGCGCATGGTGCTGCAGGAACTGAGCATGGTGCCCACGCTGACGGTGGCCGAAAACCTGTTCCTGGGCGACCTGCCCCAGCGGCTCGGTTTCGTGGATCGCCCCGCGTTGCGCGAGCGGGCTGAACAAGCGCTCGCGCGCGTCGGCCTGGACCTCGACCCGTGGACGCCCGTCCAGACGCTCGGCATCGGCCACCGGCAGATGATCGAGATTGCCCGAGCGCTGGCCAGCGCATGCCGTGTGCTGATCCTCGACGAGCCGACGGCGATGCTGAGCGCGCACGAGAGCGCCACGCTGTTCGAGCGCATCGACGCGTTGCGCCGCGAAGGCGTGGCGATCATCTACATCTCCCACCGCCTGGACGAACTCGCGCGCATTGCCGATCGCATCGTCGTGCTGCGTGACGGCAAGCTGGTTACCGATGCGCCGGCCGCGACGGTCACGCAGGATGCGCTGATCCAGGCGATGGTCGGTCGCGACGTCGCCGCCGCATCCGAAACACAACGCACCACGCGCGCGCCATGGCCCGGTGACGGCTCCCCGGCGCTGCGGGTGACCGGCCTTACGCGTGCGCCGGCCGTGCGCGATGTGAGCTTTGACGTGGCGCCGGGGGAAATCTTCGGCATCGCGGGGCTGGTCGGCGCGGGGCGCACGGAACTGCTGCGATTGATCTTCGGTGCGGACCGCGCGGATGCGGGCACCGTCGAAATGGGGTCGCCGCTGGCGCCTGTGCGCATCCGCTCGCCCGGCGATGCGGTACGCCACGGCATCAGCCTGCTCACCGAAGACCGCAAGGACGAAGGCCTGATGCTGAGCCTGCCCATCGCGACCAACATCACGCTGGGCAACATGCCGGGCGTCACGAAGCGCGGCTGGCTGCAACCCGCGCAAGAGCGTGCGCTGGCGCAGCGGCACATCGGTGCCCTGCGGGTCCGGTGCGCGGGTCCGGAGCAGCCGGTGGGTGAACTGTCCGGCGGCAATCAACAGAAGGTGGCCATCGCCCGCTGGCTGGAGCGCGACACGCCCGTGCTGCTGTTCGATGAGCCCACGCGAGGCGTCGATGTCGGCGCCAAGTTCGACATCTACACGCTGCTCGAGGCGCTGGCGGCGCGAGGCAAGGCGCTGGTCGTGGTCTCGAGTGATCTGCGCGAACTCATGCAACTGTGTGATCGCATTGGTGTCATGCGCGCCGGGCGGCTCACGCACATCTTCCAACGCGACAGCTGGAGCCAGGACACGCTGCTCGCCGCCGCTTTCGGTGAATCGGGCGAATCCGATTCACGTGCACCCCAATCGCCCTCGGAGACCGCAGATGCGCTCTGATTCCACCCTGCCCCCGACGCCGCCCCCTGCGACCGCCGGCACGCGCGCTGCGCTGGGCATGTCGCTTGGCACCATCGGCGGGTTGCTCGCTGCGCTGATCGCCATGCTGGCGCTGTTCGGCACGTTGTCGCCGACGTTCTTCTCGCTGCCCACGTTCACCACCATCGCCAACGAGATTCCCGACCTGCTGGTGATGGCGGTCGGCATGACCTTCATTCTGATGATCGGCGGCATTGATTTGTCGGTCGGCTCAGTGCTGGCGCTGGCGGCTTCGGTGCTGTCTGTTGCCATGACCCAGTTCGGCTGGGGGTTGCTGCCAGCAGCGCTGGCGGGCGTGGCGCTAGCCACGGCGGCCGGCATGCTGACCGGCACGGTCACGGTGCACTGGGGTATTCCGTCGTTCATCGTGTCACTGGGCGTGTTGGAAATGGCGCGCGGCCTCGCCTACAGCCTCACCGATTCGCGCACGGTGTACATCGGCAGCGCGGTCGACTGGCTGGCCAACCCCATCACGTTGGGCATTGCGCCGTCGTTCCTGATTGCGATTGTCATCACGATCGTTGGCCAGATCGTGCTAGTGCGCACGGTGTTCGGCCGCTACCTGGTGGCCATCGGCACCAATGAAGAAGCCGTGCGGCTAGCGGGCGTGAATCCGCGGCCATACAAGGTTGCCGTGTTTGCGCTGATGGGATTGTTGTCGGGGCTGGCGGCGCTGTTCCAGGTGTCGCGTCTGGAAGCGGCCGATCCGAACGCGGGCGTAGGCATGGAACTGCAGGTGATCGCGGCCGTGGTGATCGGCGGCACGAGCCTGATGGGCGGACGCGGGTCGGTCGTGCGCACGCTGTTCGGCGTGCTGATCATCTCGGTGCTCGAATCAGGCCTTGCACAGATCGGCGCATCGGAGCCCACCAAACGAATCATCACGGGCGCGGTCATCGTCGCGGCCGTGGTCATGGACACCTATCGCAGCAAGCGCAACCGCAGCAAGCAACATTAAGAGACAGAGGAGATCGTCATGGCAACCATCAAGGACGTGGCCGCACTGGCCGGGGTTTCGTTCACCACCGTCTCGCACGTCATCAACAACACAAGGCCAGTCAACGCCGAGACACGCAAGCGCGTGGAAGAAGCCATCCGGGCTACGCGCTATGTGCCCAGCGCCGTGGCGCGTTCGCTTAAACACCGCACCACGCGCACCATTGGCGTGCTCGTGCCCACCGCCACCAACCCGTACTTTGCGGAGCTGGCGCGGGGTATTGAAGATGTGTGCGCTGCCGCTGGCTACAGCGTCATCCTCTGCAACTCCGACGACGACCCCCGCAAGCAGCGCGACTACCTGCGTGTGCTGATGGAAAAACGCGTCGACGGCATCATCGTCAGCAGCGCCGGGCCAGACACGGCGTTGGTCGAAGCGCTCGGTGAATCCGCCCTGCCCATCGTGATGGTCGACCGCCCGACCGAAGGCATCCAGGCCGACCAAGTGCAAGTCGATCACGAAGAAGGCGCGTACATGGCGACCAAGCATCTGCTGGAACTCGGCCACCGCCGCATCGCCTGCATCAGCGGGCCGTCGGCACTGAGCGTGACGGCAGAGCGCCTTGCCGGTTTCCACCGCGCGCTGCGCGAAGCCGGCGTGCCGGAAGCCTCGGCCCGCATTGCCGAAGGCGATTTCACCAGCCCCGGCGGCTACCGTGCCGCGCGCCAACTGCTGACCGAAGGCGAGATGCCCACGGCCATCTTTGCCGGTAATGACCTGATGGGTATCGGCGCGCTGCGCGCTGCGGCGGAACTGGGCATTCCTGTGCCGAAGGCGCTGTCCGTGATGGGCTTTGACGACATCGAACTGAGCCGCTACGTCTATCCGGCGCTGTCCACCGTTGGCCAATCGATCCGCCAGCTAGGCGAGACCACCGCGCAGACGCTGCTCGAACACCTCGGCGACAACGCCTTGCGACATCCCGTGGAAGAGCACCGTGCGCGCCGCATCGTGCTGCCGCCGCGCCTGTCTTTGCGCGAGTCGACCGCCGAGCCCGAGCGCCCCGCCCGCGCCGCCTGATCCCGCATTCCTTTCACGCCTTCAACGTAGTCCCGCCATGGTGGCCAAGCGCCCTTCCGCCTCTTCCGCGCACCCCGCTGCCGACGTGCTGATCGTCGGCAGCCTGAATATGGATCTCGTGATCCGCACGCCGCGCTTGCCGCGTCCCGGGCAAACGGTTGCTGCGCCTGCGCTGGAAACCATCCCAGGCGGCAAGGGTGCCAACCAGGCCGTGGCGACTGCGCGCCTGGGGGCCCGTGTCGCCATGCTCGGCTGCGTGGGTGACGATGCATACGGCACCGCACTGCGCGAAGGCCTGCGCCGCGAGGGCGTGGACACATCGATGGTGTCGGTGCACGCCGGGGCAGCCACCGGCATCGCCTGCGTGACCGTGGCCAACAGCGGCCAGAACACCATCGTCATCGTGGCTGGCGCCAACGAATTGCTAACGCCAGCGATGATCGAAGCGCAACAGGCAGCGTTCGAACGCGCGCGCGTAATCGTTTGTCAGTTGGAATCTCCGCCGGATGCGGTGGAATGCGCGCTCAAGCTCGGGCAGCGGCTTGGCAAAACGGTCATCCTGAACCCGGCGCCTGCCATCGGCCCACTGCCTACCCCATGGATTGCGGCCTGTGATTACCTCATCCCGAACGAAACCGAAGCGGCGCTACTGACAGCCCGCCCTGTCGATTCGCCCGAAGCCGCACTGGATGCCGCCGCTGATCTGCATGCACAAGGTGCGCGGCACGTGATCGTCACGCTGGGGGCGCGCGGCGTGGCTTACGTAGATGCGCAGTCGCGCCTGTTGATGCCGGCACCGATCGCGCACGCCATCGACACCACCGCTGCCGGCGATACGTTTGTCGGCGCGCTGGCTGTGGCACTGGCAGAAGGCGTGTCGCCCGATACGGCCATCGAATTCGGGCAAGCCGCGGCGGCAGTGTCAGTCACGCGGCTCGGCGCGCAGCCATCCATTCCGTTCCGCAGCGAGTTGGGCGCGCCTGCCGCTCCCGCAACCCACTAGACCTAGACCGGCGTGCTGGTGCTGGGCGGCGTGCTCACAGTCGGGGCGCGCGGCACCAGCAGGCACAGCGGATCCCGCAAGATGCGACGCCACACGGCGCCCGTCACGCGCTTACGATCGACCCCGCGCAGGTTGCGTGAGCGCATCGCCATGTTGAAGGCCAGCGCGAACGACACCAGCACGTTCAGCACACCCATCAGCGCAATGCCGGCCACAGCCAGCCAGAATGGTGCGGTATGCATCACGCTTGGGCCCAGCACGCCCACGGCGGTTGCCACCGCACCGGTCGACAGCGTGACGTGACGCACTTCCATATGCGGGCCGAAGAACGACAGGATCTCGGGCCCGAGCCCCAGCATGAAGCCCAGCGACACGTTGGCGACAATGCCCGACAGATTGCGCTTCCAGAAGCTGGCAATGCGCTGCGCGCCCTGCGTGCCGACCATGAACCGAAGGCGCCGGTGGTAGGCGATCACGTCATGCACACGGTGTAGCGCGAACCAGTTGTCTGCCCAGCCCGCCGCCAGGCTTGACGCCCACAGCAACACGCCCGTGAAGATCGCGTACAACGGCGTCGGCCCAAGGATCGAAAAGGAATCGATGGTCGCCATCGCCTTCGCTGCCGAAATCAGATCGGTATGGAAGAAGCGCCCGGCCAGCCACTGCACCAGGAAGGCTACCGGTGCCACGGCCACAAGATTGCCCGCAATCGCCGCCGCGTTGGAGCGGATCATGGCGACCGTGTCGTCGACAAAGCGGTCCAACCCTTCCTGGCGCCCCACCTGATCGAGCCGGTGCGCCAGCGCAGGGGCCGTCATGGCAGGTTGTTTGGTGGCCAGCGTGAAATGCGCGAAATGGATGCCGAGAAAGCTGACCGCATAGTTGATCGACGCGAACAGCCCTTCGGTAAAGCGCGACAGATGCGCGCCGGTGATGAAGAACTTGATGTACACGGTGGCCGCCGTAATGACGCCACCGCCGGCCGCAGCCTTGACCATCGCGCCGTATTCCTTGCCGTCGCGCGTAATGTAGTGCTCGCCGCTCTCAGCAGACCGCTCGACCACCTTGCGCGCCAGATCGGCAAACGTGGAGCGGATCAGATACCCCACGCTGCGGCGGTGCTGGCTGGCCGACACCAGCTCGGCCGTCATATGCACGAAGCGGCGTGAGCCCTGCGTGTCCGCCCACGCCGTCAGCAGCAAATCGATGCGGCCCAGCCACGCCTTCATGCGCTCGACCTGGAACACGACTTCCACGGAGACGCCGTTCTCGTCCAGATGCTGATACACGCTGGCCGTCGCCGTTCGGCAGCGGTCCAGCACGGCGCGGAAATAGTTCAGTTCCTGCAGAAACCGCTCGGGGCTCGCCAGCTCGGCGTTGGGCCGCTCAAGGAAGATCGCATTGGCTGCGTCGGCCAGCAGATAGAACGGAGAGTCCGTCAGTTCCGCGTGGTCCATGCGGCTGCGGATGCCGCGCGACAGCCCCGCCGCGCGCACCTGGCTGATCAGGATCTGGATACCGATGCCAAGGCTGCGCTCCAGCCGTGTCTGGCCCGCCGCGTGCTCGTCTTCCGTCATCCCGGCACGGAACAGCGCGTAGAGGCGCGTCACCAGTTCGTCGTCCAGGCCATCCACCCACTGCGCGTCGGTGGGCCCCACAAACATCAGCGCAAACAACGTCGCCAGCTGCGGCTGATTGGGTGCGGGCGGCAGCAGGCGCGCCTGCCAGCGGTCGAGCAACTCGCTCCAGAACCCCGAGCGTGACGACAACCCCGTATCGCACAGCAGCGACACCGGATCGTTGTCCTGCACGATGCTGCGCAGTGTCCGCCCGACGCGTTCTGCCAGGGCCGGATTGTTCTCCAGTACCTGCAGCAGATAACGCAGGCGGGCATAGCGCCAGGACTCCGACGCGGCCCCCGCTGGCCGATCCGCCCGACGCAACCAATAGGCCAGCTCGATCAGCCATTCGTTGCGCTCGGCCAGACTGCGCGTGGGCTCGAACTGCGCCAGGATGGCATCGAGTTGATGGCTGGCGTGCCGGGACGCGCGCCACTTGCGCCACGGGTTAAGCAAAAAATTGAACATCGAACTCCCTTGATGGCAACGCGTGCAGCAGGCGCTGCAGCAGGTGCCGGCTCCCCAGTCAGGCGACGCGCACGGCCCGAATTTGATCTGAAATGATGTCAACAGCAACCCCTGCCACCTGCAACGAGGTGGCGAGGTTTCAAGCGGCGACCGCGCGATTCAGGCGGCCGGAACGATGTGGTCTTCGCCGCTCGCCCCAAAGAGCTGCGACTTGAGCTTGGCAAGCTGATCGCGCACCGCCGCCGCCTTTTCGAATTCGAGATTCTTGGCGTGGTCGAGCATCTGTTTTTCCAGGCGCTTGATTTCCTTGGACGCCTGCTTCTCGCTCATGTCTTCGTACTTGGCAGCCTCTTGCGCGGCCTTCAGCTCCGCGCGCGCATCGTCGACGTTGTACACGCCGTCGATGATGTCCTTGATGCGTTTGACCACGCCGCGCGGTGTGATGCCGTGCGCCTCGTTGTGGGCGATCTGCTTGGCACGGCGGCGCTCGGTTTCGTCGATCGCCTTCTTCATTGAATCGGTCATGCGATCCGCATACAGGATGGCGGTACCGTTCACGTTCCGCGCCGCGCGGCCGATGGTCTGGATGAGCGAGCGCTCGGCGCGCAGGAAACCTTCCTTGTCCGCATCCAGGATCGCCACGAGCGATACCTCGGGAATGTCCAGGCCCTCGCGCAGCAGGTTGATGCCGACCAGCACGTCGAAGGTGCCCAGTCGTAGGTCACGGATGATCTCCACGCGCTCGACGGTGTCGATGTCCGAATGCAGGTAGCGGACCTTGATGCCGTTCTCCGACAGAAACTCGGTCAACTGCTCGGCCATGCGCTTGGTGAGCGTCGTTACCAGCACGCGCTCGCCAGCCTCGACGCGCACATGAATTTCAGACAGCAGATCGTCGACCTGCGTTGTCGCCGGACGCACCTCGATGATCGGGTCGACGAGGCCCGTGGGGCGCACGACCTGCTCGACGACTTCCGTGCCCGCCGTCTTCTTTTCGTAATCCCCCGGCGTGGCGGACACGAACGTCACCTGCCGCATCTTGGTTTCGAATTCGGCGAACTTGAGCGGCCGGTTGTCGAGCGCAGAAGGCAAGCGGAAACCGTATTCGGCCAGCGTTTCCTTGCGCGCGCGGTCACCGTTGTACATGCCGTTGAGCTGGCCGATCAGCACGTGTGATTCATCCAGGAACATCAGCGCATCCGGCGGCAGGTAATCGACCAGCGTCGGCGGCGGTTCACCCGGCGCAGAGCCGGACAGGTGCCGCGAATAGTTTTCGATGCCCTTGCAGAAGCCCAGCTCCTGCAGCATCTCCAGATCGAAGCGCGTGCGCTGCTCCAGCCGCTGCGCTTCCACCAGCTTGTTTTCCTTGTAGAAGAAATCGAGCCGCTCGCGCAGTTCGGCCTTGATGGTCTCGATGGCGCGCAGCACGGTCTCGCGCGGCGTCACGTAGTGGCTCGACGGGTACACCGTGAAGCGCGGAATCTTTTGCCGCACACGGCCCGTCAGCGGATCGAACAGTTGCAGCGATTCGACTTCGTCGTCGAACAGCTCGAGGCGCACCGCCATTTCTGCATGCTCGGCAGGGAAGATGTCGACCGTGTCGCCGCGCACGCGGAAGGTCCCGCGCTGGAAATCCGTCTCGTTGCGCGTGTACTGCATGGCGATCAGGCGTGCGATCACGTCGCGCTGGCTGACCTTGTCGCCCGCGCGCAGCGTCAGGATCATCTGGTGGTATTCGCTCGGGTTGCCGATACCGTAGATGGCCGAGACGGTCGCCACGATCACCACATCGCGGCGCTCCAGCAGGCTCTTCGTCGCGGAGAGCCGCATCTGCTCGATGTGCTCGTTGATCGACGAATCCTTCTCGATGAACAGGTCGCGCTGCGGCACATAGGCCTCAGGCTGGTAGTAGTCGTAGTACGAGACGAAGTATTCGACAGCATTGCGCGGGAAGAACTCGCGGAATTCCGAATACAGCTGCGCGGCCAGGGTCTTGTTCGGCGCAAAGACAATCGCCGGACGCCCCACCTGCGCGATCACATTGGCCATGGTGAAGGTCTTGCCCGAGCCCGTCACGCCCAGCAGTGTCTGGTACGACAGGCCGTCTTCGATGTTCTCGACGAGCTGGCGGATCGCCTCCGGCTGGTCGCCGGCCGGCGGATACGGCTGGTACAACTGGAACGGCGAACCCTCGAAAGTCACGAACTTCGACTCGTCGTGCGGGCTGGGGACTTGGCTCAGATCGGTCATGGCGGCGGGTGGGATGGCAGCGCAGGAAGTCGACAAAGTGACTTGCACGTCCTCAGCAAATGAGGGCGGCAGCGGCAATTGCAACCAATCGTCTAGTGTAGCGTGCGGCCCGGGCAATCGTTTGGACACCGCGGCGGGACGCATCTGTACCGCCCGTCAAAACGCTTTAGGCACCTGTTCTGCAAGGATTTTTCGGGCGATTAGAGCGTGTATTCGGTACAATCCATCTTCGTGCGCGCCTCGTTGTACATCCGGCGCCGGGCGAGCCGCCCCGGAGTCTGCGCCGCACCGCCTGCAAGATCCCACCGAATTCCGAACCAACCGATCGAGACATCTCATGTCGCTTTTCTCTGCCGTCGAACTGGCCCCGCGCGACCCCATCCTGGGCCTGAATGAAGCTTTCAACGCCGATACCCGCAGCACCAAAGTGAATCTGGGCGTGGGCGTGTACTTCACCGACGAAGGGAAAATTCCGGTGCTGCGCGCCGTGCAGGAAGCCGAAAAGGCCCGCCTGGCCGCCGCTGCCCCGCGCGGCTACCTGCCGATCGAAGGCATCGCCGCTTATGACCAGGCCGTGCAGAAGCTGCTGTTCGGCGCAGAATCGCCGCTGATCGCCGAAGGCCGCGTGGTCACCGCGCAAGCCTTGGGCGGCACCGGCGCGCTGAAGATCGGCGCCGACTTCCTCAAGCGTCTGTACCCGAACGCCAAGGTCGCGATTTCCGACCCGAGCTGGGAAAACCACCGCGCCCTGTTCGAGTCGGCCGGTTTCGAAGTCGTCAACTATGCCTACTACGATGCCCCGTCGCACGGCCTGAACTTCGCCGGCATGATGGATTCGCTGAACAGCTACGCGCCGAACACGATCGTGGTGCTGCACGCCTGCTGCCACAACCCGACCGGCGTGGACATGACCACCGAGCAGTGGAAGCAGGTCGTGGAAGTCATCAAGGCCAAGAACCTGATCCCGTTCCTCGACATGGCCTACCAGGGCTTTGCCGACGGCATCCAGCAAGACGGCCTGGCCGTGCGTCTGTTTGCTGAATCGGGCCTGCCGTTCTTCGTCTCCAGCTCGTTCTCGAAGTCGTTCTCGCTGTACGGCGAGCGCGTCGGCGCGCTGTCGATCGTGACGACCAGCAAGGACGAAGCCACGCGCGTGCTGTCGCAAGTCAAGCGCGTGATCCGCACGAACTACTCGAACCCGCCGACGCACGGCGGCACCATCGTCGCCAGCGTGCTGACGAGCCCCGAGCTGCGCGCGATGTGGGAACAGGAACTGGGCGAAATGCGCGATCGCATCAAGTCGATGCGCAACGCGCTGGTCGACAAGCTGGCCGCCAAGGGCGTGAAGACCGACTTCTCGTTCGTGAAGGCCCAGCGCGGCATGTTCTCGTACTCGGGCCTGACCTCGGCGCAAGTGGATCGCCTGCGTACCGAGCACGGCATCTACGCCGTGTCGACCGGCCGCATTTGCGTGGCCGCGCTGAATACGCACAACATCGACGCCGTGGTGAATGCCATTGCTGATGTTCTGTAAGGTGCTGTAGGCGTCACGCCCCACCGGCAATTGCAAAAAGAAAAGCGGCTTCGGCCGCTTTTTTGCTGCATCGGACTAGACTGACACGGGCGCATCATAGAAGCAGCGCAACACTCCGTTATCAGGGTTTATGCTGCATCGCAGTAACCTGCACCCAGGTGCATAATCGTTTGCGTCGCCTTCGCCACCAGAGACCGCTCCAGCCATGCTTTACCAGCTTCACGAATTCCAGCGCGCCCTGCTCAGCCCCATGACGGCTTGGGCGCAGGCAACTGCCAAGACCTTCACCAACCCCCTGAGTCCGCTGTCCCTGATGCCCGGCGCGCAACGCTACGCTGCGGGCTACGAGCTGCTGTATCGCCTGGGCAAGGAGTACGAGAAGCCGGAATTCGGCATCCGCTCCGTCAAGTCCAATGGCCGCGACATTCCGATCGTCGAGCAGACCATCATCGAGAAGCCGTTCTGCCGCCTGATCCGCTTCAAGCGCTACGCTGACGACGCCGAGACCATCAAGCTGCTCAAGGATGAGCCGGTCGTGCTGGTGTGCGCACCGCTGTCGGGCCACCACTCCACGCTGCTGCGCGACACCGTGCGCACGCTGTTGCAGGATCACAAGGTCTACGTGACCGACTGGATCGACGCCCGCATGGTGCCGGTCGAAGAAGGTGCGTTCCACCTGTCGGACTACATCAACTACATCCGCGAGTTCATCAACTACATTGGCGCCGACAAGCTGCACGTGATTTCGGTGTGCCAGCCGACGGTGCCGGTGCTGGCCGCCATCTCGTTGATGGCCTCGGACGGCGAGAAGACGCCGCGCACGATGACCATGATGGGCGGCCCCATCGACGCCCGCAAGAGCCCGACCGCCGTCAACTCCCTGGCGACGAACAAGTCGCACAGCTGGTTCGAGAACAACGTGATCTACACGGTGCCGGCCAACTATCCGGGCCACGGCCGCAAGGTCTATCCGGGCTTCCTGCAACACGCCGGCTTTGTGGCGATGAACCCGGACCGCCACCTGTCATCGCACTACGATTACTACCTGAACCTGGTCGAAGGCGACACGGAAGACGCCGAAGCCCACGTGCGTTTCTACGACGAGTACAACGCCGTCCTGGACATGGCCGCCGAGTATTACCTCGAGACCATCCGCGACGTGTTCCAGGAATTCCACCTGGCCAACGGTACGTGGGTGGTGGAAGGCAAGCCGGTGCGCCCGCAGGACATCAAGAGCACCGCGCTCTTCACCATCGAAGGCGAATTGGACGACATCTCGGGCAGCGGCCAGACCGAAGCCGCACATGGCCTCTGCACCGGCATTCCCAATGCGCGCAAGCAGCACCTGACGGCACCGAAGTGCGGCCACTACGGCATCTTCTCCGGCCGCCGCTGGCGCGAGCAGGTGTATCCGCAGTTGCGCGATTTCATCCGCCGCTACGAAGAAAGCACACCGCGCATCAAGGCGGTCGCCTAAGCCTGAGCCACCCAAGAAAAAGCCTCGCAACTGCGAGGCTTTTTTGTTTGGCGACGACCCTGCCGGAGCGCGGTCGATCAACCCCTGGGCCGGTCGAGGTACGCCAGCAGCATCTTGATATGCAGCTGCGCGAAGGCTTCATGCTCGTCGGCGGAGGCAATGTCGCGCCCTACCACGGCGCTGATCGTGTACCGGTTGGACAGCACGTAATAGCCCAGCGCCGAGATCGTCAGATACAGACGCGACACATCGACGTCATCGCGAAAGATGCCGGCGCGCTGGCCGCGCTCCACGACACCACGCAATACCTCGATGACCGGGTTCACCAACTCGACCAAGTGCGGCGACGTCTTCAGATGCCGCGCCTCATGCAGATTTTCGCTGTTGAGCAGACGGATGAACTCGGGGTTCTCGTAATAGAAATCCCAGACGAACCGTGCAAGCTGGATGACCGCTTCACGCGGGTCCGACGACTCGATCTGCACCTGCTCTTCCGCCTCCTTGAAGCGGAAATACATGTGCTCGAGCACGGTGAGGAAGAGCTTTTCCTTGCTGCCGTAGTAGTAATACAGCATGCGCTCGTTCGTCTCGGCGCGACGGGCGATGGCGTCGACGCGCGCGCCGGCAAATCCACCGCGCGCAAACTCCTCGATTGCAGCAGCAAGGATGCGTCGGCGCGTGCCGGCGGGGTCGCGACGCGTGCGGGGTGCGGCGGATTCGCCATGAGCATCGGCTTCGATGTCGACAAGCGGCGCGGCTGGGTGAGACGGCATGGCACCTCGGTCCGTTTAGAACGCAGGAATTATGTCATAGGGTTAAGACATGCCCGCGGTATGGCATGTCAGGGCATGCACCGCTTGCGCGGGCGGCAAATCGGCGATAATGGCAGGCTATTCAAACGATCAGTCCCATCGTGGTTTCCTTGGTCCCCGCAGTGGCCGCAACCTTGGCCGACCGGCTCGAAAACCTCCTGCCGCAAACGCAATGCACCAAGTGCGGCTACAACGGCTGCCGCCCCTACGCTGAAGCCATGGCCAGCGGCGAGGCCCTCCCCAACCGCTGCCCACCCGGCGGCGCGGAAGGTATTCGCCGGCTGTCCGACGCACTTGGCCGCACGGGCGACCTGCTGCCGCTGGACCCGTCCAACGGCATCGAACAGCCCCGCGCCATCGCAGTCATCGACCCGGAACGCTGTATCGGCTGCACGCTGTGCATCCAGGCGTGCCCGGTCGACGCCATCGTGGGTGCGCCCAAGGCAATGCACACGGTGCTCGAAGACTGGTGCACCGGTTGCGACCTCTGCGTGCCGCCCTGCCCCGTCGACTGCATCGACATGCGCCCCGTCACCGGCGACCGCACAGGCTGGGATGCCTGGAGCCAGCAACAGGCCGATGTCGCACGAGACCGCTACGTCTTCCGCAACGCGCGCCTGAAGCGCGAACAAGCCGAGAACGAAGCGCGCCTCGCCGCCAAGGCCGCGGCCAAACTCGCAGCGGTGAGCGCCGAGCAACCGGCCGATGACGCTGAACTCGCCGCGCAGGCGCGCAAGAAGGCGATCATCCAGGCTGCGATCGAACGGGCGCGCCAGAAGCAGGCCGAGATGGCCGCGCGCGGGCTAGGTCCGCGCAACGTGACCAACGTGTCGGCGGATGTGCAAGCGCAGATCGACGAGGCCGAAGCGCGCCGCAAGCGCATCGCGAGCCAGATCGAACGCAGCGCCAAACCCGACGCAGACAAACCCTGACCCCGGCCCCGACGATGAATCCCGCCAAGCGCCGCGCCATCTTCGAGACACTGCGCGAAAACAACCCGACGCCGACCACCGAGCTGGAATACACCACGCCGTTCGAGCTGCTGATTGCGGTACTGCTGTCCGCACAGGCAACGGACGTGGGCGTGAACAAGGCGACGCGCAAGCTGTTTCCGGTGGCCAATACCCCCGCCAAGATGCTGGCGCTCGGCGAGGAAGGCATCACCGAATTCATCAAGACCATCGGGCTGTATCGGACCAAGTGCAAGCACATCCTGCAGACGTGCCGCATCCTGCTCGACCACTACGGCGGCGAAGTGCCGCGTGACCGCGCCGCGCTCGAAGAGCTGCCCGGCGTGGGCCGCAAGACGGCCAACGTGGTCATGAACACGGCCTTCGGTGAGCCGACAATCGCGGTCGACACGCACATTTTTCGCGTCGCCAATCGCACGGGGCTGGCGCCGGGCAAGAACGTCCTTGAGGTCGAGCTGAAGCTGCTGAAGGTGGTGCCGGAAGAGTTTCGGCAGGACGCGCACCACTGGCTGATCCTGCATGGGCGCTATGTGTGCAAGGCCCGCAAGCCCGAGTGTTGGCATTGCGCCATCGAGCCGCTGTGTGAATTCAGGCCGAAGACACCGGCGCCGAAGGAATGAAAAACGGGGACCGCACCGTCTGATGCGCGTCCCCGTTTTCCTTGCGTGACGGATCGTGGCTTAAATGATCTTGCACGCCTCTTCGAACGACAGACGCGGGTTGCGCGGGTGCAGCTTCTCGGCGTCACCGTAGCCGATGTTCATGATGAAGTTGACCTTCCACTGGCCATCGGGGAAGAACGTCTCGTTCACCTTGTCGGCATCGAAGCCGGCCATCGGGCCGCAGTCCAGGCCGAGCGCACGGGCAGCAAGCACCAGATAGCCCCCCTGCAGCGAGCCGTTCATCAGCGCGGCTGCGTTGATCTTGGCCTGGTCACCGGCGTACCACGAGCGCGCGTCGGTGTGCGGGAACAGCTTGGGCAGTTGCTCGTGGAATTGCGTGTCATACGCAACGATCACGGCCACGGGCGCCTGACGGGTCTTTTCCTGATTGCCGGCCGACATGCACGGAATCAGGCGTTCCTTGGCGGCAGCGCTCTTGACGAACACGAAGCGGGCCGGCGTGCTGTTGGCGGCGGTCGGGCCGTACTTTACGGTGTCATACAACGTGTGCAGCAGTTCGTCATCGACCGGCTTGTCCAGCCACACGTTATGCGTACGGGCTGCGTGGAACAGTTGGTCCAGCGCGGACGGTTCAAGCATCGGCATTGCAAGGTGCTCCGGAAAAAGTTGAGGAGCGCATTGTAATGCGCCGTATCCGCGCGCGCCGGACACCCGCACGCTCCGGATGGGCGCCCTGCCTTCCATCGGCAGGCCGGTGGCTTTAGAAGAAACGGCATGCCTTCTTTGTATTTAATCGCATCTGCCGCGATGCATCTGCATCAACATGGTTATTTTTACAGTGCATCGCGTACGATAAAAAACAGCCCTTTACAACGGTTTCCTTACGAACTACTTTTTCGTTCGTCATTGCATTACCCGCAGAGTTGGACGTATCGGATTCGCGCCCGAGTTAAAGCAGGCGCGTAGCCGCATTCATCCCGACGCTTTTGCACGGACGTTGCAGACTTTGCGCAAACGCGCTGCGGGCTTGACTCCAGAGCCGTTCTATTTTTGAAATCCGATCGGATTTCAGGGGCTTCTTTTACCAAACAAAAACCGATTGCATTCATTTCCGCAGACAAGGCGGGAAATCAGAATATTCGTTTCGCGTCGCAGAGAAATTACAAAACGCAAATCGAATATGGAGCCCACTTAAAACCACACGTTTTAAGTGATGGCGTTCGTCACCCTGAAAAAGGCCATTATCGCCATGAAAAAATCCAGGTTATCGACCAGTGATTTTGCAGGATTGTCCCGGACCCTCGGTGTATCGTTTGCGGCCGCAGCGCTATCCGCGGTGCTGCTGGCAGGTTGCGGCGGTGGCGACTCGTCCGCCGCGGCTAACCCGAGCGGCGTTGCCACCAACGCCGGCAACGCAACCACGCAACCGGTGACGGCCGCCGTGCCGCCCGACCAGCCTTACGTCGACCCGAACGTCTACGGCACCGGGCCCAACGACGCGCTTGCTGCCGATCCGGGCGAAAGTGCGGCCATCACGCACCACACGGTGACGATCGGCGGCAAGAGCATCGCCTACACCGCCACCGCCGGCCACCTGACGACCATCGACCCCGTCACGTCCCAATCCAACGCGACGATGTTCTACGTGGCGTACACGCAGGACAACCCCGATCCGGCAAAACCGCGTCCGGTGACGTTCTTCTATAACGGCGGCCCAGGCTCGTCGTCGGTGTTCCTGCTGCTGGGCTCGTTTGGGCCGAAGCGGCTGCAGTCGTCGTTCCCGAACTTCACGCCGCCGGCACCGTACAAACTGCCCGACAACCCGGACAGCCTGCTCGACCGCTCCGATCTCGTGTTCATCAACCCCGTGGGCACCGGATACTCGGCGGCCATCGCACCGGCCAAGAACAAAGACTTCTGGGGCACCGACCAGGACGCGCGCTCCATCGACCGCTTCATCCAGCGTTATCTGACGAAGAACTCGCGTTGGAACTCGCCCAAGTTCCTGTACGGCGAGTCGTACGGTACGGCGCGCAGCGCGGTGCTGTCGTGGGTGCTGCATGAGGATGGCATCGAGTTGAACGGGATCACGCTGCAATCGTCGATCCTCGACTACGCGAATGCGCTGTCGGCCGTCGGAACCTTCCCGACGCTGGCCGCAGATGCCTTCTACTGGAAGAAGACGACGCTCAACCCCGCGCCGACCGACCTCGACAGCTACATGGTCCAGGCCCGCAACTACGCCGACAACACGCTCGCACCGCTGGCGCAAGCCCCGAGCGCCGCAGACGGCGGCTTCGTCAACGTGCGCCTGAACCTGAACCTGTCGACGGCACAGACGATGGGTTCGTACATCGGCACCGACCCGGTCTCGCTGATCCAGACGTTCGGCAATCCGGCGGCGCTGGGCAACGTTCCGTCGCAGAACAACAACCCGCCGTACACGTTCTTCCTGACGCTCAACCCGGGTATCCAGATCGGCCAGTATGACGGCCGCGCCAACTACACGGGCCAGGGCATCGCGCCGTTCATCCTGCCGAATTCGGGCAGCAACGATCCGTCGATCTCGAACATCGGCGGCGCGTACACGGTGCTGTGGAACAGCTACCTGAACACCCAGCTCAAGTACACGTCGACCTCGTCGTTCGTGGACCTGAACGACGCCGTGTTCAACAACTGGGACTTCAGCCACATCGACCCGACGGGCGCCAACAAGGGCGGCGGCAACACGCTGTACACCGCTGGCGACCTCGCCTCGACGATGAGCCTGAACCCCGACCTGAAGGTGCTGCAGGCCAGCGGCTATTTCGACGCCGTCACGCCGTTCCACCAGACCGAGCTGACACTGGCGCAAATGCCGCTCGACCCGACGCTGAAGGCGAAGAACCTGACGATCAAGAATTACCCGTCGGGCCACATGATCTATCTGAACGATGCGTCGCGCACCGCGCTCAAGAGTGACCTGGCTTCGTTCTACGATGGCGTGATGGCCGATCGTCCGGCCCTGATGCGGGTGCAGAGCCTGCAACGCCTGCCGGGCGGGCCGAAGAAGTAATCGGCTCTGGCAGAAAGCAAAACCGCCCAGTTCACGCTGGGCGGTTTTTTGTTGGTTGGACTGTGGATTCGGCTTCAGGCCATGTCGTCTGCACCGTGCCCAGCGGGTTTCGCATCTGCACGTGTGAGCCACAGCACGCCCGCCAGAATCAATGCGCCGCCGGTCATCTGCATGGGCGCGATCGACTCGCCGAGCAGCAATGCCGCGAGCAGCACGGTCACCACCGGCTCCAGCGTCGACAGCATCGACGCCTGCGCGGCCCCCAACTTCTGCAAGCCAGCAAAGAACGTCAGGATGGCCACCACCGTCGACAAGCCGGCAATGGCCAGCGCCGCGGCCCAGCCGCTGAACGTGCCCGGCAGATGCGCCGGCGCACCGAGCAACGCCATCCCGGTGTACACGACCGCCGCGGCGGTACAGATGACGGTCGTGCACGCGAGTGGATCGAGCCCACGCGTAACCCGTGCACCGACCGTGATGTAGATCGAGTAAATGACCGCCGAGGCCACACCCAGCCCGATGCCGAGGAGGCTGCCGCCCGACAGGCCCGCACCGCCCACCGTCAGCCCCGCGCCGACCGAGCACAGCACCAGCGCGATGATCGCCGTGGTGGTCAGCCGCTCGCGCAGGAAAATCGCCGCCAGCACCGTCACGAACATCGGATACAGATACAGCAGCAGCGCCACCAGGCTGGCCGGTGCGTAGTTCAACGCCGTAAAAAACGCGAACGACTGCCCGGCGTAACCAATGCCGCCCATTGCCGCCAGCCCGGCCACGCGCGACCACGGCGGTATGCCGATGCGGCGGACACGCATCACGACCATCAGCGCCGCGGCCGCGATCACAAAGCGCACGATCAGCAGACCGACCACGTTGGCGCCACTCGCATAGGCGTAATGCGTGAAGATGGCCATCGCGCCGAAGGATGCGGCGGACACGGCGATCAGCAGCACGCCGAGGAGCTTGTCAGCGGCGCGTGCTGCGAGGGGGGAATCGGCGGCTTGTCTCATGAGGGGCGGCGTTTTTGTTGGAATCGACCTCTGCGGGAGCGGGCGCCATTGTAGCGTTGCCGTCTCGCGAAGCTGCCCGGCAGGCATCGAGGCGCGCCGGTACAATGCCGGGATCATGTTCAATCCCTCCCGCGACGAAGTCCGTCAATTCTTCTGCGGCGCGTGGCGCAAGCACCGCCTGGCAGAAATCCTCACGCCGCTCGAAGCCATGGCGCTCGACTGGATGCTGCAGCATCCCGAGTACCACGACACCCTGGAAGCCGGCGAAGAAGCGCTCGCTCGCGACTACACGCCGGAAAGCGGCCAGAGCAACCCGTTTCTTCACTTGTCGATGCACCTGTCGATCAGCGAGCAGGTGTCGGTGGATCAACCGCGCGGCATTCGCGCCGCTTATGAGGCACTGGCGCAGCGGCTCGACTCCCCGCACGAAGCCCAGCATCAGGTGATGGAATGCCTGGGCCAGATGCTGTGGACGGCGCAACGCACCGGCCTGCCGCCCGACGGCGATGCCTACATCGAATGCGTGCGCAAACGCGCCACGGCCCGCTGAACCTGACGCTCTGACGCCAACAAAAAACCGCTCCGAAGAGCGGTTTTTATTTACCGGCGATGCCGCATTACTTCTTGAGCACCAGCGAGCCCGGCAGCGACTCGATGTACGCGGCAATGTCCTTCAGCTCAGCCTGCGTGAACGGACGCGGCTTGCCGTCGGCACCGATCGTGGCAGGGTTGCTGTTGACCTGGCCCGCCATGATGGCGTTGCTGCGGCCCACCAGCGGGTTGTTGCTGGTCTGATAGGCCAGCAGCGCATGATAAATGTAGTCGCCGTGCTGACCGGCGAGCTTCGGATAGTCCGGCGAAATCGGTGCGTTCAGGCCAGCACCGTGGCAGGCCGCGCAGGCGCCCTTCTCCACCAGTTGCTTGCCCTTTTCCAGATCAGCAGCCTGCGCCGACACGGCGGCAGCCAGCATCAGCGCGCCCAGATTGAACGAGATTGCGAGCGAGATCTTCTTCATATTCTTCCTCGTCACTTCTGGGGATTGTTTTGGGTGGCAGGCGTCTGCGCTGCGTAGTAGGCGGCCAGGTTGGCGATGTCCTGATCCGTCAGCGAGCCGGCGATGGCGCGCATCGTCGGGTGCTTGCGGTCACCCTTCTGGTACGCATGCAGCGCGCTTTCGATGTACTTGGCGTTTTGGCCGCCCAGATAGGGCACGCGATACACCTCGGGGAACGACGTCTTGTAGTCGGGGATGGCATGGCAGCCGATGCACATGGCGACCTTGTTTTCGGCGGCGGCAGCGTTGCCCTGAACGTCGGCAGCGGCGGCGCTGTTGGCTGCGGCCAGTGCGCCTAAAGTGCCCAAGGCGGCCACCATGGTGAGGATCTTTTTCATCTCGTTCTTAAGCGTGGAGTTTCAGAATCCTGCTCGCCCTGCCGGCTTGGCTCGTCTCAGCCGGCTGTCTCGCTGGGCGCATTCACCCGCCGTTGGCAACAAGCCAGAAGACGGTCATTTGAGGTGCGTCAAACCGGCGCATTGTACCGCACCGTTTTTTTGCCAGTCCAGTTAGGGCTCCCGTGACTTGACAGCAAGGAATGGCACGGCGCGGCCGCCCTCAACCCGCCCAGCTCACGCCCGGCGTCAAACACCCAAATGCTCTTATACTGGCCGTTTCCAAATCTTTTACCGCTCAGTAGGCTTGCACGATGAACACCACCCCCTCGCCTGCCCCATCCGACCAGCGCACCCGCTTCGAAGGTTCCGACCAGTACGTCGCCACCGATGACCTCAAGCTCGCCGTCAATGCGTCGATGACGCTGCAGCGTCCGCTGCTCATCAAGGGCGAGCCGGGCACGGGCAAGACCATGCTGGCTGAGGAAGTGGCCGCCGCGCTGGGCATGCCGCTGCTGCAGTGGCACGTGAAGTCGACCACCAAGGCCCAGCAGGGCCTGTACGAATACGACGCCGTCTCGCGCCTGCGCGACTCCCAGCTCGGCGATGACAAGGTGCACGACATCCGCAACTACATCGTCAAGGGCGTGCTGTGGCAGGCCTTTGAGGCGGATGAACCCGTCGTGCTGCTGATCGACGAGATCGACAAGGCCGACATCGAATTCCCGAACGATCTGCTGCGCGAGTTGGATCGCATGGAGTTCTACGTGTACGAAACGCGCGAAACCATCCGCGCCAAGCATCGCCCGCTGGTGATCATCACGTCGAACAACGAGAAGGAGTTGCCCGACGCGTTCCTGCGCCGCTGCTTCTTCCACTACATCAAGTTTCCCGATGCCGAGACGATGCAGGCCATCGTCGATGTGCACTATCCGGGGATCAAGCCGGCGCTGGTCAAGGCTGCGCTGGATGCGTTCTACGAGATGCGCAACCTGCCGGGGCTGAAGAAGAAGCCGTCGACGTCCGAGCTGATCGACTGGCTCAAGCTACTGCTGGCCGAAGACATTCCGCCGGAATCGCTGCGCAGCCAGGACAAGAACGCCGCGATTCCGCCGCTGCACGGGGCGCTGCTCAAGAACGAACAGGATGTGCACCTGTTCGAGCGCCTGGTGTTCATGAACCGCGCCAATCGCTGAGCGAGCCCGCCATGCCGCGCCTGATCGAGCCCGTCACGCTGTCCGGCCAGCACGCCTGGCTGGAGCCGCTCGGCCCGGAACACGAGGACGAAGTGCGCGCCGCGGCCGCTGAGGGCGAGCTGTGGAAGCTTTGGTACACGTCCGTCCCGTCGCCCGACAAGACCGGCGAGTGGCTGGCCATTGCGCTGGACATGCGCGAACGCCTCGGCGCGATGCCGTTTGTCGTGCGCGATATGCGTGACGGACAGCCCGGCAAGGTGGTCGGTGCGACGCGCCTCTTCAACGTCGACGAAGCCAACCGCCGGCTCGAAATCGGCCACACGTGGTACGCCAAATCGGTACAGCGCACGGGCGTCAACACGGAATGCAAGTTGCTGCTGCTCACGCATGCGTTCGAAACCCTGCGCTGCATTGCCGTGGAATTCCGCACGCACTGGATGAATCACCAGAGCCGAGCCGCCATCGCCAGGCTCGGCGCCAAGCAGGACGGCGTGCTGCGCAACCACCAACGCATGCCGGATGGCAGCTTCCGCGACACGGTCGTGTTTTCGATCATTGAATCGGAATGGCTGACCGTGAAACGCCATCTGCAATACAAGCTCGAGCAACCGCGCGCCTGAGCGCCGGAGGACCACCATGCTCATCGATTTCTTCTTCACGCTGCGGCACGCCAAGCTGCCGGTCTCGGTCAAGGAATACCTGACGCTGCTGGAAGGGCTCAAGCAGCAGGTCATCGCGCCGTCGCTCGACGAGTTCTACTTCCTCGCGCGCATGACGCTGGTGAAGGACGAAAAGCACTTCGACAAGTTTGACCAAGCGTTCGGCGCCTACTTCAAGGGCGTGGAAGGCGCGGTCGATTGGCGCGCGGACATTCCGCTGGATTGGCTCACCAAGAAGTTGGAGCGCGAACTCTCGCCCGAGGAGAAGGCCAAGATCGAAGCCATGGGCGGCCTCGACAAACTGATGGAGCGGCTGAAAGAACTGCTGAACGAGCAGCACGAGCGCCACGAAGGTGGCAACAAATGGATCGGCACGGGTGGCACGTCGCCGTTCGGGCACGGCGGCTACAACCCGGAAGGCATCCGCATCGGCGGGCCATCGAAGGGCAACCGCACCGCGGTCAAGGTGTGGGAAGCACGCGCGTACAAAGACTACGACGACACCGTCGAACTGGGCACGCGCAACATCAAGGTGGCGCTGCGCCGCCTGCGCAAGTTCGCGCGTGACGGTGCCGACATCGAGCTGGACCTGGACGACACCATCCACTCCACCGCCGCCAACGCCGGCATGCTCGACATCAAGATGCGCCCCGAGCGGCACAACAACGTCAAGGTGCTGATGCTGATGGATGTGGGCGGCTCGATGGACGACCACATCAAGCGCGTGGAAGAACTTTTCTCCGCCGCCAAGACCGAGTTCAAGCACCTCGAGTATTACTACTTCCACAACTGCGTCTACGAATGGCTGTGGAAGAACAACCGGCGCCGCCACGCAGAACGCTTCTCCACCTGGGACGTCATCCGCAAATACCCGCCCGACTACAAGCTGATCTTCGTGGGCGACGCGACCATGAGCCCGTATGAAATCCTGCAGGCCGGCGGCTCGGTGGAATACAACAACGCCGAAGCCGGCGCCACGTGGCTCAAGCGGTTGATCGAACAGTTCCCGAAATTTGTCTGGCTCAACCCCGAGCCGGAAGGCCTGTGGGAATACCGCCAATCCATCTCGGTCATCAACCAGATCATGAAGACGCGGATGTATCCGGTGACGATTGCGGGGTTGGAATCGGCGATGCGGTTGCTATCGAAGTAACGCGCTTCCGAGCGTTTCTCCGGGCGTGGACACGGTGATTACCTGACGCGTAATCGACACCATCCACGCTGCCGCCGAAGATGAAGCCATCCAGCGCATGCCCCATCACCGCGCTGGCAAGCTTCCCACTTCGAACGGAGAAACGTCATGACCGCCACCCAACTCGCCGCCAACGACACGCTCGCCGATACGCTGGTCGACCGTTACATCGCCGCGTGGAACGCAACAGACGCTGCACAACGCCGCGCCCTCGTCGCGCAAACCTGGACGGAGAGCGCCACGTATGTCGATCCGCTGATGCAGGGCGCCGGCCATGACGACATCGAGGCGCTCATTGCGGGCGTGCAGGCGAAGTTCCCCGGCTTCCGCTTTGCGCGCGACGGCGGCGCGGATGTCGTGCAGGACACGATCCGCTTCCGCTGGACGCTCGGCCCCGAGGGGCAGGCGCTGGTCAAGGGTACCGATTTCGTACGCATCGAAGGCGACCGCATGCACACGGTGACCGGCTTCATCGACCAGATGCCAGGCATGGGCGACGCCGCCTGAGCGCCCCGCACAAAAGCAAACGCCCCGAAAGTCGGGGCGTTTTGCATGGGCGGCACGCGGCAGCGATCAGATGGACAGCGCGTCTTCCTGGCCGGCGTTGGCACTGCGCAAACCGTCAGCCCAACCCTTGGTCGGCAGCTTGAGCGAGGCCTGCAGCGCGGCGGCGCGCGCCTGCACATCTTCCCAACTGACGTGCAGCGGCGGCCCATTGAACGCAAGCGCGATCACATTGCCGTCGTGCACTTCAGGAAAGACCAGCACGCGATTGTCGAACGCGTCGCAGATGCGCTCGATATTGCGCGGGAAACTGGTGTGGTCGCCAAACAGGTTGATCGTCATCACACCCGGCGAGCGCAGCACCTGGCGGCAAGCCTTGTAGAACGCCGGCGTATCGAGCACGGGGCCGCGCGCGGTGGCGTCGTACAGGTCGATCTGCAATGCATCGACGGTGCCGTGGTGGCTGGCGTCCATCACCCAGTCGTAGGCGTCCTGTTCGAGCACGCTCAACCGGGCGTCGTCAAACGGCAGGCCGAACATGCTGCGCGCCGCGACGATCACCGACGGGTTCAGCTCCACCGCCGTCACCTGCGCGGGCGCAAGGTGACGGTGGCAGAACTTGGTGAGCGCGGCAGCGCCGAGACCCAGTTGCACGACGCGGAAGTCCGCTCGCGCAGCCGGGTCGAGAAACAGCAGCCACGCCATCATCTGCTGCGCATATTCCAGCTCGATGGCATCGGGCTTGGACAGCCGCATGGCGCCCTGCACCCATTCGGTACCGAAGTGCAGATAGCGGACCCCCGCCAGTTCAGAGAACGTGACGGGCGCAAAGCGCGGGGCCATGCGCTTCGGTTCGTCATCGTGGCTCTGGCGGTCTTCGCGCTTGGCACGGGCCGGACGGCGCGAGGCGACGGCCTCGATGGATTTACGTTTCAACAGCGTCATAAAGCGGATCAACGGGAAGAAGACTGAGCGGCCGCGGCACGCTGCAGCCATTCACGATTGTGGTCTTTGGCGTAGCGCGTCCAGTGCTTGGCGTCGCGCAGGATTTCTTCAAACAGGGCCTGCGCGCGCTGCTTGTCGGCATCGTTGTTCTGCGCGAGCAGCCATTCGCCGAAGAGGCAACGGGCTGCGGCATCGTTCGCGCAGGTCAGGGCCTGCTCGAACGCTTCACGCGTATTCGGCGCGTTCGTCGCGGCCAATGCACGTGCGTACAGCAATGTGGGGTCGGGCTGCTGGCGTGTCACGCGATGCGCTTCGAACAGCTTGTCGAGCGTGTCCTTGGCGAGCGCCGCCTCGCCCGTGGCGAACTGCGCGCGCGCCAGGCCGAGCAGCACGGCCGGGTCGCCGGCAAACGGGCCGGTCGCTGCCTGCTCGAAGTGCTGGCGCGCTTCCTTCGCATCGCCGGCTTCCAGCAGTGCTTCGCCCAGACGCAGGCGGTGCTGCACGGTGGGCGCGCGGTCGAAATCGTTGCGGGCTTCGCGCACGGCGCGGTTCGGATCGATCAGTTGCGTCACAGCGCGGCTGGCAACGCGGGCGCCGCGCGAGTGGCGCATCTCCGGCAGATAGATCGCGAAGAAATACACCACGCTGCCCAGCAACGGAAACGCAAACAGGATGAACAACCAGTACATGTTCTGGTTGTTGCGCACGACGTGCACCGCAAAAAACAGCGCGACGATGACGTGAAACCCGATTCCAAGAAACGGCATGTGAAGGCCCGGTAGTGAAATGCACCGACGCCCCCCCGCGTCGGCCTCGGGCGCGATTGTGACAGATGCGCTGCGGGGCGGGTGTGTCAGGCCCTTAACGTTTGCGCATTGACGGCCCGGAATCCGCATGGAGCCGCGGTTGGACCGCTCGTTCGACAATGCACGCCGGCGCCTGTCATCACGCGGCCGGCGTGGTTCTCCAGCGCAGCGCTTCTCAGGGGCGGCCGAGGAAATCCATCTTGCCGATTTCCACGCCGTTATGGCGCAGCAGCGCGTAGGCCGTGGTGACATGGAAATACAGGTTCGGCAGCACGAAACCGCGCAGGTAATCGATGCCCGTGAACTGCAGTTCGCGCGTCGGGCTCTTGAGCGTGATCTGGCGATCTTCACTGCCGGCGAACGCCGCGGGGTCGATGCTGTTGACGAACGCGAGCGTCTTGACAATGCGCGCCTTCAGCTCCGGAATGGTCGTCTCCTCATCCGGGTACGACGGCACCTCGTTGCCCGACAGACGCGCCGCACCGCCCTTGGCCTGATCGCAGGCAATCTGCACCTGCCGCGTGAACGGATGCATGTCCGGCGCAAGACGCGCGGTCATCAGGTTGGCCGGGTCGAACTTCTTCGCTTCTGCGTAGGCGGCCGCCTTGTCGAGCAGCGCCGACAGGTTGCCAAGCATGCGGTTGGCAGTCGGGACGAGAAACTCGTACATCGAAGGTGTGGTCATGGAGCTGATTTCCTTGGTATCCGTTGTTGTGGCAGCGAACGATCCGTCGGCGCCGCGCTTTCTCGCGCAGGGCACAGTGTAGGCCAGCGATTCGGCCGGCGCAGGGCGTGCCTGCACGCCACCTGACGCGACTATCCAGTACAGCGGCTGGCCAGGTCGCGCGCTACGACAGCCACTCACGCAGCGCCTGCCACGCCGCCAGCTTCTGGGCATACGGCACGGCTGCATAGGCAGGACTGCTGGAAGGAAGTTTGAGGATGGTGTGGCGATCGCCAATATCGCCCAGCGCCTTCATGCCGATGCGCGCGGCGGTACCGCCGTTGAAGGCAATGACCGCCAGTTCCGGCAACGAAGCGATCAAGCCCGCGAGGTCATTCCCGGCAAGGTCCCGAATCTTGCTGTCGAGACTGCCTTCGCGCTTGGCTTCAGCCACCACGTCCCACAAGCCGATGCGATGCGCGAGCAGCGCCTGCAAGCGCGCTGCGTATTCCATGCCCGGCAAGTCCTCGCCGATCACCTCGCCGGCGAGGCGCCAGAACTGGTTGTGCTTGTAGGCGTAGTACTGCGATTGCGCAAGCGATGCTTCGCCGGGCAGGCTGCCCAGGATCAGCACGCGCGTGTGCGCGTCGACCACAGGCGGAAAGCATCGCTTGAGCGTCACGCTCGTCGTCAGGCCAGCAGACGGTTCACGCGTTGGACGTAAGCCGCCGGGTCGGTCAAAGCGCCGCCTTCCGCCAGCAGCGCCTGATCGAACAACACGTGAATGCGATCCTCGAACGCGGCGCGGTCGGCTTCGTTGCCGGTCACGGTTTCCAGCAGCGCGAGCTTGCGCACGAGCGGATGCGTCGGGTTCAGCTCCAGGACCGGCTTGCTGTCGGGCGCCTGTTGGCCGGCCTGCTTCAGCAGACGGGCCAGCGTGCCGCTGATATCGCCTTCATCGGCCACCAGGCACGACGGCGAATCGGTCAGGCGATGCGTGATCCGCACGTCCTTGGCCTTGTCGCCCAGCACCGCCTTGGCACGCTCGACCAACGGCTTGAACTCGCCTTCCACCTTGGCGTGCTCGGCCTTCTCGGCTTCGTCTTCCAAGGCGCCCAGGTCGAGATCGCCACGCGCCACCGACACCAGTTCCTTCTCTTCGAAGTCGTGCAGGAACGAGAGCATCCACTCGTCCACGCGGTCGGTCAGGAGCAGCACTTCCACGCCCTTCTTGCGGAAGATTTCCAGATGCGGGCTCGACTTGGCGGCCGTCCAGTTTTCGGCGGTCACGTAGTAGATCTTGTCCTGACCTTCCTTCATGCGGCCGATGTAATCCGCCAGCGAAACGGTCTGTGCGCTGTCTTCGTTGTGCGTGGAAGCAAAGCGCAGCAGCTTCGCAATACGGTCCTTATTGGCATGGTCTTCGCCGATGCCTTCCTTGAGCACCTGGCCGAAGTTCTGCCAGAACGTGGCGTACTTTTCCTTCTCGGCGGCGTCATCCGACTCGGCCATCGATTCGAGCATGCCCAGCACGCGCTTGGTGGAACCCTCGCGGATGGCCTTCACGTCGCGGCTTTCCTGCAGGATTTCGCGCGACACGTTCAGCGGCAAGTCCGTCGAATCGATCACGCCCTTCACGAAGCGCAGGTAGCCCGGCAGCAGTTGCTCGGCGTCATCCATGATGAAGACGCGCTTGACGTACAGCTTCAGGCCGCTGCGGCGCTCGCGATCCCACAGGTCGAACGGCGCGTTGGTCGGGATGTACAGCAGCTGCGTGTATTCGCTGCGGCCTTCCACGCGGTTGTGCGTCCAGGCCAGCGGCTTGCCGTTTTCGTGCGCGATGTGCTGGTAGAAGGCGATGTACTGATCGTCGGTCACGTCAGCACGCGGGCGTGCCCACAGGGCGCTGCCCTGGTTGATGGTTTCCCATTCGTCCTGGGCGACCATCGCTTTTTTCTCTTCGTCCCATGCTTCCTTGCGCATCTGGATCGGCAGGGAGATATGGTCCGAATACTTCTGCACCACCGACTTGACGCGCCAGGCGGAGAGGAAATCGTCCTCGCCTTCGCGCAGGTGCAGCGTGATGGTGGTGCCGCGCTCCGCGCGTTCGATCGTGTCGACGGTAAATTCGCCGTCGCCCGTGCTTTCCCAGCGCACGCCTTCTTCGGCCGGCACGCCGGCGCGGCGCGATTCCACCGTTACGCGGTCGGCCACGATGAACGCCGAGTAGAAGCCCACGCCAAACTGGCCGATGAGGGCGGCGTCCTTCTGCTGGTCGCCCGACAGCTGGCTGAAGAACTCGCGCGTGCCCGAGCGGGCGATGGTGCCGAGGTTGCGGATCGCCTCGTCGCGGCTCATGCCGATGCCATTGTCGGCAATGGTGATGGTGCGCGCGGCAGCGTCAAAGCCGATGCGGATACCCAGCTCCCCGCCGCCTTCCAGCAGCGACGGATCGGCGATGCCCTCGAAGCGCAGCTTGTCGACCGCATCCGACGCATTGGAAACCAGCTCCCGCAGGAAGATTTCCTTGTTGCTGTACAGCGAGTGGATCATCAGATGCAGAAGCTGCTTCACTTCTGCCTGGAAAGCCATCTTCTCGTGCGGTGCGCTCATGGTGTGCATAAAAAGTCTGGAAAGTGGAAAGAGAAGCGGGCTACACCTTGCGCGTGCGCCCGCATGAATTTGTGAGGCTAGATAAGGCGTGGCGGCCGTTTTTCAAGCCCCGCGATCGAGCTGCTCGGCCAGAAACCGCAGCAACTCCGGATCGGCGCTGGTGGCAATGTTGAAGCGCATCCACGTCGACGGCATCTGCGACGGCGAAAACAGGCTCCCGGGCGCAAACACATAGCCTTGTTCGTGCCCGGCGCGGGCAATGGCGTTGGTGTCCTGACCGGTATCGGCCCAGAGAAACATGCCGGCCCCCTGCTGCGCAAACAGCTTCAGGCCCATGCGCTCCAGGCTGCGCTGCACGCCGTCGCGGGCGCGGTCCAGACGGGCGCGTATGCGTTCGACATGCTTGCGGTAATGGCCTTCGGTCAGGATCTTGTAGAGCACGCGCTCGTTGATCTCCGGCGTGACGAGGCCCGTCAGCAATTTGCCGTCGACGAGGTTCTTGGCCAGCTCGGGGTGGCAGGCAATGAACCCTACACGCAGGTTGGCCGCGAGCGTCTTGGAGAAGCTGCTCAGGTAGATCACGCGGCGCAGCTGGTCCAGACTGGCCAGCCGTGTCCCGGGATGTCCGGGCGGGGCGAGATCGCCGTAGATATCGTCTTCGACGATCAGGAAGCCGTACTGCTCGGCCAGCCGCAGCAACTGAAACGCCTTGGCCGCCGACAGCGACGTGCCGGTCGGGTTATGCAGGATCGAGTTGATGATCAGCAGCTTGGGCCGGCGCACCTGCACCAGCCCCTCCAGCGCCACCAGGTCGGGCCCCTCGGCGGTGTAGGGCACGCCGATCACCTGCGCCCCTTGCGCGGCAAAGCGGCCGAACATCAGGAACCACGCCGGGTCGCCCACCAGCACCGTATCGCCGGGCTGCACGTACTGGCGCGCGATCAGGTCAAGCGACGAGGTGATGCCCGACGTCATGACGATCTGGTCCGGCCGCGCGCCGATCTCCAGCTCCGCCAACCGCGTCTGCAACTGCTGGCGCAGCGGCAAGAAGCCCTGCGGCGATCCCCACGCCAGAAACTGGTTGCCGTTCTGCCGGCCGAGCGTGCGCAGCGCGTTGGCGATCAGTTCGCCGTCGAGCCAGCCGTTGGGCAGAAAACCGATGCCGGGCGCCTTGCGTGGCTCGGCGGAATGGAACATGTTCCGCAGCAGCCACGTCACGTCGATCTTGCGCGCGGCGGTGGGCGGCGGCGCGACCGGCTCTTCGGGCAATGGCGCCTGGCGCTCCTTGACGTAGAAGCCCGAACCGCGGCGCGATTCCAGATACCCCTGCGCCACCAGCCGCTCGTACGCCTCCACCACGGTGAAGCGCGAAATGCTTTTCTCCTGCGCCAGTTGCCGGATCGACGGCATGCGCATCCCGGCACGAAACACGCGCTCGTCGATGCGCATGCGCGCCCATTCGGTGAGCTGATCCACCAGCGTCATCTGCGCCGACGGAATCGGGTCGGGCAACTGCTCCGCCGCCGGGCGGGCGGCCGCGCGGCGGGCATCCAGGCTGATGATGTGGGAGGTGGAATTCATGACAAGGTAGGCAGAAGCGGGCCGAAAACTGTACAGAAAGCGCCACGACAAAGTGTACAGGTACTGTACAGACGCAGTTCGGTAGGATCAAGGTCAGAATTCTGCCCCCAGCGAACCCGGAGACGCCCCCGATGCCAACGTTGAAACGCTTTGATGAAGACGCCTACCGCGCCACCTGCGACGCCACCATCGTCGCCGTGCATCCGGAAGGCATCGAACTGGACGCCACGGTGTTCTACGCCCGCAGCGGCGGCCAGGCGGGCGACACCGGCACGCTGGTCCTGGCCGATGGGCACACCCTTGCGATTGCCGACACCGTCTACAGCGCTGATCGCCAAACCGTTCTGCATGTGCCTGCCGACGGCGCAGACCTCTCCCCGCTCAAGCCCGGCACGCCGGTCACGGCCACCATCGACTGGGAGCGCCGGCACCGCCTGATGCGGCTGCATACGTGCCTGCACCTGCTGGGCTCGCTGATTCCGGTGCCGGTCACGGGTTGCGGTATCTCGCCAGATGCCGGCCGCATCGATTTCGACCTGCCGGAATCGACGCTCGACCGCGACACGCTGACCACGCAGCTGAACGAACTCATCGGCCGGAACACGCCGGTGCGCATCGACCTGATCACGCCGGAAGAACTGGCCGCGCAACCCGAACTCGTGCGCACCATCGGCGCAGCGCCGCCGGCAGGCGCCTCAGCCATCCGCATCATCCACATTGACGGCATCGACCGCCAACCGTGCGGCGGCACCCATGTGCGGGCGACCGGTGAAATCGGCCGCGTGGTCGTCACCAAGATCGAAAAGAAAAGCCGCCAGAACCGACGCGTCGCCGTGGCGTTTGCCGATTGAGCGGCCGCCATGAACAAGTCCGTCACCCTGCCCACACCACACATTGACCACGCTGAACGCCGCGGGCTGCTGCTGGGCTTTATCGGCGTGGCCATCTTCAGCCAGACGCTGCCGTTCACGCGCATGGCCGTCGCCGAACTGGATGCCACCTTCGTGGCGCTGGCGCGCGCGGTGCTGGCAAGCGTTCTGGCGCTCGTGCTGCTCGGGGCCACGGGCGCGTTCTCGGCCGGCAAGCGCCCGCGCGGCAATCAATGCTGGCAACTGGCGGTGACGGCGATGGGCGTGGTGGTCGGCTTTCCGCTGTTCTCGTCGCTGGCGATGCGCGATGTGCCGGCCGCCCATGGCGCCATCATCACGGGCCTGCTGCCGCTTGCGACCGCCATCTTTGCCGCGTGGTTCGGGCGCGAGCGGCCGTCCGCCGGGTTCTGGCTGTGCGCGGTCATTGGCAGCGTGCTCGTCGTCTCATTTGCGCTGCTGCAGGGTGCGGGCGCCCTCCACCGCGCCGATTGGCTCCTCTTCGCCGCCATGGTGACGGGCGCCCTCGGCTATGCCACCGGCGGCAGGCTCGCGCGCGAGCTGGGCGGCATGCAGACAATTGCCTGGGCGCTGGTCGTCTCCCTGCCGGTGCTGCTGCCGCTGGTGGGCGCGCTGGCATGGCTGCCGTCCACACATCAGGCCGAGGCGCTGGCGCATGCGTCGTCCCGGGCGTGGATGGGGCTGGCTTATGTATCGGCCTTTTCCATGTTCATCGGCTTCCTGTTCTGGTATTCCGGCCTGGCAGCGGGCGGTGTTGCGCGGGTCGGCCAGATACAATTGCTGCAACCTTTCATGACGTTGATCGGCGGCTGGCTGCTGCTGGGCGAATCGCTCGATGCGCCGACCGTGCTGTTTGCGCTGGCCGTCATTGCCGTGGTCGGCATCGGCCGGCGCACGTCGGTCCGCCGATAGCAACGTCTTCCCTCTTTTGTTGACCGCACTTACCAAGGAGTCTTCATGACCGCCTCGCACGACGCTCAGGCCAAGCTCAAGCAACTCGGCATCGAACTGCCCGCCGCCGGCGCCCCCGCTGCCGCCTACGTCATGGCCGCGCAAACCGGCAATCAGGTCTTCCTGTCCGGCCACATCGCCAAGAAAGACGGCAAGCCGTGGGTTGGCAAGCTGGGCGCCGACATGACGACCGAGCAAGGCAAGGCAGCCGCACGCGCCATCGCCATCGACCTGATCGCTACGCTGAACACGCACCTGGGCGGTGACCTCAGCCGCGTCAAGCGCATCGTCAAGGTGATGAGCCTGGTCAACTCCACCCAGGAGTTCACCGAGCAGCACCTGGTGACCAACGGCGCATCGGAACTGTTCGTCGAGGTGTTTGGTGACGCCGGCAAGCACGCCCGCAGCGCCTTCGGCGTCGCACAGATTCCGTTTGGTGCGTGCGTCGAGATCGAGCTGATTGCCGAAGTCGCCTGAGCGACGCTTTTTTCTGCTGTGTTACCGGCAGCCGGCCAGTGTTAGACGGGCCGGTTGCCTGCTATTCTCACCGTCTTGCCCACCCACGGCGCTCGCTCACGAGGTGGGCGCCGCAACACTAGGACCACACCATGGACCACACCGCCTGTACCTTCTCCAGCCGCGCTCAGAAACTCACCAGCTCGGCGATCCGGGAAATCCTCAAGATCACCGAACGTCCTGAGGTCATTTCGTTTGCCGGCGGCCTGCCCGCCCCGGTCACCTTCCCGGTCGAAGCGATTCAGGCGGCGTGCGCCCGCATGTTTGCCGACAACCCGCAGGCCTCGCTGCAGTACACCCCGACCGAAGGCCTGTCGGTGCTGCGCGAGTGGATCGCCCAGCGTCATGGCACCACCGCCTCGCGCGTGCTCATCACCACGGGCTCGCAACAGGGGCTGGACCTGCTCGGCAAGATCTTCATCGACCCGCAAAGCAAGGTGCTGGTCGAAACGCCGACGTACCTCGGCGCGCTGCAGGCGTTCTCGCTGTTCGAGCCGAGCTATACGTCCATCGCCACCGACGACAAGGGCCTGCTGCCCGAGGCGCTCACGCCCGAGCTGGCGGCCGGCGCACGCTTCTTCTACACGATCCCGAACTTCCAGAACCCGACTGGCCGCCGCCTGCCGCTGGACCGTCGCCAGGCCCTGGTGGCCCGCGCGAAGGAACTCGGCGTGCTCCTCGTTGAAGACGACCCGTACGGCGAGCTGAGCTACACCGGCGACGCCCTGCCCTCGCTGCGCTCGCTCAATCCGGACGGCGTGGTCTACATGGGCTCGTTCTCGAAGATCCTGGCACCGGGCATGCGCCTGGGCTACATCATCGCGCCCGAACATATCCACTTCAAACTCGTGCAGGCCAAGCAGGCATCGGATCTGCACACGCCCAGCTTCACGCAGCGCGTGGCGTATGAGGTGCTGAAGACCGGGCTGCTCGACACGCACATCCCCAGCATCCGGAACCTTTACGGCAAGCAATGCGAAGCGATGCTCGACTCGCTCACGCGCCACATGCCGGCCGGCGTGCACTGGAACCGCCCGGAAGGCGGCATGTTCATCTGGGTGGAAGTGCCGGAAGGCATCGACACGATGTCGCTGCTGGAAAAGGCCGTCGCGCGCAACGTGGCGTTCGTGCCGGGCGCACCGTTCTATGCCAATGCGCCGCGTCGCAATACCCTGCGCCTGGCGTTCGTGACGGTGGCACCGGAGCGCATCGAGCAAGGCATCGCCGTGCTGGGCGAGCTGATCCGCGCAGAAATCGCTGCGCTCACGCCGAAGGCCGCCTAAATTACCTAACTGTCCATTCATCCATTCGAGAAAGGAGCCGTCGTCGATGCTGCGGATCTGGGGAAGACTCTCTTCGGTCAACGTTCAGAAAGTGGTCTGGTGCGCGCGCGAGCTGTCGCTGGACCATGAGCGCATCGACGTCGGCGGCGCCTTCGGCGGCGTCGACACGCCGGAATTCAAGGCGATGAACCCGAACGGGATGATCCCCGTCATCGAAGACGGCCTGAACGATGCCGGCGATACGCGCTTCGTGCTGTGGGAGTCCAACGCCATCGTGCGCTATCTCTCGGCACGCTACGGCCCGGGCAACCTCTACCCGCTGGAGCTTCACGAGCGCGCCGATGCCGACCGGTGGATGGACTGGCAGACCACGTCGTACAGCCCGTCGATGGTGGATGCGTTCATGCAGCTCGTGCGTACGCCGGAAGACCAGCGCGACGCCGCGCGCATTGAACGCTCGCGCCAGGCCGCGGAACGCAGCACCGCCGTCCTCGAAGCCGTGCTGGCCAAGCAGCCCTACGTGGCCGGCCGCCGCTTCACCATGGCCGACATCGTCTGCGGCTGCGCCACACACCGCTGGCTCGGCCTGCCGATGGACCGCCCGGCGCGCCCGAACCTCGAGCGCTGGATGGCCGAGTTGCGCGACCGCCGCGCCGCACGGGAAGTCCTGGCGCTGCCTGTCGTCTAAGCCCGCCCGAAACCGGTTGCGGTAGCATCACCAACCGCGCACGGCACCCAAGCCGGCGCGGTTTTTTGTTTTCACCGAGGGAAACCCGGATGCCATTGAACCGACCTTCCACCACCGTCGCCACGATCCTCTGGGGCGCGCTTTACCTGGTTGCCGCCATCGTGTCGCACCGGCTGAATGGGCCGGTCGACATGACGGGATACATCTGGCTGCCGGCAGGCGTGACCATGGCGGCGTTCATGCTGCGGCCGTACCGCGAATGGCCGGGGCTGGGCGCGGCGTTTGCCGTGGCCCAGCTGGCGCTGGCCGCGATTGAACACACCAACCCGGCGCACGCCATGTTGTTCGTGCTCGACGAAGCCGGGAGCGCGGCCCTGGCCGTGGCGCTGGTGAGGCTCGCGCGCGTACCGCTCGAAGGCTTGTACTTTGTGCGCGCGATGCTGGTGGCGGGCGCGGTCAGCGCGCTGCTCGGGGCGCTGTTCGGGGCGGCATGGTTTGCGTGGTCGCAGGGCGGCGCGTTCGGCCACGTGCTGCGCATCTGGGCGGCGTCGGATTTCCTGGGCGTGCTGATCGTCACGCCGGTGTTGGCGGCGTGGTCACGCTTTCGCGCATTCCGCTCGGGCGGCACGGACCGCACGGATTTCCTGCTGGGCCTGGCGGCCGCGATTGCGCTGGCGCTGTCGGCGTACGTCATCTTCGATGGCAACAGCGATGCCAAGTTTGGCGACGGCATCGGCTTTGCGCTGACCTACGTCCCCCTGTTCTTTGCCGTGGTGGTGGCCCTGCTGTGGGGCGGCCGCGGCGGCTCCATGGCCGTGCTGCTGCTCACGCTGGTGGCGCTGACGCAAACCGCCGAGGGCGACGGCCCATTCGCCGTGCTCGATCACCACTATGGTCAGTCGCTGCTGGAAGCGCAGCTGTACCTGGGCATTGCCGCGCTGCTGGTGCTGCTGGTGAGCGCGCTCAAAACCACGCGCGAACAACTGCACGAGCAGAGCGCGCAATGGCAGAACCGCGCGGAACTGGCGTTGGCAACATCGGGCCAGCTCGTCTACACCATCGACCCGGCCAGCGGCCGCATCGACTGGGGCGGCGACGTGGTCCTCGTCTTCGGACACGACGCGGCGAGCATGGCGTCGATCTCGACCGTACTGCAACTGGTGCATCCGGATGATCGCGACGCGCTGCGTGCACGTTGGCTCGGAGAGACCTCGCTGGACGACGGAGCCGCCATGCCCGCGCGCCGCCAGACGCTGCGCATCACCGCACGCGACGGCACGCTGCACACCGTGGTGGATACCGGTGGCCCGCTGATGGATGCCGTGGGCAACATGGCGCTCGTCACCGGTACCTGGTCGGTCGAGACCGCACTGTGACCGCATCGGCGTCCGGCAGCACGGCTGTGCTGCTGATCCATGGTCTGGGCGGCACGGCCTACGACGTGGGCGTGCTGCAAAAAGCGCTGCGCAACGCCGGCGCGGTCACGCACGTGCCAACCTTGCCTGGCCACGGCACGCGCCCCGAAGACCTGATCCACATGCTCGCCGAGGCCTGGCTTGAAACGCTCACGCAAACGTATGAGCAGCTCATCGCCGAGCACGACACCGTGCATATCGCTGGGATGTGCATGGGCGCATTGCTGGCGCTGGTGCTGGCGCACCGGGTTCGGCATGGCATTGCGCGCCCGCAGGACAGGCTGGCGCTGCTCGCCACGCCGATCCATATCGATGGCTGGTCGACGCCGTGGTATCGGGATCTGCGCTACCTGGTCTATCGCATCCCGGGCATGGCGGCGCGCATGCGCGTGGAAGAAGACGAGCCGTTCGGCATCAAGAACCCGCTGTTGCGTCGGATCATCAAGGCGAAGCTCGCACGCGGCGACAGCTTCCACTACCCGTGGGTGCCGCTGGCGTGCATTCGGCAGGTGGACCGACTGCGACGCTGGGCGCTGTCCGGCGCGCCCGAGACGCAGTGCCAGACGCTGGTGATCCATTCCCGTGAAGACGAACTCACCAGCCTGCGCTCGGCCCAAACACTGCAGGCCACCCTGCCCCATGCGCGCAGCGTGGTGCTGGAAAACAGCTACCACATGATCTGTGTGGACAACGACCGCGATCAGGTCGCCGCCGAGGTCCTCGGCTTCTTCGGTTTCGACCCCGCAGCGGCCAGGCGTAAGAGCCCAGCCGCCGCAGATTGATCACGACGCCGATCAGGCCGCCGGCCCCGCAGTCTCGTGCTCGTGCGCCGCGTCCAGCCGGCGCTGCCGCTCGCTGCCCTTGAACACGCGCCGCACCACCACAAAGAACACCGGCACCAGGAACACCGCCAGCACCGTCGCCGCGATGATCCCGCCCAGCACACCCGTGCCGATGGCGCGCTGGCTGGCCGATGCCGCGCCGGTCGCAATCGCCAGCGGCACGACGCCAAAGGCAAACGCCAGCGACGTCATCACGATCGGCCGGAAGCGCAGGCGCGCAGCCTCCAGCGTGGCGTCGATCAAGCCCATGCCCTGCGCCACGAGATCCTTGGCCACTTCGATGATCAGGATCGCGTTCTTGGCCGACAGGCCGATGGTCGCAATAAGCCCGACCTTGAAATAGATGTCGTTGGGCAGGAAGCGCAGCGTGGCGCCCAGCAGCGCACCCAGCACCCCCAGCGGCACCACCAGCATGACTGCCAGCGGAATCGACCAGCTCTCGTACAGCGCTGCGAGGCACAGGAACACGACGAGGATCGACAGCGCAAACAGCGCCGGCGCCTGCGCACCCGACAGCCGCTCCTCGAACGACTGCCCCGTCCACTCGTAGCCGAAGCCTTCGGGCAGGCCGCGCGCAATCGACTCCATCGCCGCCATCGCCTCGCCGGAGCTGTGACCCGGCGCGGGCGAGCCGGTGATCGTCATGGCCGGAAAGCCGTTGTAGCGATCGAGCTTGAGGGGCCCCACAATCCACTTCGTCGTGGTGAACGCCGAGAGCGGCACCATCGCCCCAGCCGCATTGCGCACATGCATGCGGCCAAGCTGCTCGACCGAGACGCGCTGCTTGCCGTCGGCCTGCACGATCACGCGGCGCACCTGATTGCGGTAGACGAAATCGCCGGCGTAATCGGAGCCGAACATCACGGCCAGCGTGCGGTTGATGTCATCAATCGACACGCCCATCGACAGCGCCTTCTTGCGGTCCACATCGATCAGCACCTGCGGTGCATCGCCCTGGCCCGCAAACGTGACTTCCGACAGTGCGGGATGCTTCGCAGCCTCAGCCAGCATGCGGTCGCGTGCCTGCGCAAGGCGCTCGTAGCCGGCGCCTCCGCGGTCCTGCAGGCGCAGGTCGAAGCCGGGCTTGCTGCCCAGCTCCGGCAGCGCGGGCGAGTTCATCGCCATGACCATCGCGCCCTTGATCTTGCCGAACGCCGCGTTGGCGCGCTCGACCACGGCGTCGACGTGCTGGTCAACGCCCTTGCGTTGCTTCCAGTCCTTGAGCGTCAGGAAGAGCATGGCCGCGTTCTGCCCGTTGCCGTACAGGCTGAAGCCCGTGATGGCCAGCGTGGATGCCACCGCCGGCTCCTGCGTCATGAAGTGCTGCTCGGCTTGCCGCACGACGTCGAGCGTTTGCGCCTGTGTGGCGCCGGTCGGCAGCATGACGACGGTCATGAACTCGCCGGTGTCTTCTTCCGGCAGAAAGGCCGTCGGCAGTTGCGTGAACAGCAGCACCACCACGCCGATAACGGCGCCGTACGCCACCAGCGCGCGGCCCGTGCGGTTCAGCAGCTTGGCAACGCCGCCTTGGTAGCGCGCCGTCAACCGCGCAAAGCCCCGGTTGAATGCGCCGAAGAAGCCCTTGCGCTCGGCACCGTGACCAGCCTGCACCGGCTTGAGCAGCGTCGCGCAAAGCGCTGGCGTAAGCGTCAGTGCCAGGAAGGCCGAAAACACCATCGACACCGCCAGCGACAGCGAAAACTGCCGGTAGATATTGCCCACCGCGCCACCAAAGAACGCCATCGGCACGAACACCGCCGTCAGCACCAGCGAGATGCCGACGATGGCCCCGCTGATCTGCCGCATCGCCTTGGCCGTTGCCTCGCGCGGCGAGAGCCCCTCTTCGTGCATCACGCGTTCGACGTTTTCCACCACCACGATGGCATCGTCGACGAGGATGCCGATGGCCAGCACCAGGCCAAACAGCGTCAGCACGTTGATGGAAAAACCCATCGGCAGCATCACCGCAAACGTGCCCAGCAGCGCGATCGGCACCACCAGCGTCGGGATCAGCGTCGCGCGCAGGTTCTGCATGAACAGCATCATCACCAGGAACACCAGCACCACGGCTTCGAGCAGCGTCTTGACCACCTGCTCGATGGCGATGCCGACAAAGCGCGAGCTGTCGTACGCCACCTCGTAGCGCACGCCGGGCGGGAAATGCGCCTGCGCTTCGTCCAGCACCGCGCGCACGCGCTTGGCCACGCCCACGGCGTTGGCGCCAGGGGCAAGCTTGATGCCGATGGTCGTGGCCGGCTTGCCGTTCATGCGCGAGAGGTAGAGGTAATCGCTGCCGCCCAGCTCCACGCGCGCCACATCGCGCAGCAACACCATGCGGCCCTGCGCGTCCGCACGCAGCGGAATCTGGCCGAATGCATCCGGCGTAGTCAGCCCATCGTCACCGGTGACGCTCGCGTTGATGGGTGCGCTGCCCGGCACGGCGCCGCTGCCGATCTCGCCCACGGTGATGCGCGCGTTGTAGCGGCGCACGGCGTCGCTCAGGTCGCCGGCGGTCAGGCCCAATGCGGTCAGCTTGTCGGCATCGGGCCAGATGCGCATGGCGTATTCCGCATCGAACAACTGCGCGGTGCCAACGCCCGGCACGCGACGCAACTGCGGAATCAAATCTGACGAAGCAAGGTCGCCCAGGTCGATGCCGTCAAAGCGGCCACGCTCGGCCGTCAGCGACAGATACATCATGTAGTTCTCGGCCGCCTTCTCGATGCGGATGCCGTTGCGGCGCACGACCTCAGGCAGACGTTCCTCGACGATCTTCAGCCGGTTCTGCACCTCCACCGCCGCAAGATCGGGGCTCGTGCCCTGCGTGAACGACAGGTTGATCGACACGTTGCCCGCCGCATCGGACGACGACGACATGTACAGCAGCCCCGGCGCGCCGTTCATTTCGCGCTCGATGATGGCGGTGACGGCACTCTCCACCGTGCGCGCCGACGCGCCCGGATAGTTGGCCGAGATGCTGACATTGGGCGGGGCAATGTTCGGGTACTGCGCCACGGGCAGTTTGGGCAGCGCGAGCACGCCGGCCAGGATGATGGCCAGCGCAATCACCCAGGCAAAGACCGGGCGGTCGATAAAGAAGCGCGCCATGGTCAGCCCTTCTTCGGCTTGGTGTCAGCACGCGGTGCTGCGGGTACCGGCTTGACCGCCATGCCCGCTTCCAGCGTCTGCATGCCCGGAATGACGAGGCGCTCTCCGCCGGACAGCCCGCTCGTCACGAGCCATTGGTCACCGGCCAACGTTTGCGCAGCCACGGAACGCACGGCCAGCGTATTGTCGGCCTGCACCACAAACACGGATGCCCCGTGGCGGTCGCGCTGCAACGCGCCCTTCGGAACCGTCACCGCGCCCTGCTGCACGGCGTGCGAAAGCTTCACGCGCACGTACATGCCAGGCAGCAGCAGGCCGTCGGGGTTGGGCAGCACGGCGCGCATCAAAACGTTGTCCGTTGCGCGGTCCACCGCCAAGTCGGAGAACAGCAGCCTGCCCGGGCGCTCGTACGCCACGCCGTCGCTCAGGATGACCTGCACGCCGATGTCCTGGCCGCTCAATGCAGCGGCCTGGCCCTTCTTGAGCGCGCGCTGCAAGGCCAGCACTTCGGCAGCGGGCTGCGCAAAGTCTACGTAGATCGGATCGATCTGCTCGACGGTGGTGAGCGGCGTGGCAGCGTCTTCCTTGACCAGCGCACCTTCGGTGACCTGCGCGCGGCGCGAGCGCCCGGCAATCGGGGCCGTGACGGTGGCATAGCCCAGGCGCAGTTGCGCGGTTTCCAGCGCGGCACGGCTGGAGACCACGTCTGCGGCGGCCTGGCGCTCCGCGGCTTGCGCTTCGGCATATTCCAGCTCGCTCACGGCGCGCGTGGCGGCCAGGCCCTTGTAGCGCGCCGCCTTGTCGCGGGCGATGGCGAGTTGCGCCTGCGCGCGGGCAAGCGCGCCTTGCGCGGCGTCCACCTGCGCCTTGAGCGGCGCCGGGTCGATGCGGAACAGCACCTGGCCGGCCTTGACCACCTGGCCTTCTTCGTAGGCCCGCTTGAGGACGATGCCGTCGACGCGCGCCCGCACTTCCGCCGTGCGATACGGTTCAAGCCGGCCCGGCAATTCGGTCACCAGCGGCGCATCGGAGCGCTGTGCAACGGCAAACTCGACCTCCGGCGGACCAGCGGGCTTGGCGGCCTCATCCGCATGCTTGCCGCACGCCTGCAACACAGCCAGGGCGCACGCGCACAACAACCACCGGGACGAACGGTAACGACGGAACAACACGGAGAACATCATGAGAAAGGGGGCTGGGCGCGACCGCGCCCGAGGTCTTGAACGAAGCGAAGCGGAAGGCTAGCACGCACATCCGCCGCGACCTGACCGATTGATTTCCCAGTCTGATCAAGACCTTACGAAGCGCGCAAGACCGCAGTCGCCCGATGTCGTTCCAGAACGTCAGCTCAGAAGACGCGACCCAGCTGCAGGTACACGTTCCACACGCCCTGCGGCGCCACCGCAAAACCGAAGTACAGCGGCCCGATCGGGCTGTTGCCGCCGACGAATACGCTGCCGCTCTTCAGGTAAGGGCCGGTGCCGAAGTTGTTGCGCAGCTGCCAGACGTTGCCGGCCTCCGCGCTGGCGCCGAACACCGGCGCGCGCAGGCCGAGCAGATCGTCGATGCGCAGGTCGTACAGATAGGTCAGGCGGCCGTACAGCATGTACTGACCGTTGAACTGATCCTGCGCGTAGGCCGAAAGGTGCTGGAAGCCGCCGAGGAAAAAGCCTTCGTTGGCGCCGTTGCCCGTGTTGCCGCCGTTCTCCCGCGTCGGGCTGTTGACGCCAAACTGGCCAGCCCCTTCCAATGCCACATTGAACGTGTGGCGGCCGTAGCTCGTCGCCCACAGGCCCTTGGCCTGGGCCGTGTTGAACTTCTTGTCGAGCGAACCGAAGCCCGCTTCCACGCTGCTGTAGAAGTAATAGCCGCTGCGCGGAAACAGCGGGTCATCCAGTTGGTCCAGCGTCAACTGGGCGCGAAAGGCCGGCTGCTTGGCGCGAAGCGTCGGCAGATCCAGCGCCCCTTCGTCCGTCAACGCCAGATAGTTGAACGCCGCGCTCTTGCTCATGTAGTTCACGCCCAGCCGCAGTTCGCCCTTGCGGCCGAGCGGGATACCGAGGTCGACGCCGGCACGCGCGGTTTCCATGGTCATGCTGTTGAACGGCTTGGCGTCCTTGGTCGGCGCCTCGTCGTCAAAGTAGAGATCGGAGCGGCGGCGCGAGTACTCGGCATACGGCGCCACGTAGAACCCGCGCGCCTGCCACAGCGGCTGGCGCAGCTCGGTATGGATGCTCGCCCGGTTGCTGCCGAGCACGATGTCATTGCGCCATTCCAGCCCGCTCTGCGTGAGCCACGGATACCGATGACCGAGATTGACGTTGAACGCGCCGCGCCCGTCGAAGTTGGTCGACATGCCCAGCCCGAACAGGAAGAACTGGTTGCCCCAGGACTTTTCATGCGCATCGATCTTCAACGTATGCACGCCGTTCTGTTCCACCAGCTGCTGCGTGACGGTTTCGAAGTCGCCCGTGGTGGCCAGCGCCGACAGTTCGCGATTCAGCGCCTCGGCGTCATACGCGTCGCCTTCGCGCACCTTGACCAACTGGCGCACACGCGCAGGCGGTACACGGCCGCTGGTGGTCACATCAATGGCGTCGATGCGCGCGCCCGCCACCAACGTGCCCTGCGGCTCATGGGCGGTGCGGTACGCGGCATACGCCTGCGGCGACAGCGACAACGCCGCGAGCTTCGCCTCGACGCCCTGCGCCGCGCGCTCCCCCTGCAGCACCCCCTGCGGGCCCTTGGCGAAATCCGTGAACGAAAGCTCCGAGAGCTGCGGCTCGATCAGCACATCCTTGCCGCGCAGCAGCGCCTTTTGCGCCCGCACGTTCTGGCCGACGAGGATGGTGATCATCTGCTGCGTCACCGCGGCCGGCGAGGCCAGGTCTTCAGGCCGCTGCAAGTCCGACCCGATATTGACGGCGATGATGATGTCTGCGCCCATGTCGCGCGCGAGCTGCACAGGCAGGTTGCTCACCAGGCCGCCATCCACCAGCGTGCGCCCGCCCACCTCGATGGGGGCAAACAGGCCCGGCACCGCCATGCTGGCGCGCATGGCCAGCGGCAGCGAGCCGTGGTCGAGAATCACCCCGTCGCCCGTGGCCAGATCCGTCGCCATGGCCTTGAACGGAATCGGCAGGCGCGAGAAGTCGATGTTGTCGGGCCACTGCGCCGTCCAGTTCTTGAGCAGCGCCAGCAGGCGGTTGCCCTGCACCAGCCCGGCCGGCAGCTTGAGCCTGCCGTCGCCATAGCCGGCGGACAGGCCGATCGGATACTGGAAGTCATCTTCGCGCAGCGACTGCGGCAGCTTGGCCCGATCGTTGCGATCGAAGGCGATGTCGCTCAGGTCCACCTGCGAGAGCTTCTGCTCCAGCGCGTCCGCACGCATGCCGCTGGCGTACAGGCCGCCCACCACGGCGCCCATGCTCGTGGCGGCAATCACATCCACGGGAACGCGCATGCGCTCCAGCATCTTCAGCACGCCAATATGCGCATAGCCGCGCGCCCCGCCGCCCGACAGCACCAGGCCGATACGCGGCCGCGTCGATTCGGTGTTCGCCTGCGTTGGGGCTGCCGCAGTCTGGCCATGCACGACAGGCGACAGCGTCGCCAATGCCACAAACGCAGTGACCACAGCGGCAGCCAATCGGGCGCCGCGGCGGCGAGACAGGAAGGCCGTCAGAAAAGCCATGAATGGAGGGCGAATTGGAGTGGGTCGGGGGTGGGTGGGCTGCGCTGCAGGCGCAATGATTCCACAACCCGGATTTACCCGGTGCAATTGCTTGCGCCGCGCCAACTCACGCACGGGCGCCGATGAATACTTTTCAGGGCGAAAGTGACAGAATATTGCCCGGACCCGGACACGCTTGTTCCTACAATCCGCGGTTGCCTCTTAAAAAAGGGGCAACAGAAGACGTTCGGTATCGAGAAGAACTGAAACGCCCAAACAGGAGGAGATCAAGATGTGGAATCAAGTCTATGACCCGCTCGGCAGCGCCGTGTGGTCGACCATCGCAGCCGGGATACCGGTGGCGGTGCTGCTGTGCTCGCTGGCGTTCTTCCATATGCAGGCGCATCTGGCCGCCGGCCTGGCGCTGATTGTCGGGGTGGGCATCGCCTCGTTCGTGTTCGGCATGCCGACCACAATGGCCGGCAAGGCTGCGGGCCTTGGCATCGTCTCGGGCCTGTTCCCGATCGGCTGGATTGTCCTCAACATCATCTTCCTGCATCGGCTCACCACCTTGAACGGGTCGTTCAAGGTCTTGCAGAGTTCCATTTCCGGCATTACCGAAGACCGCCGCCTGCAACTGCTGCTGGTGGCGTTCAGCTTTGGCGCGTTCTTCGAAGGCGCGGCGGGCTTCGGCACGCCGGTGGCGGTGACGGGCGCCATCCTGATCGGCCTGGGCTTCTCGCCGCTGGCCGCGTCGGGCCTGGCCCTGATTGCCAACACCGCGCCGGTGGCCTACGGCGCGCTGGGCGCTCCGCTGATCGGCCTGGCTTCCGTTACGGGGCTGGACTTGCTGCAGCTCTCGGCCATGGTCGGCCGCCAGCTGCCGTTCTTCTCGGTGCTGGTGCCGTTCTGGCTGATCTGGGCGTTCGCGGGTTTCCGCGGCATGCTGCAGATTTGGCCGGCGATCCTGGTGGCGGGCGTGTCGTTTGCGATTCCGCAGTTCCTGGTGTCGAACTTCCACGGCCCGTGGCTGGTGGACGTGATTGCGGCGTTGGTGTCGATGGGCACACTCACGCTGTTCCTGAAGGTGTGGAAGCCCAAGACGATCTGGACGTCGACCGCCCTGCGCAACCGCGAGGACAACTCCCGCGTCGACCCCGAAGCCGCCGCCGAGGCGCGCGAAGCCACCACCGGCACCAACGGCAAGATCACGCGCGTGCAGGCATGGCTGCCCTGGGTGATCCTGACGGTGTTCGTCTTCATCTGGGGCGTACCGCAATTCAAGGCATTTGCCGACGGCCTCTGGGCATTCAAGTTCGCCATCCCGGGCCTGGACAAGATGGTGCTCAAGGGCCCGCCGGTGGTGCCCAAGGTGATTGCCGAAGGCGCGGTGTTCAACTTCAACGTGCTGTCGATGGCGGGCACGGGCATCCTGGTGTCGGCCATCGTGGGCGGCCTGCTGATGGGCTACTCGCTGCCGCGCATGGCGAAGGAGTACTGGAACACCATCAAGCTGACGCGCTATTCGCTGCTGACGATCTGCGCGATGTTCGGCATCGGCTACCTGACGCGCTACTCCGGCTTGGACGCAACGCTAGGCCTGGCCTTCGCCCATACGGGCGTGCTGTATCCGCTATTCGGCACGATGTTGGGCTGGCTGGGCGTGGCGCTGACCGGCTCGGACACGGCATCGAACGTGCTGTTCGGGGGCCTGCAGAAGACCACGGCCGAGCAGCTTGGCCTGTCGCCGATCCTCATGTCGGCGGCCAACAGCTCGGGCGGCGTGATGGGCAAGATGATCGACGCGCAGTCCATCGTCGTGGCGTCCACCGCCACCAAGTGGTACGGCCACGAGGGCGACATCCTGCGCTACGTGTTCTTCCACTCGCTGGCCCTGGCCTTCCTGGTGGGGCTGATGATTACCCTGCAGGCCTATGTGGAGCCGTTCACGCGGATGGTGGTGCACTGAGCCCCCGCTCCCGACAGAACCCGAAAGCCGCTCAATCGAGCGGCTTTTTTCATGCGAAGCCGACACGTCGAGCGAAAAGCCTCGCACGCCGGGTTCCGAACTCCAGCAGCAGAGTCCAAAACCTCTCGTGTCGAGTTTCGAACCCCAATCGCCGGGTTCGACAACCCCACACGTCGCGTTCCGAACCCCAACCGCCGGGTCCAAAACCTCACGCGTCGCGTCCTGAACGCCAACCGCCGGGTTCAAAACCTCACACGTCGCGTTCTGAACCCCAATCGCGGAGTTCAACAACCCCACGCGTGGCGTTCGGAACCCCAATCGTCGAGTTCAAAACCTCACGCATGGCGTTCTGAACGCCGATCGCCGAGTCCTGCACGCCGTAAGCCACCCCGCCAACATGGGCACTTTCACGCGCGTATCATGGGCAGCTCTTCCGCGCACGTCCCGCCCTGGGGCGTCGGTCTCCTCTTCCCCCCGACCCGACATGCTGCTGCGCCGCCTGGAAAAGCTCATTGATCCGTTCCGTCCCCTGCCCGACACACAGCCTCCGGCCAATGTCTGGCGCTTCTACGCCTACTTCCTGCGCGAAGTGCGCGGCGTCTTTGCGTTCCTGCTGGTCGTGGGGCTGCTGGGTGCGCTGATTGAAGTCGCGCTGTTCGACTTCCTGGGCCGCATCGTCGACATGATCCAGGCGACACCCGGCCCCGCGTTCTTTGGCCGCCACCGCAACGAGCTGCTGTGGATGGCCTTTGTGGCGTTGATCGCGCGGCCGGTCATCTTTGGGCTGCACGACGTGCTCGTGCATCAGGTCATCAACCCCAACCTGTCGAACCTGATCCGCTGGCAGAACCACCGCTACGTGCTCAAACAGAGCCTGACGTTCTTCCAGAACGACTTTGCCGGCCGCATTGCCCAGCGCATCATGCAGACCGGTTTTTCACTGCGCGATTCCGCCGTGCAATCCGTGGACGCGCTCTGGCATGTGGTGATCTACGCGATCAGCGCGATGGTGCTGTTCGCCAGGGCCGACTGGTGGCTCGTGGTACCGCTGCTGGTGTGGATTGGCTGCTACGTCGCAGCCCTGAGCTACTTCGTGCCACGCGTGAAGGCGCGATCGGTCATCGCCACGGAGTCGCGTTCCAAGCTGATGGGCCGCATCGTTGACGGCTACACCAACATCACCACCCTCAAGCTGTTCGCGCATACGCAGCACGAAGAAAGCTATGCGCGCGACGCCATGGCCGAGCAGACGGACAAGACGCGCCTGTCCGGCCGCATGATCAGCGGCATGGATTTCACCATCACGGCCATGAACGGCCTGCTGATTGTCGGCACATCGGCGCTCGCGCTGTGGCTGTGGAGCGAGGGCCGTGTGAGCGCCGGCACCATTGCGCTGACCACGGGGCTGGTGATCCGCATCAACAACATGTCGGGCTGGATCATGTGGGTAGTGAACGGCATCTTTGAAAACGTCGGGCAGGTGCAGGACGGCATGCAGACCATCGCGCTGCCGCGCGCCGTGATCGACCAGCCCGATGCCAAGCCGCTGCACGTGACGCGGGGCGAAGTGCGCTTCGAGCACGTCGGCTTTCACTACGGCAAGGGCAGCGGCGTGATCGAAGGGCTGGATCTCGTGGTGCGCCCCGGCGAACGGATCGGCCTGGTTGGCCCGTCCGGTGCGGGCAAATCGACGCTGGTGAATCTGCTGCTGCGCCTGTACGACGTGGAGCGCGGCCGGATTCTCGTCGACGGTCAGGACATTGCAGCGGTGACGCAAGAGAGCCTGCGCGAGCAGATCGGCATGGTCACGCAGGACACGTCGCTGCTGCACCGCTCCATTCGCGACAACCTGCGCTACGGCAAACCCGACAGCACCGAGGCCGAGTTGATGCAGGCCGTGCATCGTGCGCGCGCCGACGAGTTCATCCCGCAGCTATCCGATGTGCAAGGGCGACGCGGCTTTGATGCGCTGGTGGGTGAACGCGGGGTGAAGCTCTCGGGCGGTCAGCGGCAGCGCATCGCGATTGCGCGCGTGCTGCTCAAGGACGCGCCGATCCTGATCCTGGACGAAGCCACGTCCGCGCTGGATTCGGAAGTGGAAGCCGCCATCCAGGAAAGCCTGGAAACGCTGATGCAGGGCAAGACCGTGATTGCCATCGCGCACCGGCTCTCGACCATCGCGCGCATGGACCGGCTGGTCGTGCTCGATGGCGGGCGCATCGTCGAGAGCGGCACGCACGCGGAGCTGCTGGAACACGGCGGCCTGTATGCGCGGCTGTGGGCGCACCAGACCGGCGGTTTCGTCGGGGTGGACTGAGCGTTACGACAGGCGGCGGCCGAGCGTCTCGGGCACCATCGCCAGCCCGATCAGCGAGACGAGGCCGCAGCCGATCACGTAGAACGCCGGCGCGTTGGCGTTGCCCGTGAGGTGGATCAGCTCGGTCGAGAAGAACTGCGCGAAGCCGCCAAAGATGGCGATGGCTACGCAGTAGGCGATCGACAGCCCCGTGGCGCGCAGCCGCTGCGGCAGCACCTCGCTCACCAGCACCATCGACGCCGGCGAGGTCATCGACATCGGCACCGACAGGCAGCCGACCACGATCAGCAAGCGGGCGAGCGATGGGTCTGCGTTGATGAGTGCGAAGGCCGGATAGATCATCGCGAGCAGTGCAACGCGCGACCACAGCACGACCTTGCGGCGCCCGACGCGGTCGGCCAGCCGGCCGGCGAACGGCGACAGCACCACCTGCACCAGCGCCGCAATGCACGCCGCCCAGATCCCCAGCGACAGCGGCATGTGCAGCACGCTCACAGCGTAGTTGCTGAGGTAGTAGACGATGATGTACGTGGACGACGCCACGCCGATCATCAGCAGGATGCTGGCGACCAGCGCACGACGGTGTTCGCGCAGCAACGGCAGCGTGGCGTCGGCTTCGCGCGTGCTGGGCGGTGCGGCGGTTTCCTCCAGACGGCGGCGGATGATCAGGCCGACCGGGATGACGAGAATGCCGATGACGAACGCCAGGCGCCAGCCCCACGACTCCAGCGCCGCGGGCGCCAGTACGTTGCTCAGCAGCAGGCCGACCAGCGCGCCGAACAGTGCGGCCAGCCCCTGGCTGAACGGCTGCCAGCTCGTATAGAAGCCGCGCGAGCGGTCGTCGGCGTATTCCAGCAGCAACGCAGTCGAAGCACCCATCTCGCCGCCGATGGCAAAGCCCTGCACCAGCCGCGCCAGCACGACGAGCATGGGCGCGAGGATGCCGATCTGGGCGTAGGTGGGCGTGACGACAAAGACGAGCGATGACAGGCCCATCAGCCACAACGTGAGCGCCACGGCGGGCTTGCGGCCTGCGCGATCGGCGTACATGCCGATCAGCAGACCGCCGAGCGGACGCATCAGGAAACCCACGCCGAAGGTGGCGAACGACATCAGCAACTGGCCGGTCGCGTTGCCGACGGGAAAGTACAGCCGGCCGATCAGCGTGGCGAAGAAGCTGTAGACCACGAAGTCATAGAACTCCAGGCCGTTGCCGATGGTGATGGCCGCAATGGCCCGCGTGCGTGACAGCGGTTGCGCGTGGCCGGTCGCCTGTGTGCCGGCGCGGCCGGCGTACGACGGCGCAGAGGTGTGGTTCGACATGGGTTGTCTCCGAAACTCGTCTTTTTATTTGCGGGGCGGGCCGGGCTCACGCCCCGCTGGCCTCTTCCGCCAGAACGGCCGCTGCGTTGGGCTTCACGCGCAGATACCATGCGGCCGACATGAGCAGCACCCAGCCTGCGCCCACGTACAGCGCCACGCGGGTGTCTTCCATCGTGCCCAGCACGCCGATCACGAAGAGCATGAACGCGATGGCAAGGGCCGGCCCCACGGGCCACAGCGGCACCTTGAACTTGAGCGCCCGCACTTCTTCCGCCGACAGGCGACGGCGCATCGCAACCTGCGACAGCAGGATCATCAGCCAAACCCACACGGTGGCGAACGTGGCGATCGACGCGATGATCACGAAGACGTTCTCGGGAATCAGGTAGTTCAGCACCACGCCGCACAGCAGCGCGCCAGCCATGAACAGCACCGTCACCCAGGGCACACCGTGGCGCGACGTGGCTGCAAAGATGCGCGGCGCCTGGCCCTGCTCGGCCATGCCGTACATCATCCGGCCCGCGCCGAAGATGTTGCTGTTGATGGCCGAGATGGCAGCCGAAATGACGATGAGGTTCAGGATTGCCGCCGCAGACTGGATGCCCAGCCCCGAGAAGATCTGCACGAACGGGCTGCCCTGGCCGTCGATGCCCGTCCACGGGAAGATCGCCATCAGCACGCACATTGTCAGCACGTAGAACAACAGGATGCGCGCCGGCACGGCATTGATGGCCTTCGGGATGACCTTGTCGGGGTTCTGCGCCTCGCCGCCGGTGATACCGATGATCTCGACGCCGCCATACGCAAACATCACCACGGCAAACGACGCCAGGAGGCCGCCCACGCCGTGCGGCAGGAAACCGCCGTGCGACCAGAGATTGCTCAGGCCCGACGCATGCTCGCCGTTCATCTTTACGCCCAGGAACAGGATGACGGTGCCGCCGACGATCATGGCGCCGATCGCCACGATCTTGATCAGCGCGAGCCAGAATTCCATCTCGCCGAACACCTTGACGTTGCAGAGGTTCAGGCCGCAGATGAGCATGACGATACCGAGCACCCAGATCCATTGCGGGACCTCGGGAAACCAGAAGCCCATGTAGATGCCGAAGGCGGTCACGTCGGCCAGGCAGACGATCACCATTTCGAGGATGTACGTCCAGCCGGTGAGAAAGCCGGCGAGCGGGCCGAGGTTGTCGCGCGCATAGCGCCCGAAGGAGCCGGAAACCGGCTGGCGCACCGCCATCTCGCCGAGCGCGCGCATGACCATGTAGACGGCCGCGCCGCCGATGATGTACGCGAGGATCACGGCCGGACCGGCCAGCTGGATGGCAGAAGCAGAGCCGTAGAAAAGGCCCGTGCCGATGGCCGAACCGAGCGCGAGAAAGCGGATATGCCGCGCGCGCAGGTTGCGTTGAAGGTGTTCCAAACTGTCTCCTCTTTATGTCCGCGAGGCTGTCGGTGCGGTGCCGGGCTGGACGCACGCGTCGAGCGGACCCGAATTCACATACAGACAACATCGCTTTGATCGATATGTTGTTGTATATACATCATGAACGGCATTGGGGTATTCCCGAGGGCCGTGGCGCCATCTCGTTGGCGAGCGGGCCAACAAAAAAGGCGGACATGCGTCCGCCTTGGTTTTTGCAGGCGTGCGACCGGGGCGCTACACCCAGCCCATGCCGCCGACCAATGCCCCCAGCCCCACAAGCACCAGCGGGTGGACGCGGGTGAAGGAGCACGCCACGACCGTCGCCACGGTCAGCGCGATGGTGCTGAAGCTGCTGTCTGCGCCGCGTGCGAGCACCCAGCCGGTGGAGAACAGCAGGCCGATCGTGAGCGGTGCGAGGCCACGGCGGACCAGCGCATTCCAGCGCGCGTCGGGCTTGCGGTCCATGACCCGCGCGATAACAGCAGCAATCACGCACGACGGCCCGCAGATGCCCACCAGCGAGGCAATCGCCCCGCCCAGACCCGCCGCCTGCCAGCCGAACAACTCCACGAACAGCACGTTGGGGCCCGGCGCCGCCTGCGAGATGGCGTACATGGCGCTCAGCTGCTCGCTTGTCATGTAATGCCGCGTGTCGACCAGGAAACGGTGCATGTCAGGCAGCGTCGAACTGGCCCCGCCGATGGCGAGAAAAGACAGCACGAGAAAGTGCCAGAACAGGTCGAAGACGGTGGTGAGATAACTCATCGCATTGCCCACCATTCGAGCACGAGCGCGAGCGGAATCAGCACAAGCATCACGGGCAGCAACGGCCACTGCAGCACGCCAATGGTGAGGAAAACCGCCAGGCCGATGCCGAGCGCGCGCCAGGTGCGCGACTGGCCCTGCGCCAGCTTGACGGCCGTTGACAGCACCAGCCCCGCTGCCACCGCCGCCATGCCCTTGAGCAGGTTCTGCACCACCGACAGCGCGCTGAAGTGGTCGTACAGCATGACGATCAGCAGCAACACCACCGCGGGCGTCAGCACCAGGCCGGCCATTGCGGCAGCGGCGCCGCGCACCCCGTGAAAGCGGTAGCCGAGCATCACCGAAAGGTTGACCACATTCGGGCCCGGCAACACCTGGCCCAGGCTCAGCAGCTCGGCGAACTCGGTGTTGGAGAGCCACCGGTTGCGATCGACAATGCCGGCGCGCGCAAAGGGCAGCACGCCGCCGAAGCCCGACAGGCCCATCCGCGCAAACTCGGTGAAGAGCTTGCTGCAGGACGGGATGTTTGCTGCGATGTTGGCTTCAGGCGCGGCGGTCGGATCGCTCATGGGTTCAGGCGGCGTCCGGCGCGGGCTTGGGCAACGAGAGCTTCGGATCGCGCAGCTTGGGCTCCAGCGTCTTGCCCTTGCGTGCGCGCTTGCCGGCGTACGGCTCTTGGGCGCGCGTCGTCAGGGTCTGCTCGACTGCCTTGCCGCCGCGCGGGCCAGTGCCCGAGAGCACAAAGCCCGCTGCGCCAAAGGCCACCGCCTGGAGCAGCGTTTCGTTCTTCTCCAGCTCCATCAGGATCACGCCACGGCCACCGCTGGCGAGCGTCTTCAACTCGCTGATCTGGAACAGCAGCATGCGGCCGCCTTCGGACAGGCACGCCACGCCGTAAGCGTCCGCCGGCACCGGCGCCGGTTTGTTCGGTTGATCGCCTTCGTCCAGCGTCAGGAACGCCTTGCCGGCCTTCTGGCGGCCGACCATGTCGCCCACCTTGGCGAGGAAGCCGTTGCCGCCGCGCGTGGAGATCACCAGGTTCTGTTCGGCATGGCCCGCGAAGGTGTGGGCGATGTGCGTGCCCGGCGCGAGTTCGATCAGCGTCGTCAGCGGCACGCCGTCGCCACGGCCGCCCGGCAGGTTCGCCACGGCCACGGAATAGACGCGGCCCGTGCCCTTGTCGTCGCGCGTGCCGAAGATCAGCAGCGCATCGGTGGTGCGGCATTCAAACGTGTCGTACAGCGTGTCGCCCGCCTTGAAGGCGAATTGCGTGGCGTCGTGGCCGTGGCCCTGGCGCGTACGCACCCAGCCCTTCTGCGAGACGATCACCGTGACGGGTTCGTCGACGACCTTCACTTCGGCAGCGGCGCGGCGCTCTTCCTGGATGAAGGTGCGGCGGTCGTCGCCGTATTGCTTCGCGTCGGTTTCGATCTCCTTGATGATGCGACGGCGCATCATGGTTTCCGACTTCAGCAGCACGTCCAGCTCGCCCTGCTCTTCGCGCAGATTCTTCAGCTCCTGCTCGATCTTGATGGCTTCCAGGCGAGCCAACTGGCGCAGGCGGATTTCCAGGATGTCTTCGGCCTGACGATCGCTCAGGTTGAAGACCTGGATCAGCGCGGCCTTGGGCTCCTCGCTCTCGCGGATGATGCGGATCACGTCCTCAATGCGCAGCAGCACGAGCTGCCGGCCTTCGAGGATGTGGATGCGGTCTTCGACCTTGCCCAGACGATGGCGCGTGCGGCGCGTGACCGTGGCGAAGCGGTAGGCGATCCATTCGCGCAGGATCTCAGCGAGGCCCTTCTGGCGCGGCCGGCCATCCGTGCCGATCATCACCAGGTTGATGGCCGCGCCCGATTCCAGCGATGTGTGGGCCAGCAGCGCATTGGCAAATTCCTGCTGGTCGATGTTCTTGCTCTTGGGCTCGAACACGAGGCGCACCGGGGCGTCCTTGCCGGACTCGTCGCGCACGGCATCGAGCAGGCCCAGCATGGTCTGCTTCATGGTGAGCTGATCCGGCGACAGCGACTTCTTGCCCGTGCGCACCTTCGGGTTCGTCAGCTCTTCAATCTCTTCCAGCACCTTCTGCGACGAGGTGTTGGGCGGCAACTCGTTCACCACCAGTTGCCACTGGCCGCGCGCGAGTTCTTCGATCTTCCAGCGCGCGCGCACCTTCAGGCTGCCGCGGCCGCTCTCGTACACCTGCGCAATGTCGGCTGCGGACGAGATGATCTGGCCGCCGCCCGGGAAGTCCGGACCCGGCATGTACTGCATCAGGTCGGTGCTGGTGAGCTTGTCGTCGCGAATGAGCGCCACGGTGGCATTCGCCACTTCGCGCAGGTTGTGCGACGGGATCTCCGTGGCCATCCCCACCGCAATGCCCGATGCGCCGTTGAGCAGCACGAACGGCAGGCGCGCCGGCAGAAGCTTCGGCTCTTCCATCGAGCCGTCGTAGTTCGGGATGAAGTCGACCGTGCCCTGGTCCAGCTCTTCGAGCAGCAGGCGCGAGATGGGCGTGAGGCGCGCTTCGGTGTAGCGCATCGCCGCTGCGCCGTCGCCGTCGCGCGAGCCGAAGTTGCCCTGGCCGTCGATCAGCGGATAACGCAACGAGAAATCCTGCGCCAGGCGCACCAGCGCGTCGTAGGCGGATTGATCGCCGTGCGGGTGATATTTACCGAGCACGTCACCCACCACACGCGCCGATTTGACGGGCTTGGCGTCAGCGCGCAGGCCCATCTCGTGCATTGCGAACAGGATGCGGCGCTGCACCGGCTTCTGGCCATCGGCCACTTCGGGCAGTGCGCGGCCCTTGACCACGCTGATGGCGTAGTCGAGGTAAGCGCGCTCGGCATAGGCGCCAAGCGTGAGCGCTTCGGCCGGCTCGCTGGGGTCGAAGAGGATGTCTTGTTGTTCCATGGAGGCTCAAGCGAAAGCGGCGCGCTTCAACGTGGCGGCGCCGCCGGGATCAATGTTGGGGTACGTTCGTGGCCACGCCGGTGGCCGGGTCCAATACGAGTTCGATGCGTGCGGGCCGGCCCGTGCGGCCCGGCTTGCGCGTAGCGATGACGCCGTTGCCGCTCACGTTCATCAACCCGGGCACGGCCGCGACCGGGTTGTAGTAGCGATAGAACTGCAGCACCGTCTTCACGTAGTTCTGTGTCTCGGCGTACGGCGGAATGTCATTGCCGTGCTTCTGCACCGCGCCCTCGCCCGCGTTGTAGGCGGCCAGCACGAGTTCCAGGTTGCCCGAGAACATGCGCAGCAGATCGCTCAGGTAGCGCACGCCGGTGGTGATGTTGGTCTTGGGGTCGGCCAGCTTCTGGGCGGCCGAGCGGCGGGCGTCGCCTGTCACGCCGTAGCGCGCGCCGGTGTCCGGAATCACCTGCATCAGCCCGATCGCCCCCTTGGGCGACACGGCCTGCGGGTTGAAACCGGATTCGGCGGCAATCACGGCCTTCACCAGCGCGGGGTCGATACCGTGCTTGCTGGCGGCCTGGCGGATCAGCGGTTCCACCGTCGGCACGTTCGGATGCTGCAGCACCGCGCGCACCAGGCGCTGGCGCATGCCGGCAGCATTGTCGAGTGCATCGCGCTTGCTGGCGTTGAGATAGGCGTCGGCGTCGGGCAGCTCGGTCGCTGGCAGGGCGATGGCGCTGTCGTCCTTGGCCTTGTCGTCGCCCTTGCTCGCCACCGCCGCGCCCTTCATGAACAGCACGTAGCGATCGTCCAGCCGTTCGGCAGCGAAATGCGCGAGACCGTTTTCATCGATGTAGCCGTAGACGTCCGCGCGCGCCGGCTGGCTGGCCAACAGGGCCAGCGCCGTCAATGCGAATGCGAAACGTACGGAAAGCTTCATCGTTGTCGGTTTGCGGTCAGATATCGGCTTCGACTTCGTTGCCGCGCGCTTCCAGCCACGTGCGGCGTGCACCGGCTTCGCCCTTGCCCATCAGCATGTTCATCATGTTGATGGTCTGGTCTTGGCCGAGTTCACCCAGCGCCACAGGCAGCAGGCGGCGCGTGTCGGGGTTCATGGTGGTTTCCCAGAGCTGCTCGGCGCTCATTTCGCCCAGGCCCTTGAAGCGGGAGATCTGCCAGGCGCCTTCCTTCACGCCGTCCTTGCGCAGCTTGTCTTCAATGGCTTCCAGCTCGCCGTCGTCCAGCGCGTAGAGCTTCTGCGCGGGCTTCTTGCCGCGCGCCGGGGCATCGACACGATACAGCGGCGGACGGGCCACGCACACGTGCCCCCGATCGATCAATTGCGGGAAGTGCTTGAAGAACAACGTCAGCAGCAGCACCTGGATGTGCGCGCCGTCCACGTCAGCATCGGACAGGATGCAGATCTTGCCGTAGCGCAGGCCCGACAGGTCGACCGTATCGTTCGGACCGTGCGGGTCCACGCCGATGGCGACTGCAATGTCGTGCACTTCATTGTTGGCGAACAGGCGGTCGCGCTCGGTCTCCCAGGTGTTCAGCACCTTGCCGCGCAACGGCAGGATGGCCTGGAATTCCTTGTCGCGGCCCATCTTGGCCGAGCCCCCGGCGGAGTCGCCTTCCACCAGAAAGAGTTCGTTGCGGGTGACGTCGTCGGATTCGCAGTCGGTGAGCTTGCCGGGTAGCACGGCCACGCCGGAGCCCTTCTTCTTCTCCACCTTCTGCGCGGCACGTGTGCGCGCCTGCGCCTGCTTGATGACGAGTTCGGCCAGCTTCTTGCCGTGATCGACGTGCTGGTTCAGCCACAGCTCCAGCGCCGGGCGGCTGAAGGTGGACACCAGCCGCACCGCATCACGGCTGTTCAGGCGTTCCTTGATCTGCCCCTGGAACTGCGGGTCGAGCACCTTGGCCGACAGCACGAACGAAGCGCGCGCAAATACGTCTTCGGACATCAGCTTGACGCCCTTGGGCAGCAGCGCGTGCATCTCGACAAAGCTCTTCACGGCCTGGAACAGGCCTTCGCGCAACCCGGATTCGTGCGTACCGCCCGCGGGCGTGGGGATCAGGTTGACGTACGACTCGCGCACCGGCGAGCCCTCTTCCGTCCAGGCCACCACCCACGATGCGCCTTCGCCGAAGGCAAAGCCTTCTTCGCCAGGCTTGTCGGGATCGGCAAAATGCTCGCCTTCGAACAGCGGGATCACCGGCTCGGCACCGCTGCCCTGCGCAAGCGATTCGATCAGATAGCCGCGCAGGCCCTGGTCGTATTGCCATTCGAGCGTCTCGCCGGTTTTTTCCAGCGTGAGCGTGACCTTCACGCCCGGCAGCAGCACGGCCTTGCTGCGCAGCAGACGCTGCAGTTCGGCCTGCGGAATGTTCTCGGAATCGAAATACTTGGGGTCCGGCCACGCGCGCACGCGTGTGCCGCTCTTCTTCTCGCCGCGTTCGGCCTTGCGGGTGGTCAGGGGCTCGATCACGTCGCCGCCGGAGAACGCGAGCGTCGACACATTGCCGTCACGCCAGACCGTCACTTCCAGCCGCGTCGACAGCGCGTTCGTGACCGACACGCCCACGCCGTGCAAGCCGCCGGAGAACGCGTATGCGCCGCCGCGGCCCTTGTCGAACTTGCCGCCGGCATGCAGACGCGTGTAGACGATCTCGACCACCGGCACGCCCTCTTCGGGGTGGATGCCGACAGGAATGCCGCGCGCATCGTCTTCGACGCTCATGCTGCCGTCCTTGTGCAGCGTCACGGCGATCAACTTGCCGTAGCCGCCCAACGCTTCGTCAGCGGAGTTGTCGATGACCTCCTGCATGATGTGCAGGGGATTGTCGGTGCGCGTGTACATGCCCGGCCGTTGCTTGACCGGTTCCAGGCCCTTGAGGACCTTGATCGACGATTCGCTGTATTGGGAGGTTTTGCTCATGGAAGGCGGAAAAACTGACCAGGCTTGGGTCTGTCCCCAAGCGCCGGGAATGCAGCGCGCATTGTAAAGGAAGCTGTCCTGAACAATGCGGAGGGATCGTCAGCGTCGGGATGCGCGCGAAAACTCACATTCGCCCGACATCCCGCTGACATATTGCGTGGTTATTGCAGCGTCACACCGTGCCGGCGCGCTTGGCTTCGAGGGCTTCCCAACGCTCCAGCGCTTCCAGCAGCTCCAGTTCGATGGCTTCGTGGCGCTCGGCCAGTTTTTGCGCGCGCTCCGGGTCGCGGCCGTAGATCGTGCCGTCCTCCAGTTCGCCGCCGACCTGCTTCTGTTCCGCCTCCAGCGCTTCGATGGTGGCGGGCAGCGCGTCCAATTCGCGCTGTTCCTTGTAGCTCAGCTTGACCGTGGCGCGCTCGCGCGGCTTGGCCGCCTCGGGCTTCTTTTCTTCGGCGACAGGCTTGGCGGCTTGCGCCATCTGCGCCGCGCGTGCCGATTGCGTCTGCCAGTCCGAGAACCCGCCCACATATTCACGCCAGCGGCCCTCGCCCTCAGCCGCAATCACCGAAGTCACGACGTTGTCGACAAACGCGCGATCGTGCGAAACCAGGAAAACGGTACCGCTATATTCCTGCAGCAGTTCTTCCAGCAGTTCGAGCGTGTCGATGTCCAGATCGTTGGTGGGCTCATCGAGCACCAGCACGTTGGCCGGACGGGCAAACAGGCGCGCCAGCAGCAGCCGGTTGCGCTCGCCGCCCGACAGCGAGGCCACCGGCGAGCGCGCGCGCTCGGGCGGGAAGAGGAAATCGCCCAGGTAGCTCATCACGTGCTTGCGCTGGCCATTGACTTCGATCCAGTCGCTGCCCGGGCTGATGGTGTCGGCGAGCGACCGGTTCAGGTCCAACTGCGCACGCATCTGGTCGAAGTAAGCGACCTGCAGGTTGGTGCCGTTGCGCACCGTGCCCGAGTCCGGGGCCAGTTCGCCCAGAATCAACTTCAGCAGCGTGGTCTTGCCGACCCCGTTGGCGCCGAGAATCCCAACCTTGTCGCCGCGCATGATGGTGGCCGTGAAGTTGTCGACGACGGTCTTGTCGCCATAGCGCTTCGTCACGTCGATCAGCTCGGCGACGATCTTGCCGGAGCGGTCGCCCTGCGAAACCTCCAGCTTCACGTTGCCCTGCACGTCGCGGCGCGCCTGGCGCTCCACACGCATCTGCTCCAGCCGCGCAACGCGGCCGACGCTGCGTGTGCGGCGCGCTTCCACGCCCTTGCGGATCCACACTTCTTCCTGCGCGAGCAGCTTGTCGAAGCGGGCGTTTTCCAGCGCTTCGGCTTCCAGTTCCTGCGCCTTGCGCGTCTGATACGCCGTGAAGTTGCCGGGGTACGAGCGAAGCTTGCCGCGATCGAGTTCGATGATGCGCGTAGCCACACGGTCAAGAAACGCCCGGTCGTGCGTGATGAACAACACGCTGCCGCGGAAAGCCAACAGCAGGTCTTCCAGCCAGCGGATGGAGTCGTAGTCGAGGTGGTTGGTCGGCTCGTCCAGCAGCAGGATGTCGGGCGCGCCCACCAGCGCCTGGGCCAGCGCCACACGCTTGGTCAGGCCACCCGAGAGCGAACCGATGCGCGCGCCGGGCTGCAGGCCCAGCTGGGCGATCGTCGTTTCGACGCGCGTGCGCAGCTGCCACGCGTCTGCCGCTTCCAACTGGGATTGCAGCGCCTGCAGCCTGTGTAGCGCGTCTTCATCGTGGGAATCGCCCATCGACGTGATCAGCGCCTCGTATTCAGCCAGGAGGCCGGCGGCGTGCGGCACACCCATCGCCACGGCTTCGGCCACGGTCTGTTCGGGGTCGAATTCGGGCTCTTGCGGCACATAGGCTGAGGTCACGCCGCTCTGGCGGGCGATCAGGCCGTCATCCGGGGACGTCGTCCCAGCCACGATCTTGAGCAGCGACGACTTGCCGGTGCCGTTGCGGCCGATCAGGCCAACGCGCTCGCTGGCCTCCAGCGAGAAATCAGTGTGGTCGAGCAGCGCCACGTGGCCGAACGCCAGTTGCGCATCGGTAATGGAAAACAGGGCCATGCTGGAGTGAAAAAGGTGCGGGCCGCGTACGGGCCGGAAGGCGCGTATTGTAGTCGCCCCGCGCGTCGCCTATCGGCGGCATTGCGCTTGCAGATGCCGGTGCTATAACGCTTGTGCCGCCGGACTCGCTTTTTCCGGCCGCGCCATCCATACCGTTACGAAAGGGGGAATGACGATGCGCGGACTCTTCGGGGTGTTGATCATCTTGATCGTGGCAGGCATTCCGGTGCGGCAGATCTTGCTGCGGACCGGATTCTCACCGTGGTGGGCCCTGCTTGTGCTGGTGCCGGTGGTGAACCTGGTGGCGCTGTGGATTTTCGCGTTCTCAAACTGGCCGCGGCAGGCGTCTCAGCCGGGCAATGTGCTGCCGAATCAGAACTGATCCACGCAGAAACATGCGAGCGCCAAAGAAAACGGCCCGCTTTCGGCGGGCCGGAAGAGTCTCTCCTCGATGCCTTGCGAACAAGACATGGCCGCAGCATAGCGCCCCTCGTCAGTCTCGGGCAGTCAGGACAAACCCGGTAGGGAAAAACGCGTAACGCCAAGCCCAGTGCGGCTTCGCACCGCAGCAACGCATGCTGCGTCAAGCATGCACCGCAGACAAGTTCACCGCACCGGCCGAGCCGTGTGCGCGGTGCGTTACGCACGGCCGGTGTGCGCGACGCACCACTGCAAGGCACGCACTCCCGCCGTCTTTTAGAAGCCGAAATCGAGTCGTGCAGCCTGCTTACAACACCGGAAAGGCGCGGGCCAGCAGGTTGCAGCGCCGCGCCGTATCATGCGGCAGGCCCTCCGGTCACGAGCCGGGCATAACCATAACCTGGGCCACCGATTCTTTCCGGGGGATACAACCATGCCGTTCTTCACGCGCACGCTGCCTGCTGCAGCGCTGCTCTTCGCTTCGCTGTCCAGTTTCGTTCCGGGCACGGTCTTGGCCTCGTCCACGCCCGTGCTTGACCGCATCCGCGATACCGGCGCCGTCCGCGTCGCCTATCGCGAAAGCTCCGTGCCCTTCTCGTTTTACGACGCCGACAAAAAGCCCGTGGGCTACGCCATGGACCTGTGCCTGCGCGTGGTCGACAAGCTGCGCGCCGATCTCAAGCGGCCGGACCTGAAAGTCCAATATGTGATGGTCACGCCTTCAACTCGGATGCCGGCCATCATGGAAGGCAAGGCGGACCTCGAATGCGGCTCGACCACGAACAACCGCGAACGCCGGGAGAAAGTGGCCTTCACGATCCCGCACTACATCGCGGGCATTCGCATGCTGGTCAAGACCTCGTCGGGCATCCGCAAGTGGGACGATTTGCGCGGCAAGACCGTCGTCACCACGAAGGGCACCACGAGCGTGGCGGAACTGCGCAAGATGAACGATGTCCGCGTCTTGAACATGACCTTTCTGGAAGCCAAGGACCACGCCGAATCGTTCGCGATGGTCGAAAACGGCAAGGCCGACGCATTTGCAATGGACGACGTGCTGCTCTACGGTTTCCGCGCCAACACCAAGACCCCAAGCGATTACGCCGTCGTCGGCGACATGCTGACGGTGGAGCCCTACGCGATCATGCTCAGCAAGGACGACGCCGAGTTCAAGCGGCTGGTAGACCGCGCGATGACGAACATCATCCTCGACTATGACGCTGAGAAGCTCTACAAGAAGTGGTTCCAGCAACCGATTCCGCCGCACAGTGCCAAGCTCGATATCCCGATGAGCTTTTTGCTGCGCGACTCGTTCAAATATCCGAGCGACAAGGTCGCTGATTAAACGGATCAGCGGGCAGCATCAGCGCCGCCGTCATGCACGGCGGCGTTTTTGTTTGTGCAGTCAGCGCTGCGGCCCCAGCATGGGCTTGTTGAGCATGCGCGACAGGACGGCTTCGGGCGCATGGGTGCGATCGGCAATGGCCGTTGGATCAAGATAAAAAGTCTGCTCCATCATCGCCCGGCCGCGCATCGCCGCATGCAGGGCTTGATCGCTGAAGACGATCCACGTCGCCCCCGGCGCGAATTCGAACGTCTGCTGTGGAGCCCGGCGCTGATAGACCAGATCCGCTTTCGCGAGATCATGCAACTGCAGCATGCGGTGATCGTATTCGGAGCGCGGGCGCTTGGTGATATGCAGCTTGTGCATCAGCCACGATTGCCCCGGGAGCATGCCACGCGTTTTTGGCACAAACCGCTGGGCAAAGTCGGCAAAGGGCTCTCCGATGCGCCAGACGCGCGAGGCATCCGGATCGACGTTGTGGAACACCCGCAAGAGGCGCTGGCCGTGCAGTGGGTTCGACGGAAATGCATCGACGTGCAGGCGCGTGTCGTCCTTGCGCCAACTGACCGGCCGCCCGGCAATCTCGGCCGGCCGCAACGAAGTGCCGGCCCGCTTTAGGTGCGGGGCATAGTCGGGAAACAGCGTCAGCACGAGACGCTCGGCAGCATCGGCGTAACGCCGGATCAGCGCCGTCAGATCGCGCAGATCGGCCAGCGGCCCGACGGCGCCGCGCACGTTGGCCTCGTTTGCCCGCAGATTGATGTTCTTCGTTTTGCCGTCCGACCAGCGCGCATCCAGAAAGCGCCGCTCAGGCGCCTCAAGTGGAAAGACGAGCGCTGGAAAATGCAGCACATTACCGCGCTCGAGCGCGCACCGCATGGCGGCGGCCTCATCCGCCTTCACCGTGGGTGACCAGTCGCACACCGGCCACGGCACAACCATGTCGATGGCTGGCGGCGTCGCGAGGGTTCGCTCTTCGGAATGGTGGTTGCGCGCCGCCGGCGTGGCGGGCGAAAACGCTTGCATACTTCCCATGAACTTATCAATCGCTTACGTAAGACTTGCGAATGATAGGACGCTCACCACTTCAGTGCATCGTCACGAAACACAACGCATTATGTCTTGCGCGATGTGCCAAAAGTGCTTGCCGGCCGGGGAAGGGGATTCAGAGAAAGTGTTTGACGACCTGTTCTTCCAGACCGACAAAGCGCACGAGCTGGCGGGAGCCGTCAGGAAACTGCTTGATGACGTGGCCGTCGGGCGTATCGGTGTGACGGAAATAGATCGGCCGATCGATCGTTCCGGGCCGATGCTTGGGGAGCAGACTTTCCAGCGACGGCTCCACCGTCCACGGATCGTCCCGTTCTTCGGATGTCAGCATGTTGGTCGCCTAGGGGTTTCTGAAAAGGGGTGATGAAGCATAACTTCCGTGAAGAATCGTGGAAAGTTCGTAATACTTAAATCTGATTCTTTGACCGATCGTTCGTTCGCTTTAGCGTTTGCTTCATCACAAGAGCGCTTGAACTGTGGGCGGCAACCTACAAAAACCATGGCGTCATCATCGTTTCATATGGCGTCGGTATTGGCTGCGCGTGTGACGCTCCGCCCCGTGGTTCTCTGGTCTTGGTCCCGCAAATTGCGTAGAATCGCGGCTCGCTCGGGCGGCCGTTGGCTTCACCCGGGGGTCGGTCACTCGCCGTAGCACAATGGATAGTGCACGCGCCTCCTAAGCGTGAGATACAGGTTCGATTCCTGTCGGCGGGACCAGCAGACACGACAAAGCTAGGCAGCACGCCTGGCTTTTGATTTCTGAGCCGCACAAAACGACGAGGCCCGCCACACGCGGGCGGGCCTATGGCTGCGGATGGCCCCGGGCCATCTAGGTCAGCACCGGCAGCGCTTCGAGCACGAGCAGGCCGATCAACACCCCGATGATCGTCAGCAGCACGCGAATCCCTACTCGCGCGCCTCGAATCACCAGTGGCGCAGACGCCAGTCCAATCACGCCCGCAACGCAAACGGCGAGCAACAGATATAGGTTGGAGAAGGCCATCGGGAATTCCATCATCCGCCCCTTTCCGGCTGAGCGTGGCCGGTCTCTGGAGTATAGGCCGCAGGTTCGATCCGGCAAGCGGCGGCGCTGACACACGCGGCGCCAGCGGAATTTTTGCGCACTGCAAAAATTCGTGCTATAGTCCGTGGCTTGGCTGCTTACTGCCGTATTTTTCGGTCCGCGGTTGGCCGATGTGCTGGTTCCGACCAGCGCGCATCGTCCGAATCCCCGCCCGTTGCATGCATGCGCAGCCGATTGCCATTGTGCTTGGCATCGTCTCCGATCTCCCGCGTGGATTCACATCACGCCGAAGGGACCGCCGCCCCACCTCGCTGACCTGTTCAGCTTGAGGCCGGCCCACTCCCCCGCCTTGTCCGTTCTGCAGCCCGTCTGTCGAACCGGCCTTATCCGATTGGCGCCGACGCCCGTGATTAACCGGTCGCCGTATCCCATTTCCGTCGTCTGCATCCGTTGATGTAGCGGCGCGGCAGCCTTACTACCTATTCGACATGACGCAGCCTCAAGACGGCAGCGGCGCCATTGCGCACGCTGAAACCATCAACACCAATACCGAAAACCTGATCGCCGAAGCCGCGACCCGTGCCAGCGCCTTTGCTGCACTGGGCCTGGACGACCGCATCGTCCGCGCGCTGGGCGAAGTGAACTACACCACACCGACGCCGGTGCAGGCCCAAGCCATTCCGGCCTGCCTGTCGGGCCGCGACCTGCTGGTCACGAGCCAGACCGGTTCGGGCAAGACCGCCGCGTTCATCCTGCCGGCCATCCAGCGCATCAGCGAGCAGCCTGAGCCGCAGCGTCCGCGCATGGACGGCCCGCCGCAACGCATGAAAGGTCGCCGCCCCCGCCCGGCGCCGGCCAAGCCGTCGCTGCTGGTGCTCACGCCCACGCGTGAACTGGCCCTCCAGGTGACCACCGCCACCGCACAATACGGCCGCCATCTGCGCCGCATCGTCTGCGCGAGCATCCTGGGCGGCATGCCTTACCCGAAGCAGCTCGACATGCTGGCACGCATGCCGGACATCATCATCGCTACGCCGGGCCGCCTGCTCGACCACATCGACTCGGGCCGCATTGACCTGTCGGCACTCGACATGCTCGTCTTTGACGAAGCCGACCGCATGCTGGACATGGGCTTCTCGGATGACATCGAAGCCATCGTCGGCGCCACGCCGGCCACACGTCAGATGCTGATGTTCTCGGCAACGATGGACCGCCGCATCGAGCAACTGGCCGAGCGCATGATGCGCGAGCCGCAACGCATCGAAATCGCCGCTGCGAAGATCGATCAAAGCAACATCGAAGAGCGCCTGCACTTTACCGACGACATGTCGCACAAGCAGCAGCTGCTGGATCACTTGCTGCGCGATGCATCGCTCAAGCAAGCCATCGTCTTCACGGCGACCAAGCGTGATGCCGACTCGCTGGCCGAGCGCCTGACCGAGCACGGTTTCTCCGCCGGTGCCTTGCACGGCGACATGCACCAAGGCGCGCGTAACCGCACGCTGACGGCACTGCGCCGCGGCCAGTTGCGCGTGCTGGTGGCCACCGACGTGGCCGCCCGCGGCATCGACGTGCCGGACATCACGCACGTGGTCAACTTCGACCTGCCCAAGCAAGCTGAAGACTACGTGCACCGCATCGGCCGTACGGGCCGTGCCGGTCGCAGCGGTATCGCCATCAACCTGGTGAACCACAACGACACGTTCCAATGGCGCCGCATCGAGCGCTTCGTTGATCGCCGCATCGACGCTTCCGTGGTGGAAGGCCTGGAGCCGAAGCGCTCGCCCAAGCCGCGTACCGGTGGCCCGCGTGCCGGTGGCGACCGTGGCGGCTACCGTGGAAACGGTGGCAATGGCGGCGGTTATCGCGGCCAGCGCGAAGGCTACGGCGCACGCCAGGGTGGCAATGGCGGCAACAGCGAAGGCCGCTTCCAGCGCAGCTTCGGCGGCGACCGCGACGGCTTTGCCCCGCGCCGCGACGATCGCAACGGTAACGGCGGCGGCTACCAAGGTGGCCAACGTGAATGGAACCGCGACGACCGCGCTCCGCGTCAGTCGTACGGCCAAGGCCAGCAAAACCGTGGCGATTGGCAACAGCGCCCCGCCCGTACGCAAGACGGCAGCCGTGGCTACGGCAACACCACCGGCGGCAACGCTGGGGGTTATGGCAATCGTGACGGCAACCGCGAAAGCTACGGCAACCGCGAAGGCGCCCCGCGTCGCTTCGGCGACAACAACGGCGGCAGCCGCTTCGGCGACGGTGGCAACGGCGCGCAGCGTCGCAGCTACGGCAACCGCGACGGCAACCGTGACAGCTACGGCAGCAAGGGCCGTTCGCGCGACTTCGATCGTTGATCGATGAAGGGCTATCCCACCGGGATAGCCTCCGCAGACCGCCAACAAAAAACCCCACGTCTAACAGCGTGGGGTTTTTGTTTGGGCATTCGACTTGCCTCTCCTGTCCAACAAGCTTCCGTCAAAGCGCACAGGTTCGGAAGCCAACAAAGACGTCATCGCGCTCCGGCAGCAAGAAGCCCCGGAAACGCGGATGACGCGCGCGCTGCGGCGTATGAGCGGCAGCACCGCGCACCGTCTGCATCGTCTGGAAGTGCGGCGCCGACAGGCTCGCCACACGGCCGCGCGGCATGCCCGGCACGAAATCCGGATACGGCTCGAACGGCGATGACGTCCACTCCCAGACCTGCCCCCAATGGAAACCGGCGCGCCCCTGCACCGCCGCCATCTCCCATTCGTCTTCCGTCGGTAAGCGACGGCCCGCCCAGCGGCACCACGCCTGCGCTTCATACAGGCTGACATGGCGCACGGCTTCATCTCGGTTGATCGTGCGCGCCTGACCGTAGCGCAGTGCCTGCCAGGTGCGCGTGGCGGGATCCCGCTGCCAGCCTTGGGGCGCCGAACGCTCTTGCATCATCAGCCACTCCATGCCGGCGGGCGACCACCACTGCGGATGGTCGTAACCACGGTCTTCGATGAACTCCAGGTATTGGCCATTCGTGACGGGCTGGGCATCGATTTCGAACGCGGGCACATAGGTGCGGTACGGCGGACATTCGTTGTCGAAGAAGAACCCGTCGGCGTCGGGCCAGCCCATCTGGAAGCGGCCACCCGGCAACGACAATGTCTGCGCAGCCGGCACGGCCACGGCGGCCAGCGGCGGTTGCCCGGCGGGTTGCAGGCCTAACACCTGCAGCAGGCCGTGCAGATGTTCGGCGCGCAGGTCTTCGTGGAAAACCGCCCAGCGAAACGGCTCCAGCGCCGCATCGTCGTCGGTGCCGAGCGTGGCGAGCTTACGTAGCACGCGGTCGAGCACATCATGCGCGTACTGCTTGATCGCCGAGATGCCCGGCAGCGTCAGTTCCCAGCAGGCCTCCGGCGGCATGCGGTCCATGTCGAAGAACGTATCGGCACCGTCGAGCGCGGCCGGCAGCGTGGCTTGCCAACGCGCCAGGTCCCACTCCGTTCCGGCGCCGTCTTCGATGGTGTCGCTGCCGTTGCGACGCGGCTCGCGCAGGCACCAGAACTCGGCAAACCAGGCGAGCTGGCCCAGCGTCCACAGGGGCGGGGCATGATGCTCCACGCGTTCGATCTGCCAGCCGCGCTGCGTGTCGCCAAACGCGGACAACAAGGCCAGCGTGCGATTGCGCGCGTCGACCAGGCTGTGCGCGATGCCCTGGCGCGGCAGGCGCCGGCCGTCGGTCCAGTCGGGAAGCGATCCGATGAAGGTCGGATCGGGGAGCATGAAGAATTCAGCCATCGCGGCACACCTCGGGCGGGAATCGATCCATTATCGCACCGGCCCGCCTGGTGTTCTGCCGCCCGGCCTACCGGCCTACGCTGGCGTGGCAGACGGCAAAGTCGCCGCTGACATCAGTCCAGGCATGCAGGTCTTCGAAGCCGGCGTCGGCAAACATCGCCTGCAGGCTCGGCAGGTCGTATTTGACCGAGTTCTCGGTGTGCACGCGTTCGCCCGCCGCGAAGGCGCGCGCGTGCTTACCCCACCGCACCGTGACGTCGCGACGCGCTTCCAGATGCATCTCAACGCGGTGCGCCTCTGCGCGGTACAGCGCGACATGGCGCCAATCCCGCACGTCGAAATTCGCACCCAGGAGGCGATTCAGGTTGCGCAGCACGTTCAGGTTGAAGGCCGCCGTCACGCCGAGCGGATCGTCGTAAGCGGCTTCGAGCCGTTGGGCGTCTTTGATGAGGTCGATGCCGATCAGCACGCTGTCGCCGGGGGCCGAAGCTTCGTGCAGGCGCGACAGAAATGCCCCCGCCTCTTCCGGCGTGAAGTTGCCCAGGCTCGAACCGGGGTAAAACCACACGCGGCGCCCGTCGCCGACGGCATCGGGCAGCACCAGCGGCGCACACAGATCGGCGCCAATGCCGACCATCGGCAATTGCGGATGCTGACGCGCAAGCCCACGCAGCGTATCGCGGAGGAAATCTGCCGAGATATCGATCGCCACATACCGCGACGGTGCCAGCGTGCGGAACAGGCGCGCGGCCTTTTCGCAGTTGCCGGCGCCTAGGTCGATCAACGTGGCACCGCGCCCCACGCGCAGCGCGATCTCGGCCGCATGCAGACTGAAGATGGCGGCTTCGGTGCGCGTCGGGTAGTACTCGGGCAGATCGGTAATCGCTTCGAACAGTCGCGAACCGAGGGCGTCGTAGAAGAACTTCGGGCTGATGCTGGCCGCAGATGCGAGCAGGCCCGCCTCAGCCTCGGCACGCAGCGCAGCGTCGTCTTCCGTAAAGAGCTGGTAGAAGGTCAAGCCCGCGCCAACGGCGTCGACCGTGGGCTGCGGCTGGATCAAACGGGCCAGCGCGCGGCGGGCATAGGCATCGGCGGACGGCTTGGTGGCCTGCATGGTGTCTCCCGGTGTGGGTGGAACGGCAGCGGTGCTGCATGGTCATGAAGGCCATCGAGAGCGAGAAATGTGCCATCGTGCCTATGCCATCACCGCAGGCCCGTGGCGCGCGGATGAAATTGCAGCGTAGACGCCGCTTTGTGACAGCGCCACCGTTCTTTCGCCGGAGGCGGCCACAACGCACCATCTCGCCGTTCGTAAAAATCACCCACGCCGCTGAAAAAACCGCGCATACCGCGCCCGCATGCCAATGTTGCGTTTTTGCAGCGCACAATCGGCCTGCTGCGATATAATGCGGACTTCCTCAAAGGGGAGTAGCTCGGGGGTTCTTCAGCCCCAGGCACGATCGTCATGACGAAGCGCACGCTTCCGGTCGTGCCGGCACCAGCAGGTTCCCAACCTGTGCGCGTGTCGAGCAAGACCTTTGCAACCGGATTTCATGGTCTGCAAAGCGTCTCGCCCCAGCACTCCATGCAGTTCGGTCAACCGATTTTTATTGTTGTTTGACTTGGAGCCACCATGGAATGGTTGTCTGACATTTTCACCATGCAGTTTGCTGCCGCGCTGGCATCGATCATCGTGATCGACCTTGTGCTTGCGGGCGATAACGCCATCCTCATCGCGCTGGCTGCGCGCAACTTGCCCCCCGAGCTGCAGAAGAAAGCCATCATGTGGGGCGCCGCGGGCGCCATCGTCGTGCGCGCCTTGATGACGCTGGCAGTGGTGTGGCTGCTGAAGATTCCCGGCCTGATGCTCGTCGGCGGTCTGGCGCTGGTGTGGATTGCGTGGAAGCTTCTGGCAGACGACGGCCAGGGCGGCGATGAACACGGCGCGGGCAGCACCACGCTGATGGGCGCCATGAAGACCATCATCATCGCCGATGCGGTCATGGGCATCGACAACGTACTCGCCATTGCCGGCGCGTCGCACGGCAGCTTCCTGCTGGTGGTGCTGGGCCTGCTGATCAGCGTGCCGGTCGTGGTGTGGGGCAGCGGTGTGGTACTGCGCCTGATCGAGCGTTTCCCGATCATCATCTATGGCGGCGCTGCGGTGCTGGCTTATACGGCGGCGCACATGATCGTGGCCGAACCGGTTCTCAAGGCGTTCTTTGCTGCCCAGCCGCCGCTCAAGTGGGCCGTGTATGTGGTGGTGTTTCTGATCGTGCTGGGCGGCGGTTGGCTGGTGCAACGTCGCCGCCAGCAACCCGCCTAAGGCAGGATCGGCTGACCGGCAAGCACGCGCGCCAGCTTGGCGCGGTCGATGTTTCCGCCGGTCAGCGGCAGGCCGACACGCTGGCCGGCAATCTGCCCGCGCTGCTGCCATGCCCCCGCCAGGGCTGCGGCCGCAGCGCCCTCGGCCACGTTGTGGGTGGTCGAGAAATACAGGCGAATCGCCTCCGCCACTTCGTCATCCGTCACCGCAATGATCTCGTCGACACCGGCGCGGATGACGTCAAGCGCGTTCGCGTCCGGCGTGCGGCACGCCAGCCCGTCGGCCAGCAGCGTCGACACGGGCGCCGACACCGCCGTACCGCTTTTGAACGACTGCTCGTAGCATCGTGCATGTGCCGACACGACGCCGACAATGCGCGTCGACAGGCCCAGCGCATCGCGCGCCCGTACCGCCGCGCAAATCCCGGAACCCATGCCGATTGGCACGTAGACCACATCCAGCGGTGTGGCCTCGAAGAACTCCAGCCAGTAGCTTGCTACGCCGACGACCAAGTCCGGGTGATACGACGGCACGAAGTGCAAACCGCGTTCAGCGGCGAGTTGATCGGCCGCCTCGCGGCTGGCCTGGAAGTCGTCGCCCGCTTCGATCAGCTCTGCGCCGAACGCGCGCATGGCGGCGTTTTTCTCCACGCTATTGCCATGCGGCACAACGATGGTGACAGCGACACCGTTGCGACGCGCCGCCCATGCAATCGACTGGCCATGATTGCCACGCGTCGCGGCGATCACACCGCGCACCTGGGGCTCGCGTTGGCGCAAGGCACGCAGATAGGTCAGCCCGCCCCGAAGCTTGAACGCGCCCACTTCGGTGTGGTTCTCATGCTTCACCCACACCGCTGCGCCCATGGCTTGCGAGAGCAACGGCCAACAATATTGCGGGGTCGGCGAAATCACCGCATGGACCACGCCGGCTGCCGCGCGCAGATGGCGCAATTCGGCGGCCCGGTCCAGCGACGCAGAGGTAGCAGTGAGCGACATGGTTTCTCCAGCTGACAGTTGAAGCGATGGCGCCATCTTGCCCGCCCCGCGTGGCTGGCAACATCGACAATTCCGCGCTTTGTCAGCCCAGCCGTGCTGCCCATTCGACCGGGCCAGTTTCCGGACACTGCCGGTACAGTCGACGCCGCGCCGGTCACGTTACAATGCGGCTCACCCGATTTCAGACGCCCAGCCTCTTCGCCCGCGCTCGCATGAAGCCCTATCTCGACCTGATGCGCCATGTCTACGAACATGGCACCGACAAAGCCGACCGCACCGGCACCGGCACGCGCTCCGTATTCGGCCACCAGATGCGCTTCAACCTTCAGGACGGCTTTCCGCTGGTCACCACCAAGAAGGTGCACATCAAGTCCATCGTCTATGAGCTGCTGTGGTTCCTCCAGGGCTCGACCAACGTGCGCTGGCTGCAAGACAACGGCGTAACGATCTGGGACGAATGGGCCGACGCCGACGGCGAACTGGGCCCCGTCTACGGCTCGCAATGGCGCTCGTGGCCGACGCCCGACGGCGAACACATCGACCAGATCGCCGAGCTGATCGCGCAGATCAAGCGCAACCCCGATTCGCGCCGGCTGATCGTCTCCGCCTGGAACGTGGCGGACATCCCGCGCATGAAGCTGCCGCCCTGCCACGCGTTCTTCCAGTTCTATGTGGCCGACGGCAAGCTGTCGTGCCAGCTCTACCAGCGCAGCGCCGATATCTTCCTCGGCGTGCCATTCAACATTGCAAGCTACGCGCTGCTGGTGCACATGGTTGCGCAGCAGACCGGCCTCGATGTGGGCGATTTCGTCTGGACCGGAGGCGACTGCCACCTCTACAACAACCACTTCGAACAGGTGGAGACGCAACTCGCGCGCGAACCGCTGCCGCTACCGAAACTGATCATCAAGCGCAAGCCCGAGAGCATCTTCGATTATCAGTACGAAGACTTCGAGATCGTCGGCTACCAGAGCCATCCCGCGATCAAAGCACCGGTGGCCGTGTAACCGTATGACCATCCTGACGCTCATCGTCGCCCGCGCCCGCAATGGCGTGATTGGCCGCAACAACACCCTGCCCTGGCGCCTGCCCGAAGATCTTGCGCACTTCAAGCGCACAACCATGGGCGCGCCCATCGTGATGGGCCGCAAGACGTACGACTCGATCGGCCGTCCGCTGCCGGGCCGTCGCAACATTGTTGTTACGCGCAATGCCAAGCTCGAACTGCCCGGCTGCGAAATCGCGTATTCGATGGAAGACGCGCAGCGCCTGTGTGTGGGCGCCGAGCAGATTTTCCTGATCGGCGGCGCGCAACTGTATGCGGATGCCCTGCCGAGCGCGGATCGCCTGATCGTGACCGAGATCGACGCCGATTTCGAAGGCGATGCGCATTTTCCCGCGCCGGACCCCAAGGTCTGGCGCGAAGTCTCCCGCGAGACGCACCACGCGGCAGCGCCCAACGATTTCGACTACGCGTTCGTTACCTATGAACGCCCACCGTCGGACGAGCAGTAACCGCAGCAGGCAATAAAAAACGCGCTCAGTTTCGAGCGCGTTTTTTTATTTCGGCTGGGGCGATTTATTCGCCGGCAATCGTCATCTGTTCAATGAGGATCGAGCCCGTTTCCTTCGTACCGCGCACCAGCGCATCCGCGCCAATGGCGACGATCTGGCGGAACATCTCGCCCAGGTTGCCGGCAATCGTGATCTCCTCCACCGGATACTGGATCACGCCGTTCTCGACCCAGTAGCCCGACGCACCGCGCGAATAGTCGCCGGTCACGTAGTTCACGCCCTGGCCCATCAGTTCGGTCACCAGCAGGCCGGTACCCATACGGCGCAGCATGCCGGCAAAGTCATCCTGGGGCGTCGTCTTGTCAGAGAACAGCGTCAGGTTGTGCGAGCCGCCCGCGTTGCCGGTGGTTTGCATGCCGAGCTTGCGCGCGGAATACGTCGACAGGAAGTAGCCTTCCACCACGCCGTTCTTCACCACATCGCGGCGCTGCGTACGTACGCCTTCCTCGTCGAAGGGCGCGCTACCCATCCCGTTGAGGACATGCGGGTCTTCCTTGATCTGCACATGCGGTGCGAAGACTTCCTTGCCCAGCGTATGGAGCAGGAACGTCGACTTGCGGTACAACGCGCCACCCGACACTGCCTGCACGAACGCGCCCAGCAAACCTGCGGCGAGCGGCGCCTCGAACAACACCGGGCACTTGCGCGTGGTCAGTCGACGTGCGCCCAGACGTGCCAGCGCGCGTTCCGCGGCGTACTTGCCAATCGCTTCCGGCGCAGCCAGATCGTCCGGCGAGCGCTTCGACGAGTACCAGTCGTCGCGCTGCATATGCGCACCCGAACCGGCGATCGGCGCGGCCAAAATGAAGTGACGCGAATATGGGTAGCCGCCCATGAAACCGCGCGACGTGGCCAGCACGAAGTGCGAATGCTGCGCCGAGATGCTCGAGCCATCGCTGTTGCGGATTTTCGGGCTCACGGCAAAGGCTGCGGCTTCAGCGGCGCGTGCGATGTCCACGGCCGCCTCGGCATCGATCATCCACGGGTGATACAGCTGCAGGTCTTGCGGGTGCTTCTCCAGCAGTTCTTCTTCTGCCAAGCCGGCGCAGTCATCGTCGGCGGTGAAACGCGCGATGTTGTAGGCGGCCTCGACGGTGGATCGCAATGCCGCCGGCGAGAAATCCGACGTGCTGGCGTTGCCGCGCTTCTTGCCCAGCATGACCGTCACGCCAACGACCTTGTCGCGGTTCTGCTCGATGGTCTCGACCTCGCCCTTGCGTACTGTGACCGACAGGCCCTGGCCTTCGGAGATTTCCGTCGCGGCATCGGAGGCGCCGAGTTCGCGTGCAATGCGCAGCACATCGGTGGCCATCTCTTCGAGTTGTTCGCGGCGGTAGGCAAACACTGGGGCGGTCTTGGAATCGAGCGTTTGAGACATAGGCAATGGAGGGGAGAAACGGGTGCCGCGATTTTGCCAAAAGCGGGCAAGAACTGGCGGAAACGCCCATCATAGCAAGATACAATGCGCGCCATGAGCCGAGCATCCCGACATAACCCCACGTATCTGCAACCCGTCGTGCGCACCGACATCGGTGACGAGGACGATCCGGATACGCCCAAGAGCAAATCGCAGCGCAAGCGCGAGGTCAACGCCTTGCAAGACCTGGGCGCGGCGCTGGAAGCGCTGCCCAAGGACAAACTCGCCAAGGTGCCGCTGCCCGAAAAGCTGGTCGACGCCCTGCGCGAGGCCAAACGCACCACCGCGCATGAAGGCAAGCGCCGCCAGATGCAGTACATCGGCAAGCTGATGCGCGCGCTGACCGACGAGGAAGTCGAGGCCATCCGCCGCGTCCTCGCCACCTTCGTCGGCGCCTCCAAGGCCGAGACCGCACGCCTGCATGCCATCGAACGTTGGCGCGATCGCCTGATTGCCAGCGACGACGCCATCACCGAGTTCATTGCAGCGCACCCGGACGCCGACGTGCAGGCCTTGCGTACGCTCGTGCGCAATGCGCGCAAGGAAGCGCAGCTGGCCAAGCCGCCCAAGTCGTCGCGCGAACTGTTCCAGATGGTCAAGCAGGCCCTGTCCGGCAACGACCGCGACGTAGACGACGCCGATCAACCCGAAGCCGAAGACGACGAAGCATGACAGCCCCTGCCCCCTCCGCGCCGATCACACGCCGCCACGCCGACGAGCTGATCGTCGGCTTTGTGTCGATTTCGGACCGCGCCTCGGCCGGCACGTATCAGGATGAAGGGATTCCGGCGCTGCGCGACTGGTTTGGCGCCGCGCTGTCTTCGCCGTGGCAAGGGGTAGAACGCCTGATTCCGGACGACCAGGCCACGATTGCCGAAACATTGATCGACCTCGTCGACCATGCGGGCTGCGATCTGGTGCTCACCACGGGCGGCACCGGCCCGACGCGCCGCGATGTGACGCCCGAGGCCACGCTGGCCGTCGCCACCAAGGAAATGCCGGGCTTTGGCGAGCAGATGCGCCAGATCAGCCTGCATTTCGTTCCGACGGCGATCTTGTCGCGTCAGGTGGCGGTGATCCGCGAGACGCCCTCACGCGCTGCGCTGATCATCAACCTGCCGGGTCAACCGCGCGCCATCAAGGAAACGCTCGAAGGCTTGAAGGATGTGGAGGGCCGCGCCACGGTGCCGGGCATCTTTGCGGCCGTGCCTTACTGCATCGATCTGGTCGGTGGCCCGTATGTCGAGACGCACGACAGCGTGGTCAAGGCCTGGCGCCCCAAGCACGCTGTGCGCGCAAAACCGCTGCAGGTCTGATTACGGGGCGACAGAAGACGCCAGCGCCTCAGCGTCCGGCGTTTGCGGCACATCGCGAATGAAGTGCTCGCGGTAATAGCGCAGCTCCTCGATCGACTCGATGATGTCTGCGAACGCCGTGTGCCGTTGGTGTTTCGTAAAGCCCTTGGCAATGGCCGGCTGCCAGCGCTTGCAGAGTTCCTTCAGCGTGGAGACGTCCAGGTTGCGGTAATGGAAGTACTCCTCCAGCTTGGGCATGTAGCGCGCCATGAAGCGGCGATCCTGGCAGATGGAGTTACCGCACATCGGCGACTTGCTCTTCGGCACCCACTTCTTGAGGAATGCCAGGAGTTCCGCTTCCGCTTCCGCTTCGGTCGTGGTCGACGCCTTGACCTTGTCGATGAGGCCCGAGCGGCCATGCGTGCCCTTGTTCCACGCGTCCATGCCGTCGAGCAGCTCGTCGGATTGATGGATCACCAGCACGGGGCCTTCAGCCAGGATGTTCAGCTCCGAATCCGTCACCACCACGGCCACTTCGATGATGCGGTCGTTCTCAGGGCTCAGGCCGGTCATCTCCATATCGAGCCAGACCAGGTTGTTGTCGCTCTTGGCGGCAACACGGTTCGGGGTCGAGGGGGATGCGGCGGACGGGGAAACAGGGGTACTCACTGGGGTGCTCACTCAAGGGCCTTGAGAAAATGACTGAAGGCTATAATTTTCGCATATCTGATAGGTGTTTCCCCATATGCCCGCCTTTACCGCTGTCTTCCTGATCGCTCTTGTCCTGATGTCCGCCACGCGCCTGTGGCTGGCCGCGCGGCAAGTCCGTCACGTCGCGCGTCACCGTGATGCCGTGCCCGCGCAGTTTGCCGAGTCGATCACACTGGACATGCACCGCAAGGCCGCCGACTACACCATCGCCCGCACGCGCCTGGCAATGCTGGAAGTGCCGGTTCAGGCAGCCCTCCTGATCGCGTTGACGCTGCTTGGCGGGCTGAACTGGATCAACCAGGCCTGGTTGGGGGTGTTTGGCCCCGGCTACGCGTATGGCGTGGCGCTCATCGCGTCGGTCATCGCGATCAGCAGCGTGATCGAGTTGCCGTTTTCGCTGTATGCGCAGTTCGTCGTCGAAGAGCGCTTCGGCTTTAACCGCATGACGTTCAAGCTCTGGCTGGCCGACAACCTCAAGGGCCTGGCCATCGGTACCGTGCTGGGTCTGCCGCTGCTGCTGGCAGTGCTCTGGCTGATGGACAAGATGGGCGCGCACTGGTGGCTGTACACGTGGGTCGTGTGGATGGCGTTCATGCTGTTTGTGCAGGCCATCTACCCGAACGTGATCGCGCCGCTCTACAACAAGTTCACCCCGCTGCAGGACGAAGAGATGCGATCGCGCATCGAAAGCCTGCTCAAGCGCTGCGGCTTCGCCAGCAAGGGCCTCTTCGTGATGGACGGCAGCCGCCGCAGCGCCCACGGCAACGCCTACTTCAGCGGCTTTGGCGCAACCAAGCGCATCGTCTTCTTCGACACGCTGCTCGCCCGGCTGAATCCGTCCGAGATGGAAGCCGTGCTTGCCCATGAACTTGGGCATTTCAAGCGTCATCACATCACCAAGCGCATCGCCGTGACCTTCGTGCTGAGCCTCGGTGCGCTGGCGCTGCTCGGCTGGCTCATGACGCGCACGTGGTTCTACCTCGGCCTGGGCGTGGCGCCCAACCTGTTCTCCGACAACCATGCGCTGGCGCTGATGCTGTTTTTCCTGGTGCTGCCGGTGTTCACATTCTTCATCTCGCCGCTGGCGAGCCTGTCGTCACGCAAGGACGAATACGAAGCGGACGCCTTTGCCGCCGAGCACGCCGACGCCAATCAACTTGTCTCGGCGCTGGTCAAGCTGTTCCAGGACAACGCATCGACGCTCACGCCGGACCCGGTCTACTCAACGTTCTACTATTCGCACCCGACTGCATCGCAGCGCGTGGAGCGCCTCGTGCAGGCTCGCGCGGCATGACGCGCGGCAAACCGGGCCGCGCCCATAAGCGGGCTGCCACTGGCGAACACGGGCTCGTCATCGCCGCGCACGGGCGCCATTACCTGGTCGAACGCGAAGGGGGCGGTTTCCTGCAATGCTTCCCGCGGGGCAAACGCAGCGAATGTGCCGTGGGCGATCGGGTAGTCTATGAAGCCACCGCCGTCGATCAAGGCGTCGTGGTGCGTGTAGACGAGCGCCGCAACCTGCTCTATCGCTCCGATCAGTTCAAATCGAAGGTGCTGGCCGCGAATCTGGATCAGGTCATCATCATGCTCGGCACCGAGCCGAGTTTTTCGGAAGACCTGCTCGGCCGCGCGCTCGTCGCCGCAGAATCCCTCGGCATCACCCCGCTGATCCTGCTCAACAAGATCGACCTGACCGCGCGACTGGAGACGGCTCGCTCACGCCTGGCGCTCTATCGAGACCTGGGCTACACCATCGTGGAACTGACCGTGCACGGCGCGCCGGCAGCCGCGCATGCCGCGCTTGAACCGCACGTGGCGGGGCGGGCTTCGATCCTGATCGGGCAATCGGGCATGGGCAAGTCCTCGCTGCTGAATCTGCTGATTCCCGGCGTGGACGCGCAAACGCGCGAGATCTCCGAAAAGCTCGACTCCGGCAAGCACACCACCACGTTCACGCGGCTCTATCACCTACCCGCAGAATGGGGCCAGGGCGGCGTGCTGATCGATTCGCCGGGCTTCCAGGAATTCGGCCTGCATCACCTCAGCGAAGGGATGCTGGAACGCGCCTTCCCGGAGTTCCGTCCGCGCCTGACCGAGTGCCGGTTTTATAACTGCCGGCACCTGCAGGAACCCGGCTGTGGCATTCTCGGTGCGATGGCCGAGGGCAAGATCGATCCACGCCGTCACCAGCTTTACGCGCAATTGCTGCACGAATCGGAACAGCAGAAGCCCTGGTAAGGGCTTCGTCATACGCTCGTGGAGGGTGGGATGAAGTTGCTGATCAGCAGTCCATCGCTCGGCATGGCGGCGCACTGGCAGAACGTGCTGTCCGCCGCCGGCATTCGCACCGAGCTGCGCAGCATCTACTTGAGCAGTGTGGCGGGTGACGTCCCGCCGCAGGATTGCGCGGCGCAGGTCTGGCTGGTGAACCCGACGCAGGAAGCGCAGGCCCGTGTGCTGCTCGATCAGGCACAGCACCCACCGACAGGCCCCGCATGGCGTTGCGCCTATTGTGGAGAGAGTCATGAACCGCAGTTCGCCCAGTGCTGGCGCTGCGGCAAAGACCGCGAGAACGCGGCCTGATTGATCGATTCTTCAGCGGCTAGCTGTCGTGCCCCATCAGCCGAGCCAGACGGCAATCGACAGCATTGCCAGCAGCAGCATCCACAGCACCACCGCGCGCCACACCAAGCCCACTGCTGACTGCAGCGTGCGCACGTTCGGCTCCTGCCCTACTTCCATCGGATAAGCGCCGTCCTCATCGGCAATGCTGTCGGCCGAATCGCGTTGCGGAATGGGCGTGCCAAGACGCACGCCGAGCGCGCCACCGCCCGCTGCCAGCAGGATGCCGTTCACTTCGTCGTTCCACTTGGCCGCACGGTTGCGCCACGCGTACACAGCATCCTCAAAGTTGCCGACGATGGAGAAGCCGATCGCAGTCAAGCGCGCGGGGATGTAGTCGATGACGAAAAACGCCTGACGGGCGAACAGACCAAGCGCGGGGCTGCGTTCCGTCGACGTATCGCTCCAGTGGCGAGCGAGGTATTCAGCGCCGCGGTACAGCACAACACCCGCCGGCCCAATCGGGACCAAGAACCAGAAGAACACGCCAAACACGTGACGATGCGCCGCCACGATCGCGCATTCGAGCGTGTGACGGACGATCTCATTGACCGGCATGTCCGTCGTGTCGCGTCCCGACCACTCGTTCAGCAACAGGCGCGCGGTGACAACGTCATCGCTGCGCAACGCCTCATGGATGTCGGTGAAGTAGTGGCTGAACTGGCGGAAGCCGAGCGTCAAATACACCATCAGCACGTTCCACAGGAACGCCAGACCGAGGCTGATGGAAGACAGCAGGTAGTGCACCAGCGCCACGACCACCACAGCCGGCAGCGTGACCACGCACCAGGCAAGCACGGCGTCGCGACGATGGCCCGTATCGAACCATTCTTCTGCCCGTGCTGCCAGTGCGCGCACGACGTCGTAGATCGGGTTGTCCCGGCTGAGCGCACGGAACTGTTCGAGAATCAGCGCGCAGAGTACGGAGAAAAAAGTCATTGGAAGGGCGTTGCGAAGGCGCGGATCACGCCGTGAATGCGATGTGCAAGACGATAGCACACAGCGTGCGCGCAACAGCGCACAGGGCGCCCATATTCGCGCCGACGCTACGCTGCCAGCAGGTGATAGAGGTTGCGCAGCATGCCGGCCGTCGCACCCCAGATGAAATGATGGCCGGCGTCAGGTGCCTGGTCGGATTGCCCAGACCGTCGATAAGGCATCGCATAGAAACGACGCACCCGGTCTTCCCATCGCAGCTCGCGCACTTGGTGGTTGGCCGGGTCCATCAAAAAGGCCAGCGGCACTTCAAACACTTCGGCGACTTCACTGGGGTCCGGCTGCAGCGTGAAATCGGGCGCGAGCAATCCGACAATCGGGCTCACGTGAAAACCCGTTCCGGTGATGTAGTCCGGCAAGCGACCGATCACTTCGATGTGATCGGCACTGATGCCAACCTCTTCCATCGTCTCGCGCAGCGCCGTGTCGACCATGTCGCGGTCAAATTCTTCGCGTCCGCCGCCCGGGAAGCTGACCTGGCCGGCATGTTGGCTAAGCGACGCATTGCGCTGCGTCAGCAGCACCGTGAGCCCCGCCTCGCGCTGCACGAGCGGTACGAGCACCGCCGCCTCGCGCAGCTTGAGCGACGCATCGATCAGGCGGGATTCATCCGTCTGTTCCGGGTGCCAGTCCGGCTGCTTCTGCAACCGCTCGCGCACGAACTCCGCCGTCAGCCGCGAGCCCTCGAGCGCCGGCAACGATGCCTCGGTCGGCACCACCGGCAACTGCTCAGGATCGAACACGGGACGGCGCATCGGATGGGAATGAAGGTTGTGGGCGGAAGACATACATGTGGTCAATCTTCTGCCGCAAAAGAGAAAAAAGGCACCCGAAGGTGCCTTTTCGCAACGCGCGCAGATTACTCCGCAGCGGCTTCCTTGCGCTTGAAGGTCAGCTTCTCCTTGATGCGTGCCGACTTGCCCGAGCGTTCGCGCAGGTAGTACAGCTTCGCACGGCGCACATCACCGCGACGCTTCACTTCGATGCTGGCCAGCAGCGGCGAGTACAGCTGGAACGTACGCTCCACGCCTTCGCCCGAAGAGATCTTGCGAACGATGAAGGACGAGTTCAGGCCACGATTGCGCTTGGCAATCACGACGCCTTCATACGCCTGCACACGCTTGCGGGTGCCTTCAACGACGTTCACGTTGACAATCACGGTGTCGCCAGGGGCGAACGGAGGGATCGTCTTGTTGGCCGTCAGGCGCTTGATTTCTTCCTGCTCGATTTGCTCGATGAGATTCATCTTTTTCTCCTTGACCATCATGCCGGCGTTTTGCCCAGTCGGTAGACCGCGGCCCCGGTAGAGGATGGGAACTTCACTTGGCCGAGCCTTCCGGACTGGAAGCCTCTGACCCCTTTGCCGTTATCGCCGCGGCAGCGAGGAAAACCTCATCGCTGCGGGACAACAAACCCTGCTTGCGCGCCGCCTCGATCAGATCGGGCCGCTTGCGCATCGTGTTCAACAGCGCCTGCTGGCGGCGCCACTTTTCGATCTCGGCGTGATGGCCACCCAGCAAGACGTCGGGCACACGCACACCTTCGTACTCTTCGGGCCGCGTGTAATGCGGGCAGTCGAGCAAACCGTTGACGAAACTGTCCTGCACCGCCGACTGCGCATCGCCCAGCACACCTGGCAACTGCCGCACCACGGCGTCGATGATCGCCATTGCCGCAATCTCGCCGCCGGACAGGACGAAATCGCCAAGGCTGATTTCCTCATCTACGCGACGGTCGACCAAACGTTGATCAATCGCTTCGTAGCGCCCGCACAGCAACGTGAGCGCCGGCAACTGCGCCAGCTCCATCACACGCTTGTGCGTGAGCGGCTTGCCCTGCGGCGACAGCAGCACCACATGCGATGCCGCCGGGGCTTGCGCCTCATGAATCGCGTCCAGTGCAGCTTCCAGCGGCTTGGCCAACATCACCATGCCTGGGCCACCGCCGTAAGGGCGATCGTCCACGGTGCGGTAGTTGTCCGTCGTGAAATCGCGCGGGTTCCAGGTGCGCAACGTGTACACCTGCTGTTTGGCTGCGCGGCTGGTGATACCCCAGTCCGTCAGCGCCCGGAACATGTCCGGAAACAGCGAGACGACGTCGAACTGCATCGCCGAATTCTCCGGCCGCATGTTCAGTAATCCAGACCCCAGTCGACGACGATGCGCTTGCCTGCCACATCCACCGACTTCACGTAAACCTCGACAAACGGCACCAGCCGCTCGACCTCGCCTTCACCAACGATACGCAGAATTTGATGCGCACCGTTGTCGATCAGGCCGCTCACCGTGCCAAGCGTTTCCTGCTGCTCGTTGACGACCGTGGCGCCGATCAGATCGACCCAGTAAAACTCGTCATCTTCAGGCTCAGGAAAGTCGGCCCGGCTGACCCACACGGTATAGCCGCGCAATGCTTCCGCGACATTCCGATCCGGCGCGGCAGGCGAACCCGCCACCACCGTGCCGCTGTGCTCACGCGACGTGCCGACGGGAAACACCCGCCAGTCCGCCAACGTCGCTGGCCCGGAAGCAGGCTTGAGCCACCAGGTGCGGGCATTCAGCAGCGCATCGGCGTCGCCATGCAACTGGACCTTGATCCAGCCACGAATACCGTAGGCCCCACCCACATAGCCCACCTCGATGAGATCGTCGGGGAGCGTCGGATTGGAGCCCGTACCCGGACGCATGGCTTGCAGCCGCTCGGCAACCTTTTGCGAGATTGCCTGCGTTGCAACAGCCAAGGGACCGGGCCGTGTCGATCCAGCGCGCGTCACAGCAGGATGTGCTCGGACGGCACCGTCGATCGACCCATGCTAAAACTTAGGCAGCAGCCTTCTTGGCGCTTTGCTTCACCAGGCGGGCAACCGTCGGCGACAGTTGTGCGCCCACGCCTTCCCAGTAGGTCAGGCGGTCTTGCACGATGCGCAGACCTTCTTCGCCTTCACCGGCGAGCGGGTTGTAGAAACCGACGCGCTCGATGAAACGGCCATCACGGCGGTTACGCGAGTCGGTCGCAACGATATTGAAGAACGGGCGCTTCTTGGAGCCACCGCGGGCCAGACGGATCACGACCATGGATCTTTTCCTTGAAAAACTGGGTATGCGTACAGAGAAACACGCAAGTGTAGCGCAATTTCTCCGACCAAACAAACACTTAGGCGTGACGAAACGATGCAGCGGGTGGCGCTCGTGGCACGGGCGATACTTAAGGCCGGCGGTTATGCTCGCCGCTTGGCTTGTCGCTGGGGCTCCAGCGCTTGCCAGGCTGCCCGTCGAGTCGGTGCAAGTACCGCCGGGCTTCCATGTCGAAGTGCTGACCGACGCGATGCCGGCGGCACGTGAAATGGCCCTCTCACCGGCCGGCATTCTTTATGTCGGCAGCCGCGCTGGCAAGGTTTACGCGATGTCATTGCAGACGTCGGGTGCGCCTGTTCACGTGGTGGCGTCCGGCCTGCAACTGCCCGTCGGCGTTGCATGGCGTGACGGCAATCTTTATGTGTCGGCCGTTTCGCGTGTGCTGAGGCTCGACGGTATCGACCACCGGCTCGACAATCCGCCACAGCCCGTTGTCATCACCGACAAGCTGCCCGCGGACACCCATCACGGGTGGAAATTCATCGCGTTCGGCCCGGACGGCAGATTGTATGTGCCGGTAGGCGCACCCTGCAACATCTGCCGCCCCGATGAAAACCGGTACGCCAACCTCATGCGCATGAACGCAGACGGCAGCAGACTGGAACTGGTGGCGCGCGGCATCCGCAACACGGTCGGCTTCGACTGGCATCCGAGCACGCACGAGTTGTGGTTCACGGACAACGGCCGCGATCTCATGGGTGACGACGTGCCAGACGACGAACTGAACCGCATCACCAAGCCCAATCCGCACTTCGGCTACCCGTTCTGCCACGCTGGCGACATTCCGGACCCGGAATTTGGCGCCGGGCATCCGTGCGGCGACTACGTGCCGCCCGCGGCAAAACTTGGGGCCCACGTGGCCGCGTTGGGTATGCGATTTTATGCAGGCAGCAGCTTTCCGTCGGCGTACCGGAACAACATCTTCATCGCCGAGCACGGGTCGTGGAACCGATCAGCGAAGGTCGGCTACCGCGTCATGCGCGTCGTATTGGACGCGGCGGGCAATGTGACGAGGCAGGAACCATTCGCCCACGGCTGGCTGCAAGGCGAACAAGCCTGGGGTCGCCCCGCGGACGTGCTCGTGGCGCCCGACGGCAGCCTGCTGGTCTCCGACGACTTGGCCGGGGCGGTGTATCGCATCCACTACACCGGGAAATGACCTCTACGTCGCCTAACGCCCAGGCAAAGCGTGCACGAAACATCTCGTTACATGGGTAACGTTCGGACAGTGGATGGCCGCTGAGTGAAGCCTTACATTGACAGGCATGAACACGCGCTGTCGATCTCTCTTGCAACTGCCAAAAGCACGCAGCGCGTGGCGCTTTCGAATCCTTGCCCGACAGGAGATAGCCATGCCGATCCGCGCATTGCTTCGCCCCCTGGCGGCAGGCGTTCTGATCGTCGCCTCTGCGGGCGCTGTGGCTGCCAACGCATCGGCGCGTCAAACCGCCGTCGCCTTCGCAGAATCCACGATGCCCGCATGGACGCAAGCGGCACAAACCATGCCGCAGGAGCGTCCGCTGGTGGCGCAATTCTTCGCTGACAGCCGGGGCGAGCAGGCCGCCCGCATCCGCGCGCAGATGGAACGCATGGAAGCGCGCGCCCGGGCCGACGACCGCCTCAACGGCCGGATTCAGCCCCGCGACGGCGGCGGCCGCGGGGACTGGCAGCAGCAGGAACGCATGCGTCAGGAACGAGGAAACGGCGACCAAGGCAACTGGCGCGGCTCCCGCCGCGGTTGAGGCGCGTCGCTCCCACATTTCACATCCCGGAACTTGGCGGGGACGCCTGAGTCGGATTAGATGGCACGTACGCGCGGTTGATGCGTCCGCGCCATCACACCAATCACAACGACAACAGGTGCTTCAATGTCATTCTCCCTCCACCGCCACGTGCGGCTTATCCTCGGTCTGGTCTGGACCACGGCATTCATGCTGATGCTGGCTCACCTGCTCTACGGCGTGCGCGACCAAGCGCCTGGGCTGCAGCAAGATTCGACGGTTTCGATGAGCGTGCCGTCGCTGCGTCCGGTTCCGATTTAGTGACCCTGTCTCCCCCGCCGCAAACGCTACGCAGCGTTGCGCGCCTCCGGCCAAACTGACGGCCGATTCCCCAAGTTGCTGATGCGTCTTTAAGACGCGCTCCCGGCGCCGCCGTTTGGCTGCGCCGCGGTCGACGTTGGGCGTAGAATGCGCGGCGCTGTGCTGTCTTGCCGTGTGTTCATCGCCCGCTATGCCTACGACCGCCCCTCAAAAAAAATCCAAGCTGCTGACCGTGCTGCTCGCCTTCCTATTCGGAAGCGTGGGCGCGCATCGTTTCTATCTCAAGGGCGGACGCGATTTCTGGGCATGGTCCCAGGTCTTTGCCACGGTGCTCGGTGTGGTGGGCGTGGCGCTGCTGTGGTCGACGCAGCGCGCAAGCGTCCCGGGCTGGGTCTGCGCGGTGATCGGCGGATCTTCGGTGCTCGCGGGCTATCTCTCGGCGCTCGTCTACGGCCTGCGCCCTGACGAGAAATGGGACGCGCAATTCAATGCCGACGGCACGCCTACCCGTTCGGGCTGGCCGGTCGTACTGCTCAGCATCCTCACGCTGATGATCGGCACGGGCCTGCTCATGGCCGGTCTCGCCATCACCTTTCAGACCTATTTCGAAACGCAGGTGCAGGCAGCGAAAGAGCTGTCGCAGTAGTCAGAACAAACTGCCCTGGCGCTCGTCGACGGGCTTTCGCGGTTTGATGGCACGCGTGGGCGGCTTGAACTGCGAGGTGTCGAGCACCCGTTCGTTGTAGCGGTGGTAGCTGAAGCCGAGCCTGTCGGCGGCCTTGTAGAAACGCTGCCGCAACAAGTCGGCCCAGATGCCGGTGCCGCGCATGCGCGTGGCGAAATCCGCTTTGTAATCCTGCCCGCCGTGCAGATCGCGGACGCGGTTCATCACGCGTTGCGCGCGGTCGGGAAAATGCGCCATCAGCCAGTCCTGAAACACCGCGCTCAGCTCATTTGGCAAGCGCAGCACGATGTAGCTCGCGTACGTGGCGCCCGCCTCGCGCGCGGCTTCCAGAATCTGCTCCATGTGGTCGTCGGTCACGAACGGAATCATGGGAGCGACGCTGACACCCACCGGAACACCTGCCTCGGCCAGTGTGCGAATCGTGCGCAGGCGGCGCGATGGCGTGGCGGCCCGGGGTTCCAGCTTGCGCGCGAGATCGGCGTCGAGCGTGGTGATGGTGACCGCGGCTACGACAAGGTTCTTCGCCGCCATCGGAGCGAGCAGATCGATGTCGCGCTCAATCAATGTCGACTTGGTGATGAGCCCCACGGGGTGATCGCAATCGTGCAGCACCTGCAGCACATCGCGCGTGATGCGCAGTTCGCGCTCGATCGGCTGATACGCATCGGTGTTTACGCCCAGCGCAATCGCTTCGCAGCGGTAGCTGGGCTTGGCCAGCGTTTCGCGCAGCACCTCGGCGGCATTGGTCTTGGCGAACAGCTTGGTCTCGAAATCCAGCCCGGGCGACAACTCCAGATACGCATGCGTCGGTCGCGCAAAGCAATACACGCAACCATGCTCGCAGCCGCGATACGGATTGAGCGACACCCCAAACGGAATATCCGGCGACTGGTTGTGGCTCAGGATCGAGCGCGCCCGCTCGATGGAGACGCTGGTCTCGATGCGCGGCGGCGCCTCATCCGGATCGAGATGCCCGACAAGCGGTTGCCAGCCGTCATCGACGCGCGTGCGTTCGTCGCGCTCGAAGCGGCCTTGCAGATTGGAAGTGGCGCCGCGTCCCTTGCGGGGGACGTGGCGATCGGACATATCGGACACAGCGGAACAGAGTGGATGCGGGGGCTTGCTGATCCTATCGCATCCGCTCCTACCGCGCTGTGGGTGACGCCGGCTACGCCTCGGGATCGAGCTTCACTTCCCAGACCGATTTGCCGTCGAGATCGTGCAGCGATACGTGCATCGTGCGCGTGGCCGGGTCGATCTTGGCGCGGCCGTAGTACTGCTGCAGCGCCGCGGGCGACTGGTTCTGCGGATTGTCCTTGGGAATGCTGACGTAGCGCACGTCCGGCCCAAAGGTCTGGTCCACTTCATTCGGCCCGAACGTGCCCGCGTTGATCGGCCCGCCGACGAACTCCCAGAACGGTTTGAACTCGGTGAATTTGGCGCGCGACGGGTGGTAGTACGTCGCTTGCGCGTAGTGCACGTCTGCCGTCACCCACACCACGTTCTGGATGTTCTCCTGCTTGATGAAGCGCAGGATTTCGGCGAGTTCCAGTTCGCGTCCCGAGGGCGCACCGTCATCCGCATTCGCCCACGCTTCGTAGGTGCCCTTGGGCACATCGGGGTTCAGATCGGGCACCACCAGCGAGATCGGCATATCGCTGGCAATCACCTTCCATGTCGCCTTCGACTGCTTGAGCGATTGCTTGAGCCACGCCGCCTGTGCCGGACCGAGGAAGGCCGAATCGGCATCCAGCCGGGTCTGGCGGTTGGGCGAATTGCGCCCGCGATAGCTGCGCTCATCCAGCATGAACACGTCGAGCAGCGGGCCGTACTGGAACGCGCGGTAGATCTGCTCTGGGTCGATTGGATTGAAGCGGAACGGGTTGTACTCGAACATCGCCTGTTTCGCGCGGGCCGCCAGCAGCGATGCGCTGCGCTCCTGATAGCGCTTCTCTTCCGGGCCGATCTGCTGGCCGGGGTACCAGTTGTTGCGCACCTCGTGGTCGTCCCACTGCACGAGGAACGGCACCTCGGCGGAAAACGCGCGCTTCTTCTTGTCGAGCTGGTTGTAGGCAAAGGCGCCGCGGTAGTCGTCGAGCGTCTGTGCAACGTGCGACTTGGCCTCGGTAACGAGGTTGGTCCACAGCGAGCCGTCGGGCAGTTTCACCTCGGCCTGGATCGGGCCGTCGGCATAGATCTGATCGCCGGAGTGGATGAAAAAGTCGGGCGATTCACGGCGCATCGCTTCGTACAAACGATAGCCGCCGAAACGCTCGTTGATGCCCCAGCCCTGGCCGGCCTCGTCGCCGGAGAAGACGAAGCAGATCGGGCGATTGGCCTGGACGGGCGCCGTGCGGAAGCGACCGGCAACCGGCTCGCTGAAGACCTTGTCGTGCACGAGGTCCTGGAAGCGCACGCGGTAGAACAGGTCTGCGCCGGCAGGCAGGCCGGTGACATCGACGCGGGCTGTCAGGCCGTTGCTTTCAAGCGCCGCTGGGCCAACGCGACGCGCGACGGTCTTGAAGGCGGCGTCCGTCGAGTATTCGACGATCATGCGTGCCGGACGGTCGGTGCGGCTCCAGACGATGGCGCTGTCAGCCGTGATATCACCGCTCATCACGCCGCCCGGCACTTGCGGACGCAGGCGCTCGGACGTCACCACGGCCGGTGCAGCGCCTTGGGCCAGCACCTCGGCCATACGGGAGCCCAGCAGCGCGGTACCGCTGGCGGAAACAAGACCCTTGATCAACGTACGGCGGGTCGGCTTGAAGATCGGCTGGTCGGACATGCGGGCTCCGGTGTCGGTGATGAAGATGCCGGCCAGCGTAAGGCGTTTGCGTGACAACGCTACGTCACGCGCCCTCTTCCGTGACGTCGATGGCGAGCGTCTCCTTGATCTCTTCCAGCTACGTCACGCGCCCTCTTCCGTGACGTCGATGGCGAGCGTCTCCTTGATCTCTTCCATCACGATGTAACTCTTGGACTGCACTGCGCCGGGCAGCTGGAGCAGGATGTCGCCCAGCAAGCGCCGGTATTCGCTCATTTCGCGAATGCGCGCCTTGATGAGGTAGTCGAAATCACCGGAGACGAGGTGGCACTCCAGCACTTCAGGAATGCGCAGCACTTCGCGGCGAAACTGCTCGAACATGTTGCCGGATTTGCTGCCGAGGCTGATCTCCACAAACACCAGCAGCGACGCGCCCAGCATGGCCGGATTGAGCCGCGCATAGTAGCCGAGGATGAAGCCCTCGCGCTCCAGGCGTTTGACGCGCTCGATGCACGGCGTGATGGTCAGGCCGACCGCCTCCGAGAGTTCCTTCATCGACAGGCGCCCATCCTTTTGCAGCAGGTCGAGAATGCGCCGGTCGAGCTTGTCGAGTGCCCGGACGGGCTTACGCTGGGTTCGCATGGCCTAAAACACCCCAAAAATCAAAATTTTTTCTGTTTCCGATAAATATACAGAAACAATTACTGGAGTTGTACGAATACGATAGCGACATCTATCGTAAATGCATCTCCGGGGAGTATCACCATGCGCGTGCTCGTTCTTGGCAGCGGCGTGATCGGCGTGACGAGCGCCTATTACCTGGCCCGTGCGGGCCATGAAGTCACTGTCGTCGACCGCGAAGCGGGTCCGGCGCTGGAGACGAGCTTCGCCAACGCTGGCCAGATCTCGCCGGGCTACGCGTCGCCGTGGGCCGCGCCCGGCGTACCGCTCAAAGCCATCAAGTGGATGTTCCAGCAGCACGCACCGCTGACGATCCGTCCCGACGGCACCCTCTTCCAGCTCAAATGGATGTGGCAGATGCTGCGCAACTGCGACGCTGCCAGCTATGCGCAGAACAAGGAGCGCATGGTCCGCCTGGCCGAATACAGCCGCGACTGCATCCGCGAACTGCGCGCCGATACCGGCATCGCCTACGAAGGCCGCCAGCAAGGCACGCTGCAAATCTTCCGCACCCAGCAACAGCTCGACGGCGCCGCGAACGACATCGCCGTGCTCGAGCGTGCCGGCGTGCCGTACGAACTGCTTTCGCGCGAAGACCTCGTGCGCAGTGAACCGGGCCTGGCCTCGACCCGCCACAAGCTGGCCGGTGGCTTGCGCCTTCCCAATGACGAAACGGGCGACTGCCAGCTCTTCACCACGCGCCTGGCCGCGATGGCGGAAAAGCTCGGCGTGCGCTTCCGTTTCAACAGCACGATCAACAGCCTCATCTTCAAGAACGATGCCGTCCGCGGCGCGCTGGTCGACGGCCAGCCGATCGACGCCGACCTTGTGGTTGTGGCGCTGGGCAGCTACAGCACGCCGTTCCTGAAGAATCTGGTGAACGTGCCGGTCTACCCGCTCAAGGGTTTCTCGATCACCGTACCGATGACGGATGCGGACAAGAGCCCCGTGTCCACCATCCTGGACGAGACCTACAAAGTGGCCGTGACGCGCTTTGACGACCGCATCCGCGTGGGCGGCATGGCGCAGATCGTCGGCTACGACAAGCGCCTCGATCCGGGCAAGCGCAAGACGCTCGAGTTCGTGGTCAACGATCTGTTCCCCGGCGCGGGGGATGTGTCACGCGCGTCGTTCTGGACCGGCCTGCGCCCGATGACGCCGGACGGCACGCCCATCGTTGGTCAGACGCCCGTGCGGGGCCTGTGGCTCAACACGGGGCACGGCACGCTGGGTTGGACCATGGCATGCGGCTCGGGCAAGCTGCTGTCGGATCTGGTGTCGGGGCGCTCGCCTGCCATCCGCTCCGATGACCTGTCGGTGTATCGCTACCTGGGCGGCGCGCCGATGCCCGCAACCAAGCCCGCGCTGGCCTGATCGCCTGCGCTGCATGCAATGAAAAAGGGAGGCCGAAGCCTCCCTTTTTTTGTCCCGCTGACGCCGCTTAGAACTGCACTTCCGGCACCGCGCCGATCGTCTCGCCGCCCGTCAGGATCGACTGTGCGATACCTGGCGCCTGCGTGAGCAACACGTCTGCAAACACGCGAGCCGTGGCGATCTTCGCGCCGTAGAAGTTCGGATCTTCGCTTTCGCGGTCGATCGCCACCAGAAGCGCACGCGCCATCTGCCAGCCCGACAGCACGATGCCGCACAGTCGCAGATACGGCACGCTGCCCGCAAAGACGGCGTTCGGCTGCGCCTTGGTCTGCTCGACCACAAACCGCACCACCGATTCCAGCGCCTCGCGGCCCGCCGCCAGACGTGCACGCATCGCATCGCAATGCGCACCGCCCTTCGCCGCCAGGGCCGCTTCCACCTTGGCGATTTCCGCGCAGATGCCCAACGCCACCGCCCCACCGTCACGCACCGTCTTGCGGCCGACCAAGTCGTTGGCCTGGATGGCCGTGGTGCCTTCGTAGATCGGCAGGATGCGCGCATCGCGATAGAACTGCGCGGCGCCCGTCTCTTCGATAAAGCCCATGCCGCCATGCACCTGTACGCCCAGGCTCGTCACGTCGATCGACATCTCGGTACTCCAGCCCTTCACGATCGGCACCAGGAATTCGTACAGCGCTGCGTTCTGCTTGCGTGCAGCGTCGTCGGCAGCGTGATGACCGGCATCGCAGGCTGCGGCAGCCACGTAGGCCAGCGCACGCGCGCCTTCGGTCATGGCGCGCATCGTCAGCAGCATGCGCTTGACGTCCGGGTGGTGAATGATGGGCACGGCCTTGGCAGCGGAGCCATCCACGGGGCGGCTCTGCACACGGTCGCGCGCATAGGCCACGGCCTTTTGGTACGCGCGCTCCGACACGCCAATGCCCTGCATGCCCACCGCATAGCGCGCCGCATTCATCATGATGAACATGTATTCCAGGCCGCGATTTTCTTCGCCGACCAGCGTGCCGATCGCGCCGCCGTTATCGCCAAATTGCAGCACGGCCGTCGGGCTCGCCTTGATGCCGAGCTTGTGTTCGATCGACACGCAGTGCGCATCGTTGCGCGCGCCCAGCGAGCCGTCCGGATTGACCATGAACTTCGGCACCACGAACAGCGAGATCCCTTTCACGCCTTCCGGTGCGCCTGGCGTGCGCGCCAGCACGAGGTGGACGATGTTCTCGGCCATGTCGTGCTCGCCCCAGGTGATGAAGATCTTCGTGCCGAAGATCTTGAAGGTGCCGTCGCCCACGGGCTCGGCCCGCGTGCGCACGAGTGCCAGGTCGGAGCCGGCCTGCGGCTCGGTCAGGTTCATCGTGCCCGTCCATTCGCCCGAGATGAGCTTGGGGACGAAAAGCTGTTTCTGCTCTTCGGTGCCAGCCGTCAACAACGCCTCGATGGCGCCATCCGTGAGCAACGGGCACAGCGCGAACGACAGGTTGGCCGCGTTCAGCATTTCGATGCACGCCGTGGCAATCAGCTTCGGCAGGCCCTGGCCGCCGTATTCCACCGGATGCTGCACGCCCTGCCAGCCGCCTTGGCCGAATTGCGCGAACGCTTCCTTGAAACCCGCGGTGGCGGTGACGACGCCGTCCTTCCAGCTGCTCGGGTTACGGTCGCCTTCCACATTCAGCGGCGCAACGACCTCACCGGTAAAGCGCGCGCTTTCTTCCAGCACGGCCTGCGCCGTGTCGGCGGTGGCGTCTTCAAAGCCGGGCAGCTTGGCGACGTTGTCCAGGCCGGCCAGTTCGTTCATCACGAACAGCATGTCCTTGACGGGGGCTTGATAGGTCATGTCTCTCTCCAACTCTCGTTAAGCGCGATCAGGACAGTGCCGCATCGAATGCGTGACGCGCTCTCCTGATGGCGCTCGCGTATAAAAAAGCCGTTTCCAAACAGGTCGGAAACGGCTTTGCGTCGGGCATTGCAGCGCGCCTTAACCAAGGCACGCCGCACAGTGCAATCAGCCCAGTGCGGTCACCAGCTCCGGCACGACGGCGTTCAGGTCGCCCACGAGGCCGTAGTCCGCCACCTGGAAGATCGGCGCTTCCGGATCCTTGTTGATCGCCACGATCACCTTCGAATCCTTCATACCAGCCAAGTGCTGGATCGCGCCCGAGATACCCACGGCGATGTACAGCTGCGGCGCGACGATCTTGCCGGTCTGCCCGACCTGGTAGTCGTTCGGCACAAAGCCGGCGTCCACTGCGGCACGCGAGGCGCCCAACGCTGCGCCCAGCTTGTCGGCCAGCGGCGTCAGCACCTTGGTGTAGTTCTCGCCCGAGCCCACGCCGCGGCCGCCCGACACGATGATCTTCGCGGCGGTCAGTTCCGGGCGGTCGCTCTTCGTCACTTCACGCGAGACGAATTGCGAGATGCCGGCATCAGCCACGGCAGTCAGGTTTTCGGTAGCAGCGGAGCCACCGGTGGCGGCAGCGGGGTCGAATGCCGTGCCGCGCACGGTGATCACTTTCACCTTGTCGGCCGATTGCACGGTGGCAATCGCGTTGCCGGCGTAGATCGGGCGCTCGAAGGTGTCCGGGCCGTCGACCTTGGTGATGTCGGACAGCTGGGCCACGTCCAGCTTGGCGGCCACGCGCGGCAGGATGTTCTTGCCGTAGGCCGTGGCGGGCGCCAGGATGTGGCTGTAGTTACCGGCAACGGCCAGGGCCTGCTCGGCGACGTTCTCGGCCAGGCCATCGGCAAACTGGGGCGCGTCGGCCACCAGCACCTTGGTCACGCCGGCGATCTGCGCGGCAGCCTGTGCGGCGGCGCCGCAGCCAGCGCCGGCCACCAGCACGTGGACATCACCGCCGCATTGGGCGGCGGCCGTCACGGTGTTCAGTGTCGCGGCCTTGATGGATTGGTTGTCGTGTTCAGCAATAACGAGTGCGGTCATCTTGATCTGCCTGTTCGGTGTGCTTGAAGTTGCGTGCTGTGGCGGGAAGGTTACAAACCCGCGCCTTACAGCACCTTGGCTTCCGTCTTGAGCTTGGACACCAGCGTGGCCACGTCGGGCACCATCACGCCGGCGCTGCGCTTGGCGGGCTCAACGACCTTCAGCGTCTTCAGGCGCGGTGCAACGTCCACGCCCAGGTCTTCCGGCTTGACCGTGTCGAGCTGCTTCTTCTTCGCCTTCATGATGTTCGGCAGCGTCACGTAACGCGGCTCGTTCAGGCGCAGGTCGGTGGTGACCACGGCCGGCAGCTTGACCGACAGGGTTTCCAGGCCGCCGTCCACTTCACGCGTGACCGAAGCCTTGCCGTCGGCAATCTGCACCTTAGAGGCAAACGTGGCTTGCGGCAGGCCAGCCAGCGCAGCCAGCATCTGGCCGGTCTGGTTGGCATCGTCGTCAATCGCCTGCTTGCCCAGGATGATCAGCTGCGGCTGCTCTTTGTCGACCAGCGCCTTGAGCAGCTTGGCGACTGCCAGCGGCTGCAGCTCTTCAGTGGTTTCGACCAGAATGCCGCGATCGGCACCGATGGCCATGGCGGTGCGCAGGGTTTCCTGGCACTGCGTCACGCCGCACGAAACGGCGATCACTTCGGTAGCGACGCCCGCTTCCTTCAGGCGAACCGCCTCTTCCACGGCGATCTCGTCGAACGGGTTCATGCTCATCTTGACGTTGGCCAGATCGACACCGCTGCCGTCCGTCTTCACGCGAACCTTCACGTTGTAATCGATCACGCGCTTGACTGCGACCAGGACTTTCATGCGCTCACTCCACTAATTGATAAGACGATTTTGCAAAACGCCGGCCATTATAAGGGGGGCTGGTCGCTCGCGTAATTTTTCCGAACGGTCGTGCTATTTTAACCGCGAAAATTTGCCGGACGCCAGTCAAACGTCCGGCAATCTGTTTGGTAGAACCCTCTACCGGATCACCGAAGGATCACGAAGTGGTTACCAAGCCACAATCACCGCATCTTTGTACTTCGTCTTGACGAAGGACTTCACGGCGTCGGAATGATACGCCTTCACGAGCTTGGCGACCCAGGGTTGATCCTTGTCGGCCACGCGGACGGCGATCACGTTGGCATACGGGCCCTTCGGGTTTTCGATGGCGATGCCGTCCTTGGTCGGGTCCAGGCCGGCCTTTTCAGCGTAATTGCCGTTGATGGCGGCGGCATCCAGATCATCCAGCGAGCGCGGCAGTTGCGCGGCGTCCAGCTCGACGAACTTCAGCTTCTTCGGGTTTTCAGCCACGTCGCGCGGCGAAGCCTTGAAACCGGCGTTCGGCTTGAGCTTGATCACGCCTTGCGATTGCAGCAGCAAGAGCGCGCGGCCGCCGTTGGTCGGATCGTTCGGCAGACCGAAACGCGCACCGTCCTTCAACTCCTTCAGCGACTTGATCTTCTTGGAGTAGATGCCCATCGGGAAGGTGATGGTCTGACCGACGCTCACGAACTTGTAGCCGCGCGTGGCAATCTGGTCATCCAGATACGGCTGGTGCTGATAGCTGTTGGCGTCCAGGTCACCGGCAGCCAGGGCCGCGTTCGGCTGGATGTAATCGTTGAATTCGACGATCTGGAGCTTCAGGCCGTCCTTCTCGGCAACCTTCTTCACCTCTTCCATGATCTCGGCGTGCGGACCAGCGGTCACGCCGATCTTGATCGGCTTGCCCTGCGCGAGCGCGCTGCCTGCGACCAGTGCCAATGCGGCGCCAAGGCTCGCGGACCATTGCAGCAGTTGACGGCGATTCATTGTGTTTCCTCGTTCTGTCTGTCGATTGAATGATTAACGGTGGCTGAGGCGGCGCACGAGCCAATCGCCCGTGGATTGCACCGCCTGAACAAAGACGATCAGGATGACGACCACCGCCAGCATGATGTCCGATTCATAGCGCTGATAGCCGTAGCGAATACCCAGGTCGCCCAGGCCGCCGCCGCCGATGGTGCCGGCCATGGCCGAGTAGCCGACGAGGCTGACGAAGGTGATCGTCAGGCCGGCGAGGATGCCCGGCATCGCTTCAGGCAACAGCACCTTGTAGACGAGCTGGCCGGTCGTCGCGCCCATCGACTGCGCGGCTTCGATCAGGCCACGGTCGACCTCGCGCAGCGCAGTCTCGACCAGCCGGGCAACAAACGGAATTGCAGCAATCGTCAGCGGCACGATGGCCGCGGCGGTGCCGATGGACGAGCCGGCCAGCAAGCGCGTGAACGGAATCACCGCGACCAGCAGGATGATGAACGGCACCGAGCGCACGGCATTGACGACGAGGCCGGCCACGCGATTGAACGCCGGTGCGGACAACACGCCGCCGGCAGTCGTCAGATACAGAAGCACGCCCAGCGGGACGCCGAACAGCGCGCCAATACCGCCCGACACGCCGACCATGGCGAGCGTTTCCCAGAAGGCGGGCAAAAACAGATCGGTCAGGTCAGACCACATGATTGATCTCCTCGACCACCACGCCCTGCTCGCGCAGGAAGTTCATCGCGTTGTTGATGTCAGCGGTATCGCCCGATGCCAGGATCGCCAGCGAGCCAAACGCCTGGCCTTGAATCTCGTCGATATGGCCGTGCAGGATGTTGAAGTCGAGTCCGTAGTTGCGGATCGCCTGCGCCAGCACGGGCTGGTCCACGCCCGCGCCGGTAAAGGCGAGGCGGAACAGGTGGTCGCGGCCGCCCTGTTCACGCGCCGTGAGGCGGCTTTCGACACGCGCCAGAACGGTGGGCGGCAGCTCTTGCGAGATGACCTCGCCGATGAGCGCGCGCGTCACGTCATGCTTGGGTTGGAGGAACACATCGATGACGCGGCCGAGTTCGACCACACGGCCGGCGTCCAGCACCGCCACCCGGTCGCACACCTGCTTGATGACTTCCATCTGGTGCGTGATCAGCACGATGGTCAGACCGAGTTCGCGGTTGATCTTGCGCAGCAGGTCGAGAATCGAGCGCGTCGTCTCCGGATCCAGCGCGGAAGTCGCCTCATCGGAGAGCAGCACATCGGGCTGGCTCGCCAGCGCGCGGGCAATGCCAACGCGTTGCTTCTGGCCACCCGAAATCTGCGCGGGGTAGCGATCCTTGTGTGCGGACAGGCCCACCAGTTCCAGCAGCGGCAACACGATCTCGCGGATGCGTTCGCGCGATGTGCCGGCCAACTCCAGGGGCAGCGCCACGTTGTCGTACACGGTCCGCGACGACAGCAAATTGAAGTGCTGGAAGATCATGCCGATCTTGCGGCGCGCCTGCCGCAGGCCGTCGGCATTCAATGCGGTAAGTTCCTGCCTCGCCACGGTGACGGTGCCGGAAGTGGGCCGATTCAGCAAATTGATCACGCGAACCAGCGTGCTCTTGCCCGCCCCGCTTCGGCCGATGATGCCGAAAATCTCTCCCCGGTCGATGGTCAGGTCGACGTCGCGCAGCGCGTGGACGTCGTGACCGCCCGCTCCCCGAAAGTGCTGCGATATCCCCTTGAGTTCAATCATGCGTACAGACAAAAACGGCAACCGCCCTGTGTCCAGGCCGTTGCCGTCTCTTTTTTGTTTGAATGAGGCGCTAGTGTAAGGCAGGCCCTACATGCGGGAAACGATTCTTTAACGATGTCTTTATTACTTTTTCAAATGACATCGACGATTCCTCATCGTGGACCGCTTAAAGCTCGGCGAGCGCCTTGACGTGCGCCACCACGCTTCGGCCCAGCGCGCTGAGGTTGTAACCGCCTTCCAGGCAGCTGACGATGCGGCCCTTGGCATGCGTGCGGGCCACCTGCATGAGCTGCTGCGTGATCCAGGCGTAGTCCGCCTCGACCAGCCCCATCTGGCCCAGATCGTCTTCGCGGTGCGCGTCGAAGCCGGCAGAAATGAACAGCATCTCCGGCTGGAACGCTTCCAGGCGCGGCAGCCAGATCGTTTCCACCACCTCGCGTACGGTCAGGCCATTGGTGTACGCCGGCAGCGGGATGTTCACCATGTTGGCCGCCACCGCCTCGGTGCCGGAGTACGGATAGAACGGGTGCTGGAAGATGCTGCACATCAGCACGCGCGGCTCGCCGATAAACGCGGCTTCGGTGCCGTTGCCGTGATGCACGTCGAAGTCGACGATGGCCACGCGCTGCAAGCCGTGATAGTCCAGTGCGTGCCGCGCGGCCACGGCCACGTTGTTGAAGAAGCAGAAGCCCATCGCGCGGCCGGGCTCGGCATGGTGGCCAGGCGGGCGGACGCTGCAGAAGGCATTTTCCAGCTCGCCGGCGATGACCTTGTCCGTGGCGTCCACCGCGGCACCCGCGGCCAACACTGCGGCCATGTATGTATGCGGGTTCATTGAGGTGTCGGGATCGATCGGCATGTAGCCGGCAATCGGCACACTGGCCACTAGCTCGCGCACGTATTCGGCACGATGCACGCGACACAGCTGCGCCTCGGTGGCAGGCGGCGCCTCGCACGGGACGAGCAGGTCTTCGATGCGGCTGGCGATGAGTTGGTCTTCGATCGCGCGCAGGCGGTCCGGGCATTCGGGATGATGCGGTCCCATCTCGTGCCGGAGGAATTCGGGATGCGTGTAGAGGCCGGTCGCCATGTTGTTGTGATCCGGTGTGCTTCAGTGTCTCCAGCCGCTACGTTAGCACGGCTGTGCGACAACGCCGCGCGCCCCGGGCGATCCAACAGACGCATCCGCTACAATGCCCCGATCCCGTTTGAAGCCTGCCCATGAGCCAATCGCCTTCTTCCCGTCGTCCCGTATTGCGCGCCCTGGTGGCTGGCGCAGCGCTCTCCGCGCTCTCTTTCCCGGCACTTTCGCTGGCTGCCAAGAAGGCCGCCAAATCGCCCAAGCGACGCGTCGCAGTGCATGAAGAAGAGATCGACCCGGATCGTTATCGCAACAATCCACAAACGCAGGCCTTCATCGGCATGCTGGTCGCGCAGTACAACTTTGACCGAACGTCGCTCGATACGCTGTTTGCGGGCACGGCCTACTCCGCCACGGTGGCGCGCCTGATCTTGCCGCCGGCCACACCGTCGCGTCGGAGCTGGACGGCGTATCGCGGCCGCTTCATCGAACCCATCCGGATTGGCGCCGGCGTGCGCTTCTGGCAGCAATACGGCGATACGCTGCGCCGCGCCGAAAACGAATTCGGCGTACCGGCCGACGTGATCGTGGGCATCCTCGGCGTCGAGACCATCTACGGCCGCGACATGGGCAACTTCCGCGTGATTGACGCGCTATCCACGCTGGCTTTCGACTACCCAGACACGCCCAACCGCGAAGACCGCAGCACCATGTTCCGCAACCAGTTGAAGGACTTCCTGCTCTGGTGCCGTGACACGGGCACGGACACATTCTCGGTACTGGGCTCGTACGCGGGCGCAGTGGGCATTCCGCAATTCATGCCGACTAGCATCCGCGAATACGCCATCGATTACGACCGCGACGGCCACATCGATCTGCGCAACAGCGCGATAGACGCAATCGGCAGCGTGGCCCGCTTCCTGCAAATGCACGGCTGGGAGCCGAACCGCCCCGTGATGTGGAACATTGCTGGCGATCCCGACAGCCAGGGCATTGCGGCCGCCGCCGCAGACGGCCAACCCTATCCGGGCATGACGCTGTCCAAGCTCACACGTGCGGGGCTGAAGCTGACACCGGGCGTCGATGCGGCGCGCGAACAGGAAACCGAAGTGCTGATGATCGATCTGCCGACGCCTGGCCAACCGACGGAATACCGTGTCGGCCTGCGTAACTTCTATGTGCTCACGCGCTACAACCGCAGCTTCTTCTATGCGGCGGCGGTGTACGAGTTGGGCCAAGCCGTGCGGCAGGCGATGCAGGGTTGACCCACCGTCCACGCAACAAAAAAGCGCAGCTTCGGCTACGCTTTTTTTTCATGGCGATACGGCGTGCCGTCAGGCGGGGAAGACGCCCGTCGACAGGTAGCGATCGCCCCGGTCGCACACCACGAACACGATCGTCGCATTTTCGACTTCCTCAGCCACTCGCAGCGCCACGCACAACGCCCCAGCCGCAGAGATCCCGCAGAAGATGCCTTCTTCACGAGCCATGCGTCGCGCCATGTGCTCAGCGTCGGACTGGGTCACCGGCTCCGTGCGATCGATGTACTGCGGATCGTAAATCTTCGGCATGTACGCCTCGGGCCACTTGCGAATGCCAGGAATACGCGAGCCTTCTTCCGGCTGTGCGCCCACGATCTGGATATCGGCGTTCTTTTCTTTCAGGAAACGCGAGACGCCCGTGATGGTGCCCGTCGTGCCCATCGCCGAGACGAAATGCGTGATGCGACCTTCGGTGTCGCGCCACAGCTCGGGGCCGGTGGTCTCGTAGTGCGCAAGCGGGTTGTCGGGGTTGGCGAATTGATCGAGGATGACGCCCTTGCCTTCCTTCTCCATCGCGTCGGCCAAGTCGCGGGCGTATTCCATCCCGCCCTTGACGGGGGTGAGGATGATCTCGGCGCCGTAAGCGGCCATGCTCTGGCGGCGCTCCACCGACAAGTCTTCCGGCATGATGAGCACCATCTTGTAGCCTCGCACCGCGGCGGCCATGGCCAGCGCAATGCCGGTGTTGCCCGAGGTGGCCTCGATCAGCGTATCGCCCGGCTTGATGCGGCCCCGCGCTTCGGCGCGCTTGATCATGGACAGCGCAGGGCGATCCTTGACCGAGCCGGCCGGGTTATTGCCTTCGAGTTTGCCGAGGATGACATTGCCGCGACGCGCGTTGCCTTCGCCGGGAATGCGCTGGAGCTGAACCAGCGGCGTGTTGCCGATGGTGTCTTCGATGGTGAGGTAGGCCATGATGCGTGAGGGACGGGAATCGAAGCATTGTAATGCAGCCGAAATCCCTCCCCCACACATGGCGAAACGCCCCGCTCGGACGGGGCGTTATCGACAGTCAGGCCGGAAGCGCTTACTTTTTCTTCGCGTCCTTGGCGTCCTTCTTGGCTGGAACGGGGGCAGGCGCCGGCGTACCGAACGTCAGGCCCTCGTTTTCCAGCTTGGTGAGCGTCTTGTCACCAATGCCGGACACGCGCGCCTTGAAATCGGCAGCGTCCTTGTACGGACCGTTCTTGGTGCGCTCTTCAATGATCGACTTGGAGCGCTTGGGGCCGATGCCGGACAACGTCTCCAGCGCCGCGTGATCTGCGGTATTCACGTCTACCGCCGCCCATGACATCGACAGCATCGACAGCGACATCAGCGCGGTAACCAACAGCTTCTTCAACATGTGCTTCTCCTTGGTATAGGGAATGAAAAAACCGCCACGTGAGCGGCGGTTTCGACACATCTTAAAGAGCATCGTGACGATGCTGCAGCGCGCGGACAAAAAGTCACACGCTGTCTGATTTTGGGATGGGTGCGATCAGGCTGGCTGCTTCAGCAACCACTGGCAGTAGCGCTCCACGCCTTCCTGCACCGTCAGGAACGGTGCCGTGTAGCCCGCCGCGCGCAGGCGCGACTGATCAGCCTGCGTGAAGCACTGATACTTGCCACGCAATGCATCGGGAAATTTGACGTACTCGATCAGGCCTTCCTGCGCCAACTCCTCGGTGGAAAGCGCGGGCTTGCCTTCTGCACCGCGCAACGTGTTCACGACCGTCGTCGCGATGTCGTTGAACGGCTGCGCGCGGCCCGTTCCGAGATTGAAGATGCCCGACTTGTCCGGATTGTCGAAGAAGAACAGGTTGACCTTCACCACATCTTCCACCGACACAAAATCGCGCATCTGGCCGCCTTGCGGGTAGCCGTTGTACTCGCCGAACAGCTTGACCGTACCTTCGGCGCGGAACTGGTTGAAGTTGTGGAACGCCACCGACGCCATGCGACCCTTGTGCTGCTCGCGCGGGCCGTAGACGTTGAAGTAACGGAAGCCCACGATCTGCGACAGCGCGGTCGGCATGACACGACGCACGACCTGGTCGAACAGCAGCTTGGAATAGCCGTACACGTTCAGCGGCCGCTCGAACTCGGGCGCTTCGCGAAACGTTTCCGAGGCGCCGTACGTGGCGGCCGATGACGCATAGAGGAACTGCACGCCTTGGTCCAGGCACGCGCGCATCACCGCCAGCGAGTAGCGGTAGTTGTTGTCCATCATGTAGCGACCATCGGTCTCCATGGTGTCGGAGCAGGCGCCTTCATGGAAGATCGCGCGGACCTTGCCGAACTCGCCGCGCGCAAAGCGTTCGACAAAATCGGTCTTGTCCAGGTAATCGCTGATCTGGCAGTCGACGATGTTCTTGAACTTGTCGGCCCGGGTGAGATTGTCGACGGCGATGATGTCGGTCTCGCCGCGCTCGTTCAGGCCCTTGACGATGTTGGCGCCGATGAAGCCGGCAGCGCCGGTGACGATGATGGTCATGATCCGTTGATCAGAAGATCAGTTAAAGAGTTCTGCGTGCGTGACGACAGCCGTGCCCAGCTTGCCGACGACGATGCCGCCGGCGCGATTCGCGTACTGCACGGCTTCCTTGATGTTGGCACCGGCGCCCAGCAGCGTGGCCAGCGTGGCGATGACGGTATCGCCCGCGCCCGAAACATCGAACACCTCGCGCGCCTGCGCCGACACGTGCAGCACCTCGTGTTCGGTGTAGAGCGTCATGCCTTCTTCGGAGCGCGTGAGGAGGAGCGCCTCGAGCTGCAGCTCCCGGCGCAAGTTCTGGGCACGAATGGTGAGGTCCTGCTCTGATTTCCACGAGCCAACCACCTGGCGCATTTCAGCGCGGTTCGGCGTGATCATGGTCGCGCCCCTGTAGCGCGAATAGTCGTCGCCCTTCGGGTCGACCAGCACGCGACGGCCCGCCTGGCGCGACGTCTCGATCATCTTGCCGACATGCGTGAGACCGCCCTTGCCGTAGTCCGACAGCACCACCACGTCGTGCTGCGGCACCAGCGTCGAAAAACGGTCGAGCACCGACATCAGCACTTCGTGCGTGGGCGCGTTCTCAAAATCGACGCGAATCAATTGTTGCTGGCGGGCCAGCACGCGCAGCTTGATGGTCGTGTTGACCGCCGGATCACGATGCAGGTGACCGGTGACGTGGCTCTCGCCGAGCAGCGTTTCGATGCTGCGGCCCGGCTCGTCGTCGCCAATCACACCGAGCATGGCAGCCTGCGCGCCGAGCGCCGCCACGTTGCGCGCCACGTTGGCGGCACCGCCAAGGCGTTCGTCCTGGCGCTTGATCTGCACGACGGGCACCGGCGCTTCCGGCGAAATCCGATCGACGTCTCCAAACCAGTAGCGGTCGAGCATCATGTCGCCGACCACCAGGATGCGGGCGGCGTGAATCTGTTCGGAAGCGAGCGTGGTCATGTGTCTGGGCGTCGGCAGCGGCCGGTGGGTCTCGGTGATTACGATTGGGTGGAGCGCCCGATGGCCTGGTATTCAAAGCCCGCATCGCGCATGGCTTGCGGCTCGAACAGGTTGCGGCCGTCGAACACCATCGGCGTCTTCAACAGGGCTTTCACGGCGTTGAAGTCGGGGCTGCGGAACGCCTTCCACTCGGTCACAATGACCAGCGCGTCGGCATTCTTGAGCGCGTCCATCTGACCGGCGCAGAACGTCACGCGTTCCAGTTGTTCGGCAGAAAGATCAAGCGCCAGCGCATGGCGAGCTTCTTCCATCGCAACCGGGTCATACACTTGAACCCGTGCGCCACGAGCCAGCAGCGCGGCAATGAGGATACGGCTCGGAGCCTCGCGCATGTCATCGGTGTTCGGCTTGAACGCAAGGCCCCAAATGGCGAACGTGCGGCCCGTCAGGTCGGCACCCAGACGATCTTCGATCTTTTCGACCAGCACTTCCTTCTGCTTGTCGTTGACGGCTTCAACGGCTTCGAGCACGTGCAGCGTCTGACCGTATTCCTGGGCCGTACGCACCAGCGCCTGCACGTCCTTCGGGAAACACGAACCGCCGTAGCCGGTGCCGGCGTAGAGGAAGCTGTAGCCGATACGCGGGTCGGAGCCGATGCCCAGGCGAACGAGTTCGATGTCGGCGCCCACCTTGTCGGCCAGATTGGCCATCTCGTTCATGAACGAGATGCGCGTGGCCAGCATCGAATTGGCGGCGTATTTGGTGAACTCCGCAGAGCGCACGTCCATGTAGAAGGTGCGCTCGTGGTTGCGGTTGAACGGCGCGTAAAGCGTGCGCATGATGGCCTTGGCGCGCAGGCCATCGGCATCGCCATAGGTGCCCAGCACGATGCGATCCGGACGCATGAAGTCGTCCACCGCAGCGCCTTCTTTCAGGAACTCCGGGTTCGACACGACGGAGAAGCCGATGTCCGACTTGCCACGCGTTGCCAGCACTTCGCCAACCGCGGCGCGCACCTTGTCGCCCGTTCCCACAGGCACCGTCGATTTGTCGACGATCACCTTGAAGCCCGTCATGTGCTGGGCGATGTTGCGGGCGGCAGCCAGCACGTACTTCAGGTCGGCCGAGCCATCTTCATCGGGCGGCGTGCCTACAGCGATGAATTGCACGTCGCCGTGCGCCACGCTGGCAGCCACGTCGGTCGAAAACTGGATGCGGCCGGCCGCGCGGTTGCGCTCGATCAGCTCCTTCAGGCCCGGTTCGTAGATGGGCACGCCGCCGGCGTTGAGCAGGTCGATCTTTTTCTGGTCGACGTCGAGGCAGAACACATCGTTGCCCAGCTCCGCCAGACACGCGCCGGTGACCAGACCGACATAACCGCTACCGATGATGGTGATTTTCATACGAACACTTGAAGATTAAAAAAGCGCCAGCGCGGCTGCCACAGGTGCACCGCGCCGGACTGAATTACATGCTGGCGCCGCCGCTGCCGCCGAGTGTCTCGGTGCGGCGCGGGGCATACGTCTCCCAGCGGTTGCAGCCGGGGCATTGCCAATAGAACAGACGCGCACGGAAACCGCACTCCTGACAGGTATAGCGGGCTAGATTGCGCGTACGACTTTGCAGAAGATCGCGAATGGCGCCGAGATCCTGCGCACGCTGAATATCAGCATTGCTGCCGGCTTCGACCGGATCTGCCAGCGCACTCTCAGCAACATCGACCGTCGCAGGGGCTTCGTGCCCAACGGCCTCAGACGCACGGGTCGCCTCGGCTTCCACTAGCCGCGTCAACGCCATCAACGAGGGCTGACGGCGGATCTGGTCGCGCATCAGCGCCACGGCATCGTCGATACCGTGCACATCCAATTCGTATTTGTAGACCGTATCGAGCAGTTCGGGGCCCAGTCGGGCGTCCATCTTTGAACGCAGCCAGGCCAGCCCTTCGGCCGCGCGACCGAGCTGCGTGTACGCCTTCATCAGCCGCTCGGCCACCAGCGGCAAGAACGCGGTGTTCTGCTGTTCGATGCTGCGCCAACGCTTGATGGCGCCCTCGATATCGCCCTGCCCTTGTGCAACGTCGCCCAATTGAATGGTGGCGCGCACGTTTTTCGGGTTCTCTTGCAGGGCACGCTCAAGCCATTCGACGGCGGTCGGCACATCCTTGCGCTGCAACGCTTCCTGCGCGACCTCGCAGCAGAACTGCGCAATCTGCACGGCGTAATCCTTGCCTTGCAGCTTCTGCAACTCACGCGCCGCATCGATGGCCTTGCGCCATTCCTTCTCGACTTCGTATAGCTCGAGCAGCACGCGCTTGGCCGGCTCGGCAAACGTGCCTTCCATCAGCATGCGCAGGGATTCCTCCGCACGGTCCAGCAGCCCCGCGCGAAGGAAATCCTGCCCCAGTTCAAACAGGGCGTGATCGCGCTCGTGGGGCGGCAGATCAGGGCGGTTGACGAGGTTCTGGTGAACGCGGATGGCGCGTTCGGTTTCACCGCGCCGACGGAACAGACTGCCGAGCGCAAAGTGAAGTTCGGTGGTCTCCGGGTCCAGCCGCGCCACTTCAATGAAGGCGTCGATGGCCTTGTCCGGCTGCTCGTTGAGCAGAAAATTCAGACCCTTGAAATACGAGCGCGGCAGCGACGATTGTTCAGTACGCAACTGGCGGGCATCGAGCCGGGCAGCCACCCAGCCCAAGCCAAACACCAGGGGGATGGCCAACAGCCACCAGAGATCAAAATCCATGCGTCAGACCTTGGGGCCGGGAACGTGATACGGAGAATCGGCGACAACCGGCGGCGGCGCCTCGGCCCGCTCTTCGTCCTTCTTCATGCGGCCGATCTGGCGACGCAGACGGCTTGCTGTGAAGCGATGCCGCATCACGCGCGGCGCCATCGCCAGCATGGCCAGCAAGATGCCGGCGACAAAGAACGCCAAGGCGATCAGGATCAATGGTGCATGCCAAGCCACACCAAACGGCAGCACGAGCGAGACTTCCGCTGTGTTGTGCAGTGCCAGCACAAAGAGCAGCACAAACAACAGGATGCGGATGACCCAGACGAGAAATTTCATGCGAATTCGAGAACGGGCGGCGGTGCGGCTGCAGGATGCGGCGCAATTGGCGGCACGATTGCCGGGTTGTGCCGCATTGTAGCGGATTCATATGGCGGCCAGCCACGCTCGGCTTGGCCGCACACAAGCATTGCCGGAATAAAAAACGCCCCGGCAAGCGGGGCGTTCCTGAAACTACCAAGTGCAACCTGGGCTTAGCGCGACATGGCCAGCGGCACTGCCACATCTACCGGAAACCCGGCAGTCTGACGGGTGCTGTCAGCCTGTCGCCCAGCCTTTACAGCCGCGAGCGACACGGCAGACTCGCCCTCCGAAGAAGGCTCGCCTTGACGCTCCAGGCTGCGGTCAACCCTTTCTCGCAATTCCTTGCCCGCCTTGAAGTGCGGCACCCGTTTCTCGGGTACCAGCACCTTCTCGCCAGACTTGGGGTTGCGACCGACGCGCGGCGGACGACGATTCAGACCGAAACTCCCGAAACCGCGGATCTCGATGCGGTGCCCGTCCGCCAAGGCGTCGGACATCGCATCCAGGATCGTCTTGACCGCGATATCCGCGTCCCGCAGCAGCAACTGCGGGAAGCGGGCGGCCAGCTTTTCCACGAGTTCGGACTTGGTCATGGGCATCGTGCGCGCGTCCTCGTCGTTCTTTAGGGTCGACCCGGTGGATGCTTACTGGTTGGTTTCGTTCAGCTTGGCCTTCAGCAGCGCGCCGAGGTTCGTGGTACCAGCTGCGCCGGTATCCGCCGAGAACTTCTGCATCGCTTCCTGTTGGTCGGCGCTGTCCTTCGCCTTGATGGAAACGTTGATGTTGCGCGACTTGCGATCGATGTTGACGATCATCGCGGTCATCGTTTCGCCTTCCTTCAGCACGTTGCGGGCATCTTCCACGCGGTCGCTCGAGATTTCCGAGGCGCGCAGGTAGCCTTCCACGTCGTCAGCCAGCTGCACCACGGCGCCCTTCGGATCAACGGCCTTGATCGTGACCTGCACGATCGAACCCTTGTCGTTGGTCGAGATGAAGTTGTTGAACGGGTCGCCCGACAGTTGCTTGATACCCAGCGAGATGCGTTCCTTGTCGACGTCGATGGCCAGAACCACAGCTTCGACTTCGTCGCCCTTCTTGTACTTGCGAACGGCTTCTTCGCCAGTCTCTTGCCACGACAGGTCCGACAGGTGCACCAGGCCGTCGATGCCGCCCGGCAGGCCGATGAACACGCCGAAGTCGGTGATCGACTTGATCTGGCCGGCCAGCTTGTCGCCCTTCTTGTGGTTGCGAGCGAAATCGTCCCACGGGTTGGCCTTGCACTGCTTCATGCCCAGGCTGATACGACGCTTGTCTTCGTCGATGTCCAGAACCATGACTTCCACTTCGTCGCCCAGCTGGACAACCTTGGACGGAGCAACGTTCTTGTTGGTCCAGTCCATTTCCGACACGTGCACCAGGCCTTCGATGCCGGCTTCGATCTCGACGAACGCGCCGTAGTCGGTCAGGTTGGTCACCTTGCCGAACAGGCGGGTGCCTTGCGGGTAGCGGCGCGAGATGCCGACCCACGGATCTTCGCCCAGTTGCTTGACGCCCAGCGAGACGCGGTTCTTCTCTTGGTCGAACTTGAGGATCTTGGCGGTGATTTCCTGGCCAACCGACAGCACTTCGCTCGGGTGACGCACACGACGCCATGCCAGGTCGGTGATGTGCAGCAGACCGTCGATGCCACCCAGATCCACGAACGCGCCGTAGTCGGTGATGTTCTTGACGATACCGTTGACGATTGCGCCTTCCTTGAGCGTTTCCATCAGCTTCTGACGCTCTTCGCCCAGCGTGGCTTCCACCACGGCACGGCGCGACAGCACAACGTTGTTGCGCTTGCGGTCCAGCTTGATGACCTTGAATTCGAGGGTCTTGCCTTCGTACGGCGTGGTGTCCTTGATCGGACGCACGTCGACGAGCGAACCCGGCAGGAATGCACGAATACCGTTGACCATGACGGTCAGGCCGCCCTTGACCTTGCCAGTCACCGTACCGGAGATGATCTCGCCGGATTCCAGTGCCTTCTCAAGGTTCAGCCACGAAGCCAGACGCTTGGCCTTGTCGCGCGACAGGATGGTGTCGCCGTAGCCGTTTTCCAGTGCGTCGATCGCGACCGAAACGTAGTCGCCGACTTGCACTTCCAGCTCGCCCTGATCGTTCAGGAATTCTTCGACCGGAACAAAAGCTTCAGACTTCAGGCCCGCGTTCACCACGACGAAGTTGTGGTCGATACGCACGACTTCCGCAGAGATCACTTCGCCAGCCTTCATATTGGACTTGGCGATCGACTCTTCGAACAGGGCGGCAAAAGATTCGTTAGTTTGGGACATAAAAAATAGACATCCGCAGAACATGCCTCGCATTGCTTTCGCACAGAATGAGCGAAGACACGCATGCGGGGTTATGAGTTGAACAACCGCCGACAGCAACATGCCGTCGGCACCGATCGAACCAGTCCAGCCAAGTCAGTTTGCCTTGTTGGCGCCCTGCACCTGCCGGTACCAGTCCAGTACCTGCGCGACAACTTCATCGACCGTCATGTCGGACGAATCCAGTTGCCGCGCATCTTGCGCCGGGCGCAGCGGCGCGATACTGCGGGTGCGATCCCGCAAATCACGCGCCTCCAAGTCCTGCGAAAGACTTTCAACTGTAGCAGAAAAACCCTTTGCAATCAATTGTTTATAGCGCCGCTCGGCGCGCGCTTGCACACTTGCCGTCAGGAACACCTTGAGCACCGCTTCCGGAAAAACCACCGTGCCCATGTCGCGGCCATCGGCCACAAGACCGGGGGCCTCCAAGAAGGCCCGCTGACGTGCGTGAAGCGCCTCACGTACCGCGCCATGCACGGCGATGGCGGAGGCCTGGTTGCCCACCGATTCGTGGCGTAGCGCCAAGCTCACATCTTCGCCCTTCAGCCAGATGTGATCTGCCTTGAAGCGCACATCCAGGTTCCGTGCAATGCGGACGAGACTATCGACGTCGTGGTCGTCGATGTTCTCCCGCATGCTGGCGAGGGCCACCAGGCGGTACAGCGACCCGCTGTCCAGCAGGTGGAAACCAAGCAGATCAGCAACTTGGTGAGCGACCGTGCCCTTGCCGGATGCGGTCGGGCCGTCGATGGTGATGACCGGGTACGGCATGGAAGCAGCGGTGTCGGACATGATGAAAATGCAGGCGGTTAATTGCGCTTCAAGCGGTGATGCCGCCGAAGGCCGTGAAATATTCCGGGAACGTCTTGCCGACGCAGCGCGGGTCGTTGATCCGCACCGGCACCGGGCCGAACGCCGCCAAGGAGAAAGCCATCGCCATACGATGGTCATCGTAGGTGTCGATGCCACCGGCCGGCGGCGTCCATTGCGACGGAGGCGTCACGCGAATGTAGTCTGCGCCCTCTTCCACCTCGGCGCCGAGCTTGCGCAGTTCGGTGGCCATGGCGCTCAGGCGGTCGGTTTCCTTGACGCGCCAGCTCGCGATATTCGTCAGCGTGGTCGTGCCGTCGGCAAACAGTGCTGCCACGGCCAGGGTCATTGCCGCATCCGGAATGTGGTTGCAATCCAACTCAACGGCGTGCAGCTTGCCGTCGTCGCGTTCGACGCCGCGCACTTCGATCCAGTTGTCGCCGGCCATCACGTTGGCGCCCATGCGGTTCAGCGCGTCGGCAAAGCGGACATCGCCCTGGATGCTCGACATGCCAACGCCCTCCACACGTACCGGCCCGCCGCCCAGCGCGCCGGCCGCGAGGAAGTACGACGCCGACGAGGCATCCCCTTCCACAAAGATCTCGCCCGGCGCCTTGTAGGCCACGCCGGTCGGCACCGTGAACGACGCCCAGCCGTCACGCGCGACCTGCACGCCGAAGCGCGCCATCAGATTCAGCGTGATCTCGATGTACGGCTTGGAAATCAACTCACCCACCACTTCGATGGTGACGTTGCCGGCAGACTCCACCAGCGGCAATGCCATCAGCAATGCCGTCAGAAACTGGCTCGACACATCGCCGCGCACACGGATCGGCGCGTCGATCTTGACCGGTGCGGCGTGGATTGCCAGCGGCGGATAGCCCTCGTTGCCCGTGTAGTCGATGCGCGCACCGACTTGGCACAGGCCATCGACCAAGTCGCCGATCGGCCGTTCGTGCATGCGCGGCACACCGTGCAGCGTGTACTCGCCACCTTGCAGCGCCAGCGCGGCCGTCAGCGGACGGATGGCTGTGCCAGCGTTGCCCATGAACAGATCGGCCGACTTGTTCGGGAAGCGGCCGGCGGTGCCGGTGACGCGATATGCGTTGTCGCCCAGGCCTTCCACCGCGACGCCCAGCTTGCCCAGCGCATCAAGCATGACACGCGTGTCGTCAGAGTCGAGCAGGTCGCGCACCACGGTTTCGCCCTGCGCGAGTGCGGCGAGCAACAGCACACGATTGGAGATGCTCTTCGAGCCCGGCAGCTTGATGGTGCCGCGCGCCGTCTTCAGCGGGCCGACGTCGAGATGTTCCATGAATCCACTCAGTTCAAAACAAAACGTTATTCGGATTGCGGGCCGGTGGCATTTGCCGCTGCCACGCGTTGCGGCCACGCCAAACGCGCCTCGCTGGCACGGCGGAACACACGCTCGAGCGAGGCGCCGTCGTGCTCCGCAATCATCGTCTTCAAGCGCCCGATCACGGCTTCATACGTCGTGAGTTCCCGCAGCAACGCATCGCGATTCGACAGGCAGATGTCGCGCCACATCTCCGGCGACGATGCGGCAATGCGCGTGAAATCGCGGAAACCGCCGCCGGCAAAATCCAGCTTGAGCGAGGCATCTTCGGCATTGATGATCTGCGCGACCAGCGCATACGACAGCACGTGCGGCAGGTGGCTGACGGCCGCGAACACGGCGTCGTGCTGCACGGCCGACATGATGTGGCAATAGGCGCCCGCCGCTTCCCACATCGCCTGCACGCGGGCGATATCGCTACGGCGGTTCTCCTGCAGGGGGCACAGCACAGTCTTTTTGCCGACATAGAGATCGGCCAAGGCCGCCTCCACGCCGTTCAGTTCTCGACCGGCAATCGGATGGGCCGGCACGAACTGGCTGACCTGGTCGCCCAGCGCCGTCTTGGCCGCCATGATGACGTCGGACTTGGTGCTGCCGGCGTCCGTGACGACGGTGTCCGGGCCCAGATGCGGTTGCATGGCCAGCAGCAACGGCAGCGTCTGGGCGACAGGCGCGCACAGCACGACCATGTCGGCGCCGCGCACGGCCTCTTCCATCGGCAGGGCTTCGTCGATCACGCCGAGTCGGATCGCCGCCTCAAGCGACGCAGCCGATCGCCCGACGCCCACGACATGCTGGACCACGCCCGCGCGACGCAAGGCCAGCGCCAGCGAACCGCCAATCAGGCCCACGCCGACAATCACCAACCGGGAACTCGAAAAAGAAGAGGCCACAACACCGCCCTGCCAGAAAAAAGCAAAGCGGCATTGTAGCCCGATGTGCTCGGCGCCCGATGCCTGAAACGGGGCGCCACGGCGGTTGCGACGGAAGTTACGCGGCCGCTTCTTCCTGCGCCAGCGCTGCCTCCAGGGCTGCGATGAATGTGGCGTTCTCTTCCGGCAAGCCGATGCTGATGCGCAGCCATTGCGGCAAGCCGTAGTTGCCGACCGGACGCACGATCACACCTTGCTTGAGCAATGCAACGTTCACGCGCGCACCGGCGCTCGTGTCATCACCCACGCGAACCAGCACAAAATTGCCCGCGGACGGTACGTACTGCAGACCTAGCCGATCAAAGGCGTCCGTCAGTTGCACGTAGCCGGCAGCGTTCAGTTCGGCCGATTGGCGCAGAAACTCCGCGTCGTTGAGCGCCGCCACCGCCGCCGCTTGCGCCAGGCTGTTGACGTTGAACGGCTGACGGATGCGATTGAGCAGATCGGTCAACTGCGGTTGCGCAATGCCGTAGCCCACACGCAAGCCGGCCAGCCCGTATGCCTTCGAGAACGTGCGCGACACCAGCAGGTTCGGGTATTGGCACACCCACGCGGTGGAATCGTACTGCTGCTCCGGCTTCAGGAATTCGTTGTACGCCTCATCCAGCACGACGACCACCGTCGGCGGCACCTTTGCCAGGAACGCCGCAATCGCATCGGCCGGCAGGAACGTGCCGGTCGGATTGTTCGGGTTGGCGATGTAGATCAGGCGCGTGTCCGGCGTGATGGCAGCGGCCATCGCGTCGAGGTCATGACCGTAATCGCGGGCTGGCACCTCGATGGCGCGCGCGCCCACTTCCTGGGCCGCCAGCGCATACACGGCAAACGAATGCTGGGCGTAAATCACGGCCTGCCCGGGCGACACCAGCGCGCGAGCGGCCAGCTCGAGAATGTCATTGCTGCCGTTGCCGAGCGTGATCCATGTTTCCGGCACGCCAAACTTGGCATGCAGCGCGGCTTTCAGGCTGAAACCGTTGGCATCCGGATAGCGCGCCAGTTCGTCAATGGCCGCAGCCATCGCGTTCTTGGCTGACTGTGGCATGCCCAGCGGGTTTTCGTTGGACGCCAGCTTGACGATGCGCGCGGCATCCAGGCCGAACTCGCGTGCCACTTCGGAAATCGGCTTGCCGGCCACATAAGGGGCGATGGCGCGGACATACTCGGGGCCGAACTGCAAAGACATGGGGTGCTCCTCCGTTATCGACGCTCTGCCCGTGCAGAGCGCCTTGAATCCCTCAATGTGCCGAGGGATAGGACCCCAACACTTTGAAATACGCCGCGTCATGACGCAGCTTTTCCAGCGCGCGCGCTACTTGCGGGTCGCGCTGATGGCCTTCCACGTCGACGTAGAAGTAGTACTCCCAGGCGCCGCTGCGCGCCGGACGCGACTCGAAACGGCACATCGACACGCCGTTCTCGGCCAACGGGGCCAGCAACTTGTAGACGGCGCCGGCCTCGTTCGGCACCGACAAAATCAACGACGTTTGATCGCGCCCGCTCGGCTCCGTCTCGTAATTGCCGATCACGACAAAGCGCGTGCGGTTGTGCGGATCGTCTTCCACATTGGCACGCACCACGTGCAGCCCGTAGCGGTTGGCCGCCTGCACGCTCGCCAGCGCGGCCACCGTTTCGTCCTCGCCAGCCATGCGCGCAGCCTCGGCGTTGCTCGACACGGCCTCGCGCGGCAAGTTCGGATAGTTCGTGTTCAACCACCGTTGACACTGCGCCAGCGCCTGCGCATGCGCACGCACCACCTTCACTTGCGACATGTCGCCCGTCTTGTGCAGCAGGTTGTGATGCACCCGCAGCGCAATCTCGCCGCTGATCTTCAGCGACGTCTGCAAGAACAGGTCGAGCGTGCGCGACACCACGCCTTCCGTCGAATTTTCGACCGGCACCACACCGCAATCGACCGTGCCGGACTCCGCCGCACGAAACACTTCATCGATGCTCGGGCACGGCATCGGCTGGATTTCGTGGCCGAAATGCGCGATCACCGCCTGCTCCGAAAACGTGCCTGCGGGGCCGAGGTAACCGATGCGCAGCGCCTGTTCCAGGCCGCGGCACGCCGACATCACCTCACGCCAGATGGCGGCGATGCTCTCGTCGTGCAGCGGCCCCGGATTGCCCGACTGCATCTTGCGAATGACCTGCAGTTCGCGATCCGGCCGGAATGCCGGCGACGAATAGCGCTTCTTCACCTCGCCCACTTCCTGCGCCACCTTGGCGCGGTCGGAAAGCAGTGCAAGCAGCTGGTTGTCGATGGCGTCGATCTGCGTGCGCAACGGCGCAAGCTCGGCCGCCAATGCGGCGTCCTTGTTTTGCTTCGTATCGTCTGACTGACTGGTCATTGTAGGAATCGGGTTCGGCAACGGATTGCAAATTGCCGCGCGAAGCGGGCGCTTCGCGCAATGTTCTGCCGTGATCGAGGATCAGCGTTATGCGGACGCTCTTTCAAAGTCACGCATGAAGTCGACCAGCGCCTCAACACCTTCGAGCGGCATCGCGTTGTAGATGCTCGCTCGCATGCCGCCTACGGACTTGTGGCCCTTGAGCTGCACCAACCCGCGCTCGCGCGCCTGCGCGAGGAAGGCCTCGTTGCGGGATTCATCGTTGAGGAAGAACGGCACGTTCATGCGCGACCGGCACGTCGGATGGATTTCGTTGCGGTAGAAGCTGCTGGCGTCGATAAAGTCGTACAGCATCTTCGACTTGATGATGTTGCGCGTCTCCAGCGCCTCCACACCACCCTGGCGCTTGATCCACTGGAACACAAGCCCCGCGATGTAGATAGCGTAAGTGGGCGGCGTGTTGTACATGGAGCCGTTCTCGGCCACGAGACGCCAGTTGAATGCCGACGGGCACAGCGGATGTGCGTGACCCAGAAGATCCTTGCGCACGATGGCAATCGTCAGGCCGGCGGGGCCGATGTTTTTCTGCGCGCCGCCATACAGGACCTGATAGCCGTTCCAGTCGATCGGCCGCGAGAGGATGTGGCTAGACACGTCGGACACCACCACACGCCCGTGCGCCTGGCCAACGTCGGGCGTCTCCTGATATTCAACGCCAACAATGGTTTCGTTCGTGCACAGGTGCACGTAGGCCGCATCCGACGACAGCTTCCAAGTCGATACATCCGGAATCTTATGGAAGCGCTCAGCCTCGCTCGTGGCGGCGATGTTCACCTCGCCGTATTTGCGCGCCTCCTGCTGCGACTTGACCGACCACGTGCCGGTGACGACATAATCCGCCTTCGGCGCATCGGCCGAAAGCCGGCGCATCAGGTTCAGCGGCACGATCGCGTTTTCGGCGATGGCGCCCCCTTGCAGGAAGAGGATTTCGTAATTGTCCGGCACCGCCAGCAGCTGCCGCAAATCGCTGAACGCTGCCGCCAGAATGCTTTCGAATTCCCGGCCGCGATGGCTCATTTCCATCACGCTCATGCCGCTGCCATGCCAGGAGACCATCTCCTCCTTCGCCTGTTCCAGCACCTCGAGCGGCAGCACTGCCGGCCCTGCCGAAAAGTTGTACACACGCGCCTGGCTGGCTTGGAGGGCTCGATCCGCTTGGTTCATAGGACGAAGGGCAAAAGAAAAATGGCTGTCTGGGCGCAAACCCAAACAGCCATTATCTACCAACTGACAGCCCGACGGGGATTGTGTCCCGATCGTCTGTCTATGCCGGTCAATTACTTCGCAGCAGCGGCAACTTCCTTGTCAGCCATGTCGCGCATCTTCTTGCCGACTTGCGGACCGTACTTCTGCATCACGTTGCCCCACACTTCTTGCATAGCCTTGCCTTGGTTGGCCATGAACTTCTGGCCGCTCGGCGTCTTCAGGAACGTGGTCAGGTCCTTGATTTCCTGGGTCGAGTAGTACTTGCCCAGCGAGTCATAGTGGGCTTGCAGGGCGTCCTTGCGGAAGGCTTCCGTGTCGAAGTCCTTGCCAGCGCCGTCGGTCATGCGCTGCACAGCGCCATTCTTCTTCAGCTTGTCGACAGCCGCTTGCTTCTGCTTGTCGTTCAGAGTCTTGTTCTCGACCAGTGCCTGCTCCAGCACCAGCGGGGCTTCCTGCTTTGCGCCGTTGGCCAGCACTTCACCCTGACCCTTGATGGCTGCGTCGACGTTCATCGTCGTCAGCAGGTCCTTGATGGCTGCCGTCTTGTCAGCGTCGCCAGCCTGCGCGAATGCAAACAGCGGAGCGAAACCGGCCACCACGATCAGATGTTTGAGTTTGAGACTCTTGTGCATTGTTGCTCCCTTGAGATAAGCGTTGCGTTTAGGCCGGGCGTGTGATGCAAAAGTTCCAGGCCCTTGCCGCGCACAGGTCCGGCATCATGACAGAACTGCGCCTAACGGCAAGCAAAAGATGTTTCTAATTATGTCTCGCTGCTGTCATCCGACTGTGCATCGGCACCCGGGGCGGCATCCGCCGCATCGGCGCCCTCAACAGCATCCGCGCCTTCAGCATCGGACTCCATCACACGTTGCAGCCCGGACAGCTTGTTGCCCTCACCCACCGAGATGAGCGTGACGCCCTGCGTAGCGCGCCCCATTTCGCGGATCTCGTCCACACGCGTACGGATCAGCACGCCGCCCGTCGTGATCAGCATGATCTCGTCTTCAGGCGCCACCAGCGCCGCAGCCACCACCTTGCCGTTACGCTCCGAGGTCTGGATGGCGATCATGCCCTTCGTGCCGCGGCCATGACGGGTGTATTCCGAGATCGGGGTGCGCTTGCCGTAGCCGTTTTCGGTGGCCGTCAGCACGCTACCCGCACCGGATTGAGCCCCTTCGCCCGCGGTTTCTGCCGGCGCCACCAACATGGCGATCACCTGCTGGTTCTCTTCGAGGTTCATGCCGCGAACACCGCGGGCCTGGCGGCCCATCGGGCGCACGTCGTTCTCATCGAAGCGCACCGCCTTGCCGGCGTCCGAGAACAGCATCACATCGTGCTGACCATCGGTAATGTCTGCGCCGATGAGGAAATCGCCCTCGTCCAGATCCACCGCAATGATCCCGGCCTTGCGGGGGTTCGAGAATTCCGTCAGCGCCGTCTTCTTGACCGTCCCCTTCGAGGTGGCCATGAACACGAAGTGCTGCTCGTCGAACTGCTTCACCGGAAGGATCACGTTGATCTTCTCGCCCGGCGACAGCGGGAACATATTGACGATCGGACGACCGCGCGAGTTGCGGCTGCCCTGCGGCACCTCCCACACCTTCAGCCAGTACAGACGGCCGCGGTTGGAGAAGCAGAGGATGTAGTCGTGCGTGTTGGCGACAAACAGCGTGTCGATCCAGTCGTCTTCCTTCGTCGCAGCAGCCTGCTTGCCGCGCCCGCCACGCTTTTGCGCCCGGTACTCGGAAATCGGCTGGCTCTTCATGTAGCCACTGTGGGACAGCGTCACCACGAGATCCTGCGGCGTAATGAGGTCTTCTGTATCCAACTCCGTCGCGTTGTGCTCAATCTGCGAACGACGCTCGTCGCCGAATTCAGCGCGAATCGCGGTGAGTTCCTCGACGATGATGGCGGTAATGCGTTCGGGCCGCGCCAGGATGTCCAACAGATCGGCGATCTGCGCCATCACCTCGCGGTATTCCTGGACGATCTTGTCTTGCTCCAGCCCAGTGAGACGTTGCAGGCGCATCTGCAGAATTTCCTGCGCTTGCGTGTCCGACAGCTTGTAGAGGCCGTCGGCCTGCATACCAAACGCAGGCAGCAGACCTTCCGGGCGATACGCTGCGCCGCCGCCCGAGGTTTCGCTTTCGGCGCGCACGAGCATGTCGCGCACGAGGCCCGAATCCCAGCTGCGGCTCATCAACTCGGCCTTCGCGACCGGCGGAGTCGGCGCAGCCTTGATGATGGCGATGAACTCATCGATGTTCGCAAGCGCCACAGCCAGACCTTCGAGGATGTGGCCACGCTCGCGCGCCTTGCGCAAGTCAAATACGGTGCGACGCGTTACCACCTCGCGGCGGTGCAGCAGGAAGCACTCCAGCATCTGGCGCAGGTTCAGCAGGCGCGGCTGGCCGTCGACCAGCGCGACCATGTTCATGCCGAACGTGTCCTGCAGCTGCGTATTCTTATAGAGGTTGTTGAGCACAACCTCCGGCACCTCGCCGCGCTTGAGTTCGATCACGACGCGCATGCCGGACTTGTCCGACTCGTCGCGAATGTCCGAAATGCCTTCGATCCGCTTTTCGGTGACCAGCTCGGCGATACGCTCGAGCAGCGTGCGCTTGTTAACTTGATACGGCAGCTCGTCGACGATGATCGCCTGGCGCTGGCCGCGGTCGATATCTTCGAAGTGCGTCTTGGCGCGCATCACCACGCGGCCGCGGCCGGTGCGATAGCCCTCGCGGACACCCGAAATGCCGTAGATGATGCCCGCCGTCGGGAAGTCCGGCGCCGGAATCAGTTCGATCAGCTCGTCGACCGTCGCTTCCGGGTTGCGCAGCAAGTGCAAGCAGCCATCGACGACTTCGTTCAGGTTGTGCGGCGGAATGTTCGTCGCCATACCCACCGCAATCCCGGACGAACCGTTGATCAGCAAGTTGGGAATGCGCGCCGGCAAAACGGACGGTTCAGTTTCGGAGCCGTCGTAGTTCGGCTCGAAATTCACCGTCTCCTTGTCGAGGTCGGCCAGCAGTTCGTGGGCAATCTTCGACAGGCGGATTTCGGTGTAACGCATCGCCGCGGCGTTGTCGCCGTCGACCGAGCCGAAGTTGCCCTGGCCGTCGACGAGCATGTAGCGCAGCGAGAAGTTCTGCGCCATCCGCACGATGGTGTCGTATACAGCGGTGTCGCCGTGGGGGTGATACTTACCGATCACATCCCCGACAATACGGGCGGACTTCTTATAGGGGCGATTCCAGTCGTTGTTCAGCTCGTGCATCGAATAAAGCGCACGGCGATGCACCGGCTTGAGACCATCCCGCACATCTGGAAGCGCGCGGCCCACGATCACGCTCATGGCGTAAGCGAGGTACGAACTGCGCATTTCTTCTTCGAGCGATACCGGGAGTGTCTCTTTGGCGAATTGATCCATTGGGCGAACGGTGGGAGGTCCCTAGTGAGCGTAGTGATGCGCACTACAGGACGCTGCGGTTGCGCGAATAACAGAACATTTTACCATGCCGCAAGCCCCCTCCCCTCATACGCGCGAGCGACGCATCGTCAACCCCGGGCACGTTCCCTGCGAGGGAGGGCAAAACCGGCGACCCAATCCCCATAAGGGTTTGCGAGCCATTTCCTGCCTTGTTGCGTACACACCACAAGGCCATGGCGCCCCGTTCGAATCGCTTATATTTGCTTTTTAGGAGTGCGTGCTTGTGGCACAATCCCCCAGCGAAGAGGCAGACATTGTTCGAAGTGGAGCCTTCACCACACCGAGAATGTTATACTCCGAAGAATGTATGACTTGTTTTCGTCCCATCTGCTCGCAGTCTTCTGCGGTGATCTCATCCTGAGAGGAGAAATATGAAAAAATTTGCCAAGCTCGCGTTCGCTGCAGCTGCGGTAGCCATGGCTGCGTCCGCTTACGCTCAGTCGGTGCCCTACGAAAAGAAGGCCGTCAACGACAACTGGGGTAACGGCACGAGCGAGTGGGTCTGGAAGAACGGCACGAACGAACTGTGCTGGCGCAATGGCTTCTGGACGCCGGCAACCGCCAACGCTCAGTGCGACGGCGCTCTGGCTCCGGCTGCTGCTCCGACGGCTACCCCGGCTGCTCCGGCTGCCCCGGTTGTGTCGAGCGAAAAGGTTACGTTCGCTGCTGACACCCTGTTCGATTTCGACAAGGCTGTGCTGAAGCCGGAAGGCAAGGCCAAGCTGGACGACCTGGTCTCGAAGCTGAATGGCATCAACCTGGAAGTCGTGATCGCCGTTGGCCACACCGACTCGTTCGGCTCGGACAAGTACAACGACCGCCTGTCGGTCCGTCGTGCTGAAGCCGTCAAGGGCTACCTGGTCAGCAAGGGCATCGAAGCCAACCGTGTCTACACGGAAGGCAAGGGCAAGCGCCAGCTGAAGGTTGATCCGAAGTCGTGCAAGGGCGCTCGCAAGGCACAAATCGCCTGCCAGCAACCGAACCGCCGCGTGGACGTCGAAGTGGTCGGCACCCGCAAGGCTCAGTAATTCGGTTCACACCGGGAAAAGCCCAGCGAAAGCTGGGCTTTTTTTCGCCTATACGTCGGTAGACGCGCTGCATGGGTCTACTGAAGCAATAGGCATTAAAAAAAGCGATGACGCCAAACGCGCCATCGCTTTTTTGTTTTGGGGCACCGGAGGCCCCTGCCTCATAACCGCCCTTCTTACTGATAGGAAGGTGTCGCCTGATCGTTGGCGACCATGGCACGATCGCCAACACGCAGGTTGTTCGGATTCCGCTGCGTCACGGTCGCGACACGGCCATCGTCCAGCCGCACGCTGATGCGGTAAACGGTTTGCCCACCGGCACCGGCGCGCTGCTCAACCTGGTTGCCTGCATAGGCGCCGAGTGCTGCGCCGCCAATGGTCGCGACCGTGTTACCCGTACCGCCGCCAACTTGGTGACCCAGGATACCGCCGGCCACACCGCCGATGATCGTGCCCAAGATGCCTGGGCTATTTGCCGGGGCTTGCATCGGCTGAATCGATTCGACTCGACCATAAAGTGCACCCGTTTGCTGCGGCTGCCCGCCATAAGCCGGTTGCTGGCCGTACGCCGGAGGCTGTTGAGCATACCCGCCGTTATAGCCACCGCCGTAACCCGGCGCGGCGCATCCAGCCAGGACCGTCAGGCCCACAACACCCGCTGCTATCAGAATTTGTTTGGATTTCATTGATCTCTCCTTGAGCGAAGGTGACAGTTGGAGGAATTGCATGCGCGTTTGTTCACGTCTGTTTCAATGTGAAACCTTTTCGCAGACCCTTGATTTGGTCAGGGCCTCGCTTTTTGGTACATTTCCTCACCTAGCCGATATGCCCTGGCGCAGCGCAACATGACGACCACTCACGCGAACGCCGATCCCGGCGAACTCGAAAAATTCAGCGAACTCGCCCACCGCTGGTGGGACCCGAACAGCGAGTTCAAACCCCTGCACGAAATCAACCCGCTGCGCCTTGACTGGATCCAGTCCATCGCGCCGCTGGCCGGCAAACGCGTCGTCGACGTCGGCTGCGGCGGCGGCATTCTCTCTGAGAGCATGGCGCGTGCCGGGGCCAGCGTCAAAGGCATCGATCTGTCTCGCAAAGCATTGCGTGTCGCGGACCTGCATAGCCTCGAGGCGGGCGTTACCGTGGATTACGAGGAGATCGCCGCAGAAGCGTTGGCCGCTCGTGAGCCCGGCAGCTTCGACGTCGTCACTTGCATGGAGATGCTCGAACATGTGCCCGATCCGGCCTCCGTTGTGCGCGCTTGTGCGACGCTCGTAAAACCGGGTGGATACGTGTTTTTCTCGACCATCCATCGAAACGCCAAGGCGTACCTGCTGGCCGTCATTGGCGCGGAATACGTACTCAACATGCTGCCGCGCGGCACGCATGATTACGCCAAGTTCATCCGCCCCTCCGAGCTGAGTGCGTTCGTCCGTGGTGCCGGACTTCAAGCACAAGAGATGCGCGGCCTGGAATACAACCCGATCAGCGGCCGCTACGCCCTCACGCGTGACACCAGCGTCAACTACCTGATGGCGACACGCCGTCCGGCTGAAGCATGACGATGAGCCGCTTTCCCGATCCGCTGGGTGCGGTGCTGTTCGATCTGGATGGCACGCTTGCGGACACGGCGCCCGATCTGGCCGCCGCAGCCAACAAGGTGCGCACCGATCGGGGCCTCGAACCGGTGGAGTATGAAGCGCTGCGCCCCGTTGCCTCGCATGGCGCGCGGGGGTTGATCGGCGTGGCCTTCGGCGTTGGGCCGGGGGATGCCGAATTCGAGTCGCTACGGCTGGCGTTTCTCGCCAACTACGAGGCGGAAATCTGCGTGCGAACGCAACTGTTTCCGGGCATGGCTGAGGTGCTGGTCGAACTCGGCCGCGCAGGCATTCCTTGGGGCATCGTCACCAACAAGTCGGGCCGCCTGACGGTGCCGCTGGTTGCACAGCTGCCGTTTCCGGTACCGCCGGCCTGCGTCGTTGCGGGCGACACCACCCCGCACGCAAAACCCCACCCCGCCCCGCTGCTGCATGCAGCCGAATCCATCGGCGTCGACGCACGGCAGATCGTCTACGTGGGCGACGACCTGCGTGACATTGAAGCCGGCCGCGCTGCTGGCATGCCTACCATTGCGGCCAGTTACGGCTATTGTGGTAATGGGCCGTCGCCAGTGGAATGGCGCGCCGATGCGCTGATCGCCAGCGCAGCTGAACTGATTCCGCTGCTGCTGGAATCGCAACGCGCTTGATCCCGATGCCCAGGTGAATGCCTGGGCGCCGCACCTTTCAGGACCGCTGCCTCCCACGGGGACGTGGCGGTTGACCGACTGACGAAGTAGGCCACGCCGTGGCCGGACCGACACCAGCATGAGCACCTCCCCCGATTCGCGTCCTGACCTGCAATCGAATACCAACAGCTGGCGCGCGCGGCTTGATCGCGTGCGCAGTACGGCCGGCTGGCAACGCGCGGCGCAGGTTGGTACATCGCGTCGCACGAAGCGCATCGGGATCGGCGTGCTGATCTTTCTGGTGGTGTTCGGGTTGCTGGGCGCATTCGGTGGGCCGCCGCTGCTGCGCCACCTGGCGCAAACACAGCTCAGCAAGCTGCTGGACCGGCCGGTTTCGGTCGGCAAGATCGGCATCAACCCATACACACTGCGGCTTGATGTCGACCAGCTCCACATTGCCGAGCGCGACGGCAAAACCCCGTTCGTCGACGTGGGCCATCTGCATGTGAACGCGTCGTGGAGTTCGATCTTCCGCCGGGCGCCCGTCATCGAAGAACTCAGTATCGATGCGCCGCACGTGCGTATCGTGCGCACCGCCGAGCAGCGCTTCAACTTCTCCGACATCGTCGACAAGCTGACGCAGCCGGACAACCCGCCCAAACCCAAGTCGGACGAACCGGCGCGCTTCGCCTTCGCCAACCTGCAGTTGACGAACGGCACGATCGATTTTGCCGACCAGCCGCTTGGTGCGCAGCACAAGGTGGACGGATTGCAGATCGGCGTGCCTTTCCTGGCGAGCCTGCCCGCTGACGTGGACATCTTCGTGCAGCCGCTGCTGGCCGCCCGCATCGACGGTGCGCCACTGCATTTCGCGGGCAAGACAAAGCCGTTTGCCGAGTCGCTCGAATCAAACCTCAACATCAAGATCGACGGTCTGGATCTGCCCCGCTACCTAGGCTACGTGCCGGGCCCGCTGCCGGTGGCGGTGCCGCAGGGCAAGCTGACGACCGACCTGACGATCGACTTCCAGAAACCGAAAAGCGGCGCGCCGGTGCTGCGGGTGCATGGCACTGCCGGCCTCGACAACCTGCAAGTGGTCGACGCCAGGAAAGCGCCGCTTGTGGCCGCCAAACAGGTGCGCGCAACACTTGCCGACGTGCGGCCGCTCGACAACGTATTCCACCTCGATGCACTGACGCTTGATGGCGTGCGCGTCGATGCCACGCGGGGTGCCGATGGCGCCATCAATTTCGCGCAACTCGGCGGCAAGCCCTCGCATGCCGAAGCGAAGCCCGCCAAACCCGAGCCCGCACCAACCGCCAAGCCGAAACCGTTAGATGTGGTGGTCAGCAAGCTGCAACTGGCCAACAGCACCGTCCATTGGCATGACGCAACCACGCAGCCGGCTGCCGACCTGACGCTGGAAGACCTTCGCGGCGACATTGGCGTGCGCACCCTGGGCGGCCTGACCACGCTCGATGTGGGTGCCAAGCTGGCGCAGGGCGGCACGCTGAACGTCAAAGGCAACACGTCGCTGGAGAAGAACACCGGCGAGCTGGAGCTGAAGCTGGAAGGTGTGAAGCTGGCTGGCATCGGCCCGTATCTGCGCCAGGCCGGTGCGCCGCAATTGCAGAACGGCGCGCTGTCGGCCGACGGCAAGGTGGCGCTCGACTTCGGGCCGGACAAATTCAACGTACGTGCCGAGCCGCTGACCGCCAGCCTGACCGATCTGTCGCTGGCGCCGGCCTCGGGCAAGGACACCGCGCTGCGTGCCAAGCTGCTGCGCGCGGATGTAAAGAGCTTCGACCTGAGCGCTCGCACCCTCGCATTGAACGAGGTGCGCGCCGACGGCCTGCAGATCGACGCACTGCGCAAGAAGGACGGTACGACCACGTTGACGCTGCTCGATGGGCCGCAGCCAGCGACCGGCAAGTCGGCAGCGCCCGCCAAGTCCAGCGCAAAGTCGAATGCCCCGGCCGAAAAGCCGTGGGCAGTGACCGTGCAAACCTTGAAGCTGGACAACAGCGCTGTCGGCTTCGAAGACCAATCGAACTCGCGTCCGGTCAAGGTGCGTGTCGAGCCGCTGAACGTGGTCGTGCAGAACGCCTCCACCGATCTCGGTAAACCGGTCAACGTGCAGATCGGTGCGGGGCTGGGCACGAAGGGCAAGCTCGATGTGCGCGGCGAGGTGGTGCCGCAGCCGCTGAAGGCCGACCTGCGCGTGAACTCGCAAAACGTGTCGTTGGCGGGTTTCGACCCGTATCTCGACAAATCGCTGAATGCTGCGATTACGAGCGCGCTGCTCTCGATGGACGGACGCCTCGTACTCAACCAAGGCAAGGCGCTGACGGTCAACTACCAGGGCAACGCGACGCTGGGCAACGTGCGCTTGCAAGACCGCGTGAGTTCGGACGACTTCCTGCGCTGGCGTTCGCTCGCGCTCAACCGCATCCAGGCCAACTACGACGGCACCACGCCGCGTGTGCGGGTGGGCGCGGTCGCGCTGTCGACGTTCTACGCGCGGATCATCATCAATCCGAATGGACGCCTGAACCTGCAGGACATCCGCGTGCAGCCGACCGAGGAGCGGCGTTCGCTGACCCAGAGCGAACCTGCATCGGCATCGGGCGCCGCAGCGTCCGCCCCCGCAGCGGCGCCCGTGGTGGCTTCGGCCCCGACTGCGGCTCCTGCATCGGCGGTCACCGTCACAGCCACCGGCCCCACGCCCAAAGCCGGCGGCGCCGACCTGCGCGTTGACGCCATCACGCTGCAGGACGGCAACATTCGCTTTACCGACAACTTCGTCAAACCAAATTACACCGCCAACCTGACCGCCATCGGCGGCTCGATCGGCACCATCAGCACGGCCGCCAACCAGACACCCGCAGATGTGACGCTGCGCGGCAGTGTCGACAGCACGGCGCCTGTGGACATCCACGGCAAGGTCAACCCGCTCGCCCCCACGGCCTTCGTCGACCTGACGGCCAAGGCCGACGGCGTGGAACTGACCAACCTCACGCCCTACTCCGCCAAGTACGCCGGCTACCCGATCACCAAGGGCAAGCTGACGATGGATCTGCACTACCTGCTCGACCAGGGCAAGCTGACCGCCGACAACCACATCTTCATTGACCAGCTGACCTTCGGCGACCGCGTAGAAAGCAAGGACGCGACCAATCTGCCGGTACGGCTGGCAGTGGCGCTGCTGAAGAATTCGCGCGGCGAGATCGATGTGCGCGTGCCGGTATCCGGCTCGCTGGATGACCCGCAGTTCAGCATCGGCGGCGTCATCCTGCGTGCATTCGTCAACCTCATCGCACGCGCCGTGACGGCGCCCTTCTCGCTGCTGGCTAGTGCGTTTGGCGGCAGCGGCGGCGAAGAACTCGGCTACATCGAGTTCGATCCGGGCACGTCCAACATCAGCCAGGCATCGGTGGCGAAGCTGGACAAGCTCGCCACGGCGCTCAAAGATCGCCCGGCGCTGAAGGTCGACATCGTCGGCCGCGTCGATCCGGAATTCGACCGCGACGGCCTGCGCCGCGAAGCCGTGAACCGCCAGATTCGCGAACAGAAGCTCAAGGACGCGGGCGACGCCGCGGAGGCAGACACCAGCGTCAAGCCGGAAGAGGAGGCCAAGTACCTTGAACGCGCCTACAAAGCCGCCAAATTCCCGAAACCACGCAACGTGATCGGGCTTGCCAAATCGTTGCCGCCCGACGAGATGCGCAAGCTGATGGAAACCAACGTGCAAGTGACGGATGCGGACTTGCGCGAACTCGCCCAGCGACGTGCCAACGCCGTGCATGTGGCGCTGGCCGAACGTGTGGATCCCGGACGTCTCTTTGTGGTGGCGCCCAAGCTGAACGCGGACGGCATCAAGGACAAAGGCAAGACGACGCGGGTTGATTTCTCGCTGAAGTAGCCCATCTATGGGATAATTCACCTTTCCTTACTGGGGCCGACCTGGTTTCGACGTGGGTTGCAAAGCAGTGGAGGGCATACCGAGGACCCGTCACCTCGTTAATCAATGGGAATGCAATAACTGCTAACGACGAACGTTACGCACTGGCAGCCTAAGGGCCGCCGTCCTCGCACTGGCTCGCTGACGGGCTAGGGTCGCAAGACTAGCGAGGTCATTTACGTCAGATAAGCTCTAGGTGAGTCACGGGCCTAGAGACGAAAACTTAGTGAATCGCCGTCGTAGAGCGTGTTCGTCCGCGATGCGGCGGTTAAATCAAATGACAGAACTAAGTATGTAGAACTCTCTGTGGAGGGCTTGCGGACGCGGGTTCGATTCCCGCCGGCTCCACCAAATACCTTTCAAGCGGCTTCAACGCTTGGCAAAAAACCCCTGTGGAGCTATGCGCTCCGCAGGGGTTTTTTGTTGGCGATTACACCGCTGTTGAACACCACCGCGCGCTGTCAAAAACATGGATTCCGCTGGCACGTCATCGGACCGCCTGTTGCGCGCCCTCTAATCGTAGCTAACTATGAAGGTCACCGCGCTGTTGGCTGTGCGCGGCACGATGTCAGGCGCGGTCTGACAGTAAGCGGCATTAAGCGTGATGCTGAAGTTGCCACTGGCGGCGACTGTAGCCATGGAGTAGACAAGACTCCAAGCAAGCCCGATTTCCGATCGGGAGGGCGGTGGCGCCCGTCGTGGCCGTGGGAATCCCTCCCACGGAATTGTTTACGCCCCAGCGCTGGCTGGCGGTACAAACGTAGGAAACTGCTTTTTGCCCCTCGCCCAAAACCACCGGACTTTCATATATCACTGTGCCAACGGGTGCATCGCGCGGTGCTGCAAGGTTTGAAGGAATCTGAAACTGGAGGGACACGCATGCGCCGCAATTCTCGGATTTGCTTGAGCGCCTGGGCCGACTCGGACACCGGCACCACTTCCTCTTCCACACTGCCGACAGCTGCCGTCCTGATCCAGCTTGCGCCACTGAAACACCTGATTCGGATTCACACCCTATCCAGGGGGCGCCGCTCCAGGGAGCAGCCCCATCACCGAACTAGTCGTAGCTCATGATCAATGTCACTGAGCTATTCGCCGTGCCGGGTTCAACCACTGAAGAGGTCTGGTAGTAGGCCGCCTTGAGCGGAATATTAAAATCGCCGCCGGCCTTGTCGTAGCCGCTGAAGCTGATCAGCTCGTTGAACGGTGCTGGATTGCCGCTCTCAGTGAGAATCTGCAAGCCAACGCCCTTTGCGGTCGACGCAGCATCGAGAGCGACGACTGAACGCGAACCGTCGACGATATTTGTATTGGGTTTCAGCAAATAAGAGATCTTGCTGATGCCCTCGGGACACTGTTTCAGGCCAATCGAAAAATTGACGGGCGCCAATGCAGTACCAACACCTTTGAATTGCCCGATCCGATTCTGGTCGCCCATCTTCACGGTCACATCTGGCGTCTTACAAGTGAGCGTGCCGACTCTGGCCTCGTTGCTCATGAAGAACGCGACAGGAAAAACTTCGTTGTTGATGGACATATAGCCAATGACGCCCGCCGGGACACTGGCGCCCGCCGAAACCTGGCCAATCTTCTTGATGGTGATCTGGTAGCTGGTCCCGTTAAAGCCATAGCCGCCCGCTGCACGCTCCCACCCTTGAGATATGTCAGAGTAGAGCATGCCAAGATCCACCCTCTTCAGATTCCACGCAAGCCCAGTATCACCGATTAGAAAATCGGTGTTAGCCGCACCTAAATTACCGACCATGTTTTTTACTCCGACTTTATACGTCGCGGTGCATCTATAAGAATTAGCAGGGCTTTCAAATAGGTAGACGGGGCTTTCCCAAACAACTGCGCCAACCGGCGCATCACGCGGCACGGTGAGCTCGGCGGGCATTGCGAACGACACAGTCTTGGCCGAGTGGCCGGGGTAATACGTGCAATTCGCAGCATGCACCTGTGTGACCGAAAACCGCATCACAAAAATCATCGCCAGTACTTTCAAGCCGCCTAGAACGAGATTCGATTTTTTTAAAAAAAAACTTACCCAGGGGTTATTTCCTTGCGATTTCATTGTGCGATCTTGCATTCTTCCGCTTGGCCCTCGAATGAGGACTGCAGGCTCATCGGCAGCGCAAAGTCTGACGCTGGTAGTTCTGCCCCGGCTGCGCAGGCGATAACGCATAAGACGCCTGGCAGCTGCCTTCCTTCCACTTCACCCTCAACGTGCCCTTCTCCTGCTGGAGAAGTACGAAAGCGTTGCCGGTCGGGTCTGCAATGCCGAGGTGTCTTCCCGTTTGCGCATCTTCCACACTGGCCCCAAACGGCACTGGCGCCCCGTCGGCTCGTTGGAGTGCGAATTGGGCGCGCTGGCCGCTATAGCCTTTGAACGTAGCCTGCACGATGGCGCCGCGGCGAGGCACCACTTGCTTGACGGCATCTTCGAGTTCCACATCCGCACCGAGGTTATGGGTCTCCGGGCTCAGAGCGTTCAGACGATACGGCTGTGCATAAGTGACCACCGCATAGCCATTGCGGCCGACGGAGGTGCCTGTGTCGGTCTTGACGTCCACGCCCTTGAGCCCTTCCACCTTCATCAGCGCAAAGGTATCGCCCACGGTACGGCTGAAATTGACCCCGCCCCGATGGACCACCACGGAACCTGTGGCCCCAACGCTGGCTGACTGATAGTCGCGTGAAGCGTTCACGTTGGCGTTGAGCTGGCCGACGTCGGTATCGCGCGTAATGCTTGCCCCCCCGGTAGCGCCGCGTCCGCTGCCGGTGTACCCGGCCTGCATGGCATACGACGTGTTCTCGTTCACGAAGCCGCTCAGGCCGCTTTGAACGGTGGTGCCGCCATGATTAGTGTTGCTGATGTTGGTATAGGCGCGCGCAGACCGGACCTTGCCACCCAGCGGAATGGACATTGTCAGCATGATCTGCGTGCTGTCGCCGTTTCCGCTGAAGCGCGTGTCTTTTGTCTGGCTCAGGCTCAGGTTGTAGCTCAACTGCTTCCAGTTGTTGCCGTAGCCGACGCTAATACTGCGGCTCGAGCCCGGTCGATTCCAGAAGGTCTGCTGGCTCAGATTCAGGTAGACGCTGCCGTATCGTCGCTCGATTCCACCCAGATCCTGACTGGTGGTCAGGTCGATGCGTGATCGGCTACGGCCGGACTGGAAACCCGCGGCATTGGCCCACCCGTTGCTGACGTTGCTGCCGGAGTTGTAGCTCAGGTCGTTGACGTGGTCATTGAAGGTGCGATAGCCCGACGTCGAGTACCGATAGGCGGCCAGCGTGAAGTTGGTGTTGGTTCGGGTGAACGTCTTGGCATACAGCACCCGCACGCTCTGCCCGGTGTCCCGCTTGCCGCGCACGCGGCTGCTCGATTGCGTCAGGTCAACGGACAGCGCGCCGACAGGCGTATTCGTACCGACCCCCACGTTCATGGCCTGGAAGTCTTTCGAGATCTGGATGCCGCCTGCTACGGTGCTGTTGTCGGTCAGGCCGTAGACCAACGAACCTGTGACGAGATTCGGTGCAGGACCTTCGTCGCCGTCGTACTTGCCTGCAGCAAAGTTGTACTTGAGACGACCCTTTCGCTGCATCAACGGCAGGCTCGAGAACGCTTGGTGCGTGACGCGCTTGCTGCCGTCCGCTTCAATGACGGTGATTTCCAGGTCACCGTTCGAGCCGGACGGGAAAATGTCGGTCAACTGAAACGGGCCGGGCGGCACGTTGGCGCGATACAGCACGTACCCACTCTGCCGCACCTCGACGACCGCGTTGGTGGCCGCTTGCCCGCGCACGATCGGTGCGTAGCCACGTTCGCTGTCAGGCAGCATGGCGTCGTCGGAGCCGACCTGCACGCCGCGAAACCGCACACTGTCAAACAACGTTGCGTCGGAGTACTGCTCCCCAAGGGTCAGTTGTCCCTTGATTGCATCGATGTCGCGCTGAACCAGTGTGCGGTTGCTCTTGAAGCGTGTCTGCCCGCTGTTGCTTCCACTCACCGTGGACTCATTCCGCAGTCGCCAACGACCAATATTGACGCCGTTCTGCAGGCCGATGAAATAGCTGCTGCTATCGTTGCCCACACGGCCGTGGCCGTAGTTGCCGCTGAACTGGTAGTTGACGTAACCCGCCGTGACCCCTTCGTCCCACAGCGCAGGGTCTACATAGCCGCGCGCTGCACGGGAGAGAAATGCCTGGGGAATGCTCAGATTGAGCTTCAAGCGGCCGGCATCGAAATCGACCGAAGCCTGATCCAGCAGGTGAGGCAGATCAAGGCAAGCCTCACTGTTGACGTCCAGTGGCGGCGTGATCGCGGTGAGATTGACGCCGAAAACCTGCAACATCTTGGCGGTGAGACATGGCCGCAGTTTGGCTTTATCGGCGTCTTGATAGAAGTCGATGTCGCGGCGGCCGACCAGATTGCCGTTGACCTCCACCTCTACACGGTAGGTGCCGGGCGGCACGCTGCTCCCGGAACTGAGCACGGCACTCAAATCGGCCGGGCGCCCTTGGCCGTGCAGGAAGCTCGTGTTGTAAGCAAGAAGCGATGAATCGGCTTGCGCAACGAGCGTCTCCCCTTCGGCGGCGCGCGCGCTGCTCATCATCGCCACACACACGGCAAGATACAGCGGCGTCGCGCTCGGGCGTGCAGCAGTCGTTTTTCCATGGGTCTTTCTGGAGAACGCTTTGGGAGTCCGGCATGTAGACATCGCAATGCTCGCTTCTGGCTGAGTGAATCGGGGGGGGTTACATCGGCAAGCTCCGCTACGGTAGGTGCGGGCTAAGCCAGCCTGCCTGGGGCTAACACGGGGAACCGGCCTGACAGCCGGCCCGATCAGTTACCGGTGGATACCGGTGTGCTGGGCTGACTACCGTGCAGAGTGACGCGGTAACTTTGGCGGCCGCCGTAGTCGTTGATAACGTCGTAACGGAGCTCGAGCGGGGTGGCGCCAGCGGCCGGCAACTTGACTGGCAAGACCGCGGTTGAACTTGGCGCAACCATCTTCGCGTCGACGACGGGCTCTTCTGCACTGCCCGCATGCATCTTTGCGTCCACCACGGTGACGTGAAACAGGCTCGGATTGCTCAATCGCAGCATCGCCTTGCCGCCATCCTGATTGAGTTGCCACTGCAGGCTGGAGGGAGCTTTCACCGGATCCGCAGTCAAACCGGCAGGCCGGTAGAACACCTTGATGCGCTGGCGAACAGCGAGCTGCAACACGTTGTCATTAGAGGCAGCTTGCGGCACCTCCTGCACGTTCAACCAGAACGCCGACTCCCGGTCTGTCGGCATACCCACCCCTTGGTACAGAACGCGCAGCAGTTGCTGCTGCTTAGCTGCCAACTTCGCCAGAGGCGGGGTAATGGCAAACGGCAACTGCTCGCTTGTGCCGTCATCCAGCGGATCGAGCCACGCCTGAATCAATGCATCCGCGCCATCGTTGTTGACGACCACGGACGTTTCCTTGTTTTTGCCTTCAAAGATCAGCCGCGTGGTGCTAAGGGAAATGCTGGCGTGACTCGCGGACGCAGCCAACGCGCACGCTAACGCCGCGCCAGCGGCGCATCGTTTTGCTTTCATATCCGGAATTGCCTTTGAAAAAAGAGACGGCAGCGGCGGGGAGCGGCCGCTGCCGGTTGAAGCCAGCCGGAAATGGCTGGCGCTGTGCTTACTCGTAGGTGAGCGTGAACGGCAGGCTGGCGTTGGCGATACCCGGCTTGATCTTCGTCGGGTCTGCGGCCACATAGGCCGCGGCGAAACGCACATTGACTGCGCCACCGGTCGCCGGCACGGTCGTCTGTGCCAGCAGGTTGCCGCTGCTGAGGTCGTACGCGTTTGCGCCAGCACCCGTACCTTCGTACACAGCAATGCCCACGCCCTGAGCAAAACCGGCGGCGGTATTGCCGCTGTTCACGCGTAGCGTCTTCTTGTCGGCGCTCAGGTCGGCCGCTTTGCCTGCGAACTTCATGCTGACCTTGGCGCCGGTCTTGCAGACCACGTCAAAGTTGGCAGAACCGGCACCGCTTGTCAGGCGCTTGGGCGCAGCAACGGTACCAATATCGTCAGCAGCGATCTTGCCCATGTCCACGTTGATGGTGCCCGCATCGCCGGTCAGCGAAGACACCTTGCAGGTGTCGCTCAGGATCGTGCCTTGGAAATTGATGACGCCATCCACCGAGGTGGGCGTCGTTTGCGCCATTGCGGCAGAGGAAAGAGCAGACATGGCGACGCCAGCCAGGAACAGTTTTGCTTTCATTGACTTACCCTTAGATTGAATCCACGGCACGAACGTGCGGGATTTGGTCGAGAACAAATGCCTATCGAAGAAGGCAGGCGCAAGTATTCCAGCGCGATTGGCAGCGCAATATCAGACTGCTCTGAAAAGCGGTGCGAGATGGACGCAGATGTTTCGCGCGTCCTCCGCCTTGGGCATCTGACGTGCAGAGGCCATCTCGCCGTGAACACCGCGGATAACAAGCCAAGCCGTCGAGATGGAGACCCTGTGGCAGGACAAGGCGCCACGCTGCCGCAAGGCAGTCGGGCAGCGCGTGTGGGGCGTGGGATCAGGACGAGCCTGCACGCCCCCAGGGAGGGAGATCAAGCGTTGGGTGTATCCGCCCCGTGCAAGGATTGGATTTCAGCCAAGAGGGCCTGCATGTCTGCGGTGATGTCGCCGAACGATTGAGAAAGCCGCCGCTCCAGCTCACTTGCCAAGCCGCGCGTATGCAGATCGTCCACAACGGCGGCAGCGCCGGAAATTCGATGAGCCGCTCGACGTGCCTGCTCAATGTTGCGATTAGCGAGGCCCTGAGCAAGCATCTCGAGATCGGTCTTCATGGTCTGTCGATAGATCGCAAGCACGTCAACCGCCGGCGCCATGTCGTGTTCGATTGACTCCGCGTTGGAGCCGGAATCGCCGTGAGCACACCAGAGCTCGATCAGTTCCCGTAACGCAGCCAGACGTAATGGCTTGCCCAGAACACCGTCCATGCCGCTATCGAAACACCGCACACGGTGCGCGTCGTCTGTCGCAGCGGAGATGGCGACAATCGGCGTGCGCTCGCCCCCGCGCTGGTGCTCGATTTCTCGCATGCGTTGCGCGACGGTATAGCCGTCAATGCCTGGCAGGTTGCAGTCGAGCAGCACCATGTCAAACGCTGCTGACGCAAACTGTTCGAGCGCCGCTTCGCCGGTGCCGGCAATGGCAGACCGGCAAGCCAGTGCGTCAAGCTGATGCTGGATCGCGTGTTGCACCGCTTCATGGTCATCGACCACCAGGACGAGTGGACCTTGCTTCGATTCCGGCGACTGCGGTTTTTGCGGTTGAGGAGGCGATATCCCCTGAGGCACGGCCCCTGACGACTCTTCCCCAGCCTTCGGCAATGCCGCCTCTGTGTGCGCCTCGCGCGTCGGCAACATGACGGTGAACACCGTGCCGACCTCCGGGCTGCTGCTGACGGTGATCACACCCTCCATCAGCTCGACCAACTCGCGGCAGATCGACAAGCCCAGCCCACTGCCGCTGGCACCGCGATTGCCCGGGCTCTCCACACGCGCATAAGGCTCGAAAATGTTCCGCTGGCGCTCTGGAGGAATGCCCATGCCCGTGTCCCTTACCTCGAGTACGAGCGTTCCGGTGCCGCGCCGTTTTCGGGGCAGATAGTCGACGCGGAAAACAACCTTGCCGGCCGAGGTGAATTTGATCGCGTTCACCAACAGATTCAAAGCGATCTGCCGCACGCGCATGGCATCGATGTCCACACTGAAGTCTGGTGCACAGGCGAGATCGAGTGACAGTGCCAGCGCCTGGTCTTCGGCGCGCCAACGCACCATGCCAAGCGTCTGCTCCGCCCAGGGTCCGATCATCGTTGGCCGGAGCGCGAGTGTCACGCTGCGGGACTCCAGGCGTGAGTACTCAAGGACATCGTCGAGCAGCGCCAAGAGCGTTTCCGATGCCGAGACGGCGGCGTCCGCACGGCTGGCCTGCTGGCCGGTCAACTGCGAGCGCTGCAGCAGCTCCAGCGAAGCGAGAATGGTGTGCATCGGCGTGCGGATTTCGTGGCTGATGAACGCCAGGAACATCGCCTTGTCGCGCTCACTGCGGACGGCGGCAACACGCGCACGCCATAGCACATACGCCAACACCGCGAACGCCAGAACAATGGCCGCAACAAGAGCGACTTGCTGCCAGCGGTAATGCAGGATCGATGCGAGCGACGGCGCGCCGTAGTCGGTCGTTTCCTGCCACCGCTGCCGGATCGCGTCTGCGTCCGATGCCGAAATGGCCGTCAGCGACTTATCGAGAATCGACGCGAGTACGGGATTGTCATCGCGCGTGACCATCGTCAACGCATAGGGCCGGTCCCAGAGGCTGCCCGAGAGGAACAGCCGCCCCTTGAACTGCCGGTGCAGTTGCGGAACGATCGACGCGTCTGTTCCGAGCGCGGCGTCGGCATCGCCGTCAACAACCGCCTCCAACGCGTCGGACTCGTTTTGAAACGTCAGCAACTTCACCGGTACGGAGCTGCGGCGGATGGCGAGTTCAAGACCGCCGCCGCCCTTGATCGCAAGCCGTTTGCCGGACAATTGCGAGAAACTTGCGAATAGGTTTTCCTGCTCCGCCGTCACGATGGCGATTGTCCCGACATAGTACGGCGTACTCGCGATGAAGCCCTCCCGGTAAGGTGCTTCGGCTTCGTCCTTGCTCCAGTCAGGGAGCATGTCAACCTGCCCCCGCTTCAGGGCAGCCAGGGAGCCGTTCCAGCATGCTCCGTCGACATACTCGAAACGCAACCCACTCAACTGTGCAACCGCGTCGAGGAACGATGGAACCATGCCGGCTACCTTGCCCCCTTTGACAAACTCGAACGGTCGCCAGTGCGCGTCGACGCACGTACGCACTACCGGATGCGCAGCAATCCACGCATGCTCTTCCGGTGTGTATAACGAAGGCGCGGCCGCATGGCCACTGGCGGACATCAAGCCCAGCCATAAGGGCAGGATCAGCGCGCGCACCATCGCCGCTACATTGTTCACAGCATCCCCAGTCGCCATATCGGAGTCGATTGCATCGGCACGTCGCGTTCGCGATGTTGCCGATCTTGCCAGTCCACAAGCTTAATTCAGTCCCGAGCCGGATGGCCGGAAACTGCCTTAAGGCCGTGTCGAACGGTCAGCGAACACACGGATACGACTCGACTGGTGATGGAGCTGCCGCGCGTCGCCCGAGGAAGAACGTGGACGCTCAGGACCGACGCGCACGACGCCGCGCCTGGGCTACCGCAGCTGCGGTCAGTGCGAGCCCAAGGATCGGGTCCACCGCACCGGCACCCCCCGCCCCTGCGCTGCCCGTGGCGCCACCCGTCGCAGCATCGCCTTCCGGACTCGTGCCGCCACCTGCGTTTTGCGTATTGAGCGCGAGATCGACCAGCACCGGATCGTGGTCCGACGAGCGGTAGGCGTCCGGCGCGTAGAACGTCTGTTGCTGCTCCGCGCTCTTGTATGCGAAGGAGTATTCCAGCGCGATCGGTTCGTCGGCGTTGATATGCCACTCGTGGACGGCGCGCACACGCTCGGCCAGGCCGGAGGTGGCAAGCGCATGGTCGATGTAGCCGGATTCGCCGCCGTAGACATAGCTGTAGGCGTCCTTGCCGACGAACTTCTCCACCATGTCGGCATATCCCTTGTTGGCAAGCAGCACAACCGGGTCTTCCTTGGCATAGCTGTTGAGGTCACCGATCAGGAGCTTGCCGATGTCTGCCACGCCGGTGGGCGACGTCGCCAGCCAGTCGGCGATCAGGCCGGCAGCGCGGACGCGGGTGGAGTTCCAGCAGCTTTGGCCATCGCCCTGGTCGGCGTCCTTGCCGGTCGCGCCGGAGCAGCCCTTCGACTTCAGATGATTGACGACGACAGTGAAGTTTTGCGTGCCACCGATGCGTCGGAAGCTGCGTGCGAGCGGCTGGCGATTCTTGTCGTCGATGGCCAGGGTGGCCGGCACGCCGACCGGCTCGACGGTCCGGCCGTTGTAGATGATCGCCACCGTGATCGCATCGCCGCCGAGCTTCGGCACGCCCGGTTCGACGTAGCGCCAGTCGGCGCCAAGCTGGCTCGTCAGGCGGCGGATGGCGCTGAGGCTGCCGTAGCCGTCGTTCTCGATTTCCATCAGGCCGACCACGTCGGCGTCGATGGCGCGGATGGCGGCAACGATCTTGGCTTCCTGGCGTTCGAACTCGGCTTGTGTCTTGGCCCCTCGATTGGCCGGATCGTCGAAGCCGGCACCTTTGCCGTCACCGTTGAAGTAGTTCAGCACGTTGAACGACGCCACGCGCACATCGGCCTGGGCGTGGCGTGCAGGTGCGCCGGCACGCGGGTTCGCGGCAGCGTTGAAAGCCGGTGCGGCGGCGCCCGGCACGGGCTGCAGGCGCCAGGCGTTATAGCGCATTTCCAACACGCCCTGCACGCCGCTCACCGTGTAGCCGGCGCGCACGGGGTTCGCGGCCGACAAGCCCGGCGCGGGATAGCGCACGGTGCCCGGATTCTGCTGATTGGAGCCATCGTCGAGCACGATGCGGTTCAGCGCATTGGCCGCGGCCTGCGCTGCCGCCCCATTCGCGGGAGGCGCCACGTTTGTGGGCAGCGGCAGGCGCCCGTTGCTGAGCAGCACGCTGCCATAGCGCCCCAACTCGTACGTTTCGCTCACCGTCAGCGTTTGCGGCAGGCGCACGAGCATCCCTTCATATGCCGCCAGTGCCTTGGCATCGGCCACGGGCAAGGTCACATCGACGGGCGTCACGCTGTGGCCGCTGGCGCAGCTTGCGATGCCATTCGTGGCCAGCGTCAGTTGCGTTTGGCCGTACTTTTCCTCGACCTTGCCGACGAGGTGGACGAGGTCACCAGCGCGCGCGCTGACCCCAGGCGCATAGACGAACAGCCCTTCCGACACGCCGGGCAATCTGCGGCGCTGTGCGTCGGGTTGTTGCACGAAGAAACCGTTGAAGCCGTTCGTGCCGCTGTAGTCGGCGGTCACGACCGCTTCGATCTCAACGTTCTGACCGGCCAGCGGCGAAGTCGCGCCGGCGCCCTGCACGTCTGCAAGGTGTGTTGCCGGCGCCCCGCAGACGGCCGTGGCAAGAGGTGGCGTGACGGTGCCCTGCCCGTTGTACAGGCCAAGATCGGAAAAGTCGTCGATGTTGAACGCGTCCCATTGCGGAGATGGGTCAAAGGCCGCCGTGATGTTCGCGTCGCCCATCTTCACCGTGCCTTTGCGGCGCAACGTGTGGTCTTTCGTGCCATCGCTGGCTGTGCCCCAAAAGCCGGACGGCGGCTGATAGCCGACCTGGCCGATGCGATCGACAACGACGCCGGAGCGTGTGAGCGTAAGCGCGTTGTCGCCGTTGAACGAGAACGCCGCGGTCTGGTTGACGCGCGTGCCGAGCGCGCTTGCCAGCGTGCTGTGGGCCATCACGTGAACAGCCCCGGGCGCCAGCTTGCCCGAGAGCGAAAACGAAGCGGTGGGCGTGCTGGCGCCATTGTTGTACTGCTCGATCTTGTAGACCCCCAGATCGGCCTCGATGCCGTCCGGGTTGTAGATTTCGATGGCTTTGTTGTTCGAGCTGCCTTCTACGTACTCGCTGATAAGAAGCTCGGCATGAGCAGGCAACGCCGTGAAGAGCACGACGGGAAGAAGGAAATGCAGGCGCATGGGGATCAGGGGATGGGGGGAGGAATGGTCTCGGCATACCTTCAACAACGCCGATGACGCACGCATGGCGCGCCGTCGCCGATCGTTCAGCATTCTGTAAGCCGGGCCTTCCGGGCAGCCTGCCCTCACCAAAAAATGAAAAACCCGCGACGCTTTCGCACTCGCGGGTTGCTCACGCAGCGGATCGCTTTGTTAGCCGCCGATCGTCACATTGAAGACGAGGCCATCGGGTCTCACCAGGTAGTAGCCGCCGTCCACACCGACCCAGTGGTAACCGCGCGGCGGGGGCGAAAGACGATGCTCGCGCCAGTCGTCGATGATGTATTGGCGATCACGGTATTCGGGTGGAATGCGCTCACCGCGGTGCCACCGATGAGCCATCTCGCGATCGGCTCGACGATCCATATCGACACGTTCTTCGTGGCGGTCGCGGTCCCAGCGGTGATCGCGCTCTTGCGCATGGCTGGCCAGCGGTGCGAGCGCAGAGACGGCCAGCATCAATGACATCAGCAACTTGGTCTTTTGCATGGATTGGCTCCTTGAAGCGTCCGGACATGCCGGACCTTGTTTCCACTCTATGCCGCCCCTCCGCTCCAGGCTGTGACGAAGCACGTTAAGGATGTAACAGTGGATTTTCGAGTGCCTCGTGCGCCGCGTAAGCATTCGAGCGACCGATACAGAATCGGCGAATTTTGTGATGTTCTGTACCTGTCAGGCCTTCGATAGCGGGTGCTAGCCTGCAAGCTTCTCACCTTTGCCGCCAATTGCGCATCCGCCATGCCCACCCTCACCAATCTGCTGACCTTTGCCCTGGTTGCGCTCGGCATGGTGCTGACGCCGGGCCCGAACATGATCTACCTGATCTCGCGCTCGATCTGCCAAGGGCGCAACGCGGGGCTCGTGTCGCTGGCGGGCATCGCCACGGGTTTCGTCTTCTACATGCTGTGCGCCGCATTCGGCATCACCGCCTTGCTGATGGCCGTGCCGTTTGCCTACGATGCGCTGCGCTTTGGCGGGGCGATCTATCTGCTGTACCTCGCCTGGCAGGCGGTGCGGCCGGGCGGCCGGGCACCGTTCCAGGTGCGCGAACTGCCGATGGACAGCCCGCGCAAGCTCTACACGATGGGCTTGCTGACCAGCCTGCTCAACCCGAAAGTGGCGGTGCTGTATCTGTCGCTGCTGCCGCAGTTCATCGAGCCGGCGCATGGCAGCGTGCTGGTGCAGTCGGTGTGCCTGGGCGTGACGCAAATCTGCGTCAGCGTGACCGTCAATTCGATGATCGCCGCGACGGCGGGCAGCATCGCCGCGTTTCTCTCGCGCAAGCCGAGCTGGCTGTCAGTGCAGCGCTACCTGATGGGCACTGTGCTGACGAGCCTGGCGCTGCGCATGGCGATGGAAGCGCGCAAGTAGCCACACACGGTCGATCAACATATCTGCCGCCGAATGAAAACGGGGCGATCCAGCCAAACCGGATCGCCCCGTTTTCTTTGAACGCGCTGCCAGATCAGCGACGGCGCATATAGAACGTGAACACCTTGTCGTGCTCGCTGTGCTCCAGCAGCTCGTTGCCGGTCTGCTTGGCGAAGGCCTGAAAGTCCCGCGTGGCGCCGGGGTCGGTGGCAAGAATCTTGAGCACGTCGCCGCTTTGCATGTCGGCAAGCGCCTTCTTCGTGCGCAGAATGGGCAGCGGGCAATTCAGGCCGCGTGCATCGATTTCCTTTTGAAACTCCATGTCTTCCTCAGTGGTACGGGCAAGCGGCGCAGTGCCGCTTGCATCAGTCATTCCGGAATTGTAACGAGCCGTGTGGGTTGCCACTGGCGCGGCGGCGGCTCGGCCGGTTCACCGGTACGGATGTCGATGTAGCTGACGGGCAGGCCGCGCGCGGTCAGGAAATCCGCGACGGCATAGCCCGTGCCGGCCGTCCACGGACGGACTTTGTCAAACGGCTTCAAGCGGTATTCGACCAACTCTTCCGACAACGCGATCTCGCCATCGGCCACCACGTGGTACGCAATGATGAGTTCATTCTTGCGGATGAACTCATACACGCCGATCAGCGAGATCGATTGTGCGTCGAGGTTCGTCTCTTCCTTCAGTTCGCGCGCGATGCCCGCTTCGGGCGTCTCGTCGCGTTCGAGAAAGCCCGTGACGAGCGCGAACATGCCCTCCGGCCACAGTGCATTGCGCGCCAGGAACATCTGCCCGCGATATTCGACAACCGCCGCCAGGACGGGCAGCGGATTGTTCCAGTGCACGAAGCCGCAGTCCTGCGCCGGGCACGCGATGCGCAAGCGGCCGGCGTTGTGCTGCTCGACGAGCGGCGTGGCACATTGCGGACAGAAACGGTAGTCGAAGCTCATGGCAATCAGATCGATCAAACGGCCTGCGCGCAGGCTGCGCGAATATCGGCGGCGAAGGCTTCCACCGTCTCGGGTTGCACGTCCCACGAGCACATCAGGCGGCAACCGCCCGCGCCAATGAACGTGTAGAAGCGCCAGCCGCGCGCGCGCAGCGTCTCGATGGCGGGTAGCGGCAGCTCGGCGAACACGGCGTTCGATTCGGTTGGGAACATGATACGCACGCCCGGCACGTCGGCAATGCGCGCGTGCAGCAGCTGCGCCATCGCGTTGCCGTGACGCGCGTTGCGCAGCCACACATCGTTTTCAAGCAGACCCATCCACGGCGCCGAGATGAAGCGCATCTTCGAGGCCAGTTGGCCCGCCTGCTTGACGCGATAGGCGAAGTCTTCCGCCAGGCGGCGGTCGAAAAAGACCACGGCCTCGCCGACGGGCAGACCGTTCTTCGTGCCGCCAAAGCACAGCACATCCACGCCGGCGCGCCAGGTGATCTCCGACGGATGCACGCCGAGCGACGCCACCGCATTCGCAAAACGCGCGCCGTCCATGTGCACACGCAGTTGCCGGCGCTTGGCAATCGCGGCAATCGCGCGCACCTCGTCGACGGTGTAGACGGTGCCGACTTCCGTCGACTGCGTCAGCGAAACGACTTTGGGTTTGGGATAGTGGATATCGGAGCGCCGCGTGACGAGCGCTTCGACCGCATCCGGCGTGAGCTTGCCGTTCTCGCCTTTGGCGGTCAGCAGCTTGGAGCCGTTGGAGAAGAACTCCGGGCCGCCGCATTCGTCAGTTTCGATGTGCGCCAGCTCGTGGCAGATCACGGAGTGATACGACTGGCACAGCGACGACAGCGCCAGCGAATTGGCCGCCGTGCCGTTGAAGACGAAGAAGACTTCGCAGTCGGTCTCGAACAGGTCGCGGATGCGGTCGCACACGCGCTGCGTCCAGGAATCATCGCCATAGGCCGGCTCGTGGCCGCTGCCGTTGGCCTCCAGGAAATACTTCAGCGACTCCGGGCAGAAGCCCGCGTAGTTGTCTGAGGCGAAATGCTGCATGGGCTGCATGGCGGACCGGCAAATGGGAGTGGAAGAGGACGACTTACTTCTGTTCGGACCACAGCACGCCGCCGGTGGCCCAGTTTTCGCGCTTGATGTCGGTGATGATGATGTCGACTGCGCCCGGCGCGCAGCCCAGCGATTCACACGTGACGCGCGTCACCTCTTCGACGAGCTTCCTTTTCTGCTCAACGCTGCGGCCCTCGAACATCTCGATATGGAAAGTCGGCATGGTGTCTCCTGTTTGGTGAGTCGCTTTGACAGTCGCGGCGGTTGTGCCAGTCGCGTCAGTCGCGATATGAAGCGTCGATTTTATCCAGTTTGCGCAACAGCGCCGGCCACTCGATCACGCCTTCGATGGCGCCGCCATCTTCGAGCTGCTCTGCCGCACGCTCTGCCACTTCCGGCGCGGGCGCGACGACCTCGCCGCCGGCAAGCGCCTGGATCTGGATCTCGCATGCCTTGATGAGCGTGACCATCAGCACGTGCGCCTCTGCCACGGTCCGGCCGATGGTGAGGGTGCCGTGATTGCGCAGCAGCATGGCGAAATGATGGCCGAGCGACGCGGTGAGGCGCGCGCCCTCTTCCGGCGTAAAGGCAAGACCTTCGTAATCGTGATACGCGAGGCGCCGGTGAAACCGCAGCGCATGCTGAGACAACGGCAGCAGCCCGTGCTTCTGCGCGGACACGGCAATGCCCGCCGTGTTATGCAGATGGATCACACACTGCGCGTCGGGCCGCGCGGCATGCACGGCAGCGTGCAACGCAAAACCCGTCACGTTGACGGACGGGCGTGCTGCCGCATCGGGCCAGTCGCCGACGAGTTGGCCGCGGCCATTGATCTTGACCAGGTTGGATGCGGTGATCTCGTCGAACGCGAGGCCGAACGCGTTGATCAGGAAGTGATCGGGCTCGCCGGGCACGGTGGCCGACAGATGGGTGTAGACAAGGTCGTCCCAACCGTTGAGCGCGGCCAGTCGGTACGCGGCCGCAAGGTCGACCCGCACGGCGCGCTCGGCCTGGCTGATCTCGCCGCCGGGCACAACGGCATCGGGGCGCAAGGCAAAAGACATGAGGCTCCTCCAATGGAGGAGGCATTCTAGAACGGGCGCGTCGACTGCGTGGTGCGCGCCTTCACATGCCGCGCATCACGCACGCGCGGGCGACGCACGCCTGACCGCAACGAAGATCACCACGCCCGCCACCAGCGACACCGCCGCCACTGCCAGCGACGCATTGAAGCCGCCCGTGGCGGCAAACAGGCGGTTTGCCAGCGGCGGCCCTGCGATCTGGCCGATGCCGTACGCGGCCGTCATCAGCCCCATCAGACGGGGCGCCGCATGCGGCCAGAGCCGGCGCGCCTCGCGCATGGCGAATAGCGTGATCGCCGTGAACGGCAGGCCGAGCAGCGTGCTGGAAAGCGCCAACCCCGCCACGGTTGGCCACACGATGCTGATACCCACGGCAACGGCCTGCATTGCGTATGCGCTGGCCAGCAGCGAGCGGTTATCGCGCGCCAAGCTGATCCGGGTCGAGAGGAACGCACCGAGGGCGACGCCCGCGCCGAACATGGGCCAGAACAGATCGGGCCACACTGAACCCGCAGGCAGCACCTTACGGGCGATCACCGGCAAAAACGTGGCGGTGATGATGTAGCCGAAGCCTGCCAGGCCGTAGGCGATCGTGAGCGCGCTGGTGGGCGCATCCAGGCCGGGCGTCGTGCCCGAAGCCGCCGGCGCCGGAGCGGCATGCGCGTGGGCTTCCGGCCGGATGGTCGACCACACGGCCGCTGAGAGAAGCGCCGACAGCACACCAAACGCCATCCATGCCGACATTGCGTGCCAACCCAGCGCCACCATGCCGCTGGCGGCCAGCCCCGGAATGGCGATGCCCAGGCCGGGCCCGCAGAAGATGATGCCGCCAAGTGCTGCGTGCCCAAGCTCGGTCAGCCGATGCAGGCACCAGCCCGCCGTAAAGACGAACACCAGAGCGCTGGCCATGCCTGCCGCAAAGCGCAGCACGAACCAGACCGGCTGGCCTTGCAGCATGCCCATCCCAGCGGTCAACAGCACCGTTGCAATCAAGCCGGTGCGGATGAGCCGCGCCGCGTCGCCGCGCACCGCCATGCAGGCCAGCGCGCCCACGAAATAACCAAGGTAATTTCCGGCGGCCAGCCAGCTACCCTGCGCGAGCGTCACGCTCCCGTCGTGCAGCATCATCGGCAGGATCGGCGTAAAGGCGAAGCGGCCGATGCCCATTGCCACGGACAGCGCCACCATACCGGCAATCGCCACGCGCCATGCGGTGACCCGCTTCGAATGCGCGGCGGACAAAGCGGACGAGGACAACAGCGTGTGCTCCATGGAAGGCCCGGATGAGGAAATCGGCACTTCATCGTACGCAAGGCCGATCATCCTGAAAAATGAATTATATTGAACGAACCCATTAGCTTTTGAGATACATCATGGATCTGTCCTCGCTCGAGATCTTCCGGACGGTCGTGCGCGAAGGCGGTGTCACGCGGGCGGCGCAGCAACTGAATCGCGTGCAGTCGAATGTGACGACCCGCATCCGGCAGCTCGAAGCGTCGCTGGGTGTGCAGTTGTTCGTGCGTGAGAGCAAGCGCATGGTGGTGACCCCCGCTGGCCAGACCCTGCTGACCTACGCCGACGACATCCTTCGCCTGGCCGCCGAGGCCCGCCAGGCCGTGCAGCCGCAGGAACCGCATGGACGCTTGCGTATTGCATCAATGGAAAGCACAGCGGCGAGCCGCCTTCCCGCCCTCCTCGCCACACTGCATCAGCGTTGGCCGCGCGTACAGCTCGAACTCGTGACGATGACCACGCGCCAGTCCATTCAGGCGCTATCGAACTTCGAGGTCGATTGCGCGTTCGTGGCCGAGACAGCGTGTCTGAGCAACACCCGCGCTGCGATGACCACCCTGCCCGCCTTTGCCGAAGAATTGGTGCTGATCGCACACCGCGCCCATCCGCCCATCCGGCGCGCCGCAGATTTACAGACCACAGGTCTGCTCGCCTTCGAGCCCGGCTGCGCCTATCGGCAGTTGATCGAAGACTGGTTCGCGGCCGACGGCGTGGTGCCGGCTCGCGTGCTCGAGCTTGGCTCGTACCACGCCATCATCGCTTGCGCGGCGGCCGGCATTGGCGTGGCGCTAGTGCCCCGCTCGGTGCTGGAGCTGTATACAAACGCCCCCGAAATCAGCGTCCACGCGCTGGGCACGCCCGGGCGGGTCGACACGCTGCTTGCGTGGCACCGCGACATGGCCGGACCTGCCCTGCAGGCGCTGGTGCAGGTGCTCGGCGAGCCGCACGCGGGCGCGGTCCTTCCCGCACGCGAGGCCATTGCTGCCTAAACTGAAAGCAGGTATCGGGACCGTGCCGCAGGTCTGATCGGGCAAACAGGGCGGCAGTCACGGACGGAGGCGCTGATGCGACCGTCGTTGCGGATGCGGCATTGGATGGGATGGTTGGCAGCGGCGGTTGCCGCGGTCTGGACCACCCTTGCCGTGGCAGCCGCGCCGGTCGTCGTGTTGCCGGTGACCGGTGCCATCGGGCCGGCCAGCGCCGCCTACGTGATCCGCGGGTTGCAACAGGCGCGCGAACAGGGTGCGCAGCTCGTCGTGCTGCAGATGGATACACCCGGTGGGCTCGATGCGTCCATGCGGCAGATCATCCAGGCCATCCTGGCGTCGCCCGTGCCGGTGGCGGGCTACGTGGCCCCCGGCGGTGCACGGGCGGCCAGCGCGGGCACCTACATCCTCTATGCGTGTCATGTTGCGGCGATGGCCCCGGCCACCAACCTGGGCGCGGCATCGCCCGTGGCGATCGGCATGGGCGGCCACGCCCCCGGGCCGGGCGAGGGCGCCAAGCCGGCCAGCGCGCCGGCCTCTCCTTCCAGCAACGAAGACACCCTCGCCCGCAAGCAGATGCACGACGCGGCGGCGTATATCCGCGGCCTTGCTCAACTGCGCGGTCGCAACGCCGAATGGGCGGAGCGCGCTGTGCGCGAGGCGGTGAGCCTCGATGCCCCCGAGGCCGCCAGCCAGCATGTGATCGACCTGGTCGCCGCCAGCCTTTCCGACCTGCGCAGGCAGGTGGACGGCCGCGCGCTGCGTACCTCGGCGGGGACGGTCACGCTGCACACCGCGGACGCACCCACCGTGACGCTAGAGCCCGACTGGCGCAATCGCTTCCTCGGCATCATTACCGACCCGAGCCTGGCGCTGTTGCTGCTGACGGTGGGTGTCTATGCGTTGATCTTCGAATTCTCGACGCCGGGCATGGTCGTGCCGGGCATCCTCGGTGCCGTTTGCATCGTGGTCGCGCTCTACGGGCTGCAGATGCTGCCGATCAGCTACGCCGGTCTTGCGCTGATCGCCCTTGGGCTTTGCTGCATGGTGGCCGAAGCGTTCCTGCCGACCTTCGGGGCACTTGGGGTGGGCGGTATCGTGGCCTTCGTCCTCGGCGCGGTAATGCTGATCGATACGCAGACACCGGGCTTCGGCGTGCCGCTGCCGCTGATCCTGTCGATGGCGCTCGTGAGCCTCGTGGTGATCCTGCTGCTCTCCAGCATGGCGGTGCGGGCGCGGCGCCGGCCCCATGTGAGCGGCGGCGACACCATCATCGGCATGACGGGTGAATTGCTCGAACTCGACTCGACCGACGCTGGCGACCCCGCCGCCGGTTGGGCGCAGGTGCGCGGCGAGCGCTGGCGCGTGCACTGCGACGGCCCCATGGCGCGCGGCGACCGTGTCCGCGTGACCGCGCGCCACGGCCTGACGCTCCGCGTGGTACCAGCTTCATCCTGAGGAGAAGGACATGATCTATGGATTCTTCAGCGCGGGCGGCCTGATCTTCGTGGCTGTGCTGCTGGTGATCTCATCGTTCCGGGTACTGCGCGAGTACGAACGCGGCGTGGTGTTCATGCTGGGCCGCTTCTGGCGCGTGAAGGGGCCGGGGCTGGTGCTGCTGATACCCGCCGTGCAACAGATGGTGCGCGTAGACCTGCGCACCGTGGTGATGGACGTTCCGCCGCAAGACGTGATCTCGCGCGACAACGTATCGGTCAAGGTCAATGCGGTGGTGTATTTCCGCGTGGTCGACCCGGAGCGCGCCATCATCCACGTTGCCAATTTCCTGGAAGCCACGAGCCAGCTTGCACAGACCACGCTGCGCGCCATCCTGGGCAAGCATGAACTGGACGAGATGCTGGCCGAGCGCGAAAAGCTCAACCTCGACATCCAGAAGGTGCTCGACATCCAGACCGACCCGTGGGGCATCAAGATCGCGAACGTGGAGATCAAGCACGTCGATCTGAACGAATCGATGATCCGCGCCATTGCCCGGCAGGCCGAGGCCGAACGCGAACGCCGTGCCAAGGTCATCCACGCGGAAGGCGAACTGCAGGCGTCGGAAAAGCTACTGGAAGCCGCACGCATGCTGGCCCAGCAACCGGAAGCGATTCAGCTGCGCTATCTGCAGACGCTCACGCAGATCGCGGGCGACAAGAGTTCGACGATCGTCTTCCCGCTGCCGATGGAAGTACTCGGGGCGGTGAAAAAAGCCACTGGTGCCTGAGGTCGGGTCACAGATCGATCTTCATGCCCAGCTTGAAGAGCCGCGGCGCGCCCATCGACAGACGGTTGTTGCCGGCGCCCGCCCAGTAGCGCTTGTCGGTCAGGTTGTCGACATTGAATTGCAGCGTCGCCCGCTTGCCGGAGATGCGCGTCACGTAGCGCACGCCGGCACTGAAGAGCGTCGTGCCGCCCAGCTCTGCCTGGTTGGCGTCGTTCACGGGGCGCGGGCCGAGGTAGTACGCCCCCGCATTGAACGAGACAGAACGCAGCATCGGCAATGTGTATTCGGCAAAAACGCTGGCGGTGCTGCGCGGCGTGTTTTCCGGCGTTTTTCCGTCGAGACCGTTGCCGACACCGCGGAACTTCGCGTCCGTCCAGCCGGCCGAGGCCAGCAGCGACAAGTCCTTGGTGACGCGGCCCTGCGCGGTCAGCTCGACACCCCGAATCCGCTCGCGGCCGTCCTGCACGAAGATGTTCGCGTCGTTGGTGTAGCTCGCCGCGCGGTCGATGTCGTACACAGCGGCGGCGAGTTGCGTGCCGGCCGGCGTTTCGTAGCGCACGCCCACTTCCTTCTGCTCGGACAGCGCAGGCGGCATGGCCACGTTGGCATTGGCGGCCGTGTTCGGAGCCCGCGCTCCGGCTTCAAGGCCCTGCGCGTACGACGCATACGCCGACAGTGCAGGCGTGAACTTGTAGATGACGGCCCCCAGCGGCGTGGTCTTGCTGGCCTCGTAGCGGTTGGGCGCCTGCTCGCTGGTGTAGCGCGTGTAGCGCAGGCCGGCGATGACTTGCCAGTGCTCCGATAGCGTCATGCGATCCAGCGCGTAGACGCCCGTGTCCACGGCGCGCTGCTCGGCCGTAAAACCGGTGCCGGTGGTCGGCAGCCAGCCGAGGTCGACAGGGTTGTACAGATTCTGTGCACCAGAAAAGCGGTCGGAGTACACCGCCGCCTGGCGCATGTCGGAACGCGCAACGCCGAAGGTCAGGTCATGCGTGATCCAACCCGTCTTCTCCGTACCGGAAACGTCGGCGCGCACGTGGCTGGTGTTCCAGCGACCGCTCTGGCGCTGGCCGGACAGCGTGCCGGCGCCCGTCAGCGCGTTGGTCAGCTTAAATTCGGAAAACGCCCGCGTGCGCGCCGTCTCCGACATGCCGCCTTCCACCGTCAGCAGCCACGCATCGGCGAGCGCGTAATCGGCACGCAGCAACGCGTTGGTGTTGTTGCCATCAAAGTCGGCCCAGCCCGGCGAAATGCGTTTGCTCGGGTCGGGCATGGCTGGCAAGGTGATCACCCCGTTTTTCGCGGCGGGCAGCGTCACCACCGACTGCTCGGTGATGACCTTGCGCGAATATTCCACGTCGGCTTTCAGGCTCAGGCGGCTGTTGACCTTCCAGTCGAAGGCCACGGCGGCAAGCTGGCGCGTGCCGTCAATGCCGCTGGTAGGCGACTGCAACGAGCCACCCGCGGCGTTGAAGCGAATGCCGTACTGATTGTCTTCACCGAAGCGGCGCCCGACGTCGAGCGTGCCCACAGCGGTGCCGTTGCTGTCGAACTGCATGCCGAGCGTGGTCACCGGCGTGTTGCCCGCCCGCTTGGTGACGAGATTCACCACGCCGCCCGGCGTCGTGTAGCCGTAATACAGCGCCGACACGCCTTTCAGCACCTCCACGCGTTCCTTGTCTTCCAGCGGGATCGCCGTGAGTGCTGCCATCGGCATCGAGCCGTTGAAGCGGAAATTGGTCCGGTTCTCCAGCGTCACGCCGCGGATGGCGAGGTTGTCGAACGTTTCGCCCGACAACTGCTGGCGCGTCACGCCCGCCGTATTGCGCAGCGCGTCGTACAGCGAGGTGTCTTGCTGCGCGTCGAGCGCCTCGCGCGTGACCACGTTCACGGTGGCAGGAATGTCGCGCAACGCCATGCCGCGGAACGCCCCAACCTGCGCCGTACTGGCCGCAAAGCCCCGCTGGCTGCCTGCCGTGATGGTCGTCTCGTTGAGGTCCACCGTGGCGCTGCCTGCGGCCGGCTGGCCTGCTTCGGCATGCGCCAATGTGGAAACGGCAAGAGGAATGGCGGCCAGCGCGCAGGAGAAAGCGCGGGCCGTGAGATGACGGTTCATCGCAGGCAACAGAGTCGATCAGGATTGGCGAAACCGGACGCGCGGCAATGCGCTGAGAGAAGAGAAAACGCGCCGCAAAACATCACGCGGCGCGTCGGTCTGTTGGCTGGCAGGTGGAAACCCGCTGGCTCGCCCGGCTGGAGCGATGGTCAGCGGGTGGGCATTCGCCCGTGGCCTTCCATCAAATGAGAATGATTCGCATTATATAGATTGAAATGTGATGTCAGCAACTGTTAATTCGCCGGCACCCCCTGTTTCCACTGGGGCCAGTGCTGCACGATGTCGTCCAACAACGGCTTGGCCGCATTGACGAGATTGTGCGTGGCCGGCACGAAACCGCCCTGCTGCGCATAGTTGATGAGCCCGTCGGAGGCGCTCTGGCCGTCGTATGGACGATCAAAGTCGGACCCGGCGCGCAGCAATGCCACACGGCTGAAGTCGACCTTGCCGGCACGGGCGCCGCGCGTCAGGACTTCCAGCGTGGCGTTGTCTTCTTGCGCCGTCGTGCAGTAGGTGCCCTTGTTGTCGGTCATCGTCTTCACCCAGTCACGCGCCCGCTGGCCCAAGTTGCGGCCGGCCCACCATGTGTCGGCGGAAGCCACGTCGCACTGGATGACGGCAGGCGGCTGGTTGGCCGGCGCATACGCGTAGTTCTTACGGAAGGCGATAGCCTCGGGGCTGTCTTCCAGCGTCGCCGATTTCGACAGCGTGTACGCCTTCTGCAGCAGCGTCTCGTTGAGCTGGAACACCTCGGTGCGGTAGTCCATCGGCGGCTTCTGGCCGGGGCCCTTGGTGCCGATGCCGAAGTAGCCGTACGGCCAGCCGGCCGGCATCTCGCGCGCATCGATCTCGTGCGACAGGCCGTAATCAACCGCATACCGCGCCCACGCCGCCGAGCCGACCGTCCCCTGCCCCGGATCGATGCCCGCAATGCCGGCAATCACAAAGTACGTGTGCGAGAGGTCCAGCTTGCTGCGATAGAGCAGCGCGGAAATCGTCGACGCGGCATTCGCATAGCCCATGCCCGTAGTGACCTGGCAGATGCCGTCGTAGTTGCACAGCATGTTCGGCGCATCGGGCGACAGGCCGGAGATATAGACCTTCTCCTTCAGGTCGTAGCGGTCGATAAAGGGTTGGGCTTCGCCCTGGAACATGTTGATGACGATGACCTTCACTCCGTCATACGCGCAGCTGTTCAAGGTCAGCGCTGCGGCACCGACGGCGCAGAGCTTCGCGATCGTACGCAAACGCGGCATGGGCATCTTGAGTCGGGAATCGATCATGGCGAGGGCACTCCGTGTTTCCACACGCTCCAGCGCGTGACGATCTCGTTGACCAGCGGACCGCCCGCCAGGTACAGGTTGTTGAGCGACGGCACGAACCCGCCCGAGTTGCTGTTGACCAGCGAGTCGTACGGCGTCTGCCCCGGATACGGCCGATCGAAGTTGGATGCGGTGCGCAGCACGGCCACGCGCTGCAGATCGAGCAGGCCCGCCTTCGCACCGCGCGTGAGCGCCTCGAACGTGGCGTTGTCTTCCTGCTGCGTGGTGCAGTAGGTGCCCTGCCCGTCCGTCAGCAGCTTGACCCACGCAGCTTCACGCTCGCCCAGCTTGGCGCCGTGCCAGTACGTGTTGCCGGCAGCGGTGTCGCATTGCACGACAGAGGGCGGCTGGTTGGCCGGTGCGCTCGGATAGTTGGCGCGATAAGCCCGCGCGGTGGCGTTGTCATCCAGCACCGCGCCCTTGGAGAGCGCCAGCGCCTTCTGCAGCAGCGCCTCGTTCACGCGAAAGACTTCGGTCTTGTAATCCAGCGGCGGCTTCTGCCCGGGGCCTTGCGTGTTGATGCCGATGAAACCGTTCGGCCAGCTGGCGGGCACCTCGCGCGCATCGATCTCCCACGCGATGTCGCTGTCGACCAGGAAGCGCGCCCACGCGGCGCTGCCGAGCGTGCCCTGCGACGGGTCGATCCCCGCAATGCCCGCCACGAGGAAGTACGTGCGCTGCAGATCAAACTTGCCGCTGTAGATCAGCGCCGACACCGACGACGCGGCATTCGCCTTGCCCATGCCGGTGGTGAGCTGGCAGACGTCGCTGGCGTTGCAATGCACGTTCGGATAGTCGATGGACAGGCCCGGCACCGGCACATCCTGCGTGAGGCCAAGCTTGTCGATCCACGGCTGCGCCTCGGGCGCGAACATGCTGATGATCAGCACCTTGACCTTGCGCGCATGCGATTCCGGTGCGAGTTGCGCACCCGGCTGCGTCGACGCGCCAACGCCCGCCGCGAGCAATGCGCCAACCGCGACGGCACGCGCCAATCGTTTGCCTTTGCGCCCGAGCAGCCGGTGCGGCGGCTGCGGTGGCGGGGCGTCAACCTTGTCAGATAGGACGCTCATGGTTCTCCTCGGATTTTGGGGATAGGGATGGGGTCAACCCGCGCTGTGGGGAACAGCGCGCGCCACCGATGCAAATTGCCTGCCAGGGGGCACACAATCTCTACGCAATCGGCAACGTGTTCCGGTATAGGCCATGGCGGCGCCTGTCTCCAGCCGGGCACCGTTCCCGAGCTTGTCCTTGCGATGCAGACAAGCCCCACCGCGGGGCGCCCCCTGCCCTGAAAGCCGCTCGGCGCGCCCGCTGAAATCCGTTGCTCAGCTTTCTGACGCGCCGCTCAGGGTCTCCGTAAGTTGCGCGTGATGTACTCCACAACGCCCCGCCAGACCGGGTCGGGGCGTTCTGTCTGACATCCAAGCCGATCGGCCAACCTTCTTCCGGGCCGCATCCGGCCAACCGGAAACCCTCGCACCATGCAGGAACCCACACGCCCTGGACGGCGGAGCGCACACGCGCCCGCCGCGACCACGCACGCGCGTGACTTCACCGCCCATCCTGCCCTGCTTGCCACAGGCGGGGTGATCACGCCGGCAGCGCCATCCGTGCGCGCATGGCCCTGGCGTGTGTTGCGCAAATGGCTTCTCGTCGCACTGGTCGCCTGCGCCTACCTGTTACCCGGCACGCTCGGCCACGACCCGTGGAAGCAGGACGAAACCTACACGTTCGGCATCGTCCAGCACATGGTGGCAACCGGAGACCCAATCGTGCCGGTCAACGCAGGCCAACCCTTTGTCGAAAAGCCGCCGCTTTATGCGTGGGTGGCCAGCACGCTGGTCTGGCTGCTGGCAGACGTGCTGCCCGCGCACGACGCCGCGCGGCTCGCGAGCGCACTGTTTGCCGGACTGGCGCTTGCCTTTACGGCGCGGCTCGCACGGGCCGCCACAGGCGCAGCTTCATGGACGGATGCGCGCGTGCTCGGCACGGTGGCGCTGTCCGCAGGCTCGCTGATCGTCGTCAAGCACGCCCACGAGATGATTACCGACGTGGCATTGCTGGCAGGCACCGCCATCGGTTTCTGCGGCTTGTTCGAATGCGTGCAGCCGGCAACGCGTGCTCGCGGCTCGGCATGGCTGCTCGGCCTTGGCATGGGGATGGCGCTGCTGGCCAAGGGCGTATTCATTCCGCTGGTGTTCTGCATCACGATCGCCGGCGCTGGCGTATTGCTGCCGGCCTGCCGTAGTCGCGTATTCGCACGACAACTCGGCACGGCGGCGCTCGTCTTCCTTCCGTTCGCCACGATCTGGCCAACGCTTTTCTATTTGCGTGCGCCGGACCTCTTTCAGGTCTGGTTCTGGGACAACAACATCGGACGCTTCCTGGGCTTCTCCGTGCCGGTGCTGGGCGCGGAGAATGACGATCCGTTCTACGTCTGGCATTCGCTGCTGACCATCGGGTTTCCCGCCGGCCCGCTTGCGCTCGTCGCGCTGGCCCGCGGCGCATGGCGAGACTGGCGCACACCGCACGTGGCGCTGCCGCTCGTGTTCGCGGCGGTGGGGCTGCTGGCGCTCCAAGTCTCGGCGACGGCCCGTCCGTTGTACCTGCTGCCGTTCATCGTGCCGTTGGCAATGCTGGGACAGCGCGCCATGTCGCGGCTGCCGATGCGCGTGCACATCGCGTGGGATTACCTCAGTCGGGCGCTGTTCGGCGGTCTCGTGCTGCTTGCGTGGCTGCTGTGGGCCGTCATGACGGAAAGCACATCGCATGCAGGTCTGCGCTGGCTCGACCGCTGGTTGCCGGTCGATTGGATCTTGCCGATCCAGCCAACGCTCGTGGCCGCGGCGCTGGCCCTCACAGTGGGATGGCTCTGGCTGCTGCCGCGCCTGAAAGCGGCCGGCGTATGGCGCGGGGCAATGTCATGGGCGGCCGGTGCCTTGGTCGGCTGGGGCTTGATCGGCACGCTGCTCCTGCCGTGGCTGGACGAAGCCAAAAGCTATCGCTCCGTGTTCGACAGCCTCGGCGTCAAGCTGGCCCCCGCCTGGCGCATGGATGACTGCATGGCGAGCCTGCATCTGGGCGAATCGGAGGCGCCCATGCTGCGCTACTTCACCGGCATCCTGCACCAGCCCGTTGGACAATCCACCGCACAGCATTGCCGATGGCTGATCGTCCAGGACAGCCATACGCACGCGCGAACGCCCGGAATGGAGTGGACCCTGTTCTGGTCGGGCGCCCGCCATGGCGACCGAAATGAGCGCCTGCGCGTCTTCCAGCGGGAAACCGCACCGCCGCCCTGATCGCCCCAAAACAAAACGGCGCGCGCCCCGTTGTCAGGAACGCGCGCCGTTCAGCGCATGCGGTGCGAAGGCGTTACATCAGACCTTCTGCTGGACCCACGCTGCCACACCGGCCAGCGCCTGCGGCAGGTTGTCCGGCTCCGTGCCGCCGGCCTGGGCCATGTCCGGGCGGCCGCCGCCCTTGCCGCCGACCTGCTGGGCGACAAAGTTGACCAGCTCGCCGGCCTTGACCTTGGCCGTGGCGTCAGCCGTCACGCCGGCAATCAGCGCGACCTTGCCGTCGCTCACGCTGCCCAGCACGATGGCTGCCGTCTGCAGCTTGTCCTTGAGCTTGTCCATGGTCTCGCGCAGCGTCTTGGCATCGGCGCCGTCCAGCTTGGCAGCCAGCACCTTGATGCCGGCCACGTCCACGGCCTGGCTCACGAGTTCGTCGCCCTGGCTTGCGGCCAGCTTCGATTTCAGGCGCTCCAGTTCCTTCTCGAGCGTCTTGACCTGGTCTTGCACCTGCACGATGCGCTGCGTCAATTCCGACGGCTGCGCACGCAGCGCGGCGGCCGCTTCGTTGATGCGCGTATCGAGCGTCTGCAGGTAGTGCAGCACGTTGTCGCCGGTGATGGCTTCCACGCGGCGGATGCCCGCTGCCACGCCCGACTCGCTCACGATCTTGAACAGGCCGATATCGCCCGTGCGCGCCACGTGCGTGCCGCCACACAGTTCCTTCGACGAACCGATCGAGAGCACGCGCACTTCGTCGCCGTACTTCTCGCCGAAGAGCGCCATCGCGCCATTCTTGACCGCGTCGTCAAAGCCCATGAGCTGCGCGCTCGTGGCCGCGTTGGCGAAAATTTCTGCGTTGACGCGCGCTTCCACTTCGCGGATTTGCAGCGGCGTCATCGGTGCGTTGTGCGAGAAGTCGAAGCGCGTCTTTTCCGCATCGACCAGCGAGCCCTTCTGCTGCACGTGGCTGCCCAGCACTTCGCGCAGCGCCTTGTGCATCAGGTGCGTCGCCGAGTGGTTGCGCATGGTGCGCGCGCGGCGCACCGCGTCGACTTCGGCCGACACGGCATCGCCCACCTTCAGCACGCCGGTGCGCAGCTCGCCGTGGTGGCCGAACACTTCCGGCTGCACCTTCAGCGTGTCCGCCACGTCAAACCAGACGGTCGCGGCCTTGAGCGTGCCCTGGTCACCAACCTGCCCGCCCGATTCCGCATAGAACGGGGTGTGATCCAGCACCACCACGCCGGTCTGGCCCGGGTGCATTTCCTGCACCGATGCGCCATCCACAAACAGCGCCGTCACCCGCGCGGTTTCGCGCACCAGCTGGTCGTAGCCGTGGAACGTGGTCTTGTCGCCGGTGTAGTCGAGCGTGCCGGCGGCCATCTTGAACTTGCCGGCCGCGCGTGCCTGCTCGCGCTGGCGGTTCATGGCGGCGTCAAAGGCCGCTTCGTCGACGATCACGTCGTTCTCGCGGCAGACGTCTTGCGTCAGGTCCAGCGGGAAGCCGTAGGTGTCATGCAGCTTGAAGGCCAGTTCGCCGTCGAGCATCTTGGCACCCGAGGTTTTCAGCTCGCCCAGCGCGGCGTCCAGAATCGACATGCCGTGCTCGATGGTCTCGAAGAAGCGGGCTTCTTCCGTGCGCAGCACTTCGACCACGCGGTCGCGCGCCTCACGCAGTTCCGGATAGGCGTCGCCCATCTGCGCAACGAGGTCGTCCACCAGCTTGTGGAAGAACGCTGCGCGGCAGCCGAGCTTGTAACCGTGGCGGATGGCGCGGCGGATGATGCGGCGCAGCACATAGCCGCGGCCTTCATTGCCCGGGATCACGCCGTCGACGATCAGGAACGAGCATGCGCGGATGTGGTCGGCAATCACGCGCAGCGAGTTGTTGGCCAGATCCTTGGTGTTCGTCTCGCGCGCGGCAGCGGCGATGAGCGCCTGGAACAGGTCGATCTCGTAGTTGCTGTGCACGTGCTGCAGGATCGCAGCCAGACGCTCCATGCCCATGCCGGTGTCGACGCACGGTGCGGGCAGCGGGGTCAGCGTGTATTCGCCGGTCGCCGGATCCAGCTGGCGATCGAACTGCATGAACACGTTGTTCCAGATTTCGATGTAGCGGTCGCCGTCGGCTTCCGGGCTTCCCGGGGGGCCGCCCCACACGTCCGGGCCGTGGTCGTAGAAGATTTCCGAGCACGGGCCGCACGGGCCGGTTTCGGCCATCTGCCAGAAGTTGTCGGAGGCATACGGCGCGCCCTTGTTGTCGCCGATGCGCACGACGCGCTCGGGCGGCAGGCCGATGACCTTGGTCCAGATGTCGTAGGCCTCGTCGTCGGTCTGGTAGACGGTGGCCCACAGCTTCTCGGCCGGCAGCTTGTATTCCTGCGTCAACAGCTCCCACGCCCACACGAGTGCGTCGCGCTTGAAGTAGTCGCCGAACGACCAGTTGCCGAGCATTTCGAAGAACGTGTGGTGACGCGCGGTGTAGCCGACGTTTTCCAGGTCGTTGTGCTTGCCGCCGGCGCGCAGGCAGCGCTGCACGGACGCCGCGCGCACGTACGGGCGCTTGTCGGTACCGAGAAAGACGTCCTTGAACTGCACCATGCCGGAGTTGGTGAACAGCAGCGTCGGGTCGTTGCCCGGCACCAGCGGCGAGGAGCGCACCACGGTGTGGCCCTTCGTCTCGAAGAACGTCAGGAATTTTTGGCGGATATCGGAGGCTTTCATGTCGCGGGGTGCCGAGTCAGCATTGCGCCTTGGAGCATCCCGCTCCTGAGCGCCTTGGATTAGTGCAAACCGTTGATTATACGGGGTTCGCGCCCGGGTCGCGTCCATTCTGCGCCGCATTTTCCGCGCTTGGTCGCAAGGGGCTGCGACGCCACCGGGGCGTGGTGTAGAGTGCACCCGATCCAATCGTGTCGATTTGTCAATCCATGGGCGCTCTGAGCCATCTTCGTGTTCTCGACCTGACCCGCGTGCTTGCCGGCCCCTGGTGCGCGCAGAACCTTGCCGATTTTGGGGCGGACGTCATCAAAGTGGAGCGCCCCGGCGCCGGCGACGACACGCGCACATGGGGCCCGCCTTGGCTCCAGGACGAGGCGGGCAACAACACCGCCGAAGCCGCCTATTACCTCGCCGCCAATCGAAACAAGCGCTCCATCACGGTCGACATCAGCACGCCCGAGGGCCAGGACATCGTGCGCAAGCTCGCCGCGCACGCCGATGTGGTGCTCGAGAACTACAAGGTCGGCCAGCTCAAGAAATACGGGCTCGACTACGCATCGCTCAAGGCGGTGAAGCCTGACCTCGTCTACTGCTCCATCACGGGCTTCGGCCAGACCGGCCCTTACGCCGCCCGCGCTGGCTACGACTTCATCGTGCAGGGCATGGGCGGCTTCATGAGCCTGACCGGCGAGCGCGACGACCTGCCCGGCGGCGGCCCGCAAAAGGCCGGCGTGGCCATCTCCGATTTGATGACCGGCATGTACGCCACCGTCGCCGTGCTGGCTGCGCTTGCGCACCGCGACCGCACCGGCGAGGGCCAGTACATCGACATGGCGCTACTCGACGTGCAGGTCGCCATGCTGGCCAACATGAACACCAACTACCTCGCCAGCGGCCAGGCGCCCAAGCGCTGGGGCAATGCGCATCCGAATATCGTGCCGTATCAGACGTTCCAGGCCGCCAATGGCTGGATCATCGTAGCGGTCGGCAACGACGGCCAGTTCCGGCGCTTTGTGGATGCGGGCGGCATGCCCGAGCTGGCCGACAACCCGCGCTTTGCCACCAACCCGCAGCGCGTGGCCAACCGCGACGTGCTGGTGCCGATCCTGGCCGAGATGGTCAAGCGCCTGAGCAAAGGCGAATGGATCGACAAGCTCGAAGCCGCCGGCGTGCCGTGTGGCCCGATCAATTCGCTCGACGAGGTGTTCGACAACGAGCAAGTGCAGGCGCGCGGCCTGCGCGTCGACCTGCCTCACCCGAGCGCCGGCGCCGTCAAGCTGGTGGGCAGCCCGGTCAAGATGAGCGCCACGCCGCCCAAGGCTACAAGCCATCCGCCGCTGCTGGGCGAACACACCGAGGCCGTGCTGCGCGACGTGCTGAATCTGAACGCGGATCAGATCGAAACCCTGCGCGGACGCGGCGTGATCTGAGCCGTGGCATTGCGCGCCAACCCTTTCCCCACCCTGACGAGGTCAACATGTGGCTTGATGCGTTGCTGGCTTACCTGCATTACATCTCGATCTTCACGCTGATCGTCTTTCTCACCGCCGAGGCCGTGGTGCTGCGCCCGGGCATGACGCCCGAGATTCGCAAACGCCTGGGACGGTATGACGCTGTGTACGGCGTTGCGGCCGTCGCGGTGCTGATCACTGGCGGGCTGCGTGTGCTTTACGGAGCCAAGGGCTACGCGTTTTACGTGCACAACCCGATCTTCCACATCAAGGTGGGCCTGTTCATTCTCGTGGGGCTGCTGTCGATCGTTCCGACCATCAACATCCTGCGCTGGAACAAGCAAGGCAAGACGTTGCCCGACTTCGTGCCCACACCGTCGGAGATCGCCAAGACGCGCCGCTGGGTCATGATCGAGTCGCACCTGATCATCTTCATTCCGCTGGCCGCCGTGCTGATGGCGCGCGGTATCGGCATGTAATGCAACGCTAGGGACAAACCCTGAATCGGTTGCCCGGGCGCCGCGCCGGCTCACGACGCGGCCCGACATCCCCTCCGCAAGGTGCTTGAAAGCCGGTCTGCTTAGCGTGCAAACTTGGTCGCCTTACCAGGTACAAGGCGGCCCGCCATACGCGGCGCGGTACGCCACCCCCGAGGAGACCAGACTTGCAGAACGATCCACAAGGTCGTCCGGTGATCCGCAGTCACCAGGACTTTGCATCCGGCATCATGTTCATCGTCGCCGGCGCGGCGTTTGCCATTCTGGCGCGCAGCTACCGCATGGGCACGGCCGGCAGCATGGGCCCGGGCTATTTCCCGTTCTGGCTGGGCGTGGTGCTCGTGCTGCTGGGCGTGGTGGTGCTCGTGCAATCGCTGTCGCGCAAGGGCGTGGTCGACCGCATTCCGCGTTGGGACGTCAAGACGCTGCTGTGGATTCTCGGTTCCGTGGTGCTGTTCGGGCTTCTGCTGCAACCACTGGGGCTGGTGCTGTCGCTGGTGGTGCTCGTCTTCGTCTCCAGCATGGCCAGTCACGAGTTCACGCTCAAGGGCGCAGCCGGCACCGCCATCGTGATGGTGGTGATGAGCCTCGCGGCCTTCATATACGGGCTCAAGCTGCAGTTCCCGGTGTGGCCGGCCTTCATCGGCAATTGAGCGAGAGGCGCACGACACCATGGACCTCTTTGCCAATCTCGCGCTGGGCTTCTCCACAGCGCTTTCCATCCAGAACCTGATCTACGCGTTCATCGGCTGCGTGCTCGGTACGTTGATCGGCGTACTGCCGGGCCTGGGCCCCATCGCGACGATTGCGATGCTGCTGCCGGCCACGTACGCGCTACCGCCGGTGGCCGCGCTCATCATGCTGGCCGGCATTTACTACGGCGCGCAGTACGGCGGCTCCACCACGGCCATCCTCGTCAATCTGCCGGGCGAATCCTCCTCGGTGGTGACCACCATCGACGGCTACCAGATGGCCCGGCGCGGACGCGCGGGCGTGGCGCTGGCCACCGCCGGCCTCGGCTCGTTCTTCGCGGGCTGCGTGGCCACGCTGGTGCTGGCCGCATTTGCCACGCCGCTGTCCGAATTCGCGTTCAACTTCGGGCCGGCGGAATATTTCTCGTTGATGGTGCTGGGCCTGATCGGCGCGGTCGTGCTGGCGTCGGGCTCGCTCGTCAAGGCGATTGCGATGATCGTGCTGGGCCTGCTGCTCGGCCTCGTCGGCACCGATGTGAACTCGGGCACCGCGCGGTATTCGTTTGACGTGCCGGAGCTGGCTGACGGGCTGAACTTCGTGTCGGTGGCGATGGGCGTGTTCGGCTTTGCCGAGATCATCGCCAACCTCGAACAGAAGGAACACCGCGAAACCTTCGTCGAGCACGTCCGCAACCTGTGGCCCAGCCGCGAAGACTTCAAGCGGATGATCCCGGCGGTGCTGCGCGGCACGGCGCTCGGCTCGGTGCTGGGCATCCTGCCGGGCGGCGGCGCGACGCTGGCGTCGTTCGCGTCGTACTCGCTGGAGAAGAAGACCTCGAAGTATTCGAGCGAATTCGGCAAGGGCGCCATCGAGGGCGTAGCCGGCCCCGAATCAGCCAACAACGCCGCGGCGCAGACGTCGTTCATTCCGCTGCTCACGCTCGGCATTCCGCCCAACGCCGTGATGGCTCTGATGGTCGGCGCGATGACGATCCACAATATCCAGCCCGGCCCGCAGGTCATGACCAGCAACCCCGCGCTGTTCTGGGGCCTCATCGCCTCGATGTGGATCGGCAACCTGATGCTGATCGTGCTGAACCTGCCGATGATCGGCGTGTGGGTGCGCCTGCTGAAGGTGCCGTATCGCTTCCTGTATCCGGCCATTCTGGTGTTCTGCTGCATCGGCGTGTATTCGGTGTCGAACACGACGTTCGATATCTTCCAGACGGCGCTCTTCGGCTTGATCGGCTACATGTTCGTCAAGCTTCGCTGCGAACCGGCGCCCATGCTGCTCGGCTTCGTGCTGGGGCCGATGATGGAAGAGAACTTCCGCCGCGCGCTGCTGCTCTCGCGCGGGGATTTCTCTACGTTTGTGACGCGACCGCTGTCGCTTGGGCTGCTGATTGCGGCAGGCATCCTCGTCTTGCTGGTGGCGCTGCCCGCCATCAACAGAAAACGCGAGGAAGCGTTTCAAGAGGAATAGGAATAAGAACGGCACGTTGCTGCATCGCACCCTACTCAACCGGAGGCTCACCCTCCGGTTTTTGTTTGCGCACGCGGCAGCGCAGCATTAGAGCCAAACCTCCACTTCAGTTGACGTCGGACACGGCGCTTCGGATAACGGAGGGCGATCGGCCCATAGAGGTCGACCACCTATCCAATGTCCAGGAGACAACCGAATGTCACAGACTTCCCTGCTCCATGCTGTGTATGGATCAGTGCGCGGCTTCCTGCGCACGCACGCTGCAGCCGCCGTTTTGGTCACATCCGCCCTCACACTCGGTACCGCCGCACCGGCGCAGGCGGCCGGCACCTATGCCGCAACCAAGTACCCGATCGTGCTGGTGCATGGGCTTTCAGGCACCAGCAAGTTCCTCGGCGTGGTCGACTACTGGTATCAGATTCCGGAAGACCTGCGCGCCAACGGTGCCAACGTCTACGTGGCCGATGTTTCCGCCTTCAACGATGAAACCGTGCGCGGCGAACAGCTCGTCAGCCAGATCCGCAGCGTGCTTGCCACCACGGGCGCCGCCAAGGTCAACCTGATCGGGCACAGCCAGGGCGGGCTGACGTCGCGCTACGCCGCGGCCGTCGTGCCGAACCTCGTGGCCTCGGTCACCACCATCGGCACGCCTCACAAGGGTTCGGAGTTTGCGGACTTCGTGGAGTCGACACCGGCCCCGTTTCAAGCGCTCGTGAACCTCGGCGCTGATGTATTCGGCTCGGTGCTCGGCTGGTTCAACGGCAACAGCAATCCACAGAATGGCTTTGCGGCACTGCATATTCTGTCGACGTCGGGCGCGGCCGATTTCAACAAGGCGTTCCCCAGCGCGGGCCTTGCCAGCGGTTGCAACACCGGCAGCGCTACCGACGTGCGCAACGCCAACGTGCAGAAGCTGTATTCGTGGACGGGCCGCTCCACCGCCACCAACGTGCTCGACCTGTTTGATCCGGTGCTCGTTTTCAGCGGCGGCGTCATGCAGGCGCGTGGCTCGGGAACCAACGACGGGCTCGTCTCCGTGTGCAGCGCGAAGTTTGGGCAGGTCTTGTCGACGGATTACGCATGGAATCACCTCGATGAGGTCAACCAGCTGCTCGGCCTGATCGGCTGGGGCGCGGCCGACCCGGTTGCGGTGATCCGCACCCAAGCCAATCGACTGAAGACGGCCGGTCTCTGACCAGCCGGCCATTCGACCACCCGACCACCCGACCATCCAACGCATTCGCCACCATGAAGCCCCAATCGCCCTCGATACAGCCCATGACGTTTGTTGTCGCCGTGTTGGTGGCGGTGTCGATGGCGGGCGGGGTTTACTGGTGGCATGCGTCGGAGGCGCCTGACGTGCCCATGGCGCAGCCGCAGGCGACCAAGGGCGCCTTCATCGGCAGTGTCGGCGCCGAACCTTCGGCACAGGCCGCGCCTGCACCGGAGCTGGCCGATACACAGGCGCCGGACGGCCTGCATGTGGATACGCGCGGCCACCTCATCGTCGAAGCCGCCAATCGCGCGGTGTTGGACTACTTCCTCGACGTGCCCGCCTCGCTGCCCGAGGCGCAGCGTGTGTCGATGGCCGAGGCGCATCTGCGCGCCAAGCTGGTCACGCCGGCGCTGGCGGAGGCGCAATCGCTGCTGCAGCACTACCTGGCCTATCGCAAGGCGGCGGCTCAAAGCGGCGCCACCAGCCGCAACAAGCCGAGCCTCGAACAGGTCCAGCAGCGCCCCGAGCTGATCGCCACGCTGCGCCAGCAGTTGAGCGACCGCACCGCGCTGCGCCGCCAATACCTTGGCGCAGACGTCGCCCAAGCCTGGTATGGCGACGACGACGCCATGGACGCCGCCGCGCTCGACCGCCTCGCTGTGATGGCCGACCCGTCGCTCACGCCGGAACAGCGCGCGGCCAGGATCGCCGCCATCGACGCCAATCTCCCGCCATCGGTACAGCAGGCGCGCCGGGACGCCTCCGCCCCGCTCAAGCTCGCCAGCGACATGGAAACGTGGACCAAGCAGGGCATGAGCGAAGCCGAGATGCGCCAGCGCCTGTCCGCCCGCGGCGTGGACAGCCTCGTGGCCGACCGCCTCATCCAGGGCAACCGCGAAGAAGCCGACTGGCGCAACCGCTACGACGCCTACACCCGGGAACGCGATCGCATCAACGCCTTTGCCGGCCTGTCGGACGCCGATCGGGCCGCGCAAATCGCGCAACTGCGCCAGCAGACCTTCACCGCCTCGAATGAGCTGTTGCGCGCACAGGCGCTCGACGGCCTGGCCCAGCGCAAATAGCGTCCGGGGGCGTAAACCGCCGGGCACGGTAAAATCGCGGGATTGCCGAATCACGCACTCCCATGAGCCAAGACAACGCCAACGCCAACGGGTCGACCGCTGCCGCCCCCACGTCCAATTTCCTGCGCCAGATCATTGACGGCGACCTCACGCAAGGCACCTACGCCAATCGCAAGGACGCCACCGGCCAGCCGATCCCGCCGGTGGTCACACGCTTCCCGCCGGAGCCCAACGGCTACCTGCACATCGGCCACGCCAAGAGCATCTGGGTGAACTTCGGCATGGCCCGCGATTACAACGGCCGCTGCCACCTGCGCTTTGATGACACGAACCCCGTCAAGGAAGACACCGAATACGTCGATTCCATCATCGACGCGGTGCACTGGCTCGGCTATTCGTGGAGCGACGCCGGTGGCGAACACCTGTACTACGCCAGCGACTACTTCGAGCAGCTCTACGGCTTTGCCGAGGTGCTGATCCAGCGCGGCGTGGCCTACGTCGACAGCCAGAGCGCCGAGCAGATCGCTGCCAACCGGGGCGATTTCACCAAGCCGGGCACGCCGTCGCCGTTCCGTGACCGCTCGGTCGACGAGAACCTCGCGCTGTTCCGCGACATGCGCGCCGGCAAGTACAAGGACGGCGAGCACGTGCTGCGCGCCAAGATCGACATGGCCGCGCCGAACATCGTGATGCGCGACCCGGTGCTGTACCGCATCCGCCATGCGCATCACCATCGCACCGGCGACGCATGGTGCATCTACCCGATGTACGACTTCACGCATTGCATTTCCGATGCGTTGGAGAACATCACGCATTCGCTCTGCACGCTGGAGTTCGAGAACAACCGCCCGCTGTACGACTGGGTGCTCGACCACCTGCGCGACGCCGGCGTGCTGTCTGCACCCCTGCCGCATCAATACGAATTCGCACGTCTGCACCTGACCTACGCCATCACCAGCAAGCGCAAGCTGCTGCAACTGGTGACGGAAAAGCGCGTCGACGGCTGGGACGACCCGCGCATGCCGACGCTCGTTGGCATCCGCCGCCGCGGCTATACGCCGGAATCGATCCAGCTCTTCTGCGAACGCGTGGGCGTGTCGAAGGCCGACAGCTGGATCGACATGAGCATCCTGGAAGGCGCCGTGCGCGACGACCTCGATGCGCGTGCGCCGCGCTCGGTGGCCGTACTGGACCCGGTCAAGCTCGTGCTCGACAACGTGCCGGCGGATTTCAACGAGCCGTGCTCGGCGCCCGTGCACCCCAAGCAGCCTGAACTCGGCCGCCGCGAATTCCCCCTCACGCGTGAGCTGTGGATCGAGCGCGAGGACTTTACCGAGACGCCGCCCAAGGGCTACTTCCGCCTCTTCCCGGGCAACAAGGTGCGCCTGCGCTACGGCTATGTGATCGAATGCACCGGCTGCGACAAGGATGCCGCCGGCAACATCACCGCCGTGCACGCCAACATCATTCCGGACACGAAGAGTGGCACGCCGGGTGCTGACAGCGTCAAGGTGAAGGGCAACATCCACTGGGTGAGTGCCGCACATGCGCTGGAAGCCGAGGTGCGCCTGTACGACCGCCTCTTCAGCGACCCGCAGCCGGATTCGGGCGACAAGAACTTCCTGGATGCGCTCAACCCGCACTCCAAGAAGATCGTCACGGCCTACCTGGAGCCGACGCTCACAACGGCCAAGCCGGAAGACCGCTTCCAGTTCGAGCGCCATGGCTACTTCGTGGCAGACCGCATCGATTCGCAACCGGGCAAGCCCGTGTTCAACCGCGTGGTCGGCCTGAAGGACAGCTGGGGCAAGTAAGCACGGGCCCATGCACGCCATGGGCCTCTGACAGCGGAGGCATCATGCGTGCATGGATCGTATTGCTGGCGGGGCTGCTTTGTGCTCCCGCCCTCGCCGCCTCATTCGCGCCGGACCTGGCGCACACGTCGGTCTACTTTGGCGCATCGCATTTCGATCGCAGCACGATGCGCGGCCGTTTCGACAAGATCGACGGCGCCGTCAACTTCGATGAAGCCACCCACCAGGGCGGCTTCGATTTCACCGTCGACGCCGACTCCATCAACACGCGCCTGCGCGTGCTGGACGGCGTGCTGAAATCGGAGCAGTTTCTCGACGCTGTGAAGTTTCCGGTCATCCGCCTGCGCAGCGACCGCTTTGTCGTGGAGGGTGGCAAGCTCATCGCCATTGAGGCCAATCTGACGCTGCACGGTGTGACGCAGCCTGTGCGGCTAGACGTGCGCCGCTTCAGTTGCGGCGACGAAAAGATGCCCGGCAGCACGCGCCACGTTTGCGGCGGTGATTTCCACCTCGCCATTGCCCGCAGCGCCTTCGGCATGACGCGCTTCCTGCCCGATGTGGGCGACCGCGTCGACATCGACATCAGCGTGGAAGCCACGCCTCAATAAACCTCGCAATCCATCCATGCCCAATATCGATTTCGCCCTGACCACCGAATACATCGAGCTGCACAAGCTGCTCAAGCTCACCGGCGTGGTCGACAGCGGCGGCGCCGGCAAGGCAGTTGTCGCCGACGGAGCGGTCACGGTCGACGGCCAGCCGGAGCTGCGCAAGACCGCCAAGATTCGCGCCGGCCAGGTGGTCATGCTCGGTGATGTGCGCATTGCCGTGCAGGGCATCGACTAACCCATCGACTCACGCCTCAGGTGTTTGAAAACGCACCGTGTGCTACGGTGCGGCACCTTCACACCCATCCCCATCCAGGAGACTGACCATGCCGATCGCCCTCTGGTGCGTTCTGGTCGCTGCAGTGTTGCCGATCGTGTGCGTCGGCATCGCCAAGGCCAAAGGCCCGCGGTACGACAATCGCAATCCGCGCGCGTGGCTCGCGCAGCAAACCGGCGTCGCGGGCCGTGCCGCAGCCGCACAGCAGAACCACTTTGAAGCGTTCCCGTTCTTTGCGGTGGCCGTGCTGGTGGCCATCCTGGGCGGCGGCGTGATCGACCGCATCAACCTGCTGGCCATCGCGTTCATCGTGGTGCGCGTGCTGTACACGGTGTGCTATCTCGCGAGCTGGGCGCCGCTGCGTTCGCTGATGTGGTTTGCAGGCTTTGCCTTGTGCGTTGCGCTGTTTGTCCAACCGGCCTTCGTGCACTGAGCGGCCGCTCTGCCAAAAAAAACGGCGCCCAGGTGGCGCCGTTTTCTTTGAGCGATGGGGATTACGTTGACGCATCCGGCGGCACGGCCGGCGCGCGGAACAACCGCCACGCCATGCCGCCCAGCACCGCCACCGCGGCCAACAGCGCGCCCCACAGCACCCACTGACGCTGGCGGCCACCCGGCGGCTCGGCCTTGAGCGCATCGGCGGGGGAATCGCTCATCGCGCCAAGCTGTGCCTGCGCAATGGCGGGCGACGCACCTGCCAGCAAATCCGCGCGTGCGACCGGGTTGCCGCGTGCCACTTCCGCCACCGCCAGCGTGAACGGCACATTGCCGCGCGCCGCATACGTGACCGTGGCCGGACGCCAGCCGATTGCCAATTGCGGCGCGCCGGCACCCAGGCCACCGCTGCGTGTGTCGACCTGCAGGCGCCAGTAGCGCTCGCCCGTGGCAGGCACGGTGATGGCCGCGTTCTCCTGCTCGCCCTTCCCGTCCGCTCCAGCCAGCCGGAACAGACGCGCAGACGTCACGGGTCGCCAGGGCGCCTGGGCATCGGCACGCGCGTACAGCGTGGCCTGCGCGACGGTGTTGGCCTGCGGCAGATGGATCTTCACGCGTTCGACCGGGAACACGCCGCCGGTATCGAACTGGTAATCGCCGGCAGCGGGCGTCTGCACCGGCGCCAGACCCGAGCGCCACTGAATGGCGCTGTCCGCCAACGCGACCGGCGCGCCGACAGCCACCTCCGCGCGGACGGCATCCGGCGCAGGCGGCTTGCCCTGCCAGGTCAGACGCAGATATTTCGCCCGTAGCCCGGTGAACTCGATGCGATCCTGCACCAGCGTGCTGCCCTGGTTGGAGAGGCGGAACAGCGTGGCCTGGGCGACCGGGCTCCAGTGCTGCAAGTCATCGCTCGCCTGCACGCTCACGCCGCTCTGGAATTCCGCAGCGGGCAGCGCCACGACCAGCGCGGTCACCGTGTCCCGAAGCTGGCTGAGGTCGACGACCCACGCGCGCACAGACGCCTGTGATGGCTGCACGCCCGTCGCACGCAGCACGCCGTCGGTGCCGAGCACGACGCCGGCGGCGCCAGGTGTCTGCGCATCATCGATGGGCGTGGCAAACCAGTGCACGTCGTGCAGCGTGCGTGCCTGCGGCGCCGGATCACGCGGGATGTCGACAGTGAACGGCACGGGCTCGCCGTCGCCATTGAGGATGCGCAGGTCGGCCAGATTGGCCTCGCGCGCATGGGCATAGACGTCTTCGCTCAGCGTGACGGCGTAGTACGGGGCACCGGGCGTGCCGGTCAACGCAAAGCGCTCGGCCCAGGCCGGCGCAGACAACAGCGACGCCACGGCCATCGCAAAAGCAACCTTCTTCACAGGACCTCCCCGGTTTCAGCTTGGGCGCTGGTTTTGGGCTTTGGCGGCAACGGCGACAGATAGCCGATCAGCAACAGCAGCACGCCAATCCCGATAAACGACACGATGCGCTCAACACCTGTCACGCGCGACAGATCGAACAGGAACAGCTTGACCACCGTCACGCCCAGCAGCGCCCCGCCGGTGAACCACAGCGCGCGGCTGGCGCGCCGCGTGGCAAACACCATCACCGCCAACGCCAGCACCGTCCAGAACATCGACAGCGACGCCTGCACCAGCATCGAGGCACCGAGATCGTCCAGTGTGTACGGCACATGCGCCCAATGGTGCAGCGTGCGCAGCAGCACCGCGTTGGCCCAGATAAAAAGCGTCGCGCCGATGGCGTAGCCGATCACCATCGGCTCGGGCACAAGCTTCTGCAGCGCTACGCGGCGCATCCACAGCGCGATGGCAAGGAACACCAGCAGTTGCGCCACGTCCAGCGGGTTGAGAATCGGCAGGTAGAACAGCGGCGCGGCATTGCCGTCGCTGGCGGCGCTCGCGAAGCTCCACAGCCACAGCAGGCCAGCCAGCGGTGCGGCGCCCCACAGCAGATAGGCGCGCTCGAATCGGGCGATCGGCCAGCGGATGCGCCAGCCTGCGCCTGCCAGCAGGGCGAGCAACGCGCCGTAGGCATAGGCCCAGGCGGCGAAGCTCCACGTGCCCTCAGGCACGTAGGCGTCGAGGCGCCAGTAGCCTTCCGTGGCCAGTACGCCGCAGATCAACCAGAACAGCACGGTATGCAGCGGCGCGAGGAGATTGTCTTTCACGTCGCGCTCCTGGCGGCGCAGCAGCACGAAGGCGAGCACCACGGCGGCAATCCACACCGGTCCGCCCCAGCCGGCCAGCGGTGACGGCGCCCAGTGTTCGATCGCAGCCAGCGAAATCAGCGCCAGCGCCGGGGACAACGCCAGCGCAGGCCACTCGGCCAGTGCCCAATCGAGCTTGCGGCGCAGGCCGTGTGCAGCCCACGCCGTCAGCACGGCAAAGGCGGCGTACAGCGGAATGTCCGGCCGGTCGACGGTCTTGGTGGCGATGCGCCAGGCCCAGCGGTCGATCTCGTTGCTGCCGCTGCCGAGCCACCACAGCAAGCCCCACGCCGACGCAGCAATGCCGAGCACCGGCGCCGCCTTCAGCCACCCACGCGCCTCCGCCTTGCCGTGCAGTCGCCAGCCGCTGAAGACGCCCGCCAGCGCAATCAACACCCCGCCGATATAACGGCTGTTGAGCACGGCCCAGCTGTGCTGCGGCGCCCAGTCGAACACGGCATCCACGGCGAAGGCGGCGCCGGCCGCGAGTTGCAGAAGCAGCCCTGCTGCCAGCGCCAGCCGCCGCTGCTGACGCACGCCCAGCCACACCACGGCGGCACCTTCCAGGGCCCATACCGCACTGGTCGTGCGTCCATCGAAAGCCAGCGGGATTGCCAGCGTGATGAAGATCACGCCCAACGCAAACATCGCTTCGTACAGCAGGCCGAGATTCGCTCGTTTGGGCGCCAGCCAGCCCGCAATCGCCAGATAGAACGCGGCCAGGGCGGTGGCGCTCCACGCCATCGCAAACGGAATGTGGTGCACCAGCCCAGCCTGCAACCCCATCGCCACCAGCGGCGTGCCGAACACCAGCGTGCCGTCAACGTAGTGTTTGAGGCTGACATGGCGGCGCAGCGCGGTCAGCAGCGCAATGCCCACATACATCAGGAAGAAGAGGATCAGGAACGGCTCGGTGCTCGCCAGCAACGATGGCTGATAGCGCAGCACGCCCCACGCCGTGGCAATGCCGAACGTAAAGACGAAGCCGAGCAGATTCAGCGCCCGCCACGCCCGGAACCACGCAATGGCGAAAATGCCCGCGTTCAGCAGCGCGTAATAGCTGAACAGCGCCACGTGGCTGCCTTGGCCCGTCGAGATCAGAATCGGCGCCAGGAAGCCGCCTGCACTGCCCGTGAAAGCCAGCGCCGGCGCGTTCTGCTTGACCGCCAGCCCGGCGGCCAGCGCGCAGATCAGCACCAGCAGCGGAAACGCCATCCCCGGGCTGAGCAGCGGCACGACGCGTGTGGCTGCAAACACCGTCAGATACAGCACGCCGACCCCGCCACCCTGCAGCACCAGCGCATAGCCCGGGCGCTTCTCGCGCAGGCGCCAGCCGATGCCCAGCAACGCGATCGCCCCGACCGCCACACCGGCCAGCCGGAATTCAACCGGCAGCAGGCTGTTATCCGCCGCGTACTTGAGCAGGAACGCCACGCCGAAGAACAGGATCAGGATCCCCACCCGCACCACGCTGTTGCCGCCCAGCAGCCAGTCGCGCGCGGCGCCGACGGCGCGCTCCACCCAATCGGGCTCGTGCGGTGCCAAGACGGGCGCGGGTTGCGCAGCAGGTTGAGGCATCGGCTGCGGAACCGCAACCTGCGGCGCAGGCACGGACGCGGACGCAGGCACGGGCACGGGCACAGACACCGCAGGCGCCTCTACGGGCGGCAATGCCTCGGCCACGGCCGGTGGCGCCTCTGCGGCTGCTTGCTCCACATCGGTAGGCGCGATGAAGGTTCCGCCTTTGATTTCAGCCAGTTGCCGGCGCAGGAGCGAAACCTCGTGCTCGAGCCGGGCCACACGCTCCTGCAGCGTCGCGGGCGGCGGCGACACGGCTGTCTGCGTAGCCGCATGGCTCGGCGCCGCGCCCGTTGCGCCCGCGCCGTCGGGCGGATTGGCCCACTGCGCGCTGGCGCGCTTGTCCATGTACAAGATCAGCGATGCCAGTCCCAGACCGATCAACGCCCCAAAGAACGCCCCGACGACGCCCCCCGACAGGCCTCCGAGCAACAGACCCACGATTCCGAATATCCAACGCATCGTTCTGATTGTCCTGGTTTGGATAGGAAAAACATGCGCCGACTAGCGCACGCACCGCTCGTATACCGCAAACAGCCGCCGTTGGGAATGCGCCCGGCCGATGCCGTCAGCTTCATCGGCCCGTGCGACAATGCGCGCTTTGCCAAAAACGGCCCATCCGCCGACCACCCGCATGGCCCTGAAATCCACGATCTACAAGGTCGATCTGCAGATCGCCGACATGGATCGGCACTACTACGCCAACCACGCGCTGACCGTCGCCCGCCACCCGAGCGAGAACGACGAACGCATGATGGTGCGCGTGCTCGCCTTCGCCCGCCACGCCAGCGAAACGCTCGCCTTCACACGCGGTCTGTCGGAGCCCGACGAGCCCGAACTCTGGCAGCGCGACCTGACCGACGCCATCGAGCTGTGGATCGACCTCGGCAACCCCGACGACACGCGCATCCGCAAGGCCAGCAACCGTGCGGAGCAGGTCGCCGTCTATACATATAGCGGCAATGCCAGCCGCGTGTGGTGGCAGCAGACCGAAAGCAAGATCACGCGCTTTGCCAACGTGTCGGTGTACGAAGTCGCCGCCGACACCGTGGCTGCGCTGGCCGCCATGGTGGAACGCACCATGCGTCTGCAGGTCACCATCCAGGACGGCGACATCTGGGTCGCCAACGACGCGGACAATGTCCACGTCCAGCTCGAAACCCTCAAGGCCGCAACCGCTGCCTGAGCCTGTTCCCTTATCACCCACGCCACTCCACGAGGCTCATCATGACCATCGAAACCACCGCAAGCGGCCTGCAATACGAAGATGTCGTCGTCGGCGACGGCGCTGAAGCCACGGCCGGCAAATACGTCACCGTGCACTACACCGGCTGGCTCTACGAAAACGGCCAGGCCGGCAAGAAGTTCGATTCCAGCAAAGACCGTAACGACCCCTTCGCCTTCCACCTGGGCGGCGGCATGGTCATCAAGGGCTGGGACGAAGGCGTGCAAGGCATGAAGGTTGGCGGCACGCGCAAGCTGATCATCCCGGCGGCCCTGGGCTACGGCGCGCGCGGCGCGGGCGGTGTGATCCCCCCGAACGCAACGTTGCTTTTTGAAGTCGACCTGCTGGAAGTCTGATCCTGCGCTAGAATCCGCCCCGGCTTGCGATGCGTCACATGGCGCATCACAAGCCGCCTCCCCCGGCGGGGTGGCAGAGTGGTCAATGCTGCGGCTTGCAAAGCCGTATAAGACGGTTCAATTCCGATCCCCCGCCTCCAGTTTTCCGGCTGCACACGCTTCACCGTTGCGGCCGCGCCATAGTCAAGCCTCCGCCTACACGCGCAACGCCCTGTTTCCCGGCCATCGGCCGTCCGCCCGCGTGACCACTCTTGACGATTGCTCTATGCTTGCGACATGGCCGTCACCCGAGAGGATCTCGAACAGAACCGGTTGCGCGCCGCCCTGGGTGATTCGCCCGTCGCGTCGTCGCTGCTGACCGAGGCTGCGCTGGAAGCGTCGCTTGCATCGACGCTCGCGCGGTTGTCGGCTGCGCCCGGCGAATGCCAGGACGCCTGGGTGTTCGGGTACGGCTCGCTGATCTGGAACCCGATGATCTTTCACACCGAGGCCGCCCGCGCCACGGTGCACGGTTATCACCGCGGCTTCTATCTCTACTCCCGCATCAACCGCGGCACCTGGGACAACCCGGGGCTCGTACTCGGCCTCGACCGGGGCGGCAGCTGCCGGGGCGTGGCGTTTCGCGTACCGCGCGACCATGCCGAGCATGAATTCCGCGTGCTGTGGCGCCGCGAAATGCTGACCGGCGCGTACCTCCCTCGCTGGCTGCCGACCGAAATCAACGGCAAACGCGTCCTGGCGCTGGCCTTTGTCATGAACCGCGCCCACGAAGCGTATGCCGGCCGCCTGCCCGACGAGCGCGTGGTCGGCTGCCTGCGGAACGCGGTCGGGCTGTACGGCCCGGCACGCGAATACCTGCAGCGCACGCTGATCGGCCTGGCCAGCAACGGGCTGCACGATCCGTATCTGGACCGCCTGTGGTCGCGCCTGCAGGCGACCGACGCGGCAAACGGCCCCTGCGCCACGACCGATGCAACGGACGCAACCGACACCGCGCCGCTGCCCGATCCCTATCTCAGCGCCTGAACCGCCCGCCATGCTCATCGCCCCGCATCCCGCGCTCAACCAGCTTATCGGCGTCATGCTGGGGATGGCACTGGCTGTGGGCGACATGGCCAACGCCTGGCAGGAGCAGCATCTGCCCATCCTGCATGTGGCGGCCAGCGCCGGTGCGAAGGTTGCGCCCAGCACGACACGTACGCCCGACGCACGTCCCCCCCGCCGCAGCGACCCGGCCACGCGTGATCGCGACCTGATCCTCGCCGCACAGGCCGGCAACACGATGGCCATCCAGACGTTGCTGGCCGAAGGCGCCAGCCTCAAGGCGCGCGACGCCGATGGCCGCACGGCGCTCATCGCCGCCGTCATGGCGCATATGGGCGCGGCAGCACGCCTGCTCATCCAGGCCGGCGCCGACGTCAACGTGCAGGACAACACGCAGAACAGCGCCTTCCTGCTCGCTGCCAGCCAGGGCGATGCGGAAACGGTGCGCCTGGCGCTCTCGCACGGCGCCAACCTGCGTGCCACCAACGGTGACGGCGACACCGCGCTCATCCCGGCTGCACGCCGCGGCTATGTCGAAGTCGTCAATGAACTCGTGAAGGCCGGCGTTCCGCCCGATGCCACCAACAACCTGGGCCTGACCGCGCTGATCGAAGCCGTGGCCCTGGGCGACGGCAGCGACAAATACGAGAAGACCGTGCAACTGCTGCTTGACGGCGGAGCGGACCCGAACCTCGCCGACCGCGGCGGCGTCACGCCGATGCGGCATGCGCGTCAGCGTGGTTTCCACGGCATCGGCGCACTGCTCTTCAAGGCGCGCGGACATTGAAAAAGGGGCCACTCAGGCCCCTTTCTCTTACTGCGCTCTTTAAGCAGCGGCCGGTTTCTCGGCTGCTTCATTCCTTGCGTTTTCCTGCTCCTGCAGCGTGCGCCACATCACCTTGCCCGTGCCGGACTTGGGCAGCGCATCCACAAACTCGACCACGCGCGGGTACTTGTAGGCCGCCATGTTGTCGCGCGCCCAGTTGATGATGTCGTCTTCGGTGGTCTTGCCCTTGGCGTGGGCCTTGAGCACCACCACGGCCTTGACCGACTCGCCGCGATACGCGTCGCGCGTGCCGATGATGCACGCCTCCTGCACGTCGGGATGCTTGTACAGCAGGCTCTCCACCTCGGCCGGCCACACCTTGAAGCCCGACGCGTTGATCATGCGTTTCAGCCGGTCGGTGAGGAAGAAATAGCCCTCTTCGTCCATCTTGCCGAGATCGCCCGTGCGGAAGAACTTCTTGCCTTCGAATTCAATGAAGACCTCGGCGGTGGCCTGAGGCTTGCCCCAGTAGCCCAGGAACACCTGCGGGCCGCTGACAATGATTTCGCCCACCTCGCCCGGGGGCAACTCCTTGAGCGTCTGCGGATCGACGATGCGCGCATCGGTGTTGAACACGGGAATGCCGAGGCACTGCTGCTTGGCGCGATCGGCCGGATTGCTGTGCGTCGGCGCGATGGTCTCCGACAGGCCGTAGCCTTCCTGGTACGCCAGGTTGAAATCCTTCAGCAGGCGCTCGGCCACGGCCTGCGGCATCGCCGCGCCGCCGCCACCGATGTAGGCGAGGCTCGACAGGTCGAACTCGGCCAGTTGGGGGCTCGCCAGGAAGTCGATCACCATGGTCGGGATGTTCGTCCAATGCGTGATCTTGTAGCGCGAGATCAGCCGCCCCGCCACCTCGCGATCCCAGCGCGGCAGCATCACGACCGTCGAGCCCATGTAGATCGGCGCATTCATGCCGTACTGCATGCCGGTCACATGGAACAACGGGATGATCGACAGGCTCACGCCTTCCTTCGTCCCGTTCGACCACATCGAACCGCCGACGATGTTGTGCATCACCGTGCGGTGCGGGTGCATGCAGCCCTTCGGAAAACCCGTCGTGCCCGACGTGTATGGCATCACGGCCAGGTCGTCGGGTCCAGCGGTGTGCGGGCCGGGCACGAGGCGCTGCGCGAGCACGTCGTTCCATGCAACGGCGCCAGGCTGCGCCGGATGCTGGGCGGTGATCCATGCGGGGGGCGCGTCTTCGGGATAGTCGTAGGTGGCCGGCAGCGCATCGGCGTACGACGTGACCAGCAGGTGCCTTGTGCGCTGCGCTTCCGGCAGCTCGGCGTTGGCCGTGGTCACGTTGGCGGCCAGATCTGCGCTGCAGATGACCGTTGCAGCGCCGGCATCGGTCACGTAGTGCTTGAACTCTTCGGGCCGGTTCATCGGGTTGACCGGCACGACCACCGCATCGGCGCGCAGGATGCCGTAGTACGCGGCCATGAACTGCGGGCAGTTCTGCATGTACAGCAGCACGCGATCGCCCTTCTGCACGCCCGCCACCTGTTGCAGCCAGCCGGCTACGGCCACGGCATCGTCGTGCAGTTCCTGGAATGTCGTGTGCCGACCGTAAAAGATGACGGCATCCTTGTCCGGATAGCGTCGGGCAGACACTTCCAGGTTGTACCAAAGGCTCGTTTGCGGCGAGCTGATGTTGTGCGGCAAACGGCGGGGCCAGAACTGGAAGTGCGGTCGTGTCATGCCATGTCTCCGTGAATCTGTGTGTTGTTTTTACCGGATGGTATCCGAACGATCGTTCTATTTTCAACCGTTGCTCTGACATACGTTATTGCGGCGGGCAGACGGACGGCAGACGGCCTCGAAACGGCCCGGTCCACCCACAAGTAAAATGCCTGATACCTCTCGCCGGTGTATGCGCCGGCGCCATTGCCCCTCAGGAGAACCCCGACGATGAGCGACATCACCTCGCAGAATTTCGCGCAAGAAGTGATCGAGACCTCTCGCCAGATCCCGGTGCTGGTCGATTTTTGGGCGCCGTGGTGCGGCCCCTGCCGCACATCGGGTCCGATGCTGGAAAAGCTGGAAGCCGAATACGCCGGCAAATGGAAGCTCGCCAAGATCAACTCGGACGAAAACCCCGAGCTTTCCGCCCAGTTCCACGTCCGCAGCATCCCGTACGTGGTGGCGTTCGTGGATGGCAAGCCGGTCGACCAGTTCGTCGGCGTTTTGCCGGAAGCGCAATTGCGTGCGTTCCTTGACCGCGTGATCCCGCAACCCGCTGAAGTCGCCTATCGCGAAGGGCTGGCCGCGAGCCAGGCCGGCGAAACCGCCCACGCGCGCGAAGCATTCCAGAACGCCCTGGCCTTCGACCCCGGCTTCGACGCCGCGCGCTTTGCGCTGGTGAACCTACTGCTCGACTCCGGCGATGCACATGCCGCGCAGGACGAATTCGCATTGCTCTCGCCAAAGGCGCCCCAGGACGAGCGCTATGCCCCGCTGGAAACGCGCCTGAGGGCCACCGAACGGGCCGATACGCTGCCCGATGCCGGTGCCCTGCGCACGGTCGTGGAAGCGCAACCGGACAACCTGCAGGCGCGGCTCGACCTGGCGCAGCAGTACATCGCCGGGCAGGATTACGAAGCGGCCCTGGAGCAATTGCTCGCCATCGTCGAGCGGGATCGCGCCTTCCGCGACGACATTGCGCGCAAGACGATGGTGTCGGTATTCGACATGATGCGCGACGCGCCCCAGGCGGTATCACACTGGCGCCGGCAGCTCGCGTCCAAATTGAATTGAGGCAGCCATCATGCGATTGATCTACGTGGCCGATCCGATGTGTTCGTGGTGCTACGGCTTCGGCCCGCAATTGGCTGACCTGCGCAAGCGGCTGGCGGACACGCTGGGTGCGCCGGTGCCTCTTACGGTCATCACGGGGGGCCTGCGCCCCGGCCAGCGCGAGCCGATGGCCGCCGACAAGCGCGACGAAATCCTCCACCACTGGCATGCCGTGGCCGAACGCAGCGGCGTGCCGTTCGATCAGTCGCCCCAGGTGGCCATGCGTCGCGACGGCTTTGTCTACGACACCGAACCCGCCTGCCGCGCCGTCGTCATGGCGCGCGAACACTGGGCCGAGGACGACGAACGCGTGCTCACCGTCTTTCACGCCATCCAGCACGCCTTCTACGCCGAAGGGCGCGACACCACACAAGCCGATGTGCTGCGCGACGTTGCGCTCGCCCATGGCGTTGAGGCGGAACACTTCGATGCCGTGTTCGATACGGATGCGCTGCGCGATGAAACACGCGAAGACTTCCGACTCTCGCGCCGCTGGGGCATCAATGGCTTCCCGAGCCTGCTGGCCGAACAAGGCGGCACGCTGTACCAGATCGGGCGTGGCTATGCGCCATCGGTGGCGCTCTATGCGCGGGCGGTGGAAGTGCTGCAGCAGCACCCCGCCCCGGACGCCGGCTAACAGGTTTGCCCGTCGTCAAACTGCGGCGCGGTGTGCCTCGCTTAAGCTGATCGCCTCGCCCATCCAATTTCCCAGCCTGCCATGCCCGTGATCGAATGGTCGGAAGCGCTCCAACTCGGAGACGCCGCCACCGACGCCAACCACGTCGAGTTCTGCGCGCTGCTCAATGCCGTTGCAGATGCGTCGGACGCCGAATTCATCCACGCACTCGACGCCTTCATCAACCACACCGAGCATCACTTCGCTGAAGAAAACGCCTGGATGGACGCGGCCGACTTTCCCCCACGTCACTGCCATCGCGGCGAACACGACAACGTGCTGGCGCTGTGCCGCGAAGTGCGCAAGCGCGCTGCGGCCGGCGAGATGGAATTGGGCCGTCGGCTGGTGGCGGAATTGCCGGCCTGGTTTGCCCAACATGTCGACGTGATGGACCGCATGATGACGACGTATCTCGCGCAAATGGGCAGCCCGCTGCGCAATATCGAGCCCGTCGCCTGAACACAGGTTGTCGACCGGCGGTCTGCTGCCTAGAGTCAGAGTGGCCCTGCCCGCAGGCCTTCGTTGCGCGGGCGTCCACTCCACCCTGGGAGCGCCCATGAAGACCGTCAACGATGCCTCGTTTCAATCCGATGTGATCGACGCCTCGCAACGCAACCCGGTGGTGGTGTGCTTTGCCGCAGAGTGGAGCCACCCCAGCCAGTCCGCCGTGGCCAGCCTTGAACAGATGGAATCGAGCTACGCCGGACGCGCCACCTTCGTCACCATGGACTTCGACGAAAACCAGCACACCGCCGATCGATACGGCGTGTCGGTCATGCCGGGTTTTGTCGTCTTTGCCAACAGCCAGCCGCGAGACGGATGGTCGGGCGTGTACGCCGACACCATCCGCGAGAAGCTGGATCAGGTCATCCCGCGATAAGGCCGCACGCCGTCACACACCGGCGATCGCGCGCAGCGCCGTTGACGCGGCCACCATCCCGAACACCGCCGTCACACATACGGACGAACCAAAGCCCGCGCATGCCAGGCCTTGCGGCCCCTGCGCAGGCTGTGGCGCGGGCGGTGCGTTGACCACGGCAATGTCGCCCGCCGCTGCAAGGTCGTCGATGCCGGCGTGGCTCGACTCGACCGGCAACTCGACGGCGCATGCCTGCTGCTCAGGTTCGGGGTAGCGCAGCGGCTCGTCGGAGAACACCGCGTCGATACCGAAACGCGACTTCGGGTTCTTCGAAAAGCCGTGCTGGCGACGCAGGTTGCCGCGCACCTTGGCCAGCAGCGGGTCTTGAATCGTGCGCGAGAGATCGGTCACGCGAATGCGTGTCGGGTCCAGTTGCCCGCCCGCGGCGCCGCACGTCACGACGCGCTTGCCGGTGCGTTTGCAGAACGCGATGATCGCCGTCTTCACCTTCACAGCATCGATGGCGTCGATCACGTAATCGAACGGGTGCCCGAGCAATGCCTCGACGTTTTCGACGGTCACGAAGTCGTCGATGCGGCTGATTTCTGCGCGCGGATTGATCTGGAGGATGCGCTCAGCCATCGCATCGACCTTGGCCATGCCATACGCGTCGCCCAGTGCGTGGATCTGGCGGTTGGTGTTGGACACGGCAATGTGATCGAGGTCGATCAGCGTGAACTTGCCGACACCGCAACGCGCCACCGCCTCAGCCACCCACGACCCCACGCCGCCGATGCCGATCACGCACACGTGCGCCGCCGCAAAGCGCTCGAGGGCCTGCGGGCCGTACAGCCGGGCAACGCCGCCAAATCGGCGTGCGTATTCATCATCGAGGACGGGCGGGTGCGCGGGCGCGCTGATTGCTACTTGGCTCATGACACAATTGAATCGTGGTTGCGCCGAACTATATATCAACGCGCGCAGTCGCATTTTTGTGCCAATACCAACAAAAACACGATGCGTACATCCGGCAAACTCGCCCTCGGACTGGTCATCACACCCGTCGTCATCGTGGCAGCGGCGGTCATCTTTGTGCTGACGTTCGACTGGAACCGCGCCAGGCCCTATCTGAATGACCGCGTTTCGCAAGCCATCGGGCGCCCCTTTGCCATCAACGGCGACCTGATCCTCTCGTGGAAGAAGCCTCAAGGCGAATCCGGCTGGCGCGCGTATGTGCCCTGGCCGCGATTGATTGCCAACGACATCACGGTCGGCAACCCGGACTGGGCCAAGCAGCCGCACGTCGCCACCATCCATCAACTCACGTTTGTGCTGGAGGCGCTGCCGCTGCTGGCGCATCGCATCGTTATCCCCAGCGTGACGCTCGACACGCCCGCCATTGCGCTGGAGCGCGACAAGCAGAACCGCAACAACTGGACATTCAACCTGGCGGGCAGCGAGGGCGACGACAAGAAGCCGTCGGACTGGAAACTGGACCTACGCGAGATCGCATTCAGCAAGGGCTCGCTCGCGCTAGACGATGACATCAAGCGCATCCACCTGACCGCGACCATCGACACCGTCGACAACCAGGCGCTGTACACCGCGGCCAACGGCACCGTCGTCAAGAGCGCGGACCAGCCCGCCAGGGTGCCGGCTGCTTCGGGCGCAGCATCTTCCGACACTGCAGCGCAGACGCCAGTCGCGCCGGATCTGCAGCAGCCGTATGGCATCGCGTGGACGGTCAAGGGCACCTACAACAACGCCACCATCAACGGCACCGGCAAGGCCGGCGGCGTGCTGCGTTTGCAGGACGCCCAACGTCCTTACCCGCTGCAGGCCGATGTGACAGTGGGCAAGACGCGCATCGACCTGGCTGGCACGCTCACCAATCCTGCCAGCCTGACGGCGCTCGATTTGCGTCTGCACTTATCGGGCGCAAGCATGGCGCAGTTGTATCCGCTGACCGGCGTGGTGCTGCCTGACACGCCGCCGTTTGACACGCGCGGCCGCCTGATCGGCGAACTGCGCAAGCAAGGCTCGACGTGGCGCTACGAGAAATTCACGGGGCGCGTGGGCGGTTCCGATCTGGGCGGCACGCTCACTTATGCGATGCGCGAGCCGCGTCCGCAACTGACCGGCGAACTGGTCTCGCATCAATTGCTGTTTGCTGACCTGGCCCCCATCATCGGTGCCGACTCCAACGCCAGCAAGGCCAAGCGTGCCGACCCGAGCGCCGACCCCGACGACAGCAAAACCGTGCGCCAGCCCGCCGACAAGGTCTTGCCGGTCGAGCCCTTCCGCACCGATCGCTGGAACGCCATCGACGCGGACGTGAAGTTCACCGGCGAGCGCATCGTCCAGACTGCCGACCTGCCGATCAACCACCTCGTTACGCACATCAAGCTGCAGGACGCGGTGCTCACGCTGGATCCGCTCAACTTCGGCATTGCGGGCGGCACGCTCACGTCCAACATCCAGCTCGACGGACACGCCACGCCGATGCAGGCGCGCGCGGCGCTGGCGGCACGACACTTCAAGATCAAGCAACTGTTTCCGAAAATCGAATCCGTGCGCGCCAGCGTTGGCGAAATCAACGGCGACGCTCGGCTCTCGGCGACGGGCAACTCGGTGGCGGCGCTGCTCGGTTCGTCCAACGGCGAGGTGAAGATCCTGGTGGAGCAAGGCACCATCAGCAAGTTCATCCTGGAAGCCATGGGGCTGAACGTCGGCAACGTGATCCTGACCAAGCTCTTCGGCGACAAGCAGGTCACCATCAACTGCGCGGCCGGGGACTTTGCCGTGAGCAACGGCTTGGCGCAGGCGCGCACGTTCGTGGTGGATACGCAGGATGCCGTCATCGATGTGACCGGCGCGACGAGCTTCAAGCAGGAAGCGCTGGACTTTACGATCCACCCGGATTCGAAGGGGCTGCGCGTGTTTTCGCTGCGCACGCCGCTGTATGTGAAAGGCACGTACAAGCACCCGGATGTGTCCGTCAATCCGGCCGTCGTGGCGCTGCGAGCAGGCGGTGCAGTGGCGCTGGCGCTGACGGCGCCGGTGGCGGCGGTATTGCCGGTGCTGGAACTGAAGCCGGCGCCGGAGAGCGCCTGCGGCAAGCTGCTCGCCGATGTTCGCCAGCGCCCCACCGCGCCGCCGCCCGGCCAGACGTATCACAGCAAGAAGCCGGGGCGCACGCCGGAAGGCGAGTTGAAATCGACACAACCCGACGCAGGCAAGACTGGGGCGCCCCAGCGTCCTGCACCCCGCCCCGCCGCACCCGCGTCGCGCGATCCGCTGACCACCGGCGGCTGACCTGCCGCCGGCATGGTGGCGCTACTTGGCTGAACGCCGCTTGGCGATGGCTTCCGCGGTCACCGCCGGTGTGGCGGGGTCGCCAAACTGGCGCGTAACGTAGTTCGTCAACGCAGCCAGCTGTTCGTTCGATAGCTCGCGTCCAAATGCGGGCATGCCGATGTGCCGGTCGCCCGCCTTGCGGTCAATGCCGAACAGAATGACCTGCACGAGGTTGGTCGTATCCCGCGTGCCGACCGTGGAGTTGTGCAGCAGCGGCGGGTAGTAACCATCGGGCGTGCCGCGTCCATCGGCCTGGTGACATGTAGCGCAATTGCCGAGATACAGGCGGGCGGCGTCGATGGTGGTCTCGATGGGCTTGCCGCGCAGCGTCGTCACATCGGTGGCAGGCTTGCCCCAATCCTGCCGTGCGCGTTCGAGGTTGTTGCTCACCGCAGGCACCGTCCGCAGATATTCGGCGATGGCCTGGACGTCCTGCATCGTCATCTTCGAAAAGCTGTGCTGCACCGCTTCGCCCATCGGCCCTGCGGCCTGCGCCACCCCGGGCACGCTGCCGGTGCGCAGGTATTGCACAAGCTGTTCGGGCTTCCATGCGCCAATGCCGCTCGTTGGGTCCGAGGTGATGTTGAACGCCGTCCAGCCGGCCAGCGTCGAGCCCGCCAGATAGCCGCTGCCGCGCTCGTCCAGCGCCTTCTCCTGCATGGCAAAACCGCGCGGTGTATGGCACGTGCCGCAATGCGCCAGGCCCTGCGTGAGGTACGCACCGCGATTCCACGTCGGCGACTTGTCGGCCTTCGGAACGTACGGCTCGCTCTTGAGGAAGATGAGGTTCCACAGCTTGAGCGGCCAGCGCATGTTCAGCGGCCAGCGGATCGTGCTTTGTGGCGGGTCGTTCTGCACGGCCGTCACACCGTTGCGGAAGTACGCATAAAGATCGCGCATGTCCGCATCGCTGATCTTTGCGTACGACGGATACGGCATGGCCGGATACAGGTTGTTGCCGTCGTCGTCCACGCCTTTGCGCACGGCGCGCTCGAATTCTTCGTAGGTCCATTTGCCGATGCCGGTCTTCTCATCGGGCGTGATATTGCTGCTGTAAATGGTGCCCAGCATCGGAATCTGCATCGGCAGGCCGCCGGCAAACGGCTTGCCGCCGGGCGCCGTATGGCAGGCCGCGCAGTCCGCCGCAATGGCGAGGTATTCGCCGCGTTTGATCTGTGCGGTGTCGGCCGGGGTGTCCTTCGCCCAGGCATTGGCCACCAGGCCGGTCAGCAACAGCAGCGAAAAAGAAGCGATCGTTTTCATCTCACGCCTCCTTCTTCAGTTGATCGGCGATCCGCAACGCCAGCGCCGCGATGGTCAGCGTCACGTTGACGGTGCCCACCGTCGGCATGGTGGAACTGCTGCTGATGAACAGGTTCGGGTGGTCAAACGTCCGGCAATCCTTGTCGACCACGGAGTCTTTCGGATCGGCACCCATGATCGTGGCGCCGGTGATGTGATTGTTGGGCGCGAAGTCGTCGTGAAACTCGACATTGGTGCCGCCCATCACCTGCGCCGCCGTTGCGTAGACCTCGCGTGTATGCACGGCACTGCGTTTGACGTAGTCGTCGATGTGGTACGTGATCTCCGGGCGCGGAATGCCAATGGCGTCGACCTCCGTCGTGCTCGGCACGATGCGGTTTTCCGGCAGCGGCAGGATCTCGTGGAAACTGTCGAACTGCACGTAGCGCGCGGCTTGGTCGCGGATGCGCGCATCCAGTTCGGCGGGCTTGATCAGCTTGCCTTCCTTGAAGATGCGCTGCGTCTCCTGCTCGATGCGCGAGATGTTCGACAGGTGCAGCTTCTTGCCGGCCTGCGTGGCGCGGAACGGCCCGTCACGAAAGCCGATCAGCGAGGTCATTTCCTGCGGCCCGCGGCCCGGCCACAACTTGCGGTCGGCATAGAAGCTCACGCCGGTGCCGGGGTGGTCCATCAGGTTGCGCCCCACCATGTCAGAACTGTTGCCAACGCCCTTCGGAAAATCCTGGCTGGTCGACATCAGCATCAGTTTGGGCGTTTCGATGCCGTTGGCGGCCAGCACAAACCATTTGCCTTCCACGCGGTGCTCGGCGCCTTTCGCGTCTTTGTAGCGCGCAGCGACGATGCGCTTGTTGGGGCCCACCTCGAGCTTGAAGACCACGGCGTTCTCGATCAGCCGCGCGCCGGCCTGCTCGGCTTTCTCCACGTGGACGATGCCGTTGTACATCGCACCGATCGGGCAGATCGGCATGCAGTTGTTGTTGCCGCAGCAGGTCGGGCGGCCGTCGTACGGGCGGCTGTTGCGCGCCACGGGTTCGGTCACCACGTGGAAGCTCGCGTCGTGCGCGTTGAGTGCATCCTTGATCGTGCGTTCACTGAATGACAGCGGAAGCGGCGCCATGGGATACGGCTGGCTGCGCGGCGAGCCGAGGTCTTCGTCGTTCGGGCCCCATACGCCGAGGGCCTCCTCAGCCAGGCCGTAATAGCGCTCAAGATCCTGATACTGGATCGGCCAGTCGCGCGCGATGCCGTACACGCTGCGCAGCTTGAAGTCGTTCGGCAAAAAGCGCCACGTCGATGCGGCCCAGTGCCACGTCGTGCCGCCTACCGCGCGAATGTATTGCGAGTTGAACTGATGCTCGCCCTTGAGCACGAGGTAGTTGTTGGGCGGGCCATATTCCGGATGCGGCGCCCATGGCGTCGACGGATATGGCGCCATGAAGTCCATCTTGTCGGCCTGGTTGCGAAAGCGCTCGACGATCTCCCAGCGCGGCAGGCGCGGGCCGGCTTCGAGCATCAGAACCGACTTGCCCGCGCGGGCCAGCTCGTACGCCACCAGCGCCCCGGCCACGCCGGAGCCCACGACCACGATATCGGCTTGTTGGGTATCGGCCATCAGGCTTGCCTCTCGACAGGAGGCTCGGCCCAGAAGCCGGGCTGGTTCGGGCAATACGTGCGGATGACGAGCGTGTCGGAGACCACGCTGTACATCAGCGCCTGCTCGTACGTAACGACATTGCCGTCGACCACACCCAGGTACCACGCTTCCAGAATCTGCAGCGCCGTCTTCTGCTGTGCGTCGGACAGCGAGCCCGCTGCCAGTGCCTGCGCCAGCGGCCGCAATTGCGCGGCAAAGTCGGCGCTGGATTTGCCCAGCGCGGCCAGCAACCGCGTGCCCACGCCGCGATCCAGCGCGGGCCGTGCCGTCAGCGCCTGTGACAACGCCATGAATGCATCGAGCGATTCAGTCGGGGCCTGGGCGACCGCACGCAGCACCTGCGAGCCCGCCAGCCCGGCCGCAGCCAACGCGAGCGTGCCCTGCAGCCACTGGCGGCGCGTCAGGCCAGCGGCGGTGTCGGGAACATGGGAACGGGGGACCATTTCGACATCCTGTTGAAATTTTTGTGGCAGACATGGCAAGCGCCGCGGCCTGATGCCCTTGACTAGCCAATATAGGCGGCGCAGAACGGATCGCCAGCCCCCGGCGGCAAGCGCAAACCGTGCCAGCCTCCTTTGCGCGCGAGCAAATAACGGCAGGCGGTGTTTGTCTATACTCGGCCCGTTCGCATGCCGCATTCGCCACGCCCATGACCTCCATTGCCGATATCCGCACCGATTACGCCCGCGCTTCGCTCGACATCGCCGACGTCGACGCCAACCCCCTGCGCCAGTTCCGCCGCTGGTTCGACGAGGCCCTGAAGGCCGAGATCGCTGAAGTCAACGCCATGACGCTCGCCACCGTCGACCCGCATGGCCAGCCGTCGGCCCGCATCGTCCTGCTCAAGAACCTGGACGAACGGGGCTTCACCTTCTTCACGAACTACGCCAGCCACAAGGGCGAAGAACTGGCCGCCAACCCCCGCGCAGCGCTGCTGTTCCACTGGATCGGGCTGGAGCGGCAAGTGCGCATCCAGGGCATCGTCGAAAAAGTGAGCGACGCAGAGAGCGACGCCTATTACCACTCGCGCCCGCTGGGCTCCCGCCTGGGGGCGTGGGCATCGGAACAAAGCAGCGAAGTGCCCGACCGCGCCACGCTGGAGGCCCGCGAAGCCGAATATCGCCAGCGCTTTGGCGACGCTCCGCCGCGCCCGCCCCACTGGGGCGGCTACCGTCTGCTGCCCGAGCGGCTGGAATTCTGGCAAGGCCGCCCCTCGCGCCTGCACGACCGGCTGGAGTACCGGAAACAGGCTGACGGCAGCTGGACGATCGTCCGACTCGCCCCGTAGAGGGCGGATGCGCAATACGTTATTGCGCATCGCGTCATGCCGGCACGGCGCTTGCTGCCAAAGGATCGGCCCGGCACGCGCCCCCTAAGACCCGCACAGCACAATGGGAAAGTTTGTCGTAAGCTAATGTGATCCGTTCGGGCCGCAATCCGATGGCCGTCCCGAACTTTTACTGATCAGGGAGGCGTCGACATGTTTTTCCAACAGGCGATTGACCGCAAGCTCGAGCAGTGGATCCACGACATCCGCGAGTCTGCCAACCTTCCTGTACGCCTGCGGTTATGGAACGGTGACCAATACGAATTGGGCCGCTTCGAGCAGCCCCGCGTCACGCTCACCGTGCGCGAAGCGAGCGCCCTGCCGCTGCTGCTTTCCCCGACCCTCAACAATCTCGGCGAAGCCTACGTTCAGGAGAAGATCGACCTGGACGGCAAGTTGGCCGACATCATCAACGTGGGTTACAGCTTGGCCTCTGCGGCGGCAGTCAGCAGCGGCAATGCGCTGGCCCGCGTGGTGCGTCACTTTGCCCACACCAAAGAAGGCGACAAGGAATCGATCCAGTACCACTACGACGTTTCCAACGATTTCTACAAGCTGTGGCTGGACCAGAACATGGTCTACTCCTGCGCCTACTTCGAGAACGGCGATGAAACGCTCGACGAGGCGCAGCTCAAGAAGATCGACCACATTCTCACGAAGATCCGCCTGGAGCCCGGGCAAACGCTGCTCGATATCGGCTGCGGCTGGGGCGCGCTGGTGCTGCGTGCCGCGCAAAAGTACGGCGCGCGCTGCCTGGGCGTGACGCTGTCGCAAAACCAGTACGACCTGGCCACCGAACGCGTGCGTGCGGCCGGCCTGCAAGACCAGATCGAAATCCGTATCCAGGACTACCGCGACCTCACCGGCCAGTTCGATCGCATCACAAGCGTCGGCATGTTCGAGCACGTCGGCCGCAAGAACTTGCCGGGGTATTTCCGCCGCATGCACGACCTGCTGGCCGACGACGGCATCGCCATGAACCACGGCATCACGTCGTCCGATCCGGCCGGCGGCGAAAGCTCGATGGGCGGCGGCGATTTCATCGACCGCTACGTCTTTCCGCAAGGCGAGCTGCCGCACATCTCGTTGGCACTGAGCGCCGCGCAGGATGGCGGCCTGGAAGCGCTTGACGTCGAAAGCCTGCGCCGCCACTATGCGCGCACGCTCGAGCACTGGGCGGAGCGCTTCGAGACCAACGGCGAAACCATCCGCGCGATGGTGGGCGAGAAGAAATACCGCATCTGGCGCGTCTACCTGGCCGGCTGCGCACACGCTTTCGACGCCGACGAAATCTCGATCTTCCAGACCGTGCTGCAGAAGGCCGGCAAGTCGGCGACGTCGATCCCGTGGTCGCGCCGCTATATCTACGCGTAACCATTTGACCGCCAGTTCCCCCATCGACGATCTGTTCGGCGCGCCGCCCGCCGCCAGCGACAACGCGACCGCCGAACCCGGCACCTCCGCTCCGAAAGCCAAACGCTCGCCCGCGCGACAGGGCGTGCAGCCTGCCGTGATGGCGCCCGATGTGGCGGCACTCGCGCAGCGGTTGCCACGCGCCCTGCGCATCGGCACTTCGTCGTGGTCGTATCCGGGATGGGACGGGCTCGTGTATGCGGGCGAGTACTCCGATTCGATGCTCGCGCGCAAAGGCCTGGCTGCGTATGCCCAGCACCCGCTGCTGCGCACGGTCAGCATCGATCGCGGGTTCTATTCGCCGATCCCGCTGGCGGACTACGTCGCCTATGCGGCCAGCGTGCCGGAAGACTTCCGCTTTGCGGTCAAGGCGACCTCCGCGGTATGCGACGCATGGATTCGGGAATCGGACGGGCGCGGCCGCATGGCCAATCCCGCCTTCCTGAATGCTGAATTTGCCATCCGCGATTTTGTCGAGCCCGCCACTCGCGGGCTGGGAACGCGGTGCGGGCCGCTGGTGTTTCAGCTCTCGCCATTGGGGGCGCTGGCCGAAGATGCGGCCGGCTTTGTGGAACGGCTCGAGGCGTTCCTGGCCGCGTTGCCGCGACTCGATCCGCAACGCAATCCCGACGCCGTCTACACGGTGGAATTGCGCGACGCCACGCTGCTCACGCCGCGCTTCATCAAGATGCTGCGCGCAGCAGGCGTGCGTTATTGCGTCGGGCTGCATGAGCGGATGCCGGCGGTGGACCGGCAAGCCGCCGCCGTGGCGTTGCTGGATGAAGGCGCGGGCGGCCCGCTGGTGGTGCGCTGGAACCTCAACAGCCGCTATCGCTACGCACAGGCCGAAGCGGCGTACAAACCGTTCAACAAGCTCGTCGATGAAGACCCGTTCTCGCGCGAGACGCTGGCCGACATGGCCGTCGCCGCGCTGGCGGCCGGGCGCAAGGTGACGATCCTGGTGAGCAACAAGGCGGAAGGATCGTCACCGCTGTCGTGCATCAAGCTGGCCGAGGCCATTGCCGCGCGTCTACCGGCGGACGCGGCGTAGCCTCGGCGCTCTTTCTCAGCCCTGCAAGCGGTGCGCGAACTGCTTGCGGAACTTCGCCACCTTGGGCGAGATGACGAACGCGCAATAGCCCTGGGCCGGGTGGTCGCGGAAGTAGTTCTGGTGCTCGTCCTCGGCACGCCAGAACGTCACCTTGCCGTCAGCGGCATCCACCAGCTCCGTCACAATGGGCGCTTCAAAAATGTCGCTGGCGCCCAGTTCGGCAATGGCCGTGCGCGCCGTCGCCAACTGCTCGGGCGTTTGCGCAAAGATGGCCGAGCGGTATTGCGGGCCGACATCGTTGCCCTGGCGGTCGACCGTGGTCGGATCGTGAATGGCGAAGAAGATGTCCAGAATCTCGCGATACGGAATCACGGCCGGGTCGAACTTCACGGCGACCACTTCAGCATGGCCGGTATTGCCGTTGCAAACGGCGCGGTAGCTCGGGCGATCGACATGGCCGCCGGCATAGCCGGACACCACGCTCTGCACGCCTTGCACCTGCTGGAACACGGCTTCCAGGCACCAGAAGCAGCCTCCGCCCAGGACGGCGGTTTCAAGGGCGCGTTGTTCAGTCATTCGGTTTCTCCTGCATTGATTGGGCTGCCATTGGTCGGCCGAAGACGCCAATCCTGACACAGTCGCCATCATGTGGACGCAGCATCACGCAAAGCCCTACGTCCGGGCGGCCTATCGGTCGTCCGTTACAATTGCGCATTACTTTCGGTAGTTTTCATGGACCAACACGGAGCCATTCCCATGGATGCGCGCGACAGGGAATCTTCCGCGCGCGAGGCGTCGTCACATCGACGCCCACATGGCCGCGCCACCCCGCCCGACTTCGATGCCGCGCATTTCCGGCATGCCCTGTCCCAGTTTGCGACTGGCGTGACGGTGGTCACCACGCGCTCCGAAGGCCGGCCAGGAACGCCGGCGTTTGTCGGTGTGACGGCCAGCTCGTTCAATTCGGTGTCGCTGGACCCGCCGCTGGTGCTGTGGAGTCTGGGCATGCAGGCGAATTCATTCCCGCTGTTCCACGCCGGCTCGCACTACGTCATCAATATTCTGGCCGCCGAGCAGCTGGACCTGTGCAAGCGCTTCGCCACGCTCAAGGGCGACCGCTTTGCCAACATCGACTACCGCCTCAGCCCGACCGGCCTGCCGATCCTCGCGCAATCATTGGCCTGGTTCGAATGCCATAACCGCAGCCGATACGACGAGGGCGATCACGTCATCTTCGTGGGCGAAGTCGAGCGCTGCGGCGTCGTCGACGCGGAGGGTGCGCCGCTGGTGTTTCATCGCGGCGCGTTTTCGTCGCTCACCCGCCTCGGCGACTGAGTCGCCGTCATGCGGCGGTAACGTCCTGCCATGGCCCGCTTCAGTCGACAAGACACGGGCCACTATCCACTATCCACTATCCACTATCCGCGCATGCTTGCAGCGGGACATTGCCCCACGCCAGCAGGCGGAGCGCTAGTTAGCCCTTCCCGCGCTTGTCCGTCGCGCCGCCTTCCAGCGGGCGCACGCCACGCGCGTCCATCAGCAGCGCGAGACCGCCCTCGCGGTCCTTGATGGTGCGCAAGACGATATTCGAGCGGATATCCATCACGCCGGGCGTCTTGTACAGCCGCTCGATGATGAATTCGGAGTAGTGCTGAAGGTTGGGCGCCTGCACGCGCAGGATGTAGTTGCAATCCCCGGTGATGATGTAAGCGGCCACGATCTCGGGCCAACTCTGCACGGCGGCCATGAACGTCTCGTGCCAGCCCGTCACGTCCTGGCGCATCGACACCTGCACGATCGCTTCCAGTTCCAGCCCGAGCGCGGCACGGCCCAGTTGCGCCCGATAACCGGTGATGGCGCCGCCCTCTTCCAGCATCCGCACACGCCGCAGGCAAGCCGACGGTGACAGCGCGACGCGTTCCGCCAAATCCTGGTTGCTGATGCGCCCATCATCCTGCAAGACCTGCAGAATGCGCAGATCGGTGGTATCGAGTTGCATCCTTCGCGTTTCCTTGCGCCATCTTGTCGTTGCTTTGCATTTTATGCGAATCCACCGAGATGGCACGCACGATTATGCAAACCCATTGCGCGCGGATTTCCCTATCATTTCGGCACGGATTGCCCGATTTTTCTGCCCTGGAGCCGCCTTGGAACGCACTTTGTGGGACATCAGCCCCGCCCTTTCCCCTGCCACACCGACGTGGCCCGGCGACACGCCGTTTTCGCACGAAATTGCGTGGAAGCTCGAAGGTGACTGCCCGGTCAACGTCGGGCGCATCACGCTCTCGCCGCACACGGGTGCCCATGCCGATGCGCCGCTGCACTACCGCGCGGACGGCGCTGCCATTGGCCAGGTGCCGCTGGGCGCCTACCTGGGCCCGTGCCGCGTTATCCACTGCATGGGCGTGGTGCGCGTCGAGCCAGAACACGTGCGTGATGCGTTGACCGACGTACCGCCGCGCGTGTTGCTGCGCACGTACGCACAGATGCCGCAGACCGCGTGGGACGACGACTTTGCCGCCGTTGCGCCCGAGACCATCGCGTTGCTGGCCGCGCACGGCGTCAAGCTCATCGGCGTCGACACCGCCTCGCTCGACCCGCAGACCTCCAAGACCATGGACGCGCACCACGCCGTGGGCAAACACGGCCTCGCCATCCTCGAAGGGCTCGTGCTCGACGACGTGCCCGCCGGCGATTACGAACTGATCGCCCTGCCACTGAAGTTCGCCACGCTCGATGCGAGCCCAGTGCGCGCCGTGCTGCGCAGCCTCCCCTGATCGACACAAACGACAGAACACCCACCCTTTTTCACCCGGCATTCACATGACCATCACTCGAAACGCCTGCGTCGAACGCGACGCGGCCGACCCGATCGCCGCGCTGCGCGACGCCTTTGCGCTGCCCGAGGGCGTGATTTATCTCGACGGCAACTCGCTGGGCGCCCGCCCGAAAGCCGCGCTCGCCCGCGCGCAGGAAGTCGTCGCCAACGAATGGGGCGATGGACTGATCCGCAGCTGGAACCAGGCCGGCTGGTTTGAGCTGCCGCGCCGCCTGGGCAACAAGCTTGCCCCGCTGATTGGTGCACGCGAAGACGAAGTCGTCGTCACCGACACCACATCGATCAATCTCTTCAAGGTGCTGGCCGCCGCGATTCGCGTGCAGCGCGAAGACGCACCCGCCCGCAAGATCATCGTGTCGGAAACGCATAACTTTCCGACCGATCTGTACATCGCTGAAGGGCTGGCCGACCTGCTGCGCGACGGCTACAAACTGCGCCTGATCGACTCGCCGGAAGAACTGGAAGGCGCGCTGGGCGACGACGTCGCCGTCACGATGCTGACGCACGTGAACTACAAGAGCGGGCACATGTACGACATGGCCGCCGTCTCGGCGCTGGCGCACAAGCACGGCGCGCTGGCCATCTGGGATCTGGCGCATTCGGCCGGCGCCGTGCCCGTCGACCTGCACGCTGGCGGCGCGGATTACGCCATCGGCTGCACCTACAAATACCTGAATGGCGGCCCTGGCTCGCCGGCCTTCGTGTGGGTGGCGCCCGCGCTGCGCGAGCGCTTCTGGCAGCCGCTGTCGGGCTGGTGGGGCCACGCGCGGCCGTTCGCGATGGAGTCGCGCTACGACGCCGACGCCGGCATCGGCCGCTTCCTGTGCGGCACGCAGCCGATCACGTCGATGGCGATGGTCGAATGCGGGCTCGACATCTTCGCGCAGACGTCGATGGCTGCGCTGCGTGCCAAGTCGCTGGCGCTCACCGACCTCTTCATCACGCTGGTGGAAACGCGCTGCGCAGGCTTTCCGCTCACGCTCGTCACGCCGCGCGACCACGCCATCCGCGGCAGCCACGTCAGCTACGAACACCCCAACGGCTATGCGGTGGTGCAGGCGCTGATTGCGCGCGGCGTGATCGGCGACTACCGCGAGCCGCGCATCATGCGCTTCGGCTTCACGCCGCTCTACACGAGCTTTGCCGATGTGTGGGATGCCGTGGAAATTCTGCGCGATGTGCTCGAAACCGGCGCATGGCAATCGGCCCAATTCAACGAACGTACGCTGGTGACCTGAGATGTCGAACCCGAACCAACCCGCAGCATCGGGCTGCCCCATGCATGCCGCCCAGGGCGAAGGCTGGCACGATGCCCAGCTCGATTTTTCGAAATCGATGAGCTATGGCGACTACCTCGCGCTCGACCAGATCCTGAACGCGCAACACCCGCGCTCGCCGGATCACAACGAGATGCTCTTCATCGTCCAGCATCAGACCACCGAGCTGTGGATGAAGCTGATGTTGCACGAGCTGCGCGCCGCGCGGGATTGTGTGCGCAATGACAACCTGCCGCCTGCGTTCAAGATGCTGGCGCGTGTGTCGCGCATCATGGATCAGCTGGTGCAGGCGTGGAACGTGCTCGCCACGATGACGCCGCCGGAATACTCCGCCATGCGTCCGCACTTGGGGCAATCGTCGGGCTTTCAGTCGTATCAGTACCGCGAGATCGAATTCATCCTCGGTAACAAGAACGCGGCGATGCTCAAGCCGCACGCACATCGCACCGAGCATTACGAACAGGTCAAGGCTGCGCTGGAAACGCCGTCGCTGTATGACGAGGCGGTGCGCTACATGGCGCGTCACGGCTTTGCATTCGACGCCGATTGCATCGAGCGCGACTGGTCGCGGCCTGTGACTTACAACGCCTCGGTGGAAGCGGCGTGGCTCGAGGTCTATCGGGACCCGACGCACCACTGGGAACTGTACGAACTGGCTGAGAAGTTCGTCGATCTGGAAGACGCGTTCCGGCAATGGCGCTTCCGGCATGTGACCACGGTGGAGCGCGTGATTGGCTTCAAGCGTGGCACTGGTGGGACCGAAGGTGTCGGCTACCTGCGGAAGATGCTGGATGTAGTGTTGTTTCCGGAGCTTTGGAAGTTGCGGACTGACTTGTGACTTTTGCTATTGGTCGATCTCTGTTTTCATCCCCTGCCGCGGCTGACTCACTTTCTTTGTCTTGCCAAAGAAAGTAAGCAAAGAAAGGCGCGCCCGAGATGGCGAAGGATTCCTTGAATTTATGTCGCAGAGAGGGAGAGGAGGCAAACTCGCTTCGCTCAAACAGCCTCCTCTCTTTTTCCTCTCTGCAACAGAAATTCAAGGCGCCATCTAGGGCATCAACGGCCAAACCCGTCTGGACGCCAGCGCTGGTGGCAAAACAGTTTCTGGGGGATCTCTGAGCGGCCTACGCGGCGGGCTCGACCACTTGGCCTAGCCGTGCTGCGAACTCCCGCAGCGCGGGGGCCAGTTCGTCGCGGATGCGCTCTGCATCGGCGGACGTGTATGGCGCGCTGCAACTCACGACATACGGCTCGCGCTGGCTTGGCGCGAAGAACGCGACTGCGCATGCGTGGATGGCGGGATGCCAGTCGCGCAGCGATACGGCGTAGCCATTGCGTACGCCGGCTTTGACTGCGTCGTCTGCGGCAGCGCCTTCCGCTGCCCACTGTGCGGGCTGCTGCGTGCGCAATGCTTCGTACAAGCGCTCACGCCGCGCTACGGGCAACGAAGCCAGATACGCCCGTCCCATCGAACTCGACAGCAGCGACAGCCGCGAGCCCACGCCCAAGCCAGATGAACCGCTCATCGACGGGCTGTCGTGACGGATCGTCTCCAGATAAACCATGTCCAGCCGATCGCGCTTGCCGAGTGAGATCGACACGCCAAAGCGCTGTGCAAACGCGCTCATGTGTGGCCGCGCGAGCTGGATCACATCGCTCGACGCCAGATAGGCAAATCCGAGTGCAAGCACACCGGCGTCGAGCCCGTATTTGCCGAGCGCGTCGTCATAACGCAGGTAACCGAGCGACACCAGCGTGCCAGCCAGCCGGCTCACCGTAGCTTTGGGAAAGCCCGTGCGCCGGACGAATTCCTGATTGCCGAGCAACGTGTCGCCAGGGCGGAATGCGCGCAGCAGTTCCAGCCCGCGGGCGAGTGCCGTGACGAAATTCGGATCGCTCGACTCGGCGGGCGCGGTATCGAATTCGGGATCGGGGAGACGGGTCGTGCTCATGGCAAAAAAGCCCTGGAAATCGTCGGTGGTTGCGCTATGATAGCCCTAAATTTCGAAACTGTGTTCCGTATATCGGAACAACAAAGACTCGGAGACTACCGCTGTGACTGCTCGCAACGCCTTCAATTGGGCTGACCCCCTGCTGCTCGACCAACAACTGACCGACGACGAGCGCATGGTGCGCGACGCCGCCGCGTCGTACTGCCAGGACAAGCTGATGCCCCGCGTGCTGGAGTCGTTCCGGCATGAGAAGACCGATGCGTCGATCTTTCGCGAGATGGGCGAGCTGGGCCTGCTCGGCCCGACGATTCCAGAGCAGTACGGCGGCCCGGGCCTGAACTACGTCAGCTATGGCCTGATCGCGCGGGAAGTCGAACGGGTGGATTCGGGCTATCGCTCGATGATGAGCGTGCAGTCGTCGCTGGTGATGGTGCCGATCTACGAATTCGGCAGCGAGGCGCAAAAGCAGAAGTACCTGCCGAAGCTGGCCACGGGCGAATGGATCGGCTGCTTTGGCCTGACCGAACCGAACCACGGTTCCGACCCGGCCTCGATGATCACGCGCGCCAAGAAAGTCGACGGCGGCTACTCGCTGTCGGGCGCCAAGATGTGGATCACCAATTCGCCCATCGCCGACGTGTTTGTCGTCTGGGGCAAGCTGCCCAACGACAACGGCGAGGATGAAATCCGCGGCTTCATCCTGGAGAAAGGGTGGAAGGGACTGACGGCGCCCGCTATCCACGGCAAGGTCGGCCTGCGTACGTCGATCACCGGTGAAATCGTGCTGGACGAAGTGTTCGTGCCCGAAGAAAACCTGATGCCGGGCGTGCGCGGCCTAAAGGGTCCGTTCACGTGCCTGAACTCGGCGCGCTACGGCATCGCGTGGGGCGCGCTGGGCGCAGCCGAAGCCTGCTGGCACATCGCACGCCAGTACGTGCTGGATCGCAAGCAGTTCGGCCGCCCGCTCGCCGCCAACCAGCTGGTGCAGAAAAAGCTGGCCGACATGCAGACCGAAATCACGCTCGGCCTGCAAGGCTGCCTGCGCCTGGGCCGCATGAAAGACGAAGGCACGGCCGCAGTGGAAATCACGTCGATCATGAAGCGCAACTCGTGCGGCAAGTCCCTCGACATCGCCCGCTTGGCGCGCGACATGCTGGGCGGCAACGGCATCTCGGATGAGTTTGGCGTGATCCGCCACGTGGTGAACCTCGAAGTGGTGAACACGTACGAAGGCACGCACGACATCCACGCGCTGATCCTCGGCCGCGCACAAACCGGCATTCAGGCTTTCTTCTGATTGCGCTTTGCTTTTCCGGCGAGTTGGGGCACACTCGTGCACCACTCGCCACACCGGTGGCCGCATCTCTCGCCCGTCCTGGGCACCGTTGTTCTCCTCCCCTCGCGATATACCAATTTGCAAATGACCGGGATACGCCGCGCCGGATGAATCGGCAGTAGCGCGCGTCTATGCTTCGGTCCAAGTGTCGGCGGATCGTTGGGCCGCACGCCCTCACACCGATAAAACGAGCGCGCAATCCACACGCAGAGTGCAGCGCCACGCGACAAAACCAATCGCGAGACAACGGTCTGGAGAATGCCGGCGCGCGTACGCAGGCACCCGTACCGATATCAAAACCAGAACAGGGCACCTTACGCGGACGACCCAGATCGGCCGGCGCGGAGTCCTGCCAGGAGACAAACCCACCATGGCTGAACAGTCCATTCCGTCGTCGACGGAACTTGGCGCCGCCGGCATCGCCGATGCGCGTGCCATCGATCGCTATTTCCAGATTTCTGCACGCGGCAGCACGCACAAACGCGAGGTCGTGGCCGGCATCACCACCTTCATGGCGATGGTCTACGCGGTGTTCGTCGTGCCCGGCATGCTGGGCAAGGCCGGCTTTGACACCAGCGCCGTGTTCGTCGCGGTGTGTCTGACCACCGCCTTCGGCTCGCTGCTGATGGGCTTGTGGGCCAAGCTGCCGATCGCCATTGGCTGCGCAATCTCGCTGACGGCATTCATGGCTTTCGGCCTGGTGCTGGGGCAAAAGCTGACGCCGGAAATCGCGCTCGGCGCCGTGTTCCTGATGGGCGTGGTCTTCACCGCCATCTCGGCCACGGGCGTGCGCTCATGGATCCTGCGCAATCTGCCTTCGGGCGTGGCGCACGGAACGGGCATCGGCATCGGGCTGTTCCTGCTGCTGATCGCGTCCAACGATGTGGGGCTGGTCGTCAAGAACGCCGGTGCGGGCCTGCCCGTTGCACTGGGCCACGTTACCGCCTTCCCGGTGATGATGTCGGTGCTGGGCCTGGCCGCCATCTTCGGCATGGAGCGCCGTCGCGTGCCGGGCGGCATCCTCATCGTGATCGTCGCCATCTCGGTCCTGGGACTGATCTTTGACCCGGCCGTGAAGTTCACCGGCGTGTTCGCGCTGCCCTCGCTGGCCAGTGCTGGTCACGCCTCGCTGATTGGCGCGATGGATATTCGCGGCGCACTCACGGCCGCCGTGCTGCCCAGCGTGCTGGCGCTGGTGATGACCGCTGTGTTTGATGCCACCGGCACGATCCGCGCGGTCGCCGGCCAGGCCGGACTGCTCAACGACAAGGGCCACATCATCAACGGTGGCCGCGCTCTGACGGCCGATTCGATCAGCTCGATCTTCTCGGCGTTCTTCGGCGGTGCCCCGGCGGCCGCCTACATCGAGTCGACGGTTGGCGTGGCAGCCGGCGGCAAGACGGGCCTGACGGCTGTCGTGGTCGGCGTGATGTTCCTGGCCGTGATGTTCTTCTCACCGCTCGCGGGTCTGGTGCCGTCCTACGCAACGGCCCCGGCGCTGATGTATGTCGGCCTGCTGATGCTCTCCAGCGTGAGCAAGCTGCACATGGACGACATGGTCGACGCACTGTCGGGCCTCGTCTGCGCCGTCTTCATCGTGCTGACCTGCAACATCGTCACCGGCATCATGCTGGGCTTCAGCACACTGGTGATCGGCCGCGTGGTGGCCGGCGAATGGCGCAAGCTGAACATCGGCACCGTGGCGATCGCGGCTGCGCTGGTGGCGTTCTACGTAGGCGGCTGGGCGATCTGATCGCACACGGAACCGTCTTCACAAAAGACAAACCGGCCAGACCCGAAAGGGCTGGCCGGTTTTGTTTTGCCTGAGAACCGGTTCAGGGCCCGCGCAGCAGGATCCTGAGCCGGTTCCAACGCAAAAAACGCCCGGCACAAGGCCGGGCGGCAATCACACTACCAAGGAGACGGTTACTTATTGGGCTGCGGCGTCAGGCGCAGATACGGACGCAACGCCTTGTAGCCCTTCGGAAATTTCTGCTTGATGACTTCCTCATCCTTCAGAGACGGCACGATGACCACGTCATCGCCGTCCTGCCAGTTACCCGGCGTGGCCACGCTGTGGTACTCGGTCAACTGCAGCGAGTCGATCACGCGCAGCACTTCATTGAAATTACGGCCCGTCGATGCCGGATACGTAATCGTCAGGCGAATCTTCTTGTTCGGATCGATCACGAACAACGAACGCACGGTGAACGTCTCGCTCGCATTCGGATGAATCATGTCGTACAGCTGCGAGACCTTGCGATCGGGGTCGGCAATGATCGGGAAGTTGACGCTGGTGTTCTGGGTCTCGTTGATATCGTTGATCCAGCCCTTGTGGGACTCGACCGAATCGACCGACAGCGCAATCGCCTTGACATTGCGCTTGGCAAATTCGTCCTTCAGCTTGGCGGTCAGGCCCAGTTCGGTGGTGCAAACGGGCGTGTAGTCGGCCGGGTGCGAGAAAAGCACGCCCCAGCTGTTGCCCAGCCACTCATGAAACTTGATGCGGCCTTCGCTTGAATCCTGCTCGAAATCAGGGGCGATATCGCCCAAACGTAAAGACATCGTGTCCTCCATACACAGATTGGGAACCACTATAGCCAGATTGCCATCCAACCAAAACGACTATAAATTCACAACAACATCACTTTTCGTCATTAGGCGCGGCATTTGCTGACAACAGGGTGGAAGGCATGCGCACATTGCCGGACAATGACCGAGGTCTTGATCCATCGCAGCATGCGCGACGCGAGCGCTTGAAGTTTCGCGGCGCCCACACATATGCTAGCGAATAAGCACGCCGACATATTGACGATTGAACTACCCGATACCGAGGACCCGACCATGACGAACACTTCCCCCAACCTGGCCGATTCCGTCAATAAGGAGAAACTGATGACCGACGTGAAGACTGTACTGTCCGACGCTGAAACCCTGCTGAAGCAAGCTGCGTCCAGCAGCGGCGAAAAGGCCGCTGAACTGCGCGAGCGCGGCATGGGCATGCTCCGCCAAGCCAAGGAAAAGGCGCAGGACCTGCAAGACGCGGTCGTCCACAAGAGCAAGGCCGCCGCCCGCGCCACTGATGACTACGTTCACGATCACCCGTGGCAAGCCGTGGGCGTGGCAGCCGGCGTGGGGCTGCTGATCGGCCTGCTGCTCAACCGCAAGTAACCCGCCGCACCCTTTCTGGCCGATGGCGCGCCCTTTGGATCGCGCCATCGGCCAGTTGCATTTTGGCGGCTCCGTTCCGGGCATGGCGCGTGCTGTGTCTGGGACGACGTCCATCGCCTTGCACCCTCTCCTCACCTCATGACCGACGACACCAGCCCAAAGCTGTTCGCTTCCTTGAAGAAACTGGCCGGCACGGTCGTCTCGATGCTGCAGACGCGGCTCGAACTGGCGAGCGTCGAACTGGCTGAAGAAAAAGAACGGCTGCTTGGCACGGCCTTCCTGGGCATGCTGGCGGTGAGCCTGATCGCCCTGTCCATCATGACGCTGACGGCGCTGGTGGTGATCCTGTGCTGGGATACGTACCGCTGGCAGTCTTTGGCCGTGATGGCGGCGCTTTACGCGCTCGGCGCGGCAGCCTGCCTGTGGAAGGTGCGCTCGCTGCTCCGCAATGCACCGCCGCTGTTCGAGGCCACCCTGGCCGAACTCGACAAAGACCGGGAGATCCTGCGCCGATGACTGATCCAACCGAACACGCGCCGTCGCCCGGCACCTTCGGCACTTCCATGAACGAACCCGCATCGAGCGCGCGTCATCACGTACGGCCGTCACGCCGAAGCGCAGAAACACGCCTCCCGCTGAGCGTTCGCAAGGAATTGCTGCTGACCCGCGCCGCCCTGGAGCGCTACGACTACGCCCAGGCCCGCAACGATGTGCATCGCGCCACCAACCGCACCTTCAGCCTGGGGGGCTTCGGGGCGTTGCTGCCAAGCCTGCTTCGGCCTTTGGCCCGTCCGAACAGCCTGATGCGGACGCTGGGCATTGCACGCGAATATCCGCTGGTGGGCACCGCGTTGTCTTTGGCGTATGCGGGGTTGCGCCGCACCGTCATCGGTCGGATCACGCGCAAGCTCGGCAAGGTGGGAATCGTGGCCGGAGCGGCCTGGTGGGGCTACAAGAAATGGCAGGAGGCCCAAGGGCATGACGCCAGCGCGCCCGCGCCGGTGCCTGGGGTCGACGCGGAAGAGATCATCCCGGGAAGCACCTCCTGAAGGCGAGCGCCCAGCAAAAAGGCCGGAGCAATCCGGCCTTTCTTGTTTGCGGCACCGCACGATCAGTGCAACGGAATCGGATGACGCATCCGCTCCCAGCGCCGGGCCATGCTCTGGCGCAATGCCGTCAACCCGTGCGGCGGAGAAGCATTGCCGGTGTCGGCCTGCGCTGCCTGCGTTGTCACATCAGCGTCACGCGCGACGCGGCGCCGGCCGTGCCACATCAGCACCCCGCTCGCCGTCCAGCCGATCACGAACAGCGTATCGCCGACATGGCTGAGCGAATCGGGCGACGTGCCCGCGTGGAAGATCGCGCCAAGCATATCGGGAGGCAGTTCCGCGCAAATCCACAAAAAGATCGCCGGGGCAGAAGCAAAGACTCCCGGCTGCCACCAAGGGTGGGCAACTTGTACTTTGTCGGTCTCCATGGCGCCCTCCATCGCTTTTTTCTAGTGATCTTCTAGTGACGCTTTGATCCTATGCTTCGTCTGCGCAAATGGCGACCCGCCCGCCGCTGAATGGCATGTCGGATTCGTCCGACATCGGCCACCAGCAAACGTATTCGGCTGATCCATTCGGGCTAGGGACCACTCCCCATGGCATGCGGATGGCGTAACGACGCGGCGACAGCATGGCGCCTGAGCCCGCGTGTAGACGATTACGGTGGAGGCGCCCCACGCAGGCTCATATGCATAATGCATAAATCCGGCGCATTGATGCCGTACCGTTCGCAACACACTCGTCCCGACATGCTGGCCGCCACCGACCTTCAACGCCGCGATGCACGCTCCGGTGTCACGCTGCTGCAACCTGCCACGCTTGCGGTAGGGCCAGGCGATCGCATTGCGCTGACCGGACCCTCCGGTGCGGGCAAGAGCGTGCTGCTACGCGCGCTGGCGCTGCTCGATCCCGTCGACGGCGGGCAGGTGACGTGGCAAGGCCAGGCGATCCGCCTGAACGCGGTGCCGGCGTATCGCTGTCACGTCGCATACGTGCGTCAGCGCGCGGCGCTGCTGCCCGGCACGGTGCAAGACAATCTGCAAATGCCGTATTACCTGCATGCACGGCGCCACCGCGCCGGATTTGATCGCGACGCTGCCATCGCCCTGCTCGCAGGTGCGCAGCGCGACGCTAGCTTTCTCGACAAGAACGCCGCCGATCTTTCCGGCGGTGAAGCGCAGATCGCCGCGCTGGTCCGCACGCTGCAGACCAGGCCGACTGTGTTGCTGCTCGATGAGCCGACGGCGGCGCTCGACCCTGCGTCTGCGCGCGCGGTTGAGTCGCTCTTGCAGCATTGGTTTGCGCAGGCGCCCGATCGGCATGCCTGGATATGGGTGACCCACGATCCGGCGCAGGCAGAACGCATCGGCCATCGGCAGTGGCGCATGGCGGCTGGGCATCTCGATACGGAGCCAGCGCGATGAATGGGCAAGACCTCTCGCTTTCGGCCTGGCAGGTCGGCATTGCGGCCGCTCTGATCCTCGTGAACGGCGCGCTATCGATCGGGCTGGGCCTGGGGCTCGAGCGACGCCTGGCGTGGGCGGCCGTGCGCACCGTCGTGCAATTGTTGGCTGTGGGCTTCGTGCTCGAATGGGTCTTCGCTCATGCGCATTGGGCGGTGGTACTGGGCATCGTGGCCGTCATGACACTGATTGCCGGACATGCCACTGGCAGCCGCGGCGCGCGCGGCTATGCGGGCTTGCGGCTGGACGGCACGTTGTCGGTCTTCGGGAGCACGTGGCTGATCGGCGCAATCGGGCTGGTGATCGTGCTGCATGCGCGCCCGTGGTACGAGCCGCAATACGCCATCCCGATCATGGGGATGATTCTGGGGAACACGCTCACGGGCGTGGGCCTGGCGCTGGAGCGCATGACCGGCGAGCTGACTGCCACGCGCGACCAGGTGGAGACGGTTCTCGCGCTCGGCGGTACGCGCTGGGAAGCCGCGCGCAATGCAGCACGCACGGCCGTACGCGCCGGCATGACACCGATCATCAACCAGATGACCGTCGTGGGCGTGGTGAGCTTGCCCGGCATGATGACGGGCCAGGTCCTGGGAGGGCAGTCTCCGCTGGAGGCCGTGCGCTACCAGATCGTCATCATGTTCCTGCTGGCGGCGTCTTCTGGGCTGGGGACGGTTGCGGCGGTGCTGCTGGCCTATCGCAGGCTGTTCAGTCCAAATCATCAACTGCTCAGTGCACGCATCACGCAACGCGGCGGAGCGAAATAGCATGCCCATCGCCCTATCCTGCGGCCTCGTGCTGCTCAATGAAGATGGCGACGTGCTCCTCGCGCACGCCACCGAGACACGCCACTGGGACATCCCCAAAGGTGCACCGGACCCCGGCGAGGACCACCGCGACACCGCCCTGCGCGAGACGCGCGAGGAGACCGGCCTCGTGCTCGACAGCCACGCCCTGATCGAACTCGGCCGGTTTCCGTATCGCCGCGACAAGGAGCTGCACCTGTTCGCCTCACGCCTGCGACGCGCCGAAGTCGCACTCGACACGCTGACCTGCACGTCGATGTTCAACAGCTACCACACCGGCCGGCTCATCCCCGAGATGGACGCATACCGCTGGGCTACGGCGGACGAGGTACCGAAGTATGCGAGCCAATCGCTCGCGCGGCTGTTTGCACAGACGTTGACGCTGGCGAGCATCGATGCCCGCCTCGCCGAGGCCGGGCTGTAGACGAAGCGCGCCTAAACCGGCACGTCGCCTTCGATGGTCGTGCGATGCAGCGTGCGCCGATACTTGTCTGGGCAGCCCGGCGCGAAGTGGATGGTGGAGCGGTTGTCCCAGAACAGCATGTCGCCGGGGCGCCACTGGTGCGTGTAGACGTTGTCGGCGCGGACGCTGTGGGCGAAGAGTTGCTCCAGCACGCTGGTGCTCTCGTCTTCCGGCAAACCCAGGATGTGCGACGTGAAGCCTTCGTTGACGAAGAGCGCACGCTTGCCCGTCTCCGGATGCGTGCGCACAACGGGGTGATCGACCAGCGGCACGGCGTCGCGCTGCGCTTGCGTGAGCGGCGGACGCCAGGTCGACAGCGCGCGCAGTCGCTCATAGCGGTACACATACGAATGCACGGCACGGCGGCCTTCGATGACGCGCTTGAGATCAGCTGGCAGGGTTTCGTAGGCGCGCACCATGTTGGCGAATAGCGTGTCGCCGCCCTCTTCCGGCAACTCGCGCGTGAGCAGCATCGAACCGAGGCTCGGCAGCGGCTTGTACGACAGGTCTGAATGCCAATCCCGCCCTGCATCGCCCAGGCCGATCGGCTTGCCGTTCTCGACCACGTTGGAGACAACCAGGATTTCCGGATAGCCGCTCAGATGGAACTGATTCAGCACATGCACCTGCTGCGGGCCGAAGCGGCGGCTGAAGGCCACTTGCGCCTGCGGCGTGAATTCGACGTCACGGAAAACGAGCAGGCCGTCATGCGCGAGCCAGGCGTGGCGGATGGCGGCGATGTCTGCGTCGGACAAATCGGCTGCATCGCCCAGGCCCAGAACCTCTGCGCCCAGCGGCGCGTCGGGCAGGCGGCGAATGTGGAATCGGGCCGTGTGAACGGCAGGAGCATCCGTGGCAACGGCGGCAACAACGGCGTCGGACATGATGTAAGCGCGCGGCAATAGACGAATTTCACATTACACCGCTCGCCCCCTCCGCGTGCCAACGAAGGAATGTGCAGATCGATAGGCGCTTAGCCGTAGATGGTGGCGTCGGGCAGGATGCCTTCCAGCGCGTAGCGGCCGATGGCGCGCAGCTTGTAGTCGAGCGGGTCGTGCAGCGTATGCGTGCGCGCGTTGCGCCAGAAGCGGTCCAGCGCGAGCGCGGCCTTGGTCGAGCGTGCGCCCGTCGCCTCGAACAATTCCTGGGCGACGAACAATGCGGCGCGATGTGCCAATACCTTGGCTTCGGCCGTAGCGAGCGACACTTCGGCACGCTCCTCAGCGCTGAGCGCGGCGCCTTTGCGCCATGCGCGGTCCAACCGCTGGATGGCGCGATCGGCCAGCGCTTCCGCAGCCAGCCATTGCACGCGCATCTCGCCAAAGCGGTGAATTTGGTACGGATCGTCCGCAGCGCGCTCCACCCCTGATGTGATCCACGGCCGTGACGACTGCAGCGTGTGCTTGCGCGCCTCGTCCAGCGCGCCTGCCGCAATGCCGGTGTAGAGATTGACCAGTACGTTCTGCGCGATGCAGGAACGCAAGGTTTGATATGGCGTGAGGACGACCTCGGGGCGCACCAGCACTTCGTCTTCGCTGACCTGCACATGCCGGAATTGCACTGAGGCGCTGTCGGTCTGGCGCTGCCCGATCGGATGCCAGTCATCCCGCACCGTGATGCCGTAGCGCGCTGTCGGCACGACCGCCACAACGGGGTTGCCGCTGGCCGCGTCGTGGGCAGACACGACCATCACGTCGGAGCCGAGCGTGCCGGAACAGAAACCCTTTTCGCCATCGAGCAGCCAGCCGCTGCCCGAGCGCTGCGCACGCAGGCGATGGTCGAGCGGATTGACGGCGTTGCCCCACCACCACCCCAGCTCGGCGGTCGGACGCAGGAAGCGTTCGCGCTGCGCGTCGGAGCCGTACAGATACACGGTCGCGGTCTGCAGATACTGGAAAGCCAGCAAGTGCCCAAGGGAGCTGTCAACTGCGGCGATGGCGCGCACTGCGGCAAAGGCATCGGCCCAACTGACGCCGCTTCCGCCGTATTGCGAGGGGATCACCAGGGGCAGCAGGCCCGCTCGCGCAATCGCGGCTTTCTCGTGCGCGGCATGGCCGCCGTGCTGGTCACGCTGCGCAGCCGTTGCCGCCAACTCAGCCAGCAGATGCGTAAGGTCGGGAAGTTGATGCAGATCGTCGAGCTTCATGCGTTTGCCTCGCGTCGGAGACGCCATCCGGTGCAGGCACTATACGGACGGCGCCTACCGCCTTGAAGGAAGCAATCCGCATACGCATATCCAGCGCGCGACTATGCGTAGTGCACGCGCATGCGCTCCAGACACGCGCGCACATCGCCCGCGACGAGGTGACAACTGCACGCGATCATGAGGTTGCGCGGCAGGCCGAAATCTTCCACGGCCCAGCCGTCGGCATCGTTGCCGTTTGTATTCGGCACCTGCGCCAGGAGCGGCGCGGCGGGCACGTGATAGCACCACACGTCTTTGCCGCGGGCGATGGCGTAGCCGATTTCGAAGCACGTGCCGGAATCGGGCTCGTGGCCACGGAAGTCAACTACGTTGGCGAGCACGGCGTCAGCCGAATCGATCAGCGCGATGTTCTGGCGATAGATCTCCGCAGCGGTCGCAGGGCCGTCGGCCTGCGGGGCGATCGCGTTATCGAGCGGATACAGACCGATGAAGCCGAACTGCGCGCACAGCGTTTTAAGGGCTTCGCCGTGCACGACCGGCTCGGGACGGAAAACATCCGGCCCGGCCAGGTAGAGACGCAACGTCATGACGCAGCCTCGACAACATGCACCGTCGAAGCACGCTCGACGAGCGTACCGGGCAGCAACACGACACGGGCATCGCCGGTCACGCCCTCGATGCGTTCATGCACAAATTCGACGGCCTTGTAACCGATGTCGTACGTCGGTTGCCGGATCGTCGTGATGCCGATCAATTCCGCCCATTCCGGATCGTCGATCGACAACAGCGCCGCACGCTCCTGCCACGCCGCGCCGAACTGCGTGCGCAGATGCCGCGCCACGATGAGCGCCACCGGCGCATTGGCAACAAACAGCGCCAGTCGCTTTCCGCCCCGGCGGTGCACTGCATCAATGCGTGCAGCGATCTCGGCCAGCGCACGTTCAGCCGAGGCGGCGTCATTCGGGTCAAGCACAACGGCTGGCTCCGCTGGCCGCCCTCGCGCTGCCATCGCCTCTCGGAACGCACGTTCACGCTCGCGCCGCGAGCTGACTTGCTGAAACGGCTGCACGATGAACTGGATGGCATCGAAACCTTGATCGAGCAAATGCTGCACGCCCAAGCTGACGGCGTCGCCGTTATCGAGCCCCACGAGGTCGGCGTCGAACCCTTCTACCGTGCGATCCACCAGCACAGCGGGAATGCCGCCGCCCCGCAGCGGCCGCAACACGGCCTCTTCCGCGCCGAGCGCATTGACGATCAGGCCTTCGACCCGATACGTCGTCAGCAACTGCACGAACCGGCGCTCCATCTCGATCTCGTTTGCGGCGTGGCAGATGAGCGGCATGTAGCCCAACGCGTGGCAGGCTGCTTCAACGCCCTGCAGGACTTCGATCGTGTAAGGATTGGTCAGGTCGGCCACCAGCATGCCGAGCAGCCGATTGCGGCCGCGCTTGAGACCACGCGCCATCTGGTTGGGCCGGTAGTTCAACCGCTGGATGGCGGCTTCGATGCGCTGTCGCAAATCTTCGGAAAGGACCTGCATCTCGCCGTTCAGGTAGCGCGACACGCTGGTCTTGCCGGTTCCCGCTTCGCGGGCCACGTCGGTGATGGTCGCAGGGCGCGAGGAAGAGGATGGGAAATCAGTCACGATGCGCTTCAGAACGGGCCGTCGGCGCGGGGGGCCGGCGCCAGGGTGCGAGGATCATAGCGCAATCCCGGCACGCGGCTCACGAGGTGCGCGCGTGCTTCAACACCTGTGGATTGACCAGGTTCTCACGCAACGTACCGCCCAGTGCCCTGATCAGGTTGTCGGCCGCGCAGCGGGCCATGGCGTGCCGCGTCTCGTGCGTTGCGGAGCCGATATGGGGCAAGGCCACCACGTTCTTCATTGCCAGCAGCGGCGAGTCGGCCGGCAGCGGCTCGTGCTCGAACACATCGAGCCCCGCGCCGCGGATCGTACCGTCGCGCAATGCATGGATGAGCGCCGCTTCGTCGACGACGGGGCCACGCGATGCGTTGATCAGGATCGCGCTGCGCTTCATCTTTGCCAGTTCCGTCGCGCCGATGAGGTGGTGCGTTTCGGGCGTCAGCGGCACCTGCAAGCACACAAAATCCGATTCGGCCAGCAATGTGTCGAGCGTCACGCGGCGCGCGCCGTACTGCGCTTCAGCCTCGGGATGCGGATGCCGGTTCGTGTAGAGCACACGCATCCGGAACCCCAGCGCCGCACGGCGGGCCAACGCCGCGCCGATCCGACCCAGCCCGACGATGCCGATCGTCTTGCCCTGGACATCCGTGCCGTAAAGCTCCGGCCCGATGCTGCGCTGCCAGTTGCCGGCCCTGACCCACTCGGCCAACTCCACCACGCGACGCGCCGAGGTGAGGATCAGCGAAAACACGGTATCGGCGGTCGACTCGGTCAACACATCCGGCGTGTGCGCAAGCGCAATGCCGCGACGCGTGAGATCGGGCACGTCGAAATTGTCATAGCCGACAGAGATCGTGGACCATGCCCTGAGCCTGGGCGCGCTGTCGAGCATCCGAGGCGTGATCTTCAGGCTCGCACCGATCGCGCCTTCGGCGTTGGCAAGCGCCTCGGTCAACGCCTCGGCACCGTCAACCTGCACGAGTTCGACATGCTCGCGCAACTGGGCCACGACATCGTCCGGCAGCGGCTTGTAGGCAACAACAAGCGGTTTCATCGGTTCATTTTCCAGGGACAGGATTGGCAAGCGGATAAGCGTCACGCGGTTGCGGCTTGACGCAGAGCGTGAGCACCACGGCGGCCAACAGCGCCGCGCTCATGAATGCGTACGACGCCAGCGGAGAGCCCGTGGCACCGTTCAAGTAGCCAACGAAGTACGAGCCGACAAACGAACCGAGAGCACCCATGCTGTTGATTAACGCCATCGCGCCACCGGCCACGTTCTTCGGCAGCAACTCCGGCACGATCGCGAAGAACGGACCATACGGCGCATACATCGCCGCACCGGCAATCACGAGCAGCACATACGACATCCAGAAATGCGTTGAGCCGAGGGCAAACGATGCGGCAAACGCTGCGGCCCCCACCAGCAGGAACGGCCAGACGAAACCGCGCCGCGACCCCACCTTGTCGGATGCCCACGACGCCGCGAGCATCGCGATAGTGGCCGCCAGATACGGCAGTGCCGACAGCCAGCCCGTCTCGACCATGCCGAGCGACGAGCCGTTCTTGACGATGGACGGCAGCCACAGCACGAAGCCATAGACCCCGATGCTCCAGCAGAAGTACTGCGCACACAGCTTGATGACGGCGGGCGAGCGGAAGGCCTCGCCATAGTTGCGCATCGGCTTGATGGTCGCCTGCTCCGCCGCCAACGCTTGTTCGAGATCGCGTTTTTCCTGGGGGCTCAGCCAGGGTGCCTGCGCGGGCTTGTCCTGCACCAGACACCACCAGCACACGGCCCAGATGATGGCGGGCACGCCCTCCGCGATGAACATATGGCGCCAGCCAAACTCGCGCACGAGGTAGCCCGATACCACCGACATCCACAGCACCGTCACGGGATTGCCGAGAATCAGAAACGTATTCGCGCGCGAGCGTTCTTGCTTGGTAAACCAGTTGCTGATGTAGATCAGCATGGCCGGCATGACGGCCGCCTCGACCACGCCCAGCACAAACCGGATCGCCAGCAGCGACGGAATGTCACTCACGACACCCGTCAGCGCGGCGCACAAGCCCCACAACACGAGGCTGATGAACACGAGCTTCTTCACGCTCCGGCGCTCGGCATAGATGGCGCCCGGAATCTGGAAGAAGAAATAGCCGAGGAAGAACAGCGCACCGATCAACGACGACAGCCCCTGGCTGATCCCCAGATCGTGATTGATGCCGGCCGCCGCCGCGAAGCCATAGTTCGCGCGGTCGAGGTAGGCGAGGCTGTAGGTGATAAAGACGATCGGCATGATCATCCACCAGCGCCGCGCAGCAAGTTGCGTTGCCATGTTCGTGTCTCCTTTGATAGTGTGCGTTGCCCGCGAGGGCTGCAGTCGAAGCGCTGCGTTAGACGCTGGGAATGGATTCCGGCTCGCACCCCGGGCGGGCCGTTTGTTCAAGGACCTCGAGCGCGGCGCGGGTCGGCAGGCCCTCGGAATCGCCGATCACCTGGATCGCCAGCGCGCCAATCCGGTTGCCGCGCGCAACGGCCTGCTCGGCAGACAGCCCTTCAAGCAGCGCGCTGACTACGCCCACCGCAAAGCCGTCGCCCGCGCCGACTGTGTCGACAACGCGCTCCACGCGCACGCCGTCGGCAACGCCTTCCGCGCCATCTGCGGTCTGGTAGTAGGCGCCGGCAGCGCCCAGCTTGATGGCAACGCCGCGCGCGCCTCGGTCCAGATAGAAACGCGCGATGTCAGCCGGAGTGTCATAGCCGGTCAGTTGCTGCCCCTCGGCCAAGCCGGGCAGCACCCAATCGGAAAGCGACGCCAGCGCGTTGAGCGTGCTCACCATCTCCGTTGCGGAAGGCCACAGCGTTGGGCGCAGGTTCGGGTCAAAGGAAATCGAGCGACCGGCCGCACGCATCTCCCTCGCGAGGTGGAACGCAAGTTCACACGACGACGCAGAAATGGCAGGGGCCACGCCGGTCAGATGCAGATGGCGCGCGCTGAGCACATAGTCGGCGACATAGTCGGCGCGGGAGAGGCGGCTGGCGGCCGAGCCTTTACGGAAGTATTCGACACGCGGGTCGCTGCCATCGTCGGCGCGCGACTTCAGCTGGAAGCCCGTCGGATACTGCGGGTCCACCGCTACACACGAGGCGTCGATCCGTTCGCGTGCCAGCGTCTCCAGCACATATTCGCCGAACGAATCCTGCCCCACCCGGCTCACATAGCCGACGCGAAAACCGAGGCGGCTCAAGCCGACAGCGACGTTCAGATCGGCACCGGCGATGCGCTTGGTGAACTGCGTGGCCTGCGCGAGCGGCCCGGGCGCCGTCGCCACGAACATCGCCATGGCTTCGCCATAGGTGATGACATCCAACGTATGCGACATGCGTAAGCTCCTTCGATGTCGAGTCACCGTCAGGCGGCCTTGAGCCACATGACATGTTGATGGGCGTCCGCGGCGGGATCGACCGCGTTAAACGGAAATTCGATGCCGCGCGGTACATCGCCGGGCAGCGCGGCCAGCACAGCGGCGAATCGCGCATCGTTGCCCGCAGGCGCGACGGCAAAGCGACGCGCGCCCTCGCCCGCGACGCTCTTGCAATGGATGTATTCGACGTACGGGGCCAGCGCCTGCGCGCATGCAAGCGGCGTTTCGCCAGCCCACTCCCAGTTGCCAACGTCGAACGTCATGCCGAGCATGTCGGCCGCGCCCGCGGCTTCCAATGCGCCGAACAAGCCTTGGAACTGCGACAGCGACCCGCCCACCGCCTGCTGACCGTTCTCAACGAGCACCCGTGCGCGCCACCCTTGCAACAGTTGGGCCAGCGCCTCCGGCGACGCATCGCCGGCAAACCCGCCGAGCTGGAACTTCACGATGCGCGCGCCCAAGGTCTGCGCTTCCACCAGCGCACCGCGAATGGCGACCGTGTCCAACGTGCCGTCGTGGGAGTACAGCGTGGCAGGCGTCGAGTAGACCGCCCACAAGCCGTATGCGGCCATCAGGCGACCCAGCGCCGCCAGGACATCTGCCGATACCGTGCCGTCCAGCCCAGCGGGCAACAATTCGCGCCGCACCTCGAAGCCGGCAGCGCCGACCGACGCGGCGAGGGGAACATAGGCGTGATGCCCCTGCTCAAGCACCTGCGCGGCGCCGAACGCGCTCGCCACGATCACGATATCTGCCATTTGTGCGCTTTTCTCCGTATGGAACCGGTTCCATTAGGGGATATGGTCGCGGCTGGAGATCGGCGACGCTATAGAGGAAATCCCTAGCGGCGGCGGCAAAATGCGACGCGCCGCGCATGTGTTCGGCGAATCGGGGATAGGGCTATCGGCAAGGAGGGAGTGCCCGCGCTTTCGATGTGGAAGCAAGGCCACGCGCAGAGCAGAGAAGCGCCAGGCGTGCAAAAAAACAGCCAAACAAAAAGGGCCGACAGTCGCCTGTCAGCCCTTCGAATTTTGGTGGGTCCTGCGGGATTCGAACCCGCGACCAATAGATTAAAAGTCTACTGCTCTACCGACTGAGCTAAAGACCCCAAAGACCGCGATTATAGGGAGATACCCGCGATTCTGTCAACGGTCCGCCCCATCAAACGAGACGTTCCATTCGCCACATCTGGTAGCGGAACGCCAGCACCGCACCAATCACGATGCCCGCCAGCGCGATGAACGAACCGATCGCCAACGTCGATACGCCGGACAGCCCTTGCCCGATCGTGCAACCCAGCGCCGTGACGCCGCCGATGCCCATGAGGATGCCACCGATGATGTGGTTGCCCGTGTCCTCCGCATTGGCAAAGCCTTCCCAGCGGAACGTACGCGTGACCAGCGCCACCGCCGCCGAGCCGGCAATCACACCGAGCACGCTGACGATACCGACCGTCAGCACCTTCGATGTATCACTGAAGAACATCAGCCACTCCAGCGTGTACGACACCGGCGCCACGAAACTCAGCGCTTCCATGCGGCCGCTGTTGGTCGCCACGAACGCTTCCTGCAGCGTGTTCGGATCTTCCTGCACATAGCCGAGATGCCCCGAGACGTACCACATGCCGACGATGATGAGGCCAACGCCGATGCCGCCCAGCAGGTTGTCACCCGTGCGGAAATCGCGCCCCAGCAGCGCCCACAGCGACAGCGCCCCGCCGATCATCAGCGCCAGCGCCAGACGCAGCACGCGCGCATCGGCGGGAAACGCGTGCCCCAGCACACTCGGCAAATCCTGCGACGTCGGCAGCGCAATGGCAACGCTGTCCACCGTTGCCACACGCACCACGCCAAACACGCCCTTGAGCGTCATGTACGCCGCCAGCCCCAGGAACACGAACACCACCACCGACTTGAGGTTGCCGCCGCCGATACGCACGAGTGTCTTGCTGCCGCATCCCGAGCCCAGCACCATGCCAAATCCGAACAGCAGCCCGCCCACCAGCGACGACAGCCACAGCAGCTTGCTGGCCGTGTAGATCGTTTTGCTTGTATCGATCAGGCCAAGCCAGCTCAGGCACCCCGTGCCGATCATGGCCACGCCGATGGCCAGCGCCCACATGCGCAGCCGGTTCCAGTCGCCGATGTTGACGACGTCGGACACCGCGCCCATCGTGCAGAAGTGCGTGCGCTGAAGGATGGCGCCAAACACGAACGTCAGCGCAAACGTGCCCCACAGCACCGTGTGGGACAACGCGTTGAGGTCGATTTCGGGCATGGCGCCTCAGACGTAGCGGGTGGGGTCGGGCACGCCTGCGGCTTCGAAGCCGGCCTTGCGGATGCGGCACGAATCGCACACGCCGCAAGCGCGGCCGGCGTCGTCGGCCTTGTAGCACGACACGGTCAGGCCGTAGTCCACGCCCAGCCGCACGCCGGCCTGGATGATCTCCGCCTTGGTCATGTCGATGATGGGCGCGTTCACACGGATGCGCTCGCCTTCCACGCCGGCCTTCGTCGCCAGGTTGGCGAGCGTTTCGTAAGCGGCCACGTATTCGGGACGGCAATCCGGATAGCCGGAGTAGTCCACGGCATTCGCGCCAAAGAACAGGTCACGTGCGCCAACCGCCTCGGCCCAGCCGAGCGCCAGCGACAGCATGATCGTGTTGCGCGCCGGCACATACGTGATCGGAATGCCCGATTGCGCGCCGTCGGTCGGCACGTCGAGCGTGTCGTCGGTCAACGCGGAGCCACCGAACTTGCGCAGGTCCAGATCGACGATTTCATGGCGCACTGCGCCGAGCGCCGCCGCCACTTTCTTGGCCGCCTCCAATTCGGACGAGTGCCGCTGGCCGTAGCGCATCGACAGCGCGTAGGTCTCAAAGCCATCGGCATTGGCCATGGCGAGCACGGTGGCAGAGTCCAACCCGCCGGAAAGCAGGACGATGGCGCGTTTTTTCATGGGCGAAGCCTTGCAAAGCGATTCGGGAAGGCCCGCATTTTAGCGTGCCACCGCCCGGCGCGCCCCCGCTGCCCCATATGTCCGCCATTTGGCGCCCCATGAAAAACGCCCGCCGGTGCAGCCACGGGCGGGCGTTGGTCCACATGCTGTGCGGTTTGCCGATCAGCGCATCGTCTTCAGACGGCTTTGGGCGGTCTTGGCCTGCTCGGTACCGGGATACTGCGAGGCCACGGTTTCGAGCGTCTTGCGTGCAGCCGCCTTCTGGCCTGACTCGCCCTGGTTGGTCGCCACCTGCAGCAGCGCATCGGGCGCCTTCGGATGCTGCGGATTAGTGCGCGCCATGTTCTCCAGCACGTAGCTTGAGCCCTTGTAGTCGCGCTGCGCATAGAGCGCGTTGCCCAGCCAGAACTGCGCCAGCGGCAGATACGGGCTTTGCGGATACTTCTTCACGAACGCCGAGAACTGATTGCCCGCGCCCTTGAAGTCGCCGCCCTGGAACGCCTTGAGCGCAGCATCGTATTCCGGCTTCTCGTTCGGCTGGACCATGCCCTCGCGGCCGTCCACCGTCGCTTGCTGCGGCTCGAACTTCTTCAGGCGCGCATCGAGGTCGGCGTAGTAATCCTTCTGCTGCTTGGTCAGCGTATCGACGCTGTTCTGCAGGACTTCGTTCTGCCCGCGCAGGCGCGCCACTTCGGATTTGAGTGTCTCGATCTGGTTTTGCGCGTCGATCAGGTTCTTGCTGTTCTGATCGATGCGTTGTGCCGCCGTCGACTGGAAGTTGTTGAACTTGTCGCGCATGTCGATGATGGCGCGGCGCGCCTCATCGTCGTCAAACACCCCCGCTGCCGCCGGGCCGGCCATGGTGAGGGCGCCACCCGCGACGAGCGTCGCCATCAGGATGGCCTGACGCATGGCCCCATAAGCGCGCTGTTTCATCATCGTATTCATGTGATTGCCAACGTAAGAACGCCGGCCGCAACCTCGCAGCCGGCGCGTTCCACTTCAAACCGTACCGATCAGTAGACGATGTCGGCGCGGCGGTTCTGTGCCCACGAGTCTTCGTCGTGGCCGGTCGCTTGCGGCTTTTCCTTGCCCAGGCTCACGGCTTCCATCTGGCTGTCGGGCACGCCCATCGACGACAGGGCGCGACGCACGGCCTCGGCACGCTTCTGGCCCAGTGCGAGGTTGTACTCGCTGGTGCCGCGCTCGTCGGTGTTGCCCTGGATCAGGACCTTGCGCTGGTTGTGCGATTGCAGGTAGCGCGAGTGCTGGCCCAGCAGGCCTTGGTACTCCGACTTGACCGAGTAGCTGTCGAAATCGAAGTAGATGCTGCGCTTGGCCAGCGGGCTGTTCGGGTCGGTCAGTTCGTCACGGCCCACGTCCACCGGCGTCACCGTGCGGGCATCAGCGCCCGTGCCATCGGCAGCACCCGTACCGTTCTTGGCCGTATCGTCGAGCTTCACGCCCGAGCTGCAAGCGCCCAGGGCCAGCAGCGCGGCAATGGCTGCGAGTTTGATCATGGTTTGGGACTTCGACATGTCCGATTTCTCCTAGTGGAACAGCTTCGTTATTGCATGAAAGGACCCCACGCCGGCTCACGAACTTCGCCGGCCTGGAGGGAAAGAACCTGACGCGTACGGCCATCGGTCGACACCGCGGCCAACACCGATTTGCCGCCAACGCGCGTGGCATACAGGATGAACTTGCCGTTGGCCGCAAAGCTCGGCGATTCGTCGTTCGAGGTGTCCGTCAGCGCGTTCACATCGCCGTTGGACAAGTCCTGCGTATACAGGCGGAAGGCGCCGCCCACGCGCGAGATGTACGCCAGCAGCTTGCCGTCCGGCGACACACGCGGGCTGGTGTTGTAGCTGCCCTTGAACGTCACGCGTTGCGCACCGCCCGACTCTTCTCCGTCAACCGACATGCGATAGATCTGCGGAGCACCACCACGGTCGCTCGTAAAGTAGATATAACGGCCATCCGGCGAGAACGACGGCTCGGTATCGATCGCGCTGCTGCGGCTCAGGCGGCGCAGGCCCGAGCCATCGGCGTTGACCAGGTAGACCTGCGTATTGCCATCGCGCGAGAGCGACACCGCCACGTGACGACCATCCGGCGACCAGGCCGGCGCCGAGTTGTTGCCCTTCTGGTTCGAAATGACCGTGCGGCGGCCTGCCACCAGGTCATGCACATACACCACCGGCTTCTTGCTCTCGAACGACACATACGCGACCTTGGTGCCGTCCGGCGACCACGACGGCGAAATGATCGGCTCATTGCTCGTCAACGCGATCTGCGGATTGGCGCCGTCCGAGTCGGAAACCTGCAGCTGGAACCGGCGGCCGACCTTGGACACGTACGAGAGGCGCGTCGCAAAAACGCCGCGCTCGCCGATCAGCTTCTGGTAGATGTAATCGGCAATTTCGTGTGCGGCCAAGCGCAATTGGCCGGGGCCGCGCGTGAGCGACAGGCCGCCCAGGCTTTCGCCCTTGGCGGTGTCGTACAAACGGAAGCGGATTTCATAGCGGTCGCCGTTGCGGGTCACGGTGCCGCCCACGAAGGCTGCTGCGCCCTTGGACTTCCAGGCGCCCAGGTCAGGCGCCGGGCTTTCCGGCACGACCGCCCCGGCCACATCGACGTTTGAGAAGCGGCCGCTGCGCACCAGGTCTGCCCGGACGATCGCCGAGAGGTTTTGCGGAGCCTGTGCCTCGCCCTGGAAATTGGCGATCGCGATCGGGTACTGGCTGGCGCCGACCCCCGAGATCTCCACGTTGAGCTGGGCATGGGCCACGCCGACGCTTGCCGCAGTCAGCAGCAGCGCCTGCGCCGCGCGTCGAAACATCGGGATCCACATCGTTCGCATCATGTTCATCTTCCCTACTATCAAATCCGGAATCTGAGTACGCTGGCCGGCGCAACTTTGAGGAGCGCCAGCCCGTTATTCCTTCGGCCGGAACGTCAGGATGACGCTCGACGGCGCTTTGCCGTTGGTATCGCGCGGCAGCGGATCCGAGCGTTCGACCGCGCGCATCACGGCTTCGTCATAGGCGCCGTTGCCGCTCGATTTCGTCAGGCGCTTCGACAGGATCGAACCATCCGGCGCCATCTGCACCGACACGACCGCCGACGGGTTGCCATTGACCGCCGAAGGATCGAACAGGATGTTCGGCTTGACCTTGGCCCGCACACGCTCGGCATACCCCGCCGACGCCGTGCCGCCCGTGCCCTGGGCATTGCCGACACCGCCGCCGGAGCCCGCCACCGTGCCCGTCGCGCCCGCACCGGCCATCGCGCGCAGCCGATCCAGCTGCGCCTGGCGTTGTGCATTGGCACGCGATTCACTCGCCTTACGCTCGGCGTCAGCCTTGGCTTTGGCCTCTGCGGCGGCCTTGGCCTTCAATTCCTTCTGCTTCGCATCAGCTTCCGCCTTGGCCTTCGCTTCGGCCTGGGCTTGCAGCTGCGCATTCTTGCGGGCCTGCGCTGCGTCCGCGGCAGCCTTCTCAGCGGCCTTTTCCTTGGCCTGCTGTTCGGCCAAGGCCTTGCGTTGGAGTTCCGCCTGACGCGCCTGTTGCTCTTCCTTCAGACGGGCTTGTCGCTGGGCTTCCGCGCGCGCTTCGGCGGCGCGGCGCGCGAGTTCGGCCTCACGGGCGGCAGCAGCCTCCTGTTCGCGCTTGCGCTTCTGCTGCTCCAGCGCGATGTCCGCTTCTTCTTCCACCTTGGCCGGCGGCGCCTTGATCACCGGTTCCGGCTTGACGTCCGGCACCGGCGCGGCCTGCTGCACGGCCTGCTGAACCGCCGCCTCGTCCCACAGCTCGGCTTCTTCGCCACGCGGGGTGCTGCTCTGCCACTGCACGCCAAAGTACAGAAAGATCAACAGCAGAATGTGTGTCAGGACCGCCAACCCGAACGCGCGCAGCGTGCCGCGCTCGCGAACAGGCTCGTAACGGTGCAACGACGTCGTAGCCATGACGTTCAGGTTGCCTCGCCCGGATTCTTCAACGTGCTCATGACGATTTCACCATCAGGCCGACGCGCTTCACGCCATCGCCCTTGAGCACGCTCATCACGGTCAGCACGCGGTCGTACTGCACCGACTTGTCGGCGGCAATCACGACGGGCTGATCGGGGTTTTCGTCCGTGCGCTGCTTCACAAATGCGCGCAGCTCGTTGTTGTTGGCGAGCTTCTGCTCGGTGGCGCCGGAACCCGTCTTGATGCGAGCAAGGATCGTGCCGTCGCCCTTGATCGTCACGACGATAGGCGGCTGGGTCTGCTGCGGCGTGGCGTTGGCCACCGAGGGCAGATTGACCACGCCCGGGTTCACCACGGGTGCCGCCACCATGAAGATGACCAGCAGCACCAGCATCACGTCGATGTACGGAACGACGTTGATGTCAGCCTTGGCCCGTCGGGCGCGGCGCGTTCGCTGGATGGTAGCCATGAGCGCGGCTCCTTAGCGCGTCTGGCGCTGGAGGATGTTCGAGAACTCTTCCATGAAGCTCTCGAAACGGTTGGCCAGGCGGTCCATCTCCGTGGCGTAGCGGTTGTAGGCGATCACCGCCGGAATGGCCGCAAACAAACCGATGGCCGTGGCGACCAGCGCTTCGGCAATGCCAGGAGCCACCGCCGACAGCGTCGCCTGTTGCACGTTGGACAGGCCGCGGAAGGCGTTCATGATCCCCCACACCGTGCCGAACAGGCCGATGTACGGGCTGACCGAGCCGACCGATGCCAGGAATGGCAGGTGCGATTCGAGCGAATCCATCTCGCGCTGGTAAGCCGCACGCATAGCACGGCGGGAGGCATCGAGAATGGCGCTCGGATCGCCGCCGCCGCGCTGCAGCTCGCGCGCCTTGAGGTATTCGCGCATGCCGGCTTCAAAGATGCGTTCCAGCGCGCCGGTGGTGTGGCGGTTGTTGGCAGCGCTCTGGTACAGCGCCTGCAGGTCGCCACCGGCCCAGAAATCGCGCTCGAACGATTCGGTCTGGCTGCGCGCGGCGCGCAGCGCAAACGCTTTGCGGAAGATGTACGTCCAGGAGAACAGCGACATCACCAGCAGCAGGCCCATGACAAATTGGACCAGGAGGCTGGCGTGCAGCACCAGCGAGACGATCGACAGATCTTGTGTGACCTCGACGGGATTCATGCGGCGGCTTTGATGGTTGCGAGTACGGGAGCGGGAATCGGGGTCGGCCGGAAAGTGAGCCGGTCGACACATCCAACACGAATCGTGCCTGATGCGAGCAAAACGTCGCCGCGCCAGCCTTCCTGGGCGAATTGGACTGACGCGGGGCCGACCCGTTCCATACGCGAACGGATCTGCAGCAGGTCGTCCAAGCGGGCCGGCGCGCGGTAATCCACGGCGGTGCTGCGGACCACGAAAATGGCCCCGGTCGTGTCGGCCAGCGCCTGCTGATCGACCCCGAGGGCGCGCAGCCACTCGGTGCGGGCGCGCTCAAAAAATTTCAAATAGTTGGCGTAAAACACCACGCCGCCTGCGTCGGTATCTTCCCAATACACGCGCAGGTTCCAGTCAAAAGAAGCCATCGGGTAATTTTACCAAGACGCAAGTGACGGCCAGCCATCCACCGACCGGCCGAGGGCTTGCGCTCGAATTCAGGCCATGCCTCGCGTCACGCTGGTGGCCGAGAATGACTGGCAAACGGGCATCAGTTCCATCGCGTTGACATTGAAGTGCGCCGGGAGCGCCGCCATCCAGTAGACGGCCTCGGCGATATCGTCGGCGGTGAGCGCCTCGGTGCCTTCGTAGACCTTCTCCACACGGGCATCGTCGCCCTTGAAACGCACGTTGGAAAACTCCGTGCCGGAGCAAAGGCCTGGCTCGACGTTCGATACGCGTACGCGCGTGCCGGTCAGGTCCGCCCGCAAGTTCAACGAAAACTGGCGGACAAACGCCTTGGTGGCGCCATACACGTTGCCGCCCGGATACGGGTACGTCCCGGCAATCGAGCCAATATTGATGATGTGACCACGATTGCGCTCGACCATGGCCGGAAGTAACGCACGCGTCATATGCACCAGTCCCGAGCAGTTGGTGCCGATCATGCGGTCCCAATCGGTCAGGTCAGCACGCTGCGCGGGTTCGAGGCCCAGCGCCAGACCGGCGTTGTTGACCAGCACGTCGACTTCGCGCCAGCCCTCGGGCAGCGTACCCGGCAGCGCAGCAACGGCATCGACGTCCAGCACGTCCAGCACGAATGGCAGCACGGCGTCACCCAATTCAGCCTTGAGCGCATCAAGGCGGTCCTGGCGGCGGCCTGCCGCAATCACACGATGGCCTTCTCGCACGAAACGCCGCGCGATGGCCGCGCCGAACCCGGCCGTTGCGCCGGTCACGAATACGATCATGGAAGTGTCTCCGGGCCTGAAAAAACGAAAGGTCAGAGTTTACCTGAAGCGTTGCGCGGTATTGCACCGCAATGTGCGCGTCTGCACGCCCGCTTCTTGCAGCGGCCATGGGGCTGTCGTACACTCGCGGGCAACCATTCCACCTTGCGCGACTGGCGAATCCTGAAGCTGCTTTGAGCGGCTTCGACATGTGGGCAGCGACCACGAGGAAGCGCAAGGTTTCTGGCGTCATGCACAACGGCGCCTGCCGCTCGCCTGGGCAGCGAATGGGAAGCACAGGGTGACTTGGACACCCGCTGCAATCGGCCAACCCCGAGCGCAGTCGTTCAAGCCGCGCGCATGTTTCCCCACGCCTCGCCCGATCTCCGCCATTTCCGTTTCGTTTCAGACCAGACACTCGCCATGTTCGAACGCAGCCGCTATACGATCGACCAGATCGATCCCGAAATCTTTGCCGCCATCCAGAAGGAAAATCAGCGTCAGGAAGACCACATCGAGCTGATTGCCTCCGAGAACTACACGTCCCCCGCCGTGATGGCCGCGCAGGGCTCCCAACTGACCAACAAGTACGCCGAGGGTTATCCCGGCAAGCGTTACTACGGCGGTTGCGAATACGTGGACGTGGTGGAACAGCTCGCCATCGACCGCGTGAAGCAGCTCTTCGGCGCCGAAGCCGCCAACGTGCAGCCGAACTCGGGCTCGCAAGCCAACCAGGGCGTGTTCTTCGCCGTGCTCAAGCCGGGCGACACGATCATGGGCATGAGCCTGGCCGAAGGCGGCCACCTGACGCACGGTATGGCGCTCAACATGAGCGGCAAGTGGTTCAACGTGGTCAGCTACGGCCTGAACGCGCAGGAAGACATCGATTACGACGCGCTCGAAGCCCTGGCGCAAGAGAAGAAGCCGAAGCTGATCATCGCCGGCGCATCGGCATTTGCGCTGCGCATCGATTTCGAGCGCATCGGCAAGATCGCCAAGTCGATCGGCGCGTATTTCATGGTGGACATGGCGCACTACGCCGGCCTGATCGCCGCTGGCGTGTACCCGAATCCGGTGCCGCACGCCGACTTCGTCACGACGACCACGCACAAGAGCCTGCGCGGCCCGCGCGGTGGCGTGATCCTGATGAAGGCCGAACACGAAAAGGCCATCAACTCCGCGATCTTCCCGGGTATCCAGGGCGGCCCGCTGATGCACGTGATCGCCGGCAAGGCAGTGGCGTTCAAGGAAGCGCTGTCGCCGGAATTCAAGGCGTACCAGCAACAGGTCGTGAAAAACGCGGCAGCCATGGCCGAAACGCTGATGGCCCGTGGCCTGCGCATCGTGTCGGGCCGCACTGAAAGCCACGTGATGCTGGTCGACCTGCGCGCCAAGAAGATCACCGGCAAGGAAGCGGAGAAGGTGCTGGGTGACGCACACATCACTGTCAACAAGAACGCCATTCCGAATGACCCGGAAAAGCCGTTCGTGACGTCGGGCGTGCGCCTGGGTTCGCCGGCCATGACCACGCGTGGCTTCAAGGAAGCGGAGGCCGTTAAGGTCGCACACCTGATCGCCGATGTGCTGGACAATCCGCACGACGAAGCGAACATCGCCGCCGTGCGCGCCAAGGTGGCCGAGCTGACCAAGCAGTTCCCGGTCTACGCCTGAGGCATCCGCCGATGGCCGGATCTTCCGGCCACGTAGTACCCTGCCGCGATGTGCCCCGAATTGAATGAGGGGCCATCGCGGCGTTGTTCTTTTAGCGCAGTGCGTTCTTTGAGGTTGCCGAGGAGACCACCGGCATGAAATGCCCCTTTTGCGGCCACGCGGCCACCCAGGTGATTGATACCCGCATGTCGGAAGAAGGCGACACTGTGCGCCGCCGCCGTCGCTGCGAATCCTGCGACCGCCGATTCACGACCTACGAACGCATCGAGCTGTTCTTTCCGGCCGTCGTCAAAAAGAACGGCAGCCGCGTCGACTACGACCGCAACAAGGTCAAGGATTCCATGCGGCTGGCGCTGCGCAAGCGCCCCGTATCCGCCGAGGCCATCGACGAGGCCATCGCCCGCATCGAAGAAAAACTCCTCAGCCACGGCGAAAAGGAAATCGGCAGCGACCGCGTCGGCGAACTGGTGATGCGCGAACTCAAGCGGCTGGACAAGATCGGGTACATCCGCTTTGCGTCGGTGTATCGGAGTTTTGAGGATGTGTCGGAATTTCGCGACATGCTCGACGAATTCCGCCAATAGACGCCGTTCTCCCCCACTGCTCCAGCTAGCGTTCCGACCAAAATTTCGGTTAAATCCGCTGTCAAAGCAAAGAAGTAGCACTTTGTCACAATCTTGGCGTACCATGCCCGGATAAGTGACGAAAGAAGCATTAAAAAAATAGTTGGTCGGAACAATCTGCGGGAGTCACCATGCGCCACGCTTTGCCGGGGAAAGCGCTTGGCTTCACCATGCTCGAAGCATTGATCGCCGTGCTGATTTTGGCCGTCGGCGTGCTGAGTGTCGCCAATCTTTTAATCAAGTCGTATCGGTTCACGCAGCAGGGAGCGTATGACACGCTGGCCCTGCAATTGGCGTCGAATATGGCGGATCGGATGCGGGCCAATTCGAGCACGCTCGGCACCGCCAGCTCGCCTTACTTCATCGATACCCAGAGCGCCAGCGGAACGTCTGCCATCAATTTTTATGCGCAGAGTTGCGTGACCGGCGCAACCAACTGTGGATGCACGTCGGGGAGCGCCGTATGCGCCGCTGCCGCCGCCCAGTTCGACATCATCGAATGGGCAAGCGCCGTTCAGGGCGCTCTGCCGGGCGGCCGCGCAGTCGTTTGCCGTGACACCGTAACCTACTCGACTACCGGGGGTTTCAGCGGATGGAACTGCGATAAAGCGGCCACGTCGCCGGTCGTGATCAAGATGGGCTGGGTCTCACGCTTCTCCAACAAGGACTTGTCAGCCAGCGCCGCAGCGGCGAACGCAGCAGATGCAGCCAGTTCGGTGGCGCCAAATCCGCAGATGGTCGTCGTCGTGGATACGGGAGGCCAGTGATGCGTCGCCCTCTCGTTCGCTCGATCGCTCATGCACGCGGCTTCTCGCTCATCGAGCTGATGGTCGCCCTGGTGATCTCGCTGCTGGTGCTGGTGGCGACCGTGTCGTTCTATCTGATGACGCGCTCGACCTACACGACCATCGACGACAGCTCGAACCTGGAGGAGCGCGGACAATTCGCCCTCGGCGTCATCACACGAGCCCTTCGGCAAACGGCGTTTTCGCCGCCGAATACGTCCGGCGGTGGAATGATCCAGCTTGCTCAAAGCGACCCGCCCATGATCAGCGGGGTGGACGGTTGCGATAACCCAGGCGATGTGGAATCGCTTTCGCAAACGGTAACGGCATCGTGCAAGAACACCATGGTGGACAAGAACAACGATGCCCTGGAGGTCCGCTTTTTCGGCTCCGGCACCGCTGCGAATCCAACCGTGCCGGACAATTCGATGGTCGACTGCTCCGGCCAAGGCGTCGCCTCCCCCACCAGCATTGACCTGGCAGCGAGCCAGCGTGGCCTGTCGATGTTCTTCGTTCAGACCGACAGCACTGGTCCATACCTCGCCTGCAAGTTCCGACAGCGCGACAGCACAGGCGCCGCTACGGCAACGTTCGCCACCCAGCAACTGGTGCCGGGCGTGGAGTCGCTGCAGTTTCTGTATGGCGTATCGGTAGACGGCGACGCGGTGCCGGACGTGTTCAAACGCGCCACCGACATGTCGACGACCGACTGGCAGAACGTCTACGCCGTCAAGGTGGCGCTGGTAGTACGTGCCGACAACGCCAGTGCAGACGTTGGCAGCGGCGCACAGAAGTTCACCTTGTTCGGTAAGCAATACACCTACGGCGACGGCACCTACCAAGCCACGGCAAACACGCAGATGGCGCGGCGGCTCTTTACCGCCACGGTTCAAACGCGCAACTACATGACCTGCTTCTCGGGGGATCCGTCATGCTGATGATCTCCACTCGCACTCGAGGGCGTTCGACGGGCTTCGCGTTGATCACTGCACTGGTGATGCTGCTCGTCATCACCCTTTTGGCAATCGGCGGCGCGCGGCTGGCCATCGACTCCAAGCGGATGAGTCGAAACCAGCGCGACACGGACATCGCTTTCCAGGCGGCCGAGGCGGCCTTGCGCGACGCTGAATACGACATCCAGAACGCATCGGCCGGCAACGGTACGGCCACCAACACGCGATCGGCAATCTTCGACCCGACCAAAGCCACTGGCTTTCCTGGCAGCGGTTGCAACACCGGCGGCCCCGGCACAGCAACGCCCTATCAGGGACTATGCCAACCGGCCCCTGATGGCGCCACCGGTGTCTGGAATACGGTGAGCTGGAGTGCATCAGGCACGCCGCAGACCGTGGGTTTCGGCGACTTTACCGGCCGGACCTTCCCCACGGGCACGGGCCTGCTGCCCGCACAGAAACCGCGCTACATCATTGAGATCCTGCCGGACAGAACAATCGGCGGGAATGTGCAGGGGCCTGCCACTTTCCTCTATCGCATCACAGCAGTCGGTTGGGGGCCCAATCTAGGGGCACAGGTCATGCTGCAGTCGGTCTATCGCAAGACCGATGCACCGGGCTGACCAGCATAGGGCGACACGACAAACATGGCAAAAAAACAAAGCCTTTTCGGGGGGCTGAACACCATGAAAATCATTCGCGGCTTGCTGGCCGTTTTTGCAATGGGCTGGGTCTCGGTCATGGGCGCGGCCAACAGCGTGCCGACCGTGGCGATCTCCACTGTCCCGCTGTACGGGCGCAGCCAGAACGTGCACCCGAACCTGATGCTCTCGCTGTCGGTGGAATTTCCGACGACGGGCGCAGCGTATCGTGGCGCCTACGACAAGACCCAGACATACCTGGGTTATTTCAACGCTACGAAGTGCTACAACTACGATGCCACGAACGGCTACTTCGTGATCTCCGGTGCGGCCAACTCGTCATTCGAGTGTTCGGGAAATTTCTCGGGCAATTTCATGAACTGGGCCGCCTCTTCGGCCATCGACGAGTTCCGCATGGCGCTGACGGGCGGCGATCGCGTCATCGATACATCGACTCAGACCGTGCTACAGCGTGCCGTGCTGCGCTCGGACTTCTTCCGCAGCGGCTCGTACTTTCCGGTCAAGAGCATCAACGGCTCGGGCAACGTGAGTGCGCCGAACAAGGTCACGCCATTCAGCTATTCGACGCTGTACATCGTCTCGTGCGGCAACCACATTTTCTTTGCGGATCAGGACTACAGCAGCACGAGTTGCAGCAACCCCGGAGGGTACGGCGACCAGTACGACCGCAAGGGCAACCTGATAGAGCGCCGCTCATTCCGGGCTCAAGTACAAGTCTGCGATAGCAACGAAGGCTCAACACGCACCGATCTCTGTCTCAATTACAACGGCAACTACAAGCCGGTCGGCCAGATGCAGCTCAATGCCGATCGCATGCGCTTTGCTGCCTTTGGATATCTGAACGACAGCACGAACGATACAACGTTGGATCAGGACGAACGCTACGGCGGTGTGTTGCGCGCGCCAATGAAGTACGTCGGGTCAACCGCTGTCGACACCAGCCTGAATGCGATTACCAACCCTGCGCCGGAGTTCGACCCAGTAACGGGCATCTTCGCTGCCAACCCCCTCAATGCGGCCGAAGGCACCAGCGGTGTCATCAATTACCTGAACAAGTTCGGCCGCACCAGCGCCCAGCTCTCCGGTCAGCCGATGGGCTATCTGGGTGGCCCGACCGACAACCCCACCGGCAACTACAAGACGTTTGACCCGGTGAGCGAAATGTTCTACGAGAGCATCCGTTACTTGCAATTCAAGCAAGGCCCCACGCCGGAAGCGGTCGCAGGCTTGCCCAACTCGACGTATTCGGACAACTTCCCGGTCTACAGCACCTGGGACACCGATCCGATGTTGAGCGGTTGCCAACGCAACTACGCGTTCCTGATCGGAGATATCAATACCCACGAGGATCACTACATCCCCGGCAACCAGGTCACCGGCCAGGGCGACCCCGCTCGTACGGTCAGTTCCTACGACAACTTTGACGTTCGCGCCTGGACCAACAAGGTTGGCGCACTGGAGACCAATACACCGGCCGCCGGCAACAGCAACCCGCTCAGCTCGTCGTTTACCAACCTCGGCGACATCAATCACGCGACGTCGCATTGGGCTTCGTATTACCTCGCGGGCGTCGCGTACTGGGCGCACACCTATGGCTTCCGCCCCGACATGCCGACAGCCCGCGTCACGACGTTCGTGATCGACGTGAACGAAAACGGCAACGGTACGGTGGGAGCAACGCAACGCCAGAGCCAGTTCTTTCTCGCCGCTAAGTACGGCGGTTTCCAGGACAACAACAACGACGGCAATCCGTTCAAGACGTTTGGTCCGGACGGCATCACGGTGGTCAACAACAACACCGAATGGGAAGCGGCTCCGACTGGCTCGAACATTCCGTACAACTGGTTCTTGGGTGGCCAACCTGCCACGATGATCGCCGCTATCAAGAACATCTTCGCGCAGATCGTCTCGTACGCCGGCACGCTGTCGGGCGTTGCCCTGTCGAGTGCGCGCATCACCGGCGGCTCCGGAAACAATACCTATGTGTACGCCCCTGGCTTTGACCAAAAGTGGAACGGCCGCCTTGCGGCTTATCAGCTCACGCTGAACGGCACCAACGTGCAGGTCAGTTCACAGGCCGCGTGGGAAGCTGGCGCGTTGCTGACCACGGCATACGGCGGTACGTCGGGTACCAAATACACCGGCCGCTCAGTGTTCACCACGAACTCGGACACCGGAAAGGGCGTGACCTTCGCCTGGGCGAACATCTCGCAAAGTCAGCAAACGTTGCTCAACACGAGTCCTAGCAGCGGCACCAACGATGGCAACGGGCAAAATCGACTCAACTACTTGCTGGGCGACCAAAGCAAGGAAAACAGCTCGGTCAACTCGAGCGGTATCTTCCGCGCGCGCAACAGCATCCTGGGCGACATCATCGGCTCTGCGCCGACCTATGTGAGCGACCCATCTGGCGCGATCACGGATACGGGATACACGACGTTCACCGGCACGTACAACGGCCGTACGCCCATGATCTACGTGGGCGCCAACGATGGCATGGTGCACGGCTTCAACGCGAACACCGGCGCGGAAGTCTTTGGCTACGTACCGAACGCAGTCTTCTCGGGCCTGAACCAGCTGACATCCACCGCTTACGCCCACCGGCTTTTCGTGGATGCCACACCCGTCGCTGCGGAAGCGCAAGTCAACGGCAACTGGCGAACAGTTCTGACGGGCGGTTTCGGCGGCGGGGCTCAAGGCGTGTACGCACTCGACGTGACCGACCCGACAGGCTCGAAGGGAGGTTCTTTCACCGCCTCCAACGTGCTGTGGGAGTTCACCGACAAGGACGACGCCGACATGGGCAACGTGATGGGCACTCCGCTCATCGTCAAACTGCAGACTGGTACGGACACGTCGAAGACTCCGAATGTGCCGATCTACAAGTGGTTCGTGATGGTCGGCAACGGCCTGAACTCCAACGCGGTCGATGGCAGCTACAACGCCAACGCGCCGGCGGCTCTGTTTCTGCTGTCGCTGGACAAACCCGCAGGGACGCCCTGGCAGCGCAACACCAACTACTTCAAGATCGTCACCCCGATTCCGGGTGGTACGCCGCCATACACGACAGCCAATGGTCTTTCCACGCCAGCCATCGTGCCGGCCGTCAATGGTCGTGCCATGGCCGCCTACGCAGGCGACCTGCAGGGCAACCTGTGGAAGTTCGTACTCTCGGGCGACAGCACGACCTGGAACGAGACCTCCACCGCCCTGCCCGCCTACGGAGGCGGCACGACAAAGAAACCGCTGTTTGCCGCAACCGACAACTACAGCACGCCCGGCCGGAACCAGCCGATCACCATGGCACCCCAGATCGTCTATGCGCCTGGCGGTTACATGATCCTGTTTGGCACCGGCAAGTACTACGAAACATCCGATACCGGAACACCGACGCAATACAACAGCTTCTACGGCATCTATGACGACGGTGGTAGCACCAACTACATCACGGACCGCAGCAAACTTAACAAGCTGACGGCGACGGCCTCGTCCGATGGCAAGTCATACAGCATTGCCTACGCGACAGGTGCCGCTGCGGTTGGCTACGCCAGCCCCCGTAAGCCTGGCTGGGTGCTTGATTTCCCTGACAGCACGGAAAAGCAGGTGACGGCAGCGGTGGCGTCCGACGGAGTGGTCTACTTCAACTCGCTCACCGGCGGCGACGCGTGCGGTAATAACGGCAGCAGCCGCAGCTATGCGCTGAACGTGCTGACCGGCATGCCGCTGGGCGGCACGACCACGGGGTACCAATCGTCGACAGGGCTGCTCGGCGCACCTTCGCTGATTGTCATCTCCATCGCCAACGGTTCGCGTGACTCGGTGGGTGGCACGGTGGAAACCAAGACGAAGATCGTGCTGTCGCCGGGCACTCAAGGCCTGACGGTGGGCAACTCGAATGGCTCAGGTGGATCGGGCGGTTCAGTCTCGCAGATTACCCAGCGACGCGGCCGTGCCGGCTGGCGCGAAGTCCGCAACTTCACGCTGAACTGATGGAAGGCGCCAACATGCAACTCCAACGCTCCTCCGTTTTCCGCCAGCGTGGCTTCACGCTGGTAGAACTGATGATCGTGGTCGCGATCGTCGCCATCCTGGCCATCATCGGCTACCCCAGCTATACCCAATTCGTTCAGAAAGGGCGACGGGCGGAGGCAAAGGCGGCGCTCCTGTCAACCATGCAACTGTTCGAGCGTCACTTCGCGCAGGTCAACAGCTATGCATCGGCGCCGGGCGGCACATCAGCATGGACGGGGTTCAACACTTATTCTGGCGACTCGCCGAGCAGCTCAAACTACACCATCGGTGCAGCGCTCTGCGCGGGCAGCCCGGTCGGCGCCCAAGCAGACCAGTGCGTTGAGCTGACCGCCACGCCTGTGACAGGCAAGGCCGACACGACGTGCGGATCGCTGGTCTATCGGAGCACTGGCGAAAAGGGCAATTTGCTCCCCGGCGGCTCGTCTCCCACCATTCCCCCCACGACCGGGTGCTGGTGAAACTATGCGTGGCGTTCTCATACATCGCTCGAACGGCCGGGGCTCTCGTGGCTTCACGCTACTGGAGCTGATGGCCACCATCACGGTGGCAGCTGTCATCCTGATGCTGGCCGGTCCCAGCCTGAATGACTTCATGCGCAAGCAGCGCGTCATTACCGCCGTCGATTCGATCACTTCTGCGATCGGTCAGGCGCGCTCCATCGCGATCGCGACGAACAGCTACGTCACCATCGCGCCTGTAGATGGCACCAGCTGGAATAGCGGCGTGCGCGTCTTCTCAGAAGGCCAGAGCCCAAATGGCACATATAGCGCCACCGCAGACAAATTGCTTGGCCAGTACGACGCAATGCCCACCGGCATGACTGTGGCGTTCAAGAGCACCGCCAACATCGCGAGTTCGACCTCCAGCCAGACCTCACTGACTTACTCACCGGTCGGCTACACCGTGACCACGCCAGGCAAAGTCGCCCAGGTCAACGCTACGTTTATAGTGAAGTTTGTCGACGGCAAACCGCCTTCACGCGGCGTCATCATCAATGCACTGGGTCGCGCCCGAACCTGTGACCCCGCGGTTGATAGCACCTGCGTGCCCACGGCAACACAGTAGCGATTGCCACCAAACGTAACAGTCAAACCCCCGCATATCTCCTAAGGTAGGTCGGTTCTTGTGGCGCCCAATGCGCCTTTGCCGACCATGCCTAAGTACCACCATCAAGTCCCCCGCACCGCGCGGCGCCAGCACGGCGCCATCCTGATCGAATCGCTCATCGCCCTGGCCATTCTCTCGCTGGGCGCGGCGGCCATGTTCCGTGCATTCGATAACCTGCGAGCCATCAGCCATGCCGCCAACCAACTTGGCGTAGACACACGCGCTCAACTCGGCCGAACGGAAGTCCGCTGAGATGCCTTCCCCGCTCGCCCCGCCTGCGCGCGGCGTGTCGCTGGTCGAACTGCTGGTTGGCATGGTCATCGCATTGATCGTGTTGGGTATCGCGCTGCAACTGATCCTGGTCGCACGAGCCCACTACTGGCGGATGGCCGACGATGCGCTGATCCAGGATCGCGGCATGGAGGCCATCGAGTTCGTTGGCAAGGTGATACGCCAGGCAGGCTGGATCACCGATACGCCAGTCGTGTCGTCTGTCCGACGCTGGCCGGGCGCGAATGCCCCTTCATCGTTGCTCGGCCAAGACAACTGCGGCAGACCGCACATGACTCCCACCTTCAACTGCGACCGCCGTGGTGAAGCCGCAAGTGACGCCCTACTCGTGCGCTTTTCTGGCCGAGGTGCAAAAAATGGCGACGGCGCTATGCGGGACTGCCTCGGGTACGGCGTGCCGGAGCGTCAAGCAACCCATGGCGACCCACGGTTGGGTGGTCTTATGCTCTATGTCACCCACAGCGGCACCGCCAATGTGCCGCAACTCGTGTGTCGTGCGTTCCAACGAAATGTCGACGCTCCGGCCGACGGATCATCCGATGCCGTCATCCGCGGTGTGGAGACTCTCCAGTTGCTTTACACCGTTGGTTCGGACACGACGTCACCCGCCACTATTAAGTCGGCGCGCTCGATGCAAGACGAAGACTGGTTTCGCGTACGGCTCGTTCACGTAGGGATCGTTGTGCAGGGCGATCACCTCGCCGTCCAGGCGCCAACCGCGGACACGATCTCCCTATTCCCAGATCTGGCCGCAGTGCCAAACGCGCTCGCCGAAGACCTCCAATTCCGACCGGCGGATCCGCGCCGCAACCGTGCCCATTTCGCAGCGACCTTTGCTGTGCGCAACCCGCTGCGCTGCGGGGCCGATGCATGCTAGACCGCCGTGAACGGACCAGCGGCTTCTCAATGATTGCCGTCACCAGCGCATTGATCGTCATTGGGTTACTTATGGTCGGCGCGTTGCATCTGGTTCTGGACCACAATCGTCGCGCCGCCCTGTCCGCCGACCATGCGCTCGCGATGCATGAAGCGGAAAGGGCATTGACCGCCGCCGAATGCGAGCTTGGCATCGCCACAGGCACGCCCGGTATTGATGACTGCCACGCCGAGATAGGCACCGCGCGTATTGCAGCCCTCGATCCTCTCACTTTGGCTGGCTTCGTTCCACAGCAATGCGGGCAGAATTCTGCGCGCCGCGGCCTGTGCTGGCCAGAGGAAGGCGATTCCGTCGAGACGCTTTCCGGGCTGCTGCTCGACGAGCGCAATGCGATACCGCTTCCTCCTCCCGCCGATGACAATTGGCGTCAGCCAGCACATCGGGCGCGCTATGTCATAGAGCCGATCCGCGATGCTCTACCTGGTCAATGGATTCACGCAAACGCGTCCCGGGCCCCTGTACTCTTCCGCATCACGGCAGTAGGTTTCGGCACCGACGAAGCCGTCCACGTGAAGCTGCAAACGGTCTATCGACCTCGAGGTACCGAGCAGTGAAGTCGAGGCTCGTCACCATCTTGCTGATGGCCACCCTGAAGGCCTCTATGGCTGTAGCAGCGAGCGACCACCCCGCTGGACGTCTACCGACACACGTCATTGTTGCGCGTGGCGACGATGCGTGGGCCGGCCGACTGCGTGCGCTCCGCTTTCTGCCTACGCTGGGACCCCTTGATGCGCCTGCGCCGATTGATCTCTGGGAAGCCGGCGCGATTCTCAACGCAATGCCAGTGGATGCGCGGCATCTCTGGACGTTCCGCGACAGTGATTCCACACAGCACGCCCCAGCTCCCCTCCTGTGGGAAGCCCTGTCGCCCATGCAGCAAGCGGCGATCCATGCGACAGACGAATTCGGCGCGGAGCGCGTCAACTATCTTCGCGGCATCCGGCGACATGAACAAGGCAAACCGGCCTTGCGGCCGCGGACCGGACTGCTTGGTGCCATGCGCGGCGCGCGCGTGCAACTGCTTGGCCCTCCCGGCTTTGTACTCGACCCGCGTCATATCCGTTTCCGCGAGCAACATGCGCGACGGCCTTGGATGGTCTACATCGGCGCCAACGACGGCATGCTTCACGGATTTGACGCTCTCACTGGGGCGGAACGTTTCGCCGTAATGCCTGACGCCGTTCTTGCAACGGCGGCCAAGAATGCTTCACCAGGGCAGCCTGTGCCACGGCCCGTCTGCCCACGCCCATTCGCTGCCGATGCATGGACTGGTATGGAATGGCGTTCGATACTTGCATGCACCAACGGATCGATGGCGCCCGGCCTCTTCCTCGTCGACGTCACCGAGTCGGTATCTTCTTCCTCTCCGCCGCCCATGCTGGCTTACGACGGCAGCGACGATCACGATGTTGGTGAGATGGAAGGCCCTGCCCCCGTGGTGGCCGTGCCCGACGGCGGCGATTCCACACCACGCTGGTTTGCCATCAGCGGCAATGGCCGCGGCAAAGCGGGCGCGCCGAGCAAGCTCTTGTTGCTGTCAGTCGAACAGCAGCGATCGGCCTCCTGGCTTCCGGACCGCACAGCCTATGCGGTCACGATACCGACGGACGCCAGTCGTGGCGGCCTGGGGCCGGCCGCCGTAGCCCTCGGGCTAAAAGGCACTGCCACTGTGGCCTACGCCGGCGACGCTCAAGGCCAAATCTGGCGCTTTGATCTGACAGGCGCCCCGCCGTGGTCGAACGCGCTGGGCAACAACGAGGCCGATCGCCGTCTTCCATTTTTTACGGCCACATCGCGTTCCGGATCGATTCAGCGAATTCTCGCGCCGATTCTGCTTGCCGCAACGGCCGGTGGTCCGCTACTGGTCTTCACCGCCGTTGATGATGAGGGCAATGCCACGCTCTATGGGGTGGCAGACGGTGGTTCACGCCGCCTTTCGCGCGACAGTTTGACGGGCCTGGGCGCTACGGACGTGGCTGATGGTGTCGTCATCGAACCCAATGCGCACAGCTCGCAAAACGGCTGGCGCATCGACTTGCCCGGCGGGCAGTTGCCGGACGACCTCAGCGCGGCCGGCTCGCATAGCCTCCTGCTCACCACACGGGATATTGCAGGGCGTGACCGAGCTTACTTGCTAGACACACTGACCGGACTGCCACCGCGCAAGGACGGCCACACCGGTCACATACTCGCCAGCGCGCCGCTCATCACCGTGCAAACGGACGCATTGGGCGCAACCGCTGGCGGGCAACCCACGCAAGCCGTCAATACAACGCTGTGGCATGTTGAAGGCGGGCGCATTCGTCAACTCGAAACGCGTCGCTACACCCGTCAACTCGGCCGGCTGAGCTGGCGAGAGATGACTGAGACGAGTACACGCTAATGCGGCCGCGACATGGATTCACGCTCGTCGAGTTGATGGTCGTGCTAGTCGTTGGCGGCGTGCTGGCGTTTGCTGCGCAGTCGGCATGGATGACGTACTGGGAGCGAACGCGACGTGCCGCAGGCGCCGCCGCGCTGGTCGCCGCTTTAGTACAGCTGGAAGTACGCCATGCGCGCACAGGAAGGTATGACGACGGCGTGCCCCGCCCGAAGCTATATGTCGATGGGTACAGTATCCGCAGCCAGCCTTGCTCCGGCGTGGAGGGCACGGAGCTGCCACCAGCCCAATGCATCCAAGTCATTGCAATCCCAGAGCGTGAAGACCCTGCGTGCGGCATGTTGGTCCTCCGCAGCACGGGCGAGCGCTGGCCCGAAGATTCCGCATGTTGGCCATAAACAAATCGAAACGACGGCCGCAGCAAGCCGGCGTGACGCTCATCGAATTGATCATCGTGACGGCGATCGTAGGGATACTTGCGACAGCGGCAGTCCCGCCAGTTATCGATTATTGGCAGAGAGAGACGGTCATCCTGCTAGCCGATCGCCTGGCCAGTGCGCTGTCCTTGGCCCAGAAGACCGCACAGCATCGGCGGGTCCGGACACTGCTCACCCCGCGCGACGCTTCCCGTGGCTGGGGCAGCGGCTGGCAATTGCTGGAGTTCGCGCCGGATGCTGGCACGGGCCCTGTGTCGGGAGCGAGAACGCTATTGTCAGAGCCTTTGCCCACGGCGCCTATGGTGCAGCTGTATTCGAATCAACCGGCCGACGCGCTTTCCTACGAGCCTATGGGATACTCACGGATAGCCGGCGCCACGATGACCATTTCCAGCGGCCGGCATAGACGTAACGTAGTGATCAGCGCTGCTGGCCGGGCACGCGTCTGCAAGCCAAATCTGAACGGCGACTGCTAGTTAGAACCATCAACTCCCCTCAAATCATTCTGGCTTTACACCCATGTTCTCCGACTTCGACCACGCCATGATGCAGCGCGCCCTGGCGCTGGCCGAGAAGGGCTTGTTTACCACCACGCCGAACCCGCGCGTGGGCTGCGTGATCGTGCGTGACGACACCGTCATCGGCGAGGGCTACACACAACCCGCCGGCCAAGACCATGCTGAAATCCAGGCCATCAAGGATGCGCAGTCTCGCGGCCACGATGTGCGCGGCGCCACTGCCTATGTGACGCTGGAGCCCTGCAGCCACTTTGGCCGCACGCCACCCTGCGCTGATCGCCTGGTTGAAGCTGGTATTGCGCGCGTGGTGGCGGCCATGGAAGATCCGAACCCCGCCGTTTCCGGACGTGGCTTGCAGAAGCTGCGAGACGCCGGCGTCGACGTGCGCTGCGGCCTCCTGGAACGCGAGGCGCGGGAGCTGAACATCGGTTTCGTCTCGCGCATGATGCGCGGCACACCCTGGGTGCGCGTGAAGGTCGGCGCATCGCTGGATGGCCGCACCGCGCTGGACAACGGCATCAGCCAGTGGATCACCGAAACCGAAGCCCGCAACGACGGCCACCGCTGGCGCGCGCGTGCCTGCGCCATCCTCACCGGCATCGGCACGGTGCGCGAAGACAACCCGCGACTGACCGTGCGCGCCGTCAACACACCGCGCCAGCCGCGGCGTGTGCTGATCGACTCGGCGCTGGACGTGCCGCTCGATGCGCACATCCTGACTGCAGATGGCCACCACGAGCCGACGCTGATTTTTGCCGCTCACCCCGAAGCCGGCCGCATGCGTGCGTTGAGCGAGCGCGGCGCAGAGGTCATCCTGCTGCCCAACGCAGCCGGAAAGGTCGATCTGGCCGCGGTCCTGCGCGAACTGGGCCGCCGCGAGATCAACGAGCTGCATGTTGAGGCCGGTTTCAAGCTCAACGGCTCGCTGCTGCGCGAAGGGCTCGTTGACGAGGTCCTCGTTTATCTAGCGCCCAAGGTGCTCGGCTCGGGTCAGGGCATGTTCAATATGGGGCCGCTGCAGACGCTGGAAGGCGCGGCCGAATTCTTCTTTCACGATATCTCGCGCATTGGGGGCGACCTCCGCATCCTGGCGCGCCGCAACCCGACGGATTGATTGCTTATGTTTACCGGAATCGTCGCCGCAGTTGGCCGTATTGAAACCGTCTCGCCGCTGGGCGACAACGCCGATGCCGGCGTGCGCCTGTCCATCGATTCCGGCGGCCTGCCGCTCGCGGACGTGGCTTTGGGCGATTCGATCGCCATCCAGGGCGCCTGCATGACGGTCGTCGCCAAGACCGACACCCGTTTCGAGGTCGATGTGTCACGCGAATCGCTCTCCAAGACGGTCGGGCTGGAACACCCGGGCGAGGTGAATCTGGAGAAGGCGCTGCGCCTGGCCGACCACATCGGGGGGCACCTCGTGTCGGGCCACGTGGACGGCCTGGGCACCGTCACGCATTTCGCGCCGGTCAACGAATCGCACGAACTGCGGGTGCGGGCGCCGGCAGAGTTGGGCAAATATCTGGCCTACAAGGGCTCCGTGGTGGTCAACGGCGTGTCGCTGACGGTCAATACCGTCCGTGACGATGCCGACGGCTGCGAGTTCTCGATCAACCTGATCCCGCACACGGTGGCGGTCACCACGCTGAAGCACTTGAAGGCTGGCAGCCAGGTCAACCTGGAGATCGACCTGATCGCCCGCTACGTGGAACGCATGCTGACCCACGCCGCCATTGGCCTGCCCGTGGGCACCCAGTCGCTGGCAGCCGTTTGAACCTCTGGCCCCACTGGCTTGGGGCCGCCTTGGCGTACAATAGCGGGCTTCTCATTTACGCAGTCGCACGGCCCCCGAAATCATCGATTTACGGGAGTGGGCCGGCGGCGCGCACCCCTGCTACGCCATGTCGATCGCCACAGTCGAAGAAATCATTGCCGAAATCCGCGCCGGCCGGATGGTCATCCTGGTCGACGAGGAAGACCGTGAGAACGAAGGCGACCTGATCCTGGCGAGCGATTTCGTCACGCCAGAAGCCATCAACTTCATGGTCACGCACGCGCGTGGCCTGGTGTGCCTGACGCTCACCGAAGAGCATTGCGACCAGCTCGACCTTCCCATGATGGCGAGCCGCAACGGCACGCAGTTCGGCACCAATTTCACCGTATCGATCGAAGCGGCGGAAGGCGTGACCACCGGTATTTCCGCGGCCGACCGCGCACGCACCATCCAGGTGGCGGCGGCCAAGAACGCCAAACCGTCTGACCTGGTGAATCCGGGCCACATCTTCCCGCTGCGGGCCCAGAAGGGTGGCGTGCTCATGCGCGCTGGCCACACCGAAGCCGGTTGCGACCTGACCGCAATGGCTGGCTTGACGCCCGCCGCCGTGATCTGCGAGATCCTGAAGGACGACGGCACCATGGCACGCTTGCCGGACCTGGTGGAATTCGCAAAGAAACATGGCTTGAAGATCGGCACGATTGCCGACTTGATCCAATACCGCAGCCGCACCGAGAGCATCGTCGAGCGGGTCGGCGAGCGCACGATGGAGACGCAGTTCGGCACGTTCCATGCCGTCGCCTTCCGCGACCGCGCGGCCGGGCGCGCCCATCTGGCGCTGGTCAAGGGCACGCCAACGCCGGACACCGAAACGCTGGTGCGCGTGCACGAGCCCCTGTCGGTGCTTGACCTGCTGGAGTGCCAGCGCACGACGCATTCGTGGAGCGTACCCGCCGCCCTGCGCGCTGTGCAGGCCGCCCCGACCGGCGTGGTCGTTCTCCTCAATTGCGGCGATTCGGCGGACCGCCTCTTCACTCAGTTCACCGCACTGGACGCGCCGCACGAACGCCCGCGCACGAAACCCGATCCGCGCATTTACGGCATCGGCGCGCAGATTCTCAAGGACGTGGGCGTCGGCAAGATGCGTGTGCTGGCGTCGCCGCTCAAGCTGCCCAGCATGGTCGGCTACGATCTGGAAGTGACGGCGTATCAGTCGATGGCAGATGCGCCTGACGTCACTTCGGCTTCGTCCGCCACCACACATTGAATTTCGCGCGATAGCTAAACTGCCGCGCCGGCTTTCTTTTTCTGACGTTGCCAGATAGACAACCTCAGGCAACCCCAACCGGAATACACCATGGACCACGGCTTCTACCCGACCAATCTCAACGGCGAAGGCCTGCGCATCGGCATCGTCCAGGCGCGTTTCAACGAGCCCGTGTGCGAAGCGCTGCGCGAAGCGTGCGTCGCTGAACTCGAACAACTCGGCGTGGCCGGCGAAGACGTGCTGCTGGTGACCGTGCCGGGCGCGCTGGAAGTCCCGCTGGCCCTGCAGAAGATGGCCGAATCGGGCCAGTTCGACGCGCTGATCGCCTTGGGCGCAGTCATCCGCGGCGAGACTTACCACTTCGAGCTGGTGTCCAACGAATCGGGCGCCGGCATCACGCGCGTGGGCCTGGACTTCAACATCGCCATCGCCAACGGCATCCTGACCACCGACACCGACGCACAGGCCCACGCCCGCACCCGCGAAAAGGGTCGCGACTGCGCCCGCACCGCTGTCGAAATGGCCAACCTGACCAACGACCTCGACGGTCTGCAGGATCACGGCCAGGACGACGACGGCGAGAATGAATAAGCGCTTCCTCGCGCAAAGGCTTTTCCCATGACGCAAGACAATTCCCAAGCCAAGACCAAGGCCCCCGCCAAGAGCGCGCGCCGCCGTGCGCGCGAACTGGCGCTGCAGGGTCTGTATCAATGGCTGCTCAATCGCAACGACCCGGGCGTGGTCGAGGCGCATCTGCAGGACGCGCAAGGCTTCAACAAGGCCGACCGCGCGCACTTCGACGCGCTGCTGCACGGTGCGATCCGCGAAGAAACCACGCTGACCGAGGCGTTCACGCCGTATCTGGATCGCCCGGTTGCCGAGCTGTCGCCCGTCGAGCGTGCCGCCCTGCTGGTCGGCGCGTACGAGTTGGTGCACTGCGTGGACATCCCGTACAAGGTCGTGATCAACGAGGCGGTTGAACTGACCAAGACCTTTGGCGGCGTCGAAGGCTACAAGTACGTCAACGGCGTGCTGGACAAGCTGGCTGCGCAAGTGCGCGCTGTCGAGGTCGCTGCCCGCCGGTAATTCGGCGTCTGTGGTTCGCTTTACCTTTTTGCTTCGCTCCAAGATGGACGCCCACCGCCTGCAGACAGCCGCCCGGCTCGCCAATATCCGCGCCTTTCACGTGATGGAGCTGGCCAAGCAGGCCCGCGAACTGGAACTGGCGGGACGCAGCATCATCCACATGGGCATCGGCGAGCCGGACTTCACCGCCGCCGAGCCCGTCGTGCAAGCCGCGGCCGACGCCATGCGGCGCGGCGTCACGCAGTACACCGGGGCCTTGGGCATTCGCCCGCTGCGCCAGGCAATCGCCCGCTACTACCACACCGTTTACGGCCTCGACATCGCTCCCGAGCGCATCATCGTGACGGCGGGCGCGTCGGCAGCATTGCTGCTGGCGTGTGCGGTTCTGGTGGAGATCGGCGGCGAAGTCCTGATGCCCGATCCGAGCTATCCGTGCAACCGCCACTTCGTGGCCGCCTTCAATGGCGAGGCGAAGCTGGTGCCGTCGGGGCCGGAAGAACGCTTTCAGTTGACGGCCGCGCAGGTTGAAGCCCACTGGAGCGAACGCACGCAGGGTGTGCTGCTGGCCTCCCCTTCCAACCCGACGGGCACGTCGATCCTGCCGGATGAGCTGCAGCGTATTGTGCAGACGGTACGCACGCGAGGCGGATTCTCGATCGTCGACGAAATCTACCAAGGCTTGTCATACGATCAGGCCCCGGTCTCCGCACTGTCGTTCGGCGACGATGTCGTCACGATCAACAGCTTTTCGAAGTACTTCAACATGACCGGCTGGCGACTTGGCTGGCTGGTGGCGCCCGCCGAACTGGTGCCGGAGTTCGAGAAGGTTGCGCAGAACCTGTTCATCTGCGCGTCGGCGGTGGCGCAATACGCGGCGCTTGCCTGCTTTGAGCCGGAAGCGTTGGCGATCTACGAACAACGCAAGGCCGAATTCCGCCGCCGCCGTGATTTCATCGTGCCGGCGCTGGAGTCGCTTGGCTTCAAGGTACCCGTCAAGCCGGACGGCGCGTTCTATGTCTACGCCGATTGCCGTGGCGTGAACCATCCGCATGCCGGCAACGCAGATGCCCTCACCCAGTCGATGCTGCATGACGCGGGGGTGGTCCTCGTGCCGGGCCTGGATTTTGGTCCGCACACGGCGCAGCACTACATCCGGCTGTCGTACGCCACATCGATGGCGCATCTGGAAGAAGCGGTCGCACGGCTTGGCAAGCTCTTCAGCCGGTAAAACACTACCGTGGCCCAAACAGAAAAGGCCGTCCGGGGGACGGCCTTTCTTATATAGCGCAGCGAATCAGGTCGATCAGGCTTGGCCCTGCGACTTATTGTCCAGACGTGCCTCTTCCTGTTGACCTGCCGCAGCGGGTTGCTTGTCGGCCGGCTTGGCGGCTTGCGTCTTCACGTCGGCTTGCGTCACGGGGGTTGCCGTTGCAACCGGCTTCACCGGTTCGCGTTCGGACGCCGCCGTCATCGGCGAACGATGACCCGTCGCCACCATGCGCAGACGCGAGCGTTCCTGCAGCACCTTGCCGCCGTAGCCGCCATCGCCCTGGGTCACCGCCCCGACATACAGCTTCAGGCCGCCTTCGATCGAACCTGCACGCGCGATGCAATCCTTCAGCACCAGCGCACCGACCTTGATGTTGGCGTACGGGTTGAGCGCGGCACCGACGCCACCCATCACTTCGTACTTGTCCTGGTGGACCTTGGTCATGACCTGCATCAGGCCCTGCGCACCCATGCCGCTTTCAGCGAACGGGTTGAAGCTGGACTCGATCGCCATCACGCCCAGGATCAGCAACGGATCGAGACCGACTTCCTTGCCGGTTTGATACGCAGCCTTCACCAACTGACCGGTAGCTGTGGCCGCCACGCGGTACTTGCGGGCAATGTATTCCGCCACGGCAGCCTGCTCTCGCGGGGTACCGGCGGTTGCCGACTCACGCGCGTCGCGGACGACTTGCGTGTTCGGAATCTGCGCAGCCAACTCGGCCACGGACGGCACCTTCGAAAGCGTGTCCCAACCTGCGGCCGCGACCGTGCCACCTTGCGCCGCAGCAGGCGCTACAGCTTGAGCGGCACCCGTACCGGCAGACGGCGCTGTCGGTGCAAAAGCCACCGGCTGCACGCCAGCCGCAATCGCGGGCGACGGATTGGCCGAGGCGACACTGGTGTCGACGCCGGGCGTGAAATGCAGCACGCGTTGAGCGACCGTGGCACGCCACTCGCTGTTGAGCGAGAGTGCAACTGCGGCGGCCACCGCCAGCAAGCCGATGCTATTGAGCACGACATGCCCGCTGCGGAACACCAGCAGTACGCCAGGATGCAACTCATTGCGGGACGCGGCGGCGCCCCCTGCGTTCAACTCCATGCGCAGCTTACGAGGCAGCGCGACTTGGCCTGCACGCGCGAGGCGGCGGCCAACCGGGGCGACGAGCCGGCGTTGCAGCGCCGATCCGATCCCGGAAGAATGAAGGGTTTTCCAACCGTTCATACTTACCTCCGTCCGCTGCGCAGATCCGGTAGACGCCTTTCTTTTGCCTGGCGCCGTGCGTTTCGAATCGCAACGGTTTTTAGTAAGGATGCCGCGCTGTTGCAGTCAGCCGGCATCTGTTGGGGGCACTCCCCTAGTGCCCAGAGAAATGCGGGGCGTGTCCTTGGGGAGGTCACGTCCCGCAGCGATGCTGATGTGCTCTGGTGTCGCCCCTCATATGTTTGAGAGCGGGCGAAGGCATTAGCCGAAAACATGTTGCGTTGCAACAATTACCAGATCGGATTGGATTGTAGGAAGCGCGTTATGCCAAGTCAATCATAAAGAAGTAAGTTTTCATATCAAAAAGTTATGATAAGGCGTCCGTTGTTGGGACTAGCTGACCTGCGATGCGTTCTGTCATCAGGGGGCCATGGGGTTTTGGCCGTACAATCGCGGCCACCCTGCCTACACCAAAAAAATGTCGCCCCGACGACCATTCGGCGGGCCAGACCCTCGGCGTGATAGGCGATCCACCTTACCTTTGGTTACAAAATCTCCATGCAATACAGGGACTTACGTGACTTTCTCGCCCAGCTCGAGCGCACGGGCGAACTGCGCCGCGTGCGCCAGCCGGTGTCGCCGCGCCTGGAAATGACCGAAGTCTGTGACCGCCTGCTGCGCTCCGAAGGCCCGGCGGTCGTCTTTGAGCAACCAGTGGACGGCGCGCAGAAGTACGACATGCCGGTGCTGGCTAACCTGTTTGGCACCACCCGTCGCGTGGCGCTTGGCATGGGCGCGGAGTCGCTCGATGAACTGCGGGACGTCGGTCGCCTGCTCTCGGCGTTGAAGGAGCCCGAACCGCCGCGCGGGCTGCGTGAAGCCGGCAAGTTGTGGACGATGGCCAAGGCCGTGTGGGATATGGCACCGCGCAAGGTGTCGTCGCCGGCGTGCCAGGAGATCGTGTGGGAAGGGAATGACGTTGATCTCTCGCGCATTCCCGTACAGACGTGCTGGCCCGGCGATGCGGCGCCGCTCGTCACATGGGGGCTGGTCATCACGCGCGGGCCGCACAAGAAGCGGCAGAACCTGGGTATCTACCGGCAGCAGGTCATCAGTCGCAACCAGGTCATCATGCGTTGGCTGGCGCACCGGGGCGGCGCGCTGGATTTCCGCGAGCACGCCATCGCGAATCCGGGCCAGCCGTTTCCGATTGCGGTGGCGCTGGGCGCCGACCCGGCTACTATTCTCGGCGCGGTGACCCCGGTGCCGGATACGCTATCTGAGTACCAGTTTGCGGGGCTGCTGCGCGGCAGCCGGACCGAGCTTGCGACCTGTCTGACGCCTTCGCTGGCGCAGGCACAACTGCAGGTGCCGGCCGGCGCTGAGATCATCCTCGAAGGCCACATCCAGCCGGATCCAACGCACCCGAGCGGCTACCAGCACGCGCTCGAAGGCCCCTTCGGCGATCACACCGGCTATTACAACGAGCAGGACTGGTTCCCCGTGTTCACGGTCGAGCGCATCACGATGCGCCGCGACCCGATCTATCACTCGACGTATACAGGCAAGCCGCCCGATGAGCCGGCCGTGCTGGGCGTGGCGCTCAATGAAGTGTTCGTGCCGCTGCTGCAGAAGCAGTTTCCGGAGATTGCCGATTTCTACCTGCCACCCGAAGGCTGCAGCTATCGCATGGCGCTGGTCAGCATGAAGAAGCAATACGCCGGCCACGCCAAGCGCGTGATGTTTGGCGTGTGGAGCTTCCTGCGGCAGTTCATGTATACGAAGTTCATCGTGGTGGTGGACGACGACGTGAACCTGCGCGACTGGAAGGAAGTGATCTGGGCAATCACCACGCGCGTGGATCCGGCGCGCGACACGGTCATGGTCGAGAACACGCCGATCGACTACCTCGATTTCGCGTCCCCGGTGTCAGGCCTGGGCTCCAAGATGGGCATCGACGCCACCAACAAATGGCCCGGCGAAACCACGCGCGAATGGGGCCAGCCCATCGTCATGGATACCGCTGTCAAAGCCCGCGTCGACGCCATGTGGGACACGCTCTTCCAATAACCACAAGGCTTGGCGGCCTGGCCTGCGAGCGAACGATCGTTCGGTTATTCTTAGCGAGTTAAGCGACTGCTGCATCTAAAAGGCGGGCCCTCTTTGTCTACTGGGCCCGCCTTCCTTATGGAGAACGCCATGGCCGAAGCACTCGACGCATCCCGCACCGCCGCCAACGCGCTGGAGCGCATCACAGACCGCACTCTCGTCAAAACGCAGTCCTATGTCGACGGGGCCTGGGTGGGCGCGGCAGACGGCGCGACCTTCCCCGTCTACGACCCTGCCACCAACGCACACCTGACCGATGTTGCCAATCTCGGCCACGCAGAAACGCTGCGCGCCATCGACGCGGCCAATGCGGCGTGGCCCGCATGGCGGGAGCTGACCGGCAAAGAGCGCGCTGGCCTGATGCGCCGCTGGTTCGACCTGCTGATCGCCAACGCCGACGACCTCGCCGCGCTGATGACCGCTGAACAAGGCAAGCCGCTGGCCGAAGCCAAGGGCGAAATTGTCTACGGCGCGTCGTTCATCGAATGGTTTGCCGAAGAGGCCAAGCGGGTCTCCGGCGACGTGATGGCCAGCACCTGGCGCGACAAGCGCATGGTCGTGTTGAAGCAGCCGGTGGGCGTGTGCGCGTCCATCACGCCGTGGAACTTCCCGCTGGCGATGATCACCCGCAAGGTCGCACCGGCCATGGCGGCAGGCTGCACCATCGTCATCAAGCCGGCCGAGCAAACGCCGCTGTCCGCGCTCGCGATGGCCGAACTGGCGCACCGCGCGGGCATTCCGAAGGGCGTCGTCAACGTCGTGACGGGTGACGCGGATCGCTCGATCGCCATCGGCAAGGCCTTGTGCGAATCGCCGATCGTGCGGCATCTGTCGTTCACGGGCTCGACGCCGGTGGGCCGCATCCTGATGCAGCAGTGCTCGCCGACGGTGAAGAAGGTGGCGCTGGAGCTGGGCGGCCATGCGCCGTTCATCGTGTTCGACGACGCCGATATCGATGCCGCCGTGGAGGGCGCGGTGCAGTCGAAGTACCGCAACGCCGGCCAGACGTGCGTGTGTACGAACCGCTTCTACGTGCATGCCTCGGTGTACGACACGTTTGTCGAGAAGCTCTCGGCCAAGGTGCGCGGCATCAAGGTCGGCAACGGCTTCGAGTCGGGCGTGGTGCAAGGCCCGCTGATCGACGATCAGGCCGTGGAGAAAGTGCAGCGCCACATTGACGACGCGACGCAGAAAGGCGCACGCCTGACCGCCGGCGGCAAGCTGATGCAGGGCTTCGGTTCGCAGCGTTTTGTCGAGCCCACGGTGCTGGCGGACGCCACGCCCGACATGCTGATCGCGCGCGAAGAAACCTTCGGCCCAGTCTCCGCGATCTTCAAGTTCCAGGACGAAGCGGAAGTCGTGCGCCTGGCCAACGACACCGAATTTGGCCTGGCGTCGTACTTCTTCAGCCGCGACATCGGCCGCATCTGGCGCGTGGCCGAGCAGCTCGAATACGGCATGGTCGGCATCAACACGGGGCTGATCTCGAACGAGGTCGCGCCGTTTGGCGGCATCAAGCAATCGGGCCTGGGCCGCGAAGGTTCGGTCTACGGCATCGACGAGTATCTCGAACTCAAGTATCTGTGCATGGGCGGCATCTGAAACGCCATCCCCCCTTGGCCGACCTGCCACATCGATAGAGCGGGCGGCCTTCCCCCTTGCCTGACCGGCGGAGGAGACACATGAGCACCATCCAGGAAGGCGCCCTGCTGTGGACGCCATCAGCTGACTTCATCGCACGCGCGCGCCTGACGCATTACCTCGACTGGCTTGCGCGCGAACGCGGGCTGCGCTTCTCGGCCACCACGCCCGGGGGCTACGCGCAACTCTGGGACTGGTCCACCACTGAGCTGGAGGCGTTCTGGACGTCCGTCTGGGACTACCTCGACCTGCGCGCCTCGACACCGTTCACGCAGATGCTGGGCGACCGCACCATGCCGGGTGCGCAATGGCTGGTCGGCGCCAAGCTGAACTACGTCGATCAGGTCATGCGTCATGTGGAGGAAGGCGGCAGCCCCGACCGCACCGCCATCCGCTACGCCAGCGAGACCAAACCGCTGGCCGACCTGTCATGGCGCGAACTGCGCCAACGCGTTGCCTCGCTGGCGGATGCGCTGCGCAAGATGGGCGTGGTGCCGGGCGACCGCGTGGCCGCGTATCTGTCGAATACGCCGGACGCGATTGTGGCGTTTCTCGCCACCGCCAGCGTCGGAGCCATCTGGTCCGTCTGCGCGCCCGACATGGGCCAGGTGGCCGTGACCGACCGCTTCCGGCAGATCGAGCCCAAGGTGCTGATCGCGGTGGACGGCTATCACTATGGCGGCCGCGCATTCGACCGCACCGACGTGGTCGAAGAGATGGTCGCCGCGCTGCCAACCGTCGAACATCTCGTCGTCGTGCCGCAGTTGCTTGGCGAGGTCAACCGCGCGCGCTTCCCGCAAGCCCGCGACTGGCGCGACCTCACAGCGAACGACGTACCACTCGTCGTCACGCCCGTCGCCGCCGACCACCCGCTGTGGATTCTCTATTCGTCCGGCACCACCGGCATGCCCAAGCCGATCGTGCACGGCCACGGCGGCTTGCTGCTCGTGCAGACGATGATGGGCGCGCTGCATCTCGACCTCGGCCCCGACGACGTCTACCACTGGTACAGCAGCACCGGCTGGGTCATGTGGAATTCGCAGGCGAGCGGCCTGCTCGGCGGCGTCACGCTCGCCATCTACGACGGCAACCCCGGTACGCCCGATCTCAATAGGCTGTGGCGTTTCGCGCAGGATGCGGGCGTGACCTTCTTTGGCGCCGGCGCGGCATTCTTCGCCAATTGCCTGAAGGCCGGCATCGAGCCCGGTCGCGATTTCGACCTGTCGAAGCTGCGTGCGGTCGGCTCGACCGGTTCGCCGCTCTCCGCCGAGGCGTACGACTGGATCTACCGCCACGTCAAAGCCGACGTCTGGCTCAATCCGATTTCCGGCGGCACGGACTTCGCAGGCTGCTTCGTAGGCGGCGTCGCCACACTGCCCGTCTATGCGGGTGAGATGCAATGCCGCAACCTCGGCTCGCGCGTGGAAGCGCTGGACGAGGCTGGCCAGCCGCTGATCGATGCGGTGGGCGAGCTGGTCTGCACCGCGCCCATTCCGTCGATGCCGCTTTTCTTCTGGGGCGATACCGACGGCAGCCGCTACCGCGACAGCTACTTCGACATGTACCCGGGCCAGTGGCGCCACGGCGACTGGATCAAGATCACCCTGCGCGGCGGCGCCATCATCTACGGCCGGTCCGACGCGACCATCAATCGCCACGGCATCCGCATGGGCACAGCCGAGCTGTACCGCGTGGTCGAAGATCTGCCGGAAGTGCTTGATAGCCTCGTCGTCGATCTGGAATTCCTTGGCCGTGAATCGTTCATGCCGCTGTTCGTCGTGCTGCGCGAAGGCGTGACGCTCGACGATACGCTGCGCAGCACGATCAATGCACGCATCAAGGCGGGCCTGTCGGCCCGGCATGTGCCTAACGTGGTCGTACAGGCGCCGGGCGTGCCGCGCACGCTGTCGGGCAAGAAGATGGAAGTCCCCATCAAGAAACTGCTGCTTGGCGCCCCAGTCGAGCGCGTCGCAAACCCTGATGCGATGGCCAATCCGGACGTGCTGGCGTGGTATGCGAACTACGCCGGGTCGCTGGTTCGGCAAGGCGGCGCGCACGGCGAGACCGCGCCCGCATTGGAATCGTGGCGGAGCTAGACCGATCGTTCGTCCCAGGTTTCACAATCTCCGCCAATCGAACGATGGCAAGGCTCGGATGTGATGACTAACGTACAGCTTGCACCGGCACATCAAGATGCCGGGCGAGTTGCTTAACGGGGAGTCACCATGCTTGTAACGACGAACGTCCTGATCAAGACGGAGGACGGCCGCGAGGCCTTGGCCCAGCGCCGCCACGACATGCAGATGCGCCAGCGCCATCTGCTGATCCTCATCGACGGTGCCCGCACGGTCGGGCAACTGCATCAACTGCTGAGCGACTGGTCGGACCTCGACGAACTGCTGCTGGGGCTGCAACGGGCCGGCATGGTCGACGTGCTTCCGGGCCTCTCACATGAAAACGCAGCCGGTGCCGCCCCCTTCGACCCCATCGCACACTTCAACCGTCCCTTGCTGGACGATGACAGCGACAGCGTCCCTGCCGCCCTGTCGCTCATCTACGACGAACTGCCGCCGCTGACGGGCATGACGCTCGGCCTGCAAACGGCTGCAGCGCCCATCGACGAGCCTGCAGCCAACGACGCCATGCTGCCGCAAGTGGCGCCCGTCCAGGCGTCTTCCGCCCCGCAGCCGGCCGTGCCGCCGGAGTTGGCCGACGTGTTGCCCAATGTGGTCAAGGTCGAGTTGATGCGGTTGGCGGTGCAGCACTTTGGCTCGGCTGCCGGCGCCGCCATGCCGCTGCTGCGCGCCTGCAAGGAAGATCCGCAATCGCTGTGCGACGTGGTTGCCGCGTGCGCCAAAGCCGCGGCCCCGACGGCCGGCGAACGCGCCGCTGCGAAGTTCGTGGATGCAGCCATGCAGGCGATGGCGCTGCGGCGTTAGGCAACGGCGCCGATGTAAGCGTGGCCTGCTTCCGGACAGTGCAGAGCGCGCTGCCCGGGTTCAAAGCGAAGTCCCAGGTCGTTCAGGCCAATGCACAGGCCATGTCGGAAGCCACGGCGACGAGCGCGCCGGCCACGCGGTCAATCTGCGCCGGTGCGAGCCCGGCAATATTGATCCGACCACCCTGGGTGCCATAGATGGCGTGGTCTGTGCGCAAGCGCTCCATGGCATCGGCGCCCAACGGCAGCATCGAGAACATGCCCTTGTGCCGCGACAGATTCTGAAGCGCAACGGGGGCGCCGAGACCCGCCAGTGCGTCATCAAGGCGCCGTCGGTTGCCAACGATACGCTGACGCATGTGCTCCAGCTCGTCCCGCCAGCAGGCCGTCAATGCGGCATCGCCAAGGATGGCCGCCACGATGGCAGCGCCGTGGTCGGGCGGCATCGAATAGTTGCTTCGCGTGATGCGCTCCAGCACGCCGCCAACCGGCTGCAGGGCTACCGCGTTCTTGCCGATCACCATGGCGGCGCCGGTGCGTTCGCAGTACAGGCCCATGCTCTTCGAGCAGCTTGCCGCGACGAGCACCGTGTCGAGCGCATCGGCCACCAACCGCAGGCCCGCGGTGTCCTGCACCAGACCATCGGCCAGGCCCAGATACGCCATGTCGACGAGCGGGATCAGACCCTGCTTCGCGCAGCGCTCCGCCACGCTTTGCCAGACCTCGATATCCATGTCGATGCCGGTCGGGTTGTGGCAGCAACCATGCAGCAGCACAACGTCGCCCGCACGCGCGGCCCACAGGTCTGCGAACATGGCATCCGCATCAAGCACCCCGCCCTCGGCACGCCAGCGGTAGCGGTCTACCGCAAGCCCCGCCGCGCGCATGATGGGCACGTGGTTGACGTAGCCGGGGTCGGACACCCAGACGCGAGCGCCGGGTGAAGCCACGGCGATGAAGTCGGCGAGCAACCGGAGCGCGCCCGTCCCGCCCACGGTCTGCATGGTGTGCTGGCGCGCCAGGCGCCCCGCGTCGTTGCCAAGCAGCAGCGTCGCCAACGCGGCATTGAACTCGGTATTGCCGGCCAAGCCGCGGTAGGCCTTGGAGGCACCGGCAGCGGCCAGGCGCTCCTCCGCAGCCTTCACCGCAGACATGACCGGCGTCTGCCCGGCGTCATCGCGGTAGACACCCACGACAAGATCGACCTTGTCGGGCCGAGGGTCCGCACGGAAAGCAGCGGTCAGGCCCCACAGCGGGTCCGGGGCAACGGTGGCGAGGCTTGCGAGCATGGTGTGGTCTCCGGAAGAACAATGCGATGGTCTACGCGCGGTTTGCGAGGATCACGCCAGCGGTGATCACGGCAATGCCGCAGGCAACGGTCAGCGTCAGCGATTCACCGAGCAACGGCACCGCCCCGAGGCAGGCCAGCGCAGGCGCCAGCGAGCCAATGGCGGAACAGCGCGGCGTATCCAGATGACGAATCGCCAGCGCGTAGGACAGGCTGGAAACCACGCCAACCCCCAAGCCCTGGGCCAGCAGGAAAGGCATGGCGTTGGCCACGGTGAAATGCCCGGCATGGCTGTCGACCACGCCCAGGCCCACCAGCAGCGCCGTCAGCAAGAAGGACGGCACGCTCAGCAGCAATGCGCAGCCGATGGCATCGAGCCCCGCCCGGCGCAGCCCCAGCGTGTAGCTGCCCCAGAGCAGACTCGCCAGCAACAGCAATCCGGCGCCGGCCACAAACGCGCCATGCGAGACGTGCGATTGCGAGACCAACAGGAGCAGCACGCCAGCGAGGATGATCGCGATGGCGCGCCCGCGTGCCGCCGCGATGCGCTGGCGGTCCACCACATACGCGATCAGCGCCACCGACAGCGGCGTCGTACCCGCAATCAACGCAGCCACGTGGGCGGCCGATGTCACCTTGCCGCCGGCTGAAGCCATGAAGAAGAACGGCACACCGCCGCCCACCAACACCATCAGCGCGCTGAGCGGCTTCACCCGCCGCAGCATCGGCCAGCGGGAGGGCAGGAACGGCAACAGCAACAAGGTCGGCAGGCCGAATCGGATGAGCGCCACGTCGGCAGGCGCCAACGGCGACGCGCCAATTGCCCGGATCGACAGCGCAAACCCGGCCCAGATCAGCACCGTCAGCACCATCGCCGCATACCCGATCAGCGGGTTGGCCTGGAAGGCATGTCGCCCCGCCTGCGCGCCCACGCCCACTGCCCATGTCGAACCACGCATGCTGCCACCCTCGATTTCAGAATGGAGACAGAATGCCGCAGTATGAAAAGTAGTATCTTGCTATTTCCACCAATGCTGATAGTCAATTTGGCAGAACCTGCCCCTCTGGAAAAATCACATGGATAAGAAAGACAGGCAAATCATTGCCGCCCTTCAGAAGGAAGGCCGCTTGACCAACCAGGAGCTGTCGGAGCGGGTGAACCTGTCGCCCTCACCGTGCCTGCGCCGGCTGCGGTTGCTGGAAGAGGCAGGCATCATCCGCGGCTACACGGCCATCGTCGATGAAGAGGCATACGGGCTGCCGGTGACGGCATTCGTGCATATTCGTCTGCAGCAGCACTCGCGGGAGGTGGTCTCGACGTTCGAGAACCGCATCCGCGCCATCGACGCGATCCTCGATTGCTACGTGCTGACCGGCGAGGCGGATTACCTGCTGCGCGTGCTGGTGGAAAGCCTGCAGGACTACGAGCAGTTCGTGCGTGGGCAATTGCATGCCATCCCGGGCATCGCCGCCATCGACACGAGCTTTGCGTATGGCGTGGTCAAGCGGTCGACGGTGTTTCCGGCGTGGGATGAGAACAAAAGGAGTTCGGTGCGGCGGCGTGGAAAATCTCCAAGCTCAACAGCTTGAGCGGGGTATGCAGCGATACGGCAGTAACCGCGAGGGCCAAGCAGACAATCCGCCTCCCGGTCAAACGCCTATGATGCCGCTCCCTTGCACGTGCCGTGTTGCGGCGCGCAATTGCAAGGGTCGACGTGCCCTCCCGCATGGAACACGGTGACTAGGCCCTACTCTGGTGGGGAAACGCTCAAGATTGATATGGCAACGCCGAAAGCATCTTCGAGTATTCACTAGAAGAACATGTCCACGCACAATGCTAAGAACTCTCCTGACCGTCATTGGGACCACAGCGCTTTTCTCGGGATGCGCCGCGCCTACCTCCTCCGGCGTCGGCCCGGCAAATGCCGACAGGCTGCGCTCCGTGAAGACCATCGCCATTGCCACGCCGCTTAACGTCTCCTACTACACGACGACTGGCGCGGCCCCGACGGTCTTGTTTCCTGGCGCAGGAGCGATCGCAAATATCGCTAGCGGTGCGGTTTCAGGCACGCTGAACTCTGGCGCAAAAAATAGTACTGACGAATTCAACAAGCTCGCCATCGAAAGCCGCGGAGGAAGACTGCCATCACAAGATGCACTCGATACCGTCAAGACAGAGTTGAGCAACGGCAGCTTTTCCGTCTCTGAAGTGGACCTAGCTCAGGATGGGGCGCCCAAGCTGAAGCTTGATGGTTATCTGCCGATCATGACTGGCAACCCTTACCGTGGCGCCGACGCAATCATGGTGATCGCGCTACAACCCGGTTACAAAGCACCAGGCCCGCTGAACTCGTACCGACGAGAAGTCATCGGTTCGATCACTGTCTTCGACAGCGCCTCGCTCAAGCCGATCTTCCGAAAAGGCATCCGATACTGGAAGACCTTCGATGAATCCAGCTATCCCACCTACGCCGGCTTGAAGCAGGACCTTCCCAAAGCCATTAATGCCCTGGACAAGATCACGACAGAAGAGCTGCTTGGAGCAACCAAGGCATTCATCGCAGCAACCCGCCAAGCGAGTTCATCGCAATAGCAGCGAATGCGGCGGTAGTGGCACTTTTCACGCCCGCTTTTGCCGCTCGCTTGCCCAACCGCCACAACCCCGCATAAAATGTCGGGCTACGCGGGCGTCGTATAATGGTAATACCCTAGCTTCCCAAGCTAGAGCCGTGGGTTCGATTCCCATCGCCCGCTCCACCGAACTGTCTGAAGCCGCCCTCGGCGGCTTTTTTGTTGCCTGCGCGCCCGTCGCTCCATCGACGAGCAACCGGCACGGGATCTCCATGCAGCCCATCGAACAGCCGGGCACCGGCCCCGACGACATCACGCCGGAATCGCAAGACACCCATACTGCGGAGGGCGCCGAGACGGGCGCGGAAACCGGCCACCCGCGCCGCATCCGCTCGTTCGTCCGCCGCGCTGGCCGCACGTCTACCGGTCAGCAGCGCGCCATCGACGAACTCGGCCCGCGCTTCCTGCTGCCTTACGCTGCCGAGCCCTTGGATTGGGACGCCGCCTTCGGCCGCGCCGGCGCCAAGCGCATCTTCGAGATTGGCTTCGGCATGGGCGAGACCACGGCCCACATCGCGCAATTGCGTCCGGACGACGATTTCCTCGGCGTGGAAGTGCATGAGCCGGGCGTCGGTGCGCTGCTCAAGCTCATCGGCGAACGCGAGATCGGCAACATCCGCATCGTTTCGCACGATGCCGTGGAAGTGCTGGCCCACATGATTCCGGAAGGCACGCTCGATGGCATCCATGTGTTCTTCCCGGACCCGTGGCACAAGAAGCGCCACAACAAGCGGCGCCTGATCCAGAGCCCATTCGTCGCTCGCCTGGCCGCGCACCTCAAGCCGGGCGGCTATCTGCATTGCGCGACGGACTGGGAGGAATACGCCCACCAGATGCTGGAAGTGCTGTCCGCCGAACCGACGCTGGAAAACACGGCCGACGGCTTCGCGCCGCGCCCGGACTATCGCCCCGTCACCAAGTTCGAGAAGCGTGGCCTGCGCCTCGGGCACGGCGTGTGGGACGTGGTCTTCCGCAAGCGGGCCTGACCACGTCCGCGCACGCTGGCGCGCGTCAGCGTGCGCCGAAATGCGTATCGCCGAAGAGGTTCTTGGCGTGGCGCGGGAAGGCGCGCCAGTATTGCGGCGGCGCCTTGACCGTCGCGCCCAGCTCAGCGGCGGCGGCCCAAGCCCAGTGCGGGTTGTAGAGGAACGCCCGGCCGACAGCGACCAAGTCCGCACGCCCTTGCGCGACGATGGCCGCCGCCTCATGCGCCTCGTTGATGAGGCCGACGGCGATGGTCGGGATGTCAGCCTCGTTTCGGATCTTCTCGGCAAACGGCACCTGGTAGCCGGTCGATAACGGAATCTGCTGCAGCGGCGACACACCGCCCGACGACGCATCGATCCAATCGCAGCCGCGCGCACGCAGCGCCTGCGCAAAGACCACCGAATCTTCCGGCGTCCAGCCGCCCTCGACCCAATCGGTGGCCGACACGCGCACGCCCACCGGGATGTTGTCCGGCACGACGGCGCGCACCGCATCAAAAATCTCCAGCGGATAGCGCATGCGGTTCTCACGCGAACCGCCGTAGGCATCGGTGCGCTGATTGGCAATCGGCGACAGGAATTCGTGCAGCAGATAACCGTGTGCGGCGTGCAGTTCGATGGCGGACAGCCCCAGGCGCACAGCACGGCGCGCAGTCTCGACGAACTGATCGCGCACGCGGGCCAGGTCTGCATCGGTCATTTCGCGGGGCGCGCGCTCTTCGGGGCGCTGCGGCAACGCGGACGGACCGATCGTTTCCCAGCCGCCAGCATCGAGCGCCAGCAACGCGCCGCCTTCCCAAGGCCGAGCGCTCGAAGCCTTGCGGCCCGCGTGCGCGATCTGCATGCCGATCGGCACCAGCGCGTTCTGCCGAATGGCAGCCAGCGTGCGCTCAAGCGCAGCTTCGGTCGCGTCGTCCCACAAACCCAGGCAGCCGTTGGTGATGCGACCTTCCGGCGACACCGCGGTCGCCTCGATCATCAGCAACCCGGCACCCGACAGCGACAGGCTGCCCAGATGCGTGTGATGCCAGGCCGTGGCTTGGCCGTTGTCGGCCGAGTACTGGCACATCGGCGAGATGACGATGCGGTTCTCAAGCGTGAGACCGCGCAGGGAGAAAGGCTGGAAGAGAGCACTCATGATCGGGAGATTCGGCAGTCAGCGGCTGACGGAAGAAACCGCCAGTGTGTCCGAATCCGCCCGATCGTGCAGACGGTGCGAAAGCCTCGCACCGAGGAAGGGAAATGCTCGCCGGTGGCTTAGGCCTGCCAGGCGATGAGGTGCGTATAGGCCGTCACCAGGACGATGATGCCGAAGATGATCCGGTACCACGCAAAGCCGCGGAAATCATGCGTGGCGATGAACTTCAGCAGCCAGCGCACACAGAAGAACGCCGAGATGAACGCGGCCACAAAACCCACCGCGAAGATCGACAGATCGTCCGCCGACAGCAGCGCGCGCGACTTGTACAGCTCGTACACCGTCGCGCCAAAAATCACGGGGATCGCCAGGAAGAACGAGAACTCCGTCGCCACCTTGCGCGACAGGCCGAACAGCAGGCCGCCGATGATGGTCGAGCCCGAACGCGACGTACCCGGAATCAGCGCGAAGCACTGCGCGAAGCCCACCTTGATGGCGTCGGAGATGCGCAGGTCATCGAGCGTTTCAATGCGCGGCGCGCCAGCCTTGGCGGCTTCGAGCAGCGCGTTGGCGCGCGGGTCATGCGTCTCGCCGCGATGACGCTCACGCCATTCGGCCCACAGGATCACGAAGCCCCCGAGGATGAACGCCGACGCCACCACGATCGGGTTGAACAGATGCGCCTTGATCGCCTTGCCGAAAATCAGCGCAAGCGTGATTGCGGGGATCGTCGCCACGATCACGTTGATCGCAAAGCGCTGCTGACGCGGATCATTCGGCAGACCCTTGATCACGTCGATGATCTTGTGACGGAATTCCCAGCACACCGCCAGGATGGCGCCGAACTGGATCACGATCTCGAAGATCTTGCCCTTTTCGTCATTGAAGTCGAGCAGCTGGCCAGCGAGGATCAGATGGCCGGTACTGGAAATGGGAAGGAACTCGGTCAGGCCTTCGACGATGCCGAGAATCAGCGCTTTGATGGCGAGTGCGATATCCATGCAGTAAGCAAAGAGGGAAAAAGAAAACGAAGCGCTGGGCGTGCAGCAGAACTCAGGGCCGCTTGGCCTGGACGTGCACGCCTTCGGGCAAAACCGTGATTGTACCGGGCTCTACGGCAATGCCAGCCACTTTCAACTGTTCGGGCTTGAACGTGTAGACGGCGTAGTCGTTGAGCAACTGGCCGGCAATCAGCGAACCGATCGAGCTGATTTGCGGGCCGATACCGCCGGGCACGTTCTGCAGGTCGAAGCGATCGACAGTCGGCTGATCCAGGCGAATCGAATGCGTGGGGGCGTCGTAATGCAGGCCGCTGGACACCGCCAACGGCCCCGTCAGCGGCTGGCGGAACAGCCCGCTCTGCACCACGGCATCTGCCTGGATCGCGATGCGATTTCGCGCCGGGTCGAGCGACACCTGGGGGTTCGACAGCGTCACGTCGAAGAAGCCGAGAAAGCGCCGCTGGAACGGGAACTTGCGCGCCAGCGCATCCTGCATCTGGCTGCGCGAAAAGGTGTAGCCGTCGCCGGACCAGCCGGTCGGCATGCAAGCCACCAGCGTGACGGCAATGGCCACGGCAACGGCGGCCGCACCCGCCCACCAGCGGATTCGGTTGGAGCGGGCAGCAGGTTTCGTGGAATCGGTCATGACAAATCAACGCGCTGCGGTAGCGATTTCAAGTCGGGTCAAAAACTGCATGGCGTGCGTGGCCGAGCCTCCGCACATGTCGGGTTCGGGCTGCAAGCTGCTGCAGACCGCCGGACGTTCCGGCTGGCCGAAGATACGACAGCCGTTGGTCTCATCCAGTTGCGCACAGCGCACGCCGGCCGGCTTGCCGTTCGGCATGCCAGGAATGGGGCTGGAAATGGAAGGCGCGATGCAGCACGCGCCGCAATGAGGTCGACAGTCCATGCTTTCCGAGTGCGTGAAAACAGGGCGGAAAGCGCTATTGTGCACCAGCACAATCGAGGCCCAGTCCGATTGACAGTGCCGAAGCCGCTTGACCCACCCCTGCCGCATGCGTACATTAATGACCGAAAAGTAAGTTATCTGTGAGTCAGTGACCTCGTGCGCTGGCTGACGCCTACCGCCGTGACCGATCAAGATTCCGACTCCTCCTCCAAACGCTGGACGCGCCGCAAAGAGGCCCGCCCCCAAGAACTGGTCGCCGCCGCGCTGAACCTGTTCGTGGCGCGCGGCTATGCGGCCACGCGGCTGGAAGACGTGGCGTCGGCGGCCGGCGTGTCCAAGGGCACGGTCTACCTGTACTTCGCCAACAAGGAAGAGCTGTTCAAGGCCGTGGTGCAGGAAAACCTGGTGCCCGCGCTGGCCGAGGGCGAGGCCCTGATCGACAGTTTTGACGGCACCAGCGAAGCGCTGCTGCACGAGATTCTGATGGGCTGGTGGGAACTCATCGGCGAATCGCCGGCTTCGGGTCTCACCAAGCTGCTGATGGCCGAGTCGGGCAACTTTCCCGACCTGGCGCAGTACTACCACGAAGAAGTCATCGACCGCTGCGACCGCCTGTTCGCGCGCATCCTCGAACGCGGCATGGCCCGCGGCGAATTCCGCGACGTCAACGTCGATCTCACCACGCTGACCATGGTCGCGCCGATGATCTTCCTGATGATGTGGAAGCATTCGTTCGGCCCCTGCTCGCACCGAGAGCTGGAACCCAAGGCGTTCATCGCCCACGTCGTATCGCTGCTGCTGCATGGCGTGCTGCGCAATCCGGCGACGGGCGCTGTGATTCCGCCTCCACCCGCCCTCACCGCACAGCCGTGGCGCACGCTCCCAGAGCGCGCCAACAACCCCGACGAAGGCGCGTCGTCATGACAACGTCTGCCGGAATGTCCTCCGGACTTGCTAAAATGCCGGGTTTGTCGTCAAACCCTCATTTGCATCACTCGCTCCGCGTGGAAGGCATGCCCATGGACATCGAAAAATCCCGGTTCAACATGATCGAGCAGCAAATCCGTCCTTGGGACGTGCTCGATACCGACGTTCTCGACCTGCTCAGCGTCGTCAAGCGCGAACACTACGTGCCCGAGGCCTACCGCGCGCTGGCCTTCGTCGACATGGAAATCCCGCTGGCCGGCGGCCAGAACATGCTGGCGCCGCGCGTTGAAGCTCGCGTGCTGCAAGAGCTGGCCGTGCGCAAGCACGAAGACGTGCTGGAAGTCGGCGCTGGCTCCGGCTACATGGCCGCCCTGCTGGCCCATCGCGGCCGCCAGGTCACCACGCTCGACATCGTGCCGGAACTCGTCGCCTTCGCCCGCGACAATCTCTCGCGCAACGGCGTCACCAACGTCGACGTGGTCGAGGCCAGCGGCGCCCAAGGCTGGGGCGACGGCGTCTACGACGTCATCTGCGTGTCGGGCTCGGTGCCCGCCGTGCCGGAAGCCCTGCTCAAGCAACTCAAGGTTGGAGGCCGCCTCTCGATCTTCGTGGGCGGCGCGCCGGTCATGGAAGCACAGCTCATCACGCGCATCTCCAACACCGAATATCAGACGCGCAACCTGTTCGAGACGTATGTGACGCCGCTGGTAGGCGTTCCCGCACCGTCGGCCTTCCGCTTCTGATTCCTTTCGGCTCCCCAATCACCATGCAGCAGCTCGCTCCCACCGCCCTCGCCCAATGGCTCGCCGACGCATCGCGCGCGAAGCCCGTCCTGCTCGACGTGCGCTGGACGGAGGAGGTGGAAATCTGTGCCATTCCCGGCATCACGCACATCCCGATGGACCAGATCCCGGCGCGTGCCAGCGAGCTGAATGCTGACCAAGACATCGTCTGCATCTGCCACCACGGCGGGCGCAGCGCGCAGGTTGCGCAGTTTCTGATTCAACGTGCCGGCTTTGATGCTGCGCGCGTCTACAACCTGCAAGGCGGCGTCCATGCCTGGGCTAACCAGGTGGACCCGCAGATGGCGACGTACTGATTGGGGAAGCCGCCGCCGGGCAAAGCCCTGTTCACGCTCCACAGGCACTGAACAGGGTCTGACGCGCCCGCGCTGCCTTCCGAACGCGAACGTTTCCTCCTCGCTCGGGGGCTTTATGACTGTTGCTCGCAGTAGCCGTACGCGGATGGCCGCGCGCGGTTCGCTTGTTGTGCTGTGCTGTTCGATGATGCCGATGTTCGCGTGGGCGCAGTCCCAACCGAACACGGCCGCTGCAACCGACCTCCTCTCCGCCTACCGCGCCGCGCTGGCCAACGATCCGCAATTCGCATCGGCGCGTGCGCAGTCGCTGGCGCAACGCGAAAAGCTCACGCAGGGCCGCGCTGGTTTGCTGCCGCAAATCGGCGGCGCCTGGAGTTCCACGCGCATCATCTTCGATCAAACCGCCCCGGCGGAATTCAACAAGACGTTCTCGTCGACGGGCTGGACGCTGTCGCTGTCGCAACCGCTCTTCCGCTGGGACCGCTGGGAAACCTACAAGCAAGGCGAGATTGCCGCGCAAGCCGCCGAGGCTTCGCTGGCGCAGGCGCAGCTCGACCTGATCACGCGCACGGCGCAGGCCTACTTTGACGTGCTCAACGCCCAGGACACGCTGCAGCTCGCCACCGCGCAGCGCGATGCGATCCAGCAGCAATACGAACAGGCGCGCCGCAACTTCGACGTCGGCAACGCCAACATCACCGACGCGAACGACGCGCAGGCACGCCGCGACGCAATCGACGCCAGCGTCATCGCCGCACGCAGCGACTTCGAGATCAAGCAGTCGGCGCTCAAGCAGATCATCGGCGAACCCGTTGGCACGCTGGCCGGCGTGCGCCCAGGCGTCACGATCCCCCTGCCGGAGCCTGCTTCAGCAGAACCTTGGGTGGACCAGGCGCGCAGCTGCAACCTGCAGGTGGCACTGGCGCAATACAACCTGCAAAGTGCAGAGCGCGATGTGAAGAAGGCCACCGCGGGCCACCTGCCTTCGGTCGACCTCGTGGCGCAGACCGGCCACACCAATGCCAGCGGCAACCAATACCTGCCGTCGCTGCCGGGCGGCGCACGCTTCGACAGTTCACAGATTGGCGTGCAGGTGTCGATCCCGATCTTTGCGGGCGGTGCGATCCAGTCGCGCGTGCGTGAAAACATCGCGCTGGAAACCAAGGCCGCAAACGATCTTGAGTTCGCCCGCCGTTCTGCCGAACAAGGCGCGCGGCAAGCCTATATCGGCGTCATTGCCGGACTTGCGCAGGTGAAAGCGCTGGAAGCGGCCGAGCTGTCGGCGCGCACGGCGTACGACTCCAATCAGCTCGCCTACGGTGTGGGCGTCCGTATCGGCACCGATGTGCTGAATTCGCAGGCGCAGCTCTTTCAGGCACGCCGCGATCTGGCCCGCGCGCGTTACGACACCATCGTCAACGGGCTGCGGCTGAAGTCCGCCGCCGGCTCGCTGACCGAGGCAGACGTGATCCAGGTGAACACGCTGCTCACGGCCAACGGCTCGAGCGATATCACCGCGTTGCCGCCGGCAAGCGCCAAACCTGAATCGGCGAAACCGGCCGGCAAATCCGCCAAACGCTGATTAGTGTGTCTGGCCGCGCGGCGGCAGAGGCCGCTCGGCAAATTGCAGCAGCGCGCCGCTGGTCGTTTTCCAGATGACCTGGCGGCCCTGCTTGCCGTTGGCCGACGGCTGCATGCCGACGGTCGCCAACGGCGACTTGAGCGCCTCCAGGAACGCGGTTTCCAACTCCATGCGCGCCGGGTCGCACGCCATGCGCGTCGACACCAGATTGCCGAAGCGCATGCCCGAGGCGAGCTTCTCATACGGCCCCGAGAAGCGATTGCAGCCCGAATAGCCCGACACTACGCCGTTGGCCGCCTCCAGGCCGGCACTGAATTCGATCGAGATCGGCTGCGTAGCCGGATCAGCGTCGTCGCCTTCCGCGGAAGGCAATTCCTTAGGCGCGGCACCCGACTCCTGCCAACGCACCAGCACGAAGCGTGAGCGGCCTTCGCCCTGCGCTTGGGCGAGCGTCGCCTGGCCCGGATTGGGCGTTGCGTTGGCGGGCGTCTGTTTGGTTTCAGCGACCGGCGCTGATGCGGCAGCGGGGGCGGCGGCGGCAGGCGCAGATGACGGCGTCGGGGTCATGCAGCCGGCACCGATGATGGTGGCGGCGGTCACGGCAGCCAGCGCCGCGGCGGTCAGCACCACCCGGCGCGGCGTTTGCAGAAGGCTCGGCTTGGGTCGATTCGATTGGGACATGAACGGATCGTGAACGGTGACGGAATGCAAACTACACGAAGAGCCATTAGTCTGTCCGGCTCGCCATGAGTTCGCACGTTTCGTGCCGGACGTAGACAGCGTTACAGCGTCGGCAACACCAGGGACGCCACCGCCTCCACCGTGCGTGCCGTCGCACCGCCGTGCGTGGCGGCAAAGGCCAGCGCGGCGCGCGACGCGGCTTCGCGCGTATCGGCATCCGACAGCCACGCGTCGATCACACGTATCGCCGCAGCCGCATCCGCAACCTGCTCGCACGCGCCCGCGGCCACCGCATCGCGTGTCGCCTGCGCAAAGTTGAATGTATGCGGGCCGATGACCACAGGCGTGCCGACCGCGCAGGCCTCGATCAAATTCTGCCCCCCGAGCGGGAGCAGGCTACCGCCGATGAACGCCACTTCGCCTGCCGCGTAATACAGTGCCATCTCGCCCATCGAGTCCCCGAGCAAGACGTCGGCGTCGGCAAGTTGATCGGCCTCCGTCACACCTGCGGCAGACACCGACAACGCGCTGCGACGCACGACACGCAAGCCTGCGCGTTCAGCTCCCTGCGCCACTTCATCAAAACGCTGCGGGTGACGCGGCACGAGAATCAGCAAGGCATGCCGCCGCCCCACATGCTGCGCGCGATGCGCCTGCCACGCGTCGAGCAGCAACGCCTCTTCGCCCTCGCGCGTGCTGGCGGCCACCCATGCCGATCGGCCACGCAGCGCATCGTGCAGCACACGTCCGGCCATGATCTGGTCCACATGCGGTGTGATGTCGAACTTGAGGTTGCCGGTCACGCGCACGCGCGGCACGCCGAGCGAGCGGTAGCGGTCGGCATCGTCAGGCGTCTGGGCCAGCACGGCAGCGAGCTGCGCGTACGTCTGGCGCGCGGCGTCGCCGAGGCGCGCGGTGCGCCGGTGACTGCGCGCAGACAGGCGCCCGTTGACGAGCACCATCGGCACACCGGCCGCATAGGCGCGCTCGATCAGCACCGGCCAGATCTCGGTCTCCATCAGCAGCCCAAGGCGCGGTTGGAAATGGCGCAGAAACCGATCGACTGCGCTCGGCAAATCGTACGGAAGATACGCCTGGATAACGCGCCCGCTGCGTTGCGCCGCGAATTCGGCCCCTGTGCGGCGACCCGTCGGCGTCATGTGGGTCAGCAGGACAGCGTGGTGCGGAAAGCGCGCCAACAGCGCATCGATGAGCGGCTGTGCGGCGCGTGTCTCGCCAACGGACACGGCATGCACCCACAGCAACGGACGATCCGGATTCGGGCGCGGCGGGTAGAAACCCAGCCGCTCGCCGACGTGCTCGCGATAACCGGGCTCCTTGCGACCGCGCCACCACAGGCGCAGCAATGCGAACGGCAGCGCGATGCGCCACAACCAGCGATACAGAAGGCGCAGCATCAGAGCACACCCAGCGCACGCAGCGCATCGAGCGCCTGCGCGCTGGTGGGATGGGCATCGGCGTTGCCGATGTCGTGCACGTTAGGCGTCCAATAACCACCGGTACGCCACGACGTGGTGAAGTTGTAAAGCGCGACGGTCGGCTTGCACAGTGCGGCCGCAATGTGCACGAGTCCGGTGTCCACGCCCACCACCGCCGTCGCTTGATCGAGAAACGCCGTCACATCGGGCAGCGACATGCGCGGCGGAATCACCACGCGTCCGACCGTACCCGGCACCGCCGCGACGATGGCTTCGCGGATGGATTCACTCGTGCGTCGCTCGGTCTCGCTGCCCCACGGCAAGGCGATGGCGTAGTCGCGTGCAAGCAGCGCGCGTGCAACATCCACCCACGCCTCGAGCGGCCAACCTTTGTCGGCGCGCGAAGTCGCATGCACCAGTGCCACGTACGGACGTGGCAGATTGAACGGCAAGTCGGCGGGCGGCTGCAAACCGAAGTCGATGGTGTCGGGCAGCGCGTAACCGAGCGCCTCCGCCACCATGCGGCGCGAGCGCTCGACCACGTGGATGTGCGGTTCCATTTCGACCTTGCGTTGGTAGAACAGCTTCGCAAGCGGCTCATAGCCGGCGCCTTCCGTCCGATTGCCGAAGCCCGCCACGAAACCACCCGGCGCCAGCTTGGCCTGCGCAGCCACCAGCGCCGTCTTGATGAGACCTTGCGTGTCGAGCACCGCGTCGTACGACTTGGATCGCAACGCGCGACGGAACGCCGCCACCTCGCCCAAGGTCCTGCCGGAGCCGAGTGACTTGCGCCACCGCCGCAGCGCAAACGGAATCACGCCCTGCACACCACGCACAATGCGGACGATGCCGGCGAAACCCTCCTCGACCACCCAGTCGATCTCAGCATCCGGATACGCACGCAGGATATCGGCCACCACCGGCGTGCAATGCACCACATCGCCAAGCGACGATACCTTGACGATCAGCACACGCATGCCGTCACCCTTTCCCCCAACTTCATGAGTGCAGACCGTGCGATCAGAACGGCAGTTGCGCGTCCGGCTTCTCGGCCAGGATCACGCGGCGGAATTCACCTTGGATGCGCGCCATCGCGGCATCGTTGTCAGCCTCGAAGCGCATCACCACCACCGGCGTGGTGTTGGACGGACGCGCCAGGCCGAAGCCGTCTTCGTATTCCACGCGCACGCCGTCGATGCGGTTGACTTCCTTCGCGCCGGCAAAGGTGGCGTTGGCCTTGATCTTGTCGAGCAACTCGAAGGATTCGCCCTCGGCGCATTTCAGTTGCAGCTCAGGCGTGCAGTGCGAGTTCGGCAGCGCGTTGAGCGTAGCGCTCGGATCGGCCAGGCGCGAGACAATTTCCAGCAGGCGCGCGCCCGTGTACAGACCGTCGTCGAAACCATACCAACGGTCCTTGAAGAAAATGTGGCCGCTCATCTCGCCGGCCAGCGGAGCGCCCGTTTCCTTGAGCTTGGCCTTGACGAGCGAATGGCCCGTCTTCCACATCGTGGCCTTGCCGCCGTGCTCACGAATGAACGGCGCCAACTTGCCCGTGCACTTCACGTCGAAGATGATTTCGCCGCCCGGGTTACGCGACAGGACTTCCTGCGCGAACAGCATCAACTGGCGGTCGGGGAAGATGACCTGGCCGTCCTTGGTCACCACGCCCAGGCGGTCGCCGTCGCCATCGAACGCCAGGCCGAGTTCGCAGTCCGTGGTCTGCAGCGTGCGCACGAGGTCCTGCAGGTTCTCGACGTGCGCCGGGTCCGGATGGTGGTTCGGGAAATGGCCATCCACCTCGCAGAACAACTCCGTCACCTCGCAGCCCATCGCACGGAACAGCTCCGGCGCAAAGGCGCCTGCCACACCGTTGCCGCAGTCCACGGCAATCTTCATCGGGCGGCTCACCTTGACGTCCGAGACGATTCGGTCGATGTACTGTTGGCGGATGTCCACCTGTACGTAATCGCCGGCGCCTTCAGTGAAGTCGGCCTGCTCGATACGCGTGCGCAATGCTTGGATCTGTTCGCCGTAGATGGCCTGGCCCGCCAGCACCATCTTGAAGCCGTTGTAGTCGGGCGGGTTGTGACTGCCCGTGACCATCACGCCCGACGTGGCGCGACGGCCAGCCAATTCGATGTTCGTGCCGAAGTAGACCATCGGCGTGGCCACAAGACCCAGATCGATCACATCGACGCCGCTCGCGCGCAGACCGTCCGCCAACGCCGCCAGCAACTCAGGGCCCGATAGGCGGCCATCGCGGCCGATGACAACGGCGGATTCACCCTTGGCGCGTGCTGCCGAGCCGAAGGCACGGCCGATCAGGCGTGCGGTTTCGGCATCGACGGTTTTTCCGACGATGCCGCGGATGTCGTAGGCTTTGAAGATGGTGGGGTTGATGGTGGACATGCGAGCCCTAGTGAGAAAGGAAAGCGAACCGCAATTGTAAACGTTGACGTTGCGCACCGCCGCATCGGCATCGGGAGGAACCTCAACGTCCCTCAAGCCGAGGCTCTGCCATACACCGGACTGCCTTTCACCAAAAGCACTTTCTCCATGCACGGTATAATGCCGGGCCTACCTAAAAAGACCTAACAAGCTTCATGCCACTCCCGCTCGCGAATGCCGCCCAATCCAATAGGGACCTTGCGAGTCTCCTACGCCGTTCGATCACGTTCGTCGTGATAGGCATGACAATCGGCGCGATCCTCGGGCTGGCCGTCTCGCTGGCAATGCAGGCTCGGTGGACAGCGAAAATGACTGTGCAGATCGGGCAAATTTCCACGTGGGACCCTAAGGGGATTTCCAGTCGCATGATTGAAAATCAGCTGACCGCCAGCGACCGTTATAATTTGCCCAGCTCCCGTTTGAGCGTCTTGCGAGCCTTGGGGTTACCTGGCCCGGATGCAGGCAATCGCACGGCCAATCTGGTGTTTGACTCATTGCACGCAACCGCAGCCAAAAGCCCCGATCTAGTTAATGTCCAAGTGTCCGCTTATTCTAGAGAAGCTGCGAGCGCCGTGTTGGCCGCAGCAATGAAAGCATTTTCAGCGGAACATCAAAAACAGTACGAGTTAGCTGTTAGCGGGATGAAACGTGACCTCCAGGAAACAGAGGTAAAGTTGGTGGCCGCCGAGCGAGAATATCAGCTTGCCACTCAAGCGCTGAAAACCGGGATAGCGGCGGGGGCGGCGGCCTCAGATCAGACGCGCAACGTTCTGGTAACTAACATGGCCACACTCATCAACGCACAGATCCTCGAGCTGCGTCAGAGCCTTAGAGGTTACCGTGAAGCGCTTGAACCCTTGCGGACTTACCCGACTCGCATGGTCGGTGACATTTACGCGCCGATTTCGCCCAGTACCCCGGGCCGGCTTACGCTGACGGCAATTGGCGCCGTATTAGGGATGTTTGCAGCCATGGCCTGCGCATTACTTCGAACCTCGAACTCCATCACCGTGTGACCAAGAGTGGGAAGACAACAAGGGACAGATTTAGTCGATTTACCCGATGATACGCGCACGAGCCCAGTGTGCTGCCGGCAATCCGATTATCTCCTCTGATGGATTTTCAAGTGACAGGCCAGGACAAATCCGTCACGCCGATTTAATTATGCAGGCAGCAGCTGAGAAAAGAGACACTGAGTGCGCTACGTGGTTCGAATCGTAGCTGTGTGCCGAGGATATTGGTATGGTCTCTGGTTTTTGTCAGTAATTTCGTGTTCAAGGCATAACATGCTCTCAAGGAGACGTTATGCCTCGCAAACCGCAGACCAAGCCGGCAAACTTTGCCGGCAATCCCCGTCAAAGCAATTAATGTCGCGACGCCGTCCCTCAGGAAGGCTCTATCGAGTGGGCGCCACCAACCGGCCACAGTGACCAAACAACACAATGGCACAGGCACCTAGACGGTTCCGAGCGAGGCTGGCCCGAGCCGCCCGAGGCTTCCTGCTGAGGTAACACGGTCCCGAGGTCTCGCCCGAGCTCATCAGCTCTGTGACCGACGAGGTGATGGCCAAAGTCACCGCCTGGCAAGCCAGCCACTCGATCCCCTGTACGCGGTGGTGTTCTTCGGCGCGCTGCGCGTCAAGATCCGGAAAGACGCCGTGGTGCGCAACAAGGCCGGTCGTCTATCTGGCGCTGGAAGTGCTGCCCGACAGCAAACGTGACATCCGAGGGCCTGTGGATCAAGAACACCGAGGAGGCCGTTCGGGATGACGGTATTCAACGATCTAAAGACGCGCGGGGTCCATGACGTCCTGGTCGCCGTGACTAACGGCCTCAAGGGCATGCCTGAAGCGCTGGGGTCTGTGTTCGCGACTACCTCGCGCAGACCGGCATCGTTCACCTCGCCCACAACGGCTTGGAATATGCGAGTTGGAAGGCTGGTGTTGAGTTGGCTGCCGCGATCCGGCCGACTTACACGGCGCCAAGAGCAAAGGCCGCGCAAGCGGGGTTCCATGCCGCTTGCTGAGGGCCCGCGGGGGATAGCAATACCCGGCGGCCAGCGCCGCTTGGCACAACGCCTAGGATCACGCGATTGCGTTCTTTGCATTCCCGCCGACGGCGCGCAAGGTGATCTACATGACGAATGCCATCGAAAACATCAACGCCCAGCTACGCAAGATCATCAAGACCCGAGGCCACTTCCCGACCGAGGAGTCTGCGACGAAGCTCATCTGGCTGGCACAGCGCAACATCGCGGCGGGTTGGAGTTGGGCTGCTCACGACTGGAAGCAGGCGACGAACCCACTCACTATCCTCTACGCGGATAGTTTCGTTCAATCGCCCGCGTGAATCTCAACCCCGACTTGAACACGGAAATCCTGTAACTCCCGTGGCCTCCCTCAGCTCCAAATCGCAGGTGCACCTTGGTCAATTAGAAGCGCACCATGGTAAGAGATACCAATATGGATTCTTTGATTCCTATCCAAATCAAACGGGTACTTTATACAGCGCACGCGGTAGTCGTGCACTGCGGCTCATAGCCGTGTACGCGCTCCTTCAATATCTCTTTGATTGACGGCTCATCGCCTTCTTCGGCGGCGACGCGCATCCTCGCTAGGACGGGAGCGAACTGGGGCCACGGTACGTAGTGTTCGCGCGCTTTCATGATACGCTCGTGAACGGTACCTTCAGGATTATCTCCAATAAGTAACTCTTCATACAATTTTTCGCCTGGGCGCAGTCCAGTGACTTTGATTTCAATATCTCCAGCAGGATGATCAACATCACGAACTGCTAGACCGGAGAGTTGCACCATGCGTCGGGCCAGATCCATGATCTTGACAGGTTGTCCCATATCGAGCACGAACACTTCTCCACCATGCGCCATTGCTCCTGCTTGCAGCACCAGCTGTGCTGCCTCGGGAATTGTCATGAAGTAGCGCGTCACCTCTGGGTGCGTCACAGTCAACGGACCACCCTCTTGTAGCTGTCGGCGGAACAGTGGAACAACGCTACCACTGCTGCCCAACACGTTGCCAAAACGCACCATCGCAAACACGGTGTGATTTTGAACGACGTCGCGCGAACGACCGTGCAGCAGGCCGAAATCGATGGCATCACTGGCCGCAAGCGCTTGCAATACCAACTCCGCCATTCGCTTCGTTGCGCCCATGATATTTGTCGGGCGGACAGCCTTATCGGTCGAAACGAGGACGAAGTACTTTGCATCGCTTTCCATGGCCGCACGCGCCATATTAAGCGTACCAAAGATGTTATTCAGCACGCCCTCAGATGGATTGCACTCCACAAGCGGAACATGTTTATACGCCGCCGCGTGATAGACCGTTTGCGGCTGATGGGCGCGACAGACCTCGCGCAAACGGTCAAGATTCGCCACGCTGGCCAACAACGGCACGATTTCAACAGACAGTCGATGTTCGGCCCGCAGCCCTTCCAACTCGCGGTGAATGCTGTACAACCCGAACTCGCTATGTTCCACAAGTACCAGCTTGTGCGGCCGCTCGAGTAATATCTGGCGACACAGCTCGCTGCCGATACTGCCGCCGGCACCGGTTACAAGAACCGTCTTGTTGGCGAGATTACGCGCCAACAGCGCTTCATCGGGAGGCACAGGAGCACGTCCCAAGAGATCTTCGATGTCCAGCTCTTGGATGTCACGCACCGTGACGCGGCCTGATGCCAGATCGACCATGCCTGGCAATGTACGAACGTGGACCGGTAGCTCTCGCAGTTTCGCAATGATTGCATTACGTCGGGCCCGCCCAAGCGATGGCACAGCGAGCAAGATATCGGTAATACCCATCCGCTCCACCGCCTCAGCCACATCCTCCGGCCCGATGATGTCCAACCCATTAATGGTGCGGCCGACCTTTGAGCTGTCATCGTCGATATAGCCCAGCAGCACAAATTCACGCACTACGGTGAGCGCCAAAGCCGTCTGCACGCCCGCCTCACCCGCACCGTAAATCAGCAGCCGGCCGACACCGTGATGGTGTCCCTTGCCCAACTGGCCAGCCAGCCAAAACCGCGCCGTCGCCCGACTACCACTGACTAACAACAGGAACAGGATAGGTTGTATCAACCCGATGCTTCTTGGCACGCCATCCCACTTGAACGCAAGGATAGCAAGAAAGAACACTACGCCATACAAGCCCACCGCCTTGGCAGTGCTCGCCAAAGCGGACATACCGGTGTAGCGAAAAATCGCCCGGTATAGACCGAAACGTACAAACAGGGGAAACGCAAGCAGCGGAGCAAGCAGGTAAACGCACTTCTGCTGCAACTGAGGTAATCCTGCTTGATCGATTCGCAGGTAGAACGCAATCCAAACCGAAACGAGAGACAGTACCAAATCCAGCAGGACCACTAGGGCGCGCTTGACGGGGCGGGGAAGTGCCAGCAGGGGAATCGTAAGCTTGTTCACCGAGAGGCCCGTCCCAATACGTCCGCGAGTACGGCACAGGTCTTAGCAATCTCAGTATCGGTCAAGGTCGGGTGCACCAAGAACATGATGCTTGTCTCACCCAGCGAACGGGCCACGGGTAGCGGGTCAGCGGGACGCCAACCCGTTCGATCAAAGGCCCGTTCAAGATAGACCTCCGAACACGAACCTTGATAGCTGGGTACCCCTGCGGCGTTGATCTCATTGATGATGCGATCGCGGGTCCAGCCATCCGCTAGGTGCTGCGGCTGAACGTAAACGTAGCACTTGTAGTGACCGTGCACGTTATCTGCTGGCACAGCCGGTACCTTTACGACAGCGTGTTCTCGACACACAGCCCAAATTGCCTCTGCGTGCGCCGTGCGGCGCGCTGTCCAGTCGGGCATGCGGCGCAGTTGAATCCGCCCAATCGCGGCCTGCATCTCCAGCATCCGCCAGTTGGTGCCAAAGCTTTCATGCAGCCATCGGAAGCCGGGAGGATGCTGCCGCTCATACACAGCCTCATAGCTCTTGCCGTGATCCTTGAACGACCACATAGCGCGCCACAGTGCCTCGTTGTTCGTGGTCACCATGCCGCCCTCACCGCCAGTCGTCATGATCTTATCCTGGCAAAAGCTCCATGCGCCAACATGGCCAATGGAGCCGACGCTACGACCCCGATATCGCGCGCCATGGGCCTGCGCGCAGTCCTCAATGACCTTGAAACCATGGGTGTCAGCCAACGCCATGATGGGGTCCATATCGCACGGCCATCCCGCAAGATGGACGCAGATGACGGCTTTGGTGCGTGGCGTAACAACCCGAGCGATCGTCTCTGCCGACAAGTTGCCGCTGTCCGGATCGACATCGGCAAACACCGGGGTTGCGCCCGCATTCACTACGCAGGAGATACTGGCGATGAAGGTGCGGGGCGTCACGATGACTTCATCGCCGACGCCGACGCCGAGGGCCTTGAGGGCAACATCCAATGCTAGCGTGCCGTTAGCCAATACCACGGCGTAGCGGGTGCCTGCCCATTGGGCAAATTCTTTTTCAAACTCTCGACATTCCGTGCCGGTCCAGTAGTTGACCTTGTTGGAGAGCAGCACGCTCTGGACTGCATCAGCCTCTTCTTGCGTAAAGCTTGGCCACGGAGAGAATGGGGTGTTCAACATAGAATGTCAGGCAGTTCAGTTAGCGTATCAATCCATTGGTTCGGAAGCATTTCGGAAACCAGTCCCTCGCAGACCTGCGAGTGAATATTCCGCTCATCCCCCCTTAAGCCGATTGTCCTCCAGCGCAGCCTATTCGGCGCAATGAAGTCCTTCATTGGATTATCTGCCACGTAAACATACTCGCGAGCAGTATAATCCTTCATGATTATCTCAAATCGAAGAGAATCCGGCTTTGCCGAACAATGATCCTCAGAAATATAAACAGGCAATCGCTGCAACCCGAGCGCAAGGATCTTCTTCCTTTGCGTCACAGAGCGGCCATCTGTCAATACAATAATGGGATATTTTTGTTCCAACTGCTTGAGTACATGCTGCACGTCTTCCGTCAAAAAGATGTCCGGTGTATGTAGTCGGTATATCCAGAGAAGGGATTCCTTGACACTCAACGGCAAACCTGCACGCTGGCACAGCAATTCAAGGACATCTCCGTCGCCTCGATCTTCTTCAAGATCGCGGGCCAATGATTTACCGTACAGCACCTCGATTTCTCTACATACGGCTCGAAACCCAGATTGCCGATAATCCGCTTCTTTGTATAGTGTGTCGTCCAGATCCAGAACGACAACTTTTTCCGATTTAGATATCGTCACGCACCAGCACCTTGGCGTCGTAGCGCAGCATCAACAGGTTGTTTTCCCATTGATCAAAGAACTCGATGTCGTGCCCCAAGAGGTATTCATCAATAAGCCACCCTGGATAGTTTGCGCCGGCGCTGTATGAAAGTGGATAACCACCGCCAAAACGCGGATTGATTTCGAGCGCCGCAAACCGGCCTGTGGCCTCATTGGCAAATACTTGAACCGTAATGCAGCCGCGCGCCCCTTGCAGCTTAGCGAGACGAGGCAGCAGGTACTCATAGACGAAATGCCGACGAGTCGCGCCTTTACTGACCTCACCTCCACGCACTTCGATGCGCTGACGAGGTACGGCACATGTCAGCCGGCCCATGCGGTCGTAATAGGCGTCCACCGTATACTCGACATGAGTCGAGTCAATGTACTCCATGAACATCATCTTCTCGTCTTCAAGCATCGCCGAAGTCAACGCGTCCGGACGAGGGAGCAACGCCGCACCAACACTGCAACTCCCATCGTATGGTTTCGCGAAGCATGGAAACGTGATTGCCGAGCGCTCATAGATTCGCGGTGTATCGATACCAAGCTCGGTGAAAAGATCGGACGTTTTCCGCTTATCGCGGCACAACGCAACCAACGATTCATCGGAGATGATGAGATGTATGCCTGCTGCTGCGAAGCGGCTTTGGTTGTGGGCAAGGAGTAACAATTCCGTATCGATGGTAGGAACGACCAAGCGGATACCTTCTGCAAGGCAGGTTTCGAGCAGAAAATCAATATATCCGGGGTCGGTAATCCGAGGAGCCTTGAAAGCACGGTCAGCGATCTGGCACGCGGCGGACAGGCGTGGCTGTAAGTCCGTAGCGCAAACATGACCCTCTAGGTTCCTCTTGGCCATCTCAATCTTGAACGCTTCCACAAGCTCCACGCGCCGGCCTGCGGATAAAAGCAACACGTTATTCATCTTTGTCCTGAGAATTCTTTGTTCCCTGGAAAACGGGCATGGTTGCATCGCCAGGGGCGGAAATGCCATCCCGCACAACGACCTTACGAACCGTCATCCATATGATCCTGATGTCCAACAGCACCGAAGCGTGGTCGACATACCAAACGTCGTGTGCGAACTTTTCTTCCCAACTTAGCGCGTTCCGTCCGTTGACCTGCGCCCACCCGGTAACACCAGGTCGAACTTCGTGGCGACGTGCCTGCTCCGGCGTATAGAGCGGCAAGTACTCCATCAGCAATGGGCGCGGCCCTACTAGACTCATATCGCCTTTGAGGACATTCCACAGCTCAGGCAACTCGTCAAGGCTCGTAGACCGCAGAAACCGCCCAAAAGACGTCAAGCGCTGCGCATCCGGCAACAAAGCGCCATCCGGACCCCGAGCGTCGGTCATTGTCCGAAACTTGATCATGCGGAACGGCTTGCCGCGCATACCCGGACGCACCTGGGAAAACAGCACCGGTTTGCCCAGCTTGACCCGCACCAGCAACGCCAACAGCAGCAAAGGGATCGCGAGAAGAACCAGCGCTACAGCGGCCACGCAAACGTCGAAACAGCGCTTCATCTTGAACGACTCACCGCCAGCTTGCTAAAGATGGCGCCAAACCTCGAGACGCCGACGCGTAGAGCCAACTGCTCACGATAATACTCCTGGGCACGACGCCCCATCGCCGCCAAGTCATCGGGGGCCAGCATGGCCAACGACTGAGCGGCGTTGGCAATAGACTGCGCATCCTCGGAAGTTGCCACGATTCCTCCGCCAGACTGGCGCACAAGGTCCGCCGCATCACCATCGACGGCCATCAGCAACGGCTTGCCTACTGCCATGTATGCCTGCGTCTTTGAGGGAATTGTGATCTGGAACAGTGGATCCCTACGCAAATGCACGAGCAATGCATCTGCCTCGTTCAATAGCGTACCTACCTCTGACATTGGGACGGGTGGAATGAACACGACGTTATCCAACGCAAGTTTGGCGGCTTGTGCTTTGAGCGTGTCCACGTCCACGCCCCCACCGACGAACACGAAGCTGACCTTCGATCCACGCTGCTGAAGCAAGGCTGCTCCATGCAACACAGTCCCCAATGCCTGGGCCTTTCCCATATTTCCAGCAAAAACCACGCGAAAACGATCCGGCCCAGGAAAGTTCGTGGGCAACGCACCCACTGGCGCTGCCAACGAAGCCTCATCAGCCCAATTACAGATGATGTCGATTTTTTCCTCAGGGACGCCCCGTTGTCCGAGCAAACGCTTGAATCCCGGTGATAGAACGACGATGTGGTCTACCCGCCGGTAAACCCAGCGACACACTTTTTCGACTACATCTAGCGCGGTGGGATTGCCGATCATGCCGGTTGCCCGCAGCGTATCGGGCCACATATCTTGAATGTCGTACACCACGGGAATTCTGCGAAACAAGCGGATAAAGCTTGCCGCCAAACCTACCGTCAAGGGAGGGTGATATGCATAAATCACATCGCAGCGGCGTACCGAGAAAAGCCCATGAAGTAGAGCGAATGCCGCGAAACTGACGTAGTTTAAGACGCGCCGTAGCGCAGACTGGTCGTGACTGGGATAAAGCGGCACACGGGTGACGTGTACACCATCAATCGTTTCACGTTGCAGCCATCGCATCCGGTAGCCCGGATAAAGCCTACCGCCTGGATAGTTCGGGAAACCCGTCAGAACCTCAACCTCAAAACCCTGGCGCACCAGTTCACGGGCGAAAACCATGCCCTTGAAGGTCGGCTCGGGATCGAACCATTGGGTCAACAGCAATACACGTACGCCCATGAGTCAGTACTTTTTCCAAACCACGCGGTTTACGTAGTCGGTATAGCTATGGATGATACGCAGCACCTTGTCCGACACGTTGGGCATGCTGTAGTCGGCGACCTGCCGCAACAACCGCTCGCCGCCGCGCGGCTGGCTATCAAGAATTGCTAGACCTTGCATAACGCGATCAGATTCCAGCCCAACCATCATTACAGCCGCTTCCTCCATGCCTTCGGGGCGCTCATGTGCTTCACGAAGATTCAGCGCGGGGAAGTTCATGATCGACGACTCTTCATTGATCGTGCCACTGTCCGATAAGACTGCCTTGGCCGAAAGCTGGAGCTTGTTGTAGTCCGTAAAGCCCAAGGGCTTGAGGAGTTGCACGTTCGCATGGAACTTTGCACCCATCGCGTCCACCCGCTTCTGGGTGCGAGGATGGGTCGACACGATCACGGGCAAGCCGTAGTGCTCCGCCACTGTATTAAGAACGCTAACCAACTTCCCGAAATTGGCGTCCGAATCGATGTTCTCTTCGCGATGTGCGCTCACCACAAAGAATTTGCCAGCGTCCAGCCCGAGGCGCACAAGCACATCTGACTTTCCAATGCCCGGCAGATAGTGGGCCAACACTTCAGCCATCGGGCTGCCGGTCTTGATGACCATGTCCGGCGGCAATCCTTCGCGCAACAGGTACTCACGCGCGATCGAGCTATAGGTCAAATTGATGTCGGCAGTGTGGTCCACGATACGGCGATTCGTCTCTTCGGGAACGCGCAGGTCAAAGCACCGGTTACCTGCCTCCATATGAAAGATGGGAATCTTGCGACGCTTGGCCGGAATAACGGAGAGGCAGCTATTAGTATCGCCAAGTACAAGCAGGGCCTCGGGCTTCTCGCGACCCAGCAGCTCGTCCATGGCGATGATGATCTTGCCGATGGTTTCGGCGGCACCGCCGCCGGCGGCGTTCAGAAAGTGATCCGGTTTGCGGATGCCCAAGTCATCAAAGAAAATCTGGTTGAGTTCGTAGTCGTAGTTTTGGCCGGTATGCACCAGCACATGTTCACAATGCTCATCCAAGCGTGCCATCACGCGGGACAAACGGATGATCTCTGGCCGCGTACCGACCACGGTCATGACTTTGAGCTTTTTCATCAGTAGCTATGTATGGAGTCGATGGCCTCCGCTTTACAGCGGGCAAGCATAAGTGTCCGGGCGAGTCCGATCAAAAATTTCATTGGCCCACAGCATCACGATCATCTCGTCTTCGCCGATGTTGGTGATGTCATGCGTCCACCCAGGCACTGTTTCCACAATCTCTGCCTTCTCACCACTGGTAACCAGCTCATGCGTCTCACCGGTATGCATATGGCGGAACTTGAAGCGGGCCTGCCCCTTGATCACTAGGAACTTCTCGGTCTTGGTATGGTGATAATGCCCGCCACGGGTGATGCCCGGATGGGCCGTAAAAAACGAAAACTGCCCGCAATCCGGCGTCTTCAGCATCTCGACAAAAACCCCGCGCGGATCACCATACTGAGGCACCGTATAGGCAAAAGAATCGACGGGCAGATAGCTCACGTAGGTTGCATACAACGCGCGAACCAAGCCGGTGCCGACACGGTCGATCACCAAGGATTCACGACTGTTGCGGAACGATTGTATGTACGCTGCCAGTTCGCCCACCGTGGCGGTGTATTGCGGCGACACTACGGCAAAGCCATCCGCATCGACCTGAGCGTCGGCGCCATCCATCAATTGCACGAAGCGATCGATGACGTCGTCCACATACACAAGCGTCACCGGTGCTGCCGGATCATTCACCTGAATAGGAAGGCCGCGTGCCACGTTGTAGCAAAACGTGGCAACCGCCGAGTTGTAGCTGGGTTTGCACCACTTGCCGAACACATTTGGTAACCGAAACACATGGACGGGGATCCGATGACTGTCGCGGGCAGCAAACAAGGCATCCTCTGCACCTCGCTTGCTATGTCCGTAGGCATTATCGTGGTTTGCCTGCGTAGACGATGTATAGATGACCGGAATTCTGCGTCCAGTTGCGTCGGCCTCATTGCACAGCGCCTGGCATAGCGCCTGGGTGAGCCCAGCATTGCCGCTTGCGAACTCTTGAGGATCCTGTGGCCGATTGACTCCCGCTAAGTGGAAAACAAAATCCGCCTCACGCAGCAGTGTCGGCAAATGCTCAATCTCATCGGCGCGCGTGAAACAGTGCACTTGGACGTCCTTCCGCTCGGACAGGAACAGCCGCAGATTCTTGCCGATAAAACCATCGGCTCCGGTAATCAATACGTTCATGCAGTTAGTCCTCCGCCACTGCGTGCTCTCCGCGCGCAATGCGTTGCATGAAATCAAGCTTCAGGAGCAGCTTCTTCATGCCCTCCACATCCAGACGCGTGGTGTTGTGAGAGTTGTAGTCTTCACCATGCGCGCTCTGCGTCAGGCGTTGCTCCCCTTCTTCCACAAACTTTGCGTAGTTGAGGTCGCGGCCATCAGGCGGCACACGGAAGTAGTCGCCCATATCTTCCGCGCACGCCATTTCCTCGCGACTGAGAAGCGCCTCGTAGAGTTTTTCCCCATGACGCGTGCCGATAACATGTACGGGATGCTCAGGCTTACGCATCAGTTCCAGGATGGCTTTGGTCAAGACATCGACGGTCGCCGCCGGCGCCTTCTGCACAAAAATGTCGCCGTTGTTGCCGTGTTCGAAGGCATAGAGCACGAGATCCACCGCATCAGCCAACGTCATCATGAAGCGCGTCATCGTCGGGTCTGTCACCGTAATCGGGTTTCCAGCGAGGACCTGGTCGACGAACAGCGGGATAACCGAGCCGCGCGAGGCCATCACATTGCCGTAGCGGGTGCCGCAGATGACGGTATTGGTGCCTTCTAGGTTACGGCTGGCAGCCACCATGACCTTTTCCATCAGCGCTTTGCTGATGCCCATTGCGTTGATGGGATAAACGGCCTTGTCGGTGCTCAGGCACACCACACGTTTCACCCCCGCATCCACAGCGGCATTCAGAACGTTCTCGGTCCCCAGTACGTTCGTGCGCACTGCTTCCATCGGGTGGAACTCGCAGGATGGCACTTGCTTGAGCGCCGCTGCGTGATAGACGTAGTCCACCCCGCGCATGACTGCATCTACACTGCACCGATCCCTGACGTCGCCGATGTAGAACTTGAGCTTAGGGCTGGCATACCGCTTACGCATGTCGTCCTGCTTTTTCTCGTCTCGGCTGAAGACGCGAATCTCGTCAATCTCGCTGTCGAGGAACCGCTTGAGGACAGCATTGCCGAAGGAGCCGGTACCACCGGTAATCGTTAGAATTCCCTTCACTGGAGTGATCCCTTGATTTGATTTGTGGAGCACGTGCCGATCGATACAAACGCTGCAGCGAGCAGAAGCATGAACGCGACAGAAGCACGGCTAGCCGTTATTACGGGGCCGCCTATCGAGCCCGCAACCGCCAGAACTAGCAGACAACCGATTAGTTTACCCCCTGCAGTCGCTCGATAGCGAATCGCCGCTATTGCGAGCACCACAAGAAACGCCAGATAGCCCATGATGGCCAATACGCCACCTTGATAGAAGTACTCTAAGTAACCGCTATCCAGCGGCAAGTGAGATCCCAATCCGCGACCAAGAATCCATCTATCGCGATCCCAGAGATCAGCAAACAACTGAGAGACCCCCGTTTCGCTGGAACCCAATCTTCCTGCTGAAATCGCCATGAGAATTCCGCCTTCGCGGTACAGATCTGCGAGGGAGTCGAAGTAGGCTGGATTAAGCCCCGAAATCACCACAGGAATCGCGATCACGCCGCCAACCAGCATGAGCAGAACAGCCCAGAGTCCAACTAGGTTGATCCACGTGGCAAACAACAGCGCCGTGACAACGCCCAGGAGAGAGAAGTTCTTTGAGAAGGAAATCATCCCGCCCGCAACGATCACCACCAAGCCAAGTGCGGTCACGACAATGCCGCGTCGGGCGTACTTGATCAGATAGACCTGCGCCAACAGCGCAACGCTGTAGAAAATTCCTGCCTCCAGCGGCTGGTTGAACAAGCCCGGGTACCTTCCGATCGCGACTGAATTCTCCCAGACCGAGCCGGAGTCCTGCTGCACCCATGGCGCGAGAAGACTTGACAAGTCGATTAGCGCACTCAGGACAGCACACAAGCCTGCAGGGATAGCAATCCAGACAATGGCCCTGGATGTCGTTTCAAGCGCTTCAGGCACACGCGACAGCAGAATTACAAAGCTAAATAGCATTAGTACCGGCATGCACAGCCGCAAAAACATTGCCTCAGGTCGCGCATCAAAACCCGTGATATCAGAAAACATGCTGCCAAGCACCACCCCACCCAAACCAACCCATAGCACAAATACGGCAAGAAACAACAGTACGCGAGAATTAGAATTCAACCGGACATCCTTGCCAGACATGACCAGCGCCAGCCCAGCGAGAACAGGCACGACGATATGCTCGGGCCGCAGACCGCTGAACAGGTAGGGCATCATCGCCGACGCCATGATCGCAAACGGCATCATTCTTCTAGTCATAGCTGCTTAAAAAGACTGGTTGCGTCTCTCCGCAAAGGCGGACGACACGCCAAGCCTGTGCGCCAAGGCCATAGCAGCCAAAGAGATAGCGAGACGGACCAGTTCACACGAACCCAAGCGAGGCGTTTTCATGCTTGCCGTTTGATCAAGCAACAACAGCCCGTCAACCGTAGCCGCCACCGAAAACATGTGAGATTTCGCCCGACAAGCTCGGCCCATTGCGAGCCGATATTCAGTATCCGCCAGGAGTCGATCAACAAGATCCTGCATCGATATCTTCGGAATTGGCAGGTTGTCCTCGTTGTAAGACAACCCGCTGACATCTGAAAGTAGTCCGTAGGTTTCCGGGGTGGGAATCGACTCAATGCCAATGATGGCAGGCACACCCAGCGCTGCAGCCTCGATCAATGCGGTTCCGCTGCCGACAAACAACGTTGCCGTTTCAATAGTCTCGACCAGGTTGGCGTAGGGCAACGGTCCAAGCAACCGCACATGTTGCTCGATTTTCAGTCGAGCTATCAATGCATGTAGCGTTGATTCCTCCTTGCCCGCCCCATAGATTTCATATCGAAGACCCGGATACTTTCCCGCGAGCTTGGCAACCACTCCGATCATGTGTGCGTTGTACGTCTTGAAAGCCTCTAGATTGCCAATGGAGACAATACGGTTGGTGTCGGACGACTTCTTGGTGACTTCAATACGCGAGAGATCAATTCCGATTGGTACCGTGGTTGAGCCGCTATAGTCGAGATTAAAAAAGTCTCCGTAATTATCGCGCGTACTCTCGTTAAAAAAAACAACATTGCTGGTCGGCAATCGAGCAAAAAGGCGTTGCGTTGCTCTCGCAAAATAAAAGGGAATTTCCGCAAAAATGAATTCGTTCTGGTGGTAAATACCCACGGTTACTCGACTACGTTTACGCCACCCAGCAAGGCGGAGCGCAAAGATAAGGCTGAACACGCCCATTGCATGCAACTGCTCGCCGAATCCAAACAACGCCGAATTGAGCCTCCGCCAAGCCACGAGACCGAACGTTCCGAAATACGAGCGAAACAGCTTTCCTTTGTCCAGCAAGAAATCGTCGAGCCAAAATACTGTCGCGTAGCCTTCAAGTTCTGCCAGCAACGCTGGTTCAAAGTGGCGGCGCAACACTAGGACGGCACTACGCTGACCGCGCTTTGCCAATTCACGGCAGGTTCGAATCAGAAACGTGGTGCCGCCATTCATTGCCAGCACATTGGCAACAAAGATCATCTACCACCTCGTTGGTAAAGCGCGAGGCCAACAATGGCTATACAGAGGTATACGAAATAAGTCAGTGCGTAGACTTGCGCAACTTGCTGCAAACCGCCTCCGTGGTTCAATACAAGATAGGTCAATGTTCCATAAAGTCCTGCCTGCAAGACCTCTGCTCCGATGTACAGACCAACGGCCGCTTTTGCGACACCGAGGAATCCGATCACATAGGCAAGAACTCGACAGAAATCACCGACCAGTTGCCAGCCAAACAATGCCGACATGCCGGAAAACGCGTCGGAAAACAACAGCTTGATAACAAATCCTTGCAGGAAGTAGAGCACGCAGGCGAACACTACAAAAGCAAGCCCAATGCGCAGGAGCATGGTCCTAACTTCACGCACCACAGCATCGGTGTCGAACAAGCCTGACAGTCGAGGCATGAAGTTCGTCGCCAGAAACACAGAAAAAAATCCTAGATAGGCTCCTGACAATCGGGTCATGGCCTGCCAGAGTCCTGCTGCTTCGATGCCTAGTAGCTGGATCAGGTGATTGCGGATGGCAATCTCTGTCATCGGGAACACGCTAGCTGAGACTATCAACATGACGCTGAAGCGACCAAGTTTCCGGACGTCCGACGCTCGGATTCGAAGCGGCATCAGGCGAGTGACAGGAGAGCGCGCCGCTACCCACAGAGCAGGAATGCCCGTACACGAGATCACCAACATCAGTGCCAGCGCTGCGCCTTGGATGCCGCAGCACGTGATTAGCAGGTAAACAACGGGGAGCGAGCCCACGTAACCAACTATCGAGATGATTGCGAACAACGCACTCTTCTGCTGCCCGTTCGCAATGGCAATCACCGCGGTACCGACAAAACAGAATAGCTGTGCTACCCCCAGAGCTGGCAGCAACCACGCATAACGCTGGTCACCAAAAAGCGCTGTAGAAATCGCCGCCCTGAAGACCACGCTCACGCAGAGAATCAACAGGGAGAAAATCAAACCATATGCCGCTGCGGCACCAATGAAGCGCAGCGACCGAACTGGCTTGCCTCGATACTCTGCAACATACTTTGTAATACCGTTACCGATACCGCCGCCAGCAAATACAGAGACCATTGTTGTCAAGCTCATAAAGTGCCCTAGGACACCCATGCCTGGCGGACCGATGAACACAGCAATCATCTTGACGACGAGCAGATTCACGGCCATCCGCAAACCTTGCGCGGTAACCGCGGCGACGGCTGGCGACGCCAACATGAGCGATGGCAATCTACCTGTACGAACCATACGAGGCGACATCCGACGTCAGCAAGCGGCGATGACTGCGTCAGCGACAAGATCGACGTCGCTATCACTCATCTCGAAGTAAAGCGGAAGCCGCACCAGACAATCGGAGAATCGGTCGCTGTTCGGCAATGGACGACCATCATGCTGCTGTGTGAAATATGGGCTCCCGTGCAACGAGAGGTAATGAAACACTGCGTGAATCTGCTGCTCTTTGAGACTTGAAATCAATGCACTGCGCTGCGCCAAGTCACCGCATACCAGATAAAACATATGCGCGTTGTTGGTCGCATACTCTGGGATCACGGGCAGCGAGATGCCCCGCCCTGGAAGCTCGGCAGCAAAGTGATTCCAATAGCGTTGCCAAATAGCCTTTCGCCGCGCCTGAATCAGCTCGAGATTTTCCAGCTGTGCAAACAGGTAGGCCGCGACGATATCCGATGGCAAGAACGAGGAACCAACGTCCACCCATCCATACTTGTCAACCTCACCGCGAAAGAATGCCGAACGATTGGTCCCCTTCTCGCGAATGATTTCCGCCCGCGGCACGAACGATGGCACGTTGACGGTAAGCAGGCCGCCCTCGCCCGCTATAACGTTCTTCGTTTCGTGAAAGGAGAATGCGCCAAATTGCCCTATAGCACCCAGCGGGGTACCTTTGTAGTATGAATCAATCGCTTGGGCCGCGTCTTCCACAACCGCGATGCCATGCCGATTTGCAATAGACATGACCTTATCCATATCACACGCGACACCCGCATAATGAACCACAACGATGGCGCGCGTTCTTGGGGTAATCAATAACTCAAGCTGCTCAACATCGATGTTCGGGTTAATCGGTTCACTGTCAGCAAAAACCAGGCTGGCACCCCGCAACGCAAAGGCATTGGCACTCGAGACAAAGGTAAACGAAGGAACAATAACCTCGTCACCTGGTTTGATATCCAACAACAGTGCCGACATCTCCAGCGCATCAGTGCACGATGTTGTCAGAAGCGCCTTACCGAAACCGAAGCTGCGCTCAAAGAAATCATGGCACTTCCTGGTAAACATCCCGTCACCAGATATCTTGCCAGACGCAACAGCCTGCGCGATGTAGACCAACTCACGACCGTGGAGGTATGGCTTATTAAACGGAATCATCGTTCACCCACACATGAAACGTGTAAAAACTGTTGAGGGGTTCCATGCCAACCCGGCACCAGTTTTTTTGAACTACCACATTGGTAATTTGCGTTGACACGACCATTCGTCCGAATTTACGCTCAACCCCCCAATTTTGCGACAATTTCATCAGATCGAGATAGAGCCCTTTACCCTGATGCTCGGGAGCAACCCCAAACAACACGCCTTCAAATGTCGATGAATTTATTATTTTTAAAGTCGCAAAAGCAGCAATCTGTTGGCCAGCCTTAATCAAAATAACGTCGTCTGCCAAATCTCCTTTGCGGCAAGAATTCAGGGCCCATGACGAATACACTGCATCACAAGCGCCCCGATCCAAACGAGGGTCGGCATGATAGTGGCCGAAATATCCTTTGAATGATTCCGCTGCAATGTGGCCAACGGCATCGATGTCGCTGGCTTCAACCAGACAGGCTCGGTAACCATCGGGCAGGTCATCCGAATACTGCTCTATCCTCTTCTTTTGGTAGTAGACCAACGTATCTGAAAGAATCCCACCTCTACGCTCCAACTCCTGCGCCAGCGCAAGTTCGCTTGTGGGAAGTCGGACGATAACCATTTCGGCCTTACCCTCTCGCGCGGCGGACAGCAACGCGTCCACATCGTCGCCGGACTCGAGCTTTGCCTTTGCAATCACATAGCCAAATCGTTCTTCGTCGATCTTTGATAGATAGAAATCCATTTCCGCCTTTACATTCTTGTGCTTCTGGACACGTTACCAACCAATTCCAATATTCTTTATGCCGGGAGCACCAGCATCCTTCGCCGAAAGCAAGGGAGCACCGCCGTGCAACGGCCACTCAATACCAAGATCAGGATCATTCCACGCAATACACCGCTCGTGCTCGGGCGCATAGTAGTCCGTGACCTTGTACAGAAAATCAGCCGACTCGCTTAGCACCAAAAAACCATGCGCGAACCCGGGGGGAATCCAGACCTGTTTCAGGTTGTCTTCGGTTAGTTCTTCGCCGACCCATCTTCCAAACGTGGCCGACCCCTGCCTCAGATCGATAGCTACGTCGAATACCGCGCCCTTGGCCACACGCACAAGCTTTCCCTGTGGTTGGTCCAATTGAAAATGAAGCCCTCGCAGCACCCCTTTTTTTCCGCGGGTATGGTTGTCCTGCACAAACGCTACATCGAGCCCAGTGGCATTAAGAAACGTGGTCTTGTTGTAGCTCTCGTAGAGGAGGCCACGTGCATCCGTAAAAACGCAGGGCTCAATTACCAATACGTCTGGGATGGCTGTCATGGTGACCTTCATGGATCACCCATCCCGCAACAATCGAAGCAGATACTGCCCATAGCCGTTTTTTGCCAGCGGCTGTGCAAGTTGTTCAACCTGCTCTGCAGTAATAAAGCCCTGGCGCCAGGCAATCTCCTCCGGGCAGGAAATCTTTAGACCCTGTCGGCTCTCGAGCGTCGCGATGAATTGACTGGCTTCAAGGAGGCTGTCATGCGTGCCGGTATCGAGCCAAGCATAGCCTCGACGCATAATTTGCACGCTCAGTTGCCCGCGCTCGAGATAAGCGTGGTTGACAGCTGTGATCTCCAATTCCCCCCGCTCACTCGGCTTGACGGACTTGGCAATATCGACCACTTGGTTGTCATAAAAATAGAGGCCCGTTACAGCGAAGTGGCTTTTTGGCGTTTTGGGCTTTTCTTCAATACTGCTGACCTTGCCACTTCGATCGAACTCGACAACGCCGTATCGCTCTGGATCCTGTACGTGATAGGCGAACACGGTTGCGCCTGTCGGCTGATGATCCGCCTGCGTCAAGAGCGACTGGAAGCCGTGCCCATAAAAAATATTGTCACCCAACACCAGTGCACTTGGCCCATTACCGACGAAATCCTCTCCAATAATGAACGCCTGGGCCAAGCCTTCCGGCTTGGGCTGCACAGCATACTGCAGGTTGATACCCCACTTGCTGCCGTCTCCGAGCATTTCCGCAAACCGCGAAGTATCTTCCGGCGTAGAGATCACCAAAATATCCCGTATCCCGGCCAACATGAGCGTGGATAGGGGATAGTAAATCATGGGCTTGTCATAGACGGGCAGCAGCTGCTTGGAAATTGCGCGTGTAATGGGATACAACCGCGTACCGGAGCCGCCGGCCAAAATAATGCCTCTGCGCATAGTGTCGTTGGGTCAGGAAAGAACCTGGTCGAGCAGGTGCCGCACACCTTCTCGCCAATCGGGTAGATGAATACCAAATGTCTCTCGCAGCTTGCGAGTGTCGAGGCGCGAATTGGACGGGCGCCGCGCCAACGAAGGACGTGCTGCGACGGGAATTGCGCTGACAGAAATAGGTTCCGCCCTCAAAACACACCCTCTCGATTTCGCATAGTGGAGCACCTCGACGGCATAGCTGTGCCATGTCGCTTCGCCCGATGCACAAAGGTGATAGAGGCCAAAGGGAAATTCAGTTCGATTGCCAAACAACCAATGGCGCGCAATGATCTGGGCTGTGACATCGGCAACAAGAGACGCGGTGGTTGGCGCGCCGTACTGATCCGCCACCACTTCCAAGAACTCACGCTCATGCGCCAGCGCCAGAATCGTCTTGGCAAAATTCTCCCCGTGTGCCCCAGCCATCCAGCTGGTACGCAATATCAGCGCAGCTGTGCCAGCCTCGGCAATAGCTCGCTCGCCGGCCAATTTACTACTTCCATAGACTGAAAGCGGGCGGGCCACGTCCGTCTCCACGTACGCAGACGGCTTACCGCCATCGAACACATAGTCAGTCGAATAGTGCACGAGGAGACCGCCGAGTGTCGCCACCTCTTCCGCCAGCACCTGCGGCGCCTTCGCATTCACAGCGAACACCATGTCAACTTCACTTTCAGCGCGGTCCACTGCCGTATACGCCGCTGCATTGACGATCACTGAGGGGCGATGTGTTCGCACCGTGCGTCGAATGGTTTCTGGATTCCGAAAATCGCATTCCCTACGATCTGGTGCGATGACGCGACCGAGCGGCGCCAGGCTGCGGCACAACTCAAACCCAAGTTGACCGCTGCAGCCGGTCACCAGAAAGGTTGGAGACTCTGCTCTGCTATACAGCATATTGGGTAGCCACCCAGTTCCGATACTCGCCGGACATCACGTCTTGCACCCAAGCTTGGTTTTCCAAGTACCACAGAACCGTCTTGCGAAGACCCGTCTCGAAGGTCTCTGCAGGTTTCCAACCAAGCTCGCGCTCCAGCTTGCGCGCATCAATCGCATAACGACGGTCGTGTCCCGGGCGGTCCTTCACAAACGTAATCTGGTCGCGGTACGAACCCGTGGCCTTCGGCTTCAGCTCATCGAGCAGATCACACAATGTGTAGACGACATCGAGGTTGGTCTTCTCATTCCAGCCACCGACGTTGTACGTTTCACCCAAACGTCCACGCGCGAGCACTTCGCGAATTGCCGCGCAGTGGTCCCCCACATAAAGCCAGTCCCGCACGTTCTGCCCATCACCGTAAACCGGGAGCTGCTTCCCGTTGAGCGCGTTCGCGATCATCAGCGGAATCAGCTTTTCCGGGAAATGATACGGACCGTAGTTATTCGAGCAATTGGTCGTCAGGACCGGCAAACCATACGTATGGTGATATGCGCGGACGAGATGGTCCGATGCGGCCTTAGATGCTGAGTACGGGCTATTCGGCGCATACGGCGTGGTTTCTGAGAACTGCGGATCGCTGGGGCCTAACGAGCCAAACACCTCATCGGTCGAAACGTGCAGGAATCGGAATGCCGCCTTGGCGTTAGCATCGAGCCCTTCCCAGTAGGCTCGCGCAGCTTCAAGCAGGGTGAACGTACCAACGATATTCGTCTGCACAAATTCGCCCGGGCCATGGATCGACCGATCGACATGGCTTTCTGCGGCAAAGTGCACCACGGCGCGGGGCCTGTATTTGGCAAACAAGCCGTCCAGTGCAGTGCGATCACAAATATCCGTCTGGGAAAAAATATGGCGCGGATCGCCCTCAACCGGCGCAAGTGTTTTGCGATTGCCGGCATAGGTCAGCTTGTCGACGTTCACAACGCCATCAGCGTCTGAGTCAGCCAACCAGTTGAGAACAAAGTTGCCGCCGATGAAACCGGCGCCGCCGGTAACGAGAATGTGAGACAAAACTTAATGCTCCTTGCTGCGGGCCCAGCCACGCGCCTTGCGATTCCGCGCAATCCCCCGCCGGAGGGCACGAAATATTACGTTCGATTAGAAGTGTCGTATTCTATCCGACCCCAAGGTATGCCCTGCCGCAGGATGTCACCTTTTTGTAGCGAGCTGTAACGCGATCAACATAGAAAAGTCGGGCGCCCTTTGCACGCGGCACGCTTCATATAACTTCCGTGTCCATTTCCCCCCACGCCATCGGCGACCTCCAAGGCTGCTGCTCCCCCCTCCAGTCGCTGCTGGCCGCCCTCCCCGCCAACGCCCCGCTGCGCTTCGTCGGCGACCTCATCAACCGCGGCCCCGAGTCGCTCGCCACGCTACGCCAAGTCATCGCACTGTGCGAGGCCGGCCGCGCACGCACCGTCCTGGGTAACCACGACATCCACCTGCTAGCGGTCGCTGCAGGCGTCCGAAAACCCGGCAAGCGCGACACGATCGCCGACATCCTCTCCGCGCCCGATAGCGACCAGCTCATCACATGGCTGCGTCAACAGCCACTGGCCATCTTCGAAAACGGCTTCCTGATGGTGCACGCCGGCGTCCTGCCGCAGTGGACGACGGGCGACGTACTGGAGCTGGCCGGTGCGGTCGAGCGTGAATTGCGCAGCCCACATTGGAAAACGTTCCTGGCGGACGCCTTCGGTAACCATCCGGACAAGTGGAGCAACGATCTCGTCGGTATGGACCGCCTGCGCCTGACCATCAACGCGCTGACACGCCTGCGCTTCTGCAAGCCCGACGGCACGATGGAGTTCGAAACGACGGATGCCGATGGTGCTCCGGATGGCCACATGCCCTGGTTCGACGTGCCGGGCCGCCGTACGCGTGGCACGCCGATCGTGTTCGGGCATTGGTCCACGCGCGGGCTGGTGATGCGCGACGACGTGATGGGCCTGGATACAGGCTGCGTGTGGGGCGGCAAGCTGACGGCGGCCAAGCTGTCGCTGGCGCCGGCCGGGCGCGACGTGGTGCAGGTGGAGTGCGAGCAGGCGCAAGACCCCCTCGCGCACAAGAAGAAGTAGCCTTGAGGCCTCAGCCCGCGCGGTTGATCAGCGCGGCCACGGCTTCCTGGCTATGGGCTGCCAAGGCCCGACGGTCCATCTCGGGGGCCAGGGCCGGCCCCACCAACACTTCCACCACCAACGGCGGCCCGTTCAGGATCGCATTGATCGTGTCCATCATCGACAGATCGCCGATGTACGCCGGAATGGTCGTCAATTCGCCCGTGGCGGCGACGCGATAGCGCAGCGCCAGTGGGCGGATCGGAGCGCCAGCGCTGACGGGCGCCTGGAACAGGTTGGCGTGGAACGGCAGCAGCTGCAACCCGTCCGACGTCGTCCCTTCAGGAAACACGCAAATGGCATCGCCAGAGCGCATCGCGTCTGCAATGACGTGCATGATGCGATGCGCGTCGCGTTTGCGGGCGCGCTCGACGAACAGCACGCCGGTCTGCGCGCACAGCCAGCCAATTACCGGCCAGCTGCGAATCTCCGATTTGGCGACGAAGCGCGGCGGATACCAACTGTTGATCGCGTAGATGTCGATCCACGATACGTGGTTGGACACCAGCATGGATCCCGCCAGTTCCTGGCCCGCGACATGCTCGCCATGCACCACGAGCGAAACGCGGAACAGCGCCAGCAACTTGCGCGACCAGCGTTGGATCAGCGCGTGCTTGGTCTGCGGCTTGATCCACCAGAACAGCAGCGCGCACGTGATCAGGCCTTCTGCCAGATGCACGAGCAACCGGAGCTTGCGCAGCACATGCTTGCGCTGTGGCGTGCGCATCTCGGTGGGCGCGCTTGTCACGCGCTGATCAATGCCCGTCATAGGCAAGATGCCCGGCAACCATCGTGGCACGTACGCGGCCGGCCAGCTCAAAGCCCAGATACGGCGAGTTCTTGCCCTGGCTGCGCAGGGTTCGCGGCTCGAGTTTCCACGTTGCATCCGGATCGAACACGCACACGTCGGCCATCGCACCCACCTCCAGCGAGCCCGCATGCAGACCCAGCACACGGGCGGGCTCGCTCGTGATGCGGGCCAGCGCCTTCGGCAGCTCGACCTTGTGCTCGGCTGCCCAGCGCAGCGTGAGCGGCAGCAGGGTCTCGAGGCCGGTTGCACCGGGCGTGGCTTCGGCAAACGGCAGCAGCTTCTCGTCGTCGTCCACGGGCGTGTGGTCCGAGCAGATTGCGTCGATGGTGCCGTCGGCGAGCGCGCGCACGATGCCGTCACGATCACGGCCGGAGCGCAGCGGCGGCACGAAGCGCATCTGCGAATTGAAGTAGCCGATGTCGACGTCAGTCAGCGAGATGTGATGGACGTTCACGTCGCACGTCACCGGCAGGCCTTCGGCCTTGGCGCGACGCACGAGGTCGATGCCGGCAGCAGACGACAGGCGGCAAAGATGCACGCGGGCACCCGTGCTGCGCATCAGCTCAAAAATGGTATGCAGGCGCACGGTCTCGGCCATCACCGGCACACCGGACAGGCCCAGGCGCGAAGCCAGCGGCCCGCTTGCTGCCACGCCGCCCTTGCCCAGATACGGATCCTCAGGGCGCAGCCAGACGGTAAAGCCGAAGGTCTGCGCGTACTGCATCGCACGCATCAGGACCTGCGTATCGATGATCGGCGAGTCGGCCTGCGAGAAGCCCACGCAGCCCGATTCGGTCAGCTCGGCCATCTCGGTCAGCACCGCGCCTTTGAGACCCACCGTCAGTGCGCCGAGCGGATACACATGCGCCTGGTTCAGGTTGCGCGCACGGAACTTCAGCATCTCAACCAGGCCGGGTTCGTCCAGCACCGGATCGGTGTCCGGCGGGCACACCAGCGAAGTCACGCCGCCGGCCATCGCCGCAGCCATTTCCGATTCGAGCGTGGCCTTGTATTCGAAGCCCGGCTCGCGCAGGCGGGCGGACAGGTCAATCAGGCCCGGACACACCACCAGGCCAGTCGCGTCGAGTGTCTTGTTGGCGTGGAAATCCGCCGGCGCATGGCCGACACCGACCACCTTGCTCGCCGCAATGTACAGATCCTGTTGGGCATCGATGCCGTTGGCCGGGTCGATCAGGCGACCGCCTTTGATATGCAGTTTCATTGCTTTTCTTAGTCGTTGTTGCCAGCCACAATGCCCATGACCGCCATGCGCACGGCGATGCCGAACGTCACCTGATTCAGGATCACCGATTGCACGCCGTCGGCCACGGCGGAATCGATTTCCACGCCGCGGTTCATCGGGCCGGGGTGCATGACGATGGCATCCGGCTTGGCCAGCGCCAGGCGCTCCTGCGTGAGGCCGTAGGCCTTGAAGTACTCCTGCGCGGACGGCAACAGCGCACCGCTCATGCGCTCGTTCTGCAGGCGCAGCATGATGACCACGTCCACGCCCTTGAGGCCCTCTTCCATGTTGTGGAAGACACGCACGCCCATGTGCTCCAGGCCGCCCGGCAGCAGCGTGCGCGGGCCGATGGCACGCACTTCGGCGCAGCCCAGCGTCGTCAACGCGTGAATGTCGGAACGCGCCACGCGCGAGTGCAGGATGTCACCGACGATGGCCACCGTCAGGTTGGAGAAATCCTTCTTGTAGTGGCGGATGGTGAACATGTCGAGCAGCCCCTGCGTGGGGTGCGCATGACGGCCATCGCCTGCATTGATCACGTGCACGTGCGGCGCGACGTGCTCGGCGATCAGGTACGGCGCCCCGGAACTGGCATGCCGCACGACAAACATGTCCGCCTGCATCGCCGACAGGTTGTTGATCGTGTCGAGTAGCGACTCGCCCTTGCTCGTGGACGACGCATTGATGTTCAGGTTGATCACGTCCGCTGACAGCCGCTTGGCCGCGATCTCGAACGTCGTGCGCGTGCGCGTGGAGTTCTCGAAGAACAGGTTGAACACGCTCTTGCCGCGCAGCAGCGGCACCTTCTTCACCTCGCGGTCGGAATCCGATACGGACACGAACTGCTGCGCGGTGTCCAGCACGTGCGTGAGGATGTCGCGCGACAGTCCCTCGATCGACAGCAGGTGCTTAAGCTCGCCGTTTTTCGTGAGCTGCGGGTTGGCAAAAGTCTTGGGCATGGAGAAACGAAAGGCGACGAGGTCAGTACAGGTCAGGTCAAAGCAGGTGCGGTGCGCGCTTGAAGTCAGGTGCCCTTGGGCTCGCGCGTGAAGGTGAAGCGCGCAGCAGCGCCCTCGCCGGCTTCGCTCAGCACGAGCGATTCATCGGCGGGCAGCGTGATGCGTTCTCCGATGTAATCCGGCGCAACAGGCAGTTGGCGTTCACCGCGGTCGACCAGCACGGCCAGCTCCACCGCCGCCGGGCGGCCGTAGTCGAACAGTTCATTGATGGCCGCGCGGATGGTGCGGCCGCTGGCCAGCACGTCGTCCACCAGCAGGATGCGGCGCTCGTTCACGTCGAACGGCAGCGTGGTGGGTTGCGCCTTGGCGTGCAGGCCTTTCTTGGCGTAGTCGTCGCGGTGCATCGCAACATTGACGACGCCGTATTCCGGCAGGCCAAGGTCATGCGCCAGCCGCCTGGCGATCCAGGCGCCGCCGCTGACAATGCCGGCCACCGACCAAGTGTGGCCGTCGGCCAGCCGCGTGCGCAGTTGTGCAACGAGGCTCTGGTACAGCGCCTCGGCATCGATCTGTTGCGATGTCATGCGTGTTCGTCGAAAAACTGTTGGAGGATGATGCGCGCGGCTTCTGCGTCGAGCACATCGTCGGAAGCACCGGCGTCCTGTGCGGCGATGGACGAATAGCGCTCGTCCACCCAGGTGACCGGCAGGCCATAGCGGCCATGCAATTGATTGCCGAAGCGCTTGGCGAGTTTGATCATCGGCTGCTCTTCGCCGTCGGGATGGACGGGCATGCCGACCACGAAGCCCACAGGCTGCCATTCGCCGACCAGCCGGCTGATCTGCGCGAAGCGGAAATCGACCGAGCGGTTCGGAATGGTTTCGAGCGCCCGGGCCGAGCGCGTGATGGAATTGCCGAGCGCCACGCCAATGCGCTTTTCGCCGTAATCGAATGCCAGCAAGGTGCCTTCTGCGGGCATGGAAGCGGAGGCCGGACGCGCCGGCTCAAGCATGCCCGGCCTCACCCGACAACATGGCGGGGTTAATGCCGAGCAGGTTCAGCGCCGCGGCAAACCGCGCTTCGGGAGGCACGTTGAAGATGATCTCGGGATCGGCCTGGACGGTCAGCCAGCCGTTGCGGCTGATTTCGTCTTCCAGTTGACCGGCGCTCCAGCCGGCATACCCGAGCGTCAGGATGAAGCGGTGTGGGCCGCCGCCTTGGGCAACGGCTTCCAGCACATCCTTGGAGGTGGTCATTTCCAGCCCGCCCGGCACCGCCAGTGACGACGAATACGCGCCTGTGGCGTCGTGCAGCACAAAGCCGCGCTCGGTCTGCACCGGACCGCCGTAGTACACAGATTGTTCTGCGAGGGGATGGATTTCGAGCTTGAGGTCGATCTTGTCGAACAGCGTCGCCAAGTCGATGTCGATAGGCCGGTTGATCACGAGCCCGAGCGCGCCGCGCTCGTTGTGCTCGCACATGTACACGACCGTGCCCGAAAACGTCGAATCCGCCATGCCGGGCATAGCGATCAGGAACTGATTCGTGAGATTGATGAGTGCGTCAGGCGAGGCCATAAGGGGGAGTTTACCAAAAGCCCCCGGCCGCTGCCCCTCTCATTTGGAGGAATCGGCTCTCGGCGCAAGCTTTTTTGGGCTTGCGCATTGTGCCGCTTCAGGCACTTGACCCACTGGCGTGGGGCGGCGTGGTGTTCAGCGCTTCCAGATCGGCGGCTTCCAGCCAGCGCCACTCGCCGGGCGCCAGATCGCCGAGCGACAAGCCTCCGATGGCGCTGCGATGCAATCCGGCCACGTGGTTGCCGGCGGCGGCCACCATGCGTTTCACCTGGTGGTATTTGCCCTGCGTGAGCGCCATGCGCAGGTGATGCGTGTCTACGCGCTCGGCCCAGGCGGCGGCAACGTTTTCATTTTCGTCGGCCAGCAGCACGCCGGCGCACAGCTGGGCGATCTGCGCATCGGTCACGGGCTCGGCGGTGGTGATTTCATACACCTTGGGCACTTGGTGGCGCGGGCTGGTGATGGTGTGGACGAACTGGCCGTCGTCGGTCAGCAGCAGCAACCCCGTGGTGTCCTGGTCGAGCCGCCCGACGCACTGCACGGCGCGCTCGCGCAGCGGCACCGGCAGCAGCGTGTACACGCTCGGATGATGTTTCGGCTTTTGCGAGCACTCGACGCCAGCCGGCTTGTTGAGCATCAGATAGGCGCGGGCGTGGTATGCCCAGCGCTCGCCGTCGACCTCGAGCACCAGGCCGGCGGTATCGACCAGCGCATCCGGGCTTTCCATCTCGACGCCGTTGATGAATACGAGACCCGCGAGTACGAGGTCCTTGCAATAGCGGCGCGTGCCGAAGCCCTGGGATTGCAGGATGCGATACAGCGGAAGACGAGAAGAATCAGCCATGACAACAACGTGAACAAGACAAAAAGGGGCGATTTTTGCGATACGCTCCGCCAGTCTAAAGAGCAACCGATTCCATCCGATGCCCTCCACCGCCCCAAACCGCCAGCCATACAACATCGGAGCGCACTTCCAGCGAGGTCTGGTGTGGTTCCGGCGCGATCTGCGGCACTTCGACCACGCGGCGCTGCATTATGCCCTGCGGCACTGCCGCGAGGTCTATTGCGTGTTCGTGTTCGACCGCGACATCCTCGACGCGCTGCTCGCGCGCGGGCTCAAGGCCGACCGCCGCATCGAGTTCATCCGCGCGTCCATCGAGGAACTGCGCAGCGCGTTGCGCGAGGCAGGCGGCGACCTCATCGTCGTGCATGACCACCCTCGCCAAGCCATTCCCGAGCTCGCCCGCAAGTTGAACATCGAAGCCGTCTTCGCCAACCATGACGAAGAACCTTCCGCGCAGGCCCGCGATGAAGCGGTGCGCAAAGTGCTCGCCCAGCAGCCGTGCGCCTGGTTCGACTTCAAGGATCAGGTGATCTTCGAGCGCGACGAAATCCTGAACGGGCAAGGCAAACCGTACGGCGTCTTCACGCCTTACAAGAATGCCTGGTTGGCCGCGCTGACGCCGTTTGACTTGCGTGCGTACCCCACGGAGCCCTACTTCGGCGCCCTGGCCAAGCCACCGCAGGCGCTCACGCAGCCTACGCCCGCGCTGGAAGCGATGGGCTTCGCACGCACCAACCTGTCGGAAATCGCCCTGCCCAGCGGCATGTCGGGCGGGCAAACCCTGCTCGACGAGTTTGAAGAGCGCATGGACGACTACCATGCGCGCCGCGACTTTCCCGCCGTGCGCGGGCCCAGCTATCTGTCAACGCATTTGCGCTTTGGCACCGTGTCGATCCGCACGCTGGCCGCGCGTGCCCACGCCGCCATGCTGCGCGGCAGCCGGGGCGCGGCGACGTGGCTGTCGGAGCTGGTCTGGCGGGATTTCTATTTCATGATCCTGCATCACCGCCCGGACCTGGCAGACGGCGCCGCCTTCCATCCGGAATTCGATCGCATCCGCTGGGTGGACGGCGACACTGGCGACGCGCGCTTTGAAGCATGGAAGGCCGCGCGTACCGGTTATCCACTCGTCGATGCGGCCATGCTGCAGATCTTCCAGAGCGGCTACATGCACAACCGCCTGCGCATGGTGGCGGCCAGTTTTCTCATCAAGGATCTTGGTATCGACTGGCGGCGCGGCGAGCAGTATTTTGCCGACGTGCTCAACGATTTCGACTTTTCCGCCAACAACGGCGGCTGGCAGTGGGCGGCGTCCAGCGGGTGCGACGCGCAACCGTGGTTCCGCATCTTCAACCCGGTCACGCAGTCGGAGAAGTTCGACCCGCAGGGCCGCTTCATCCGCAAGTACCTGCCGCAACTGGCGAAGCTGCCCGACAAGTACATCCATGCGCCATGGACCGCGCCCGCCAATGTACTGAAGGAAGCCGGCATCGTGCTGGGCGAGACGTATCCGCTGCCCATCGTCGATCACGCGACCGCGCGCGCAGCAACGCTCGACCGCTACGCCGTCACCAAGGCACATCGCACATCGGGCGCTGAGGCCGCGGCGCTCAGCAAGGCCAGCGCCGACGATTGAAGATCGCCACGCGCCAAAAACAACGGGCCGGTGTGTTACCGGCCCGTTGTTGTTTCTGCGAGGCGCCTCGTCAGCCGGCGTTGGCCGCCGGCGCACGCTCGCCGATGAGGTTGCGCAGATGCTGCAGCAGTTCCTCTTCGTTGTACGGCTTACCGAGGTAGACGTTCACGCCGATCTCCGCTGCGTAACGGCGGTGTTTGTCCGCCGTACGCGAGGTGATCATGATGATCGGCGTGGCGCCGATGCGTTCGTCCGCACGTACGTTGCGCGTGAGGTCGAAGCCGTCCATGTGCGGCATCTCGATGTCGACGAGCATTGCGTCAGGCGTGATCTCCTGCAACTGACGCAGCGCATCCACACCGTCGCGTGCGAGCACGGCCTGGTAGCCGGAGCGCGTGAGCAGACGCTGCGTGACCTTGCGCACCGTCAGCGAATCGTCGACCACCATGACGATCGGCTGTGTGGCGAGGCCCGGCACGGCGTCGGTGCTGCCGTCGCGCTGCAGCTCGGCCACGGCGCCCGTGGCTTCCGGGTCTGACAGGCTGCGCGCAACCGCTTCGCGCTCGAAGCGCTGCGTGAGCACCACGGGGTTGTAGATGAGCACGATTTCGCCGTCGCCCAGCGTCGTTGCACCGGCAATGCCTTCCAGACGCGCGAGGTGCGGGCCAATGTGCTTGACCACCACTTCGCGGTTGCCGATCACTTCGTCGACGTGCACGGCGGCACGGTCAGCACCGTTGCGCACCACCACAGCCGGCGAGTACTTGCGTCCGCCCGTGACAGACGTTGCTTCTTCAAGCAGCGCGCCAAAGTAGTGGAACGGCACCGGCCCGGTCGGCAATTGCAGCGCAGCCGCGTTGTACGCCTCGGCCAGCGCCTGCGGGCGCAGTTGCTGCACGTGGTCGATCATGCCCGACGGAATCGCGTACACACGCTCGCTCACACGCACCAGCAGCACCTGCGTAATCGCAGTCGTCAGCGGCAGGTGGATGGTGAAGCGCGTGCCGACTTCCGGCGTGGTCTGCAGCGAGATCCGGCCGCCCAGGGCGACGGTTTCCGCACGCACCACGTCCATGCCCACGCCGCGGCCGGCCAGTTCCGACACCTGATCGGCAGTGGAGAAACCCGGCGTGAAGATCATCTCGGTGAGGCGCGCGTCGCTGGCTTCTTCGTCGGCGGCCAGCAGTTGACGCTCCAATGCTCGGGCGCGGATGCGGTCGAGATTCAGCCCGGCACCGTCGTCGACGAAGTGCAGCACGACTTCGTTACCCTCTTGCTGCACTTCCAGCGTGAGTTCACCGGCGGGGGCCTTGCCCTTGGCGCGGCGCTCGTCGGCGGATTCAATGCCGTGCGCCACCGCGTTGCGGATCATGTGCTCGAGCGGACCGCCCATGCGGTCCAGCACGCTGCGATCCAGTTCCACCGTACCGCCCTTGATGAACAGCCGGACTTCCTTGCCGGTTTCCGCTGCGGCCTGGCGCGCCACGCGATACAGACGGTCGGCCACGGTATCGAACTGCACCATGCGCGCGCGCATCAGGCTGCGCTGCAGACCGCGCGTGAGGCGCGCCTGCGTTTCCAGATCGAGCGATGCCTGATCGAAACCGCGGAACAAGTTCTGCTGCACCGTCGCCACGTCGTTGACGGACTCGGCCATCATTCGCGTGAGTTCCTGCAAGCGCGTGAAGCGGTCGAACTCCAGGGGGTCGAACGCTTCGGAGTGTGCTGCCGCATCGGCAATGCGCGACTCCATCTGCGTTTCGGCCTGGATTTCGATCTCGCGCACCTGCGAGCGCAAACGCGCCACGTTGTCGTTCAGTTCCGACAGATAGGTCTTCAGCGCATCGACTTCCGACTCAAGGCGCGCACGCGCCGCACCGACTTCACCCGCATCGTTGATGAGCGAATCGAGCGCACGCGCCTGCACCCGCACCATCGCCCGCTGGCGTTCGGCCACTTCCAGCGCCTCGGCTTCGGGGCTGCGCGTACCGGTCAGATCCACGCTCGTCGACACTGCAACCGCCGGCAGCATCGACGCGGAGGACGATGCCTGCGCATCGGCGGTTTGCTGCACATCGGCGGCATCGGCAAGGCCGGCGTCGAGCGGCAGCAGGTTGCCCGCGCCCAGCGCATCGACGTGCGCCTGAATGCGGTCGAACCAGACGTAGAGCTTGCGGAACAGCGCGTCGTCCACGCGGTTCTGGCGCAAGCCGCCTTCAATGGCGCTCTCCATTTCGTGCGCGGCCTGGCCCAGCGTCATGGCGCCCGCCATGCGCGCACTGCCCTTGACGGTGTGCAGATTGCGCAGCAGCAGGCCAGCGGCATTGCGGTCCTGCGGCGCGGCTTCCCACGCACGCAGATGCTGGCCCAACTCGGGCAGCGCAACGTGCGCTTCCTCCAGGAAAATCTCGAGCAGCGCCGGGTCGAGCGCGTCGGTCGGCGCCTGGCGGACCAGTTCGCCCACAGCGGGCTCGGCCACCGGCGACTCGTGCGCGGGCACGAACGTCGACGTCACCTGTGCCGGTTCAAAGTCGGGCTCGCCAGCCAGGCCCGCGGTTTCGTTCTCGGCTTGTTCGGCTTCGGTAAAGGCGGCAGGCGCCGGCTCCAGCGGCAGGCGCGGACGCACGAGCAGCCGCTCGCACAGTTCGTCCAGGCTGCGGCGCAGCGGCTCGTCGGTCTCCGGCCAGAGGCTGGCGGCAAATTGATGCAGCATGCCGCGCATGCGCTCGACGGCTTGATCGAGCAGGCGGAAGTCGCCCGGATGCATCGCCACCGGACGGCTGTTCAGGTTCAGCAGCACCTGCTCCAGCGCGGCAGCCAACTGGCGCACGGGTTCCAGTTCAACTACGGCGGAGCTGCCTTGCAGCGTGTGCGCGGCGCGCAGGGCCAGCTCGCTCGGCGGCGTGCGGCCTTCGTGGCGCCACTCCGAGAAATCCACGCCCAGGCGGCGGATCAGATCATCGGCTTCCTGCAGGTAGACGTTGTACAGCGCCACGCTGATGCGGACCGGACCAATCTCCTTCACGCCATCGTCGTGCGGTGCTTCTTCGGGCTCGCCGGTCTGCGCGAACGGGAACGGGATCACCTTGGCGTCGGCATCGGCATCGGCAGCCACCGGTTCAGCGGCCGCTTCCTGAATCGTCTCTTCGACGTGTTCCGCAACCGGCTCGGCGGCCTCATGCTCGACCAGCGGTGCGGTCGCCTCGGGCATCGGCGCCTCGACTTCAGGCAGCGCAGGTTCGTCATCCCACGTGAGCGCGACCGCGTCCTCGGCTTCGGTTTCGGTTTCAGCAACGGGGGCATCCGGCGCGGCCAGTTCCAACGATGGTTCAGCGACTGCGTCGTGCGATGCGGTGTCAGCCACCGGCGCTTCCACCGGTTGCGGCTCCGCGTATTCAGCAGCCGGAGCGACTTCGGCCGGCTCAGACGCTTCGGACGCCGGCACGGCCTCCAGCCACACGAACGGACCGCCGTGGCGCACGCGCTCTGCGGCGGCGACCAGCGGTTCGATGGCGTGATCGGCTTGCGGCGACTGGGCAATGGCAGCAGCCCACGTCGACAGTTCCGACTCGGCGCGCGTCAGCAGCGCGGCAAGGTCGTGCGTCGGCACGCGGCTCTCCGCCAGCCAGACATTCATCACCTGCTCGATGGCCCAGGCGGCTTCGCCATAGCGTGTGAGGCCGACCATGCGGCCCGAGCCCTTGAGCGTGTGGAACGCACGGCGCAGCTGCGTGAGCAGGTCCAGGTCCGAGCCGGCAGCCAGGCCGCCCGTACCCATGTCGGCAGCGGCCTGCAGGCCCTGCAGGTCGGCGCGCACGCCGGCCAGCACTTCTTCGGCTTCGGACAGGAAGATGTCGAGCAGCTCGGCATCAATGGATTGGGTATCCCGCGCGGCAGCGGGCGCAGGCGCGGCGGCCGCAGGCACGGCAGCCGGTGCCGCCAATGCGGCCTGCATGCGCTCAAGCGCGCCGGCGCTGCCAACCTGCCATGCGTCGAACTGGGCCAGCGCCTCTTCCAGGCGACGGCGGCGAGCCGGATCATCGTCGATGGCGGCGGCGTCGCGCGCTTCCTGCAGCGCCGTACGCAACTCCGCGGCGAGCGGGTCGGTCGGGTCGACCGGTTGTTTGGCCAGCAGCCGATCCAGCAACGATTGCAGCGGCGATGCGGCATCGGCATTGGCGATGTCTGCACCGGCCTGCGCTTCGGACTGCGGCTCGCGGCGGGCCAGCATGCCGGCTTCCGTATCGAAGGCGAACTCGCGCCACGCGGTTTCGCGCTCTGTCGGCGTCAGCTGGCCTTCGATGACGATCTCATCGACCTGCCCGCCCGTCAGCTCGGTGCTGGCTGACAGGGCGTCGAGCAGGGCCTGCAGGCCGCTGACATTGGCGGCCAGCGCAGCGAGGTAGCGTTCGCGATCGGCGGTCGCGCCCTCGCCCGCGGCTTGCAGCGCGTCGATGGTCGATTGCGCCGCTTCGGTGGCGTGGACCGCCTCATAGGCGTCGAGCGCAGCAAAGGCACTCTGCATCTCGCCGAACAGGCGGGCGGCTTCCTGCAGCCCGCCGCTTTCTGCACCTTCGCGCTCGAAGGCGTCGAGGTGCGTTTCGGCAGAGGCCAGCAGCGTTTGCAGCGCACGAACCTGATCGGCACGCGAGCGGCGTTCAGCAGCCTGCTCGGCCAGCAGCGTGAGCCATGCCGGCGCCGGCACGGCGTGACCGTCTTGCGTGGCGCGGGCGTGTTCGGCCAGCTCGCTGCAGCGGGCGGCAAACCACGCGCTGCGCAAGTCGCCGGATTCGCCATGCAGCGCCCAGGGGCGCGCGAGCATGCGCGAGAGAAATTGCAGCGTGGGCGCAACGTCCTGCCCGGCAGCTTCGGTCAGGCGGTTCGACAGGTCGGACAAAGCCGGCTGGCCCAACGCATCGGCATGCAGCGCCAGCGTCTGGAGTGCAGCGTCGAGCTCGTCGGCAGCAGGCGCGGGTTGTTGGCTCAGCGTTTCGAGCGAGCGGCCGACGCGTTGCAGCGTGTCGCTGGCGTCGGTCGGCAGCAATGCGTAGTACTGGCGTGTGTGCAGTGCGCCGGCAGGCGCGTGCGTGGGCGGAATCGCAAAGGCCTGCACGCAGGCCACGATGTCCGGGCCCAGCGTGTCGTCGCCCACGGGCACAGCCGGTGCGTTGCTGTACGCCATGCCGGCCAGCAAATACAGCGCGTCGGTCAGCAGGCCTTGCGGTAGGTGGACGTTGTTGTGCGAATACTGGCGCAGCAGCAGGTTGACGCGTGCGGCCAGGCGCTTGGCCGTCATGTCGGCCGGTACCAGGCCAGCACGGAGGGCACCAAAGGTCAGGGCCAGCACGAGCCACAGATCGCGCTGCAGATCGTCCCCGGCGCGGCGCGGTTCACGCTCCAGCGCGCGGATGCCATGCAGCAAATCTTCCAGCGGCGCGTAGGCCGCTGCGGCGGCAGCCGGATCCACCACCGCACCGTCGGCGTTGGAGGCCGGCGCACGCAGCGCAGTCAGCAATGCGAGTTCGAACTTGCGACGCAGGCGTGCCAGCCCCGGCAGATCGCGCGAGGGCAGCAGCAGCGCCGGCAGGTGGCGCAGCTCATCGGCCCACAGGTCGGCCGGGTGAATGCGTTCTTCGCCCAGGCGGGCGAGCACGGCTTGATACGGCTGGAACAGGCGCAGCGGCTCTTCGGCCATGCCGGCCATCAGGTCGGAGACGTATTCCTGCAGCGCCTGCACGGCGCGCGAGAACACGTCCAGCGTCTGGGCGTCGGCGGCGACGCTGCCGGTATCCACCGCCTCGAGCAGGCGCTTGGCGGCCTGGCAATACACGTCGACACCACGCAGGCCGACGATCAGCAGCGCGCCGGCGGCCTGGTGCAGATACTGGCCGGCCAGGCGCAGCGACGTCGTATCGCGCGCACCGATGACTTCCGGATCGGCGATCACATCGGCCGCATATTCGCCGAACTCGCGCACGGCATCGTCCAACGCGGCGCGCATGTTGGGCGCCACCCACGCCAGCGCGGAAAGATCACGCGCGGGCACGGCAGGCTTCGGGACGGACTTCTGACGCCCGGCTGGGGCTCCCACCGCCTCGACAGAGGCGGATTCGGGCTGGGCGGAAGATTGATGACGCATGTGTGCTTCCAAAAAGCAGGTGGCGGTTGCCGCGATTGCCCCGGGGTGGCCCCTTCGGCGTTCCCGCCCGAAATCCAGAGGTGACGAGATCAGGCGATGCGGAACCGCGCCACCGAGTCACGCAGTTCTTCGGCAAGCTGCGTGAGCTGGCGCACCGACTGCGCGGTCTGGCGCGTACCGGTCGACGTCTGTTCCGTGATGTGCAGGATCTGTTCGATGTTCTGCGCAACGTCCGAAGCCAGCGTCGCTTCGTGCGACGTCGTCTGCGAAATGCTCTCGATCAGTTCGGCAAGCTGGCGTGACACACGACCGATCTCCACCAGTGCGGCACCGGCGTTATCGGACAGCTTCGCCCCTTCCACCACACCCGCCGTGCTGCGCTCCATGGCGTGCACCGCGTCTTGCGTGTCGGTCTGAATCGTGCGGATCAGCGCGCCGATCTGCTTGGCTGCCTCGGCGGAACGTTCTGCCAGGCGCTGCACTTCTTCTGCCACCACCGAGAAGCCGCGGCCGGCTTCACCAGCGGATGCCGCCTGGATGGCAGCGTTCAGTGCCAGCACGTTGGTCTGCTCGGTAATGTCCGAGATCAGCTCCACGATTTCACCGATCTCCTGCGACGATTCACCCAGGCGCTTGATCCGCTTCGAGGTTTCCTGAATCTGGTCACGGATGTCGTTCATGCCCGTGATGGCGTTCTGCACGGCCTGCTGACCTTGCTCTGCAGCGGCCAGCGAGGCGCGTGCAACGTTGGCCGATTCGGCTGCGCCGCGCGAGACCTGCGTAATGCGGTCCGCCATCTCCACCACCGACTGACCGGTCTGGCGAATCTGGCGCGACTGTTCTTCCGATGCGGCCACGAGGCTTTCCGACGTGGTCTGCACCGCCGACGATGCCTGCGTCACCTGCTCGGCCGTCTGCTGCACCCGGCCGACCAGCTCGCGCAGTTCTTCCACGGTGTAGTTCACCGAGTCGGCGATGGCGCCGGTAATGTCTTCCGACACGGTGGCCTGCTTGGTCAAGTCACCGTCTGCAATGTCCTGCAGCTCGTTCATCAGACGCAGAATTGCAGCCTGGGTGGAATCGTTGTTGCGCTTTTCCACCATCCGGCGCTCTTCAGCTTCGCGCTGACGGGCTTCTGCTTCCATCGTACGCACGCGCGAATCGCGCAGGTACAGGGCGGCCAGGCCGGCCAGGCAGACCACGGTCAGGATGGCCGACAGCACCACCGCACCGAGCGTCACCGGACGACTGCGCACGCTGCCGGCATAGGCGGACTGCAGGTCCGACAGGTCGGCACGCAGCTTTTCGTTGTCGTTGAAGATCTGCTGCTGGGCGCGCTTGGCGGCGATCAGGCCCGGCAGGTTTTCCAGAATGATCTGCGTGGTCTTCTGCACGTTGTCGAAGCGGGTCGACAGCTCTTGCAGGTAGCCCTTCGTCTCGGCATCGGTGGCAGCCGACAGGCGCAGCGCTTCCGAGCCGTTGAGCAGGCCGTTCAGGGTTTCGCGGAAGGTGTTGGTGTCCTTACCGAGCAGGAACGCCGTTTCCGGGTTCACGCCTTCGCCGGCCAGGAACTCGTTCATGTTCTTACCCAGACGCTGCGTCAACATCACCAGCTGCGACGAGGCGGCCACTTCACGGGCCGGCGCGTTGGTCTGCAGCTTCATCGACGAGATCTGCTCGGCTTCTTCCAGCAGTTCGGGGTTCGACGCGTTGAACACGTTCAGCGTCTTACCCACCGCCACCAGCGTCTTTTCCTGCGCCAGAATGGCCTGCGCGCTCTTGTCGCTGCGCTTCCACTCTTCGATCGACTTGTCGAGCAGCGCTTCGGCTTCGCCGCCCGAGGCGCGCACGCCGCGCTCGGAATTGCCGTTCTTCAGCGCATCGAGGTTTTCCTGCAGACGCGCGCGGCTTTCCTTGAGCTGCGCGAATGCGTTGGTGTTACCCAGCAGCGCCACCGGCACCGCCTTGGCCAGACGCTGCGAGTGCATCAGCGTGTCACCGGCAATTTCAATCTGCACCGAACCGTTGTTGGCCTGGCGGTTATCCAGGTACACCGAGATCAGCAGGGCCAGCAGACCAACCACCAGGCCGATCGTGAACACGCGCTGCTGCGCGGCAAACGGCACGCGCTCCATCCAGCCGACCACGGCATCCATGGGCGAGCGGCCCAGCTGCGTGGGCGGGCCAGCGGGATTGTCGTCATCCGCATGGGGCGCATTGTCCAACTGCGCCAACTGCACGGAAGCCGCTGATGCGCCCTCCGCTGCAACCTCCGGCGCCCCTGCCTGACCGGCACGGCGACCTGCGTTGAACCACTTGAACCCCATAGGACCCTCTTTTCTTGTCGATGCTGCCGTCCCGTTCTGTCGAGATCAGCCGCATGGATTTCCCGTCCGCGTCCGCGCCTTGTTCCACCTGGCGTGGTACGCACCTTCGGCGGTGCCTGTGAATACACTTGGCCACCTGGCGCGCCCTGTTGCACGCGCCGCGCACCGCCTCTTGCCCCTGCACACCCCGCTCCCGTTGCGGCGTGCCCAATCGTTCTTGCTGGCTCTAAGGCTCTACGGCCTGATTGCCCAATCGCTTTACGTGCGGCTGCGGCCAACCTGCAGAAACGCCGGATCGGCCAGCAACTGCCGCACATCCAGTTCGCGCCATTGCGTGCCCTGGGCGTCGCGCCAGGCGCGGCCCAACCACGGACGCCCTTCTTCCACCGTGGCTTCCGCGGGCTGCAGATCGCTCAGGCTGCGCAGGCCGGCCACGCGCGGCACGACAATCGCGCACGCACGCTGCGGGTCTTTGGACAGCACCACGATCTTGGCGCCGCTGCCACTGCCCGTCGGCGCTTCACCGCAGAACAGGCCGAAATCGATCACGCCGAGCAGGTTGCCGCGCGCATTCACGAGACCGAGGTACCACGGCTGCGTGAGCGGCACGCGTGCGGGCGGCTGGTAGTCCAGCACCTCGCCGGTTTCGGTCAGCGACAGCAGCCAGTGGTGCTCGCCGATCTGCACGCCCAGAAAGCCTTCCGTCGACGACTTGGCGCGCGCCTCCTGCAGGCGGCGGGCCAGCATCGCCTGGTATTCGTGCAGGCGCTGGCGGGAGGTCAGGTTGGTGCGCTGTTCGTTCACGTCTGGCTCATGTCCGGTGCTGGTTCTTTGCTGCGCGCGGTCTTGATGTCGCGCTTTTAAACGAACTGCCGCAGGATCACTGCGCCAGCTTGGCGATCTTCTCGAGCAGCTCTTCGGCCTTGACCGGCTTGACGATGTAGTCCGATGCGCCCTGGCGCATGCCCCACACGCGGTCGGTCTCCAGGCCCTTGGTCGTGCACATGATCACGGGGATGCCCTGGAAGCGCTCGTCCTTCTTGATGGCGCGGGTCGCCTGGTAGCCGTTCTGGCCCGGCATCACCACATCCATCAGGATCAGGTCGAAGGTTTCGGCTTCGAGCTTGGTCATGGCCTGCTCGCTATCGGCCGCGACCGTCACCTTGAAACCGTTCTTGCCGAGAATCTCCGACAGATGCAGCGCTTCGGTCGGAGAATCATCGACCACCAACACTTTCTTGATTGCCATACAAACAGTCCTTCATTAAGAGAGATGCCGTCACTGCGCGGCAGCTTGCGCCACCGGCAAATGCGTCTGGACCGCCTCCAGCAGCGCTTCCTTCGAGAACGGCTTGGCGAGATGGTCCACCGCCCCGACCGACTTGCCGCGCGCGCGGTCGAAAATTCCGTCGCGCGAAGACAGCATGATCACAGGCGTGGCATGAAACTTTGGGCTTTTCTTGATCAGCGAGCAGGTCTGGTAGCCGTCGAGATTCGGCATCAGGATGTCGCAGAACACGAGATCGGGCTTCAGGTCACCCACCTTGGCCAGTGCGTCGAAGCCGTCTTCGGCCAGCACGACCTGGCACCCGGCCTGGGTGAGGAAAATCTGCGCGGTACGGCGGATGGTGCTGGAATCGTCGATTACCAGCACTTTGCAGCCTGTCAGGGAATGCGCCAGCGGAGAGTTCGCCAGCGGTTGAGAGTCAGCCAGTTGTTCCACCCGCGCGGATTGCATCATGTTCTCGCAGTGCGCGACCACGGGTCGCCACGACATTCTGACCGGATGGATCGCGGCAAATCGCCGCGCAGCGTGCCCTCCAAACGGAAAGGGCCCACGCTGGCGACGACTTCAAAACTACGCCCCCCGGCCCGCTTATGAAGTGTGAAGCTCAGAATTTGACGAAGTGTGACAAGTCACCTATTCGCCGTCAATGGCGCCGGCCGTCCGCCGAGCGCTTGTGGCATGGAAGCGACGAGCCGATTCATCGAACCGTCACTTCCTGATACTTGGCTGTCAGCAAGAGGGCAAACACTCACTTGCTGACGGGAGACAGGTCAGATCCGGATCAGATCTGCACCATTTCGAAATCTTCCTTGCGCGCGCCGCATTCCGGGCACGTCCAGTTGATGGGCACGTCTTCCCACTTCGTGCCGGGCGCAATGCCGTCGTCCGGGGCGCCTTGTTCTTCGTCGTAGATCCAGCCGCAAATCAGGCACATCCACGTCTTGTATTCAATCTGTTGTTCCATAGGGCAAAGCTTCGGTGGGTTCCGTCTATTAAAATGGCAGGCCAGATGGTACCGAATCACGCCCGGCTACGCCAGAACAGGCGCCGGGCAGACACGGTGTTTGACTGCATCCAACCCGGATCTGCGGCAAACCACCGCATAATCGCCTCGAACCGCCTTTAAACCGTACCGCAGCGCCGCTCTGCTCGGCGCCACGCTCTCTTCCAACACCCTCCATGTCGACTCCCTCCCGCAGCGCCGCCCTGTTTGAACGTGCCCAGAAGACCATCCCCGGCGGGGTGAACTCGCCGGTACGCGCCTTCCGCTCGGTGGGCGGCACCCCGCGCTTCATTGCCAAGGCAGCCGGCCCGTACCTGTGGGACGCGGACGGCACCCGCTATATCGACTACGTCGGTTCGTGGGGTCCGATGATCGTCGGGCACGCGCATCCCGAAGTCGTGCGTGCCGTGCAGGACGTCGCGGCCGACAGCTTCTCGTTTGGCGCGCCCACCGAGGCCGAAGTCGTCATGGCCGAGGAAATCTGCAAGCTCGTGCCGTCGATCGAGCAAGTGCGGCTCGTGTCGTCGGGCACCGAAGCGACCATGAGCGCCCTGCGCCTGGCGCGCGGCTTTACCGGGCGCGACCTGATCGTCAAGTTCGAAGGCTGCTATCACGGTCACGCCGACAGCCTGCTGGTCAAGGCCGGTTCGGGCCTGCTGACGTTTGCCGATACGACGCAGAACGCGCCGTCTTCCGCCGGCGTGCCGGAAGACGTGGTCAAGCACACGATGGTGCTGCCGTACAACGACGTCGCCGCGCTGCGTGAGGCCTTTGCCCGCCACGGCAAGGAAATCGCCGCCGTGATCGTCGAGCCGGTGGCCGGCAACATGAACCTCGTGCGTGGCAGCAACGAATTCCACCAGGCCATGCGTTCGCTGTGTACCGAGCACGGCGCCGTGCTGATCTTTGACGAGGTGATGACCGGCTTTCGCGTCGCGCTCGGTTGCGCGCAGGAGCTGTACGGCATCAAGCCGGACCTGACGTGCCTGGGCAAGGTCATCGGCGGGGGCATGCCGGCCGCTGCGTTTGGCGGCCGCCGCGACATCATGGGATTCCTGGCGCCGCTGGGCAACGTGTACCAGGCCGGGACGCTGTCAGGAAATCCGCTGGCCGTGGCAGCCGGGCTCACCACGTTGCGGCTGATTGCGGCGGAGGGTTTCCATGATCGACTGGCCGCGCAAACACGCAAGCTGGTGGATGGGCTGGCCGATATCGCACGTGAAGTTGGCGTGCCGTTTGCCGCGGACAGCGTGGGCGGAATGTTCGGCATCTACTTCCGCGAAGGCGTACCGACGAGCTTTGCTGAAGTGACCAAGAGCGATGTTGGACGCTTCAATGCGTTCTTCCATGCGATGTTGGATCAGGGCGTGTATCTGGCGCCGTCTGCGTTTGAGGCTGGGTTTGTGTCTGCGACGCATGATGATGGGATTTTGGAGGCGACGTTTGAGGCGGCTCGGAAGGCGTTTAGGGCTGTTTGAGCGCTAGTGGTGCATCCCTTGTTTCATCCCCTGCCGGGGCTGACTCACTTTCTTTGGTCTTGCCCAAAGAAAGTAAGCAAAGAAATGCGCGCCCGAGATGGCGAAGGATTCCTTGAATTTATGTCGCAGGGAGGGAGGGGAGGCAAACTCGCTGCGCTCAGACAGCCTCCCCTCTTTTTCCTCCCTGCAACAGAAATTCAAGGCGCCATCTAGGGCAGGAAAGTCAAAGGACAAAGCCACACCCTCGGGGCGCAAGCCCAAACGAAAAGGCCAACCTCGCGACGGGTTGGTCTTTTTCTTTTGACGTTGAGCCCTAGATGGCGCCTTGGATTTTTGTTGCGGGAAGGATAAAGAGGGGAGGCCTGTCTGAGCGCAGCGAGTTTGCCTCCCCTCCCTTCCCGCGACACAAATCCAAGGGGAAGTCGCCATCTCGGGCGCGCCTTTCTTTTGCCTACTTTTCTTTGGCAAGACAAAGAAAAGTAGGTCGTGCCCGGCAGGGTACGAAAAGCAGGTGGACCACCAACAACAAAATCAAACCCGCCCAACCACCTCCACCAACTCCCTCCCCACCCCCTCAGAAACCCCCATCATCGGCGCCCGCAACACATTCCGAATCAACCCCTCGGCAGCCAGCCAAGCCTTCAAAGGCCCAGGGTTCGTCTCGGCAAACAGCAACCGAATCACCGGTGCCAGCGCATGATGCAACCGCCGTGCATCGTTCAACCGCTGCTCCTGCACCGCCCTGGCCATCTCGACAAACAGCTCCGTGCGGACATGCGCGGCAGCAATGATCGCCCCGACACCGCCGGCGCACAGCGTGCCGAACACCTGCGCATCTTCCCCGGCCAGCACCTGCAACCGCCCGTCGGCGATGAGGCGCTGCGTCTTGTCCGCGTCGCCACCGCAATCCTTGATGCCGTGGATGTTGGGATGCGCCGCCAGCGCGAGCAGCGTGTCGGTGTCGATGTTTGCGCCGGTGCGATACGGAATGTCGTACAGCAGCACCGGCACGGGCGAGGCATCGGCCAGTGCGGTGAAGTATTCGATGATCCCGCGCTGCGACGGGCGAATGTAGGAAGGCGCCGGAATCAGAAACGCTGCCGGCCGATGTTCGGCGAGGCGCAGCATTCGCTCGCGTACAGATGCGAGGGCGCTGCCCGAGACGCCCATCACCACGGGCAAACCGTCGGCGGCGGCACGTACCGTATCCAGCACGTCGGCCTGTTCCTGATCCGTCAGCGCTGCGGCTTCGCCGGTACTGCCACACGCCACGAAACCGGCAACGCCCAGCGCGCGGTACCGCACCACTAATGTATACAGGGCGCCGTAGTCGACTGACCGTGCCGCGTCATCGGCAAACGGCGTCACGATGGGCACCCAGATGCCCGCATAAGACGGGCATTCGCGGGTGGACAGATGGGTGGATGCATTTTCAAGCACGACAACACTCCTGGACGAATCAACGACCGGTCAAAGAACCGTCAGAAGCGCTTCGGGAATGCGGCCCCGCGAGATGCGGGTGAGAGGCAACCGTGTCCAACGTATCGGTCAACCGCTGTTCCGTCGCCCATCTGACGGAACAGCGCTCCGGTCAGACGAGCGGCTGTTTGGTGGCTTTTTTGGCGCGCGCGAGCGTCGACATGGCCGACAGGCTGAATGCCGGTGCCGTGCTAATCGACGAGAAAGGGGAAATCGCGCGCATGGAAATTGTCAAAAAAGTCCCCATACCGTACTGATGTGTGACTGGGGCGTCAAGCGCATAAGCTAAAGTGCGCTGGAACGTCGTGAGGCGCTGTCAGTCTCATGCCACATTCTTTTCGGATTCAAGATCTAGAGGATTTCATGACCCCTGCCCTGACCTTCCGCTCGACGCGTTTTTCGGTGCTGCGCTGGCTGGCACTGTCGTTGGCCGTGCTCGCCGCACCGTTTTTGTCTGCGTGCGGCTACAACGATTTCCAGGCGAAGGACGAAGCCACCAAAGCGGCCTGGGCCGAGGTGGTCAACCAATACCAGCGCCGTGCCGACCTGATTCCGAACCTCGTCAACACGGTCAAGGGCTATGCCTCGCACGAGAAGGACACGCTGGAAGCCGTGACCAAGGCCCGCGCCGCGGCCACCAGCTTCCAGATCACGCCGGAGGTGCTGAACGACCCGGCGGCCTTCCAGAAATTCCAGCAGGTGCAGGGCGAGCTTTCGAGCGCGCTGTCGCGCCTGATGGCCGTGTCGGAAAACTACCCGCAGCTCAAGGCTGACCAGTCGTTCCGTGATCTGCAATCGCAGCTCGAAGGCACCGAGAACCGCATTACGGTGGCGCGTCAGCGTTACATCAAATCGGTGCAGGACTACAACGTGCTGGCCCGTAGCTTCCCGACCAACCTGACGGCCAAGGTGATGGGCTACCAAGTCAAGCCGAACTTCACGGTCGAGAACGAGAAGGGGATTTCCACCGCCCCGGCAGTGAAGTTCTGACGAGCTGATGACCATGTCGATGCGCGCGCGTGCCTGCTTCGCCTTCTTGCTGACTGCAGCCCTGTGGCTGGCTGCCGCGCTGTCTGCGCACGCGCAAAGCGACATGGTGGCCGTGCCGCCGCTGGCCGCGCGCGTGACCGACCTGACCGGCACGCTCAGCGCCGAGCAGAAGAGCGCGCTCGAACAGGTGCTGGCCGATTACGAGCAGCAGCGCGGCAGCCAGATCTTTGTGCTGATGGTGCCGTCCACCGCGCCGGAACCCATCGAGGCGTATGGCATTCGCGTGGCCGATGCGTGGAAGGCCGGCCGCAAGGGCGTGGACGACGGCGCGATCATCCTCATCGCCAAGGACAACCCGGCCTCGCTGCGCAAGATGCGTATCGAGGTGGGGCGCGGCCTGGAAGGTGCGCTGACGGACGCGCAATCCAAGCGTGTCCTGCAGGACGTGATGGCGCCGCACTTCCGCCAGGGCGATTTCTACGGCGGGCTGTCGGCGGGTATCTCGGCCATCCAGACCGTGATTGCCCAAGAAAGCCTGCCGCCGGCCGAGCGGGCGAAGCGTCAGCAATCTGGCGGCGGCATCGGCGATTGGCTGCCGGTGCTGTTTCCGCTGGCGATCATCGTGTTCTTCGTGCTGAGCGCGGCCATGCGCTCGGGCGGGCGCGTCACGGGCAGCCTGCCCGGCCGGCCCGGATCGCGCGTGGTGATGGGCAACCGCGGCTGGGGCCCCGGCACCATCGGCGGCCTGGGTGGCGGATTGGGCGGCGGCCTCGGCGGTGGCTGGGGACGCGGCGGCGGTGATTTCGGCGGCGGCAGTGGCGGTGGCGGCGGCTTTGGCGGCGGCGGCGGTGGCGATTTCGGTGGCGGTGGCGCCTCCGGCAACTGGTAACAGGCAGCAGGTAACGGCATCCATGGCTTCCAAGACCCGACACCACCACGGCGCGCGCCGTGCCCTCACCCACCTGCTGACGACTTCGTCGCATGCCAGGCGCGCGTTTCCGCCGGCCGATCTGCAAAAGCTCGAAGCCGCCGTGCGAGAAGGCGAACAACGCCATCGCGGCGAAGTGCGTGTCGTCATCGAAAGCTCGCTGCCGGTGCGCGACGCGTGGGCCGGTGTGTCGCCGCGTCACCGCGCCCGCATGCTGTTCGGGCTGCTGGAGGTGTGGAACACGCGCGAGCACGTTGGCGTGCTGCTCTACATCAACCTGGCCGATCACGCGGTTGAGATCCTGGCCGACCACGGTATCGCCGCCAAAGTGGACGCTCACGCCTGGTGCACCATCTGCGAGACCATCACACGCGGCTTTGCGCAGCGCGTGGCCATGGCGCCGGTGCTCGATGCGCTGGCGCAGATCAACGACCTCCTCGCCGCACACGTGCCTTCCGATGGCACGCCGCGCACCAATGAGCTGAGCGACCGGCCAGTCGTGCTGTAACGGCCCCGCGCTTCGTTCGTTTCCTTCTCTCCTTCCTCTGCCGTGCCCGGTCATGTTTCAGAAGTGAAACGGTTTTGACACATCGGGCCGCATCACGCCTGTCGGCCGCGCGCTTAATCCTTCCATACGAGGGAATGACCAGCGGCGCATCGGGCGTCAAGCTCAGGCCAAGGCTTTGCCGTAGGCCACCTCTCCGATACAGCACGCCTTTTTTCCTGCAGCACGCCCATAACACGCCTCGCGGCCACACCGTGCTGGACGTCGCCGATGCATCGCATCTTGTCTTGGCAAAGGCCCGATGTTTCATCAATGCACGCATTGCGGCGCTTGGCACCGATGGGGGCTTACCCGCGGGTTTTTGCGGCGCACAAATCGCATGCATCACTTTCACGTTTGGTATTTGCGCAAAACCTTCCATAGGCATCGTTTGCTGTATCGCAGGCGGCACAAAGTGCGCGTAACGCCCGGGATACACGCGCTGGCCAGTTGCCTGGGCTGGACACGGGCTCGCCTGCCCAGCCATTGAAAATCAAGGACTTAGCGGCAATGGCACGTTCGTCGCTCTGTTGCTCCCGCCGACATAGCAGCACGGTGTTTCGGAAAGACAAGACAGAACCGACGCACACCTGAGGGGGTGGGACGTGGAAACCAAAGACCAACACATCAAGCGTCGCCAGACCGGTGCAGCCAGCGTGGAATACGCGCTGCTGCTGGTGATGGTGGCCTTGGTGCTGATTGCCGTCATGGCGAGCGTCGAAACCAGCGTGGGCGATTTCTGGAGCAACGCGGCATCGGTGTTGATGACACCCGGCGGGTTCGGATCATCGGGTTCGCAGGGCGGTGGTTCGGGTGGTTGATATTCCAAGGCCTGGGTAGCGCGCAATCGCACCACGGGCCGGTAGCACACAGCGCATGCCAGACGAGCAGCGCAGCGAACAGAACAGAAGACGTACGGGGAAGTTGTGAACGCGCTGGCACAAAGAGGCCAGCCGGCTGCAGGGACCGGCAACCCGCCGGGAGCGTCTGCGGTGAACACGGAAGTTGTTGCACTTTCAGGCGTGAGCCGGTCCCTGGAGGAATGGTGGACCAGCCCACGGCGCCCAGTGGACACCTGCTGCGATTTGCGGCGATGTCCGGGCGAGCGACCACCAGCGGCCACGCCGGTGCGAGCCCTGAGAACTGGTGAAGTCGGGGGAGCCTCTTGGTGTTGTCGTGCTCCGGAACATGCTGGCCTTCGCGCCGGTGTGGCACCGGTGTGCGCACACGATCTCCGGAACCCCTGGTTTGGCCTTGGCCGGCTTGTCTGGCCAGAACCCAGCGCCCGATCTTCAGCGGTGCGCCTTTCCTTGAACCATGACGTGAGGAGATTGAAATGAAAGCCATGATCAAGCGTTTCGTGCGCGAAGAAGACGGTGCAGCCGGCGTGGAATACGCACTGCTGCTGGCCTTTGTGGCTCTGGTGATGGTGACCTACGGGACCACCGTCAAGACCGCGGTCGGCGCCATCTGGAATTCGATCGCAACCCAGCTGTCGACGGCCGCCGCCTGAGCAGTGCCAGTGCGCCCAGGTCAGGTCCGGCAGCCCCGGGCCTGATCCGGCCGAATACACGCTGGCCCGCGGCACCCGATGCCGCGCGGACAGCCAGAACAATCGCCCGAGAGGAACCCGAGATGACCACCCTGACAAGCCTGAGCGCCCTGGCGAACCTCAGCCTGATCGTGCTCATCGTGATGGCCGCAGCGAGCGACGTGCGCTCGCGCCGCATCCCGAACTGGCTGGTGGCATCGGGTCTCGTGGCAGCGCTTCTCGCGCAATGCCTCACACAGGGCTTCACCGCTGGCGCGCTCGCCTGGCTCGGTGGCGCAGCGGTGGGCATGGGCCTGTGCATCGGCGTCTATCTGCTCGGTGGAATGGGCGCCGGCGACGTGAAGCTGATGGGCGCGATCGGCGCCTTCATGGGGCCCTTCGGCGCCTTCCACATTGCCTTCGTGAGTTTTCTGGCAGGCGGGGTGCTCGCGCTTGCCATGGTGTTGCTGCGCCGTGACGCGCAACGCTCGTTTGCAGGAGTTTCAACGCTGCTGATGTCGCTGCCGTTCGGTGGCAAGGCCGTGCCTTCGCCGGACAGCGGGGGCAAGCGCAGCGGAACGATCCAGTTGCCGTACGCGGTGGCGTTTGCCGCAGGCACGTTACTGGTGAAGTGGGGAGTGTTGTAGCCGAGGGGGAAACACCTGACGCGTGCCGATGCGGTGCAAGACAAGCACACGGCGTCGCCGCAGTCAGCCTGACGGAATGAACGCCACCAGGCACGCGCCAGACACACAAGGCATCAAGGACCACGCAAGAACGGTCCAGGACCGGGGAGAAGTGACATGCGTCAATCCAGTCGCACCATCGGGCAAGCCAGGACCTGCGCGGCACCCCATCGCCACGCCTGTGGACCGCGTCCATCCTGGCACGCACCGCCCGCCTCCCCCTCTTCTTCGGCTGACCGGCGCCTTGGCCGGCCGTGCATGCCCGCTACGTGTCTTCGGACCAAGTGGCGGTGGGATTGAGAACCATCTGAGTGGGGTTGGGAAATGAAAAACCTGCGCATTCTCTCCATGTTGCTGATTGCCACGATCGCCGGCCTTGCGGCGGTGGTCTTCGCCTCGCGCTGGCTCACGCAGCAAAGCAGCAGCGGCATCACCAAGGTGGCCGTGGCCGCCGCCGACATTGACCTCGGCCAGCGCCTGTCGCCCGACTTCATCAAGGTGGTGGACTGGCCGACCGCCAGCCTGCCGCCGGGCGCCATCTCCGACACGCAAGCGCTCAGCGGCCGCGTCGTGCGCGCCAGCCTGACGCGCGGCGAGCCGGTACTGGAATCGAAGCTCACGCCGCAAGGCACCGCGGGCGGTTTGTCGGCCGTCATTGCCGACGGCAAACGCGCCATCACCGTACGGGTGAATGACGTGGTGGGCGTGGCGGGCTTCGCGCTGCCGGGCAGCTACGTCGACATCATCGTCAACACGCTGCAAGACAACAAAGACGGCAAGGCAGCGGCGAGCGATCGCTCCGATCAGTCGATCTCGAAGATCGTGCTGGAAAAGATCCTGGTGCTGGCCGTCGCGCAAGAGGTCAACCGCGACGACACCAAGCCCAAGGTCGTGAACGCCGTCACGCTGGAAGTCACACCGGAACAAGCCGAGAAGCTCGACCTCGCACGCAGCGTGGGCACGCTCTCGCTGGTGCTGCGCAACCAGGTCGACCCGCAACCCGCCGATACCAGTGGCGCGACCAAGAGCACGCTGCTCAAGGAGCCCAAGATCACGGCGGCCGTGGCGGTGCCGGTGGTCAAGACGGTGCAGGTGGTACGCCGCGTGGCTGCTGCGCAGCGCGCACCCGGCAACTGCATCGGCGTGATTGCCGGCGTGGATCACGGCGCCGAGTGCTTCTGAAGCGAAGCGCATCACTCAAAACTCACGGGCAACGATCAACAACACAACAGGAAGAACAGACCAAAGGCCCCAGGAAGAGGGCTCCGGCACGGTCACAGGCAACACATAACCGGCCTTGTCTTGCAGAACAACCAATCTGGGGGATCACCATGAACCGACTCATCACGCAACGCGGCGAGACACGCTGCATGGGGACGTACATGAAGGCGACTGCAGCCGCAGTGGCCATGTTGGGGGGGCTTTGGGCAGGTGCGGCGCACGCGCAGGTCGGTGTGGAATCCGCCATCCTGACCAATAACGCGGCGGCGCCCGCCAAGCCGATGCGCATGTCGGCCAGCGGGCCGATCCAGCTGACCATCGGCAGCGCAAGCAACGCTGAAGCCAGCCGCGATTCGGCACCCAAGGGGCCGAACTGCACCGGCGCCATGCGCGAACACAGCGAGGTGACCGTCCCCATCGGCAAGTCGACGATGGTGCAGCTGCCGGAAGCCGTACGCAGCCGCACCGTCGGCAACCCGCGCGTGGTGCAGGCGATGCTGGTGTCGCCGCAGACGCTGTACGTGCTGGGGCTGGAAGTCGGCTCCACGAACATGATCGTGCAGGGCCGCAGCGGATCCTGCACGGTGATCGACGTGTCGGTGGGCGCAGACCCGGCCGGCCTGCAAGCCGCACTGCGCCGCCTGGTGCCGGGCGCGAAGAACGTCGAAGTCTCTGCCGCCGCCGACAGCATCGTGCTGGGCGGCACGGTGAGCGACTCGGTGCAGGCGCAGAAGATCGTCGACATCGCCAATGCGTTTGTCACGCGTCAGTCGCGCGGCCCCGTGCGCGAAGAAGGCGGCGGTGGTCAACAAGCCACCGGCCAGATGAATGCCGGCGGGCAGAACGGCGCACCGCTGCGCAGTCCGCGCATCATCAACATGATGGCGGTCGAAGCCCCGCAACAAGTGATGCTGGAAGTGAAGGTGGCGGAAGTCTCCAAGACCCTGATCGACCAGATGGGCTCGGCGCTCAATGTGGCCGGTGCCTTTGGCAGCTGGTCGGTCGGCGCGCTCGCCAACTTCCTGTCGGGCTCCAACGACATCGTCAACTTCAGCAAGAACAACCGCCTGCCGCTGAAGTTCGCCCTGGATGCGCAGAAGGGGGACGGGCTCGTCAAGGTGTTGGCGGAGCCGAGCCTGATGGCCATCAGCGGGCAGGAAGCGAGCTTCCTTGCCGGCGGCAAGATCTTCATTCCTGTCGCGCAAGGGGGCTCCGTGGGCGGTGTCTCCACCATCGTGCTGCAGGAAGAAACGTTCGGCGTGGGCCTGCGCTTTACGCCCACGGTGATGGAAAACGGCCGCATCAACCTGAAGGTTTCGCCTGAAGTTTCGGAGCTGTCCCCGACCGGTGTATCGGTCACCTCGCCCAGCACCAACAACACGCAGATCCTGCCGCTGATCACCACGCGGCGTGCCTCCACCACGCTGCAGGTGCATGACGGCCAGAGCTTTGCCATCGGCGGGCTGATCAAGAACAACATCACGGGCAGCCTCAAGGCCATCCCCGGTGTCGGCGAGTTGCCGGTGATCGGCGCCCTGGCGCGCAGCACAAGCTTCCAGCAGGACCAGACGGAGCTGGTGTTCGTGGTCACGCCGCGCCTGGTCAAGCCGCTGCCCGCCGATTACCCGCTGCCGACGGATACGTTCGGTCAGGTCAACACGGGCGAGATCCTGCTCAACGGCAACATGGAAGGGCACAAGGCCAAGCCGGTCAAGGCACCGGCCGCGATGGCCGCCCCGGCTTCCGCGCTGCCGGCACCAAAGGCCACTGAAGCTGCACCTGCAGCGGCCGCAGCGCCCGCAGCCCAACCTGTTCAAGCGCCAGCCCCCACCGCGAACGCACCGGCTGCAGCCGACACCGCAGCCGAAGCGCAAGCCCCCGCAGCCGCCACGGTACCTGCTGCACCGGCCGACAACGGCACGCCGCCCGCGCCGGCTCCCATGGCGCCGGCACCGAACGCACGCCGCTTTGTGTCGATGGGCGAACAGCCCTTCCACGATTGACCCGACCGCAACCTTCAAGGAGACGATCATGAACATCACTTCGAAGCTGGCGCGGGCCGGACTCTGCAGCGCAATCGCCCTCACCCTGGCTGGCTGCATGACGACCACCCCGGAGTACGACAAGCACTTCGGTGAGGCCGTCCGCTCGGTGCAGGCCATGCAGACGCTCAACCCGAATGCATCGGCCAACACCAACCCGGTCACGGGCGTCGACGGCCGTGCCGCCACCGCCGCCATGGATCGCTACAACACCCAGTTCGTCAAGCCGTCGGCCGATGTCAGTGCCTTCACGGTGGGTGTGGGATCGGGCAGCAGCCTGAGTTCGCAAGACCGGTAGATCGCACCACGCACGAACGCTGCAAGAACGCTGAAAGAGGAAAACGCGCCGCCGCCCGCGGCGCGTCACCAGACGCTCACAGGAGCCCGGCCATGGCCAAGATCGCTCTCGTATCCGCCGACGAATCGCACCTGCAATACCTCGCGGGGCTGATTGCGCAGGCCACCAGCCACGTCGTTCAGCGCACGTGCGCCGCCCCGGCCAAGGCACTCGGCCAGCCAGGGCTCGCGCAGGGCGCCGATCTGCTGATCCTGGAAGCCGCCACCTTCAGCGCCGACGACATCCAGCAGCTGCGCCGCCTGACGACGGACCGCCCCGACACGCTCTGCATGCTGCTGACGGAAAACCCGTCTGCCGACCTGCTGATGCGGGCCATGCGCGCGGGCGTGCAGTGCGTGCTGCCGTGGCCGCCCGACGCGCACGAGTTTCGCGACGAGCTGCAGCGCTGCACGAGCCACGCGCTGTCCGGCTCGCGCAACGAGGGCCAGGTGCTGTCGTTCCTGTCGTGCAAGGGCGGCAGCGGTACCACCTTCACCGCCGCCAACTTTGCGCATGTGCTCAGCGCACGGCATGGCAAGCACGTGCTGCTCGTCGATCTCTGCCAGCAATACGGCGACGCCGCCTTCCTGGTGACGGACCAGACCCCGCCGGCAACGCTGGCCAATGTCTGCAACCAGATTGACCGGCTCGATGCCGCCCTGCTCGATACCTGCGTCACGCATGTCGGCCCCGACTTCGACGTCCTGGCCGGCGCGGGTGACCCGATCAAGGCCGGCGAGATCAAGGCGATGCATCTGGAACGCCTGCTGACTCTCGCTGCATCGATGTACGACGTGGTCGTGTTCGACCTGGGGCAGGACATCAACCCGGCGTCGATCCTGGTGCTGGACCACAGCAGCGCGATTTACGCCGTGCTGCAACTGAATCTCGCCTACCTGCGTGCCGGCCGCCGCCTGATGGAGATCTGCCACTCGCTCGGTTATCGCGCAGAACGGCTGAAGCTCATCGTCAATCAGTACGACAAGCGCGTGTCGTTCACGCAGAACACCCTGGAAAGCGCCTTCGGGATGCCGGTCTCGCATGTGCTGCCGTATGACCCGGCTACCGTGCGCGACTCCGTCAACCAGGGGCGCCCCGTGCTCGATGTGGCCGAGAACAGCCCGATCAGCCGCGCGCTGACGGACATGGCGCGGCAGCTCTTCCCTGCCACGCAGCCGCAGCGTGACGGCCTGCTGCGCAAGCTGTTCGGCCATGCAAACCAAGTGCCGGCGCCCGTGCGCGCCTGACGCGTGCCTAACCCATCGATCGATCGCGTGGAGCCCATCATGTCATTGCGAGAACAACTCTTTCAGCAAGCCGGCGAAGCGCTACCGCAACGCGTCGCGTACGCCAATGGCTCAACCGGTCACACCAGCGCGGCCTATCAGCAAGTGGCGCAGGACGTGCACCAGATCATCATCGACCGCGTGGAACTGAGCCGCCTGCAGCAGCTCACGCCCGAGCAGATCAAGCGCGAACTGGCGCAACTGGTCGAACGCATCGTCGACGAAGGCAAGCACCAGCTCAATGAAAGCGAGCGCCGCCGCCTCGTCTCCGACGTGCAGGACGAGATGCTCGGCTACGGCCCGCTCGAACCGCTGCTGGCCGACCCGACCGTCTCCGACATCCTCGTCAACACGCACAAGTATGTGTACGTCGAACGCCGCGGCAAGCTCGAGCTGACCAGCGTGACCTTCCACGACGACGCACACCTGATGCGCGTGATTGAAAAGATGGTGTCGCGCGTTGGCCGCCGCATCGATGAATCGAGCCCGATGGTCGATGCGCGGCTGCCCGATGGCTCCCGCATCAACGCGATCATCCCGCCTTCGGCGATCGATGGGCCGCTGCTGTCGATCCGGCGTTTTTCCGTCAACCCGCTGACGATCCAGGACCTGGTCAACTTCCGCACGATGACGCCGGAAATGGCGCAACTGCTCGACGCGATGGTCAAGGCCAAGCTGAACATCCTGATCTCGGGCGGCACGGGCAGCGGCAAGACCACGTTGCTGAACATCCTGTCGGGCTACATCCCGGCAAACGAACGCATCGTCACCATTGAAGATGCGGCCGAACTGCAACTGCGCCAGAACCATGTGCTGCGCCTGGAAACGCGCCCCGCCAACATCGAAGGCCGCGGCGAGATCACGCAACGCTCGCTCGTGAAGAACGCCCTGCGGATGCGGCCCGATCGCATCATCCTCGGCGAAGTGCGCGGCGCTGAAGCGCTCGACATGCTGCATGCGATGAACACCGGGCACGAAGGGTCGCTCGCCACCATTCACGCGAACACACCGCGCGATGCGCTCACGCGGCTCGAGAACATGGTCAGCATGGCGGGCCTGCAACTGCCGACCAAGACGATGCGCCAGCAGATCACCTCGGCACTGACCGTGGTGGTGCAGGTCACCCGCCTGACCGACGGCAATCGCAAGCTGGTCAGCGTGCAGGAGATCACCGGCATGGAAGGCGACGTCGTGAACATGCAGGAGATCTTCACCTTCCGCCGCAAGGGCATCGACGCGGACGGCCGCATCAAGGGCCACTTCTGCGCGACGGGCGTGCGGCCCAAGTTTTCGGAGCGTCTGCAGGCCTTCGGCATCCATCTGCCCGAGACGCTGTACGACCCCTCAGTGCAATACGAGGTCTAAAGGAGAACCGACATGGACACCATGGTGATCGGTTTCACGCTCTCGGTTTTCGTGGCCATTGTGCTGGGCGTATCCGCTGCGTATCTGTGGTGGGACAGCCGCCACAGCCAGACCGCCAAGCGCCTGAGCCAGCGGCTGAAGATGGCGCTGCTCAGCAGCGCACGGCACGGCGCAGACGAGAGCATCCTCAAGCAGCGCGTGCTGGCGGAATCGCCCGAAGTGGCGGCACTGCTGGGCCGGTTGCCACGCGTCAATCGGCTCGACCTGCTGTTGCTGCAATCGGGGCTGGACTGGTCCGTCGCCCGCTTTCTGGCGCTGACGCTTGTGGTGCCCGTGGTGGTGTTCATCGGCATCTCGCCGCTCAATCCACCGTTGGTCGCATCGCTTGCATTGGCCGCTGCGGGCGCCTCGTTGCCGCTATTCTACGTGCTGCATCGACGCACGCGCCGGCTGATGAAGCTCGAAGCGCAACTGCCGGAAGCCACCGACCTGATCAGCCGCGCGTTGCGGGCCGGCCACTCGCTGCCGAGCGCGCTCGAGATGGCGGGCGATGAACTGCCGCAGCCGATCGGCGCCGAGCTGGCGATGGTGTTCAGCCAGATCAACTACGGCGTCTCGTTGAACGACGCACTCGCCGGCCTGATCGACCGCGTGCCGGTGGACGACCTGCGCTACCTGGTGATCGCCATCCTCATCCAGCGCGAATCCGGCGGCAACCTGGCCGAGATCCTGGACAACGTGGGCTCGCTCATTCGCAAGCGCCTGCAATTGCTCGACAAGGTGCGCGTGCTCTCGGCGGAGGGTCGGCTCGGCGGCTGGATCCTGACGGCGCTGCCGCCAGGCATGGCAATCGTGGTCTACCAGTTGAACCCCGAGCTGATGTCGGTGCTGTGGAAAGACCCGAGCGGCATTCACATGATGTGGTCCGCCATTGTGATGACGTGTGTGGGCGTGCTGTGGATTCGGCAGATCGTGCGCATCCACATCTAAAGCGCCGTAGGAAAAGAACAGAATTCGGAGGCAGGGGCAGCCCTGAACGGACATGCAGATCGCACAGACAGTCTTGCTTGGCGGTACGTTCATCATCGTCTTCGGCGCAGTGCTGGTTGCGCTCAACGTCCTGCGGCCGAGCGTGCTGCAGCGTCGTCTCGGGCAAATCGATCGCGAAGCACCCAGCCTCGTGCCGCACGATCCCTCCAACGACTGGCTTCACAAGATCGGCCAGATTGCCAAGCCGCTGGCCAAGGCGTCGCTGCCCAAAGACGGCTGGGATGCCTCGAACCTGCGCACGCGCTTCGTGCATGCCGGATGGCGCTCTCCGGAAGCCCCGGCCATCTACTTCGCCATCAAGACGGTGCTGGCGGTCGGCCTGCCGCTGCTGCTGTCTGGGGCGCTCATTGGCCGCTTTGATGCCACCCACCAGAATGAGCTTCTGAGTGTGCTGTTCGGTGCCGCGCTGCTCGGCTTCTATCTGCCGAACATCGTGCTGCGCGCAAAGATCCGCCGCCGCCAACGCGACATCTTCGAAGCGTTTCCCGACAGCCTGGACCTCATCATGGTGTGCGTGGAAGCGGGCCTCGGGCTGGATGCCGCCGTGCTGCGCGTGGTGGAAGAAATGCGCACCGCGCGCCCCGCGTTGGCCGAAGAGTACGAACTGCTGACACTCGAGCTGCGGGCCGGCCTAGCACGGGAAAAAGCCCTGCGCAACCTGGCGGCCCGCACCGGCGTGGAAGACGTCAGCATGCTGGTGGCCATGCTGATCCAGGCCGACCGCTTCGGCACCAGTGTGGCGGATTCGCTGCGCGTGCATTCGGACATGCTGCGCACCAAGCGCCACATGCTGGCTGAAGAACGCGCCGCCAAGATCGGCACCAAGATCCTCTTCCCGCTGATCTTCTGCATCTTCCCGTCACTGTTTGTCGTGCTGCTGGGCCCCGCTGCCATCCAGGTGATTGGCGCACTGCGCTCGGTCGCGGCCCAGCAGTAAATCGAAGTCAAACAGTCGACCCGCCATCGCTTCAAGGAGACCATCATGCGCTCCCGTGCCTCCCAACGTACCGCGCACCGCCCTGCCCGCACCCGCAAGATGCGCGGCGCGGCCGGCGTCGAGTTCGCCCTGGTCTTTCCGATCCTGCTGCTGGTGGTGTTCGGCATCGTCGAATTTGGTGCGGCGTGGTACGACAAGGCCGTCATCACCAATGCGAGCCGCGAGGCCGCGCGCGCGGGCGTGGTCTTCAGCTCGCCAGTGCCGACCAGCACCAAGATCCAGAGCGTGGCGACCAACTACTGCCAGAACCGCCTGGTGACATTCGGCGCGGCGGCCAACTGCACGGTCGGGGCGGTGACGACCTGCTCGGCCACCGGCAATCCACTCACGGTTACGGTGTCGTACACGTTCACCGGGTTGGTCCTGGGCCACCTGGCACCCTTCACGGGGTCGCTGGCGATGAGCGCGCAGACCACCATGCTCTGCGAGTAACCCGCAGCTCCTGCACTGTGCGAGGTGTGCCATGACCCAGCAAGCCCTCTCTCTACGGCAACGCGGCGCGGTTGGAATGATTGCCCCGATGTTGCTGGTTGTCTTCCTGTCCGTCGGTGCCATCGCCGTCGACGTGGCGCACCTGTATGTGGTGCGCAATGAGCTGCAGAACGCGGCGGACGCGGCGGCGCTGGCAGGCGCGGCGGGGCTCAACCCGATCAGCCCCACGCCGCAGTGGAGCAACGCCGTCACCAAGGGCACCAACGCCGTCACGCTCAATGCTTCTGATGGCACAAAGCTCGCCACCGGCACGGTCACGGCCGGCTACTGGAACCTGACCGGCACCCCTGCCGGCATGCAGGCGCAAACCATCACACCGGGAACGAACGACGTGCCAGGCGTGCAAGTCACCATTACGCGCGCATCGGGCGTCAACGGTGGCGCCGTCAAAGGCTGGTTGACGTGGGTGTTTGGCGGCGGCACAGCGGACATCCGCGCCACGGCGGTCGCTGTCATTGCCGCGCCGGGCACGGCCAACCCGGGGGCGCTGTTTCCGGTGGCGCTCAACAAGTGCCTGTTCGATCTGTACTGGAACTACACCACCAATCAGCCGCTGAATGATCCGTCGACCGGCAAGCCATACGTAATCGACATTGATGCCAGCTACCCGCCCGGCAGCAACACCTGCGCCAGCGGCGAGTGGACGGGCTTTGGCGGCGCCACCGACGCCAACACCGAAAAAGGCCTGGTCGCAAGCGGCAACCCGACCACCGTGAGTATTGGCGACACCATCAACATCTCCACCGGCGTGAAGACCAGCGTCTATAACGCGATCCCCGCGCTGCCCTACACCGTCACGATGCCGGTGGTAGCCAACGTTGTGCCCGGGTCGAGTTCGCCTGTGGTGGCATTTGCCGGCTTCACGATCACAAAGGTCTCCACCAACGGCACGCACTCGTACATCGAGGGCAACTTCACCACGAACACGAAAGTCAGCGGCGGCGGTTCCGGCACAAACTACGGCGCCTATGTGCCGCCGCGCCTCGCGAACTAGGCTCACAGACCATTCACGGGGAAAGCGCCATGGTCCAGTCGAATCAACAGCAACACGCGCAGCCGGTCGCCGATCGTCATTGGATCAACGCCGACACCGTGCGCAAAGGCAGCAAGCTGGCGCTCGCTGTCTTCCTGCTGATCTTCGCGCTGGGTGCGTGGGTGACGAACGGCTTCACGGATACGCGCATCACTGGGCCCGCGTCGGACTTCTCGGTCTTCTGGGGCGCATCGCACATCGCCCTCCATGGTCACCCGCTCGACGCCTACGACATCGACAAGATCATGGTGGTAATCAACCAGTTCGGCACGCTGGAAGCGGGCAGCGAGCGCATCCTGCCGTGGCTCTATCCGCCGACCTTCCTGCTGGTGGTGCTGCCGTTGTCGCTGTTGCCGCTGTGGCCGAGCTATCTGCTGTTCATGCTGGCCAGCGGCGGCCTCTATGTGAAGGCCACAACCCGGCTGCTTGGTGACAAGGTGGATGCGCGCCAGCACGCGTGGATGTCGGTGGTCAGCTCGCCGGCCGTGTTCGTGACGGTGCTGATGGGACAGAACTCGATGCTCACCGCGGGGCTGGCCGCTACGGCCGTGGCATGGCTCGACAAGCGGCCCGTGCTGGCCGGCATCGCTATTGGCCTGCTCGCCATCAAGCCGCAACTGGCGCTGCTGTTTCCGGTGGTACTGCTGGTCATCCGCGCATGGAAGACGATGGCCAGCGCGGCAGTCACCGCCGTGCTGTTCGCCGCCATCAGCATTGCCGTCTGCGGCTGGGACACCGTGCCCGCCTTCATCCAGAGCGCGCACTGGGCCGAGACCAACCTCGTCGAGCACGGCGGCACCGCGTGGTATGTCATGCCGACTTTCCTGGCGGCGGCGCGCGCAGCCGGCATCGGTATCAAGCTGGCCTATGCGATTCAAATGTCGGTGGCCGTACTGGCAACGCTTGCCACCGCCATCGTGTGGCGCCGCACGAGCGATACCGGGCTGCGTGTTGCTGCGCTGGCAACCGCCACGCTGCTCATCTCGCCTTATGTGCGGGCGTATGAACTGACGTGGCTCGTCGTGGCGATCGCAGGCTACGTCAGCCATGGCATTCGCTTCGGTCTGTCGGGCATGGAGCGCGGGCTGCTGGTTGCGGCATGGCTGCTGCCGGTATTCGAATTCACCAATCCGCTGTTCCAGCTACCGCAGGTCGGGCCGTTCTTCCTGGTGGCGATGATGGCGATGACCGTGCACCGAACGCTCACGCACGCACGCGTGCACACCGCCACCAGCGCCAAGTCCGGCCTGCCGGCTACGACAACCATGCCGGCAGCGGCGAGCGCACGCACCACCGCATAAGTATCGACAGACCAGTCATAGGTCTGCATATCGTCATCAAAGTTTTGGGGGAAGTCATGCAACCGAATCATCAAGACCCACACGACGCGCCACTGCTTTCCCTCGTCGTACCGTTCTACAACGAAGGCGATGCGCTGCACCTGTTCTTCGCCCGCGTGGTGCCGATCCTGGAATCGATCGACAGCATGCAGTTCGAGATCGTGTGCGTGAACGATGGCAGTGCAGACGACACGCTCGCCAAGCTCGTCGCCGTGTCGCATGCTGACCCCCGCGTGCGGGTGGTGGACCTGACCCGCAATTTCGGCAAGGAAGCGGCACTGACCGCCGGCCTGGACGACGCGCAGGGCGATGCCGTCATCCCCATCGATGCGGACCTGCAGGATCCGCCGGAGCTGATCCCCACGCTGGTCGCGCACTGGCGCAAAGGCGCCGAAGTCGTGCTGGCGCAGCGCGCCAACCGCGCCTGCGATTCGTTCCTCAAGCGCGTGACAGCCGCCGCTTATTACCGCATCCACAATCGCCTGTCCGACCTGAAGCTGCCTGAGAACGTGGGCGACTTCCGGCTGATGGACCGCGCCGTGGTCAACGCGCTCAAGCAACTGCCCGAGCGGCACCGCTTCATGAAGGGCCTGTTTGCCTGGGTCGGTTTCAGCACGGTCATCGTGCAGTACGAGCGTGAGAAACGCAGCGCGGGCACGTCAAAGTTTTCTGGCTGGCGGCTTTGGAACTTCGCGCTGGAAGGCATCACGAGTTTCAGCACGCTGCCGTTGCGTAGCTGGACGTATCTCGGTGCGCTCGTTGCTGCGCTGGCGTTCTGCTATGGCGCGTTCATCATCCTGCGCACGATGATCTTCGGCGTGGTGGTGCCGGGCTACGCCTCGGAGCTATCGCTGATGCTGTTCTTCGGCGGGCTGCAGATGATCGGCCTGGGAATGATCGGCGAATACGTCGGCCGCATCTATGACGAAGCGAAGGGCCGCCCCATCTACCTGGTCAAGCGCCGCTACCAGGAGCGTCGCCCGCGCACCCGCGTACCGAGCATCAACAACCGGCAAGTGATCCCGATTGCCAGCGCTCGCCCGCGCCAGCCGCAAGGAGAACGCCAGCGCAGCCACGCCGCACGGCGTTGATGCCAACCGGAGACGCATCATGCGACACGCAGAATCGAGCGTCATGAACACCTTGGCCGGCGTGCTGCCGCTGCCGGATCGCATGTTGCTGATCCGCGTGTTCCGCTTTGGGGTGTCTGGGGTCGTCGCCACCGGCGTGCATGTGGCGATTGCCACGGCGCTCATCAGCGGCGTCTCCGCAACGCAGGTCACCGCCAACGGCGCGGCGTTTGTGTGCGCCAATGTGTGCTCGTACCTGCTCAATGCCCTGTGGAGTTTTTCGGCCAAGCCGGCGCGCGCCAACTTTCTGCGTTTCTACGCCGTCTCGCTGCTGGGCCTGGCGCTGACGCTGGCAATTTCGTGGTGCGCGCAGACGCTGGGCTTGAGCTATTGGACTGGACTGGCGGGCATCCTGTCGACGGTGCCACCGCTGACCTTTGTGCTGCACCGGTTCTGGACGTTCCGCTGACGCAGCTACGTGCTCCGGGTCAGTCGGCGTCGCCGCTGTCGCTGCCGCCGTGCGTGCGGTCGAAGCGGCGCAGCGTGTCGATGCGCTCGCGCGTGAGCGGGTGTGACGAAAAGAATGCCGAGGCATCGTCATCGCTGGCAGCCTCGGGCTTCTTCGCAGCCTCTGCCTTGCGCGTGCCGCCATGCGTGTCTTCCAGCGCCTGCAGCACATCGGCAAACGCGCCGACAGACAGGCCGTTCTCCTGCAACAGCAGCGCGGCATAGCGGTCGGCGTCGCGCTCGTAGTCACGCGAATAGCGCAGCGTCAGCAGCGCCGCCGGCACGCCTGACAGGATCGTCGAGACATCGCCAAACAGCAGCGCCGCCGTTGCCCCAATGGCCGACGACTGAATCACCTGCCGCAACCCGTGGCGATATTCAACGTGACCCGCCTCGTGCGCCAGCACACCCGTCAGGCCGTCGCCCTCGCCCACCAGCTTGACCAGCGCGTCGGTCACGACGATGTCGCCGCCGGGCAGCGCAAAGGCATTCGCGCCGATGTCGGCATCCCGAAACACGATGTGATACGTGTGCGTGGCCTGCGGCGGCCGGTGCAGCGCGGCAAAGCGTGCGCGGATGCGGTCCTGCTGCGCAACGGGCAGCTTGCTCGGCCGGAGCCAGCGCTCATCCATGGCTTTGAGCGTGCTGCGCCCGAGCTGAGCCTCGGCGCGCTGCGGCACCATATTGGCCACGACCTTCGCACCCCACGGCAAACCGTAGCGATACCCCAGCGCCAGCACCACCACCATGGCCAGCAGCGAGCCCAGCGCCAGCTTCCAGCTGTTCTGCGCCAGCACGACCCAGCCCTCGCGATAGCCGGTGCGATGCAGCAGCGCATTCAGCGAGGTCTGCTCCGCCGGGTCGTTGATCTCGCAAAACGCGCCGTCTTCGAAGGTGATCAAGCGCGGTGCATGCTTGACGCGCTCCGACACCCGCAGCGTAGAGAGCGGCGCGCGGCGCAGCACCGTGCCTTCAGGCTCGAACAGCACCGCCTCGCCCGCCTCGACGGCAAGGCGCACGGGTTGCGCGCGCGAAGTACGGCCGTCGAAGTAGGTCGCGAGAATCACAGCGGGTGCCCTTGCCTTGCCGCGCGTTTACAGCGCGATATCGATGTCGTACCAGTCCACCGTCGCGTCGCCCAGGGCGCCCACGTTGGTGGTTTCACCGGCAACGAAGGTATCGAGCGAACCGGCCGCGATCATGGTCACCGAGTCGAGCTTGTAGCGTGCCGTGCGCACACGTGCAAACGGCGTGAACAGGCCGATGGTGATCAGGATCAGCACCGCATTCGACACGAAGATCCAGAACAGCTTGCCCGCACCCACCTGGCTCTGGAAGCGATGCGCGCCCAGCGTGGTGTGGTTCCACACCACGTTCTGCAGGCGCGACAGGAAATACGGCGTCAGGAACAGCATCGCGGCATACATGAACAGGCCGATGACGATGAAGCCGAAGATCTGACCCACGCCCGGCGCGCGGTGCAACGACACGCCCAGGAGCAGCGCGAGGCACGAGGCCACCACGAACGCCAGTATCGCCAGCCCGAAGGTGCGCAGATACACGCCATAGAAGTTGCCCGGCGTGCCGGAAAAATCGAACTGCGCGGTACCAAAGCGCGTGTTCTTGTGCTGGAAGCGCTTGAAGCGCTGGTGCGCCAGCGGTGCGAGCAGGTACAGCGACAGCACGCTCAAGATCGGCCACACCAGGAACACCATGTAGCCCTCGGCATCCTTGCCCGTAAAGGCAAAGCGCAGGCCGCGGTAGCTGGAATTGGCCATGCGGAAACGCAGCGAGCGTACAAGCAGCCACGGAAACGCCGCAGCCATCACGATCAGCAACGCCAGTCCCAGCAGCGGCGACGAATGACCGAGCAGGTTGAACGCAAACGCCAGCACGAAGATGATCGCGCGGCCCTTGAGAATGGCGATCGGGCTGCCGTGGTAATCGAAGCTCGACCCTGCCAGTTGCGTGTTGCGATAGAAATACTGCAGCGTGCGCACCTTCGCCCAGGCCGAGTAGATGCCCAGCGTGACGATGGTCAGCAGCAGGTTGACGATCCAGATGCGGAAGTACTCCGAGCCGCTGCCGATAAAGCGCAGTCGCAAGGGTTGCGATGCAGCTGCGGGGGGGCCACCCGGGGCGCTGCCCAGGACGGACTCGCGTGCGATGTCGTTCATCTGTATTCCCTTCCCTGAGTTGTTGTCGTGCCCCGCTTCAGGACGCTCATCGAGATCATCGAGATCATCGAGATCATTGAGACTTGAGGACGCCGAGGCTCGCGGGTGGGCCGATTGTAGCGAAGCCGAGTGCCTTGCAGCGTTAACACCGTCTTAACAAAGCGACCAACAAAAAACCCCGCGGGCTCGCACCCACGGGGTTCTTTGTTTGGAACAGCCATCCCGAAGGATGGCCGGGCCAGGGCCGGTACGGCAAATTACATCATGCCGTCCATGCCGCCCATGCCACCCATGCCGCCCGGCATTGCCGGAGCTGCATCGTCCTTCGGCAGTTCTGCAACTGCGCAATCCGTCGTCAGCATCAGCGAAGCGACCGAAGCGGCGTTCTGCAGCGCGGTGCGGGTCACCTTGGTCGGGTCCAGCACGCCCATTTCCACCAGGTCACCGTACTCGCCGGTGGCGGCGTTGTAGCCGTAGTTGCCCTTGCCTTCGATGACCTTCGACACCACAACCGAAGCCTCGTCGCCGGCGTTGGTGACGATCTGGCGCAGCGGCTCTTCCATGGCGCGCAGCACGATCTTGATACCGGCGTCTTGGTCAGCGTTGGCACCCTTCAGGCCGGAGATCAGCGCACGGGCACGCAGCAGTGCAACACCGCCACCAGCCACGATGCCTTCTTCCACGGCAGCGCGCGTTGCGTGCAGAGCATCTTCCACGCGGGCCTTCTTTTCCTTCATTTCGACTTCGGTGGCAGCGCCAACCTTGATCACGGCAACACCGCCGGCCAGCTTGGCCACGCGCTCTTGCAGCTTCTCACGGTCGTAGTCCGAGGTCGCTTCTTCGATCTGGGCACGCACTTGCTTCACGCGGGCTTCGATGTTGCGGGCATCGCCTGCGCCGTCGATGATCGTGGTGTTTTCCTTGCCGATTTCAACGCGCTTGGCTTGGCCCAGGTCGTTCAGGGTTGCCTTTTCCAGGGTCAGGCCGACTTCTTCAGCGATGACTTGGCCGCCCGTCAGGATGGCGATGTCTTCCAGCATGGCCTTGCGGCGGTCGCCGAAGCCCGGGGCCTTCACAGCAGCGGTCTTCAGGATGCCGCGGATGTTGTTCACCACCAGCGTTGCCAGGGCTTCGCCTTCGACGTCTTCAGCGATGATCAGCAGCGGACGGCCAGCCTTGGCCACTTGCTCCAGCACCGGCAGCAGGTCGCGGATGTTGCTGATCTTCTTGTCGAACAGCAGCACGAACGGGTTGTCCAGCTGGACAACTTGCTTTTCCGGGTTGTTGATGAAGTACGGCGACAGGTAGCCGCGGTCGAACTGCATGCCTTCCACGACGTCCAGCTCGTCGGCCAGCGACTTGCCGTCTTCCACGGTGATCACGCCTTCCTTGCCGACCTTGTCCATGGCTTCAGCGATGCGCTGGCCGATGGACTCGTCGCTGTTGGCCGAGATGGCGCCAACTTGAGCGATTTCCTTGCTGGTGGTCGTCGGCTTGCTGATCTTCTTCAGCTCTTCGACGGCGGCCGTCACAGCCTTGTCGATGCCGCGCTTCAGGTCCATCGGGTTCATGCCGGCGGCAACGTACTTCATGCCTTCGCGCACGATCGACTGGGCCAGCACCGTTGCGGTGGTGGTGCCGTCACCGGCGTTGTCGCTGGTCTTGGAAGCGACTTCCTTGACCATTTGCGCGCCCATGTTCTGCAGCTTGTCCTTCAGCTCGATTTCCTTGGCGACCGACACACCGTCCTTGGTCACGGTCGGGCCACCGAAGCTGCGCTCCAGCACCACGTTGCGGCCCTTCGGGCCCAGGGTCACCTTCACTGCGTTGGCGAGAATGTTCACGCCTTCGACCATCTTGGCACGTGCGGCGTCGCCGAACACTACGTCTTTAGCTGCCATCTTGAGAATCTCCGAGATCTTTGGATGTTGCCCGCGCGCTCAGTCAGCGGCGCCGGCAATGAGGATTGGGTTACGGGTAAGCGATGCGGCAGAGCGCGTGCTTACTTTTGCACCACGGCCATGATGTCTTCTTCGCGCATGACCAGGACTTCCTGACCATCCACCTTGACGCCCTGGCCGGCGTACTTGCCGAACAGCACGCGGTCGCCGACCTTCACGTCCAGCGCAATCGCATTGCCCTTGTCGTCTTTCTTGCCCGGGCCGACGGCCAGCACTTCGCCTTGATCCGGCTTTTCAGCGGCGGCGTCAGGAATGACGATGCCCGAAGCGGTCTTGGTTTCGTTGTCCAGGCGCTTCACGATCACGCGGTCGTGCAAAGGACGCAGGTTCATACACAACTCCTCAATGCAAAGTGAGTGTTTATTCACAAAACGCGCCGCAGAACGCGGCGCATCGGGAAAGCATCGGGGACTGGAGACATTGTTAGCACTCCTGTCCGGCGAGTGCTAATTATAGGGACGAGGTATTACGATTTCAAGAACGGGCGTCGCGGAAGTTGTCGAGATTCACTCAATCTTGAACTTTGGTCACTCAATTTGGAACCCGTAGACACACACGGCTCTACCAGAGGTGAGAAAAGTCTTATATTTCAATCAGTTACATTCCAACGTGGATCTCGGCGCTCGGGGCCTGCAGGTAGCAAATACGCGCCGCTCTCATGCCACCCTGCCCAAAGGAAAGGGACCCGCAGATGCAGGCCCGGCAAAAAATTGCGGTAATCAGCGCAGTTGCGGGACACGCCCAGTTCCGCGTCGCACTTAGTGTGCTTTAGATCACTTTTTTTGACAGTCTTGAAGTGTCACTATGGAACCTCCACTCGTTCCGGAGTGATCCGATTCCCCACTCCCTGCAGTCGGCAGGCTTCACAGGGACACCCCGAGTCCACACTCAAGTCCCGCACCGACACGCCGGCGAAATTCTTGCCGCGCACCTCACCTCACTTTAGCGAAATAAGCGCGAAAGCCGGCGTTGCTCTCCCACGCCAACACAAGTACCGGTTTCATCGGCAACCGATCAATTGGTTTTCACGATGAGTTCCGCTTCTGCTCAGCGGAGGTCTGGTTTTCCTCGTGGCCCCTTACCGGAAACGGCGTATATATGGCAGCGTTGCTGCCAATACCTGCCGGCGAACTGCGAAGCAATTGCCGTCCAGAGGTACTGCGTGGAACAAGGCGTTACACCCCGCCGCCGTTGATGCGGCAGCGGCTGAATCATAGACAACGGGTTGATGCCGGAACTCTGATTGCTCCGCCCTGCGCCGTGGAGGCTGCCAAACCCTATTGCGCAGCCCGATTGAACTCATCGTTGCAAAGCGCCCCCATCACACTGGAGTGGTTATTGCGTTCCCCTTGGCTAGACCGCCTCCACAAGACGCTGAGTCGGCTCGACGAATGCCATATAAAGGGTGCAAACAGGCGCAGGATGTTAGATAACTTGAGCAAGCGCCGCTGAATAACCACAAGAACGGGGAGCCGCTCCATTGGGTAGACATCTCTCATGAGCAGCCTTCTGGATTGGATCGAAAAACACCCCGCCTTGGCTGCGTGGGTACAGGCGGCCGCAATCATTGTTGCGATTGCGGGAACGTGGCTGGCAGGCTGGTTGCTTCAGCGCAGCGAACGGCGCACGGAGAGGCGCACGGTGGCCAAAGCGGTGAGCGAAATTGCCATGGCGGCAGAGGCGCTTGTACGAAGCGTTATGAGCGAGCTACCCGACAAGCAAGCCGTGAGTGCAATCGCTGCAGGAGAAAAGCCTTTCGACATTCGCGCAATCGATGAGCTGGAGGCCGCGATCGCGGCCATTCAACTGCACAACCTCAGCACCCCTGAACTGGTGCGCGATGTCATTGCGTTGCTCGCCAGCATCCGTCAGTTCAGAGAGCAACTGGCCAACGCAATTGCCACGCATCACGGTATGGACGCCACTCATTTCAGCGAATTCTTCGAGACCTTGGAGAGCGTCCAGGCGGCAATCACCAAGACCAGTAAAAGCATCGCGGCACACGTGAGCCAGATCTAGTCATCTGGGGCTCGCCGTGCCATCACTCCGACGAGGAGGATCGTCATGCTCGGATTTGACCCACGCACCGGGCGAATTGTCTGGACCGTTTTTCTCTTTGCGCTGGCCGTATTGATCATCTACAAGATCGCATCCGTGCTGCTGGTCACGCTATTTGCCGTCTTCTTCAGCTACCTGCTGTACCCGCTGATCGAACAATTGGAACGGCGCATGCCGAGACAGGCGCCGCGCAGCGTATCGATCAGCATCGTGTTCATCCTCGTCGTGTTGGTGGTCATCGTGGCGGGCTCGGTGTTTGGCGTGACGGTGCAGGAGGAAGCGGGCAGGCTTGCCGATCAACTCCCGAAGCTGCTCGATACCAGCACCATGGCAGATCGCCTTGCCCTCCCGAGCTTTCTGGAGCCGCTGCGCGCGCGCATTCTGGAGTTCCTCCGCGAGCAGCTCTCGACAACCTCCGACCAAGCTACGCCTCTGGTTCGAAACATCGGCCTGGGTGTCATGCACGCAGCCAGCAATCTCGTCTACCTTGTGCTCATCCCCATCATGAGTTTTCTGATGATCAATGAAGCGCCTTCCATCCACGCTGCGCTGCTGTCATGGATTCGATCCTCGGATAAGCGCCTCTGGGGAAACATCATCGATGATCTGGACATGCTCCTGTCACGCTATGTGCGTGCACTGCTGCTACTGTCCCTGGCCACCTTGCTTTTCTACAGCATCGCCTTTTACCTGCTGGGCGTGCCATATGCACTGTTGCTGGCAACCACGGCTGCGGTGTTGGAGTTCATTCCGTTTGCCGGGCCATTGGCCGCCGTGGTGGCGATCGTCACCGTCGCCGTGTTCAGCGGGTATCCGCACTTGTTCGGGCTGATCGGGTTCATCGTGGTCTACCGTCTGTTCCAGGACTACGTGCTGAATCCCTACCTGATGAGCGAAGGGGTCAAGGTCAGTCCGCTCCTCGTCATCGTGGGGTTGCTTGCAGGCGAGCAGTTGGGCGGTGTGGCGGGCATTTTCCTGTCGGTGCCCGTCATCGCCGCGCTGAAGATTGTGCTGTCGCGCGCCTGGGCCGCGCAGGGCCCTGGCCGCGAGGCGCGCTGATGTACGTTTTGAAAAATGACGACCGGGATACCACGCCACCACTGGAAGGGAAGCGGCCATGAAGGCTCTACCGAATCCGAAGCTGAACCATCTGCTGTCTGTGCTGCCGCCAGCAGAATTGGAGAAAATCGCGCCCCAGCTGGTCTGGATCGACATGCCGCTCGGGCACGTCATTTATGAATCGGGCGATCGCCCCGAATACGTCTACTTTCCCGTCACGTCCATCGTCTCTCTGCTCTATGTCATGGAGAACGGCTCTTCGGGCGAGATCGCGATCGTCGGCAACGAGGGCATGGTGGGCATCGCCATCTTCATGGGCGGAGAAACCACCCCCAGCCGCGCCGTCGTTCAGAGTGCGGGCGGCGCTTACCGCCTCAGTGCCCGCATTCTCAAGCAAGAGTTCGCCCGCGCCGGGGCCATGCAGCGTCTGTTGTTGCGCTATACCCAGGCACTCATTACCCAGATGGCGCAAACCGCTGTCTGCAATCGGCACCACTCGATCGACCAGCAACTGTGTCGCTGGCTCCTCCTGAGCCTGGACCGCCTGCCCTCCAACGAGCTGCGCATGACCCAGGAGCTGATCGCCAACATGCTGGGCGTGCGCAGGTCCGGCGTCACTGAAGCCGCTTTGAAGCTGCAGACCGCCGGGTTGATCCGTTACAGCCACGGAACCATCGAAGTCCTCGACCGCCCCGGCCTCGAGCGTCGCGTCTGCGAATGCTATGCCGTGGTCAAGCGCGAGTTCGATCGCCTGCTTCCTGACCTCGAGGCGCTCTGACCAGCAATACGCCGACTTCATCAGGAATCCAGTTTGACCTCTTTCCGGCTCCCCTCCCAATACGGGGGCGATCCATAGTATTGATGGATGCTGGTGGCCCATTGCGTATCCGCCATGCTAGGCCAGTGATTCTGATCAAAACCCGGCGCGGCTTCCAACTGCTTCTTGTCGATGCCCAGCACGAAGCACTTGCGTACAGTGTCGAGCGTCAAAGCAGACCATGGCACCGCGAACAGCTTCGTGCCGACACCTAGAAAACCTCCGAATGACAGCACCGCATAGGCGATTTGCCCGCGGGGAACATCCAGCATGATGTGATCGATCTTGCCGAGCTTCTCACCGCTCGGGCCAAGAACCGGATCGCCGTTGAGTGTGTCGGCAGCCATGATGACGGGGCCGGGGCCGGCGCCCTTCAGCTGACCGTTGCCGACGATGGCAGCGCGCGGTCCGCTGCTTTGGTGGTCCAATTCGTTGATGTTCATGGTGTGACTCCAGATAAGGTGATTAGCCATTGAACCGGCGACTGCGCCAGCGGGGGGATACGTCAATGCGCACGGCGTTTCCCCTTGTGCCGTTGAGTGGGCTCGACGCGGGAAGCCTGCCTCTTGCTACCGACAGCCAGGCTCCAATCTGTCTTGTCGAGCGAGGTACTGAGCTGACGCTCCGCATACATGGCCGCGCCCGGCGAGATTGGGTCGCTCGCCGGAAAGGTCATCTCAAGCGATGCGTCCACAGCAGATTGATAGGTGTGCCCTTCATCCGCGGCAGGCATGCATCCGCAAGCAACAGGCTCCGACTTTCTGTGCTGTGCGGTGGTAGTGACTTTGTGCATGATTGCTCCCGTGTTGCATTGACGCGCTGCGCAGGCCGCGGGCATCAAGGCTTCAGCTGCTTCTTGAACGCTTCCTTGGCATCGCCATACGCCGCCTGCGACTTCCCGGCAATCTGTTCGACCTTTCCTTTCGCTGCGGTGGCGTCCTTTCCGGTGACCTTGCCAACGGCTTCAGTCAACTTGCCCTTCGCTTCCTCAAGACGGCCCTTCACTTGATCCTTATTCATGGCAATGCTCCTGCGCTTTCGGCGCTCAGTTGGTCGTGGGGGATGCCGTGCCTTGAGGCGCTGCGCGCGGGCCATTTCATTACCCGGCGATGCGCATACCTAGACAAGACCTTGCCCGACGAAACCACATGATTTCTCCGCAGATGCAGTGCTGTCTGTACGGAAGTCGACAAGAAAGACCGCGAGCGGTGCGCATGCAGCACGCCATGAGGCCGTGACGGGCAAGCATGCGCACGACACGCAACTGACACGCTGGCGCGTACGCTACCGAACCGTTTTCGATCTCGCGCTGCCCTATCCTTCAAGACGGTGAGATACGCTGAATTCGCTCGGGCAATGCCCGGAAAACTTCGCGCGTCAACCTCATGAAGAACCAACCGTGGAGCGCTTCTTACCTGGCTCGTGCACACGGAGTGGGGGGAATCTACAAAACAAGGAGGGCATCATGTCTCTCGGACTCGTACTTCTCATTGTCTTAGCCGTTTTGCTGGTTGGGGCATTCCCAAGGTGGTCCTACAGCAACGGGTGGGGCTACGCGCCAAGCGGTGCGCTCGGCGTGGGTCTGCTCATCGTTCTCGTCCTCTTGCTCATGGGGCGACTTTAAAGCCGACGATCCGATACGCCCCACGGCACTCGAAGCACAGGCGGCAGCACACTACGAGAAAGAGGCGAACGTGATGCTCGATCAAACCATTCTCCAGTTTCCAGATATGGAGCGCGACGCATTTCGCGAGGTGTGCCTGCGCCACGGCCTCGCACCCGACGGCTTTGAGGTGTCCTCCACCGAACATTTCTCCACCGATGCCCCATCCGAGGCGCTGGACCGTAGCGTCATCGTCCGGATGGGCAAGACCATGCGCGAATACGACGGTGCTCATGGCCCTGACTGGACAGTCGATTTTGAAGACGACATCCGCTCCCACGTCTTCGGGTAAAGACATCACGCAGACATTGCGAGCGACCGTCTCCAGAACCCTGGCCCCGTTTCTCATGGTTTGCAGTACCACTTGCCGGCGAGGCGCCATATGAATCCCATCACCGCATTCATCGTTGTCCTTCTCTTGGCTGTGGGGGCCGCTGCGGGCATGTTCGGCTCGGTTCTGCTGGCGCCCGTGTTCTGGATTGCGGCAATCCTCGTCGCGTCAACACTCAAGATGGCAAACGCCTGGCAGAAGTTCGTCATCCTGCGTGCAGGCAAGCTGCAAAGCGTGAAAGGGCCCGGGCTGTTCATGATCCTGCCGATCGTCGACAGCGTCACCGCTGTGATCGACGAGCGCATTCAAACAACCGGATTCAATGCCGAGCAGGCATTGACGAAAGACACGGTGCCGGTCAATGTCGACGCGATCATCTTCTGGCACGTTCACGATGCGCAGAAGGCCGCGCTGGCCATTACCGACTACCGTCAGGCCATCGACCGCGTCGCCCAGACATCGTTGCGTGAAATGATCGGCGCCTCCATGCTTTCGGCACTGCTATCGGACAGGAAGGCGGCGGACGAGCAGCTGCGCGCCGAGATCGGCGAGAAGACTGCGGCATGGGGCGTGACCGTATCGTCAGTCGAAGTGCGCGACGTGGCCATCCCCGTAGCGCTGCAGGACGCAATGTCCCGGCAGGCGCAGGCTGAACGCGAGAAACAGGCGCGCGTCATCCTGGGTTCTGCAGAAGCGGCCATCGCCGCCAAGTTCGTTGAGGCTGCAGGCATGTACGAAGGCCATCCGCAGGCGCTGCAACTGCGTGCCATGAACATCATCTACGAGACCACCAAAGAGCGGGGCGCCACGATCCTGATGCCGACCTCCATGGTCGACAGCATGAATCCCGTTGCGGTGGCCTTTGGCGTTTCCGGCAGCTCGGAGCAAACCAGCGCTGTCTTGCCGCTCAAGTCGGCTGCGGCTGCGGCCGCCGCTTAAGCCAACCACCTTTGATTCATGAGAACGGGTTGGAAAGCGGCATGCCACCACTAGTGTGGGCATGCCGCTTCGACTTCCTGGGCTGCAATCATTTGCCGACCTGATTGCCGACGACACCCCCGACGACTGCACCGCCCACTGTCCCTACCGCGCTACCGCCTGTCAGGACAGCGCCTGCCACACCACCGACACCGGCGCCGATTGCAGTGTCCGTACCTCGCCGGGACATCCCGGCACACCCGCCCGCAAGCGTCACGACCACCAGCATCGCGCCGCACAGTTGTGCTATCCGATTGCCACGCATTTTGTGCACCTCCACCCCGATCGCAGGCCACCGCGTGCTGTTGCGGAGAACGCAAATCCAGGACTTGAGTTTTCTGTACGGACCACAAGCGGCGTACAGCCCATCGGGGCATCCCTGCGTCAACACGTGAGCGTGAGTGTCGCGCGGACTTCTCGACAAACAGCATCCTCGCTCGCGCGAAGTGTGTCGGTACGGTGGCAGACGCAGGCGTCACCTGTCCAGGTGGGCAACCGCTGAGGTCAAGCGGCGGACCGAGTTCTGTACGGTACCGGGCCGACGACGTTTCGCTCCGACCTTACGCTGCAGTCTCAAATAACAGTGAATCGGCACTTTCCGACATACCGAGGTCACCGTACGAAGGGTATCTATGATCAATTCGCTTGACCTCCCAAACGGAACGCTTGAAATCCGAACACTGCAACGTAGTGACCGGCGATGGTTTTCAGAGTATCGCTTCACGTCCAGTGATGGAGGGGGCACCGGCTGGGAACCGGCTGCCGTATCGGAGGGGTTCGTTTCCTCCGGCCTGGCATTCAGCGCCGGGATACTCCTGGGGCAACAATGCGCTGAACTCGCTGGGTGAGGGAGAGGGGGTGGAGCCATCCGAGGGGGCTACGCCGCCGTCCCGTTGCATGACGTCAACATCGGCATGCAGGCACTCTGCCTGCGTGCCCATGCCTACAGTAGAAACATCGCCATGGCCGCAACCCCCATGATCGCCGTAGCCGACCAACCCAGGACGATCAATGGCCGGCTTGCGGTATAGGGGCCCATCACTGCGGGCTTCGACACGAGCAGGATGATGACCGCCATCAGCGGGACCGCCACCACACCATTGATGACCGCGCTCCAGAAAAGCGCCTTCATCGGACGGATCGGCGAGTACTGGATTGCCAGCCCTGCGAGTACGCTCAAGGCGATGATGCTGTAGAACCCACGGGCGTCGCTCACCTTGCGCTCCAGACCCTCCTTCCAGCCCATGGCTTCGGAGAGGGCATAGGCGCCTGAGCCTGCCAGCACTGGCACGCCGATCAGCCCCACCCCCAGGATCCCGACGGTGAACAGCACGTACGCAAAGTCTCCAGCAAGCGGCCGCAAGGCACTGGCCGCCTGGGCCGCGGTCGTGATGTCGGTCACGCCAGAAACATGCAAAGTCACCCCCGTGGCGAGGATGATGAAGTAGGCGGTCACGTTGGAGTAGAGCATGCCGCTCCACGTGTCCCAGCGAATGCGCCGCAGCTCGGTGCGGGCCTTGGCTCCATCGGCTTTCAACGAGGGGTGCGCCCGCATGTCCTCGACCTCTTCGGAAGCCTGCCAAAAGAAGAGGTAGGGGCTGATGGTGGTACCGAACACGGCAACCACCATCGATGCGGCACTGGCATCGAGTCTCACACTGGGCCACACCGTGTGCAGCGCCACGCGGCTCCACGGCACGTGCACGGTAAACAAGACTGCGGCATACGCCAGCAGAGACGCCGTCAGCCACTTCAGAAAGAAAACGTATCGGTGGTAAGGAACGAATATCTGCAGTGCCAGGGTGCCGAACACCACCAACGCCGTCATGACATGCCGGTCGATGCCGGAAACGAGTTCCGCGACCTCGCCCATCGCCGCAACGTCAGCGGCAATATTCAACGTATTTGCGATCAGCAACAGCAACACGACGGTACGCAACACAATCGGCGGGAAGACGTCCTTGATGTTGGCCGCAAGTCCCTTGCCCGTGACGCGTCCCATGTTTGCGCACATCGACTGCATGGCCGCCATCAACGGAAACGTAAGCGGCATCGTCCATAGCATCTCCAGGCCAAACTGCGCCCCAGCCTGCGAATAGGTCGCGATCCCGCTCGGGTCGTCGTCGGCGACGCCCGTGATCAGCCCGGGCCCGACATGCGACAACGGATGCGCGTTCAAGCGCGCGCGCAGAACGCGATACAAATTGGGCCGGGCCTCTCCGCTGCCGTCCATGTTTGCTTCCTCGTCTACCAGCGCTGGGCTGGAGTTGATCGTCGCGATGTTCTAGTGTCGGATCGTGGTAGGGCGGCTCGCGTCTTGCTCGTGTATTAGCGTATAGGCATGCCCAAAACAAGCGATGGGATGCAAGCACCCTTGGCACGAGCAAGGCCTCTATTTCCCTTTGCTTCGAACCCGCGCCGCAGCCGCACCCGGTTTGGCCAGCCCTGCAGCCCGCTCCACCAGAAATTCCACAAACACCCGCACGCGCAAGGGCAACAAACGGCCATGCGGGTACACCAGACTGACGGGCCGTGACCTGCCTGCATACGCCTGCAACACTTCTACCAGCGTGCCATCGGCCAGGTCTTTCTCGACGATGAAGCGATAGGTCTGGAACAGCCCCGCGCCGGCCCTGGCCAGGGTCACGCCGGCCAATACGTCTTCAGCACACAGGTAGTGGCCTTCGGTGGGCAGCACTTCTCGATCCCTGCCTTCATCCGAAAACAACCACGCGATCGGCCGCCCGCTGCTGGGCAGATCGAACTGGATGCACTCGTGCTGCTTCAGGTCCTCAAGCGTGTGAGGGCGCCCGGCTCGCTGAAGGTAGGCAGGACTGCCAACCACGACGAGTTCAGCGTCCTCCAGATGGCGCGAGACCATCGTCGAATCCGGTTGCGTGCGAAACCGGATCGCCACGTCAAAATTTTCCTCATGAAAGTCGATATTGCGGTTGCCGATGTGGAGTTCGAACTTGAGCAGCGGAAATGCCTCTCGCAGCGCGGGCAACAGCGGTAGGAGCCGGTAGTGCCCATACGTGGTCGGCGCACTGATGCGCAGGGTGCCCGAGGGCTGCACCTGTTCGCCTGTCACCTTGCGCTCTGCCTCGATCAACTGGTTGAGCGCGGCGCGGCATTGCTCGAAATAGTCTCTGCCGCCTTCGGTCAGACGGAGGCTGCGTGTCGAGCGTACGAACAGGCGTACACCAAGGCGTTTCTCCAAACGTGCGATGGAGCGGCTCACCGCTGCGGGCGTCACCCCCGCGGTATTGGCCGCCGCAGTAAAGCTGCCGGCCTCGGCGGCCAGGCAGAACAGCTCGATGCTGCCAAGCAGGATGTCGTCGAATTGCCGGTGCATATTTGTTACCCCATGTAATAGGACAAGTGTAGCCGACCCCATTTTTTGCTTTCCAAGTCCGCAATACAGTGCATTCCACCGGCGGGCGCTCTTCCAACACGGCGCCGGCCCCACCCCCTATGCACTGGAGATTCATCATGAGCAACGCGCATCCCACCGCCATCATCACTGGCGCGACAAGCGGCATCGGCCTCGGTCTGGCCGAGGCTTTTCTCAACGAGGGTTACAACGTCGTCGGCTCCGGCCGCTCTGCGCAACGTCTGCAATCTGCTGCCGCCCGCCTGAACGCCGGCGATCGCTTCCTGGGTGTGGCCGGCGATGTCGGCAAGCCTGAATCTGCGCGCGAGCTTTTTGCTCAGGCCATCGCCCACTTCGGGCAGGTCGATGTGCTGGTGAACAACGCCGGCATCTTCGCCGCCAAGCCCTTCGTGCAGTTCACGCCCGAAGAAATCGAGGAGCAGATCTCCACCAACCTGAAGGGCACGTTGTACGCGTCGCAGGAAGCCGCCAAGCACATGAGCGAGCGCAAGCACGGCAAGATCATCAACATCACCGCCTCGCTGGCCATGCAGCCGCACGGTAGCGTGCCGGCACTGCTGGCGGTGGCCCTGAAGGGCGGCATCAACCAGGCAACCCGTGCCTTGGCGCTTGAGTTGGCGCCATTCGGCGTGACTGTGAATGCGGTGGCCCCTGGCGTGACAGACACGCCGATGCATCCGGCCGATACACATGCCGCACTCGGCAGCATGCACCCACTGGGCCGCATCGCACGCATCGATGAGGTCAGCGCAGCCGTGCTCTACCTCGTCAACGCAGAGTTCGTGTCGGGCACCGTGCTGCCCGTGGACGGTGGTTTCAGCGCCGGCCGCTGAGTCCTTGCACCTACCACTGACTGAAGACCGGGGACTGCCGTGAAGGTATCGCGGCGGCCCCGATCAACAAGGAGTCGCGTCATGAGCAACGCAACCGCTTTTGAGTCGTCCGTACAGCAACGGCTGGCAGCGCGCGGGCTGACCTTGCCCGATCCGCCCAAGCCGTTGGGCAGTTACACGGCCGTCAACCAGGCAGGCGATCTGCTGTTCATTTCTGGGCAATTGCCGCTGGTCGAGGGCAAGGTCGTCTGGCAAGGCCAAGTCGGCAACCATCTGACCCTGGATGAAGGCCGACGCGCGGCCGAGCTTGCGGCGTTGAATGTGCTGGCGCAGATCCATGCCCATCTAGGCGGCTTCGAACAACTGGATCACATCGTGCGGCTGGAAGGCCATGTGACAAGTGCCGAAGGCTGGTTGCAGCAGCCCGCCGTCATCGACGGCGCGTCGGATTTCTTCGCGGACGTGCTGCGCACCCGTGCCGGCCATGCACGGGCGGTCTATTCACATTTCCAGCAGCCGGCCAACGCGGCAGTGATTCTGGTGGCGATTGCACAGCTCCGCGGTGTTTGAATCTCCGATGGCTTTCGGCGCTACACGGCTCTCGTCCCCCGTTGAGCCGCTTGCACTCTGCTGGCGGTCTCTTCTAGCCGCCTGAAGCTGACGACACACACCTACGCCTAGGCTTTCCCCTTGAGAAGCGGCTCGGCAAGTTGCTTGAGTGCATCCAGAACGGTACGCAAAGGCTGCCCCATCTGAGCGTGGACGATGGCGCCATCCACGGCCAAACTCAGCGCTCTCGCCCGAGCCGATCGTCCTGCTCCATGTAGCAGAAGCGTCTCGAAGGCCGTGGTCATTTCCTCTTTGTGGCGCCTCGCCAGTTCAACCGCTTCAGGAAGCTCGACGGCGGCGTTGATGAACGCGCAACCGCGAAAGTCCGGGTGACGCCACCACTCATTGAAAGTCGCCAGCAGGGCATCGAGCGGGGCGCTTCCCGCACTGAGATGTCGCTCCAACGTTGCCCGAAGCCACTGCACCCAGTTGTCGTGGCGGAAATTCAGGTAAGCCGTAATGAGGTCGCTCTTGCTCGGGTAGTGCCGATAAAACGTCGCCTTCGCAACCTGGGACGCCTCAATGACACGGTCAATACCGGTTGCACGAATGCCTTCACGATAGAAGAGGTCGTGCGCAGTCAACAGGATGCGCTCACGGGCAGAGAAATCGCTGGGGGCACGGGCTTCAGAGGTCATAGGGGGCATTGTAGACAAGTTTGTCTGCCTTGATCGTGTGGACGCAAAATTAACGTAGACAGATCTGTCTCTATGCATTACCGTTGCGCATAGACAGATCTGTCTACACTGACCAACAACCACATGGAGTTGCCATGGAAGCCCGCCCGCCCCTCCCCCCATTCACTCGCGAAACCGCCATTCAAAAGGTTCGGCTGGCAGAAGACGCGTGGAATACACGTGAACCCGCCCGCATCGTCCTGGCATACAGCGCGGATACCCGCTGGCGTAACCGTACGGAGTTTCCTGTCGGTCGAGAACAAGCGCAGGCACTTCTGGAGCGAAAGTGGAAACGCGAACTGGACTACCGCCTGATCAAGGAATTGTGGGCGTTCGAGGGAAACCGCATCGCCGTGCGGTTCGCCTACGAGTGGCACGACGACGCTGGCCAGTGGTACCGCAGCTATGGCAATGAGAACTGGGAATTCGACGAACAAGGCCTGATGACGCATCGCCATGCGAGCATCAATGACCTCCCTATCAAGGAAGCCGACAGGAAGTTCTTCTGGCCCCTCGGGCGCCGCCCGGAGGATCATCCCGGTTTGTCCGACCTGGGACTCTGAGTTTCGCGAGGGCTACGGCCTTGTCCGAGTGTGGCCGCTCTGAGAGGGCGACCAGCGCATGTTGTGACGACGGTGGGCAGCTTCACTCCCAAACAGTGAAGCTCCACCCTCAAATACTGACACTCCACCCTCAAACACTGGAGCTTCACCCTCAAACACTGGAGCTTCACCCTCAAACACTGAAGCTTCACCCTCAAACACTGAAGCTTCACCCTCAGACACTGGAGCTTCACCCTCAGACACTGGAGCTTCACTCTCAAACAGTGACGCTTCACCCTCAAACACTCGAACCCCACGGTCCAAGCCTCGCGTTCCACGCTTAAACACTGGCGCAGCGAACAGGAAGCCCGTCACCCATTTCGCATTCAAGGCCCCATCTCCCGGAACTGCCGTGGCAGCTTGCCACCTGCGTTTTAAGGCGAAGAACGGATAAAGGCCGCCAGCTCTTGCGGCTCGCCCGTCGGAAAAGCGTCTTTGAGATGCTCGAGAAAAGCGGAAACGCGGGGGCTCAGCAACCGTCTGGACGGATACAGCGCCCAGACCGAGATATCTGGCCCCTCCAGATCGCCCCAATGCACCAGCGTGCCGGCCTCCAGATCCTGCGCCACGAGCGACACCGGCAGGCAGGCGGCGCCCACGCCAAGACGGACGGTGTCGCGCACCATGATGAGCGACGACAGCTGCGCGACCGGCCTGATGCCGATACGCGACTTGCCCCCCGGCCCAGTGATATCCCAAGCTGCGGCCCCATTGCCGGGGCCACGAAGAACGGCTGGCGTCACAGCTTGACCCGACGGCCGCTCCAGTCCGGGCCCTGCCACGACGACCAGGCGATCACGCAGAAACACGCGTCCGATCAGGCTTTCGTCCGGGGCCGGGTTGACGCGGATGACGAGGTCATAGCCCTCTTCGATCATGTCGACGCCGCGGTCTTCGGTGGTCACCTCCAACTGCACCTCGGGATATTTCAGCGCAAACGTGGCCACCAGCTTGCCCATGGCGACCTGCGAAAACAGCATGGGCGCGCTGATGCGCAGACGTCCACGCGGCCGTTCGCTGCCTGATGCAATTGCAGCGGCGGTTTCCGCGATCTCGGCGAGCAGCGTGCCCGTACGCTCGTACAGCGCATGGCCCTCCTGGGTGAGCTTGAGCCCGCGCGAACCGCGCTCGAACAGCCGAAGATCGAGACTGCCCTCCAGCTCCGAGACCCGACGAGAAAGCGTCGCCTTCGGCCGCCCCGTCGCCCGGGCGGCCTCGCCAAAGCTTCCATGTCGGGCAACGAGGTTGAAATCCGCAAGCGCCAGCCAATCCATATGTTCCACCGTTGAGACACCCTGTCTATTTATAGCATCTTCCGGACCACAGATGGATCACCTACCTTAGCTGGGAACCCAACCCACTCAAGGAGTGAACATCATGACCATCCTCGTTACTGGTGCTACCGGCCGCGTCGGCCGCCAAGTCGTCCATCAACTTGCCAACCGCGGTGCGGACGTGCGCGCGCTGGTTCGCGACCCTGCAAAAGCCGACTTCCCGGCCAGCGTGAACGTCGTGCAGGGCGACATGCTGGATCTGGACTCGCTGCGGCGTGCCTTTGTCGGTGTCCGGACCCTGTTCCTGCTCAATGCGGTCGCAGGCGACGAATTCACGCAGGCCTTGCTTGCGCTGAACGTGGCGCGCGAATCCGGCGTTGAGCGCGTCGTCTATCTGTCGGTCATGCACGCCGAGCGCTTCGTAAACGTGCCGCACTTTGCAGTGAAGTCCGGCGCGGAACGCATGATCGAGCAGATGGGCTTCAGCGCCACCATCCTGCGTCCGGCCTACTTCATGGACAACGAACACATGGTCAAGGACGTCATCGTCAACCATGGCGTCTACCCGATGCCGATCGGCAGCAAGGGCGTTGCGATGGTCGACACGCGCGACATCGCGGAAGTCGCGGCCATCGAGTTGATCCGCCGCGATGCGGCGCCTGGCAAGCTGCCGATCGAGACCATCAACCTCGTGGGCCCCGATACGCTGACGGGCCCCGAGCTGGCCTCGATCTGGTCAGAAACACTCGGCCGCCCCGTGGCCTACGGCGGCGACGACCCGACCGGATTCGAGCACAACCTGACGAACTTCCTGCCCAAATGGATGGCTTATGAGATGCGCCTGATGGCCGAACGGTATGTCAGCGACGGCATGGTTCCGCAGGCGGGCGATGTCGAGCGTCTGACCGCCCTCCTGGGCCGCCCGCTGCGCTCGTATCGCGATTTCGCAGCGGCGCTCGCAAGCTGAGCCGCGCGGGTACGGGCGGGCCGAGGCCGACTGGCGAAGCGGCGGATGCCCCCCGCCTCCGGGCTTGTGTCCGGCGGGCGGGGCTTGCAACAGAAACCGCTCGCTGGACTGCAGTTTTGCTGTCTTGTGCCGATAACCAGCGGTGACGGCGTGCCCTACACCTATCAATACCGTCCATAAGATCGACCGTACGATGCCCCGTCGAACCGGCAGCGTTGCGGTTTGTCGTCGCCCAAGACCACGACATGTCCCTTCGCCCCCTTGCCCAACGGCTGGCCACATCGGCAGGCCACCATCCCTTGATCGTTGGTGCACTCGGAACGTTGCTGACATTCATTGTCCTGGCAATCAGTGTGCTGACCCTGTGGGCCAACCGTGAAACGGCCATCGAGCACGCACACGACACCTCGAAGAACGTCGCTGCCGTTCTGGCCAGCCACATCTCGCGCACCGTTGAATCGGCAGATCAATCGCTGCAGACGCTGATCGCCGCGCTCGACAAACCCGGCATCCGCAACCTCGATCCGGGCGTCCGGCACGATCTGCTGTTCAGCCCGACGGCCTCTGCCCGGTATGTCACGGGCATGGGCGTGACCGACGACAAGGGCCAGCTCGTCGACGGTTGCTGCTCCCTCACGCACCGGTGGGATTTCAGCGACCGCGACTACTTCATCGTCCATCGCGACCACGCAAACGTTGGCCTCTACGTGTCCGCCGTCTACAAGGCCCGGTCACGCGCAGGGGTGGAGGCCATCGCCCTGAGCCGAAGGATGAACCGACGGGATGGCACGTTTGCCGGCACCGCGCTGGTGGCGATCGACCTCGACTACTTCCGGCAGCTTCTTGAAAAGCTCGATGTCGGGCCGCGCGGCGTCACGGCCATCGTCCGCACCGACGGAACGCTGGTGGCGAGAAATCCGCCGCCCAGCGCAGCCCGCGCGCTCAATTTCAACAAATCGCTGACGTTCCCGCGCATGGTCAACCAGGAGTCCGGCTTTTATGTGGCGCCGTCGGCCAGCGACGGCGTGCTCCGCCTCTATACGTTCCAGCGCGTGCCGGGCACACCGTTCATCGCCGTGGTCGCGCCGGCCATGAGCGATGCGCTTGCAGCCTGGCGGCGGCTGTCATGGATCGTCGGGCTGTCGTCGCTGTCGGTGAGTCTTGCGTTCTGCGCTGGTGTCTGGCTCCTGGCTTTTGCGCTGCGGGGCCGCGTGATGGCGGAAGCCCACCTGCGCGAGCTTACGCAAACCGATCCGCTCACCGGCCTGAAGAACAGGCGCGCCCTGGATGTCGCGCTGGAAAACGAGTGGGATCGCCTGCAACGCAATGACAGTCGGCTCTCCGTGCTCTTTGTCGATGCCGATCACTTCAAACGCTATAACGACGAGCACGGCCATGCTCAGGGCGACATCGCGCTCCAGTACCTCGCCCAGTGCATCTCCAAGCATGCGCGACGACGCGGCGATCTCGCGGCCCGATATGGCGGAGAAGAATTCGTGGTGCTGTTGCCCGATACGGGCGAGGCGGGCGCCACGCGGATCGCCGAAGCCATCCGTGCCGAAGTGGAAGGCACAGGCGCGTCCGTGGGCAACACAGGCCTGGCCCCTTTCACCGTGAGCGTCGGTTGCGCGACCGCGCGGCGCTCGAGCTTCCCGTCGCTGACCGCATTGACCAAGGCTGCGGACGATGCGCTCTACGAGGCCAAGCGCAAAGGCCGCAACCGCGTTGACTACGCCACGGCTGCCTAGCCTCGCATCAGCACCGCCCGCCGGTTATTGCAGGGTGGCGCCGCCCCCGCCGAGATACAGACCGAGCAGCCGCGCGAACTGGCCGCCATCGGTGTTGATCGTCGTCTGGTACGTGCCGCCCGAGCCAAAGACGATGGCAAAGGTATGGCCGGTGCCGTATTCCTGCGTGTTGCGCAGCATGTAGTCGACGCGGTTGTCGCGGTAGTGCTGATTGGTGCCGCCCGGCGTGCTGGACGGCACGCCCAGCGGCGTCTGCCACCACAGAATGGGCAGCCCATTCCCCAACGCAGTCCGATAGTCCAGGTAACTGGTTTGCGACTGATGGAAATTGGGCGTGTTGACGTTGTTCTCATCCCAGTAGAACGTACCGCCGCGGCCCGTGCACTCCGACACGGCGGCAGCTTCCAGGCAGCCGGCGTCACGGTCGCTGGTCTGGGCGACGATGAAGTCAGCCTGGTGCGCGGCCGCAGCGCGCATTTCCCCCGCAACCGCAGTCGGCGATCCCGACCAGAACGCGGGCGGGAATCCGATCAGCGCCTTGGGTGCAATCTGGCGGGCCATCTGCACCAGGCACTGCCCGATGCCGGCGGCCGTGTTGGGCAGGCTGCTGCATTCCGGCTGGCTGTTCACCACCGCCGCCATCTGCGTTGGATCATGGCTCGGGGCCTGCGCCCACACGTAGCCCCAGAAGTCGGGCTCCAGATTGATCAGCACGGGCGCATTCAACGCAGCAATGCGTTGATACATCAATCGCGCCTGGCTCCAGTACGTGTTCATGAACGTCGCATCGGTGATGCCGCTCAGGTTGCCGTCACCGTTCTGCGCCATCTGGTAGAAGGTGAACATCGGGGTGGCGCCATAGGTCTGGGCAGCTTGCGCGGCATACGTGATGTACGCGCCGTCAGGGCTGTTCCAGTAGAGCCACGAACCCGGCCCGGCCCCCACGAGGTAGACGTCGATGATGTCAGGCCGAATGCCCTGGCTCTGCATATCCGAAATCGATTGGCCCGAACCCAGGCCGACGAGCACACGCGAAGGCTTGCCCAATTTCTGGACGAGCGCGGCGCTGGCCGACAGGGTCGATGTACTGCCGCCGGTGCCTCCACCGCCGTTCCCACCAGTCTGACCGCCGGGCGTGCCTCCGTTGGTCCCCCCGTTGGTGCCCCCTTGCGTCCCCGTGCCACCGCTGGTGCTGCTGGCCTGCGTGCTATCGGATCCGCCACCACAGCCCGCCAGCGCAAACGCAATCGCTGCGACGGCAATCCATCGTTGAGAAAACACGATCATCAAAGAAATCCTTGAAAGAAGAGATGCATCTGGTATCTGGTTGCTGGGCCCTCCATCGAGCCCGCGGCATTCAATTCGCCGTGCGCGACGCCATCTGTGCAGCGCTGAATGCGCCGCGATAGATGTGGAGTCTTCGACAGGGCCTTCGCGCTTCGAAGCATCGGTGCGAGACGTTGACCATGCTCCCCAGCTGGCAAGCCTCTTCCAACAGCGGTGCCCCGGACACCTGCTTGTTGCGCATACACCCTCCCAACTTTTTTGTTGTCGTCAAACCGTGTGCAAGGCTGCACGAACCGTGCCACACCCCCTACGAAAGAGGGGTGACATGCCTTGGTGCGACATGTGACACGAAGCGTCGGCGCATTTCAACGCATTGGCGGGTTTGATGAGCTTTTTTGATAAAGCGCTTGAGCGCTGTCGCACGCGGCCTCTTGGACTCTGCGCCCTGTGTGGGTGCACAGCATTCAACTGGGCAACCCCTGCCGCGTGCTGCTGGAGACGTGTCACCCCCGTGATAAATCGCGCAAAATGCTGCGCATCTGGGATGTGGAGGCTCGCCGGTGGGCATCAATTTCGATTTGACGGACTTGCAGGCGTTTCGCGCGGTGGTGGAGTTGGGCAACTTCCGCAAGGCCGCCGAGGCGATCAGCATTTCCCAGCCCGCGTTGAGCCGTCGGATCGACAAGCTCGAAAGCGCGCTCGGCGTGCCCCTGTTTGAGCGCACCACACGCAGCGTCACGCTCACCACCGTCGGCCGCGTGTTCGCCCGCAGTGCTGAACAACTGCTCGACGATCTCGACGTCGCCCTGCTCGGCATTCGTGACGTTTCATCGAGCCGCCTGGGGCAAGTGACCATCGCGTGTGTGCCGTCGGTGGCCTACTACTTTCTGCCGAACCTGATTGCGCGCTATCACCGCCGCTTTCCGCGCATTCGGGTCAAGCTGGTGGATGCGAGCGCGAACGAAGTACTGGGGGCCGTCATCAGCGGCGAAGCAGACTTTGGCCTGAGCTTCATGGGCAGCCAGGAGCCGGAGATCGAATTCAAGATGCTGCTGCAGGAGCGATTTGTTGCCGCCTGCCGGCGCGATCATCCGCTCGCCCGGAAGAAGCGCGTGACGTGGAACGAGCTTTACGAACACGAATACGTGTCAGTGGACAAGACCTCCGGCAACCGGCTGCTGCTCGATCAGGCGCTGTCGGCCGTGGCACCGCGTGCGCCAAGCGTCTGTGAGACGCGGCACGTCACGACCATGCTCGGGTTGGTTGAAGCGGGGCTGGGTGTGGCTGCGGTGCCGTCGATGGCCATGCCGGGGCATGACCATCCGATCCTGACAAGCGTGCCGCTGGTGGAGCCTGTCGTGAAACGGCGCGTGGGCATCGTGAAGCGGCGCGGCCGGGCATTGACGCCCGCCGCAGAAGCGTTTCACCAGATGATCATTGAAGCGAAGCGCGGCGGCGTGACGACAGGCGATGCATGAAGAACAAACAAACGCGCTTGGCTTGACGCGCCGCGCGGGCGCGCCATCTCAATGCGCCGGCACAGAATCCAGCCCGGTCGATTTCACGTCCGCCTGCACGGCGGGCGAAGCGAGATAGTCAAGAAGCGCCTTGGCTTCCTTCGGATGCTGTGCACCAACGGGGATGCCCGCAGCAAAGCGCGTCACCGACTGCAGCGACTCGGGAATCTTTCCGACGAAGGTTGCCCCCGGCACCGGCAGCAGTTCGCTCACTTGCTGGAAGCCGACTTCGTAGTCGCCCGTCGCCACCACCGACGCCACCGGAATACGCGGAATCATCTTCGCCTTTGCCTTGACCTGCTCTTCAATGCCCAGCTTCTTGAACAGCTCGCGCTCGATATAGACGCCGCTTGCGCTGTCCGAGTAAGCGATCGACTTGGCATGCAGCAGCACTTGCTTGAGGGCCTCGGGTGAGCTGATATCGGGCTTGGCTGCACCTTCGCGCACCACCATGCCGATGCGCGAGTCGGCCAGTTCCACGCGCGAATCCGGGATGACCTTGCCTTGCTTGATCAGATCGTCGAGTGCGTAGCCGACCATGATCACGGCATCGGCAGGTTCGCCGCGTGCGAGCCGATTCGGTATGGCTTCGGGCGACTTGCCCATCGACGGGCCGAGTGCAGTGTCGAGCGTGTTGCCCGTCTGCGCGGCGAACTTGGGCCCAAGCAGCTTATAGGCGGCCGTAAAGCCACCGGAACTCATGACGTGCAGTTCAGCAGCGTGGACGGTGGCTGCCACCGACGAGGTTGCGACGAGCGCGGCTGCGCACAGGTTCCGAAACAGAGTCTTCATGGTGAGGCTCATGCCAGGTCGTACGTGTTTATGAATATGCGGAACGCAGGATGCGGGATGCGCTGGGCGTCAATGCGCCGGCGCCAGCGTCACTGCACGGCGGCGATAGAGCGTCAACGTTGCCAGGAGTGCGCACGTGGCGGCAAGGCTCATCCAGTAGCCGGGAGCGGCCTTGTCGCCGGTCATATGGATGGCCGCTGTCGAGATGGCCGGTGTAAAGCCGCCGAACACTGCCGTGGCGAGGCTGTAGGCGAGCGAGAACCCGGCAACGCGCACCTGCACGGGCATCACTTCCGTAAGCGCAACGACCATCGCGCCGTTGTAGAGGCCGTACATGAACGACAGCCACAGCAGCACAAGCAGCATGTTCATGAAGCTGGGCGCGTGCGCGAGGAACGAAAGCGCCGGGTATGCCGTGGCGATGGTCAGCATCGTCATGCCGATCAGCAGGGGTCGACGGCCGATCCTGTCGGAAAGCGCACCGCCAATCGGCAGCCACACGAAGTTCGACACCCCAACGCACAGCGTCACGAGCAGGCTGTCGGCCGTACTCAGATGCAAGACGGTTTTGCCGAACGTCGGCGCGTAGACGGTGATGAGGTAGAAGCTCGTCGTGGTCATTGCCACCAGCATCATCCCGGCGAGCACGACGCCCCAGTTTTGCAGCAGCGTGCCGAACACCTCCTTCATGCTCGGACGATGCTTGCGCGCCTTGAACTCCTGCGTTTCTTCAAGATTGCGGCGCAGCACGAAGATGAACGGCACGATCATGCAACCGACGAAGAACGGCACACGCCATCCCCATGCGGCGATGGCCGGTGCACTGAGCCATTGGTTCAGCGCGAAACCGAGACCTGCCGCCACGACGATGGCGACCTGCTGGCTGGCGGACTGCCAGCTCGTGAAAAAGCCCTTGCGGCCCGGCGTGGCCATCTCGGCCAGATAGACCGATACGCCGCCCAGCTCCGCACCAGCCGAGAAGCCCTGCAGGAGACGCCCGAGCAACACGAGCGCCGGCGCCAAGAGACCAATCGTGGCGTAGCCGGGAACGAACGCGATCAGCACCGTCCCGCTTGCCATGATGGACAGCGTGACGATGAGCCCCTTGCGGCGGCCAACGTCGTCAATGTAGGCGCCGAGCACGATCGCGCCCAGCGGCCGCATCAGAAAGCCGGCGCCAAAAACTGCGAACGTCATCATCAGCGAGCCGAACTCGCTTTCGGTCGGAAAAAAGACGTTGGCGATCTGCGTGGCGTAGAAGCCGAACAGGAAGAAGTCGAACTGCTCCAGGAAATTCCCGGCGGTCACGCGGAAGACCGCAGCGGCCTTGGATTGCCCGGTCGACAGGCTGGACGGGGGGTGCATCGAGGTGTCTCCTGGAAGCCAAAAAAGAATACGCCGTTGAACGGCGTTTTGTCGTCTGGCAATGTTGGCCGGGAGACCGGTATACGAGAAGTGCAATTTTCGGAAGAATTGATGTGCTTTGGTTATCAATACTTTCCGCCCCGAATCGGCCCGTTATCGCCGCCTCATCGGGCGGCGGTGTAGGCGAAACGACAAGTTCAAGCAAACCATTGCGTCGGAATTGCAAAAAAAAACGCCAACCCGCAATGGGTTGGCGTTGTGCTTTGGGTAGGACCTTGGCCGTGAATCAGTGGAACTGGTTCATGGTGTTGTCTTTACCTGCCGCCTTCAGCGCTGCTTCGCCGCTGAAGTATTCCTTGTGGTCGTCGCCGATGTCCGAGCCCGACATGTTCTGGTGCTTGACGCAGGCGATGCCTTGGCGGATTTCCTTGCGCTGCACGCCAGCCACGTAGCCGAGCATGCCCTGGTCGCCGAAGTATTCCTTGGCCAGGTTGTCGGTCGACAGCGCGGCGGTGTGGTACGTCGGCAGCGTGATCAGGTGATGGAAGATGCCGGCTTCGCGCGATGCATCGGCCTGGAACGTGCGGATCTTCTCGTCGGCGAGCTTCGCCAGTTCGCTGTCGTCGTACTCGGCGCTCATCAGCTGGCCGCGCTCGTAAGCCGACACGTCCTTGCCCGCTTCCTTCATCGCGTCATACACCTGCTGGCGGAAGTTCAGCGTCCAGTTGAACGACGGGCTGTTGTTGTACACCAGCTTGGCGTTCGGGATGACCTTGCGGATTTCCTTGACCATGCCGCCGATCTGGCCGATGTGCGGCTTTTCGGTTTCGATCCACAGCAGGTCGGCACCGTTCTGCAGCGAGGTGATGCAGTCGAGCACGCAACGCGCTTCGCCCGTGCCGGCGCGGAACTGGAACAGGTTGCTCGGCAGGCGCTTCGGACGCAGCAGCTTGCCGTCGCGCTTGATGACGACGTCACCGTTGCCGAGTTGGTCGGCCGACAGCTCTTCGCAGTCGAGGAACGAGTTGTACTGGTCGCCCAGGTCGCCCGGCGTGTTCGTCACGGCGATCTGCTTGGTCAGGCCGGCGCCCAGCGAATCGGTACGGGCCACGATGATGCCGTCGTCCACGCCCAGCTCCAGGAACGCGTAGCGGATCGCGCGGATCTTGGCGAGGAAGTCCTCGTGCGGCACGGTGACCTTGCCATCCTGGTGGCCGCACTGCTTCTCGTCCGACACCTGGTTTTCGATCTGGATGCAGCAGGCGCCCGCTTCGATGAACTGCTTGGCCAGCAGGTACGTGGCTTCTGCGTTGCCGAAACCAGCGTCGATGTCGGCAATGATGGGCACGACGTGCGTGACGTGGTTGTCGATCTTTTCCTGGATGGCGGCCTTGGCAGCGGCGTCCTTGGCGGCGTCCAGCTCGCGGAACAGGCCGCCCAGTTCACGGGCATCGGCCTGACGCAGGAAGGTGTACAGCTCGCGGATCAGCGCGCTGACCGAAGTCTTCTCGTGCATCGATTGGTCCGGCAGCGGGCCGAACTCCGAGCGCAGCGCAGCGACCATCCAGCCCGACAGGTACAGGTAGCGGCGTTCGGTGCTCTTGAAGTGCTTCTTGATGGAGATCATCTTCTGCTGGCCAATGAAGCCGTGCCAGCAACCGAGCGACTGCGTGTACTTCGACGGATCGGCGTCGTAGGCGGCCATGTCGGCACGCATGATCTTGGCGGTGTACTTGGCGATGTCCAGACCCGTCTTGAACTTGTTCTGGGCACGCATGCGGGCCGCGTACTCGGGGTTGATCGCATTCCATGCGCTGCCGTGGGTTTCTTTCAGACCGGCAACTGCCTTGATGTCGTCTTGATACTGGGCCATGTCAATTTCCTGGAAATAAAGCGCGTTTGAGAAGAATCGGTTGCGTGTGCAGCTACGGATTTCGAAGCGAGCAGCATGGATTTATTGTAGGTCGGCTTTGACGCGTCGCAGCAAGGTCTTATATAAGACATAAGAGTTAGTTTTTCTTTATTTATCAATGAGATAGACCACTTATTTTGCGATGCGGAATGGTTTTTCAGCAAACGGGAAGCGCGCGCGGGGAAAATTCCGCGTGGATTTCGTAATGTGGAACGCGCTTTCAGCGATCGGCGCAACGCCCTCCGCACTTCCTAATCGCCCACCCACTCCTGCCGGATCCGCTCCAGCCCTTCCCGATACGTCGTCACGTTGAACTCGGGAAACCGACGCTTGAACTTGGCGGAGTCGAACAGGTTGTCCTGCTCGTAGCGCGGCAGCAGCTCGCGGATTTCGCGCACCGGCTTTGAAAAGAGCCCCGCGGCGGTCATGGCCCATTTGCCGATGACCGTGTAAGACGCCTCCCGGCCAAACACCTCGCTGGCCAGGGCGACAAACTGCTTGTACGTCGGCCGATCGTCATCGCATGGCAGATGCCAGGTCTGGCCGAACGCATCGGGCGCGTTGCCAAGCGCTGCCAGCGCGCGGCTCGCGTCGGGTGTCCAGATGAGGGTACGGCGCGTGTCGTCGCGCACCGGCACGCGGGGTTTCTCGCCGGCTTCCAGGCGTTCGATGACCAGCGCGTTGGTGAAGCTTTGCGTCTTCCCCGGGCCATAGAACTCGGGTGCCCGACCAATCAACACGGGAATCTCGCCGCGCGCCATTTCGTCCTGCACCATGGACGCCATCGCCGCGCGCACCCTGCCCTTGCGCCCCACCGGCGCAAACGGCGTGGCCTCGGTCTGCAGCCGGGCGTCTTGCGGATACATATAGGTGTTGTCGAAGTAGGCAAACTTGGCGCCCTCGGCGCGGCAGGCATCAAGGGCGTTCTCGAGCATGACGGGAAATTGCGCTTCCCAGAGTTGCGTGTCTGGCGGCAGGCCGGCGGTGAAATACACCACGTGGCTTCCCTTGACCGCCGCTGCGGTCTGCTTAGCGTCGAGCAGATTGGCGGACACCACGCTGTCGGTGTCGTTCACCTTGCGCGGATTGCGGCTCACGAGTCGCACGTCGCCCGTGTAATTGCGCTGTAGTTCACGCGCCAGCTCCATCGCGATCTGGCCATTCGCTCCCAATATCGTCTGCATCCGGTCCACCTTTCTGAGTTGCCTCTTCTGTTGATCGACAGGAGCCTAACTTTGAAGTGAGCTTTAACGTCAAGCGTCTTCTTGGCTCGCCGATGAGCGCTTGACCTTCAAGTCAAGTTCAACCTTAGAGTTTTCGCTACCGGCCGCAAGGTCAACGCATCGGAAAGGTTATGAACATGGAGACGCGATTTACCCAGGTCGAATTCGGACCGCACAAGGTCGACGTGCTGGCGGGCGGCTACTACGACCGTTACCGGATGAATCCGAACCTGGATGAAGTGGCACAAGACCCCGCCGCGGGAAACATCGATTTCTTCCGCCGGATTCCCAAGCACCTGGTCGCGTCGAGAGTCGGCCCCACCTGGGCGCCCAATTTTTATTACCGCTCGAGCAGCATTCAGTTGTTGTTTCTCGCGCCGCTCGCGCGCTTGCGGGCGACATTGCCCCAGCCGCTGGAGCCGCTGCGTGCACTCCCGGGCTACGGCTTGGTCGCCCTCACCTTTTTCTCATATGCGGTGTGCGACAACGACCCGTATGACGAGGTGTCCGTCGCCGTGGTGATTCGCCGGCCCAGCGCACGTGGGCCGCATGCGCTGGAACTGCTGGATGCCATACGCCGCCGCAGCTTCTTCGCCCACGTGTTGGCGCTGCCCGTCACCACGGAAATCGCGCGCGTGCGCGGTGTGCACGGCTATCAGCTGCCCAAGTGGCTTGCGGACATCAACGTGAACATCGGCGCAGCGGTGAGCGCCAGCGCCGGCGCGCCCGGAAGGCAGCCCGACCTGACCTTGCATGCGCCGCTTCCTGCTTTGCGGAACGTTGCGCCACAGTCCCGTATGGGAACGACGACCATGATCAACAAGGTCGATGGCGCATGGCATCAAAGTTCGGTGCAGAGCAACACCTTGTCGTTCGCTCAACGCCTGCTTCCGCGCAACGTCAAGCTGGTGCGCCATGGCGGCCCATTGAGCCAGTTGCTTGACGGGCTGGGCCCTTCCACTATTGTTCGCCTGGACGTGGTGAAAGACGCGCAACTGGTGCTGCATCTGCCCACGCCGCTGAAAGGGTTCGGCGATGCTGAGCGGTGAGCCCTCATCCGCCCAAAGAAAAAGGAAAACTCCATGCCCGCTCCGGACTATGACGTCGTCGTCTTTGGCGCTACCAGCTTTGTCGGTCAGATCCTGGCCCGCTACCTGGCCGAACACTTTTCGGGGGATGCGGAAACGCTGCGCTGGGCCATCGCCGGACGATCCGAAGCGAAGCTCCAGGAGCTCAAACGTTCGCTGGGTGCGGCGGGCGGGTCCGTGCCGATCATCGTGGCAGATGCCGCCAACGAAGCGCAGTTGCAGGCCCTGTGTGCGCAGACGCGGGTGGTGGTCTCCACGGTCGGCCCCTATGCCCTATATGGCGAGCCGTTGATCAAGGTCTGCGCCGAGAGCGGGACGGACTACTGCGACCTCACCGGCGAGACGCAGTGGATCAAGCGCATGATCGGCAAATATGAAGCGACGGCGCAGCAGTCCGGCGCGCGCATCGTGCATTGCTGCGGGTTCGACTCCGTGCCGTCAGACATGGGCGTCTACTTCCTGCAGCAACACGCCATGCAGCAATGGGGGACGCCGGCCACGCAGGTGAAGTTGCGCGTCAAGACGCTAAAGGGCGGCGCATCGGGCGGCACGATCGCCAGCCTGATCAACGTCGTGCAGGAAGCCGCAGCCGACGCCGCCTTGCGCAAGGAGCTGGCCGATCCCTACGCGCTCTGCCCCAAGGGCCACGGCTTCACGGCGCGCCAGCGCTCTGTCCGGGGCGCGGCGTTCGATGCCGATTTCGATGCGTGGATTGCGCCGTTTGTCATGGCGGCCATCAACGAGCGCGTGGTGCACCGCTCCAACGCCTTGTCCGGCAACGCCTACGGCAATCGTTTCCTCTATGACGAAGCGGTGATTACCGGGCACGGCCTGAGCGGCCGCATGAAAGCCGTGACGATGGTGGCCGGCCTGGGTGCATTCATGCTGGGCATTGTCATCAAGCCCGCTCGCATCGTGATGCAGCGCTTTTTGTTGCCCAAACCCGGCGAGGGCCCCACGCCGGCGGCGCAATTGGCTGGCCGCTACGACCTGCGGCTGTTCGGCCGAACCGATGAAGGCAACACCTTGCGCGTGAAGGTGACAGGCGATCGCGACCCGGGCTATGGCTCGACCGGCAAGATGCTCGGTCAGGCCGCTGCGAGCCTCGCGCTGGACCACGTGAAGGACGGCATCAAGACGGGGCGACCAGGCGGCTTCTGGACGCCGGCCACCATGTTCGACGAACGCTTCATCGAGCGCCTGACGCGCCACGCAGGTTTGCGGTTCGAGCGCATATGAGCGGGACGCGCCGCCCATCCGGCCGAAGCCTCATTCGTTCTGCCCGCGCGCAAAGATGTCCCAGCTGGCCATGAACAATGCGGCGACCAGCGGCCCGATCACGAAGCCGGTGATGCCGAACAGCTCCATTCCGCCCAGGGTGGAGATCAACACGACCCAGTCGGGCATCTTGGTGTCCTTGCCGACCAGCAGCGGGCGCAGCAGGTTGTCGACCAGGCCGATCACGCCGCCGCAGAACGCGACGAGGATCACGCATTTCCAGATCGCCCCCACCATCAGAAAGTAGACCGCGACCGGAATCCACACGAGGCTCGCGCCAATCGCCGGCAGCAGCGACAGGAACGCCATCAGCGCGCCCCACAGCACCACGCCGTCAATGCCAAGGATCCAGAAGATCAGCCCGCCGAGCGCGCCCTGCACCAGCGCCACGGCAATGTTGCCTTTGACGGTGGCGCGCACGACGGTCGTGAACTTGCTCAGCAGCAGGCGCTTGTGCTCTTCGTCCATCGGCAGCGCGCGGCGCACGCGGCGGCCGATCTCCGTGCCATCGCGCAGCAGGAAGAACACCATGTACAGCATCACGCCAAAACCCACCACGAACTGGAACGTGTTCTGCCCGATGCTCAGCGCCTTCGTGGCGGCAAACTGGCTGATCTGCGCAGCGCCGTCGGCGAGCTTTTTCTGGATGCCGGCAATGTTCGTCAGGCCCGCTTTGGCAAGCAGCTGCTGCACCCACGTCGGCAACGCATGCACCGCTTCGGACAGGTATCTGGAGTAGTTCGGCTGCGCGCTCTGGACCTCCTGATAGGCGACGCCAATTTCCTGCACGATGGTCGCCGCCACAAAGATCACGGGCAGGATCACGATGAGGATGATCAGCGTGAGCGTGGCGAGCGCGGCCAGGTTGCGCCGCTTGCCCATCCGGGCGACGAGCGCGCGCTGCACGGGCTGAAACAGGATCGCCAGGATGACACCCCAGAACACCGCGCCAAAGAACGGCGAGAGGATCCAGCAGAGCCCGAGCGTGACGACAAACAGCAAGAGGGAGAAGAATTTCTGGTGGCCGTTTCCGCTATCCATGGATTGCTTTCGCTTGAAGGTGACGTCTGAAGAGCCCGAGCAGGATCCGGGCCAAGGCAATGAAATCCGAGTATGCCCGCCCCGGCCGCTGTTGTCATAGGGGCCGCAGGCGGGCAGACAGACGTTTGGAAGCCAACCGAACGTGGGCGCCCGCGCGTCAAACAACCCCAATGCAGGCCAGGTGATGGCGAAACCGATTGCCGGCTATAGTCTGCTCACCCATCCAACCGAACCGGAGCACAACGTGGTATTCGAAATGGCCCACATCGACATTCTCGCCGGCAAGCAGCGCGAGTTTGAAGCCGCTGTCCAGCAAGCCCTGCCGCTGTTTGCGCGCGCCAAGGGCTGCCACGGCGCCGAGCTGCACCACATCGTCGAGCGAGACACCAGCTACGTGCTGCTGGTGCGCTGGAACACCGTGGAAGACCACATGGTCGATTTTCGCGAATCCGACGACTTCCAGGAATGGCGCAAGCTGGTGGGGCCGTTCTTTGCCAAGGCGCCGGAAGTCGTGCACTCCGAGGTGGCCGTCAAGTAATCGCCCCCAAAGATCATCGAGTCTCAACCGGCGCGCGGGATGCGCTGCGCTCGCCGAGCGCATCCCCATTCCGCCCATGCCGAGGCAACCGAACTGCCCGGTCTCGTTTCGGTACTGCGGCCTGAACATCCCGTAAGAATCCTTTTGCATTTGTTTGCAGTCTGCCCCGTGGGCGAGGGTCCAATGGCGCGGTAAAGATGCGCCCGATGCTGCCGTTAGCCAGACATGCGTGCTGCGCGCGGCAACGTGCGTGGGCGCGTGTGTAATCCATTCACAACTGCCCGCCAAGACGCTCCACCCCTCCGTTCATGTCTTCAGAAACGTCGATGGACCGGCGCTTTGGTGCCTGCGTCGCCATCGTCCTCGTTCCGGTGCTGTCGTTGTCGTGCTGGCTGTTGGGCTATGCATGGCTCGGTTACGGCCGCGCCGACGATGCGGCGCGCAGCGTCCAGGCGTTGCGCCTGGCGTTGCTGGCCATGGAGAAGGTGTCGGCCGAGCGCGGCCCGACCAACGGCGTACTGGGCGAAGACCTACCGCTGCCGCCCGAGCGCAGCGCGGCCCTGCAACGCATGCGCGCCGCCAGCGACCAACACGTCGCCCGGCTGCTCGACGCGCTGGGCCCTGAACATTGCCCCGGCTGTGAGGCCGACATCAACGCAGCGCGGCGCGCCCAAACGCTGCTGGCCACTGCCCGCGCCAACATCGACCGCCTGACCGCCCTGCCCCTGCGCTCCCGCAGCAGCGACGCGCTGGCCGACGGCGTCGGCCGCATGATCGCCGTGATCCCGGAATTCCTGCCCATCGTCAACGCGCGCACGGCCAACATCACACGCGGCGACCCAGATGTGCTCAACTGCCTGACGCTCGCTCGGCTGGCGGCCGATCTGCGCGAATACGCGGGCCAGCTCGGCTCGCGCTTTACCGGTGCGCTGGCCATGCACCGCGCGCTCACGTTTGAAGAGCAGCTCGCCATCGAACGCACGCAGGGCCGCATCGACCAGCTGCGCAGCATGATCGAGACCCGCGTGGCAGCGCCGTCTACCTTGAACGAGCGTGCCGTCGCCACGCTCGGGGCGCAGTACTTCGGCGATGGGCTGCGCTACGTGGCCGCCGTGCGCGCCAAGGCCAGCCAGGCCGGCGGCGTCGATATCACGCCCGCGGCATTCGCCGAGCGCTACGTGCCCACGATGCGCGCCATCACGGATTTCCGCGACATCGTGCTGGGTCTGGCGGACGACGACATCCGCGAACACCGGCGCGAAATGCTGCTGGTGCTCCTGGGCTCGGCGGGCGCGGTGGTGTCGGTCCTGGGCGCGCTGGTCTGGATGACGCTCTCGTTCCGCCGCGACGTGGTGGGGCCGTTCGTCAACGCTACGCGGCTCATCGACGGGATTGCGCGCGGCAATCTGAGCGTGCACATCCCGACCAGCTTTGCGCGGCGAGAAATCCGCGCGATGTTTGAAGCGATCCGCGTGCTGCGCATCAACAGCATCGAGCGCCGCAGGCTGGAGGTGGAACGCGCGCACCTGATGCAGGAACTCGCGCGCATGGCCGAGACCGATCCGCTCACCCAACTGCTCAACCGCCGCGCGTTTGAAGACCGCGCCAGCGCGATGTGCAATGCCCCGCATCCGAAGGCGCGGCTCGTGGCGCTCGTCATGTTCGACATCGACCACTTCAAGCGCATCAACGATACCTACGGCCATGCCGTGGGCGACGAGGCGCTGCGCACTGTTGCCGGCCTGTGCCGCGCCGAGGGCCCGTCCGCCGACATGGTGGCGCGTATCGGCGGCGAGGAATTTGCGGTGATGGTGTGGGCGGATAGCCTTCCACAGGCGCGCGCAGTGGCCGACCACCTGCGTCATCGCATTGCCGAGGTAACGGTGCCCACCGGCACCGATATGCCGTGCCGCATGACGGCCAGCTTTGGCGTGGCGGTCGCGCCCGCCGCCGATGGCCCCAAACTGGCATCGCTGCTGCGGCGGGCAGACCACCTGCTCTATGCCGCCAAGCTGGCGGGACGCAACTGCGTGATGACAGATCGCCCGCCCGGATCGTCAGACCTGACAGTCGCGGCCGATTGATGCGAGGGGCCGCCAGGCCCCATCGGGACGACATGGCCAGCGCGGCACCCGGCTGGCGATTGTTCCGCGTCAGAAACCCTGCCGCGATGATGCACCGCCGCAGCGGATTTCCAAGACGGACGCGGCTCCACCGCCTAGAGTGGCAAGCTGTCATCCACCCATTGACCGCACACCGGAGCCGACGATGCCGCAAGACCGCCACCTGATCCTCTACCACTCGCCACGCAGCCGCTCGCGGGGCGCGCGCATGCTGCTCGAAGAACTCGGCGCCGACTACGAGGTGCATGCCTTCGACCTGACCACCGGCGAGCACAAGAGCCCGGCGTTTCTCGCCATCAACCCGCTGGGCAAGGTGCCGACACTGCGCCACGGCGATGAAGTCATCACCGAGCAGGTGGCGGTGTATCTGTATGCGGCGGAGCTGTATCCGGAAGCCGGGCTGTCACCGGCGGTGGGCGATCCGCTGCGCGGCGCGTACCTGCGCTGGATGGCGTTTTATGGTGCGTGCTTCGAGCCGGCCATTGTGGATCGCTCGATGAAGCGCGAGCCGGCCGCGTACTCGATGTCGCCGTATGGCAACTTCGACGCCATGCTCGGCACGCTCACGGCGCAACTGGAGAAAGGGCCCTACCTGCTGGGCGAACGCTTTACCGCGGCGGATGTGCTGTGGGCAGCGGCGCTCGGCTGGACCACGATGTTCAAGCTCATCCCAGAGACGCCGCTGGTGCGTGGCTACATTGACCGCGTCATGGCGCGGCCCGCCATGACGCGCGCGCAAGCCGCCGACCTTGCGCTTGCCGAAGCGCAGGACAAAGCAAAGGCCGAGGCAACAAACGCCGCCCCGGACTCTTGACGCGCAACTACGTACTTCTAGCGTACTGCGTGACTGAACGACTGTGCTTTAGTGCGAGAGGCGGAACTGCCCCACTGCCTCGTTCAGGTTGTGGGCTTGTTCCTCGAGCGACTCCGCAGCGGCAGCGGCCTGCTCCACCAGCGCGGCGTTCTGCTGCGTCACCTGGTCCATCTGGTTGACGGCCTGGTTGACCTGTTCGATGCCGCTGCTCTGCTCTTCCGACGCCGACGAAATCTCGCCCATGATGTCGGTCACGCGCTTCACCGCATCGACAATCTCGGCCATCGTCACACCCGCCTGGTCGACAAGTGCTGTGCCGTTGGAGACGCGATCCACCGAGTCGCTGATCAGTGCCTTGATCTCTTTCGCGGCACCGGCTGAACGCTGGGCAAGGCTGCGCACTTCGCTGGCCACCACCGCAAAGCCCCGGCCTTGCTCGCCGGCACGTGCCGCTTCCACCGCGGCGTTCAGCGCCAGGATGTTGGTCTGGAACGCGATGCTTTCGATCACGCCGATGATGTCGGCAATCTTCTTGCTGCTCTCGTTGATGCCGCCCATGGTCTGCACGACCTGGCCGACCACATCGCCGCCGCGCGTGGCAACGTCCGACGCCGTCACGGCAAGCTGGCTGGCCTGACGCGCGTTGTCGGCGTTCTGCTTCACGATGCTCGTCAGCTCTTCCATGCTCGATGCGGTTTCTTCCAGCGAGCTGGCTTGCTCTTCCGTACGCTGCGAGAGGTCTGCGTTGCCGGCGGCAATTTCCTGCGCGGCCGAGCGCACCGAATCGCTGCCCAGGCGGATCTGCTGCATCACCGCGGTGAGCTTGTCAGCGAAGGTATTGAACGAACGCGCGATCTGGGCGACTTCGTCTTCGCCGTCGGACGGCAAACGCTTGGTGAGGTCGCCGCTGCCCGAGCCGATGTCGTCCATGGCATCGCGGATCATCGACAGGCGGCGGAACGCGCGTGCCGTCATCGCGCCCACGATGAGTGCCGCAACGATGGCCACACCCACCAGCGCGCCAATCGACGTCATCACCAGCGAGCGCATGCCGGCCGTGGCGTCAGACTTGTCCAGGGCCACGACCAGGCCCCAGTCGGTGCCCTTCACGCCCTGGCGGTAGAGCAGCTTGGGCGCGCCATCCACCGACACTTCCACCGGCTTCTCTGCCTGCGCCAGCGATGCCAGCGTGGCTTCGTTCAGTCCGGCCGACAGATCGGTCGCCGGCTTGAGGGTCAGCTTGTCATTCGGATGCGCCACGATCTTGCCGGCCGCATTGACCAGGAAGCCGAAGCTGGCCTGCGTCGGATGAATGGCCTTGACGTTGGCGATCACGCTGTCCATTGCCACGTCGCCGCCGATCACGCCCTTGAGCGTGCTGCCTTCCAGGATGGGCACGGCGAAGGTCACCACGAGCTGGCCGGTGCTGGCGCTCACGTACGGCGGCGTCACCACGGGCTTGCCCGCATCCACGGCTTGCTTGTACCAGGGGCGGGCGGTCGGATCGTACGTCGGCGGAATGCCTTCGGGGTTGGAGAATTTGTACGACTTGTCGGGATAGCCGACGTAGACGTTGATGAAGCCGCCCGCCTTGTGCACGGCCTTGAAGACCGGAATCGGATCGGCGGACACCGCCACGTCCTGCAGCGACACCATCATCTGTGTCTTGGAAGCCACCCAGTCGTCGATGCCCGCAATGTGGCCACGTGCGACGGACTGGAGGTTCTGGCGAATGGACTCTTCGTTGTACGAACGAGTCACGAGATAGTTGAGACCGCCAGCGAAGGTCAATGCGCCGACCACGATGGCAACGCAGGTCAGCAAAATGCGAGTACGGATGGATGCAAGCACGGTATGGTTTCCTACGAAGCCCATGGCGGGGGTTCCGCCATGTAAGGCATGCGGCACGCGGCCCTGTCGGCCTGCCGTCGCACAAGAAACGGCCGTCGTAAGAAAATCTGAAGTCTGATGTGTGGAACATGACGTGGCTGTCACGTTGCCCGAGCAGCCAACGTTCTACAATCGCCCTCCCTACGCTGCCCAGGTCGGGCAGGCTCCACTTCAAGAAAAGGAATGCGCATGAAAACGAAAGCCGCCATCGCCTGGAAAGCCGGTGCTCCGCTCACCGTGGAAGAAGTCGACCTGCAAGGCCCACGTGCCGGCGAGGTGCTCGTCGAGATCAAGGCGACCGGCATCTGCCATACCGATTACTACACGCTCTCGGGCGCCGACCCGGAAGGCATCTTCCCGGCGATCCTCGGCCATGAAGGCGCGGGCGTGGTGCTAGAGGTGGGCGCGGGCGTGACGTCATTGAAAGCGGGCGACCACGTGATTCCGCTTTACACACCGGAATGCCGCCAGTGCAAGTTCTGCCTGTCGCGCAAGACGAACCTGTGTCAGGCGATTCGCGCCACGCAGGGCAAGGGCCTGATGCCGGACGGCACGTCGCGCTTCTCGCTCGATGGCAAGCCACTGTTCCACTACATGGGCACGTCAACGTTTGCGAATCACATCGTGGTGCCCGAGATTGCGCTGGCGAAGATCCGCCCCGACGCACCGTTCGACAAGGTCTGCTACATCGGCTGCGGCGTGACGACGGGCGTGGGCGCGGTGGTCTACACGGCCAAGGTGGAAGCCGGCGCCAACGTGGTCGTGTTCGGCCTGGGCGGCATCGGCCTGAACGTGATCCAGGGCGCCAAGATGGTGGGGGCCGACAAGATCATCGGCGTGGACCTGAACCCCGCGCGCGAGGCGATGGCACGCAAGTTCGGCATGACGCATTTCATCAACCCCAACGATGTGGAAAACGTGGTGGACCACATCGTCCAACTCACCGACGGCGGCGCGGATTACTCGTTCGAATGCATCGGCAACACAAAGGTCATGCGCCAGGCGCTGGAGTGCACGCACAAGGGCTGGGGCCAGTCGATCATTATCGGCGTGGCCGAGGCCGGCGCAGAGATCAGCACACGCCCGTTCCAGCTCGTGACGGGGCGTGAGTGGAAGGGTTCCGCATTCGGCGGCGCGCGCGGCCGCACGGACGTGCCGAAGATCGTCGACTGGTACATGGAAGGCAAGCTCAACATCGACGACCTGATCACGCACACGCTGCCGCTGGAGCGCATCAACGAAGGCTTCGACCTGATGAAGCGCGGTGAGTCGATCCGTTCGGTCGTGCTGTACTGAGCGTTGAAGACGGAGCCCAGCGATGACAATCCCGGTACCCGCACTTGAACTGCTTTCCGAGCATGCCTGCTTTGGCGGCGTGCAGCGCTTTTATCGGCATGCCTCGACGGCGATCGGACTGCCGATGCGCTTCTCGGTCTACCTGCCGCCGCAGGCGCTGGCCGGCACGCGGTGCCCTGCGCTGTTCTATCTGGCCGGGCTGACGTCTACGGAAGAGACGTTCGCCATCAAGGCCGGCGCGCAACGCGTGGCCGCCCGCGAGGGGCTTATCCTGATCGGGCCCGACACCAGCCCGCGCGGCGCAAACGTCCCCGGGGAAGCGGACCACTGGGATTTCGGCGTCGCCGCCGGTTTTTATCTGGACGCGACGCAGGCCCCGTGGCGCGAGCACTACCGCATGGAAAGCTACATTGCCGACGAGCTGCACCACATCGCGCGCGTAGCGTTTCCCGTGGCAGCCGGACGCATCGGAATCTTTGGGCATTCGATGGGCGGCCACGGCGCGTTGACGCTGGCCCTGCGGCATCGGGAGCGCTTTGCTTCGGTGTCGGCGTTTGCACCCATCGCACATCCGTCGGTATGCCCGTGGGGCATCAAGGCCTTCACCGGGTATCTCGGGGAGGACCGCGCCGCCTGGGCGGCGCACGACGCCACGCAATTGATGCGGCTGGCCTCATGCCCGTTTCCGGGCGGCATCCTGATCGATCAAGGCGAGGCCGACAAATTTCTCGCCGAGCAGTTGTATCCGGAAGACTTTGCCGCCGCGTGTGCCGCAGCCGGGCAGCCGCTGCAACTGCGCCGCCACCCCGGCTACGACCACGGCTACTACTTCATCGAGACCTTCATCGAAGATCACCTGCTGCATCACGCAGCGCAACTGCGTTAGCAGCAGGTTAGCGGGCGGTTAGCGGCCGCTCCCACCGCCGCTGCCGCCCGCGGCCCCGCCGGCGCCCCCGCTGCCTGCTCCGCCACCGACGCCGCCACCGACACCGCCCGAGCCGGCAGCACCGCCGCCATTACCGCCGCCATTACCCCCGCCCGGCGCGCCCATCGAGCCGCCGGTACCAGGGGCGCCGACCCCGACCCCGCCCGAACCGCCGCCGGTCGTGCTGCCGGTCGAATCGTTCGCACTGCCGCCATAGCCGCCGCTGGAACCGGAGCGCGACGATGTATTGCCGGAGCGCCCTTGCTTGCCGGTGGCATTGCGATTACGGGTGGCGTCCCGGCCGCTGCCCGTCGAGCCGCCATTGACGGCGGTGCCCCCCGTGCCCGTGGCCGTTGCGTCGGTGCTGGTACCGCCGGCCGGCGACATGGTGCTGCCCCCGGCCGTGCTGTTGGATTGGGCCGACCCCGTCTGGGCATACGCCGCCGCGGTACCGCCTGCCAGCGCCAGCGCGACTACAAGAGAAGATGCACGGAGATACGTCATGAATGGCTCCTTTGAGGTTGAGGATGTGCCCCTCCAACTCAGCAAGGGCCGTTCCGCCATCACCCGGCGCCATCGTCGAACGCGCTGATTGGCGGGATATTTGCTTGTGACCGTGCGTCAAAATGCGGAAGCCGGCACTCAGCTATACATTCAACCCTGTATGTATAATCGCCTGCCCAACTGTCGGTGCGCCGTCCCGCGTGAATTCAACGCTGCCGCTGCGCCTTCAGCCCGACGATGGAGCTGTTAACCGTGAAATTCCCCTTCCCGCTGCCGCGATCATGGCGCGCAGCGGGCGATGCCCTCGACGCCAAGGCCGCCCCGGTCGCGCAACCGCTGCCGGGCGACCCGGATGCCTGGATCGCCTGCGAGCATTGCGACACCCTGCATCGCCACGAAGTCATTGCGCTCGATGAAGAGGCGCACTGCACGCGCTGCGGCGTGAAGCTGTACCGCAACCAGAGCGAGCGGCTGTCGGTGCTGCTGCCGCTGGTGGTGACGGGCCTCATCGTCTACATCGTCGCGAACATCTTTCCGATTGCCGAGATGAACGGCGGCGGCAACCGGCACGCCACCACGCTGTGGGGTGCCATCGTGGCGCTGTATGACTACGACATGCTGTTCGCTGCCGTGCTGGTGGCGCTCACCACGGTGTTTTTCCCGCTGATGTACATGTCGGTGCTGGCGCCGCTGCTCATCGCGCGATGGCGCGGGCGGCAACATCCGGCCGCCGCGCTGGTGCTGCGCGCGGCAGCGTTGATTCGCCCGTGGGCGATGGTCGAGATCTTCATGCTGGGCGTGGTGGTGGCGCTCATCAAAGTCGCGCGCATGGTGTCGCTGGAAGCCGATGCGGGCCTGTGGGCGTTTGCCGCGCTGACCGTGTTCCTGACGGTGGCGTTGTCGATCGACCTGCGGCCGTTCTGGCGCGAGATCGGCCTGACGCTGCCGCCGGGCTCGCAAGTGGACGCGCCCACGGGCGTAGATGCCGCCGCCCGGCCTGGGGAGAAGCGCTCATGAGCAGCGCCACCACGCCTGCCTCTGCACAGCCGGCGCAACAAGCCCGCCCGCTGCGCGCCGCCGCGCATGGCCTGGTGACATGCGAGCGCTGCGGCCTGCTGGCGCGCATGCCCGAATCAGAGGCCGCCACGCGAGCGGTGCTGACCCACGAAGACGCGCCCGACGAAACCGCCCCAGCGCCAGTCTGCCCGCGCTGCATGTCGCCCCTGCACGTGCGCAAGCCCGACAGCCTGGCGCGCTGCTGGGCGCTGCTGATTGCGGCGGCCGCCATGTACCTGCCGGCCAACCTGCTGCCGGTGATGATTACCGACACCCTCCTCGGCACGCAGCAGGACACCATCATGAGCGGGATCGTCTACCTCTGGACGTCGGGCTCGTGGCACCTGGCCATCATCGTGTTCATCGCAAGCTTCCTGGTGCCGCTGGCCAAGCTCGGCATCCTCGCGGTGCTGTGCCTTTCGGTGCAGCAACGCTGGCACTGGAACCCGCGATTGCGCACGCGCCTGTATGCGCTGGTCGAGATCATCGGCCGGTGGTCGATGCTCGATGTGTTTGTGGTGACGCTGCTCGCAGGTCTTGTGCACCTGTCGACGCTGGCCATCATCAAGCCCGGCCCTGGTGTCGGCCCGTTTGCCGCCGTGGTGGTGCTGACCATGTTCGCCGCCCGCTGTTTTGATCCCCGCCTGATCTGGGACGTCATCGACGAGCCCGATCCCGAAGAGACCGATGTATGACCGACCCCGTCGATAACGAAAACATTCCCGCGCCGCGCCGCACGAAGCGCAAGCGCTGGCTACCCTCGCTGATCTGGCTGGTGCCGATCGTGGCGCTCGTGGTGGGCGCCACACTCATGGCGCGGGTGATCCTGGCGCGCGGCGCGCAGGTCACCGTCACGTTCAGCTCGGCCGAGGGCATCGAGGCCGGCAAGACGCGCGTCAAATACAAGAGCGTCGATATCGGCGTGGTCAAGGCGGTCGGGCTGACCGACGACCGCTCTGGCGCCGTGGTGCTGATCGAACTGACGCATGACGGCAAGGCGTTTGCTGCATCAGACACGCGCTTCTGGGTGGTGCGCCCGCGCGTGGCTGCGGGCAGCATTTCGGGGCTCGGCACGTTGCTCTCCGGCGCCTATATCGGCGTGGACGGCGGCCGCTCGCAAGAGAAGAAATCCGTCTTCAGGGGCCTGGACACACCGCCGGCCATCTCGGCCGACGCGCCCGGCAAACAATTCACGCTGCACGCACCCGACCTGGGCTCGCTCGACATCGGTGCGCCGGTGTATTTCCGTCGCGTGCGCGTGGGCCAGGTGACGGCTTACGACATCGACGCCGACGGCAAGGGCGTGACGTTGCACATCTTCGTCAACGCGCCGTTCGACAAGTTTGTGGCACGCGGCACGCGGTTCTGGAACGCCAGCGGCATCGACCTCAAGCTCGACGCCAATGGGCTGAAGGTCGATACGCAATCGCTGCTGACCGTGGCGCTCGGCGGCATCGCGTTCCAGACGCCCGAAGAAGCCGATCACGAACCGGCTGCGTCCGACGCGCAGTTCCAGCTCGTGCGCAACGAAACTGCAGCGTTGAAGGATCCGGAACACCTGTCGCAGACCGTGGTGATGTACTTCCACCGCTCGCTGCGCGGCCTCAACGTGGGGGCACCGGTGGAGTTCAAGGGCATCAACGTGGGCGAGATCAAATCGATCGGCATCCACTACAGCAAGAAGCGCCACGAGTTCGTGCTGCCCGTGACGGCGACGCTGTACCCGACCCGCTTCGGCATGGACATCCGCGACGACAATCCGCAGCACGCCGCCGAAGACGTCCGCACGCAGTTCGACGTGCTGGTGAAGAACGGCATGCGCGCGCAGCTGAAGAGCGCGAGCCTGCTGACGGGCCAGCAGTTCGTGAACCTCGACTTCATCGACGCGGCCGACCGCGACAAGACCCCGCCGCGCTTCGGCATGCGCGATCGTGACGGTGCGTACGTCTTCCCGACGGCCGACAACCCGACCGACGACATCGAGGCGCAGATTGCCGGCATCGCCAAGAAGCTCAACAAGGTGCCCTTCGAGCAGATCGGACAGGATGTCCACCGCACGCTGACCACGCTCGACGCCACGCTCAAGCAGACCGAGCAGCTGGCCAAGACCGTCAACAGCGACCTCGCTCCGCAGATGAAGGAAACGCTGGCCGAGGCCCGCCGCACGTTGGATTCTGCGCGCCAGGTCTTCTCTGACGATGCCCCGCTGCAACGCAATGCGCGCGATACGCTGGAACAGGTGGCCAAGGCCGCCGCGTCCGTGCGCGTGCTGACCGACTATCTGGACCGCCACCCGGAAGCGCTGATCCGCGGCAAGGCAAAGGACGCGCAATGATGCCGATGCAAACGACGATGCAGTCTTCCTCTCTTCCCCTGGCGAGCGCCGCTGCCGTTGCTGTGCTGCTTGCAGCCTGCGCTTCGCCCGAGCCGACGTTGCATACGCTGTCGGTGCGGCCCGAAAGCACGGACACCGGCCGCTTCCAGCGCGCCTTCCGCCTCTCGGGCGTGCGGGTGCCCGATCGCCTGGACAAGCCGCAGATCGTTTTGCGTACGTCCGATAGCGAAGTGGTGGCGCTTGAACAGCAGCGCTGGGCCGCGCCGTTCGGTTCGGAACTGCGCGATGCGCTGTCTGCGAACCTGGCGACGGCGCTGTCGGCGGTGGACGTCGGGAGTGCTGCCCCGCCGGCAGGCGTACCGCTCTACCGGATCGGTGCGGAGATGCGCAGCTATGACGCGCGGCCCGGACAAGGCGTGACGGCGCTGGTGACGTGGCGCGTATCGCGCGATGCGGCAAATCAAGGGGCGGCGCCCGCAGCCCTCACCTGCCAGACGACGCTGGCCCTGCCGGTCAATGGGCAAGCCGCGGGTGCGGATTCAGAGGCTGGCGTGAACGCGGTGGTGTCATCCACGCAACGCCTCGTGCAGCAGTGGTCGCAACAGATTGCGCAAAGCGTGCAGGGTCTGGAAACCCCTTCCGCGGTGCCGGCGTGGTGCCGGTGAGGTGAGGCGATGCGTCAGCGCTCGGCCAGTTCCTGCGTGAGCCGGCCGAGCGTGGCCAGCGCAGCTTCAAGGTTCGCCGAAGGCGGCAGCCCGAAGCAGATGCGGAAGAAATGATCGAAGCGATTCAGGTTCGAGAACATCGTGCCCGGCGCAATGCGGATGCCCTGGGCCAGCGCCGCATCGAACAGTTCCATCGACGACACGTTCGCGGGCAACTCCACCCACATCGCCAACCCGCCTGACGGCACCGACAACCGCGTGCCGGCGGGAAAACACCCCGCAATCGACTCAGCCATGCGTTCGCGCTGTTCGCGCAGCGTCTGACGCAGCGTGCGCAGGTGACGGTCGTACGCGCCGGACGCGATAAAGCGCCCCGCCAGCACCTGCGACCACGAATCGTTCGGCCGCGACTGCGCAAACTTCAGCATCTGCACGCGCCCCTGCCAGCGGCCTGCGGCCATCCAGCCCAGGCGCAGGCCGGGCGCCAGCACCTTGCTCAACGACGCGCAATAGATGACGTTGCCCGTGCGGTCCCATGCCTTGAGCGCCTTGAGCGGCGTGGGGCTGTCGCCCAGGGCGCTATACGTATCGTCTTCAATCAGCGCGATGCGGTTGGCGTCACAAAAGGCGGCCATCCGGCGCTTGGCGGCGTCGGGCATGATGCTGCCGAGCGGATTCTGCAGATTGGGCACCACCACCACGGCGCGGATGTTGCCGTAGGCCTGCACCGCCATCTCCAGCGCTTCCAGCGACATGCCGGTGCGCGGGCTGGTAGGAATTTCCACCGCGCGCATGCCCAGGCTTTCCAGCACCTGCAGCAGCCCGTAGTAGGTCGGCGATTCCACCGCCACCGTATCGCCCGGCTGGGCCACGGCGCGCAATGCCAGGTTCACGGCCTCGATACAGCCGTGGGTGACAATCACGTCGTCCGGCGCGACCTGCACGCCCATGTCGAGCGCACGCCGCGCCACGGCGGTCTGCAACTCAGGATGACCGTTCGGGATGACGGCCTGCGTCAGCAGCAACGGATACCGCCGCAACACCTGCGACGCGATCCGATTGAGCGCCGCTGCCGGATACAACGCAGCCGCCCCGCTTGCGCCGGATAGATCGACATGCACCGTGGCTTGCTGCCCGCGCGCCACGATGGCCGACACGCGCGCATGCACGCCCACATAGGCCGCCGGATCCGGCGTCGACACCTCGGGTTCCTTCACTGGCGCCAGCAAGGCCCGGCGCGGTTGCCGCACAAAGTAGCCAGAACGTTCGCGCGCTTCAAGCCAGCCTTCCGTCTCCAGATGCCGGCATACCTGCAGCGCGGTCGACAGGCTGACGGCGTGCGTGCGCATCAACGTGCGCACGGACGGCATGCGCTCGCCCGGCGCCAAGACCCCGCTGCGGATCGCGCCGAGGTAATGATCGGCAAGCGTCCGATACAGCGGCTGCGCGGGCGGTGGAGTCAACTCGGTGACGGACATGGCGGCGAGGGGCGGCGGAGGGCGGCAACAAGCGGCAAGGAAACGTGTCCAGCACATCATGCCGGCAAGACCGCGACCGCAACAGATACAGACAACGCCAAACTGTACCGCAACAGATTGTCACGAGCGCAAGGGTGTTGCGGCTGAAGTTGCGTTGCTCTGTGTCTGTTGGCGCGGGCGTGAGATGCCTACGCTGAAGCCATGTTCAGGAGATCGACATGACTGCGACGACACCCGCATCCGAACCCGAATGGCTGGCCCTGAGCCGCGGCCAGAGGGGCCTGCAATGGCTGGCCGTCGGCACCACGCTTGTGGCATTGGAAGGTACCTTGCGCCTCGAGCCGCCGTCGCGTTGGGGCGCCGCTGTGCGCTATACCCTGACCGCTGGCCACGCGCATGTGGTGGAAACCTCAGGGTGGTGGCACCTGCATGCCGATGCCGGCGTCAACGCACACCTGCGCATCGTCGTGCCGGCGCTTCGGACACAACGCAGCGCGTGGCCGGGAATGTGGCGGTGGCTGGCCCACTGGATTCAGCCGCGCCAGACATCGCGCGGCTGAATCCACGGCGGAACCGTCAGCCACGCTCGCCCGGCTTTGGGCTCGGCGCGCCGGGGCGTTTCCCGTCGTCGGGGCGGATCGAAGCGTTTTCGAAGTCGCCCGGGTCCTCCTCGCCTACGCCGCTTTCGCTCGGGATGGCCGGTGCAACGGGCCGGGCGGCGTCGCCCGAAGGCGCCTTGGCTTTGTCGTTATCCCGGGGTGAATGGGTGCCGCTCATGGCTGTTTCCGGCTGTTCTGGTGCTGCCCCAGGCGCTGCTGGTTTTGCGGCATCTGCCCTTCCTGTGCGGCGGCACGGCCATCTTCGGCCGGCACCGGCATCGGGCGCTTGGCCGACTGGTCGGTGCCGTGCTGCATGGAAGTGCGCTCGGCGCGGTCGGATTCAGCGCGCTCCCTATTGCCGCCACGCCCTTGCTGCGCCTGCGCGTTGTGCTCGCCCTTTTTGCTTTCGCTCTTTCGTTCCCCCGCTTTTTCTCCCGCCTGTGCAGCGGGCTTGTGCGGTTGCTGTGCGTGTTGCTTCATCGTCAGCCTCCTGATTTCGGTTACGGGCGGCTCGCCCGCGTCGAAGGGGGTCGCAACGAGCGTGCCGCAAACCAATGCGCGCGCGCAGGTATCCGCCTTGCTGCATTCGCTGTGTCGCGCCTTGGCGCACAAGCACGCATGGAGAATCCACATGGCAACGAGCAACCTGTATCGCACCGGCGAAGCACCCGCACAAACCGGCAAGGGCCACGGCACCGACGCCCTCGGCCCCTCCGACAGTTCGGACTCGGGCAGCGACGTGGTCGGCGGACCGGGCCTGGGCAGCGACGTTGAAGATCGCTTTGACGACGATCCCGCGGTCCACCCGCACGGCAACGCGGCCAACCGCACAGCCGGCGCGGACCTTGGCGACGTCAATCTCGACAGCGACACCGACTCGACCGGCACGGGCGAGCGCCGCGCGGCCGGGCACGAACCCGTCATACGCGAAGGCGGCGACCTGATGCCCGACGCCATACGCGACCTGCATGACCCGGGAGTCGACACTCCGATCGACGACGAGAACTTCGAGCACGCCACAGGCCTGGCCGGTGAAAACGACGACGCGGATGCCCCCGACGCCGTCGAGCTGGACGAAGCGCCGATCGACCCGCAACCCGGCAGCCGTGATGTGCCGGTGCAATCGCCCACCGGCGGCGGCACGGACTGGTCTGACAACATGCGCCGCAGCCGCCCGACGTACAAGGGCAAGCGCGTGCCGGGCCAGCATCGCAGCTGAGCGGGGTCGGATGCATGCGGACCGCGCCTGCACGTCAGCGCGGTCCCGTCTAGACTGGCGGCTGCCCAGCGCGGCGCAGAGACGCGCGCGTGCTGGCCCGCCGCGCCCACGTTTGGGTGAATCTCACACGCTTGCTCAATGACACGTCTACGCTTTTCCGCCCGTACTGCCGCAGCCGTCGCTCTTGTGACTGCGGTCCTTCCACTCGCCGCGTCCGCGCAAAGTACCGCTGCGCCCACGCGCGTGCGGGCCACCATCAATGCGGTCCACAGCACCGCTGTCGACGTGACCGACACGTCCGGCAACAAGGCCACGGTGACGCTGCCGGTGGACCTCAGCGTCACGCAAGTGGCGCCGATCGAGCCGTCGGCCATTCGCGCCGGCAGCTATATCGGCACGGCCGCGGTCAAGGAGCCGGACGGGACGCTGCGTGCGCTGGAAGTGCATGTGTTTCCGGAAGCCATGCGCGGCACCGGCGACGGCCACCGCCCTTACGACCTGGGGCCGAACAGCAGCATGACGAACGGCACGGTCGAACAGGCAGGCGCCGTCACCGGTGCGCAGGGCCGCACGCTGTCGGTCAAATACAAGGATGGAGAGCAGCGCATCGTGGTGCCGCCGCAAGTGCCGATCGTCACCTTCGAGCCGGGTCGGCGCGATGACCTGAAAGCCGGCGCGCACGTCGTCATGTTCGTGCGCGCCGATGCGCAGGGCACGCTGGTTGCACAACGCGTGCTGGTCGGCAAGGACGGGATGGTCCCGCCGATGTGATGGCGATGTAATCGATGCAAGATCGGGCCAGCTACATATGCTGGCCCGATTTGCTTAGAACGGCTTGCTGACCGACAACAGGAACGTACGGCGCGGCGCAAACTGCGGCGCACCCACGCCAATGCCAGTGCCATCGCGCAGCTGGTAGCTGCGATCGAAGATGTTCAGCACGGTCAGCCGCGTCTTGAACTTGCCCAGCGTCGGCACGTTGAAGTCGCGGGCAGCACCGACATTCATCTGCCAGTAGGCCGGCAGGTGGTCGGAGTTGACAAAGCCGTTGCGCAGGCCCGTTCCGAACAGCACATCGCTCGTATACGTCGTGCCGGAATACCGATACGACACGCCAGCCGACGCGGTCAGGCGCTGGTCGTGATCGAGGTTGACCCAATGGTTGTTGATGTAGGCCAGCTCGTCGGCACCAAAGTTGAACTGGCCGGTCTCGATGCCCTTGCCCTGCGCGCGCGACACCGCCAGGTTCAGGTAGGCCCCGAAGTTGCCGTTGCGATAGTTCGCGCTGCCTTCCAGGCCGTAGATGCGGCCACGCTCGTAGTTGAACGCCGAGTACAGCAGCGCGTTGCCGAACTGCCCTTCGTCCTGCAGGTGACGCACGTCGCGGTAATACGCATCCAGACCCAACGTCAGATGCGGCGTGAGCTGGTGCGAAATCCCGAGATCAAAGTAGTTCGAGCGCTCCGACTTGACAGCCGTGTTGGCATCCGACGGCAACGCGTTGGTCGTGCCGGCAAAGGCCTGCACCGACGTGGTGTCGAACTTCTCCGTGGGCGGCGGCGTGAAGTAGCGCGCGTAGCCGGCATGCACGCGGGTGCGCGGCGTCAGGTCGTACGTCAGCCCAAGGCGCGGGCTGAGTTGCTGCTCGCTGACGATGGTGTTGACGCGGTCGTAGCGTGCGCCGTAGTTGACGGTGAGCTTGTCGGTGGGCTTCCACTCGTCCTGCAGGTAGACGCCCAGCGTCGTGCCGCTGCCGCTGTGGTTGTCGACGATGGTGAACGGCGTGTTGCTGGTCTGGGCACCGGAGTCGTCGGCGGCAAACACGCTGGAAGTGTTGTTGGCCACATAGCGCTCGCGCTGGACGAACACGCCGGCACGCAGCGTGTGCTTGTCGGTCAGCTTGTAGCTCGCATCGCCCTGCAGGCCGTAAGCCTCGTTGCGGCGCGTAATGTCGGCGGCCACGCCGTTGTAGACCAAGTCCCCGATCGGATCCGGCATGTAGTCGATGCGGCTTGCGCGGCGGAACACCGACACCTGGTAGTCGAGCTTGGGCGACACCTTCTGCTGATACGTCAGGATCTGGAAGTCGGTCTTTTCGCGCTGATTGGCGTTGAGCGCCTCCGACGCCGGCGGCACCGCGCCATCGAGCGTGAACTGCGGCGTCAGGCCCGGGCGCGTCGGAATCTGGAAACGGCCGTTTGACGTGCCGAACATGAAGCTCACGCGGCTGTCGTTGTCGAGCAGGTACGAGAGCATGCCGAACGACTTGTTTTGCGTGGTGTGGTCGTGCGTGGCGTTGCGGTTGCCCGTCGGGTTTTCAATGCCGAGGTTGTTTTCCAGGAACACGCCCGACAGGTAATAGCTGAAGCGGTCTTTCGTGCCCTGAATCTGCGCATTGACCTCGTGCGTGGCATTGCTGCCCAGCACCGTGCCGATCTCGCCGCCGAAGGCCTTCGGCTCGCCGTCCTCGTCGGCAGACGCGCCCTTGGTGGTGATGTCGACAATCCCGGCGGTGCGGTAGCCGTATTGCGCCGGCAGCGCGCCGGTCAGCACGTTGATCTGGTTGGCGAAGCGCGTATCCAGCATCTGCCCAAAACCGCTGATCGGCTCGGGGACGATCACGCCATTGATGCGGTATTGCAGGTTGGAGTGGTCTCCGCGCACGTGCAGTTGCCCGTAGGAATCTTGCACCACGCCCGGCGCCTGCAGCAGCACCTGGTTCAGCGGCGTGGCATCGCCCAGCGGCAGGCGGGCAATGTCATCGGTGTCGAACTTGTAGACGGAGCTGCCGGTGTCCGGCGACAGCGCATTGCGTGCGGCATCCAGGCGCTTGGCCGTGACGCGGGTTTCGCTGAGGTCGCGCACGTTGGTGGCGGGTGCCGTCGTGGCGGGCGTGGAAGGCGTGGCGGCCGGCGGTGTGGCCTCCTGAGCCAGGGCGGAAACCGAGGCGACGGACGGCAGGACGGCGGCAAGCGCCATCACCAGCTTGCGGGGCTGGAACGGAATCATGGAAAAACCTTTGAATCGAGCGGATGCGTTAAACAGCGGCACGCGCATGCGTCACCACAACGCGCGCGCCCACGGGCAAGGCAGGAATCAAAAGCAAATTGGAGGATCGCGCGAACACACAGCCACCGGAAACACCGGTGCGCCCGCATGAAAGCCGATGCGCGGAAAGTGCCAGCGCCGCGTCTGCGCCAGGCGCAGCGACACCAGCATCGGCAAGGCCGCCGCCAGCGCGGCGTAGGCTGCGCACTGCAAGCACGCAGCGTGCTCCTGCGCGGGCTGACTGCGCTCGGCACTGGCCGGCTTGGCCGTGGCGGCGGCGTTGAACTCGACGCCGGTCGCTTCGCTGAATTCACTCCAATGCGAGAGCGCATGCCGCAGCGCGCCCTGCTGACCGAACAGCAGGAACACGGTCAGCAGGCAAGCCAGCCAACGCGGATGGAGGAAGGAGGAGCGGAAGGAACGCAAGGTCGGGCGCAGGTGCCGGCGCACAATATCCCCTGACATTGTGCGCCCCAATGCAACTAAGTTGCGAATTCTGACACCAGCCGCCTGATTCAGCAATCCGTTAGGTGGAGGGGCAGAACAGCCCTCGAGCGTAGCGCGCTTGTATTACAAGCGCGTGTGCGCAAAACCCGGCATGAGACCGGTCGGCACGCCCAGGGCTGGCACCGGCACACGCTTCCAGTTCGACCGCGTCTTGCGGGCGGCCTCGGCGCGTTGGGCGGGAGCGCCCACCTCGGTGGCATCGTGCAAGCTGGCCAGCCAGGCGCCATAGTCGAACCAGCCGTCGCGCACGAGCTGTTCGCCCACGCAGTTGGCAAAGCGATCGGACTTGGGCAGGAAGCACAGCTCGAAGCCTTCGGCCTCGCGGCGACCATGCATCCAGCGGTGCGGCACCTGGTGGCTGGCCAGCGCTTCCGACAAGCGCGTGCCATAGCGCTGCTGCCCTTGGCGCCGCGCCCCGATCACGTAGAAGCCGTCAAGCAACCGCCGCAGCCCCAGCGCAGAACGCGCGTGGCGCACCTCGGCATCGACCAGCAGCTCTCGGTTCTGCGTACGCGCCTGCAACGCCAGCGCGGCGAAATGGTGCGCGCCCCACTCGTTCATGTAGAACAGCTCGCCGCCGGCAAAGTCGTAGGCACGGAACACGTTCGCCTGATCTGCGTAACGGAAGACGTGGCGCCGGTTGGCGGCAAAGTCGGCGTCCGTGCTGTGCGGAATGCGGCGGCAATGCTGATGCGCGAATACCAGCATGCTCGGAAACGAGTGCACCGAGCACGGCGACTGCGCCAGCCCTGTCACCGCGCGGATATCGATCTTGCAGTGCTCGCGGCGCACGCCCACCAGCTGGCTGAGATGGTGGTGCAGCTCGTCCACCCAGTCGGCATGCGCAAGATGCTTCGGAAACAGCTGGTGCGCGGGTTCGGCCAAGCCGCCCTCGAGCAGGAACGGCACGCTCTTGTGCCAGATATCGAGTTTCCAGTGCGACAACGCATCGCTGGGCGTGCGATGGTGTGCAACCGATTGCGTGACATTGAAGGCGCGCGACTGGACGACCCAGTTCGACGCCGCATGCAGTAGATTGGAAACGTTCATGTCACCCCCCGGAAGACTGAATCGTTTGTTTGCGGATTGCCGACGTCGCTCTGAATGTGTGGCGATTGTTCAGCAATGTAAAAACCAACGACTCAAACGTACCCCACTTTAGAGGGGTGTGCCATGAAGTTTGTTGAACTCCGTGTTAAGAAAAATACACATGAAACGTAGGGGCTTGCCCGGGCGCGCCGCATGCTGGAAGAGAGGCATCTGCTGATCAGGAGACCGCGATGTCCACCCAGCCAGACCGTTCCGAAACCGATACGACGCAGCCCGAAAGCCCAAAAGCGCAGCCACAGCCCGCACAGCGCAAGCCCGGTGAAGCGGTGCCACGCGACACCCGCCCGGACCCGGCGGAGCAGAAAGAGCCGCCCGTGGAAGACTTCTGACGTCGTCTGACGCTGGGCCGCCGCCTCAGACCAGGCACATGTCGGACACTTCCTCGTCCGACAAACCCCACGTGGTGGCGTCTTCCACGGTGACGATCGAATCGTCGGACTTGCCCAGGCTGATGCGCTCGGGGCGCACCCGCGTCTTCGTGTTGCCCGAATAGAAAACCACCACGTCCGGCTTCAGCGCAGACGCCTCGTTCTGGTGAACGACCACGGCCAACCGGTTGGTCCGCAGCTTGACCAGCGTGCCGACGGGGTAGATGCCCACGCTGCGCGTAAAGGCCTGGAAGACTGTGCGATCGAACTGCGTGTCGGTGCGCGCCATCATGTATTTCAGCGCCTGCGCCGGAGACCACGCATGGTGGTAGGGGCTGCTCGACGTGAGCGTGTCGTACACGTCGCAAATGGCGCCCATCTTGGCCCACAGGCTGATGCCGTCCGCCTTCTGGGCGTCAGGGTAGCCGCTGCCGTCGATGCGCTCGTGGTGGTGCAGGCAGATTTCGCGCGCGATCTCGCTGAACTGGCCGGTGCCCTGCAGCAGATGATGGCCGCCCACCGCGTGCGTCTGCAGCAGCGCCAGTTCGTCCTTGGTCAGCGCCGTGCTCTTGTCGAGCAGCGTGCGCGGCATGGCCGATTTGCCGATGTCGTGCACCAGCCCACCCAGCCCGCATTCGCGGATCTCGTCTTCAGGCAGGCCCAGCGTCTTGGCCAGCGCCACCATCAGCGCACACACGGCAAACGAATGCAGGTAGGTGTAGTCGTCCTTGTTCTTCAGCCGCGCCAAGGCAATCAGCGCATAGGAGTTGCGTGCCAGCGAGTTGGACACGTCGTCCACCAGCAGCAGCGCCTTTTCGGTTTCCAGCGCGCGGCCCATGCGCGCTTCGGAAAACATGTGGCCGAGCGTCGCCTTGCCGTTCTGCATCAGCTGCTGGGCGTGCTTCCACTCTTCCTTGAGCGACGTCGGCGTGATCGGCGGCCGCGCGGCCACGGTCTCGCGCGTGAGCGGCTCGGGGGCGGGCGCCGGAGCCGGCGTGGGCATCAGGGTCTCGGACATGACGTCTTCGCCGCGCTCGGGGTCGATCCAGATCTCGGTGATACCCGCTTTGCGGATGTCGTCGATCTGGCCCTGGTGCGACAACTGGAATTGCGCACGCCAGAACGGATGCTTGAGCCAGGACCCGCCCAGCTTCATCACAAACATGCCGACACGCAATTGGCTCGCATCGATTCGCTTCATACCCTGCCTACCTCGGCTCAACGTCCGGTTTTTTGATTGAATTAGGGGAGCGGCGTGCCAGCCGACACTGGCTCGTGTTTCGCAGTCTAGGCGTTTTAAGCTGCTGGATGCTCTGGTCCTTCAGCGCGCCAAACCGCGCTTGGCTTATCGGCAAGCCTGCGCAAAACTTGAGGCGGATGTGGATTGGGCGGCGCGCGGCGTACCGCAGCCGAGGCAAGCAAACGGCGGGACACCGGCTGTGGCAGCGGTCGAATCAAACAGGTGGTGCGTCAAGACCCTCGCCGGTCGGGCTGGCGGCCCGGCGCGGGAGGGGTACACTAGACCTCAAGGATGCGCATCCGATATGACCCAAGATCCCACCTCTCAACGCAAGCAGCAGAACGCCGATGACTTCGCGCTCAACCGCGACGCCATCCGCTGGCTGGCGTCCCTGCCCGACGAGGTGCGGCCGATCGAACTCGGCCGGAAGTTTCCGCGCATCATCAACACGATCGCCGCCAAGTGGGCGGATTTCATCGGCTGCCGGCGCTACCTGAACAGCCTGCAGATCGACGACCGGGGCGGCCGCCAGGGATTTCCGTTCGAGATCGTCCAGGAAATCTGCACGCTGCGCGAATACTTCGACTCGCTGTATCCGCCGGATAAGGACCTCTGGCAGAAGGCCATCGACGCCAACAAGCGCTGACGCGCCGGCACCTCCACCAAAGCAAAGCGGCCCACCCTCGGGCCGCTTGTCATTTGCACGCGCAGTCAGCCGGTCAGGCAGCAGAATCCGGCCCCGATGCCAGCTTGTTGAGCAGCGCCAGCAGCGTGTGCCGCTCGTCCGCCGAAAGATGCGCTGTCACGCGGGCATCGTGCGCGGTGACGGCGCGGGTGATTTCGTCGAGGGTGGTGGCGCCCTTGGCCGTCAGCACGAGCCGGAACGCGCGCTTGTCCTTGGGCGACGGCTGCCGTTCGACCATGCCCATGTCTTCCAGCGTATCGACCAGCAAGACCGCGCCGGAGCGCGCCACGCCGAGGATGTTGGCCAGTTCGGTCAGCTTGAGGTTCGGGTTGTGCGCGATCACGGTCATGGCCGAGAAGCGCGGCGGCGTGATGTTCCACGCCTGCAGAGACCGCACGAAATCTTCGTAGATGTGCAGCTGCGCCCGGCGCACCGCATAGCCGACGAGGCCGTCAAGCGCGCCATACTCCACGTCCGCCAGATGCGGGTTGAAGTGCCCCGAGGGGGCCACGGCGGGATACAGGTCGTCGGCTTTGGGCGTGCGCGGCATGGCGGTGTCGATGGTGAAAGACCCCTCGATTATCGTCGGCGATGCGCCCGCCGGCCACGCGCGCGCGCGTTTCAGTTCAACAATTTCCACTTGCCGTGGTCGATGGTCAGCAGCACGCGGCCGCGCGCGTCAAAGCCGAAATGATCCGCGGCCGTGTAGTTGAGCACGCCATGCGAAACGACGATGTCGCGCTCCGATTCCAGCGCGTTCTTCAGCGCCTGGCGGAACTCCGGCGTGCCCGGCTTGGCCTTCTTGAGCGCCACCGGCACGATGCGCTGGAGCACCTGCAGCGCATCCCACGTGTGGGCACCGAACTGCGTGCGCGTGTCGGTGCCGTTGGCTTTCTCATAGCGCGTCACGTATTCAAGCGCGGTCTTCTTGCTCGGGTGGCTGTCAGGCAATTGCTCGGCCACGATCACGGGGCCGGCCGGCAGGATGGCCCCGTCGACCGTCTTGCCGCCGATGCGGATCAGGTCTTTCGTGGCCGCACCGTGCGTCTGGTAGATCGGGCCTGCATAACCGCGATCGCGCAATGCGGTGTGCGGCAGCGCTGCGCCGGTGCCCGCACCGGCCACCAAGATCGCATCGGGCTTGATGCTGACCAGCTTGGCGACCTGCCCCGTCACGCTGGTATCTGCGCGGGCATAGCGTTCCACGTCGACGATGTTGATGCCGCGCGGCGTGGTGGCAGCAGTGAAGTCCTTCAGCCAGCTCTCGCCGTACGCATCCGAAAAGCCGATGAAGCCGACGTTCTTGACGCCGGACGCCGCCATGCGCGTAGCAATCGCCTCGGCCATCAGCGAGATGGGCTGCGCAAGCCGGTAAGTCCAATCGCCCTTGCCCGGCTTCAGCTCCACCGGCGCCAGCGCCAGTTGCGGCGTGTGCGATTCGGTGGCGACTTCGGCAATCGCAATCGACGGTGCCACGGCCGATGAGCCCACGATGATGTCGACGTGGTCTTCCGTGACAAGCTTGCGCGCCAGGCGCGTGCCGGTGCTCGGGTCGGAGGCGTCATCCACCACCACGAGGCGCAGCTTTTCGCCGCCGATGGCATCCGGATAGAACGCCAGCGAATTCTTCTGCGTGATGCCGAGCGACGCCGACGGCCCTGTCGTTGACAGGCTCACACCCACGACGATGTCGGCATGGGCGGCGGTGGCAAGCAACAGCGCAGCAGCGGCGCAGATGGTGCGGCGGATGGTCATGGGTCCCCTCTTTTTTTTGGCGTTTGAACGTACAGGTGCTTCAGGCGCGGCCCGGCATGGACGGCTGATCGCGCAGCGACTGCGGATCGAAGCCGGCCAGTTTTTTATAGCGCATCGCAATCCCTTCCAGCTCGGCGCGCGGGATCACGTCGTCGATGCGCGAAAAGCCTTGCGGCGCGCGCTCATGCGCGAGCTGCATGACCTGCTCCGGCCCATTGAGGCGGTTGCGCAGCACGATGCCCGCGGTGCGCGGCAGGCGATCGGCCTCGTACTCGCGCAGGGCGACGCCGGTGTCGCGTGTGGCGAGCAGGCAGTCGACCAACGCGCGCGCATCGAGAATCGCCTGGGCGCTGCCGTTCGAACCGATCGGATACATCGGGTGCGCCGCATCGCCCAACAGCGTGACGCGGCTGAAAGTCCAGCGCGGCAGCGGATCTTTGTCGACGAGCGGGAATTCGTACACGGCCTGGGCGCCGTCGATCAAGGCGGGAATGTCGATCCAGTCCCATTTCCAGTCGGCGAAGGCGCTGCGGAAGATCGCGCGGTCGACCTCGCGGTTCCAGTCGCTGCGCGGCGGCGCCTCGTCGGGGACGCGCAGTTCGGCAATCCAGTTGATGCGTGAGCGGCCCTGCTGGCGCAGCGGTTCGGAGATCGGATAGGCGACGAACTTCTGGTCCTGATGGCCGGCCATGAACATGGTGCGGCCATCGAGATACGGCGCGGCCTCGGTGACGGCGCGCCACAGCATGCGGCCCGCAAAGCGCGGAGCATCGCCCGTCGGGTAGAAGTGCCGGCGCACGGCAGAGTGGATGCCATCCGCGCCGATCAGCACGTCGGCCGAGGATTCGACCACAGTGTCGTTGGCACGATCACGCAGGGTGAAGCGCACGGGGCCGCCCTTCTCCCCCGTCGACTGGACCGCTTCGAAGCTGTGACCCAGGCGGATGCAGTCCGCACCGAGCCGCTCAATCACGGCATCGGCCAGGGCCATCTGGAATTCGCCGCGATGGATGGAGAACTGCGGCCAGTCGTACCCGGCGGCCAACCCGCGCGGCTCGTGCCAGATCGGCTGGCCGAAACGGTTGTAGTACGCCAGCGCGGAAGTACGAATCGCCAGCGCGCTCAACGTGTCTTCCAGCCCCAGTTCGCACAACTGGCGCGCGGCGTGCGGCAGCAAATTGATGCCGACACCCAGCGGCCGCAGCGTCTGCACGGCCTCCCACACTTCGACCTCAAAGCCTTGGCGCTCGGCCATCAACGCGAGCGTCAAGCCGCCGATGCCCGCCCCGATGATGGCGATCTTCATGGCTGTCTCCCTGAAATTTGTTGCAGTCTATAACGAATCGCGAGGCCCTCCCGCCGGGGGCATATCAGGGCAAATACCTAGACGATGGGGGCTGAATGCGGCGCGTTGACCGCTTGACGCTCTGTGAGATATCACAATACCATCACTCGACTTTTACGAGATTCGAGGCCGCCCCATGTCGCGTCCCATCAAGCTTGTTTCCGGCGCCGCCAAGCCCGCCCCTGCACCATTTGCCGTTGAGCCCGCAGCGCATGCGCCCAAAGGCGCCGCCATGCGTGAACTCGCCTACAGCGAGATCAAACGCCGCATCATGGCGTGCGAATTCCGCCCCGGCGAGCCGCTCAACGAAGCACAGCTCGGCACGATCCTGGGATTGGGCCGCACGCCCATCCACCAGGCGCTGCATCGGCTGGAGGTGGAAGGGCTGGTGCAGATCCTGCCGCGCAAGGGCGTGCTGGTGACGCCGCTGTCGCTCAACGACGTGCTCGACATGATCGAGGTGCGCGCCACCAACGAGATCCTGTGCGTGACGCTGGCCGCCGAGCGTGCCCACCCGGCGGATTTCGAAGCCATGCGCGCCATCGTCGATGCATCGCCCGCGCTGATCGAACACCGCGACATTGCCGCGCTGGCCGCGCTGGACCTCAAGTTCCACCTCGCCATTTCCGCCGCGTCGCGCAACCGCGTGCTGGCCGAATTGCTGCGCGGCCTGCACGAGAAGCAGGCGCGCTTCTGGTTCCTCTCGCTGTCAGAGCCGCAACACCTGCAGAACGTGTACGACGAACACCTCGCCGTGCTCGATGCGCTGGAGCGCCGCGATGTGCCCGCAGCGCGCGAGGCCATTCGCGAGCACATCGACGAGTTCCGCCGGACGATCATCCGCACGCTCTGATCCTGATTTCCCCCCGTTCGCTTTCCCGCCTCTTCCGGATTCCGCATGACCACGCTGCACCTGAACCTGATCGGCCACGGCCCCATCGACGTGACCGTGGACCACCTTGTCATTGCCGGCTGGACCGGCCGCGATGCCGACGCCGTCGAACACCACATTGCTGAGCTTGAAGCGATCGGCGTGGCGCGTCCGGCGCGTGTGCCGTGCTTCTACCGCGTGTCGGCCTCGCTGCTGACCACCGATGCCACCGTGGAGATTCCCGGCGCCGACTCCTCCGGCGAAGCGGAGTTCGTGCTGTATTCGACGCCGATGGGCCTGCTGGTCGGCATTGGTTCCGACCACACCGACCGCAAGGTCGAAGCCTATGGCGTGACGGTTTCCAAGCAGATGTGCGCCAAGCCCGTCAGCCGCGATGTGTGGCGCTTCGAAGCGCTGGCCGACCACTGGGACAGCCTGCAGATGAAAACCTGGCGCACCCGCGACGGCCAGACCGCGCTGTACCAGGAAGGCGGCGTCACGCGCATGCTCGACCCGCGCGACCTCATCCGCCGCTACACCGGCAACGACACGCTCCCGGTCGGCACCGCTATGTTCTGCGGCACGCAGCCCATCATCGGCGAACTCGGTTTTGGCGAGGCCTTCGACATGGCCCTGATCGACCCGGTGTCGGGCACCGAGTTGCGCCATCGCTATGCTGTCGACACGCTGCCTGTTGAAGGCTGAAGCGCCCCACCTCACGGAGACCACCGCATGATGACGCCCCGCCCGAACATGATCCGCGCGCTGGCCGCTGACCTGGCTGCCGGCCGCACCACCAGCGTCGCGCTGACAGAGGCCGCCCTGGAGCACGCCGCAGCGCACCGCGCCGCCGGCGGTGCCGCCTACGTGAGCCTCGACGAGCAAGCCGCGCTGGCCATGGCGCGCGCCGCCGACGCCGCGCGTGAGGCAGGCAACGTGCCCTCGCTGCTGGCGGGGCTGCCGGTGTCGATCAAGGATCTGTTCGATGTGGCCGGCCAAGTGACGTCTGCCGGTTCGCGCGCCCTGGCCGACCAGCCGCCCGCCACTACCGATGCCGCCGCCGTGGCGCGCCTGCGTGCAGCCGGCGCCGTGCTGCTCGGCCGCACCAACATGAGCGAATTTGCGTTCTCCGGTCTGGGCCTGAATCCGCATTACGGCACACCGCGCACGCCGGCCGATGGCGCGCGCGCGGCAGGCGGCTCCACGTCGGGCGGTGCCGTCACCGTGGCAGGCGGCATGGCCGTGGCGGCATTGGGCACGGACACCGGCGGCTCGATCCGCATTCCCTCGGCGTTCTGCAATCTGACGGGCTTCAAGCCCACCGCGCGCCGTGTGCCGATGACGGGCGGCGTGCCGCTGTCCACCTCGCTCGATTCCGGCGGCCCGCTCGCCAACTCGGTTGACTGCTGCGCCATCGTCGATGCCGTGTTGAGCGGCCAGTCCGGCAACGATGCGTTCGACACCACCGCAGTACCGCTGGCCGGATTGCGCTTCGGCATCACGCAGGACTTTGTCGGCGCGGATCTCGACAACACAGTCGCCGTTGCGTTCGAGCGCGCTGTCGAGCGGCTGGAACGTGCCGGCGCGCACATCGTGCGTTTCGAATTTCCCGAGCTGCTGCAACTGCCGGACATCAACAGCGGCGGCGGCTTTTCGGCAGCGGAATCCTGGGCATGGCATCGCGCGCTGCTCGCGCGTGCCGAAGCGCAGTACGACCCGCGCGTCGCCACGCGCATCCGCCGTGGCGAACAGATGAGCGCAGCCGCCTACATCGACGTGATCAACGCACGCGTGCGCATGATTGCCGCCGCGCGCAAGCGGCTGGGCAACTTCGATGCATGGCTGATGCCGACGGTGGCCATCGTGCCGCCCGAAGTCGCACCGCTTGAAGCTGACGACGCAGCGTTCTTCCGCGTCAACGCCCTCGCGCTGCGCAATCCGAGCGTGATCAATTTCCTGGACGGCTGCGCGTTGACGCTGCCGGTACACGCTGCCGGAGAACTGCCGGTCGGCCTGTCGCTCTGCGGTCTCGCCAACGACGACGCGCGCATCCTGCGCGTCGGCCGGGCGGTGGAGGCTGCCCTGCGTTGATCGATTAGCCAGAACATTCGCCGCCGGCGTCCGGGCCACGCAGGCGGTTCCCCAAGCCAAGCCGAAAAAAGAAAAGGCGTGCTGTAGACGCGCCAGGCCCAACGCATGCCTGCGTTTCGTAAAACACAGCAGCACACGAAGCGCCGGCGCCCTCACACGCTATTGGAGGAAACCATGTCGCAAACCCAAGCCTTGCCGGCCAACCCGACCGACCCGGCCAGTCGCCCGCTTCCCAGCACCGAGCTGGATGCCACCTACCGCCGCATTGCGTATCGCCTGGTGCCGTTCCTGGTGGTGCTGTTCATTCTCGCGTGGATCGACCGCGTCAATGTCGGTTTCGCCAAGCTGTCGATGCTGCAGGATCTGCAGTTCAGCGAAGCGGTGTACGGCCTGGGCGCCGGCATCTTCTTCATCGGCTACTTCCTGTTCGAAGTGCCGAGCAACCTGCTGCTCGAAAAGATCGGCGCACGCAAGACGCTCGCGCGCATCACCATCCTGTGGGGCCTGGCGTCGATGGCGATGATCTACGTGAAGACGCCGACCTCGTTCTACGTGATGCGCTTTCTGCTGGGCATCTTTGAAGCCGGCTTCTTCCCGGGCGTGGTGCTGTACCTGACGTACTGGTTTCCCTCCGCACACCGCGCGCGCATCAACGGCCTGTTCATGACCTCGTTTGCGATTGCGGGCGTGGTGGGCGGCCCGATTGCCGGTTTCATCATGAGCCGCATGGAAGGCGTGGGCCACCTCGCCAACTGGCAATGGCTGTTCCTGCTCGAGGGCATTCCGTCCGTGCTGGCCGGCTTTGCCGTGCTTGCGTGGCTGCCCGAAACACCGCGTCAGGCGAAGTGGCTCTCCGCTGCCGAGCAAGACGCCGTCGTGCGCGCCGTTGAAGTCGAGAACCGCGACCCCGCCAAGCACGCCTCGTTTGGCGCCGCACTGGCCAACGCCCGCGTGTGGATCTGCGCAGCCATCTACTTCTGCGTGGTCAGCGGCAACGCCACCATCGCGTTCTGGACGCCGTCGATCATCAAGGAGCTGGGCGTGCAGGGCAATTTCCAGATCGGCCTGATCGCGGCCATTCCGTTCATCGCCGGCACGATTGCGATGGTCTGGAACGGCGCGCATTCCGATCGCACGGGCGAGCGCCGCATGCACTGCGCCATCGCCGCCGTCATCGCAGCCGCCGGCCTGGTCGCAACAGGCGCACTGCTCGGCTCGCCGGCGCTCGCGCTGATCTCGCTCACCGTCGCCGCCATCGGCATCCTCGCCGCGTTCCCGGTGTTCTGGTCGATTCCCGCTGTCTTCCTGGCCGGCACTGCAGCCGCAGGCGGCATCGCCCTCATCAACTCCATCGGCAACCTGGCCGGCTTCGTCGCGCCGTACATGATCGGCTGGCTGAAAACGAGCACGGGCCGCCTCTCCGCTGGCCTCTACTTCGTGGCCGCGTTGGAGCTGGGCGCCGCCGTCCTGGTCATCCTGGGCACACGCAAACACTAAGCACGCAGACGAACCATCGCAGCGCCAACCCCAGCGCCGCGATGGTTTGGCCGTACCCTGCCCTAGATGGCGCCTTGAATTTCTGTAAGCGGGCGGAAAAAAGACGGGGAACTGTCTGAGCGAAGCGAGTTTTCCCCGTCTCCGCCCGGTTACAGAAATTCAAGGAGTGGTTCGCCATCTCGGGCGCGCTTTTCTTTGCTTACCTTTCTTTGGCAAGACAAAGAAAGTAAGTCGGCCCCGCCAGGGGACGAAACCAGGGATGCACCATCAACAAAAAAACCCCGCCAGCAAGGTCCCAAACCCCACCCCCACCGTCACGAACCTTAACCGGCCACCTTGTAGCCCATCCGGAACCCACCCCAGTGGCGGCCCCTGACGTAAATCGGCGCCGACACATCCTTCATCATCGCGAACGTCCCGTTCCCCATATCGCGACGATAGGTCTGCAACAGGAACGCCTCGGTATTGCGCGCCGCCCCCAGCCCCGTGCGATCGGTGAACAGCCGGCGGTTCCGGCTGTTGGCCGCATTCCAGACCGGGTCGCTGCCCTGCGGCTGCGAGAACTTCAGGTTGTGCGTCGGCAGATAGCCATTGGTATCGACCGCCGCACAGAACACCACGCGCGGATCCAACTGGAGCAGCGGTTCCTGCACCGCAGGCAACACACGGTCCGTGAACGCCGTGAACCGCGCCATATGCTGCGGCGGGTCGGTATTCGGCACGGGCACATAGGCGCGATCAAACAAATCGCCTTCGCTGATATCGCCGCGCGCCAGCGCCGATTCGAACAACGCGCTGATCTTGCCGGCCGCCGCTTGCACCGCTTCGATGAACGGCGTATCGGCACTCTGCACACCGGTTGAAGCCGTCAACCGGATCAACGTTTCCGACGCGCCCAGCAACCCCGAGAGCTGCCGCTGTGCGTTGTCGATGTTGAGGCTCGATTGCTTCACGCCCTCGGCCATGGCATCCACCTCACGCGCAAGCGAGGCACATTCGTCTTCGATGGCCGCAGTGGATTCCGCAATGCTCGTCGCCTCGACATCGAAGCGCGCGATCGCCTCGCCCGCCACGCCAATCACCGCACCAATCGCCTGTGTGCCGGCATCCACGCGCTGCGCGCGCGCCACGTTGGCGCTGCTGTCGCCGATCAGCTTGTCGGTCTGGCCGGACAAATCGGCCAAGGTGGTTTCGATCCGCTGCGTCGCTTCGGCGGTCTGCCCGGCGAGCTGCTTCACCGCACCCGCCACCACGGCAAAGCTGCGACCCGATTCCCCCGCACGGGCAGCTTCAATGGCCGCGTTGATCGCCAGCAGATTGGTCTGCTTGGCAATCTGCGAAATCTGTTCGGACGCCTGCGCCACCTGGATCAGCGCTTCACGCAGTGCAGCAATCTGCTGCTCCATGCTCGCCACGCCCACGGCCAGCTCGCGAATGTCGCGCAGCGATGCGTCGACCGTTGCGCGCGACCCGCTCACCTCTTCGCTGGCATGCGATGCGACTTCGCGCGCATGCCGCGCGGCGACAGCGATGTCGTGGTTGCCACGCATGGTCACATCGGCGGCGTTGCGCAACTGGTCGAACACGCTGGCCTGCCGGCGCAGGCGCACGGCGACGTCTTCCACGTTGCCGGAGACTTCACAGATGCCCATGCCGACGCGGCCAGCCTCTTCGGCAATGCGGGCAACAAGGTCGGGGGAGGCTTTCGGGCCGCGGCCCCAGGCGAATGGCTTCACGTGCGGTTGTCTCCGGTTGTCGTTGGTGTGTGCGCCTTCGCACGAATGGCGAAGCGGCCCTCTACGGGGTGTATCGGCACGGGTGAATGCGCGCTTGAGCGACGCTAACCGCACTGACTTACGCAGGCATTACAGGCGCTTTGCGCGCCACGAGGCCGAGGCCTAGGCCTGCGCGGGGCGGTTGCGGCGCAGCCGCGCCTCGTAGGCGCCGGCCGTCATGGGCGGGCCAAACAGGAAGCCCTGCAACTTGTCGCACCCGGCGGCCTGCAGGAACTCGGCCTGCTCCAGCGTCTCGACACCCTCGGCGGTGACCGTCATGTCGAGCGATGCGGCCATGGCGACGATGGCGCGCGAAATCACCACCGAATCGCGGTGGCGCGGAATGCCCGAGACGAACGAGCGATCCACTTTCAGGTTGTCGATCGGGAAGCGCTGCAGGTACGACAGCGACGAATACCCCGTGCCGAAATCATCGATCGAGATGCGGATGCCCAGTGCCGTGAGCGCATCGAGCACCGGCATCACCGCAGCGGTGTCGCGCATGAGCAAGCCTTCGGTAATCTCCATCTCCAGCGCGCTCGCGGGCAGACCGGCCTCGGCCAGGCAGCGCGAGATGGTCGGCACCAACCCCTCGCCAAACTGGCGCGGCGACAGGTTCACGGCGACGAAGAAATCCGGCATGCACGTGGCGCGCCAGTGCGCGGCCTGATGACACGCCTGCGCCAGCACCCATTCACCAATGTCGCCGATGAGCCCGGCGTCTTCTGCCACCGGGATGAACTCGGCGGGCGACACCTCGCCCAGCTCGGTGCTGTGCCAGCGCAGCAGCACTTCAGCACCTACGATGTCCATCGATGTGGCGTCGACGATGGGCTGGAAGCGCAGCGACAGCTCGCCCGCCGCCAGGGCACGGCGCAGGTGGTACTCCAGCTGGAAGCGCCGCTGCGCGCGCTGCGACAGGCGCGCGGTGTACACGCGATGCTGGTTGCGACCGTTCTGCTTGGCGTTGTACATGGCGGCATCGGCACAGCGCAGCAGCGTGGCGGCGTCGTTGCCGTGTTCCGGGTACACCGCAATGCCGATCGACGCGCCCAGGTAGTACTCGGTGCCGCCCGTCGAAAACGGCTGCGCGATCGAATGGACGATGCGCTTGGCCAGGCGCTCCGCCTCGCCCAACGAGCGCACGTTGTCGAGCAGCACGACGAACTCGTCGCCGCCGAGGCGTGCCAGCGTATCGCTCTGGCGCACGCAGGCCGACAGGCGTTGCGCGACGATGCGCAGCAGGTGGTCACCCGCTTCGTGGCCGGCCGTGTCGTTCACTTTCTTGAAGCCGTCCAGGTCCAGGAACAAAACAGCGACCTGGCGTGCCTCGCCGGCCTGGCTGGCGGCCTGCTCCATCACCGCCTGCATGCGCTGCGAGAAATACGCGCGGTTGTACAACCCGGTGAGCGCATCACGCTGCGCAAGGAACGTGAGCTGCTGCTGTGCAGCACGTGCCGGCCCGATGTCGTTGAACGAGATCAGCACGGCGGAGGGCGCATCGTCGCCGGGGCGCACGATGGGCAGCACGTTCTCATGCACCCACACCACATCGCCGTCCACCAGTTCCAGGCCGACGGTCAAGCCAAGCAGCGGACGGCCGGTCGTCAACACCACGCGCGTGGGGCGCTCGTTGAGCGGGATCTCGCTGCCGTCTTCGCGCAACGAGCGCCGCATCAGCGCCAGGTGGCTGGTGCCCACGGGCGACAGGTTGCCTGCCCGGAGAATGCGCCGCGCGCTCGGGTTGCACGCGAGGATGGTGCCGTCGGCCGCCTGCACGACGATGCCTTCGGTCAGGTTGTCGACGGCCAGGCGGTAGCGCTCTTCGCTCTCCTGCAGATCGCGCGCGATATGGGCCTTCTGCACCGCCACGCCGATGATGTCGGTAATGCCGTCGAGCAGCCCCATGGCGTCGCGCGTGGGCGCACGCGGGGTGTCGTAGTAGATGCCCATCGCGCCGATCATCTGCGCGTTGTCGCCACGGATGGGCGTCGACCAGCACGCGCGCAGGCCCAGCGGCGCGACGATGTCGCGGTAGCCGTCCCAGAGCGGGTCGGCGTCGATGTCTTCCACCACCACGGTCTTGTTCAGGAACATGGCCGTGCCGCACGAACCGACCGCAGGGCCGATCGCGATTCCCACCAGCACCTGCGAGAGCATGAAGGGCAGCGACGGCGCCACGGCCTGCGTAATGTGTTCGCCATCGCTGCTCAGCAGGACCGAGCACATGGCGCCGTCGTCGAGCAGTGCCTCGACGAGCCGGCAGACCTCGGCCAGCAAGTCCGGCAGCGGGACGTTGCGCGAACTGAGTTCGAGCACGGTCTTTTCGCAGCGCAGCAGTTCCTTGGCGCGCGCGGTTTCAGCGGCCAGCGCCCGGTAATTGGCTTCGGATTCGCGCAGGGCCTGTTCGGCCTGCTTGCGCTGGGTGATGTCGCGTGCCACCACCTGGATGGCGGTGCGCCAGCCAAGCTGCACCGGGGCGGAAAGCACCTCGACTTCCACGGGCGTGCCATCGCAACGCAGCAAGGTCTGCTCGACGGGCGGCAAGCCTGCTCCGTGCGCGACCATCCACTCGCGGCGCTGCCGCGCGAGGTGCATCGAGTTGTCGTGCACGAACTCGTCCAGCTCGTGGCCGACGATATCGCGCGCGGACTGCGCCCCAAACAGCCGAACGCCCGCCTCGTTGACGAAAACGATAATGTCGTCCGCCACGATGTACAGCGCGTCCGGCATTTGCCGGACAAGTGCCTCGTAACGGTCATCAGCGAGCGGCAACGGCCTGGGGCTGTCCTGGTCGATTACTTCCGGTTCGGGACGGTCAGGCCGCTCAGCAGAGGTGGCGTCCATATCTGGGTTGTTTTTCAAGATATCGACCAACGTGTCGGGAAAGTTAAGGCGTTTGGCTGCCTTTCCCCACTTCAGGGTGGGGCAAATGGCCGATGTGCGGATAAGCGGCACGCCAGTTGCGGCACAATGCCCGCACGGCGTTCTTGCGCAACTGTTCGCACCTTTGCCTTATGCAATCGTTTTCGTCTTCCGTCGGCCACGTGGCTGGCCTGTTTTCGCGACGTACCCTTCTGGCCGATGGGCTGGCGGAAGCCGCCGTGCAATTTCGCGACGGGCATATCGACGCGTGTGACGCCAACCCGACGCCCAGCATGATCGACTGCGGAGACCTGCTCGTCCTGCCCGGCATCGTCGACCTGCACGGCGACGCCTTCGAACGCGCCGTCATGCCGCGCCCCGGTGTGGCCTTTCCCTACGAGACCGCCCTGGCCGATGTTGACGGCCAATTGCTTGCCAACGGCATCACCACCGAGTTCCACGGCGTGACGTATTCGTGGGAAGGCGGCCTGCGCGGCCGCGCCTATGCGCTGCGCATGCTGGACACCCTTGATGCGATGCGCCCGCACCTGGGCGCGCAGCACCTGATGCATCTGCGCTTCGAACTGCACCACGCCGATGGCGTTGCCGACGCGCTGGCCTGGATGGACGCCGGCCGCGTGCACTTCCTGTCGTTCAACGATCACCTGCCGATGATGCGCGAAAAGCTGGGCGACGCGCGCAAGCTCGCACAGTACGCCGATCGCGCCGAGTGCGACATCGACACATTCCTCGCGCGTTTGAATGGGGCCGCGGCCAACGCGACGAAGCTCGCCGAGGTGACTGGCACGCTCGCGCGTGCGGCGCAGCAACGCGGCATCTGCATGGCTTCACACGATGAACCCGACATCGCCACGCGCAACACGTTCCACGCGCACGGCTGCACCGTCACGGAATTTCCGTTGACCGAGGAGGTTGCGCGGGCAGCGCGCGCGCATGGCGGACATACCGTCTTCGGAGCGCCCAACGTGGTGCGCGGCGGCAGCCACAACGGCGCACCCAATGCGGCGGCCATGGTGGCGGCGGGTCTGGGTACCGTGCTGGCTTCGGACTATTACTACCCGGCGCTGCTGGCCGCGCCGTTCAAGCTGGCCGAGCGCGGCGTGGTGCCGCTGCACGAGGCCTGGGCGCTGGTGGCAGCCAATCCCGCCGAGGCCGCGGGCCTGACGGATCGCGGCACGCTCGCGACCGGCCTGCGCGCCGACGCCATCGTGGTGGATGATCGCCGCCCAGGCCTGCCGCGCGTGGTCGCGGCCGTGGTCGGCGGCCGGCTACGCCATGCCGCCGGACAGTTGCCGCTGATCGGCTGAGCCACGCCATGGAGCAGGCGCCGGCACCCTTATCGTCGTCTACACCGCCCGCCTGGCGATACGCGCTCTACCTGCTGCCGCCCGAGCCCTGGTACGGGCTCGGCACACGCTGGCTCGGCCGCTGCGCGCGCACCAACACCGCCATCTCAGCGGATCAGCGCGAGGCATTTGTGCGCGAAGCCGGCATCGACCTTGCCACGCTCGACCGCTGGACGGAAGCGCCGCGCCAGTACGGCCTGCACGCTACGTTCAAACCGCCGTTCCGCTTGGCGGGCGATCGCACGGTCGATGAACTGGACACCGCGCTGCGCCGTTTTGCACTGCAGCAGCACGCCTTCACCATCGAGCCGGCCCTGCAGACACTGCGCGGCTTCCTGGCCTGGCGGCTGCGTCATGGCGATCCTGCCCGCGACACGCTCCACGCATTCGCCGATGCGTGCGTCAGCGAATTCGACGGCTTCCGCGCACCGCCACCGCCCGCAGAACTCGCGCGCCGCCGTCGCGTCGGCTTGTCGGATGCGCAGGAGCGTCACCTGCAGCGCTGGGGCTATCCGTATGTGTTTGGCACGTTCACGTTCCACATCACGCTGACGGGCCGACTCGACCCTGCCGAGCAGCTTGCCTGCTATCGGGCGCTGGAGGCCACGCGCGTGGTGCTGCCCGCCGCCATGCCGGTCGACCACATTGCATTGTTTGCGCAGGCTGCGCCGGAAGCGCCGTTCAACGTGGCGCGTGTGTACCGGTTTGACGGCAGCACGGAAGACTTCGGCACTGCGCAGGGCACACCTAACGCTTGAGTTCGACCACGTCGATCACCTGCGTCTGGCCGTGCTGCTCAACCTCCTGGCGCATCACGACCGCCGCTTCGGGGCAATACCAGTCGGTGATGTGCGCCACGGTGGGATCGGGCTCGAGCGTTTCATTGCCCAGCCGCAGCACCCCGAGGCGGGCCGTGCGCGTGTAGCGGATCGGCCGGCACTGCAACTGTCCAACCACGGTGTTCATCGGCTGCGGGGGCCCGACCTCGCGCTCCGACACCTCCACCTTGGCGCGCTCGGCCCGCATCCGCCCGACCGAAATCCCAAGCCGCGGCGACACCACATCGAAATCGAAACTGGATTCGTACGTATCGCCGGGCAGCATCTGCGCTTCGGGCGCCAGACCCGCGCCGTACAGGAACATGCCCGAGATGGCGGTGCTGACGGTGCCGACCAGATCGGCATGTTCGCTTTGCGCAAATACGCGGCCATTGATGCTGACAATGCGCGTGACCACGCCGGCTTCGTCCACCAGCAGTTGGTGCTCCTGGACCGTCTCGATGGGGCGGCCGCCCAGCGCCACGAGGCCCGATTTGGCGTAGATGTGCAGGCCGATTTCGCAGCCGTCCTGCATGTCGCGATTGACATCGTGCAGCGTGAACTCGACGATCATCGGCGTCTTGCCGTTGCCGTCCAGGCGCACGCGGCTGCCGTCATGCACCCACGGCGCGGAGCACAGCCCCGCCGCATGCGCGGGTAGCGCCAGCGCAAACGCCGCCACAGCCGCGGCGGCGTTCCACAAAGAAAAACGCCGATGCATCCGGCGATGCATCAGCGTCTTCATGAACCCGATCGGCACGGGCTTACTGCTTGGGCGCGTCCTTCTTGTTGGCGCCCTCGCTGTACGGGTCGAACTTGCCGCCAGCCTTGGCACCCTGGCTATACGGATCGAACTTCTCGCCGGCCTTGGCGCCCTGGGTGTACGTGTCGTACTTGCCCTTCTCCACATTGGCCGGCTGAGCGCCGGGGTTGAGCGCGCTGGCGGTGCTGTCGTTCTTGTTGGCGCCTTGCGAATACGGATCGAACTTGTCGCCGGCCTTCGCACCCTGTTGGTACGGATCAAACTTATCGCCGACTTTTGCGCCTTGGCTATAGGGGTCGAACTTCTTTTGGTCGGTCTGCGCGTGGGCCGCGGTGCCGACGGCGGCTACGACAGCGACCGCTGCCACGAGGGTAAGACGTTTGTACGGCATCTGAAGCTCCTTTCCTATGGGTCGTTTGGGCTGATCAAATCAATGGTGCAGCCTCGTTTTGAACGCATCCCGATGCCGTGCGCAACTGGCACGTTGGCGCCGGCGCCGGGAAACCCCCTCTCCTCGTCGTACGCTATGGCAAGCGCACAGGAAAGTCAACGCACAGGAACTGCATATTTTTTGGGCAGATGCGTGCTGCAGCGCGGGGCAATCAGCGACGTTCCGGCGGGCGGATCGCCCGGGGCCCAGCCACCGCAATCAACGCCATGGTGAGCGCCACCACCGACAGGCCCCAGCGCAGGTCTGAGCGATGCGCGATCAAGCCGATGATGACCGGACCGATCAGCAAGCCCACGTAGGCAAAGCGTGCCACGGCGGCAATGCCTTCGGCGGCCGGCACACCGGGGAGGCGCGACGCGGTAATGAAGAAGATGGGCACCATGTTGGCGGCGCCCACGCCCATCAGCGCAAAGCCTGTCAGGACAGCCATCGGTGTGGGCCACAACAGCGCAAGCAGAATTCCGCCCGTGGCCAGCACGCCACTGGCGCCGAGCACACGCATGTTGCCCCAGCGCCCCCGTGCAAAGTCGCCGCCGAAACGCGCCAACGCCATTCCACCTGAAAACGCTGCGTATCCCGCGCTGGCAACGGCTTCGGGCGATTGTGCGATCTCGCGCATGTACACGGTCGTCCAGTCGTACATCGCGCCTTCGCCGACCAGCCCGAAGAACGCCAGCACGCCCAGCACGAACAGTGTGCGGCCCGTGGTCGGATGTGCGGATTCGCCTTCAGCATGCACGTGGTCCGGCAGCATGAACGGCCCGGCGCACAGCGCGGCCGCCATGGTGACGAGCGCCATGCCGCCGCAATGCACGGCCGGCGGCACGCCCAGTTCCAGCAGCACGCCACCCACCGCCGCACCCACCATGCCGCCCAGGCTGAACATGCCGTGCAGCGAGGAAATGATCGGCTTGTGATGATTCGCCTCGACCGTGGCCGCTTGCGCATTCATGGCGACATCGAAGCCGGCGTTGGTGATGCCAAACAGCAGCAGCACCGCCAGCAGTGCCGGGTAGGTCGGCATCAGCATGATGAGCGCGGTCATGACACCAAATGCCACGCCGCCCTGCACGCTCGCGCGCCGCGTCCCGACGCGCGCTGCCCACTGCCCCGCAAACTTCATCGCGACGATGGCGCCGGCCGCCACCATGAACATCGCCAACGACAGCGACGCCTCGGACAGCCCGAAGCGCGCCTTCACCGTCGGAATGTGAATGCCCCACGTCGCAAACGTTGCACCGTTGGCGAAAAAGAGAGCCATCGTCGCCGCGCGGGCCGACAGGGGAAGCCGGCGGGGCCGCAGCGCGCCGGCAGATTGAACGTATTCGGAAGACATGAAGGACAGCTGGGAAAAGCGCGCAGCGCGAGCGGGTCGCGCCGCAAAGGCCTCATGCTACCGCGCTCTGCTGATGAACGTATGACGCCGCCCCGCGCCATGCAGGTATGCGGCTTGCGTCACCACGCTCGAATCCACCGCATCGGGAGACCTGCCATGCCCCGCGTGATCTGGAAGGGCGCCGTGAGCTTCGGCCTCGTCCATATTCCCGTTGCGCTGTATCCGGCCACCCGCAGCGACGACCTCGACTTCGACTGGCTCGACCGTCGCACCATGGACCGCGTCGGCTACAAGCGCATCAACAAGACCACTGGCAAAGAGGTGCCGCGCGAGCAGATCGTGCGCGGCTATGCCTACGAGAAAGACCGCTATGTGATCCTCACCGACGAGGACATTCGCGCCGCGAACCCGGTCTCGACGCAAACGGTCGATTTGCTGACCTTCGTAGATGCGGCGGAGATTCCGTTCCTCTATCTCGATACGCCGTACTTTCTCGCGCCCGACCGGCGCGGCGAAAAGGTCTACGCGCTGCTGCGCGAGGCGTTGACACGCTCGCAGAAGATCGGTGTCGCCAACGTCGTGCTGCACACCAAGCAGCATCTGGCTGCGCTGATCCCAATGGGGCCCGTGCTCGTGCTGCATACGCTGCGATGGTCCAACGAAGTGCGCGACTGGTCCGAACTCGACTTGCCGGAAGAAGGTGCCAAGGCGACCAAGCTCACGGCCAAGGAAATCGACATGGCCGAAAAGCTGATCGACGACATGAGCGGCAAGTGGGACCCTGCCGAGTATCACGACACCTTCCGCGACGACATTCTCACGCTGGTCGATCGCAAGGTGCGCGAAGGCCGCACGGAGTCCGTCGAGCCGATGGAAGCCGAAACCGCCGCACCGCGCTCCGGCAACGTGATCGACCTGACCGACCTGCTGCGCCAGAGCCTTGCCAAGCGCGGCAAGGGTAAAGCCGCGTCAAACGACGAAGCGGAAGACGAACCTGCCCCGCGCAAGCGTGCACCGCGCAAGGCCGCCGCCAAGACGGCGCGCAAGACCGCCACACGCAAGCGCGCATAACACGACGGAGCCGACGCCATGCCACGCCATCTCGCCGACTACCGCCGCAAGCGCGATTTCACGCAGACCCAGGAACCGGCCGGCGCGCGCCGCAAAGCCGATGAGCGGCGTGACAACGACGCCCTGCACTTCGTGATCCAGAAGCACGACGCCACGCGGCTGCATTACGACTTCCGGCTCGAACTCGACGGTACGCTCAAGAGCTGGGCTGTCCCCAAAGGCCCGAGCCTGGACCCCGCCGACAAGCGCCTCGCCGTGCATGTTGAAGACCACCCGCTGGACTACGCCGATTTCGAAGGCCACATCCCGGAAGGCCAATACGGCGGTGGCGATGTGATCGTGTGGGACCGCGGCACGTGGCATCCGCATGGCGATCCGCGCAAGGCGTACCGAGACGGCAAGCTCAAATTCGACCTCGACGGCGAAAAACTGCACGGCGCGTGGGCGCTGGTGCGCACGCACTTGCATGGCACCGGCAGACATCCGAAAGAACAGTGGCTGCTGATCAAGGAGCGCGACGATCAGGTTCGCCCATCCAGCGACTACGACGTGACGCAGGCCTTGCCCGCGAGCGTGATCACGGGAGAGAACGTCGGCGCGAAACCCAAGGCCAAAGGAAGGGCCAAAGCCGATGGAGGCAAGGCCGAGCACTCCAAACCGGCGCAAGTCCAACCGCCCGCCGGCGCCGTGCCCGCCACGTTGCCCAGAACGCTGGAGCCCCAACTCGCCACGCTCGTCGATGGGCCGCCCACGCAGGGCGAGTGGGACTACGAAGTGAAGTTCGACGGCTACCGCATCCTCGCGCGCATCGACGGCAACACCGTGCGTCTGTTCAGCCGCAACGGCCGCGACTGGACGGCGAAGCTGCCCCGTCAGGCGCGCACGCTGCCGGCGCTGGGCCTGCGAGAGGCGTGGCTCGACGGCGAAGTCGTAGTGATGGGCGAGCGTGGCGTGCCCGACTTCCAGGCGCTGCAGAACGCCTTCGAAACCGCACATGCCGAACACATTGCCTACTACCTGTTCGACATCCCGTTCTGCAACGGCATGGACTTGCGCGGTGTGCCGTTGCGCGAGCGGCGGGCGCTGCTGCAACGCATTTTCGAGGCCGCCCCGGGCGATCTCGACCGCGATGCGGTGCTGTTCTCAGGCACGTTCAACGCGGCGCCCGAAGACTTGCTGTCTTCCGCGTGCAGCATGTCGCTCGAAGGCGTGATCGGCAAGCGCGCCGATGCGCCGTACCGCGCTGGCCGCAGCCCGGCGTGGATCAAGCTCAAATGCGGGCAGCGGCAGGAGTTCGTCATCGGCGGCTACAGCGCACCCAAGGGCAGCCGCAGCGGCTTCGGCGCGTTGCTGCTCGGCGTTTATGACGACGCGGGCAAGCTGCGCTATGCGGGGCGCGTCGGCACCGGCTTCAACGAGACAAGCCTGCACGCTTTGCATCATGAATTGACGGGGCTGACCATCGATACGCCGCCCTTTGCGAACCCGCCCACCGGCAGCGATGCGCGCGACGTGCAATGGGTCAAGCCCGAGCGCGTAGCCGAAATCGCCTTTGCCGAATGGACGCGCGAAGGCATCGTGCGGCAAGCCGTGTTCCAAGGTTTGCGCGACGACAAACCTGCGCGCAACATCGTGCGTGAACAAGCCAAGCCGCCCAGCGCTGCCGCTCGCAAGGAGACCCGCGCCGTGAATGCTGCCGAACGCAAGGTGCGCCCCGGTGCCGAACGCATCGCCGATGTGGACGTCACGCATCCGGATCGCGTGATCGAGAAAGCCAGCGGCACCACCAAGGCCGACCTGGCGCGCTATTACGCCAGCGTGGCGGAGTGGATGCTGCCGCATCTGCACAACCGGCCGACGTCGCTGGTGCGCGCGCCCGATGGCATCGACGGCGAGCGCTTCTTTCAAAAACATTCCGCGGCGCTCAAGCTGCAGGGCATCACGCAGCTGGACCCGTCGCTTGATCCGGGGCATCCGTCGCTGCTGGCGATCAACTCGGCGGAGGCGCTGGTCGGCGCAGTGCAGATGGGCACGGTGGAGTTCCACACGTGGAATGCGCTGGCCGACCGCATCGAACAGCCCGACCGCATCGTCTTCGATATCGACCCGGACCCGGCGCTGCCTTTCGCACGCGTGATCGAGGCCACGCAACTCATGCTGGCCATGCTGGATGAACTCGGCCTGAAGGCTTTCCTGAAAACCAGCGGCGGCCACGGCATGCACGTGGTGGTGCCACTCACCCGCCGCGAGGCTTCGGGCTGGGACACGCTCAAGACGTTCGCACAAGCCGTAGTGCAGCACATGGCCGCGACCTTCCCCGACCGCTTTGTCGCCAAGATGGGCCCACAAAACCGCGTGGGAAAAATCTTCATCGACTACCTGCGTAACAACCGCGGCGCGAGCACGGTGGCTGCCTATTCGGTGCGCGCGCGGACGGGGTTGCCGGTGTCGGTGCCGATCCGGCATGACGAACTCGAAGGGCTGCAGTCGTCTGCCCAGTGGACGCTGCGCACGCTGCCGGATCGGCTCGCCAAGCTCAAGGGCGACCCGTGGGCCGACTATGCCGGCACGCGCCAATCGGTGACGGCCGACATGCGCAAGCGCATCGGCGCCAATGACTGAGCCGTCACACCTGCGGGATCCCCAAAGAATTGGGCGGTGAACGCCCCATTGCTTGTCGGCCGAAGTGTGGGGTCGCTGCGTTAACATGCCTGCGTCTGCACTTGGCGCACGCGTGTGCGCCCCACTCTGCCCCCCGCCGATGGCCCGAATTCGTCCGACCCGTTTGTTCAACCTGTCGCGCAGCGCGCTTGCCTGCGCGGTGCTCCTCGCCATTGCGGCCTCGCCGCTGGCGCATGCCAAGAAGGCTAAGGCCAACGCGGCCCCGCGCGCCAGCGCTGCGCAGGCACGCCAGGCGGCGCACAACCCTGCCGGGTTGCCTGCCAACGTGGCGCTGGCCTTTGCGCGCGCGCATATCCCGCTGGATGCGGTGAGCGTGTTCGTGATCCGCACCGGCACCGCCACGCCCATCCTGCAATGGAATGCCGACGCCGGAATGAACCCGGCGTCGACCATGAAACTGCTGACCACCTTCGCGGGGCTGGACCTGCTCGGCCCGGATTTTCGCTGGAAGACCACGGCCTATGCCGACAGCGCTCCCGTCAACGGCACGCTCAACGGCAACCTGTACCTGCGTGGCCAAGGCGATCCGAAGCTGATTCCCGAAGAACTCGTCAAGCTGGTGACGGACGTGCGCCGCGCCGGCGTGGACGAACTGGCCGGCAACATCGTGCTGGATCGCACCTACTTCGAGGGCGGTCTGTCGGAAGCGCCGCCGCTGGACGGCGACAGCGCGCGTGCCTACAACGTTGCGCCCGACGCGCTGCTGTATTCCTTCAAGACACTGACGTTCACCCTGTCGCCGGATGCCGGCAATGGCGCGGTCAACATCGATGTCTCTCCGCCGCTGGCGCAATTGCAGATTGACAACCAGCTGCGCACGACGCGCGGCGGCTGCGGCGACTGGAAGACCTCCTCCGGCGCCAATATCTCCACGCAGACCGACGGCCACGTGCTCGCCAGCTTCGATGGCCGCTATGCCGCCGCGTGCGGCGAACGCGTTTTCAATATCGCCGCGCTCACGCATGCCGACTTCATCTGGGGCGGCTTCCTCGCGCTGTGGCAGCAGGCCGGTGGCAAGACGCGTTTCACGCCGGGCCTGCGCGAAGGCAAGGTGCCGCGTCAGGCCGTTCTGCTGGCCACGCACTACGGCCCGCCGCTGTCGGAAGTCGTGCACGACATCGACAAGTATTCGAACAACGTGATGGCGCGGCAGCTCTTCCTGACCATCGGCGCGGAAATCGGCCGCAAGCCGGCATCGGTGCGGCAGTCGACCGAGGTCATCAACCGCTGGCTCGCCAAACAGAACCTGACGATGCCGGAGCTGGTGCTGGAAAACGGCTCGGGCCTGTCGCGTGTGGAGCGCATCAGCGCACGCAACATGGGGCGCCTGCTGCAGCAGGCTGACGCCAACCCGAACGGCGGCGTGCTGCGCGACGCGCTGCCCGTTGTCGGCGTGGACGGCACCATGCGGAACCGCCTCACGCGTGCAGGCGTTGCCGGCAATGCCGAGATCAAGACCGGCACGCTCAACGACGTACGCGCCATCGCCGGGTACGTGGAAGGCGAAGGCGGCCAGCGCTTCGTGGTGGTCAGCATGATCAACCATCCGAACGCCAGCGGCGGCCAGGCCGCACACGATGCACTGCTGCAATGGATTTATCAGGGCGCACAGCGATGATTTCACGCAAGGCATTGCTTGGCATCACCGGCACGTCGGGCAGCGGCAAGACCACGCTCGTCGAGCAGCTCATCTCGCGCTTCGTACGCGACGGGCGCCGGGTGGCCGCCATCAAGCACACGCATCACGGCTTCGATCTCGATTCGCCCGGCAAGGATTCGCACCGCATGCGCGAAGCCGGCAGCGCCGAAGTCGTGCTCGTGGGGGGTGAACGACTCGTGCTGATGCGCGAATACGCCAACGCGCTGGAACCTGAACTCGACGACGTGCTGGCGCTGCTGTCACCCGCCACCGACCTCGTCATCGTTGAAGGCTACAAGCGCAGTACCTTTCCGAAAATCGAAGTCTTCCGTCCTTCGCTTGGTCGCCCGCCGCTGTGGCCGGAAATTGGCGGCGTCGTCGCTGTCGCAACCGATGGCCCCGATGCCGTACAACCCCCGGAAGGCGTGACCGTACTGGATTTGAACGACATCGATGCGGTCTATAGATTTGCCGTACAGCAACTCGCCACCGCGGCCATATGAAGCGCTCTTAACCTCCGGGCGAGGCAGCTTGGCTATGATGGGGCGACCTAGTTTTCGCCAGCCCCCTCTCAACAAGATGTAGTCCCGTCTATCGGCCGCGCTGCTTGGCGCGGTTTTTTTTGTGCCTCGCCATAACAAAAACGCCCGCTTCGCGCGGGCGTTTTGCTCGGTGGTGCTCGATCAGTGCGTAACGCCGTCGGCCAGCAGGCGTTGCAGCACGTTGCTGGAGATCAGACGATGGCCGCCGGTGGTGGGGTGCACGCCGTCAGCGAACAGGTAAGACGTGTCTGCACCTGCAGTCACCAGCGTGTTGGCGGAGCAGAACAGCGAGCTGCCGCCTGCGCCCGGGACGAGCGTGTTGATCTTGGTCGCATCGCAAGCCGGCACGCTGGTATTGCTGAAACCAAACGTCGCACCGTTCTGAATCACGGCGGTCAATTGCGAATTGAAATCGATCACGCGAGCACCGGTACCGGCAAGGCCAGCTTGCAGCGTGGTGTTGAACGCGCCCACCAGCGCATGCAGCAACGCCTGGCCTGCCGCACCGCCCGCCACGCCCTGCGGCGTCAGGCTGCTGTCGGGCAGGTTGAACACGTAGAGCTGCGTCGCGTTCTTGCTGATCATGTCCTTGACGTAACCGACCAGCTCAGTCGCGGCCTGCTGCACCTGTGCGGTGGCGATGGCGGGCGTCACACCCGAATTGGGTGTCGCCACGGCGGCAGCCCAGTAGAAGATGTCGTTGTTGCCACCGAACACGAACACGACGTCGTTGTCGCCGTTGAACGTGTTGTTGCTGGCCGTGTAGAAGTTGGCGAGTTGCTGTTTGACCGGATACGTGAGCGCCCCGGCGCCACCGTTGTGACCGATACCGTTCGGGTCGGTCACGCGCGAACCGCCTTGCGCGTAGTCGAAGCAACCGGGTTTCGGGCAGCTCTGCACCGAGTTGGCATAACCCATCACGGCCGGTGTGAGCGCCACACCGAGTTGCGCCGCCACCGTTTCCGCCCAGACCGGGCCGGGGTTGGTGGTGAACTTGCCGCCTCCCACGGCAGCCGCTGCCGGCGTGTAGGTCCCAGCGTCGCTCAGGCTGTCACCGAACACCACCATGCGCTGCACTTTGGCGACGTTGGGGTTGCCGCTCTGATCGCTTTCACCGCCGCCGCAAGCGGCCAGGCTCAAGGCCAGGGTCGCCGATGCGACGACGCCCATCCATTGACGCAACTTCATGATGTCTGTCTCCGTGTGGAATTTTTATGGTTTGTGGTGCCGCGGTGCGTAACCTCGCCGTGCGCGTTTGAAGCACGCGGAACGACACAACGCCCAAGTGTAGCGAGGTTGCCGGGCGCACGGCGAACGTGCGGCCCGTAAGAATTAGAGGTCCGACTCGAACTACGCGGTGAACGCGGCGGCCGCGCGACGCAGGCGATCATTGACCGCAGCCCAGGCGGGCGTGTCGGCTAGGGTTTCCACCCAGATGGCGTCGTAACCGCCGCGATCGAGTTCGCGCAACAGCGCATAGAGCGCGTTGGCATAGGCGGCGGGTGTGGCGGGGGCAACGCGCTGGTCGCAGCCGTCACGCAGTACCACTGGGGCACCGAGCCACACGACGCGCTTGTCCGCGGGCAGTGCAGCGAGGCGCGCGGGCACCTCGGCGGCCGACAGCAAATACAACGGCGTGCGCGGCGCGTAGTGCGCCTTCAACGTGCCGGAAGCACGCGGCGCAGCGGCATCAGGAAGGGCCGGCAATTCGCCGGTCACACGCTCGATGTCTTCAGGCGTGATGGCGCCCGGGCGCAGCAGCACGGGGCCGATGCCCTGATCCAGCCGCGACAGATCGATGATGGTCGATTCGATGCCCACGTCCACGCCGTCACCTTCGAGCACGAAGACGGCATCGCCGAATTCATCGCGCACATGCTGCGCGGTGGTCGGGCTGACCTGGCCGAACTTGTTGGCCGACGGCGCCGCAATGCCGCCGCGCCCACGCTTGAAGCGCGACAGCAACGCCTGCGCCACCGGGTGCGAGGGGCAACGCAGCCCGATGCTGTCCTGCCCGCCTGCCACGGCGGCCGGGATGTGCGGCGCACGCTTCAGGATCAGCGTCAGCGGCCCTGGCCAGAAGGCTTCGATGAGCTGCAGCGCGATGCCGGGCACATCGTCGGTCCAGTACGAAATATCGGCACCATCCACCACGTGCACGATGACGGGGTGATTGGACGGCCGGCCCTTGGCCGCATAGATCTTGGCGATGGCCTGCGGGCTTTCGGCATCGGCGCCGAGTCCGTATACGGTCTCGGTCGGGAAGGCGACCAGCTCGCCCGCCTCCAGCCTGCGCGCGGCCTCTTCGAGGCGTTCGCGCGATGGCATGACGTAGGGAGTGGTCGACTTGTGCATGATGACGCTCGCAATCAGTCCGGCTGCAAACCGAGCACGTGCGCGGCGTGGCGGAACGCTTCGTCCACCACTTCCGGCGAGGTGCCGACGCAGTTCACGTGGCCCATCTTGCGGCCCGGGCGCGCATCGGCCTTGCCATACAGGTGCACCTTCGCACCGCTGTGGCCCATCACTTCGTGCCACGCGGGCGTACGTTCCAGGCCGTATTCGAACCACACATCGCCCAGCACATTCAGCATACGCCCCGGTGAATGCTGCCGCGTGCTGCCCAGCGGCAGGCGGGCCATGGCACGCACCTGCTGCTCGAACTGGCTCGTCTCGCACACATCCATGGTGATGTGGCCGGAGTTGTGCGGACGCGGCGCCATTTCGTTGGCGACCAGCGAGCCGTCCTGCAGCACGAAGAACTCGATGCACAGCACGCCGACGTAGCCCATTTCCTCGGCAATCATCGCGGCGGCGGCGCGGGTGCGCGTGGCAATGTCGTCCGACACGCTGCGCGACGGCATGATCGTCGAAAACAGGATGCCGTCACGGTGCGCGTTCTCTGCCAGCGGCCACGTGGCCGTGCTGCCATCGGCGCCGCGCGCGGCCAATACAGACACTTCGTAGGCCAGCGGCAGCATCTTTTCCAGCACGCACGGCACGTGCTGCATGGCGGCCCAGGCTGCGCGCAGCTCTTCCACCGTCGAGACGCGCGCCTGGCCCTTGCCGTCGTAGCCCATGCGCGCAATCTTCAGAATGCCGGGCAACAGGTCGGCGGGCAGTTGTTCGATGTCGGCTTCGTGCTCGATCACCCAGCTCGGTGCGGGATGGATGCCGGTGCGCGCGGCGCACAGCGCGAAGAATTTTTTCTCGGCGATGCGGTTCTGCGCGATCGAGACGCAGTTGGCACGCGGCGCAACGAACGCGCCGAGCTGCTCCAGGCGGTCGAGCGCCATGGCCGGCACGTTCTCGAATTCGGTCGTGACGGCCGGACACAGTGCAGCCATCTCGGCCAATGCGGCTTCATCGGTATAGCCGGCGCACAGGTGGCGCTCGGCGATGGTGCCGGCCGGGCTGTTCGGGTCCGGATCGAGCACGCAGACCTTGTAGCCCATGGCCTGCGCGGCGTGCGCGAACATGCGGCCGAGCTGGCCACCGCCGAGCATGCCAAGCCAGGCATCGGGCAGGATCGCGTTGGGAACGTTCAGCGCGCGGGATTCCGCGGTGTGGGCTTGCGCCAGGCGCGGGTTCAGGTCGTCGGCCATGAATCGGGTCGTAGGTTGCTTAGGCGCCGTGCACAGGGAGCGTCATGCCGCGTGCGACTTCGGTCTGCTGCGCGCGGAAGGCTTCGAGCTTGTCGGCCAGGGCCGAGTCGGTGGTGGCGATGGTGGCGATGGCGGCCAGCGCTGCGTTGGCCGCACCGGCTTCGCCAATCGCGAATGTCGACACCGGAATGCCCTTGGGCATCTGCACGATGGAGAGCAGCGAGTCTTCGCCGCGCAGGTACTTGGACGGCACCGGCACGCCGAACACCGGCACGATCGTCTTCGCGGCGATCATGCCCGGCAGGTGCGCTGCCCCGCCAGCACCGGCGATGATGGCGCGCAAACCGCGGCCGCGTGCGGCTTCGGCGTAACGGAACATGTCGTCCGGCATGCGGTGCGCCGAGACGACCTGCGCCTCGAACGGAATGCCGAACTGCGTGAGCATGTCGACAGCGTGGCGCATCACTTCCCAGTCGGAGCTGGAGCCCATCACCACGCCAACGAGCGGAGCGGATTGCTGTGCGGTCATTGTCATCGCTCCGGTTTAACGCAGGGATTCACCGGTCAGGCGGGTCAGCGCTTCGCGGTATTTGTCAGCGGTTTTTTCGATCACGTCGGCAGGCAGCTGCGGCGCCGGCGCGGTCTTCGGCCAGGGCTTGCCATCAATGCGCACGGCTTCGAGCCAGTCGCGCACGAACTGCTTGTCGAACGACGGCGGGTTCGTGCCGACCTGGTACGAATCGGCCGGCCAGAAGCGCGACGAGTCTGCGGTCAGCGCCTCGTCCATCAGCGTGAGCGTGCCGTTTTCGTCCAGGCCGAACTCGAACTTGGTGTCGGCGATGATGATGCCGCGCGTGGCGGCAAAGTCGGAGGCTTCCTTGTACAGGCGGATGCTCACATCGCGGATCTGCGCGGCGAGGTCCGGGCCGATGCGGCGTTCGACTTCGTCGAAGGAGATGTTCTCGTCGTGCTCGCCCATCTCCGCCTTGGCGGCGGGGGTGAAGATCGGCTCCGGCAGCTTCTGCGCGTTCTGCAGGCCAGGGGCCAGATGCACGCCGCAGACGGCGCCGGTCGCTTGGTAATCCTTCCAGCCGCTGCCGGCCAGGTAGCCGCGCACCACGGCTTCCACCAGGATCGGCTTCAGGCGCTTGACCACGATGGCGCGGCCGCGCACCTGGTCGACTTCATTCGGGGCCACCACGGTTTCCGGGGCGATGCCGGTCTCGTGCGTCGGCACGATGTGGCGCAGCTTGTTGAACCAGAAATCCGACATCTGCGCGAGCACACGGCCCTTGTCCGGAATCGGCTGGCCGAGAATCACGTCAAACGCCGAGAGGCGGTCGGTGGTGACCATCAGCAGCTTGTCGTCGCCGACAGCGTAGTTCTCGCGCACTTTGCCACGGCCGAGCAACGGCAGGCTGGTGATCGACGATTCGTAAAGGGCGGAGGATGCAGCGGGGTTGTTAGATGCGGCGGACACGGCGGAACCCGGAGAAGATAAGAAAACGTGGAAGGCCAGCATTATACGTGGCCCATGGGGTGGCCCATGCAATGCAAAACGGCTGGCGCAGTGCCAGCCGTTTGCTAAATGTGACGCGAAATGCTTATTGCACCACTTGCGCCAGATCGCCGCTTTGGTACTTCTGCGCCATCACCGACAGGCCGATCGGCTTGATCTTGCCGGCCTGACCTTCGCAGCCGAACTGGATATAGCGTGCCTTGCAGATTTGCTTGGCGGCTTCGCGCGCCGGCTTGAGCCATTCGCGGGCGTCGAACTTGTCCGGGTTTTCGGCCAGGAACTTGCGCACCGCGCCCGTCATTGCCAGGCGGATGTCGGTGTCGATGTTGATCTTGCGCACGCCGTACTTGATGGCTTCCTGGATTTCCTCGACGGGCACGCCGTAGGTTTCCTTCATCTTGCCACCGTACTGGTTGATGATGGCCAGCAGCTCTTGCGGCACGCTCGACGAGCCGTGCATCACCAGGTGGGTGTTAGGGATGCGCGCGTGGATTTCCTTCACGCGGCTGATCGCCAGGATGTCGCCGGTGGGCTTGCGCGAGAACTTGTAGGCGCCGTGGCTGGTACCGATGGCGATGGCCAGCGCGTCGAGCTGCGTCGCCTTGACGAACTGCGCCGCTTCTTCCGGATCGGTCAGCAGGGCCGAGTGGTCGAGCTTGCCCTCGGCGCCGATCCCATCTTCCTCGCCGGCCATGCCGGTCTCGAGCGAGCCCAGGCAGCCGAGTTCGCCTTCCACGGTCACGCCGACCTTGTGGGCCATCTCGACCACGCGGCGCGTCACGTCGACGTTGTAGTCGAAATCGGCGGGCGTCTTGCCGTCTTCGCGCAGCGAGCCGTCCATCATGACCGAGCCGAAGCCCAGGTCGATGGCGCCCTGGCAGATGGCCGGGCTTTGGCCGTGATCCTGATGCATGACCAGCGGGATCTCCGGATAAGCCTCGACAGCGGCCTGGATCAGGTGCTTGATGAACGATTCGCCGGCGTATTTGCGGGCGCCTGCGCTGGCTTGCAGGATGACGGGTGCACCGGCTTCCTTGGCGGCTTCCATCACGGCCTGGACTTGCTCCAGGTTGTTCACGTTGAATGCCGGCAGGCCGTAGCCGTTTTCAGCGGCGTGGTCCAGCAGTTGGCGCATCGAGACGAGTGGCATGGTTTTCTCCTATGGATCGATCTGTATTCGGTCTCTGGAACGCGTGGGCATCTGAAAGACGTAGCAAACGGCGTTCCGTCGTGGGCGTCAGTGCATGCCGACGCGAACAATCTTGAGCGTGTTGGTGCCGCCGGCCTGGCCCATCGGCTCGCCGACGGTCAGGACGATGAAGTCGCCGCGCTGCACGACGCCGCGCGCGACCAGCAGTTCTTCGGCCTGGTGCAGCGCTTCGTCGCGATCGGTGCTGTTGGCCAGCGGGAGCGACTGCACGTTGCGGTACAGGGCCATCTTGCGCTGCGATGCCACGTTGGGCGTCATCGCATAAATGGGAATGTTGATGCCGTGGCGGCTCATCCAGAGCGCCGTGGCGCCCGAATCGGTGAGCGCGGCAATCGCCTTGACCTGCAGGTGGTGCGCCGTGAACAGCGCGCCCATGGCGATCGACTGGTCGATGCGGCTGAAGGTCTGGTCGAGGAAGTCCGCATCCAGATGCACGGTTTGCGACTTCTCGGCTTCCACGCAGATGGCAGCCATGGCTTCGATGGTCTCGACCGGGTAGCGGCCGGCCGCCGTTTCCGCCGACAGCATCACGGCGTCGGTGCCGTCGAGCACGGCGTTGGCGACATCCGACACCTCGGCGCGCGTCGGCACCGGGTTGACGATCATCGATTCCATCATCTGCGTGGCGGTGATGGCCAGCTTGTTGGTTTCACGGGCCAGCTTGATCATGCGCTTCTGCAGCGCCGGCACGGCCGCGTTGCCGACTTCCACGGCCAGGTCGCCACGCGCGACCATGATGCCGTCGGAGGCGGCCAGGATCTCTTCGAGCACGCCGGGGCGAATGGCCTCGGCACGCTCGATCTTGGCGATCATGCGGGTCTTGTGGTTATGCGGCGCGCCGGCCACAGCGGCCAGTTGGCGCGCCATTTCCATGTCGGTCGCGTTCTTGGGGAAGCTGACCGCGACGTAATCGGCGCCCAGCGCCATCGCGGTCTTGATGTCTTCCATGTCCTTGGCGGTCAGCGCCGGCGCCGACAGCCCGCCGCCCTGGCGGTTGATGCCCTTGTTGTTGGACAGATCGCCGCCGATCTTGACGATGGTCTCGATCTCTTCGCCCACCACGCGCTCGACTTGCAGCACGATCAGGCCGTCGTTGAGCAGCAGCAGATCACCGGGGCCCACGTCGCGCGGCAGTTCCTTGTAGTCGAGGCCGACGCGCTCCTGGTTGCCCAGCTCGCAGCGGGCGTCGAGCGTGAAGCGATCGCCCGGCTCCAGCGTGATCTTGCCGTTCTCGAACTTGCCGACACGGATCTTGGGGCCCTGCAGGTCGGCCATGATGGCCACCTCGCGGCCCACCGAGCGCGCCACTTCGCGCACCAGCTGCGCGCGATCGATGTGGTCTTGCGCCGCGCCGTGCGAGAAGTTCAGCCGCACCACGTCGACCCCCGCAGCGATCATGCGGGTCAAGACTTCCTGCGTGCTGGACGCGGGGCCGAGCGTTGCGACGATCTTGGTAGCGCGGGTCATGGGCGGCGGTGTCTCGTTGTTGTGGTGGGGATGTGGCGGCGTTTGCGTCAGGCCACAGCGGCCTGGTTTTGCGCGCGTTGCTCCAGGATTTCGACGGCCGGCAGCGTCTTGCCTTCCAGGAACTCGAGGAACGCACCGCCGCCGGTGGAGATATAGCCCACCTTGTCGGCAATGTTGTACTTGGCGATGGCCGCCAGCGTGTCGCCGCCGCCGGCAATCGAGAAACCCGACGAGGCAGCAATCGCCTCGGCCAGCACCTTGGTGCCATTGCCGAACTGGTCGAATTCGAACACGCCGACCGGGCCGTTCCAGACGATGGTGCCGGCGCTCTTCAGTTGTTCGGCCAGTTGCGCGGCCGTCTTCGGGCCGATGTCGAGGATCATGTCGTCGTCGGCCACATCGGCCACGTCCTTGACGGTAGCGGCCGCGGTGGCGCTGAATTCCTTGGCGCACACCACGTCAACGGGAATGGGTACCGACGCGCCGCGCGCCGCCAGCATCTCGATGATGGCCTTGGCATCGCCCACGAGGTCGGCTTCCGCCAGCGATTTGCCGATCTTCAGGCCGGCGGCCAGCATGAACGTGTTGGCAATACCACCGCCCACGATCAGGTTGTCGACCTTGTCGGCCAGCGATTTCAGGATGGTCAGCTTGGTCGACACCTTCGAGCCAGCCACGATGGCCACCAGAGGACGGGCCGGCTGGCCCAGCGCCTTGCCCAGCGCGTCCAGCTCGGCAGCCAGCAGCGGGCCCGCGCAAGCGACGGGAGCGAACTTGGCGATGCCGTGCGTGGTGGCTTCCGCGCGGTGGGCGGTGCCGAAGGCGTCGTTGACGTACACGTCGCACAGCTTGGCCATCTTCTGGGCCAGTTCGTCGCTGTTCTTCTTCTCGCCCTTGTTCACGCGGCAGTTTTCCAGCAGCACGACTTGGCCGGGCGCGACCTCCACGCCATCCACCCAGTTCTGGACGAGCTTCACGTCACGGCCGAGCAGTTCGGACAGGCGCTTCGCAACCGGTGCCAGCGAATCTTCCGGCTTGAATTCGCCCTCGGTCGGGCGGCCCAGGTGCGAGGTCACCATGACGGCGGCACCGGCGTCCAGCGCGGCTTTGACGGCCGGCACGGAAGCACGGATGCGCGTGTCTTCGGTGATGTTGCCGGCATCGTCTTGCGGCACGTTGAGGTCGGCGCGGATGAACACGCGCTTACCGGCAAGCTTTCCTTCGGAGATGAGATCGGACAGACGCAGGACGTGAGGCATGGCAGCTTCGGAAGAAATCGCGGAAAACAGCGATTTTACCCGATGCGCCTGGTCAAAACGTGCGTTTCTCGGCGGAGTCCTCCGGGCTCGGCCGTCTTGCCGAGGCCGATTGGCGGGGACTACGCCGGCAGCGGCGTGCGGCGGCGCAGTTGCATCCAGCTTTCGGCCGAATACACGGCCAGACCTGCCCAGATCAGCACATAGCCGGCCACCTTGGGGCCCGCAAACGGCTCGTTATAGAGCCAGACGCCCAGCAGCAGCTGCAGCGTCGGGCTCACGTACTGCAGCAAACCGAGCAGTGACAACGGAATACGCCGGGCGCCGGCACCAAACAGCAGCAGTGGCAGCGCCGTCAGCGGGCCAGCCAGCGCCAGGAGCAGCTGCGTGCCCGGCGATGCGGCCAGGAAGGCGTTCTGATGCTGCGAAGCCAGCCAACCGAGGTAGGCCAACGCCAGCGGAAACAACAGCAGCGTTTCCAGCGTCAGCCCTTCGAGCGCACCCAGCGGCGAAGTCTTGCGCAGCAAACCGTAGAACCCAAACGAAAACGCCAGCGCCAGGGCGATCCACGGCAGCGTGCCAGCCTGCCACGTCAGCCATGCCACGCCCGCGGCGGCCAGCGCCACCGAGACCCACTGCACCGGCCGCAGCCGCTCGCCGAGCACCAGTGCGGCCAGCATCACCACCACGAGGGGGTTGATGAAATATCCGAGGCTGGCTTCCAGCACATGGTCGTGGTTGACCGCCCAGATGTAGGTCAGCCAGTTGGTGGCCAACAGGCTGGTGCTGGCGGCGTAGCGCCCCACCACCCGCGGTTGCTTGCGCAACGCCCACAACCAAGCGCCGTGCCGCTTCACGAGCAGGATCACCACCATCACCGCCAATGACCAGATCACCCGGTGCGAAAGAATCTCGACCGGCGACACCGCCTTGAGCAGCTTGAAGTACAGCGGAAACAGGCCCCACATCGTGTAGGCCAGAAACGCGAAGATCACGCCGTTGCGATTGGAAGCCGACATGTTCATCCCCAGAGACGCAGCACGGTAAAAACGCCCATGCCGACGAAGATCATGCCGAGCATGCGCCGCGTGGCAACGTAGAACGCGGTGGCGGCAACGCCGGCCATCAGGCGCGGGTTGGTCCAGCTCGCGTCGAAGTGCCCCTGGTTCCAGAGGAGGTCGGGCAGCACGATGGCGACAAGCGCGGCAGCCGGCGCAAAGCGCAGCGCGTGCTGCACGCGGGTAGGCAGGGTCATGCGGTTGCCCACGATCAGGAACAGGGAACGCGTGACGATGGTCACCACGGTCATGCCGGCAATGACCAGCCAGATTTCCAGCGCGCTCATGCGTCGTCCTCGTCAGCTGTCGCCTGCGCGGCCCGTCGGCGCTGCCATTGCAGGCGCGCGGCCGCTTCGTCTGCCGCCAGGCCGGCGGCCATCGCGCCGGTGACGGCAATCACGAGGCTCAATCGATACGGCAGCTTGAAGGCAACCAGCGCCAGCACCGCCGCCACAGCCACCGCCATGAGCGTGGCACGGCTACGAATGGTCGACACCATGACAGGAATGAGCGCAAGCGTCCCGGCCAGCGCCAGGCCCCACGCATCAGGGAACAGGCTCGCCGCGACGATGCCCAGGATGGACGACACCTGCCAGCCCACGAAGCTCAGCAGGACCATGCCCCAGTAATAGCCCTCCTTGCCCGCCTGAGGCGCGGCCGAGGGGTACCGCTGAGTGAACAGCACGAACGGCAGATCGCCGTTGAACACACCCAGAACCACGCGCCGCATGAACGGCAGATGCCCGAAATGCTGCATCAGCCCGGCGCTGAAGATGATGAAGCGCACGTTCACGATGAAGGCCGTCAGCAGCGCCGTCCAGATCGGCAACCCCGCCGCCAACAGCGGCAGCACCGCCAGCTGCGACGACCCGGCATACACGAAGATCGTCATGCCGATGGCCTGCGGGATGGTGAGCACCGACTTGCTCATCGCCACGCCAGTCACCAGCCCCCAGGTCAGCACCGGCGGCATCGACGGCATATAGGCGCGCACGCCGGCAAAGAAGCCCGCGCGTTCTGCTGGATCAATGGCCTCCCAGCGGCGCTGCAATGCCGCTGCCCAGCGGACTAGCGCCATGGCGCCCCCAAAAGTGGCGAATCAGACTCTTTTTGATGAGCCGGGCAGGGGCAGCCGGCAGCGCGGGCGCGCAGGAACGTCGGGGGCGACATGGGTGGCTCGTAGGAAACACACAATTATACTTTTGATGTTAAGCATCCGCTTAACGGCAAAGCGCGCGTCCGACCAATGGAACGATTCATGCCGGGCGCCACGCACTGCAACAATCGGCGTTGGCGCGCCTGCGCCCACCCCTTACAATTTCGCCTTTGTCGGTTCTTGAACCTGCGGCCCATATCACGGCGTGGCTGACCTGCTCAGACCGCGCCGGCATTCCTCACTCACCATGACCACGCAAACCGCACCCACGATCGAAATCGGCGCAGACGACCTGCCGCTGCACTGCCCGACCGCCAAAACGCCGGCCTGGAACTACCACCCGCGCGTGTTCCTCGACATCGCCGACACCGGCGAAGCCAAGTGCCCGTACTGCGGCACCGTCTACAAGCTGGCCCCCGGCGTTGAACTGAAGGGCCACCATTGAGCCCGATTCACCTGCAGTACACCGGTCGCGGCACTCGCCTGGCGATTCGATGATGCGCAAGATTCTCGTCGTCGCCCCCAACTGGATCGGTGATGCGCTGATGGCGCAGCCGCTGTTCGCGCAACTCAAGGCGCGGCACCCGCGCGCGCAGATCCACGCGATCGCCCCGAAATGGGTGGCGCCCGTGCTCGCGCGCATGCCGGAAATCGCGCGCGTGCTGCCGACCGAACTCGCCCACGGCAAGCTGCAGCTCGGCAGCCGTACGATGTTCGCCCAGCAGCTCAAGGGCGAAACCTTCGATGCAGCGTACGTGCTGCCGAATTCGTTCAAGAGCGCGCTGATCCCGTGGCTGGCCGGCATTCCGCTGCGCATCGGCTACAAGGGCGAGTCGCGCCTGGGCGTGCTGAACGTGCGCTACCCGAATCCGCCCAAGAACGCGCGTCCGCCGATGGTGCAGCACTACGCCGCGCTGGCTTTCAAGCCGCACGCCAAGCTGCCCGACACGCTGCCCGATCCGAAGCTGGACGTCGATGTGCAGCGCGTGGCCGCCACGTCCGCCAAGTTCGGCATTCCGGGCAACGCGCGGCTGATTGCCTTCTGCCCCGGCGCGGAATACGGCCCGGCCAAGCGCTGGCCGGCCGAGCATTTCGCGGAGCTGGCGCAGATGCTGCGCCGCTCGTTCCCGTACGCGCAGATCGTTGCGCTCGGTTCAGGCAAGGACCGCGACATGGCCAACGCCATCGTCGAGCGCGCGCCGTTCGTGCGCAACCTGTGCGGCGAGACCTCGCTCGACGAGGCGATCGAACTGCTTGCCCGCGCCGAAGCCGCCATCTGCAACGACTCCGGCCTGATGCACGTGACGGCTGCCCTGGGACGCCCACAGGTGGCCGTATTCGGCTCCAGCGACCCCCGCCACACGCCGCCGCTGTCGCCCGCTGCGAGTATCATGTGGCTCCATCTGGAGTGCAGCCCGTGCTTTGCGCGCGAATGCCCGCTGGGCCACTTGCGCTGCCTGCGCGACATCGGCCCCGAGATGGTGTTTCATGAATTGCGCCGGCTGCTGCAGCCGCAGTAACACGCTCTCCTCAACTTTCATCGCCATGCCACGATTTGCCCGCCTGTTCGAAGCCGCCGAGGACATCCTCGAAGCCTATCGCGATGCACTCAAGCGCCGCGATGCCGATGGCGCGCTCAAGCTGTGGCTCGACGAGGATTCGGTGAGCTTCATCCTGCCCGACGGGCAGCGCCTGCACGGCCACGAGCAACTGCGCGGCTGCCTCGATGCGCTGGTCGAGAAGAACCCGGTCTGGATCGAATGCCTCTCGCAGCAGGTGCATTCGTCCCTGGGCGTGTCGATCTTCGAAGCCACCGAAGCGCTGCGCTTCTCGGCCACCGCCACCGAGGCCGATCTGTACGTGCACACGACCTACGTGCTGATGCAGAACCACGAAGGCTGGCGCATCGCCCATGTGCATTCCAGCCAGGCCGCCGAAGAACGCGTGGCTGCGTCCATCGCCAGCGTCACGCACTCTCTGCACTAAGCTGCCGCGCTCGGCGTGGCCGCCGTCTCTTTCGATGACCCATCCGTCTCGCCACGCCACTCCTCTTGAACTGAATCTGAGCGCCCTGCTGGCAGGGCCGTTCGAGCCGCACGCGTTCCGCTCGCCGTGGTGGCTGATCGGCGGCAATGCGCAGACGATCGTGCCCGCGCGCCTGTGGCGCTTTCCGCGGATTGCGTATCGGCGCGAACGCTGGGACACGCCCGACCACGACTTCATCGACCTCGACTGGACCACGCACGAGACCGACGCGCACGCGCCGCTCGTCGTCATGTTCCACGGCCTGGAGGGCGATTCACGCAGCCATTACGCGCGGCTGCTGATGGACGCGCTGCGCGCGCGCCGCTGGCCCGGCGTCATTCCGCACTTTCGCGGGTGCTCGGGCGAGGTGAACCTCGCGCCGCGCATGTACCACTGCGGCGATGGCGCCGAGATCGCGTGGATCCTCGAACGCCTATATCGGACGGTTTGCCAGCCGCAGGGCCGCAAGCTGCTGGTTGTCGGCATCTCGCTAGGCGGCAACGCGCTGCTGCGCTACCTGGGCGAACACGGCGCCGATGCCCGCTACGTGACCGCGGCTGCGACGGTTTCCGCACCGCTGGACATGCGCGCCGGCGGCGCAGCGCTGTCCAAAGGCTTCAACATGGTCTACACGCGCATGTTTCTGCGCACGCTCAAAGCCAAGGCCAATGCGAAGCTCGACCAGCACCCCGGCCTGTACGACCGCGACGCCATGATGGCCACGCGCACGTTGGGGCAGTTCGACAACGTCGTCACCGCGCCGCTGCACGGTTTTCGCGACGTGCTCGACTACTGGACGCGCGCGTCGTCGAAGCCCGTGCTGCGCGACGTGCGTGTGCCGGCGCTGGTGCTGAACGCACGCAACGATCCGTTCCTGCCCGGACAGCATCTGCCGGGCGTGGCCGACGTGTCACCCGACATCACGCTGGACCAGCCGCTGCACGGCGGCCACGTCGGCTTCCTGCTGCGCCATGGCAAGACGGGCCGCGTCGATTGGATGCCTGCACGCGTCCTGCGCTTTTTCGATGATGTACTGGGCCGCCAAGCCAACGCGGAGGATGCTCATGGATGACATCGTCCGCCAGGCCATGGCCAAGTGGCCGAACGTGCCGAATTGCTTTGGCTGGCTGGCGCTGGATCGGCGCGGCCAATGGCGCATGCGCAACGAATATGCGCAGGCCAACAAACTGTCCGGCGAGCCGATTCGCCACACGGCGCTCATCGACTTCATCGTGCGCAACTACGCGCATGACGATGCCGGACGCTGGTTCTTCCAGAACGGGCCACAGCGCGTGTTTGTCGAACTCGATTACACGCCCTGGGTGGCGCGGCTGTCGGCCGATGGCGCGCCGCCAGCGTTCACGACGACCACAAGCGCTGCGTTCTCGCCGACCGGCTGCTTTGTCGACGAACAAGGCAGCGTGCTGCTGCCCGGTTACGTGGGCGGATACGACGCAGAGGAAACCGTCGCCCTGCTGCACGATCATGACTTGGAGCCGTTTTCTTCGTTGGCCAACTGGCACGGAGAGGCGTGCGGAGCGGCGCTCGGAACGCTGACGCTGGGTGACCGGACATTCGACATTGAGCCGATTGCGCGCGCGGAAGTCGCAAAGCGCTATGGCTTCGTTGCGCGGCCAGCGGAATAGCCGCGATAGGCCCACCGGCTCTACTTCGGCAGCGCCTTGTCTTCCGCCTTCTCTTCCCGGTATTGCCGCTCCATCTGGTGCAAGCGCGCATCGACTTCGGATAACGTGTAGAAATCCGCATCCCCCGCATCGCGGGCGAGCTTCAGTTGCTCCACAGCCGATCCCCACGCCCCATCCCGCGCGTATTTCTCCGCCAGCGCGCGATGCTGCTCAACGCGCTTGCCCTTGTCGGCATAGGCCCGGGCGAGCATGTCCCACCAGATCGGCTGGGCAGTGTCTTCGCGGGTCTTGTCTTTCAGATACGGAATCGCGTCATCGGTCCGGCCGGCCGAGAGCAGCGTTTGCGCATAGGTGATGCCCACCGCGCGCGACAGCGGATACGCAGCCAGCGCCGCGCGTGCCAACGTCAGCGCCTCGGGCGCACGGTTACGCGCGCGTGCCAGTTCGATGGCGGTGACATCCAACTCGACGCTGCCCGACGTGATGCCGGGAATGTTGCCGTACAGACGTCGCGCTTCCTGCAGCGCTTGTTCAGCGTCATCCAGCCGCCCCGCCATCTGATTGGCAACTGCCACGCCGTACCACAAGGCTGCGCGCTTCTCGACCGGCGCATCCGGCGCTGACGACAATTGCGAGCGCATCGCATTGCGCACGTCGATATAGCCGCTCGTCGACGTTTCCTGCAGCACGCGCGCACGCACCTTCGCAAAACCAAATTCCGGGCGACGCGGTTGGCGCGGATGCGGCAAGCCACGCGCGCGGTCCTCCATGTCGGCGATGCGCTCGCCGGTCAGCGGGTGGGTGCGCGCATAGCCGGGAATCACGCCCGTATCAGCAATGTTCGTGACGCGCTGCAGGCGACGGAAGAAGTCCGGCATGCCGTCCGGGTTGTAGCCCGCGCCCGTGAGCAGCGTAAAACCGACGCGATCGGCCTCGCGCTCCGCGCCGCGCGAGAACGCGAGCTGGTTCGACACCGCCGCCGCCTGCCCGCCCATCGCGAGGGCCTGCGCGGCGTCCCCGCTCTTGGTGGCCGCAAGACCGGCCAGCAGAATCGAGGCCAGCGCAATCCACATCGACTCGCCGGATTTATCAATGCCGCGCGCAATATGCCGCTGCAGCACGTGACCGATTTCGTGGCCTAGCACCGACGCCAGCTCCGATTCGCTCTCGGTCGCGACCAACGTGCCCGTGTTCACGCCGATGTAGCCGCCCGGCAATGCAAATGCATTGATGCCGGGATCGCGCACCGCAAACAGCTCAAAGCTCGACGCCGACGTACTGCCCGCCACGTGCTGACGGCGCGCCGCTTCGATGAGCTTGTAGCCGATGGTGTTGAGGTAGTCGGTAATCAGCGGGTCGGGCACGAAGTCCGGATCGCGGCGTATCTGGCGCATCACACGGTCGCCCAGGCGACGCTCCATCTCGGGCGACAACGACGCCGTCGACGGATCGCCCATATCGGGCAACTCGTACGTCGGCGCATCAATGACAGTCGGCTCCTTCGGCAAGTACGGCGACTGCCGTCCGATCTGCACGCTGCGATTCAGGTTGCTCTGCACCTGATCGGCCGCCGCGGCGGAACCCAACCCCGGGTTGACCGAGGCCGCCGGCGCGGACGCCACCGCCTGCGCCAGCACGGGCAGCGGCAGGGGCGCAAGCCACGTCGACAACAACACAGCAGCCGTCAGCTTGCGGGCGCGCGGCCGAAAAAGTGAAAGCGTCATACGGAAAGCACGGAGAGCGGAATCAGCGCGGCCACATCGCCGCAAGCCGGGTGCTTGCTATCATAAAACGCTTCGCACCCTGCCCCGCAAAACGCGCTGTCACTCATGTCGCAACTCACCCACTTCGATTCCGCCGGACAAGCCCATATGGTTGATGTCGGCGACAAGGCCGTCACGCACCGCGTGGCCGTCGCCACCGGTACGATCCGCATGCTGCCCGAGACGTTTGCGCTGGTGCGCGATGGCAATGCCAAGAAAGGCGATGTGCTGGGCATCGCGCGAATTGCGGCGATTCAGGGGTCCAAGCGGACTTCGGACTTGATCCCGCTCTGCCATCCGTTGGCATTGACGAAGGTAGCGGTTGAGTTTCAACTGAGCGAGGCCGAGCACAGCGTGCGCTGCAATGTACGTGCAGAAACCCGAGGGCAGACCGGCGTCGAAATGGAGGCCCTGACAGCGGTGCAGGTGGGGCTGCTGACGATCTACGACATGTGCAAGGCTGTGGATCGGGGGATGGTGATTGGGGATGTGCGGCTGCTAGAAAAGCATGGGGGGAAGTCGGGGGAGTGGGCGGCGGGATAATCGTCTGCCCGACAAAAAAAGAGCGTCTTTCTGACGCTCTTTTTTGCTTACGGCGGAGGGAAGTCAGCGGCACTCAGGTGGAGCATATTTAGCATCCAACGTGGGAGTAGTGCTCAGTTTCACGTTACCCTCGGGCAGAATTTTTCCGCCTGCTGCGCAAACCCATTGAATTGCAGCCATAGGCACACTGCCAGCTTGTAGGTTGGCACTATCCGAATACGGCGTCAGAACCAACTTACTCTTGTCGACTGGCACTATTTTCGAGTCGTAGGTTACAACCACTTCACCGGTGTCTTTATCAACAGTCAGCGCCGAAACATTCTTGGTTGTCGTGAATGTCGACATTCCTTTGGACAAATCGCTCTGGCCTGCAATAGCGTTTTCCGCAACCAGAGTCTTGGTTTGTGCGGCGATTGTTAGACCTTCGGTAACCTTCGCACGGATGGTGTAGTCTTGATACGCTGGCACAGCGATCGCGGCCAAGATACCCACAATGGCAACGACAACCATCAACTCAATCAGCGTGAAACCGGACTGTAGGTGCGCTGGCTTTCTCTTCAATTGCATTGATTTCTCCTCATCACTTGGTAATTGCTCGACACGGCAACTAAAACCGCAGTCATTGCAAGTGATGAGAAGACTAAGCGAGGACGTGAATCGAGCGATATGCCGCAACAAATTTTAACGCATGCAGCTCAAAAATTAAAAATCTTCAAGCTGAGGCTCTTCATAAAACGGCGTAAATTAGTCCACGCCCGTCAATAGATTTTTAGCTTTCAAGCGCGTGCAAAATTCCTTCGAACCGACCATTTTTTCCTTGCAGACATGCGCGATCAATAGTGAAGCTCCTACGTAATCTTCAGAGTTCAGATCACGCAGGCGCCTAACCTGAAGTACAGCCTCATCAGTTTTACCTTGGAATGCCAGAGCCACGGCCCAACGCTGTACCGGACCAGCACTGGGATAGAACTGCACGGCTTGCCGTTCGATTGCAGCTAAGACTGGCGCGAGCTCGTAAGTCATACCAGCATTATTGGCAATAGTCAGGTTTGCGTACGGTGCTAGCAACAATTGCTTGCTTTCCTGATACTGCCGAAGCGCCGCTTGCGCGCCTCCCTGTTGGTAGTAAAGTTGCTCAATCGGCTTGTAGTCGATCCACATACGACCCGTCAGAGCAATGCAGCAAACCACAATGATTCCAGTCAATACCCAAGCCATGCTAGCAGATGGGAAACGCAGGGGTCGATCGTCGGCGTAACCCAATACAAATGCAAAGGGCAATAGAAAGTAAAGATACTGCAGCGGATACTCAAGCATCGAATGTGCTGCCAGTACCAGAACAACGGTGTAGAGAAACACGCTGGCGGAGGTGAACGATGATCGTATGGCGACCCGCACCAATCCAGCCAACGGCAGGACTACTGCTAGCAAACCAAAGATACCAACCTTCGCTAGGATATCCAAGACGGCATTGTGCGCATTCAAGGACATCGTGACGGGCCCAAGCAGATCGGTTTGCACATACTGATTCCAGGCGTAGTCCCCCCAACCGCCACCTAACCAGAAGTTGGTCACGAACATATGCCACGCGTGATGCCACATCGGCATGCGATCGGAGGCGCCGTGTTCCATGCGGGTCGCCAAAGACGTTGGCAGCCCTAAGGCCCACAACATGTTGGCGTAGCTCACCAACCAGTTGCACAACTCAAAAACGAGCAGCAGTAGCAGAGGAGTCGCAATAGCCCAACCTTTGTGGCCCCCCCGCTGCTTCCAGAACAGTAAGCCAGTCAGAACACCGACGATGCCAGTATGAATCCACGCTGTACGAGAGAACGTCAGCGCCATGCCCACCAGAAACATCAATGCACACCCGACTAGGAACGCCCGCACTAGCTTGCTTCCATTTGCAAGATAGACACAGGCTGCCAAGCCAAAACTCAGATAGGACGCGACGTGATTTGGTTGATTCAGATTGCCCCACATCCGGCGATCTAAAGCAGTAGAGGCTGGCGAAACCAGTGACTCCGGTAACCCCTGCACGCGAAACAACTGCAGAAGCTCGATAGCCACAGTCAATAGCGCACCAATTAGAACGCCAACAGCAATGGCCCGTAGCACTCCTGGAATCTCACGGCACCGCGCACCAATTCCGGTGGCAGCCGCTGCTGCGAGTAGGAACACAATAGCCGCGAACGAATAGAAGGGGTTGATTGGCGTCGCGACGTCCAGTTGAACAATAAGAACGAGCACCAACGCGACGGGCGCCAGTGCTGCAACGGGAAACACTACTTTCTCCCGCCATGTCGCACCAAGTGCCACCACAGCCAACACTGCCCAACAAACCGCACTGGCAAATTCGCCATAGAAGGTTGGGATGGGGTATGTGTGTGGCGCAACTAGAAATGGAATTGACCAACACGCTGCAACAGCAAGCGACAGTGGTATCAACAAGGCTGGAGAACGGGGCATCAGGGGATAGAAGAACAGACACCAAACAAAAAGAGCGCCCGAAGGCGCTCTTGCCAATAAGCTAGCTTATAGCTTAGCGGCACTCTGCCGGAGCGTACTTCGCCTGCAAAGATGGGTTGGCGTACGCGGTCGGAGCCGGCACCTGCGACGTGGCGACCTTGCCCGAAGCAAAGCAACCCCACTGAATTTGACTAGTCGGAACACTACCTGCCGACAACGCTGCGCCCCCTGCTGCGGGCTTCAGCACGAGGGTGCCGCCGCTCGCCACGGGTTGATACGTGAGTTGGATTTCGCCTGTCGTACCATCAATGACCATCCCGGACACGTTCTTAGTCGCCACAAAAGCCGACGAACCAGCGTCGAGACGAGTTTGAGCGTTCGCGGCGTTTTCTGCCACGAGGACCTTGGCTTGAGCGGCCAGTGCCAGACCTTCCGTCACGCGAGCGCGAATCGTGTAGTCCTGGTAAGCCGGAATGGCGATAGCAGCCAAAATGCCGACGATCGCGACCACGATCATCAGTTCGATCAGCGTGAAGCCCTTCTGGACACGCTTGTTCAGACGACGCATCGTTTTCATTGAATTTTCCCCCGGAAAAATTTGGTTAAGGATGATGCGAGGCTATTTGAGCAGGGACCGTGCCAACTTGATTTCGTGAACTTGTGTGTCAAAACTGTCGCTATTCGCTCTACTGCTTGGGCATGAAGTGACAGTTTTTGACATGCCGTGACGTGGATCGTCAATTTCTGTGGAGCTGGCACAAAGTCATCAGTGGCCGGCGGCTTACACGAAAACGACGCGTGTAGACGCCTCGACTGAGCACAAGGATCGCTATCTGCACTCCGCCGGAGCATATCGAGCGTCCAGAGTTGGCGTCCCGATGCGGTTTACGTTCGGTGGCATTTGCTTGCCGTTCGCCGAGCATGCCCACATGACGACTGCTGGAGGAGCCGACCCCGCCCTGAGATTCGCGTAAGTAGACGACGCAGTGCCCGAGTAGGGCGTGAGGATTAGCGTGTTGCTGCCGGCTCCTGCCACGCTAGAGGTGAACCCGATGGAAATTTCGCCGGAGCCACCATCAATATCTAACGAGGCCACATTGCGTGTAGCTGGTAGCGAGGCGGCGCCCAGCGATAGGCTGCTTTGTGCGTTTGCAGCGTTCTCGACCACCAACGCCTTCGCCTGCACAGCGATGATTAGCCCCTCAGTCACCCGCGACCGAATCGTATAGTCTTGATACGCCGGAATCGCCAATGCCGCCAGAATCCCCACAATCGCCACCACGATCATCAGTTCGATCAGCGTAAAGCCGCCCGCCCGACGCCTTGTTCCCTTGCTGTGCTTGAATGTCATGACCTCTCCCCAAAAGGCATTTTGTTGTTGGGAGGCCACCGTGCATGGACTATGCCAAGGCACACACCATATTTCGGGGAAAGAACTGGCGCGCTTTGTCCAAATTTGCGGCGCAAATCTGACCGTTCTTGACAGAATTCCGGACAGAACCCGTCATCACCTACTTTCGAGGGGATTCGTTCGGACTAGGCCTGGCGCAACGTTCGCCGGCTGAGCCACCTGCCTACGCTGACGACGAGCAGCGCCCCCACGCACCCCACCACCACGTCCGCATACGGCACCGCGCGCTCAAACCACGCCGCATCGATCGGATCGGTGACGAGCATGTCGCCAGCCAGATAGCCGAGCAGCGCCGCCCCGAGCGTGATGATGACGGGAAAGCGCGCCATGACGCCCACCAGCAACGTGCTGCCGAACACGATCAGCGGTACCGAGAGTCCAAGCCCCAGCACCAGCAGCAGAAACGTCGTGCCTGGCGGCCCCTTCTCGGCCGCGGCGGCCACAGCGACGACGTTATCGAGCGACATCACAAAGTCGGCGATGAGGATGGTCTGGATGGCCGCCCATAGGCCGGCACGCTGATGGCGATCGGCGGCCTCCTCGTCGGCTTCCGCCAGCAGCTTCACACCGATGTAGACCAGCAGCACCGCGCCAATCGTTTTCAGGTATGGCAACGCAAGCAGCTTGACGGCCAGCACGGTCAACACCACGCGCAGCACAATGGCGCCGGCGCTGCCCCAGAAAATGGCCTGCTTCTGCTGACGCTTGGGCAAGTTGCGCGCGGCCAGCGCGATGACCACCGCGTTGTCGCCCGACAGCACGATGTTGGTCAGGATGATGGAGCCAAGTGCGAACCAGAATGCGCTGGAGGTGAGCGCCATAGTGTTCTCGAAGATGTCCTTGCGGGTTGGCGGGAAATCGGTTTGCAGCGTCTTGTGTGCTTATACACATGTCGTGCCCGGATCGCATGCTGCATCGCGATCAAACAAAAACGGGAGCCGAAGCCCCCGTTCTCGCACAACCTCAAACCTTGTCGATTACAGCATCGCCTTGAGCAGACGTGCCATTTCCGACGGGTTCTTGGTGGTCTTGATGCCGCATTCTTCCATGATGTCGAGCTTGGCTTGCGCGGTGTCGGCACCGCCCGAGATCAGCGCGCCGGCGTGGCCCATGCGCTTGCCCGGAGGCGCGGTCACGCCAGCGATGAAGCCAACCACCGGCTTCTTCATGTTGTCCTTGATCCAGTAAGCCGCGTTGGCTTCGTCCGGACCACCGATCTCACCGATCATGACCACGGCGTCCGTTTCCGGATCGTCGTTGAACATCTTCATCACGTCGATGTGCTTCAGGCCGTTGATCGGGTCGCCGCCGATACCGACTGCCGACGATTGGCCCAGGCCCAGCGCGGTCAGCTGGCCCACGGCTTCGTACGTCAGCGTGCCCGAGCGCGACACCACGCCGATGCGGCCCTTGCGGTGGATGTGACCCGGCATGATGCCGATCTTGATTTCGTCCGGCGTGATCAGGCCCGGGCAGTTCGGGCCCAGCAGCAGCGTCTTGCTGCCGGCCTTACGCATCTTGTCCTTGACCATCATCATGTCGCGCACGGGGATGCCTTCGGTGATGCAAACCACCAGGTCCAGTTCAGCTTCAACAGCTTCCCAGATCGCATCGGCTGCGCCTGCGGGCGGCACGTAGATCACCGACACGGTTGCGCCGGTCTGTGCCTTCGCGTCCTTGACGGTCGCGTAGATGGGAATGCCTTCGAAGTCTTCGCCGGCCTTCTTCGGGTTCACGCCGGCGACGAAGCAGTTCTTGCCGTTGGCGTAGTCGCGGCAGCCGCGGGTGTGGAACTGGCCGGTCTTGCCGGTAATCCCCTGGGTGATGACCTTGGTGTCTTTGTTGATCAGAATCGACATGCTGTAATCCTTTTATGCAGCGAGCCGCGCCGTCGTACGGTTGCGTACTTCGAGGCGCCGCCCGCGTTCGCGTATGGTTGGGTCAGCGGGCGGCTTACTTGCCGGCGGCTGCGGCCACGACCTTCTCGGCGGCCTCTGCCATCGTGTCTGCGGCGATGATGGGCAGGCCCGACTCGGCCAGCATCTTCTTGCCGAGGTCTTCGTTGGTACCCTTCATGCGCACAACCAGCGGCACCGACAGCGACACAGCCTTCGACGCAGCGATCACGCCTTCGGCGATCACGTCGCAACGCATGATGCCGCCGAAGATGTTGACCAGAATGGCCTGCACGTTCGGGTTCTTCAGCATCAGCTTGAAGGCTTCGGTCACCTTCTCGGTGGTGGCACCGCCACCCACGTCCAGGAAGTTGGCCGGCTCGCCGCCGAACAGCTTGATGGTGTCCATCGTGGCCATGGCCAGACCGGCGCCGTTCACCAGGCAGCCGATGTTGCCGTCGAGCGAGATGTAGGCCAGGTCGAACTTCGAGGCTTCGATTTCGTTGGCGTCTTCTTCATCCAGATCGCGGTAAGCGACGATTTCCGGGTGACGGAACAGCGCGTTCGAGTCGAAGTTGAACTTGGCGTCCAGTGCGATGACCTTGCCGTCGCCGGTCAGGATCAGCGGGTTGATTTCAGCTTGCGAAGCGTCGGTTTCCCAGAACGCCTTGTACAGGCCTTGCAGGGCTTGGCGAGCTTGTGCGATCGAAGCATCCGGCACGCCGATCTTGCGGGCGATGTCGTCAGCCTGCGCGTCTTGCAGACCCGCTTGCGGATCGATCAGCAGCGTGTGGATCTTTTCCGGGTGCGATTCGGCGACTTCTTCGATGTCCATGCCGCCTTCGCTCGACGCCATCAGCGCCACTTGCTGCGACACGCGGTCCACCACCAGCGAAACGTACAGTTCCTTCTTGATGTCCGCGCCTTCTTCGATCAGCAGGCGGTTGACCTTCTTGCCTTCCGGACCGGTCTGGTGCGTCACCAGCGTCATGCCCAGGATGCTGCTGGCGTATTCCTTGACCTGCTCCATGCTCTTGGCAACCTTCACGCCGCCGCCCTTGCCACGGCCACCCGCATGAATCTGTGCCTTCACGACCCACACCGGGCCGCCCAGGGTTTCAGCAGCCTTGATGGCCTCGTCGACCGAGAAGGCCGGAATGCCGCGCGGAACCGGCACATTGTATTTGCGCAGGATTTCCTTGCCTTGGTACTCATGGATATTCATGCGTGTTTCCTTTGCTAGGCAGAGTAAGTGTGATGAGTATTGAAAACGCGAACGGCGCGGTGCCCTTCAGGACGAGGGCTCAGGCGCGAGTTCGGTGGGTGGCGGTTGGATCTTGGCTTCGGGCTGGTATGCAAACCAGCGCGGGTAATGCTTGCGGACCACCTCGCCTCCAAGATGCAGGGCGTGGCAGCCGTGGAGTTGGTAAGGCGGCTTTTCGCCAGGCTCGATCGGACGCAGGTCGTTGGAGTTATCGCGCACCGGAAAGACGTCGCCGGCGAAGGCCTGGATGGCGGCGGTCGGCAGCACGCCACACAGCTCGGTCAGATGCGTACAGCCCGCCACACCGCCAAGTCTCTCACGCGAGGCCTTTCGAAAACCCTTCATCAGGTTCAGGCCGATGAGTTTGCGGTAGGCCGGGCCGATCGTGTCGCAATGTGTGGGGTACGGCACCCAATCGGAACACGCTTCGGCATCCACGACATTCATGCGGGTATCGATGGTCACGCGCAGCCACAGGTCATGCAGCGGCTGGCCTTCGGGGCGCACGCCGCCGCTGGCCAGGGGGATATCGCGAGGCTTGGTGTCGGTCAGGCGCGCTTCAATGTCCCACAGGCCGTCTTCCCGCAAATAGGCCTCCACCGTGATGGCACGGCGGTGGCGCATGACGCGCGGGACGGGGGCAGACAGAGGCATGGACCAGACAGACCGATAGGACCGATGGAGGCGGCACACGCGGATCGCGCGCATCGCCTACGGGACGTATGCGACAGCGCATCAGCCGCCACACACGAACATACCGCCCTGCAACCAGAATTGAGGTTCGGGGCGGTATCAAAGACCAGTATTTTAACACGTCGTCACGACCAAGCCGGTCGCCTGCTGCAATGCAGTGTGAAAGCGGTTGCGACAACCGCGTGAGGTGCAACCAACGCGATTCATGCGCAGCCGAATTGTCCAAGCGAATTGTTGGGAGATCGACGGCATTCAGGCCGACTCGTCGCCATCTTCCAACAGTTCATCGGCCCCAGCGATGATGCGCGACACGACGGAACGGGAGAAACCGCGCGCCATCATGTATCGCACCTGCTTGGCGCGTTCGGCCAGGTCGGCCGGCGGGCGGCCGAAGCGCTTTTCCCACAAGGCTTTGGCTCGCGCCGCCTCCGTACTTTGCAGTTGCGCCTTGACCTCGCCCAGCGTCTCTGCGCCAAGCTGATGGGTTTTCAGCTCCTGCATCAGGCGAGCCGTACCGTAGCGGCTCGCGCGGCGGTGCACCATGCTCTCGGCAAAGCGCGTATTGGACAGCCAGTTTTGGCTCTCCAGCCAATCCAGCAGCGCGTCGACCTCTTCGACGGACTCGGCGTGCGGCACCAACTTACGGCGCAATTCGACACGACTATGCTCGCGCCGAGATAGATAGCCCAGCGCACGAGCCTTCAGCGATAACGGTGGGCGCGGCAGCGGCATAGATTCCAGGCTCAAAAGAAAACGCCCACCGTTGGGGGACGGCAGGCGTATGAAGCTCGATAGAGCCGTCGATCTGCGCCGACGGCCAACCCAATTACTCTTCTCCGATTTCCTCGGCCACTGCGACGGCGCCCATCGGCGTCACGCCCAGTGCTTCGCGGACCTTGTTCTCGATATCACGGGCGAGGTCGGGGTTCTCGCGCAGGTATTCACGGCAGTTGTCGCGGCCTTGGCCGATGCGCTCGCCACCGTAGCTGTACCAGGCGCCGGACTTTTCAACGATCTTGGCTTCCACACCGAGGTCGATGATTTCTCCTTCGCGCGACACACCCTGGCCATAGAGGATGTCGAAAATGGCTTCGCGGAACGGCGGCGCCACCTTGTTCTTGACGACCTTGACCTTGGTTTCGTTGCCGACCACATCGTCGCCCTTCTTGATCGAGCCGATACGGCGGATGTCCAGACGCACCGAAGCGTAGAACTTCAGTGCGTTACCACCCGTGGTCGTTTCCGGCGAACCGAACATCACACCGATCTTCATGCGGATCTGGTTGATGAAGATGACCATGCAATTGGTCTTCTTGATGGTGCCGGTCAGCTTGCGCAGCGCCTGGCTCATCAGACGGGCCTGCAGGCCGGGCAACGCGTCGCCCATTTCGCCTTCAATTTCAGCCTTCGGCACCAGCGCGGCCACCGAGTCAATGACGATCAGGTCAACCGAGCCCGAGCGCACCAGCGCGTCGGCAATTTCCAGAGCCTGCTCACCCGTGTCCGGCTGGGAGATCAGCAGGTCCGGCACGCTGACGCCAATCTTGTCGGCATAAGTGACGTCAAGAGCATGTTCTGCGTCGATGAAAGCACAAGTGCCGCCCAGCTTCTGCATCTCGGCAACCACTTGCAGTGTCAGCGTGGTCTTACCCGACGATTCCGGACCGTAGATTTCAATGACACGGCCGCGCGGCAGGCCGCCAACGCCCAGCGCCACGTCCAACCCGAGCGAACCCGTCGACACGACCTGGACCGGCTCGACCTCGGCGTCGCCCATCTTCATGATGGAGCCCTTGCCGAACTGCTTTTCGATCTGCGCGAGCGCGGCAGCCAGCGCCTTCTGCTTTTCTGCGCTCATCGCGGCTGCCTTCTTACCGTCTTCCATGGTCGTCCTTCGTGCAAATTGGTGTATAAATGGGCCGCAAGGGCTTGCGATTCCAGCGGTTGCCTGCAACAACGGGCCGCTGGCTGATTGCCCCGACGCGACCCATTCCATGACTTTAGCGCCGCCAAGACTACAGCACCGCGAATTCGGAGTACTGTATAAAAAACCAGTGGTTTTGACAAGTCTCCAGATCAGTTGTCGCGCGAAAACAATGTAGCGGGCGGGATGGGCAAGACATCTTGCCCGGCATCGCGGGGAGACACGCATGCGCATCCTGATTGCCGAAGACGACGCCACGCTGGCGGACGGGCTCACACGCTCGCTGCGCCAGGCGGGCTATGCCGTCGACCAAGCCTTCGACGGGGCGACTGCCGACGCGGCGCTGTCCGCGCAGACGGCGCAGACCTATGACCTGCTGATTCTCGACGTGGGCCTGCCCCGTATGTCGGGGCTGGAGGTCCTCAAGCGCCTGCGTTCGCGCGGGGCCATGCTGCCGGTACTGATCCTGACCGCCGCCGACAGCGTGGAAGAACGCGTCAAGGGCCTGGACCTGGGCGCCGACGATTACATGGCCAAACCGTTCGCGCTGTCCGAGCTGGAGGCCCGCGTGCGTGCGCTGGTGCGACGCGGCACGGGCGGCGGCGCCACACTCGTGCGCCACGGGCCGCTGGCATTCGACCAGGTCGGGCGCATTGCCTATATCCATGACCAGGTGGTGGAACTCTCGGCGCGCGAGATCGGGCTGCTGGAGATTCTGCTGGCGCGCGTCGGCCGCCTGGTGTCGAAAGAACAGCTGGTCGACCACCTCTGCGGCTGGGGCGAGGAAGTCAGCAACAACGCCATCGAGGTCTACATCCACCGGCTGCGCAAGAAGATCGAAGTGGAAGGCATCCGTATCGCGACCGTGCGCGGGCTGGGCTATTGCCTGGAACGCATGGCCACGCCAACGACCACCACCGCAACCGCCGCCCATGGGTGATCGGCTGGCCTGGCCGTGGCGTCGGCATCGCGGATCGCTGCGCGAACGTGCCGGCACGGCGCCAGGGGCAGACGGCCACGATGACGGAGGCGATGGCGGCGGCAGCCTCACCGACACCCTCCCCCACCTCGAAGACGACGCCACGCGGCCCGTCGCCCGATCGCTCTTCGGCGAAATTCTCGACTGGATGCTTGCGCCGCTGCTGTTGCTGTGGCCGATGAGCATTGCGGTGACCTACCTGGTGGCCAAGTCGATTGCGAATGCGCCATATGACCGCGCGCTGGAATCGAGCGCGATCGTGCTCAGCCAGCAACTGCGCGAAGTCAACGGACGCGTGACGCTGCAGCTTCCGATCTCGGCGCGTGAGATTTTGCGTGCGGACGAAACCGACAATATCTACTACCAGGTGCTCGGCACCAACGGCGAGTTTGTCTCCGGGGACCGTGACCTCCCGCTGCCGCCCGAAGAAGACGCCAACGCGGGCGGCCTCGTGCAGCTGCGCGACGACCACATCCACGGCACAGAGATTCGGGTCGCATATACCTTCGTGCAGCGACCGGGCTCGGGCGACAAGCCCGCGCTGGTGCAGGTGGCGGAGACGCTCGACAAGCGCGCGCAACTGGCGAACGAAATCATCAAGGGCGTGATCCTGCCGCAGTTCGTGATCCTGCCGTTGGCGGTGATCCTGGTGTGGTTTGGACTGACGCGCGGGCTAGCGCCGCTCAACGCGATTCAGGAACGCATTCGCGCGCGCAACCCAGGCGACACCAGCCCCATCGACGAAGGTGCCGCGCCGCAGGAACTGACGCCGCTCGTGGCGTCATTTAATGATCTGCTCGGGCGCCTGGAGCAATCGGTGCATACGCAGAAGCGTTTCATTGCAGATGCCGCGCATCAGATGAAGACACCGCTGGCCGGGCTGCGCATGCAGGCCGAGCTGGCACAGCGCGAGCAGTCGCCCGACGAACTGCGCCGCACGCTCGCGCACATCGCCGACAGTTCGGATCGCACCGCGCACCTCGTCAAGCAACTGCTTTCGCTCGCGCGCATGGAAAACATGGGCACCACCGACGGTATGGTGCCGCTGGATATCTGCGCGCTGTCGCGCCAGGTGGTGGCCGACTGGCTGCCCAAGGCGTGGGCCAAGCAGATCGACCTCGGCTTCGAAGAGCCTGGGCCGCCCGTCACGATTTCGGGCAATGCGACGATGCTCGCTGAGATGCTCAACAACCTGCTCGACAACGCGATCCGCTACACGCCGGACGGCGGACATGTCACCGTGCGCGTGACCACCGCGCCGTTCGAGCCGTTCGTCTTCATCGACGTGGACGACACCGGCCCCGGCATCCCCGTGGCGGAGCGCGAACGGGTGATGCAGCGCTTTTACCGCATCCTCGGCACCCAGGCCGAAGGCAGTGGGCTGGGCCTGGCCATCGTGCGCGAAATCGTGCAGCAGCACGGCGGCGACATCGAGGTGCTCGACAACGTGTATCAGGCGTCGCCGCGGCTGGCGGGAGCGCGCTTTCGCATCACCCTGCACCGCGCCTCCTCTGGGGAGGAGGCCACCGCATGAGCATCACGCCCGGAACGCCGGCGCGCCGCCGGTGGATTGCCAACATGCGCTGGATCGCGGCGCTGCTCGCGGTGTGGTTTGTGGTGACGTTCGTGATCGCGTTTTTTGCGCGCGACCTGTCGATGCACGTCTTCAACTCGGACTGGACCTTCGCGTACTGGGTCGGCGCGCAGGGTGCGCCCATCGTCTATGTGCTGATTACCGTACTGTATGCATGGCGCACCAACCGCGCTGCAGATGCGGCCGCCGAACACGACGAAGCGGTGCAGCGCAACGCGTCGGAACCCGCCCAACCGCCGTCCATCTGACACCGCGCGTTACGTTGCTCCCAGATGGCGCAGCTTCACAAAGGCCAACGCGGCCATTACCGCGTCGTTCAGCGCGTCGTGTGCGTCCCACGTCGGCAAGTCCAGTTCCTTCATCACGGTGGCGAAGCGCAGGTCGAGGTCGGGATCGCCCTGCTGCCGATACGGCGGCAACTGCTGGAATTGATGGTCGTAATAGAGGGCAGAGACTTCGATCTTGGGCTGCGGCAGGCCGATGCCCAGCATAGGCGCCACCACCCGATTGAGCATCGCCACATCGAACTCAAGGTAGTAGCCCACCAAAGGTCTGCTGCCGATGAAATGCAGCAGTGTGTGGGCGGCCTGCTCGATTGACATCCCGCTGTCCAGGTCGCGATTGCGCAGACGATGCACGCAGATGCTTTCTGGGCGCATCTCGCCTTGCGGCCGGATCAGCAACTCCAGGCATTCGCTGGTCAGGATGCGATTGCCGACGATACGGACGGCGGCGATGGAGATGATCTCGTCGGTGCGCACGTTCAGGCCGGTGGTCTCGCAATCGAGCGCGACCCACTCGTCTGAGGGCGGAGCGTCGAACAGGAAGCGGAACGCCGGATCGCGCAACCTGCGCAGCAGGCGCCGCTTGCGCAGTGCCTGCAGCCAGGCAGAAAAACCGCCGCCGATGATCACATCCACTCCGTCCGCCAGCGCTGCTGCAGCAGCGCCTTGAACCGCTTGACCGCGCCCAGCGCGTCCTTGAGCAAGTCACGCTCCAGCGACGACAGGCGCGCCAGATGCACGTCGCACGACAGCGGTTGACGCGCATCGACCTCCGCCAGCCCGGCCTTGAGCCGCAGCGACATTAGGAAGTGCAAGCTGTCGCTCAGCTCGGCGGCCATGTGGGCGTCGACCGCTTCGGCGCGCACAAGCGCTTCCAGGCGCGGCACGGTGCCGGTCTCGTCGAGTATCTGGTGGGCGAGCGCAAGACTGCGCACCCCATGGACGATCGGGAAAATGCCCTCCTTCTTTACGTCGATGACCGGATCGGAATCGCCAAACCCGAGCAGGCGATCGCGCCAGCCCGGCGCGACACTGAAGGCTTCAACGGCGGCGGCAAATCGACCCAGCACGGCGTCATTGTCGATCGTGAGTTCCAGCAAGGTCCGCCGCAATTGTCTGAGCAAGGCTGCATCGCCACATACGGCGTGGGCATCGAAAAAGATGGCGAGACGCATCAGACCCTCGGGGCTTGGCAGGATCAGCCATTCGCGAATGCGCCGCGCGAAGTCACTCGCGGCCATGCACCACTCGGGCCGGCTGAGCATGATGCCGCCGGGGCAAGGCGGGTAGCCGAATGCAGCCAACGCATCGGAGAAGCGCGTGACGATGCGCTGCAGATCAGCCGGAGGTACATAGCCATCGCGCAGCACCAGCGCGTTGTCCTGATCGGTCTTGAGCAGTTGCTCGCCACGCCCCTCGCTGCCCATGACGAAGAGGCAACTGTTTTCCACCAGCTCCGGTGGCGCGATCATCTGCCAGGCACGCTCAAACAGGCGCGCGTTGATTTCGCGTACGAGGCTGGCAACGTGGTCAATGCGCGAGCCGCCACGCGTGAGCAGCGCGACCATCCGCGTGATCTTCGCGGCCGCCTGCGCGAGCGCGTCCAGATCCTGGGCCAGGTTGATCTGCACGGTCAGCAGATACGAATGGTTGGCCAGGAAGCTGAACACATCCAGCGATTCAAGCAAGCCGAGAATCTCATCTCCATGCGTAACGACCAGGCGATGAACGCGATGGCGCAGCATCAGCGTCAGGGCGTCGCCGATGTGCGCGGAGGCGGGCACGGTGATGAGCGAGAACTGGCTCATCTGCCCCACCGGCAGACGATCCAGCGGTGTGCCCTGCAGGACGGCGCGCTGCAAGGAGCTGCGTGTGAAGATGCCCACGCGCGGCGGGCTGCCCGTGCCATCACGCACGAGCACATTCGAGGTGTTGTGTGCCTGGAACAGCTTGACGACGGAGACTACGTCTGTGTCGGCATCAACGAAATGGGCGGGCCGGATGAAGGCGTCGCTCACGTGCGAGACGGCCAACGACTGCATCGTCTCCATGTTTTGCCGCTGCGCGATGGCGCTGAGCTTGCTGCCGAGATCGGAAAAAAGCAGCGCACCAAAAGTGGCGTTGGCGGCAATGAGGTCACGCACTGCCTGGCGCGCAATCTGGTAGACCACCACTTCTTCAGCCGCGACGAAGCGGCTGCTTGCCTTGCCGGCCACCAGCGCTCGGCCGTCAAAACAATCGTCGGGGCCATAGGTGGCGATCAGCTCGTCGCCGTCGTACTGGGCGACGTGGCCTTTGATGATCAGGAACAGGTGCAGCGGTGCGGCACCCGTATCGAGGAGGGTCTGCCCTTCCGGGTAATAGCCGATGTCGACGGCATCGCGCACCAGGCGCTGCTCGTCCTGGTCGAGGCAGTCGAACGGCCAGACGTTGAAGTTGAAAGCGCTGGGCATGGTTGCCTTGAAGGCGGGCGAAGCAACGCGTCACCCGCCTCCGATCAGCGTGGCCAGTGGCCGATCAGTGACCCGATGCGCCAGCCGCACCGAGGCCGGTTTCCGAGCGAACCTGCTGCGCGGCGAACGACGCCTTCTCGTTCTTGGCGCGAACGCTGCTGTCCAGCACCGAGAACAGCCACACGCCCACGAAGCCGATCGTCATCGAGAACAGCGCCGGCGACGTGTACGGGAACCACGCCGAGCCCTTCGGATACCCGAGCGTGGCTTCCCACACCGACGGCGACACGATCGTCAGACCCACCGACGAGATCAAGCCAAGGAACCCGCCAATGACGGCGCCACGCGTGGTGCAGCCCTTCCACAGCATCGAGAGGAACAGCACCGGGAAGTTGGCCGATGCCGCCACCGCAAACGCCAGCGACACCATGAACGCGATGTTCTGCTTCTCAAACGCAATGCCCAGCAGCACGGCAATCACGCCCAGTACCAGCGTGGTGATGCGCGACACCTTGAGTTCGTCTGCGCTGTTGGCCTTGCCGTTCTTGAAGACCGTGGCGTAGAGATCATGCGACACCGCCGACGCACCCGACAGCGTGAGCCCCGCCACCACCGCCAGAATCGTGGCGAAGGCCACGGCCGAGATGAAGCCGTAGAACACATCGCCGCCCACCGTCTTGGCCACCAGCACCGCAGCCATATTGGCCGTGCCGGCACCGCCCTTGATGACGCCCTTGGCCACGTCGGACAGTTCCGGGTTGGTCAGCACCAGCGTGATGGCGCCAAAGCCGATGACGAAGATCAGGATGTAGAAGTAGCCGATCCAGGTGGTTGCCCAGAAGACCGATTTACGCGCCTCCTTGGCATCGGGCACCGTGAAGAAACGCATCAGGATGTGCGGCAGACCGGCGGTGCCGAACATCAGTGCCATGCCGAACGAGATGGCCGAGATCGGGTCCTTGATGAAGCCACCCGGCGCCATCACCGCCAGACCGATCTTGGCGGCCTCGTCGGGCGATTTGCCGGCATTGGCCGCAATGGCCGTCTTGACTTGGACAGCCTTGGCGAACAGCACCTCCAGGCTGAAGCCGTACTGGGCCAGCACCATGATGGCCATGAACGTCACGCCGGCCAGCAGCAGGCACGCCTTGATGATCTGCACCCAGGTGGTTGCGGTCATGCCGCCGAAGAGCACGTAGACCATCATCAATGCGCCGACGATCACCACCGCAATCCAGTAATCCAGCCCGAACAGCAATTTGATGAGCTGTCCTGCGCCCACCATCTGAGCGATCAGGTAGAACGCCACCACCACCAGCGTGCCAACGGCGGCAAAGCTGCGGATGGGCCCTTGCTCAAACCGGTAGCCCGCCACGTCTGCAAAGGTGAACTTGCCGAGGTTGCGCAGCCGTTCGGCCATCAGAAACGTGATGATCGGCCAGCCGACCAGAAAGCCGATCGAATAGATCAGGCCGTCGTAGCCGGAGGTCATCACGGCGGCGGAAATGCCGAGGAAGGACGCCGCCGACATGTAGTCGCCCGAGATGGCCAGGCCATTCTGGAAACCGGTAATGCCGCCGCCGGCCGTATAGAAATCGGCCGCGGAGCGCGTACGCTTGGCCGCCCACTTCGTGATCCAGAGCGTGCCGGCCACAAACAGTGCAAAGAGCACGATGGCCGTGGTGTTGGTTTCCTGCTTGGCGGTCTGTCCGACATCACCGCCCGCAGCGAAGGCCGCTCCGCAGGCGCCTGCGGCCAGTAACGCCGCCAGCAAGATCGAAAGCATCTTCTTCATTTGGCGACGTCCTTCAGGATGTCCTGCGTCAGTTGATCGTATTCGCTGTTGGCCCGGCGCACGTAGATGCCGGTGATGACGACGGTGAAAATGATGACCGCCATACCGACGGGCACGCCCACGCTCATCACGCCGGCGCCCACGGGCTTGGCGAGAAACGGCTTATCGAATGCGATCAGCGCGATGTAGCCGTAATACACGGCCAGCATCAGCACTGTCAGAACCAGGCCGAGCCTGTTGCGCCGCTGTTTGAGCTGCGCATATTTCGGATGCGCCTCGATTTTTCCTACCAATCCATCCTGCATCGCCTGTCTCCTGGTTTGCTCTTGGAATGTGTGCGGCGATTCTGGATAGTGAAACTGACTGAACTCTTACTCACCCTCTCAGGGGCGGTTTTACTGCGATAGTGGTTTTCCCTAGCGCAGCAAAACAACGTAAGGAACGGAGGCGAGGTTCAGTGGCAAACGGGGAGCGAGGCGGCTCCCATTCGCCCAGGCGAGTTGGCGAGCGCCCGCAACTTGTGCGTTTGCACATTCGCTGCAGGTGCGCACACCGTTTGGCGCGGCACGCTCCCACCGGCTGTCGGATGATGCAGCGCACGCATCCAGGCGAAGGGGCAGATCGATGCACCGTCCTTCCACTCCGACAACCAAGTGCTTGATTTCTTTGGGATCCCAACGGCCGATCCGGTGCATCGAAAGGCACATGCTTGTCAGAACGCCGTAAGTTTCGGCTCCCACAATCCTTGACACTTCCGCGGGCGAAAAGCGTTTGCGTTGTCATGTCAGTGCCCAGCGGGACGACCTACGAAAAGAACAGGAGACAACATGGCAACCGTGCAAAGTGCACCGAACGCGCCCGCCGGGCGCGTGCAGCCCGCGCCCATGACGAAGGAGGAGAAGAAGGTCATCTTCGCCTCGTCGCTGGGAACGGTGTTCGAGTGGTACGACTTTTATCTCTACGGCTCGTTGGCGGCCATCATCGCCAAGCAGTTCTTCTCGGGGCTGGACCCCACGGCGGGCTTCATCTTTGCGCTGCTGGCGTTTGCCGCCGGCTTCCTGGTGCGCCCGTTCGGCGCGCTGGTGTTCGGCCGTCTGGGCGACATGATCGGGCGCAAGTACACGTTCCTGGTCACCATCGTCATCATGGGTACGTCGACGTTCATCGTCGGCCTGCTTCCGTCATACGGCACGATTGGCGTCACCGCGCCGATCATCCTGATCGCGCTGCGCATGCTGCAAGGCCTGGCGCTGGGCGGTGAGTACGGCGGCGCTGCCACGTATGTCGCCGAGCATGCCCCGCACGGCCGCCGCGGCGCGTACACGTCGTGGATCCAGACGACGGCCACGCTGGGCCTGTTCCTGTCGCTGGTCGTCATCCTGGCCGTGCGCGAGCTGACCGGCAAGGCGTTCGACGACTGGGGCTGGCGTATCCCGTTCCTGGTCTCGATCCTGCTGCTCGCCACGTCGGTGTACATCCGCCTGTCGATGAGCGAATCGCCGGCATTCCAGAAGATGAAGGCCGAGGGCAAGACCTCCAAGGCTCCGCTGACGGAAGCGTTCGGCCAATGGCGCAACCTGAAGATCGTGATCCTGGCGCTGATCGGCCTGACCGCCGGTCAGGCTGTGGTCTGGTACACGGGCCAGTTCTACGCGCTGTTCTTCCTCACGCAGGTGCTGAAGGTCGACGCCTTCACGGCCAACGTGCTGATTGCCGTGGCGCTCGCCATCGGCACGCCGTTCTTCGTGTTCTTCGGCTCGCTGTCGGACCGCATCGGTCGCAAGAAGATCATCATGGCCGGCTGCCTGCTGGCGGTGCTGACCTACTTCCCGCTGTTCAAGGCGCTCACGCACTACGCCAACCCGGCGCTGGAGCGTGCCCAGCAGACCGCGCAGATCACCATCACGGTCGATCCGAAGGAGTGCTCGTTCCAGGGCAGCCCGATCGCCCGCGAGGTGGACTTCCGCTCGTCGTGCGACATCGCCAAGCGTACGCTGGCGCAAGCGTCGGCCAGCTACGAGACGGTCGAAGGCCCGGCCGGCACGGTGGCCTCGGTGTCGATCGCGGGTAAGCAGATCAGCTCGCTCAACGCCACGCGCACGGCAGACGGTCAGAGTTTCGACGCCGACAGCAAGACGAAGATCGCCGACTTCAAGAAGCAGGTGAGCGAGTCGCTCAAGGCGGCCAACTACCCCGCCAAGGCCGATCCCGCCCAGATGAACACGGTCATGGTGCTGGTGATCCTGGTGATCCTGGTGATCTACGTGACCATGGTCTACGGCCCGATCGCGGCAATGCTGGTGGAGATGTTCCCGACGCGCATCCGGTACTCGTCGATGTCGCTGCCGTATCACATCGGCAACGGCTGGTTCGGGGGCCTGCTGCCGACCATCTCGTTCGCCCTGGTGGCCCAGAACGGCAATATCTATCACGGTCTGTGGTATCCGATCTGGATCGCGGCCATCACCTTCGTGATCGGGGTGCTGTTCGTGCGCGAAACCAAGGATGTGGATATTTATCGCAACGACTGACGCAGGGGGTTGACATATTCGCCGAAGACGGTAGAATCCCGCTTCTTCGGCGAATTAGCTCAGTCGGTTAGAGCGACGGAATCATAATCCGCAGGTCCGGGGTTCGAGTCCCTGATTCGCCACCAAATACCAAAAAGCCCTGCTTCGGCAGGGCTTTTTGCTTTTCTGCTGCATCCCCCGCCACCGCCGGGGTCATCACATTACGCAAGCGCCTCGGCTTGCACAGGCGCCTCGGCGGCCACCGCCAACACCCAATCCGTCGTCAACGCCGGTTGCGTCACGGGCAGCATATGGCCGCCGTCGATGATGCGCAGGTTCACACGATCCAGCTTCTGCTTGAGCGCTTCGCCCTGGCGCTTGACGTTCAGGATGCGGTCCCCGCGGCCGTACAACACGTCGACAGGCACCGTCATCGAGGCATAGCGGCGCTCCATGTCGGGCAGATCTTCCGGGGCAGCGACCAGATCCGACGATGCCGCATAGAACACGTGCGGACGCAGCCCCAGCAGACCGCCGCCCTTGAACGGGAAATCCTTCGGCATGGCCTCGGGCGCGAACACCGCAGCGATGGCCTTGCGGGAGTTGATGATCGACAGGGGAATCGCCAGCGTCCATGACACCAGCCTGCGCACCAGCGGCGACGGCAACACCAGGCCCCCGAACGCACCCGGAGGCGCGCTCTCTGCATGCGTGAGCGGCGCGATCAACGCGAGCCGGCGAATGACTTGCGGATGGTTCAGCCCCACCGCCAGTGAAATCGCCCCGCCAAGCGAATGCCCCACCAGCACCGGCTTGTCGAGCCCGAGCTTCTCGATGCACTGCGCGACCATGCGCGCCTGCGCGTAGATATTGGCCGGCGAATCCGCACCGCGCACGGATCGCCCTGCCCCTGGACGGTCGATCACGATCACGCGGTGTGAGCGCGCCAGCCGTTCCATATCCAGGTAGGCAAAGTTGCGCAGATTCCCGCACAGGCCATGCACGAACACGATGGCCGGCCCCTTGCCCCGATCGGTGTAATGCACGCGATCTGCGCCGACATCGAGGAACTTGCCTTCGGGCGGAAAACCCTTGGTGACGCGGCGAGCGATGAAAAACGTGAACCCAACAGGCGCAAGCACGGCAAGCGCGATGACGCCAAGAACGATGCTGGTCATAGTGTCCCCAAAGCGGGAGGCGGTTAGGCGGGCTGTGCCGCGCCGATCGGCTGAGCGCGACGCTCGAACTGCATGGCGCTGTCGGCCAGTGTGCCGAACTTCAGCATCATCAGATCGCGCGCGTAGTTCTGATACGACTTCCACGGCTGCTTGTCACCCTGTTTGGGCAGGATGGCCGCCGCGCGCTGGATGTAGCCGGACGTCAGATCGACGGCGGGCTCGCGGCTCATGGCTTCGTCATCAAGACGCGGCACGCAGGTATCGAAACCGTTGGCCTGCATGTGGTTGAGCAGCCGGCAGACGTACTGCGCGATCAACTCGGCCTTCAACGTCCACGACGCGTTCGTATAGCCGAACGACGACGCCAGGTTCGGCACGCCGCTGTACATCATGCCCTTGTACGACACCGTCTCGGCCAGATTCACGGCACGTCCGTCGACGGTGATGGCCGCCCCGCCCAGCACCTTCAGCTTGAGCCCCGTGGCCGTGACGATCACGTCGGCGTCGAGATGTTCACCGCTCTTGAGCTGCAGACCGGTCGGCGTGAAGCGTGCGATTTCGTCGGTCGCAATCGAGGCCTTGCCCGCGCGGATCGTCTTGAACAGATCGCCATCCGGCACGAGACACAGGCGCTGGTCCCAGGGGTTGTAGCGCGGGGTCAGGTGTTTGCGCACGTCGAAGCCGGGGCCGATCTGCTTGCCGGCCATGCGGATGATGAAATCTTTGAATGCCTTCGGCTTGCGACGCGCCAGGCTGTAGAAGTACATCGTCAGCAGCACGTTCTTCGTGCGCACCAGCCGGTGAGCGAGGCCCGACGGCAACCAGCGGCGCAACGTGTTGGCCACGGCATCCTGCTCGGGCCGCGAGACGATGTACGTGGGCGAGCGCTGCAGCATCGTCACGTGCTGGGCGGTGCCGGCCATCGCGGGCACCAGCGTGACGGCCGTGGCGCCGCTGCCGATCACCACCACGCGCTTGCCCGCGTACGACAGATCGCTCGGCCAGTGCTGCGGATGGACGATGCGGCCCTGGAACGCGTCCATCTCGGGCCACGTCGGCGCGTGGCCCTCTTCGTAATCGTAGTAGCCGCTGCACATGTAGAGGAACTTGCAGGTGAACTGCACCGGTTCCTCGCGCGTGCCATCGCTGCGCAGCGCCTGCACGGTCCAGCGCGCGGCGGTGGAATCCCAGCTCGCGCCCGTCACCTTGTGGCGGAAGCGGATCGACTTGTCGATGCCGAACACGCGCGCGGTGTCGCGGATGTAATCGAGAATCGTCTGACCATCGGAGATGGCCTTGTTGCTGTGCCACGGCCGGAAGCTGTAGCCGAGCGTGAACATGTCGGAGTCCGAGCGGATGCCCGGATAGCGGAACAAGTCCCATGTGCCGCCGATGGTTTCGCGCCCCTCAAGGATGGTGAAACGCGCCGACGGGCAGCGCTCGCGCAGGTGATACGCCGCGCCAATACCCGAAAGGCCCGCGCCGACGATGAGCACGTCGAGGTCGGTATCCGGCGCGGCTGCCCGGTTGCGGGGCGCGGCCCGGCTGGCGCTGTGCTCCATCGTCGTGTCCATGCGGTCTCCTGTTCGCGGCCCGGCTGCGGGCGTGGCAAATTTCGCCTTAAATGTGGTGTGATTCGTCACCACTTTAATTTTCGGGCGTCCTGACGTCAAATAGCGAAATGGAGAAAACACTTGAAACAGCCGACGCACCCGTCAGAAAAGGCCGCCCGTATGGCGGTGTGGCGCCGGAAGCACGCGCAGCTGAGCGCCGCGATGCGTTGATCCGCGCTGGCACGCGCGTGTTCGGCACGGTGGGCTTTCGCAAGGCCACCGTACGCGCGATCTGCCAGGAAGCGAAGCTCAATGACCGGTACTTTTACGCCGCGTTCGACAGCACCGAAGCCCTGCTGCGTGCGACCTACCAGCAACATGCCGAAGACTTGCGCACACAGGTGTCGGACGCCACCGCCGCTGTCAGCAACACGCTGGAAGCGCGCGTCGACGCTGGCCTGCACGCGTTTTTCGCGTTCTTGCGTGACCCGTGCGCGGCGCGCGTGCTGCTGCTGGAAGTGATGGGCGTGAGCCCCGAAACGGATGCGACCTACCAGCGCAACCTGCTGGAGTTTGGCAGGCAGATCATGGCGAATGCCCAACTGCCCGGCGCCCACAATGACGACGACGCCGAGCTGCGCGCCGACCAACGCATCATCGGCCTGGCGCTGGTGGGCGCCTTGACCAACGTCGGTGCAGCGTGGCTTCTGACCGGCTATCGAGACCCCGAAGAGAAGATGGTGCGCAACTGCCGCCAGGTCGTGCTCGGCACGTTGCGCGCCATGCTCGACGCTTAAGCCCCGCCTTCCGGTTTGCCCAGCCGGACCACGGTCACGCCGGGCGCCAGGTGCCGCAGCGACGGCTGCAGCAGCACGCAGTTGTCGTATGGCGTGACGATGTTCGATTCGCCATCGGTGGCGATGACGGTGCCGGCGCGCGCGATGGTCTCCATGCCGCGATAGTCGTCCACAAAGCGGAACGCCGTGGAGTTGGCGACGACCGGATCGGTCACGCGAATGCAGCGCACGTCCAGCGCGGGCGCCACGCCCAGCCATTCCGATACCGTAGATGCATCGACGGTGCCCAGCGCCACCAGGAAGCGCGCGCACGCATCCAGCGCCACGTCGCGGCTCACGCGCTCGAAGTGCTGACCGCATTCGATCAGCAACGCGTTCTTGGGACTGGCGGCATCGCCAAAGCCGCCGTAGTCGCGCAGGCGGCGGCCTGCGGCATGGCCGGCATCGATCATCAGATGCGAAGGCGCACCGACCTGGCGGCCCAATGCGACGCCTTTCGGATGCGGACCGGTCAGCATCAGGGGCTCGGCCTTCTCGTGCATCGAGTGGATATCGAGCAGGGAATCGACCGTGTCGATCACTGGGCGCAACTCGCGCGCGCGGCGCAGTTCCAGCGTGTTGCCCGGGCCATCCAGCTTGTCGGCTGACCACACGCGATTCAGGTCTTCGTCGATGAAGCGCGTGGCATCGGGGTCGTTAATATCGAAGCGCTCATACGCCTCGACGTTGGCGAATGACAGCGTAAGCCTGCCACGTGCCGGACGCACGCCGGCGCCCAGCAGCGCATCCACGGCAATCGCACCGCACAGCTCGTTGCCATGCGTGAGCGCATTGATCATGACGTGCGGGCCGGGCGTTCCGCTGTCGAACGTATGGACGTAATCGATGCCGTGCGTGCCGGTTTTCCAACGGCGGATATCAGGCTTGTGCAACTCGATCGGGTAGACCGGCAGCGTGGCGCGCAGCGCCTCCAGGGTCATCATGCGAAATCCTTCGGTGTGACGAGAAGTCTGTTCAGTTGCGAGCGGCACGAGCGCGCCCGCGCAGCATCCACAGCGAGGCCAGGCTGATCAGCGTGGTCACAAACACATAGAAACTCGGCGACGTCTTGATGTGCGTGACACCGATCAGCCACGTGACGATCAGCGGCGAGAACCCGCCGAAGATCGTTACCGACAGGTTGTAGCTCAGCGCCAGGCCCGTGCCGCGTGTACGCGTCGGGAAAATGTCGGCGAGCAACGCAGGCAGCGGCGCAAGGATGGCCGCGAGCAATACACCAACGATGGCCTGCATGACCAGCAGCGTCCAGAACGTCGGCTGTGCGACCAGCGTGGCAAACATCGGATACGTCGACAGCGCAATCACCACCATCGCAATCGACACCACGCGGATGCTGCCGAAACGATCTGCCAGCAGGCCGAACGCCGGCGCCATGATCATCAGCATCGCGCCCGTGATCATCGTGCAGACCAGCGATGCACTGGTCGCGATGTGGAGTTGATTGATGGCATAGGTCGGCATGTAGACCTTCTGCACGTAGTTGAATGCGGTGACGGCCACGACTACGCCCGCGCCCAGCAGCAGCCCGGGCAAACCCTGCGTGAGCGTGTCGCGCAGCGGCGAGCGCGCTTGCAGCGCGGCCGGCGCTTCCGCCTGCATGGCGACGAACTCCGGCGTTTCCGGCGTATGGCGGCGGATATAGACCCCAATCGGCCCGATCAGCAAGCCGAAGAGGAACGCCACGCGCCAGCCCCATGACTCCACCTGCGCGGTGGTCAGCGCGTAGGTGATCCATGCGCTCAACCCTGCGGCAAGCAAGGTGGCGAGACCCTGCGTGGCGGCCTGCCAGCTCGCGTTGTAGCCCATACGCTTGCCGTTGGCGTGCTCGATCATGAACGCCGTGGCCGAGCCGAATTCACCGCCGGCCGAAAAGCCCTGCAGCAATCGCGCCACGATCACGATGGCCGGCGACCACAGGCCGATCGACGCATAGGTCGGCGCGAACGCGATCATCGCCGTGCCCAGCATCATCAGCAGGATCGACCACGTCAGCGCGGCCTTGCGCCCCACGCGGTCGGCATAGCTGCCGAGCACCATCGAGCCGAGCGGCCGCATGATGAACGACACGCCAAACGTGCCGACAGAGAGCATCAGCGAACTCCACGCATCGCCCGTCGGGAAGAACAGCTTGCCGATGGTGATGGCGAAATAGCCGTAGATCAGCAGATCGTAGTATTCGAGCGCGTTGCCGACGCTGGCAGCCAGAACGGCACGCCAGGGCGCGGGGTGTCGATGGGTGTCGGCGGCGCGCGCTGCTGCGCCGCTCGCGTTGAGGGTGTGGGCTGGCATGGTTGTCTCCCCGTGGTCTGTGCCGATCCGCCTGTTTTGCCGAACGGCGCTGGCGGGCGAAGGTTGCGGAGGAGTCTAGGTGCCGCGCCGAGGCGGCTTGTGCCGTTTCGGCACAAGGTTGGGCTTTTTGCGATGCGCGTCAGGCGAGATCGGCGCGGGCGTTGGCATTGGCGTTATCGACAGCCCGTTGCCACACCTCGTCAAGCAGCGCGCTCTGGTTGCTGCGCACGCGCATCATGCGGATGTTGACGTGGATGTGCCAGGCGTCGTCGCCGGCGGGGCGCAGTTCACCCGCGTTCAGGTGCGACCTGGCCAGGCGATACGGCAGCCACGCCATGCCGAATCCACGCAAGGCCATCTCTTCCACCGCTTCGTAAAAATCCGCCTGGAACACGGGCTGCAGATGCGCCTTGCGATCGGCGGCGGCCAGATGGCTGTCCAGCATCTGCCGCAACGTCAGCCCCCGCGCAAAGGCCAGCCACGGCAGCGGTGCGGCGGCCGAACCCGGCAGCGTGAAGCGCGGGCGGCCGCGCTTGTCGGGGACGCTCACCGGCACCAGCGTCTCGCTGCCCAGCAGGCAGTGGTCGTACTTGCGCGGATCGAGCAGCGCATCGGCCTGTGGGCTGGCGTAGGCGATCAGCAAATCGACGGTGCCATCGGCAAGTGCCAGCACGCCTTCCTGCGTGCCGCCCGTCGTCACGCTGAGCGGAAACACGCCGCGCTGGCGTGCAAGCGTTTCGTACCAGCCGGGGACAAACGTGCGCGCCAGCGTGCGCCCCGTGCCGATCTTGAGCGCCACGGGCAGTTGCGCCTCCCGCAGCAGCAAGCGCGCATCGTTCAGGCCGTCGACGGCATTGGCCGCTGCATCCAGAAACAGGCGTCCCGCCGCCGTGAGCGTGACCGGATGTTCGCGGCGCTCGACCAGCGCGGTGCCCACCCATTCTTCCAGCGCCTTGATCCGCCGGCCGAATGCGGGGTGCGTGACGTTGCGGTTCTCGGCGGCGCGGCTGAAGCTGCGCGTCTTGGCCAGTTCCTTGAAGTCTTCCAGCCATTTGATCTGCATGGCGCGTCCGGTCTTGTGGGGTGGGCGGGAGGTCTGCGCATTATCTCCGCAGCCTGCGCGAACAGCCTTAACGTGCGTGCCGTATCGTTATCATCTTGAGCAAACGATCCGCCACGCCTTCATGTCCGCACCTCGTCCGCTGTCCATCGGCATTGCCGGCGCCGGTAACGCCGGCCTCGCCGCCGCCATCGCGTTTGCCCGCCAGGGGCACGACGTGCACGTTTTCGAAAAGCACCCGCAGCTGACCGCCATGGGCGCGGGCCTGCTGATCCAGCCGCAGGGCATCCGCGCGCTGGAGGCGCTCGGCGTGGGCCGCGAGCTTGAGGGCATCGGCGCGCCGATCGATCGGCTGATCGGTCTGAGCCATCGTGGCTGGCGTCTGCTCGACATCGACTACGCCGAGACGCCCGGCCGCGCCGTCACGCGGCATGCGCTGTCGTCCATGCTGTACGACGCCGCCTTGCACGCGGGCGCAGTATTCCACTTTGGTTGCGCGATCCAGCAATTGCTTGGTGATGGCCCGCGCGCGCGGGTCGTGCACGCGCAGGGCGAATCCATCTTCGACCTGTTTGTGATTGCCGATGGCGCGGCCTCTGCGCTGCGTGAGCCCGCAGGCCTGGCCGGCCCGTCAAGCACCTACCGATGGGGCACGCTGTGGTTTCAAGGATGGGTGGATGGCTGGAACCCGCGTGTGCTGCAGCAGCGCTTTCGCGGCACGCGCGAGATGATGGGCCTGCTGCCCACCGACGTGGATGGCAACCGCACGCGCCTGTCGATGTTCTGGAGCCTGCCCGGCGATGCCGTCGACGCCTGGCGCCAGACCGACATCACACAGTGGAAGGCGCATGTGCTCAGCCTGTGGCCGCAAGCCGCGCCCATGGTCGAGCAGATCGGCTCGCACGACGATATGCCTTTTGCCGTCTATCGCCACACGTGGCCGCGCGCGTTGGCCAAACCGCCCTACTGCGTCATCGGCGATGCCGCGCATGCCATGAGCCCGCAACTCGGCCTGGGGACCACGCTGGCCGCGCAAGATGCGCTCGCTCTGGCGGCCTGCGTGCAAGTCCATGGGGCCGCCGATGGCGCGCTCGCCTACCACGCCCGTCGTCTGCGTACCGTGCAGGCCTACCAGACACTGAGTCGCGCGCTCACGCCGTGCTTCCAGGCGCAATACGGCGGTTGGATGCGTGACGTGGTGTTTGCCACCGGCTTGCGCGTGCCCGGTGTCGCATGGCTGATGAAACGCAGCCTGGCAGAACCGCCCGCTCGCGATGCTGCATTCGCCCCGGCTGCGGCTTCCACGGCTGCGAGCGAAAAGCCCCAGGCATGACACCACACCTCCATCCGCATGAGCCTGTTGCACACCTTCCTTCCTGAGCATCAGTTCAGCGAGCAGCACCACATACGGGTCAATGCATCGCCCGCGCGCGTGCTCGACATGGCTTCGCAACTTGACGTCACGGATTTCCCGGTGGCCCGGCTGTTCCTGCATCTGCGTGGCATCCCGGCGCGCATTGCCGCCGCGCTGGGCAGGCCCAGTGCACGACGGATCGACGCCGGATTCGGCCTGCACGATTTCACCGTTCTCGGCAGAAATGGAGATCACGAATTCGCGCTCGGCCTGGTCGGCCGCTTCTGGGAATCGGCCGGGGGGCTCATCCACGTTGAAGCCAGCGCATTTCGCACGTTCTCCGCACCCGATATCGCCAAGCTGGTCATGACGTTCGTCGCTGAGCCCGAAGGCGCCGGCACGCTGCTGACCACGCGCACGTGCGTGCATTGCTCCAGCACCACGGCGCGCCGCCGCTTCACGCCTTACTGGATACTGATCCGCGTGCCAAGCGGGCTGATCCGCCGGATGATGCTGCAGCGGATCAAGCAGGTTGCGGAGGCAGACGACGCTCCGCTTAGACGTCCAGAATGACCAGCGTGCCGGCGCTGCCGGCGTCCACGCTGTGCGGCACGCCGGCAGGCACCACGTACAACTCGCCACGCGAGACCTTCACCGCTTCGTCGCCGATGCGCAACCGCAGCTGCCCATCGATGACCAGCAGCCCTTCGGCATAGTCGTGCACCTCGTTGGGATACGACGTGCCATCCATGCGCAGCACCTTGAAGTTGCCGCCACCAAACCGCTCCAGCACGCGAGACGACCACGCGCGCGGCAGCGCTTCGGCCTCTGCATTGAGATTGACAAGCGGCACACCAGCCTCGCCCAAAGATTGAGAAGCGTTGAGCATACCAGCCGATGATCCCAAAAAAAGAGCGCTGCCGCGTTTCCACGGTAGCGCTCTTTCTGCACGCGGGTCAGTGCGTGTTATAGGTCGTACGACGCGAGTTCCATCTCGGACAGACTTCCCATGTCGTCCGCAGGCTTCAGGTGGTCGACCCGATAGCCGTGCTTGTACACCGCCACCAGGCGCACCTCGTTCTCCGGTTCGACATTCAGCTTCATGCGGATGCGCGATACGTGACTGTCGATCGTGCGGGTGTACTCCGACGAGTTGCGGCCCCACACCTGCCCGAAGATGTGGTCGCGCGACAGCGTGCGTCCCACATTCGAAAACAACAGCAGCGCCAGTTGGAACTCGATGCCCGTCAGCGTCACTGGCTCGCCGTGCAGGGTGACCTGCTGGCGCTGGGGATTGAAGTGATAAGGCCCGACCGCGAATGGCAGGCGTCCATACGGAATGGGATATGCACGGCGCAGCAGCGCGTCGACGCGCGCCCGCAGCTCGGCAATGCGGAACGGCTTCGCGATGTAGTCATCCGCGCCGTGCGTGAGCGCGCGCACGAGGCTTTTCTCGCCTTCTTCGGCCGTGACGAACAGCACCGGCAACACTTCCTTATGGCGGCTGCGCACGACGCTCAGCACGTCGATACCGAGCATGCCAGGCGTATGCCAGTCGAGGATCAGCATGTCGTACGACGATCGACCCAGCATGCGCAGCAAGGTGGCACCGTCGGTGTAGGTCACCACGTCGTGGCCGGACTGAGACAGGATCTGGACGATGACTTCGCTTTGGAAGGGATCGTCTTCAAGCAAGGCGATACGCATGTTCGGCTCCATGAAAATTCGCACATGCGTCGCGGGCGGGTGCCGGAATTGATGGCGCTTATTCAGGCGCGTTGAGCGCGTTCCGTTGCATGTGTTACGTGGCTGCAATTTTCATGGCGAGGTGTGCTACGAACCATGAGAAGAGTCCTAATTTGTGAAGGCCGTTGAAGCACGGATGCGACACGTTCATGAGACAGGAAAAAAAAAGCCCGGACAACGAGGTCCGGGCGGCGGTGCTTCCCACAACAGTGTGACGGGATCAGAAACACCCAAGGGTCTCATGTGCCAGACACATCGCAGCGCACCGGGGGGAAGCACTGCAACGCTTACGGGGGTGACGTCATGGAGGGTCAGACGTACTGGTCCGGCACACGTGGAGCGCATGATGCCGTGCGATACGTGCAACGGGCGCAGTCGTGACAACATTTAACGTGCCCAGCTTCTTTGCCGCCACAGTTCAGGTCGGATCGGCGTTTTCCAGCTCTTGCCGAATCGATTCGGTGAGCATGTCGATCAGCAGGCGAACACGTTTGGGAACGAACCGAGCGGAGGGTGTGACAAGGTTGATCGGCTCTCCGCTGGTCGCATAGTCGGGCAGCACGCGCACCAAGCGGGGCAGCGGCGCGTTGGCACGCGCGACGGCACTCGCGTACAGCGGCAGCGGACCGATGCCGGCGCCCGACGCAATCAACGTTTCCAGGTAGATCAGGCTGTCGGCATTCAGCCGGGCGCGCACGGCCACGGTTTTCAGGCCATCGGGGCCGACGAGGCGCCATTGCGTTTCGCCGCGGCCGGTGCCGCGAAAATCGAGGCAGCAATGGTCGGCCAGCCCTTGCACGGAGTCGGGCGCACCGCGGCGCTGCAGGTAATCGGGCGAGGCGAACAGGCCGATGCGCAACACGCCCAGCGACCGCGCCACCAGCGAACTGTCGGCCAAGCGTCCGACGCGGACAGCGAGGTCAAACCCTTCCTGCACGAGATCGACATTGCGCGGCGTCAGCACGACGTCCAGATCGATCTCTGGATACTGCTGCATGAAGCGCGCCGCCACCGGCGCTACCAGCAGACGGCCGACGTCTTCGGAAGACGTGATCCGAACCTTGCCGCGCGGCAAGTCCTGGAGTTCACCCGCGCAGGTCGTAGCGCGTTCAATGTCTTCCAGTGCATGCGACGCCACCTGGTACAGGCTCTGACCCGCGTCCGTCAGATGGAGCGTGCGCGTGGTGCGCTGTAACAGTCGCACGTTCAAATCCTGTTCAAGCGCGGCAATGCCGCGGCTGACGGACGATTTCGGCAAATCGAGCCGCGTTGCCGCTGCCGTGAAGCTCCCCGCTTCGACCACGCGCACGAACAGCGCTAATTGGTTCAGATCCATGGTTTCCTCCTCTTATCGTGATGCGCGCTGGCCGGAATGGTTATTGTCTCGCCAGGAGCAACATTTTTTCCCACAATAACCGACTAGTGCAAACGAGGCAACTACCCTACATTTGGCGTATGACAAATGCCGAATTTCAGGAGAACAACATGGAAACCCTCGTGCAACCGCAAGTGCAGCCTGTGCAACGTGGCCGCCGCGTGGAACGCATCATCACCGGCCGTCCCACCTCGGACGGCGCGGGCGTGAAGCTCACCCGCGTGCTGACGAACAATCTGCAACGCCGGCTCGATCCGTTCCTGATGCTGGACGCATTCCGCAGTGACGACCCCAACGACTATCTGGCCGGTTTTCCCGACCATCCGCACCGCGGCTTTGAAACGGTGACGTACATGATCGCGGGCCGCATGCGCCACCGCGACAGCGCCGGCCACGAAGGCTTGCTGCAACACGGCGGCGTGCAGTGGATGACGGCCGGCAGCGGCGTCGTGCACTCGGAAATGCCGGAACAGGAAGACGGTGTGATGGAAGGCTTCCAGCTTTGGCTGAACCTGCCCGCCCGCGACAAGATGACGACGCCGTGGTACCGCGACATTCCGTCGAACGAGATCCCCGAGTTCACGACGGAAGACGGCGTGGCCGTGCGCGTGATCGCCGGTGAATCGCACGGTGTGCAAGGCGCGATGACGCGGGAAGCGACGCAGCCGCTGTACCTCGACATCACGCTGCCGGCGGGCGCGTCATTTGCGCAGGTACTGCCGGCCGGACACAACGCATTCGTCTATGTGTTCCGTGGCAGTGCGCTGGTGGGCGACGCCGAAACGGTCGGCAACGCCGGGCTGCAGCGCGTGGAAGACAAGCAGATGGCCATCCTCGCCAACACGGAAGGCAGCGATGGTGTGGTCATCCGTGCACGCGATGCTGAGGCGCGCGTGCTGCTGGTGGCCGGCAAACCGCTGAACGAGTCGATCGCGCAATACGGCCCGTTCGTGATGAACACGCAGGAAGAAATCTTCCAGGCCGTGCGTGACTTCCAGGCCGGCAAGTTCGCCTAAACCCAAGCCTCAAAGAAAAACCGCCGCTCGGTTTCACCAGAGCGGCGGTTCGTCCAACAGCGCGATCTGCTCGCGCAATTCCAACACCCGGTCCTGCCAGTAGCGTTGCGTGTTGAACCACGGAAACGCGAAAGGAAACGCCGGATCATTCCACCGGCGCGCCAACCACGCGCTGTAGTGCAGCAAGCGCAGCGTGCGCAGCGCTTCCACCAGATACAGCTCGCGCGTGTCGAATTCGCAGAAGTCCTCATAGCCGGCGAGCAGGCTGGCGAGCTGCGATTGCATCGATGCGCGATCACCCGAGAGCAGCATCCACAGGTCTTGCACGGCAGGGCCGGTGCGGCTGTCGTCAAAATCGACGAAATGCGGGCCGGCCGAGCGCAGCGAATCCCCCTTCTGCAGCGGATCGCCCTGCCTAGCGTCGGCCTCTTCGATCCACAGCACGTTCGAGGCGTGGCAATCGCCGTGCAGGCGCAGCAGCGAAACGTCGCCCGCGCGGTCGTAGCAGCGGCGCACGCCATCAAGTGCGGCGTCGGCCACGCTGCGCCACGCCGGCAACAAATCGGGCGGAATGAAATCGTGTTCGAGCAGCCAGTCGCGCGATTGCACGCCGAACGTGTCGATGTCGAGCGCCGGACGGGCCATGAACGGCCGCTGCGCGCCGACGGCGTGGATGCGACCAAGGAAGCGGCCCATCCATTCGAGCGTGTCGTCCTGGTCGATGGCGGGCACGCGGCCTGCGCAACGCGGGAAGACCGCGAAGTGCCAACGTTCGAACGCATGCAGCGTGCGGCCCTCGATTTCGAGCGGCGCAATCACGGGGATTTCCGCCGCTGCCAGTTCCGTCGTAAAGGTGTGCTCTTCGACGATCTGCGTGTCGGTCCAGCGGCCGGGGCGGTAGAACTTGGCCACCACCGGCGCGCTGTCTTCCACGCCGACCTGGTACACGCGGTTTTCGTAGCTGTTGAGCGCGAACATGCGGCCGTCCGGCATCAGCCCGACCTCCGCCAGCGCATCCAGGATGCTGTCTGGCGTCAGGCCGTCGTAGGGCGCGTCAGCTGATGCGGGTGGGCCGTCGTCGTGCATGAACGTCAGGCTTTACGACCGCCGAGCAACGCAGCCGCCTTGGCGAACAAACCATTGAACGGCTGCTTGGCCGGCTGTCCCTTGTGGGCCGGCTGCGCGGCTTGCGTGTTCGATGCACGGCGTTGTTGACCGCCCTGTCCGCCTTGTCCATTGCCCTTGCCTTGGCCCTGGCCTTGACCGTTGCCCTGGCGCTGGCCGCGCGCTTGCGATTGGCCGTTGCCGGCACCGTGGCCATTGCGCGGCTTCGGCGCGGCTTGGCCGTCGCGTTGGCCTTGCGCCTGGCGCTGGCGGCTGCCGCCACCATTTCGACCCTGGCCTTGGCCTTGATTCTGCCCCTGCCCCTGGCCGTTGCCGCTCGACTCGCGACGCGGTTCGCGAGGCTCACGCGGAGCACGCGGCTCGCGCGGGGCAGCGTTGCCGCTGGCCTGGCGTGGCTGCTGGCTGCGGCCACCACCCGGACGGCCACCGCGCGCGTTACCACCACGGCCCGCCGAATTGCGCCCGTTCGGAATCGGCTCCGCCGCGATGGTCGGGTCCGGCTCGAAACCTTCCAGCACGGTACGCGGCAGTTCGCGCTTGATGAGGCGCTCAATGTCGCGCAGCAGGCCATGCTCATCGACGCAGACCAGCGAGATCGCCTCGCCCTGCGCACCCGCGCGGCCCGTGCGGCCGATACGGTGCACGTAGTCTTCCGGCACGTTCGGCAAGTCGAAGTTCACCACGTGCGGCAGTTGGTCGATGTCGATGCCGCGCGCTGCAATATCGGTGGCGACCAGCACGCGCAGCGTCCCGGCCTTGAACTCCGTCAGCGCGCGCGTGCGCGCCGATTGGCTCTTGTTACCGTGAATGGCCAGCGCGGGGATGCCGTCGCGGGTGAGCTGCTCGGCCAGGCGGTTCGCGCCGTGCTTGGTGCGCGTGAAGACCAGCACCTGGTGCCAGTCGTTGTCGCGCACGAGCTTGGCGAGCAGTTCGCGCTTGCGCTCGCGGTCGACCGGATAGATGCGTTGTTCGACCGTCTCGGCCGTCGTGTTGCGGCGCGCGACTTCAATCAGCGCCGGCTTGTCGAGCAGACGGTCGGCCAGTTCGCGAATGTCGTCGGAGAACGTTGCCGAGAACAGCAGGTTCTGACGCTTCGGCGGCAGGATGTTGAGGATCTTGCGGATGTCGTGGATGAAGCCCATGTCCAGCATGCGATCGGCTTCGTCCAGCACCAGCAGTTCAATGTGCGACAGGTCGATGGTGCGCTGGCCGACGTGGTCGAGCAGACGGCCAGGCGTGGCCACGACGATATCGACACCGCGCTTGAGCGCATCGATCTGCGGGTTGATGCCGACGCCGCCGAACATCACCATCGACTTCAGCGGCAGGTATTTGCCATAAGCGCGCACGCTTTCTTCCACCTGCGCGGCAAGCTCACGCGTGGGCGTCAGCACGAGCGCACGGATCGGGAAGCGCATGCCCTGCGGCGTCTGCACCTTGTTGGGCTGCGATGCAGACAGGCGGTGCAGCAACGGCAGCGTGAAACCGGCGGTCTTGCCGGTGCCGGTCTGTGCACCGGCGAGCAGGTCACCGCCCTTGAGGATGGCGGGGATGGCCTGGCGTTGAATCGGAGTGGGTTCTGCGTAGCCGAGTTCGGCCACGGCACGTACCAGCTTGTCTGACAAGCCGAGTTCGGAAAACGACATGGAAAAGCGATTGGACCGGCGTGTCCCGCGCATTCGTTCGTGCGCCAATCGTGGACAAAGCCTGGGTAGGTGACGGGGCGACTGGACCCCGGGGACTGCAAGAAGGGCGCTAGTTTAACAGGTGATGGTGTTTACCCCACCGGTGCCCGCAATGCCGCCAAGGGCGCATTCACCACATCGCCCAACCGTTCCGCCAGCGAATACCGCGCCATATAGCGCCGAAAATGCGCCAGGAACGCTTCTTCTGCCGGCGCCAGACGGCGCTCCCTGTGCCACATCAGGTACAGGTCGATGTCGGCAACGCCCTCTTCTGGCGGCAGCCGCCACAAGCGCTGCTGGGCCAAATCGTCCGCCACGATGTGCTCCGGCAGGCAGCCGATCCCATAGCCCGCAAACACGAGCCGCTTGATCTCGTCCAGGCTCGCCGACGTAGCGACGATGCGGCCGGTGAATCCCTGCTGATCGCGAAACACCGCGAGCGGCGACAGCGCATCGCCCAATTGGTCGCTCATGAACGAGACAAAGTTTTCGCCGAGCAAGTCACTGATCGACAAGCCCGTCCGCCCGAACAACCGATGGTGCCGCCCGCAGAACACGGCGTAGCGCTGGCGCAGGAACAGTTGCCGCTCAAGCTTTTCGCTCGGCGTGCGGCACAGGCTGAGCCCAATGCCGGCGCGCTTTTGCGCGAGTGCATCGAGGATGTCCGTGCTGCGCATGACTTCCACCTGCAGATCCACGCGCGGGTGATGTCGGTGAAACGCCGCCAGGCATTCGTCGTAGACGCCCGATTGGATGCGGCTGACGGTCAGCAGATGCAGCACGCCGCTCACATCGTCTTGCGGTTCGCCAAGCTCCGAGCCGAGCCGCGCGACATTGCCGTAGACGTCGGTGGCGATGCGCAATACGTCTTCGCCGACGCGCGTGAGGCGAAAGTGAGAGCCACGCCGCTCGATGAGCGTGTGGCCAAGCTGATCTTCGAGCCGCCGCAGCGCGAGGCTGACCGCCGGCTGCGTGATGTGCAGCCGCACCGCCGCACGGCTGATGCTGCGCTCGTGGACGATGGTGAGAAAGGTGCGCAGCAGGTTCCAGTCAAGCCGGTCGCTGACGAGGGCGGGATCAAGAGCGGACGGGTCCATGGCGGGGAATATGAGTCCAACTTATACAAACAATAAGTATTCAGAATTTGACTAATACCCGTCAACCGGCAATAAACACGCATCGTCGCCTTGAAGCGGCGGGCTAAAAAAACCTGTGAGGAGCTACACCATGCAACCGTCTCAACCCGGCGGGCGCCAGCCTGCGCGTGCGGCCACCGCCGCCTTTGTCGGCACCATGATCGAGTGGTACGACTTCTACATCTACGCCACCGCCGCTGCGCTCGTGTTCGGGCCGCTCTTCTTTCCGGGTGGCGATCCGTTCTTGAGCACGCTCGCTTCGTTCGGCACGTTTGCCGTCGGCTTTTTCGCGCGGCCGCTGGGCGGCATCGTGTTCGGCCACTGGGGCGACCGCATCGGCCGCAAGAAGGCGCTGATGATCACGCTCACGATGATGGGCCTGGCGACGATCGGCATCGGCCTGCTGCCGACGTATGCCACCGCGGGTGCGCTTGCGCCCGTGCTGCTGGTGCTGCTGCGTGTGGTGCAGGGCGTTGCGGTCGGCGGCGAATGGGGCGGCGCGGTGCTGATGGCGGGCGAACACGCGCCCAAGGGTCGTCGCACGTTCTTCGCGTCGTTCGCGCAACTCGGCAGCCCGGCTGGCTTGATTCTCTCGCTGCTGGCTTTCCGGCTCGTCACGTCGATGGAGAAAGACGCTTTCATGGAGTGGGGCTGGCGTCTGCCGTTCCTTGCCAGCGCGGTGCTGCTGCTCGTGGGCGTGGCGATTCGCCTGGGTGTGAACGAGTCGCCCGAGTTTGCGCAGGTGCAGGCGCAGCGCAAGACGGCCAAGCTGCCGATCGCCGAAGTCTGGCGCACGGCGCGCGTGCCGGTGTTGCTGTGCATTGGCGCCAACACCATCGGCATTGCGGGCGTGTACTTCACCAACACGTTCATGATCGCGTACACGACGCAGTATCTGTCGCTGTCCAAAACGCTGATTCTCGATTGCCTCTTCGTGGTGGCGTTCATCCAGTTTCTCGCGCAGCCGCTGGCGGCATGGCTGGCTGAGAAGCTTGGCGGCGCACGCTTCCTCAAGCTGATGGCGTTGATGGCGATGGCATCGCCCTACCCGATGTTCCTGCTAGTGCAGACGCGCCAGGCTCCGCTGATGGTGCTGGGCATTGCGCTGGCCGTGGTGTGCATGGCGAGCTTCTATTCGGTGATTGCGGGCTTCGTGTCGGGCGTGTTCGAGACGCGCGTGCGGTACTCGGCGATCTCGCTGTCATACCAGGTCTGCGGCGCGGTGGCGGGCGGGCTGACGCCGCTGGTCGGCACCATCCTCGCGCAGCGCTTCCATGGCGAATGGTGGCCGCTGGCGGTGTTCTACACGCTGCTCGCCGGTATCTCGCTGCTGTGCATCGCGGCCATCGATGGGCGCCAACGCGGTCGCGCAACGGCCGGCGACACCGTCGGCGCATAACGGTTTTCCCCACCCTGTTTCACCCATGCTGACGTTCTTTCATCCTGAACAGCTTCTGCACCATCCGCAGAGCTACTACTCGCGCGGCAAGATGCGCACGCCGCAGGAAGTGCCCGAGCGCGCGCTGAATTTGCTGCAGGCGGCGCGCGATCTCGGCTTCACCATTGCGCGGCCCGAAGACCACGGCATTGCGCCGCTCACCGCCGTGCACGGCGAGCCCTATCTGCGCTTCCTGCAGGACGCCCATGCCCAGTGGCAACGCCTGCCAGAAGACTGGGGCGACGAGGTCATGTCCAACATCTTCGTGCGCGAACCGAATGCGCTGCGCGGCGTGCTGGCCCAGGCCGCGCGCTATCTGGCAGACGGCAGTTGCCCCGTCGGCGAGAACACATGGCGATCGGCGTATTGGTCGGCGCAAAGCGCGGCGGCCGGCGCGCAAGCCATCCTCAATGGCGAGCGCATGGCCTACGCGCTGTGCCGCCCGCCCGGCCATCACGCGCGCCGCGAAGCAGCCGGCGGCTTCTGCTACCTGAACAACGCCGCCGTGGCCGCGCAGGCGCTGCGGCGCAAATTCAAGCGCGTCGCCATCCTCGACACCGACATGCATCACGGCCAGGGCATCCAGGAAATCTTCTACGACCGTGCCGACGTGCTGTACATCTCCATTCATGGCGATCCGACCAATTTCTATCCGGTGGTTGCCGGCTTTGACGACGAGCGCGGCACGGGCGACGGCCTCGGGCTGAACGTGAACCTGCCGATGCCGCACCGCTCGCCGGAATCGGTGTTCTTCGACAAGCTCGTGGATGCGATTGCCGCACTCGAAAGGTTTCAGCCCGACGCGCTGGTGCTGTCGCTCGGCTTCGACATCTATCGCGAAGATCCGCAATCGCAGGTGGACGTTTCGACGCAGGGCTTCGGCCGGCTTGGCCAGGCCGTCGGCGCGATCGGCCTGCCGACGCTGGTCGTCCAGGAAGGCGGCTATCACCTCCCCACCCTTGCACAAAACGCTGCCGCATTCTTCGGCGGCTTGAAGACGCCCCATCAGCCGGCAGGCTGACTCCGCCCCCCGGCGCAAACCTCCCTTCAGCCTGGTGGATGTTTGCGCCCACTCACCTCTGAGCCCCGGCGTTTTATACGCTGCCGGGGCAACCTCCCCGTCTCTAGAGTCGTTGCTCGAATTGGGCACTTGGCGTTTTCAAACGTCTGTTCCTAACATGCCCGGGCAACCCCATACACATGTTTGAATCGTACGTTCGAGCGCTGCACCGCAGCAATCGAGCCCGATATCAGGCCTAAAAAAACGAGGTAGGAGACATGGGACGTCCTGGAGCAGGAGACACCAAGGGCCGCATTCTGGAAGCCACCGAACTGCTGTTCATCGAGTTCGGCTACGAGGCGATGTCGTTGCGGCAGATCACGGCGCGCGCCAAGGTCAATCTGGCAGCGGTCAACTATCACTTCGGCAGCAAGGAAGCGTTGATGCAGTCGGTGCTGGGCCGGCGGCTCGACCCGCTCAACACGCGCCGGCTGGCGCTGCTGACCGCGTGCGAAGAACGCTGGACGAAGGAGCAGCTGACCTGCGATCACGTGCTCGGCGCGCTGTTTGTGCCGGCGCTGCAGATGGCGCGCAACCCCGACACCGGCGGCCCCGCGTTCCTGCGGTTGATGGGGCGCGTGTATTCCGACACCTCGCCGTTCGTGCAGAACTATCTGCTCGGCCACTACGCGCTGGTGTTCGATCGCTTCTTCGAAGCCTTCTCGCGAGCGCTGCCGCACCTGCCGCGCGCTGAACTCGGCTGGCGCCTGCACTTTGCGCTCAAGGCGCTCGCCGGCGTGCTGGCTGGCGACGACCTCAACAACCTGCTGCCGCTGTTCACGCAGGGCAAGACGATGAACGATGCCTCGCTGCTGGCGCGCCTGACGGCGCTGGTGGTGGCCACGCTCAATGCCCCGCTGCCCGGCGAGGCCGGCGCGCTCGACCAAGTGGTCGAACTGGCCGAAGCACAGGTGCCCACACCCGTGGCCGTGGCGGACGACGCGCCCAGCGGCAACGACAGCGGCCACGGCGGCTCGGGTCGCCACGCCGGGCACGGCAACGGCCGCAGCACCGAACGGAGCGCGACGCCTGCCACGGCCTCGCCCTTTGCCGGTGACTTGTTCGGCCGCACGCCGGGTTCTCGGGCCAGCGCAGACGATGCCGCGGACGACCACGACGACCTCAGCGCCGACGAGCACGACGATCACCACGGCGCCGACAGCGATAGCGACGGCCCCGCGCCGTCTGCGCGCACCCGGGCATTGGCCATTCGCCGGAGCAACGCAGCACGCGCCATCTTCCCGGCCAACCCGATGCGCCCCTGGCGCAGCCCCAGCGCCTGACAACGCAGGCGCCGCGCGGCGCTCCCGTGTGCAGGCACGGGAGTCGCTCCGGCATTCGGCAGTTGCCGCCGCATGTTCGAGACATTCGGCACATCAACGCATCGAATGGAGACCCTCATGACGACGATCTGGATCGTCCTGCTTTGCATCGGCGGGCTCGCCCTCGCCAGCATGGAAGCCTCGGCATTCGCCTGGCTCGTCGCAACCGCTGTGTGGCTTGTGGCCGGTGCCTGGCTCGGCCTTGTTGGGCCGGTGATGACCACGGTGCTCGCCATCGTCTTTGTGCTGCCCGCGCTGGTGCTGGCGCTCAAGCCGCTGCGCCGGGCGATCATCACGCGCCCCGTGCTGGCGATGTTCCGCAAGATCATGCCGGAGATGTCGCAAACGGAGCGCGACGCCATTGAAGCGGGCACGGTCTGGTGGGATGCGGAGCTGTTCTCGGGCCGGCCCAATTGGTCGCGGCTGCTGTCTTCGCCGCCGCCGCGGCTGTCGGCGGAAGAGCAATCCTTCCTCGACGTCGAGACCGAAAAACTCTGCGACCTTGCCAACGATTGGGAAAGCACGCAGATCTGGCAAGACCTGTCGCCCGAGGCTTGGGACTATGCGAAGCGCGCCGGCTTCCTCGGCATGATCATCCCGAAGGAATACGGCGGCAAAGGGTTCTCGGCATACGCGCATTCGCAGGTCATCATGAAGCTGTCGACGCGCTGCTCTGCGGCGGCCGTGTCGGTCATGGTGCCCAACTCGCTCGGCCCGGCCGAGCTGCTGCTGCACTACGGCACCGAAGCGCAGAAAAACCATTACCTGCCGCGCCTCGCACGCGGGGAAGAAATCCCCTGCTTCGCGCTGACCAACGCGTATGCCGGCTCCGATGCCGCCGCCATTCCCGATGTGGGCGTGGTCTGCCGCGGCATGCACGAAGGCCGCGAGACGCTCGGCTTTCGCGTGACATGGAGCAAGCGCTACATCACGCTCGGCCCCATCGCCACGGTGCTGGGGCTGGCGTTTCGCGCAATCGATCCGGATGGCTTGCTCGGCGGCGACAAGGAGCCCGGCATCACCTGCGCGCTCATCCCGACGAAGCATCCGGGCGTGAACATCGGACGCCGCCATTGGCCGCTCAACGCGGTGTTCCAGAACGGCCCGAACTCCGGCAAGGACGTGTTCATCCCCATCGACTGGGTGATCGGCGGCCAGGCGCAGGTCGGCCGCGGCTGGCGCATGCTGATGGAGTGCCTGGCAGCCGGCCGCGCGATCTCGCTGCCATCGTCCAATGTGGGCATGGCCAAGCTGGCCGTGCGCAGCACCGGCGCCTATGCCGCCGTGCGACGCCAGTTCCGTACGCCCATCGGCAAGTTCGAAGGGATCCAGGAAGCGCTGGGCCGCATGGGCGGCAACCTGTACATGATGGATGCGGCGCGGCGTTTGTCTGCGCTGGCCGTGGACCTGGGCGAGAAACCTTCGGTCATCTCCGCCATTGCCAAGTACCACGTCACCGAACGTGCGCGCGACGTGGTCACTGATGCGATGGACATCGTCGGCGGCAAGGGCATCTGCATGGGCCCGAACAACTTCCTGGCGCGCGCGTATCAGCAGGTGCCGATCGCCATCACGGTGGAAGGCGCGAACATCATGACGCGCTGCCTGATCATCTTCGGGCAGGGCGTGATCCGCTGCCATCCGTATGTGCTGCGCGAGATGACGGCCGCGCAAGGCACCGATTCACCCGAGACGCTGCGCGCGTTCGACGCGGCGCTGTTCGGCCACGGCGCGTTCATCGCGGGCAACCTGGTGCGCGCCTTCCTGCATGCGGTCACCGGCGGGCGCGTGGCAAGCGCGCCGGGCAATGCCGCACCGGAAATGCAGCGCTATTACCGCGCCGTGAACCGCTTCTCGACGGCGCTGGCACTGCTGTCGGATGTGTCGATGTTCACGCTGGGCGGCACGCTCAAGCGCCGCGAAAGCATCACCGGGCGGCTGGGCGACATCCTCTCGCAGATGTACCTGATTTCGTCCACGCTCAAACGCTTTGAAGATGAAGGCCGCCCTGCAGAGGACGCGCCGCTCGTGCATTGGTCCGTGCAGGACGCGCTGGTGAAGGCACACGATGCGCTCGACGGCGTGCTGGCAAACTTCCCGAAGGCGGGCATCGCGGCGCTGCTGCGTGCGCTGATCTTCCCGTTCGGTACGCCGTATCGCAAGCCGTCCGATGCGCTGGCCGCGCAGGTTGCCGAGCTGATGCAGACACCGGGCGCCGTGCGCGATCGCCTGCTGGCCGACTCGTACTGTCCGACGCCCGAGGTCGACCCGATCGCCTATGGCGAAGCGGCTTTCCGCCTGCAGCCGGCGGTGGATGCAATCGAGCAACGCTTGAAACCGGCCATCCGCGCAGGCAAGCTGCCGCCCGTGCCGCAAAGCCTGCCCGACTTCGAAGCCTGGACTGAGCAAGCCGTGGCACAAAACCTCATCGACGAAGGCGAACGCAAGCAGCTGTGCGACTACGCGCGCTACGGCGAACACGCGGTCGCCGTGGATGACTTCCCGCCCGACTTCAACCTGATGGCCGACCTGCAGCGCCGCAAGGATGCGCTCGATGCCCTGCAGGCCGCCGAGCGCCGCGCAGCCTGAAGGTCCGGCCTGACCAACGACAACAACAACGATGCAAGACAAGTATCTCGATTTCGTCGGCTCCGGTTTCGGCAAGTGGCTGTCGGCCAACCTCGGCCTGCCGCAGCCGGTGCCGTTGCGCCGTTATGTGCCCGGCGAACCGGAATTTGTCGGGCCGTTCCTGGTGGGCGCGGCGCCGGGCGGCTCCATGCGCGAGACGCTCGCCGCGCTGTTTGCCGAGACGGGCGTTCCCACGCGCTTTCATGAAAGCGATCCGGAATGGCTTGGCGCCGCCAACCGGCACGGGCAGATCACGGGCCGCTTTGTCGCTCCCACCGGCAAAGAAGGCGAAGCGTTTGATCGCATTGGCGGCATCGTCTTCGACGCCACGGGCATTGCGACGGTCGACGGCCTCGATGCGCTGTATCACGTGTTCCACGATGGCGTCCGGGCCATCGGCCGTTGTGGGCGCGTGGTCGTGATCGGCCGTCCGCCGGAGGGCTGCAAGACGCCCGAGGCGGCGATCGCGCAGCGCGCGCTGGAAGGACTGACGCGATCGCTCGGCAAGGAAGTCCGGCGCGGCTGCACGGCGCAGCTCGTCTACGTGGCCGAGGGGGCGGAAAACGTCGCCGCATCAACGCTGCGCTTTCTGCTGTCGGCGCGCTCCGCGTATGTCTCGGGGCAGGTGGTGCGCGTGCATCGGGCGCCAGCGGTTTCGGTGGACTGGCAGAAGCCGCTGGCCGGGCGCACCGCGCTGGTGACCGGCGCGTCGCGCGGCATCGGTGCGGCCATTGCACACGTGCTGGCACGTGACGGTGCGCGGGTGCTGTGCCTGGATGTGCCCGCCGCGCAGGAAGCGCTGAACGCGGTCGCGCAGGAAATCGGCGGTGAGGCCATGGCCTACGACATTGCCGCGCCCGAGACGCCCGCTTTGCTCGCGCAGCAACTTGCTGCCTTGGGCGGCATCGACATCCTCGTGCACAACGCCGGCATCACGCGCGACAAGACCATCGCCCGCATGACTGAACCCGCGTGGCGTAGCGTGCTCGATATCAACCTCGCCGCGCAGTTGCGCATCAACGACGCGCTGCTTGCCGCCAATGCGCTGCTTGCGGGGGGCGCCATCGTGTGCGTGTCGTCCATCAGCGGCATTGCGGGCAACCTCGGGCAGACCAACTACGCGACGTCCAAGGCCGGCGTGATCGGGCTCGTGCAGGCAGGCGCGCCGCTGCTGGCCGAGCGCGGCATCACCCTCAACGCTGTTGCGCCGGGCTTTATCGAGACGCAGATGACCGCGGCCGTGCCGTTTGCCATCCGCGAAGCCGGCCGCCGCATGAATGCGATGAGCCAGGGCGGCCAGCCCGTCGACGTGGCCGAGACGATCGCCTGGTTCGCCAACCCCGCGTCGAATGGCGTGACGGGCAACATCGTGCGCGTGTGCGGGCAAAGCCTGCTCGGAGCCTGAGACGACCATGCGCACGTTGGCCCTGTCCTGTCCGATGACCGCGACGCAGACGCTGGTGACCGAGCCGCCATCGCCGGGGACGCTGGCCTGGCGCGCGCTGCTGTCGCAACGCAAAGGCAGGCGCGGGGGCCCGCTGCCGCGCCACACCCTGGTGCGGCAGGAAGTGCCGCTCGAAGCGGAACACATCGCCCAGTACGCGGCGGTGTGCGGGTTCTCGCCCGCGCATGGCGTACCGATGACGTATCCGCACCTGCTCGGCTTTCCGCTGCAGCTCATGCTGATGACGGAATCGGCGTTTCCCTATCCGGTGATCGGCCTGGTGCATCTGTGCAATACGATCCGCCAACATCAACGTTTGCAGGCTGGCGAGCGCGTGCGCGTGGAAGTGCGCCCCCGCCGGCTGTTCCAGCATGCACGCGGGCAGGCGTTCGCCATCGAAACCGCGATCGTCAAGGCCGGCGCGGTGGTGTGGGAATCGCTGTCGACCTATCTGCGCGTGGGCGTGCCGTCTCCGCAGGGGGCGCCGTTGATCGCGCTGCCCGGTGCGCACAACTTGTCGCCCGACGGCCAATGGGATGTGCCCGCCGATACCGGCCGGCGCTACGCCGGTGTGTCGGGCGACTGGAACCCCATCCACGTGTCCGGCATCGGCGCGAAGCTGTTCGGCTTTGCGCATCCCATCGCCCACGGCATGTGGACGAAGGCGCGTGCGTTGGCCGCGCTGCTGCCCGCCGCACCGCTCACGCAAGGCGAAGTGGTGGCCGAATTCAAGACGCCGCTGTCGCTGCCCGGGGCGGCGACGCTGTGGCAGGCCCACGAGGCCGCGCCCGGCCGCGCATTTGAAGTGCGCAACGCCGCGGGCGACAAACCCTATCTGCGCGGCATGCTGACGTTGCCGCAGGCACAACAAGAAAACTCGGGAGACTGAATTCATGCTCGTCAACGCGCAGCTGCGCCGCGTCGCCATCCTCGGCGGTAACCGCATTCCGTTTGCCCGCTCGAACACGGCCTACGCCACGGCGTCGAACCAGCAGATGCTGACCGCCGCGCTACAGGGCCTGATCGACCGCTTCAACCTGCACGGCCAGCGCCTGGACGAAGTCGTGGCCGGCGCGGTCATCAAGCATGCGCGCGATTTCAACCTGACGCGCGAAACGGTGCTCTCCACCACGCTCGCCAAGCAGACGCCCGCCTACGACATCCAGCAGGCATGCGGCACGGGGCTGGAAGCCGCCATCCTCGTCGCCAACAAGATCGCGCTGGGGCAGATCGACGTGGGCATTGCCGGCGGCACGGATACCACCTCCGATGCGCCCGTCGGCCTGAACGAGAAGATGCGCAAGATCCTGCTGGAGGCCAACCGCGCCAAATCCACCGGTGCACGTGTCAAGGCGCTGGCCGGGCTGCGGCCGTCGATGTTCGTGCGCCCGCTCCTGCCGCGCAACAGCGAACCGCGCACCGGCCTGTCGATGGGCGAACACTGCGAACTGATGGCCAAGCGCTGGGGCATCCGCCGCGAAGATCAGGACGCGCTGGCCCTGCGCAGCCACCACAACCTCACGGCCGCCTACGAGCGCGGCTTCTTCACCGATCTGATGACCGCGCACCTGGGGCTCGATCGCGACAACAACCTGCGCAGCAACCTGACCCTCGAGCAACTGGCGAAGCTGCAGCCGGTCTTCGATCGCAGCGCGGCCGGCACCATGACGGCCGGCAACTCCACGCCGCTCACGGATGGCGCATCGTGCGTGCTGCTCGCCAGCGAAGACTGGGCACGCGCGCACAACCTGCCCGTCCTCGCCTACATGACCTGCGCGGATACGGCTGCCGTCGATTTCTTCAGCGGCACGCCCCAGCAAAACGAAGGGCTGCTGATGGCGCCGGCCTATGCCGTGTCGCGCATGCTGCAACGCGCGGGGCTCACGCTGCAGGACTTCGACTACTACGAGATCCACGAAGCCTTTGCCGCACAAGTCCTGTGCACGCTGGCGGCGTGGGAGTCGCCGGAATACTGCCGTGAAAAGCTCGGCCGCAGCGCCCCCATGGGCAGCATCGACCGCAGCAAGCTGAACGTAAATGGCAGCTCGCTTGGCACGGGCCATCCGTTTGCCGCCACGGGCGGGCGCATTGTCGCGACGCTGGCCAAGATGCTGGCGCAGCGCGGCAGCGGACGCGGTCTGGTGTCGATCTGCGCGGCAGGCGGCCAAGGCGTGGTCGCCATCCTGGAGCGCCCCGAAAACATGTCGCATTGAACCGACGGGCCTACGGGAACGGCCCGCTCATCCAACCCGCGCGGCACATAACAAAACCACGCCGCGTCTTTCATGGACGGAGACACCATGAACACCGTTGCCGACCGTAGCAATCTGACCGATCGCATCTGGCTGAAGTCATACCCCGAAGGCGTGCCCGCCGAAATCAACCCCGACCGCTATCACTCGCTGGTCGAGGTGTTTCGCGAATCGGTGGAGAAGTACCGCACCCGCGTTGCCTACGTGAGTGTCGGCACCGAAATGACGTACGGCGAGTGCGAGCGCCAGGCCAAGCAGTTTGCGGCGTGGCTGCAGTCGCGCGGCGTGAAGAAGGGCGATCGCGTGGCGATCATGCTGCCCAACAGCCTGCAGTACCCCGTGTGCCTGTTCGGCACGCTGCTGGCCGGCGCCATCGTCGTCAACGTCAACCCGCTGTACACGGTGCCGGAGCTGGCCCATCAGTTGCGCGATTCCGGCGCACAAACGATCGTCGTGCTGGAGAACTTCGCGCGCACGCTGGAGCAGGCTTTGCCCGGCAGCCAGGTGCGCAACATCGTCATCACCGGCATCGGCGACCTGATGGGCGGTGCGCTCAACCTCAAGGGCCGCGCGCTGAATTTCGTGATGCGCCACGTGCAGAAGCAGGTGCCGCCGTACAAGTTGCCCTCGCCGGTGTGGCTGCGCGATGCGCTGGCCGCCGGAGGCTCACGAGCGCTGCAACCGGTGCAGCTGGCGCCGGAAGACATCGCCTTCCTCCAATACACCGGCGGCACCACGGGCGTGGCCAAGGGCGCGATGCTCACGCACCGCAACATCATCGCCAACCTGCTGCAGGCGGAGGAGTGGTCGAAAAGCATGCTCAACGGCGGCGTGGAAACCAACGTCACGCTGCTGCCGCTGTATCACATCTTCTCGCTCACGGTGAACCTGCTGATGTTCATGACGCTGGGCGGGCGCAATATCCTGATCGCCAATCCGCGCGACACCAAGCGCGTGATCTTCATCCTGCGCAACGAGCGTTTCTCGGGCATTGCCGGCGTCAACACGCTGTTCAACGCGCTGCTGGAAGATCCGGACTTCGCCAAGCGCGATTTCTCGGCCATGAAGATCACCATCGGTGGCGGCATGGCGGTGCAGCGGGCGATTGCGCAGCGCTGGAAAGAAGTCACGGGCCACACCATCGTTGAAGGCTACGGGCTGACCGAATGCTCGCCCGTCGTGTCGATGAATCCGCCGCACGTGACCGAATTCAGCGGCACGATCGGGCTGCCCGCGCCGTCCACCGAAGTGCGATTCAAGCGCGACGACGGCACCATCGCGCCGCTGGGCGAACCCGGCGAACTGCAGGTGCGTGGGCCGCAGGTCATGCGCGGCTACTGGCAGCGCCCCGATGAAACCGCCAAATCCATCGACGCCGAAGGGTGGTTCTCCACCGGCGATATCGGGGTGATGGACGCCAACGGCTACATCCGCCTGATCGACCGCAAGAAAGACATGATCCTGGTCTCGGGTTTCAACGTGTACCCGAACGAGATCGAAGACGTGGTGGCCCTGCATCCTGAGGTGCTGGAGGTGGCGGCCATTGGCGTGCCCGATCCGGTGGCCGGCGAGCGCGTGAAGATTATCGTGGTGCCGCGCACCGGCGCGCTGACCGAGGCCGCGCTGCTCGAACACTGCCGCGCTCATCTGACCGGCTACAAGATGCCGCGCATCGTCGAGTTCCGCCACGAAGAACTGCCCAAGTCGACGGTGGGCAAGATCCTGCGCCGCGAGCTGCGCGATGCCGACCCCGACATCAAGCGCGCCCGTGCGCAGGGGCAGCAATAACGCCAACACCGGAGACCTGTATGCAATTGCGTACCCTCGCCCTGGCCACGGTGCTGGCCGGCGCCGCACACGCCTGGGCCCAGCCTGCAGCACCGGAGGCTTCCGCGCCTGCCGCGGCCGCACAGACCACCGCACCGACCACCGCACCGCAATCGGCGGCCATCGGCAGCTTTGCCGCCATGGACATCGCCAGGCAGACGGCGTGGCTCACCAGCCAGGTCAACGCCAACGCGTTTGCGGCCTGGTCCGACGAAGACGTCCTGGCCATGGCGCAGGCCATGAAGCCCGAAACGCTGGTGCGTTGGCTCAAGGCCGAAGTCGCCAAGCTGCCCGAGTATGAATACCGCATGCGCCGCCAGGAACGCGTGAAAGACCAGTGGCAAAGCCAACCGGCGCTCATGCTGATCCGCTATCGCAACGCACCACGCCAGGTCTACGCGCGCTGGCTCAAGGGCGGTGCGCACGCCGGCCAGGAAATCATCTACGACGAAACCGTGCGCAAAGACGAGATGTACGGCCACCTTGGCGGGCTCGTCGGTTTCGTCGCGATCTGGAGCGCGTTGGATGGCTCGCTGGCCAGATCGCAGTCAAACCACACGGCGCGTGAGCTGGGGCTGCAGTTCATCGTCGACACGGTCGAGCGCGACGGACGCGCCCACGTGGCAGCCGGCGGCAGCGGCAAGTTCAACGAAGCCAAGATGGTGACCGAAGACGGCGAGCGCATGCTGCGGCTGACCTGGGACGCGCCAAGCGGCCCGCCCACGTTCTACGCCAAGCGCGTGCGCCTGTATTTCGACCTGAAAAACCCGTGGGTACGCATTGAAGAAGCGTGGGACGAATCGGGCAATCAGCTCGAGAAAATCGTCATTGAAAGCGTGACGCGCAAGACCTGGAACGACCAGACTTTCAACCCCAAGAATCCGGAATACAAATTTTAGAGTGCCGCCCGCAGACCGTTGTGGGCCAAGGCTCCGCCGACCGGTGGAGAGTATGAAACGAGACTAGGGGAAACCCCTTGTTGCGTGCGTACACGCTAGAGGAAAACTTCGGTCATCGCAGCGCAACCGAACAAAAGCGCTGCGTTATGCTGCCGAAACACAAATCGCCACACCAAGGCGTGATAACAATCCAATCCAGAGAGACAACCACATGAACCGCACTGCCCGCCGCTTTGCTGCAGCCCTTGCCTGCGCTGCCGCCAGCACCCTTGCTGCCCCCCTCGCCCAAGCCCAATCCACCGCAGAGGCCAACGTGGCCGCAAGCGCCAGCAGCGGCAGTAGCACCGGCGGCGGCTTCAGCGGCTTCATGGACAACTACGTCTGGGGCCGCAACGTCATGGCGGTGGGCTGGTTCTACATCCGCCCGATGGATTCCGCCACGCCGCTGACGACCACCACCAGCGCGCTCGGCCTTGGCACCTATCAGTCGCCGGGAACTGACGTGAAAGTCAGTAACGCGAATACGCTGTCGCTCACGTTCACGCACTTCTTTAACGACAACATCGCCGGCACGTTCGTGGGTGGTGTTCCGCCCAAATTCAACCTGTATGGCAGCGGCAATGTGATCGCCCCGGTGCCGGTGGTCGGGCCGCTGACGCTCATCAACCTGGGCCTGCCGCAAAACAACCCGGTTGCCACCGTGCGTGAATGGAGCCCGGCGATCGTCGCGCAGTACTACTTCGGCACCAAGGAAAGCAAGCTGCGCCCGTTCCTCGGCGCTGGCGTCAGCTACAACTTCTTCACCAATCTGCGCCTGAACTCAAACTTCGTGAACGCGCTGCAAAACCTCGGGCAGGTGCTGCAGCTGGGCATGGGACAGGTGCCGACGGGCCCGGCCAAGGTGACGGCGGAGACGTCCAGCTCCTGGACGCCCGTCGCCAACGTGGGGGTGTCGTATGAGTTCGCCAAGAACTGGACCGCCATCGGCACGGTGTCGTACCTGCCGCTGAAGACGACCTCCACCATCACGATCCGCAGCCAGCAAGGCCAAGTGCTGGCAGTCAACAAGACCGACATCAAGGTCGACCCGATCGTCTTCGGGCTGGCAGTGGGTTACAAGTTCTAAGCCGCGGAATTGCTCCATCGCAAAACGCCACCTTCGGGTGGCGTTTTTCATTGGGGCGCGACCCGATATCATGGCGGACTGTTACCCGCCGATCACCGCGCCGATTTCCGGATTCCTGCCCGCACCCACGCCACATCCATGACCCAGCCTTCCATCGCCATCGTCGGAGCCGGCATTGCCGGCGTTGCCTGTGCCAACGCGCTTGCCGCCGAAGGCATCGCCACCACGGTCTATGAGCAGGCCGCAGGCGTGGGCGGCAGGCTGGCGACTACGGTATTGCCCGAGGCCGCCCCGGCGTATGCGTTCGATCATGGAGCGCAGTCGTTCAACGTGCGCAGCGAGGCCTTCCGCCGCGCGGTGGACGCCGCTGGCCGTCAGGGCTCGGTGTTGCCGTGGCCCGCGCGTTGGGGCCATCGCACGGCCGACGCGCTGGAAGCCGACTCGCGCGATGAAGCCCGCTATGTCGGCCTGCCCGGCATGGGCGCGCTGGTGCGCAGCCTGGCAGCACCGCTGGATGTGCGCTTCGGCCACGCCGTCACGCGCGTCGCGCACGACGGCCGGCGCTGGACGATCGAGCGCAGCGGCACGGACGCCGCCCACGCCGACATCCTCGCCCTGGCGCTGCCCGCACCCGAACTGCCGGCGCTGTTTCATGGCGCGACGCCGGCTTCGCTGCAGGAAACCATTGCCCCGGTGCGTTACGCCCCCTGCTGGGCCTTGATGATGGGTTTTGCGCAACCGCTTAGCTTGCCGTATGACGGCATCCGGATTGACGACGACATGCTGGCCTGGGCTGCACGCGACAACACCAAGCCCGGCCGCGTCATGGTCGATGAATCGTGGGTCGTGCATGCATCGCCGGACTGGTCAGCCGCCCATGCCCACGACCCCCCCGAGCAGGCGCTCCATGCCATGCACGCCCGCTTTGCGGAGGCATTCCCGGGGACGCCGGAGCCCGATCTGATGGCCGCGCACCTGTGGCCGCATGCGCTGGTCGAGCAGTCTGCCGGCATGCCCTGCCACTGGGACGCGGCCGACCGCCTGGGCGCCTGCGGTGATTGGTGCGAAGGCCCGCGCGTGGAAGCCGCGTTCCTCAGCGGTGTTGCGCTGGCCGCCAAGATTGCCGAAGCGCTATAAGAGTTCGGCCCGGAACGTTACAATATCGGGTTGTCTCGTGTTTCGTGTGCCGGGTCGCTCACCCGGCGGTGGCTTTCTCCTGACGACGCCATGCGCACCCGACGCCAAGTCCTCGCCCTAGCCTTTGCTGCCGTTGCTGCGGCATCGGCGCCGTTGCTGTCTCATGCGCAAGTCCTGCGCAACATTCCGGCGACGGCCCCGGCGGCCCAATTGACCGTCAATTCGGCCAATACCGGCACGCTGAGTACCGGCAGCACCGGCATCGTCCGCATCCTGCTGCTGGGCTTCGGAAGCAGCAGCGCCGATATCCGCTTTGCCCCGGGCGTGCGGATCCTGTCGCTGGACGGGCGGCTGCTGCCGCCGGGTTCGGTGGTCGGCCAGACGTTCAAGGTGCGCTATCAGCTCGACCTGTATCAGCAGTTGCTGACAGCCTGGGTTGTCAGCGATGACGACTACAAGGCTGCGGTGGCCGCACAAAGTCAGGCGCAAGCGCAGTCACAGTAGTCAGAACACCCCACGAAGCACGTGCCCCCAGGTCAACCACTGTGAACGGCACATGAAAAAAGTCTTCATCAAAACCTACGGCTGCCAGATGAACGAGTACGACTCGGACAAGATGTCCGACGTGCTCAACGCAGCCGAAGGCCTCGTCCCCACCGACACGCCCGAAGATGCGGACGTGATCCTCTTCAACACCTGCTCCGTGCGCGAGAAGGCGCAGGAGAAAGTGTTCTCCGAACTCGGCCGTGTGAAGGCGCTCAAGGCGCTCAAGCCTGACCTCGTGGTCGGCGTGGGGGGCTGCGTGGCCAGCCAGGAAGGCGCATCCATCGTGGCGCGCGCTCCTTACGTGGATGTCGTGTTCGGCCCGCAGACGCTGCACCGCCTGCCCGACCTGATCGCCGCGCGCCGCCGCACGGGCCGCTCGCAGGTCGACGTGTCCTTCCCCGAGATCGAGAAGTTCGACCACCTGCCGCCCGCGCGCGTGGACGGCGCCAGCGCCTTCGTATCGATCATGGAAGGCTGCTCGAAATACTGCAGCTACTGCGTGGTGCCCTACACGCGCGGCGAAGAGGTCTCGCGCCCGTTCGACGACGTGCTGGCCGAAGTGGCCGGCCTGGCCGAACAGGGCGTGCGCGAAGTCACGCTGCTCGGCCAAAACGTCAACGCGTACATCGGCAAGATGGGCGACACGAGCGAGCGGGCGGACTTCGCACTGCTGCTCGAATACGTGGCCGAGATTCCGGGCATCGAGCGCATCCGCTACACGACCAGTCACCCGAAGGAATTCAGCTCGCGCCTGATCGAGGCCTATGCCACCAACCCGAAGCTCGTCGACCACCTGCACCTGCCCGTGCAGCACGGCTCCGACCGCATCCTGATGGCGATGAAGCGCGGCTACACGGTGCTCGAATACAAGAGCAGCATCCGCAAGCTGCGCGCGATCCGGCCGAACATCTCGATCGCCACCGATTTCATCGTCGGTTTCCCGGGCGAGACGGATGCCGACTTCGCCAAGACGATGGATCTGATCCACGAGATCGGCTATGACACGTCGTTCAGCTTCATCTATAGCCCGCGCCCCGGCACGCCGGCCGCCAACCTGCCCGACGATACGCCGCAGGCGGTCAAGCTCGAACGCCTGAAACATTTGCAGGCCACCATCGAAGAAAACGTGGCGCGCATCAGCCAAGGCATGGTCGGCAGCGTGCAGCGCATTCTGGTGGAAGGCCCGTCGCGCAAGGATCCGACGGAACTGCACGGCCGCACCGAGAACAACCGCGTCGTCAACTTCGCGCTGCCCGATCTGCCGCAGGCGCGCCGCGACCAGCTGATCGGCCAGATGCTGGACGTGCGCATCGTGCACGCCTTCCCGCATTCGCTGCGTGGCGAAGTGGCGGAACAGCGCACGGCCAGCACGACTCACTGATCATCAACACGACCCGATTTGATGAAACCCACCATCGCAGAATTCACGGCGCCCAAGAACGACAACACGCGCCTGCAGAACCTGTGCGGTCCGCTGGATGAAAACCTGCGCCAGATCGAGCAGGCGCTGGACGTGACCATCAACCGCCGCGGCAGCAAGTTCACCGTGCGCGGCGCCAACGCGCAGGGCGCGGCCAACGCATTGGAGACGTTCTATAACGCCGCGCGCGACCCGCTGTCGGTGGACGACATCCAGCTCGGCCTGGTGGAAACGCGCCAGGTGGCTGCACACGGCGCGTATCTGCCGGAATCGAGCGCGGACGTGCCGGACGGCAATGATCTGTCGCCCGTGCTGCATACGCGGCGCACCGATCTGCATGGCCGCACGCCGATGCAGCGGGCGTATCTGCGCAACATCCTGTCTCACGATTTGTCGTTCGGCATTGGCCCCGCCGGGACGGGCAAGACGTATCTGGCCGTGGCCTGCGCGGTGGACGCGCTCGAGCGCGACGCCATCAAGCGCATCGTGCTGACGCGCCCTGCCGTGGAAGCCGGTGAACGCCTGGGCTTCCTGCCCGGCGATCTCGCCCAGAAAGTCGACCCATACCTGCGTCCGCTGTACGACGCGCTGTACGACCTGCTTGGCTTCGACAAGACGCAGAAGATGTTCGAGCGCCAGATGATCGAGATCGCGCCGCTGGCCTACATGCGCGGACGCACGCTCAATCACGCGTTCATCATCCTGGACGAAGCCCAGAACACCACGCCGGAACAGATGAAGATGTTCCTTACGCGGATCGGCTTCGGCTCCAAGGCGGTGATCACCGGCGACACCACGCAGATCGATTTGCCGCGCGGCCAGAAGAGCGGCCTGATCGAAGCGCAGCACGTGCTGCGTGACGTGCGCGGCGTGGCGATGACGCGCTTCACCAGCGTCGACGTGGTGCGGCACCCGCTGGTGGCCCGCATCGTCGAGGCCTATGACGAATTCCATGCCCAGCATAAAGATGCATAAGGACGCCTGAACGTGGCTAAAGCAAAAACCCAAACCAAAGCAAAAACCAAAAAGACCCAGGCCGCAGCCGCCGAGTCGCTCGGTCCGCGCGTCGACGTATTCGACGCCCAGGGCAAACCCAAGACGGTCGATGCAAGCGCCCTGCGCATTGCCTTTGCCGATGGCCGCAGCCTGATCCTGGGCCTGCCGAATACCGTCGATGGCGCGATCACCCTGGTTGCCGAACACGCCGACGCCGACATGCACGCCATGCTCTCGCTGCGCCCCGAGCACCACGACAGCATCACGTTGCGCATCGAAACCCAGCCCGCCGAGTTGGCCGACTCCACGGAAGAAGCCTTCGACGACGACACTGCCGGCGCCGAGATGCTCACGCTCGACCTGACCGTGCAGTACGGCGATGAACTGAAGGCTGCCGCTCGCAAGGCGCTGCCGAAAGAACGCGACATCGAAGCGTGGATTGCGCCCGCACTGTTTGCCGACGCGCAGCTCAACGTGCGCTTTGTCGGCGAAGAAGAAGGCCGCACGCTTAACCGCACCTACCGCGGCAAGGACTACGCCACCAACGTGCTGACCTTCTCCTACGCCGAGAGCGCGGAAGACCCGGTCTCGGCCGACATCGTGCTGTGCTGCGCGGTGGTGGAAAAGGAAGCGAAGGAACAGAAGAAGCCGCTGCTCGCCCACTACGCGCATCTGATCGTGCACGGCGCGCTGCACGCCCAGGGCTACGACCACGAAGACCCGGCCGATGCGAAGGAAATGGAAGGCATCGAAACGGAGATCCTCGGCGACCTCGGTTTTGCCGATCCGTACGCAGATCGTTAAAGCGCAACGCACTTGCTGCTCAAACGCCGGCCTCGCGCCGGCGTTTTGCTTTTGCATGTTCCATGCGTGCAGCATGCTGTTTCAACGATGAATCAACCCGCATTGACGCAAACCCAGTCCTGACAACGGTTTACGGGTTTCCCTCCGCCATTCGGCGCAGGCCCGCGCTGTTCGAACCGCGCATGCACATCGCACAGGCCGTCCGCCATCCGGCACCCCCGCCGCTCTCCGTATGGCGCATGGGTTTTGCCGTAGCGATTTCTATCCTCCACGCATAAGCCGCCGCTCGAGCGCGCTTCACAAAATCGGCGCAAACGAGCGCCATTGGCCAGCCCGCGCACAGACGGGCAAGGCCACCGCGGGGAGGTCATCATGCGTCAACGCTTCATGGACAGCATTCCGTGGGCCACGCTGCTGGTTGGCGTGGGTGTCGGCACGGCGCTCGCGGTCACGCCGCGCATTGCGCACGCTGATCACAAGCAGTCGTGCTATGCCGGCATCGTCGTCGTGTTCGACGGTGCATGGCATCCGGGCGCGGTGGTCGGCTGCCGGACCGTCAACATCTCCGACAGCAACAACGTGGTCGGCGCCGAGGTGAACCTGATGATCGCGCAAGGCACCATCCGGCCGCGCGTGCAGGCAGTCGTCGGCAGCACGAGCGTGCAGGCGCTCATTGGCGGCGGTTACGACTTTGCGAGCAGCAAGGCACTGGTGGGCGTCGGCGCCACAGGCGACCACTGGCTCGCCGGTGTCGATATGGAAATCGCCGGACGCTGGACGGCCTACGGCGGCGCGAGCACGCTGGGCCGGTATCACAGCAATTCGCGTCCCGCAGACCCGGCACCGGCGGCAACCACGCCGACCAGCAACAACGAGGTGCCGCCACCGAGCGGGAACAACACGCCGCCGTCCAAGCCCAGCCCGACGCCGGCCCCCGCACCCGGTGCGTCGCCCAGCCCTGGCCCCACGCCGGCACCTACACCGAGCCCTGGGCCCAGCCCGTCGCCGACTCCATCGCCGAGCCCGACTCCAAGCCCAACGCCGACACCCGCCCCGACGCCAACGCCGACGCCGAGCCCATCGCCCGTCCCGTCGCCGTGCGGAAGCTGCCACGGAGGCGGTCACCACCACGGGCACCACCATGATCACGACCACGATCATGACCACGGCGGGCATCACGGTGGGGATCATGATCACGGAGGCGGCGGAAACCACGGTGGCGATCACGACCACGGCGGCGGCGGACATCACGGTGGCGATCACGACCACGGCGGTGACGGACACCACGGTGGCGATCACGATCACGGAGGTGACGGAAACCACGGTGGCGATCACGACCACGGCGGCGGCGGAAACCACGGCGGCGATCACGACCACGGCGGCGACGGACACCACGGCGGCGATCACGACCACGGCGGCGATCACGACCACGGCGGTGACGGCCACCACGGCGGCGATCACGATCACGGAGGTGACGGAAACCACGGTGGCGATCACGACCACGGCGGTGACGGCCACCACGGCGGCGATCACGACCACGGCGGCGGCGGAAACCACGGTGGCGATCATGACCACGGCGGCGACGGACACCACGGTGGCGATCATGACCACGGGGGTAATCACGACCATGGCAAGCATCACGGCCAGGGCGATCATGGCCACCACGGCGGCGATGACAACCACAGCAACAACGGCCATCACTACGGCGAGGGCCACGGTAGCGGCAACCCGGGAGCGGATCACGATCGCGGCGGCGAGGGCGACGACTCGGGCGGGCATGGTCAGCATCATGATCAGGGCGACGCCAACCCAAGTCAGAACGACAATCACCCAGGCAACGAAGGCAGCAACGCGCACGGCAACGGCCAGCAACGCGGCGGCGAAGGCGGACACGACTGACCGCTTCCCCCTCGGCAGATCGTCCGTCTCAACGCGCCCGAACCCGGCCTCCAGATGTGAAATAGAAGCCACTTCTGGAGGCTGGGCGGCCACCCCACGTCATCGGGACGGCAGGGCTTTTGGTGTATGCTGGCCCGATGTTTAACGACGCGCGACCGCGCCATGAATGATCCGTATCCCAGTCCGAAGCCAGCCGACAAACCCCGCTCGCTGCTGGAACGCCTGACCGACCTCATCTCGCCCGAGCCCGAATCGCGGGCCGAGCTGCTCGAAATCCTCCAAGACGCCCATGCGCGCAGCCTGATTGACGCCGACTCCCTGTCGATGATCGAAGGCGTCTTCCAGGTCTCAGACCTGTGTGCGCGCGACATCATGATCCCGCGCGCGCAGATGGATGCGCTGAACATCGCCGACGCGCCATCAGAATTCATCCCGTTTGTGCAGGAAGCCGCGCATTCGCGCTTCCCCGTCTACGAAGGCAGCCGCGACAACATCATCGGCATCCTGCTCGCCAAGGATCTGCTGCGCTTCTACACCGACGAAGGCTTCGACGTGCGCGACATGCTGCGCCCGGCCGTGTTCATCCCCGAATCCAAGCGACTGAACGTGCTGTTGCGCGACTTCCGCGTCAACCGCAACCACATCGCCATCGTCGTTGACGAATACGGCGGCGTGGCGGGGCTCATCACCATCGAAGACGTGCTGGAGCAGATCGTCGGCGACATCGAAGACGAATACGACTTCGACCAGGAAGAAGACAACATCCTGCCGACCGCCGATGGCCACATGCGCGTGCGCGGGCTGACCGAAATCAGCCAGTTCAACGAAGCCTTCGGCACACATTTCTCCGACGAAGACGTCGATACCGTGGGCGGGCTGTTGTCCAACCACCTGGGCCGCGTGCCGCACCGCGGCGAGAAGATCGTCATGGGCACGCTGCAATTCGACGTGCTGCGCGCCGATGCGCGCCAGGTGCAGGTGCTGCTCGTGCGCCGCCTCACCGCGCCGGCCGGCGGCAATGCCACGGCCGACACCTCTGGTTCTCACCCCGCCTGATCCCTCCGTGCCCGCTCAGTTCTCTTCCCCTGCCGCACCGTCCCGTCGGCAGGATGCCCAAGCTGTGCCGCTCGCGCGGTTGCGTTTTGCGATGCCGCTGGCGGCATTGCTCGGCGTCATGCATACGCTGTCGTTCGCGCCGAACCACTGGTGGTGGCTGCAGATCCTCTCGCTGACGGGGCTGGCTGCGCTCGTACAGCGCGCGCCGCGCCTGCGTGATGCGGCGTACGTTGGCTACGCCTTCGGGCTCGGCTGGTTCCTGTCGGGCGTCTGGTGGCTCTATATCAGCATGCACGTCTACGGCGACATGCCGGCATGGATGGCCGCGCTGGCAGTGCTGCTGTTTGCCGGCTACCTGGCGCTGCATCCGGCGCTGGCGGTGTGGGCATGGCAGTGGCTCACGAGACGCGGGCGGTGGTCCGGTACCGCATCCGCGCTGGTATTCGGCGCGGCATGGGCCGTTACGGAATGGCTACGCGGCACGGTCTGGACGGGCTTCCCCTGGATCAACGGCGGCTACGCGCATACCGATGGCCCGCTGGCCGGCTACGCGCCGCTGGTGGGCGTCTACGGCATCGTGCTGATCGCCGCCGTGCTGGCCGGCCTGCTGTGCGTCGCGGCCGAGCGCCGGCTGCATTGGCTGTCGGGCGTCGCCGGTGCGCTTGTGCTGGTGGCCGGCTGGCCGCTGCACGGCATTGCGTGGACGCAGGCGGTGGGCAAGCCGATCTCCGTGCGCCTTCTGCAGGGCAATGTGCCGCAGGACGTGAAGTTCCAGCAGACCGGCATCGAGCGCTCGCTGGAGCTGTACACCAAGATGGTCACCGAGAAGCCCGCGCAACTCGTGGTTACGCCCGAGACGGCCTTCCCGATCATGATCCAAGAGATGCCGCAGGAGATCGCGCTGGCCATCCGCACCTATGTGGATACCACGGGTTCCAGCGTGCTGTTTGGCGCCGCCAGCGAGGACTCGCGCGTCGACTACACCAACAGCGTGTTCGGCGTCGGCCCGCAATTCCAGGGCGTGTACCGCTACAACAAGCACCATCTCGTGCCCTTCGGCGAGTTCATCCCCTTCGGTTTCCACTGGTTCGTCAACATGATGAACATGCCGCTGGGCGACTTCCGGCGCGGCCTGCCCGTGCAGCCGGCCATGGCGGTGGCCGACCAGCGTGTCGCGCCCAACATCTGCTACGAGGATTTGTTTGGCGAAGAAATTGCCGCATCGCTGCGGCACGCAGACCAGCCCGCGACGATGCTCGCCAACGTGACGAACCTGGCATGGTTTGGCGACACGATCGCGCTGGACCAGCACCTGCAGATCTCACGCATGCGGGCGCTCGAAACGGGCCGGCCGATGCTGCGTGCCACCAACACGGGCGCGACCGCCGTGGTGCGGCCGGACGGCAGCGTTCAGGCGCGCCTGCCGGTCTTTACGCTGGGCACGCTGCAGGCTGACGTGCAAGGCACGCAAGGCCTGACGCCCTTCGTGCGGGCCGGCAATGCGCCCGCGCTGGGCGTGGGCGCGCTGGTTCTGCTGGTGGCATTTGTGCGCCGGCGCCGGGCTTCGGCGGATTGATCGTTCAGCGCCCGGAGGGCTTTCGAGCCACTTTCCGGAGTCGCTGACAAAAAACGCTAAAATTCAACGTTTTACGGCGGGCAGGGAGCCAGGCGCTTCCCGTGCCCGCCGCTGCATTCCACCGTCGCGCGGCGCAACGCATCGTTCCGTGCCGCCGCGGACCAACGGGTACCACCATGCTCACCTTCCAGCAACTCATCCTCAAGCTGCAGTCGTACTGGGACGCCCAGGGCTGCGCCCTGCTGCAACCGATCGACCTTGAAGTCGGCGCCGGCACGTCGCATGTGCACACCTTCCTGCGCGCGATCGGCCCCGAGCCGTGGCGTGCCGCCTACGTGCAACCGTCGCGCCGCCCCAAGGACGGCCGCTACGGCGAGAACCCGAACCGCCTGCAGCATTACTACCAATACCAGGTGGTGCTCAAGCCGGCGCCGGAAAACATCCTCGACCTGTACCTCGGGTCGCTGGAAGCGCTGGGCCTGGACCTGAAGCAGAACGACGTCCGCTTTGTGGAAGACGACTGGGAGAACCCCACGCTCGGCGCCTGGGGCCTGGGCTGGGAGGTCTGGCTCAACGGCATGGAAGTGACGCAATTCACCTACTTCCAGCAAGTCGGTGGCCTGGACTGCAAACCCGTGACCGGTGAGATCACCTACGGCATCGAGCGCCTGGCGATGTACCTGCAGCAGGTCGAAAACATCTACGACCTGGTCTGGACCGAGTGGGAAGAGCCGGGCCCGAACGGCCCCGTGAAGCGCCGCCTGACCTATGGCGACGTCTATCACCAGAACGAAGTCGAGCAATCGACCTACAACTTCGAGCAGGCCGACACGACTGTCCTGTTCCGCCGCTTTGCCGAGCACGAAGCCGAAGCCAAGCGCCTGATGGGCGTGCGCGCAGAAGGCGAAGCCGCGGCCGAGGGCGACGCACCTGTCGTGCAACTGGCCCTGCCCGCCTACGAGCAAGTGCTCAAGGCCGGCCACACCTTCAACCTGCTGGACGCTCGCGGCGCCATTTCGGTGACGGAGCGCGCGGCCTACATCGGCCGCATCCGCAACCTGTCGCGCCTCGTCGCACAGGCCTACTACGATTCGCGCGAGCGCCTGGGCTTCCCGATGTGCGGCACGGCCGCTGCAGCCGCCAAGACGACGGAGGCCGCATGACGGCCAACCGAGCACGGCGTGGCCTGGCGCTGCTGACGGCAGCGTCCATCGCCGCGCTGGCGCTACCGGCCGGCGTTGCGCAAGCGGCACGGCATCGCACGTCCAAGGCCGCATCGACGGAGAAGGTTTTTGTCGTGCCCAACACTTTGACGCAGCTTTGCGTGGCCGATTCCAAGCCGCTCCAGCAAGCGCTGAGCACGGCCTGGACGCCGCCTCCGCCGTCGCTCGATCAATGGACGAGCCTCGTGCGCACGATGGCCTGCGACCTGTCCGGCGCGCGTGACCTCGGCTGGCATCGCGTGCCGCTGCGCACCTATGCGACGGCCCTGCGCTTCCCGCTCACGTGGGTGGAGTGGCAAGGCACCGGCGCCAAGGCACAGCGCCGTGCGCGCGTGTTCCGCTCGGCCGGGCAGTTGCCGAGCCGCTTGGAATTCAACGTGTCGGGCACGCTGCAAGAGGTGCGCTACGACGCGCGACGCGGCTTGTTGTCTGCGCGGTTCCTGCGCCGTGATGCGGCCGCGCCGGGCACCACGCCTGCCCCGATTGCACCGCCTCCGCCGCCGGGCCAGTGCGCCGGCACGCAATTGCAGTTTCAGCAGCAGAACGGCGTGTGGCTGCTCTCGGGCGTGGAACCCGTGCCCGGCTCGCCCTGCTGATCACTGAACCGAACCCCACAACGTACCGCCGCACCTGATCTGAATACCGCGCGGCGCAGAACAACGACGTCACCGATTCAAACGCTATGTCCACCCTCCTGATCGAACTGCTGACCGAAGAACTGCCGCCCAAGGCGCTGGCCCGCCTGGGCGAGGCGTTTGCGCGCGGCCTGTTTGACGGTCTGTCGGCGCAAGGCCTGCTCGAAGAGGGCGCCGCCGTGGAAGGTTTTGCCACGCCGCGCCGCCTGGCTGCATCGATCACCGGCGTGCGCCGCACCGCGCCCGATCGTGAATTGCGCGAGAAGGTGCTGCCCGTGACCATCGCCTTCGATGCCGAGGGCAAGCCCGCCGCGCCGCTCGTCAAGAAGCTGGCCGCGCTGGCCAAGACCGTAGGCGTGGACGCCATCGCCCCCGAATCGCTCGAGCGCGCACCCGACGGCAAGGCCGAAGCGCTGTTCTATCGCTATACCGCGCGCGGCGCCGTGCTGGCCGACGGCCTGCAGACTGCACTGACGCAGACCATCGCCAGTCTGCCGATTCCGAAGGTGATGACGTATCAGCGCCCGAACGGCGATAACGTGCAGTTCGTACGCCCGGCGCACAAGCTGATCGCCCTGCTCGACAGCGAAGTCATCCCCGTCAGCGCATTCGGCCTGCAAGCGGGCAACGTGACGCTGGGCCACCGTTTCCTGTCGGCTGGTGAGATCGTCATCCAAGACGCTACGTCGTATGCCAGCACGCTGGAGTCGCAGGGCAAGGTCATCGCCGGCTACGGCAAGCGCCGCGAAGCCATCCGCGCCGAGCTGCTCAAGACGGCCGGCGCCGATACGGTGGTCATGCCCGAAGCGCTGCTCGACGAGGTGAACGCGCTGGTGGAGTGGCCCGTGGTCTACCCCTGCCATTTCGAGGAAGCGTTCCTCGCCGTGCCGCAGGAGTGCCTGATCCTGACCATGCAGACGAACCAGAAGTACTTTGCGCTGACCGATGCACAGGGCCATCTGCGCAACCGCTTCCTGATCGTCTCGAACATCGCCACGAGCACGCCCGAGGCGATCATTCAAGGCAATGAGCGCGTGGTGCGCCCGCGCCTGGCCGACGCCCGCTTCTTCTTCGAGCAGGACAAGAAAAAGCCGCTGGCCGACCGCGTGCCGCTGCTCTCGCGCGTGGTGTATCACAACAAGATCGGCACGCAGCTTGAGCGTGTGTCGCGCCTGCAGGCCATCGCGGGCCAACTGGCCGAGAAGCTCGGCGCGGATGTCGCGCACGCCTCGCGCGGCGCTCTGCTGGCCAAGGCCGATCTGCTGACCGACATGGTGGGCGAGTTTCCGGAGCTGCAAGGCACGATGGGCACCTACTACGCCCGCCACGACGGCGAACCCGACGACGTGGCGCTGGCCTGCTCCGAGCACTACCAACCGCGCTTTGCCGGCGACGCGCTGCCCAGCACCGCCACCGGTACCGTGGTGGCGCTGGCCGACAAGCTGGAAACGCTGGTCGGTATCTGGGGCATCGGTCTGCAACCCACGGGTGAGAAAGATCCGTTCGCGCTGCGCCGCCACGCGCTCGGCATCCTGCGCATGCTGATCGAGAAGCCGCTTGCGCTCACGATTGATGATGCGCTGCAGATTGCCGCTGCCAGCTTCGATGGCATCGCCGCCGTCAAGCCGGACCTGGCTGCCATCTCCGACTTCCTCTACGACCGCCTGCGCGGCTACCTGAAGGACAAGGGCTACAGCACCAACGAGGTGGAAGCCGTGGTCAGCCAGCGCCCGCAGCGCCTGGACGACATCGTTGCGCGCCTCGACGCCGTGCGCGCCTTCGCGGCCCTGCCGCAAGCCGAAGCGTTGGCCGCCGCCAACAAGCGCATCACCAACATCCTGAAGAAGACGGACGCAGCGATTGGCGCCGTGCAGCCGCAACTGCTCAAGGAAGACGCCGAGCGCGCGCTGCATCAGGCCGTGGCCTCGTCGGAGCCGCAGGTGCACGATGCCTTCGCACGCGGTGATTTCACCACCGCGCTCAAGACGTTGGCCGGCCTGCGCGAAGCGGTCGATACGTTCTTCGACGGCGTGATGGTGATGGCCGACGACACCGCGCTGCGCGACAACCGCCTGGCGCTGCTGGCTGAACTGCACGGACTGATGAACCGCGTGGCGGACATCTCCAAGCTGGCCGCCTGATCGGCAACCCAAGCACCGTTCGGAGCCCACCATGCCCCATGTTCCCAAACTGGTGATTCTCGACCGCGATGGCGTCATCAACCACGACAGCGACCAGTTCATCAAGTCGCCTGACGAGTGGATCGCCCTCGACGGCAGCCTGGAAGCCATTGCCGAACTGAACCAGGCCGGCTACCAGGTGATCGTGGCCACCAACCAGTCGGGCATCGGACGCGGCCTGTTCGAGGCTGCGGCACTCAACGCCATGCACGAGAAGATGTACAAGGCGCTCGCCACCTACGGCGGACGCGTCGATGCCGTCTTCTTCTGCCCGCACACCGCCGCCGATGCCTGCGACTGCCGCAAACCCAAGTCCGGCATGCTGCGCGAGATTGCACGCCGCTTCGACGTGGACCTCACGGGCGTGCCGGTCGTGGGAGACTCGCTGCGCGACTTGCAGGCGGGCGTGGAAGTCGGTGCCGTGCCGCACCTCGTATTGACCGGCAAGGGCGCCAAGACCCGCGATGCCGGCAACTTGCCCCCGGGCACCCAGATTCACAAGGACCTGCGTGCGTTCGCGCGTGCGCTGCTGTCTCCCGCGCCTCAGGGCACGCCCACGCGCGCCCCTTGAATTCGCCCCCAATGACTTTTATCCGTTCGCTGCTGTACCTGGTTTTCCTGATCGTCTGGACGCCGATCTATGCGGTGGCCTGCTTTATCGTGTTTCCGTTCATGAACCCGGCCCGCCGGTTCTGGATGGTGTCGGGCTGGACCAAGTCCGCCATCTGGATGGCGCGCTGGCTGCTCGGCATCCGCTGGCAATACCAGGGCTGGGAGCACATCGAAGAAGCCGTCGCCACCAACAAGCGCGTGGTGCTGCTCTCCAAGCATCAGTCGGCGTGGGAAACCATGGCCTTTGTAGCGACCATGCCGAGGCCGCTGTGCTACGTATTCAAGCGCGAGCTGCTGTATGTACCCTTCTTCGGCTGGGCGCTGGGCATGCTCAAAATGGTGCACATCAACCGCAAGGACGGCGCCAACGCATTTGCCTCGGTCGCCCGCCAGGGCAAGGAACGCATGGCCGAAGGCGCATGGGTCATCATGTTTCCGGAAGGCACCCGCACGCGCTCGGGCGACCCGAAGCCGCGCTACAAGAGCGGCGGTGCGCGGTTTGCCGTGGATACCGGCGCATGGGTCATCCCCATCGCCCACAACTCCGGCCGCGTGTGGCCGCGTAACTCGTTCCTGAAGCATCCTGGCCTGATTACGCTGTCGGTCGGTCCGGCCATCTCGACGGCCGGCAAGACCAGCGACGAACTCAATCGCGAAGTCGAAGCGTGGATCGAAGCAGAAATGCGTAGAATCGACGCCGATAGCTACCGCGAGCACGCATGAAACTGCTGCGCCCACCGACTTCGCCCACCACCGCCGACAGCGTCCAGCTCGAGCTGCCGCTGCTCGCGCCCGAAGCCGCGTCGCCATCGCAGCCGCCTGACGCGTCCCTCCTCGCTCCGCCCGCACTCGATTTTTCCACCGCACCGCTCGGCCCCAACCAGCGCCGGCTGACGCTGGGCGAGCGCGCGCTGATCTATAACCTCAAGCGTTCGTCGCGGCGCACCATCGGCTTTGTCATCGATGACCGCGGCTTGTCGATCACGGCTCCGCGCTGGGTGACGCTCGCCGAGATCGAACACGCCATCGCCGAAAAGCAGAAGTGGATCTTCGCCAAGCTGGCCGAGTGGCGCACGAGCGCCGCACGCCGCATGCTGCCGCCGATGGAGTGGCAGGACGGCGCCGCGCTGCCCTTCCTCGGTAAGACGATCACGCTCAAGCTGGAATCGCCCATCGGCGCATTGATGTTTGATGCCGACACCAGCGTGCTCCACCTGGGCCTGCCGCCCACCACCACGGAGCAGCAGATCAAGGACCGCGTGCAAGGCTGGCTGCAGACGCAGGCTCGACGGCTTTTCGGCGAGCGCCTTGAGGTGTATGCCGAGCGCCTGGGCGTGCGGCATAGCGCGTATGCGCTGTCCTCCGCCGCCACGCGCTGGGGAAGCTGCACCGCCGACGGCAAGATCCGCCTGAACTGGCGCCTCGTGCATTTCCCGCTGAGCTTGATCGACTACGTGGTCGCGCACGAGCTGGCGCATCTCAAGGAGATGAACCACAGCCCGCGCTTCTGGGACACGGTGGAGTCGATCTTTCCTGAGTTTCGCGAGGCGCGGGAGCAACTGCGCTCGCATCCGCCGGAATACTTGCCGGCGTTCTGATTCGCCCCGCCGACGCCGCCGCGACGGATGCGTCGGCGGCAGAACATGCCTGCCCTGCAGGCTCCGCCACACCCCCCTACAATATTGCCTTCCCGCAGTTCTCCAGGAAGGAAACCCCCATGCGAATGCTCCATACCATGCTGCGCGTTGGCGACTTGCAGCGCTCGATCGACTTCTACACGAACGTGCTCGGCATGCAGCTGCTGCGCACGAGCGACAACCCCGAATACAAGTACTCGCTGGCATTCGTCGGCTACGGCCCGGAAGCCGGCAACACGGTCATCGAACTGACCTACAACTACGGCGTGAGCGAATACGAACTCGGCACGGCATTCGGGCACCTGGCCATCGAGGTCGACAATGCCGCGCAGGCCTGCGACCAGATCCGCAACGCCGGCGGCAAGGTCACGCGTGAGGCTGGCCCGGTCAAGGGCGGCAGCACCATCATCGCGTTTGTGGAAGATCCGGACGGCTACAAGATCGAGCTGATCCAGGCACGCTCGATGCCCGATGGCAACCGCCACTGACGCGGTCCGCCGGCCGCTGGACGGCACCGCCATCGGGCTGATGGTGGTACTGTGCATGTGCTGGGGCTTTCAGCAGGTCGCCATCAAGGTGGCCGCGCACGACGTGGGCCCCGTCATGCAGGCCGGTGTGCGTTCGGCCATCGCGTCGGTCCTGGTGTTCGCGTTTGCGCTGTGGCGCGGCACGTGCCTGTCGTTGCGCGACGGCACGCTGGCTGGTGGCCTGATGGCCGGCGTGCTGTTCGGCGTCGAGTTCCTGTGCATCTTCATCGGGCTGGGCTACACGACCGCCTCGCGCATGGCGGTGTTTCTCTACACCGCGCCGATCTTCACGGCGCTCGGCCTGCACTTCTTTGTGCCCGGTGAGCACCTGCGCCCGCGCCAGTGGGCCGGAATCGGCATTGCGTTTGCGGGGATCGTGCTGGCGTTCGCCGACGGCGTCCTGCACCCGGCGGCCGGGCCATCAACGTCATTGGGCGACGCGCTGGGCGTGGTGGCCGGCGCGCTGTGGGGCGCGACGACCATCGTCGTGCGGGCAAGCAAGCTTTCCGAAGCACCGGCGGCGAAGACGTTGCTGTACCAACTGGCCGTCTCGGCCGTGCTACTGCTGTTGATGGCCGCGGGCACTGGCCAGGCCTTTACCGCGAACCTCACACCGACCGCGCTGGCCAGCCTCGCCTACCAGTCCGTGCTGATTGCATTTGCCAGTTACCTGACGTGGTTCTGGCTGCTGCGCCGCTACCTGGCGTCGCGGTTGTCCGTGTTCTCGTTCCTGACGCCGCTGTTTGGCGTGGCGTTTGGCGTGCTGCTGTTGCACGAGCCGGTGGGCCTGCGGTTTGCGCTGGCGGCAACGCTCGTGCTGTCGGGCATCCTGCTCGTCAATCTTCGCTAAGGTCGGAAACGCTGCCGGCAATGCGGTTGGCCGGCAGCGCGTTCGCCACGGCCACGAAGTCTTCCACCGGCACTTCTTCTGCGCGGCGGCCCAGGTCAAAGCCAAGCGCTTCAAAATCGATCACATCGCGCAGTGCGCCGAGGGTGTTACGCAGCACCTTGCGCCGCTGCGAAAACGCCATCGTCACCACCGTGCCCAGCGCGCGCATGTCGACCGGCGCATACGGCGACTTCTCAGCCGGCCACGGAATCATCCGCACCACCGCCGAATCCACCTTGGGCGGCGGGTTGAACGAGCCCGGCGGCACATCCAGCACCAGCTCCATGTAATAGCGCACCTGCAGCATCACCGAGAGCCGGCTGAATGCCTTGCTGCCCGGCGCGGCCACCATGCGGTCGACCACTTCTTTCTGGAGCATGAAATGCTGATCCCGCACGCGGTCGGCAAACGTGGCCAGATGGAACAGCAGCGGACTCGAGATGTTGTACGGCAGGTTGCCGACGATGCGCAGCGGCCGATCCGCCTCCAGCAGCGAACCGAAATCGAACGCCAGCGCATCGCCTGCATGCACGATGAGCCGATCGCCAAAACGCTTCTGCAAGCGTGCGACAAGGTCACGATCCAGCTCGACCACCTGCAACGTGCGCACGCGCTCCATCAGCGGCACCGTGAGCGCGCCCAGACCCGGGCCGATCTCGACGAGCACATCGTCGGGCTTTGGGTCGATGGCGGAAACGATGGCGTGGATCACGCCGTCATCGACCAGGAAGTTCTGGCCGAAGCGCTTGCGGGCCTGGTGCCCCTGGTGAACGCCGGTCGTGGATCGTGCCATTGCGAACTCGAAATCGAAAAGGTGAAGAAACTCAGGAACGCGCCGTGTGCCGCGCCATGGCGATGGCGGTATCGATCGCCTCGATCATGCTGCCGAACTCGGCGCGGCCCGTGCCCGCCAGGTCCAGCGCCGTACCGTGATCCACCGACGTGCGCACGAACGGCAAGCCCAGCGTGATGTTCACGCCATGGCCGAACGTGCCGTACTTGAGCGGCGCCAAACCCTGGTCGTGGTACATCGCGAGCACGCAATCGGCATCGGCCAACAGGCGCGGCTGGAACAGCGTATCGGCCGGATACGGACCGCGTGCATCGATCCCACGCGTGCGCGCACGCGCGATGGCAGGCTCGATCACTTCGATCTCTTCGCGGCCGAGGTGGCCGGATTCGCCCGCATGCGGATTCAAACCGGTCACGAGAATACGCGGTGCCTTCAGCCCAAAGCGTGCGCGCAAATCACGCTGCACGATGTCGAGCGTCTCGTCGAGCACCGTGGGCGTGATGGCGTCCGGCACCTCGCGCAGCGGCAAATGCGTCGTCGCCAGCGCCACGCGCAGCATGGCGTTGTCGTGCGCCGGTTGAGGGCCAGCCAGCATCATGACCACGCGCGGCGTGTGGCTGCGCTCGGCCAGATACTCGGTGTGGCCGGTAAACGGCACCCCGGCGTCGTTGATCGTGCTCTTCTGCACCGGCGCCGTGACCATCGCGTCGTAACGGATGCCGTCTGCCGTGCCGATCAGGCACCCGTCGATGGCCGCGTCGAGCAGGTCCAGCACATAGCGGCCGTTGGCGGCATCAAGCACGCCGGCGCGCACGGGCGCACCCAGCGGGCGCGCCACGACAGTCAGCGCCGTAGAGACAACGCGCCAGAAATCGCCCTGCCCGATCGCATCAGCGCGCGCCTGCAGCAATGCCGCATCGCCCATCACATGCCACTGCACATCGGCGTAACGCGGCGACGCCTGGCGCGCCAGATGCAGCAGCGCAGCCACGGTGATGTCGGGGCCGATACCGGCAGGTTCGCCGGTGGTGATGGCAATGTTCAGCATGCAGCGCTTTCCTGCGATGGTTTTCGAGGCGATCTAGAAACGCCACGGCCGCCCGCAGGCGGCCGTGAGCGATGCGGATTTCCGTAGCTTACTGCTGACGGTTCACGCGGTATTCGACGTGTGCCGAATCGCGCAGCTCACGCAGCCAGTCTTCATAGGCGGCCTGGACCTTCTGCTCGCGAATCACCGAGCGTGCGTAGTCGCGCTGGCGGTCGCCGGACACCTCGGCTTCGCGGCGGCCTTCCACCTGGATCAGGTGCACACCGAACTGGCTCTGCACCGGCTGCGACACATCGCCCGGTTTGAGCTGGTTCATCGCCTGCTCGAATTCCGGCACCAGCTGGCCGGGCGACACCCAGCCCAGCTCGCCACCCGCACCGGCCGAGCCGTCTTGCGAATACCGGCGTGCCGCATCGCCAAAGTCGTAGCCGTGAACGATGCGATCACGCAGGCCCGTCAGCTGGCGGCGCGCGTCGTCCGCAGACATCGTCGGACCGGTCTTGATCAGGATGTGACGCACTTGCGTCTGCTGCACCTTGGCGGCAATCGCGGTGCCCGGTGCGCGCTTCTCCAGCAGCTTGATCACGTGATAACCGGCCGGGCTTTCCACCACTTGGCTCGCCACCTGGCCGGCCTTCATGTCGACCACGGCGTTGGCAAACACCGCCGGCAGGCGACCGATCGGACGCAGCCCAAGCTCGCCGCCTTGCGATGCATCCTGCGCGCCCGAATTGTCACGCGCCAGCTTGGCGAAATCGGCGCCGCCCTGCGCTTGCTTGAGGAGGCTTTCGGCCTTGCTGCGCGCTGCGGCCTTCTCGGCGTCCGAGGCACCTTCGGCCACCGGCACGAGAATCTGCGCGACGTTGTATTGCTGCTCGCCGGCCGGAGCCGCGCCGCCGCCCTGCTGCGCCAGATAGTTGTCGATCTCGCCGTCGTAGACCTGCACCTTGGAGTCGACCTCGCGCTCACGCAGGCGCGCCAGGAGGATTTCCTGACGCAGGTCGTCGCGGTACTTGTCGTACGTCATGCCGGCGTCCTTCAGCTTGCTCTTGAGCTGCGGCACCGACAGGTTGTTGCGCTGGGCCACGCTTTCCACCGCGCGGTCCACATCGGCGTCGGACACGCGGATGCCGCTCTCCTTGGCGGTCTGCGCCTGCACACGTTCCAGGATCAGCTGCTCCAGCACTTCACCGAGCAGATCCGCACGCGGCGGCAGCGGACGGTTCTGCACACGGAACGTGCGTTCGACCAAGTCGGCGCGATTGAGCAATTCGCGGCGAGTGATGACGTCGGTGTTAACCACGGCCACCACCTCGTCGACGAGTTGGCTACGCGGTGCGCCCGGCGCCGTCGGCTCGGGCAGCGTGCCCTGCAGCAACGGCTGGCTCGGCGACGAACCCGGGTTGGCGAAGATGCCGCGCACCGGTGCGGTCTTCTTTGCCGATGGCGCCTGCTGCGCGTGGACGGCGGTCGACAGCGTGGTCCCTGCCAGCAGCGCAACCAGCACGCCAGTGGCAACCCGCAAGCGGCCCAGAGGAGCCACACGCGTGGCGAAAGCGGTCGATTGGAAAGCCATGATGTCGTTATTCATATTGATCCAGCACGGACGGCGTGATCGGCTGCGCGGTCACCGGCTGATAGCCGGGCACGTTCAGACGAATCACGTCGATCGGATTGTTCCCCACCTTCGACAAACCCTTGAATTCGATCTGGGCAAAGATATGCGTCGTATAGCCCGAAACCGCATTGCTGTAGCGCTGCACCGCCAGTCGACCGACCCAGCAGTCCGCCACATATTCGAGGCCAAGCAGCATATCCGACGGCTTGCGCGCATCCAGGTCGTAACCAATGCGACCCAGGCCGTAGAGACGGCGCGTAATCGGCCACTGCGTTGAGATATCGGCCTGCTCCAGCGGCAGCTGACCCGTATTGGCATCTTGCCGGTAATAGCGGTAGCCGAGGTTGATCACCTTGTTGGCTTCGGGCTTCCAGCTGAACGCGACCGTCGAGCGCATGATGCGGTCGATGTCCTGATTGTACTGAAGGTTCGTATCGAAAAAGATGCCGCGGAACATCTGGATCGTGGTCGCGCCCAGAAGGTCCGAATAGCGGCGCACCGACGTCGGCGCCGCACCCGCCAGCGTCACGCGCTGGCCGTCGAGATCGATGCGCTGGGCGATCGTGGCACGCAGGCGTTCGACGCCCGATTCGGCCTCGATAAGACGTGTCGTCACACCTGCCGTCACCTTGTTGTTGTCCGCAATGCGGTCGTAACCGGTGTACGGGTTCTCGGTAAAGATCTGGCCGAGGTTGTAATCGGACTGGCCGGTATCGAACAGCGGAATCTGCGACTGGTCGCGATACGGCGTGTACACGTAGAACACGCGCGGCTCCAGCGTCTGGATGTAGCTCACGCCGAACAATTTGGAGACCAGCGGCGCATCGCGCTCGAAGGTCATGCCTGAATCGAGCGAGAACGTCGGAAGCGTGCGATTGATCTGCGTGTCCTGCGTATCGCCCGCTGGGCGGTCCAGGCGGTATGCGGTGGTGTTCAGGATGAACTTCGGCGTGACGTACCAGCCGGGGCGGACGATCGGGTAGCTGATCGTCGGCTGCATGAACAGGCGCTCGCCCTGCACGGTATTGGCCGTCGGGATCGAGAATCGCGTGTAGTCGGTCAGGAAATTGATGTCAAAGCCACCAACGTCGTACCGGTTATACGTCAGGCTCAACTGCGGCAAACGCTCGTAGGGCGCTGCCAGGGGCGTAGTGGCGGTCGACAGCGTCTGGAACTTCTGCACGCGCGCCAGCGCAACCCAGTCGCCGATCGAGTACGTGACGCCACCTTCCTGCACATACTGGCGCTGCGTCGCCGTGACGATGCTGCGGCCAAGGTCATCCGGGTAGGTGTTATCGGAAACCTTGTTGTAGTTGATGTAGCCGGTCAGGCCCGGCGCCAGGCGCTGTGTGTGTACTGCCGAAATCGACCAGCGGTTGCGGCCCGCCTCACGATCATCGGGCAGGAATTCGCCACGCAGAACGCCGCTGTACGACGCATCGAGATAGCGGTATTCGGCGCCGAGCTGCAAGCCGCGCTGGCTCAGCAGACGCGGATACAACGTGAGATCGCGGTTCGGCGCGATGTTGAAGTAGTACGGCAGCGTGACATCGGCCCCGCTGCGGCTGTTGTAGCCGAACACCGGCGCCAGGAAACCGCTGCGCCGATCGTCATTGAGCGGAAAATCCATGACCGGCGCGGCAAACACCGGCACGCCGAAGAAGTGCAGCACGCCGTTGCGGCCGGTGCCGACCTGGCGGTCGCTGTCGATGTCGATGCGGCTCGCGCTGAAGTACCAGTCGACGTTGTCGGGCGAGCACGTGGTGTACGTGCCGCGCGTGATGCGGCTGTTGTCCTTGTCGATGAAATCGATGCGCTCCGCGGTGCCATGGCCGCCGGTCGAGTGGAACTCGTACGTGGGCGTGCTGATGGTGCCTTCGTTGGCGGTGACCTTCAGCTTGGCGTCCGGGCCGGTGACGAGCGTGCCGCCCTTGAACAGACGCACGTTGCCGGTGGCGGTGGCAACGTCGGTGTCCTGGTTGTAATCAAGCGTGTCGCCCTTCAGCACCGAGCCGTTGCGGCGCAGTTCGCCATTACCGCGCAGGTGGATGTCTTCGTTGGTGCGGCCGTCCATCTTGTCGGCCGCGGTAAATGTAGGGACGGTGTTGTCCGGGCGCTGGACGGGCTCGGCCATCTTGGGCACCAGCGGGCTGCCGCCGGGCGTGGTCGGGCCGGACGTCGCCAGCGCCGTCACCGACGAGGCCGGGGTGACAGCAGGCGCCGTCGCTTGTACGGTGCCCGCGCTCTGCGCCGCGGACGTCGCCGTCCAGACACCGGCCACCGCAAATACCAGCGGGCGCAATGCCAGCGTGCCACGCCGGTTGGCGGGCCGCTGATCGGGCGCGGCAACAGCAGCGCGCTGCCGGTTTTTCCTGGCTCGGTTCGGTTCGGTCATGCAGATCGGGAACAGGGCCGCGCGCGCAACGGCACGCACGGGCACAAAATCAGTCAGTACTGCGGTCAATCCCGCCGCCGGACGCGGCCTGGACAAGGCCGGCGCTCGCTCGCGGCGAAACTCGGTCGGGTATTATACGGGGCTTCCTTCCAGCCTCATTCCAGCATTCTCTCAGCATGGCTTCGACCCCTGGCGCCGCAGCAGGCGCAACCGACGCACGCCTCAGCCAATTGCGCGACTGGCTCGGCACATTGCCCGCCGCCCACGGCCTGCGCATCGACACGCTGCAACCTGCCTCGGCCGATGCCAGCTTCCGCCGCTATTTCCGTCTGGACAGCTCCAACGGCACGCTGATCGTCATGGACGCCCCGCCGCCGCAGGAGGACTGCCGCCCGTTCGTCCATGTGGCGGGCCTGCTCAACGGTGCGGGCGTGCGTGCGCCGCAGGTGCTGGAGCAGGATCTCGCGCAGGGCTTCCTGCTGCTGACCGATCTGGGCCCGCAAACGTATCTGCAATCGCTGCGCGAGCGCAATTTCGACCTCGCCTACGCCAATACGCTGTTCCGCCCGGCCATCCATACCCTGGTGCGCTGGCAGTCGGCATCGCGCGAAGGCGAACTGCCGCCGTACGACGAAGCGCTGCTGCGCCGCGAGCTGTCGTTGTTTCCCGACTGGTATGTCGACCGCCACCTGCAACGCCCGTTGGACGCCACGCAGCGCGAATCGCTCGACAAGGTGTTCAAGCTGCTGGTCGACAGCGCCTTGGCCCAGCCGCGCGTGTATGTCCACCGTGACTACATGCCGCGCAACCTGATGATCAACGCGGCCGACCCGTCGCAGCCCGGCGTGCTGGACTTCCAGGACGCCGTCTACGGGCCGATCACCTACGACGCCGCCTCGCTGCTGCGCGACGCCTTCCTGTCGTGGGACGAAGAGCAGGAGCTGGATTGGGCCGTGCGCTACTGGGAAGCCGCGCGCGCCGCCAAGCTGCCGGTCGACGAAGATTTCGGCGAGTTCTACCGCGCGCTCGAATGGATGGGGGCGCAACGCCATCTGAAGGTGGCCGGCATCTTCGCGCGCCTGTGCTACCGCGACGGCAAGACCGGCTACGTGGAAGACACCCCGCGCTTCATCGCCTACCTGCGCCGTGTGTGCAGCCGCTACAACGCGCTGGCGCCGCTGGCCCGCCTGCTCGATCAACTCGAAGATCGCGCGCAGCAGATCGGCTACACGTTCTGATGGCCTCCCCCCGCGCCGTTGAGTTTCGCGCCGGCATGCTGGCGCTCGCGCCCATGCTGCTGGGCGTGGTGCCGTTCGGCATGATCTACGGCGTGCTCGCCACGTCGGCCGGCATGCCCGCGTGGCTTGCCGTGGCGATGAGCGCCATCGTTTTCGGTGGCGCCTCGCAGATGATCCTCGTGCAGTTGTGGGCCGGCGGCGCGCCCGCGCTGGTGATTGCGGCGACGGTCTCGATGGTGAATCTGCGGCACGCGCTGTATTCGGCCAGCATTGCGCCCGCGCTGGCGCACCTGCCGCGCCGCTGGAAATGGCTGATCGCCTATCTGCTGACCGACGAGGCCTTCGCCGCCATGAACCGCCGCGTTGTCACCGCGCAACCCGGCAGCGCGGAAGCGGCCTACCGCCATTGGTATTTCCTCGGCGCTGGCGTGGCGCTGTGGTCGAGCTGGCAGGCATCGACGATCGTCGGCGTGGTGCTGGGCGCGCAGGTGCCGACCTCGTGGCCGCTCGATTTCTTCCTGCCGCTGACGTTCATCGCCATCGTGGTGCCGGCGCTGCGCACGCGCGCACAACTCGCTGCAGCATTGGCCGGCGCCGCGCTGGCCGTGGCGTGGACGGGCTGGCCGCACAAGCTCGGGCTGATGAGCGCGGCGTGCGTGGGCATTGCCGTCGGTGCGCTGGTTGAGCGCTTGGTTGCCCGACCGTCCGACAAGGGGGCTGCCGCATGAAAGCCCTGATCCTCTTCGGCGTGCTGCTGATTGCCGGCGCGGCGACCTACCTGATCCGCCTATCGTTCATCGCGCTGGAAGGGCGCATGAACCTGCCGACGTGGTTCCGCAACGCCCTGCCCTACGTGCCGGCCGCGATGCTGACCGCGCTCATCGCGCCCGACCTGCTGATGCGCGACGGCGCGCTCGCGGTGTCGATCGACAACCCGCGCCTGCTTGCCGGCATCGTCGCCATCGTCATCGCACGGGTGACGAAGAGCGCGATGTGGACCATCGTCGGCGGCATGGCTGTGCTGCTGATTCTCATGAAGGTGATGGCTTGAATTCGACCACGCGCGCCATGATTTTTGCGGCGGGCCGCGGCGACCGCATGCGCCCGCTGACCGATCACACGCCCAAGCCCCTGCTCGCTGTGGGCGGCAAACCGCTGATCGTCTGGCAGATCGAGCGCCTGGCTGCGGCTGGCGTGCGCGACATCGTCATCAATCACGCATGGCTGGGCGCGCAGATCGAAACCGCGCTGGGAGATGGCAGTGCGTGGGGCGTGCGCCTCGCGTATTCGCCGGAAGGGCAGGCACTGGAAACGGCAGGCGGGGTCGCGCAGGCCATGTCACTGCTGCATGCCGGCGAGGGCCACAGCGTATTCATCGCCGTCAGCGGCGATGTGTTCTGCGATTACGACTACGCCTTGCTGCGCGACCGGGCGCCCGCAATGGCCGCGCAAGCGGCGCCCACCATGCACCTGGTGATGGTGCCGAACCCGCCTTACCACCTGCGCGGCGATTTCGCACTGGATAACGAAGGCCTGCTCCACGCTGACGGCGCCGAGCGCCTCACGTTCGGCAACATCGGCTTGTACGACACGCGCCTGTTTGCCGGCATCACGCCCGGCACGCGGCTGGCGATGACGCCGCTGTACCACCAGGCCATCGCCGAAGGCCGCGCTACGGGCGAGCGCTTCGACGGTCGCTGGGAAAACGTCGGGACGCCGGCCCAGCTGGCCGCACTCGACGCAGAACTCGCGGTGCGCTAGGCGCTTACGCCATCGCGGCGGACAACGATTCCGCCGTCATTGGGCGGCCCAGCAGGTAGCCCTGCAGCGAGTGACAGCCGAGCCGCGTCAGAAAGGCCTGCTGCTCGGCCGTCTCCACACCTTCTGCAACGATGCGCAGGTTCAGCGTCTGGCCCAGCGCCACGATGGCCGAGACGATGGCTGCATCTTCCGTGTCGTGCGCCAGGTCGCGCACGAAACCGCGGTCGATCTTCAGCTCGCTGGCAGGCAAACGCTTGAGATACAGCAGACTCGAATAGCCGGTCCCGAAATCGTCGATTGAAATCCGCACGCCCATCGCGTCGAGCTGCTGCAGGATGTGCAGGCTGGCATCGACGTCGCGCATGGCGGTCGATTCCGTGATCTCCAGCGTCAGGCTGCGCGGGTGCAGCGCGTGGCGCGCGAGCGTATCGCGCACGGTGTCGATGAGTGCGGCGTGGCTGAATTGCAGCGCGGAGAGATTCACGGCGACGGTCCAGCCGGCGTGCCCCTCGCGGTGCCATTGCGCCATCTGGCGGCAGGCTTCGTCCAGCACCCAGGCGCCCAGCGGCACGATGAGGCCGGTCTTTTCAGCCAGCGGGATGAATTCATCGGCGGGCACCAAGCCGCGTTGCGGATGCTGCCAGCGCACCAGCGCCTCGACGCCCATGATCGGCCCGTTGGGCGCGTTGAATTTCGGCTGGTAATGCAGCACGAGTTCGTGCCGCTCGACCGCGCGGCGCAAGTCCTGCACGAGCTGCAACTGCTGATGTACGTTGGCGTTCATCGAGGGCTCGAAGAAGCTGTAGGCATTCCGGCCCAGGCCCTTCGCGTGGTACATCGCCGCATCGGCATTGGTCAGCAGATCGTGCTGGTTGCCGCCGTCGCCGGGGTAGACCGCGATGCCGATGCTGGTCGACACGCGCAGCTCGTGACCGCCGGCCATGAACGGCTCGCGCACGACTTCCAGCAGCGCGTCGGCCAGGGTGCCGGCATCTTCCGGATCGTCCACGTAGGCGAGCACGACGAATTCGTCGCCGCCGACACGCGCCACGGTGTCTTGCTGCCGCACCCGCGCGCCGATGCGCTGCGCGACATCGATCAGTAGCAGATCGCCCACGTGGTGGCCATAGACATCGTTGACGGCCTTGAAGCCGTCGAGGTCCATGAACATGAGCGCGAAGCGGCGCTTCTCGCGGTCAGCCGTGCGGATCGCCTGCGCCAGGCGGTCTTCGAGCAGCACGCGGTTCGAAAGCTTGGTGAGGTTGTCGTGCAGCGCAAGGTAGGCCAGCTCCTTGTTGGCCGCGGCCAGCGAGTTGGCCAGCAAGGCGGTGCGGGCTTCCATGCGCAGGTCGAGCACCGAGATGATGAGCGCGATAGCCAGCACCGCCAGCGTGACGATGATGATGACCAGCGCCAGCCATTCGGCGCTCGCGCCGGTGTGCGCAGCGCCACACACGCTGCCAAATGGAAACGCCGCTGCGGCCATCCCCGTGTAGTGCATGCCGACGATGGCCACGCCCATCACCACCGCCGAACCGGCACGCAGCGCACGAACGCGTCGCGACTGCCGCCGCAGGCGAAACGCAATCCACAACGCCACGCCCGAGGCCAGCACGGCAATCACGATCGACAACGCAAACCTGGCGGGGTCGTATTGAATGCCCGGGTTCATGCGCAAAGCCGCCATGCCGGTGTAGTGCATACCCGCCACGCCCGCACCCATCAAAAGGGCGCCGCCCACTAGGCGTGGCCAAGGCAATTCGCGCCGACTGACGAGCCACAACGCAAACATCGACGCCCCGATGCCGATGGCGAGCGAGGTCAGCGTGATTCCGACGTCATATCCGACCGGGATCGGCAGGCTCAGCGCCAGCATGCCGACAAAGTGCATCGACCAGATGCCCAGCCCCATGGCCGAGGCGCCGCCAATGAGCCACCACAAGGCCGCTCGGCCTTGTGCGGTAACGACACGTCCTGCCATATCCAGCGCCGTATAGGACGCCAGAATGGCCACGAACAGGGAAAGCAGGACGAGAAGAGGGTTGTAACTGGTGGCGAGCATCGGTTCTCCTGGGCAGGCCGATCCAATGCGGCCAATCCACTGCAGGCGGAGGTCGCAACCGGGATGCAAACAGCTCCGTATTAACGGCGGCGGCCGCCCGAGACTTTAGGAGAGGCCGTCCGCACCGCACAAGTCTCCTTTTGGGTGTGGCCATGCCCCTCCCCGAATCCCCGTCAGGCGCGGCGTTACAATCGACGCATCCTTTCTGCTGCTGGAAAACACGCCATGTCCGCCACCGAACTCGCTTTCCTCCAGACCTATCGCCAGCGCCGTGAGCGCGTCGCGCAGTGGCTGCGCACGGCATCGGGCGGTAGTGGCGGGGTCGCCATCGTGCCGACCGCACCCGAAGCGATGCGCAACCGCGACAGCGACTACCCCTACCGGCACGACAGCTACTTCTATTACCTGACCGGCTTTACCGAGCCCGAAGCGGTGCTCGCCATCGTGGTACCCGCGGGCAACGCGCCGGCGCGCAGCGTGCTGTTCTGCCGCCCCAAGCATGAAGAACGCGAAATCTGGGACGGCTTCCGCTTCGGCCCGGAAGCCGCGAAGGACGCCTTCGGGCTGGACGAGGGGCACTCCGTGGAAGACATCGACGCGACGCTGCCGAAGCTGCTCGCCAACGCCGGTGCCATGGCGTATCCGCTGGCCGAGAGCAGCGCCTTCGACCGCCGCATGCGCCGCTGGCTCGATGCGGTGCGCATGCAAGGCCGCGCGGGGGTGTCGTCGCCGCACCAGGCGTTGGACGTGCGCGCCATCCTTGACGAGATGCGGCTGTTCAAGGACCCGAGCGAACTCGACATCATGCGTCGCGCCGGCCGCATCTCCGCCGGAGCGCACGTGCGCGCCATGCAGGCCTCGCGTGCCGGCTTGCGTGAATACCATCTCGAAGCCGAACTGCTGTACGAATTCCGCCGCCATGGCGCGCAAAGCGTCGCCTACAACTCCATCGTCGCCACGGGCCCGAACGCCTGCGTGCTGCACTACCGCGCCGGCAACGCCGAACTGCGCGATGGCGATCTCTGCCTGATCGATGCCGGCTGCGAGCTGGACGGCTACGCGTCGGACATCACGCGCACCTTCCCCGTCAATGGCCGCTTTACCGGCCCGCAACGCGAACTGTATGAGCTTGTGGTTGCGGCGCAGGAAGCGGCCCTTGCCGAAACGCGCCCGGGCGTGCCTTACAACGTACCGCACGATGCTGCCACGCGCGTGCTGGCGCAAGGCATGCTCGACGCCGGCCTGCTCGACGCCAACAAGGTCGGCACCCTCGATGACGTGATCGCCGGCGGCCAATACCGTCAGTTCTACATGCACCGCACCGGCCACTGGCTCGGCATGGACGTGCACGACGTGGGCGAATACCGCACGCCCGGCACCGCCGCCCCGGCCGAAGGCGAACGCCCGTGGCGCCCGCTGGAAGCCGGCATGGTGCTGACCGTCGAACCCGGCATCTACGTGCGCCCCGCGCCCGGCGTGCCGGAACAGTATTGGCACATCGGCATCCGCATCGAAGACGACGCCATCGTCACGCCGCAAGGCTGCGAAATCATCACGCGCGACGTGCCCGTGGCCCCGGACGAAATCGAACTGGTGATGCGGAGCCAGGCATGACCGACAGCCTCACAGCGAACAGCGCGGCGCCGGACTTCGACGTCGCCATCGTCGGCGCGGGGCCTGTCGGGCTGGCGCTGGCGAACTGGCTGCTGCGCGACACCGACTGGCGCATCGCCCTGTTCGATGCGCGCGATGCCGAAGCCGCCGCGCGCGACCCGCGCGCGCTGGCCCTGTCGCACGGCTCGCGCGTGCTGCTGCAGGAGATTGGCGGCTGGCCCACGCGCGCCACGCCCATCACGCACATCCACGTCTCGCAGCGCGGCCACTTCGGGCAGGCGCATATCCGCCGCGAAGACTACGACGTCCCCGCGCTCGGCCACGTCGTCCAATACGGCGACCTGAGCGCCGCGCTCAACGCCGCACTCGCCACGCTGATGGCGCGTTACCCGAACCGCCTCACCCGCTACGACCACACGCCCGTGGAGCGCGTCGAACAACTGCCGCGCGCCGACGGTACGGTCGCCCCGGCACGGGTACGCGCGCTACGCGAAGGGCGTCATCCGCTGGCCGTCGAAACCGAAGTCGTCATCCAGGCCGAAGGCGGGTTGTTCGACGACGCACGCAAGCAGCAACGCAGCATCGCCCAGGCGCGCCGGCGCGATTACGGCCAGACCGCCATCGTCGCGCACGTGCGCTGCAGCGCCCCGCTGGACGGCTGGGCATGGGAGCGTTTCACGCCCGAAGGCCCGCTCGCCTTGCTGCCGCAGGATGACGCGCAAGGTCCTGGCTACGCGCTCGTCTGGTGCTGTGCGCCCCACGAAGCGCGCCGACGCGCAGCGTTGCCAGACGACGCCTTCCTCGCCGAACTGGGCGCTGCCTTTGGCGAGCGCATGGGCCGCTTCACGCACGCCAGCCCGCGCCACACGTTCGCGCTCGGGCTGCACGCACAGCGCATTCCGGTCGACCGCCGCGTCGCTGCCATCGGCAATGCGGCGCAGACGATCCACCCCGTGGCGGGCCAGGGCTTCAACCTCGGCCTGCGCGATGCGTTCGAAATGGCGCGCGCGCTCCGGGATGGGGCAACGGCGGCCACCCTCGCCCGTTTCGCCCGCGAACGCGCGTTTGACCGCGCCGTCACCATCGGCCTGACCGATTTGCTGCCACGTGCGTTTGCCGTGCCCGGCCGGCCCTTTGGCCACCTGCGCGGCGCCGCGCTCACGCTGCTGGAATGCCTGCCGCCGCTCAAGCACGGCCTGGCCCGGCAGATGATGTTCGGGCAGCGAGGCTGACGGATGGCGCTTGCCGAAGTCAGCGCTGCAGGCGATCGCCAGCAGATCACCGTGGTGGGCGCCGGCATTGTCGGCACGGCCTGTGCGCTGCAGTTGCAGCGGGAGGGCCACCACGTCACGCTGCTCGATCAGGCGGGCATTGGCGAAGGCTGCTCGTTCGGCAACGCCGGCTGCCTGAGCGTGGCGTCGGTCGTGCCGATGGCGCTGCCGGGCATGCTGAAGCAGGTGCCCAAATGGCTGGCCGATCCGATGGGCCCGCTGACGGTCCGCTGGCCCTATCTGCCGCGCGCGCTGCCGTGGCTGCTGCAATGGGTGCTTGCGGGCAACGAAGCGCAGGCCCGTGCGACGGCGCAGCCGCTGGCGAGTCTCTTCAGCGCGACCTTCCCCGGCTATCGCAACCTGCTCGACGCCGCGCAATATGACGACCTGATCCGCCAGACGGGCCACTTGTATGTGTGGCGCACGCTGGCGCGTTCGTCGGGCGATGTGCTGGCGCAATCCATTCGCGATGCGACGGGCGTGCGCTCGCAAGCCCTGAGCGGCGGTGAAGCACGCGAACTGGAGCCTGCACTGGCCGCCGACATCCAGTCCGGTCTGCTGCTGCCCGACAACGGCTTCACGATCAACCCGGAACGGCTCGTCAAAACGCTGGCAGCCAACTTCATGGCCGCGGGTGGCACCTTCCTGCGCCGCAAGGTGCTGGACGTGGAGTTCGGCCGCAGCGACTACGGCGGCCCGACGCGGCTGCACAGCGATTGCGGCACGCTGCCGGTGTCGAAACTGGTGCTGTGCGCCGGCGCGTGGTCGATGCGGCTGGGCGCGAAACTCACCAGCATCCGCATTCCGCTAGACACCGAACGCGGCTATCACGCCACGCTGCGCGCCCCTACCATCCAGCCCTCCCGGCCGATCATGGATTGCGAGCGCAAGTTCATCGCCACGCCCATGGAAGGCGGCTTGCGCATTGCCGGCACCGTGGAGATCGGCGGGTTGGACGCGCCGCCCGACTACCGCCGCGCCCGCATCCTCATGCAACAGGGCCAGCAGCTCTTCCCGGCCCTCAGATTCTCGGATGACAGCCAATGGATGGGCCATCGCCCCTCGTTGCCCGACAGCCTGCCCGTCATCGACCGCTCGGAGCGCTACCGCAACGTGTTCTTCGCGTTCGGGCACGGCCATCTGGGCATGACGGGCGCGCCCGGCACCGCCCGACTCATGGCCGATCTGCTCAGCGAGCGCACGCCTTTCATCGACGCCCGCCCTTACGGCCTGCAACGGTTCCGCTAGCGCCAGCCAAGGCAAGAACCTGGCCGCCGATCGCACTGCCGCATAGTTTGTGCACAACATTTAGGCAATCCGGCGGTTTGGCGGTAAAATCCCGTCCTCGCATTTTTCACTCCCGTCGCTCCGCCCGATCGTCATCCGACGCTGGGCGGAAGGGGTGATTTTTCGTTTCTTTCAGCCGCTTCTTCCTCGCCAGCCTTGCAGATCGGACCGCATACCCTTCGCAACAACCTGTTCGTCGCCCCCATGGCGGGTGTGACGGACCGCCCGTTCCGCCAGCTCTGCAAGCGGCTGGGCGCGGGCTATGCGGTGTCCGAGATGGTCGCGTCCAACGCGCAGCTCTGGAAGAGCGAGAAGACCATGCGGCGCGCCAACCACACGGGCGAGGTCGAACCGATTGCGGTGCAGATTGCCGGCGCCGAGCCGATGATGATGGCCGAAGCCGCACGCTACAACGTCGATCGCGGCGCGCAGATCATCGACATCAACATGGGCTGCCCGGCCAAGAAGGTGTGCAACGTGGCTGCCGGTTCTGCCCTGCTGCAGAACGAGCCGCTGGTCCAGCGCATTGTCGAGGCCGTGGTCGGCGCAGTTGGCGATCGCGTGCCGGTGACGCTGAAAATCCGCACCGGTTGGGACCGCGAACACCGCAACGCATTAAGCGTGGCGCGCATTGCACAGGACGCGGGCATCAGCATGCTGACCGTGCACGGCCGTACGCGCGCCGACCTGTATCACGGTGAAGCGGAATACGACACCATCGCCGCGGTCAAGGCGTCGGTGCGCATTCCGGTGGTGGCCAACGGCGATATCACCACGCCGGCCAAGGCCAAGCACGTGCTGGCCGTGACCGGCGCCGACGCCATCATGATCGGCCGCGCGGCGCAGGGGCGCCCGTGGCTGTTCCGCGAGATTTCCCACTTCCTGCAGACCGGCACGCTGCTGCCCGCGCCGGAAGTGGAAGAGATTCGCGGCATCATGAACGCGCATCTGGAAGAGCACTACGCGTTCTATGGCGAATACACCGGCGTGCGCACCGCGCGCAAGCACATCGCCTGGTACACGCGCGGGTTGGCGGGGGCCAACCTGTTCCGCCACCGCATGAACACCATCGAGGACACCGCGGCCCAGCTGGCCGCTGTCAATGCGTTCTTCGACGAGCAGCGTGCGCTGTCCGACCGTCTGGTCTACGAAGACCAGGCGACCGGTGGCGACCACCCCACGACGGGCAACAACGACAACAACAAGGAACTGCTTGCCGCATGAGCCGCAACCCGATCGAACGTTGCATCCGCGACAGCCTGGATGCGTATTACCGTGACCTGGACGGCGAGAACCCGTCCAACGTCTACGACATGGTGCTGCAGGCCATTGAACGGCCGCTGCTGGAAACCGTGATGGAATGGGCTTCCAACAACCAGTCGCAGGCGGCCGACTACCTCGGCATCAACCGCAACACGCTGCGCAAGAAGTTGCAGCAGCACGGCCTCATCTGAGGTTGCGGGCCGGCCTTTGAACCGATTTCCTTTCTGACGGCGCCTCCTGCCAGTTCGGCAAACCCAGCGCCACACCCGCCCACCGGCGTTTCCACCATGATCCAGCAAGCCCTGCTTTCCGTTTCCGACAAGACCGGCATCGTCGACTTTGCCCGTGCCCTGCACGAGCGCGGCGTCAAGCTCCTCTCCACCGGCGGCACCGCCAAGCTGCTCGCCGAGTCCGGCCTGCCCGTGACGGAAGTGGCGGACTACACCGGCTTTCCGGAAATGCTCGACGGCCGCGTCAAGACGCTGCACCCCAAGGTGCACGGCGGCATCCTGGCCCGCCGCGACCTGCCTGAGCACATGGCCGCGCTGTCCGAACACAGCATCCCGACCATCGACCTGCTGGTGGTGAACCTGTACCCGTTCCAGCAGACGGTGGCCAAGGACGAATGCACACTGGCCGACGCCATCGAGAACATCGACATCGGCGGCCCGACCATGCTGCGCTCGGCGGCCAAGAACCATCGCGACGTGACGGTCATCGTTGACCCGGCCGACTACGCCACCGTGCTGGCCGAAATGCAGGCCAACAACAACACGGTCGGCTACGAAACCAACTTCATGCTGGCCAAGAAGGTGTTCGCGCACACCGCGCAGTACGACGGCGCCATCACGAATTACCTGACGAGCCTCGGCGCCGACAAGTCGCACAGCACGCGCAGCGCCTATCCGCAAACGCTGAACCTGGCCTTCGACAAGGTGCAGGAGATGCGTTACGGCGAGAACCCGCACCAGTCCGCCGCGTTCTACCGCGACCTGAAGGCCGTCGACGGCGCGCTCGCCAACTACACGCAACTGCAAGGCAAGGAGCTGTCGTACAACAACATCGCCGACGCTGATGCCGCGTGGGAATGCGTGAAGTCGTTCGACCCGGCCAAGGGCGCCGCGTGCGTCATCATCAAGCACGCCAACCCCTGCGGCGTGGCCATTGGCGGCACCGCGCAGGAAGCGTATGAGAAGGCCTTCAAGACCGACTCGACCTCGGCCTTCGGCGGCATCATCGCCTTCAACGTGCCGCTGGATGAAGCGGCTGCACAGGTGGTGGCCAAGCAGTTCGTGGAAGTGCTGATCGCCCCGGGCTTCTCGGAAGGCGCACGGGCGGTGTTCGCCGCCAAGCAGAACGTGCGCGTGCTGGAGATTCCGCTAGGCAAGGGCGTAAATGCGTACGACTTCAAGCGCGTGGGCGGCGGCCTGCTGGTGCAAAGTCCGGACGCCAAGAACGTGCAGCCGAGCGAGCTGCGCGTGGTGACCAAGCGCCACCCGACCCCGAAGGAAATGGACGACCTGATGTTCGCCTGGCGCGTCGCCAAGTTCGTCAAGTCGAACGCCATCGTGTTCTGCGGCAGCGGCATGACGCTAGGCGTGGGCGCCGGCCAGATGAGCCGTGTGGACTCGGCCCGGATCGCGAGCATCAAGGCGCAGAACGCCGGCCTGACGCTGGCCGGTTCGGCTGTGGCGTCGGATGCGTTCTTCCCGTTCCGCGATGGCCTGGATGTGGTGGTCGACGCTGGCGCCTCGTGCGTGATCCAGCCGGGCGGCTCGGTGCGCGACGATGAAGTGATCGCCGCCGCCGACGAGCGCAACGTGGCGATGATCTTCACCGGCACCCGCCACTTCCGCCACTAATCGGCACGGTCGTTCGACCGATCAGCGGGGCAAGGCGTAGACTGGCGCCTGCCCCGTTTTTCTTTTCTGCTCCGCTCCATTTCATGCGCATCCTCGGCATCGATCCCGGCCTTCGCACCACGGGCTTCGGCGTGCTCGAACGGCACGGCCACAAGCTCGTCTACGTGGCCTCGGGCACGATCAAGAGCAACGGCAATGCCGACCTGCCCAGCCGTCTGAAGACGCTATATGACGGCGTCTCCGAACTGGTGAGCACCTACCGGCCGGACTGCGCTTCCATCGAAAAGGTGTTCGTCAACGTCAACCCGCAGTCGACGCTGCTGCTCGGCCAGGCCCGCGGCGCGGTGATCTGCGGCCTGATGAGCGGCAACCTGCCCGTGTTCGAATACACCGCGCTGCAACTGAAGCAGGCGGTGGTCGGCTACGGCCGCGCCAACAAGGACCAGGTGCAGGAGATGGTCGTACGCCTGCTCAACCTCGAAGGCAAGCCGGGCGCCGATGCGTCCGACGCGCTGGGCGTGGCGATCTGCCATGCGCACGGCGGCGAAACGCTGGCCGCCATGGCCGGGCTGGCGCCGCAGCTTACGCAAAAGGGCCTACGCGTGCGACGCGGGCGCCTCGTCGGCTGACAGGATTCTTAAAGACGGCCGGTAGCTGCTTGAACACACGGCGACTACCATGCGGGATATCCGTCTTCAGGAGCCTCCGATGCTGTGCCGTCTCATCCTGCTGAGCCCGTTCGTTTTGAGTGCCTCCCTGGCCTTGTCGGCCTGCCGGCTGGAATACCACCACGGTGGCGGCAACGGCGGTGGCAACACGACGCCTATCGCCACGGTGCAGGTGATCGGCCATCGCGGTGCCTCCGCATTGCGGCCGGAGCACACGCTGGCCTCTTACCAGAAAGCCATCGACGACGGCGCCGACATCATCGAGCCGGATCTAGTCTCCACCAAAGACGGCGTGCTGGTTGCGCGCCACGAGAACGAAATCTCCGGCACGACGAACGTGGCCGACGTGGCAGCATTTGCCGGCCGCAAGACCACCAAGACGATCGACGGCCAGAGCGTCACCGGCTGGTTCACCGAGGACTTCACGCTTGGTGAATTGAAAACGCTGCGCGCACGCGAGCGCATCCCCAGCATCCGCCCCGACAACGTCGCCTACAACGACCAGTTCGACATCCCAACGCTCGACGAGATCATCGCGCTGGCCCGGGACCAATCCGCCAGGCTCGGCCGCAACATCGGCATCTATCCCGAGACGAAACATCCGACGTACTTCCAGTCGATCGGTCTGCCGCTCGAAGACAGGCTGATCGACGGCCTGCGCCGCGACGCCTTCACGGCCAGCCGGACGACGGTCTACATCCAGTCGTTCGAGGTGGCCAATCTCAAGGCGATCCGCAACAAGATCGGCAACAGCCAGCCGAACTGGAAGCTCGTGCAGCTGATGGGCACATCCGCACGACAGCCCTACGACTTTGTGGTTGCCAAAGACCGCCGCACCTTCGGCGACATGATGACGAGCCAGGGCATGCGCGACATCGCCGCGTACGCCAACGGCGTCGGCCCGGACAAGAGCAGCATCATGGGCCTCGACGCGAACGGCAAGCTGACCGATCCGACCGACTTGATCCGCAACGCGCACAACGCTGGGCTGGTCGTTCATCCGTACACCTTCCGCCCGGAGAACACCTTCCTGCCGCCGTCGCTGCGCAGCGGTGCCGATAACACGCGCAACGTCAACGGCTCGATCGCGGAGATCCAGACATTCCTGCGCGCGGGCGTCGATGGCTTCTTTACCGATGATCCGGCGGTGGGACGGCAAGCCGTGTCAACCTTCAAGCGCTAGTTGTTGCGCATCGGAACCGTAGCGCGCGGCTGCCCCTGGATCGGCCGCGCGGTAGGTTTCGGCTACACTGCGTCCCGTTTTGGAGGAGGAACCCCACCCATGATCGGACGCATCGCCGGGACGCTGATCGAAAAGAACCCGCCGCACCTGCTGGTCGATTGCCACGGCGTCGGCTACGAGATCGACGTGCCGATGAGCACGTTCTACAACCTGCCCGCCACCGGCGAAAAGGTCGTGCTGCTGACCCAGCAGATCGTGCGTGAGGACGCCCATCTGCTCTACGGATTCGGCACCGCCGCCGAGCGTGAAACCTTCCGCCAGCTCATCAAGATTTCCGGCATCGGCGCGCGCATTGCGCTGGCGGTGCTGTCGGGTATGTCGGTAGCCGAACTCGCGCAGGCCGTCACGCTGCAGGAAGCCGGGCGGCTGACGCGCATCCCGGGGATCGGCAAGAAGACGGCCGAGCGCCTGCTGCTCGAACTCAAGGGCAAGCTGGGCGCCGACCTCGGTGCCGTGCCGGGCGGCCCGGCCGTCTCGGACGACGCGGTCGACGTGCTCAACGCCTTGCTGGCGCTGGGGTATTCCGACAAGGAAGCGGCGTTCGCCATCAAGCAGGTGCCGGCCGGCACGGGCGTATCCGAGGGGATCAAGCTGGCGCTCAAGGCGCTGTCCAAGGGCTGACGCCTCGGCGCGGCAAGACGGTAGAATGGCCTGCTCGCGCCTTCCCGGCGCCGTCTGCCCGTCATGATCGAAACCGACAAGCTCGCCGCCAAGGCTGTCTCTGCTGAGCGCATCATCTCAGCCTCCCCCGCCTCCCCCAACGAGGAGGCGTTCGAGCGCGCGCTGCGCCCCAAGCTGCTCGACGAATATGTCGGCCAGGAAAAGGTGCGCGGCCAGCTCGACATCTTCATGACCGCGGCCAAGAACCGCAGCGAAGCGCTGGACCATGTGCTGCTGTTCGGCCCGCCGGGTCTCGGCAAGACGACGCTGGCGCACATCATCGCGCGCGAAATGGGCGTCAACCTGCGCCAGACTTCCGGCCCCGTGCTGGAGCGCCCGGGCGACCTGGCCGCGCTGCTGACGAATCTCGAAGCCAACGACGTCCTCTTCATCGACGAGATTCATCGGCTCTCGCCCGTGGTGGAAGAAATCCTGTACCCGGCGCTGGAGGACTACCAGATCGACATCATGATCGGCGAGGGCCCGGCGGCGCGCTCGGTCAAGCTCGATCTGCAGCCGTTCACACTGGTGGGGGCCACCACGCGGGCCGGCATGCTGACCAACCCGTTGCGCGACCGCTTCGGGATCGTCGCGCGGCTGGAGTTCTATACGCCGGCCGAACTGGCGAAGATCGTCACGCGCTCGTCGGGCCTGCTGAACGCCCATATCGTCGACGAAGGTGCGCTGGAAATCGCCAAGCGCTCGCGCGGCACGCCGCGTATCGCCAACCGCCTGCTGCGCCGCGTGCGCGACTACGCCGAGGTCAAGGCCGACGGCGTCATCACGCGCGAAGTCGCCGATGCCGCGCTGGCGATGCTCGATGTGGATGCCGTCGGCTTCGACCTGATGGATCGCAAGCTGCTCGAAGCGATCCTGCACAAGTTCAACGGCGGGCCGGTCGGTATCGACAACCTGGCGGCAGCCATCGGCGAAGAGCGCGACACGATTGAAGACGTGCTTGAGCCCTACCTGATCCAGCAGGGCTACCTGCAGCGCACGCCGCGCGGGCGGGTGGCCACGGCTTCTGCGTACCAGCACTTCGGGCTGGGCGCACCCAAGAGCGGCCCGGTCCCGGACCTCTGGGACGACAACAACAACTGACGAGCCGCCGCCATGACCGTCCAAAGTCCGCCGCGCAACTTCCGCTACTACGACTTCGTCATGGCCGCCTTCGTCACGGTGCTGCTGTGCTCGAACCTGATCGGTGCGGCCAAGGCGGCGCAGGTCACGCTGCCGATCATTGGGCCGGTGACGTTTGGCGCGGGCGTGCTGTTCTTCCCGATCTCGTACATCTTTGGCGACATCCTCACCGAGGTGTACGGCTACGGACGCGACCGGCGCGTGGTGTGGGCGGGTTTTGCTGCGCTCATCTTCGCGTCCTTCATGTCGCTGGTGGTGCTAGCGCTACCGGTGGCGCCGTTCATGGCCGGTTATCAGAAGAGCCTGAACGACGTGTTCGGCAACACGCCGCGCATCGTGGCGGGGTCGCTCATCGCATTCTGGTGCGGCAGCTTTGCCAACAGCTACACGCTGGCGAAGATGAAGATCGCGACGGAAGGGAAATGGCTGTGGACGCGCATCGTCGGGTCCACGGTGGTGGGCGAGGCAGTCGATTCGTCGCTGTTCTACGTGATCGCCTTCTACGGCATCTGGCCGCACGAACAGGTGCTGCGCGTGGCCATCGCGCAGTACATCCTCAAGACCGGCTGGGAAATCGTCGCAACGCCACTCACCTACCGCGTCGTCGCGTTCCTGAAGCGCGCCGAGAACGAGGATTACTACGACCGCGATACCGACTTCACGCCGTTCCGGCTGAAGGTGTAGCGCGTTCAGGGAACGCGGCGGTCCACCTCGTCGAGCACCAGCAAATCGAGGTGCGCGACATCGCCCCACTGCAGCACGGTCAACTGATGACCGTCGGATGAAAGCCGGTTGATGCTCGCGTTGCGCAGCTCATGCCGGCGTGGCTCCGTGAGCGTCATGGCGTTGGCGTGGCGATACAGGCAATCCAGCACGCCGCCGTGGCTGACCAGCGCGATGCGCTCACCGGGGTGACGGCGAATCAGGCGCAACGCAGTCTCGACAGCGCGTTCATGGAATGCAGTGAGCGTCTCGCCGCCGGGCGGCGCAAATTCCGGCACGCGGTTTTGCCAGGCATCAAACTCCGCCGGATGCTGGGCGGCAACTTCAGCGTACGTCAGGCCTTCGAATTCGCCGTAGCAGCGCTCGCGCAAGCCCGCGTCATCCCGCACCGTCACACCCACTTCATCTGCAAGCGCCTGCGCCGTCTGCCTGGCGCGCGACAGATCGCTCGCATAGACCGCATCGAACTGCTCGCGCGCGAGTGCCTTGCCCAACTGCGCAGCCTGCTCCAGCCCCTGTGTGTTCAGCGGCACGTCGAGCTGGCCTTGCAGCCGGCGCTCACGGTTCCAGTCGGTCTCGCCGTGGCGGATGAGCACGATGTGCGTGATCTGCGGCATCGGCAGGGGGATGGCGGCGGCGCGTGGCATCTCAGGGTTCCTGGACGGATCAGACAGATTTGGCCGCTTCCGGCGTGGCAGTTTTGGCAACAGCTGCAGCGGCTTGCGGCGCAATCTGCAGCCAGAACGTGACCGGACCATCGTTGACGAGCGACACCTTCATGTCGGCGCCAAACTCGCCCGTCGCCACGATGGGATGCTGGGCACGCGCGCGCGCCACGAAGTGTTCGTACAGGCGGCGGCCATCTTCCGGCGCGGCGGCAGGCGTAAAACTCGGCCGCGTGCCGGACTTGGTATCGGCCGCCAGCGTGAACTGCGATACGACCAGCAATCCGCCCGCCTGCCCGTTGCCGTCGATGTTGCGCACGGGCAGGTTCATCTTGCCTTGCGCGTCGGAGAACACGCGATAGTTCAGCAGCTTCTCGAGCAGACGATCGGCCTCGGCGGCGGTGTCCCCGCGTTCGGCACAGACCAGTGCGAGCAAACCCGGGCCGATCTCGCCGACGACGCGGCCGTCCACACGGACCGCCGCCTCGGACACACGCTGGATCAGCCCGATCACTTCAGCACCACGCGCGCAAAGCGACGCTTGCCGACCTGCATCACGAACGTGCCGGCGTCGATCTTCAGGGCCTTATCGCTGATGACAGTGCCGTCGATCTTCACGCCGCCCTGCTCGATGTTGCGGTTGGCGTCCGACGTGGACGGGCAGAGCCCAGCCTGCTTCAGCAGTTGTGCAATACCCAGTGGTGCGCCCGACAGCTCGATCTGCGGAATGTCGTCCGGCACACCGCCGCGTGCGCGGTGGTTGAAATCTTCCAATGCGCGCTCGGCATCGGCCTGGCTGTGGAAGCGGGCAACGATCTCCTGCGCCAGCATCACCTTGCAATCGCGCGGGTTGCGGCCCAGGGCGATCTCTTGCTTCATCAGATCGATCTCGGCCAGCGGGCGGAATGACAGCAGCGTGTAGTACGTCCACATCAGGTCGTCGGAAATGCTCATCAGCTTGCCGAACATTTCGTTCGGCGCCTCGCTGATGCCGACGTAGTTGCCCTTGGACTTGGACATCTTCTCGACGCCGTCTATGCCCACCAGCAGCGGCATCGTCAGGATGCACTGCGGCTCCTGGCCGTATTCCTTCTGCAGTTCGCGGCCGACCAGCAAGTTGAACTTCTGGTCGGTGCCGCCCAGCTCCAGATCCGATTTGAGCGCGACCGAGTCGTAGCCCTGCATCAGCGGGTAGAGAAATTCGTGCACCGAGATCGGCACGCCGGCCTTGTAGCGCTTGGTGAAATCGTCGCGCTCCATCATGCGGGCGACGGTGTACTTGGCGGCGAGCTGGATAATGCCGCGCGCGCCCAGCGGGTCGCACCATTCGCTGTTGTAGCGGATCTCGGTCTTGCTCGGGTCCAGCACCATGCTGGCCTGGCGGTAGTACGTCTGCGCGTTGGCCTCGATCTGCTCGCGCGTCAGCGGCGGGCGCGTGGCGTTGCGGCCGGACGGGTCGCCAATCGTCGAGGTGAAATCGCCGATCAGGAAAATCACCTGATGCCCCAGATCCTGCAGCTGGCGCATCTTGTTGAGCACCACGGTGTGGCCGATGTGGATATCGGGCGCCGTCGGGTCCAGGCCCAGCTTGATGCGCAGCGGTACGCCGGTGGCAGCGCTCTTGGCCAGCTTCTGCTCCCACTCGGCCGCGATCAGCAGTTCGTCGCAGCCGCGCAGCGACACTTCCATCGCGTGCGCCACCTCCGGGGTGACCGGATACTTGGGTTTGCCCGGCGTGGCGTTGTCGGAAGCGGCGGAAGTGGCAGATGCAGTCATGGCAAAAGGAAAGGTCACCGCGCCGCACATGGAAAACGGCGCGAACGGATCAACAATCAGGGAAACGGTGCGTGCGCGATGACCGACATCGATTCAGGCGTGCCGGCCGCGCAATCCCGCGATTTTACCGTGATGTGTCCATTTGGCCCGGCATTGCGCTGGTAAGCTGTCGCGCATGAGCCATCCCAACCACACCGCACTCCCCGCCGATCGCTACATCGGCCTGATGTCGGGCACCAGTCTGGACGGCGTCGACGGCGTGCTGGCGGACTTTTCCGGCGAACACCCGGTCGTCCTCGCCGACGCCTACGTGCCTTTCTCGCCCGAACTCCGCCAGCGCTTTCTGGACCTGCAACACGCCGGCCACGACGAAATCCATCGCGAAGCGCTGGCCGCCAACGCGCTGGCCGACGTCTATGCCGAATGCGTTGCCAAGCTGCTTGTCGCCGCCGGCCTGGTCGCGCGCGACGTGCAGGCCATCGGCGCGCACGGACAGACGATCCGTCATCAGCCCGGCGCGCATGACGGCATCGGCTACACCCGCCAGAGCCAGCACCCTGCGGTGTTGGCCGAACGCACCGGCATCGACGTCGTTGCCGATTTCCGCAGCCGCGACATCGCCGCCGGGGGCCAAGGGGCGCCGCTCGTACCGGCGGTGCATCGCGCGCTGTTCGGTCTGCCGGATGCATGGCGCGTGGTGTGCAACATTGGCGGCATCGCCAATCTCACCGTCTTGCCGCCGCAGGCTTTGGACACGCGCGACGCCGTGCTCGGCTTCGATTGCGGCCCGGGTAACGCGCTGATGGACTATTGGGTCCATACGCACCGCGACACCCGCTACGACGCCGACGGCGCCTGGGCCCGCACCGGACGCATCGACGAAACCCTGCTCACGCGTCTGAAGGCCGAGCCGTTTTTTGCGGCGCCACCGCCCAAAAGCACCGGCCGCGACCTGTTCAACCCGGCGTGGCTGCAACAAACCCTCGGCGATGCGTTGAGCGCCGCCCGCCCCGAAGATGTTCAAGCCACGCTGCTCGCACTCACCGCTGACACCATCACCGATGCCGTACGTGCCCATGCGCCACAGGCGGAATCGCTGTTGATCTGCGGCGGCGGTGCTCGCAATGGCGCTCTGATGGCACGTATCGCGCAGCAATTGCCACGCGTGCGGGTCGCGCCGACCGATGACTTCGGCGTGCCCGCGCATCAGGTCGAGGCATTGGCCTTCGCTTGGCTCGCGCGACAGTGCGTGCTACGCGCCCACGGCAACCTGCACACCGCGACCGGCGCATCGGGTGGCCGCATCCTCGGCGCGATCTACGCGGCCTGAGCACCCCTGCAGGCAACAAAAAAGCGCACCGAAGTGCGCTTTTTCTTTTACAGCGATGCGGCGTCAGACCGAGAACGACGAGCCGCAACCACACGTGGTCGACGCATTCGGGTTCTTGATGACGAACTGTGCGCCGTTGATGTCTTCCTTGTAGTCGATCTCGGCACCCACCAAGTACTGGTAGCTCATCGAGTCGATCAAGAGCGACACGCCATTCTTGGTCATGGTCGTATCGTCTTCGTTGGTCTCTTCGTCAAAGGTGAAGCCGTACTGGAAGCCCGAGCACCCGCCGCCTTGCACGAACACGCGCAGCTTCAACTCCGGGTTGCCTTCTTCTTCAATCAGTTGCTTGACCTTGTCCGCAGCGCTGTCGGTAAAGACCAGCGGAGCCGGAACCTCGTTCACATCGGGCGTGGCTGCCTGCGCGACTGCGTTCATGAAAATCTCCTGTGGGAACGTCTGAAACTTGCCTGTATTTTAAGCGCAAGCTGCAAATCGTGCCGAAGCCCCGCGTTTCAAGTGGGCATTGTGCGGTGCGCCAGCAACGGCCAGCGCGGGATGTGATCAATCCTGATTGGATGCCAGCTTGAGGTTGGGCAGCAACTTCACATCGCCGGGCGCTGCGTGCGTCAGCGTGCCCATGACGACGGCACCCTGGTGCATTTCCAGCGCCGCATATTGGACGTTGCCCTCGATGCGCGCCTTCGGCTGCAACTCGAGCAACTCCGCAACATGCACGGGGCCGACCACCGTGCCGTTCAAGATCAGGTGCCCGACGTGGACTTCACCTTCCACGCGTGCGCTGTCGGTAATCACCAACATGCTCGGCTTGTCCGGATCGCCGTAGATGTTGCCTTTGATCTCGCCGTCGATCCGCAGACCGCCCGAGAAGCGCAAATCCCCCTCCAGCTTGGTGCGGGCGCCAAGTAGCGTTTCAATCGCCAGCCCTTTCTTTTTGCCAAACAGCATCGTCGACTCCTCTGTGTACGGATCCTCGACAGGACAGCGCCCGTCAGATGGAAAAACTCTGGCTCGCTTTGATCTTGCCGTTCTGCAGCACCTTCACCATCACCGATTGCACCGTGGTACCGGGAGGCACGTCCACCCAGCCTTCGAGGCGCTGGTAGTGCGTGAGTTTGACGCGGGCACTGGCGGCGGGTGATCCGCTGGCCGCTGAACCCGGGAAATCGATCGTAGCAGGTTTGCCACCTTGCACCACGTTCAGCGTGAGCGCCAATTGCCCCTCGAATTCTGAGACCGGTGCGAAGGCCTTGCCGCCGCCCTGCATCAGCAGAACCCGGAAGCGCATGCGCGTCGGTTGCGCCTCGTCCGGTGCGATGCGGAAGCTGCGCACGTAAATCCCGGCGGAATTGGTGGGCGCAGGCAAGAGACTGTCAAAGAAGGCCAGATCCTCCTTCAACTGTGCGTTTTCAGTCTCCAGCGCCTTGAGTTGCTCGGCCATCTGCGCCTGGGCGCCTTCGGCGATACCCAGACGGGCATCCACCGTGCCGGCAGATGCAGCGAGCTTGTCTCGCTCGGCCTGCACGGCGGCCAACTTGGCGGTCAGCTCGCGGTTCATGGCGCGCAAATCGGCATCGTGCGGACCAGTCAGGCGGCGCCCTTCTTCAAAGGCCCACAGCGCGGCAGCCGCCGCGAGCCCAAATACCACCGCAATCAGCAACACCGTGACGGGCCAAGGCAGGCGCGAACGTACAGTGACGTTCGGGGCAAGCACGGAAGCGCGACGCAACAAGCGACGCGCCTTCATGCGCCCGCCTCCTGACTCGCGTTGCGAATCAGAATCGGATTAGGAGAAACAGCGGATTGCATCATACGGACTGAACGCTAACGAAATGTGAATTGTAGTCCCGCCGACATGTCGGAGCTGTTGCAAAGGGTAAGCAAGGCGCTGAAAACATCACACCGTTTGGTTCGAACGCTCCAAAACAAAAAACCACACCCGAGGGTGTGGTTCTTTGCTGAAGCAGCAGGAAGCAGATTAACGCTTCGAGAACTGCTTGGCGCGGCGGGCCTTGCGCAGACCAACCTTCTTACGCTCGACTTCCCGTGCATCGCGCGTCACCAGACCGGCCTTCGACAGGGCGGGCTTGAGCGTTGCATCGTAGTCGATCAGGGCGCGGGTGATACCGTGACGCACGGCACCGGCTTGGCCGGTTTCACCGCCGCCAACCACGTTCACCTTGATGTCGAACGTAGCTGCGTGGTTGGTCAGTTCCAGCGGCTGACGCACGATCATCAGCGAGGTTTCACGAGCAAAGTACTCGTTGATGGCCTTGCCGTTGACGATGATGTCGCCCTTGCCGGACTTGATGAAGACACGTGCCACAGCGCTCTTGCGGCGGCCTGTGCCATAGTTCCAGTTTCCGATCATGGATTAGGCCCCTTAGATTTCCAGCGCTTTCGGCTGCTGAGCTTCGTGCGGATGCGAGCCTTCGGCGTAAACCTTCAGCTTCTTGATCATCGCGTAGCCCAGCGGACCCTTCGGCAGCATGCCCTTCACAGCCTTCTCCAGGGCGCGGCCCGGGAAACGCTGCTGCATCTTGCCAAACGTCGTTTCGTAGATACCGCCCGGGTAACCCGAGTGGCGATAGTACTTCTTGTCGGTCGTCTTGGCGCCCGTCACACGCAGCTTGGCTGCGTTGATAACGATGATGAAATCGCCGGTATCGACGTGCGGAGTGAATTCGGGCTTGTGCTTGCCGCGCAGTCGGTGTGCCACTTCGCTGGCGACACGCCCGAGGACCTTGTCCGTCGCGTCAATCACGTACCAATCGCGCTTCACCTCATGGGGCTTTGCGGAAAAGGTCTTCATGATTTTTCCAAATATTGAGTCAGTGCCCGAGTGGACCCGTATCGTGCTGAGAACTTGCGTTCAGACTGCTCACGAACGGATCGTCTTGCGGACGCCTGCGCAACCTCATGCGAGGTCATCGCCGGCCCGCCTTCCCGCTTGTTGGTGCGGGCTCTCTGGATTTCTTTTCCGCGGGCAATCCGGAAAAGATTTCGATTGTACCCCGCAGAGACCCCTTGACACAAGAAAAATGGCGCGCCTGAGGCCACGGGGCGAAAAAAAACCCAAGCCATCAAGCTTGGGTTTGAATCCACCAAAGGAGGAGGGTGGAGGAGACACCTGCTGATCGTTGACTTGGTGGGTTGCACCGCATCAGCCGATCCAATGGTGCAAATTATACCCAGTTCTGGGGCACGCGCAAGGGAATTTGCACTACGAAATCGCATTTCGTAATGCGGAATATGAATCGCATGACCGATAAGCGGATATTTTCATTTAAAATCAATACCTTGCGAAAAATTCAGATCCACCGATCTGGTGCGCGCTAGAGACATCCCTCGAATTCTCGCGCGATTTGGGTGCAGAAAAGGCGGGTTGCACCTTTTCACGCGGGTATCACTGTCAAGCCGCGTTCACCCTAGGATGGCAACGCGGGCGCGGGCCGGTGGCTACAATGTGGCTTTTCGTCGGCGCTGGCCGACGTTCTGCACAAGGATTGGACATGGACTGCACAGTGAGCTGGACCGGCCCGGACGGCATGGCGTTTTTGGCGGAAACCGGCAGCGGCCATCTCGTCACGATGGATGGCGCGCCAGACGGCGGCGGCCGCAATCTGGCACCGCGCCCGATGGAAATGGTCTTGCTGGGCACCGGCGGCTGCACCGCTTATGACGTGGTGCTGATCCTCAAACGCGGTCGCCAGGACGTACAGGGCTGCAGCGTCAAGCTGCACGCCGACCGCGCCGACACCGACCCGAAGGTCTTCACGCGCATCCACTTCACCTTCACGGTGACGGGGCGCAACCTGAAGCGGGAAACGGTGGAGCGCGCCGTGCAGCTCTCGCACGAGAAGTATTGCTCGGCGTCGATCATGCTGGCCAAGACGGCCGAGATCACACACTCATTGGAACTGGTGGACCTGGCCAACCAGCCGACGGCATCGGAATAAGAAGCGAAGCGGACCGATAAGCCGGATTCTGTGCGCCGCGTGGCCGAAACCAGCGGCGTGACAACCATTCCTCTAGACCGGCTGTTGCCAGCCGGCTCAAGCTCCCTACCCGCAGACTCAGCGAGCCGCTTCATCGCCTGCTTACTTGGGATTGCTCCGGGTGGAGGTTACCGCGTTTCACCCTTCGCCCTGGCCGAAGCCTGGGCGAAGACTCGTCTCTGTGGCCCTATTCCGCACGTCACCGTGGATGGTCGTTAGCCATCACCCTGCTCTATGGAGTCCGGACTTTCCTCCCCTTCCGCTCGCACGAGGCGGCGGAAGCAGCGGTTGTCTGGTCCGCTTCGCGAGGCGCGAGTCTAGCACTGTTCAGGTACGACGCGCCGCCGGCCCGGGCGAAAGACTGTCGTGTCCAGATAGAAGCCGGCGTCTTCGTTGGCATCGCACCAACCCGGGATGCCCATGACCGGCAACGGGCGGAAATGGTGCGGCGCGAGATCGGCGTGCAGCAGCGTCTCGGCCAGCAGAGCGTCGAGCGAAGAGTGGTCCGCCGGCAACGCGGCCACCTGCACCGGCCACGCATGCGCAGTGATCGACTTGTAAGGCGCGACCAGCTTCTCCAAGACTGCATGGCCGAACGGCAGAACCGCGCACGTGGCGCCCCACGCTGCCCTGCCCTCAACGAACAGGCCGCGCCAGTCGAACGCGGTCAGGCAGCGCTCCGGCGCGTCTTCGGTGTGCACGAAGATCAGGGCGTTTTCGTCGAACAGCGTGGCGGCATCGCGAACGGTGCCGCGTGCCGCGCCAATCCCGTCCTGCGTAATCGCCCGCGCTTGGCGCGCGTTGAGCGCTGCCTTCGCACGCGGCCAATGCAGCCAGATCAGGGCGTTGAAAAAGTCGTGGAGATTGTCCCGCGTCGGCACCCCGCCGGTGGCGGCGATGTGTGCTTCGTAAGCGGCGCCGGCCGGCAGTGCATCTTGCGGGACGAAGCGCAGCGCATGACCGCTGCACGTGCAGATGGCTTGTGCCGCCGGCTGCGCGTTCAGCGCGTCGCGAAGATCGGCGCCCCGTGAGATTGCGTCTGCAAGCGGCGCGCCGATTGCAGCGAGCGGTGCGAACGCCGGATGGCCCCAGTCGATCGCACCGAGATCAGCGGCCAGCAACTCAGACAGACTTCCAGCGCAGCATCTCGCCGCCGCGCAACGGCACCAGCGTCTGCTCGCCGAACGGGACTTCGGCGGGAAGCTGCCATTGCGAGCGCGTGAGCGTCAGCGTGCCAGCATTGCGCGGCAGGCCATAGAAATCCGGCCCGTGGAGGCTCGCGAAACCTTCGAGCTTGTCGAGTGCGTTGGCGTCTTCAAAGGCCTCGGCGTACAGCTCCATGGCGTGCAGCGCGGTGTAGCAGCCGGCGCAACCGCAGGCGTGTTCCTTGACGCCCTTGGCGTGCGGCGCGCTGTCGGTACCGAGGAAGAAGCGCGGGTGGCCCGAGGTGGCCGCGGCCACCAGCGCCAAGCGGTGTGTTTCGCGCTTGAGCACCGGCAGGCAGTAGTAATGCGGGCGGATGCCGCCGACAAACAGGGCGTTGCGGTTGTACAGCAGATGATGCGCGGTGATGGTCGCACCGACCGGGCCTTCCGCATCGCGCACGTATTCGGCCGCGTGCTTGGTGGTGATGTGCTCGAACACGACCTTCAGCGCAGGGAAGTCGCGGCGCAGCGGCAGCATCACGGTGTCGATGAAGACGGCCTCGCGATCGAAGATGTCGACGGTCGGGTCGGTCACCTCGCCGTGCACGAGCAGCGGCATGCCGACTTCCTGCATGGCTTCGAGCGTCTTGGCGCAGCGGCGCAGGTCCGTCACGCCGGCATCGCTGTTGGTGGTGGCGCCGGCCGGATACAGCTTCACGCCATGAATGAAACCGCTGGCGCGGGCCTCGCGGATGACTTCCGGCGACGTGTTGTCGGTCAGGTACAGCGTCATCAGCGGCTCAAACTGCGTGCCGGCCGGCAGCGCGGCGAGAATGCGCTCGCGGTAGGCGCGTGCCTGGGCGGTGGTCGTCACCGGCGGCTTGAGGTTGGGCATGATGATCGCCCGGCCGAACTGGCGCGCGGTGTCGCCCACCACATCGGCAAGCGCATCGCCGTCGCGCAGGTGCAGGTGCCAGTCATCGGGGCGGACGATCGTAAGAGTGTCGGTCATGGTGCGTGCGGAAGCGGTCAGCAAAAACGTGAATCAGAGAATGAGGATGACGCGGTAGTCGTTGACATTGGTGCGCGTCGGGCCGGTGACGATCAGGTCATCGGCGGCGGCAAAGAAACCGTAGGCGTCGTGTGCGTCGAGCGCGGCGCGGGCGCCGACACCCTTGACCGCAGCCCGGGCGATGGATTCGGGGTCGAGCAGCGCACCCGCATTGTCCTCCGATCCGTCGATGCCGTCTGTATCGGCGGCGAGCGCATAGACGTTGCCCATGTCTTCGAGCGTGACGCCGAGCGAGAGCAGGAACTCAGCGCAGCGCCCGCCACGGCCACCGGTCCAGCCTGGCGGAATCGTCACTGTGCATTCGCCGCCGGAGATGAGCGCCACCGGCGCCACAAACGGCGTGCCGTGCTGGCGGACCTGCCGCGCCAGCGCGCCGTATACCTGGGCGACCTCGCGCGCCTCGCCGGTCACCGTATCGCCGAGGATGGCCGTTCGGATGCCGCGCGTCGCAAATACCTGCGCGCCGGCTTGGAGGCTTTGTTGCGCAGTGGCGATAACGTGATTGGCCACGCGTGTAAAGCAGGCGTCGCCGGGCTTGGGTGTTTCGGCAATCTCGCCGCGTGCGCCGCGTTCGAGATGCGCGCGCACGGTATCGGGTATCTGGGCGCCCCAGCGCTTGAGGATGGCCAGTGCATCTGCGTAGGTGCTCGCATCCGGCACGGTCGGGCCGCTGGCAATGGCGCTCGGGTCGTCGCCCGCCACGTCCGAGACGATGAGCGTCGTGACCGGCGCGCGCGATGCGGCGGCAAGCCGCCCGCCCTGAATGCGCGACAGATGCTTGCGCACGATATTCATGTCGGTGATCGGCGCACCGCAGCGCAGCAACTCGCGCGTCACGGCTTTCAGGTCGGCCATCGGGATGCCCTCGGCGGGCAGGGACAGCAGGCTCGAGCCGCCACCTGAAACGAGCACGATCAGGCGGTCACTCTCGGTCAGCGCACAGACGCGATCCAGGATTTCCTGCGCGGCCTGCTCACCCGCCTCGTCTGGCACCGGATGTCCGGCTTCGATAACCCGGATGTGCTCGGTCGGCAGGCCATGCGCATAACGCGTGACGACCAGGCCTTCGATCTGTGCGCGGCCGGCATAGGCCTGTTCGACCGCCAGCGCCATCGACGCAGCCGCCTTGCCGGTGCCGACCACGAGCGTCTTGCCCCCGGCATGCGGCGGGGGGAGGAAGTCAGCGACGATCTTCAGCGGGTCGGCCGCGCCCACGGCGGCGGCGTAGCTCTCCAGCAGGAGGGCACGGGCGGCGGTGCGATCAAGCTTCATGGGAAGGGCTTCCGGTTAAGGCAGTTGGGACGCACCGCGACGGGCGGCGTGCAGCGTGTGCGCAACGGCTTGCAGGCGAGTGCGGCGCCGTGAAGACGAAGGCGCTTGGCACCCCCGGCGGCCGGCTGGATAATGTCTATTTTATTGCATCCGACTTTTCCCCCACCATGTGCCAGCTGCTGGGCATGAACTGCGCCGAACCGACCGATGTGACGTTCTCGTTCACCGGGTTCGCCGCGCGCGGTGGCGTAACCGACCACCATGCCGACGGCTTCGGTGTCGCCTTCTTCGAAGACAAGGCGTGCCGCCTGTTCATCGACAATCAGTCGGCCGGCACCTCGCCGGTGGCGGAGCTGGTCAAGCGCTACCCGATCAAGTCCAAGAACGTCATCTCGCACATCCGCAAGGCGACGCAAGGCACGGTGCGGCTGGAAAACTGCCACCCCTTCATGCGCGAGCTGTGGGGCCGGCACTGGATCTTTGCCCACAACGGCGATCTGAAGAACTTCTCGCCGTTCCTTTCGGGCGTCTACCAGCCCGTGGGCGATACCGACAGCGAACTCGCCTTCTGCTTCATCATGCAGGCACTCCGCAAGCGCTTTCCGGGTTCGCAGCCGCCGCTCAATGAGCTGTTCTACGCGCTGTCCGATATCACCAAGGAAATCACCCGCTACGGCGTGTTCAATTTCCTGCTGTGCAACGGGCAGGCGCAGTTCGCCCATTGCTCCACGCGGCTGTATTACATCGTGCGGCAATGGCCGTTCTCGACGGCGCATTTGATCGACGCCGACATGACGATCGACTTCGCCAAATACACCACGCCGGCCGATCGCGTAGCCGTCATCGCCACCGCGCCGCTCACCGACAACGAAGTCTGGACGCAATTCGTGCCGGGCGAACTGCTGATGTTCGAATCGGGCCAGGCGACGATGGCGACCAAGGTGCCGATTCCGGAAGCCGTGCAGATCGCGAACGCAGCGAACACCGCCTGCACCTGAGGCCGCATCGCCCATAAAAAAAGCCGCTCCGAGTGGACTACACCCGGAGCGGCTTTTTATTGCCGGGAAACGTCGCTTAGTGCGACAGGATCTTCGACAGGAACTGCTTGGCGCGATCGGAACGAGCGTCGATGTTGCCGAAGAACTCTTCCTTCTCGCAGTCTTCAACGATGCGGCCTTGGTCCATGAAGATGACGCGGTTGGCGACCTTCCGGGCGAAGCCCATTTCGTGGGTCACGCACATCATGGTCATGCCTTCCTTGGCCAGTTCCACCATCACGTCGAGCACTTCGTTGACCATTTCCGGATCCAGCGCGGAGGTCGGCTCGTCGAACAGCATGCAGATCGGGTCCATCGACAGCGCGCGGGCAATTGCCACACGCTGCTGCTGACCACCCGACAGCTGGCCCGGGTATTTGGCGGCGTGCGCCTTCAGGCCCACACGCTCCAGGTACTTCAAGCCCTTGGCAGTTGCCTCTTCCTTGGACCGGCCCAGCACCTTTTGCTGTGCGATCGTCAGGTTCTCGGTGATCGACAGGTGCGGGAACAGCTCGAAGTTCTGGAACACCATGCCCACGCGCGAACGCAGCTTCGGCAGGTTGGTGCCCTTGCCGCCCACCGAGGTGCCGTCGACGAGGATCTCGCCCTTCTGGAACGGCTCGAGCGCGTTCACGGTCTTGATGAGCGTGGATTTGCCCGAACCCGACGGGCCGCACACCACCACCACCTCGCTCTTCTTCACGCTGGTGGTGCAGTCGGTCAGCACCTGGAAGCTGCCGTACCACTTGGAAACGTTCTTGATCTCGATCATTGGGTCACCTTCTTCTGAAGTCGCTTCACCAGCACGGAGGCGCCGAAGCAGATCACGAAATAGCACAGGCCGGCAAACAGCAGCAGCTCGACGATACGGCCGTCGCGCTCACCAATGTTGTATGCCTGCGTAAAGAAGTCCGACAGCGCGCTCACATACACCAGCGACGTATCCTGGAACAGGACGATGGCCTGCGTGAGCAGCAGCGGAATCATGTTGCGGAATGCCTGCGGCAGGATCACCAGGCGCATGGCCTGGCCGTACGTCATACCCATCGCATAGGCCGCGAACATCTGCCCGCGCGACACGCTCTGGATACCGGCGCGGATGATCTCGGAGTAATACGCCGCTTCAAACAGCGCAAAGGCGACAAGCGCGGACGTCATGCGCATGTCGGTGGCCGGCGACAGGTTGAAGATTCTCTGCAGCACCTGCGGCACGATCAGGAAGAACCACAACAGCACCATCACCAGCGGGATGGAACGGAAGAGGTTCACGTACCCCTGCCCAAACCACTGCAGCGGTTTGATGCCCGACAGGCGCATCATCGCCAGCAGGGTGCCCCAGACGATGCCGACCAGAATGGCCGTGCCGGTGATCTCGAGCGAAAGGAGCATGCCCTCGCCGAGCACGCGCATGTTGTCGGCGTTGATGGACGAGAAATCGAAGTGATAAGCCATGAAGAGTCCTCGCCTCGATTACTTGCCGCCGATGAAGCCAGGCAGCCGGGAACGTGCTTCCACCCAGCGCATCAGGCCCATAACGGTCAGGTTGATCAGCATGTACATCAGCGTCACGGCGATGAACGATTCGTACGGCTGAGCGGTGTAGTCCACCAGTTGGCGGCCTTGTGCGGCCAGCTCCAGCAAACCGATCGTCGACGCCACGGCCGAGTTCTTGAAGATGTTCAGAAACTCCGACGTGAGCGGCGGCACGATGATGCGGAACGACATCGGCAGCATCACATAGCGATACGTCTGCGCCAACGTGAAGCCCATCGCCAGGCCCGCATTGCGTTGACCGCGGGGCAGCGAGTTGATACCCGAACGCACCTGTTCGCACACACGCGCCGCGGTAAAGGTACCGAGACACAGCATGGCGCACAGGAACATCGACGTATTGGGGTTCATCTGCTTGATGTAGTCGCCGCCCGGCACGAGTTCAGGCACGACGAAATACCAGATGAACAGCTGCACGATCAGCGGAATGTTGCGGAACAGTTCCACATACGCTGCGGCAAGGCCCGACAGCCACTTGTTCGGCACCGTTCGCAGCACGCCGAGCACGGAGCCGATGACGAGCGCGATGATCCAGGACGACAGGCCGAGCACGACAGTGGTCTTCAACCCCGCGAGCAGCCAGTCCAGGTAGGTCTGATTCTGGGCGGCTTCCGTGAAGAAGACGCCCCAGTTCCAGTGGTAATTCATGATGGTTCCCTCAAAAAGAAACGGAAGGGAGAAGACCTGTTAACCGGCCTTTGCCTTCCGTTTCGGTGACGCTTGTATCAGGCCCGTTGAGGGAGCCGATCAGTCAAGAGCCTTGTCGTTCGGGTTCTTGATCAGCGCCTTCATGTCGTCCGACAGCGGGAACTCCATGTTCACGCCCTTGGGCGGAACCGGCTGCTCGAACCACTTCTTGTATTCGGCGTTGATCGTGCCGTCCTTCATCATGCCGGCAATGGTCTTGTCAGCCAGTGCCTTGAACGGAGCATCATCCTTGCGGACCATGCAGCCGTAGGATTCACGCGATTGCGGCTTGGCAACGACCACCCAGTCGGCCGGGTTCTTGGCCTTGGCGCGCTCGCCGTACAGCAGGGCGTCGTCCATCATGAACGCGACAGCGCGGCCCGATTCCAGCGTCAGGAACGACTGGCCGTGGTCTTTCGTGCTGATGATGTTCATGCCGAGCTGCTTCTCGTCGTTCATCTTGCGCAGCAGGCGTTCCGACGTCGTACCGGCGGTGGTCACGACGTTCTTGCCCTTCAGGTCAGCCCAGTCCTTGATGCCCGAATCCTTCTTCACCATGATGCGGGTGCCGATGATGAAGATGGTGTTCGTGAACGATGCCTGCTTCTGGCGCTCGAGGTTGTTCGTGGTCGAGCCGCACTCGAGATCGATGGTGCCGTTCTGCAGCAGCGTGATGCGGTTCTGCGACGTGACCGGAATCTCGTTGATCTTCAGATCCTTCAGGCCGAGTTGCTTCTTCACGTCCTCGGCAATCTTGGTGGCGACGTCGTACGAATAGCCGATCGTGCGGACACCGCCGACGTTGTAGCTGAACGGAATCGACGAATCGCGCACGCCCAGCGTGATGGTGCCGGTGTCTTTGATCTTCTTGAGCGTACCAGTCAGCTCTTCTGCGTGGGCAGCGCTGCCGAACGTACCAACGGCGACACCAACGGCTGCAACCACGGTTGCCAGCTTGGCGAGGTTCATGAAAGTCTCCTTTTGACCATGAAAGAGAAAGACGGGACTGTACCAAAAAACGTTTGGTGACAGTATTGGTGTTGCCACTAAATCGTTGAATCCAACGGAGTTTTTCCTCTGGCGCGGACCCTGCCGCAATCGCATTTTCCGAGCAACCGGATACCTTACGTTGTGCTTTTCCGGAAAACCGGAAAAGACGCGCAGGGCCAGACATGGCAACGCTCTGCAACATCGGCACGCAGGCACGGTTGCTTGAGCGGAATGACCGCCAATTGCTAAGGAAAAACCAGGGGAAATAAAGCCCGCCCGATGTGCGCTCTCTGTCGCTTAACGAACCCGACTTGAGGATGGGAAGGACGACGATGCTGCCATCGCCCTTCTCATGGTGCGACGCTCCGGAACGTTATGGTTCGTCCCATGAGCACCGGCTTTCTTCAACCGTCGCGCATGGCCGCCTGATCGGCAGCAACGCGATAGACCGGTGCGGCACCCTGTTGGAGCACCGCGCCGGTATTGACCAGCGCGTTGCCGATCAGGGGTACAGACCGCGCTCTTGGCGGGCCTGCAGAATCCGCGTACAGGCGATGATGAACGCCGCCGTACGCAGAGTAACCTTGTTGTCCTGCGCCACTTGCCAGACGCCACGGAAGGCATCTTGCATGATCCGTACCAGGCGCTGGTTGATCTCGTCTTCGGTCCAGAAGAAGCTCGAGAAATCCTGCACCCACTCGAAGTAGCTGACCGTCACGCCGCCGGCGTTGGCGATCACGTCCGGGCAGACCAGGATGCCTCGGTCGCGCAGGATGTCGTCTGCCTCGGGCGTCGTGGGGCCGTTTGCACCTTCCACGACAATCTTTGCCTTGATATGGGGCGCGTTCTTGACGGTGATCTGGCCTTCCAGCGCGGCCGGGATCAGGAATTCGCAGTCCAGCGCCCAGAAATCGTCTTGCGAGACGGTCTCTGCCGCAAAACCGGCCACGCTGCCGTTGTGGTCGACGTGCTGGATCAGCGCGTCGACATCCAGGCCGTTGCCGTTGAACACGATGCCCTTGTGGTCTTGCACGGCAATGACCTTGGCGCCGGCGTCGTGGAACAGCTTGGCGGCCACGCTGCCGACGTTGCCGAAGCCCTGCACCACCACGCGCGCGCCCTTGACGTCGATGCCAAGGTTGCGCGCAGCTTCGCTGCCGACCACGAACACGCCGCGGCCCGTGGCTTCGCGACGGCCCAGGCTGCCGCCCAGCGCGATCGGCTTGCCGGTCACCACGCCGGTGGCGGTGGAGCCTTCGTTCATGGAGTACGTGTCCATCATCCACGCCATGATCTGCGCGTTGGTGTTCACGTCCGGAGCCGGAATGTCCTTGTTCGGCCCGATGATGATGCCGATCTCGCTGGTGTAGCGGCGGGTCAGGCGTTCGAGTTCACCGGAAGACAGCTTGCGCGGATCGACACGGATACCGCCCTTGGCACCGCCGTACGGCACGTTCACGGCCGCGTTCTTCACCGACATCCACGCCGACAGCGCCATCACTTCCGACAGCGTCACGTCCTGGTGGAAACGCACGCCGCCCTTGCCCGGACCGCGCGACGTGTTGTGCTGCACGCGATAGCCCTCAAAGTGGGCGATGCGGCCGTCGTCCATCTGGATGGGCACGTCGACGATCAGCGCGCGCTTGGGGCGCTTGAGCGTTTCAACCCAACGTGCGAGCGAGCCGAGGTAGGGGGTGACCCGGTCGACCTGCTGCAGATAGATGCCCCACGGGCCGAGGTTGTCGGCCGGCAGATAGGACGGGATGGCGTGCTGGAGTGTCGACGGAGATGCGACATTGGACATGGCTGTCTTCCTTTTTTGGACCTCGGTAAGGTCCTTCAAGTCCCACAAAATGCCCGCCAGCTTAGGGACCGGCCAGAACGAAATCCAATGCCGTTTTTACATCGGGTTATGCATCTGGCGCATAACCCTCTACTCGAATACGGTAGTCCGTTCAGTCCGCCAGCGCGCTCCATAACGTGTCGATCAGCTCGCGTTTGCGCTTGGACTGGGGGTGCCGACGGTCATGGGCGCCGCTCTGCGGGTGCTCGCGGTAAAGCCGGATTTCCATCTCGATCGACAACGTGCCGCCGCCCTTGCCTTCCGCGCGCACGAGGCGCCCGGCTGCGACGTCCTCGCGCACCGCACTCTCGGGCAGGAAGGCCACGCCATGGCCCGCCAGCGCCATCACCTTGAGCGCCTCCGCCATGTCGGTTTCGTAGCACTTGTCGAGCAGCGGCGCCACCGGCGAGTTTTCCAGCAGCACATCGACCATGCGCCCGAGAAAGGCGTTGGGCGTATAGCTCAGGTAGGCGATGGGCTTGCGTGCGGTCGGAACGAGCCGATAAATCGGCCGCCCGCTCGCGTCGGGCTTGGAAAACGGCGAGAGCCGCTCGGTGCCCAGCACCAGCATGTCGTAGCGCGTGGGGTCGAGCTGGATCATCTGCCGCGCGTGGTGATACACCATCACGAGATCGCAGCCGCCCTCCACCAGCGTCATCACAGCATCGTGCACGTTGAGCGCGCGCAGCCGGCATTGCAGCTTGCCGATCTTTTCTTCCACCTGCGCGAGCCACCCCGGGAAGAACGTCAGCGACAGCGTATGGGGCACCGCAAAGTCGATCGTCGATGCGCTGGCAGGACGCTGGCCGCGCATCAGCGCGCGCGTCTCACTCACTTGGGCGAGCATCGCCAACGCCTGTTCGTAGAACACTTCGCCGGCGGGCGTGAGGCGTGTGGGGTAGCTTGATCGGTCGATCAGTTCGTTGCCGAGCCACGCCTCAAGGGATTGAATGCGCCTCGAAAACGCCGGCTGCGTCACGTGCCGCAATTCGGCCGAGCGCGAAAAGCTGCGCGTTTCGGCCAGGCTGATGAAGTCTTCCAGCCATTTCAGTTCCATCGTGTTGTCTCCCCCTCAACCTGCCCGGGCGTCTTCTTCTGTTTCTTCGGCCACGCGCTCCGGCTCGCGCGCCTGCATGCGCCACATTTGCGCGTAGCGGCCTTCCGCGCGCAACAGCGATTCATGCGTGCCGCGCTCGATGATGCGACCGTGCTCCATCACCAGAATCTGGTGCGCACGCACGATGGTCGACAAGCGGTGTGCGATGACCAGCGTGGTGTGGTTCTGCGCCAGGCGCATCAGTTCTTCCTGGATGGCGTGCTCGGTGCGCGAGTCCAGCGCCGATGTCGCTTCATCGAAGACGAGAATCGGCGGACGCTTGAGCAGCGTGCGCGCAATTGCCACGCGCTGCTTTTCGCCGCCCGAGAGTTTGAGGCCGCGCTCGCCGACTTGCGTCTCGTAGCCGTCCGGCAGCGACTCGACAAAATGGTGGATCTGCGCCGCGCGGGCGGCTTCGATCACCTCTTCGCGGCTTGCATCGGGGCGGCCGTAGGCAATGTTGTAATAGATGCTGTCGTTGAAGAGCACCGTGTCCTGCGGAACGATGCCGATCGCGGCGCGCACGCTGGATTGCGTGACATCGCGCAAGTCCTGTCCGTCGATCTGGATGGCGCCGGACTTCACGTCATAGAAGCGGAACAGCAGGCGCGCCAGCGTCGACTTGCCCGAGCCGCTCTGTCCCACCACCGCCGTGGTCGTGCCAGCCGGAATCGTGAAATCCACATCGAACAGGATCTGGCGATTGGCCTCGTAGCCGAAGTCGACATGCGCGAAGCGCACTTCGCCCGCGTGCACCGCCAGCGGTTTGGCGTCGGGCTTGTCGGCCACTTCGCGGTTGGTCTGCAGCAGGTTGAACATGCGGTCCATGTCGGTCACCGCCTGCTTCAGCTCGCGGTAGATCACGCCCAGGAAATTGAGCGGAATGTAGATCTGCAGCATCAGCGTGTTGACGAGCACGAGGTCGCCCAGCGTCATGTGCCCCGCCGCGACACCCTGCGTGGCGCGATACAGAATCAGGATGAGCGCCGTAGCGACGATGAACTGCTGGCCGAAGTTCAGCACCGACAACGAGTTCTGCGAGCGGATGGCCGCGGCGCGGTAGTGCTTCAGGTTCTCGTCGTAGCGACGCGCTTCGTAGTCTTCGTTGCCGAAGTACTTGACCGTTTCGAAGTTGAGCAGCGAATCGATCGCCTTCTGGTTCGCGCGCGAATCCAGCTCGTTCATCTTGCGACGGAAGTGCGTGCGCCAGTTCGTCACGGTCACCGTAAAGACGATGTAGCTGACCAGCGCGCAGAACGTGATGAGCGCGAACCACACGTCGTACTTCACGAAGAAATACGTGATGACAAGGCCGACTTCCACCAGCGTCGGCAGGATGCTGTACAGCGAATAGGAGATGAGCGACTGGATGCCGCGCGTGCCGCGTTCGATATCGCGGCTCATGCCGCCGGTCTGGCGCTCAAGGTGAAAACGCAGTGACAGCGCATGCAGATGGCGGAACACCTGCAGTGCGAGCGTGCGCACCGAACTCTCCGTGACCTTCGCGAACAGGATTTCGCGCAGCTCCGAAAACAGCGACGTCGACAGCCGCAGCAGCCCGTAGCCGATGATGATGCCCACCGGCACAACCAGCAGCGCGCGGGGGTCGGACGGCGACACGTTCATGGAATCGATCAGCCGTTTCATGACCATCGGCACCCCAAGGTTTGCCACCTTGGCTGCGATCAGGAACGACAGCGCCAGCGCCACACGCCACTTGTAGGCCATCAGATACGGCAGCAGGCTCTTGATGGTGCGCCAGTCGCCGCGGGCAGCCCCCGGCGGAGGCGGTTCGGAAGAGGCGGGAAAGCGACGCATGTGCGGTGCAATAAAATGGCGGATTGTGTATTCTCCCACCGATCACCTGCGCGCGCCCTGGCCCCGCTGGTGGGCCCTCCCTCCGCTTCAATGCTGCCCTGCATCATCATGTCCGATACCCAAGCCACCACTGAAACCGTCACGCTGCCCGCCGACAAGCAGCCCGCCGTGCGTGTGATGCCGATGCCGTCCGACGCCAACGTCCACGGCGATGTGTTTGGCGGCTGGATCATGTCGCAGGTGGACATCGCCGGGTCGATCCCTGCAGTGGTGCGTGCCAACGGCCGCGTGGCCACGATCGCCGTCAACTCGTTCGTCTTCAAGCAACCGGTGTACGTGGGCGATCTGGTGAGCTTCTACGCCAACGTGGTCAAGACGGGCCGTACGTCGATCACCGTGGACGTGGAGGTCTATGCGCAACGCATGCACGCCAACGGCCGGCACGCCACCGTCAAGGTGACGGAAGCCACCCTCACCTACGTGGCGACCGACGAGACCCGCAAGCCGCGCGTGCTGCCGCCGCTCTGAACGGCCACGCCCAACAAAACCCGGCTTCGCGCCGGGTTTTCTTTTGCAGGGGAACGATTGGCTCAGTTGAACTTGGAGAAATCCGGGCGGCGCTTTTCGAAGAACGCCGTGAACGCTTCGCGCGCTTCCGGAGCACGCAGCATTTCGCCGAATTGCTTGCCTTCCACCGACATGCGCTCGGCGATCTGCGGCGTAGCGCCCTCCTTCATCAGGCGCTTGGTGGCGCGCAGCGACGCGGGCGGCAGCAGCGTCAGCTTGCGCGCCTGCGTCCGCACGAAAGCCTCCAGCTCCCCGGCGGGCAGCACGCGATTGACCAGGCCCAGCTCGCGCGCTTCGTTCGCGTCGAACGGCTCGCCGAAGAGCAACTTGTCCGCCGCGCGGTGATAGCCGGCCAGCTGCGGCAGCAACAGGCTCGATGCGGCTTCCGGACAGAGCCCCAGCTGCGCGAACGGCATCGACAGCTTGGCGGTGTCGGACGCATAGACGAGGTCGCAATGCAGCAGCATCGTCGTGCCTACACCCACCGCCGCGCCGCTCACCGAAGCGATCAGCGGCTTGGTCGCCGAGCTGATCGCCTTCAGGAACTGGTGCACGGGGGCGCTTTCGTCCTTGGGCGGATTCTTCATGAAGTCTTCGAGATCGTTGCCCGCCGTGAATACGCTCTCGTGGCCGGCCAGCACGATCACGCGGATGGCGGGATCGGTCTCGGCGGCCACCAGGGCATCGGCCAACGTTTGATACATCGCGGCCGTGATGGCGTTCTTGCGGTCCAGGCGGTCAAACGTGAGCGTCAGGACGCCGTCTGCGGTCTCGGTACGAATCGACATGAAAACTCCAGGTGAAATCTGCGCCGCTAAATCGGCACAGGCGAGTCAGATAGATAACCGACGGAGAACGCGTTGGCGCCCACGTTCAACGCCACGGTCAGGCTCATCGGCGCGAGCAGCACTTCCACGCCGTGGTCCTGTGCGGTTCGCATCAACGCCTGCACAGGCTCCATGCGCCGCACGGTGTCGAGCGCACCGGAATACGTGATCGCCACCACGGGCGTGGCCAGACGCTCCTCGGCGATCATGGTTTCGGTATGCGCAAGCAGGCGGCGAATGCCTTCCTCGGAGCCCCGCACCTTGGCGATGGCTTCCGTCTCGCCACGATGCATATGGATGAGCGGACGCACGTTGAACGCCGTGCCCATCATGTAGCGGCTCCATGTGATGCTCTTCTCGCCCTTCTGCTTGGCGCGCGTGTACATGTACAGCAACTCGTCGGGGACGAGGTAGACGTGCGAGGCATCGCGCAGGCGGTTTTCGATCACGTGCACCACGTCGCGCACCTCCGCGCCTTCGCGCAGCATGCGGGCGGCCTCGTGCACCATCAGCGCCTGGCCGGGGCCAATGGCGCCGGTGTCCACCACCGTCAACTCAAACAGGCCTGAGCGGCCGGCATCCTTGCGTGGCTTGAAGCTCTTGGCCGTGGTGCCCACCACCGCGCCGGTGGCGTGGCTGTAGAAATGGCTGCGCGAGCTGGCAATCGTCAGGAGCAAGGCGCGGTCGTGCTGCGTGACCACGTGCTTGAGCAGGAAGTCTTCGATCTCGCGTTCGAGCAGCGGAATCGATTCGGCATAGTGATCCTGCTTGTCGACGAGGTACTTGCGATAGAGCTGCGGCAGCGCCGCCTCGTCGCGGCGGTCTTCAACAAACAATTCGCCCGCACGAATGCGGAACGGCACCACGCCCAACCCCAGCTGATCGATCATCGAGCGTGGCATGTCGCATGCCGCGTCGGTCAATACGATTGTGTCGCCGATAGTGTTGCCCATCGCGCGCCCTCCTCTTGGTGCACCGCCGGTGACCCGGTGGTGTGTCTCCTCTGTCGCGGAATCATGGTTCCGCTTCTGTCGCGATGCCGGCCAGGTGCCGGCTGCGTTCTTCGGCGCGCTTGTTGATGTAGTACTGCGCGCGCCTGCGCAATCATGCGTGCTGAGACGGGCGATTTACAAGCAGGGGGAAGAACTTAATCCTTCCCCCTGACGTGGGGTCACATGCGTTCGAAAATGCCCGCGGCGCCCATGCCGGTGCCGACGCACATCGTCACCATGCCGTACTTCTGGTTGCGACGGCGCAGGCCGTGCACCACCGTGGCCGCACGAATGGCACCCGTGGCGCCCAGCGGGTGGCCCAGCGCGATCGCGCCGCCCAGCGGGTTGATCTTGCTGGTGTCCAGGCCCAGGTCCTGGATCACGGCGAGCGACTGCGCGGCAAACGCCTCGTTCAGTTCGATCCAGTCGATCTGATCCTGCGTCAGGCCACCGGCCTTCAGCGCGGCAGGAATCGCTTCCTTCGGACCGATCCCCATGATTTCCGGCGGCACACCGCGCACCGCAAACGACACAAAGCGCGCCAGCGGCACCAGGTTGAACTGCTTGAGGATCTTTTCCGACACCAGGATCAACGCGCCCGAACCGTCCGACGTCTGCGAGCTGTTGCCGGCCGTCACGCTGCCCTTGTTGGCGAATACGGCGCGCAGCTTGCCCAGGCCTTCGACCGACGTATCGGCACGCGGGCCTTCATCCAGCGACATCGTGCGGGTCTTGATGTCGATGGCCCCGGTGCCCAGGTTCGGGAACTTCTCGATGATCTCGATCGGGGTGATCTCGTCCTTGAATTCGCCGGCTTGCTGCGCAGCGAGCGCCTTCTGATGCGACGCGAGCGAGAAAGCATCCTGCGCCTCGCGCGAAATCTTCCACTGCTGGGCGACCTTCTCGGCGGTCAGGCCCATGCCGTAGGCGATGCCGACATTCTCGTCACGCGTGAAGATGTCCGGCGACATCGACGGCGAGTTGCCCATCATCGGCACCATGCTCATCGATTCGACACCGGCGGCGATCATCACGTCGGATTCGCCCACGCGGATGCGGTCAGCAGCCATTGCCACGGCGGTCAGGCCCGAGGCGCAGAAGCGGTTGACGGTGACGCCGCCCACGGTGTTGGGCAGGCCGGCCAGCAGCGCACCGATACGCGCCACGTTCAGGCCCTGCTGCGCTTCGGGAATCGCGCAGCCGACGATGGCGTCTTCGATCAGCGCCGGATCCAGGTTGGGCACCTGGGCGACAGCGCTCTTGAGGATGGTCGCCAGCAGGTCGTCCGGGCGCAGGTTCTTGAGCGTGCCCTTCGGCGCCTTGCCGATCGGGGAACGCGTCGCGGCGACGATGTAGGCGTCTTGCAGTTGCTTGGTCATGATGAAACTCCTGTCTCTCTGTCGTCGCAGCAATTAGTTGCGCACCGGCTTGCCGGTCTGCAGCATGCCCATGATGCGTTCCTGGGTCTTGGAGCTGCCGAGCAGATCCACGAAGGCCTTGCGCTCCAGCGCCAGCAGCCATTCTTCGTCCACCAGCGCACCCGCTTCGACATCACCGCCGCACACGGTTTCTGCAATGCGCGAGGCGATCGTGAAGTCGTGCTGCGAGATGAACCCGCCGTCACGCATGTTCACCAGCGACGCCTTGATCGTGGCGATGCCCGAACGGCCCGCCACCGGAATGCCCACCGGGCGCAGCGGCGCGCGATAGCCCGAATCGGACAGCGCACGCACTTCGTTGCGTGCAACGTGCAGCAGCTCATGCACGTTGAAGACAATGGTGTCGGTCGGTTGCAGGTAGCCGATCTTCTGCGCGTCCAGCGCGGAAGAGGACACCTTGGCCATGGCCGCCGCCTGGAAACGGTTGGTCAGGAACTGCAGGATGTTCGTGCTGCCGGCTGCCTGCGCAGCCTTGGCTGCCGCCAGAGCCGCCTCCTTCAGGCCACCACCTGCCGGCACGAGGCCCACGCCCACTTCCACCAGGCCGATGTACGTTTCCAGCGCAGCCACACGCTTGGCCGAGTGCAGCAGCAGCTCGCAGCCGCCGCCCAGTGCGATGCCCGATGCGGCGGACACAACCGGCACGCCGGCGTACTTCACGCGCATCATGCCGTCCTGGAACTTCTTGACGAACGGCTCGATGCCCTTGGCGCCCCCCATCATGAAGGCCGGCATGGCTTCTTCCAGGTTTGCACCGGCCGAGAACGGACCACCCGGTGCGCCCAGCTTGAGCGACGTCGGCTGCCACACCACCAGACCCTTGTAGCCGGCTTCCGCCAGATCAACCGCGCGCGTCAGACCGTCGATGACGCTCGGTCCGATCGTGTTCATCTTGCTCTTGAACGAGACGATCAGCACGTCGTCCTGGCCGGCCGCGTCGTCCACCCAGATGCGCACAGCGTCGGTCTCTTCGATCGTCTTGCCATACGTGAGCGGGTTCACCGCGGTCGCACCCTTGATCGGTGCACGGAACACCTGGCGGCCGTACACCGGCAGCGTGCTGCGTTGCAGGAACGTGCCCTGCTTGGCCGACCACGAACCCTGTGCCGAATGCACACCGCCGTTGTCTGCGACCGGACCGGAGAACACCCACTGCGGCAGGGCTGTGTTCGACAGCGCCTTGCCGGCTTCGATGTCCTCCTTCACCCACTCGGCCACCTGCTTCCAACCGGCCTCTTGCCAGTCTTCGAACGGGCCGCTGTTCCAGCCGAAGCCCCAGCGGATCGCCAGATCGACTTCCGCAGCCGAATCGGCAATCTGCTCCAGGTACACCGCGATGTAATGGAACACATCGCGGAACACAGCCCACAGGAATTGCGCCTGCGGGTTGGTCGATTCGCGCAGCAGCTTCAGACGCTCGGCCGGCTCCTTCTTCAGGATGCGCACAACGATGTCGTCGGCCTTCTTGCCGCTCGGGCCGTACTGGCCGCTTTGCGGATCCAGCACCTTGATTTCCTTGCCTTCCTTCTTGTAGAAACCGGCGCCAGTCTTCTGGCCCAGGGCGCCCGCCTCCACCAGCTTGGCCAGCACGGGCGGCGTGGCGTAGACCGGCGCGAACGGATCGTCCTTCAGGTTGTCCTGCATCGTCTTGATGACGTGCGCCATCGTGTCCAGGCCCACCACGTCCGCCGTGCGGAACGTCGCCGACTTGGCGCGGCCCAGCTTCGAGCCCGTCAGATCATCCACCACGTCAAACGGAATGCCGTACTTGGCCGACTCCGCAAACACCGCCAGGATCGAGAAGATGCCGACGCGGTTGGCGATGAAGTTGGGCGTGTCCTTCGCGCGCACGACGCCCTTGCCGAGTGCGGAGGTGAGGAACGTTTCCAGCTTGTCGAGAATGTCGCCGCGTGTGTGGGCAGTCGGGATCAGCTCGACCAGGTGCATGTAGCGCGGCGGGTTGAAGAAGTGCACGCCGCAGAAGCGCGACTTCAGCTCGGCGTCAAAACCGTCCGACAGTTCGGTGATCGACAGACCCGACGTGTTCGACGCGAAGATCGCGTGCGCAGCAATGTGCGGCGCGACCTTCTTGTACAGATCGTGCTTCCAGTCCATGCGCTCGGCAATCGCTTCGATGACGAGATCGCAGTCGCGCAGCTTCTCGATGTCGTCTTCGTAGTTCGCAGCCTGGATGAGGTTCGCGTCATCCTTGATGCCGAGCGGTGCCGGCGACAGCTTCTTCAGGTTTTCGATGGCCTTGAGCGCGATGCCGCTCTTCGGGCCTTCCTTGGCAGGCAGGTCGAATAGCGTGACAGGAACCTTGGCGTTGATCAGGTGCGCGGCAATCTGCGCACCCATCACGCCGGCGCCCAGCACTGCAACGCGCCGGACGAGGAAGTTGGAACGCTGGCCGGCCTGCGGCTGCGCGCTGGTGGGGAGTTCAGTGCGGGTCATGGTGTCCTCGCGGAAAGAAGAGGAGTCGTCACCCCCGCACAAGCGGGAGCAACAAAAAGAGGCGTTGAAACCTGCTCGCGATCCGTAGCGAGCGGTTCGAGGTTGGCGGGAGAAGCGCAGCCGTACATGGGTACGGCGAGCATCGCAGTGCCAAGATCGGACCGCGCAGTAGGATCGTGGGCAGGTTTCCTTAGAACAGGTCGGCTTCGAGTGCCATCAGCGTCGCGCCGCCGGCACGTGCCATGCGGATCTGCGAAGCCGTCTCAGGCAGCAGCTTGGCAAAGTAGAAGCGCGCCGTTGCGAGCTTGACCTTGTAGAAGGAGTCGCCGCTGTCTTGCTTTTCCAGGGCGATCTTGGCCATGCGGGCCCAGAAGTACGAAAACACCAGGTGGCCGACCACGCGCAGGTACGGCACAGCGGCGGCGCCGACTTCGTCCGGGTTGGCCATGGCCTTCATGCCGATTTCCATGGTCAGCTTCTGGACCTTGTCGCCAATGTCGGCCAGCGGGTTGATGAATTCCTGCATGGCTTCGTTGGTGCCTTCGGCTTCCACAAAGTCCTGGACCAGCTTGCCGAACTTCTTCATCTTGGCGCCCATGTCGCCCAGGATCTTGCGGCCCAACAGGTCCAGCGACTGCACGGTGTTCGTGCCTTCGTAGATCATGTTGATGCGGGCGTCGCGCACGTATTGCTCCATGCCCCACTCGGCGATGTAGCCGTGGCCACCGAACACCTGCATGCCTTCGTTGGTGGCGATGAATGCGTTGTCGCTCAGGAAGGCCTTGGCGATCGGGGTGAGCAACGCGACCAGATCCGCCGCGTCCTTGCGCACGGACTCGTCTTCGTGCGACAGCTCGCGGTCAATCTGGAGGGCGATCCAATAGCTGAATGCGCGGCCACCTTCGGCAAAGGCACGCTGGGTCAGCAGCATGCGACGTACGTCCGGGTGCACGATGATCGGGTCAGCCGGCTTGTCCGGTGCCTTCGGGCCCGAGAGGCTGCGCATCTGCAGGCGTTCCTTGGCGTAGGCAGCGGAGTTTTGGTAAGCGACTTCGGTCAGGCCCAGGCTCTGCATGCCGACGCCCAGACGCGCCGCGTTCATCATCACGAACATGGCGTTCAGGCCCTTGTTGGGCTCGCCGACCATCCAGCCCTTTGCGCCATCCAGGTTGATCACGCAGGTGGCGTTACCGTGGATGCCCATCTTGTGTTCGATGGAGCCGCACTTCACGCCGTTGCGCTCGCCCGGGTTGCCGTTGGCATCGGGGATGAACTTCGGCACCACGAACAGCGAGATGCCCTTCGTGCCGCCCGGCGCGTCCGGCAGACGTGCCAGCACCAGGTGAATGATGTTCTCGGCCAGGTCGTGTTCGCCTGCCGAGATGAAGATCTTCGTGCCGGTGATGGCATACGAGCCATCCGCCAGCGGCTCAGCCTTGGTGCGCAGGATGCCCAGGTCGGTGCCGCAATGCGGCTCGGTCAGACACATCGTGCCGGTCCACACGCCCGACACCAGCTTCGGCAGGTAACGCTGCTTGAGCTCGTCGGTGCCGTGTGCGTGCAGGGCTTCGTATGCGCCGTGCGACAGGCCCGGATACATCGTCCAGGCTTGGTTGGCCGAGTTCAGCATCTCGTACAGCGCGTTGTTGATCAGGATGGGCAGGCCCTGACCGCCGTACTCCGGATCGCAGCCCAGCGAAGGCCAGCCGGCCTCGACATACTGTCGATACGCTTCCTTGAAGCCCTTCGGAGCGGTCACCACGCCGTCGCCGTGGTACGTGCAGCCTTCGCGATCGCCAGACTGGTTGAGCGGGAAGATGACTTCGGAGCAGAACTTGCCGGCTTCCTCGATCACCTGGTTGATGGTGTCGGCATCGATCTCCGCGTGCTGCGGCATCTCCTTCAGGTGGTTCTCCACGCCGAGAAGCTCGTGGAGAACAAACTGCATGTCACGCAGCGGTGCGGTGTATTGACCCATCTTGCAACTCCTTGGTGTGTACTGCGCGACCGCTAGGTGTGCGATGCCGCGTCAGGTTCGGTAAGACTGAATGAGTTTGTTGAGCGCCACCATGGCCAGTTCGGCACTGTTCGGCAACCGCAGGAAACGCGCATCGTGATGCAGACCCAGCTCCAGGCTGTACATCTCGAAGAGCATCAATTGCGGGTCCGCTTCTGCACGCAGATGGCCTTCTTCCTTCGCCTGTGCGATCGCGCGGGCCAAAGCTGCACGCCAGATCGTCACGCTCTTGACGAGTTCGTCGCGCACCGGGCTTTCGGCACGATCGTCGTACTCCACCGCGCCGCTGATATAGATGCAGCCCGTGGTCACCTCTTGAATGCGGCGCTCCATCCAGCGTCGCACCATGCTCCACAGGCGCGGCAGACCGCGCGGTTCCGTCAAGCTCGGGTAGAAGACTTCCTGCTCGAACCGTTTGTGATACTCGCGAACCACTTCCACCTGCAGATCCTCACGCGAGCCGAAGTGTGCAAACACCCCGCTCTTGCTCATCTGCATGCGCTCCGCGAGCACACCGATCGTCAATCCTTCCAGTCCGTCGCGCGAGGCCAGTTCCAGCGCGGCATCGAGAATCGCTGCACGTGTCAGCTCGCCCTTGCGCATCGGCGTAGCTGCTGCGTGATTCGATTCGAGACGAGCGGTCGGGTGACGCATGATGATTTCTCTCCGTTCTTTTCTGGGGCGTGACACGCGAGAAAATTGGCTTGCTGCAGGGCGCCTTTTGCGTGCCGGGCAGGACTGTAAACCAGCCTGCGCAAACACTCTAGCCCAAAATCGAACGGTCGTTCAATTATTTACAGGGGGCCTTTGAGCGGCAAGTGTTTTATTAGAAAGCGCCATCTAAATGGCGACATTGAATCGTCACCTTGCGCGGCGCAGCGCGAATCCCGTAAACCCTTTAGAGCAAAGGCTTTGCGGGGTGTGCGCCGCACCCATAAGACGGGCCTGGCGCAGCATATCCGACGGATTTTCTAGTGCTACCCATCAGTAAATAAACAGACGGAAAAATTAGGCCGGCGTGATGCCGGCATACATGGCGCCGCGGCGAAAGATGCGCGCGTCCATTTCACGCAGGTCGGCTGCCACGGCAACGTCCGCGGCGCATTGATCCAATACGTCCCGCTGCAGATCGATGCCGGGCGCGATTTCCGTGAGCGTGAGGCGCCGGCCGCCGCGGCCATCGTCGCGCATCTCAAAAACGGCGCGCTCGGTCACATAGCGCACGGGAATGCCTGATCGCGCCGCATATTCACCGTTGAACGTGAGGTGCGACACAGCCGGCACGATCTTCTTGAGCCGTCCTTCGCGCACGATGCGCAGCTTGCCGCCTTCGGCTTCGACCTGCAGGCCGCCGGCGGTGAGCGTGCCCATGAACACGACCGAACGCGCGCTCTGCGTGATGTTGATGAAGCCGCCGACGCCCGCGACGATGGTGTCGCCGCCCTCGCCGAACAGGCTGACGTTGACGTTGCCGGCCCCATCCAGTTCTGCCAGGCCGAGGATGGCGAGATCGATGCCGCCACCTTCGTAGAAGTCAAACTGCGCGGGTTGATCGACGACTGCTTCGGGATAGGCCGACGCGCCAAAGCTGAGGCCATCTGCCGGGGTGCCGCCAATCGGCCCTGCCTCCACGGTAAGAGTGAAGCCGCGCGCGCCCTCCTGTTCAGCGAGGGCGCCGACGGCCGCGGGCATGCCCACGCCGAGGTTCACGACGCGTGGTTGCTGCGCGATCAGTTCCAGCACGGCGCGGCGTTGCACCAGCGTGCGAGCGTCGAGCGCGCCGTGCTGATTCGCCTCCAGCGGCTCGCTCGCTTCGATGACGTCTTGCTTGAGCTGGATCGCCTCGCCTTGCCAGGGGCGAATGTAGGTCGGGTTGAACGCTTCCCCGAAGGTCATCTGGTGTTCGGCTTCATCGTCGGCAACGACCACGTAATCGACGAGGATGCCCGGCACGTGGATCGCCTGCAGGTTGTCATGCCGATCAACGAGCCGGCGCACCTGCGCGATGACGATGCCGCCCGAGTTGCGGGCGGCCTGCGCCATGGCCAGCAGCTCGTGATGAAAGGCTTCTTCGTGCGTGCTGATGTTGCCGCGCGGGTCGGCAGCGGTGCCGCGCAGGAAGACGCAGTGCAGCGGGAAGCTCGGGTAAAAGAGATAGTCTTCGCCGCGAAAGCGCTCGTACTCAACCCACGACGCCTGACCGGCCGCACGCGCTGCCTTGGCGCGCTGATTGATCGCGCCACCGTGGTAGCGCGGGTCAAGCTCCGTGCGTGGGTCGACGAAGGTGTGCAGACCCATCTTCGTCAGCACACCGGGCTTGCCGCCTGCGATGGCGCGGTACAGATGCGTGAGCACGCCCTGCGGCAAATTGAATGCATCGCACTGCTCGGCGAGCGCCATGTCCGCGAGCCGCGTGGCGGAGCGCCAATGCCCACCGACAACACAGCGCGTCATCCCGGGATTGCCGAAGTGGTTGACGCCGCGCGTGGCGCGATCGCCCTGTCCGGCCGAGTAGACAAGCGTCAGATCGCGCGGCTCGCCCGTGGTCAGAAACCGGCGCTCCAGCGCGTGCGTGACGGCCTCTGCATGGCCTGCGCCGACAAACCCTGCGCATGCCACCGTCCACCGTGGCTGCACCAAGCGCGCGGCCGCATCCGCTGTGATGACTTGCATGTCTCCTCCGTCTTGTTGTGTCTTGTTTTGTCTTGTAGGTCTGTAGCGCTACCGCTAGTACTGTGCTGCGCGCCCGCTGATGACCACGCCAAGGCGCACGAGGCGATAGGCGCACCAATCCGCCAAGCGCGACCACCAGCGGCGTGCGGCGTGCGCGTCGGCCAGCACGCGGCGTGCGTGATGGGCGATGGCATCTTCCAACGCGCCACGCAGTTCGTTGGCCACGGTCGCGTCCCACACCACCACGTTCGCTTCACGTGCGAGCAACAGGCTGAATGGGTCGATGTTGCTGGAGCCGACCGTCGCCCAGCGGTCATCCACCACGGCCACCTTGGCGTGCAGGAAGCTGGCGGTGTATTCGTGGATCTCGACGTTGTCGCGCAGCAGCATGTGATACAGCGAACGTGTCGCGTAGTGCTGCAGCCGGTATTCGACCTGCCCTTGCAGCAACAGGCGCACGCGCACACCGCGCCGTCTGCATGCGGCCAGTGCGCGCATGAAACGCACGCCCGGCAAGAAGTACGCATTGGCGATGATCACCTCTTGTCGTGCTGCGCCCAGCGCGCGCAGATATTCGCGTTCGATCGCACGCCGGTTGCGGACGTTGTCGCGCAGCACCAGCGAGGCCAACACGGTGCCCGGCGCACGCTCACTTTCTCGTCCCGACGCTCCGCGATGTCGGGGCCGCGGCGTATCCGTCATCACCGGAAACTCGGCGGCGACGCCCGTGACGCCCACCTCGCGCATGCCGGCACGTACGCCCATCTGCCACCAGAGCCGGTCGACCGTCAGCGCAATCTGCGCGACCAGGGGCCCGCGCACTCGCACGGCAAAGTCGTAGCGCGGCCCCAGCGCGGTGTCGTTAAACGGCGCGTGGTTCATGTCGTCGATGATGTTGATGCCGCCCACGAACGCCACATCGTCATCAATGACGGCGATCTTGCGATGCAGCCGTCGCAAATGGCGGCGTTGCAGGCGGAAACCCCGCAACGGACGATAGATGCGCAGACGCACACCCGCCGCTTCCAGCATCGCGGCGATGTTGGCTGGCAGCAGGCCCGTGCCAAAACCGTCAATGGTCAGGTGGACATCCACGCCGCGCTGTGCCGCGCGGGCAAGCGCTTCCGTCACGCTGTGGGCGGTGACGTCGTCGGTGTAGATGTAGGTTTCGAGTGCGACGCGGCGTTGCGCGGCGTCGATGGCTTCGATCAATGCGGGGAAGAACTCGGCGCCACCGCACAGCAGGTCGACGTCGTTGCCCGGCAGGGGCTTACCCCGCCGCCATTCGGAGCGCAGCGGGCCCGCATCGCGCGCGACCTTCATGGATGCGCCAGTTCAGCCAGCAAGGGCACGTGGTCGGAGCGCTGTGCCCACTCGCGGCCGGTCAGCGCGTGCGCACGTTCGATATCGAAACCGCGCACATAGATGCGATCCAGCCGCAGCCACGGCATATGGCTGGGGAACGTGCGGACCGGGCGCGCATCGGCAGCCTTGTCGGCCACTTCGGTCGCACCCAGCGCCTGGCAAATCATGCGATCGAGGCGGTTGTTCCAATCGTTGAAGTCGCCCGCCACCACGAGCGGCGCATCGGGTGGCACGACGGAACGCACGCGATCGACGAGCGCCTCCGCTTGGCGCTGCCGGCTGCGTGCAAACAAGCCGAAGTGCGCGCACAGCAAATGCACCTCGCCAAAACCAAGATCGGTCACGGCGTGCAGCAGGCCCCGCTGCTCGAAACGGTGGTCGGAGATATCGAGATTTTCCGACAGCAGGATCGGAAACCGCGACAGGATGGCATTGCCGTGATGGCCGTGCTCGTAGACGGCGTTGCGGCCATAGACCGTGTGCGGATAGACGTCCGTCGCGAGATAGCGCAGCTGCGTGTAATTCGGGTCGAACAGTTCTGCGGCGACGAGGCGGTCGTTGCGGTCCTGCACCTCCTGCAGGAAGACGATGTCGGCGTCCATGGTGTGCAGACCCTGCCGCACATCATGCACGCGCACGCGCCGCGCAATGCCGGTCACGCCCTTGTGGATGTTGTAGGTGGCAACGCGCAAACGGAGCATGTCAGGCCTGGTCCTTTGTCAGTGCCGCTTGACGCGCGTGATAGGCAGCAAGGCGTTCGGGCAACTGCAGAATGGCCTCGGCGTTGCTGCGCGAGAAGCACCGCGCGGCGGCCTCTTGGTAGGGCAGCCATTCGGCCTGCACATGCTCGCGCGGGGACATCCGCACCGGCACCTTGCCGCTGACCAGCAGGCCGAACCAATGCTCCGTGTTGCGCGTGACACCCGGCGCGTAGCGATGGCGCCAGCGCGGGTAGATTTCGTATTCGATGTGGTGGCCCCAGTCGATCAGATGATGCTGGGCCGCGTCGATACCGGTTTCTTCCAGCGCCTCGCGGCGGGCCGTATCGGCCAGGGGCTCGTCGAGTGTGTCGCAGCTGCCGGTCACGGATTGCCAAAAGCCCGGATGATCGGCCCGCTCCATCACCAACACATGCAAATCGGGCGTGTGAATGACGACGAGAACGGAGACGGGAATCTTGTGCGGCATGGGTGCGTGCTTCAATGGGCGGCGCGATCGCGCTGCAAGGCAATAGCTTACCGCAGCCAGAAGCGTGCCACCGTGACGCTCGCTGCGCTGCCGCGACAGCAATCAGGCCGCGCGCAACGGCCCTTGTCCGGCGCGGGTGCGGGCGAGCCACAGTGCCGTCTCGTCGGTCGCCGTTTCGTGACCCAGCTCTCGGCGAGCCACCGCCAGCAGCGGATCAAGCATCGCAGCATAGTCGTCGGCCGCGCGTTGCGATTGCGCCCACAACGCTTCCGTACGCTCGGCGAGTTGTTGGCGCAGCGCAGCGAGTTGCGCGGTCAACTCGCGTTCGCGATTGCCAAGCGTGTTGAATTTCTGGATGAGAAAGCGCTGCACATCGGTCTGCTCGGATTGCGCGTTGGCCTGGTCGAAGCGCTCGACAATGGCCGAGGTCTCACGCTCGATGCGATGCAATTCGCTGGTGCCCTCACGCTCGGCAGTTTCCAGCGCTTGGAGGGCGCGGCGTTCCGCCTGCAGAACGCGCGCGTGATCGGCAAAACGGCGTTCTGCCGCCAAGTGGGCTTCGGCCAACGGACGCGGCGTGTCGTAGACGAGCGGATGCACCGGCACGCCCGGTGCGGCTGGCGGGAGTGCCGCGTCGGGCAAACGCAGGTTGGCGACCGCATGCAGCCATTGCATCCGCTCCGCCGCGAGGTGGCCCAGTGCGCGCATCGCCTCCGCCAAACCGGCAGACGCCGCCGATACGGGTGCGGCGGGATGTGCGCTCTGCGCCGCCGCGGCAATTTCGGGCACGCACGCTGCCACCGTGGTGGCCACGGCCTCCGTCATCGCCATGGCGGCGCGCCGGGTGGCGCGGCGGATTTCGATCCACGCCAGCACTATCACCACCAGCGCGGCGATCAACCACGTCAGCAGAAACTCCGCGTGGGCGACGACCCATGTGCGCGCAAAGTCGATGTAGTCCATCTAAACACTCCTCCTTCGTTGTCACACGACGTGACAGAAACGAAAGATCCGGTTTAGCACGCAATGTTCCCAATGGAAGGCGCTCAAAAAAAAACGCGCCGCCCTAAATCAGGCGGCGCGGTTTGTTGCGGAGCGTCAGCGCGGGCGCTCAGGCGGTAGTGGCAGCCGTCGGTGCGGCAACCTTTGCCTCGGCAGCGCGCAGGCGGATGTGCAGCTCGCGCAATTGCTTTTCGTCGACCGGGCTCGGTGCCTGCGTCAGCAGATCCTGCGCACGCTGCGTCTTCGGGAAGGCGATCACGTCGCGGATCGAATCGGCACCGGCCATCATCGTGACAACGCGGTCCAGGCCGAACGCGATACCGCCGTGCGGGGGCGCGCCGTACTGCAGTGCGTCGAGCAGGAAGCCGAACTTGGCACGCGCTTCCTCATCGTTGATCTTCAGCGCGCGGAACACCTTGCTCTGTACTTCTTCGCGGTAGATCCGCACCGAGCCGCCGCCGATTTCCCAGCCGTTGAGCACCATGTCGTAAGCCTTGGCGATGCACTTGCCTGGGTCGGTTTCCAGGTATTCCAGGTGCTCGTCCTTCGGGCTCGTGAACGGGTGGTGCATGGCCACCCAGCGCGCGTCTTCCTCGTCGTACTCGAACATCGGGAAGTCGATCACCCACAGCGGCTTCCAGGCGTCTTCGAACAGACCGGTGCTCTTGGCGAAGTCCGAATGGCCGACCTTCAGGCGCAGCGCGCCCATCGCGTCGTTAACCACCTTGGCACGGTCGGCACCGAAGAACAGGATGTCACCATCCTGTGCGCCGCTGCGCTTGAGGATCTCGGCGATGGCCGCGTCGTGCAGGTTCTTCACGATCGGCGATTGCAGGCCGTCGCGGCCCTTGGCGACTTCGTTGACCTTGATCCAGGCCAGGCCCTTGGCGCCGTAGATTTCGACGAACTTCGTGTACGCGTCGATATCGCCGCGCGACAGCGAAGCACCGCCCGGCACACGCAGTGCAACCACGCGGCCGCCTTCAGCGTTGGCCGGGCCCGAGAACACCTTGAAGTCGACGTCCTTCATGGCGTCGGTCAGCTCGGTGAATTCCAGCTTGACGCGCAGGTCCGGCTTGTCCGAGCCGAAACGGGCCATCGCTTCGCGGAACTCCATCACCGGGAACTTGGCATCCAGCTCGACCGACATGGTGTTCTTGAACACCGTGCGGATCATTTCTTCAAACAGGTCGCGGATTTCCTGCTCGCTCAGGAACGACGTTTCGCAGTCGATCTGGGTGAATTCGGGCTGGCGGTCAGCACGCAGGTCTTCGTCGCGGAAGCACTTGGTGATCTGGTAGTAACGGTCGAAGCCCGACACCATCAGCATCTGCTTGAAGAGCTGCGGCGACTGCGGCAGCGCGAAGAACTGGCCGGCGTTCACGCGCGACGGCACCAGGTAGTCGCGTGCACCTTCCGGTGTGCTCTTGGTGAGCATCGGCGTTTCGATGTCGATGAAGCCCTTGTCGTCCAGGTACTTGCGCACTTCCATCGCGACCTTGTAGCGCAGGCGCAGGTTGTACTGCATCTGCGGGCGGCGCAGGTCGAGCACGCGGTGCGTCAGACGCGTGGTTTCCGACAGGTTGTCGTCGTCCAGCTGGAACGGCGGCGTGACGGAGGCGTTGAGCACGGTCAGTTCATGGCACAGCACTTCGACCTTGCCGCTGGTCAGGTTGGCGTTGGTAGTGCCTTCCGGACGGGCGCGCACAACGCCCTTCACCTGCAGGCAGAACTCGTTGCGCACGCCTTCGGCCACCTTGAACATCTCCGGGCGGTCCGGGTCGCAGACGACCTGCACCAGGCCTTCACGGTCGCGCAGGTCGATGAAGATCACGCCACCGTGGTCACGACGACGATGGGCCCAGCCCGACAGCGTAACGCTCTGGCCGAGCAGTTGTTCGGTGACCTGACCGCAGTATTGAGTACGCATTTGCATGTTGTGGTTTTCCGCGAAGCGCGCCGCCAACAGGGCGTCGCGCAAGAAAGTTGAGTGAGGGCCGGAGGGTGGTTCGCGCTACCGGCTCAAGGGGCTGATACGGCGCCGCCAGCGTCGGGCAGCGCGGTCGGATTCGAGGGGTCGCGCGGCGATACTGCCGGCGACCGGTCCTCCATCTCTGGCGATGCATCAGGCGGGTCCATGCGGCGCGGCAGCGCTTCAGGCGCCACCACACCCATCGACACGATGTACTTGAGCGCCGCGTCCACCGTCATGTCCAGCTCGATGGTGTCGGCCTTGGGCATCATCAGGAAGAAACCCGACGTCGGGTTGGGCGTGGTCGGCACGTACACACTGACGTACTCGCCTTGCAGGTGGTTCTCGACATCACCGCCAGGGCGGCCGGTCAGGAAGGCGATCGTCCAGGAGCCTTCACGCGGATACTGCACCAGCAGCGCCTTGCGGAATGCATTGCCGTTGGACGACAGCAGCGTGTCCGACACCTGCTTCACGCTCGAATAGATCGGGCCGACCACGGGAATGCGGCCCACGAGCGCTTCCCACCACAGCACCAGCTTCTGGCCGATGAAGTTGTGCGCCAGAACGCCGACGATCAGGATGAACGCCAGCGTGAGAATCGCGCCCACGCCAGGAATGCGCCGGCCAAACAGCTGATCCGGCTGCCACGCGGAGGGCAGCAGCGCCAGACTCTGGTCCATCGTGCCGATGATGAGCGACAGCACCCACAGCGTGATCGCGAGTGGGACAAGCACCAGAAGACCGGTCAGGAACCATGTCTTGAGTGCGCTGGTTTTCTGTTTCATGAGGCGATGGGCCGAAAGGTGAGCGATGCGATCAGTGGCAAGCGCACGACGTGCCGCAACCACCGGACGCCGCCGGGGTGCTGGCGCTGGACGACGCACTATCCGACGACGCGGCCGGTGCAGCAGCGGCCGGTGCTGCGGCATCTGCCTTGGCCGCCGTACCGGTTCCGGCCCCGGCAACCGATGCGCCACCCGAGCCGCCACGGAAGTCCGTCACGTACCAGCCCGAACCCTTGAGCTGGAAGCCGGCAGCAGTGAGCTGCTTCTTGAACGCCGGCGCGCCGCATGCGGGGCAATCCGTCAGCGGGGCGTCGCTCATCTTCTGCAGCACATCTTTGGCGTGGCCGCAGGCGTCGCATCGATAAGCATAGATCGGCATGGTGTCCTCACCCTGGAACAAACAAATGACAAGAAAGCGATGGATTGCCCGCGCAGGCCGCGAACGCGGTGCGAGAAACGCGCACGACAGGCTCACGAAAGATTGGGGCAACTGCGCGCCGTACAAGTGCTGGCGCGCAAAGCCTTGAATTATAAACCCTTTTGAGGGAATTCCCGACCGCAGATTCGGGGCGACCGATGGTGATGCGCGACAAAGTGGCACACCGCGCACGCCCTCACAAGACGCTCAGGCTTGCGTAGCCGCCTTCGTGGTCGGCGCGCGGTTCTCGATCCACTGCGGGCCGAGCGAGCCCAGGACCATGGCGCCAAAGCTGGCCAGGAGACCAACCAATTGTGGCGGAAGCATCGCACCCGACAGGAAGACCTCGCACCAGATCCACGCCGCCAGACCGAAGATGATGGCCAGCAGACCGCCCTGCTTCGTCGCGCGCTTCCAGAACAGGCCGAAGGCCAGCGGCACAAACGCCGCCACCAGCGTCACCTTGTAGGCGCTTTCGACCATGTGGAAGATCGACAGATGCGAGTTCAGCGCAAACAGCGTCACCAAGACCGTGAACGTCAGCACCACGGCCTGCATCACGCGCAGGAAACGCTTGTCGTCCATGTTGGGCAGCAACGGACGCAGCACGTTTTCAGCAAACGTCACGGAGGGCGCCAGCAGCGTTGCGCTCGCGCAGCTCTTGATGGCGGAAAGCAGCGCACCGAAGAACATCACCTGCGCGAAGATCGGCGCATGCTGCAGCACCAGGTTCGGCAGAATCATCTGCGAATCTGTATCGATGTACTTTGCCACCATCTGCGGGTCGATGAGCGTGGCGGAATACGCCAGGAACATCGGCACGAACGCGAACATGAAGTACAGCACGCCGCCCAGCACCGAAGCCGTGCCGGCGATGCGCTCGGTGCGCGACGACGTCACCCGCTGGAACACGTCCTGCTGCGGGATCGAGCCGAGCATCATGGTGATCCAGGCCGTCACGAAGCCAATGATTTCGATCGGATTGAACGCCGGCCAAAACGAGAACTTGCCCGAAGCCGCCGCGTGCGCCACCACCGTGCCGACGCCGCCGGCCTGCCCCGACACTTCCCAGCCGATGTAGAGCATGCCGATCACGATGATGATCATCTGGATGAAGTCCGTCACCGCCACCGACCACATGCCGCCGAACAGCGTGTAGACGAGCACGCTGCCCGCGCCGATCATCATCCCGAGATCCTGAGAAACCGCGCCGTCAGACACGGTGTAGAACACCAGCCCCAGCGCCTTGATCTGCGCGGCCACCCAGCCCAGGTAGGACACGACGATGCACAGGGTGGTGAGCGTTTCGGCCACGCGGCCAAAGCGGTTGCGATAGAAGTCACCAATGGTGAGCAGGTTCATCCGGTACAGCGGCTTGGCGAAGAACAGACCCACCAACACCAGGCACAGCGACGAACCGAACGGATCGGCCACCACACCGTGCAGGCCATCCTTGAGAAATTCCGCGGGAATCCCGAGCACCGCCTCGGAACCGAACCAGGTGGCGAACACCGTGGCGGTCACGACGTAGAACGGCAGGCTGCGGCCAGCCACGGCGAAATCGGCGGTATTGCGCACGCGCAGTGCCGCCCACAGGCCGATCCCGACCGAAATCACCCAGTAAACAATGACAAACCAGATCAGCATGGCAGCGCGGAAAGAAGCTGGAAAACCCCATGTCGACCCGACGTCGGGCCCAGGGGCGCCGGGCAAAGTGGCCGGATTATAGCGATGGGACCGGGCGCCGGGGCATCGGTGCCACCACGAATCCCGCCCTGTTTGCCAGATTTTTGCGCAGCGGCCCGCAACGGGCGTCGGCAGGCTTTTCGTTGACCATGACCCATGTTGCTTCGCACCAACACTGGCCCGGACGACGATCAGTCGGCGCGGCGGCGCCAGACTTGCCAGCGTTCGCGCCCGGCGAACACCGGAATGGAATCCGCCTCGGCAATGGGGATATCGGCGAGGCGCTCGAACGCCGGCAACAGCAGTGCATCCAGCTCGGGCTGCGTGGTCTCGAACGGCGGCCCCTTGGGCACCGCCTCGCGGCCTTCCACCACGGCAAAGAAGCCGGCCAGCAACCCGCCCGGCGGGAGCAGCCTCCCCACTTGCGCGGCGTAGTCAGGCCAAAGGCGGGGCGGCATTGCGCAAAGGAATGCGCGTTCGTAGACCCATTGCACCGGCCGAGGGGGCGAAAAGCGGAAAAAATCCGCCAGTTGCACCACATCGCCGTGCGCGCCCAGCACGGCCTTGGCCGACGCCACGGCACTCGGCGCAAAGTCGATGGCCGTGACAGGCCAGCCGCGCTCGGCAAGCCAGCCGGCTTCGTAAGCGTTTCCGCAACCGGGGATCAGCGTGGAAAGCGGCGCAGGCTGCGCTTCGCAAAATTGCCGGAAGGCAACGGGCACACCGGCCGCGTCCCACGGGGTGTGCTCGCGGGTGAAGCGCTCGTCCCAGAAGGCGGGATCGGCGGCGTCGCGGGATTGGAAGACGGGCGGTTCGGCCATGGCGCTCAGCAGGTCAATACGGATCAGTAGCGGGACATCCAGGCCAGCACATGCGTCGCGATGATGCCGACAGCGAAGCCGCCGACGAACAGCAAAGCGGCAGAGAGCAGCCGGTTCGTGCGCTTCTGCTCGGCAAGCAGCGCGGTGAGTGCCGCGGTCTGCGCATTGCCGTCCTCGCGGGAGTGGCGATCCAGAATCTGGTGCATCAGGCGCGGGAAGTCCGGCAGCTTGTTGGCCCATTGCGGCGCCTCGACCTTCAGGCGCTCGACAAAACCGCGCCAGCCGATCTGCTCGTGCATCCAGCGTTCGAGGAACGGCTTGGCCGTCTTCCACAAGTCCAGATCCGGATCGAGCTGCCGGCCAAGACCTTCCACGTTGAGCAACGTCTTCTGCAGCAGCACCAGCTGCGGCTGCACTTCCACGTTGAAGCGGCGCGAGGTCTGGAACAGCCGCATCAGCACGAGGCCGAGCGAGATTTCACCCAGCGGCCGATCGAAATAAGGCTCGCAGCACGCGCGGATGGCGCCTTCCAGCTCTTCGACGCGCGTCTCTTCGGGCGCCCAGCCGGACTCGATATGCAGCACCGCCACACGGTGGTAGTCGCGCTGGAAGAACGCCAGGAAGTTTTGCGCGAGGTAATTCTTGTCGAACTCCGACAGCGCCCCGACGATGCCGAAATCCAGCGCGATATAACGGCCCAGCGTCTCGGGCGCCACGCTCACGAGAATGTTGCCCGGGTGCATGTCGGCATGGAAAAAGCCGTCGCGAAAGACCTGCGTGAAGAAGATCTCCACACCGTCGCGCGCGAGTTTGTGCATGTCGACGCCGGCAGCGCGCAACTCTTCGGTGTGCGAGATCCGCATGCCGTGCATGCGCTCCATCACGAACACTTCAGACGTGCACCAATCCCAGAACACTTCGGGCACCAGCAGCAGGTCGGACTTGGCAAAATTGCGGCGCAGCTGGCTGGCATTGGCCGCCTCGCGCATCAGGTCCAGCTCGTCGTGCAGGTACTTATCGAACTCGGCGACGACCTCCCGCGGCTTCAGGCGCTTGGCGTCCGCCCACAGCTTTTCCATCCACGTCGCGAGGTCCCGCATGAGCGCGAGGTCGCTGTCGATCACGGGCAGCATGCCCGGGCGCAAGACCTTGACGGCCACCTCGCGACCATCGTAGGGGCCGCCGCGCAACGTGGCGAAATGCACCTGGGCAATCGACGCGCTCGCCACGGGGTGATGATCGAAACGATGGAACAGCGCCGAGAGCGGCTTGCCGAGCGACTTCTCCACGATGGCCGCCGCCACCTTCGGATCGAACGGCGGCACGCGGTCCTGCAGCTTGGCGAGTTCGTCGGCCACATCGGGCGGCAGCAGATCGCGGCGCGTCGACAGCACCTGCCCGAACTTCACGAAGATGGGCCCAAGCTGCTCCAGGGCCAGGCGCAGGCGCACCCCGCGGGGCAGCTTCGGCTTGCGGCCCAGCGTCAGCAGCCAGACCAGCGCGCGAATGCGGCGGCTCTTGAAGCCCGACAAGGCGAGCTGATCCAGCCCGTAATAGAGGATGACGAAAACGATCTTGCCCAGCCGGAAGAAGCGCGTCATGCCGATTCACCCTGACGTGCGCTCCGGATCGCCGGCTGCGGGCGTTTTTCGAGCCGCTCCAGCCGCTTGACCAGACGCGCTTCGGCATCTCGCAGCGCCGCCACGTCGGCGGCGAACTGCGCAAGGCGCGCGTGGCGCACAAGCGTCGGTTGCTCATCGGTCAGGTAAGACGCCACCGATTCCGCCAGCAAACGGCCCACGCGCGTGGCTTCGGTGCGAGCAGCCTGCGCACCGCTCACCATGCGCTGCGCGATCACATCGCCAAACACGCGCGAGAGGTCTTCCGCGGCATCCCAGCGCAGGTTGCGCAGCAGCGTCGACAGCACGTTGGCAAACTCGGCCTCGCCCTCGATGCGCACGTGCTTCAGCACGGCGGCCTGCCCGCCTGCGGCGTAATCGGCAGCGGCGGCCGCAAGCGGCACGACAACGGTCACGGCCGGTTCCACGTCAGGGTCGGGAGCGGTCACCAGGCCGGCGGCGTCCACCTGCAACGTCATCGACATGGGCGCCAGGTCAAAGCGCGCCACGCGGCCCGCAAACGGGCGCAGCGTCTCCTGCGCCCAGGGCTCCTGGCGCAGCAGATGGTTGAGCGCGAGCAGCAGCGGCTGCATCAGCACAAGCGGAAATGGAGACGAAGTGGCTGTCGAAGACATGCGGTGATGGTGCGCAAAAACAGCAGGAAAGCAGCAAGAAGCGGGCTAGCCGCGGGCAACAAAAAGGGCCCGCACCAGACGGTCGGGCCCTATTTTACGGGGAATGTTGAAACGGCCGTTCTGCGCCGCTTCAAGTTGTTACGACATCACTGCAACTGCTGAATACCCGCCAACACCCAGCCGCCGGCCCCCTGCGTCGGCTTGGTCAGGTTCCAAACCTCGGCAAACGGCTGGGCGGGCGCGTTGGCTTCTTCGCGGATCATGCCCGAGAAGCGCACGCTGGCAAGGTACTCGGCGGCCTGCGTTTCGATACCCAGCATTTCGGCTTCGACCGAGACCACGTCGGTCTTGTTGGGCGAAGTGCCACGGTCAGCCAGGTCCATCTTGATCTCGGCGAACATCTCGGGCGTGGTGAACTCGCGGATGTCGTTGAGATTGCCGGCATCCCAGGCGGCCTGCAGGCGGATGAAGTAGACCTTGGCGTTGCGCAGGAACGCTTGCGTGTCGAAATCTGCCGGCACGCCCCACGGTTGCTGCGGCGCGGCCGCGGCCGGTTGAGCGTTGACAGCCTGCGCGGTCGAGGCGGCCGGACCACCCAGGTTCCACGACTGTGCAGCGGTTGCGGCGCCTGCACCCAGCCCCGACGTGTTGCCGGTGTTGAGCGATGCGGCCGCCGGCGCAGAAGCCTGCGGAGCCGGTGCGGCAGGTTGCGGCACGTATGGCTCGCGGTCGCCGCCCAGCGACGGACCACCCGTGGCGTAGGCCGGACCTTGCGGACGGCTGCCGCGCACCTTGCGGATGATCCACATCACCACGAAGGCGACGAGCGCGATCAGGATCAGGTTGGACAGCAACGAGGCCAGGCCCGCGCCAAGACCGAATTTCGACAGCAGATAACCGATGCCCAGACCGGCAGCGAGGCCGCCGAGCATGCCACCCCAGTTACGGCCTGGCTTTGCGGCAGGCGCGGCAGGCGCCGGAGCAGCCGGCGAAGGTTGTGCGGCAGGCGCGGCCTGCTGCGTCGGCGACGGCGTCGTGGCCGGTGGCGTCTGTTGGCGTTGCGTCACGGTGGACGACTGCTTGCCGATGCTGCGGCTGCCACCCATGCGCTTGGCGTTGGCGTCGATTGCCGTGCCCAGTGCGAGCGTCGCGACCAGCGCGCCCGCCATCAATTTTCCACCCCAATGCAAACTCATCGCTGTCTTCTCTCCAGTGGCAGGTGACGCCATTAGATGAAGACGTCAATGCCGAAATTCAATGTGAAGGATCGTGGCATATCGCCGCAGCGCGCTACATCGCCCATCCGGCGGAACGACGGAAACACTTAAAGGCGACGGCCGACGTGCAGAGCCACGACACCCGCTGTCAGATTGAAGTATTCGACCGAGTCCAATCCGGCCTGTTCCATCATCTGCTTGAGCGTTTCCTGATCCGGGTGCATGCGGATGGACTCGGCCAGGTAGCGGTAGCTCTCGGGGTCGCCCGCCACTTTGCTGCCCAACCACGGCAGCACCTTGAACGAGTACAGGTCGTAGGCCTTCTCCAGCGGCTGCCACACCTTGGAGAACTCCAGCACCATGACCTTCCCGCCTGGCTTCACCACGCGACGCATTTCAGCAAGCGCGCGATCCTTGTGCGTCATGTTGCGCAAGCCGAATGCCACTGTCACCACGTCGAAGTAAGCATTCGGAAAGGGAATGTGCTCGGCGTCGCACAGTGCGGTGGGGGTCAGCACGCCGGCATCGAGCAGGCGATCACGGCCGACGCGCAGCATCGACTCGTTGATGTCGGTCAGCCACACCTCGCCGGTGGGGCCGGCCTGGCGCGCGAAGGCCTTGGCCAGGTCACCCGTGCCGCCGGCGATGTCGAGCACCTTGTAGCCAGGGCGCACCGCTGCCTGGGCGATGGTGAACATCTTCCACACGCGGTGCAGGCCGCCGGACATCAGGTCGTTCATCACGTCGTACTTGCTCGCGACGGAATGGAAAACGCCGGCGACCTTGCCGGCCTTCTCCTGCTCATCAACCTGCTGGAATCCGAAGTGGGTTTGGCTCATGACAGAAAAGGATGCGGATGCAGCGCACAGGCGCCGCAAAGTGAATCGGGAATCAGTGGCTGTGGCCGCAGGCGTGGCCAGCGTTCTCTGCCATCGGGGCGTCGCGGTCGACGCCAGCAGCGGCCAGGCGATCGAGATACGCCTGCCAGAGCGTGGCCTGCTCAACGCCGAGGCGGTACAGGTAGGCCCAGTCGAAGATGCCGGAATCGTGGCCGTCGGAGAACAGCGGCCGGATCGCGTAATTGCCCACCGGCTCGACGCCGATGATGCCGACCTCGCGCTTGCCGGTCTGCAGCACTTCCTGGCCGGGCCCGTGCCCCTGCACTTCAGCCGACGGCGACAGCACGCGCAGATATTCGAACGGCAGGCTGAACTGTTTGCCATCGGCAAAGGCGATCTCCAGCACGCGCGATTGCGTGTGGACGGTGATGCCGGTCGGGTGCGGAGTGTCGGCGGAAAGTCCGGCCATGAAAACGTCTCGTCGAGTCAGAAAAACGGTGTTTCAGGAAGCTGCCAGCGCAACATGCGCGGGCTCTTCCACCACCCGATAGCTTACCGCAGTCAACGGGTCGCCTTCGGGGACGTAGCGCAGGCGGCGATGGTGGAATCGTGCCACGGTGCTGCGGTGCGCCACGCTGACGATGGTCACATCGGGCATCGATTCGAGCATCAGGCTGTACATGAACGCTTCGGTGTCTTCGTCGAGTGCGCTGGTGGCCTCGTCGAGGAAGAGGTAATCGGGGCGCTGCAGCAAAGCCCGGGCAAAAGCCAGGCGCTGCTGCTCGCCGGGCGACAGGCGCAGGCTCCAGTTGCTCACCTCGTCCAGGAGGCCGGCCAGCGCCGGCAAGCGACAGGCGATCAGCACCTGGGTCAGACGCTCCGCGGTGTATTGGGTGGCCAAATCCGGATACGAAAGTGCGTCAGCCAGCGTGCCGGATGGCAGATAGCTGCGCTGCGGCAGGAACAGCACGCGGGCGTCCTGCGGGACTTCGATGCGGCCGCTGCCATAGGGCCAGATACCGGCCACGGCGCGCACCAGCGTGCTTTTGCCGCAGCCGGACGGACCGGTGACAAGCACCCGCTCACCGCGTGCGAGCGTCATATCGAAGGGCTCGACCAGCACGTCTTCGGGTTTGCGGTTCGGCAGGTTCAGCGCGAGACCGTGGGCTTCGATGGCGGGTACGGCCGCGGTTTCGACTTCGACATCGCGGACGCCGGCGCGGTGCTCTTCTTCACGCTCGGCTGCACGGATGGCGCGCTGGAATTCGATCAGACGGTTGGTGGAGGCTTTCCAGGTCACCAGCGTGCGGTAGTTCGTGACAAACCACGACATCGCGTCCTGCACCTGGCCGAACGCGGTGGCGACCTGCATCATCCCGCCCAGCGTCAGCGTGCCGCCAAAGTAGCGCGGCGCCGACACCAGAAACGGGAAGATGATGGCGAACTGCCCATAGCCGGAACTGGCAAAGGTCAGGCGCCGCGTGTAGTCCATCAACTGGTTCCAGTTGGTGCGGATGCGCTCGAAGCGGCCGCGCAGGATGGCTTTCTCGGTCGGCTCGCCCCGGTACAGGGCAATGCTCTCGCTGTTCTCGCGCACACGCACAAGCAGGAAACGGAAGTACGCCTCGTACCGCTCCTGCTGGAACGACAGCCCGATCAGCGGCCGCCCCACGAAGTGGATGATGACCGAGCCCACGATCGAGTACAGCAGCGCAAACCACACCATGTAGCCGGGAATCACAAAGTCGTGGCCACCCAGGCTGAACGCCAGCGGCCCCGACACTGCCCACAGAATCCCGAAGAACGACACCAGCGTCACAGCCGAATTCAGGAAACCCAGCGCCAAGGTGAGCGTTGCATCGGTAAACGTGCGCAGGTCGTCGGCAATCCGCTGGTCGGGGTTGTCAGCGCTGTGCGTTTGCTCCAGGCGGTAGAACGCCTGCTTGCCGAGCCAGTCATCGAGGAAGCTGCCGGTGATCCACGTCCGCCAGCGCATCTGTAGCATCATCGAGTAGTACAGCCGCAGGATCGAGCCAATGATCAGCAGTGCGGCAATCCAGGAGAAACGCAGCAACTGCGCCCAGAACTCGCCGTAGTTTTTCTGCTCGAGCGCGTTGTAGAAGAGCCGGTTCCAATCGGTGAACAGCACGTTCATGAACACCAAGAACAGGTTCAGGCCAATCACCAGCGCAAGCAGCCCCCAGGCCTTGCGGCGATCTTCCGAAAACCAGTACGGGCGAATCAGTTGCCAGGTTTCCGAGAGATTCAGCCGCCCATGGTGGACGGTCAGTTCGGAGATGGAATCCTTGTGGGAATCGGGCGTGGCGGCGGTGCGCGGTGTCGTCATGGCGAGGGCTTGGTCACGACAGAAAAGAGAATCAGACGGCCGATGCGCCACGTGGGTTCCGCACAGGCCGCGGGGATGCGTTACCGGTGGTTACCGGTCAGACATCCGCAAGCGCGGCCTGCAGCGCGTACGACAGCGCCGGCAACTTGGCCGTGATCTCGGCCATGCGCGCGGTATCGGGCGCGCGTTGCTCGGAGCCCCACACGGCTTCCGGAAAATGCGTATCCCACCGATAGCGCGGGATGACGTGCCAATGCAGATGCGGCACAAAATTGCCGAAGCTGGCGAGATTGATCTTGTCGGGCGCCAGTTCGGTGCGCAGCACGCGCTCAACACGGGCGACGACCTCCATCAGCCAATGGCGATCTGCGTCGGACAAGTCGGTCTGCTCGGCCACGTGGTCGTTCCAGATGACGCGGCAAAAGCCCGGAAAGCGCGCGTGCTCGACCAGCACCACGCGCGCGCGGCCATTGCGCCAGACGGGCTCGCCGCCGTCCGTCTCGCACAGCGCGCAGCCGGGCGCCCGCTCGCCGGTCGTCGCAGTCGTCACACGAGAACCCGCTCGATGCCGCCGGCGTTGGCCTGCGCGACGTAGTCCTGCAGCCAGGTTTCGCCGAGCACGTGACGCGCCATCTCGACCACGATGTAGTCGGCCTGCACCGAAACATCTTCGGTGTAGCGCGACAGGCCCTGCAGACATGCCGGGCAGCTCGTGAGGATCTTCACGTCGCCGTTGAACGCCTCGCCGCCCTGGCCGCTGGTCTGGCCGAGACTGCGCAGCTTGTCGGCGCCCTTCTGCATCTCTTCTTCCTTGCGGAAGCGGACCTGCGTGGAAATGTCGGGGCGCGAGATCGCCAGCGTGCCCGACTCACCGCAGCAGCGGTCGTTCTTCTCGATCGCGCGGGTCTGGCCATCGGCGCCGATGTTGCCGCCCATCAACTGGTTGACCAGCTTGGTCGGGTCCATCGTCTTGATCGGGGTGTGGCAGGGGTCGTGGTACATGTACCGCGTGCCTTGCACACCGTCGATCTTCACGCCCTTCTCCAGCAGGTATTCGTGAATGTCGATGATCCGGCAGCCCGGGAAGATCTTGTCGAATTCATACCCCGCGAGCTGGTCGTAGCACGTGCCGCAGCTCACCACCACCGTCTTGATGTCGAGGTAATTGAGCGTATTGGCCACGCGGTGGAACAGCACACGGTTGTCGGTGACGATCTTCTCGGCCTTGTCGAACTGGCCCGTGCCGCGCTGCGGATAACCGCAGCACAGGTAGCCCGGCGGCAGCACCGTCTGCACACCGGCGTGCCACAGCATTGCCTGCGTGGCCAGCCCCACCTGCGAGAACAGGCGCTCCGAGCCGCAACCCGGGAAGTAGAAGACCGCCTCGCTATCCGGCGTGGTGACCTTCGGGTTGCGGATGATCGGGACGATCTCGTTGTCCTCGATGTCCAGCAACGCGCGGGCCGTCTTCTTGGGCAGGTTGCCCGGCATCTTCTTGTTGATGAAGTGGATCACCTGCTCGCGCACCGGCGGCCTGCCCACCGTGGCGGGCGGATGAGCAGTCTGCTTCTTGGCGAACTTCTTCAGGATGTCATTGCCCAGACGCTGCGCCTTGTAGCCCCAGTCGAACATCACCTTGCGGGTGAGGTTGATCGTCTCGGGGTTGGTCGCGTTCAGGTAGAACATCGCTGCTGCGGTGCCGGGGTTGAATTTCTTCTGCCCCATCTTGCGCAGCAGGTTGCGCATGTTCATCGACACATCGCCGAAGTCGATCTTGACCGGGCAAGGCGTCACGCACTTGTGGCACACGGTGCAGTGGTCGCCCACATCGGCGAACTCTTCCCAGTGCTTGATCGACACGCCGCGGCGCGTCTGTTCTTCGTACAGGAACGCCTCGATGAGCAGCGACGTAGCGAGGATCTTGTTGCGCGGGCTGTACAGCAGGTTCGCGCGCGGCACGTGCGTGGCGCACACCGGCTTGCACTTGCCGCAGCGCAGGCAGTCCTTGATCGACTCCGAAATGGCGCCGATGTCGCTCTGCTGCATGATGATCGACTCGTGCCCCATCAGGCCGAACGACGGCGTATAGGCGTTGCGCAGATCAGCGGGCAAGCCTTGCGGGTCGTTGATGTCGCGCAGCAGCTTGCCCTTGTTGAAGCGGCCGTTCGGATCGACGCGGCGCTTGTAGGCAGCGAAATCGGCGATCTCTTCGTCGGTCAGAAATTCCAGCTTGGTGATGCCGATGCCGTGCTCGCCCGAAATCACACCGTCCAGCGAACGCGCCAGCGTCATGATGCGGGCCACCGCCTTGTGGGCGTCCTGCAGCATGTCGTAGTCATCCGAGTTGACGGGGATGTTGGTGTGCACGTTGCCGTCACCGGCGTGCATGTGCAGCGCCACGAACACGCGGCCGCGCAGCACCTTCTTGTGGATCGCCTGGGCCTCGTCGAGGATCGGCTTGAACTCGCCGCCGTTGAAGATCTTGCGCAGCTCGGCGCGAATCTCCGCCTTCCACGACACGCGGATCGTCCGATCCTGCAGCAGGTGGAACAGGTTGGCGTCAGGCTGATTCACCAGACGGTCGTCGATGGTCTGCGCAAGGTAGCCCAGGCCCAGACCGATGAGGCTCGCGCGCGCCGTGGTGACCGGCGTGTCGAGATGGTCCAGCAGATATTGCCAACGTGCGCGCGTGGCACGCAGCAGTTGCTGCGCCTGTTGCACGCGGTCTTCCAGCAGTTCAGCGCTGGGGATTTCGTTGGCGTCGTCGGTGCGGCCCAGCGGCAGGTTGCTGCCGGCAAAGAAATCGAGCAGCGCGTCGGTCAGCTTGAGCTTGCTCTTGATCGACAGCTCGATGTTGATGCGCTCGATGCCGTCGGTGTACTCGCCCATGCGATTGAGCGGGATCACCACGTCTTCGTTGATTTTGAAGGCGTTGGTGTGCTTCGCAATCGCGGCCGTGCGCGAGCGGTCCAGCCAGAACTTCTTGCGGGCCTCGGGGCTCACGGCCACGAAACCTTCGCCGCTCTTGCCATTGGCCAGGCGGATCACTTCCGAGGTGGCGCGCGCCACGGCGTCATCGTCGTCGCCAACAATGTCGCCGATCAGCACCATCTTCGGGAACGCGTTGCGCTTGCTCTTGGTGGCGTAGCCGACCGCGCGCAGGTAGCGCTCGTCCAGGTGTTCCAGGCCCGCGAGGATCGCGCCGCCGGGCTTCTTGGTCTCGGCGTCGAGGTAGTCCTTGATCTCGACGATGCTCGGGATTGCGTCGCGCGCCTGGCCGAAGAACTCCAGGCACACAGTGCGGATCGACTTCGGCATGCGGTGCAGGATCCAGCGCGCGCTGGTGATGATGCCGTCGCAGCCTTCCTTCTGCACGCCGGGCAGACCGGCCAGGAACTTGTCGGTGACGTCCTTGCCGAGGCCTTCCTTGCGGAACTTGCGGCCTTCGATGGTGAGCGTCTCGGTGCGCAGCAGCTTGGCGCCGACCGGCGCATTGCCGTCGAACCACTTCAGCTCGAAGGTGACGACCGGCGCATCGTGAATCTTGCCGAGGTTGTGATTCAGGCGCTGGACTTCGAGCCAGTTGCCGTCCGGGTCAACCATGCGCCACCAGGCGAGGTTGTCCAGCGCGGTGCCCCACAGCACGGCCTTCTTGCCGCCCGCGTTCATGGCGACGTTGCCGCCGATGCACGACGCGTCGATCGAAGTCGGGTCCACAGCGAAGACGAGGCCGGCCTTGTCCGCCGCATCCGCCACGCGACGCGTCACCACGCCGGCGCCCGAATAGATGGTCGCCACGGGGTGGTCGACGCCCGGCAGGTCGGTCATCTCGACCGCATCCAGACGCTCCAGCTTTTCCGTATTGATGACGGCCGAGAACGGCGTAAGCGGCACCGCGCCGCCGGTGTAGCCGGTACCGCCTCCGCGCGGAATGATGGTCAGACCCAGCTCGAAGCAGCCCTTGACGATACCGGCGATCTCTTCTTCCGTATCGGGCGTGAGCACGACGAACGGATATTCGACACGCCAGTCGGTGGCGTCGGTCACGTGCGACACGCGCGACAGGCCGTCGAACTTGATGTTGTCCTTCGCGGTCACGCGGCCGAGCACCTTCTGGGCGCGGCGGCGCAGGTCATACACCTGGGCGAACTCTTCCTGGAATGCCTTGACGGCGCGGCGGGCATGCACGACCAGTTGCTCGACCTTGGTGGCGCGCTCGTCGCCCACGGGGTCGTGATGCGAATCGTGGTCGGCCACACGGCGCTTCTCGATCTCCGCCAGGCGGTGATTGAGTGCGTCGATCAGCATCTGCCGGCGCTTCGGGTTGTCGAGCAGGTCGTCCTGCAGATACGGGTTGCGACGCACCACCCAGATGTCGCCCAGCACTTCGTACAGCATGCGTGCCGATCGGCCGGTGCGGCGCTCGGCGCGCAGTTCGTCCAGGATCTGCCACGCAGACTCGCCCAGCAGACGGATGACGATTTCCCGATCCGAGAACGAGGTGTAGTTGTAGGGAATCTCGCGCAGCCGGGGCGCAGCGTCCTGCGCCGTGAGTTTGGCGTCGATCAGAAGTGGGGCATTCATGGCGTGCCGCTGGGGAGGAGGTCGCGGCAAGGAGGACAAGAGCCGCGCGGTCTTTAAAGGGCGATTGTACTGCAACGTGCGCCGTTGATGCGTTGCAGCAACGGTATCCCTGCGGCTGATATGGGCGGGAAAAGCGTCGCGTTTTCAATGGCTTGCGAAAAGCGCGGAGGCCTGCGAGTGCGCCCAACGCCACGCAAACGTCAGATCATTACAGCCTTGATCCAGCCAAAGATGCCGTGCCAGAAGCCGTCGGGCAAGGTCATGAGCGCCGCGGTCATCGCCAGATAGCGCAGGAATTTGCCGATGGCCATGTACATGACGCTGGGCCAGAACTTCAGGCGCAGCCAGCCGGCCAGCGTGCAGAGCGGGTCGCCGATGCCGGGCAGCCACGACACCAGCAGGGACACCGGGCCGATGCGGCGCATCCAGCGGAAGTATTTCTTGTCGAGCGGGGGCTCGCGGTGGCGCTTGGGGTGCGGCACGTGCTGGGCGTGCTCGGCGTTGTGCTGCCGGCGACGGCGCGCCAGGTGGTAGCGCACCAGCGCCAGCTTGGCCGCATAGCCCATCCACCAGTCGACCATGCCGCCCAGCGTGTTGCCGAGCGTGGCCACGACGATGGCCGGCCAGAACATATCCGGATTGAGCTTGATGTACGCAAAGACCGCCGGCTCGGAGCCCAGCGGCAGGAGCGTCGCCGAAATGAAACTGACGACGAAGATGGCAGGCAGCCCGACCTTGGGCAGGGCGAGCGTGGCAAAAAGCGTGTCGATCCACTGTTCCATGCGATCGATTGTAGAGGGCGGGCGGCCGCGGCGTCGCTTGGGGGCCGCCCTAGCCGGTCAGGCGAAGAACAGGTAGGCGACAAGCACGGCGCCGACGAGCCCGATCAGGTCGGCCCACAACCCGCAGGCCAGCGCGTAACGCGTGTCCTTGATGCCGACGCTGCCGAAATACACGGCCAGCACGTAAAACGTCGTCTCCGTCGAGCCCTGGATGATGGCGGCCAGCTTGCCCTGGAAGGAATCGACGCCGTAAGTGGTCATCACGTCGACCATCAGGCCGCGCGCGCCGGCGCCCGACAACGTCTTCATCAGCCCCACGGGCAGCGCCGGCACAAAACGCGTATCGATGCCCAGGTGCGTGAACAGCGCAGAAAGCCCCTGCATCAGGACATCCATGCACCCCGCCGCGCGAAACACGGCAATGCCCACCAGCACCGCGACGAGGTACGGAACGATGCCGATGGCGACCTGAAAGCCGTCCTTGGCGCCATCGACGAAGGTTTCGTACACGTTGATGCGACGAAATGCCCCACAGACCAGGAACGCCACGACGATGGTGAGGATGGCGCCCGCGCCGATCAGGCCGATCCACGCCGCCATCTGCTGCGGCGGAAACTGGCGCAGCCACGCAAACAGCAGCCCCATCGCCGCGACAAAGCCGCCGAAATACGCTAGCAGCGCCGGCTTGAACAGGTTGATGCGCTGATACCACGCTACCGCCGCAATACCCGCGCAGAAGCCGATGAACGTGGACAGCAAGGTCGGCAGGAAAATGTCCGCCGCGTTGAAACCCACCAGCCCCTGCTTGACGGCCATGGCCTGGCGGATGGCGATGACGGACGTCGGTACCAGCGTCACCCCCGCGGTGTTGAGCACCACAAACATCAGCTGCGCATCGCTGGCGCGCTGCGGCTGCGGATTGATCTGCTGCAGTTCGCGCATGGCCTGCAGGCCGAGCGGCGTGGCGGCGTTGTCCAGACCGAGCACGTTGGCCGACACGTTCATCATCATCGCGCCGTTGGCGGGGTGGCCGGCCGGCACGGAGGGAAACAAGTGCCGCATCACCGGGTTCACGAGCCGCGCGAACAGATCGACCACGCCGGCGCGCTCGCCCACGCGCATGATGCCCAGCCACAACGCCATCATGCCGGTCAGGCCGATGGCGATTTCGAAGCCGGTGCGGGCAGCATCGAACATGCCGGTCAACATGCGCGAGAAGACTTCCATGTCGCCCTGCACCACCTGCACGCAGGCGGTGACGAAGGCGACGAGAAAGAAGGCGAGCCAGACGAGGTTCAGGGCCACGGGGGTTGCGCGTTGGAATCGGACAAGCCGCTCATTGTGCCTGCGGGGGCGTCTCGATCGGGTGGATCAGGTGGAAGTTGTCGTAGTCGACCGACGTGACGCCGCCCTCGTCGCGGATGAGGTCGGCATAGCGATAGTTCCAGCGGATCTCGTCGTGCCGCCAGGAATAGCGGGCCTGCACGGTCTGCGCGGCGGTCTCGTCGGCGCCCTCGATGGTCAGCAGCAGCAAGGCATCACCCGCGGCGAGCGACTCCGCGGTGGCGCCATGCAGCGGGCTGGTCTCGTCGATGACGTGCATCATCACCCAGCCCAGCAGGAAGATCGGGTGCTCGCTGCGCTCCAGCTTCAGGTCGTGAATCTTGTAGATCGAGTAGCCCTCGGGCGAGACCTCATCCTGCATCAGGCGCAGCCGGGCCGTGGCCTCGGCGATGACGTTCTGGCGCGCATTGGCGGCGCGCAGCATCAGCGTGGACTTGCCGTTGAGCGGCCGTACGACAACGTTGCGGGCAAACATGATCTTGGCGCGCGGGCGTGAGAACCGCGCAAACACCAACCCCGTCGCCATGGCGATGCCCGACATGCCGATGAAGATCTCCAGCGTGGCGATGACGTGGGCGTAGAGCGTTTGCGGGTGCATGTCGCCGTAGCCGACCGTGGCCAGCGTCTCGACGCTGAAGAAGAAGGCCCCGACGAAGCCGGGCGGCGACTGATTCGCGATCGCGCCGTCGCCGAGCGAATACAGCCCCGCGAATACCGCATTCAGGGCCAGGAACATCGTCGCCAGCAGCGCGAAGAAGGTCGGCCAGTTGACCTCCAGCGCATGGTGATAAACGTCGCGCCAGCCCAGCGGCGGCATGCCGTAGGCGATGACGTGCTGCGTTCCGGACCAGACTTTGCGGCCGCGGCGCGCGCGTCCGGCACGCTCGGAGGAAGACGACGGGGTGTTCATGGAGGCCTCTCGCCGATGATGCGCCGCGCCCGCCCGGACACGGCCGGGGCAGTGTACCGACCGGCACGCCAGTCCGGCAAGGCGGGCCAGGCGCCGCGTGATAGGCTTACGGGCTCTGTTCACGTCCAACCCCGGTCCGCACCATGGCCATCGATTACCTCAAGAAAATCCTGACTGCGAAGGTCTATGACGTCGCGGTGGAAACCGAGCTGAAGTTCGCGCCGAATCTGTCGGCGCGCACCGGCAACCGCGTCTACCTCAAGCGCGAGGATGACCAGCCGGTGTTCTCGTTCAAGCTGCGCGGCGCCTACAACAAGATGGCCTCGCTCACGCCGGCCGAGCGCAAGCGCGGGGTGATTACGGCATCGGCGGGCAACCACGCGCAGGGCGTGGCGTTCAGTGCGGCGCGCATGGAATGCAAGGCCGTGATCTGCATGCCGGTGACGACGCCGCAGTTGAAGATTGACGGCGTGCGCTCGCGCGGCGGCGATTGGGTCGAGGTCGTGCTGCACGGTGAAAGCTATTCCGACGCCTACAACCACGCCGCCAAGCTGCAAGAGAAGCACGGCTACACCTTCGTCCACCCGTTCGACGACCCGGAAGTGATTGCCGGCCAGGGCACGATCGCCATGGAAATCCTGCGCCAGCATCCGCAGCCGATCCATGCGATCTTCTGCTCGATCGGCGGCGGCGGGCTGATCTCGGGCATTGCGGCCTACGTGAAGGCCGTGCGGCCGGACGTCAAGGTCATCGGCGTGCAAAGCGTGGATTCCGACGCGATGGCGCGCTCGGTGGCCGCCGGCAAGCGCGTCGAACTGAAGGAAGTCGGCCTGTTTGCGGACGGCACGGCGGTCAAGCTGGTCGGCAAGGAGACGTTCCGCCTCACGCGCGAACTCGTCGACGAGATCATCACCGTGGATACGGATGCCATCTGCGCGGCGCTCAAGGACGTGTTCCAGGACACGCGCAGCCTGCTGGAGCCGTCGGGCGCGCTGGCGCTGGCCGGCCTCAAGCAGTATGCCGAGACGCACAAGCTGAAGAACGAATCGCTCGTGGCCGTGGCCAGCGGCGCGAACATGAACTTCGACCGCCTGCGCTTCGTGGCCGAGCGCGCCGAAGTGGGCGAGGCGCGCGAAGCCGTGTTTGCCGTGACGATTCCCGAAGAGCGCGGCAGCTTCAAGCGCTTCTGCGAACTGGTCGGCTGGTCGCGCAACGTGACGGAGTTCAACTATCGCATTGCCAGCAAGGACGCCGCGCATATCTTTGTGGGCGTGCAAATTGCGTCGCGCGCAGAGGGCGACAAGATTGCCGAGAACTTCCGCAAGCACGGTTTCCCGACGCTGGACCTGTCGAACGACGAACTGGCCAAGCAGCACATCCGCTACATGGTGGGCGGCCGCTCGCCGCTGGCGGAAAACGAGCATCTCTACCGCTTCGAGTTTCCAGAGCGGCCGGGCGCGCTGATGAAGTTCCTCTCGAGCATGAGCCCGAACTGGAACATCAGCCTGTTCCACTACCGTAATCAGGGCGCGGATTCGAGCAACATCCTCGTCGGCATCCAGGTACCGAAGAACGAGAAGCGCGAGTTCAAGGCGTTCCTCGCAACGCTGGGCTATACCTATTGGGACGAAAGCGAGAACCCCGTCTACAGCCTGTTTTTGTGATGAGCAACCAACCCGAACATTCGCCGCTGGGCAAGACGTCCGCCTACAAGACGGAATACGACCCGAGCCTGCTGTTTCCGATTCCGCGCCAGGGCAAGCGCGACGAAATCGGCCTGGCCGCCGGCACGGCCCTGCCCTTCTTCGGCGTGGACCTCTGGAACCTGTACGAGCTGTCGTGGCTGAACCTGCGCGGCAAGCCGCAGGTGGCGCTGGGCACCGTGATCGTGCCGGCCGATTCGCCCAACATCGTTGAATCGAAGTCGTTCAAGCTGTATCTGAATTCGTTCAACCAGACGAAGGTGGCATCGCACGAAGCGCTGCAGCAGCTGATCCACCACGATCTGTCGGAGGCGTGCGGCGCGCCGGTGCAGGTCCGCATCGTCACGCACGAAGAGTTTGCCCGGCAACGCATGGGCGAACTCGACGGCCTGCTGCTCGATCGGCTGGACATCGAAACGGACGTCTATCAGCCCACGCCCGAGCTGCTGCATGCCGACGAGGAAGAAAGCCCGGTCGAAGAAACGCTGGTGTCGCACCTGCTGAAGTCCAACTGCCTGGTGACGGGTCAGCCGGACTGGGGCAGCGTGCAGATCCGCTACGTGGGTGCGCCGATCAACCAGGAGGCGCTGCTCAAGTATCTGATCTCGTTCCGCGAGCACAACGAGTTTCACGAGCAATGCGTGGAGCGGATCTTTACGGACATCCTGCGCCAGTGCCGGCCGGTCAAACTGGCCGTCTATGCGCGCTATACGCGGCGCGGCGGGCTGGACATCAACCCGTTCCGCACAAACTACAACACGCCGTGGCCGGATAACCTGCGCAACGCTCGTCAGTAAGCGCTGACGCTGCGCAAGACACACGAGGCGCCTTCGGGCGCCTTTTTTCTTGCCTGGGCGATCCGCCAAACGGGCATGCGCCCCTCGTCCATTTTGTGGACGCCAACGCCCTGTCGTTTCACGTTCGCTCGCCTATAGTGGTATCCGCAGTACGCCACCCGGGGGAATCGTGAAGGGTCCGTCCGCGCAAGCGGGCCGGGCACTCTCGACGGGGGACATGCCATGACGAAAACGCCATGGAAGCCGCAAGGGGGGTCAACCCACGCGGTTACGTGCGCATGCCTGCTGCTATGCGGCGGGCCGGTCCTTGCACAGACCAACGAGCCGGTGGACGACAAGCCACCCAGCCTGGAAGCGCTGCAGCGCGAGCTTGCCGATACGCAGGCACGCCTGCAGGAACTCAAACGCTCGATCCAGCAACAGGAAGCGCATCTTCGGCGCATGCGGCGCGCGCTCGGCATGAGCGAGGGCCGACTCGATACCGTGCGCGGTGCCGGTGCTCCCGGCGCGGCGGGCGATGCATCGCAAATTGCGCAGAACGACGAGCCCGGCACCACGCCAGTCGGCAAACCGCCGGAGCCGCCTGACCGGCCGCCACGCATCGCGCAGATCTTCGACGAGCCCAGCGCGCTGACACCACCGGGCAAGGTGGTCGTCGAGCCGTCATTGCAGATGGCGTATTCGTCGTCGGACCGCGTGGCGCTGGTGGGCTACACCATCATCCCTGCGCTGCTGATCGGGCTGATCGACGTGCGGCAGGTGAAGACCACCACGCTGACCGGCACGGTGGCGGTGCGCTACGGCCTGGCACGACGCTGGGAACTGGAAGCGCGCGTGCCTTATGTCTACAGCGCGAGCGACACCGTCAGCCGCGAACTATTCACCGGCACAGCGACGGACAACGCTTTCAGCTCGCACGGCCGCGGCATCGGCGATGTGGAGTTGACCGCGCGGTACCAGATCAATGCGGGCGGTGTCGACAAGCCGTTCTACATCGGCTGGCTGCGTTTCAAGACGCGCACCGGCAAGGATCCGTTTGAAGTCACCACCGATTGCGTGACGCGCTGCGTGAGCAATACCACGGGCACCGGCCTGCCGCTGCAGCAGCCGACGGGCTCGGGCTTCTTTGCGGTACAGCCGGGGCTGACGTGGCTGTTCCCGACGGACCCCGCCGTGTTCTTCGGCAGCATCAGCTACCTGCACAACTTCGAGCGCAAGGATGTCAGCCTGAACCTGGTGGACGGCTCGAAGCAGTTCCTGGGCGACGTGAAGGCCGGCGACATCATCGGCCTGAACTTCGGCATGGGGTTGGCGCTGAACGAGAAGGCGTCGTTCTCCATCGGCTACGACCAGAGCATCATCGCGCCGACCAAGCAGAACGGCCAGCGCGTGCCGGGCTCGGTGCGAACCATTCTCGGCACGTTGCTGGTCGGCTATTCGTACCGGCTCTCGCCCAAGATGACGCTGAACCTGTCGGTGGGCGCAGGCCTGACGCGCGACACGCCGGACCTGACCGTCACGCTGCGTCTGCCGATCCAGTTCTAGCTCAGTGCAGCAGGGTGACGACGTTGGCCAACGCGCCTTGCAGCACGTTGGAAAGATTCAGTTGACGGAACTGCGGCAGGCTGTTGACCGCTGCGTTGATGGTCGTCACGGCTTGCAGCGTCTGGTTGTTCAGACTGTTCTGGATGACCGTGGCCGCTGCAGCCGCGCCGGCGGCCACATCGGGCGGCGCGACATTGTTGGGCCCGTTCTGCACAAGGTTGACGGTGTTGACCACCGAGGCCAGTTGCTGCGCCTGGCTGGCCGTCATGCGTGCCACATCGGGGATGTTGACCGATGCGCTCGCCACCAGATCGCCGTTGATGTAGACCGCACGGTCGATGCCGAACGAGATGTGCAGCCCTGCAAGCGCGGGCACATCGAAGCCGCCGCGCATGTCGTCGAGCTTGTCTTCGGACACGGCGTGCCAGGCACGGACCGGATTGTTGTCCATGCTGTCCACGCCGGCCGCATACGCATGCCCGGCCGCAGCCAGCGCAAGCCATCCTGCACATCCCGCAGCCCGCGCCACCTTGCCAAACCGCTTCATGATGCCCTCCTGCCCGACCAGCGAATGGCCACCCGCAAACGACGCTCAAAAGTCGGACGGACCATGCTTGGGAACGACGATGTTGCCCAGGCCGCTGCGGTCCATGCCTTCCTCCAGCGGCGCACGCGGTGCCACGCGCCAGTCCGATGAAGCGTTGAACGTCGCCCCCGCCTCGCGGTTGTGGACGACGAACAGCAAATGGTTGTCCCACATGCTCTCGAAGCTCGCACGCGGAATCGCACGCGTGCCCATGGCCGGATCGCCCACGAGCACGCGCCCTTCCTGCACGCCCTTGACCACCACGAAGTGGTGATAGCCGTTCTCGGTCAACAGCACGATGGCCGGCAAGTGGGCGTCCTTCAATGCATCCAGCGGCTGCTCGAAACCATCCGCCTCAAAGCCCAGAGAGGCCAGATAGCGTTTGATGTCGAGCAGCGAAAAGCCTTCTCGCCGGATCTTCTCCTGGTTGCCATGCTCGTACATGGCCTGGAACACGGTCTGCTCGCTCACCGGGTAGCCGTACTGATACGTGAGCAGCGTCGCCACCGCGGCCGACCCGCAACTGAAGTCGAAACGCTGGTGGACGGTGCGCAGGTAGCGCGCGGCCTTCATGCTCGTCACTGGCACGGCATAGGTGCCGCCGCCCGTGCCGAGCATGTCGATCGCGCCCGCCCACGCAGGCCCGCACGCCAGCGCCATCAGCACCGCACCCGACGTCTTATGCATCATTCCGTCCTTCACAAGCTCAAGGCCGGAACTGCACGTTGACGATGGTGGCGTTCTGGATCAGCACGTTCGCTCCGCTGTTCTGGATGACCGTGGGGATCCCGCTGGCATTGGCAAACGAGCCGTCGCGCACGATGTTCGACCCCGTCGCCACGTTGACGGCGGCGTTGTCGCTCACAGTGCCCGACAGGCGCGCGTCATTGACGGTCTGGTAGAGATCCTGCGTGCCGCCGCGATAGCTGTCGAGCCGATCGGCGCCCACCGCATGACCGAACCCAGGCACCGACACGGCTGCGGCGACCGGGGGACGCGCCGCTTCCGTGTTGGCGACCTGCGCACCGTCTGCGATCGGCACATCGTCCGACGCCATCGTTGCTGCCGCTGGCCACACTGCCAGGCCGCATGCCAGCCACCATGCCGCCCATCCTGCTGTGGTTCTTCTTCTGTCGGATCGCATCGAATGTCTCCTCTACGCTCCAACTGCGGGCCGGACCGCCGATGCAGTCCGACCCCATCCACCGTCATGCGCGAAGCTTCATCGCTACGCGCCGCGGCACTTCCCCGCTCGTGCCCGAGACCGGGCTACTTGCCCACATTCAGGTTGGCCTGCACGTTGATGCTTTGCTGGATGAGGGAAGCGAAGCCGCTGTTCTGGTTCGCCACCATCACGCCTGCCGCAGACTGCCCGACGCTGGTCATGGCGTTGGACATGTTGAACGTGCCTGCATCCACCACGACCGTGCCGCCGGCGCCGCCCGTGCCGCCCACCGCGCCATTGCCGACGCCGCCGTTGCCAACGCCGCCTGCGCCGCCGGCCGCACCGACTGCACCCACAGCGCCATTGCCGGCCGTGGACGACGCCGCGCCGTTGGTTGCGCTGCCGTTGGTCGCGCTGCCGCCTGCGCCGCCGTTGCCGGCCACGTTGGTCGCTGCGCCGCCAGCAGCTCCGGCCCCGCCCGTGCTCGTGCCCGTGGCAGCGCTCGTGCCCGTGCCTGCACCGGCCGATGCCGTCGACGTGCCGCTAGTGGTAGCGCCGCCGGCGCCGCCTGCCCCGCCTGCCGAGGCACTGCCGCCGCCGGTGGCCGAGCCGCTGCCGCGATGACGGTTCGCATCGCCGCCGCTGGCGCTGGACGTGCCGCCAGCCCCGCCGCCGCCACCGCCCGCTGCGCTCGTGCTGCCCGCTGCACCGCCCAGGCCCGCGCCCAGGCTCGCGGACAGCGTGCCGGAGCTGCCGCCGTTACCGCCACCGCCCGCATCGCCGCCGGCGGCTCCGCCGTTGCCGCCGTTACCGGCCACGGCCCCGCCGTTGGTTGCGCTGCCATGCGTCACGCTGCCCGAACTGCCACCAGCGCCGCCGCTGCCGCCCGCGCCGCCCGCGCCGCCATTACCGCCAGAGCCTGTGCCGCCGTAGCCGTATCCGCCACGCCCGCCGCTGCCGCCATTCGCCGTGCCGCCATTGTTGGTGGCGACATTGCCGATGCCAGACACGCTGATGTTGGTGACGGTGCCGTCCAGCTTGGAAACCGCAATCGCCTTGCTTGTGTTGAAGGAGTTGGTGAACGTTGCCGTTGCCGTGCCGCCGTTGTTGGCTGCAGCGGTGCCATAGCCATCGGCATTGGCCCAGCCGCTGTTGTCGCGGTTGCTGCCCTGGCTTTGGTTGTTGTGCTGATTCGAGTTGTCGGTTGCCGTGGTGGTTGTGGTCGTTGCCGTGCTCGTTGTCGTGTCTGTGCTGGTATTGGTTCTGGTGATGGTCGACGTGTTGGTCTGGGTCTTGTCACCCGCGCCGGACGCCGTATTCCCGATATCGGCCAATGCAACGCCAGAGACCCCCAATCCCATGGCGATCGCGGTGGCCAGTAAGGTCTTCTTCATAACGCACTCCATAAAGGTGAGAGGGACGGCTGGAAACGCAGCCAGTCAGGCCGGCGCGCTCTGCCTGTGGGAACAACATGACCCACCCCGGGGCGGCTCGTTTGCATAATCGGTGCCACCTTCCGCGCACGCTTTACACGGCTGTTCTAAGCGTTTGAAAACGCAAAAGATTCACCGGCACGCTCGTACACAAGCGCACGTCGAGCCACGCAATCGTGTCGGGACATGCAACTTTTGGAGGCCGGTTTGCGCGCCTTCGGTTGCAGCGCTGATACACCGCCCTGGCGCGCATGGCCGCCACGGCATGCATGACCTTCGCGGCAAGACGCAAAGCACGCGCAGGCATGCGCACGGCGGCGCTGTTTGAGACGAGCGATTGGTTGGATGTTTCAGCCGTGATACATCGGCGCATCGGCGCTCACATTGCGTGAGCGGTGGGGCGCGGCGGGCGAGCATCCCGTGGCGCACGTCGCGTTGCGCGACGCGCCTCGATGTCGTGCGCACCGCAGGGTTGACGCCTTGCGCGGCCGCTTGACTGCGAGCGCCCCCTATCGGCAAGACGCATGCGGGAAACGAGTCTCGGTTTTTACCTCAGGGGTTGCCCAGGCAGGCGAACAAAATTGCGCGCGGCAAGCATCGTCATGGCAACGAAAAGCCGCGCGCAACCGGTTCGCATTTCAACTGCGAAACTGCAAGCTCCTTCAGGCCGTGGCGGCCACCGTCAGCTTGAGTTCTTCGATCATGCGATCGCGCATGACGAACTTCTGCACCTTGCCCGTGACCGTCATCGGCATCTCGGTGACAAAGCGGATGTAGCGCGGAATTTTGTAGTGCGCGATCTGGCCCTGGCAGAACGTGCGAATTTCCTCTTCGGTGGCTTGCTGGCCAGGCTTGAGGACGATCCACGCGCAGACCTCCTCGCCGTACTTCGGGTCGGGCACGCCGAACACGTTGACGGCCTGCACCTTCGGATGGCGGAAGAGGAATTCTTCAATCTCGCGCGGGTAGACGTTCTCGCCACCGCGGATCAGCATGTCCTTCACGCGGCCGACGATGTTGCAGTAGCCCTCGGCATCGAACGTTGCCAGATCGCCCGTGCGCATCCAGCCGTCGTCAATGGAGTCGGCGGTCTTGGCCTCGTCGTCCCAATAGCCGAGCATGACCGAATAGCCCTTGGTGCACAGCTCGCCCTTTTCGCCCACGGGCACCACCTCGCCCGCACCGTCCACGAGCTTGACCTGCAGATGTGGCTGGATGCGGCCGACCGTGGTCACGCGCTTGTCGAGCGGGTCCGTCACGGCGCTCTGGAAGGACACGGGGCTCGTTTCCGTCATGCCATACGCGATGGTGACTTCGCGCAGGTTCAGCTCCGACACCACGCGCTTCATCACCTCGATGGGGCACGGCGATCCGGCCATGATGCCGCCGCGCAAGGTCGATACGTCAAAGCTCTTGAAGTCCGGATGATCGAGCTGCGCGATGAACATGGTCGGCACGCCGTGCAGCTGCGTGCAGCGCTCTTCCGCCACCGTGCGCAGCGTGGCCAGCGGATCGAACGCCTCGCCGGGAAACACCATGCACGCGCCCGTGGCCGTGCAGGTGAGCACCGACATGACCATGCCGAAGCAGTGATACAGCGGCACCGGAATGCACAGCCGATCGCCGCCCCGCAGGTTCATCGCCATGGCAACGAAGCGCGCGTTGTTGACGACGTTGACGTGCGTGAGCGTGGCGCCCTTGGGCGCGCCGGTCGTGCCGCTGGTGAACTGGATGTTGATGGCGTCGTCGGGCGACAGCGTGGCCGTGATGGCATCCAGCGCATCAACGGGTACGCTTTTTCCGCGCGCAATCACCTCGGCAAAGTTGAGCATGCCCGGCGTATTGGCTTCGCCCATCCGGATGACCCAGCGCAGCGCCGGCAGCTTGGCCGCGTTCAATGCTCCAGGCTGCGCGGTCGCCAGTTCGGGCGCGAGCGTCTGCAGCATTTCCAGGTAGCGCGAGGTCTTGAAGGCTTCGGCCGCCACGATGGCCTTACAGCCGACCTTGTTGAGCGCGTATTCCAGCTCTGAAAGCCGATACGCAGGGTTGATGTTGACGAGGATGAGCCCCAGGCGCGCCGTCGCGAACTGCGTGAGCACCCATTCGACGCGGTTGGGCGACCAGATGCCGATGCGGTCGCCCCGCTCGAGCCCCAGCGCGTGCAGGCCGGCGGCCAGCGCATCGACCTGCTCGGCAAAGGCGCGCCACGTCCAGCGCACGTTCTGCTCGCGGAATACGACCGCCTCGTCGTCGGGACAGCGACGCACGGTATCCGCCAGCAACGCCGAGACCGTGACGTGTGCCAGCGGCACCGACGTATCGCCCACCACATACGACGCACCGTTGCGCGGTCGCGCGTCGAAAACCTCACCAGCCATGGATGTCTCCTCCAATCAACGTTGGCCTTTTTGGGGCCTTGTTCTGAATGATTTGTAACCACTGCGTCGATCGCAATTTGACGCAGCTTGACGCATTTGGCAATCCGTTCTCGGACGAACAATGACGCGGAACAATTGCTGCGCTGCAGCAGCAAAAGTCGGCGGCCGCCCTCGCCAACGCGCTAACATGCCGGCCTGATGTTTTGGGCTTTCTTGCACGTAGGGATCGACGATGATCGTAGTAGTGATGGGTGTTTCGGGTTGCGGCAAATCCACGGTGGGCCAGAAGATCGCCGAGCGGCTGGGCTGCGCTTTCCGTGACGGCGACGAGTTCCACTCCGAGGCCAACCGCGCCAAGATGCACGCCGGCATTCCCCTGAACGACGACGACCGCAAACCCTGGCTCGAATCGATCCGCGCCTACATGGACGAGAAGACAAGCAACGGGCAGTCGCTGGTGGTGGCGTGCTCCGCGCTGAAGCAGCGCTACCGCGACGTACTGCGCGGTCCCGCCGGCAACGCTGAATTCGTCTATCTGAAGGGCGATTTCGATCTGCTGCAAGGCCGCCTTGCCGCACGAAAAGACCACTTCTTCAACCCGAGCCTCCTGCGCAGCCAGTTCGACGCGCTGGAAGAGCCGACCGACGCCGTCATCGTCGACATCGCGCTGCCGCCTGAAGCCATCGTCGACGAAGCGGTCGCCCAACTGCAGGCCCGCGCCGCGCACCGCCCGGCAGCCTGAACCTGCCCGATCAGCGCTAGCTGCGCATGCGCTGTTGCAACACGGCCTGCACCTCGCCGTTGCACACGCGGCTCATGCGCTCCTGCTCACGCGGCGTATCGATCTGCTCGTGCGCCTGCAAGCCGAGTTCGATCAGCGATTGCGCGCGCGGCAGCCAATGGCGGGTCAGCGCCACCTGTAAATCGGCGGCAATGCGGTCCGGATCTCCGAAGTAAAGCCGGCCGCCGTATTCGCTCTCGATTTCCTTGCGGATCACCTCGGCGGCGTGCGGCAGCACCGCGCGGTTCACGGCGACGTGCCGCAATTCGTGCTCGCGGATGGCGTTGTACGCGCAAGTGCCCGGCGCAAATTCGCGCGCGACGGTCACCCGAAAATTGTTCAGCACCAGCTCCACCGAAATGGACGGCCGCAGGCAGGTGGTGGCCGGCTGCGTGGCGATGGCCATGTAGCGGCTGTTCACGTCGAAGCGCGCCACCAGCGTCGCATACGTCTTGCCCAGCACGCGCGCAGAGCGATCGTAGGGCGGCGCCTCGGCGGTGAGCTGCTCGACCGAGCGGTCGTTGGAAAAGGACAGCGGCGTTTCGGTGGCGCGCACCTCTACGCGCATCGGGCCCAGCGCCTGGTCGCACGCCTTGAGCCAGTGCGATTTGTTGGCATTGAGCACAGGAGCGCCCGCGCCGCCCGTTGCAGCAGCAACGTTCTCGATTGGCGCAAAGCGCACATCGGCCAGCCTCAGCCGATGCAGCCGACTCCACTGCCAGGCACCGGCCGCCACGGCCAGCACCACACCCAATACCACCACCCGACGCATGCTGGGCTCCCCGTTTGCGCATCCCGAAGCGGCTGCGCAGGGGCGCCGGTCGGGTCATGCCGGCGTCAGTGCCACCGGTTCTCGGTTCTCGTGCCGGGCCGCAACCAATCGTCTGATCTGCTCGCCCGATCGTTTGAGCGCTACACGCGCCTCTGGAAGGAAAGGATAGAAGATCGGCCACACGTGCGGAAGCCGCCGCCCCATTTCTACCGAAACGGATACCCCGGCCGCCCGCGCGCGCTCGGCCATTCGGAGGGTGTCGTCGCGCAGCACCTCGCTGGTGCTGACGTAGCAGTGCAGCGTGGGCAAGCCCGTGAAATCGGCATACAGCGGCGAGGCGAGCGGATGGTCCGTCGGTGCGCCCGAGTCGCCGAGGTACAACGCGGCACCGTGCGCCATCCACGCGCCGCGAAACATCACGTCGGATTCATCGTTGTCGATCAGGCTTTGGCCGGTGGCGGCAAGATCGGTCCACGGCGAATACAGCACCGCGCCCGCCGGCAGCGGGTCCGCCGCATCGCGCAAGGCCACGAGCAACGCCAACGCCAGTCCGCCGCCTGCGGAATCGCCCGCCACGACAATGCGCGATGGCGCCACGCCTTGCGCCAGCAGCGTGCGATACGTCAACAGCGCATCTTCAACCGGCGCTGGAAACGGATGCTCGGGTGCCAACCGGTAGTCGGGCACGCATACACGCGCCCGCGCATGCGTGGCGAGGCCAATGGTGATCGGGCGATGGGTGCGCGGGCTGCAGAAAAAGTAGCCGCCGCCATGCAGGTAAAGCACGACGGGCGCGTCGTCATGCAGGTCCGGATCGGCAGGTTCGATCCATTCGCCGGTGAGGCCATCGCCGTGGGCCCCAAGCGTCGGCACGATGCGCCAATCCGGCGGCAGCTCCACCGGCAAAGGCATCTTGCGCTTCTCGGCATGCAGGCGCGTGGCGATGGGGTCGAAGGGCTCCCGCTCGGTCGGCTTCTTGACCTGGTTGCGCACCATCCTCGAGACAACCCAGTTCTGCCAGCTCATCGCGCAGCCCTCCGCCGCAAAGTCCCAGCCTAGCGAGGATGCGCTGCCCAGACAATCGGTTCGCACCCTGCCTTCGCTCGAGTGTTCCGATCAGGCAACGCCGCCTCCAAATAGCGCCGCATCAAGCCGCATTCGGCCTGGCACCCAGGGCGCGCAGGCACAGCTGTTCCATCTCGGCGATCCACACCTCGGTCGGGAGCGGCCCGTCCTGCAGCAACAGGCGATAGCGACGTGCGCCCCAGATGGCCTGTAGCAGCGTTTGTACCAGCGCGTCGCTTGGCTTGGCAGGCAGATCGGGGCAAGCGTCCAGCGCCCGGCGCCAGGCGGCGCCCAACTCATCGAAGAAGCGCGAGTGGTGTTTGGGTTCGGCGATGCGGTCTTCGCGCATCAGCATGGCGTGATCAAAGTACGGCGGATCGAGCGCCGGATCGCCGCAACTGAGCCTCACGAGATGACGCACGCGGTCTGCCCACGGGGTGTCGACACGGTTGGTCACCTCGCTCTGGATGCGCGCCAGCAATACTTCGATGGTGTGCCGCACGTAACCCGAAAGCAGCGCCTCCTTGTTCGGGAAATATTCGTACAGCGTGCCGACCGAGCAGCCGGCTTCCAGTGCCACCGCGCGCGTGGTCGCAGCTTGTGCGCCGCCGCGCTGCCAAATCCGAACAAATGCCTCGTAGATGGCCTGCACCGTGAACTTGGCGCGGCGCTGCGACGGCCGCTTCAGCGGTTTGGCGCGGGCGCTTTCGGCCTGCCCGTTTCCGAACCCGGCGCCCGCCGGCCGACGATAGAGTGAAGCCATCCGCCATCAATCCCAAGAATGGAGAAGACACCATGAACGCCCCGTACCAGCGGCTCTTGACGCGCAAGGATGCCCTAAACGAAAGCCGCCTGGAAACCGCTGACACCGCGCCGGCCGCGGCGCCCGGCGAAGTCGTGCTGCGCCTGGACCGCTTTGCCCTCACCACGAACAACATCACCTACGCGGCCTTTGGCGATGCCATGCAGTACTGGTCGTTTTTCCCCACCGGCCACGACGGCTGGGGCCACATGCCCGTGTGGGGCTTTGCCGATGTGGTCAGCTCCACCGTAGAAGGGGTCAACGTCGGCGAGCGTTTCTACGGCTACTTCCCGATCGCCACGCATCTGCGCATGCTGCCCGAACGCGTCACGCCGCGTGGCTTCTACGATGGCGCGGCACATCGACAGGCGCTCGTCTCCGCCTACAACCAATACACGCGCGTGTCGCAGGACGCCGCTTACGACGCTGCGCTGGAGAACTACCAGATTCTCTATCGTCCGCTGTTCATCACGTCGTTCATGCTGGCGGATTTTCTGGCGGACAACGCATTCTTCGGTGCCCGGCGCCTGGTGTTTTCCAGCGCATCGAGCAAAACGGCATACGGCACCGCGTTCTGCCTGCAGGACACGCCGGGGATTACGCTCACCGCCCTCACGTCGGGCGGCAACCGGGCCTTTGTCGATGGCCTGGGCTGCTACCACAACAGCGTCACGTACGACACACTCGACACGCTCGCCACCAACGTTCCCACGCTCTACGTCGACTTCTCCGGCGATGAGGACTTGCGCAGGCGCGTGCACGAACACTTCGGCGGCGCGCTGGTCTACGACTGCTTTGCGGGATCGGCGCAAAACACCGATTTCATCCAGGCCGCGGACTTGCCAGGCCCCGCGCCGCAGTTCTATTTCGCGCCCGTACAAATCCGCAAGCGCAACGCAGACTGGGGCCCCGCGGTCGTCACCGAAAAGTTCAACGCCGCGCAGCGACGCTTCATCGACCACGTACGTGAACCCCGGCACGGCTGGCTCACGCTGATCGAAGAGCACGGCATGCCGGCCGCCCAGGCGCGCATTGCGGCCTTGCATGCGGGCCGCACACATCCGCGCGAGGGATACATCATCCAGCTTTGAGGCGCTCCCTTCATCGCGCCAAGGTCAACCTTGGCGCTTGCTTGTTTCGGCACATGACAAACAATCTATAAATTTATATATTATTGGAATCTAGATTGTTCTCTGCCCCTCTCCCGTTTTTTCATGTCGATTGACTTCGCACACTTCACTCCAGGCGCGGCGCTCGCTGGCGGCCTTGTCATTGGGCTGGCGGCGGCCGTGCTGGTGCTGGGCAGCGGCCGCATTGCCGGCATCAGCGGCATCGTTGGCGGCCTGCTGCAGCGCCCGCAGGGGGATATGGGTTGGCGCGTCGCGTTTCTGATCGGCCTGGTGGCGGCACCGCTCATTGCGGCGTGGCTTGGCCACCCCGTGGTGCCGGACATCGCCGCCGGCTGGGGCGAGGTGCTGGCTGCAGGTTTCCTGGTCGGCATCGGCACACGCTACGCAGGCGGCTGCACGAGCGGCCACGGCGTCTGCGGGTTGTCGCGCGGCTCGGTTCGCTCGCTGGTGGCAACGCTGACGTTCATGGCGTCGGGCATCGTCACCGTGTTCGTTGTGCGCCACGTGGTGGGAGGCTGACATGGCCATCGTGATCGCACTCGTTGCAGGCCTGCTGTTTGGCGCGGGGCTCATCGTGTCGGGCATGGCCAATCCGGCCAAGGTGCTCGGCTTTCTCGATCTGTTCGGTCAATGGGACCCATCACTGGCGTTCGTGATGGCGGGGGCGATTGCCGTGGGCGTGGTCGCCTTCTTCGTGGCGCGGCGGCGCGGCCGCTCGTGGCTGGGCACGCTGATCCAGTTGCCGTCAGCCACGGGCGTGACCGCACGGCTCGTGCTGGGCAGCGCCGTATTCGGCATCGGCTGGGGACTGGCCGGTTTCTGCCCCGGGCCGGCATTGGTGGCGCTGGGCGCGGGCGTGCCCAAGGCTGTAGGCTTTGTCGCCGCCATGCTGGCGGGCATGGCCGTCTTTAGCGTGCTGGAACGCAAGCGCTAGCCAGTCGCCACCGCATATAAACCGATAACCAACCCCACGAGAGACAACATGACGCTGTGCAAACTCGGTGCCGCATTGGCGCTGGCCATCGGCACATCCGCATTCGCACAAACAACGCCGGTGACGCTGCCGGTGCCAGACGAAGCCACCATCCCCGCCGGGCCTGTGGGCGACGCCATCAAGCGCGGCAAGCTGATCCTCACCGACACCAAGCGCCAGCTGCCGCACAACGTCGGCAACGGCCTGAACTGCACGAGCTGCCACCTCAATGGCGGCACGACGCCCTACGCATCACCATGGGTGGGGCTGACTGCCGCGTTTCCGGAGTACCGCTCTCGCAGCGGTGCAGTCATCTCGCTGCAGCAGCGCGTGAATGATTGCTTCCAGCGGTCGATGAACGGCAAGCCCATCGCCTTCGACGGCGAAGACATGAACGCCATCCTCGCCTACATGAAATGGCTCTCCAGCGGTGTACCTGTAGGCACCAACGTGACGGGGCGCGGCTTTGAAAAGATCGACACCGCGCTCGCGCCCAACCGCGACAACGGCAAAGCCGTCTACGCCCAGCGCTGCGCCGCCTGCCATGGCGTCGAGGGCCAGGGGCTGCCCAACCCGCAAGGCGGTTACCTGATGCCGCCGCTGTGGGGCAAGGACTCGTTCAATGTGGGCGCAGGCATGGCGCGCATGTACACCGCCGCGGCCTTCGTGAAGCACAACATGCCGCTTGGTCAAGGCGGCACGCTGACCGCGCAGGAGGCCGTGGACGTGGCAGCCTTCTTTACCCAGCAGCCCCGCCCCGACTATGCCGCGCGCGCCAAGGACTGGCCCAAGGGTGACAAGCCGAAAGACGCGCGCTGAGCGCCGCCCGATTCAAAAACAAAAAGCCTGCGACGCAACCGCCGCAGGCTTTTTGCTTTCGCACTTCCGGGCGCTGAACGCCCTCCCAGTGCTTTCCCCGTTCAATCCTGATCAGTTGACCTTGAGCTGACCACCGCGGCCCAGGCCGCCTTTGACGTCTTGCGCCTTGTAGCTGCGCAGCGCGACGACCATCTTATTCCACGCGTCGATAAAGGCAACCACCGTAGCCTTGCCTTCCGGCGTCGCCGAGAAGCCTGCCAGGCCACCGCCCACACCACCGCCAAAACCGGCCAGCACGGCGCCGTAGTTCGTCGCGGTCGAGCTGCCTTCGGCGGCCGCGATCTGCACGGCCGAGCGCACGTCGAACAGGGTCAGCGTCACGACCGAAGCCTTCGACTTCACGCTGCCGGCCAGCGCGGCAATGGCGCTGTTGCCGAGCAGGCCGCCCACGGCACCCGCCACCCCGCCGATCGGCGAGTCGTTGATGATGATCTGCGGCTCCATGTAGTAGTCAGCCGCCACGCGCTGGCCCTTCTGCTGCTTGGAGCCGGCGCGGTATTCGCCGGAGTTGCGCTGCAGATCGGTGATGCGCGACAGGCGTGCATCCGTCTTCTGGTTGCCGATCGACGTGATCACGAAGCAGTTCGATTGCTGCACGGCCATGCGCAGCAGCGGATCGATCGTCGTCACCTTGGTGGCGCTGCCGAACTGGCCGTACCAGTCGGCGTTGCGGCCGTCGTCCATGGCGATGGTGCCCAGCGGCGAGGCGCAGCGCTCGAGCGTCGGATCTGCGCCCACGCTGGAGCCGCCGGCCGCAGCGCCGCTCACGCCGGCGTTTTGTCCGCCCGGGGTCACGACGCCGCCGCCAGCGCAGGCGGCCAGGGAAGCGGTGATCAGTGCTACGCCTGCGGCCTTGGCAGTGCGGCTGAGAAGATTGGTGTTCATATTGTTGTGTGGCTCACATTGAGTCGATGTTCGGCTTATGCGTCCTGCGACTCAATAAGCCCCCCTTGATCAGGCGTGCGAGGTGTGCAACAGGCTTTCCCCCCTCCCCGAACTGCCTTGAAACGCTTTGAAACGGATGACTGCGGTGCCTGCTCAGTACCAGTACCAGCTCGTCTGGCGCCAGACGCCAAGGTACGGATACCCCGAATACCAATAGCCGTAGTAGGTGCTGCGCCATTGCGCGCGCCACTTGTAGTCGTCTTCGTCGGATTTCTTGGCGGCGCGGGCTTGCTCGAGCAGCTTCTTCGATTCCTTGTCGCCGCGGCTCACGGCAATCGAGAGCCATTTTTCAGCTTCGCGCGGGTCGGAGCCCATCTCTTCCAGCCCGAACAGGTAGAACGCGCCGAGGGCCTTCTGCGCCTGCAGGTTGCCGTGCTCGGCCGCCTCGCGCATCCAGTTCAGTGCCTGGTAGCTGTCCTGGCGGACGCCGTCGCCGCGGAAATAGCGCAGGCCCAGGTCGTAGGCAGCCTTGGGTTCTCGCTTGGCAACTTCCTTGAGGGCAACGATGCGTGGATCTTCGTCGGGGATATTCGCCTGATCGAACGCCACCTGGGCCTTTGGCCGATCGGCACAGCCGCGGTCGTCGCACACCCTCACCACATCGCTGGGCGGCTGCGGCTGGGCACACGCGGCCAGCATCGACACGACCCCCAACATCAGCAAACGATTCCGCATTCGCCTGACCCCTTTTTTATTGTTGCTGTTGATCGAGAGAAACTCCGTTGACGGCCTGGCAGGTGCCGGTCGTTTTTTGCGATCCCGTTCGCAAAACCGGCGCCGCCGCATCGGCTGCACAACGCTTTCTCTTCCCCGCTCCGGTAGGATGTGCGGGCTGATGATATAGATCGGTCTACTTTAGCCGGAACCGTGTGCAGTTGTGTTACCAAAGCGTAAAGCTGACGCGGCAACAACACTCTGCAGCGCACGGCGCGCGGGCCAAATCCACAGGCCGCAAAAAGAGGCCGGTGCTAAGATGCGGCACAGCAAACAGGAGAGGTGGCAATGCGCGCAAGCAAGCGCCAACAGGTGGTGGACAAGGCCGGCGAGCTGTTTTCCCAGCACGGCTTCCATCCCGTAGGCGTCGATTGGATCATCGACGAGTCCGGCGTCGCCCGTATGACGCTGTACCGCCACTTTTCCGGTAAGGATGATCTGATCAAGGAAGTGCTGGAGCAGCGCTATACGTACGTCATGGGCAGCATCGCCGAGAAGCTCAGCCCCCTGCCCGACGCTACCGCCCGCCTGAAGGGCATCTTCGACTGGTACGGCGCGTGGTTCCGCACCCCGGAGTTTGCGGGTTGCCTGTTCGAACGCGCGCTGGCGGAGTTCGGCTCCACCTGCCCCAAGGTGACCGACGTGGCGGTGCGCTACCGCGACGACCTGCTCGCCATGATGGAAACGCTGCTCAAGGATGTGGTGCCCGCCAATACGGCACGGCAACTTGCGGGGGTCTACGTGATGCTGCTGTCGGGCGCCACGGCCGACGCCCGCGCCATCGGCGATCCATCCGTCGCGTCGCAAGCCTGGCACGCCGCCGAAACCCTGCTGAACCAGGCCAAGGCCACCGCGGAAGCGGTCTGAACGAGCCCGCCACGGGCTACCAACGGCGCTGCACCCGCCGTGCAATCATCGACGGCAACCGCAGCATGCCCTCCGCCGTCAGGCGCAGATGCATCCCGAACAGCAGGATGTTGTCGCGCAGATACCGGAAATGCGAGACGCCGCCCTCGTGCGCGCGGAAGTAGCGCACCGGCGCCGCCAGCCGGATCGGGCGCACGCCCGCCCAACATAGGCGCACCGCCGCTTCCGGATCGAAATCGAAACCGCGCATCCATGCCTGCCGGCGCATGATCTCGGCCAGCGGTGCAATCGGATAGACGCGAAAGCCGAACAACGTATCGCCAATGCCGGCCCACAGCGTTTCGATGTCTGCGCAGCCGTTGGACAGGCGCCGACCCTGCACGCGCACCTGCGGCGCCGACGCGTCGAACACCGGTTGGCCGAGGATCATCGCGTCGGGCGCAGCCTGCGAGGCGGCCATGAACTCGGGGATGAGGTCTGCGGGATGCTGGCCATCGGCGTCCATGGTCAGCACGTAGGAAAAGCCTGCCGCGGCAGCAGCTTCCAGCCCGGCCAGCACGGCCACGCCTTTGCCGCGATTGCGGGGCAGCACGATCACGCGCAGCCCCGGGTCTTGCGCGGCCATGGCCTGCAGCCGTTCGGTGCTGCCGTCGGTGCTGCCGTCGGCCACCACCCAGACCGGGTTCCACTGCGCACGCGCGCTGCGCACGGTGTCGTCAACCTTGGGGCCCGGGTTGTAGCTCGGAATCAGAACGAGATGCGTGGTGGAAGCGCCGGTCATCGGCATGGCGTCGGTCCGGCGATACGTTGAAAGCGGAATGCGTCGGGCGCGGGCGCGAGCCTATCGCGTGCGGTGCTCTGCCACGTAGGCTGCGAGTGAGCCCAGCGAGGCGAAGATCTTCTGGTTGTCGGGATTGCCCGAGCGCAGCTCAAAGCCGTATTTCTTGGAGATCAGCAGCGCAACTTCGAGGATATCGATGGAGTCGAGCCCAAAGCCCTCGCCATACAGCGGTGTGTCCGCCGTCAGGGCATCGAGTTGAATGTCTTCGAGATTCAGTTCGCCGATCATGAGCGCGGCGAGCTCTTTTTCCAGGTCGTTCATCGGTCTTGCAACCACAGGCGGCATGTAGCGGGGATTGCGGCCAGAGCCAACGACGTTTCCTTGCGCGAAGCCCCTGCCTTGTCCAGCCCAGCCTGTGAAGGGGGTCGTTTAAGCTACGCGGATTCTAGACGAAGGGTTACACCCCGTATAGCGCGAAACCGTGACAAAGACTGCATATCGCGGCGTGTGCAGAAGTGACGCAAACGATTCAACGGCTGGTGTGGCGCCGTAAACCGGCAAGGCTCGGCACAGCAGGGCCAGCCCGGCGCGTACATCCGGTTACAAACACGCGGCGCCCGGCGCGGGCGAGACACGCCTGGAGCCCTAGAATGTGGCCGCCCTATGAGGAAACTGCCCGCCCCCGACGACCACAATGCACCGCGGCCTCTTCCAACGCCTTCTGCCATGCACCGATTGACCGCCTTTGCGCGCGGCGCTGCGGGCGTGGGCGCCGTGGTGGCGTATCAGGTTGGCGCGCATTACGCAGCGGCCACGCCGGGTGCGCACGGCTTGGGCCTGGCGATGGCCCTGGTGCCGCCGTTGGCAATTGCGCTGGTGGCGGCCACGCGTTCCCGGCATCGTGCAAAGCTGTTGCCGCTTTGGCTGCTCGTGTGCGGCGCACTGTGGATGGCGCGCGCACCGCTGGCCGCGCATTTTGACTGGGGGCTGTATCTCGAACACGCAAGCTTCAACCTGATGATGGCCTACGTGTTCGGCCGCACGCTGGCGGCGGGGCGCGAGCCGCTGTGCACGCGCTTTGCCCACATGGTGCACGGCACGCTGACGCCGCGCATTGCGCGTTACTCGCGGCGCATCACTCTGGCGTGGACCCTGTTTTTCCTGGCGACCGCCGCCGTATCCACGCTGCTGTTTGCCACGGCATCGACCGTCACGTGGTCGACGTTTGCGAACTATCTTTCGCTGCCGTTGGTGGGCGTGATGTTCGTGGCGGAATACCTCTGCCGCCGCATCGTGCTGCGCGGCGAGCCGCGCTCCAGCCTGTTCGATGCGGTGCGCGCGTATCGACAATCGGAACAATCCGGGCACGCAGCGCCCATCGCCACAGAGCGCCCCCGCTGAACCCACTCGCTCCAAGATTCACTTCATGCCGACTTACCCGCTGGTCTCCCATTCAACACTCGACCGCACGCTCGCCTGGCGTGACGGCGCGCCCGTCTCTGCACGTGCGTTCCTGGCCGATGTGATGGCGCTGGCCCCAATGCTGCCGCCCGGCGCCCACGTATTCAATGCCTGCGCAGACCGTTACCGCTTTGCCGTCGGCCTGTGCGCGACGCTGGTGGCCGGCAAGATCAGCCTGCTGCCGCCCATGCAGACGCCGCAGATGGTGCGGCAGCTTTCGGCATTCGCGCCGGACGTGTTCTGCCTGCACGACGCGGCGGCCTGCCCCGTCGACCTGCCGGGCTTTCGTTATCCCGATGCGTTGGATGCCGACACCGCGCCCATCGACGTGCCGCAGATCGACGCCTCGCAAATCATGGCGGTGCTGTTCACGTCCGGCTCGACGGGCACGCCAGTGCCGCATCGCAAGACGTGGGGCGCGCTGGTGCGCTGCATGCGCACGGCCGTCGACCATCTCGGCCTGGGCGACGGGCGCGCGTTCACGCTGGTCGGCACCGTGCCGGCGCAGCACATGTACGGCTTTGAGGTGACGGTGCTGCTGGCGCTGCAAGGCGGCCTGGCGTTCAGCAACCGGCAGCCGTTCTATCCGGCGGACATTCGCGAGGCGCTGGACGCCGTACCGCAGCCGCGCGTGCTGGTGACCTCGCCGGTGCATCTGCGGGCGCTGTTGGCATCGGAGCCCGCGTTGCCGAGCGCATCGCTCGTGCTGTCGGCGACTGCGCCGCTGTCGGAAGCGCTGGCGCGGGAGGCCGAGACGCGCCTGTCCGCGCCGCTCCTGGAGATTTACGGCAGCACCGAAACCGGCCAGGTTGCGACGCGCCGCACCGCGCAGGAAACCGCGTGGCACCTGTACCCCGATGTCCGCATGGAGTCGCGCCCCGGCACGCCGCAAGACGACGGCCCGACGGTGTGGGTCTACGGCGGACACGTCGAAGCCGCGGTGCCGATGGGAGATGTGATCGAGCTGATCGACGAGACACATTTTCTGCTGCACGGGCGCAAGGCTGACCTGATCAACATTGCCGGCAAGCGGTCGTCGCTGGCGTATCTGAACCACCAGCTCAATGCGATTGCGGGCGTGGAGGATGGTGTCTTCTACATGCCGGACGATGCGCCCGCGGCGCCGCACGCGCACGGCAGCGCGGCGGTCACGCGCCTCGTGGCGCTGGTTGTGGCGCCGGGCCTGAGCGCGGCGGACGTGCTGCGCGCCCTGCACGACCGCATCGATGCAGCATTTCTGCCGCGCCCGCTGCTGCTGGTGGACGCGCTGCCACGCAACGAGACCGGCAAACTGCCCCGCGATGTGCTGGCCGCGCTCGTCGCACAGCATTCGAATCGCAGCCCAGACAAGCCCGCCATGCGTTTCACCATCGCTGCGGATCACCCGGCGCTGCCGGGGCACTTTCCCGGTCACCCGATCGTCCCGGGCGTGGTGCTGCTCGACCATGCGCTCCACACGATCGGTGCGGCACTGGGCCGCTCGTTGGATGCCTGCAAAATCAGCTCGGCCAAGTTTCTCAGTCCTGCGGCACCCGGGGAATGGCTCGACCTCGCATTCGAGACGACAGCCAGCAATGCCGTGCGCTTCACCATCCGCGCAGGCGCGCGTGAAGTGGCCAGCGGCGTGCTGTCCGCATCCGCGTCGGAGGGCGTTGCCGCATGAAGCGCCCCGACTGGGCCGAGCGTCCGGAGCGCAGCAACCTCGCGCTACTGCGCCTGATGACGTGGCTGTCGCTGCGGCTGGGGCGGCCGTTCGGCCGTGTCCTGTTGCGGCTGATTGCGGTGTATTTCGTCGCGGCGTCGCCTGCGGCGCGGCGTGCTTCGCGTGACTATCTGCAACGCGCACTCGGCCGGCCCGCAACGCTGCGTGAGGTGTTCGGCCACATGTTCACCTTCGCCACGACCATCCATGACCGCATCTACCTGATCAGCGGTCGCTTCGATCTGTTCGACATCCATTTGCAGGGCCAGCACCACGTGCACGACGTGCTGGCGCAGGGGCGCGGTGCGTTCCTGCTGGGCGCGCACCTGGGCAGCTTCGAGGTGGTGCGCGCGCTCGGCCGCACAGTGCCCGACCTACGCGTGGCCGTCGCCATGTACGAAGAGAACGCACGCAACATCAACGCTGCGGTTGCCGCCATCAACCCGGCGGCGGCGCCGGAGGTCATTCCGCTGGGCCGCGTAGACGCCATGCTGCAAGTGCGCGAAGCGCTGGACGACAACCGCCTCGTCGGCATGCTGGCCGATCGCACGCTGTTGCGCGATGCGGGGCCGTCCGTTCAGCAGATGGATTTTCTGGGCAGCCCTGCAGCGTTTCCGCTGGGGCCGTTGCACATGGCGGCCATGTTGAAGCGCCCCGTGCTGTTCATGACGGGGCTGCACCTCGGTGGCAATCGCTACGCCGTACACTTCGATCCGTTGGCGGACTTCACCGATGTGCGCCGCGAAGATCGCGCCGCCGCCGTGCAAGCCGCCCTCGCCCGCTATGTGGAACGCGTTGAGCACTACTGCCGCGTCGCGCCCTGCAACTGGTTCAACTACTTCGACTTCTGGCAGGATGCCGACACAGCCGATGCGCAGGATCACGCCCCCGCCGAGCGCCAGACCACCCCAACGCCATGACTGCAACGCGCCTATTCCTCCGCGCCTTTCTGGCCATGCTCGCAGCCAGCCTGTTGGCTGCGACCGCCCACGCCGCAGATACCGCCTGGACGCTCGACCAACTGATGTCGACGCTCGCACGCAACAAGTCGGGACGCGCGACGTTCACGGAAACAAAGACGCTCTCAATCGCGGCGCAGCCCATCGAATCCTCTGGCGAGCTGGTGTTCGTCGCGCCCGATCATCTGGAAAAGCGCACCCTGGCGCCGAAGCCCGAGCACCTCGTGATTGACGGCGACAAGCTGACCGTGGAGCGCAATCAGCGCAAGTTCACGATGCCGCTGTCGCAGTACCCCGAGCTGGGCGCCTTTATCGAGAGCATCCGCGCGACGCTGGCGGGTAACCGCTACGCGCTCGAGGCGATCTACAAAGTCGCCATCGCGGGCCACGGCGATGACTGGACGCTCACGCTTTCGCCGCTCGACGCACGCATGCAGAAGGTCGTCAGCACCATCACGCTGGAAGGCACGCGCGATGTACTGCGCAGCGTCGCCATCCGCCAGGCCGACGGCGATCATTCGCTGATGCGCCTGCAACGCGTGCCCGGCAACTGAGGACGGCGCGCACATGAAACGCTTGCACGCCCTGCGTCGGCCTGCGGTGCTGGTCTGGTTGACCGGCCTGCTGCTGTGCGCGGTCGTGATCGGGCGTACCCGCTTTACGGCGGACTTGTCGGCGTTCCTGCCGCGATCGCCGAGTGCGGAGCAGCGTGTGCTGGTCGACCAGTTGCGCGAGGGGCTGGTGTCGCGGCTCATCCTCGTCGGCATTGAGGGCGGCGACGCGGCCACCCGCGCAACGCTGTCAAAGCAGCTGGCCGCCACGCTGCGTGCCGACGCACGGTTCAGTGCCGTCAATAACGGCGAGCCCGTGAGCGAGGCGCGCGACCGGCAGTTCGTCTTCGACCACCGCTATGTGCTCAGCCCCGCGGTCACGCCACAGCGCTTTTCCACCGAAGGGCTGCACGCGGCGCTGGGCGAAAGTCTGGATCTGCTGAGTTCATCGGCCGGGCTCGTCGCCAAGACCATGCTGCCGCGCGATCCGACGGGCGAGGTGGCGGCGCTCGTCGGCCAGCTCGACAACACGGCGCTACCGTCGTCGATGCATGGCGTGTGGGCATCGCGCGATGGCCAGCGCGCCGTCCTGGTCGTGCAGACAACGGCTGCCGGCTCCGACACCGATGCGCAGGCGCAGGCCATCGATACCGTGCGCCGCGCATTCGAGGCGGCCGCCCGCACCGTGCCGAACGCGACGTCAACGCGCATCGTGATGACGGGCCCGGGCGTGTTCTCCGTCGATTCGCGCGACACCATCAAGCACGACGTCGAGCGGCTTTCCGCCGTCAGCCTCGTGCTGGTGGTGGCACTGCTGCTGACGGTGTACCGCTCGCCGCGTACCGTGGCGCTGGGATTGCTGCCGGTGCTGTCGGGTGTGGCGGCGGGCGTGGCGGCCGTCAGCCTGACGTTCGGCGCGGTGCATGGGCTCACGCTCGGGTTCGGCACCACGCTCATCGGCGAGGCGGTCGACTATTCGATCTACCTGTTTGTGCAATCCGCCCGCTTGCGCGGCGCCACCGCCAATGACAGCCTGCGCGCATGGATTGCCACGTACTGGCCGACCATCCGCCTGGGTGTGCTGACCTCGGTGTGCGGCTTTGCGTCGATGCTGTTCTCGGGCTTTCCGGGGCTGGTGCAGCTGGGGCTGTATTCAATCGTCGGATTGGTGACGGCCGCGCTGGTGACGCGCTATGTGCTGCCGCATCTGCGGGGTGCAGAAGGGGCAACGCGCGATGTGTCACGCGTGGGCGCGTGGCTGGCGCGGGCGACGTCTGCCGCACCGCGCCTGCGCTGGCTGTTGGCGGCGGTGCTCATCGGTGCATGCACGACACTTGCGCTGCATCGCGATGGCTTGTGGAGCCGCGAACTCGCCGCGCTGAGCCCCGTCCCCGCAAAGAGCCAGGCGCTCGACGCCAGCCTGCGCGCAGACGTGGGCGCACCCGATGTGCGCTATCTGGTGGTGATCCCGGCCGCAACGGAACAGGCCGCGCTGGAAGGCGCCGAGAAGATCGCCGCGCAACTGCAGCCGCTGGTGGACAACGGCGTGCTCGCCGGCTTCGAAAATCCCGCGCGTTATCTGCCGAGCGATGCCACGCAGCAAGCGCGCCTTGCAAGCCTGCCCCCCGCCGATGCGCTGGCCGCCCGCATGCGCAGCGCCGTTGAAGATCAGCCGATCCGCGTGAAGCCCGATCTCTTCGCCCCGTTCATCGCCGATGTGGAGGCGGCACGCACGCAGCCCCTTTTGCGGCGTGCAGACCTGAAGGGCACGTCGATGGCATTGGCGGTGGACGCGCTGCTGACCGAGCGCGCCGGGCAATGGAGCGCCATGCTGCCACTGCGTGCACCAGCGGCCGCGCCGGCCACTGCAAATAACGCCACAAATCGTCCCAGCCTGGACGCCGCCCCGATTCGCTCCGCCGTCGCACAAGCGAACGTGCCCGGCGCGCTCTTCGTCGACATGAAGGCCGAAGCCGATCGGCTGTACGTGGATTACGTGCGGGAAGACCTGCGCCTCTCGCTCGCGGGTTTTGCGGCGATCGCGTTGCTGCTGCTTGTGGCGCTGCGCTCACCGCAGCGGACGCTCCGCGCGTTGGCGCCCCTGGTGGCGGCGGTGCTGGTGGTGACGGCCGGCTTTGCGGTGGCACGCGTGCCGCTGACCATCCTGCATCTGGTCGGCATGCTGCTGATCGTGGCCGTGGGCTCGAACTACGCGCTGTTCTTCAATCAACGCACGCAGGCCATTGCGCCGCAGACGCTGGTGTCACTGCTGGTGGCCAACCTGGCGACGGTGGCCGGCTTCGGCCTCCTGGCGTTTTCCCGCGTGCCGATGCTCGAAACCTTCGGGCTGACCGTCGGCCCGGGCGCCATGCTTGCGCTGGTGTTTGCCGCCATCCTGGCGCCACGCGCCCATCACGATCAGCACGCCGCCGCATGAACGCACCGACCACCTCACCGCTTGGCACAGCCCGCCGCTGGAAGCCGAGCCCCCTGATCAACGGCGCCCTGGCACTGCACGCCGGTGCGGCCGTTGCCGTCGCAGCCGATCCATCGACGTGGCCGTGGGCGGGCGGCAGCGTCATCGCTTCGCATCTCGTGCTGATGGCCGGCGGTCTGTGGCCGCGCAGCCGCTGGCTCGGCCCGAACTGGACGCATCTGCCCGCCACGGCGGGTCAGCAGATCGCGTTGACCATCGACGACGGCCCTGACCCCGATGTCACGCCGCGCGTGCTGGACATGCTTGACCAATACGGCGCCAAGGCCACCTTCTTCTGCATCGGCGACTTGGCGCAGCGGCACCCGCGCTGCGTCGAGGCCATCGTCGCGCGCGGGCATGCGGTGGAAAACCACAGTCAGCGCCATCGGCATACGTTTTCGCTGCAGGGGCCGGGCGCGTTGCGACGCGAGATTGCTGCCGCGCAAGACACGCTCACGCAGATCACCGGCACGCGCCCGCTGTTCTTCCGCGCGCCGGCCGGCCTGCGCAATCCGTTTCTGGAGCCCGTGCTGTGTCGGCTTGGCCTGCAACTGGCGAGCTGGACGCGCCGCGGCTTCGACACCCGCTCGCGCAACGCCGAAGCCATTGCCCATCGCCTGCTGCACGGTCTCGCCCCACGGGACATCCTGCTACTGCACGACGGCCACGCGGCGCGCGATGCACACGGGGCGCCTGTGCTGCTGGCCGTGTTGCCGAAGATGCTGGAAGCCGCCGCCCGCGCGCAATTGCAGTGGACGACGTTGCGCGCTGCCCTTCCCGCCCAGCCGGCGCAGAGCACGCGTCCGCAAATGGCCATTTGATAAAATTTGTTAAGAATCGGCGCGCCAGTCTGCCGAACCATCCCACCCCACCATCGCCGCGACATCCTGCCCGTGAAGCCCGTCCTGCTCACGCATTTCACCGCCACGAGCTGCCTCGGACGTGGCCTTGACGCCACGCTCGACGCGTTGCGCGGCCAACGTGGCGGCCTCACGCCGTGCACCTTCCCGCGCGCTGATCTCGACACCTGGATCGGCGAAGTGCCCGGGGCCGACGCGGCGCCCGTGCGTGCAGACCTGGCCGATTTCGATTGCCGCAACAACAGGCTCGCCCAGATCGGCCTCACACAGGACGGTTTTGCCGAAGGCGTTGAAGCCGCCAAGGCGCGCCATGGCGCCGCGCGCGTCGGCGTATTCATCGGCACCAGCACGTCGGGCATTCTCGAAACCGAGCGCGCCTATCAGCAGCGCGATCCGCAAACAGGCGCGTTGCCGGGGAGTTTTCACTACGCGCAGACGCACAACATCTATTCGCCCGCCGCGTTTGTGCGTGCGTACTTTGGGCTGAGCGGCCCGGCCATGGTGATTTCGTCGGCGTGCTCGTCGGGGGCCAAGGTTTTTGCCTCGGCGCGGCGCATGCTGGCTGCGGGGCTCATCGATGCGGCGGTGGTCGGCGGCGTCGATTCGCTGTGCCTGACCGCCCTGTACGGCTTCAACTCGCTTGAGCTGCTGTCGCGGCAACCATGCCGGCCGTACGACGCGGCGCGCGACGGTATCTCCATCGGCGAGGCAGCGGCCTTTGCGCTGCTGGAGCGCGCCCCCGCCGCCAACGACGCGCTGGACGACGGCGCCATCCTGCTGCTCGGCATTGGCGAATCGAGCGATGCGCATCACATGTCGTCGCCGCATCCCGAAGGATTGGGCGCCCGCGCGGCCATGGCGCAAGCGCTCGCCACCAGCGGCCTGAGCGCAACGGACATCGACTACATCAACCTGCACGGCACCGGCACGCCCAGCAATGACGCTGCGGAGGCGCGGGCCATCCAGGCGCTGTTCGACGGCACGGCGTGCAGTTCCACCAAGGGCGCGACCGGCCACACGCTGGGCGCGGCGGGAGCGTTGGAAGCCGTGATTACAGCGCTGGCGCTACGCCATCAATTTCTGCCCGCCGGCATCAACACCACGCAGCCCGACCCGGCGTTGAACGTCAACTACCTGACAACCAGCCGCGACGCGCCTGTTCGCGCGGCACTGAGCAACGCGTTTGGCTTTGGCGGCACGAATTGCAGCCTGGTCTTTGCCCGCGCAGGCGATGTGGGGGTGTCGTCATGACCGGCCTGAGCGTCTTCATCGAAAGCATCGGCGTGCTGGGCCCCGGCCTGCAGGATTGGCCGCACACGGCTGACGTGCTCGCAGGCCGCGCACCCTACGCACACGCGCCGACGGAATTGCCGCCGCCAGCCGGCCTGCCGTCGGTGGAACGTCGTCGGACGGGGCCGGTAGTCAAACTCGCGCTGGCAGTCGGCCACGAAGCCGTTGCAGCGAGCGGACGCGATGCCGCCACGCTGGCCACGGTCTTCAGCTCGTCTGGCGGCGACGGCCATAACTGCAACGCCATCTGCGAGACCCTGGCAGGCGACGATCGCAAACTGTCGCCCACGCGCTTCCACAACTCCGTGCACAACGCGCCGGCCGGCTACTGGAGCATCGCCACGCACGCGATGGCGCCGTCCAACGTGCTGTGCGCGTACGACGGCAGCTTTGCCGCCGGCCTGCTGGACAGCCTTTGCCAGGTCGCAATTGACGCCACACCCACGCTGCTGATCGCCTATGACGGCGATTATCCGGAGCCGCTGAATGCGGTGCGGCCCGTGCCCGATACGTTTGCGGTGGCGCTGGTACTCGCGCCCGAAGCCGGCCCGCGCACGCTCGCGCGCATTGACGTCGCGCTGACGGACGCGCCCCCGACGGCGTTGGCACACACTAGCCTGGAAACCCTGTGGCACGGCAACGCCGCAGCCCGCGCGCTGCCATTGCTGGAAGCGTTGGCCGCACGGCGTGCAGGCCGCGTGGTGCTCGAGTATTTGCCCGAGACCCGCGTGCAGGTCGACATCACCTTCAGCACGCCATGACGTCAAGCGCGCAGCCGGCTCCGCCGCTTGACCGCAACTGGATCGCGGCACGCATTCCGCACAGCGGCGCGATGTGTCTGCTCGACACCGTTGTCGCCTGGGACGAAGCACACATCCATTGCAGCGCCACGAGCCATCGTGACGCTGCCAACCCGCTGCGCTCGCACGGTCAACTGGCTGCCGTCTGCGGCATCGAATACGCCGCTCAGGCGATGGCCGTGCATGGCGCCCTGTGCGATGCTGCGCAAGCGCGCCCGCGCGCCGGCTTTCTTGCCAGCGTGCGCAACGTTGAAGCCCACGTCCCGCGCCTCGACACCATCGACGCACCGCTCGACGTCGAAGCTGAACGCATCGGCGGCGACGGCAACAACGTCCTGTACCGATTCACCGTGCGCAGTGGCGCGCGCATCCTGTTGACCGGCCGCGCCGCCGTGGTGCTCGACGCGTCCGTTGCATGAACCTGTTTGTGAGGATTCCGCTGTGAAAGGCCCTCTGCTTTTGATCCCTGCGCTGCTGTTGGCGCTGCTCAGTCCCCTCGCCCATGCCGACTTGTCCGAGACCAAGGAAAACATCAAGCAGGGCACGAAGGAAGCCGCTCGCAAGACCGGGCATGCCGCGAAGGAAGCCGGGCATGCGACGGCCAATGCCGCGCGCACGGTTGGGCATGGCGTGAAGAATGCGGCGCATGCGACCAAATGCGGCGTGAAGCATCTCTTCAAGAAGCCTTGCGAGAGCGACTAGAACGCTGCAACCCTGCAGACTGAAGGCCAACAAAAAACCCGGCGTCCTTGGCGGACTGCCGGGTTTTTTGTTGAGTGCCGAGAGGGACTTAAAACGGTTCTTAGCACCTCTCAAGAACTAGCGGCAACGGCTCACCTTAGCTAGAACGTTGTGTGACGGGAACCTCTGGCATGTAGCCCGTACGTACCCCCACAGAAATGTAAAGATTTTTGTGGAAATTTCCACGTCAACTCGCGCGCAAACCTCACATTTCCCTACGACCGCCCTATCCATTCTCCGCCGGTGCACTGCAATCAACGATCTGCCATCCTCGCGCCGTCAGAATTCCGAGCTCTTCCTCCACGAAAGCATCTTTTCGCATCGCAAGACAAAGTAGGTGCGATGGTCGAGTCATCGCGACGTAGTGGAGTTTGAGTCGACCGAGCATGCGCACACCTTCCATTACAACCTTGCCGTTCTTTCCTGCGCTGGAGCCGCCAACCCGTGTCCCAAGCAGCCACGGCTTCAGTTCGCTCAAGTGATGTTTATGGTAGAAGCTGTCTAGCACCAACGTCGCAGTGTGGGTTTCCCCCTTCACCGAGTGGATGGAGCCAAGCCTGATCTCTACTTTCGGCACATCTCGTGGGTAACCAAAATGATTGCTGGTCGGAGAACCGGGCACATCCTCCCTCTCCTCCTTAATAGTGGCGGGCGACCACTCAAGAAAGGCTTTAGCATCGTCCGTCAGCACCGCGTCATTGCTCAATCCCCCAACAACTGCATGCACCAGCGGAAGTACCTTAGCGTTCCAAGCTGCCGCGTCAAAGGCTGCTTGCTCGGTGATCACCATATCAACGAGCTTCAGATACGCTTCACGCGCGGACGCATCAAGCAGAACATCAAGCAATCTCCTGTGTGCTGACCTGTGATTAAAGCCAGGATGCGGCTTCCCAAGGAGATCGCTAACCGCCAATAGAGCGGATGCCAACGCATCAACCGCCACGTGCGTGTTCCCGGCTTTGACTATCCCGACCCTCGCCCTTGCGAGATATTGGATGAGACTACCGGGTGCCGACTCCTTTTTCGCGCACGCAGGGTCATAGCTCGGTTGGTAGTGTCCCATCGCGCGTGGTATGGGATCTTCCTTGTCAAGTTCGTGAACACCGGCAACGGCGACGTAGGTTCCATTGGCAAGGTCCCGCTCACCAAAACAGGAGACGAGATGCGCCCCATAGCGGGGTAGCACTTCGCGCACTGATTCGTCGTCGAAGAGGAAGAGCACTGGCGCCTTCGGTCCAGCGGCAATCTTGGTGCTTGTAGGTCCAGCGCCAATGAGCATTTGCGGCGCGACGCCGAAGCCTTTGACTTCGTCCGCCATAGCCTGGCAAAAACGGTAGCTACGCGGGATATCGTGTTTTGATCCAGAAGGGAAGCGATCCGTTGCAGCACCTTCCTGGCCACTGTGAGCGTAGATGGCTTGATTCGAATCTCCGAACCGCTGGCGGCGCGAAGGCGAGTCGCCGGCACAGAAGATTCGATGCAGCAAGGCCGATTGCTCCTCGCTATTGTCTTGTGCCTCGTCAATGAAAAGAAGAGGGAAACGTGCGCGCAAGTCGTACGCAACTTCGGGCCGTTTGTCGAGCAGCTCATTCGCCCAAACGAACATCTCGTCAAAACAAAAGTAGCCTTGTTCGCTTGAGCTACGTGCCGCCTCGACCAGTCTCTTGTAGAGGTCTGAGTCTCGGCCCAGCTTTCCCTTATCGCCGCCGGTATAGTCAGTCGCCGCATACATCAACGCATACTCGCTGAGCTGCCGCTTTTCTAACACGAAACGCCATTTCCACTCGAGTGATTTCATCCGCCTCGAAAGCGCGACTTGCGTATCTATCATCTGCACTGGATTGCCCTTGGAACGCAGCCAGGGAATTGCGAGATACTCATTCACGAAGGAATGGATGGTGCCAACGAAATGTGGGTAGCGGAGCAACGAAATCCCGGCCGCAGAGTTGCTGAGCCGCTCCCCGATCTCGTTGCGTGCAGCATTGGTATGGGACAGTACGCAAATGCCGCGCTGACGATAAGGCCAACGCTTTGCGAGAACCGCGAGCTTCGCCACTAGCAGAGTTGTCTTACCACTTCCCGGGCACGCCTCAAAATCCGCTGTCTCGAGGCTCAACATAGCTCGCAAGCGGCTATCGTCTCCCTCCACTGAGCTGAAGGCATCAGGCCCCAAGCCCATCAACTGCGATGCCCAACGGGCATCGTCTTCCTGTATAAAATTGGCCAGAGGGTCAATCATCCCAGCGCTCCCCCGGCATCCCCGCTCTTTCCCGGAGCAAGATTTGCGTCGAACGGTGCCGTCACATACTCGATCGCAGCGATCACATAGGGAGGCAGCCGATCGCGTAGCTGATCACATGTCATTTTTTTCTCTGACATCAGAGCCTCGAGACTCTCTGCGAGATACTGAGCAGCGATCGCCTTAGACGCTTTTTCTATTTCGAACTTGGCGTACACATGCGACGCTAGAGTTGCCTTGTCGAGCTTCTGATCAACCAGTAGCTTGAACTCAGTCTCTGCTGCGTTGATCACATCGGCTTGCTTCAGGCTACCGGCTTGTATGCCGTCATCACCGAGCGCGAGCGCGGCCGAGCCCCACACAAGCTTCTCTAAGCCAAAATACGCGAGATCAAACTCCAGCGTCCATTCGTTGGCGACGAACGTTTCAACCCGCTGGCCAGACGCCTTTGCACGACGCTCCTCGCGCCGCTGCTCAAGCGTGTCCCCCGGGAAATCCTGCTTCACACGCCATTGCCGCTTCGATGGTGGCCGTGAGGGTATCGCCTCACCTTCCTTGAGCTTTCCGACAATCCAAGGGGCATCGTTCGGCATGACGTCCATGTCGGTGACGCATGCAACGGGAATGTTCACAAGGCCGTCTGTCTCAGGCTCCTCTCGCATAAAGATGCGAGCATAGCGACCAAGTCCGACACCACCGACATTGACGACCGAGACCCCATAGAAATGGAAATCCCGGCCCAGTAGCTTCGCCAGCACGGGCAGCAGAATGCTCTCGGCGTCGCCTTCGACAACTAGTACAGCGCGCGCGAAGAAAAGGTTGGCTTTTGTTACATCAAGAAACCGCTCGAGGAAGCGATAGTCGGACTTACTTAACTTCGTTCGCCCCTCACACAGCGGAAATGCCCGCGCGCCTTTGATCAAGGCAAGGTTATCGAGCCTCAGCTCTGAGGCCAAATTGGGGCTATGTGTCGAGACGATGATCTGAATCTTCTGGCCATCCTGCCGAATCTTGTCCACCTGGTCCTGAAGAAACGACATGAGGCGGAGTTGACGTTGAGGGTGGAGATGCGCTTCAGGTTCCTCGATTAGCAATAGCGGGAAGCCATCACTCTCCGTTGCTAGCAATAGCAACTCGCAGGCCATAAAGAGGAGGTTGTTGGACCCGAGCCCGCGCCCGTGCGTACTACCCTCATTTTTTCCGCCGGTTAGCACCAGTTCGAGCTTCTCGAGCAACTGTCTTAGACGAATCGCATCTTCTCGCGACCCATTCACGCCGATGCTCGCCTTCAACAAGTCATTCGCAAAAGACAGCGGTTCGAGATACTCGTCGTTGAGGCGCTTACTCGCCTGCTTGATGCCGTCGCTCTCCCCGAAAAGATAGCTGGCATAGTCGCCAAGACCTAGGATGCTCAGCGTCTTAGGGTCCGGGTTGGGGTTCGCTGCGCTGTCGAACCCAACACCGCTTCCTTTGATTTCCTTGGTATGTTGAAGAATTTGGGACAGCCGCGACCCACGCCCAGCACTCATCGCCCGCTCGGCGTCACGCAGCGGTCGCAAATACGTTGCCGTGAGTAGCGATCGAGCGCCGAAGTCGAGCACTGGCCCGTCACCGTTTGCACCAGTTCTCCACTCCGGTGCAAGCAGGCGCCTAGAGGTGCTCTCATTGTTATTGCGCTTCGCCACCCACGTAATGATCAGCGTTGTCTCAACCTTCCCGTCGATAGTTTCGTAGGTCAAAAACTCGGCGAAAGCACCTCGATCAGCTGCTGTCAGGTCGCGAAACTGTAGCCTGATGATGATCTGATCGGCTCGACCGGCTCCTGCCACTGACTGGTGGAAATCAGTGGCATCGACTCGCAACATTTCCTGGTCTCTTGTGCCGAGAACGAGCCGAATGGCGTCAATCAATGCAGTCTTCCCGGCGTCGTTTTCTCCGATAAGGGCGGTCAGCCCTGGCTTGAGACTGAGAGCAAAGGCATGCTCACCAGAACCGAACAAGCGAAAATTCTCGATCTTAATTTCTGAGATGTACATGCACTCTCCCACGCATAGCAGCGCTGCGAATTTTTGCCAAACATAGCGGACGTTTCCACTACCGGATTGGGCTCGAGCTTATTGGGACGGTCCGCCTTTCGACACAGACAGAGGCAGATTTCGACAGCCTTAACCGCCCCAACTCAGAAGCCCGTACCTCGCTAGAATTCCGTTCTTTCCATGCTATGCATTTCCAACTGGCCAAGTCGGATTTGATCGGCAAGATACGTAAACCGAGCGCCGGAAAGGTTCGAACCGGCCGACACCTTTCCCGATATAAACTGACCACTCGGCGTACGCCAGAACGCCATTAGTCCATCTGATATCTTGCTCAATCGAATGGTCCCCACCAGAGCACGCGCATCAAGCCGCGTTCCACCCTCAACTTGAAGCCAACCCGAGTTCGAGAGGGTCAATTGAATTGACGCAAAATAACTTTGCCCATCGGGCACCTCCAGTGCGGAGATCGCGTTAGCAAGCGCTGCTACGTCGCCGACGTTCTTGGACAACACAGCAGTCAGCAAGTCTTCGTTCTCAAAGTAGGCTCTGAGTCGATCTAGCTGCGCCATTCGAGTTTGGTTTTCAATCGTGCGCTCCCACAAGAGAGCCTCCGGATCTGAACCAAACCTCGACAATCTCAACTTCGCCCCGCTCTGAATGGCGTTGTAGAGCAGAGAAGCAGCGGCTGCTTGTACCGCCGGAGTTGACGCCGGGTTGGGCAAATCCGATGCGGAAACGAAGCTACTGTTTCGGGACGCCACCATCTGTGTAGCAATGGAGGCGGCGATCACCGGATAGTCTGGGCTTTGCTTGGCTTGCAGGTCAGCCAGCCATTTTCTAAGAGATGCGTCCAGCGGTTTCTGCATCGCCAAGAAATCCGCCGCCGCTCGTTGGTTCCCAAAACTGGAGCTGCCTAACATCTTGACCGCATACTGCTCTGCGTTCCGAGGCGCGTGACGGGCGACGTTCTTGAAGGCAAAAAGTGCCCAAGGATTGGGGACGTCCGACTTGTCGAGAACAGTCAGACTTGCATTAAGCAGACTTTTCTCACGCCACAGCGTTTCAAAAATAATGTCTCGCTTGCGCTGGGAGTACTTCCCATCCCCTAGCACGGTGTTGATTACTTCCTTCAGTTGCACGTCGTCGTCGTACCCGGCGACGATCCCCTTCGCCGCTTCAATCAATCGTGCAGCATCCATGAAAGTGCTATCGCTGGTATCCAAGTCCAGCATCACTTGGCAGAGTCTGTTTTTTTCATCCGCCGAAAGCTCCACACGCGAGAACATCGGCTGACGATCGTACGTTTGCCGTGCTAGTCGAATGGAGAGCGCGTCTACCACGGCGCGATTGCGAAACTTCTCCAGCGTTTCCTTCACCGGAGAATTCGGCATCGAAACCGACATCCACTCTCGAACTTTGGCATCGATGAAGGCTATCGAGCTACTTTTCAAAGAGCTATAGCCGATGAATCCCGACCCCACGATCAACGGAATTGCCAGCCCCCCAACTAGTAGCACGACGTTTCGCGCTTCGGAGAAGACAGACAGCGTACGCTGGACCGCCAGTTCGCCAATGTCCTTCTTCGCGTTCGCCAACTCCGTTGCGATAGCCGCCTTCGCTTCAATCAGATCCTGCTTGGCTTGATCGACCGCCGCGAGCGACTCATCCGAGCGATTCTCGATTTTTCCGGCGATTGCCTCCACCCTCTCAACCGTGATCCTCAGGTGCTCATCCAGCAATTTTCTAATCTCGCGCTCTTGTAACAAGAGCTCCAACGTCTTGTCCGACATTCTCCCCTCGATAGTTCGACTGAACCCATGCCCACATGGTCACGGAGTGTCTCTGCTGAAGCGACACTAGGAGTCCAAGTTAGCATTAGAGCAAGCGAACTGCGTCCCTCCAAGCAGGGGGAGTGAAGGCTCATTGACACTCGACAAGAACCCGTCGTCGGTCACCACCGTGCTATCGCGCAATGGGGATTTACTTCCTGGCGCCCCTAAATTGCATGACGACGCGATGAGCGTGCGCACCAGTAAGAAATCGACTGCGGGGCAAATCAGTGTGGAACAGACCGCGTGCGAACTTCATGCGGCAGCACAGATGGGGGTCCGCATTTCGTGATGGATGAATTCGGAAAATCTGTGCTGGACCTGCACGCCGAACGCACGCGTGCTACTCCCCTATCGCACGGCTGCCCCGATTGGGTAGAGGTAGACTGCAGCTAGCGAAGCTGCGGCGACAGCGCGCCTGGCTTGAGGAACACGACGCCGTGTTCGATAAAGCCTGACGATCGCGGTGGACCATTGAGTACGGTCTCAAGCATTGGCCGGTGTCCGATCAGCCATGTTTTTCGGCACGACTCGGCCTTCGCCGGCATTCTGTCGTTGCCGATTACACGGCAACTCAATACCTTGGTCACACAGTCTCCGGGGCAAGGCGACAGAGATCATCCGAAGGCGTGGCTTACCTTAGTCCCGATCGTAAGTGTCGTAGTTATCGGGGTCGCTCATCCAGTCCGGTTCGATATCGTTGAAATACATGTGGTGCGTTACCGGCAACAGTTCGACGCTATCTAGCGTCAACCCATCAGCATCGATCTGGACCGTCACCAGCGCCTCGAACTCAATTTCGACGTCGACAGGAATTGTGGCGCTACCCATGCTCATGTAATCGCGATCAACGCTGTCAAACTTTTCAAAACTAAAGTGTACGTGGACGCCCAACATGGCGACTCCACCGACCTTAATCACGGCCTGCCCACCGTCGCGCGATATGGTGTCTAGCGTGGTACCGGTCGCATCGGGAATGTCGAGGCTAACATCCTCAACTGTTGCCTCAACGCCCTCCTCCTCAACGGCGAACTGAGAGTCGGCCTCGACACGAAACTCGAACTTGTCCACCTGATGCCGTATGGCCTCGAGTACGGCAGCATGAAGTCCTACAGCATCTCCGGCTACAAACAGCGCAGCGAGGCGTACGGCGGGCTCGCGGGCCGCTCCCAGCCCTTGAATGGTAGACAGTGCAGCAGCGAGATCGTCGACCACAACGAGGCGCTTTGACTGGGCACCGTAGCGTTGCCAGTCCTTGTCATGTGCGACGGCCAGAATTCGCGTGTCGCGATCCTCGGCCCAGCCTTCCAGGGTCGACAACGCGACTGCATCAGGAAATTCTTGCTTTTTCTCACCAGTTTCCGCGAACGGCGGCTCACCTGCCTCGTAGCGGCGCATAACCTCACCAATCGAGGCAAACTCATTCTCAAGAATGACCTCTGCCCCCACACGCTGCGCCCAATCATCGAACCGCTTCCGGGCGCGCACATCATCATCCGCTATCGCGAGAGCGCTTAGTGCTGTCAGTTCCTCCTGATGCTCAGAGCTCAACGCTCTATGCTTGGCGGTATGCGTCAGTGCAGTGCGTAGCGCCTTCGTGGCATCCGTCGCGTTCTTTGCAAGATGCCGCTTCACCTCGTTAGCTACCGTGTTCGCTATGACGAGTTCAAACTCGCTTTCGCGAAACTGCTCGAGTTGAGCGAGCAGCCCACTTTCCAGAGCGAGACCATTCTTCTCGAAGATCGACGTGTCAATGGTCAGCGCGGTGATATCACCAGCGAGGATTTGATTGTTGATTTTCTCGTCCATGAATGCTTTCGCCCTAGCCATTAACGTTCTGATTCTCGCGCGGCGAGAAGCATATTCCCCGAGTTCCGATGCTCGCAAGAGCAACTAGGAAATATCAGCACACGACAATGTGAATGACGGGTACCCGCGATCCTCTCCCGCTATGGTCTTAGTCCTTTTCAGGAAACCAAATCGCTGCCGACTCAGGGTTCTCTCTTTTCCACCGCTCGAGCGCCTCGCCTTTGAGCCATAAGTCTGTTTCCTCTCGCCCGGTGTAGCGTTGCGACGGATAGCGACGTTCGCCAGTTACACTGCCAGAGGAGCGTTCACGTCGCGGTGCCGGAACGGGACGCGCCGGCCCAGCCGTCGTCCGTTCGGCATGAAGGCGGCCGCGCTCCGCTTCGATTGCCGGATGATGCAGCCACCGCTTTCCCGCTACCTCGTCGACAATCAACCGCGTGAACTCAGACTCGGTTACCTTGCCACCCAGGCGGGATAGGTCGATCTCAAGTGTCGGAAGATTAGTCTCGCGGATCCGCGCGAGGCGCACAGCATCCATCCTGTTCGTCACGGTGATTTCGATAAGCAGCTTCTCGGCGGGCCATCCGAGAGCTGGCAGGGTGACGGCGGTAACATCCGGGATGATCCGACCCATGCGCTGTTCAAGTGCGACTGACTGAAGCTCAAGCGCCTGCGCATCGCGGCACTTGCAGGTAGTTGCTTCCTGCGGCCATTGCTGCGAGCGCTCGGTCACGCTCATCTGCGGAACCATAAGACGCTTTTCGCGCTCGAGGATCTCCTTGGCCTTCCTGTGCAGCAGCGTTTCACGAATCTCTTGTGTCGTTGCCGCGTCGTGCAAGCCAATCTCTCCGTCAACCAGGTCGAATGCATCTGCAGCACGCGCGCGTGCTTGATTCATCGCAGAATCAAGTAGGACATTGTCTTGCCAGTGGCCACACCACTGCGCCCTGCTCACGAGCAGTCGCGTACGGTTGCGCAATTCCTCAGGACTCATCGCAGCCAGCGCCACATCGTCGACCCGCACCTCGATCGCAGCATGCTGCACACCGTCCGTACCGCCGGCGTGGCCGCCTACGAGAACGACGTACAGCTCCCGGCCATCGTCGAGCGTGACGATCGCCGCGGCCTCATCTGAAAACGAGCAAGACGAGATGTGCACTCGCTCGGCCGGCGCATCAATCCATGCGTCATAAAAACTGCCAGAGAGGCCGGTAATGCGCGCCGTGCGCCGGCGGCTCGGTAGGTCCAGGTAGCCTGTGCTCCCTAGTGTTGCCAGAAAGGCAGCGCGCGCCGCCAGCACAAGGCACGAATGCTTTTCGGTGCCAGCGGTATGGCGGAAGTGCGGCCGCCGCAAGTAGGTTTCGCGAGCGGCATTTACGGCGATTAGCGCACCGCCACAACTCACACACTCGCAGTCGCAGTAGGCGCCACGGTGATTTTCGTCGAGCTCAAGGATGTAGCGTGGGGCACCGGTTTTGCGCTCACGCGCCCAAGCCATCAAGCGGCCTGCTTCCGCCAGGCGCCTCTCAGGCAAATGGGCCTGCACATCAACAGCCCAGGCAGCACCAAGCCTGTCCGGACCTTTGTTGTAAGGCATAGCGCGCTCCCGAAACGGTGCCGGAATCACTCTAACATCGAATCCGACCAACGCCAGAAGATCCCGTCAACCACCCCTTTCACGTCAGGTTTGACAGCCAAGTAGACGGTTAAGATTGGTTCTCAGTTGTTCTTCAACAGCGCTGCGAGGCAGCGCCCACACCTCTGAAAGCGTGGCGCACACTTTCCACGCATCCCAGGGTTTCAGGGGAACGCCTCCCTCCGTAGCAAATGGTCCATCAGTCTCCGGAAGGACGCGGTCCAATGGCATGTGGCTCAATAAACTGCGGCCCTTCTCACCGGCGAGCATGGCAGGCCCGACGCTGAACCAGCAGCCGAGGCGTGCGGCCATTCGAAGCTCGGTGACTCCTCCGGAAAACCAGTGCAGAACTGGATAGCCTACGTCATGTGCTCTAGCCAACGTTTCGATAGTTCGCTGCACAGCTCCGCGGGAGTGGATACTGACGATTCTGCCGCCTTGTCGACCACATTCAGCGAGGACTGCTTGAAAAATGTGCTCCTGTAGCTCAATGGATTTTTGAAATCTTCGTGAGCCATCGAGTCCAACTTCACCGATAAATCTTGCGTCCTTGACTCCTGCAACCAAAGCGTCCAGCTCACTAGCCTTTGCCTCCGCAACTTCGGGATGAAGGCCAAGGCCAACGTGGATGTTTCGCAACCCACAAAATACTCGCGAGGTTGCATGAAAGGCGCGTGGGCTGGTCGTGACGACGAGGGTAAACTCGTTGCGGCGATTGACCTTGTGTGCCAGTGTTAGGCCGTCGGGATAGAGGTCAAGATGTGAGTGGAAGTCAATCACAGGACACCGTGCGAGCGCAGTAGGACACCCAATTCTTGCAGTCCGCGCTCGACCACGCCCTCAAACGCAACGCGGCTAGACGGCTCCGCAAAGGCAAACTGCCCCGCAGTGAAGGCACGAATGCCATCGTCATCGACTTTCACCACAGCAGTCGCGACTGCGGCCACGTCGTTCGGTCCCTTATCCGGCTGCGCGGCTTTCAGATCGTTGTGAACGTAGATTGCAGTGGTATCGGTGATGCCGGACCGAAGAAAAGCTGAACGGCGGACCATGCAAGGCACGCACCGACCACAGTGCCGCAGTCCGAACACAGCGAAACGGCCACAGCTCGTTGACATGCCGGCCAGATCTGCCAATTGGGCTTGGTCAAGGCACTCAGCCATCATCTCCCCTTTGGTACGGGCAGCGTATGGGAGCCGCAAGGTCGCGGGTATCCCGAGTTGAGTCCAGAGAGCTTGCAAACGCTGCATGAACACCGGGTGGGTGGTCTTCGTGCTCAAGCTACCTACTCGGCCAGCGTTCAACGGCACATTCAAGCTGATGAGACCGTTCTCCGGCACGAACACCTCCACAGATCCAGCATCGGTCGCAGTTGCGTGGCTGTGGGCAGCAAGTGCCGCAAAAGCAAAAAACACGATGGATCGACCCCGTGTGGAGCCCTCGCCGTCTCGCTGCGGCTTCAACCATATGTTCTGGTTCCATTGCAAATGACGCTCTCCGGCTCCAAGTGCGTTCGCGTACAGCACTTGGGTCTCCGAATCGCCCTTCGCAATATGCGAAACAAAGAGGGGGCGCCGCCCTTGAGCCGTGAGGTCCAGTGCACCAATCAGACTGTCGAGACCACCTGACAAAAGGGCTACGCAGTCCGCATCGTGCACTACGCGTTGTCGGGGAATCGGTGGGGGGTATCCACCATCGATGAAGCGCAGGTGCCAGAAGTCGCCCGTCAAGAAGCGTAGTGCCTGCTCGATTTCGCGCTTCAACTGCTCGAAGGGCTGAGGCTCATACAAGGCTACTTCCAACTCGATAATTCTGGTCCAACCGTCGGCTGAGACGCCTCGCTCTACCGCATGGTCGGCTGCGTTGACCGCAAGTGCGAACGATAGGAAGTCCCAGCTGGATATACCCGGGGCAAGACCTGCTCGCCGAATTTCGTCGATGAGGGATGTCCCTACGGTGCTAACGTCAGGTAGTCCATCGTGTGCGTACATCGAGACATACGTGGTGTCGGCCCGACGGGAGTCCGGAATCAGGTCTTTGGGTGCACCGAAAACCTTCGTCATAGATCAGTCTCGAAGAGTTCGAAGGTCATCTTCAATGACTCCTGCAGAATGCCGTCCAATTGCGACCGTGTTGGATTGGCGCTATTAATTCGAAGCAAGTCGACATGCGCCCCAATTTCGTTCTTGAGAAAGCGCCGCATCTCCCTTTCCCGTATGACCGCGGTTCTTGGGTCAAGCTGCGAGCTTTCGAAGATCGGGCCCAAGTCAAAGCAAAGCCGGTTGGCTGCCTCGGTCGCCAGATAGCCTTTCATCAACTCCCAGATTTCATCGATTCCCATGCTCAACGGGTCAACGGCTGGGTCGTCCTTAATGAGCTCTGACAAGGCAAAGTCCATTGCATCACGGAACGATTCTTCGTCTGCACTGCCACCCGGGGGGGCCAGCTCTCGCACGATGGCGCCCACCACGTCTTCCGCCGAAGGATTGGTTGCGCGCAGGGCATCAACCCATTGGCGAGCCTCGGCTGACGTCCCTTGGCTGAGAGCGTTGAGAAATGAGAACAACGCAGCGCCAGCGCTGGTCGATGCGCGCATGCGGCTGGCTGCGGCACTCGCGCCACCACTACCCCGACGCGAGTAGTGCCCGACCGCGTTTCGAAGATGCTGCGTGTTCCCGGTTTTGGCGAACTTTCCGAACTCTCGGCGAGCCTCCCCATAGCGAGCGGACGGGGCATTGCCAGTTGGGCCTGCGGGAGAATTCGGAGGCTCCCCGTCACCAGGGGAAATCGCGCTGCCCTTGCCAATGTCGCCAACAACATCATCAAGCCAAGGCGGATCGAGGCTTACTCCACTGTTCGGTCCCGTGCTGGAGGTAGAAGTACCCATTACTTAGAACCCTTCTTCTGCAGGTAACGGCGCGACTTTTCGTCGGTCTCAGGGTCATCCTTCCAGTCCCGCAATAGGTCGCCGGCCCAGGCGCGCGATTTAAGCAGGGGGAGGAGCGCCACGTTGCGCTTGTTTCCAGGAACCTCGAAGAGTGCCGGCGCAAGTTGAAGCCCTAGAGAAGGATGGGCGTCAGTGCAATTGAGGCATCGAATGATGTCGTCGAGCTCCCACTGACTTTCTCGGGCCTTGCGTATCGCTCGGTTGAGAATTCGTGAGACGTCTCCCTCCCCAAGGGCTGTAAGCTGTTGGACCAAAATTTTCGAAAGCTCAGTCGCCTCCATGGTTGCCTCAAGGACCTTCTTCGCTTCAGCGGACAACTCATCGTAGGCGGCAAGGCCTAAGCTGCGGTCGCGGCTCAGGTGCAGGATTGGCCGCAGATCCTTGTCTGCCAAGCGTGGAGCCAGCTTGACCCATTGCTCATAAAACGGGCCGGTCCACGACGCGTGAGGCGGTTCGTACTTCTCTGCCTTTTGTGCCGCAGTCTCAACGGAGTCCAAGAACTCGGCCTTGCCGTTTGCGTCCGAGGCTACCGCCTTGGTTAGGAATTCGAAGGCGGCACTCGATGCGCAGCGCTCGAAGAGTTGAATCTTGACAAGCTCTTCCAAGGCAAGCGGCATGCCCATCTCTTCGGCAATGGTTTGCCGAATCATGAGATTGTTGAGGAATCGCTTGATGAGTCGAGGATTGCCCGCAATTTCAGCCGAGGTAACGAGTAATGGCGCCAATTGGTCAGCAATGTCCAATTCTTTGGCCACGCGCGCCTTCTCGGGCTTGAAGGCTTCGTCGAGAAGCTCGCGCGAGATTCCCGTTGCCCACGACTTCTTGAGCAGCGCAAGAACCGAAGCTTGGCCACTCGACTGAACTTGCGAGGAGAGCCGGTCCTTTCGTGCAGCAAGTTCCGTCAAAAGGAGCGCAAGGTAAGCCTTGACCTCGTTGATGCCCAAGCGAGGAACACGCAACGGAATTTGGATGAGCTTATCGAAGTAGCTGGTGACAAGCCCTTCTTCAATGTCGACACCTTTGAAATGAGCTCGGACCGCCCCCCGAATCATGCTTTCATCCGCAGCTATCAAGAAGGCGGTTCGCTTGACGTGAAGCAGCAGCCGCATCGCCTCCAATGTTCCAATGGCGGTCGTGGGTAGACACCGATCGAGGTCATCTACAAACACCACAAGGCGAACATCGAGTTTTTCTAGTAGCTCAGCAAATGCTCGACGCAGGCCCTCAATTTCCTTCGGCAGGGACGCTTCCGTCTTGTCCCCAATGATGTCCTTCAGCTCAGGGGAGAGCTCGGCATAGGCTTCCCGAACCGCGTTCAGGCCTTCCGCACGTTTTTCTTCATCGGAGAAACCTTGTATCAAACCGCTGACTGCGCCGAACAGCGTCCCGAGAGGGCCCGCAGCGACGGTTCCCACGGCGACGTGCGCAATCGCGGGCGCGACGATTCGGCCAAGCTTGAGCAGCTTCACACGCTTGGCGAAATCCACCGCTTTGTCGACAAACGTTTTCCGTTTCGTTGCTTCCTCGACAAGGCGGTCTGAAACCGCTTGAAGTAGTGCCTGACGCGCGTCTTCGTAGCCCTGGTAAAGCCACGCGTTAAACTCCATGAGGATGTATGGCGGGTTCTTTCCCTCATTCTTCGTCCCTTGTTCCAGCTGAGCCTGAACAAGTTTTACGAGGGTCGATTTTCCAGCCCCCCAGCCACCGGATATTCCGATAGTGACCGGCGTGTCCCCCGCGTCCTTTATCAGATTGGCTGCCGCGTTCGCTATCAAACCGAAGTTGAGTAGGTCAACCTCAGCCTCAATGTCGTGCCACATCTATTATTTTCCCGGTTCGTACGGCTATCCTGAATGCTGAATGCACCTTTCGTCTTTTGGGTGGTGGTCGAGACGACTGGCTTACACATTTCCCACGCCGGCTAAGGCTACGAGAGTGGAGCGGGCGGTTGCAGACCGAGCCAGCCTGCAACACTGCACTGTAACGGCGACTCACGTTAACTTATAAGCCGGTCTTGCGCCCATAATTCAAGGCCACTTGCGCTAGAACAATCGGCTAAAGGCTCTTCGAGAGATTAGGCGACCATTTGTCCTCTCTTTCCATCCCCTAAACAGATAATTTGAGGGGGAGTAAAAATATTACCCCCTCAGCTTGGCGGTTTTTTTAGATGTTTTGTGACACGTGAGTGAGCGACGAGCTTTGGCCGTTCCAGGCCGCCATTCCCATCGATATCACCTTCATCTCGCTGCGCAGAGTAATGAAAAACCACAAGCGAAGTACGGACACTCCAAAAAATGAAGCCCCGCTTCGAACGGGGCTTTACTCATGTGGGCTAGGCAAAAAGCGGAACACGTGCCAAACCGCTCCAACCCTAATCGGCTTACTCTAAGCCAGGTGTCGACACCTGATGTGAGTCCTCTCGTCCGTCCTAGTGAACCTCTATTGGTTGAGTTTTGCCTGGAGATCAAGCTGTGACTCAGGGCTCGAGAGACCGGTCCAGCCGCTTGTCCTCACAAGGTGATATCGATCTGACTCATCCCACCCCTCATCATCGTCATCTATGGCGATCCATTCTCTCGCTACATCAGATGAGGTCCTAGAGAGGTATCTCTTGATCTGCTCGTAGCGCGAGGCCCTCACAAACCAGTTGTCGTCTAGCCGGTGATGTCCTTCGTGGTGGCGCCCCATTGCGGAATGCCAAGTCGCACCGATAACCCTCCGTCGCAGTGAATCGGGAAGAAAGTCACGCGCCCTGCTGAATCCCAAGACACGAACCCAAGACGTCGATAGCACAATCCGCAAGTCGGGGCACCGCTCCAAAGTCGCTGTGAGTATAGGCGTCCACATAAAGAGCTCGCCGTCGGCCCGCAAGACTGGCCGCCCATGGACTAGGTATACGGCGTCCGGATGCAGAACTCCGTCGTAGTCCAGGAACAGGATCAACTTAGAATCTCCGTTGCCTACATACGGTGGTAGCTAGCGCAAATCATCCCAAGCGCAGTACCGTGTTCCGTCTTTTGACTGATACAGGAAATCGCCATCCCTTTCCTCAGGTAAGAGTCGGACTGCAAGAATCATGGCGTCGTCCAAAGTGCACTGAAGAGTTATCACGCTTCCTCGCAGCAGAGATATCTCCAAGCTCTCTGTCTCTTCGACAAAGACGGCTCCGACCACATCCGACTGTTCAAGCTTCAAGTCGAAACCAAGCGTGGGCATACGAAAACAAACTTGGTCAGCAGCGGTGGCAATTCGCAATTCTGCTTCGGTAGGTCTGCTTCCATTCCGTACAGCGTTACGCCCTTTGCGACGAGTGCTCATATCGAAGAAGTAGGTTACAGAATCTCTATTGTGACTCAAAACCCACTGACATCAAAGTTTGGTATTAGCACTATGCGGGCATGTCGATCCACCCGCCTCGCCCCGTCAGACCGGACCCTCGCCAGGTGTTGGCTGACAACATGCGGCGACTGCGGGCGGAACGCGGTTGGTCACAAGAAGAGTTGTCTTTTCGATCCGGACTGGACCGTTCTTTTTTGGCGCATGTAGAGCGATGCGCGCGTAACGCCTCGCTGGATAGCATTGAGCGCGTAGCTGCTGCATTTGAGCTTCCAATCGCAGCTCTCTTTGACGAAGACTCGTCGCAACCAAGTGGCTCTTAGCCCCACCAGTTGCTCTTTCGTAGGCTGTGCCCACATCCTGGCGTACCATACGTCGAACGCCATTGGCGATGGCAGCCCCTTTGCAAAGTCGCACGGGGCTCGCCGAAGTTGATCGTTCATGTATCTATTCGGTCGTACCGCGGTCTATCTTTGGCAGCGCGCGATTTAGGTCACGATCCAGGATACCCATCGCATAGGCGTTGTACTGCCAGACAACGAACTGCTGTAGCAGTGCGCTGTTCTCACGTCGAAGCCGTGCGTTTTCATTTTCGAGCCTCGCAATACGCTCAGCAGCGATGCGAATTGAGCCTGGGCTGGCGAGGCTCTCCGACACACCTGACTTGAGCCTCTCTTTGCAGCCAGCAAAAGCTTGCTGCACTCGAGCACAGTGATAGAGCGTCTGCCTGGTCGGAGATAAGCCGATGATCGGCGCGCATGCCTGACTCAATGCATCCCAGGTAAGTTTCCCTTGCCAGCCGTCCAGCAACTGAACAATCCTAAGGATGTCATCGTCGGTCAGATGCCTAGCCACGATCGATTTCCTTTCTTACCCCAACCGGCCGCGCCCTAGCTGATGACTTGATTGCGCGTGGCTGCACAGTGCCACCGAGCGCTCTACGAATGGGGCTGAACTCGTCCGGATCATGGAGCCGTACGATCGTTCCGTCGGGAACTGAGGGTTCCTCGAGAATCGCGATCAACTGCCGCAACCGTGTTTCGGTCTTTGCATGTATGTCATACCATCGGTCGGCGCCCGCAGTCCCGTTTGCGATTTCGATTGAAGCTCGTTTACATAGGTTCGATACCTGCTCAAGACGATGCTTGAGGCGCTCTAGCCTTTGGTCCCCCTTGATACAGACCTGCTCCGTACAGTTGAGGCAATCCCGAAAGCGTTGGCAAGGTGACATGACGAAATCATGGACACAGAAACCGAATTCGGTGACGTGAGCAGTCGGCGCTGCCAGTCCGTTGAACTCCTGCTGTGTCATAGGGATGCGCTCCGCAAGCCGCTGCGCAATTTCCTGCATCGGTCGATCAAAAGAGAGTGCAGGATCCCGCGATCGCAACATGTCCACGAGTTCAAATTCGGACATGTGATCGTATGCGCGGTTTTGCCGAACGTCTGTTCGGCCTGACCAACGAGCCAGCTCTGCTTGGCTGAGTCCCCCTCGCTGCGCCAGTGTATTCAAATAGTGTCGAAATTGGTGGGACGACACCTTCAGTGATGCATCCCAACCGTGGCGCATGAAAATCGATTTTCCTTTGCCATCCGCTTTGCGCCTTAGGTCTGTGTTGAAGACGTTCACGGTGGGGCGCTCGAGACGCACTGGGCATGGGAATATGACATCGGTTCTTAGTTGCCCCCTGAGAAAAGCAAAAAGCGCGTCGCGATAGCGCAACCTTCGCCGAACGTCAAACCACGGAAACTGTCGGGGAAGATAGGTACGTGCCCACCGATTAAGATCCGACAGGGTGTAGCTATAAGGGCTCTGCGACAGCCCTCTTCCATTAAGTTGACCTTTCGCAACACGCCGGTCACCACTGAGATCGAGCGCAGCAGCAATTTCTTCTGCGCCAAGCAGCGTCTCTTCCGAGACAGCCGGGCAATCTAAATGCCTATAGAACAGCTGCGGCGCATCTTCCAGCCAACCGGCCAAACGACGAGCATCTTCAGTAACTCGACGCACACGCGCGATCGCCTCAATTGCAAGCGACTCCATTGAGCTGGGTATCCACTTGATACCCGATACACCACCCTTTCCTGGTTGAAATCGCCAGCCGTAGGCGCGTTTGCCATCTCGTCTTGCTTCCCACACTTCGCAGTCCGCTGGCAACGATAGAAGTTCCGATATCCGACAAGGCGCGCACAACAACATGGCTGCGACAGAAGAGGTGAAGATGTCGCGAGCCTCCGTCGGGCGCGACGCAAAAATCGCGGCCAGGGCCTCTAGCACCGTGTCGCTCGGCAATTTGCTAAGTTGACGCTGTCTCGCTGCAGCTCCAGTACGAACAACACTGTTCGGCCTTGCAACCGGATTCTTCCAATCCAAATGTGCCTTTGTCAGTCCTTTCTCTCTTAGAAAGGATGCGAGCAGAGCAAGCTCCCGGCCTACGGCGTAAGCGACGCCCGCGGAGTATGCTTCGCGTCCCAGTGTGACCGCATGATCCAGCACTCTGCCACTGATATCCGTGACAGACGGTGCGTTCCCCCTCATAACAAGTGCTCTTTCTACGCAGCGCAGAGCGATAATCTTGCGCACCCCAGAGCGTGGGTAGAGTCCCTCTTGATAGCGACAGTAGGCCTTAGCGAAGTCAAGGAACGGTTGCCGCATCACCAACTCTGAGCACAGCACACGTCCACGGTGCTCTATGTTTCCGAAGGTGAAACCGGTCCCTCGCCAACAGTTCTGCTCCCAATTCAGGTCGCCCCCATAGACTGCGATACTGTGGCGACAGTACTTGATGAACGCCCTCAAGTTCGCTTCGACGTTACGCGTATGCCGGGGAGCGAAGTAGATGATCTCAGCCAAGACGCCTCCGAGCACCCGACTGCCCTCTCCGAGCCTCGCACAGCCTGATGACCTGAGCCACCGCCAGCATGGTGCGATCATTGATCGCGCTTATTTGCTCATCTTCCACCAGCGCACTGATTCTTTCCTTGTCCTCCTGGAGTAGATCAAGCACCTCTCGATGAGGGCCATCCACCCACGGCTGGAAATGACGGCAGGTGTAGCAAGCAATCGGGGCCAATGCACCACAAAAACCATAGTGCCCGCATGTCCCCAAGCTGCTCCCTGTATCGGTTCGAACTCGGCTCGCAATAGTATTGCCACGAATGGCATCGCTCTCACAATCGACCAAAACTCCAGCGAACGCTTGGGCAAGTGGCGCGAGCTGCAAAGCTACGGCTGCATTGATCGCGTCTACATGCTCCGGAACGTCCTCGACGTAGACACGGGCATTCTGGATATCGCTGTGGTCTAGAAGCTCCGCGATAACCAACTCGCCGTACCCCGCTCTCGCCGCCCTCGTGGCAAAGGTTCTTCTCAATCTCGTTGGAAAAATCCTCAGTTGTCCACCAGTGCGTTCGGACATGACATTCACTGTCTGAACAATCGTCACAAGGCATTTCCTGAGCACCTCCGTCCCCAAGTGGAAGAAATCTCTTCTCATGCAACTGTTGAAATCCGCCTCAGACAAAGTGCGACTCCTCACCAACCGATGCCATCTTGGGAAAATAGGGATGAGAGCGGAAATCTCTTCATTCATCACGCAGTTTGGAAACAGCCCCTCTACCAGCCTTCTGTTTTCCTCAATTAGAAGCCTCAGCGCATCACCAATATCTGAATTGAGTGCCACAGGCTTAAATTCATCCCTCCAAAGCTGGCCTCTCTGCTTTCTTCGAGGAATTTTTATTACGTAGCTTCGCGCACCATCAGACGAATCAATGCGAAATAGATCACCCGCCTTCAAATCTCCTATTTGTTGAGGTCGACGCCCTGTTGCAAGAAAGAGAAGAACGAAAACAAACTCCGCCAAACAAATTATTTTCTTTTCGAAGGCATTAACCACGCCGGCGGCGACGCTCTCATACTCGAGATCTGACAGCGCACCTCTGAGAGAACAGCGAAGCCGCACGGCCTCACCTTTCTTGTTCCCCCGCAGCTTAATTTCATTCAAAACTGAAATTGTGTCGTCGTCGACGCCGGGATATCCCAGTCGATTCCAAGTTCTTAGTAACCCTCTTACTACCCCCAAGTGCCATTCGTGCGCCTCATCTAGAGTTGCCCGGTAGGACAAGATGTGCTCTGGCAAAACTCTCTTGAGCGGGAACACTCCGCTAGCGTGATGAGCAAACACTTTGAATCGGCCAACTATATTCGCTGTGTGTGCTGCCGAGGCAGTTACCGCGTAGTACTCAAGGACTTTGCGAAAACTGCTGCGTGCGGGCTCCTGCAGCAGCCCGAAGATGAAATCAAGGCCAACGCTGACATCTCGCGAAAGCCTCCATCGATCAACGCTAGGATCAAAGGTGTAGCCATCGCGTGAAGCCATCAAAAATTTGGCGTTCTTCGGTTTTTGAGAACTAATGCTCGCCACGCCGAACCTCTCCGCAAAGGATGTCCTCTTGCAGCTTTAGAGCCGCCTCCCTCGCCTTACCCTCGATGTGTCTCCGCATATAGGTTGCTGCTGAGCCAGACCCCTCTCTCCAACCCATAAAATAGGAACGCATTTTCTCCTCGTTCGGATCCCTGATGCGCCGAGCATCCATCAACTCTGAGAATCGATCATTAACTGTATGGCGTAGAATATGTGGCGATATAAACGCAAGATGTGCGGGGTCGGCACAACGCAAGGTCCCGAATATCTTTGCCAGCCCCTTCGCCGAAAGGGGTTGTCCACAATATGGCCCCGGCCGATGCGTAACTAGTAGAAATGCGTGGCGCTTTGCTGCTCTATAGTGACGTCGCTCGTTGAGTACATACTCAAAAATTTGCCGCGCGAGGGACTCGCTAACCGGCAGACGACGATCCAATGTCTTCGCGACAGGTTGGTTGGCACGGGGATCCGTAGGATCGCCATGGCGCCGAGCAATCACCACTTCATTGCATTGGAAATCAAAATCACTCACCTTTAAGGCCAACAGCTCCCCTGCCCGGATACCCAATTCGCCCAAAATACGAACAATCAACGCATTCCTGTTTTGAACGGTTTCAGAGAAAGGATTAATTGAAGCCGTGGGCCTGATCAGCTCTGCCAGCGCCATCTGACTTGCCGAATCCAGTCCATGACGTGCCAGCGAAGGGCAGCGACGACGAGGTTGCGGGCGACTACCAAGCAAGCACCCGATCATCTGCTCGAAGGTACGTTTGCCTGTCGACTCCGACTGTGGTGAAGACTCTAGGAGGTGGTTGCCAAGCCACCGCAAGTATTGAGCAATGTAGCTAAGCTTGATGTACTGCGTGCTCAGACCAACAGTACCGCTAGCCTTCGAGCTAACGGCGCGCACACTCTCCGTTCTTCGCGACGTCCCGGGGACCTTGGGATAAGTTGGGGGAATGACTGCAGCATGAGCGACCGAGTATTCCCGAGCATCATGTCGAAGTTGGGTCGTGACACGTAGCGACTCGATCTCGGCTCCCGTGAGGAATAGCCGAGTCAGAAAACGCTGTTCCAGATCAACATGCCTTACTTCTGCCCAAACCAGCAAGCCACGTATAGCACCCAGGGCCGCGAGCATCGTGTTCGGTGCCTTGCTTGCATTCCGTATCTGTGTTGTCACGAAAAGCGTGGCCATCGCATGGGGCACACCATCTTTCCCCAACAGCAACGGAAATCGCTCGCCATCCGCGAAAGTTACGATGCGTGTTCGTAACAGCTGGCGTGGAACCTCGCTCGCTTCGGACATTGGCTGCCCCTTGCAAACGTAACGGTTCTCTACGGTGGCAAATAAACCACCAGATTTCAAGTAAATCTGACGTAGACAAAAGTACACAAGCCCGCAGGACGCGGGCTTGTGAGTAATTTTTTACAAAAACAATAGAGGTGGAAATTAGAACGGAATATCGTCGTCCATATCCTCGAAGCCATTCGACGGTGCCGGCTGACGACGTGCACCGCCGCCCTGGCCGCCGCCTTCGCCGCCGCGCGAGTAGCCACCGGCTTGGCCTTGACCTTGGCTGCGACCACCGCCGTAACCACCGCCACCGCCGCCTTCACCGCCACGCGAGTAGCCGCCACCGCCACCCCCGCTGCCGCCGCCCTCACCACCGCGGGCGCCGAGCATCTGCATCTGGTCTGCGACGATCTCGGTGCTGTATTGCTTCTGGCCGTCCTTTTCCCATTGACGGGTCTTGAGGCGCCCTTCGATGTAGACCGACGAACCCTTCTTCAGGTATTCGCCCGCAATTTCGGCCAGACGGCCGAAGAAGGCGATGCGGTGCCACTCGGTGGCTTCCTTCATTTCGCCGCTGGCCTTGTCCTTGTAGCGGTCGGTGGTGGCCACGCGGATGTTGGTGACCGCGTCGCCGCTGGGCATGTAACGCGTTTCCGGATCGGCACCGAGATTGCCGACGATGATGACTTTGTTGACGGACGCCATGATGAGTTTCCGAAGGTAATTGAAGGGATGCCGCCGTAAAGGGCTAACGAAAAAAAGCCGACTGAAAGTGTAGCGCTGAATGCCGACCCTAGTGCCGACGCAACGCCGGCATCTGCATGGGGCTGGCGATTATAAGCCACGCAAAAGCCAGTGCGGCACAGGTCAAAAATACCGCATGCTGCCCCGCGTGCAGCAGAATCCAGCCGCCGCCCGCACCGCCCGCAAACAGGCCCAGCGCCTGCGTCGTGTTGTACACGCCCATGGCCGCGCCCTTGCGCACGCCCGGCGCGTACTTCGACACCAGCGACGGTTGCGACGCCTCCAGCACGTTGAAGCCGAGGAAGTAGACGAGCAGCGCAATCGCCAGCGCGGCGAGCGTCGGATTCACTTCGCCCAGTGCCAGCTGCGCCACCATCACCAGCGCCACGGCAGACAGCAGCACCACCTTCATCTTGCCGCGCTTCTCGGCGGCAATGATGGCCGGCACCATCAGCACGAACGACACGCCCATCACCGGCAGGTAGATCTTCCAGTGCGAATCGACGGGCAGGCCGGCGGCTTCCAGCATATGCGGCAGCACGACGAACAACGCCGTCTGCGTGGCGTGCAGGGCGAACACGCCAAAGTTCAGGCGCAGCAGTTCAGGGTTGCGCAGGACTTCTCGGAACGGCGCTTTCACATGCTCCGGCGGACGCGGCGGGTTGGGCACCACCCACAGCACCACGCCGATGGCGACGATGGCCAGCACGCCAATCGCCGTGAACATGCCCGGCATACCGACCCAGCGGAAGATGACCGGCGCACTCACGATGGCCACGGCAAACGACAGGCCGATGCTGCCGCCGATCATGGCCATGGCCTTGGTGCGATGCTCCTCGCGCGTGAGGTCGGCCACGAAGGCGATCACCGCCGACGAGATCGCGCCCGCACCCTGGATAGCCCGCCCCACCGCGATGCCCGCGACGCTGTGCGAAAACGCCGCCACCAGGCTGCCCACCGCAAAAATCACCAGCCCCGTCACGATGACGGGCTTGCGTCCGAAGCGATCCGACAGCCAGCCGTACGGGATATAGAGCACCGCCTGCGTGAGGCCGTACACGCCGATGGCGAAAGCGACGAGCTGAGTGTTGTTGCCGTCGGGCAGCGTTTTCGCGAACACCGCGAAGACCGGCATGATCATGAACAAACCCAACATGCGCAGCGCGAAGATGCCGGCCAGCGAGGCGGCCGCACGCAGCTCAAGGCCGTTCATGCGGCCGGAGGCGGAAGTCATGGATGGGGAAGCGGAAGACATGGTGCGGAAACCGCCGCGAAAACCCGGAAGAAAAGCGGCGACAAGAACACTTGAACGACTCTGCAGATTGCCCCATCTGGGAGCAGATACCAGCAAAACCGAAGTTCGGTATATTAGCAGGCTTACCCTTTTCCACCCCTCCGCCGATTGCCGCAGGCGGTCCGCACCCCGACGCCGCATTCAGCTGCACTCAGCCGCACATGGACGAAATCAAGATTCGTGGGGCCCGTACCCACAACCTGAAGAACATCAACCTCGATCTGCCGCGCAACCAGCTGATCGTGATCACCGGGCTTTCGGGGTCGGGCAAGTCGTCGCTCGCGTTCGACACGCTGTATGCGGAGGGGCAGCGGCGCTACGTGGAATCGCTGTCGGCGTATGCCCGGCAGTTTCTGCAACTGATGGAAAAGCCCGACGTCGACCTGATCGAAGGTCTGTCGCCGGCCATTTCCATCGAGCAGAAGGCCACCAGCCACAACCCGCGCTCGACGGTGGGCACCGTCACCGAAATCCACGACTACCTGCGCCTGCTGTATGCGCGCGCCGGTACGCCTTACTGCCCCGATCACGGCCAGCCGCTCGAAGCGCAAAGCGTGTCGCAAATGGTGGATGCCGTGCTGGCGCTGCCGGCCGACACCAAGCTGATGATCCTGGCGCCCGTGGTGGCCAACCGCAAGGGCGAGCACGTTGACCTGTTTGAGGCGATGCAGGCGCAGGGTTTCGTGCGCTTTCGCATCCGCTCGGGGGGCGGCACGGCGCACGAGGCCGAGGCCAAGGTCTACGAAGTCGACAACCTGCCCAAGCTCAAGAAGAACGACAAGCACTCGATCGAGGTCGTGGTCGACCGCGTGAAGGTCAACCCGGAACTCAAGCAGCGTCTGGCCGAATCGTTCGAAACCGCGCTGCGCCTGGCCGATGGCCGCGCCATCGCGCTGGAGATGGATACAGGCAAGGAGCACGGCTTCAGCTCCAAGTTCGCCTGCCCGATCTGCTCGTATTCGCTGCAGGAGCTGGAGCCGCGGCTGTTCTCGTTCAACAACCCGATGGGCGCGTGCCCGCACTGCGACGGCCTGGGCCAGATCACGTTCTTCGATCCGAAGCGCGTGGTGGCATTTCCGAATCTGTCGCTGGCCTCGGGTGCGATCAAGGGCTGGGACCGCCGCAATCAGTTCTATTTCCAGATGCTGCAGAGCCTGGCGGCGTTCTACGACGTCGACATCGATGTTGCGTTTGAAGACCTGCCGGCCGAAATCCAGCAGATCGTGCTGCACGGCTCGGGCAAGCAGCAGATTCCGTTCACATACATCAACGAGCGCGGCAAGACCACGGTGCGCGAACACGCGTTCGAGGGGATCATTCCCAACCTGGAGCGGCGCTACAAAGAGACAGACTCCATCGCCGTGCGCGAGGAGCTGGCCAAGTACCAGAACAACCAGCCCTGCCCCGAGTGCCACGGCACCCGCCTGCGCCGCGAGGCCCGCTTCGTCAAGATCGGCGAGGCCGACCAGGCGCGCGGCATCTACGAAATCAACGGCTGGCCGCTGCGCGATGCGCTCACGTATTTCCTGACGCTGAACATGCACGGCGCCAAGCGCGAGATTGCCGACAAGATCGTCAAGGAAATCACCGCGCGGCTGAACTTCCTGAACAACGTCGGGCTCGATTACCTGTCGCTGGAGCGCAGCGCCGATACGCTTTCGGGCGGCGAGGCGCAGCGCATCCGGTTGGCGTCGCAGATCGGCTCGGGGCTGACCGGCGTGATGTACGTGCTGGACGAGCCATCCATCGGCCTGCACCAACGCGACAACGATCGGCTGATCGGCACGCTCAAGCACCTGCGCGATCTCGGTAATTCGGTGCTGGTGGTGGAGCACGATGAAGACATGATCCGCGCGTCGGACTATGTGGTGGACATCGGCCCCGGCGCTGGCGTGCACGGGGGTCAGATCATCGCCGAGGGCACGCCCAAGCAGGTCGAGCAATCGCCGGCGTCGCTGACGGGCGACTACTTGTCGGGCAAGCGCCGCATCGAGGTGCCCAAGCAGCGCACAGCGCCGGACGAGGAGCGCTGGCTGCGCATCATCAACGCCAGCGGCAATAACCTGAAGAACGTGTCGGCCGATATTCCGATCGGGCTGCTGACGTGCATCACGGGCGTGTCCGGCTCGGGCAAGTCGACGCTCATCAACGACACGCTGTACCACGCGGTGGCGCGCCATCTGTATGGCTCGACGCCGGAGCCGGCAGCGCACGATCGCATCGACGGGCTCGAGCATTTCGACAAGGTCATCAACGTCGACCAATCGCCGATTGGCCGCACGCCGCGCTCGAACCCGGCCACCTACACGGGCCTGTTCACGCCGATCCGCGAGCTGTTTGCCGGCGTGCCGTCGGCCAAGGAGCGCGGGTATGACCCGGGCCGCTTCTCGTTCAACGTCAAGGGCGGCCGCTGCGAAGCATGCCAGGGCGACGGCGTGCTGAAGGTCGAGATGCACTTCCTGCCCGACGTGTACGTGCCGTGCGACGTGTGCCACGGCAAGCGCTACAACCGCGAAACGCTGGAAGTGCTCTACAAGGGCAAGAACATCACCGAAGTGCTGGAGATGACGGTGGAGCAGGCGCACGAGTTCTTTGCGCCGGTGCCGGTGGTGCGCCGCAAGCTGCAGACGCTGCTGGATGTGGGCCTGGGCTACATCCGCCTGGGGCAATCCGCGACGACGCTGTCGGGCGGTGAAGCGCAGCGCGTGAAGCTGTCGCTCGAGCTGTCGAAACGCGACACGGGCCGCACCCTGTACATCCTGGACGAGCCGACCACCGGCCTGCACTTCCACGATATCGAGCTGCTGCTGAAGGTCATCTACAAGCTGCGCGACCACGGCAATACGATCGTGATCATCGAGCACAACCTCGACGTGATCAAAACGGCGGACTGGCTGCTCGACCTGGGCCCCGAAGGCGGCGCGGGCGGCGGACAGATCATTGCCAAAGGCACGCCCGAGGATGTGGCCAAGAGCAAGGCGAGCTTTACCGGCAAGTACCTCGCGCCGCTGCTGAAGCGGAAGTAAGCGACCTCCTTTTCGGCAACAAAAAAGCGCAGCTTCGGCTGCGCTTTCTGTTGGGGCGACGCTGCCCCTCAGTGGCCGGCAGGCGCCGCCTCGGTGCCCACCTCGTCCGCATCCTTCATGCGACTGCGATTCAACGCGCCGGCCTCATCCAGGACCGGATACGCGGCTGCGCAGAACAACGAATTCAATCGCTTGAAATCGCTGATGATGTCCAGATGCAGCGAACTGGTCTCGATGCTCTCGGCCGTCTGCGCAGAGATCCGCGTCAGGTGACTGCGCGAGTAGCGTTTCTCCAGATCGCGGAAGTGCGCCTTTTCCAGCATCAGCTTCTGCGCGCTGCGCAGGTCGCCCGTGAGAAACACCGACAGCGCCAGCTTGAGGTTCGTGACCAGGCGCCCGTGCATGTCTTCCAGCTCTTCCATGCCGGCCTCGGAAAAGGCCAGCTTGTGTGCGATCTTCTTCTCGCGCACGTCCTGGAGCATGCGGTCGAGAATGTCGCCGGCGTGCTCGAGGTTGATGGTCAGCGAAATGATGTCGGCCCAGCGCTTGCCCTCGCGCGCGTCCAGCGCTTCGTGGCTCAGCTGCGTGAGATAGAGCTTGATGGCGGTGTAGAGCGCATCGACCTCGTCGTCGATCGCACGGGTGGTCTGCAGCAGGCGCACATCGTTGGTCTTGAGCACGCGCAGGGTGTTGTCGAGCATGTGTTCAACGCGATCGCCGATGCGCAGCACCTCGCGCGCCGCGTTGCCCAGCGCCAACGTTGGCGTAGCCAGCGCAGAGGGATCGAGATAGCGCGGCGCAACCAGATCGTCGATATGCGCACCGCCCGGCAGGATGCGGGCGCACAGTCGCGCCATCGCTTCGGTAAAGCCGATCAGCAGCACCGCCAGCGCGACGTTGAACACAACATGAAACGCCACGACCACGTGCTGCGGCGCCACGCCCGCGTGCGGCGCCCACGCTGCCAGTGTGTCCAGGAACGGCAGCGCCAGCGCCGCGCCCAGCATGCGCGACAGCAAGTTGCCCAGTGTTGCGCGGCGCGCGGCCTGGCTCGATGACGGTGTGGTCGCCAACGCGGCCACGGCACTGCCGATGTTTGCGCCCAGCACAATCGCAAAGGCCACCTTGACCGACACCGCGGCCGATGCCGCCAGCGTCGCGCAGAACAGCACGACGGCCAGACTCGAATAGCACAGCAGCGTGAGCACCGCGCCAATCAGCATGTTCAGACCGGTGTCTGACGAGATGGAACCCAACAGCACGCGCAGCGCATTGGCTTCCACCATCGGGCTCGACGCGATCGAGATCAGCTCCAGCGCCATCATGATCAGCCCCAGGCCGATCAGCACCCGCCCAAAGTGCCCCACCGCGCTGCCCTTGCGCGACAGATGCAGGATCACGCCAAAGAAGATCAGCAACGGCGACAGCCACGACAGGTCCAGCGCAAACACCTGCGCCATGATGGCCGTGCCCACGTTGGCGCCCAGCAAAATCGCCAGCGCCGACGACACGCCCATCAGCCCCTGCGCAACAAACGCCCCGACGATGGTGGCCGTCGCATTACTGCTCTGCACAAGGCACGTCACGCCGATGCCGGCCAGCAGCGCAGAGAACCGGTTCGAGACGCTGCGCGACAGCAGGCGACGCAAGTCCGCGCCATAGAGGCGCAACATGCCGACCTTGACGGTCTGCGTGCCCCACACCAACAGGGCGACGCCGGAAAGCAGCTTAAGCAGGGTGATCATCGATGCCGTTCTGTCTTGCTTATTTGGTCAGGGCCACGCGCAGGCCCAGCCCGATGAAAATACAGCCGCTCACCCGGTCGAGCCACAGCGACGCGCGTGGCGTGCGGCGCATCCAACCGCCCAGCGCCGCCGCGCACCAGCCGTAGATGCTGAACACGACGATGGTCTGCGCCATGAACACGCCGCCCAGCAGCAACATCTGCAGCGCTGCGTGGCCCGCCTGCGCATCAACAAACTGCGGCAGGAACACCACGAAGAACAACGTCACCTTCGGGTTGAGCAGATTGGCGAAGACGCTCTGGCGATACACGCGCCACAGGTCGGGTGCCGCCTGCGGTCCAGCAGGATTCAGGCCGACGCCGCCCTTGCTGCGCAGTGCCTGGACGCCCAGCCAGATCAGGTACGCGGCGCCCAGCCAACGAATCGCCTGGAACGCCACCGGGGACGACTGCAGCACGGCGGCCAGCCCGAGCGCCGCCAGCGTCGTATGAAAGAGGCACCCTGACGCAAAGCCAGCCGCAGCCGACAACCCGGCCTTGCGACCCTGGCTGGCACCGCGCGCGATGACCTGAAGGTTGTCCGGCCCCGGCATCACGGTGATCGCGATCGAGGTCAGCAGAAACAGCACTACGTGTGGCATCGACGTCTCCCGGTGTGCGCCGAAAATGGAAAGGCTCATGCTACTGCGCGCGGCAGTAGAACGTCATATTTTTGTCACATGAATGTATGCGGCTAGCGCATCACGCCACGTCGTTGCCGGCCGCTCAGTGACCGTCGAAGCGGCAGACCGTGAAGAGCGGCAGACCGCCTTCGATCAGCAATTGCGAGCCGCCCAGTTCGGGCAGGTCGACAATCGCGGCGCCCTCCACCACCGTCGCGCCGAGTCGCTCCAGCAGGCGCTTGCCGGCCATCATGGTGCCGCCGGTGGCGATGAGATCGTCGATCAACAAGACGCGGTCGCCGGGCTTGCAGGCATCGGCATGGATTTCCACCGTCGCGCTGCCGTATTCGAGCATGTACTCCTCGGCCACCGTGTTGAACGGCAGCTTGCCTTTCTTGCGGATCGGCACGAAGCCCAGGTTCAGCTCGTACGCCACGATCGAGCCGAGGATGAACCCGCGCGCATCGATGCCCGCCACCAGGTTCAGCCCCTGCCCCATGTAGCGATGGACGAACACGTCCACCAGCACGCGCAGGCTCTTTGGGTCCTGCAGCAGCGGCGTGATGTCGCGAAACATCACCCCGGCCTGCGGCCAATCCGGCACCGTGCGGATCCGGTCACGCAGGTAGCGCGACACATCGCCCAGTTCGGTGGACGCGGGAACGGACGACGGCGTCAGCAGCGCCGCCTGGTGATGAGGGACTTGGCTCATGGCAAAAACAGGAAAGCAGGAAACGTGGTCTGCGGTAATGGGCTACCACCCGGGCCGATTGGCGCCAAACCACAATGGGGAAACCGCAACCATACAGGAGACACGGCGATGGCAAAGAAAATTCTGATGCTGGTTGGCGACTACGTCGAGGACTACGAGGTCATGGTGCCTTTCCAGGCGCTGCTGATGGTCGGCCACACGGTGCACGCTGTCTGCCCGGACAAGCGCGCCGGCGATTCCGTGGCGACCGCCGTCCACGATTTCGAAGACGCACAGACGTACTCCGAAAAACCCGGCCATCGCTTCACCCTCAACGCCACGTTTGCCGACGTCGACCCGGCCACGTACGACGCACTCGTCGTGCCCGGGGGTCGGGCGCCCGAATACCTGCGGCTGACTGCCCGCGTGCTGGAGGTCGTGCGTCACTTCTTCCAGGCGGACAAGCCCGTCGCCGCGATCTGCCACGGTGCCCAGTTGCTGTCGGCGGCGGGCGTGCTGGAAGGCAAGACGTGTTCCGCCTATCCGGCATGTGGCCCGGAAGTCACGGCCGCAGGCGGCACGTTCAAGGACATCCCCGTCGACCAGGCGCACACCGACGGCAAGCTCGTCACGGCGCCCGCGTGGCCGGCACATCCGGCCTGGTTGGCGCAGTTTCTTGAAGTCCTGGGCACGCGGGTTCTACACTGACTCGGTTGCCCGCACGCCGGGCACTCCAGGAGCCCGGCCATGTGCGAAATCTTCATCCGCGCCAATCCCCATTCGTACGACAGCCTCGCGCGCTCGCTCCGCCTGCACGGCGTGGCGACCAGCGTGCGGCTGGAATGCCTGTTCTGGGAGGTGCTCGAAGAGATCGGCCAGCGCGACGGCCTGACGGTCAACCAGCTCATCAGCAAACTCTATGACGAGCTGTTGGAGCGACGCGGCGAGGTGGCGAATTTCGCGTCGTTCCTGCGCGTCTGCTGCCTGCGCTATCTGATGCTGCAGCAGGACGGGCGCATTCCCGCCGATACACGGGTGTCGATCAGTTCGCTCGACGCCGCAGCGGTGCTCGATGGCCTGCCGCCCAACTTGGCCGATACCCCGCCGCCGCGCCGCTCGCGGGGGCCGCTGCTCGAAGCGCTCGTCAAGTAAGCCCGCGCATCAACGCGGCGAGAGCCGCTCCTCCGCCATCTGCAGCCCCTCGGGCGTGCCGCGCAGCACGACGATATCGCCCAGTTCCAGCACGGTGTCCGGATCGGGATCGAGCGCACGAATACCCTGGCGCCGGATCGCCGTGACCGACGTCTTGAAGGTCTCCAGCCCCATCGTCCCGAGCTTGTGGCCGATGGCGGGCGACCCCTTGGCCAGCGGCACCGAATGCAGACGCACGGCGTCGCGCTCGAGCATGTCTTCCTCGTCATCCTGGCCGTGGAAGTAGCCGCGCAGCAGGCTGTAGCGCGCGTCGCGCATTTCCTGCGCACGGCGCACCACGCGGCGCAAGGGCACGCCCAGCAGCACCAGCGCGTGCGAGGCCAACATCAGGCTCCCTTCGATGATCTCGGGGACGACCTCCGTGGCGCCGGCTTGCTGCAGGCGGTCGAGGTCCGCATCGTCGATGGTGCGCACGATCACGGGCAGGGTCGGCTCCAGGGCCTGCACGTGGTGCAGCACCTTCAATGCAGACGCCGTGTCGGCGTAGGTAATGGCGACCGCCGCTGCGCGGTGGATACCGGCGGCCACCAGCGACTCGCGCCGCGCCGCATCGCCATAGACGACATGCTCGCCCGCGGCTGCGGCCTCGCGCACGCGGTCGGGGTCCAGATCCAGCGCGACGTAGCCGATGCCTTCCTGCTCCACCATGTGCGCCAGGTTCTGGCCGCTTCGCCCGTAGCCGCAGATGATGACGTGGCGCTCGGTGGCGATGCTCTGCGCGGCGATCTTGGTCATGGCCAGCGACTGCATCAGCCAATCCGTGCGCGACAGCCGCATCGCGATCACATCGCTGTACTGGATCAGGAACGGCGCCAGCAGCATCGACAGCAGCATCGCCGCCAGGATCGCCTGGCCGAGCAGCGGGTCGATGAGCTTCATGCCGTCAATCTGGTTGAGCAGCACGAAGCCGAACTCACCGGCCTGCGCCAGCCCCAGGGCCGTACGGATCGCCGCACCGCCACCGGAACCGAAGGCCCGCGCCAGCAGCGCAATCAGCACGAACTTGAACAGCACCGGCGCCATGACCAGGCCCAGCACCAGCGCCCAATGCTCGAAGACCACGCGCGGGTCCAGCAGCATGCCGACCGTCACGAAGAACAGCCCCAGCAGCACGTCGCGGAAGGGCTTGATGTCTTCTTCCACCTGCAGCTTGTACGGTGTTTCCGACACCAGCATGCCCGCCAGGAACGCGCCCAGCGCCATCGACAGGCCCAGCCGCTCCGTCAGCGCGGCCATGCCCAGCGTGACCAGCAGCAGGTTCAGCATGAAGAGTTCTTGCGAGCGCCGTGCCGCCACCAGGTGGAACCAGCGCGACAAGAGCTTCTGCCCCAGGAACAGGATCAGCACCAGCGCAACGGTGATCTTCAGGGCTGCCACCGAAAGCGCCAGCGCTAGGTCGGTCGGGTTCTTGCCCAGCGACGGGATGACGATCAGCAGCAGCACCACCGCCAGATCCTGGAACAACAGCACGCTGATGATGTTGCGGCCGTGCTCGGTTTCCAGCTGCAAGCGCTCGGCCAGCATCTTCGAGACGATGGCCGTGGACGACATCGCCAACGCGCCGCCCAGCGCCAGCCCGGCCTGCCACGACAGCGGATACCAGTGCGACAGCAGCATCGACACAGGAATCGTCAGCAGCATGGTCAGCACCACCTGTGACGCCCCGAGCCCCAGCACCAGCCGTCGCATCGAACGAAGCTTGGAGAGGTTGAACTCCAGCCCGATCGAAAACATCAGGAACACCACCCCGAACTCGGCCAGATAGCGCGTCTGGGCAGAATCGGACTCCAGCCCCGTCGCCTTCGGCCCAATGAGCACGCCCACCACGAGGTAGGCCAGCATCGGCGGCAATTGCAGCATGCGGAACAGCACCACGCCGATGACGGCAGCGGCCAACAACACAAGGGTGAGTTCCAGCGGCGAATGCATGCGACGCGAAAAACCGATCGAAAGGGGTTGGACAGGAGGGCCAGCACCCGCGCATCAGGACGGTGCGTGCACAAACGAGCACGCAGGCGCTGCAAGACCGATGCCAGGGTATAAACGAAGAACGCGATACGCGAGACGCCGCACAGCAAAAAATGACGGCGTGGCGACGGGAAGAAAAGTGATTTGAAAGCCGATTGCCGCGGCGCAGCAAAACGGAGCGCCCGCTCCGCCACTCCCCGCAAGTCAAGCCCCGACGCGCCACCCGCGGCCGAGAACAGTGTCAATCGTTGTTATACTTCGCCGCCATGATAGCGAATTTCAATCCGGATCGAGCACTTGCGCTGGCGCAGCAAACCTTCGACATCGAAGCGCAAGCCGTCCTCGGTCTCAAAACCCAGGTGTCCGCCGACTTTGCGCGTGCGGTCGAAATGGTGCTCGGCTGCACCGGGCGCGTCGTCGTGTCCGGCATGGGCAAATCGGGCCATGTGGCGCGCAAGATTGCCGCGACGCTCGCCTCGACCGGCACGCCGGCGTTCTTCGTGCACCCCGCCGAAGCCAGCCATGGCGACCTCGGCATGGTCACGCGCGACGACGTTTTCATCGGCTTTTCCAATTCCGGCGAAGTCTCGGAGCTGAACGTCATCCTGCCGCTCGTCAAGCGGCTCGGCGCCAAGCTGATCGCCGTCACGGGCAACCCGGAGTCCTCGCTCGGCAAGCACGCCGACGTGGTGCTCAACTCCCACGTCGATGTCGAAGCCTGCCCGCTGAACCTTGCGCCCACCGCCAGCACCACCGCGCAGATTGCGCTGGGCGATGCGCTGGCCGTGGCCGTGCTCGACGCGCGTGGCTTCGGTGCCGAAGATTTCGCCCGCTCGCATCCGGGTGGATCGCTCGGCCGCAAGCTGCTGACGCACGTGCGTGACGTCATGCGCGCCGGCGACGCCATCCCGCGCGTGAATGAAGACACGCCGCTGTCGCAAGCGCTGATGGAAATCACCCGCAAGGGCATGGCGATGACCGCCGTGGTCGATGCCGATGGCCATGCCGTGGGCGTGTTCACTGACGGCGACCTGCGCCGCCTGCTCGAAACCCCGCGCGACTGGCGCACGGTGCCCATCCACGAGGTCATGCACCGCAACCCGCGCTCGGTCGGTCCCGACCAGCTCGCCGTTGAAGCCGTCGAAGTCATGGAAACGCACCGGATCAACCAGTTGCTGGTGGTGGATGCCGCCGGCCTGCTGGTGGGCGCGCTGCACATCCACGACCTGACGCGGGCCAAGGTCATCTGACCGCCCACGCCGCTGATGATCACTCCGGCCCTGTTTCCCGCCGACAGCGTCCACAGCAACATCGACGCACGCTTTCCGCAGGCAATGGAACGCGCCGCGCGCGTGCGCCTGATGGTGTTCGACGTCGATGGCGTGCTGACCGACGGCCGCCTGCTCGTGGGGCCCGAGGGAGAAATCAGCAAGGCATTCGACACGCTCGACGGCCACGGCATCAAGCTGCTGGCACAGGCCGGTGTCACGTCGGCCATCATTACCGGGCGGCAATCCGAAATCGTCGCCTGGCGCGCCGGGGAACTCGGCATCGAACATCTGTACCAAGGCGTAGCCGACAAGCGCGAGGCGTTTGCCCACCTGCTGGCCGCCACGCAACTTCAAGCGGCCGACGCCGGCTACATGGGCGACGACTGGCCCGACCTGCCGGTGATGACGATGGTGGGCTTTGCCGCCTGCCCCGCTCAGGCCCATGTCGAACTGCGCGGCCGCGCTCACTATGTCGCGCAAGCCACGGGCGGACGCGGCGCCGTGCGCGAGGTGGCCGACCTGATCCTCAAGGCACAAGGCGCCTACGACGCCCTGCTCGCGCAACTGCTGCACGCCCCGCAACCTTCCTGACTCCATGGCCAGCGAACGCTCCCAACGCCTCGTCTCCTCCGTGCTGCAGATCATGCTGCGCGGGCTGCCGATCCTGCTGATGGCGATCGTCTGCGGCGTCACGTTCCTGCTCGTGCAGGTCAACACACCGCAAACCGACGAAGCCGCCACGCAACCCAAGCGCCACATCCCCGACTACACCATGGACGGCATCTCGGCCACGGCGCTCGACGAGACCGGCACGACCAAATACCGCTTTACCGGCGTCCACATGAATCACTATGAGGACGACCTGACCTACGACGTCACCTATCCGGCGCTGCGCGTCTATGCGCCCGATCGGCCGCAGGTCACCGCCCGCGCGGATCTCGGCAAGATGAACGGCGACGGCTCCATCATCGATCTGTACAACAACGCCAAGGTCATCCGCGCACAAGGGCCCGACGCCCGCCAGGACCCACTGATGACGGCCGACTCGACCTACTTCCAGGTGCTGCTCAACGACGACATCGTGCGCACCGACAAGCCGGTCGAGCTGCATCGCGGGCCGTCGATCATGAACGCCAACGGCCTCATCTTCAACAACGTGACGCGCCAAGTACAATTGCTGGGCAACGTGCGCGGCCGAATCGAAGGGCTGGGGGCGCCGAAGCAGTAAACTCTGCCCCCGACACCTGACAACGCCCACCGACCGCGCCCTTCTCCGACGTGATCCCCATGACTGATTCCCTCCGTGCTGCCGGCCTCGCCATCGCCGCTGCGCTGCTGCTTCCGGCCCTGCCCGCGCACGCCGAGCGCGCCGATCGCGACAAGCCGCTCGTGCTCGAAGCCGACAACGCCAGCTACGACGATCTGAAGCAGGTCTATCACCTGACCGGCAACGTGGTGCTGACCAAGGGCACCATGGTGCTGCGCTCCGACCAGGCCGATCTGCGGACCGACCCCGAGGGCTACAACTACGCCGTCGCCACCTCCAAGCCCGGCAATCTCGCCTTCATTCGCCAGAAGCGCGACAACGTCGACGAGTACATTCAGGGTTGGGGCGAGCGCATCGAATACGACGGCAAGCAAGAGATTTCCAAGCTGATCACCCGTGCCCGCATGGAGCGCCTGCAAGGCGCGACGCAGCTCGACGAGATCCGCGGCGCGGTCATCACATACGACGGCCAGAAGGAGTTCTACACGGCCTCGGGCGGCGCTGAAAACGCCACCGCCGCCAACCCGTCGGGCCGCGTGCGCGCCGTTCTCGCGCCGCGCACGAGCACGCCTGCCGCGCCGGCACCTGCCCCAGCCGCCAAGCCCTGATCCGTATCGCCTGTCTTTTCTGCTTCGCTTATGTCCGCCACCACTCTCGCCCCGAAAACTGCAGCGCCGCAGGCCACGACTTCCAGCACGCTGGTCGTCCGCCATCTGAAGAAGCGCTACGGCACGCGCACGGTGGTCAAGGACGTATCGCTCGACGTGAAAAGCGGCGAAGTGGTGGGTCTGCTTGGCCCCAACGGCGCGGGTAAGACGACCTCGTTCTACATGATCGTCGGCCTGGTGGCGCTGGACGCCGGCGACATCGTGCTCGACGGCGAGCACATCAGCCGCCTGCCGATCCATCAGCGGGCGCGCATGGGCCTGTCGTATTTGCCGCAGGAAGCGTCGGTGTTCCGCAAGCTCAACGTGCAGGAAAACATCCGCGCGGTGCTCGAGCTGCAGGAGCAGAACGGCAAGAAGCTGTCGCAAGACGAAGTCAATCGCCGCCTCGACGGCTTGCTCGACGACTTGCAGATCGCTCACCTGCGCGACAACCCGGCGCTGTCGCTCTCGGGCGGTGAGCGTCGCCGCGTGGAAATCGCGCGCGCACTCGCCTCGTCGCCGCGTTTCATCCTGCTCGATGAACCGTTTGCCGGCGTCGACCCGATCGCGGTCGGTGAAATCCAACGCATCGTCAGCTTCCTGAAAGACCGCAACATCGGCGTGCTGATCACCGATCACAACGTGCGCGAAACGCTGGGCATCTGCGATCACGCCTACATCATCAGCGAAGGCACCGTGCTCGCCGCGGGCATGCCGGAGCAGATCATCGAAAACGAGGATGTACGCAAGGTCTATCTGGGCGATAACTTCCGGATGTAAGCCGCGCTGCACGCTTACGCCTTAAGGACGTGGCAAAGCCGCACCTTAAAGCAAAATCCGTTCCATCGGCGAAGTGTTGGGCATAGAATAGCCCGCATGAAACAGTCGCTCCAGCTCCGCCTCTCTCAGCACCTCGCGCTCACGCCGCAGTTGCAGCAATCAATTCGATTGCTGCAACTGTCGACCATTGAACTGCAGCAGGAAGTTGAGCAAGCCCTGACCGAAAACCCGCTGCTGGAGCGGGAAAACGAGTGGCTCGACACTTCCGCGCGCATTGGCGCAGACGGCTCCGTGAGCGCGCTGCAAAGCAACAGCGCCACACCCCTGCCCACAGAATCGCCTTCGCCTGCACCCAACGGTGGCGACAACAGCGACAGCGCCGACAACAGCTACGAGAACGGCCACGACAGCGGCGCCGATTTCGACAGCGATTACGGCTCCGACCGCTCCGACTGGAGCCTAGACGACTTCGCCCGCAAGCCGCAATCCGACGAAGACGATCGCGCGCCACTGCAATTGCGCGAAGCCGAGCAAAGCCTGCGCGAATTCCTCATGGAACAACTCGCGCCGCTCAAGCTCTCGATGCGCGACAAGGGTCTCGTCATCTTCCTGATCGAGTCGCTCGACGACGAAGGTTATCTTTCGGGCACGCTCGACGAAATCCTCGCAGATCTGCCGGCCGAACTCGAAGTCGAACTTGACGAACTGCAAGCCGCGCTGCGCATGCTGCAGAGCTTTGATCCGCCCGGCATCGGCGCACGCTCGGCGGCCGAATGCCTGTCATTGCAACTGCATCGGCTCGACTCGCCCGCGAAAGCGCTGGCACTCATCATCGTCAATCAGCATCTTGAACTGCTTGCCGCGCGCGATTACACGCGCCTGAAGAAGGCACTCTCGGTCGATGAGCCTGCACTCAAAGCCGCGCATGAGCTGATTCGTTCACTGGCGCCGTTTCCGGGTCACGCGTTCGGTCGCGCCGAAGCGGACTTCGTGGTGCCCGACGTGGTCGTGCGCAAGACAAGCGCAGGCTGGATGGCGCAGCTGAACCCCGACGTCATGCCGCGACTGCGCATCAACGACATGTACGCGCAAATCCTGCGCAGCAGTCGCGGTGAATCAGGCGCCGCCAATCTGCAGCAGAAGCTGCAGGAAGCACGTTGGCTGATCAAGAACATTCAGCAGCGCTTCGATACGATCCTGCGTGTCTCGCAAGCGATTGTCGAGCGTCAAAAGAGCTTCTTCACGCACGGCGAAATCGCCATGCGCCCCTTGGTTTTGCGGGAAATAGCCGATACACTGGGTCTACACGAGTCCACGATCTCCCGTGTGACAACGAACAAATACATGGCGACCCCGATGGGGACGTTCGAGTTGAAGTACTTCTTCGGCAGCCATGTATCGACGGAAACCGGCGGGGCCGCGTCATCTACCGCGATACGCGCGCTCATCAAGCAACTTGTAGGAGCCGAAGACCCGAAGAATCCTCTGTCCGATAGCAGAATTGCCGAACTGTTAGGCGAACAAGGATTCGTGGTGGCCCGTCGGACGGTGGCCAAATACCGCGAAGCCCTCAAGATCCCTGCAGTGAATTTGCGCAAGTCTTTATAGCCGCATCGCGGGCAGTTCCGGTGCGGCTCATCTTGAGAAGGAGAACCGCTATGAACTTCAAACTCAGTGGACACCACCTGGACATCACGCCTGCTTTGCGTGAGTACGTGGAAACGAAACTGGAGCGTGTGATCAGGCACTTCGATCAGGTGATTGGCGTCAGCGTGTTGCTATCGGTCGATAACCACAAGGAGAAGGATCGGCGTCAGTACGCGGAAATCAACCTGCACCTCAAAGGTAAGGACGTCTTCGTCGAATCACACCATGAAGATCTTTATGCGGCCATTGACCTACTCGTCGACAAACTGGACAGGCAAGTGATCAAGTACAAGGACCGCGTGCAAGGGCACGATCGCGACAGCATGAAGCACCAAGCCTTCCAGGCCGTGCAGATGCAGCAATAGCAGGACGGCACCGCAAAAACCGCGCCCCGAGTTGGCGCGGTTTTTTTATGCCGTGGTGCATTCGTGACGAATCCGATTGCAACGGATTTAAGTCGGGCTAAAATCTGACGAAAGTATGAATGCTGGCGTGGCGCGGCTTTTGGCGCGATGCTGGCAAAAACAGGGTCGATGCCGGGCGCACAGTGCCGGCACCGGCTGATCGCAGCCCTGGGGGATTCGCTTCTCTGCCCTGCGCGGTGCACCGCTGGTGCGCCGCACAAAGCCGCGCGGCACGTGGTCTATAATGACCCCATTGTCCGCGCGCCATCTTGGTGCAGAAGGACGCCGCTCATTTCACGCATTGCACATGAATCGCTTGGCCAAACTGCTGCCGCCCGGGAACATTGCCCTCGACGTCAGCGTAACCAGCAAAAAGCGGGTATTTGAACAGGCCGGCCTGCTGTTCGAGAACAACCACGGCGTGACGCGCGCAGTCGTCACCGACAACCTGTTCGCGCGCGAATCGCTGGGCTCCACAGGCCTGGGCGCCGGCGTGGCGATCCCGCACGGGCGCATCAAGGGGCTCAAGCAACCGCTGGCCGCTTTCATGCGCCTGTCCGAACCGGTGCCCTTTGAATCACCCGACGGCAAACCGGTCTCGCTACTGATCTTCCTGCTGGTGCCTGAACAGGCCACCCAGCAGCATCTGGAAATCCTGTCTGAAATCGCCCAGCTGCTGTCCGACCGTGACATGCGCGAAGGCCTCGCCACCCTGCCGTCGCCCGAGGCGATTCACCAGCTACTGACCGACTGGCGGCCCTGATCGCAGCGCAATCGGGGGCAAGCGCAACCGATTGCGAACGCGCTATGCCCCGTCGGCACCACCGTGCCCTGCTATGGAACTGACCGGCGTCATCGCCCAATCGATCTTTGACGACAACGCAGCCGATCTGAAGCTGTCGTGGGTCGCCGGCCTGGAGGGCGCGGACCGCGCGTTCGACGTGGACTTCGCCAAGGAAGCGACCTCCGCAGCGGACTTGGTCGGGCACTTGAACCTCATCCATCCGAATCGCATCCAGGTGCTCGGCAAGCCCGAGATCACCTACTATCAGCGCCTGTCGGAAGAAAACCGCAAGCGACAGATGGGCGAGCTGATCTTGCTGGAGCCGCCCTTCCTGGTCGTGGCCGATGGTGTGGATCCGCCCCCGGACCTGGAGCTGCGCTGCACGCGTTCGTCTACGCCGCTGTTCACGTCGCCGATTTCCTCGGCTGCCGTCATCGATCACCTGCGCTTGTACCTGTCGCGCATCTCCGCACCGCGCGTGACGATGCACGGGGTGTTTCTCGACATCCTCGGCATGGGCGTCCTGATCATGGGCGATTCGGGTCTGGGCAAGAGCGAGTTGGGCCTGGAACTGATCTCGCGCGGCCACGGCCTCGTTGCCGACGACGCAGTCGACTTCGTGCGGCTGGGTCCGGACTTCATTGAAGGTCGCTGCCCGCCGCTGCTGCAGAACCTGCTGGAAGTGCGCGGCCTGGGCCTGCTCGACATCAAGACGATCTTCGGTGAAACGGCAGTGCGCCGGAAGATGAAGATCAAGCTGATCGTGCAGCTCGTGCGCCGCAACGATGGCGAGTTCGAACGCCTGCCGCTCGATTCGCAATACCTCGATGTGCTCGGGTTGCCGATCCACATGGTGAAGATCCAGGTGGCGGCCGGCCGCAACTTGGCCGTGCTGGTCGAAGCCGCCGTGCGCAATACCATCCTGCGTCTGCGCGGCATTGATACGTTGCGCGACTTCATGGACCGCCAGCGCGCCGCCATGCAGGCAGAAGCCGCATCGCACTCGCCCCAGGGCCGTCTGCTTTAACAAGGCCGCCACAAAGTTTCGTATTCAGACCGGTTTACCCTAGTTTTCGCTGCGAAACGTCAACCCGACGTGCGGCCGCCCCGTTGTGGGAGGGAATGCGCCGAGCACACAACGCGGCGGCGTTCATCGCGAGCGCGGCGGCTTGTTTTCGCCCGCTCTTCTGACGGTACCAAGGAGAATACGACGATGAAACAACTGATTGCCGCTTGCGCCCTGGCGCTCCCGTTCCTGGCCGGCCAGGCTTTCGCCCAAGGCAGCGCACCCGCAGCCGCGCCGGCCGCACCTGCTGCCGCCCCGGCAGCCAAGAATTCGCAGCAAGACAAGATGAAGCAATGCAACATGGACGCCGCCGGCAAGAAGGGCGACGAGCGCAAGGCTTTCATGAAAGGCTGCCTGTCGGACAAACCGGCTGCGGCCGCCAAGCCGATGACGCAGCAGGAAAAGATGGCAGCCTGCTCCAAGGCCAACAAGGGCAAGAAGGGCGACGAGTACAAGAACGCCCAGAAAGCGTGCCTCTCGAAGGGCTGAGCAGTCCCTTAACCTCGCTCGGAAAAAGGCGGCCGGATCGGTCGCCTTTTTTGTTGGTCGCTGCTTTGCAACACAGGGATGCTATCCTCGCGGCATGCGGATCATTCTCATCACCGGTATGTCGGGTTCAGGGAAATCGGTCGCCCTGAACGTGCTCGAAGACGCAGGTTACTACTGCGTCGACAATCTGCCCGCGCAGTTCATCCCCGAACTGGCGCGCTATCTGGCGGACCAGGGTTATACGCATCTGGGCGTGGCCACTGACATCCGCAGCCGTGAATCGCTGCGCAAGGTGCCCGAGACGGTCACCGTGCTGCGCAAGGAACACGACGTGCGCATGCTGTTTTTGACGGCGAGCACGAACGCGCTGGTGCAGCGCTATTCCGAGACGCGCCGCCGGCATCCGCTGTCGATCCGTAACGGCCGCCCCGATACCGCCGCCAACGTACAGGCCGCCGCCAAGGGCCTCGACACCTCGCTCATCGAAGCGATCGAGATGGAACGCGAGCTGCTCAGCCCGCTCGCCGATCCGGCACATCGCATCGACACCAGCACGCTGCGCACCAACGCCCTGCGCGCATACATCAAAGAATTCATCAGCGACGAACCGCACGACATCACGTTGATGTTCGAATCGTTCGGCTTCAAGCATGGCGTGCCCACCGACGCCGATCTCGTCTTCGATGTGCGTTCGCTGCCCAACCCGTACTACGACACGCAATTGCGTCCGCTCACGGGCCGCGATCAACCCGTCATCGATTTCCTGCAAAGCCAGCCGATGGTGCTTGCGATGGCGGAAGACATTCGCGCTTACGTGGAAAAGTGGCTGCCGAGTTTCATCGCCGACAACCGCAGCTACCTGACCGTCGCGATCGGCTGTACGGGTGGCCAGCATCGTTCCGTGTACATCGCGGAACGGCTTGCCACGTACTTCCGGGCCCATGGTAATGTGTTGGTCCGCCACCGCGAATTGGCCGTAGACGGCTGACCGCGCGCCCGATACATCCAGGCGCGCCGGCCAGCCCGATTTGGATGCGGCTTCTTGCGCGGCGCCGCGTGGAAGTCTTGCCCGCCGCCTGCCAAAAGCTCGTCCATGCAAGAAGACATCGCTCTCTCACCGTTCTCGCCGCTGCCGCCGCTGCCCACTGAGTTGCCGCTGTTTCCGTTGCACACGGTACTGTTTCCGGGCGGCCTTCTCCCGCTGCGCATTTTCGAAGCCCGCTACATGGACATGGTGCGCACGTGCCTGCGCGACAAGACGCCGTTCGGCGTCTGCCTGATCGAGCGCGGCAACGAAGTCGGCACCACCGACAACCCGACCGTGCCGGTCGACGTGGGCTGCATTGCCCACATCACCGAATGCGATATGGAGCAGTTGGGCCTGCTGATGATCAAGGTGCGTGGTACGCAGCGCTTCAAGGTGCTGTCGTTCGAGACGACGCCCAACGGGCTCATGCGCGGCACGGTCGAACCCATCGGCGCGGACGTGGAAGACTGCAAGGGCGAACTCTTCGACGATTGCGTGGGCGCCCTGCGCCGCATCATCACGACGCTCGGCTCACGCGAAGACGGCAACGTTCCGATGGTCGAACCCTACGAATGGAACAGCCCAAGCTGGGTCGCAAATCGGCTGTGTGAACTGCTGCCGGTGCCGCTCAAGGCCAAACAGAAGTTGATGGAGTTGATGGACGCCGGCATGCGCATCGAGATCGTCCATCGCTACATGAAGCAGCATCACATTCTGTGATGCCAACTCGGCCCGGCCTGCCCGGGGTGGTTAGATCAGGCTTGGCTGTACCAGCGTCTCCAGCGCCAATTTCACCGGCGCAGGCAACCCCACTGAATTGAGTTTCGCCAGCGGTACCCAGCGCCAGTTGTCGTCGAGCGCGGCGGGTGTAGCGATCTCCGCGCGTAGCAGATGCATGTGCAGACGGAAGTGCGTGAAGGTGTGCGTGAGCGCGCCGGCCATCTCCACTGTGGAGACGTCGCCATAGGCCTGGGCGGCACCACGCACGGTGCCCACATCCAACGGATGCGCATCGAGCGCGTCGTCCATCTCGCCCACCAGCGGCAACGACCACAAGCCGCCCCAGATACCGCGTTGCGGGCGACGCTGCAGCAACACCGCGTCGGCGTGCAGCGCGATGACAAGGGTGGCGGCGCGCTCGGGGATCGCCTTGCGCGGGCGCGGCACGGGCAGCTCCATCACGCGACCGCTACTGCGTGCTTCGCATAGCGATTCGAGCGGACAAGGCCGCTCGCCAGTCAGGCATGCGGGCTTGCCGCGCGTGCACACCGTGGCACCGAGATCCATCAAACCCTGCGTGTACGGTTGAATGCCCTCGGCCGGCGGCAGTACGGCTTCGGCGATGCGCCACATGGTGCCTTCGACGCGCTTGTCACCAGGAAAGCCATCGATGCCGAACACACGCGCGAAGACGCGCTTGACGTTGCCATCGAGAATGGCCGCGCGCACGCCATACGAAAACGCAGCGATGGCAGCCGCGGTCGACCGGCCGATGCCCGGCAGCGTCGCCAATACGTCGGGATCACGCGGGAAGATGCCGCCGTGCTCCGCCACCACGATCTGCGCGCAGCGATGCAGGTTGCGTGCGCGCGTGTAATAGCCGAGGCCCGCCCACGCAGCCATCACGTCGTCTGCCGGGGCAGCGGCCAGCGCCTGCACGGTCGGGAAGCGTTCGATGAAGCGTGCGTAGTAGCCCAGCACCGCACTCACTTGCGTCTGCTGCAGCATGATCTCGGAGAGCCATGTGCGATACGCGTCGCCGGTGTTCTGCCACGGCAGATGGTGACGGCCATGACGCTGCTGCCAGGCGATCACGCGCGTGGCGAAATCGTCAGGAAGCGGCGGCAATACGGGAACGGGCTGAGCAACGCGGCGCGTGCGGCGGGGGCTGGCGGTCATGCGTGTGATGGAAAAGCGGCGGACGGAACGTGCGCGCTGGCGGCGATCCTACCAGAACGAAAAAAGCGCCCGCAGGCGCCTTCTCCGTAACGAACGATGCGCGTCAGGCTGCGAACGACTGCCGCTCCAGAATCGTCCCGGCCGCGAGAATGCGATCGGTGTACTGCGCGATCGTGCCGCTGCGCTCATCGAGCGTGTTGAGCAGCGCTTCGAGTTCGGTGATGCGCGCTTCCAGCGTATCGGTGGCCTCGTGAATGCGCTCGATCGAATCGACACGCTTGCGCAGTTGTTTCTGGTGATCGCGCACCTGCGCTTCGAGCGGCGTCATGACCGACTTCAGCCAGATCTCGATGTCGCGGTTCATGTCCTGGAAGGTGTCCAGCACGCGGCTGGCCACCGTCGAGAATGCACCGTGCACGAGTTGCGGTTTCGGACGCGTCAGGAAGCTGAACGCGCCAAAGTGGTTGTGCGCGAGCATCAGCGTCTCTTTCAGATCGGCGTCGTAGCGCGTGCCCAAAAAGCGCAGCGGTGGCGACAGCGTGAAGCCGTGCTCGGCGTTGAACTTCTTGTACATGCCGTCAACCATCTGGTGCAGTTGGTCGATGCGGTTGGCCGCGTCGCGCACCAGGCCGGTCAGGTGGCCGAACAGCTTGTCCATGTCGTCGCGCAGGCCGCGCGAGAACACGCGCTCCTTCATCTTCTCGCGCGCTTCGCGCATGGTCGAACGGATCTGCTTGAGCTGCACGCTCTTAATGATCTCCGCGCTGTGGCGGCCGAACACCGTGCGCAGCGCCTGGAATTTGGCAATGCTCTGCTCGAACTCTTCCTTCTCGCCTTGCACGCGCATCAGCATGTGCTTGACCATCGTGTGGTTCTTGCCACGCAGGCCGCGCAGTTCGAACAGCTGCTCGACGATGTCACGGCGGCGCATCTGCAGCAGTTGCTGCGCACCGGCGGCCATGTCCTTCACCGCCAGCTGAACCTGCTCGGTAACGATCTCGCGACGCTGCGGAATCAGCTGATCCGACAGCACCGACTCCAGCTCCGGCAGCCGGCTCTTGGCCAGCAGTTCGTGATCGTGGCTGACCTTCGCCAGCAAGCCCTTCTGCGCCGACACCGGATACACGCGCTCGACATCGATATCCAGCACCTGCGCCGTCGTCATGATCTGGCGGCTGACTTCGCTCTCGACTTCTTCTTCAGACTTGAGCGGATCCCACAGGCCATCGACCTTGTTGAGCACCGCGATGCAGCCCTTGCGCTGACCACCGCCCACATGCGAGCGCCACAGTTCCAGGTCGCTCTTGGTCACACCGGCGTCCGCTGCAAGCACGAACACGACGACATGCGCATCCGGAATCAGGCGCAGCGTCAGTTCCGGCTCGGTACCGATGGCGTTCAGGCCCGGCGTATCCAGGATCACCAGCCCCTGCTTGAGCATCGGATGCGGGAAATTGATGATCGCGTGCCGCCACTTCGACACCTCGACCGTGCCCGCGGCATCCACCGAAAACGCGGCGTCGGGATCGGCGTCGTTATAGAGGCCAAGCTGCTCGGCTTCTTCCTTGGGCACGCGCACGGTTTCCACCACGTGGCGGAACGCTTCCAGCATGCCCTCGGGCGACGACGGATCGAGCGGCACCGACAGCCAGTGGCTTTCGGCATCGCGAAAGTCAGCGGTCGACGCATCGTGCAGGCGCGTCTCGATCGGCAGCAGACGGATCGACGGCGGATAGCTTTCGTCGTACATCAGCTCGGTCGGACACATCGTGGTCCGGCCCGCCGACGACGGCAGGATGCGGCGGCCAAAGTCCGCAAAGAAGATGGCGTTGATCAGCTCGCTCTTGCCACGAGAGAACTCGGCAATGAAAGCGACCTTGAGCTTGTCGCTGCGCAGCACGCCCCGGATGCGCTGCGCGCGCATGTCGGCCTGGGCGTCGTACAGCTCCTGCGCTTGCAGCCAGTCCTGGAATTCCCCCACCGACTGCAGTACCGAAGCGCGCCAGGCGCTGTACTGCTCGAACTGTGTGCTCAGTGTGTTGTTCATCGTTCTGTCTTATTTTGTGTGCGCGACCCGACCGCCAAAAAAATGCGCGCGCCCCTCGACATCGCTGATACCGCCCAATTACGGCACAGAAATGCACAAATTTAGGTGGAACGATACAGCGAACCGCCGGCTTCCGGGCGAACTTTCCGCAAGGTTCTCCAGCCCGGGCAGACAAGTGTTGCGGGATGCCATCGGAGGCCCCGCACCCCACTTCAAAAACCTTGCGAAATGGCGTCTAGATCGCTCCAGCACGGCCTTTTCCAGCGGCTTCGGGTGGCGCGACGCGGTCGATCAGCGTTGACAGGTCGGACAGTAAAACGTCGAGCGCTGGCCCTGCACGATCTGGCGGATCGGCGTGCCGCACACCCGGCACGGCAGACCGGCGCGGTCGTACACGAAGGCATCGAGCTGGAAGTAGCCGCTTTGTCCGTCCGAGCCGACAAAGTCACGCAGCGTGCTGCCGCCCCGTGCGATGGCATCTGCGAGCGTGGCGCGAATGGCCTCGGCCAGTGCCGCATAGCGGGGCCGGCTGATGCGACCCGCCGCGGTGGTGGGCCGGATTCCTGCGCGAAACAGGCTTTCCGAACAATAGATATTGCCCACGCCGACCACGATGTCGCCTGCCAAGAGCGCCGACTTGATGGCGACCCGGCGCCCGCGCGTGCGGGCAAACATCCAGTCTCCGTCGAATGGGGCGTCGAACGGCTCGATGCCGAGATTGCGGAGCAACGGATGTTCGGCCAGGCCGGCTTCGTCGCCCGCATGCCAAAGCACGGCACCAAAGCGGCGCGGATCCCGATAGCGCAGTGTGATGGGTACGCCAGTTGCGTCGGCGAGTTCGATATCGACGTGATCGTGCGGGCCGGGCGGCACGGGCGTTTCCAGCACGCGCAAGGTACCCGTCATCCCAAGATGGATGAGCAGCCAGCCGCCTGCGGTATCGGCGGGGTGGCCGGACTGCCCCACCGCGGGCACGCATTCGATGAGCAGGTATTTGCCCCGGCGCAGCAGGCGCGTGACGGTCAGGCCAGCGAGCAACTCCGGCAGCGCCGGATCGATCGGCCAGCGCAAGCCGTGGTGGCGTACCACGACGCGCACGATACGTCGCTCCGTAACATGCGGTAGCAAACCCAGACGCGTGACCTCGACCTCCGGCAACTCAGGCATCGAACCTCCATCCCATGTGCTGCTCCAACCTTTTTTACGATGCGGGCGATTGTAGCGGTCAGGCTACAATGCCCCGAACCCCTATCCGGAGCTTCGAGACCATGCCTCACGCCCTCTCCCGTTCGCCCGCGACGCAACGCCCGCGGCGATTCCCGCGCAGCAGAACGGCCCTGCTGGCCGCGCTGGTGGCGGGAGGGCTGACGAGCCTGCCGGCATGGTCGTCGCAGTCGACCATCGCCGCTCCGCTGATCGCCCAAGCTGCACAGGAAGGCGGCACGGGTGGTCGCGCGGCCGTCCAGATTGAACGCTCGCGCCCGCGCACCGGCCTGCTGAGTTCGGAGCGCACCGATCTGCCGCGTGTCGCGCTCAATGAAGACATCATGTACCGCGTGCTGGCATCGGAAGTGTCGCTGCAGCGCGGGCTGGTTGAACCGGCGTACCGCACCTACCTGGCGCTCGCGCAAGACACACGCGACCCCCGCTTTGCCCAGCGCGCCACCGAGATCGCGTTTCTGACGCGCTCCCCCGCGCAGGCGCTGACTGCCGCCCGCCTGTGGGTGGAACTGTCGCCAACGTCCATGCCGGCGCGCCAGGTGCAGCAGCTCCTGCTGGTGGCCACGGGCCAGTGGTCGGAAGTCGAACCGATGCTGCAGGCGCAGTTGAACAAGGTCTCGCCCGGCCAGCGTGCCGATGCCCTGCTGCAATTGCAGCAGCAGATGTCCAAGAGCAGCGATCCGGTGGGCGCCGTAGACGCGCTGCAGCGCATCGCCTCGCATGACATGCAGCGCCCCGAAACGCATCTGGCCCTGGCCCGCGCCAAGGTCGCCGCCAAGGACACCACCGGCGCGCTGACGGAACTCGACACGGCGCTCAAGCTGCGTCCCGGGTATGAAGATGCCGCCATCCTCGCCGCCGAACTGCGTGCCGACGGCGACCCCGATGCCGCCATCGCCGGCCTGCGCAGCTTCCTGAAAGCCGCACCCGCGTCCATCGATGGCCACCTGGCGCTCGCCCGCATGTACCTCGTGCGCAATCAGCAGGACAAGGCGCGCGCCGAATTCGAAACGCTCAAGAAGATCGCGCCCAACGATGCGCGCATCACGCTTGCATTGGGTCTGTTGAACCTGCAGCAGCGCCAGTACGACGACGCCGAGCGCTACCTGAAGGAATACGTGGCCGCCACCGCCAAGTCGCCCACGCTGAGCCCCGAGCCCGGCTATCAGGGCCTCGCCCAGCTGGCCGAAGAAAAGCGCGACTACGCCGGCGCGCTCGGCTGGGTCGACAAGATCACCGGTTCCGCCAACGGCGACGCCGACGGCCAGACCGCGCTGGCAGCCGGCATCAAGCGTGGCCAGTTGCTCGGCAAGCTGCGCCGCATCGACGAGGCACAACAGACCTTCGACGAACTCGTCGCCGATTCCGAAGACGTGCCGGACGGCCCGCGCCGCCAGGCGCTGATGGACGGTATCCGCCAGGCCGAAATCGGCATGCTGATGGACGCCAAGGCTTACGGCCGCGCCCGCGCCCGCGTCAACGAACTGCTCCAGAGCGACCCGGACAACGTCGAATATTCGTACCAACTGGCGATGCTCGAAGAGCACGACGGCCATTACGACAACATGGAAACGCTGCTGCGCAAGGTGATCGACCTGCGCCCCGCCCAGGCCATCGGCTACAACGCGCTCGGCTACTCGCTGGCCGACCGCAACGTGCGCCTGCAGGAAGCGCAGGAGCTGCTGGAGAAAGCCGTGTCGCTGGCACCGGATGATCCCTACATCGCCGACAGCCTCGGCTGGGTCAAATACCGTCGCGGCGACCTGCCCGCCGCCACCGACATCCTGCGCAAGGCGTGGACAGCCGCGCCGCAAGCCGAAATCGGCGCGCACCTGGGCGAGGTGCTGTGGCAATCGGGCAAGCAGGACGACGCGCGTCAGATCTGGACCGAAGCGTCCAAGCTCGACGTAAACGACACCACCCTGCGTGACACGCTGCGCCGCTTCGGCCAGCCGGTGCCCAATGCTCCCGTGAGCGCAAATTGATGGCGATGCGGTTCACGCGCGCGCTCGGCGCGCTGATGCTCGGCGCCGGCTGCGTGCTGTTCAGCGGGTGCGCAAGCCTGCGGCCAGCCAACGATCTCTTCGCCGGCACGCAAGACGCCGATGCCACCATCACGCGTTATCAAGGGCGCTTCTCGGCCCGCTACACGCAGAACAACACCGAGCAAAGCGCCGTCGGCAGTTTCCTCTGGCGTGAACGCGGCGCCGACGTGCAGCTTGAATTGATGTCGCCGCTGGGCCAGACGCTGGCCATCGTCAGCCAGAGCAACCAGGGCGCCACGCTCGAACTGCCGAACCAGCCGCCGCGCCGCGCACCCGAAGTCGACACGCTGATGCAGGATGCGCTGGGCTTTTCGCTGCCGGTTTCCGGCCTGCGCGACTGGCTGCGCGCGCGCCCCGCTCCGGGCACGCCGGCACGCGTGGCACGCGACGCGCAATCGCGCCCCGAAACCATCGAGCAGAATGGCTGGACCGTCCGCTACGTCGCGTGGGCCGACAACGGCAACAACGCCGACGGCGCCAAGGCGAGCATCCGCCGGCTCGATCTCGATCGTCAGCACGGCGCCAACGGCCCGCTCTCGGTGCGACTCGTGCTCGACCAGTAACGCCTCGCTTCGCCATGTCCTCCGCCCCCGTCGAGCTGCGTGACTGCCCCGCGCCCGCCAAGCTCAACCTCTTCCTGCACGTGGTCGGCCGCCGGCCTGACGGCTACCACCTGCTGCAAACCGTCTTCCAATTGATCGACTGGAGCGACACGCTGCATTTCGCGCGCCGCTCCGACGGCCGCCTGGTTCGCACCACGGATATCCCGGGCGTGCCTGCCGATGACGACCTCATCATCCGCGCTGCGCGCCTGCTGCAAGCAGAAACGGGCTGCACCTACGGCGTCGACATCGCCATCGAGAAACGCCTGCCGATGGGCGGTGGCATTGGCGGCGGCTCCTCTGATGCCGCCACCACGCTGCTTGCGCTCAATCGTCTCTGGGGCCTTGATCTGCCGCGCACGCAACTGATGGCGATCGGCATGAAGCTCGGTGCCGACGTGCCCTTCTTCGTGTTCGGCCAGAACGCCTTCGCCGAAGGAATCGGCGAAGAACTGACGCCCGTCGCGCTGCCGCCGGCGGCCTTCGTGGTGATCCACCCACGCGTGCATGTGCCCACCCCTGCAATTTTTTCCGATGAAGGGTTGACACGCGATACGCCACTCACCATAATTACGGACTTTCCTGACCAACAAATTGTTTTCGCTTACGGTCGCAACGACCTGCAAGCGGTGGCGGAAAGGAAATACGGCGAAATCGCCCGAGCACTTGTCTGGCTGCGTCAGTTCAGCCCTCTGGCAAGAATGACCGGATCCGGCGCCTGCGTATTTGCTCCGTTCGACAACGTTGAGCAGGCGCAAGCGGTAGCGGATCAGGTGCCTTCCGAATGGGAAGGTTGGTGTGCGGCAGGTCTGTCGCATCACCCGCTCGCAAGATTTGCTGTGTAAGGTTTGCAGTTATTGCTTCTGCAATGGAAGCAGTAACCGATCGGTTGTGTAGGGGCGTCGCCAAGCTGGTTAAGGCACCGGATTTTGATTCCGGCATGCGTAGGTTCGAATCCTTCCGCCCCTGCCATTTTCTTCCTTATGTTCCCAGCAATAGCCCGGTTGGCTTCAGCCAGCCGGCGCGTCTGAAGTCAAAACAGGTGCCCCGATGAGCAGCGAAGGCTTGATGGTTTTTACCGGCAATGCCAACCCCAAACTCGCAGAAGCTGTCGTCAAGCATCTAGGCATTCCGCTAGGCAAGGCCCTCGTCGGCCGATTCTCCGATGGTGAGGTCCAGGTCGAGATCCAGGAAAACGTGCGCGGCAAGCACGTGTTCATCCTGCAATCCACCTGCGCGCCGACGAACGACAACCTGATGGAATTGATGGTGATGGTCGATGCGCTCAAGCGCGCGTCTGCCCGCCGCATCACGGCCGCCATCCCCTACTTCGGCTATGCCCGCCAGGATCGTCGCCCCCGTTCGGCGCGTGTGGCCATCACGGCCAAGGTCGTGGCCAACATGCTGGAAGTCGCCGGCGTCGAGCGCGTGCTGACGATGGACCTCCACGCTGACCAAATCCAAGGCTTCTTCGATATCCCGGTCGACAACATCTACGCGTCGCCGATCCTGCTCGAAGACCTGCGCAAGAAGAACTACGAAGACCTGCTGGTGGTATCGCCCGACGTCGGCGGCGTGGTGCGCGCACGTGCGCTCGCCAAGCAGCTCGGCGTGGACCTGGCGATCATCGACAAGCGTCGCCCGAAGGCCAACGTGGCCGAAGTGATGAACATCATCGGTGAAGTCGACGGCCGCAACTGCGTGATCATGGACGACATGATCGACACCGGCGGCACGCTGTGCAAAGCCGCGCAGGTGCTCAAGGAGCGCGGCGCCAAGCAAGTGTTCTCGTATTGCACGCACCCGGTGCTGTCGGGCGGCGCAGCTGCCCGCATTGCAGACTCGGCTCTGGACGAAGTCGTCGTGACCGACACCATCCCGCTGCGCGAAGATGCGATCAAATGCGGCAAGATCCGCCAGCTCTCGACCGCGCCGCTGCTGGCCGAGACCTTCACCCGCATCGTGCGCGGTGACTCGATCATGTCGCTGTTTGCTGAATAATTCGGCACCTGGGCGGCTTACTGTTATAATTCAAGGCTTTACCGCAGAAAACGTCGACTAGACGGCACTTCTGCGATGTCTGCGGGGCGCAATATGGCGCCCCGTTCACCAGACGGCTTGGTCGCGAGTCGTCTTTTTCGTTTGGAGCAATCATGAAAGTTGTCGCTTTCGAGCGTAGCGTTCAGGGCACTGGTGCGAGCCGCCGCCTGCGCAACGCCGGCAAGACCCCGGGCATCATCTACGGCGGCGAAGCCACCCCGAAGTTGATCGAACTCGATCACAACGCGCTGTACCACGCGCTGAAGAAGGAAGCCTTCCACTCGTCGATCCTCGACATCGAAGTGGCAGGCAAGGTGGAAAAGGCGCTGCTGCGTGACTTCCAACTGCACCCGTTCAAGCAACTGGTTCTGCACGTCGACTTCCAACGCGTGTCGGCCAAGGAAAAGATCCACGTCAAGGTGCCGCTGCACTTCCTGAACCAGGAAACCGCGCCGGGCGTGAAGCTGGGCCACGGCATCGTGAACCACATCCTGAACGACGTTGAAGTGTCGTGCCTGCCGGCCGACCTGCCGGAGTTCATCGAAGTGGATCTGGGTTCGCTGGAAATCGGCCAGACCCTGCACATCGCTGACCTCAAGCTGCCGAAGGGCGTGACCATCCTCACCCACGGTGGCGATGAGAACCCGGCTGTTGCCAACATCAGCGTGCCGGCTGGCGAGAAGTCCGCTGCCGCCGAAGAAGGCGCTGCTGCTGCAGGCGAAGACAAGCCGGCAGCCTAAGTTGCCGCACCTCGCACTTCGGTGCGAGCGAAAAAAAGCCCGCCGAGCCTGTCTCGCCGGGCTTTTTTTCCGCCTGAGCGGCGCGGACCGCACCGCCTCCAGGCTGCGGAAAGCAGCTATGCTTGTACGATCAAGGGGCGCCCCCTGCACCTCAACCTGATACCAATCGCATGATCAAACTCATCGTCGGCCTCGGCAATCCGGGCGCCGAATATGCGGCGACACGACATAACGCCGGCTTCTGGCTGGTCGACCAGCTCGCTCGCATGGGCAACGTGACGCTGCGCAACGAGACGCGCTTTCACGGCTATGCAGCGCGCGCCAACCTCTGGGGCAACGAGGTGTGGCTGCTCGAGCCGCAAACCTTCATGAACCGCTCCGGCCTGGCTACCGTCGCACTGGCCCGCTTCTATAAGGTGATGCCCGATGAAATCCTGGTCGTGCATGACGAATTGGATTTGCCGCCCGGCACGGTCAAGCTCAAGCTCGGTGGCGGTTCCGGAGGCCACAACGGCCTGAAGGACATTGCAGCGCATCTGACCACACAACAGTTCTGGAGGCTGCGGCTGGGCATCGGCCACCCGCGCAACCTGCTGCCGCCGGGGTCGCCTGCGTCCGGCCAGCATGACGTCGCGAACTTCGTGCTCAAAGCGCCTCGCAAGGAAGAACAGGACCTCATCGACCGCGCCATCGATCAGAGCCTGGATGCACTGCCGGAGCTGATTGCCGGCAACGCCGAAAAAGCCATGATGCGCCTGCATACCGCACGCTGATCCACCAATACAGAGGACACCGCCATGACACCGATCGCCATACTGACCTCACGCGCCGCCGTGCTGGCGGGTCTGGCGCTCGGCTTGGCAGCCCTCAGCCTGCCGGCGCACGCGCAGGTGTACCGCTGCAGCGAGAATGGCCAGACGACCTACTCCGACCATCCCTGCGGTACGCGCGCGAAGCCCGTACCGATGATCGACAACACGCCCACGGCCGCCGACCAGAAGGCCGCCCGCGAGCGCGCCACCGCCGAGGCGGCCGAAGTCCAGCAGATGGAAACCGCGCGCCGCAAAGCGCAGGCGGCGGAAGACGCCCGCCAGGCCCAGATCGCAGCGCAAGCGGCCGAACAGGCGCGCCGCGAGCAACGGCAAAAAGTGGTGGTTGCGCAGGAAGGCGTTCGCTACTGCCATCGCGTCTACGTGGGGCCGGTGCCCTACCCGCAGCCCTATCCGACGCCGATGCCGGTGATCAGCCAGCCTCCCGCGCCGGCAGCGGGCGCGCTGCGCCAACCTGGCAACGGCGCGAAGCCGTTCGCGCAAGCGCCCGCGGCGCCCACACCGATCGTGCCACGTCCCCCGCGTCCGCATTACCCACACTACCGCATCGTCTGCGAGCCCGGCTATGCGTACGAAGGGCCGGAAGATTTGTTGCCGATCCAGTAAGCGCACTGCGAGCGAAACGGTAGGCACCAATGCAAAGAGACGGCCAAAGCCGTCTCTTTTTTTGTGCTCACGCCGCGCGTGGTGGTGCGGAGGTGAGTTGAACGTACTTGTGCATCAACTGCTCGTGCGTTTCCTCATGGGCCGGGTCCTTGGGGATACAGTCCACCGGACAGACCTGCTGGCACTGAGGCTCGTCAAAGTGGCCGACGCATTCGGTACATTTGCCCGGGTCGATCACGTAGATCTCCGGGCCCATCGAAATCGCGCCGTTGGGGCACTCAGGCTCGCAGACGTCGCAATTGATGCACTCATCGGTGATTATGAGCGCCATGATGCCTTCCTTGAAATGGCCGGCGAGCCAGCGCTCGCCAAAGCGTCATTTTATTCCGATTTGCCTGACCCTTCCGACTTGCCGGTCTTTTCCTTGAGCCATTTTTCGACCGACGGGAACACGAATTTGCTGACGTCACCGCCCAGCACGGCGATTTCGCGCACGAACGTGCCGGAGATGAACTGGTATTGATCCGACGGCGTCAGGAACATCGTTTCCACGTCCGGCAGCAGATAGCGGTTCATGCCGGCCATCTGGAATTCGTACTCAAAGTCCGACACCGCACGCAGGCCCCGCACGATGACGCGTGCGCCGTTCTTGCGTACGAAATCCTTCAAGAGACCGGAAAACCCCTCGACCCGCACGTTGGGGTAATGGCCGAGCACTTCACGGGCGATTTCGATGCGCTCTTCCAGCGCAAAAAAGGGCCGCTTGTTCGGGCTCTGCGCCACCCCGACGATCAGCTCATCGAAGATGTTGGATGCGCGTCGCACGAGGTCTTCGTGGCCGCGCGTGAACGGATCGAAAGTGCCGGGATAAACCGCGATCACCATGGTTCCTCCACCAAGGGGAAAAGAGCATCCGCAAGCGTCGGCGTGGGACATGGCCGCGCCGGTACTGCATTCGGACGCCGTTGCGTTATCGAGCGCGGCAGGTCCCGAGCCTGCCGCCTGTGCCACCGATATCGACCGAGCGCACCCGCCTTGCAGGTGCCGCCCGATGCTCATGCACCGGTTGCGAGCGGCGTAGTTTAACCGTTTTTGCGCAGCAGCAAATGTGCATGCACCGCACCGGCGCGCAGGTGTTTGTGAAGCACCAGATCGGCGGGCAACGCGAGGCCGGCAGCCGGCTCGGCATCATGTGAATCAGCACTCACATCCACCAGCGGCTGCGCTGCTTCAACGTAGATCACGCCTCCCGGCTTGACCACCCGCGTCGCGGCTTCCAACGCGCGCAGCGTCCAGTCCTGCGCAAACGGCGGGTCGATGAACACCGCATCGAGCGCAGCATCGGGCTGCCGAGCGAGCCAGGCAAAGGCGTCGCCGGAGACGATGTCGACCATGCGCGCGCCCAGCTTGTCGCGGATGGCGTGCAACGCGCGCACGGCCGGGGCGTGGTTTTCGATGAGCGTCACGTGGGCGGCGCCGCGCGAAGCGGCCTCAAAGCCGAGCGCGCCGGTGCCGGCAAAGATGTCCGCGCAGCGCCAGCCGGTCAGGTCCTGACCGAGCCAGTTGAAGACGGTTTCGCGGACGCGGTCGCTGGTCGGGCGAAGGCCGTCTGCGTCGACCACCGGAAGCGGCGTGCGCTTGTATTGCCCGCCGATGATGCGCACCTGCTGCGGTGCGCGCGCGTGCGACGTGGCGGTCTTGGCCTTGGGGCCTTTGGAGCTGGAGGTACGAGGTGCCATGGGCGCGATTTTAGGGGCTGTTGCCTCATAAAACGAGCGCAAACAAAAACCGGCGGGAAATGCCGCCGGTTTTTTCGGATCAAGACGCGGTACGTCAGTTCGCGGCGGCTTTTTCCGGACCGCCCACTACGATCGTCGCCATGGCCTGCGGTTGCAGCACGCGCTGGAATGCCGTGCGCACCTGCTCACGCGTGACAGCCGCGATGCGCTGCGTCCACGTATCCAGGTAGTCGAGCGGCAGGTTGTACCAGCCGATGTTGGCCACGTTGTCCAGCAGCTTGCGGTTGCTGTCCAGGCGCAGGGGGAAGCCGTTGACGAGGTTGTCCTTGGCCGCCTTCAGCTCCGCGTCGGTCGGGCCATCGGCGACGAACTTGGCGACGGTGTCACGCACCACGCCCAGCGCTTCCTCGGTCTGGTCCTTGCGCGTCTGCAGCGCCAGTTCGAACGGACCCGGCTGTGCAGCAGGCGCGAAGTAGCTGCCGATGCTGTACGTCAGGCCGCGCTTCTCGCGCACTTCATTGGTCAGACGCGCGCTGAAGCCGCCCCCGCCCAACACGTAATTGCCGACCAGCAGCGGGAAGTAGTCCTTGTCGCCACGCGCGATGCCCGGTTGCCCCAGGATGATGGTCGCCTGCTGCGCCGGGTGCGGAATGCGGATCGTCTCCGCCTTCGGCAGCGGCATCTTGACGTCAGGCAGCGCCGGCGGCGTGGCGCCGTCAGCGGGCAAGCCGCGCGTAATTTGCTCGGCGATGGCCTCGGCTTCCTGGCGGCTGATCGCGCCGATCAGCGTCACCACCGCGCGCTTGGCCGTGTAGTTGGCCTGGTAGTAGCGCACGATGTCGTCGCGCGTGATGCTTTCCACCGTTTCCGGCGAAGCGGTCTGCCCGTACGGATGCGTGCCGTAGATGGCCTTGCCGAATGCGCGCTCTGCCAGCACCGACGGTTTGGTCAACGATTCGCGGATCGCAGCCACCAGGCGCTGCTTGTCGCGTGCGAGCACGGCATCGGGAAAGGTCGGCGCCGAAATGATCTGCGTCATCAGCGCGATGGCCGGGCCGCGCTCAACGGGGTCGGACAGCGTGCGCAGGCGCAGGCTCGTGCGGTCGCCACCGGCACCGCCGCCAAAGCTCGCGCCCACATCGGCAAACGCGTCTGCAATCGCCGCTTCATCGCGCGCTGGCGCATTACCCTGCGCCGCGACGCCCTTGTCGAGCATGCCCGCTGTGAGCGACGCGAGGCCCACCTTGGCAGCCGGCTCATAACGCGAACCCGCATCCACGTCGAGATTGATATCGAGCATCGGAATCGACGGGCTCGGCACGAAGAACACGCGTGCGCCGGTCGGCGCCGTCCAGTGTTCGATGGGCAGCGCGGCCAAGGCACTCTGCGCCGCCGCTGCAACAATGGCGACCAGCGCCGTCTTCAGGGTCAGAGACATGGCGCGCATCAACGCAGCCCTCCTTCATCGCGCATGCCGGGAACAGGCTTGCGCGCCGGTTTGTTGGGATCGATCGGTTGCGGCAGCAGCGTGGCGACGACGAGGTTGTCTTCGCTGAAGTAGGTCTGCGCCACGTGCTGGATCTGCGCCGACGTCACGGCCTTGATCTTCTCGAGCTGGCGATCGATGGAGCGCCACGACAGGCCGCTCATCTCGTTCATGCCGATCTCCATGCCCTGGCCGAACACCGAGTCCCGCTTGTAGATCTGCGCGGCCACAACCTGTGCCTTCACGCGCTTCAGTTCTGCATCGGTCACGCCTTCCTTGGCGATGCGCTCGATCTGCGCGCGCAGCGCCTGTTCGATCTCGGCGGTGGTGTGGCCGTCGGCAGGCGTGCCGTCCATCAGGAAGATCGACGGGCCGCGGTTCAGGCCGTCGTAGCCGGCATTGACGTCGTCGGCGATGCGCTTTTCGCCCTTGACGAGTTGGCTGGACAGGCGCGCGTTGTCATAGCCATCGAGCACGGCGGACAAGACCTCCAGCGCATACGGATCGACGTCTTTCTCCACATCGCTCAGGCGCGGCACCTTGTAGGCCAGCACAACGTACGGGTTTTCGGCCGGCGCCTTCACCCAGATGCGTTTGACGCCGATCTGCTTGGGCTCTTCCTGCGCATAGCGACGCGGCAGCGCATGCGGCTTGAGCTTGCCGTAGGTGCGCTGCGCAAGGCGAAAGACTTCGTCGGGTTTCACATCGCCCGCGACGATCACGGTGACGTTGTTGGGCGTGTACCAGGCGTGATACCAGTTCTGCGCGTCCTGCACCGTCATCGTGTCGAGATCGCCCGGCCAGCCGATGGTCGGGTTGCGATACGGCGCGGCATTGAACAGCGTGGCGAGCATCTGCTCATACACGGTGGAACGGGCGGAGTCGTCGATGCGCATGCGGCGCTCTTCCTTCACCACGTTCATCTCCGGCTTGAACTCCTTGTCGGTGAGCTGGAGATTGGCCATGCGATCGGCTTCGAGCCCCATCACATCGGCCAGGTGCGATTTCTCGATCTGCTGGAAGTACATCGTGAAGTCGCGCGTGGTCATGGCGTTTTCACGGCCGCCCAGGGCCGCCACGCGGCGGGAGAACTCGCCCGGGCCGACTGCCTTGGTACCCTTGAACATCATGTGTTCGAGCATGTGGGCGACACCCGTGGTGCCGTTGTGCTCGTCGATGCTGCCGGCGCGATACCACACCATGTGCGCCACGGTAGGGGCGCGGTGGTCTTCCTTGACGATCAACCGCAGCCCATTGGGCAGCTTGTATTCGTGCGTGTCGGACTGGCTGGCGCCCACCTTGCCACCGGTGATGGTGGCGGTCGGATGCCCCGGTGCAGCGGCCAGCTCCTGCGCGCCAACATGGCCGGCCAGCAGGCCCGCCGCCAGGGCCGTCGCGGCCAATTGCCAGACTCGCGACCGAGCCCGGTTTGAAACGATTCGCATGGAAGAGCGCATAAGGGCTGTCTGATAAAATTCGACGCTTGATTCTAACGGCGAAATAGACTGCCTTTTACGATGTTTAGTTTCTGGAAGAAGCGCAAGGCAGAGCCCCAACCGGCCGCCGAACCCACGCCCGCAGCGGCACCCGAAGCCGCGCAGGCGCCTGCCCCGGCTGCCATCCCTGGCGCCGCCCCCGCCCCCATACCCGCACCGGTTGCAGCCCCCCAGCCCGTCGCTGCACCGGCTCCCGCGCCCGCACCTGTCGCGGCGCCGGCCCACGTTGCCGTGCCTGACGCACCTGCCGAGCAGCCTGCGCTCGACGTGCAAGCCGACGACATCGAAACCGTGCCCACGCCCGCCGTGATCGAACAGGCCCGCAAGGGCTGGATGTCACGCCTGCGCTCCGGACTGTCGAAGACGAGCAAAGGCCTGACCACGCTCTTCGTCGGCGTGAAGGTGGACGAAGCGCTGTTCGAAGAGTTGGAAACCGCGCTGCTCATGGCCGATGCCGGTGTCGACGCCACCGAATACCTGCTGGGCGAACTGCGCCGCCGCGTCAAGGCACAGCGCATCGAAACGGCCGAAGGCGTGAAGACCGCCCTGCGCGACCTGCTGGTCGAACTGCTGCACCCGCTGGAAAAAACCATGGTGCTCGGCCGCGAGCAACCGATGGTGATCATGATCGCGGGCGTGAACGGCGCCGGTAAGACGACCAGCATCGGCAAGCTCTGCAAGCACTTCCAGACCTACGGTCAATCGGTGCTGCTGGCGGCGGGCGACACGTTCCGCGCCGCCGCGCGCGAGCAACTCGTGATCTGGGGTCAGCGCAACAACGTCACGGTCGTGGCGCAGGAATCGGGCGACCCGGCCGCCGTGATCTTCGATGCAGTGAACGCAGCGCGCGCACGCGGCATCGACATCGTCATGGCGGACACCGCCGGCCGTCTGCCGACGCAGCTGCACCTGATGGAAGAACTCAAGAAGGTGCGCCGCGTGACCGCCAAGGCGATGGCCACGGCGCCGCACGAAACGCTGCTGGTGATCGACGGCAACACGGGGCAGAACGCCCTCGCGCAAGTCAAAGCGTTTGACGAAGCGCTCGGCCTCACGGGCCTGATCGTCACCAAGCTGGATGGCACGGCCAAGGGCGGCATCCTAGCCGCCATCGCGCGGCAGCGTCCGGTGCCGGTGTACTTCATCGGCGTGGGCGAGCAGGTGGAGGATCTGCAGCCGTTTTCCGCGCGCGAATTTGCGGATGCGTTGTTGGGATAACGTCCTGCGAAACCTTGTTGCACAGAAACGCCCTGAATTGTTCAGGGCGTTTCTATTTGCGGTCGAACTTATCGCGCTCCGCATTTACCAGCACATCACATGCGTTAAGGCTCAACCAGTAGCCCTCCGATCAGCATGCCCCCTACGCTAATTTCAAGTACCCACCGAATTGGAATCGTCTGATTGAGATTCAGCGCATGGCGCTGCTCCAATGGAGCACTTCAGCGAAGTGCTCTCATGTGGAGATGGCAGATGCAAGACACATCCGGCAAGGTCTACGTTGCGGCGTTCAACGGCGCGAAGACAGCCAACGGCGGCGAGATCATTCAGGGCTCCAGCAGCATCGGAGATAGCGGGCACACGCTCCTGCTTGTGGGCGATGAAGCTGTCTACCCAGACGGCAGCGTGGCTGCCATTACCGCGGGCGCGGGCATGGCGATGATGGACGACGATCGTCCCGTTGCAATCATTGGCAGCCCACTGAGCAACGGCGACACCATTGTTTCGTCGCCAATCACGGCCCTAACTTTCGATGAACCGGCGGGCGCGCCCATCATCGGCCTGCTTGACCCGGCGTACCGTCCGGAGCCGGCGACCGACAGCTTGATCTGAGGGGCCCGATCATGGAAGACATGCGCCCCGGCCTTAGGCATGGTGACTTAACTACGACGGGTGGCGTCATAACTGCCACCGGCAGGATGCGGTTCCACGGCAAAGAGGTGGCTGCGGAAGGGGATCTGGCAACTTGCCCAGCCTGCAAATCCGTGGGCTACCTCGTCAATGATGCCTACCCAGCGTTCGGGCTTCCGAGCGGTCGCCAGCTCGCCATTCAAGGTGCGTGGATCTTCTGCAAATGCGCCAATCCCCCTCGCGCCATTGCTTCGACGGATAAGTTTCGGGTTGCGGTGAATCGAGCTGGCAGTGGAATGCCCGTTTCGGTGAGTGCGAAATCAGCCTTCACCGCGCCGCTGGGAGGCCATAACCGGGTGCCGTTGCCCTCATCGTCGCTCAAAGAGACAGATCAGAAATCGACGCTTGAAGACGATCCCCAATTGATCTGCCCCAACATGAGCAACGCGGAGTTCGCTCAGATGGTCATGCAACGACGAGACAAAGCTGTGTCGCTTATCGATAAGCGCCTAACCGAATTAGCAGGATGGTCTACCGCCGCCCGGGTTCGCGTCGCTCAGTGGTTCGGTAATAGCGACGTTGTAACGCGGGACTATCTCGCCGGTGGACTTGCCCGCATACGCCATATACTCGCCGGGCTAACTCCAAACAATTTTGTTCGCTATTCTGGGGCGGCCATGGCGCATGTCGGCTGCGTTTCAGACTCAAAGAGAAAACTCGGGGTTGTCGCAGAGGTATGCGCACCCGATACGGCAACGCATACGATCGCCATTCATTTGGATTTCTGCGAGCTACGAGACTTCGCCTACAGCATGGACTCGCAGGTATCTACGCTAATACATGAGGTATCGCACTTCCACGACACCATGAACACCGGAGATGCTGTTTACTTCATGAGGAAGTGCCGAGACCTTGCGAAATCCAACCCGGAGATCACGCTTCAGAACGCCGATAGCATCGCCGGTTATGTCATCTATGAAGATTAGAAATACGCTGGCGGCGTTTCTGCTCTTGAGTGCCGGCGTCACGTATGCCTGCATGCCAGGTCAGAATTTTGATGTGTACTTTTCTTCGGATTCCGCTGCGGTATCTTCGTCGGAAATACTTCGCTTAGCGAATTGGTTGGTAGATCAGCGCATCAAGTATCCGACGCAAGAGGTGCTTCAGGTCGATGGGCGGGCAGAAGACCATGAGCGTAACGCGCGTGCGCTGGCAAAAGCACGCTTACAAGCCGTCGTGTCCATCCTGAAAACCCAACACTTCAACCAAGTGCCGGTGGATGAACACTACGGCGTCTACCGGTCAGATGATGTAGGAAACGGACGGCGAGTCGAAATTTCGATCTTGCCTGCGTGCCCCAACCCGTGCTGCTCTGACGGCGACATGCCTATCAAGAGATAAGCGAGCTTGGCTGTCCTCAATGCGGAAGCGGGTCAAGAAAAAACGGTTTTACGCCAAGGAGAGTCCATGAGGATCTCTGTCCCAATGCTTCTACTGAATGCCCTGGTAGCCACCGCATGCTCAAGAGAACATGCAGCTGCAGTGTGGACAGCGAAGCAAAGTACCTCCGTCTATGCCTCAGAAGAGGACACCGAAGACAGGGTCTTGTTCACCTTGGTGCCCGGCGACACATGCACCCCACTGCGCAGCGTGGCCATGAAGGTCTATCTCCACACCGAGATTCAGTGCAAGAAGGGGCGTGGCTGGATCATCGACAGGCAGAATTTTGATATCCAGCTAGCCCGTATCAGATCTGGGGCTGAGCAGCACTCCACGTCGTCGACAACGGATTGATTCTGAATGCGCTGGCTTCTACTTGCCCCGATCTTTTTCATGGGCGCATCTTCAGCAGCAGCGCCGACGATCACTCAGCATCTTGGTTCCTTCTCTAACCAGCGCACTGTAGGGAGTACCGACGACCCACATACTGAGGGGTATAGCCTTGATCTTTACCGTGAGGGGAAACGGATCTTCGGAAAGCTGTGCGTGTCGACCGGGATCGAAACGCCGTGCGGCATCATCGATAACGCTCAGATCATCCCTTCGACAAGCGCCATCAGATTTCGGGCAAAGTTGTCGACCGGCACTGAGTTCAGCCCAAGCTCAGGTCCGCAAGGGCGCCCATGACGAGATCTATTCGAGTTTGCCGGCACGATTGGCACCAGCGCTGTAAAAGGTCGCCTCGTACATCGAAGCGGTTATGACGCGGAGAGCGCCATTCAATCTCAACGCATCGTGCTACGCCGAATCCATACGAGCACGTCGCCGGTCGGGTACGCCGAATGGTCCAGAGATCCCACCAACGTACCCGCCGATTGGTGACTTTCAACTTTTCGACAGACGGGCGGCGGCACAGAAGGAAACGACGACGCCCCTCCAAACATGGCTATGGTTCTGCGCACCCATCCCTTGCTCTATTTGCAAGCAATCACAGCGCTGTCTTCTGCAATGCCACCCGGCACAACGTACGCCAACTGCCAGCACGTGCTCACCGGCAAGCCGAGCTATCAAGCTGAAACCTCACTCTCTACTCGATCGCGTTCGGCAGAAAATGTGTTTCGTAGAGCATTGAATGAACAAGCTGGCTTGGACTTTGACGAGGCAAAACTATTCTTTGACTGCTTGAAGGACGCGACCAAGCGCGATGACAAGAATGCCCTCAGTCGGCTCGTCCAATACCCCTTGCGCGTCCATGCTCTAGACCGAGCAAGCACCATCGCGACGCCGGCAGCATTTAGAAAGGAGTACCCGTCGATCTTCAACCAACGCGTGAAGGACGCAATCGAAGCACAACGATTCGAGGATGTGTTCGTGAGCTACCGGGGCATCATGATCGGGAACGGCCAGGTTTGGATCAGCGGCATCACGGAACAAGGCCGAAGTAAGCCGACGATCAAGATCATCTCCATCAACAACTAGCGAACCGACTTTTGTTCCTAGGGTTGGATGTCCGATGGAAAAAAAAGGCGCCGCCACCGCGACGCCCCACATCTCAATCACGCCGCATCCGGCTGCACCCCAGGCGCCGCCCGCTGAAACGCCTCCTGCGCCATACAGTGCTCAAAGATGCGCGCAAGCGTGGGGTAATCCTCCACCGCCACATCAAACCGCTTGCCGTTGAACACCTGCGGCACGAGGCACACGTCGGCCAGCGTCGGCGTGTCGCCAACACAGTAGGCGCCGGTCAGCGGCGACTGTGACAGCCGCGTTTCCAACGCCGCGAACCCCAGCTTCACCCAGTGGCGATACCAGTCGTTGCGCGCCTCTTCTTCCACGTTGAACGTGTTCTTCAGATACTTCAGCACGCGCGGATTGTTCAGCGGATGGATCTCGCAGGCAATCGCCAGGGCAATCGCGCGGATGTGCGCGCGATTGCTGGGCGAGCCCGGCAGCAGCGTGGGCTCGGGATGCGTCTCTTCCAGGTATTCGACGATCGCCAACGACTGGTTCAGCACGTCGTTGCCGTCGCACAGCACGGGCACCAGCGCATCGGGGTTCAGCTTGACGAAGTCGGGCGCCAGTTGCTCGCCCTTGAGCAGGTGCACCGGCGCGTAGTCGTACGGCAGGCCCTTGATCTCCAGGGCGATGCGCACACGGAACGACGCCGAACTGCGGAAGTAGTTGTACAGCTTGATCGACATGGCTTCTGACTCTTCTGTCGCGTCTATCAAATGACCTTGACGTGCAGTTCGCCCACGCCGTCGATCTTGCCGACCATCAGGTCGCCGACGACCACCGGGCCGACGCCTTCGGGCGTGCCGGTGTAGATCAGGTCGCCGGGGCGCAGTTCGAACAGGCGCGACAGATACGCAATGGTTTCCGGCACCGACCAGATCAGGTCCGACAGGTCACCGCGCTGGTGTTCGCGGCCGTTGACCGACAGCGTGATGGCGCCCTTGTCCGGATGCGCCACATCCTTGGCCGGCACGATCGGGCCGATGGGCGCCGAGCCGTCGAAAGCCTTGCCGGTCTCCCAGGGGCGGCCGCCCTTCTTTGCCGCGTTCTGCAGGTCGCGGCGCGTCATGTCCAGGCCGATGGCGTAACCGTAGATATGGTTGGCTGCCGTTTCCACGGCGATGTCGCGCCCGCCCGTGCCGATGGCGACCACGAGTTCGATCTCGTAGTGGCAATCCTTCGTTTCAGTCGGGTAGACGAACTGGCCGGTCTCGCCGTCTGCGATGTAGCGCACGGCGTCGGCCGGCTTGCAGAAGAAGAACGGCGGTTCGCGGTCGGGGTCGGAACCCATCTCGCGTGCATGAGCGGCGTAGTTGCGGCCGACGCAATACACACGGCGCACCGGAAACTGGCCTTGCCCGCCACGCACGGGAATGCCATTGACGGCGGGCGGGGTGACGACGAAATCGGTCATGCGGGTCTCCTCTGACTAAGCGGATTGGAACAGGTGGGAAACTGCGGCCACCGCCCCCCGGCGACCGACGAGTTTGCGAGGATACACCCGCACCGGGCCGGCGCGGTTCTTGCATGAGCAGCGTGCACCCTGCCCCACTTTGCACCATGCAAACGAAGCCGCCCATTCCCACCGCCCCACCCGCCGCAGCGCCCATGCGCGTGCTGCTGGTGCGTGATCCGCTCGACGCTGAACAGATCAATCTCGAGCTGATTCGCGCCGGGCTGGCGGAGGCTGGCTTTGTGGACGTCGGCCTGGCGGACGCCGACCTGACGCTGCCCGAGCGCATTGCCGAGACACAGCCCGACATGGTGATCGTTGCGTCCGAATCGGCCGCGCGGGACACCATCGAGCACGTCTGCGTGGCCACGCAGCATGCGCCCCGCCCGATCGTGCTCTTCACCGACAACGACGACGCCACGCGCATCAAGACGGCGTTTGCCGCCGGCATCACCGCCTACATCGTCGACGGCATCAAGCCCACGCGTGTGAAGGCCGTGCTGGACGTTGCCTATGCCCGCTTCGAACACGAGCGTGAATTGCGGGCCGAGCTGGACACCGCCAAGACGCAACTCGCCGAGCGCAAGGTGCTTGAGCGCGCCAAGGGCCTGCTGATGAAGCAGATGAACCTGTCGGAAGACGACGCCTTCAAGCGCCTGCGCAAGATGGCGATGGATCGCAACATCAAACTGGTGGAAGCCGCCCAACGCGTGATCGACGTGATGGCCGGTTGAGCGGTCAGACCACCGCCCAGTTTTGGTGCGTCGCACAACTCCGGCGCTGGAAACGCACCAGTCGCGCGCGGCGTTCCGAACCCCACACGTGGCGTTCCGAACCTCAACCGCCGAGCTAAAAGCCTCACGCGCCGAGTTCCGAGCCTCAACCGCCGAGCTAAAAGCCTCGCGCGCCGAGTTCCGAACCTCAATCGCCGAGCTAAAAGCCTCGCGCGCCGAGTTCCGAACCTCAATCGCCGAGCTAAAAGCCTCGCGCGCCGAGTTCCGAGCCTCAACCGCCGAGCTAAAAGCCTCGCGCGCCGAGTTCCGAACCTCAATCGCCGAGCTAAAAGCCTCGCGCGCCGAGTTCCGAGCCTCAACCGCCGAGCAAAAAGCCTCACGCGCCGAGTTCCGAGCCTCAACCGCCGAGCTAAAAGCCTCACGCGCCGAGTTCTGAACTCGGAACGCCGAGAAAAAAGCTCGGCGCGCGAAGATCGGGACTCGGAACGCCAGCATGCATCGCTCAAAGTTGGCATACCCCTTGCAAGTGTCGCTGCGAAGCCGGTGCCAACGTGGGTACCGGCACGGGACAACGGCGTCCCGATGCACGGCAGCGCGCCCCTCTTCCGGATGGGCGGCGGTCGCGCGTCGGGACGCTTTTTCTTTGGAGCCATGGATGGCCGCGCCAGACAAGACCGACGCTCTCGTCAACCCGATCAACCCGAAGCGCCGCAGCATCATGAAAGCCGCGGCGACGATTGCAGGAGGCAGTGCCGTGGCATTGATCGATCCGCTGGTGCGTGCCGGGGCCTGGGCCGCCGGTTCCGATGCGCCCGAGAAGACGGAGCTGAAAGTGGGCTTCATCCCCCTCACGGACTGCGCCTCGGTGGTCATGGCGTCCACGCTCGGCATCGACAAGAAGTACGGCATCAAGATCACGCCGTCGAAAGAAGCCTCGTGGGCGGGCGTGCGCGACAAGCTGGTATCGGGCGACCTGGATGCGGCGCACGTGCTGTACGGCCTGATCTATGGCGTGCAGCTCGGCATTGGCGGCCCAAAGAAAGACATGGCCGTGCTGATGACGCTCAACAACAACGGCCAGGCGATCACGCTGTCGTCCAAGCTCAAGGACGCGGGCGTCAAGGATGGCGCGTCGTTGAAGGCCGTCATGGCGAAAGACAAGCGCGAATATGTGTTCGCGCAGACCTTCCCGACCGGCACGCATGCGATGTGGCTGTATTACTGGCTGGCCGCGCACGGCATCCACCCGCTGCAGGAAGCGAAGGCGATCACCGTGCCGCCGCCGCAGATGGTCGCAAACATGCGCGTGGGCAACATGGATGGCTATTGCGTGGGCGAGCCGTGGGGTGCCCGCGCGATCGCAGACAACATCGGCTTTACCGCCGAGACCACACAGGCCATCTGGAAAGACCACCCGGAGAAGGTGCTGGGCACCACGGCAGAGTTCGTGCAGAAGTATCCGAACACGGCGCGTGCGCTCACGGCCGCGGTGCTGGAGGCAAGCAAGTTCATCGATGCGTCGGCATCAAACCGTCGCAAGACGGCCGAGACCATCGCCGCCAAGTCCTACGTCAACACCGACATGGACATCATTCTCGACCGCATGCTGGGGCGCTACTCGAACGGCCTGGGCAAGACCTGGGACGACCCGGACCCGATGCGCTTCTATCACGATGGGGCAGTCAACTTCCCGTACCTGTCGGACGGCATGTGGTTCCTCACGCAGCACAAGCGCTGGGGGTTGCTGAAGGCGCATCCGGATTACCTGGCCGTCGCCAAGCAGGTCAACCGCATCGACATCTTCAAGCAGGCGGCAACCGCCACCGGCACGCCGCTGCCCAAGAGCGACATGCGCACGGCCAAGCTGATCGACGGCGTGGTGTGGGATGCGAAGAACCCCGCCGCCTATGCGGACGGCTTCAAGCTGAAAGCCTGACGCCTCCGGCCTTCCGAATTTCTGATTGCGGTCCCTCACCTCGATGGAGCCCGACATGAACACGCTCGTCAAAACGTTGTCCGGCGTGCAGTCCGACGCCGCCCCTGAACGTCGCCGGTTCGTTGCGCGCGACTGGTTTGTCGCTGCCGTGGTGCGCGGCTTTCCGCCGGTGCTGGGCTTGGTTCTGTTTGTGCTGGCGTGGCAGGGCATTGCCACGGCCATCTCCGCATTGCCGACACCAGCGGTGACGTGGAAAGCAGCGGTCGCGCTGTTTGCCGATCCGTTCTATCGCAATGGCCCAAATGACCAGGGCGTGGGTTGGAACGTGCTCGCATCGCTGGCGCGCGTGGGCGCGGGCTTCGGCATGGCGGCGGTCATCGGCATTCCTGCGGGCTTCCTCATCGGGCGCTTTGCGTTTCTGAATGCGATGGCCTCGCCCATCATCAGCCTGCTGCGGCCGGTGTCGCCGCTGGCGTGGCTGCCGATCGGGCTGCTGCTGTTCAAGTCGGCCAACCCGGCGGCCATCTGGGCGATCTTCATCTGCTCGATCTGGCCGATGGTCATCAACACCGCCGTGGGCGTGACGCGCGTGCCGCAGGACTACCTGAACGTGGCGCGTGTGCTGAACCTGTCTGAATGGAAAGTGTTCACGCGCGTACTGTTTCCGGCGGTGCTGCCGTACATGCTGACGGGCGTGCGGCTGTCGATCGGCACGGCGTGGCTGGTGATCGTAGCGGCGGAGATGCTGACCGGCGGTGTCGGCATCGGCTTCTGGCTGTGGGATGAGTGGAACAATCTGAAGGTCGAGCACATCGTCATCGCCATCTTCGTGATTGGTGTGGTGGGCTTGCTGCTCGAGCACGCGCTGCTGGCGATTGCGCGGCGCTTCTCGTACGACGCGGTTTGAGGACATTGGGGGAGCGCCATGACAGACAAATTCCTGCGCATTGAAAACGTCGGGCAGACGTTCAAGACCAAGCGCGGCCCGTTCGTCGCCCTGCGCGACATCGACCTGACGGTGGCGCGCGGTGAGTGCATCGCGCTCATCGGGCACTCGGGGTGCGGTAAGTCGACGTTGCTCAATCTCATTGCCGGCCTCACGCGGCCGACCACGGGTGGATTGATCCTCGCCGAGCGCGAGATTGCCGGGCCCGGGCCGGATCGCGCGGTGGTGTTTCAGAACCACTCGCTGCTGCCGTGGCTCACGTGCTTTGACAACGTGTATCTCGCCGTCGAGCGGGTCTTCGACAAGACCGAGACCAAGGCGCAACTGCGTGAGCGCACGCATGCGGCGCTGGCGCTGGTGGGCTTGTCGCATGCCGAGCAGAAGCATCCGCATGAAATCTCGGGCGGGATGAAGCAGCGCGTGGGCATTGCGCGAGCGTTGTCCATGGAGCCGAAGGTGTTGCTGATGGATGAGCCGTTTGGCGCGCTGGATGCGCTCACGCGGGCCCATCTGCAGGACGAGCTGCTGAAGATCGTGGCGGCGACCGGCAGCACGGTGGTGATGGTGACCCACGATGTGGATGAAGCGGTGCTGCTGGCGGATCGCATCGTGATGATGACGAATGGGCCGGCTGCGACGATTGGCGAAGTGTTGACGGTGGATTTGCCGCGGCCGCGGGATCGGATGGCGTTGGCGGAGGATGCGGCTTATCACGCTTGCCGGACGGCGGTGTTGGATTTTCTTTATCGGAAGCAAAGGCATCCGGTGGCGGAGGCTGCCTGATTGCTTGGGGGATGGTTTTGTTGTTTTGACTTGGTGGTCCATCCCCTGTTTCATCCCCTGCCGGGGCTGACTCACTTTCTTTGTCCTGCCAAAGAAAGTAAGCAAAGAAAGGCGCGCCCGAGATGGCGACCCACTCCTTGAATTTCTGTAACCGGGCGGGGAAGGAGGCAAACTCGCTTCGCTCAGACAGGCCTCCTTCCTTTTTCCGCCCGCTTCCAGAAATTCAAGGCGCCATCTAGGGCAGGAACTTCAACGGCCAAACCGGCGTGATTTGGGCGTTGGCGTGGGCTCAAGCGTGGGTTGTGGGTGGGCGGTTCGCTTCGCTCCCTGCTTGGGGGCGCTGGACGCTTCGTATGTGGTGTTGCTTTCCCTGGCTGGGTGGCAGCCGACCCTTCTGGTACAAATGCGGGGCGAGCTTTGGCCCTGCTGCGTTTCTCTCCAGGGCGGTTCGCTGTGCCAAGCCAGGAGAGTGATCGAGTGGATACCGAAGCGTTCTTCAGGAAGGTCCGGACCTATGCGGAAATCTCGGAGGCGGCGGAGCGGGCGTGGGCTGCTCTGCTTCAACCGCGGCAGTACCGGAGAGACGAGTCGCTTGTCGTGGCGGGGGACGTGCCGACGCGGTTCGCCTTTGTTCTGGAGGGCCTGTTCTTCCAGCACTATGTCGGCCCGGAGGGGGACATGGTCATCAAGTACTTCTTTCCGGAGGGCCGGATTGCCGGCTCGGTCAGTGCGACGCTGCTTGGCAAACCGAGCCAATTTACGATCACCGCTATCGAAGACTGCAGTGTCCTGGAGTACGAATTCGCGGCATTTCGGTCGTTGATGGCGCGCTTCCCGGATATCGCGGCGTTCTACATCCATTACATGGAGCGCCACTGGATCATCGAGAAAGAGCCAGTCGAGATCGCCTTCCGCCACGACAGCGCGATGAAGCGCTATCGCAACTTCATCAGCAGCGAGCCCGATCTGCACAGGCGCCTGAAGCAGCATCACATCGCCGCTTGGCTGGGCATCACACCGGAAAGCCTGAGCCGCCTGCGCAAAGCGATTGCCTTGGGTGTGGGATGAGCGGGATGGCGTCTTACCAATAGTCAATGCGCCAAGGGTGTCCGCGCCCGTATCGTTCGGTCAGGCAAGCGCGGTGCTCGCCCTCAACCAAGGAGACCTGTCATGACCAAGTCGATCTTCATCAACCTGCCGGTCGCAGACCTGCCGAAATCCAAAGCCTTCTACGAAGCCCTGGGCTTCACGAACAACCCGCAATTTACCGACGACACCGCCGCCTGCATGGTGTGGAGCGAGTCGATCTTCGTGATGCTGCTCACGCACGCAAAGTGGCACACGTTCACCAGCCGCCCGCTCCCGCAAAGCGGATCGAGCGAAGTGATGCTCGCCCTCACCTGCGACAGCAAAGACGCCGTCGACCACATGAACGATGCCGCCGTGAAGTGCGGCGGCACAGCCGACATCAACCCCAAGCAGGACCTGGGATTCATGTACGGCCGCGCCCTGGCCGACCTGGACGGCCACATCTGGGAAGCCATCTGGATGGATCCCGCCGCGATCAGTTCGTGACGCCAAGCGCCAAGGCACGACAGACACATCGCCACGCCCGGCCCACCGCGCCGGTGTGGCCTTTGACTTTCCTGCCCTAGATGGCGCCTTGGATTTTTGTTGCGGGGAGGATAAAGAGGGGAGCCTTGTCTGAGCGCAGCGAGTTTGGCTCCCCTCCCTCCCCGCGACAAAAATCCAAGGAGGGGGTCGCCATCTCGGGCGCGCCTTTCTTTGGTTACTTTCTTTGGCAAGACAAAGAAAGTGACTCAGCCCCGGCAAGGGATGAAACAAGAGATGCACCACCAACAAAGAACACCCCACGCCCCACGCTAGCGCCAGCGCAAACCCCAGCGCTATGATCAAACCCACACAAAAACCCGCCCAGCTTCCTGATGCCCGCTCCCCCCATCCTCCCCGCCACCGCTACTGAAGACGCCTTCGCTAACGGCCCCTTCCCCGCCGCCCGGTTCATCAAGGAAATCGGCCGCGGCGCAGACGGCGCCCGCGCCCTGGTCAAGCACGACGCCCGTGCGCTCTTCACCGCCATGCTGGAAGGCCGCATCTCCGACGTGCAGCTCGGCGCCATCCTCATGGCCTATCGCATCAAGGGCGAGACGCCGGAAGAACTCGACGGCATGCTGGAGGCCACGCATGCGCATTGCCGGCCGCTGCCGGCGCCCGACACGCCAGAGCATGCGCTGCCGGTCGTCATCCCGAGCTACAACGGCGCCCGCCGCCAGCCGAACCTCGTGCCGCTGCTGGCCAAGCTGCTGGCGCGCGAAGGTGTGCCCGTGCTGGTGCATGGCATCCGCCGCTTCGACGGCCGCATCACCACGGCGGCGTTGTTCGAAGCGCTCGGCTGGCCGGTCTGCGAACACATGGACGACGCACGTCAGCGCCTGGAACGCGATCGACTGGCATTCGTGCCAATCGACGTGCTCTCTCCCCAGCTGACATCGTTGCTGGACAAGCGCGAGATCGTCGGCCTGCGCAATTCGGCCCACACGGTGGTGAAGATGCTGCAGCCCATTGGCGGGCACGCGCCGCACGAGGCGTTACGGCTGGTCAGCTACACGCACCCGGAATACCGCGACACGCTCACCGATTACTTTCTGCGCCACCCGGCCAATGTGCTGCTGGCACGCGGCACCGAGGGCGAGGCGGTGGCCGATGCGCGGCGCGGCAGTGCGGTGGAGTGGCTGCACGACGGCGCGCATGAAACGGTGATCGAAGCGGTGGAAGGTTCGAGCGACGCACCGCCTGAGCTGCCCGCGGGAACGGACGTGGCGGCAACGGCGCGGTGGATTGAAGCGGTGCTCGACGGCAAGCAGCCGGTGCCGGAGCCGATCGCCAAGCAGGTCCGCGCGATCGTGCGATGTGCACGACCGGCGCAGGCTGCCTGAGCGATCGCCGGTCTTACTTGGACGGCAGCGGGATGCGCTCCGTCTCGCCCGGCACGTGGGCGAAGGTGTCGGCCTCCCAGCGCTGCTTGGCGTCTTCAATGTCGGCCTTGTCGCTGGCGACGAAGTTCCAGTAGATGTGGCGGTGGCCGTCGGTCGGGTCACCGCCCAGCAGCATCACGCGCGACGACACCTGCGCGGTGAGCGTCACGTCGCCGCCCGGTTCCAGCACGGCAAGGTGGTGCGGGTCGAGCGCCTCGCCGTCGATGGTGACAGCGCCCTCGACCAGATACAGGCCGCGGTCTGCATGCTCGGGCGGAATCACCAGCGATGCACCGGCCGCCAGTTCCAGCGCCACATACAGCGTGCGCGAACTCACCTTCACCGGCGACGTCAGCCCAAAGGCATCCCCCGCAATGACAACGCCCTGCACGCCCGGGCATTCCAGCTTGGGCAGCGTGTCGGCGGCGTGATGGGCGAAGCTGGCGTCCACCTTTTCCTGATCCTTCGGCAGCGCTACCCAGGTCTGAATGCCGTGCACGCGCGCGCCCTTTTCGCGTCCCTCGGGCGAGGAACGCTCGGAGTGGACGATGCCGTTGCCGGCCGTCATCCAATTCACGTCGCCGGGCGTGATGGTCTGCACGCTGCCGAGGCTGTCGCGATGGACCATGCTGCCGTCAAACAGGTACGTGACGGTGGCCAGCCCGATGTGCGGGTGCGGGCGCACGTCGATGCCCTCGCCCGGCGCGAAATCCACGGGGCCCATGTGGTCGAAGAAGATGAACGGCCCGACCGTCTGGCGCGCCGCCGAGGGCAGCACGCGCTTGACCGAGAAACCGCCGAGATCCCGCACGTGCGGGCCAATGATGTGCTGAATGGACGTCATGGTGGAAAGCTCCTCAGGCGCGCTCGGCCAGCTCGGTGTCGACGCTGATCTCGACTTCCGTCATCAGCTTGTGAATGGGGCATTTACCGGCCACGCGCAGCAGGTCGGCGCGCTGCTCGTCGCTCAGGTCGCCGTGCAGGGTCAGCACCGTGCGCAGCTTGTAGCGGCCCTGGCGCTCCTGGGTGCCGTCGTGCTCGACGGCCACGTCGATGGAATCGAGCGGGTACTTGCGCTGGCGCGCATACAGCGTGACGGTCAGCGCCTTGCAGCTGGCCAGGGCCGCGTCAAAGTAGGCGTGGGGGTCGGGCGCGCTGCCTTCGCCTGTCGGCTTGGGCACATCGGTATAAGTGACGCCTTCGGGGAACGTCACCTTGTGGCGGAAAAGGCCTTCGGTGTCCTTGCTGACGACGATCGTCATGACGGCTCCTGTAACGGTTTCTGCAATGTCTGGGCAGTGTAGCCAACTTGCGTGACGCCACGGGAGCTGACACAAAGTGCCGCGTGCATCGCATTGGCCGGCGCCGCGATCACCCGACATTGCAGACATGACAATTCTGCCCACCCATTTAGGTGGAAACGCTCAAGCGGCGCGGTTTTCCGCCGATCTTCCGGTTAGAAGACATCCGCCCAGAAACCGCCCCGCTTACGCATTACCTGCATGGTTCCTCGCCGGCCGCTTGTCGCCATCGCCGGCGGCATCGGCTTTCTCCTCGTCCTTGTCGGGCTGACCGTGATGGTCGGCTGGCTGCGGCATTGGCCGTGGGCAGTGAAGGTCGGCACCGATCGGCTGCTGATCGTGTTCGCTACCGGCATCAACCTGACCCTGCTTGGCGTGGGGCTGACGGCGCTGCTGGTCGGGACGGTGCGGCCGAATGTGCGCTGGGCGGATCCGGTGGCCCGGGGGCTCGGCGGCGTGGTGGCTGTGCTGTCCACGCTGCGGATGGCCGAGATGATCACGGGTTGGCCGATCGGGCTGGATTTTCCCGCCGTACACACATGGCTTGACCGCCAATGGGTGACCGGATGGATCGGCGGCATGCACCCCAGCCACGCGCTGGCGATGGCCGCATCGGCAACGGCCCTGAGCCTTGTGCCGACGTTGCGCAAACCGCACCGCGCGCGGTGGTTCTGGGGCCTGGTCGGCCTGGCGATGCTGCTCTGCGCCGGCGACCTGCTCGGCCGCGCCATGGCGCTCGAATATCTGTACCCGACGTGGTTGGTGTGGCGCGCCTCGGACGTGGCCGCCATCTGCACGCTGCTGGTGGTCACGGGCGTGCTGTGCCTCGCGGTGATCCGGCAGCCGGGCATGCTGCGCCTGCGCTTGTCGCCGGAAGACACCATCGTGTGGATCAGCGGCGGCTGCGTGGTGCTGGCGGGCCTGGGCGCCACCATCACGGCGTTCATCATCCAGGTGGACAGCGTCAGCCAGACGTTCGGCACCACGCGGACGCGGGCGCTCTCCAGCTACGCAGAAGAGTTCGATCAGCTGCTGGCCATGCGCGCGGAGAGCCCGCGGCTGGTGGCCGCTGCCACGCACATCCAGGAAGTGCTCCGGCATCCGGCCGACAACGCAGCGCGCCTGCGCAGCGAGAGCGCGCTGCAGGCCTATCGCGAACAGGGCTACTCCTACCTGCAACTGCGTACGCTGGCGGGCGAGGGCATCGTCAGTCTCGGCACGCAGACGCCTAAGCCTGAGCTGTCGATTCCGCTGCACGCCGGCCTCCCGCCCGAGCGCGTCACGCTGCAATGGGTACACGGATTTGCCATGCGCACGGAAACGCCCGTCATGGCAGACGGCATGCAGATCGGCTGGCTGGTCGCCGAGCAACCGCTCGCCCACATGACCGCACGCTACGCCACCGAACGCGGCATCGGAAAGACCGAAACGCTGGCGATGGCGGGCTTGGATGCGCGCGGCCGCGCCATGTCGTTTCCGCAGCGCTTCGATGCGTACGTGTTCGAGCTGCCGGCGCTGACGCTCGACCGCCGGCCGCTGCCGTCGCGCTTGGCGCTGGCCGGCGAGGCAGGCTACGGCCAATGGCAGGACATCCACGGCATGCCGACCTCGTTCAGCTACACGCCGATCGGCCACACGGGCCTGGCGCTGATCAGCAAGATCGCCTGCGCCGAGCTGTACGCCCCGATGCGCGTGCAGTTTGAGCGACTCGCCGCCTTCATGCTGTGCCTGATGATCGGCAGCGTGCTGGTCATCCGCCTGACAGTGCGTCCGTTTGCCAACCGGCTGGCCGCGTCCGAACGTGCGCTGCGCACCGCCAACGAGAGCCTCGAGCGCCGCCGGGACGCCCTGCGCGCCAGCCGCGAACAACTGCGCCTCGTGGCCGACAACGTGCCCGCGCAGCTGAGCTACGTCGACCCCGACGGCATCGTCCGCTTTGCCAGCCGTACGCTGCTCGAAGCCTTCGGCCGCCGCGAAGACGAGATGCTCGATCGCCACGTGCGCGACATCTATGCCCCCGAGGACTATCGCGCGCTGCTGCCCTACATGACCGAGGTGCTGGCCGGGTACCCGGTGCAGTTCGAGATCCAGTCGATGCGCACGGGCGTGCCCCGCTACCTGAGCGGCCATTACTTTCCTGACTACGACGATCGCGGCACGCTGCGGGGCTATTTCTCGGTGCTGCAGGATCTGACGGCCCGCACCGCCGCCGAGCTGGCCCTGGCGCGCAGTGAACGCGCGCTCAAGCTGGTGCTCGACAACGCGCCGCTGCTGGTCTCGCACATCAACCCAGACGGCGTCTTCACGTTCTGCAACGTCACGCACGCACGTTGGCTGCAGCGCACTCCAGAGGACGTCTGCGGCCAGACGCCGGAACACGTCTTCACGCCCGGCACGTACGCCCTCCTTGCGCCGTATCTCGCGCGCGCGCAGCGAGGAGAGTCGGTCCAGTTCGAGATCACCGCGCCGTGGTACGAAAAACCGTCTGCCAGCGGTCTGCGCAGCCGCTCGCGACACTTCCGGGGCCAGCTCGTCCCCGATGCCGGCGAAGCGCAGGACGGCCGTTGCGGTTTCTATGCCTTTGTGCAGGACGTGACCGAAGCCAAGCGCAGCGAGATGGAGCTTTCGCGCATGGCGCGCTTTGACGCCCTCACCGGCCTGCCCAACCGCTACGAACTCTACGAGCGCCTGCGCGGCGCGCTGGAGCGCCGTCAGCGGCTGCCCGCCCCGCTGGGCGTGCTGTACCTGGACGTCGACCACTTCAAGCACATCAACGACACCTACGGCCACGCCGCCGGCGATGCCGTGCTGGTGGAGGTCGCGCACCGACTCCAGCGCGCCGTGCGTCGCACTGATACCGTCGCGCGCCTCGCAGGTGACGAATTCATCATCCTGCTGGATCCCATCGACGCCCCGGATGATGCGCTGCACACCGCCCAGAAGATCGTCGGCGCAATCCGCCCGCCCATCATCCTGCCCGGCGACACGATCCTGCACGTCACCACGAGCATCGGCGTGGCGTGCCCCGGCCCTGAGGTCCGTGAGCCCGACGCCGCTCTACGGGAAGCCGATCGCGCACTTTATTGGGCCAAGTCCCGCGGCCGTAACACTGCGGCCTAGCCGAGAACCGATGCCGTCGGCGACGGTCTATGACTGGGTGCGCCGCCTATATTGCTGCGGCGCAAACATCACACTATCAAGACAAATTCTCTGATTTACGGGAACTATCAAGCAGGCAAAAATGTCCTATTAGCACTCTTCCGGTCGGAGTGCTAAGATGCCTGTCCAAACCTCCACTGGATTTCGACAGGAGTCCTGAGTGAACGCAGTCATCCCCGTGAATACCGTTTCCGCAATCGCCACCCAGCCGTCCGGCAACGCCGGTAATGGATGGGCGCTGGCGTTCCCCGGCAACCTGGGCAACATCGACGCCTATATCCAGAGCGTCAACCGTGTGCCGATGCTGTCGGCTGAAGAAGAACAACGCCTGGCCCGCGAATATCGCGACAACGACAATCTCGATGCCGCCCGCCGCCTAGTGCTCTCGCACCTGCGCCTGGTCGTGTCGATTGCACGCGGCTACCTGGGCTACGGTCTGCCGCACGCCGACCTGATCCAGGAAGGCAACATCGGCCTGATGAAGGCCGTCAAGCGCTTCGACCCGGATCAGGGCGTGCGTCTCGTCTCGTACGCGATGCACTGGATCAAGGCCGAGATGCACGAGTACATCCTGAAGAACTGGCGCATGGTCAAGGTGGCCACCACCAAGGCGCAGCGCAAGCTGTTCTTCAACCTGCGCAGCCACAAGCAGGATGCGCAGGCGACTTTCACGTCGGACGAAATCGACGCCGTGGCGGCCGAACTCAACGTCAAGGGCACGGAAGTGCGCGAGATGGAAACGCGGCTGTCCGGCGGCGACATTGCGCTGGAAGGCCAGATGGACGACGGCGAGGAGTCGTTCGCCCCGATCGCCTACCTGGCCGATACGCACAACGAGCCGACTCGCGTGATCGAAGCGCGTAGCAACGACCGCATGCAAAGCGAGGGCATCGAAGCCGCCCTGGCCAAGCTTGACGATCGCAGCCGCCGCATCATCGAGGCCCGCTGGCTGAACGTGAACGACGACGGATCGGGCGGCTCGACGCTGCACGAACTGGCAGACGAGTTTGGCGTGTCGGCCGAGCGCATTCGCCAGATCGAATCGGCCGCGATGAAGAAGATGAAGGGTGCACTGCAAGCCTTCGCCTAAGCTGCCCGCCTCGCAATGAAAAGCCCGCCAGATCGGCGGGCTCTTTCTTTGGGCAGTGGCGGAAGATCAGTCGGCCAGGAGTTGCTTGATGTCGTGCGCGATCGGCTCCGGGCCCTGGCCGTGCTTGATGAACAGGCGCAGGTTGCCCTTCGGATCGAACATGTAGCTGCCGGCGGTGTGATCCATGGTGTAGTTGTCGGGCGAGCTGCCCGGCACCTTGCTGTAGAACACCTTGAAGTCGGACGCGACCTTCTTCAGTTCAGTCTCGTTGGCCGGACGCAGGCCGATGAAGCGCGGATCGAACGCGGGCACGTACTTGGCCAGCAGGTCTTGCGTATCGCGCTCCGGGTCGACGGTGACGAACAGCACCTGGACCCGGTCCGCGTCTTTGCCGAGGGTGTCCATCACGGCGCGCAGCTCAGCCAGCGTGGTCGGGCAGACATCGGGGCAATGCGTGTAGCCGAAGAACATGACGACGACTTTGCCGCGGAAATCTTCGAGCGTGCGGCGCTTGCCGGTGTGGTCGGTCAGCGAGAAATCGGTGCCGAAGCTCTTGGATCCGGTGATGTCGAGGTTCTTGAAGGCGGGCTTGTCGCTGCACGCCGCGAGCGCCAGCATGGCGACGGCCAGCATGGCGAACAGCGCGGCGCGGAGGTGTCGGAAAGAGAGCATGGTCATCGTGTTGGAAGCGGACCGACTAGCGTAGCGCCAACGGCACATGCCTGCTGGCGCCCTTGCGCGTCACAGTGCCGCGCTTTGCGTAAGCGCCGGGCCGAACTTGAAGTAGTGGTCGACCAGCAGCGCGGCAAACAGGATCGACAGGTAGATGATCGAGTAGCGGAAAGTCTTCTGCGCCAGCGCGTCGGAATACTTGCGGTACATGCGCCACGCATACGAGAGGAAGCCGAAGCCCAGCACCAGCGCTGTCGCCAGGTAGATATAGCCGCTCATGCCGTAGACGAACGGCAGGATGGTCGCGGCAATCATGATGAGCGTGTACAGCAGGATGTGCAGCAGCGTGTATTTCTCGCCGTGCGTGATCGGCAGCATCGGTAGACCTGACTTGGCGTAGTCGGCCCGGCGGTATAGCGCGAGCGCCCAGAAGTGCGGCGGCGTCCAGGTAAAGATGATCAGCACCAGAATCCACGCCTCGGCCGGCACGCTGTTGGCGACGGCCGCCCAGCCCAGCGCCGGCGGCATCGCCCCCGAGAGACCGCCGATCACGATGTTCTGCGGTGTGGCCGGCTTGAGCAGCAGCGTGTAGATGATCGCGTAACCGATGAAGGTCGCGAACGTGAGCCACATCGTGAGGTCGTTGGCGAACACGTGCAGCGTCCACATGCCTGCGCCGCCCAGCACCACCGAGAACACCAGGATCTGCCGCGTGCCCAGCTCGCCGCTGGCCGACGGGCGCCAGGCCGTACGACGCATCATCGCGTCGATCTTGCGCTCGACCAGGCAGTTGATGGCGAAGGCAGCACCGGCGAACAGCCAGATGCCAACCGCCCCGCCGATCAGCACCGGCCACGGCACCATGCCCGGCGTGGCCAGGAACATGCCGATCACGGCGCAGAACACGGCAAGCTGCGTGACGCGCGGCTTGGTCAGCGCCGCATACTGCGATGCGGTCGTTCGCCAGCCAGGAAGTTGAGTGGAAGTTGTTGGGGTTGCCACGGTATTCATAAAAAACGTTCAGACGGCATTCAGACGACGGCAGCCGCCACGGGCATCGGCGCCCGCGCTTGCGCGAGCCCGATCAGGTAATGCAGACGCACCATCAACAACAGCAGCACGGCCGCGCCGCCGTTGTGCGCCACAGCGGCCAGCAGCGGCCACCCCAGCACGATGTTCGACAGTCCGGTCGCCAATTGCACGGCCAGCACGACGAGCAGCACCGTCGCGACACGGCCAATGCCGTCGATGCGACGTGCGCGCACGCCGAGCCATGCCAGGTAGCTCAGCACGACGACCGCAAACACGCGGTGCGTCCAATGGATGGCGACCAGCGCGTCGTGCGAAATGAAATCGCCGCCGGCAGTCTTGCCAAGTTGGCGCCAGAACGTGAAGCCGTGTGCAAAGTCCATCGGCGGCACCCACTGGCCATTGCACAGCGGGAAATCGGTACAGGCCAGCACAGCGTAGTTCGTGCTGACCCAGCCGCCCAGCGCAATCTGCACAACGAGCAGCGCGAGCCCGATGGCCGCCGCCATGCGCAACGAGGCACCACGCTCATCCACCACACGCGGCACGTCGTTCTTGCAGCCGAGCCAGATCAGCGCGGCCAGCAACGACATGCCGAGCAGCAAGTGCGTCACCACGATGGCCGGCTGCAGCTTGAGCGTGACCGTCCACGCGCCAAAGGCGCCCTGCACACATACCAACGCCAGCACGGCCGTCGCATACCAAGGCGATTGCTTCAGCTCCTTGCGCTTGACCCACGCCAGCACCACCAGCGTGATGATCAGCACGCCCAGCGCGAGCGCGAAGTAGCGGTGCGTCATCTCGATCCACGCCTTCATCCACGTGACCGGGCCACTCGGCATGGCGGCCTGTGCGGCATGGATGTCGTCACGGGCGTGGAACGGGTTGGAGGTGCCGTAGCAGCCCGGCCAATCCGGGCAACCGAGGCCTGAATCCGTCAGACGCGTGAAGCTGCCGAACATGATCAGGTCGAGCGTGAGGAAAGCGGTGATCCACACCAGCTTGCGGTACTTGTTGCGATCCCCCTTGACCAGCACGTAGCACAGGGGGATCAGCGCGATCAGGATGCCGATGGAAGCAAGTTGCAGCAGCATGGCTTATCCGATGCGCGAATACTTCAAGAGTCGCGTCATGTCTCCACGCACCTTCTTCGGGTCCGGATCTTTCGGGAACTGCATCATCAGGTTGCCAAGCGGATCGATCAGGAAGAGGTGATCCGTCGGCGGCGTCTTGCCGTCGGCAAGCCAGTTCTTCGGCAGGTCGGGCGCGCGCAAGAAGCGCACGGCACCGTAATCGTCGTTGTAGGCCTTGATGAGGCGCGGGTCGATTTCACCGCGGTCGGTCACCAGCCAGACGGGGACGATGCGGTCGCGGTCCGGGCCCTGGCCGATGCGCAGCTGGCGCATGGTGAACAGCTTGCGCGCGCAGTTGTCGTCACAGGCGCTGCCATCCACCGAGACCATCAGCCATTTGCCCTTGAGGCTGGCGAGCGGCACTTCAGCGCCGTGCTCGTCCTGCACCATCAGGCCGCTCGGAATGGGACGCTGCGGATCGACCAGCGCGCCGTATGCCGCCTTGCCGCCGGCCGGGGTGAACACGTAATACGCAAGGTACGACGCGATCACCGGAGAGGCACACACCAGCAGCAGCAACAGCATCATCCAGCGGCCCCGGCGCGTGCGCGCGTCGATGCGCGGGTCTTCGGACGCCCCGAGTGTGCCCGGCGCGCCGGGTGCGGATTCCTGATTCACCATGTGATTCCCAATACATTCCGCTGCGGCACTAAGCCGCAACGCGAGTTCGTGTTCAGGCGGGCTCGGAGGTGCCCACCAAGCGGCGATAACGCCGCACGCTGTAGAAGACCATCAGCCCAAACACTGCCGCCGCCATCGCAAACCATTGGAATGCGTAGCCGTAATTGCGCTCAGCGCCCAGGTCTGCGCGCGGCCAATCGCGCAACAGGCCGTCCTCCACGTCGGATTGCTGCTGCACCACGAACGGTTGGAGCGGCACGCCGATTTCGCGCGAGAAGGCGTCGAGGTCGATATTCTGCCTAAGTCGCTGGCCGACTTCATCAGCGCCGTCCTTGCTGCCCAGACTAAAGACCCGGCTGGCATGCGGCACCGCCATCCCCTCGACCTGCACTTCGCCCGCCGGCGTGGTGTACTGCGCAATGCGCGTGCGGTCGGCCGGATCGCGCGGCAACCAGCCCCGGTCGACCAACACGGCGCGCCCGCCGGCGCCTTCCAGCCTCAGCGGAATGAGCACCTCGAAACCCGGGCGCGATACGTCGTTGGTGACGTGCGGACGGTTCTCAAGCAGCACCGTGTGCGCCACGTCGAACGTTCCACGCAGCAGCACCGGCCGGTACATCACCGACTCTGCTGTCACGGGCTGCGCGGTGATGCGCTGGGCGGGTGCATTTTCCAGCGCCATGATGCGGGCCTGGCGCTCGATGCGCTCGTGCGCACGCGAAAGCTGCCAACGCCCGAGGGAGCACGTCAGCGCGATCAGCGCCACGCCGGCCAACATCGGCACAGGCGCAAACCACTGCCGCATCGGCACGCGCACGGTCATCGCTCAGCCCCGGTGCGATAATGCTCGGCAGTCATTTCCAACCTGTCATTGCCCAACCGGCAGCCCTCCATGCGCATCGTTGTTGCCATTGCGTTTCTGCTGATCCTCGGCAGCCTTGCCTCCGCGCTGTTCTTCCTGATGCGCGACAAGGGCCACAGCAACCGCACCGTTCGCTCGTTGATGTTCCGCGTCGGTTTCTCGATCGCGCTGTTCATCTTCATCCTCGTCGCGAACCGGCTGGGGTGGATTCACAGTACCGGCATCCGCTTCGGCCAATAGCCCACGTCAAATCAGTCAGGCCAGAAAAGCGAAAACGCCGCAGCGGTGTCCCGTCTGCGGCATTGTCTTCGCCGGCCGTTGGCCAGGTCATGGAGCGACGCTGCGCCGCCCCAATCCGATGCTGTCTTACAGCCAGTACACCACCACGTACAGGCCCAGCCACACCACGTCCACAAAGTGCCAGTACCACGCAGCGCCTTCGAATGCGAAGTGATGCTCCGGCGTGAAGTGGCCCTTGATCACACGCCCCAGCACCACCGACAGCATGATCGCGCCCATGGTCACGTGGAAGCCGTGGAAGCCCGTCAGCAGGAAGAATGTCGAACCGTAGATGCCCGAGGTCAGCTTCAGGTTCAGTTCGTGATAGGCGTGGATGTATTCGAACGCCTGGAAGCCCATGAACGTGAAGCCCAGAAGGATCGTCAGCAGCAGGCCCTGGATGACCTGGGCACGCTTGCCCTCACGCAGCGCATGGTGCGCCCAGGTGAGCGTCACCCCGGAGGTCAGCAGCAGCGCCGTGTTGATCGTCGGGATCGGCCATGGGCCCATCGTCGTGAACGGCGAGACCGTGCCGGCCGGGCCCGCGTTCGGCCACATCGCGTTGAAGTCGGGCCACAGCAGCTTGTTGTTCAGATCGCCCAGCCACGGCATGGCGATCGTGCGGGCATAGAACAGCGCGCCGAAGAACGCCGCGAAGAACATCACTTCCGAGAAGATGAACCAGCTCATCGACCAGCGGAACGAGGCATCCACGCGGTCGCCGTACTTGCCCGTCTCGGATTCGGAGATGGCGTCGGCAAACCACGCGCGCAGCACAAAGAGGAACCACAGCAGGCCGACCAGGAATGTCCAGGGGGCCCAGGGCTGCGCATTCACCCATGCCGCAGAACTCAGCAGCACGATCAGCAGGCCGAGGCTTGCCGTAATCGGATGCCGCGACGGTCCGGGCACGAAGTAGTACGGAGCGTTCGCTCGATTCGCACTCATCTCTTTTTCTCCAGCTCTATTTTTTTAAGAATCCACTCGATGTTGCCCGGCCCGCGCTGCAGAGCCGTCTCCTCAACCTTCTCAACCGTCAACCGACCACAGCTCGCACGATCAGCAACAGCACAACGACAAACATGACCGCCGCCAGAACGCCCGCAATGATCACGTGGACGGGATTCAACTGCGCCATGTCACGGTCGTGATCGCGGCCTTTGCGCACACCGAAGAAGGACCAGAACACCGCCTTCATCGTCTGTGCGAATGATGCGCGTCGCTTGGTCGCTTCCTTCAGTTCTTCCATGTCCTCACGTTCCCTTGTTCGGCATCGCCGGCGCAATGACCGACGGCGCGTGGATTTCAAAGAAAGTGTAGGACAAGGTGATCGTCTTCACGTCCTTGGGAAGATCCGGATCAATCACAAACACCACCGGCATCTCGCGCGATTCGTTGGCCGTCAGCGTCTGCTGCTTGAAACAGAAACACTCGATCTTCTTGAAGAACTCGGTTGCCTGCTTGGGCGCGTAACTCGGGATGGCCTGCGCCTCCACCGTACGCCCCTCCTTGTTCACCACCTCGTAGACGATCTGGCTGATCTCGCCGGGGTGTACATCCATGCTGTTCTTGACCGGGCGGAAGCGGAACGGCCCTTGGCTGTTCGAATCGAATTCCACCGTGATCGTGCGGGTCTTGTCGACCTGCGAGTTGCGCAGCGCGCCGCCGTCTTCATCACGCGTGTTGAGCACGTTGATGTTCGTGATCTCGCAGATCTTCTTGTACAGCGGCACCATCGCGTAGCCGAAGCCAAACATGATCACGACCACGACGGCCAGCTTGCCGAGCATCGAGCGGTTCAGGCCGCGCTCCAGCGCTTTGTCGTTTTGGGTCGGATCCGGCTGCGCCGGTGTCTGGCTCATAGAGGTCTCGCGAAATCTCGGTTCAGCGACCAGCGCATCGCTTGCCCGGCTAGCCGCCGAACACCACGCGCTTGAAAATCACACCCAGAAAGAAGACCAACGCGATCGTGCCAAGGATGACCCCCAGGCGACGGTTGGCTGCGCGTTGCTCGGGCGTTGGGCTTTTTTCTGGATTCGACATCGTTGTCCGGAGGACCGCGGGGCCGGCACTCGCCTGCCCCGCGACACCTGCATTACTTCACGAGCGGCGGTTCTTCAAAGGTGTGGAACGGCGCCGGCGAGGGCACGGTCCACTCCAGGCCTTCCGCGCCATCCCACGGCTTGTCGGCGGCCTTCTCGCCACCACGGTACGACGGCAGCACCACGAAGAAGAAGAAATACACCTGCATCAGGCCGAAACCCAGCGCGCCAATCGACGCGATCGCGTTGAAATCAGCGAACTGCTGCGGGTAATCCGCATAGCGGCGCGGCATGCCCGCCAGGCCCAGGAAGTGCATCGGGAAGAACGTGAGGTTGAAGGTGATCATCGAACCCCAGAAGTGGATCTTGCCGCGCGTTTCGCTGTACATGTAGCCCGACCACTTCGGACCCCAGTAGTAGAAGCCCGCGAACAGCGCGAACAGCGAACCGGCCACCAGAACGTAGTGGAAGTGCGCCACCACGTAGTAGGTGTCCTGCAGCTGGATGTCGATCGGCGCTACGGCCAGGATCAGGCCCGTGAAGCCGCCCACCGTGAACACGAAGATGAAGCCGATCGCGAACAGCATCGGCGTCTCGAACGTCATCGAGCCGCGCCACATCGTGGCCACCCAGTTGAAGATCTTCACGCCGGTCGGCACCGCGATCAGCATCGTCGCGTACATGAAGAACAGCTGGCCCGTCACAGGCATGCCCGTCGTGAACATGTGGTGCGCCCACACGATGAACGACAGGATGGCGATCGACGCGGTGGCGTACACCATCGAGCTGTAGCCGAACAGCGGCTTGCGCGCGAAGGCCGGCACGATCTGGCTGACGATACCGAACGCCGGCAAGATCATGATGTACACCTCGGGGTGCCCGAAGAACCAGAAGATGTGCTGGTACATCACCGGGTCGCCGCCGCCGGCTGCAGAGAAGAAGCTCGTGCCGAAGTGGCGGTCGGTCAGCACCATGGTGATCGCGCCTGCCAGCACCGGCATCACGGCGATCAGCAGGTACGCCGTGATCAGCCACGTCCAGCAGAACATCGGCATCTTCATCAGCGTCATGCCGGGCGCGCGCATGTTCAGGATGGTCACGATGATGTTGATCGCGCCCATGATGGAAGATGCGCCCATGATGTGGACTGCGAAGATCGCCATGTCCATGCCGGGGCCCATCTGGACCGACAGCGGCGCGTAGAGCGTCCAGCCGGCCGCCGTGGCACCGCCCGGTGCGAAGAACGAGCCCACCAGCAGCAGTGCCGCAGGCGGCAGCAGCCAGAAGCTGAAGTTGTTCATCCGCGCGAAGGCCATGTCGGAGGCCCCCACCTGCAGCGGGATCATCCAGTTCGCGAAGCCCACGAAGGCCGGCATGATGGCGCCGAACACCATGATCAGGCCGTGCAGCGTGGTGAACTGGTTGAACAGCTCCGGGTGGAAGAACTGCAGGCCGGGCTGGAACAGCTCAAGGCGGATCAGCAGGGCCAGCGTGCCGCCCGAGAGCAGCATCATGAAAGAGAACAGCAGGTACAGCGTACCGATGTCCTTATGGTTGGTCGCGAACAGCCAACGGCGCCAGCCGTGCGGATGGTCGTGCGCGTGGTCGTCTCCATGACCGTGCGCGTGATCTTGCGGGTGCGTAACAGCGGTGCTCATCGAGGAACTCCTAGGTTCGGTTCGTCACGCAGACGATCAATCAGCCAGCGTTGCGGTCTTCGGCCGCATTCGCTTGTTTGGACGCCACCTTACCGGCGGATTCAGTTGCAGCAGTCTTGGCGGCCCCGCCTTCAGGCATCTTGCCGCCGCGCGCATCCTTCACTTGCGTCGGCTGCAGCAGGTCACCGGTATGGTTGCCCCAGTTGTTGCGCTCGTAAGTGACGACGGCAGCGATTTCGACATCGTTCAGCGCCGAAGCCCAGGGCGGCATGGCGCCCTTGCCGTGCAGCACGATGCCAACGTGGTCGGCCAGCGGGCCATTGGCGATCTTCGAGCCATCCAGCGCCGGGAACGGGCCTCCGCCCTTGCCGTTCGGCTGGTGGCAGACCGCGCAGTTGGCGGTATAGACCTTCTCGCCGCGCGACTTCAGCTCGTCCAGCGTGTAGGTCTTGTTCGGGTCATCGGCCTTGGCGGCCATTTCCTTCTTCTTGCCGTCGACCCACTTGGTGTAGTCATCCTGCGAGAGCACGCGCACGACGATCGGCATGAAGGCGTGTTCCTTGCCGCACAGTTCAGCGCACTGGCCGCGATAGACGCCGACCTTCTCTGCCTTGAACCATGCGTCGCGCACGAAGCCCGGAATCGCATCCTGCTTCACGCCAAACGCCGGGATCATCCACGAGTGGATCACGTCGTTGGCGGTCGTGACGATGCGCACCTTGCGGTTGACCGGCACGACCAGCTCGTTGTCGACTTCGATCAGGTACGTGGTGCTCTTGGGCGCCTGGTTGTTGATCTGGTCGCGGGGCGTGGTCAGCGTGGAGAGGAACGAGATGCCCTCGCCTTCGCCCTTCAGGTAGTCGTAACCCCACTTCCACTGGTAGCCGGTGGCCTTGATGGTGAGGTCGGAATTGGTGGTGTCCTTCATGGCGACCACGGCCTTGGTAGCCGGCAGCGCCATCCCGATCACGATCAGGAACGGCACGATGGTCCAGATGATTTCAACCGTGGTGCTTTCGTGGAACGTCGCAGGCTTGTGGCCGACCGACTTACGGTGCTTGAAAATGGAGTAGAACATCACCCCGAAAACACCGATGAAGATCACGATACAGATGATCAGCATCATCCAGTGCAGCCAATGGATCTCGGCAGCGATCTTGGTGACCGGGGGCGCGAGATTGAGCTGCCGCACTGCGGGGCCGCCCGGCATGTCTTCCACTGCCAGGGCCGTTTGACTGAGGGCGAGGAGAGAGCCTGCCGCCAGCAAACTTGCCAATGTCTTATTCAACATTTTCATTTTTTATCTACCCAATTGACAGATTCCACTCTGCCCCGGTGCGCGGCTCATGAGACCTGGGTTGGTTGCCCGTGTCTCAAACACCGGGAAAGCTCGTCCACAAGCTTGCGCCGCCAGACGCTCACCTGCTGGACTGCGAGCGCGCCATCTTCTCCAGCCAGACGTGCCCGTAATCGGAGGCGTGGCGGGCATAGTACAGCAATGCCCATCCGAGAATCGCGACCTCCAGCCCCCGCATCAGGCAGCACCAAACGCGCCTTGCCAAGCAGAAAACCAAGCGATGACGAACGGGGGAATGACGACCAAGGGGGTGAACCAGCCAATCTGGCGGGTTGAAAGCGAGCAGTTTCGCTTCATGAGCCAGTTCTCGCGCGGCGATTCCGAGATGGTGGAGGCGCCGCATGCTGGGTGGAGCGCGGTTTCAATGTCGTGCATTGAACCACTCCTGCCTCGGATGCATACCCGAACGGTTCGCCCGTGGCAAAAACGGGATAGGCCTTTGGGGGACTGCTGCTGCGACAAACTGGCGCATTATATGGCCGCGATTGACCCCAAACAAGGCAAAGCGCCTTTATGCAAGTCCCGGCTTGACAAGGTGCAGTCAATGCCCTTGCCGCATTAAAAGCGCTTCAGGCGCGCGGTTTGCGACCGATCTGATCGATCGGGATCATCGCCCGTCCCTGGTCGTCCAGCGCCTGCCGCTGGGTCGGCGCAAGCTTCCAGGCATGGCCGTAAACGATTTCGAAGGTGAGCGGGATCACACCGTCGGGATTGCGCTGCGCATCGAGTGCGTCGAATAGTCGCTGGCGCCAGCGGGGCGTGTGCAGGCCGGCGCCCGCGAGACTGCGGCCGGCGTCGTCCGTCAAGCCGGCCATGCCACCCAGCAAATGCACATCGGCCAGCAACGCCTGCGGCGTTTCGTAGGTGATCGTGATCTGCTCCATGTCCATGACAGGCGTGGACCAGCGGCTATGCACCAGCATGTCGCCAATGTCATGCATGTCGACAAAGCGCAGCGTATGGATGCCCGCGTCGATGCCGGCTAGGGCACTGCGCAGCTCGCGCAAGGTGTCGGGGCCGAACAGGCTGAACATCAGCAGACCACCTTCCGTGGTGATGCGGTGCCATTCGGGAAAGATCGCGTGCGGCGCCGGGTCCCAGTGCAGCGCCAGGTTCGACCACAGCAGGTCGAACGACGCGCCGGCAAAGGGCAGCGCTCGGAAATCCGCCTGGGCGAAATCAAAGACCGGGCGCTTCTTCAGCAGCCTGCCGAGCCACCCCGCGTCGGTGCGTTGCGGATCGAGTTTCTGCGCTTGCGCCAGCATGGCGGACGACCAGTCCACCCCGCAGATCTGCGCATCCGGATATTGCGCGCGCAGCACCGCCAAGCCTTGTCCCAAGCCGCAGCCCAGGTCCAGGGCCCGAGCGGGCATGGCCTTGATGTAGGACAGCCGGTCCTGCATGCGACTGCCCACTTCGCGCAGCAAGAAATCCACGTCGGCGAAACGTGCGGCGCGGCGATCGAAGGCGCGCCGCAAGGCGGCAGGGCGGGCAAGGACGGGATCGGACATCGACAAGGCGGGGCGGGACACTGCGGTCGCCAAGTATACCGGCCCGCAGTTTGAGGCGCCGTCTGATAGCGCAGAAGCCGCAAATCGGCTTGGATAGCGGCTTTTTGCATGCACAAACACACGTTATCGGCATGGTTTCGGGCCGGACTGCGCCATTTGCTGCCGTGCGCCTGCGCGCTTTGCGGCGCGGTCCAGGGCGACTTGGTGTGCAACGGCTGCACGGGCGACCTGGCCCCGCACCTGCACCGGCGGCGCTGCGTCCAATGCGCCATTGCACTGGACGCCCGGCACGTCGCCCGGCATTGCCGCGCGTGTTTGGCCGGCGCGCCCGACTTTGACGCGACCGTCGTCATCGCCGACTACGCCTGGCCGCTCGATCACCTGGTGACCGGATTGAAGTTTCGGGCGCAATTGCCACTGGCGGATTGGCTGGCAGACCAATTGGCTAACGCACTGGCGGCGGCGCCCGGCGACTTGCCCGACCTGCTGCTGCCAGTGCCGCTGTCACCCGCCCGGTTGCGCTCGCGCGGCTACAACCAGGCGTGGGAGATTGCCCGCCGGATCGCCCGCCGGTTGGACATTCCGGCCCACGCCGGCGCCCTGCATCGTGTGCGCGATAACGTCGCACAGGCCACGCTGGATCGCGCCGAGCGGCTGGCCAACCTCCACGGCGCATTTGTCGTTGCCGAGCCGGCGCGCATCGCGGGGCGTCACATCGGCATCGTCGACGATGTGATGACCACCGGCACGACTCTCGGCGAGATCGCCACACAACTCAAACGCGCCGGCGCGACCCGCGTCACCAACGTGGTCGCCTTGCGCACGCCTTGATCACGTGCTTATGCGACATTGTGTCGCGCCAACTGTGCCAAGCTGTGGCGGGGTGACAACCCTTCCCAATGTGGATAAGCTCGCCGCCGAAATTCCTCCTGCCGCCCGGTCATGTTCAACGTCGTCCTTGTCGAACCCGAAATCCCGCCCAATACCGGCAATGTGATCCGCCTGTGCGCCAACACGGGCGCGCAACTGCATCTGATTGAACCGCTGGGTTTTCCGCTCGAGGATGCCCGCATGCGCCGCGCCGGCCTCGATTACCACGAGTACGCGACGATGCGCGTGCATGCCGATTGGGACGCCTTTCTGCGCGATGCGCAGCCCGATCCCGCGCGCATGTTCGCGCTCACGACGCGCGGCTCGACGCCGTTTGCCAGCATGGCGTTTCAGCCGGGCGACTGGTTCGTGTTCGGGTCGGAAACGCGTGGGTTGTCGGAAGAGCGGCGCGAGTGGTTTCCCGCTTCGCAGCGGATTCGCCTGCCGATGCGGCCGGACAACCGGAGCCTGAATCTATCGAACACGGTGGCCGTGGTGGTGTTCGAAGCGTGGCGGCAGAACGGGTTCGCGGGCGGCGCCTGATCCAGACGCGCCCGCTGATTGCGGCCTGGCTAGCGTGCCGATTCGGATTTGGCGTCGCGCTGCAGCAGACGCTCGACCGCTTTCGCAGCAGGAAGCCCTTCGAACAGGACTTCGCAGACGGTAAAGGTAATCGGCATATCCACGCCCTTGGCACGCGCAAGCGCCGCCACCGCCCGCGCACAACGCACGCCCTCTGCAACGTGACCCAGGCTGTGGAGGATATCGTCCAGCGGGCGGCCCTGCGCGAGCTGCATCCCGACCGTGCGATTGCGTGACAAGTCGCCGGTGGCGGTCAACAGCAGATCGCCCATGCCGGTCAGCCCCATGAAGGTTTCCGGTCGCCCCCCGAGCGCCAAGCCGAGGCGCGTCATCTCGGCCAGCCCGCGCGTCACCAGTGCGGCACGCGCGTTCAACCCCAGCCCCAGGCCGTCCGCGGCGCCTGTCGCGATGGCCAGCACGTTCTTCACGGCACCGCCGACTTCCACGCCGACGAGGTCATCGCTGGCGTACACGCGCATCGCGTGATGGTGAAAACCGCGCTGCGTGAGCTTGCACAGCGCCTCGCTAGTGGAGGCGACCGTCATGGCGCACGGCAGACCCTGCGCGACTTCCTTGGCGAAACTCGGGCCCGACAGCACGCCGACAGCAAGGTCGGTACGGCCCGACATCTTCAGCACATCGGCGACGATGGCATGCGGCAGTGCGCTGGTCTCGGGGTCGAAACCCTTGCATAGCCAGATCACATTGCGCACGCCGCCGTGCGCGGCAATCGTGCGGGTCAGGTCAGCCAGCCCGGCCACAGGCGAAGCGATGACGGCGAGCCCGTCGTCGCCGGCCGCATGATCGAGGGCGGCTTGCAAATCAGCAGAAAAACGCAACGACGCCTGCAGCGTCATGCCCGGCAAATACGGCGCGTTGATGTGCGTGGCGGCCATCTGCGTGACGAGATTCGCGTCACGCCCCCACAGCACGACGTCGTGCGATTGCGCCGCGTGGCTGGCCAGGGCAGTGCCCCAGGCACCGGCACCCAAAACGGAAATTCGCATGCGCGTGTTCAACATCGGTCAGGCAAAGGTCGAGCAACAGGTCGGGCAAAAAAAAAGCCCGCGCAAGCGTGCGGCTGGCGCGGGCCTTTGGCGCAGTGCGCCTCGTACTTAGTGGGTGGCCTGCGAGCCGTCCGGCATCACCAGACCAGCACCGCCGGCTTGGCCTTGCTGCTCCATGGCAGCGGCCAGGCGTTGTTCGTACAGCGCCTGGAAGTTGATCTCAGCCAGGTGGATCGGCTGGAAGCCGGCACGGCCGATGGTGTCGGCAATGTTCGAGCGCAGGTACGGGTACACGATGGTCGGGCAGGCGATGCCCAGCAGCGGGTCCATCTGCTCGGCAGGCACGTTGCGGATATCGAAGATGCCCGCTTGCTTGGCTTCCACCAGGAAGGCGACCTTCTCTTGCACCTTGGTCGTCACGGTACCGATGACGGTCACTTCAAATACGCCTTCGGCCAGCTGCGATGCGGCCACATCGACCTGCACTTCGACGGACGGCTGTTCCTGCTCGAGGAAGATGTGCGGCGAGTTCGGTTGTTCCAGCGACAGGTCCTTCAGATAGACGCGCTGGATGTTGAAGAACGGCTGGCCATCCTGGCCCGGTTGCTGCTGTTGCTGGTCGCTCATGACTCGCCTTCAAATGGAATGTGGTCAGTGCTTGGCGGAAGCGTCCGCCGCGCAAGACGCGTATGGTACATGACCCAATGGTGCCCGCTATGGGCGCCGGCCCAAAAGTACAACGCCCGGGCTAAGCCGGGCGTTTTCGTGCGGTGCACAGGCGCGAGACAGAGCCGCCGGATCAGGCAGCCAGCAACGGAACCAAGCCACCTTCGCGGTCGAGCGCAGACAGATCGTCGAAGCCGCCGATGTGGCGCTCGTCGATATAAATCTGCGGGACCGTGCGGCGGTTCGTGCGCGTCATCATCTCTTCGCGCTTGCCGGGTTCGCGATCGATCAGGATCTTCTCGATCTGCTCGACACCGCGCTGCTTCAGGAGTCGTTCCGCTGCCACGCAATAGGGGCAGACGGTGGTGCTGTACATGACCACGTGCGCCATAACTTCAACCTCGTATCTTTATTTCACAACCGGAAGGCCGGCTTGTTGCCAGGCGGCCAATCCGCCCTCGAGCGAATACACCTCACTGTAACCGGCCTGCTTCAGGACTGCTTGGGCCCGCCCAGCGCGCTGGCCGGTCTGGCATACGAGGATGATGGGGGTCTCTTTGTTCTTTGCAAGGCTCGAAGCCTTGCCCTCAAGCTCGCCGAGCGGCGCGTGCTTCGCTTGCGGCAGATGCCCTGCGGCGTATTCGCCGCTTTCGCGCACATCCACCACCACGGCGTTGCGGCGGTTGATGAGCTGTGTGGCCACGGAGGCACTCACCTTGGCGCCACCGCCGCCCGCGATCCGGCGCTGGATGGGCGCCCAGAGCAGCAGCAGACCCGAAACGATGGCGACAGCGAGCAGTGCGAGGTTGTTGTAATCGGCGAAGAACTTCACGGTATCGGTTTCCTGGGATGAGTCGGGCAAGTCTAATGGGCGAACATCAGCCGAACGGTTCGGGGGCCCAAAGCCCGCGGCATTATAAAATAGCTGGTTTCGGCGGCCGCACGATGACGTACGACACGTCGCCCAGCAAGCCGCGCGCAGGTTTTCTCACTTCTCATCATGGCAGTCATGCATAAGCTCGTCCTCATCCGCCACGGCGAATCGACGTGGAATCTGGAGAACCGTTTCACCGGCTGGGTCGATGTCGACCTGACCGACACGGGCGTCGCCCAGGCCCGCCAAGGCGGCAAACTGCTGCGCGAAGCCGGCTTCACGTTCGATCTGGCCTACACCTCGGTGCTCAAGCGCGCGATCCGCACGCTGTGGCATGTGCAGGATGAAATGGACCTGATGTGGATCCCGACCCGCAACGAATGGCGCCTGAACGAGCGCCACTACGGCGCGCTGTCGGGCCTGAACAAGGCCGAAACCGCCGCGCAGTATGGCGACGAGCAAGTCCTCGTCTGGCGCCGCAGCTACGACACGCCGCCGCCCGCGCTCGAACCCGGGGCCGACAACGACGCCTTCGGCAACCCGCGTTATGCGGGCCTCACGCGCGAGCAAGTGCCCCTGACCGAATGCCTGAAGGACACCGTCGCACGCGTGATGCCGCTGTGGGAAGAATCGATTGCACCGGCCATCAAGAGCGGCAAGCGCGTGGTGATCGCCGCGCACGGCAACAGCATCCGCGCGCTGGTGAAGTACCTGGACGGCATTTCCGACGCGGACATCGTCGGTCTGAACATTCCCAACGGCACGCCGCTTGTGTATGAGCTGGACGCCGACCTCAGGCCGATCCGCCATTACTACCTGGGCGACCAGGAAGCGATTGCCGCCTCGCTCGCGGCGGTGGCCAGCCAAGGCAAGTCGAAATAAACCGTAACGGGCGCTGCGGCACTCCAACGCCTTTATACTGTCGAAGCCTGTAGCCCGGGATGTGCGCGAGCCGTCCCGGGCCATGTTTATCTACTGTTCCCACGTCCACGCTCGACACATGCGAACTTCGCTCAAGAACATCAGCTTGATCGCCATCGGCCTCGTCACCGGGGTGCTAGCGACGCTCCAGCTCTCCGCCACCGCGCAAAACGCGACGGTCGGGCCGCTTCCGCTGGAGAAGCTCAGGCTCATGGCGGACATCTTTGGCCAGATCAAGCGCGAGTATGTCGAGCCGGTGGACGACGACAAGCTGCTGACCGAAGCCATCAAGGGCATGGTCGCCAGCCTCGACCCGCATTCCGCCTACCTGGACAAGAAGGACTTCCAGGAACTGCAGGAAGGGACCCAGGGCCGCTTTGCCGGTCTGGGCATCGAGATCTCGCAGGAAGAAGGCCTGGTCAAGGTCATCAACCCGATCGAAGACACCCCCGCCTTCCGCGCTGGCGTGCAACCGGGCGACCTGATCACCCGCATCGACGACAAACCTGTGCGTGGCATGCCGCTCGAGCAAGCCGTCAAGCGCATGCGCGGCGCGCCGGGCACCAAGGTCACGCTCACGATCTATCGCAAGAAGGAAGAGCGCACATTCCCGCTGACCATCACCCGCGCCGAGATCCAGGTGCAGTCGGTCAAGGCCAAGATGCTCGACAACGGCATCGCCTGGGTGCGCATCACCAGCTTCCAGGAACGCACCGTGCCGGACCTGGCCAAGAAGCTCAATGACCTGGCCAAGCAGGACGCCCACCTCAAGGGCCTGATTCTGGATCTGCGCAACAACGGCGGCGGCGTGCTGCAGGCGGCGGTTGGCGTGTCGGCTGCCTTCCTGCCGCCGGACGTGACGGTGGTGTCGACCAACGGCCAGGTGCCGGATGCAAAGCGCACGTACAAGGCGACCTTCGCCAACTACCGCTTGAGCAACTTCGATTCCGATCCGCTGGCCAACCTGGACCCCGAGTTCAAGACCGTGCCGATCATCGTGCTGACCAACGCCTACACGGCGTCGGCGTCGGAGATCGTGGCTGGCGCCCTGCAGGATCATCACCGCGCCAAGACGATGGGCAAGACGACTTTCGGCAAGGGTTCGGTGCAAACGGTGCGTCCGCTGTCGAACGACACCGGCATCAAGCTGACCATCGCGTACTACTACACGCCGTCGGGCAAATCGATCCAGGCCAAGGGCATCCGCCCGGATATTCCGGTTGATCAGAACCCGGACGGCGACCCGGACGATGCGCTGATCACGCGCGAGATCGACACCGAACGCCACCTGCACAACAAGCAGGAATCGGAAGAAGCCGAGATGACCGAGCGCGAAAAGCGCCGCGTTGAAGAGCTGCGTCGCCTGGAAGAAGAAAACGCCAAGAAGACGCCCGAGCAACGCGAGAAGGAGCGCAACAAGAAGCCGATCGAGTTCGGTTCGGCCGAAGACTTCATGCTGCAACAGGCCATCGCCGACTTGAAGGGTCAGCCAGTCAAGCGCTCGAAGTCGGTGCTGGAAGCTGCGGCGGCCGCGGTGCCGGACAAGGCGGTGAAGTCGCCGGCGGCCAAGGAATCCAGCGCCCCGGCCAAGTTGCCCAAGGGTAAGGCCGCGCCGGCTTCCGAGCCGGCCGCACCGAAGCCCAATGTTCCTGCGAGCGGCGTGCAGCCTGCCCCGGAACCGACCGGCGCCCGTTAAGACACCCGCCGGCAAACACTGGCAAACTTACGAGGCCGTGCACCGCACGGCCTTTTTCATTGTTCCGCCATGAACGACAATCAACTGCTGCGGTACTCCCGCCATATCCTGCTCGACGAAATCGGCATCGAAGGGCAAACGCGCCTGCTTGAGAGCCATGTACTCGTCATCGGTGCGGGCGGGCTTGGCGCCGCGGCCCTGCCCTATCTGGCTGCGGCCGGCGTGGGCACGCTCACCATCGTCGACGACGACACAGTGGACTTGACCAATCTGCAGCGCCAGATCATCCACACCACGGAATCGGTCGGACAACCGAAGGTGGCATCGGCCCAGGCGGCCATTGCCCGACTGAATGCGGACGTGCGCGTGAATGCCTTACAGCGCCGGCTCGATGCCGACGCCATTGGCGCGCTCCTACAAGGCGTGAGCGTGGTGCTGGACTGCTCCGATAACTTCGGCACCCGCCAGGCCACCAACCTTGCCTGCGTGCGGGCTGGGGTGCCGCTGGTGTCGGGCGCCGCCATCCGTTTTGACGGGCAGATCAGCGTATTTGACAGCCGCGCCGGCGGCCCCTGCTACGCGTGCCTGTTCCCGCCTGACGAGCCCGCACCCGACGTCGCATGCGCAACGATGGGCGTGTTCTCGCCGCTGGTGGGCATGGTGGGTACGGTGCAGGCTGCCGAGGCGCTGAAGCTGATCGCGCGCGTCGGCCAGTCTCTTGCTGGTCGCCTGCTGATGCTCGATGGCCTCTCGATGGAATGGACGACGATGCGCATCACGCGTCAGCCGTCGTGCCCGGTCTGTGGCGAAGCGCACTGAGAGGTCCGAAACCGCGCAACAAAAAAGGAGGCCGAGGCCTCCTTCTTTTTTTCGCCGCCTGACGAGACTTACTCGCCCTCGGGCTCCATCTGCGATTGCAGGTAGTTCTGGATGCCGATCTTGTCGATCAGCTCGAGCTGCGTTTCCAGCCAGTCGATGTGCTCTTCGGTGTCGTCCAGGATGTCGACCAGAATTTCGCGGCTGACGTAGTCCTTCACGGATTCGCAATAGGCGATGCCCTCGACCACGGTGCCGTGTGCGGCGCGCTCCAGCTTCAAGTCGCACTCGATGATCTCTTTCGTGTCCTGGCCGATGAAGATCTTGCCGAGATCCTGCAGGTTGGGCAGGCCGTCGAGCATCAGGATGCGCTCGATCAGGCGATCGGCATGCTTCATCTCGCCGATCGACTCCTTGTATTCGTGGTCCCCAATGCGCTTGAGCCCCCAGTGGCCGTACATGCGGGCGTGGAGGAAGTACTGGTTGATGGCGGTCAGCTCGTTCTTGAGCTGGGCGTTCAGATATTGGATGACCTTCTTATCGCCTTTCATTCTTGGGGCTCCAGCAAAGTGCAACTGCGGTGATGGACGCACGCACGCGTCCGCTCAAGGCGAGCCCAGTGCCTGACCAGAAAGCAACAAATGCCACCGAGGCTCAACGCCTGGGCGGCAATTCGCGGCGACAGGAAAAAACGGGGAATCAGGCAGCCAACGCTCCGGGCGCAATGGCCTGATCATTGGCAACGGGCTCGTCGCGACGTTCGATTATGGCATGCGTGCTGGCACGGCCCAAGATTTGATCGACGGGGATGCAGCTCACCGCTTCGGCAAGCACCTGCTTGGCGCAGTCCCGGCATTGTCCGCAGCACGTGCCCACGCCGAGCGTTTCGGCAAGTTCGTCCATTGTCGACACGCCCAGACGGGCGGCGCCATGGATTTCGCGGTCGGTCACTTGGTTGCAGATACAGACGTACACGGGATTCCTCCGCAGCGCTCAGAACGCGCTGTAAAACCAGAATAACAGAGAATGGAAATGAGAACAATTCTTGTTCGACCCCATTCCGCACGGAGGGTCATGCAGGTGCGCGCGAGCCGTCTTTATAGAGAAAGACGTGCAATTTCAATCACTTAGGGAGGAACTCCGCCAACGGAGGCGACGCGTCGGCGCGACACCCGGTGCAGCCGACGCTTGAGAAAACCGCGTGTCAGGCTCGCGCCAGCGCGTCGAGCGCCTCTTCGATTTCGGCCGGTTCGCAGGCATGCAGCAGGCGGTCGGCCTCGCGCATCAGACGCGGCCGGTCCGCGCGCAGAATCTGCTGCTTGACGCTCAGCAACTGCGACGGATGCATCGAAAACTCGGTGAGGCCCATGCCGAGCAGCAGGCGCGTCATGGAGGCATCGCCCGCCATCTCGCCGCACACCGACACCGGTTTGCCGGCCTGATGCGCCTCTCGGATGGTGCGCGCGATCAATTGCAGCACCGCCGGATGCAGCGGGTCGTACAGATGCGCGACCGCGTTGTCAGCGCGGTCGATGGCGAGCGTGTATTGGATCAGGTCATTCGTGCCGATCGAGAGAAAATCCATGCGGCGCAGGAACACCGGCAGGATCAGCACCGCAGCCGGAATCTCGATCATGGCGCCGACTTTGATGCCCGGATCATAGGCCAGCCCGTCGGCGTCGAGCGAAGCCTTGGCGCGCGCCAGCAATTCCAGCGTCTGGTCGATTTCGCGGGCGTGCGCCAACATCGGCACGAGAATCTTGGTCGGCCCAAATGCGGACGCCCGCAGCAGCGCGCGCAACTGCGTCAGGAACATCGCCGGTTCCGACAGCGACCAGCGAATCGCACGCAAACCCAGCGCCGGATTGGGCGCGGTCTCGAACACGTCGTCGCGGATGTCCAGCGGCTTGTCGGCGCCGATGTCGATGGTGCGGATCGTGACGGGCAAGCCCATCATCGATTCAACGGCGGTGCGGTACGCGCGGAACTGCTCTTCCTCGTCGGGCAGCGCGCCACGACGGTTCATGAAGAGGAATTCGGAGCGGAACAGGCCCACGCCCACGGCGCCGGCTTTGACGGCGGCGGCCGCGTCTTCCGGCATTTCGATGTTTGCCTGAAGGTCAATCTGCGTACCGTCGAGCGTGACGGTGGGCGTATGGCGCAGGCGTTCGAGGCGCTTCTTCTGCAGCTCGCCTTCGCTGCGGCGATGGCGGTATTCCTCGAGGATGGATGTGTTCGGATCGACAATGACGATGCCGTTGTCGCCGTCGATGACGACGATGTCGTCCTGACGAATCAGCGTGCTCGCGTTGTGTACGCCCACGGCGGCCGGAATGTCGAGGCTGCGCGCCACGATGGCGGTATGTGAAGTACGACCGCCGAGATCCGTCACAAAGCCGGCGAAGGTCTGACCGCGGAACTGCAGCATGTCGGCCGGCGCAATATCGTGCGCGACGACGATCATGCCGGCGTCCGGATCGCAGCCGACCGCCACCGGCGCGGGCGCCAGCGCGGGCGCACCGGCGAGCACCTTCAGAATGCGTTCGACCACCTGCTCGATGTCGGCCTTGCGCTCGCGCAGGTATTCGTCTTCGATTTCGCCAAACTGGCGGATCAGTTCTTCAAGCTGCGTTGTGAGCGCCCACTCTGCGTTGTAGCGTCGCTGGCGAATCAGCGTCTCGGGCACCTGTGAGAGCAACGCGTCGTCCAGAATCATCGCGTGCACATCGAGGAAGGCGCCCATCTCTTCGGGCACGTCGGTAGGCAGGTCACGCTTGAGTGCGGCCAGTTCGGCACGCACGGTCGCGCGGGCATTGCGCAGGCGCTCGACCTCGGCGTCGAGCTTGTCTTCATCGACGAGGTAATGCGACACATCGAGCGCCGCACGCGCCAGCATGTGGGCGCGGCCGATGGAGATGCCGCGCGAGACCGGAATACCGTGCAGGGTAAAAGGCATAGACGCTGGCCGGAGCGGCGTTGAAGTGGAGTGTGTCGAGCGGGTTATTCGCCTTCGCCGAAGCGATCGTTGATGAGCGCGACGAGACCATCCATGGCGTCGTGCTCGTCGGGCCCGTCGATCTCCAGCGTGACGGTGGAGCCGATGCCCGCAGCCAGCATCATCACGCCCATGATGCTCTTGGCGTCGACCTGACGGCCGTTGCGCGACATCTTGATCTGGCTGTCGAACTTGCTGGCGAGCTGCGTGAGTTTGGCGGAGGCGCGGGCATGCAGCCCGAGCTTATTGATGATGGTGATATCCCTCTGCAGCATATTTGTCCGGATGGTTGGCAACCTGGTTCTGAACGGCTGTCGAGCCGACCTGCAGTACGCCTTGCGCGCCGCCGGCCAGGGCCTTGGCGGCAAGTTGTTCGAGTTTTTCGGAGCGATAGCAGATGGCGCGCACGAGCATCGGCAGGTTCACGCCGGCCAGCACGCGCACGCGGCCCGGATCGGCCAAGCGCGAGGCGATATTGGCGGGCGTCGCCCCGAAGATGTCGGTGAGCACCAGCGCGCCGTTGGCTTCAATGAGTTCGGCGAGCTTGTCGCGCGCCTGCGCCAGCACGGCGGCCGGCTCGGCATCAGGCAGGACATCGATTGCGCCCAGCCGTTCGGGCTGACCGCAATAGACGTGTGCAGCGCAATCGCGCAGTGCGCTGGCCAGCGGCGCATGAGCGATGATCAGAATCCCTGCCATGATCGAAAAGCGAATCGGTGTAACGCCGATTGTATCAGGGCCATTTGACGCGATTGCCGGCCTGTACCCCGAATCTCCCCCTTGTGGAGGACCCTCGGCGGAGGGGCCACGCCGCCCTTTTAGGCGGGCTTGCGTCCCAGCCCGCTTGTCTTGCCTGCGGCACGCTCCAGCGCGTCGATGAACATCCCCGCCACGTTGAAGCCCGTCTGCTGCGTGATTTCCTGGAAGCACGTGGGACTCGTAACGTTGACCTCGGTGAGGTAATCCCCAATGACATCCAGGCCGACGAGCAGCAGACCGCGTTGCCACAGCACCGGCGCAAGTGCATGTGCAATCACATGGTCGCGCTCCGACAGCGGCTGCGCCTTGCCCGTACCACCGGCAGCCAGATTGCCGCGGACCTCACCGGCCATCGGCACGCGCGCCAGCGAATGCGGCACCGGCGAACCGCCGATGAGCAGGATGCGTTTGTCGCCTTCACGGATGGCAGGGATGTACTGCTGAGCCATGATCGTGCGGGCGCCGTTGTCGGTCAGCGACTCGATCACTGCGCCGAGATTCATGCCGTCCGGGCCCACGCGGAAGATACCGGCGCCGCCCATGCCGTCGAGCGGCTTGAAGATGACGTCGCCTTGCTCGGCGTGGAATTCACGCAGGCGCTTGGCATCGCGCGACACGATGGTCGGCACGGTGAACTCGCGGAACTGCGCGATGGCGAGCTTCTCCGAATGGTCGCGAATCGCCTGCGGCTTGTTGAAGACCCGCGCGCCCTGGCGCTCGGCAATCTCCAGCAGCCACGTGCTGGTGACGTACTCCATGTCGAACGGAGGGTCCTTGCGCATCAGGACCGCGTCAAAGCCTGTCAGCGGCAGCAGGCGCGCATCGCCGGCGCGGTACCAGTCGTGCTCGTCGCCGGTCAGGGCGATTGGCGTGGCAACGGTTTCGACGACGTTGTTCGCCAGCGTGAGCTGCGACTGCAGGCACGTGTAGATGGCATAGCCGCGCGCCGCCGCCTCGCGCATCATCGCGAAGGTGGAATCCTTGTAGGTCTTGAACGTCGACAGCGGATCGACGATGAACAGGATGCGCATGGCGGTTCCTTCTACAGCGTTTTATGGCCGATCAGATCAGCGGGTTCGGGTCGGTCTTCTCAAGCTCGAGCGATGCAGCCAGCAGTGCCAAGCGCGCCACGACGCCGTACATGTAGAAGCGGTTCGGCTCGCCGGCGCCCGGCTTGGCATGGCTGTCCGGCAACGAATTCGAGGCAAACGGCAGCGGCACGAAATGCATGCCCGGCGCATTCAGATTTTCGTCCACGCCGCGGCCGGTGTGAACCCGGTAGAAACCGCCCACCACATAGCGGTCGATCATATAGACGACCGGCTCGGCCACCGCCTCGTTGATCTTCTCGAAGGTGTGCACGCCTTCCTGCACGATCACTTCGGAGACCTCCAGGCCCTCCTTGACCACGCTCATCTTGTTGCGCTCCTTCCGGTTGAGGCCCTTGACCTCGGAAGGATCGCGCACCGTCATCACGCCCATGCCATAGGTGCCGGCGTCGGCCTTGACCACCACGTACGGGGTCTCGTTCACGCCGTATTCCTTGTATTTCTTGGCGGTCTTCTTGAGCACCGTCTCCACCGCGTGCGCGAGTTCTTCCTCGCCGGCGCGCTCATGGAAGTCCAGCCCGCTGCACTTGGTGAAGTACGGGTTGACCATCCACGGGTCGATGTCGATCAGCTTGGCAAACTTCTTGGCCACTTCGTCGTAGGCGGCAAAGTGGTGGGTCTTGCGACGCTGTGACCAGCCGGCATGGAGCGGCGGCAGCAGATATTGTTCGTTGATGTTCTCGAGGATGGGCGGCACGCCGGCTGACAGATCGTTGTTCAGCAGGATCGAGCACGGATCGAAGTCTTCCATGCCCAGGCGACGGCCCTTGGTGCCGATGCGCTTGATCGGCTCGACGACGAGGCGCTGCCCATCCGGCAAATCGATCGGCGTCGGCTCGGTGATGTCCTCGGAGAGCGATCCCAGGCGCACATTCAAGCCGGCTTGACGCATGATCTGCGACAGGCGCGCGACGTTCTGCAGATAGAACATGTTGCGCGTGTGGCGCTCCGGGATCAGCAGGAGGTTCTTGGCGTCCGGACAGATCTTCTCGATGGCGGCCATGGCGGCCTGCACAGCCAGGGGCAGCATCTCGGGCGCCAGGTTGTTGAAGCCGCCGGGGAACAGGTTCGTGTCGACGGGAGCCAGCTTGAAGCCGGCGTTGCGCAAATCGACGGAACAGTAGAACGGCGGCGTGTGTTCCTGCCACTCCAGGCGGAACCAGCGTTCGATGGCGGGCGTGGCGTCAAGAATCTTCTGCTCGAGCTCCAGCAGCGGCCCGTTCAGCGCGGTGATCAAGTGCGGAACCATACCCTTCCTATTGATGTTATTTATCGCCGACTCCGATTGTAGAGGAACAGGCAATAGCTTGCAGACGATAGCGGACTATCGATATGCGGTTAGGAAAGAGGATTCGCAAGAGGCAAAGTGCGGCAGTGCAGCAGGCCACACAAACTGACGGACAAAAAAAAAGCGCGGGGCTGCCGCGCTTGGGGAATAGCCTGACAGATACGGGGAGCGTTCTGCAGGTGGAGGAAACCACGTCTGCAATGTAAGCGTCCGCATAACGAGAGGCAATTGAACGTTTTTAACATCGGACTTAAGGACGCCCGGCTCAGAAGCGGCGTAACAAAAAACCCGGCGCTGAGCCGGGTCTTTTGCAGGACGAGGCAGACGATCAGTCTTCGTAGGCGGTTTCGCCGTGGGACGTGATGTCCAGACCCTCGCGCTCCTCTTCTTCCGGCACGCGCAGGCCGACGATCGCGTCGACGATCTTGTACGAGATGAACGCCACCACTCCGGACCAGATGACCGTGGTCGCCACGCCCTGGAACTGGATCCACAGCTGGCCACCGATCGAGTAGTCATCGGCAACCTTGTTGGCGACATAGTCGTAGATACCGGTGCCGCCGAGGCTCGGCGACGCCAGCACGCCCGTCAGCAGCGCGCCGAGGATACCGCCCACGCCGTGCACGCCGAACACGTCCAGCGTGTCGTCCATGCCCAGCATGCGCTTGAGGCCGTTCACGCCCCACAGGCACAGCAGGCCGGCGAGGATACCGAGCACGATCGAGCCCATCGGGCCGACAAAGCCGGCAGCCGGGGTGATGGCAACCAGGCCAGCCACGGCGCCCGACGCAGCACCCAGCATCGACGGCTTGCTCTTGCCGATCCACTCACCGAAGCTCCACGACAGCACGGCAGCGGCGGTCGCCAGCAGCGTGTTGACGAAGGCCAGCGCGGCGCTGCCGTTGGCTTCCAGGGCCGAACCGGCGTTGAAGCCGAACCAGCCGAACCACAGCAGCGAGGCACCGACCATCGTCAGCGTCAGGCTGTGCGGCTTGAGCGCCTCGCGGCCAAAGCCGATGCGTTTGCCGAACAGGAATGCGCCCACCAGACCGGCCACAGCGGCGTTGATGTGCACGACGGTGCCGCCGGCAAAGTCCAGCGCGCCCTTCTGGAACAGCCAGCCAGACTTGGCCGTCATCGCTTCAGCAGCCTTGGCATCCGTGAAGCCATCCGGACCCGGCCAGAACCAGACCATGTGCGCGATCGGCAGGTAGCTGAAGGTGAACCACAGCACCACGAACAGCAGCACGGCCGAGAACTTCGCACGCTCGGCGAAAGCGCCGATGATCAGCGCGCAGGTAATCGCCGCAAATGCACCCTGGAAAGCGAAGTACGCATATTCCGGCACCACCACGCCCTTGCTGAAGGTGACCGCCACCGAATCCGGCGTCAGGCCCTTCAGGAACAGGCGATCCAGGCCGCCGAAGAAGGCGTTGCCCTCGGTGAACGCGAAGCTGTAGCCGTAGATGGCCCACAGGATGATGATGAGCGAGAAGATGCCGGTACATTGCATCAGCACCGACAGCATGTTCTTCTTGCGCACCAGGCCGCCGTAGAACAGCGCCAGGCCCGGCAGCGTCATCAGGATGACGAAGGCGGTGGAGACCAGCAGCCACGCCGTATCGCCCTTGTTGGGGACGGGCGTAGCGGCGGCGGCGGGCGCAGCGGCAGCCGGAGCAGCTGCGGCGGCAGGCGCTGCAGCCGGGGCCGCGGCAGCCGGTGCGGCAGCGGCCGGCTCGGAAGCGGCAGTCGCGGCAACCGGCGCCGAAGCTTCAGCCGCCGGCTTGTCCTGTGCAACGGCCGGCGCCGACATCACGGCGCCTGCGAGCACGGCAGCGACGGCCCCAGCCGTCAGGAATCGTGTGAACCAGGTTTTCATGTTTTGACCTCTTCCTTGGCGGATTGGGGCTTATAGGGCGTCGCCGCCGGTCTCACCGGTGCGGATGCGGATGACTTGTTCGACCTCGGCCACGAAAATCTTGCCGTCGCCAATCTTGCCGGTGCGGGCGGATTTTTCGATGGCCTCGACAGCGCGCTCGACCACATCGTCGGGCACGGCCACTTCGATCTTTACTTTAGGCAGGAAGTCGACGATGTACTCCGCGCCGCGGTAAAGCTCGGTATGACCTTTCTGGCGTCCGAAGCCTTTGACTTCCGTGACCGTAATGCCCGACACACCCACTTCGGACAGCGCCTCGCGGACCTCGTCGAGCTTGAACGGCTTGATGATGGCCATGATGAGTTTCATGCTGGTTGCTCCTCGGTCGGCGGCGCCGAAGCACCGCCGCGCATCGTTATTGGAAAGTCTTGGTGATCGACAGCAGGGCCGTTGCCTTGCCCATGTAGTTGCCGCGCGTGTTCGTGTAGAACGCGCGCGCAGCATTCGTATCGATGTAGGCCAGCGATGCCGCCCAGCCGTTGCCGAAGTCTTTCGTCACGCCAACCTTCCAGTCGGCATACGAGGCGCGCACGGCCTGGTGCGGCACTTGCTGATAGCCGGCATGCAGGTTCAGCGTCAGGCCCCAGAAGCCGGTGTCGAAGTTGCCCGACAGGTCGAAGTACTGGCTGTGATGCGAATCGGGCGTGCCGAACAGGTTCGAGAACGCGTGCGAATACTTGAACGTGACCGGGCCGTAGCCGATCTGCGCATAGCCTTCGGTGGTGTGCGGACGCGTGAAGCCGTCGGGGTAGCTGCCCGGGTAGTAGTACTGGAGCACGCCCACGTCGATCGGCACGTCCTTGATGATCTCGGTCTTGTAGCCGGCGTAGAAGTCCATCTCGATCGGCGCGGAGACGTTCGAGTTGGAATCGCTCAGCCAGCTGATCGAGGAGTTCCAGTTACCGACGTAGAAGCCTTCAGGCAGCACACCGCCGGGAATGGCGTAGTCGAAACCGCCCTGGATGGCCGGCTTGTTGTTGGTCTGCATGATGCCGCGGTAGCGGTATTGGCTGGCCAGCGTGACGTTGGCCGTGAGTGCGGCCGGCGCGGGCGCCGGTGCGGCGGCGGGTGCATCAGCCGCGGGTGCGGACTGCGCGATGGCGGATTGGCTGACACCGGCAACGGCACCGGTCAGCAGTACCAGGCTGGCTGCGTACGCAAACTTCTTCATAACGGCTCTCCCCCTTTAGACAGTCGCAACGGAATGGAAAAAAAATCGCACCAGTTCTGCAACTGTCATGCCATGTCGTTGTCGCCGGACTGGAGGCCGTCTTCGGTTACGGCGCGGGCTGCGCCACACCGCAAAAGCAGAGGAAATTGGGGACGGGTCACGCGGGACATCGCCGGCAGCCCGCCAACGGTTGCCGCAAGCGGGTTCACCCTTGGCTGCCCACGCCGTCATGGCGCGATAAAAACCATGTGATAGAGTGATTTCAGCCCGATGCGATTGCGCGCGGGGCCCGGCGCGGAAGCTGCGGCGGCCCGTTCTGTCCCCGTTTGTATGGCGACGCCAATGCCGCATCGCAGCGAGATTTGACGGAAGGTGTGCCGTTCACGACGCTCAGCCGGTACCATCGCGGCCAGCAGCACCGAAACCACGCGCCTGAGGCAGGCGTTCGCACCACGACACAGCAATTCACGCGCACGGTTACGGTGCATGCACCGGCCTGGCGCAGACAGCACGACCCACGGAGCAAACAACATGAAACCGACCGACCTCTTTTCCGACTTCCAAAACCGCGTGAGCGAAGCGCTGCGCAACTCGCCGGCAGCCGATATCGAGAAGAACGTCCGCGCGATGATGACCCAGGGCTTCTCCAAGCTCGATCTGGTCACGCGCGAGGAATTCGACGTGCAATCGCAGGTCCTGGCGCGTACCCGTGCGCGTCTGGAAGAACTGGAAACCCGCGTTGCCGCCCTGGAAGCGCAGCTCAAGTCTGCCGCCCCCGCAGATCAGTAAACCGCCCGCCCGGTGTTGCGCCGGCAGCGCATCGGCCGGGCCGCTGTGCAGACCGCCGCACCCCTGCTGCGGCGCACAGCGAAAAGATCGATGTGCCGCCTTGTTGCGGCTGGCGAACTGATCTAGAACGTCCTTAAGACGCACGCGCAGCCGCGCTTGAGGAGAAGATCATGCAGCATCGCCTCTACTTCCTGATGCCGGACGTCGTCAGCGCCCGGCGCGTGATGAATGACCTCCTGCTGGCGCGCATCACCGAGCGCCACATCCACTTCGTCTCCAAGCCCGGCATCGATCTCACCGGCCTGCACGAAGCCAACATCCTCCAGACCTCCGACATCGTCCACGCCACGCAGAACGGCTTGGTGATCGGCGGCGGTGCGGGTGTGCTGGCCGGCATCGTGGCGGCCATCTTCCCCGTCATCGGCGAGGGGCCGCAGTGGGGGATGGTCGGCATTACCACCGTGGTGGGAGCGCTGTTTGGCGCGTGGGCTTCCAGCATGATTGGCAGTTCGGTGCCGAACAGCCGCCTGAAACCGTTCAAGCAGGCAGTGGAGGATGGGCAGATCCTGCTGATGGTCGATGTGCCGCGCTCGCGCGTAAGCGAGATTCGCGCGCTGCTGCAGAAGACGCATCCCGAAGGCCACTTCAGCGGCGAAGACACGGCCATGCCAGCCTTCCCCTGAACTGATCTGCCGACAACAAAGCCGGAGCCGAGTGCTCCGGTTTTTTTTTGTCCGTTTCTCATGCCGGCGCGATCGTCAAATTTGGATGCCGGTGGCCATGGCAGCGCAACGCGGCTGGCACAGTGGAGGGTTCCGCAACCGTCACGCTCTGTCGCCATGCACCGATGCCCCGCCCTCCGTCTTGCTCGTGAGTTTTCCCGGAGGGCAGCGCAATGAGCCTTGCCGTACTGCGTTCGCGCGCACTCTCGGGCATCGACGCGCCGGCCGTCTCGGTGGAAGTTCATCTGGCGAATGGCCTTCCCTCGTTCACCATCGTCGGCCTGCCCGATACCGAGGTGAAGGAGAGCAAGGATCGCGTGCGTGCAGCGATCCAGAACAGCCGCTTCGAGTTTCCGGCGCGGCGCATCACCGTCAACCTCGCTCCGGCCGATCTTCCGAAAGAATCCGGCCGGTTCGACCTCGCTATCGCGCTGGGCATCCTCGCTGCGAGCCGGCAGATTCCGCACACGCATCTTGATGCGCACGAGTTTGCGGGCGAGTTGTCGCTCTCCGGCGACCTGCGGCCGATTCGCGGTGCGCTGGCGATGGCGTATGCGCTGTCGCGCAACCCCGCTTCGGCCGATGGCGACGCACCGCTCGCGCGGGCTTTCGTGCTGCCCGCCGAGAACGCCGCTGAAGCTGCGCTCGTCAGCGGCACCAAAGTCCTGCCCGCGCGCACGCTCATCGAGGTGTGCGACCACCTGAGCGCGCCGGATCGCAAGCTCGCGCCGGCCCTGCCCGCGCCGGTCGACGTGGACATCCGCTATCCCGACCTGGCTGACGTGCGCGGCCAGCCGCAGGCGCGGCGGGCGCTGGAAGTTGCGGCCGCGGGTGGTCACTCCATGCTGATGATCGGGCCGCCCGGAACCGGCAAGTCGATGCTCGCCCAGCGGTTTCCGGGCTTGCTGCCGGACATGAGCGACGACGAAGCGCTCTCCGCCGCCGCCGTGATGAGCCTGACCACGCGGGGCTTCGATGCGCGACGCTGGAAGGTGCGCCCGTTCCGCTCGCCACACCACACGGCGTCGGCTGTGGCGATGGTGGGCGGGGGCAATACGCCAAGGCCGGGCGAAATCTCGCTGGCGCATCAGGGCGTGCTTTTCCTCGATGAACTTCCCGAGTTCGAACGCCGCGTGCTCGAAGTCCTGCGCGAGCCGCTGGAAACCGGCCACATCACCATCTCGCGTGCGGCGCATCAGACCGACTTTCCGGCCAGCTTCCAACTGATCGCGGCAATGAACCCGTGCCCGTGCGGCTATCGCGGCCATCCGCTGCGGGCGTGCCGCTGCACGCCGGATCAGGTGGAGCGTTACCAGGCGCGCATCTCCGGACCGCTACTTGATCGCATCGACGTGCAGATCGAGGTGCCGACGCCCTCGCAGGAAGAACTGCTCGACGGGCCGCCAGGTGAGCCGACGGTCAACGTGGCCCAGCGTGTCGCTGCCGCGCACGCGCGACAGCTCGCACGACAAGGCAAGCGCAACGCCTTGCTGGGCGGCCATGAAATCGATCTGCATTGCAGCCGCACCGATGCGGCCGATGGCTTGCTTCGCCACGCGATGACGCGCTTTTCGTGGTCGGCCCGCGCCTATGCGCGCGTGCTGAAACTTGCACGCACGATTGCCGACTTGGCGGGTGACGAGCAGATCGATGCCGCGCATGTGGGCGAGGCCATCCAGTATCGGCGCGGGGTGAAGGCGGATTAACGCAGCCGGACGGATCAGCCTCCGTCGACACGCTGCCCTTCGATCAGCTTCCCCAACAGCTTTGCCAGCTGCCGCTGCTCCGTCTCGGTCAGCACGGAAAGCACGGCGCGCTGGTTCGCCACATGCGCGCCAACAACCTCATCGATGAGCGCAAACCCCGCCTTGGTGAGCGCGACGAGCGTGCCGCGCCCGTCTTCGGGGTTCGGGCGACGCTCAACCCAGCCGGCCTGCTGCAGGCGATCAATGCGATTGGTCATGCCGCCCGAGGACATCATCGCCGCGTCGTACAGCGCGGTGGGCGTGAGCGCATACGGGGCGCCGCTGCGGCGCAGGGTGGCGAGCACGTCGAACTCGCCGGGCTGCAGCCCGTACTCCGCAAACAGCGGATTCAGCCGTTCACGCGCGATGACGAGCGCCGCTTCGCCCAGGCGCCCGAGCAGCAGCATCGAGCTGACGTCCAAATCCGGGCGCTCGCGATTCCATTGTTCGACGGCTTGGGCAGCGCGGTCCATTCTCCCTTCCTCCAGCGGTGGTTATCTTGACGTCGAGATAACTCGTTTTTATCTTGACGCCAAGATAGTGCGATACGGATTCGGCGGATGCAAGCGGGCTGTCACAACGTGGCACCACCGCGCGTCTTCGAGATGGCACTGAACCTCTTTGCTGGAGCGCAAGATGAGTCCAACCTCGATCAACGCAGACGAAGCCTCTTGGCTTGACCTGTTTCGCGGCGCCAACGCGCTGCGCGTGCTGGTGCTGGCTGCCGGCGTGGCGTTGCACGCCATCAATCTCTACCTGACCACGACCATCCTGCCGAGCGTGGTCGACGATATCGGCGGCGTGGCCTTCTATGCGTGGAACACGACGCTGTTCATCGTCGCGCCGATCACGGGGGCGGGGGTGGCTGCCCAGGTGATCCAGCATGCGGGGCCGCGCGGCGCCTACCTGCTGGGGGCGGCGGTGTTCGGCGGCGGCTCGGCGCTGTGCGCGCTGGCGCCCACCATGCCGGTGCTCCTGATTGGCCGCGTACTGCAGGGGCTCGGTGGTGGCGTGCTGCTGTCGGCGCCGTATGTGCTGATGCGCACCGTGCTGCCGGAGCCGCTGTGGCCGCGCGCGCTGGCGCTGCTGTCTGGCATGTGGGGCATTGCCACGCTGCTGGGGCCGGCCGTGGGCGGCGTGTTTGCGCAGTATGCAACGTGGCGGTTGGCGTTCTGGTCTCTGGTGGCGCTGATCGGCCTGGCGGCTGCGGCTGCCGTGGTGGTGCTCAAGCCAACGTCTGGGCACGCCGAGCAACCGACGCCCGTGCCGGGGCGCCAGCTCGTGCTGCTGGCGGTCGCCGTGGTCGCAGCATCGTGGAGCAGCGTCAGCGCTACGCCGTGGCTCGGCGCCCTCGGGATGATCGCCGCAGCGGCCACGATGCTGGCCATCCGCCACGTCGAGATGCGCTCATCGCGCCGCATCCTGCCGGCCGATGCGTACACGGGCCGCACCACGCTCGCGGCACTCTACGGCGTATCCGCCTTGCTGGCCGTGACGGTCACTTGCACGGAGATCTTCGTGCCGCTCTTCCTGCAGCGGCTGCATGGGCAAAGCCCATTGATTGCCGGCTACATCGCGGCGACGGCCTCGGCGGGCTGGACGCTCGGTGCCATCCTGAGCGCCACGCTGCGAGAATCGTCCGCCACGCGCGTGATCGGAGCGGCGCCGTGGGCGTGTGCACTGGGCCTGCTGGTGCTGGCGATGCTCGTGCCGACGGGCGCGGGCGATGCGTGGATGACCGGGCTCATCATCGTCGCGCTGACGCTGGTGGGGCTGGGCGTGGGCGTGGCGTGGCCGCACCTGGCCAATCGCATCATGACGGCGGTGCCGGCGGAAGACCACGATCGCGCGTCAGCATCGATCGTAACGGTGCAGTTGGTGGCGACCGCGTTGGGGGCAGCGCTGGGCGGCGTCGTGCTCAATACGCTGGGCACGGCCGGCCCGTCGCCCGATCTGGGGGTGGCGTCGCGCTGGCTGTTCCTCCTGTTTGCGGCGGCGCCGGTGGGGGCGCTGCTGATTGCGCGCGCGGGGCTCGGCACGCAGCCCGCCCCGCTGGCGCGATAAGGCTCAGTTGGTCTGCCGCTTCACGAAGAACAGCGCCGCACCAATGCTCATCAGCATGCCGCCGAAGAAACGGCTCTGCCAGCGCAGCGCGCGCGGGTTGCGGAACAGGCGCTGCGCCCGCGAGGCCAGCAGCGCATAACCGTGCATGACGATCAGGTCGACGAACACCATCGTCGCCGCCAGGATGCCGAGCTGCGAAAGCAGCGGCTTGGCCGGATCGATGAACTGCGGCAGCACGGCCACCATGAACAGGATGCCCTTCGGGTTCGTCAGGTTGGTCAGCAACCCGACCAGGAACCGGCGGCGCGCCCCGCTGCCCGAAACCTTCACGGGCTCGCCCTCAGCCGGCTTGTTGATCTGGATGGGCGTGCGCCATTGCACGATGCCCAGGTAGATGAGGTACATCGCGCCGATGATCTTGATGGCCATGAAGGCGTGCTCGGATGCAATCAACAGCGCGCCCAGCCCCGCGCCGGCAATGAACAGGATGACGACAATGCCCAGTTCCAGCCCGGCAATCGTGACCGACGTGCGGCGCACGCCGTGCGTCAGGCCGTGGCTCATGCAAAGAATGGCGCCGGACCCCGGCGAGATGGCGATCACCCAGGCGGCCAGAAAAAAGGCCAGCCAGACTTGCAACGTCATGATGGTTCCCCGTGATGTGGTGGACGTGTAGCGTGTAGCGTGTAGCGTGTTGCGATACAGCGGAAGACGCCGATTGTGCACCGGCTGCGGCCGATGTGCTTGTCCTGCTCAGGGCCTAATACGGGTGGAAGCTGGAGAGGAACTGGTCGACCTGTTCCTGCTGGCGCGCGTCGCGAGCGGCATCGCCCGATTCCAGCACGACGGCCTGGTAGGCGTGCTTGCCCGTGGCGACGACGCGGGCGGTCAGCCGGCGCGGCGCGGGATCGTCTCCGCCCGCACCCTGCGCAATCAACTCCACCGCCGGCAATGACAACGGCGGCTGCGCGGCGGTTTGCACGGCGATGTCGCGTGCGGTCACGGGGCCCTTCAGGTTGGCGGACAAGCCGGTGCGCAGCGCCTCCACCGCGCGCTGACGCCAGACCGGATCATCCGCCGGCAGTTCCACCACACCGACGGCGAAGAGCGTGCCGTCGACGCTGGCGGCCTGCATGGTCATCGGCATGCGCTGGCCGTTGATGACGATGGGGCGCGCTTCCGCGGTGGGCTTGGCGGGGTAATCCACGGCGTAGGCGCCTTCGTTGGAATGGACCGTGCGCCAGTCGTACTTGGGCGAACAGGCCATCAGCAGCGCGCACGCCAACGCGCCCAACCCCATCCGCCAGCCTGCCCTCGCTTTGACTGCCACGTCGCCTCCCGTCCGTTTTCGGTCCGATTCTGAGCCGCCTATTATCGAGCAGAGACGCCCGCCCTCGTCTTCCCCGTCAAGGACCGCGCCATGCCATCCTCGTCCGTCACGCTGCGTGCCCTGCGCGGCGACATCACCACGCTCGAGTGCGATGCCATCGTCAACGCTGCGAACAGCTCGCTGCTGGGCGGGGGCGGTGTCGATGGCGCGATCCACCGCGCGGCGGGGCCGGAATTGCTGGAGGCGTGCCGCGCACTCCATGGCTGCCGGACCGGTGAAGCCAAACTCACGCCGGGCTTCGCGCTGCCGGCGCGCTACGTCATCCACACGGTCGGGCCGATCTGGCGCGGCGGCCGGCAGGACGAGGCGGCGCTGCTGGCCGCGTGTTACCGCAACAGCCTGGAACTGGCGTGCAAATACGAGGTACGCAGCATCGCGTTTCCGTGCATCAGCACCGGCGTGTATGGCTTTCCGCCGCAATTGGCCGCGCCGATTGCAGTACGTGCCGCCCGCGAGCATGGCAGCCGTCTGGAGACGATCACCTTTTGCTGCTTCTCGGCTGCGGATTTGATCCTGTACGAAGCCGCCCTCGGCAACGGAAAGTGATTCCTGAATCGCACTGCGGACGGATTGACGCGACGCACATGCGGCGGGGGCACGGCGGGCCTACAATAGGCGTCTGATTTCTTTCCGGATCCCGTTGCCGACATGGCCTCGACCCTGACTTCCTCCGCAGCCCCGGCATCTGGCGCCACCTCAGGCGGGCGCCGCTGGCTGCTTCCCGTGATCGTGCTGGTGCTGGCCGTGGCCGGCTGGTTCGGCTGGCGTGCGTTTTCGCCGTCGCAGCAGGTCCCGGCGGCGACCTTCACGCTGCTGGATGGGCAAAAACTTTCGACGCAAGACCTGAAGGGCAAGGTCTATCTCGTCAATTTCTGGGCCACGAGTTGCGCGACCTGCGTCAAGGAAATGCCCAACATGGTCCAGACGTACAACAAGTACAAAGGCGAGGGGCTAGAGTACGTGGCTGTGGCGATGAGCTACGACGCGCCAATGTATGTGATGAACTTCAGCCAGACGCGCCAATTGCCCTTCAAGGTCGCGATGGATGCCGATGGCTCGGCCGCCAAGGCCTTCGGCGACGTGCAGCTCACGCCGACCACGTTCCTGGTCGACCGCGACGGCCACATCCTCAAGCGCTACGTGGGCGAACCGGAATGGTCATCGTTCGACGCGCTGCTCAAGCAGACGCTCGGCAAGCAGGCCTGAGCGTCCACGCCTCAATTCAAACGAAACGCCCGGTGAATGCCGGGCGTTTTTGTTTCCGGGCAACGCACGTTCCACACTAGGTTCACGCGGGCCTGCTGCAATGGCGGTCCGTCAATCCCGGGTTCGATGGAGCGCGCATGGTCAATCACTACTGCATGTTCAAGGGCAAGCTGAAATTCGGTGTGCCGTATCTGGAGGGCTACAACGGCAATCCGCATTACGCGATCGTGGTGGAAGCGCCGGACGGGTCGGAATTCGTGGTGCTGGCCAACGTGAAATCCGACTCGAGCATGCCGGGCGCCGGCGCCGCGGGTTATCACGTGCTGTATCAGTGGACGACGGATCTGCAGCTGCCGATCACCGCCGACCTCGCCGCGCTGGCCCCCGGCCTGCACGAGAGCGGCTTCCCGCGCCTGGATTACGTGCGCGACGCCGGGCTGGTCGACTTCCCCAACATGCGGCCGATCGCGCTGGATACCGCGACGGAGCACAACGACATCAACGCGCTCGTTGACGACATGCTCAACCTCGACCGAACCGCCGCGCCCATCGACTACGTCTATCACGGCAGTTCCGGCGACGACGACCGCAAAGGCTGGCCGCCACGCACCGACGTGACGGTCTACGGCTTCGGCTTCCTGTTCGAGCCGCAGCACAACGGGCTGCACGAAACGCACATGAACCAGGGCAATCCGGTGGTGCATACGCCAGGTGTGAAGGACCATTCTCGCGAAAACGGTATACGGCAGGACGGTGCTGTCATCGTGGAAATCGACGGCAAATTCCAGGCGCTTCTGATCGCGTTTCAGACGCAGCGGATTCCGACGGATAACCGCGGATATCCGGTGGCGAATGCGCATCCGATTCTGGGTTGAGCGCGAAAAGAAAAAGAAAACGCCCGGTCGATGCCGGGCGTGTTGCGTGCGAGCGTGCCGGGTCAAAGGCCGTATCGCTTGATCTTGTCATACAGCGTGGCGCGGCCGACCTGCAGAATGTCCGCCGCCTGATGCACCGAGCCGCCGGTGCGTGCCAGCGTTTCGGCAATCACCGTGCGCTCGTAACGCTCGACGCGTTCCTTGAGCGGCATGCCGTCTTCCGATGCATCCGACACGACCGGCGTGCGGCCCACGCCAAGCACCAGACGATCGGCCGCGTTGCGCAGTTCGCGCACATTGCCGGGCCAGTTCGACTGCATCAGCTCGTGGCGCTGACGCTCCGCGAGCATCGGCAGCGGCCGCTGATAGCGCACGGCGGCTTCGAGCAGGAAATGTTCGAACAGCGGGATGATGTCTTCGCGACGTTCACGCAGCGGCGGCAGATCGATGGCAACAACGTTCAGGCGGTAATACAGATCGCGCCGGAAACCGCCCGCCTCGATCAGCGCCTCCATATCGCCCTTGGCGGCCGCGACGATGCGCACGTCGATGCGCACCGAGGCATTCGAGCCGAGCCGCTCCAGCGCGCCCTCCTGCAGCACGCGCAGCAGCTTGACCTGCAGCGCGATCGGCATGCTCTCAATCTCGTCAAGGAACAGCGTGCCGCCCGAAGCGTGCTCGAGCTTGCCGATGCGGCGCTTGCCCGCGCCGGTGAATGCGCCGGCTTCGTGGCCGAACATCTCGCTCTCGAAAATCTGTTCGGGCACCGCGCCGCAGTTCAACGCAATGAATGGCTTGTCGTGACGCGGCGACAGCATGTGCAGACTGCGCGCCACCAGTTCCTTGCCCGTGCCGGTCTCGCCGTTGATGAGCACCGGCGCATCGGTGGTCGCAACGTTTTCGATCAGCGCGCGCACGGCGCCCATCGCAGGCGAGCGCCCGATGATGCGCGTGCCGGCCGCCGGGCCTGCCAGTTCACGGCGCAGTGCGCGGTTCTCCAGCTCCAGCGCGCGGCGTTCGACGGCGCGGCGCACGGTCTCGGTCAGGCGCTCGGCGGGAAACGGCTTCTCGATGAAGTCGAACGCGCCTTCGCGCATCGCCTGCACGGCCATCGTGATGTCGCCATGGCCGGTGACGAGCACCACGGGAATCCCCGTGCCAAACGACTGGCAGTGGGCGAGCACGTCCAGGCCGCTCGCGCCCGGCAGGCGCAGATCGCTCACCACGACGCCGGGGAAGTTCGCGTCGATCTTGCCGACGGCCTCTTCGGCGCTGCCGAACGCCTGCACGTTGAAGCCCGCCAGTTCCAGGCTCTGCGCGGTGGCCTGGCGCACAGGCGGGTCGTCTTCGATGAAAAGAACGGTCAAGCCTTCGGACATGGTTCGTGTCTGTGTGAAAAACGGATCAGAGGGAAGCCGCGGAGGTGACGTCGGCGCGTACCAGCGTCAGCGTAAATTGCGCGCCGCCGCCCGGCACGTTTGCAGCCGACAGCGAGCCGCCAAAGTCCCGCGCAATGCTGGTGGAAATCGCCAGCCCCAGGCCCAGTCCCTGGCCGATTTCCTTGGTGGTGAAGAACGGCTCGAACAGATGCGGCATGGCGTCGGGCGGAATGCCGGGGCCGTTGTCGCGCACGGCAATGGACAGCTGATTCGACGGCGCCTGCGCTCCTTCGATCGGGCCGATGATAATGTCGATGCGGCCGGCGCGTACCGGCTCATTGGCGTTGATGGCGTCGAGCGCATTGCCAACCAGATTGATCAGCACTTGCTCCAGCTTCAGTTCATCCGCGCGAACGACTGCCTCTGTCTCGGGGATGCGCCAGTGCAGTTCGACCAACACGTCCCCCAGGCGCGGGCGCAGCAGCGCGAGCGTGTGATCGAGCGCCACACGCACCTGCACATCGACCACCTTGCGCCGTGAGCGGCCCGCGAACAGCTTGAGCTGCGCGGTGATCTTGCCCATGCGTTCGGTGAGGTCGGCAATCGCCTGCAGGTTATCGGTGGCGGCGCCGTGCTGGCCGCGTTCGAGCAGGATGCGCGTGTTGTCGGAGAACGTGCGCAACGCGGCCAGCGGCTGGTTCAGTTCGTGCGTGATGCCGGCGGCCATCTGGCCCAGCGCGGCAAGCTTGCTGGCCTGCACGAGTTCGTCCTGCGTGGCGCGCAGTTCGGCCTCGGCACGCGTGCGGTCGACGATCTCGTGCTGCAGTTGTTCGTTGGTGGCCATCAGGTCGGCCGTGCGGTCTTCCACACGGCGTTCGAGCTGGTCGTATGCGGCTTCCAGCAGGCGGCGGCTACGCAGCATCTCCATCATGCGCAGGCGGCGCTGGCGCCAATAGAAGAGCAGCAGGCACGCAAACGCGAAGGCAAACGCCGCCGCCACGGTCGCGCTGCGCGCGGCGCCCATCACGGGCTCCACCGGCGTGAGATACATCAGCGTCCAGTCGGGCTCGACCAGGTCACGCGAAACCTGCAGATAGCGCGTGGCGTTCGTGCGCTCGCCCACGCGGATCAGCTCTGCGCCTTCCGGCAACCTTCCGGTCAATCGCAGGAAGGCCGGCGCCTCGGGCTGCAACGGCAGCGGCGTGATCTGCTTGCGGTAATACTGGCGCGTCGCCTCCAGCTGCGCCTGCAGTTTCGACGTGAGAGGTTCCACCGTGCGGTACTGCCACGCGGGCACGGATGACAGGAAAATCACGCCGTTCTCGTCGGCCACCATCACCGGCTCCGACGCGTCGTGGCTGGCGCGGCCGAACCATTCGAGGTTGAGCTTGACGACCGTGACGCCGATCACGCGGCCGTCCTGCATGACGGGCTGCGAGATGTAATAGCCCGGCTCTTCACGCGTGATGCCAATGCCGTAAAAGCGCCCGACGTGGCCTTCTGCCGCCTGCTGGAAGTACGGCCGGAACAGATATTCGGCGCCGACGAAGCTGTCAGGCTGGTTGTAGTTCGATGCGGCCAGCGCCTTGCCGCTGGGGGCGATCACATAGGTGGCGGTCGCGTGCGCGCGATCGTTGACTTCCCGCAGATAGCGGTTCGCCCGGTCGACATTGGCAGGCGTCGGATTGGCAAGCAGATCGTGGATGAACGGATGCAGCGCCACCAGCGCCGGCAGGTATTCGTAGCGGTCGAGCGTGCTCTTGAGGTTGGCGGCATAGCGATCGACCCGACCGCCGGCGGCCTGCTGGGCCTGTGCGAGGCCCCGGTTCCACGCCACCACAAAGGTGGTCGCGCACACCACGGTCATTACCACCACGAGCCCGAGCGCCACCAGCCACCAGAAGCCGCGTCGCGGGCCGGAGGCGCTGGTCAGGGAGAAATCGGGATCGGACATCGGCTGGAGCTGGGCGGCGGAGGGTGATGCCGTGCCTTCCAACGCCGTGCCGGCAGTCGGCATGTCGCCGAGGTGCTTCACGGAGTGCATCCCAAAAAAGAAGCGGGGCCGTCTGGAAGGACAGGCCCCGCAATCATACGCTTTGCGCTTTCAGGCGCCGGCGCCCGCAGGCGCCAGCCAGAACCCACAGGTCAAGCTGCCGGGGTGGCCGGCACGCCCTCGTCGCTGCGGTCGCCCGACAGCACGCGCGCCAGCTTGGCGCGATCCAGTTCACGCTCCCAGGCCGAGATCACCACGCAGGCCACGCCGTTGCCGGTGATGTTGGTCAGGGCACGGCACTCGCTCATGAAACGGTCGATACCGAGAATCAGCACCATGCCCGCCACCGGAATATCCGGCACGACGGCCAGCGTTGCAGCCAGCGTGATGAAGCCCGCGCCGGTGATGCCCGATGCGCCCTTCGACGTCAGCATGGCAACGGCCAGGATGGTCAGTTGCTGCGTCCAGGTCAGCTCGATGTTCAGCGCCTGCGAAATGAAGATCACCGCCATCGTCATGTAGATGTTGGTGCCGTCCAGGTTGAACGAATAACCGGTCGGAACCACCAGGCCCACCACCGACTTCGAGCAGCCCAGCTTCTCCATCTTTTCCATCAGGTGCGGCAGCGCCGATTCCGACGAGCTGGTGCCGAGCACGATCAGCAGTTCTTCCTTGATGTACGCAACGAAGCGGAAGATGTTGAAACCCGTCAGACGCGCGATGATGCCCAGCACCACCACCACGAAGATGATGGCCGTCAGGTAGAACGTGCCGATCAGCTTGAGCAGCGGCACCAGCGACACCACGCCGTACTTGCCGATGGTGAAGGCCATTGCGCCGAAGGCACCGAGCGGGGCCACGCGCGTGATGACGTGCACGATGCGGAAGAACACATGCGCGATCTGGTCGATGAAATCCGTCACCATCTGTGCACGATCGCCCATTGCCGACAGCGCACCGCCGAACAGCAGCGCGATCAGCAGGATCTGCAGGATGTCGCCCTTGGCGAAGGCATCCACCACCGTGCTCGGGATGATGTTGAGCAGGAAGTCGACCGTGCTGGCCGACTGCGCCTTGGCGGCGTACTGGGCCACGGCCTTGGCGTCGATAGTGTTCACATCGACGTTGAAGCCCGAGCCCGGGTTGAAGATGTGGCCCGCGGCCAGACCGATCACCAGCGCGAAGGTCGAGACGATCTCAAAGTAGATCAGCGCCTTGCCGCCCACGCGGCCCACCTTCTTCATGTCGCGCATGCCGGCAATGCCGGAGACGACGGTACAGAAGATGATCGGCCCGATCACCATCTTGATCAGTTGGATGAAGCCATCGCCCAGCGGCTTCATCTTGACGGCGAGCGCGGGCGAGTAATGGCCAAGCAGAACGCCGATGACGATCGCCGCCAGCACCTGTACGTACAGGATTTTGTAGAACGGTTTTTTCATGTCTTCCTCGAGTGTCACAGACCGGCCGTGCGCTCAACTGCTCGCCCGGTCCGACCCGCCCTGGTGTGGTCTCTCTCCTGCCTCGATACGCTGATGTGTCCGGCGTTTCCCGCAGCAGGTCGGTCGTTATTGCAAGGGCTATGCCAACACGTATTTCCACTGCCTGCGGCCCGCCAGCCCTTGTACCAGCTTGGTGTGACTACGATGGCACCCGCCCCAGCCGTCGTCAATCCCGGAATCCGCGCAGAGGGGCGTCCAGACATCCGGAAAACGTGTTGCGACGCAGCATCGCGCGTTGCGCGGAGCCCGCGTGTTGGAAGGACGCGCGACACCGGGGTCGTATAATGCCGGCTCGTTACGCAAATCCACATATGTGCGCGACGCCAGGAAAGTCTGCTGAGTCCTGCCGCGCGTACCGTCACGCAGCCCTCCCAGCCTTCTCGGTCCGCCCATGAGCAGCCACTACCAGCACCACGTTTTCTTTTGCCTGAACGAACGCGAGGACGGCTCGCGCTGCTGCGCCGACTTTGGCGCCAAGGCCATGCAGGAATACGCCAAGAAGCGCTGCAAGGAACTCGGCATCAACGGTGAAGGCCGCGTGCGGATCAACAAGGCCGGCTGCCTGGACCGCTGCGAACTCGGTCCGGTCATGGTGGTCTACCCCGAGGCCGTCTGGTACACCTTCGTCGACAAGGAAGACATCGACGAGATCATCCAGAGCCATCTGATCGAAGGCAAACCCGTTGAACGGTTGATGGTCGACCGCCCTGCCAACGCGTGAGCCTGCGCTTTACCGCATCTGTTTCTCCAGCTTCCATGAACGTTCATACCGAAGAACGCCTGATTCCCGGCCCCGTCGGGCAGATCGACCTGTCGATCGACCAGCCGGACGGCGCACCGCGCGGCCTGGCGCTGATCGGCCATCCGCATCCGCTGTTCGGCGGCACCAAGGACAACAAGGTCGCGCAGACGCTGGCACGCACCTTCGTCGGCCTCGGCTACGCGACGGTGCGCCTGAATTTTCGCGGTGTGGGCAAGACCGAAGGCACGCACGACAACGGCATCGGCGAGCAGGACGACATGCTGGCCGTGCTCGACTGGATGCGGACACAGACCGAATGGTCCGCCGATGTGGCCACGCTGCCGCTGGCACTGGGCGGTTTCTCGTTCGGCAGCTTTGTCGTCTCTCAGGTGGCGCGCCGCCTGAACGAAGCCGGCACACCCGCCGAGCGCCTGGCGCTGGTGGGCACCGCCACCTCGCGCTGGGATGTGGCACCGGTGCCGGCCGACACCATCATCATCCACGGCGAACAAGACGACACCGTGCCGCTCATCGACGTGCTCAACTGGGCGCGCCCGCAGGAGCTGCCCGTGATCGTCATCCCCGGCGCCGATCATTTCTTCCACCGCAAGCTGCATCTGATCCGGCAGCTCATTACCGGCGCCTGGGCGCCAAAACCGTAACACCCACCCGTTGACTTTCCGGGCGCCGCGCCTCCCCCCGTTTTTCTGGCAGGCGGCGCCATTGAATTCCAAGCAGACCGCAGGACCCGACATGCAGACCCGCTTCGCCCATTTCACGCCCTCCGCCTTCCATTCCGCCGCAGCGACCGCCGTAGCCGCCGCCGTGCTTGCTACCGCGTTGCCCGCCATGGCGCAGCCGGTGCCGGCCCCGCAAGTCGCGGCCCGCTCGTGGATGCTGACCGACGTGACCAGTGGCCAAGTGCTCGGCGGTGCCAACATGGACGAGCGCATCGAGCCCGCGTCGCTCACCAAGCTGATGACGGCCTACCTGGTCTTCGAAGCCGTGCGCGACGGCAAGCTCAAGTACGACCAGATGATCACGCCCACCGAGACCGTGCGCACCGTCAAGACCGACGAATCGCGCATGTTCCTGGAAGCCGGCAAGCCCGTCTCGCTGCGTGAACTGACGCAAGGTCTGATCATCCAGTCGGGCAACGATGCGGCCCTCGTGCTGGCCGAGGCGGTGGGCGGCACCGAGACCAACTTCGTGATGCTGATGAACCGCGAAGCCGAGCGCCTGGGCATGAAGAACACGCACTTCATGAATGCCGCCGGCCTGCCCGACCCGAATCACTACTCCACCGCACGTGATCTTTCGATCCTGACCGCGGCGCTGATCAAGGATTTCCCGCAGGACTACAAGTTCTACTCGCAGAAGGATTTCACCTATAACAACATCAAGCAGTCCAACCGCAACCGCCTGCTGTGGCTTGATCCGACCGTCGACGGCGGCAAGACGGGCCACACCAAGTCGGCCGGCTACTGCCTCGTCACATCGGCCAACCGCCCGCTGCCGGATGTGCCGGGTGCAAGCCGCCGCCTGCTGTCGGTCATCGTCGGCACCAAGAGCGACGCCATCCGCACGCAGGAAAGCCTGAAGGTCCTGAATTACGGCTATCAGTTCTTCGATACGGTGCGGCTGTACCAGGCCAAGGAAGCGCTGCAGACGCCCGACGTCTACAAGGGCCAGGCCAAGAGCGTGAAACTCGGCGTGGCGGAAGACAAGTGGATCACCGTGCCCAAGGGCGCAGGTGCGCGCCTGAAGCCGGTGCTGGAGCGCAAGGACCCGCTGATCGCCCCGATCGCCCAGGGCCAGCAACTGGGCACGGTCAAGGTGATGGACGGCTCGACCGTGGTGTCGGAATTCCCGGTGGTGGCACTCGAAGCGGTGCCGGAAGCCGGCTTTATCGGCCGCACTATCGACGCGGTCAAGCTGTGGTTTAAAAAGAAGTAATCGTCCCCATTTACTTCGACATGACCTCCTCCCACACTCCCCCGCCGGGCCACATTCCGCCCGAACAGTCGCTCATCGAGTACCCGAGCGATTTCCCCATCAAGGTGATGGGGCCGATGCATGACGATTTTGCCCGGACCATCGTCGAAGTCGTCCGTCTGCACGACCCCGAATTCCACGAAGGGCGCCTGGAAAAACGTCCGTCTTCGAGCGGCAACTATCTGGGCCTGACCGTGACCGTGCGCGCGACGAGCCGCGAACAGCTCGATGCGCTGTACCAGGCACTGACCAGTCATCCGATGGTAAAAATCGTGCTGTAACGCGCCTCTGCGGCCCCCGCTGCAAGCAAAAACGCCCCGGTCATGCCGGGGCGTTTTGCGTTTATCGGAGCGCTTTTGGATGCCCGGGCCTCAGCCCTTCGAGACGTGCCCCAGGCACACCGCGTTGTCGTTCATCAGCCCCGCCAGCTTGAGCTTGAACGCGGCAATCTCGGGCAGCAGCCAGGCGCGAAACGCCTGCATCTTGGGCGTCTGCAGGGCGCTGTGCGGACAGACGAAGTAGTAGTTCCACGGACACGGGATCGTCGTCTCGGACAGGCGCACCACACGACCGGTCAGCAAATCATTGAAAGCCAGCGTCGGGCGGATCAGCGCAATACCCTGCCCCGCTGCCGCCGCCTGCAGCAGCAACGACGAATCCTGGAACATCAGCCCGCCGCGCGGCTCCACAAACCCCTCAAGGCCGGCTGCATCGAACCACGGTTTCCATGCCTCGCCCTCGCTGCGCAGCAGGGTCATGCCGGCCATCTCGGCGGGCGTGCGCGGCAGGCGGCCGCCGTTGAACGACGGGCTGCAGATCGGGAAGAACACATCGTCGAGCAGTTTTTCCACGTACAGGCCCGGATAGTTGCCCGAACCCATGCGCAGCGCCACGTCCATCTCTTCGCGCGCAAAGTCGACCAGCGCGGGGCTGGAGAACAGTTCCACCTCCAACTCGGGATGGCGCTCGATGAAGGTGCCGATATGCGGCGTCAGCCACCGCGCCGCGAACGACGGCATCGTGCTGATCGCCAAGCGGTTGTCACGATTGCCGGCGCGCAGTTGATGCGTGGCCTGCGCGATCTGGTCGAGCGCCTCGCGCACGCGATCGGCATAGGCGCGGCCCGCGTGCGTGAGCATGACGCGCTTGCCGCGCCGCTCGAACAGCGGCACGCCCAGCTCGTCTTCCAGGGTGCGCATCTGGTGGCTGACAGCCCCATGCGTGACGAACAGCTCCGTCGCTGCACGCGAAAAACTCTCATAGCGCGCCGCCGCCTCGAACACCCGCAAGGCGCCAAGTGACGGCAAGCGCATCGGTTCGCGGATTTCGGTCATCGTTCCCTCCGGGTTTTCGTAGCACGGCGTGGTTTTTATGTGAGCTGTGCTATCAAGAAACGCAATATATATCGTTTGGTACAAGGCAACCAAGCGCCTAGACTTCCTTCAACGGCAAGGCCCCATCCCACTGCCGTGAAGGAGCCGATCATGAAAGCTGTACTAACAAAAATTGTATTCACTCTGCAGCCCGGCGAGGTGGTGGCACTGCGCATGCCGGCCAACCAGAATGTGCGCGTCGAAGAAGCCTCCGGGCGCGACGTATGGATCACACACGAGAACAAAGCCGGCGACGAATGGCTGCGCGCGGGCGGCAGCGTTGCCGTGAAGCGCGGCGAAGAAATCGTCGTCTCGGTAGACCCGAAAGCCCTCGGCCCGGTCGCACTGGCCGTGGAAGCCACCGACGGCCACATGCCGCGCAAGCCATGGCACGTCGCGAACGGCTGGCGCCACACGCTCGCGGCGCTCGGCTGGAACGAGCACGCCGACACGCCCATCGTGGCCGCCTGAGCCCGGAAACCTGTTTCAAGCCTCCTTTTGCGGCCTCTGCCGCAGAAGCCGATGCCGGCGCCGATGCCTCCCATCGCGCCGGCATTTTTTTGCCCGACCCTGCAACCAAAGCGGGCAAAGGCGCACGGCGACATCGGCGGCCCTGCGCTACACTCGCGGGCATGATTCCGATTGACATCGTCGAACGCGGCCTGCAGGACTACGCCACCTGCTTCGACGAAATGCAGACCTTTACCGCACAGCGGGGCCCCGATACGCCCGACACGATCTGGCTGGTCGAACACCCGCCGGTGTTCACGCTCGGCCTGGCGGGCGATCCGGCACATCTGTTGGCCCCCGGCAACATCCCCCTGGTGAAAGTCGACCGTGGCGGCCAGATCACTTATCACGGCCCCGGCCAAGTCGTTGCCTACCTTTTGCTGGATTTACGCCGCCGCGGGCTGTTCGTGAAAGCGCTGGTCGACGCGATCGAGGCGGCCGTCATCGAGACGCTCGCCACGTATAATGTCGCCTCCGAACGCAAGGCTGGCGCCCCCGGCATCTACCTGTCGAGCGGGCCGCACGCTGGCGCCAAGATTGCCGCGCTGGGCCTGAAGATCCGCAACGGCTGTAGCTACCACGGCGTGAGCCTGAACCTGGCGATGGACCTGTCGCCCTTCACGCAGATCAACCCGTGTGGCTATGCCGGCCTGGAAACCGTCGATATGGTGACCGCCGGCGCCCGTGATGCGTCCGGACGCGCCGTCGATGCGAACGACTGGCAAACCGTTTCCCGCGGCCTGGCCGATGCGCTGGTCGCCCAATTGCAGCAACGCGCGCAAGCGCACCCCGCCGAGGCCGCTACCGCATAGCGCCCGGAAATGCACGAGCCGCAAGCCCGTGCGGAGAACACGATGACCGATTCCGCCGCCGGCGCCACTGAAGTCGCCACCCCTGCCACCCCGTCGAACAAGCCGTACGACGCGACGGCCAAGCAGAAGTCGCTCGACAAGACCGCCCGCATCCCCATCAAGATCGTGCCGGCCGAGAAGCTCAAGAAGCCGGACTGGATTCGCGTGCGCGCCGCTACCGGCAACTCGCGCTTCTACGAGATCAAGGACATCCTGCGCGCCAACAATCTCGTGACGGTGTGCGAAGAGGCCAGCTGCCCGAACATCGGCGAGTGCTTCGGCAAGGGCACGGCCACGTTCATGATCATGGGCGACAAGTGCACGCGCCGCTGCCCCTTCTGCGATGTCGGGCACGGCCGCCCGGACCCGCTCGACGTGAACGAGCCGGAAAACCTGGCCAAGACGATCGCCGAACTCAAGCTCAACTACGTCGTCATCACGAGCGTCGACCGCGACGACCTGCGTGACGGCGGCGCCCAGCATTACGTCGATTGCATCTCGCGCACGCGCGCCCTGTCGCCGGCCACGCGCATCGAAGTGCTGGTGCCGGACTTCCGCGGCCGCCTGGAGAAGGCGCTGGACATCCTCCAGGAATGCCCGCCCGACGTGATGAACCACAACCTCGAAACGGTGCCCCGCCTGTACAAGCAGGCGCGCCCGGGTGCGGACTACGCACACTCGCTCAAGCTGCTGAAGGACTTCAAGGCCCGCAACCCGAACGTGCCAACCAAGTCCGGCCTGATGGTCGGCCTGGGCGAGACGGATGAGGAAATCCTGGAAGTCATGCGCGACATGCGCGAGCACGACATCGACATGCTCACCATCGGCCAGTATCTGGCGCCGTCGGGCCACCATCTGCCGGTGCTGCGCTATGTGCACCCGGACACCTTCAAGATGTTCGAAGAGAAGGCGTACGAGATGGGCTTTACGCACGCGGCCGTGGGCGCCATGGTGCGCAGTTCGTACCACGCGGATCAGCAGGCACACGAAGCCGGCGTGGTCTAATTACCGCTGGAACGCCGCAGAAACAAAAAGGGCCTTGGGGTAGAACCCAAGGCCCTTTTGCTTTGGTGCGGCTCGATCAGGCTTGCGAAGCGGCGTCCTTCGGATACGAGGCATCGCCGTTCCACGACAGATAGCCGTAAGTGTCGGCCTGACGATCGGCACCCTGCGTGTAGACGTCGTACTTGGCAGCGGCGCCGTCGGTGTACGGATCGACCTTGGCGATGGCGCCATCGGTGTACGGGTCAGCCTTGCCCACGGCACCTTGGGTGTACGGATCGAAGCGATCGTTCTTCCACGACAGATAGCCGTAGGTATCAGCTTGACGGTCCGCACCTTGGGTATAGACGTCGTACTTGGCGGCAGCACCCTGCGTGTAGGGGTCAGCCTTGGCGACAGCGCCTTGCGTGTACTGATCGGCGCGACCTTGCACCGCGGCAGCGGCCGGCTGGGCCGACAGCAGCGCAGCGGAAGCGGAAAGCGTGGCCACCAGGGCCAGCAGCGTATTGCGGGAGAAAGCGGTTGCGAGACGGGTGTTCATGATGGGCTCCTGATCTGTCTGGATATTCGGTTGCGCTCAGTTCGTTGCGCTTGAGATCAGAATAGATCGTTGCCCTTGATGAATAAATGTCCAATCCAAGAAAATACTGTTCTCCAAAAATCAACAATTAGGACAGGCCATGTTCTGCATAAAGTGGCCTGTGAACCATATTCGCGGGGTAGAGGCAATAAGAGACCCCAAAAAAAACCGCGTACGTGGACGCGGTTTTGGTCGTGCTCGGCGAACCTACTGCTGCGCCGGGTGACCCGGACGCGGTGCGCCCGGAACCTCGGCCACTGGCCGCCCCGCCTGCTTGTTGCGCCACCAGCCCATCAGCGTCAACGCCAGCCAGAAGAACTGGGTGAGGAACGACGCAAGATTGAACGCGCCCATCAACGAAATCAGGATGCAAATCGGTCCAAGGAGATTGAGGCGAACGGCAAATGCGCCGGTCGGGGGCTTATGCAGGACCTGCACGCCAAAGTGTGCAGAGACGTACGCGGCGACGCCGACCAGACCGACAACGTCGGTAAAACCCAGGGAGGCCATGGTGTGTGCTTTGAAAGCAGAGGTTGTGGAGAAAGGGTTGCAGGTAAAACGCCGTCGCCCGCCGCTCAGTACCTCGCCGTCAGCTTGAGGGCGACGGTGCGTCGGCCGAGCGTCATGCGATCCATGCCGTTGCGGGTGGAGAGTTGGTGGGCATAGGCGGATGCGTCCGCGCCGGTCAAAGCGGCAGACAGCGTCACGAACTTGTTGATGGGTCGGGAGAGTTCAACGCGGTAATCGGTAAAGCTGAATGCGCTGTGGTTGCGCACATGCTCGTGGCCGACGTGCAGCCCGAGTGTGAAGTTGTTCGGCAAGGGCACGGCCCAGTTGGCTTCGGCGTAAGTGGAGCCGCGGCTGCCGCGGTCGATGCCGTCCGCCAGCGAATTGCCATCGAAGCCGAAGTAGTTCGACAGCGTCGTCCATAACCTGACCGACACGCCGCGCCAGCCGGCCCCGACCATCCATTCCGTGTAGTCGTAGCCGGTGGCGGGGCCGCCGCCAGCGGCCTTGTCGTAGCGGGCACCGGGATACCAGTAGCGATAGAGCCCGGTGGTCAGTTCGACGCCGTGCGCGACGGTGGTGGCATAGCCGAGGTAGGTGTCGATTTCGGCATGCGCACCGGCGATGACGTGGTCGCTGACCTGCGAGCCCCACACGCCGGCATAAAAACCGCTCGGCGATGTGTAGTCGACGCCCGCTTGGAGCGCAGGTTTTCCCCATGTCTGGCGCAGGCCGCGCGACACGTATTGCGAGACAACCGATGCATTGGCCGACCAGCGTCTGTCATCGCCCGCCGGCACCTCGTCCGCCAATGCCGGCAGCGCAGCTGCACACGCCGCCGCCCCGCCCAGCATTGCGGTGACCTTGCGCCAGCGCATCAGGCCGCCACCAGTTCACTGGCAACCAGCGGCTTGACCGGCGCCTGCAGCGGCGATTTGCCGTGCACATAGAACGCCGCATCGGAGCGGGCGAGCGGCGCCACACCGCGAATCCGGTCGGCGATCTTCTCGGCCATCATGATCGTCGGCGCGTTGAGGTTGCCGGTGATGATGCGCGGCATGATCGACGCATCCACCACGCGCAGACCCTGCAAGCCATGCACACGGCCTTCGTTGTCGACCACGGCCATCGGATCGTCGGCCGAACCCATCTTGCAGGTGCAGGACGGATGCAGCGCAGTCTCGGCGTGTTGCCGCACGAAGGCGTCGATCTCGGCGTCGGTCTGTACGCTCGGGCCCGGGCTGATCTCACGACCGCGGTATTGGTCGAACGCACGCTGCGCGATGATGTCGCGCGTGATGCGTACACCGGCGCGGAATTCACGCCAATCCACGTCATGCGCCATGTAGTTGAAGAGGATGCGGGGCTTGTCACGCGGATCGCGCGAGGCGAGCTTCACGTAACCGGTGGACGGCGAACGCATCGAACCCACGTGGCACTGGAACCCATGCATCTTCACCGGGTTGCTGCCGTCGTAGTTCACGGCCAGCGGCAGGAAGTGGTACTGGATGTTCGGCCATTCGAAGCTGTCATCGCTGCGGATGAACCCACCCGCCTCGAAGTGGTTGCTGGCGCCGGGGCCGGTGCCGTGCATGTACCACTCCAGCCCGACCTTCGGCTTGTTGTACCAAAGCGTGTTTTCGTAGATCGACACCGGGCGCAGGCACTCGTACTGGATGTACATCTCCAGATGGTCCTGCAGGTTCTCGCCCACACCGGGCAGATGCGCCACCGAGTGGATGCCCAGGGCGCGCAGCTCGTCGGCATTGCCGACGCCCGAGCGCTGCAGCAACTGCGGCGAAGCGATAGCGCCACTGGCGACGATCACCTCGCGGCGCGCGCGCCATGTTTCGCGGTTGCCGTCCATCAGCGCCTCGACGCCGACCGCACGCGTGCCATCGAAGATCACGCGATCGGCCAGCACGCGCGGCAGCACCGTCAGCGTGGACCGCTTGCGCGCCTCGTCGAGATAGCACAGCGATGTGCTGGCGCGGCGGCCCTTGGCGGTGACGGTGCGATCCATCGGGCCCAGGCCCTCCTGGCGATAGCCGTTCAGGTCGTCCGTGGCCGGAATACCGGCTTGCTCACCGGCTTCGATAAAGGCGTGGAACAGCAGGCTGTTGTCGTGCTTGGGCGTGCTGACCTGCAGCGGGCCCGAATCGCCGTGCCAGTCGTTGGCGCCCTTGTCATACGTTTCCGATTTGCGGAAGTACGGCAGGCAGTCGGCATACGTCCAGTCGGGCAAGTTGAAATCGCTCGCCCAGCGCTCGTAATCCATCGCGTTGCCGCGAATGAAACACATGCCATTGATGAGCGACGACCCGCCCAGCCCCTTGCCGCGGCCTTGCGCCATACGGCGGTTGTTCATGTGCGGCTCGGGCTCGGTTTCGTAGGCCCAGTTGTACGTGGTGCCTTGCAGCGGATACGCCAGCGCCGCCGGCATCTGCGTGCGGAAATCCCAGCGGTGGTCGGGGCCGCCGGCTTCCAGCAGCAGCACGGTCACGTCCGCGTCTTCGGTCAGGCGCGCAGCCAGCGTGCAACCAGCCGAGCCCGCGCCCACGATGATGTAGTCGTACTCCTGTACGGTGTTTGTGGTCAAAACATGCCCTCCGTTCTTACTCAGCACCGGCGCCGAACCAGCCCATCGGCTGCGGTGCGAGGTTGATGTAGCTGTGCTTCAGTTCGGTGTACTCGTCGAGACCGCCCCGGCCCAGTTCGCGGCCGATGCCGCTGGCCTTGTAGCCGCCCCACGGCGCCTCAGGGAAGTACGGGTGATAGTCGTTGGCCCACACGGTGCCGAAACGCAGTGCGCGGGTCACCCGGTTGGCGCGGTTCAGGTCGGCCGTCCACACCGCGCCCGCCAAGCCGAACGGCGTGGCGTTGGCGCGGCGCACCGCTTCTTCTTCGGTGGAGAAGCGCTCAACGGTCAGCGCCGGGCCGAAGATTTCTTCGGTGGCGATCTTCATGTCGTCGCGCACATTGGCGAGCACGGTCGGCTCCAGCCAGAAGCCGCGCTCGAACGCCTCGCCCTCCGGCGCCTTGCCGCCACAGCGCAGCACCGCACCTTCCTGCACGCCGGCCTGGATCATGTTGATGATCTTCTGGCGCTGGAATGCGGATTGCACCGGGCCCATCTCCGTGCCTTCGGCAAAGCCGTTGCCGATACGGATGCGCTTGACGCGCTCGACCAGCGCATCGACAAAGCGGTCGTGAATGCCGTCTTGCAGCATCAGGCGCGATCCGGCCGAGCACACCTGGCCCGCGTGGAAGAACGCCGCATTGACTGCGTAGTCGACGGCGGCATCGAAATCTGCGTCGTCGAAGATGATGTTCGGGTTCTTGCCGCCCAGCTCCAGGGCGACTTTCTTGAAGTTGCCGATGGCCGCATTCATGACCGCCGCGCCGGCAACCGCCCCACCGGTGAACGAAACGAGATCCACGTCCAGATTGCGCGACAGCTCGGCCCCGGCCTCGCCCGCACCGGTGACAAGGTTGAACACGCCCGCCGGCACGCCAACCTCGATCAGCAGTTCGGCAAAGCGGTGCGTGGTCAGCGGCGTCAGGTTGCTCGGCTTGACGATGACGGTGTTGCCCGCGCCCAGTGCCGGCGCGATTTTCCAGGCGGCTTGCAGCAGCGGGTAGTTCCACGGCGTGATGAGGCCGCATACGCCCACCGGCTCGCGCAGCGTGCGGCTGATGACCGTGTCGGGCGCCTCGTTGATGAGACCGGATTCCGTGGCAACCAACCCCGCGAAATAGCGGAACGTCGCGGCAATGCCGTCCATGTCCCAGCGGCTTTCGGTGATCGTCTTGCCGGTGTTGAGCGATTCGAGCGTCGCGAGGTTCTCGGCGTCTGCGTCGATGGCGTCGGCAATGCGGTTGAGCAGGCGAGCGCGATCGCGGGTGCCCGTCTGGCGCCACGGCCCTTCGTCAAACGCGCGGCGGGCGGCGGCAATGGCGCGCTGCACATCGGCCACGGAGGCATCGGCCGCCTGCGTCAGGACGTTTTCGGTGGCGGGATCGACGATGTCGCGGTACACGCCGCCCTCGGGCTGCACCCACTGGCCGTCGATATAGAGATCAAGACGGGGTGCCAGCGTGGCGGAATGGAATTCGGTGGAAAGGGAAGCTTGCGTCATATCCAGTACCCCTGGTGAATGGCTGGCGCACAAAGAGACGGCGCCCGAAATGCCGACACCGTAGCGTCTTGGCAGACGACATTCGGCGTGGCGACCCATAAATTCACTGTTGGTGTTTTTATTTACCTTTGGAGAATTTTGGACTAGTCTAGGAAAAATTAGTTGCGTCAGGCCAATCGTTATGGCCTAACGGTGCCAAATTTCGATAAATTTTCACTATTTTTAACGCGTTATACTCTCGGGAATCACTGCCAGTAAATCTGCCCCATGACCGCCGCAGCACTTCCGCCGCCCGACGGCCCCATCGATGACGACAGCTTTGCCGGCCGCCTCAAAGGCGTGCTGACACGCGGCCGCATCCAGCTCAAGCAGGTGGCGGCGGCGCTGCGCGTATCCCCCTCGGCGGTCCACAAATGGACGCGTGGCGGCGAGATCGAATACGCCAACCTGCTGGCATTGGCCCGCTTCCTGAACGTGAATTGGCTGTGGCTGCGCTACGGCGATCGCGCCCTCGCCGATCTGGAAGCCAGCCTGACCACCGACGTCCGCGCCCGCGAAGGCCGCCAGAAGCACATCGCCGCCATCATGGAAAGCGAGGCGCGCATGACCTTCGCGCAGGAGATTTCCGGCGTGGTCACGTGGGAGTGGAACCTGTTGACGGACGCGGTCGCGTATTCACCGAATGCCGCCCGCCTCTTTGGCCGGCCGATCCGCACGCTGGACGATTTTTGGCAATGCGTGCTTCCCGAAGACGTGCCCGGCGTGCAGGCCGCGGTCTCGCAGAACCTCAGCGCGGGCGGCGTCTACGAGCATGAATTCCGCATTGCGCCGGCGCCGGACGTGGTGCGCTGGATCGTCTCGCGGGCAACGCTCGTGCGTGATGCGCAGGACCGCCCGGTCAAGATGATCGGCCTGAGCCTGGACACCACGGAGCGCCACACCGCCGAAGCCGCGTTGCGCGATTCGGAGGCGTTGCTGGCCAAGGCGCAGCAGATCGCCCACCTCGGCAGCTGGCTCTGGGAACCGGGCACCGATGCCTGCCGATGGACGGACGAGGCTTACCGCATCTTCGGCTGGGCGCCGCAATCCACGCCCGTGACGATGGCGCGCTATCTGGAGGCCATCGTTCCCGCAGATCGCGCCCGCGTGCAGGCCGTGCTGGACCGCGCCGTGGCATCGCGCCAGCCGTATCGCGTTGAATACACCATCACCCTGCCCGACGGTTCCCACCGCCATCTTCGTGAAGAAGGCGAAGCGCAGGACCCATCGGCCGCCACGCCCACGATGATCGGCGCGGCGCAGGACATCACCGCTGAAGTGGAAGCCCAAGCTGCCTTCCGCGACAGCGAAGCCAAGCTGCGGACGTTGTTCGAACAGGTGCCCGTCGGCATCGCGCAGGTCAGCCTGGAAGGCCGCTGCCTGCGCGCCAACCCGTGGCTTTGCACGCTGCTGGGCCAGTCGGAAACAGCGCTGCAGCAGCGGACGCTGCTCGACCTCACGCACCGCAACGACCTCGCTCGCCACCTGCGCCAGTACGGTGAGTTGCTCGCCGGCACGGTACCAACGTATGCGCTATCGCTGCAGTTGGTACGCGGGGATGGCTCTGCCGTACCGGTGCGGATCACCACGTCCTTGGCGCGCGATCCGGCTACGGACGCACCGCTGCATCTGATTACCGTGGTCGACACCGTGCCCGAGGCGGGGGCCTCGTAGCCTCGTAGCCCAGCACACCCCGACGTCACAGACGTCAACTTCTGACAATCCCGTCAACCCTTGCGACTTTTTCCGGCATGCCTGGAGGGCCGGCATAGACTCTAGAAAACTCATAGTTAATTTATCAACCTCCAGTAACTAAAGCGTCACCCAGGTTTTCGGGACTGACGCGTACAGAACAAGGAGATCGGTTTGGCTTCTTCCTCCGCCGCCCGCGCGGCCCATCATCAACGCACACTGCAGTGGGGTTACCGCTGGGCCTTATGGGCCGCCATCCTCTGGGGCGCTTGGTACGTGCCCGGCACGGCCGTCTGGCATGAATCCCCATTCGCCGCGATGGACCTTTCCGACCCGCGCGTGTTCCTGGTCTGCGCAGCGGTCATCACGGCGTTCCACAGCGTCATGGTGACGGTCTTCCAGTGGGTGTGGCTCGGCTCGCTCGGCAAGCTGGGGGATTACTTCCGCACCCTCGGCCAATTCCGCAAGATCTCGCGCTGGTACTTCATTGCGGCGGTCGTGGGCGGGCTGATGGCCAACTTCGGCTCGTATCTCGCGATGGGCTATGTGGGCGCCGTGTTTGCGGCCGTCGCCGGGCTGCTGTATCCGGTGGTGGGCGCGACGGTGGCCAAGCTTTGGTACAACGAGCGCATCAGCGCACGGGCGGCGGTGGGCATCGCCATCATCATCCTGGGCGGGGTGGCGATCTACGCGCCGGCACTGATGGCCGAATCGCACAGCGGCAGCCATCAGTGGATCGGCTACCTGGGTGGCGCCATGGCCGCCATCGGCTGGGGCCTGGAAGGCGCGATCGTCGGACGCGCCATGGACGTGACAGATCCCGACTGCGGGGTCTCCATCCGCTACACCGCCGAGGCCATCTACTGGGTCGTTTTCATCCTGCCGGCCATCGCGCTGTTCGTGCATGTGCCGGTGCCCGTGACGGAGATTGCCTCGGGCATCGTCCACAGCAAGGCGCTGCTGTGGCTGGTCGTGGGCGGCCTCACCTTCTCGTTCTGCGCAGTCGCCTGGTACAAGTCGTTCCCGTTGATCGGCGTGGGACGCGGGCAGGCGCTGGGCGCGTTCTACGCAATGTTCGCCACCCTCTTCACAGCCATCTTCACGCTGCAGTTTCCGGAGTGGTATTTCCTGATCGGGCTGGCGCTGGTGATCTTCGGCGGCTTCGTGATGGTGTCGGAAAGCGCGGAAAACCTGGAAGTCATCCGCGGCGGCACGGCACCTGCAACCACGGAGACGCACGCATGAAACTGCACATGAAGGGCTACGTCCTGCAACTGCTCGCGGGCAGCGACATGCTGTGGGACAGCGAAATCGCCCATCGCACCTGCATCGAATACGGCAAACCCGAAGACGAGTACTGGACCGGCAGCGTTCGCGCCATCCTCTCAGACCTGTACTCCGGAGGCCTGGTGCAAACCTCCGAAGACCAGCTCGACGACGCCACCAACAAGATGCACTTCCGCTACGCCATCACCGAGTTTGGCCGTCAGCGCATGGCCGACACCGGCCTGCTCGACCTCGAATCGAAGGAGACCACGCAATGACGCAGTATTGGGGCTATCCGTTTGCCGATGTCCTGGCGATCGTGGTGATCGTCGGGCTGAGCGCGCTGGCGCTGTACCAGGCACGCACGTACACGAAACAACTCTGACGCTGGGCGTCGCAAGGAAAAAAACGGCCCGCTGGCAAGTCACGCCAGCGGGCCGTTTTGCTGGGGTGTCGCTTATGCGCTCAGCGCCGGATCGGACGCGCTGACACGGCCGGTCTCAACGTGGCCAGCAAGGCGACGCTCAAAGCCGGCATCGCTGCTGGCCGTGACGGTCATGTCGTACCAGGCGTGCTGGCTGCGCAGGTCCAGGTACACCGCCGCATCGTCACCGCCGCGCACTTCACGTTGCACGCTCTCGCCCGTGTAGGCGCTCTTGATGGTGAAGACGGTAGGCGCGCGGCCGTGGTTGATGAGACGCAGTTGCAGGTTGCCGTTGGCTACGTCGTAGCCTTCCTTCACTTCCAACGCGCGACCATGCGGACGCAGCAGGCCCGACAGCGTGAGCTTGCCGACAAAGCGGCGCAGGAAGCCGTTGGGGCCATGCACCGTGAAGTCATACGCGCCGCCAGCGTTGACGGCCAGCTTGTCCGACAGGCGCTTGCCTGCCTCGACGGTGTAGGTGCGCGGTGCGTCCGTGCTGCCGGTGGTGTAGACGAGGAAGGCGGCGCCCAAGTCCCCGGTGTTCACGAATTCCAGTTGGAACTTGCCGGCGGCTTCGTCCTGGCGGCCGCGCACGAACAGTTCGTACGGCAGCGCACGCGATGGGCGCCCGCCGGCTTCCTGCTTGGGTACGGCCTGCACCAGCGGCGGCAGCGGTACGTAGCTGGCGTGGCGCAGCTTGTCTTTCGGCACATAGGCGGTGGTGCTCGGCAGCGCGGGCACCACCTCGTTGGGCGTGGCGAAGTTGAACGCCGACGTCAGATCGCCGCAGACGGCGCGACGCCACTTCGAGATGTTGGGCGAGCGCACGTTGTGCGTGCGCTTGAAGCGCTGTTCGATGAAACGGATGATCGACGTGTGGTCGAACGTTTCCGAGCACACGAAGCCGCCCTTGGACCACGGCGACACCACGAGCATCGGCACGCGCTGGCCCAGGCCGTAGCTGCCGGCGCCGTACGTGCTGTTGCCCGGAAAGTATTCGCCGCTGGTGTCGACCGTCGACAGGCCATTGCTGCCCGACGATGCAAACGGCGGGACGAGGTGGTCGAAGAAACCGTCGTTCTCGTCGTAGGTGATGAACACCGCGGTCTTGCTCCACACCTCGGGGTTCGAAGTCAGGATCTGCAGGACTTGGTCGATGTACCAGGCGCCATAGTTGGCCGGCCAGTTCGGATGCTCGGAGAACGCTTCCGGCGCGGCAATCCACGACACCTGCGGCAACGTGCCGTACTGCACGTCGCGCTTGAGGATGTCGAAGTAGCCGTCGCCGGCTGCTGCGTTGGTGCCGGTGCGCGCCTTGTCGTACAGCGGGCTGCCGGGCTGTGCATTCTGGTATTGCTTGAAGTACAGCAGCGAGTTGTCGCCGTAGTTGCCGATGTAGGCGTCGCTCGTCCAGCCCCAGGAGCCCGCGGCGTCCAGGCCCGTGCCGATGTCCTGGTAGATCTTCCACGAGATGCCGGCGGCCTCCAGCACCTCCGGATACGTCGACCAGCCGTAGCCCGCTTCTGCGTTGTCGATCACGGGGCCGCCGCCGACGTTGTCGTTGCCGACGTAGCCGGTCCACATGTAGTAGCGGTTCGGATCGGTCGACGTGGGTGTCGCGCAGTGATAGGCGTCGCAGATGGTGAAGGCGTCGGCCAGCGCGTAGTGGAACGGAATGTCCTGGCGCGTCAGGTACGCCATCGTCGTGGTGCCCTTGTGCGGGACCCAGCCATCGTAACGGCCGCCGTTGACGGCAAGGTGCGTGTCGTTCCAGCCGTGCGGCAGGTCTTGCAGGAACTGCAGGCCCAGATCGGGCGCGCTCGGGCGGAACGGCAGCACTTCGCCCACGCCACCGGCCATCGGCTGATGCCACACGCTCTTGCCGGTCGGCAGCGTGACGGTGCGCGTATCGCCATACCCGCGCACGCCACGCAGCGTGCCGAAGTAATGGTCGAACGAGCGGTTTTCCTGCATGAGGATCACGATGTGCTGCACGTCTTCGATCGTGCGGTGCGCGTTATGGGCGGGAATCGCCAGCGCTTGGCGAATGCCTTCGGGCACCGCGCCCATGGCTGCAGATGCAGCAGCCAACTGGGCAGCGGAACGGAGAAAACCACGGCGACTGTTGGAGGTCATGTTCTCGTCCTGATGTCTGTGTGTTTGGGGTTGGGGGTGGGGGGGAGTTGCGGGGACAACACGGGGCAACGCCAGACTAAGCGCGAGCGAACGCAGTCAGTCGACGGTGTGGATCACGGGAGGCACATGAGGATCAGCCGCATCGCCACCGCTCAACGCGAGCGCAGACACCACGGGCAATCGACGGCGAGCGCCGGCGTTTTGGCTGGCAGACACAGATGACCTCCTGATGACATTCGCGAGCAGGACGGGGCAGCGCGCGCCGTCAGCTCATCAGGCGCTAAGGTAGAAAGGATTCATGTCGGTTACGTGAAGACGGCGCGCGCCGGCATCACCGCGCGTCTGCGCTGGAGGGGACGGGTGTATTCGGGTGGCGCGCGGGTTTTGTCGCCATGACGGCGATGTACCTCGGGGCACTGCTGGCACTGATTGCGGTACGCCGCGCAGCGTCACCGCGTGCGGCAGCGGCCGCAGCGCGCGCTCAACGCGCCTGACGTCCGGCGCGCCGCTGTAGCTGCGTCTGCTCGGCGCGCCAGGCCAGATAGCCCAGGCCGAGAAACGGCCACAGCCAGCCGATCCATTGCGACAGGCTGTTGAAATGGACGAAGCGCCCGAGCCGCCAGCTCTGCGCCGACACCCACGAATACGGGCTCGGCGGCAGCACGTTGGACAGAATGATCAGCGCAATCAGCAGCGTCATGGCCAGCGCGCCGCGCAGCCAGCGCGGCAACCGCACCAGCAGCACCAACACCAGCGAGCCGACGACCAACCCGAAACGTGCGCCGGACGAAAGCCAATCCCACGCGCCGCCCAGCGGAAACTGCAGCACCGTCGCCCCCGCCTTCACCAGCAGCGCCCCGGCGAGCAGCGCCGCCAGCAGGCGCAGCATCGGCGCACCGCGGCGCATGGCCACGCTGGCCAGCAACCCGGTGCCGATCCAGCTGCAGGCGGTGATGAGCGCTTCGAGCAGCTCCTGGCGCTGCAGTGCTTCCGGATGTGCCGTCAGCTTGTCCTGCCAGTCGAACAGCTCCGGAAACCAGCCGTTGAGGAGATTGACCACAAACGCATCCGGCGATGGATCGAGCAGGATGCTGCGGATCACCCCGCCCATACTGAAGAGGAATTCCTGCGGAAAGATCTGCGCGAACGGCCACACCAGCATCAGCAGGATGGCGAAGGTCGCATGCGGCTCGAACCACCGGCGGCGCAGGCGGCGCAACCCGCCCCGGTCGATGAGCCGCGCTGAAAACGGCAGCATGACGATGCCGCCCAGCAAGGCGCCCAGCGTGTTCGTGGCCAGATCGACATTGGAGGACACGCGCGTGGGCAGATAGGTCTGGATCGCCTCCATCGCGCCGGAAAGCAGCAGCCCCGCCAGCAACGCCAGCAACGCCGCACGCCAGCCGGTGATGCGCGGATGCAGCGCCAGCACCGTCAGCATGCCCAGCGGCATGTAGCCCCACACGTTGGTGAGCATGTCGAAGCCGGTGTTGTAGCGCGGCAGCGGCGCGCTCAGGAAGGCGAACGGCGACACACCGGTGTCCGTCCAGCCGGCAAACGGATACAGACTTGCGTAGACGACCAGCAATACGAACCAGCCCAGCCCGGCGCGCGCAAGCGGCGAGTGACGATGCGAGGTGGGCGCGGCGGGTTGCGAGTGGAAGTCCGTCACCGGAGAAGCTGCAATCTAGAAGGAGGGGCGGACGTGCCCGGAAGAAGCCGCCCATGATAGCGTCCGATGCCGCGCATCACGGATGGTTCCTCCGTCCGGTGGAGAAGTCGAGGTCTCAGCGCCGGGGCATCCCAGAGGCAGCCGCGGACCTCGCGGGCGCGGAGGACGGCGAGGCCGCGAGCGGCAGGCCCGCCACCCAGTCGAGCACCTCGCTAATGGCCTTGTCCGACGCCTGTGTGAGCGCCGCCACGCCACCTGCTGCATCTGCGCTGGGCGCCGGCGCGTCGGCCTGCACCACACGCTGGTCGATCACACCGCGCGCCAGCGACACCGTCGCCCGCAACCGCACCACGCCGCGGCTGGCGTCCGGCCTGTCAAACACCTGTGAAAAATCGACCAGCTCGACGCGCAGGCTCGGCACTTCCGGCGTGGGATAGCCGATCACCTGGCCGCGCCCCGCCGCCGCATTGCGCAAACGGGCATCGAACAGACTCACCGGCGATTCCACCCAGCGGCTGTTGGCGTAGACGTCGGTGCGCTGGCTTTGCGCATAGGCGAGGCGGTAATAGATGGCGTTGCCGTCCATCCAGCCCGGGCCGGCCACGTCGGCCACGCGCAGGGCGGTGGGCAGGCGCGCGCCAGCGCTTGCGGCCGGCGCGAGCCCAAAGTCATACAGGGCAGCGGGCGCCACGGGTGCGCTCGAGCAGGCTGCCAGGAGCGACAGCGCCATCAGCGCAGGCAGCGCAGGCAGCGCAAAGGCGCGGCGGAACACAGCAGACAACATCGGCATGGAATCTCCTCAGGGCTGGACCGAAGCGCGGGCGGCGGGGGCGGTAAAGCCCGTTTCACCGGGGCCGGGCGCGCCGGGTGCGGGGCCAAACAGCACGCTTTGCGGCCGGGCGTTGAAGTCGGTCACGGCATGATCGAAGCCGCGCACGGCCTGGCGGGCCTCACGCGCAAAGCCATTGAGCTGCGGCAGCGTTTCGTACGTCAGCACATTGGCGGCGGATTGCATCGACTGCGTTGCCGCCGTCAGATCGGTGCCGGCACCGGAAAGCGTCGTCATCAACGGCCCCTTCGGATCCGACAGCGACTGCGTGAGCTTGCGCGTGGCCACCAGCGTGGAATCGAGGTTGTCGGCAATCTGCGGCAGGCGGCGCATGGTCGGTTCAGCCTGCTGTGCGAGCGTGCTGTAGGCGTCCATCGTCTTCTGGAACGATTGCAGCGACGCAGTGACCTGCTGGCGATGCTCGTCGTCAAACATGATCGACAGCGAACTGAGCGTCTGATCGAGTTTGGAAAGCATCTGGTCGCCGCGCTTGTCGAGTTCGTCCAGGAAGCCGGCTTCCATGCGGATGCGCGCGGGGTTCTTCTCCGACGTGGCCAGGTGCGTGGGGCTCGGCGCACGCTTGCTGTTGTCGAAACCGCGATCGTCGAGCTGCACATAGGCGAGGCCCGTCACGCCCTGGTACGCCAGACGCCCATACGTCGTGGTGGTGATGGGCGCATCCTTGTCGACCAGCACGCGCACGACGATCTGCCCGGGCACCTTATCGTCAAAACGGATGCTGTCGACCTTGCCGACATCCAGGCCGCGGTACTTCACGGAAGCCTGCGGGTTCAGCCCGTTGACAGTGGAACGGGTGACCACTTCGTAGGGCACACGCACCGTCTGGTCGCGGTTGAACCACATGACTGCCAGTCCGATGAAGATGACCAGCCCGATCGTAAACAGCCCGGCCAGGAATGCGTGGGCTTTGTTTTCCATCAATCCTCCTGCGTCGAAAGCGAGGCCGCGGCCACCGCCTCCGTCATCTGCGGGCCCAGCGCCATGAGGGCCCGTTTGCCCCGTTCACCGAGGAAATATTCCTTGATGAAGGGATGATCGATCTGAATGATCTGGTCCAGCGGTTTGGCCGCCAGCACCTTGCGATCCGCCAGCACGGCAATGCGGTCGGACAGTGCCACCAGCGTGTCGAGATCGTGCGTCACCATCACCACGGTCAGGCCCAATTCTTGGCGCAACTCGCGGATGAGCGCGACGTAGTCGTCCGACGCGCGCGGGTCCAGCCCAGCCGTCGGCTCGTCCAGAAACACCAGCTCCGGCTCCAGCGACAACGCCCTCGCCAGCGCCACGCGCTTGATCATCCCGCCCGACAGGTCCGACGGCATCTTGTCGGCATCGGTGGATTTGAGCCCCACCATCTGCAGCTTCAGCATCGCCACGCGCTGGATGAACGCGTCGGGCAGCGTGCGCAATTCGCGCATCGGCAACGCCACGTTGTCGATCACGGACAACGCAGAGAACAGCGCGCCGTGCTGGAACTGCATGCCCCAGCGATTGCGCATCGACTGCAGATCGTTGCCGACCTGGCAGGTCAACTCCTCGCCAAAGATGTGGATCGTGCCCGAGGTGGGTTTCTCCAGCCCCACCACCTGGCGCAGCAGCGTCGTCTTGCCGCTGCCCGAACCGCCCACGATGGAAAGCACCTCGCCGCGAAAAACGTCCAGGTTGATGTTGTCGAGCACCGTCACCTTGCCGTAGCGCTTGGTGACACTGCGCACCTCGATCACGCGTTCGCGCGCGGGCGTGATGGCCTCGGGTGCGGCCCCGGCGTGCTCGATATGCGGATGACGGGGTCGCGTCATATCCCGATGTCCTTGAAAAGGATGGCGAACACCGCGTCCGCCAGGATGACGATGGTGATCGATACCACGACGGACGTCGTCGTGCCCTCGCCGAGGCTCTGCGTGTTGGGCTGGATGCGCAGACCAAAGTGGCACGCCACCAGCGCGATCAGCATGCCAAACACCACGCCCTTGCCGATGCCGAGCCACAGATTGGCCACCGGCACCGCATCGGGCAACGAGGTGATGAAATACGTCGGGCTGATATCGAGTTGGAACTTGGCCGCGAGAATACCGCCCGCCAGCGCAAGCAGATCGGTCCACGCCACGAGCAGCGGCATGGCGATCGCCAACGCAATCACCTTGGGCAGGATCAGCCGGAAGCCGTGCGAGATGCCCATCACGCGCATCGCATCCAGCTCTTCGGTCACCCGCATCACGCCGATCTGCGCCGTGATGGCCGAGCCCGAACGCCCGGCCACCAGAATCGCGGCCAGCACCGGCCCAAGCTCCCGGATGATGGCCATCCCGAGAATATTGACGATGAAGATGCTGGCCCCGAATACGCGCAGCTGGTTGGCCGACAGGTAGCTCAGCACGATGCCGATCAGGAAGCCGACCAGCGCCGTGATGCCCAGCGCCTTGTAGCCCGTGCTGTAGATGTTGGCGGAAATCTCGCGCCACGGCCCGCGATGCGGCGCGGCCAGAAACCTGCCGAAGTCGAACACGAGCTGCCCCACCATGGCGATGCCGTCACGGGCGTGATCAAAGAAGTCGAGCATGCCTGCGCCGAGGATCGCCACCGGGTTCATGCGCGGCGCCAGGCGTTGTTTCCAGCCGCCGGGGTCGAGCTTGGCCACGCGGTCGATCATGCGGCGCTGGTCGGGCCGGGCGTCAAGGTGTTCGGGCCACTGGTTGCCCCAGGCACGCCAGAGCAGCTGCGCGCCAAAGTGGTCGATACGGCCGACTTCGGTCAGGCACCACGCGTTGGCGTTGTCCAGCCCGGCGCGGATCTGCTGGCGCGCGCTGCGCACGCCGGCGCGTTCGGCCAGGGCAAGCGTCGTCCAGTCGCCAGAGAGGAAGGCGACGGAGCGTCCATCGACGACGCGCACCTCAAGCTGCGGTGTACGGCAGGTGATCAAACGGTTCTCCGTAAGCGGTGATGCCGGATATCGGTCGAATTGTAGCCAACGCGCCGCCGAACACTGTCACACTGGCTCCCACACTGTGAGGCCTTTGCGTCGCTTGAAGCAAGCGCCGGGCCCATGTTTGCAACGCCGCTCGTACAATGCGCGCATTCTCAGCGCGAACCTGATCGCCCGTTTTTCTATGTCTCTTGCCGAACCCTCCGCGCGATGGCGCCTTGCGCGCGAGCGTATCCAGCCCAGCGGCCCGGCCGCCGGCTGGCCTGTCGACGTGGTCGAAGCCACCGGCTCCACCAGCGCAGACCTGATGGCCGCGGTGCGTGATGCCGCATGGCCTGCCAACACGGCGGCTCCCGCCCCTGCCGGCACGGCGCCGCTGCTCGGCGCGCGGGTGCTGGCCGCGCAGCGCCAGACGGCAGGACGCGGCCGTCAGGGGCGCCCCTGGAGCGGCGACCACGGCCTGACCTTCTCCGTCGCCTGCGCCTTTGCCGGTGAGCCTGCGCAACTCGGCGGCCTGAGCCTGGCCGTGGGTGTGGCCGTGGCCGACGCCGTGGCTGGATACGCGGAAGCGCGGGGCGGCAGCGGACAGGCGCTCGGCCTCAAATGGCCCAACGATGTGCAGATCGCCGGGCGCAAGCTGGCCGGCATCCTGGTCGAGACCGTGCGAAAGGAGCCGGGCCAGACCTGGGCCGTCATCGGCATCGGCCTAAACCTGGAACGGCCGCGCGTGCTGGAGACCGCCCTGGGCCGAGGCCTGTCGGGCGTGGAAGAACTGGTGGATGCGCCCGAACCGAACGCCGTGTTTTCGGCGATGCTCACGTCGCTGGGGGAACATCTACAGCGTTTCGGCGCGCAGGGCCTGGCGCCGTTCGTTGCGCCGTTTGCCGCCCGTGATGCCTTTGCCGGCGAACGCGTGCGCCTGTGGCAGGACGGCACCGTGGTGCTCGAAGGCGTGGCGCATGGCATCGACGCGCAAGGCCGCCTCGCGATTGAATCGGGCGGACGTGTGCAGTGGGTCCACAGCGGCGAGGTCTCCTTGCGCAGCGCAGACGCGGAGCAGCCATGACACGTCAGAAGGTCTCGGCCGCGCACGCCGCCCCCGCCCGTCCGCTGTTGCTGATCGACGCAGGAAATACGCGCATCAAATGGGCGTGGATTGCCGGCGGCGCCGATGCCGAACTCGCCCTGCCCGAAGAACCCGGCGGCACGCCCTGGCAGCATGCCGGCGCCCGCGCCCACGATCGATTGGCAGAATTGGTGGAAGACTGGCGCGATTGCCACGCCTCCGGCGTTGCCCCACCCGAGGTGTGGATCAGCGCGGTGGCCGGCCCGGCACTGCGCGATGCACTCACCGCCCGCATCGCCCGCGTGTTCGACGGGGCACGCGTACGCATTGCGGCATCGGAAGACGCCACCGCCGGCCTGCGCAACGGATATCGCGACCCGACGCAACTCGGCACTGACCGATGGGTCGGCGCGGTCGGCGCCCGCCATCTGTGGCCCGACACCGCCCTTCTGCTCGTGACGGCCGGCACCGCCACCACGCTGGACATCGTCACGCCCGACGGCCTGTTTGCCGGCGGCCTGATCCTGCCCGGCCTCACGTTGATGATGCGCGCACTGTCCCGCAACACCGCGCAGTTGCCCGAAGTGGATGTCAGCTACCTGAGTGCGGGCGACGTCGTGGCACCACCCTGGGCCGACAACACGCAAGACGCCATCGCGCTGGGCTGCGTCATCGCGCAGGCGGGCGCCATTGCGCAGACGTGGATGGCACTACAGAAGCAACATCCCGGGCCGGCACGCTGCGTGCTGAGCGGCGGCGCGCGCGCTGCGCTGGGGCCGCATCTGCGCATGCCGTTCCAGATGCACGATAATCTCGTGCTGCTCGGCCTGCAGGTGCTGGCGCGTGCGAGCCGGGAAGGCGCCGCGACGCTGGCTTAGTCTCACCAAGCCGGGCTGCTGTGTTCGCCTGACGTTTTACCGTTGTTGCTGCTGTGTTTCTGCATTCCGAGCCACCATCCGAATCCACGTCCGTTCGCACCATGACGCTTCGCCTCGCCCTGCTGCTCCTGCTGCTCGTCAACGGCGTTCTGCTCGCGGCCAATACCGGCGTGTTCGGGCCCGAAGTGTCCAAGGCGTGGTTCGAAAGCGAGCGCGAGCCTGATCGCATGCGTCGCCAGATCCGCACCGAAGAGATCCGCATTCTCGAGCCGGCACCCGCTTCTGCACCGGCCGCAACCGTACCCAAATCGTCGCCGGCTGGCGCCGCACCAGCCGCATCGGGCTCGCAAGCCAACATCGAGCCTGCGGCGCTGACCACTGCCGGCACCGCTGAAAGCGGCGGCAGTTGCACCGAGCTGGGCGGCCTGACCGAAGCACAGGCCACGCGGGGCATCGATCAGCTGAAGCAGCTGGCGGGCGTGCAGGTTGAGCGCATCACGCGTCAGGAAGACAACCGCTGGTGGGTCCACATGCCGGCCCGCGACACGCGCGACGATGCCGAGCGCAAGGTCTCTGAACTCAAGCGCCGCAACGTGGCGGATTCAGCCATCGTGCAGGAAGGCAATACGTTTGTGGTGTCGCTGGGCCTGTTCCGCGACAAGGAGCGCGCGCAGCAGCGCCTCGATGAACTGCGCGCCAAGGACGTGCGCACGGCCGTGGTCACGCAAACGCGCCGGCTTGGCTCGCAGACGTCGCTGCGCGTGACCACCACCGCCGATGCGGCTTCGGGCGTCGCAGCCCAACTGGCCGCGCTGAAGAAAACCCTGGGCGCCGAAGACCTGCACGCTTGCGCGGCGGTCACGGCATCGCGCTAACCCTTCAGGACGTCGCGCGCACGCGCTTGAGCAGGGCCGTCGTCGAGCGATCGTGCTCGAACGGAATCGCCAGCGCCGTGCCGCCCCAGCTACGCACCACGCGCGTTTCTTCGAGCGCATCGATGTCGTAGTCGCCGCCTTTCACGTAGATGTCAGGGCGCACGCGCTTGATGAGTTCGACCGGCGTGCGCTCGGCAAACAACACCACCAGACTCACCGCTTCCAGCGCAGCCAGCACGGCCAGGCGATCGTCCTGTGTGTTGAGCGGGCGGTCGTCGCCCTTGCCCAGCATTCGCACCGAGGCATCGGTGTTCACCCCCACCACGAGCGACGCGCCCAACGCACGCGCCTGCGCCAGATACGTGGCGTGACCGCGATGCAGGATGTCGAACACGCCGTTGGTGAAGACCAAGGGGCGCGGCAAGGCGCGCACGCGGGCTTCCACATCGGCGGCGTCGCAGATCTTCTGTTCAAAGGCGGGTGCGGGCTGGCGAGCGGTCATGGCAAAAGCGGAATCGGAGTGGAAAACAAAACGGCCCATCGAATCGATGGGCCGCTGGCTGCCAGTGGCAAGGATCAGGCAGCTTGTTCGGTCGAGCCGAGCAGACGTGCGTTCAGTTCCTTGCGATAGCGGTTCAGGTCTTGCACGGTCTCGAAAGTGCGCTCGAACAGCAGGCCCATGTTGTGCAGGATGCGCTCGATGACCTTCTTTTCCCAGCCGGCGTCGAACTTGATCTGCTCGTCCAGCCAGTGCTCCAGCCAATCCGGGTTCGGCAGGCGCGACTGCACCGTGTCTTGCGGGAACAGCGCCTTGTTGACATGCAGGTTGGTCGGGTGGAGCGGCTTTTCGGTGCGACGTGCCGAGGCCATCAGCACGCCGATCTTGGCGAATGCGCTGCGCGCGCTGTCGCCAAACTGGCCGAGGTATTTCTTCATGTAGCGCAGGTAGGCGCCGCCGTGGCGGGCTTCGTCCTGCGACAGATGCTTGTAGATCGCCTTGATGACCGGCTCGGTGTGCCATTCGGAGGCACGGCGGTACCAGTGGTTCAGGCGGATTTCGCCGCAGAAGTGCAGCATCAGCGTTTCCAGCGGCGGGGCCGGATCGAACTCGAAGCGCACGTTGTGCAGCTCTTCTTCGGTCGGCACGAGATCCGGACGGAAGCGGCGCAGATATTCCATCAGCACCAGCGAATGCTTCTGCTCTTCAAAGAACCACACGCTCATGAACGCCGAAAAATCGGAGTCGTGACGATTGTCACGCAGGAACATCTCGGTGGCCGGCAGGGCTGACCACTCGGTGATGGCATTCATCTTGATGGTCTGCGCTTGCGCGTCGGTCAGCAGCGACGCATCGAACGTGTCCCACGGAATATCCTTTTCCATATTCCAGCGGACCGCTTCCAACGACTTGAACAATTCGGGATAGAGCATGGTAAGCCTTTGAATTTGCAGGCGGATTCTAGCAGACATGCTTGACCAGCCCCCGTTTTTCATGGTTGCCGGAGCAAAGTTCTTGGTCTGCCCGTTTCCTCATCACAACAGGCCTGCCGCAGCCACGGTTGCAACGTGGCCCGGCGACCCCCTCACGCGCGATGCCGTCGCGCGTCGTCTCGCGGTAGGCCGCGATGTGATCGACAGCACGCGGGCTGTCGTCTTTTGTGTCGGACCGGACGACGCCCGGCGAGGTTTCAGTATAGGAAGCGCTGCAATCCGTGTGCCGAATGACAGGCAACGCATACCGCACATTCCAACCGGTGCGACCCCGGGGCGTTATACCCTAGACTGAAGACAAACTCCGGTTCGCCGGCTGAGCGTCCGCTTTTGGAGAGTGCCCATGTTGTTTCCCGCCACCGTTTCCGCGCGACGTCCGCGCCTGCAATTGCACGCGTCGGGTGCGCTGCGCCGGCACCATGTGCTGATGATCGTCATTGCGATTGCCATTGCCGTCATTGCATTGCTGCTGCCCCGCACGGGACATGCCGCCACGGCTGGCGTTGCACCGACCGTGCAAGGGCCGGTGGCCGCAGGCGCATGCCCTGCCAGCCTGAATTTTCGCGTCAAGCGCCTGCAGGACGACGCGCCACAAGACCTGTGCCAGTACTCCGGCCGCGTCGTGCTGGTCGTCAACACCGCGAGCTATTGCGGCTACACGCATCAGTACGAAGGGCTCGAAGCGCTGTACGCAAAGTACCGTGACAAGGGGCTGACGGTGCTGGGCTTTCCGTCCAACGACTTCCAGCAGGAACCCGGCAACAGCAAGCAGATCGCCGACTTTTGCTACAACACGTACGGCGTGAAATTTCCGATGTTCTCGAAGACGCCGGTGGTAGGCGCGAGCGCGTCGCCTCTCTATGCGTGGCTGGCGACGCAGACGGGCCAGCCGCCCAAGTGGAACTTCCACAAATACCTGCTGGACCGCACCGGCCGCGTGGCGGCGGTGTTCCCGAGCAGCGTCGAGCCGAGCGACCCGGCGCTGATCAAGCGCATCGACGCGCTGCTGGCTGATCCATCGACACGCTCGTCGCGCTGATCAGGCTGCGCGCATCGTGTCCGGAATCGCGCCGTACAGGAACGCCGCCAGCTCGTCGCGGCGCGCCTGCACATCGCGCTCGCCCAGGTCGATCAGTTCCTGCGTGAACTCCGGCTCAAAAAGCAGATAGCTGGCGAATGCCGCGCCGCGCGCTTCGGTGCCGCCCAGCGGCTTGAGGAGTGCGCGGACCGTGCCCGGCAGGCGCTGCACGTGGCGGGAGGCAATCAGCTCGATGCGCTCGGAAGGCGCCATGACCAGCACTTCGATCTTGCGCCAGCCGTCGCGCGCGTCGGCAATTTCGGGGTTGCGCGCCACCATGGCGTTGACGTGCTGCAGCCGCTCGATGTCAGCTGAAAGCCCGTCGAGAAAGATGCTCGCCAGCGCCTGCCCCGCAATCTGCGCCAGCGACGGATAGCCGGACGCCGGTACCGTGTCGTACCAGCCAGGCTGCGTGCGAGACGCCGCACCCACCACCAGAATGCGATTCGCACCCAGATGAATGGCCGGGCTCAACGGCGACATCTGCCGCATCGTGCCGTCGCCGAACCATTCGTCGTTCCCTTCCAGGGGCACCGGCTCGGCCGGGAAGATGAACGGAATGCTCGACGACGCGAGCATGTGCGACACGCCGATCTGATCCGACACCGCAATCCGCTGCGACCGCCGCCACGGCAGCACCACGTGCGGCGATTGATAGAACGTGACGTGACGCCCCGTGGTGTAAGACAGCGCGGTGATGGCCAGTGCGCGTAGCGCTCCGGCGTCGAAGGCGGCCTGCACCTGCTGACCGTCGTGTTGCGATTCAAGCAATTCACGCAGCGGCGTATTGTCGAACAGCGCGCGCGGCGTTCGGCCGGTCATCCAGCCGAACGCCAACGCGGTCAACCACCGGGCGCCGCTGGAGCCCACGCGGCCGACGTCCGTGCGATACACACGATCGGCATGCAGGCTGCCCCAGAGCTGGGTGAGCGCCTCGGTGGCGAGCGTGAAATCCTGCGCGCCGCGGGCGAGGCCGAGACTGTTGATCGCGCCCGCAGAAGTCCCGCAAATGACATCGAACGGCGTGCGCGCCACACCCGGCGCATACTCGCGCGCCAATCCTGCGATGCCGCGCAGCACACCGACCTGATAGGCGGCACGCGCGCCGCCGCCCATCATCAACAGTGCAGTGCAGTCTGTCGACATCGATCAGGGCGTGTCGTTGGTGGGCTTGCGAGGTGCAGATTTCGCGGGCGCTTTCTTGGCAGCGGCCTTCTTGGCGGAGGGCTTGGCCGTCTTGCCAGCAGGCGTCTTGGCGGCCGGTTTCTGCGCCGGCTTGGCGGCTGCGGGCTTGGACTTCGCCTGCGTACCTTCGATATCTTCCGGCGCGGCATCCAGACCTTCCGCGCCCGGGGCGCCGCCAAACCCGGGGAAGCCGCCAGGGAAGCCCGGCATCAGGTTCTGGGGCATCGGCATGGCGGCCGCTGCGGAACTCGCGATCTGGTTGAACTGCTGCTGCAGCATGTTCCACCACGGTGACGGGTCCAGCGCGGCCGCGGCGGCGCGGGCGGCTGCTTGCGCCTGCGCAGCGGCCTGGGCCTGGGCCTTGGCATTCTCGGCGCGGGCTTCAGCCTGATCGTCGTCCGTGTCTTCCTCCGCCTCGTCCTCGTCTTCGGGCGGCGGTTCGTCGTCAGCCGGCTTGGCTGTGGCGGCGGTGTGGGGCCACGCAGGTTTGGATGCCTCATCAGAAGACGATGAAGATGAAGACGAAGACGCGTCCGGCGTCAGCCCGTCGAACGCAGATTTCATGGCCTCCGGCGACAGTGCAGAGCCGAACGTCTGCAACGCCACCAGCGTGGCGCGCTGCACCTCCAGGCCCTGGATTGCCGTGCGCAGCAGGCTGGCGTTCAGTTGCAGCCAGCTTTCCACGGCGCGCAGGTCGTGGATGCGCTTGTCGATTTCCTCAAGATCCATCGGCGGCGCGGCAAAGCTCGCCATGTTGGGCATGCCGCCACCGGCCATGCCGGCAAAGCCGCCGCCCCACAGCTTGCGCAGGAAATCGAAACCGCCTTCGGCGAAATTGGGCATCTGGGTGAACATGGTGTCTCCTACAAATCGGTCGGGGGTCGGGCGCGCTTGCGAGTCGTCATCTTCAATCAGGCGCCGTCGAACGTGGGCGGACGCTTGTGGCGCAGGCTCGCAATGCCCTCGCGCACGTCGGGGCCCGCAAAACCCATGAATTCAAGCGCCAGCGACGTATCAAAACTCGGGCCCGCCATGCGCAACCAGTTGTTCAGCGCGTACTTGGTCCAGCGGATGGCCGTCTGCGAACCGGCCGCCAAGCGCTCCGCGACTTCGAATGCGCGGTTGACGAGTTCCGATTCGGGCACGGCGAGCGAAACCAGCCCGATGCGCTCGGCCTCCTCGCCCGTCATGGACTCGCACAGCAGCAGGTAATACTTGGCCTTGGCCATGCCGCACAACAGTGGCCAGACAATCGCGGCATGGTCGCCCGCCGCCACGCCCAGGCGCGTGTGGCCGTCGACGATGCGGGCATCCTTCGCGGCGATCGAAATATCGGCCAGCAACCCGGCGACGAGCCCTGCCCCCACGGCCGGGCCGTGCATGGCGCTGACAATCGGCTTGTCGCAGTTGATGACGTTGTAGACGAGGTCGCGCGCCTCGTGCCAGACGCGCGTGCGCACCTCGAAGTCGTCGGCCATCTGCTCGACGAGGTGCAGATCGCCGCCGGCCGAAAAGCCCTTGCCCTCACCGCGGATGAGCGCGACGCGCACCGACGGCTCGGCGGACACATCGCGCCAGATTTCCGCCAGCTCGCGGTGCAGGCCGGCATCGGCGGTGGACAGCTTGCGGTTGGCCGACTGCGCCGCGCCCATCACGATTTCGAGGATCGGGCCGTGCTGGACGAGCGTCAGCGCCTGGTAGCGGGCAAAGCGGGGAGCGAGCGAAGTCATGGCGTCTGAGGTAATGGATCAAGCATAGCGGATGAGATCGCGCGCGCAACGCGGGATGTGCGCCATCGTCACCGTCACTGTCACTGTCACTTCGGGGCATCGGCCAGATGCCATTGGCCGCGGCGGATCTGCGCCATCACGCGGGCACGCTGGTCCAGGCCGACGTGGTCTTGCGGGCTCATGTTGACCACGCCGGTGCTGGTCGGCAGATCGCGCCCCTGCTCCAGTGCGTCGCGCAGCGCCTCGCGAAAGGCCGGCGTGCCCGGCTTGGCACGCTTGAGCGCCACGGGCACCGCGCGCTGCAACAGCAAGCCGATGTCGCCCGTGTAGGCGGCGAAGATCGAGACGCTGCCCTTGCCAAAGGCCGCCTCGTAACGACGGGCAAAATCCAGCGCCTGCTTCTTGGCCGGATTGGCGTCGGGCAATTCGGCGGCGACCATCACGGGGCCGGTCGGCACGTAGGCGCCTTCGCAGTCCTTGCCGCACAGCTTGACGAAATCGTTGTTGGATACGCCGTGGTTGAAGTAAATCTTGCCGGTGTAACCGCGCTCGGCCAGCGCGCGGGCCGGCAGTGCAGCGGGCGTGCCGGAGCCGCCAATCACCACCGCATCAGGCTTGTTGGCCAGCAGATGCAGCACCTGCGCGGTCACGCTGTTGTCGGTGGGCGAAAAACGCTCGGTATCGGTGATGCGGATGTGCTTGAGATCGGCAAAGCGCTGGACCTCCGCGAGAAAGGCCTCGCCCAGCGCGTTGGCAAAGCCGATGTAGGCGATGGTCTTCACGCCGTGCGCTGCCGCGTGCTCGGCAATCAGCGACGCCATGTGCGAGTCGGAATGCGGCGTCTTGAAGATCCAGCGCCGCTTGGCATCCATCGGCTCGATCAACCGGGCGGATGAGGCCAGTGAGATCACCGGCGTCTTGCCTTCGGCCGCCGCGTCGATCATCGCCAGCGTATTCGGCGTCGTGGACGAGCCGACAATGACGTCCACGTTCGACTCGCTCATCAGCTTGCGCGTGTTGGTGACCGCGCGCGTGGTGTCCGACGCATCGTCGAGCACGATCACGTCGACGCGCTCCCCGCCGATCTCGCGCGGCCACAGCGTGGTGGCGTTCTTCTCGGGCTGCCCCAGCGACGCCTGCGGCCCGGTGGCCGACACCGTGACCCCGATGCGGATGTCCGCCAGCGCGGCGGAAGACAACAAAGCCAAACCAGCCAGTACGCCTGCGTGCCGCCACTTCGGTCGCTGCATTGGGGGTCTCCTCCCGTGGTTTGGCAAAGAGCGTAGCGGTTTTGCGGCGGTTTGGCGATGCGGAGTCGCCCAGGCTCGGCAGTTCAGGCAGCGAGCGCCGTGATACCGGCACGCGGCAGCGCATCCTCCACCAACGCGCGCATCGATTCGAGCACGGCCGATTGCGGCATCAACCCGAAGTTGTGCAGCGCCATCACGTGATCGACGCCCATGTCGGACAGCTGCGCGAGCTTCTCGGCCACCGCGTGGGGCGTGCCGAACAACGACAGGCCGCTGGCGAGCACATCGTCGTACGTCTGGCGGCGCGCGTAGAGCCGCGTGGCGACGTACAGGTCGAATGCGTCGGCGGCCGTTGCACGCACGGCGGCTTCGGTCGGGCCCACATGCGTGTGCAGCGCGACGGCCGCCATGCCGCGCGTGTCGGCAATGTTTGCTTCAGCCAGACCACGGCGGTATTCGTCCATCAACATGCGGATGTCCTCAAAACTTTCAACCGAGGCATACGGCACGAACAGCATGCGCCGGCCCTGCCGGCCAATGTGATACGCCGCCTCGCGACGCAGGATTGCCACGTGGATCGGCACACGCGTCTGCACCGGCAGAACGTTGAGGCGCACGTCGCGCAGCGTGTGGAACTGGCCCGCGTGGTGCACGCGCTCGCCGGCGAGCAAGCGCTCGACAAGCATCAGCGCTTCGTCAAAGCGCTCGCGCTTGATGGCGGGGTCGACGTCGTAGCCTTCGAACTCGTGCTTGAGGTAGCCGGAGCCCACGCCCAGTGACAGCCGCCCGCCCGAAAGCGCATCGACCATCGCGTAGTTCTCGGCCACCGTGGCCGGATGGTGGAAAGTCAGGATCGAGATGGCCGTGCCGAGGCGCAGCCGCTGTGTCTGCGCGGCGAGATGCGACAGAAAGACTGCGGGGTTGGGAACGGCGCCGTACTCGTGAAAGTGATGCTCGGCCACCCAGAAGGTGTCGTAGCCGAGCGCTTCGGCGTGGCGCGCCTGGGCGATGACGTCTGCGTAGAGTTGCGGCAGACTGCGGGGCCGGTCGGGGTAATGGTCCTGCACGGAAAAGATCGACAGCTTCATGGCGTCTCCCGGGGTTCGAGGTCTTTTCCAGCGCGCAGGCCGCCTCGCCGGTTGTATCTTTTTACGTAACGCGTATCTTATAAAGCGACACCCGAGACATCAAGATGCCGATCGACGACCCGCTGCCGCCCGACACATCGCCCGACGAACTGCCCGCAGAAGACGCCACGCCTGAACGCACCAGCGCCGGCATCCAGTCCGCCGAGATCGCGCTGAGCGTGCTTTCGGCGATGGCGCATGCCGGCGGCGCCCACGCCGTCTCCGAACTCGGCCGGCAGCTGGGCATGCCGCGCGCAAAGGTGCACCGCTATCTGGTGTCGCTGGAACGCATGGGTTTTGTCGAGCAGGACCCCGCTTCCGCCCGCTACCGGCTGGGCGCGCAGGCGTTGCAGGTGGGGCTGTCGGCACTGTCCGACGTGGATTTCGTGCGCGAAGGCAGCAACCTGCTCCCCAAGCTGGCCGAGCGGCTGAACGAAAGCGTGTTTCTGTCGATCTGGACCGCGCGCGGCCCCGTCATCGTGCGCTGGGAAGACAGCGGCCGGCCGGTGGCGGTCAATGTGCGGGTGGGCTCGGTCATGCCGCTGTTGAATTCGGCCACGGGGCAGGCGTGCGCCGCGTGGGTGCCCGAAATCCAGATCGTCTCGCTCATCGACCGTGAATTGCGCGGGCCGGGGGCCGGCAAGGCGGGCCTGACCGACTGGCTGAACTGCCGCGCACGCTGGCAGGCGGTGCGGCAGGAAGGCGTGGCGCGCATCGGCGGGACATTGGTCCACGGCATCGATTCGGTGGCCGTGCCGGTGCTGGATTCACAGGGCAAGCTGGCGGGGGCGATCACGGCGCTGGGCTTGTCCAGCGTGTTCGATTCGAGCCTGGAGGGGCCTGCGTCGCGGCTGCTGCGCGAGGCCGGGCGGACGCTATCGCTGCGCCTCGGGTATCACGGGCAGGCGCTGACGGCCGGTGCCGCTGCGCCAAAGCGGGGGCGCCGTCCGAGGACGGCACCCGAATCCGCATAAGGCAAAGCCTTACGCCTGCGTGCCCGGCGCAACCACTTCCTGATCGATCGCCCCGAAAATCGACACGCCGTTGGCGTCGAACATCTCGATCTTCACGGTGTCGCCGTAGCGCATGTATTCGGTGACGGGCGCGCCGGATTCGATGGTTTCCAGCATGCGCTTTTCGGCGATGCACGCGTACCCCTTGCTGCGGTCCACGTTCGAGATCGTGCCGGAGCCGACGATGCTGCCCGCGCGCACGTTGCGCGTCTTGCAGATATGCGCGATCAGCTGGCCGAAGTCGAACACCATGTCGGTGCCGCACTCGGGCTGGCCAACCTTCTTGTTGTTCCAGCGCACCGTCATCGGCAGATGCACCTTGCGTTCGCGCCAGGCCTCGCCCAATTCATCGGGCGTGACGGCCACGGGTGAAAACGCCGTTGCCGGCTTGCTCTGGAAGAAGCCGAAACCCTTGTTCAACTCAGCCGGAATCAGATTGCGCAGCGACACATCGTTGGCCAGCATGATCAGGCGGATGCCCTCGGCGGCGGCGGCCGGCTCGGTGCCCATCGGCACGTCGCCGGTGATGACAGCGACTTCGGCTTCGAAATCGATGCCGAACGCTTCGCTGCGGCAGACGATGGGGTCGTGCGCGCCGGCCAGGTCATCCGAGCCGCCTTGATACATCAGCGGGTCGGTCCAGAACTCGGGGGGCATCTCGGCGCCGCGCGCCTTGCGCACCAGTTCAACGTGGTTCACATAGGCCGAGCCATCGGCCCACTGGTACGCGCGCGGCAGCGGCGCCATGCAGTTGGCGGCGTCGAACGCAAACGGGTGGCGTGCGCGGCCCGCATTGAGCTGGTCGTACAGATCCTGCAGCTGCGGCGCGTGGAAGGCCCAGTCGTCCAGCGCGCGCTGCAGCGTGCCGGCGATGTGCGTGGCGAAGTGAGCGGTCTTCAGGTCGCGCGAGACCACGGCCAGCTGCCCGTCGCGCGAGCCATCCTTGAGGGTGGCGAGTTTCATGTGCGTTGTATGGAGAAAGGCTGCGCGGATGGTACACCGAGCATCGGCTAAACTGGCCCGAACCGATCCATTGCCCCTGACCATGCCACCGCTGCCCGCCGACACCGATCTCGACCTGGAGCCCGATGCCGATGGCGAATTGGATGCGCCCGCGCGCTCGGGCATCCAGTCCATCGAAGTCGGCTTCCGGCTGCTGGAAGTGCTCACGCACACCAACGGCCCGATGATGCTGCGCGACCTGGCGCGGGCTGCGCCCATGAACCCCGCCAAGGCGCACCGTTATCTGGTGAGCTTTGCGCGGCTGGGGCTCGTCACGCAAACGCCCGAAGGCCGTTACGACCTCGGCCCGTTCGCGCTGGAAATGGGCTTGGTGAGCCTGAACCGGCAAGATCCGATGCGCCGCGCCCGGCCCGCCGCCGCCGCGCTGCGCGACGAGATCGATCACACCATCGGCCTGGCCGTCTGGGGCAACCAGGGCCCGGCCATCGTCCACTGGGAAGAAGCCAGCCATCCCGTGACGGTCAGCCTGCGCCTGGGGGATGTGATGCCGATGCTGAACTCCGCCACCGGCCGCGTGTTCGGCGCGTACTTGCCGCGCGCGCAGACGCGCTCGTTCGTCCAGCGCGAACTCGATCGCATTGCGGCCAAAGGCGAGTCAGCCGACGCCGAGAACCCGGAGCTGCCGCAAACGCTCGAAGCCTACGACGCCATCTGCGCCGACGTGCGCTTGCACGGCGCCTCGCGCATCCACGGCGGCGTACTCCCGGGCATCAACGCGATGTCGCTGCCGGTATTCGACGCCAACGGCCAACTGTGTCTCGTGCTGATCGCATTGGGCGCACAAAGCACCTTCGACACCACCTGGAGCAGCCCGCTGGAGCGGCGCTTGCGGCTGGCCGCACAACAGCTTTCCGCCGACCTTGGATACGTTGCCCCCAACGCCCCGCAATCCTGACGAACTGAGTACCAACGGCGTGCCATCGCGCAGGCGCCGTTTCCATCGGCTTGGCCGTCTCGGGGTCGTGCTGTTGGCCGTGCTTGTGCTGCATGTCATTGCCGTCGTGTGGGTTGCGCGCAGCCGTCAGGTGACGTGGCCGCCCGCACCGGAGCAGATCATCCCCGCGCTGCTGCTGCACCCGGAGCCGGTGCAGCCGCCAGCGCCTCCCCGGCCCTCGACGACGCCCCGGCAGCGGCCGGCACCGCATCCGCGCCCGCAGGCCGCACCGACGCCGGCGCCGACACCTGCGCCCGCGCCCGATCTCGCCAGCATGGACCCTTCCGAGTTCACCAGCGCCGGCGCACAAGCCTCGGGCGATACCGGCGTCGTCCGGGATCTGAGCGGCGATGGCCCTGCCGGGCCGCCTGCGGCCGGCGGTGACGGCTTCTCGCTCCCGCCGTCGGCCACGCTGCGATACGCCACGTACGTCAACGGCGTCCGTAACGAGGACGGTGTGATCCGCTGGGCCACCGACGGCAAAACTTACACGCTGGCCGTGGAAATTCCGTTGCCGCTGTTCTTCGGCACGCTCGCCTTTCGCAGCGCGGGCACCGTCGGCGCATATGGCTTGACCCCCACACGCTACGAAGAAGTGCGTGGCCGTAGACAGCCCGACGTCACGACTTTTCATTACGCCACTGAGCAGGGGCCGGCGTCCGGCACGCAGAGCGCATCGACGGTCACTTTCTCGCGCACGCCAACCGTGTTGCCGTTGCCGGAGGGCACACAAGACCGCTTCAGCGTCTTCCTGCAATTGACTGGCTTGGCGCGCGGCGGGCCCGAGCGCATCGCCAGCCCCGGCCTCACGCTGGAATTCCCGATCGCCGATACCGACAGCGTGGAAGTCGCCCGCGTCCAGCACGTCGGCGAGGAAAGCGTCGACACGCCGAACGGCACGATTCGTGCGCAGCACTTCATACGGCTGCCGCGCCGCGCCGACGACAAGCGCCGCGTGGAGATCTGGCTGTCCCCCGATCACGGCTGGCTGCCGGTACGCCTGCGCCAGACCGAGCCCAACGGCATGCAGTTCGATCTGGTCTACCAGTCCCAGGAAGGAGGCTGACATGGACGCCAACGCGCTCTCCAATTCCGGCACGGTGCGCGCCAACGACATCGACATCCACTACCGCACCGACGGCGCAGACGGCCCATGGGTCGTGCTCGCGCACGCGCTGGGCGTCGATCACCAACTATGGGACAGCGCCGCTCAACGCCTGGCCGGCCGCTATCGCGTGCTCCGCTACGACGCACGCGGCCACGGCCAGACCAGCGCCCCGCACGGCCCCTACACGCTGTTCCAGATGGCGGACGATGTGGCCGGTCTGCTCGATGCGCTGTCGATTGAACGGGCGCATTTCGTTGGGCTGTCGATGGGCGGCATGGTCGGGCAGGTTCTGGGCGTGCGGCACCCGCAGCGGCTGCTTTCTCTCACGCTATGTGACACCGTGTGCTACACGCCTGTGTCCGCGCATCCGATGTGGGACGAACGCATCGGCCAGGTCGAAGCGCACGGCATGAGCGGCATTGTCGAACCCACCATGCAGCGTTGGCTGACCACGCCGTTTCGTGAAGCCCATCCCGACGTGGTTGAACGCATCCGGGCGTTGCTGCGCGCTACGCCGCCTCACGGCTATGTCGGCGCGTGCCTGGCCATCAAGGCGCTCGACACGCGCAGCGCGCTGGCGCGCATCGCCTGCCCGACGCTTGTCATGACCGGCGAGCAGGACACCGGCGCGCCTGTAGAAGCAGCGCGCGAGATCGCCTCGCACATTCCCGACGCACGTTTGAAAGTGATTCCGCATGCAGCGCACCTGGCCCCTATCGAACAGGAGGAGGCCTTTCTCGCCGATCTGGATGAGTTCCTCGGGCACGCGGGATGCGGAAGCCAGTGTGACACGCCATGAGGCCTGCTTGCCTTGCCGATAGTTGCAAGCGCCCCGCACACCGCCCGTCGTCCACTGGCCGAATGGCGGAAGGCCGCTTGCTCCTTTCGGTGCAGGCCCGGAAAGGTCTTGTTACGCGATCACAACGCACGTCACACATTTCGCCTCGCGTTTGCGAACTTTGTGACCGATCATGAAGCCCAAGGAACAGATGGGGCAGAACGATCATGAGGCGGGAGTTGATCGGCCCTTGAAGTCATGATGGTGGGCCCCATCTACCCGGTGCAGCAGTAGAGCAGTCCCCACAACAGCAAGACAATTGACGCCTCGGAGGTGCACCATGCAAATGATCTACAACAGCGACAACTACTGTGTTGTTGAGTTCGGTGTAGACGGCCAACACGCCATGCTGGCAGCAGGCGGCTACGAGATCGTGGACAAGAACCTCAAACGTGAGATCTTCCTCGGTGGCGAGTTGGCTGAGCATTTCCGCGAGGACGTGAAAAAGCTCATCGCCAGCGAACCGACCGTTGAAGAAGTCGACGATTTCCTCGGCAAATTCGACACAGTAATGACGCAACCCGTCACGATGCACTGAGGCATCCGCGGGCAAGACCGCCCGCCAGAACAATCCGTAAAAAACGCCCGGAGCATGGCGCTGCCGGGCGTTTTTTCATGGGTCGATCGACTATCGGGCCGATAGTTAGTTTCTAGCACTGCTCCCAGGGCAGACCGGCATGACGCCAGCCGTTGAGCGTGTTGCGATGGCGCGTGCCGTCCAGATCGCCCTCGAAGCCGTGGCGGACGACGTAGACATCGCGGAACCCCGCTTCTTCCAGGGCGTGCGCCGCCGCCGCGGAGCGATTGCCGCTCCGGCAGATCAGCACGACCGGGCGCTCGATGCCGTGGCCAGCCAATTTGCGCACGGTCGGCACGAACTCCGGATTGACCTCCCAGTGCGGGCCGTCGTTCCACGAGACGTGGTGCGCGCCGGCTGGATGCCCCACGAAAAGGTGTTCCATTTCGCTGCGGCAGTCGATAAAGAGGGCGGCGGGCGTACGCTGCAGGAACGCGTGGGCGTCTGTGGGGTCGAGCAGTTGCATGGCGGGCGTCAGAGCGGAGCAATTGGCGTGATGTCGATTATAGAAGCGCCATTGCCCACAACGGCGGCAAGTCATTGATGCGACTGGTAAAATTCGTTTTTGGCCGCAAGTTCTGAAGATTCGGCGGCCGCCGCACCCCGGAGTCCCTCCCATGACCGCGCCCCTGCCCTACACCCGTGCCGCCAACCTGCCCGCGCTGCTGCGCGAGCGCATCCTGATCCTGGACGGCGCGATGGGCACCATGATCCAGCGCTACAAGCTGAATGAGGCGCAATACCGCGGCGACCGATTTGCCGACCATCCGATCGACGTGAAGGGTAACAACGAGCTGCTGCTGCTCACCCGCCCTGACGTCATCCGCGAAATCCACGAACAGTACCTGGCCGCCGGCGCGGACCTGATCGAAACGAACACCTTCGGCGCAACGACCATCGCGCAGGAAGACTACAAGATGGCGGAGCTGGCTTACGAGATGAACGTCGTAGCCGCCCGCCTCGCACGGGAAGCCTGCGACAAATACAGCACGCCCGACAAGCCGCGCTTCGTGGCGGGCGCCTTTGGCCCCACGCCCAAGACCGCCAGCATCTCGCCCGACGTGAACGACCCGGGCGCCCGCAACGTCAGCTTCGACCAACTGCGGGACGCGTATTACGAGCAGGGCAAGGCGCTGCTCGAAGGCGGCGCGGACGTATTCCTCGTCGAGACCATCTTCGACACGCTCAACGCCAAGGCGGCGCTGTTCGCCATCGACCAGCTGTTTGAGGACACCGGCGAGCGCGTGCCCGTGATGATCTCCGGCACGGTGACCGACGCCTCGGGGCGCATTCTCTCGGGCCAGACCGTCGAGGCGTTCTGGAACAGCCTGCGCCACGCCAAGCCGATCACCTTCGGTTTGAACTGCGCGCTGGGTGCTGCGCTGATGCGTCCGTACATCGCCGAGCTGGCGAAGATCTGCGATACGGCCGTCTCGTGCTACCCCAACGCCGGCCTGCCCAACCCGATGAGCGACACGGGCTTCGATGAAACGCCTGACGTCACTTCCAGCTTGGTCGACGAGTTTGCCTCGGCCGGCCTGGTGAATCTGGTGGGCGGTTGCTGCGGCACCACGCCTGAGCACATCAAGGCGATTGCCGATCGCGTGGCCAACCGCAAGCCGCGCGCTTGGCCCGGCCAGTATCTCGAAGCCGCCTGACATGACGGCGCGCATCGACAGCACGATCCCGGTGCTGGCCTCGCTGGACCTGCAGGAATCGGCCCGCTTCTACACGGAGCGGCTCGGGTTCACGCAGGCACTCGTCGCAGACGACTACCTGATCGTGCAGCGCGATGGCACTGAAATCCATTTCTGGCTGTGCGACGACCGACGCATTGCCGAGAACACCTCCTGCTACCTGCGTGTGCCGAGCACGCAGGCGCTGTTTGAAGAATTCACCGCGCGCGGCCTCGCGCTCGCGCCGCCGGCGGTGCGTCCGTGGGGTATGAAAGAACTCTACGTGATCGACCCGCACGGCAACCTGTTGAAGCTGGGCGAATACGCCCCCGCCTGACCGAACCCGCACCATCATGACCGACCACCCCATGCGCCTTTCCGGCCTCGAGCCGTTCAACATCGGCGAGAGCACGCTGTTCGTCAACGTCGGCGAGCGCACCAACGTCACCGGGTCCAAGGCGTTTGCGCGCATGATCCTGAACAGCCAGTTCGACGAGGCGCTGGCCGTGGCGCGCCAGCAGGTCGAAAACGGCGCACAGGTCATCGACATCAACATGGACGAGGCGATGCTCGATTCCAAGGCGGCGATGGTGCGCTTCCTGAATCTGATCGCCTCGGAGCCCGATATCGCGCGCGTGCCGATCATGATCGACTCGTCCAAATGGGACGTGATCGAGGCGGGCTTGAAGTGCGTGCAGGGCAAGGCGATCGTCAACTCGATCTCGCTCAAGGAGGGCGAAGAACAGTTCGCGCACCACGCCAAGCTCATCAAGCGCTATGGCGCGGCCGCCGTGGTGATGGCGTTTGACGAGCAAGGCCAGGCCGACACGTTTGCCCGCAAGACCGAGATCTGCAAGCGCAGCTACGACTTCCTGGTCAACAAGGTCGGCTTCGCGCCGGAAGACATCATCTTCGACCCGAACATCTTTGCGGTGGCCACTGGGATCGAAGAACACAACAACTATGCGGTGGACTTCATCGAAGCCACGCGCTGGATCAAGCAGAACCTGCCGTACGCGAAGGTGAGCGGTGGCGTGTCGAACGTGTCGTTCTCGTTCCGCGGCAACGACGTGGTGCGCGAGGCGATCCACACCGTGTTCCTGTACTACGCGATTCAGGCCGGCATGGACATGGGCATCGTCAACGCCGGGCAGCTCGGCGTGTACGAGAACCTCGACCCCGAGCTGCGCGAGCGCGTGGAAGACGTGGTGCTCAACCGCCGCCCCGACGCCACCGACCGCCTGCTGGAAATCGCAGACCGCTACAAGGGCGGCGGCACAAAGCGCGAAGAAAACCTCGCCTGGCGCCAGGAGCCGGTGGAAAAGCGGCTGGCCCACGCGCTCGTGCACGGCATCACCGACTACGTGGTCGAAGACACTGAAGAAGTCCGCCAGAAGATCTTTGCCGCCGGTGGCCGTCCGATCCAGGTCATCGAAGGCCCGCTGATGGACGGCATGAACATCGTGGGCGACCTCTTCGGCGCCGGGAAGATGTTCCTGCCGCAGGTGGTGAAATCCGCCCGCGTGATGAAGCAGGCGGTGGCGCACCTGATTCCGTTCATCGAGGAAGAAAAGCGCCAGATTGCGGCGGCAGGCGGCGACGTGCGCTCGCGCGGCAAGATCGTCATCGCCACGGTCAAGGGCGACGTGCACGACATCGGCAAGAACATCGTCACCGTCGTGCTCCAGTGCAACAACTTCGAGGTCGTGAACATGGGCGTGATGGTCCCGTGTAACGACATCCTGGCCAAGGCGAAGGTGGAAGGCGCGGACATCATCGGCCTGTCGGGCCTGATTACGCCGTCGCTCGAGGAAATGGCCTACGTCGCGTCGGAAATGCAGCGCGACGAATACTTCCGCGTGAAGAAGATTCCGCTGCTGATCGGTGGCGCGACGACGAGCCGCGTGCATACCGCCGTGAAGATCGCCCCGAATTACGAAGGGCCGGTGGTTTACGTGCCGGACGCTTCGCGCTCGGTGAGCGTGGCGTCGAGCCTGCTGTCGGACGAAGGCGCCGCACGTTACGTGGAAGAACTGCACGCCGACTACGACCGCATCCGCACCCAGCACGCCAACAAGAAGGCCACGCCGATGGTGTCGCTGGCCGCCGCGCGCGCCAACAAGACGAAGATCGACTGGAGCAACTACACGCCGCCCAAGCCGAAGTTCATCGGCCGCCGCGTGTTCCGCAACTACGACCTGAACGAACTCGCGCAGTACATCGACTGGGGCCCGTTCTTCCAGACGTGGGACCTGGCCGGCAAATTCCCCGACATCCTCAACGACGAGATTGTCGGCGAATCGGCCCGCAAGGTGTTCTCCGACGGCAAGAGCATGCTCGCGCGTCTGATCGCCGGGCGCTGGCTCACGGCCAACGGCGTGATCGCGCTGTTGCCGGCCAATACCGTCAACGACGACGACATCGAAATCTACACCGACGAATCGCGCTCGGAAGTCGCGCTGACCTGGCGCAACATCCGCCAGCAGAGCGAGCGCCCGATCATCGACGGCGTGATGCGCCCGAACCGCTGCCTGGCCGATTTCATCGCACCCAAGAGCACCGGCATTGCCGACTACATCGGCCTGTTTGCCGTGACCGGCGGCATCGGGGTGCAAAAGCGTGAAGCCGCTTTTGAAGCCGACAACGACGACTACAGCGCGATCATGCTCAAGGCGCTGGCCGACCGCTTTGCCGAAGCCTTTGCCGAATGCCTGCACGCCCGCGTACGGCGCGACCTGTGGGGCTATGCCCCGAATGAAACGCTCGACAACGACGCGCTCATCCGCGAAGAGTACAAAGGCATTCGCCCCGCGCCCGGCTATCCGGCCTGCCCGGAGCACACCGTCAAGCGCGACATGTTCCGCGTGCTCGACGCGCAGGAGATCGGCATGGGCCTGACCGAGGCGCTGGCGATGACGCCCGCCGCGTCCGTCTCGGGCTTCTACCTGTCGCATCCGGACAGCACGTACTTCACGCTCGGCAAGATCGGCCAGGATCAGGTGGACGACATGATCGCCCGCAGCGGCGAAGACCGCGCCTTCGTGGAGCGCGCCCTCGCCCCAAATCTCTGATTCTGTGACAAGACGTTTAAGACATGGTGTGATCCGCACTGTGTCTTACGTCCGCAAACCCTTGCTGGCGTTGGCTTTTCCGGGGTTTCAAGAGGGGCGATCCTTACATTACAAAGGCTTACACCCCCTAACAGTCGTAACCGGAAGGGCTCCATAGACTGAACCCATTCACTCAACACACACAGAGTGATGCCGCGACGAATCCCTCGCGTGGCCGTTCAGAATGAAAGGAGTCTCTCCATGAACAAGCTGCTGATCTCCCTGTCCGCCATCGCCATCGCTGCTGCTTCGGCTTACGCCAACGCGCAAACCCCGTCGGCCGGCGCATCGCTGCAAACCAACGGCACCGCGGCCGTGGCACCGGCGCAAGGCAACGCCGGCGTGGGCCTGAAGGCCGATGCGAAGTCGGACGGCGGCGCCAAGCTGGACACCGAGTCCGCCAAGAGCCAACTGAACACCAAGGCTGAGCACGGCGCCAAGGCCGCACACGAACACAAGGCCAAGACGGAAGCCGGCGTCGACAAGACCGCCGACAAGGTCGGCAAGTCGGTCAGCAAGACCGAAAAATCGGCAGAGAAGTCGGGCAAGGCCGCAAAGGCTGATACCGCCGCCGGCCTGAGCGCCGATGCGGGCGCCAACGCCGGTGCCACGACACAGACGAAGTAAGCAATACGGCATCGCGCCGGCCAGGCCGGCGTGGCGTGGCCATCACCGGGGCGGAATTCATCCGCCCCGTTTTCTTTGGGCCTACTGGGTCAGGCACGTAGATTGCTGAACGGGAGGCATCGACATGTTGCGATTCATGCACATTCCCGAGGTCTCTTATGGAAACGCAGACAACACCCTCTCAAACCGCCAGCAAGAGGGGCCCCGTTTTGGCGCAACAGTCCGATACAATTGCTGTCGTATCGAACCAACAAGCGCAGCGCACGGAGTCGGGCAACCCGCCCAGCGCGCTCATAAGGAGCAGCATGATTCGCGTCCTGATTGCGGACGACCATGAGATCGTCCGCGCCGGCCTTCGACAGTTTCTGTCCGAAGAGCGGGACATCGAAGTCGCGGGGGAAGCGGCCAGTGGGGAAGAGGTGATGGAGCAGCTGCGCACCGGCGCCTTTGACGTCGTGGTGCTCGACATTTCCATGCCCGATCGCAACGGCATCGACACCCTCAAGCTGGCTCGCCAGCGCCATCCGGATCTGCCGGTGCTGATCCTGTCGACCTTCCCGGAAGACCAGTACGCCATCAACCTGATCCGTGCAGGCGCCTCGGGCTATCTGACCAAGGAAAGCGCGCCGGACGAGCTGGTCAAGGCCATCCGTACCGTGTCGCAAGGCCGTCGCTATGTCAGCCCGACCGTGGCCGAACTGCTGATTGGCGGCCTGGAAAAGCCGACCGACCAGCCGCTGCACCAGACGCTGTCCAAGCGCGAGTTCCAGATCTTCTGCAAGCTGGCCCGCGGACAGTCGGTATCGATCATCGCGGAAGAGCTGTTCCTGAGCGTCAAGACGGTCAGCACGTACCGCACGCGGATTCTGGAAAAGATGGGCATGAAATCCAATGCCGATCTGACTTATTACGCCATCAAGAACGGGTTGGTCGAGTAAGCCCCCGTGGGCGCCCGAAACCCTCGGCGCGCCGCAAACCCAACGGGTATGTAGGACAACGCCTGATACCACCTCGGCAACCCGCTGGCTAACATCAACCCATGCTGGATCAAGCCGTCACCCTCTCCGCCCGTGGCCTGCGTGTCCTCCTGATCGAGGACTCCCCTGTGCTTCGCGGCATGGTGCTGGAATACCTCAAGGCCTCCGCCTTCGTGGCGACGGTCGAATGGGCAGACACCGAAGATTTGGCGTTGCGCCTCCTCGAACAAGGCAACTACGACGTCGTGATCGTCGACTTGCAATTGCGGCAGGGCAACGGCTTCAAGGTCCTCCAAACGTTGCGCGATCAAGCATCGCCCAGCGTGCGTATCGTCTACACCAACCACGCGCAAGTGCCGACCTACCGGCAGCGCTGCTTTGAAGCCGGCGCCAACTATTTCTTCGACAAGTCGCTCGAGCTGGACAAGGTGTTCGAGGTCATCGAAGAGCGCGCCGGCGTCGGCCGCCCGCGCCCGCAGCCCGCGCAGCATTTCCACCCCTGAGATTCTTCGCGCGCGCAGCATCTGCCGTCGCGCCGCGCGCGCCACGCCATTTCTCACCCCAAGGAGCGTTCGATGAAGACCTTGTGTGCCGCACTTGCAGTGACGTGTATGTTCCTGGCCGGCTGCAACACCATGGCCGGCGCCGGCAAGGACATCCAGACCGGTGGTCAGAAGCTGGAGAACTCGGCCGACAACGCCAAGCAGAAGATGTAACGCCAGCGCCAGCGACGCCGGCATCAAAAACAAAAAGCCCCAATCGCGGGGCTTTTTGTTTGGGCGATGCGCCAGGGCGGGCGGCTTACACCGTCGCGCCGCCGCGGCCCGGCGCGGGCGCAATGCCGCCCGTCAGCGCCTGCATGCCCGACGGTTCATTGGCGGCACTCCGATCGAAGACGGCATCGTTCGGAGGCAACTCGACGATGATCGTCACGCCTCCGCCCGGCATTGAATCGATGACCAGCGTGCCGCCCAGCGCAATGGCACGCTGCTCCATCCCGAGCAGGCCGTGATGGCCGACCATGCGGCGCCGCTCGATGTCGGCGGGAAAGCCGCGGCCGTTGTCGCGCACGCGCAAGCGCACACCCTCTTCACCCACATCGAGCGCCACCGACACCGTGGTCGCATGCGCGTATTTCGATGCATTGGTCAGCGATTCCTGCACGATGCGATACAGCGCGATGGCCGCATCGTCGGTCAGCTTGGGCATGTCGTCGGGCAGGCTCACTTCGGTATGCCAGCCGTTGCGCGTGCCGACGTCCTCGGTCAATTGCGAGAGCGCCTCCACCAGACCCAGGTTCAGCAGGATCGTCGGGCGCAGGTCTTCGATCAGGCGGCGCTTGATCTGGATGCCCTGATCCACGTGGGCCATCACGCGCGTAATTTTTTCACTGACAGCGGGCTCGCTGGCGTGAATGCGTGAACGCAGCCAGTGCAGATCCATCTTCGTGGCGGTGAGGATGGCGCCCAATTCGTCGTGCAACTCGCGGGCCAGGCGTGTCTTCTCGTCTTCGGTCACGCGCTGCAAGTGCGCGGCGAGGTCACTCAACTGCCGCGTACGCTCACGCACCATGCGGTCGAGCTTCTGGCTTTCCTCTTCGGCCATGTCCCGCTCGCGCTCCGTCACGGCAAGACGCTTGGCGTGCTGCATGCCCAGCACCACCAGCAGGATGATGTTGACCGCCGTGATGAGCGCAATGCCGTAGCGCGAGAGCGCCAGATCGCGCTCGGCGTGCTCGAGACTGCGCGCCACGGTGGCGATCTCACGCTGACGCAATCGATCCAGCCCCTGCCGCACCGCTTCCATCGACGCCTTGCCGAAATCGGTGCGCACAAGGTCGAGCGCCACTTCCAGATCCCGCTTGCCGTAGATGAGCGTGAGTTCCATCTCGGTGAGCTTGCGGCTGACCTGCAGCGCCGTCTCCGAGAACAGCTTGAGCGCGTCCGGATCGTTGGCGTAGTGATCGCGAATTTCCGCCATCAACGCATGGATGTGCGGGATGGCCTTGTTGTACGGATCGAGGTATTCGTCCTTGCCCGTGAGCAGGAAGCCGCGCTGGCCGGCCTCGGCGTTGACCAGCTCGGCGAGCAGTTCGTTGATGGCGGTTTCAGCCTGCTGCGACTGAATCACCTGCCGATAGCCCTGGCTCAGGCGGATGTTGCCCGTCTCCGAGGCAATCAGCACCCCGAGCGTCAGCAGAATGCCGCCGGCGAGCAGCAGAGTGGAGCGCAAGGATGACCGCATGGCATGCAGACCCATAGGAAACGCGTCAAACCGCCCGACGCGGCGCGCGTTGCGTTTGTGTTTTTTTGGCACTTCGGATGATACCGCGTGGGCGCCCCGGGCGACACTTGGGGCGCACCCCGGTCAGGCACGCAATGTGCGTGGGAGTACTCCGCGGGGCGCCCGCTTCACGAAATGCGCAGTGCCCTGCATCCATCCATCCGAACCGGAGACGACAACATGCTGAAATGGGCACTCATCTTCGCCATCATTTCCCTGGTGGCCGGCGTGCTGGGCTTTACCGGCATTGCCGCAGGCGCAGCGAGTATCGCCAAGGTCCTGTTCTTCATCTTCGTAGTGCTGTTCGTGCTGTTTCTGGTGTTGGGCGTCACGGTCTTCAAGGCCGTCGATTAGCGCTACCACCCGGCTGAAGCGCGGCCCGTGTCTTGCTAAACCGTTGACACGCGGCCCGCTTTCGCAAAAGTCGAAGCGCACTCAAGACAACCGCGCCGCAGGTGTGTGCCTCCCGGCGGCGCCACGATGAGGAACCTCACCATGTCACTTTTTGCCAACCATCGCGTCCGCAGTCGAATCGATGATGTCAACGACCGCGCGCGCCGCGTCATGGACAGCGCCAGCGACGCCGTCGACCACGCCCGCAGCGCCTCCCGCCCGGCCGTGGAAGACGTCCAGAGCCTGCTGCGCTCGCTTGAAAACGCCATCCACACGTTGACCGACGAAGGCAGCGCAGAGGCCGACCGCGCCAGCCGCACGCTGCACGCGCGCGCCGACCAGTTGCGCCGCGCCGCCAATGACCGTGCCCACCAGGCCCGCGAACGCATGGATTGGGCACTCGGCCGCACGGAAGAAACCATTACCGCGGCACCGTTCAAGTCGGTAGGCGTGGCCGTGGCGATTGGCGCGGCGATCGGCCTGGTCGTGGCGCTGGCCGGCAGCGGCCGTCGCGACGCCCGCGAATAACCTCTACGCCAATCACCGCAGGAGCAACCACATGAGTCTGACCAACGTCGCCGCCCCCTCGGAAAGCGGCTTCCTCACCGACATCAAGACCTTGCGCGAACGTGCCCGCAAGCACATTGAAGAAGGTGCGGTGACCGAAGATTACAAAGCCGACCGGGAGACCGTGCTGCGGCTGCTGAATGAGGCGCTGGCGACGGAGTTGATCTGCGTGCTGCGCTACCGGCGCCACCATTTCATGGCCAAGGGCATCAACGCAGAACCGATCGCCGCAGAATTCCTGGTGCACGCCAACGAGGAACAGGGACACGCCGACAGCATCGCCGCTCGCATCGTGCAACTGGGCGGGGAGCCCAATTTCAATCCCGAAGGGCTGTCCACACGCAGCCATTCCGAATACGTCGAAGCCGACAACCTGGTCGACATGATCAAGGAAAACCTGGTGGCCGAGCGGATCGCGATCGACAGCTACCTGGAGATGATCCGCTACATCGGCGACCGGGACCCCACCACGCGGCGCGTGCTGGAGCAGATTCTGGCCGTGGAAGAAGAACACGCGGACGAGCTGTCCGACATGCTCCACGACCAATAAGACGAGACACCGGCCAGCGCCAGCCCCCCTCCCCCGCTCCCGGCCCCTGTGGCCGGATGCCCGGACCGCCCCGTTTGGCGGCCGGGCATTTTTTTGGCCCGTGCGGCGCTCAGACGCCCCAGAGCACGCTGGATTGTTCGACCAGCGACTCTTCCAGCATGTGCAGCAACGGGTACGCACGCTGCCCCAGGTGCGGCGGCTCTTCCTCGCCGTTTTCGTCCAGTTCGGACGCTGACAGCTCTGCCACCTTGATATGCGCCTGGTGGGTGTCATCCTTGATGGCACGCTTCAGACGATCGATGGCGTGGGGCATTTCTTCGGGCGTGATGACACCACGCTCGCCCAGCGTCTTGCCGATCACGCCCAGGAGCACCATGGCGAGATCCTTCTGCATCGAGAATTTTTGCGAAGCGTGCGAAGTAAAGGTGATCATGATTTCTTCGTTTCCCTTGGTTGGGTGGGCCACGGATTGCCACGACTGGGGGCGGATACGTCTGAGACCGCGGCTCACCTGATAAAATTTCGTACTTTTCCCCGAACAACGCAACTGGCGGCGCCACAACTGGATTTCAATCCATTTCAGCACTGCCGGCGTCATGGTTTCTTTATGCTGCCCTCCCACAAACAGACGATCGCCCAACTGTTGTCCGACGCCGTCGGCTCCCTGCTGCCCGAGGGCCAAGCCCGACCGGAGATCGTCCTGGAGCGCCCCAAGCAGGCCGCGCACGGCGACATCGCCTGCAACGTCGCGCTGCAGCTCGCCAAGCCGCTGGGCACCAACCCGCGCGAGCTGGCCGGCAAGATCGCCGATGCCATCCGCGCCGATGCCCGCGGCCAGCGTCTGGTGGCTGCCGTGGAAATCGCCGGCCCGGGTTTCATCAACCTGCGCCTGTCTGCCGCCGCGCGTGCCGACGTGATCGCCGCCGTGTTTGCCGAAGGCGACCGCTACGGCGCCGCCAACACGCATGACGGCGCTCCAGTGCTGGTGGAATTCGTCTCGGCCAATCCGACCGGTCCGCTGCACGTCGGCCACGGCCGTCAGGCCGCGCTGGGCGATGCGCTGGCGAGTCTGCTCGATTGGCAAGGCCACAAGGTCCACCGCGAGTTCTATTACAACGACGCCGGCGTCCAGATCCATAACCTCGCCGTCTCCGTCCAGGCCCGCGCACGCGGCTACAAGCCCGGCGACGCCAACTGGCCCGAAGCCGCCTACAACGGCGACTACATCGCCGACATCGCCGCCGATTACCTGGCAGGCAAGACCGTACGCGCCTCCGATGGCGAACCCGTGACGGGCGAGCGCGATGTGGAAAACCTCGAAGCCATCCGCCGCTTTGCGGTGACGTATCTGCGTAACGAGCAGGACATCGACCTGCAGGCCTTTGGCGTGAAGTTCGATCGTTACTACCTGGAATCGTCGCTCTACACCGAAGGCAAGGTGCAGCAGACGGTGGACGCGCTCATTGCCGCCGGCAAGACGTACGAGCAGGAAGGCGCGCTGTGGCTGCGCACGACCGACGACGGCGACGACAAGGACCGCGTCATGCGCAAGTCCGACGGCGCCTACACCTATTTCGTGCCCGACGTGGCCTACCACACGACCAAGTGGGGCCGCGGCTTCAAGCAGGTCATCAACGTGCAGGGCAGCGACCACCACGGCACCATCGCGCGCGTGCGCGCCGGCCTGCAGGGCCTGAACATCGGCATCCCGAAGGGCTACCCCGACTACGTCCTGCACAAGATGGTCACGGTGATGAAGGACGGCGCCGAGGTGAAGATCTCCAAGCGCGCCGGCTCGTACGTGACCGTGCGCGACCTGATCGAATGGTCCAACGGCGACGCTGAATCGGAATCCGGCGTCGACACCATCCGCGCCTGCGTGGAAGCCGGCGAGCCGAACTGGCCGGCGCGCTTCACGCGTGGCCGCGACGCCGTGCGCTTCTTCCTGCTGTCGCGCAAGGCCGATACCGAATTCGTCTTCGACGTCGATCTGGCGCTCAAGCAAAGCGACGAAAACCCGGTGTACTACGTGCAGTACGCCCACGCGCGCATCTGCTCGGTGTTCGAGCGCGCCGGCGTTGACGCCGCCTCGCTCACCAGCGCTGATCTGGCTGCCGTGACGGGGCCGGATGTCAGTCCGCAGGCGACGGCGCTGGTGCAACGCCTGGCCGCATTCCCCGACATGCTGGCCGACGCCGCGCGCGAGCTGGCCCCGCACGCCGTGGCCTTCTACCTGCGCGACCTGGCAGGCGATTTCCACGCGTTCTACAACGCCGATCGCGTGCTGGTCGACGACGAGGCCGTCAAGCGTGCCCGCCTGGCGCTGCTGGCTGCCACGCGTCAGGTGCTGCGCAACGGGCTGGCGGTAATCGGCGTGTCGGCGCCGCAAAAGATGTAAACGCGCACGATTTGGCATCACACGGCGCTCTTATAATCGGGCGCTTCTAGAAGGATCGACATGGCACGCAATACGCAATCTTCCCGTGCCCGCTCGCAACGGGGCGGCACGTTTCTGGGTCTGGTGCTGGGCTTGATCGTCGGTTTGGCGATCGCCGTGGTGGTGGCGGTGTACATCACCAAGGCGCCGGTACCCTTCGTGTCGCGTGGCGGCGCGCAGCCCAAGCCGAGCGAAGCGGGCAACGTGGTCAACACGCTGCCGACGCCGGTGCAGCCCGCGCCGCAAGCCAGCGCACCGCAGGCCGCTGACCCGAACGCGCCGTTGTGGAGCCGCGTGCCGGCCAAGCCGGTCGATCAGGCCCCGGATCAGAACAATCCGCCGCCGGGCATCACCATCCATCCGGCCCAGCCTGGCTCGGCCCCGCAGGTGGCAAGCGCGCCCGCCGCCAAGCCGGCCAAGCCGCCGGTCACCGCCTCCAACGAAAAGCCGGTGACGGACCCGATTGCCGAGATCGCCCGCCAAGATGCCGCCAAGACGGGCTACTTCCTGCAAGTGGGCGCTTACAAATCGTCCGAAGATGCCGAGCGCCAGAAGGGCAATCTGGCCATGCAGGGCTTTGAAGCCAAGGTGACGCAGCGCGAGGTGAACGGCACCACGATGTATCGCGTGCGCCTGGGGCCGTTCAATTCGCTCGATGAGATGACCGCCGTGCGCGGCCGCCTGCAGTCGACCGGCGTGGAATCGTCGGTCATTCGCTTCGCTCGCCAGTAACGTCAAGTCGTGCAGCCCGCTGTGAACCCGGCGGGCTGTGATCGGTCAGAAACCTGAGTCTCAGTGACGCTGACAGCGGCGTCTGTCGGTTCTGCGCTGGATTTCGCTGGTTTTTCCGTCGCTTCGTCCAGTTCGTCGTCTAATTCGTCGTCCATTCACCATGAAAAAACTCGCTGCTTTCCTGATCGCCCTCGCCACTGGCGCCGGCTTCCTGATGACCGCGCCGGCCAACGCCGCGCCCACCGCCGGCAAGGAATACAAAGTGCTGCAAACGCCGCAGCCCGTGCCCGCAGGCAAGATCGAAGTGACCGAGTTCTTCTGGTACGGCTGCCCGCACTGCTACGACTTTGAAAACACCTGGACGGCGTGGGTCGCCAAGCAAGGCAAGGACGTCGTGATCAAGCGCGTGCCGGTGGCCTTCAATGCCAAGCTGGAACCGCATACGCGCATCTATTACACGCTGGAAGCGCTCGGCAAGCTCGACGCCAAGGACGCCAGCGGCAAGACGCTGCATGACCGCGTGTTCGACCAGCTGCACAAGAACTACCGCTCGATGTCCGAACTGGATGACATTGCAAAGTTCATGGCCGCCAACGGCGTCGACGAGAAGCAGTTCCGCGACACCTACAACTCGTTCAGTGTGAACGCCAATACCAAACGCGCCGCGCAACTGGCCGATCAGTACAAGATCGAAGGCGTGCCGACCGTCGTTGTGCAGGGCAAGTACACCACGTCGCCGGCAGATGCCGGCAGCAACGTGGGCGCCGCCCAGACGCTCGACTACCTCGTCGACCAGGTGCGCAACCGCAAGATGTGACCGGTTGCCGCGTTTCCGGGCATCCGCCCGGGCGTGACACCGCCATCGACGCCCGCCCCTGTGCGGGCGTTTTTTGTGCGTCGGCCTTCTTCACACCAACAGGACATCGACATGAGCGAGACCGTCTTCATCACCGGCGCTTCCAGCGGCATCGGCCAAGCCTTGGCACGTCAATACGCAGCGCAAGGCGCCACGATCGGGCTGGTCGCGCGGCGTGTCGACGTGCTGCACGAATTTGTCCAGACGCTGCCGGCCGGCATCCAGAGCCGCTGCCATTGCTACGCCGCCGACGTGCGCAGCGCCGAATCGATGCGCGACGTGGCCAGCGCATTCATCGCCACGGTCGGCGTGCCCGACGTGGTGATCGCCAACGCCGGCATCTCGGTCGGTACGGACTTGCGCGAACCGGGCGACCTGAAAGCCTTTGCAGCGGTAATGGACACCAACTGGATGGGCGTGCTCAACACGTTCCAGCCGTTCGTCACGCCGATGCTGGCACGCGCCAAACCTGGGCGGCCCGGCGGCACGCTGGTCGGCGTTGCCAGCGTGGCGGGCGTGCGCGGCCTGCCCGGTGCGGCGGCCTACAGCGCGTCCAAATCGGCGGTCATCAAACTGATGGAGAGCCTGCGCGTGGAGTTCAGCCCGTTGGGCTTGCGCGTCGTGACGATCGCCCCCGGCTACATCCGCACGCCGATGACCGAACACAACCCGTATCCGATGCCCTTCCTGATGCCGGTGGACCGCTTCGCGCAAAAAGCCGTGAATGCGATCCGTCGCGGCGTGCGCTTCACGGTGCTGCCTTGGCCGATGGGCATCGTTGCCAAGCTGCTGCACGTGCTGCCGCGCGGGCTCTATGACTTTGCGTTTGCGCGCGCCGGGCGCAAACCCCGCAACCCCGAGATTTCGTCATGACTTACACCGATGCGGCTGGGCTTGCCCACGCCCCCGTCGACACCGCACCGCGCATCGCCAGCCTGGTGCCTTCGATTACCGATCTGCTGTTCTCGCTCGACCTGGGCGATCAGCTCGTCGCCCGCACCGGCTTCTGCATCCACCCGCGCGAAGCGGTGCGCAACGTGCCCAAGGTTGGCGGCACCAAGACCGTCAAACTCGACAAGTTGCGCGAGCTGGCCCCCACGCACGTCATCGTCAACATTGACGAGAACACGCGCCCGACCGTCGACAAGCTGCGCGAGTTCATCCCGCACATCATCGTCACGCATCCTTGCTCGCCCGAAGACAATCTCGCGCTGTACCAGCTGCTCGGCGGCATCTTTCGCCGCGAAGCGCAGGCGCAAAAGTTATCCGATGCGCTGACGCAGGAGCTGGAGGCGCTGCGCGGCCGCCACTTCCTGCCGCATCGCGTGCTGTACGCCATCTGGCAAGACCCGTGGATGACGGTGTCGCGCGATACGTACATCTCGCGCATGCTCAAACTCGTGAACTGCCACACCTGGCCCGACGATCCGGCGCCCGTGCAATGCGGCACCGACAAGAGCGGCGATTGCGCCCGCCCCAACCGCCCCGACACGCGCTACCCGACGTTCCGCTGGAGCGATGACGTCGTGCGCAACATCGACTGCGTGCTGCTCTCCACCGAGCCTTACAGCTTTACCGAAGAGCATGTCGACGCGCTGGAAAAGCAGATCGGCAAGCCGGTCTATCTCGTCGATGGCGAGATGGTGTCGTGGTACGGCAGCCGCGCGATCGAGGGTGTGCGGTACCTGGGGCAATTTGCGAAGACGTTGCGTTAGACCTTCCAGCGGCCCACAAAAAAAGAACCCGCCAATTGGCGGGTTTTTTGTTGGTCGGAGCGATGCGTTATCGCACAAACCCATAGTCGTACTCCACCTTGGCAATGCGCAGGTGGTACGACGCATACCACTGCTCGCGCCCCAGCTTCTGCGCGGCAAGGTGGTCGCTCTGGTTCTTCCATTCGCGAATGGCTTCCAGCGACGACCAATACGACACAGTGATGCCCGGCCTCCCTTGGTCGCCGGCCAGCTCATCGCGTACGGATTCGATGCCGAGAAAGCCCGGCATGCTGCGGGCCAGCTCCACCATACGGTCAGCCATGGCGCCGTAGCCGTTGTCGCCCTCGGTGCGGGTGGAAGCGAAGATCACGGCGTAATACGGCGCAGTCGGCGTTTGCGCGGGAAACGGCAAGACGACGGCGCTGTCGTCGAGAACGTCATGCTGGTCAGCCATGGGCGGCTCCGTTGAAAGGCACGGGTTGTTGGGTTTATGCAGCTGCGTGGAATCGAACGATACCGTCCGCGCCGGTTTCGCGCACCAGTTCGCCTTGATGCCACAGCGCATGCAGGTGGGCAAGCGCCTCGCCCATCGCGAAGGTCATCTGATGCACATCGAACTGGCGTTTGAAGATGACGTTGACGATGTCGCGGGCCGATTGCGGCGCGGCTCTGCACGCAGCCAACGTTTCGGCCAGCCGGTCCGCATGGTGGTCGCGCAACTGCCGGATGCGCGTATGCAGCCCGCGGAACGGCCGCCCGTGCGACGGCAGGATCAGCACGTCCGCCGGCAGCGGCTCGTATTTGCCCAGCGAATCCAGATACAGCGTGAGCGAATCCGCTTCAGGCTCCAGATCGAACACGCTCACGTTGGTGGAAATGCGCGGCAGGACCATGTCGCCGGAAATCAGCACGTTGGCATCTTCACTGTAGAGCGCGACGTGCTCGGGTGCATGGCCGAAGCCGGTAATGACACGCCACTGGTGCTGGCCGATGGCGACGACGTTGCCGTCCATCAGGCGGCGGTATTGGCTGGGCACGCCGGGCACGAGCGTGCTGTAGTAATCCTTGCGGTTGCGGATGCCTTCGATGGAGGTCGGGTCCGTCAAGCCGTGGCGCTCGAAATGGCGCGCGGCAAATTCGCCGCCGGCGTTCGATGCGCCGGTGCCGCCCACCAGCATGCGCGCGAAGGCGTAGTCGCCCAGGCTCATCCACAGGCGCACGTTCCAGCGTTTCTCATCGCCGCCTTCGCACAGCCAGCTCGACAGGCCAACGTGGTCCGGATGGCAGTGCGTGACCAGCACGCGCAGCACCGGCAGGCCGTCCAGGTGGTTCGTGAAAATGCTTTCCCAATACCCGCGGATCGCTTCGTGGTTGATGCCGCAATCGATGATCGTCCAGCCATCTTGTCCGTCCTGCCGATCACGCAGCAGCCAGAGGTTGATGTGATCGAGCGCAAACGGCAGCGGCATGCGCAGCCAGTAGACGCCGGGGGCGACTTCAAACCGCGTGCCGCCTTCGGGAAGCGTGTCGCCAAAGGGATAGTCGAGTTGGTGTTCGAGCGCGTTCATGGGAATGTGGTCTCGGTCGCCGCCTTGAGCTGCTGTGCGGCGGTCTCTGCGATTGCGGTTTGGCGACATTGACGCTAACGTAAACGTCAATTCGCCGCCGGTCTTCCATCTTAAGCGAAAACTTAATGTCGCTGGCCGGCGTGCATGTGTCATCACACCTCTGTCGTTACTCCGTTCCCGCCGTATGTCTGCCTCTACTCCGTCTGCCGCCGCCGCGCTTGCCGCCGATCTTGAATCGGGCGATGCCGGCGCGCTTGCCGACGCAAGCTTTACCATCACCGACCTTGCACGCGAGTTCGACATCACGCCGCGCGCCATCCGCTTCTATGAGGATCAGGGCCTGCTCGCCCCGGACCGCCAGGGCCCGGGCGGGCGTCGACGCGTGTATTCGGCCGGCGAACGCACACGCCTGAAGCTGACCTTGCGCGGCAAGCGGCTCGGTCTGTCGCTGGGCGAGATCAAGGAGATCCTGGATCTGTATGAATCGCCGCGCGATACGGTGCCGCAGCTGGAGCGCTTTCTGGCGTCGCTCGCGCAGCATCGCGCGGTGCTCACGCAGCAGTTGGAAGACCTGAACGCGCAACTGGCCGAGATCGACCAGCACGAACGCCAATGCCGCCGGCTGCTGGAGGATGCGCAGGCCGGAACGGGCAAGCCGCCCAAGCGACGCAAGGCCGCCTGATCCGCAAATCTACGTAATCGCCAAGTCATTGACGTTTACGTAAACGTCAATACAATACGCAACACCTCGCAGCACCCTCCCGGCACCGGTGTGCCCGCCATAAGCGGTGTGCACCGCACAGCGCCAGACCACTTACCCGAGACAACGCGGCTTGAACCGCGCCCAAGGAGACCACCATGATTGATCTGCCCGGCCTGAAATTCGACTTGGGCGAAGACATCGAGATGCTGCGTTCGGCCGTGCGCGATTGGGCGCAAGGCGAGCTGGCACCGCGTGCCGGCGAAATCGACCGCACCGATCAGTTCCCGATGGATGCGTGGCGCAAGATGGGCGAGCTGGGCGTGCTGGGCATCACGGTGGCCGAGGAGTACGGCGGCGCCAACATGGGCTACCTGGCGCACATGATCGCCATGGAAGAGATCAGCCGCGCATCGGCGTCGGTGGGCCTGTCGTATGGCGCGCACTCGAACCTGTGCGTGAACCAGATCCACCGCAACGGCACGGCGGCCCAGAAGGCCAAATACCTGCCCAAGCTGGTTTCCGGTGAATGGGTGGGCGCGCTAGCCATGAGCGAGCCGAATGCCGGGTCGGACGTCGTCAGCATGAAGCTGCGCGCAGAGCTGAAAGGCGACCGCTACGTGCTCAACGGCACCAAGATGTGGATCACCAACGGACCGGACTGCGACGTGCTGGTCGTCTACGCCAAGACGGAGCCCGAACTGGGCGCGCGCGGCATGACGGCGTTCATCGTCGAGAAGGGCATGAAGGGCTTCTCGGTGGCGCAGAAGCTGGACAAGCTCGGCATGCGCGGCTCGCACACGGGCGAACTGGTGTTCGAGAATGTGGAAGTGCCGGTGGAGAACATCCTCGGCCAGGAAAACGGCGGCACCAAGGTGCTGATGAGCGGCCTGGATTACGAGCGCGCGGTGCTCTCCGGCGGCCCGATCGGCATCATGCAGGCCTGCATGGACGTGGTCACGCCGTATATCCACGATCGCAAGCAGTTCGGCCAGAGCATCGGCGAATTCCAGCTCATCCAGGGCAAGATGGCCGACATGTACACCACGCTGCAGGCGTGCCGTGCGTACTTGTACACGGTGGGCAAGAACCTCGACTCGCTTGGCCGCGACCACGTGCGCCAGGTGCGCAAGGACTGCGCCGGCGTGATCCTCTACACCGCCGAGAAGGCCACCTGGATGGCCGGCGAAGCCATCCAGATCCTGGGCGGCAACGGCTACATCAACGAATTCCCGGTCGGCCGCCTGTGGCGCGACGCCAAGCTGTACGAGATTGGCGCCGGCACGTCGGAAATCCGCCGCATGCTGATCGGCCGCGAGCTGTACGCAGAGACAATGTAACTGGCGAGTGCAAGCGGGGCTGGGGCACGGGGCCATCAGCCAAACGGATAAGGAGGCGCAACGGTTTCAGGACGCGAACACGGTACCGAAGACCCTACAATCTAGGTCTGCCTGGTTTGCTGGTTTTGCCGCTTCCCTGCCCTCCCCGCGCACACGCCATGTCCCATTTTCCCAAGCTTCTCTCGTCGCAGATCGCCTTTGACGTCGCCCGCACGATGCTCGACGGCTTCGACAAGCACTACCGCTTGTTTCGCGAAGTCAGCGTGCAGGCCAAGACGGCGTTCGAGACCGGGGACTGGGCCGGCCTGCAGCAACTGCAGCGCGACCGCATCGCCTACTACGACGAGCGCGTGCGTGAAGCCTCGGTCATCCTGGAAGACGAATACGACGCCGAGAACATCGACGACGAGATCTGGCGCCAGATCAAGCTGCACTACATCGGCCTGCTGACCAACCATCACCAGCCGGAACTGGCCGAGACCTTCTTCAACTCGGTGTGCACGCGCATCCTGCACCGTTCGTACTTCAACAACGATTTCATCTTCGTGCGGCCAGCCATCTCGACGGAGTACATCGAGAACGAAGAGTCGCCCACCAAGCCGACGTACCGCGCGTACTACCCCGGCACGCGCGACGGCCTGGGCGCCTGCTTCGAGCGCATCGTCCACAACTTCCAGCTCAACGCACCGTTTGAAGACCTGGAGCGCGACATTGGTTACGTGGTGCGCGCGGTAGGCGAGCACTTCGGCGATTTCCGCATCGCGCCGAATTTCCAGATTCACGTGCTGTCGTCGCTGTTCTTCCGCAACAAGGCCGCGTACATCATCGGGCGCGTGATCAACGGCGACAAGACGTTCCCGCTGGCCGTGCCGATCCTGCGCAATGCCGCGGGCCAGCTTTCGCTCGACACGGTGCTGCTGCGGCAGGAACAGCTGCTGATCCTGTTTTCGTTCACGCACTCGTATTTCATGGTGGACATGGAGATTCCGTCCGCCTACGTGACGTTCCTGCGTGACCTCATGCCGCGCAAGCCGCGCGCCGAGATCTACACCTCGCTGGGCCTGCAGAAGCAGGGCAAGAACCTCTTCTATCGCGACTTCCTGCATCACCTGCAGCATTCGTCGGACAAATTCATCATCGCGCCGGGCATCAAGGGCCTCGTGATGCTGGTGTTCACGCTGCCGTCGTACCCGTACGTGTTCAAAGTCATCAAGGACTACTTCCCGCCGCCCAAGGAAACCACGCGCGAGCTGATCAAGAGCAAGTATCAGTTGGTGAAGCGCCACGACCGCGTCGGGCGCATGGCGGATACGCTGGAGTATTCCGACGTGTCCTTCCCGCTCTCGCGCTTTGACGACGACCTCATCAAGGAGCTGGAGAAGCACGCGCCGTCGATGGTCGAATACCAGCGCAGCGAAGACGGCAGCGAAGAGATCGTCATCCGGCACGTCTACATCGAGCGCCGCATGACGCCGCTGAACATCTGGCTGCAGGAAGGCACCGATGCGCAGGTCGAGCACGGCATCATCGAATACGGCAACGCCATCAAGGAACTCATCGCCGCGAACATCTTCCCGGGCGACATGCTGTACAAGAACTTTGGCGTGACGCGCCACGGCCGCGTGGTCTTCTACGACTACGACGAGATCGAATACCTCACCGACTGCAACGTCCGCACCGTGCCCGAACCACGCACGGAAGAAGAGGAAATGTCCGGCGAGGTCTGGTACAACGTCGGCCCGCACGACATTTTTCCGGAGACGTACCGCACGTTTCTGCTGGGCGATCCGCGCGTGCGTGAAGCCTTCCTCAAACACCACGCGGACTTCTTCGAAGCGTCCATGTGGCAGGGATACAAGGAGCGCCTGCTCTCCGGGCAGATGCACGATTTCTACGCGTATGACGCAGCGGAGCGCTTCGTCAATCGCTACGGCGCGAGCGCGCCCGACAACGCAGCGCAAGACAACGCGACACTGCAGCGCGCCGCCGCTTAACCCTCTCACCACGACGGGAAACCATGCCACATCGCATCAAAGAGCTGTTCGAGAACAACCGCAAATGGGTCGAGCGGGTCAACGCTGAAGACCCGGCGTTCTTCTCGAATCTGGCCAACCAGCAGAACCCGGAATACCTGTGGATCGGCTGCTCGGATTCGCGCGTGCCGGCCAACCAGATCATCGGCTTGCCGCCGGGCGAGGTTTTCGTCCACCGCAACATCGCCAACGTCGTCGTGCACTCCGACTTGAATTGCCTGTCGGTGCTGCAGTTTGCGGTGGAAGTGCTGAAGATCCGGCACATCACCGTGGTGGGCCACTACGGCTGTTCAGGCGTGAAGGCCGCGCTGACGAAGCAACGCTTCGGCCTGGCTGACAACTGGATTCGTCACGTGCGGGATGTGGCCGAGCAGCATGAAACGTATCTGGGCACGGTGGTCCGCGAGCAGGATCAGCACGACCGGCTGTGCGAGCTGAACGTGATCCATCAGGTCAACAACGTGTGCCTCACGACGATCGTGCAGGACGCGTGGGATCGCGGGCAGCCGCTGACGGTTCATGGCTGGATCTATGGCGTGAAGGACGGGATGCTGCGCAATCTGGGGATGGCGGCGAGTTCGAATGAGGAACTGCATGCGCAGCTTGCTGATGCTTGGTTGAACTATGGGAAGGAAGGGAGTGTGCCTAGTCCGGTGGGGTTTTGAGCTTTTGCTTTTTTGAGGGATGGATTTGATGTTGGTGGTTCATCCCCCTTTCGTACCCTGCCGGGCACGACTCACTTTTCTTTGTCTTGCCAAAGAAAAGTAAGCAAAAGAAAGGCGCGCCCGAGATGGCGAAAGATTCCTTGAATTTATGTCGCAGAGAGGGAGGACAGGCAAACCCCCTCCCCCAAAAAAGCCTCCCCTCTTTTTCCTCTCTGCAACAGAAATTCAAGGCGCCATCTAGGGCAGTAACGTCAACGGCCAAACCGTCGACCACGAGTGCAGTAGAAATCGGCAGCACAACGCAAAGCGGAGCGAGCAACACAGCAACAAACAAGAGCCACCCAGGACAGCACACAGATTGTGTGGCCGTACCCTGCCCTAGATGGCGCCTTGAATTTGTGTAAGCGGGCGGAAAAAGAGAAGGACCGCTGTTTGAGGCCCTTTAGGGCCGAGTTTCGGTCCTTCTCCGCCCGGTTACACAAATTCAAGGAAGGGGTCGCCATCTCGGGCGCGCCTTTCTTTGCTTACTTTCTTTGGCAAGACAAAGAAAGTGAGTCGGCCCCGGCAGGGGACGAAACGGAGATGGACCAACAAGGCCCACCCAACAAGCAAGAGACACACAACCCCTGCACCACAAGTGCAGAACATGTCCCAAGCACAGTTCCAGGAGATTGCAGCAATGTCCGACCGCATCGTCATCGCCTCAGCAGCCCGTACCCCGATGGGCGCCTTCCAGGGCGAACTCGCCAGCCTCACTGCCCCGCAACTCGGCGCCGCTGCCATTCGCGCTGCGGTCGAACGTGCGGGCTTGAAACCGGAACAGATCGAAGAAGTCATCATGGGCTGCGTGCTGCCTGCGGGCCAGGGGCAGGCACCGGCACGCCAGGCCGCACTGGGCGCGGGCCTGCCGCTATCGGTCGGCTGCACCACGGTCAACAAGATGTGCGGTTCGGGCATGCGCGCGGCCATGAATGCGTATGACGCGCTGCTCGCGGGCTCGGTCGACGTGGTGGTTGCGGGCGGCATGGAAAGCATGACCAATGCGCCGTACCTGATCCCGAAAGGCCGTGGCGGCTATCGCATCGGCCACGGCATGATCTACGACCACATGATGCTCGACGGCCTGGAAGACGCCTATGAAAAGGGCCGCGCCATGGGCACCTTCGGTGAGGACTGCGCCGAGAAGTACGGCTTCACGCGCGAAGCCCAGGACCACTTCGCGATGACGTCCGTGCGCCGCGCGCAGGAAGCGACCGAATCCGGCGCGTTCCGCTGGGAGATCACGCCCGTCACCGTGTCGGGCAAAGCCGGCAAGGGTGACGATAGCGTCATCGACACCGATGAAGGCCCGCGCCGCATCAAGGTCGACAAGATCCCCTCGCTCAAGCCCGCGTTCAAGAAGGACGGCACGGTGACGGCCGCATCGTCTTCGTCGATCAACGATGGTGCGGCTGCGCTGGTGATGATGCGGGAGTCGACTGCCAAGCAGCTGGGCATCACGCCGCTGGCGGTGATGCTCGGCCACACCACGCACGCGCAAGAACCCGGCTGGTTCACCACGGCGCCGGTCACGGCCATCGACAAGCTCTTCAAGAAGCTCGATTGGAACTCGGGCAACGTCGACCTGTTCGAGATCAACGAGGCATTTGCCGTGGTGCCGATGGCCGCGATGCACGACCTGCGCATCCCGCACGAGAAGGTGAACGTGAACGGCGGCGCGTGCGCGCTGGGCCATCCGATCGGCGCCTCGGGCGCACGTGTGATCGCGACGCTGCTGGGCGCCCTGCGACACCGCGGCGGCAAGCGCGGCGTGGCCAGCCTGTGCATTGGCGGCGGCGAGGCCACGGCTGTCGGCATCGAACTCTACTAAGGCGCGCGCATGACGAACGCAACATCGCGCCGCACGCGCACCGCGCTCATCCTGGGCGCGTCGCGCGGCATCGGCCTGGAAACCGTCACGCAGTACCGCGCGGATGGCTGGCGCGTGATCGCCACCGTGCGCACGCAGGAAGCCGCGCAGGCGCTGCAGGCGTTGGGCGCGGAAACGCACGTGCTCGACCTCACCGACCCCAACGCCGTCGCGGGCCTTGCATGGAAGCTCGACGGCGAAGCGCTGGACGTGGCGATCTACGTGGCGGGCATCTACGGCCCGCGCACGCAGGGCGCCACGCCCGTCAGCCAGGCGGATTTCGATGCCGTGATGCACACCAACGTGTGGGGCCCGATGAGCGTGCTGCCCGCCGTGCTGCCCATGGTGGAAGCCGGACGCAATGGTGCGGATGAGGCCGGCGGCGTGCTTGCCGTCATCTCCAGCCGCATGGGCAGCATCGGCGAGATGGAGAGCAACGGCGGCTGGCTGTATCGCGCGAGCAAGGCCGCGGTGAATGCCGTGCTGCGCGCCGTGTCGCTCGATACCAAGAACGCCACGTGCCTGACCTTCCACCCGGGCTGGGTGCAGACCGACATGGGCGGTGCAGGCGCGGCCATCACGCCGCAGGAAAGCGTGGCCGGCATCCGCCGCGTGATTGCCGGCGCCACGCGCGCCGACAACGGCGGCTTCCGCAACTACGATGGCAGCGTCATTGCATGGTGAGGCCGAAACAATGCTGCTGACCCAAGAGCAAGAGATGATTCGCGACGCCATCCGCACCTTCGTGCGCGAGGCGATCACCCCGCACGCTGCCGCATGGGACCGCGATGCGACGTTCCCGAAAGACGTGCACCGCCAGCTCGGCGAGCTGGGCGCCTATGGCGTGGCCGTGCCGGAAGAACTCGGCGGTGCGGGGCTCGACTACCTGTCGCTGGCGCTGATCCTGGAAGAGATTGCCGCGGGCGACGGCGGCACCTCCACCGTCATCAGCGTGAACAACTGCCCCGTCTGCAGCATGCTGATGGCGTTTGCGAACGATGCGCAGAAGCAGCAGTGGCTCGTGCCGCTGGCGCGCGGCGAGATGCTGGGCGCGTTCTGCCTGACCGAGCCGCACGTCGGCTCCGACGCATCGGCGCTGCGCACCACGGCCGTGCGCGATGGCGACCACTGGGTCCTCAACGGCGTGAAGCAGTTCATCACCAGCGGCAAGCATGCCGACGTGGCGATCGTCATGGCCGTGACCGACAAGGCCGCAGGCAAGCGCGGCATCAGCGCGTTCCTGGTGCCGACCAACACGCCGGGCTACATCGTCGCGCGGCTCGAAGACAAGCTCGGCCAGCACTCGTCCGACACGGCGCAGATCGTGTTCGAAGACTGCCGTATCGCCGCCGATTGCCTGCTGGGTGAAGAAGGCGCCGGCTACAAGATGGCGCTGTCCGGGCTGGAAGGCGGGCGCATCGGCATTGCCGCGCAGAGCGTGGGCATGGCGCGTGCAGCCTTTGAAGCCGCGCTGGCGTACGCCAAGGAGCGCGAGAGCTTCGGCCAGCCGCTGTTTGCGCACCAGGCCGTGCAGTTCCGCCTGGCCGAGATGGCGACGCGCGTCGATGTGGCGCGGCAGATGGTCTGGCATGCGGCCAGCCTGAAAGATGCCGGCCTGCCGTGCCTGAAAGAGGCCGCCATGGCCAAGCTCAACGCCAGCGAGATGGCCGAGCGCGTCTGCTCCGATGCCATCCAGGTCTTCGGCGGTTACGGCTACGTCAGCGACTTTCCGGTGGAGCGCATCTACCGCGACGTGCGCGTGTGCCAGATCTACGAGGGCACGAGCGATATCCAGAAAATCCTGATCGCCCGCGCGCTGGCGTAGGCGGTCTCAACTCTCAACGCACCAGGCATGACTGCAGTGACTTCCCCTGTTTCGAACCACCCGCGCTTTGACGCGATCCTCTTCGATTGCGACGGCGTGCTGGTCGACAGCGAACCCATCGTCAACCGGCTGATCTGGGAGATGCTGACCGAGCTTGGCATCAGCATCAGCCTGGAAGATTCCATCCAGCGCTTCCTGGGCAAGGCCATCCGCGAAGAACTCGATGCGATTGCCGAGATGCGCGGTGCACCGCTGCCGCCGAACTGGCTGTCGACGTTCCAGGCGCGACGCAACGCGCTGCTCGAAGCCGAAGTGGAAGCCGTACCGCATATCGGGCACGCCATCGATGTGCTGTCCAGGCTCGGGCTGCCGATGGCCGTGGCTTCCGGCGCGGATCGCATGAAGGTTGAACTGCAGCTCAACCGCACCGGGCTGATCGAGCATTTCCGGCCGACCGACGTGCGCATCTTTTCGGCCACCGAAGTCGCGCGCAGCAAGCCCGCGCCCGATGTGTATCTGCTGGCCGCCAGCAGCCTTGGCGTATCGCCGTCGCGCTGCCTGGTGATCGAGGACAGCCCAACCGGCGTCACTGCCGGGCACGCTGCCGGCATGACGGTGCTGGCGTACGCCGGCCGCAACGCGCCCGGCCCGTTGATCGCCGCCGGTGCAACGCGCGCGTTTACCGACATGCGCGAGCTGCCGGAGCTGCCGGAGTTGCTGGCCTGATGCCTGCTGCACAAACCCGGTCCATCGGCCCAGCCGACGCTTGCCCGTGCGGCAACGGCGCCTACGCGCGCTGCTGCGGCCCGTTCCACGCAGGCGACGCCGTGCCGGTCACCGCTGAACAATTGATGCGCTCGCGCTACAGCGCCTATGTGCTGGGCGATACGGCGTACCTGCGGCGCACGTGGCATCCATCCACCTGCCCCACCGACCTGGAGACCAGCGAAGCAGACGCCGCCGCCACGCGCTGGCTCGGCCTGGACGTCAAGCGCCACACGCCGCAAGACGCCACGCACGCGACGGTGGAATTCGTCGCCCGCTACAAGGTGGGCGGCCGCGCGCATCGCCTGCATGAAACCAGCCGCTTCGTCCGCCTGGACGCCAGCGGCGCTGAATCCGCCGAAGGCCGTTGGCTGTACGTCGACGGCACCTTCCCCGACTGAACCGCACCGACCTTCCCGCACTGCTGCCATGCCGACGCTAGAGACCAAGCTGAACCCCCGCGCTGAAGACTTCAAGGCCAACGCCGATGCCATGCGCACGCTCGTCGCCGACCTGCGCGACAAGGTGGCGCGCATCGCCCAGGGCGGCGGTGACGACGCCCGCGCCAAGCACCTCGCCCGCGGCAAACTGCTGCCGCGCGACCGCGTGCAGCAACTGCTCGACCCCGGCACGCCGTTCCTGGAGTTCTCGCAGCTGGCCGCGTACGGCATGTACGACGACGCCGCACCGGGCGCCGGCATCATCACCGGCATCGGCCGCATCTCGGGGCAGGAATGCGTGATCGTCTGCAACGACGCCACGGTCAAGGGCGGCACGTATTACCCGATGACGGTGAAGAAGCACCTGCGCGCGCAGGAGATTGCCGAGCAGAACCACTTGCCCTGCGTCTACCTGGTCGATTCGGGCGGCGCCAACCTGCCGAACCAGGACGACGTGTTTCCCGACCGCGACCACTTCGGCCGCATCTTCTACAACCAGGCCAACCTGTCGTCGAAGGGCATTCCGCAGATTGCGGTCGTGATGGGTTCGTGCACGGCGGGCGGCGCCTATGTGCCGGCCATGAGCGACGAGTCGATCATCGTCAAGGAACAGGGCACGATCTTCCTGGCCGGCCCGCCGCTGGTGAAGGCCGCGACCGGCGAAGTGGTGAGCGCAGAAGACCTCGGTGGCGCCGATGTGCACACGCGCCTCTCCGGCGTGGCGGATTACTTCGCCAACAACGATTCGCACGCGCTGGCGCAAGCCCGCAGCATCGTCGCGCACCTGAACCGCCGCAAGCCCGAGCAGGTGCAGATTCATGCGCCGGTCGAGCCGCGCTACGCGGCCGAAGAACTCTACGGCGTGATCCCGACCGACACGCGCAAGCCGTTCGACGTGCGCGAAGTCATTGCCCGCATCGTCGACGATTCCGCCTTTGACGAATTCAAGGCGCGCTACGGCACGACGCTCGTCTGCGGCTTTGCGCGCATCTGGGGCTACCCGGTGGGCATCATCGCCAACAACGGCATCCTGTTTTCGGAGGCGGCGCTCAAGGGCGCGCACTTCATCGAGCTGTGCTGCCAGCGCAAGATCCCGCTGGTGTTCCTGCAGAACATCACCGGCTTCATGGTCGGCCGCAAGTACGAAAACGAAGGCATCGCCAAGAACGGCGCGAAGATGGTGACGGCGGTGGCGACGGCGCAGGTGCCGAAGTTCACGGTCATCATCGGTGGCTCGTTTGGCGCGGGCAACTACGGCATGTGCGGCCGCGCCTATTCGCCGCGCTTCCTGTGGATGTGGCCGAACGCGCGCATCTCGGTGATGGGCGGGGAGCAAGCGGCCAGCGTGCTCGCCACCGTGCGCCGCGACGGCATCGAGGCCAAGGGCGGCCAGTGGAGCGCGGATGAAGAAGCCGCCTTCAAGGCGCCGATCCGCGACCAATACGAGCGCCAGGGCCATCCGTACTACGCCAGCGCACGCCTGTGGGACGACGGCGTGATCGACCCCGCCGACACGCGCAGCGTGCTGGGCCTGGGGCTGTCGGCCAGCCTGAACGCACCGATCGGCGACATGAACTTCGGCGTGTTCCGCATGTAAGCGGGCCGCCCATCGAACAGGGATCTGCAGTGAACAGCAACACCGCGCGAACGTGGCGCAGCGCCTTGGCAGCCGTTGGCTGCGCGCTGCTGCTTGCCGCCGCGCATGCGAGTGAAACGGCGCCGCCGGGCATCAGCGAGACCATCGTTGAGGTGCCCAAGTCTGCGGGCATCTTCACCGTCAAGCTGGAGACGACCGTCTACAAGCCGGCCGGCGACGGGCCCTTCCCGCTCATCGTGCTCAATCACGGCAAGGCGCGCGGCAAGGCGGCATTCCAATCGCGTGCCCGTTACAGCGAGCAGGCGGCGGCGCTGGTCGCACGCGGCTACGTGGTTGCCATCCCGATGCGGCAGGGGTTTTCGAAATCCGGCGGCGCGTATATCGGCAGCGGCTGCAACGTCGAAGCCAACGGCATCATCCAGGCAGAAGACGTGGTGGCCGCACTCGACTACATGACCGCGCAGCCGTACGTGGACCGCAACCGCATCGTCGTCATGGGCCAGTCGCACGGCGGTTTGACCACGCTGGCCTTCGGTACCATCGCCTACCCCGGCGTGCGTGGGCTGGTGAACTTTGCCGGTGGCCTGCGCAACGACACCTGCGTCGATTGGGAAGGCAATCTCGTGCGCGCCTTTGAAACGTACGGCCGCCAGTCACGCTACCCGTCGCTCTGGTTCTACGGCGACAACGACAGCTACTGGCCCAAGCCGATGCCCGAGAAGATGTTCGCGGCCTACACGAGTGCGGGCGGCAAAGGCCGGCTGGTGGATTTCGGCACCTTCAGGGGCGACTCGCACGGCATGTTCGCCAGCCACGCGGGGTTGAGCATCTGGCTGCCGCAGGTCGACGCCTTCCTGCGCGAACTGGGCTTGCCCGCAGGCCCTGTCGGTCCGGTCGGCCCAGCCAGCCCCACAGCCGCAGAGGCCTCCGGCGCCGACGACCCCAAGTCCGACACCAACAAGGAGCCGGAATGAACACTTTCGAGACCCTCGCCTTCGCACAGAACGGCGCCGTCGCCACACTCACGCTGAATCGGCCTGACGTGCGCAACGCCTTCAACGAGACCGTCATCGCCGAGCTGACCGGTGCGTTCCGCGCGCTGGCCGATGAGCCCAGCGTGCGCGCCATCGTCCTGTCCGGCAACGGGCCCGCCTTCTGCGCGGGCGCCGACCTCAACTGGATGAAGAAGATGGCGGGCTACTCCGATGACGAGAACCGCGCCGACGCCCTGCGCCTGGCAGAAATGCTGCGCGCCATCTACACCTGCCCCAAGCCCGTGATCGCGCGCGTGCAGGGCGACACGTATGCCGGCGGCGTCGGCCTGGTCGCCGCGTGCGACATCGTCGTCGCTGTCGACACGGCCAACTTCTGCCTGTCGGAAGCGAAGCTTGGCTTGATTCCGGCCACCATCAGCCCATACGTGATCCGCGCGCTGGGCGAGCAGGCATCGCGCCGCTACTTCATCACCGCAGAGCGTTTCTCCGCCGCAGAGGCGCATCGCCTGGGCCTCGTGCATGAGCTGGTGAGCGCAGACGCCCTTGACGCCAAGGTGGGCGACATTACCGCCGCGCTCGTCGCCAACAGCCCGAATGCCGTTCGCGAGAGCAAGCGCCTCGTGCGTGAAGTCTCTGGCGCCGCTGTCAACGACGCCTTGCTGGCGGATACCGCCGAGCGCATCGCCGCCATCCGCGCCTCGGAAGAAGGCCGCGAAGGCGTGCAAAGTTTCCTGGGCAAGCGCAAGCCGAACTGGCTGCTGCCGGCCTGACCCGCATAACAACGAAACCACGCATCACTTGAAGGAAGTCCTCATGCAATCCACTCCACTGAACTTCGTGCCGAACGCCGCCAAGGTGCCGCCCACGCCCGGGCAGAATCCCAACGCCCGCTGGAGCCGCGAAGCCATCGAAGCGCTGTTCGCGCTGCCGTTCAACGACCTGCTGTTCCAGGCGCAGCAGGTGCACCGCGCCAACTTTGATGCGAATGCGGTTCAGCTGTCGACGCTGCTGTCCATCAAGACCGGCGGCTGCCCCGAAGACTGCTCGTACTGCCCGCAATCGGCGCGCTACGACACGGGTGTCGAGGCTGAAAAGCTGATGCCGATCGACGCAGTGCTGGAAGCGGCATCGCGCGCCAAGCAAAACGGCGCCAGCCGCTTCTGCATGGGCGCGGCGTGGCGCAACCCCAAGCCGCATCAACTCGACGCCGTGGCCGACATGGTGCGCGGCGTGAAGGCGATGGGGCTGGAGACTTGCGTGACGCTCGGCATGCTCAAGCAGGAACAGGCCGCGCAGTTGAAGGAAGCGGGCCTGGACTACTACAACCACAACCTCGACACCGCGCCCGAGTTCTACGGCGAGATCATCACCACGCGCACGTATCAAGACCGGCTCGACACGCTCGAACACGTGCGTGAAGCGGGCATCAACGTGTGCTGCGGCGGCATCGTCGGATTGGGGGAATCGGTGCACGAGCGTGCAGGCCTGATCGCCGAGCTGGCGAACATGGAGCCGTATCCGGACTCGGTGCCCATCAACAACCTGGTGAAGGTGGAAGGCACACCGCTGGCGGGCAACGAAGAACTGGACCCGTTTGATTTCGTGCGCACGATTGCCGTGGCGCGCATCACGATGCCCAAGGCGATGGTGCGCCTCTCCGCTGGCCGCGAAGCGATGGACGATGCGCTGCAGGCGCTGTGCTTCATGGCGGGCGCCAACTCGATCTTCTATGGCGAGAAGCTGCTGACGACGGATAACCCGGAGGCGGATGCGGATCGGAAGCTGCTGGCGCGGTTGGGGATGCGGGTGGAGGTGCAGGATCACATGCACCATGAAGCGCATGCTGGGGCGCATTCGTCGCATTGCCATATCGACATTACGCCTGCGGACTGATGCTTTGTTGTGGGGGTGGGTCTTGGTTTTTTGTTGGTGGTCTGCTCCCCTTTCGTCCCCTGCCGGGGCCGACTCACTTTCTTTGTCTTGCCAAAGAAAGTAAGCAAAGAAAGGCGCGCCCGAGATGGCGAAGGATTCCTTGAATTTATGTCGCAGAGAGGGAGAGGAGGCAAACTCGCTTCGCTCAGACAGCCTCCTCTCTTTTTCCTCTCTGCAACAGAAATTCAAGGCGCCATCTAGGGCATCAACGGCCCCACCATCGAGACGCAAACGCAGTAGTGGGTACGCGGCAAGACGCGGAGCGAAGCAAGCAAAACCAGTTGGAGACGGCGAGCGAAGCAAAGCATCACACAGCAACAAGCAAGAGCCTGACAGCGCATGCACACCAGCGGTTTGGCCGTTGACGTTCCTGCCCTAGATGGCGCCTTGAATTTGTGTAAGCGGGCGGAAAAAAGAGGGAGGCTTGTCTGAGCGAAGCGAGTTTGCCTCCCTCTCCGCCCGGTTACACAAATTCAAGGAAGGGGTCGCCATCTCGGGCGCGCCTTTCTTTTGCCTACTTTTCTTTGGCAAGACAAAGAAAAGTAGGTCGTGCCCGGCAGGGTACGAAACAGGGATGGACCAATACCGCCCGCCCCGGCAGGGGATGAAACAAGGAATGCACCACAAGTGCAAAACCAAAACCAGGAGACGTAACAACACCATGATCACCAAGCTCCTCATCGCCAACCGAGGCGAAATCGCCTGCCGGGTCGCCGCCACCTGCCGCAAGCTCGGCATCCGCACGGTCGCGGTCTACTCCGATGCCGACGCCAACGCCCGCCACGTCGCGGCCTGCGACGAAGCCATCCACATCGGTGAGCCCGCCGCCCGCGACAGCTACCTCCGCGCCGACCGCATCCTCGAAGCCGCACGCGCCACGGGCGCGCAAGCCGTCCATCCCGGCTACGGCTTCCTCTCGGAAAACGAAGCCTTCGCCAAAGCCTGCGCAGACGCCGGCATCATCTTCGTCGGCCCGCCGGCCTCGGCCATCGAAGCGATGGGCAGCAAGAGCGCGGCCAAGGCGCTGATGGAAACGGCGGGCGTGCCGCTCGTCCCGGGCTACCACGGCGACAACCAGGACGCGGCCTTCCTGCGCACGCAGGCCGATCGCATCGGCTATCCGGTGCTGATCAAGGCGAGCGCGGGCGGCGGCGGCAAGGGCATGCGCGTGGTGGAATCGGGCGACGCGTTTGAAGCGTCGCTCGCCTCAGTCAAACGCGAAGCCTCCTCCAGCTTTGGCGATGACCGCGTGCTGATCGAGAAGTACCTCACGCGCCCGCGCCACATTGAAATCCAGGTCTTCGCCGACAGCCTCGGCAATGCCGTCTACCTGTTCGAGCGCGATTGCTCCGTGCAGCGCCGCCACCAAAAGGTGCTGGAAGAAGCGCCCGCCCCGGGCATGACACTGGAGCGCCGCCGCGCGATGGGCGAAGCCGCCGTGGCTGCCGCGCGCGCCGTGGGCTACGTGGGCGCCGGCACGGTCGAGTTCATCGTCGACGAAGACGGCACGTTCTACTTCATGGAGATGAACACGCGCCTGCAGGTCGAGCACCCGGTCACTGAAATGATCACCGGGGAAGACCTCGTCGAATGGCAATTGCGCGTGGCCTCCGGCGAGCCGCTGCCGCGCACGCAGGACGACCTGCACATTCACGGTCACGCGCTCGAAGCGCGCATCTACGCTGAAAATCCCGACCGCGATTTCCTGCCCTCGATCGGTACGCTGAAGGTGCTGCGCACGCCGGCAGCGGTGGAGTTCACCGTGGGCGCACAAGCCAATGGCGAACCCGCCGCCGTGCGCATCGACGCTGGCGTGCGCGAAGGCGACGCCATCAGCCCGTACTACGACCCGATGATCGCCAAGCTGATCGTCTGGGGCCGCGACCGTGACGAAGCGCTCGCGCGCATGCTGCAGGCGCTGGGCAGCTTCCACCTGGTGGGGCTGTCGTCCAACGTGGCGTTCCTGCGCCGGCTTGTTGCATCGAAGCCGTTTGCGACCGCCGATCTGGATACCGGCCTGATCGCGCGCAATCACGACACGCTGTTCCCCGCCGCACCGGACGTGCCGCAAGACGCCATCGCGCTGGCCGTGGCAGCATTGCTCGCCCGCGAGGCGCGCAGCCTGCGCACCGACACGCGCGATCCGCATTCGCCGTGGGCACGCGGCAGCGGCTGGCGGCTGAACGGTGCTGCTGAGCGCACGCTGCGTTTCACGCATGGCGATCAGTCGATCGACGCCACGCTCGTCTACGGCCGCGACGGCTCGCGGCTGAAAGCTGGCGGCAGCGAAGCGCCCTTCACCTCGCAGCGCCACGCCGAGACCTTCACCGTCACGCTCGGCACGCACAAGGCGACCGGCCAGGTGCACGCCGATGGCGATGCCTTCCACGTCTTCACCGGTGGCGCGCACTGGACGCTCGAGCGTCACGACCCCCTCGCCCATGCCGGCGAAGCCGATGACGAAGGCGGCAAGCTGACGGCGCCGATGCCCGGCAAGGTCATCGCCGTGCTGGCCGCGCCCGGGCAGACCGTCACGAAGGGCGCGCCGCTGGTCGTCATGGAAGCCATGAAGATGGAGCACACGCTCACCGCACCGGCCGACGGCGTCGTCGAATCCGTGCTGTATGGCGTGGGCGATCAGGTAACGGAAGGCGTGCAACTGCTGGCGTTCAAGCCGGCCGAATAACGGCTGTATGACGCCCGGACGAGGCCCAAGCGGGGCCGCCACACGCGTTGGCGGCCCCTGCTACACTGCTTGACGTATACGTCAATCACCCGCACTGAAGTCGCCCCACATGCACATCCAGATCTACACGCCCGACGGCAAGCCCCAACCCTGGCTCGATGGTTTTGCGCAGGCACTGCCCGAGGCGCGGCTATCGGTGTGGGAGCAAGGTGCGGCGCAGGATGCTGACTACGCCGTGGTGTGGCAACCGCCCGCCGACATGCTGCGCGATCGCCGCGACCTGCGCGCGGTGTTCAACCTCGGTGCGGGCGTCGATGCGATCCTGGGCCTGCGCGCGCAATCGCCCGACGCCATTCCCGAAGGCCTGCCGATCGTCCGGCTGGACGACGCCGGCATGGCCGCGCAGATGGGCGAGTACGTCACGCACGCCGTGCTGCGCTTCTTCCGCCGGCTCGACGAATACGAGCGTCAGCAGCAAGCGAAGATGTGGCGATTCCTCAAGCCGTTCAACCGCGACGAATTCGTCGTCGGCGTGCTTGGCCTGGGCGTGCTGGGCACGCACATCGCCAAGACGCTGGCAGGCTTCGGCTTTCCGGTGCGCGGCTGGAGCCGCTCCGCCAAGCACGTCGATGGCGTCGATTGCCGCGCGGGCAGCGATGCCCTGCCGGATTTTCTCGCCGGCACGCGGGTGCTGGTGAACGTGCTGCCGCTGACCGCCGACACCGAAAACGTGATCGACGCAAAGCTGCTCGCACAGCTCGCGCCGGGCGCGTTCGTCGTCAACGTGGCACGCGGCAAGCATGTGGTGGAAGACGACCTGCTGGCCGCCGTGCGTAGCGGGCATGTGGCCGGGGCCGCGCTCGACGTGTTCCGCACCGAGCCGCTGCCTGCCGACCACCCGTTCTGGACCGAACCGCGCATCCACATCACGCCGCACATTTCGGCGCTGACGCTGCGCGAGGTCAGCATTGCCCAGATCGCGCGCAAGATCCGCGCGCTGGAAGCGGGCGAGCCGATTGCCGGCATCGTCGATCTGCAACGAGGGTACTGAGATGAGCATGCCGAATTTTGTGAAGGTGGTCGAGGTCGGCCCGCGCGATGGTCTGCAGAACGAGAAGTCGCCGGTCTCGACGGACACCAAGGTCGAGCTGGTGAACCGGCTGTCCGACGCCGGCTTCGTCAACGTGGAAGCCGCCTCGTTCGTGTCGCCCAAATGGGTGCCGCAGATGGCCGACGGCGCCGACGTGATGGCACGCATCCAGCGCCGGCCGGGCACGCTGTACTCCGTGCTCACGCCCAACATGAAGGGCTTCGAGGGCGCGGCCGCAGCGGGCGCGGATGAGATCGTGATCTTCAGCGCCGCCAGCGAGGCCTTTGCGCAGAAGAACATCAACTGCTCGATTGCGGAGTCGATCGAACGCTTTGTGCCGGTGGCCAAGGCCGCCAAGGGTGCAGGCATTCGCGTGCGTGGGTCGATCTCGTGTTCGCTGGGCTGCCCGTATCAGGGCGAGGTGCCGGTGTCGTCGGTGTTGGATGTCATCAAGCGCATGGCCGATCTGGGCTGCGACGAGATCGACATTGCCGACACCATCGGCGTGGGCACGGCCGGGAAGGTGAAAACCGTGATGGAAGCCGCCGCGGCGACGTTCCCGATCGACCGCCTCTCGGGCCATTTCCACGACACGTACGGCCAGGCGCTGGCCAACATCCTCGCCAGCTTGGAAGTCGGCATCGCGATCTTCCACGCCTCGGTGGCGGGGCTGGGCGGCTGCCCGTATGCCAAGGGCGCGACCGGCAACGTCGCCACCGAAGATGTGCTGTACCTGCTGCACGGCCTGGGCATCCGCACCGGCATCGACCTCGACAAGGTCGTGCTTGCGGGTGACTTCATCTCGCAGGCCATCGGCCGCCCGACAGCCTCCCGTGCGGGCCGCGCGCTGCTGCTCAAGCTGCAGGACCAGATCGCCCAGGCCTGTATCTGAAACCCCATCCAGAAACACGACGATGACCGCTACCGATACGAACGCCCCCCTGCCTGAATCCGCCCAACGCGTGGCCGACCACCTTCGCACGCTCGGCTACGAAAAAGCCATCGTGATGCTGCCGGCCACCGGCAAGACCTCCGCCGAGGCGGCTGCCGGCCTGGGCTGCTCCGTGGCCGAGATCGCCAAGTCGATCATCTTCCGCCGCGCAGAAGACGACGTGCCGGTGCTGGTGATCGCCAGCGGCACCAATCGTGTCGACGAGGCAAAGGTTTCCGCGCACGTGGGTGCGCTCGCCAAGGCCGATGCGAAGTTCGTGCGCGAGAAGACCGGTTACGCCATCGGCGGCGTGTGTCCGGTCGGCCATGCGGTCAAGCCCGTGATGCTGCTCGACCAAGACCTGTTCCAATACGACAGCGTGTGGGCCGCGGCCGGCCACCCGCATGCCGTGTTCAACCTGACGCCTGCCGAACTCGAAGCGATGACCGGCGCGCCCGTGGCCGACATTGCCCAGCGCGACTGATCGCCCAAGCATGGACGCCTGCACCCGCGCGCAACTGAAGCTGTCGCTCGGCAAGTTGCGCAACAGCCGCCAGCAGGCGGAGCGTGCGCAACCGGTGTCGTCGCCGTGCATCAGCGTCTGCAAGATGGACGACGCGCGCGGCTTGTGCATCGGCTGCATGCGCACGATCGACGAAATTGCCGCGTGGTCGACCATGAACGACGCGGCTCGTCTGGCCGTGTGGAAAACCTTGCCCGAGCGCGCCTGCGCCTGGCTTAACGACGCGCCCTGCGCCTGACCGCTGATCACCATGGCCGAACACGACATCGTCACCCTTCCGGATTCGATGCGCGTGTTCGAGCGCGGCTGGCTGTCGTCCAACAACATCCTGTTCTTCGATGACGAAGCGCACGGTGGTTGCGCGCTGGTCGACACCGGCTATCTGACGCACGCCCCGCAAACCGTCGCGCTGGTGCAGCACGCGCTGCAAGGCAAGCCGCTGCGCCGTCTGCTGAACACGCACCTGCATTCCGACCACTGCGGCGGCAACGCAGCGCTGCAGGCCATCTACGGCAGCCACACGCGCGTGCCCGCCGCGCAGATCGACGACGTGCGCCGCTGGGATACCGACGCCCTCAGCTACGGCCCCACCGGCCAGGAATGCGCGCGCTTCACGCTGCCTGACAACGATGCCGACGCGGCCCTGGCGGACGGCATGACCGCGCGACTGGGCGGCTTCGACTGGCAGGTCATCAGCGCACCCGGGCACGATCCGCACGCGGTCATCCTCTTCAACCCCGACACGCGCGTGCTGATCTCGGCCGACGCCCTGTGGGAACGCGGCTTTGGCGTGATCTTTCCCGAGCTGGAAGGCGAAAGCGGTTTTGCCGAACAGCAGGCCATTCTTGAGCGCATCGCGCAGCTCGACGCGCGCGTGGTGATTCCCGGACACGGCCGTCCGTTCACCGACGTCAACGCGGCGATTGACGCTTCGCTCGGACGGCTGGCCTATCTGCGCGCAGACCCCGAGCGCAACGCGCTGCACGCCATCCGCGTGCTGGTGAAGTTCAAGCTGCTGGAGCAGCAGGCGCTGTCGCACGATGCGCTGTTCGCGTGGTTCACGCAGACCACGCTGATGCCGCACTTGCAAGCGCGCTTCTTCGCGAGCCAATCGATGGAGACATTGCTGGATGCCGCGATTGCGGCGCTGGTCAAGGCGGGCGCCGCCACCGTCGAACACGACCGCATCCTGAACCGCGATTGACGTGCCGCGCGGTGGCGATGCCCCGCTACAATGCAGCGACGCCTCTTCTCCTCCCCAGGGCATGCCGACACCCGCCACACCGAACCCGCCCGAATCTGCCACCGAAGGCGCCTCTGAAGCGGCCACTGAAGCCGAAGCACCGCGCCGCAAGCGCGGCCGCCCCGCACAGGATGCCAACGAGGGCTTGCGCCGCGCGCTGATCGAGCAATCGGCCAGGCTGTTCCGCGAGAAGGGCTACGGCAACACCACGGTGCGCGACATTGCCGCCGCCACGGGCGTGCATGCAGGCAGCTGGTTCTACTACTTCAAGACCAAGCAGGACATCCTGCAGGCGGTGATCGAACACGGCCTGACCGTGGCGCTGGCCGACATCGAAGCCATCGATATCGACCACCTGCCGCCGCGCGAGGCAATGCGGCAGCTCGTGCGCGCACACCTCTACACGCTGCTCGCGCCGAACCAGGATTTCATTCCGGTGATGCTGTACGAATGGCGCTCGCTCGATGCACAGGCGCAGGAACGCATCATCGCGCTCAAGGATCGGTACGAAGACATCTGGACGCGCGTGATCGATCGACTGCGCGCCTCCGGCGAATGGGCCCAGCCGACGCCCGTCGATCGGCTGCTGATGTTCGGTGCGCTGAACTGGACGGCGCAGTGGTATCAGGCCGGCGCTGGCATCAGCATCGATGCACTCGCCGATCAGGCGGTGCTGTTCATCCTGCGTACGCCGCCTCAGCCGGCGGCCTAGCGCTCCTTAGCGGGCCTCGCCCTCGAACAGCGTCTGGTTGGCGCTGCGCAGCACGTGCTTCTGGATCTTGCCCGTCGCCGTCATGGGCAGCTTGTCGACCACGGCAATGTGCTTGGGCACCTCGAAGCTGCCGAGATGCGCCCGACAATGCGCCTGCAGCGCGGCGGCATCGGCCTGTGCATCGGGCTTGAGGCAGACAAACGCCGCCACCGCTTCCACCCAGTGCGCGTGCGGCAAGCCGACCACTGCCGCATTCGCCACGGCCGGGTGCCGTAGCAACACTTCTTCCACCTTGACCGAAGGCACGTTCTCGCCGCCGGTCTTGATCATGTCCTTGATGCGGTCCTTGAACTGAAGCTGGCCGTCGGCATCCCACATGCCGAGGTCGCCCGTGTGGTGCCAGCCGAAGCGGCGCGCGTTGGCCGTGGCCTGCGGGTCCTTGTAGTAGCCGAGCATGACGTTGGGGCCGCGGTGCACGATCTCGCCCAACTGGTTCGGGCCGAGCAGATTGCCTTGATCGTCCATCACCGCTGCTTCGTTCACCATGCACGGCTGGCCCCAATAGTTGCCGGTGCGCTGCAGTTGCTGGTCGGGCGCGAAGTACATCGTCATCGGGAAAATCTCGGTCTGCCCGGAGCCGAGGGCAAAGTTCGGGCACACCTCGGCAATCAGGCGTTCGAGCAGCGGCTTGGCCATCGGCGCCATCGCATAAAGGCACAGGCGCAGGCTGGAGAGATCCCGCTGCGCACGCAGCGGATGGTGCAGCAGCGCGGCGTACATGAGCGGCAGGCCGAACAGTTGCGTGATGCGCTCGTTCGCAATCGCGTCGAGCAGCGCTGCCGGATCAAAGCCGCGCTGGATGACGAGCGTGGCGCCCACCATCATCGCGGACGCGGCCGTCGCAAACTGCGCGCAGTGGAACATCGGCAGCAGGCACGAGAACACATCGGTCTCGTTCAGATTCAGGCCGGCGACGTTGGACATCAGCGCGGCATGCACCGAACGGTGCGAATGCATGGCCCCCTTGGGCCGCCCGGTCGTGCCGCTGGTGTACATGATGAGCGCGAGATCGCGGTCGTCGATGACCACGGCGGGCAGCGTATCGGCGTGGCCTTGCAACGCTTGCTCGACCGTTTGCGGCCCGTCGGCAACCGGTTCACCGAAGCATTGGTGCGCCGGCAGCCCCAGCGCCGCCAGCGTGTCGCGCAGCGTCGGGTACAGCGCCGCGTCGATCACCACGTGCCGCGCCTCGGCATGTTCGAGGATGTAGCGCACATCCTCCGGCCCGAGCATCGCGTTGATCGGCACCCACACCAGCCCCGCCTTGAGAATGCCGTATGCGGCCACCAGGAACTGCGCCGAGTTCCCGCACACCATCGCGACCTTGTCGCCGGGCCTGAGGCCGCTTGCAAGCAGCGCGTGCGCATAGCGATTGCTGTCTGCATTGAGTTCGCCATGCGTCATGCGGCGCGGGCCGTCCACCAGCGCGACCTTCGCGCTGAACTTGCGTGCACTGCGATGCAACGTATCGCCCAGCGCCACCCGGTTCAGCAGGTTGGCTTCGAGCGTGGTGTCTGGCGTGGCTTCGGACATGGGACGTCTCCTGTGGACTGCATGGACCGCATGGACCGCACGAACTGCACGAATTGCATGACGAAACGATGGAGCCGTCAGGCCGCGGCAATCTCCATCAGCAACCCACCGGGCGCAACCTGTGCCCCGACCTGGGTGAACAGCCCCCTCACCTCGCCTGCGAGCGGCGCGGCAATGCTGTGCTCCATCTTCATCGCCTCCACCACCAGCAGCACCTGACCGGCGCTGACGGCCTCCCCTTCGGCCACGTGCACGGCAACCACGCGGCCGTTCATCGGGGCGCTGATGCGGCCGCTGCCGGTTTGCGCGCCGCTGCGCTCGGCCTTGGCGTAGGTGGTATCGATGGCGGTGTGCTCGATGCCATTCAGCACGAAGTGGCAAGTGCCCGCCGTGACGGCGTAATCCACCGCGTGGAACGTGTCGCCCAGCGCCAGCGTGATGCGACCCTCGCCCTCAGAGACAAGCGCCACCTGCGTGGCACCGCCGTCCCAGACCAGTTCCCATTGCTGCGCACCGAGCGCACGCACGCGCATGTCGATCGCTTCGCCGTCGAGCGTGAAACGGCACAGCGTGGGATAGGTGCGGCTGCAGGCCCACCCATGCAGTTCTGCGGGATAGCGGCGTGCGGTGTTTTCACGCAAGTGGGTGAGCAGCACGGCAGCCGCCTGGCAGACCGCTGCATCGGGTACGGCCGCCTGCCGCGTCGCCGCGGGGAAATGGCGGTCGATGAACGCCGTCGACACATCGCCGGCAAGAAACGCCGGATGCGCCACGCAGTCGCGCAGAAACGCCCGGTTGGTCGGCAGCCCAAGCAGCAGGCAATCATCCAGGGCGCGCGCAAGACGTCGGCACGCATCGGCGCGGTCGGTGCCGTGCGCGACGATCTTGGCGAGCATCGAGTCGTAGTACGGCGAGACGACGAGCCCGTCGGCCAACGCATGGTCTGTGCGCACCTCTTCGGGCGCACGCCAGCGGGCGACGGTGCCACTCTGCGGCAGGAAATTCTGCTGCGGGTCTTCTGCGCACAGCCGCACTTCGATGGCGTGCCCGCCTTGCGCGCGGCGTGCATCGATGGCGTCTTGCGCAAGCGGCAGCGGCTCGCCCAGCGCCACGCGCAACTGCCACTCGACGAGATCGACGCCGACGATCGCTTCAGTCACCGCATGCTCGACCTGCAGGCGCGTGTTCATCTCCATGAAGTAGAACGCGCCGTCGGGGGCGAGCAGGAATTCCAGCGTGCCCGCACCCACATAGCCGATGGCGCGTGCCGCCGCCACCGACACCGCGCCCATGCGCGCGCGCAGTTCGGGCGATACGGCCGGTGACGGCGATTCCTCAATCACCTTCTGATGCCGGCGCTGCACCGAGCAATCGCGCTCCCCGAGGTGGACCACGTTGCCGTGCGTATCGGCAAAGACTTGAATCTCGATGTGGCGCGGCTCGACGATGGCCTTTTCAAGGATCAACTCGCCCGAGCCAAACGCGTTCTCCGCTTCCGAGCGCGCAGACTGCAGCGCCGCCGCAAACTCCTCTGCCCGATCCACGCGCCGCATGCCGCGTCCACCGCCGCCAGCGGCCGCCTTGATCATCACCGGGTAGCCAATCCGTGCGGCTTCCTCCGCCATGCGTTCGGCGGATTGATCTTCGCCTTGATAGCCCGGCACGCACGGCACGCCGGCGGCTTCCATGAGACGCTTGGCGCCGGCCTTGTTGCCCATTGCGCGGATGGCATCTGCGGGCGGCCCGATGAAGACGAGGCCGGCATCTGCGCATGCGCCGGCAAAGGCATCGCTCTCGGCCAGGAAGCCATAGCCTGGATGGACCGCCTGTGCGCCCGACTTGCGCGCCGCCTCCAGCAACGCCGCAATGTTCAGGTACGAAGCCTGCGGTTGCGATGCGCCAATCGGCAACGCGAGATCGGCGGCGGGGCAATGCGGCGCATCGCGGTCAGCGTCGGAATACACGGCAACGGTGCGCATGCCAAGGCGACGCGCCGTGCGCATGATGCGCAAGGCGATCTCGCCCCGGTTGGCGATGAGAACCGAGCGGAAGGCGGCATGCGGGGCGGCCATCGTTCAGCCCTTCTTGCCCGGCAGCGTGTTCATGTATTTGCAGATGATGCCAAGCATCACCTCGTCTGCGCCGCCGCCAATCGAGCCCAGGCGCCCGTCGCGGTAATAGCGCGAGACCGGGTTGTCCCACGTGAAGCCCATGCCGCCCCAGAACTGCAGGCAGGCATCGGGTACGATGCGCGCGAGGCGCCCGGCCTTGAGCTTGGCCATCGATGCCAGCTCCGTCACGTCCTGCCCGTTGATGTACAGGTCACAGGCGCGATACGTGAGCGCGCGCAGCGCTTCCACCTCCGTCTTCAGCTCGGCCAGCTTGAAGTGCACCCACTGGTTGTCGAGCAGGCTGGCGCCGAAGAGCTTGCGCTCGCGTGCGTACTCGGCGGTGGTCTCGATGCACATCGTCATCGTCGCCAGGCTGCTGGCCGCGGCCCACAGGCGCTCTTCCTGGAACTGCAGCATCTGGTACGTGAAGCCCTTGCCTTCCTCGCCGATGCGGTAGCGCTGCGGCACACGCACGTCGTCAAAGTAGATGAGGCCCGTGTCCGACGAATTCATGCCGATCTTGCGGATCTTCTTGCCGACCGACACGCCCTTCGTGTTCATCGGCACGATGATGAGCGACTTGTTGCGGTGGGCCGGGTCATCGGACGTGTTGGCCAGCAGGCACATCCAGTCGGCCTGCAGGCTGTTGGTGATCCACATCTTGCTGCCGTTGATGATGTAGTCGCCGCCGTCCTTGCGCGCGGTGGTCTTGATGCTCGCCACGTCGGAGCCGGCGCTCGGCTCCGATACGCCAACGCAGGCCACCGCATCGCCGCTGATGGCGGGGGCGAGAAACTGTGCGCGCAGTTCGTCCGAACCGAAGCGTGCGAGCGCGGGCGTTGCCATGTCGGTCTGCACGCCAATCGCCATCGGCACGCCGCCGCAGTGGATGTGCCCGAGCGTCTCGGCCATCGCCATCGCATACGAATAGTCGAGCCCGAGGCCGCCGAATTCGGTGGGCTTGGCGATGCCGAGAAAACCCAGCTCGCCCATCTTCTTGAAGAGCTGCTTGGCAGGAAACATCTCGGCCGCTTCCCATTCATCCACGTATGGGTTGATGTCGCTGTCGATGAAGCGTTTCAGGTTGCGCTGCAGTTCCTGGTGTTCGTGCGTGAAGTGCATGGTGTCTCGCTCCGTTGTCCTGGTGTGCTGGGCTGTTTCGTGTATGGATTTCGGAATGGCGCTACGGGCGCGCAACGCCAAACTGGATCGGATGCAGCGTTCGCCTGCGCGCCTCGTCGCAGACAGACAGCACGCAGGCGAGCACCTTGCGCGTATCGCGCGGGTCGATCACGCCGTCGTCCAGCAGCCGGCCCGAAATGGTGAACGCGTCGGACTGCCGCTCGAACGTGTCGATGACCTTGGCACGCATCGCTTCGATGGCGTCGTGGTCGACGGTCTGGGTCTTGCGTTGCATGCTCGCGGCCATCACCGTCGCCATCGTGCCGGCGGCCTGCTCTGCGCCCATCACGGCCGTCTTGGCGTTGGGCCAGCTGAAGCAGAAATCCGGAAAGAAACCGCGCCCCGACATGCCGTAGTTGCCCGCCCCGAACGACGCACCGCAATGCACGGTGATGCGCGGCACGGTGGCATTGGCCATGGCCTGGATCATCTTCGAGCCATGCTTGATCATGCCGGCCTGCTCCGACGCCTTGCCGACGATGAAGCCGGTGGTGTTTTGCAGGTACAGCAGCGGCGTGCCCGACTGGCAGCACGCCTGGATGAAGTGCACCACCTTGGTGGCGCCCGCCGGGTCCAGCGGCCCGTTGTTCGTGATGACCCCAACGCGCATGCCGCAGACGGCCGCGTGCCCGGTGACGGTGCCGGGGCCGTAGTCAGGCTTGAACTCCAGGAAGTCCGACCCATCGGCAATGCGTGCAATCACCTCACGCATGTCGAGCGGTTTGCGATGATCGGTCAGCGCAATGCCAAGCAGTTCTTCCGCATCAAAGCGCGGCGGCGCGTATGGCCTGTCCGGCGCTGGCACATCGCGGTTCCAGTCGAGCGCAGCAACAACTTCGCGCGCGATGCGCAGCGCGTCGGCATCGTCTTCGGCCAGGTATTCGGCCAGGCCCGAAGTGGTGGCGTGCATCTCCGCGCCGCCCAGTTCCTCTTCGGTGGCGATCTCTCCGGTGGCCGCTTTCAGCAACGGCGGCCCGGCGAGGAACGCGCGCGCCCGGTCGCGCACCATCACCACGTAGTCCGACAGGCCCGGCATGTAGGCGCCGCCGGCCGTGCTCGACCCATGCACCACGCTGATCACCGGAATGCCTGCCGCCGACAGCCGCGCGAGCCAATAGAAACCGCTGCCGCCGTGGATGAAGGTCTCCACGCGATACGTCAGCAGGTTGGCGCCGGCCGATTCGACGAGGTGGATGAACGGCAGCTTCTGCTCCAGCGCAATGGCCTGCGCGCGCTGGAACTTCTCGATGCCCATCGGCTGCACGGCCCCGGCGTCGATGCCCGCGTCGTCGACGATGATCATCGCGCGCACGCCGCTCACCCAGCCGATGCCCGCAATGAAGCCGCCGCCAGGAATGGAGCGCGCGGGGTCGGTGTGATCGAGGCAGAAGCCCGCCAGCGTCGACAGCTCGAGAAACGGCGCACCGGCGTCGAGCAGGCGGCCCAGCCGGTCGCGCGGCAACAGTTGCCCGCGTTGCTCGAAGCGCGCGCGCGAGGCTTCGGACTTGTCGCGCGTGCGGTTCTCCAGCGTGCGCAACTGGTCGACGCGCTCTGCGAGCGCGGCATGGTTCTGCCGATACGCGTCGCTCTGCGGCACGATGCGCGATTCAAGCGCCGGCATTGCGGTCCTCCTCGCCTTGCAGCACGTGCGGCGTCACGGCCAGGTGAAAACCGTTGAACGGCTCGGCGCCATGGCGCGGCGCCGGCATCGGTGAACCTGGCCGCACGTTCGGCCGGCCGCCGTCCACGCGCAGCGTCGTGCCGGTGATGAACGCCGCGGCTTCCGAGAGCAGATACACGATCGCCGAGGACACTTCCGCCTCGGTGGCAAAGCGCCCGAGCGGCACCGTCGACGGCATGCTGCGGATGGTCTCGGCCATCCACGGCGGATACGCATCCATGCCCGACGACGCCACGTAGCCGGGCGCCACCGCGTTCACACGCACGCCGTACTGCGCCCACTCGAATGCGGCCGTTTCCGTCAAGTTCACCATGCCTGCCCGCGCGGCGCCGGAGTGACCCATGTTCGGCATGCCGCCCCACATGTCCGCCACGATGTTGACGATGGCGCCGCCGCGCTGCTGCATCGCCTGGTTGAGGCATTCGCGCGCCATCAGGAAGCCGCCCGTCAGGTTTGTCTGCACGACGGCTTCCCAGCCCTTGGCCGAAATGTCCTTGAGCGGCGCCGGAAACTGCCCGCCCGCGTTGTTGACCAGCGCGTCGATGCGGCCGTGTTCGCCGTAGATGTGCGCGACGGTCGCTTGCACGGCGCCCTCGTCGCGGATGTTGCAGACGTAGGCGTGCGCGGTGCCGCCGGCTTCGACGATCTCCGTGCGCACCGCCGCGAGCTTCTCCGCATTGCGCCCCACCAGCGCAACGGCCGCGCCCAGCGATGCCAGCTCATGCGCGGTGCACCGGCCGATGCCGCTGCCGCCGCCCGTCACCACGGCCACTTGGCCCTGGAACAGCCCCGGTCGAAAGACTGAGCGATACATGGTTCTCTCCCTGAATGCTGAATGCGCGCGTTGGGTCCTTAGGCCCTTAGGCCCAGCCGAGCTGGCGTGCGGCAAGGTCGCTGAGGACTTCCTCCGCGCCGCCGCCGATCATGTAGACCTTCACTTCACGATAGATGCGCTCCGACTTCGTGCCGCGCATGAAGCCCATGCCGCCGAGCAGTTGCACGGCCGTGTCGGCGCAGAACTGCAGGCTCTGCGTGGCGAAGTTCTTCAGCATGCACAGCTGTGCGACCGGCGCATCGCCGGCTTGCATGCGCCGCATCAGGTCTTCAAGCAAGGCGCGCGTGGCTTCGATGCGCGTGGCCATCGCCACCAGTTTCTGGCGCGCCACCTGATGCTGAACGAGGCGCTTGCCGAAGGTTTCGCGCTGGGCGGCCCATTCCACGGCTTCGGTCAGGCACGTGCGCGCCAGGCCGTAGGCCTGCATCGCGAGCGCAAGGCGTTCGTGGTTGAAGTTGCGCATGACCAGCTCGAAGCCGCGGTTTTCTGCGCCAAGCAGGTTGCCGACCGGCACGCGGCAATCATCGAAATGCAGTTGCGCGGTGTCGGAGCACCACCAGCCCATCTTCTTGAGCGGCGTGCGCGTCAGGCCCGGCGTATTGCCCTCCACCAGCAGCACGGAGATGCCACCTGCCCCCGCCGCGCCGGTACGCACCGCCACGGTGATGTAATCGGCGCGCATGCCGGAGGTGATGAAGATCTTGCTGCCGTTGACGATGTAGTGATCGCCGTCGCGCACCGCGCGCGTGGTGAGGTTGGCGACGTCCGAGCCGCCCGAGGGTTCGGTGATGGCGAGCGCGCTGATCTTCTCGCCCGACAGAATCGCCGGCAACACGCGCGCCTTCAGCTCGGCCGATCCGCCTGCAACGATGGGCGGCGCGCCGATCGTGTGACTGAACAGCGAAGCGAGCAGGCCACCGCTGGCCGCGCGCGTCAGCTCTTCAATCATCGCCAGTTCAAGGAACAGGTCGCCCGGCGTGCCGCCGTATTCCTCGGGGAAACCGATGCCGAGCAAGCCAAGGCCGGCCGCCTCGCGATACAGCGCGCGCGGAAACGTCTCGGCCTCTTCCCATGCATCGATGTGCGGCAGCACGGCCTTGTCGACAAAGCGGCGCACGGTTTCGCGAAACGTATCGTGATCGGCGCCGAAACGCGCAGACGGCAGCAGGCCTGGGAACATGATCGCCTCGTCGTTCAAATGGGGTCGACCGGCACGCGCACCGGCATCGTCAGCAGCACCTGCGCCATGCCCTTGCCGAGCGGGTCGTTGCGCAGCGACGCCATGCCGCCGCCGCCCAGCGCCTGCTCGCACACAAAATGGAGGGCGTGGATGCCGGGCAGGTCGTAGCGCGTCACACGCCCCTTCACGACGTGCGCGAGGTACGCGGCGACGGCCTCTGCGGTCAGCTGCGCGCGCAGCAATGGCAGGTCTTCAGGCCGACGCGCGATGACGCCAATGTTGGAGGTGTCGCCCTTGTCGCCGCTGCGCGCGTAGGCGAGTTCGACGAGCGGCACGTCCCGCGTCGGACCGGCCGGCCATGCAACCGATGCCGGCGCAACAGCGGATGCTTCCAGCGCAGCGCCACCCGTCGGCACGGCGATGTCGAAGCCTTCCCCGCCCAGCAACGTCACGCGCGGCTGCACGCGCGCCCTGTCGATCAGGAAGGCGTATTGCTTGATGGCCGGCACCACGCCTGGCCGCCCGCCGGCGCCGGTCGTGCCGGGCGCCCACGACGTGCCGGCCGGGGCGATTTCGCGCGCGAACAACTCCAACGCCTCCTTGTTCGGATGCGTCACCGCCAGCCACATCACCGATTCAAAGCGGGGCGCGTCCGGCTGATGCGGCCCGAACAGATATGCCGAACCCAGCGTCTCGATATGCGTTGCGCTGTAGTCCGGCAGGCCGAGCTGGCGGAACAGGCCACGCGTGCGCTCCAGAATCGCCTCGGCTGTGCGGCGCGCCTTGCGATCGGCATCGATGCCGACAACGGTGAGCTGACCCGTCGCGCGATAGCCGTCGGCATACGTTGCGCTCACCTTGTAATCGGGCGTCGGCGCGCGACCGCGTGCGCCGCGCACTTCGACGCGATGCTCGCCGGCCTGCGTCATCGTCACGTGTGTGAAATCACAAACGACGTCGGGCAGCACATAGCGCGCGGGGTCGCCGATTTCGTAGAGCAGCTGTTCGCCCACGGTCGCGGGCGTCACCAGCCCGCCCGTGCCCTCGGGCTTGGTGACGATGAAGCTGCCGTCGGCCCGGCATTCAGCGATCGGATAGCCGCTGTGCGCCCAGTCGGGCACGGCTTCCCAATCGGTGTGCAGGCCGCCCGCGCCTTGGCAGCCGCATTCAAGGATGTGTCCGGCGAGGCTGCCAGCAGCGAGTCGATCGTAGTCGTCGATCGCCCAGCCGAAGTGGTGCATCAACGCGCCGAGCGTGACGGCGCTGTCGACGCACCGCCCCGTGATGACAACCTGCGCGCCGGCATCCAGCGCTGCCTTGATCGGCAATGCGCCGAGATACGCATTCGCGCTGACCACCTTGTCGGGCATGGGGCGGCCGCTTTGCAGCTCGCGCACGCCTTCGTCGCGCAGCGTGGGCAGCAGCGGCGTGACGTCGTCGCCCTCCACAACGGCAATGCGCACGCTGACGCCCAGCTCAGCGGCCAACGCTTGCAGCGCCGCTGCGCATCCGCGCGGATTCACGCCGCCCGCGTTGGCGATGATGCGGATGTTCTGCGCCAGCGCATCCTTGAGCACCGCGCGCATCGCCACGCTCACAAAGTCGGTGGCGTAACCCAACTCGGGGTTTTTCATGCGGGCGCTGGCCAGCAGCGACATGGTCAGCTCGGCCAGGTAATCGAAAACGAGGAAGTCGATGCGGCCGGAGGCCACCAGCTGCAGCGGCCCGGTCACGCTGTCGCCCCAGAAACCGCTGGCCCCGCCGATGGCAATGGTGTCCTTGCGCATGTCAGCGGCCCGTCCAGCTGGGCGTGCGCTTTTCGCGAAAGGCGGCCTGGCCTTCCTGCGCGTCTTCGGTCAGTGCAAACAGGCCGATCTGGCTTTCGGTAAAGGCCATGGCCTGTTCGAAGCTGAGCTGCTCGACGTGCTTGAGCGTGTACAGGCCGCGCCGGATGGCCGACGGCGATTTGTCGACCAGCCGCGCGAGCAATGCGTCGACTACTGCATCCAGCGCTTCAGGCTCGGCGACTTCGTTGACGAGGCCGACTGCGAGCGCGCGGTCTGCGTTCATCGGTTCGCCCGTCAGGCAGAGTTCATTGAGCACGCGACGTGGCAACTGGTGCTGCAGCACGGCCAGCACCTGCGCCGGAAACAGACCGACTTTCACTTCCGGGAGCCCGAACGTGGCGCGGCGGCTGGCCACCGCCAGATCGCACATCGCCAGCAAGCCCATGCCGCCCGCCATGCACGCGCCGTTCACGCGGGCGACGAGCGGCACGGTGCAGCGACGCGCCGCGCGAAACAGATCGGCAAGCGCCTGGTGCGGCTCGGAATAGTCGAAGCGGAACGATTGGCCGCTTTGCAGATCGGCCCCCGCACAGAAGGCGCGCGTACCGGCGCCGGTCAGCACCACGGCGCGCACGGCGGCGTCACGGCCGGCGTCGGCCAGCGCGGCAGTCAGCGCTTGCAGCACGGCGGCGTTGATCGCGTTGCGGCGGTCTTCGCGCTGAATGGTCAGCCACAGCGCTTGGCCGCGCCGCTCGATGAGGAGTTCCGGGTCCATGCTCACGCGACGCTCGCCTTGAAAGGGAATTCGGTTGGACAACCTGCCCGGCAATACTAAATCATTTGATTGAAAAAATGGAAGCGTTCGCGTGTCGCAGCGCTCAACAATTTTCTACAGCACGGCCGGAGCGCCGTAACCCCATGATTTATATGACGATCCCATTGCGGCCGTAAGCCATTCGCCAGCTGGAGCGTTGACTCGTTCACATGTAAACGATAACAATTCTCATTTACAACAAACATGCGACGAAAACTTTCAGGGGAGTGTCACCACGTCATGTCCGCAGCACAGATCGAACGCAAGCGCACCGAACATTCGGTGGTGGGTTACCTGACCGGCGCAATGAGCTTCGCCGTGGCTTCAGCGCCGGCGCTGGCCGACACGAAGAAAGACGCCGTATCCGCCACCCTGCCCGAGCAGACCGTGACCGGCACCAACGGCTTCAAGGCGGATGCGGCCTCGGGCGGCAAATTCACCGCGCCGCTGCTCGATACGCCCAAGTCCGTCACGGTGATCCCCGCAGAGGTGTTGCAGGGCACCGGCTCCGTCACGCTCACCGAGGCGCTGCGCACGGTGCCGGGCATCGCGTTTGGCGCCGGCGAAGGCGGCAACCCCGTCGGCGATCGCCCGTTCATCCGCGGCTACGACGCGCAGGCCAGCACCTTCCTCGACGGGCTGCGCGACATCGGTGCGCAATCGCGCGAGATGTTCAACGTGGAATCGGTGGAAGTCATCAAGGGGCCGTCGGGCGCGTATGAAGGCCGCGGCGCGGCGGGCGGCGCGGTCAACATCGTCACAAAGACGCCGAAGCTGGAGCACTTCACCGAGGGCACGCTGTCAGTCGGCAACGCGGCGTACAAACGTGTCACAGCTGACGGCAATTACCAGATCGGCGAACACGCGGCGTTCCGCCTGAACGCGATGGCGCACGACGCCGCCGTTGCCGGCCGCGACGTGACGAGCTTCAGCCGCTGGGGCATCGCACCGTCCATCGCCTTTGGGCTGGGCACGCCCACGCGGGCGACGCTGTCGTACTACCACCTGCAATCGAACGACACGCCGGACACCGGCATCCCGTACAACAACGGCACGTTCAACCGCCGCACCGACGGCCGCCTGCAGCTGTTCGCCGCCGGCGACGGCGCGCCCGTGAATGTCGACCGCAATGTCTATTACGGCCTGTCGCGCGACTTCCGCCGCGACCGCGCCGACATGGGCACCTTCACGCTGGAGCACGATGTGTCGAGCGCGTTGAAGCTGCGCAACACCACGCGCGTCGCCCGCACCAGCCAGGACACCCTCTGGACGCAGCCCGACGACAGCCAGGGCAACATCTATTACGGCATGGTCTGGCGCCGCACCAATTCGCGCTATTCGGTGGCCAACACCGTTGCCAACCAGACGGAAGCGACCGGCAAGTTCGACACCGGCGGCCTCAAGCACAGCTACGCGGCGGGCCTGGAGTTCTCGCGCGAGCGCAGCCGCAACGACACCTACAACGTGGCCACCGGCAGCAACCGCTGCCCCAACGGCATCGGCGCGGCGGGCGGCTACAACTGCGCGGATCTCTTCAACCCAAACCCGAACGACCCATGGGCCGGCAGCATCAAGCTCAGCAACAATCCGGCAGAGACGACCGTACGCACGCAATCGGCGTATGTGTTCGACACGATCGAGCTGTCGCCGCGGTGGCAAGTCAACGGCGGGCTGCGCTTTGATCGCTATTCGGCATCGGCCACCACGTCGGCGAATGCGCAAGGCGTGCGTTCGAGCTTCTCGCGCGATGACAACCTGCTGAACTATCAGCTCGGCCTGGTGTTCAAGCCTGCGCAGAACGGCAGCATCTATCTGGCGTACGGCACATCGTCGACACCATCGGGGTCGGTGGCGGGCCAGGGCGCCGATACCAGCGCGCTCACGCCGGACCGCTCGGGCAATCGCGGCGACGTGCTCGCTCCGGAAAAGAACCGCGCCTACGAACTCGGCACCAAGTGGCACGTGCTCGACAGCAAGCTGGCACTGACGGCCGCGATCTTCCGGATCGAGACGACCAACGCCCGCATCGTGCAGCAGGACGGCACCGCCGCCATGGCGGGCAACAAGCGCGTCGATGGCTTCGAGCTGGGCTGGTCGGGCGCGCTGACCAACCGCTGGCAGGTGTTCGGCGGTTACACGTATCTGAAGAGCGAGCTGCGCAACAACGGCGGCGCGGGCGCAGCCTTTGGCGGCACCAACGGTACGGCCTTCCCCAACACGCCGAAGAACAGCTTCAGCCTGTGGACGACGTATCAGCCGATGCCGAAACTCACCCTGGGCGGCGGCGCGTACTACGTCTCGAAGGTGTGGGGCAGCGCCAACCCCGCCAACCCGAAGTGGGTGCCGGCCTACTGGCGCTTTGACGCCATGGCCGCGTACCGCATCGACAAGCACACCACCCTGCAGCTGAATGTGCAGAACGTGTTCGACAAGGTGTACTTCAACCAGGCGTATGCATCGCACTACGCATCGCTGGCACCGGGCCGCACGGCCATCCTGACGCTGGGCATCCGCTACTGATGCCGGCTGACGCTGCAACCGCCACAGCCGCTGTCGCCGCCACAGCCGACGCGGCGGTGGTCGATGCCATCCACGCCGTGCTGACCGGCCCCGCCGACCGCGCCGCGCGCTGGCTGGCGGCAGCCGCCCAGCGCGGGCACACGGAAGCGCAGGCCATCTTCGGCCAATGGCTGCTCGATGGCCGCGGTGTTAAACGCAACCCCGGCGAAGCGCTGTTCTGGTTCAAAACAGCCGCCCTGTCTGGCCACGCGATGGCCGCCAACATGCTGGGCCGCTGCTATGAGCACGGCTGGGGCACGCCCGCCTGCGACAAGACCGCCACGCACTGGTACGCCCGCGCCGCCGATGCCGGCCTCGACTGGGGTCAGTACAACTACGCGACGCAGTTGCAACTCGGGCGCGGCATCCCGGCGGACCGCGCCCGCGCGTTTGCGCTCTTTCAGGCCGCGGCCGCGCAAGGGCACGCCAAGTCGATCAACGTGCTGGGCGGCTTCTATGAAGACGGCTGGGAGGTCGAGGCCGATCCCGCGATGGCCCTGCGCTGCTATGTGCGTGCCGCAGAGGGCGGCGACTTCCGCGGCCAGTTCAACGCAGCGCGCCTGCTCGCACTCGCCAACCGCCCGGACGAGGCCCTCACCTGGATGCAAGCCGTGCCGCGCACCGCCACACCCGCCTTCCTCGCGAAGGCGCATGACTTTCTCGCCGGCCATCCCGATGCGCGTCTGCGTGCGCTGGCCTGCGTGCTGAACACCCCATCGCCATGTTGCTGAAGATTCCCGCCGTCCTCACGAAGGAACAGGTCGCGCACTGCCGCGCCACGATCGACGCTGCCGAGTGGGTAGACGGCAAGGTCACGGCCGGCGCGCAGTCCGGCCAGGTGAAGCACAACATGCAGCTGCCCGAAGGCTCGCCGGCTGCGCGCAAGGTCGGCACCTTGATTCAGGATGCGCTGTCTGCCAATACGCTGTTCTTTTCGGCCGCGTTGCCGCTCAAGGTCTTTCCGCCGCTGTTCAACCGCTACGCGGGCGGCCAGACCTTCGGCAACCACGTCGACAACGCCGTGCGGCATCTGCGCGGCACGGATTTCCGTATCCGCAGCGACCTCTCCTGCACGCTGTTCCTGAGCGAGCCCGAAGACTACGACGGCGGCGAACTCATCATCGACGACACATTCGGCGAACACCGCGTCAAGCTCGCAGCCGGCGACATGGTGCTCTACCCCAGCAGCAGCCTGCACCGCGTGACGCCGGTGACGCGCGGTGCGCGCGTGTGCTCGTTCTTCTGGCTGCAGAGCATGGTGCGCAGCGATGCGCATCGCACGCTGCTGTTCCAGATGGATACGGAACTGCAGCGGCTGATGGGGTTGCTGGGGCAGGACGATTCGTCCGTCATTGCGCTGACGGGGACGTATCACAACCTGCTGCGCGAATGGGCTGAAGCGTAGACAGCCGCCTCAGGCCGCCTCAGGCGAAGTACGCGCGCATCTCCTTGAGCAGCGCTTCCGGCGCCTCTTCCGGCACGTAATGCCCGCATGGCACCGTGCCGCCGCTCACGTCGTCCGCCACGGCTTTCCACAACTCCAGCGGCTTGAAGCACCGTTGGATCACGCCGTGCTCGCCCCACAGCACACGCAGCGGCACGCTCACGCGCTTGCCTGCGTCGCGGTCGGCGCGATCATGTTCGAGGTCGATGGTGGCGGCGGCACGGTAGTCCTCGCACATGGCGTGCACGCACGCCGGTTCGCGCATGGCAGCGGCGTAGGTCGCCATCGCTTCGGGTGCGAACGGTTCCAGCCCCGCGTGGCGCAGGCCCATCAGTTTGCCGATGTAGAAATCGGGCGTGGCGTTGATCAGCGTCTCTGGAAACGGCGACGGCTGGATCAGGAAGAACCAATGCCAGTAGGCAGACGCAAACGCCATGTCGGTGTTTTCGTACATCGCCAGCGTGGGGGCGATGTCGAGCAGCATGGCGCGCTCGACGTGGAGGGGATGATCGACACACAGGCGATGCGCCACCCGCGCCCCGCGGTCATGCGCACACAGCCGGAAGCGGCCAAAACCGAGCGCGCGCATCACCTCCACCTGGTCCTGCGCCATGGTGCGCTTGCTGTATTCCGCATGCCGGGCGCTTCCGGCCGGTTTGGACGAGGCGCCATAGCCGCGCAGATCGGTCGCAACGACCGTGTAATCGTGCGCCAGCTCGCGCGCCACCTTATGCCAGATCACATGGCTTTGCGGATGGCCATGCAGCAACAGCAGCGGCGGGCCGCTCCCGCCGATCACCCCCGCGATCTCCACCCCGTTGGCCATCTGGCGGAACGGACGAAAGCCGGGAAACAGCGCGGCATCTGCGGCAGCGGTGGCGGCATCGATGGAAAGCGGCGTGGTCATGCGGGTCTCCGGTGATCGGTCGTGGTTGAAGTGATGCGTGGCGAATGCTCCGCATGCTAGCGCAGAGCGGGCACGCGCGTTGCGGAACCCTCCACTGCCGTTTTCTTCTTTTGATTTCCCCTGACAAGGAGTTCGCCATGACCCCATTGCATGACATGCGCATCGCCATTCTCGTCGACGACCTGTTCGAGCAGGCCGAGCTGGCCAGCCCCAAGCAGGCGCTGGAAGGCGCCGGTGCCACGGTCAGCATCATTGCGCCGAAAGGCCCCAGCGTGACGGGCCTGAACCACGCCGACAAGGGCGATACGTTCAAAGTGGACCTGACGCTGGACCAGGCCAAGGCAGACGACTTCGACGGCCTGGTGCTGCCCGGCGGCGTCTTCAACGCCGACGCACTGCGCGTCGTGCCGGCCGCACAGGCATTCGTGAAAGCGTTCGAGCGCGCGCAAAAGCCCATCGCCGTGATCTGCCACGGGCCGTGGCTGATGGTGTCTGCCGGACTGGTGCGAGGGCGCACGCTGACGAGCTGGCCGACGCTGCAGGACGACATCCGCAATGCCGGCGGCCTGTGGGTCGACCGTGAGGTGGTGACCGACCGCAACTGGGTCAGCAGCCGCAAACCCGATGACCTGCCCGCCTTCAACCGCACCTTCATCGAACTGCTCGCGCAGCACGCCCACGTCTGAGCCCGGTGGGTGGACCGCGCACGGCGGGGTGTGGGATCGTTCCTATAATCGAACGACATGCTCTGCCCTGTTGTGCCGGTTTGCCAAACCAGGAGACGCCATGCCCGCCGCCAAGCATCTGCCGCCCGCACTGCAGCACCTGACGCTGCCCGTGATCGGGTCACCGATGTTCATCGTCAGCTATCCGGAACTGGTGTTGGCGCAATGCAAGGCCGGCATCGTCGGGGCGTTTCCAGCGCTCAATGCGCGCCCGGCGGAGGTGCTGGACGACTGGCTCACGCAGATGAACGCGGAACTGGCGGCGTACCGCACCGCGCATCCGGACAAGGTGGTGGGGCCGATCGCCGTCAATCAAATCGTGCACCACTCAAACGCGCGGCTGGAGCAGGACGTGGCCACGTGCGTCAAGCACAAGGTGCCGATCTTCATCACGTCGCTGCGTGCGCCGGTCAAGGAAATCCTCGATGCCGTGCACAGCTACGGCGGCATCGTGCTGCACGACGTGATCAATCTGCGCCATGCCGAAAAGGCGTTGGAAGCCGGCGTCGACGGCCTGATTCTGGTCGCCGCCGGCGCGGGCGGGCATGCCGGAACGCTCTCGCCGTTCGCGCTCGTTGGCGAGGTGCGGCGCATCTTCGACGGGCCGATCGCGCTGTCGGGCGCAATCGCCACGGGCGATGCCATCCTCGCTGCGCAGGCCATGGGCGCCGACCTTGCCTATATCGGCACGCGCTTCATCGCCAGCCAGGAAGCCCACGCGGCCGAAAGCTACAAGCAAGCCATCGTGCGCGCGGCCGCGTCGGACATTGTCTACACCAACCTCTTTACCGGCGTGCACGGCAACTACATCCGCGAAAGCATCGAACTGGCCGGCCTGGACCCGGCGGCCCTGCCCGAAGCTGACAAATCGAAGATGAATTTTGGCGACGGCAGTTCGCGCGCCAAGGCCTGGAAAGACATCTGGGGAGCCGGCCAGGGTGTCGGGCAGATTGCCGATCTGCCGCCCGCCGCCGAAATCGTGGCGCGCATGAAAGCCGAGTACGACGCTGCAAAGTTGCGTCTCGCGCTGCACCTGCGCCTGTGAAACGCGCCTGCGCCAAGCCATGCGTGCGTGCCCCGCTGCACTTCAATTGACTTGCGCTGGCGGCGCTTCTACATTCCAAAGATTCATGACACGACATGCGCGGGGCTGCAGGATCGGCCACCGCGCAACCGTATGCGCAAGCATCCTTGGGGGGATGACCGACAGGCGTCTGCTTTCCTGTTGCGCGCACCGACGACAAAGGAGAACAAGATGACGCACTGCCCTGCGCCCGCGCGCCCGCTGACCAAGCTGGCCGTGGCGCTGAGCGTGGTGGCCTCGGCGATCACCCTGGGCCTGACCGGTTGCTCTACCCAGAACACCGCGACCACGGCTCCCATCGAACAACGTCTGCCGCAGCCGAACGAGGCGCTCGTGCGCTCGGCCTACGTCTACGCGTTTCCGTTGATGATGACCGACGCGCTGGCGCAGACCACGTCCGCGCTGGCGCCCGCCGGCACGTTCATGCATCAGCGCACGCTGGAAGACGAAACCCTGCCGACCGGCGTGCGCGCCCGCGTAGACGTGCTCGCGAGCAGCGCCTTCGTCGATTTGCGTAACGGCCCGGTCGTCCTGAGCCTGCCCGACACGGGGCGCCGCCACATCTGGGTGGCGCTGCACGACGGGTGGAGCGATGTGTTCGAGTCACTCGGCAACCGCACCACGGGGTCGCGGGCCGCGCACTACGCCCTCACGCCGCCGGGCTGGGAAGGCACGCTGCCGGCCGGCGTCAAGCAGATCGCAGCGCCGACCAGCCTGGTGTGGGTCGTCGCCCGCACGCAAGTCGCCGGCGCGCGCGATGTGGCCGGCGCACGCCGGGTGCAGGACCGCTACCGCATCACCCCGCTGGACGCCTTCGGCAAAACGTCGCTGCGTGAGGCCGAAGCCGAAACCAAGGTGAACGCCGACAAGGCCACCGACCTCGACGTCAGCATGGAGGCCGCGCGCCGCCGCGTCACCGCACTGGATGCGAACAGTTACTTCACGCGCTTTGCCGAGCTGCTGAAGGACAATCCACCGCACGCGGCCGATTCGACGATGCTGCAATCGCTGCGCGACCTGGGCATCGTGCCCGGTGCGCCGTTCGACGCCAAGGCCGTGAGCGCCGCCAATCTGAAGGTCATGGATGGCGGCGTGGCGGCGGCGCGGGAGACCCTCTCGCTGGCCGTGAAGCAGCCGCCCATCACGCAAAACGGCTGGTTCATCCCGCGCATGGTCGGCGCCTATGGGCTGGACTACGCGCAGCGCGCCATCGTCGCGTGGAACGGCGGCGGCACCGACCTGCCACAGGACATGCTCGTCGCGACCGCCAAGACCGACACCAACGGCATGGCGCTGGACAGCACGCACCGCTATGTCCTGCATTTCGAGCGCAACCAGCTTCCGCCCGAGAACGCCGGTTGGGCCATCGCCGCGTTGTCCGCCGGCGGGCAACCGCGCAGCGCTGCGGAGCGCCCGAGCCTGCGCAACATGCTGAGCGAAGCCGACCACCCGCGCCTGAACCGCGACGGCTCGCTCGACATTCTGATCCAGCGTGCGCCGCCCAAAGGCATGCGCAACAACTGGCTGCCGCCGCCCACCGGCCCGTTCGTGCTGCGCATGCAGCTGACGTGGCCGAAGGAGGCCGCGCTCGACGGCTCGTGGCTGCCGCCCACGTTACAGCGCCGCGACGCCGCAGCCCAATAACGAACCGACAACGCCCGGACGATCACGCCTCGGCCACGCGCACCACGAGCTTGCCGAAGTTGCGTCCTTCGAGCAGGCCGAGGAACGCGGCCGGGGCGTTTTCCAGCCCGTCGACGCGGTCTTCGCGCACCTTCACCTTGCCGGCCGCCACCCACGCGGCCATGTCGCGCTGGAACGCGTCGTAGCGACTGGCGTAGTGGTCGAGGATGATGAAGCCCTGCATGCGCACGCGCTTCTGCAGCACGGTCGCGGTGACCTTGGGCAGGCGGTCTGGCCCGGCGGCGGCCTCGTCGTTGTAGTGCGAAATGAAACCGCACACCGGCACACGCGCGCCGATGTTCAGCAGCGGCAACACCGCGTCGAACACCTCGCCACCCACGTTTTCGAAGTACACGTCGATGCCGTCGGGGCAGGCCTGGGCCAGCCTCTTCGCGAGGTCGGGTTGGCGGCGGTCCAGGCAAGCGTCAAAGCCGAGCGTGTCGACGGCGTAGCGGCATTTGTCCGCGCCACCGGCAATGCCGACCACGCGCGCGCCCTTGAGCTTGGCAATCTGTCCGACCACCGCACCGACCGCGCCCGTGGCCGCGGCCACCACCACGGTTTCGCCGGGCTTGGGCTCGCCAATGTCGAGCAGCCCAACGTACGCGGCAAACGCCGGCATGCCAAGCCCGCCCAGCGCCAGCGATGGCTCCGGCATATCGCCCAGCGCGGTCAACTCGTCGCCGCCCGCAACGGCATAGTCCTGCCAGCCAGCCGCGCCGAGCACCACATCGCCCTCGCGAAACCGCGCGTCCCGCGATGCCACCACGCGGCTGACAGTACCGCCCACCATGGGCGCGCCCACCTCCACCGGCGGCGCGTAACCGGGGCCGACTTCATCCATCAGATTGCGCATGTAAGGATCGAGCGACAGGTACAGCGTACGCAGCAGCACCTGGCCGTCCTGCGGCGTGGGCACGGCAGTCTCTTCGATGCGGAAGTTGTCGAGCGAAGGCGTGCCGCTGGGGCGGCTGGCGAGAACGATGCGGCGATTGACGGCTTCACGTTGCGGCATGGCAAGCTCCTGTAGACCAATCGTCTAGAAAACGGCGAAAAAAATTTGCGTGGCTGGGCAATCTAGCAGCAATCGCAAGATTCAGCCGACGGTTGCGCAAGGCACTACCCTCAGCAAGGCTAATCATTCGTCGCCTCGTATTCCAGTTTACTAGATGCAGAATTCCATTAAACTGGAATGCATGGACATCCATCAACGTATCGCCCAGCGCCTGCGCGAATTGCGCGACGCCCAGGGGCTCTCGCTCGACGCGCTGGCCGAACGCAGCCAGGTCAGCCGATCGGCCATCTCCCTGATCGAGCGCGGCCAGAGCAGCCCGACCGCTGCGGTGCTCGATCGGCTCAGCTCCGCGCTGGGCGTGACGCTGGCCTCGCTGTTCGAAGACGGTGCGGCGCCGGCCGCGGAGCCCTCGCCCGTATCGCGCGCGGCGGAGCAGCCGGAGTGGACCGACCCCGCCTCGGGCTACGTGCGGCGCAACCTGTCGCCGGCAGCGCGTTCGCCGCTGCAGCTCGTGGAGGTGCACTTTCCGCCCGGCGAGCGCGTCGCCTATGACACCGGCGCGCGCGATGCGGAAATCCACCAGCAGGTGTGGATCATCGAAGGCACGATGGAAATGACCGTGGGCGACGCGCACTGGCGCCTCAATGCAGGCGATTGCCTGACCATGCGGCTGGACTGCCCGATCGTCTATCACAACCCCACACGGCGGCCGGCCCGCTACCTCGTCGCACTCACAACCGTATCCGCTGCCCACTGGAGGCCCTGATGACCGACACCCTGACCATCCGCCGCGTGGGCGCCAACGAGGCAAGCGCGTGCGTCGATGCCTTGGCCGATGTGCTGATCGATTGCGTGGAGGGCGGCGCGTCGGTCAGCTTCATGGCGCCGCTGTCGCAAGACAAGGCGCGGGCATTCTGGCGCGGTGTGGCCGACGGCGTGGCCAGGGGCGAGCGCGCCCTGCTGATTGCCGAAGATGCGGCGGGCGCCATCCACGGCACCGTGCAACTGGTGCTCGCGCAGCCGGAAAACCAGCCGCACCGCGCCGACGTCGCCAAGATGCTCGTGCACCGCCGCGCGCGCCGGCAAGGCTTGGCGCAGCGGTTGATGGCGGCCATCGAAGACGAGGCGCGCGCCGAGGGCAAGACGGTGCTCGTGCTCGACACCGTAACGGGCGGCGACGCCGAGCGGCTGTACGCACGCGCCGGCTGGCAGCGCGTGGGCGTGGTGCCTAACTACGCGCTGATGCCCGACGGCGCGTTCTGCGGGACGACGTTCTTCTGCAAGCAGTTGAGCGCCGCCGATTAAATCGTCAACGTGCCGCGGCCGATTTCGATCACGCGGCCACCGACGTGGATGGTGCCGTCGGCATCCACCCGCAGCGTGAGGTGGCAGGGTCGTCCCACCGCAGCGCCCTGCTCGATGCGGTAACTGGCCGGCAACGCATGGCCGGTCGCGCGCAGCCAGCCGCCGAGGTTGGCACACGCCGAGCCGGTGCCCGGGTCTTCGAGCATGCCGGTGCCGTATTCGAAGAAGAAGCGCGACACCACCGGATCATTGCTGCCGGGCTTCGGCATGGTGAAGACGTACGCGTTGCGCCCGTCATTGCGGCTGCGCGGCCACGCGTCGAACACCGACAGATCGGGGCGGGCGCGGTCGACGTCAGCGCGTGTCTTGACGGGCACCATCAACTGTTCGATACCGGCATCCACCCACAGCGGCGGGCCTGCCAGCGCATCGGCATCCAAGCCCAGCATGCCGGCGATGGCCGGGTCCGCCTCGCGCGTGCTCAGGGCACCGGAGCGCGGCGGCACCAGCGACCACCCGTCGTCCTGCGCCGTCAGCGACACGATGCCCGACTGGCAACGCAACGTCAGCTCATTGCCGGGGCCATACAGTTCGCGCACCACCTGCGCGGTCCCCAGCGACGGGTGGCCGGCAAACGGCATCTCGTAATCGGGCGTGAAGATGCGGAAGCGCGCCGTGGCGCCATCGGCCGCGTCGGGAAAGATGAAGGTGATCTCCGACAGGTTGAACTGGCGTCCGATGGCTTGCATGGTGGCGTCGTCCAGGCCGCGCCCGTCTTCAAACACGGCGAGCTGGTTGCCGCCAAAGGTGGATTCGGCAAAGACGTTGAGCAGGCGGAAGGCGTAGCGCGACATGGTGGCGTCCGAAGTGTTGGGGAAGAAAAAACGGTGTGGCGATGCGTCATCTTCAACGCACCGCCACACCGTCTCCATGCACACTTGCAGACAGTTTGCGCGAATCCGGCCTGACAGTTGGCGGACAGCCGTTACAGCAGCCGGTAGTCGTCCGTACGGGGCGTGCGTTCCATCACGGCGAACAGCGCCGGCGGTGGCGCGGCAACTTTGCGCTCGGCAAGGTCAAACCACGCGCACATGCTGGTGATTTCCGCACACAGGTCGCCCGCTTCATTGCGGATGCGGTTGACCATGATGAAACGCGAACCGCGCTCGTTGCGGCCGGCGGTCTCCACGCTCACGGTAAAGGCATCCATGAGGCGCAGTTCCTTGCGGTAGCTGACGCGGTCTTCAAACACCACCGGCCCGAGCTTGTGCTGCGCGAAGGCCTTCGGGCCAAAGCCCTGCTCGGTCAGAAAACGAAACCGGCTGTGCGACGCGTAGTCGATGTAGCGCGTGTTTTTGAGGTGCTGGTTGCCGTCCAGGTCAGCCCACAGCACCTGATACGTATAGATCGACATGGACGGCTCCGATGCGGTGTGGGATTGGCTCACTTGCGATAGTCGTACACGCCGCGGCCGGTCTTGCGGCCCAGGTAGCCGGCGGCCACCATTTCGCGCATCAGCATGGCGGGGCGGTATTTCGGATCACCGAATTCGGTGTACAGCACTTCCATCACGGCCAGCATGGTGTCCAGGCCAATCATGTCGGCCAGCGCCAGCGGCCCGATCGGGTGATTGCAGCCGAGCTTCATGCCTTCGTCGATCTCCTCCGGCGAAGCCAGACCCTCGCCCAGCACGCAGAACGCCTCGTTGATCATCGGACACAGGATCCGGTTGACGACAAAGCCCGGGCTGTTCTTGACCGTGATGGGCGTCTTGCCGAGCTGCTTGGCCAGCGCTTCCACCGCCGTGTGCGTGGCATCGCTCGTCTGCAGGCCGCGGATGACTTCCACCAGCGCCATCATCGGCACTGGGTTGAAGAAATGCATGCCGATGAAGCGGCTGGCATCCTGGAGCACGGCGGCCAGCTTGGTGATCGAGATGGACGACGTGTTCGACGCCACGATTGCGTGCGGTGCAGCCGCAGCCTCCAGCTGCTTGAGGATCTTCACCTTCAGGTCGAAGTTCTCGGTGGCGGCTTCGATGACGAGGTCGGCGCGCTTGAGGTCGTCGTACGACGTGGAGCCCTGAATGCGGGCGAGCGCTGCGGCCTTGTCGGCTTCGGTCAGCTTTTCCTTCTTGATGAGGCGATCCAGGCTGCCGGCCACGGTGGCAATGCCCTTCTGCACGGCGGCATCGCTGATATCCACCATCACCACATCCAGCCCGACCACGGCGCACGCTTGCGCAATGCCGTTACCCATTGTTCCGGCACCGACGATGCCGACGACTTGAATTGCCATGAACTGCTCCTCGCTTGGTATTGCTTGGTATTGGAACGGAAGACGGGATGAAACAGATTGCAGAGGATAAACGACGCGACGACGGGCGGAAAAGCCTTGCTGACGCTCCCGTCACATTTCACCGGTTCGCCGTATGATGGCCGGCGTCGCGCCACCCTTTCACCTCAGGCGCCAGGACGCTGCAAATGGACCGTTTTCTCAGTATCGAAGCCTTCGTGCGCGTGGCAGAAACGCGCAGCTTTGCCGAGGCCGCCCGCCAGTTGGGCGTGACCAACTCGGTGGTCACCAATCGCGTGCAGCAGCTGGAGCGCTTTATCGAAGCGCCGTTGTTTCACCGCAGCACGCGGCATGTGCGCCTGTCCGAAGTGGGCGAGACCTATTACAAGCAATGCGCCGAAGCCGTCTGCATGCTGACGGATCTCACCGACCAGATGCGCGGCCTGCGCGCCACGCCGGCCGGCAAGCTACGCATCCGCATGCTGCCCGGATACGCGCTCAGCCACTTTGCCGAACCGCTGGCCCGGTTCGGTGCGCAGTACCCCGATATCCAGCTCGACGTGGTGGTGGACGACAGCGTGGTCGACCCCATTGCGGAGGGATTCGACGTGGTGTTCCAGATCTTTCCGCCCATCAACGATTCGCTGATCGAGCGGCGCCTGTTCACGCTGCGGCGCATGTTCTGCGCCACGCCGGCGTACGTGGAAGAGTACGGCCTGCCGCAGCAGCCGGCCGACCTGCTGCAGCATTCGCTGGCGCTGTATTCCGGTTATCCGACACGCAAGCGCTGGGAGTTCTCGCGCAACGGCGAAACGCTCCCCGCGATGGACCTGCCCGAGCAGGTGCGCTCCAACTCCGTGCATCTGCTGCGCGACTACGCCCTGACCAGCGCCGGCATCGCCTGCCTGCCCACGCTCGTCATCAGCGACGACCTGGTCGCTGGCCGCCTCGTGCCCGTGCTGGCCGATTACGACCTGACACCGCTGCATTTCTCGGCCGTGTATCCGGCGACGCAGCGGCAGGCGGTCAAGGTGTGCGCGCTCATCGATTGCCTGGCCAGCCACCACGCCGGCGAGCTGGCTTGGGACAAGCCCTTGCTCGAGCGCGGCTGGATTCGCTGACGTCGCTGACGGCCAGGCGCGCCGAATCTCAAGACCGAATCCCGCGACCGGCGCGCGGGTCCAGGGTACCGACTGAATGTTTCCGAACGTCGCGACGATTGTTCGGCAAACGCAAAAACTGCACTCGCCGATTGAGGCGTTGCGCCCCGAACGCAACTTCCTATCATGGATGGGCCGTTGATCGCGCCGCGCCGATGCGGCGACAGGTCTGCAGCATCCCCTCTTGTATTTCCCCATCGGAAACTGGATACGGCCATGAATCCCAAGCTGGAAGTCCTTACCCCCCAGAACTGTCAATTGATCTTCATCGACCACCAGCCGCAAATGGCCTTCGGCGTGCAGTCGATCGATCGTCAGGTTCTGAAGAACAACACCGTTGGCCTTGCCAAGGCCGCGAAGATCTTCAACATCCCCACCACCATTACGACCGTCGAGTCGCAGAGCTTTTCGGGCTACACCTATCCGGAGCTGCTCGATGTGTTTCCGGATCAGCCACTGCTGGAACGCACCTCGATGAACTCCTGGGACGACCAGAAGGTGCGCGATGCCCTGGCAAAGAACAACCGCAAGAAGGTGGTCGTCTCGGGCCTGTGGACGGAGGTGTGCAACTGCACCTTCGCGCTGTCGGCCATGCACGATGCCGACTACGAGATCTACATGGTGGCCGACGCTTCGGGTGGTACGTCAAAGGACGCGCACGACTACGCCATGCAGCGCATGGTCCAGGCCGGCGTGGTGCCCGTGACGTGGCAACAGGTGCTGCTGGAATGGCAGCGTGACTGGGCCCACCGCGACACGTACGACGCCGTCATGAAGCTGGTGAAGGAGCACTCCGGCGCCTACGGCATGGGCGTGGACTACGCCTACACGATGGTGCACAAGGCCCCGCAACGCACCGCGACGCCGCACGAGGCGCTGGCTGCCGTGGCTGCCAACTGATCGCGCCGCCGACTATAAAAGAAGACGCTGTTCCGACCGGGCGACGCATGTGCAACCGCATGCGTCGCCCCGTCGTCCATTCAACCAGCCTCCACCCTCTCTCTCATTCCCATGCAAACGATTACCACCCAAGACGGTACGCGCATCTTTTACAAGGACTGGGGCAGCGGCAAGCCCGTCGTCTTCTCGCACGGCTGGCCGCTCAATGCCGACGCGTGGGACGCACAGATGCTGTTCCTCGTGCAGAAGGGCTTTCGTGTCATCGCGCATGACCGGCGCGGCCACGGCCGCTCCGACCAGCCGTCGCAGGGTAACGACATGGACACCTATGCCGACGACCTGGCAGCGCTGCTCGACGCGCTCGACATCCAGGGCGCCACGCTGGTCGGCCATTCCACCGGCGGCGGCGAAGTCGCACACTACATCGGCCGCCACGGCACCAAGCGCGTGGCCCGGGCGGTGCTGATCGGCGCGGTGCCGCCCATCATGCTGAAGACGGCAGCCAACCCGAACGGCTTGCCGATGGACGTGTTCGACGGCATCCGCAAGGGCGTGTCCGAGAACCGCTCGCAGTTCTACCGCGATCTCGCGACGCCGTTCTTCGGCTTCAACCGGCCGGGCGCGAAGGTCTCGCAGGGCACCATCGACGCCTTCTGGGCGCAGGGCATGACCGGCGGCATTCACGGCCAGTATCTGTGCATCAAGGAATTCTCGGAGGTCGACTACACCGAAGACCTGAAGAAGATCGACGTGCCGGTGCTGTTCCTGCATGGCGACGACGACCAGATCGTGCCGATCGACAATTCGGCCAAGCTGGGCGTGGAACTGGTGAAGAACGGGACGCTGAAGGTCTATCCGGGCGGCTCGCACGGCATGTGCGTGACCGAGGCGGACAAGGTCAACGCGGACCTGCTGGCCTTCCTCAGCACCTGATCGGCACGGGCGGCGCCGTTTGCGCGCGCCGCCCCTTGGCATCCTGGAGCCCTCCTCGTGAAGCCCTACCTCATCTCCATTGCCGTCGGCATGCTGGTTGGCGTCATCTATGCACTGCTGCACGTCCGCTCACCGGCGCCACCGGCGATCGCGCTGGTCGGGCTGCTCGGCATGCTGATCGGCGAACAGATCGTGCCGGCCGCGCAGCGCCTGCTGGCCGGCGAGCCGATCACCATGGCGTGGTTCCGCCACGAATGCGTACCGAAGATCACGGGTGCGCCGCCTCAAGTGCCCAGCCAAGCGCCGCCCCAGGCGTCACCCACGGACCTGGCCGCCACCGGCGAATCCGGCAGCACCGCGCCGCGCAATCCAAGCTGATGCCATGACACGCCTCTCGCTCGAACCCTCGCAAGCTGCCGCCCCCGCCGGCACCGCGGCGAATGTTGCCCCGCATGCCGGCCTGCTGTTCCTGCGCGTCACCGGCAGCGCCCTGCTGATCGCCGTGCATGGGCTGCCCAAGGTGCTGCACTACAGCCAGGAACTGACGCGCATTGAAGACCCATTCCACATGGGCGCCGCACCCACGCTGCTGCTCGCCATCCTGTCGGAAACGCTGTGCCCGCTGTTGATTGCGCTTGGCGTGCTGACGCGCCTGGCGTGTCTGCCCATCATCGCCACGTTGCTCGTGGCCATGCTGGTGGTGCATCCGGACTGGTCGCTTGCCGATGGACAGTTCGGGTGGATGCTGCTGATCATCTTCACCACCGTCCTGATTGCCGGACCCGGACGCTTTTCGATTTTCCCCAAATACTGACGCAATGACCGCCGACCTCATCCTGCACAACGGCCGCATCCACACGGTCGACCGCGAACGCCCCACCGCCAGCGCCGTTGCCGTGCGTGACGGCCGCTTCGTTGCCGTGGGCGACGATGCCACCGTGATGGCACAGCGTGGTGCCACGACTCAGGTCATCGACCTGCGCGGGCGCACCGTCATTCCGGGCCTGAACGATTCACACCTGCACTTGATCCGGGGCGGGCTGAACTACAACCTCGAGCTGCGCTGGGAAGGCGTGCCCTCGCTGGCCGACGCGATGCGCATGCTCAAGGAGCAGGCCGCGCGCACGCCGTCGCCGCAATGGGTGCGCGTGGTGGGCGGCTGGTCGGAATTCCAGTTTGCCGAGCGCCGCATGCCCACGCTCGAAGAGCTGAACCAGGCCGCGCCCGATACGCCCGTGTTCGTGCTGCACCTGTACGACCGCGCGCTGCTCAACCGCGCGGCGCTGCGCCAGGTCGGCTACACCAAGGACACGCCGAACCCGCCCGGCGGCGAGATCCAGCGGGACGCATCCGGCGAGCCCACCGGCATGCTGATCGCCAGGCCCAACGCGATGATCCTGTACGCGACGCTCGCCAAGGGGCCGAAGCTGCCGCCCGAATACCAGGTCAACTCCACGCGCCAGTTCATGCGCGAGCTGAACCGCCTGGGCGTGACGAGCGCCATCGACGCGGGCGGCGGCTTCCAGAACTACCCGGAAGACTACGAGGTCATCCGCGAGCTGTCGGCGCAGAACCAGCTCACCATCCGCATCGCCTACAACCTCTTCACGCAGAAACCGAAAGAAGAGCTGGCGGATTTCAAGAACTGGACCGGCAGCGTGCAATACCGCCAGGGCGACGACTTCTTCCGCCACAACGGCGCGGGCGAGATGCTGGTCTTCTCCGCCGCTGATTTCGAAGACTTCCTGCAACCGCCCCCCGACCTGCCCGAGACGATGGAGCAGGAGCTGGAAACCGTGGTGCGCCACCTCGTCGCGCAGCGCTGGCCGTTCCGGCTGCACGCCACTTACGACGAATCGATCTCCCGCATGCTCGATGTGTTCGAGCGCGTGAACCGCGACATTCCCTTCAACGGCCTGCCGTGGTTCTTCGACCATGCGGAGACGATTTCGCCAAAGAACATCGAGCGCGTGCGCGCACTCGGGGGCGGCATCGCCATCCAGGACCGCATGGCCTTCCAGGGCGAATACTTTGTCGACCGCTACGGCGCAGCCGCTGCCGAACAGACGCCGCCCATCAAGCGCATGCTGGCCGAAGGCGTGCCCGTGGGCGCCGGCACCGACGCCACGCGCGTGTCGAGCTACAACCCGTGGACGTCGCTGTACTGGCTGGCGAGCGGGCGCACCGTGGGCGGCATGGCGCTGTATCCGGAAGGGCTGCCGCGCGAGGTGGCGCTCGAGCTGTACACGCACGGCAGCGCCTGGTTCTCGGCAGACCAGGGCAACAAGGGGCAGATCAAGGTCGGGCAACTCGCTGATCTGGCGGCGTTGTCGGCGGATTTCTTCAGCGTGCCCGAGGCCGATATCAAGACCATCGAATCGGTGCTGACGGTGGTGGGCGGCCGCATCGTCTACGGCGCCGCGGAGTTTGCCGAATTCGGCCCGCCGCCGATTCCGGTGCTGCCGGAGTGGTCGCCCGTGGCGCGCGTGCCGGGGCACTGGCGGCCGGCTGCGCCCATGCAGCAGCAGGTGCATCAGTGCGTCGGTTCGTGTTCGGTGCACGGCCACGCTCACCAGAAAGCGCGCACGGCCAATGTGCCGACCACCGACTTCCGCGGCTTCTGGGGCGCCTTCGGGTGTTCGTGCTTTGCCTTCTGAAGCGGCGACGGCGGCAACGGCCGCACCGGCGTCAGCGCGTTTCCTGATCGCACAGGGAACGCTGCTGGCGTTCGTCGCGGGCTACGTGGATGTGGTCGGCTTTGCGGCGTTGTTCGGACTGTTCACCGCGCATGTCACCGGCAACTTCGTGATGATCGGCCTGGAACTGGCGGGCTCCGGCCAAGGCGTGCTCGCCAAGCTGCTGGCGCTGCCGATGTTCGTGGTGGCCGTGGCGGCGACCAAACTCGCCGTGACGGCGCTCGCGCGGCGCGGTGTGGCGCCGCTGCGCCCGCTGCTGCTTGTGCAGGCCGTTCTGCTGCTGGCCTTCATGGCGGCGGGCCTGCTGGCGCTGCCGATTCAGTCGCCCGATGCACCGGCCACCATCGTTGTCGGGCTGATCGGCGTCGCGGCGATGGGCGTGCAGAACGCCAAGGCGCGCATCGTGCTGTCGGAACACGCCCCCACGACGATCATGACGGGCAACACCACGCAGATCGTGATCGACGTGGTGGAGCTGCTATCGCCAGGCGCTACGCAGAAGGACGTTGCGCGCACGCGGTTGCGCAAGATGGTGCCGCCGCTTGCCGGCTTTGCCATCGGGGCGGTGCTGGGGGCGCTCGCGTTTGCGACGCTATCGTTCTGGTGCGTGTTGCCGCCCGTGGGCATTCTCGTGGCCCTGGCGATCCTGCAACGCTAGGCCACCGCGCGGTCAGAGCTTGACGCGGCGGAAGAGCGTCGAGAAATCGATCGACTCCACCTGCCGGGGCTCCAGCTCCAGCGCAGCGATGTATTCACCCAGGTGTTCGCCCATCAGCCGCGCGGCACGCTCGCCCTCGCGGCGCTCCACCGCATCGAGAATGGCCAGGTGTTCGTCGTGGCCGCAGCTCGGCCGTGCGGGAGACTCATAAAGCCCGATCAGCAGCGAGGTGCGCGCCACCAGCGTGCGCAGCATCGCCGTGATGATGGGGTTGCCGTTGGCCTCGGCAAGCTGGATGTGGAAATCGCCCGACAGGCGGATCCACTCGCGCCAGTTGCCGGATTCCCGGCTGGCATGTTCTGCAGCGGCCAGCGCGCGCAATTCGGCGAGTTGCGCCGCGGTGGCGTGCTGGGCCAGTTCCCGCACCGAGCCGGTTTCCAGAATCAGCCGCGCCCCAAAGACCTGTCGCGCTTCCGCCGCGTCGTGCACGGCGATGGTCGCGCCGCGATTGGGCTGCAGTTCGACCACGCCCTCATGCGCCAGCTTGACCAGCACCCGGCGCAATGTCCCCCGCGTAATTCCAAAGGCCTTGCATAGCTGCGCCTCGACCAGGCGCGTGCCCGGCGGCAGCTTCTGCTCAAGGATCGCCTCGTACACCGCATCGGAAATGCGGGCGTCGATTTCGGCGTTGTTACGGCGGGGCTGGGAGATCGGAGGGGTCGTAGGCGCTGGCATCTCGCCATTCTAATCGAGCAAACCGCGCTTGGATTGTGCACAACCCTGATGCCAATGCGGACGACCTTGGTGCGCCATTCTCAAGAAATCTCCCCGCCTCCCACGCGGTTTTGCACCAGAAGCATGCGAAAACCCGCGATTTTGCATGGCACGGTTACTGCATAGATGACATCCGTGATTGTGCACAATCCAAACGAAGCTTGTACTCAACATAGAACGCAATGCCAGGGGCGGCCACGCGGTCGCGCCAATTCATTTAGGGGGATCACCTGTCATGAGCACCACCACCAAGCTGGGCGCTGCCGCCCTGGCATTCGGGCTGTCTGGCGTCGCTGCGGCGCAGTCGAGCGTGACGCTGTCGGGCGTCATCGATACCGGCGTGAGCTGGACCAACCATGCCGGCAACGGCTCGCAAAGCCTGACCGGCGTGTCGGACAGCATTCTCGGTGTGTCCAACTTCGGCCTGAGCGGCAAGGAAGACCTCGGTGGCGGCCTGAAGGCGCTGTTCAACCTGCAGGCGGGTTTCAACCCGAGCAACGGGCGCATGTCGTCCAACGGGACGCTGTTCTCGCGCAATTCGTATGTCGGGCTGAGTTCGTCGTCGGGCACGCTCACGGCCGGCAAGCAATGGAACTTCAACGACGACTGGCTGGTGGGCAGCGTCTTCAAGGGCGGCTACAACTCGGGCTCAATCTTCAAGTTCAGCGAGTTCGACGCCGTCAGCGAGATCTACAACAACACGGTCAAGTACGTGTCGCCCGACCTGGGCGGCGCGCAGTTCGGCGCGATGTACGGCTTTGGCGAAGCCGCCGGCTCGATCTCGCAGGGTTCGCTGTTCAACCTGGCGGGGCGCTATAGCGCCGGCCCGCTGTACCTGGCCGCCAGCTACGACCAGGAGCGCGATGGCAGCGGCACCGGCTCGCTCTACAAGCTGATCACCGTGGGCGGCAGCTACACGCTTGGGGCGACCAAGCTGCGGCTGGGCGCGGCGCGCGCCGATGTGGGCGGCGCGGGCGCGTTCCAGTCGATTCCCAGCATGTCGGCGCGCAAGGCGTACGCGGTGGAAGGCGGCGTCGACTACGCCTTCACCACGGCCTTTACCGGCTCGGCCGATGTGCTGTACCGCCGTAACACGACGCTGTCGAACAGCTCGATGGTCTACCGGCTGCTGGGCCTCTACAGCCTGTCGAAGCGCACCACGCTGGTGGCCAACGTGGCGTATCTGAAGAACTCGTCGAGCGCGACGGAAGCGCTGGTCAACACCACGTCGGGCGCCATCGGCGGCGGTGTGCCGGGCACGAGCCAGACCTCGGTGGCGCTGGGCGTGCGTCACACCTTCTGACCCGCGCGAAGCCGGCCGCGCCGCCTGCCCCGGTATGTGGCGCGGCTGCCCGCAGATGCGGCCACACGCACCAGAACGACGCATGCCCGGCGCGCACGCCGCGAATTTGCCGCGCGCAGACAGGCACACCTATTGCACCAACCCGACATGACCCGCGCCCCCACCGCTCCCGCTGCCGTCGCTGCTCCCGCTGCCGACTCCCTCGAACTCGTTGCGCTGACCAAGCGTTACGCGCAAGACGCCGTGGCGGTCGATGCCATCAACCTGCGCGTGCCCGCCGGCAGCTACTGCTGCCTGCTGGGCCCGTCGGGCTGCGGCAAATCGTCAACGCTGCGCATGATTGCCGGCCACGAGCATGTGAGCGACGGCGACATCCTGCTGGGCCACCGCAACATCACCAACCTGCCCGCGGCGTCGCGCGGCACGGCCATGATGTTCCAGAGCTACGCGCTGTTTCCGCATTTGAGCGCGCTCGACAACGTGGCCTTCAGCCTGAAGATGCGCGGCATCAACACACGCGAGCGCCGCCAACGCGCGCAGGCGTTGCTCGAACGCGTGGCGATGGGCCACCTGGCGCAGCGCCGGCCGGGCGAGTTGTCGGGCGGCCAGCAGCAACGCGTGGCGCTGGCACGTGCGCTGATCATGGAGCCGCGCGTGCTGCTGCTGGACGAACCCCTCTCTGCGCTGGACCCGTTCCTGCGCACGCAGATGCGTGCCGAGCTGCGGCGCTGGCAGCAGGAGCTGGGGTTGACGTTCGTGCATGTCACGCACTCGCAGGAAGAAGCGATGGCGCTGGCCGACCAGATGGTGGTGATGAACCACGGCCGCATCGAACAGGCGGGCAGCCCGCGCGAGATCTACAACCAGCCGGCCAGCGCGTTTGTTGCGACCTTCATCGGCGGACACAACCTGCTGGAAGACGCGCATGGGCCCGTGGCGGTGCGCATCGATCGCATGGCCCTGCACGCCGATGAGGCCACCGCCGGGGACCGCCCCCGCCTGCACGGCCGCATCTGCGACATCGAATACCAGGGCACGCACGTGCTGGTGAGCGTGGAAGGCGTGGCGCTCTCGCCCTCGCAACGCGTAACGGTGAGCCTGCCCGAGACCGACGCCGCCATCGCGCGCTTGACGCTGCATCAACCCATCTGGGCTTCGTGGGATGCCGCGCAGGCGCACCGTCTGCCGGCCGGCTCCGCCGCCTGACACCCGAGACCCGACATTCCAATCCGCCGCCTGACGGCTTCAGGCGCTGCCTTCACCTTCACATCAGGGGTTGCAACATGTCTGACGATTCCAACGACTTCAAGGCCGGCCGCCGCACCGCACTCAAGGGCATGGCCGCCATCCTGGCCACCGGCGTCGTACCCGCGATCCACGCGCAAGAAAAGCTGACGCTGCGCTACCTCGGCACGGCGGTCAACCAGGACAAGCTGATCGCCGAAAAATTTGAAGCCGATACGGGCATCCGCGTGCAATACGTGGCCGTCACCACCGATGAGATCACCAAGCGCGCCGTGACCGCGCCGAGCAGCTTCGACCTGATCGACACGGAGTATTTCTCGCTCAAGAAGATCGTGCCGACCGGCAACCTGCTGGGCATCGACGCGCGGCGCATCAAGAACGCCGACAAGATCACGTCGCTGTTCACCAAAGGCGAGGTGGCCGGCAAGAAGGTGGGCGACCAGGGCACCGCGCCCAAGAAGGTCATGTACCTGCCGGGCGCCAATGCGACCACGTTCGCGACCTCGCCCACGCAGTTCATGACGCTGATCCCGACCGTGTACAACGCCGACACGCTGGGCATTCGCCCCGACCTCATCAAGCGCCCCATCAACTCATGGGCCGAGCTGCTGAACCCCGAGTTCAAGGGGCGCGCGTCGATCCTGAACATTCCGTCGATCGGCATCATGGACGCGGCGATGGTGGTGGAAGCCAAGGGCCTGCACAAGTACGCCGACAAGGGCAACATGACCCGCGCCGAAATCGACCTGACCATCAAGACGCTGATCGAAGCCAAGAAGGCCGGCCAGTTCCGCGCGCTGTGGAAGGACTTCAACGAAAGCGTGAACCTGATGTCCTCGGGCGAGGTGGTGATCCAGTCGATGTGGAGCCCGGCGGTGACGGCCGTGCGCAGCAAGGGCATCGACTGCACGTTCCAGCCGCTGAAGGAAGGCTATCGCGCGTGGGCTGCCGGCTTTGGCATTCCGAAGACGGTGTCGGGCAAGAAGCTCGATGCGGCGTATGAATTCATCAACTGGTTCCTCGACGGCTGGGCCGGTGCCTACCTGAATCGCCAGGGCTACTACAGCGCCGTGCTCGACACGGCCAAGGCCAAGATGGAGCCGTACGAGTGGGCCTACTGGATGGAAGGCAAGCCCGCCGCCAAGGACATCAAGAGCCCGCACGGCGATGTGCTTGCCAAGGCCGGCAGCGTGCGCGACGGCGGCAGCTACGAACAGCGCATGGGCGGCATCGCCTGCTGGAACGCGGTCATGGACGAGAACGAGTACATGGTCCGCAAGTGGAACGAGTTCGTCGCCGCCTGATCATGACGACCACCGCACCGTCCACATCGTCAGAACCGTCGGCAGCGTCGGCGCCGGCCAACGACGCACCCGCTGCCGCCCGGCGCCCGGTCGGTCCGGGCTTGCAGGCGCTGCCGTTTGCGGCGGTGTTCGTGGTGTTCTTCCTCATCCCGCTCGGGCTGGTCGCGATGGTCAGCTTCTGGGATTTCAACGAGTACGCGCTGCTGCCGACCTTCACCTTGCGCAACTACGCCAAGCTGTGGGAAGGCTGCGGCCACCTCAATGAATACGGCGATCTGTGCGTGACCGCGTCGACGTATCTGTCGACGCTGCGCTTTGCGCTGGGCACCTGGGCGCTCACGCTGGTGCTGGGTTTTGCGCTGGCGTACTTCCTCGCGTTCCACGTGCGCTCGGCTGCCGTGCAGACGCTGCTGTTCGTGATCTGCACGGTGCCGTTCTGGACGTCCAACGTGATCCGCATGATTTCTTGGATTCCGCTGCTGGGCCGCAACGGCCTCGTCAACCAGACGCTGCAGGCCATGCACCTGATCGACCAGCCGCAGGACTGGCTGCTGTATTCGAACTTTTCGGTTGTGCTTGCCTATGTGCACCTCTACACCATGTTCATGATCGTGCCGATCTTCAATTCGATGATGCGTATCGACCGCGCGTTGCTCGAAGCCGCGCGCGATGCGGGCGCCACCGCGTGGCAGACGCTCTGGCATGTGATCGTGCCGCTGTCGCGCAGCGGCATCCTGATCGGCTCCATCTTCATCCTGACCATCGTGATGGGCGATTTCGTCACCGTCGGCGTGATGGGCGGCCAGCAGATTGCCTCGGTCGGCAAGATGATCCAGGTGCAGACGTCGTACCTGCAATTTCCGCTGGCAGCCGCCAATGCCGTGGTGCTGCTGCTGACGGTGCTGATGATCATCTGGGGCCTGACCCGCGTGGTCGACATCCGCAAGGAGCTTTGACATGCAAGCGCGCTTTCGTGAACCACGCGCCCCCGGCTTCTGGCCGCTGGCGTGCCTCTTCGCGCTGTTTGTGCTGTTCCTGTACGGGCCGATGCTGACGATCTTCGCACTCAGCTTCCAGGGCCCGGACGGCGGGTTGACGTTCCCGATGAACGGGCTGTCGCTGCACTGGTATCGCCAGCTAGCCGACGGGCTGGGCGTGGTGGATATCGGCGCGGCGTTCCGGCGCTCGCTGGCGCTCGGCGCGGTCGTGATGGCCCTGACCATGGGGCTCTCGCTGCTGGCCGCGCTGGCGTTTCGCAAGCGGCTGCGCGGCGGCGGTGTGCTGTTCTATGTGACGGTGGCCAGCCTGATCATGCCGTCCATCGTGGTGTCGCTCGGCATCGGCCTGCAGTTCCGGCTCATCGACACGGGCCTCAAGGCGCTGCTCACCGCGATGGGCATGAGCGATCAGGCCGACAGCTTCGGATCGTCGCTGGGCCTGTGGACCTCCGCCCTCGGTGCGCACCTCACGTGGACGCTCCCGTTCGGCCTGCTCATCATGTTCGCCGTCTTCAACCGCTTCAACCCGGCCTACGAAGAAGCCGCGCGCGACCTGGGCGCCACGCCGTGGCAGACCTTCCGCCACGTCGTGCTGCCGCTGATTGCGCCGTCGCTCATCGGCGTGGGCATGTTCGGTTTCACGCTGAGCTGGGACGAGATCGCGCGCACCTCGCAGGCCATCGGCGATGTCAACACGCTGCCGCTCGAGCTGCAAGGCTTGACCACCACCGTCACGACGCCGTCCATCTACGCGCTGGGCACGCTCACCACCGTGGTGTCGTTCGTCGTGATGGGGCTGACGATGCTGGCCATTGTTCGACTGCGCCGCCGCCAAAGCGCCGGGCGTGTCGACTGAACGCGTGCCAATGACCATCGCTACCGAATCCTCCAGCCCGCGCCGGCTGCTGTTGATCAACCCGAACACCACAAGCGCGCTCACACAGACCATCACACGCTTCGTGCAGGCCGCATTGCCCAGCGATGTTGTTGTGGAATCCGTCACCGCCCGATTTGGCGCGCCGTACATCGCCACCGAAGTCGGCTACGCGGTGGCCGCGCACGCCGCGCTCGACGCATGGACGCGGGCGGAGCAGCCAGCCATCGACGCCGCCATCATCGGCTGCTTTGGCGACCCGGGGCTCTTCGCGCTGCGCGAGGTGGCGCCGTGCCCCGTCACCGGCTTGGCGGAAGCCGCGTTGATGGAAGCGGCAACCTACGGCAGTTGCGCGGTCATCACGGGCGGCCACGCGTGGGGCCCGATCCTGGAGCGTTTGCTGCCCACGCTGGAGGGCGGCCACACCGTGCGCGACATCCATACCGTCGAACTCGACGGGGCCGCGCTATACGCCGCGCCGGATGCGGCAGAACAGATCTTGATCGGCGCCTGCACGACCGTCCTGCGGCGCCAGCCCGTGGACGCGATCGTGCTGGGCGGCGCCGGGCTGGCGGGCCTCGCGCAGAAGCTGCAAGCCCACGTTCCCGTACCGCTCATCGACAGCGTGACCGCAGCCGCGCGCCAGGTCTGGCACGCGCCGCGCGGCGGGCATGGCGCGCTGCCGGCATGGATTGCGCCCGCCACGCACGCTTGAACGGGGTGCGGGCTACATGTTGCGCCGGTACTGCCCGCCCACCTCGAACAGCGCATGCGTGATCTGCCCGAGCGAGCAGACGCGCACCGCATCCATCAGCACGGCAAACACGTTCTGATCGTCAATCACCGCGCGCTGCAGGCGCTGCAGCATGGCGGGCGCTTCCCGGGCATGCCGCGCATGAAACGCTTCCAGGCGCGCGAGTTGGCTCTGCTTCTCTTCCTCGCTGGACCGTGCCAGTTCGATGTGCGGCGGCACCACACTCTCGGCGTCGGGGTTGCGGAACGTATTCACACCGATGATCGGCAGCGAGCCATCGTGCTTGCGCTGCTCATACAGCATCGACTCCTCCTGGATCTTGCCGCGCTGGTAGCCGGTTTCCATCGCGCCGAGCACCCCGCCGCGCTCGGCAATGCGCTCGAACTCCTGCAGCACGGCTTCTTCCACAAGGTCCGTCAGTTCATCGATGACGAAGCTGCCCTGGTTCGGGTTCTCGCACTTGGCGAGGCCCCACTCGCGGTTGATGATGAGTTGGATGGCCAGCGCACGCCGCACCGACTCGGCTGTCGGCGTGGTGATCGCCTCGTCGTAGGCATTCGTGTGCAGGCTGTTGCAGTTGTCGTAGATGGCGATCAGCGCCTGCAGCGTCGTGCGGATATCGTTGAAGGCAATCTCCTGCGCGTGCAATGACCGGCCCGACGTCTGCACGTGGTACTTCAGCTTCTGGCTGCGCTCGTTCGCGCCGTACTTGTCTCGCAGCGTCACCGCCCAGATGCGACGCGCGACGCGGCCGAGCACGCTGTATTCCGGGTCCATGCCGTTGGAGAAGAAGAACGACAGGTTCGGCGCAAAGTCATCGATGTGCATGCCGCGCGCGAGATACGCCTCCACATACGTGAAACCGTTGGCGAGCGTGAAGGCGAGTTGCGAGATCGGGTTCGCGCCCGCCTCGGCAATGTGGTAGCCAGAGATCGACACCGAGTAGAAATTGCGCACCTGGTGGTGCACGAAATATTCCTGGATATCGCCCATCACCTTGAGCGAAAACTCGGTCGAAAAGATGCAGGTGTTCTGCCCCTGGTCTTCCTTCAGGATGTCGGCCTGCACCGTGCCGCGCACGTTCTGCAGCACCCACGCGCGAATCTTTGCCTCTTCGTCCTGCGTCGGCTCGCGCTGGTTGTCAGCGCGGAACCGGGCGAGGTTCTGGTCGATGGCGGTATTCATGAACATCGCCAGGATCGTCGGCGCGGGCCCGTTGATCGTCATGGACACCGACGTGGCGGGGCTGGTCAGGTCAAAACCGTCGTACAGCACCTCCATGTCGTCGAGCGTGGCGATGGACACACCGGAGTTGCCGACCTTGCCGTAGATGTCCGGGCGCAGCGCCGGGTCTTCGCCGTAGAGCGTGACGGAGTCGAACGCGGTGGAGAGCCGCTTGGCCTCCATGCCTTCCGAGACGAGCTTGAAGCGACGATTGGTGCGGAAGGCATCGCCCTCGCCCGCGAACATGCGCGTCGGGTCTTCGTTCTCGCGCTTGAAGGCGAACACGCCGGCGGTGTACGGAAAGCTGCCCGGCACGTTTTCGCGCATCAGCCAGCGCAGCACTTCGCCGTCGTCTTCATAGGGCGGCAGCACGACCTTGCGGATGGTGGTGCCCGAGAGCGTGGTGTGCGTGAGCTGCGTGCGGATTTCCTTGTCGCGAATCTTGACGACGTATTCGTCGCCGGAATACGCGCGGCGCAGGTCCGGCCACATGGCGAGCAGCTTGCGCTCGGCGGCGCCGAGCTGTGCGTCGCGCTCGGCCGCCTGCTTGTCGAGCGCGGACAGCGTCTGCACCGTGGCGCCCGCTTGCTCCAGCATGCGGTGGCTGGCACGCAGTTGCTGGCGCTCGCGTGCGAGGCGGCTTTGCGCGTCGACGCGGCGGTGGTAGCCGCGCACGGTATCGGCCAGCTCCGCCAAATAGCGCACGCGCGCGGGCGGCACGATGGCGTCGTGGCTGGTGGAGCATTTGCCGGCCGGGCGCGGCAGCGTGCGTTCAGCCAGCGCCATGCCCCGCTCGGTCAGTCGATCGGCCAGCGCGTGATACAGCGCCGTCACGCCGTCGTCGTTGAAGTGCGAGGCCTGCGTGCCGAACACCGGCATGTCTTCGGGGCGGGCGAGCCATTGCTCGCGGTTGCGCTGCACCTGCTTGGCGACGTCGCGCCAGGCGTCCTGCGCGCCCTTGCGGTCGAACTTGTTGATCGCCACCAGATCGGCAAAGTCGAGCATGTCGATCTTCTCCAGCTGGCTGGCGGCGCCAAACTCGGGCGTCATCACATACAGCGACAGATCGACATGCGGCACGATCGCCGCGTCGCCCTGCCCGATGCCGGAGGTCTCGACGATGACGAGATCGAACCCGCCCGCGCGGCAGGCGGCAATCACGTCGGGCAGCGCGTCGGAGATCTCGCGGCTCGCTTCGCGCGTCGCCAGCGAGCGCACGAAGATGTTCGGATGGTTGATCGCGTTCATGCGAATGCGGTCGCCCAGCAGGGCGCCGCCCGACTTGCGCCGCGATGGGTCGATCGAGATGACGGCGATGCGCAGCGTGTCTCGCTGGTCAAGGCGGAAGCGGCGGATCAGCTCATCGGTGAGCGACGACTTGCCTGCGCCGCCCGTGCCGGTAATGCCAACCACCGGCGTCGGCGTGGCTGCCGCAGCCGCGCGTACGGCGTCGCGCAATGCCGGATCGATGCGGCCCGATTCCAGTGCGGTGATCAATTGCGCCAGGGCGCGGCGGTCGCCGATGGAAACGGGCTCCAGCGTGGTGGGCGCATAGACGGAAAGATCGATGTCGCAGCGCTGCACCATGTCGGCAATCATGCCGGCCAGGCCCATGCGCTGGCCGTCTTCGGGGCTGTAGATGCGCGCGACGCCGTAGTCCTGCAACTCGCGGATCTCCGTCGGCACGATCACCCCGCCACCGCCGCCGAACACCTGGATGTGCTCGCCGCCGCGTGCGCGCAGTGCGTCGATCATGTACTTGAAGTATTCGACGTGGCCGCCCTGGTAGCTGGACACGGCAATGCCCTGCACGTCTTCCTGCAGCGCCGCGTTCACCACCTCGTCCACCGAGCGGTTGTGCCCGAGGTGGATCACCTCGCAGCCCATCGACTGCAGGATGCGCCGCATGATGTTGATCGACGCGTCATGCCCATCGAACAACGATGCGGCCGTCACGAAGCGCACCTTGTTGCGCACCGGCGCGACTGCGCTGGCAGGCGTGGGATCGGCCGCGCGGACAGCGGAAAGATCGGTCATGTCTCCACCTTCGATAAGTGGGGCGCCGGCGCTGGATGTGTTGTACGGCGCACAAGGCGACGCGTGCCGGTCGGCGGGTCGAACAGACAGTATTTTCGGGGTTGGCGCGGTCGTCAACGGGGCGCACGGGCGTTGGCCTGTTGAGCCCTCCGCTCAAATAGGCACGTCGCCACCCGGGCCGGTTTGCGCAAATCGCAGACGACCAGAACGGTCCGATCTCGGTGCAACACCCAGCTTGCACACAATCGATACAAATCGTTAGAGTCGGATTTTGGTCGGAAACGGGTCCGGCCACAGGGGGAACTTCCAATGCCAAGCCGCGCAACGACGATGCGCTGGTGTCTGATTGCCTTGCTGGCGTGGTCCGGCCACGCCCTGGCGTGGGACTACACACCCGGCGCCATCCCGGGGCTGATCAGCGTGCTTGGCTTCCTGACGGTGCAATCGCAGGCGCTCGACCGCGCCATCCAGCGCTTTCCCGGCCAGCGTGAAGAGCTGATCCGCGCCCGTACCCAGTTCGACAACACCTTCCCGCAGGCGCTGGCCCGCACACGCCGCCTGATCGCCGGCATTCCGCTCTCCGACGACGAGCGCCAACTGCTGATCGAGCGCGCACTCGACCTCCACCAGCCGAGCGTGGGCGTTTCCACGCAGACGCCGCAGACCGCCCACTCGCTGGCCGAACGCGTGGTGGCGCGCGCGCAAGGCAGCCAGGACCGTGCGACGCTGCAAACGCTGCTGGCGGTGGTCTACGACGACCGGCCCGCCGAAGAGCTGAGCAGCCGCTTTACGCAGGCCGTGACGTTGTCTGACTGGCCGAACGCGCGCGGCGCGAGCGTCAACCTGCGGCTGCCGTTCTCGTGGGAACGCGTGCCGCCCACGCCGCCGCGCAAACCCGACCCGGCGCGCGTGGCGATCGGCGCGTGGGCCAACCAGGGCGGCTCGGGGCTCTCGCGCATGGAACTGATCGTGCGCCCCACCGAAGGCGACCTTGAAGCCGTTCCCGACAATCGCGAACCGCGCTGGATGCGCGATGCCGTCAAGCAAGCGGTGGCTGGCCCCTGCCGGCTGCTGGGCTGGGGCACGCAATCGTTCGGTGGGCGCACCGGCGTGTGGGCCAGCTACATCGGCGAATCGCCCGGGCCGCACTTCCCGCGTGCCACCGGCAACACGCTGGTCGGCCGCGTCTTCATGGTGCCGACCGATGGCGCGCTGCTGATGCTGCACATGCAGTCCCCCGCCACGTCGCCCGAGCAGGCCAGCGCCGTGCGGCTGCGGTACGAGCCGCTGTGGAACGGCGTGGCGACATCGTTCAGCGTGTCAGGCGCCAAGCCGTAACGCCGCCCACGCCGTACGCACCACGACGGCGCATCTCACCCTCCAACCGCACCAATTCAAAGCGGACACGCACCGATTTCGGGCCACTCTCAGCGAGCAGCGCGAAGGCGATGTCCTTCGCACGGCCCTGGTGCGCCATGTCCCCTTTTTGCACACCGTTGGAACAACTTTTGCATCTGTCGGCGCTTTTTGCGTCATTTGTGGGCACACGCTGCACCCGGATGGCGCTGACCCTCAACCCGCACGACAACCGCAATGAACTCCATCAAAACCGGGGGCGACGCGCTCTTCATCCTGCTGGGCGCGATCATGGTGCTGGCCATGCATGCCGGCTTCGCGTTCCTTGAGCTGGGCACCGTCCGCAAGAAGAACCAGGTCAATGCACTGGTCAAGATCCTGGTCGACTTTGCCGTGTCGACCATCGCGTACTTCTTCATCGGCTATTCGATCGCGTACGGGGTCAATTTCTTTACCGGCGCCGACGTGCTCGCCCAGCAGAACGGCTACGAGCTGGTGAAGTTCTTCTTCCTGCTGACCTTCGCGGCCGCCATCCCGGCCATCATCTCCGGCGGCATTGCAGAGCGTTCGCGCTTCGAGCCGCAACTGGCGGCGACCTTCGTGCTGGTGGGCTTTGTCTACCCGTTCTTCGAGGGCATCGCCTGGAACCAGCGCTTCGGCATCCAGCACTGGCTGCAGAGCGTGACAGGCGCGGAGTTCCACGACTTTGCCGGCTCGGTGGTCGTGCATGCAGTGGGCGGCTGGATCGCGCTGCCGGCGGTGCTGCTGCTGGGCGCGCGCCACGGCCGCTACAAGGACGACGGCCGCATCGCCGCGCATCCGCCGTCGAACATCCCGTTCCTGGCGGCCGGCGCCTGGGTGCTGGCGGTCGGCTGGTTCGGCTTCAACGTGATGAGCGCGCAGACGCTCGACAAGATGAGCGGCCTGGTTGCCATCAACTCGCTGATGGCGATGGTGGGCGGCACGCTCACCGCGTGGTGGATGGGCAAGAACGACCCGGGCTTTTCGTACAACGGGCCGCTGGCCGGCCTGGTGGCCGTGTGCGCCGGCTCCGACGTGATGCACCCGCTCGGCGCACTGGCCGTCGGCGGCATTGCAGGCGTGCTGTTTGTGTGGATGTTTACGCGCGTGCAGAACGTCTGGCGCATCGACGACGTGCTGGGCGTGTGGCCGCTGCATGGCCTGTGCGGCGCGTGGGGCGGCATCGCGGCCGGCATCTTCGGTTTGAAGGCGCTCGGCGGCCTGGGCGGCGTGTCGTTCTGGGCGCAGGTGGCGGGCACGGCCGGCGGCATCGCCATTGCGCTGATCGGCGGCACGGTGGTGTACGGCACGCTGCGCAAGCTCGTCGGGCTGCGGCTGGACCGCGAGGCCGAATTCATGGGCGCCGACCTGGCCATCCACCGCGTCTCGTCCACGCCGGAATCGGAAACGCACTGGTAAGCAGGAACCGCCAGTCAGGGGAAGGCGCGCGCGGCGCTTGCTACAGTGAAAGCGTCTTCCCTCGCCCAACTGCAGGAGTGCCGCATGCCCGATATCGATCCGAATCACCCGATCACCGTCGAGTCGAACCCGCGCCGCGTAACCGTGACGCTCAACGGCTTCACCATCGCCAGCACGCACCTGGCGCGCACGCTGCGCGAGGCGTCGTACCCGCCGGTGCAGTACATCCCGCGCGACGACGTGCAGATGAACTTGCTGGAGCGCACCCAGCATCACACCCATTGCCCGTACAAGGCCGATGCGTCGTACTACACGATCGTGGCCGGCGATGTGCGCGCCGACAACGCCGTCTGGACGTACGAACAGCCCAAGCCCGTCGCACGCGAAGTGGCCGGCTATCTGGCGTTCTATCCGAACAAGGTGACGATCCAGGAGGAATGAGGGCGCAGGCGCAACTGACATGCTGCCGTCATGCCGCTGTCATGCAAGCGGCGCACGATGCGCCTGTTCCTCTTCTCACGGAACCTCTTTCCGTGAAAGTTCCGAGACCCGGCGCAGACGATCTGTGGCCGGGTATTTTTTTGGGCGAGTGCCGGTGCTATTCTCGGCGGCACCATGTTGGACTTCCGCACTTACGGCCTCGCCGCGCCGCCGCACTCGCACGACTTCATGCAAGTCGTGATGCCCGCACGCGGCATCCTCGAGATGGACGTCGACGGCCGCGGCGGCCGTGTCGACACGCACCACGCCGCGCTCATCCCGGCGGGCGCCACGCATGCGTTTGAAGCCACCGGCGCCAACCGCTTCATCGTCTTCGACATCCCCGGCCAAACCGTGGACGCCCCCAGCCTGGGCGGCCTGGCCGACCGCGTGTTCTTTCCGCTCACGCCCGGCCTGCGCGCACTGGCGACATGGCTGCAGGACGCCCCCATCGTCGACACGGTGCTGGCCAATGCGTGGTCGTCACTCGCGCTGGCAACGCTGGCCGCGCATCCGGCCAATCAATCCACGCAGATCCGCGCACGCCCCGATGCGCGTGCCGAGCGCGCATGGCACGCCATCGAGCACCGCTACGCGGAGCCGCTCACCGTCGATGCGCTGGCCGCAGAAGCGGGCGTCAGTGCGCGTCGCCTCGCCACGCTGTTCCGTGCCGCCTACGGCACCACGCTGCATGCGCATCTCGCCCAGGTGCGGCTGCGGCATGCATTGACGCTGCTGGAAACCACCGCCCTGCCCATCGCCGAAGTTGCCGCACGCACCGGCTACTACGACCAAAGCGCCCTCACGCGCCACCTCAAGGCCGCGCACGGCATCACGCCCGCCGCGGTGCGCCGCTAGCCCGGGCCCTTTTCCGTTTTTGCCAAAGCGCAGCCGTCTTCGCCAAGACACGCGGCACGCGCACGCGCAGAGTGCCGGTTCGAATGATCTTTTTCGGACAGGCGCTCCATGGCTGTTGGCGACACCTCCACTGCAACGCAGCTGCATCACGGTCAGCACGACGCGCGGCGCGACCACCTCACGGGCATCGGCTACGGCGTCGCGGCCGGCGCGCTGTGGGGCGTCATCTTCGTCGCGCCGAAAATGCTGCCGCAGTTTTCACCGCTGGCGCTGTCGGCCGCGCGGTACGTGCTGTACGGCGTGCTCTCGCTCGCGCTGGCCCTGCCGGTGTGGCGCACGCTGTGGCGCAAGACGAATCGGCGCGACTGGGCGGCGCTGCTGCTGTTATCGCTGCCCGGCAACATCCTGTACTACCTGTGCGTGGCAGGTGGCGTACAGCGCGCGGGCGTGGCGCCGGTGTCGCTCATCGTCGGGCTGTTGCCCGTGACGGTCACCCTGGCCGGCGCGGCCGAACGCGGCAGCCTGCCGTTGCGGCAACTTGCCGTGCCGCTGCTGATGGCCGTGGCCGGCGTGGTGTGCATTTACCTCGATGCGCCCCACGTGCATTCGGATGCCGGCGGCAGAACCTATTTCATCGGGCTGTTAATGGCAGCGGGCGCGCTGGCCTGCTGGACCGTGTATGCGGTGTGCAATGCGCGGTACCTGCGTGTGCGGCCGCAGTTCACGAGCCGCGAATGGTCGCTGTTGACGGGCGTCGCGACCGGGGTGCTGTCACTGGCGCTGGCCGTGCCGGCGTTCTTGCTGCCCGGCATGGCAACGGCGTCTGCGCAGCCCGCATCGGCGTGGGCGATGTTCTGGCTGGTGAATATGGGCGTGGCGCTGGGGGCGTCTGTGCTCGGGAACAGCCTGTGGAATGCAGCCAGCCGCAAGTTGCCGTTGACGCTGTCGGGGCAGTTGATCGTGTTTGAGACGGTGTTTGCGTTGGTGTATGGGTTTGTTTATGAGGGTCGGTTGCCGCATGGGTTGGAGGTGGTGGCGGGGGTTTTGTTGGTGAGTGGGGTGGGGTTGGCGGCGCGGAGGCATGGGTAGTTTTTTTGGGGTTGTTTTTTGCCTTGGTGGTCCATCCCTTGTTTCATCCCCTGCCGGGGCTGACTCACTTTCTTTGGTCTTGCCCAAAGAAAGTAAGCAAAGAAATGCGCGCCCGAGATGGCGACCCATCCCTTGAATTTGCGTAACCGGGCGGAGGTGGGGAAAACTCGCTTCGCTCAGACAGTTCCCCACCTTTTTTCCGCCCGCTTACGAAAATTCAAGGCGCCATCAAGGGCAGGAAAGTCAAAGGCCAAACCATCTCAACGCAAGCCCAAACGACAAGGCCAACCGCGCGATGGGTTGGCCTTTCTCTTTTGACGTTGAGCCCTTGATGGCGCCTTGGATTTTTGTTGCGGGGAGGAAAAAGAGGGGAGGCTGTCTGAGCGCAGCGAGTTTGCCTCCCCTCCCTCCCCGCGACACAAATCCAAGGGGAAGTCGCCATCTCGGGCGCGCCTTTCTTTTGCTTACTTTTCTTTGGCAAGACAAAGAAAAGTAAGTCGGTCCCGGCAGGGAACGAAACAGGGATGGACCACCAAGGCAAAAACCAAAACACCCCCAAATCACCCGCCCAACAACTCCCCCACAGCACACCCCACCACCACAGTCGCGCCCCGCAGATCATTCAACCGCAGGTTCTCATCCGTGTTGTGCCCCCGCGCCTCCATCAACGTCCGCGGGCCCGCGCCATACAGAACCGTCGGCACACCATGCGCCGTGTAATGCCGCGCATCGGTATACAGCGGCACGCCATGCACCGGCACATCGCCCCCAAACACCGCCAACGCATTCCGTCGCAATGCGCCAATCAGCGCGTCCACGCCCGGCAGTTCGGCAAGCGGCTCGGCCAACAGAATGCGTTCCACCGAAACCTCGATCCCCGGCCGTTCTGCCGCCGCACGCTCGACCACCGCACGCAGTTCGCCTTCGGCATCGCGCCCGGCTTCTTCAGGAATCATCCGGCGGTCCACGCGGAACGTCACCAGATCAGGCACGACGTTGGTGTTGATGCCGCCCTGGATCAACCCGACGTTGAGCGTTGCGTGGTCGATGCCCGTTACGGCGGATTTGCGCGTAGCCAGTTCTGCGCGATAGGCATACACCGCCCGCAGGATATGCGTGGCCGCTTCGATGGCGTCGATGCCCGTGTGCGGCATGGCGGCGTGGGCCTGCCTGCCGCGCACCGTCACCTGCACGTGCAGGCAGCCGTTGTGCGCCGAGGTGATGCCGTACGCAAAGCCGGCGGAGATGGCGTAATCGGGCTTGCTCAAGCCTTGATCCAGCAGCCACTTGGGGCCGATGTCGCCGCCGGTTTCTTCGTCGTATGTGAAGTGCAGTTCGACCGTGCCGTTGAGCTTGGCGCCGCGCTTTTCCGCTTCGATCAGCGCAAGCAGCGCCCACGTGTAGGTGGCGAAGTCGGACTTGGACACCGCCACGCCGCGGCCGAACATGGTCGGGCCGTGTTCGGTCTCGACGATCTCGCCGCCGTATGGGTCGTGCGTCCAGCCAAGGCCAGGCGGGACGACGTCGCCGTGCGCGTTCATGGCGACCGTGGGGCCGCCGCTCCCGAAGGTGTGCCGCACGATGAGGTTGGTGGCGCTGACCATGCCGGCGGCACGCACCTGCGCCTGCGGCACGGCGTGCGCCTCCACCGTCAGGCCCAGCGCCTCCAGCAGCGCCTTGGCGCGCGCGGCATGCGGGGCGCAATCGCCGGACGGGTTGTCCGACGGCACTTTCACCAGCTCGCGCAGGAAATCAATCTGCTGCGCATGCGCAGCGTCGACAAATGCGCGGATGTCCGCATCGATGCCGGGGGTGGCGAGTTGGGCCTGGGTCATGTCGATGTCTCGCTGACGGTGGTGGGACGGAGATTGAAAGTGACTGAGCCCCCGTTTGTGCGGGGGCTCAGGATCGGCACGGGTGACGCGATGCTTACAGCGCGGCTTGCATGGCCTCGGCGGTCAACCACACCGATTCGGCCAGGTCTTGCTCGTCGCAGTTGTGGCCTTCGCCACCACGGTCGACGACGATGAAATCGCTCACCTCGCCCAGGGCCAGCAGCGGGTGGTGCCACACGCCGCGCGCGTAGTTCACGCCTTGCCAGCCGCGCGAGACAAACGCGCGCAACTTCGACGGATCCAGCTCGCCGGCCGGGGCCACGACCACCAGATACGGCTTGTCGTTCTGCGGGATGAAGGCCTGGCTGCCACGCGGGTGGCGCTCCAGCATCTTCACCTCGAACGGCAGGGTACGCGGCTGGCCACGGAACAGGCTGATCAGCGCCCGGCCGCCCTCACCCACATCGACGTTGGCGAGGTCATGAAAGCGGATGGTCGTGCCCTGGTTGATGGGGAATTGCTTGGCCCCTTCCAGCTCGATCACATCGCCGAACGGCGCGAAGGCTTCGCGCGTGAGCGGCTCGATGGTCAGCGCAATGCGTGCGGCGGTCTCTTGGCTCATTCGAGTACCCCCCACAGGCGCAGACGCGACACGCCGCCGTCCGGGAACATGTTGAAGCGCACGTGCGTGACGATGCCGAGGTCGGCGATTTCCGCTTCGTAGTAGTGCTGCAGATCCATCTGCAGCTTCTGCTCGGGCAGCAGCGTTTGCCAGAACATCGCTTGCGTCTTCAGCGAGCTGTCGGTGCCGCCCACCACGCGCGCGGCCTGGATGGAAACGCGGTCAGCAAAGTTGCCCTTGAAGTGCGCGGTGTCGACTTCGATCTTGCGGATGCGGCCCGGGTTGGCCAGGGCGATCACGCACCAGTCGTTGCCCGGCTCGCGGCGGCGGCGCGTTTCCCAGCCGTCGCCCATGTTCACGCCACGGCCCGGCATCAGCATGCGCGAGGCCGGTCCGAAGTGTTCGTTGTTGGCTTCGACCACATAGGCGCCGTTTTCCATGGCGGCCAGGTCGAACAGCTTGGTGCGGTCCGCGCCCTTCCAGTCGACTTGCGGCTGGCCGTACACGCGCAAACGCGCGATGCCGCCGTCCGGGAAGATGTTCAGGCGCAGGTGCGTGAAGGCTTGCGGGCTCGTCACGGCCACGTAGGCGTGGCTGTTGCCTTGCAGCGTGGTCGACGGAACGATTTCAGTCCACAGCGTGGCCTCGGTCGGCTCGCCATCCGGCAGATAGGCGGCTTCAATGGAGGCGGCCGGCGGAAAGTTGCCGGTGAAGTGGCTCGTGTCGATATCGACGCCCTTCACGACGCCCGGGCGGGCCAGGCGGACGATGCAGTGGTCATAGCCGCCGTTGCGGCGACGGCGCGTTTCCCAGCCATCCATCCACTTGCCGTGGTCGTCGTACTTGCCCGGAATGAACACCGCCGGCTCCGGGTTGAGCATGCGGTCTTTCGGCGCGAAGAATTCGTCGGTCGCGAACGTGGCCTCTGCGCCGAGGCGGCGGTCCGCCAGGTTCGGATATCGGCGCGTGAAATCCGGCGCGTTCGGATCGAGCGTAGGCATCGCCATGTGGAACTCCTTGGTGTTTGTCTCTGGATGTTATACGGCCAGCCCATCGAACAAAAACGGCGAGTCAGAACACTCGAAACTCTGGCGATGGGAACGCCGGAAGTGCAGCGTAAATGGCGGAAGCACAAGGCTTCGCGGGACTGCATGGGTCGATCCTAGCATGTGAATTCAAAAATTGCATACAAAAATTGGATCGCCTATGATGCCGTCAACGCTCAACAATTCATCGCGACAATTTGTTGCACTGCAGTGAGCGAAACAAAGCCCTGACGACAATCGCAGCACACCAAATCAGACGATTGAGCGGGGCTTGAGACACCAGTAATCCAAAGGAGGATTCACCATGCAACGCTTTACGCGCCCGTTGTTCGGGCAGGTTTTGATTGCCCTGGCGGTGGGCATCGCGCTGGGCATCTGGGCGCCCGAATTTGCGCAGAAGCTGCAGCCGCTCGGTGATGGTTTTCTGAAGCTGATCAAGATGCTGATCGCGCCGATCGTCTTCTCGGTGGTGGTGGTTGGGATCTGCGGTGCCGGCGAGCTGAAGAAGGTCGGGCGCGTGGGCGGCAAGGCCGTCATCTACTTCGAGATCGTCACGACGATCGCACTGGCGCTGGGCATTGCGCTGGCCTATGTGTTCGGGCCGGGCCACGGCATGAATGTGGATCCGAAATCGCTCGATCCGGCGGCCATGGCGTCGTACATGACCACCGCCAAGCAGGTGGAATCGACCGGCGTTGCGGCGTTCTTCCTCAAGCTCATTCCCGATACGTTTGTCAGCGGCTTTGTGAAGGGCGACATCCTGCAGGTGCTGCTGGTGTCGATCCTGTTCGGTTGCTCGCTGTCGCTGCTGGGTGAGCGGACCAAGCCGCTGGTCAACCTGATCGATCAGCTCTCGCATGTGCTGTTCCGCATGATGGCCGTGATCATCCGCCTGGCGCCGCTGGGCGTGCTGGGCGCGGTGGCGTTCACGGTCGGCAAGTACGGCGCGGGCTCGCTCAAGCAGCTTGGCTTCCTGGTGCTGCTGTTCTATGCAGCCGTGGCGTTGTTCGTGTTTGTGGTGCTCGGGACCATCCTGCGCGTGGCGGGCTTCAACATCTTCAAGCTGATCCGCTTCCTGCGCGCCGAACTGCTGGTGGTGCTGGGCACGGCATCGTCCGACGCGGTGCTGCCGTCCATCATGAACAAGCTGGAGAAGATGGGCATCAAGCGCTCGGTGGTGGGCCTCGTCATCCCGACGGGCTACTCGTTCAACCTCGATGCGTTTTCGATCTACCTGACGCTGGCCGCCGTGTTCATCGCGCAGGCGACCAACACGCCGCTGGCGCTGCAGGATCTGCTGCTGATCCTGGGCGTGGCGCTCGTCACCTCCAAGGGCGCGCACGGCATTCCGGGTTCGGCCATCGTGATTCTGGCGGCCACGCTGTCGGTCATTCCGGCCATTCCGGCGATCGGCCTGGTGCTGGTGCTCTCCGTCGACTGGTTCATCGGCATTGCCCGTGCGCTGGGCAACCTGATCGGCAACTGCGTCGCCACGGTCGTCATCGCCGCGTGGGAGAAAGACATCGACCGCGTGCGCGCCAATGCGGTGCTCGACGGCAAGATCGACATCACGGAGGAAGGCGAAGCGATTCCGCACGGCCTTGGCGTGGCGGCACCTGCAGCCCATACGCTGCCGCATGCCTGAAGCGGCGCTGTTGTCGGACGGCGGTAAAATCGGCGCCATGACTGAAACCACCGCCGCCGACATCTCCTCCGAAGGCATTGCCGACGACATCGCCCAGGCGATCGTCGCGCATCGGCTGCCGCCGGGCACCAAGCTGCGCGAAGAGGCGCTGGCGCGGGTCTACCACGTCAGCCGCACCAAGATTCGCGCGGCGCTGCTGATGCTGGCCAAGGACAAGCTGATCCGCATGGAGCCGGATCGCGGCGCGTTCGTCGCCAAACCCGACGAGACCGAGGCGCGCGAGGTCTTTGCAGTGCGCCGCGTGCTCGAGGTTGCGCTGGTGCGCGAGTTCATCGCCAAAGCGACGCCCGCCGATTACAAGCGGCTGGAGAAGCACCTGGCCGAAGAGCACAAGGTGGCAGCCAGCGGCGACCTGTCGGACGTGCCGCGCCGCAATCGCCTGATGGCCGACTTCCACCTTCTGATGGCCGACGTGGTCGGCAACAGCGTGCTCAAGGAGATGCTGTACGAGCTTTCCGCGCGCAGTTCGGTCATCACGATGATGTACCAGTCGACCTACGACGCCGTGCGCTCGTCGGAAGAGCACACGGCCCTGCTGGATGCCGCCAAGCGCGGCGACGTGGACGGCGCCATCGCCCTGATGGAAGAGCACATGGCGCACACCGAGGCGTCGCTCAAGTTTGAATCGCCGGGCGGCCGCGCGACGGATCTCGTAGCCGCCCTCCTCGCCTGACCCGCGCGTGCCGACGTATACGCTTCGCGCGCCGGTTTCGGCCGAGCTGGAAATCAAGAAAAGCCGCTTTATCGGATTGGCCGTGCCGGTGGAAGACCGGGCGGCCGCCATGGACGTCATTGCACGCCTGCGCGCCGAGCACCCCGCTGCCACGCACGTCTGCTGGGCGCTTCTGGCGGGCGGCCAGTCCGGCATGTCCGACGACGGGGAACCCTCCGGCACGGCGGGCCGCCCCATTCTGGAGGTGCTGCGCCATCACGACTTGGACGGCACGCTGGGCGCCGTGGTGCGTTACTTCGGCGGCGTCAAGCTCGGCGCGGGCGGCCTCGTGCGCGCCTACACGGACGCCATCGCCACCGCGCTCATGCAGGCCGAACGCGTGGAGCGCATCGCCAGCGCCACGCTTACCCTCTCCACCGATTACGCCGATGAGGCGCGCATCCGCCGCTGGATCGACGATGGCGGCTACACGCTCCTCGATGCTGCGTACGATGCGGGCGTGACGCTCGCGGTGCGGCTGCCCGTGACGGACGAGGCGGCGGCGCGGGTCGCGTTGCGGGATTTGACGCAGGGGCGTGTGGCAATTACCTAGCGCCTATCGCTGGGGAGCGAGCGGAGCGGCGGGCGCGGAGCCCAGGCAACATGGGTTCTGGCAGTCCGGTTGAAAAACGACGTACGCGGCTGTCGGCATTTTTGGGGCGACACCCTCGCGTTCCGCGGCACGTAGATGCGTGTCGGCTTCGGACGACTCGACTTTGTCGCCCTCGATACCGACGGCGCCCAGCACGGCCTGCAGGCTTCTGAGACGCAGCACGGCCAGCTCTGGGTCAGGAGCGGGCTCTGTCGCCTCCTGCAAGCGCACCCGGTACTTGCCGCCGTTGCGAAAATCGTCTTTGAGCTGCGAATCCCATTCGGCCAGTTTCAGGATTTCGGCGGTCGGCAGCGCAGACTCGCCGGGCGAGAACACCAGCGGGTGCTCAAGCCCGGTCAGATCGCACGCGAGGGCCGAGCTGCTGAGCATGAGCGCGCCGACAACTGCAGTTCTGCGTAGCATCTTCAGTCTCCGGCATTGAGCGCGCCAGTCGCGATGCGTCTGATGACCAGTTTAGGAACCGCCATCCATTTCCGCACGCTCAACTAACGCGTGCGCGACCAATACCCCGCCTGCCCATACACCGACTTCAGGTGCTCGATAAAGAACCGGATCTTCGCCGGCACCGGCCGCTGCTGCGGGTACACGGCAAGGATGTCGTAGTCGGGCAGCGCGTAGTCGTCCAGCACCGTCATCAGCGCGCCGGATTCCAGCTCAGGCTGGATCTCCCACGTTGAGCGCCAGCCCAGGCCCAGGCCTTCGCCCATCCAGCGGTGCAGCAGTTCACCGTCGTTGCAGTCGAGGTTGCCGTTCACCTTCACGGTGACGGCCTTGCCGTTCTGCTGGAAATACCAGCCGCGCTGCTGACCGCCCTGCAGGTTGAAGGCGAGGCAGTTGTGGCGCGCGAGGTCGTCGAGCGTGCGCGGCACGCCGTGCTTAGCGAAGTACGCAGGCGTGCCGCACACCACGCGCTTGTTCGACGCCAGGCGAATCGCCACGAAGTTCGGATCGATCGCGCCGCCAATGCGGATGCCCACGTCGTAGCCTTCGCGCACGAGGTCGACCACGCGGTCGGTCAGGTTGAACGAGATGCGCACGTCGGGGTTGGCACGCAGAAAGTCCGGTGCATGCGGCGCGACGTGCTTGCGGCCGAACGCTGCGGGCGCCGAGACGATCAGGTGGCCGGTCGCCTTGTGGCGGCCTTCGGCAACGAGCAGCTCCGCGCGGTCCAGCTCGCCCAGTGCCTTCTTGCACTGTTCCATGAAGACCGCGCCCTGCTCCGTCACCGCAATGCGGCGGGTCGACCGGTGCAGCAGCTTCACGCCCAGCCGGGCCTCCAGCGCGTTGATGCGGCGGCCGATCATGACGGGCGTCACGTCCTGCGTGAGCGCGGCGGCGGCCATGCTGCCGTGTTCCACCACGGCGATGAACGCCTCGATCTGCTTGAGCTTGTCCATTCCATCATTCCAGTTCGCAATGTCTGACCATTTTAGTGAGCATTCCGTACCCGGATTGCGGCTTTCTGGCGCATATCACTTGTGACGAATGGCAAAAATGGCGAAGGACGATGTGATCGATGCACACGCCTCACGTCGATATTTTGCGCTGCACCAAATCACGTGAAAACCGCTTCATGGTGCGGTTTCTCAGCTTCTTGATGGCCGCACGATTGGTGCAGCACGCAAAACGATTCGATATGCAGAGTTAGCAATCAACTGACGAAATCTGCGTTTATCCATATCGGCATGCGGGAATAGGATCAGCTCCAACGTATTCCCACCTTCCCCTTCCTGGAGACACCCATGCCGAAGATGAGAGCGATTGATGCCGCAGTTGCGGTGATGGAAAAAGAGGGCATCACCACGGCCTTCGGCGTGCCCGGTGCCGCTATCAACCCGTTGTATTCGGCGTTGCGCAAGGCTGGCAGCATCGACCACGTGCTGGCGCGCCACGTTGAAGGCGCCTCGCATATGGCCGAGGGCTACACCCGTGCCGAGCCGGGCAACATCGGCGTGTGCATCGGCACGTCGGGCCCTGCCGGCACCGACATGATCACCGGCCTGTACTCGGCCTGGGCAGATTCGATTCCCATCCTCTGCATCACCGGCCAGGCGCCACGCGCACGCCTGTACAAGGAAGATTTCCAGGCCGTCGACATCGAGTCGATCGCCAAGCCGGTCACGAAGTGGGCCGTCACCGTGCGTGAGCCGGCGCTGGTCCCGCGCGTGTTCCAGCAGGCGTTCCACCTGATGCGCTCGGGCCGCCCGGGCCCGGTGCTGATCGACCTGCCGTTCGACGTGCAAGTCGCCGAGATCGAATTCGATCCCGACACGTATAGCCCGCTGCCGGTCTACAAGCCCGCGGCAACGCGTGCGCAGGCCGAGCGCGCCATCGAGATGCTGTGCCAAGCCGAGCGCCCGCTGCTGGTGTGCGGCGGCGGCGTGATCAACGCCGATGCGGCCAAGCTGATGGTCGAGTTTGCCGAGCTGGTGAATGTGCCCGTCGTCCCGACCCTGATGGGCTGGGGCGTGCTGGCCGACGACCACCCGCTCAACGCCGGCATGGTCGGCCTGCAAACGTCGCACCGCTACGGCAACGCCACGCTGCTGGCGTCGGACTTCGTGTTCGGCATCGGCAACCGCTGGGCCAACCGCCACACCGGCAGCGTCGACGTCTACACCAAGGGCCGCAAGTTCGTGCACGTCGATATCGAACCGACCCAGATCGGCCGCGTGTTCGGTCCGGACCTGGGCATCGTCTCGGACGCCAAGGCGGCGCTGGAGAAGTTCATTGAAGTCGCCCGCGAGCTGAAGGCCGCCGGCAAGCTGCCGTGCCGCAAGAGCTGGAACGCCGACGTGCAGAAGCGCAAGCGCACGATGCTGCGTCGCTCCGACTTCGACAACGTGCCCATCAAGCCGCAGCGCGTGTACCGCGAGATGAACCAGTACTTCCCGCGCGACGTGCGTTACGTGAGCACGATCGGCCTGTCGCAGATCGCCGCTGCGCAGTTCCTGTCGGTCAACCAGCCGCGCCACTGGATCAACTGCGGCCAGGCAGGCCCGCTGGGCTGGACGATTCCCGCCGCCATCGGCGTGAAGGTGGCCTCGCCCAACAGCGACGTGGTGGCCATCTCGGGTGACTACGACTTCCAGTTCATGATCGAAGAGATGGCGGTGGCCGCGCAGTTCAAGGTGCCGTACATCCATGTGGTGGTGAACAACTCGTACCTGGGCCTGATCCGCCAGGCGCAGCGCAACTTCGAGATGGACTACTGCGTCCAGCTCGCCTTCGACAACGTCAACGCACCCGAGCTGAACGGCTACGGCGTCGACCACGTGAAGGTGGTGGAAGGCCTGGGTTGCAAGGCGATCCGCGTGTTCAAGCCCGAAGACATCGAACCCGCCTTTGCGCAGGCTCGCCTGCTGATGGCGGAGTTCTCGGTGCCGGTGATGGTGGAAGTGATTCTCGAGCGCGTGACCAACATCGCGATGGGTACGGAGATCGACAACGTGGTCGAGTTTGAAGAAGTGCTCGACCTGGAAGACACCCTCACGGAAGCCGAAGGCGTCACCGCATAAAGACGGCGCGCCATTCCCTCACCGTCCGATACAAGGAGAAACCATGACCAAGCTGGCAGCCAACCTGACCATGCTGTTCAACGAGCAGGCCTTCCTCGACCGCTTCGAAGCCGCCGCGCGTGCGGGCTTTCGCGGGGTGGAGTTCCTGTTTCCCTACGCGTTTCATGCCGACCAGATTGCCGATCGCCTGAACCGCTTCCAGCTGGACCTGGTCCTGCACAACCTGCCCGCCGGCAACTGGGACGGCGGCGAGCGCGGTATCGCCATCCTGCCGGACCGCGTGAGCGAGTTTCAAGACGGCGTGGGCGAAGCCATCAAATACGCCAAGGTGCTCGGCGTGAAACAGCTCAACTGCCTGGTGGGCATTCGCCCCGAAGGCGTGAGCGAAGACGCTGCGCGCAAGACGCTGGTGGAGAACCTGAAGTTTGCGGCGAAGGCACTGAAGGCCGAGAAGATTGATCTGCTGATCGAGCCGATCAACACGTTCGATATTCCGGGCTTTTACCTGAACCGCACGCAGCAGGCGCTGGACCTGATCAACGACGTGGACGCGTCCAACCTGTACGTGCAGTACGACATCTATCACATGCAGCGGATGGAAGGCGAAGTGGCTAGCACGCTGAAGCGCCATCTGGACAAGATCAAGCATGTGCAGCTGGCGGATAACCCTGGGCGCAATGAGCCGGGGACTGGGGAAATCAACTATCAGTTCCTGTTCCGTTGGTTGGATGAGATTGGCTACCAAGGCTGGATTGGTTGTGAGTACAAGCCTAAGGCTGGGACTGTGGAAGGTCTTGGCTGGCGGGCGGCTCACAACGTTGCTTGAGATTTTGTTCGGTTTGGTTTTGCTCCGGTGGTGCATCCCTTGTTTCATCCCCTGCCGGGGCTGACTCACTTTTCTTTGTCTTGCCAAAGAAAAGTAAGCAAAAGAAAGGCGCGCCCGAGATGGCGAAAGATTCCTTGAATTTATGTCGCAGAGAGGGAGTGCAGGCAACTCGCTTCGCTCAGACAGGCCTGCCCTCTTTTTCCTCTCTGCAACAGAAATTCAAGGCGCCATCTAGGGCTCCAACGGCCAAACCATCGGAACACGACTGCAGCAGGAACCAGCAACACAACGCGAAGCAGAGCGAGCAACACAGCAACAAACAAGAGCCACCTAGGTCAGCACACAGATTGTGTGGCCGTACCTTGCCCTAGATGGCGCCTTGAATTTGTGTAAGCGGGCGGAAAACGGAAGGAGGCTGTTTGAGCGCAGCGAGTGTGCCTCCTTCCCCGCCCGGTTACACAAATTCAAGGAAGGGGTCGCCATCTCGGGCGCGCCTTTCTTTGCTTACTTTCTTTGGCAAGACAAAGAAAGTGAGTCGCCCCCGGCAGGGGGTGAAAAGGGAGTGGACCACCAAGGTCCAAACCAACAACCACCAACATCCAAACCAAGGAGATCCCTCACCATGGCAACCACCCTCAACCTCGGTTTCATCGGCCTCGGCATCATGGGCGCCCCCATGGCAGGTCACCTGCGCGCCGCAGGCCACACGCTGTTCGTGCACGACGTCAACCCGGCCCCCGCCGCACTGGTGGAAGCTGGCGTGACGGTCTGCACGAGCGCGGAAGAAGTCGCCAAGCGCGCCGACATTATCTTCATCATGGTGCCGGACACCCCGCACGTTGAAGCCGTGCTGTTCAGCGAGAAGGGCGTCGCCAAGGCGCTGAAGGACGCAGGCAAGGACGCTGCTGCCGGCAAGATCGTCGTCGACATGAGCTCGATCTCGCCGATCGCGACGAAGGACTTCGCATCGCGCATCAACAAGACCGGCGCGCAATACCTGGACGCTCCGGTGTCGGGTGGCGAAGTGGGCGCGAAGGCTGCATCGCTGACGATCATGGTGGGCGGTGAGCAGGCTGCGTTCGACCGCGTTGCTCCGCTGTTCAACTTGATGGGCAAGAACATCACGCTGGTCGGCGGCAACGGCGACGGCCAGACCACCAAGGTGGCCAACCAGATCATCGTGGCGCTGAACATCCAGGCCGTGTCGGAAGCGCTGCTGTTCGCATCGAAGGCGGGCGCGGACCCGGCGAAGGTGCGTCAGGCGCTGATGGGCGGCTTCGCGGCCTCGCGCATTCTTGAAGTGCACGGCGAGCGCATGGTCAAGCGTACGTTCGACCCGGGCTTCCGCATCGAGCTGCACCAGAAGGACTTGAACCTGGCCCTGCAGGGCGCCAAGACGCTGGGCGTGGCCCTGCCGAACACGGCCACCGCGCAGGAGCTGTTCAACACCTGCGCCGCCAACGGCATGGGCAAGCAAGACCACTCGGCACTGTGCCGCGCGATCGAGATCATGTCGAATCACGATATTGCCTAAGTTGTGTGCACTGTCGCAGCCTTCGGGCGGCGGCAGTTCTTTTTGCTGTCTCCCCGCTTTCTGCCATGCACCACGACCAGTCTGCCCAGGCCGCCCTGCGCGCTGCCTTGCCCAATCCGTCGCCGCGCGCGTTGCTGCACGGCCTGTTTGATACCGCGGTGGCTGCGGTCAGCGCGGCGCAATGCTTGCCGGCATTCCTGCCCGAACCGCCGCGTGGCCGCACCATCGTCATCGGCGCCGGCAAGGGCGCAGCCGCGATGGCAGAGGCGGTGGAGCAGCACTGGAAGGGCGAGCTGTCTGGCTTGGTCGTCACGCGTTACGAACATGGCCGCGCGCCCGGCACACAAGGCCGCATTGAAGTGGTTGAAGCCTCGCACCCCGTGCCCGATGCAGCGGGCCAACACGCTGCGCAACGCATGGTCGGCCTGCTCGAAGGTCTGACAGAAGACGACCTTGTCCTGTGCCTGATCTCGGGCGGTGGCTCGGCCCTGCTGGCCGCTCCGGCCGAAGGTCTGACGCTGGCCGACAAGCAGTCCGTCAACCGCGCGCTGCTCAAAAGCGGCGCCAGCATCGGCGAGATGAACTGCGTGCGCAAGCACCTCTCGTCCATCAAGGGCGGGCGTCTGGCGCTGGCGTGCGCACCTGCACGCGTCGAGACGCTGCTGATCTCCGATATTCCCGGCGACGACCCGACGCTCATCGCCAGCGGCCCGACGTTGCCCGACGCCACCACCTGCGCAGATGCGCTGGCCGTGATCGACAAATACGGCATCGACGTGCCCGAAGCGGTGCGCCGTCATCTGGAAACCGGTGCCGGTGAAACGCCCAAGCCCGGCGATGCACGTTTCGAAGGCCATCGCAGCCACGTCATCGCGACGGCCCAGCACGCGCTGGAAGCGGCTGCCGCGCAGGCACGCGCGCTCGGTTACGAGGCGCACATCCTGTCGGACAGCATTGAAGGCGAGGCGCGCGATGTGGCCGAAGTGCATGCCGGCATCGTGCGGCAGATCGTGGCGCGCAATCAGCCGTTCACCAAGCCGTGCGTGATTCTGTCGGGTGGTGAAACCACGGTGACCGTGCGTGGTAATGGGCGCGGCGGGCGCAATGCCGAGTTCCTGCTGGCGCTGGGCGTGGCGTTGGATGGTTTGCCGGGTGTGCATGCGATTGCTTGCGATACCGATGGCATCGATGGCTCGGAAGACAACGCTGGAGCGATCCTGACACCGGATAGCCTGGCGCGTGCTGAAGCGCTTGGGTTGAAGCCGAAGCAGCTGCTCGACAACAACGATGGGTATGGGTTTTTTGATGCGTTGGGCGATTTGATTGTGACTGGGCCTACGCGGACTAATGTGAATGATTTTCGGGCGATTTTGATTACTGCTTGAGGTTGGGCGAGGGATGGATTGATGTTTGTGGTCCATCCCTTGTTTCATCCCCTGCCGGGGCTGACTCACTTTCTTTGGTCTTGCCCAAAGAAAGTAAGCAAAGAAATGCGCGCCCGAGATGGCGAAAGACTCCTTGAATTTATGTCGCAGGGAGGGAGGGGAGGCAAACTCGCTTCGCTCAGACAGGCCTCCCCTCTTTTTCCTCCCTGCAACAGAAATTCAAGGCGCCATCTAGGGCAACAAAGTCAACGGCCAAACCATCGGTCACGAGTGCAGCAGGAATCGGCAGCACAACGCGAAGCAAAGCGAGCAACACCGCAACAAACAAGAGCCACCTAGGTCAGCACACAGATTGTGTGGCCGTACCCTGCCCTAGATGGCGCCTTGAATTTGTGTAAGCGGGCGGAAAAAGGAAGGAGGCTGTTTGAGCGCAGCGAGTTTGCCTCCTTCCCCGCCCGGTTACACAAATTCAAGGAAGGGGTCGCCATCTCGGGCGCGCCTTTCTTTGCTCACTTTCTTTGGCAAGACAAAGAAAGTGAGTCGCCCCCGGCAGGGGGTGAAAAGGGAGTGGACCACCAAGGCCCAACCAAGCAAATAAACAACCCCACCCGGAGCAACAAAGTGCGCCGCTTCCGCAACACCAAAATCCTCGCCACCCTAGGCCCCGCCAGCAGCGACAAAGACACCATCCGCGCCCTCTTCGACGCCGGCGCGGACGTCTTCCGCCTGAACTTCAGCCACGGCTCGCACGAAGACCACCGCAAGCGCTACGACACCGTGCGCGCGGTGGAGGCCGAGACCGGCCGCCCGATCGGCATCCTCGCTGACATGCAAGGTCCGAAGCTGCGCATCGGCACGTTCGCCGACGGCCGCGTCGTGCTCAAGAACGGGGATCGCTTTGTGCTCGACCGTGACCCGACGCCAGGCGATGTCACGCGCGTGCATCTGCCGCATCCGGAGCTGTACGCCGCTACCGCGCCTGGCCAGTCGCTGTTGCTGGACGACGGCAAGATCCGCCTGGCCGTGGAAGCCGCCGACCCGACGGCCATCGTCACGCGCGTGGTCGATGGCGGCCCGCTGTCGGACCGCAAGGGCGTGAACGTGCCGGACGCCGTGATCCCCATCCCTGCGCTCACCGAGAAAGACCTGCGCGATCTGGACTTCGCGCTGTCATTGGGCGTGGACTGGATTGCGCTGTCGTTCGTGCAGCGCGCCGAAGACGTGATCGCCGCACGCGAGATCATTGGCGACCGCGCTGGGCTGCTCTCGAAGATCGAAAAGCCCGCCGCGCTGCTGCACCTGGAAGACATCGTGCAGGCCTCCGACGCGCTGATGGTGGCGCGCGGCGATCTGGGTGTGGAGCTGCCGCCCGAGCGCGTGCCCGGTGTGCAGAAGCGCATCCTGCGCATGGCGCGCCAGCACGGCAAGCCGGTGGTCGTGGCCACGCAGATGCTGGAATCGATGATCGAAGCGCCGGTGCCGACACGCGCCGAAGCCTCCGACGTGGCCAGCGCCGTGTACGACGGCACCGATGCCGTGATGCTGTCGGCCGAGTCGGCCAGCGGCAAGCACCCGGTGGCGGCGGTCAGCATCATGAACCGCATCATTGCCGAGACCGAACGCGACCCGCTCTACCGCAACCTGATCGACGCGCAACATCAACCGCCGCTGCCCACGCGCCAGGACGCCATCTGCGCGGCCTTGCGCGACGTGACGCACATCCTGGGCGCAGTGGCCACCGTCACCTACACGTCCAGCGGCAAGACGAGCCTGCGCGCCGCACGCGAGCGGCCACTGGCGCCCATCGTCAGCATCACGCCGCGCCTGGACACGGCGCGCCGGCTGGCCATCGCGTGGGGCGTGCACAGCACGGTCAGCCCCGATGTGAGCAATGTCGACGAGATGGTGGACGCAGCGTGCCGGGCCGCCGCGCGTGAAGGCTTTGCCGTGTCGGGCGACCAGATCGCCATCACGGCGGGCATGCCGTTCGGCCAGGCCGGTTCGACCAACCTGCTGCGCCTGGCGGAAATCTGGCCGCAGACCGTGGCAACCGCCCAGACCGAAACGCGCGCCGAGCAGTTCGAAGCCGCGACGGCCTGACGCTGCGTCAGACCACCTTGGAGTAGCGCGGAACGAAGCCGACGGGCTTGCCCCCGGCTTCCACCGCGCGCTCCGTGCCGGCCTCGCGCAGGTGCGAATCGAAGACCATCGCGATGCGGCGCACGAGCAGCCGCCCTTGCGGCGTGATGACGATGCGTTCGTCCCCCACCCTCACCAGCCCGGCTTCCTCCAGCGGCGCCAGCGCCCGCAGCTCGTCCGCAAAACTGCGCTTGAAGTCCAGCCCGTGGCGCGCGCCGAAGGTGCGCATGTTCAGTTCAAATCCGCACATCAGCTCGCCGATCAGCGCGCGGCGCACATGGTCGTCCGGCGTGAGCGACATGCCGCGCAGCACGGCCAGTTCGCCGGCATCGATGCGGGCGTAGTACGCGTCGAGATCCTTTTCGTTCTGCGCATACACATCGCCCACGCGGCTGATGGCGGACACCCCAAACGCCAGCATGTCGCAATCGGCGTGCGTCGAATAGCCCTGGAAATTGCGCTGCAGCCGCCCTTCACGCTGCGCGATGGCAAGCGCATCGTCAGGCCGAGCGAAGTGGTCCATACCGATGTAGACATAACCCTCGGCGACGAGGCGCTCCACCGTCATCGCCAGCAAATCGAGTTTTTCGTCGGCGGTCGGCAGCGCGAGCAGATCGATGCGGCGTTGCTGCTTGAACAGGTGCGGCAGATGCGCGTAGCTGTAGACGGACAGCCGGTCGGGCGCCATCTCCAGCACGCGATCGAGCGTGGCGTTGAAGGTCTCGGTGCGTTGATGCGGCAAGCCGTAGATCAGGTCGAAGCTGATCGACTCGAAGCCCAGCCGGCGCGCGGTGTCGACCACGCGGCGCGTCTCTTCCACGCTCTGCGTGCGATGCACAGCGCGCTGCACCTCGGGGTCGAAGTCTTGAATGCCGAGGCTTGCGCGATTGAAGCCGATCTCGGCCAGGACTTGGAGCGTGGCGTCGTCGGCGTGGCGCGGGTCGAGTTCGACGGAGATTTCGGCGTCGCCCGTCAGCGCAAAATGCTCGCGCGTCGCGGCCATCACGGCACGCATCTCGTCGTGCGCGAGAAACGTGGGCGTGCCGCCGCCCCAGTGCAATTGCGTCACGCGGCGCAGTGGGCCGATCTGGTTGGCCACCATGGCCATCTCACGCGCGAGCGTTTCAACATAACGTGCACTGCGCGAGCGGTCCTTCGTGACGACCTTGTTGCAGCCGCAGTAGTAGCAAAGGTTCGCGCAGAACGGCAGGTGCATGTACAGCGACAGCGGCGCATGCAGCGCAGGCGCGATCGCGGCGCGGCGGTGCAAGGCGTCGAGGTAATCGGCGTTACCAAACTGGTTGTGAAAGCGGTCAGCCGTTGGATACGAGGTATAGCGCGGGCCGTGCGTATCAAAACGCTGCGCGAGCGCGCGCACCTGGGGAGCCGACCAGCGGAAAGCGCTGTCGTTGGCGGCGGACGGAGGATCTGCCGGCTTGGCGAACGGAAACATGGGGCGGTTCTAGTGGGGGCGATAGGTCATCCTAAAACCGCGAGGTGAGTGTCGGGTTGATGTGTGTCAACGTCGGTCAATGCGTGTTTCAAAGCGTTGTGTGCGGCACGCGGGGCGTCACGGCGGCACAACAGGGATGGCCTTCGACGGGTGTTTTGGGGGTTTTGGTTTTTGGTTTTTGGTTTTTGGTTTTTGGTTTTTGGTTTTTGGTTTTTGCTGTTGGTGCATCCCTTGTTTCATCCCCTGCCGGGGCTGACTCACTTTCTTTGGTCTTGCCCAAAGAAAGTAAGCAAAGAAAGGCGCGCCCGAGATGGCGAAAGACTCCTTGAATTTATGTCGCAGGGAGGGGAAGGGAAAAACTCGCTGCGCTCAGACAGTTTCCCTTCCTTTTTCCTCCCTGCAACAGAAATTCAAGGCGCCATCTAGGGCAGGAAAAGTCAAAGGACAAAGCCACACCTTCGGGGCGCCAGCCCAAACGACAAAGGCCAACCGCACGATGGGTTGGCCTTTTTCTTTTGACGTTAGGCCCTTGATGGCGCCTTGAATTTTTGTGAGCGGGCGGATCAAGGAAGGAGGCTGTCTGAGCGCAGCGAGTTTGCCTCCTTCCCCGCACGGTCACACAAATTCAAGGGATGGGTCGCCATCTCGGGCGCGCCTTTCTTTTGCTTACTTTTCTTTGGCAAGACAAAGAAAAGTGAGTCGGTCCCGGCAGGGAACGAAAGGGAGATGGACCACCAACGCAAAAACCAAAAACCCAATCACGAAACCACAGTCTTCTTAGCCGCCAACAACCCCTTCAACGCCCCCAACCGATCCTTCGGCGACATCGCCGGCATCGTGTCCTCAGGCGTCGGCCCGGCATCCTCCCCAAGCTTCATCTCAGCGATATAGCGCGACGGCTCACACACCACCGTCTCCCGCGCCCGCTTGCGTTTCTTGCACCAGCTGATATGCAGGCTGCGCTGCGCCCGCGTGATGCCCACATACATCAACCGCCGCTCTTCTTCGATCTTCTCGTCCGTCAGATCGTCGTCTTCGCGGCAGTGCGGCAGGATGCCCTCTTCCACGCCCACCAGAAACACGTGCGGATACTCCAGCCCCTTGCTCGCGTGCAGCGTTGACAGGCGCACCGCATCCGGATCCTCTTCCTTGCCTTCGAGCATGCTGATCAGCGCGATGGTCTGCGTGAGTTCCAGCAGGTTTTTACCGGCGTCCATCAGGCCATCCGCGTTGTCGAAACCGGTGGCCTCTTTGTCGTCACCTTCGTCGTCATCCTTCTCCGGCTTGGTGCCCTTGCGCTTGAGCCAGTCGAGGAACTCCAGCACGTTGGTCCACTTGTTCTGCGCCTGGCGCTCGTCGTAGGTGTCGTACAGGTAGGCCTCGTAGTGGATGCCTTCCATCATCTCGTCGAGCAGCGTGGCGGCGGGCTCCTTGGCGGCGCGGTCCGAGAGCCGCACGATGAATTCGCAGAACACCCGCAGCGGCTCCAGTTGGCGCGGCGCGAGTTGCGCTTCGATGCCGCCCATCATTGCCGCCTCGAACAGCGACACCTTGGCCTGCCCCGCGAATGCGCCCAGCACTTCCAGCGTCGCATTGCCCACGCCCCGCTTGGGCGTGGTGATGGCGCGGATGAACGCGGGGTCGTCATCCGCATTGGCAATCAGCCGCAGATAGGCGCACAGATCCTTGATCTCGGCCTTGTCGAAAAAGCTCTGGCCGCCCGAGAGCACATACGGAATGCGTTCGCGCCGCAGGATCTGCTCGAACAGGCGCGCCTGGAAGTTGCCGCGATACAGGATCGCGTAATCGCGAAACTGCGCACGACGCTCGAACTTGTGGGCGGACAGCTTGAAGACGACGCTCTCGGCTTCGTGCTCTTCGTCATTGGCGCTGGTCACGTTGATGGGGTCGCCCATGCCGTGCTCGCTCCACAGCGTCTTCTCGAACAGCTTCGGGTTCTGCGCGATGACCGCGTTGGCGGCGTTCAGGATGCGCACCGTGGAGCGGTAGTTCTGCTCCAGCTTGATCACCTTCAGGTTCGGAAAATCGGTCTGCAGCAGCTTGAGGTTGTCGAGCGTGGCGCCGCGCCAGCCGTAGATGGCCTGGTCGTCGTCGCCCACGGCCGTGAAGGCCGGCGCACGCAGGTGCGAGCCGCCCGCCAGCAGCTTCAGCAGCTGATACTGGCAGGCGTTGGTGTCCTGATATTCATCGACGAGGAAGTAGCGCAGGCGGTTCTGCCACTTCAGGCGCACGTCTTCATTGCGCGCGAACAGCTCAGCGGGAATGCGGATCAGGTCGTCAAAATCCACCGCCTGATACGCATGCAGCGTCGCCACGTAGTTGCGGTAGACGAGCGCGGCCTGATGGTCGTCGACGTTGTTGTTGGCGAGCGCCTCGGCAATCGCGGTGTCCGGATCGACGAGACCGTTCTTCCACAGCGAGATCGTGCTCTGCACGCGGCGAATCAACTGCTTGTCGGTGGTCGCCAGCTGCTCCTGGATCATCCCGAAGCAATCGTCGGAATCCATGATCGAGAAACGTGGCTTGAGGCCGACATGCTCGGCTTCCGCCCGCAGGATCTGCACGCCGAGCGAGTGAAACGTACAGACCGTCAACTGCTTGATGGGAATGCGCTTGCCGTCTTCGCGCGTCTTGCCGTCCATCAGCTTGGCCACGCGCTCCTGCATTTCCTTGGCCGCCTTGTTGGTAAACGTAACGGCGGCGATGTGCTTGGGCTCGAAGCCCTTGTCGAGGATCAGGTGCGCGATCTTCTGCGTGATCACGCGCGTCTTGCCCGAGCCCGCACCGGCCAGCACCAGGCACGGGCCGTCGAGGTAATGCACACCTTCGGATTGGGCAGCATTGAGCCCGTGGGCGAGACCGGAAGACATGGGAGCAGGCGGAAGAAAAAGCAGGCGGGAACGACAGCGGAGGGCGATGGTAGCACGGCGCCTTTGCATCGATTGAGCCGACGAAAGGCCTGTTGCCGGGGCGCCTGCGGAGGTGCCCAATACCGCACCGCACGCGTTTGCGCCCCTCGCTTTTCGCAGGGGCGTTACACCGCTTACGCACCGTTACACGAACGGCGTAAGCGACCCCGCGCGGCACGCCGTTATGGGCAGGACAGCGGCTGAATCGGTCGGCCGCCCACCGGAGAACGCACCATGAACCGCATCGTCAAAGCCCTGGCCATCAGCGCCGTCGCCCTGTCTGCCACCACCGGCGCCTTCGCCCAGACGCAATGGCAAAAGGACCACCCGCGCCGCGCCGAGGTCAACCACCGCCTCGCCAACCAGAACAAGCGCATCCACAACGAAGTGAAGGAAGGCGAAATCACCAAGAGCCAGGCGCGCCAGCTGCACAAGGAAGACCGCCAGATTCGCCAGGAAGAGCGCGACATGGCAGCCCAAAACGGTGGGCACATCACCAAACAGGAACAGCGCACGCTGAACCAGCAGGAAAACCAGGTCAGCCGCCAAATCGGCAAGTAAGTCAAAGCAAGACCAGCCACACCCGCACTCCGGCCACACCACAAGGCGCTCCCGCCAGCGCCCCGACGGTGTGGCCGTTGTCTTTGGCCTTTGACGTTCCTGCCCTAGATGGCGCCTTGAATTTCTGTTGCAGGGAGGAAAAAGGAAGGGAAACTGTCTGAGCGAAGCGAGTTTTTCCCTTCCCCTCCCTGCGACATAAATTCAAGGAGTCTTTCGCCATCTCGGGCGCGCCTTTCTTTTGCTTACTTTTCTTTGGCAAGACAAAGAAAAGTAAGTCGGTCCCGGCAGGGAACGAAACGAGGACGGACCACAAGCACAAAAAATCCAGCCCTCCCCCCCCAACCCGAAACCGCCAAGTCCACCCCAATTGACAATCCCATCCCCCTTCCGTAAATTCCGCCCATCCATCCGGGAGAGCGTGCCCGCCGTACACGGCAAGGCGCCGCCGAAGGGGTAGCACCCGAAAACTCTCAGGCATCCAGGACCGGGCGGATCGGCGGACATGCGTCCGACCGCACTCTGGAGAGCTGGCGCCGCACGACCACTGCGGGCGCCCACCGAAGGGGCTCACGAACGGCGCGCACCGCTATGCGCACCGCTTCGCAATCTCTCAGGTACCAAGGACAGAGGGGCCATCTGCGCAGCTTGTAGATCTTCATGGCGTCACCATGAGGCATCAGGCTGCGCGGATGGCCTTTTTGCTTTTCTGGTTCCCGATCCATGCGCCGCGCCCAGGCCACGGCGGCGCACTCAGCCGAGAGATTCCATGACGCTCCAACACACGCCGCTCAATGCCATCCACCGCTCGCTGGGCGCCCGCATGGTCGACTTTGGCGGCTGGGACATGCCCGTCAACTACGGCTCCCAAATCGAAGAGCACCACGCCGTGCGCCAGGACGCAGGCGTCTTCGACGTCTCGCACATGTGCGTGGTCGACCTCACCGGCGCGCGCGTGCGCGATTTCCTGCGTGGGCTGCTCGCCAACAACGTCGACAAGCTCCAGACGCCCGGCAAGGCGCTCTACAGCTGCATGCTGAACCCCAAGGGCGGCGTGATCGACGACCTGATCGTCTACTTCTTCCGCGAAGACTGGTTCCGCCTGGTGGTCAACGCCGGCACCGCCCCGACGGACCTGGAGTGGATCGTCGCGCAGAACGCCGCCGCCGGCACCGACGTGACCATCACGCCGCGCCGCTCCGACAACAACGCAGGCGCCGAGCCGCTGGGCATCCTGGCCGTGCAGGGCCCGAACGCGCGTGCCAAGACCTACGCCGCGCTGCCCGGCACGCAGGCCGTGGGCGACGCGCTCAAGCCGTTCAACGCCGGCTTCGTCACCGTGGAAAACGTGGGCGAGATCATGGTGGCCCGCACCGGCTACACCGGTGAAGACGGTTTCGAACTGGTGGTGCCGGCCGCGCAGATTGCGGGCGTCTGGGAGCGCCTGCTGCAGGCCGGCGTGCGTCCGGCAGGCCTCGGCGCGCGCGACACGCTGCGCCTGGAAGCCGGCATGAACCTCTACGGCCAGGACATGGACGAGCACGTTTCGCCGCTCGACGCCGGCCTCGCCTGGACGGTCGATCTGCAAAGCGAACGCGACTTCAACGGCAAGGCCGCGCTGCAGGCCGGCGGCCAGCGCGAACAGTTCGTCGGCCTGATCCTGCGCGACAAGGGCGGCGTGCTGCGCGCCCACCAGAAGGTCATCACCACCGCCGGTGACGGCGAGATCACCAGCGGCACGTTCAGCCCGAGCCTGTCGCTCTCCATCGCGCTGGCGCGCCTGCCCAAGGACGTGGCCATCGGCACCGACGTACAGGTCGAAATTCGCGACCGCAAGTTGACCGCGACTGTGGTTAAACTGCCGTTCGTGCGCAATGGCAAGGCGCTGGTCAGCTGAACACCGAATCTGCATTCCCAAATACTCATCTTCCGGAGAAACCTTTCATGAGCAACGTCCCCGCCGATCTGAAGTACACCGAACACGACGAGTGGATCCGCGTTGAAGCCGACGGCACGCTGACCATCGGCATTACCGACTTCGCGCAGGAACAGCTCGGCGACATCGTCTTCCTGGAGCTGCCGGAAGCCGGCCGCGCCGTCGCCAAGGACGAAGCGATTGCCGTGGTGGAGTCGGTCAAGGCCGCTTCCGACATCTTCGCCCCGGTGGCCGGCGAAATCGTCGCCAACAACGCCGATGCCGCCGGCGCGCCGGAATCCGTGAACGCAGGCGCCTACGAGGCGTGGCTGTTCAAGATCAAGCCGACCAACGCCGACGATGTGAACGCCCTGATGTCGGCTGCTGATTACGAAGCCAAGATCGGCTAAGCCGGTCCTCCGGCCGGTGCGCGCGCCCTGACCTGCGCCGCGCATCGGCCATTGCTTGCATCGCCTGAATTTCGAGCCCTTGCCATGAACGCTCCGCACCCCGCTTCCTCGGCGCTTGCCGCCGAACGCCCGACGTTGGCTGACCTGGAGGCGCGCGACGCCTTCGCGCACCGCCACATCGGCCCGTCTGCCGACGAGCAGACCGCCATGCTCGGCACGCTGGGCTACACCAGCCGCGCCGCGCTGATCGACGCCGTGATCCCGCCGGCCATCCGCCGCCAGGACGGCATGCCGCTGGGCGAATTCACGCAGCCGCTGACCGAAGAAGCGGCGCTCGCCAAGCTGCGCGGCATCGCCGGGCAGAACCGCGTGGTCAAGAGCCTGATCGGCCAGGGCTACTACGGCACGCACACGCCGGGCGTCATCCTGCGCAACATCCTCGAAAACCCCGCCTGGTACACGGCCTACACTCCGTATCAGCCGGAAATCTCGCAGGGCCGTCTGGAAGCGATGCTGAATTTCCAGCAGATGGTGATCGACCTGACGGCGATGGACATCGCCAATGCGTCGATGCTGGACGAAGCGACCGCCGCGGCTGAAGCCATGACGCTGCTGCAGCGCATTGGCAAGTCGAAGTCGACCGTGTTCTTCGTGGCCGACGACGTGCTGCCGCAAACGCTGGAAGTCGTACGCACGCGCGCTGAGCCGATCGGCGTGCAAGTGGTGACCGGCCCTGCCGCCGACGCTGCCAAGCACGACGCGTTCGGTGTGCTGCTGCAATACCCGGGCGCCAACGGTGCGCTGCTGGGCGATCTGGCGACGTACCAGGCGCTGACCGATGCCGTGCACGCCGCCGGCGGTCTGGTCGTGGCCGCCGCCGACCTGCTGGCGCTCACGCTGCTGGCCGCGCCGGGCGAATGGGGCGCCGACGTCGTGATCGGCAACACGCAGCGCTTTGGTGTGCCGTTCGGTTTCGGCGGCCCGCACGCCGGCTACATGGCCGTGCGCGATGCGTTCAAGCGCTCGATGCCCGGCCGACTGGTCGGCGTGACGATCGATGCGCAAGGCAACCCGGCCTACCGCCTCGCGCTGCAAACGCGCGAGCAGCACATCCGCCGCGAGAAGGCCACCTCGAACATCTGTACCGCGCAGGTGCTGCTGGGCGTGATGGCGTCGATGTACGCCGTCTATCACGGCCCGCAAGGCCTGAAGCGCATCGCCCAGCGCGTGCACCGCCTGACCGCCACGCTGGCCGCCGGCCTCCGCGCGATCGGCTACACGCTGGAAGCCGACGCCTTCTTCGACACGCTGACCGTTGCCACCGGCCCGCGCACCGCCAACCTGCACATCGCTGCGCAGGCGCACGGCATCAACCTGCGCCAGATCGACGACGCGCGACTGGGCATCTCGCTGGACGAGACCGTCACGCGCGCCGATGTCGTGGCGCTGTGGGAAGTCTTCGCGCATGCCGCCCACGCCGCCGCACCGGACTTCGACCAGACCGAAGCGGGCGTCGCCGATGCGTATCCTGCCTCGCTCATCCGCCAGAGCGCGTACCTGACGCATCCGGTGTTCAACGCGCACCACTCCGAACATGAAATGCTGCGCTACCTGCGCAGTCTCGCCGACAAGGATCTCGCGCTGGACCGCACGATGATCCCGCTGGGCTCGTGCACCATGAAGCTCAACGCCACCGCAGAAATGCTGCCGGTGACGTGGCCCGAGTTTTCGAACATCCATCCGTTCGCACCGGCCGACCAGACCGTCGGCTACCGCGAGATGATCGACCAGCTCGAGCAGATGCTCTGCGCCGCCACCGGCTACGCCGCCGTGAGCCTGCAGCCGAATGCCGGCTCGCAGGGCGAATACGCCGGTCTGCTGATCATCCACGCCTACCACGCCAGCCGTGGCGAAGCGCACCGCAACGTGTGCCTGATCCCGTCGTCGGCACACGGTACGAACCCCGCATCGGCGCAGATGGCCGGCATGCAGGTGGTCGTCGTGGCCTGCGATGAGCGCGGCAACGTCGATCTGGCCGATCTGGAAAAGAAGGCCGCCGAGCACAGCAAGAACCTCGCGGCGATCATGATCACCTACCCCTCCACGCACGGCGTGTTCGAGGAAGGCGTGAAGCGCGTCTGCGAAATCGTGCACAGCCACGGCGGCCAGGTCTACGTGGACGGCGCCAACATGAACGCCATGGTCGGCACCGCCGCGCCGGGCCACTTCGGCGGCGACGTCTCGCACCTGAACCTGCACAAGACGTTCTGCATTCCGCATGGCGGCGGCGGCCCGGGCGTTGGTCCGGTGGCCGTGGGTGCGCACCTCGCGCCGTTCCTCCCGGGGCGCGCGGCGTCCGGTGAAGATGCCAGCCAGAACATCGGCAATGTGTCGGCGTCGGCGTTCGGCTCGGCGTCGATCCTGCCGATCTCGTGGATGTACATCGCGATGATGGGCGCCGCGGGCCTGACCGCCGCCACCGAGACGGCCATCCTGTCGGCCAACTACGTGGCCAAGCGTCTCGCGCCGTACTACCCGGTGCTGTACACGGGCGCGCACGGCCTGGTGGCCCACGAGTGCATTCTCGACATCCGTCCGCTGCAGAAGGAATCGGGCATCAGCAACGAAGACATCGCCAAGCGCCTGATGGACTTCGGCTTCCACGCACCGACGATGAGCTTCCCGGTGCCGGGCACGCTGATGATCGAGCCGACCGAAAGCGAGCCGAAGGTGGAACTCGACCGCTTCATCGACGCGATGATCGCCATCCGCGGCGAAGTCGACAAGGTGATCTCGGGCGAATTCGACCGCGAAGACAACCCGCTCAAGCACGCGCCACACACCGCAGCCGTGGTGATGGCCGATGACTGGTCGCACAAGTACACGCGTGAGCAGGCCGCCTACCCGGTGGCATCGCTGCGCGCACGCAAGTACTGGCCGCCGGTTGGCCGCGCCGACAACGTCTACGGCGACCGCAACCTGTTCTGCGCCTGCGTGCCGATGAGCGAGTACGCACAGGACTAAAGCCGGCGACCCAGCGCGATTGCCATCGCGCCGCGCCTCAGGCGGCCGCCTCGCACCACGGGGCGGCCGTTTGCATCTGAACAACCCGAGCGCGGGCGGCCACAAGCCGACTCGCCCCTTTTGCAAAACGCCCCCCGGAGCCTTACCCCATGGCTGTTTCTGTTTTCGACCTCTTCAAGATCGGCATCGGCCCGTCCAGCTCGCACACCGTCGGGCCGATGCGCGCCGCGCTGATGTTCGCCTCCGGCCTCGAAGCCGACGGCCTAATGTCGCAAGTCGCCAGCGTGCGCGTCGAGCTGTATGGCTCGCTCGGCGCCACCGGCAAGGGCCACGGCACCGATCGCGGCGTCATCCTCGGCCTGATGGGCGAGGCGCCGGACACCATCGACCCGGACACCATCGAAGACAAGCTGGCGGCGCTGCGCGCCTCGCAGTCGCTGTCGCTGCTGGGCCGTCACGCGGTGCGCTTTACCGAGAAGGAGCACATCGCCTTCTATCGCCGCGAGGCGATGGCCGAGCACCCGAACGGCATGAAGTTCCACGCCTTCGATGCGGCCGGCGAGCGGCTGCGCGAGGCGCGCTACCTGTCGGTGGGCGGCGGCTTTGTCGTCACGGCCGGTGCGCCGAATACGCAAGTGCTGGCCGCGCACGACCAGTTGCCGCATCCGTTCCGCAGCGGCAAGGAATTGCTGGCGATGTGCGAATCGACGGGCAAGTCCATCGCCCGCCTGATGCTCGAAAACGAATTGACGTGGCGCACCGAAGCCGAAGTGCGCGCCGGCTTGCTCAACATCTGGCACGTGATGCAGGCGTGCGTGGCGCGCGGCTGCCGCACCGAGGGCGAACTGCCGGGCCCGTTCCACGTGCGTCGCCGCGCGGCGGAGCTGTATTCACGGCTCACGGTGCAGGCCGAACGCACGCTGTCCGATCCGCTGTCGGTCATCGACTGGGTGAACCTGTATGCGATTGCCGTGAACGAAGAAAACGCCGCGGGCGGGCGCGTCGTCACGGCGCCGACCAATGGCGCAGCCGGCATCATCCCGGCCGTGATGCATTACTACGACCGCTTCGTGCCTGCCGCGAACGACAACGGCATCGTGGATTTCCTGCTCACCGCCGGCGCGATCGGCATGCTTTACAAGATGAACGCGTCGATCTCGGGCGCGGAAGTCGGCTGCCAGGGGGAAGTCGGCGTGGCGTGTTCGATGGCGGCGGGTGCGCTGGCAGCGGTGCTGGGCGGCACGCCTGCGCAGGTCGAAAACGCAGCGGAGATCGGCATGGAGCACAACCTGGGGCTCACGTGCGACCCGGTTGGCGGGCTCGTGCAGATTCCGTGTATTGAGCGCAATGCGATGGCGTCGGTGAAGGCGGTGAATGCGGCGCGCATGGCGTTGCGGGGGGATGGCACGCATTATGTGTCGCTCGACTCCGTGATCAAGACGATGCGCGAGACGGGGGCGGATATGAAGACCAAGTACAAGGAGACGGCGCGGGGGGGGTTGGCGGTGAATATTGTGGAGTGTTGATTTTTTGGTTTGGGTTTTGGTTTTTGCCTTGGTGGTCCATCTCCCTTTCGTACCCTGCCGGGCACGACTCACTTTTCTTTGTCTTGCCAAAGAAAAGTAAGCAAAAGAAAGGCGCGCCCGAGATGGCGAAAGATTCCTTGAATTTGCGTAACCGGGCGGAGGTGGGGAAAACTCGCTGCGCTCAGACAGTTCCCCACCTTTTTTCCGCCCGCTTACGAAAATTCAAGGCGCCATCAAGGGCAGGAAAGACAAAGGCCAAACCATCTATGCGCAGGCCCAAACGACAAGGCCAACCGCGCGATGGGTTGGCCTTTCTCTTTTGACGTTGAGCCCTTGATGGCGCCTTGGATTTTTGTTGCGGGGAGGAAAAAGAGGGGAGGCTGTCTGAGCGCAGCGAGTTTGCCTCCCCTCCCTCCCCGCGACACAAATCCAAGGGGAAGTCGCCATCTCGGGCGCGCCTTTCTTTTGCTTACTTTTCTTTGGCAAGACAAAGAAAAGTGAGTCGTGCCCGGCAGGGTACGAAAGGAAGGCGGACCACCAACCCAAAAACCAAAAACAACCCCCCCCCCATTTGACGCCTCATTTTTTTCATGGATAACTGTCTCCCCTCACCCAACAACACAGCGAGCCACCCCATGACCCTCCAAACCTGGCTGGCCTTCATCGGCGCCAGCATCATCATCCTGCTCATCCCCGGCCCGACCATCCTTTTGGTGATTGGTGATTCGCTGGCCAACCGTGGGCGCTCGGCGTGGAGCACCGTTGCCGGCGTGGCGGCAGGCGACACCACCGCCATGGCCGTGTCCCTTGCCGGTGCGGGCGCCCTGCTGGCCGCATCGGCGGCGGCCTTCACGGCGCTCAAGCTCATCGGCGGTTCATACCTCGTCTATCTGGGCATCAAGTCCATCCTGAGCGCCCGCCGCCTGCGCGACGATGCGCCGGAAGCCAGCATCCCGGTGCAGCAGAAGTCCGCCGGCCGCCGCTTCCTTTCCGCCTGGACGGTCACCGCGCTGAACCCCAAGAGCATCGTCTTTTTCGTCGCCTTCGTGCCGCAGTTCATGTCGGCCGAGCAGACCTTCCTGTCGCAGAGCGTGATCCTGCTGCCGACCTTCGTCATCCTGGCCGCCGCCAACGCATCGATGTACGCGCTGGCCGCCAAGCTGCTCGCCAAGCGTCTGACCAGCGTGGCCGCGCAGCGCCGCTTCGGCTACACGGGCGGTGCGGTGATGGTGGGCGCAGGCACGCTCACGCTCGGCATGCAGTCGGCCTGATCGCCGTTCACGAGGCCGCACCGAGGACACCCGATGCCCCGCAGTTACCTCCGCCCCTCGCCCGAAGGGGCCCACGGCCACCACCGCGTCACCAACATCGAGCTGTTCTTCGATCTGGTGTTCGTGTTTGCGGTGACGCAGCTCTCGCACCTGCTGATCGGCAACTTCACGCTGCAAGGCGGCGCGCAGGCGCTGCTGCTGATGCTGGCGGTGTGGTGGGTGTGGATCTTCACGTCGTGGGTGACGAACTGGCTCGACCCGGACAAGCTCGCCATCCGCATGCTGATGCTCGTGCTGATGACGGGCGGGCTGCTGCTCTCGGCGTCGCTGCCGCAGGCGTTCGGCTCGCGCGGGCTGGCGTTTGCGCTGGCCTATGTGTTCATGCAGTTCGGGCGCACGGTGTTCTTCCTGTGGGCCGTGCGCGGCGAGGCGCTGCCCATGCGGCGCAACTTCCAGCGCATCGCCACGTGGCTCGGCATCTCTGCGGTGCTGTGGCTGGCGGGCGGGCTGTCGGACGGTTCCGTGCGCTGGGCCTGCTGGATCGTCGCGCTCGCCATCGAATGGGTCGGGCCGTCGATGGGCTTCTACACGCCGGGCCTGGGCCGCTCCACCACCAACGACTGGAACGTGGAAGGCGGCCACATGGCCGAGCGCTGCTCGCTGTTCATCATCATCGCGCTGGGCGAATCGGTGCTCGTCACGGGCTCCACGTTTGCCGGGCTCGACTGGACCGCTCAGAACATCGCGGCGATGGCGCTGTCGTTCATCGGCAGCCTGGCGATGTGGTGGCTGTACTTCGACACGATTGCCGAGCGCGGCGCACACACCATGTCGCATTCGGCCGATCCTGGCCGGCTTGCACGGCTGGCCTACACCTACATCCACGTGGTGCTGGTGGCCGGCATCATCGTCGGGGCGGTGGCCGATGAGTTCGTGCTGGCGCATCCGGTGGGCCACCCGCATGCGGGGACGGCCCTGGCAGTGCTGGGCAGCGCGGCGCTGTACCTGCTGGGCAACCTGCTGTTCAAGTGGGCGATCTTCGGCCGGTTGCGCCCAGCGCATGTGGTTGGTCTGGTGGCGCTGGGCGGCGCCTGGATGGTGGCTGGCGAATGGCCGGCGCTGGCGGTATCTGCGCTGGCGACGGGCGTGCTGTGCGGCACGGCGGCGTGGGAGGGGTACGCACGCTCCTGCGAGACAGCCGAACCGGCACAAGCGCACGGGCACTGAGTGGTCACCTGAAAATTCCAGTTTCTGGACATTACAAAAGGCCACTCGCGCGCCTACTCTGTCCACCAACATGACAGAACACGAGGGCCCCGCCATGATCGACCTCTACTACTGCGCCACGCCCAACGGCCTGAAGATGGCGCTGTTCTTTGCCGAAACCGGCTTGCCGCACCGCGTCATCCCCGTCGATATCAGCCGGGGTGACCAGTTCAAGCCCGAGTTCCTGGCCATCTCGCCCAACAACAAGATCCCGGCCATGGTCGATCACGACCCGGCCGAGGGGACCGAGCCGGTGGTGCTGTTCGAATCGGGCGCCATGCTGCTTTACCTGGCCGAGAAGACCGGCCAGCTGATGCCCACCGACCTGCACGGCCGCATGGAAGTACTCAAGTGGCTGTTCTGGCAGGTGGGCGGCCTGGGCCCGATGGCCGGGCAGATCGGCCACTTCAACGTGTATGCGCCCGAGCGCGTGCCCTACGCCATTGATCGCTACACCAAAGAGACCAACCGCCTGTACGGCGTGCTCGACCGCCGCCTAGCCGATCGCCCATACATCGCCGGCAACGACTACACCATCGCCGATATCGCGGCCTATCCGTGGATCGTCCCGCACGCCGGGCATGGTCAGGACCTGAACGACTTCCCGCACCTGCAGCGCTGGTTCGAAGCCGTTGGCGCACGGCCGGCCACGCAGCGCGCCTATGCCGGGGTGGAACGCGCCTACTCGCGCCGCCGCGAAGACATCTCCGACGACGAGCGCAGCGTGTTGTTCGGCCAGACCGCCAGCACCGCCGCGCGCTGATTCTCGCGGAGCCTCCGCGCTCCGCCTCCATTCCACATTCGTTTTCTGACAGGAGCCGACCATGCCGGCGTCGCTGTGGTGGTTGTGCCTGGGCGCGTTCGCCATCGGCACTGAAGGTTTCATGATCGCCGGCCTGCTGCCGGTGCTCGCCGCAGACCTGGGTGTGAGCGTGCCGGCGGCGGGGCAGCTCGTTACCGTGTTTGCCGTCACGTATGCCGTGGGCTCGCCGGTGATGGCGGCGCTGCTCGGCAATGTCGACCGGCGACGCGTGCTGATCGGCGCGCTGGCCATCTTTGCGGCAGGCAACCTGCTGGCGGCCACCGCGCACGGCTTTGGGCAGTTGATGGCGGCGCGCGTGCTGCTGGCGCTGGCGGCCGGCGTGTTTCTGCCGACGGCCAATGCGGTGGCGACCTCGCTGGTGCCCGCCTCGCGCAGCGGCTCGGCGCTGGCCATCATCACGGGCGGCGGCACGGTGGCAGTGGCGCTCGGCGTGCCGCTGGGCGCATGGATTGCGGCGCAGGGCGACTGGCGCTCCACGTTCATCGCATGCGGTGTGCTGTCGGCACTGGCCACGGCGGGCTTGGCCTTCGGCCTGCCGCGTGCGCTGCCGCACAGCGTGACCACGCTGGCGCAGCGCCTCTCCGTGGCGCGCCGGCCCGGCATGCTGGGCGCGCTGGCGGTGTCCACGCTGTGGGCCGCAGGCGGCTTTACGTTCTACACCTACGTCGCCCCGTTCTTTGTGCAGGGGTTGGGCTTCGCGCCGCAGCACGTGGGCATCGTGCTGTTCCTGGTCGGCAGCTTTGCGGCGCTCGGCACGGGCCTGGGCGGCCACATGACCGACCGCGCCGGTGTGGCACGCGTGCTGGCGGTCAGCAGCGCGGGCATCGTGCTGGCGTTCTCGGTGCTGTCGCTGTCAGCGCAAGTGCTGCACGGCACGGTGGCCGGCGCGGTCGCCATCGGCGCGGTCGTGCTGTGGGGCATGGCCGGCTGGGGCTTCGGCCCGGCGCAGGCGACGCGCTTGATCCGCCTCGCGCCCGATGTGTCACCGATCACGCTGTCGCTGCATGCGTCGGCCGTGTACGTGGGGATCGCGCTGGGGTCGAGCGTTGGCGCCCTGGCCCTGGCGCATGGCGGACCCGGCATGCTGGGGTGGGCAGCCGCCGCGTGCCATGTGGTGGCGGTGGTGTTGTGGCGCAGGGGCGGCCGACATGAGGCGGCGCTGGCCGATGAACCTGCAGCCACGTCGGTCGCACACTGAACGCCGGAGCGCGGAACGCGACGCGCTGGGTCCGGAGCCCGACGCACGGACGTCAAACCCTTGCGCTCCGAGCTTGGACTGCGGCGATCGAGCCTCAAACCCTCGCGTTCCGACCTTGGACCCCGGCGTTCGACCCTCAAACCCTCGTGCGCCACGCTTCGAGGTCGACATTTTCGACCTCAAACACGCACGCTCCGGGCTTTGAGGTCGGCGCTTGAGCCTCAGAGGCTCGGCGTCCGGCCTCCGACCCCTCGCGCTCGGCCCTCTGAGCCCGATTTTTTCGACCTCGAACGGTCATGTTCCGGGTGTTGAGCCTGGTGGACGCGCCTCGGACACTCACGCTCGACTGTCTGAGCCCCGCAATCGGGCCTCAGAGCCTCACGTGCCGCACTCCGACTGCCGCGGTGGGCGTGTCCCGCTCGCCGGTCGAGCGCCGCGCGCCACGCCGATCCCGGTACGGCAGCGCGAACATATAGAGCCCCGTGAACAGCAGCAGCGCCAGCGGCAGCAGCGGCGCGTAGGTGATCCACGCCGGCGGCTGCGCACCCTTGCCCAGCCCCAGGGCGACAAAGTTGGCGATGACCGTGAGCGTGAACGCCATCGACACCCAGCGGTGAAACTGGCGGATTGCGTGGCGGGCGCTCACTGGGCACCTCCGGCGGCCTGGATCATCTTCCAGCCGTTGCCGGCCGGGTCACGAAAGCCGGCGTCGACGCTGCCGAAGCGGTCGATCGGCTCTTGCGTGAACTCCACGCCGCGCTCGCGCAGTTGCGCATAGGCGGCGCGGCAATCGGCGACGGTCAGCACCAGCGGCGGCATCGCGCCCTTGGCCACCATGGCGCGCAAGGTCTGCGCGGTGGCTTCGTCGTGAATGGGCGGGCCCGGCTGGAACAGGCCGAGCTGAAACGACGGCTGCTCCGGATGCTGCACCGTCAGCCACCGATACGGGCCGTTGCGCACGTCGGTGTGCACGCGAAACCCGAGCTTGTCGACATAGAACGCCAGCGCCGCGTCCTGATCATCCACATACAGCCCGACGACATTGATCCCTTGGCTCATCACCGCTCCTTGTTGTTGGTGGGTGACGGATTTGTACCCTCTGCCAGCTGGCGGCGCTTCTCCGAAACTGCTGTGACGAGGTCGGGCCGCTGCGCCGCCTTCAGCACACAGGCGGGCACGCGGTCGAGTTGTTGCTGCGGTGCGGTGGCCTGTGCGTGACGGCGAAGCGCACTCGGGCTCTGCCCGGTGATGTCGCGAAAGATGCGGCCGAAGGTGCCGAGGCTTTCCCAGCCCGTGGCGTAGGCGATTTCGATGATGGGCAGGTCGGTGTCGCGCAGCAGGGTGGTGGCCTGCTCAATGCGGCGCGTGAGCAGGTAGCGGTGCGGCGGAATGCCGAAGGCCTGTTTGAACGAACGCGCAAAATGCGCCGCCGACACGCCGCTCACCTCGGCCAGCCGCTTGACGGGCCATGCCTCGTGCGAGGCGGCGTCCATGCGGTCTTTGGCGCGCAGCAGGCGGCGCAGCAGCGCGGGGTCTTGCTGCGCGTCGGTGTGTGCCTGTGCCACCGCGGCCTGCCCTGGCGAGGTCAGGCCAGCTTGAACTCGCCGATGGCATGGGCGAGCTTGCGCACACCCTCTTCCACCTGCGCCAGCGACGAGGTGGCGTACGACAGACGCAGCGTCGAGCGATCCGGGTCGACCGGGTAGAACGCCGCGCCCGGCACGAACGCCACACCGCGCTCGATGGCCACCTTGGCCACATCGCCGGCATTGCGGCCCGGCAAGGTGCACCACAGGAACATGCCGCCGCGCGGGCGGTTGAAGGTCAGTTCAGTGTCGGGCAACAGCGCACGCAGGCCGTTGGCCATGGCGTGGGCGCGTTCGGCATAGGCCGCACGCGTGCGCGGCAGCACGGTGTCCAGGCGATTGCTGCGCAGGTAGGCAGCGGCCGTGGCCTGCGCAAACGTGGAGGTGTGCGCATCGGCAAACTGCTTGACCATCACCGCGTTGCCCAGCACCGGCTGCGAGGCGATCATCCAACCCACGCGCAGCCCCGGCGCTACCACCTTCGACAGGCTGCCCAGGTAGATCACCCGCCCCTGTGCGCCCTCCGTCTGTTGCGACAGCGCGTACAGCGACGGCGGCGGGGGCGCGTCGAAATACAGATCGCCGTACGGGTCGTCTTCCACGATCAGCAGGTTGTGGCGCACGGCTACATCCAGCAGGCGCTTGCGACGCTCCAGGCTCATCAGCGCGCCGCTCGGGTTGCCGAAGTTGGGAATCACGTAGAGGAATTTGGGATGCGCAGTGGCAAGCACCTTTTCCAGCGCGTCGACATCCAGGCCGTCGCCATCGGTCGGCACGCCGGCCACCTTGGCGCCGTACAGCTTGAACGCCTGAATGGCGGCGAGGAAGGTGGGCGCCTCGGTCAGCACCGTGTCGCCCTCGCCGATCAGCACCTTGCCCAGCAGATCCAGCCCTTGCTGCGAACCGGTGGTGACGAGGATGTCGGTGTTGGCAACGTTGGCGCCGCGCGACTTCATCAGCGTGACGATGGCCTCACGCAGCGGCTCGAAGCCCTCGGTTGCGCCGTATTGCAGCGCGCGGGCGGCGTCGGTGGTGAGTGCGCTGTCGGCGGCGGCCTTCAGGCCTTCCACGTCAAACAAGGCGGCGTCCGGAAAACCGCCGGCAAACGAGATCAGGCCCGGCTTGCCGAGCACCTTGAACAACTCGCGGATGGCGGAGGTTTCAACGTTTTGCAGGCGGGGTGCCAGCAGCGATTGCAGGAATTCCATGGCGTGCGTGTCTCTGTAGTTCGAGTGCCCGCCACTTTACGTGATGTGCGCCGCGTGCGCATGCCAACAGGGCGTCACAGCCATGACTAAAATGCCGGCACCGCATAGGCGAAAAGGAGCCCCGCATGGCTGTCCGACGCATCGTCCCGAACCTGCATGCTGCCGATCCGGCACGTGCCCGCGCGTTCTATGCCGAACTACTCGACCTGGAAGCAGTGATGGACCACGGCTGGATCGTCACCTTTGCCGATACGGCCAACACGATGGCGCCGCAAATCAGCATCGCCAGCGAAGGTGGAAACGGTACACCGGTGCCCGCGCTGTCGGTAGAGGTGGACGATGTGGATGCCGTGCATGCGCGGGCCGTCTCGTTGGGCCTGGAGATCGTCTACCCGCTCGTCGATGAGCCGTGGGGCGTGCGCCGCTTTTATGTGCGCGATCCGTTCGGCAACGTGATCAACATCCTCGCGCACCGCTAGCCCGCACGCATCAAAAAAAGCCCGCATGCCGAAGGCGATGCGGGCGCGGCAGTGCCGGCTAACAGCTACCGGTGCTTGCCGTTGTGGGTGCGCTTGTCCTGGTGTGCGTTGCCGCTCTTGTCCTTTTCGACAACGCGTGTGATGCCACCCGTGGCGGGCGGGTCACTGGCCGGGAAGGTGTCTTCCACGGCCTTTTCCACCAGTTCCTCACGCTTTTCTGCGTGCGGATGCTTCTCTTTCTTACCTTTCTCCATGGCGCCCTCCTGGTTCAAGCGTGGTTGAGGACACGCAAGCGAACAGCGTGCCTGGGCGCGCTCAATACTCTTCCCAGTACGGACGCGAGCCGTAGTACTCGTGCACGGACTGCGCCCAGGTCGGATCGGCCATCGTGGGCCAGCTGTCCTTGTCGAAACCCGGCGCTGCCTCAAGGCGGTCCTTGTTGGCGTCGAGCACGAAGCACTTGCGGTCAACGTCGAGCGACATGGCGCTCCACGGCACGGCAAACAGCTTGTCGCCGATGCCCAGGAAGCCGCCCACCGACATCACCGCATAGGCGATCCGGCCGCGCTGCACGTCGAGCATGATGTCGGTGATCTTGCCGAGGTCCTCTCCATTGAGGTTGACGACGCGGTCGCCCTCCAGCGTATCTGCGGCCATCAGTTCCGGGCCCGGACCCGCCGAATCGGAGTCGGCACGCCCGATGATGCGCATGCGTACGCCAGCGGTGGTTCCCACACCGGTGGCCGTACCGGTGCCCAGCGTGGTGCCCGTTGTCGTGGTTTGCATAGCAGTTACCTCCCATCAATCGGTTGACGTTCAGGATGATGTGCGGCGGCCACGCATCTGCGCGGCGTCTGTCGCACGTAACCACCTGTGTCAGCACGAAGCTTGCCTGCGGCACATCGCCCGCAACGGCGCGCGTGCGGCATGCCGCTTGCTCGACGGTTTGGCGGACTCAAACAACAACCCCGTACCGGAGAGCCCCATGAACAAAGCTGAAATCCCTGTGGCGCAACGCGCCGTGCTGTCGATGCTGCTGGACGATCACCGCGAGGTGAAGAAACTGTTCAAGGCGTTCCAGCAGGAAAAAGACAAAGCCGCCGGCGAGCAAATCGTGCGCGAAGCGTGTGAAAAGTTGACCGTCCATACGCAGCTTGAAGAAGAGGTGTTCTACCCGTTCGTGCGCGACAACGGCGGCGAAGCATTCAAAGACCTTGTCGACGAAGCCGTGGTCGAGCACGCCACCGCGAAGGACCTGATCGAGCAGCTGAGCGGCATGCAGGCGGGCGACGATCTGTTTGCGGCCAAGTTCACCGTGCTGGCCGAGTACGTCTCGCACCACGTTGAAGAGGAAGAGACCGAACTCTTTCCCAAGCTCATCCGCCAGCACGTGGACCTCACCCCGCTGCAGGAACCCATGACCGCGCGCAAGGAAGCATTGCTCGCCGAGACCGCCAGCTGACGCCCCATCACCCGATACCGGACCGACACCATGCGAGCCACCGTCTCCGATTTCCTCGTCGCGCGCCTGTATGACTGGGGTGTGCGGCGCATCTTTGGCTACCCCGGCGATGGCATCAACGGCATGTTCGGGGCCCTGCAGCGCGCGGGCGGCAAGATCGAGTTCGTGCAGGTGCGGCATGAAGAAATGGCCGCCTTCATGGCCTCGGCGCACGCCAAGTTCACGGGCGAGCTAGGGGTGTGCATGGCGACGTCCGGGCCGGGTGCCACGCACCTCATCACGGGGCTGTACGACGCGCGGCTCGACCACATGCCGGTGCTGGCGATTACCGGCCAGCAGGCCCGCACGGCGGTCGGCGGGCATTACCAGCAGGAGGTGGATCTGGCGGCGATGTTCCGTGACGTGGCCGGCGCGTTTGTCCACCAGGCCAGCATGCCGGCGCAGGTGCGGCATCTGCTGGATCGCGCGGTGCGCATCGCCATCGGGCAGCGCCGGGTGACGGCGCTCGTGCTGCCAAACGATCTGCAGGAAATGCCCTACACCGAGCCGCCGCGCGCGCATGGCACGGTGCATTCGGGCGTGGGCTACAGCGCGCCAAGCGTGATCCCGCAAGCGGCCGATCTGGAACGCGCGGCGGACATCCTCAACAGCGGCCGCAGGGTGGCGATGCTTGTCGGCGCGGGCGCACTCGGGGCCAGCGCAGAAGTGGCGGCCGTGGCGGAAACGCTGGGGGCGGGCGTGGCCAAGGCGCTGCTCGGCAAGGCCGTCCTGCCCGACGAGTTGCCCTATGTGACAGGCGCCATCGGCTTGCTGGGCACCGAGCCGAGCTGGGAGCTGATGAGCCACTGCGACACGCTGTTGATGGTCGGCTCCGGCTTCCCCTATGCGGAATTTCTCCCCAAGGAAGGCCAAGCGCGCGGTGTGCAGATCGACCTCGACCCCGGCATGCTGGGGCTGCGCTATCCGATGGAGGTCAACCTCGTGGGCGACAGTGCGCAGACGCTGCGTGCGCTGCTGCCGCTGCTGCAGCGCAAGACCGATCGCTACTGGCCGGACCGCATTGCCCGTTGGAATGAAAGCTGGTGGAAGACGCTGGAAGACCGCGCGCTGCAGCCGGCCTACCCCGTCAACCCGCAGCGCGTGTTCTGGGAGTTGTCACCGAAGCTGCCGAGCAACGTGATCGTCACCAGCGATTCCGGCACCTGCGCCAACTGGTATGCGCGCGATCTCAAGTTCAAGCCCGGCATGATGGGCTCGCTCTCGGGCGGCTTGGCATCGATGGGGGCGGCGGTGCCCTACGCGATTGCCGCCAAGTTTGCGCATCCCGATCGCCCTGTCATCGCACTCGTGGGCGACGGCGCCATGCAGATGAACAACATGGCGGAACTCATCACCGTGTCGAAATACTGGAAGCGGTGGAAGTCTCCCAAGTGGATCTGCATGGTGCTCAACAATCAGGATCTGAACGAAGTCACCTGGGAGCAGCGCGTGATGGAAGGCGACCCGAAATTCCCGGCGTCACAGGACATCCCGGACGTGCCGTATCACCGCTTTGCCGAGTTGATCGGCCTGAAGGGCATCTACGTCGACAACCCCGACCAGCTGGCCGGCGCGTGGGATGAAGCGCTCGACGCAGACCGCCCCGTGGTGCTGGAAGTAAAGACCGACCCCGATGTGCCGCCGCTGCCGCCACACGTCACGCTGCAGCAGGCCCGCAACTTTGCGACGGCCCTGGCGTACGGCGACCCGGACGCGAGCGGCGTGCTGCGCGGGACAGCACGGCAGGTGCTGTCGGCGCTGTTCCCGGTGCACAAGGACAAGGAGTGACACGGAAGTGGCGTGGGTGCAGTCAGGCCACCTCGACGTGCACGGCGCCGGATTCCAGCGGGCGCACCGCCACCTCCACCGGCAGGAACTTCTCGATCACGCCGATGTTGGTCAGCAGGTGCGATGACGCCGTGACCACCGTGAAAGCACCGGCGCCTGCGAGCGCCATCGGCAGCACCAACTGATCGGCGAGGTATTCGTCGACGGCTGCCGAGCTTTGCAGGTAGCGCTGCGCGGCACCGGCGACTTCCTTGCCGATCGTCTCCGCCGTCACGCCACGCTCGCCAAAGCCCGTGAAGACTTCGGTCACGTGCTCATGCTCGATGTCGAGCACGAGCGCATTGCCGGGGCCCTCCGCGTTGCCGAGGTCCCGGACCGTGCCTTCGACGCCCGGTACGAGGCGCGTCAACGTGTCCAGCTCGCGCCGCGCCACGCTGCCGCGCACGCCGGCAACGATGCCTTCGGCACGCAGGGCCCGTTGCGCACCGCGCTCCGTCAGGTGTAGCGGCGTCAACACACCCGTGCACGGCGTTACCGTCGCGACTACCTCGCCGCCGCCCGCCGGATAGAAGCCGTGGCGCTTGAGCGCGAGCGTCTGCGTCACGCCCATGCGCGCCACCAGCGGCAGCCATGCCCGGATGAGGAAATCGACCGGCGGTGCGGCGCGGTTGTGCGTGCCGCCGCTGACCGACACGGTGCTCGGCGCGTCGGCAAACCAGAGCGCTGGGAGGATCGTCTGCAACACGAGCGTGCAACTGCCGGCCGTGCCGATGGCGAAGCGGTAATCGCCGCCACGGATGGCACCCGGCGCAAACCGCAGCGTCTGCGAGCCTGCTTCTGCGCCCTCTACCGTCGCACCGCTGATCTGCACGGCAGCCTGCACCGCCGTCAGATGCTGGCGCAGCAAGCCCGGCTTCGAACGCTTGGCGCGGATGTTCTCGATCCGGAATGGCGTGCCGGTCAGCATGGACAGCGTGAGCGCCGTGCGCAGGATCTGCCCGCCCCCTTCACCTTGTGCGCCGTCCAGTTCGATGCAATCGGCCTGCGCGCGTTGTGCGTGCCGTGCGTGTCGTTGTAATAGGGTGTTCATGGTTTGTTCTTCTTGTTGTCTTCTTGTTGGTCTGCGCACCCCATCATGGAATGCGCGTCAGGTCGTACAGGGCGAGCGCGTCAACACAGTGTCGTGCAGAAACGCATCCAGCGCGGCCGGGTTGCCCGTGGCTTGGCGGAAATCTGTGGGCACCTCTTCCTGCGCCAACGCGTGTTCGATGAAGGCATGAATGCGCGGAAAGCGTGCGCCATATTCGGCTTCGCCCGACTCCATCTTGATCGCCAACAGTTGGTTGATCTCGTCACGCAACGCGGCATCTTTCACCGTCATGTCGGCCAGATCGGCAAAACGCATCGGCGGGATGCCCCGCCCTTCGTCGATCCACTGTGCGGCGAGCAGCGGACGCAACACGTACAGGTACTTCTTCATGCGCACGGTCTCGCCCTGCAGATAGCCGCGAAAGTTCTTCGCCGCCATCGACACATAGTGCCAACGCCCCTTGCGCTCGGAAAAGAATGTCGGGGCCAGCGTGCGCATGCGGGCGGCAAGCGCCGCGTCCTGGCGATACACCACGGGGGAAGCCAGCCACTCCAACAGCGTCGGGTTGGAACGGTGCATCAGTTGCAGCGCCTTGCGCAGCTCCCAGCCAGAGATGTCCAGCTCGTCGCTGATGGGCAGTTCGATCACGTCGCGCTGCGGCTCAACGCGCAAGTACCACTCTGGCTGATGCACGTAGACGAAGCGCACGTCGTAGTCGCTGTCAGGCGAGGCAAAGCCCCAGCCACGACTGCCGGATTCGCATGCGAAGAGCACACGCACATCGTGCTGCTGTTCGATGTGCGTCAGCTCCGCCAGCACGCGTTCGCGGATTTCGTCCGAGACGGGGTGGGAATAGATGAAAGTCATAGCGATTCGTTGTTCTTGTTGTCCATGTTCGAGCCAGGTACAGCGCTGAGCTGCATTTGCTGTGCAACCCAGCTCAATCGGTGCTGCTCGCAATCATCACGCACAGCGTACGACGTACGGGATTGAATGCGGTCAAGCACCAAACACCCCACCATTCCCGGCCATCGGCAAAGTAGTTACTCCAACTGCTTCGTTGCGGTTCTTCGTTTGGATCACCCACCCAATCGAAGACCTCCAACTCTGTGTCTGGCAATAGCTGCAGCACCTCTAGCCACTCGCGAAAATCCTTCTCGCTCAAAGACGTACCGTGGGGCGGATTCAAGAAGGCTCCCTCCAGGACTCCTCCCGGCTCCGTCAGTGCCCGTGACTCGATGGCAGTCAACCTCCGCGGATACGCCTTCTCCACCTGCACTTCCAGCTCGAACCATGGAAGCGTCGCGAAGCCAGGCTCTTGTGCAGTCAAATCCGCCCTCTCCTTCTGCAGTCGCCGGTTGATTTGATCGAACAGAACCGTAAGAGCATGACGATGGACCTCGTAATCCACCACTTCGTGCTCATCCGCAAGACAGAGAGTGAACTCGAACACGCACCCCCGTTGACTCAAGCGCTGCCGCAGCTCATCGATCTCATCGTTTTCCAAGCTCTCCAGCATATTTGCTCGCCTTAACCCTTCACACACACCACCTGGCGCAGCGTGTGGACGATCTCCACCAGATCCGCCTGCGCGGCCATCACGTGGTCGATGTCCTTGTAGGCCATCGGGATCTCGTCGATCACGTCGGCGTCCTTGCGGCACTCCACGTGGGCCGTGGCGCGGATCTGGTCATCGACCGTAAAGCGCTTCTTGGCCTGCGTGCGGCTCATGGTGCGGCCTGCGCCGTGGCTGCACGAACAGAACGCGTCTTCGTTACCGAGCCCGCGTACGATGAAGCTCTTTGCGCCCATCGAACCCGGGATGATCCCAAGCTGCCCCTTCTGCGCCGACACGGCGCCCTTGCGCGTCACCAGCACCTCGCGGCCGAAGTGGGTTTCACGCTGCACATAGTTGTGGTGACAGTTCACCGCTTCCACGTCGGCCGCAAACGGCTTGGCGATGACCTTGCGCGCGGCCGCAATCACGTTCTGCATCATCGTGGCGCGGTTGCGGCGCGCGTAGTCCTGCGCCCAACCGACGGCTTCAACGTAATCGTTGAAGTGCTCGCTGCCTTCTTCGAAGTACGCCAGGTCGCGGTCCGGCAGGTTGGCGATGTGCTGTCGCATATCGGCCTGCGCCAGTTCGATGAACAGGTTGCCGATGGCGTTACCCACGCCGCGCGAACCGGAGTGCAGCATGAACCAGACGCGCTGCGCCTCATCCAGGCAGACCTCGATGAAGTGATTGCCCGTACCGAGCGTTCCCAGGTGCTTGTAGTTGTTGGTGTTCTTCAACTTCGGGTACTTGTCGGTGATGCGCTTGAAGCCACCGGCCAGTTCACCCCACATGGCATCCACGGTTTCCGGCGGCGTGCTCCAGGCCCCCTTGTCGCGCGGGCCCGGCGTACGGCCGTGCGGCACCGCCGCTTCAATGGCGCTGCGCAGACCGTGCAGGTTGTCCGGCAAATCGGCCGCCGTGAGCGTCGTACGCGCGGCCATCATGCCGCAGCCGATATCCACGCCGACGGCCGCCGGGATGATCGCGCCCTGCGTGGGGATCACGCTGCCGATGGTCGAACCCTTACCCAGGTGCACGTCCGGCATCACCGCCAGGTGCTTGAAGATGAACGGCATCTTGGCCGTGTTCATCAACTGCTTGCGGGCGTCGTCTTCTACCGGCACGCCGTTGGTCCACAGCTTGATGTCGGCGCCGTTGTCGACGTGGAGGGTGTTGTAGCTGCTCATGATGCGTTGCTTCCTTTGTTGTTGTCGTTGTTCTTCTTGCTGATCGTGCGGCCGCTGCGTCGCGCCACTCGGCACGGTTTGCAGCGGATGGCGATCGAGTCGATATAGCCCTTGGCGGTTTCATACCACCATTTCTGCTGTGCGGCGGTCCAGACCTCGTGCTTTCCGCAATCGACGCAGGCGTACCACTGATCGACGTAGTAACCGTGTTGTGCGAAGCGGGGCAGACCGGATCCCCAGCTGTTGTGCGGCGCCAGTTGCGACACATCCACCGGCAAGCTGCCTCGCGGTGGAGGCGGAGGTGGAGGTGACACCGGCGCTGGTGCCCGCAGGCAGGCAATCTTTGCCTGTTCTCGCCGCTCGTGGCGCCGCGCCATGATGGCGGCGCGCTTCTGTTTACCGCTGATCATGCTGCGCTCCTGCTGAGTTGGACACATCCTCTAGTGCAATGGGTATGCCAGGTCACTTCCCATGGAGCGACCAACTTTGCAACCCCTTGATTTCATTGGATTTACAAGCATCCAACGCAGATGCAGGCACGCTAAACTTCCCGAAATATCGATCTATTGATATATTGGTTTATCTTTTTAGATAAACACGCGGGATGCGCAAAAACGTCGCCATCGGTTTCGTCGGTACCACGCTCGACTACGTGGGCAAGGGCGCGCAGCGCTGGGAACGGTGGCGGCCGACCGTCGGCCTGTGCCAGCAGGACGACCTCGTCATCCACCGCCTGGAGCTGCTGCACGACGCCCGCAGCCGCGGCCTGTTCGAACGGCTGCGCGCGGACATCGCCTCCGTATCGCCCGAGACCGAGGTGCGCAGCGTGGAAGTCACGCTGCGCGACCCGTGGGACTTTGAAGAGGTCTACAGCACGCTGCACGACTTCACCCGCAGCTATGCCTTCGACACCGAGGCCGAGGACTACCTCATCCACATCACCACCGGCACGCACGTCGCGCAGATCTGCTGGTTCCTGCTGGCCGAGGCGCGGTATCTGCCGGCTCAGCTGATCCAGACCGCGCCGCCGCGCAAGAAGGAACTCGGCAACACGTCCGGCAGCTACAGCGTCATCGACCTGGACCTCTCGCGCTACGACAAGATCGCCACGCGTTTTGCGCGCGAGCGCGAAGACACGGTATCGCTGCTGAAGTCCGGCATTGCCACGCGCAACCCGGCGTTCAACCGGATGATCGAGCAGATCGAGCGCGTGGCTTCGCGTTCCAAGTCGCCGATGCTGCTGTTCGGGCCGACAGGCGCCGGCAAGTCGTTCCTCGCGCGCCGGGTGTACGAGATGAAGAAAGCGCGGCACCAGCTGGCAGGCCGTTTTGTCGAAGTGAACTGCGCCACGCTGCGCGGCGACAGCGCCATGTCGGCGCTCTTCGGCCACGTGAAAGGCGCCTTCACCGGCGCGCAGACCGAACGCGCGGGCCTGCTGCGCAGCGCGGATGGCGGCCTGCTGTTTCTCGATGAGATTGGCGAACTGGGCCTGGACGAACAAGCCATGCTGCTCAAGGCCATCGAAGAGAAGCGCTTCCTGCCGTTCGGCAGCGACCGCGAAGTCGAAAGCGATTTCCAGCTCATCGCGGGCACCGTGCGCGACCTGCGGCAGTGGGTGGCCGAGGGGCGCTTTCGCGAAGACTTATACGCGCGGATCAATCTGTGGACCTTCGACCTGCCGGGCCTGGCCGATCGCCCCGAAGATCTGGAACCGAACCTCGATTTCGAACTCGCCCGTTTTGCACGCGAGCACGGTGAGCAAGTGCGCTTCCATACCGAGGCGCGCCGCATCTATCTGAAGTTCGTCACTTCGCCGCAGGCGCGCTGGACGGGCAACTTCCGCGAGCTGTCGGCCAGCGTCACGCGGCTGGCAACGCTGGCCGAGGGCGGACGCATTACCGAAGCCGATGTCGCAGACGAAATCGCCCGTCTGCAACGCACGTGGGCCGAACCGGATCCGGCAGGCAAAGGCGACCGCCTTGCCAACTTGATCGGCGACGCGGCGGCATCGATCGACCTGTTCGACCGCATGCAGCTGGAAAACGTGATTGCCGTGTGCCGCGGATCGGCATCGCTGTCGGACGCCGGGCGCCGGCTCTTCGACGTGTCGCGCACCGAGAAGGCCAAGGTGAATGACGCCGACCGGCTGCGCAAATACCTCGCACGGTTCGGACTGGATTGGGCCACCGTGCGCGCCGGCTAGGCGCTCGGTAAGATGCCGTCCATCCTTCGACGCCTTCGCACTCGACACCACACGCCATGATCCGCCTGGACGACCTCACCATCCTCGTGCTGGCCGTGGACAACGGCAGCCTGTCGGCGGCTGCGCGTGTATTGAACATTGCCCCCGCGGCAGCAAGCGCGGCCATCAAGCGGTTGGAGGCGGAACTCGGCGTGCGGCTGCTGGCGCGGTCCACGCGCAGCCTGGCGCTCACGCAGGAAGGCGAGCGCTACCTGCAACATGCGCGCCGTGCGCTGGCGGATCTGCAGGCCGGGCAGGACGCGCTCGCGCTGGGGCGGCAAGCCATCGGCGGCGATGTGTCGCTGTCGATCCCGTCAGACCTCGGCCGCAACGTGCTCACCGGCTGGCTCGACGACTTCCTCACCGAGCACCCAGCGGTGGCGCTTCAGGTGCGCATCGGCGACCGGCTGGTCGACATGTTCCGGCAGCGCGTCGATGTCGCGGTGCGCTATGGCGAGCCCGAGGACTCGTCCCTCGTGGCGCTGCCGCTGGCGCCCGACAACCGCCGCGTGCTGTGCGCGGCGCCGGCCTACTTTGCGCGCCACGGCGTGCCGAAGACACCGGACGATCTGCGTCAGCACAATTGCTTGTTGCTGGCCCTGTCCGACACCACGCACGACCAGTGGACCTTTCACGGTGCGAGCGGCGACGGTCAGGCGCACGTTGTGCGCGTCACCGGCAACCGCATTGCCGACGACGGCGAACTCGTGCGCCGCTGGGCCGTTGCGGGGCATGGCATCGCTTACAAGTCGCGGCTGGACGTCTTGGCCGATCTGCGCGCCGGCCGGCTGCAAGCCGCGCTCACCGACTGGCACGGCGAGGCGGCGCCGCTGCATTTGATCTGCACGCACCGCCTCACGCTGTCGCCCACGTTGATGCGGCTGCGCGACTTCCTGCAAGACCGCATTGCCGGTTATCTGGCGGACGCCTGAATCAAAACCCTTCCAGCACGATCTTGCCGCGCGCCTGATTGCTTTCGATCAAGGCATGCGCGCGCTTGAGGTTGGCGGCATTGATCGTGCCGAAGTGCTCGTTCATGGTGGAACGCAACGTGCCTTCGTCGATGAGCGCGGCCACGCGGTTGAGCAGGCGGTGCTGCTCGATCTGGTCGTCCGTGCTGAACATGGAGCGCGTGTACATGAACTCCCAGTGCAGCGACAGGCTCTTCGCCTTGAGCTTGCGCACGTCGAGCTGCGCGGGGTCGTCGATCAACGCGAGGCGGCCTTGCGGCTTGAGCGCCTCGACGATCTGCTCGAAGTGGTGTTCGGTCTGGTTCAGGCTGGCGACGTAATCCACCGCCGGCACACCAATGCGATGCAGTTCCGCGGCCAGCGGCTGCGCATGGTTGATCACATGGTGGGCGCCCAGCTCGCGCACCCAGGCGGCCGTCTCCGGGCGCGAGGCGGTGCCGATCACGGTCAGGCCCGTCAACCGGCGGGCGAGCTGTACAAGCACCGACCCCACACCGCCTGCCGCACCGACGATCAACAACGTCTTGCCGCTGGGCGCCGCAGATTCCGGCACCTGCAGCCGGTCGAAGAGCAATTCCCAGGCGGTGATGGCGGTGAGCGGCAGCGCCGCTGCCTGCGCAAACCCGAGCGTGGCGGGCATCGCGCCGACCACGCGTTCGTCCACGACATGCAGCTCGCTGTTAGTGCCCGGGCGCTGCAGGGCACCGGCATACCACACCGCATCGCCCGGCTTGAAGAGCGACACCTCGGCGCCGACAGCGCGCACCACGCCGGCAGCATCCCAGCCCAGCACGCGGGGATGACCATCCACCGGCGGCATGCCGGCGCGCACCTTCACATCGACCGGGTTGACGGAGATGGCACGCACTTCCACAAGCAAGTCGCGCGGGCCTGGCGTGGGTTCGGGCAGGGTCAGGTCGACCAGCGCCTCGGGGCGGTCGATGGGCAGGCTTTGGTAGTAGGCAACGGCTTTCATGGCGGACATTCCAGTGAATTGGATAGCCGCATCATGGGCGCGCAACGCTAGGCGAAACAGACGCGCGGCGCAGATTCAGTTTCAACGCCGGACAGAAAATCGCACCCTGCCGCATCAAGCCGCGTGCACGCCGTGGAGGTCTGCGTTGCAGTTGGGGTGATCTTCGCTGTGGTCGTGCTCACGCAGCGCGCCCGGGATGCCAGTAGCCGCCAGACCATCGGCTGCGAGCCATGCCGCCGTGGCGGCAGCGGCGCGGTCGATCAATTCGCCGCAGCGGGCGTAGTCGTAGGGCGACACGTCGAGCGGGCACAGCGGCGGCACGACGGTAATGGGCACCTGCCCGGCCCATCGCTCCAGGTCTTGCACAAGCTGACGCGCGACCAGCAGCGACAAGGCGTTCAGCGCGTGCTCGATGGCGCTGCGCGGGGCACGGCGGTCCGCACACGCAAACCCTGCCGGCAGTACGACGACGCGTGTGGCGCCCAGCCGGATGGCCGCGGAGATCGGCGTGTTGTTGGCGACGCCACCGTCGATCAAGAGCCGGTCGCCAATACGCACGGGCGGAAACACGCCTGGAATGGCGGCGCTGGCCAGCACGGCCGGCACGATGGCGCCAGACGATAGCACCACCTCGGCGCCGGTGCGCATGTCGGTGGCCACCACATGCAACGGCAGCGTGGCCGCCTCCAGCAGGGTCTGCGCAAAATGCCGCGCCAGCAGGCGCTGCAGGCCGGACGCATCGACGAGGTGCTCACGTCGGCCGCCCAGGATGCCCAGCATGCTGAACATTGCGCGCCAGGACCACGGCATCACGTCGGCGCGCCGCACGCTGCGCCACAGTGCCTCCAGCTGAGCCGTGCCGGCCGCATGCGGATTGCACGCAAAAAAGGCAGCGTTGATGGCGCCAGCCGAAGCGCCCACCACCATGTCGGGCACCACACCGGACGCCACCAGCTCGCGCAGCATGCCGGCCTCGATGGCGCCGAGGCTGCCGCCACCGGCAAAGACAAACGCCGTTCGTTCCACTCTGTCCATGATCGATGCCGCGTTGCAGCAAGGAGTCCCAACTGGTCAATCCAGGGACGACTGGAACTAGAGTAGGTCTGCCCCGCCGTTGCGGCTAGTAGGGCCGGTCAGTCGGAATCAGCGGCGATCAGCAGCAATCAGCGAGCTTGCCGCGCGGCGTCCGCCAGCGGCTTCCAGTGCAGAAAACCGAACAGCAACGTCAGCAGCACGCTGTCGAACAACGGGCCCTTGTGCAGCGCCACCTTGCGAAAGCACAGCACCACTTCCAGCAGGTGGGCGGCCAGCAGCACCAGCGCCACGATGCGCAGCCAGCCGATGGCGTCGGCCGACAGCGGCAGGGGCGTGGCATAGCTGGCCAGCGCGAGGCCATACACGGCGAGCAGGACGATCTTGCTGAGGACGTTGAACATGCCAGGACTCCAGAGGGACGGTGATTCCGATGCCATGCAGCATACCGGCCACCGTTGCCCCTCCGGCCGCTTCAAACACCTGGATAGACGCCGCCCTCCACCCGGCTGTCTCTGCCGGCGGGCGGCGTCAGGCCGTCGCCGTGCCGAACCACCGCTGCAACGCCGCCTGCAGCCCCTCGGTCGTTCCGTCACCGACCCACGCCACGTGGCCGTCCGGGCGGACCAGCACAGCGGACGGCGCGGGCACCGTGCCCACCACGGGCAGCGTCCAGGCGCCTGCGTAGCGGGCGTCCACCCGCCGCACGCGATCGGCCCATGGCGCGATGTCGATGGCATCCGCCGGGCCGAAGTTGATCAGCACCGCGCCCGCCGCGTGCAACAGCTGGAAAACGCGCACCGGGCCCTCGGCGGTGTCCAGATCGTGATCGGGCATGCGGCGGCCAAGCAGCGGATGCCCTTCGCCAAAGTCGTAGCGCACATCGAGCGCCGAGACCATCCCGACCAGGCGCCGGCGCGGTTCATCCATGCGAAACAGCTCCGAGGTGATCTCGCTCAGCGCCTTGGACCGCTCGTCCTGGCGAAGCAGCACCACCTGCGCCAGCGTATTGCGCAACGTACGCGCGGCCACCGGATGGCGCTCGGCGTGATAGCTGTCGAGCAGGCTTTCGGGCGCCGTCCGTTTGATGACGGCGGCCAGCTTCCAACCCAGGTTCACGGCATCCTGCATGCCCATGTTCAGGCCCTGCCCGCCCATGGGCGGATGCACGTGCGCGGCGTCGCCTGCCAGGAGCACACGTTTGTCGCGGTAGGCCACGGCCTGGCGGGCCATATCGGAAAACCGCGAGATCCAGTTCGGCCGATGCGCACCAAAGTCGGTGCCATAGACGGCGATCAGCGCCTCGCTCAGGTCGGCCAGCGTGGGCGCACTGTCGGTGCCGAGTTGTCGCTCGGTCAGCACCACGCGGACGCACTTGCCATCTTCCATGGGCGCGACAGCGTGCCGGCCGATGGCGTCGTATTTGAAGCCAAAGGGGGGCGGCGGCTGCGTGGTGTGTACCTCGGCGATGAGCCAGCTGGTCGTGGCGTCCCAGCCTGCAAACTCAATGCCGGCGGCCTTGCGGACAGCGCTACGGCCGCCATCGCAGCCCACGAGGTATTGCGCCCGCAGCACCTCGCCGTCGGACAGCGTGACGTCGACGCCGCTGCCGTCTTGCGAGAAGCCGGTGACTTGACGCGCGCGATAGAACGGCACGCCCAGCTCGCCGACCCACTGCGCGAGGATGCGCTCGGTGTGGTGCTGCCACAGACCGAGCACATAGTTGTGCCGGGTCGGGAAGTCGCTGATGTCCAGCGGGTTCTCGCCGAAGTGCACGACCGGATAGGTCTTGCCCTGCGAGACAAACCGCTCGGCCACGCCACGCTGGTCGAGCACCTCGATCGACCGTGCGTGCAAGCCCAGGGCACGCACACCCACCACATCCTGGTTAGCGCGGCGCTCGACAATGGCGACGTCAATGCCGGCCAGGGCCAGCTCGGCCGCGAGCATGAGCCCCGTCGGCCCACCGCCGGCAATCACCACGGCATGCCCGCTCATTTCGCACCTCCGGCTTGCATCACCACGGCCCTGCCCTGCGCTCCAAACGTCGATGGCATCACACGCATGTCTCACCCTCCTTTCGGTCGGTTTCAAGATGGGTGGCGATGCTACTGCGGCCGCCGGGGCTTCCCGCAAGCCCCGGGGGCCGCGGTATACTTGAGGCAACGGTGGAGCGAATGCTTGTCTGGCGAAGCGCACACCACGAAAAAAGGCCGTCCCGAAGGACGGCCTTTTCTGTTGATTAGTTGCAATTATGTCTGCCCTACGAAATGCAGCGGAATCAATGCGTTACGCCGGACACCATAATTACGCAAGTTTGTCCTGAAGCACCAGTTTCGACCCAATCCACGGTGGGGCGTTACAAACATGTTTGCCCCACCTCTGGTCGGATGGCCACGGCAACCGAGTGCCATCAAGTTGAGCTAATCGTCGATCAGTTGCTTGTCCACCCTCTAAGCCATTGGTCACCTGCGCCGATTCTATCCACCTCATCCAGTACCAGGATTGGTATCGCTGAGTCGCCAAGGACGGGTATCTCACCCCCTCTAGCCGAGATGAGCTTGCGAGCACTGACTGCGGGCGTACCTGAATGGAATCGAAATCATGCTAGAAGCTTCCTCAGAGAGCTGACGGTTAATCGAGACTACCCGAAGATCCTCTCATCCACATATGAACTAGGATGGGACCCGTGAGGGGCGTCCCCAACGATTGACTGCAGGCGACTCGCTGGTCTGACCGATCTGTCACTGCACCAAGTCGAAGTTGTAGTTCGACAATACCCTCGGCTGCGACATGCAATCGATGTAGCCAATCGCGATCTTCCGCGTCGGCAACTGCATTGGGCAGCTAGTGAGCTTATCAACGAAGGACGACGCTTATCATTGACCAGCATGGCTACGCGAGCTGGGCTAGGGCATAGACAGTTTCCGAAGCTGGCCGGCGAGGCGCAACTGATCATCGCAGCGCACACATAGCAGCAAGCCTAGGCTTCTGGCTATGGATACCACCCGCCAACGACACCGCAAAGCAAACCAGCTTTGCAGTACAGGCTCAATGCGGGATGCTGGATTGACATCACGACGGGATTTCGTCCATGGGTCAGCGAAACAGAAATAGCTCAACTCATGGCTTTCGAGCCGGTGGCCAGAATTGGCGAGGAACTGTTGGGGGCGGTATGCCCCATGTTGTTGATTTGCACCGAATCTTGCCCCGCTGGGTCAGGATTTCGTGCAAATCAACATGCGCTTGGCCTGTTCGGCCGAATGCGCGCCATTTCTCGCCATACCTTCAACTCGTGCCGACAGAGGGCGACCACTAGTCAATTTTGAATTGCCCAATCGCCGATACCAATGCATCAGCCTGGTTTTGTAAGGCGCTTGATGCGGCCGCAGACTCTTCTACAAGCGCAGCGTTCTGCTGCACCATCTCGTCGAGCTGCGCAACAGCACGGTTGACTTCTTGGATGCCTGCCATCTGCTCCGTTGCTGAACGGGCGATATCCGAGACGATTGATTGAACCTGGGCGACATTGGTCACGATCTCGCTCATCGTGTCGCCCGCTTGGTGCACTTGGGCAGCACCGGCCGCGACGCTTGCAACAGTAGACTCCACCAACTGCTTAATTTCGCGCGCTGCTTGAGCGCTCCGGTGCGCTAGGCCGCGGACCTCCTGCGCAACGACTGCAAAACCGCGACCTTGCTCCCCGGCACGCGCGGCTTCGACAGCGGCGTTCAAGGCGAGAATGTTCGTCTGGAAGGCAATGCCATCGATCACGCCGATGATCGTGCCGATTCGGTCGGATGCCTCCTCAATCGTTGTCATTGTGCCGATCACGTTCGACATCGCTTCGCCGCCTTGCGATGCAGTCTGCGTCGCCGTCACCGATCGGGCATCGGCCTCGCGAGCAGCTGCGCCTGACTGAACGACCGTGCCAGAAATCTCGTCCATGGATGCGGCCGTCTGTTGCAGGCTCGCCGCTGCCGATTCAGTGCGGGAAGACAGATCGAGACTTGCCGCTGCAATCTCGTTTGCGGCGGCATGTACCAATTCACTCGCACCACGAATCTCCAACATCACCTTCTGCAGCTTAGCTACGAATTGGTTGAAAGAGCGCGCAATGTCTGCCACCTCATCCCTGCCGCCTTCCGGCAAGCGCTGTGTCAAGTCGCCGGTGCCCGACCCGATCGCCGCCATTGCATGACAGACCTCAGCAAGGCGGCGAAACACCGTCGTGGTGATAGCGAAGCAGACGACGGTCGCGATACCTACGATGATGAACAGGGATATAAGCGAAGCGGTCAATAGCGAACGGATTCCAGCCGTGGCCTCTGATTTGTCGAGGCTGACCACAACATGCCAGTCGGTACCCGCGACGGCCTGCGCGCGCATGAGCTTGGCCTTGCCGTCTACCGTTAGCTCCATCGGCACCTTGCCTGTACTGCCCGATGTCGTGGCGACCTTGGCAAAATCGGGCGCAATGTCGGCAACGGGTTTAAATCGCAACTTTGGATCGGGATGCGCGATCACGCGGCCGCTTTGGTCAACCAGCACACCAAAACTCGCCGGCGTCGGATGAATCGACTTGACGTTTTCAACGACGCTGTCCAATGCCACATCGCCCACCAGCACCGCCTTCAAAACGCCATCGCGTATCACGGGAACGGCTAGCGCAACCAGCAATTGCCCGCTGGTGCTCACGTACGGAATGGCTACAGATTTACCGGCCTGCGCGGCTCCCTTGTACCAGGGGCGGCTGGTTGGATCGTAGCTCGCCGGAATGTTTGGCCAGTCAGTGAATTTTGCTGTGCGATCAGGGTAGCCGACGCCTACGTCAAAGAACCCACCTGCAACGGCGATCTGCTTCAGCATGGGGTCGGGGTTCGTTGTCAGCACAGCGTCCTGCAGCGATGACACCATGAGAGTCTTCGCAGCGATCCAATCGCCGATCGCTTTGGCATGGTCGTCGGCGTAGGTGGTGAGATCGTGGTCGATTGCCGCTTCTGCACTTGCCTTTGCAGTCGTGTAGTTCGCTACGGTGGTTGAGACGACGGAGAACGCTACAAGCGAAACGCAAGCGCAGACGACCCGTGCGCGGATGGATGACAGCATCGTATTGCCTATGCGGTGTGTGTGGCGAGCATTCGAGTCCACCTCAGAATGCAGCGAACCGGTTCCGGGTGAGGAGTACGGACGCGCATGTAGAAGCGCTATCCAAAGTCCGCGCTGGGGCACCGACCTTCACGGGACGGCCGCGTCAATTGAATCGCTTTGCGAGATTGCGCTGCTGTTGCAAAAAAAAGGCCCCACCAAATCAGGGCCAACCCTCTTCTTATCGGCGCACCTTCACCGGACGCCCGCATCGTTGCGTCATGCCACCGCCCCTGCTCCGCCGGTGAGCGGGTCGGAGCCGTCAACACGGTGCGTTAGCACGTGGCGCAGAAACTCCCGCGTCCGCGCCTCGCGTGGGGCACTGAGGACCTCCTTCGCACAGCCCTCCTCGATGATGCGTCCCGCATGCAAGAAACACACTCGATCTGCGACTTCACGGGCAAAGCCCATCTCATGCGTGACGACCAGCATCGTCATGCCTTCGCGCGCAAGCGTGCGCATCACGCTCAGCACCTCGCCCACGAGTTCCGGATCGAGTGCCGAAGTTGGCTCATCGAACAGAATGGCTTTCGGCTTCATTGCCAACGAACGGGCAATCGCGACTCGCTGTTGCTGCCCACCCGAAAGCTGGTGCGGATATGCATGCGTCTTTTCGCCGAGTCCGACCTTATGGAGCAGGGCAATAGCCTCGGTGCGCGCCTGATCGGGCGGTTCTCGTTTGACGTGCACGGGGCCTTCCATCACGTTTTCCAGGGCCGTCCGGTGCGGGAAAAGATTAAACCGCTGAAACACCATACCGACCTGGGTACGAAGCTGATTGATGTTTCGGCACCGCTGTTCCACGAGCTGATCGAGCAGCTTGATCTCCCCCGAGTCGTACGACTCGAGAGCGTTGATACATCGAAGAAGCGTGGACTTTCCCGAGCCAGAGGCGCCGATCAGGCACACCACCTCGCCTTGCTGAACATTCAGCGAAATACCGTTGAGCACGCGCACGCCGCCAAAGCTCTTATGCAGATCTTTAATTTCGATCATGACAACCTCACTTCACCTTGTGTTTTCCAAAGCGTCTCTCGAGATGCCTGGTCAATCCCATCAATGGGAGACTCAATGCCAGATAGCCAATGGCCACAAGCGTGTAGACGGTCAGATTCTGGAAAGTCGCAGCGGCAATGAGTGAACCTTCGCGCGTCATTTCCGCAACGGTAATGGTGGATGCAAGAGAGGAATCCTTAAGCATGGAAACCAACGTGTTGCTATACGGTGGCAATGCAACCTTGATGGCCTGGGGCAGGATGACGCGCGTCATCGTCTTGACCTTTCCCATTCCGAGCGATTGCGCCGCCTCGTATTGACCTGGGTCGACAGACTCGATGCCCGATCGAATGATCTCGGCAACGTATGTCGAATAGCCGAACGCAAGGCCCACGATGCTCGCCTCGAGGGCGTCGAGCCGCAGGTGAATATCCGGGAAAACAAAATAGATATAGAAGAGAAGCACGATCATCGGCAAGCCGCGTACAACGTTGATCAACGTTGCGACAGCACGCCGGACCGCAGCAAACCGTGACATCTTCAGAAGCGCCCACACGAGGCCCAGCGCCGTACTCAGCAGCAAACAGCTGATCGTGATGAAAACGCTAATCCCTGCTCCTTTGAGCAATATCGGGACAAATTCAACTACGTCACTCCAACGCATGATCTACCTTCTAATAATAGTTCTATTCATAGCGGCTCAAAACATGCGCCGGAGTGACCGGGATCGACCACCTCGCTCCCTCGCCCGCACGTTCTGCAACTCGCCTGCCTCCAAAGCTCCCACGTACTAATCTGCGCGCCTCCCCTGCCGGGCCACCGACTCAAGATGGCCCGCACTCATCAAGAAAAAAAAGTGCCTGCGATACATCACGTGGCACTCCCGTTCAATCCCCGAAGTTCCACTTTTTGAGTATCTTGTCGAGCGTGCCGTCAGCCTTGATCTTGCCTAGTCCGCTGTTAATCTTGGACAGCAAGGCGGTGTTCCCTTTCTTCACACCGAATGCAATCGGCACCCTTCGCAGCGGCTGAAAACCGTCCACGACGCGAACTCCATCCAATCGTCCTGCGGCCTCCTGAGCCTTTAGGACCGGGTAGTCGTTGAACGCTGCCGTAATGCGGCCCAGTGCAACGTCGCGAGCCATATCCGCGCCGTTGTTGTAGAGCTTGACTTCCTTAAAGATGCCGAGCTTGACGAGTTCGTCCGAGGTCTCTTCGCCAGCGCCCGCACCCACGACGGTGCCCTTCAGATCGTCGATCGTCCGATAGGTGTTCTTGTCGGTTGCGTTGACGATGATCCCTTTTCCGAACTGCGCCACGGGTTGGGAGAAGTCAATCACTTCTGCCCGCTTGGGTGTGGGCGTCATGCCGGCCACGATAAGGTCGATCTTGTCCGAGACCACTGACTGGATCAGTGCCGAAAATGGGATGACGTTAAAAGAAACGTCGAACCCTTCGCGCTTGCCGATTTCCCGGATCACATCAGGCATGACGCCCTGTATTTCGTGCGTCTTCAGATCAAGAAATGCATTCGGGATACTGGAAGGCGTCGTTCCCGCAGAAATCTTGACGGTGTCTGCCCGTACATGGCTCGCGCCAAGAGCCATTGAGAGAGCAACGGCAGCAGTGACAAGAATGCGCCTAGCGAAACCTTCATGCGTACCGGCACCCCGTTGCGACGTATAGAGATACATGACAGATCCTTAACGAAAGTTCTTCAGACAATCGCGGGAAAAAGCACACAGGCGATGCTTGATCAGCCCCAACCGCGATGGGAATCAGCAGGCAACAGCAGCCCTGCTCAACAACAAAACAAGTGCAAACCGGATCGGTTGTAGAAAGCGGCGAAACACATCGCCGGCAGTCGACGGTAGTTCGCATCATGAAGACAGCCCTGCCCGAAGAACCACGACGATCACAACTTCTTCGACACCGCAAAGCTCTCATCATCTTTACTCCGCCTGCAATGCCCTCCACCAGACTCGAACGCAGCGAAGTCGCATAACCTCATGCGGCAAACTATAGAGAAGAATGTTTTTCTGGTGCTTAACATCCAATAAATTGTTCGTTAAATTCTAGTTAATGCTCAGGCTATCAATGCAATGGAGTCCGCATGGTGAGCGCTCTTGCCGATAGCAAGAGCGCCTGCGGCGGCAATCCGGGAGCAGCTTTGAGCCCGGCGAACCCATAACGACAGCATCAGCTGCATACGGTCTGACTTGGCGCGGCGTCGGTGCATTCGTCCTTACCGGCCAGGTGCGCTCAAGGGCGTCACCCATTAAGTTGCCCAGGCATTCGATAGCGCTTAACGATCAATTTATCGGCCATTAAGCACAAGTTCGCGGCTCACTCCTATAGTGGCGCTTCCTCAAGCGCAAGAACGGTACAAAAGGCCGGTCGCGCAAAGTGCCGCAAGGAGCCGCAGATGAATTTGGAGTCGTTGAACACGCCGGCCGCATTAATCGATGTCGCCCGCATGAACCGCAACATTGATCGGATGCAGCGCCGCATGAACGCGCTTGGCGTCACGTTTCGGCCGCACGTCAAGACAACGAAATGCGAACAAGTGGTGAAGGCGCAGGTTGCCGCAGGCGCTCGCGGTATCACGGTCTCTACGCTGAAGGAAGCCGAGCAGTTCTTCGCAAGCGGAACCCGTGACATCGTCTATGCGGTCGGCATGGCTCCGGCCAAGCTGCCGCAAGCATTGGCGCTCAGGCAACAAGGCTGCGACCTCAAGATCGTCGCCGACAGCATCGCCTGCGCCGAAGCCATCGTTGCCTTTGGCAACGAACACCAGGAACGATTCGAGGTTTGGATCGAGATCGACGTAGACGGGCATCGCTCGGGCATCGCGCCTGACGACAACGTGCTGCTGGATGTTGGAAGAACGCTGGCTGACGGCGGCATGCATCTGGGCGGCGTGCTCGCGCATGCAGGCTCCAGCTACGACTACGACACACACGATGCATTGGTCCGTGTGGCCGAACAGGAGCGCTCTGGCTGCGTACGTGCGGCCGAACGCCTGCGCTCCGCTGGGCTTCCGTGTGAGACCGTAAGCATCGGGTCAACGCCGACTGCGCTGACCGCCGAGCATCTGGAAGGCGTCACGGAAGTTCGCGCGGGCGTCTACGTCATGTTCGATCTCGTCATGCACAACGTGGGCATCAATGACATCTCGGAGATCGCGTTGAGCGTACTGACAACCGTGATCGGACACCAGAGAGAGAAAGGCTGGGCCATTGTCGACGCGGGCTGGATGGCAATGAGCCGCGACCGCGGCACACAGAACCAAAAACACGATTTCGGCTACGGCATCGTCTGCCGCGAGAGCGGCGAGGTTCTGGACGGGTACGTGATGAGTGCAGCGAACCAGGAGCACGGCATCATTTCACGGTCAGGCGTACCGGACCACGAGATCGAGCAACGGCTTCCTATCGGAACGCGTCTGCGAATCCTGCCTAACCATGCGTGTGCAACAGGAGCGCAGCATCCCGCCTATCAAGCTGTCGACGCTGACGGCACCGTACAGACCTGGCCACGCTTCTACGGCTGGTAAGGCGTTCCGAGCACTGGGCGTAGCAAACCGGAACGCTAAAGAAGCCATTCATGATTGTGGGATGCATACGCCAGAAAGAATCATGAACGACCAAAATGAACTCGATGCTGGGAACCTCACTTGGATCATCCGCCAACGCCTACTGCGCGGCGAGGTCGAGCGAAACCCGCATCGTAATACGCGAGCGTCCGTCAATGGCATTCCTGTTTAAGTCTGACACTCGCCGGGGCGAGGTTTGGCGCAAGCGCCTGCGGAGCGAGTTCCCGAGCCTTGATTTCCGTGTTTGGCCAGACGTAGGCGATCCGTCGGAAATCAAATACATCGCCTGCTGGGTTCCGCCGCCGGATCTGGGTGAAGCTTTCCCAAACCTTGAATTGGTGTTCTCCGTCGGCGCAGGTGTAGATCAGATCGACCTTAACCTTCTTCCGCCAGGTGTGAAGCTATTGCGCATGACCGAACCAGGTCTGGCGGCCGGGATGAACGAATACGCTACGCTGGCTGTATTGGCGGCACACCGGAATTTGCCTGCTTACCTCGATCTTCAGCGTGCTGGCGCTTGGAAGCAGTTGCCCACCGTTGCGGCGAAGGATCGGAGGGTTGGAGTCATGGGCCTTGGCGTCTTGGGAACAGGACTGCTCGAGAGTCTGAAGCCCTTCGGCTTCACGCTTCACGGATGGAGCCGCTCTTCGAAGCAGATTGAAGGCGTCACAACATTTACCGGGTCTGATGAACTAGCGCGGTTTCTCTCTCAGACCGACATCCTCGTTTGCCTCCTCCCACTAACTGAAGATACTCGCGGCATCCTCAATACGAGGACATTCGACGCACTGCCCAACGACTCCTGCTTGATCAACGTTGGCCGCGGAGGCCATCTAGTTGAGAAAGATCTCCTTGGAGCCCTGGCATCGAACAAGCTGCGTTGCGCCATCCTGGACGTCACGTCTACCGAACCGCTGCCCGCTAATCACCCGTTTTGGTCGCACCCGAAAATCATTCTGACGCCCCACGTCGCGAGCGTTACGGATGCCGAAGGCAGTGCGGACTTCGTGGCGACCAGCCTTCGAAGGCATTTCGCCAAAGAAGCATTGGTGGGCGTCGTTGATACGTCCCGCGGTTATTAAGTCTGTCTTGGTTGTTTTCCGAGCCAACAATGGAAGTTTGAAATGCTCAGAGTTGAAGAGGTATACGACACGCCGGGATTTGTGGGTGAAGCGGATGTTGTCGTGATTGGGGCGGGAATCATCGGGACATCCGCGGCCTATGAATTAGCACGGCGCGGTGTATCTGTGGCTCTGCTCGACAAAGGCATTGTTGGCGCGGAGCAGTCCGGGCGCAATTGGGGCTGGGTCCGCCAGCAGAACCGCGACATCTTCGAACTGCCGCTTGCCATGCGCAGCGTTCGACGTTGGAGCGAATTGCGCGATGAACTCCAGATCGACCTGGGCTTTCGCCGTGACGGCATTCTGTATGCCTCCAATGACGCGAAGAGCATCGCCCGGTGGGAGGCGTGGTGCAAGCGTGCTCGCGACATCGGGTTCATCAGCCACGTGCTCACTTCGGCGGAGGTGAACAGTCGTGTCCCTGCTGGGGGTCCACAATATGCTGGGGGCGTCTGGTCTCCTGACGATGGGTGCGCTGAGCCTTCGCGCGCAGCACCTGCCTTGGCGGAGGGCGCGAAGCGCCGTGGCGCCCTGCTCTACCAGAATTGCGCTGTACGTGGCCTCGAGTTCAGCGCTGGACGCGTGAGTGGTGTGTGGACTGAGCGCGGCCTGATCAAAGCGAGCACAGTGGTCTGCGCCGGCGGCGCGTGGAGTTCACGTTTTTGCAACCGTCACGGCATTGACCTCCCGGCGGTCAATGTCGTAGGCACCGTGATGCGTACGTCCGTCGCTCCTGCCGCCATCAACGGCTGCTTCAGCGGCCCCGGGTTCGCGCTTCGCCGCCGCCTGGACGGTGCATACACGTTGGCAGTTCCTGGTTTCGGGCGCATCGACCTTGCCCCGCTTGGTGTGAAGCACGCCTTGAGGTACTACCGCAATTATCGAAACGATATCGGAAAGAAACTCAAGTACCGATTCTCAACGCCCTGGTTTGAAGGTCCAGAGGCCGGGGCAAGCTGGCAATTCGATCAGGTGTCGCCATTCGAACGGTGCCGTGTGCTCGACCCGCGCCCCGATCTCGACTTCGTCAAAGTTGCCCTCGAGAACGTCAAACGAGCGATTCCGCAGTTGGCCGATCTGCAGGTGGTGCACGCGTGGGCCGGCGCAATCGACACGACGCCGGACCTCATTCCCATCATCTCTGATGTCGCCCAAGTTCCCGGGTTCTACGTCGCGACTGGATTCAGCGGCCACGGCTTTGCGTTGGGCCCGGCGGCCGGCGAGCTTGTCGCAGACATGGTGACGGGCGCACAGCCCATGATGGACATATCACCGTATCGCTTGGGCCGTTTCAGTGACGGCACCACCGTCAAAGTCCCGGAAATGATGTGACAGCAATGTTGCTGCGCGTGGTCTGAGCGGAAGCTCGCACCTCGCGTCCGCTGCACTGCCCAAGGTCGAGGTCCGCAAAGCGGACGCGGTCGCGCGGCGCAACCGATGGACTACGGTGTTCCGCTGTGAACGGGTACCACCTCATTCAAAGTCATGAGCAGGAGTGTTTTTATGAGATATGTCTCGACCCGGGGCGGCAGTGTCGACCGTCGGTTCTCAGAGATTTTGCTGGAAGGACTCGCGCCCGACGGCGGTCTGTATGTGCCCACGGCCTATCCCAAGATCGATGACGCTACGTTACGTCGCTGGCGCGGCCTATCGTACGCCGAGCTCGCGTTCGAGATTCTCTCGCTGTATATCGACGACATTCCTGCCGATGCGCTTCGCACCATCATTGCGAACACCTACACGCCGGAAATCTTCGGATCGACGCAGATTACCCTACTGAGAAAGCTCGACGATTCGATCAGTTTGCTCAACCTGTCCAATGGCCCCACATTCGCCTTCAAGGACATGGCCATGCAGCTCCTGGGCAATCTGTTCGAAGTGGAGTTGGAGCGCAGGGGATTACAGCTCAATATCCTTGGCGCCACATCGGGCGATACCGGCAGTGCGGCAGAATACGCCATGCGAGGCAAGCGGAATGTCCAGGTCTTCATGTTGAGCCCGCATGGCCGCATGAGTCCATTCCAGCAGGCACAGATGTTCAGCCTGCAGGACGAAAACATCCACAACCTTGCCGTTGAAGGCAGCTTTGACACGTGTCAGGACATCGTCAAGGCTGTCTCCGCTGACCTGGGTTTCAAGCGGCAATACAGCATCGGCACGGTCAACTCCATCAACTGGGCACGTTTGCTGGCCCAGGTGGTTTATTACTTCGCTGGCTACTTCCAAGCGACGACTGACAATAGCGAGCGCGTCTCGTTCTGCGTTCCGTCGGGCAACTTCGGCAACATCTGCGCCGGCCATGTCGCCCGCATGATGGGGCTGCCGATCGAGAACCTGGTACTGGCAACCAATGAGAACGATGTTCTCAATGAGTTCTTCAAGACGGGTCGGTACCGTGTGCGCACCAGCCGCGAGACCATGATTACCTCCAGCCCGTCGATGGATATCTCGAAGGCATCGAACTTCGAGCGTTTTGTCTTCGACCTGCTTGGCCGCGATGCGCAGCGCGTGGCGCAGATGTTTGGTACGGAGCTTCCACGGTACGGCCGGTTCACGCTTGAGGAACACGCGTTTGCCCAGATCGCCAGCTATGGCTTTGTCTCAGGCAAGAGCACTCACGCAGACCGGTTGCAGATAATTTCCGATACATGGGAACGCCATCGCATGATGATCGACCCGCACACCGCGGATGGCGTCAAGGTCGCGCGCGAGCACCTGCGCCCCGGCACTCGCACCATCGTGCTGGAGACTGCGCTGCCGCTCAAGTTTGACGAGATCGTGCGCCAAGCGACGGGGCAGGATGCCCCGCGCCCTGCTTCGGTGGCTGACCTGGAGCAGCGCCCGCGGCGCTGCCGGGTGATCGAGCCCTCCGCTGACAAGGTGATGGCATACATCGCCCAGCACTGCAATTCCTGAGCGTGCAGGGAGACTCATCATGGCTGTGTTTACGCCTGTCTCCGAGGACCAAGCGGCCGGCTTCATCGCGTCGCTGACACCGGGAAAGCTGACCTCACTGCGCGGCATACCAAGCGGAATCGAAAACACCAACTATTTCGTTACCACCACCGCTGGCGAATTCGTGCTGACCCTCTTCGAGCGGCTGCGCGAAGATGAACTGTCGTTCTACCTGAAGCTAATGCTCCACCTAGCTGGAAAGGGAATACCCGTTCCGGAGCCCAAAACCGATCGCAACGGGCAGATTGTCTTCAGACTGAACGGGAAACCGGCTTGCCTTGTGACGAGGCTGGAGGGACAGCATTGCCCGGCACCGACGCCGCACCATTGCGCGCAAGTCGGAGCAATGCTTGCACGCATGCACTTGGCTGGTCGGGATTTTGGGCTGGAGCAGTTCCCAACGCGCGGCTACGGTTGGTGGTTTCACGCCGCAGATCAGATCCTGCCGTTTCTCGACGGCAGCAAACGCGAAACGCTCCTTGACGAGTTGCGGTTCCAGCAGACCCTGGCCAACGATCACCTGTACCAGAACTTGCCTCGTGGCCCAGTCCACGGCGACTTGTTTCGCGACAACGTGTTGTTCGCCGATGGATCTAAGTCGAACGACAAAGCTGGCGCACAGACGCTGTCGGGTTTCTTTGATTTCTACTTTGCTGGAACCGACACATTCATCTTCGACGTAGCAGTGTGTCTAAACGACTGGTGCATCGATCATCCATCTGGAGCACTGCTGCCGGCGGCGGCCAACGCCTTCGTCAAGGCTTACGAAGTGGTTCGGCCGTTGACTCCACAGGAGCATCGCCACTTGCCTGCCGTGCTCCGAGCGGCAGCCTTGCGATTCTGGCTTTCGCGCCTAATGGATCTGCATTTCCCCCGCGAATCGACACTACTCCACGCACACGATCCGGAGCATTTCTTCCGTGTGTTGTGTCTTCACCGCTGTTCATCTCCTTTTTTGACACGAAACCAACGTTGATCCCATGACAAAATCATATTCACTGCGCGATCTGATTCGTGCCGATAATTTCATCGACGGCCAGTGGGTTCCTGCAGCGAGCGGCAAGCGCTTTCCCGTGACCGATCCCGCAACGGGCAAGGTCATCACAGAAGTCGCGGACAGCGGCCCCGATGATGCCCGCGCCGCAACTGACGCCGCCGCGCGCGCCTTCCCTGGCTGGCGAGATACCTTGCCGAAGGACCGTGCCACTGTTTTGCGTCGCTGGTACGCCCTCATCCTCGAGCACACTGATTCGCTGGCTCGGCTCATCTCGCTAGAGCAGGGTAAACCGCTCGCAGAAGGTCGCGGTGAGGTCATGTACGGTGCATCCTACGTCGCTTGGTTCGCTGATGAGGCCACGCGCATCTACGGCGACGTCATCCCCCAGCAGCAGCGCGGCAAACGCATGACAGCCATCAAGGAGCCGGTGGGGATTGTCGCGGCAATCACGCCGTGGAACTTTCCGCTCGCGATGATCGCGCGCAAGATCGCGCCGGCACTCGCGGCCGGCTGCACCGTGGTCGGCAAGCCCGCGGAAGACACTCCCCTCACTGCGCTGGCGTTGGTGCTCCTGGCGCACGAAGCCGGCGTTCCTGCTGGTGTGTTGAATCTCATCAGCGCGTCGCGCGACAACGCAGTCGGCTCGGTCAAAGCGTGGTTGGACGACGGCCGCGTACGCAAGATCACGTTCACCGGCTCGACGCCGGTGGGCAAATATCTCGCGCAGGAGTCAGCTGGCACGTTAAAAAAGCTGTCGCTCGAGCTGGGAGGCAATGCACCTTTTATCGTGTTCGAGGATGCCGACCTCGAAGCTGCGGTGACGGGGCTCATGGCGGCCAAGTTCCGCAACGGCGGTCAGACATGCGTATCGCCCAATCGCGTCTATGTACAAGCGCCGGTCTACGAGAAGTTTGCCGACCTCCTCGCAACGCGCGTTGCCGCGCTGAAGGTTGCGCCAGCAACTGATCCGAATGCACTCATCGGGCCCATGATCAATGCGCGCGCCGTCGAGAAGATCGAAAGTCATGTCAAGGACGCAATAGACCACGGCGCCCGGGTACTCACTGGTGGCAAGCGGTTACCAGAGCTTGGCAAGAACTACTACGCGCCCACCGTGCTAGCAGACGCCACGCCCAATATGCGGTTGAGCTGCGAGGAAACCTTCGGCCCGGTGGTTCCGCTGTTCCGCTTCGATGACGAAGCGCAGGCAATCCACGCCGCCAACGACACACCGTTCGGGCTGGCAACCTATTTCTACAGCCAGGATCTCCGCCGTATAGAGCGTATTGCTCGTCTGCTGGAAGCGGGGCTGGTCGGCATCAACGAAGGTGTGCTTTCGAGCGAAGCGGCACCCTTCGGCGGTGTGAAAGAGTCCGGCTACGGGCGTGAAGGGTCGAAGTACGGCCTCGATGATTACCTGTCGATCAAGTACCTGTGCCAGGGCAATCTCGAATGAAGAGCCGGGTGTGCTCATCGCGGCCGACGTCTGAGGGGTGCAATTCCCTGGATGCACGCCTCGAGCACGTCCAGCGACTGCGTCAGTGCCTGGCTATCCATATGCCCGTATCCAAGCAGAAAGCCGCCGGGGTCTGACCTACGCGCGGTGAAATCCCGAACATCATTGAAGACGACACCATGGGAGCGCAATGCGGCTCGCAAGTCCTGATCCCACGCAGGGTTTCGGCCCGAGATGACCACGTGCAGCCCGCCCTCGTCGCCAGCCAATGTCACCACGTCGGCGTAGGGCGCCAGCCGCTCGCGTATGGCATTCCGCATGTCCCCATAGTGCCGCCGCACCCTGCGCAGGTGTCGATCTAGCTCTCCAGACACCAGCAGGGTTTCAACGACCTTCTGCACCGGCCACGACACATGTGCACGCTCCCGTTCGACAAGCCCAGCCAGCGCTGCTGCGGCAGCGGGAGGCGCGACGATGAAGCCCAGCCGTAGCGAGGGGCTGACCGCCTTGGCGAATGTGTTCAGCAACAGTGTGCTTTCCGGCGCATGGCTGAAAATCGGTGGATGGTTTGTTCCTGCGTAATGGAACTCGCAGTCGTATTCGTTCTCCAGGATGAGCATCCGGTGCGCGCGCGCAAGTTCGACGAGCGCTCTGCGCCTCGGCCCCGACAGCCGCCCTCCCATCGGGTACTGATGCGCCGGTGTTACGTGGGCAAGGACAGGCACGGCGCCATCTCCCGCAATCCTCTCAACCAGAACGCCTTCAGCATCCACTGGCACGTAGCGCAGCGATGCACCGCAGCGAAGGAAGGCCGAAGTCGAACCGGCGTAACCCGGATCCTCAGTCGCGCACAGGTCACCCGGCTTGAGAAGTGCCTGCGCCGCAAGCTGCAGGGCATGACCTGTGCCATGCGTCACGATAATCTGTTCCGCCCCAACGCTGACGGACCGGTGTTCGCCCAGCCATTCCGCGATCGCGCGTCTGAGCCCCGGTTCTCCGCGCGGATCGCCATAACTCTGGGGCGGCAAATGGCGCCCGGCTTCACGGCAGGCGTTGCGCCATACCTCAAGCGGCAGGGTCCGCGCGTTGGCCTGTCCAGGCCGCCAGTCATGTCCGGAACCCTCCGGCCCTTCAGGCTCCCCCCGCAGGACCTCGCCTATTCGTGCCAGCAGTAGGGGAGTCGAAGCCGGCTGTACCGCCGTGGCAGGGAGAGAAGACACGCTTGTCGCAACGAAGGTGCCGTGACGTCCGCGCCCCTCCAGGATGCCCTCGGCGATTAGTTCGTCGTATGCATCGACAACGCAGTTGCGGGCCACCGTCAACTGGGTCGCGAGGTCGCGGCTCGGGGGTAGCCGGGTGCCGGCCGGCACCACATGGCTGGCGATCTTTTCGCGCAGTTGCCGTGCAATCTGGCGGGAAACAGGCCCACCGGAAACCCGATCCAGTTCGAGGGCGACCAGCGCAGGCAGCGGCTGTCTCGACGAGCGATTTGCAACCATAAACGCGCCAAATTGTTCCGGTTTTGGTTCTTAAAAATTCTGTGTAAATCGTCAGAATTGATGAACCAAAGATAACACGGGATCGCCATGCGCATCCGCATCATTACCGACGACTTCACCAGCGCGCTGGACGGAACAGCTTGCTTTGCCGAGCGGGGCTGGAACACCGCAGTCCTCGTCCGACCGGACGGCTGCGATAGTGCGGAGGTCGTCAGTCTTGACACCGATTCGCGCGAATCACCTCTTTCGAGCGACCACGACAGCATCACGCGCGCAGCAACGGCATGGCGCGATGCCGAGGTGCTGACGCTGCAATTCGACTCGACGCTGCGGGGCCGGGTGGCACATGACTGCGTGAATGCACTTGCCGCTTCCGGCAGGCGCAAGCTGCTGCTCGCGCCCGCCTTCCCCTCCGCTGGACGCACGCTCGAAGCAGGACGGGTGCTGGTGGACGGTGTGCCCGTCCACGAAACCGCATTCGGGCGTGATCCCACCCTGCCGGTACGCGAGTCCAGCATTCCTGCGCTGTTCCGGGAGCACGGCGTCAACGTGCAGATCGCGCGTGACGCAGCGCATGCTCGGGCGCTGCTGGACGTGCATGACGCTGTGGTCGTGGATGCGCGTACTGAAGCGGAACTGGATGCGATCGTTGCTCGATTCGCGGGAGCACCTGATGTGCTCCTCGCCGGTTCAACAGGCTTGCTGCGCGGGCTTGCCCGCGTCCTCCCCAACTCGCGATGGACACCGGCCGATCGCCGCAACAGCGGCAGCTCCGCAGGAGCGTCAGATGTGCCGTCGGCACGCCATCCGTGGCTCGTCGTCGGAAGCATGAATCCGCGGTCACGCAGGCAACTCGCCGTCGCGCGAACAGCGTGCAAAGTCCACGTGCTTACAACCAGCGAAGCCCGTCTGCCTATCGGCACTCCGCCACAGGCTGCATTGCGTGAGCTGGTACAGCAAGTAGCGGATGGCATTACCAGCGGTCAATGCGACGGGCTCGTCGTAACCGGCGGCGAAACCGCGCGCCGCATTATCGATGCGTTGCCGGCCGTATCGTTGCACGTGTGCCGCGAGGTCATGCCTGGGGTGCCCCTAGCCCTGGTCCAAACCGCTCACCGCACATTCCCCATGATCACAAAGGCAGGGGGCTTCGGAGACGACGAAGCCCTGCTGACCTGCATCCACTTACTGGCCGGGACAAAGTCATGAAGCAGAAACTGATCGCCGTCACGATGGGCGATGCGGCCGGCATCGGGCCGGAAATCATCGTCAAGACGTTTGCCAATGCGGCGCTCTGCGTTGAGCAGCCCTCATTCGTGATCGGCGATGCAGGTGTGTTACGCCGACAGGCCGCCGCACTTGACGTCCAACTCACCATACGCGAGGTCAATTCGGTAGCAGAGGTCGCACCAGAGCCCGGCGTGCTGGAAGTCTTGCAGGTGCCTGGCTCAGCCGCGCTGCCAGAGAACCTTGCCGTTGGCGAGGTCAGTGCCGCTGCAGGACAGGCCGCATTCGATGCTATCCGTATGGCCATCGAGCTGGCAGTCCGGGGCGACATCGCAGGCATCTGTACGGCCCCAATTCACAAGGAAGCACTTGGGGCGGCACACGTGCCGTATCCCGGACACACCGAAATGCTGGCGGACCTGTCGGGCACCCGCGATTACGCAATGATGCTCGTCAATCCGACGCTGCGCACGATCCTCGTGACGGTCCACTGCTCAATGCTGGACGCCATCGCAAAACTGTCGGTCGAGAGTGAACTGCGCATCATCCGTCTCGCACACCGAGCCATGCGCGATCTCGGTATCGAACGCCCACGCGTGGCGGTCGCCGGATTGAATCCGCATGCGGGCGAAGGCGGCCTGTTCGGCCGCGAAGACCTCGACATCATCGCCCCCGCGATCCGGCTCGCACAAGCCGAAGGCATTGATGCCAGCGGGCCGTGGCCCGGCGACACCGTATTCATGAACGCCAGCCGTGGGCGCTTCGACATCGTGGTTGCGCAGTATCACGACCAGGGTCTGATTCCCGTCAAGCTTGCAGGTGTCGAGGACGGCGTGAACATCACTGTCGGTCTGCCCTTCGTGCGCACGAGCCCAGACCATGGCACAGCTTTCGATATAGCAGGAAAGGGCATTGCCGACCCGGCCAGCCTGCAACTTGCCTTGCGCACCGCTCACCAGTTCGTTCGCCCGCAAGCGGGCCACACTTTTTCTACCGGAGCCTGATGTGTCCCACTTCATCCTGATGCTGACCGAAAACGACGCAACCGTCAGCGACGCGATTGCCACGTACGACAACCTGCGCGACAGCCCCCTACACTACGTTGGCTTCAAGGACGTCGGCTTGCCCATCACTGCGCTGAAGGAACTCGCGCAGCGAATCCGCGCGGATGGCCGCAAAGTCATGCTGGAAGTCGTCGCAACCAGCCGCGAGGCGGAGCTGGAATCGATTACTGCCGCACTCGAGATCGGCGTGGACTACCTGCTGGGTGGGCGGCACGTCGAAGACGGGCTGTCGCTGCTGCGCGGGTCGGCAATTCAGTACTTTCCGTTCGCCGGCCACACGGTTGGCCATCCCACCGTGCTCCACGGCACGATGGACGAGATCGTCGAGGACGCTCGCCGCATTGCATCAATGCCCGGCGTACACGGCCTGGACCTGCTCGCATATCGCTTTGCTGGTGAAGGCGATCCGGCCGAACTGACCAAGCGTGTTGTTCAGGCGGTCGGCGTACCGGTCATTGCCGCAGGCAGTATCGACCGCGAAGCCCGCGTGAAGGCCATGATCCAAGCAAACACGTGGGGTTTCACTGTGGGCAGCGCCCTGTTTCAGGAAGCGTTTGTCGATCGCCGTCTGTCAGCCCAGATCAATACGATCTTCAATATCGAAGGTGTGACTGCGTGATGCCGATGTGTCGGTCAAGCATCGACCATCGGTTGCCCGGCAGATACGGGGCACTCATCACGCAACGTCACGTCCCTACGCTAAACGCCCTCGCCCATCCGCCGGTGGCTGAAGCCATTGCCGGCGGACGTTGCCGGTAGGCAAGCAGCACATCAGCTTTCGGCTGATTTCAATCAGCCGCGACCCTGCATTTCGTTCTCCTCGAGGTTGTGTGTCTCCATGCCCGGGCGACATCCCGGCCAGCACGCACCCTGAAATCAGAGCCTCCACAAAAAGGGGCCACGCTTTCCAGTTGTATTCCACAACTATTAAGGGCCACAAAATGAGAATCACGCAGTGTGCAATTGCATCGACGCTGCTTTGCGCCGCCGGGAGCAGCCTGGCGCAGAGCTCCGTCACGCTTTATGGGGTCATCGACACTTCCATTCGTTACACGACCAACCAGCCTAGCGCGAACGGGCCAAGGAGCCAGATCGCGCTGAGCGACGGCGCCTTCAATGGACCGCGATGGGGCCTGCGCGGCGCCGAAGACCTCGGCTCCGGAAACAAGGCCATTTTCACGCTCGAAAGCGGCTTCGCCAGCGATACGGGCAAGAGCGGTCAACAAGGTCAGTTGTTTGGCCGACAGGCCTGGGTTGGTCTTTCCAACAGCACCGTGGGCACCCTCAAGCTCGGGCGGCAATACGGCGCGACCTACTCGTTCGTCAGCGATGTGGACCCGATCGGCGTTGGCAACTATTCGGAAGATAGCTGGGAGAGCGGACTGACCGGTCTGCGTTATGACAACACGCTGGACTACTCGAACCAGTGGGGTGGCTTCAAGGTGAACGGGCAATACTCGCTTGGGGAGCAAGCGGGCAACGCGAGTCGCGGCCGGACGATGCAGTTGGCGGCAACGTACGACGTTGGCGGTCTGAAGATCGGTGGCGCTGGCCAACAGTCTCGTGACGCGAACGGCAATGACCTGGTGCTCTGGACGGCCGGTGCGAAGTATACGTTCGGCAACATCACGCTGCACGGTTACTACATCGACTCGCGCCGTGATGCCGGCTTTGCCATCGGTGCGGGCGGAACCTCAACGCCGCTTGCCAACACCAGCATTGGCAGCAATGCCAATACCGTCTTGGGTGCCAACACGCAAACGTCGCGTCGCCACGATCGGCTCGGTGCGGTGGGCGTGACGTATCAGGCAACACCTGCGATGCGGTTCATCGCCACGTACATGCGTGACAACGTTGAGGGCGTGGCGCAGGGCAATTCGGGCATCGTGCAGACGGGTTACCTGGTGGCGATGTACAGCTTGTCCAAACGCACGGATGTGTATGTTGAGGCGGACTGCAGCCGGCTGAGCGCTGCGTCCATCGCCGACCCGAACAGTCCTCTGGGAACGTTTGGCGGGGCAAACAACCGGACAGGTGTAGGAGTGGGGATGCGCACGCGCTTCTGACAGCCACGCATCGGCATGATCGTTGCGCCGCCCTCTCGCACAAAGGCCGAGAGGGCGGCGCTTCCTTTTTGTATTCGCAGGCAAGCGGATGCGGTGCTCTGCTCCACTTGAGAAGATGCCTGGCTCCATCGGTTTATTTCCGATGGAACCATGTTGGCGACGCAATCAGAACGATGCAGTCGCCTTGATAGCGCGCTCGACATCTGCGCTGCTCACATCGAGGTGTGTGACCCAGCGGATGCGGCGCATGGCGCCTTCTTCACCACGATAGACACCGCTTTTCACCTTGATGTCGCTTGCTTCAAGATGAGCAAAAAAGTCGTCAGCGATAGTCGGATCGATGTCGGTGAACAGGATATTGGTTTGCGCCGGATGCGCCCTGAAGCGGCCGCGCAATCGAGCATTGCCCTCTGCAGCTTGGGCCAGCCCGCGCGACAGCATGGCCGCATTGGCATGGTCGTCGGCCAAGCGATGCACGTGGTGCTGCAGCGCGTGCAAGCCAGCTGCGGCGAGCAATCCGGCCTGACGCATGGAGCCGCCCAGCATCTTGCGAACGCGCGTCGCCTGGCGGACGAAATCGTGCGAGCCCAGCAGCAGCGATCCCACCGGCGCACCGAGTCCCTTTGAGAGGCACAGCGATACCGAGTCGAAACCTTCGCAGAGTTCACGCGCACGCTGCAGCGGATCGCCGCCATCGGCGAGCGCCACCGCGGCGTTGCAGAGACGTGCCCCATCGATGTGCGAGCGCAATCCGTGACGCTTCGTCAAGGCAGCGACGTCGTGCATGTACTGCATGGGCAGTACTCTGCCGCCAAACGTGTTTTCAACCACGACGAGGCGCGTGCGAGCGAAATGCGGGTCGTCAGGCTTGATGGCGGCTTCGATGTCGTGCAGGGCGATGGTGCCGTCGGGCTGGTGCTCCAGTGGCTGCGGCTGAATGGAGCCGAGCACCGCCATACCGCCGGCTTCCCAGCGATTGGTATGCCACTGCTGGCCTACGATGGCTTCGTCGCCGCGTTGGCAATGCGTCATCATCGCGATCAGGTTAGTTTGCGTGCCGCTGGGCGCGAACAGTGCCGCTTCGAAGCCAAGCATCGCAGCAGCAGTTTCCTGTAGGAGGTTGACAGTCGGATCCTCCCCTACTACGTCGTCACCGAGCGGCGCTTCCATCATTGCCTGCTTCATAGCAGGAGTGGGCAGGGTGACGGTGTCACTGCGAAAATCGCTCATGGGTTCCTCAACAATCAATCGTGAACTTGCCTCTCATCGGCGAAGGAACGACGAGTCGCGAGACCCAGCCGCACATCCTGCCGCTAATTGGAGGCGTCAACGGTGAGGGAGAAAGCTCACCGCTGGGTACCTTTATTGCGGAATGACGCCTGCGCTCAATGCGCAAGCATCGCTTAGAAATCGGCGACCTTTCCCCAAGCGGATTTGCCGAATCTGGAGGGCTGATACGGCCGCGGGTCGACGATCGGATTCGCACCGGTGGCAAGATCGGCAACCAAGTGACCCGCGCCAGGACCGATGCCAAAACCGTGACCGGAGAATCCGGCTGCCAAAATCAACCCCGGGATACCGGGGACTTCACCAATGCCTGGAACACCATCGGGCGTGCTATCGACGAAACCGGCCCAGGCATGAGTGACCTTCGCATCGCGAAGCTGGGGTAGCAGCTTGACAGCGCGCCGGTGCGTTTCCCGGATCGTGGCCGGATCGGGCTTCGGATCAAGAATCCGCACCTGCTCCATGGGTGTCGGCGCATCAAGCCGCCATCGCTTCAGCGTCTCGTGCCCGCCGCGGACGCCTTCCAGCCCACCGGGCAGAAGGCTCCGCCACCGCTTGGCAAACATCGGCACGAACTGGGGTGCAAACCGCAAAAACTGCGGCGTCACGTCCACGCGCGCGCGGCCGCTGATGGCGAGGGCATAGCGGCCATCGTTCCTGCGTGTAACGGATATCCCCGCTGTAAACAGCGCGTCCGGTAAGGGATCGTCCACAGGAGATACGCTCAGGATGGACTGGCGAATCGATGCCTGAGGGAAACGGACACCGAGTTGCCGGCAGAACGCCGACGCCCAGGCGCCACCTGCAAGCACAACGGTTTTGGTCTTGATGACCCCCGCTTCCGTAACCACCCCGCTAACGTGCCCGCCCTGCAGTTCGATGCCACGGGCCGCACACTGCTGATTGACGCTGCCGCCGAGCTTCATGAGTGCCGTTGCCACAGCGGGCGCAGCCTTCCCCGGGTCGGCTGTTCCGTCGGTAGGCGAGAAGACCCCGCCTTTCCAGGACTTGCCGGTCGCTCGCCCCCTTTCAGCAGCCTGCCGGCCGTCGAGCATGTATGTTGTCACGCCTGCGGTCTTTGCAAACTCACCCCAACTCGCCCAACGTGCCAACTCGTCGTCATCGTTGCTGAGATACAGGAGCCCGCAGCGATGAAACCCGGCGTCTTCGCCAGACTCGATGGAGAACTGTTCCCACAGATCAAGACTCTTGCTTGCCAGAGGCAACTCGCGAGCATCGCGGTTTTGTTGCCGGCACCAGCCCCAGTTGCGACTCGACTGCTCGGCGCCGATGCGTCCCTTTTCGACCAAGGCGACTGAGACTCCTCGCTTGGCCATGTAGTAGGCAGCAAAGACGCCGATGATGCCCCCGCCGATCACGACCACATCTGCGGCTGTCGGCAGCGTAGGGGAAGACTCTATGAAGCACAGCGGAGGGGACATGATTATGCTCGCTCGATTAAGGCCTGGACGTTCTGTGTCACGTAGAACTTGGCCACGCGATCGCTGCTTTCCCACCCGATCGCTGCACCTTGCGGCACGAACAGCGCGTCGCCAGCGCTCAGCGACAGAACGCTGCCGTCAGGCGAGGCAAACCGCACACCACCGGCAAGAAGTTGCATGAACTCGTTCTGACGATGTGGACGAATGATCCGATGGTACGGCGTCGAATCCCACGTACCCGCACGGTACTCCATACCCTCATCGGTGAAGACATTGTCGCTGCGGCATTGCGGCGCGGAACCAAGCAGTACCTCCGCTGGTAGCGACGAAGACGGCTTGAAATCCGCATCGACGCGAAGCGGAAAAAGACCGGGCAGCGCTGGCCCCTTGCTGGCGGCCGCACAGAATACGAACTGCGCAGGCGACTGCGCCTTGACGCGCAGCGCCGTACCTGCGCCGATGACTGCCCCGCCTTGCGGACCGAGTACCAGCGAGGTACCACCAGCCACCTCAAGCGTCAGCTCCCCCTCTACGACAACAATCGTTTCAATGTGAGGAAAGCTCTGTACATCCAGCTCGCCCACAAAGTCGATACGGCCAACGACCATCGAATCGGCACCGCTCCACGCGATTTCGCGCTGCTGCGCGAACGGGTCATTTTCGCCAAAGGCTGCCTTGTGGAAGGACGTGGAAAAAGGCGCGCCTCCGGCACGGTGCAGCACGATTGCTCTGGTCATGTTGTTCCTCCTATGTGGTGCATTGGTTTTGTAAATACCCTAGGGGACCTGCTGGAAACGCATGCCCCTTCACGGGCGAATTTTTGCGACACCGGGCACCTGGGCTTCGGTGCATAGCAGTCCTGTCGCGAACGGACGTTTTCCTTCGCTATTCCTCGCGCAGTCCTTGGTGCCCCGGCGTGCCGAAGTAACGCTGCGCCAGAGCAACCCAATACAGCACACCGGCAGGAATGATGTCGTCGTTGAAGTCGTATTGCGGGTGATGCAGACCCGGCGCAGCGCATCCTGTCGAGGCATTGCCGATCAGCACGTATGTGCCAGGCCGCTCCTCGAGCATGAAACCGAAGTCTTCGGACGTCATGTTGGGCGGCACGTCCCGGTGCAGGCGTGCCCCGCCAAACGTCTCGCGTATGGCCGCCTCGCAAAGCGCTGTCTCAGTCGCCGTGTTGATGGTGGCGGGGTAGTACTGGAAGAACGTGACTTCGACCTGCGCACCATAGGCAGCGGCCAGCCCATTGCACATCTGCTCGATGTCACGTTGCAGCCGTTGCAGCAAGTCCGACGACAGCGTGCGAATCGTGCCCCGCAACTCGGCGCAGCTTGGTATGACGTTGTCCGTGTCGCCCGCGTTGAACATGCAGACCGAGATGACGGCCGGATCTGCAGGATCCTTGTGTCGCGCAGCGATGGTCTGACATTGCAGCACCATGGAACACGCCAACGGTATTGGGTCGAGGCCAAGGTGCGGTTGTGCAGCGTGGGCGCCCTTGCCCGTGACGGTGATTCTGAATCGCGAGCCAGCGGCCATGATGGGGCCCGTGCGCAATCCGAATTGTCCGGCCGGCAAGCCAGGCCAATTGTGCATGCCGAAGACCGCTTCCGTCGGGCATCGCTCGAACAGCCCGTCGTCGATCATCTTCCGCGCGCCTGCGCCGCCTTCTTCTCCGGGCTGAAACACAAAATGAACCGTGCCGGGCAGTTGTCGCATTTCCTTCAGGATACGAGCCGCCCCCAGCAACATCACGGTATGGCCGTCATGCCCGCAGGCATGCATGACACCTTCCTGGACGGATGCATGAGCAAAGGCATTGGCCTCGCGAATGGGCAACGCATCCAGATCTGCCCGCAGGACGATTCCTCGTTCCGGTGTAGCGCCCGGCAGGCTCGCTACCACGCCCGTGCCACCCAGGCCCCGCACAACCTTATAGCCGATATCCTCAAGCTCACGCGCGACGACATCCGCCGTTCGGTGCTCTTCAAAGCGCAGCTCGGGATGGGCATGCAGGTCGCGTCGCAGTTTCGCCCAGTGCGAATGATGCTGTCGTAGTAATGGCTCAAGGGTTGTAGGGGTTTCCAATCTCAACACCTGTGTCATGCAAGCTGCTTCACGTCTGCGCCATCACAGCGTCAGGCGTGGCCGCTGTTCTAATCGTAGAAGCCGAGGATCGACTTGACTTCCATGTACTCTTCCATGCCCTCGACGCCATACTCGCGGCCGTTGCCCGATTGCTTGTAGCCGCCGAACGGCGCCTGCGGATCCCACGCCGGATAGTTCAGATGCACCTGCCCCGACCGGATGCGCGCGGCTACTGCACGCATCACCTCCTTGTCCGTGCCTTGGACATGCGCACCCAGTCCGTAGACCGTGTCGTTCGCAATGGTGATGGCTTCTTCGACCGTGTCGTAAGGAAGGATGGCAAGAACGGGCCCAAAGATCTCCTGCTGGGCGATCGTCATATCGGTGCGAACTTCGGAGAAGATCGTAGGTCGCGCATAGAAGCCCGCGCCGAATCCCGATGGCCTGCCCGGGCCGCCCGTGAGTAGCTTTGCCTGCTCGTCGATGCCCGCTTCGATCATGTGCTGCACACGGTCAAACTGGGCACGATTGGCGAGCGGACCATGCGTCGTGGCTTGGGTGAACGGGTCTCCGACGACTATATGCTCCGTTGCTGCAACAGCCAGCGCCTCTACCTGTTGCAAGGCTGCGCGCGGCACGATCATGCGGGTCGGCGCACTGCAAGACTGCCCCATGTTCCGGAACGCCCCGGCCACGCCCATTGAGACGGCACGCGGCAGATCGGCATCAGGCAGCACAATGTTGGGTGATTTGCCGCCCAACTCCTGCGCCACTCGCTTGACGGTCGGCGCGGCGGCCTGTGCGACCAGCACGCCAGCGCGCGTCGAACCTGTGATCGACACCATGTCGACTTCAGGGTGCGAAGCGAGTGATGCGCCGACTTCCGCGCCGCTGCCACTCACGAGGTTAAAAACGCCGGCAGGAATGCCAGCATCCGCGATGACCTCTGCGAAAAGCAAGGCGCTCAGTGGCGACAGCTCACTCGGCTTCAGGACGACGGTACAGCCGGCGGCCAATGCTGGGCCGACCTTAGCCGTGATCTGATAGATCGGCCAGTTCCAGGGCGTAATAAGTCCGCACACGCCAATGGGTTCGCGCGTGATCGCTGTGGTTCCGCGCTGGGTCCGGAACGGATAACTCGCGAGGTTGTCGCGCGCCACCCTGATATGTTCCGCCGCCAACGGCACGTGCGCGGCGCGCGCGTAGCTGATCGGTGCACCCATTTCCGCTGCGAGCGCTGTGGCGAACAGTTCGGCCCGCTCCAGCAGCAAGGCATGAACGTTGTTCAGTAGCGCTGCGCGCGCCTGCGGCGAGGTCGCCGACCACGTCTGGAACGCGATGCGGGCGGCGTGCACCGCCCGATCGACATCATGCGCGCTGCCGAGCGGAATCTCGCAGAGCGCCGTTTCGGTAGACGGCGAGATGACAGCAATTCGATCAGTGCCCTGCGGCACAACCCATTCGCCGCCAATAAAGAACCGATCCAACCTTCCGGCTTGCGCCAGGTGACGTACAGGTGAACTCATCTCAGTGTGTCCATAAGTCGGTACCACGCGCCAACGAACGGCAAAAACCACGGCTTGCCAAAGTGGCCAGGGATGGCAGGCCACTCAAAGTCCTTCCATGGATTCAGATCGGCACGTCCTTCCATGATTTCAGCCATCAGCGTGCCCATCAGCGTGGCCATGTGGGTGCCGTGGCCGCTATATCCCATCGAGTAGTACACGCCTTCCCGCTGACCAGCGCGCGGCAGCCGGTTGGCCGTCATATCGACCATGCCGCCCCAGCAGTAGTCGATGCGCACACGGGCCAGTTCGGGAAACACCGTGGCCATCTGCTGGCGCAGGATCAGACCGCTCTTCTCGTCCGACGTCGGATTGGATGTTGCGAACCGCGCGCGGCCACCAAACAGCAGCCGATGGTCGGGCGTGACACGAAAGAAGTTGACGAAATTCTTGGTGTCGGTTGCCATGCGCCGGGCCGGCATCAACCGGGCCAGTCGGTCATACGGCAGAGGCTCCGTGACGATGATGAAGGCGCCGACAGGCACAATCCGGCGTCGAATCCAACCGAATGGCCCGACTTGAGAAACCCCGCTGGCCAGCAATACCTGTTGCGCCCGAATTTGCCCGCGCGGGGTGCGCACCACGTATGCGGTGCCTGACGTCTTTTCTAAAGCCAGGACCGGCGTATGCTCGAGAACGTGTGCCCCGCGCGCTTGCGCGGCGTTGGCAAGACCTCGCACGTAGCGACCGACATGCATTCCGGCACTCTTCTCGAAAATCAGTCCGCCGTGATAACGGTCTGAGCCGATCTCATCTCGAAGCTCGGCCTTCGTCACAATGCGTGTGTCGGGGTCAACGCTCGCGGCCAGCAACGCCTGGCTTCGTGCGAGCTTGTCGAAGTGCTCTGGCTTGGCGGCGAGCTTGATCTTTCCGTGGCGGGCGAAATCGCAATCAATCGATTCCTCCCTGACCAGACGCTCGACCGTGTCGACACCCGCGTCGAACGCCACATACAACCGGTTGGCTAGCTCCGTGCCAATACGCTGCGACAGCGAAGCGTAGTCCTGCGCGAAGCCGTTGTTGCACATGCCACCATTGCGCCCTGATGCGGCCTGTCCTACGGTTCCCGCCTCGCACACAACGACGCGTGCGCCTTTTTTGCTGAGCGCCAGCGCGGCCGCCGTGCCTGTGATACCGCCACCGACCACAACCACATCGCAGTTCCCGCTTGGTAGCTCAGTGGAATGGCTAACGAACGACTCCGACGTATCAAGCCAGTAAGAACGGAGATGCATCACAAGCCTCAAGCACGCAAGCGGAAAGAACTCGTCGCAATAACCGGCAGCCGTGTCCCGCAACGATTCATTGGACCCAGCCTAAAACATAGCTTGACTGATAACCGCGTAATACCGGCCAGCCCGATCGGGTAGGCCACTAGTTGCATCGGCAGGCGCGTTGCGGACCATCTTTGGAACAACATCGACTCGGTTCAATCCTTGTTCGCTGAGCCAGCCCCCAAAAGTAGCTCCGGAAGGGACGTCGATACGAATGAATTCCCCTGCTTGTCCCGCAAGCCAATGACTGATCAGTGCCATGGCGCGAACGTCTTCACTCGAATGCGGCGCGACCACGGGGCCAATGACGTAGCCCCGGCCAAAGCGGCGGAGCACCGAGAATCCAATAATCTCTCCACCACGTTGGAGTACTACGCTGTCCCCAAGCTTGAACAAGGCGCACAAAATCGCACGGCGCTCCAGGCCGGAGGCGCGTGAAGCCATGTCGGCAAGATGAGGGAAGTCCTCAGGCGTTGCCAGCCGAATCCGCTCACCGTCGGGCAAAACGACAGGCGTCGCATTGACGACGGTCCCCTGATACTGCTCCAGCGAACCGCACTCGGTGAAACCCAACTTTTCGTAGAGTGGTCGGCCCGCCTGTGTCGCATGCAAAAAAACTTCTCGTGATCCCAACTCTCCGAGGAGCATCTCCACCAACTTGCGGCCAATGCCTCTGCCATGGTGGTTTGGGGACACGATGACGTTGCCGATAGACGCGCGGTCCGTTCCGAACTTCCAGCACAACGCTGTACCAACGACAACACCACCTTCTTCCGCGACGACGCCTGTCGCCCGGTCTGCAGAAAATTGCCAATCTTCCGGCCTATGTGCCCAGCCGAACGCCTTTGAAAGCGCATGGGCCGCAGGTATATCGGACCGTGCGAACACTCGATATCGAAGAGTCGTCGCGGAAGAAGGTGCCCTTACAAAGCATTCCTGTTTCATTGAGCCTACCCATGTTATGCCTCGCCAGTCAGCGCAGCCGCTATACGCGGGGCGTGGATCGAGCCAGAATTTCTATGCCAATGCGATGGCTTCGACCTCTACTTGCAGACCGAAGTGGAGTGCCGGAACCGGCACGACTGCGCGAGCGGGCCTGGTATCGCCGGCCCAGCGTGCGTAAATCTCGTTGAAGGTCGCCCATTGCCCGATATCGACGATATAGACACGGACTTGGACGAGCTTCGTTACATCGCTGCCGGCACCTGAGAGTGCAGCCGCCAAATTTGACAGCACCTGCTCAACCTGGACCTCAAACGGCTTGTCCGTGAGCTTTGTACCCGCTGCGTCGATCGGCAGTTGGCCCGACACGAACACCAGCCCATTGGCAATCGAAACATGGCTGTAGTGGCCGCCGGGAGATGCCATTCCGGAAGGATTTACTGTCCGACGCGCTTGAGCGCCAGTGTCTTGCTGATCCATGGAAACCCTAGAGGTAGAGGGACCGTCGCTAACTTGCGGCGCGCCTGAAAACCGTCGAACTGCAGCCCCCAAGCCGCCCCGGGCCTTGGATATGGGGCGCTGCTGCCAAGCTCATGCGCCAAACTATAGAAAAATTTCTTTTTGTCGTGTTTAATATCCAATGAATACTTCATTAATAAGGTCTTAATGCTACAACTAGAAGACATGCAGTTGCTTCGCGCGTTGGGAGTGTCACAATCGCTTGCCGCGGCCGCGAGGTTGCTGGACCTGACGCCGCCAGCGGTCACAGTGCGCCTTCAGCGGATCGAAGAGCGCATGGCATTACGCCTCGCCACGCGGGCCGCGAGAGGCATTTCGTTGACGGATGAAGGCCAGCGTCTTGTTCAGGAGGCAATCGATATCCTCGAGAGGATCGAATCCATTCCGTCACGCGTGTCCGGAGAGTCCAGCGGCGTCAGTGGCCATTTGCGCGTCGTGGCACCGTTCGGATTCGGTCGCGAATACATTGGTCCGCTGGTCCGTGACTTACACCGCTCGCATCCCAACCTCGCGATCTCCCTGATCCTGGTCGAAAGCCCGCTTGCAGCAGCGTCCGGGGCCGATGCCGTCGTATCCATCGGGCACGTCAAGGGGTCATCCTGGGTGGGACACTTCCTGGCCCCCAACGACCGTATTCTTTGTGCTAGCCCTGCGCTGGCGCGCAGTCTGTCTAAGCTCAAGCATCCATCGGAACTGACACGGTACGACTATCTGACATTGCGAGAGAACGACGAAGACGTGACTCGCCTGCGCTTCACTCAACACGATGCGGCGGGCAAACGCCTAAGCAAAGCGGTGACGGTTCGGTTGAACAGCGCGCTGTCGTCGAACGACGGCACTGTAGTAAGGGACTGGGCAGTCAACGGCCTCGGCGTCGTAGCGCGATCGGAATGGGATTGCGCACGGCTCATCGCAGAGGGAAAACTGGTCAAGGTACTTCCGGCGTGGCACCTTGAGCCCGCCCCGGTTATGGCGCTGACACCTACGCGACAAGGACTAACGATCCGTCAACGCGTATTTCTTGAAGCCGCGAAACAGGCCTTCAGTCCTGCGCCTTGGCGCAGTTGAGACAGGTTTGCGCCAGAGTGCGCAAGCATATCTATTTATGCCTCGGATGTCGGTATAGCAGCTCCCTAGAGCGGAGACCGGGTGCAATGCTGCACATGTCTATGCTTCAATGCCTAACACCGCCCACAAATCCCGAGAACTCAGCAACTGAACGCCGGCGTGATAAAGACGCGCGGCCGCGCCATAGGAGCCCTGCAATGATTAACTTTTCCGTCTTGCCCTACTTTTTGCTAACGGTGGCGCTGGTTGTCGCCATACCCGGGCCCAACACCATCTATGTGTCGACGGCAAGCGCCAGCCAGGGCTTCAAGTTTGGTCTTGCGTCGTGCTTCGGCATCATGCTGGGAACACTCGTTCATGTGTCCTTTGCCGCAGTAGGCATCACCGCGCTGCTGATGGCGTCACCAACCCTTTTAGGCGTGACCAAATTGCTCGGGGCCTCTTACCTCATCTATTTGGGGGTCAAGTCGATCACCAAAACGGTCACCGATACCGATGCCGTTCGTCAAACCTCTCTCGGCCTGGGCGAATCCATCAAGAAGGGGTTCCTCGTCAATTTGCTGAACCCAAAGACTGCCCTTTTCATCGCCGCTTTCCTGCCCCAGTTTGTTGACCCCGCCTCTCGAAACATTCCCCTTCAAATCTTCTCTCTGGGCGTCATCCTGATCGTGATCGGCGGCCTCAGCGACATCCTTTACGCCGCAGCGGCCAGCAAGATTGGAAAGATGGTCGCCAACACTCGCAGGACGCGCAGCGTTGGAAAATATGTGACGGGGGTCATCTACATTGGGCTGGGCATCGTGGCCGCCACAACTTCGAACGGCTCAACGAAGTAGCACCGACGGGAGCGGGGCATGTGCTACTCCGCCCAGATCGAAGCCGACTATCGACGGTTCGTACACGAGTACGGCGCCATCATGTCGCTCGACGACTTCACGCGGATGGTGGTCGAGTACTTCGCCAACCCAACGGTGCGCGTCCCGAAGGCAATGACCGTGCATTTCCTCAAATCGCCCGAGACCGACGAAGAAAAGAAAATCGCCAGGGTCACCTGAACTCGTGACCCTTACAATCGGCTGCCCCGCCGTGCCTTGCTGTTGGGGGGCGCGGCAGAAATCTTGAACTGGTTACGCAAAGATTCCAAGGCTCCTGCGGTACTCGACTGGCTCAGAGAGCCCAGTGAAATCTTGATCCGCTTTTTTTTTTGTTACAGCGGATATAGGCGTCCAGAGCCTGGATGAACTGCTCGATGGTTGTGGACTGCCAGTTCCGAGGATAGAACAGTTCGGTTTTGAGCCGGCCGAAGCATCCTTCGCATGCCGCATTGTCAGGTTAGTAACCCTTGCGCGACACGGAGCGCACCAGCTTCGCATCGGCAATGCGCGTCAATCAGCCTGGCCAGCGATAGTGGGCGCCACGGTTGGAGTGCACGACAGGCCGTGCGCTGCTGGATGCAACCGTCTCGATTGCAGCAGCCGCCCGCGAAATCAAGGAACTCATCGAAGCATCTACCACCACGGTGGATGCCGGTTCCCAGCAGGCTGTGGAGATCAGGGGCCTTATGCATGAAGTTCGGACGTCGACCGGGCGCGTCTCGGAGATCGTGACAGAGATTGCTGCAGCGTCCGACGAGCAGACTAGAGGGATTGAGCAGGTGAATGTCGCGGTTGCGGAGATGGGCGAGGTAACTCAGCGGAACGCTGTACTCGTTGAGGAGGCTGCCGCTGCAGCAAACTCTCTGGAGGAGCAGGCCGATCTGCTCCGCAACAAGGTCTCGATCTTCAAACTGCAATAACCGTAAATCGCATTATGAGCGCTGCCTGCGCCGCCGTATGGCGGGCAGCGCGGCGCACACTTGGCTAGATCGAGAACACGGCTGAAGACCTGGTGTCGATGCTGGCGCGCTCATCTAGCTCTTCAAGTATGCGCGCACCCTCAGCAGGGTCTCTCGCTTCAATGAGGGACATTTTCTTTTGTGCGCTCATGAACCGAAGTCGCTCAAGAAGTTCCCGCGCGACCGCCTCCGCCTCCTTGGACAGGGACTCAGCAAGCGCAGCGGTGTTGACCAAGATGGATGGTTGCGCTGGAGCAGCATTGCGCAACAGCGTCGCCGCAATATCTAACTCGAACATCTTGCTCTCCGCCTCTTTCTGCAAGGCGAGCAAGTGGGACGCCGACTGCGGAAGGCTGGTCACTTGGACGAGATGCTGATTGTGTGCATAGTCAAGCGTAATCTCAGGGGCGCCAGGCCATTCGACTTTCCGATTGAAGCGGGCGCGCCTTTCACTCTCCTCACGCGAGAATGCCGATCGCACCGATCGAAGAAACCGACTCGTAGGGACGGTGTTTCGCTGCACCGTTTCAAGCTCATCGACGTATGTGTCTCTCGTCCCAAACGCTGACAGCATCCGCACTGCAGTGTCTATCACCTGTGTTTTCGAGTATCCACGCACACGGGCTTCTTTCCCCACGATAAAGCCATCGAACGGCGCCGATAGTTCCGCGAGGTGCGATCCGTCTAGCAATTGCTGATGAACGAATCGGGCAACGTGCTCGAGGATGCCATACGCCGACGCCGCTCTCTTGGCGCCAAGCATCGCCTTTAGTTGCTGCTGTCGAAACGCGATATGGGTGGATGCATCTCCCATGACGGGAGCTTCATACCGAAGAGCCACCACGGCAACAAATCGCTCACCGGTCGACTCGTTCGGCTGCCAGAGCAACGGCACCGCATGCGCAGCAAAAGGCGGCGCTCCCCAAACGCTCAATTCGTCGAAGTGTCCCAAAGCGCCTCCGCATTCGGCTTCTTGAGCCGCGCCTCTATGTGTAATGCCAATGGTTCAAGACGCAAGGCGATCAAATCGACAATCAACGCTGCCATCTCGATCGTTTCAGATATCCGGCCCGGTGCCAAATGCCACTTCCTCATCTCGATCGCTAGGATCTTGAGCCTCTGCGCATGGCGGAGTAACCGCTGCGCTTCTTGCTCAACGCCGTGATCCTTTGGCCGGCGTTTGACCACCTGCTCAAGTAGCTGATTGACTTTCGCTGTGTGCTCGATGATCTGCGCCCTTGCCTGACTATCAGTGTCGATGGACGCATAGAGCTTCGAGAGGGGTTGAAGGGCTAGGTTGTGATCGAAAAGCCACCATTTCGTCCCATCGAAAAGCAGATTCTGCACATGTCGATCAGGGTTGGCTACCAATTCGTCCCAAGCAGAGCCGGACGGCCCCACCTTCTCTTGACAGACTTGGTCCCAAATATACTCCGCCGCTTGTCCACCTTGATCTGCTCGTCGAGCAATGAATTGGTCTTCTGCTTGAAACAAGCTGCCAAAAAGCAAGACCGGGCCTGTTGTGAGGCCTACGGGGCGCGAAGGGAGATCATCAAGGTCCGCGAGGACAAGCGCAGGTCGGGGGACTGGAAGATTCAGAACCTGTGAAGCGAGCCCACAGGCTAGTTCGATGTCAATCTGGCCGGCATTCGGCAAATGCTTAACGACAACAGGAATGCCAGGCTCGTCGGCTCGGGGCACTCCTGCTAGACCTTTCCAGGCATGGTTTAGATGCTTCCCGCGCAGTTTCTCCGCTACCCCTAGCAAGCGATAGATCGGAGGACGGGAAACCAGCTCCTGCAAATCAGCGGGAACACTCTTCTTCGGATTGCTCGTCGACATAGCTCACCCCCGTGAACTCTCCAAATATCGTCGCGAAACAACCGCTCGTCAAACCGGCCAAGCCGTTCTTCGATGCAATGACCTCGGAGATACGACAACGCAGTCCTGAGCAGATCGCGCGAATGGAAAGTGCTATGAGACTAATTAGAGAGGAACGGTCATGAGTGCGCGTTCCTGCTTCGGTGCGAGGAGTGATCTGGACAACCAGGTGGACAAATGACACTACAGAGCACGATACAGCAGCTCGACTAAACTTCCGTTGCTGGGCTACGGTTAGCCCATCCCAACGCATCGCGCGCGGGAGGCTCACGAGTGTCACGCACGTTTAGTAGCCAAAAGCAATCGAGGCCACCCCATTGGTGACCTCGATTCGTCGAACTTAGAACTGCCACGCGCGACGTAGCACACGTTCCAGTAATTCCGCCTCTCGCTCCGATGCTCTCTTTCGCTCCCGGTCAGCGGCGCTTGGCAAATGCAGAATGTCTGCAGTCCTTACGGCGTTCGGCAGATGCTGACCGGCAGAGTGTTGCCCAAGAGCCCCAACCGTAACAGGCTCTTGAGGTGGTCCGAAATTGAGCGGCAGTTGCTTATCTCGATCCATGTTAACCCCGCAAGTGCTCACTTATCTTCGTCTGAGCCATCATTCTGGCCGGCGCTAGCGCCGACAGCAGGAGTGGCCTGTGGCTGGCGGGATTGTAGACTACGGACCGCCAAAGCCTCAAGCGTTGGAATCGCCTCGAGGGTGATGGCGGTTACAGGATACGCCGCCCGCACCCTCATCTTTCCGCTAACTGGGTCCTTTCGCCCTCCATCATGCGTGGAGAAAAATTTCAGAAAGCGAGAAGGCGCTACGCCATCGAAGGGCAAGATCCGGACTTTTGTGCTGTCGCCTTCACGCTCCGTGATCGCGTCGGCATGCAACTTAGTCGCCAAGCTCTTTCGATATGGTTCGAGGAAGTACACCTCTGTAATTCCGGCCGCGACAATATGGCGCGCACATGAGTGGCAGGGGTAAGTGGTCACAAACAGCTTGCCGCCACGCACTTGGGAACCATGTACTGCGCCCGCGTTGAGCAATGCGTGCATCTCGGCATGGACCGCCCTCGAAAATTCGATCAGCCCACGCAGTTGGCTGTCCCGGCGAATTATTTTGAAGGCGTCTTCTCGCTTGGCGTCATCGATGATCCCGCCGACGACCATGCGATCCACCACGGCACTCGCGATGAGGTCCTTCTCCTCATCATTGAAGCAGTGACCTCCGTCTATGTTCCAGCATCGGTGATCTCCATCAACAGAGTCAGCAACATCTTGGGCTTCGTAGAGGCCGCCAAACGGGCGAGGAACATCGTTCCAACCCACAGACAAGACTTCTCCTTTCTCGCCGATGAGCGCTGCTCCCACTTGGCGAGATAGGCATGCTGAGTTGCGCGCCGCAGAGTACGCCGCGTACATCGCACGCTCATTTGGTGTGGGCGTTGCAATACGTGTTCCAAGCATTAGATCAAGGAAGCGCTTGACCCTGGCGTGCAACTGCGAGTCTGTACCTGCGTCGGCACGAAGGAAGAAATCGGATTGAGGAAACGTGTCTCCCACTTGCTGCCCATAGTCGACCTCCTCTCCAGAATCACGATCGATTAATTGGTGGACGTGATCCCCCCTGTTGGTACGTTTCGACAACTTCTCGATACGCATCTCAATAGGTGTGTAGACACCAATAACATGCAGCATGTCGCCATACACCGATCGCAGAAGTCGAAGTTCGTCAACGTTCTTGATGGAATCGATGATGTGGCAACTCGGGATGGAGAAAATGGGCCTCAGATCCTCATCGGAGTCGGTTTCGTCGAAAAGACTAGCTTGCTCCTTACTGTGGTCTACGTTCAGACCTTCGCGCGCGATAGTGATCTGGTTGATTGCGATCCGAGCAAGGTATGCATTGCCATGCTTCTTTCGCAACTCATTCCCTGCTTCGATTAGTTGCCTTGTTGAGCAGTTCTGGTTTTTAAGGCCAGCGAGTTCTCTGATCTCGTCGCTGAGGCGGATGATAGAGACATGCTCGTAGTTGTAATCCGTACCTTTGAGTAGCTTCTCGAATGTTTTTGCCACCTCATGCAGCGGCGTACCCATTGGCCCACACAGAGCAATCACAATCTCGGCGGTGCGAGATTTGTCTATCGCATTCTGGTCATCAAATGCTCCTGTGTTGCGAGGTGCCCTCTTCGACGTAAGCTCAACCAGGTTCGATTTCGACATGCCCCCCCCTTTAGGACTGATTTTTGAGGTTAAGCATAGCCTGAATCTGCTCGCCCTAGCGTGTGGTGATGGGGCGCCGCCGCGCAAGCCATTGCACCACTAGGCATGGGAACAGACTCACACCCTCAGAAATTCAGAACAAGCCCCGCATCAAATTCGAGATTTTCAGCACCCCTTCCTTTGGGGGCATAACCTCTCGGGTTGCAGACGACCCGACATTCCCCCACGGTGTAGTCAAAACTGTCATGCATATGACCATGGATCCATAGGTTCGCTAGCTGGACAACGCTTTCCATACGACTGGCGTACGCCGGCGTGAGAGGGTCATCCTGGTACTGGGGCGCTACGCTTTGCCCTGATGGCGCGTGGTGAGTGATAACAACGCGCTTACGCTGCGCAGGAGCCATCAGTTCATTGTTCAACCACTGTCGCGCAGCGATATGCATCTGAATCGTGTCCCTCGGCTGGAGCTTTCGGAACACGCCACGCGCCTCAAAGCGGATCGAACCCGTGAAGTCACTCATGCCCCTCGCGGCATAGCCCTCTGCCGAAAGTACGCTCTGTTCTGTGCCACGGTACAGCGCGAAATCTGTCCAAAGTGTCGCACCTAGAAACTCCACATCCCCGATCGTAATCTTGTCCATGTCGAGCAGATGAACGTTCGGCGTCGCCGCGCATGCCACACGCAGGTCGCGAAGCACTCGACTGTGCTCCCCTTTGTAGAACTCATGGTTGCCGGGCACATAGATGACGGGAAGGCCTTTGCTCTGAGCTTCGATCCACGGGATGCCTCGGGTACCGAGGTGAATATCGCCAGCAAGCACGATGACATCGACACCAGTGGTGTCGATGTTGAGCAACGAGAACTCAAGATGGAGGTCACTCAGGATCAGGAGGTTCATTGTTGGCGACTCCTAGTTCCCTGCATTAGATCGGCTGCCCGCTACGAAACCGATCGATTGTGCCCCGACACGCTTTGGCATCATCGGCACGGCGATGAGCTTGCCTGACGCCATCGCTGTAGCGAACGCATCTTGTACCAAACGATGTGTCTTGCGAAGATCGAGATCACTCCGTTCGGCAAGGGCATCAGCAGCGTGGATATCCAACTCGATGCGACGGCCCGTTGCGCGTTGCAACCGCTGAGCCTCGGCCAGAATGATTTGCAGCCTTTGTTCGGGGTCAGGCGCGCGGATATCGAAAACCTCCACTCGACTTAAGAGAGCGGGCGGCACGGCGTCGACATCATTGGCTGTTAGGACACAGATGATCCGGCTCGCGTCAAACGGCATGCGTAGAAACGCGTCCTGGGACGCGCACGCCGTTTCAGTATCCAGCAAATCGAGTAGCACCGGAGTGACCGGGTAGCGGCCATCATCGCCAATCTTGTCCACCTCATCCAGGACGAGAACGGGTGTCGCAGAGCTTCCTTTTGCCAGCATGTCGAAGATCATCCCTGGCCGAGCGCTCCGCCAAGCGCTGTCGCCGCCGGTCAGTTGGAAATTGGCCTGCGCGCTTCCAGCCGACCACTTCTGCATGGGCACCCCCAAGATCTCGGCCAACTGCAACGCGAACTGGGTCTTGCCAACTCCAGGCTCACCCGTCAGCAGAATCGGTCGAACACGAAAGTCTTTCGCCCGCATGGCAGCGGCAAGCGTCAGATCAATCGTTAACTTCTGGATTGGCTCACGCAGATTGCCCAGCGAGCTGTGGGCTTCTTTGAGCTTCTTCAGGGCTGGTTGGATGCGAGGCAGTTCACGGTATCCATCGTTGGTAGCAGCCTGCTCCAACAATGCCTTTGCGTGCTTCTGCTGATAGCGATCAGCCGTTTGCAGGTTTGCGCTGGCTTGCTCCAGCGCCTCCTGTGCAAAGACGTGAATATGCCGGCCCCTGGTCCGGCGGCGCGCCGGCACTACTTCTGTCGCCGCGACTGTAGGTGGTTGTGGCGAGCGGGATTCGGGCTCATCCTCCTTGACCTCAGCAAGATCCACTTTGGCTTGTTCGGCAGCATCAAGGACCGTGTACGTGGTCGACGGGACGAGTAGCGCCCACGATGCCGGGCTGCGCAGTACGGCAAGCTCCCTCAAGGGAACAAATCCAGGCGGGTACTCCGGTGACTTTCGGGGAACGTTCAAGATGTTTCTCCATACGCGAACTGGCGGCGTGTCGCCGCAGATGTCTAGCCGGCTCTATGCCGGGACAAATAGGGGCTGGGAATCAGCCTGCTATTCGCGTGCTGGTTCGCTCACGATGAGCGAACGCGCGGCTGCCGAAACCGACCGCTAGGATTGATTGGTGACGGTGGATACGCTGGGCAGCCATGGAGAAGTGCGTGCGAGATGGAATCTGCGTTGCTATGTTCTTCGACCATACAACATCAACCGGGTTGGGTCTATTGAAAAATCATGGCAACCGACTAGGCAACCTTTTCCAAACTAGAAATCAACAATCCCGAGAAAATCCGGACTTTAATCATGAATAGATATCAAAAATGATACAAAAAAATATAAGCACCTTTTTTTTGCATATTTAATCCGATCGGGATACGCTTTTAGAAAGTGAGAAGCGAGCTCTCTGCGCACAAAGCGCCATCAGAAATAGACGTGTCGAGTCAACTCGACGATGCAGCTTGGACACATGGCGACTACTGCTGAGCGAGTTGCCTCTCAGGGTCGAGGATTGCCGTTAGACGTAAGACCCTACGACAACCGCCGTAGCCAAGTAGAACTAGCCTGATCAAGCAATGAAAAAGCGTCGCAACATCACGACTATCGATATAGAGCGATGGCGGGACGCTGGGCTTGGCTCGGGAACAGGCCCCGGCTATCGACCGTGGCTCACGATCCGAGACGTGCCATCCAGCGGCCGCAAGAGTCGACCGTGGGGTTTCACCACCAGCCGCCTCCATCATCTACTGTCTGACATCGAACTCCATTTCTTCCTTTACGCCGATTTCGCCGAGGAGGTGCTGGACATACGCGAACAGTTCCCACTGTTCCCGCAAGAAAAAACCGCGGGTCTCTCAGAAATGCTTGGCATACGACACCCCCAGTACCCCGGCACTTCAACGCTAACGGTTATCACGACCGACTTTCTTCTGACCCTTCGAGGGCCTTCGGGAAAAATCGAGCACCGCGCATACAGCATCAAATCGTCAAGCGAGCTTCAGAGCAGGAAACGAAAACGCGTCCTCGAAAAACTGCGACTCGAACAGGAGTACTGGCTTTCTCGTGGAATACCGTGGACCTTGGTTACCGAACGTGAGTTTGATCGCGTTCGGATCATGAATCTCGAATGGCTAAGCTACCTTGCGTATCCCGAACCGGTATGCCTTACACCCCTCATCCCCCGATTCTTACGGTTCGTACAGCATCGCTGGATGAAAGATATCCCGCTGCAGGTGTTGCTTGAGGCAACAGCGAACGAACTGCAGCTCACCCGGCATGACGCCGACCGACTGTTTCGTCACTGCGTTTGGCAACATCTCATCGAGATCGATATGACCGCAGACATCGGACCACGTCATCCCGTCATCGTGCGTCATGTGCGCCACTTTGCCTCGGAGATAGATGATGGCGACACCACAAAGCTTAGCGCTTAACCAAGTCTTAGTTTCAACCCCAAGCATTGGCTCTCCTAGGTTCACGCATCCTCAAAGAATACTCTGGCTGGATGCACCGGCCGATCTCATCGTCATGATCGGCATCGAACCGAAGCTCAAGCAGCCTCGCGCATTCTGTTACGGCAAGATCAAAGAGGCCTTGGATTCAGGGCTGTTGGCTATTGTGCAGATGCGGCCACGCCCATTTGCATTGAGAGACCTAGACGCCATCCCCGCCAGGTATGTCGAGATGCGAGACCGGTTATGGTCGATCATCGCTCCGTTGGTCGATGAGCAATACATCCCGGACATTTTTGACGACGAAGCTCGTGGTCGCATTATCAGCCTGCGGGCAAGGCAACTTGGCATTGCCGCAAAATCGGTACGGCGACCACTCTATCGCTACTGGGCGCACGGGAACAGCAAGGCTACACTCATCCCTTTCTATGATCTCTGCGGACCACAGGGAACGCGACAAGAACGCAAGCAGAAAGCAGGATCTGCAAAACGTGGACGGCGCCCCGATCGATTGCTGTCAACCGACGATGCAAGCCTTCTCGGTGTTGCCGTGGCCGATGTCCGGGAACGGATTGTCGCCGGCATTACTCAGTTCTATAAGGGGGGTACATCGCGCATGAAGGCGTGGCGCGACACCAAAACGAAGTACTTCAGTGCCGGCTACGTTCAACAAGGCAGTATCTCTGTACCAATCGAACCCGCTCCTCATCAAGCGCCATCGTATCGGCAGTTCAACCGCGTTATTGAAGAGCTGAATCTGGACCTATCTATCACCAAACGCAATGTTGACACGTCCACCTGGAATCTCCGCATGCGTGGTGTGATGGGTTCATCGCGGCGGCACGTTTTCGGACCGTGTGCACGGTTTGAGATCGACGCCACTCTGATGGACATCTATCTCGTTTCTGTGTTCAACCGTGCCTGGATAATCGGCCGCCCTGTTCTATACGTCGTTGTTGATGTCTTCTCCGGAATGGTCGTCGGGTTCTATCTTGGCCTTGAGGGACCGAGCTGGGAAGGTGCCCGCCTAGCCCTCTTTAACGCGTTCACTGACAAGGTCACCTTCTGCAAGGACTTCGGTGTTGAGATCACGCAGGAAATGTGGCCCTGCCACCATCTGCCACGATATCTGTTGGGAGACAACGGAGAGCTGTGCGGCCTGGCAGCCGACGATCTTTCGGGCACCCTCGGCATTTGCCCGCAAAACGCCGCAGTGCAACGAGGCGACTGGAAGCCGAACGTCGAGCAACAGTTCCGCCTGACAAATCTTGAGCAAGTTAATTTTCTGCCAGGAGCCATCAATGCGAGGGAGAGAGAGGTTAAGAAGCGCGGATATGCAATGGATGCTTGCCTAAATCTTCCCGAACTCACCAGCATTCTGATTCGCCGATTTATCCGGTTCAATCACTCCAATTACAACGCCGGCCGTTTGCCGGAAGCAATGCTTGGCCAGAACCTCACTGACGCCACACCGACGGCAGTGTGGAACTGGGGGCTATCGAACCTGACTGGTGGCGCCAACATACGGAGTCGCCACGAGGTTTGGACAAATCTGCTACCCAAAGGAACCGCGTCGGTTCGGCCGAATGGACTTCGCTTCGAATCCCGACACTATACGAATGCTCGCTTGGAGCGCGAAGAGCAGTTCGCGCGCGTACGTATAAGGGGACGATACGGTCACGTGGAAGTTCGACACCTGCCGTACGCGCCATCGACGATCTGGATTCGAAATGAAGAAGAAGGAGAGTGGGAAGCTTGCTACCTCGTCGATCGCGAAGAGCAGTTCAAAATTGCTCGTATCGAAGAGCTTTGGGACCGAATCAAGTTGCTGAATGCTGCCTCGGAGCGCAAGGCAAATGACACGCGCTCACGGAATGCGCAATACAGCGCGGAATGCGAGGAGATTGTTTCGAACGCAAAACAGGAGGCCAGTGCGGCGCGTAAGGGCATGACAAAGTCCGAGGCCCTGCGCAACATTGGCGGGAACCGTGCCTTCGAAAAATCAGGACAGCGTATCGACAGGACGCGAGAGGAAATACTCTCACGGCAAACGGCGCTCGATGCTCGACGAAAGCCGGCCAATGTGGTCCCCATCAAGAACGCCCGGCGCGGCGCCGATCCGCTGGACGACATTTGGACGGTGGAATCATGAGTCACCTTGCTGGCACCCTCGCGACTTACCGTGAACAGGCGATTGAGGAGTATCGCAACAACCCGCTGATCGCAGCACTTCCGGACATCTATTCGGAGCGGGATGCAACCGTTGCAATGCTCGTCCGTCCGAAATTTGACCCTGCTGAGCGGCAGCTTCCGGCAGAACAGCGCTGGCACCTGCTCGCACGCTTGAAGCACGTTGTGGTGCCGCGACCAAAGTACTATGAAATCGAGCGAACGGTATCGCGACTCATCCGGGCTGGGTACGTCATGCGTAACCCTTTGCAAGCGGATACTTGGCGCCGCGTTTACCACGCCAACACTCATACCGAAGGCCGTTCAAGAATATCGAGTTCATCGGACCAACTCATGGCTGCTGACTCGAAGGCCACCATCGTCGGTCTTAGTGGAATTGGGAAGACCACTGCGATCGACGCAGTGCTACGCACTTACCCCGATCAAGTCGTCCGCCACGAGCTCTATCACGGATCGCGCCTTCCAATTACGCAGATCGTTTGGCTGAAAGTGACCTGCCCCGAGAATGGATCGATTTCAAGCTTCTGCAGAGAGTTCGCACGACAACTAGATCATGCGCTTGCTATAGATAAGTACGAACGCATGTACTCGCGCAGCAAGCTCACTCGTGATGAGCTTGAGGGCATGATGCGTCAGCACTCGGCAACCTATTTTTTGGGACTGCTTGTCATTGATGAAATCCAACGATTGGATCTCGCCAAAACACAAGGCGCTGCACCGTTGCTTGATTTCATTCAGGACTTACGTGAGCAATTGAAGGTACCGACTGTCCTTGTCGGTACCTACAAGGCTATACGACTCTTTAAGCGCGAATTGAAAGATGCTCGCCGCGCGTCGGAAAGTGGTCTGATAGATATTGAGGTCCCAAGTTCGCATGACGATGCCGACTGGGTCAAGTTCGTCAGGCGCTTGTGGACGTATCAGTGGACGCAAAAACCAACGGAACTCGATGAAGAGTTGTTCTACACCTTCTACGATCTCACGCAAGGTATCACGGACATCCTAGTTATCTTGTTCAAGCTAGCGCAGCAACGCGCCATGCTCGACGGTTCAGAAACGCTGACGGTCGAATGCGTCCGTGCCACATACAACGAGCAGCTCGTGCTACTGCATCCGGCGATAGATGCGTTGCGTAGCAATACGGACGAGTCGCTGACAAAGTTTGAGGATCTCCTTCCACCCAGTCGTAGTGTGATCGAGCGTGCGACAGCCACTTCGCTAGCAGCGAATATCGATGCACGCCTTGACGAGTTGATGGGAGTACGGAGCCACGAGATGGCTACACCTATTTCGCCGGAAGATACCCGCAAGAGTGGAAAGCGACGCCCACAGCCAGAACTTCATGAGAACGACCTTCGGAGCGCCGCACAGTCCGATGATGTATATGGGACCCTAAAGCGAGCCGGAGCTATCGCAGACATAACACTGTTTGGGGAAGCGCTTCCGTCTGCTGACCCGGAGTAGTTCAATGCGGTCTCTCGACATCATGACTGCGCCCGACGAAACGGTATTCGGCATCGCGGCGCGACAGCACCGTCTAAGTGGCAATCGTTCGTCAAACGACTCCCTGCTCGAGCTGTTCGGGTCGGATCGCGTTATTCCTGCCAGTCTACTGCCAGGCCATCTCGGGCGGCTGTTCGACTACCTGGGCATGGCTGATCGTTCGCCATATTCCTCGATAGTCGACCGGCATACCGTCCTTCCCTACTGGAGATTGTTTGTTCCAGTCGATCGCTACGGAGCCGTGCAGTCATCAATGTGGCTGACAGCCGCAACTGGCTTGAAACTCTCGCTCGGGCTCATCAGCAGCCGACTCGGTGGCGCAAGTACGCTGCGATACTGTGACGGCTGTGCCGAAGCAGATCTCGCAAACCTAGGGGTAGCGACCTGGCACCGAATACACCAACTGCCCGGGGTACTGATGTGCCCGAATCATGTACTAGCGTTGAATGAATGCCATCACCTGTCGCAGCACATTCATCGCCACACGCTATTTCTGCCTGACGAGCGACTGGTTCCGTTCAATCGTCCGGCACATGACCTGCCAGAGGCCACCAAAGCCCAGCTAGTTCGTCTGGCCTCGCTTGGCACTGAACTACTGAACTCGCCCTCAGAAACTGCACTGCAGGCACTTGCCCTACGTGAGCGATACCTCGTTTGGCTGGGCAACTACGGCCTGCTCACATCTGGAAAGAGAGTATGTATCGTAGCATTACAGCGGCACGTTATGAATTACTGGGAACCAGTTTCCGGTACCGAGCCGTTTGCCACTCTATTCGCTTCGATTCGTGATGACCACAGTTGGTTGACCACCCTCGTCCGGAAGCAACGCGCGATACATCACCCGCTGAAGCATCTCTTACTGATCGGATCGCTCGCTCCATCGGTTAATGCGTTTCTTTACGAAAGAGTATCCACGAGTGCACCATCTGGGGTATGGCGCCAGCCGGCGGCCCTCAATGATTCTTCCGTAGTAGCCGATGCGCTCCGGCTTATGGAAAGCGAAGGATATTCCGCACGCCATACCGCTCATGAGTTGAGTGTCGGTATCCATACAATCCTCACGATCGCCCACCGCCACGGCGTTAGGGTTGCTCGGCGCAGTAAGCGGGTCTTTGCTGCTCAGCGCGACGCAATAAGACTATTGCTCCGCAAAGGTACCCCGTTGGCTGAGACCGCACATCGACTGGGAATATCCGCATCTACGGCCAGTCGCGTCCTCGCCGAAGATTGCGACCTTCAACGCGTTCGCAGGAAGGTTCAGCGGTCTTTGCGACGCGATGAAAGTAGGCATTGCATGATCGCTGCGCTCGAGAACCACCCCATTCCTTCACCAAGCGAGCTACGCCGGCGAATACCGGCTTGCTACATGTGGCTGTACCGGAATGATCATGCGTGGCTTATTGAGCGCTTGCTGGATTTGCCTCCCGCAACAAGAGCGCCGAAGAGCTGTGTCGACTGGAATATGCGGGATGCTCACTTAGCGAAAGCCATTCGATCGACGGTGCAAGCGATACGTGTCTCCGAAGAGGCGCCGGTCAGAATTACGCTGCGTGAGTTGGGACGACGTACTGGCCATGTGTCCTGGCTGGAAAAGCATCGTGCCAAGCTGCCAATCTGCAACATCCTCCTTGAGGACGTGCTTGAGTCCGTTCCCGAGTTTCAAGCTAGACGCTTGGAATGGTGGAACCAACAGCTAACCAATGAGGAAGGAATCTCGCCTCCGCCGTCACGGCTGCGCCGTCTCGCGGGCATCCCTAGCCGTCACCGTGTGTACGACGTTGGTAACCGCGTCCCACACTAGAAAAGACGCGCTCTGGGCATGGCCCCTCCCAGCTCAAACCGATCTGCCAATCCCGAAGTATCCGCATCACGTCTGACGGGCCGGCTACTTCTGGAACAACTTTTAGCGCACAGTAGTCCATTAGAACCTGCCCCTTGCGCACCTCCACCCCGGATATCTTGCAAACCTTGCTCCTTGACCACGCGCGAGCGGACGGCTGAGTCAAAGCCCATAGGATTCTACGAATATAGAAATGCCAGGGCGATTCACACGCAGCCGCCAGCTCCTTTCTCAACAGAGGGAATCTCGGCAGATCTGAAGTGGGATTGTGTTTCCAGCCAATTCGCCTCAGCAACAGTTGTCGAGTGCCTCGCTCGGGATACTCGGCTCCGTTGTAGAAACGAGGCGCGAATTGCATGAGTTCCTTTGCCCAGAATGCGTCGTTTGGATGTGAGTTGGGTGTGGTGTCCCCTGAGGACTTGTAGTCTCGCTGGCTGCCACGCTCCAGCTCCTTCCGCAGGTCATCGAGCGCACCGGGATTCTGCCGAACAAGACGCTTCATCAGGCCGTAGTGCTCTCGCCACAGCGTATCGAGATCGCAGTTCGGAATTGCTTTTGAAGCTGCGACAACTTGCCCAATTAGGTCGCCTGATAGCGGCGGCTGGTCGGGAACCTCCGTTCGAGCAAGGCGCTTAGTCAATCGCGCACGGGGATGCAGTGCAATCTCACGGTACCGAGTTAGAAATCGTTCGGCCTCCTCGTAGAGGAAGAACGAAAGTAGCAAATGCCTGCCGAGGTGGACCTCCCATGTCGCGCTCTCGATCAGGATATGAAGCCACGCTGAGAGTCGATCAGTGCGAAACGCGGGATCAACTCGTTTGACGAACTTCTCGCCATATCGATCCACAATCTGCCGAATCAACTCTTTTCGATTGACTGCGCCTCTATGCGTCACCCCTAGCTCGTGGATGCCGGCCCGGTAAAGTTGGACAATTCCCTCACGCGAGGCGCCGCGGAGGCCTGATATCAACAACTGAGCAGCAAAGCGAGCGAAGGCGATAGCGTGGTCGCCCTCGTCCGCGAGGAGCCCCTCGACTTGTTGGTCAGTCGGCTTTCTTCCACAAGCAGAACAGCCCCGCCACGGGGTCAATACCAAGTCTGCCTTTCGCTCAAAGGGGCACCGACATGTGGGGCATTGCTCTAAGAGTGGAATGCCATGGCGGAAGCATACGGAAACGCCGGGTATCTGATGTGCATTCAGAATAGCTGGCGTGCCGTACCTGTCTTCATTTTCCGTCAGACATTGAGGGCAAAGACGCGTCCGATTAAATGCGCCGGCTGTGTGTTTTGGAAGCCCCTGGAGCACCGCGTCGATATGGCTTTGCTCGTCCCGCGCAGCGAACTCAGCGCCAGTAAACATTTCCAATAGCGGAAACATGGTGCTCTCTCGCAGGAGGCACTGAATCGTCTGACTTGGTCGTGTGAAAAAACGATCACCTAGGGCTCCAACATATGACGGAACCCAGGCTGTGAGTTGGAACGGCAAACGCCGGAAGAGCTCTGCGTACGTATCCCGCGTAGTTAGGTTTCCACTGGTAACGTGATACCGCCCAACCTGGGAAATCAAGCTTTCCCCTGGGATAGGCGGGGCACACAAAGCTAGCGGTTCGCGATAGGCCTGTGCGAGCAACGCAGCGGCGTCGAGCTGCTCGCCCCGGCCATCAAAGCAATCGTATGCTGCCTCAACTACCTCAACGGCTGGTACCAAACGTCGACCACCTCATGTGGAACTCTGGGCCGAAACGCCCCAGGACAAACATATTTTTCAGAACCCAAACATATTTGCGCTGGGGCCAACATATTTGTAAATGATCATCTGTTTCTGCGCCTGCCGAAACTTATTCGACAGTCACCGATTTCGCCAGGTTACGCGGCTTGTCGACGTCGGTGCCGCGCGCCAGTGCCGTGTGATACGCCAGCAGCTGCAGCGGCACCACGTGCAGGATCGGCGAGAGCTGGCCGTAGTGCTCCGGCATGCGGATCACCTGGATGCCGTCGCTCGACTGGATATGCGTATCGGCATCGGCAAACACGTACAGCTTGCCCCCGCGCGCGCGCACTTCCTGGATGTTCGACTTGAGCTTTTCCAGCAGCGCGTCGTTCGGGGCAACGGTCACGACCGGCATCTGCTCGGTCACCAGGGCCAGCGGGCCGTGCTTGAGTTCGCCGGCCGGGTAGGCCTCTGCGTGGATGTACGAAATTTCCTTGAGCTTGAGCGCACCTTCCAGGGCGATCGGGTAATGCAGACCGCGGCCGAGGAACAGTGCGTTTTCGCGGCGGGCAAATTCGTCCGACCACGCGATGATCTGCGGCTCGAGCGCCAGCACCGCGTTCAGCGCCGACGGCAGGTGGCGCAGATGGCGCAGTGCATCTTCTTCCTGCTCGGCATTCAGATGACCGCGCAGCTTGGCGAACGTCAGCGCCAGCATGTACAGCGCGGCCAGCTGCGTGGTGAACGCCTTGGTGGACGCCACGCCGATCTCGGTGCCGGCGCGCGTGAGGAACTTGAGCTGCGTCTCGCGCACCATGGCGCTGGTCGCCACGTTGCAGATGGCGAGGGTATGCGTGTGGCCCAGTTCGCGTGCGTGGCGCAGTGCGGCCAGCGTGTCGGCGGTTTCGCCCGATTGCGAGATCACGACGACGAGCGCGTTCGGGTTGGGCACCGTCTCGCGGTAGCGGTATTCGCTGGCAACCTCGACCTGCGTCGGGATCTTGGCGATCGATTCAAGCCAGTACTTGGCCGTGCAGCCCGAGTAGTAGCTCGTGCCGCACGCCAGGATCAGCACGCTGTCGACCTTGGGCAGCACCTGGGCTGCTTCGGGGCCAAACAGGTCAGGCGCAAAGCCTTGCACGCCTTCGAGCGTGTCGCCCAGGGCGCGCGGCTGCTCGAAGATTTCCTTCTGCATGAAGTGGCGGAAGGGGCCGAGTTCCACAGCAGCAGCGTAGGTGCCGACTTCCTTCACTTCACGCTCGACGATCTTGTCGTTTGCATCGGCCACGGTGAAGCCGTCGCGGGTGAGTTCCACCACGTCGCCTTCTTCCAGGTAGGCCATGCGGCTGGCGGTGCCGGCCACGGCCAGCGCGTCGGAGGCGAGGAACGATTCGTTCTCGCCGATCGCCACCACCAGCGGCGAGCCGGCGCGCGCGCCCACCACCACGTCGGGGTTGTCGCGTGCAAACACGGCAATCGCATAGGCGCCGTGCAGGCGCTTGACCGAGGCACGCACCGAGGCGAACAGGTCGCCGCGCGTGGCGCTGCTCGGGTACGTGTAGGCCTGGTGGATCAGGTGCGCGACGACTTCCGTATCCGTCTGCGATTCAAAGCCGTAGCCGACGGCTTTGAGTTCTTCGCGCAGCGCCTCGTAGTTTTCGATGATGCCGTTGTGGACCAGGGCGATGGTGTCGCCCGAGAAGTGCGGGTGCGCGTTGACGGTATCCGGCCGGCCATGCGTGGCCCAGCGGGTGTGCGCGATGCCGATGGCGCCATCGAGGTGGCTGGTCTGTGCCTGGGCATCGAGATCGGCCACGCGCGACACGGTGCGTGCGCGCTCGAGCTGTCCGTCACGCTGTACGGCGACGCCGCATGAGTCATAGCCGCGGTATTCCAGGCGGCGCAGGCCTTCGATCAGGACGGGAACGATATTGCGCGTGGAAACCGCGCCAACGATACCGCACATGTTGATTTCTCCAGTTGGGGTGTGACCGCACGTTCAAATGTGCGCCGCACTCGGTAATTCAGTATCGATGCTCGTGTGCCGAAGCGGCATCCGCTGTTCGGCGCAGGAGAAAACCTGTCAGCCTTCCTTCTTCTGCTTGACCGGGCGCTGCCAGCTGTCGATGGTGACCTGCCGCGCCCGCGAGACCGTCAGCTTGCCGTCGGGCGCATCCTTGGTCAGCGTGGTGCCGGCGCCCAGCGTCGCGCCCTTGCCCACGCGCACCGGCGCCACGAGCTGCGTGTCGGAACCGATGAAGGCGTCGTCTTCGATGACGGTGCGGAATTTGTTCGCGCCGTCGTAGTTGCAGGTGATGGTGCCCGCGCCGATGTTGACGCGCGAGCCGACCGTGGCGTCGCCCACGTAGGCCAGGTGATTGGCCTTGCTGTGCGCCGCGATCTGGCTGTTCTTGACCTCGACAAAGTTGCCGATGTGCACGTCTTCGGCCAGTTCGGTGCCCGGGCGCAGGCGCGCGTACGGGCCGATGCGCGAGTCGGCGCCAACCTTGGCGCGCTCGATATGGCAGAACGGCAAGATCTCGGCCCCGGCCTCGATCGCGGCATCGCGGATCACCGCATTGGCGCCGATGCGCACGCCGTCAGCCAGCGTGACATCGCCCTCGAAGATGCAGTTGACGTCGATCACCACGTCGCGGCCGCAGGTGAGCTTGCCGCGCACGTCGATGCGCGCGGGGTCGACGAGCGTCACGCCGTCTTCCAGCAGTTGCTGCGCGATGTTGCGCTGGTGAATGCGCTCCAGCTCCGCCAACTGCACCTTGCTGTTCACGCCCAGCGTTTCCCACTCGGCCAGCGGATGGGCGGACGTGATGGGTACGCCTTCACTGGCGGCGCGCTCGATGACGTCGGTCAGGTAGTACTCGCCCTGCGCGTTGTCGTTGGAGAGCGTGGCAAGCCAGCTCTTGAGCTTGGCCGTCGGGCACACCAGGATGCCGGTGTTCACCTCATGGATGGCGAGTTGTGTTTCGTTGGCGTCTTTCTGCTCGACGATGCGCGTGATGCGGCCGGCGGCGTCGCGCACGATGCGGCCGTAGCCGGTCGGGTCGCCCAGATGCACGGTCAGCACGCCCAGGTGGTCGTTGCCGGCGGCGCCCACCAGCGCGTTCAGCGTTTCGGCGCGGGTGAGCGGCACATCGCCGTAGAGCACCAGGGTGGGCACGCTCTCGTCGAGCTGGTCCACGGCCTGCATGACGGCGTGGCCCGTGCCAAGTTGCTTGTCTTGCGTGGCGAAAGCGATGTCGGGCGCGCCAACCATCTCGCGCACCCGATCGCCGCCATGACCGACAACCACCACCAGCCGCGTCGGCGACAGGGTGCGCGCGGTTTCAATGACGTGCGCCAGCAGCGATTTGCCGGCCAGGGGGTGCAGCACTTTCGGCAGGGCGGAGCGCATGCGTTTGCCCATGCCTGCAGCCAGGATGACGATATTCACAAGGAGGTTCCTAGAGTGACTCGAAGCGATAGCCTGCGACGGGTTGCCGGCACCGGGATTGGCTGCCTGAAACCCACCGCCCGCCACCTCCCCTCAGGATGGCCGGACCGCCTGCAAACCCTTCTGCGGGGCGCTTTTGCGGCGTATAAGACACAGATGGAAAAATTCTAGCATGGGGCCCACCCTCCCCCTGAACCGGTCAAACGGTGGAATTGTTGCAATCGCGCCATGACCGAGACGGGTAACCCGCTGGCCGGTCGGGCGGATGGCGGACGCCCGGCATGGCGCGCGGCGCGCATGTGTGCACCGTGTGCCACCCCGTGTGGAGCGGGTCGCGCTCAGCTTGCCGCGGCCTCCCCGGGCACGGCTTGCTCGGCGGGCTTGTCGCCTGGTTTGCGCTCAAACCGCACGAACTCGATGCGGTCGTCGTGCGAGCCGGCAAACACCAGCGGGGCCTGGTCGTAGGCAGTCTGGCCGAACAGCGCGTCTTCGCCGATCTTCGCCAGGCCCGTGGTCAGCCCGTTGAAGTCGAACAGATCGGTATCGGCCAGGTGCGACGGCACGACGTTCTGCAGCGAAGCGAAGATGTTGTCGATGCGGCCCGGCGTCTGGCGCTCCCACTCCAGCAGCATCTCCTTGACCTTCTTGCGCTGCAGGTTTTCCTGCGAGCCGCAGAGGTTGCACGGGATGATCGGGAACTCCATCGCGCGGGCGTAGGAAGCGATGTCCTTTTCCGCGCAATAGGCGAGCGGCCGGATGACGATGTGGTCGCCGTTGTCGGTGGCCAGCTTGGGCGGCATCGACTTCATCTTGCCGCCGAAGAACATGTTCAGGAAGAACGTGTTGACGATGTCGTCGCGGTGATGGCCCAGCGCGATCTTGTTGGCGCCCAGCTCCTTGGCCGTGCGGTAGATCACGCCGCGGCGCAGGCGCGAGCACAGCGAGCACGTCGTCTTGCCCTCGGGCACCTTCTCCTTGACGATCGAATAGGTGTCCGCCTCGACGATCACATATTCCACGCCCAGCTTCTTCAGGTAGTTGGGCAGCACCTCTTCCGGAAAGCCGGGCTGCTTCTGGTCGAGGTTCATGGCGATCAGCTTGAAGTCGACCGGCGCGCGCTTCTGCAGCGCCATCAGGACCGACAGCATCGTGTACGAATCCTTGCCGCCAGACAGGCACACGAGGATGGTGTCGCCGTCTTCGATCATCTTGAAGTCGCCGATGGCGCGGCCAACCTGCGACTGCAGACGGGTTTCGAGGCGGTGGAAATTATTGGAAAACGTCATGGCTTATCGACCCCGCCAGCGCTGAATAATGGCCGGACAGGCGTCAAATTGTGAGGAAAATCAGCATTTTAGCGCGCGCGGGGCGCCGCCTGCAGGGTCGCGCGAACAGGCCTAGAATCGTTTGCCTATCTTTGGCTCGATGGAAACCAACCCCATGACGACAGCAATGCGGACTCTGGTGCTTGGCGCCGGCGGCACCGGCGGTTATTTCGGCGGGCGGCTCGCCCAGGCGGGCGCGGACGTGACGTTCCTGGTGCGCCCTGCGCGTGCGGCGCGGTTGCGCGAACACGGTCTCGTGATCCGCAGCCCGCACGGCGATGCGCAATTGCCCGTGCAGACCATCACTGCAGACCAGGCGGCGGCTTGGGGCCGTGCCGACCTGGTGCTGCTGAGCTGCAAGGCCCACGACCTGGAAGACGCCATCACGGCCATCCGCCCCGTGGTCGGTGAGCGCACGGTGGTACTGCCGGTGCTCAACGGTCTGGCGCATCTGGAACGGCTGGATGCGGCGTTTGGTGAATCGCGGGTGCTCGGTGGGCTGTGCCACATCAGTGCGACGAGTGCGCCGGATGGCGCGGTGCTGCATCTGAGCAACGGGCAGGGCCCCGCCGCGCATTCGATCACCTTTGGCGAGCGCACGCCGCATGCGCCCCGCGAGCGCACCGAGGCGATTCGCGATGTGTTTGCCACGGCCCACTTTGATTCCGTGCTGGCCGAGAACGTCATGCAGGACATGTGGGAGAAATTCACGTTCCTCACTTCGCTGGCGGCAATGACGTGCCTGATGCGGGCGACGGTGGGCGAGATTGTTGCCACGGATGAGGGCGCGGCGCTGAATGAGGCGATGTTCAACGCGTGCGAGCGCGTGGCGGCGGCGTCGGGGTATCCGAATCGGCAGGCGGCGCGCGAACGTGCGCTGAACGTGCTGACGCAGGCGGGGTCGCCGCTGACGGCATCGATGCTGCGGGATCTGGAGAGCGGCGCGCGGGTGGAGGCGGATCACATCGTGGGGGACATGCTGCGCCGTGGGCGGGCGTTGGGCGTTGATGTGTCGCTGCTGCGGGTGGCGTTTGCGCATTTGCAGGCTTATCAGCAGCGGTTGTTGCGGGCGGCGGCTGGCTGACTGTTTGTTTTTTGCGCGTTGGGTTCACGCCTGTTTCATCCCCTGCCGGGGCTGACTCACTTTCTTTGTCTTGCCAAAGAAAGTAAGCAAAGAAAGGCGCGCCCGAGATGGCGACCCCCTCCTTGGATTTGTGTCGCGGGGAGGGGAAGGAGCCAAACTCGCTGCGCTCAGACAAGGCTCCTTCCTTTTTCCTCCCCGCAACAAAAATCCAAGGCGCCATCTAGGGCGGGTACGGCCACACCTTCTGGAGGCTTGGGTTGTCGATTTGGTTTGCCGCTGTTCCTGGTTTATTGCCAGCCGCCGCCTAGGGCCTGCATGAGCGCGGCGGAGTCTAGCAACCTGTCGGCTTGGCTCTGCACCTGTTGCAGCGTGGCTTGGTCGACCTGGCGTTGGGCGTCCAGCAACGTTAGCGTGCTGATGCCGCCGGCGGCGTGGCGGGCTTGGGCGGCGCGCAGGGTCTGTTGCGCCTGGTCGGTTGCGAGCGCTCGGGCCTGTAGCGTTTGGGCGTCGTTGTTGACGGCGTGGAGGGCGTCGGCCACTTCTTGCAGACCTTGCAATACGGCTTGCTTGTAGGCGGCGCCCGCAGCGTCATAGGCGGCTTCGGCTTCGCGTTTTTTCGCGCGCAGGGTGCCGCCGTGGAAGATTGGCTGCGTGAGCCCGGCGCCCAGGTTCCAGATGCTCGATCCGGCGCCGAGGAGGTTGCGGAAGCTGGTGGTTTCCGAACCCAGGCCTGCGGACAACGTGATGCGCGGGAACAGGTTGGCCGTGGCCACGCCCACGTTGGCGCTGGCTTCGTGCCACATCGCTTCGGCAGCGCGGATGTCGGGGCGGCGCTGCGCGAGCGTGGATGGCACCGACACCGGCAGCGGGTCGGGCAGATGCAGTGCGTCGAGCGACGGCAAGTCCGGCAACCCAGCGCCGGGCTCACGGCCGAGCAATACCGATAGACGATGCCGCTGCTGCGCAGCCTGTTGCGCGAGCGGCGGCAACGTGGCGTCGGTCTGCGCAACAAGCGTGCGCTGCGAGAACGCATCGACCTGCGCGACGCCGCCCACGCTCAACCTCCGCTCGGTGATCTCCAACTGCTTGCGCTGCTCGGCCGCCAATCGCTGCGTGGTCGCGATCTGCGCATCCAGCGCGGCAATCCGCACCACGGTCGTCACCACATTGCCTGCCAGAGACAAGTGCGCCGCTTCGAGTTCATAACGCTGCGTATCGACCTGCGCTTGCGATGCTTCCAGCGCCCGGCGCACGCCGCCAAAAATATCGAGCGCATACGACACCGAGAGCGACGCCGAATACAGCGTAAACGGCCCCGGCTTGGGCGTGTTGAAACCGAACGCCTCCGGGTTGATCTGCTGACGCACCGCCGACACGGTGCCATCCACCGACGGCAACGCATAGCCGAACTGCGCCTGCGCTTCGGCCTGCGCCTGACGCAAGCGCGCCTCCGCCTGCGCGACGGACGGGCTCGCGCGCAACGCCTCGTCCACCAACGCATCCAGCGCCGGCGATCGGAACAGGTGCCACCAATCCGCCGGCACATTGGCATCGACAAGATGCTGCGCTTCGCCGCCAACCACGGGCGCGGATGCGGTTTCGGGCGAAACAGGCTGCGCGGAATAGCCGGTAGCTGCAGGCCCCGCAGGTGCCTTGAAATCGGGACCGACGGCACAGCCGCTCAGAGATAACGCGACAACAATCACAACGCCAAGCAACCGCTCGCCACCCACCACCGCACGCCCCACCGCCAACAGGTGCCCACCGATGGTTCGGCCGTACCCTGCCCTAGATGGCGCCTTGAATTTCTGTAAGCGGGTGGAAACAAGACGGGGAACTGTCTGAGCGAAGCGAGTTTTCCCCGTCTCCGCACAGTTACAAAAATCCAAGGGGAAGTCGCCATCTCGGGCGTGCCTTTCTTTGCTTAGCTTTCTTTGGCAAGACAAAGAAAGTAAGTCGGCCCCGCCAGGGGACGAAACAAGGGATGCACCACCAGCGTCAGCACGTCGAATCCACCGCGTCCACATAGCCACCTCAATCCAACGTCCTGCGATAAAACCGCAACGCCACCCCCAACACCACCACCGTAAACACCATCAACGGCCAGATGCTCGGCCACAGCTCAAACCATCCATTGCCCTTGAGCAAAATGCCTCGCGTGAGTCGGTTGAAGTACGTCATGGGCAGCAGGTTGCCGATCACCTGCGCCCACTTGGGCATGCCCACGAACGGAAACATGAAGCCCGAGAGCAGGATGTTCGGCAGGAAGTAGAAGAACGTCAGCTGCGTCGCCTGCAACTGGTTCTGCGCCAGCGACGACAGCGTGATCCCTACCGTCAGGCTCGCCACGATAAACAGCAGTGCCGACACGTAGACCATCCACACGCTGCCGACAAACGGCACGTGGAAAACGAAGAACGCCATCAGCAGAATGATGGTCACCTGCACCAGCCCGATGAAGATGTACGGGACGATCTTGCCCGTCATCACCTCCAGCGGATGCACCGGCGTGGCGAGCAGGTTTTCCATCGTGCCGCGCTCGCGCTCGCGCGTCATGGCCAGGCCCGTCATCATCACCATGGTCATCGTCAGGATGGTGCCCATCAGGCCTGGGATGATGTTGTACTGCGTGATGCCTTCCGGGTTGTAGAGCTTGTGGATGCGCACATCGAATGGCGGCGCGGCACCGCTCGCGCTCGGGCCCGCGCCCGCACCTCCGGCCAGCGGCGACAGCGCACCCTTCATGTCCTTGTTGACGACGCCTTGCACCAGTTGCGAGAGCGACGCCACAGCCAGGCCGGTAGCGGCAGGGTCGGTGGCATCGGCTTCCACGAGCAGCGAGGGTTTCTCTCCGCGCACGAGCCGGCGCGTGAAGTCCGGCGGGATGGACACGACAAACTGCAACTGTCCCTTGGCCAGCGCTTCGCGCCCCGCGGTTTCGTCGACCAGCGTGGTCGTCAGGTCGAAGTAGTCGGAGTTGCGCATGCTGGCCAGGAAGCTGCGCGTGAACTCGCTCTGGTCTGCGGCAATCACGCCGGTCAGCAGATGCTTCGGGTCGGCGTTGATGGCAAAGCCGAACAGGAACAGCTGCATGATCGGAATGCCGATCATCATGGCGAACGTCACGCGGTCACGGCGCAGTTGCAGGAACTCCTTGAGCACCACGCTCCACCAGCGCACCAACGAAAACCGATTGCCGTCCGCCTTCATGGCTGCGCCCCGTAGTTGTCGGAGGAGCGCTTCATCATGTGGATGAACACGTCTTCGAGGCCCGTGTCGATCGGCTCGGCGCGCGTGCCGGATTCTCCGGCGAGCTTGCGGAGCGTGCCCTCCAGGGCTTGGGCATCGGCCCCGGTCACGTGCAGCACCGAACCAAACGCGACGGTCTGATCCACGCCGGGCTGCCCTTCCAGCTTGCGGCCCAGTTCCACTAGATTGCCGCCCGAAACCGACCATGTCGACAGATGCTGTGCGGCGATCACCTCATCGGCGGTGCCGTGCGCGAGCAGTTCGCCATACGCGATGTAGGCGAGCTTGTGGCAGCGCTCGGCTTCGTCCATGTAGTGCGTGCTGACGAGCACCGAGATGCCTTCCGCCGCCAGCCGGTGCAGTTCTTCCCAGAAGTCGCGGCGCGCTTTCGGGTCCACGCCGGCGGTGGGTTCATCGAGCAGCAGCAGCTCAGGCTTGTGGAGCATGCACGCGGCCAGCGCCAGACGTTGCTTCCAGCCGCCCGACAGCGAACCCGCCAGTTGCTTGGCACGCGAGGCCAGCCCAAGATGCTCCAGCGCATGGTCCACCACCTCGCGCCGATTGGGCATCTCGTACAGGCGCGCGACGAAGTCCAGATTCTCGCGAATCGAAAGATCGTCCCAATACGAGAACCGCTGCGTCATGTAGCCGACGCGCCGCTTGATCTGCGCAGACTCTTTAAGGATGTCGTAACCGAGGCAGGAGCCGCTGCCGCTGTCGGGCGTCAGCAGCCCGCACATCATCCGGATCGACGTGGTCTTGCCGCTGCCGTTGGGGCCGAGAAAACCAAAGATCTCGCCGCGCGCGACTTGCATGGAGAGGTCTTTCACAACGTGCTTGTCGCCGAAGTGCTTGTTCAGGCCATGCACGTCGATGGCGTAGTCGCCGGTACGTGTGTGCGGTTGACCGTCGTGGCTGGCAGCGCTCATGGCAGCGTGACCTCCACGGGCTGGCCCGGGCGCAGCTTCGGACCGTCGGCCGCAGCCGGCCGCGCTTCCACCATGAAGACCAGCTTTTCGCGCGTCGCGTTGCTGTAGATGACGGGCGGCGTGTATTCGGCTTCGGTGGCGATGTAGGTGACGGTGGCGTTGATATCCGCCGCGCAGCCATCGCAGTGCAGGCGCGCGGCTTGCCCCGGCTTGAGCGCGCCGACCACGCCTTGCGGCACGAAGAAGCGCACTTTCACGTTGGCCGGCGGCAGCATCCGCACCACGGGGCTGCCGGGGCCAACCCACTCGCCTTCGCGATACAGCGTGTCGAACACGAGACCGCCCTGCGTAGCCTTCTGCGCTTTCTGATCGAGCCGCCACTGCGCTTGCGCCACCGCCGCACGCGCGGCTTCCACCTGCGCGGATTGCGCGCGAATCTGGTCATTGCGCGCCGGCAACTGGGCGATGCGCAGCTGGTTGGTCAACTCACGCACGCGCTGCGCATTGGTCTGCGCAGTCGAGCGGCTTGCATCGAGCTGCGATTGCGCGATGCCACCTGCGCGGAACTGCGCTTCGTCACGCGCGAGCTGCGTCGACGAAAGCTTGTCCGCCGCCACCGCCTGGGCCAGTTGCGCGCGCACCGCGTCCACCTCCGGCACGCGCTTGCCGACGTTCAGATCGGCGAGTTGCGCTTCGGCGCCTTGCAGTTGCGCGGCGGCCTGCTGGCGGGCCGCCGTCTCATCCACCGATTCCAGTACGAAGAGCGGCGCACCCGCGTTGACGGTCTGCCCGCGCTGCACGCCGAGATGTTCGAGCCGCCCGCCCACCGGCGAGGCCACGTAGACGAACTCGCCTTCCACATAGCCCTGGTAGGTGCGGTCGTCGTGTTTGGCGCAGCCCGCCAGCACGATGGCTGCGGCCGATGCCGCCGCCAAAGACCCTGCCCTACCCATGCACAACGCTTGCCGCATACCGCCCTCCGCGGGATTCGATTGATGCGATTGACCTGCCGTGTACGCCCTACTCGCGCCCCTTGCTCTTTGGCTTGGACTTGGGCTTCGATTTCGATTTCCGCTTGGCTGATTTCCCGTCGGCTTGCTCCGCCGTGGCGACGGGCCCGATGCCATGCAGCAGCAGCGCCGCCACATGCCGACCGATGTCCTCGTCGCTGACCCGATCCGCCAGCGGCAGGCGGCCCCACAGCGCGCGCGTCGCCAGCGGCAGCATCGCCAGGCCGATCAACGACACCATCACCAGCGGCGGCTGCAAAGACGCGTTCACCGCGCCGGCGGCCTGCGCGCGCGCAATGCGGTCGACCAGCAACGTGGCACGCTCCAGCGCGATGCGTGCAAACACACGCTCGCGCAACTGCCCGCCCTCGCTGGCGATCTCGCGAATCCACAGCGTCGGAAACCATGGCGTGGCCGTCGCCACTGCGACCATGCGCTGCGCCACGCCGGCCACCGTCTGCGCAAGGTCGGGCAGATGGGCGTCGTCGGCGATGATCGCCAGTGCCGGACCCGTCACCTGATCGATCAACGGACGGATGCGCCCTTCCACCACAGCGTCGAGCAATTGATCGCGCGTCTTGAAGTGGTAATGCACCATCGGCGCCGTCACCCCGGCTTCGCGGGCGATGGCAGCAAGCGTGGTCGGGCCGACGCCGTCGCGCGCAAATAACGTGACGGCAATGTCGAGCAGGCGGTCGCGGAGGTCGTCGTGCGTTGCGCCATCCTGGCGGCGGGGGCGGCCGGGGCCGCGAGGGGAAGGTTTGCGGGCTGCCATGCCGCGAATATTAATTGTCGAATTAATTAATTTCAAGGCGGCAATTGGCGTCTCGCAGATCAGCCAGGAACGGGACGGCCGCGCGGCTAACCGCGCGCCGCTGCATCCAGTTGCGCAAGCCGCACCAGCAAGCGGTCTTGCGCTTCGCTTGGGAAGCTCGATGTGCGGCGCACGGCAAACACGGTGTTGAGGCAGCGTCGCGTTGCGATTGGGCGCACAACGTGCAGGCGCCCACGCTCCACTGCCTCCTGAATGGCATGCAGCGGCAGCACCGACCAGCCCATGCCAGCCTCCACCAAGGTGCTCACCTCTTCCAGGTCGGACACGTGATGTGCGCTGACGGTCGTCTCGGGCATGCGCCGGAACAGCGCCTTGAACCACAGCCCGTAGACCGCATCGGATTCGTCGTAGGTGACGAAGGGCAGCGCCGCGCAATCAGCCAGCGTGCGGGGTGCAGCGTGCTCACGCAGTGCGCGGGCACTGCAGGCCAACACGAACTCTTCGGTATAGACGGCGTGGTGCTCAAACAGGCGCGACGTGCGCGGCGTGTAGACGAACCCAAGATCGGCGCGGCCGGATTCGACGTGGCTGAAGACCTCTTCGTCGCTGCCGAAGGCGAGTTCCAGGCGTACATCGTCCAACAGCGGCGCGTCGGATTCGGGCGACGGCGTCAGGAGCGCCGGCATCAGCACATAGCGCCCGAAGCTGGAGCCGCTCGCCAGCTTGAGCGACACGCGCTCCATCTCGCCGCTGTGCAAGGCGGCGCGCAGTTCATCCAGCCCGGCAAACGCATCGCGGCACCACGCACGCACCGACGTGCCGGCGCGCGTGAGCACGAGCTTGCGCCCCGAACGCTCGAACAAGGGCACGCCGAGCCACTGCTCCAGTTGCCGCATCTGGTACGACAGCGCCGGTTGCGACACGGCCAGGCGGTCTGCGGCACGCACGAAGCTGCCCTCGTTGGCGACGGTCAGGAAGCTATGCAGATAACGCAGCGGCGAGTGCGACATGGCGCCTCAATTCATCAAATTTTTGGATCGAAAAACGAAAAACATTCGATTTGATTTCAAGTCTGTCAGATCGCACAATCCGCCGCAAGTGAACGACCGATCCAGGCAGGAGGCCATCATGACGACCGCAATGCAACATCCGAGCTATGCATTGGAAGACCGTTACGGCGCACGCAACTACGCGCCCTTGCCCGTCATGCTGGAACGCGGCGAAGGCGTGTGGCTCTTCGATACGGATGGCCGGCGCTACCTCGACATGATGTCGGCGTACTCGGCGGTCAGCTTCGGTCATTCGCATCCGAAACTCGTTGCAGCGCTGATAGAGCAAGCGGGCCGCCTGACGCTCACGTCGCGCGCATTCCACAACGTCGAGCTGGGCCCCTTCCTGGCCGACGTCTGCCGCATCACGCGCATGGACCGCGCGCTACCCATGAACACCGGCGCCGAGGCCGTCGAAACCGCCATCAAGGCGGCCCGCAAATGGGCACGCGACGTGAAGGGCCTGGCGCCCGAGGCGGCCGAGATCATCGTCTTCGAGAACAATTTCCACGGCCGCACGACGACCATCGTCGGGTTCTCCTCGCACGATCAATATCGCTACGGATTCGGCCCGTTCGCGGCGGGCTTCCGACGCATTCCGTTTGGCGACGCCGATGCGCTGCGTGCCGCCATCGGGCCCAACACCGGCGCCATCCTCATGGAACCTGTGCAAGGCGAAGGCGGCATCGTCGAACCGCCTCCTGGCTACTTGAAACTCGCACGCGAACTCGCCACCCGGCACAACGTGCTGCTGATCTGCGACGAGGTGCAAACAGGCCTCGGCCGCACCGGCGATGTGCTCGCGAGCTGGCATGAAGGCGTTGACGCCGACCTAGTGGTGCTGGGCAAGGCGCTCGGCGGCGGCATGGTGCCCGTGTCAGCCATCGCAGGACGCGAGGCGGTCATCGGCGTGTTTCGGCCGGGGGACCACGGCTCCACGTTTGGCGGCAACCCGCTCGCGGCGCACATCGGACGGGCGGCACTTGCCTTGCTGATGGAAGAACAACTGCCACAGCGTGCCGCGCGCGTGGGCGCAGCGTTCATCAATGAACTGAAAACGCTGGTCGGCCATGGCGTGCGGCAGGTGCGCGGACGCGGCTTGTTGATCGGCCTGCAGCTCGACGCCGACATCGACGCACACGACTTCGCCTTCGCGCTGGCCGAGCGCGGCGTGCTGACCAAGGACACCAACGGCAACGTGGTCCGCCTGACACCGCCGCTGGTGATTGGCGAGGCCGAACTGGCACTGGCGCTGGAGGCCATCCGCCAGACGCTGGCAGGGTGGCCGCGCCGCAAGGTGGCGTGACGGAAGAACTTGCAAGGGGAGTGACATGACCATCATCGATCTGATCGGCGCGGCCATCGGCTGCGGCGCGCAAGACGACGGCTGCAAGGACGGCCCGCGTGCGCTGCTGGAAGCCGGCGCGCTGGCGCGGTTGCAGACGCCGGACACGCACGCTGCGCTCGTGCACGACATCGAACTGGCGACGTCGGCCGGGCACAGCCGCTCGGCGCGCCTGGCCGCGCTCCCGGGCGTGGCCGGCTTCTCGCGCGCGCTTGGCGATGCAACCGCGCACAGCGTGCACCAGGGGCATGTGCCCGTGATCATCGGCGGCGATCACTCGTGCGCCATCGGCACGTGGTCAGGCGTGGCGAACGCCTTGCGGCCGAAGGGTCCGCTCGGCCTGATCTGGATCGACGCCCATCTCGACAGCCACACGCCGCAGACGAGCGATTCCGGCGCCATCCACGGCATGCCGCTGGCGGCACTGCTCGGCCACGGCGCGGCGGCCCTCACGCAAATCCGCGATGCCGCGCCGAAGCTGTTGCCGGAACACGTCGTGGTGATCGGCGCGCGCAGCTACGAGCCCGCCGAACGCGCGTTGCTGGATCTGCTTGGCGTGCGCGTCGTCGACGCCGCCGAAGTGGCACGCAACGGCCTGCGCGCCGTCATGGCCGACGCCATCCGCCAGGTCAAATCGGGCACCGCGGCCTTTGGCGTGACACTGGATCTGGATGCCTTCGACCCCGCCGTCGCACCCGGCGTGGGCACGCCCGAAACAGATGGACTCACCGCACACGGCATGGCACAGGCACTCGCCGCTTGCGCGCGCGACGCACGTTTCGCCGCATTCGAACTGGTGGAATACAACCCGCGCCACGACAAGGGCGGGATCACAGCGCATCTGGCCCTGGACCTGCTGGCCAGCGTCGCAGGCGCGTTGCACGCCCAGCGCCGCGAATACGCGACGGCGGCTTAAGCCGCCAAACCGCAGGCACCAACGCCCGCACACCAACGGTCTGGCCGTTGATGCCCTAGATGGCGCCTTGAATTTCTGTTGCAGGGAGGAAAAAGAAGGGAGGCCTGTCTGAGCGCAGCGAGTTTGCCTCCCTTCCCTGCCTGCGACATAAATTCAAGGAGGGGGTCGCCATCTCGGGCGCGCCTTTCTTTGCTTACTTTCTTTGGCAAGACAAAGAAAGTGAGTCGCCCCCGGCAGGGGGTGAAACAAGGGACGCTCCACGAGCATCAAAAAAAGCCCTCAGCCCGACTCTTTAATCCGAAACACCTCAACACCCACGGATTCGCAATCCGGATACACATCCGGCTTCTCCGTCGACACCCGCGCAGCCAGCACATGCGGATGCTTGAGCATCGCCGTCAGCACGTCATCGCACAGCGTTTCCTGCAAGTGAATATGACCTTGCGCCATACGCCGCGCCACAGTGTCACGCATGAAGTCGTAATCCACCACTTCATGCAGCTTGTCTTCCGTGGGCGACGAATGCTCCAGCGGCACGTACAGCTCGATGTTGATCAGGACGCGCTGCTCGCCCTTCTTCTCGAATTCATGCACGCCGATGTTGATCTGCACTTCGTAGTTGCGCAGAAACATGCGGCGGCAGTGCGACAGGCGCGGGTGGGATAGCAGGGAAAGCATGGGAGCGTCCGGGGGAGGAGTTGTTTATTCAGTCAGGAACATCACGTCGCGGGCCAGCGGCATCAGGTGCTGGCCTCCGTCGACGAACAGCGTGGTGCCGGTCACGGCGCGGGCGGTGGCGAGGTAACACACCGCCTCGGCGATGTCTTCCGGCGTGGACGACTGGCCCAGCGGCGTCATCTGGTGCGCGCGTGCAAACCCGCCCTGCGACTGGTCGCCCGACACCATCGTGATGCCCGGCGCCACGCCCACCACGCGCAGCGCGGGCGCCAGGGCCTGCGCAAGCTGCATCGTGGCTGTCGACAGCGCCGCCTTCGACAATGTGTAAGAGAGGAAATCCGGGTTCAGATTGTCGAGCTTCTGGTCGAGCAGGTTGACGACGACGCCGCGGCGCTCGGCACCATCGGCCGTCAACGCACGGTGCAGCTCGCGCGACAGCAGCAGCGGCGCCGCCACGTTGGTGCGCATGTGCGTATCGAGCGACGCATAGCTGAAGCTCGTCGCCACGTCGTACTGGAACAAAGACGCGTTGTTGACCAGGCAGGTGGGCGTACCCAGTGCAGCGCTGCAATCGGCAATCAGGCGGCCAGCGGCGGCTTCGTCCGACAGGTCGGCCTGCAGCACGGCGGCGCGGCGGCCCATGGCGGTGATCTCGGCGGCCACGGCATCGGCCTCGGCGCGCGAGCGGTGGCAATGCACGGCAACATCCCACCCGTGGCGGGCCAGCGCCAGGGCAATGACTCGCCCCACGCGGCGGCCTGCGCCGGTAACGAGGGCGATGCGCCGCTGTGTAGCGGATTCTGCGGCCGATTCCGCAGTGGACTGGTTGGGCGTCTGCGCCATTGTTTACAATCCGGCGATGAGCAAAACCGTGAGTTTACCGCTTCCCAACGAGGCGGCGCAGGCGCAGTCCGCGCACCTGTTCGCCGTGATCGCCGACGCCATTGCGAGCGCCGGCGGCTGGCTTCCGTTCGACCGCTACATGGAACTGGCGCTCTACGCGCCCGGTCTGGGCTACTACAGCGGCGGCGCGGCCAAGTTTGGCCGCCGCGTGGAAGACGGCGGCGACTTCATCACCGCGCCCGAACTGACGCCGTTCTTCGGGCGCACCGTGGCGCACCAGATCGCGCAGGTGCTGCAGGCTCTGCCCGAAGGCCAGCGCCACGTGCTGGAATTTGGCGCCGGCACCGGCAAGCTGGCCGCCGACATCCTCACCGAACTGGATGCGCTGGGCGCACGGCCCGACAGCTACGGCATCGTCGAACTCTCCGGCGAGCTGCGCCAGCGCCAGCAGGAACGCCTGACTGCGCTCGGCCCCGAGCTGGGCGCGCTCGCGCGGTGGCACGACACGTTGCCCGCGCCGTTCACTGGCGTGATGGTCGGCAACGAAGTGCTCGATGCGATGCCCGTGTCGCTCTGGGCGCGCCGCGGCGGCGTGTGGCACCAGCGCGGCGTGATGCTCGATGCCGACAACGGCCTGCAATGGGAAGACCGGCTTGCTGACCCGTCGGAGGTGCCCGCCAAGCTGGCCGCACTGCCGGGCACGGACGATCTCGTCACCGAATCACACGAAGCCGCCGAGGGCTTCATCCGCAGCGCCGGCGCGGCACTTGAGCGCGGCTTGCTGCTGCTGATCGACTACGGTTTCCCCGCTGCGGAGTACTACCACGCGCAGCGCGCCAACGGCACGCTTATGTGCCACTACCGCCAGCACGCGCACGACGATCCGTTCTGGCTGCCCGGCCTGCAGGACATCACCGCGCACGTCGATTTTTCGGGGATTGCCCAGGCGGGGCAGGAAGCCGGGCTGGAACTGCTCGGCTACACAAGCCAGGCGCGGTTTCTGTTGAGCGCCGGCGTGGGGCAGCTGCTGATGACGCTCGATCCGTCCGATCCGATGCAGTTTCTGCCGGCCGCCAATGCCGTGCAGAAGCTACTGTCGGAAGCGGAAATGGGCGAGCTGTTCAAGGCCATCGCGCTGGGCAAGGGCATCGATGCGGCGCTGCCGCTGGCCGGCTTTGCCGATGCAGACCGCTCGAACCGCTTGGGTTAGTCGATCAGGCTGACGCGGCCTTGGCTGCTTTGGCTTCCAAGGCGCGTTCGTTCTGCTCGGCTTCGTAGCGGCCGATCGTGCCGCGCATCCACCACAGCAGCGCCAGGCCCGGGAAGGCAAACACCACGGTCATCAGATAGAACGCGGGCCAGCCGTAGGCTTCAACGAGGTAGCCCGAGGTGGGCCCGACGTACACGCGGCCGATGGAAGCCAGCGCCGACAGCAACGCATACTGCGTCGCCGAGAACGACCGGTTGCACAGCGCCATCAGCAACGCCACAAAGGCCGCCGTGCCCATGCCCCCGCAGATGTTCTCGATGCCGATGGCCACCGCCATCGTCCACAGATGCTGCGGCGTCACGGCCAGCACCCAATAGCCCAGGTTCGACACCGCCTGCAGCACGCCAAAAAGCAGCAGCGCCCTCACCAGCCCCAGCCGGACCATCAGCGTGCCGCCATACAGTGCGCCCACGATGGTGGCGGCCAAGCCGAGCGTCTTGTTGACGATGCCGACCTCACCGGCAGAAAAGCCGACACCGCGAATCAGGAACGTGGTCGACAGGCTGCCCGCAAACGCATCGCCCAGTTTGTAGAGCACGATCAACGCCAGCAGCGCCCAGGCGCCACGGCGCGAGAAAAAGTCCCGCAGCGGGCCGACCACCGCTTCCTGCAGGCTGCGCGGCGGGCGCGCCGACACCTCCGGCTCGGGCGACCACAGCGTCGTGAAGATACCCAGCGCCATCAGGCCGGCCATCAGCAGATACATGTTGCTCCAGCCCATCACGCGATCGGCCAGATACAGCGCCAGGCCGCCCGACACCAGCATCGCGAGCCGGTAGCCGAGCACCTTCACGGCTGCGCCGACGCCGCGCTCGCTCGAATGCAGCACATCGGTGCTGTAGGCATCGAAGACGATGTCCTGCGACGCCGACAAAAACGCCACCAGCACCGCCAGCCCGGCCAGTGCCCAGAGCGCGGCGTGCGGCGGCGTGAACGCCATGGCGGCAATCGACGCCACCAGCCCCGCCTGCGTCAGGACCAGCCAGCCGCGCCGGCGTCCCATGAGGGGCGGCGTGAAGCGGTCCATCAGCGGCGCCCAGAGGAATTTGAAGATGTACGCCTGCCCCACCAGCGAGAACAGCCCGATGGTGCGGATATCCAGCCCTTCCACCGTCATCCACGCCTGCAGCGTGCCGGAGGTGAGCGCCAGCGGCAGGCCGGAGGCAAAGCCCAGCAGCAGCATCGCGCCGATGCGGCGGTTGCGGAAAATATCGAGGTAATCGTGGAAGGTCATGCGGCGGGCCGGAGGCGAGTGCGAATGCGGGTTGCCACGTAGCGTGGCACGGTGCGTTGGCCGATATTATGTCGCACGGATTCGGCCCCTCACCCATATGCCCCGCGCCACACGCTCCCTGCTGATCGCCATCGGCCTCGCGCTATCTGCGTGGGCCGCCGCCATGGACGGCCCGCTGCCCGTGCCCGCCGACGGCGTGAAGCTGGAAGCGCCGACCACCACATCGCCCAACATCCGCCTCGTCATTCCGGCGCAAGAAATCGACAAGCGCGCGCTGGCGGAGTACCAAGGCATCGTCGACAACGCGGCCCACGAAGGCGCGCTGGCGCCCGACAACGTGCCCGACCTCATCCGCATCCGCAGCATCGTCAGGCGCCTCACGCCGCAGGCGCCGCGCTGGAACCCCGACGCCGCGCGCTGGCAGTGGGAGGTCAACCTGATCGGCTCGTCGCAGGTAAATGCCTTTTGCATGCCCGGCGGCAAGATCGCCGTGTTCTCGGGGCTGCTCGAACAGTTCAAGCTGACGGACGACGAACTCGCCATGGCGCTCGGCCACGAGATCGCCCACGCGCTGCGCGAGCACGCCCGCGCCCGCGCCGGCCAGCGCGAGATCACCAACCTGGGCGCCAACGTCATCTCGCAGCTGTTCGGCTTCGGCAATCGGGGCGACACGGACCTTGGCGAAGGCGCCAAGATGCACCTGCTCGCCTTCTCGCGTGCGGAGGAAACCGAGGCCGACCTGGTCGGCATGGACATCGCCTCCCGCGCCGGCTACGACCCGCGCGCCGCGCTCACCCTGTGGCAGAAAATGGGTTCGATCGGCGGGACGGAGCAAAAGCAGTTTCTATCGACGCACCCCTCGGGGCGCACGCGCATGGCCGTACTGTCGCGCCATTTGCCCGAAACGCTCACGCTGTTTGCCGATGCCCGCCATATGACGATGGCGAAACTGCCGGAATATCGGTCGAACATGCAATATCTGGGCGCGGCGCCTGTTGATAATGGCGACGAAGCGCCGATGCGGCCGATGGTGCGGCGGTAGACAGCAATCAACGTGTCTGTGGCTGTCCGCCCGAGCCGGGACGCTGCGCCGCATTCGCCTTCGCCGTGGGGCCTGACCGTGCCCGCCGCGACAACGCCATCCCCGCCACCGTCGCGCCCAGGATCAGCACCGCGCCGCCCGTCTGCATCGGGCTGAACCATTCGCCCAGGACGAGCGCGCCGAGCACTGTCGCCGTCAGCGGGCTGAGCAGCGACAGGAACGTCACGTCTGCGCCGAGCACGCCGATACCGCGCACCCACAGCCAGTAGCCCAACGCCGTGCCGATGACGATGAGGTACGCAAAGCCCACCGCGTTACGCGCCGTGAGCGCGGGCGGCAGGCCTTCCACGAACAACGCCACCGGCAGCAGGACCAGGCCGCCGAGCGCGAGCTGCCAGGCGGCCACTGCCAACGGCGTGCCGATGCGGCCCCAGCGTTCGATGAGCACCGTGCCGATCGCCATCGAGAACGCCGCGGCCAGCGCAGCCAGCACGCCGATTGCATCGAGCTTGGCGGCTGGGCCGAGAATCAGCAGCCCCACCCCCAACGAGCCGGCCAGCGCCGCGGCCAGTTGTGCGGGACGCGGCTTGCGCGCAAGCAGTGGCCACGCGAGCAGCGCGACCACCAGCGGTTGGGCCGACATGATCGTCGCTGCCACGCCGCCTGGCAGACGCTGCGCCGCCAAGAACAAGAGCGCGAAGAACACGCCGATATTCGCCAGCCCGAGAAACAGCAAGGGAAGCAACTTGCTACGCGGCGGAAGGCCAGGGCCGAGAAGCATGAGCAGGACCCCTGCCGGGAGCGCACGCAGCGCCCCGACCAGCAAGGGATGGCCGACGGGCAGCGTCTGTGTGAAGACGAGATAGGTCGTGCCCCACAGCACCGGCGCCGCAGCGGTGGCCAGCATCAACGTCAGACGGTCGAACTGCATGATGAATCTCCATGTCACGTTATTTGATATCGAAATAAATGAGGACACTGACGTCTGGTCTTCGCTTCCCTGCAGCAAGACAGGCGCTACCAGGTAAGTACCTCGCTTTGCCCCCGCGCCACGCGTGATGGCACGCATTGTCTGCGCAGCGCAAAACCGATACGATTTCGCAGAGCCTCGACATCAAGTAATTCGATGTCGAAATACTAGGACGAGGATTTTTATGGGTCAAGGTGATTCCGCATCCCCGCAGGGCGGACCGATGGACAACATCCTCGCGCAATGGCGGCGCGAGCGCCCGGACATCGACCCGAGCCCGATGGCCGTCTGCGGCGATGTCTGGCGCGCCGGCGAGCGGTTGCGCAGCGGCGTGGTCGCCAACGTGGCCGGAGCCGATCTCGACATGGCGGGTTTTGACGTGCTGCTGACGCTGCGCCGCAACGGCCGCGATCAGGCGCTGTCCCCTTCGGCGCTGGCCAAGGACATGATGCTGTCGACGTCCGCCATGACGAATCGGCTCGACCGGCTGGAAAAGCGCGGCCTGATCGCCCGCAAGACCGATCCGGACGACCGGCGCGGGCTGCAGATCGTGCTGACCGACGAAGGCTTCGCGCTGGTCGACGGGCTGGTCGCCTCGCATGTGCAGACCGAAGAGCGGATGCTTGCGGCGTTGAGTCAGGCGGAGCGGGCGATGTTGCGAGAGCTGCTAGGGAAGATCGGCGCAGGCGATTGAGTTCGACCGACAGGAGAACACGTTCATGCTGAAGCGATTCAAAAACCTGTTCGGCCGACCCGCGCCGACACCGACATCGGAAGACCCGCTGCGCGACGACGACATCCTGCGGGACGACCTGTCTCCCAGCGCGGACGCGATCGACGCCCTGGCCGAGTTCGTGCGCCTGGTGGCGGCCCCGTGTGGGCAGGCCGAGGCGGACCAGCTGGCCGCGTCCGTGCGGACCGGCGACCTCCCGGGCGACGATATCGCCGGGCTGTTGACGTGGTCGATTGGCCGAAACCTGGGCGACGGCGCACCGTGGACGCTCGCCATCTGGGTCGATTGGAAAGCCTGGGATGAAATCGAATGGCAGACGGAGAAGCTGCTCGACACGCTGGGCATCGGGGCGCGCTGGGAATGGGCCCGCGCTGAAGCCGAGCGCACGGTTGCAGAGGGGCTGCTCGATTTCGGCGCGTGGCTGCGTCCGCATGGCTACGAATTGCTGCACGTCGATACCGGCGGCGACGACTACTTTGCGTTTCCCATCCGGGCGGATCTGCTGCAAACCGGACTTGCCCACGCCGAGCGCGCAGGGCTGAAGGTCGCGCAGGCCGACGACTTTCGCGCGTCGCAAGGGCTGTCGCTCTAGCCCCGCCTTGTTTACCGCAACAACCCCGTAAGAAGACGGGTCGCGCGCCGGGCCATTCCTCTTTACGATGGCGGCTCACGTGTGCGCGTGGGGCGCCAACCTGGAGGAGCGTGTGAGCCTGACCATCCTGTGTGTGCTGGTGATCGTGGCAGCGGTGTGCGCAGCACGCGGCCGACGTCGGCCTGCGCGCGGGCTGGCGGTGTTCAGTGGTGTGCTGGTGATCGCGATCGGCTGTGGGCCGGTGCCGGCGTGGCTGCTCGATTCGCTGGAAAAACCGTTCGAGAACGAGCCGCAGATCCAATGGGGCACGCGCAACGCCATCGTGCTGCTGGGCGCGGGCACGTTCCGTGTGGGCGATGAGGTCGAGCCGGGGCTGTTCTCGTATCCGCGGCTGGTGGAAACCACGCAGCTGTACCAGACGTGCCGCAAGTCGGATGGCGATTGCAAGATCCTCGTCAGCGGCGGCGATGCACGCCACCATGGCTTACCGGAAGCAACGGTGTATCAGCGCGAGCTTGTCAGGCTGGGTGTGGCCAAGGACGACGTGCTCATAGAACCCCGGAGCATGAACACGTGGCAGAACGCGCAGTTCTCGCGCACGGTGCTGTCGCAATACGCGCCGGACCGCACGGTGCTCGTGTCGTCGGCCATCCATCTGCGGCGCAGCCTGCTCTATTTCACGCACTTCGGCATGGCGCCAATTCCGGTGCGCGCAGACGATCTGCAGGCCGCGGCATCGCCCTTGCCGATGGCATACAACTTTGCGCTGACCGATTTCGCGCTGCACGAGTGGATCGGCATTGCGCGGTATCACGTGTACAACGCGCTGGGCTGGAACCCGGCGCGCATCAATCCCGGCGACGCCTGACTCGCTTCGCTGCACCCCACCGTTCGAAGCGGCGCTCTAGTGCTTCCGGAGGGCAGCAAAAATCCGGCGCCGACCTATACTTTGTGCATCGCAACATCCGGGCATCGCAATGCGCCACCTCGGCCGTATTGAAGCTCACCGCCTCATCACCATTGGCAAGCTTGCTTGCCACCACCCGCCCACCGGGCGCGGCCATCCCTGACGGGAATCGCTGACGATTCCTGCGCCAGCAAGCAGGCCGCTGCGTAAGCAGCGCCCGCCCCGCCAGCCACACCTCAGAAGCAAACCAACAAGCAAGGGGAACCCTCATGCCTCAAGTCACGGCAAGCAAGCTGCCGGTCAAACTGCTCGCGCTCGTCTTCGGTGCTGTCGCGGCGCTGGTGATCGGGCGGACTTTCCTGCTGAACTGGCAGATCATTCCGCCCGGCTACACGGGCATCAAGATCAACCGGCTGGTCGATCGCGGCATCACGCATGAAAACGTCGTCACCGGGTTCGTGTTCTACAACCCTGTGCAGACCGCGATCATCCAATACCCGACCTACGTGCAGCGCGTGATCTGGACGCAAGACGTGAATGAAGGCCGCGCGCTCAACGAAGAGCTGACGTTCAACACCAAGGACGCCGTGCCCGTCAACGTGGACGTGGCCGTCTCGTACCAGCTCGATCGGGAGAAAGTGCCGGCGTTCTACACCAACTTCCGCGCCGATCGCATCGAGACCTTCACGCACGGCTACCTGCGTGACACCGCGCGCAACGTGATCGTCGCCATCGGCTCGGAATACAACTTCGACGACGTGAATGGCGGCAAGAAGGAAGAGTTCGTCGCGCGGCTCACCAAGGAGCTGGACGCGCGGCTCGCACCGCTGGGCGTGTCGATCAAGCAGTTCGGCATCGTCGGTTCGCTGCGCCCGCCGCGTGCGCTGCTCGATGCGGTGAGCGCCAAGACCAAGGCCATCCAGGACGCCATCCGCACCGAGAACGAAGTGCGCTCCGCCCAGGCCGAGGCCAAGAAGCGCGTGGCGATTGCCGAAGGCGAAGCCGCCGCCAACCGTGCGCTCGCCTCGTCGCTGGATGACCGCCTGCTGGCATGGGAGCGCCTGAAGCTCGAACGTGCCGCCATCGAGAAGTGGAACGGCGTGACGCCGAGTGTGATGGCGGGCGGCAACGGCGGCGGCATGTTGTTCAACATCCCGGCCGGCGCGCAAACCAAGTAAGCCGCACCGCCAAAGAAAAACGCGCCCGAAGGCGCGTTTTTCGTTTCCGCTCAGGCGGCGATCAGCTTGCGAAGCCCGGCGCTGCTTCGCGCACGGCGTGCTCGGCGCCGGCTGCGGGAATCGGCGCTTCCACATGCAGGCTCGTCGCTTCATCCACGCCCAGGTGCACGTTCATGCATTGCACCGCCGCACCGGCCGCGCCCTTGCCCAGGTTGTCCAGACGCGCGGTGACGACCATGCGCTCGTCCGAACCAAACACGAACAGGTCGGCGCGGTTGGTGTCGTTGGCGCCCTGCACATCGAAGAAGCCGTTGTCGAGCGTCGCAACGTTGTCAGCCGGCGCCACGCGGATGAACTGCTCGCCCTGGTAGTAATCGGCCAGCACACGGGCGATGTCCGTCGGGCTCACCTTGCGCGCCAGGTGCTGCGGGTGCAGGCCGATCGTCACGGCCAGGCCTTTGAGGAAGTTGCCGACGACCGGCGTGAAGATCGGCGCGAGGCTCAGGCGGCTCTGCACGCGCATCTCCGGCAGGTGCTTGTGCGCCAAGGCCAGCGCGTACGGGCGCGGGCTGTCGAGCTTCGGGTTATTGGCGGCCAGGTAGTCGGCGATCATGGCCTTGCCGCCGCCGCTGTAGCCGGTGAGCGAGAACGCCGTGACCGGGTAGTCGGCCGGGACGATGCCCGCATCCACCAGCGGACGCATCAGCAGCACGAACGCGCTGGCGTGGCAGCCCGGCACGGCGATGCGCTTGGTGTTGCGCAGGCGCTCGCGCTGGCCCTGGGCCAGTTCGGGCAGGCCGTAGACCCAGTCGTCCGACGTGCGGAACGCGGTGCTGGCGTCGATGATGCAGGTGTTCGGGTTGTTGACCAGCGAGACGGCCTCGCGCGAGGCGACGTCCGGCAGGCACAGGAATGCGACATCGGCGGCATTCAGGAATTTGGCGCGCTCGGCTGAATCCTTGCGCTTGTCTTCGGCGATGCGCAGCAGCTCGATATCGTCGCGCTGCGACAGATAATCGAGCAGGCGAAGGCCGGTGGTGCCTTCCTGACCGTCGACGAAAACCTTGAATGCCATGGTGATCTCGCAAAAAAACTGGGGGCCAAAGACAACGCCGGCAAGCGGTGCCGGCGCGTGAGGTTTGCATTGTAGCGGCTGACGAAGACATTTCCGCGGCAGCGCTATGAAGTGACTTTGATGCCGCTTACCAGTGCGGCTTCGTGTCGTAATCGATCGTCAGCGGCGCGTGGTCGCTGAACTTGATGTCCTTGAAGATCGACGTGCGGCGCGCGGTGGCGGCAATGCCCGGCGTGGCGATCTGGTAATCGATACGCCACCCGACGTTCTTTGCATACGCCTGGCCGCGATTGCTCCACCAGGTGTACTGCTCGGGGCGCTGGTCGAGCGTGCGGAACACATCCACATAGCCGACCTCGTCGAACAGCTTGGTCAGCCACGCGCGCTCTTCGGGCAGGCAGCCGGAGTTCTTCTGGTTGCCCTTCCAGTTCTTGATGTCGATTTCCTTGTGGACGATGTTGACGTCGCCGCACAGCACGACCTCGCGGCCCTTTTCGTGGCGCAGGTCCTTGAGGTGGTCCATGAACAGGTCCATGAAGCGGAACTTGGCCTGCTGGCGCTCTTCGCCGCTGGAGCCCGACGGCACGTAGACCGAGATGATCGACAGCTTGCCGTAGCGGGCCTCGACGTAGCGGCCTTCGGCATCGAACTCGCCGTTATCGAAGCCGATGATGACCTCGTCGGGCTTGTGGCGCGTGTAGATGCCCGCGCCGCTGTAGCCCTTTTTCACCGCGTGCTGGAACACGCCGTGGTAGCCGTGCGGCGCCAGGAATTCGGGCGTCATGTCGTCTTGCGCGCATTTCAGTTCCTGCACGCAGACGAAATCGGCGTCCTGCTTGCCCATCCATTCAAAAAAGCCTTTGCTGGCAGCGGAGCGAACGCCGTTGAGGTTGGCGGAAATGATGCGTAACATGGCGGGACTTTTTTGCGGACCAGAGAAAAAAGATGAGCCAAAACAGCGAGTTGCGCCAATCCTTCATCCGCTTTGCGGTGGAAGCCGGCGTGCTGTCGTTCGGGGAATTCGTGACCAAGGCGGGGCGGACGTCGCCCTATTTCTTCAACGCCGGCAAGTTTGCTGACGGCGCACTGCTGGGCCAAGTCGCGCAATTCTATGCGAAAACCCTGCTGGACTCCGGTGTCGAGTTCGACATGCTGTTCGGGCCGGCCTACAAGGGCATCACCCTGGCATCGGCCACCGCCGTGGCGCTGGCGGGCCTGGGCCGCAATGTGGGCTTCGCGTACAACCGCAAGGAAGCCAAAGACCACGGCGAAGGCGGCAGCCTGGTCGGCGCGAAGCTGCAGGGCCGCGTGGTGATCGTCGATGACGTGATCTCTGCCGGCACTTCGGTGCGCGAGTCGGTGGAGATGATTCGCGCTGCTGGCGCAACGCCGGCTGCCGTGCTGATCCTGATGGATCGGATGGAGCGCAGCGGCAATGCGGTGGATATTGGCGAGCGCTCTGCGGTGCAGGATGTGCAGGCTCAATACGGGATGCCGGTTGTGTCGATTGCTAATCTGGACGATTTGCTGGGGTATCTGGATAACGCTGGGGACCCGGCGCTGGCTGGGTATCGTGAAAAGGCTGCGGCTTATCGGGATAAGTACGGCGTTAGCGCGATTTGAGCTTTTGATGTTGTGGAAAACCCCGGTGGATGTTGTTCGTCGGGGTTTTTGTTTTTTGGTTTGGCCTTTGTTTCATCCCCTGCCGGGGCTGACTCACTTTCTTTGTCTTGCCAAAGAAAGTAAGCAAAGAAAGGCGCGCCCGAGATGGCGACCCATTCCTTGAATTTCTGTCGCAGGGAGGGAGGGGAGGCAAACTCGCTGCGCTCAGACAGCCTCCCCTCTTTTTCCTCCCTGCGACAGAAATTCAAGGCGCCATCTAGGGCAGGGAAAGTCAAAGGACAAAAGCCACACCCTCGGGGCGCAAGCCCAAACGAAAAGGCCAACCGCACGATGGGTTGGCCTTTCTCTTTTGACGTTGAGCCCTTGATGGCGCCTTGAATTTTTGTGAGCGGGCGGATCAAGGAAGGAGGCTTGTCTGAGCGCAGCGAGTTTGCCTCCTTCCCCGCACGGTCACACAAATCCAAGGGGAAGTCGCCATCTCGGGCGCGCCTTTCTTTTGCTTACTTTTCTTTGGCAAGACAAAGAAAAGTGAGTCGGTCCCGGCAGGGAACGAAAGGGGGGGCGGACCACCAGCGCCAAAATCCGACACCGCCAACCCAGTCACTCAATCCTCAACGCCTCAAACGCCGGATTCCCCTCCGGATACTGCGGCTTCATCCCTTCCAACACCCGCAACAAAATCTCCGCCACCATCACGTTCCGGTGCGTCTTGGAATCCGCGGGCACGACATACCAAGGGGCGTCGGGCGTCGCGGTGGCGTTGATGGCGGCCTCGTAGGCTTCCATATAGCCCTCCCAGAACTCCCGCTCTGCAATATCGGCTGGGTCGAATTTCCAGTGTTTGTGCGGATCGTCGACGCGCTCCTGCAGGCGCTGGCGCTGCTCGTCTTTCGAGATATGCAGGAAGCATTTGACGATGGTCGTGCCGGTGTCGCTCAGCATCTGCTCGAACGCGTTGATGTGCCCATAACGGCGTTTGCACTCGGCCGCGTCGATGTCGCCGTGCACGCGCGTGATCAGCACATCTTCGTAGTGGCTGCGGTTGAAGATGACGATCTCGCCGCGCGCGGGCGTCTGGGCGTGCACGCGCCAGAGGTAGTCGTGTGCGAGTTCCTGCGGCGTCGGCGCCTTGAAGCCGACCACGCGCAGCCCCAGCGGGTCCATCGCGCGGAAGACGCCGCGCACGGTGCCGTCCTTGCCCGAGGTATCCATGCCCTGCAGGATCACCAGCACCTTGCGTCGGTGCTCGGCGTAGAGCACATCCTGCAGGGCGTCGAGCTTGGCCGAGACTTCGGCCAGGCGTGCGTTGTCGTCCGCCTTGTTGCCGGTGGAGAACGGCTTGCTAGTGGCATCCACCTTCGCGATCTTGAACTTGTTGCTGCCGTCGAAACGGTAGTCGTCAATCAGGTTCTTGCCGTTCGTGCCCACGGTATCTCCTTGTTGTTCTGACGTTGCGGCAGGCGGCCGCGCGGTGTCAATGCGGTGCGGCAGTCAGCTTGAGTGCATCCAGGTCCAGCGTGCCTTCAAAGACGGTGGTGGCGGGGCCCGTCATCATGACCGGCTGGCCGACGCCGGCCCAGGCGATGGTCAGGTCGCCGCCATGCGTGGCCACCTTGACGGGCGAATCCAGCAGGCCGCGGCGGATGCCGGCCACCACCGCTGCGCAGGCGCCGGTGCCGCACGCGAGCGTCTCGCCCGCGCCGCGCTCGTACACGCGCAGACGCACGGAATGGCGATCGACGATCTGCATGAAGCCCGCATTCACGCGGCGCGGAAACACGGCATGCGATTCGATCAGCGGACCGTCTCCCAGCACGGGAAAGGCTTCCGTATCGTCGACGATCTGCACGGCATGCGGATTGCCCATCGACACGGTCGACAGCCATGCAGTGCGGCCGTTGATCTGCAGCGCGTGCTGCGTGTCGTCGCCTTCAACGCGGGTGGGCAGGCCGTCGGGCAGGAACGGCAGGCGCGCCGCCTCGAACACCGGTGCGCCCATGTCGACCGTGACCTGGCCATCGTCCTGCATCGTCAACGTGGCGATGCCGTTCATGACTTCCACGCGCACGGTGCGCTTGTCGGTCAAACCGCGGTCGGTGACGAACTTGACGAAGCAGCGTGCGCCGTTGCCGCAGTGCTCCACCTCGCCGCCGTCGTGGTTGAAGATGCGGTAGCGGAAATCGACGTCGGGCCGCGTTGAACGCTCGACCAGCAGGAGCTGGTCCGCCCCCACGCCGAAGTGGCGATCGGCAATGGCAGCCCATTGCTCGGGCGTGAAGTCGATGGGGGTCTGGATGCCGTCGAGCACGACAAAGTCGTTGCCCGCGCCGTGCATCTTGGTGAAGTGCAGTTTCATGGCGGGCCGCACAGAGGCGGCAATGAGCGTTCGGAAAGCGCCCATTCTAAAGCGAGCCGGCCGCGGTTGCCCTGGGCCGGCTGCAGGCATCAATAAATGCCCGGCATGCCCTCGGGGCGGTGCTTGAAGCGCTTGTGCACCCAGTAATACTCGGTGATGCGCGGGCGGATCGCGTCTTCAAAGAAGGCGTTCATGCGGCGCGTGTCGGCGGTCAGGTCGCCGGTGGGGTAGTTCTCCCACGCGGGCAGGATGCGCAGCGCGTAGCCTTCGTAGTTGGGCAGGATCTCGGTGTACATCGGCACGACCTTGGCGCCGGTCATCGACGCCATGCGCGGAATGGCGTTGAGCGTGAGCGCCGGCACGCCGAAGAACGGCACGAACTCGGAGTCGCGCTCGCCGAAATCCATGTCCGAGATGAGCTGCAGCGCCTCGCCGCGCTTGATGGTGCGCATGATCTGGCGGATGTTTTCGTTGCGCGACACCATGGTCGCGCCAAAGCGGCTGCGCAGCGCCTTGATGGCGTCATCGAGCACCGGGTTCGCCATGCGCGTGTACAGCGAACAGCCCGCGTTGCCGACGTGCGTGCGCAGGTAGTCCGTCAGCGCCAGGGCGCCGATCTCCACGCCCGACAGATGCAGCGTCACGAGAATGTGCGGCTGGCCGTGCAGCGCCGGCAGGTTGGCCTGGTCGTCGATCTTCACCACGCGCATCAGGCGCTTTTCCGATGCGAACCAGGCAAACGAGCGCTCGGCAAAGCTGCGGAAAACCTTGCGGAAAACGTCGTGCGCCATGGCTTCGCGCTCGGCTTCCGACTTCTCGGGAAAGCACGCGCGCAAATTGGCCAAGACCACGCGGCGGCGGCCGTTGGGAATGCGGTACAGCAGACCGCCAAGGCCTTCGCCAAAACGCGCGACGAAACCGTAGGGCAGGAAGGACAGCAGCCACAAGAAGCCGAGTCCGAGTTTGGCAGAGAAACGTTCCATAAAGGCAGCAGTGTCAGGCAGCGGGCGGAGCTTCCGCGCCCTTGGGATGCTTGTAGCGGTTATAGCCCCAGAGATATTGCGTCGGCGCCACGGCAATCAACCGCTCGATGGCGGCGTTGATGCGCGTGGCGGCCTGCGTGGCGTCTTCGGGCAGGTCGCCGATCTCCTCCACGTGCAGCCGGTAGCCCGCACCGCGCGGCAGCCGTTCGGCAAACAGCGCCACCACCGGCGCGCCTGTCAGGCGATGCAAGCGGTGCACCAGCGTCATCGTATAGGCCGGCTTGCCGAAGAACGGCGCCCATACGCCTTCACCGCCGGTGGGCGTCTGGTCGGGCAGGATGCCGATGGCCTCGCCGCGCTTGAGTGCGCGCACCAGCATGCGCACGCCGCGCGGGTCTGCGGGGGCCATGTGCATGTTCGGCCCCGTGCGCATGTGTTCGATCCAGGCGCGCAGGCTTTCCTTGCGCGGCGGCTTGAACAGCGATGTGACGGGATGCTCGCTTGCGTAAGCCTGCGGCAGCACCTCGAAGCAGCCCAGATGCGGCGTGAGGAAGATCAGGCCGCGCCCGTCTGCCAGCGCGCGCTCAATGGTGGATCGGCAGACATCGAACAGGTGCGGCGCAACCTGCGCCCCGTTCTTGCGCACCCAGAAGTACGGCATCTCAAACACCATGCGGCCGGCGGAGCGCCCAGCCTCTTTGAGCATGGCGGGGGTGACGTCGGGATAGGCGTGGCGGAAGTTGGCGATGAGCCGGTCGTGATAGCGGCCGGGCACCTGGGCGGCCAACGCTCCCAGCCAGCCGCCCAGCGCCTGCAGCACTGACAGGGGCAGGCGTGAAAACAGCCAGTAGAGGAAGGTCATGCGTGCGTACGCTGCAATGTGTTGGTCGCAGTCGACAGGGGAGCAGGGTCTTGGCAGGCCTTGCTGCGGCCAAGAAAAGTGCCGCGTATAATAGCGCGATTCGCCGAGTTAACTGACAACTTGCGGGGCGAATCCTTGCTTGGCCACAAACCTCGGCAAGGTTGCTAAATACCGCTAAAGCGTCGCCGGCCGTGGCTTAACGGATTGGCAACGTGATAGCCAATCTGGAGCTAACAGCCGTGTCAAACGACTTCCTCTTCACCTCGGAGTCGGTCTCCGAGGGCCATCCCGACAAGGTCGCCGACCAGATTTCCGACGCCATCCTGGACGCCATCCTCGCCCAGGACAAATATGCGCGCGTCGCTGCAGAAACGCTGTGCAACACCGGCCTGGTGGTGCTGGCGGGTGAAATCACCACGTCGGCCAACGTCGATTACATCCAGGTCGCGCGTGAAACCATCAAGCGCATCGGCTACGACAACACCGACTACGGCATCGACTACAAGGGCTGTGCCGTCCTCGTCGCTTACGACAAGCAATCGCCGGACATCGCGCAGGGTGTCGACCGCGCATCGGACGACTACCTGAACCAGGGCGCCGGTGACCAGGGCCTGATGTTCGGCTACGCGTGCGATGAAACGCCCGAACTGATGCCCTTCCCGATCTACTACGCGCATCGCCTGGTCGAGCGCCAGTCGCAACTGCGCCGCGACGGCCGCCTGCCCTGGCTGCGCCCGGACGCCAAATCGCAGGTGACCGTGCGTTATGTGAACGGCAAGCCGCACAGCGTGGATACCGTGGTGCTGTCCACCCAGCACGCGCCGGAAATGTCGCAAGAGGCCATCCGCGAAGCCGTGATCGAAGAGATCATCAAGCCGGTGCTGCCGTCGCACATGCTGGCCGACACCAAGTACCTGGTGAACCCGACCGGCCGCTTCGTCATCGGCGGTCCGCAAGGCGACTGCGGCCTGACCGGCCGCAAGATCATCGTCGACACGTACGGCGGCGCAGCCCCGCACGGCGGCGGCGCGTTCTCGGGCAAGGACCCGTCGAAGGTCGACCGCTCGGCCGCGTACGCCGCGCGCTACGTGGCCAAGAACGTGGTGGCCGCTGGCCTGGCGCGCCAATGCCAGGTGCAGGTCAGCTACGCGATCGGCGTGGCTCGCCCGATCAACATCACGGTGTACACGGAAGGCACGGGCGTGATCCCGGACGACCAGATCGCCAAGCTCGTGCACGAGCATTTCGACCTGCGTCCGAAGGGCATCGTGCAGATGCTGGACCTGCTGCGCCCGGTCTACGAAAAGACTGCCGCGTACGGTCACTTCGGCCGCGAAGAGCCGGAGTTCAGCTGGGAAGCCACCGACAAGGCCCTGCTGCTGCGCGAAGCAGCCGGCCTGGCTGGCGAGCCGGCCAAGGCGTTTGCCTGAGCCAGCACTGGCGCCAAAGAGAAACCGCCCTTCGGGGCGGTTTTTTTGTCTGCCTGCCAAGAAAAAAGCCGCCCCGAAGGGCGACTTCTTTTTTCTACCCTGCACATGCGGTGCGCGCTACTGCCTCGCAACAGCGGCACGGAACGCGGCATCGTCGAGCAACACGCCGACCAGCTTGCGGTAGAGCGCTTCATATTGCCCTGCCGCCTGTGGAATCGCCGACACGCCCATGAACGGAGAATCCCACGAAGCCTCGGTACGCAATGCGCGGTCGTAGCGCACGGCGCCAGCCCGCGTCACCACAAACCTTGCTGCCAGCGAGGCTTTGCCAGTCCCCACGGGTGCTTCGACGGAGCTGTCGAGCAGCGTGCCGGTAATGACTGCATCGGAACGCGCATCCAACAGGCCTGCCGACTGCAACTCGACGCGCAAGGTTTCCCGCAGGTATTGGGCAAAGGAGCCCTCCACCGGCGAGCGCACTGTGTTGCTGCGAATGCTGACGCCCTTATCCATACTCGCCGATTGCGCGGCATCCAGTGAGAAGCGGCCCACCTCGACCGGGCCGATGGCAGGGCTACCGCTGCGCAGTTTCGCTGCGTTCTCGATAGTCGGCTTGGGCGGCGTCATCGGCATTTCGGCGCAGCCCGCCAGCAGCGAGGCGGCCGCGAGCAACGCCGCCCACAGTGCACGCGTCATTCCGGAATCAGTTGAACGCGGCGTCATAAGACAGATCCTTCAGCGCGTTGCTCAACACCTCGCGCGTCACCTGCTGGGCTGCGTCCAGCGCTGTCGCAGACTTCTTGGCGCCGGCGGGCGGATTGGCGTTGCCCAGCGTGGTGTGGATCGCATGACGCGCAGTCTTCACGATGGGGGTCGCCTGCCCCGGCGGCAGGTAGCTCACCGTGCAGATGTAGCCATCGGTGACAGCGCTGCCGGCCAGACCAAAGGTCAGACCCGTCACGAAACCCTTGGACGCGGCATCGTCCGTGATCGGCACGTTGTTCAGCGTGACGTTGAGCATGCCCACGTTCGGCGTCGGCTCTGTCGATACCTTCGAGAAGAGGCCGGTTTCGATGACTTCCTTGGCGGCCGTGTCTTTCAGAAGCGTCGTCACGCGCGGGTTGGGCGCGCCTTTGGTTTGAAATTCGAACACCAGTTGCACCGGCTTCGGATCCGCAACCTTCTTCATTTCGGACGCCGGCACCGCTTTGGTCGCGGTGTCGACATAGAAGCTCGCGCAACCTGTCAACATGGCTGCGCCGGTCAAAGCAGCGGCCATCACCATACGGCGGATGAAGCGCCCGCCCCCAAACTTGCTGTTGTTGTTTTGCATACCCTGATTCTTCTTTGTGTGAGGTCGACTTCGGATACGTCGACGCAGGCGGTCAGCGTACTGGCGCGCCCCGCAGACGGCGCCCCGGAGGGGCTGGGGGATGCTATCAGAGGCGAAGTGAAGATCACGCCCTTTCGAAGAGGGGTATCGCGGCGGCTGGTGGGGCCGCTTCAGTCGGGCTCCGAACCCGGCGCATCGGCAAAATGAAAACCGCCCTTCAGGGCGGTTTTTTCTTGGACCTTCGCAGCAGCAATCAAGCCGCCGTCACGCGAAAAGCCCGCCAGCGCGGCGAGTTGCCGTAGCGAGCGCGAATGCCCTGGCGCAGTTCAGCGGAGTTGCCGTACTGGAACAGGCCGTTCTCGATGTCGTAGAAGAGTTCGCGACCGGGGCGCGTGTCCACGGCTGTCGCGTGGCCGTAATTGGACAGCCAGTACACGCCCGGCGTACCCGTCACGATATCGAGCAGCGCATCGAAGTTCACCGCGTTGGCAACTTGCACGCCATGCAGGTCCACGTTGCTCAGCAAGGTCAGCACGTCCTGCCCATTGCCATTCGGATCCCAGCGGAACTTAACCTGCAAGATGCCGGCGCGCAGCTTGCTCGGGTCGGAATCCTTGGGCGCGATCGACGCGTCCAGCGTGTTCTTGCACCAGAGCGCGCTGGCGGCGGCGCACCAGCCGAGGCGGCGTTCGGTGTCGGTGCCGCCGCCCTGTGTCTGCAGGCTCGAATAGTTGTTGTGCGATGTGTAGAGCGTCTGTTCTGCCATGATGTGGCCTCGTCATCCATGAGCGTGAGCCACCGGCTGTGTGCCGGCGCACCGCAAGGAACCGCCCTCACGGCAAGACCCACTCTAGGGACGCCAGGGCAGCGCCGATATGCGCCGCATGTGCCCAACTTCGCCCCATGACAAGCGGCACGGGCCAAAGATCACGGCAGGCGATTGCGCAATTTCGATCAGGCGCGTCAAACCCGCCGGCGATACCGTATCGCCACCCAGGAGCCACCGCATTGACCACCGCCACCGACCGCTACCTCGCCCGCTTCCGCGCCATGCTCGCCCACATCGACGCGCATCTGGAAGACACGCTCGACGTGGACGGGCTGGCCGGCGTGGCAGCGTTTTCGAGCTACCACTTCCACCGTCAGTTCTCGTTGCTGTTCGGCATGAACGTCGGGCGCTATGTGCAGTTGCTGCGCCTGAAGCGTGCCGCCCATCAACTCGCCTATCGCGACGACGTGCGCATCACCGACATCGCGTTGGCGTGCGGGTACGAAGGGCCGGAGGCATTTGCTCGGGCGTTCCGCAGGCAGGCGGGCCAATCGCCGTCAGCCTTCCGGGCCGCGCCGCAGTGGGCATCCTGGGCGACCGATCTACAGGCGCTGCGCGCCCTCAGGAGCCAACACATGCCCGCACAACCGCACACCCAATCCGTTGAGATCGTCGAGCGCGAGGCCGTCGCCGTCGCCGCCATCGAGCACCGCGGCGACCCAGCACGCCTGGGCGAGACCCTTCGCACGTTCATCGCCTGGCGCCGCGAGCATCGGCTGCACCCCAGCGTTTCGGCCACGTACAACGTCGTCTACGACAACCCCGACGACGTGCCGCCCGAGGCGTTCCGCATGGACATCTGCGCGGCGACGCAGGCACCGATCGCCCCCAATGCGGCGGGCATCACCGGCAAGACGCTGGCAGGCGGGCGCTATGCCGTGCTGCGCCACACGGGCTCCGACGACACGCTCGCCCAGAGCGTGGCGTACCTGTATGCCGATTGGCTGCCCGCCAGCGGCGAGGAGCTGCGCGACGCGCCGTTGCTGTTCCAGCGCGTGCGCTTCTACCCCGACGTGCCCGAGCACGAAGCCGTGACCGACGTGCTGCTGCCGCTCAGATGACCGGTCAGACAATCAGGCGTCCAGGTGGATCTGGATGCCGGTGGCCGTGTAAATGGCCGTGGCCTTGAAGCCGTCCACCACCACCGATGAGAACTGGCGGTTGCTGCCCGCGCCATCTACCACGGCGATGGTGTCGCCCACCTTGGGCGCGTAGCCGTTCACGAACTTCACGTGCAGCGTGCCGCCGGCAATCGTGGTGAGGCCGGCCACGCTCAGCTTGCCCTGACCGTTCGGGCCGATGGCGAGGTCGAGCGTGGTGCCCTGCAGTTGCGTGAACTTGCCCGCAATGGCCACCGCCGCCGGCGCGTTGACCGCCAGCGTGCCGGCGCCGACATACACGTCGCCCGTGCCGAATGCGTTGGCCGAATCGGCTTCCAGCACACCGCCTGCGACCTGCGTGCCGCCGGTGTACGTGTTGGCGCCTGCCAGACGCAGCCGGCCGGTGCCCTGCAGCGTGAGCTTGCCCGCGCCCGAGATGGCATTGCGCCACGTATCGGCCGCGTTGAAGCCGCCCTGCGTTGCATCCATCGACACGATCACGTTGCCGTTGAACGCGCCGTAGCCGTCGGCCGCCGCGAACAGGTTGAGGCGGCCCCAGCCTTCGGCGTCGTCGAGCACGGGGTAGCCGGATGCCAGCTCCGTCGTCTTCAGCACCACGCGGCGCTGATCGGCGCTCAGGTACGGGAAGCGCGTTTCCAGCAGCACCTCGGCGCCCTTGGGCACCACCGGCGCCAGCGTCGTCGCGCCGATCTGCGTGAAGCCAAACGTCATGCGGCGCGTGAAATTGGCCTGATTGGTGGCGTAGTCGGCAAAGCGGTCGGTGGCCGGCGTGCCGGACTGGGCCAGCGCCGGGAAGGTCGTCGCATCCGTGCCGGTCTGCGCCATCAGCGCGGTGTGCGCCTGCGTGAAGGCGGCCGCCTTGAGCGCGGCATTGGCCGGGTCGACGAGGTTGGCTGCGGCGGCGGCAATGCCGATCATGCGGCCTGACATCACGTCCAGCGGCGAATGCATGCCGGCCAGGATGCGGTTCTCGCCCAGCTCCAGACCACGCGACAGCATCTGCTGGAAGCGCTCGGGCACCAGGTATGCCATGGCCACGGCATCGCGCGTCGCCTCGGCCGAGTGGCCGCTGATGAAGCCGCCGTCGGTGGCGGGGGTCGGGCTCTCGGCCGGCACCAGCGTCGGCACGACCGCCACGCTGCTGCTCCAGCGGTACGGTCGCGCATATTTGTAGAAGCGCTTGGCCGGCTCGGTAGAAGCGTTGTTGCCGACCGTGTTGATCAGGTCGACCACCTTGCCGAACGCGGTGTTGCCGCCCGAGGTGCCCACGCCCGTGTTGTTGCCGCTGTCGTTGTAAAGCACGGTGGTGGCATCGGCCGGCACGGTGGTAATGGACGTCGTCTGCTGCGCGAGCGTGCGCCACGCGGTGGTCAGCGGCCCCATGCCGTCGGTCACGCTGTAGCCCTTGCCGCGGCGGTCGTCAAAGTACGCCGCATCGGCCTGCGCCTGCGTGCGGTTGGCGGTGGCGTTCACCACGTATTGAACGTTTGCGTTCAAGACCGGCAGATTGAGCTGCGTGCCGCCGGCCGTGCCGTCGTTGGGCAGGCCCGTCCACGTGGAGGCGACCACCGCCGGGAACGACCCGTTGGCCGGCGCGTTCACGCCCGCATCGACGATCTCCGTCAGCGGCTGCCAGAGGTCGAGAAAGCGCGTGAACAGGCGCACACCGGCGTTGGTGCCCAGCGTGGCGTAGCGCGCATCGCCGCGCTGGTTGGTGGCGATGTTGTCGACGAAGGCCGGCACGCCGGTGGCCACGGCCGCCGTGTCGACAAAGCCGGGGTCTGCCGGCGGCGCCGGAATGGCCTGCGTGGTGGCAACGGGCGTGCTGCTGGTGTTGTCATCGCCGCCGCCGCACGCGGTGAGCGCGAGGGCGCCGAAAAGTGCAACGAGGCTGGAGCAAAGACGCGGACGGGAAAACGCGGGGCGGACAGTGAAGGACATGGTGCGGCGGGCTTGCAACCCGCAAAGAGCGCTGGAAAGCCCAGCAGTCTCGGCACGCGCCATGAAATAACGGTGACGTTTCGTTGACAAATCCGCGTGATCTTCGCCCTACGTTGGGGCATCTCGCGTCATGACAGCGCTGCCAGTGAGTTATGTCACAGAGTGATATAATCGCCGACCGCATTCTTTGACCTCTGGTGAAGCCTGGTCCGGGCAATCGCCGTCTGTCGACCATGTCCGCTTCACCGCTGCATCCCGCCCTGCGCCGCTGGCTCCACAGCTTCATTCCCGCACCCGTAACCGTGCGCTGGAGCGAACGCATGCGTTCCGCCGTCGGCGCCCTCATCGGCATCCTGTTTACCGGCACGATGATGAAGATGGTGCCGGGCGCGGCCACGCTGATCCCGCTGCTGGTCGCGCCGATGGGCGCCTCGGCCGTGCTGCTGTTTGCGGTGCCGGCCAGCCCGCTCGCGCAGCCGTGGTCCATCATCGGCGGCAACCTGGTGGCGGCCACCGCGGGCGTCACGTGCGCGCTGCTGGTCAATGACCCGGTGATTGCATCGGCGCTGGCCGTCTCGGCAGCGATTGCCGGCATGTTTGCCCTGCGCTGCGTGCACCCGCCTTCGGGGGCGGTGGCGCTCACCGCCGTGATTGGCGGCCCGGCCGTGCATGCGCTGGGCTATCGCTTCGTGCTGGAGCCGATCCTGATCCAGTCAGCGCTGCTGCTGGTGGGCGCGCTGGTGTACCACGCGGCCACGGGCCACCGCTATCCGCACGCGCAACGCCTGCCCGCCGCCGAGCGTCCGCCCACCGCAGCCGGCTTCAGCCGCGCCGACATCGTCGCTGCGCTGCGCCGCCAGAGCGAGCTGCTGGACATCGACCCGGAAGACATCGAAGCCGTGCTGCGCGAGATGCAGCTGCAGGCCTACACGCGCACGTTCCACGCACTCACGTGCGCCGACATCATGACCACGCCGGTGGTCACGGTCTTGGCCGGCACATCGATCCCGCGTGCGCTGCAACTGCTGCGTCAGCATGGCTTCAAGGCATTGCCGGTGGTGGACGAAGACAGGCGCGTGGTGGGCATCGTCACGCGCGCCGACCTGCTCGGCCTGGCGCCCGCAGACCTGCGCCAGACGCTGCGCCGCTGGTTCAGCATCGGCGCGCTCACACCGCCGCGCGTGGCCGACCACATGAAGACGCGCGTGCAGACCATCGCGGCCAGTGCGCCCATGTCGGACCTGGTGCCGATGTTTGCCAGCGCCGGCCACCACCACATTCCGGTGCTGGATGCCGACGGCCGGCTGGCCGGCATCGTTACCGAATCCGACTTGGTGGGCGGGCTGTATCGTCAGGCGAACATCGCGCCCCAGGCGGCCTGACGCGTCAGCACATCAGGCGCCCGAGCGCCCGACTGCGCCTGCCCTGCCGTCACAGCGCATCCCAACGCCAGTCCTGCTGGAGCCGGTCCCGAACGTAGTCGACAAACACGCGCACGCGCGGCGCAAGGTGCTGGCTGTGCGGATAGATCGCGTGCAGCGGTGCCGCCGACACCGAATGCCCCGGCAGCACGCGCACCAGGCGCCCGGCCAACAGATCGTCGCCCACGTCCCAGATGGATTTGACGGCAATGCCCGCGCCCTCGGCGGCCAGCGCATGCGCGGCTTCGCCGTCGTTGGTGACGATGGAGGCCGTCACGCGCACGGTGTGCTCTTCGCCACCGCCGCTGAAGCGCCAGTCTGCGCGGCGCTGGTCACCGATGAGGATGCACCGATGGCGCACGAGGTCTGCCGGATGCGCCGGCGCGCCGTGCTCGGCCACGTATGCCGGCGAGGCACATAGCACCCGGAAGTTCGGGGCCAGCGGCCGCGCAATCAGCGTCGAATCGGTCAGCGCGCCGAAGCGGATGGCCATGTCGTAACCACTGTCGATCAGGTCGACCACGGCGTCGGTCAGCTCCAGCTGCACGCTCAGTTGCGGATGCTCGCGCTGAAACGCCGCCACGATGGGCGCAATGCGCCGTCGCCCGAGCTGCCCCGGCGCCGTCACGCGCAGCAGGCCACTCACGGCCTGGCGACGCTGCATCAGCAGCGACTCGGCCTGTTCGATTTCATCGAGGATGCGCACCACGCGGCTGTGGAACAGCACGCCCTCTTCGGTCAGCGTCTGACGGCGCGTGGTGCGCTGGATCAGGCGTACGCCCAAGGCGGTTTCGAGCTGCGCCAGGCGCTTGCTCACGACGGACAGCGGCAAATCCATCTCGCGTGCCGCGCCCGACAGACTGCCGGCGGAAACGATACGGGCAAACGAAATGAGCGCGGGCAGGTTGTCGAGCATGAGGCAATTCTTCGCGTTTCGGAAAGGATGTTTCCTATTGGCAGCGGTATTTCAGCGATTTCGCGAAGGCTAGCATGCCTCGGTCTTTCACGTTAGCGCTTGCGCCATGACCCGACTGCCTGATACCCCGCCCTCCACCGACGCTCGCGTCGACACCGCTGCCCAGCCGCACGCCGGCCGCCGCACGTTTCTCAGCCGTGCAGGCGCCGGGGCAGGCGCCCTGGCCGCTGGCGCGCTGCTGGCCGGCAACGCCGCCGCACAAACACCGCGGGCCAGCGGCCCTGCAGCTGCTGGCGCGCCAGGCGCAGGCCAGTTCTGGCCAGACGGCATTCGCCTCATCATCTCCATCTCGATGCAGTTCGAAGCCGGCGGCCAGCCGCCCAAAGGCACCGACAGCCCGTTCCCCAAGATCGACTTTCCGGCCAGCATGCCGTCCGACCCGGCCACCAACACGTGGTTTGCCTACGGCTACCGCGAGGGCATTCCGCGCATGCTTGACCTGTGGGACCGACACGGCGTGAAGGTCACCTCGCACATGATCGGCGAGGCGGCGCAACGCCACCCCGAACTCGCGCGCGAGATCGTCGCACGCGGCCACGAGGCCGCCGGGCACGGCCCGCGCTGGAGTTCGCAATACGCCATGACGCGCGCCCAGGAACGCGCCTTCCTGAGCGAAGCCATGACGATGGTCGAGGCGGTGACGGGCCAGCGCCCCGTTGGCTACAACTGCAACTGGCTGCGACGCGGCCCCAACACGCTGTCGCTGCTGCAGGAGCTGGGCTACCTGTATCACATCGACGACCTGAGCCGCGACGAGCCCTTCATCGAGCAGGTCAACGGCCGCGACTTCGTGGTCGTGCCCTACACGCTGCGCAACAACGACATCCTGCTGATCGAAGGCCGCAACTACTCGCCATCGGCCTTCCTCGAGCAGATCAAGCTCGACTTCGACCAGCTCTACGAAGAAGCCGGCTCGCGCCGCCGCATGATGTCGATCAGCGCGCACGACCGCATCAGCGGCACGCCGCAGATGGTGCGCGCGTGGGACGCCTTCCTCCGCTATGCCAAGCAGCATCCCGGCGTGGCCTTCCTGCGCAAGGACGAGATCGCCCGCCACACGGCCGCAAGCCCGTTGAGCGTGCGCGAGCCCGAAACCATCTGACGCCGGCCCGGCGGCGGCGCTGCATGCCCGCCGCCCGGCTGCTCGCCTACCCAGTCTCTGCACGCACTGCCATGCCGCATATCGTGATCGAAGCGACCGAGCCGCTGGCACGTCGCCTGGATTTTCCCGCGCTGTTGCGCACGATCCACCAGCAGTTGGCCGACAGCGGCAGCGCACGGCTGAGCGACCTCAAGAGCCGCGTCCACATCGCCGGGACGTTTCTTTCCGGTGACAACGCGCAAGCGCAGTTCGTCGTCGCCCGCCTGGTGCTGACCAACCCGCGCCCTGCCCAGATGCAGCGCGACATGGCCGCGACCATCCACGACGTTCTGCGCGATGCCATTGCCGCCCGCGCAGATGCCGGCGCCTGGTGGCAATGCTGCGTGCTGGTGGAAACGCTCGACCGGACGCTGTACCAGAAGACCGACTCGCGGGCGCCCGGCTAGCCCGTCAGTCAACACCGCACGCCGCAACACACACAACAACACCCAAGGAGACCTCATGAACCCGCACCCGCACGCCGGTGCGCTGGCGCAGCCTGCACCTGCCGCCGCCACGCCATCCGCACTGCCCCGCACCGCACCTGACGATCCGGCACTCGATGCCATCTACCGCCGCATTGCCTGGCGGCTGATGCCGATCTTGTTGCTGGCCCAGGTGTTGGCCTACCTCGACCGCGTCAACATCGGCACCGCCAAGCTGCAGATGGCGGCCGACCTGAGCCTGAGTGCCACCGCCTACGGACTGGGCGCAGGCATCTTCTTCGTTGGCTACTTCTTCTTCGAGGTACCGAGCAACCTGCTGCTGCATCGGCTGGGGGCGCGTTCCTGGATCGCACGGATCATGGTGTCGTGGGGGCTGCTGTCGGCGGCCATGGGCTGGGTGCAGAGCACGACCGGGTTTTACGTGCTGCGTTTCCTTCTGGGCGTGGCGGAAGCGGGCTTCTTTCCCGGCATCGTGCTGTATCTCACGTACTGGTTTCCCGCACACCGGCGCGGCCGCATGACGACGCTGTTCATGAGCGCCACGGCCGTGGCGGGCATCGTGGGCGGCCCGTTGTCAGGATGGATCCTGGCGGCATTCGACGGGCAGCTCGGGCACGCCGGCTGGCGGTGGATGTTCGTGCTCGAAGGGCTGCCGTCTGCGCTGGTGGGCGTGCTGGTGTTCTTCCTCTTGCCGAGCCGGCCGCGCGAAGTGCGCTGGCTCAGTGCCGATGCACTGGCGCATCTGGAAGCGGATCTCGCCCAAGCCGCGCCGGCGCAGGCGCCGCTGCATCGCGCGTCGGACATCCTCAACGGCACGGTCCTGCTGTTTGCGCTGATCTATTTCCTGCTGCTGGCAGGCTTGTATGGCGTGAGCTTCTGGCTGCCGAGCGTGATTCGCGCCGCGGGCATCGCCAGCACCGTCACGGTCGGGTGGTTGAGTGCCGTGCCGTATGCCGTGGCCATGGTCGCCATGAACGTGGTGGCCCGGCAGGCCGACAGACGGCGCAACTGGGGCACGCTGGTCGGCGCGTGCGCGCTGGTGGCCGGTGCAGGCTTTTGTGTGAGCGCCTTCACCGTCGATCAGCTCGCGCCGGCCATGGCCGCATTGACGGTCGCCTCGGCGGGCATCCTGTCGGCGCTGCCGCTGTTCTGGAACCTGCCCACCGCCCGCCTGGATGGCGTGGCAGCCGCTGCCGGCATCGGCTTCATCAACGCCATTGGCAACCTGTCGGGCTTCGTCAGTCCGTTCGCCATCGGCTGGCTGACGGACCTGACACACACGGCAACCGCAGGCGTCGGGCTGCTGGGCGCATGCGCCATGCTGGCCGGTGTGTTGACGCTGGCATACGGGCGTCGCAGTCGCGCGTCCTGACATCACCCAAGCAGAGATGCGGCCGGTGCGGATACGACACCTGTCCGCACCGGCCGCTGCATCAAACCGCAACCATCGGCAACTCGCGGAAAGCGCTCAGCTGTTCCGCCGCCACCGAGTACGCCACCAGGCGCGGATAGTCCGCCGCCGGCACGCGGTCCGGCACCATCAGCTGGATGAAGGCCCAGGCCACGGCCACCGTCACGCCGGCCTGCGTCAGTTCGTTCTGGTCGACGGGCAACGGCGCGTCCTTCCACTCCGCCTCCAGCGCTTGCACCGCCGCCAGCAACTGGGTGTGCACGCGCTCGACCCACGGCCCGTGCACTTTCTCGCTGGGGCGCAGGTTGTGTTCGTAGACGATCTGCACCGCCTTCTCGCACGCGGCCAGCGCCAGGCCGATCACGCGCAGGGTGTGCTGGCGCTCGGCAATGGCGGCGGGCATCAGGCTGCGGCCGGCCAGCGTTTCTGCGTAATCGATGATGAGCGTGGAGTCGATCAGCACGGTGCCGTCGTCGCACACCAGCGTGGGCGCCTTGACCACGGGGTTGATGGCGCTGAACTGATCGAAATGCCGGAAGACCGACACCGATGCATGCTCGAACGGCACCCCGAGCAGCTTGAGCGAAATGGCCGTGCGGCGCACGTACGGGGAATCAAGCATGCCGATCAACTTCATGGAATCTCCTGTGGGTGTGGTCGTGTCGTGGGTGGGAGGCCTGGATGCGATGCGCATTGCAATGCGGGCGCGGATGCACATGATAGACAGCCAGCGCAAAGCGTGCCGGCCCCCCAGGCACGCTTTCTGCGTCCCGCTTGCGGCTTTGAGCCGCCTGATGCCATCCACGGGCGGGGGCAAGAATTTCTAGAATGACCGCATCCCAGGCGCACCACGCTGCCCGGCCAGACAGGAGACCTTATGCCGTTTCTCGCGCATCACCATGACTGCCACGGGTGGAACGGTGAGATGGCGCAGCGCGTGCTGGCATTCGATTGGGCCGCCACCGAGCTGGGTCCGATCGAGCACTGGCCGCGCAGCCTGCACGCCGCGGTGCAAATGGTGCTGGCCTCGCCCGTGCCGCTGGTCATGATGTGGGAGCGCCACGGCTACATGATCTACAACGACGCCTACGCCGAATTTGCCGGCGGGCGTCATCCATATCTGCTCGGCTGCCCCGTTGAACTCGGCTGGCCCGAGGTGGCCGACTTCAACCGCCACGTCATGGACGTCTGCCTGGGTGGCGGCACGCTGTCGTACCGCGACAAGGAACTCGTCCTGCTGCGAAACGGCGGCCCCGAAGACGTATGGATGGACCTTTACTACAGCCCGCTGCCCGATGACACCGGCAGCCCAGCCGGCGTGCTCGCCATCGTGGTGGAAACCACCGAGCGCGTGCAGACCGAACGCGAACGTCAGGCCGCCGAACAGGCGCTGCGCCAGTTGACCGAAACGCTGGAGCAACGCGTGGCCGATGCGCTGTCTGCCCGCGCCGAAGTGGAAGCGCAGTTACGCCAGGCCCAGAAGATGGAAGCCATCGGCAACCTGACGGGCGGCGTCGCGCACGACTTCAACAACGTGCTGCAGGTGATTGCCGGCAACCTGCAGATGCTGGCCGTGGAAGCGCCGGGCAACACGCGCGTGCAGCACCGGGTGGCCGCGGCCACGCGCGCCGTGCAGCGTGGCGCCACGCTGGCCGCGCAATTGCTCGCGTTCGCGCGGCGCCAGCCGCTCTCGCCTGCGGTCGTCAACCCGACACGGCTCGTCCAGGGCATGAGCGAGATGCTGCACCGTGCGCTGGGCGAAGCCATCAAGGTGGAGACCCATCTGGCCGAAGACCTGTGGCACGTGCAGGCCGACCGCAACCAGCTCGAGAACGCGCTGCTGAACCTCGCCATCAATGCGCGCGATGCCATGCGCGGCGGCGGCGTGCTGACCATCACCGCCAACAACGTCACGCTCGACAGCGCGCAGGCGCAGGCGCAAGGGCGCGGCCAGCTTGCCCCCGGCGACTACCTCGTCTTCTCCGTCACCGACACCGGCGTCGGCATGCCGCCCGAAGTGGTCGAACACGTCTTCGAACCGTTCTTCACCACCAAGCCCGACGGTCATGGCACGGGTCTGGGCTTGAGCATGGTGTTCGGCTTCGTCAAGCAGAGTGGCGGGCATATCGCCATCGAGAGCGCGGTCGGGCGCGGCACCACGGTGCAGCTCTACTTCCCGCGCAGCACGGAGGCCGCCCCGGACGATGCCTTCGACCTGCGCGACACCGTCGTCACGCCCATGGGCGGGCGCGAGACCATCCTCGTGGTGGAAGACGACACCGACGTGCGCCTGACAGCCGTCGACATGCTGACCCAGCTCGGCTACCGCGTGCTGACCGCCGCCAATGGCGAAGCCGCGCTGGAACTCATGAACAGCGGCACGCCCATCGATCTGTTGTTTACCGACGTGATCATGCCGGGCCCCATCAAGGGCGGCGAACTGTCGATCCGCGCCGCGCAACGCGTGCCGCCGCTGCCGGTACTGCTCGTCTCCGGCTATACGCGTGACGAAATCCTGCACGACGGCAGGCTGCCGCCGGGCGTGACGCTGCTCGACAAACCCTACCGGCGCGATGACCTGGCGCGCATGGTGCGCAACGTGCTCAACAGCAGCCGCACAGGGCAGGCGCAGGGGCAGGTGCAAGTACACCCAACATCAACGACATCCATCGACGATGCTGCAACCGCGGCTGCCGACACGTCACCACCGCCCACGGTGCTGCTGGTGGAAGATGACGCCGGCTCCCGCGAGGCCATGCAGGAAGTGCTCACCACGTTCGGCCTGCAATGCCTGGCCGCCGCCAGTGCGGAAGACGCCCTGGCCATCGCCCGCACGCAGCCCGTGCAGGTGCTGCTGACCGACCTCACCCTGCCGGGCCAATCCGGCGCCGAACTCGCCCGCACACTGCAGCGGCAGTACCCGAACATGGACGTGCTGCTGATGACCGGCTACGGCACCCAAGCCGAGATTGGCGAGCCCATTCCGGGCGCGCGCGTGCTCGCCAAGCCGGTCGACTTGACGGTGCTGCATGGGGCGCTGGCGCCATGGCTGGGCACCGGCGTAAATGCAGCAACGCAGCATGTGACGAACGCCGCATAATCGCAGCGTCCTGTCACAACCGACCACGCCCGCCCGTCTAGGGAGCATCTTCCCTAGACGACACCGCCGCCATGACCCAGCGCCGCGCCGACCGCCCCACCCGCACTGACCGCGAAGACACGGCCTTCACCGCCGCGCGGCCTCGCCTCTTCGCGATTGCCTATCGCATGCTGGGCAGCCGAGCCGATGCGGAAGACGTGCTGCAAGACGCCTGGATGCGCTGGCACCAGACCGACCAGACCGCTCTGCAATCGGCCGAGGCTTGGCTCGTGACGGTGGTCACTCGCCTGTCGATCGACCGCCTGCGCGCCGCCAAGACCGAGCGCGAAGCCTACGTCGGCTGGTGGCTGCCCGAACCGCTGGTTGAACCCGAAAGCCACGCCCCTACGCCCGAAACCGCGGTCGAACTGGCGGGCGATTTGTCGATGGCCCTGTTGTGGGTGCTCGAACGCCTGTCACCCGAAGAGCGCGCGGCGTTTCTGATGCGCCAGGTCTTCGAGCAGGACTATTCGGAGATTGCCGCGCTGCTGGGCAAGACCGAAGCCGCGTGCCGACAGATGGTGCACCGCGCGACCGACCGCGTGCAGCAGGAGCGCCCGCGCTTCGACGTCGCGCCCGATGCGCATCGGAAACTGCTCGAGCGCTTTGCCGAAGCGTCGCGCACGGGCCAGCGCGACGCCATCCGCGCGCTGCTGGCAGACGACGCGCAACTGGTGGGCGACGGCGGCGGCAAAGTACCGTCGTTCACTCGCATCATTCAAGACGCCGGCCAGATCACCAAGATCTACTGCGAGCTGGTGCGCGCCATGGGCGACGTCCGCTACGTACACGCCCGCGTGAACGGCGAACCCGGCCTGCTGCGCTATGTGGATGGCACGCTGGAATCGGCCCAGTCGTTCGTCATCGAGAACGGCCGCATCGTGGCCATCTACGTCGTGCGCAATCCGGACAAGCTGGCGCACATCGGCATCGGCGCATAAGAGAACGCGAAACATTTTTTGGCCGGGGTGTCACAACCCGGCCGCGCGGGGCGTCTTAAAGGTATGGAGCGACGCACTGCACCAACGCAACGCGTGCCCTGCTCCTGTTCACCTACCCAAACCCTTAGGAGCCGCTCATGTCGCAAGCCCCCCGCATCGCCTACTTCCAACTCGCACCGAAGGCGTTCAACCACCTGCTGAGCCTGTCGAACAGCCTGCGCCGCGACTTGCTGGGCGCACGGCTGGTCGACCTCGTGCTGCTGCGCGTGTCGCAAATCAACGGCTGCGCCTTCTGCATCGACATGCACTGGAGCGACCTCATCAAGATGGGCGAAGACCCCCGCCACCTGAACGCCGTGGCCGGCTGGCGCGAAGCCCCGTTCTTTACCGAGCGCGAGCGCGCCGCACTGCGCTGGGCCGAGCTGGTTACCGACACCCCGCACAGCGATGCCAGCGACGAAGAATTCGCCAAGCTGCGCCAGCACTTCAGCGATGAAGAGATTGCCGAGCTGAGCTTTGTGATCGTCACCATCAACAGCTGGAACCTGCTGAACGTGAGCCTGCGCAACCCGGTGCCGCTGAAGGCGCCGTATGTTGCAGCGGCGTAACAAGGTCGGCGCCAGTACGACGATCGCTGTACAGCAGCGCCTGCGTGCCCGCGTAGGCGCTGCACCTACGGGCTTATCCGTGCAGGAAGCGCACCATCAGCACTTCGTCTGCATAGCCCGTGGTCGATTTGAGCGCGCGCGGCTCCACGCCGTAGGTCTCAAACCCGCAACGCTCGTACAGCGCGAGCGCCGCATCGTTGCCGCGCACCACAGACAACGTGAGCTGTTGGACCAAGCCCGCTGCCGCCGCCACGATGCGCTCCACCAGCGCCACGCCCACGCCGCGCCCGCGCGCTGCCGGCGCTACGTAAAAGCCCCACACAAACCCCTTATGCGCGAGCTTGGCCATCGTCTGCCGTTTGAAGCCGACCATGCCGATGATGCGTGCGTCGCTGCCGGTTCCCGCATAGGCGCCCAGCACGATGGTGGTCGCCAGGCGCTCGGCAAACGCTTCCGTCGAGAGCCCGACCTCCGCCTCGTAGGTTGAGCCGAAGGCGTCGGGCGCATCCTTGAGCGCGGCGAGCCGGATGGTGCGGTAGTCCTCCACATCGGCCGCATGGGTGGAAGACAGCTGGCGGATCACGACGGCGTTGTTGTTTGCGTTGGCGTTGGACATGGCTGGCAAGGGACTCGCCGTGTAGGCAAGAAACAGACGTGAGCCGCCAGTATCGCGCCAATCACACGCACTAGACCTACAGCGCCGCCTCCGTCCATGAAGCCGAGGGCTTTGTCCGTCAATTGGCCTATGTCGGCGCACACCCAGCTACCTATGCTTCGGGGAAACGCGAGTCAGCAGACCGCGACAACGAGAACCGGGGGGAAGCCATGGCCGAGCTTTTGATCGCCCAAGCGCAACGCAGCAGCAGCGCACACGTACAGCCCACACCCGCACCGATCCCGCCCGACACGCCACGGCACCCACGCGGCATGCACGGCGCCGCGCTGGTGATGGCGGCTGCGCTGTCGCTGGGGCTCAGTGCCTGCGGTGGCGGCGACGATGCCGGTACCACGACCCCGCCGACGAACAACAACACGCCGGCGCCAACGCCGACACCATCACCCGCGCCGACACCGACGCCCTCACCGACGCCGGCCCCCGCTCCCGCACCAGCGACATACTCGGTGGGCGGCACCGTCAGCGGCCTGGCCGCGGGCAAATCGGTCACGCTGCTGGACAACGGCGGCGATGCCGTGGTCGTCAGCGCCAACGGCAGCTTCCACTTCCCGACCAAGCTCGCGCAGGGCAAGCCCTATGCAGCCACGGTCGGCACGCGGCCTTCGGGTGAGAACTGCACCGTCACCAACGGCAGCGGCATTGTCGGCACCAGCAACGTGACGACCATTGCAGTGGCCTGCACGCCCAAGCCGCTGTTCGGCTATGCGGTCAACTCCACTGACGGCACCATCTCCGCCTTTACGCTGGATGCCACCACCGGCCTGCCTACCGCAGTCGGCACGGCAGTAGCGGTGGGAGCAGGCCCGCTGTCGCTGACCATCGACCCCGCAGGCAAGTTCGTCTACGTGGCCAACGCCAACGACAACACCGTCACCACGCTGTCCATCAATGCCAATACCGGCGTGCTCACGGTGGTGGGTTCGCCCACGGCCACGGGCATGCAGCCGTACAGCATTGCGCGCACGCCCAACGGCAAGTTTGCGTACACGGCCAACTTTGGTGACAACACGCTGTCGGCGTTCTCGGTCAACACCGGCACGGGTGCGCTCACCGCGCTTGCGCCCATCACCGCCGGGGCCAACCCGTACACGGTCACCATCAACAGCGCCGGGACCTTCGCCTACGTGGTGAACGCCAACAGCGGCGCCACGCCCGGCACGGCCATGGCGTTTGCCGTCAACAACACCACCGGCGCGCTCACGCAGGTGGGCACCACAGTCAACACGGGCAACACGCCGCAGTTCATTGCCGTTGCGCCGAGCGGCGGCTATGCCTACGTTGCCAATTCCGCTGACAACACGCTGGGCGTGTACAGCATCGACAACACGGGCGCGCTCACCGCCTCGGGCTCACCCGTGGCTACCGGCGTCAACCCGTTCTACATCGCCATCGCACCGTCGGGCAGCTTCCTGTATGTGGCCAACGTGCTGGACAACACCGTGAGCGTCTTCAGCATCAACCCGGCCAACGGCGCGCTCACGCTGGTTGACACCACACCCACCGGCAACGCACCCGTGACGGTCATCGTCAACCCGGCCGGCACCTTCGCCTACGTGGTTAGCGCCGTGGACAACACCGTCAGCGCGTACAGCATCAACAGCACCACCGGCAAGCTGACCGCCGTGGCCAGCGGGTCGGCCGCCACCGGCAACATCCCGCGCGGCATGGCGATCGTGGCGGTGCCTTGAGGTTTTGATTGAGTTGAGCTGAATCGGTAGGCAGCAATGCAAAGCCCCTCGCGATGGCGAGGGGCTTTTTGCAATGTTCGCTCCGCGGCGCTAGCGATCTCTACTTACCAGCGCGCGCCAGAACGGGCTGGGATCGTGCGGTGCCGATGCATGCATCAATGCAAGATGAAATCCTGCGGCCCTTGATGACCACCCAGGCTGGGTTCGCCCATGATGTCGCGCACCGCGTCTTCGATCGTGTTGGACAGCGCGTTGAGCGCGAGGTCGTTGTCTTCGGTGCCGAACGGGTCTTCGAGCTGCGAGGCGATGGCCTCGTGCGCCATGAAGGTGTACGCCACGAACACCGCAAACACGGGCGTGAAGCTGCCGATGCTTTCCACCAGCCCAAACGGCAGCGCGGCGCAGAAGAAGTACACCGTGCGGTGGATCATGACCGAGTACGCAAACGGCAGCGGCGTGCCGGCAATGCGCTCGCACCCGCCGATGCTGTTCGACAGCGCGTTGAGGTTGCGGTCGAACGCCAGCGCGGCAACCCCATCGAGCGCGCCGGCTTGCGTGCGACGCTGCACCCATTCGCCCAGCCATTGCACGAGGACGATGGGCCGGTAGCGCGCGGCCATCACGCGTTCGAGCAACGGTGCAGGCAGGCGCGCGGCAAGGTCTTCGCGCGCATCGGTGTGGCGCAACTGGTGGCGCAGCGCGTGCGGCAGCGCACAGAGCACCTGTGCGAACTCGCGCGCGTCGGCATCCGCTGCGGCAGCGTTCAGGCCTTCACCGCGCGGCAACGTCAGCGCCTGGCGCGTGAGCGAACGCGCCGTGTTGAGCAACTGACCCCAGAGCTTGCGGGCCTCCCAGTAGCGGTCGTAGCTGGCGTTGTTGCGAAAGCCCAGGAACACCGCCAGCGCAATGCCGACGAGCGAGAACGGCGTCGTGCTCAGGTTGACGGAGACGGGCAGCAGGTGCGCATGCACCGCGATGGCCACCAACGACACGAAGAAGATCAGGAACAGGCGGGGCAGCAGCTGCGGCAGCACCGATCCGCGCCATGCGAGCAGCATGCGGAACCAGTGCAGATGGGGGCGGACAACCATGGGGCGGGTGAGGCGGGAACTGGAGTGCAGCGATTATCGCAGAGCACGACTGACGCCTGACACCTGTTTTTGGCGGTATTCAGGGCACGTTCGGCCCTGTGGCCCCTGCCCGCGCCGGCGATCGATATTTTATGAATTGATTATCTTCAAATACCAACCCGATTCAGTTTCCGCAAAAACCCCGCAGTTTCAAAATACAAACACAAATCGGCGCAAAGCGAACGCACTCGCTTTACGCCGACCCATGCAGAACCGCACCGCATTCTGCATGTTCAGGTCTGCTGTAAATCAGTTGGTCTGGGTATAGCCGCCCTTGGTCCAGCTGTTGCCGTCCCAGCACCACTCCGTGGTATTGCTGCCGCTGGTGGCATAGACGCGGATATGGACGGTGCTGCCGACCAGCCAGCTGGTGACGGAGACGTTATCGCCGGGCTCGCTGAAGGCGCCCGTGTACCACCCCTTCCCGTCATAGCAACGCTCGGTGATCTTGCCACCATTGGCCGTGTACACACGGATCGACGGCACTGTCCCCCACGACGTGGCAGCGGTCTGAACGTTCGACATGTTTTATCTCCAGAATGTGATTTCAATATCCATCAAGTAAATGCAGCGAGATTTTCTCGGCATTTACTACGGCCCGGGTTCAGGGCTTCGCTAGCATAAGCAAAGAAAATTCCGGCTGCTGCTGAGAGATAAGAAGCACAGATGGAGAGAAAACTTACTGAACAAATGACCGACTTTTCGCGCCTAACCATTATGTTGAGCGCACCCACAAAATAGACAAAAGGCACCAGATGAGGTGCCTTGATAATGTCTAGTCCAAAATGGCTGCAAGCGATGGCATAGACGCCATCAGCCCACTCACTGCATCGCTCACTGCACCGCGCCAATGAACGCCGCCAGCTCCGCCGTCTTGGGGCTGGCAAACACCTCCTTGGCCGGCCCGCTTTCATGGATCAGCCCCTGGTGCATGAAGACGAGCTGATCGCCCACGTCACGCGCGAAGCGCATTTCGTGCGTGACCATGATCAGCGTCATGCCTTCGGCGGCGAGCTGCTTCACCACGGCCAGCACTTCGTTCACCAGTTCCGGGTCGAGCGCCGACGTGATCTCGTCGCACAGCAGCACCTTCGGCTGCATGGCGAGCGCGCGGGCAATGGCCACGCGCTGCTGCTGACCGCCGCTGAGTTGGTCGGGGTAGGCATCAAACTTATCGGCCAGGCCCACCTTGACGAGCATCTGGCGCGCGAGGTCGTTGGCATCGGCCTTCTTCATGCCCTTGACCACCACGGGCGACAGCGCCACGTTCTCACCGGCTGTGAGGTGCGGAAACAGGTTGAACTGCTGGAACACCATGCCCACGTTCAGGCGCAGCGCGCGCAGTTGCGCGGGCGTGGCCTGCGAGCCCTTGAGCACCGCGTTGTCGACCACGATCTGCCCGTCGTCGATGGCTTCCAGCCCGTTGATGGACCGCAGCAGCGTGCTCTTGCCCGAGCCGCTGCGCCCGATGATGGCGACCACCTGGCCGCTTTCCACGCGCAGGTCGACGCCTTTGAGCACATGGTTGTTGCCGTAATGCTTGTGTACGGCGCAGAGATCAACGAGCGGCATAGAGCTTCTTTTCCAGATGAGAGGCGTAAAGAGACAGCGGCCAGCACAGCGCGAAGTACGCAACGGCCACCAGCCCGTAGATAAGGAATGGCTGGAAGGTGGCATTGGCCAGCACCGAACCCAGCTTGGACAGGTCTTCAAACCCGATGATGGACGCCACGGCCGTGCCCTTGACGATCTGCACGGAGAACCCGACCGTGGGCGCAATCGACAGGCGCACCGCCTGCGGCAGCACCACGTGCCGCATCTGCTGGAAGTAGCCCATCGCCAGGCTGGAAGACGCTTCCCACTGCCCGCGCGGAATGGCCTCGACACAGCCGCGCCACACCTCGGCCAGATAGGCGCTGGTGTACAGCGTCAGGCCGATGGCGGCGGCCGTCCACGGCGACATCTCGAACCCCGCCATGGACGCCCCAAAGAACACGATGAACATCTGCATGAGCAGTGGCGTGTTCTGGAAGAGCTGGATGTATGCCTTGCTCACGCGCTGCAGCGTGGCGTTGCGCCCGACACGGGCAAACAGCACCACCAGGCCGGCCGTGCCGCCCAGCGCAAAGGCCATGAGCGACAGCATGAGCGTGGCAAGCAGCCCCTCCCCCAGCTTGAGGAGAATGGGCAACAGAGGGATGTCGGCGATCATGCGGCGTCTCCAACGGAGGCGGCTGCGGTGGCGGTGGCAGCAAGCGGAGCAGCGGACGCCGCAGGCGCGCGGCGCCCCACGACAAAGCGCTGCCCGATCCAGGCCAGCAACTGACGCAGCAACAGCGCCAGCGCAAAGTACAGCGCCGTCACCACCAGGTAGGTTTCAAACGCGCGGAAGTTGCGCGACTGGATGAAGTTGGCCGCAAAGGTCAGATCCTGCGCGGCAATCTGCGAGACGACCGACGTGCCCAGCATCACGATCACGATCTGGCTGCTGAGCGCCGGCCACACCTTCTGCAGCGCGGGCCGCAGCACCACGTGCCGGAAGATGGCCCAGCGGCTCATCGCGAGTGCATTGGCCGCTTCCAGCTGGCCGCGCGGTGTTTCTTGAATGCCTGCACGTACGATCTCGGTGATGTACGCGCCCAGGTTGACCACCGCCGTGAGCAGCGCCGCCTGCCATTCGTTGATCTGCACGCCCAGCGAGGGCAAGCCAAAGAACACGAACATCAACTGCACGAGGAACGGCGTGTTGCGGATGCCCTCCACATACACCTTGAACAGCGCATTGAACGGCGCGATGCGCCAGGCGCGGCACACGCCCCCGGCAATGCCGATGGCGCCACCGAGCACCGCGCCCGCCGCCGTGAGCGCGAGCGTGAATGCCGCGCCCTGCGCGAGCTGGCCGCTGTAACTGAAGACAGCGCCAAAATCGAATTGATAAGCCATGGAGGTCATCCGTGGCCCGGCACACCAACGTGGGCGCCGGGCCTGTGTTGCGAAGGCGTGCGTGTGCTTAAAGCTTGGTGGGCAGCGGCATCTTGATCCAGCGCTGCGACAGATCGTTCAGGCGGCCATCGGTCTTCAGCTTGGTAATGACGGTGTTCACCTTGTCGAGCAGCGCGGGCTCGCCCTTGGCCACACCCACATAGCAAGGCGTGTCTTCCACGGGGAACTTCAGGTCGAGCTGGCGCAGCTTCGTGCGCTCGTTCACCGCGTTGGCCACGATGTTGCCCACCGTCACCAACTGCACCTGGCCGATGAGGTAGCTCTGCGCAGTGGCGTTGTTGTCTTCATAGCGCTTGATGGTGGCCGACGCCGGCGCCACGGCCGAGAGCGCCAGATCTTCAGTCGAACCGCGCGTGACGCCGATCGTTTTGCCGGCCAGATCTGCCGGCGCCTTGATCGTCATGTCTTTCGGGCCGTACACGCTCTTGGGGAACGGTGCGTACGCCTGCGTGAAGTCGATCACCTTGGCGCGCTCGGCGTTCTTACCCAGGCTGGAGATGACGACATCCACCTTGCCCGTGGTCAGGAACGGAATACGGTTGGTGCTGGTGACGGGCACCAGCTCGGCCTTGACGCCGAGTTCCTTGGCGACGAGGTTGGCCATGTCGATGTCATAGCCCTGCAGCTTCAGGTCCGGACCGAGCGAGCCGAACGGCGGGAAGTCGTTCGGAATGGCCACGCGGATCACGCCCGCTTTCTGGATGTTGGCCAGAGCGTCGGCATGGGCCGGGCGGCCTGGCAACAACGCAGCAACAGCGCTGGCCGCCATGACGGCGTGGAGGAAGAAGCGACGCGAGGTGGGGCGCGAAGCGTGGCGGGCAATGATGCGGGTCATTCAAAAACTCCTTCAGGAAATTCAGGATCAGGAAATCGAGGCGAGGCGAAACGAAACCGGTTCGTGCTGCATGGGTTCGGACGCCGCGGGCGGGGCGGTCAGGTCAATGCCGCTGCGGCGCGCGGCCGACAACAGATGCGCGCGCATGGCCTCTGCGCTGGCGGCGACATCGCCCGCGGCAATGGCCTGCACGATGGCGTTGTGCTCGTGCGCGGGGTGGTCGTCTGCGCCGTTGCGGGCAAAGGGCAAGCGCAGGCTGTGACCGATGGCGTGTTCCAACTGGCCGGCCATCGCCATCAACCCTGGGTTGCCAGACAACTGCGCCAGCAGCAGGTGGAAGTGCAGATCCGCCTCTGCCGCGCTCAGCAAGTCATTGCGCTCCAGCGCGTGGGCCAACTGCTGCTGCAGCCATTGCAGGTGGCGCAGGCCGGCGGCATGCATGCGCGCAGCCGCCAGCGCCGTCCAGCCGGGCTCCAGCACCAGACGCAGCTCAATCAACTGACGTGGCGACAGCGTGCCCAGCGCCGGCGTGGCAAACGGGCGATGCATGCGCTCGGCACTCGCCTGCTCTGCGCCAAACCTCTGGCCGCGCACCATCACGCCACGGCTGGGGAGAATGTCGACCAGGCCCAGCGTCTCCAGCACCGTGAGCGCCTCACGCAGCGATGCGCGGCTCACGCCCAGGCTTTCCGCCAGCTCACGCTGCGGCGGCAGGCGGCTGCCACTGGGGTACTCGCCACTCAGGATGCGTTGCTGGAGTGCTTGCGCGACGGAGGATGGAATGCTGTGCATGGGCCGGGATTGGAGAAAGACACGGTCGTGGTCTGACCGGTCGCCCACGGCTTATGCGAGTTTTGTGCCATGCAGCATAGAGCCGCGTGTTGCGCGGTATTGCGGCGGGTTGGTTGCCTGGGCTGTGCCCTGGGGTGAGGCGTGGGCTGGGGGGTGCGGGGGATTGGGCGCTTGGAGTTGGTGCGGGGTGCACCGGTTTGGGACGTGTGGGCGATGAGGGAGCGGCGCGCTCCAACTAGCGTTGCACCAGTGGCGGAGCGGCGCGGCTATATTGCTTCACCAGAAACGTGACCTCGATGGACGACGTAGACAACTTAGGCACATGGCGACAACTCCAACCTTCTACCCCTACAGCCCGGAGCCGCATCGGGGCATCGCGCAGTCAACGCCCGCGGCGCAGGATGTCATCAAGCTTGCGATCGACGCCGATGAGGCGGAAGCGTGGTTCTCAGAAACGCATGCGTGCCAACGGCTGCGGGAACTGTTTCCGGCAGCCATCACGTTTTTGATTGAGGATGACTACCTGGGCGAGAAGCAAAAAGCGTCGATCGAACAGGAGCTGGCGCCCGCGAAGGTGACGTGGGAGCCCGGGTATCGGATTGATGGGCGTCACGGGCGTTAGCTCGTCCGCACGCGGCTGAGAATTGCTGAACGTACGACAAGAACAGCCTTACCCAGTTGCACACCGACGCTAGCGCTGCTCGATCTGTTGCGGCTATCGCCCTTATGCAGCGCGCAGCCGCGACCCATTGATACTCCTCGATGAAGCTGGAAGCTAAAACTCCACGCCGACCTGCGCCATCACTGCCGGCTGTTGGCTGCGGAAGCCCGCTGGTTTGTACAACGGCCAACCAAACGACACGTCGTAGTTGAAGGCCATGTAGGGGCCGGATGGCACGCGCCCTCGCACACCAACGACGGCACCCACCAACTTGTCGCCGAGCAGAAATTCCGCACTGGGGCCGTGCACCTTGCCCATATCGACGCCGGCGTAGACGGCTTGGCCGGCCACGCGCCACGCCAGCTCGTTGCGCCAGAACCATCCGTCTTCGGCCGCCAGCGTCAGTTGGCCATCGAAACCGCGCACGGTGTAGCGGTTACCGATGGTGAAGTAGTCGCTTGGCAGCACACGTGTGCGAGCGTGCTGGATAGACCAGTTGCTCGTGTACTCGAACATCTGGTTAGCCAGCTTGAACGGCCAATACAGGCTTGCGTTGGCCGTTTCAACTTGTGACCGCCCGCCGTAGCCAGGGTCACCGACCACCACACCCGGGACGTTGGAATGATCGGGCAGCGTCTCTCGCCACGCAAACCCGCCATCGAGCACCACCGGGCCAAGATAGTGGCGATGCGACATCGACGCCTCATAGCCCACGACATCACGACGCTGGACCGCAATCTCCGTGTCTTCCAGGTAGTTGCGGTTGATTTTGCGGAAGAGCTTGAACTGGGCGCCGGTGCGCGACGTCGCGTCGCGATGCAGCACGCCACTGATGCCGGCATTCACCTCAGAGCTATTGCCGCTGTAGACGATGGGCTCCTCGAAACCCGCCACCGTCTGGTTGTAGCGCGAGCGATTGGCGCCCACGAAGAGCGTGGCATAGCCGACCGGCACGCTCCAGTTGATGGAATAGGAACGCGTGCCTGCTGCGGTCGAACCGCGGTCTGTATTGGACGACGCTGAAATCGACAGTTGGTCGTAGAGGTGCAGCGGCGAGTCGATGACCAGCGAGCCGCTCATCTGGTACTTGCCGGTCGACTTCAAGCCCGTGTTATCCGCTGACAGCGATGCGTGCCAGCGCTTGTCAGTACCCGGCTTGAGCACGATGTCAGATTCACCGACGCGCTCGCCAGGAACGATGTCAAAGCTCGTCTGCGACTGACCCGGCAGGCGGCGTATGCTTTCCAGCGCCTGGTCCAAGTCGCGCTGGTTCAACAAATCTCCGGGGCCAGCGAGCAACACCATCCGTGCCCAGCCGATGTTGTCATCCGAGGCATTGCGGATGGCCCCAATGCGCCCCGCCAACACTTTGAGTTGCAACGTACCGCCAGCCAAGTTCTGCTTCGGGATCAGGACCCGCGAAGTGACGTAGCCCCGCTCAATCAGCGCGTTGTTTGCCTGCAGCTCGATCGCCTCCAGCCCCTGCTTGCCGACACACTGGCCATTGACGGGCTTGAGCAGGTCGGGCAACCACCAGAAGACGTTGTCCTCCAGCGTGATGCCGTTGATCTGGAAGCATGGCGTTTCCTTCGGCAGCGCGGACAGCGAGATCACCTGCGCGGGCGCGGGTAGCGTGAAGACGTCCGGGCGGGCGTTGGCACGCTCACGCGCCTGCTCGGCTTGCTGCTCTTGCAAGCGCTGGACTTCTGGACCAGGGCCGGTTAGGGGTGCAGGCGCGACTTGCGCGAGTGCGAGCGAGCTAAGCGTGCCAACGTAGAGCGCGGCCGCGCGGGAAACAGCAGACAACATGATTTGGAATTGTGGGAGGGTACGGCTCAGTTATTGCGGCTGGAGATGGGCTGCTGCGTGGGGGAGCACTTTTCCTTGTCGAATTTCTCGACCCTCTGCATAACCGGTTCCCCTGCAGCGTCGCTCATCTCAACCTTGCAGCCACCAGGCGCGCGCACGAAACGTAGCGTGACCTCAGCGCGGTCGAAGGTGTAGACGTTCGGCACAAAACAATGCCACCACGTGGCGCCGTTTTCCCCTTGGTCATAGATGTCAATGCGGACCGGTTCGCCGCGTGGCACCGCAAAGGTCGCAGCCTCCCGGTACGGCATCATTCCGTTTGGCTGCCATCCGATACGTTTGTCAGCTGATTCACAGTTGCCAGACCGTTCGGCAATCAACAGGTGCGCCGTGGGGCTGTAATCGTTCTGGAATGTGACACGCGTCGTTTGTTCCGTCGGCAGTGTCGGCGTTTCGTACTTGCCAAAGATGAACCAACCACAGCCGGAAAGCATCGTGGTCGCGACGAGTACGGCACCCACGGCCGCAACTCTTGTGCTGCGTGGGCCGCGTAGGTTGTTCCCAACCTGATTTTCCGCTCCGTGCCCCACTGCGGACGGTGCGTTAGACAGCGAAAACTTCACCTTCCAACCCCTCTCTTATCTTTTTGGTCTTCGCGGCTTCTCACGAAGGACAGGACACTTAGGTATGCGGCGATGACCATCGACCAGAACAAGCAGACATAGGCCAACACCACAAAGTGTTTGGTAGTTACAGCAAAACCCAAGGCTCGAAAGAAAACCAATCCGGCCAGTAGCAGCCAAGGAGAGACGACTGCTTTTAGGACCAACCAACCAGCTCTCATTCCTGGCAGCCTTTCTTATGTTGGTACTGACGGCGAAGCAGCCGGACTGCGTGAATGACTTCCAGCGCTAGCCAAACCGCCCCAACGAGCGTCATGACAACGACGACACCGTCATGCTTTGCCTCACTCGGAACGACGCTATCGCTGTGGAGCACGTTCGCGTTGAGCCACAGCATCCAATCGCGAAGCCAGTAGGTGGCACCGATGATGACCAAGCAGCAGGTCAAGCGAGAAGCAATGCCCTTCCAGCCTGGATGCTCTACTGCACGGTCAAGGTATGCGAATGGGTTCACTTAGATTCTCGTTTGCGCTTCTGCGTCTTCCATTGAAGGAACCCGAACCAAAGGGCAAATGCCAGCGACTGGAATGTGCACACCAAGGCCAAGTAGGCAAGGTGTCGCTCGGTCAGAGGGACTCCAACCAACCGAAGGGCTCCTCCTCCGATGAATAACACCCAGGGAGCCAATATCGCGCTGATGACGTCGAATGCTTTTTTCCAGTTCATTTGTCTGGGACCGTCGCCAAGGGTTGGATGCGGCCCCTGGCTGTGCGGAACAGCTCCAGTAGCTAGGCTGTCGGAAAAGAGATTCCGACTCCATACTCCTCGCAGATGTAACCTTCCCCCGCAGGATTGTGCGGAGTTCGCTTCGTAGACCAATAGCGCAACGAAGGAACTTGGCTCTCGATACTGCTGCGTACTGCCGCGGTCAGCGGGCCCGCCATCTGAACAACCTGTCGCACCTTCGACCAGCCCTCAGAAAGCTCCGAAACAGAGTTCCCTGCCTGTTCAGCAATTCGCACAGCGCGCTCAATGTTTGGCGAAAGGATTTGTGTCATGGCGCAAGGTTGATTCTGTCAATCGGCCTCAGTCGAGTGCCATAGTTGGGTATGAAGTATTGCGTTGCTCCACCAGCGCCGAGATTCGGATTGGCTCGTACGATTCCGGTTGGGACCGTTATATCAGAGGTGGTTTCATACGCGGCCATCTGGGGCCTATATCCAAAAACCGGGTGAGGACTGACCTGGAGACTCTGGAAGAGGCTTTCTCGGCTCAGTCCAGCATCTGCCAAAGCTTGCGCGTTTGTGTAGTAGGCTGACTGCCCTGGTACACCGCCGTAGACAACAGTCCCCTTTGGCAAAGTCGACATTCCCCACACGTCGGGAGCATAGTCCCAGCGCACCTGGTCGGTTCGCGCAAGGTGTATATCAAAAGTGGAGGCATCGCGAGCGCCTTGGCTTTCGGCAATGTTTGCCAGAACTCGACTGCGTGTCGTAGCAGCATCAAAGACAGCAGCGCCGGCCCGCGCGTCTGCGGCCAGAACAGCGCCCAGAACTCCAGTCGCAACCTTCGCTGCAGCACCGCCAATGAACACTTCCTCGACGGGGTAGACGGGCGTAGCTGCACCGTTAGGTGTTGAGGCCCGCTGGAGCGTATCGCTTTGCAATTGCGAGATTTGTTGACGGAGTACGGAGTCAACGCCGGAGGGCTGCCAACCAACAGTGCCAGGCGTATTTCCTGGACCCAAACCACGGACCGTCGCCATGCCTCCGACAGGGCCATTGCCAAGGATATTGGTGTCTTGATACTGCGCAGTCGTAGATTGGAAGCTCTTTACGACAGAACCGTCGGCAATAATCGGGTTCCCTGTGGTCCCCAACACAGGCTGTCCTGACATGCCCTGCACAATTTGCTGCGCTTGAGCCAAGTTTTGTTGGAACGATTGCAAAACTTGGTAGTTGCCCGATGCCTGAGCCGCTTGGGTCAATTGTGCTACGTAGGCGGAAAGCTGCTGTTGCGCTTGTGCATCGACCATGGCCGATGCTGCTAGCGTTAGCATCGCGTTCCAATACTGCGTGATTTTTGCTTGGTCTGCGGGGTTCTGCCCCAAGGCTGCGCCAATCTTATCTGCTTGCTGCTTGAGCGTCTGCTTCTCGCTGACGTGCAATTGTCGATTGAAGCGGTCGACGTTGTAGCCTGAGAACGCGCCGGCGTTGCCACCAACGACTCCTCCCACTGCGGTAGCCAGCGCATTGGACACAATGTTGCCGAGCGCTTGGTCAACAGCCTTGTTGCCAGTCGGGCTTGAGCCCTCAATAGCACTGGCCAAGTCGTTAAGCTTGCCAGCCGCGAGAGACGCTACACCCGCGCCTGCCCCAGCAGCCAGAGCGTTGCCACCGCCAAGCCCGCCGACGATAGCAGCGCCAGCAGCCTGCATGCCAGCTCGCGCCCAGCCACCTTCCCTCCACGCATCAACGCCTGCCGTATCACCCGCTGCATCGGCCGCCGCTCTCTTGGCGTCTGCGTACGACCCGATGTCTCGTGCGATAGCCGCACCTGCCGCCTGTGCGGCGGCCATTGTGTCTGCCTGGTTGTTCAGCAGATTTTGCAGGTCTGGCGCCTTGCCAACCGTGCCGTTCGTGTTGGCTGTGTCGCGGTTCAGGCTCGTGACATCCTGCTTTTGCTTGTCTTGGTTGGTAATAGTGATGGTGCCTTGCGAGACAGCACTGCGGGTCGTCGCGTTCTCGCTACCGCTATCGTTCTGGCTTAGCATCGGTGCGCCACCTGCCACGCTCCGGCCCCCGGCGTTGTTGTAGGTGCTACCGCCGTTACCCATGGAGCCGCCCAGGCTGAAGCCGCTACTGCTCGCGTTGTAGTCAGAATGGTTCTGAACGTCCGAGAACGTGAGCGTGCCGGTAGTCAGCTGGTTCTTGTCGGGTGTCGCGGCACTGGCGATGACCGCGCCCTTGAGGTCCGTGTTGCCCTTGACGTTAATGTCAAAACCGCCGGCACCGGCCTGGATGCCAGACTGCTCGTTCACGCCCGCATAGTTGCCGCTCGCGCTACCGTTGCTGTGGCTAAAGCTGGCGCTTCCGCCGCCTTGGCTGATGCCGAAACCGCCACCGGAGCTCTCCTGGTGGGCAGTGCTACGGCTGGAGTCCTGCGTGCTAGCGAGATTTAGGTTGCCGCCAATATCCGCAAGCACCTTGTTGGCGTTCACATTCGCGCCGACGATATTGGTATCGCCGCCGCTCACGATAGTCACAGTGTCGCTAGCATTGATGTGCGAATTGTTCTGCGTCTGCGCATCCGAATTTGCATCGCCGTGCGCCTTCGACATCGACGCCGACACACCGAAGCCACCTGTGCCGTACGAAACACCAATGCTCGCGCTCTTGGATTCGTTCGTACTACGCGTGCTGTCTGTATCCGTGCTGCCCTTCAGGTTGACCTGATTGTTGGCTTGCAACATCACGTTCTTCGCGTTGATGTCAGAACCGACGATGTTGATGTTTCCGCTACCGGGCGTACCATCACCCGTTGCCACAAACGCCGTCGTGCCACCCGCCTTGACGCTGCTGCCGTTGTTCTGCGTGCTGTCCTCGGTGAACGTCGTCTTGCTCGACGAGGAGCCCCAGCTCAGTTCAACCTTGGCTTCCGGCTTCTTGCCATCAGCCAGTGCACCAGCCGCACCCTTCGCTGCCCCAAAGACATCGCCCAGGCCGTCAACCGCAGCAATCGCGTGCAATGTAGAAGCGCGGCTGCTCTGGCTGTTACCGGAGGCCTCGGCTTGCTGCTGAACGTTCTGGATGGCGTCGATGACAGGCGACTTGATTGCCAGTGTGAAGCCAGAACTCTTGATTTCGTGCGTTTCGTCGTGGTGACGGTCGGTAGTCGCCGCATCGATGGTCACGTTCTGGCCAACGCCCGTCACGTTCTGGCCAGCCACCACATCGGAGCCCGTGATGTGCAGGTCTTTGCCCGCCTGCATGTGAACGCTGCCATCCGTGCTGCCCACCAAGCTGCCTTGCGAGCCGCGCACCGTATCGTTGGTCGTATCAGTCGTTTGGTGGGTGCCATAAGAGATGCCGGCGCCCGCGCTTCCCAAGCCCGACTTCTTCACGTCCTTGAAGTGCGATTCGCTTGTGGCTGTCTCTGCAGTCGTGATGGTCAGGTTGTTGCCGGCCGCCAGGTTCACATCGCCGGTGCCGGCGATGGTCGCTGCCTTCGCCGTCAAGTCACGGCCGGCAACCACCGTTACCGTATCCCCGGACAGTGTGGTGCCGACTGCGTTCGTCTGCCCGGCCGAGTCAATTGTGTGCGTCGTTTTGGACGACAGGAACCCGGTTTCTTTCTGATTATGCTCGTCGCGAACATCCTGATGGCTCTGGCCTGCATTGAGGTTCACGTCGCGCCCCGCAGCCACCTGGACACCGCCCGTCGTGGCGTTGGCGTACGCGGCTGTCGCGTTAACGTCCCGGCCCGCACCAATGGCAAGGTTGCCACCGGTCTGGATCTGCGTCCCCGCATCCGCATACGACGAACGGTCCGAGCGGTTCTTGTCCCCCCACACGACATGTTCTTCGTTCGACTGCCGCACCGCAGTCAGATTGACATCGCGGTTGGCGGTGATGGTGGCATTGCCCGTCGTGTTGATGGCAACCGCCGCCAGGTTGGCATCACGACCTGCCTGGATGGACAGCGCACCGGCATCGACGCTCGCCACCTGGTTGATGTTCGTACCCGTGGTCGTGAGGTTCTTCGTTTGAACCGTCGTGCTGGTCAGGTTCACGTCACGGCCGGCAGACAGCAGCACCTGGTCGCCCTGGATATGGCCGCCGAGGTTGTTGATGTCCTGCGTCGCCTGCGCCAGCAGCGTGCTGCCGGCCAGCGTGCCGGTGTTGACGATGTTGTCAGCGGTGACCACTGTTACGTTGCGGCTGGCGATGGTGCCGCTGTTTGTCGCGTCGCCCTTGGCGTTGAAGCTGACGTTGTTACCCGCCATCAACGTACCGCCGCCGGTGACGTCGGTGTCCTTGGCGCGCAGGTAGACCTGCGGCACCAGCACCTCCTGCTTGCTGCCATCCGCCAGCGTCACGGTCTGCTTGACCAACCAGACGATGTCGCTGGTGAGCTGCGCCATCTGCGCTTCAGTCAGCGCCGTGCCAACGTTCAGGCCGAATGCCTTGCCTGCAGCGGTACCGTTGGCCAGCAGTGCCTTGTACTCGTCTTCGTTGTTGGTGTAGTCGCCAATGAAGCGCTGCCCCGTGGCCCGGACGATTTGCTGCTGAATCAGTTGCTGCTCGTAAAAGCCATCGCCAATGCGCTTGAGCGTGGCCCCGGGGTCATTGCGGAACTGCGACAGCATCGTGTCGCTCGATGTCCATTGGCGGAAGTTGGTGAAGCGCGGGTCGGTTTCGACCAGCACGCTGCTGCCCGGGTCACTGATGATGCGGTAGAGGGCATTGTTCGGCAGCGTCAGGTTTGGCACCACCGTGCGGATGACCACGTTCCCGGGCAACGTCACAGACGTGGTCGCGGCACTGACGGAGCCGCCAGCAGGTGTGGCAATGGAGGCCGTCTGGATATGCATGACCCCGCTGTTGGGCACCGTCACCGATGCACTGCCAGGCTGCACCGTATCGCCGCCAATCGCCTTATAGTCGGCAACGGCCGCGCCGCTGCCATTACCCGCGCCAGCCTTGGTCGACACCGCAACGGATTTGACCGTGGGCTGGCTGTTCGGGCCCGTGCCGTTGGTGGGGCTCACATCCAGCTGGTAGTTAGTCTGGATGGTCTGCCCTTGCCAGGGGCTGGTGTTGTAGGCCCGAGTGTCGCCGCTGAATGCGCCGCCGGACTCGACATAGGTGTACGACGCCGTACCCGTGGTGGTGACGGACTGCGTGCCGGTCATGCCCACGTTATTCGGCCGCGTACCGATGACATTGCTGCCGGTCAGGTCGCCGCCCGCCACGATTTGGCTGGCGACGTTGTTCACCACGCCGGCATTCAACGTCATGTTGCCGCCAGACGTGATCGTCCCCGGGTCGCTCTGCGTGACCACAGTACGCGTCACTTGCTGCGTGCCGTCGTAGATCGTGAAGGCGTCAATTTCGCGACCGCGCAGATTCGAGTTGAACGCGTTGATGGCGTCGTTCAGCGCCTGGTATTGCGTGACGGCATTGTCATGCCGCTGCTGCCAGGCAGCCAGGTCGGCCTGGTACTGCGGATACTGGCTGGGCTGGTAGTTGCTAGGGTCCGGCTGCGTGCCAATCTCCTGCGGCGCGGCAATACCGAACACGCCCCAGATGGCGTCTGTGGTTTTGTAAAGGAACTGTTCCGGATAGCTCGATACCTCGCAGCTATCCTGCCAGCACGGCCTCTCAGGAATATAGGCCGTGCCGACGCCGCCTCCGCCCAAGCCGTTGCTGTAGGTGAACGGCGGGCCGTAGCGCTCGAACGGATACTGCGACGACGGCAGCAGCAGAACCTTGTAATCGTCATCGCCCAGCCATTGCCAGTTGTCGCCTGTGGCTGTGCCACCATTGTTCTTGTGGAATAGCCGCACCGTGCTCGGGTCGATGTCTTGTGTCGAGCCGTTCAGCCGGTATGAAACGACATGCGTGCCTGGCGACGTCTGGTCAGTCGTCGCGAAGTGGTTGTTCTGGTTATTGATTTGGCTGGCGGCGATGGTCAGGTTGCCATCGGCGTTGATGGTGGCCGAGCCGTTGGTCACGTTCTGAGCCGAACCCGTCGCGTGATTGCCGGCATCGAGCGCACCACCAACACGCATGTTGCCAATCGAATAGATCAGCGCGTGTTCCTGGTTGTTGAGCGCCTGCACACCCAGGTCCATGTCGCCCCGGCTGGCGATGACACCCGCGACACCATTACCGTTGACGGTGTTCGTCAGCGTGTTGGCGGCAATCGAAACCGAATCGCCATACAGGCGGCCCGTGTTGACGACGTTGTTCGCACGGATGACAGTCGCGCCACCGTCGATCAGGCCATCGTTGGACAGCGTGCCCTGCGCGGTCAGCGTGTTCGACACCGTGCCAATCAGCTGGCCGCTCTGCGTGTTGGTGATGTTGTTGGCCGACACCGTCAGGTTGCGGCCAGCGGACATCGTGCCCGAGTTGGTGACGTTGCCGGTGGTCGTGACGGACACGTCTTGCCCGGCAGCCAGCGTGCCGCTGTTGTTGTAGTCCGACTGCAGGTTCAGAGACACACTGCCTTGCGACTGCACGGTACCGTCACCGCTCATCTGGCCAGCCGTCACACCCACGCTCTTGGTGCCGTTCAGGTTGCCCTGGGTGTTCGTCAGCGCAGCGGTCGCCTTGGCACCCACCGTGCCTGCCGACTGAATCGAGCCCTGCGTGTTGTTGATCGACGGTGCCGTGAGCTGCGTGTTCAGGTCGGAGCGGATGGCACCGGCTGTGTTGTCGAGCGACGTCGTGGCGGTGAGCGCCACATTTGCGCCCTCCATGCCGGTCGTGGCCGTATTGGAGTTCTTGTTGAGCAGGTTGGCACCGGATACCGTGAGCGTGCCACCGGAGTGCATCAGGCCGGCGGAGTTGTCGACCGTCGTGCCATTCACCGTCACATCGCCGTTGGAGGCGACCTGGCCGCCTGCGTTGGTGAGCGTGCCGGTATTGACCGTGAGCGCACCGTTGGAAACCAGCTTGCCTTGGTCATTGGTCAGGGTCTGGCTCTGCACGTCCAGCGTGGTGTTCGATGAAATCGTGCCTTGCAGGTTTGTCAGCGTATTGGCGTTGACCGAAACCGCGTTGCCAATCACCGCGCCTTTGGTATTGGCCAACGATTGGCTGTGGGTTGCCAGTGTCGTACCCGCCTGCATCACCCCGCCGTTGGCGTTCGTGATGGCGCCCGCTGTTGCATCAAGCGCGGCCGTCGACGCAATGGCACCGCCGGTGTTATCCAGCGCGCCAGTACCGGTATTGACGGTCACATTACGACCGGACACCGTGCCGCCCTGGTTACCCAGGCTAGCCGCCTGAAGCTGCATGTCTTGCGTGGCGAGGAGCTTGCCGCCGGCATTGGCGACGTTGCCCATGCTGGTGAGGGTGAGCCCACCTTGGCTGGAGCCGAGGATGCCACCGGCGGTGTTGTCCAGACTGGCGACCGTGGCGTGCACATCGCCAGTCGCGGCCAGCGTGCCGCCCTGGTTGGTGACCGCGCCGGCGGTCAGTTGCAACGCATTGGCGGCGGAAACCTTGCCTGACGTGTTGTCGAGTGTGCCCGCCCCCGTGTTGAGCGTGACGTTCTGACCCGAGACCGTACCAGCCTGGTTGCCCATGCTGGCTGCCGCGAGCGTGACATCTTGAGCCGCGAGCAGCTTACCGCCCGCGTTGCCGATGTTGCCCGTGCTGGTGACGTTGAGAGCGCCGGCGCTGGAACCCAGTACGCCCGAGGTGTTATCAAGGCGTGCCACGTTTGCAGTGACATTGCCCGCACCGGCCAGCGTGCCAAGTTGATTCACCAAGCTGCCGGCAGTCACGTTGGCCACGCCTGAGGCAGACACCGTACCGCTGGTGTTATCGACCGCGCCCGACCCGGTGTTGACCGTGAGGTTGCGTGCGGAGATGGTGCCGGCTTGGTTGCCGAGGGACGCCGCATTGAACGTCGCATCCTGACCGGCAATGAGCTTGCCGTTTGCGCTGCCGATATTGCCGGCGCTGTTGATGACGAGGTTGCTGCCACTGGAGCCGAGTGCGCCGCCGGTGTTGTCCACGCTCGCCACGGTGGCGGTCATGTCCGCGGCAGAAGCGAGTGTGCCGCCCCGGTTGACGAGGCTGCCCGCCGCCACGTCTGCCGTTCCGGAGGCGGACACTTGCCCATTGGTGTTGTCGACCGTGCCGGACCCCGTGTTCACCAACAGGTTGCGCGCCGAGATGGCACCACCTTGGTTGCTCAAGCTGGCGGCGTTGAATGTGGCGTCCTGTGCGGCAATCAGCTTGCCGTTCGTGCTCGTGATGGCGCCGCTGCTGTCCACCTTCAGATTGCCGGTGCTGGAACCCAGCACGCCCGACGTATTGTCCAGGCTCGCAACGGTGGCGTGCACATTGCCATTGGCGGCAAGCGTGCCGCTCTGGTTGATCAGGCTACCGGCCTGAACGTTGGCCACGCCTGATGCCGACACCGTGCCATTGGTGTTGTCGATGGTTCCCGTTCCGGCGTTGAGCGACAGATTGCGACCAGAGACGGTGCCTGCCTGATTGCCGATCGTCGCGGCATTCAGGGTGACATCCTGTGCAGCGACAAGCTTGCCGCCACTTGCGTTGGTAATCGAGCCCGTGCTGTTGACGGTCAGGTTGCCGGTATTGGAGCCCAGCGCGCCGCCGGTGTTGTCCACGCTGGCCACCGTCGTGGTCACATCGCCGGTAGCGGCGAGCGTGCCACCACGGTTGACGAGGTTGCCGCCCTGGATGTTGGCCGTACCCGAAGCGGCCATCGACCCGCTTGTGTTGTCGATGGCGCCCGTGCCCGTATTGACGGAAAGATTGCGCGCCGAAACCGCGCCGGCCTGATTGCCAAGGCTCGCGCCCGCGAGCGTGACATCCTGCGCTGCGACCAACTTGCCGCCCGCGTTCGTGATGGCGCCGCTGCTGTTGACGTTCAAGGCGCCACTGCCCGAGCCGAGCACACCTGAGGTGTTGTCCAGGCTGGCCACGTGGGCAGACACATTGCCGGCGGCGGCAAGCGTGCCGCCTTGGTTGACGAGGTTGCCGGCCGTAACGTTTGCCGTGCCCGAGGCGGAAACCGTACCGCCGGTATTGTCTACCGCGCCGGCCCCGGTGTTCAGGGACAGGTTCTGGGCCGACACCGTGCCACCTTGGTTGCCCAAGCTGCCGCCAGTGATGGAGACGTCCTGTGCAGCAACCAGTTTGCCCTTCGCATTGGTGATGTCACCCGTAGCGTTAACCGTGAGGCTGCCGCTATTGGAGCCCAGTGCTCCGGAGGTGTTGTCGAGCAAGCCAGTGGTGATGCTCGTGTTGCCGGTGGAAGCCAGAAGACCACCCTGGTTGACGACGCGCTGAGCGCCCACCTGCAGCGTGGTGTTGGACGAGAGGCTGCCGGCTGTGTTGTCCAGCGTGCCGCCGGCCTGGACAGCCACGCTGCCGCCCGAGATGGTGGCGCTGCGCGTGGCCACATCGCCCGTGGCGGACAACGAGACCGTGCCTTGCGTGGCGACGTTACCGTTGCTTGCGTCAATGCTCGCGCCGGTCACGCCGATGCTCTGGCCGGCCAGCAGATTGCCGCTGTTGCGCACTGCGCCTGTTGCATTCAATGCCACTGCACCCGGCTGCGTGACATTGCCATTCGTATCGACACCCGCGCCAATCGTGCCGCTGTTGGTGACTTGCGGCCCGGTGATGGTGGCGTTACCGCCGGCAACCACGGTACCGCTGTTGGTCGTGCTGCCGGACACCGCCACGTTGCCAGGGCTGGTGATCACGCCTTGGTTGTTGATGTTGGGTGCCGAGATGTTGGCATCCGCCGCGCTTTGCACGCGGCCAGTCGGCGTGATGGTCACATCGCCATTGGCGGCCAGGCTCAGGCTGCCGGTGAGCGCAGCGAGGTTGCCGCCGATGTTGACGCCCAACCCCTGTTCAGTGCCAATGAGCCGCGTGGCGCCACCCCCGTACATGCTGCCCAGTTGGCCAACGTCGATGGCGACCTGCGGCGCCGGGCCCACGCCCGCAATCGCGGTTGGCGTGACGCTGCCGTAGTCCACGCTGTTGGCACCTGCCACGGCGTTGATGCGCTCGGCCCACACTTGACCATTGATGGCCATGGCGCGAGACAGCAAATCAAGCTGCGCGCCGCGCGCATCAAGGCCTGCGCCATTCACCGTAATTTGACCTTGCTGGACTGAGATACTGGAGATGTTGCCCAGCGCATCGAAGTTGGGCGTGCCGGTGGTGAGCGTGACCCGCGGCGCCTGGATGAACGAACAACCGGCACACGTGATGCCTGCGGGGTTGGCAACGATAAGGCTGGCTTGGTTGCCCGCGATTTCTGTGGGGCCTGCCAACACGGACGGATTGCCGCTGGTGACCTGATTCAGGATGACGCGCGCAGCGCTGTTGCCCAGGAAGGGGTTGCCCTGTACCCAGCCCGCGATCTGGGTCTGGGAATTCTGGCCACTGTTGTTGAGCACAACGCCGGCCTGGCCCACGTTGTAGTTCGTGAACGCGTTGGAGCTGACGCCCGCGGCCGATGGCGCATTGATGTTCACTACAGGCGTGCCGTTCGCCGCGACGCCTACTACCGGGTGCGGACCAGGAACATTGCGGTCCGGCGTCAGTGATTGCGCGTTCAGACCCGGCGCTGCCAGCGCGGCCACCGTACTCAACGTCAGCGCAGATGCCCGGCGGCTGGTGCGGCTTCCCGTGTCACGCCCCTTGCCTGTGCTCCTGGCCGTTTCCTCTACGGCAACCAGCATGCCGCGTACGGCGTTAAAGACAGTTCGATAACACTTGGCGTTCATGATGTTTCTCTACTGACACGGCAGACGACAACAGCGCGCTGGCGCACGTTTGAACGTGCGCAAAGCAGGCTGAAAAAAGGGGGCGACGACAGACACAGGCGTGCGCTTGCTACAGCGTGGGCCGTTCCGATTCAGGCGAAGGGGCGGGCAGCGCGCGCTGACCAGAGGAGAGCTGGGACGAATGCCCAACAGAGTGGCGACGTGCGCCAGCACGCCTGAGATCTCGTCTCATGCGAAAGCACTCCCTGCCCCGTTTGAATGGGAACGCAACCCCGACCGGCCTCACCCTGTCTGGTGCAGAGCGATTGCCTTTTTGCTGTTTGCGCGGATGATAATCGAAACGGCCTTGCCAAAAATCAGCAACCGTAAATTCGATGCAAATGCGCGACGTTCAACGATATTTACATCTGAATTTGGCGATATTGAATTCGGAGAGTTGAGGCCTCGCAGTGCCGCTTCGGCAATGGCGTCGATGAGGAAGTCATCCGAGCGCGCGCAGATTTGTGCCTGGGATACCCCTCTACGGTCGGCTGCCGAGAATCATCGGCTTATGGCAACGTGAGCGGTCATTTCACATTTGCTCGATCCGATAGCGCCCCTCACAGTCGACCGCATCCGCGCCGCCGCTCGTCACTGATACTCCATCAGCACCGACATGGCGCCGTTCACGGTGCCGGGCGTGACCTCGGCTTCGGTCTGAACGTATGACACCCGCATCGGGATCGAGAACGAACCGCCGCTGCCCTTGTTGTAATCATCGATTCCGGTCGACGTATCGAATACAACGGCCGCCCCTGCGCTGTCAGTTACCCTGATCCTCACGCCTTGGGCGGTCGATTCGGGGGAAAGCGGCAATACCCCCGCTGACGTCTCAACGGTGTCGCCCATCGGCTTGAGCCTGTAGAGAATCTTGTTGTATCCCTTCGGGCAGTCGTTAATGTTGATCTGGAAGCTACGCTCGCCAGCCGTTGCGCCAATACCAGTCAAGCGTCCCGCGCGAGCGGGTTGCAGCTCTACCGTCCGACTTGGCACCGAGCAGCTTCCTTCGATTCTGGTCAGCCTCGTGTTAAGGCTGATGTAGTGACCGATCTTGTTGGATCCTGACGTTGTCTTTGTAGAAAGCCTGAACTGAATTGGATCGTCGGATATTCCGTTAACCAACTCTGGGGAACTGTCCCTCAGCAATTGAATTTCGAGCGGCGAGGAAAATCTGATCGGCGCGCCATCTTCCCTCAATCGAGCCTGAGGATTTCCATTGACAAGGACTTGCATCCTTAAGCCTTTGATTTTTGTGATAACGGTCGGCCCCTCCACTTCCCAGCCCGATATGCTGCCGGGGACGATGGAAACCATGGAAATAGGAGCGAAGTACACCAAACTGCATGTGCCCTCGCCGCATAATTGTTGAGGCGTAATATAGCTCCTGGCCACAACGGTATTAGCCGCAACATCCCGTGGCAGCGAGAGCGCGGTAGGAAAAGGTCGGAAGTCTGTGCCGAAAGCAGACGTGGCCGCAGTCAAGCCCAGCGTCGCCGCTACTGCTCGTCCCACCACGCGCAGGGCTTTCAGACCCAGCCGGTGCATCTTCATTCGTCGCTCCTCAATACGGCATTGGCCGTGTGTGCACATGGCGGTGCGTGTGCGTTTGAGATACGCCTGCGCTGCGATGGCGCTGTTCAGGTAGGTGCGGTTTTTGGTGAGCCTGCCTGTGTCGGATGACGTGGCCGACGGGGGTTGCGATGTTGGCGGGGATGGATACGACGCGGGGCGGTGCCCGCTTTGAGAACTTGGCATGAAGCCTCCACAGGGATTGAAGAGGCCTGCCGCTCATCGCCAGATGAGGGGTGGCGGGCCTGACGGCGGGGCTGGCGAACCGGCTCCCTGTGGCGCCGGCAGACCCGAAGGTCTCCCCGCCCGGCCCGCCATAAACTGGCTTGCGCGAGCGAACGCAGCACGTCGCGCGAGGCGACATGCATTCACAGGAAATACTTCAGACGGATCGCCAGACCCGGCTGCCGTTGATGCGGCAGCGCTGGGGATTATACGAAAGTGAAGTCCAAAAGCAGCCCCTTATTTCCGGCACGAAATGTGACGGCGGCTTGATGGCGCTAGGCTTGAGGAACCGAGAGCACCACTCACTGTGGAGTAGCGTGACATAGAATGGGCACAAAAATTTACAGCCAATCCGGGGGGATTGCATGCTGCCCAATGAGGACCAGAACGCCGTTCAGTTGACGGCGGCAATGGCAATGGAGATTCCCGAGTTCGTCATCGGGAAGGCCTACAACCGCAGAAAAGAGATCACGGGAAAGTTCGGAGGCAGCGGCCAAAGCGGCATAGCACCCTCCCGACTGTCGCCCGCCGTCTTTCTCTTTACGGGGACAGGCGAACAGCACGGCTACAAGGACGAATTCGACGAGTTTGGTCACCTGCTTTACGTTGGTGAGGGACAGCTCGGCGATATGAAGATGAGCAAGGGCAACCTCGCCATCGCTTCTCACGCGAAGGACGGCCGCGCACTGCATGTCTTTCAGATGGCCGGCAAAGGGAAGCCATGCGTGTACTTGGGCGAGTTCGCCTGTGATTCGCACTTCTTCAAACGAGACGCAGACCGCAATGGAAACGATCGCGATGTGATTGTGTTCCGGCTGATGCCGGTATCGAACACGCTGCGTCGCGAACTGGACGATCTGCCGGATCAAGACGACGACAATGCGACAAAGGCCGAGAGCCAGCCAGGGGACCTGTCGACGTTGAGGCAAGCGGCGATCGCTGCATGTCAGCCCGGCGGCCCCATCGCCGACGCGAAAGAGACTGTCCGGATCGCATACCAGCGCAGTGCGCGCGTTAAGCGATATGTCTTAGCGCGAGCGGAGGGCCACTGTGAGCTTTGCGAGGCGCCGGCACCGTTCAATCGCAAGAGCGACGGCACGCCCTATCTGGAACCGCACCACATCAACAGGCTTTCCGATGGTGGGCTAGACCACCCACGGTACGTCGGCGCCATCTGCCCTACGTGCCATCGCCTGATTCACTTTGGCGAGAACGGCCAACGCCGAAACGACGAGCTACGCGCTCGCATCGCGGCAAAGGAAGCTCCGTTCGCGGGCGGAAACGGTCAATAGCTTTCCGTCGGCGCCGCGTCATCGACTGCCTGAGACTAGCGCTCCACCGTCGGACCATGGAGTGCCACACTCGAAGAGTCGCACTTGAGCCTAAAACGGTGAAGTCCGACCCTCTGACGGTCGAGCTTGCCCCTCAAACACTGAAGCGCCAGTGTTTGAGCCTCGCGCTCCACCGTTAGACTCTGAAACGTCACGCTTTGACAGTCAGGCTCGACTCTTAAACACTCGAACTCGACCGTCCAAGGGTCGAGCGTCACTGTCCCACACTGAAACGAAGCAGGCGGAATCCTGTACGGTTTCCTTCGAGGCACGCCGGTCCAATTGTCAGATGTCGCTGCTTGCATTGCTACCGGGGTAGCGGCACGCCAATCTCGCGGGGTTGCGCCAACCGGCATAACGTTGCCAACCAATAAGGATTGCAATGTCACAAAACCTGATTTCGTTTCAGCCAAGTGCCGCTGACCTGACCGCCGTCGACGCCGCGCTGAAGACACTGGAAGAGAAGCTTGCTGGTCTGATCGATTTGTCGATAGAGCAACACAGCACACTCATGAAGATGGGCGACAAGTCGGAAGCGTTCTGCCGTAAGGCCGTGGAAGTGTTAGGCAATAACCCCGGCGTGTTGCCGGCCAACTTCAGCCTTGCGGAACTGCGGCGTGACCTCGCCGGCTTTGACACGCTCCGGCCTCGCTTGGTCCGCGTTGAAAAGCTCTACGAAAAGATGCGCGATTCGCAGCTGGCGCTGGGTAGAGATTTGATGACGGGTTCGCTGGAGGGGTATGCCTTCCTGAAGGTTGCCGGTAAGGGAGAGGGGTTGGATACGGCTCGGCAGGCATTGTCGGCACGGTTTAGCCGGGGGCGTAGGAAGAAGGAAGAGGGGGCCGCGCAGTAAGGTCTATATCGGTTGAAAACCATAAGAAAAACCGCCCTTTGGGGCGGTTTTTCATTCATTACGGCATAACGCTGCGGCACGCTACAACTGCAAATAGAGCGGAGTACCGCGCCTCCACCTTTGAGTCTCCAAAACGTGGGCACCGCACTGGACTGCGAAGGAAACAGTACCAATTTCGGTGCCGCCTACTCCTAAGCCTCTTCGAAACCTTCGTCAGTATCCGCCTCTTCATGTGAAGTATCGACCGAAATCGCAGCATTTATATTTCGCGTCAAAATTTCTTGGTATCCCTGAAGCTTAGTTAGCGCTTCTATTGACAAAACAACACCAGACGACGCATGAGCAACCTGATTTCTCATCTCATTAACATCCACCATCCATTTCGTCTGTTTCTCTTTATTTCCACCACCAACACCAAGCGCGTTTTTGAATAACTCCCAGTTATTCATGGCAATTACACGATAGTCAATAAGATCGAAGTAGGCCTCTATTGACCCGCGCTTAGAATCATCCCTTTCTTTCCGGCTCATAACTTCAAGCCGTACTGGCTTAGGAACACCATCTTGCCACCAGGCAGTATCAGAGTCTCGAAACTCCTGTCTCAGCTCCTCAACTACAAATTCCTTCAACTGCACCTCGATATCGTCAATGATCGTTTTGGCTTGCAGGTTTGTTTCCGTTTTCTCGCGTTGAATGAAATCATCCAATCCGGGAGGGTTAAATTCCGGGATTTCAGCTCTAATAGCGGCCTGACATCGTCTAGTTCTTGCGGTTTGTCCCTGCACACCCCGAAGCTCGCGATACCGCTTACGGTCTTCAGTCGAAAACGTCCCGAAATATGCAGCCAATGACCGCGCATACGGGCTCAAGAGTGAATTAAGCTCATTGTTAGATAGGGCACGAAGTTTGGACCCAGACTTATCCAGATGTGTTAGCACTGATCTAAGAACATTGATACATGCGGTCACGCTATCGTTCATAGCAAAGCCTCCGCCATCCCCGGAACCGAGATCCCACCACTCCGGTGCTCCACTTCGAGCGGTGTTCAACCAGAATTTCAGCGTGCTAACAGTTCTATTCAGCGTCGCCTCGTTGTTATCTGCCCATAGCGGCCCCCACTCTTGACCATCTAATTTTCTCGACTTCCCCGAAAAAAATTCAGATCTCTCGATCGCCTTAAATAAACTAGCGAGGGATATACATCTAATGAAGTCCTTCGATGTGTCAGCGGTCTGAATTCGATTAAAAAGTGGAGACGTCTTGTCCTTATCAAGGACCTGAACGGCCTTAGATACAATAGCCTGCGATCGGAGTTCGAAGGAATCTGCGTCCCAGTTCAATTCAGCAAAAAGTTCTTGAAGCAAGGACGGCTTTACACTTTTTTGCTTGGCATTAATGTCTACGAACAAGCGTGCCTGAGAGCTCGGTGGCAAGCCCTCGAACGCCAGCACAGAAAGATGTCCCGATTTTGCAAAGGGATGGCCGGAATATGCGAAGAGCCGGTGCTGCCCATCGATCACCCACGCAGACTTGTATGCGGGACGAAGGTGCAACCATCCAATAGTGCCGCTAGCGTCAGAATCTGCCGCCCCGTTTTCCTGCTTGCTTCGCTGGAAATTGATAAAGCGCTTGTCAATATTTAGGACAATATTAGTTGGAAATACACCGTGCTCAGAAATGTACTGCCGAATCTTATTAAGTCGACTTCGCGCAATCATCCGCTGATACGTATTAATATCCGAAGCCTTCCCCTTGGTTCTATGAGATACGTAGGCGATCTTTAACAAATAATCCGGAGAAATGGGAAACGTGTAGCATGTATTTCGACCCATCTTCGTCTTAACTGCAGGCACTTTGATTTCTAAGCCCGCAATTGTTTTCCCAGGCAGCATATCAGCCAAAAACTGATATTTTGCAGCCGCCCCAAGATGCAATACCAGATTCTCGTAATAAGCAAGATCAGAATCATCTATGAGGACGACGTTAGATTTTTTCGCTACCTCGCGATCTTCTTCCGATACATTGCTACTTGAGACATATATTGCGAGAACAACTTGGCGTTTCTGCTCGCTAGGAAATTGAGCCGCCACACTCCTCGTCAATCGGTCGCGAATACCAAGGATGCTGGAAATCATTCCCTGCAAATCGATCCTTCCTGATTCAAGGGGTCGAAGAATGTCAACGGCGACGACAACCTCTTCATCAATCGCGACCACGTCGAGCGTCCTGGTAGGACTTTCCGCTGCGCGCTGATCCAGCAATAGCACACAGCCTTCGTGTGTCGACAGCTGACCAAATGACAATCGAAACAGCAGCGTCCAAACCCTGTCGCGAGCTGACCTAAATCCGGTCTTTTCGCGCTGCATGCGAGCAGATGTTTTGGATTTCCTGAGAACGGACCAGCCATCGGCCTCTTCCCGCCCGATGTTTTTTAGATTCGTGCTTTTGACCTCATACGATCGGCTCGCTTGGCGGGCCAGAGACCTGAGTTCTTCGCTCCGTTGAATATTCTCGAGCAACTTCATCCCCCTAAAACAAAGATGCATTCGGTAATGGTGCGTCGATGTGCGCTGGAGGCCGCTATGACAGATGGCCTATTAATAACAGTGCACTCGAAGCCTTTATATAGTTCGTGAATAGAAGCGTGATCGGCGTTGCTAATGACGACGCGGCAACCTCGACGGGCGAGCTGTCTAGCGTGTTCTGCTAAGCGCTCCTGATCACTCCACGAAAAAATTCGCTCGTTATATTTTACGAAACCGTTGTTAGCATGAGCGACAGTATATGGTGGATCAAAATAAACGACATCACCCGCTGACGCTGAGTCCGTTATCTCTTTGAAATCACCAGACCTAATATCGATACCTTGTAGAAGCTCTGAAATAGCCAGAAGCTTTTCCGGCTCGACGGAAGACAGGTGGATCTTCTTCCCATATGGAACGTTAAATTTCCCAGCAAGATTGACTCGATGGATACCATTGAACGACAGTCGCGTGAGATACAACAATCTTGCTGCTCGCCTTACGCTCGATTTGGGACTGGAAGCCCGCACTCGATAATAAACTTCTTCGGCATTCGGTAGCCGCTTTAGCTCTTTGATTAGCGTGTCAGGATTATCTCGAACCTGTATATATGCATTGACCAGTTCCTCGTTCGCGTCGGAGATCACCGCGTTCTCAGGTGCAAGACCAAAGAAAACCGCCCCCCCACCGAAGAAGGGTTCATAGTAGGTGCCGAATGTGGATGGCATCTTTGACAGAATCTCTGAGAGCAGGGCTCTCTTACCGCCAGGCCACTTAATCAGAGGTGTTGATGCAGCGCGCATTTTTCTGGTATTGCAAATCGTTGTATACCCAGCAGTCTAAAATAATTTGCGATGAGTGCGGACGATTTTCTACTCAAGCCCAATTTGCATACCGCAAATTACAACGGTCCGAGATTGCTGCTTCCGGGAAATAGAAAAAGGGCGCCAGATCTAAGATCTGGCGCCCTTGCCATTGCGCTCAGAGCAAGAATGCAGAAACGACGACTACCTAGCCCAAGACGGCGTCCTCAAACATCAATATTCCGCGCCACCAACGCATTGCTCTCAATGAAGTTCCGGCGCGGCTCCACGTCGTCGCCCATCAGCGTGGTGAAAATCTGGTCCGCGGCAATGGCGTCTTCAATCTGCACGCGCAGCAGGCGGCGCTGGGTGACGTCCATGGTGGTTTCCCACAGCTGCTCGGGGTTCATTTCGCCCAGGCCCTTGTAGCGCTGGCGGCTCACGCCGCGCTCGGCTTCGCTCAGCAGCCACGTCATGGCGGCGTGGAAGTCGGCAACGTGCTGCTCGCGCACCTTGTCGCCGGTGCCGCGGCGCACGCGGGCGCCGTCGCCAATCAGGCCCTGGAAGGTGGCGGCGGTGCTTGAGAGCGCGGTGTAGTCGGCGCCGGCCACAAAGTCGGCGTCGATGTGGCTGAGGCGCTGGTTGCCGTGCTGACGGCGGACGACCATGATGCGGTACTTCTCGGTCTTCTCGTCGTACTGCATGAAGGCGTCTGCGGTGGCGCCGCCGTTGGCGTTGCTGGCGTTGCCTTGCATTTCCAGCAGGCGGGTCTTGAGCGTGCGGGCGCTGGCTTCGGCTGCGGCTTCGCTGCTGAGGTCCAGGGCCACGCCTTCGGCAATGGCGCGCAGGGCATCGGCGTCAATCACGCGAGACAGGCGCTCGATCACGCCGCGGCTGAGCTGGTACTGGCGGGCGAGTTCGGCCAGGGCGTCGCCGGCAATCTCGGTACCGTCGGGGCGCACGAGCACGGCGGTGTCCAGCGCCTGGCGCACGAGGTAGGCGGCCATCTCAACGTCGTCCTTGATGTAGCGCTCTTCCTTGCCGTGCTTGATCTTGTAGAGCGGCGGCTGGGCGATGTACACGTGGCCGCGCTCGATGATCTCGGGCATCTGGCGGTAGAAGAACGTGAGCAGCAGCGTGCGGATGTGCGAGCCGTCTACGTCAGCATCGGTCATGATGATGATGCGGTGGTAGCGCAGCTTGTCGAGGTTGTAGTCGTCTTTGCCAATGCCGGTGCCCATGGCGGTGATGAGCGTGAGCACTTCCTGGCTGGAGAGCATCTTGTCAAAGCGTGCGCGCTCGACGTTCAGGATCTTGCCCTTGAGCGGCAGGATTGCCTGGAACTTGCGGTCACGGCCCTGCTTGGCCGAGCCGCCTGCGGAGTCACCCTCGACGATGAAGAGTTCTGACAGTGCGGGGTCTTTCTCCTGGCAGTCGGCCAGCTTGCCGGGCAGGCCCATGCCGTCGAGCACGCCTTTGCGGCGCGTCATTTCACGGGCCTTGCGGGCGGCTTCACGCGCGCGGGCGGCTTCAACGATCTTGCCGCAGATGATCTTGGCGTCGACGGGCGTTTCCAGCAGGAAGTCGCTCAGCGCCTTGGCGACGACTTCTTCCACCGGCAGGCGCACTTCCGACGAGACGAGCTTGTCCTTGGTCTGCGAGCTGAACTTGGGCTCCGGCACCTTGACGGACAGCACACACGTCAGGCCTTCGCGCATGTCGTCGCCCGAGGTGTCGACCTTGGCCTTCTTGGCGATCTCGTTGTCGGAGATGTACTTGTTGATGACACGCGTCATGGCGGCGCGCAGGCCCGTGAGGTGGGTGCCGCCGTCGCGCTGCGGGATGTTGTTGGTGAAGCAGAGCACCTGCTCGTTGTAGGCGTCGTTCCACTGCATCGCCACTTCTACGGCCACGCCGTCTTTCTCGCCGGCGGCAAAGAAGATGGTGGGGTGCAGCACGGTCTTGTTCTTGTTGATGTATTCAACGAAGCCCTTCACGCCGCCCGAGAAGGCGAAGTCTTCTTCCTTGCCGGTGCGCTGGTCGGTCAGGCGGATGTGCACGCCGTTGTTCAGGAACGAGAGTTCGCGAATGCGCTTGGAGAGGATCTCGTAGTGGTATTCGACGTTGGTGAAGATCTCTTCGTCGGCCAGGAAGTGCACTTCGGTACCGCGCTTGTCGGTAGTGCCCGACACGCGCAGCGGCGAGACTTCGACCATCTGGCCGTCCGGCCCTTGCACCGTTTCGATCAGGCGGTTTTGCGGAACGCCCTGCGCAAACTCGATGTAATGCACCTTGCCGCCCTGGCGGACGGTCACCTTCATCCACTTCGACAGGCCGTTCACGCAAGACACGCCCACGCCGTGCAGGCCGCCCGACACCTTGTAGCTGTTCTGGTTGAACTTGCCACCGGCGTGCAGCTCGGTCATGGCGATCTCGGTCGCGCTGCGCTTGGGCTCGTGCTTGTCGTCAAACTTGATGCCGGTCGGGATGCCGCGGCCGTTGTCGATCACGGAGATGGAGTTGTCCGTGTGGATGGTGACCTGGATCTCGGTGCAATGACCGGCCAGTGCTTCGTCGATGGAGTTGTCCAGCACCTCGAACACGAGGTGGTGCAGGCCGGTGCCATCCGAGGTGTCGCCGATGTACATGCCCGGCCGCTTGCGTACCGCCTCCAGGCCTTCCAGGATCTGGATCGAGGCGGCGTCGTAGCTGTTGGCCTCGGCGGGGGTGGATTGCGGTTTCTGCTCTTCGGTCATGTCGTTCTGCTCGCTGCCATGGGCGCGGAAATGGTTATCTCAACGCACACAGCGGGGTTGCTTAAAAACGGCGAAGGGGCGGATCGTCACGATCCAGCCCCTCGTCTTGCTCTGGGTGCAGCGGCGCGTCAAATGCGCATCGGCATGACGACGTACTTGAAGGTGTCGTCGTCCGGCAGGGTGATGAGCGCGCTCGAGTTGGAATCGCCCAGGCTCACCTGCACTTTTTCGGCCTTGAGGTTGGCCAGCACGTCTAGCAGGTAGGTGACGTTGAAACCGATATCCAGCGCATCGCCCTGGTAGTCGATTTCGAGTTCTTCCTGCGCTTCTTCCTGGTCAGCGTTGGTGGAGCTGATCTTCAGGACGTTGGTGTCGAGCATGCAGCGCACGCCCTTGAACTTGTCGGTGGTCAGGATGGCCGTGCGTTGCAGCGCCTGCTGCAGGAAGGCACGGTCGATCGTGAAGCTGTTGCGGTAACCCTTCGGGATCACGCGCTGGAAATCGGGGAACTTGCCTTCGACCAGCTTGGAGATCAGCTCGATATTGCCGAAGGTGAACTTGACCTGGTTGGAGGCCAGCTGCACCGAGACAGGATCGTCCACGTCTTCCAGCAGGCGTTGCAGTTCGAGGATGGTCTTGCGCGGGATGATGACTTCCTGGCGGCCGCCGGCACCTGCCGGTTGCTCGCCGGTTTCCACGCCGCAGTAGGCCAGGCGGTGACCGTCGGTGGCGACAGCCATGACTTGCTTGCCGTCCACCACCAGCAGCATGCCGTTGAGGTAGTAGCGGATGTCTTGCTGGGCCATCGCGAAGTGCACCATCGCCAGCAGGTGCTTGAGCGTCTTCTGCGGCAGCGTGATGCGGGCACCGAAATCGGTTGCCTCTGCGACGGTCGGGAATTCTTCGGCAGCCAGCGTCTGCAGCGCAAAGCGGCTCTTGCCGGATTGCACCGTCATGCGCTTGTCGTTGAGCGTGAGCGCGACTTCGCCGTCGGGCATGGCACGCAGGATGTCGACCAGCTTGCGGGCGGCCACGGTGGTGGCGATGTCGCCGGCGCCGGCGCCGCAATCGGCGTGCGTGGTGATCTGGATTTCGATGTCGGTGGACAGGAAGGAAACCCGTTCACCTTGCTTGGTGATCAGCAGATTGGCCAGGATGGGCAGCGTGTGTCGGCGTTCCACGATGCCGCTCACGATTTGCAGCGGACGCAGCAGGTTGTCTCGCGAGGTTTTGACCAATTGCATGAAGGCGATCCTTGGCTTGAGAGGTGACACCGCGCGCGCCCCAGCCTGGGCCACATGGGCCGGTGCCTGCAGGAGCATTCGCGATTAACCCAAAGTTGTTGTAAATCAAGGGGTTAATCACAAATTATACCGCAAATAAGGGGGCGCTGGATAGCGTCACGCGCGCGGCAAATATGTCTATTGTGCATGAAAAGACGCCCGCATTCGAGCGGGCGTCTGTCGAGGCTTGATTCAGGGCGAATGGCGTTGCCATGCGCTCTGCTGACCATCGCGCGGTCAGCCCTTGAGCGTTTGCTCCAGCACGTGCAACTCGTGGTTGAGCTGGGCGTCCTTGGTGCGCTCGTCGGCGATCTTGCGCACGGCGTGCAGCACCGTGGTGTGGTCGCGCCCACCGAACAACTCGCCAATCTCGGGCAGGCTTTTCTGCGTGAGTTCCTTGGCCAGATACATGGCGATCTGGCGCGGGCGCGCGATGTTGGCCGGCCGCTTCTTGGAGTACATGTCCGCGACCTTGATGTTGTAGAAATCCGCGCAGGTCTTCTGGATGTTCTCTACCGAGATCTGGCGGTTCTGCACGGTCAGCAGGTCTTTGAGCGCCTCGCGCGTGACCTCGATCGTGATCTCTTTGCCGTGGAAGTTCGAGTACGCCAGGATCTTGCGCAGCGCGCCTTCCAGCTCACGCACGTTCGAGCGCAGGTGCTTGGCCACGAAGAAGGCCACTTCTTCCGGCACGGTCACGTTCTCGGCCTGCGCCTTTTTCATCAGAATCGCGACGCGCATCTCCAGCTCGGGCGGCTCGATTGCCACGGTCAGGCCGGAGTCGAAGCGCGAGATCAGGCGGTCGTCGATGCCGGTGATCTCTTTTGGATACGTATCGCTGGTGATGATGACCTGCGCGCGGTTGGCGATCAGCGCCTCGAACGCGTAGAAGAACTCTTCCTGCGTGCGGTTCTTGCCTGAGAAGAATTGAATGTCATCGATCAGCAGCAGATCGAGCGAGTGGTAGTAGCGCTTGAAATCGTCGAACGCCTTGCGCTGGTACGCCTTCACCACATCCGACACGTACTGCTCTGCGTGGATGTAGCGGATGCGCGCACGCGGGTTCTCCATCAGCATGAAATTGCCGATGGCATGGATCAAGTGCGTCTTGCCCAGGCCCACGCCGCCGTACAGGTACAGCGGGTTGTACGACTTGCCCGGGTTGTTGGCGACCTGGATGGCCGCGGCGCGCGCCAACTGGTTCGCCTTGCCGGTGACGAAGTTGTCGAACGTCAGGATCTGATTGAGCCGCGAGCGCTCGTGCACGGAATCGTCCACCGGCGCCTGCGGCGGCGCGGCCAGGCTCGTGACCACGGCGGGCGCCTGCGGCGGCATGCGGTACGACTGGGCGCGGACCTCGGCGGCGTCCATCACGGGCACGTCGATATCGGCAGCAGCATGGCTGGCCGTTGCCAGCGCGGTTTCGCGATACACGGACGGCGCGGGGCGCAGCGTGGCAGCGTCATGCGTGACACCGTTGCCGGCCGGCATGGCCTGCCGCGGTTGACCTGCTTGCGACCCGAGGGGTTGCATCGGCACCGGCGCGAGCGCCGGCTGGAGGGCCGCCTGGCGCTGGCCGGCGGTCGGGTCGAGCACGAACTGCACATCGACCGCCGCCTCCCAGTAGTCGCACGCAAGCGACTGGATGCGGCCCGAGAACTGGCTCTTGACCCAGTCGAGCTTGAAGCGGTTGGGCGCGGCTATCCGCAGCGTGCACGCCTGCTCGTCAAACGACAGCGGCGTCAGCGGCTTGATCCACGTCTTGAATTGTTGCGGCGTCAACTCACTCTCGAGCTGAGCGGACGCCGCATGCCAGAAATCCTGCATCGTTATCGTTAGGTGTTTGACCGGCGCCACACGCGTCAGATGACGTCCCCGGGAGGGCCGGCCGCCGGGCCCCTGGCGCTGGCCAGAAACCGGGTGGCTTTCGTTATTGGAACGGGATTGTACCCCCTGCCGAAAGTTATCCACAAAGGATAAGTCTGTGGATAACCTGTGGACCTGCTGTGAGTAGCAGTGGACAACCCATTTTATTGACTTGCCGCAAACCCAGTCCCGACAAGGCTTTTCGCAGAGCACACCAAGCCGCACAAGGCGATGGGGACAACTCGCCGGCGGGTGGATTTCGGGCGCGGAGCGCACGTTATCCCCAATCAGCAAGGCTTGACAGATGTGGGAAATGCCGCTTAAATGTCGGGTTCTGCGATGCGCAGCAGGGGAGCGCACGCTTGTTCGTGTCAGATGCGGGGCGAAAAACACTTCGTCGCGACTGATCCGGCTTAGGCCCGATGCTCTCGGTGCCCGATGTTCCGGTGACACCCTAGACCTGAACAACATAGCGCACGGCAGTCTGCGTGGGCGATTTCTCTGACTGAATCGACACCAGGCCGCGGCGGTAGCCCTAGGCCCGGCGCGTGCGGCAATGTCCGCACCACCCATTAACAAGAGAGTGCATCATGAAGCGTACCTATCAACCTTCCGTTACCCGTCGCAAGCGCACCCACGGTTTCCGTGTTCGCATGAAGACCCGTGGTGGCCGTGCCGTGCTGAACGCACGCCGCGCCAAGGGCCGTAAGCGCCTGGCCATCTAAAGACGGCCGCGCCTGGGGCGGCGGCTCATGGCCGTTGCCCGTGGCTTTGCGGCACGCTGGCGATGGGCCTGCACGCCTACCCCAAGGCCGCGAGGCTGACAAAAACGGATGAGTTTTCATCCGTTTTTGCTTTGCGGCCGGTCCGGCGTAGTCGTCACTTCGTTCTATATGTGCGTGCTAATGGCGCCGCCCAAGCTCGCCTGGGCGTGGTGATCGGCAAGAAATTCGCCAAACGCGCTGTCGAGCGCAACCTCATCAAGCGTCAGTGCCGCGAGCTGTTCCGCCTGCGGCAGCCTTTGCTGGGCGGGCGCGACGTGCTGATCCGCCTGCACGCCAAGTTTCCGCGCCAGGACGTACCGACCGTGACCGCCTTCAAGCGGATCTGCCGCGAAGAGCTGGTGCATCTCTTCGAGATTGCCGCGCGCCCGCTGCCAGCTCCACCTGCGGCCTCACCGTCCCAGCCCACCGCTGGGAGCACGCCATGACGCGCGTGCTGCTGTTTCTGCTGCGCATCTACAAAGTGGCGTTCAGCCCGTTTGTGGGCGCGCAATGCCGTTTCCTCCCGACCTGTTCCGACTACGCGCGTGATGCCGTGCTCGCTCATGGGCCCGGTTACGGCAGTTATCTTGCGGCAAAACGTCTATGCCGCTGCCATCCGTTCGCACAAGGCGGGTATGATCCTGTGCCGCCCGCCGCTGGCGACGCTGTGCCCCGCTCCAACGATTCCGCATCGACCGACGCGACCGCAGCTGACTCCAAGCCTGCGCGGCCGTCGATTCACCTTCCCAGACCGTAATCCGACATGGATATCAAACGCACCATTCTCTGGGTGATCTTCTCGCTGGCGGTTGTCCTGCTGTTCGACAACTGGCAACGCGCGAATGGCCACCAGTCGATGTTCTTCCCGACGCCGCAAACGGCCACGACCACGGCCGCCGCGCCGGGCAGCACGCCCGCAGGCGATGTGCCGAAGAGCGCCTCGACGACGGCAGCCGCCGGGTCGCAAGCCGCCCCGGCCACGGGCGCCGCTTCGCAGGCACCGGCATCGGAAAAGATCGTCATCTCGACCGACCTGCTGCGCGCCACCATCGACACGGACGGCGCCATCGTCACCAAGCTCGAACTGCTCGATCAGAAAGACCATGACGGCAACCCGATGGTGCTGTTCGACCGCAGCGTCGAGCGCACCTATCTGGCTCGCTCGGGCCTGATCGGCGGCGATTTCCCGAACCACACGACGGTGTTTGCAGCATCGGCCGGCCCGCGTGACCTGGGCACGGGCAACGATGTCTCGATCACGCTGACGGCCGACAAGGGCGGCGCCAAGCTGGCCAAGACGTACGTCTTCAAGCGCGGCAGCTATGTGATCGACACGCGCTTCGACGTGACGAACGACGGCACCGCGCCGATCAACCCGACCCTGTACCTGGAACTGGCCCGCGACGGCGGCGCGATCGAGCAGTCGCGCTTCTACAGCACGTTCACCGGCCCGGCCGTGTACACCGACGGCGACAAGTTCCACAAGATCACCTTTGCCGACATCGACAAGGGCAAGGCACAGGTGCCGGCCCCGACCGACAGCGGCTGGGTGGCGATGGTGCAGCACTACTTTGCATCGGCCTGGATTCCGGCAGACAACGTCAAGCGCGAGTACTACGTCAACCGCGTCGACAACAACTTCTACCGCATCGGCATCCAGGAGCCGCTGGGCACCGTGGCGCCGGGCGCCAGCGTGTCGGCCACGGCACGCCTGTTCGCCGGCCCGCAGCAAGCGCGCATGCTTGAGGCCATCACGCCGGGCCTGGACCTGGTGAAGGACTATGGCTGGCTGACCATCGTCGCCAAGCCGCTGTTCTGGCTGCTGGAAAAAATCCACGCGCTGCTGGGCAACTGGGGCTGGTCGATCGTCGCACTGACGGTGCTGATCAAGCTGGTGTTCTTCCCGCTGTCGGCCACGAGCTACCGTTCGATGGCCAAGATGAAGGACCTGCAGCCGCGCATGACGGCCATCCGCGAGCGCCACAAGGGCGATCCGCAGAAGATGAACCAGGAAATGATGACGCTGTACCGCACCGAGAAGGTCAATCCGCTCGGCGGCTGCCTGCCGATCGTGATCCAGATTCCGGTGTTCATGGCGCTGTACTGGGCGCTGCTGTCGTCGGTGGAAATGCGCGGTGCGCCTTGGATCGGCTGGGTGCACGATCTGTCCACGCCTGACCCGTTCTACATCCTGCCGGTGCTGATGGCCGTGTCGATGTTCGTGCAGACCAAGCTGAACCCGACGCCGCCGGACCCGGTGCAGGCCAAGGTGATGATGTTCATGCCGATCGCGTTCTCGGTGATGTTCTTCTTCTTCCCGGCCGGCCTGGTGCTGTACTGGGTGGTGAACAACTGCCTGTCGATCGCGCAGCAATGGTCGATCAACCGCATGCTGGGCACCAACAACAAGGCGGCACCCGCCAAGTAAGGCGAATGCGCTTCAGCAAAAAGGGCACCTCCGGGTGCCTTTTTTTATGCCTGCCAGAAACGCTTCAAGAATTTCAAACCGGTGCGTGGCAAACGGCCTCGATGTTGTGACCGTCGGGGTCGCGCACGAACGCGGCGTAGTAATTCGGGTGATAGTGCGCGCGCACGCCGGGCGCGCCGTTGTCTGTGCCGCCGGCAGCCATCGCAGCGGCGTAGAACGCCTCCACCTCGCCACGCGTATCGACGCGAAAGGCCACGTGCAGCGGCGGCTTGTTCGGCGCCTGCTCCGCCATCGCCGCCGAAATCCAGAACTCGGCCTTGCCCGGCGGGCCAAAGCCGGCCACGTCGGTGTGGCCCGTAACGGCCGCGGGAAACTCCAGCACCTTGGCCAGGCCAATGGCGCCAAGGGCCTGCTCGTAGAACCGCTTGCTGGCGTTGAAATCGCTGACGACGACGCCGGTGTGATCGATCATCCGAATCTCCTTGGTTGGAAACTGGCGCGCAATGGCGCGGCTGCCGCACAATACCGCCCATGACTGCTGCTGACCACCCCACCGCCTTGCCGAACGCTTCCACCGCGCCACGCGCGCCCATCCTCACGATCCCCATCGCGGCGATTGCCACCGCGCCGGGGCGGGGCGGCATCGGCGTGGTGCGCGTGTCGGGGCCCGACGTGCGCGCAGTCATGCAAGCCGTGTGCGGGCGCGTGCTGACGCCACGCCAGGCAACCTACCTACCGTTCCTCGACGCCGACGGCAATGCCATCGATCGCGGCATCGCGCTGTGGTTTCCCGCGCCGCATTCGTACACGGGCGAAGACGTGCTAGAGCTGCAGGGCCACGGCGGCCCTGTGGTGATGCAGCTGCTGCTGCAGCGCTGCCTGGACGCCGGCCGCGAGATCGGCCTGCGCGTGGCTGAGCCCGGCGAGTTCACGCGCCGCGCCTTCCTCAACGACAAGATGGATCTGGCGCAGGCTGAGGCCGTCGCCGATCTGATTGAAGCCAGCACCGAAGCCGCCGCACGTTCGGCGGCGCGTTCGCTCGACGGCGCGTTCTCGCAGGCCGTGCATGCGCTGGTGGAGCGCGTGATTCATCTGCGCATGCTGGTGGAAGCGACGCTGGATTTTCCCGAGGAGGAAATCGACTTCCTGGAGGCGTCCGACGCGCGCGGCCAGCTTGCCGACATTCGTGCGGCCGTTGACGGCGTGCTCGCGCAGGCGCGCCAGGGTGCGCTGCTGCGCGAGGGCCTGCACGTGGTGCTGGCGGGGCAGCCGAACGTCGGGAAGTCGTCGCTGCTCAATGCGCTGGCCGGCGCAGAGCTTGCCATCGTGACGCCCATCGCCGGCACCACGCGCGACAAGGTGCAGCAGACGATCCAGATTGAAGGTATCCCGCTGAACATCGTCGACACGGCGGGCCTGCGCGATACGGAAGACGAAGTCGAGCGCATCGGCATCGAGCGCACGTGGGCCGCCATTGCCCGCGCTGATGTCGTGTTGCATCTGCTGGATGCGGCGGACTATCGGGCCAACGGCCTCTCGCCGGAAGACGCCGCGATCGACGCGCGCATCGCCGAGCACGTGCCCGCCGGCGTTCCGACGCTGCGCGTCATCAACAAGATCGACCTTTCGGGCGTGGCCGTACCGGGCCGCGTGGATGCCGAGCCGCCTGAGGTCTGGCTATCGGCGCGCGACGGCCTTGGCGTCGAACTGCTGCGCGCGGCGTTGCTCGAGATTGCAGGTTGGCAGGGCGGCGGCGAGGGGCTTTACCTCGCCCGCGAGCGTCATCTCGCGGCGCTGCGCACGGCCCGCGAACATCTCGCCACGGCGGCGGAGCACGCGGCACAGCAAGCGCAATCGCTGGATCTGTTTGCCGAGGAGCTGCGGCTTGCGCAAGAGGCTTTGAACAGCATTACGGGGGCGTTTTCGAGCGATGATTTGCTGGGGGTGATTTTTAGTCGGTTTTGTATTGGAAAGTGACCGCCCCATGTCTGCCTACCCCGTTTCCATCAAAGGCGTCCTCCGCGCACCCACCGGCGATGTCGTCCTGCTACTCAATGAACGGGAAGAATGGGAGCTGCCCGGCGGCCGCATCGAACTTGGCGAAACGTCAATCGAATGCCTGGTCCGCGAGATCGCCGAAGAGCTGAACCTGCGCGTGGAAGTGAGCGCGTTGATCGACACGTACCTGTTCGAAGTCGTGCCAGGCAAGCACGTGTTTATTGCCACGTATGCGTGTGCGCTGGTCGGCCCGTTCGAGCCGACCGTCAGTCATGAGCACAAGCGCCTCGGGCTGTTTGCGCCGGATGCGTTGCCGACGAATTTGCCGGAGGGCTATCGGGCGTCGATAGCGGCGGCGCCGAAGGCTGCAGCTTAGGGCGATGCGTGCGCTCTTCATTTGCAGCCGCAATCGGCTACGTAGCCCGACGGCAGAAGCAGTCTTCGCCCAATGGCCAAACGTCGAGACCGGCTCTGCGGGCTTGGCGCCCGACGCAGACGTACAACTCGATGCCGACCAGCTCGACTGGGCTGAGGTGATTTTCGTCATGGAACGCAGCCACCGGCGACGCCTGTCGCAACGGTTTGGTGCGCGGCTACGCGGCAAGCGCGTCGTGTGTCTGGATATTCCCGATAACTACGCGTTCATGCAGCCCGAACTCGTCGCCTTGCTGGAGAAACGCGTCGGTCCGCATCTGCGCGGTTAATTGGCAGCATGCCGTTCAATCGCGCCCCCAGCGCCAGCGCGGCGGCTCGCCCTTCCACCAGCAAACCAGCACCAGCAGCACTGACACGCCCAGGACGTACAACGAGAAACCCAACTGCGCGCGCCCCGGTTGCAGCCCGACGATGCCGGCCACGAGCAATACGGCATAGATGGCGAGCACCACCCAGCCCTGCCAACGCGAAGGCAAACCCCATCCCCAGCCGTAGCGCTTGGCGGGAAACCAATACTCGTTGGAATTGGTAGTAGGCATCGTTGTCGGGGAAACGCGAGCAAGAGATGCCCGCTACTGTACTCCCGCACAGAATCGGCGCAACAAACGCCAACAGCCAGCCGGTCATTTACCGCTGGCGGATGTCGTTTGCAACAGAGAAGGGCGCGCAGGGCGCACCGAAGCGGCGGACAATGGCGCACAGGCCATCAACCGCATCTTGCTAGCTTCTGTATCGGGGAGTGGAGCGTTGGTTGAATCCGGAAAGGCTTCCGGTACGCACAAGGCGTTACGAACCAAGCTCGGCGGAACGGAGGTCGAATGACTTCACACCGCCAGCGGCAGCACCCGATTGGTGCTACCGAAACAATCGCGCGATCTTAGTAGAGCTTCTTCGGCAGCATTTGCGAACGCAGGCGTTTACGCGTACGCGACACAGCGGCAGCCTTCTTGCGCTTGCGCTCAGTCGTCGGCTTTTCGTAAGCGGTGCGGGCGCGCAGTTCCTTGATCAGGCCAGTGCGCTCGATTTCACGGCGGAAGCGGCGCAGTGCAACTTCGACCGGCTCGTTTTCTTTCAGACGGATGGTGGTCATCGGGTCCCTTGCTCAGTATTCGGGTGGACGGCGAAACAGCGGATTATATACCGCCCAGAGGGCGTGCAGTGTAGTTGAATCCGTTTACCGATGCAAGGTACTTCCGATTGTGGCGGAAAGGCCATTTCTTCGGCCATTTTTACGCCGATGCGTGGCCTTGATACTACGCCGCGAGCAACCGCCCGCCAGGGGCAGACGCGGGAGAGGAACGCCGCTTGCTCAACGCGAGCATCTCTCCAGGCCCTCTACCGTGGAACGCGTTCCCAAGTCTGCGCCCGCGCCGGTTGCTGCAACGGCCACCCTCCTCGCCGAAGCGCTGCCCGAACAGCTGCGCTATGTGGACGACACACGCCCGGGCTACACCCGGCGCCGGCTGCGCGGCCAATTCGTCTATTTCGACACGCGCGGCCAGCGCATCCGCGACCCGGCCGTCATTGCCCGCATCAACAAGCTGGCGATCCCGCCGGCCTATACCGACGTCTGGATCTGCCCACACGCGGGCGGTCATCTGCAGGCGACGGGGCGGGACGCGCGTGGGCGCAAGCAATATCGCTATCACGCAGAGTGGCGCGCCTTTCGCGATGCCGATAAATACGGGCGGCTGCTGGCCTTCGGGGCGGTGCTGCCGCGGGTGCGTGAGGCGATCACCGCCCACTTGGAGGCGCCGGGCCTGTCGCGCGAAAAGATGCTGGCGACGGTGGTCTACCTGCTGGACGTGACGCTGGTGCGCGTGGGCAACGCGGCGTATGCGCGCGACAACCGCTCCTATGGGCTCACGACGCTGCGCAATCGGCATGTGGAGGTGCACGGCAACACGGTGCGCTTTCAGTTTCGCGGCAAGAGCGGCGTGGAACACGACGTGTCGGTATCGGATCCGCGCCTGGCGCGCATCATCCGGCGCTGCGTCGATCTTCCGGGGCAGGAGTTATTCCAGTACATCGACGAAGCGGGGGATCGCCGCGTAGTCGATTCCACGGATGTGAATGCATACTTACAAGAGATTTCCGGTGCGGATTTCACGGCGAAGGACTACCGTACCTGGGCGGGCAGCGTGCTGGCGCTGGACCTGCTGCGCGGGCGACCGGCGACCAATGCCACCGAGGCGCGCAGGCAAGTGGTGGAGGCCGTCGCAACGGTTGCCCAGCGCCTGGGCAACACGCCGGCTGTCTGCCGCAAATGCTATGTGCATCCCGCCGTGGTAGACGCCTTCCTGGCGGGCGAGCTGGAAGCCCTGCCGGCGGTTCGGGCACGCAAGGGCCTGCGACGCGAAGAGGTGGCGCTGCTTCGATTTCTCGAACACACCACCGGGGCAAACGGCGCGGGCAAAAAAAAGCCCGCCTGAACAAGGCGGGCTTTCGAGCGAACAGACGCAAACTTACTTCGATTGCTGCGGCGTCATGTCCGGCGTGGCGGGCGCGACGCCCGGAGCAGCCGTCGGCTGCGCCTGCCGTGCAGCCACGGTAGTGCTCTGCTCCTGCAGGCCACCGCCCAGCGCTGTATACAGATCGATGGCGTTGGTCAGGCGCGCCAGGCGCGTCTGCACCAGCGTCTGATCGGCGCTGAACAGATCGCGCTGCGCGTCGAGCACGTCGAGGAAGCTCGACACGCCGTTGCGATAGCGCTGGTCAGACAGCGTCAGGCGATCGGCCGTGGCATCGCGGAAGCGCTTCTGCGCGGCCACCTGCTCTTCCAGCGTGCCGCGCGCCACGAGGGCGTCGGACACCTCGCGGAAGGCCGTTTGGATGGTCTTCTCGTAGTTGGCAACCGCAATCTTCTGGTTGGTCTTGGTCAAGTCCAGGTTGAAGACGTTGGTGCCCCAGTTGAAGATCGGCAGCGTCAGGTTCGGCACAAACGACCAAAACCCCGTTCCGCTCTTGAACAGATCATGCAGCGCGCCGCTTGCCGTGCCCACGTTGGACGTCAGCCCGATGCTCGGGAAGAACGCCGCACGCGCCACGCCAATGTTGGCGTTGGCGGCAATCAGCTTCTGCTCGGCCTGGCGGATGTCGGGGCGCTGCTCCAGCAGCTCCGACGGCACACCCGGGGGGATGTCGGCCACGATCTTTTCCGACGACACCGTGGTCGGCGCAGGCAGGTCGGCCGGCAACGGCGCCCCGACCAGGAGCACCAGCGCGTTGGTCGCCTGGGCGTACTGGCGCGTGAGCTGAGCCACCGACACGCGCGCCGATTCCACCAGCGTCTCGGTCTGGCGCAGGTCCAGTGCGGACGAAGCACCCACGTCAAAACGCTGCTTGGCCAGCTTGTAGTAGTCCTCGCGGCCCTTCAGGGTCTGCTGGGCCAGGTCCAGCTGCTCGGCATAGGCGCGCTCGTTCAGGTAAGCCTTGGCCACCTGCGAGATCAGGCTGATCTGTGCAGCACGCCGGCCTTCGTCCGTCGCCAGATAACTCGCACGCGCAGACGACGTAACGTCGCCCACGCTGAACAGGTTCACCTGGTAGTTGCTGATGCCCACGCCAAGCTGGTACTGCTTGGTGTAGACGTCGCCGCCGGTGGTCGAGATCGACGGCGGCGTATGGCTGCGCGTGTACGTGGCAGACGCGTTGACCGGCGGCAGCAGGTCGGCGATCTGTAGACGGTACTGCGCACGCGCGGCCTCGACGTTGAGCATGGCCACGCGCAGGTCGCGGTTGTTCTCGAGCGCCAGGCCGATCAGCTTCTGCAGGCGCGCATCGGGAAAGAACTCGCGCCAGCCCAATTCGGTTGCGCGGGGCGCGTTATCGCCAGGCTTGGCGGAGTCCGCCGGCACGGCATAGCCGGCCGGTGCCTGCGGATACGCGCTCGTGATCGGAGCATCCGGGCGCTCATAGGTGGGCGCCAGCGAGCAGCCGGACAACACGCCGGCAGCCAGCAGGAGCGCCGGCAACAGCGCAGGGGTTCGAAAGGTCATCGTTTTCTGCATGTTCAGATTTCCTCGTCCAGCGGACGGTGCGCGGCATCCAGACGGCGTTGACGCTCGCTGCCCTTGAAGATGCGGCGGACCACCACGAAGAACACAGGCACCAGCACCACGGCCAGCACCGTCGCGGTGAACATCCCGCCCATCACGCCGGTACCGATGGCGCGTTGGCTGGCGGAGCTGGCGCCCGTGGCAATCGCCAGCGGCAGCACACCCAGGATGAAGGCGAACGACGTCATGATGATCGGGCGGAACCGCAGGTGCACGGCTTCCAGCGTCGCCTCGATCAGGCCCTTGCCTTGCGCCTGCAAGTCCTTCGCAAACTCGATGATCAGAATTGCGTTCTTGGCGGACAGGCCCACCACCGCAATCAGGCCGACCTTGAAGTACACGTCATCCGGCATCGCGCGCAGCGTCACGCCCAGCAGTGCGCCAAGCACACCCAGCGGCACCACCAGAATCACCGCCGCCGGGATCGACCAGCTTTCGTACAGCGCCGCCAGCACCAGGAACACCGCCAGCAGCGACAGCGCGTACAGTGCCGGCGCCTGCGAGCCCGAGGCCTTTTCCTGCAGCGACTGGCCCGTCCACTCGTAGCCGATACCGGCCGGCAGCTTGGCCGCCAGGCGTTCCATCTCGGCCATGGCGTCACCCGAGCTGGCACCCGGTGCAGCCGCACCCGAAAGGCGGACTGCCGGATAGCCGTTGTAGCGCACGAGCTGCACCGGGCCGACGATCCAGTGGCCCTTGGCGAACGTCGACATCGGAACCATGTTGCCCTGACTGTTGCGCACGTACAGGTTCATGATGTCTTCGGGCTGCATGCGGTTGATCTTGTCCGCTTGCACGATCACACGCTGCTGACGACCGTAGTTCGGGAAGTCGTTGGCGTACGCCGAACCCAGCGCCGTCGACAGCACGGCGTTGATGTCGGTGAACGAGACGCCCAGCGCATTGGCCTTCTCGCGGTCGATATCCACCTGGTACTGCGGCGAATCTTCCAGACCTTCCGGACGCATGCCGGTGATGATCTTGCTTTGCGCCGCCATCCCCATCAGCTGGTTGCGGGCTGCCATCAGCGCGTCGTGGCCCAGGCCCGCGCGGTCCTGCAGACGGAACGTGAAGCCCGTTGCGTTACCCAGTTCCGGAATCGGCGGCGGGTTGAGCGGGAAGACGATCGCATCGCGAATGCCGCCGAACAGCGCACCAAACGCACGGCCAGCCACGGCATCAGCGGTTTGGTCCTTGCCCTTGCGCTCGCTCCAGTCCTTGAACGGGGTGAACACGATACCGGCGTTCGGGCCGTTACCCGAGAAGCTGAAGCCCTGCACGGCCACGATGTTCTCGACCGCCTTTTCCTGCTTGTAGTAGTTCTCGACCTGCTTGATCACTTCCAGCGTGCGGTTGGCCGAGGCACCCGGCGGCAACTGGATGTTGGTCACGATGTAGCCCTGGTCTTCGGTCGGCAGGAACGAAGACGGCAGGCGCAGGAACAGGAACACCACCGCAGCGATCAGCACCGCGTAGATGACCATGTAGCGGAAGGTCTTCTTCAGGATGCGCTCCACGAAGCTCTGGTAGCGGTTCGTGGTGGTGCTGAACATGCGGTTGAACCAGCCGAAGAAGCCTTTCTTCTCGTGGTGCGAACCCTTCTCGATCGGCTTGAGCAGCGTCGAGCACAGTGCCGGCGTGAGCGTCAGCGCCATGAGTGCCGAGAAGAAGATCGACGACACCATCGACAGCGAGAACTGGCGATAGATCGCGCCCACCGAGCCCGAGAAGAACGCCATCGGGATGAACACGGCCATCAGCACCAGCGTAATACCGATGATGGCGCCCGTGATCTGGCCCATGGCCTTGCGGGTCGCTTCGCGCGGGGGCAGGCCTTCTTCGGCCATGATCCGCTCGACGTTTTCCACCACCACGATGGCATCGTCAACGAGAATACCGATCGCCAGCACGAGGCCGAACATCGTCAGCACGTTGATGGAGAAACCCATCGCGTTCATGACGGCAAACGCGCCCAGCAGCGAGATCGGCACCACGATCGACGGCACCAGCGTGTAGCGGATGTTCTGCAGGAACAGCAGCATCACCAGGAACACCAGCACCATGGCCTCGAACAGCGTCTTGACCACTTCCTCGATCGAGATCTGGACAAACTTCGAGGTGTCGTACGGCACCTTGTATTCCACGCCGGCCGGGAAGTACTTCGAGAGTTCTTCCAGCTTGGCCTTCACGGCCTTGGCGGTGCCCAGCGCGTTACCCGTGGGCGAAAGCTGCACACCAATGGCCGAAATCGGCTGGCCGTTGATCCGCGCGGACGTCGAGTAGGTCTGGCCGCCGAGTTCCAGGCGCGCCACGTCCTTCACGCGCACGAGTGAGCCGTCCGGCTTGGCCACCAGCACGATGTTGCCGAACTGCTCGGTGGTCGTGAGCTGACCTTCCACCACGACGGTCGCCGCGAGCGGCTGGTCGGAAACGGACGGCAGATCGCCGATCGTACCGGCCGAGACCAGCGCGTTCTGCGCACGGATGGCGTTGTAGACGTCCGTCGGGGTCAGCTTGTAGCCGACCAGCTTGGCCGGATCGATCCAGACGCGCATCGCGCGCTCCGTACCGAACAGCACCGCCTGACCCACGCCCGGCACGCGCTTGATTTCGTTCAGCACGTTGCGCGAGATGTAGTCGCCCAGTGCCACCGGGTCCATCTTGCCGTCGGTGGATGCCAGCGTGGCGAACAGCAGGAAGTTCGAGCGGGCCTTGTCGACCTGCACACCCTGCTGGGTCACTTGCGAAGGCAGACGCGCTTCCACGCGCTTCAGGCGGTTCTGCACGTCCACCTGCGCCAGTGCCGGATCGGTACCGGCCTTGAACGTCACGGTGATCTGCGCCTGGCCGTTACCGCCCTGGCTGACCGACTCCATATAGAGCAGGCCGTCCGCACCGTTCATTTCCTGCTCGATGATGCTGGTGACGGATTCGTCCAGCGTCTTCGCATTAGCGCCCGGATACGTTGCCGTGATGATGACGGACGGCGGCGCAATGGTCGGGTACTGCGAGATCGGGAGCTGGGTGATCGAAATCGCCCCGGCAAGAATGATGAACAGCGCGAGCACCCAGGCAAAGACCGGGCGATCGATAAAAAACTTTGCCATGCGATGGCTCCTTGTTTACTGCTTGGCTGCCGGTGCGCTGGCAGCGGGAGTGCTTGCAGCAGGGGCGCTGGCTGCCGGTGCGGGTGCCGCGCCGCTACCCTGGCCGCCCTGACCTTGCGGGGCCTTGCCCTGGCCGGCGGGCATCGGCTGCCACGGCACGGCCTTGACCGGGGCGCCCGGACGAACCTTCTGCAGGCCGTCGACGATCACCTTGTCGCCCGCCTTCAGGCCGCTGGAGACGATCCATTCCGTGCCGGTCGAGCGGTCGGCCTGGACCTGGCGCACAGCGGCCATGCCCTTTTCGTCGACGACCATGACGGAGGCGCCGTCCGGGCTGCGCGTCACGGCTTGTTGCGGCACCGTGATGGCCTGCTCGTCCACGGCCTGCTCCAGGCGGGCACGCACGTACATGCCCGGCAGCAGCGTGCGGTCGGCGTTCGGAACAATCGCGCGCAGCGTGATCGTGCCTGTGGCCGGGTCCACCGTCAGGTCCGAGAAGTAGAGCTTGCCCGATTGGGCATAGGCACGCCCGTCTTCCGTCACGAGCGTGACCTTGGCCGCATCGCCACCGGCCTTGGCCAGCTTGCCGTCCTTGAGCGCCTGTTGCAGACGCATCACCTCGGTGCTCGACTGCGTGAAGGTCAGGTAGATCGGGTCGATCTGCTGCACGGTCGTCAGCAGCGTCGCCTCGCCCTGGCCCACGAGCGCGCCTTCGGTGACCTGCGCCAGACCGGCACGGCCGGAGATGGGCGACGTCACGCTGGCGTAGCCGACGTTCAGCTTGGCGGTTTCGACGGCAGCGCGGGCGGCGGCCACGTCGGCGGTGGCTTGCTTGGCGGCGGCGGTGGCGTCGTCGTAGTCCTGCTTGCTGATGGCGTTAGTGGCAACCAGCGGCTTGTAACGCTCAGCCTTCAACTGCGCCTGCGTTTGCGTGGCTTCCGAACGCGCAAGCTGTGCCTTGGCGCTATCGAGCGACGCCTGATACTGCGCCGGATCGATCTGGAACAACTGCTGGCCGGCCTTCACGTCACTGCCTTCAGCGTAGGTGCGCTTGAGCACAATGCCCGCGACCCGTGCGCGCACCTGTGCCACCCGCGTGGCCTCCAGGCGGCCCGGCAACTCGCTGGTCAGGCCAACGGAGTGCGGCTGCACGGTCACAACACCGACTTCGGTCGGAGGCATGCCGGCGCCGCCCGGCCCTTGTGCCTGCTTGTTGCCGCAGGCTGCAAGTGCCACCACCATGAATGCGGCGGCAGCGAGTTGGTGATAACGGCGGGTGTTCGTCATAGATGACCCCATGTGGCGATAAGCGGAATGCCGGGTGCCGCAACGCCGCGCAAACGAGTGCGACGCCGGCAAGCCGTCAGCGAAACCAAAAAACACAAAACGAAAACGTCCGATGCTAGCTGCATCTCGCGGCATGCGATATGGCCTTTGCGACGAACTCGCAACAACTCGGACCAGAATGCTAAAACGCGGGAGCGATCGGCAGTCGATCTCCGGCCCGCTGACCGACAGACATGAAGTCGGCCCCGGGCCCGCTTGCCCGCATGGATGTGGCGCATACGGCCATGGGCAAGCGACGGAGTGCGCGCTATTATAGATACGTTCGCGTATGTATGTAAGTCTCGCCCTCCACGAATAGGGACTCCGTTGACACTTTTCCGGAGTTCGTAGCAATGACGGCGATCAAGCGAACAGGCAGCGAATACCGCGCTGCGACAAGCATTGTCAGCCAACGGACCTGCTGCCGCGTTGTGCGGGGCGCAATGGTGCGTTGCCTGGAATTGTGCATTGCACAAAAGCCAATCGAAAGAACGCCGGCCGAGATGCCCCGGCGTTCCTCTGGAAGATCATGGTCAGACGAACGAAGGAAGAAGCCCTGGAAACACGTAACCGCATTCTGGATGCGGCGGAAGACGTGTTCTATGCGCGCGGCGTGGCACGCACATCACTGTCGGATATCGCGCAGGCCGCGGGCGTGACGCGCGGAGCCATCTATTGGCACTTCCGTAACAAGACCGACGTCTTCGCCGCCATGTGCGAGCGCGTGAAGCTGCCGATGGAGACGATGTGCACCCCGCTGGGCGTGGAGGCCGATGACCCGCTGGGTGAACTGCGCACCGTGGGCAACTTCCTGCTGCGGCAACTCGTGGAAGACGCACACTGGCGCAAGGTCTTCGAGATCATGTTCAACAAGTGCGAGTTCGTCGAAGACACAAGCCCCATCCTCAAGCGCCAGCAGGAATCGTTTGAGGAAGGCATGGCCCATCTGACGAGCATCATCGAGCAGGCGACGCGGCGCGGGCAGCTGCCGGCCGACCTCGACATCCCGCTGGCCGTGGCCCATTTTCATGCCACGTTCAACGGCATCATGGGCGATTACCTGTTCTACCCGGATGCTTCCAGCCTCGCCACCAAACGCGAGCGCCTGCTGGACGCCTGTATCGACACCCTCAAATATGCGCCGTCGCTGCGGCTGGAGCCGGCAGCGGCAGCGGCCGCCCGCGCCGGGGCCTCGGCATGAGCGCGCCGGTGTTCGATCAGATGGTCTTTGCCGGCGGCGGCAACCGCTGCTGGTGGCAGGCCGGCTGGTGGGACGTCGTGCAGCCTGAGCTGGGCCTGGCGCCGCGCGTGATAGCCGGCATCTCGGCCGGCGCGTCGACGGCGTGCATGCTGCATGCATGGAATTCCGCCGAGCTGATGGATTACTACGGCGAAGCCTTGCGCCAAAACACCCGCAACGCCCATTGGGGCAACCTGCTGCGCGGCGAGCGCGTGTTTCCGCACTACGGCATGTACCGCACGGCGCTGCTGACGGTGTTCGGCGAGGGCCGTTTCGCGCGGCTGGCGCAGGCGCCCGAGATCCGCATCGGCGTGGCGCATATCCCGCGCTGGCTGGGCGCACGCTCGGCGGTGGCGGCGGGGCTGATTGCCTACAACATCGAAAAGCACGTTCGCAAGACGCTGCACCCGACGCTGGGCAAGCGCCTCGGCTTCACGCCGGAAATCGTGCGCGCGCAGGATTGCGCCACCCCGGAAGACTTGGCAGACCTGCTGCTGCAATCCGCTTCCACGCCGCCGTTCACGCCGGTGCTGCGGCGCGCGGGGCGGCCGGTGCTCGACGGCGGCATGGTCGACAACGTGCCCGTGCACGCGCTGGACGCCACGCCGGGCGACGCGCTGGTGCTGGTCACGCGCCTGTACCCGCGGCCGACGTATTTCCGCATGGACGTGCCGGTGGCGGACGGCGTGCAGCGCCGCTTTTATGTACAGCCCTCGCGCAAGGTCCCCATTTCGAGCTGGGATTACACCCGCCCCGGCGCCATGCGCGATGCCTATGCGCTCGGCCGTCATGACGGCGAAACCTTCCTGCGCGAACTTCCACGCGGGTTCGCCACGGCGGTGGCTGCGTAAACACCTCCTCCAAGACAGGGGGGGGCGGGCGCGCCGCTTGCTCCACATGGCGCGCCCGCCGACGTGCCGCCCAGGTCGTCCGGCCGACGCCTCTTCGACGGACCCTTCATGCCCGCAAACCCTGCACATGCGTTTGACTTGATCGTGATCGGCGCCGGTTCGGCCGGGCTCGCAGCGGCGCGCCGATCTGCGCAACTTGGCGCGCGCACGCTGCTGATCGACCGTGCGCAAGTCGGCGGCACCTGCGTCAACCGCGGATGCGTGCCGAAGAAGCTGCTCGGCTACGGCGCGGCCTGGTCGCAGACGATGGCTCGGTGCTTGCGCGCCGCAGACACCTCGCACACCTCAGACGCCTGGGCCGATGCCATCGCCCGCACGCGTGCTGAAGTCGCGCGGCTGCACGAAGCGCATTTCGCCCAGTTGGCCGATGCCGGGGTGCAATGGCTGAGCGGCATGGCGTCGCTGCGCGGCCGCGGCATCATCCGCTTGCAAACCGAATCCGGCAAGACCACGCTGCGCGCGCGCCAGATCGTGCTGGCCGCCGGCGCGCGACCCACGCCGCTCCCCGTACCCGGCGCGGAGCTGGCCTGCACTTCCGACGACGTGTTCGGCTGCGACGCGCTGCCCGCCTCGCTCATCATCGCGGGCGGCGGTGTTGTCGCGGTGGAAATGGCGTCCACGCTGGCGCGCTTTGGCGTCCGGGTGACCGTGCTGACGCGCGATGCGCGCGTGTTGCCGGAATTCGATGCCACGGTGGCCGAGGCCGCTTCGCAGTCGCTGGCTGGCTGCGGCGTCGACCTGATCCTGAACGCCGACGTCGTCCGCATCGAACACGATGCCGTAAACGGCGGCGGCGTGGCCGTCTACGCGAGCACCGAGGGCAGCGACGCTCCGCGCGTGCTGCGCGCCCAGCGTGTCATGAGCGCCATCGGCCGCGCGCCGAACATCGCCGGCCTTGGCCTGGACGCTGCCGGCGTCACGCTCGATGCGCACGGGCGCATTGCCGTCGACCGCCACTTCCGTACGCGCGCCCGCGGCGTCCACGCAGTCGGCGACGTCTGCGGCGGCAGCCCGCTGCAATTGACGCCCGTGGCCGCTGCGCAGGGCCGCTACGTGGCCGAACGCCTGTTCGGCAAAGGCATCAAGCTGCCCGACATGAACACCGTGCCGATGGCCGTGTTCTGCGATCCGGCCATCGCCAGCGTGGGCCTGACCGAGGCCGACGCCCGTGCGCGCTGGCCTGAATTGGGCAAACGCGGCCCAGACACCGACAAACGCGCGCTCGCCGACCGCATCGACGTGGTCGTCCGCCGCTTTGTCTCGCTGGAACAGCGCTTTGCGGGCTCGGGAATGGAGTCGCTGATCAAGCTGGTATGCAACGCGCGCAGCGGCCGCGTGCTCGGCGCGCACATCGTCGACAACGCGGCGCCGGAGATCATCCAGGCGCTCGCGGTGGCGGTGCGCATGGGCGTGCGGCTCAAGCATCTGCAATCCACCGTGGGCCTGCACCCGACCGTGGCGGAGGAATTGCTGAGCATGTAAGCGCACTCATTCAATTTTCCTGATCCCGCCCTGCAAATCCATGCACGTTACTGGCGCGGCGTCGGCGCAGAATGGCAGACATATTCTTCAGGAAATTTGACATGCTCCCCGTGCTTTATCTGTCCCATGGGTCGCCCATGCTGGCGGCCGATCCCGGCCCTGTCGGCAAGATGCTGGCGGCGCTCGGGCAAGAGATGGCTGCGCTCAAGCCGCGCGCCATCGTCGTGGTGTCGCCGCACTGGATGACGCGCCGGCCGGCTGTCACCGCCCGCGCGCAGCAGGAAGCCTGGCATGACTTCGGCGGCTTCCCGCCGCAGCTCTACGCCCTGGAATACGCCCCGCCGGGCGCGCCGGACTTGGCCGAACGCATCCGCACGCTGATCGACGGCAACATCGTCCCTGGGCTGGAAGAACAGGCCTCGACCGTGCTGGACCCGCGCCAGCCGCTGGACCATGGCGCCTGGGTGCCGCTGATGCTGATGTTTCCCGAGGCGACGATCCCCGTGGTGCAGGTGTCGTTGATGCCGGGCTTGTCACCGGCGTGCCAGATGGCGATGGGACGCACGCTCGCGCCGCTGCGCGACGAGGGCGTGCTGATTGTTGGCTCCGGCAGCTTCACGCACAACCTGCGCGCGCTGATGCGCGGCCCGGGCATGGCGCAGCACGGCGTGCCGGTCGAGCCGTGGGTCACGGCCTTCCGCGAATGGATGATCGAAACGATGACCGACGGCATCCGTAGCGGCGATTTCACCCGCTTCTGCGATTACCGTGCGCAAGCCCCGAACGCCGCCCACGCCCACCCGACCGACGAACACCTGATGCCGCTGTACGTGGCGCTGGGCGCCGCGATGGGGCAGCCGAGCCAGGCCACGCCGGGCGGCGTGCAGGCTCAGCACGTGGTCGATACGGTGACGTACGGATCGCTGGCGATGGACAGCTTCCGCTTTGACGGCGCAGGCGCCAATCAGCCGCAGCTGCGCGCCGCGGCTTGATTGACGGAAACGACGGGCAGGACGACTGGCGTTATGCGCGGATCAGCGCAGGCGCCAGTGCCGTCGGATTAACCACGCTGTCGACGTTGCCCTGCAGAACATCGAGGATGTTCTGGAACGCGATGCTGAAGTACAGCTCGTAGCCTTCGCGCTCGACGTAGCCGATGTGCGGCGTGCAGATGCAGTTCTCCATGCGCAGCAGGGTGTGGCCCTGCAGGATGGGCTCCGTTTCAAACACGTCGATGGCCGCCATGCCCGGGCGACCGCGATTGAGCGACGTCACCAGGCCGTTTTCTTCCACCAGCTCGGCACGGCTCGTGTTGACGAACAGGGCGGTCGGCTTCATGCGGGTGAGGTCGGCCACCGTGACGATGCCGCGCGTTTCGTCGTTCAGGCGCAGGTGGACGGACAGCACATCGGACTGTTCGAACAGTGCTTCCTTCGAATCCGCAACGGCAAAGCCATCGGCGCGGGCCCGCTCTTGCGATCCTTCGCGGCCCCACACCAGCACATTCATGCCGAAAGCGCGGCCGTAGCCGGCCACGAGCTGGCCAATCTTGCCGTAGCCGAAGATGCCCAGCGTCTGGCCCTTCAGGACGCGGCCAATGCCAAAGTTGGGCGGCATCGTCGTGGATTTCAGCCCCGACTGCTGCCACGCGCCGTGCTTGAGGCTTGCCACGTATTGCGGAATACGGCGCTGTGCGGCCATCACCAGCGCCCAGGTCAGCTCGGCCGGCGCCACGGGCGAGCCCCTGCCCTCCAGCACCACCACACCCTTGTCGGTGCAGGCATCCAGATCGATATGGCCGCCCGAGTCACGCGATACGCGGCCCGTCTGGCTGATGATCTTCAGTTTGGGCAGGCGATCAAGCAACTGACGCGTCACGCGCGTGCGCTCCCGGATCAGCACAATGGCTTCAACGTCCGCCACGCGTGCGGCCAATTGCCCCACACCTTTGACGGTGTTGTTGAACACTTTGACTTCGTGGTCTTGCAGCAGGCTGAAGCAGTCCAGCTTGCGAACAGCGTCTTGGTAGTCGTCCAGTACGGCAATCTTCATCGACATCTCACTTCGAACAATGGTGCGCAGCAAAAAACAGCGATCCCTCGCGGTGGTATTCTTCCCATCCCTCGTCGCACGACAATCCGTGTCGACGTTCGGAATTGCCCGCCGCGGGCACGCAATTTGCGCAGCCCCGCTGGTGACGAGTCCTTGTTCTAGGGTCTGTTGACCTCGGTTCCGCCACTTTAGCGCACGCGGCCCCCGCTGCCCGGAAAAACCCACCTTCCGCCAGCGCACCGCTTTGTAACTGAATGTGAAATCAGCACGGCTACCGTCCCTCCGCCTGCCTCACCTCTCCCTCTGGAAACCGCTGATCCGGCCCGCTTCCGATGCGCCGTCGATCGCTTTCCACCCCGCCGCTGGGCGCGGCCACCGTGCTGATCCGACACCGATTTCTTTCTCACTTCCATTGGAGTTTTGGTCATGAATCAACCCGTGATGCAGGGCGTGCCCGCATTGAACGTGCCCGATTACGTGAAACACCCGCGCCTGATCGCGTGGGTGGGCGAGGTGGCAGCGCTCACCAAGCCGGAGCGCATCGTCTGGTGCGATGGTTCGCAAGAGGAATACGACCGCCTGTGCGCCGAAATGGTGGCCGCCGGCACGATGAAGCAACTCAACCCGGCCAAGCGCAAGAACTCGTACCTGGCGCTGTCGGACCCGTCGGACGTGGCGCGCGTGGAAGACCGCACTTTCATCTGCTCGCAGAAGAAGGAAGACGCCGGCCCCACCAACAACTGGACGGCCCCGGCCGAGATGCGCCAGACGCTGAACGGCTTGTTTGACGGCAGCATGCGCGGCCGCACGCTGTACGTGGTGCCGTTCTCGATGGGCCCGCTGGGCTCGCCGATCGCACACATCGGCGTGGAGCTGTCGGACAGCCCGTACGTGGCCGTCAACATGCGCATCATGACCCGGATGGGCCGCGCGGTGTACGACGTGCTGGGCACCGACGGCGATTTCGTGCCGTGCGTGCACACCGTCGGCAAGCCGCTCGCCGCGGGCGAGAAAGACGTGCCGTGGCCGTGCAACCCGACCAAGTACATCGTGCATTTCCCGGAAACGCGCGAAATCTGGTCGTTCGGCTCCGGCTACGGCGGCAACGCGCTGCTGGGCAAGAAATGCTTTGCGCTGCGGATCGCCTCGACCATGGGCCGCGACCAGGGCTGGCTGGCCGAGCACATGCTGATCCTGGGCGTGACGTCGCCGGAAGGCAAGACGTATCACGTGGCGGCGGCCTTCCCGTCGGCCTGCGGCAAGACCAACTTTGCGATGCTGATTCCGCCCGCAGGCCTGAACGGCTGGAAGGTGACGACCATCGGCGACGACATCGCCTGGATCAAGCCCCGCCAGGACGCCAACGGCAAAACCCGCCTGTACGCCATCAACCCGGAAGCCGGCTACTTTGGCGTGGCCCCGGGCACGAGCGAGAAGACCAACTTCAACGCGATGGCCACGCTCAAAGAGAACGTCATCTTCACCAACGTGGCCCTGACCGACGACGGCGACGTATGGTGGGAAGGCATGACCGACACGCCGCCGGCGCACCTGATCGACTGGCAAGGCCAGGACTGGACGCCCGAGACCGCCAAGGAAACCGGCCGCAAGGCTGCGCATCCGAACGCGCGTTTCACGGCGCCGGCCGCGCAATGCCCGTCGATCGATCCGGAGTGGGACAACCCGGCCGGCGTACCCATTGATGCGTTCATCTTCGGCGGCCGCCGTTCGACCACCGTGCCGCTCGTGACCGAAGCGCGCGACTGGACCGAAGGCGTGTACATGGCCGCCACGATGGGCTCGGAAACCACCGCCGCCGCTGCCGGCCAGCAAGGCGTGGTGCGCCGCGACCCGTTCGCCATGCTGCCGTTCTGCGGCTACAACATGGCCGACTACTTCGCGCACTGGCTCAAGCTCGGCGAGAAGCTGGCCGAGAGCGGCGCAACGCTGCCGAAGATCTTCTGCGTGAACTGGTTCCGCAAGGATGAAAACGGCAAGTTCGTGTGGCCGGGCTTTGGCGAGAACATGCGCGTGCTCAAGTGGATGGTCGATCGCATCGAGGGCCAGGCGCAGGGCGATGAGCACGTCTTCGGCGTGTCGCCGCGCTACGAAGAACTGAGCTGGGATGGCCTGGACTTCACGGCCGAGCAGTTCGCCAAGGTGATCTCGCTGGACGCGGCGGCCTGGAAGGAGGAACTGGCGCTGCACGACGAGCTGTTCACGAAACTGGCGCACGGCCTGCCGCAGGCGCTGCCCGACGCCAAGACTCGCCTCGAAGAACGACTCGGCGGCTGACCTCGGTCTCGCTGTCGACCCCAAAAAGCCCGCCGTGTGCGGGCTTTTTTTGCGCCCACGCCGGAACACTGCCTAAACAATGAGCAGTAATCCTAAAGTTTTAAATCGCGCGAATTACCCCTGACCACAAAACAGATCAATTGATTTTTGGCGAATTGATTTGCGTTGTAAAAAATACCGGCTCGCACATGAAAATGACCATTATGCCAAGCCGAGCATAATTGCCGCGTATTTATGCCACGCCCGAATCATTGAACGGCTGCATCGGCGAAGAACGTTGCCTGGCATAGCTTTATGAAGAGTGCATGTCAATCGCGGCACTTCATTTCGTAACGGACTGAATAAATTTCCAAATTTTAAAATTCGTGCGTGACGAATCCCTACGGGATTCTTATAATCCCGCAAAACGGAATCCTTTCTCTCTGAGCCAGAGGGGGGGTTCATGACTAGAGGAAACGGGAAAGGGCGAACAAGCCTTATGCCAACGGAGGTGGGGATTCCCTACTTCACCGGCGCTCGGGGGGGCGCCGCCTCGGATTGTGCGCAAGTTGCGCCGCAAACCGTGCAAACGATTGCACGGTTCGGCACGCTGCGACTGGCACCGAGGGGTTTGCAGACCTTTCTCAGGACCACCCTGGACACCACCCAGGAGGCTCCGCTGGCGATCGTCGACGGGAACAGCAGCATGACGATCCGCGCAAGGCCGACGGCCAGGCAACAGCGCCCGCAAGAAAAGACATGTGAGCACAGGCGCAATTGCCCGCATGACACTCATAACAACGCGCACCGCAGACAGCAGAGCGCAGCCGCAAGGCTGCTCGCCGGAGTGTGTCGGCTGGTTACACGGGAGGTATCACAAAGTGAGTATTCAGATCTTGCTGGTCGAACAAGACCAGGCAGAGGGGGAGCGTCTGTCGTTTTCCCTGCGTGATGGTGGACACGATGTTCAACGGGTCAGCCATCCGGGCCAGGCGCAGGCTGCCATCCTGGCCGCCATGCCGGAGCTGCTCCTGATGGAGTGGACGTGGCCCGAGCGCGAGTCGATCGACATGCTGCTGGCCTTGCGCGCCAACATGCAGACGCGCGGCCTGCCGGTCATCGTGCTGTCCCGCCATGGCGATGCGCGTGCCAAGATTGCCGCGCTCGACGCCGGTGCCGACGACTACGTCGTCAAGCCGTGCGACACGGGCGAGCTGCATGCGCGCATCCGCGCCGTGCTGCGCCGCCGTGCGCCGCATCAACATGGCGACGACATCCTGCAGGTCAACGGCCTGCGCCTTGACCCGCTGACGTTGGGTGTGACCGCCCAGACCGACACCGGCCCGCGCGCCATTCCGCTCAGCCCGCTGGAATTCCGCCTGCTGCACTTTCTCGTCGCGCATCCGCAACGCGTGCATTCGCGCACGCAACTGCTGGATCGCGTGTGGGGCAACCATGTCTTCGTGGGGGAGCGCACGGTCGACGTGCACGTGCGCAAGCTGCGCGTCGCGCTGGCCGGCACGCCGTGCGATGGCCTGATCCAGACCGTGCGCGGCGGCGGCTATCGCCTCGTCGTCGGCACCAGCGGCGCAACGGCGATGCATGCTGCCGAAGCGATCGGCCTGCAGCTCGAAGCCGCAACCCGCAAGGCCGAACTGCCGTCGTACGGCCACATGCCGACGTCCCGTTCGCTGACCAAGGAACCGGTGCGCCTGGGCGTCTGAGCCCAGGTCGATCCAACGCGCATCGCGCATCTCCGACGGCCATCCCATCGCCGCTCATCCCGGGCGGCGATGGGGGCGTCGCGTCATCTCATCCGTTCAAGGTATCGAATATGAAGCTGTGGCACAGCGGTGTACTGCTGGCTGGACTGACGCTGGGCGCGCACGCCCAGGAAGTCACGCCAGGCTTGTGGGAAAGCACGACGAGCGTGACGCTGAACGGCAAGCCGTTGCCGCACTTTGACGAGCAAGGCCGCCAAGTACCGAGCCGCCCCGAACGCGGCTGTCTGAGCGCCAACGATGCCGGCGACGTGCGCGCCATGTTCGAGCGTTCCATCCGCCGCGATCAACAAGGCTGCAAACTCACGCGCTGGAACTACACGCTGGGCACGCTCAAGGTCACGCTGTCGTGCGAAGACCCGCAGGGCGGCAAGGGCGTGCTGGAAGCGAGCGGCCCGCTGACGCCGACGTCGTACAACATCAGCGGCAATGGGCAGTATCAGCATCCGCAGTTCGGACCGATGAAGAGCGGCTTCCACTACCAGGGCCGCTACCTCGGCGCATGCAAGTCGTAAGCGACGCGCCAAAAGACAACGGCCGGACTGCACACGCAGCGCCGGCCGTTTTTGTTTGGGGAAGCCCGATCAGCGTTGGCTCTCACGCCAGCGCTTGAGCCAGCCGAGCCCTTCGCTGGTGCCGGCACGGGGCCGATACTCGCAGCCGACCCAGCCGTTGTAGCCAAGCGCATCCAGCAACGCAAAGAGGTGCGGATAGTGCAGCTCGCCTTCGTCCGGCTCATGGCGATCGGGCACGCCGGCGATCTGCACGTGGCCCACTCCATCGACGTACTGCTTGAGTTTGACCGACAGATCGCCCTCCATGATCTGCGCGTGGTACAGGTCGAACTGCACCTTGACGTTGGCCGCGCCCACTTCCTCGCACACCGCATGCGCCTGCGCCTGGTGCGTCAGGAAGAAGCCCGGCATGTCGCGCGTGTTGATCGGTTCCAGCACGATGGTGACGCCCACGCCGGCAGCCTCGCGCGCAGCGTAGGCGAGGTTGCTCACGTAGGTGGCCTGATGGCGTGCGCGGTCTGCACCGGCGGGTAGCAAGCCGGCCATGACGTGCAGGCGCGTGTTGCCGAGCACCTGCGCATACTCCAGCGCTGTCGCAATGCCGCGCTTGAATTCCTCTTCGCGACCGGGCAACGAGGCGATGCCGCGCTCGCCGCCCGCCCAATCGCCCGGCGGGGCATTGAACAGCGCTTGCGTGAGGCCAGCGTCGTCAAGACGGGCGCGGATATCGGCCTTGTCGAAGTCGTAAGGAAACAGGAACTCCACGCCCTCGAAGCCGTCTTTTGCCGCGGCGGCAAAGCGGTCGAGGAACGCGTGCTCCTGGTACATCATGGACAGGTTGGCGGCAAAGCGCGGCATGTCAGACCTCTGAATACGATGCTTATTTATTGACCAGCTTGGGCGGCGTGCGCAACACGGCAATGCAGCCAAGCACCAGCACGCCCGCCAGCGCGTACATGCCGGCGGATGTGCTGCCCGTCATGTCCTTGAGCGCACCGATCATATAGGGGCTCACGAACCCGGCCAAGTTGCCGACCGAGTTGATGGCGGCAATGCCGGCCGCAGCAGCGGTGCCTTGCAGGAACGCCGTCGGCAGCGACCAGAACAGCGGCGCACACGTCAGCACGCCCGCGGCAGCCAATGACAGGAACACGATCGACAGCGCTACGTTGTTACCCGCCGTTGCCACCACCGCAAACCCGACTGCGCCCATCAACGCCGGCACAACCAGGTGCCAGCGGCGCTCACGGCGTGCATCGGCGCTGCGGCCGATCAGCACCATGGTGATCGCCGCACAGACATACGGAATGGCGGAGAGCACGCCCACCATCAGGGTGTCTTTCACACCGGCGTTCTTCACCAGCGTCGGCATCCAGAACGTCAAGCCGTACTGGCCCATGACGAAGGCGAAGTAGATCAGGCTCATCATCCACACGCGCGGATCAGAGAACACCTTGCCGATGCCGGGGTGCTCGGTCTTGCCTTTGTTGTCGGCCGCAATGTTGGCTTCGAGGATCTGCTTTTCGTCTTCCGACAGCCACTTGGCCTTGCGGATGCTGTCGTCGAACTTCCAGAGCACCAGCAGGCCAACCAGCACGGCGGGGATGGCTTCGATTACGAACATCCACTGCCAGCCCTGCCAGCCTTCGCCAGCACCCGCTCCGTGAAACGCGCTCATGATCCAGCCCGACAGCGGGTTGCCGAAGATGCCCGAGATGGGAATGGCCGCCATGAACATCGCCACGATGCGTGCGCGGCGGTGCGACGGATACCAGTACGTCAGGTACAGGATGATGCCGGGGTAGAAGCCGGCTTCTGCCAGGCCCAGGAGAAAGCGCATCACGTAGAACTGCGTGGGCGTCTGCACGAATGCGAACGCGCCGGAGATCAAGCCCCATGTGATCATGATCCGCGCGATCCAGATGCGCGCGCCGATCTTGTTCATCAGCAGATTGCTCGGCACCTCGAAGAGGAAATAGCCGATGAAGAAGATGCCGGCACCGAGCCCGTACACCGTCTCAGAGAAGTTCAGAGCCTGCGACATCTGCAGCTTCGCAAACCCGACGTTCACGCGGTCGAGATACGCGACCACGTAACACAGCATGATGAGCGGGACGATGCGGCGCGACACGCGCGCATAGACGCTGTCCTCTTTTGAAACGGCGTGCGAAGGCAACGCCGCCGTGGTGGCGGTCGAGGTGTTCATGTGGTCTCCGGTGTAGGTTTTATGTGGGCCGGGCAGCGGGCTACCGATTTGCTCCTGCTCGCTACCAACGTGCCCCGAACGTCTGGCGCAGTTCGTCGATCTGCGCGTCGGACAGCGGTGCCGGCTTGGGTTCGGTCATCAACCAAAGCCGTGCGGTTTCTTCCAGTTCTTCCAGCGCGTACGCCGCGTTGGACACCGAGCCGTGCCACACCACGGGCCCCAGCCGGTCGAGCAGCACGGCGCGCACATCGCACGCCAACTCGGCAATCTGCGCGGCAACATCCGGATGCCCCGGCCGCTGATAACGGACAAGCGGCACGTGGCCGACCTTCATCACGTAGTACGGCGTGATGGGCGGCAGCACGTCGGCTTCATGCCAGACGCCCGCCAGCGTGAGCGCCACGAGATGCGTCGAATGCGTGTGCACCACCGCATGCGCCTCCGCATTGCGGTCGTAGATGCCGCGATGCAGGGCGAGCGTTTTCGACGGCTTGTCGCCGCCGACCCATTCGCCTGCGGTACTGACCTTGGCGATGCGCGCCGGGTCCAGCGTGCCGAGGCAGGCATCGGTGGGCGTGATGAGCCAGCCGTCGGGCAGGCGTGCGCTGATGTTGCCCGCCGTGCCGACCGTGTAACCACGCGCATACAGGCTCTGACCGACATGTGCGATCTCTTCGCGCAGCGCGCTTTCGTTCGTTGCGGTCATGCGACCGGCTCCGTCGTTGCGTGCGCCAGCTGCGCAAGCGCCTTCTCGAAGAAATCCACCGTCCCGAAGTTGCCGGACTTCAATGCCAGCGCAACCGGGTCGTTGTCGATGGTGGCTGTCCAGGGCACGCCCGGGTCGATCTGCGGACCGATGCGCAGCGCGCGTACGTCGAGCGCCTGCACAACCGCGCCCGATGTCTCGCCGCCGGCCACCACGAAGCGGCGCACGCCATCGGCGTGGAGCGTGCGCGCGATGCGGCCGAGTGCGTCTTCCACGAGTTTGCCGGCGCGCTCGACGCCTAGCGTCTGCTGCACGCGCGCCACGTGTTCGGGCGCACTCGTCGCGTACACCAGCACCGTCTGCCCCGCATGGCGGTGCACGAAATCGAGCGCCTCGACCACGACCGGTTTGCCTTCGGCCAGCGCCAGTGGATCAATCTGGAACGCCGGGCGCGAGGCACGCCAGTGCGCCACCTGGGCATTCGTCGCGCGCGAGCAGCTGCCCGACAGCACGATCGCCGAATCGGCCACCGCGGGCAGTTGCGCCGCGTTGCCCTGCGCAGTGATCAGCCCTGCGCGGCGATATTGCGCCGGCAAGCCCAGCGCCAGGCCCGAGCCGCCCGTCAGCAGCGGCAGGTCGGCAAACGCCTCGCCCAGCACGATGAGGTCGTCGTTCGAAATGGCGTCGGCAATTGCCAGCTTCACGCCGTCGGCGCGCAGTTGCTGGGCCTGGTCGCGCGCAGCCTGCGCACCGCGCATGACGGTGTCGTACCGCAGCAGCCCGACCTTGCCCGCACTCTGGCGCGCAAGCACCGACACGAGGTTCGGATCGCGCATCGGCGTGAGCGGATGGTGCTCCATGCCCGACGCGTTGAGCAGCACGTCACCCACGAACAGATGGCCACGGAAGATCGTGCGGCCGTTTTCGGGAAAGGCGGGGCAGGCCAACGTGAAATCAGTACGCAGCTCGGCCATCAATGTTTCGGCCACGGGACCGATGTTGCCGGCATCGGTGGAATCGAAGGTCGAGCAGTATTTGAAGAAGAAGCGCGAGCAGCCTTGCGCGCGCAGCCAGTGCAGCGCATTCGACGACTGCGCCACGGCATCCGCCGCCGGAATCGTGCGCGACTTGAGTGCAACGACGATGGCATCGGCATCCGCAGCGATGGCCTCGGCGCCTGCCTGCGGCACACCGATGGTCTGTACCGTGCGCATGCCGGCGCGCACGAGCATGTTGGCAAGGTCGGTCGCACCGGTGAAATCGTCGGCGATGCAACCGAGGACCGGGCGGGACGTGGGCGCTGCGCTCATTTCGGTTGGCCCTCCGGCAACGTGATGCCCGGGAAGATCTTGATGACGGCGGAATCGTCTTCCTTCGCATAACCGGCCGTGGATGCCTGCATGAACATCTGATGCGCGGTAGCCGCCAGCGGCAGCGGAAACTTGGTCGCGCGCGCGGTATCGAGCACCAAGCCCAGATCCTTGACGAAGATGTCAACGGCGGACAGCGGCGTGTAATCGCCCGCCAGCACGTGGGCCATGCGGTTTTCGAACATCCAACTGTTGCCCGCGCTATGGGTGATGACTTCGTACAGCGCATCGGCAGGTACGCCTTCGCGCAGGCCCAGGGCCATGGCTTCGGCGGCGGCGGCGATGTGCACGCCGGCCAGCAGCTGGTTGATGATCTTGACCTTGCTGCCCGCGCCCGCCTTGTCGCCCAGGCGATAGACCTTGCCGGCCATGGCGTCGAGCACATGGCCCGCCGCCGCATATGCCTCGGGCGTGGCCGAGGTCATCATGGTCATCTGGCCCGAGGCAGCCTTGGCCGCCCCGCCGGAGATGGGGCCATCCACATACAGAATGCCAAGTTGCGCGAGACGCGCCTCCAGCGCAATCGACCAGTTCGGGTCGACCGTCGAACACATGACGAACGTGCTGCCCGGTCGCATGGCGGCCGCTGCACCGGCCTCTTCGAACAGCACAGCTTCGGTCTGCGCGGCGTTGACCACCACCGAGACCACCACGTCCACGCCCGCCGCCACCTCGGCGGGCGTTGCACAGGCCACGCCGCCTTCCTGGGCGAAATCCGCAGCGGCACCGGGGCGCGCGTCGCAGGCATGCACGGTGTAGCCGTGATTGCGCAGGGTCTTGGCAATGCCCAGGCCCATGGCGCCGAGCCCAATCACGCCGACCTTCCGGTCAGCCATCGATTGCGTCATGAATGACTCCAGAAATCAGTCTTGCGCCACGTCGCGCCCTTCGGCCAGACGACGTGCGGCATTGAACATGTGGGTCTGCGCGGCATTGCGTGCAGCCAGTGCGTCGCGGTGGCGGATGGCCTCAACCATCGCGCGGTGCTCGTCGCGGACCTGGCGGGCGAAGTCTTCGCGGCGCGCTTCGTTGCTGCGCGTCACGCCGATCGCTTCCTCCAGGTATTGGCTGAAGAAGCCAAGCGCCTGCACGAGGAACGGATTGCCGCTGGCCGCCGCAATGGCATGGTGAAAGCGCAGGTCTTCGGTCACGCCGTCACCGCCGGCCGCCACGGCAGCGTCAATGCCGTCGAGTGCGGCGTCGATCCCGATCATCTCGGCATCGGTGCGACGCTGGGCGGCCAGCGCGGCGCCTTCGGCCTCCAGCGCGCGGCGCAGTTCGATGATGTGCAGCACGGCGTCGATCGACCCGGCCTGCGCAGCGTCGATCCGCAGCGGCTTGAGGCCGGCCTGCTGCGTGACGTACACGCCGCTGCCCTGACGCGCTTCGACCACGCCTTCGTGGCGCAGCCGCGAGATGGCCTCGCGGATCACGGTGCGGCTCACACCGAATTCCTGCCCGAGCACGGTTTCGGAAGGCATGCGTTCGCCGCGGCGCAGTTCACCCGCGTCGATCTTGTCCATCAGGGTCTGGGCCACGCGGTCGGACAGGGAGGGCGCGGCGTCGAGTCGTTCAAACATGGGGCAGGATGTCTTGGCAAGCGTAAATTCGTCGTGTCATCATACAAGTTGGACCGCAGAGCTTTATCCCTGTTTACCCTAGGCATCGATCAAAACGCCCGGCGGGTTACGCCAGGCAACAAGGAGACACCATGAACATCGTCATCACCGGCGGCGCCGGTTTCCTGGGCCAGCGCGTGCTGGCGGCACTGCTCGAACAACCCGGCCTGCCGGATGCGGACGGCTCGGTGCAGCCCGTTGAGACCTTCATCGTGCTGGACCAGGTGGCCGGTCAGATTGCCGATGCGCGCGTGCGCTACGTGACCGGCGATGCCTCCGACCCCGCCCTGATCGCCAAGGTGATCGACGAAAACGTGGGCGGCGTGTTCCACCTGGCCGCCGTGGTGAGCGGCACCGCCGAGGCCGATTTCGACCTCGGCATGCGCGTGAACCTGGACGGCACGCGCGCATTGCTCGATGCGCTGCGCGCGCAGCATGCCAAGACCGGCCGTGCGCCGCGCGTGCTGTTCGCAAGCTCCGTGGCTGTGTTTGGCGGCCAGTTGCCCGCCGTTGTCACCGACGACACGGCGGCCACGCCGCAGGCCTCGTACGGCGTGCAGAAGCTGATGGGCGAATTCCTGGTCGGCGAGTATTCGCGCAAGGGCTACATCGACGGGCGCGCGGTGCGCATCCCCACGGTGTCGGTGCGCCCGGGCAAACCGAACGGCGCGGCCTCGAGCTTTGCCAGCGGCATCATCCGCGAGCCGTTGTCAGGCGAGGAAGCCATCTGCCCGGTGGAAGCCGAGACTGAGCTGTGGCTCGCCTCGCCGCGTCAGGTGGTGGCGTCGCTGCTGCACGCGTACACGCTGCCGGCGTCGGCATGGGGCCATCGCCGATCACTGAACCTGCCGGGCATTACGGTGCGCGTAGGCGAGATGGTGGAGGCGCTGCGCAAGGTGGCGGGCGATGCGCCGGTCTCGCGTATCCGTTGGGAGCCGGACGCCCGCATCAAGGCCATCGTGCAAAGCTGGCCGGCGCGCTTCGATACCGCGCGCGCCGATGCCATGGGCTTTGGCCGCGACACCTCGTTCGAAGCGATGGTGCGCGATTACGTGGACAGTGCGAAGGGCGTCTAACGGCCCTTTCCCAGCTCCACCGCAAACTTCACCAGTTCCGCCTGGCCCTCGATGCCGAGTTTGCGCTTCAGGTTCAGGCGGTGCGATTCCACCGTGCGCACGGACAAGCCCAGCTCGTCGGCGATGCGCTTGTTGGCGTAGCCCTTGGCGATGCCGTCGAGAATGTCGCGCTCGCGCGGCGTGAGCGCCTCCACGGGCGTGGGCATGACGGCCTGCTCGGCCATGCGCATCGCCAACTGCGCGCTGTAGAAGGGGCGGCCGGCCAGCACGGCGTCGATGGCTTCGACCAGTTCGCTGGCGGGCGCGTCCTTGAGCACGTAGCCGCGCGCGCCGGCGCGCATCACCTGCCGTACGTATTCCAGGTTGTCGTGCATCGACAGCACGAGCACGGCAATCTCGGGAAATTCCTCGGCAAACTTTTCGGTGAGCGCGATGCCGTTCATGCCGCGCATGCCGATGTCCATCAGCGCCAGGTCGGGCGACAGCGTGCGCGCGGCCTGCAGGGCGGCCTCAGCGTCGCCGGCTTCACCCACCACTTCGAAATGCGGCACGGCTTCCAGCCGCACGCGCACGCCATCGCGCACGAGCGGGTGATCGTCGACGAGGAGCAGTTTGACGGGCGCGGGTGATCGCATGTTCATACGAGCGGAGAAGAGGGAGCAGAAGCCAATCGAGCGATGACGCCATGCGGCAGCACGGCGGTCACCTCCGTGCCGTGCGGGCCGGAAGCGATGGTACAGGTGCCGCCGAGCGCGGCCATGCGCTCGCGCATGTTGCGCAGGCCGATCCCGTGTTGCGGGTCGACCTGCACGGACTCCACATCGAAACCGGGGCCATTGTCGCGAACGGACAGGCGCACCGCATCGATATCGTTTTCGAGCAGCACACCGATGCGCGTCGCTTGGGTGGCATGGCGCTCGATGTTGGAGACGGCCTCCTGCGCAATGCGGAACAGCGCGGTGTTGCACGCATCCGGCAATTGCACCGGCGGGCCGACAAGTTCCAGCGCAATCGCAAACCCCGGCTGGCTGTCTTCGTGGGCCTCGCGTGTTTCGCGCACGAGGAGTTCCAACGCTGCCGCCAAGCCCAGGTCATCCAGGAGCGCAGGGCGCAGGTTGTGCGACACGCGCCGCACCTCGCCCAGCGCACCGTTCAACCTGTCGAGCGCGCGGCGCAGCATGCTGTCTGCCCGCTCGATCGACGCCGGCGATGCAGGCCCGGCCTCAAGATGGCCATGCGCCGTTTCCAGCAGCAGCTTGGTCGAGACGAGCACCTGGCTGATGCCGTCGTGCAGCTCGCGCGAGACACGCGCGCGTTCGTCTTCCTGGGACTTCACCACCTGCTGCGCGAGCTGGCGCAGCTTGGCATCGGCCTGGCGATGGTCGCTCACGTTGAGCGCCAAGCCGCTGCCGGCCACCAGCAGGATGCTGACTGCGGCAATGCCCACCACCCAGGCCAGCGTCTGGTCGATGTTGGTCTGCGCGCGCCGGTCAATCTCACGCAGGGTTTGCTCGATGTCGTCCAGGTACAGGCCGGTGCCGACCATCCAGCCCCACTGCGGAATCGGCTCGACGTAACCGAGCTTGGGCACGCTCTGGTGCGTGGACGGCTTGTCCCACATGTAGCGCACGAAACCGCCGCCGGCCTGCGCGGCCGCAACGAGTTTCTGAATGGTCGGTTGTCCGCCTGAATCCGTCAGGTCCCACAAGTCGCGGCCGACAAGTTCGGGCTGGCGCGGGTGCATCAGGTTGCGGCCGCGCAGGTCATAGAGAAAGAAATAGCCGTCGGTGCCGAAGTCGAGACGGGCGAGGGTGCGCATGGCTTCATCGCGCGTGGCTTCGTCCCGGGCCGGGTCGGCGCCGTGGCCGGCCGCCAGCAACGGTGCGATGGCGCTCTGCGCAAGCTTGACGTAAGACCGCAGTTCGGTCTCCTTGGCCTGCAGATACGCCGACTCCACCAACTGCCGTTCGTGCCGCGCCAGCGCGATCGACTGATGGCGCACGGTCAGCATGATCGCCAGCATGGCGATGGTCAGCGGTGCGACGGCGAGCAGCAGGATTTTCTGGCGGAGCTTCATAACAAAAACGCGGCGCTTTGCTGCATTGCAAGGTGGCGGCGCGGTCTCGATCAGGTGTGGGGCCCTGCGTAGAACTACGGACATGCGTTGCGTAGTCCTCCGCTTGTGGCGCGGGGTGGGGCTGGCAAATACTACACGCCCCTGTCACGGGGCAGGACTTACCGCAGGGATGAACCCACATCCCGCATTCAGCACAACACTTCGACCAAGGTTCGAGGAGACCGACATGAGCTTCGTCAGGCAACACCTGATCTGGCTGGTCATCGCCATTCTTGGCGCGTCTGCGTTTGCCACCGTTGCGCTTGCGCGCGGCGAGGCCGTCAGCGCGCTGTGGGTGGTAGTGGCCGCCGTATGCATCTACCTGATCGCGTATCGCTACTACAGCCGCTTCATCGCCGACAAGGTGCTCGGTCTGGACGGCACCCGCAAAACGCCCGCCTGGCGTTACAACGACGGGCTCGACTACGTTCCCACCAACAAGCACGTGCTGTTCGGCCACCACTTCGCGGCCATTGCTGGCGCTGGCCCGCTGGTCGGCCCCGTGCTGGCCGCGCAGATGGGCTACCTGCCCGGCATGCTGTGGATCCTGGCCGGCGTCGTGTTTGCCGGTGCAGTGCAGGATTTCATCGTGCTGTTCATCTCCAGCCGCCGCGACGGCCGCTCGCTGGGCGACCTCGTCAAGAGCGAGATGGGCACGGTGCCTGGCGTGATCGCGCTGTTTGGCGCGTTCCTCATCATGATCATCATCCTGGCCGTGCTGGCGCTGATCGTGGTGAAGGCGCTGGTCGGCTCGCCGTGGGGCACCTTCACGGTGGCCGCGACGATTCCCATCGCGCTGTTCATGGGCGTGTACGTGCGCTACATCCGCCCGGGCCGCATCGGCGAGATCTCCATCATCGGCTTCGTGCTGCTGATGCTGGCCATCATCGGCGGTCAGGCGGTGCATGAAAATGCTGCCCTCGCGCCGCTGTTCACGTTCGACGGCAAGGCCCTCACGTGGATGCTGATCGGCTACGGTTTTGTCGCCTCGGTGCTGCCGGTGTGGCTGCTGCTGGCCCCGCGTGATTACCTGTCGACGTTCCTGAAGATCGGCACGATCCTCGCCCTGGCCATCGGCATCCTGATCGTCGCGCCCAAGATGCAGATGCCTTCGCTGACGCAGTTTGCCGGCGGCGGCGGCCCGGTGTGGTCGGGCAACCTGTTCCCGTTCCTGTTCATCACCATTGCGTGCGGCGCGGTGTCGGGCTTCCACTCGCTCATCTCGTCGGGCACCACGCCCAAGTTGCTGGAGAACGAAACGCAGGCCCGCTTCATCGGCTACGGCGCGATGCTGATGGAATCGTTCGTCGCCATCATGGCGCTGGTGGCTGCTTCGGTCATCGACCCGGGCGTGTACTTCGCGATGAACAGCCCGGCAGCACTCGTGGGCGCGACGCCGGATACGGTGGCGCACACGCTGTCCACCTGGGGCTTCGTCATCACCCCTGACGTGCTGATCCAGACCGCCAAGGATGTCGGCGAAAACACCATCCTCGCCCGTGCAGGCGGCGCCCCGACGCTGGCCGTCGGCATGGCGCACATCCTCCACCAGGTGGTGGGCGGCCCGGCCATGATGGCCTTCTGGTACCACTTTGCGATCCTGTTCGAAGCGCTGTTCATCCTCACGGCCGTGGATGCAGGCACGCGCGCCGGGCGCTTCATGCTGCAGGATCTGCTGGGCACCTTCGTACCGGCACTCAAGCGCACGGATTCGCTCGTCGCCAACCTCATCGCCACGGCCGCAACCGTCGCCCTGTGGGGCTACTTCCTGTACCAGGGCGTGGTCGATCCGCTGGGCGGCATCAACACGCTGTGGCCGCTCTTTGGCATCTCCAACCAGATGCTCGCCGCGATTGCGCTGACGCTGGGCACCTGCGTGCTGGTCAAGATGAAGCGCGACCGCTACGTGTGGGTGACGCTGCTGCCGACCGCCTGGCTGCTGATCTGCACGCTCACCGCCGGCTGGCAAAAGCTGTTCGATCCGGACCCGAAGATCGGCTTCCTGGCGCATGCCAACAAGTACGCCGGCGCGATTGCCGAAGGCAAGCTGTTGGCCCCCGCCAAGTCGATGGCGCAGATGCAGCAGGTGGTGCTGAACGACCGCATCGACGCGTTCCTGTGCGGCCTGTTCATTCTCGTGGTGGTCAGCATCGCCTGGTATGGCGTGCGCACGGTGCTCAAGGCGCGCGCCGCGAGCCGCCCGACCGCCAACGAAACGCCATACGAAGCGCTGGGCGCATGAGCACGGGCATGCGCGAAGAACTCGAAAACTTCGGCCGCTACCTGGGCCAGACGCTGCGTCTGATGGTCGGCGTGCCGGACTACGACACCTACGTGCGGCACATGCAGGAGACGCACCCCGACCAGGCCGTCATGACGTACGAAGACTTCTTCCGCGAACGCCAGGACGCGCGCTACGCCGGACGCGTCGGCCGGTGCTGTTGATGAACGGTTGAACACGCTCCAAAACAAGAACCGCCGGTGCATGCAGCCATGCCCGGCGGTTTTTTCTTGCGTGTCCTACATGGACTGACGTGCCGCTGTGGGCGGATCGCCATGCTTGGCGCGATACGTTTGCTCCACCAGTGCGCGCAGCTTGCCGAGTGCGCCGACATCGCCTTGGGCAGCCGCCCTGCCGTACCACTTCTTGGCCTGCTCGATATCCTGCGCCACCACGCCGGGCTCGCCGCGCTCGTAATAGCTGCCGACGATGTACTGCGATGGCGCATCGCCGCCCTCGGCCGCTTTCTTGTACCAAGTGAACGCGCGCCCGTAGTCGCGCGGCACACCGCGCCCGGTGAAGTAGTCGGTGGCCAGCGCGCGCTGCGCCTCGACATGCCCGCCGGCAGCGGCACGCTCGTACCACTTGTTGGCTTCTTCCAGGGAGCGCGGAACCAGCTCGCCGCGTTCGAACAATTCGCCGTAGGCAAACTGCGCGTGGGTCATCTGGTTGTCGGCGGCACGGCGCAGCCATTTGACCGCTTCGTCGGGCCGCGCGACGGTGCCTTCGCCGCGCATCAGCATCATCGCGTAGTTGAATTGCGCGAGCCGGTTGCCGCGCTGCGCAGCCTCGGCAAATTCGTCGAAGGCGTGGCCGAAGTCGTTCTTCTCGTAGTGCGCGATGGCGATCTGGGTGAGGGCGTCGGCGTCGCCCCGCACATCTTGCGGCGAGGTGGCGGCCAGTGCAAAGGGCGCCGCCATCCCCATCGCAACCACCAACACCGCCTGCAGCATGCGCGGACTTCTGCGCCTCGTCTGTCTGCTCATCGCACGCTCCTCACCGGAAGATGAACCAGTGTAGCGCGCCACTGTGCTGCACGTGGGGCGGGCACAAACCAGCACACGGCAAGCCCATCGATGCCGAGGCAATCAGCCGGCGCGCACCCGGTACACCGCCACGCTGCCGCGCCAGTTGGCGCCCCAACGCACCACGTTGCCTTCGTGCAGCACCACGCGATCGAGAATCACCAGCCCCACCTTCGGCGCCAGCGCTTCAAAGTCGCGGATGGTCAGCACGCGCACGTTGGGCGTGTCGTACCACTCGTACGGCAGCGATTCCGACACGGGCATGCGCCCGCGAAAGATCGACAGCCGGTGCGGCCAGTAACCGAAGTTGGGGAACGACACAATGCATTCGCGACCCACGCGCAGCATCTCGCGCAGCACCTGCGCCGTGTTGTGGATGGTCTGCAGCGTCTGCGACAGGATCACGGTGTCGAAGCTCTTGTCTTCGAACAGCGCCAGCCCGCCTTCAAGATTCTGCTGGATCACGTGCACGCCTTTTTGCGTGGAGGCCAGCACGCCCGCATCGTCGATCTCGATGCCGTAAGCCAGCACATCCAGCTCATCCTGCAGCACGCTCAGCAGGCTGCCGTCCGCACAACCGAGGTCGAGCACGGTGGAGCGCGGCTCGATCCAGCGGGCGATGGCACGGAAGTCCGCGCGGTCGGCCAGGATGTTCGGCACGGCGGAGGGCGCCGCGGTGTTCAGCGTTTGCGTTGTCATGCGCCGATCTCCTGGGCGATGCGTTCGTAATAGGCGCGGACCAGCGCGTGGTAGCGCGCGTCTTCCAGAAGGAAAGCGTCGTGGCCGTGGGGCGCGTCGATCTCGCCGTACGTGACACGGTGCTTGTTGTCGAGCAGCGCCTTGACCAGTTCGCGGCTGCGCGAAGGGGCGAATCGCCAGTCGGTCATGAAGCTGACGACGAGGTAGCTCGCCTTGGTGTGCGCGACGGCCTTGGTCAGATTGCCGCCGTAAGCCAGCGCGGGGTCGAAGTAATCGAGCGCGCGCGTGATGAGCAGATACGTGTTCGCATCGAAGTACTCGGCAAACTTGTCGCCCTGGTAGCGCAGGTAGCTCTCGACCTGGAACTCGACGTCGAACGAGAAACGGATGTCTTCCGCCTTCAGCTCGCGGCCGAATTTCGCGGCCATGTCTTCGTCCGACAGATACGTGATGTGGCCGATCATCCGCGCCACGCGCAGGCCGCGCTTGGGCTTGACGTTGTGCGCGTAGTAATCGCCGCCGTGGAAATCGGGGTCGGACAGAATCGCGCTGCGCGCCACCTCGTTGAAGGCGATGTTCTGCGCCGACAGCTTGGGCGTAGAGGCCACCACCACGCAGTGCCGCAGCCGGTCCGGATACATCAGGCTCCAGGCCAGCGCCTGCATGCCGCCAAGGCTGCCGCCCATCACCGCCGCGAATTGCTGGATGCCGAAACGATCGGCCACGCGCGCCTGCGCGTTCACCCAGTCTTCCACCGTCACCACGGGAAAGCGCGCGCCATAAGGCAGGCCGGTTTCCGGATGCGGGCTCATGGGGCCGGTCGAGCCGAAGCACGAACCCAGGTTGTTCACCCCGATGACGAAGAAGCGGTTGGTGTCGACCGGCTTGCCGGGGCCGACCATGTTGTCCCACCAGCCGACTTCGCCCTCGGCGTGCACGCCCGCCACGTGGTGCGAAGCGTTGAGTGCGTGGCAGATAAGCACGGCGTTGGAGCGGTCGGCATTGAGCGTGCCGTAAGTTTCGACCATCAGATCGTAGCCGCTGATCTGCGAGCCGTTACGCAGTGGCAGCGGCTCGGCAAAATGCATGCGCTCGGGCACGACCAGGCCGATGGCGTTGGCCTGCTTGCCCTGATGTGCCTTCGGAGAGGAGGTATCGGCCTGCGCCGCATCGGCTGCGGTGACCGCGGGGTCAGCCTGGATGTCTGTCATGGCACCAAAGAAAAAACCCGACCGGCAACGCTGTTCACGCAACCAATCGGGTTCTCATGTGGCGCACGTGGGGCGCTTGCTTTCACCACCCCCGCTCTGACCGAACCTCTTTAGCCGCATTTGTAATGAGAGCCCAGGGCCACATCTGTGGATATCTGAACTCCCGCGCGCCCGCAAGCCAGTCGTCAAATCGGCGCGCCAGAGAAAGTGATTATAGAGCAAGCGGCGGCGGACGCATCACCGCAGCGTGATGCGTCCAATCCTCCGCCATACGTTGGTCAAAGGCCGGCCATGTTGATGTACTTGATCTCCAAGTATTCGTCGATGCCGTATTTCGAGCCTTCGCGGCCCAGCCCCGATTGCTTGACGCCGCCAAACGGCGCCTCCGCCGTCGAGATCAGCCCCGTATTGACGCCAACCATGCCGGACTCCAGCGCATCCGAAACACGCCAGGCGCGGCCCAGATCGCGTGTGTAGAAATACGCGGCGAGACCGAACTCGGTGTCGTTCGCGGCCGCCACGGCTTCGTCTTCCGTATCGAAAGGAATCAGCGCCGCCAGCGGGCCGAACGTTTCTTCATGCGCGACCAGCATGTCGGCCTTTGCGTCGACGACGACGGTCGGCTCGAAAAACGCGCCGCCCTGTGCAGACAGCGCATGCGGCTTGCCGCCCACCAGCACGCGGGCGCCCTGGCGCACGGCGTCGTCCAGATGCTGTTGCACCTTCTCCATCGCGCGCATGTGGATCAGCGGGCCCTGCTGCACGCCGGGCTCCGTGCCGTTGCCCACGCGCAGCGCACGCACCGCGTCAGCCAGCTTGGCAGCGAACGTGTCGTAGATGCCGCGCTGCACGTAGAAGCGGTTCGCGCACACGCAGGTCTGGCCCGCGTTGCGGTACTTGGCGATCATCGCGCCTTCCACGGCCGCATCGACGTCGGCATCGTCAAACACAATGAACGGCGCGTTGCCGCCCAACTCCAGCGAGAGCTTCTTGATGTCGTCCGCGCACTGGCGCATCAGCAAACGACCCACGGCCGTCGAACCCGTGAAGCTGAGCTTGCGCACGACAGGGTTGGAGGTCAGTTCGCCACCAATCGCCTGCGAATCGCCCGTGACGATCGACAGCAAGCCTGCCGGCACGCCGGCGCGCGCCGCCAGCTCGGCAAATGCGAGCGCCGAGTAGGGCGTTTCCAGCGCCGGCTTGACCACCATCGAGCAGCCCGCCGCCAGCGCCGGGCCGACCTTGCGCGTCATCATCGCGATGGGGAAATTCCACGGCGTGATGGCCGCGCTCACGCCGATCGGCTCCTTCTGCACGACGATGCGGCGATCGCCTTGCGGCGACGGAATGGTGTCACCGTAAATGCGGCGCGCCTCTTCCGCAAACCATTCGATGAACGATGCGGCGTAGGCGATTTCACCGGCGGCTTCGGGCAGCGGCTTGCCTTGTTCGGCCGTGAGGATGGCAGCAAGGTCTTGCTGGTGCTCCATCATCAGATCGGCCAGCTTGCGCAGGATCCTGGCGCGATCGCGTGCGCTCACCTTGCGCCAGGCGCGTTGTGCAACCTGGGCGGCATCGATGGCGCGGCGGGTTTCGGCGGCCCCCATGCCGGGCACGGTGCCGATCTTGCGGCCGGTGGCCGGGTCCGTCACGTCGCGCGTGGCGCCGTCATCGGCATCGGCCCACGTGCCGGCGACGAACGCCTGCGTGCGCCACAGGCCGGGGTCTTTCAGTGCGATCGGCGGCGTAACCGGCGCGCTCGGCAAATCGGTGCGGGTCATGGTGTCAGCCCTCCAGTGCGCGTTGCAGGATGGCAAGGCCCTCTTCGAATACCGCGTCTTCAATCGTGAGCGGGAACAGGAAGCGGATCACGTTGCCGTACACGCCGCACGACAGCAGGAGCAGGCCGGCTTCGAGCGCCCGTTGCTGCACGAGCTTGGTGAAATCGGCGTCGGGCTTGCCGTCCGGCGTGTTGAATTCGACAGCAACCATCGCGCCCACGCCGCGCACTTCTGCAATGCGTGGCTGCTTGGCCTTGGCAGCGTTCAGTGCCTCGACCAGACGTGCGCCCAGCGCGGCGGAGCGCTCGCAGAGTTTCTCGTCGGCAATGATGTCGAGCACGGCATGTGCGGATGCCACCGCCAGCGGATTGCCGGCGTAGGTGCCGCCGAGCCCGCCCGGAGCCGGTGCGTCCATGATCTCTGCGCGGCCCGTGACAGCAGACAGCGGCAGGCCGCCGGCCAGGCCCTTGGCCATCGTCGTGATGTCCGGCAGCACGCCGGTGTGCTCCATGGCAAACAGCTTGCCGGTGCGGGCAAAGCCGGTTTGCACTTCGTCGGCGATCATCACGATGCCGTGCTCGTCGCACAGCGCCCGGATGGCGCGCACAAAGTCGGCGGGCATCTGGTAGAAGCCGCCCTCGCCCTGCACTGGCTCGAAAATGATGGCCGCCACCTGGCGCGGATCGATATCGGCCTTGAACAGGCGCTGGATGGCATCCAGCGCATCCTGCGTGCTCACACCATGCAGCGCGACCGGCGCCGGAACGTGGTAGATGCTGCCCGGGAACGGCCCGAAGCCCGTCTTGTACGGCACCACCTTGCCCGTCAGCGACATGCCCATGAACGTGCGGCCGTGGAAGGCGCCCGTGAGTGCAATGACACCCGGGCGGCCCGTGTGCGCCCGTGCGATCTTGATGGCGTTTTCGACAGCCTCGGCGCCCGTGGTGAAGAACGCGGTCTTCTTGGCGTGCGTGCCGGGCGTAATCGTGTTCAGGCGCTCGGCCAATTCGACGTACGAGCCGTACGGCACGATCTGGAAAGCGGTATGCGTGAAGTGATCCAGCTGTTCGCGCACAGCCTGCACCAGACGCGGGTGGCGATGGCCCGTGTTGACCACGGCAATGCCGGCCGCGAAGTCGATGTAGCGTCGGCCTTCGACGTCCCAGAACAGCGCGTTCTCGGCGCGCTCGGCGTAGCGGTCGGTCATCACACCGACACCGCGCGGCGTAGCGGCGAGGCGGCGGGCATTCCATTGGGCGTTCTGTTGCGGGTCTCGGGCGTTCATGGCGGTCGTGTGCGTTGGGTCAAGAAAGATCGGATCCGAGCCAGTGTGGCTCCATTGGCTCTGTACAATAAGACCCAATCAGGTTTTTCTTTTGGAGCCACTTTGGCTCCATCACGCGCCATGGCCGACCACTCACCTACGCACCGCGCCAGCATGCTGGTCGACTACCTGCAACGCCGCTTCGACCGTGCCGGGCCGGGTGGCGAACCCGACCACCGCCGTCTGTACCGCGTGCTGCAAGAGGGCATCCTGCGCGACGAACTGCAGCCGGGCACCCGCCTGCCGTCATCGCGGCAGTTGGCGACCGAGCTGGGCATCGCGCGCAACACGGTCATCCACGTCTATGAACAACTCGGTGTGGAAGGCTATGTCTCGGCGGGCGTGGGCAGCGGCACCTTCGTCGCCGATACCGCGCCGGACCGGTTGGACGCGGCGCCTGCACAGGCTGCAGCTGTCGCCACAGCAGCGGCCGCCCCGATCGCCGAGGCGGCCACGCCGTCTGCGCCGATGCTTTCCACGCGCGGCCGTGCGCTGGTGCGCGATGCAGGCGCCAGCTCGCGCCAATGGGGCGCCTTCATGCCGGGCGTGCCGGAAGTGCGGATGTTTCCGGCGCGCATCTGGTCGCGCCTGCACAACCGGCTGCTGCGCAAGCCGTCGCCCGCGTTGCTGACCTATCCCGTTGGCGCGGGCTACTTGCCGCTGCGCACCGCGCTGGCCGACTACCTGCGCACCGCGCGCGGCGTGCGCTGCGAGCCCGAGCAGATCATCATCACCGCAGGCATCCATCCGTCACTCCAGCTCATCGCACAACTGCTGTGCGACGCCGGCGACAGCGCGTGGATCGAAGACCCCGGCTACTGGGGCGTGCGCAGCGTACTCACCGCTGCGGGCGTGCGCACGGTGCCGCTGCCGGTGGACGACGAAGGCATGCGCTTCGACATCCCCACGCGCGGTCGCCAGCGCAGCAAGCCGCCCAAACTCATGGTGGTTTCGCCGTCGCACCAATATCCGCTTGGCTCGGTGATGAGCCTGGCGCGACGCCGCGCGCTGCTCGCCACCGCACACGCCACCGATGCGTGGATCGTCGAAGACGATTACGACAGCGAGTTCCGCTACGGCAGCCGCCCGCTGCCGTCACTGCAAGGGCTGGATGAAGGCGGACGCGTGCTTTACATGGGCACGTTCTCGAAAGTGCTGTTCCCCAGCTTGCGGATCGGCTATCTGGTCGTGCCGCCGGCGCTAGCGGATGCGTTTGCGACGGGCTTGTCGGAGATGTTCCGCGGCGGCCAGATTCTCACGCAGGCGGTGCTGGCGGACTTCATTGCGGAAGGCCATTTCGTCTCGCACATCCGGCGCATGCGCGGTGTGTATGCGGAACGGCGTGAAACGCTGCTGGCTTCCATCAGCCGCGAATTTGGCGACGCGCTGCCTGTGCATGACGGCGCGTCCGGCCTGCATCTCGTGCTGGGCTTGCCGGCCGGCACCAACGATGTGGCCGTGGCGGATCTGGCGCTTGCCAACGACGTCGTCACGCGGCCGCTGTCACTGTATTACCAGGACGATGCGCGCCGCCTGCCTGGGCTGCTGCTGGGCTATGGCCATGTGGAAACCGAGCAGATTGCGGCGCGGTTTCATACGTTGGCGGGGGCGATACGCACCATCGGCTGACCCACGACGCGCGCAATAAAAAAGCCCCGCATTGCGGGGCTTTCTTTTAGATGATGCCGGCTCAAGCCAACAGCACTCGCAACTGCGCATCTGCACCTTCGACCGGAGACTTCCGGAAACCGCTCTTCGCATACCGATGCCAGCGCCCGAGCACTGCACACACGAGCAGGTTGGCGCGCGAAGCGATGTCGGTATCCGCCGGCCAGGCGCCCTGCGTGACTGCCATGCGCAGGCTCTGCTTGAGCGAGGCCTCGATGCGATCCAGGCACTGCGCCATGCGCTCGGGCAGACGCTCGTCTTCGCCGACCAGCGCATCGCCCACCAGCACGCGCGTCATGCCCGGATTCTTGTCGGCAAACGACAGCAGCATGTGCGCGATGGCATGCGCTTGGCGCAGGCCGTGTTCTTCACGCAGCGTGATCTGATTGATGAGGCCGAAGACGGTCTGCTCGATGAATTCGATCAGCCCTTCGAACATCTGCGCCTTGCTGGCGAAGTGGCGGTAGAGCGCCGCTTCGGACACATCCAGCCGTGCAGCCAGCCCAGCCGTTGTGATCTTTTCACCACGCGGATGCTCGAGCATGCCGGCGAGCGTCTGCAGAATCTGCACGCGGCGCTCGCCCGGGCGGGGTCGTTTGCGTACCGGCGGTGCTTCTATGGCGACGTCCGCGACCGGCTCGGCGGTCGGAAACTCCGTTTGCGCGTTGCTCATGACTTCCTGGCCCCTCTCCCGTTCTGAGCGCGGAGTAACCACTGCCTAGCCGCGTCGAACAAGCCTTCGTTTTAGTTGAAGCACCGATTTTACTTTCACGCTCACATAGCCGGGCCGGTTGGCGAACAAAATCGGTGTGGCGGCCGGTTGATGTGGTGAATTTGCACGCGCGCCAACGGCCGCCGCTTGCATTGGATGCAATGCGTCGGCAGCGGAAGTCGGCTGCACGCCGGGCGGCACGCGCCGCAGGTAGCCCGTCACCCACACCGTGCCGATCCCCAGGCGCCGGTAGCGTTTGAGGTGAGAAAGCGTGTCTTCGACGAGGATGGCGCGCGATGGCGCAATACGCTCCCGGGCGAGCAGCCGGCGCAGCATCAGCGGATCGGGCTTCGGGCGCAGGCGCCGGTGCACCCACATGTGTTCGACCGCAATTTCGCGCAGGAATGCGCGTTTCAGGCCAATGAGCCGCAGCACCTCGCGCGCGTAGGCAACCGGGGCGTTGGTCAGCAGGATCTTGCGCCCGGGCAGGGCGCGCAGCAGTTGGGCGAGGCCGCGTTCGGCGCGCACCATGGCGCGCAGGTCTTCAAAGCGGTGTGCCTCGGCGAGGAAATCATCGGGGTCGACGCCGTGATGGCGGACCATGCCGAGAATCGTGGCGCCATAGCGGCGCCAATAGTCCACGCGCACCTGGCTGGCCGTGGCGTCATCCGTGCCGAGCACGCGCGCCACGTATGCCGTCATCAGCCGGTTGATCTGCGGAAAGATCGCGTGGGAGGCGTGGTGGAGGGTGTTGTCGAGGTCGAACAGCCAGACCGGCTGCCGGGCGGGCGTGGAGCCCGCCGGCACCTCGCGCGGGAAGGTGCGCGCAGCATGGCGCACCCGCACCGCCCGGGTGGTTCGCATCAGTGCGAGCGGATCATCGTGCCGAACGCCTGTTCGGTCAGGATTTCCAGCAGCAGCGAATGCTCGATGCGGCCATCGACGATGTGCACCGAATTCACGCCGCTCTTGGCAGCGTCCAGCGCCGACGAAATCTTCGGCAGCATGCCGCCCGAGATCGTGCCGTCGGCAAACAGCTCGTCGATCTCGCGCGCCGACAGATCGGTCAGCAGGTTGCCCTGCTTGTCCATCACGCCCGGAATGTTGGTCATCATGACCAGCTTCTCGGCCTTCAGGATCTCGGCCATCTTGCCGGCCACGACGTCGGCGTTGATGTTGTAGGCCTGGCCTTCGTCAGAGAAGCCGATCGGCGAAATGACCGGAATGAACGCGTCGTCCTGCAGCGCCTTGACCACAGCCGGGTTGATCGTCTCGATGTCGCCCACGAAACCGATGTCGAGAAACTCGCCCGGCTTCTCGCGGTCTGGCATCTTCAGCTTCTTGGCGCGAATCAGGCCGCCGTCCTTGCCGGTCAGGCCGACCGCCTGGCCGCCGTACTGGTTGATCAGCATGACGATGTCCTGCTGGACTTCGCCGCCGAGCACCCACTCGACCACTTCCATGGTCTCTTCGTCGGTCACGCGCATGCCCTGGATGAAGGTGCCTTGCTTGCCGACCTTCTTCAGGGCTTCGTCAATCTGCGGGCCGCCGCCGTGCACCACCACCGGGTTCATGCCGACCAGCTTGAGCAGGATCACGTCGCGCGCGAAGCCGTGCTTGAGCTTTTCCTCCGTCATGGCGTTGCCACCGTACTTGATGACGATGGTCTTGCCGTGGAACTTGCGAATGTAAGGCAGGGCCTGCGCGAGAATTTCAGCCTTCAACGCCGGCGCGATATGCGCGAGTTCGGGGGCGAGGCCAGCAGGGTCGGGGGCAGCAGAAGCGGTCATGACGGTGACATCCGGTTGGGCAGGTATGATGGAACGCCGAATGTCGCCTGCAACACAAAAAACGAAGCAGCCCATTTTCGGCAGCGGGATTTTACAAGAAAAGGCGCTACGGTCTGCCGGCGCACCTTATGTGCCCGCCATACCGTTGCCACGAAAGAACACCCTGGGGAAACATGGCCATCGCACCCGACCAACTCGACGCGCTGCGCCCTCACCTGCTGCGCTTTGCGCAACTGCAATTGCGCGACACGGCGCTGGCGGAAGACACGGTGGCCGACACCATCCTGGCGGTGCTCGAACATCCCGAGCGCTTTGCCGGCAACGCCTCCCTCAAGACTTACGTCATCGGCATCCTCAAGCACAAGATCATCGATGCGATCCGCTCGGGGCGGCGCGAAGTGCGCGTCTCGCTGCTTGCGGGCGGTGAATCCGACGAGGCCGGCATGCGGTCCGACGAGGCCGTCTTCGACAGCCTGTTTGCCGCCGACGGCCACTACACGAGCCCGCCGTCCGACTGGGGCGACCCGGATGCCGCGCTGTCACGGCGCGAATTTTTCGATGTCCTGCAAATGTGCGTTGATCGGTTGCCGCCGCGGGTGGGCCGCGTCTTCATGATGCGCGAGTGGCTGGAGCTGGAGACCGACGAAATCTGTCAGGAATTGCAGATCACCGCGACCAATGCCTGGGCACTGCTTTATCGCGCCCGCATGCGCCTGCGCGAGTGCCTTGACCTGCACTGGTTCGGCAATCAGCCGAGCGCCGCCTGAATCGCCCGTCAGCGCACCCAAGCCGTATCACAGAGAACAACCATGCCGAACCGTTGGGGATTGCCTACCTGCAAAGAAGCGCACCGCATGCTGGTGTCGAAGATGGACCGCGACCTGTCCACAGGCGAGCGGTTGCGCCTGCGCGTGCATCTGTTTGCCTGCGATGCGTGCACACGGTTCTCGCATCAGATGGGGTTTTTGCGCCAGGCGATGCACAAGCTTGGGCAAGACGACGACGGGAGCAACCCCGCGTGACTGCGCCGGCTGCCAACACCGTATGTGCGATGTGCGGCGCGGACTTGCGCTGCGGCGCCATCGGCGACGGCACGCAGCCCGACGCGACGTGCTGGTGCATGTCCGAAGAAACGCTGCCCGCCAGCGCACGGCGCCCCGGACAGGGTTGCCGCTGCCAGCGTTGTCTGCGCGAGGCGATTGCGCAGGCGCGGGCAGCGTCTGAGGCCAACTGATCAGTCTTTGTCTTTGCTGTCGTCGTCCAGCGTGCGCAGTGCGCGTCGGACGTCGGCCCGGCCGCGCTGGCGCTCCGCGTGGCCGCCTTCGGTATGGGCGCCGGCCTTGCGGCCACGGGCCAGCGGCACGAGAAAGTTGCGCGGGCGCCCGGTGCCGGCCTTCGTTGAAGGTTCGATGCGGAACGTCAGTTTCTGGCGAGTGCCCAGTGTCTTGTTAGCCATGGGAATGCTTCCTTACGTGGCTTGAAGCGACACTCGCCGCAAGCCATCAATGCTTGTGTTCGCCGCCGTGGTTCATGGCGGGCATGTTGCCGGCGGTCAGGTCGCGCACCCGGGCCTCGACCTTCTGCTCGACGACGCGCTTGTCGGCCAGCTCCACCTTCAGCGTGAGCGGCACGGTGGCGTCCTTGGCGAGCGGCTGCTTGAGGTCCATGAGCATCACGTGATAGCCGCCCGGCTTGAGCTGCACCGTCTGGCCCTTCGGCAGCTCCAGCGCCTGGACGGCGCGCATGCGCATGACGTTGCCTTCCATCTTCATCTCGTGGATCTCGGCCGTGCCCGCCACCGGCGTCGACACGCCCACCACCTTGGCACCGTCCGCCGATTGCAGCGTCATGAACGCGCCGCTGGACGTCTGGCCCGGCACCGTGCCGCGCACCCAGGCGTCTTGCACCGTGACTTGTGCGAACGCGGCGGCGCTGGCGAGCAGGCCAGCCGTGAGCACAGCCAAGCAAGCGGAAGAACGGATCGATCGGGACGTCATCATCAAGGGCTCCTGTCAGGGACAAACGTGCTGCGCATTAAAGCACAGCACCTGCGGGAAGATAGGTTGGGTGCACAATTGTGCGGCTGATTGACGCATCGCCGCACGGAGAACCGCGCGGTGCGCACGTTTACACTTGTCCACCATGCTTTCGACCCTGTCTCTTGCCGCCCCGCTGCTGGACGCATCCAGTCTACGCCGCCTCTTCTGGCTGCGATGGAGCCTGCTGGCCACCCAGCTGGTCCTGATGCTGCTCGCGCCGCTGGTGTTTGGCGTGCAATTGCCGGTGGTGCCGCTGCTGAGCGTGATGGGCCTGCATGCGCTGTTCAACCTGCTCACCGGATGGCGCGTTCGGCGCAACCGGCCCGTGCAGCATATCGAGATCACCGTCCAACTGCTGGTGGACCTGACCGCGTTGTCCGCCCTGCTGTACTTCACGGGTGGCGCGACCAACCCGTTCGTCTCGTTCTATCTGCCGGCGCTGGCGATTGCTGCGGCCATGCTGCCGATCGCGCATGTCGTCGGGCTGACGCTGTACGCGCTGGCCGCCTACAGCATGATGCTCGGCAACTACATCCCGCTGAAGCTGGCGAACCAGGCTGATGCCGTGGCGTATCACCTGGCCGGCATGTGGATCGATTTCGTGGCAAGCAGCGCGATGATTGCCGGCTTTACGGCACGGCTGTCTGCCGCGCTGCGCGAGAGCGAAGCGCAGCTGACCGAAGCGCGCGAGCGATTGCTGCGGGAACAACGCATCGAAGCCCTGATGTCGCAAGGCGCGAGCGTGGCGCACGAAATGGGCACGCCGCTGTCTACCGTGGCCGTCATCACCGGCGAGCTGCAGCACGACGCGAAGCAGCCCGACTCGCCCCTCGCCCCGTATCGCGAAGACCTGCGCGCCATCGAACAGCAACTCGAACTGTGCCGCGCCGCTCTGGCGCGCCTGCAGCGCAAACCCAACGACGGCGCGCCGGAGCCGCTCGGCCAATGGCTACCCGGTTTTACGCAGACGTGGCAGTTGCGCCATCCGGACATCCGCCTCCACACAGAGACCTCGCCAGCGGCACAGGCGGTGGAATTGGACGCGGTGAACGTCGGCCAGATCCTAACCATCTTGTTGGACAACGCCGCCCGCAGCCAGCACCACGCCGGACGTGACCTCGTACCGCTGCTGCTGACCGCCAGGATCGACGCCAACCCGGATACGCTGCGCGATATGCCGCCGCAGATCGTGCTGTCCATCGTCGATACGGGGTTGGGCTTGCCGGAAGACCTGCGGACCTCGCTGGGGCGCACGCCTGTGCCGAGCCGGCACGGCGGTCACGGCATCGGACTGTACCTGGCCTCCACCACGGCGCGCCGCCTGGGTGGTACCGTGGTGCTGCGTCCGAACCCGCCGCAAGGTGCCATTGCCGAACTCCGACTGCCAATCGGTGGTCCGACGGAACACCCGGCCGCTCCCATCATGGGCGCGCCCACCCTCTTCACATAACGAGACGGCCTGACGCAGCCCATGTGCGTACGGCCCCGGAGAACACCATGCAGCAGCCCGCCCCCTTTCTGATCCTCGATGACGACGACGTCTTTGCCCAGACGCTGGCGCGCGCGCTCACGCGTCGCGGCTTTGCTCCGCAGATCGCCCACACCGGCGGCGAGGCGTTGGCCCTGGCCCGGCAGACGCGGTTCTCGTATGTCACCGTCGATCTGCATCTGGCCGCGAGCGACAAGGGCCTGATGCCCCATGGCGGCACGGATTCCGGCCTGCACTGGATTGCCCCGCTGCGCCAGGCGCTGCCCGAGGCGCGCATGTTGATCCTGACGGGCTACGCGAGCATTGCTACCGCCGTGCAGGCGGTCAAGCTCGGGGCTGACGAATATTTGGCCAAGCCGGCCAATGTCGATTCGATTCTGCTGGCGCTGCAAGTCGGCGTGTCTGAAGCCGTGGCGGAGCAGACGATGGAAAACCCTGCGCCGCTGTCCGTCGCGCGGCTGGAGTGGGAACACATCCAGCGCGTGCTCGCCGAGCACGGCGGCAATATCTCCGCGACAGCGCGGGCGCTCAACATGCACCGGCGCACGCTGCAGCGCAAGCTGGGCAAGCGGCCGGTCGCCAAATAAGCGCCGGCCGCGCGAGGCTACATCAGCGCGGCATCACCAGCGGGTGTCACGCTCCCACGCCTTGAGTTCGTCTTCGGCGCGTTCCTTCGTGTAGCCGTAACGTTCCTGGATCTTGCCGGCAAGCTGATCGCGCTTGCCGCGGATCACCGTCAGATCATCGTCCGTGAGCTGGCCCCACTTCTCCTTGATCTTGCCCTTGGCCTGATCCCATTTGCCTTCGATCTGGTCCCAGTTCATACGTCCTCCGTTGAGATTGAGGTTGAGATTGAGATTGAGCGATTGAGACAAAGCAGGGGCGACCCGCAGGCCGCCCGTGCAGAGACTTCCTTGCGGCTTACTTCTTGAACTTGGCGGCGACGTCGTTCTGGCACTTCGTCTTTGCATCGCCGGACATGGCGTCGCAACGTTCCTTCGCAGCCTTGTAATTGGCGTCGTTGGTGTCCTTGACGGCATCGCGGCGCGCTTCGCTCACGTCCTTGGCGTCACCCGTGGCCTTGGCATGGCTCACTTCGTCGCCGGCTTTGGCGCGCGTGTAGGCGGCCTTGGCATCCTTCACGCAGGTGTCTTTGTCGTTGCCCTTCAAGGCATCGCACTTCGTCTTGGCGACGTCGTAGTCGGCCTCGGCCTTTTCCTTGGCGGCGCGGTTGCGGGCGGCTTCAGTGCCATCACGCTCCACCATCGCATTGGCTTTGGCGACGTTGTAATCGCCCTTGGCCTGCGCGCGGCAGACGTCGCGGTCATTGCCCTTCATCGCATCGCACTTGTCCTTGGCGGCTTTGTAGTTGGCATCGGCTTGCTTGACGGCGCTGTCGTAAGCACTGCGCTTGGCATCGTTCGGGGCCGAGGTTGCGGCGGCCCCGGTGGGCGCCGGTGTGGTCTGGGCATGGGCCAGTCCCAAGGGGGCGCAGGCGAGCACGCAACACAGGGCCAGGCGTTGGATCGGTTTCATACGCTTCTCTCCTTGTCGTGGTTGGAATCGCGCACGCCAGGTGCGCGGCGCGCATTGTCTGTGCGGCACCACCTTCTTCAGCAGATAACGGACCCGACCCCGGGTGATCCTGAGCAAACCCTTGCTGCGCCTGGGTTTGCGGCCCTCCAAACAAAACGGGCCGCATCGTCACCGATGCGGCCCGAAATGCATATGGAATGCGTTGCTTACACGCTCACAGCACGTAGCGCGACAGATCTTCGTTGCCCGACAGCTCGTTCAAGCGCTCGTCGACGTACGCAGCGTCGATGGTCACCGTCTCGCCCGACGATGTGTGCGCGTGGAACGACAGGTCTTCAAGCAGGCGCTCCATCACCGTATACAGGCGGCGCGCGCCGATGTTCTCGACCTTCTCGTTGACCGAGCATGCGATCTCGGCGAGGCGATGGATGCCGTCTTCCGCAAACACGAGATCGACGCCTTCCGTCTTCAACAACGCCTGATATTGCTTGGTGAGGCTCGCATCGGTCTGCGTGAGAATCGCGCGAAAATCTTCCACCGACAGCGAATCCAGCTCCACGCGAATCGGGAAGCGGCCCTGCAATTCCGGAATCAGGTCGCTCGGCTTGGACAGATGGAACGCGCCCGACGCGATGAACAGGATGTGATCGGTCTTGATCATCCCGTACTTCGTGTTGACGGTCGTGCCTTCCACCAGCGGCAGCAAGTCACGCTGCACGCCCTGACGCGACACCTCGCCGCCGCCGTATTCGCTGCGGCTGGCAATCTTGTCGATCTCGTCCAGGAACACGATGCCGTTCTGCTCGACGTTGGCCACCGCTTTCTGCTTCAACTCGTCTTCGTTCACGAGCTTCGCGGCCTCTTCGTCGATCAGCAGCTTGAAGGCTTCCTTCACCTTCATCTTGCGACGGTTCTTCTTGCCCTGGCCCAGGCCCGCGAACATCGAGCGGATCTGGTCGGTCATGTCTTCCATGCCCGGCGGCCCCATGATGTCCATGCTGGGCACACCCGCCGACACTTCGAGTTCAATTTCCTTGTCGTCGAGCTGGCCTTCGCGCAGCTTCTTGCGGAAGGTCTGGCGCGCGGTCGAGTCCTTTTCTTCCGGCTGCGCAAAGCCGATGTCGCGCGGCGGCGGGATCAGCACGTCAAGAATGCGGTCTTCGGCTGCATCTTCGGCCTTGGCGCGCACCTTCTTCATCTCGGATTCGCGCGTTTGCTTGACCGCCATCTCGGCGAGATCGCGCACGATGGTGTCGACGTCACGGCCGACGTAGCCGACTTCAGTGAACTTCGTCGCCTCGATCTTGATGAACGGTGCGTCGGCCAGCTTGGCGAGGCGCCGCGCGATCTCGGTCTTGCCCACGCCGGTCGGCCCGATCATGAGGATGTTCTTGGGCGTGATTTCCTGGCGCAGCGGGTCTCCCACCTGCTGGCGGCGCCAACGGTTGCGCAGCGCCACGGCCACAGCCTTCTTGGCCTTGTGCTGGCCGATGATGTGCTTGTCGAGTTCGGAGACGATTTCCGACGGCGTCATGGTTTCAGACATGGGAATCCTGTCGATGGGGGCGCTCGTTATTCGAGCGTCTCGATCACGAAATTGGTGTTGGTATAGATGCAGAGTTCGCCGGCGATCCGCAGCGATTTCTCCACCACATCGCGCGGGGCGAGGTCGGTGTTCTCCATCAGCGCCTTGGCGGCCGACTGGGCATACGAGCCGCCCGAACCAATGGCAGCAATGCCGCCTTCCGGGTCCAGCACGTCGCCGTTGCCGGTGATGACGAGGGTGGCTTCACGGTCGGCGACGATCAGCATCGCCTCAAGGTGGCGCAGGGCGCGGTCGGTACGCCAGTCCTTGGCGAGGTCGACGGCGGAGCGCAGCAGGTTGCCTTGATGCTTCTGCAGCTTGGCTTCAAAACGGTCCAGCAGGGAGAAGGCGTCGGCGGTGGCGCCGGCAAAGCCGACCAGCACCTTGCCGTCGTAGATGGCGCGCACCTTGCGGGCCGTGCCCTTCATGACGATGTTGCCCAGCGTGACCTGGCCGTCGCCGCCGAGCGCAACCTGGTTGCCGCGCCGCACGCTGACGATGGTGGTGCCGTGATACTGTTCCATGCGCTTGTTCCTGGGGGTCGGGCTTGGCGCGGCCCCCAGCGGGCCGGCCAAAGAACTTCATACTTGACGCCAGCCCCGTGGATTTCAAGCCTGATTTCCGTCACAACGCACACTTTTTGTGCGCCGGAAATCGCTTCTTACGGCGTTTCCTACCCGTTCAGCGCGTCACATCGAAGGCATAAGTGCGCTCGTCCAGACGCGGCACCATCGTGTAGCCCTTGCGTGCTGCCCATACGTTGATGTTGAAGTAGAGCGGAATCACCCCGTCATCGCGCATCCCGATTTCCGTGGCGTCCTGCAGGAGCTTTTCGCGCTTGCTGTCGTCCAGCGTCTGCAGCGCCTCAGCCAGCTTGGCGTCGAGTGCTGGGTTCGAATAGCGCCCGCGATTGGACGCACCCCAGCCACGCGCCGGGTCGTACGTCGCCAGCAGCGCTTTCAGGCTGGAGCTGGCCTCGCCCGTATCGGCACCCCAGCCCGCCTGCAGGAACGAGAAGTCCAGCTTGTTCGCCCGCGTGAAGAATGACGCCGACGGCAGCGTCTCGACCTTGGTGGCAATGCCAACCCGCGAAAGCATCGATGCGACCACCTGCGCGACGCGGTCATCGTTCGGGTAGCGGTTGTTGGTGGCGTGCAGCGTGATGGCAAAGCCATCGGGGTAGCCGGCCTGGGCGAGCAGCCTCTTCGCTGCGGCCGGGTCTGCCGCGGGTGCCTTCAGGCCGGGCACGTGGCCAAACAGCGAGCTGTTCACGAGTTGGCCCGTCGGTTCGGCCGCCCCTTCCATCACGCGGTCGACGATGGCCTGGCGCGAGATCGCCAGCGAGATCGCCTCGCGCACGCGTGCGTCCTTGAGCGGATTCTTCGGCAGCGGCTTGCCCACCTTGTCGGTCACGAACGGCGACACATCGCGGTTCGAATCCATATGCAGATACATCATGCGAAACACCGGCATCTTGAACACCGTCACCGCCGGATCGGCCGACAGCTTCTTGATGTCAGAGCTGGGCACGTTTTCGATGACCTGCACATCGCCCGCCAACAGCGCCGCCACGCGCGGTGCATCCGCCGTCAGAATGCGCAGCGTCACGTGCTGCCATTGCGGCTTCTTGCCCCAGTAACCGTCAAAGCGCGTCAGCTCCAGCCGATCGCCACGATTGAAGGAGACGAACTTGTACGGCCCGGTGCCGATCATGGCGCGGCCATTATTGAAGTCATCCGCGCCGGCTTTTTCGACCGCTTTTTTCGACACCATGTAGATGGTCGACAGGTCGTTCGGCACCAGCGGATAGGGGCCGTTGGTGGTGATGCGCACGGTGAGCTTGTCGACGGCCGTCACCTCCTTGAAGCCACGCGTATAGATCGTGAACGGCGATGGACTGTTCTTGATGGTGGCCGGGCGCGCCAACGAATAAACGACGTCGGCAGAAGTGAACTCCGTGCCGTCATGGAAATGCACGCCGGGACGCAGCTTGACTTCCCACACCGTATCGCTCAACGCCTTCCACGACGTGGCGAGGCCGGGCTTGAGGCGCATCTTCTCGTCCTTGGCGATCAGCGCCTCGAACATATGCTCGGCAACGTTCGAATTGGGCGTGACGTTATGGAAGTGCGGATCGAGCGACGTAACATCGCTCGACAGGCCGACCACCAGCGTGGAGGCCGGCTGGGCATGCGCAGCACCCGGTGTGAGCGCCGCAAGCGCCGTGGCAAAAGACAGCGCGGCGACAAGGTTCGCAGCGCGCAGCAGACGCAGGACCGGCATGACGACTCCCCGATGGTTCGTGACGAAAGCAAAACGTTCGGGGATTGTCAGGACCGGACGACGCCGGTGTCAACGCCGATGAAGCAGGGGGTCTGCGTGCTCAGTGATGGTGCCCGCAGTCGCAGTCGTCACCGTGTTGGTGATCGTGGTCGTCGCCGTCTTCATCGTCATGGTCGTCGTAGGCCCACGCGGGGAACGGATCGGACAGCGCCGCCCACGCCTCGGGGCCGGCAGCCATCTCCGCCTCGGTCAGCAGACAGGCGTCGAGTTGCGCGATGAGCGCGGCTTCGTCCAGGTCCGTGCCAATGAAGACCAGTTCCTGACGGCGGTCGCCCCACTGCGCGGGCGCACCGTTGTCGTGCATCTTGTCCATGATGTCTGCGCGGGCTTCTTCCTCGTCGGGCCACTCGGCTTCATCGACCGCAGCCCACCAGGCACCGGCGCCCCCGTGACGCATCACGCCGCCAGCCTGGCCCCAGCTGCCCGCCGTGTCCATGCGTGAAGCCAGCCAGAAATAGCCCTTCGAACGCAACACGCGGCCATGCTCGCGCAGCCATTCGGTGTGCATCAGATCCCACAGACGCTGCGGGTGAAACGGCACGCGGCGGCGATAGACGAAACTGCCGATGCCGAGCGCTTCAGTTTCGGGCACATGTTCGCCGCGCAGCTCGGCCAGCCACGCAGGCGCCGCCGATGCGGCATCGAAATCGAAACGATGCGTATTGAGGATTTCGTCCAACGGCACCTTGCCGAACGATGCCGGCACGATGCGCGCCCGCGGGTTCAATGAGTGCAGGATGCCAGCCAGGCGTTCGCGCTCGGCGTCGCTCACGAGATCGATCTTGTTGAGCACGATCACGTCGCAAAACTCCACCTGCTCGATCAGCAAATCGACGACGGTGCGATCGTCATCCTCATCACGCGCCTGGCCGCGATCGGACAGAAAATCAGCAGCGTCGTAGTCGGCCAGGAAGTGCTGCGCGTCGACCACGGTGACCATGGTGTCCAGGCGCGCAAGGTCGGACAGCACGTCGCCTTCAGCGTCTTCAAACGTAAACGTCTCGGCAATCGGCAGCGGCTCGGCCACGCCGGTCGATTCGATCAGCAGATAGTCGAAGCGGTCTTCGCGGGCCAGGCGCGCGATCTCGTCGAGCAGGTCTTCGCGCAGCGTGCAGCAGATGCAGCCGTTGGACAACTCCACCATGCGTTCGTCGGTGCGCGAAAGCTGCGCACTGGTGGCCGTGCCATCGCCCACGAGCTGCGCGTCGATGTTGACGTCCGACAGGTCATTGACGATCACGGCCACGCGCTTGCCCTCGCGGTTGGCGAGCACGTGGTTGAGCAGTGTGGTCTTGCCGGCGCCCAGAAAGCCGGACAGCACGGTAACGGGAAGCGGACGGGACATGATCAGCGGCCTCGGTTCGTGGCCAAACAAAGCAAACAGCCCGGTGAGTTACCGGGCTGCCAAATCAAATGAATGCGTCAGACAACTGCGACGCTTGCGTCAGTCACCCATCAGCTTCTGGCGCTTTTCGCGGCGCTCTTGCGCCTCCAGCGTCAGCGTGGCCGTCGGGCGAGCAAGCAGGCGCGGAATGCCGATCGGTTCGCCGGTCTCGTCGCAGTAGCCGTAGTCGTTGGCATCGATGCGGGCGATCGACTGTTCGACCTTCTTGAGCAGCTTGCGCTCGCGATCGCGCGTACGCAGTTCCAGCGCGTGCTCCTCTTCGATGGTGGCACGGTCTGCCGGGTCCGGCACGATCACGGTCTCGCGCAGGTGCTCGGTGGTCTGGTTGGCGTTCGCGAGAATTTCATCGCGCATTTTTACAAGCCGGTCCTTGAAGAAGGCCAGCTGCGCCTCGTTCATGTAATCCTTGTCGCTCATCTTCAGGATTTCGGCTTCGGTGAGTAGTTTCTTGCTGCTCATGGTTGCTGCAGATGATCCTGGTAAATCGCGCGCCGTCTCGGCTGTCGCGTCGTCCTTGCGCGGGGATGCGTCGGACTCATTCTGGCTGGCGGCGGACTTGCCGCCCCGCGCGCCTCCTTTTGCCTCTCCCGCAGCGGCGCCCCCTGCCGCTTTTTTTCGGGTGGCTGGCGCAGCCTGGGCTGCTGCCGACTCCGTTCCGGACTGCCCGGCTCCAACGTTGGCGCCGCGTCCTTCCTTGGTCTTAGTCACCATCGCCTGCTCTCCTATCGGACGTGCTTCGGACGACGTGCTTCTAAATCGACCTATTGTAGCTGAACGATCTTACCCGAACTATCGGAGAAACACGGACACAAAATCCGGCCCGGATTCTGCCTGAAAGCGCGCGGCGGGGCCACCCGAAAGGAGGGTAAAAGCGGCTGGATCAGGCCAGGCAGTTCTCCAATCCTTTCAGAATCGTTTCGCGCGGCAGGTCGACACCGATGAACACCATCCGGTTGGAAGGGGTCTCGCCGTCCCATTTGCCGCCCACATCGCTGCCCATGAGCTGGTGCACGCCCTGGAATACGACCTTGCGGTCGACGCCTTCCATGTACAGCACGCCCTTGTAGCGCAGCAGCTTCTCGCCGTAGATGTTCAGCACGCCGGAGAGAAACTCCTCCAGCTTGGTGTAGTTGAACGGCCGTTCGCTGCGGAAGACGAACGAGGCGATGCGGTCGGTATGGTGCGCATGCCCGTGATGGTGGTGATGGCCGTGACCGTGGTGCTCATGATCGTGGTCGTGATCGTGATCGCAATCGGCCGAGCAGGCGTGGTCATGATCGTGATCGTGGTTGTGATCATGACCGTCTTCGCGCAGGAAGTCTGGGTCGATCTCCAGCTTGGCATTCAGATTGAAGCCGCGCAGATCGAAGATGGTGTCGATCGGCGCGTCGCCAAAATTGGCGGTGCGGATCGGGGCGCGCGGGTTCATGTGCAGCAGGCGGTGGCGCAATGCGTCCACGTCGTCGGCGGACACCAGATCGCTCTTGGTAATGAAGATGGCGTCGGCAAAGCCCACCTGGCGCTGCGCCTCTTCCTGCTTGTCGAGCTGCATGTTGCCGTGCTTGGCGTCGACCAGCGTGATGACGGCATCCAGCAGGTAGCGGCTGGCGATCTCGTCGTCCATGAAGAACGTCTGAGCGACGGGGCCGGGGTTCGCAACGCCGGTGGTCTCGATGACCACGCGATCGAACTGGATCTGGCCGTTGTCGCGGCGCGTGAGCAGGTCGGACAACCCCTTCACCAGGTCGCCGCGGATGGTGCAGCAGATGCAGCCGTTGCTCATCTGCACGATCTGCTCGTTGCCGTCCTGCACGAGGATGTCGTTGTCGATGTTCTCTTCACCGAACTCGTTCTCGATCACGGCGATCTTCATGCCGTGCTGTTCGGTCAGGATGCGCTTGAGCAGCGTGGTCTTACCGCTGCCGAGAAAGCCCGTCAGGATGGTGACCGGGATCATTTTGGACATGATGCGTTTCCTGTCTTGTGATGAGACGCCAGATGCGCGCAATCCGCGCAAGCGCCCTTGATGGTGAGTTCGGCATGGTCGGCTGCGAAGCCGGCGGGCAGGGCGGCCTTCGGCATGGCCGGCGGCTCGGCACCCTCCAAGCAGAAGTCGCGCCCGCATTGCGTGCAGTGGAAGTGACTGTGCGAGCGGTGCGCCGCTTCGCGCGCCGCATCGTGCTCGGCCAGGCTGAAGCGGAAGACACGATCGGCCCCGGCCGTCTTGTGGACGATACCGCCTGCCACGAGCCAGTCGAGCACGCGGTAGACGGTCACGCGGTCGATGCCGGAGTCGTCCGGCAGCGCGTCGCATACCGCCTGGTGCGAGAGCGCATCGGCGCCCTGCATCAGCACAGCCAGCACGCGCACGCGGGGCTCGGTCACACGGCTGCCCAGGCCGCGCAGGCGTGCGCGGGCAGCCTCTTCAGGCGAACTGGATTGCGAAGTGACGAGATCGTCGCGCGGGGCCGGGGTATTCATGCGCGGGATTGTCCCACGGGGCACGGGTTGCTGCAATTGAGTTGCAATTGGGCGGCCTTGCACCGCCCAGGGTTTCTTTTCGTGCGGCGGTAGCGCTTACGCCGCAAATGCCAGACACACCGGTGTCGGCACCTTCGCCACCACCGCCGGCTGGTCCAGCTTGCCGGTCTGGCCGTCGATGCGCAGCCGCAGAATGGTGTCGCCCTTCTGGTTGAGCACGTAGAGGTGGCTGCCGTCGGGCGCCATCGTCATCGCCCGCGGAAAGTGCACGCCCTCGCTCCAGTACTGAAGCGGCGCGAGCTTGCCCGAGGCATCGATGCTGAATGCGGCCACGCTGTCGGCCAGCGGGTGGTCGGACTTCAGCTTCCGGTTGCTGGCGTAGAGGAACCGCCCGGACGGGTGCATCAGCAGCTCGGCGCCGCTCTTCTGGCCGGTGTAGTCGGCAGGGGTGGTGGAAATGCGCTGACGCTCTTCCTGCACGTGGCCGGTGGCGGGGTCGTATCCGTGGCAGGCGACCGAGCCTTCCAGTTCGTTGATGACGTAGACCAGCTTGCCTTGCGGATGCAGCGCCAGGTGGCGCGGGCCGCTGCCGGGCTTGAGCTGCGCACGGTCGCGCGGGGCAAGCTTGCCGCCCTCAATGGCAAACACGTTGATGCGATCGGTGCCCAGGTCGGTGCCGACCACGTGCTGGCCGGTGGTGTCGAACAGCATCATGTGCGCGTGCGGCGCCTCCTGTTCGGGGCGGGGGCCGGAGCCGGTGTCCTTGAAGATGCCGGAGACGGTGCCGAGCTTGCCGTCCTCGCCGATCGGCAGGAGGTTGTACGCGCCGCCGCTGTAGATCGACACGCACAGGTGCTTGCCGTCCGGCGACACGACCACGTGTGCGGGGTTCGTGCCCGACAGCGACAGCGGCTGGCGGTTCAGCAGCGTCAGCTTGCCGTCGCGCGCGTCGATCGCATAGGCCTCGGCGCTGCCGTTCGGCCGACCTTCATACACCTCAAGTTCGTTGATGGCGTACAGGAACCGCTGATTCGGGTGCACGGCCAGGAACGACGGATTGGCGCTTTCGACGACCTGCACCTGCGTCCATGCATCGCCGCGCGGTGCGAGCACATAGATGCCGCGCGCGGCCGGGCCGCCGGCGGTGCCGCCCGGCGCATTGAACGTGTACGTGCCGACATAGGCGAAGCGGGGAGCGCGCGCATTGCCTGCGGGCTGCGCGCCCGACGCGGCAGGTTGCTCGGCCGCCTGGGCCATGACGGTTTTGGGAAGAGCGCCCAGCAAAGGCAAGCTACCGGTCCACTGCATGAAAGTTCGACGAAGACGATTGGTCATTGGATGGCTCCATCAAACACGCACGGACATCGCGTGGTGGAAGATGTTGTTCGGATCATACCGGCGCTTCACGTCCTGCAAAAACGCGTACAGGTCGCCGCTGCCGTAGTAGAGCTGCGGCCAGAACGGGTAGGCGAGCATGTCGACGTCGGGGTAGTTGATGTAGCAGCCCTCGTACCGGTCGCCCGGGTAAGGTGTGCCGCTGTGCGGCGCGGGCACATCGGGCGCGCCATAGACGTCGCGGTAGAAATCGCTGATCCAGCGCAGGTGGCCGGCGTCATCGGCCGCGGACGTCCAATACGTTTGGTACTGCAGCTTCATGATCGACGCGCGCTGCGGCACGGAGGTGTCGCCAATGCGCTCCGCCTTGTTGACGGCGCCGCCGTACGAATCGACTTGCAGCAGAGACTGGCTCAGATCGACTCCCGGCATTGTCCGCGTGAGGTGGGCATAGATGCGCTGCGCCTCACGCGCCGTGAAGCCGCGCTTCATGTAGGCCGACTTGTACTTGCCGCGCTGATTGGCACCCGAGCCGTTCAGATACTGCGTAGCGGTCAGCCAGTCGTATTGCACGATGGTGTGCGGCTTGGAGCAGAGCAGTTGCCCCACGCCCTGCTTGTGCGCAGGGCCGTAGCCGGGCGGGCGCCCCTTGACCGGCGTGGGCGCGCAAGCCTGGAAGCGGTTCAGAAAATCATTGAGGACGGAGAGATCGCGGCACGTGCCATCCGGGTTGCAGAACTGCGTGAGCAGCACGATCTGCCCCGACGATTTGTGCGTGAGTTTGAGCAGCGAGAACATGCCCCACGTGTCCGGATCCTTGCCGCGCGTCTCCCAGTATTCGCCGTAGATGCGCAGCAGTTCGGCAAAGCGCTGCGGTGTCATGGTCGCCCAGTCGAAGGCCACGGTGGCGAGCGCCACTTCCTGCGGCGCCGCCGGCAGCTTGGCGAACGTGTAGCTCGTGATGACGCCGAAGTTGCCGCCACCTGCGCCGCGGCATGCCCGGAAGAGATCCGGATCGTGCGCCGCATCCACGGTGCGCGCAGCGGCCTTGCCTGTCTTGTCGACCGTGACAATGTCCACGGCCGAGAGCCAATCCACCGTCAGCCCCTGCAGCCGCGAAAGCAGCCCGTATCCGCCGCCGCAGATATGCCCGCCCGCGCCCACCGAATAGCAGGAGCCGCCCGGCAGCGTCACGTTGTGGCGCTTGTACAGCTCCAGGTAGCCGTTCCAGTTCTGCGTGCCGGCCGGAATGCGCACCGAGCCGTCGGCGCGCACCTCGGGGGTGGCGAGCAGGCTCAGGTCGACGATCGTGCCGTCGGGGTTGTTGGAGACGAAATCCTCGTAGCAATGTCCGCCGCTGCGCACGGTCGGGCGCTGGCCCGCGTTGATGATGCGCTGCACGGCGGGCGCCACATCGTCGGGCTTTTCAATGAGGGCGATGCGGCTCGCGGCCTGCGCGTCCGTCGAGGGCCAGCGCAGGTTGAAGCCATGTTTGAGCGTGTTGTAGCGAGGGTCTTGGCGCGTCACATCCAGTGTCATCGACGACTCCCGGTGAGGGCGTTTGCGCAACGCTTGCGCAAACGGAGTTGGATTCGGACGCATGGCGTCCGGCGGTTCCAACTTAGTCGTTCGCGGGCCCGGCTTCCATCAGACAATGCCGATACGGCTGGCTCATCGCGCCACGTGTGCGAACCATCCGACCACGCGCGTTGCCGTTGCCGCCCACAGCGGCCGCACCAGCCAGCACGCCGCAGCCCACGCCAGGATCACCACGACCAGATCGCAGCGACCGCTCTTCCACAAGTTCAGGGAATGGCGCCCCCAGATCCAGGGCACGCCCAGCGGATTGGGCCAGTCCGCCAACAGGTGCATCAACCCACCGCACGCGAAGCCGAACAGCAGCGGCGCCCACACGTGCGCATGGCCCAGCGCCTGGTATGACAGAACAAGCACCGCCACCCAGCCAATGCCCCAATGGGTGGCGGTGCGGTGCGTGATCCACAGGCGGCGCGCGGGGGTCCACCAGGCCACCTCCATCCAGTCGGGCGCGGTGCTGCCGGCCACCGCCGCGCAAAACGCCAGGAGGCTGCCGAGATGTTCGAGAGACGTGTGCGAAGCCTGTGCGACGAGGGTGGCGGCAATCAGGCCTGCCGCCCAACCCGTCGCGTGATGGGCTGCATTGGATGCCATCGACGTGATGCGGAAAACGAAGGACCGCATCTTCGCAATGGCGGCTTGCCGGGACAAGCCAAAAATTGCGACAAATTGCTAGCCGACTTGCAGCAGCAGGCCCTTGAGGTATTCGCCTTCCGGGAAGCTCGTCAGCAGCGGGTGGTCGACGCCGCCCGCCAGCCGGCGCTGGATGCGCGCCGTCACCTTGGCATCGGCCGCCGCTCCCGCGACGATCTTCTGGAACAGGTCTGCGTCGATCGCGCCCGAGCATGAATACGTGAAGAGCAGGCCGCCCGGGCGCAGCAACTGCATGCCAACCAAGTTGATCTCTTTGTATGCGCGCGCCGCGCGATCGACCTGCTGCGCCGAGGCCGCAAACTTGGGCGGATCCAGCACGATCAGGTCGAACTGGCGGCCTTCCGCGCGGAAGTTGCGCAGCGACTTGAAGACGTCCGCGTCCAGCCACTCGGCGCGCGCCGGATCGAAGCCATTGAGCGTGACGTTGCGCTCTGCCACCGCCAGCGCCTCGCCCGACGAGTCGATCGACACCACCGAGCGCGCCCCGCCCTTGAGCGCGGCCAGCGAAAAGCCGCCGGTATAGCAGAAGCAGTTCAGCACATCGCGATCGCGCGCCAAGGCGCCGACGAGCGCGCGGTTGTCGCGCTGATCCACGTAGAAGCCGGTCTTGTGGCCTTCGCGCACGTCCACGTAATAACGCACGCCGTGCTCGGTGGCGGACAGATCGGCGGGCGGCTCGGCGCCGGCCAGCACACCGGTCATCTGCTCCAGGCCTTCGCGCTCGCGCACGCTCACGTCCGACCGTTCATAGACGTTCGGGCAACCCGTCTCTTTGATGAGCGCGGCGACGATCGCCTGCTTCCAGTGCTCCACGCCCGCGGCGCTGAACTGGCAGACGAGCTGGCCCGCATCCCCTGTGCCGTACTGGTCGACGATCAGGCCGGGCAGGCCATCGGCTTCGCCCATGACGAGGCGCACGGCGTCGGTGTCGTGCACCCACGCGCGGCGGTACGCCACGGCGGCGGCAATGCGGCGCTTGAAGAACGCGTGGTCGACGGGCTCCGATTCATCAAAGCTCCACACGCGCGCGCGAATCTGCGAGACAGGGCTGAACGCGGCGCGCGCCAGAAACTGGCCGTTGTGCGCGCGCACGATGACGGTCGCGCCGGAGGCCGGCTTGCCTTCGACGCGATCGATGGCGTTGGCGAAAATCCACGGGTGCCGGCGCAGCAGCGAGCGCTCCTTGCCGGGCTTCAGAATCAGGGTTTGCATACGACTGGGGATGGGGTGCCCGATGGCTCGGGCAATGCGCTACTTCTTTTTTGCGCGGGGATGCGCCTGATCGTAGATCTTGGCCAGGTGCTGAAAATCGAGCGAAGTATAAACCTGCGTGCTGGCAATGCTGGCGTGGCCGAGCAGTTCCTGCACCGCGCGCAGATCACCGGAGGACTGCAGCATGTGCGTGGCAAACGAATGCCGCAGCACGTGCGGATGCACATCCGCCGGAACACCCGCCGCGATGGCGTTGCGCTTCATGCGCAATTGAATCTGCCGCTGCGCCAGCCGCTTGCCACGCGGCGAGAGAAACAGCGCGTGCGCGTCTTCGGGTGCCGCGTCGGGCTTGGCAAGCTGCTCGCGCACCGCCAGCCATGCAGCCAGCGCCTCCGCCGCCTTGGTGCCCACCGGCACGGTGCGCCGCTTGCTGCCCTTGCCGAGCACCTGCACCTCGCGCGCCTCCAGATCGAGCCAGCTCGCCGATTCATACGCGCCGGCCTTCACGTGGCGCATGTCGAGGCTGACCAGCTCGGAGAGCCGCAGCCCGCACGAATAGAACAGCTCGTTGACGGCACGGTCGCGAACCGTTTCGGCATCGTCGCCGGGCAACTGCTCCATCAGCGCGACAGCTTGCTCGACGGACAACGCTTTCGGCAGCCGCTTCGGGCTCTTCGGGGCGCGTACACCATCAACGGGATTGGCGGTGACGGCGGCATCGCGCAGCGCCATCCATTTGAACCAGCCGCGCCACGCCGACAGCGCCCGCGCGATGCTGCGGCCTGACAGACCGTCGCCGTGCAGTTGCGCCATCATGCGGCGGATGTGGTGGGACTGCAGTTGCGTGAGATCGACGATGGCGGCGTGCTGCGCACCGAGGCGCTGCAGCACGGCCAGCTCGCGGGTGTAGCTCTCCAGCGTGTGCGGCGAGAGCTGCCGCTCGAACTTCAGCGCGTCAAGGTACGCCGCAATCTGCGGATGCGGCGCCTGCGCGCCGGACGCATCGGCTGAAGCAGATTGCGGCATGCGGTGGGCTGCGCTCAGTCGCGCAGGCGGTTGAGCGCGGCAGCGGCCAGTTCGCCGATCTGCGCGAGGTAAGTCGTACCCATGCCGTCATGGAAGCGGCGGGCGTCCGGCGACCCGAGCACCAGCAGGCCGAATGCCGGCGCAGCGCTGGCATCGGCATCGCCACGCACCGGCACGCGCAGCGTGACGATCGCGAGCGATTCGACGGGCGCGCCGCCGGTATCCGACGTATCAAGCCAGCCGGCGGCTTCAAAGCCCGCATTGGCACCGCAATACGGCGCACGCAGGCCGGCGGCAAACAGGCGCACTTCCTCGCTCACGCCCTGCGCGACTTCAAGGTGTGCAAATTCCTCACCGACCTGCCACACGCGCAGCGCCACAGCGGGCACGTCAAAGATTTCACGCAGACCATCCTGCACGGCGTACGGCAGCGCATGCGTGTCGGCCTCACCCAGCAGGCGCGTCGTCCAGGCGTGCACGCGCTGCTGCGTGCGGTCGTTCTCGTTGCCGTGGCGCATCAGGTCCGAGAGCTTCAGTTCGAGGTGCTTGTTCTTGTCGCGCAGGATTTCCATCTGACGCTCCTGCAGCGACACCGCGCGGTGGCTGTGCGGGCTCGTCAATTGAATGGCGGCCAGCAGCTCGGCGTGCTCTTCAAAGAAGGCCGGATGCGCCTGCAGGTAGTTGGCGACGTCTTGTGCGTTCATCGTGGAGTTGCTCATCAGGCTGCGCCGAGTTTTTTCTTCAGCAGTTCGTTGACTTGTGCGGGGTTGGCCTTGCCGCGCGTGGCCTTCATGGCCTGACCCACCAGCGCGTTGAATGCCTTCTCCTTGCCGGCGCGGAATTCCTCGACCGACTTGGCATTGGCGGCCAGCACGTCGTCGATGATCTTCTCCAGCTCGCCCGAATCCGACATCTGCTTCAGGCCCTTCTCGGCGATGATCGCGTCGGCATCGCCGCCGTGTTCGCCGGCCCACATGGCGGGGAAGACGTCCTTCTTGGCGGTGTTGTTGCTGATCGTGCCGTCGGCAATACGGGCCAGCAGCTTAGCCAGTTGCGCGGGCGACACCGGTGCGGCATCGATGTCCAGGTCGGCGCGGTTCAGGTTCGAGGCGACCTCGCCCATGATCCAGTTGGCCGCGGCCTTGGCATGGGCAGCGCCCGCATCCGCCACGACAGCCTCGAAGTACGCAGCCGTCGCCTTGGTGGCGGTGAGGATGCTCGCGTCGTACTTCGGCAGCCCATAGGCCGACTCGAAGCGGGAAGCCATGGCGGCGGGCAGCTCGGGCAGCGTGGCGCGCACGCGCTCGATCCAATCGTCGCCAATGACGAGCGGCAGCAGGTCGGGGTCGGGGAAGTAGCGGTAATCCTGCGCGTCTTCCTTGCTGCGCATCGAGCGCGTTTCCTTGCGGTCCGGATCGTACAGGCGGGTTTCCTGCACCACGGTGCCGCCGTCTTCGATCAGTTCGATCTGGCGGCGCACTTCGTAGTTGATCGCCTCTTCCAGGAAGCGGAACGAGTTCAGGTTCTTGATTTCGCAGCGCGTGCCGAACGGCGCATCCGGGCCCGGGCGCACCGACACGTTCGCGTCGCAACGGAAGCTGCCTTCCTGCATGTTGCCGTCGCAGATGCCCAGCCACATCACCAGGGCGTGCAGCGCCTTGGCGTAAGCAACGGCCTCGGCCGCGCTGCGCATGTCGGGCTCGGTCACGATTTCCAGCAGCGGCGTGCCGGCGCGGTTCAGGTCGATGCCCGTCATGCCGGCAAAGTCCTCGTGCAGCGATTTGCCCGCATCTTCTTCCAGATGGGCGCGCGTGAGCTGCACGGTCTTCTCATAACCCGGCTGGCCGTTCTTACCTTCCACCTGGATAGTCAGCGTGCCGCCCTGCACCACGGGGATCTCGTACTGGCTGATCTGGTAGCCCTTGGGCAGATCGGGGTAGAAGTAATTCTTGCGCGCGAAGATGCTCTTGGGCGCGATCTTGGCGCCGATGGCCAGGCCGAACACGATGGCGCGCTCGACGGCGCCCTTGTTCAGCACCGGCAGCACGCCCGGCAGCGCCAGGTCAACGGGCGCCGCTTGCGTGTTGGGCGCCGCGCCAAAGGCGGTGGACGCGCCGGAGAAAATCTTCGAGACCGTCGAGAGCTGCGTGTGCGTCTCGAGGCCGATCACCACTTCCCATTGCATGTTGCGTGTGTCCTGTCGATTGTTGTGGTGTGAATGTCTAGGTACTCAGGTGTTCAGGTATTCAGGTGTTCTTGCCTTGCTGCGATCAGGGGTGCGGCGCATCGAGCCACGCCGCGAGCTTCGCAAACGCGGCCTCGCGCGCTGCCGGATCACCGCCGACCGTGACCGTTCCGTAGCGACGTCCCTTGGGGATGCCGTTGCGCTCCTTGATTGCTGCCGTGCCGTCGAAGCCGTGATACGCGCCGCCAAACATGTCCAGCTCGAAACGGGCTTGCGGTTGCCGCGCCAGTACGGCCGTCTGCAGCGCCTGGCAGTGATCGGCCGGGGTCCAGTCGTCGTTGCCGCCGGCCAGCAGCAGCAACGGCGCGTTGAGCCGATAGTCCGGCCGCTTCTGTGCCGACGCACAGCCCGGATAGAACGCCACCGCGCGATTGACGGCAGGCGTATCGGCCGGCCACGCCCGGCTGGCATCCACCGCCTCCAGCACGGCCTGCGCGCCGTTGGACCAGCCGAGCAGCACGATGCGGCGCGCATCCACGCCCGGCTGCCCCGCTACCCAGCGGATCGTGGCCAGCACGTCGGCGCGGCGCACGGCACCGTTGATATCGCGTGTGGCGGTGCGTTCGGTGCAGATGCCGTGCGGTTTGCCGCGCGGGCCGAAACTGTCCGGAAACACCACCGCGTAACCACGCGCGCCGAGCCACTGCGCATAACCGCGATAACGCGAGCCCAGCGCCTTGGCATCCGCCCCGGCCGGCGTATACAGGCCGCTGCAGCCGTGCAGCGCGATCACCACCGGCGTGCCGGTCGCGGGCGCCTTGACGGGCGACGCGACCCAGTAGGCAGTCAACGTTGGCGGCGCATCGTCGGCGTCTTTCACAGACGCACGCGGAATCTCCACCGTCTGTACGCCCAGCTCCGCCGATGACGGCGCACGCGCCGCCGGCATATCCGGCAGGGCGCCTTCAGCGTCGGGCGTTGGTTGCGCGAACGCGTGCAGCGCCAGGGCGCTGGTCAGCGCCGCCACCACGCGAAGCGATAGGCGCATCACCGGGCATTCCGGGCGCATTGGCCCGTTTGCGGGTCGAACATCACCGGCCAGGCTTCTTCATAGATGCCGGGCGTGCAATGCGCTTCGCAGTTGGCGTGTGCCAGCGTGACGCGGCGCGGGTCCTGCCAAACCATCAGCGTGCAATTGCCGTAGCGCTCGCGCAGCTCGATGCTGGGGCGGCGCTTGGTCTGCTGGAACGTCGACAGGTCGAACTGGCACGAGCCGCGCCGGCCGACCCACAACTGCCATTGCATGGCGCTGACGTTGTTGTCGGCCACCGTAAGCGTCGCCTGCTCGCGGAAACCGTCTTCTTCGGTCTGACTGCAGTAGCCGTTGATGTCGATGCGGCGGTCGGAAATCGGTGGCGGCTTCGACGGCCGGCTGATGCCGGGAATCGACGGCAGCGGAATCGGCACGCACGCCGCCAGCAGGCCGGCGGCAAGCGCCAGCCCGAGTGCAGTGCGGATGCGGTGGTTCATGCGTGCCTCCTGCATGGAGCGGAAACGTCGGTGCGGCTTCAAGCGGCCGGCTGGCGGTTGTGCCAGTCGGTCGTCTGCTGGAACGCATGCGCGATCTGCAGCATGCGTGCCTCTTCAAAATAGTTGCCGATGATCTGCAAGCCAACCGGCAGACCGTTGGCGCCGAAACCGGCCGGCACGCTCATGCCCGGCAGGCCCGCCAGGCTGGTCGACAGCGTGAAGATGTCTTCAAGGTACATCTGCACCGGATCGTCGCTCTTCTCGCCGATCTTCCAGGCAACGGTCGGGGCGACGGGGCCCATGACCACGTCGCACTGCGCGAATGCGTTCTGGAAATCCTGCGCGATGATCCGGCGGATCTTCTGCGCCTGGAGGTAATACGCGTCGTAATACCCGTGGGACAGCACATATGTACCCACCAGGATGCGGCGCTTGACCTCCCAGCCGAACCCTTCGGCGCGGGACTTGCGGTACATGTCGGCCAGATCGCGGTATTCCGCCGCGCGGTGGCCGTAACGCACGCCATCAAAGCGCGACAGGTTGGACGACGCCTCGGCCGGGGCGATCACGTAATACGTCGGGATCGACAGTTCGGTCTTCGGCAGGCTGATGTCGACCAGCGTGGCGCCGAGCTTTTCCAGCTCGGCCAGCGCGGCGCGTACCGTGGCGCGAACGTCGTCGGCCAGGCCTTCGCCGAAATACTCCTTCGGCAGGCCGATGCGCAGGCCGGCCAGCGGGCGCGCGGCATCGGCGCCTTGCAGCGGCTGGCCGAGCAGGCGGCCGAAGTCTTCCACATCGCCGCCGCGGCCGGGTTCCAGGCTGGTGGAATCACGCGGGTCAAAGCCGGCCATGGCAGACAGCAGCAGCGCGCAATCCTCGGCCGTGCGCGCCATCGGGCCGCCCTGATCCAGCGACGAGGCGAAGGCGATCATGCCGTAGCGCGACACGCGGCCGTACGTCGGCTTGATCCCGGTAATGCCCGAGAACGATGCCGGCTGACGGATCGAGCCGCCGGTGTCCGTTCCGGTTGCGGCGGGCGCCAGATCGGCCGCAACCGCCGCCGCCGAGCCGCCCGACGAGCCGCCCGGCACGTGCTCGAGGTTCCACGGGTTCTTGACCGCGCCGAACGCCGAGTTCTCGTTGGACGAGCCCATCGCGAATTCGTCCATGTTGGTCTTGCCCAGCGTCACCATGCCGGCCGCGCCCAGGCGTTCGACCACGGTGGCGTCAAACGGGCTGACGTAGTTGCCGAGCATCTTGGAGCCCGCCGTGGCGCGCCAGCCGCGGGTGACGAACACGTCCTTGTGCGCGATCGGCACGCCGGTCAGCGGCGCCGCGTTGCCGGCCGCGATGCGCGCGTCGGCGGCCCGCGCCTGGGCAAGCGTCGCCTCGGCGTCGACATGGGTAAAGGCGTTGAGGTGCGCCCCGGCCTCGATGCGCGACAGGTAGTGGCGCGCCAGTTCCTCCGCCGAAACCTCCTTGGCGGCGAGTTGGGCGGACAGGGCTTTGATCGTGGATGCGGTCATCGAATACGTTCGGATGGGCTGCCGGCAGCGGCCGGCGACGTCGAATGGAGTGGGCTCAAGACAAGCGCGGACGCGCCGTTTACGCGGATTGCCGCGCGTTACTCGATCACCTTGGGCACGAGGTACAGGCCGGCTTCGGTGGCCGGGGCGCATTGCTGATAGTCCGCACGGCGGTCGGCCTCGGTGACGGCATCGTCGCGCAGACGCTGGGCTTGCGCCTGGACCTGCTCGATCGGGTGGGCCATCGGCTCGATGCCGGTGGTGTCCACGGCCTGCATCTGCTCGACCAGCGAGAAAAACTGGTTGAGCTGGGTGAGGGTCTGGGCCGCCTCGCCTTCGGAGACTTCGATACGGGCGAGATGGGCGATGCGTTTGACGTCGGAGAGTTCGAGTGCCATCGGAGTGGGTCAGTGAGTGCGGCGGCGGGCGGGCAACGTGCGGCAAGCGACGGCTACTGCGCGCAAAATCCGCTCAGGTTGGGCGCTGACAGCGCCGATTTGCCGGAATTTTGGCGCCAAACGCCCGCGAAACGCTCGAATTATAAGGTATGATTGCCGACTAAATTTCTAAGTCAGCAGGCGACTTCGTGCAGTCACGGACCCTCTGATTAAGTACCCCGGGAACCTCCCGGCAGTCGCACCGTCAGCATCAGGCGACACTTAATCAAAGGTTCCTTGGGGGCCCCCTCTCCGGGCGGCCCAGCCTCGGCAGGATGGCCAGTGCCACGGCACCCCACCGTCGACCACCACGGAGCCCGCGACATTCCCGGGAGCGCAGTAGCAGGATCGGACCGCATGGCATGCCCTTGCGACGTCCGCGCGTTGGTGCAGCCGTTGCGCCGCAATCCTGCTGCTGGGTCGCCCATGACTCGAAAAACAGGATTCATTCGATGTTCGGCTTTTTGCGCAGCTATTTCTCCAACGATCTCGCGATCGACCTCGGCACCGCCAACACCCTGATCTACGTCCGCGACAAGGGCATCGTCCTTGACGAGCCGTCGGTGGTGGCCATTCGCCAGGAAGGCGGCCCGAACGCCAAGAAGACCATCCAGGCGGTCGGCAAGGAAGCCAAGCAGATGCTAGGCAAGGTGCCGGGCAATATCGAGGCGATCCGCCCGATGAAAGACGGCGTGATCGCCGACTTCACCGTCACCGAGCAGATGCTCAAGCAGTTCATCAAGATGGTGCACGACACCAAGCTGCTGCGCCCGAGCCCGCGCATCATCATCTGCGTGCCGTGCGGTTCGACCCAGGTCGAGCGCCGCGCCATCCGCGAATCGGCGCTGGGCGCTGGCGCATCGCAGGTCTACCTGATTGAAGAGCCGATGGCGGCTGCCATTGGCGCCGGCCTGCCGGTGTCGGAGCCGTCGGGTTCGATGGTGGTGGACATTGGCGGCGGCACCACCGAGGTGGGCATCATCTCGCTGGGCGGCATGGTCTACAAGGGCAGCGTGCGCGTGGGCGGCGACAAGTTCGACGAGGCCATCGTCAACTACATCCGCCGCAACTACGGCATGCTGATCGGCGAACAGACCGCCGAAGCCATCAAGAAGGAAATCGGCTCGGCCTTCCCGGGTTCGGAAGTGCGCGAGATGGAAGTGAAGGGCCGCAACCTGTCGGAAGGCATTCCGCGCGCCTTCACGGTGTCGTCCAACGAAATCCTGGAAGCGCTGACCGACCCGCTGAACCAGATCGTCTCGTCGGTGAAGATCGCGCTGGAACAAACCCCGCCGGAACTGGGCGCCGACATTGCCGAGCGCGGCATGATGCTCACGGGCGGCGGCGCACTGCTGCGCGACCTGGACCGCCTGCTGGCCGAAGAAACCGGCCTGCCGGTGCTGGTGGCCGAAGACCCGCTGACCTGCGTGGTGCGCGGCTCGGGCATGGCGCTCGAACGCATGGACAAGCTCGGCAGCATCTTCTCGTACGAATAACGGGACCATGCGCCACGCCGATCCGCGTTCCGCTGTTGCGGCCGATTTCGTGACTGCCGTCCTGGTCACGCCAGCCGCCTTCGCGGACCGCTGAGATGCGTCTCGCGCCGGTGCGCCGTGCTCCGCCCACCCAGGGCTTCGGCACCGCACCAGCGCCACACCCAATCTGTTGCCGGCAGGCCGTTGACCTTGACGTTGACCGTCACGCGTCTGCCGTGCCCATTTGAAGCGTCCGGGTCATGGATTACTCCCCGCCGCCCCTCTTCAAGCAGGGCCCGTCCGCCACCGCGCGGCTGGTCGCCTTGCTCGCGCTTGCGCTTGCATTGCTGGTGATCGATGCCCGCATGTCCGTGCTGGGCGTGGTCCGGCAAGTCGTGTCGGTCATCCTGTACCCGGTCGAGCGCCTGGTGCTGATTCCTCGCGATACGGCACGCGCCGCGCTCGATTACACGCAGTCGTCCACCAAGCTGGCCGTCGATAACCGCAACCTGCGCGAATCGGCCGTTGCCCAGGCGCAGCAATCGCTGCGCGCCTCGCAGCTCGAAGCCGAAAACCGCAATCTGCGTACGCTGCTGAATCTGAAGCAGCACGCGGCGGTGCCGACGGTGGCGGCGGAAGTCCTCTACGAAGCACGTGACCCTTATACGCAGCGCATCGTGATCGATCGCGGCTCGAAGGACGGCGTGCGCGCGGGCTACCCCGTCATCGACGACCGCGGCGTGGTCGGGCAGGTGACGCGCGTGTCGCTGTTCGAATCGCAAGTCACGCTGCTGACGGACAAAGACCAGGCGATCCCCGTGGAAGTGGTACGCAACGGCCTGCGCAGCGTGGCCTTTGGCGGCGCCCGGCCGGGCGCGCTGGACCTGCGCTTCATGGCCGCCTCGGCCGATTTGCAACAGGGCGACCTGCTCGTGACGTCTGGGCTGGACGGCGTCTATCCGGCGGGCCTGCCGGTGGCGCGTATTTCGCAGATCGAGCGCAAGGCTGATACCGCGTTCTCGCGCGTGATCTGCGAGCCGGTGGCCGGCATCCGCAGCAACCGGCACCTGCTGATCGTGAAGTACGAATCGGGCTTCCCGCCGCCGACGGATCTGTCGCCGCCGCCCGCAGCCAAGGGCAAGAACGCTGCCCGCGACGCCCGCGAAGAAAAGGACCGCGCCGCACGCGCCGCCGCCGAAGCCAATGTGCCGGCGCCCGCGCCGGCAGCCGAAGAAAACGCCCCGCCGCCGCGCCCGACCGACGCCGACGGCAATCCGCTGGACACCGATTCAGCGCAAAAACGCTGAAGCGAGGCCATCGATCATGAACTCGCCCCAATACCTGCTGCGCCCGGTCAACCCTGGCTTCATCGCGTTCAGCTTCGTGCTGGCGTTCCTGTTCAACCTGATGCCGTGGGGCCACATGCAGTGGATTCCCGATCTGGTGGCGCTGGTGCTGGTGTTCTGGAACATCCATCAGCCGCGCCGCGTGGGCATGGTGGTGGCTTTCCTGCTGGGCCTCCTGATGGACGTGCACGAAGCGCGTCTGCTTGGCGAACACGCGATGGCCTACACGATGCTGTCGTATTTTGCGATCACGATTCACCGGCGCGTGCTGTGGTTCTCGGTGCTGTCGCAGGCGCTGCACGTGCTGCCGCTGCTGGTGCTGGCGCACGCCGTGCCGATCGTCATCCGCCTGCTGATGGGCGCGCACCTGCCGGACTGGCAGGTCATCCTGCCGCCGCTGATCGAAGCTGCCCTCTGGCCGTTCGCCAACGCCTTCCTGCTGGCGCCGCAGCGTCGCCCGGAAAGCGTCGACGAAACTCGGCCGATCTAAGGCGGCCGATCTGATGCACCGCGCTATTCGCCTTCACCTGGCATGACCGAAATCCGCAACGTCGAACAGGAGCTGTCGCGCTTCCGCCTGCGGCTGGCGGCGGCCGCCCTGTTCGTGCTGGTCTGCTTCGGGCTGCTGCTGGCGCGTTTCTTCTGGCTGCAGCAGGTCAAGCACGAGCAGTACTCGGCCAAGGCGGAAGACAACCGCATCTCGGTCGCGCCGATCGAGCCCAACCGCGGCATCATCATGGACCGCAACGGCGTGGTGCTGGCGCGCAACTATTCGGCGTACACGCTGGAGATCACGCCGTCCAAGCTGCAGGACACGCTCGACAACACGATCGACCAGCTTGCCCAGGTGGTCGATATCCAGCCGCGCGACCGCCGCCGCTTCAAGCGCCTGATGGAAGATGCGCGCAGCTTCGAAAGCCTGCCGATCCGCAGTCAGCTGACGGACCAGGAAGTCGCGCGGTTCTCGGCGCAGCGCTTTCGCTTTCCGGGTGTGGACGTGCATGCGCGGCTGTTCCGCCAATACCCGCTGGGCGACTCGGCGTCGCACGTGATCGGCTACATCGGCCGCATCTCCGAGCGCGATCTGGACCGCATCGACAACATGAGCGATGCCAACAGCCAGCCCGGCGTGGCGTACGACCCGCGCAAGGATTCGAACAACTACAGCGGCACGGAATACATCGGCAAGGTCGGCATCGAGCAGAGCTACGAAACCGAGTTGCACGGCCTGACGGGTTACGAAGAGGTGGAAGTCAGCGCGGGCGGGCGCCCGATCCGCACGCTGTCGACCTCGCAGGCAACGCCGGGCAACAACCTGATCCTGTCGCTCGACATCAACCTGCAGCGGCTGGCCGAACAGCTCTTCGGCAACCGGCGCGGCGCCCTCGTGGCGATCGAGCCGGAGACGGGCGACATCCTCGCCTTCGTCTCCAAGCCGACGTTCGATCCGAACCTGTTCATTGAAGGGATCGACAGCGCGACCTGGAACGAGCTGAACAACTCGCCGGACAAGCCGCTGCTGAACCGCCCGCTGCGCGGCACGTATCCGCCGGGCTCGACGTACAAGCCGTTCATGGCGCTGGGCGCGCTGGAGCTGGGCAAGCGCACGCCGCAGTGGGGCATGGCCGATCCGGGCTCGTTCACGCTGGGCAACCACACCTTCCGCGATGACGTGCCGGGCGGGCACGGCTGGGTCGACATGTACCGCTCCATCGTGGCGTCGTGCGACACGTATTACTACCGGCTCGCCAACGACATGGGCGTCAATGCCATCCACGATTTCATGAAGCCGTTCGGCTTCGGGCAGGTCACGGGCATCGACATCGAGGGCGAGCGCACGGGCATCCTGCCGTCCACCGAGTGGAAGCGCAAAGCCTACAAGCGGCCCGAGCAGCAGAAGTGGTACGACGGCGAAACCATCTCGCTGGGCATCGGCCAGGGCTACAACAACTTCACCATCCTGCAGCTCGCGCACGCGATATCGACGCTGGCCAACAATGGCGTGGTGATGAAGCCTCACCTGGTGAAGGCCGTTGAAGATTCGCTGTCCAAGTCGCGCTCGCTGACGGTGCCGACCGAGAGCTACCGGATTCCGCTCAAGCAGGCCAACATCGACGTGATCAAGCGCGCCATGGTGGGCGTGAACCAGGCCGGCACGGCGGCCAAGGCGTTCATCGGTGCGCAGTATGTGTCGGCGGGCAAGACCGGTACGGCGCAGGTGTATTCGCTGGGCAAGAACGAAAAGTACAACCACCACGCCATCCCCGAAAACAAGCGCGACCATGCGTTGTTCGAGGCGTTTGCGCCGGCAGACCATCCGAAGATCGCGCTCGCGCTGATCGTGGAAAACGCGGGCTTCGGCGCTGCATCGGCCGCGCCAATCGCACGTGCGGTGATGGACTATTACCTGACCGGCAAGTGGCCCGCCGAGCTGGCTGCCACCGCGCCGAAACCTCAGCAGCAACCGCCGGTGGATACGCCGAGCGTGTTCTCGACCGGCAAGACGGCCACCATCGCGAGCGCAACAGCTGCGCCGCCGGTGGCTGCAGAGCCGGCATCCGGGGTGGCTGCCGCTTCGGGCGTGGCGGCTTCCGCTGCCGGTGCGACCGCCGCTTCGGCGCTGGCCGCGTCGTCGATCACGGCGGGCGCCGCACGCAGCGTGCCGCCGCTGTCGCCGGACTTGGTGGCGCCGGCCCTGCGCGAGGCCGGCACCAGCGCCGAGGCCGTCGCCCCGGCCACGCTGGATGCCCAGGTGCTGCAGGCGCTGTCGCACGCGCAACCCGCACCAGAACTGCCGCCGCGCGGACGAGGCAACGCTGCCGCACCGGCTTCGGCGCCGGCCACCGCCCCCAAGGGGGCGAAGGACGCCAAGCCCGGCAACAAGCCGGCACCGAAGCCCGCGCAGAAACCGGCCTCCAAGCCGGCCGCGCCCTAATATTTGCGCTTGAGGATTTCGCCATGGACAAACTGGACAAGCGCCGCATATTCAACGTCATCAAGTCGCTCTTCACGGGCTTTGACGGCCCGCTGGCGTTGATCGTCTTCCTGCTGCTCGGCACCGGATTGATCGCGCTGTACTCGGCCGCCATCGACATGCCGGGCCGGGTGGAAGACCAAGTCCGCAACATCCTGCTGTCGTTCGTGCTGATGTGGATCATCGCCAACCTGCCGCAGCAGACGCTGATGCGCTTTGCGGTGCCGCTCTACACCGTCGGCGTGGCGTTGTTGATTGGCGTGGCGGCGTTCGGGCTCATCCGCAAGGGCGCGCGGCGGTGGCTCAATATCGGCGTGGTCGTCCAGCCCTCCGAGATCATGAAGATCGCCATGCCGCTGATGCTGGCGTGGTACTTCCAGAAGCGCGAGGGCGTGATCCACTGGTACGACTATCTGGCGGCCGCCTTGCTGCTGCTGATTCCCGTCGGGCTTATCGCCAAGCAGCCGGACTTGGGCACGGCGCTTCTGGTGCTGGCGGCAGGCATCTACGTGATCTACTTTGCCGGGCTGTCTTGGCGGCTGATCGTGCCGGTGCTGGTGGTTGCGGTGACGGCGATCACGCTGGTGGTGTCGTTCGAGTCGCGCATCTGCGCACCGGGCGTGAACTGGCCGATCCTGCACGACTACCAGCAGCACCGCGTCTGTACGCTGCTCGATCCGACCACCGACCCGCTCGGAAAGGGCTTCCACACCATCCAGTCGATCATTGCCATCGGCTCGGGCGGCGTGACGGGCAAGGGATGGCTGAAGGGCACGCAAACCCACCTGGAGTTCATCCCCGAGAAGCACACCGACTTCATTTTCGCGGTGTATTCCGAGGAATTCGGACTGGTGGGCAACGGTGTGCTGCTGTTCCTGTACCTGCTGCTGATCCTGCGCGGGCTCTTCATTGCCGCCAATGCAGGCACGCTGTTCGGGCGCTTGCTGGCAGGGTCGATCACGCTGATCTTCTTCACCTACGCCTTCGTCAACATGGGCATGGTGAGCGGCATCCTGCCTGTGGTGGGCGTGCCGCTGCCGCTCATCAGCTACGGGGGAACGGCGCTCGTCACGCTGGGCATGGGCATCGGCATCCTGATGAGCATCGCCCGACAGAAACGCTTCGTGCAGACCTGACACCTGACAAACGAAACGGCCGCCAAATTCTGGCGGCCGTTTTGCTTTTCAGGCGGCGATGGCCTCTTCGCGCAGCAACCTTCGCAGCACCTTGCCCGTCGCGGTGGCAGGCAGCGCGTCGTGGAATTTCACGCGCCGCGGCACCTTGTACGGCGCCATGTTGTCGCGCGACCAGGCAATCAGCTCGGCTTCCGAGAGCGTCACGCCGCTCATCGGCACCACGTGCGCGCAGACGACTTCGCCCTTGTCGGGATCGGGAATGGGCGTCACGGCCACCTGGCGGATACCCGGGTGGCGCGACAGCAGCGCCTCGACCTCCTCCGGAAACACGCTGTAGCCCGACACCTTGATCATCTCCTTGATGCGGCCCTGCCACTGAAGGTAGCCGTCGGGCGAGACCTGGCCGATGTCGCCGGTGCGCAGGAAACCGTTGTGCAGGACGGCGCGCGTGGCCTCGTCGCGCTGCCAGTAGCCGCGGAACACGCCGGGGCTGCGGATGGTGATCTCGCCCGCCTGGCCGGGCGGCAATTCTGCGCCGGTGTGCGGGTCGACGATGCGTACCTCGGTCTGCGGGACGATCTTGCCGTGCCATCCCCAGCGCGGGGCATCGGCCGGCGTGATGGCGTCACAGGTATGCGTTTCCGACAGGCCGTATGCAGCTTCGTAGGTTCGGCACTGCGGTCCGGCAAAGGTCCGCCACTGCTCGGCGATCGCCTCCGTCAACGTCACGCCAAAGCTGGTGCATGGGTTGGTCACGAGCGATTCCATGCGGTATTGCGCGGCATCCGGGTGCGCCATCACCGCCAGGTTCATTGGCGTCATGCTGTACCACCACGTGACGCGGTAGCGGTCGATGGCCTGCAGCACGGCCAGCGGATCGAAACGATAGAGCAGGATGGTGGGCGCGCCGGAATACAGCATCACGTTCATGCCCATCAGCATGCCGGCAATATGCGACAGCGGCGCCACGGCGAGCAGCACGTCGGCCGCCTGGATGCCACCGACCTGCACCGTGACAGCCGTTTTGTACAGCGCGTTGCGGTGCGTCAGCATGGCCCCCTTCGGGCGGCCGGTGGTGCCAGACGTGTAGACCATCAGCGCCACTTCATCCAAGCCAACCTGGATGGCAGCCACGGCATCGCGCTCGGCCACATCCACGGGTTCGGCCATCAGCTGCATCAGGTCAAGCTGCGCGGCGCCCGGCTTGTTCTTGAGCGGCGGCGCAGACGAGGCATCGGCGGCAATCAGCTCGGGCGGCACGGCCAGCGCCTTGCGGCACGCCGGCTGCGAGGGCTGCAGATCGGCATAGCGCGTGGTGATGACGGTCGTGACCGACGTGCCGGGCCGGGCGGCCTCGACGATCGGCATCAAGTCTGCCGCGGCCACGAGGATCTTGGCGCCGGAATCGGCCAGTTGGTCGCGCAGTTCGTGTTGACGCGACAGCGGCCCGCACGGCACGACGATGCCGCCCAGCTTGGCCGTGGCCAGATGCGCAACGATGGCTTGCGGACAGTTGTGCAGAAACAGCGCAACGCGATCGCCGCGTGTCACGCCCAGCCGCCGCAACTGCACTGCCAGCCGCGTCGAGGCTTGGTCCAGCTCGCGCCAGCAGATCGTGCGGCCATACCACAACAGGGCGATGCGCTCGGGCGTTTGCTGCGCATGGTGGGCGCAATACCGGTGCAGCGGCATTTCGCCCGCCAGATAATTGACCGGTTCGCGGTTCTGGATGGTCATGTGGTGTCTCCTCGGCCGGCGGCCTCGCAAAGCGAGACATCGGCCGTGATGGCAGCCCTCGTTGCGGGGCGCTCATGCGGGTCAGGGTTCGCGGCATCCATCGTTCGAGTATGGCGAAGCCGTTTGGCCACCGCCGCACCGATTTGCGCAAGACCCTGTTCCACCCACGATTTGAACCGAACATGACGTCGCGCAAGACGAATCCCACAAAAATCTACCGTTCGGTATAGAGTCTCGGCGCAAATCTGCTACGGCGTCAATCGGTGAGAAGTCGGATACGCAGCCACGGCAATGAAACAGCGCAAACACAAACCCCGCCGACATTCTGACCTGAGCGTGCGCTCACATTCCGGGATCGCCCCTAGGCAGTGAATTGCTTGTGACAATATTAAATATTTGCTGTCATGACAGATTTGTTCTATTTTTGACAACAAATTATGTGAGAGGCTGGAATGGATCGTTTGCAGTCGATGCGGGTGTTTTCCAAGGTGGTGGAGCTTGGCAGCTTCGCCCGGGCAGCCCAGCATCTGTCGATGAGCAATGCCGTGGTCACACGCTACGTGGCCGACCTTGAGGCGCATCTCGGCACGCGCCTGCTCAACCGCACCACGCGCAGCCTGTCGCTGACCGACGTGGGCGAAACCTACCTGCAGCGCTGTGCGCAGATCCTGCTCGACATTGACGAGGCCGAATCGCTCGCCACCTCGCGCAGCCAGGCGCTCGTCGGTGGCCTGCGCATCGTCGCCCCGGTCATGTTCGGGTTGCATGTGCTGCCCATGCTGCTCGCGCGCTTCCAGCAGCTTTATCCCGAGGTGACGTTTGACGTGGCGCTGTCTGATCGGCCGATCGACATCGTCGAGGACGGCCGCGACGTCGGCATCATGGTTTCAGAACTCGGCCTCGGCTCGCACCTCGTCGCACGCCGCATGATTTCCGCCGAGATGGTCATGGCGGCCACGCCGGCCTATCTCCGCCAGCATTCCACGCCGCAGCGCGCCGAAGATATTGCCGAGCACCGCGTCATCGCCATGTGGCATCCGCAACTGCGTCACGAATGGGAGATGAGCACGCCCGACGGCCAGTCGATCTCGGTGCCGGTGCAGCCCTCGCTCGTCACCAGCAATGCCGAACTGATGCACCGCGCGGTGCTCGCCGACATGGGCATCGCGATTCTGTCGTCGTACATGGCCCGGCCGGATCTGGAATCCGGACGACTGGTGCGCGTGCTGCCGCAATACAAGCTGCCGCACCGGTCGCTGTCGCTGGTGTACCCGAGCCGCAAGTTCCTGCCGACGAAGGTCCGCACGTTCATCGACTACATGCTGGCCCAGGCGATGGAGGTCAAGCACAGCGAGGCGCGCGCCGGCCGCGGCCTGAGCGAAGCCGCATAAGCCAAGCCGCATCGCCAAAACAAAACGGGAGGACAGTGTCCTCCCGTTTGTATTGATGCCTGCGAAACCGCGATCAGGTTTCGCTGGTGCTTTCCTCATCGGCCTCGGCTTCAGCGGCTTTCTTGCGCGCCGGGGCCTTCTTTGCGGCCGTCCTGCTTGCGGTCTTGGCGGGCGCCTTCTTTGCAGCGGGCGTCTTGGCGGCGGCCGTCGTCTTCTTCGCCGCAGTCTTGGCACCGGGCTTGCCCTTGCCTTCGCCGCGCGGCTCGAATTCGAAGCCAATCTTGCCGTCGGGCTGCTTGACCAGGAACGCCTTGAAGTTGCGGCCCGTGCGCGCCGACTTGAAGCCGGTCAGCAGGTCCGTCTTGCCCTCAGTCAGCAGCTTGGCCAACTGCTCGCGGCTGATCTCCTGCTGCAGGATGATCTTGCCGGTGGTGAAGTCGCAGGTCTTGGGCTGCGCCACGGCGTTCTCGCACACGTACTTCAAGCCGTGCTCGTAGACGTTGCCGTTGCACTTCGGGCAGTGGCCGACGCTTTCCTGGCCGGAGAAATCGACCGGCTCGCCATCGTCTTCGTCGTTCTGGCCGAAGTCGAACTCCATCTTCCAGTGACCGTCTTCCTGCGCGAGCTTGAGGATGGCCGCAAACGGCCGGCCCATCTTGCTGCGGAAGCCCTGCAGCGGGCCGATGGTCTTGTTAGTCAGCAGCTCTTCCACCTCGTTCAGCTCGAACTGGCGTCCGCCCGGAATCTTGCTGATCGAGAAATCGCAGTGGCTGCAGGCGAAGCGGCGGTAGTTCTCTTTGACCACGTGGCCGCATTGCGGGCACGGCGTGGAAAGCGTCGCGTAGTCGCCGGGGATGGTGTCGCTGTCGTATTCCTTGGCGCGCTTGACGATCTGCTGCGTCATCTGCGCGATCTCGCGCATGAATTCGTCGCGCTCCAGCTGACCGCGTTCGATCAGCGAAAGCTTGTGCTCCCAGCCGCCCGTCAACTCGGCCTGCGTCAGTTCTTCCACGCCCAGCCCACGCAGCAGCGTCATCAGCTGGAAGGCCTTGGCAGTCGGAATCAACTCGCGGCCCTCGCGCACGAGGTACTTTTCCGTCAGCAGACCTTCGATGATGGCCGCGCGCGTCGCTGGCGTGCCCAGGCCCTTGCCGGCCATGGCTTCGCGCAGCGCGTCGTCGTCGACCAGCTTGCCGGCACCTTCCATGGCCGACAGCAGCGTCGCTTCGTTGTAGCGTGCGGGCGGCTTGGTGGTCAGGCCGACCGGCTCGACCTTGTCCGTCTTGACCTTCTCGTCCTTGGCGACCGGCACGAGGTTGGCGTCTTCGCCCTGCGCCTCGCGGCCGTACACGACCAGCCAGCCCGGATTCACCAGCACCTTGCCTTCGGTCTTGAAGTGATGCCCGGCCACCTCGGTAATCCGCGTGGTGACCTGGTATTCGGCGGCCGGGAAGAACACTGCCAGGAAGCGGCGCACCACCAGGTCGTACAGTTTCTGCTCGGGCTCCGAGAGGTTTTTTGGTGCCTGCAGCGTCGGGATGATGGCGAAGTGATCGCTGATCTTGCTGTTGTCGAAGATCCGCTTGTTCGGCTTGACCCACTGGTTGGCCAGGATCTTCTTCGCATGCGTCAGATAGTTGGGCGAGCTTTCGCCCAGCATGTCCAGCGTCTGCTTGACCGTGCCCATGTAGTCTTCGGGCAGCGCGCGCGAATCGGTACGCGGGTAGGTCAGCACCTTGTGCTTTTCATACAGCGCCTGCGCCAGGCCCAGCGTGTTCTTGGCCGAGAAGCCGAAGCGGCCGTTGGCCTCGCGCTGCAGGCTGGTCAGGTCGAACAGCGCCGGCGACATCTGCGTCGACGGCTTCGATTCTTCCGTCACCGAACCCGGCTTGTCGCGGCACGCGGCCACGATGCTCTTGGCCTCGGCCTCGCTCCACAGACGCGAATCGCGTTGCTCTGGATCGAACTCGTTCTTCTTGAATTTCGGGTCGAACCAGCGGCCTTCGTACAGGCCGGCCGCAGCGATGAACTCGGCGCGCACTTCCCAGTAATCGCGCTGGACGAAGCGTTTGATCTTCTCTTCGCGCTCCACCACGATCGACAGCGTGGGCGTTTGCACGCGGCCCACGGTGGTCAGGAAGAATCCGCCGCCCTTGCTGTTGAACGCGGTCATCGCACGCGTACCGTTGATGCCGACCAGCCAGTCGGCCTCCGACCGGCAGCGGGCAGCGTCGGCCAGCGGGATCATTTCTTCGTCGCTGCGCAGCTTGGCAAAGCCGTCCCGAATCGACTGCGGCGTCATCGACTGCAGCCACAGACGCTTCACCGGCAACTTGGTGTTTGCGTGTTGCGCGATCAGGCGGAAGATCAATTCACCTTCGCGCCCCGCGTCACATGCGTTGATCAGGCTGGTGACGTCCTTGCGCTTGATCAGGCGCGTCAGCACCTTCAGGCGCGACTCCGACTTGGCGATCGGGCGAAGGTCGAAGTGCGGCGGGATCACGGGCAGATGCGCGAAGCTCCATTTGCCGCGTTTGACTTCGTATTCATCCGGCGCGGCAATCTCGACCAGGTGGCCAACCGCCGACGAGAGGACGTAGTCGTCGCTCTCAAAGTACTCGTCGTGCTTGGTGAAGCCACCCAGCGCGCGCGCGATATCAGCGGCGACCGACGGTTTTTCGGCAATGATGAGAGCCTTGGACATGTGAGCGGATCCTGGCGATCGCAAGTAATCGGGTAAAGAAGAAGTCGCTTTTCTATAACGACCGTTCGCGTGTTTTTTTAGAGTCTTATGGCAACGCCCGCCGACTTCAAGTGCCGGCGACGCCTGTCAGCGCGCCTATCTGGGCGTCCTCAATGTTCGGCCGGCCCAAATTTGGCCGCCAATCATAAGCGCGGTTCCTTTTCAGGCGCAATAGAGTGGCGCATGCGGCGCTTGGCGTTGTCAAGGCCTGCAATCACGCCGATTCCAGCAGCCAGCCTCGCAAGTCGGGGGCCGCAGCCACCGCCGAAGCCGTGCTCAGATCACGCGAAAGCAAGCCTTCAACAACGCCCGCATGGGGCAAGACGGGGCCGAAAAACAACACATCGCTCCCTCGCTGCACCAGCAGGGTCGGAAAGTTTTCCACGTCGAAATCGCCCAGCGCGTCGGCATGGTCTTCCACATCGACCCAGACGAAGCAGCACTCTGGATGCCGCTGCGCCAGTTCAATGAAGGTGGTGCGGTAGCTGCGGCACGTGCCACACCACTCCGCGCACAGGCACGCGACCAGCAGTTGCCCGGAGCGGATGCCCGCGTGCAGCGCAGCGGCGTCGGTGTCGGGCGAGAGCAGTGGCATGAAAAACGGGGCTGAACGATCAGCAGAGTGGCGAGGGGGTCGCGCCTATTGTAGGCACGCTTTCACGGAAGCCGCAGGAAGCGCCCGCCGGGCTGACGCTCGACGCGGCCATCCAGCTCCAGCGCCAGAAGCTGCGCGGACAGCGGGGCCGCTGCTTGGCCGGTGCGCTCGCACAAGGTATCCAGATCGACGGGGTCAAACCCAAGCGCGTCGAGCAACGTCGTTTCAGCCGCACTCGGCGCCGCGCGGGCTGGGGCCGGCGCGGCCTCGGGTGCCTGGACCGTGGCCGTGCGCGTCGCACGTTTGGCCGGCGTTGCAGCGCGCCCCCAGCCGAGTTCGTCGAGGATATCGGCAGCGGTTTCCACCAGCTTGGCGCCTTGCTTGATCAACAGATGGCAGCCCTTGGCGAGCGGCGAATGGATCGACCCGGGAATCGCAAACACATCGCGCCCCTGCTCGGCCGCCAGCCGCGCCGTGATCAGCGAGCCGGACTGCGCCGCCGCTTCCACCACCAGCAGCCCGCGCGCCAAGCCGGAGATCAGTCGATTGCGGCGCGGGAAGTTCTCGGCACGTGCGCCCATGCCGAGCGGGTATTCGGAGATGATCACGCCAGCCTCGGCAATGCGATGCGCCAGCGCCCGGTTGCGGGCTGGGTAAACAATATCGAGCCCCGTACCTACGACTGCGATGGTGCTTCCCGGACCGGCCAGCGCGCCCTCATGCGCGGCGGCATCGATGCCGAGCGCCAGGCCCGACACGATCGTCACGCTCGCTGCCGACAGCGCCTGGGAAAACGCCCGGGCGTTCTCAATGCCGGCGGCCGTGGCGCTGCGCGCGCCCACCACGCCCACCGCGGCCGCGCGCAGCAGGGAGGCGTCGCCCTTGGTGTACAGGAGGGTCGGCGGGTCCGGCAGTTCGAGCAGGCGGGGCGGGTAGCCGCGATCGGCCAGCGTGAAGATGGCGTTGCCCGGCTCGTTCACCCAGGCGACAGTGCGCTCGATCAGCGCTGACAGCGTGTCGTCGGGCTCGGCGAGCACCGCCCGCGCCTGGCGCTCCGGCAGCACCTTGGCGAGCGCGGCATACGGCTGGGCGAAGATGTCTTGCGGCAACCCGAAGGCCGCCAGCAACTGCCGCGCGGCAACGGGCCCGACGCCGGGGGTTTCAGTCAGACGCAGCCACGCGGCCAGTTCAGCCGGGTCGCGCGTGCAGGAGAGGGAAGCCGTGGAGTCAGCCGCGGCGGGTGCCGCGACCTGGGATGCATCGGTCAAATCAGGGACTGCGGTAGCGCGTAGTTCAGGGTTGCGGCGACATCGGGTTGCTGACGCTGTCGCCCACTTCCACGGTGTTGGAGGCGTCCGTCACCAGTGCATAGGCGACATGCGGGAACACGCGGAACACGAAGGCCAGGCCGTAGCGTTCTTCCGGCAGTTGCACGGCCTCGTTGCCCGCGGTGGCGTCTTTCACGAGCGCACCAGCGCGCGCCAGCGACAGCACGTGGCCCGGCTCCAGCCCCTGCTGGCTGCCGATGTTGAGCACAACCACCTGGTCGGTGCCGCCAAAACGCACGCCGCCAGTCACCTTGGCGACCGCGCCATGCACGTCGCCTTCCGGCGCATGCGGCGTATAACGCACCGGCACGCGCGGCGGCAGTGGCATCAGCTGCGAGCCGACGCCCATTTCTTCCTTGGACGACAGCACTTCCATCTTGGTGACCGCCTGCGGGCCGGTCGCCGCACGCACCACGCGCAGCGTGCCGAGGAAGTCCGCTTCGTAGCCGAGCACGTTGCCCGTCACAGGGTCCTTGAGCGGACGGACGGGGCGATACGCCTGCCATTCGGTGCCAGCCTGGCCGCCTTCGCCTTCCGGCAGCCCGCGGGCGTAGGCGTTTTCGCCCTTGCCCAGATAAACGCGGCCTTCGGGCAGCGAGAAGATGCGCGCCGGCGTGGCCAGCGTTTCTTCATCCACCACGATCGGCTGGGTCAGGAACGGCTCGATGGCGGCGGCCGGAATGCTGGAGATGGCGTCGCCGTCTTGGCCCGACACGCGGGTATGCGGCGACAGGCGCACCGTGCTGCCATCCGCCGACGCCGGCGAACTCGACAGCCACGCGCGGCCATTGGCGTGATGCAGGTACAGGATCTGGCCCGGATAGATCAGATGCGGGTTGCGGATCTGCTCGCGGTTCATGCCCCAGAGTTCGGGCCAGCGATAGGGCCGCTTGAGGTACTTGCCGGAGATCGCCCAGAGCGTGTCGCCACGGCGCACGGTGTACTGCGCAGGCGCGGTGGGGGACAGTTCGGATTCGGGGATGCCCGCTTGGGCTGCGGTCGCGGCCTGCGCCTGTTGCGCCGGCGTCACAGTGCGCTCGGCAGCGTGGGCGGCGCCCATGCAGAAAAGCGCTGCCGCGGCAACCGCCGACAGGGCGCAAACGTAAGACTGGCGCGCTTTCGTGGCAGTTTGCATGGCGGGCTGGGAGTGCATCGGTGTGTTACGATGGCGCATTATTCTATGAAGAATCGGCGAGTGGTCCGCGGGCCTGTTCGACGCCTCACCGCCGCAGCTGTACGCAGTTCTGCGCTGCAGCAAGAGGGGTATGGCATCCAACATTCGTCAGGCTTTTTCCTAAGCCATGTGGCGGATAGCGCCCCCGATTCTGCATGACATTCCAAGCGATCGCAATTGAAGGCAACCCCTCGTTAGCGTGGCCTTCTGCAACCGTTGTTGCCAAGCATCATGGCCCTACTGAATATCCTGCAATACCCTGATCCGCGGCTGCACAAGGTCGCCAAACCGGTCGCCGTGGTGGATGACCGCATCCGCAAACTGGTGGCTGACATGGCCGAGACCATGTACGAGGCGCCGGGCGTTGGCCTGGCCGCCACGCAGGTCGACGTGCACGAGCGCGTGATCACCATCGACGTGTCGGAATCGCGCGACGAGCTGCGCGTGTTCATCAACCCGGAAATCATCTGGGCCAGTGACGAGCACAAGGTCTGGGACGAAGGCTGCCTGTCGGTGCCTGATATCTATGACAAGGTCGACCGCCCGGCCCGCGTGCGCGTGCGTGCACTGAACGAGAAGGGCGAAACCTTCGAGCTGGAGGCCGACGATCTGCTGGCCGTGTGCATCCAGCACGAGATGGATCACCTGATGGGCAAGGTCTTCGTCGAATACCTCTCGCCGCTCAAGCAGACGCGCATCCGCTCCAAGCTCAAGAAGCATCAACGCGACGCGGCGCCCCAGCGTTGAACGCGTTCCCATGCCTGCCGACGCCGACGCGCGCCCTCGCCCCATCCCGCTGATGCCGATCGCTCCCGATGACGCAGGCACCAACGTAAGCCCGCGCCGCCTGTCGGCGCTGCTGGTGCGGCACTGGCGTGCCGTGGTCGTGCTGATGCTGTGCGCGTATTTTGTGGCGGGCACGTTCTGGCGCGCGCCATGGAAGGCGGACGAGCCGTATTCCTTCGGCATCGTCATCAACATCATCGAGCGCGGCGACTGGGTCGTTCCCAACGTCGCCTTCGAACCGTTCGTCGAAAAACCCCCGCTGATGTACTGGACGGGCGCGCTCGCCGCGCTCGCGCTGCCCGACATGCCGCCGCACGAAGCCGTACGCGTGGCGGTGCTGTTCTGGATGGCGCTGACGTGCTGGGCCGTCTGGCGCACGGCGCGCCTGCTGCGCAGCGAAGCGCGCGACTGGCGCTTGCGCGTCGGCGCAGACCTGGCCCGCGGGCGCCCCGGGCTGACGTTGGCCGCACGCCGTGAAGCCGGCCTCGACGCCGGTGGCGCTGCATTGCGCGACTATGCGCTGGGCGCGCTGCTGCTGTTTGCCGGCTGCGTCGGACTGGTCGAGCACGTCCACAAGTTCATTGCCGATGTCCCGCAACTCGCCGGCACCGCGATCGCCCTGTATGGCTTGGTGCGCTTCGTCAAAGAGAGCGAAGCTGGCGGCGCAAAGGGCGTCGACGTCCTGCGACCCGCACTGTGGTTCGGCACGGGCATCGGCGTGGCCTTCCTGGGCAAGGGCGTGCTGGTGCCGGGGCTGTTCGCGATCACCCTGCTGGCAGCGATCGCCCTGTTGCCCGATTTCCGGAACCGCCAGGCATGGCGCTTCTATGGCCTCTCGCTGCTGGTGGCGCTGCCATGGCTGGCGATCTGGCCGGCCATCTTCTGGCACGAATCGCCGGACCTGTTCATCGAATGGTTCTGGGTCAACAACCTGGGCCGCTTCTTCGGCTTCTCGCATCTGGGCGGCGAGAAAGGCGCGCTGACGACGACCATCCGTTCCATCTTCCTGACCGGCACGCCGGCTGTGTGGCCGGCGGTGGCCGTGCTGGCCGTGTCGCTGTACAAGCTCGTGCGGCAGCGCGGGCATGGCGCGCGTACGGCGTGGCTGTTGCCGTATCAGGGGCACCTGGTCATCGCGCTCTTCGTGTTGGCGACGATTGCCGTGGTGCTGCGCTCGGCGGTACTGCGCGATGTCTACCTGATGCCGCTGCAACCGGCGCTGGCCCTGCTCGGCGCGCCGATGCTGCTGCTGATCGCGCCAGCGTGGCGCGCGCGCGCATGGGGCGCGGCGGTGGCGTTGTTTGGCGTGCTGGGTCTGGTGGTGTGGGCCGTGTGGGGCGCGCTCGTGACCAGCGGTGGGCAATTGCTGCCGGGGTGGCTGGCCAAGATGCTGGGCCGCGTGCTGCCGTTGCCGTATGACATGCTGATCCACCCGTTCGCCGTCTTGGCAGCGGGGGCGATTACGGCGCTGTGGGCTGCCTGCGTGTGGCTGCGGCCCGCGCGCTCCGGCGTGGTCGCGTGGGCGGCCGGTCTGGGCATGGTGTGGGGTCTGCTTGGCACGCTGCTGATGCCCTGGGTGGACGACGCCCGCAGCTACCGCCCGCTGTTCCAGGCGATCAAGCCGGTGCTCGAATCGGCGCAGATCTGTGTGGCCACGCGCGGCATGGGCGAAAGCGAGCGTGCGCTGATGCACTACGAAACCGGCGTGCGCCCCGTCAAATGGCTGCTCGGCCACAGCGGTGCCGGCGACGATCACCGCCCCAACCCGACCGCACGCACCTGCGACCTGATACTCGTGCTCGAAAAACGCCCGGAACACGCCCGACGACGCCCGCACGGCAACAACTGGGAAATGGTGTGGCGCGGCAGCCGTCCGGGCGACACCAACGAAACCTTCTCGCTGTTCCAGCGGCGTAGCAATGGCGTGCCCGAGGCGCTGCCGTCGCCCGAGCCCATCGTGCCGCTGACCGACACCCCGCATCGCGGTCGTCGCTAAGCCCAATGCGCTACGCTGTCGTGTAGCGCGCATCCCCTCGTTTTCGGTTTTCCATCCATGACGTCCACCCTTCGCGTAGCGTTTGCCGGCACGCCTGAATTTGCGCAGATTGCCCTGGCGGCGATCCACCAGGCCGGCTTTCCCGTCGTAGCCGTGTTGAGTCAGCCGGATCGCCCGGCCGGCCGCGGCATGCAATTGCAGGCGAGCCCCGTCAAGCAGTACGCCGTCACGCACGGGTTCGCGCCGATCCTGCAGCCGACGTCGCTGCGCCGCACGGGCAAATATCCGCAGGAAGCCGCCGAAGCCATCGACGCCCTGGCCGCCCAACGCCCCGACGTGATGGTCGTTGCCGCTTACGGCCTGATCCTGCCGCAGGAAGTGCTCGATCTGCCGCGCTTTGGCTGCATCAACATCCACGCGTCGCTGCTGCCGCGCTGGCGTGGCGCCGCGCCCATCCACCGTGCAATCGAAGCGGGCGATGCCGAATCGGGCATCACGCTCATGCAGATGGATGCGGGCCTGGATACCGGCGACATGATCGCCATGGAGCGCGTGCCCATCGGCCTGACCGACACGACCGGCACGCTGCACGACACGCTGGCTGCGCTCGGCGGGCGCATGGTGGTGGAGGCACTCGCCAAGCTGGCGCAGGACGGCAAGCTCGACGCCACGCCGCAGCCGGCCGAAGGCATCACGTATGCCGAGAAGATCGCCAAGGACGAAGCCGCGCTCGACTGGTCGCGCCACGCCGCCGCGTTGCTGCGCCAGGTGCATGCGTTCAACCCGTTTCCCGGCGCATCGGCCGCGCTGGATGGCGTGGCGATCAAGTTCTGGCGGGCGGAGGCGCTGGCCGATCGCCCGGCTGACGCAGAACCCGGCACGGTACTCGCCGCCAACGCCGAGGGCGTCACCATCGCGTGCGGCGCCGGTGCGCTGCGTGTGACGCAGTTGCAGAAGCCGGGCGGCAAACGCCTGCCCGCGCGGGAATTCCTGCAAGGCCTGGCGATCCAGCCCGGCCAGCGCTTCGCCTCGCGCAGCTAACCGCTCTATCTATATAGAAGAGGATTTCGCCATGACCGCGCTGGGCATCGTCAATCTGCCGCTCTTCATGCTGGCCGTGTTTCTGCTGAATGTGACGCCAGGGCCCGACACGGCCTATATCGTCGGGCGCAGCGTCTCGCAAGGACGCGCGGCGGGGCTGCTGTCGTCTCTGGGGGTGTCGGCGGGCTGTTGCGTGCACGTGCTGGCGGTCGCGTTCGGGCTGACGGCGCTGCTCGCGGCGTCTACCGTGGCGTTCACAGTCATCAAGGTGGTCGGCGCGGCGTACTTGATTTATCTGGGCGGCCGCATGCTGCTGGCGCCGCCTGAACGCGACGACGCCCCGGCCGAAAAAACGGAAACGCCCGCCGCCCGGCGCCCGCGTCCGCTCAAGTCGCTGTTCATGCAGGGTTTTCTCACCAATGTGCTGAACCCGAAGGTCGTGCTGTTCTTCCTGTCGTTCTTCCCGCAGTTCGTCGATCCGCACGCCGCCCACAAGGCGCTGGCCTTCCTGGCGCTGGGCGCCGTGTTCATCGTCATGTCGACGATCTGGAACAGCTTGGTGGCGTGGGTGGCCGCCAGCGTCACGCGCCGGGTGGCGGGCAAGCCCGGCATCAAGCGGTGGCTCGATCGCGTCGTGGGCACGGCGTTTATCGGCCTGGGCGCGCGGCTGGCGTTCACCACCCGTTGATGCGTCAAGCGTCATCTGCGGCGAAATATCGCGCAAGTGCGGCGCAAACCCTTGAATTTTCAGCGATTATCGCGATCTAACGACTTCACAGCCCCCAACACCCACAGGAGCCACGCCCCTATGTTCAACTGGATCAAGACCTTCATGTTGATGGCAGCGATCACCGCGCTGTTCATCGTCATCGGCGGCATGATCGGCGGACGCAGCGGGATGATGCTGGCGCTGCTGTTCGCGCTGGGCATGAATTTCTTCTCGTACTGGTTCTCCGACAAGATGGTCCTGCGCATGTACAACGCGCAGGAAGTCAACGAGACCAGCGCGCCGCAGTTTTATCGGATGGTGCAGGAGCTTGCCGGCCGCGCCGGCCTGCCGATGCCGCGCGTCTATCTCATCGACGAAGCGCAGCCGAACGCCTTCGCTACCGGCCGCGACCCCGAGCATGCCGCCGTGGCCGCCACGACGGGCATCCTCAATATCCTGTCGGAGCGCGAACTGCGCGGCGTGATGGCGCACGAACTGGCGCATGTGCAGCACCGCGACATCCTGATCTCGACCATCTCGGCGACCATGGCCGGTGCGATCTCGGCGCTGGCGAACTTTGCCGTGTTCTTCGGCGGCCGCGACAGCGAAGGCCGCCCCGCCAACCCGATCGCCGGGATTGCGGTAGCGATCCTCGCGCCGCTGGCGGCGTCGCTCATCCAAATGGCGATTTCCCGCGCACGCGAGTTCGAAGCCGACCGCGGCGGCGCGACCATCAGCGGCGACCCGCAGGCGCTCGCCTCAGCGCTGGACAAGATCCATCGCTATGCGGCCGGCATTCCGTTTGCCGCCGCTGAAGCCCACCCCGCCACCGCGCAAATGATGATCATGAACCCGCTGCATGGCGGCGGCCTGGCCAACCTGTTCAGCACGCACCCGGCCACGGAAGAGCGCATCGCGCGACTGATGCAGATGGCGCAGACTGGGCAATATCCCGCGTAAAAGCGGCAGCCCGACGGGGCGCTTCCTTTATACTTCCGCAGTCCGCACGAGCCCGCCCATCGCGGGCTCGTTGCATTTTGTCCGCCTGATTTCCTGCCGCCCGATGCGCCTGCCGCCCGATTCCCTCGCCCACGCCTTGTCGCTTGCCGCCGCCGCCCTGGGCAAGCTGCGGCAGGGCACGGCATTGCCGCAGGCCATCGATGCCGTTTGCCAGAGCCAGCCCGCACCGGTGCGCGGCGCCGTGCAGGATCTCGCCTACCGCGCCACGCGCTGGCTGGGCAGCACCGACTGGCTGATCCGCACGCTGATCCCGCGCCCGCCCGCCGAAGGCGCCGCCAATCTGCTGCGTGTAGCGCTCGCACAATTGCTGGACGACCCGCTGCCGTACGCACCGTTCACCGTCGTCGACCAGACCGTGACGGCCGCCTCGGCCGATCCCAAGCTGTCGCACGGCAAGGGCATGATCAACGGCGTGCTGCGCCGCTTCCTGCGCGAGCAACAGGCGCTGGTCGCAGACATGCAGGCGGATCCGTCGGCCGCCACCAACTACCCGACGTGGTGGATCGACACCGTACGCAGCGCGTATCCCGACACATGGCAAACCATCCTGGCCGCCGGCAACCGCCGCCCGCCGATGGTGCTGCGCGTGAACCCGCGCCGCATTGCCGTCGACGCGTATCTCGCGCGCCTGGCCGAAGCCGGCATCGACGCCGAGCGCATCGGCGAGCAGGCCGTCCGCCTTGCGCGCGCCGTGCCCGTTGCCGAACTGCCGGGTTTTGCCGACGGCGATGTCTCCGTGCAGGACGCCGGGGCGCAACTGGCTGCAACGTTGCTCGACGTCGCGCCCGGGCAGCGCGTGCTCGATGCGTGCGCCGCGCCGGGCGGCAAGACCGGCCATCTGCTGGAGCTGGCTGACGGCCTGGACGTCACGGCGCTTGAGTCGGATGCCGCGCGCGCCGTGCGTATCACCGAAAATCTCGCACGCCTGAGCCAGACCGCCATGCTCTGCGTTGGCGACGCGGCCCAACCCGACACCTGGTGGGACGGCCGACCGTTCGACCGCATCCTGGCCGATGTGCCGTGTTCGGCCGCCGGCATCGTGCGGCGCCATCCGGACATCCGCTGGCTGCGCCGCCCCGCCGACCTCAAGGCGCTGGTCCGGCTGCAGCGCGACATCGTGCGCGCCCTCTGGGCATGCCTGAAGCCGGGTGGCAAGTTGGTTTATGTCACGTGTTCGATTTTTCCGACGGAAGGCGAGGACCAGGCCCGATGGTTTGAACGCCATCTGGAAGATGCGATACGATTGCACGCGCCCGGCCAGTTGCTGCCGGTCTCGCCCGACGCGGCGCAGACCAGCGGATTCGACGCCGGCGCGTCGCCCTTGCCGCTCGATCACGACGGCTTCTTTTACGCGGTTTTCCAGAAACGGCCTTGATGCACCGACCGTTGTGACTGTCATCCTTCGCCCATCGATCCGGCTGCTGCAAACCCGGTTCCGGCAGATTCTGCAACGGCTGGTCGCGCTGGTCGCATTGGGCATGCTGCTTTGGTGGCCGGTCGCGGCGCCCGCACAGTCCATCGAAATCAACCGGGCGCAGCTGGAATACGCCGACGGCGGCTGGAACCTCTCCGCCGATTTCGATTTCGATCTGCCCAGCAACCTCGAAGACGCAGTGAACAAGGGCATCGCGCTCTACTTCCTCGTCGAATTCGAACTGATCCGCCCGCGCTGGTATTGGTTTGACGACCACGCCATCAGCGCCACGCGCGTGGTGCGGCTGTCGTATCACCCCCTCACACGCCAATACCGGGTATCGACCGGCGGCCTGCAGGTGCCGTTCTCGCGGCTGAAAGACGCCGTCGATTTCATGCAGCACGTGCGCGGCTGGCGTGTGTTCGAGCAGCGCGCCGTCAAGGCCGGCGAAACCGTGCAGGCCGAAGTGCGCATGCGCCTGGACGTGACGCAACTGCCCAAGCCATTCCAGATCAACGCCGTCAACACGCGCGACTGGAATCTCAGCTCCGAGTGGAAGCGCTTCAGCGTGCTGGTGCCGAATGAGCCGCCGCCCGCCCCGGCGCCCGCGCCTGTTGCGCCACCGGCCAGCCCACCGGCATCCTCGCCGCCTGCTTCCGGGTCGTCGGGGCTGTCGCCCAATCCGGGCTGGGGGATGAGCGCCGGCCCGTCCAGCGCAGGCACGTTGCTGGCCCCCGCCAAATGATCTTCGATCGCAGCTACAAGCGGCTGCTCTATCAGGTGGTGGCAGGCACCATCGTCTTTCTGGCGATCGTGCTGGTCGGGCTGCTGGCTGCCGCATCGGCCAACACCGAATTCTTCGACCGGTATTTCACGCTGCTCTACAAGGTCAACCTCGTCATCGGGGTGCTGCTGGTGGTCATCATCGGTGGGCTGATGCTGGCGCTGGCGCTGCGCGCGCGGCGCGGCAAGTTCGGCACGCGGCTGATGACCAAGCTGGCGGTGTTCTTCGGCGTGGTCGGCGTGCTGCCAGGGGTGCTGATCTACCTGGTGTCGCTGCAGTTCGTATCGCGCAGCATCGAGTCGTGGTTCGACGTGAAGGTCGAATCCGCGCTGGAGGCCGGCCTGAACCTTGGCCGCTCGACCATGGATACCGCGCTGGCCGATCTGCAGAACAAAGGCCGCCTGATTGCCGAGCAGGTGGGCGATGGGTCAGCCTCGGCCACGGCCATCACGCTCAATCGATTGCGTGAGCAGTTCGGCGTGCAGGAAGCGACGATCTTCACGGCCAGCGGCCGGGTGATCGCCACGGCGTCAAACACCTACGACACGCTCGTGCCGAACCTGCCCGATCAGGCTGTGCTAGAGCAGGCCCGCGCTCCCGGCGGCTATGCGAGCCTGGAAGGCGGCAGCGATGCGGAAACCGATAGCGCCTCCGCGCCCGCCGCTTCGGCACCTTCGGCACCTTCGGCACCTGCGGCACCTGCGGCACCACGCGCCAACGGCCGCCGAAGCGATCTGTACCAACTCCATGTGGTGGTGGCGCTGGGAACAGCGTCCCGCGACGAACCGAGCCTCGGACTGAGCACGCCGGCACGCAAATGGGCCGGCACCGGTTTGCTGGCAGACCGCCGGCCGGAAGATGGCGGTGGCACCTCGCGCGGCTTCGGCCTGATCGGCGAGAGCGGCCGCGACGAACGCTTCCTGCAGCTCGTGCAGCCGGTGCCGCAGGCGCTCGCGCGCAACGCCGACGCCGTCCAGCGCGCCTACCAGGAATACCAGGAGAAAGCGCTCGGCCGCACCGGCCTGCGCAAGATGTATATCGGCACGCTCACGCTCACGCTGTTCCTGGCGGTGTTCATCGCGGTGATGCTCGCGCTGCTGCTCGGCGCGCAGCTGGCACGGCCGCTGCTAATGCTGCTCCAGGGCACGCGCGAAGTGGCCGAGGGCGATCTCTCGCCCAAGCGCGAATTGCATACGCGCGACGAACTCGGTGTGCTCACCCAGCAGTTCAACCAGATGACGCGGCAGCTGGCCGACGCGCGCCGCGCCGTGGAGCAGAATCGCGCGGCACTCGAGCAATCGAAGGCCTATCTTGAGAGCGTGCTGACCAACCTGACCGCGGGCGTCTTCGTGTTCGACCATCGCTTCGTGCTGCTGACCGCCAACCCGGGTGCCGAGCGCATCTTCAAACAGCCCTTTGGCGCGTGGGTCGGTCAGGGGCTGACCAGCATCACGCCGGTGGCGGCCTTCGCGCCGGTGGTCGAACAGGCCTTTGCCGAGCAAGACGCAAGCACGGCCGCCGGCGGCGCGGTGGCCCACTGGCAGAAGCAGGTCGAAATTCCGCTCGAAGACGAAGACGAGCCCCTCACGCTGCTGGTGCGCGGCACGCGCCTGCCCGGCCCGTCCGTCGGCGCGCACGGCACCGAGCGCGGCTACGTGGTCGTGTTCGACGATATTTCCGACGTGATCTCGGCGCAGCGCTCTGTGGCGTGGGGCGAGGTTGCGCGGCGCCTTGCGCACGAGATCAAGAATCCGCTCACGCCCATCCAGCTCTCGGCCGAGCGCCTGGAGATGAAGCTTTCGCCCAAGTTGTCCGAGGCGGACGCCGATGTGCTGCGGCGCGGCGCCACCACCATCGTCAATCAGGTGGCCGCGATGAAGCGCATGGTCGATGACTTCCGCGACTACGCCCGCACGCCGCCGGCCATGCTGCAGGAGCTGGACCTGAACGCGCTGGCCGCCGAGGTGCTGCACCTGTACGGCATCGATCACCCTGACCGCCGCGACCATCCCGTCATCGAAGCCAAGCTGGGCGCCAATCTGCCGCTCATCAAGGGCGACCCGACGCAACTGCGCCAGGTCATCCACAACCTCCTGCAGAACGCGCAGGACGCCGTGGCGGAGAACGAAGCGGCCGGGCGACCTGCTCCGCATGTCATGTTGCAAACTGACACGGTAGAATACGACGACGCCTCGGGCGCGCGGCGGCAGGCCGTGCGGCTTGCGATCGCGGACAACGGCGGCGGGTTCTCTTCCCGCATCCTCAACCGCGCCTTCGAGCCGTACGTCACGACCAAAGCCAAGGGCACAGGATTGGGCTTGGCCATGGTGAAGAAAATCATGGACGAGCACGGGGCGCGCATCGAATTGCGCAACCGCCAGTCCAGCACAACATCGGGCACATCGGGTACCGACACCGTCGGCGCCCAGGTTTCCATACTGTTCGTAAAACTCGCGTAGCGCGGACGGCAATCCCGCCGCACATAGAGGAAAAGCATGGCCACCATCCTCGTTGTCGACGACGAAATGGGTATCCGGGAGTTGCTCTCCGAAATCCTCGGAGACGAAGGGCACGTTGTTGAAGTCGCCGAGAACGCGCAGCGCGCGCGCGAATACCGCGCGAACGCAACGCCCGACCTCGTCCTGCTCGATATCTGGATGCCGGATACCGACGGCGTGACGCTGCTCAAGGAATGGGCGTCGCAAGGTCTGCTCACCATGCCCGTCATCATGATGTCGGGCCACGCCACCATCGACACTGCTGTCGAAGCGACCAAGATCGGGGCGCTGAATTTCCTGGAGAAGCCCATCGCGCTGCAGAAACTGCTGACCGCGGTGGAGCAGGGCCTGTCGCGCAGCAAGGAAAAGCCGCGCTCCGCAGCACCGGCTGCCGCACCGGTGGCGGGGCAGGCAGGGGCCGCACCCAACGCCGCAGCAGCGGGTGCGCCCGCTGGGCCCGATCGCACCGATATCAATGGCGTACCGACCCGCGCAGCCGAAGGCGGCGGCATGCAGTTCTCGTTCGACATGCCGCTGCGCGAAGCGCGTGACCTGTTCGAGCGCGCCTACTTCGAATACCACCTGCAGCGCGAAGGCGGCAGCATGACGCGCGTGGCCGAAAAGACCGGCCTGGAACGGACTCACCTGTACCGCAAGCTCAAGCAACTGGGCGTCGAACTCTCGCGCAACAAGGGCGAGCCGGCGGCCTGATCATCAAAGTGCTTGGAGGTACTTGACGACTGGGCGCACACCCTGTCATACTTGCCTTTCTTTGCTTGGCCCGGTAGCTCAGTTGGTAGAGCAGCGGATTGAAAATCCGCGTGTCGGTGGTTCGATTCCGCCCCAGGCCACCAAAATTCTTCGCCCTTCAAGATCAATCGATTTTGCAGGGCAACAAAAAAGACCTCCTCGCGAGGTCTTTTTTCATTTCTGCGACGCCGTTCGCGCGTCCCCGTCATCTCCTCATTTGCCGCGCCCGCCGCCGATCTGCGGCGCAGTGTCGCACGCACAAAAAATGTACCCGAGCCTCTTGACGCAGCGCAGCTTAGGGTATACCTAGCGGCGCAAACTGCGCCAAACTGTCGCAGGTCTCGGTATAGTGACTCAACGCTATCAAGCGGCAAGCACAAGGAGATTCTCCATGGCACTCGTTGGCACCGGTCACCACCACTTTCATTTCCACGCTTTCGACGGCATCAGCCGCAAGACGCGGTTGACGTGGTTGCGCAATGCCGCGGCGCTGACGTGCCTGATGGCGCTTGTCGCGGCGATGTGGGTGGGCGGCAATCTGTCGGCCCTCACGCACACGCCACTCATGAGCGGGGTGTCGTCGATAGGCGCGGTGATGATTCTGGCCTGCACGTGCATGGCGCTGAGCCTGCTGGGGCTGATCGGCGCCGGCTTCTTCCAACTTCGCATGGAACAGCTCGACGCGCCGGCAACCTGAGACGCACGCATCACACGCACGACGGAGGCTTCGGCCTCCGTTTTTGTTTGCCTAGACGGCCGCATTCCTGGGATGCGGCCGTTTTTGCGTTTGCCCAACGCACTGAGCTCAATCCGATCTTGACTCATTTGTTTCAATTACGTAGTTTACGAAACAGTTGAATCAACTCGGTCACCTCATGACGTTCGATGGGCTCATGCAAACGCTGCGCGACCGCGCCGGCGATTTGTCTCCGCAACTGCAGCGCGCCGCCATGTTGCTGGAAACGCACCAGCACGACATCGCCCTGCTCTCGATGCGGGATTTTGCGCGCCGCTGCGACCTGCCGCCGGCCACGTTTTCGCGCCTGGCACGCGCGCTGGGCTTTGACGACTTTGCGGCGCTGCGCGACATCTGCGTGAACCACCTGCGCCAGCAAGCCGATGGCTTTACCGGCCGGGCCAATGCGTTGCAAGGCGACGACGCAGCAGGCGCGTCGGAGGCCGAGCGCATCGGCATGGCAATCGGCGCGCATGTGCAGTCGGCGTTTTCGCCGGCCAACGTCGCAGCGTTGGAGACCGTGGCCAGCGCCCTCTGCAAGGCGCGCCGTGTCTTCCTGCTGGGCGCACGCAGTTGCCTGGCGCTGACGCATGCATTCGGCTATGCCGCGCAGCTGTTCGACGACAAGGTCACGCTGTGCGCCGGCAGCGGCAACACGCTGGCCGACCCGCTGCGCTTTTGCGGCGAGGGCGACATCGTCGTGGCCGTCACGTTTGATCCGTACACGCGCGAGGTCGTCGAAGCGATGCAGTACGCGCATGCGCGCGGGGCGCGCCTCGTATACGTGACCGACAGCGCCATCGCCCCCGGCGCTGAACTGGCGTGGCAGCACCTCGTCGCGCCCGTCGCCATTCCGTCGTTCTTCCATTCGCTGGCCGCGCCGATGGCGCTGCTCGACGCGCTGCTGATGACCTGGTTCCGCCACGCCGGGCCCACCGCGCTCGCCCACTTGGCCGACAGCGACGCCCAACTCAAGCAACAAGCCGCCTACGTGCGCAGCGCCCGCCGCAGTGAAGCGGCTGTCGCCGTGCCGCCCACCCAACGTTGACCTCCCGAGATCGCCCATGACACCGTCCACCACATCCGTCTTCCACCGCGACCCGCGCAAGACGCTGCCCACCGCAGTCGGCGGCGAGGGCATGACCCTCATCGACTCCGACGGCAAGCGTTACCTCGACGCGTGCGGCGGCGCCGCCGTTTCGTGTCTCGGCCACGGCCACCCGCGCGTGGTCGACGCCATCTGCAAGCAGGTGCGCGCACTGGCGTATGCGCACACGTCTTTCTTCACCACGGACGTGGCGGAGGAACTGGCCGCGCGCCTGGCCGCTGCGGCGCCGGGCGATCTGGACCACGTATATTTCGTCTCCGGCGGTTCGGAGGCAATCGAAGCGGCGCTGAAACTCGCACGCCAATACTTCGTTGAAATCGGCCAGCCGCAGCGCCGGTACTTCATCGCGCGGCGTCAGAGCTATCACGGCAACACGCTGGGCGCGCTAGCGATTGGCGGTAACGCATGGCGCCGCGAGCCGTTCCTGCCGCTGCTGGTGCCGGCGCACCATGTTTCGCCGTGTTATGCGTATCGCGAGCGCCTGGATGGCGAGAGCGACGCGCAATACGTGCAGCGCCTGGCCGACGAGCTGGACGCGAAGATCGCCGAACTCGGCGCCGAAAATGTCGCGGCCTTCGTCGCCGAAACCGTGGTGGGCGCCACGGCCGGCGCGGTGCCACCGGTGGGCGATTACTTCCGCAAGATGCGGGCCGTGTGCGATCGCCACGGCGTGCTGCTGCTGCTCGATGAGGTGATGTCCGGCATGGGACGCACCGGCTACCTCTTCGCATGCGAGGAAGACGGCGTGGTGCCTGACATGATCGCCATTGCCAAGGGCCTCGGGGGCGGGTATCAGCCGATCGGCGCAACGCTGGTGAATCGCCGCATTGTCGACGCGATCACGAACGGCAGCGGCTTCTTCCAGCATGGCCACACCTACATCGGCCACGCCACGGCATGCGCGGCGGCGCTGGAAGTGCAGAAGGTCATCGCAGAAGAGAACCTGCTCGCCAATGTGCAGGCGCGTGGCGAACAACTGCGTGCAGCGCTGCGCGCGCGCTTTGCCGACCACGCACATGTGGGCGACGTGCGCGGCCGTGGGCTGTTTGTCGGCGTGGAACTGGTGGCGGATCGCGCGACCAAGGCGCCGCTGCCGCCTGCCCGCAAGACGCACGCACGCGTAAAGGCCGAAGCGATGCAGCGCGGCCTGATGGTCTATCCGATGGGCGGCACGATTGACGGCCAGCGCGGCGACCACATCTTGCTCGCACCGCCGTTCATCGCCACCGCGCAGGACATCGACGCCATCGTCGAACGCCTGGGCGATGCCGTTGACGCCGCCACCGCCACCACGCTGGAGGCCGCGTGGTAACTCTGCCCATCGCCATCGCCGTTGCACCCAACGGGGCGCGCAAGACGCACGCCGATCACCCCGCATTGCCGATCACGCCCGACGAACTGGCCGCCTGCGCGCGCCAATGCGTGGATGCCGGCGCCGCGATGCTGCATCTGCACGTGCGCCGCCCCGACGGCACGCACAGCCTGGAGCCTGGCGACTACCGCCCGGCCATCGCCGCCGTGCAACGTGCCGTGGGCGACGCCCTGGTGATCCAGATCACCACGGAAGCCGTCGGCATTTACACGCCCGAACAGCAGATGGCATCGGTGCGCGCGCTGCAGCCGGAAGCGATTTCCGCCGCGCTGCGCGAGCTGGCGCCCGATGCCGCGCACGAGGCGGAAGCCGCGCGCTTCTTTGGTGAGCTGGCCGCGGCGCGCACGGCCATCCAGTACATCCTGTATTCCGCCGACGACGTGGTGCGCTACCGCGACCTGCGCACACGCGGTGTGTTGCCCGATACGCCGCACTGGGTGCTGTTCGTGCTCGGCCGCTACAGCGCGGGGCAGCGCTCCGACCCCACCGACCTGCTGCCGTTCCTGCAGGCGTGGGCTGACGGCGGCAACCTCACCGCCAACGTGCCCTGGGCGATGTGCGCGTTCGGCCCGCGTGAGGCTGAATGCGCGCTCACCGCAGCGCTGCTCGGCGGCCATGCGCGCCTGGGATTCGAAAACAACATGGCCCTGCCCGACGGCAGCACAGCGCCCGACAACGCAGCGCTCGTCACCAACCTGCGACGGCATCTCGACGCGCTGCACCGGCCGCTGGCCAGCGCCGCCGATCTGCGTAGCTGGTTCGGCCGTTAAGACGTTCCGCATTCATCGCCACGAAGCCAAAGCACAGACGGCCGCAACACAACAGGCCGCGCACCACAACCATTGGAGGAAGTATGCGTTTGACCACCCGCTGTATCCGGATCATCCCACTCGCGCTGACGAGCCTGCTCACGATCGGCGCGCAAGCGCAGGCACTCGACGGCACGCTCAAGAAGATCCAGGACAGCAACACGATGCTGATCGGCGTGCGCGAATCGTCGATTCCGTTTTCTTACCGCGACAGCAAGAACGAGATCGTCGGTTTCTCGGCCGATCTCTGCTCCCGCGTGATCGACGCCGTCAAGAAGAAGACGGGCAAGCCCAACCTGGACATCAAGCAGATTCCCGTGACCTCGCAGAACCGGACGTCTCTGGTGCAGAACGGCTCGGTCGATCTGGAGTGCGGCGTGACCACGCACCTGAAGTCGCGCGAGCAGCAGACTGCTTTTTCGACGACCTTTTTCATTGCCGGCACGCGCCTGCTGACCAACGTGAAATCCGGCGTGAAGGATTTCCCCGACTTGGCGGGCAAGTCGGTCATCACCAACGCGGGCACCACGTCGGAACGCATCCTGCGCAAGATGAACGACGAGAAAAAGATGAACATGAACGTGATCAGCGGGAAGGATTACGGTGAATCGTTCCTCACGCTGCAGAGCGGCCGCGTGGCGGCGTTCATGATGGATGACGTGCTGCTGGCCGGCGCACGCACGCTGGCGCAGAAGCCCGACGATTGGGTCGTGACCGGCACGCCGCAGTCGTTCGAAGCCTACGGCTTCATGCTGCGCAAGGACGATCCCCAGTTCAAGAAGCTGGTGGACGACACCATGACCGGCGTGATGAAGAGCGGCGAGATCAAGACGCTCTACGCGAAGTGGTTCGAAAAGCCGGTGCCGCCCAAGAACCTGAACTTCAACTTCCCGATGAACGATCAGTTGAAGGCGCTGTACGCGAACCCGAACGACACGCCGTTCGAGTAAGCGGCCGCACGGCCGGCGCTGGGTACCAACCTAGACGCCGGCCTGCGCGACGGCCTCGATGCGCGCCTGATGCACGGCTTGTTTGATGTGCGCCGGGTTGTCGGCGTAGCGCTTGGCAACGGCACCGGCATCGATGGACGATGCAGCCGCCAGCGCGCGCAGCAGGCGTTCCGTCTGCGGATAGCTGCGATCTTCAAACCCGAGCCGGCCGCGTGCGTCGGCCTCGCACGCCTGCAGGGCCTGACGGAAACGGTCCGGCTTGCGCAGCGCATCGCAACGCTCGAGCAGGCGCACCAGCGCTGCGGCATCGAAACCATCGCAACGATGGATGTTGCCGTGCTCGCGCGCCACCACGAGCGCCAGTTCGCGGCACTCGGTCGGCACGCGCAGGCGCTGGCACACCGCTTCGATCAGCGGCAAGCTGCGCTCTTCGTGGCCGATGTGGCGGGGCAGGATGTCGTCGGGCGTGGTGCCCTTGCCGAGGTCGTGGACCAGCGCAGCAAAGCGTACCGGCAACGACGTCGCCATCGCTGCTGCGGTTTCGATCACCATCATGGTATGCACGCCGGTATCGACTTCGGGGTGATAGTCGGCGCGCTGCGGCACGCCCCACAGCCGATCGAGTTCCGGCAGCAGGCGCACCAGTGCCCCGCAGTCGCGCAGCACGGCAAACATGCGCTGCGGATGGGCTTCCATCAGGCCGCGCGCAATCTCCTGCCATACGCGCTCAGGCACCAACGCATCGACTTCGCCGTCCTGCACCATGCGCTGCATCAGCGCGTTGGTTTCGGGCGCGACATGGAAGTCGGCAAAGCGCGCAGCAAACCGCGCCAGCCGCAGGATGCGCACCGGGTCTTCCATGAACGCATCTGACACATGCCGAAACGTGCGCGACGCCAAATCGGCCTGCCCCCCGTACGGATCGACCACCGGGCCGACGAGCGCGCCGTCTTCCGCCACGCGCTGCGCCATCGCATTGATGGTCAGGTCGCGGCGGATGAGGTCGTCTTCGAGCGTGACGTCCGGCGCGTAGTAGACGGAGAAACCCTTGTAGCCGGCAGCCGTCTTGCGCTCGGTGCGGGCGAGCGCGTATTCGGCATGCGTCGCGGGATGCAGGAAGACCGGGAAATCCTTGCCGACCGCGCGAAAGCCACGTGCCTCCATGGCTTCCGGCGTGGCGCCGACCACAACGTAATCCCGGTCCTGCACCGGCAGCCCGAGCAGCGCGTCACGAATGGCGCCGCCCACGGCATACACATCCAGCCCGTGTGTGGCTGGATCAACGATGGCTTCAGTCTGCGCTGCGCGTTCCGTCATTGATTGGCGGCGTGGTCGGCAACAACCAGCGTGTCTTCGTCCGGCGCGGTGCGATACGGCTCGTCGTCGGCGAGGAAGTCATGCTCGGCGCGCGCACCGTCGATCCACTCCTGCATGGCGGGCAGATTGAGGATGTAGTCGGCATAGGCCTTGGCGGCTTCGGGCAGACGCACGCCGTACGTGGCGAAGCGGCTGACCACCGGCGCGTAGAACGCATCGGCCACCGTGAAGTGGCCGAACAGGAACGGGCCTTCGGCTGCGTGCTTCTGGCGCAGCTCGGTCCAGATCGTGGCAATGCGGTCGATGTCGCGCTGCACGGCCACGTTCCAGCCCATACCGGGCAGCACGGCCGTCACGTTCATCGGCATGTTGTTGCGCAGGTGGGTGAAGCCGCTGTGCATTTCAGCGCAGACCGAGCGGGCGTGCGCACGGGCCTTTGGGTCCGCCGGCCACAGTTGCGCGCGCGGGAAGCGCTCGGCCAGCGTCTCGCAGATGGCGAGCGAATCCCACACCGTCATGTCGCCGTCCACCAGCACCGGCACACGGCCCGCCGGCGAATAGCGACGAATCTCGGTGGAAAACCCTTCGACAAAAAGACGCACGCGAATCTCTTCGAACGGAATGCCGGCCTGCTTGGCGAGCAGCCACGGGCGTAGCGACCACGACGAATAGTTCTTGTTGCCGATGACCAGTTTCATGATTCCCGTCCTTGGAGAGTGCACTGCAATTGTTGTGGGAGCCCGCCAGCATCGCGCGGGAATGCCGGGCGCTCTAGTTTTGTTGTATCGGAAGCGGCGAGCGGCAGCGCGAAGGCGAACGAACCATTCTAGCCTTGCGCTGCACCGCCACAAAATGAAACGGATTGGCCACGGTTGTGAAGCCGATTCACAAACGACGCAAATCCTCCGCGTTTCCGTAGCGGCTAGCGATGGGCCCGCGTACGTGCAGCACGCAATCCGCGGTCCGGCCCAAAGCCGGCCAGGGCGGGCAGCATCACGGCCTCCATGCCGAGCGGGTGGATGCCGAGTTCCGGCGCGACCGGTTCCATGCTGACGTTGTCCACGCGCATGGAGTCGAGGTTGTCCCGCGAGATCGGCGCGCCTGGCAGGTGTTCCAGCAGCGCGGCCTGCATGCGGCCCAGCCCTTCGGGAAGCGGCACGATCCAGCGCGGGTGGCCGCTCGCACGCCCCGCAAAGCGCATCAGTTCCGCCAACGTGTAGATGCGCGGCCCCACCAGCGGATACGCGTGCCGGATCGTCGCCGGCTTTTTGAGCGCGTTGATGAACGCGGCTGCCACGTCATCCACGTACACGGGCTGGAAGCGCGCATCGGCACAGGCCAGCGGCACAAACGGCGCCATGCGCTGCATGCTCGCAAACAGATTCAGGAAGTGGTCCTGCGGGCCGAACACCACCGAGGGGCGGAACACCGTCCAGTCAAGCTCGCTGTTCATGACCACGCGTTCGCCATCGCCCTTGCTGCGCAGGTACATCGACGGGCCGGCCGGATCGGCGCCCAGCGCGCTCATGTGCAGCAGCCGGTTCACGCCATGGCGTCGGCATGCGGCGACGATGCGGCGCGGCAGGTCGACATGCACGCGCTGGAAGTTCGGGCCGTACGGGGTGTCGCGCGCGTCCTGCAGTACGCCGACGAGATTGATGACGGCGCAGTGCTCGCCGCCGCGCTCGGTCAGCGCCAGGAACAGTGCGTCGAGCGCGTCGTCGGCGTAGATGTCGGCATCCATCACGTCCACACGCGGCAGCAGCGTGAGGTTGTGCGCGCGGGACGACTCAGGATCGCGCGTGGGCACGATCATGCGGCCTTCGGGCAGGCCCGGCGCAGAAAATGTCTCCGTCACGAGCCGCGACAGCAACTGCGAGCCAATAAAACCGGTACCGCCAAAGATGAGCAGATTGGAGGGCTGCATGGAGGCATCTCCAAGACGGGTGGGGGGCAACACCACAATACATCCCGAACGGGATTGCCCCCAAGGTATGTCGACGCGGCGTGCTGCGTGCGGCACAACTGTGCGTCAGCCAGCGCACGCGCCCATGAAAAACGCCCGCGTTGCGGCGGGCGTCGGAGGACAACGGGAGGACGATCAGGCGCTCAGGGCAGGTCGTCCGGCGTGACCGATTCGGGCACCACCTTGCCGAGGCGATCCTTCAGCGACTGCGGCCGACCGGTCAGCAATGCGCTGTAGTACGTCGCGTTCGACAGCACGTTTTTCACATAGGTGCGCGTCTCGTTGAACGGGATCGTCTCGGCGAAGATCGCACCTTCCACCGGCCGCGTGAGCGTCGAGCGCCAGCGTTTCGGGCGACCGGGGCCGGCGTTGTAGCCGGCGGTCGCCAGCGTGACGGAGCTGTCCAGATTCGTCAGGATCATCGACAGGTAGGCCGTACCCAGCAGCACGTTGGTATCGATGTCGCTCATCTGCGAAACGCGGAACCCCGGCAGGCCGATCTTCTTGGCGATGTGCTTGGCGGTTTCCGGCATCACCTGCATCAGGCCAGAAGCGCCCACCGACGAACGCGCATCCATGATGAAGCGCGATTCCTGGCGGATCAGGCCGTAGGCCCAGGCAATGTCCAACCCCACGGCATCGGCGTTGCGCTGGACCACATTGAGATACGGCGTCGGGAAGCGCAGCGCGAAGTCGTGCTCCGCCTTGGTCTTGTCCGCCGAATTGACGGTGCGATCGAGCAAGCCGAGCTTGCGGCCATATTCGGCCGCGGCCAGCAACTCGCGGTCGCTCATGTTGCGCAATTCCCAGTTCCACTCGCGGTTGCCTTCGAAGCGCAGATTCAGGTCGTACAGCTTCTTGGCACGCCCAAAGCCCGGGTGGTTGCGGCCCATCACGTCGATCTCGGCATCGGTCACGGTCGTGCGCGGCGGCACGGTGATGCGCTGGCCGAGTTCTTCCTGCGCCAACTGGCCATAGAAGTTGAACTGGCCGGCAATCGACTGGAACTGCTGGCGGGCTTCGTCGTTGCGATTGTCGGCCTTGAGCGCGCGGCCGTACCAGTACGTCCAGGCCGGATCACGATCGCGCAGGGAGGGGCGCATTTTCTCAACGGCCTGACGCACCATCTTCCAATCCCCGGCGCGCAGAGCCGCGCGCACGCGCCACTCCTGCGACTCGTCGGAAAGGTAGGCGTCGCCGCCGAGCGTCAGCTGGCGACGGTAGGCGTCCAGCGCATCGGGCGTCTGCTTCTTGGCGGCGTACTGGCCGATGACGCCCCAGCCCGCGCCTTGCTCTTCGCGCGACAGGCTGCCGGTTTGCGCCAGCAGATACGCCGTCGCCTGCGAGGGATCGTTGCGCGCCATGCGCGTCACGTTGGCCAGCGTGTCGTTGTCCACGCGATCACCGTCGGGCAGCACCGCGGCAATGCGCGAGGCCTGCGTGACCAGGTTCTGCTCCAGCGACAGCCGCGCCGCAAAAGCCACATCCGCACGGGTGAACTGCTTGGACTGCGCGAGATAGCCGATCAGATCAACGCAGCCTTCGCCATAGCCCTTGGGGTCCGACAGCGTGTTGCGTGCTTCGGCGGCCACGTTCTGGCCCTTCATCGCGCGCGAGAGCAGGGCATAGCACTCGACCTGCGTGTCGTCCTTCAGCACGAAGTTCGGGTACTCGGCGTCGAAGGTCGCCCAATCGCGCTTCTTGCCGAGAACGAGCAGCCAGTCGTTGCGCAACCGGTCGGCAATCGCCTCACCTTTATAGCGCTGCAGGAACGAGCGGATCTCATCTTCCGGTGCATCGGTACGCGCATAGCCGCTGGCATCGAACAGCTGTGGCTTGATGCGGAAATACTGCACGTAAGACTGGATGGGGTAGTCGGAGAGGCTGTCGGCCAGCTCCCAGCTGCGCGACACATCGTTGCGGCGCGAAGCGTTGCGCAGCTCGACAAACGCATCGTCCGGATTGGCCGGAATGCCCTGCGGCGCCTGGCGCTTTGCAGCCACCGCCAGCGGCGTCGGGCCGACCACGCTCATGCCCACCACACCCGCAAAAGCCAGCGCGACCGCGCGATATACTGCCTTGGCCTTCAATGTCATCTCCTGCCCCATCCAATCACTGTTAGGTCTGCCGAATTATCCCATGTCAGCCTTAGGGAACCCGCACGATCCGGCCCATCCCACCACGCCCATCGAATCGCGCCGCACGCTGCGCACCATGTTGCTCGATGCACGCGCCGCGCTGCCGGACCGCATTGCCCACGATGCCGCGCTGGCGCATCACCTGGCCGAGTTGCTGAACACACTGCCCGTCAAACGCCTGGCCGCCTACTGGCCAACGCAGGGAGAGTTCGATGCGTTGACCGTGCTGGGCCACTGGTTGGCGGCCGACGCCACGCGCCATGCACTGCTGCCTGTAGTGACTGACAAATTCTCGCCCTTGCAGTTTCGGCGATGGACGCCCGATTGTGAAATGACGCCCGGCGCGTACAACATCCCCATCCCCCGCTCGGGTGAGATGGAAACGCCCGATGCCTTGCTGATCCCGTGCGTGGGCTTTGACGCGCAGCGCTACCGCATCGGCTACGGCGGCGGCTTCTACGACCGCACGCTCGCCGCGCTGCATGCCGCCGGACACCGCCCGTGCACGATTGGCGTGGCATATGAAGTGAACCGCGTGGAATCCATCGCACCGCAATCGCACGACATCGCGCTCGACTGCATCGTCACCGAGCGCGGCGCGTTTTAATCCGCCACAGGAAACCCATGTCCCACACGCTGAAAACCGTTGCCGACCTCGAAGCCGTGTATGGCGCGCCGAACCCGCGTTCGCTGCTCAAAGAGATCGACCACCTGAACGCCGACTACCGCGCCTTCGTGGAGGCTTCGCCGTTTATCGTGCTGTCGTCCGTGGGTGTCGGCGGCACCGATGCCTCGCCCAAGGGCGATGCGCCGGGCTTCGTCCGCATCCTGAACGAACGGCTGCTGGCGATTCCCGACCGGCCCGGCAACAACCGCATCGACAACCTGCGCAATATCGTCGAAGACGGGCGCGTGTCGGTGCTCTTCATCGTGCCGGGCGTGGGCGAGACCTTGCGCGTGAATGGCACGGCGACCATCTCGGCCGATCCGGAATTGCTCGCGTCATTTGCGGTGCAGGGGAAGCTGCCGCGCAGCGTGATCCTCGTACAGGTGCAGACGGTGTACTTCCATTGCTCGAAGGCGCTGGTGCGCTCAAAGCTGTGGGAACGCGGCGCGCAGGAAACCAAGCCGGCCGTGCCCACCGCGGGCAAGATCCTGCAGCACATCAGCGGTGGTACGTTTGATGGAGAGGCCTACGATCGCGAGTTGCCGGAGCGGCTGAAGACCACGCTGTACTGAGCGTTCAGCGCTTGGCTGTCTTTTTTGCGGCGACCGTCTTGGTCGCCGTTGTCTTTGTTGCCTTGGTAGCTTTCGCCGTCTTTGCCGTGGCGCGCTTCGGCTTGGCGGCCTTGGCATTGGCGTCACGCAGCGCGGCTTCAATGGCCAGCCGCACCCAGTCGCGCAATGGCTGCCCACCGTCGAGCGCCTCTGCCGGCGTGCTCAGGTAGCCCGTCATGCTGATGGTGCGGCCGTTGCGCTCGTAACTGAACGACGTGCATTTTTCAGCGAGAAAACGTTCGCGCGTGAGGTCGTCCACGCGCAGGTAAGACGTGCCGCGCAGCACCAGCGCAAACACGATGTCGTCGTAATACAGCGCCGCGCCGCTGAACATCCGGCGCGCGCGGATCTCGCCGATCTGCGCCGCCAGCGGCCGGAGTTCGTCAAGCAACCAGGCGATCAGCGGATCGGGTGCGGCGGCCATGACGATCTCCTTTGCTGTGCGCGTTCTCTTTACAGGCCCAGTCGCTGCCAGATCGCCCGCGTGGAGCCGGCGGCGTTCAGCGTGTAGAAGTGCAGGCCCGGCGCGCCGCCTTGCAGCAGGCGGTCGCACATGGCCGTCACCACGTCCAGGCCGAACGCGCGGATCGATTCACGATCGTCGCCAAAGCCTTCGAGGCGCTTGGCGATCCAGCGCGGCACTTCCGCACCGCACATCTCGGAAAAGCGCATCAGCTGCGACGAATTCGTGATCGGCATGATGCCGGGCACGATGGGCACTTCCACGCCGAGCTTGCGTGCGTCGTCGACGAACTGGAAATACGCGTCGGCGTTGAAGAAGTATTGCGTGATGGCGGAGTCCGCACCCGCCTTGACCTTGCGGGCGAAGTTCTCCAGATCGTGCCGGGCGGAGCGCGACTGCGGGTGGTATTCCGGATACGCCGCCACTTCGATGTGGAACGCCTCGCCGGTTTCCTGGCGGATGAACTCGACCAGCTCGTTGGCGAAGCGGAATTCACCGATCTCGCCCATGCCCGACGGCATGTCGCCGCGCAGCGCGACGATGCGGCGGATGCCGTGTTCGCGATACGTATTGAGAATGCCGCGGATGCTCTCGCGCGACGAGCCCACACACGACAGGTGCGGCGCCGCTTCGATGCCTTCGCGCTGGATTTCCACCACAGCGTCGAGCGTGCCCTGTTGCGTGGTGCCGCCCGCGCCGAACGTCACGGAGATGAAGCGCGGCTTGAGCGGCGAGAGTTGCGCGCGCGTGTTGCGCAGCTTCTCGGCGCCTTCCGCCGTCTTGGGCGGGAAGAATTCGAAACTGAATTGACGGTCTTGCATGACAGAAACCTTAAGCCTCGCGCAGCAACAGGCTCGAGAGCAGCCACGAGATCACGCTGTACAGGATGGAGCCCAGCAGCGCGGCGCCAAAGCTGGCCACCTGAAAGCCCGCCAGCAGGTTGCCGACAAACAGGAACAGCAGCGCGTTGATGATGAAGATGAACAGCCCGAGCGTGAGCAGCGTCACCGGCAGGGTGAGGATCACCAGGATCGGGCGGATCAGCGTGTTGACCAGACCCAGCACGAGCGCCGCGATCAGCGCGGAGCCGAAGCCGTTGACGTGGATGCCTTTGAGCAGATAGGCGACAAGAAGCAACGCCAGCGCGTTGATGACCCAGACAGCGAGCAGTCTCATGGAGGAGTCCTCGGTTGGAGAGCCGGCGGCGGGGAATGCCGCCGGCAGGTACGGCTTAGTAGCGGTAGTGGTCAGCCTTGTACGGGCCTTCCTTGCTCACGCCGATGTACGCGGCTTGCTGGTCCGTCAGCTCGGTCAGTTGCGCATTCAGCTTCTTCAGCTGCAGGCGCGCGACCTTCTCGTCCAGGTGCTTGGGCAGCGTGTAGACGCCCACCGGGTACTTGTTCGAGCCCTTCACCGCTTCGGTCCACAGTTCGATCTGCGCGATGGTCTGGTTGGCGAACGAGCTGCTCATCACGTACGACGGGTGACCCGTGGCGCAACCCAGGTTCACCAGGCGGCCCTTGGCCAGGATGATGATCTTCTTGCCGTCGGGGAAGATCACGTGATCGACCTGCGGCTTGATCTCTTCCCACTGGTACTTCTCGACGGACGCGATGTCGATCTCGTTGTCGAAGTGGCCGATGTTGCAGACGATGGCCTGGTCCTTCATCTTGGCCATGTGGTCGTGCGTGATGACGTGGTAGTTGCCCGTGCAGGTCACGAAGATGTCGCCGTGCTCGGCGGCGTAATCCATCGTCACCACGCGGTAGCCTTCCATGGCGGCCTGCAGCGCGCAGATCGGGTCGATTTCGGTTACCCACACTTGCGCCGACAGTGCGCGCAGTGCCTGTGCCGAACCCTTGCCCACGTCGCCGTAGCCGGCCACGACCGCCACCTTGCCCGCGATCATCACATCGGTCGCGCGCTTGATGCCGTCGACCAGCGATTCACGGCAGCCGTACAGGTTGTCGAACTTGCTCTTGGTGACCGAGTCGTTCACGTTGATGGCCGGGAAGCGCAGCTCGCCGCGCTGGGCCATCTGGTACAGGCGATGCACGCCCGTGGTGGTTTCTTCGGTCACGCCCTTGATGGCGTCCAGGTTGCGGCTGTAGAAGGTCGCGTCCTTGGCCAGCTTTTCCTTGATGGCCGCGAACAGGAAGGTTTCTTCTTCGCTGGTCGGCTTGGCGATGACGGAGGCGTCCTTCTCAGCCTTGGCGCCCAGGTGCAGCAGCAGCGTTGCGTCGCCGCCGTCGTCCAGGATCATGTTCGGCGTGCCGCCGTCGGCCCATTCGAAGATGCGGTGGGTGAAGTCCCAGTATTCCTTGAGCGATTCGCCCTTGAAGGCGAACACCGGCGTGCCCGAGGCGGCAATCGCGGCGGCAGCGTGGTCCTGCGTCGAGAAGATGTTGCACGAGGCCCAGCGCACGTCGGCGCCGAGTGCCTTGAGCGTCTCGATCAGCACGGCGGTCTGGATCGTCATGTGCAGCGAGCCGGCAATGCGCGCGCCCTTGAGCGGCTGGCTGGCGGCAAATTCCTCGCGAATCGCCATCAGGCCGGGCATTTCGGTCTCGGCAATGGCGATTTCCTTGCGGCCCCAGTCGGCCAGCTTGATGTCGGCGACGAGGTAATCGTGTTTCAGTTCGGTGACAGCGTTCATTGGATCACTCCGGAAAAGATGGGTGACCGCACGCGGGGAGATGACCACTGAGACGGGGCCCATGCTGGGGCCCCGGATAGATGCGTTCTCGCCATCGTGTCAGCCACGATACTGCGAGCGCCGTTTGAACTTCCGAGCCTGGCGGTTGGGCAGTGCCCACCCGTTGCAACGCTCCTCGGAATGGGCTGGATTGTAGCGGATTCTTGCGACAGAGCACCGAGGAAAAGAACAAGCGGGCATCAGCGTCATGAACGCCGCCTTCAGCCGTGAAGCATCGATCACTCAAGCGGCGTCGGGGGTGAGCGGACGGGAGCCCGAGGCCGTCGGCAGAATCCAAGGCGTGATGCGGCATTTGGCAAAACATGACAGCGGGGCACGTCGATCCCATCGCTATAATTCCGACCGTTACCGCCTTCGCGGTGACCGGGTTTAGCAGCCCATCCAGATACCTCAGACGGACAGCCGCCTCCGCGCGGCGTTTTCATGTCCGGTGCTTGCGCACGCCTATGCTTTTTTGCGGCGGGCCGGGCGGTGAGACCTTCGGGTCTGCCGGTTTCCTGAGGTACCGGTCTGCTAACGCCGTCGTCAGGCCCGCCACCCTCGTTTAGCAGCGAGAGTTCGGGCTTCCTTCAATACCTCAGGAGGCCACATTGGCTACCGCACTCAGCGAGCATCGCCCCGCGTCTTACCCTTCCCCGCCCCCATGGCGCCGCATGCTTCCCACACAACCGGGAGGTGCCGCATGTCTTTGACCAAAAACCGCCTCTACCTCGACGGTGCAGTCTCGGCGCGCGCGTTTCTGTGCCGCACGCGGTCCGACATGCAGACCCATCGCCACCGGCGACTGGGCATGCTGCGCGAGCAGCTCACGTACTTCTCGGAACACGCGTATCCGCCGGCATTCGTGAAGGGCTTTGTCGATGCCATCGATGCGTACCTGTCGATGTCGCTCGGGGGGAGCGACGTGGACCCGCGCACGTGGGAGGTTTTGGCCGCCATCGAGCGGCGGCAGGTCTCCGCCGCATAACCAACAGCAAGACCTATCCCCGGGGCGGGCCGGGGATCGGCAACGCAATCAACGAGACGCCCATCGTCTCTCGCGCGTACCGGCGCACACGCGGCAGTGTCAAGGCGCTGTCACATTCCAACCTTGCGATCCGGTTAGCAAGTGGCGAAGCAGCATCACGGACCTGCAACACGCGGCCACCAAAGTCCGGGCATCGTTCAGGGAGCCAACGATGCACAACCATAAACTCACGAAGTACGCCGCCGCCGCGGCCGCTGCACTGGCCATGGCCGCGTGCGGCAGCGACGGCACGTCCGCCACCGGCAGCGCCACGCCGGACACCACCCCGCCCAGCACCATGCCTGCCAAGAACGTCGTGTTCTTCCTGGGCGACGGCATGGGCCTGACCACCATGACCGCCGCGCGCATCTACAAGGTGGGCGAAGACGGCGAACTGACCATGGACACGCTGCCGGAAACCGGCTTCGTGCGCACCTTCTCGAACAACGCGCAGGTGACCGACTCCGCGCCGTCGATGTCGGCCTACATGACCGGCGTGAAGATGAACAACGAGGTCATCTCGATGTCGCCGGACACGATGGCCTATGACGCGGGCGGCAAGGACTACATCTCGGGCGCCGACAGCACCTGCCCCAGCGGCAACGGCAAGCCCGTCACGACGCTGCTCGAACTGATGAAGGCCGCAGGCTACGGCACGGGCGTGGTCACCACCACGCGCATCACGCACGCCACGCCGGCCGCTACGTATTCGCACATCTGCCACCGCGACGGCGAGAACACCATCGCCGCGCAGCTCACGCCGGCCGGCAAGGGCTTCAACGCCGCGCTGGGCGATGGCGTGGATGTCGTCTTCGGCGGTGGCCGCAAGCACTTCCAGCCGACCACGGCAGGCGGCGCGCGCACCGACGGCCGCGACCTGATCGCCGAACTCAAGGCCGGCGGCTACCGCTATGCCAGCAACAAGGCCGAATTCGACACGCTGCAAGCCACCGACGGCAAGGTCGTCGGCCTGTTCACCAGCAGCCACATGTCGTACGACCTGGATCGTGACCCGAGCAAGGAGCCGAGCCTGGGCGAGATGACCAACAAGGCCATCGACGTGCTGGCCGCCAAGAAGAAGGGCTTCTTCCTGATGGTGGAAGGCGGCCGCATCGACCACGCGCTGCACGAAACCACCGCCCGCAAGGCGCTGCAGGACACGGTGGCGTTCGACTCCGCCATCCGTGGCGCGATCGACAAGCTCAACACGATCGACCCGGGCCTGAAGAACACGCTGATCGTCGTGACGGCTGACCACGACCACACGCTGGTGCTCAACGGCTACGCCAAGCGCACGGGCCCGACCAGCGACAGCAACCCCGGCGTGCTGGGCCTGCTGAAGAACTACGTGACCGGCGCCAACGCCACCGACACGGGCGGCAACCCGTTCACGATCATCGGCTTCGGCACCGGCGAGAACCGCCCGGCCACGCGCGGCGCACTGACGGATGTCGCCGTGTACGACAAGAGCTACCACCAGGAAGCCGTGATCCCGGTTGCACCGGGCGGCGAAACGCACGGCGGCACCGATGTCTTCATCGGCGCACGCGGCCTGGGCGCCGAGCGCTTTACCGGCACGATGGACAACACCGAGGTCTTCGGCCTCATCAAGCAGGCCGTGGGTCTGTAAGAGGGAGAGGGCACATCATGAACACGCAATCGAACCGTATCCTGCGCGCCACGCTGCTGGCGCTGGCAGCCGGTGCCTGCGCCCAAGCGCACGCCGCCGGTGAAGCCAAGAACGTGATCTTCTTCCTGGGCGACGGCATGGGCCCGACCACCGTCACCGCCACGCGCATCTACAAGGTGGGAGAGGCCGGCCGCCTGACGATGGAATCGCTCAAGCGCACGGCACGCATCAAGACGTACTCCAACGATGCGCAGACCACCGACAGCGCGCCGTCGATGTCGGCGTACATGACCGGCGTGAAGATGAACAATGAGGTCATCTCCATGTCGGCCGACACCAAGGCCAGCGATGCCACCGGCAAGGGCTACGTGAGCGGTGCAGACAGCACGTGCCCCGCCAACAACGGCACGCCTGCCGTGACGCTGCTGGAGCTGGCCAAGGCTGCCGGCAAGTCGGTGGGCGCGGTGACGACCACGCGCGTCACGCACGCCACGCCGGCCGCCACGTACTCGCACATCTGCCACCGCGACGGTGAAAACCAGATCGCCGCGCAGGGCACACCGGGCAACGCGCTGTACAACGCCGCGCTCAAGGACGGCCTCGACGTGCTGCTCGGCGGCGGCCGCCGTCACTACCTGCCGCAAGGCACGACGGGCAGCAAGCGCACCGACACGACCGACCTGACCGCGCAGTTCCAGACCGCCGGCTACAGCTACGTCACCACCGGCACGCAGCTCACCGCCATCAATCCGGCCACGACGAACAAGCTGCTCGGCCTGTTCAACCTGGACCACATGAACTACGAGCTGGACCGCAAGAAGAACAACGTGGACGAGCCCAGCCTGGCCGACATGACCGAGAAGGCCATCCGCGTGCTGCAGAAGAACGGCAAGGGCTATTTCCTGATGGTGGAAGGCGGCCGCATCGACCACGCGCTGCACGGCACCAACGCCAAGCGCGCACTGGAAGATGCCGGCGCATTCGACGAAGCCATCAAGCGCGCGCTGGGCACGGTGGACCTGTCGAACACGCTGATCGTCGTCACGGCCGACCACGACCACACGATGACGATCAACGGCTACCCGCACAAGGGCAATCCGATCCTGGGCCTGTCGACCGACATCAAGACCAAGCAGCCGCAACTGGCCGCCGACGGCCAGCCTTACACCACGCTGGTGTTCGGCAACGGCGGCACGCCGCGCAAGGCCACGCGCGACAACCTGGCCTCGGTCGATACGGCTGCAGACGATTACCTGCAGGAAGTGGGGGTGCAGCTCGGCACGCCTGGTTCGGAAACGCACGGCGGCGGGGATGTGATGCTGTTCTCCTCTGGTCCGGGCAGCGCACCGCTGAAGGGCACGCTGGACAACACGAAAGTGTTCGGCGTGGTCAAGACGGCCATGGGCCTCTGATTCCTGCGTTTCCATTGACGCGCATGCCGAGGCAATCGGCATGCGCTTTTTTCGTTTCAGCCTGACCGACTTCGTATGACCCGATCTGCCCGCATTCTGTTTTCGTTCGCCTTCGCCGCCCTCGCTGCTACGGCACAGGCCGCCGGCCCGGCTTCGTCCAACGCGCTGACCGCCTTGCGCGTCGAACACCAACTGTCGTCGCTCGGCACCGATGGCATCCAGCGCGACGTCCGCTTTGCCGAGCGCGTCTACCGCCAGGGCGACCGCGTCTGGATCGCCCGCGAACTGCCGCCCGCTTCGGCGCACGCCGAGCACGACCACGCCAACGCCCATGCCGGCCACAAGCACGCCGATACCGACACCGCCCCGCGCTGGATCGAACGCGACGCCAAGGGCGCGCTGACCGTGCGCGTGGTCAGCGAATCCCAGCAGAAAAACTACGCCGTGGAACCGGCCGAATATTCCAACATCGGCTTCGACGGCTCGTGGGCGACGGCGTATCACTTGCTCGACCCAGCCGCACTCAAGGGCATGCGCGCCGAAGGCCCGGTGCGCAATGGCGTGCAGACCTACCGATCGACGCAGGGCGAGCGCACTGTCACCGTCGATTGGGACGTGGCCGGCCAATACCCGCGTCGCGTGGAATCGCGCAACGCCACCGGCACGCAACGCAAGCTCACGCGCGTGACGGCGTTGCCGGCCCCCGCCGCCGCGCCGTGGGAACGCGCCCAGCGCTACGCCGCCGCCGATTACACCGACCTGATGGACTGACGCTTCGGTCGGTGCGGGATAGCGCTATAGTGCGAACACCCCCATACGTTCGCACCGACATGACGATCACCGACCCGACCCTCGCTGCGTTTGCCGCTCCCGCCTCGCACGTGCCGCGCGTGCTCACCATCGCCGGTTCGGACAGCGGCGGCGGTGCGGGCATCCAGGCTGACCTGAAGACGTTTGCCGCGCTCGGCTGCTACGGCATGTCGGCCATCACGGCCATCACCGCGCAGAACACGCTGGGCGTGACGGCGGTGGAATCGCTCACCCCGGACATCGTTGCCGCGCAGATCGACGCCGTGGCAAGCGACATTGGCGTCGATGCGGCCAAGACCGGCATGCTCGGCACGCCGCAGGTGGTGGAAGCCATTCTCTCGGCGCTGGACCGCCACCCGATCGCCAACCTCGTCGTCGATCCGGTCATGGTCAGCACCAGCGGCGCGCAGCTCGGCAGCGACGCCACGGTGCGGGCGATGGCGAAGTGGCTCTTCCCGCGCGCGTTGGTCGTCACGCCGAACCTGCCGGAAGCCAGCGCGCTGCTCGGCCGCGAGGTGCGCACCGCCGACGACATGCTGCCCGCCGCGCGCGACCTGCTGGCGCTTGGGCCGCGCGCCGTGCTGCTCAAGGGCGGGCACCTGAGCGCCACGTCCACCGCCGGTGAAGACGGCGTGCTGCAAGACGTGCTCGTCACCGCTGAAGGCACCGAGCGCGTCTACGCGCATACCTACATCGACACGCCCCACACGCACGGCACGGGCTGCACGCTGTCCGCCGCCATTGCCGCCCACCTGGCGCGCGGCGATGCGCTGGAAGTCGCCATCGAAGCCTCGCTCGATTACCTGCTGCATGCCATCGGCGCGGGCCGCCACCTGGCGCTCGGTCGTGGCGCCGGTCCGTTGAACCACGGATTCGCACCGCGGCCGCTCGCCGCACCGCGTTCGCTCGAAGTGGATGTCGAGGAAGACTGATCAGGAGCTGCCATGAAACGCCTGCCGCTCATGCTGGTTCGCTGCCTTCCGCTCGCTGCGCTTTGCGCGCTGCTTGGTGCCTGCAATGGCTACATCAGCCTGGGCTCGCCCATCGGCAGCGCCTTCTCGATTGGCGGGACGTTGTCCGGGCTGCCCGGCGGCCAGTCGATCGTATTGCTCAACAACGGCCGCGATTCGCTCACGCTGGCCGCCAACGGCCCGTTCGTGTTTGGCGGGCTGGTGCCGTTCGACGGCAGCTATGTGGTGACGATCAGCACGCAGCCCGCGTCGGCCAACTGCGTGGTGACGAATGGCAGCGGCACGGTCAATGGCGATGTGAACAATGTGCAGGTGACGTGTCAGGCGCGTTGAACCTGTCTCGTAACGGGCTCATTGAACGTTGGCCTTATTGCCGTCGGTCCGTTCCCCAAACCACGCCCAATACGCCCGGTTCTCGCCTCGTGCGCGCGGCCAGTACGTCACCGGCGGCTTGGGTTGCCAGCCCGGCGGCGGCCCGATCAGCACTGCCCAGCTGTCGGCGGAATCCGCCACGCTGGTGACGACGGCACTCTTGCCGCTCTGGTCGGCATACGCCGCCGCAAACGCGGCATTGACAGCAAAGCTGGCTGCCCGCGCCGGCCCCTCCATGTGCTCCGCCACGCTATACACGTTGGCGATCTGGTCGAGGTCCGGCCACTGCTGGTAAATAGCGGCGCGCAACGGCCGCATCAAGGAAGTGACATTGTCGGCATGCTTTGGCACGTCGTAGTAGACGCGCTCGACCGGATGCTGTTCTGAGGCCTGTGCTTGCACGGCTTGCATGAGCCCGGCCCACGCGCCGCCGGGATTGGCGGCCTTGTTGCCGATGGCGCCTTGGTGTTGATGCGGGGTGTAGAACGAGGCCAGTGCTGTGTAGCCCCAGTCGGCGCTCGGGTGGCCGAGGATCAGCAGGGCGGTGTTTTCGTTGGTCTGCTCGCCCATGGGGTAGTTGGGCGCGTCTACATTCCATACCCACGTCAGCTTGTCGGGGTGTTGCGCCAGGAACTTGAGGGCGTCTTGGAGGTTGTAGAAACCGACGTTGGTGTCGCCTGCCGACACCGTGACGTTGGGCAACCTGCCCTCAGGGTTGAGCAGCATGCTTTTGGCTTGGGCGTCGCTTGCGATCTCGTGAAACACCAGCCGCCGCACTGCCTGCAGTGACAGGGTGCGCTCGCCAATAATCATTTCCGGAAAGACGCGCGTACCGCGTACGGTCCTACCCCTGTCATCTTTGTGCAGCGTGACCCAGTAGTCGCGCATGCGTTCTTCGGCATGGGCGGCGTCGTAGGCGAGAATGCTGGGCGCGGGCATGCCCATGGCCTTTTGCTCTTCAAGAAGGTCTTTCTGTCCCGTACTGGGGTGAGTGTCGTCAAGGTAGGTTGGCGTGTTCAACCACTCGCGCGGCAAGCCAAAGAACACGTTCGGGTCGAAGTAGTTAGGGCGGCTGGTACCCCGCTTGAGGGAATAGAAATAATTCGCGTCCTCCAGGTAGTCGTTGAAGGTGAGCAGTGGGGCGGTAATCAATTTGCTCAATGCCGACTCGAATCTGTCGCGCTTTACATGTGGAAAGTCCTCCAATCGTTCATGGCGCGACAAGCCAAGCGTCACCTGCCCCACCGCATCGCCCAGCTTGAAGCGTTTCGCCTGCAGGTCGTCGTCATTGGGCTGTGCGAGCCCTTGTGCCCACAGCAGATTCCATTGGGTTGGGTAGTCCCGCCACATCAGCGGGTTAAGCCATTGCACCCCCAGCAGGACTGCGGCGGGGGCCTGGCCCTGATGACCTTGTTCTGCTTGCGTTTGCATGCGCGGCCAGGCGATGGGTTGGCGGTAGTAGGTTTTATTGGTCGGCATCTGGACTCCGGATTGACAGGCAGAAAGCAACAGGCAGGCGGCTGCGAGCACGTGGGTGGCGGCACGCCGATAAGCGATGAGATGAAATGAATCGCGCATGTGGGTTCCTCAGGCGTAGCGTGGTCCGTCTGGCGGCATGTGGTACGCATCTAAGCGCCCGGGATTTCGCGCGTCGTCAATGCCAATAGCCCTGACAGCGCCCTTGATAGCCGCTAGGTTTTTGTGTTGCTCCAACGGGCCGTTGTCGTAGAGCGCTGCCTTCGTGCCGTAGTACGTGAACTCGCTGTCGTTCTTGGGATCGCGCCCCGGCGGGTATTCGTCCTTGTCTACTGGCTCACACCACCGCCAATCCGCCATCCGCCGCAACTGGTTCATCAACAACTCATCGAAGTGGCACAAGCCCACGTCCACGTCATACGCGAGCACATGTTCGGCATGCATGGCGTTGGTGAGGATGGTGGAGTGGTTGGTGGCTTGCGCGTCTTCGCCGTCCTTCATCAGCGCCGTGCGCTCTTGCTGTTCGAAAGCGCCAAACGTGGTGCCGCGCAAGGTGTGGTGTTGTGCGGCGTTCATCTTCTCAACGTCGTCTTCCGCAAAGAGCACGCCCTTTCTGAGGGAGCCGTCGTCGTTGTAGAGTTCGCGCCGCGCGCGCTGGCGCACCCCGGCGTTCTGGTCGTAGCGCATGGCGGCTTCGCTGGCGGCATTGCCGTGGCCGGTCTTGCGTTGCTCGGCGTAGGGATCGAACTGGCCCTCTGGAATGCTCCGCTTGCGGTTCAGCGCATCGCTGGCGGATTCCTTGTGCGCGTTGAAGGGGCCGATGGTGCGCACGCCATCCGGATGTGAGGTCTCGCCGGGTCGAGGCTCGCCGTGCGGCAGGTAGACGGCTTGGGGCACGATGCCGCCGCCGGGCACCTTGGGGGCATTGACGAGCACGGCCCAGTCATCCGCTGGGTCGGCATTGACGTTGGTGGCGCCCTTGACGGCTTGGCCGCCCCACATGATGGCTTGGATCGGAACGCCGGCAGCGCTGGCGACAAGCTTGCCCCAAATACTCTTGCGCGAATCGCCCCAGATCCTGGCGAAGGAAACCCCCGCGGTGTCGGGGGACGGCGTCCAGAAGGTGGGATTGGTGTTCCGCGGTTTGAAGGTGCCGGCGGTGTCATCCCAACCGCTGCCCACATCGGCAGGCGTGGCACCGATGGTGTCGTGCCAATAGCGGTAACGGTAGCCGGGTTCTGCCCCAACCTTGTACGGGGTTCCCGGCTTGGTTTGCGCCCAGACGCGTTGGAACAGAATGCCCTGAGCCCCGGTGGCTTGCACATCCTTGTCGTTCAAGCCAAGCCAGCCCATGCCTTGGACTGGTGAAACGGAGATGACGCGGTCGTGCGGGCAGCAATAGAGGAAGACGCGCCCCCGGGTCTGGTGGTCAGCGCTGTCCTGGGCGGCAGTGCGCGGGGTGTCGCCATTCTGGGGGCACGCGTTGAATCCGAGCTGATCCACGGCGTGGTGGCTGTAGTGTTGGGCCCGGGCCTGGAAGTGGCGCACGATGTCGAAGAAGCCCTTGAGGCCGGCAACGCGCGCGTCGTAGGTGACGCGGCCTGCGCCGTCAAATTGGCTGAAGTTATCCAGGCGGCTTCCGCGCAGGCTGTAAGGCGGGTTGGCGAGGACGTAGGTGTCGGCCACGCCCAATCATTGGAACTCGGGATGGTTAGCTCCGAAGTAGGCAGAAGCCAGGCCCACCATGTTGCCCTGGCTATGGCAGACGACGGTGACGGGGCAATCGCGTTCGAAGATGTCGCGGTGCAGCTCGCGGATGCGAGCGACCAGCTTGGCTAACCGCCACGCGGCAAAGGCCTGGTAGTGGCGCGTGGGCGCGCTGTAGATCTGGCGGTCGCTGGTTTGCAGGTGCTGAAGTTCAAACAGACCACCCAAGACTTCGCTGTCGGTGCCCTTGCCGAACAGATCCGGCAGAGCGGAGGCGCCATTCACGAACGGACCGCCGCCCCAGGCGTTTTTCTCGTCGAGCAGAATATTGCCGCCCACACTGGCAAGCTCGTTTCGAACGGTGCCATCTTCCTGGACGACGTCTTCGCTGCTGGCTTTGTAGCCCCAGCGGAAACGGATGACGGGGCTGGTGCCGCTGCCCGGTTCAATGAAGGTGTTGGCTTTGAGGTCGCGGCGTATATAGCCGTCTTCCGTCAGCTCGGCTGTATAGCGCATGGGACGCAGCTTGCCGCTCTCCTTGGGGTAGGCCATTTGTTCGTCATTGCGTTGCAGGCGGGCATTGAGCCCCTTGCAAAGGCCTTCCTCTGCGGCATCGAACCATTCGCCGGTGGAGTTGACGCCATGCACGAAGATGATGACGCCGGGCAGTGGTGCGGGATAGACGACCTTGCGGCATAGGCCGCCGGGCAGGGTGATGTCCGTCACCTTGATGCCGTAGAACGAGCGACGGCGGGCGGTGACGGTAGTTTCGGGCAGAGCCTGTTCAGGGATAGTCATCGTGCAGGACCTCAGGGTGGAAGATGCGAATGCACACAGATCCACCAGTGTCGGAGCGGCGCGCACGAAATCGACGAGACTCAACACTCTTTGACTTCATCGCCCCTGAGGCCGGCACGTAATGAACAACGATGGGATATGTTCGACGCGGCAGTTAGTCGAGAACGCAGGAACAAAAAAAAGCGCGGCTCTCGTCCGCGCTTTTTTCTTTCCACCGCCGATGTCAAGCCGATGCCGCCGCCTGCTCCTTCGTCCACTTCTCCATGCGTTTTGCCATCTCGTCGGGCGCCACGTCTTCGACATGCGTGGACACGGTCCACACGTGGCCGAACGGGTCTTTCAGCGTGCCGGAGCGGTCGCCGTAGAACTGGTCCACCACGGGGCGGACTTCCGTGCCGCCGGCCTTCAGCGCATTGGCAAACACGGTGTCGACGTTGGGTACGTAGATCATCATGCCGACCGACGTGCTCTGCAGCGTGTCGGGGCTGGCGCAGGCCATGTTGGGGAATTCATCGGCCAGCATGATGGGCGAATTGCCGATGCGGATTTCTGCGTGCGCGATGGTGCCGTTGGGGCCGTTCATGCGCATGATTTCAGTGGCGCCGAAGGCCTGCTTATAGAAGTCGATGGCGCGCGCGGCGCCTTTGATGCTCAGGTACGGGGTGACGCTGTGGTAACCCTCGGGGATGGGCTGGACCGCCATGTCTTGTCTCCTGCAGCGTGTGTTGGAAAGCCGCTGCGGCAACAACCGCAGCGGCGCACGAACAGGATAGGTCAGCGAAAACGCGGGTGCGCGGCGCAAGCGCGCAGACGTGCGGCGGACGATGCTTACGCGCGCACGTGCGCCGCGAACGTCGCTTGCAGTGCGTCTACCGCAGCCGGCACATCGGCCGCCTGGGTGATGGCGCGCACCACCGCCACGGAGCCCACGCCGGATTCCAGCACGCGCGGCATCGCTGCCAGATCGATGCCACCGATGGCGACCAGCGGCGGCGCCGGCACGCGCGTGCGCATGGCGGCCGCATAGGCGAACAGGCGGCCGAGGCCTTGCGGCACGGTCGGCATGGTCTTGGTGGGCGTGGCGAACACGGCGCCCAGTGCAAGGTAGCTCGGGTTCAACGGTGCGACGCGCAGCATTTCGGCAAAGCCGTGCGTGCTGATGCCAAGGCGCAAACCGGCCGAGCGGATCGCCACTAGGTCGGCATCGTCGATGTCTTCCTGGCCGAGGTGAATGCCGTAGATGCCGCTGCCGGGCACCTGCGCATGCACGCTCATCGCAACTTGCCAGTGGTCGTTGATGAACAGGCGCGTGGCGCTGCCGCGTGCGGCGGCTTCTGCGCGGCGCACTTGGTCGACCACAGCTTGCGCGTCGTCCGACTTGAAGCGCAGCTGCACCGTCGGCACCTTGAGCGCGACGAGGCGTGCCACCCAGTCCGAATCCGGCACGACGGCGTAGATACCGAGCTGCGTCGGGCACAGCGCAAAGGCAAGGTCGGCTGCGGTGGGGCACGGCAACGCCGGTTCGAGCACGCGAGGCAAGGCATCGAATTGCGTGGGCCAAGCGAGGGCATCGGCATTGCCTTCGGCAATCCACGCGCGCGCCACGCACAGCGCATCGCGCGGTTCGAATGCCAACGCGAGTGCCGCACCGAAGATGGCGACGAAGCGCGCATCGAATGCATCGCCTTGCGCCGCAGACGTGAAGCGGTACATACCGAGGCGGTCGTACACGGTGTCGATGCGTTGATCGCCTTCCACTGCAGTCAACACAACAGCGGCGCCAGCAGAGCGAGCACGTTCGGCTTGCGCCGCATCCGTCGTCAGCAGAACGGTGGCGGGGCTGGTGGCTTCGTCAGCGCGGTCGGTCACGCTCCAGGCGTGCGGCGCGCGACCGAAGGCTTCGGTATGGCGATCGACGATCTGCGCAGCAAGGGCTGCCGCCTCCGGCCACGCGGCGGAAAAACGCAAGGCGGACGCACTCATGCCTGCTTCTCTTCCGCATGCCAGAACGGCAACCCAACAACCGGCGTGCTGGCCTGCGCGACATCACGCTCAGGCATCGGGCCCGACAGCCGCGCAAGGCGACCGGCCTGCGTGGCCATCGCAAACGCCTGCGCCATCGCCACCGGATCGCCGGCTTGGGCGACGGCGGTGTTGAGCAGCACGGCGTCGTAGCCCCATTCCATCACCTGCGTCGCGTGCGACGGCACACCCAGGCCCGCATCGACGATCAGCGGTACGTTGGGCAGGCGCTCGCGCAGCAGGCGCAGGCCGTACGGGTTGGTGGGCCCGCGGCCGGTGCCGATGGGTGCGGCCCACGGCATCAGCGCCTGGCAGCCGACGTCGAGCAGGCGGCGGCACAGCACGAGGTCTTCGGTGCAATACGGCAGCACCTTGAAGCCGTCGCGGATGAGGCGTTCGGCCGCAGCCGGCAGCGCGAGCGTGTCGGGCTGCAGCGTGTAGTCGTCGCCGATGACTTCGAGCTTGATCCAGTCGGTCTCGAACACCTCACGCGACATCTGCGCGAGCGTGTAGGCCTCGTCGGCGGAATAGCAGCCGGCGGTGTTCGGCAGCACGGGCACGCCGAGTTCGCGCAGCATCTTCCAGAAGCCCGCGCCGCCTTCGGGCGAGCCCGCGCTCTGGCGGCGCAGCGCCACCGTCAGCATGGCCGGGTTGGACACGCGCACGGCGTCTTCCAGCGATTGCGGCGATGGGTAGCGCGCGGTTCCGAGCAGCAGGCGCGAGGCGAAGGTTTCGTCGTAGAGGCGCAGCGGGTCAGCCACGGCGGACAGATTCGTAGTGGTCATCGAAGACTCCTAGCCGCCCACGACGGGCTGCACGAGTGCAATGCGGTCGCCTGTCTTGAGCGCGTGCTGCGCATGGCGCGCCTTGGGCACGAAATCGCCATTCACGGATGCGGCAAACGGCGGCGCGATCTGCAGTTGCGGCGTGGCAGCACCAATGGCGTCGGCCAGCGTGCTGCCCGCAGGCAGCGCCAGCGACAGGTCGTTGAGGGTGACGTTCAGCGTCATGACAAAACAGGTTCGGGGGATGCGGCTTCAGCGAACAGCCCGGGCCATTCGCAGTCGTCCGCATCGATGGTGCGGCCGTCCAGCAACGCGCGTGCAGTCGCCACAGCGGCTTGGGTGACGGCGGGCGCAATCATGTAACCGTGCCGGTACAGGCCGTTGACCGACAGCGTGCCCGCGCCATCCCAGCGCAGCGCGGGGCGATGGTCGGGCAGCGTCGGCCGGCACTGCGTATTCAGCTCCAGCACGCGGGCCTCGCCAAACGCGGGGTGCACGGCGTAGGCCGCAGACAGCAATTCCAGCGTGGAGCGCACGCTTGCCGGCGACATGTCGTCGGATTCCAGCTCAGTCGCGCCAATCACGTACACGTTGCCGGGCTTGGGCGCGATATAGAGCGGGTAGCGCGGATGCAGCATGCGCACCGGCCGCGTAAGCGACACGTCCGGCGCATGGATGCGCGCCACTTCGCCGCGCAGACCACGCAAGCGCGGCCACTGCGGCTTGGCACCGAGGCCACGGCAATCGAGCACGAGGCGCGCGCCCAGCCCCGCAGCGGCGAGCGCGTCGGGGCTCGGATCGACAACCTCCGTGTTCCAGCGCAATTGCACGCCAAGCGCTTCCAGCTCGGTCGCCAGCGCATCCAGCACGCCGCGCGGGTCAAGCTGGCCTTCGCCCGCCAGATACAGGCCCTGCGTGAAGCGTTGCGCGAGCAGCGGCTCCAACTGCGCAATGCCCGCTGCATCCACGGCGCGCAGATCGGCGGCCACACGCTCGGGCGGCGCGGCATTGCGGACGTGGCTGGCAAACAGCGATGCCTCTCCACGATCCGCCGCATGCCACACGACGAGCGTGCCGGCCTCCTGGAAGAAGACCGGCGTGCGCAGCTTGGGCAACCAGGTACGCCACAGCGCGAGGCTGGCCAACCCCAAATCCACGACGAAACGATCGGCCACGGCCGCTTCAGCCAGCGGCGCCAGCATGGCCGCGGCCACATACGCCGCGGCACCGCTGCCATCGCGTGGGCCACGCTCCACCACGGCAATGCGCGCAGGCGGCACCCCCGTTTGCGCGAGTTGCCACGCACACAGGCGGCCAGCGAGGCCGCCGCCGAGGATCGTTACGTCAAATGAAGTCGAGGTTGGCATTGCACCGCTTGGCTTAGCTGTAGATCTTGCTGCCGCTCTTGCGGAACTCGATCGACTTTTCTTCCATGCCGCTCACGGCGGCAGTAGCGTTGGAGTCGAGCGTGGCCGCGTAGTCGCGCACTTCCTGCGTGATCTTCATCGAGCAGAACTTCGGACCGCACATCGAACAGAAGTGCGCGATCTTGGCGCCCTCGGCCGGCAGCGTTTCATCGTGGAAGGCGCGCGCCTTCTCCGGATCGAGGCCGAGGTTGAACTGGTCTTCCCAGCGGAACTCGAAGCGCGCCTTCGACAGCGCGTTGTCGCGCAGCTGCGCGCCCGGCCAGCCCTTGGCAAGGTCGGCCGCATGCGCGGCGATCTTGTAGGTGATGATGCCTTCGCGCACGTCTTCCTTGTCGGGCAGGCCCAAGTGTTCCTTGGGCGTGACGTAGCACAGCATGGCGGTGCCGTACCAGCCGATGTTGGCTGCGCCGATGCCGCTGGTGATGTGGTCGTAGCCCGGGGCGATGTCGGTCACCAGGGGCCCAAGCGTGTAGAACGGGGCTTCGAAGCAGTGCTTCAGCTCTTCGTCCATGTTGGCCTGCACGCGCTGCAGCGGCACGTGGCCCGGGCCTTCGATCATGACCTGCACGTCGTGCTCCCACGCCTTCTTGGTCAGTTCGCCCAGCGTGTGCAGCTCGCCGAATTGCGCGGCGTCGTTCGAGTCGGCAATGCAACCCGGGCGCAAGCCATCGCCCAGGCTGAACGACACGTCGTACGCCTTCATGATTTCGCAGATCTCGTCGAAGTGCGTGTACAGGAAGTTTTCCTTGTGATGCGCCAGGCACCACTTGGCCATGATCGAGCCGCCGCGCGAGACGATGCCGGTGATGCGGTCAGCCGTGAGCGGCACATAGCGCAGCAGCACGCCGGCGTGGATGGTGAAGTAGTCCACGCCCTGCTCGGCTTGCTCGATCAGCGTGTCGCGGAACATCTCCCACGTCAGGTCTTCAGCCACGCCGCCCGTCTTGTCCAGCGCCTGGTAGATGGGCACCGTGCCGATGGGCACCGGCGAGTTGCGCAGGATCCATTCACGCGTTTCGTGAATGTGCTTGCCGGTGGACAAGTCCATGATCGTGTCGGCGCCCCAGCGGATCGCCCACACCATCTTTTCCACTTCCTCTGCCAGCGACGACGTCACCGCCGAGTTGCCGAGGTTGCCGTTGATCTTCACGCGGAAGTTGCGGCCGATGGCCATCGGCTCCAGCTCGGTGTGGTTGATGTTGGCGGGGATGATTGCGCGACCAGCGGCCACTTCGGCACGCACGAATTCCGGCGTGATGTCTTCCGGGCGCTGCGGCAGGTTCGCGCCGTACGAGAAGCCCGGATGCTGCTTGAGCAGCTGGCGGTACTCGGGCTTGTCTTGCAGCGCCTGCAGGTTCAGCGATTCGCGCAGCGCGACGTACTCCATTTCCGGCGTGATGATGCCGCGGCGCGCGTAGTGCATCTGGCTCACGTTGGCGCCGGCCTTGGCGCGGCGCGGCTTGGAGATGTGCGAGAAGCGCAGGTGCGCCGTGGCCGGGTCGTTGGCGCGCGTCTGGCCGTATTCGGACGACAGGCCCGAGAGGATTTCCGTATCGCCGCGCTCGTCGATCCACTTGGCGCGCAGCGGGGCCAGACCGGCCTTCAGGTCGATGTGCACATCGGGGTCGGAGTACGGGCCCGAGGTGTCGTACACCGGCACCGGCGGGTTCAGCATCTCGCCCTTGTCGGTGCGCGTGGCGGTCTGCTTGATGGTGCGCATCGGCACGCGGATGTCCGGGCGGCTGCCGACGATGTAGGTCTTGCTGGAGGCCGGATAGGCGAACTTCTGGTCGAGCTCGGACTGCAGCGAGTCGAACGATGCGGCGGGGGCGTTTTTGGCTTGGGGCATGGTCTCGTCCTTGATTCTGTGGCCTGGTGGTGCAGGCAGTGGACGAAACCGGGAGAGATGGCGTGACCCGAAGAACTGAGGGGTGGGCTGCCAGAGACTACGCGGTGTTCTGAAACTTCCCACGCCGGTACGAACCGGATCGGGTGCGAAGGGACTCTCTCAGCCGCACGGCCCATCCGTACGGCACCCCTGTTTCATCCAACGAGGCTGAATTTAAGCACAGGGCCGCCGGCGTTGCCAGCACGAAAACCAGTGAGGTGACGGTCGGCGGGTCATTTCAGTCCAAACCACCGCGCAATGTGCGGCGGCACGCACCGGCGGGGCTCGCCTTGATCTTGCGCAACCCCGCCGCGTTTCACCTATGCGACGCTCAATCCCTTTTCTATTGCATTGCGGCACGGCCGCTGGGAGTTGTCATGCTGGAGCGTCGGTTCACACTCGCGGGGCGCAGCCTCGTACCCATCGTGCAGGGCGGGATGGGCGTGGGTATTTCGGCGCACCGGCTGGCCGGCGCCGTGGCGCGCGAAGGCGGCGTGGGCACCATCGCCAGCATCGACTTGCGGCATCACCACGCAGACCTCGTCGCCGCCACCGAGAAATCGCGCGACAAGGACGCCATCAACGCCGCCAACCTCGTCGCGCTGGACCGCGAGATTCGCGCCGCGCGCGAAGGCAGCCAGGGCAACGGCATGATCGCCGTGAACGTGATGAAGGCGGTGGAATCGCACGCGGCGCTGGTGCGGCAGGCGTGCGAGAGCGGCGCCGATGCGATCGTCATGGGCGCGGGCCTGCCGCTCGATCTGCCGGAGATGACGGCGGAGCATCCGAAGGTGGCGCTCATCCCGATTCTTTCCGACTCGCGCGGCGTGGGCGTCGTGCTCAAACGGTGGATGAAAAAGGCGCGGCTGCCGGACGCGGTGGTGATCGAGCATCCGACGCATGCGGGCGGCCATCTGGGCGCGGCGCGCATCGAGGATTTGCGCGACGAGCGGTTCTCGTTTGCGCGCGTGCTGGATGAATGCCGGGAGTTGTTCATCAAGCTGGGGCTGGCGGCGGAGCAGATTCCGATCATCCTGGCGGGCGGCATCGATTCGCATGCCAAGGTGAAGCACTGGCTCGACAAGGGCGCCGCTGCGGTGCAGCTCGGTACGGCGTTTGCGGTGACGGAAGAGGGCGATGCGCACGTGCGCTTCAAGCGGGTGCTGACGGGTGCGGAGCAAGGCGATATCAGCGAGTTTGTCAGCGTGGCCGGGCTGCCGGCGCGGGCCGTGATGACGCCTTGGCTGTCGCGTTATCTGTCACGCGAAAGCGCGCTGCAGGCGAAAGCCAAGGTGCGGGATTGCCTGCAGGGGTTCGATTGCCTGCAGACGTGCGGGCTGCGGGATGGCATCGGCAAGGTGGGGCAGTTCTGCATTGACCTGAAGCTGGCACAGGCGCTGCGGGGGGACGTGGAGCGCGGACTGTTTTTCCGTGGGGCGGGGAAACTGCCGTTCGGGGAGGCGATCCGGCCGGTGCGGGAGTTGATGCATTACTTGTTGACGGGGGAGAAGCCGGTGGAATCCTCGACGGCAACCTGATGCGCTGACATCTCGCCGGAAAGAAAAGCCAGCCCGAAGGCTGGCTTTTTGTTGGGCGCTGACCGCTTATTGCCTCAGAACGGTGCAGCAAACGTCAACCGAATCCCCTGCTGCAAACCGCCCATCCCGGCCATCACGCTGTAGTCCAACCCAAACGTGAGCGGCCCGGTGCGGAACTTCGTTCCCAACCCGATCTGCATGCGATCGCGCCCAAACGGCGTACCCGGCACGTAGTAAGCGGGGCCCGCCGATGCCAAGTCGGCATACGCCAACCCTGCATTGTTCTGCCCATTGAAGTCGTGCTGGTACTCCACGCGCGCGAACGGCAGGAAGGTGCCCCACTTGGTCTTCTGCGTGTATTCCGCACGCAGGCCGAGCGTGCCGGATACCGTCGTCACCGTCTGGTCGAAATACGTCAGCGCGTTGAGGCCGGCGCCCGATTCGGTGAACTGATCCAGCGTCGATTGCGAGACCGACAGGCGGCCGTACGGTGAAACCAGCCACGTGCGATCCCGATGCTCATAGCCGGCCGACACGGAGGCAAACACTTGCTTGCCGTTGCGCTTGCCGGTGGCGAAGTCGTTGGAGTCGGTCACCCAGCGGCGCGAGTCGAAGCTGAGCGTGCCGAAGCCCGCCACGCCATCGACGAACAGCGTGGGCAGCGGACGGTAGCTGCCGTATAACGCGAGGCTGTAGCTGTCGCCCGTGCTCTTGGTGCCAGCGTTGCCGATGTCGGTGGAGTCTCGCCCATAGCCAAAGCCGGCGCCCACGGAGAACTGGTCGGACACGCGGTAGTCCGCACCCGCCGTCACACCGCCCGTGGTGAAGCGGAACCCCGAGCGCTGCGCCCCCGTGTTGGCGAAACCGAAGTCCAGCGTGCCAGCGCTCCAGAACGCGAGGTTGGTATCGATGCTGTCGGCGCCGCCGGCAGCCGCATCGGCGCCCGGCAGGTCGGGGCCGGCATCGCCATTGGTTTTGTCTGCGCTGGTGTCCTTGGTGACGTCCGGATTCCGCTTGCTGCGGCCAACAGGTCGGCCGCCCGCACCTTCACCACGCATGCACGCGTCATATGCGGCGATGCCCGCAACGTCCTGGCAACGCGCCCGCATGTCGGCGCGCTGGCCCGGCATGGCGACGGTCAGGCCGTTGTCCGACGGCGCACGACCGGTACCGTGCAGCGCTTCAAGGCGGCGGTTGTAGTTGTCGATCTGCGTTGTGGCGAAGCGGCGTGCTGCCTGGATCTGCGCGTTGATCAGGCCTGCCACGTCGGGGTCGGCTGACGGGTCCTTGCGTGCCGTCACGCTCACCTGCACGGTGGCCGGTGTCGAGGTGGCGAAGGCATTGGACAGCGTGTACGTCAACACCGCCTGACCGCTATACGTGCTGGACGGTGTGAAGTTGAGCACGTAGGTTGACGCAGCCGCGGCGAGCGTCTTCACGCCGGCGGGTGTCTGCACCGCCTTTTGCACGATCGTGGCGGAGCCGGCGTTGGACGGCACGACCGACACCAGCGTCGCCCCCGTGAACGGCCCGCCCGTGGCGCCCTCCGTCAAATCCACGCTAATCCCCTGCCCCGCCGACGTGATGGCCTGCTTCTGCGCCACGGCAATCGGCATGGCATTGACGGTGACCGTCGCGGGAATCGGCGCGGAGGTGCCTGCGGTGTTGATCAGCGCATAGGTAAAGGTGACGGCACCCGAGGTGGTCGGCGTGGGCGTGTAGACGATGTCCAGGCCGTTGACGACGGCGGTACCGCTCGCAGGCGGACTGACGATCGCAATGGACGAGAACGGGCCGCCCGTCGCATTGGCGGCCGCGTGCAGCGTGACGGGCGCGGTTGATGCGGTGGTGGCGGTGATGGGCGGCGCTGTGCCGATCACCTGCCCGACCACGATGGTGTAGCTGCGCGTGGTGCTATACGGCGCGCCCGTCCCTGTGCTGCTGTCGGACGCCTGCACCGTGAACGTGCTGCTGCCGAGCGCCGTGGCCGTGCCCGACAACACGCCGGTGCTGGGGTTCAGGCTGATGCCGGCCGGCAGCGCACCGGAGGCAAGCGCGTACGTGTAGGGTGCAGTGCCGCCGCTGGCGACCAGCGTCTGACTGTACGGCGTGTTGAGCGTGGCACCCGGCACCGTGGCGGGGTTCAGCGCAAGCGTGGGCGCGCCCACGATCAGGCTGTAAGCGCGGCTGGCCGTGAAGCTGTTGGCATCCGTCGCGGTGATGGTGAAGTTGAACGCGCCAACCGCCGTGGGCGTGCCCGACAGCACACCGGCCGAAGACAGCGCCATGCCGGCCGGCAATGCACCGGCCGAGATCGCGTAGGCGTACGGCGCAGTACCGTTGGTTGCAGTAACGGTCTGCGTGTACGCAGTCGCCACTGCCGGGTTGGGCAGCGTGGCCGGCGCCAGCGAAATGGTCGGCGCCGAAATGGTGAGCGTGTACGACCCCGTCACAGAGTACGGGCCGCTACCCGAACTGCTGTCGGTGGCCACGACGTTGAAGCTGGCCGCACCGGCCGCGGTGGGTGTGCCCGACAGGGTGGCCGTGCCAGCGTTCCATACCAGACCCGTCGGCAGCGACCCTGCGGTGACGGTCATCGCATACGTGTAGGGGCTGGTGCCGCCGCTGGCGGCAAAGGTGCGGCTATAGGCCGTGCCCGCCACGCCGCTCAGCGCGCCGGAGGCCGGCGCGATCGCCAAGGTCGGTGACGACACGGTGAGCGTGTAGGCACGGCTGCCGCTGTAAGGAGCCCCGGTGCCGGTGCTGTGGTCGGTACTGGTGACAGTGAAGTTGAACGTGCCGCCGGCCGTCGGCGTGCCGGAAAGCGTGCCGCTCGACGTCATCGTCATGCCCGCCGGCAGCGCGCCTGCGGTGACGGCATACGTGTACGGCGCGGTGCCACCGCTCGCCGTGATCGCTTGGCTGTAGGCGGTGCCGATGGTGCCTCCCGGCAACGTGGCCGGACTCACACTGATGGTGGGGGCGCTGATCGCCACGCCGTATGCGCGTGCACCGGCATAGCCGTTGGCATCCGTCGCGGTGACGGTGAAATTCGCCACGCCGCCAGCCGTCGGGGTGCCGGAGATAACGCCCGTGCTCGGGTTCAGGCTTACGCCCGTGGGTAACGTACCCGCCGTTATTGCATACGTGTACGGTGCGGCGCCTCCACTGGCTGTCAGCGTCTGGCTGTACGCCGAGCCCACCCCTGCGTTTGGCAGGGTGCTCGGCGACAGGGTGATCGTCGGCGTCGACGTAGTCAGCGTGTAGGTGCCCGAGACGTGGAACGGGCCGCTTCCGGTGGAGCTGTCGGTTGCCGTCACGGTGAAGTTGGCCACGCCCGTGGTGATCGGCGTACCCGACAGCACGCCCGTTCCAGTGTTGAACGACATCCCGGTGGGTAGCGCGCCGCTATTGACGACGATGCCGTAGGTGTAAGGCGCAGTGCCGCCGCCGGGGCTGAAGGTCTGGCTGTATGCCACGCCGGCGGTGGCGCTCAGGCTGCCAGACGCCGGCGTGATCGAAAGCGTGGGCGTATTCACGCTCAGGGTGTAAGCCCGGCTGCCGGTGTAAGGGCCGCTGCCGCCGGAGCTGTCTGCCGCCGTCACGCTGAAGTTGAATGTGCCGGCCGCCGTGGGCGTGCCTGACAGCGTTCCGTTGCTCGCCAGCGTCAGGCCGGCAGGCAGCGAGCCTGCGGTCACGGCATAGGTGTACGGCGCCGTGCCACCGCCGGCAGTCAGTGTCTGGCTGTAGGCGGTAGCGACAGTCGCATTGGCCAGCGTGGAGGGCGACACCGTGATGGTCGGCGCGGCGATGGTGAGCGACAGGGCGCCGCTGGTGGCCGTGAACGGACCGGTGCCGGTGCTGCTGTCGGTCGCTGTAACCGTGAAGTTGAACGTTCCTGAGGCGGTGGGCGTGCCCGACAGCGTGCCGTTGGCGGCCAGCGTCAGGCCCGGCGGCAGCGCACCCGAGGCCAGCGCGTAGCTGTAAGGTGCCGTGCCTCCCGCAGCCGACGCCAGCGACTGGCTGTAGGCCGTACCGACCGTGCCACCCGCCGGCGAGGCGGGCGCATAGCTGATCGTCGCATCCGATACGGTAACCGTCACCGTGGCTGGGGCGGACGTCCCCCCCGCATTGGTCGCCGTGTACGCAAAGGTGTCGGAGCCGGAGTACGACGCGTTGGGGGTATAGGTGATCGACGTGCCGGAGGCGGTGGCCGTGCCGTGGCTCGCGGGGGTCGAGACGGCCACGCTGAGTGGCGCGCCGCCCGTGATGTTCAGGGTGATGGGATTGCTGCTGCTGCCGTGTGCAACGGTGGCGCCGACCGCATTCGCAACAGGAGGCGCAACAAACGTGAACCGATCGGCAAGGGTGGTGGTGCTGGTGCCGTAAGGCGTGGTCACCGTCACGTCAACGGTACCTGCAGAACTGGCCGGAGAGGTGGCAACGATCTGCGTAGCGCTGTTGACGACATAGCTGGCTGCGTTGGCCGCCCCAAACTTGACCGCAGTCGCGCCGGTGAAACTGGTGCCGCTGATTAGGACCGATGTGCCCCCCGCGATCGCCCCGTTGTTCGGCGCAAGGCTCGTCACCGTCGGCGCAGTCGGGATCACGGTAATCGTCAATGAGCCGGTGGGCGTCCAGGTGGCACCGTCGCTCGAGATATAGAAGGTTGCCGTATCGGTGCCGACGAAAGAGGGGCTTGGGGGCGTATAAACGAACCGGTTGGGGGGACTCCAGAAACCGTAGACCTTTAGCGTACCGCCTTGGGCGGTTGGCGTTGTGAGGCTATCGTTGGCGTAGTCATCTCCCACCACATCGTTTGCGATACCGACGCTGAGCGGATCACAGTTGACGTTATCCGCGCCCGTGAGGTTATAGGTCTGGGTGGTGTTCTGCGGCATGGAAAACGCGACGGAACACGAAAACGCGAGCGCCCCTTGGGACAACACCGTCAGCCAGATCGCCAGTATGGCCAGCAGAACCCGGCGCACCCACTCCCGCCCCAGCGCCTTCAGGCATCGGAACATCGACCATCCGGCGACCCCACGCCGACCATACGGGCTGCCTTGTGTCAGCACGCGCATTTCTCCCTCGTCCCGCCCGCTCTCGCGCGGGCTTTTTGCTTTGTGGTGTATTGGGAATACGCCGTGCCGGATCCCCATCAGGCACTTCCCGATGATGAGGGAAATAGCATGCGGATTTGCACACGCAATCCATTGCAACGGGCGTAGCCGCGCAAGGGCACAGTGTTAATCCTTGGAAATATCCCCCCGATAGACCAATGCGACTTTCTTGTCTTTTATCGGAATAGACGCAACGATCCAGCGCGATGCTAAAAAAACGCTACCACCACGTCAATACCACCTTTCGGACGCCTTCGCTTGATGTCGCACTTTTGGCACGTTCCGCGTTGATACGGCGTTTTCATGAAAGCGCGCAAACATTCCGCCCATTATTTTTTTGTTGATACACCTTGACCAGAACGCCAATCAAATTGAGACGCAGAAACCATTAATAGAAGAATTGCTGCGCTGAAGCATTCAATATCGTGGCGATGTGACATTAGGAGGAGCGTTGCACCGCAATACCTTGCGGAATTTCGCTTGATGAGCAGCGGGATGGCACTGCCGTACAAACAGACGCTGTATGGAAATCCCCCTCCACCCAGCCCGCCCCCCGGTGGTCTACCATGGCCCACACACCAAAAGCGCCACGCCAGGAGACTCCCAATGCCCACAGAGGCCACCCACCGCGTCTTCAACCAGGTCCCGGACCTGACCGGCTTCAACCCCTTCACGTCCGACACCACATTGCAAAACGCACTCGAACGTCTGGGCGGCGGCTGGAACGCCAGCGCGCTGCAAGCCTTCGGGGACCAGCTCGGCGCACCCGAGACGCTGCAGTGGGCGGCCGAGGCCAACACCTATCACCCCGAACTCCACACCCACAGCCGCACGGGAGAGCGCATCGACGCCATCCGCTTCGACCCGGCCTGGCACGCGTTGCTCGGCCTGATGCGCAGCCAGGGGCTGCAGGCGCTGCCGTTTGCCGACCCGCGCCCGGGCGCCTGGGCCGCCCGCACCGCCGGTTATTTCATGCAGGCACAGATCGAATCCGGCACGCTGTGCCCGGCGACGATGACGTTCGCCAGCATTCCCGTGCTGCAGAAAGAAACCGCGCTGTTTGCCGACCTGGGGCCGCGTCTCTACGCCCGCGAACACGACGCACGCGATCTGCCGTGGCGCCAGAAAACCGCCATCCTCGTCGGCATGGGCATGACCGAAAAGCAGGGCGGCTCCGATGTGCGCAGCAACACCACGGTGGCAACGCCCTTGCGCGGCGAGGGCCGTGGCGCAACGTACGCCATCACCGGCCACAAGTGGTTCTTCTCTGCGCCGATGTGCGATGCGCACCTGGTGGTCGCGCGCATGGGTGCAGAAGACGGCCCGCTGTCGTGCTTCTTCGTGCCGCGCTTTCGCGATGACGGCAGCAAGAACCCGATCCAGATCCAGCGCCTGAAAGACAAGCTCGGCAACCGCTCGAACGCGAGCAGCGAAGTGGAGTTTCGCGGCGCCGAGGGCATCCTCATCGGCGAGGAAGGGCGCGGCATTCCGACCATCATCGAGATGGCGACGCACACGCGGCTCGATTGCGTGATCGGCAGCGCGGCCATCCTGCGCCACGCGCTGATGCAGGCGCTGCACCACGCGCGCCACCGCATGGCATTCGGCCGCCTGCTGGCCGACCAACCGCTGATGCGCAACGTGCTGGCCGATCTGGCCCTGGAATCGCAAGCCGCGACCTTGCTGATGATGGAACTGGGCAACGCATTCGAGCGCGCCGATGTCGATCCGCTGGCCGCGGCGTGGAAACGCATTGTCACGCCCGCCGCCAAGTTCTGGGTCTGCAAGCGCACCATCGAAGCGACCGGCGAGGCGATGGAAGTCTGGGGCGGCAACGGCTATGTGGAAGAAGGCCCGATGGCGCGCCTGTACCGCGAGGCGCCGGTCAATTCCATCTGGGAAGGCTCGGGCAACGTGATGTGCCTGGACGTGCTGCGCGCCATCGGCCGCACGCCGGACGATGCACTGCGCCTGGTGCACGACATTGGCGAGCGCGCCCAGGGCCACCGTGCCGTGCGGGCGGAGCTGGCCGCGCTGCAGGCGATGCTGCATCAGCCGGGCGACATCCAGGAAACCTCCGCGCGCCGCATCGCGCAGGGGCTGGCGCTCACGGCGCAGGCGGCGCTGATGCTGGCCCACGCCCACCCGGACGACGCCGAGCGCTTTATCGCCAGCCGCTTCCATCATCAGCATGGCCGCGTGTTCGGCACGCTCGATGGGCATGCGCAAGAACTTGGCGCGGTGCTGCAGCGCGCGTGGCCCGTGTAACACCACCCCGGGAATGCGGCCGCATGTGAGCACACGCTTTCGCCGAACGCTCTTCACCACGGACCGACGTCCGGCCGCTTATCCACGCACCGAAGAGGTGCTTGAGGGTATACCCGCAATCAGCGCATAATGCGCGCCCATGGCGGCGCGTGACATTGCTTCACGTTTTGGCATTCCCGGGGGGAGTGACGGCGCGCAAGCCAAAGCTGCGCCGACAGGGCAACAGCGCAGCCAGTCGTGCCACTAGAGCCCTAACCCTCTCCCAGGACCTTTGACGATGTCGTTCCCCGCGCGCACGTGGCTGCTGGCCGCGCTTGCCGTTCCCGCCGCTGTTTCCGCCACATTCTTCTCACCCGACGTTGCTGCCGCCACCCCGACGCTCGATCGCATCCGCGACTCCGGCACGGTGCATGTGGGGTATCGGGAAGACTCCATTCCCTTTTCGTATCTCGATGGCACCAAGCCGGTCGGCTACGCCATCGACATCTGCTCGCGGCTGATCGACTCGCTGCGCACGTCGCTCAAGCGCCCCGACCTGAAGGTGCAGTACGTGCCCGTCACGGCCGCCAACCGTCTGGACGTGATCGCCACGGGCAAGGCCGATCTCGAGTGCGGCTCGACGAACAACTCGCCGGAGCGCCGGCAGAAGGTGGCCTTCACCATTCCGCACTACATCACCAAGGGCCGCATGCTGGTGAAGGCCAACTCGCCGATCCAGCAATGGGAAGACCTGAACGGCAAGACGGTGGTGGCCGCGCGCGGCTCGACCAATGCCGACCTCGCACGCAAGCTCAACGAAACGGGCATGACGATGCAGGTGGTGGATGCCAACGACCTGCGCAGCGCGTTTGCGATGCTGGCCGATGGCCGCGCCAATGCGTTTGCGGGCGACGACATCCTGCTCTCGGGCATGCGCGCCACGGCCAAGAACCCGGCTGACTACCGCCTGGCGGGCAAGACGCAGCTCGTGTCGTCGTACGCGATCATGCTCAGCAAGCAGGACCCGGAGTTCAAGAAGCTGATCGACCAGTCGATGACGCGGCTGATTGTCGACGGCGAGGTGCCGAAGCTCTACAAGAAGTGGTTCCAGCAGCCGATTCCGCCGAATGGGGTGAATCTGGACGTGCCGATGAGTTATTTGTTGCGGGATTCGTTTAATACGCCTACGGATAGTGCGGGGAACTGAGGCGGGGTGTTTGTGCGTTTGTGGTGCATCCCTTGTTTCATCCCCTGCCGGGGCTGACTCACTTTTCTTTGTCTTGCCAAAGAAAAGTAAGCAAAAGAAAGGCGCGCCCGAGATGGCGACTTCCCCTTGAATTTATGTGACCGTGCGGGGAAGGAGGCAAACTCGCTGCGCTCAGACAGGCCTCCTTCCTTTTTCCGCCCGCTCACAGAAATTCAAGGCGCCATCTAGGGCTCCAACGGCCACACCGTTGGTGTGCGAAGGGCGGCGACACGGTTCGCCGCCCGGCTATTTTTAGTGCACCTCCGCCGGCGCTGCCTGCGCCGCGATGCTGCTCACCACATTCAGCGTCGGGCGTCCGCCTTGACGCATTAGGTCTGCGGCGCGCTCGGCAATCATGATGATCGGGGCGTTGGTGTTGCCGCCGATGAGCGTCGGCATGACCGAGCCGTCGATCACGCGCAGGCCTGTCAGGCCGCGCACGCGCAGTTCCGGATCCACCACCGCCATTGCGTCGTCGGCGCTGCCCATCTTGCAGGTGCCGACGGGGTGGTAGATGGTGTCGGCGTGCTGGCGGATGAGGGCGCGGACGGCTTCGTCGTCGGAGCCGTCGCCGCGGATGTTTCCGGAATACAGCTCACGGCCGCCCAGGTCGGCCAGCGGACGCTGCGCGAAGATGCTCTTCACGGCGCGGAAGCCGGCGAGCATGCCGGCCATGTCCTCGGGATCAGACAGGAACTTTGGATCGATCAGTGGGGCGTCGCGCGTGTCGGCGGAGGCCAGGCGCACTTCGCCGCGGCTCTTCGGGCGCAGCACGCAGACGTGGCACGAATAGCCGTGGCCGTAGTTGAACGTGCGGTTGTGGTTGTCGGCCATGGCGACCACGAAGTGCAGTTGCAGATCGGGATCGGCCAGATCGGGCCGGCTCTTGATGAAGCCGCCGGCTTCGGCAAAGTTGGTCGCCAGCATGCCGCGACGCTCGCGCCGGTAGCGCAGGATCTGGCCCAGCATATGCGCGCTGCCGCGTGCGGAATAGCCGATCAGATCGAGGTTGAAGACTTTCTTGTGCAGAATGATGTCGAGGTGATCCTGCAGGTTCTGGCCGACGCCGGGCAGGTCGTGCACGACCGGAATGCCTAGCGAGCGCAGATGCTCCGCCGGGCCTACGCCTGAAGCCATCAGCAATTGCGGCGAGCCGAAGGCGCCCGATGAGACGATCACCTCGCGGCGCGCGCGCAGCGTTTCTGTGCGGCCCGCACGCTCCACCACCACGCCTGCCGCGCGCTTGCCTTCAAAGACGATGCGCAGGGCCTGCGTGTCGGGCATCACCGTCAGCTGGCGGCGATTGCGGCTGAACGTGGCGTCAGCCTTGTTGCCGCCATGCAGGTAGGCGCGCGCGGCGTTCCAGCGCTCGCCGTTGTATTGCGTGACCTGGTACGGGCCGACGCCCTCCTGCTCGGGGCCGTTGAAATCGTTGTTGCGCCGGTAGCCTGCGGCCACGCCGGCCTCGACAAAGCGTTGTGCGATGGGGTTGCCGGTGCGCAGGTCGCTCACGTGCAGCGGGCCGGTGCCGCCGTGCAGCGCGTCGTCGTCGCGGCCGGCAAAGCGCTCGTTGCCTTCGGAGCGCTTGAAGTAGGGCAGCACGTCGTTCCAGCTCCAGCCGGTGCAGCCGAGCGCGGCCCAGTGGTTGTAGTCGCTCGGCGTGCCGCGGATGTAGATCATCGCGTTGAGCGACGAACTGCCGCCCAACCCCCGCCCGCGCGGCTGATAGCCCTGGCGGCCGCCCAGCCCGGCTTGCGGCACGGTCTGAAATCCATAGTTGCGCTTGTTCTTGAACGGCAGCGACGCCGCGCACCCGGCCGGCACCCAGACTGACAGGTGATGATCGTGCGGGCCGGCTTCGAGCAGCGCGACGGTCACGTCCGGGTCTTCGGTCAACCGGCTGGCGAGCGCGCAACCGGCGGAACCGGCGCCGACGATGACGTAATCGAAGGTGAGGGCCGAGGTGGGCAAATCGGTGGCCATGGATGTCTCCGGATGGGTTTTTTATTGGGCGAGCGACGCCGCCGGCTGTTTGCCGGTCACGAACTCACATCCTAGGCGCCATGGGTTGTTTCAAACGGCCGGGCTTACCCGCATTAGAGGCATCGTTCGATGTCACGCAGCAAACTGGCGTGCCGTCGCGCCCAAACCCTTGCCTGGGTGGCGATGGCAGGATGTCGCAATGCAGCAATTTCGTGCTGGCACACGGTTGCGCGGGCCCAGGCAAGCCGGGCATGCGGCACACGGCAGGGGCGTATCAGCCCGTCGCACGCGCGCGTGGCGGCCATACTGCTTTGCAATTGCACCGATCCGCCCACCTTGCCAGGAGCCCCCGATGCAGCCTGCCGACCTGCCCGCCCCGCACATGCTGCGCATGCAGCAGACCTTCGAGGCCATGCGCGCCGCCCACCAGGCCGACATGCTGCCCACCTGGCCCGTGCGCCGCGATCGGCTGATGCGCCTCAAGCGCCTTGTCATGGATAACCGCGAGGCCATCGCCCAGGCGGTCAGCGCAGACTTCGGCAACCGCTCGCGGCAGGAAACCGAGTTGCTGGAGATCTTCCCGAGCGTGGACGGCATCAAGCACGCGCTGTCGCACGGCAAGCGCTGGATGCGCGTGCAGCGACGCGGCGTGAGTCTGTGGTTCCGGCCGGCCAGCACGCGGCTGATTCCGCAGCCGCTGGGCGTGGCGGGCATCGTCGTGCCGTGGAACTACCCGATCTATCTGACCATCGGGCCGCTGGTCTCCGCACTGGCCGCGGGCAACCGGGCGATGGTCAAGCTCTCGGAATACACGCCGCGCTTTTCCGCCCTGTTTGCCGACCTGGTCGAGCGCAGCTTTGCCGCCGATGAAGTACGCGTCATCAATGGCGATGCGGCGGTGGCCGAGGCCTTCTCGCGGCTGCCGTTCGACCACCTGCTGTTCACCGGCTCCACCAACGTCGGCCATCACGTCATGCGCGCCGCCGCCGACAACCTCACGCCCGTGACGCTGGAGCTGGGCGGCAAATCGCCCACGCTGATCGGGCCGGATGCGGACTTTGACCGCGCGGTGGAGCGCACGCTGGTGGGCAAGCTGCTCAACGCCGGGCAGACCTGCGTGGCACCTGATTACGTGCTACTGCCGGCCGGCACCGAACAGCGCTTCATCGATGCCGCACGCAAGCTGGTCGGCAAGATGTACCCCGACATGGCGCGCAACCGCGATTACACGACGCTCATCAGCCCGCGCCACTTCCAGCGCATGGCCAGCCTGGCCGACGAGGCCCGCGAGCAGGGCGCGCAGGTGCTGGCGCTCACCAACGTTGCGCCCAACGACGCCACGCGCCTGTTCCCGCCCGCGCTCATCACCGGCGGCACCGATGACATGCGCGTCATGCAGGAAGAGATCTTCGGCCCGCTGCTGCCGCTGGTGCCCTATCGCACGCTGGACGAGGCGATCGACTACATCAACGCGCGCCCGCGCCCGCTGGCGCTGTATGTGTTCGAGCGCAGCAACAGCACCATCGACCGCGTAATGAGCAGCACCATCGTCGGCGGCGTCTGCATCAACGAAACCCTGCTGCACGTGGCGCAAGACGACCTGCCCTTTGGCGGCGTGGGCGCCAGCGGCATGGGCGCGTACCACGGCATCCACGGGTTCGAGCGGTTCTCGAAGATGAAGCCGGTGTTCAAGCAGGCCCGCCTGAACGGGCTGGGCCTGTTCCGCGCGCCGTACGGCAAGACGTTCGAGACGATGATGAAGCTGCTCGTGCGCTGACAAGTCATTAGCAGCAATGAGGTTTTAGCAGCCAAGCATTAGCTTCTAGAATGCAGCGATGGCCAAGAACCTCGACATCACCCTCGTCCGCACCTTCATTGCTGTGGCGGAAAACGCCAGCATGACGGTGGCGGCCAACGCGCTGCACCTCACGCAGGGCGCCATCAGCCAGCAGATCAAGCGGCTCGAAGACGCCTTCGAATGCCGCCTGTTCGAGCGCGACGGCCGGCGGCTGGAACTCACCCACGCGGGTGAACGCTTCCTCGGCCGTGCCAAGCGCCTGCTCGCCCTCAACGACGAGATCTGGGCCGACATGGCCGCGCGTCCGCTGCAGGGCCCGGTGCGCCTGGGCGTGCCTTACGACCTGGTCGGCACCGTTTTCCCGCCAATCTTCAAGGCGTTTACCGAAGCGTGGCCATCGGTGGAATTGACCATCGTGTGCGGGACGTCGCCCGAGCTGGCACAGAGCATTGCGCGCGGCGAGCTGGACGTCGCCGTGGTCGAAGCGCCGGTGGATGAAGCCACGGGCGAATGCCTGTGCGTGGAGCGGCTGGTGTGGGTCGGCCCGCGCGGCGGCAACGTGCATGCGAAGCGCCCGCTGCCGCTGTCGATGGTGGATGAAAGCTGCGCCTTCCGCACCCGCGTGCTCAAGGCGCTGGGCGAGCACGGCATCGAATGGCGCACGGTGTTCGAGAGCGGCAACATTGAAGCGACCACCGCCACGGTGCGCACCGGGCTGGCCGTCACGGCATGGCTGACGCCGACGGTGCCGGCGGACTTGGACATTCTCGGGCCCGAAGCCGGCCTCCCGGAACTGCCGATGTTTGCGATCAGCCTGCTGTTGCCTGCGCAAGGCGCGAGTGCGGCGGCGCTGGCGTTGGCGCAGTGCGTGCGCGACGGGTTCTCGACGCGGCAGCGTGTAGCGGAGCGGCGCGCCGCCTGACCCGTGGCCGGCGGTTACAGGCCGCCGCCTTCGATCTGCACCCGCCCTTTCGGCGTATCGAGCACGAGCGTCAATGCCGGCCGTGCCGAGTCGGTCAGTTCGACGTGTTGGTTCTCCGGCTCGGAAGCATTCCACCCCAGCCCATGAAGCTTTGCGCGGATGGCCGGCATCCCCGGATGCGCGAGTTGGAATTGGTTCAGGCGCAGCCCAACCTCCTGCATCCGGTCGACCGGGCTTTGGCCGCCTGCCCAGTCGATGAGTGCGGGCCAGCAACCGCCCGCTTCCGCTTCACCGTCGCTGCGGTGAAAGAAGTGCCATCGCAAATCGCCACGCGTCACTTCCAGCAATTCGTGCTGCGGTGATTCGCTCGCGTTGCGCGCCAGATCCGGAACGCTCGCGACCCAGCCGAACAACCGGGGCGCCTCTTCCAATGTGCCTTCCCGCGTCAGGCGGTCGAGCGCAAACCAGCGCGTCCTGTTGGGCGCCGCCGCCTCCGGGTCGATGGCGATGAACTCCAGAAAGACGCCGGGCGCAATCTGCGTGACGAGGTTGTGCGTGCCCATCAAGGGATGCTTGCCGCCTGCGGGCAGCGCCACGCCAAACCGCTGCGCGGCATAGGCCTGCGCCTGTTCAAGTGATTGCGCGACGAAGGCAATGTGATCGAGCTTCAAGATGGCTCCCGCTGTATCCGCCTCAAATGTGAGGGCCCAGCATGCCACAGCGCATTCCACGATGTTGCGGCGTGGTGTCGGCATCCCCGCCCGTCTCGGGGATGGGTCCAACTGTTCTTATGCGGCGGAAACCCGCCGGCGCTCAATGGCGGCCAACACCTCCCACGTGTGCGGATCCACGTCGCTCCCCCCGAGCGACATCGACAGATACGCGTCGATGGCATCGATAAAGCCTTTCACGAATGCCGGCGGATACGCGTGTTCCGAAAAGTACGTGAGCTGCTCGCGCAGCCTGCCGGGCCGGCAATGCCCAGGGTCGCGCATGACGCTGTGCGTGCGGCACAGAAATGCGCGTGCCGAGACGGCGCCATCCAGGTAGAGGCGGTTTTTGGTCAGCGACATGCGGCACCTCCCGGTTGTGCGGGAAGCCTGCAGCGCCAAGGCGGTGGGGAAGGGTAAGACGCGGGGCGATGCCCGCTGAGTGCGGTAGCCATGTGGCCTCCTGGAGTGGATTGAAGGAGACCCGGCCCTCGCTGCGAACGAGGGTGGCGGGCCTGACGACAGGGTTCGCAGACCGGCCCACTCCAGCTCGCCGGCAGACCCGAAGGTCTCCCTGCCCGGCCCGCCGCAGAAAGCATAGGCGTGCGCAAGCACCGGACATGAAAACGCCGCTCGGAAGCGGCTGTCCGTCTGGAGGGAAAATGGGCTGCGAAACCCGGTCACCGCGAAGGCAGTGACGGTGGGGATTATATGTGCCCATATGGCGGCAAGGACTCGCCTCGAACGCACGGCACCAAAAAACAAAAACCCCGCCAACCGGCGGGGTCCCCCAAATCCTTTTGAGCCTGCAAGCAATTCAAGCCTGCGGCGCGGCCCCATCTTCAGGAGCTGCCTCGGCGCCTTCAGCCTTGGCTTCGTCCTTCTTTTCCAGCATCTCTTCCAGCGCGCCAGCGCCCTTGAAACCGGCGACGGCGGCAACCGCCTTGGTCAGCAGGCCGGCATCCGGATCGACTTTCTCGGCGGCTTCAACGGCGGCGACGGCGCCGGCGATCTTGCCCACTTCATCCAACAGTCCCATGGTCACCTCCGCGTGATTGAACGGGAGAGCCATCTTCCCACCGGCAAGGGGCGCAAGTGCAAGCAAAGTTAAAAATTTTCCGCGGACGGACGTTTGCGTACAGCGCGCATCACTCTGCTTCTGCGCCGGCAGGGGTGGCGGTGAGCGCGGCAAGGCGCTGACGGGCGCTATCAGTAATCGGGCTCGATTGGCGCGTGGCAACGTCGATCTGCACGATTACCGATTGCGATGTGGCGGCGCAGCGGCCGTTCTGGAAGATGGCCTGCTCCAACTTGACCGAGCTGCGCCCGACGCTCGCCACACGCGTACCGATCTGCACGGAGCCGGGCCAGAGAATCTCGCTGCGGAAGTCGAGCACGAGTTGCGCGATGACGAACTCGCAACCGGGCGCGGCCAGCGGGTTGTCGGGCGTGAAGAGCATTTCCACGCGGCCTGTCTCCAGGTACGTGGCGAAGACGGCGTTGTTGATGTGGCCCTGGCGGTCGGTGTCGCCGTAGCGGAGCTTGTCGGTCGAGTGCAGCGGGAAATCGGAAAGGGATGGTGTGGTCGTCATGTGGGGCGCGAAATCTGGGTCAACCTGCGCATTCTGCCTGCCTTCCTGTGCAAACGCTGACCGGGTGACCGCACCACAGCGCTTACGTTGACTCGTATCAACGCGTGGCTTTCAGCAGCGCTTACGTTGGAAGCAGACGCCGGCCGCGCACGCTGCGCGACCGCAGACATGGCAAGGAGGCCACATGAAAACCCTGGTACTGGCAACGGACGGATCGGCCTATTCCGATGCGGCAGCGCGGTGCATTGCCGACAAGACCCTCTTCGGCAGCGATGTGACGGTGCACGTGGTGCATTGCATGCCGGACCTGTCTGGCGACATCAAATCGCTCGTCGGTAAGGCAGAAGTTGACGCGTGGTACGCGGAGGAAAGCACCGGCGCGATGGCTTCAGTCTGCGCGATCCTGGGTGCGGCCGGCGTGCCGTTCGAGCAGCACGCACTGGTCGGTTTTCCACCAGAGCGCATCGTGCACCACGCGCAAAGTGCGGGGGCCGCGGCCATCGTCATGGGCTCGCACGGGCGCGGCGTGTTCGTCGAGGCGCTGATGGGCTCGGTGGCAGGGCGGGTGCTCGCGCATGCCGAATGCCCGGTGCTGCTGGTGAAGGCGCCCAAGGCTTGAAGGTGGCGGGCGGCGCGCTGCTCAACTCCGCCGCGCGCCGCGCTATCCCAGCGCCCGCACCGACGTGCTGATCGCCCGCGCGCATTGCAGCAGCGCCGGGCCCAGCTTCGTTTCCATCTCTTCCGCCGTCCACCGCCCGGTGGGCGCAACAAGGTGGATTGCCCCCAGCGGCCGCCCGTTGCTACTGACGATGGGCGCGGCGATGGTCATGTCCCCGAGGAACAGTTCTTCGCAGTTGGTGGCGTAGCCGCGCTGGCGCGCCAGGCGCAGCGTTTCCATGATGTCGGCCACGTCGGTGCGCGTGTGCATGGTGTGCGCCACGCGCTGCGACGCCTCGACGATGGCTTGCGCTTCCGGCATCGGCAGGGCGCTCAGGTAAGCACGGCCCGACGCGGTGCAATACATCGGGATGCGGCTGCCAATGGGCATGTGCACCGGCACAAAGTGCGCACTCACAAAGCGGGCGACGTACACCATCTCGTCCTGATCGGGCTCGGTCAGGCACGAGGTTTCGGTGGTCATCTTGGTGAGTTCGGCCAGGAACGGATTGGCCACGTCGATGAGCGTGTCGGCGGCCAGGTAGTTGAAGCCGATCTTCATCACTGCGGGGGTGAGCTGGTAGCGACGCGTTTGCGGATGCTTGCGCAGGTAGCCGAGCTGCTCGAGCGTGTAGATCATCCGCTGCGCCGAGCTTTTGTTGATGCCGGCAGCGGTGGCCACGTCGGCAATCGTCATGGTGCGGCGCTGCGCGTTGAAGGCCCCAAGCACGGCCAGCCCTTTTTCCAGCGACTGGTTGAACAGCAGGTCGGGCGCATCGGCAGATTCAGCAGCGTCGGTCATGGCAAGTGGCGGCTCATTGGCAAATCAACGGACAAAGAATCGCATATCGATTCATATACGTCGATTAGTGGTTTTCCATAGTTATTAATCGATTCGATACGTTCGAATATTGGCACAACCATTGCATTACGTTGAGCCATTCCCCGTGCATGCGCGTTCGGGGTGCGTCTTTTTTCCGTTGCCTGGAGGATTGCCATGTCTGTTGTCACCACCTTCCGTCGCGCTGCACTGGCGTTGTGCATGCTCGCCACTGCATCGTTTGCCTGGGCGCAGGGTGCGCCGGCCACCTACAACGTCGGTGCCACGGCCACGGGCGTGCCGTTCACGTTTCTGGACGTGAAGACGAATTCCATCCAGGGGATGATGGTCGACACCGTCACGGCCGTGGGCAAGGCGGGCGGCTTCAACGTGAACGTGCAGCAGACGGTGTTCTCGGCGCTCATTCCGTCGCTCACGTCGAACAAGATCGACATCATCTCGGCGGCGATGCTCAAGACGCCGGCGCGCGCGCAGGTGGTGGATTTTTCCGACCCGGTCTACTCGTACGGCGAGGGCCTGATCGTCAAGGCTGACGACGCCAAGAACTACGCCACGCTCGATGATCTGAAAGGCGAGGTGGTGGGCGCGCAGGTCGGCACGGTGTTCCTCGACATGCTCAACAAGAAGGGCATCTTCAAGGAAGTGCGTAGCTACGACTCGGTGGCCGACATGACGCGTGACCTGGCGCTGGGCCGCATCAAGGCCGGCCTGGGCGACCAGCCGATCATCGCGTACCAGATCCGCCAGAACGCCTTCCAGGGCGTGAAGCTTGCTGCCGGCTACAAACCCGCCAACGTGGGCGATGTGTGCCTGGTGGTGCGCAAGGGCGATACCGAAACGCTCAACCGCCTCAACAAGGCCATCGCCAAGATCAAGGCGGACGGCACGCTGGAAGCCATCGTGAAGAAGTGGGGCATCTGATTTCAGACCGGTGATGCGCCATGAGTGTTGCAACGTTTCTTGAGAACGCGCAGGACTTCCTGCCGATCCTGCTGAAAGGGGCGGTGGTCACGGTGGAGGTGACCGTGCTGTCGTTCCTGCTCAGCAGCGTGATCGGGCTGGGGCTCGCGCTGATGCGGTTGTCGCCCATCAAGGCCGTATCTGCGGCCGGGGCGACCATCGTCAACATCATTCGCGGGCTGCCGATCATCGTGCAGCTCTTCTACATCTACTTCGTGCTGCCGGACATCGGCATTCAGCTCACCGCGTTTCAGGCGGGCGTGATCGGGCTGGGCATTGCGTATTCGGCGTATCAGGCCGAGAACTTCCGCGCCGGCATCGAAGCCGTGGACCCCGGCCAGCGTGAAGCCGCGCAGGCCATGGGCATGCGCGGCACGCTGATCATGCGGCGCGTGATCCTGCCGCAGGCGTTTCGCATTGCGCTGCCGCCATACGGCAACACGCTGGTGATGATGCTCAAGGATTCGTCTCTGGTGTCCACCATCACGGTGGCGGAAATGACGCGTGCGGGGCAGCTCATCGCTTCGTCCACGTTCCAGAACATGACGGTCTACACGCTGGTGGCGCTGCTGTATCTGGTGATGAGCCTGCCGCTGGTGTTCGGCCTGCGCAAGCTTGAACACCGCTTGGGCGCAGGGAGGGCCAAACGATGAGCATGATCGAGATCCGTGATCTGCAAAAGCACTTTGGCGAGCACCACGTGCTGCGCGGCGTGAGCCTGCATGTGGACAAGGGCGAAGTCGTCTGCCTGATCGGCCCATCCGGCTCGGGCAAGTCGACCGTCCTGCGCTGCATCAACGGGCTGGAGTCGTATGACGGCGGCGAGATCCGCGCTTTTGGCGAACGCGTCGATCAACACAGCAAAACCATCCACACGCTGCGCAGCCGCATGGGCATGGTGTTCCAGCGTTTCAACCTGTTCCCGCATCGCAGCGTGCTCGAAAACGTGATGGAAGGCCCCGTCTACGTGAAGGGCGAACGCCCTGAAGCGGCACGTGCCAAGGCGATGGCGCTGCTGGAGAAGGTGGGCCTCGCCGCCAAGGCGCAGGCTTATCCGGCGCAGCTCTCCGGTGGCCAGCAGCAGCGCGTGGCGATTGCCCGCGCGCTGGCGATGGAGCCCGAGGCGATGCTGTTCGACGAACCCACGTCTGCGCTCGACCCCGAACTTGTCGGCGATGTGCTGGAGGTGATGCGCGCACTCGCTCGCGAGGGCATGACGATGATCGTCGTCACGCACGAGATGGGTTTTGCCCGCGAGGTGGCCGACCGCGTGTGCTTTTTGCACAGCGGCGCCATCGTCGAAGAAGGCCCAGCCGCGCAAGTGCTCGGCGCCCCGCGTCAGCCGCGCACGCAGGACTTTCTGCGCCGCGTGCTGCACAAACCCGCCGATGCTCGCGCCGGAGACCTCGTGCCATGACGCAGCCGCACCTCGATATCGCCCCGGGCGCTTTGGGCGGCGAGCCGCTGCCGCCGTCGCTGTGGGCCGCCACGGCGCCGGCCGCGCCGCCCACGCCTGCGTTGATGGAATCGATCACCACCGATGTGCTCGTCGTCGGCGGTGGATACACGGGGCTTTCTACCGCGCTGCATCTGGCCGAGCGCGGCACGCAGGTCACGGTGCTGGAGGCCAACGATCCGGGCTGGGGCGCCTCCGGGCGCAACGGCGGGCAGGTCAATCCGACACTCAAGCATGACCCCGATGAACTGGTGAGCCTGTTCGGTGCCGCGCGTGCCGAACCGTTGATCGACGCCGTCTCGCGCTCCGCCGATTTAGTGTTCGATCTGATCGACCGGCACCACATCGACTGCCAGCCCGTGCGTGCCGGGTGGCTGCAGCTTTCCTATTCGGACAAGGCCGTGCCGGCGCTGCATGCGCGCGCAAGGCAGTGGGAAAAGCGCGGCGTGCCGGTGGAAATGCTGGACCGCGCCGCCGTCACGCGCCGGGTCGGCACTGAGGCGTTTGCGGGCGCGTGGCTCGACGGCCGCGCGGGCGGCATTCAGCCGATGGCGTACGCGCGCGGTTTGGTGCGCGCCGCACAGCAAGCGGGCGCCGCCGTGCACGGGCAGACCGCCGTAACGGCGCTGGAGCGGCAGGGCGCGCAGTGGATCGCTGCCTCCAGCACCGGTGCCGTGGTGCGAGCCCAGCGCGTGGTGATCGCCACCAATGGCTACACCGGCCCGCTGTGGCCGGGCCTGGCGCAGACGGTGCTTTCTGCCAACAGCTTTATCGTTGCGACCAAGCCGCTCAAGACGGCGGATGCACAAGCCATCCTGGCGCGCGGTGAGACGGCTTCCACATCGCAACGGCTGCTGCTGTATTTCCGCAAAGACGCAGCCGGGCGCCTGCTGATGGGTGGACGCGGCTTCTTTTCCGAGCCGCGCGACGCGCAGGATTTTGCACACCTTGAACGCTCACTGGAGCTGCTCTTTCCGCAACTCGGCCCGCTGGAATACGAATACCGCTGGGCCGGCCGCATCGCCATCACGCGCGATTTCATGCCGCACATCCACGAGCCCGCGCCTGGCATCACGATGGCGTTGGGCTGCAACGGGCGCGGCATCGCGCTGTGCACCAGCCTCGGCCAGCACATCGCCGCGCGGCTTGCGGGCAGTGGAGAGGCGTTTCCGTATCCCGTATCGCCCATCACGCCGATCCCGCTGCATGGCCTGCAGCGCTTCTACATTGCGGCGGGCGTGGCGTGGTACAGCCTGCTCGACAAGCTGGGCGGCTGAGCACAGCGACACCCCAGGCCGGGGCGGCATGGTCTAGGATGAAGGCTCCTTTTCGTCACATCCTGGGGGACCCATGTCGCATCGCCGCCGTCTTGCGCTCGCCTTCGCGGGCGCCGCACTGTTTGCTGCAGCCACGCCTTCGTTTGCCTATTTCCGCAACGTGCTGGCCAGCACCATCATCGGCTCGATGAGCCCGACGGAGTTGAAGTCGTTCACCAAGGCCATCGGCGATGTGCTGAAGAGCACCGCCGACAACGCGCCCACGCAATGGACCTCGCCCGCCACAGGCAAGCAGCCTGCCGTCGACGCGACCATCACACCGCTGGAAACCAAGACCGATGCCGGCCAGCCGTGCCGCCGTCTGCAGAGCGAGCTGACGCGCGGCAGCAGCAAGGAGCAGTGGACGGCGTGGCTGTGTAAACAGCCGAGCGGCGAATGGAAGTTGCGGCGGCTGGCGCAGTAAGGCATCGGCTACCGGGCAGTCTGTAGCGCGGGCGAGCCGCCCCGATCCGGCGGCTCGCCCACCGGCGGCACTCAGCGGGCCGCCCGAAACGCCACCGCCAACCCCAGCAGAATCATCGCCATCCCCGCCATCGCGAGGAGCGCCAGGCGATGGCCGAGCACGAGGTCATCCAGCAGCGCCGTCACCACCGGCACGAGGTAGAACAGGCTCGTCACGTTCACGAGATTGCCGCGCTGCATGAGCCGGTAGAACAGCAGCTGCGCTCCCACTGACATCACGACGCCCATCCACAGCAAGGCTGCGATACCGGGCAAGCTTGGCGCGAGCGGCAGCGATTGCGCAGGCAGCGCGAAAGCAAACGCCGCACACAGCACGAGGCTCACCGCGTTCTGCAGCGGCAGCGTGTCGATGGGCGACTGGTTCAGCCGCTTCTGCCCGATGGCGCCGACCGTCATGCACAACAGCGCGGCCAGCGCATAGCCGAGACCGGCCATCGGCACCTGGTGCGCATCGGCGCCGCCCACCACCAGCGAAAGGCCGCCCAGCGCGAGGAGGAGGCCGGCCATCCGCGGTGCGGACCAGGTACGTTCAGTCACGAGCAGCGTCAGCAGCGGCTGCACGCCGAGCACCGTGGCCAACAGCCCGGGCGTGAGGCCGCGGTCCAGCGCGAGCAGATAGCAGATCGAATAGCCGCCGGTCAGCAAGGCACCGGTGGCGGCCACCTTCAGCCGTGAGCCCGGCGCCGGCCACCACCGCCCGTGCCGCAAGCCGAGGCCCGCCAGCACCAAAGACGCGAGCGTAAAGCGCCCGACCAGAAACGCGAATGCCGGGACATGCTGCACCCCGATCTCCGCAAAGATTGCACCGCTGCTCCACAGCAGCACGAATAGAACCGTCGCGCCGGACCCTGCCAGCGCGGCTTGCATGGAACGCATTCCACTCACCTGTCGAAAAGAGATGTCGGGTTCCGGCGCGCAGGCAAGCGCCTGCCTCGGGCGTGTGCCCGAGCCTGGTTCAGGTCAACCGGAAACGAAGCGGCTGGGAATCAGCCGAGAGCGGGCGGAGGCGGCGGCTGTGCAGCGACCGCGTCGTAGCCCCAGGAGACGACAGGAGGCGGGAAGGGCCCGGGCTGCACGCACACGTCATCCACGCGGGCGCGATGGCCGGCGGCGAGGAGGAGGGGGGCGTGAAGTCGGGACATGAAGACGAAGATTCAGAGAATCAAAGAGGCGATGAATCGGAATTGGCCGATGGCGTCTGAGCAGACTATCGGGATCGCGCGCTGGGCGCAAGGGCGGCGCGTTACGGTTACTTCAGGTACGACTTGATCACCTGCATCACCGCATCGAGGTCTTCCTGGCGTTGCGCCTCGGCAGGTTCCTTCACGACGTGATCGGTCAGGTGGCCCTCGATGACCGCTGCCATCAGTCCGTTGACCGCGCCGCGAATCGCCGCGATCTGCTGCAAGACGGCGGTGCAATCGCCCTCGTCGGCGAGTTGTTTTTCCAGCGCAGCGGCCTGCCCCTGGATGCGCCGCACGCGCGCCAGCAGCTTGGCTTTATCGCGGATGGTATGAGCCATGGGTCGGGTATCGAGGTGAGGTGAACGACGCGCGAGGGTAGCATCACTATACTCGGGGGGAGTATATTTCGCCTACCCGATTTCACTGCCTTCCCCATGACCGCGTTCACCACCCTGCTGCAGCAAGGCAACGCCTGGCTGTTCGTTCCCAGTGCGATCCTGCTCGGTGCGCTGCATGGCCTGGAGCCCGGGCATTCAAAGACGATGATGGCGGCGTTCATCGTCGCGATCCGCGGCACGCTCACGCAGGCGGTGTTGCTGGGGTTGTCGGCCACGGTGTCGCATACGGCGGTGGTGTGGGCGGTGGCCATGGCGGGCCTGTACTTCGGCCGCAACTGGAACGCAGAAACGACCGAGCCGTATTTTCAGATGGTGTCGGCCGTGCTGATCGTGGCCGTGGCAGCATGGATGATGTGGCGCACCTGGCGCAGCACGCACGCGGCGCACGACCACGATCATCATCACCACGATCACGGCCATGACGACGTCCAACGCATCGACACCGGCCATGGCGTCGTGCAACTCGCCATCTTCGAAGATGGCGTGCCGCCGCGCTTCCGGCTGACACGCGAGGGCACGCGTGGCACCGCATGGTCAGCCGAGCAGGTGCAGGTCGTCACCGAGCGGCCCGACGGCAGCCGGCAAACCTTCCGCTTCGTCCAGCGCGACGGCTTTCTGGAATCGGAGCAGGTCATCCCCGAGCCGCATGCTTTCGTAGCGCGCCTGTCGCTCGGGCACGAACACCATCGGCATGACTACGACGTCACGTTCTCCGAGCATGATCACGACCACGACCGTGATCACAGCCATGGCGGCCTCGATGTTTCATCTGCCGAATACCAGGACGCCCACGAACGCGCGCACGCCAACGACATCCGCCGCCGCTTCACCAACCGTGAAGTCACCACCGGCCAGATCATCGTGTTCGGGCTCACGGGCGGGCTGATTCCTTGCCCGGCGTCGATCACCGTGCTGCTGTTGTGCCTGCAGCTCAAGAAGATCACTTTGGGCGCGGCGCTGGTGCTGTGCTTCAGCATCGGGCTGGCGCTCACGCTGGTGGCCTCGGGCGCGCTGGCGGCGCTGAGCGTGAAGCACGTCTCCCGGCGCTGGGGCGGCTTTGGTGAATTTGCACGCCAGGCGCCGTACCTCTCAGGCGTGCTGATTGCCCTCGTGGGGTTGTACGTGGGGTGGCAGGGCGTGCATGGGGTGATGCAACTGCCGTAGCAACGTCTGCGTGTTTGGTGTGACAAGGCTGCATCCATTGCCGCATGGCCTGCGTATCTGCAGGTACAGGCTGAGGCTGGTGCGGCATGTTTTTCGTCGATGCAGTGTCAGGTTTGCATGCGCACCGCGACCAACCTGTGGGATCCGGGCGGCCACGCGCCGCTAGCGATCCAATGGATGCCGCCTCCGGCGGCACGTTCACCGCACGAGGAGTTCATCATGCACACCCGCCGCCTTACCCTGGCCTTGCTTGCCACGCTTTCCGCTTCCGCCGCGCTGTTCATCGCCCAACCGGCTTCGGCCGCGCAGGCCAAGTACGATCCGTACACGCAAGGCGCCGTCGACAAGACGGACCCGTTCACGCAGGGCGCCGACCGCCAGGCCGACACCTATGGCTATCTGTCGTGGAAGTACGATCGTTTCGATCCGTATGCGCAAGGCGCCGATCGGCAAACCAGCGCACACGACGTGCTCGCGTGGCGTGGCGATACGAGCTACCCGGGCAGCACCGACGGCGCACGCGCGTGAAGGGCCGGGTTGGCACGGGAGGGACCGCGTAAGCGCGGCCCCTCCGCGCGAGCCTCACGTCGTCGGTGTTGCCCCGTCGACGATCCGGTCATACAGGGCACGCGCTGCAGGCGATAGTTGCGCCGCCTTGCGCGTGACGAGCACCAGCGTGCGCGACACTTCCGGCTCGACCAGCTCCACCGTACGAATCATCGGATACGCGTTCTTCTGCATCGCCAGCCGCGGCACCACCGCCGCGCCCAGGCCTTCGGCCACCAGCCCGAGCGCCGTTGAACTGCGCTGCACTTCATAGAACGAATGCAGCGTCACGCCGCTCGCCTTGAGTGCACCGTCGAGCAGGCTGCGGTTGCCGCTCACCTCGCCGGCGAAGATGAGCGGGTGGGGCTGCAGGGCCTGCCACCGGATGCGGCGGCGCTTGGCGAGCGGATGATCGTCGCGGCAGACGAGGACGTACGGATCGCTCGTCAGCGGCACGCTCACGAGTTCCGGATGCTGGTCGCCCGCAATGCTGATGCCGAACTCGGCTTCACGTCGCAGCACGGCTTGCAGCACGGACGCCGAGGCATGGTCGAGAATCTTCACGCGATCGTGCGGGCGGTGCTCGGAGAACGCGCGCAGGATGCGCGGCAGGTAGTGCACGCCCACCGTCGGCACGCAAGCGATCGTGACGTCGCCGCGCTGGCTCAGGCCGGTCTCGCGAATCTCCGTGAGCGCATCGGACAACTCATTGAGCAGCCGACGCGCCTGCGGCAGAAAGCGCTGACCGATTTCCGTCAGCTCGGTCCGGCGCGTGGTGCGCTCCACCAGCGCCACACCAAGAAACGCCTCCAGCTTGCGCAGGCGCTGCGTGATGGCGGTCTGCGTCACGTGCAGCGTGTCGGCGGCTTGCGTAAAGCTGCCGCTCTCCGCAATCGCCACGAATGCCTGCACGCCGAGCGTATCGATTTTCATCAACGTTATGAATGAATTTGAAAATTGAATTCATTTTACTGATCGATTAGGAAACCGGACACTCTGCGCATCCCGCACGCAAACCACGACAAGGAGCGCATCGTGACGAACCCCCACGATTGGTATGCAAAGCAGTACGTGCAATTCGAGGATGAGCGTACGCGACCCGTTCGAGACCTGCTCGCCGCGGTGCCGCCCACGCCCATCCATATCGCCATCGATATCGGCTGCGGACCGGGCAATTCGACGGAAGCGCTGATAGCGCGTGCGCCCGGGGCAGCTGTTCGCGGCACCGACGCCTCGGCCGACATGATTCAAGCTGCGCGCAAGCGCCTGCCCGAGGTGCGCTTCGATGTCGCCGACATTGCTGCGTGGGCTGAGCCGGGCGCGTATGACCTGATCCTCGCCAATGCGGTGCTGCAATGGCTGCCGGCGCATGAAACGCTGTTTCCGAAGCTGGTCGGCAAGCTGGCGGTGGGAGGCCACTTGGCCGTGCAGATGCCGGACAACCTTGACGAACCGGCGCACCGCCTGATGCGCGAAGTGTCCGCTGCGGGGCCGTGGGCCGGCAAGCTCAAGGGTGTGGAGCGCACGGAGCGCTTCGATGCGCGCCGTTATTACGCGCTGCTCTCGCCGCTGTGCGCGCGCGTCGACGTGTGGCGCACCACGTACATGCATCCGCTCCAGGGCGGCGCAGATGCGGTCGTCGAATGGTTCAAGGGTAGCGCGCTGCGGCCGTTCCTCGCCGCGCTGAGCGAGGACGAGCGCCCCGTATTCCTCACGCGCTATCGCGACATGATTGCGCAGGCCTATCCGGCACTCGACGATGGCACGGTGCTGCTGCCGTTTCCTCGCCTGTTCATCGTGGCGACGCGCAAGTAGGCGCAATCGCAGAAGCGGAAACGCCGGCCATGAAAAAAGCCCGACGGTAGACCCCGGCGGGCTTTTATCTGACATCTGCGGCGCTCAACGCGACGGGTTCAGGGTCAGGTTCATGTGACGGTTCACATCCTTGTACAGCAGGTAACGGAAGCGGCCAGGGCCACCCGAATAGCAGGCCTGCGGGCAGAACGCGCGCAGCCACATGAAGTCGCCGGCCTCCACTTCAACCCAGTCCTGATTGAGGCGATAGACGGCCTTGCCTTCAAGCACGTACAGGCCGTGTTCCATCACGTGGGTTTCGGCAAACGGAATCACGCCGCCCGGCTCGAACGTGACGATGTTGACGTGCATGTCGTGGCGCATGTCGCTCATGTCGACAAAGCGCGTCGTCACCCACGCGCCATTGGTGCCCGGCATCGGGATCGGCTCGACATCCTGCTCGTTCGTCACGAAGGCTTCCGGCAGGGGAATGCCATCGACGACCTGATAGTGCTTGCGGATCCAGTGGAAGCGCACAGCGGCGTCACTCACGTTGTGCAGCGTCCAGTCGGCGCCCGGCGGAATGAACGCGTAGCCGCCCGGCGTGAGCGTGTGCTTCTTGCCCTGCAGCGTCAGCTCGGCTTCGCCTTCAACGACGAACAGCACGGCTTCGGCGTTCTTGTCCTGCTCGGGCTTGTCGCTGCCGCCGCCCGGGTTCACTTCAACGATGTACTGCGAGAAGGTCTCGGCAAAACCCGACAGCGGGCGGGCGATCACCCACAGGCGCGTCTGGGTCCAGAACGGCAGCCAGCTCGTGACAATGTCGCGCATCACCCCCTTGGGGATCACCGCGTACGCCTCGGTGAACATCGCGCGATCGGTCAGCAGATCCGTCTGCGGCGGATGGCCGCCATGCGGCGCGTAATACGTGGTCTTAGACATGTTGCATTCAGGCAATGGGTTGGTCCGGCCCCGAGCGCAAACAGCAACAGGCGGTTCGTACGCGGGCGGCGTTGACGATAGCGAAGTCGCCCACAATCGACCAATTAAATGTTGCGATGACTTCCATTCGATTTGCCACTACCGCGCCAGCATCAGATCAAGGTTCTGGACCGCCGCGCCCGAGGCGCCCTTGCCGAGGTTGTCGAACACCGCCGTGAGCAGGACCTGACCGTGGTCGTTGGCGAACACGCCCAGCCGCATGTCGTTGGTGCCGTTGAGCGCCTGCGGGTCGAGATGCGGCAAGGCGGACGGCGCCTGCAGCGGCATCACGTCCACATGCTGCGCGCTGGCGTAGTGGTCAGCCAGACATGCGTGCAGCGCGGTCGCATCAACGCCGGCGTTGAGCAGACGCAGCTCCAGCGGCACCGTCAGCACAATGCCCTGGCGATACGCGCCGTAGGCCGGGACGAACATCGGCCGCTGCGTAAGCCCGGCGTGCAGTTGGATCTCCGGCGTGTGCTTGTGCGCCAAACCCAGCCCGTACACCTGGAACGGCAGGGCGCTTGCTGCCTCGGGCCCCTCGTACGTTTCCACCGCGGCGCGGCCGCCGCCCGAATAGCCGGACACGGCATGAATGCTGATCGGGTAATCCGCCCGCACAAGGCCCGCCTGCACGAGCGGGCGCAGCAGCCCGATCGCGCCGGTCGGGTAGCAGCCCGGGTTGGTCACGCGCGACGCGCCCGCAACACGTTCAGCTTGCTCGTCGCTCATCTCCGGAAAGCCGTAGACCCAGCCCGGCGTGGTGCGATGCGCGGAGCTGGCGTCGATCACGCGCACGCGCGGGTTGACGATGGCCGCGACCGCCTCGCGCGCGGCCGCATCGGGCAGGCACAGGATGGCGATATCGCAGGCGTTGATGGCTTCGGCACGGCGTTGCGCGTCTTTGCGGGCGTCGTCGGGAAGCGTCAGCAGTTTCAGGTCTTGCCGCTCGACGCGGCCGCGCAGACGCTCGTGGATTTGCAGGCCGGTGGTGCCTTGGTCGCCGTCGATAAAGACGAGGGGCGTGGACATGGCGGGCGCTCCCAGGGAAAGAAGTTGGTGATGAATGCGAGCCTCCATCTTTAAGCGCGACCTAGAATATGAAAAGTTGAATTTCACAACCGTCACATTCAGCTTTCCTGAATCATGCGAGAGATCAGCCTGGACCGCCTGCGCACGCTCGTCGAAGTTGCCCAGCGCAGCTCGTTTGCCGACGCGGCGCGGGCGCTGCATCTGGCGGCGCCCACCGTCAGCCTGCACATTGCCGAACTGGAAGATCGCGTGGGCGCGCAGTTGCTCTCTCGCAAGCGCGGGCAGGTGCAGCCCACCGCCATCGGCGAGGTGATGGTGGAGCGCGCCCGCAAGCTGCTGGCCGATGCCGAGCAGGCGCTGGATGACATCCAACGCCAGGTGCAGGGACTGAGCGGGCGCGTACGGCTGGGCGCGTCCACCGGCGCCATCGCCCACTTGCTGCCGCAGGCGCTGGAGGTGCTGCGGCAAGACCACCCCGGCATCGACGTGCAGGTGGCGGTGCTCACGTCGCAGGAAACGCTGGCGAGGCTCGCCGATGGCGCGCTCGACATTGGCCTCGTGGCACTGCCGCAATCGCAGGTGGCGGGGCTCGCCATCAAGCCATGGCGGCGCGATCCGGTGATGGCGTTCCTGCCGGCGCACTGGACGAGCCCCGCGCGCATTACGCCGGCTTGGCTCGCCGCGCAGCCGTTGATCCTCAACGACGCCACCACGCGTCTGTCGCGCCAGACGACCGAGTGGTTCGCCACGGACGGTTATCACCCCGTGCCGCGCATCCAGCTCAACTACAACGACGCCATCAAGAGCCTGGTCGCCGCCGGTTATGGCGCTACGCTGCTCCCACACGAGGCGTCCGCCGCACCGTCGGATGTGCGCATCACCATGCGGCCGCTGCGGCCTGCGTTGTGGCGCGAACTTGGCATCGCCCACCGGGCCGGCCACGTCGAGCGATCGACCCAGCATGTGCTCGACGTGCTTTGGATGCTGCGCGCGAAATAGCGCATTGCGCGCCTTGGCACCGTGACGAGGCGGAGAATCCGTTGAATAAAGTTTGACTTCTTGTGTCGTGACAACTATCGTAAGATATGTTTTTCGACACAACCCGGCGCGCCCGGCCGCCCATTCCGAGCTGCGCACGCCGCCTCCTCCCTTTCTTTCTTCGCCCTCATGCCTCTACTTGATCCCTCGCGCGAGCGCCGGTTGCTCTGGCTGCTCGCGCTCACGCAGTTCACCGTCATCATGGATTTCATGGTGATGATGCCGCTTGGTCCGCAGATCATGCATACGTTTGGCATCGGCCCGGCGGCGTTCGCCACGGCCGTGTCGGTGTATTCGTTGTGCTCGGGTGCCTCCGGCCTGCTGGCCGCCACCTATATCGACCGCTTTGACCGGCGCCGGCTGCTGCTGGCCGTCTACGGCCTCTTCACGCTCGCCAACCTGGCCTGCGCGCTGTCGGGCAGCTACAGCATGCTGCTGTTTGCACGCGCGTTTGCGGGCGTCACGGGCGGCGTGCTCGGGTCGATCATCATGGCCGTGCTGTCCGACGTGATTCCGCCCGCGCGGCGCGGCGCGGCCACCGGCGTGGTGATGTCGTCGTTTGCGCTGGCGGCCATGGCGGGCGTGCCCGTGGGCATTGCGATTGGCGCGCACTTCGGCTGGTCGGCGCCGTTCTTCCTGCTGACGGCACTCACGGTGCTGATCTGGCTGGGCGCGCGGCAAACGGTTCCGCCGCTGGCCGAACATCTGGCAGGCAATCGCAGCCAGACGCTGGGCGAGGTGCTCTCCGGCTTGTGGCGGTTGCTCACCAACCCGCGCCATCTGCGTGCCTTCGTGCTGACCTTCGTGATGATGGGTTCGCACATGCTGGTGATTCCGTTCATCTCGCCGGTGCTGGTGGCCAACCACGGCGTGGCGCCTGAAAACCTGTCGTGGCTGTATGTGGCGGGCGGCGCGGCGTCGTTCTTCAGCTCGCGCGCCGTCGGCAAGTTGGCCGACCGCTACGGCCGCCGGCGCGTGTTCGTGGGCGCGGCACTGCTGGCGTTCATCCCGGTGCTGCTCATGACGCATCTGCCTGACTGGCCGTTCATCGGCATGCTGCTGTTCTTCCCGTTCTTCATGGTCATCCTCTCCAGCCGCATGGTCCCGATGCAGGCATTGATGACGACGGTGCCCGCCCCGCAGGTGCGCGGCGCGTTCCTGTCGGCCAACAGCGCGGTGATGTCGGTGGGCACCGGCGTGGGTGCGTGGGTGGGCGGGCTGCTGCTGTCCGGCGGTGCCGGCGGCCGCATCGAGGGCTATGGCCTTAACGGCTGGCTGGCCGTGGCGGCCGGGCTCTTCTGCGTGTTCTGGGTGAGCCAGGTGAAGGGCTCGGATGCGCAAGGCGATCCGTCGCTGGCGGCATCGCCTGCAGCACCGGCATCTGGGTCACCTGCCGGCGCGGCCGGTCCGCAAACGGTGCCGCAAGCACCGCAGGCGGAAAAGGCCTGAGCGGTTATTCGGCTTCCAGCACCGTCTTCAGCTTCACTAGGTCGCGCTGCACCCATTCGGCATCGGCGTTGAACTGCGCGTCGTCCATGTTCGGCTGCTGAAACAGCGTGAGCGAGACGGTGGTGCCGGCGCCGTTGCGCACCACGCGCAGCGGCACGTAGACGATCGATCCATCCGGCAGACGCACCCAGTGATCGGCGATGCCAAATTCATTGGGCGGGCTGAAGCGGATGAACACGGTGCCTTCGTCGCTGTTGGGCGCGGCCTTGGCGATCCACTCGTCGGGTGCGGCGCCCGAACCCTGCGTACCGGGCGCGAGCCCTTCCGACAGGCCGGTCGCCCAGATCGGAAAGTTCAGCGGCTCGGCCAGGAACATGGCCACGTCATCGAAGTGACGCTCGACGTTGATGCTCAGGGTGCGGACGTTGTGCAGCATGGGGCCTCCGAGTGCGGCGTTCGCCGTGCGAGGCAGTATATGCGGCGCTCAGGCGGGCAGCTTGCGAAAGCTGATGGCCAGGCGGTTCCACGTGTTGATGGTGCTCACCAGCAGCGTCAGGTCGACCAGCTCGGCATCGGAGAACTGCGCACGCACGGCCTGCCAGACGTCGTCGGGCACGCGCGTTTCTGCGACGAGGGTGACGGCTTCCGTCCAGGCCAGCGCGGCGCGTTCTCGGTCGGTGAAGAAGGGCGTTTCATGCCAGACCGAGACGGTGGCGAGGCGGCGGTCGTCTTCGCCGCCCTTGCGGGCATCGGCGGTGTGCAGGTCGACGCAATAGGCGCAGCCGTTGATTTGCGAGGCGCGCAGACGCACGAGTTCAGTCAGCGGTTTTTCCAGCGTGCTTTTGCCCAGCGCTTTTTCGAGGCCCATGACCGCCTGGATGGCGGCGGGATTGCTTTGATAGAAGTCGAGGCGGGGTTCCATGAGAGGCTCCTGTATTCGCTGTATTGAGAACTGGAGCCAGTCTAGGCGCGCAGGTGGCACCTTGAAATTGCCAATCCCCGCGAATATCAGGTAGCCACCTTGGCCAGCGCCTCCGCCAGCTTGCCGAGGCCCGCGTCGATCTCGGCAACGTTCACGTGGCCGTAGCCGATCAGCAGCCCGGGCTGCGGCGGCCGCGCCACATACATCCTGGCGGTGCCGTACAGCCCGACGCCCACGCTTTCCGCCAGCTTCACCAGCTCGGCTTCGGGCAACGGCGCGTGCACCTGCGCTGCCATATGAATGCCCGCCGCCGACGGCACGGGCGCCAACCACGGCGCCAGCGGGCCACGCAGATGCCGCAGCAGCGCATCCCGGCGCGCTGCGTATTCCTTGTGCATGCGGCGTAAGTACTTGGCGAAATCGCCGTCGAGCATGAACTTGCCCAGCGCCGCCTGCATGAGCGATTCACTGTGCCAGTCGGCCACCTGCTTGGCGTGCCGCAACGGCGCCACCAGCGAGGCCGGCGGCACCACATAGCCGATCCGCAGTTCCGGAAAGATCGTCTTCGAAAATGTCCCCACGTAAGCCACGCAACCGGCGGTGTCCAGGCTTTTGAGCGATTCCATCGGGCGGCCGTCGAAGCGGAATTCGCTGTCGTAATCGTCTTCGATGATGAGCGCGTCATGACGCTGCGCCCAGTCGAGCAGTTGCGCGCGACGCGCGAGGCTCATCGGCATGCCGAGCGGAAACTGGTGCGACGGCGTCACGTAGACGAGCTTGGCGTGCTTGGGCAGCCCATCAACGACGAGGCCTTCGGCATCGACCGGCACCGGCACGACGTTGGCGCCCAGGGCCTGCAGCGCAATGCGCGCGGGCGGATAGCCAGGATCTTCGATGGCGACGGTGTCGCCCGGGCGCACCAGCACGCGCGCAATCAGGTCGATGGCCTGCTGCGCGCCATGCGTGACGACGATATCGGCCCAGGCACACACCACCGCGCGACTGAATGCGAGATAGCGCGAGATGGCCAGCCGCAGCGCCTGGTCACCCGCCGGGTCGTGATAGCCGCCGCGCCCCCGCGCCTGCTGGCGCAACGCGTGTGCAACACAGCGGCGCCACGCGTCGAAGGGAAACAGGCGCTTCTCGGTCACCCCGCCAACAAAATCGTGGACGATGTTCGCGCGCGGCTGAGGCAGCACCGCGGGCATGTTGTTCCACGGCGTGTCGAAGGTGCGAGCCACCGGTGCAGGCGACGCCAGTTGCGCCGCGGGTGAGGCCGTCGGCGTGCGTGCGCGCAATCCTTCGGTGGCCTCGGCGACGAAGGTGCCGGACCCAGCGCGCGTGCGCAGATAGCCCTCGGCGATGAGGCGTTCGAATACGTCCAGCGTGGTCTTGCGCGACACCCCAATCTGCAGCGCCAGGTCGCGCGTGGAAGGCAGACGCTCGCCCGGCACGAGCCGGCCGTCGAGGATGGCGGTGCGGAGTTGTCGATAGAGCTGGCCGGCAAGGTCATGCCGGCCGTGGATCGTCAAATGGACATCCATCGTGGGCGCAGTGTGCGGAGGGGCTGCGCCATTCTACGGAAGGTGCCGGAGGCGGGGCAGAGCGGCCGACGCTGAAGCTCAGCCCTCCCGGTCGTCCGCACGCGGCGCGATCAGCCACGGCGTGTAGCGCCACAGGTAGGCCGCGAACGCCGCCACCCACAGCACACTCGCCCCGCCGATCCACACCTCGCGCGGCAGCAATGCGGGGCCTGCCACGCGCAGGAGTGCGGCCAGTGCGATGGCGGCATAGGCGAAATGCTCTGCCCGGCCCGTGCGCAACATCCGGCCGGTGTGGCCACGCGCAGTGCGGGTGATCATCGCGATGACGGCGCCGCCGATGGCTCCCGCCGTGACCGCATGCAGCGCGGTGGAACGGTCGCCCCAGCCGAGCGCCGCCGCGGCCAACATGGCAAAGCCGATCGGCAGGAAGACATACGCCACATGCAGGATGGAAACGATGGGCGTGCGCAGCGTGCGGCGTGTATCCCAGCCTGCCCAGCGGACAGCCTGCACGACGGCTGCCACCGCAAATACGATGGCCGGAACGATGCCTTGAAGCGGCGTCGCCAACATGACAACCGCGAGCGTCGTGGCCGGCACGATTGCGCGCTCGGCCCAAACCACACGGCGCACCTGCACGCCCGGAATCGCGTTGGACGTAAACATCGGGATGACGCGTCCGCCAATGACCGTGACGAACAGGCAGACCAGCCCGGCGGCGGCATCCAGGCAACGCAATGCAGCAAGGGGCGCCTCAAGCGCCAACGCGCCATGAAACGCTGCGTTGACGGCACCGAGCACCAGCAGGGCGATGGCCAACCCGTAGTTACGTGCGCTCTTCGCGCCCCACAAAACGCGCAGAAACGCCACGCCGCACGCCGGCAGGAACGCCACATCGGCTGCCACGGCCAGCGGCACGGGGCCCATCCACATCAGCACACGCGCCGCCAGCCACAGCGCAGCGAGCGCGGCGAGCTGCGGGCCTTGCGGGGTCTGCAGGCCCGTCCAGTTCTTGCCCGCGGTGAACAGAAAACCGACCACCACCGCTGCCGCAAAGCCGAACACCATTTCGTGCGCATGCCAGAACAGCGGCGCCATCGTAGCCGGGCCTCGCGCCGAAGGCAGTACACCCAGCAGCAACGCCGCCCACAACGCCATACCGAACACGGCAAACGCCGCCGCGAGCAGATAGAACGGCCGGAAGCCGAGCGCGAAGACGGGCCACCCCGTGTAGGGCACGCGGCTTGCCGGGTCGGGCTTGCCGATGGTGAGCAACGGGGCTTGGCGGGGCATGGTGATTTCCGTGTTTGAGATCAGAGGATGTCGTCCAGCAGGTCGGGGCCGAACACTTCGCGATGGATGCGCTCCGACGGCACGCCGCTGGCGAGCAGCGCCGCACGCTGCGCCTGCATGAACGGCAGCGGGCCGCAGAGATAGAAATCCGCGTCCGCCGCGTTATCGCGCACGAATGTGTCGACCGTCATGCGGCCGGGCCGTGCGGGGCGCGATGCGAACTCCACGTCTTCGCCGGACTCCAGGAAGACGTGCGCCTCGAACGCCGGCAGCGCTTGCGCCGCGCGTTCCAGATCATCGGTGTGGGCAACATGCGAGGCGGCGCGCGCGGCGTGGCTGAACACGATCTTGCGTGCGCTGTTCTCCTGCGCGAGCGCGTTGAGCGCCGAGATCATGGGCGTAATACCAACACCCGCCGACATGAGGACGATGGGGTTGTGGGTCGCCAGTTGCGGCACGAAGTCGCCGTAGGGCTGGCTGACGAGCAGGACGTCGCCTTCGCGCGCATTGGCATGCAGCCAACTCGAAACGGTGCCCGCCGGGCGATCGGCGTCACCCGCATCGCGCTTGACCGAGATGCGCCACGTGCGGCCATTCGGCGCGTCCGATAGGCTGTACTGCCGCTGCTGGAGCACACCCGGCGCCAGTTCCACTTGCACCGAGATGTATTGGCCCGGCAGGAAAGCGGCCAGCGGCGCATCACCCACGGCTTCCAGCGTGAGGGACACCACGTCTTCGGCCTGCTGACGGCGGCTGACAATGCGCACCGGCTGACGATGGTCGGGGCCGCTGCCGGTGTACTGGTACAGGCGCGCTTCAGCCGCGATCAACTCGGCGGCGAGCAGCCAGTAGGCTTCGTCCCAGGCCGCGAGCAGGTCGGGCGTGGCGGCGTCGCCCAACACTTCGGCAATCGCACCCAGCAGGTGGCGCGCAACAATCGGATAGTGGCTCGGCTTGATGCCCACAGCGGCGTGCTTGTGCACGATGCGGTTGACCACGGGCGCCAGCGCGCCGTTGTCGCCATGGTTGGCGGCATACGCAAACACCGCCGAAGCCAGCGACTGCTGCTGCGACCCATTGGCCTGGTTGCCCATGTTGAACAGGTTCGTCAACTGGGGATGGCTGGCGAACATGTTGCGATAGAAGGTCTGGGTGATGGTCAAGCCGTGCTCGCGCAGCACCGGAACGCTGGCATCGATGTAGGGCTTGGACTGGTCGGACAGCATGCTGGACTCCAAATATGCGTGAAATATGCAACAAATAAGACGGGGGCGCCGTCACGCTTTTTGTTCTGGATGGCCTGGTGCTCAGGCAACCGCTTGCGTTGGATTCTATTAAACGTATATTTCTGATGCAACAAATAGACATGCGTCAAACCGGCGCATCTCCAGCGGCAACTTCCGGATAAGATGCGCCTCTCATGAATGTTTTACCTGCAGAGCCCGCCCGCCATGCGACTGACCGACTACACCGACTACGCCCTGCGCACGCTGATCTACGTGGCCGTGCATCCGGACGAACTCGTCACGATCCAGCGCATTGCGGATGCCTTCGGCATTCCCAAGAACCACCTCATCAAGATCGTGCAGCAGCTTGGGCAGGACGGCTTCCTGCATACCGTGCGAGGGCGCGCGGGCGGCATCACGCTCGGCCGGGCCGCCGCCGAAATCAATCTCGGCGACGTGGTGCGCGCCACCGAGCCCGACTTCCGCATGGTCGAATGCTTCCAGGGCGACGACAACCACTGCGTCATCACCCGTGTGTGCGGCCTGCGCGGCGTGCTGCACGCGGCGCTGCAGGCGTACTTCGACGTGCTCGACGGCTATACGCTGCAGGATCTGGTCGACAAGCCGAACGCGGTCAACCGGGCGCTGGGAGAGGCACCGCTGCCGATGCCGCGTGCGGCTCGGCGCAAGGTGGGTTGATCCATGCGCGCAGGAACGTTCGTCCGAGGGCTTCCTACAGTCTCTTCGATGTATTGCCCCGCAGCCCTTCCAATCCGTCCGCCCTGCGCTGTCTAAGCCGCATTGCGCGCCTCAAAGCCGCCCACTGCGCCGCTCTGGCCCAACTCGAAGCGCTATTCGCCTCACTGCAGTCCCGCTCCCCGCCGGGCACAAGTTGACAACGTTTGACAGCAAACGTGCCTGACGCTGCCTAAATTGTCCGCTCCGAAAACACTCGGCACCCACGCTTCACGCTCGCGACATGCTGTCAGTTGGCAGCCCAGGTGCCGGCTATCTGGGAGCAGGCATGAGCGAAAGGCGCATCAACACCAAGCACGTACACACGTTTGAAAGCATCAAACAGCTGAACGAAGACGATTCCGAATTCTGGTTTGCACGCGATTTGGCGCCGGTATTGGAATACCAGGATTGGCGCAACTTTGTGCAGGTGGTCGAAAAAGCAAAAATGGCCTGCCAGCGGTCAGGCCAGGCCATCGAAGACCATTTCGGTGAGTTCAACAAAATGGTCGAACTCGGCTCCGGTGCGGTTCGCAAGATTGTGGACTTCCGGCTCACTCGCTACGCCTGCTACCTCATCGTTCAGAACGGCGACCCGTCGAAACCTGTCGTCGCCAACGGGCAAACCTACTTTGCCGTACAGACGCGGCGCCAGGAACTGGCCGATCAAGCGCGCTTTGGCGCGATGTCTGAAGACACTCGCCGTCTCATGCTGCGTGGTGAGCTGACGGAGCACAACAAGGCTCTGACGACCGCCGCCAAGCGCGCGGGGGTGGAATCCGGACTGGACTACGCCATCTTCCAGAACCACGGCTACAAGGGCCTTTACGGCGGCCTGGGCGCCAAGGACATCCACGCCGCTAAAGGGCTCTCCAACAAGCAGCAGATTCTCGACCACATGGGAAGCACCGAACTGGCCGCCAACCTGTTCCGGGCCACACAAACCGAAGACAAGCTGCGGCGTGAAGGCGTCCGCGGCAAGCGCGAGGCCAACCAGACGCACTTCGAAGTGGGTGCCAAGGTGCGTCAGACCATCAAGGAGATCGGCGGCACCATGCCAGAACAACTGCCAACGCCGGCAAAGAGCATCCAGCAGATCGCGAAGGAACAGAAGCGGCTGCAGCGCAGCGCCAAACCATCGGGGGAAGAGAGCACCTGAGCCCGCGCAATCGCGGCTTAGAACAACACCCTTACCAAAGCGCGTCGGGAGACGCTCCATGCCCAACACCGCGCGCGTCAACATCGCATGCTGACGTAGCCCGCGCGCCGCTTCTATCTTGAGCGTCTCTTCGGCTCTCACCGCATCATCGCTCAGGCATGTTCACTGCTGCAAACCGGTCGTTGGCCGCGCCATTTCCGGTGACGGCCAAATCAACCGACCAGCGGAGGTGTCATGAAACCCACTCGCGACAAGAGCAAGCACGCGTCGCATTCGAAATCGACGTCGCAGAGCAATCGCAGCAGCGCATCGGCCAAGGAGCGCGGCGGACACGCCAGCCAGGGCAGCGGCGGCAAGTCGTCTGAACGTGCCGGTGCCAAGTCGCACGAGCGCGGCGCACACGGCGGGGGCGGGGGCGGAAGCGAACACGCAACGCACTCGCCGATCGGCATCCAAAAGGCCTTGAAGGGCGCGTCTTACCCGGCGAAGAAGCAGGAGCTGCTGAAGACTGCGCAGGCGAACGGCGCGGACGACAGCACGCTGAAGACGCTGCGCGATATGCCCGACGACGAGTACGACACGCCGGCCGCGGTTTCCAAGGCTGTCAGCAACGAAAAGTGATGCGCCTCAGCGCAGGAGGACGATTCATGAACACATCGACACAGCATTTGAGCGCGCGGCGGGTGGCCGCGTTGCTGGTGGCAGGTGCGCTTGGCTTTGGCGGCGCGTTGAGTGTGGCGCGGGCTGCCGCCGATAAATCCGACACGACGTTCGTCACCAAGGCCGCAGCGGCCGGCATGCTCGAAGTGCAGGCCAGCCAGGTTGCGATTACGCGCGCGAGCAATCCTGACGTGCGCGCCTTCGCACAGCGGATGGTGAAGGATCACACTACCGTCGGCGACGAACTGAAGACGCTGGCTGGCAAGAAAGGCATCACAGTGCCCGACAGCCTGCCCGCGGACGAGCGCGCCAAGGTCGACAAGCTCAGTGCGCTTGAAGGCGCGAAGTTCGACAAGGCCTACGCCGACGAAGTGGGCGTGAAGGCGCACAAGGAGGCGGTCTCGTTGTTCGACAAGGCTTCGAAGGACGCCAAGGACCCCGACATCAAGGCGTTCTTCTCGCACAACCTGCCTGCGCTGCGGGAGCATCTGCAGATGGCCGAGCAATTGAAGCCCGCGGTGAAATGATCTCGTGGCCCCACCCATGACTGACTGAGGTGATCATGAATAGCCGACACCAGAAGGGCGCCGGACACCAAGCCGGCGACGACACCTTCCTGACCGACGTGTCCGAGACCGATGCAGAGGGCACGACCGTGCGCGAAGCCGAAGTCCGCGAACGTGACATGTCCGAAGTGGACGGGCGGAAATCGCACCGCCAACCATCCGGCGAGGAGGAACGCGATACGTCTGCCAAAGACGCACCCTGACGCTGCACCAACCTTGCGATGAACACGGCCCCTTCGATGGGGCCGTTTTTCTTTGCGCGTTGTTTGCGTATCCCACCGATTCGCTGCATTCCGCACCGCTTGCGGTTTTCACAAGGCGTCTTCACCAAACCGTCATGGTGAGACGCGAAGATTCCGCCACGCAAACGTTTCAGTCGTGCATGAGCCGCCCACACGCATGGGTGGCCGGAGGCGTTTGCCCGACCTCATCGAATCGACAGGAAACCACAATGCTTTCGACCAAGAAGACGCTGCTCGCGATTGCGGTGCCGGCGTGCATGACCCTCGGCCTGTACGCGTGCGGCGGCAGTGACGACGCTGCGCCCACGAACACCGCGGGCACCTCGCCCGCACCTGCTCCGACGACGCCCACGCAGCCGGCCAAGCCACAGGGCATGTGGACCACGGGCGACCTGCACGTGCACACGGCGGAGTCCGTCGATGCCGTCACGCCGCTGGCGACGGTGCTCGATCACGCGTTCGACCTGAGCGGCCTCGACTGGATGGCCGTGTCGAACCACCTGCGGCCGTCGCCGCGCGATGCCACGGGTGCCACGCTTGCCGGCGGCTCCATTGCCGCGTCGGCCGGCATCGCCAAGTACGAAATGCCCGCCATTGCGCAAGCGCAGGCGGCAGGCAAGTACGCCGGCAAGCTGATCTTCTCCGCCGCCGAGTGGGACATGCCAACGCACGACCACCTGAACGTCGGCATCTTCGATGGCACCGACAAGCTGCAGACGTCGGCCAAGGGCCTGAACAAGTTCGAGTACTTCTTCACCCAGCAATCTGCATCGCTGTTCGATCCGAACGATGTGACCGCATGGCAGCAGGAAGGCCCGCGCGCAGGCACGACACACACCGACGTGGTCAATGCCTTCAAGTGGCTCAAGACGAATTACCCGAACACCAGCTACGGCCTGATCAACCACCCGTCGCGCAACCCGGGCAAGTACACGGTGGCGGATTTCCGCGAGTTCAACGACACGGCGCCCGACATCATGTTCGGCATCGAGGGCATGGTCGGTAACCAGATGGAACCCGATCGCGGCGGCTATACCAGCGCCTACATCGACGCCAACCTGAAGAACCGCACCTACGGCGGCGTCGATTACGTGGTCGCGCAAGTCGGCGGCGTCTGGGATGCGCTGCTCGGCGAGGGCCGCCGCATCTGGAACTTTGCCGATTCCGACCACCACTTTGAAGTGGATGCCACGCAGCAGTTCAGCAGCGGCTACTACCCCGGCGAATACGCCAAGACCTATATCTGGCTGCCCGGCACCAGCCCCGACCTGAAGACGCTGCTGGCGGCCATGCGCTCGGGCAAATCGTTCGCCGTGTTTGGCGACCTGATCAACGCGCTGGATTTCACCGCCGGCACCGCGGCCGCGTCAGCCGACATGGGTGGCACGCTCACGGCCAAGGCCGGCGACAAGGTGACGATCACCATCCGCTTCAAGAGCCCCGATCACAACAACTATGAGTACCCGCTCGGCAGCGGCTTCAAGGTCAACATGCGGCCGGTGGTGGATCACGTCGACCTGATTGCCGGCGACGTGACGGGCAAGGCTGCATCGGGCACGCCGGCCTATGCGAAGGACACCAACGACACCACCAAGGTCATCGCCACGTTCACCAAGGCGGACTGGAAGGTCGACGCAGATGGCTACAACACCGTCACGTACACCTACACGGCCGCCAAGAACCAGTACTTCCGCCTGCGCGGCACGAACCTCGGCATGAACGTGTCGGGCGAGACCAGCAACGGCAATCCGCTGCCCGACCAGAAGACCGTGGTGACGGAAAACGCCGCGCGCTTCAACGCCATCAACGATCGCAACTACAACGATCTGTGGTTCTACTCGAACCCGGTGTTCGTGTCGGTGCAATAAGCGCCGCGGCCGTCAGGCAGGCGCGGTGACTGACGCTGCGGCGGGCGCGCTCGTGCGCCGCAGCCACACCGTCACCGCCAGCCCGACGCCGCCCGGCCCAGGCGCCAGCGCAATCTGGCCGCCCATGCGATCCACGATCTGACGCACGATCGCCAGGCCCAGGCCGCTGCCTTGGGTCTGCGTGCCTTCCAGACGCGTGAAGCGTTCGAACACCCGTGTGTACGCCTCGGGCGGAATGCCAGGGCCGTTGTCGATCACGGTCAGCATGGCCCAACCGTAGTCCGCCGACACCTGCACCGTCACGTGGCCGCCTTCCTGCGTGTAGCGCACGGCGTTGTCGACGAGGTTGAACAGCAGGGCGGCGATCAGCGTGCGGTTGCCCGACGTCCACACAGGCTGCTCGGCGGGCTCGATGCCCAGATCGATCTGGCGGCCATCGGCCAGCAGCGCGAGGTCTTCCAGCACCGTGCGCGTCACCTGTGAGAGGTCCACCACCTCGCTCGTCGCGGCCGAGGCTTCGGCCTGAGACAAGAGCAGCAAGTCGTTGATGAGATCCGCCAGATTGCGCGTGCTGGTGCGCGCGGCTTTCAGGACTTCGTGGAGCGCGGCATCGGCGTTGGTTTGCGCTGCCACCTGCATCTGCGTATCGAGAATCGCCAGCGGCGTGCGCATCTGGTGCGCAGCATCGGCAATGAAGCGCTTCTGCGTGAGCGCGTTGTCGGCAATACGCTGCAGGTACTGGTTGAACGCGCCGGCAATCGGCTGCAGTTCGTGCTGCAGGCCGTCGGGGTCGAGCGGCGCAAGGTCGGTGGGCGCGCGTGCCGACACATTGCCGGCCAATCGCAAGATCGGTCGCAGTTCCAGCGTCAGGCCGATGAGGATCATCGCCAGCGCCAGGCCCACCAGCGCGAGTTGGCGCACCGTGGCGGGCCACCACAACTGGCGGATCATCGCGTCGCGCCCGTTCGTGGTTTGCGCGACGCGCGTGACGACGCGCTCGGTGCGGCCGGCGTCGTACATGGTGCGCACCACGGCGGCCACGTGCACAGGCCGGCCCTCTACCGTATCGGTGTAGGTGCCGGCGTCCGCCAGGCCCGCCGCATCAAACGCGGGGCGCGTGCCGAAGTCGAGCCGCCCGGCCAGCAGCCGGCCATGCTCGGTGCTGACCTGGTACGTGACCTGGTCGCGCACGGGGCTTTCCGGCGCAGCAAACACCGCCAGCGCGGCCGGCGGCACCGAGACGCGCAAGCGGCCTTCGTCCCATTCGACCTGGCCGCTGATCATCTGCGCGGCCGTGTCGAGCGCGTGAAAGTGCACGAGATCGGCGTTGTGGCGTGCGGCGGCCAGGTCCAGCCAGCCGTCCGCCGCCACATAGACGACAAGCGGCAGTGCCAGCCACAACACCAGCCGCGCACGCAGGCTGTGCGCCCGCGCGGGGGCGGGGCCGGACGGCGCTGGCGCTGGATCAGGACTGCGCAGCGGAGGCATCGCGCAGCAAGTAACCAAGGCCGCGCAGCGTGACGATGGTGGCAGCGGAATGCTCCAGCTTCTTGCGCAGGCGGTGGATGTAGATTTCGATGGCCTCGGGGCTGGCTTCGTCGTCCATCCCGAACACGCCGTTCACCAGCGCCGGTTTGGAGACCGTGCGCCCGAGCTTGAGCATGAGGATTTCCAGCACGGTGTGCTCGCGCGCAGGCAGCACCAGAGGCTGGCCGGCCAAGTTGAAGGTGCGGCTGCCGGTGTGGTACGTCAGGTCGCCGCATTGCAGCTCGACGGATTGGTCGGGCGCGCTGCGCCGCACCAGCACCTGGATCCGCGCAATCAACTCGCGAATCTCGAACGGCTTGACGAGGTAGTCATCCGCGCCGGCACCCAGGCATGCGACCTTGTCGTCGATGCCGCCGCTGGCCGTGAGGATCAGCACCGGCACGGCGTTGCGCCGTCCGCGCAAACGTTGCAATACCCCTTGCCCCGGCAACGTGGGCAATTGCAGATCGAGCAGGACCACGTCGTAGTGTTGCGTGAGCAACAACGTGTCGGCGGATTCGCCATCGGTGGCGTGATCCACGGTGAAATGGGCGCGCCGCAGGGCTTCAGACAGCCAGTGCGCCAGCGGGGCGTTGTCTTCGATCAGGAGCAGCTTCATGCGAAAACAGCGCGTCCGAAAAATGAAAGCGATTTGTGGGTTGCCGCTTCCTAGAATGGTGGCGGCTGCCTACGCGCGCCGGAGGCATCACTCACCAGATCCGGACCGCGCGATACCGATATCTACAAAAGAGCCGGAGACAACTCAATGGGTGTTTTTACCTGCAGGAGCGCTCGCGCACGCGGCCTCCGGGGCTGGATCACGCCGTGGCTCGCTGCCCTGCTGGCAGTGGCAGCCTCACACGCCCTCGCCCAAGACCCGACTCGACTGACGCTCATGGTCAGCGGCACCGCCAAGATGATCTACCTGCCCGCGACGCTGGCGCAGCGCCTGGGCCATTTCCGCGACGAGGGGCTCGAAGTGGAACTGCTCTCGCAACCCGCCGGCGTCGATGCCGAAAGCGAACTGCTCACCGGCTTTGCGCAAGGCGTAGTCGGCTTTTATGACCACACCATCGACCTGCAGGCCAAGGGCAAGGAAGTGCGTGCCATCGTCGTATTCAGCCAGGTACCGGGCGAAGCGGAAGTCGTCTCGACACGGTTGCCGGCAGCCGTGCAATCGATGCGCGACCTGCGCGGCCGCACGCTGGGCGTGACGGGGCTGGGCGCATCGACGAGCTTTCTCACGCGCTACCTGATGGCGCAGCAGGGGCTGTCGGCCGGCGATTACACCATGCTGCCCGTCGGCGCCGACCGCAGCTTCGTCACCGCACTGCGCAACGGCCGCATCGACGCCGGCATGACCACCGACCCGACGGTCACGCGGCTCGTGCACAGCGGCGAAGCCCGCGTGCTGCTCGACTTGCGCACGCTGGAAAGCACCCGCGCCGCGCTGGGCGGCCCGTATCCGGCCGCGTGCCTGTACCTGCAGACCGAATGGCTCGAAGCACATCCGGACATCGCGGTCAAACTGGCTCGCGCCTTCGTGCGCACCCTGCGTTACATGCACACGCATGACGCGGAAGACATTGCCGCCCGCATGCCGGCTGAATTCCGGCGCGATCATCCCGAGCTGTACGCAAAAGCGCTTGCCGCCACGTTGCCCACCTTCAGCACCGACGGACGCATGCCGGACGACGGCCCACCCACCGTCCTGCGCGTCCTCGCCGCCAGCAATGCCAACGCGCGCGACAAGCACATCGACCTCTCGCGCACCTATACCAACAAGTTTGTCGATCAGGTGCGCGAGCGCCGCTAGCTCAGCCAAACCCTCGCTTAGAAGCGCGTGCGCATACCGACGCCGAACTCCGTCTGGCTGTTGTGGCCGTTGGTGCCGCCCACGATGTACTGGTCCTTCAGCTTCATGTAGTCGGCCGCAACGTAGAACTCCGTGCGCTTGGACACGTGGTAGAACACCGAGCCGTACAGCGTGCTCTTGCGGCCGCTGCCCGCTGCGGTGGCGCCCACGACGCTGGCATACGCATTGAGGGTGTTGCCATCGGCGCTGAAGGCGGCGTTGTTGGCCTTCATGATCTGGTAGCCGATTTCGTAGTCGAACGCGCCCGGCGGCGCGACCTTCAGCGACACGGTGTACGCGTTGTCGCTGCGGTTGCCGATCGCGGCCGGCTGCTCGCCGGTGTAGTGGAAGTAGCCGGCATTGACGCGGAACATGCCGAAGATCACGTTGCCGCCCACCGAATACGAACGGTCCATGAAGCCGCCCACTTTGGCCTGTTGCGCAAAGCCGGCCAGGTTGAAGTTGCCGCCGTTGTAGCCCAGGGCCAGCGACTCGGTGGTCCCTTGCGTGAACTGACCCGGCACTTCGCCAAACTGATAGGCCAGGCCAGTGAAGAAGCGGCCGTCCCACAGCTTCTTCCACACCACGCCGTTGTTCAGACGCGTGCCCGTGGCGCTACCTGCGTAGAAGATCAGTTGCTTGAAGTTGTTGACGTTGGTGTAGCCGCCTTCGTCCAGCGTGACGGTGGCGCTGGTGTACGGGTCGCCGTAGATGCCCGACACATCGCGCGCAATCGCGTTCTGACGGCCAAAGGTCAGCTTACCGAGCGATTCGCTCGACAAGCCCACCCACGCATCACGGTTGAACAGCACCCCCGGGGTGTCCATGTTGCCGGTGGGCGTTTCGAATTCCGATTCCAGCTTGAAGATGGCCGACAGACCGTTGCCCAGGTCTTCCTTGCCGGTCAGGCCCCAGCGGCTGCCGGAGAACCAGGGCACTTGGAAGCCCGTCAGGCGCGCGCCCGAGGCATTGGCGTTGTTGACGGTGCTGATGGTGGTGTCGATCAGCCCGTAGAGCGTCACGTTCGACGACTGGGCGTGGGCGCCGGTGGCCAGCGTGGCCGCCGCAGCCGCTGTTGCCGCAAGGGCAAACTTGATGCGGGACATTGAAGTCTCCTTCCTTTGTGGGTGATGGTGTCCGGTCGTGGTGCCGGCTTCGGAAAACGCGCGACGGCGGTGGGTCAGGCCGCCGATGCAATCGCTGGGCGAGCGTAGAAGGGACCACCTTTCTGGAGCCTTTCGCGTCGGCGTGCGCACAACGCTAGGGTCTACCCGCATTGGGGCATGGGCAGACGCGCGTTGTTGCGTCGTCCAATGCAACGCATTGCAGCCCCGGCAATCGGGCTCGCGGTAGAGTGTCGAGTCACCTCACCCCAACTCCACCAGACCTTCCCCATGCACCCGTCCCAAATGACCGGCCTGCAATTGCTGCAGGCCATGTCGCACGGCGAACTGCCGCGCGCGTCCATCAGCGAAACCATCCCGATGACGATGGATGTCATCGAAGCAGGCACCGTGCACTTCACCGCCCAGGCCGACAAACGCCACCTCAATCCGCTGGGCGGTGTGCACGGCGGCTTTGCGGCGACGGTGCTCGATTCCGTAACGGGCTGCGCCGTGCATTCGATGCTGGAAGCCGGCATCGGCTACGGCACGGTCGACCTGAACGTGAAGATGGTGAAGGCCGTGCCGGTAGACACACCGCTGGTGGCCGTTGGGCGCGTGCTGCATGTCTCGCGCACGATCGGCGTGTCGGAGGGCACGCTCAAGACGCAGGACGGCACATTGCTGGCACATGCCACGGCCACCTGTGTCATCCGCCGTCCGTAAATCCGATTGACCTGGAGCACCTGATGTCTGAACCGCTGCAAACCCTGTCTGCCCTGTCTGCGAAGACCACCGCGCTGGTGCTGATCGACCTGCAACGCGGCATCCTGCCGTTCGCGCAAGGGCCGCATACGGCCGAGCAGGTATTGGGCGCGTCCGCCAAGTTGGCCAAGCGCTTTCGCGAGCTGGGTGCGCCCGTGGTGCTCGTGCGCGTGGGCTGGGCGTCGGACTATGCCGATGCGCCGCGCCATCCCGTCGACCGTCCCACGCCCACACAGCCCGGCGGCCTGCCGCCGCAATGGTGGGAACAGCCCGCCGAGCTGGAAGTCGCGGCCACCGACATCCAGATCACCAAGCGCCAGTGGGGCGCGTTCTACGGCACCGAGCTGGATCTGCAACTGCGCCGCCGCGGCGTCACCACCATCGTGCTGGGCGGGATCTCGACGCATGTGGGTGTGGAGTCGACCGCGCGCGCCGCGTGGGAGCACGGCTACGCGCTGGTGCTGGCCGAAGATGCGATGAGTTCGAACGATGCGGCGATGCATCGTTCGTCGGTGGAAAACGTATTCCCGCGACTGGGCCGCGTGCGCGACACCGACACCATCCTGGCGGCGCTGACGGCCTGAACGCTGACGGCCTGAACGTTCAGGCGCCGTCCTCGACCGGCACGTACAGCACCATGCGCAGGCGCGGGTCTTCCATCACCGGCAGGCCGATGTAGTCGTAGCGGACAACCTTGCCGTCAGGCGTGCGGATCAGCTTGTGCTCGGCGCGCTGGGCGCGCACTTCGTGCTGGCGCCACCAGGTATCGAACTCGCGGCTGCTGGTGCGCAGCCGGTCGACCAGCGCCACGAGCACCGGGTCGTCTGCGTGCGGGTCGTACACGGCACGAAACTTCGCCAGCATGCGCCGCGCCTCGTTTTCCCACTCGACAAAACGCTCGCGCGCATTGGCATACAGGAACATGTAGACCAGGGAGTTGCGGTCTTCCGGCGGCATCGTGCCGAAATCCATGAAGAGCTGCGAGGTCGCCTCGTTCCAGCACAGCAACTCGGTGCGGTAGCTGCGCACGTGGGCCGGCAAGACCATGCCGGCAACAGCGCGGCGCAAGACATCGGGGACCGCTTCGGCGGCCGGACGCCCCGACGCCGCAGCCGCTGCGCCCGTCAAGACCGACTCCGCGCGCGCCAGGCCGCGCATGTGCGCGCGTTCATCCGAAGACAGCTTCAGCGCGCGCCCGATCGCCTCGATGGTCGCCACCGACGGCCGCACGTCGCGCCCCTGCTCGATACGCACATACCAATCGATGCTGATATTGGCGAGCTGCGCAACCTCTTCCCGGCGCAGCCCGGCGGTGCGGCGGCGCCCGCTGCCCTCGGGCAGCCCCACATCCTGCGGACGCAGATGGCTGCGGCGGCTGCGCAGGAACTCGCCCAGCTCGTTGCGGGGCGCGGCGGGCAAGGGCGCGAGGTCGGCGGTGAAATCGTCCATGGCGGTATTACACACGGCGGTGCGTGTGGGTGGGAGGGACAAGCTCATCCTAGGTTAATCCTAGCTCTGCATCGAATCGGCGCGCGCACCTACGCTGCGTTCACCTCTCTTTCCGGAGCCGATCGTGACCCACCTTTCTTCTGCTTCCTCCGTATCGGAACCCCGCCGCTGGCTCGCCTTTGGTGTGATGGTGACAGCGCAGTTCATGTTCATCGTCGATGCGTTCATCGCCAATGTGGCGATCCCGAGCATCCGCACGAGCCTGCATGCCACGCCCGCGCAACTCGAGGCCGTGCTGGCGGTGTACCAGCTTGGCTATGCGATTCTGCTCATTACCGGCGGCCGTCTGGGCGATCTGTTCGGTCGCAGGCGCGTCTTCCTGCTGGGCCTCGTGGCCTTTACCGCCACCTCTGCCGGTTGCGGGCTGGCGGGCAGCGCGGCGGCGCTCATTGCATGGCGTTTCACGCAGGGCCTCTCCGCCGCGATGATGGTGCCGCAAGTGCTGGCGAGCGTGCAGGCGCTCTTTGCCGGCGCCGAGCGTGACCGGGCGCTGTCGATCTTCGGCCTGGTGATGGGCACGGGCGGCGCGGCCGGGTTGCTCGTAGGCGGCGCACTCACCAGCGCAGACATCGCCGGGTTGGGCTGGCGCTCGGCCTTCCTGATCAACGTGCCGGTCGGGCTGACCGCCGCGCTGCTCGGCTGGCGCTGGATTCCGCACCCGAGCGCCGACGCGGCAAAGGTGCATCTCGATACCGCTGGCGTGGCCTGGATGGCCGTCAGCGTGGCCGCCGTGCTGGTACCGCTGCTGTTCGGTCGCGAGCTGCACTGGCCGGTGTGGACGCTGGCACTGCTTGCCGTAGGCGTGCTGGGCATGGCGACGTTCCAGCAGCTTGAGGCCCGTGTCGACCGCGCTGGCGGTACGCCGCTGCTGCCGCCCACCTTGCTGCAGCATCGCGCGTTCATGACCGGCCTGACGGCATCGGCGCTGCACTACATCGGGATGATGGCCTTCTTCCTGGTGCTGACGCTGTATCTGCAAAACGGGCGGCAGCTGTCTGCGGTGCGCATGGGCGTTGCCATCCTGCCGCTGGCCATCACCTTTCTCATCACGTCGCGGGTGGCGAATGCGTTGGTGCGGCGCCATGGCATTCGCGCGCTGCTAGCAGGCCTCGGCCTGATGGCGCTGGGGCTGCTGACGCTGCTGTCGGGTTTCGGCACGGCGTGGGCGCACCCCGCCACGCCGAGCATGGCGCGCATCGGCATTGCGGTGGCGCTGTACGGCGCAGGGCAAGGCTTGGTCGTCGTCCCGCTCATCGGCCTGGTGCTGACCGGCGTGGCACGTACGCAGGCCGGCGCAGCGGCTGGGCTGCTGATTACGGCGCAGCAATTGGCGGGCGCCCTGGGCGTCGCCTGCATCGGCGGGCTGTATTTCACGTTTGCCGCAGGCGGCGGTGCCATCGGCATGGCGCACGGCACGATGGCGGGATGCATCGCCATGTTGGCGGCGCTCGGCGCGGCTGCGGTGGGTTTTGCGAGGCTCGGGGCGCAGCAACGGCAACTGGCCGCGGCCGGCGCGGCAAGCCCGGCCTGAGTTACACCACACGATTCGATACTCGGGCGCGCGACACAAGCGCGCCCGCGTGCATTGATCGGCCGCAGCGGACATTCCACACTCCCGCGCGATGCGCTTGGCATCGCTCGCCTTCCTTCCGCATGGCCACTGTTTCCCACCTTCGCACCGCGGCTTCGGCCCCGTCCGCCGCACCGTCGCTGGCTCGTCGCATCGTCGCGGAGGGGCTCGGCACAGCCCTGCTGATTGCGGTGGTGATCGGCACCGGCATCCACGCAAGCCGGCTCTCCGGCGGCGATGCCACGTGGACGCTGCTAGCGCAATCGCTGGCCGGTGGCGCCGGTCTGCTGGCGCTGCTGACGGTGTTCACGCCGGTGTCGGGTGCACATCTGAACCCGGCGGTCACCCTGTCGGCGTGGCTGCGGGGCGGTCTGCGTGGGCATGCGGCGCTGGCCTATCTGGCCGCACAAGTCGTGGGCGCCGCGCTGGGTGTGGCCGCTGCGCATGCCATGTTCGGCATGCCGGCGTGGGCGCCGGGCACGCATGCCGCAACCGGACCCGCCCTGTGGTGGAGCGAGGCTCTGGCAACGTTCGGATTGATTGGCGTGGGCATCGCCTGCGGCCGTCACGCGCCGAAGCAATTGCCGCTGGTGGTGGCCGCCTATATCGCGGCCGGATATTGGTTCACGGCGTCGTCATCGCTGGCCAACCCGGCGTTGGCCTTTGCCTGCGCGCTGACTGACGGCCCCTCCGGCATCCGCCCGGGGGATGTCCCGGGCTACATGCTCGCGCAACTGCTCGGCGCCATGCTGGCAACGCCGGTGTTCAATTGGCTGATGGGCGCGCAAGCATGGCCCGCGCAGGCATCCGACACGGGCATCGCCCCAACGCAAGCCGTGCCGATGCCCCGTCGGGCAGGCTGAACCGGGCGCTTAGCGCAGCGCCGTCAACCCGCTGTCGCGAACGTACTGAAAGAGATCCGTCTCGCGCACCAGCCCCAGCTTGCGCAGCGCCACGGTCTTTTGTGTGCTGACGGTCTTGATGCTCGAACCGAGCCTCAGCGCAATGTCCGACACGGCCATGCCGCGGGCATACATGCGAAGCACTTCGCGCTCCCGCACGCTCAGTCGCTCGGACACACTCCGTTCGTTGGAACCAAGGCCCGTGTCCTCCAGGATGCGCGGGCTGTCATAGCGCACGCCGCGCGCGCCGGCCATGACAGCGTGGCCGACATGAACGAGGTCGTCGTTCTTGCTCACAATGCCCGACACGCCGATTTGCCGCATGGCGCGCAGCAGGGCCGGGTTGTGAACCATCGTGCAGACGACGATGGCGCGCTTGGGATGCTTCTTGCGCAGGCGCCCCAGCAGTTGCATGCCATCGAAAGCGGGGTCGCCGCCCAGGTTGTAGTCGGTCACGATGACATTGCAGTCGGCGCGCAGAAGCATCTCCAGCAGCTCGCGTCCGTCGTGTGCCTGTGCGACGACACGCAGCTGCGGAAATTGCCCAAGGGCCACCGCCAGCCCCCGCAGAATCAACGGATGATCGTCTGCCGTCACGATCGAGAGGACAGAGGACATGCGCGCGCCGTCAGCTCAAGCGCATCGCCGGCCATGGCGTGTCGTGCTCGGCAAACAGCAGGGTGGGAGAAATCGGAGCCGTCATGGAAGGAGGGAAGGCCGCAGAGAGGAGCGGGTACCTTACTCACCTGATATGCCCGGCGGGGTCAGACTTTTCTTACTTTTGCAGGATGTAACCTTTCGGGGCAGAAGCTGTTTCTATCAGGGCTGCGAAAAACTGAATGGCCCTGCGGCATTCGCCCTCAAGCCGCCGCCTGCACGTGCGCCAGAAACGCCGTAACGGAGAGCGGCGCGGCCCACAGATACCCCTGGCCCGTGGCGCAGCCGAGCGCGCGCAGGGTCTGGCGCTGCGCATCGGTCTCCACGCCTTCGGCAATGCACTCGAGCTGCAGCGTGCGCGCCAGTTCGATCATCGTGCGGCAGATCACGCCGCGCTGACTGGTCTGATCCACCGCCGCCGTAAACGAACGATCGATCTTGAGAATGGTAAAGGGCAGGTCGGCCAGCAGCTTGAGCGTGGCAATGCCCACCCCAAAATCGTCGATGGCGAGCGGATGGCCCAGCAGGCGCAAGCGGTTCAGCGCGATGGTGAGCTGCGCGGCATCCGGCACGGGCGAATCCTCCGTCAGCTCGATCGCGATGGCCGCGGGCGCAATGCGTGCCTCGCGCACGATGGCTTCGATGCGGTCGATGGTGCCGGCCCGGCTCAGCGTCTGCGCAGACGCATTCACCCCGATCGAAACCGGATGCGCATGCGCAGCCAGCGCGTGCTGCACGCGTACGCAATGCTCCAGCACGTGGAAGAACAGGCCATCGGCTAGCCCGAGCGCTTCCAGGCGCGGCACGAACGCGGCGGGCGACACACGCCCGTGCACGGGGTGCATCCAGCGGCAGAGCGCCTCGGCGCCCGCAATCTGATTGCTGGCCAGATCGTGCTGCGGTTGAAAGACGACTTCGATCTGCTCGGGCGTTTCGTGGATCAGCGCGGCCAGTTCATCATCGGAAAACTGCGGCAGGCCCACGGTTGCAGCGGGCGCCCGGTCCAGCTCGCGCGCGGCGGCTTCTTCGAGCAACGGCAGCACGTGCGCCGGGCGCAGCGGCTTTTGCACGCCGTGCGTGCGCGTCAGCCCGATCGCATCGGCCAGGCTGACGTGCGACTCCACGATCGGCGCATCCATCGCGCTGACCCACGCCCACACGGGCGCCTGTCGCGGAAAAACGCGGCCGCCGCGCAGGTGCATCTGCTCCATCAGTTCGGGGCCGTTCATGCCAGGCATGTCGATGTCGCACAGCACGAGATCGACGTGGCAGAGCTGGAGGAGGTAGAGCGCCTCGCGGCCGTCGCAAGCGGTCAGGATCTGCTGCACGCCCAGCGTATGGAGCAGTTGCCGGGCGGCAGCCCGTTGCACGGGGTGGTCGTCCACCACCAGCACGGCGAGTTGCGCGAAACCTTCCATCGGCCAGTCCTTGTTGTTGTGGGTATCGGGGCGAAGCGCATTGTGTCTGCGCGGTGTGACGCCACCGTCAGCCGCCATTGAAGCACCGCGCGGAGGCCTTGTCAGGCGCAGTCGATGCACGGAGCCGGAAAAAACAAAGCCCGCGCAGCTTTTCAACTGCGCGGGCCTTGAGCGATTCCCCCAACCTTTTGAGCTTCCGACGCCGGTGTCGGCGGCGTCGGGATGGAAGAAATCGTGCCCGAAAAAAATGAAGCCCGCAACAGGGGCGGGCTCAAAAGGGGGGGAGTGCTCTCTAAAGAGAGAGCAAGGTGAAGTTTAGTGGAGGGGGTGCAGTCAGACTGTCCGGGGTTCGCCGAAACCCTTGTAGGACAAAAACTGACGCAATTTCGCGATGTTAGCTGCACAAAGCACACCGTTGCGCGCACATTCGCCGCGACAACGTGATGCAGGCAACGCTTTAGGCGGACACCGCTCTGACGCGCTTTAGCGATCGAAGCGTGGCTCGAAGCGCCCGCCTGAAAAATCTGCGCTCGTTGCTATCGGGCAACGCACCCCGGAGCAAGACGCCGAAAAGATGAGAATTCAGAGTAGCCAGAACCGGCTGAGATGCAAGGCGGCCAAAAGAACAACGAAAGCCGCGCGCCAAAGAAAAAAGCCCGAGCACCAGGTGCTCGGGCCACAATCCACCAAGGAGGGTGGAGGAGACAGTTCCTACTATAGCGAATCGTTTGCTGCGTTGCAATAAGGTAGAACTACTTAATGTAACGAGAAGCTACAAGCGTTGCCGGCGCGCCACGTGTGACGAAAACGATTGCAAGCGTCAAACGATGATGCAACGCAACAAAGCACGTGGCGCACCGAAAGCTCACGTCAAGCTCGCGGTGCGCCACGGTTCAATTTCGGGCTGATCGGCGAAAGTAACTGCTGACTTAGCAGCTCAACTTAAAACGCCGGCAGGATCGCACCCTTGAACTGCGTGTCGATGAACTTGCGCACATCTTCCGATTGGTAGGCGCGCACCAGCGTCTTCACCCACGGCTGGTTCTTGTCTTTTTCACGCACGGCGATCAGGTTGGCGTACGGCCCCTGGCGATCTTCCAGTGCGATGGCGTCCTTGGTCGGCGTCAGGCCGTTCTTGACCGCGTAGTCGGTGTTGATCGAAGCGGCGTCCAGGTCATCCAGCGAGCGCGGCAGCTGCGCCGAATCCAGCTCGATCAGCTTGATCTTCTTCGGGTTCTCGACCACGTCGCGCGGGGTGGCGTTGTTGCCGTTCGTGCCGGCACCCGCCTTCAGCTTGATCACGCCGGCCTTCTGCAGCAGCAGCAGCGCGCGGTTGCCGTTGGACGGATCGTTCTGGATGCCGACCTTGGCGCCTTCCTTGAGCTGCGCCAGCGACTTGACCTTCTTCGAGTAGAAGCCCATCGGCGCCACGTAGGTCAGGCCCACGTTGACGATCTTGTAATGGCGCGCCTGGATCTGGCTGTCGAGGAAGGGCTGATGCTGGAAGCCGTTGGCGTCCAGGTCGCCCGAATCGAGCGCGGGGTTGGGCTGGGCGTAGTCGTTGAACTCGATGATCTTGACGTCCAGGCCGTCCTTCTTGGCGACCTTCTGAACGACTTCCCAGATTTGCGCATCGGGGCCGCTCATGGTGCCGAGCTTGATCTGCTTGGTGTCGGCGTTGGCGGCGGTGGCGACGGCAAAGGCAATGGCCGGTACGGCCACGCGCGCAAGGCGGGAGAACAGAGACATGGAGAAACCTCGTGGATCTTGTCGTGAATGAAATCCGCCCGCGGGTAGCGGGCGTGTGACGAGATCCTGTCATAGCGGCCCACGTAACCGAACGACTTTTTCGGCATGTCCATATGCCCTGCAACGGTGCAGCCGGGCTAGGCGATGGGCTCGGCGTCTTCCACAGGCGGCGGCTCGGCGGCGGGCAGGGCGACGACGAAGCATGCACCGCCATCGGCCGGCGCCTCCACCCAGATGCGGCCGTGATGCGCACTGACGATCGCCTCGCACACCGCCAGGCCCAGGCCGACGCCGGTGGTGGCCGATTCCTTTTCGCCGCGCGTGAACTTCTCGAAGATGGTGCGCACCGAACCGGCGGGCACACCCGGCCCGTGGTCGCGCACACGCAGGCGCAGTTCGTTGCCGTGCGCTTCGTCGCGGACGAGTTCGCCCGAGACGCGGACTTCGGTGCCGGCCGGCGCAAACTTGCCCGCGTTCTCCAGCAGGTTCGACAGCACGCGCTCCATCAACGGCCCATCGCAGCGGATGAGCGGCAGCGCCGAAAGGTGATCCACCACCACACGATGATCGGGCAGCGGGTTCGCCTGCAGCGCGGCGCCCACCAGCTCCTCGATCGATTGCCACTCGAGCCGCAGCTTGACGTCCTGGTTCTGCAGGCGCGCCATGTCGAGCAGGTTGGTGACCATGGTGCGCATGCGCTGCGCCTGCTGGCCGATGGCGGCTGCAGCTTCGGCCTGCAGCGCGGGCAAGGGCGGCTGCGCGCGCAGCAGCGTCTCGGCCATCCCCACCAGGCCCGTGAGCGGCGTGCGCAAGTCGTGCGACACGGCGGCCAGCAGCGAATTGCGCAACCGCTCCGATTCAATCCGCACCAGCGCATCGCGGGCCACTTCCACGTAATGCACACGCTCGATGGCGATGGCGATGAGCGTGGCGCAGGCGTCGATCTGGCGGCGGTTGTCGGGCTGGGCGAGCACCTGGAAGGTTTCGGGCTCCACGGCGAGCACACCGCGAATCGCCATCGGCGCCTTCAAGGGCAGATACAGCACCGAGCCCGACGGCAGCGTATGCGTGCCCGTACCGGCAGGCTGGCCATGCTGATACGTCCAATCGGCCAGCACGCGGTCGAGGTTGGGCATGCCGGACGGCGCATCGGTGCTGCCTTCCGGCTTGGCAATCTGCGGTGCGCCCAGCCGCCCATCGAGCCCGACGAAGAAGAACGCACAGCGCCCGCCAAACGTTGCGTTGACGAAGCGCCCGCCGATGCTGACGATCTGGTCCAGCGTGAGCGCGGCGGACAACTCCCGCGCGGCCTCATACAGCGCATGCGCCGACGCCTCGCGCTGCACCGCCACCTCGGCCTGTTCACGCAGGCCGGCCGTCAACTGGCCCACCAGCATGCCCACGGCCAGCATCACCCCAAAGGTCAGCAGGTACTGCACGTCGCTCACGGCAAAGGAAAAGCGTGGCGGCACGAAGAAGAAATCGAACAGCGCCACCGACAGCACCGACGCCAGCGCTGCGGGCCCGCGCCCATGGCGCATCGCCACCGCCACCACGGCCGCCAGGAACAGCATGACGATGTTGGCCAGATCGAACACCGGCCGCACGAGGCTGGACAGCGCCGTCGCCACGCCCACATACACGCACGCGGCCACGTACGCCGGCTTGAGCCAACCGGCCTGTGCATCGGCCGCACGCTGCGCCTCGCTGCGCACGTCGGCACGGCCAATGTCTGCTGCGCGCGGCGGCAGCTGGATATGCGCTGGGTCCGCCGCCGCGCGGATCACGTCGACCTCGGGGCAGTGCCGTGCCAACGCTTCGGCAAAGTCGCCGCTCGGCAGCCGGCGCTCCAGCCCGATCGCCAGCCGCAGCGCAACCACGATGGCCCGCGCCGATCGCCAGCGCTTCTCCGGCGGCCGCCCGATCACCGCCTTGGTGATGTTGTGGCGGCGGATATAACCGGTGATCGCCTCGACGGCGTTGGTGCCAGCCAGCGTCTCCACCTTGGCACCGGCGTCTTCGGCCAGCTTGAGCAGGGCATGCAAGCGCTCGGTGCGCGCATCGGCGGCGCGCAGATGCGGCATCACCACGGCCACGGCATGCCAGTCGCATTCCAGCTGCGCGGCCAGCCGCGCGGCGCTGCGGATGACCTGCTCGCCATCGCCCTGTGGGTCCAGGCACGCGACGACGGTTTCGCGCGTGCGCCAGACGTTTTCAATGCGACGCGCGCGGCGATAGGCCTGCACGTCATCGTCGACGCGATCGGCGGTGCGGCGCAGGGCGAGTTCGCGCAGCGCGATGAGGTTGCCCTTGCGGAAAAAATTGCGCGCCGCGTGTTGCGCCTGCTCGGGCATGTAGACCTTGCCCTCGGCCAGTCGGCGCAGCAGTTCATCGGCGGGCAGGTCGACGAGGATGACTTCGTTGGCCGCATCGAACACCGCATCCGGCACGGTTTCCCACACGCGGATGCCGGTGATGCTGCCGACCGCCTCGTTCAGGCTGTCGAGATGCTGGACGTTGACGGTGGTCCAGACGTCGATGCCGGCGGCAAGCAGGTCTTCAATGTCCTGCCAGCGCTTGGGGTGGCGCGAGCCTGCCACGTTGGAGTGGGCAAGCTCGTCGACGAGGATCAGCGCCGGCCGGCGCGCCAGTGCGGCATCCAGATCGAATTCGGGCAACGTGCGGCCCTTGTATTCGACTTGGCGGGTGGGAAGGTGCTCAAGGTCTGCGACCAGCGCGGCGGTTTCGGCGCGGCCGTGGGTTTCGACCAGGCCGATGATGGCGTCGATGCCGGCGGCGCGGGCGGCCTTTGCTGCGGCCAGCATCGCGTAGGTTTTGCCTACACCGGCCGAGGCGCCGAAATAGATGCGGAGTTTGCCGCGGGCGGACTGCTCTTGGTCGGATTGGAGTTCGGCTAGGAGTTGGTCGGGGTTCGGGCGCGCGGCTTCTTGCATGTTGCGTATTTTGGGTGTTTTTTTGTTGTGGGTGCATCCCCTGTTTCATCCCCTGCCGGGGCTGACTCACTTTCTTTGGTCTTGCCCAAAGAAAGTAAGCAAAGAAAGGCGCGCCCGAGATGGCGAAAGATTCCTTGAATTTATGTCGCAGGGAGGGGAAGGGAAAAACTCGCTTCGCTCAGACAGTTTCCCTTCCTTTTTCCTCCCTGCAACAGAAATTCAAGGCGCCATCTAGGGCAGGGTACGGCCACACCATCGGAGCACAGGCGCAGTGGTGGATGCGCAGCAAGGGGCAAGGCAAAGCAGTAAGACCGGGTGGAGACCGCGAGTGAAGCGAAGCAGCACACCGCAACAAACGAAATGCCGACAGGGCCCGCACACCACTGGTTTGGCCTTTGACGTTCCTGCCCTTGATGGCGCCTTGAATTTCTGTAAGCGGGCGGATAAAGGAAGGAGGCCTGTCTGAGCGAAGCGAGTTTGCCTCCTTCCCCGCACGGTTACAGAAATTCAAGGAGGGGGTCGCCATCTCGGGCGCGCCTTTCTTTTGCTTACTTTTCTTTGGCAAGACAAAGAAAAGTGAGTCGGTCCCGGCAGGGAACGAAAGGAGGGTGGACCACCAACATCAAAAACCAGCAGTCCACAAAACCCCAACCCCTCACTTCAACCCATCCAACGCCAAATTCAGTTCCAACACATTCACCGTAGGCTCGCCAAACACCCCAAGCACCGGCCCCTTGGTGTTCTCAGCCACAGCCTTCTTCACCAGGTCAGCCGAGAGATGCCGCGCACGCGCAACACGCTCCACCTGATACGCCGCAGCAGCAGGACTAATCTCCGGGTCCAGCCCACTCGCAGAGGCCGTCACAAGATCAGCAGGAATCGGCGCACTGTTCGTCGGGTCCGCTTCCTTGAGCGCCGCAATGCGGGCCTTGGCCGCTTCCGTCAACGCCGGGTTGCTAGGCCCAAGGTTGGAGCCACCCGAAGCCTGCGCGTTATACGGATTGGGCGCAGTCGCCGAGATCCGCCCCCAGAAATACTCCGGGGTGTCAAAGTTCTGCCCGATCAACGAAGACCCGACAGCCTTGCCGCCACGCTCGATGATCGAGCCCCCGGCCTGCGCCGGAAACAGCGCCTTGCCGACGCCCGTCACCACCACCGGATACAGCACCCCGGTAATGAGCGACAGCCCGACGAATACCACCAGCGCCGCACGCAGCAGCCCACCTTGTTGCGGCACATCGGCCTGAACAGGTTGACGCGCTTGAGTTGTGGTTGCCATGAATGCACTCCTTCCTTAAACCCAGCCCATTGCGGCCAGGAACATGTCGATGATCTTGATGCCCGGGAAGGGCAGCAGCAGGCCGCCCAGGCCGTAGATCAAGAGATTGCGGCGCAGCAGCGCGGCGGCTCCCAGCGCGCGGTACTTCACGCCCTTGAGCGCCAGCGGGATCAGGAACACGATGATCAGCGCGTTGAAGATCACGGCGCTCATCACGGCTGATGCCGGCGTTGCCAGGTGCATCACGTTCAGCGCGGCGAGCTGCGGATACGTCGTCGCGAACGCGGCCGGGATGATGGCGAAGTACTTCGCCACATCGTTGGCGATCGAGAACGTGGTGAGCGAGCCGCGCGTCATCAGCATCTGCTTGCCGATCTCGACAATCTGGATCAACTTGGTCGGGCTGGAATCCAGGTCGACCATGTTGCCGGCCTCCTTGGCGGCCTGCGTGCCGCTGTTCATGGCGACGGCCACGTCGGCCTGTGCCAGGGCGGGCGCATCGTTGGTGCCGTCACCGGTCATGGCAACGAGGCGGCCCTGCGCCTGCTGTTCGCGGATCAGCGCCAGCTTGGTCTCGGGCGTGGCTTCGGCAATGAAGTCGTCGACGCCGGCTTCAGCGGCGATGGACGCGGCGGTCAGGCGGTTGTCGCCGGTGATCATCACCGTCTTGATGCCCATCTGGCGCAGCTCGGCAAAGCGCTCGCGGATGCCGGCCTTCACAATGTCCTTCAGCTCCACCACGCCGAGCACGCGGTCGTTGTCGGACACCACCAGCGGCGTACCGCCCGCGCGTGCCACGTCATCCACAGCCGTCGACACGGCATCGGGAAACTTGCCGGCCAGCAGCGTCACATGCGTGCGAATCGCATCGGCCGCGCCCTTGCGGATCTGACGGGCGTCGCCTGCATACGAGACGTTGATGCCGCTCATGCGTGTTTGCGCAGAGAAGGCAACGTACACGGGCTGGGTCTTCGCCAACGCGGCTTCATCGATGGACGCCTCGCCCAGGTTGCGTGCCAGCGTGACGATGCTGCGGCCTTCCGGCGTTTCGTCAGCCAGCGACGACAGCCATGCCGCCTCGGCCAACTGCTTGGCCGTCACGCCCGGCGCAGGAATGAAGCGCGAAGCCTGACGGTTGCCGTGCGTGATCGTGCCGGTCTTGTCGAGCAGCAGCACATCCACATCACCAGCCGCCTCCACGGCGCGGCCGGAGGTGGCGATCACGTTCGCCTGCATCATGCGGCTCATGCCCGCCACGCCAATGGCGGAGAGCAGCCCGCCGATGGTGGTCGGGATCAGACACACCAGCAGCGCGACGAGGACGGTAATCGTGATCGGCGAACCGGCCTTCATCGCGTCCACCGAGAAGATCGAGTACGGCAGCAGCGTGACGGTCGCCAGCATCAGGATGATGGTCAGGCTCACCAGCAGAATCGTCAGCGCCAGCTCGTTCGGCGTCTTCTGGCGCTTGGCGCCTTCCACCATCGAGATCATCCGATCGAGGAAGCTCTCGCCGGGGTTGGCGGTGATGCGCACGATGATCCAGTCCGACAGCACGCGCGTGCCGCCCGTCACGGACGAGAAATCCCCGCCCGATTCGCGGATGACCGGTGCCGATTCGCCCGTGATGGCGCTTTCGTCCACCGAGGCCACGCCTTCGATGACCTCGCCGTCGCCGGGCACCATGTCGCCGGCTTCGATGAGCACGATGTCGCCACGGCGCAGCGCGGTGGCGGCGCGTGCTTCCACACGGTCACGGCGGCCTGCATCTGCCAGCACCTTGGCCTGCACCGTGGTCTTGATGCCGCGCAGCGATGCGGCCTGCTGCTTGCTGCGGCCCTCGGCCAGCGCTTCGGCAAAGTTGGCGAACAACACCGTGAACCACAGCCACACCGACACGGCGAGGATGAAGCCCGCCGGCGCTTCGGCCTGGCCGCGCAGCGCCATCCCCCACAGGATCGTGGTGAGGATGCTGCCGACGTAGACGACAAACATCACCGGGTTCTTGGCCTGCGCGCGCGGCGACAGCTTGCGGAAGCTATCGACAATGGCGGGCTTGACCAGCGCCGACGAGAACATCGACAGCTTGCGCACATCCTTGGCGGACAGCGTGGTGTGCGTCGTATGCGTGCTGCGTGCCTGCGGCTCGGCCGCTGCAGCAGTACCAGTACCGGCGCTCGGCTCAAGCTTGTGCTTGACCGTACGCACAACCGGTTCGGATTCGGGATAACGGATAGCCATAAGGCACCTGTTGATATTGAGTGGACTACGCGCCGTGGAACCTGCTCATGGTCCGTAGCGAGCGGCCCGAGGTTGGCGCGAGAAGCGCAGCCGTACAGGTGTACGGCGAGCATCGCAGGGCCAAGATCGGGACGCGCAGTAGGAACATGGGCAGGTTCTTAGCGGGCGAGGTGTTCTGCAATCGGGCCCAGTGCGAGCGCCGGGATGTACGTGAGCGCGCCCACCAGCAGCACCGAGCCGATCAGCAGCACCACAAACAGCGGCCCATGCGTGGGCAGCGTGCCGGCCGTCACGGGCAGGCGCTTCTTGGCGGCAAACGTGCCTGCCATCGCCAGCACCGGCACGATGATCCAGAAGCGGCCCAGCCACATCGCAATGCCCAGCGCGATGTTGTAGAACGGCGTGTTGGCAGACAGGCCCGCAAACGCGCTGCCGTTGTTGTTGGCCGCCGATGAGAAGGCGTACAGCACTTCAGAGAAGCCGTGCGTGCCCGGGTTGAAGATGCCGGCCTTGCCCTGCGTGACGACCACGGCGATGGCCGTGCCCACCAGCACCAGCAGCGGCGTGACGAGGATGGCGATTGACGTCATCTTCATCTCGAACACCTCGATCTTCTTGCCGAGGTATTCCGGCGTACGGCCGATCATCAGGCCCGCAATGAACACGGCCAGGATGGCGTACACCAGCATGCCGTACAGGCCCGAGCCCACACCGCCAAACACCACTTCGCCCAGCTGCATCAGGAACATCGGCACGAAGCCGCCCAGCGCGGTCAGCGAGTCATGCATGGCATTCACCGCCCCGCACGACGCCGCCGTGGTGATGGTGGCAAACAGCGACGAGGCCACGATGCCGAAGCGCGTTTCCTTGCCTTCCATGTTGCCCATGGCCTGGTCGATGCCGAGGTTCGCAAGCATCGGGTTGGCATGCAGCTCAGCCCATGCCAGGAAGACGGCGAGCACGGCAAACAGCACCGTCATCGCCGCAAGCACGGCCCAGCCTTGCCGGCCATCGCCCACCATGCCGCCAAACGTAAAGCACAGCGCCGCCGGGATGATGAAGATCGCCAGCATCTGCACGAAGTTGGTCAGCGCGTTGGGGTTCTCGTACGGGTGTGCGGAGTTGGCGTTGAAGAAACCGCCACCGTTCGTGCCGAGCATCTTGATCGCCTCTTGCGACGCGACCGGGCCCATCGGCAGGGTCTGCGTTTGCGTGGTGGCTTTCTCGGTGACGGGGTTGCCTTGTGCGTCCTTGAGCGGCTGGCCGCTGGCGTCCATCTTCGGGTTGTCGTACGTGGTGGCGGTGACGGTGGTCACCTCCTTGTAGCCATCGAAGTTCTGGATCACGCCCTGGCTCACGAAGAACACCGACACCAGAATCGACAGCGGCAGCAGCACGTAGACCGTGGCGCGCGTGAAGTCGACCCAGAAGTTGCCGATGGTGTTGGCCGAGTGGCGCGCAAAGCCGCGGATGAGCGCAATCACCACCGCAATGCCGGTCGCCGCAGACAGGAAGTTCTGCACCGCCAGGCCGAGCATCTGCGTGAGATAGCTCATCGTGCTTTCGCCCGAATAGCCTTGCCAGTTGGTGTTGCTCACAAAGCTGATGGCCGTGTTGAAGGACGAATCCGGCGTGATGGCACCAAAGCCCTGCGGGTTGAGCGGCAGCCACTGCTGCACGCGCTGCAGCGCATAGACCGCCAGCGCGCCCAGCACGTTGACGACGATGACAGCCAGCGCATAGCGCTTCCAGCCCATCTCGGCCTGCGGGTTGACGCCGGCCACGCGATAGAACAGCCGCTCGACGGGGCCGAGCCAGTGCGCGCGCGAAGGCTTGTCACCAAACACGCCGGTCATATACGCGCCCAGCGGTTTGGCCAGAACCAGCAGCACAACCAGGTAGATCGCCAGCTGGAGGAGGAACGCATTCATGGTGTGCCTCGCAGTGTTGTTAGAAGCGTTCGGGCCACAAGAGGGCCACAAACAGATAAACCAGCAAGGCCACCGTGATGGCCCCGGACAGCACATAGAGCCAGGTCATTGCTGTTTCTCCATCGCGTGCGTGGTCGGTTGGTCTTTGGTGGCAAGCCGGCCGGAGAGGGCGAGCAAGCCGCCCACTGCCAGGGCCAGCACCGCAAGGCCGGCGAGATAAACGAGGTCCATATGCGCTCCCCTTTCCTTCAGGTCGTGTTGGTCAGAACGTCTTGGTCACCGCCAGCAGCGCGGTGGCCTTGCCCATGTAGTTGCCGCGCGTGTTGGTGTACGCGGCGCGCGCAGCGTTGGTGTCGATGTACGCAAGCGATGCCGTCCAACCGCTGCCGAAGTCCTTCGTCACGCCCACCTTCCAGTCGGCATACGACGTGCGCACCACCTGATGCGGCACCTGCTGGTAGCCCACGTGCAGGTTCAGCGTAAGGCCCCAGAAACCGGTGTCGAAGTTGCCCGACAGATCGAAGTACTGGCTGTGGTGGCTATCCGCAAAACCGAACAGGTTGGAAAACGCGTGCGAGTACTTGAACGAGACCGGCCCGTAGCCGATCTGTGCATAACCTTCGGTGGTGTGCGGGCGGGTGTAGCCGTCGGGGTAGCTGCCCGGGTAGTAGTACTGCAGCACGCCCACATCAATGGGCACGTCCTTCATCAGCTCGGTCTTGTAGCCGCCGTAGAAATCCATCTCGATGGGCGCGGAGACGTTGGGGTTGGAATCCCCCAGCCAACTGATCGACGAGTTCCAGTTGCCCACGTAGAAGCCGTTGGGCAGCGCGTAATCCACACCGCCCTGGATGGCCGGTTTGTTGTTGGTCTGCATGAGACCGCGATAGCGATATTGGCTGGCCAGCGTGACGTTGGCCGTCAACGGGCTGGCAGGGGCAGCGGCGGGGGCCGGCGCAGCGTCAGTGGACTGCGCAAAAGCGGCCGCGCTCGACAGTGCTGCGGCACAGAAGACAACGCCACCCATGACGGTGGCGTGCAAAGAAACCTTGGCTTGCATGGACCTTTCCCTTGTTGTTTTAGGTGCCGCCCGGCCCGTCGCAGGTGCGCGTCAACTGGGGCCGGATGCGGCGTGCAGGCAGGCTCCCGTCACAGGGCCTGCGTGCAGTGCAACAGTAGGGAAAGGGGGGTAAAAACGGGGTAAAGGTTGGGGGGAGGGGTGTAAACGGGGTGTAAAAATCCATCGTCTCGCTGAGACCCTCGCTAGCACCCCAATTTCACAGGCTGCGATTCGAGTCGCGGACTATAGCTTTTGGATGATTTTCTATTTCTTAGGTGTTAGAGCTAATATCCCTCTGCCAAGCTGGCGCACACATCCATATCGGGAGGGGTTATGACAAGCGGGTCTGCTCGGGTCAAGTTCTCTTTTTCGGAAGGACTCTTGGAAGTGGAAGGTTCCGAGGGTTTCGTTGCAGCCCAACTGCAAAAACTCGAACCTATTCTCGAAAAATATCTAAGCCAGCCGGCACCTAACAATCAGAAACCAAACGGCCGCGATACGACACCAAAAAATGCGCAGAACGACATTAATGGCGGGCTTTCTGATTACGAAAACCTATTTGCCTTGGCTGATGGAAAGATTCAAATCCTTAAAGATATCCCAGGCGGCAACAAATCGAGCAAGACGGTAAATGTAGCGTTGCTACTTGGTTTCGCCAATCAGCTACAGGGTATTAATTCCGTCGGTTATTCAACCATCCGAGATTTGTGTGCGGCACACGCATGCCTAGATAGCACGAATTTCTCCAAGTCACTTAAGGACCAAAAAGAACTGTTCCTCATTTCTGGCTCTTCCGGAAGCCAAAGCGTGACACTTACGGCTCCGGGGAAACGAAAAGCATCTGATCTTGCGAACTCCCTCAGATCATGAATGTAGACGCCATCCTGAAATCGAGATACCCGAACGACGTAGTAAGAGTAATCATCGACGCCTACCGAGAAATCGAAGGCAACTACATTTTGGGGAAGTGGAAAGCGAGCGAGCTTGATGCTGGCCACTTTGTGGAAGGTGTTCGTCGTGCCCTGGAGTCTGAGCTGTTTGGATCGTTCACCCCGATCGGCGTCGATATGCCAAAGTTCCACGACGGTGAACTCAAGAAATATGAGCAAGCAACCGGCGATGAGTCGTTTCGGATCTTGATTCCCCGTGCCCTGAAAGCAGTCTTCAACATCCGGAACAAGCGTGGCGTCGGTCACGTGGGCGCCATCTCCCCCAACGAGATGGACGCCACCTACATCCTTTATACCGCCAAATGGGTTCTAGCCGAGCTAGTTCGCCTTGCTTCTGGCACAGACCCAGCCTCCGCCCAAAAAACAATTGACTCAATTGTCGAACGTCGCTTGAGCTTGATCTGGAAGCATGGCGACATAACAAGAGTCTTGAAGACCGATCTCACGACAAGAGAGCAACTACTTGTACTTCTCTATGACAAGAGTCCACAAAAGGAGAGTGCGCTAAAAATTTCAACTGAATACAAGAATCTAAGTAACTTCAGAAGAATCCTTAAGCGGCTGCACGCGGACCGACTCATAGAGTATGTAACTGGGGAAACCGCCACCCTCACTCCAGCCGGCATAGCAGAGGCCGAGCTAGCTCTGACCAAGGCCAGCAAAAAGGGCTTACCTCAAAAGCGTAGCTCCCGCCGCAGAGTTCGATGAACCGCTAACTGATTGGCGTGGGTATAGGGTAAAAAAGAGAAAAAGCCACCCTAAGGTGGCTTTTTCCCTCCCAAGCTACTGCAGCTAGTCCACTCGCTCGCTAGTCAATTCGTCCTCCTTCCTCCGCGGCGACTTAGCAAACCGCGCCGACAACGCCTTACGCGCCGCATCCAACCCTTCGCCCTTGCCGGCCACCTTGAGGAAGGCATACCCCTCCAGCACAGCATTCATGACATCGCTGCCTAGTGCGAGCTGCGAGTCGGCCATCCGTTCTTGGATGCGATTCACACGCACCAAGCGGCTGCGGAGCAAATCGAACGCCGCCAAGTCGCGGCGGACTTCTGCAAGGTTGAAGTTGGCAGGCAGCACGTTGGGGTTGTTACCCAGTACCTCCACCGCCGTGCGGGCGAACGCTTCGGACTTGTCGCCCATTTTGTTCAGAAACCGGCGCTGCTCGATCGACAGGTCAATCAAGCCAATGAGCTTGTCTTCGATCGTCTTGAGAGCGCCATCCACGGCGGCCAAATCTGCTGTGCTGAGTTGAAGCGAAATCAGGTTCTGCGACATTGCATTCCTTTTCTAGGGGTTGGCAACGTCATGCCGGGGGGCATGACCGCCGCAGATTGGACGCTGCTCCACCCAACAGCAATGGTCCGCCACGCCATTTCACAAATTGCCTGCGTCGATGGGGTTCTGAACTCCATCGATGCGGTTTGGAACGCCATGGCCCCGGGTTCGGAACGCCAAGTGTGAGGTTCTGAACCTCATCGTTGGGGTTCAGAACCCCATGCGTGAGGTGCCGAACCTCAACCGAGAGGTTCAGAACTTCATAGGGTCGCGTTCTGAACTCCACCTTCCGAGTTCAGAACGCCATGCATGAGGTCCGGAACCTCACGATTGCGGTTCCGAACCTGAAGGTTGCAGTTGCGAACCGCACCGTTGCGGTTGGGGACTCCATTGGCTGCAAATCGGACGCTGGAGCCGACCCCCATCGCTATAATTCCCCCGCTGCCGCGCCAACGGCAGCCGGGTGTAGCAGCCCGTCTCTTTCTCACAGGCCGGATAGCCGCTGCCACGCGGCTTTTTTCATCCGGAGCTTGTGCACGCCTATTGTTTTTACGGCGGGCCGGGCAGGGAGACCTTCGGGTCTGCCGGTTTCCTGTGAGGCCGGTCTGCTACCCCTGTCGTCGGGCCCGCCACCCTCGTGTAGCAGCGAATGGCAGGGCCTCTCTTGTCTCACAGGAGGTTCCATGACCGGAGTCGCAAGCGGGCACCGCCCCGCGTCTTATCCATCTCCACCAACTGCACCACCCACCACGTCATCCGACGCAGGCACGCTTACAAAAAACCGTACCTACCTGAACGGCGCAATCGCAGCGCAGGCGTATCTCAGGCGCACACGCGCCGCCATGCGCACCCACGGCCAATGCCGCCCGGGCATGCTGCGTGAGGAGCTTCAGCACTTCTCCGCACACGCGTTTCCGCCGGCTTTTATCAAAGGCTTTATGGATGCAATTGATGCGTACGTATCGATGTCGCTCGGGGGCCGCGATGTCGATCCGCAGACGTGGGACGTGCTAGCCGCCATAGAGCGGCGTGGCTACAGCCAATAACAACTGATTGACGCATTCCCGTGACGGGCGGGAATGCCATGCCTGAAGTGTCGAACGGGACCTGGGTGCTTAGTTGACTGCAAATCAGACGCTAGGGCCTGTACCTCATCGCTATAATCCCCCGCCGCGGCATCAACGGCAGGCGCGTAGCCACCCGCACAGCAGTCTCTAGACAGCTGCCGCGCCAGCGAGAGTCCACCTTCGTTCGCTTGTGTTTTTCATGGCGGGCCGGGCGGGGAGATCTTCGGGTCTGCCGGTCGTTCTCTAAGGGCCGGTTTGCTACCCCCGCCGTCAGGCCCGCCACCCGTGTACCAACGATGCAGCAGGCCTCAGTACACCCGCACGCTTTCTATGGCGGGCCGGATAGGGAGACCTTCGGGTCTACCGGTTTTCTCGGAGAGCCGGATCGCTAACCCCATCGTCAGGCCCGCCTCCCTCGTTAAGCGGCGAACACTCGGCGCGTCTCCGGACAGTAGGCAAGCCGCCGCGCGCTATCACTCAACCCGCTCCTCAAACTCACTGAGCCGCCTCATGACAGCGGGATTGTCTTTGTACCGCCGCTTCAATGCGGCAAGACGCTTGTCAGTACCAGCGCAGTAGATGTCGAAGCTGTCGAGCAGCCTTTCTCGACGCGCAACTTGCTCCGGACTGTCTTCCTCAATCACTTGCCGACGGATGTAGTCGCAGGTCTTCCGTTCCTCAATGAACGTTGTCACTTCCGATGGCGGGCGCGGCGGCGTAAGCGCGCTTGCGTGCGAACACGCGGTCAGGAGGACGAAGCAGCCAGCAAACTTCGACGTGATGTTCATGTACCTCAAACCTTCCCCACCGGCTTCAACTCCCACATCGGCAGGTAATTCATGATCGGCCGCTCAAACGTGCCGCCCTTGTCGAGAAAGGGCTTGGCCGAATCCAGCATCGGCCGAAACGTATCCAGTTGCTTGGCCGCGTCCAGGTCAGTCCACAGGCTCACGTTCGACAGCGACGATGTCGCCTCGTCCTCGCCCACATAAAACGCGACCAGACCGCGCATGGCTTCGATGCCCGGCCGAAGCACGGCTTCGAGGTCGTTCATCATCTGGCGCATCTCGGCGAACTTGTCTGGCGGACACCGAAGAATCGAGACTCGGACGACTGGCTGCATTGGAAACTCCTCGCATTGAGATGCGTTGAACAATTGACGTCTCTACTCTCAGCGATCCGTTGGTCTACATGTCATCGCCAATTCGTAGATTTCGCTTCGTAGCTTGCTAAAGCGTTCGTTGTCGTTGAAGTCCATCGTTACTTCAACACCGTTACTTCGCTGCAGAACCACATCGTTCAAGCTGCCCATGCCCCCATACGCCGAGAGCAGATGCTCGATACCGTAGCCATCACGGGAACGAATACGCATCGCGTCCTTGGCCAGCCACTCAGCCCACCCCGTCTGTTCGTAGGCGCGCAATAGCGCCGCCGCTTCATCGAGCAATTTGGTGAGCGTTTCTACTCTCCAGGACATTCACAGATCCACTTCATGTTTGTTATGGGACGCCTTGCTCAGAAACCACCACATTGCCGGCGCCGCGATTGCGAATGTGCATGCTGCCGAAACGGCATTCCACCCGGGCGCCAGTGCAAACAGACCAGGCACCTCTTGCATTGAACCGCTGAGGAGAGAAATCGCTAGGACGATGCCGAACGGAACTGGAACAAGCATGATGGTTGCAGGGGCCAGGACGGGGGTGAAAGCCGTCATGAAAAGCGCTGTCCCTGCTAGTACCCGCACGCTGCGAGCAAACCGCGGTACGCATGTGACAGCCGTCGCGCCTACAGAGAGGGCGACGACCGAAACATCGAGAGCTAACTCAACGACGTCCATTTGCGTACACCGCTACTGCGCCAAAAACTGAACCACCGCACCCACCGTAGCCCGCGTCTGCTCCTCCATCAACCAATGCCCCGCATCGGGAATCACCAGTTCCTGCACGTTGGTGGCGGCGTTGCGCATGACGATGGCCTCGTTCTCGCCAAACGACTTGGCGCCCCCAATGGCGAGCACCGGCATGGGCAGCTTGGTGGCAATGGCTTTCTGGTTGTCCTCCGCGTCTTGCGGGATCGACAGGAACTGCGCAAACGCTGAATGCATGGCGCCCGGCTTGGCGTAGAGGCGGGCGTAGTGAGCGCGCGTGGCTTCGTCGATTTTGGAAGGGTCGCCGGCAAACTCATTCCAGAAGCGGTCGAGGTAGATGCGCTCGCGGCCTCTGACGAGCCGCTCGGCATCGGGGCCGCCGAACGAGAAGTGCCAGAGCTTGGGCGAGCGGACGATCTGCTCCCACGGCGGCACGCCCGGCACGGGCGCGTCCATTACGACCAGCCGCGTGGTCTTGTCCGGATAGCGCGCTGCATAGGCAAACGCCACCATGGTGCCGATGTCGTGGCCGACCACATCGGCCTGGTCGATGTTCAGCTTCGTCAGCACAGCGCGGATGTCACCGGCCTGCGTGCGCTTGTCGTAGCCGCGTTCGGGGTGCGACGACAAACCCATGCCGCGCAGATCCGGCACCACCACGGTATGCGTGCGGGCCAGCTCGGCGGCGAGCGGTGCCCACATGTCACCCGTATCGCCAAAGCCGTGCAGCAACACCACCGCCGGGCCGCTGCCGCCCACGCGCACAAACAGCGTCGCGCCGTCGGTCTGGATGTTCTGGTGCCGAAAGCCCGGCGGATACGGCTTCACCTGCGCCTGCACAAGGGGCGTCATGGCGAGCATGAGCGCGACGGCTGCAAACAGTTTTCGCATGGCTGTTCTCTTTGGGGGAGCGGGGGCTGGCCGGGCCTGGGGGGAAGCAGCCTGCAGATCGGGCCGTACACCGTAGGACACGCGCGACGCAGGGCCTCGTCAAGAGTAGTACGCGCCACGCGGGGCGCAAGCGTGAAGGAGAGGGGAGGCGCCCGCCGGCGCCTTGGGGCTACGCCTGCGGCGGGTGCTCGCCCGACGATTCGATGACGTTGGGATGGCCGCTCGCAGCAAAGCGCGGCTCAAGCAGGTTGTGCAGCAGCACGCCCAGCACGGCGCCTGCGCATTCGGCCAGCACAAACCCCGGCACGCTGCCGGGCGCGATGCCGGCAAAGCTGTTGCTGAACATGCGCCCGAACGCGGCTGCCGGGTTGGCGAACGATGTGGACGCCGTGAACCAGTACGCCGCGCCGATGTACGCCGCCACCATCGACGCAGCCCGTCCGTTGGGCGCCCGCAGGATGACGAGCAGCAGGCCGGCGGTGGCCACCGCTTCGGCAATCCACTGACCCGTGCCGCTGCGCACCTTGGTGGAAAACTGCAAGAGGGTCATGTCGAACATGGCGTGCGTCAGCCATGCGCCCAGCACCGCGCCCAGCATTTGCGCAACGATGTACGGCAGCAGCGCGGCGCCGGGCAGCTCGCCACGGGCCGCCATTACTGCGCTCACCACCGGATTGAAGTGCGCGCCGCTGATGGGCCCCAAGATTTCGATCAGGACGTAGAGCCCGCCCACCGTGGCGGCCGTGTTGGCGAGCAACGCGATCGCGGCGTTTCCGCCAGACAGGCGCTCGGCCATGATCCCGGAGCCGATGACGATGGCCAGCAGTAGCGCCGTACCCAGTGCTTCGGCGGTGAGCCGGCTGCGCAGTTCGACCATGGTGTTCAAGCCTGTGCAATGCGTTCCAGCGCGGCCTGCAGCTCGGCGTTGCTGAGGGTGTCGAGCGGCAGGGCCAGCAACTGCAGCATGCGGTAGCCGATGGCCTGGCGTGTCAGTTCAAAGGCGTGCCGCTTGCCCTCGTCACCGCCTGGCGCGTTGGACGGGTCGGCGTAGCCCCAATGCACTTTGACCGGACTGCCGGGCCAGTAGGGGCAGGTTTCCGCTGCGGCGCTGTCGCATACGGTGATGACGATGCGCATCTGCGGGGCGCCGTCGCCCACGAACTCGTCCCAGCTCTTACTGCGGTAGCCGGTGGTATCGATGCCTGCGTTGGTGAGGGCTTCCAGGGCGAACGGGTTGAGGCGGCCACTGGGTGCGCTGCCGGCGCTGTAGGCGCGCACGTCTTTACCGAGTTGTTTGGCCCAATGGTTGAGCATCCCTTCGCTCAGCACGCTGCGTGCGGAGTTGTGGGTGCAGAGGATCAGGACGTTGGTGGGGCGGGTGGGGCGCGGGGTGGTCAGCATTGGCAGTCGGTGCGGGCGCTCAGGCAGGCGTTGCCCTGGCAGCAGTTGTCGGTCAGGAAGCCCAGCAGGGCATCCATGTGGTCATACGCCGCGCGGTAGATTAGGTTGCGGCCGTCGCGCTCTTGCGTTATCAGCCGCGCTGCCGTCAGTTCCTTGAGGTGGAACGACAACGTCGCGCCCGGCACCTCAAGCTGTTCGGCAATCGCACCCGGCGTGAGGCCGGTTGGGCCGGCCACGACCAGCATGCGAAACACCTGCAGGCGAATGCCGTGAGCCAGCGCGGCGAGGGATCGGATGGCGTCAGTCTCTTCCATAGTTCCAACATATTGAAACTATTGAATGACAGCCGCGTGTCAATCCGCAGGCTGTGTTGCCGCTTTGCCCACAACCCCGCCACGGCCTCGATGCCCCACAGAGGGTTTATAGGTTTACTTCTTTATGTATACAGATAGTAGTAGTAGATAACGGTGGATAAGTCCTGTGGATAAGCAACAAAACCGCTTTGACATCAACCACTTGCAGAACGGACAACCCATCGGACAGCGTGTGCCGTTGCGTGGATGACTGCGGGGGATCGCATCTGGCCCGGTCGCCCCGCCGGGAAGTTATTCCCGTGCTGTCTGCACGCTGACCCCGGAGAACCAACACGCTTGTCCATGGAGTTATTCACAGGGGGAGGGGAGGTTATCCACAGTGGCATCTCTCCCACCCGGCTAGTGCGGGTAGTACTCCAGCTCTGCAATGCGCGCGCGGATTGCCTCCACGTTCAGCCCTTCGATATCGGGGCTCGCCACCGAGCCGGCGTCCGCCCGCCACGGCGAGTTGTCCGCCGCCTTCTGGGCGTTTCGATAGGCCAGCCACGCACGTTGTGCGTTGCGGATGGCCTCGCGCGATACGGGGTCGGTTTTGCTCATCACGGCCTGGTACAGCGTGTTCATTTGCCGGTCGTAGGCCTGATACGCGGTGTGTGTGCATTCGGTCATGCCGGCCGTGGTCTCGCCGCGCGGGGTTTTCAGGCATTGCTCCAGCGCGTCGTCGATGGGGTCTGCAGCCCATGCGGCCAGCGGCAGGAGCAGCGCGGCCGCGACGGATAGCGTACGGACGACGCCGCGCATACGCCGGGTGGCGAGATCGGATGCTAGGTGGGTCGGGGCGTTGAGCGTAGGAAGGGCCATTGCGTACCTCATCGTTTTTACGGCGGGGGTGGTTGCCATGGTAGGAAAAGACTTCCCGTGCCGCATGGGGCGTGGATGCAACGCGGCCATGTGCGGATAAAGCTCACCACGCCGCGGCGTTCCCGAGCACAATCCCGCACACGCTGATATCCGCCATCGACATGAAACACGCTCGCCTACCTCATCTGCTGTGCATTGCCGGCCTGCTGCTCGGCACACACACCGTCCACGCTGCTGAAGATGCCTGCGCCGCGCAGGTGGAAGGCGCGATCAAGCGGGCGTACCCCGCTGCGAAACGCACGGGCAGCGGCTACAAGGTCGACGGTGCCCGCATCCAGTTGTCGGAGGCGTTCAACCCGCATGCGGTCGTGTGCCGTACGTGGCCCGCGCATCCGGAACTGACGCTCATGGCGGTGCCGTTGATGCAACAGGAGGATGCTGACGCAGGTAACGAAGGTGACCTTGAACTGTTCGTGCTCGACACGGCCAACGGCAGCATCCGGCAACGTCTGCGCCTGCCCGCGCGCATGTCGGACGATGCGGTGCGCATTCGGTCTGTCACCTTCGACACCGCGCGCTATGTGGTCGCGCCCGGGCAGATAGCGTTTGGCGTACGCATCGCCAAGGAGGGCAGCTCGCGGCCCAATCCGTTCAGCGAGACCGGTCTGTGGCTCTACACCGTGCAGGGCAATCAGCTGAAACCGGTGTTGAACGGCGTTGTCGTGGAAGCCAGCGGCGGTGAATGGGATACCAATTGCGCCGGGGCGCTCGAGCAGACCAAGCGCACGCTGACCATGACATCGGACACGCACGACGGCTACGCCGACATCGCGGTGACGGAAACCAAGTCCGCATCCACCAACAGGGTCGACAAGGCCGGCGAATGCCAAACGCGCGACGCCAAGCCGCAGCGCACCACCTACCGCCTTGCCTACGACGGCAAGCAATACGTCGTGCCGAAGGCGCTGGCCCCGCTGGAGTGAGCGGCAGGCGCGGCCGGGCGCGCGACGCCCTCATCCTCGCCTCTACGCCATCTCGCCTAACCGACGGCTGATAACGCAAACACGGCGGCCGTCCTATACCTGTGGTGTTCGGCCATGCGTGGGCGTGGCGGCCGTAGTGGCCGTGCTGGTGTTGTCGCGGCGCTTGCCCTGGCCATCACCCAGGAGGCAGATCATGCGCATGCTCGTCAACGTGCGGATTCCGCACGAACCCTTCAACACCTATGTGCGCGACGGCTCCATCGCCGAGCGGATCCCGCGCGTGCTGGCCGAAAGCAAGCCGGAGGCGGTCTACTTCACCGAGCAGAGCGGCCATCGCGGCGCGGTGCTCATCGTGAATGTGGAATCGGCCTCGCACATTCCAGCGTTGGCCGAGCCGTGGTTCCTGCAGTTCAACGCAGACTGCGAGTTCCGCATCGTCATGAGCGCGGAAGATCTGCAGAAGGCGGGGTTGGCGGAGATTGGTGCCAAGTGGAACTGAGGTTTCGTCTGGCCGGCTTCTTCCGTCGTTTTGTGCCCTGTGGTCGTGGTTACGATTGGTTGCACTGAAACGCACATTCTCATCTGCGTCTGCCTAGAATCCGTAGAACCAAAAACCAGGAGGAAGACGTAAATGACCCGAGCACAATGGATGATGGCGGCTGCGATGGCTGCGCTGTGCGCCATCTCGCTGACTGCGCAAGCCAAGAGCAATGCGGGCGGCGGTTCTGCTGCGCATATGAGCAGCCAGGGCATGGCCAACACCAACGGGCACGACAGTCTCGACCGCGATAAGGGCAAGGCCCGCGCGGCAGACCGTGCGCATCAGCATGGCAAATCCACGCAGCACAAGCACGCGGGCAAGGGCAAGTAAGCGCTGCTCAGCAGCAAAGAAAAAGCCGGTCACGGAGACCGGCTTTTTTGTTGCGCGAGCGCTGAGGTCAACGGCTCAGCAATTGCCCTTCTTCGCCTGCCCCGGCGGGCAGAAGCCGTTGCCCGGGCCGCCTTGCGGATGCGCGACGGGGCCATCGACCGGCACGTAGACGCAACCGCCCAGCAGCGATGCACCCAAAGACAGGATGAGGATGATGTTCTTCATTGTGTTGTGAGGGGCGGGCTTCGCCCCATCTCCTTGGTTAAACATGGACCGCCGCGCCATCAAGGCAGGCATCTGGCAACCAATCGTAACGCGGGCCGCGGCTCGCGCGGCAGTCTCGCGCTGGGTACAACGTTTGCGGGTGTGCCCAATGTCTGACAGGCGCAAAGGGTCGCGCCTGTTCGTGCGGTGTTACCGATGCAGCAACGGATACAGCACCAGACCAAGCAACGCGGCCCCCGCCACGATCACCGGTTCGGGCAGCTTCTTGAACTTCACGAGCAGCAGCACCGTCGCCACGGCCAGCAGCGCCGTCGGGACATCGACGATGGAGCGCTTGGCCAGCACGATGACCGCGCCGGTGATGGCGCCCACGGCGGCCGCCGTCACGCCGTCCACAAACGCGAGGATGGAGGGCAGCTTGCCGTATTTCTTGAAGTACGGCGCCGGCAGGATGGTGAAGAGGTAGCACGGCAGGAACGTGCCGAGCGCGGCCACGCACGCACCGGGCAGGCCAGCCACCAGGTAGCCGATAAAACCGACGGTGATGACCACCGGGCCGGGCGTGATCATTGCCACGGCCACCGCGTCGACGAACTGTTTTTCATTGAGCCAGTGGTGCTCCGTGACCACGCCGCCGTAGAGGAACGGCACGATGGCCAGGCCCGAGCCGAAGACGAATGCGCCGGCCTTGGCGAAAAACGCACCAAGCTGCGAAAGCAGCGGCCAGTCGAGCGTGCCCAGCATGCCGCTGGCGGCCGCGACCGGGGCAGCCGCGATGGCGTTCGTGCGGCCCTGGCGCAGCCACCGGGGCGGTGCGCGCCAGAACCACACCAGCACGCCCGCCGCCAGGAACAGCCACGCGACCTCCGATTCGGTGATGACCGTCACGGCGGCCAGCAGCAGGTAGATGGCCCACAACAGCTTGTCTTTGCCGACGCTCTTGGTGGTGAGCTTGTGCGCGCTGATGGCGATGATGCCGATGACCGCCGCGCCCACGCCGTAGAACACCGACTGCATCCACGTCAGGCCGCCAAAGCGCGTATAGGCCCACCCCAGCGCCACCACCATCAGGAACGACGGCAGCACGAATGCAATGCCGACGAGCGTGGCCCCGACGATGCGGTAGTGCACGTAGCCGAGGTAGATGGCCAGTTGCGCGGCCAGCGGCCCCGGTGCGAGCTGGGCCAGCGCGAGGCCTTCCTTGTAGTCGGCTTCGGTAATCCACTGGCGGGCATCGACCAGGTCGCGGCGCATGTAGCCGGCCAGCGCCACGGGGCCACCAAATCCGAGTGCGCCGAGCCGGAGGAAATACAGGAGCAGTTGCCGGAGCGTGTAGGTGGGGCGTTCAAGGGCAATGTTCATGGGGTTACCTGCGGTGGGGTGACAGCCGTCACGGCTTGCGGCTGCCGGAAAAATGCACATACAACGAATCGAGGACGCTGCCGATCTCTGCGAGCAGGGCATCGTCGTCCGCCACGCGCTTGCGGGCGCCTGCCAGGATGGCTTCGAACCCGCCGGCCTCCGGCGTGGCCGCGCCGCCCACATCGAGCGCATGCACCATGGCGCCCAGGCGCGCGAGGCCGGCATCGTCGTCGAGCCCAAAGCTGGCGACGAGCACCTCGAACGAAACCCGTTCGCCAACATGCGTGAAGGCGGCACCGTCAAAGTCGAAGCCAAGCGCATCGGCGGGGCAATCGGCCGGGCTGTCGAGCCACAGGAAGCGGGCGTGCGGATCGATGAAGCGGTGGATGAGCCAGGCGCTGGCAACACGGTCCACCCACAGGTGCCGGCGGGTGGCCCACAGGCGGCCCTGGTATTGGGTGCGGTCACGGCGGGGGATGCTGCCCGCGGCGGCGCGCGGTTCGCCCGGCGAGTGTGTGGCTTCGACCGCCGCGGCAAAGTCGCGCCATTGCGCATCGGCACGCACGGTCGCTTCATTGGAGAAGAAGTCGATCTTGCGGATGGCCTCGTAGGCGCGGGCATGGCGGCGCAGCAGCCGGTTGCGCTCGGCGGCGGGCAGGTCGGGCAGCGTCTTGCGCGCTTCGGACAGCTCGGCCAGCCACTCGGCGTAGTCGGGTGACCGATCGAACAGGGCGCGGTAGGCCGCGTCTTCCGCCGCGTCGCCGGCCTGCACGCGCAGCACCCAGGCCTGGCCGTCTTCCTGCAATGTCTCGTCAGCCAGGTCGTTGAGCTGGGCGGCATGCTCGGCGCGCGCAGGCAGCAGGTAGACGCCATCGCGCAGCGCCGCACAGCCGATCGCCTTGATGGCGCGCCAGATGCGCATGCGCGCGGTGGCGCGGGCGGTGGGCAGGCTGACGATCAGCAGCAGCCAGGAATCGGGGGAGGCGGTCATGACGGCAGCATAGGCGCACGTCATAACCGCTGCAATCTTGTAGAGGTTCCTACATCAGCGCGGCGGGAGGTTCATGGCTTTCGTCAGGAACGCTCTGACGTCCGCCTCGGCGCGCTCAGCTTGCTGCAGGTTGGCGCCCGTAGAAACGCCCCGCACGGTGCAGCGCTTGTAGTCGGCCTCCATGGCCTGCAGGTTGGGGTATTTCTCGCCGCTCTGCAGCCGGTAGTACGCATCGTGCTGCACGTCGATCATGGTCTGCGGGCAATCGCGCGCCGTGGTGGCACCCGGAAAGTACTTGAAGTACGCACGCGTGCTGTCGAAGTCGTGATACGCGCCGGGGTAGACATGCACGTCGACGGTCTGGCCGTCACGCTGCATGACCTCCGCCGCGTTGCGGCAGAGCTGCGCGGGCGTGTAGTCGTCCTTCTCGCCCAGCGCGAGCATCAGCGGGGCGCCGGACAGCGGCGGCGGCGGGATCTCCCACCAGAGCGCCGAGCACCCGGGGTAGAAGCCGATGAGTGCAGCAAACCGCGTGTCGTCATCGATGACGCCTTTGCGGAACGCGTCGAGCGTCATGTCCAGTGCCACACCGCCGCCCCGCGAAAAACCGATCTGCCCGATGCGCTTCGGGTCGATGCGCGGGTCGGTGCTCAGCAGCTTGAGCGCGAACAGCGCATCGGCGTCGTTGGCGGCGGGGTTGAGCTGCGATTGGTTGTCCATCGTGTTGGCAATGCCGCGCGGGCCATACGAATCCACCACGAACGCGGCCATGCCCATCTGGTTGAAGAGCCGCACCCACCGGTCGACGTCTTTCTGCTGCGGCCCCGCGGAGCCATGCGAAATCACCATCGCCGGCACCCGGCCCTGCAGGTTCTCGGGCAGATACAGCGTGCCCCAGATGGGCGTGGGCGTCTTGTCGAACTTGCGATGCACCAGCTCCCATTTGCTCTTGGGCGTGGCGCTGTTGAAGTGAATGCGGCCGCTCGGTTGTGCCGAGAGATCGCTGAAGATTTGCTGCGCCGATGCAGGCAGTGCCAGCGCCACGGCGGCAACGGCGGTAGCAACAAGGAACAGGTGACGCAACAAGCCGACGGTCGAACGCCTTCTCATGAGGATTCCTGGCGGTGAAGTTGAAGCGCTGATTGTGCCGCGGGGAGACGGCAGGCGCAGCCATCTTTGTCGATCTAGAAATTCCACACCACACCGGCGCGCACGGTGCGTGGCTCGGCGGGATGAATGTGGCGGTCATTGATGCCCGTTGCCACGCCATTGGCATCCAGCGGTGACGCCTCGCCCTTGAGCAGGGATGCGTAGTAGTAGTCGATGTCGTTCACTTGCTTGTTGAGCACATTGAGCACCTCGACGAACACGCGCACGTTCTTCTGCAGCCGGTAGCCCAGCTTGAGGTTGACCAGGAACGACGATGCCGATCGCACGCTGTTGTCTTCAACGAGTGGGCGCGGGCCGAAGTAGCGCAGCCGTGCGCCAAGCATCCAGCGGTCGTGCACCCACGACACGCCGGCCGATGCGGTGGTCTGGATGGCCTCGGGGATGGTGTCGCCTGCCGGGTTGCTGTCGCGAAAGCGCGCGCGCGAGAAGGCCGCATCCGCATCCAGAATCAGTTCGGGCAGCGGCGTGTAGTAGGCCGCGAGTTCCACGCCCGTGCGGCGGCTCGGGCGGCTGGGCTCGGTGGTGCCGGTGTCGCCCGAGAAGACAAGTTCAGAGCCGATGTCCAATCGCCACAACGATGCGGAAAGCTGCAGGTTGGGGGCAAGCGCCCGCGTGCGCACGCCGACCTCGTAGCCGGTGGCGGGGACGAGCACCGACACCTTCTGCACCGGGTCTGCGCTCACCGGATCAACGGTGGTGGTCGCGCCGCGCACGTCATTGCTGTGATAGCCCCGGCCCCAGTTCATGAACACATCGGTACGCGCCGTGGGCGACAGCACGACGCTGAGCTTGGGGCTCACGATGTGGTCCGATCCATTGCCCGAGTTGAGCGGGTTGCTGCTGGCAACGCTGTACCAAAACTGATCGGCCCGCACACCGGCGATGGTGCGCAGCCACGGCAGCCACTGCGTGCTGTTGCGCACGTAGAGCGCGGTGCTGGTTTCGTTCACGGTGTCGCTGCGTACCAGCGCGTACGGTTGCCGCGCCTGCGTGTTGGTCAGGCGGATCGGGTCCAGCCGGTCAAAGCGCGTCTGCGATCCGACTTCCGTTTCGCTCTCACGCCCGGCAACGCTGCCCAGCCACGTGCGCGATGCATTCACGCCGGTGGTGACGCGGTTCTCGAACTGCTCGAACTGGTCGCCTTGCTCGGGGTTGTTGAGCGCGTACGTAAAGTTGGAGAACAGCTGCAGCCGGCTCTTGATGACGTAGGCGTTGGCCTTGAACACGCCATCGGCAAGCGGCCGCAGCCAGTCGGCCGAGAGGCTGTAGCGGGACGCCGTGCCGCCATCGCTCGGGTCGATTGCGCCAAAGCGCGGGATCAGCCCTTCGTTGATGGCGCGCAACGGCACCTGGTCGGTGGATTGCCACGCGTTCTTGTAGGCCATGCCCGTCACGCTGACGCGCTCGCCGCCGCCCAACGGCACGGTGTAGCGCAGCACGCCATTGAGCTTGTGCACGCCTTCAGGCACGGTCCACGGGCCGTTCTGGCCCAGCCATTCGAAGCCATAGAGCAGCGTGCCGGGGCCGACCGTGCTGGAGTTGGCCAGCAGGGCGCGCCGGTAGTTGTGCTCTCCCAGCTCCAGCTGCGCGATGCCCTGCGGCAGATGGCTCACGTAGTCCATGCGGACCGCACCGGCGGCGGAGAAGTCGCCTTCTTCCGCAAAGCTGGTGCCTTTCTTGTAGGCAATGCCGTCTACCAGTTCGGGGATGACGAAGTTCAGATCGGTGTAGCCCTGGCCGTGCGCGTGCGTACGCATATTGACCGGCATGCCGGCCACCGTGGTGGCGAGATCCGTTCCGTGGTCGAGGTTGAAGCCGCGCAGGAAGTATTGGTTGGCCTTGCCGTCGCCGCGGTGCTGCGTGACGATCAGGCCGGGCACGCTCTCCAGCAATTCGCCCGGCCGCAGCAGGGGGCGATTCTCCAACTGGGCGCGCGGCACATAGCCTTGGTTGGCGGCCTCGCCCGTGGCGGACGCGGCGCCTGCAGAACCACTGGCCGTGACGGCCTCAAGCTGAAATTCAGGCTGCTGAAGACCGCCTGCATGAGCGATGCCTGAATGGCCCCACGTCCAGCACAGGCCCCACAGTGCCCCCATCGACCACGCGTAACGCGCCTGCATACCACGGCCCCCTTTTGCCCCGGATGTTGTTTGCGAAGTGTTATGCAAGCCTCATACCACATGTCGGTGGGCGCGGGGCTTAGGAGGATGGGCAGGCAGAAACCAGGCGCCCGTGAAGTGCAAAGCTTTACCGGCGGGATTGGCGTTTGGGTGCGGCATCAATAAAGGCGGTTTCTCAATTCGCTTTGCCGGTGTGGAGAAAGACCACTCGTCGTAAACCCTGATGGGTGGCGGGTTTTCGCCGGCTTCTTTAAGGAACGAAAACAAAAACCCGCGCCTTAGCGATGCTGAAAACAAACACATCCTCAAATCCCGTTGATTTTTACATTCGTTGTACATCGCTATGGATGCGCATTCCTAGAATCACGCCGTCCGCAACACTTCAAAAACAATGCAGTGGGGTCAAGTTGTGCGGACAGGGCTGATGCTCGCCGTCATGAGTTGGTCTGGCATGTCCACCAAGAAAGACGTGGCAAGGTCGGAGACAACCTCTGCGAGACGATCGGCCCACCGGGGAAGTAGGACTTCAACAAACCATCAACGATAAGAAGGGGAAGTCCGCGCAAATCGCGCTACGTCTGTCCGGGGGGACAGACGTAGCGGCTTCTTTACGCGTGCGCGCGGACGCAAACGTATGTCTACGCCATTGTTCCAGCGCCGCCGCGGGCGGCTTCAGTTTGTCTCCATTGCGCTTGTTGCTTCGCCATTCGCCCTGTTCGGGGCGCTCGCGCATGCAGACTGCACCACCACCGGGCAGACCACCGTCTGCGATAGCGCGGCACCCAATCCAACTACATCCACCATCGGCGCCGGCAACGTGGCGGCGGAAGACAACCGCGTGGTGACGGTGCAGACCGGCAGCACGGTCGCAGTGGGCGACACCAGTGCGATTGCCGTGCGCGACAACGCCAACATCACGGTGCAATCGGGCGCCACCGTCAGCGCAAACGCGGTGTCGACGTCCGGCTTTTATGGCACGGGCGGCAACGCAATCGACTTCCGCAACAACAGCACGCTGACGGTGCAGCAGGGCGGCCAGGTGCTGGCCAACGGCACACAGCTCAGCGGGGAAGCCGTCAACCCGGAAGGCACGGGCAACACCATCGTCAACAACGGCCTGATCAAATCGGCGCACGGGGCCGCCATCTGGTTCCAGAACACCACCGGCGGCAACACGGTCGTCAACAACGCCACGGGCACGATCCAGACCGACGTGGCCAACGGCAACGTGATGGGCGCATCGGGCAACGGGTCGGTGGATTTCACCAACCGCGGCAAGGTGGTCGGCAATCTGATCTTTGCAGGCGGCAACGATGCGCTGCACCTGTACACCGGCTCGTCGGTGAGCGGCAGCATCAGCGGCGGCGGTGGCGCGAACGTCATCACACTGAACGGCACGGACAGCGCAACGCTGGGCACCATCACGAACTTCCAGACCCTGCGCAAGCAGGACAGCGGCACGTGGACGCTGTCCAAAACGCTCGCCAGCATGGGCGTAACCAACGCGCAAGTGCAGCAGGGCACGCTGATCGTGCAAGGCAACAACAGCGCCTACACCGGGACGATGCAAGTAGACGCCGGCGGCACGCTGCAAGGCGATGCACTGAGCGTGACGAAGGCCGTGACGAACAATGGCCTGGTGCGCTTCCAGCAGGATGTAGATGGCAGCTATGCGGGCCAGATCGTCGGCGCAGGTGCGCTGGAAAAAACCGGCACGGGCACGCTCACGCTGGCGGCCGGCAATACGTACAGCGGGGGCACGACCATCACGCAAGGCACGCTCGCCATCGGTGCGGACAGTGCATTGGGCGGCGCCGCGGGCGCACTCACGCTCAATGGCGGCACGCTGCAACTGACCGGCAACGTGGACGTGGCCGGCACGCGCGCGGTCAGCATCACCAACGCCAACGGCACGATCGATACGCAGGGCTTCACGTCGACCGTGAGTCAGGGCATTTCAGGTGCCGGCGCGCTGACCAAGGCCGGCAGCGGCACGCTGGTGCTGGCGGGCGACAACACGTACCAGGGCGGCACCACCATCGCCGCCGGCACGTTGCAGCTGGGCAATGGTGGCGCGTCGGGCAGCGTCGCGGGCGATGTCGTGAATAACGGCACGCTCGCCTTCAATCGCTCCGATACGTACACGTATGACGGACAGATCTCCGGCACGGGCGCGGTCAACCAGAGCGGCACCGGCACAACGGTCTTGACGAACGATCACACCTATTCGGGCGGCACGACCATCTCGGCCGGCTCGCTGCAACTCGGCAACGGCGGCACGTCGGGTTCGATCACGGGCAATGTCGTGGACAACGGCACGCTGGTGTTCAACCGTTCCGACGTGTTCACGTTTGGCGGCACCGTCGCTGGCACGGGCGGCATCACGCAGGCCGGTACAGGCACGACCGTGCTGACCGCCAACAACGCCATCCAGGGCAATACCGTGGTTGCCAGCGGGGCGCTCGCCATCGGCGACGCGGCGCATGCCGGCGCAACGCTCGGCGTATCGGGCTCCACCGGGCCGCAGAGCCTGCGCACGATGGCGGCCGGCGGCAGCACGGTGCAGATTGCCGCCAACGCCACGCTGGGCGGCTACGGCACCGTGAACGGCGCTGTCACCAACAACGGCACGGTGGCCGTGGCCGATGCGCTGGCCGCGTTTGCCAACACGGGCAGCGGCAGCCTGACGATCAACGGTGCGCTGAGCAACGCCGGTACGGTGCAGATCGGTGGCGCGGGCGTCGGCAACAAGCTGGTGGTCAACGGCAACTATGTCAGCAACGGTGGCGTGCTGGCCATCAACACCAAGCTGGGCGCCGACAACTCGCCGACCGACAAGCTCGTCATCTCGGGCGGCACGGCCAGCGGCAATACGGCGGTGCGCGTGACCAACGCCGGCGGCGCGGGCGCGCGAACCACGGGCGATGGCATTGAAGTCGTCAGCGCCATCAACGGCGCAACCACGCAGGCCAATGCCTTTGCGCTCGCCAACCGCGTCGTGGCCGGCCCGTATGAGTACACGCTGCAACGCGGTGGCTCCGCCAGCGCCGACAGCTGGTATCTGCGCACCCTGCAAACCTCAACCCAGGGCACCGGCGGCGGCACAACCGGCACGGGTACGGGCACAGGCACTACGCAGCCGGCGCTGCGTCCGGAGGTGTCGCTCTACACCGCCATTCCGCAACTGACGCTGCTCTACGGCCGCGCGCTGCTCGATACGCTGCACGAACGCGTGGGGGAGGAGAGTAACCAGGCCGCCGCACCGGCAGGCACCTCACCCGTGCTGCGCACCGGCTGGGCACGCGTGATCGCCCAGAAGGGCAGCCGCATGTCCGATGGCAACGGTGTCTACGGCAACCAGGGCCCTGCGTTCAGCTATGACTTTGGCGGCGTGCAGTTCGGCGCCGACGTCTACCAGCGCCAGCGCGAAGACGGCAGCCACGACCACGCCGGCGGCTACTTCGCCACTGGCCGCATCGCGGCAGATGTCACGCACGCCGATGGCGCAGATGCCGGCCGAGACACCGTCAACGCCAACACGGTCGGCCTGTACTGGACGCACTTCGGCCCGTCGGGCTGGTATCTGGATGGCGTGGTGCAGGGCACGCGCTACGACGCTGATGCGTCCCCGCATGGCGTGAACGGTCTGAAGACGCACGCGCTCGGTTACGCCGCATCGCTGGAGGCGGGCTACCCGATCGCACTGTCGCCGCAATGGCGTGTCGAGCCGCAGGCGCAGCTTGTGTATCAGCGTGCCGCGTTTGCCGATGCCAACGACGGTGCCGCCGATGTGCGCTTCAACTCGGTCAACTCGATGCTCGGCCGTCTGGGCGTGCGTGTGAGCAAGCGCTGGGGCGAATCGCCGGAGTGTCAGCACACCGCGTGGGTGCGCGCCAACGTGTGGCACGAGTTCCGCGGCCAGACGGGCACGCAGATGTCGTCGCCGGACGGCGGCTTCGTGCCGTTCACCGCGCAACTGCCGAGCACCACGCTGGAGTTGACGGGTGGCCTGACGGCGCAGGTGGCGAAGAACGGCGTGTTCTATGCCAGCGTTGGCTATCAGGTCAGCGCGGACCGTCGCCTGCATGGGGTGAATGGCAAGGCGGGGGTGCGTTGGGGATGGTGATGGAACATCGCTGTTTCTGCGCGTGAAAGAAAAAGAGCCGCTTCATGCGGCTCTTTTTTCATGATCGACCTCGCGCGCTTACGCCGCGTGATCCCCACCTTCCTGCGCCTCACGCTCTTCGCGTTCCTCGCGCTCTTCACGGGGCAGGGTCAGCATGCCGGTGTTGTAGACGTACTCATACACCTCACCGTAGCGGCCCCATTCGATGCCGATTTTGAGCACGCGCTCGGCTTCTTCGGGCTTCAGGTACGCCTCCAGCTCGCGCAGTACGTGCTCTTCGCGGATCTCGCCGTCTTCGTTGGCTTCCAGCTCGGCGCGGATGTGCGCGGCCAGGGCCACGCGCTCCAGCAGCTTCTGGCCGAACAGCACCTTGCGCTCGGGCGGTTCGGTTTCCATGTAGGTCTTGCCGAACGGCGTGACGATGATGTCACCGCGCTCGATGGTGGCCAGTTGCAGCAGGGACAGCGCTTCGCACGCGGGCAGCAGGTCGTCGTCGGTCACGCCGGCTTCTTCTGCCAGGTGCGGCAGGTCGGCGCGGCCGTTGAACGGCGCTTCGACCAGCAAGTCCAGAATGGCCTCCATCTGGCCGATCTCGGCGTCGGGCAGGCGGTAGGCAAGCTGCTCGGCGGCGGGCTCCACGCCCAGATGCACGCCCACGCGCTGCGGCGAGGTCATCAACCCATAGACCTCGTCGATGAGGTTGCGCACGGCGGCGGAATCGCGGTTGCGCGGGCGCGGGAACGGCACGCGCACCTCGGCGCGGATGCGCCCCGGATCGCTCGACAGGATCACGATGCGGTCCGCCATCATCACCGCCTCTTCGATGTTGTGCGAAACGATGAGGATGCTCTTGATGTTGGTGCGGCGGTCTTCCCACAGGTCGAGCATTTCGTCGCGCAGGTTCTCGCCGGTCAGCACGTCGAGCGCGGAGAACGCTTCGTCCATCAGCAGGAGGTCAGGCTCGGTGACGAGCGCGCGCGCAATGCCCACGCGCTGGCGCATGCCGCCCGACAGTTCGCGCGGCAGGGCGCTGTTGAAGCCCGACAGGCCGATCAGGTCGATGGCCTGTTCGGCGCGCTCTTCGCGCTCGGCCTTGGGCACGCCTTGCGCTTCCAGGCCCAGCTCCACGTTCTGCTGCACCGTCAGCCACGGAAACAGCGCGAACGACTGGAACACCATCGCAATGCCCTGCACGGGGCCGGTGTACTCGCGGCCGCGAAACAGCACCTGGCCGCGATCGGCCCGCACGAGGCCCGCCATGATGCGCAGCAACGTCGATTTGCCCGAGCCTGATTTGCCCAGCATGGCGACGATCTCGCCCTGGCGCAGGTTGAGGTCCACGCCTTCGAGCACGGCACGGTCGGTGTGGTCTGCGGTGCGGAAGATCTTCGAGACGCCGCGCAGCTCCATGACGCTTTCAGCGTTCTGGCTATGGGTGCTGGTGGTAACCATGTGTGTTCTCAGCTAAATAAGTCGTCTTAGAACATGCTCAAGATCCGTAGCGAGCGCCCCGAGGTTGGCCCGAGACGCGCAGCCGTACATGAGTACGGCGAGCATCGCAGGGTCAAGATCGGGGTGCGCAGTAGGATCATGAGCATGTTCTTACAGGCGGGTGCGCTCTTGCGCTATGTCGTAGAGGCGGTTCCACAGCAGCCGGTTGAAGCCGACCACGAACAGGCTCATCACGGCAATCCCGAGTGCAATGCGCGGGAAGTCGCCCTTGGCCGTCATCTCGGCGATGTAGCTGCCCAGGCCCGTCGCCACGAGCGTGCGGTCGCCCCAGGACACATATTCGGACACGATGCTGGCGTTCCACGAGCCGCCGGCGGCCGTCACCAGGCCGGTCAGCAAGTTGGGGAACACGGCGGGGATGAGGAAGCGCTTCCACAGCAGCCAGCCGCGCAGGCCGAAGTTGCGGGCGGCCAGTTTGAGTTCGGTCGGGATGGCCGACGCGCCGGCAATCACGTTGAAGAGGATGTACCACTGCGTGCCGAAAATCATCAGCGGGCTCAACCAGATTTCAGGGTTGAGCGCGAAGCGCGCGATGAGCATCACCGCCAGCGGGAACATCAGGTTGGCCGGGAACGCCGCGAGGAACTGCGCCACTGGCTGCGCGATGCGCGCCACGTTCGGGTTCAGGCCGATGCGGATGCCGATCGGCACCCACACGAGGGCCGCCAGCGCAATCAGCAGGATCACGCGCACCATGGTCAGGAAGCCGAGCCAGAAGACGTGGCCGACCTCGGCCCAGCCCACCTCGGAGCGTACGAATTGCAGCACGTGCGCCACCGCCATCAGCGCGGCCAGGATGATGACGACATCGGCGATGCGGTGCGACCACGGGAAGCGCGGCAGGAATCCGTTGCCGGGGGCGGCGGTGGGCCGCGTACGCTCGGCCCCCCAGGACAGCGTGCGTTCGGCCAGGGCGGCGGTGCGCTCCAGCAGCGCCTTGACCCACTCGGAGCGGCGCAGCAAGTCCAGCAGCCACGATTGCGGCTCGCGCTCCGACGACATCGAGTCGAAGCGGAAGCGGTCTGCCCAGGCAATCAGCGGGCGGAACAGCAGTTGGTCGTACAGGATGATGCCGATCAGCATGGCCAGGATGGCCCAGCCGATGGCGGGCAGGTTTTGCTGCTGGATCGCCAGGGAAATGTACGAGCCGATGCCCGGCAGCTTGATGTCGTGGCCTGATACCGAGATGGCCTCCGACGCCACCACGAAGAACCAGCCGCCCGACATCGACATCATCATGTTCCACAGCAGGCCCGGCATGGCGAACGGCACTTCCAGGCGCCAGAAGCGCTGCCACTTCGACAGGCGGAACACCGTGGCCGCCTCTTCCAGGTCGGTCGGGATGGTGCGGAACGATTGGTACAACGAGAACGCCATGTTCCACGCCTGTGACGTGAAGATGGCGAAGATGGCCGCGCATTCCACGCCGACGAGGTTGCCCGGGAACAGCGCGATGAAGCCCGTAACCGTGATCGACAGGAAACCCAGCACCGGAATCGATTGCAGGATGTCGAGCGCCGGCACCATCACCTTTTCGGCCGTGCGGTTCTTGGACGCAATGGCGGCAAACGCAAACGAGAACGCCAGCGACGCGCCCAGCGCCAGCAGCATGCGGATGCTGGTCCGCAACAGGTAATAGGGCAGTTCAATGACGTCGAGGCTGACGTCCAGATGTTCGCCCGGCGTGTAGGGCACGTTCATCTGCTTGGCGGCGTAGGCCACGAGCACGATGGCGGCCAGGATGATCGGCAGCAGGGCCAGGTCAAACCGGTTGGGCGGCGCCGTCAGCAGATTGCCGAAGTTGACGCCAAGGTTGGTACCGAAGGTGGTACCCAAGCGGCCCCGGATGGTGGTTTCGTTGTCGTTCTGCTGCATCTTGGATAACCGGGACGGAAACCGCGGACGAAATTCGGGCGCCTCAAGGCCTGGGGCCGAGGCGCAATACATGGCATGGCGTACTACGGGGCTGGGCGCAGTGCTTTGCGCAAGCGTTGCTTGGCACCCGGCGGCAAGCCGCCTAGTTTACCTTGCGTAACGTCAGAGCCCGCCGCGCGGTTGTCAGTCTGACGACGTCACATTCCAGAAATGTGACAGAGATGCGACAGCGCCGGCTTGTCATGTTTTACCCAACACATCACCTGCCGTTTGCTTCGGAGGCCCGCCATGTCCGCCATTGCGCAAGTGATCGTTACCGTACAGGGCCGCGTGCAGGGTGTCGGCTACCGCGCCGCGTGTGCCGACCACGCCCGCCTGCTCGGCCTGCGCGGCTGGGTACGCAACCGCCGCGATGGGGCGGTCGAAGCGTTCCTGGCCGGCCCCGAGGCCAACGTGCTCAGCATGCGCGAATGGATGTGGGAAGGGCCGGACAGCGCGCACGTGACGCAGCTGGACGTCGCCACGGGCGACCATGAGGCGCCGGGGCCCGGCTTCGAGATCCGCCCCACCGTGTAATGTCCGGCAATCAACGGACACGGATTCGACACGAAACCGTCACCTAGTGCACAAGCTCGACTCCTAGAATCGGTCACCCAGCCCCCTTCCTGGTGACCCGTCATGTCGCATCCCCTCTCCGTCCAGCCCGGGGCCGTGCCCGGGCGCTTCCGCAACGTTGGTATTGCAGCCTTCCTGCTGATGCTGGCGGGTGGCGCCGCCTACGTGGTGAGCCATCTGGTGACCGATCTGGAGGGCGTGTCCACCCGCTCGGCGTTGCCGTTCGTGCTGCTAGGCATTGCGCTGCTGATCGCGCTCGGCTTCGAGTTCGTCAACGGGTTTCATGACACGGCGAATGCGGTGGCCACGGTCATCTACACGCATTCGCTGTCGCCGCACCTGGCGGTGGTGTGGTCGGGCGTGTGGAATTTTGCAGGCGTGATGGTGTCCAGCGGGGCCGTAGCCTTCGGCATCCTGCAACTGCTGCCGGTGGAGCTGATCCTGCAGGTGGGCAGCCACTCGGGCTTTGCGATGGTGTTTGCGCTGCTGATCGCGGCCATCATCTGGAACCTGGCGACGTGGTATCTGGGGCTGCCGTCTTCCAGCTCGCACACGCTCATCGGTTCGATCATCGGCGTGGGCCTGATGAACCAGCTCCTGCACGGCGCGAACGGCACCAGTGGCGTGGACTGGAGCCAGGCGCTGGGCGTGGGCAAGTCGCTGCTGTTTTCGCCCATCATCGGCTTTCTGCTGGCAGGGCTGCTGCTGTGGGTGCTGAAGGCCGCGGTGCGCGTGCCCGCCCTCTATGCCGAGCCTGAGGGCAACCAGCCGCCGCCGTTCTGGATCCGCGCGCTGCTCATCCTCACGTGCACGGGCGTGTCGTTCGCGCACGGCTCCAACGACGGGCAGAAGGGCATGGGCCTGATCATGCTGATCCTGATCGGCACGGTGCCCACCGTCTACGCGCTCAACCGCGCCGTCACCCCGGCCGAGACGCAGACCTTCCTGGCGGTGTCGCATCAGACTGCCGCCACCTTCGGCAAGTACACCAACGGGGTGGCGCCGTCGGCCAATCCGCGCGCCGATGTGGAGGCCTATGTGCAGAAGCGCGTGCTGACGCCGGCTACGCTGCCGGCCGTGCAGGCGTTGACGAACAGCATCGCCGCGCAGGTCGGCGAGACGGGCTCGATTGCCGCCGTGCCGCAGAACGAAGTGGATAACGTGCGCAACAACATGTACCTGGCGTCCGAGGCCATCCGCCTGCTCAAGAAGAGCGGCCAGCCCGCCATTGCCAAGGACGACCAGGCCATCATCGACAACTACAAGCAGCAGCTCGACCACTCCACGAAGTTCATCCCCACGTGGGTGAAGGTGGCCGTGGCGATTGCGCTGGGCCTGGGCACGATGGTGGGCTGGAAGCGCATCGTCATCACTGTGGGCGAGAAGATCGGCAAGCAGCACCTGACGTACGGGCAGGGCGCGTCGGCCGAACTGGTGGCGATGGTGACGATCGGCGCGGCCGATGCATATGGCCTGCCGGTATCGACCACGCATGTGCTGTCGTCCGGCGTGGCGGGCACGATGGCGGCCAACGGCTCGGGGCTGCAGTGGAATACCGTGCGCAGCCTGCTGCTGGCCTGGGTGCTGACGCTGCCCGCATCGATCGTGCTGGCGGGCGGCTTGTACTGGCTGTTCCGCGCGATCTTCTGAATATCTGAACGCGCGCATTGAACGAAAAAGGGCGGCCGCGCAGGCCGCCCTTTTTTTGTTTCTCCGATGGCGTTGCCGCCGGTTCAGTACACGTTCGGCACGATCATGTCTTCGGGCACCGGATGGCGGATGTACTCCGCGTGGTGCACGCGCTCGGGCAGCAGCACCGGCGGATGCGGCACCGGGTGGTAAGGCACCTGCCCCAGCAGATGGTGGATGCAGTTCAGGCGCGCGCGCTTCTTGTCGTCGGCCAGCACCACCCACCACGGCGATTCGGGAATGTGCGAGCGCTCGAGCATCGCCTCCTTGGCCTGCGTATAGGCTTCCCAGCGGCGGCGGCTCTCCAGGTCCATCGGGCTCAGCTTCCACTGCTTGAGCGGATCGTCGATGCGGCTCTGGAACCGCACCTCCTGCTCTTCGTCCGTAACCGAGAACCAGTACTTGACGATCTGGATGCCCGAGCGCACGAGCATCTTTTCGAACTCGGGCACGGAGCGGAAGAACTCTTCGTATTCCTCGTCGGTGCAAAAGCCCATCACGCGTTCGACGCCGGCGCGGTTGTACCAGCTGCGATCGAACAGGACGATCTCGCCGGCGGCGGGCAGATGCGCTACGTAGCGCTGGAAATACCACTGCGTGCGTTCGCGGTTGGTGGGCGCCGGCAGCGCGGCCACGCGGCACACGCGCGGGTTCAGCCGCTGCGTGATGCGCTTGATGGCGCCGCCCTTGCCGGCGGCATCGCGCCCTTCGAAGATCACCACCAGCCGGTGGCCAGTCTCGATCACCCAGTCCTGCAGCTTGACGAGTTCGCCTTGCAGGCGGAACAGCTCGCGGAAGTACATGCGCCGCGTTTCGCGCGCTTCCTCGCTGATGCCCTCGCCGCCGCCGAGCAGGTGGTCGTCGATTTCCATCTCCAGCTCCTCGTCCAGCGTGTCGAGGAGGTCTTCCTGCAGGCGCGCCTGCCGCGCTGCGTCGCGTTCGCTCATGGTGTGTTGCTCCTGCCGATCTTGCCGAGAGTGCCGAGAGGGGCGCTGCGCACGGACAGCGCAGTGCAAGTCTAAGCCCGACTAGGTAGCACGGGCATGTGGCAGGGGAGTGACATGTGGGCGTCACGCCGCCCGAAGGCTCAACTGGATTCGCCTTCCAGCATGAACTTGGCGCCGTCGTCCTGGCCGAGCAGGCGCACCAGCGTGGGCATGGCTTCCTGCAGCTGCGCCTTGAGCGTCCACGGCGGGTTGACGATGAACATGCCGCTGCCGTGCAGGCCCAGGCCACCCTCGACCGGATGCTTGACCGTGAGCGTGACGTGCAGCCAGTCCGCCGGTCGCAACTGCTTCAGGCGGGAGGGAAACTGCGCGGCTTCACGCCGCTGCACGAGCGGATACCAGATCGCATACATGCCGGTGGCAAAGCGCTGCAGGCTGTCTTGCAGGGCCTGCACGGTGCGGGCGTAGTCCTGCTTGTCTTCGAAGGACGGATCGATCAGCACCAGCGCACGGCGCGGCGGCGGCGGCAGGATCGCCTTGATGCCGGCAAAGCCGTCGCCGTCGTACAGCATGACCTTGCGGCCGGCACCGCGGAAGTTGTTGGACAGCACCTTGATTTCGGAGCTGTGCAGCTCGAACAGGCGCAGGCGATCGGCGTCGCGCAGCATCTGCCACGCCAGCCACGGCGATCCGGGGTAGTGCCGGAGTTCGCCGTTCGGGTTCAGTTCGCGCACCTGGTCGAGGTACGCATCGAGCAACGGCGGCAGCGTTTCACCGCCTTCGGCCGCGCGCCACAAGGGGCCGATGCCCGTGTCGAACTCGGCCTTCTTCTGCGCCCATTCGTGGTCCAGCGCGTAGAGGCCGGCACCGGCGTGCGTGTCGATGTACCAGAACGGCTTGTCCTTCTGCGTGAGGTAATCGAGCATCTGCACAAGCACGGCGTGCTTGAGGACATCGGCGTGATTGCCGGCGTGGAAGGCGTGACGGTAACTGAGCATCGGCGGGCCATGTGCGCCCGGAGTATCAGACGCGGGCAGAGAAAACGGTAGGCGCGAATCCTACCACCGCGCGGGATGCGTCCCCAGCGGCACGCTGGGCAGCGCCCAGTGCGGCGGCGTGTCGGAAAGCTGCCCCGCGTGGCGCAGCGCCGTGAGCGCGCCAAAACCAGACGGCGACGTTTCCAGATACGCACCGATCTCTTCATAGCGCGGGTCGGCCGCATCGAACCCGTTGGCCATGCGTCCGAAGCTGCGCAGCCAATGCGCCGTCTGCGCGAGCGACACACGCACGTGCCAGCTGCCGCCCTCCGTCATGCGCCGTGCCAGCGCCGTCATCGCGCCAGCCGCCATCAGATAGCCGGCGCCGTGGTCCAGCGCCTGTGCGGGCAGCGGACGCGGCTTGGCCTCACCGGCGGCTTGCGCTTCGGCCCAGTTGAAACCGCTGGCGGTCTGCACGAGCGAGTCGAAGCCTCGGCGATTGGCCCACGGTCCGTCATAGCCGTATGCGCACAGGCTGACGTAGACGATGCCGGGGCGCAACGCGGCAACCTGCTCCGGACCAAACTGCAGCGCCGCCAAGCCCCCGGGCCGGTAACCCTGCACGAAGATATCGGCGTCGCGCAGCAGCGTGCGGAGTTGCTGGGCAGCGGCTGCATCGCGCAAGTCGAGTTGCGCGGAGCGCTTGCCGCGCCCGGTGTCGATCACCAGCGGAGGGATGGCGGGCAGATGCGGCCCCGTGACGAGCAGCACATCGGCTCCATGCGCGGCGAGCGTCCGCCCGCAGACGGGCCCGGCAATCACGCGCGTGAGATCAAGCACGCGCACGCCCGAGAGCGGCCGGCCATCAGCGTGCGCCGCCAGCGGCTGCGGTGGCGCATCGCCAATGCGTTCGATCGTCATCAGCGGCTGGCTTGCAACGGCGATGCCTTGCGGGTGCGCGTCCCACTCTTCAAACGTGCGCGCGGCGGTGACGACCATGCCCGCTTGCGCGGCCGCCTCCTCAAAAGCCTCGGCGTTCCATTGGTTCAGCGCGGCGGCCACGGCGGCCCGGTCATACGCGCAGCCGAGCAGCTTCAGCACGCCGTCACGGTGATGCGCAAAGTTGGTGTGCAGGCGCACCCAGCGGCCATCGCCGCAACGGTAGAGCCCCGCGATCTTGTCCCACGGTTCCGGCGGCAACTGGCCGTCGACGCGGAAGTAGCGCTCGGAGCGGAATTCCAGCGCGGCGTGGTGCATGTCGACCGATACGGTTTGCTGCCGCCCGCTGCGCAATGTGTCGACCTGCGCGGCAGCGAGGGCGGCAGCGGCAATGGTGCTCTGCGCCAGCGTGCCCACGGCAAACGACGACGGCAACGCCGGCTCGGCGCCGGTCAGTGCGGCACGCGACAGCACATTGGCCGGCTGGCCGAGCACGGTCCACAAGTGGCTGAGTGCGCTTGTGGGGCTGACAGTCTGCATGGAAGGATCAACCACATCAGCAACGGGTGACGGCATGGCGGGGCTCCGCAAGCAAGGTGCGCCCATTACAGTCCCGCGCGGCCGACAGCGTCAACATTGACTAGACTGATCAACCTCGATTGCCGTCCACTTCATCCGGCCCGATGACCGCCTACCTCAATGCCGCCGAAGCCGCCGAGCGCCTGCGCATCTCGCGCCCCACGCTGTACGCCTATGTGAGCCGCGGGCTGCTCGCGGCGTACCCGTCGCCCGACGGACGCGGCAGCCGCTACCGCGAAGCCGATGTGTCGCGGCTGGCCGATCAGCGTTCCGGCGGACGGCGCCCGCGCCAGGTGGTGCGCCATGCGCTGGACTGGGGACTGCCCGTCATGGAATCGGCCATCACGCTCATCGATCACGGGCAGTTGTTCTACCGCGGCATGCCGGCTCTGGAACTGGCCGAACACGCCACGCTGGAAACCGTTGCGGCGCACCTGTGGCAATGCGAAGAAGCAGCGGCCTTCAACGCGCCCGCGCCGGTGTTGCCGAAAAGTTGGTACGCAGCGCTCACGTCGTTGGCAGACGCGGACATCCGCCAACGCTGTATGGCGCTGTGCGCGCTTGCCTTGCCCGCGCTGGACGAAGCCGCGTGGCGGCAGGACGCTGCACGCACGGCGCGCGATGCCGGTGCGCTGCTGCGCGTCGTATTTGCCGCCATGCTCGGCAGCCAGCCGGAAGCCACACCCGTGCACCTGCAATGCCAGCAGGCATGGAATGTTGACGCGCACGCCGCCGAAGCCATCCGCGTCGCATTGGTGCTGTGCGCCGATCACGAACTCAATGCCTCGAGCTTTGCAGCGCGCGTGGTGGCATCGACCGGCGCCAGCCTGGGCGCCGTGGTCAACGCCGGATTGGCTGCGCTCTCCGGTGGCCGGCATGGAGGCACCACGGCGCGCGTGGAGGCGTTACTGGACGAGCTGGAAGGGGAGCGCTCCGTGGCAACGGCACTGCGCCGCCGGCTGGATCGCGGCGATGCGCTGCCGGGCTTTGGCCACCCGCTGTATCGCCAGGCCGACCCGCGGGCGGAAGCGATCCTGGCGCAGTTGCCGAAGACGGGCGCGGTGCGCAAGCGGCTGCAGACAGTGATGGACGCCGTGGCCGGATTGACCGGCGATGGGCCATCGGTGGATTTCGCGCTGGTGGCCATCCGCCGCGTACTGGGGCTACGGGAAGGTTCAGGCTTTGGCCTGTTTGCCGCGGGGCGAACGGTGGGTTGGATTGCACACGCGCTGGAGCAGCGCGCGGCGGGGCAGTTGATCCGCCCGAGAGCCGCCTATGTGGGGCCGATGCCGGCCGCGCCGGAGGCACCGGCGGGCCGCATCATTCGCGTCAGGTAACGACGCAGGCCGAGGTCAGGCCTGCGGAATCTCGATCTTCACCTCAAGCACTTCCAGGTTGTCCTGGCGCTCGAGGTTGACCTTGATGTCGTCGTTGCCGATCTTCACGTACTTCGAGATCACGGCTACCAACTCGCGTTGCAGCGCGGGCAGGTAGTCGGCGGGCGCACCGCTGGCGGTACGTTCATGGGCGAGGATGATCTGCAGGCGCTCTTTGGCAACGCTTGCAGTCTTCTTCTTCTCGCCGAGCAGGAAAGACAGAATCGACATGGATGTGCGTCTCCTTATTTTCCGCCGCCGAACAGGCGCTGCAGGAAGCCCGGCTTGTTGTATTCGACGTAGCGCAGTTCCTTCTCCTTGCCGAGGAAGCGGTCGATCACATCGTGGTACGCGTTGGCCACGTCCGAGCCTTCCAGGTGGATGGCGGGCAGGCCCTGGTTGGATGCCTGCAGCACGGCTTCGGATTCCGGAATCACGCCGATCAGCTTGATGCGCAGGATTTCCTGGATGTCGGTCAGCGACAGCATCTCGCCTTCGGACACGCGCTTCGGGTTGTAGCGTGTGAGCAGCAGGTGTTCCTTGATCGGCTCCTTGCCTTCCACCGCGCGGCGCGACTTGGACGACAGGATGCCCAGGATGCGATCCGAATCGCGTACCGAAGAAACTTCCGGGTTCGTCACGACGATGGCCTCATCGGCAAAGTACATCGCCATCAGCGCGCCCGACTCGATGCCGGCGGGCGAATCGCAGACGATGTATTCAAAGCCCATTTCCTTCAGGCCTTCGATCACCTTCTCGACGCCTTCACGCGTGAGCGCATCCTTGTCGCGCGTTTGCGAGGCGGGGAGGATGAAGAGGTTTTCGCACTTCTTGTCCTTGATGAGGGCCTGGTTCAGGTTGGCCTCACCGTGGATCACGTTGATCAGGTCATACACCACGCGGCGCTCGCAGCCCATGATGAGGTCGAGGTTGCGCAGGCCGACGTCGAAGTCGATGACGGCGGTCTTGTGGCCGCGCAGCGCAAGGCCGGCAGAAAACGCCGCACTGGTGGTCGTCTTGCCGACGCCGCCCTTGCCGGAGGTGACTACGATGATCTTGGTCATGGCTCGTAACTCTGTAAGTTAAATCGCTCGGCGCACGGGGTGCGTCACTTCATCCGCAACGGTTCGAAAACCAGCGTGTTGTCCGCGAGCCGGACCTGCGCAGGCTTGCTGGCGTAGGCGTCGGGCCACGGGGTTTCGCCGGTGCGGTAGATGCCGGCGATGGAAATCAGTTGAGGCTCCAGGCACGTGCAGAAGATGCGCGCGTCCAGGTTGCCCTTCACGCCTGCCAACGCGCGGCCGCGCAGCGAGGCATACACGTAGATGTTGCCCTCGGCGATCACCTCGGCGCCGTCACTCACCAGGTCGAGCACGACGAGGTCGCCGCGCGCATAGATGCGCTGGCCGGAACGCAGGGGGCGGTCGACGATCATCGTGCCGGGCTGCATGGCCACGGCATCGACAGGGGGAACGGCAGGGGTGGAGGCGGGGGCTTCAGCGGCCTGGGCGTGCTCGGGCGCATCCTGCGCGTCCTTGCCGTCTGCATCTTTGGCGTCATTCCCGCCGCGCGGGCGGCGGCCGTGGCTGTCGAGCAGCGGCAGGCCGAAAGCCTGAGCCCATTCGCCCTGCTCCGGGCTGGCGACCACGCCGATCGCGCGGGCACGCAGCGCGGTCAGGGTCTCAACCAAACGGTCGATGGGCAGGCGCTCGTCTTCGCCCAGGCGGCGCACGTCGATGGCGATCACGTCGTTGGAGAAAAACTCCGGCGTGTCGGCAAAGCGTCGCGTGAGTTCGGCGGCCAGGGCGTCCATGTCGGCGGTGCGCGGCGACAGCAGCAGGGCATCGACGGTGCCGCTGCGAATCTCGAACAGCGGCGCTTTCTTCTGGGACATAGAACGGCTACGCGGAAAAATGGGCTCATTCTAACGTTGTTGACGAAACGCCTTGAATTTTTTGGCCCCGCCGATCCCCCATTCGGCTAAGACGCGCAACCGGCGCTGTTCTCCACATGGCGGGCGCCACGCGCAAATGTCATCCGACGGTCACGGCATCGTCATGCGCGCTTTCGATACTTCTCCGCTTCTGAGCCCCCCGGTCCAGTCTGTTGTCCTCTCGCGTTGCGCAAACGGTTCCTCCGATCCTGCGTGCGCGTCTGCATGTCATTCGCTTCATCTGCCATTCGCAGTTTGCATTCAGCAGTTCGTAGTTCGCATACCAAAAAATAGACTTCAGGGAGAAGTTCATGCGAGTCCGACCATTGTGTTCGGCGGCGTTGCCGCTTGCTGTTTTCCTGTCGATGACGCTGGCTGCGTGCGGCGGCAGCGACGACACCCCGTCGAACGGCAGCACCACGCCTGCTGCCAGCGCCGCCCCGGCCGGCACCAAAGCCACGCTCGCCGTGCTGGAGACGACCGACCTGCACACGAACGTGCTGTCGTACGACTACTTCAAGCTCGCAGCCGACAACTCGCTCGGCTTCGAGCGCGTAGCGACGCTCATCAACCAGGCGCGTGCGCAATTCCCGAACACGCTGCTGCTGGATAACGGCGACACCATCCAGGGCACCGCGCTGTCGGACTACCAGGCCATGGTGAGCCCGGTCACGTGCGACCAGACGCTGGCGATCTACAAGGTGATGAACGCGGCCAAGTACGACGGCGGCGGCATCGGCAACCACGAGTTCAACTACGGCCTGCCGTACCTGTCGCAGGTCACGGGCAATACGTTCAACGTCGATGGCCTGCCCGATCCGGCCACGCAGAAGAAATGCGCGGGCCCGGCCTTCCCGCAGGTGCTGGCCAACGTGATGAGCGCGAAGACCAACGCGCCGCTGTTCCAGCCATACACGATCATCACCAAGACGGTGACGGCCACGGCGCCGGACGGCAGCACGATCAGCGCGCCGGTCAAGGTCGGCATCATCAGCTTTACCCCGCCCACCATCACGAGCTGGGACAAGCGCTGGCTCGACGGCAAGGTCTACACCGTCGGCATCAAGGAAACGGCGGCCAAGTACATCCCGGAAATGCGCGCGAAGGGCGCCGACCTGGTGGTGGCGATTTCCCACGGCGGGCTGGATAACTCGACGTATTCGCCGACGATGGAGAACGGCAGCTGGTGGCTGTCCACCGTGCCGGGCATTGATGCCATGTTGATCGGCCACTCGCACCAGCTTTTCCCGGATGCGAACAGCACGGTGTATCAGTTCAACCTGCCGGGTGTGGACAAGGTCAAGGGCACCGTGAACGGCGTGCCGACCGTGATGGCGAACTACTGGGGCAAGCACCTCGGTGTGATCAAGCTCGGCTTGACGTTCAACGGCACGAACTGGGCTGTGGACAAGACGCAGACCACGGTGGAAGCGCGCTCGATCCAGAACGCAGACAAGACCTACGTCGCTGCTGATCCGACGGTCTCGGCCGCCATCGCCACCGAACACCAGGCGACGATCAACTACGTGAAGACGCCGGTGGGCAACACCGACTTCAACATGAGCACGTACTTTGCCGACGTGGGCGACCCGGGCGCGATCGAGATCGTGAACCAGGCGCAGGCCGATTACGTGTCGGCGTATATCCAGGCGAACCTGCCGCAGTACGCGTCGCTGCCGGTGCTGTCGGTGAGCGCGCCGTTCAAGAGCGGCTTTGGCGGCGGTACGGATTTCACCGATGTGGCGGCTGGCCCGCTGGCGATCAACAACGCGGCCGACCTGTACCTGTATCCGAACACGGTCTATGCCGTGAAGGTGGCGGGTTCCGACATCAAGAACTGGCTGGAGACGGCGGCCAAGCGCTTCAACACCATCGACCCGACGCAAGCGACGGTGCAGAAGCTGGTAAGCACGTTCCCGGGCTATAACTTCGACATGTTCACCACGCCGGACCTCACGTATGAGATTGACGTGACGCAGCCGGTGGGCAGCCGCATCAAGAACCTGCAATACAAGGGCGCGGCGATCGACCCGGCGGCGCAGTTCATCGTGGCGACCAACAACTACCGTGCAAGCGGCGGCGGCAACTTCCCGGGCCTGGATGGCAGCAAGACGATCTATGCGTCGCCCGATGCCAACCGCGATGTGCTGATCAGCTACATCAAGAAGATCGGCAGCGTGAAGCGTGCGACCAACGGTTCGCAGCGCAGCTGGCGCTTTACGAAGCTGGCGACGTCGGTAGCCACGGTGGTGTTCCCGTCGGCGGCGGGCAAGCTGACGGCGGCCGGGGCCGCGGGCATCAACAACGTCACGCTGTATCAGGCCGATGACGGCACCAACAAGGGGCTGTCGCTGTACCAGATCGATCTGACGCAGTAAGAGGAACACGCCATGCCTTCTCTTCGTTCCGCATGGGTTGGCGCGCCAGCCTTGGAATCTCCGCGCCAGTCGGTGCCGATGCTGACCGTGGCCGCGGCCCTGGCGATCATCGTGGCGGCCGGCGGTTGGCTGTCGCATGCGCGCCAGGCACCCGCCGTGGATGCCACGCAACTGGAATCGTGGCGCGCGATGGTTGTGCAAGCGATGGAGCCCGAGGCGCTGCAGCAACTGCGTCAGCGCGCACGCAGTGGTTTGGTGCCGGCGCAATCCGCGTTGGGCGAAGCCTTGCTCAGTGCGCACGACGGTACCTTGCGAAACGAAGGGATGCGCTGGCTCGAAACCGCTGCATCGAGCGATGCGCGTGCGCAGTTGTCGCTGGGAAAGGCGCTGCTGCTCGGCACCGGCGGGGTGGAGCGCGACTATCCGCGCGCGCTGCGTCTGCTGCGTCAATCCGCTGACAAGGGCGACGCGGCGGCCGCGTATTACCTGGGCGTGATGTATCGCAGCGGCTACGGCACGGCCATCGACACCGTACAGGCGGCACACTGGTTTGATCGTGCTGCCCGTCACGAGATTCCGGCAGCGATGTTCATGCTGGCCAACGCGTACCGTGAAGGCGATGGTGTGCCGCGCGATGAGGCCCGCGCGCTGGCGTTGTACCAGGACGCCGCCGAGCACGAATTGCCAGAGGCCGTGCAAGCCTTGGCGATGGCATATCAGAACGGCGAGCTGGGTCTCAAGCGCGACGATGCGGCGTATCACCAGCAGTGGATCGAAACGGCGCATGCGTTGAAGCACCCGGCGCTGGCACCTTGAACGCCTGACGGCCGGTCCGCTCCGGCCGTCCTCACGCACGCGCCGCACTCACGCCTGGGGCGCCGCGCTGGCCGCATCACTCCAGAAAAAAAGTAAGAGCCGTCCTATTCGTTCGGCGGTGTGCCGCTGAAACAATTGCGTGGCCTATGCAACGTAGGCCACGGACAGCGCTCCGGACAACATCACACTCCCTGGCATCCACACCGTTCCATGCCGGCTTGGCCGCAGGGAGGCGGTCTTTGCGAGGATCGGTTGTCCCGCCATCAGACACGTCTGCTCCGTGCACTTTTTCAGCGGAGATATAGATGCGCGCAGTTTTGATGAGAGGGGCCATCGGCCTGATATTCGCCGGCGCGAAAGCTGCATTCGCTTACAGCTGTCAGACCAACTTAGCCCATTTGATCACCAACGTTCCACCCATAACTGTCCCGGACGATCTGCCTGTCGGTTCGGAGATCGGCCAGGCCGTCGTTAACTACTTGCCACCCTATAAGTGTCTGAACAGCGATCCCAAACTCGACAAGCAGGAAATGTGGGTCCAGGGTTATGGCACGCATGTCGCAACCTTCAACGGCCGGCGCATCTACAACACGAACGTGAAAGGGATCGGCTATGCCGTGGGGGCCACGTTCTCGGGATGTCCTTCCAACAATGTCTATTGGGTCACGGGAAAAAACACTGAGAACCCGGACCGTGAACTGATGTGTTACGTCCGGGGGATGTTCGGCTCCATGCTTGGGTACGTCTATATCCAGTTTTTCAAGACAGCCCAGAAAACCGAGCCGGGGGTGGTATTGGCACGCGACATGGCTGGGTTCCTTCTGAGAAACAACGGGGTCTATTGGGCATCCCCCGTCTCTTACCTCAGCGTCAATGCGTTCAAGGTCAATGGGCCATCCTGCACGCTGGGCAACAAGGTGATCAACGTCAACATGGGTGACATCAGCAGACAGGCGTTCGGCGGACCCGGCCGTTGGCCGACTGACAGCAACACCAAGGCCTTCAGCGTTTCGCTGCGGTGCGCCGCTTGGCTCACTGTCAGCTTTCAGATCGATGGCAGCGTGAAGGACGCGGCGCGTGGCCTGCTGAACCTGTCTGCAGACGCCGCTGCAGCAAAAGGTATAGCGTTGCAGGTGCTCTACGACAACCAACCGGTCAAGCTCGGTTCTCGAGTCGTGTGGCACACCATCGGTTCTGACGGCAACTACGCAATTCCGTTTAAGGCGCGCTACGTGCAGACCGATGCAAGCGTGACCCCTGGCGTGGCGAACGCCGCCGCCACGTTCACCATCAGCTATCAATAATCGGGCGTATCGCGCCTGCCACCTTTCTCCCTGGCCGCCTTGACGCACAAAAACGTCATGGCGGCCAATTCTGCTGGGCCGGGAATATAGGAGTGTTCCTATTCCGCAGCGCCGCATGCACATGGAAGAATCGCCGGGCCTATGCAACGTAGGCCACGGACAGCGCTCCGGCCCGTTCATCGACCTCCCTGCATCCACATCACGCAGCGCCGATTCGGCGGCGTGACCCTGTTCTTTTTTTTCGGGAAGTCGATGTGCCTTGCCAATACGCGGGTCTGCTCCGTGCACTTTTTCAGCGGAGAACAAGATGCGCACAGTTTTGATGAGGGTGGCCATCGGCCTGGTATTCGCCGGCGCGAAGGGCGCATTCGCCTACCAGTGTCAGGTCGTTACAAGCCTCAGCACCATCCAGCCTCCCAACCTGGTCGTGCAGCGCGATCTGCCCGTCGGATCAGAAATTGGTACGGCCATCGCCACAGACCTCGTGCCTGCCTATCGGTGTGTGAACACCAGCCCCCGGCTTACATGGCAGGACTTCGGGCTTAAAGGCTATGGCACATATGTCGGAACGTTCGACGGCCGGCGCATCTACAGCACGAATATCGCAGGCATCGGCTATGCGGTGGCGGGCCAGTTCCCGACATGCGCCCCAAAAATCTATTGGGTCACGGGAAACGACACTGAGAACCCGAACAATGAGCGGATGTGCTCCATCAACGGGATTTGGTCGGCTCAGCCCATGTATGCCAAGTTCTTCGTCACCTTCTACAAGACGGCCGAGGTGACAGGAACCGGCCAGGTGATGTCGCTCAACGTGGGCTCGTTCATTCTGAAGAACGAAAAGACCACGTGGTTCTCGCCCGAATCGCGCATCAACATTGGTTCGTTCGCGGTCAACACGGTGTCGTGCACGCTCGGCAGCAAGTCCATCTCCGTGAACATGGGCGATATCAACATGCGGGCATTCGGCGGGCCCGGTACATCGCCCGCTGACAGCTACACTCGCGCCTTCAGCATTCCGCTGCAGTGCCCGAGCGGGGTTTCAGTCAACTTTCAGATTGACGGCAACGCGAAGGACGCAACGCGCGGCCTGCTGAACCTGTCCGCAGACGCGTCTGCCGCACGGGGCGTGGCGTTGCAGGTGCTCTACGACGATCAACCCCTCGTGCTGAGCTCTCGCGTCAAATGGCAGACCACCAGCGCCGACGGCAACTACGCCATCCCGCTGAAGGCACGCTACCTGCAGACCGATGCGAGCGTGACCCCTGGCGTGGCAAACGCCGCCGCTACATTCACGGTGACCTACCAATAGACGCAAGGGGCGAACACAAACGCACCTCGCCTGCTCAGTACAGGCCGCGGGTCTGCGCGTGCAATCGCACCAGACCCAGCAGGGCATCGATATACGGCGTCGGCACACCGACGTGCTGACCGATCTCCCGCACAGACGCCACCAGCGCGTCGATCTCCAGCGGACCACGCCCGGCCTCGGCGTCCTGCAGCATCGATGTCTTGAACGCACCGAGCTGGCGCGTCACCGCGCTGCGCTCTTCACCGCTCTGCGCGATCGGGCAGCCGATGCGCGCGCCGATGGCCTTCGCTTCTTCCATGATGGCCAGACAGAACGCACTGACCTGCGGGTCATCGAGGATGCGGTCGCACGTTGCACCCGTCAGCACCGACACCGGGTTCATGGTCATGTTGCCCCACAGCTTGAACCAGATGTCGCGCTGGATGGCTTCACTGCGCTCGATCTGCAGACCGGCGCGTTCAAGGAGCGCTCCAACGGCATCCAGGCGAGGCGACGTGCCGCCAGCCGGTTCGCCGAGAATCAATCGCTTGCCGAAACCATGGCGCACGTGCCCTGGCGCAGACGTCGAACACGTCAGATGCACCACGCAGCCGAGCACGTTGCGAGTCGGAATGGCCTCGGCAATCTGGCCGTGCGGGTCAACCGACTGCAAGCGCAATCCCTGCAGCGGGCCCGGCCGATCAAAGAACCACCAGGGCACGCCATTCATTGCCACCACCACGCAGGTCTGAGGGCCGATGAGCGGGGCGATGCTTTGCGCCACGCTTTCCATGGCGGGGGCTTTCACGGCGACGATCACGACATCCTGCACACCCAGCGCATGCGCGTCGTTGCTTGCGTTCACCTGGGCTACATGCGTTGCATCCTCTTCGCTCAGGCGCAGGCCTTCTGCGCGCAACGCCTGAAGCGTGGCCCCACGTGCCAGCACGTTGACCGGTTGATCTGCCAGTGCGAGCTTCGCGCCAAGATAGCCGCCGACCGCGCCGGCGCCCACGATGCAGATGCGTGTCATATCGTCGAAAAGAGAATCAGGAACGGTAGGAAGAGTCGATGCGGTCGATGGTGCGCGTGAGCGCCGCGAACACGTCCTCACCCGCACCGAAATTCGGATTGAACTGCAGCGAATCGCGCGTGCAGTTGCGCGCCACTGCATCGGGAATTTCCAGCACCGGGCCCATCGACGTCGATGCCAGCTGGATCTCGCATGCGCGGTTCAGCAGCCACAGCACCGCAAACGCCCGCGCAATCGAATCACCCCACGCCAGCAGCCCGTGGTTGCGCAGGATGACGGCCGGCTTGTCGCCGATGTTCTTCACCAGGCGCGGTCCTTCGTCGGCATGCACGGTAATGCCCTCGAAGTCGTGATACGCGACCTTGCCGTGCAGTTGCGCCGCGTAGAAATTGCTGATCGACAAGCCATCGCGCGCACACGCCACCGCCATGCCGGCGGTCGTGTGCGTGTGCATCACGCAGTGCGCCCCCGGGATGCCCGCATGAATGGCAGCATGCACGGTGAAGCCAGCCGGATTGACGGGCCAGTCCGGCTGACCCTGCGCACGCTGCACCGCGCCCTGCAGGTCGATCTTTACGAGGTTTGACGCGCAGACTTCCGTATAGGTGAGACCAAACGGGTTGATGAGGAAATGCGGGCCGCCATCCTGTTGCGCGCCATCTTCAGGTGGCAGGCGCAACGTGATGTGGTTGTAGATGAGTTCCGTCCAGCCCAGATGCGCAAAGATGCGATAGCACGCCGCCAGCTTCACGCGCGCTGCCCATTCATGTGGGCCGCACCAATCCGGGCGATGGGCCTGGATGCTCGATCCGGCGTCGGGTGAAAGCGAAAGCACCGTCATGACCTGTCTCCTGATCGCAGGGGCCATGCGCCGGTCGGGTTGCCGGCGCTTAAGTGATTCACATGTTAATGAATTTGCGCCGGGCGTCAAACAACGTTACATCTGCCGTTTGCTAGGGCAATTGGTTGCGCAGGACTACCAACCACTGCATGACCGAGTTCGTGTACGGATCAAGCTGGTTGGCGTCGTTCAACTCGGTGATGCTCATCGACGCGGATTGTTGCACGTTGCCGCCGATCGATTTCACTTCATGGCGCACCGGGTCCACCTCGACGACGAGGTCGCAGTGCATGGGCGTTCTGCCGGCCTGGATCTCGGCCGGATCCGTCATGAAGCGATCGGCGCCGCGTGCGGTACAGATGAGGTCGCCCGGGCGCGGCACGGCCGGCGTGCGTTCGAGCACGAAGGCGGGGTGCTTGAGCAGATGATCGCGCGCGTCGGTGACGTATTCCGCATGCGTGGCGCCCGTCAGGAATTGATCGTTCTGCAAGCCGGCCTTGCGCATGATCCACGAGATGAACACCGCAGACCACGCCCAGCCGCCGGTGGTCAACTGCTGGCAGGTCGGTGTCTTGCCGACGATGCCCCAATAGCGCTTGGCCAGCATGCAGCCGCGCGCAGTGGCTTCACCCCCCGTACCGTCCGGATAGCGCAGGCAAGGTGCCGAGGCTGGTACAGCAGGCGTGGCAATCGCTTTGGGCAGCGGCATGTCGGTACCGCTTTCTTCATCAGAGGGGGCGGGCGTCGGGTCGTCGGGTGTCAGCCAGCGGCCTTGCGGCTGGTCAGGAAAACCACCGCCGGCCACGCAATACGTATCGTCACGCCCCACACGCACCACCTGGCGCCCCCATCGGTCCCATTCGGTCAGGGCAATCTCGATCATCTTTTCGCGCGGTGTCGCGCCTGGGCGCGTCTGCACGACTTCGTTGTCGGGCAGCGGTTCGGCTTGCGGGCGCGCAGGCGGCGTCGCGCAACCGGCAAACCAAAGGACCGGTGCGATCAGGACGATCGGCAGGGCAATACGCAGAACGAGCGAATTGCGCAGAAGAGGGCGGGACATGGAAGAGGGGGAAACGGATGGCCTGACGGGGAGACAGGCCTTCCGACGTGGTACGCCAATGCTGCGGTCGATTCACGCATGCAATGGCATGCCACGTCGTTGGCGCTCACCAGACGGGCTGGCTGCGCCGAGGGCTGTCATTGCATCAGGCGTTGACAGCGTCCTTGAACTTCTGGCCGGCCTTGAACTTGACCGTCTTGGCTGCTTCGACCTTGATTTCTTCGCCGGTGCGCGGATTGCGGGCCATACGCTCGGCACGCTCACCTTGGCTGAAGGTACCAAAGCCGATGAGGCTGACCGCATCGCCCTTGCCAACGGATTCCATGATGGCTTGCAGCGTCACGTTCAGTGCCTGCTCGGCTTTGGCCTTGGTCAGACCGTCTACGCCGCTGGCGATGGCGTCGATCAGTTCGGTTTTCGTCATTGCTTGACTCCCTTCAAGAGTAGATAAAACACACAACAGAGCGTCCGGGGATGGCTCCAAGGGCGACATGATACCGGCATGCGAACAGCGTCGGCACGTGAGCTTTGTAACGGCGCGTGGCATGTGGGTTCCGTAAACCCGCATGGGGCCTACGTTGCGAGGCGATCCCATCACATCGATATTGACGCGTGGTGTTCTGGTTTGCGGTTGGCTTGTTGGTTCTCTGATCGGTTCGACGCAAGTCGATTGACGGGTTTACCTTTTTTCTTATGTATACAGATAGTAGTAGTAGATAACGGTGGATAGTTTCTGTGGATAAGTACAAAAACCGCTTTATGTTCAAGCACTTGTCGCAAGCAAAACAGGGGGTACCGCGTGTGCCCTCAGGTGGATAGCTTGCTGTTCTTTCCGATCGCCCGGCGGGCAACCCCGTCACTTGTGCCCACACCGTCGACAGGGCAGCCACAGACAGCCAACAGCCTTTGCCGGTAGTTATCCACAGCTGCAGGCCAGGTTATCCACATTGACCGGGCGGCATGGGGTTGCGGCACGTGTCGAGATGCCATGCTTTTGGTGTAGGCTCACGGCTTCGTTGATCGACGTTTTTTGTTTCGCTTTACTGCGCCATTTCCCATGACACGCACGTCCCCTGATGCCACGCCGGCTCTGGCTGGGTCCTCGCCCGCGACGGAAGCGCCGGCCAAACTGCGCCGCCGCGATCGCATCGAGGTGCGCGAATCGGGCGTGCACGGACGCGGCGTGTATGCCGTGGTCGCCATCGCACGCGGCAAGAAGATCATCGAATACAAGGGCGAGCACATCACGTGGAAGGAGGCGCTGCGCCGCCATCCGCACGACCCGTCGGACCCGAATCACACGTTCTATTTCAGCCTGGAAGACGGCAGCGTGATCGACGCCAAGTACGGCGGCAACCGCGCGCGCTGGATCAACCACGCCTGCAAGCCGAACTGCGAGGCGCGCGAAGCGGATGGCCGCGTGTTCATTCACGCGCTGCGCGACATCGAACCTGGCGAAGAACTGTTCTACGACTACGGTCTCGTCATCGAAGGTCGTCAGACCAAGGCATTGAAGGAACAGTTTGCGTGCCGCTGCGGCGCGAAGAAGTGCCGCGGCACCATGCTGGCACCGCCGGAGAAGGGCAAGAAAAAGTAAGCCAAAGGTCCGTCGTCTAGACGGATTCGCTTGCCAGCGGCAGGCGCAACACGAAGCGCATCACGCGGCTGCCATCGCGCGCGGTCGCATCATCGATGGCGACGGTGCCGCCGTGCAGGCGCACGATGTCGTGCACGATAGCCAGGCCCAGGCCGCTGCCTTGCGGCTGTCCCGGGCGGTGGTCCGCGTCCCCACGGAAGAAGCGCTGGAAGACTTCGCCGCGCCGCTCGGGCGGAATGCCCGGGCCGTTGTCTTCCACACTCACCACACCCCACCATCGGGATGCCGCGTCGGCCTCCATGCCGGCGCGCAAGGTCACGCGTCCGCCGGCCGGCACGTATTTGATGGCGTTGTCGAGGAGGTTGTTGACGGCCTCGCGCAGCAGCACCACGTTGGCCAGCACCGGCGCCTGCAACGAACCCGGCGATGCTGCCTCCTGCGGCCATGCCTCGAAGCCGAGATCCAGCCCGCGCGCGAGCGCACGCGGTACCCACTCAGCACCGGTATCGAACGCCAGCGAAACGAGATCAACCCGCATCGGCGGGCCCAGCTGATCGAGCGTCATGCCGGGCTCGGCACGCGCCAGCGTCAGCAACTGGTTGGAAAGGCGCACCGCGCGGTTGGCACCCGATTGCAGCTCCAGCAGTGCGGGCCGGGCATCGTCCAACGTCTTGGCATCGACGGCGCGATCGGCATGCAGCTTCAACGCCGTGAGCGGCGTGCGCAGCTGATGTGCAGCGTCTGCGATGAAGGTGCGCTGGGCTTCGAGTGCGTCGCGCAACCGGGCCAGCAGCGCGTTCATCGCGTTGATGAGCGGTTGCAGTTCGGCAGGCACGCGTTCCGCAGATTCCGCCGGCAGCGGCGTCACCGAACGTGCGCTCTGCTTGTTGAGCGTGTCGGCCAGCGTCTGCAACGGCTGCAGCTCTTCCTTGAGCACCAGCGAGAGGATCAGCCCGCCGATGGCCAGCAGCACGATCAACGGAATCGACACCGACAGCAGCACTTCCTTGGCGGCCGTATCGCGATGGTCCAGCAGCTCCGCCACTTCCACGACGATGCCGCCTTCGGCCTGCATGGCATCGGGTGGGTTGGATGGGTTGAACGCGGGTGCCGTCTGCGACTGCGTGGGCGCCAGCGCGGGGCGCGTGACGTCGTCTTCGGGATCGGGCTGCACGGGCTGGCGCGGCGAGCGCGGCTTGGGCACCTCCGCACTCACGCCCGGCACGAGCAAATGCACCGCGCGCACCTGTTTGCCGTCGATCCAGCTGTAGAACACGCGCGCATCGCCAATGCGGACCTGGCCCGAGCCGTAGCCCAGTGGCGTGTCGCGCCCGACGAGCGTGCCCGTGGGCCCGGAAATGCGCCAGTAAATGCGGTCTTCACCGCTGTTCTGAACGAGCGTCTGGGCAGTGAGGGCAATGTCGTAGAGCTTGGCCGCCGGCACATGCGGACCAGCGATGCGCAGTTGCTCCGCCAGCGTGTTCGCCACACCCACCAATGCGCGATCGAACACCTGTGCGGTGTAGTGCGCCGCCAGCCAGTACGACAGCGCGCCGGTTCCCACAATCAAACCAAACAGCGGTGTCGCCAGCGCACGCAACAGATGCAGGCGCAGGCTGATCGCACCGTTGCCGCCCTTGGCCGGTGCTGCTGAAGCCGACGACGAGGCGGGACGATGGCGTTTGAACATGGCGAGAACTACGCCGCGGCGCGTGCCTGCAAAAGATAGCCGAAGCCGCGCACCGTGACGATCTCCGCCTCGGAATGTTCGATCTTGCGGCGCACGCGGTGCACATAGACTTCGATGGCCGTGTCGCCCACCACGTCGTGGCTGGCTTCACCGATGGCGTGGCCGAAGCTTGCAAGGTGATCCTGCAACTGCACCTTGCTGACGACGCGGCCCTGGCGGAGCATCAGCAACTCCAGCACGGCAAATTCGCGCGGCGACAGTTCCAGCGGGGCAGCGTCGACAAAGATGCGCCGCTCCACGCCGCTCATGCGCAGTCGTCCAACAAGGATGTCAGGCCGCGCGGCGGGTTCGGTCGAATCATTGCGACGGCGCAGCAGTGCGCCCACGCGCGCCACGAGTTCGAGCATCTCGAACGGCTTGAGCAGGTAATCATCGGCGCCGGCGTTCAGGCCGTTCACCTTGTCGAGCAGGCCGTCGCGCGCAGTGAGGATCAGCACGGGCGTGACGCGATCGCGCGCCCGAAACTGCGACAGCAGCGTCATGCCGTCGATACCGGGCAGCCCGAGATCGAGGATCACCAGATCGTGGGTCTGCCGGGTGAGCTGTTCAGTGGCGAAGACACCGTCGTGAACAACATGCACGCGATGCCCGGCTTGCGTGAGTCCGGCATGGATGCCGCTGGCGATGGCACGGTCGTCTTCAATCAGCAGGATGCGCATTGACTCGATCCAGAGTGCGGGCGGAAAGGGGCAAAAAGGGACAATCGGCGAGATTGGGCAGCGCTACAATGCGCGGATGACCGATGCCCTGCTCACCATCACCGATCTGGAGGCCGCCATCAACTTCTGGCGTGCCCGTTCGCCCGCCGAAGGCGAGGAACTGCGGCTGTGTGCCGAGGCGTCGGCGCTGGCCAAGCCGTATGCGCTGATGATTGTACAAGGCGCCACCCGCATCGCCCCTGAGCAATTGGGCGACAAGGCGCGGGCGGCGTATGAGGCGTGGCGCGCAGCCACACAGGGCTGAGCGCCAGCATTGCGGTGATTACTTCGCGCCGGTGGCGCCTGCGCTTTTCGCGGCCTGCTCGATAAAGCGCGCGAGATCGGCGTCACGGTGCGTGAGCCCATTCGCATCGTGTGTGGACAACGTAATGTCCACGCGATTCCACACGTTGAACCACTCGGGGTGGTGATTCATCTGCTCGGCTTTGATCGCCACGCGCGTCATGAAGCCGAACGCGGCGTTGAAGTCGGCAAAGGTGAAAGTTTTCTGGATGGCGTCGCGGTCGCTCTGCAGCGTCCAGCCGGGCACTTCGGCAAAGAGGGCCTTGCGTTGGTCGTCGTTCAGGGTCGGCATCATGATGGGGGCGAAGTTCTGTCTTGAATGCGCGCAGTATAGTCAGCGCGCCACGCTCTGCGCTCAGATGTCCGCCGTGTCTGCCCAACCTTCGCGGTTGCCCACGTTCAATACCAGATCGCCATCCACCACGTCGCCCGCACCGATGGTCGGCAGCGCGGCGAGTTCTTCATACAGCGGCGTGAAATCCGGACGCGTGGCGTCGAACAGCTGCTCGAAGCTGTCGATCGTGAAGTAGGTCTTCTGGAACGTGTCGATGCGGTAGCGCGTGCGCATGATGCGGCGCACGTCGAAGCCGATGCGGTTCGGGCTGGCCGAATCCAGCGCGTACACCGATTCACTCTTGCTCGACACGATGCCCGCGCCGTAGATGCGCAGGCCGGCCGGCGTGCGGATCAGGCCGAATTCCACCGTGTACCAGTACAGGCGCGCAAGCATGTCGAGCTGGCCCAGGCGAGCGGCCTTCAGGCCCCCCTTGCCGTAGGCTTCCATGTAGTCGGCAAAGATCGGGTTAATCAGCAGCGGCACGTGGCCAAAGATGTCGTGGAAGCAATCCGGCTCTTGGAGGTAATCGAGCTGGTCGGGGCGACGCATCCACCAGCTTGCGGGAAAGCGGCGGTTGGCGAGGTGATCGAAGAACACTTCGTCGGGCACCAGGCCCGGCACGGCGACGATCTGCCAGCCGGTGGCGCGCATCAGGGTTTCGTTGAGTTCGTCGAAAGACGGCACGGCGTCGCGGCTCATGCCCAGCGTCGACAGGCCTTGCAGGAATTCATCGCACACGCGGCCCGGTAACAGCGCTTCCTGGCGGTCGTACAGCGTGCGCCACGTGGCATGGTCGGCGGCGGTGTAGCGGTGCACCGGCTGCTGCATGGTGAAGTCGGCGCGCAGCGTCTGGCCGTCCAGGCCTTCGGCGAATTGCTCGCGCAGCTTGTCGGTCAGTGTGCCGTTGAAGCCAGCCGGAGCGGCGTTTTGCGCTGCGTCGGGGGCGGTGGTTGCGATGTCCATTGGTAATGTCGATCTCGTGCAATCAGAGTCCCGCCAGTGTAGGGGCGGGGCCACGCGGGTTGGCCGCAAAACGGTGGTCCATTGCGCCTCGTTTGCGGAAATCATGCAGAATGCTGCCTGTGAACGCAGGAGATGTGCATGATTTCGCTTGATACCTTCGATCTGGCCCTGCTCGCGGCCCTTCAGCGCGATGGCCGCGCGACGCATCAGCAGCTCTCGGAGCAAGTCCACCTGTCTGCCAGCCAGGTCGGGCGGCGGCTGGCGCGGCTTGAATCGGAAGGCGTGATCGAGGGCTACCGCGTGGTGCTCTCGCCGACCGGGCTGGGGCTGGGCGTGACGGTGTTCGCGAGCGTCAAGCTGGCGCACCACGGCGACGCCATCGTCGAACGCTTTCGCGAAGAGATCAGCCTGCTCGACGCGGTGCAGGAGTGCTATTCCGTGGCGGGTGATGCCGACTACATGCTGCGCGTGGTGGTGCCCGATCTGCCCGCGCTGTCGGAATTCGTCATGCGCAAGCTGATGCGTGTGCCGGGCGTGGACAATGTCCGTTCCAATATCGTATTGACGGCCTTGAAGCGGGATGGCGCGTTGCCGCTATCCCACCTTGGTGGGTAGATGCGCGCCTTGCGCCAGGGTGCGCGGCGTGTCACGCTGCAAGCCGACATCACTTTGCTGATATGAATCGCCTCTGTTTGGCGGGAGACCACGATGGTTGAAGGACACACCACGCATCCGGCGCACGCGTCGGCGCATCTGTCAGGCGGCTACGGCATGCCGGCACGGGTTCGCGCGTGGTGGGTGGCTGCTGCCGTGGCGGGCGTCACCTACGGCGGCATGCTGACCATGGTGGCCGTGGAAGTCCCGCCGGGCACGCCGCTGGTCGGTCGCATCGTCGCGCAGCCGCTGTGGAAAATGCTGATGGCGTTGCTGCTGGCGCGCGCGGCCTCGCTGCACGAAATTCCACGTGAGCGGCGTTGGCTGATCGGCGCCATGGTGTTTTCCGCGTTCGGGGATCTGTGGCTCGCTCTGCCGGGGTTCGCGTTCTCGTTCATGGCCGGGCTGGGCTGTTTCCTGCTGGCGCATCTGTGCTATCTGCGGGTGCTGGTGGGGCTGCGCGGCGTGTCGTCGGCCATCCGCATGATCGGTGTCGGCGTGATGATCGGCGTGGCCATCGGCATGCTGCTGTGGTACTGGCCGGGCCTGGGCGAACTGAAGGGGCCGGTGATCGCCTACATGGTCGTGCTGTCGGCGATGGTGTGCGCGGCATTGCTGGCGCGCCTGCCGGGGCCGCTGACGGCGTGGGGCGCACTCGCCTTCGCGGCTTCCGACGCGATGATCGGCATCAGCGTGTTCGTCTTTCCGTTCACCGACCACGAGCTGGCGATCTGGTGGAGCTACGCCGCTGCGCAGCTGCTCATCAGCGCGGGATTGCTCACGCGCCGCACACCACCGCCGCGCCGCGCCGCTGCATAAGTCCGTCCGACGTTTCTTCCGCTGCGGGAGCCCGATGCTGGAGACCCTCGACGCTGCCACCACGGCAGCCCGCCTGCCTTACGCTGCGTTGGCCGATGCCATCGCCCAGGTGTTGCGCGACGCACGCGCCGGCCGCGCCCAGGCACCGGCGCGTCTTGTGATGCCCGTGGCGGGCGGCGGCAGTCTGCTCCTGATGCCGGCGGCCAATGCCGACATCGCCATCACCAAGATGATCACCGTGCACCCGCACAACCCTGGCCAGGGCTTGCCAGCCATTCACGGCGAGGTCGTGGTGATGGACGCCCGCACCGGCGAGCGCCGGCTGATGCTGGATGGCCCGACCGTGACCGCGCACCGCACCGCCGCCGTGTCGTTGCTGGCGGCGCGCTTGCTGGCACCTGAGCCGGCGGGGGATCTGCTGCTGATCGGGGCCGGAGCCCAGGCGCGTGCGCACCTGGAAGCCTTCCGCTTCGGGCTGGGCACGCGACGCGTCACCATCATCGCGCGCACGGCTGGCAGCGCCGATGGGCTGGCGTACTACGCACGCGCCCTGGGCATGGACGCCACCGCGCTGGCGGGCGGTGATGCGGCCGGCGTGGCGGATGCGGCCCGCGCGGCATTGCCGCAGACGTCGCTGGTGATTACCGCCACGCCGTCATCGCAACCGGTGCTTCCTGACTTGGGCGATGCAGGTCAACCTGGGGGCTATGCGTGGGGCGCGCATCACTTCATCGCGGCTGTTGGCGCCTTTCGGCCCGACATGGCCGAGCTGCCGCCGCGCTTGTGCGTGCATGCCGCCGCCGTCGATCGGCTGTATGCCGACACCCTCGTCGACCTGGAAGCGGAGGCCGGCGACCTGCTGCAGGCTGGCGTGCCGTGGTCGCGTGTGCGGCCGTTACAACAGTGCGTCGACGCGCCGCCGGACACACTGACGCAGCCCGCGCCGGTGTCGCCGGTGGTGTTCAAAAGCGTCGGCAGTGCCCTGTGGGATCTGGCCGCGTGCGTGCTCGCGCTGTCCAAGTCCAAAGCTGTTTAAAAATTGGGCATGTGCTGGAGAAGCCCGTCGCAGGCCGATCGAGCGCACACGTTGTAACAGGAAACCTCTAGAAAAAGGGTTCTAGTCAAGGCAATCACACGGGATAATGGCCATCCCTTCCGCCTGGGAGGAGACTTAGAACGCACCGCAAACGTGTCAACACGTTGGTAACGGATGCGTCTGACACAGGAGCACATACAGAGATGGCCTATAAAAAAGCACTGGCGGCCGCCGCCGGGATGATCCTCGCCACCGCCGCACACGCACAGGCTGCCGGCAGCAACATCGTCAGCCTCGGCTGGTTCCGCGTGATGCCGAATAGCTCGAGCGACCCGCTGTTCGTCAACAGCGTTGGCGGTGCACCCGTCAATCAATCGGTGCCGAACACCGGCGCGAAGATCAAGGAAGCCGACACCGTTGGTCTCGCCTTTACACACTTCTTCACCGACAACCTCGCAGTCGAACTGGTTGGCGGCCTTCCGCCGCGCCACAAGATTGAAGGCACCGGCTCGTTCTCCGGCTATGGCGAAATCGGTTCGGCCAAGCAATGGAGCCCGGCTGTGCTGGCCAAGTGGTACTTCTTCAGCGCGGACAGCAAGTTCCGTCCGTATGTCGGCGCCGGCCTGAACTACACCTGGTTCTCCGACGAGAAGATCACCAGCAGCGCGTTCCAGAACCAAGTCCTGGGCCGCGGCACGCCGGGCAGCAAGAGCAATGTGACGACCGACAGCTCGCTGAATCCGGTGCTGAACGTGGGCGCGACCTACGCCATCACCAAGGATTGGTTCGTTGGCTTGTCGGTGTCCTATCTGCCGCTGAAGACCACGGCCAAGATCGACACCACGCTGATCAACGGCGTGCACATTCAGAGCGAAGCGAAGATCAAGATCAACCCGGTCGTGACCTTCCTGAACGTCGGCTACCGCTTCTAAGCGGCTTCCGCGCAAACAAAAAGGCGTGCCACAGCGGCACGCCTTTTTTGTTGTCGACGCCCGGCTCAGGCAAAAGCTTTGACCGGGTAGCCGGCTTGCTCGATGGCAGCCTTGACCGCATCGGCGCTGGCGCCGCTGGTGACGGCCACAGTCTGCTTGTCGAGGTCGACCTGCACATTGGCGCCGGCATCGACCTGCTGCACCGCCCGCGTGACGGCCGATACGCAGTGGCCGCAGCTCATGCCCGTCACGGAAAAGGTCGTGGAAGACGTCGTCATGGTTGGCTCCTGAAAGAGGGAAGGGTGAATCACGGCAGCAGTATGAACCTTCCCATCGTGGGAAGCGCAAGCGTAAAATGGAGCTTGACCTTACCAAGATGGGAAGGTCTAGGCTGATGCCATCTCCTTCAAAACGGACGCTTCCATGACTGCCGCCAGCCTTCCCGACGTGACTTCCACCGATCTGGATATCAGTGGGATGACCTGCGCCGCCTGTGCGGGCCGCGTCGAACGCGCCTTGCGCGCCGTGCCGGGCGTGACCGAGGCCAGCGTGAATCTCGCGACCGAGCGCGCCCGGGTGCAGGGTGGGGCGGCCCGCGATGCGCTGGTCGCTGCCGTCACCGCGGCGGGCTATGAGGCGCGCGTCGCTTCCGACGAAACCGCCGCGCCTGCTGCTGCCGAACCCGATTTCTGGGGCGGTGCCGGCCCCGTGTGGATTGCCGCCGCGCTGTCTGTGCCGCTGGTGTTGCCGATGATCGCGGGCTGGTTCGGCCGCGACTGGATGCTGCCGGCCTGGGTGCAGTGGCTGCTGGCGACGCCGGTGCAGTTCGTCATTGGTGCGCGCTTCTACAAAGCCGGCTGGAAGGCGCTGCGTGCGGGCGCCGGCAATATGGATCTGCTGGTGGCGCTTGGCACGTCGGCGGCGTATGGGCTGTCGCTGTGGCTGTGGTGGCGCGCCGGGGCGGACGGGATGCACCATGCGCCGCACCTGTACTTCGAGAGCGCCGCCGTGGTCATCACGCTGGTGCGGCTTGGCAAGTGGCTGGAAGTGCGTGCCAAGCGCCAGACTGCCCAGGCCATCCGCGCCCTGCAGGCGCTGCGCCCTGACACCGCTCGCGTGCGCGGTGCCGACGGTACGCTGCGCGATACCCCCGTTGCGCAGGTGCGCGTGGGCGACGTGGTGTCCGTGCGCGCCGGTGAACGCATCCCCGTGGATGCGGTGGTGCTGGAAGGCGCGAGCCACGTCGATGAATCCATGCTGACCGGCGAAAGCCTGCCCGTGCCCAAGCGTGAAGGCGACCGCGTGACCGCCGGCGCCATCGCCACCGACGGCGTGCTGCTCGTGCGCACCACGGCCATCGGCGCAGACACGATGCTCTCGCGCATCATCCGCCTCGTAGAAGACGCGCAGGCCGCCAAGCCGCCGATCCAGCAACTGGTCGACCGCGTGAGCGCCATCTTTGTGCCTGCGGTCCTGGTGGCGGCGTTGCTGACGCTGGCGGGTTGGTTCATCGCTGGTGCAGGGTGGGAGACGGCCATCGTCAACGCCGTGGCGGTGCTGGTGATCGCTTGCCCGTGCGCGCTCGGCCTTGCCACGCCGTCCGCCATCATGGCTGGCACGGGTGCGGGCGCGCGGCGCGGCATTCTCATTGCGGACGCGCAGGCGCTGGAACGCGCCCAACAAGTCGATTTCGTTGTCTTCGACAAGACGGGCACGCTTACCGTCGGCCAGCCGCGCGTCACGGCGGTGGAAGCGGCATCCGGCATTGATGCCGACACGCTGCTCGACCAGCTTGCCGCGCTGCAGGCCGAGAACACGCACCCGCTGGCACAGGCCACGCGCGACTATGCCAAGGAGCGCGGTCGCGCTGTCACGCCCGCGCAATCGCCGGAAGTGCTGGCCGGACGCGGCACGCGGGGCATCGTGAATGGCGTATCGCTGCAACTCGGCAATGCGCGGTGGATGGATGAACTGGGGCTGGATCGCAGCGCATTGCAAGCGCGCGCCGATGCGCTGGAGGCGCAAGGCAACACCGTCTCGTGGCTTGCGCAGCGTGATGAAGGCGGCCTGCAGTTGCGCGGCTTGATTGGCTTTGGCGATGCGCTCAAGCCCGGCGCGAAGGAGGCCGTGTCCGCGCTGCAGGCGCGCGGCGTGCGCACCGCGCTCGTGACCGGCGACAACGCTGGCGCAGCACGCAGCGTGGCGCAGGCACTCGGCATCGATGAGGTGGCCGCGCAAGTGCTGCCGCAAGACAAGGCCGCGCGTGTGACGGCATGGCAGCAGGGCGGCCATGTGGTGGCGATGGTCGGCGATGGCATCAACGACGCGCCTGCGCTGGCTGCGGCCGATGTCGGCATCGCCATGGCCACCGGCACCGATGTGGCGATGCAGGCCGCCGGCATCACGCTCATGCGCGGCGAGCCGCGTCTGGTGAGCGACGCACTGGACCTCTCGCGCCGCACCGTGGCCAAGATCCGCCAGAACCTGTTCTGGGCCTTCATCTATAACGTGGTGGGCATTCCGCTGGCGGCATTCGGCTTGCTGAACCCGACATTTGCCGGCGCGGCTATGGCGTTCTCCAGCGTCAGCGTGGTCACCAATGCGCTGATGCTGCGCCGCTGGCGCGCCACCGGAGACAACGCATGACGCGCACCCCTCTCATCGACAAAGGACCGGTCAACATTGGCGAGGCCGCGAAGGCCAGCGGCGTATCGGCCAAGATGATCCGTTACTACGAAAGCATCGGCCTGCTGCCGCCCAGCCCGCGCACCGAAGGCAACTACCGCATGTACGACGCGCGGGCGTTGCATGTGCTGCGGTTTATCCACAGGTCCCGCTCGCTGGGTTTCGCGCTGGAAGAAATCCGCACGCTGCTTTCGTTGTGGAACGATCGCGAACGCGCCAGCGCCGATGTGAAGGCCGTCACCCTGCGCCACGTGGCGGATCTCGATGCGCGCATCAGCGAGTTGCAAAGCATGCGCGACACGCTCATGACGCTTGCCAACGCCTGCCACGGTGATGACCGCCCCGATTGTCCGATCCTCCAGAGCGTGGCCGGCGAGGGCGGTGAAGGCGGCGACGCCGATACCTGCTGCCACTGACGGAGCGCTCTACCGACGCAGATTGCGACAGGCGGCGTCTATGCCACAATCTGGCAACCCAAGGAGGAGACGCCGATGACGCAAGCCCCCGCACAGGTCACCGCCCATCCAGCGCTGGAAAGCCGCCAGCGCATGAAGGACGGCACTGAACTGCTGGTCCGCATCTGGTTGCCTGCGCCCGACATCGGCGAGCCGCGCGGCACCGTCATCCTCGTTCACGGCATGGCCGAACACAGCGGCCGCTATCCCCATGTGGCCAAGGTGCTCACCGACCTTGGCCTGCGCGTACGGGCCTTCGACCTGCGCGGCCACGGCAAGAGCGGCGGCCCGCGCATGGCGCTCGACGCGCAAGACAACTACCTAACCGATCTCGCAGAAATCGTCGATGCCGCCGTCGCCGAATGGCACGAGATGCCGTTCGTGCTCGGCCACAGCATGGGCGGATTGATCGTCGCGCGCTTCACCACGGCGCGCATCCGGCCCGTGCGTGGCGTGCTGCTGTCATCGCCCGCGCTGCGCGTGAAATTGCCGCCCGGGGCGGGCATCGTGCGGGGGATTCTCTCCGCCATCGCGCCGCGGTTGCCGGTACCCAATCCCGTTGATCCGGCCAAGCTTTCGCACGATCCGAGCATCGCCGCCGCCTATCGCGCAGACCCGCTGGTGCAGGGCACGATCAGCGCATCATTGCTGGAGTTCATGCTCAATGCGATCACGCAGGCGCAACAGGATGCGCCGCGCCTGGAAGCGCCGATGCTGCTGATGGCCGGCGGCGCAGATGCGATTGTCGATCCCTCCGGCAGCCGCGATTTCTATGCGAATGCGCCGGAAGACTTGCGGACCTTGGCGTGGTTCGACAACGGGTATCACGAGATCTTCAACGAAGCCGAGCCGCTGCGCAGTGAGGTGTTTGGAAAGATGACGGAGTGGCTGGCTTCGCGGATTTGATTTGAAGTGAATTGGTTGCACCACAAAAAATAAAAACCAATAACACCAAGGAAAAGAAGCACGGAGACATGGATACCTACGACTACATCATCATCGGCGCAGGCTCCGCAGGCTGCGTCCTGGCGAACCGGCTGACCCGCGACCCCGACGTTTCCGTCCTGCTGCTCGAAGCGGGTGGCAAGGACGATTACCACTGGATCCACATCCCCGTCGGCTATCTGTATTGCATCGGCAATCCGCGCACCGATTGGCTGTATCGCACGCGCGAAGAGCCCGGGCTGAACGGTCGCTCGCTCGGCTATCCGCGCGGCCGCGTGCTGGGGGGCTGCTCGTCGATCAACGGCATGATCTACATGCGGGGCCAGCGCGAAGACTACGACGGCTGGGCTGCCATCACCGGTGATGATTCATGGAAGTGGGATGCGGTGCTGCCGCTGTTCAAGGCCAGTGAAAACCATCACGGCGGCGCGAACGCGTGGCACGGTGCAAACGGCGAATGGCGCGTCGAGCCGCAACGCCTGCACTGGCAGGTGCTCGAGACCTTCATCGAAGCGGCTGTGCAGGCGGGCATCCCGCGCACGAGCGACTTCAACCGCGGTGACAACTTCGGCGTCGGCTACTTCGAGGTCAACCAGAAGCGCGGCATCCGCTGGAATACGGCCAAGGGTTTTCTGCGCCCGGCATCGCAGCGGCCGAACCTGACCATCGTGACGGGCGCGCAGGTGCGGGCGCTGACGTTTGACGGCAAGCGCTGCACTGGCGTGACGTATCGCGGCGCAGGGCAGGACTACACCGTGGCCGCGCGCGAAGAGGTGATCCTGTCGGCGGGCGCGATCAACTCGCCGCAATTGCTGGAGCTGGCCGGCATTGGCCAGCCGGAGCGTCTGCAGGCGCTCGGCATTCCGGTGCGCCAGGCGTTGCCGGGCGTCGGAGAGAACCTGCAGGACCACCTGCAGTTGCGCAGTGTGGTGAAGGTGAACGGCGTGCCCACGCTCAACACGCGTGCCTCCAACTGGTGGGGCAAGGCGCTCATCGGCATGCAATACGCGTTCAACCAGAGCGGGCCGATGAGCATGGCGCCGTCGCAACTCGGCGTGTTCGCGCGCTCGAATCCGCATGTTTCGCGGCCCGATGTGGAATACCACGTGCAGCCGCTGTCGCTCGACAAGTTCGGCGATCCGCTGCACGCGTTCAATGCGTTTACCGCGAGCGTGTGCAATCTGCGGCCGACCTCGCGCGGCACGGTGCATGTCACATCCGCCGATCCGTTTGCGGCGCCGACCATCGCGCCGAACTACTTGTCCACAGAGGAAGACCGCAAGGTCGCGGCCGACTCGCTGCGCCTCACGCGCCGCATCGTCGCGCAGCCGGCCCTGGCGCAGTACAAGCCCGAGGAGTACCTGCCTGGCGCGGCGTTCCAAACCGACGAGGAACTTGCCCGCGCCGCCGGCGAGATCGGCACGACCATCTTCCACCCGGTCGGCACGTGCCGCATGGGGCGCGCCGATGATGCAAACGCGGTGGTCGACGCCCAACTGCGCGTGCGAGGGATCGAGGGGCTGCGGGTGGTTGATGCGTCCGTCATGCCGACGATTACCTCGGGCAATACCAACTCGCCGACGATCATGATTGCGGAGAAGGCGAGCGAGATGATCCGTGCCGCGCGCAAGGCCCGTGCCCGCGGCGAGGCCGTGCCAGCCTGACGCCGGCTCCAGCACCGATGACACGGGCGTGACACACCGCCCGTGTCCTATGAATACGCAATCCGCATTGCCCCGATAGGTAACTCTACGTAACGCACCCGTCTGAGGCGGAAAGCCAATGCCGGTGCGGGTTTCCGGGGCGTAAGCGAGGTGTAATCGTCTCGGTAAAAACCCCGATGTTTTGCAACGCAACAGCCGTTGACAATCATCCGCACCATAAAAAGGGCGGGAGACAACAGGGAATCATGGTGCAGGACATCATTCTCGAAACGCGCGGACTGACCAAGGGCTTCAAGGGCTTTACCGCCGTGTCCGACGTCAACCTGCGCGTGCAGCGTGGGTCCATCCATGCGCTCATCGGCCCGAACGGTGCCGGCAAGACGACCTGTTTCAACCTGCTGACCAAATTCCTGGTGCCCACGCGCGGCACGATTCTGTTCAACGGTGTCGATATCACCTCGGAAAAACCGGCGCAGATCGCGCGCCGCGGCGTGATCCGCTCGTTCCAGATCTCCGCTGTGTTTCCGCATCTGACGGTGATGGAAAACGTTCGCGTCGGGCTGCAGCGGCAGCTCGGTACGGCGTATGCGTTCTGGCGCAGCGAGCAATCGCTCAACACGCTGAATGCGCGCGCGATGGAGCTGCTCGAACAGGTGGGCCTGACGGAGTTTGCGCACACCGTGACGGTGGAGTTGCCCTACGGCCGCAAGCGCGCGCTGGAGATTGCCACCACGCTGGCGATGGAGCCGGAGCTGATGCTGCTCGACGAGCCCACGCAGGGCATGGGCCACGAAGACGTGGACCGCGTGACGGAGCTGATCAAGCGCGTCGCGCAGGGCCGCACGATTCTGATGGTCGAACACAACATGAACGTGGTGTCGTCCATCGCCGACAAGATCACGGTGCTGCAGCGCGGCCAGATCCTGGCCGAAGGCCCGTACGAAGACGTCTCGAAGAACCCGCAGGTGATGGAAGCCTATATGGGCACCGCCGATGCGGCACTGGAAGGCCATTGAGCCGACTGATCGACGTTGATCGATCACGCGACGCCGCTGCACGCCGCATATCAAACGTAAGCGAACGCTAGACCCGAACACACGAGAACACTGCATGAGCACGCCCGCGCTCCAGATCAAGGACCTGCACGCCTGGTACGGCGAATCGCACATCCTGCATGGTGTCGACCTGACCGTGAACCGCGGCGAGGTGGTCACGCTGCTCGGCCGCAACGGCGCGGGCCGCACCACCACGCTGCGCGCCATCATGGGCCTGGTGGGCACGCGCAAGGGCTCCATCGTCGTGCACGACGCAAGCGGCCAGGGCGTCGAAACGATCGACCTGCCGACGCACAAGATCGCCCACTGCGGCATCGGTTATTGCCCCGAAGAGCGCGGCATCTTCTCGAGCCTCTCGTGCGAAGAAAACCTGATGCTGCCGCCGGTGTTGAAGGGGCAGGTGGCCAAGACCGGCAATGCCGGCATGAGCATCGAAGAAATCTACGAGATGTTCCCGAACCTGGCCGAGCGCCGCCAGAGCCAGGGCACGCGCCTGTCGGGCGGCGAGCAGCAGATGCTGGCGGTCGGGCGCATCCTGCGCACGGGCGCGAACCTGTTGCTGCTCGACGAGATTTCCGAGGGCCTTGCTCCGGTGATCGTGCAGGCGCTGGCCCGCATGATTCTGATGCTTAAGAAGCGCGGCTATACGGTCGTGATGGTGGAGCAGAACTTCCGCTTTGCCGCGCCGCTGGCAGATCGCTTTTATGTGATGGAACACGGCCGCATCGTCGAGCGTTTCGAGGCGGCGCAACTGCAGGACAAGATGCCGGTGCTGCACGAACTGCTCGGCGTGTAAGACGTTTTCCCGATCGACTTGCAAGACCCATGCGCCAGCGTGATCCGCGGCGCGCACGACACAGGAGACAAGACCATGACACTCAAGAAGCTGGCTGGTGCATTGATGGCGGTAGGGCTGGGCGCGGCTGCATTCGGCGCGCATGCGCAGGTGAGCGGCGACAAGGTGAAGATCGGCTACATCACCGATCTCTCGGGTCTGTATGCCGACATCGACGGGCAGGGCGGTGTCGAGGCGGTCAAGATGGCGATCGAGGATGCGGGCGGCAAGGTGCTGGGCAAGCCGATCGAACTCGTGACGGCCGATCACCAGAACAAGGCCGACATTGCCGCATCGAAGGCGCGTGAATGGATGGACCAGCAAGGCCTGGACATGCTGCTGGGCGGCACGAACTCCGCCACGGGCCTGGCGATGAACAAGGTGGCCTCTGAGAAGAAGCGCGTGTTCATCGACATCGGTGCGGGCACGGCGCGCCTGACCAACGAAGAGTGCACGCCGTACACGATCCACTATGCATACGACACCGTGGCGCTGGCCAAGGGCACGGGCAGTGCGGTGGTCAAGCAGGGCGGCAAGTCGTGGTTTTTCCTGACTGCCGACTACGCCTTCGGCCATTCGCTGGAGAACGACACCACGGCCGTGGTCAAGGCCAACGGCGGCACGGTGGTGGGTTCGGTCAAGCACCCGCTGTCGGCGTCGGACTTCTCGTCGTACCTGCTGCAGGCGCAGTCGTCCAAGGCGCAGATCCTGGGCCTGGCCAATGCCGGCGGCGATACGATCAACTCGATCAAGGCGGCCAAGGAATTCGGCATCACCAAGTCGATGAAGATCGCCGGCCTGCTGATGTTCATCAACGACGTGCATAGCCTGGGCCTGCAGACGGCCGAAGGCCTGTTGATGACCGACAGCTGGTACTGGGACATGAACGACGCCACGCGCAAGTTCGCCAACCGCTACTTCATGAAGATGAAGAAGATGCCGAGCAGCCTGCAGGCGGCGGATTACTCGGCGGTGTCGAACTACATCAAGGCCGTGGCGGCTGCCGGCACGGACGATCCGGACAAGGTCATCGCGCAGCTCAAGAAGACCAAGATCGACGACTTCTACACGAAGGGCACCATCCGCCAGGACGGCCGTGCCATCCACGACATGTACCTGCTGCAGGTGAAGTCGCCGGCCGAATCGAAGAAGCCGTGGGATTACCTGAAGGTCGTGGCGACGATCCCGGGCGAGCAGGCTTTCACCACGCCGGCCGAGTCGAAGTGCTCGCTGATGAAGAAATAAAAGCGTAGGCAATCCGGCGCCGCCGTCCGTGTGGAGGGCGGCGCCATCAACGTTGTGTTGGCGTTCTTCTCCTGACCGCGATGGAAATTTTCGGCGTTCCGCTACCGGCCATGCTCAGCCAGCTGCTGCTGGGTCTGGTCAACGGTTCCTTCTATGCGATGTTGAGCCTGGGCCTTGCGGTCATCTTCGGGCTGCTCAACGTCATCAATTTTGCGCACGGGGCGCTGTTCATGCTGGGCGCGGTGCTCACGTGGATGGGCTTCTCGTACCTGGGCGTGCCGTACTGGGCGATGCTGGTGCTGTCGCCCCTGGTGATCGGCCTGCTGGGCGTGGTGATCGAACGCACGCTGCTGCGGTTCATCTACAAGCTCGATCACCTCTATGGCCTGCTGCTCACGCTGGGCGTGACGCTCGTCATCGAAGGCGTGTTCCGCGCCATCTACGGCGTCTCGGGCCTGCCGTACGACACGCCCCAGCTGCTGCAGGGCGCCACCGACCTCGGCTTCATGATGCTGCCCAACTATCGCGCGTGGGTGGTGGTGGCGTCGCTGGCGGTGTGCTTCGCCACGTGGTTCATGATCGAGAAGACCAAGCTGGGCGCGTACCTGCGCGCCGGCACCGAGAACCCGAAGCTGGTCGAAGCCTTTGGCGTGAACGTGCCGCTGATGGTCACGCTCACCTACGGTTTTGGCGTGGCGCTGGCGGCGTTTGCGGGCGTGCTGGCGGCACCGGTCATCCAGATCTCGCCGTTGATGGGGCAGAGCATGATCATCACCGTCTTTGCGGTGGTGGTGATCGGCGGCATGGGGTCGATTCTCGGCTCGATCGTCACCGGCCTCGGCCTGGGCGTGATCGAAGGGCTGACCAAGGTGTTTTATCCACAGGCGTCGGCGACCGTGGTGTTCGTGATCATGGTGCTGGTGCTGCTGGTGCGTCCGGCGGGCCTGTTCGGTAAAGAGAAATGAGCGGCGCGGCCAACATGACCAATTCCTCTTCCCTCAAATACGTCCTGTACGGCCTGCTTCTGGTGGCGCTGATTGCCGCGCCGCTGGTGGGCGCGTATCCGGTGTTCGTCGCCAAGCTGCTGTGCTTTGCGCTGTTTGCTTCTGCCTTCAACCTGCTGCTGGGCTACACCGGCCTGCTGTCGTTCGGGCATGCGGCGTTCTTTGGCGGCGCGGGCTACGTGGCCGGTTACATGATGCGCGACCTGCACGTCACGCCTGAGCTTGGCTTGCTGGCCGGCACCGCAGCGGGCGCGTTCATCGGTCTGGTCGTCGGCCTGCTGGCCATCCGCCGCCAAGGCATCTACTTCGCCATGATCACGCTGGCGCTGGCGCAGATGCTGTACTTCTTCTGCTTGCAGGTGCCGTTCACCGGCGGTGAAGATGGCCTGCAGGGCGTGCCGCGCGGCAAGCTGTTCGGCGTGCTGGACCTGTCGTCGGACATGACGCTGTACTACGTGGTGCTTGTGATCGTGGTCGCGGCGTTCCTGCTGATCGTGCGCACGATCCACTCGCCGTTCGGGCAGATTCTCAAGGCGATCAAGGAGAACGAGCCGCGCGCCACGTCCCTCGGCTACGACACCGATCGCTTCAAGCTGCTGGCGTTCGTGCTGTCGGCGGCGCTCACGGGCCTGGCCGGTGCGCTGAAGACGCTGGTGCTCGGCTTCGAGACGCTCACCGATGTGCACTGGTCGATGTCCGGCTCGGTCATCCTGATGACGCTGGTCGGCGGCCTCGGTATCCTGTCCGGCCCGCTGCTGGGCGCCGCGCTGGTGATTGCACTGGAAAACAAGCTCGGCGACATCGGCAGCTTCCTGGCCGGTGCCACCGGCATCGAGGGCTTCAATATCCTCGGCGAATCGGTCACCACGGTGACGGGCGCGATCTTCGTGATCTGCGTGCTGACGTTCCGCCGCGGCATCATGGGCGAAATTGCGGCGCGCGTGCCTTGGTTGCGACGTTGACGCCACAATGCCCGAAGATGCCGGCAAATTTCACCCGAACGGCTGATCTTGGTGCCTGATGCACCGTAAGGGTTTGCTCTAGTTGCTGCATTGCGGTGCATCTTTTACAGTCGCGTTACGGTTTTCGCACGAGATAAATGAGGCGGGAGCGAGGAGACGACAGCACACACCGCACGTACGGTGGAGATGCAAAATAGATGAAGGCCCTGCCAGGCGATCCCCGGCAGGGCCTTTTAGTTTGTGCGCTCGCTTTCCGCCAGGGCGCCGGCCAGCAGTGCACGGCCCCGGGCGCTGACCGTCACCAACTGCAGCCCCGGCGCGGAGTCGGGCACGCAGTCCACCAGCCCGTCGATGCAGGCATCCTCCCAGATCGACAAACGCGGGCACGACGTCCGCCACGTTTCCAGCACTTCAGCGTAGGGCCGCGGCCGCTCGGCCAGCGACTGCAGCAATTGCAGGGTGAGGGCGCGGGTCGGATCGGCCATGGCGGGCTCCAAGGGATGACGCATCCATTCTGGTTCGCGCCCATTCACAAGAGAAATGCATTCGGTGTCGACGCCTATGCGCGCACTGCATGACAATGGCGCCTTCGCCTGAGCCGCCCATGACCTTGTCCACTCGCCTTGCCACGCCCGAAGACCGGCCGCGATTGCTGGCCGCCGTCGCGTCGACCGCGCCGCCGCTGCAGTTGGCGCATGCCATCGATACGCTGCTCGCCCATCCGAGCGTGCATCCGTGCTTCCTTGTTGAAATGGGTGAAGAGCTGGCCGGCGTGGCGCCGATCACGCTCGTGCCGCATCTGGCGCTGGGCGGTTTGGTGGCGTGGTTGCCGGTCGGCGTGATGGTGCTTTCCGGCGACGCGGCCGCGCGCGATGCGGCCCTGGCGGCCGTCAATGAGTACGCCAGGGCACATGGCATACTCCACGTCCTGTTGCCGCCCGTGGCGCTCTCGGCTGAAGACGCCGCAGCGCTCGGCTTTGCGCCCGACGCATTGGGCTGCTGGCGGCGCAGCGCACGTCCGTCGCCCAAGTCGCTGGGCTAATCCTTCCCGTTTCGTTTCTCTGATGGAATTCGCTTTGCTCGCCGTGGCCGGTTTTCTGGCCGGCCTGATCGATGCCGTGGCCGGTGGCGGCGGCCTGGTGCAGATTCCCGCGCTGTTCTCGGCGTATCCGAACATCGCGCCCGCCACGCTCATCGGCACCAACAAAGTCGCGTCGATGTCGGGCACGGCGACGGCGGCGGTGCGCTACGGCCGCACGGTGCGCATCTACTGGGGCGCGACGGCGCCGGCGGTGGTCACGGCGTTTGTGTTTTCGCTGCTCGGCGCGTGGGCGCTCACGCATATTCCGGCCGAGCCGCTGCGCCGTGCGCTGCCGTTCGTGCTGGCGGTGCTGCTCGTCTACACGGTGGCCAAGAAGAATCTGGGCGCCGATCACGCCCCGAGCCTCAAGGGCTGGCGCGAGCGCGCGGCGGCGTTGCTTGCCGGCGCGGCCATCGGTTTCTACGACGGCGTGTTTGGCCCGGGCACCGGCAGCTTTCTGATGATCGTGTTCGTGCGCGTGTTTGGGTACGACTTCCTGCATGCGTCGGCGTCTACCAAGATCGTCAATCTGGCGACCAACGTGGCTGCGCTGTTGCTGCTGGCCGCCAAGGGGCACGTCTGGTGGCAGCTCGGCCTGGTGATGGCGGTTGCCAACGTCGCCGGCAATCAGGTCGGCAGCCACCTCGCGCTGCGGCACGGCAGCCGCTTCGTGCGCAAGGTGTTCATCGTGGTGGTGCTGGCGTTGATTTTGAAGACGGCTTACGACGCCTTCATCCGTTGAGTTGCTTCTCGAGCGCGACGCTGCGCTCGGTAACGACATCGCCCGTGTGCTGCGTGGTTACGGTTTCGATCAGCATGATTCCGCATTCTTCGTCGGCCACCGGAAAGTGACGCACGCCGCGCGGCACGACGCAGAATTCGCCGGGGCCGAGGTGCACATCGGCGCGGTCTTCGAAAGCGATTTTCAGGTGGCCGTAGACCACGAAGAACAGCTCGTCTTCATTCGGGTGGTCATGCCAGACGAACTCGCCTTTGAGCTTGGCGACCTTGATGTATTGGTCGTTGACCTGGCCGACGACGCGCGGCGACCAATAGTCCGTGACCTGTTCCAGCGCCTGCGTGACCTGTACGGCGTGTCCTGCGAGCATGATGCGCTCCGATGTGTGGGAAGGCACTGAAGATAAGGGCGGGCGCCGTGCATTCCCAACCAAACTTTCTAATCGCGCCGATCACGCGGGCTAATGCGCGGTGCGTTGTCACCGTGTTGCCGCACGAGCGGGCTACGCTGCAAGGTTCTGCATTTGCCCGCGCAGCATCATGGCCCTGAGTCTCGACGACATCCGCACGCTGTTCGACCGCCACGGCAACATTGCCTACAGCGGCGAGCCCGTCACGCAACGCGAACATGCCCTGCAGACGGCGGCGTTGGCGGAGGCGGCCGGCGCGTCGGATGCGCTGATCACGGCGGCGCTGCTGCACGACCTCGGTCATTTGCTGAACCTGCAGGGCGAGACGCCGACCGCCCACGGCATTGACGATCAGCACCAGTACTTTGCGCTGCCGTTTCTGCGTGCGACGTTTTCCGATGCCGTGCTCGAGCCGATCCGCCTGCATGTGGATGCCAAGCGCTGCCTGTGCGCGATGGATGCGCATTACTACGCGCGCCTCTCAGCCGATTCCGTACGGAGCTTGGCGCTGCAGGGCGGCGTGTTTTCGGCGCAGGAAGCCGAGGCCTTCATGCAGCGTCCGTACGCCGCCGATGCGCTGCAGCTGCGCCAGTGGGACGACCTCGCCAAGGTGGCCGGGCAGCGCACGCCTGATCTTGCGCACTTCCTGGCGACGGCCGCGCGGGTTTCAGCGGCAGCCTAGGCTGCGCAGCGTCGCGCCCACGGCTTCGTCCCACGGCGTGTGCGGTTCGGCGCCGAGTGCCTGCACGAGCTTGGCGTTGTCCATGCGCACCGGGTATTGCCACAGGTATCGCATCTCGCGCATCTCGCGCAGCATCTCCGAGAACGGCGCCAGCGCAGGCATCAGCCACCACGGGAAGGCGCGCGTCTTGACCGGGCGGCCCACCGCGCGGCCAATCGCGGCGGCCATCTGCGTGCCGTCGGCATCCCAGTGACCGCGCATGTGGTAGACGGCAAAGTTCGGCAGACGGTCGCCTTGCTCGACAAGACGCAGCATCGTTTCGGCCACGTCCGGCAGGTATGCCCATTGATGGCCGATGCCCGCGGCGCCGGGCTGCGTGACGGTGCGGACGGGCTTGCCCGGCTTGACCAGCGCGCCGGCAAACCACGTGTTGCCGGTTTGCGGCCCGAAGAAATCGCCGGCGCGCACGATCAGGCTGCGCACGCCGTCTGCGCTGGCGGCCTGCATGCGGCGCTCCAGCTCTGCGCGGATCTTGCCCTTGCGCGTGAGCGGTGCCTGCGCAGTCGTTTCGCGCAGCAGGGGAAACGTGTCCGGCGCAAAGTTGTACACCGTGCCCGGCAGCACGATGCGCGCTCCTGAAGCACGGGCGGCGGCGATGGTGTTGTCGATCATCGGCAGCACCAGCCCGGCCCAGTTCTGGTAGCCCGGCGGGTTGACGGCGTGGATGATCAGTTCCGCGCCTTGCGCCGCGCCGACCACGTCTTCGCGCACCATCGCGTCGCCGCGAATCCATTCGAACGCGGTGTTGCGGTTCGTCAGCGCCTCCGGATTGCGCTGCAGCGCCCGGACATGCCAGCCGCGTGCCACCAGCCGACGGGCCACTTCACCGCCGATGCCGCCGGTGGCGCCCAGTACCAATGCGATGCGTTTTGCCTGTTGGTTTGCCTGTTCCATGACCGTGCTCCTGAAGTGTGGGAGAGCGTTGCGATGGACGCATTCTGGGCGCGACTGTGCTTCAATGGAATTGTTGATGATAAGCGTGCAGCTATACGAATTTGTATGAACGGAACTGAGCCCGGCTGGGAGCTGTATCGGACGTTTCTTGCTGTTGTGCGAGAAGGATCGCTGTCGGGCGCCGCCCGCGCACTGGGGCTGACGCAGCCCACGGCAGGGCGGCATGTCGATGCGCTCGAACGTGCGCTGGGCATGTCGCTCTTCATCCGAACGCAGCAGGGACTGAGCCCCACAGAAACTGCGCTATCGCTGCGGCCGTTTGCGGAATCGCTCGAAGCCACGAGCGCCGCCTTGCTGCGCGCCGCGTCCAGCCAGGGCGAAGGCGTGCGCGGCACCGTGCGCATCACCGCCAGCGAGGTGGTGGCGGTGGAGGTGCTGCCGCCCATCCTCGCCGATCTGCACGCCGCCTATCCGGAGCTGACGCTCGAGCTGGTGCCTTCGAACCGGATGGAAGACCTGTTGCGCCGCGAGGCGGACATCGCCGTGCGCATGCAGCCACCGAGCCAGGGCGTGCTCGTCGCGCGGCACTTGGGGGAGATTGAATTGGGGCTGTTTGCGCACCAGCGCTATCTGGCACAGCGCGGCACGCCAACCACGGTGGAAGAACTCGCTGGCCACACGTTGATCGGCTACGACAAGGAGAACGCATTCCTGCGCAGCGTGCGAGCACAGTTCCCGTGGATCCAACGCAACCGCTTCGCACTGCGCACCGACAGTGACCTGGCTGCAATTGCTGCGCTGCGCGCCGGCTTTGGCATCGGCTTCTGCCAGGTGGGCCTGGTGCGGCACAACGCAGATCTGGTTCGGCTGTTCGGCAGTCAGGTCTCCATCACGCTCGACACCTGGCTCGCCATGCACGAAGACCTGCGTGACAGCCCGCGCTGCCGCGTCGTGTTTGATGCGTTGGCGACGGGGCTGCTGCGTTACATCAACGGCGATTGATCGATCGCGTTGTCAGCGGCCCTGGCGCAGTGGGTCGAGCAGACCCTTCAGGCCGTTGTGATCCAGCTCCTGCATCAGCGCCAGCAAGCGGCCGATCTGCCCCGGCGGAAAGCCCTCGCGCGCGAACCAGTTGAGGTAATGGCCCGGCAGGTCGGCAATCAGGCGGCCCTTGTACTTGCCGAAGGGCATTTGCGTGGTGACGAGGCGTTGGAGGTCTTCGGGGTTCATGGGCGCTATTGTGCCGCCGATGCGGGGACGAACGTGGGCACCTGCTCCAACAAATGCCCCACAAAACCGGAGAGCTTCGGCAGCGGCCGCCGATCCTGCCGATACACGACATGAATCGGCCGCGGCTCGGGCGCATACGCTTGCAGCACGCGCACGAGTCGGCCGCTGGCCAGGTCTTCGGCGACGAGCACTTCGGGCTGCAGCAGCAGGCCCGCACCGGCAACCGCTGCCGCGCGCAAGCCATGGCCGTCGTTGCAGGTGAAGGCCGGGTCGTCGCGCCAGGGCGTGGCGCCGCTCCAGCCGGCAAGCTGCCACGCATTGCGGTTGTTCCACACCATGTGCGACAGGCAGCGATGCTGCGGCAGGTCGGCCGGCGTTTCCGGTCGGCCGTACCGCGCCAGATACTCCGGCGACGCGCAGATGACCATGCGATACACGCACAGCGGCTTGGCCACCAGATCGGCATCGCCCAGGGGCCCGATGCGGACGGCGAGATCGAACCCTTCGTCGACGAGATCGACCATGCTGTTGCTGAGGTTCAACTCCACGCGCACCTGCGGATGCGCCTGCTGGAAGGTCGCGGCCAGTGGTGCGATCACGCACGCGCCGAACGTGGTCGGCGCGCTCACGCGCAGCGTGCCCGAAGGCGACGCGCGCAGCCGTTCGACGGACGTTTCCGCCCAGCGCACCTGTTCCAGCACACGCTTGGCATCTTCGTAGAACACGCGGCCGGCGTCGGTCAGGCTTTGGCGGCGCGTGCTGCGCTGGAGCAGGCGTGCGCCCAGTTGCGTCTCCAGAGCGCTCACATATTTGCCGACCATCACCGCGGACATCTCGAGCCGCGCCGCCGCCTCGGTGAAGTTGCCGCCTTCGACCACGGCAACGAAGGTCTCCATGCTGCGCAGCTTGTCCATATTCCGAACCATTGATTTGGAATGCCCGAAGGTATCACGGCTTTATCGCATGAGGGGTTCGGCCAAGAATAGGCGCCATTCCAACCGGATTTGCGAAGGAGCACAGCATGAAAATCGTCGTGATTGGCGCCAGCGGCACACTGGGCCGCGCCGTGGTGGCAGAACTGGAGCAGGGCGGTACGCACGAAATCATCCGCGTCGGCCGCACGCAGGGCGAACATCAAGTCGACATCACCAACGCAGACAGCGTGGCAGCGCTGTTCGACAGGCTCGGTCGGGTCGACGCCATCGTCTCCACCGCGGGCAATCTGTTCTTCGGGCCGTTGACCAAGATGACGGCCGCGGATTTCAACGTGGGCCTGCAGGACAAGCTGCTCGGCCAGGTGCGCCTGGCGCTGGTCGGTCAGCATTATCTGAACGACGGCGGCTCGATCACGCTGACGACCGGCATCGTGGGGCAGGAGCCGATCGCACAAGGCGCCAACGCCACTGCGGTGAACGCGGGGGTGGAGGGCTTTGTGCGCGCCGCCGCGTGCGAGCTGCCGCGCGGCATCCGCATCAACGCTGTGAGCCCGACGGTGCTGACCGAATCCATGGAGGCATATGGCCCGTTCTTCCCGGGCTTCGAGCCGGTCTCGGCAGCACGCGCGGCGTTGGCGTATCGGCGCAGCGTGGAGGGCGTGCAGAGCGGCCGGGTGTATCGCGTGGGCTGAGTCCGCCCAGGTCGTGAACACGTTAAGTTTCGGGGTATCTCCCCCTTGCCCGCGTGGCGTGACTCCTTCTAGACTCGTTCATCCCCGACCCATCGGTCGGTCAATCGCAGATTCAGGGCGGGCGCAGACCCGCTCGACCTATCTCAGGAGACGGCATGAAGGTATCGCGCGCATCCCGCATTGCATTCGCCGCGACGGCGCTGTTGGCCGGTACGGCATTCGCCCAGGTGAAGGTCGGCATCACGGTGTCGGCCACCGGGCCGGCGGCGTCGCTGGGGATTCCCGAGAAGAACACCGTGGCGCTGCTGCCCAAGGAAATCGCCGGCAAGAAGGTCGAGTACATCGTGCTCGACGATGCGTCTGACACGACCACCGCCGTCAAGAACACGCGCAAGCTCATCACCGAAGACAAGGTCGACCTGGTGATCGGTTCGACTGTCACGCCCAACTCGCTGGCGATGGTCGACGTGGTGGCCGAGAACGAAACGCCGATGATCACCCTGGCCGCCTCCGCGCGGATCGTCGAGCCGATGGACGCCAAGCGCGCGTGGGTCTTCAAGACGCCGCAGAACGATTCCCACATGGCAACGGCCATTGCCGAGCACATGGCAAACCATGGCGTAAAGACCGTCGCGCTGATCGGCTTTGCCGATGCCTATGGCGATTCGTGGGCGCAGGAGTTCGACAAGGTGGCGGGGCTGCGCAAGCTGAAGGTTGTCGCCAACGAGCGGTTTGCGCGCACCGATACGTCGGTGACGGGCCAGGTGCTGAAGATCATGGCGGCCAATCCGGATGCAGTGCTGATCGCAGGCTCAGGTACGCCGGCCGCGCTGCCCGAACGCGCGCTCAAGGAGCGGGGCTACAAGGGCAAGCTGTATCAGACGCACGGCGTGGCGAACGCCGACTTCCTGCGTGTGTGCGGCAAGGACTGCGAAGGCACGTTCCTGCCGGCGGGCCCGATCCTGGTGGCCGAGCAGCTGCCGGACAGCAACCCGGTGAAGAAGCCGGCGCTGGCGTACAAGACGGCATATGAGAAGACGTACGGCGGACAAGTCTCCACCTTCGGCGGCCACATGTGGGATGCCGGTTTGTTGCTCACCAACGCGATGCCGGAAGCGCTGAAAAAGGGCCAACCGGGCACGCCGGCGTTCCGCAAGGGATTGCGCGACGCGATGGAGACGACGACCAATCTGGCGATCTCGCACGGCGTGATGAATATGAACGCGAAGGACCACCTTGGTCTGGACCAGCGCTCGCGCGTCATGGTCGAAATCAAGGACGGCAAGTGGAAGCTGCAGAATTGACGATGTAGCCAACGTCATCGGCCCACGCAAAACGCACGGTTCGCGCCGTGCGTTTTGCTTTGTCTGGCGGAGGGCTCAAGCGTTGACGACGCTTTGCGGCACTGGCGACGCCGTGGTTTCCGGCAGCGCAGCGTCGATTTCCGCGAGATCCGCATCCGTCAGTTTCAGGCTGGCCGCGCCGAGCAGGCCGTCAAGCTGATCCGGCCGTCGCACGCCGACGATCGCGCCCGTCACCACCGGGTTGCGCAGCGTCCACGCGATGGCGACTTCGGCGGGCGTGCGTCCATGCCGGGCGCCGACGCCACGCAGCACCTCCACCAGCGCCAGGTTGCGCGTCAGATTCGGCTCCTGAAATTCGGGGCTGCGCTGCGCGCGCCAGTCATTGGCCGGCAGCGCGGCGATGCGCTCGCGCGTCATGCGCCCCGACAGCAGTCCCGATTGCAGCGGCGAATAGACGATGTTGCCGATGCCATGCGCCGCCGTGTACGGCAGGATGGATTCCTCGATGCCCCGCATCAGCAGCGAGTAGGGCGGTTGCAGCGAGGCAATCGGCGCGACGGAGCGGGCGCGTTCCATTTGCGCCGCATCGAAATTCGACACGCCGATATGGCGGATCTTGCCAGCGCGGCGTGCCTCCGCCAGCGCGCCAATGGCGGCTTCGATCGATTGCTCCGGCGCCCCGGGCGGGAAGGCCGGCCAGTGGATCTGGTATAGGTCGATCGCGTCCACGTTCAGGCGGCGCAGGCTCTCGTCGATTTCACGTGAAAGCGATGCGGGGTCGAGCGAATGCGAAATCCGCCCCTGCGCGTCCCACACCAGCGAACCCTTGGTGAACACGTACGGGCGGCGGTCTGCGGGCAACGTGCGCAGCGCGCGGCCGACCACCGTTTCCGCGTGGCCCAGCCCATAGGCGGCAGCGGTATCGATCCAGTTGATGCCGGCGTCCGCAGCGGCGGCGATGGCGGCAATGGAATCGCGATCGTCCTGCGCGCCCCAGCCATATTCCCAGTTGCCGCCGCCCGTGGCCCACGTGCCGAAGCCGAGTGGAGAGATGTGCAGGTCGGATTGACCGAGTTGTCGTGTCTGCATGGCGATGTCCTTGTCAGGTCAGGGAGAGGAGTCGCCAGTCTAGGCAGCGCGGTCGCGCCGATTAAGTGGATAGAATCGGATGCACTATGAAGACAGAATTCACAATCGATCCGGACCTGCTGCCCGCGCTGGATGGACTGCGCCGCGTTGCGGAGGCGGGGAGCTTCACGCAGGCGGCCGCAGCGCTGGATGTTTCGACGTCTGCGCTGTCGCAGACCATCCGGCGTTTGGAGTCCGCGCTCGGCGCGCAATTGTTGGCGCGTACCACGCGGCAGGTGAGTGCAACCGAAGCCGGCGAAGCCTTGCTCGCGGTCGTGCGGCCGAGCCTCGATGCACTGTACGGCGCCATGGCCGAAGTGGGGGAGCGCGCCACAGAGCCGCGCGGCGCGTTGCGCGTGACGGCCTCCCGCGTCGCCTATCAGGCGGTGCTGCAGCCGGTGCTGGGCGATTTTCTCGCGCGCTATCCGCGCATCGATCTGGAGGTCTCGGTGGACGACGGCCTATCCGCCATCGTCGCCGACCGCTTTGATGTCGGCATCCGCTTCGGCGAGCGTGTCGAGCGCGACATGGTGGGCGTGCCAATCGGGCCGGCGCGCCGCATTGCGGTGGTGGCCAGCGCCGAGTATCTGCAAACGCATGGCACGCCCGGCTCCCCCGACGCCCTGCGCGGCCATCGGTGTATCCGATACCGTTTTCCAAGCAGCGGCGCCTTGTACGACTGGGAGTTTGCCGCACCCGGCGGCGGCGCCAACCAGTCGGCGGATGTGGTGGGCGGCTTCATCGCCAATGACGTGCTGGCGATGGTCGAGGCGGCGAAGCAGGGCGTGGGCTTGGCGCACGTGCTGGAAGACCTCGTCGCCGACGATGTGGCGGCTGGCCGCTTGGTTCGGGTGCTCGAAGATTGGTGCCCGCCGATGTATCGCTTCCATCTCTATTTCCCCCCGCATGCCGCAGATGCCGGGCAAGCTGCGCGTGTTCATCGATTTTCTGCAGGCACGCTCGGCTAAAGGTGAGTAACCGTCGGCGGAATGTGTTTCACGTGAAACACAAACGTCGCGACCAAGCGGTGCATGTTTCACGTGAAACACGAAAAGCAGGGGAATTTCGTCCCGATTGCCGCATGGCCGAACTGCGGTGTAGCCGCGCGACTTATAATTCCGCTTCTCCAATTTTTGATGCCTCCATGCGAGGAGGAAGCCATGCTGTATCCAATTGAATTCGATGTGATCGTGGTGGGCGGCGGACACGCCGGCACCGAGGCCGCGCTGGCGGCAGCGCGCATGGGGTGTCAGACCCTGCTGCTGACGCACAACATCGAGACGCTGGGGCAGATGAGCTGCAATCCGTCCATCGGAGGCATCGGCAAGGGCCATCTGGTCAAGGAAGTGGACGCCTTGGGCGGGGCCATGGCCATCGCGACGGACGAGGGCGGCATCCAGTTCCGTATCCTCAATTCCAGCAAGGGCCCGGCGGTGCGGGCGACGCGCGCCCAGGCAGACCGCGTGCTGTACAAGGCGGCGATCCGTCATCGCCTCGAAAACCAGCCGAACCTGATGTTGTTCCAGCAGGCCGTGGAAGACCTGCTTGTTGAAGGAGATCGTGTCGTCGGGGCGGTGACGCAGGTCGGCGTGCAGTTTCGCGCACGTGCTGTCGTGCTGACGGCCGGGACGTTCCTGGATGGCAAGATCCACGTCGGACTGAATAACTACACGGGCGGGCGTGCGGGCGACCCCGCCGCGGTATCGCTGTCGGCGCGTTTGAAGGAATTGAAGCTGCCGCAAGGGCGCCTCAAGACCGGTACGCCGCCGCGCATCGATGGCCGGTCCATCGATTTTTCGGTGCTCCAAGAGCAACCGGGCGATCTCGACCCGGTGCCGGTGTTCTCGTTCATGGGCCGCGCGGACATGCATCCGCGCCAAGTGCCATGCTGGGTGACGCACACCAACGAGCGCACGCACGACATCATCCGCGCCGGGCTGGACCGCTCCCCGATGTACACGGGCGTGATCGAAGGGGTGGGACCGCGCTACTGCCCCAGCATCGAAGACAAGATCCACCGCTTTGCCAGCAAGGACAGCCACCAGATTTTCCTGGAGCCGGAAGGTCTGACGACGAACGAGTTTTACCCGAATGGCGTGTCGACCAGCCTGCCGTTTGATGTGCAGCTGGACCTGATCCACTCGATGCGCGGGCTGGAAAACGCCCACATCCTGCGGCCCGGTTACGCCATCGAGTACGACTACTTCGATCCGCGCGGGCTCAAGGCTTCGCTGGAATCGAAGGCGATTTCCGGTCTGTTCTTCGCCGGCCAGATCAACGGGACAACCGGTTACGAAGAGGCTGCGGCGCAAGGCCTGCTGGCGGGTATCAACGCCGGCCTGCAAGTGCAGGGCAAGGATGCTTGGACGCCTCGGCGCGATCAGGCTTATCTGGGCGTGCTCGTCGACGATCTCATCACCCGGGGCGTGACCGAGCCGTATCGTATGTTCACCAGCCGGGCCGAGTTCCGCCTCAGCCTGCGTGAAGACAACGCCGACATGCGCCTGACCGAAGTCGGCCGCGCATTGGGCGTCGTCGACGATGCGCGCTGGGATGCGTTCAACCGGAAGCGTGACGCTGTTTCACGTGAAACAGAGCGTCTCAAGTCGACCTGGGTGAATTCGGCCACGCTTCCGTTGGAAGATGCTGAGCCGGTGCTGGGCAAGGGCATTGAGCGTGAGTACGCCTTGGCCGACTTGCTGCGCCGCCCGAACGTGACGTACGAAACGCTCATGGGTATGCAGGGCGGCAAGTACGCGCTCGAATCGCCCTTGGCTGAAGACCCGTTGCTGGCCGAGCAGATCCGCGAGCAGGTCGAGATCGGCATCAAATACCACGGATACATCGCCCGGCAAGCCGATGAAGTCGAGCGCCTCGGTGCAAACGAAAACACACGTCTGCCGGCCGATTTCGATTATTCGCAGGTGCGCGGCCTGTCGATCGAGGTCCAGCAAAAGCTTGCCAAGCACAAGCCGGAAACCATCGGGCAGGCTTCGCGTATCTCCGGCATCACGCCGGCCGCCGTGTCACTGCTGCTTGTGCATTTGAAGAAGGGCGTGCTGCGTGGCCAAGTCGGCCCGCGCGCCAGTGCAGAAGGTGAGGCCGCTTGATGGCGAATGCACTGACAGACGCCCGGGCAGAGCTGGAGGCCGGCGCGCGTGCGCTTGGGTTGTCGCTGGATGAAGCGCAAGTCGACCGTTTACTGGCGTACCAGGGCCTGCTGGCCAAATGGAACCGCGTCTATAACCTGACCGCCATTCGTGATGCCGGCGACATGCTGACGCATCACCTGCTGGATTCGCTGTCGGCCGTATCGCGCATCGCCGAGCTGGCCCGCCGTGCGCAACCCGACGCACCGCGCGTGCTGGACGTCGGTGCGGGCGGCGGCCTGCCGGGCATTCCGCTCGCCATCGCCTTTCCGGATGTCAGCGTCACGATGGTCGACATCGTGCAGAAAAAGACCGCCTTCCTGACGCAGTGCCGCGCCGAGCTTGGCCTGACCAACGCTCAGTCGCATTGGGGCCACGTGGAAAAGCTGACCGATGCCACCGGCTATGGCGTCATCACCTCGCGCGCCTTTGCCGAACTGGTCGATTTTGTGAATCTGGCCGGGCATCTGCTGGCCCCGGGTGGCCGCATGGTCGCCATGAAGGGCGTGCGCCCGGATGCCGAAATCGATCGTCTGCCCGCCGGCTGGGCCGTCGAGTCCATCGAGCGCCTGACCGTGCCAGGGCTGCCGGCCGAGCGTCACTTGGTCATCCTCGCGCCGTCGGCGTGAGCGAATGTTGTAGCGAGCCATTCACCGCAGAGGAGTCATGTCGAATATTTTCGTGATCGCCAACCAGAAGGGTGGGGTCGGCAAGACCACCACCACGGTGAATCTCGCGGCCGGGCTGGCCGCGCAAGGGCAGCGCGTGCTGCTGGTCGACCTCGACCCGCAGGGCAATGCCTCGATGGGCTCGGGCATCGATAAGCACACGCTGGAATTCAGTGTCTACCAGGTCCTTGTCGGGCTTGCGACGATTCCGCAGGCACGCCAGCGCTCGGAGGCGGGGCGCTACGACGTCCTGCCCGCCAACCGCGACCTTGCCGGCGCCGAAGTCGAACTGGTCGATCTGGAACATCGCGAAAACCGCCTCAAGCTTGCGCTCGCCGAGGTGGAAGCCGACTACGACTTCGTCCTCATCGACTGCCCGCCGTCGCTGTCGCTGCTGACGCTCAACGGCCTGTGCGCCGCGCATGGCGTGGTCGTGCCGATGCAGTGCGAGTACTTCGCGCTCGAAGGCTTGTCGGATCTCGTCAACACCATCAAGCAGGTGCACGCCAACCTGAACCGCGACCTCAAGGTGATCGGGCTGTTGCGCGTGATGTTCGACCCGCGCGTGACGCTGCAGCAGCAGGTCTCGGCGCAGCTCGAATCGCACTTCGGCGACAAGGTGTTCAAGACGGTCATCCCGCGCAACGTGCGTCTGGCCGAGGCGCCGTCGTACGGCATGCCTGGCGTGGCGTTTGACGTGGCATCGAAGGGGGCAAAGGCCTATCTGGATTTCGGCGCCGAGATGATCGCGCGCGTGCGGCAGATGGCCGACATGCCGGCCTGAGCAGCAAGAGGAACAACATGAGCACGATGAAGAAAAAGGGACTGGGCCGCGGCCTCGAAGCGCTGCTCGGCAGCCCGGCCGAGATTGTCGAAGCCGCCAAGCAGGAGGGCGCGCCGACGGTCCTGAAGCTGGAGCAGATGCAGCCCGGCAAATATCAGCCGCGCACGCGCATGGACGAAGGCGCGCTGCAGGAGCTTGCGGCGAGCATCCGCGCCCAAGGTCTGATGCAGCCGATTCTGGTGCGCAAGGTCGAGTCCGACGGCGCGAAACCGAAGTACGAAATCATCGCGGGCGAGCGCCGCTTCCGCGCCTCGCGCCTCGCCGGCCTGACCGAAGTGCCCGTCCTCGTGAAGGACGTGCCGGATGAATCGGCCGCCGCCATGGCGCTGATCGAAAACATCCAGCGCGAAGACCTCAACCCGCTGGAAGAAGCGCAGGGCATCGCGCGCCTGGTGCGGGAATTCCAGTTCACACACGAGCAGGCGGCGGAATCGGTCGGGCGTTCACGCAGCGCGGTCTCGAACCTGCTGCGCCTGTTAAATCTCGCTCAGCCCGTGCAGACCATGCTGATGGCCGGCGACCTCGATATGGGCCACGCCCGCGCGCTGCTCGCCGTCGACGGTGCGACGCAGATCACATTGGCGAACCAGATCGTCAACAAGCGCCTGTCGGTGCGCGAGACGGAAAAGCTGGTGGCGTCGACGCTCAAGCCGTTCGAGCTGAAATCGCTGAAGCAGAAGGGCGGGCACCAAGGTGGCCGCGACGTGGCGCGCCTCGAAGAAGAACTGGCCGACCAGCTCGGCTTGGGTGTGCAGATCAAGCTGGCGGCCAAGGGACGCGGTCAGCTGACCGTGCAGTTCAGCAGCCTTGATGAGTTTGATGGGCTGCTGGCGCGCCTGCGTCCTGACGCCGGCGAAGAAGCTGCCTGAGGCGATCTGCGACAGTTTGACGCAGGCGCCGGAGTCCCCGCCGCTGCGCCATTTGCGGGCGCCGACTCGCACGGAATTGGTGCGATTACCTCGAACGTCATCGACGCTAGGCGCTACCGACACCATCATGGAATCAACCGGGCGCCGCTCCATCAGGCGGATTCGGTGCCCCGGTAGCAGCACCGCATTGCGCGCGCCGAACGGAACAGGATCGCGCGAAGTGCTGTCGAAGGCGCCCGCACGAGCGTTCGCTTGTGCGTTGACTGGCGAACGCCATGTCCCGTAAAATCGTGCGGTTTTAAATCCGCCTGACCCAAAGCGGTGCGGCATGATGAAAGCACATTCTTCCATGCAGCCAGCTGACCGGCAACGGCCCGATTCTTACGCTTCGTTGAAAGCCGCCCGGCCTCAGTCGGTGCAGGATCCGAAGCACGACAGTTGGGACGATGAGGAGCAGGCGGAGCCGCCGGTGCATGTGCTCTCGCATGACGAAGCGGTCGCCCTGTTTGGCGAGCAGGCTGTGCAGGCCTCGCGTATCACGCCCTTTTCCATCGTGCTCGGCCAGCTGGCCATCACACTGTTGTGTGCGCTCGGTTGGTATGTCGGCAGTTGGTTCGCGGGCACGGGCGCTGCGTCAGCTGCCGAGGCCGGATTGTCGGCGCTGCTGGGCGGCGGCGTATGCGTGGTGCCTTCGGCATGGTTCGCGATGCGGCTGTCGACGGCCAAGGGGTTCGAATCCATCGCCCGCCTCGTGGTGGGCGAAGCGATCAAGGTGCTTGGCACGGTCGCGCTGCTGGTGATTGTGGTGGTGGTGTTCAAGGGCCTGCATTGGCCGCCCTTGCTGATCACCCTGATCCTGGCGCTCAAGATGTATTGGGTCGGTCTCGCGCTGCGATAGCGCGTTGAGGCGGCTCCAGCCCACCGCGACATGGCGGGCACACTGGTGTGTTGGCATACCGCAAGGACCTGAGGCAGGAGAAGCCCGGTTCATTGCGCTGACACCCCGCAAGAATAAGGTGGCGCGTTTCAGCCGCGTGCAGTCCGCGATCTCCAGGAGACACCTGGCTGAATCGGGCGCGGGTCGGAACGGATCACGAAGAATGTTTCGCAATATTGGACTGAATCATCATGGCAACTGAAGTCGCAGAAGCCGCCGGCCACGCCGCCGAGCACGCTCTCACGCCTTCCGCGTATATCGCGGAGCATTTGCAGAATTTCAATAGCATCGGCGGCAAACAGGCCTCCGTCGTCGACTTCTCCGTCATCAACTGGGACACGATGTTCTGGTCCGTGTTGATGGGCCTGATCGGCATCATCTTCCTGGGCATCGCTGCACGTCGCGTTACCGCCGGCGTTCCGGGGCGCTTCCAGGCTTTCGTTGAACTCGTCGTCGAGATGGTCGATGATCAAGCCAAGGGCATCATCCACGGCGATCGTTCCTGGATCGCTCCGCTGGCGCTGATGGTCTTCGTGTGGGTCACGCTGATGAACGCCGTCGACTTGATCCCGGTGGACTGGGTCACGGGCGTCAACCACCTCCTCGGTACCTTCGGTGTGCACGTGCCGCACCACCGCGCGGTGGCCACGGCCGATCTGAACGGTACGTTCGGCATGTCGTTCGCCGTGCTGATCCTGATGATTTACTACAGCTTCAAGATCAAGGGCACGGGCGGCTTCGCGCACGAGCTGCTGTCGGCCCCGTTCGGCGCCAAGTGGTATCTCGCGCCGTTCAACCTGATCCTCAACATCATTGAATTCCTCGCCAAGGCTGTGTCGCTGGGCATGCGGTTGTTCGGCAACATGTACGCGGGCGAACTGGTGTTCCTGCTGATCGCGCTGCTTGGCTCGGTCTGGACGTTCGGTGCTGACACGTCGGCGCTGGGTTTCGTGGGTCACGTGGTGGCTGGCGCAGTGTGGGCGATCTTCCACATCCTGATCGTGCTGCTGCAAGCCTTCATCTTCATGATGCTGACGCTGGTGTATATCGGCCAAGCACATGAGCACCACTAAGTAGTTGCGGTTCAGGTTCTCCGGTTCCGTTTGATTTTTCCAAGTTCTCAAGTTCTTAGTCTTTCACGTAAAAGGGAGTCATCATGCAAGCATTTCTCGCCAACATCCAAGGTCTGACCGCCATCGGTATCGGCATCATCATCGGCCTGGGTGCTATCGGCGCCTGCCTCGGCATCGCACTGATGGGCGGCAAGTACATCGAAGCCTGCGCACGTCAGCCTGAACTGATGAACCCGCTGCAAACGAAGATGTTCCTGCTGGCTGGCCTGATCGACGCGGCATTCCTGATCGGTGTTGGTGTGGCCATGCTGTTCGCGTTCGCCAACCCGCTGCTGTCGGTCATCAAGTAATTCTTTTCGGTCTGCATGATGCCGGAGGCGGCCTGGGTGAACGCTCCGCGTGACCCTCGCCGCTTCGTGCATTGATCCGTAGTCTCAATACCGAAAGGAACACACCATGAACCTGAACGCCACACTCGTCGCGCAGATGGTCGTGTTCTTCATCCTGTGGTGGGTTGTTGCCAAATTCATTTGGCCGCCCCTGGTGAAGGCGCTCGACGAACGCGCGAAGAAAATCGCCGATGGCCTGGCCGCTGCCGATAAGGGCAAGGCTGAGCTGGAGCTGGCCAACAAGCGGGTCGAGCAGGCACTGACCGAAGCGCGCAATGAAGGCGCGCAACGCATCGCGGACGCTGAAAAGCGTGCCCAGATGAGCGCCGAAGAGATCAAGCAAAACGCCCAAGCCGAAGCCGCGCGCATCATCGCGCAAGCCAAGGCCGAAGCCGAGCAGCAAACCGTGCGCGCGCGTGAATCGCTGCGTGACCAGGTTGCCACGCTGGCCGTCAAGGGTGCCGAGCAGATCCTCAAGCGTGAAGTCAATGCGCAGGTCCACGCCGATCTGCTCAATCAACTCAAGGCTGAGCTGTAATCATGGCAGAACTCGCAACCGTTGCCCGTCCGTACGCAGAGGCGCTGTTCCGCGTGGCGAAGGCCGGCAATCTGGGTGCATGGTCTGAGCTTGTGTCGGAAATGGGGCAAATTGCCGCCGTGCCTGACATGAAGGCAATCGCCGATGATCCGAAGCTCTCCAAAGCCGATGTGGCGGGGATCTTCCTGTCGGCGCTGAAATCTCCGGTTTCGCATGAGGCGAAGGAACTGGTTGGCCTGCTGGTGGCCAACAAGCGCCTGTCGCTGCTGCCGGAAATTGCCGCGCAATTCCATGTGCTGCGGAATGCCAGCGAAGGCGCCGCCGACGTCGAGATCACCAGTGCGTTCCCGCTTGAGGGCGCGCCCCTGACCGAACTGGTCGCCACGCTCGAACGCAAGTTCGGCAAGAAGCTGCAGGCTCACGTGAGCGTCGATCCTTCGTTGATCGGCGGCGTGCGTGTGCAGATTGGCGACGAAGTGCTCGACACCTCGGTGCGCGCGCGCCTGACGCAGATGCAGTCTGCGCTGACCGCCGCGTAATGCTGTTTCGCGAGGCGCCGATGCAATCGACGATATCGCGCCCGCAGACAGATTGAAGAATTAGGAGCATTCGATGCAACTGAACCCCTCCGAGATCAGCGACCTGATCAAGACCCGTATCGAGGGCTTGAAGGCTGGCGCTGACGCAAAGAACACCGGCACGGTCATCTCCGTGACGGACGGTATCTGCCGCATTCATGGCCTGTCGGGCGTGATGCAAGGCGAAATGCTGGAATTCCCGGGCAACACGTTCGGCCTCGCGCTGAACCTCGAGCGCGACTCCGTCGGCGCTGTGGTGCTGGGTGAGTACGAGCACATTTCCGAAGGCGACGAAGTCAAGTGCACGGGCCGCATTCTGGAAGTGCCGGTTGGCCCGGAACTGCTGGGCCGCGTGGTCAACGCACTGGGCCAGCCGATCGACGGCAAGGGCCCGATCAACGCCAAGAAGACGGACGTGATCGAAAAGGTCGCTCCGGGCGTGATCGCACGTCAATCGGTGAGCCAGCCGGTGCAGACCGGCCTGAAGTCGATCGACGCAATGGTGCCGATCGGCCGTGGCCAGCGTGAGCTGATCATCGGCGACCGCCAGACCGGCAAGACCGCTGTTGCAGTCGACGCCATCATCAACCAGAAGGGCAAGGGCATCTTCTGCGTGTACGTGGCAATCGGCCAGAAGGCTTCGACGATCGCCAACGTGGTGCGCAAGCTCGAAGAGCACGGCGCGCTGGAATACACGATCGTGGTGGCTGCTGCCGCTTCGGACTCCGCTGCCATGCAGTACCTGTCGGCCTACGCCGGCTGCACGATGGGCGAATACTTCCGCGACCGCGGCGAAGACGCCCTGATCGTGTATGACGATCTGACCAAGCAAGCTTGGGCGTACCGTCAGGTTTCGCTGCTGCTGCGCCGCCCGCCTGGCCGTGAAGCTTATCCGGGTGACGTGTTCTACCTGCACTCGCGTCTGCTGGAGCGCGCTGCACGTGTGAACGCCGATCACATCGAGAAGATCACCAACGGTGAAGTCAAGGGCAAGACCGGTTCGCTGACCGCACTGCCCGTGATCGAAACGCAGGCCGGCGACGTGTCCGCCTTCGTTCCGACCAACGTGATCTCGATTACCGACGGCCAGATCTTCCTGGAAACCGACCTGTTCAACGCCGGTGTGCGCCCCGCAATCAACGCCGGTATTTCGGTGTCGCGTGTGGGTGGTGCTGCTCAGACCAAGGTCATCAAGAAGCTGTCGGGCGGTATCCGTACCGACTTGGCTCAGTATCGTGAACTGGCTGCGTTCGCGCAGTTTGCTTCCGACCTGGACGAAGCGACCCGCAAGCAGCTCGAGCGCGGCCGCCGCGTGACCGAACTGCTCAAGCAGCCGCAATACCAGCCGCTGCAAGTGTGGCAGCTGGCCGCGTCGCTGTACGCAGCCAACAACGGCTTCCTCGACAACGTGGACGTGAAGGACATCCTGGCTTTCGAAAAGGGCCTGCACGACACGCTGAAGACGAAGTACGCCGATCTCATCAACCGCATCGAAGATACGAAGGATCTGTCGAAGGAAGATGAGGCCGCCCTGCGTGCCGCGATCGAGGATTTCAAGAAGTCCGCCGCGTTCTAACCGCGTCATTCCCGAAACTGGTCACGCGTAGCCTGCGTGACCAGGTTTGAACGGAGAGGAAGAAATGGCCGGAACAAAAGAAATCCGCACCAAGATCAAGAGCGTGCAGAACACGCGCAAGATCACCAAGGCGATGGAAATGGTCGCCGCATCCAAGATGCGCAAGGCGCAGGAACGGATGCGTGCTGCCCGCCCGTACGCCGAGAAGATCCGCAACGTGGCTGCGCACATGGCACTGGCCAATCCGGAGTACAAGCACCCGTTCATGGTGGCGCGCGACATCAAGCGTGCCGGCCTGATCGTGGTGACGACGGACAAGGGCCTGTGCGGTGGCTTGAACACCAACGTGCTGCGTGCCGTCACCACCCAACTGCGCGATCTGCAGAACAAGGGCGTTGAGACGCAAACCACCGCCATCGGTACCAAGGGCATGCAGTTCCTGGGCCGCGTCGGTGCCAAGGTCGTCTCGAACGTCGTGCATCTGGGCGACACGCCGCATCTGGAAAAGCTGATCGGTGCGATCAAGGTGCAGCTGGACGCGTTCAACGCAGGCCAGATCGATGCCGTGTACCTGGCGTACACCCGCTTCATCAACACGATGAAGCAGGAGCCGGTGGTCGAGCAGCTGCTGCCGCTGACCGCCGACAAGCTCGCGCAGACCGACGCCGAGAAGCAGGCCTACTCGTGGGACTACATCTACGAGCCGGACGCGCAAACGGTGGTCGACGAGCTGCTGATCCGCTACGTCGAGGCGCTGGTGTACCAGGCGGTGGCCGAGAACATGGCGTCCGAGCAATCGGCCCGGATGGTGGCGATGAAGGCGGCTTCGGACAACGCGAAGAACGTGATCGGCGAACTGCAACTGGTCTACAACAAGACCCGTCAGGCAGCGATCACGAAGGAACTGTCCGAGATCGTCAGCGGCGCAGCTGCAGTCTGATAGCCACGGCAAAGAATCAAGTTATTGGAGATACAAATGAGTATCGCAAACGGAAATATCGTGCAGTGCATCGGCGCCGTGGTGGACATTCAGTTCCCGCGCGACGCGATGCCGAAGGTCTACGAAGCGCTGGTGCTGGACGACAGCAACGACGCTTCGTTCGCCGAGAAGGGCCTGACCTTCGAAGTGCAACAACAGCTGGGCGACGGCGTGGTGCGTACCATTGCGCTGGGTTCGTCCGACGGCCTGCGTCGCGGCATGCGCGTGGCGACCACCGGTGCGCCGATCTCGGTGCCGGTCGGTCACGGCACGCTGGGCCGCATCATGGATGTGCTGGGTCGTCCGATTGACGAAGCTGGCCCGATCGCCTGCGACGAAAAGCGCGCGATTCACCAGAAGGCCCCGAAGTTCGACGAGCTGTCGCCGTCGGTGGACCTGCTGGAAACCGGCATCAAGGTGATCGACCTGGTCTGCCCGTTCGCCAAGGGCGGTAAGGTGGGTCTGTTCGGTGGTGCCGGCGTCGGCAAGACCGTGAACATGATGGAGCTGATCAACAACATCGCCAAGCAGCACTCGGGCTTGTCGGTGTTTGCTGGCGTGGGCGAGCGTACCCGTGAGGGCAACGACTTCTACCACGAAATGAAGGACTCCAACGTGCTCGACAAGGTGGCCATGGTGTTCGGCCAGATGAACGAGCCGCCAGGCAACCGTCTGCGCGTGGCGCTGACCGGCCTGACGATGGCCGAGCGCTTCCGCGACGAAGGCCGTGACATCCTGTTCTTCGTCGACAACATCTACCGCTACACGCTGGCCGGTACCGAAGTGTCGGCACTGCTGGGCCGTATGCCTTCCGCCGTGGGCTATCAGCCGACGCTGGCTGAAGAAATGGGCAAGCTGCAGGAACGTATTACGTCGACCAAGACCGGCTCGATCACGTCGATCCAGGCCGTGTACGTGCCTGCCGATGACTTGACCGACCCGTCGCCGGCAACGACCTTCCTGCACCTGGACTCGACCGTTGTGCTGTCGCGTGACATCGCTGCACTGGGTATCTACCCCGCAGTGGATCCGCTCGACTCGACGTCGCGCCAGCTCGACCCGCAAGTGGTCGGCCAGGAGCACTACGAAGTCGCCGACCGCGTGAAGAAGACGCTGCAGCGCTACAAGGAACTGCGCGACATCATCGCGATTCTGGGCATGGACGAACTGTCGCCGGAAGACAAGCTGGCTGTGGGCCGCGCCCGTAAGATCCAGCGTTTCCTGTCGCAGCCGTTCCACGTTGCGGAAGTGTTCACGGGTTCGCCGGGCAAGTACGTGCCGCTGAAGGAAACCATCCGCGGCTTCAAGATGCTGGTGGACGGCGAGTGCGATCACCTGCCGGAACAGGCGTTCTACATGGTCGGCTCGATCGACGAAGCCTTCGAGAAGGCCAAGAAGCTCCAGTAAGAGCAACGTCTGGCACCGTGCGTAAGCCGGCGCCAGTACTGGCTTCCTGAAGCCCCTTCAGGAAGCCGCTTTTCTGAGCAAAGGAATCGAGATGGCAACCATTCATGTAGACGTCGTCAGCGCCGAGCACGAGATCTTCTCCGGCAATGCCAAGTTCGTGGCGCTGCCTGGTGAAGCCGGCGAGCTGGGCATTCTGCCCGGCCACACGCCGCTGATCACGCGCATCAAGCCGGGCGCCGTGCGCATCGAGAAGGAAGATGGCGGCGAAGAGTTCGTCTTCGTTGCCGGTGGCATTCTCGAAGTGCAGCCGAAGAAGGTGACCGTGCTGGCCGATACCGCAATCCGCGGTCACGATCTGGACGAAGCCAAGGCGAACGAAGCCAAGCGTGCGGCCGAAGAGGCGCTGCAGAACCAAAGCAGCGACCTGGATCTGGCCCGTGCGCAAAGTGAACTGGCCGTGGCCGCTGCGCAGTTGGCGGCGATCGCGCGCCTGCGTCGCAAGCGCTAAGGCAAGTATGTGCCGGCGGGTGTCATTGGCCGGCGCAGACGAAAAAAGCAGCCCCGAAGGGCTGCTTTTTTTTTGCCTATGAACGGGCGAGGCGCCTGCTCAGCGGTGCTCGCCTTCGCGCTTCTCTTCACCGCGATTGCCTTGCGGATGCGGTTGGCTTTCGTGGTGCTCCTGGCGAGGCGGCTGCGTCTGAGGTTGAGGCGGGCGCGCTTCAGGCGGACGCGGTTGGGGCTGCGGTTGCGGCGGGCGCATCTCAACGTGCGGTTGCGGTGCAGGACGCGGTGCTTCCATGCGGGGTTCCGGTCGGCGCTGCTCCGGCTCGCGGGGCACGCGCATCTGCGGCGGCTCGTTGTGCGGGCGCTCCTGCAGGGTCGCCGCCGGGTTGCCGTTGAAACGATTCGGCTCCTGGCCACCGCGCTGCGGTTGAAGCTGAGGCTGAGGTTGCGGCGCTTGCGGCAGTTGGGGGCGCGGCTCAAAGGCATGACGTTCGTCACGCGGCGCACCCGGTGCGCCCTCACGCTGCGGTGGGCGTGTCGTCATGCCGGCCGGGCCTTGCGGTGCCTGCGCGGTCTGCGGTTGGGCAGGGCGCTCCTGCGGTGCAGCGGCGCCCGGCTGCGGGCGCGGACGATTGATCGAGCCCGGTGCCATCAGCGCCTGCGGAGCCGGTCCCGGCTGGCCGCCGTGCTGTGGCTGCCCACCTTGCGGGTTCGGGGAGCCGATCAAACCTTGTGGCCCGTTCGCACCGTGCTGCTCCGGCGGTCGGCCAGACTCGCCGCCGGCGCGTGCAGGCCCACTCTGCCCATTCTGCGCGGCGCGACTCAAACGGAGCCCCGCTGCCTGCGCAGCTATGGGAGCGGGCGGCATTCCGGCACTGGCTTGACCTCGCACGGGCGCGATGCGGGGGCTCACGTTGCCGCCCGTCCAGGCCGGGCCAGCGCCCGGCAGCGCACCGCCTTGGGAGCGGAACCGCTCTGCCAACGCATCGTGCCCGCCCGCCGGTGCGGCGGGTGCGCGTACCGCGATCGCCTGACGCGCAAACACCTGCTGCGGCGGCAACTGATGCGGCCCGCCGTTGGCTGCAGCGCCCACGAGGCTGGCGCGCACCGGGGCCAGCGCCGGTGTCGAAACAAACTGCGCATGCGCCATCTGCGCGCGCAATTGCTCGGGTCGCAGATGCGTCATCGCGGGGCCGACTGGCTGGCCGTTGACGAACGTCTTGGCAGGCACGGCCGTCAGCGCGGCGGGGTTGTTGGCGTTGACGTACGTCACCCGATTCACGTTTCGGATGTTGGTCACGTTGGTGTTGTTGATGATCGTCTTGTTGACCGTGACGTTGTTCACCACCACCGTGCGGTTGATGTTCGTTACGTAGGTCGGGCTGGCCGCATACACAGGGCGATACGCTTCGCCCGGAGCGAGCGGGAACCACGCCACACCCGGCGAGCCGATCGAGATGTTGATCCCCCAGCTCACTCCGCCGCCGCCTCCGCCGCCCACGAAACCGACCAGCGCCGGCGCATACACCGGCCGCGGCACCACCGGCCCCGGCACCCAGCACCACGTCGTGCCGACGTACGCCCAGCGGCCGTAGTGGAAGGGGGCGAACCCCCACGGCGCGTCATCGACCCACGTCCAGCCCCACGGCGCCACCCAGGCCCAGTGACCCGTGCGATACGGTGCCCAGCCGGCGGGCACCGCGCGCGGTACCCACACCGCGCCGTAGCCGTCTTCTTCACGCCACGTGCCGTTGTCGTCGAGGGCTTCGTAACCGGTCATTTCGCGGCCGACGTAGCGGGCGGACACGGAAGCGTCTTCGCGGGCGTCGCGCGATTCGGCCCAGCGGTCGAAGGCGTCGCGGCCCGGGTTGTCGGTGCCGCCCACTTCGGCGAGGTCCGTGCCGCCAAAACGGATTTGCTGCCCGGCGTCCAGCGGCGTGGAGCGGTCATCGCCGTAGGCCGTGCCCTGACCACGCCAGACGGTCACGGTCGTGCTTGAGCCGTCGGGTGCGACGTCGAGACGGTATTCGCCCGGCGCCTGGGGCGTGAACGCCAGGTTCGGCGTATCGATCTCGATGGTCTGGTCGGGCGGCAGCGAGCGTACGCGAACCGACAGCGCGCCTTGTGTGAGCTTCACTTGCGTATTGCGGTCGTCCAGGTCGACGAGCGTGGCGCCGGTGTTTTGGCCCAGGCGCAGCGCGGTTGAGCCGACATGGAGTTCGCTGTGGCTGCCTTGGTCGGACCACAGGCGGTCGCCCGTGGTGAGCGGGCGGTTGAGCGAGGCGCCGGCCCAGTCGTCGGACCCCGCGGGCGCGAAGCTCACCGTGCCCGAAAAGTCCGAGAGCCGCGCCACCCGCGAAGCCGGATCAGCGGCCATCGCGGCTTGCGCACCGCAGACGAGCAATACGGCGGCAACGCCTACGGCGCGCAACACATGCGGCAGCCGCACACCGGAGAGAGCGGAACGACGGGAAGCCTTGGACATGATGAGCCCTCGTTTTTATGGCGGCCTGCGCCGCGTGGATGTCTCCATTTAACGCGTCAGGCGCCGAGGGGTCGACTTGCCTTTGTAAGAGCGTGTTTCTCGAGGAGGCGGCCGAGGATGGATCTGGCAGGCGCGCGAATTGCGCAGGCAAAAAAAAGCGCGCGGGCCGGGGAGCACCGCGCGGACGGGAAATCCCTTCGAGGGGTCAATTCGAAAGGAGGGGGTAACTTTGCACCGGGAGCTGTGTCGTCACGAGCGCGCTGGGCGGATGGGTCATCCAGGACCGGATCTGGCGCACAACATTTGGACACAAACGCTGAGGTGCGAAGGCATTGTGGGTGAGGGGGTGGCCCTGAGGCGTAACAAAGTGTGTCGGATTGCAATCGAATGCAAGCGCTGTAAAGGTCGCTCTGTGTGAGCCCAAAATCGCTTCACAGACGTTTTCAGGGAACGCCTGCTGCACCTGCACAGTCCCACCGGTTTGCCGCTCAGGCAGACTGGGCTTGGAAAACGGCGAACCAGCGGTGTGTGTCCTAGTCTGGGGTGTCGGGTTGATAGGAGGGAGGCATGCACAGGCATGCGATGCACCATGTGTTGCAGAAGTCGGTGAGCGCGGGCGTTTTTGTTACCTTGATGGGGGCACTTGGCGGGGTCGGAGCCGCACAGGGCGGCACTGAAGCGGCCGCTGCTGCGCCTGTCCCCTCTGCGAGTGCGCCGCCAGCCTCCGCACCTGTTGCTTCTGCACCAACTGCCCCTCTTGCAAAAACGAAAGAGCAGCACGAGCGACTGGCCGGCAGTTTCTGGCAGGGCACGGTAGGCAAGGGCCCAGACGGCCCCGGCTGGAACGTCTGGCTGAACGTGTACGACGCACCTCCCAAAGAGCAGGACAAAGACAAAGACCCGGTGGCCGACACGCTCACCGGCGAAGCCTACGATGATCGTCCCCAGGGCCGCGCCTTCTGGACTGTCGAAGGCCGCAACGCGCCCGAACGTCGCTTCGTGTGGCGCGAGCGCGCAGAAGCGCTCGATGCGGCTGGCCAGCCCGTCGTGCGCGAAGGCGGGACGCTCTCCGGTGCGCTCTCAAGCGACGGTGCCACCGCCACCGGCACCTGGAGCGACGGTGGCCGCAGTCAGCCTTTCACGCTCAAGCGGCTGGCGCGCTATCAGGAGGCCACGGCCGCCTCCGGCCAGGCCAAGCTGACCGAGCGCTATCCGGTGACGGGCGACGCGGCCACCGACGCGCTCATCCAATCGCTGCGCGTGCGCAAGTGCGACCAGTTCGACACCGAATGCGTCATCCGCATCAGCGCCGTCGGCCTTGGCGACACCATCAGCCTCTTGCGCATGGTGTGGGCTTACAGCGGCGGCGCGCATGGCAACTACAGCTTCACCGCTGGCAACTGGCGACGCGGCGCGCAAGGCTTTCAGCCGATCGCCCTGGCCGATGTGCTGAACCCCACATCCGCCTGCCTGCAGAGCTTCAATACGCAGATTGTCGATGCGCTCAAGCGCGAAGGCGCGCCCGATGCACCGCGCGGCGCCCTCAAGGAGAAGGACCTGCGTAACGCCGCGTTTCCGTTTACGCTGCAAGGAGACCGCATCGTCGTGCACTACGGGCCGTATGAAGTGGGGCCGTATTCGTCGGGCGCGTTCCGTGCTGCGGTGCGCATCGATGACCTCGGCGCCGCATGCAAGCGGCCCACAACCTGATCGCCACTGCATTGCCAACCATGTCCGCCAATCCTTCCTACGTCGATGAGCAAGCCACCATGCGCCGGCTGTTGTCGGCCAAGACCATTGCCGTGGTCGGGCTGTCGCCGCGTCCGACCCGGCCCAGCTATGACGTGGCGCGCTATCTGCAGCAGGCCGGTTATCGCATCGTGCCGGTCAACCCGCAGCACGCCGGCGAAGACGTGCTCGGCGAGCCCTGCTATGCCACGCTCACCGAAGCCGCAACGACGCTGGCCGCCGCCGGCCAGCGCATCGACCTCGTCGATATCTTTCGCCGCTCGGAACAGGTGCTGCCTGTTGTGCAGGAAGCCGTGACGCTGGGCGTGGGTGGCATCTGGGTGCAGCTCGGCATCGTGAATGACGAGGCGATGGCCGTCGCGCGCAACGCCGGCATTCCGGCCGTGCAGGACCGCTGCACAAAGATTGAGCACTGGCGACTCGGCATCGCCGAGCAAAAATAAAGACCGGCCCCCAAGGCCCTGTGACAAACGCGGCCGCACGGCTTCCCGAAGTATCGAAGGCTTCAAGCCAGCGCGACGCGCTACACTCCGGCGGTCAACGCATCCCGCTTACATCATGGCCGTCGATCCGCAAATCCTGCAGTTCTACCAACGCCTTGCCGAACAGTTCGGCGCCTTGCCGCCTCCTGAAGATGCAGCTGCGCAACGTGCGCGCTTCGAAGCGATTGCGGCTGTGTCCGATCGTCCCGATCCCGACGGCGTTGAAGTTGCAGACCTGAGCCTGCCGCTTGCCGGGCGCACGCTCGACGCCATCGTCTTTCGTCCGAAGGGTGTGGCAACGCCGCGTTTGCTGGTGTGGTTTCACGGCGGCGGATGGGTCGTCGGCGCGCCGCGCACAACGCATCGCATGCTCGCCGCATTGGTGGCGCAAGATACGGGCTGCGCCGCGGTGAGTGTCGATTACCGCCTCGCGCCTGAGCATCCATTTCCCGTGCCGGCCGACGATGCCCGCGACGCGCTGGCGTACCTGGCCGAGCAGCGCGTGCACCTCGGCTTCGATCCAGGCTTCCTGGCGGTTGGCGGCGACAGCGCGGGCGGCCATCTCGCGGTGCAGGCTGCGCAGGGCATGCGTCCTGGCCTCGTCAATGCGCAGTTTCTGCTGTACCCCGTGACCACGCCGGCTTTCGGCAGCGAGAGCTACAACGCGTTTGCACAAGGCCCTGGCCTCACGCGCGATGAAATGCGCTGGTACTGGGAGAAATACATCGGTGCCGAAGCCCTCGCCAAACCGTTCGCCGAACAGGACCCCCGCATCTTCCTGATGGCGCGCGCGCCGGCCTATACGCCGCCCGATACGGTCGTCATCGTGGCGGCGCACGACGTGCTGCGCGACGACGGCCTGCAATACGCCGACTACCTCGTGCAGCACGGCGCGCAGGTCATCACCATCGAGGCGTCGGGCATGACGCACGGCTTTGCGCGTATGCAGTTCGAAGCCGAGCGCGCACGTGAATGGATGCGCCGCGCGGCGCATGCATTCGTCGGGATGATCAGCGAGGAATAAGCGGAGGGCAGGGCTAACGCGTCGGCGTGCGGCGCGGGCGGAACGCGGCAAGCACGCGGCGTGTGACAAACAGCGAGAGGTAATCCTGCACGCGGGCGTCGGCCGCCAATGTGCGCATTGTCTGCATGTACTGCTCGCGGACGAGATCGGCCGGTGCGCCGGTGTCCTGTGCAATCTGGCGGATCTGCTCGTCCTGGTCTGCGATGGCGGTACCCATGTTTGCTTCCCGTCGTGGCTTTGGCAGTGACGCGCGGGGCTGACTTGCGCGGCGAGTGACCACTATAGGAAACGCGTCGGAACAATCCAGCCTTGTTGCAAAGCTTTCAGCAGACCACCTGCGCGGCATCAAAACGGTGCTGTTGCCCGTGCAGACACTGCACCGGCAAAGATCATTTGCCCCAGTTGGCAGGCATGCTCTGCAGGCCGATGGCGGCGCCCGACGTATCGGTCACGCGCGCCAGTTCACGATACGCAATGGCCTGCACGCGCTCGGGCAGCGGCACGAACTTCGCGCGCGCGGCCAGCTCGTCGCCGTGGAAGTAACCCCACGTCAGAAACTTCAGCGCAGCGAGCGTGCGCGGGCCCGACGCGCTGACTGCCGGCACGACGATGAAGGTGCCCATGGTGATCGGCCACGTCTCCGCGCCCGGCAGGTTGACCAGCGGCGCCGTGAAATCGCCTTTGCGGTTCCACGCGCTTTGCATCACGGCCTCGCGGAAGCCGCTCACCTGCGCGCTGACAAAGCGCCCCGCAACATTGCGCAGCTGCACGCCGCTCAGATCGTTGTCGAGGATGTAGTTGTAGTCGACATAGCCGATGGCGCCCGGCGTGGCCTGCACCGCTTTGACCACGTCGCCGCTGCCCTTTGCTGCGGTGAAGCCTGCCGGCCAATTGATCGTCGACTTGGTGCCGTACGCGCTTTTCCAGTCGGCGCTGACGGCGCTCAGGTAATCGGTGAAGTGGTACGTTGTGCCCGAACCGTCGGCGCGCACGACGGGATGGATCTTCAGCTTGGGCAGCGTCACGCCTGGGTTCAGCGCGCGCAGCTCCGGCGCATCCCAGCTCTCGACCTTGCCGAGGAAGATCTGCGCCAGCAGTTCGCCCGTCAATTTGAGCTGACCGCGCGGCACCCCCGGCACGTTCACGAACGGCACCGCACCCGTCACCACCGACGGCACGCAGACGAGGCCGGCCTTGGCGGCCTCCGCGCTGGAGAGCGGCACGTCGGACGCACCGAAATCCACGGCGCCTGCGCGAATGCGCTTCAGGCCTTCCCCCGAGCCCACCGCGTCGTAGCTCAGCGTCACGCCCGACGATGCGGCGTATCCCGCCGCCCAGACGCGATAGACCGGCGCAGCGGCGGTCGAACCCGCGCCGTGCACTTCCGCGCGCGCGAGAACCGGCATGCCCGCAGCCGCAACGGCCAGGGCGAAAACAACGTGCTTGAACATGGGAGACCTGCGGACTGCAGAAGACGCAAAGCGTGGGATTGTAGCGACGCCCGTGTGACAACGCGCCGTGCCCGGCAGATAGAGCCTATCTACAACATGGGGATGTGTTGTAAGACGTTCCGCAAACGTTGGGCGGAGTAGGGGGTGGGATCGGCGGTTTTGTTTAGGACCTGCCGACCCCGGTTGCCGGTCAGGCGACGGCGCTGGCTGCGTCAGCCTTGATCAAGCCTTCGGCGGTCAACGCTTGGACCACGTGCGGCCGTGCAGCCACCCGGGCCATATACGCCTGCACGTTCGGATACGCGCCCATCGGCAGCGACAGGAAGTTCGTCCAGTTCAGCACCGCAAAGGCATAGGCGTCGGCCACGCTGTAGGTGTCGGCCAGGTATGGCTGTTTGGCGAAGCGCGCGTCGAGTTCGGCAAAGCGCTTGGCCAGCTTGTCCTTGGCGCCCTGGCGGGTGGCCTCCGGCGTTTCCTTGTGCCACAGCGGGCCGAAGCTTCTGTGCAGCTCCGAACTGACAAAGGTGAGCCATTCGATCACGGCCAGGCGGTGCGCAGTGCCTGGCTTGCCGATCAACGCCTGCGTCGGGTCGAGGTCGGCCACGTATTGCAGCAGCGCGGCGGCTTCGGTATGGCGCGAGCCGTCGGCCAGTTCCAGCAGCGGCACGTAACCGCGCGGCGAGATCGTATAGAAATCCGTGCCGTCAGCGGTGAGGTGCTTGGTCAGGTCGACAGCGGTCAGGTCAAACTGCGCACCCACTTCGCGCAGGGCGATATGGACGGCCAGCGAGCAGGCGCCGGCGGAGTAATAGAGTTTCATGATCATCGTCTCGTGAACAGGTTGGGAAGCCGCCAACGGCGGCGGTGACGACACTGTAGGATTGCGCCAGTGCCAATGAAATAGGCGGAATAGCAAATCATGCTTGCAACAACGCAATACAGATTGAGCGCGGCAGACCTCGAGATCGTGCTGGCAATGGTGCGCACGGGCACGCTGGCGGCGGCCGGCGAACGGCTTGGCTTGGATGCCTCCACGGTATTCCGGTCCTTGCAGCGCATCGAGCGCGGGCTGGGCGCCACGCTGTTTGCGCGCTCGCGCACGGGCTATCTGGCGGGCGACCTGGCGCACGCGCTGGCGGAGCAGGCCGAGCAGGTGGAGTCGGCACTGGAGGCCGCGCGATCGGCGGTACATGCCGTGCCGGATCAGGTGTCAGGCACCGTGCGCATCACCACCACGGACACGATCCTCGTCGGCCTGGTGGCGCCCGCCTTGAAGGCGCTGCAGATTCAGCATCCGCACCTGAGCTATGACCTGCGCGTGGGCAACGAGCTGGCCAGCCTGACCCGGCGCGATGCCGACATTGCCGTGCGGGCCACGCGTCGTCCGCCGCAGCATCTGGTGGGCAAACACATCGGATCGATTCGCGTCGGGCTATACGCCGGGCGCGCGAGCGGCATCACCTACGCCGATGTCGAAGCGGGCCGCACGCCGTGGCTGGCGGTTGACGACGCGATTCCCGATCACCCTTCGGTGGCTTGGCGCAAACGCCATTTCCCTAAGGTCATACCCACGTACTTCGTCAACAGCCTGCAGATTGCGGCCGAGATGGTGGGGATGGGCGTGGGCGTCGGCATCCTGCCCCTGCTGATAGCACAGGAGCGCAGCGATCTGGTGCCGCTGCGGGATCTGCAAGATGCCAATCAATCGGAGCTGTGGCTGCTGACGCATCCGGAATCGCGCCACTTACGGCGGATTGCCGTGGTGTATGGCCACTTGGCGCAGACGTTGCGCTTGCCTTAGTTCAGTTGGCTGCAACGGCCGGGCCGACGGCTGGCTCGTCTGGAATGAGCGCGGCGCGGCGACGCAGATCCTCCGTCGTTTCGCCATGGCCGTCGGGCCGCCAGCCTGGCGGGCGGAACAGGTAGCCAAACACTTCACCGGCCGAGCGCGCCGTCTTGAGGTCTTGCCAGAGTGCGCGCCAGTGCGCGAATTCGATCACCAGCAGGTTGTAGGTGCGCATCGGGTGCACGAGGCCGTAGCGGCAGGGCACGTCTGTGCGTTCGGGGATGTAGGTGCCGAACAGCCGGTCGAACACGATCAGCACGCCGCCATAGTTGCCGTCCAGGTATTCGAGGTTGGATGCGTGATGCACGCGGTGCGCCGAGGGCGTATTCAGCACCCATTCCAGAGGCCCCAGGCGGGGAATCCACGTGGCGTGGATCCAGAACTGGTACAGCAGATTGAGCGACAGCAGCATCAAGACGATGCGCGGCGGCATGCCCAGCAGCGGCGCCAGCGCAAAGAAGGCGAGGGTACCGGACAACCGGCCCGTCCAGCCGAAGCGGTAGGCGGCCGAGAGGTTCAGATCATTTGGCGAATGGTGGATGGCGTGCGTACACCAGAACCAGCGCACCCGGTGCGCGGCGCGGTGGTACCAGTAGTAGCAGAACTCCTGGCCAAGAAAGCACGCGGCCCAGCCCGTCCAGTGGTCCATCGGCAGCGTCCAGAGGCGATGCTGGTAGACCCATTCCAGCGCCTGCGCCCAGAACGCCAGCGGCAGCAGCCAGCGTAGTGGGTACTCGCGTACCAGGAAATCGACCACCGACACGCCGGCGGCCTTCCAATCGTAGTTGGCCCAGCCGTTCCGCAGCGACAACACGATCGCCTCGGCCAGTGACGACACCAGCACCAGCACGACGGCAATCTTCAGGATGGTGAACAGCACGGCCATGGCGCTGGCTCCCGGCTCCGGTGGGAATGCCAGCGACGGTACTGCAAACGGTGCCGGGGCGGCAATTCGGGCCGATGCCGGGGTGTCTTACAACCCGTTCGACGCGTTCAACGCGCCCAGGTGTTGTTGCGGTTGTGCAGAAAGATGTGCACCCCACCGCTTTTGTCTTGCGCCACGCCGGCGCTGCCCCACGGATAGTCCGTCAGGCCACCGGGGTCCTTGCCCAGTTTGCTGGCGATCCAGCGGCGGTGGCGTTGTTCCACCACGCCGATGTCGTCGTACGAAACCGGCTGCGCCAGCTCGACGAATACGCTGACGAGAGCATCGGCTTCAAACCGCAGGCTGACGGTGACGGGCGTGGTGTCGTCCAGCGAGGCCACCGTTGCGAACTGGCAGGGGACCTCTTTGCCCTCGACGCTGACCGGCCGCACCGGCCCGACGGCAAACCGCGCGGGCAGGTCTTCAGGGCGTGTTTGCGGGGTGATGCGGATGTCAGCGAGCCGGATGTCGCCGGTGGCCGGGTCGATGTGGAACGCGTCGTGCATGGGGTTGGGTTTTCAAGGGGTGAATTGCCTGGGCAATGATGCGAAACGTTTTCCTTTATAGCAGCCATCCCTTCGTGGGGACGGGGTTTTGGCGCCTCAAGTTCGTCTGCGCACTGCCGTAGCAGCTTGGGTGGCCCCCGACAGCCAGCAGTCGGTTCTGGAGGGCGCTGCGGCAAATACCGTACGCAGTCAGATTCATGGAAAACGTTTGGCCTAGAAGAAACATGATCTCCTCTCTCCGCACCCGAATTCTCCTCATCTCATCGGCCACCGTGGTCGGTGCCCTCGCGCTGTCCGGCGCGGCTACCTATTCCATCGTGCGCTCGAACACGATGGAGTCGATCGACCAGAACCTCGCCGCCATTGCCAGCGGCAACACGCTCGCCATCGACAAATGGGTCGCGGCGAAGGCGCAGGCCGTCAAGGCGACCGCCGGCGTGATCGAGCATGGCGATCCGCAAGGCTTCGGCAAGCACATGGGCGACGCCAACGGCTTCCCCATCATCACGATCGGCTGGACCGACAAGAGCTTCATCTCCACCAGCGCCACCACGCCCAAGGATTACGATCCGACCGGCCGCCCCTGGTACAAGCAAGCCACTGCGGCAGGCCAACTGCTCGTCACCAAGCCCTACGGCGATGTGTCGACCGGCGTGCCGTACGTTTCGTTTGCGGCCCCGCTCGTCAAGAACGGCGAAACCACCGGCGCGTTGTCCGGCGCCGTGCCGCTGGACGGCGTGCGCGAGGTGGTCGCGGCGGTTCACCCGACACCGTCGAGCCTCGCCTTCGTGGTCGCCAAGGATGGCCAGGTGATCGCCCACCCGGACGCAAAATTGATGCTCAAGCCGGCCACCGACGTGGCGGCCTCGCTCACCGCCGACACGCTCGGCAACCTGGCCAAGGCGACGTCGCCGCTGGAGGTTGAGCTGGCCGGTGCGCCGAAACTGCTCAAGGCGCAAGCCGTGCAGGGCACCGATTGGTACCTCGTGATTGCGCTGGACAAGGCTGAAGCCACCGCTGGTTTGCGCAACGTCGTCAAGGCGCTGGCCGTGGCCATGGTGCTCCTGACGCTGGCTGCCGTGGGCATCGCCGCGTTCTTCACGTCGCAGTCGTTCCGCCGCCTGTCGCAGGTGCGCGATGCGATGGACACCATCGGCTCCGGCGGCGGCGACCTGACGCACCGTCTGCCCGTGGTCGGCAACGATGAAGTCGCGCAGATCAGCGCGTCGTTCAACACCTTCATCGACAAGATCGGCGAAGTGCTGCTGGAAGTGCGCGCCAGCGTCGACAGCATGAAATCCGCCACCGGCGAGATCGAAGCGGGCAACCGTGATCTTTCCAACCGCACCGAGGTCTCGGCCAGCAACCTGCAGGAAACCTCTGCCGCGTTGACGGAGCTGACGACCAGCGTGAAGAACTCCGCCGATGCGGCCGTGCAGGCCACGCGCCTGGCGAGCGACGCAAGCGATGCCGCCACGCGCGGCGGCGAAGTGGTCTCCAGCGCCGTCAGCACCATGGACGAGATCGCCAAGTCGTCGGCACGCATTACCGAGATCATCGGCGTGATCGACAGCATTGCGTTCCAGACCAACATCCTCGCGCTGAACGCCGCGGTGGAAGCAGCCCGCGCCGGCGAGAACGGCCGCGGCTTTGCCGTGGTGGCCGGCGAGGTGCGCACGCTGGCGCAACGCAGCGCTACGGCCGCCCGCGAAATCAAGGACCTCATCCAGGCATCGGAAGCCAGCGTGAAGACCGGCGCGCAACGCGTGCAGGCCGCGGGCGCCACGATGCAGGAAATCGTGCAGGGCATCGAGCGTGTCGCGCGCATCATCGGCGAGATCGACGGCGCGATGCACGAGCAGAGCACCGGGATCAGCCAGATCGATCGCAGCGTCGCCGAGATGGACCAGGCTACGCAGCAGAACGCGGCGCTGGTGGAGCAGTCGACCGCCGCATCGTCGATGCTCAACGAACAGGCGCACGGTTTGGCACGCACGGTTGGGCTGTTCAAGCTGCGCAACGCCTGACGCGCCGCACCCCTCTTCAACGCGCCCGGGCCGGGTGCTCCTTTGCCTAGAATGGAGCCCCGGCAACATCCCCGCGCCTCTTGCCTTCGGCGGACGTTGCCTGACCTCAACGCTCCGCCCGTATGCCCAATGTGCTGATCCTCGGTGGCCGCGCGCCCGTGGCGCTCGACCACGCCCGCCGCTTTGCCCACCAGGGGTGGACGGTCTGCATTGCCGACAGCATTCCGTGCCAGATCAGCGGCGCTTCCAGGGCGGTTTCGGCAACCTTTCGCATTGCATCGCCGCGCCATGCACCGGCGCAGTTTGCGGCCGACCTCGCGCGCATCGTGCGCGAACGTTCCATCGATCTGCTGGTGCCGACGTGCGAGGAAGTCTTTTTCGTATCGCGCTATCGGCATCACCTGCCGCACCACGTGCGCGTGCTGGCCGAAGACTTCGACAAGCTGCGTGCGGTGCACAGCAAATGGACGTTCCTTGAACTCGCGCAGGATTGCGGGGCCGATGTGCCGGTCTCGGCGCGGGTGCGTACGTTGGACGAAGCGCGCGCCTGGGCGGCCGGGCGCGCGGTCGTGCTCAAGCCGGAGTTCTCGCGCTTTGGCGTGCATGTGCGCCTGTATCGCAACGGCATCCCCGACGACGCGCCGCCGCTGGCCGACCTCGGCGCCTGGGTGGTGCAGACGTTGGTAGCAGGCCAGGAGTTCTGCTCGTACAGCGTCGCGGATCGCGGCCGGCTTGTGGCGCACGCGCTGTATCGGCCGGACTGGCGCATGTCGACCAGCGCGAGCTTCTACTTCACGCCTGCGCGCATCGGCGCGGTGCGCCACTTCGTTGCCAACTTCGCACGCAAACTCGACTTCACGGGGCAGCTCTCGTTCGACTGGATCCAGCAGGCCGACGGCCGCGTGAGCCCGCTCGAATGCAACCCGCGCGCGACCAGCGGTTGCCACCTGTTCGGCCTTGACGATGCGTTGCCCGCCGCGCTGGCCGGCACGCTCGACGGCTGCATCGAACCGTCGCCCGGTGTGCCGCGCATGGCGGCGGCGGTGATGGCATCGGCAGGGCTGTTCGATGCGTTGCGCCACGGCACGCTGCGCCAATGGCGCCACGACTGGCGCGCCGCCACCGACGTCATCGCCACGCCGGGCGATCGCGGCCCGCTGTGGGGCGGTGTGCGCGATCTCGCCGCCTATGCGCGCATGGCCATCGCCCAACGTTGCAATATGCGCGAAGCCGCCACGCAAGACATCGAGTGGGACGGCCAGGCGCTGCCCGAGGTATGAACGCGCCCGGTGCGGTGCCGCATGCGTGCTTTGCCGACAAGGCCGGCGCGTTCCTGCACGTGCATCGCGGGCAGGCGCCGCAGCCGTTCGTCGCCAACTTGGTGACGCAGGTCGACGTGGTGGAGGCGGGCGGTCTGCCGCTGCCTGTGACCGTCAATGGCAGCGAGGAGCCTGCCGGCCATGCCGAGAACGCCTGGGTCTGCTCGCCCATCATCACATACGGCCGCTATGCGGCGGAAGAATCCGAACGGTTGATGCCGCGCGTGCTGCGGCCGATGCTGCGCGGCGCAATCGGCCTTGCCGATATGTGGATGCGGCATGCGCAGCTCGATCGCGCGGTGGCCGTCAACAACTGGCTGGTCAGTACGAACCTCTATCCATCGGCGGCGGCCTTCGATCTGGAAGCGCTGGCGCGAATATGCCGCGAGCGCTGGCCGGACCGCGCGATCTGGCTGCGTTCGCTCAACACGATCCAGCACGCCGACTGGCTGCGCGCCGCCACGGCTGCCGGCTTCGATTTGATCCCCACGCGGCAGGTCTATCTGTTCCAGCAGTTGCAGCGTGCGTCGCGCGCATCGGAACTGCGTCGCGATCTGCGGCGCGACCTCAAGCTGCTCGACGCGACGCCGCTGACGTTCGTGCCGCACGACGCCTTCACCGACACCGACTTCGCCCAGGCCGAGCGGCTCTATGCGCAGCTCTATCTCGACAAGTATTCCGCGCTGAACCCGCGTTACACGGCAGCGTTTCTTCGCGCGTGGCATGCGGCGGGGCTGCTCGAATGCGCGGGTTTTCAGGATGCGCAGGGCGTGCTGCGGGCGGTGGTCGGCGTGTTTGGGCAGGGGCCGTTGCTGACCGCGCCCATCGTCGGCTACGACACGACGTGGCCGCAGCAGGCTGCGCTGTATCGTCTGCTGATGGCGCACGTGCTGCGCCTGACCATCACGCGCGATGCTGAGCTGAACCTGAGCGCCGGCGCCGCGCACTTCAAGCGCCTGCGCGGCGGCGTGCCGGCCATCGAGATGAGCGCCGTCTACTGCCGGCACCTGCCACCCGCCATGCGCCGCGCCATCGCCGTGCTGCGCAGCCTCACCACCCGGATCGGCGTGCCGATCATGCAACGCTTTCAGTTATGACAACCTGGAACGCCACGCTGCTGCGCGGTTGGTACCCCGTCGCCGAGGCGCACCGCCTGCGCGACAAGCCGATGCGCGTGACCTTGTTTGGCCGCGCCGTGGTGCTCGCGCGCTTGCCCTCCGGCGGCCTGCTTGCGCTGGACGATCGCTGCCCGCATCGGCATGTGCCGTTGTCCGACGGCCAGCTCGTTGGCGAGACGCTGCAGTGCAAGTACCACGGCTGGACGTTCGGCGCCAACGGCCGCTGCACAGCCATGCCGGGCATGTGCCCAGGCGCCGCCGTGCCCGCCGCGCAAGTGAATGCGTGGCAGGTGTTCGAACACGACGGGTTGATCTGGATGAGCGCACGGCCAGCGGGCGAAGCTGCCCCGGCTGCCTTGCCGGCGTTCCTGCAGCGCTTGCCGGCCGGCAGCCGCCGCTTTCTGTGGAGCACGCTGTGGCAGGCACGCCCGGCCGACGCGCTGGAGAATTTTCTTGACCCGCTGCACACGCATCTCGTGCATCCGGGCCTCGTGCGCAGCCATGGCGCGCGCCAGCCGATGACGGTGACCGTCACCCAATCGGCAGATGGCCTGCAGGTCGACTACGCCGGCCAGCCGCAGCAAAGCGGTCTGCTGTTCCGCCTATTTGAATCGCCGCGCACGATGGAGCGCGCGCATTTCGGTATCGCCGCGCCTTCCACCGCCCAGCTCGAATACCGCTACGCCAACGGCAGTGCGCTGTATTTCACACTGCACTTCACGCCCGAAGACGAGATGCGCACGCGTCTGTTCGCCACGCTGCATGTGGAAAACCGCTGGGCGCCGGCCTGGGCCGTGCGCTGGTTCGTCTGGCCGTTCCTGTATCGCGTGGCGGAGCAGGACCGCCGCATCGTGGAAGCGCAGGCCGCCAACAGCGCACGCTTTGGCCGGCAGGACAGCATGTCGACCGAACTCGATCTCGTGCGGCCGATGCTGGACGCGGTGTGGATGCCGAACGGCAAGCCGGTGGAGGCCGGCGAGCGCGTGATGCAGATGTGGCTGTAGCGCACCACGCCGTTACATCGACCGCCCGTCGAAGTGGGTGACCGGCACGCTCGCCAGATCGATGTCTTCCAGGCAGCGCACGTTGACGGCAATCATCGGCGTGCCGTCGGGCATGACGCCTTCGGCATACGGATGGATGCCGCAGGTCGGGCAGAAGCGGTGCTTGATGACGTGCTTGCGGAAGAGGTAGGTGCTTGCGTTGTCTTCCGGCGTCAGCAGCCGAACCTTGTCGCGCGCCACGAACCACAGCAGCGAGCCCTTGCGCTGGCAGATCGAGCAGTTGCACGCCATCGCGTTTTCGGGGTGCCCATCAACTTCGAATGCGACGTTGCCGCAGTGGCAGCTTCCTTTATGCGTCATGCCGGTCTCCTCTGATGTCGTTTTGTGGTGGGCTTGGCGCCGTCCACTATAGGCGAGCCGGTTTGGGAGCGGCGCCCGGTTTCTCGGGAATCGCCCTAGGTCTACGCGGCCGCATGCCGATGCGACAATCGCCGCGAGCGCGCCAGACGAACGCGCCAACCAACGCGCCACGGACCGCCGCGCATTGACGGCGACCGCGTCATGAGGAGGAGCCATCATGCATCGCCAGCGTCCTGTTGCTGTGATTCGAGCGGTTTCCGCTGCCGCCCTCTTTGCCGGCGGTGTCGGCGCATTTGCGCAAGTGCCGGAACCGGCGGCGGCATCGGCTCCGGCCTCGGCACCGCCGCTTGCGGCACAGATCGTCAACATGGGCGGCATGACGCCGGACGAGATCGGCCCCGTCATCGCTGAGATGGGTACGTTGCGCACCAAGACGCTGGTCACGGCGGCCAACGGCACCGTGGGCGTCCAGGTCGGCACCGTGGCCAAGCACACGCATACGTACGCCGACGAGATCCAGTACGTGATGTCGGGCACGGCCACCGTCTGGCTCGACAACGCGCCGCGCGAGGTCCGGGCGGGCGATCTGATCGTGATTCCGCGCGGCGTGGTGCACGGAACGCTGACCACCAGCCCCGACTTCAAGTCGATGGCGATCAAGCTGCCGCCGCAGCGTGCGGGCGATACGCACAAGGTGCCGTGATCTCCGCGCCGTGATCTTCGGCATGTTGGGCTGGGTCAGGGCAGGATAAAAACACCATCCCTTACAATGGCGCCCTCCCAAAGAGTCCATCGCCATGTCCGCCCCGCTCGCCAACGACACCTTCCTGCGCGCCCTGCGCCGCCAGCCGACCGATTACACGCCGCTGTGGCTGATGCGCCAGGCGGGCCGCTATCTGCCCGAGTACAACGCCACGCGCGCGCGGGCCGGCAGCTTCCTCGGCCTGGCCAAGTCGCCGGCGTATGCCACCGAGGTGACGTTGCAGCCGCTGGATCGCTACCCGTTGGACGCGGCAATCCTGTTTTCCGACATCCTGACCGTGCCCGACGCCATGGGCCTGGGGCTGTCGTTCGCGCAAGGCGAGGGGCCGCGCTTTGCCAAGCCGGTGCGCACGGAAGCCGATGTGGCGGCGCTGTCCGTGCCGGACATGTCGTCGCTGCAATACGTGTTTGACGCCGTGGCGGAAATCCGCCGTGCGCTCGTCCAGGACGGCCGCCAGCGCGTGCCGCTCATCGGCTTCTCGGGCAGCCCGTGGACGCTCGCCTGCTACATGGTGGAAGGCGGCGGTTCGGACGACTTCCGCACCGTGAAGTCGATGCTCTACGCGCGCCCGGACCTGATGCACCGCATCCTGGAGATCAACGCGCAGGCCGTGATCGACTACCTGAACGCGCAGATCGATGCCGGTGCCCAGGCTGTGCAGATCTTCGATACGTGGGGCGGGGCGCTGGCCGACGGCATCTACCATGAGTTCTCGCTGGCCTACATGGCGCGCGTGGTGCAAGGCATTCGCGCCGGCGCCGACGGCCAGCGTGTGCCGGTCATCCTCTTCACCAAGGGCGGTGGCCTGTGGCTCGAAGCCATGGCCGAGACCGGTGCCGACGCGCTCGGTGTGGACTGGACCGTCAACCTGCAGCGCGCCCGCCAGCGAACGGCGGGCCGCGTTGCCCTGCAAGGCAACCTGGACCCCACCGTGCTGTTTGCCGAGCCGGAGGCGATTCGCGCGCAAGCGCGCCGCGTGCTGGAAGACTATGCAGCCGGCGGCGGCAGCGATGGCCACATCTTCAACCTCGGCCACGGCATCTCGCAGTTCACGCCACCCGACGCCGTATCGGTGCTGGTGGACGAGGTGCACAGCTTCAGCCGCGCGCAGCGGTCGAAAGCGAAGTAACACGATCAAGATCAATGCTGCAGTGCGATAGCGTTTGAATCGTGCCGCAGTAGTGCGTGAAGTCGGGGGCACGGGTGGAATCTTCGCCGCTTTGGTGCAGTAGGGGTGAGTGACTACTCGCGTGCCGGTGGCCCCATCTGGCCCCAACGGGGTGTCAAGCGATTTATTTCGCGCTTTCTGGTGCGTAAGCCGGCTGTCAAGACTTGACTTATGCACAAAGCTGTCGCGGCTGGTTCTTTCCGCGGCGCAACAGGGACGGCTCTGTGCACGCAACGCATAAGTGTTTGATTTTTCTGAAAGAAAGCCGCGTGCGCGTAAATCGTGCAAGCTAGAAAAACGGCGCGTCTACCGGCCTTCGCGGGCGCAGCGGCCGACTTTTCAACAAAGTTATCCACAGGCCGTGTGGATAGGCCGGAAAACGGTCGCCGATCAGGGCGCCAAGGCATAAACCTCAAGTAGTACTTGAACATTGAACCGACCATGGCAATGGCTGTGAAGGCAAGGTGAGATGGGCAAGACGCATTTCCCAGGTGCACGATGCGCCGCTGCATCGCAACAATCTCTTTGCAATTCAACCGTTTGCGCCAAGCATGACCACCGCCCTCGTCGACGCCGCGTTCTCTGATGCCAAGGTGTCGGCTGCCATTGCGCGTGTGGTGATCGATACACCGCTCGATGCCGTGTTCGATTACCGGTGCGGGCAACCCGTGCTGCCTGGGCAGCTCGTGGTGGTGCCGTTCGGCAACCGGCGCGTGGTGGCGTTGGTGGTCGAAACTGCCGCAACCACCGATGTCCCGCAGGAAAAGCTGCGCGATGTGGAGCGGGTGCTGGACTGGGTGCAGCCGCTCGACGCCGAATGGCGGGCGCTCGCCGAATTTGCTGCCGGTTACTACCACCGCGCGCTCGGTGAGGTGACGTTGCCCGCGCTGCCGCCGTTGTGGCGCACGCCGGGCAGCTGGGACAACCTCGCCCGGCAGGCCAACGAAACCGTCTACGTGATGTTTGAACCGGCGCGGGCCGCGTTGCTCGACAGCATTCCGAAACGTGCGTCCGGCGCCATGCGCCTGGCCGAAGCACTGACCGGCGACGGCGAGCTGTCCACCAGCGCCGCCGTTGAGCTGCACGGGCAGGCCGTTGCCAAGCTGCGGGACTGGACGACCGTCGGCTGGCTGCGTGCAGAACTGCGGCCGAAGGCGCTGCTGCCGCAACCGCTCGAACTGCCGGCGCCTTCCGTCGCGCCCGCCCTGAATGACGAACAGGCCGCCGCCGTGGCGGCCATTGCCCAGGCCGGGGCGGCGGGTACCTTCAGTCCGTTCCTGCTGTATGGCGTGACCGGCAGCGGCAAGACCGAGGTCTACCTGCACGCCATCGCCGACGCCTTGGCGCGCGACCCCGCCGCGCAGGTCCTGATGTTGGTGCCCGAGATCAACCTGACGCCGCAGCTGGAGGCGCGCATTGCGGCGCGTTTTCCTGGCGTGCCGATGGCCGCGCTGCACAGCGGTCTGGCCGAACAACCGCGCGCGCTGAACTGGCTGGCCGCGCATCGCGGTGAAGCGCGCATCGTGCTCGGCACGCGGCTGGCAATGCTGGCGTCGCTGCCCAACCTCGCGCTCATCCTCGTCGACGAGGAGCACGACACGTCGTACAAACAGCAGGAGGGCCTGCGCTATTCGGCACGCGACCTAGCGCTATGGCGTGCCAAGCAGCGCAACATCCCCGTGGTGCTGGGCTCCGCCACGCCGTCGCTGGAAACCTGGTGGCGCGCCGAGCAGACCGCCACCACGCGCCTGACGCTCTCGCAACGCGCGCAGGCCGAAGCGGTGTTGCCGCGCGTGTCGCTCATCGACCTGAACCTGGAACGCCGCGCCGGACGCCAGATTCGCGATGGATTGTCCAAACCGCTCGTCGACGCGATTGGCGATCGCCTGGCGCGCGGCGAACAGAGCCTGCTGTTCCTCAACCGCCGGGGCTACGCGCCCGTGCTGTCCTGCGACGCGTGTGGCTGGCTGTCGGGCTGCCCGCGTTGCTCGGCGTACCTGGTGCTGCACAAGCCCGAACGGCGTCTGCGCTGTCACCACTGCGGGTACGAATCCCGCATTCCACATCACTGCCCAGACTGCGGCAACGTCGACATCGCGCCGCTCGGGCGCGGCACCCAGCGCATCGAAGAATCGCTCGGCGAGCTGTTTCCGCAGGCCCGCGTCGCCCGCATCGACGCCGATTCCACCCGCCGCAAGGGCAGCGCCGAAGCGCTGTTCGACACCGTGCACGAAGGCAGCGTCGACATCCTGATCGGCACGCAGATGGTCGCCAAAGGGCATGACTTCCAGCGCGTAACGCTGGTGGGCGTGGTCGCGCCCGATTCCTCGCTGTTCTCGCACGACTTCCGCGCGGGGGAGCATCTCTTTGCCTCGCTGATGCAGGTGGCGGGCCGCGCGGGCCGTGCGGGCTTGGCCGGCGAGGTGCTGATTCAGACGCGGTATCCCGACGCACCGGCGCTGCAGGCGCTGGTTCGGCACGACTACGACGGTTTTGCGCGCCAGCTGCTGCGAGAGCGCAAACAGGCCGGGCTGCCGCCGTTTGCCTATCAGGCGTTGTTGACCGCAGAGCACAAGGAAGTCGCACGCGCGCTGGAGTTTTTGGGCGCCGCGCGTTCGGCTGGTGAAGCCTTGGCCGCTGAATTGGGCGCGCCGGTGTTTTTGCATGATCCGGTGCCGATGACGATGGTGCGCCTGGCCAACCGCGAGCGGGCGCAGTTGCTGGTGGAATCGGGTTCTCGCGCGGCGTTGCAGAGGCTTTTGACTGCCTGGACTGAGGGGTTTGCGGGGATTGGCAAGACTGTGAAGGGGGTGCGGTGGCAGTTGGAGATTGATCCTTTGAGGATTTGAGGGCTGGTGGTCCACCCTCCTTTCGTTCCCTGCCGGGACCGACTCACTTTTCTTTGTCTTGCCAAAGAAAAGTAAGCAAAAGAAAGGCGCGCCCGAGATGGCGA
>NZ_JIBE01000004.1 GCF_000620465.1 Ralstonia sp. UNC404CL21Col
AACCAGTACTAATTGCCCGTGCGGCTTGATCCTATAACCGGTATGTTTCCGGCTGGGTCTGCCTTGTGCCTGATACACAAGCACAACCCCTACTACATTCCCATATTGGCGGCGTTGACACAAAGTCAGCGACGCGACAAGTCATAGCCTGGTGACCATAGCGAGTCGGTACCACCCCTTCCCATCCCGAACAGGACCGTGAAACGACTCCGCGCCGATGATAGTGCGGATTCCCGTGTGAAAGTAGGTCATCGCCAGGCTCTCCATCTAAACACCCCAGCTCCAACACAGAGCTGGGGTGTTTGCCTTTGCGCGCTCCGATTCGATATCCAGCTCCTCCTGGCGTACCCGAATCCCGGAGCCAGAGCCCAAACCTCCCTGCCAAATCCCATTTAAAAGTGATCTTTACGCCAATTTTATTGGCAAGGGAAAGACCATCACTTTTCGCGATGTTCGTTTTGAATCACCTCGATGCCAATGCTTGAGGTGGGCTATCGCTGGCTCGCGACACATTCGCAAAACTAGGCTGCGTTGAAGAAAAGTTGTGATACTGTATATTTATACAGTATTCATCACTTGCCTTGGCGTTTCCATGTTTGCGTTGTCCCCGTCTCTTTCCATCGCCGAAGGTGTGGCGGAATATCCCGTCGCCGCTGGGCACATGGCGCCTGCCTCTCGTCCGGCTGCACGGAAAGCTCCGGCGGTGTTATTGCCAGAAACGCTGCATCCGGCGTTGTGGAATGCAGGCCATCTGGCGCGAGGCGACGGACGCGTTCTGACCACTGGGTATGACGCGTTGGATGCCGAGCTACCTGGCGGTGGTTGGCCCCTCGGTGGATTGATCGAGTTGCTGTGCCCGCAATCCGGTATTGGTGAGTGCCGATTGCTGCGCCCGGCGCTGTCTACGCTCAGCATGAACGGCCGCCGCATTGCGCTGGTCGCGCCGCCGCATCTGCCGAATGCAGTGAGGCTGGTGGGCTGGGATTTTTCTCCTGAACAAATCGTCTGGGTGCGTGCTGGCGAGTCGGCTGATCTTCTATGGGCCGCCGAGCAGCTTCTACGCAGCAAGGCTTTCGATGGTGTGCTGATCTGGTTGAGCCGGGCACGTCCAGGAGCGTTGCGCAGGTTGCAAGTGTTGGCACAGGCCGGCGAGAGCGCCATCTGGGTGTTTCGGCCGACTCATGCGCAACGAGAGTCGTCGCCGGCGGTGCTGCGGCTGGGGCTGGAGCCGGCTGGCGCCGATGCCCTGTCCATCCTTTTTCATAAGCGGCGCGGGCCGTTGCGTGAATCTCCGTTGCTGTTGCCATTGGCGGATCCGCTTCGGGCCGGTCGCGCCTCCGTGCGTCCGTTGCCTGTTCCGCCCGCCGAACCCTTCATCATGGATCCGGCCACGGCGAAATTGCTGGCCGCACTTTCGTCTCCTTCGTCTTCTGTGGCGTTTGACGCTTTGTCGGACGTTTCCGATCCAAACACTCCCGATCATGCCGTTCTGGATCGCGGTGCATCTGCCCCGTCTCCCTCTCGACGCGCTTCGACCCCGGTGGTCTGATCCGGCCGCGCTGCCGTTGCCGGTGGTGGTGCTGGAGCAGGAGCGCGTGGTGTCGGCCAACCGTTTGGCGATGCGCGAAGGCGTACACGCGGGCCTGCGTCGGGCGGGTGCCCAGGCGCTGGTGCCGCACGCTATACAGCTTGATCGTGACATGGCGGCCGAGACGCGGTTGCTGCAATCGCTGGCGCTGGCGCTGCTGGCATTCACGCCGCATGTCACGTTGGACGTGGCGGATGAGGCGACTGTGTTGTTGGAGGTGGAGGCCAGCTTGCGCCTGTTCGGTGGACATCGCGCGCTGTGTCGGGCAGTGAAGTATTGCGCGGTTCGGTTGGGCGCCATGCCGCAGCTTGGCACCGGGCCGACGGCACGCGGCGCGGCATGGCTTGCCAGTGCGCGGCCGGCGCCGATGCGTGGCCGTCGTCGCACGGCAGGGCGTCACGGGCGCCCGAGGAGGGCGGTTCGGCAGGAGCGGCTGTCGGCGTTGCTTGATCAATTGCCGATCGATGCGGTGGCGAGACTCACGCGGCCCGATTGGCTTGAAGGCCTCGGCTGCCGCACGCTGGCCGATTTGCGGGAGTTACCACGTAGCGGCCTGCGGCGGCGCTGCGGGCCGTTGCTCGTAGATACGCTCGACGCGGCGTATGGCAACGGGCACGAAAGCTTTACCTGGTTTACCGCGCCGTTGCGCTTTGATGTGCCGTTGGAATTGTCTGGCCGCATCGATAACGCGGAAGGTGTGCTGGCCGCCGCGGAGCAGTTGTTGTTGCAGCTGGTCGGTTGGCTGTCGGCGCTTCAACTGGGCGCCAAGACGTACCGACTCACGCTGGAGCACGAACGCCGGCGCGGCCGGAGCAGTGAAGATGCCGCCTCCTGCACGCCGGTGGAGATCGCGCTGGCGCAGCCGGTTCGCACGCTGGCGCACTTGTCGCGGGTGCTGCACGAGCGCGTGCATCGGCTCACGCTGATCGCTCCGGTGGTCGAGCTGCGTCTGACGGTGACCGACGCTACGCCGCTCGCGCCCCCTACGGAATCGCTGTTTCCCGAGCCCGGTGGTCGCGCTGAAGACGCTGCACGCCTGATCGACACGCTGATCGCTCGGCTGGGTGCCGAGAACGTACTTCACCCGCAGCCGTGTGCCGACCATCGCCCCGAGCGTGCCAACCACTGGGTCGAGGTGAATGCCGCGACCACCGCGCAGAGCCGTGCCGCCGCGCGTCAGGCATTGGCGCAATGGCATGCGCAGCAGCCGGAGCGGCCGCTGTGGCTGCTGGAGAAGCCGATCCCGCTGCTGACACGCCAGCATTATCCGTATTACCGCGGGCGGTTGCGGCTGGTGTCGATGCCTGAGCGTATTGAATCCGGCTGGTGGGACGACGATCTCATCAAGCGCGATTACTTCATCGCCGAAGGAGGAAAAGGCGAGCGTTACTGGGTGTATCGCGAGCGCGTTTCCGCAAGCCAGGCCAACACGGGAGACGAAGACGCCCGCTGGTATCTGCACGGTTTATTCGGCTAAGCAGTCATGACTTCGGCCACGCCATTTCCCACGCTGCCTGCCTATGCAGAGCTGCATTGCATCAGCAATTTCACGTTCCTGACCGGCGCGTCGCATCCGTACGAACTGGTGGAGCGTGCCAAGTTGTATGGTTATCAAGCGCTGGCGCTGACCGACGAATGCTCTGTAGCTGGCACCGCGCGAGCGCTTGTGGCCTCCAAGGAGTATGAGCTGAAGCTCATCATCGGCAGCCGCTTTACGGTGCGTAATGCCGATGGCGAACCCTGGCTGCGGCTGGTGCTGCTGGCACAAAACATCGAGGGTTACGGCAATCTGAGCGAGATCATTACGCATGCAAGGTTGGCCGCGCCCAAGGGCGAATACCGCTTGTTGGCAGACGATTTGGCCGCGCCTAAAGGCGAACTTGCCCACCTGCGCGGCGTGCCCGATTGCCTGGCGATTTTGTTGCCCGATTACGATCCTGATCCGCAGCAATTGCTGGCGCAGGCGTGGTGGTGCCAGCGCGTGTTCGGTGACCGGTTATCGATTGCGCTGGAGCTGCCGCTGCGGCACGCGGATGATCGCCATCGCGGCACGGTCGGGGCGGTGTCGGAACAAATCGATGTGCCCATGGTTGCGACCAGCGGCGTGCAGATGCACACGCGCCAACGCAAACCGCTGCACGACGTGCTGACCGCCATCCGGTTGTCCAAACCGCTTTCCGAGTGCGGTTTGGAACTTGCGCCCAGCGCTGAACAGGCGATGCGCACGCGCGTGCAACTCTCGTACCTCTATCAAGGCGAGCGTGGGAAGAGGATCCTGCGTCGGACGGTGGAGCTGGCGGCGTTGTGCAATTTCTCTCTCGACGAGATCCAATACGAATATCCAAGCGAAGTCGTACCGGAGGGCATGACACCGGCCGAATACCTGCACGCCGAAACGCTCGCTGGTGCCGCACGACGCTATCCAAATGGTGTGTCGGAGAAGGTGCGCGAGCAGATTCAGGAGGAACTCGGACTGATTGCCGAACTGGGTTACGAGCCGTTTTTCCTGACCGTCTATGACGTGGTGAAGTTTGCGCGCAACGAGGGGATTCTCTGCCAGGGGCGCGGCTCGGCGGCCAACTCGGCGGTGTGTTATTGCCTGGGGATTACCGAGGTGAATCCGGACAGCGGCAACACGCTGTTCGCACGCTTTCTTTCGCGGGCGCGCAATGAGCCGCCCGACATCGACGTCGATTTCGAGCATCAGCGTCGCGAAGAGGTCATCCAGTACATCTACAAAAAATACGGTGTGACACGCACCGCGCTGGCAGCTGCGCTCATCACCTACCGCACGCGTAGCGCATTGCGTGACGTTGGCCGCGCGCTCGGCATCGACCTGGGCATCATCGAGCAAGTTGCCAAGGGGCAGGCGTGGTGGGACAGCCGCAAGGAATTTGTGCAGCGCGCCGGCCAGCAAGGTCTGGATCCGGAATCGCCGCTGGTGCTGCGCTGGGCCCAGCTGGTGGATCAGTTGCGTGGTTTTCCGCGCCATCTGTCGCAGCACGTGGGCGGGTTCGTGATTGCGCAAGGCAAGCTTTCGCGCCTGGTGCCGATCGAGAACGCAGCGATGGAAAACCGCCGCGTCATCCAATGGGATAAAGACGATCTCGAGTCGCTGCGCCTGCTGAAGGTGGACGTGCTGGCGCTGGGCATGCTGACGGCCATTCGCCGCACGCTCGATATGGTGGATGCGTTGCCCGGACGGCGCGAGCACTACGGCGCGACGACCAAGCTCGCCATGCAGAACCTGCACGATGGCGACAAGAAAACCTACGACATGATCTGCCGCGCCGAGACCATCGGCGTGTTCCAGATCGAATCGCGCGCGCAGCAATCGATGCTGCCGCGTCTGCGCCCGCGCGAGTATTACGACCTGGTGATCCAAGTAGCGATTGTGCGGCCTGGGCCGATCCAGGGCGGCATGGTCCACCCGTATCTGCAGCGTCGCGAGGCAAAGCGCAATGGCAACACCGATTGCGTGACTTACCCCGGCCCCGAGGTGAAAGCCGTGCTCGAACGCACGTTGGGTGTGCCGATCTTCCAAGAGCAGGTGATGGAGATCGCCATGAAGGCCGGCGATTTCACTCCAGATGACGCAGACCGCCTGCGCCGTGACATGGCTGCCTGGAAGCGCAAGGGCAATCTCACGCAGCATCAGGAGCGACTGGTGCATGCGATGGTCGAGAAGAGGGGCTACGACCCTGCCTTTGTCGAAGCGCTGTGCAAACAGATGGAAGGTTTTGCCGAATACGGCTTCCCCGAAAGCCACGCGGCAGGCTTTGCCAAGCTGGCTTACGTCAGCAGTTTCCTGAAATGCCACGAGCCGGCGGCGTTTTTTGCGGCGTTGCTCAACAGTCAGCCGATGGGGTTCTATTCACCGTCGCAACTGGTGCAGGAGGCGCGGCGCAGCCATGTGCGCGTGCTGCCGGCGGACGTGACGGCCAGCGTTTGGGACAGCACGCTGCATCTCCGCGCCGATGGCGAGGTCGGTGAGAATGGCCTGGTGCAGCCCGATATCCGCCTCGGGTTGAATCGCATTCGAGGCATGCGCAAGCCGGCTGCCGAGCGCATCGAAGCGGCTCGCGCCCAGGCGCCATTCACCAGCGTGGAGGATCTCGCCCATCGCGCCGCGCTCGACCGTCACGACCTGAACGTGCTGGCCGCAGCCAATGCGCTGAAGTCGCTGGCCGGCCACCGCCGTCAGGCGCTCTGGCAAACGCTCGCCCTGCAGGAGCCCGGCCACGATCACGCGCTGCTGCGCCAGGCCCGTCCGGTGGAGGCGCCGCTCGAGCTACCCGCGCCGCCCATTGGTGAAGAGGTGATGGCTGATTACGGCAGCCTTGGTTTGTCACTGCAGAGCCATCCGCTAAGGCTGCTGCGCGCACGGCTCGAACGTATGCGATTTGCCACTGCGGCCACGCTGGCCGGTTACCGCAACGGACAATTGGCGCGCGCTTGCGGCATTGTCACGGTTCGGCAGCGACCAGGCACAGCCAACGGCACGATCTTCGTTTCCATTGAAGACGAAACAGGTGCCATCAACGTCATCCTCTGGCCTCACTTGATCGAGCGTCAGCGACGCGAAGTGTTGAACGCCCAACTGCTCGGCGTCTACGGCAAGTGGCAATGTGAGCGCGAAACCCGTCACCTTGTCGCCCAGCATCTGGTGGATCTGACCCCACTTTTGGGACGGCTCGCCACTTCTAGCCGCGATTTCCATTAATCCGGCCCCTCCCACAACTGCCCGTCGCATCACCTCCGGCACGGCAATTGCGTGATGAGAGGCACGCGCCGTCGCCTGCCCGTGACGCAGGAGGCTCAAGCGGTTCTCTCCCGCCGAGCCCCCTCCGATTGGTGGATAGGGCAAGCGCGGATCGACGAAACGTGGTGCGGGTGCAAGGATTTGCGCTTGAGGGATCACAAAAACGGTCTGCCAAGCGAAGAAAGCGGCATCTACGAGGGAACTGACCCTCAAGCCGCCTTGTCACCATAAACATGGTGGATGAGATGCGCTTTCATCACGCGTCGATATTGGGTGCAGTCGAAATTACGTCTACTCTGTAGAAAACACATCACGGAGGCCACCCCCCAAAAACGTGTGCAACGGCGTGCATAGATCAGACGCATGCCGTCGTCGCGCTGTGTATGACGGCGGATGAAGGTGCAGTTCAACCCAATCCGCATATTTTCAGCCCATCGTTCGGGTCCAGACCCGGCGGTGTTTCCCATCTCAGGTGCAGGAGCGAACAGATGGAACAGCCTTTCAAGCAGTTACACAGTCTGCGCAAGTCGCGCAAGCTCAAACAGGAAGATGTCGCCAAGATGGCCGGTATCTCTCGCGAAGCGTATCTGCGCGCGGAATCCGGTCGTGCCGATCCCCGCCTGTCGACGCTGATGGCCGTGGCCGGTGCGCTGGGGCTGGAGGTCGTTCTGGCTCCGCGCGAAGCCGTCGCCGAAATTGAGCGCGTGATCGCCAATCACCCGGCTCAGCCGACGCAAGGTGGCGGCGGGGCGGATGCCGGCCACGAGCGATCGGAGCACGGCTCGGTGGGCGGCACGGGCGGCGGTCATGGCCTGGCTGGCCAATATCGCGGGCCGGAGCGCCATCCGCAGTCGGCGTATCATCCGGGCGCCTCGCATAGCCAGGCTGGCCAGCAAGGCGCACCGCATGCAGGCGGCAGCGCAGAGGACCGCTCTCGCATGACGTCCTCGGACCGGCCAGGTGCAGGCGGTTCGTCGGGTGGCTCAGACCGTCCAGGCGGTTCGGGTTCGCGCGAATCGTAAGCAAAGTCCTTTGGTAGGCGGCCGGGCACGTTAGCGCGCGCCCGGCTCGCGATTGAGCGCAAGAGGCAGCCGCTCTACAATCGGCCTGCAAACTGCGCTCCGTTGGTTTGTGCGCGCCCGCGCCAACGTTTCCTTTTTCTTCTCGTATGCACGGCGATCCGCCACGCAAGCACATGGCGCAAGCCGTGCCCCAACACCCGCCGTTCTGGCACAACCTCAAGCAAGACGTTTTCTTTTGGGCGCTGCTCGTCATCTGCGGCGTGCTGACCCTCGTAGCGCCCAAGCGCATCGTTGAATATCCGTCGCTGATTGACTGGCACACCATTGCGGCCTTGGCCGGCTTGCTCATCCTGACCAAAGCGGTTGAGGCCAGCGGCATGCTTCAGTTGCTCGGCCGCCGCCTCGTCGAAGTGGTCAGCAGCCAGCGTGTTCTGGCCCTCAGCCTGGTCGCGGCTTCGGCCGCGCTGTCGACCGTGTTGACCAACGACGTGGCGTTGTTCGTGATCGTGCCGCTCACCGTCGGTTTGCGGCAGGTGGCCAGCCTGCCGGTGGCGCGGCTGGTGATATTCGAAGCGCTGGCGGTCAACGCGGGCTCGGCGCTCACGCCGATCGGCAACCCGCAGAACCTCTTCCTGTGGCATCAATCGGGGCTGTCGTTTGGTGCGTTCGTCTGGCAGATGGCGCCGATGGTCGTACTGCTGATGGCCTTGCTGCTGGCGGCGACGTGGCTGGCCTTTGCCTCGCACGAAATCCACCTGCATGCCGAAACCGCCGACGTGGAATTGCACAAGCGCCTGTTGGTGCCTGCGCTCTTGTTGTACGTGCCGTTTCTGGTGCTGACCGATCTGGGCCACCCGTTGGTGGCGGCAGCCGGGTTGATCGTCCTGTACCTCATCGGCGCGCGTTATGTGCTGGCGCGGGTGGACTGGGGCCTGCTGCTCGTGTTCATGCTGATGTTCATCGACCTGCGGCTGGTGGCGCAGCTTGGCATCGTGCGGCAGGCGCTGGATGCACTGGCGTTGAGCAATCCGATGCATCTGTATTGGGCCGGCATTGGCGTGTCGCAGATCATCAGCAACGTGCCGGCGGCAATCTTGCTGGCCGAGTATTCGCATGACTGGCCGATGATTGCCTTTGCGGTGAGCGTGGGCGGCTTCGGCACGCTTATCGGGTCGTTGGCCAACCTCATTGCGTTGCGCATGCTGGGCGACCGCCGTGCGTGGTGGGTGTTTCACGCGTACTCGATGCCGTTTCTACTGGCTGCGGCGGGCATCGTGTACGCGTGGCTGATGTGGCTGCGTTAGGCCGGCACGGCATCCCAATCCGGCGCAAAGGCCGGTTGGACGTAACGCAGCGTCTTTGGCAAGGCGGCAATGGCGGCACGATCGGCGTCGTCCAGGCGCAGCCGCAGTGCGTCGTGGTTCGCCTGCTGGCTTTCGCGACGCTGGGCCTTGGGAATGGCGATCACATTAGGCTGTTCCAGCAACCATGCAATAGCCACCTGTGATGCCGACGCGCCATGCTTGCGGCCAATCGCCTGCAGCGTGGCGTCTTCGGCCGCGCGCCCCTGGGCCAGCGGCGCGTAGGCGGTCAGCGGAATGCCCTTGCCGCGCAGGTAGCCCAGTAGCGCCGATTGGTCCAAAAACGGGTGGTATTCCACCTGCACGCACGCGAGGGGCGCTCCGATCGTGTCGATGGCGGTTTTGAGCATCGGCAGGTTGAAATTACACACGCCAATGGCCCGCACGCGGCCGCTTTCACGCAGCGCCATCATCGCTTTCATCGTTGCCGCCATGTCCATGCCGGGCGCGGGCCAGTGGACGAGATACAAGTCGACGTAATCGAGTTTCAGCTTGGCAAGGCTCTGCTCCAACGCCAGAGGAACGGCGCGCGGCGCCAGCTGGTCATGCCAGACCTTGGTGGTGACGAACACCTCTTCCCGCGGCAGGCCCGAGGCAGCGATGGCCGCGCCGACAGCGTCTTCGTTGGCATACATCGCGGCGGTGTCGATGTGTCGATAACCGAGCGCGAGCGCGCTCTCGACGGCGGGTTGGCACACGTTGCTGGCCATGCGGAATGTGCCGAGCCCCAGCCGGGGAATGGAAACACCTTGCGTCTTCAATGCGTGTTGCATGTGCAGCTCCTTCGGTTGTCATGAATGACGGACGCCATGGTGCCGATTGCCGATCTTTGAATAAAGTGCGTACCATGCAAATCATTCGTGAAAAAACTCCCGTAATAGCTGCGGAAGGGAAGGGATTGCATGACGTTTGATGGGCAATTGTTCTCCGGCATTACGCTGCTGGCGGCCGTCGTGGAAAGCGGCAGCTTCGTGCGCGCGGCCGATGCGCTCGCGTTGTCACCGTCTGGAGTGAGTCGTGCCGTCAGCCGGTTGGAAGCGCGCATCGGCGTGCGGCTGATTGAGCGGACGACGCGTTCGCTCACGCTCACCGACGAAGGCCGCCGCCTCTACGAACAGGTCAGCCCACACCTGACGGGCATCGCCGACGCCGCAGCGATGGCCTCCGGTGCGGTGGGGGCGGCGGGTGCGGTGCGAGGGCGCTTGCGCGTGAATGTCGATCCGTTTTTCTCGCGGATGGCCCTCGCGACGCCGGTGGCCGGTTTTCTGGAGCGCCATCCGGACTTGTCGCTGGAACTCATCATGCGGGACGACGTCGGCGATCTGGTTGCCGACGGGTTTGATCTGGCCATCCGCTTCGGGCCGCCGCCCGTGGGTTCCTTCGTGGCGCGCAAGCTGGTCGAGACGCGCATCGTGACAGTGGCATCGCCGGATTACATCGCGCGGCGCGGCAAGCCGGCGCACCCGCGCGATGTGCCCTCACACGAGCGCATCCTGTTCTACAACCCGGTGACGGGGCGTCCGTACGAATGGGAGTTCTGGCGCCAGAATGAACGCATCGAGATCCGGCCCGCCGGGCGGTTGATGGTGTCGGACGTGCGCACGATGCACGCAGCATGCGTCGCCGGCGCCGGCATCGCCCAGGTGATGGCGCTCGGTACAGAAGCGTTGCGGCGCAGCGGTCAGCTGGTCGACCTGTTCCCTGATTGGCCGGATGAGCGCTTTGCGTTGTACGCGCTGTATCCGTCGCGCCGTTACCTGCCGGCGAAGGTGCATGCGTTTATCGACTTCTGCGTCGAGAACCTGCCTGCGGACTAACGCACAAAGCACTGCGGCCGCGCTAGGCGGCCGCAGCAGATCAAGCAAAAAAACGTCAGACCTTCTTGGCTGCCATCACGGCTTCCGACACGTTGCGCGGTGCTTCCGCGTAGTGCTTGAACTCCATCGTGTACGTCGCGCGGCCCTGGCTGAGCGACCGCAGGTTGGTGGAGTAGCCGAACATCTCGGCGAGCGGCACCTCGGCGTGCACGACCTTGCCGCCGCCGCCCGGAATGTCTTCCGTGCCTTGCACCATGCCGCGCCGTGACGACAGGTCGCCGATCACGTTGCCCATGTAGTCTTCCGGCGTTTCCACTTCCACCGCCATCATCGGTTCGAGCAGGATGGGACCGGCCTTGCGCATGGCCTCTTTGAAGGCCATCGAGCCCGCCATGCGGAACGCGTTTTCGTTCGAATCCACATCGTGGTACGAGCCGAAAGTCAGACGCACCTTCACGTCCACCACCGGATAGCCCGCCAGCACGCCCGTGTTGAGCGTGTCACGAATGCCCTTGTCCACCGCCGGGATGAACTCGCGCGGGATCACGCCGCCCTTGATCTCGTCGACGAACTCGTAGCCCTTGCCGTCGTTGGGCTCCAGCGTGATGACCGCGTGGCCGTACTGGCCCCGTCCGCCCGATTGTTTGACGAACTTGCCTTCGACGTCTTCCGCGGCCTTCTTGATGGTTTCGCGGTAGGCCACCTGCGGCTTGCCGACGGTCGCTTCCACGCCAAACTCGCGCTTCATGCGGTCGACCAGGATTTCCAGGTGCAGTTCGCCCATGCCCGAAATGATGGTCTGGCCGGATTCCTCGTCCGTCTTCACGCGGAACGACGGGTCTTCCTGCGCCAGTCGGTTCAGGGCGATGCCCATCTTTTCCTGGTCGGCCTTGGTCTTGGGCTCGACAGCCTGGCTGATGACGGGCTCAGGAAATTCCATGCGCTCCAGCACGATGACGTGCTCCGGATCGCACAGCGTTTCGCCGGTCGTCACATCTTTCAGGCCGACCGCAGCCGCGATGTCGCCGGCCAGCACTTCCTTGATCTCTTCGCGCTGGTTGGCGTGCATCTGCAGGATCCGGCCCAGGCGCTCGCGCTTGCCCTTGACCGAGTTGTAGACCGTGTCGCCCGAGTTGATCTTGCCCGAGTACACGCGGAAGAACGCGAGCTGGCCGACGAACGGGTCGGTCATGATCTTGAAGGCGAGGGCGGCGAAGGGTTCGGTGTCGCTGGCATGGCGCTCGAGGGGTTCGTCCTTCTCGCCGTGGCCCTGGATGGATGGAATGTCCACCGGAGACGGCAGGTAGTCGACCACCGCATCGAGCATCGCCTGCACGCCCTTGTTCTTGAACGCGGAGCCACAGAGCATCGGCACGATCTCGCCGGCGATGGTGCGCTGGCGCAGGGCCCGCTTGATCTCGGCCTCGGAGAGCGTCTCGCCGCCAAGGTATTTGTCGAGCAGGGCCTCATCGGCCTCGGCAGCGGCTTCGACCATCTTGTCGTGCCATTCCTGCGCGGTGGCCTTCAGCTCTTCGGGAATGTCGGTGTACTCGAACTTGACGCCCTGGCTGGCGTCATCCCACACGATGGCCTTCATCTTGACGAGGTCCACCACGCCGCGGAAACCGTCTTCCGCGCCAACGGGAATCTGGATCGGTACCGGGTTGCCCTTCAGGCGATCGCGCATCTGGCGCTCAACGCGGAAAAAGTCCGCACCGATGCGGTCCATCTTGTTGACGAACGCGATGCGCGGCACCTTGTACTTGTTGGCCTGGCGCCAGACGGTTTCCGACTGCGGCTGCACGCCGCCCACGGAGTCGTAGACCATGCACGCGCCGTCGAGCACGCGCATGGAGCGCTCCACCTCGATGGTGAAATCGACGTGGCCGGGGGTGTCGATGATGTTGATGCGGTATTCCGGGCGGTCCCCCGCCATGCCGCGCCACATGCAGTGCGTCGCGGCGGACGTGATGGTGATGCCGCGCTCCTGCTCCTGCTCCATCCAGTCCATCGTGGCCGCGCCGTCATGCACCTCGCCTATCTTGTGATTGACCCCGGTGTAGAACAGGATGCGCTCGGTCGTGGTGGTTTTGCCGGCGTCGATGTGCGCCGAGATGCCGATGTTGCGATAGCGCTCGATGGGGGTCTGGCGGGGCATGATGTTTCTCTTCCGTTGAAGGACACTCGCATCGCCGACTCCGCACCATGCGAAGGGCGAATGTGCGAGTGGGAACACATTATAGGATCGGTCCTAACCCATCGCATGTAGGGGTATTGGACGAAATTTCACCCCCTGTCCATCTCATATCCGAGCTGGTGGAGGCGCGCAAAGTCCAGCAGTTCGATTTCTCCGTAGGCCAGCCTGAGGATGCCGCGCGCTTCGAAATCCTTCAAAACCTGGTTCACGGTCTGACGGGACAGGGAGAGCAACTGCGCAAGCTGCTCCTGTGGCACGTGCAGCACACGCCGCGTGCCGAGGCGCAGGTCGCCGTAGCCGTCGGCCATCAGTAGCAGGCGCCGCGCCACCCGCACGGGGGCGGGCAGGAGGGCGGTTTCTTCCAGCACGATGAATGTCAGGCGCAGCTTGTGAGTCAGCAGCAGGGCAAACGCATGCAGCAGCGCGGGCGAGCCGTCCAGCAGGGCAATCAGCGCCGCCTGCGGCATATGGAGCAAAGTCGTAGGCCCGTCGGCGCGGGCGTCATGCGTGCGGGGCTGCCGGTCGAATACGCCGATCTCGCCAAACCAGTTGACCGGCTCCAGCACGGCCAGCAAGGCTTCGCGCCCGTCTGCGCTGGTGGCGCCGATCCGGATCGTGCCTTCCACCACGCAGTACAGACCGTCAGGCGCGTCGCCACGCTGGAAGAGAATCTCCCCGGCCCCCAGGCGCCGCACGGTGGCAATGTCGATCAAAGCGTCCTGCAAGGTGGCGTCGAGCGTGCCAAACCAACTGCTGGCGTGCAGGCGTTCGCGGTAGGAGTGGGCGTCCAGCGTGCCGGATGGGGCGACGGGGTGGTCCATGGGGGCGGCTGAAGGGCGCTTCGGAAACGTCGAATGTGTCGGCTACGCGACAGAGCGGCGTGCCGTTCACTGACTAGGATGAAACGATCATAACGAGCGTGCGGCTGGAGCGTCCATGCTGCAAACGCACAAAACCGGAGGCCCCATGCGCAACCTGTCTGACCATCTTTCCAACTACGCCGCCTACCACCAGGACGGCCGCAATATCGCCACGCACTTTGTCGGCATCCCGGCGATCGTGCTGGCGGTTGCGGTGTTGCTGTCGCGGCCGGTGCTGGCAGACCTGTCAGGCGTGCCCGTGACACCCGCGCTGATCGTGCTGGCGCTGACGACGCTGTTCTACCTGCGTTTGGACGCGATGTTCGGCGTGGTGATGTTCGGGCTGATCGCCGCGTGCGTTTGGGTCGGCAACCATGTCGCCGCGCATTCGACGGCGGCCTGGTTGTCAGTGGGTATCGGCCTGTTCGTGATCGGCTGGATCATCCAGTTCGTCGGCCACTATTACGAGGGGCGCAAGCCGGCGTTTGTCGATGATCTCGCAGGTCTGGTGATCGGCCCGCTCTTCCTCGTGGCCGAGACGGCGTTTGCCTTGGGTTTGCGCGCCAAGCTGCGTGACGAGGTGGTCAGCCGCTCGCACGCCATGCGCGCCGCGATGGGCGTCAAGCACGCCACCGCCTGAGCTGCCAGCGTCAGGCTATTTCTCGTTTCTATTCAGACTTCGCGGCCGGCTGAAAAACCGGTGCGCGATTCTGCATGCCGGCCAGCACCGCCTCGCGCTGATTGGCCGTGCCGATCAGCCGGTCCTGCTCGACCGACTCGGCCAGCAGAATGGCAGCGGTGTCGCCGTCTTCCGCAACGCGCATCAAGCGCTTGCCCGCGCGAATCGCGTCGGGACTCTTCTGGGCAATGTCGCGCGCCGCCTCCAGCGCCGCCGTGCGCGGATCGTCCACCACGTGCGTCGCCAAGCCCAGGGCGCAGGCTTCTTCGCCGTGGACAATGCGGCCGCTGTAAATCAGCTCGCGCAGCCGATCCGGACGGACCAGCCCGCGCATCAGCGCCATACCGCCCATGTCGGGCACCAGGCCCCATTTGATTTCCATGATCGAGAGGCGCGTGTCGGCGGTCACGTACCGCACGTCCGCGCCCAGCGCGATCTGCAAGCCGCCGCCGTACGCGACACCATGCACCGCAGCCAACACCGGCACCGGAAGATCGCGCCACACCGTGCAGGCGTACTGCGGCAGATTGGCCACGCCATGCGTGCGCTTGGCAAGACGGCCGGCGCTGATGTCGGAACCTGCATCGCTGCTGCCCAGGCTCGCCATGCTGCCCATATCCAACCCCGCGCAGAAGGCGCGACCCTCGCCTGACAACACCACGGCACGCACATCCGGCTCGCTCATCAGGCGTTCCCCCACGGTGACGAGCGCTTCGAACATGGCCGGGTCGATGGCGTTCATCTTCTCGGGCCGGTTGAGCCGGACTTCAGCCACGCCGGCGTCGATGCTGAGCAGGATGCGGTCAGTCATGGAGAGGTGTTCTGTGTGAGGTCAACGTCGAATCAATCGGGAGCGATGACCAATGCGTCGCGCTTGTCCTTCACCTGCGCCCAGTGCGCATGATCGGGCAGCGGCGGTTGCACCTTGGTCAGGCGGGGCCAGTCGGCGCGGCGCGAGAGCTGTGCATTCAGTGCGATGAAGTCCTGCTGATCGGCCGGCACCTCGGCTGCCGGATAGATGGCGCCCACCGGGCATTCCGGCACGCAGATCGAGCAATCGATGCATTCATCCGGGTCGATGACCAGGAAATTGGGACCGGCGTGGAAGCAGTCCATGGGGCAGACGGCGACGCAGTCGGTGTATTTGCATTGGATGCAGGATTCGGTGACTACATATGGCATAACTACGCGGGGTGTTCAAAACCTGTTCAAAATTCGTTCAAAATTATGCAGCATCAATCTGAACTCTGACAGAGATCAGGCCGCTTGAGTTTGCATTGAGGGCGGCCATTTCGTCGGAGGTGTGACCCGGGGGCGGGGCTGCCTTTTGGTATAGGTTTAGCAAGTATCCCGACGGCGTAGAGCAAAGCAAAAGGCAATCAGATTGGTAGGAGAGCACGCGAGTCAGGCCCACGCCGGCCACCGCCGCGTCGATTGCGGCTTCGGCAGTGCTCACCACCGGCTGGTGGGCCATCAGCTTTCCGATGGCGGCCTTCGCAAGTGCCGCGGTGAAATACTCGATGTTCGTCCAGGCTTGGCCCGTGACGTTGATTGCGATCCTCCTCCTTGCCATGCTGAGCATCGCGATCGTGGTTCTTTTTGTCAAAACCCTGCACATGCTTCTCAACGGGAAGCTGCTGGCCGGCTGAGGTAGCCACCGCACCGGCGCCCGTGCAAAGTCAGTCAGCGCGTAGGCGGGCTTGGGTCGTATGCGCTATGTAACGGCTCCTAGCTTTTCCTTCCGGGCGCCGCGATCGGAGCAAGGTCTTCGGCGACTTGCTTGCCCAGCAAAATTGCGGCGCTCAGCGCCATTCCTTCGGTGATGAATCCCTCCGGCGAGCTTGCCGGCATCCATTCGGTGGGTGACGCTCCTTCGGGCACGTACCTGAATTCGCTGTCACAGCGCTGACCCTCACGGCGGTGCGTGCGCACCTCCACGTGCCCACTTTTTGCCTTCACAATCAATTCCACGTGTACCCCCAAGGCTCAAGTTTCTCCCGCCCCGTTTTTTTATCGAGTGGCGCCTTTCTGATGCAGTGCACACTACGCGTACAAAATAGAAACGATCGATTGCCTTGTCCAGAGAACCACGCTGTACACGGTTGGATAGCCGCACGGAGCGTGCGTAAGCGGCCGATACGGAGAAGGCGGCCGACCGCTACTTGCTGTGGCAATTCAAGGATCTGACGGCGCAAGCCTGTGTGCGAAATAGAGACTTGGCCGATCTTCCAGAATCGCGTCGGGGGCTTTCAAGTCATGTTCGGCAGGTTGCAGCCACGTGTCGACGTTCTCGGGCTTGACTGGAGGCAGCACGCGGTCGTGCCCGGTTGCCGCAATTTCCTCGGCAGATTCTCGGTGATGATGGCGAACGAAAACGGCTCCTTCTCGCCGGACTTGGCCGCGCGCCAGTGTGACCACACGCAGGCGACGAGCAGCGTCTGCGGTGGGTCGCGGCGGCATTCGAGGATGGCGTTTGTGCTCCGCTGCGAAAAGAGCGACCAGCGTGTCAATGCCACAGACCGCGTCGACCCGAACCACGCCGTCGTAGAAAACAGGCTTTCCGAACTCTTGCCTTGGGCCTGCTGCGCCTGTGCGAGCTGGCCCTGCGCGGTTTCAATCGCTGCCGATACCGTGCTTCCCTCCGTCGGCAGTGCCTCAAGTTTGGCGGCCGCCTCAGTGTCGGCACTGATTTGTTTGGATGCGGGTCCTTTAGACGAAAGACGCTCTAACCGTTTGATGTACATGCGAAAAATCAGGGTCGCCAAACATTATTGAAAGCCGGGGAGGGCCGGTTCGCAAGCTTGACTCTTATATAAGATATAAGACATTTGACCGTGAAGGGTATTGCGATTAGAATCGCGCCCAAGCGGCGCCCGGAACAGCCTCGGGGTGCCCGAAAAGATTCCCCTGTAACGTCATCTCAGCAGGTCTTCCATGCTTGAAAACTATCGCGCTCACGTGGCCGCTCGCGCCGCGCTCGGTATTCCCCCGTTGCCGCTGACGGCTCAACAGACCGCCGAACTGGTCGAACTGCTGACCAATCCGCCCGCTGGCGAAGAACAGACGCTGGTCGACCTGATCACCCATCGCGTGCCCGCAGGCGTGGATGAAGCCGCTCGCGTGAAGGCCGGCTTCCTGGCCGCCGTGGCCAAGGGCGAGACCGCCTGCGCGCTGATTTCGCGTGCCCACGCCACCGAGCTGCTCGGCACGATGCTCGGCGGCTACAACATCCAGCCGCTGATCGAGCTGCTGTCCGACGCCGACGTCGGCGCGACGGCCGCAGAAGCGCTGAAGAAAACCCTGCTGATGTTCGACCAGTTCCATGACGTGAAGGAACTCGCCGACAAGGGCAACGCGAACGCGCGCGCCGTGCTGCAAAGCTGGGCCGACGCCGAATGGTTCACGAGCCGTCCGGAAGTGCCGGAAAGCCTGACCATCACTGTGTTCAAGGTCACGGGCGAAACCAACACCGACGACCTGTCGCCGGCACCGGACGCCACCACCCGGCCGGACATCCCGATGCACGCACTGGCGATGCTGAAGAACGCGCGCCCTGGCATCACGCCGGAAGAAGACGGCAAGCGCGGCCCGGTCAAGTTCATCGAATCGCTGAAGGAAAAGGGTCACCTGGTCGCCTACGTGGGCGACGTGGTCGGCACCGGCTCCTCGCGCAAGTCGGCCACCAACTCGGTCCTGTGGTTCACGGGTGAAGACATCCCGTTCGTCCCGAACAAGCGCTTTGGCGGCGTGTGCCTCGGCGGCAAGATCGCCCCGATCTTCTACAACACGATGGAAGATGCCGGCGCGCTGCCGATCGAACTCGACGTGTCGCAGATGGAAATGGGCGACGTGGTCGAACTGCGCCCGTACGAAGGCAAGGCACTGAAGGACGGCAAGGTCATCGCCGAATTCCAGGTCAAGTCCGACGTGCTGTTCGACGAAGTGCGCGCCGGCGGCCGCATTCCGTTGATCATCGGCCGCGGCCTGACCGCCAAGGCGCGTGAAGCGCTGGGCCTCGCACCGTCGACGCTGTTCCGCCTGCCGCACCAGCCGGCCGACAGCGGCAAGGGCTTCTCGCTGGCGCAGAAGATGGTCGGTCGCGCATGCGGTCTCCCAGAAGGCCAGGGCATCCGTCCGGGCACGTACTGCGAACCGAAGATGACGTCGGTGGGCTCGCAGGACACCACGGGCCCGATGACCCGCGACGAACTGAAGGACCTGGCGTGCCTCGGCTTCTCGGCCGACCTCGTGATGCAGTCGTTCTGCCACACCGCCGCGTATCCGAAGCCGGTGGACGTGAAGACGCACCAGACGCTGCCGAACTTCATCAGCACGCGTGGCGGCATCGCGCTGCGCCCGGGCGACGGCGTGATCCACTCGTGGCTGAACCGCATGCTGCTGCCCGACACCGTCGGCACCGGCGGCGATTCGCACACGCGCTTCCCGATCGGCATCAGCTTCCCCGCAGGCTCGGGCCTGGTCGCCTTCGCGGCCGCCACCGGCACGATGCCGCTGGACATGCCGGAATCGGTGCTGGTCCGTTTCAAGGGCAAGATGCAGCCGGGCGTCACGCTGCGTGACCTCGTCAATGCGATTCCGCTGTACGCCATCAAGCAAGGCATGCTGACGGTTGCCAAGCAAGGCAAGAAGAACATCTTCTCGGGCCGCATCCTCGAAATCGAAGGCCTGCCTGACCTGAAGGTCGAGCAAGCGTTCGAACTGTCGGACGCCTCTGCCGAGCGTTCGGCTGCCGGTTGCACGGTGCACCTGAACAAGGAACCGATCATTGAATACCTGAACAGCAACATCACGCTGCTCAAGTGGATGATTGCGCAGGGCTACCAGGACGCCCGCAGCCTGCAGCGCCGCATCAAGGCCATGGAGCAGTGGCTGGCCGACCCGCAACTGCTTCAGCCGGATGCCGACGCCGAGTACGCGGCCGTCATCGAGATCGACCTGGCTGACATCCACGAGCCGATCGTCGCTTGCCCGAACGACCCGGACGACGTGAAGACGCTGTCCGACGTCGCCGGCGCGAAGATCGACGAAGTGTTCATCGGCTCGTGCATGACCAACATCGGTCACTTCCGTGCCGCGTCGAAGCTGCTGGAAGGCAAGCGCGACATCCCGGTCAAGCTGTGGGTCGCGCCGCCGACCAAGATGGACCAGAAGCAGCTGACCGAAGAAGGCCATTACGGCGTGTTCGGCACGGCCGGAGCACGTACCGAAATGCCGGGCTGCTCGCTGTGCATGGGCAACCAGGCACAGGTGCGCGAAGGCGCGACGGTCATGTCGACGTCGACCCGTAACTTCCCGAACCGTCTGGGCAAGAACACGAACGTGTATCTGGGCTCGGCCGAACTGGCGGCGATCTGCTCGCGTCTGGGCAAGATCCCGACCAAGGAAGAGTACATGGCCGACATGGGCGTGCTCACCGCCAACGGCGACAAGATCTACCAGTACATGAACTTCGACCAGATCGAAGACTTCAAGGAAGTCGCCGACACCGTGCAGATGTAAATGCGTTGTCGCAGCTGCGTCGGGTCGTTCCTGACGCGCTGATGTGTGATGTGAAAAAGGCGCCGTGGGTTGAATGCCCACGGCGCCTTTTTCTTTTGGATGCGTCGCTGGATTCCGCCGCTCGGCGGCACCCGAAAGGGGAGCAGACTCCCTGAGCCTGCGTGGTGTCAGTGGATGATGATCGACACCGTGGAATACGCCGGCACCGTGATCGTCTCGCTGTACGTGCCGGCCTTCGTGCCGCGCGCCACCGGGAACTGGCCGAAGCCTTGCAGCGTGGCCGGCACGGAGGTCGGCATCGTGCGCTGGCTGCTGTAGCTCGGGCCATTCAGCGCGGGGATCGAGAAGCCGCTGTCCGAGCGCGCCGGATACGCGAAGCCCGACGGGCTGCCCGGCACCGGCAGCAGCGCGACCGCCGTGCCCCAGCGGCCCGTTGCATCGCCCAGGCCCGCACCACCGCCGGCCTGGATGGCGTTGTTCAGGACCGCAGTCGAATCCGTCGACGAGAAGTTCTGCAGCAGATTCGTGTAGTACGCAATGCCGTATTGGCGCAGCAGGAAGCCACCCAGGCTGCCCGAAATCGGATACCCGGGGCACGACGACGACAGCGACGGATCGAACGCCGTCAGCGAGCAGTCGTACGCGCTTTGCAGCCAGGCCGGGAAGCGGCTGTCGCGCACGTTGTTGAAGCTCGGGTCGATCTGGCTGGAGAGGACATCCTCCATCGTCATCGCCGTCATTTCTTCCAGCCACGTGCCGTACATGTACTGCGAGCCGTGCAGTACGCCGCGCTGATAGAAGTTGGCCATGTGCGTGAACTCATGACCGAGCGTCGAGATGACGGTGTTCAACCCGTTGGTGCCGCCCAGGTAGATGGTTTCCGAATCGACATAGAGCGACAGCGACTGGTTCGACAGCGGCTGCGAGCTGGTGGTGAAGTTGTTGCGCGCCCAGAAGTAGCCCACGCGGCCATAGGCCTGGCCATCGGGCTGGATGTTCAGCACCACGATGTCGAGCGCCTGGTTCGGATCGATCAGGCTGGCCGAGCTGGAGTAGCTGCCCCACGGCTGGCCGACCAGCGAAGTGGCCAGCGTATAGACCGACTGCGTGCCCGAAGCAAACTTGGTGATGAGCGTGTTGATGATGCCGTCGCTGATCTTGCTGGAGCCGTATTCGGTGTTTTCCACCCACAGGTTGACGATGCGGCCGTCGGTGGCGGTGGCTTGCTGGCGCAGCGTGGCCGTGCGCACGGTCGCGGTGCCGTCCGGCTGCTGGTGGTTCCACGTGCGCTGTGTGCCGACGCTGGCGACAGACTGCGGGCGCAGCACCGTATCGTTGGAGGCGCCTTGCGTCTTGAGCGGGCCGGCGCCGGTGGCGTAGCCGTCCAGCGCATGGATGTTGAAATCGGAAAGCTGCCGGTCGAACGCCGCGTTCGCGTCATTGCCTGCCACGTCGGCGGCAGTCTTGGGGACCGGCGTGCCGGTGGTGCTGAGCAGCCCCAGGCCCGAGAGGGAGACGGACGGCATCGGCTGCGCCGCCGCGCTCTGGTTGGTGTAGACCAGCGTTACGCTCTGGCCCGTCAGCCCCGCGATCGACACCGGCACCGTGCCGGCCGATCCGCCCGTATTGGTCGCTTGCCACACGCCCACGCCCGAGCCGGCGTAGGTATTGCCCAGCGCGCCGCAGTTCGACCCGCTGCATGCCGATGCCACGGTGATATTGGCGGATGAGCTTTGCGTCGCCGCCGGGGTGGCCCCCGAACCGCCGCCACCGCCGCCACCGCCACATGCGGCCAGGGCGCCTGCTGCTGCCACCATCATCGCGATGGTCCATTGTTTAGTGCCGCGTACGTTGTTGCTGCTGCGTTCCATCCACTTCTCTCCAAATCCGCAAATACCGAATGCCTGCGCGAGCGCGGCTCGTGACCGCCCAGACGCAACACGCGGACGGATTCTCAAGGCGAAGTGGCGGATTCGATCCGTGGAAATGACGGCTTCACAGCCCTCAATTCCCCCCGATGTGGGGGTACGCAAAGTTTGCGTTGTCGAAAAGGTTGAAAAAGTCGTAGCTGCGGGATGTAGAAGCAGAAAACGGACGAGGGCGCCCGAAGCCACTTTGGCGGCGGGGCCGTCCGCTAGAATGGGCCGCCCGCTCATTCACAGCGCCGCATAGGCGCTCCATACGTCACCCGCCGATGCTCGTCGCGCAGCTCAAATCGTTCTTCATGGTCGCCCGCCTGGGCAGCATCACGCTGGCCGCCAAGCAGCTTGGCCTGTCGCAGCCGACCGTGACTTCGCAGATCCGCGCCCTGGAAGAGGCCTACGGCGTCGAGCTGTTTTACAGGGGCGGGCGCCGGCTGGCGCTGTCGGACGCGGGCGTGCGGCTCATGCCGCTGGTGGACCAGCTCGTGCGCCAGGAAACTGAGATCGACTTCTTCCTGCGCAACTCCGGCGACATGGGTTCGGGCCACCTGCGCATCGGTGCCACGGCGCCGTATTACGTGCTGGACATCGTGGATCGCTTCTGCAAGAGCCATCCCGGCATCGACGTCAGCATCGAAGCCGGCAACTCGGTGCAGATGCTCGAGGCGCTGCAGGAGTACCGGGTGGACGTGGCGTCGTCGTCGCAGCGCGTGGACGACGCGCGCTTTCTGCGCATTGAACTGGCGCGCGATCCGCTGGTGCTGGTGGTGCATCGCAACCACGCGCTGGCCGACCGGACGAGCGTGCCTGTGAGCGTGCTGTCGCAATGCCGGCTGCTGGTGCGCGAAGTCGGGTCGACCACCCGCGCCATGACCGAAACGATGATGGCCCAGGCAGGCGTCACGCCGGCTTCCACGGTGGAGATCGGCAGCCGGGAATCCATCCGCGAGGCCATCACGCGCAACCTGGGCGTGAGCGTCATCGCCCGCCAGGAAGTACCAAGCCACGCCGATCTGCGTGTGCTGCCGTTCGAAGGCGGCGCGCCGGAGCTGAGCGAATACCTGTACTGCCTGCAGGATCGGCGCGATGCGCGCTTGATTGCCGCCTTCCTGAGCGAAGTCCGGCCCGTCGCGTCATAGACCGAACCAAAATCCGGAAATGCGCGCATTGGCGTTTTTGGGGTAACTGCCACAAGGGGTACATGTCGGCTGGCTACAGTGGCGACCGTTTTTGCCACTGTCTGCGCCCCCGTGCCCCTACCTCAGCCTGTTACCAATCCCGCCTCGGGTTCCGCCGCGCCGTTCCTGTCCGTGCGACACGTCTCGCGCCGCTTTGGCGCGTTCACGGCGCTCGATGGTGTATCGCTGGATGTCGCGCAGGGCGAATTCGTCTGCCTGCTGGGCCCCTCGGGCTGCGGCAAGACGACCTTGCTGCGCATCATTGCCGGGCTGGAGGCGCACGACGGCGGCCAGATCGTCGCCGGTGGCCGCGATATTTCCAACCTGCCGCCGCGCGAGCGTGACTACGGCATCGTCTTCCAGTCGTACGCGCTGTTCCCCAACCTGAACGTTGCGCAGAACGTCGGTTACGGGCTGGATGCCAGCAACGGCAACCGTGCCCGCTTGCAGACGCGGGTCTCGGAGATGCTGGCCCTGGTCGGGCTGGCCGGCAGCGAGGCGAAATACCCGTCGCAGCTGTCGGGAGGCCAGCAGCAGCGCGTGGCACTGGCCCGCGCGCTGGCGCCCGCGCCGTCGCTGTTGCTGCTGGACGAGCCGATGTCGGCGCTGGACGCGCAGGTGCGCGAACACCTGCGTATCGAGCTGCGACGCCTGCAACGCAAGCTGAACGTCACTACGCTGATGGTCACGCACGACCAGGACGAGGCCATGGCGATGGCCGACCGCATCGCGGTCATGTCCAACGGCCGCATCGAGCAGACCGGCTCGCCGGCGGAGATCTATTCGCGGCCCGCGACCGGGTTTGTCGCCGGGTTTGTCGGCCAGGCCAACTGGCTGCCGCTGGAGCGCGCCGAAGACGGCACGCCCACGCTGGCCGGTCAACCGCTGCTGCTCGATCCCGCTTTCGCAGACAGTGCTTCGACGCCAGGCCGGCTCTTCTGCCGCCCCGAGGCCGTCACGCTGCATCCCGACGACGACGCCCCCAACCGCCACCTGGCCCGCGTGGTCGACCAGATCTACCTGGGCAGCCGCACGCGCGTGACGCTGTCGATCGATGGCCTGGCCGATACACCGCTGGTGGCCGAAGTGGCATCGAGCGCGCTGCAAGCCGGCCGCAGCGGCCTGGGCGACAGCAAGCTGTGGATTGCGCTGGAGCGCGACGGCCTGCGCGTGTATGCCTGAGGCCACGATGTCAATGCTGCCTCCCGAGACCAACGTGGTTGCGGCCACGCAATCCGAACCGGTTCGCGCTGCGAGCCGGCCATTCTGGCGTACCGATGCGCCGGTGCTGACCGGCATGAAGCTCGGCTGGTTGCTGTTGCTGACCCTCGGCCTGCTGCTGCCCACCGCGATGATGCTCTTGCAGGCCACGGGCCTCGTTGCCAGTGCCCGGAGCACGGACGAGCATGGCTTCGCGCTGGTCGCGCACGTTGTGCAGGGGCCGAATTTCCTGGCCATGGTGGGGCGTACGCTGGCCGTATCGAGCGCCGTGGCCGCGATTGTGGTGCCGCTGGCGTTTGCCCTTGCCTATGCGGTGCAACGCACGCGCATGCCGTTGCGCGGCACGATGCGCACGCTGGCCATGCTGCCGCTGTTTGCGCCGTCGCTGCTGCCGGGCATTGCGCTCGTCTACCTGTTCGGCAACCAAGGCCTGTTCAAGGCGTGGATGAACGGCGGCAACATCTACGGCTTCTGGGGCATCGTGCTGGGCGAGGTGTTCTACACCTTCCCGTATGCACTGATGCTGCTGCTGGCGACGCTTACGCTGGCAGACGGTCGTTTGTATGACGCCGCACGTGCCATGGGCGCAAGCCCTTGGCGCACGTTCCGCACGGTCACGCTGCCCGGCGCGCGCTACGGCTTGTTCGGTGCCTTTGCGCTGGTCTTCACGCTGGTCGCGACCGACTTTGGCGTGCCGACCGTGGTAGGTGGCAGCTACCAGGTGCTGGCCGTGGAGGCCTACAAGGCGGTGGTGGGGCAGCAGCAGTTTGCGCGCGGCGCCGTCATCGGCTTGATGTTGCTGCTGCCTGCGCTGCTGACCTTTGCGGTAGAGCGCCTCGTGCAGCGTCGCCAGCACGCCGCGCTGGCCAGCCGCGCACAACCCTATCACCCGCAGCCGGATCGCCTGCGTGACGGGCTTTTCCTGTTGCTGAGCGCGTTGGTGGTTGGCGGGATTCTGCTGATGCTGGCCACCGCCGTAGGCGCGTCGCTGGTGAAACTCTGGCCGTACAACCTCGAGCTGTCGCTGCGCAACTACGACTTCGACAACATGGACGGCGGCGGCTGGCTCGCGTATCGCAACAGCCTGAAGCTGGCCGCGCTCACCACCGTGTTCGGGACTGCGCTGATCTTTACCGGCGCCTGGCTGGTCGAAAAAACGCGCGCCGCAGGGTGGCTGCAATCGTGGCTGCATTCGGCCATCCGCTTTGCAGTGCTGTTGCCGATGGCGGTGCCCGGCCTCGTGCTGGGTCTGGGCTACGTGTTCTTCTTCAACCATCCGGCCAATCCGCTCAACGGCCTGTATGGCGGCATGGCGCTGATGGTGCTCTGCACGATCATGCACTGCGCCACGGCAGCGCACCTCACGTCGGTGGCCTCGCTCGGGCAGCTCGATCCGGTGTTCGAGGCGGTGTCGGCCTCGCTCAAGGTGTCGGCGCTGCGCACGTACTGGCGCGTAACGCTGCCGATGTGCCTGCCCGCCGTCCTGTCTTGCGCGCGCTACTTGTTCGTGTCGGCCATGACGACCGTGTCGGCGGTGATCTTCCTCTACAGCCCGGACACCGTGTTGGCGTCCGTGGCCGTGTTGAACATGGACGACGCCGGCGACATCGGCCCCGCTGCGGCCATGTCCACGCTCATTCTCGTCACGTCGATCGTCGTATCGCTGCTGCTGGAGCTGGCTATGCGCGGCATCGTGCGCCGCACGCAGGCGTGGCGCACGGCGGCGCATTGAATTCGCAGTCCGTCATTCGTAGTCCGTCATTGCAACAGCAGAAAGGAAGCAAGAACATGGGTGATTCCTCCCCAATCACGGCGCGCCAGGCGGGCGCAGACCGCCTCAATCCCGGCAGCACGCCGTTGCGGCTGGAAGCTGCGGTGCTCGACTGGGCCGGCACCGTGGTCGACTTTGGCTCGTTTGCGCCCACGCAGATCTTCGTGGAAGCGTTCGCGGAATTTGGCGTCGCCATCACGCTGGACGAAGCGCGCGGCCCGATGGGCCTGGGCAAGTGGGACCACATCCGCACGCTGTGCAACGACGGCGCGATTGCCGCGCGCTTCTCGCTCGCGCACGGTCGCATGCCCACCGATGACGATGTCACCGCCATCTACAACCGCTTCATGCCGCTGCAGATCGAAAAGGTCGCCGCGCATTCCGCACTGATTCCGGGCGCGCTGGACACCGTCGCCGCACTGCGCGAAGCGGGTTTGAAGATCGGTACGTGCTCGGGTTACCCGCGCGTGGTGATGGACCGCGTGGTCGATCTGGCTGCCAAGGCCGGCTACACGCCCGACTGCGTGGTCGCTTGCGACGAAGTGCCCCGCGCCCGCCCGTGGCCCGCGCAGGCCCTGCGTTGCGTGGTCGATCTTGCGATTGGCGATGTGGCTGCCTGCGTAAAGGTCGACGACACCGTGCCCGGCATCGAAGAAGGCCGCCGCGCCGGCATGTGGACTGTTGCGCTGCTGATGTCGGGCAACGCGCTGGGCCTGCCGTACGCGGAATACGCCGCGCTGTCTGCGGATGAGCGCGCGCGGCATCGCGTTGCCATCTCGGCCGGCTTTGCCGCCTGCCGCCCGCACTACGAGATCGACACGATTGCCGATCTGCCTGAAGTCGTGGCCGATATCAACCGCCGCCTCGCGCGCGGTGAGCGCCCGCAGTGCATCTGAGTTTGCTGTTCTGTTTGTTGTCTTTTCCGCTGCATCACACCATACCGAGGAAACCATGACCGCACGTCTTTCCCTGCTGGCCGCTGCAATCACGTCGGCAACGATGGCGTTTGCCACGTCGGCGTTCGCCAAGACCACGCTGACCGTGTACACGGCGCTGGAAGCCGACCAAGTGAAGGCGTATCAGGATGCCTTCGAGAAGGCCAATCCGGACATCGAAATCAAATGGGTGCGCGACTCCACCGGCGTCGTCACCGCCAAGCTGCTGGCCGAGAAGAACAACCCGCGCGCCGACGTGGTGTGGGGTCTGGCTGCATCGAGCCTGGCCATCCTGGACAAGGAAGGCATGCTGACGCCGTACGCGCCGGCCGATCTGGCGAAGATCGGTGCAACGTACCGCGACAAGGCCAACCCGCCGGCCTGGGTCGGCATGGACGCCTGGGGCGCCGCCATCTGCTTCAACACCGTCGAAGCACAGAAGCAGAACCTGCCGAAGCCGACGTCGTGGGCCGACCTGACGAAGCCCGTCTATGCCGGCAAGATCGTCATGCCGAACCCGGCGTCGTCCGGCACGGGCTACCTCGACGTGAGCGCCTGGCTGCAGACGATGGGCGAGCAGAAGGGCTGGGCCTACATGGACGCGCTGCACCAGAACATCGGCCAGTACACGCACTCGGGTTCGAAGCCCTGCAAGATGGCGGCGTCGGGTGAATTCCCGATCGGTATCGCGTTCGAATACCGCGCGGTGAAGTCGAAGAAGGAAGGCGCCCCGATCGATATCGTGCTGCCGTCGGAAGGCCTGGGCTGGGACGTCGAAGCGACCGGCATCATGAAGGGTACCAAGAACCTGGAAGCGGCCAAGAAGCTGGCTGACTTCTCGGCAAGCCCCGCTGCCATGGCGCTGTACGAGAAGAACTTTGCCGTGGTGGCCACGCCGGGCTTCTCCAAGCCGGATCCGCTGCTGCCGGCCGACTACGAAAAGCGCCTGATCAAGAATGACTTCACGTGGGCCAGCGCCAACCGTGACCGCATCCTCGCCGAGTGGACGAAGCGCTACGACGGCAAGTCGGAAAAGAAGTAAGCGATGCAAGCTCCCGTGACTCTTGGGAGCCTGGATGCCAGCACCGACGTCGCCATCGTCGGGGCTGGCATTCTGGGCTTGGCGCACGCGGCCGCCGCCGTCAAACGTGGCCTGCGCGTGACGGTGTTCGAGCGCAGCGACATTGCCGTCGGCGCGTCCATCCGCAATTTTGGGCAGATGCTGGTGACTGGCCAGCCGCCCGGCATCATGCTGGACCTTGCGCGCGAAAGCCGCGCGCTCTATCTCGACTGGTCCGACAAGGCCGGCATCTTTGCGCGCGCCAACGGTGCATTGCTGTTTGCCCGCAATGCCACAGAAGAAGCCGTGCTCGATGAGTTCATGGCAACGCGCGCACCGGCCTTCGGCTACAACGTCAAGCTGTTGCGCAGCGCAGACCTGGCAAATCTCTACGATGGCCGTTTCCTGCGCCACCGCGCGGCGCTCCAGGGCTTTGACGATCTGCAGCTCTATTCGCGGGAAGCGATTCCGGCGTTGGCCTCGTGGCTGGCCACACAAGGCGTGCGTTTCCATTTCGGTACGCTCGTGCGCCATGTGGAAGGCGGCCGCCTGGAGACCACCGCCGGCGTGTGCAACGCCCAGCGCGTCGTCGTCTGCAGCGGTCACGATTACCAGACGCTGTGCGCTGACCACCTTCGGGTTCTGCAACCGCAGGTGTGCCGCCTGCAGATGCTGCGCGTCACGCCCGAAGACGGCTTCCGCCTGGAGCACGCCGTGCTGACCGGCCTGTCATGCACACACTACGGTGCATTTGCGGACTTGCCGACCGCCCGCGCGCTGGCCATGCAGATCGAGCACCAGCGCCCCGAGCTGGCGCGTCACGGCATCCACTTGCTGGTGAGCCCGACGCCGTATGGCGACTGGATCGTTGGCGATTCGCACGACTACGGCCAGGACGCCCGCCCGTTCAATGCCGAGTCGGTCGACAACATCATGCTGGATCTAGCCCGCGACACCTTCGGCAGCAAGCTGCGCGTGGTGGAGCGTTGGCAGGGCGTTTACGGCGCCAAGTGCCATGTGCCTGGCAGCGGCGCATTTTCCATCACCCGCGTCGACGACCGCACCACGGTCGCGCTGATGCACAGCGGCATTGGCATGAGCGTCGGACCGGCGCTGGCGCATCGGCATATGGATGCGCTCGTCGACGGCACCGCGCTGCCGCAGTGGACGCCGCCGGCAAGCACGCCCGCAACAATGGCTGCCTGACGGAGCGTCGTTCAGTGCAGGAACGCCCGCACGGTTCACCCGCGCGGGCGTTTTTGTTTTCATGCAGCAAAGAGTTCGACGATCGGCCAGCCGCGCGATTCGGCCACGGCACGCAAGGTGCTGTCGGGGCTCACGGCCACCGGGTGTGAAACCGCTTCGAGCAACGGCAGGTCGTTGCGGGAATCGCTGTAGAACACGGTGCGCGAGAAGTCCGTCATGCGCTGGCCGCGCTGCGCAAGCCACTCCGTCACGCGCACGATCTTGCCGGCGCCAAACGTGGTCGTGCCGAGCGGGTTGCCCGTGAAGGCGCCATCGCTGTGGCCGTTGACGGTCTCGCCCTCCACCGCCAGCAGATGCGGCACGTTGAATGCCGCCGCGATCGGCTCGGTCAGGTAGCGGTGCGTGGCGGTGACGATGCAGCACAGGTCGCCGGCGCGCAGGTGTGTGTCGACCAGTTGCCGCGCGCGCGGCAGCATGGCCGGCGTGATGATGTCGCGCAGGAACGTGGCACGCCAGGCGTCGAGCCGCGTGCGCGGATGCTGGGCGAGCAGGCCGAGCGAGAAGCGTGCGTGTCGTGCAAAGTCCAGCGTGCCGTCGCGGTATTCCCGCATCCACCGTTCGTTGGCCTGCTCGAAGACGCGTCGGTCCACCGCGCCCTGGGCGACCAGAAAGCGGCCCCATTCGTATTCGCTGTCAATGGGCAGCAGGGTGTGGTCCAGGTCGAACAGGGCAAGCGATTGCATACAGCAGGCGGGCAGGGGCGGTTGAAAAACCGCGAGGTTACGTCCCTAGCGCGTCGCGGCTGTGTCCATCGCCATAACTTTGGCGATGAACGCATCGGCCTTTTTACTGGGTGCCTGCGCAAGCTGGGGGTTCAGGCAGTCGAGGAACGCCCGCACCAGCCGTGCATCCTTGCGCTCCTTCAGGAAGTACAGGTATTCGTGGATGATCGGCGCGTTGTCGGCAAACGGCAGCACGCGCACGTCGGGCCGGCGCGGTGCTTCACGCGCGGGCACGATGCTGCAGCCCAGCCCCAGGCTGATCGCCTCGTAAATGGCTTCGCGGCTGCCGATGATGCTCGTGCTGGCGGGCTCGATGCCGGCCGCAGCGAACGCGTCTTCGGTAACGCGGCGCGTGACGGAACCCGGCTCGCGCATCAGCAGCTGGCAGCCGGTAATGTCGCCCAGCGTAATGCTCGGGCGCCGACCGAGCGCGTGGTCCAACGGCACGACCAGCACCATCGTGTCCTCAGCCAGCGTGATGCGATGCAGGCGTTCGTCATCCACCGCGTGAGACGACACCGCCAGGTCGATGCGCACCTCCGAAAGCGCCTCCAGCATCTGCTGCGAGTTGCCGAATTCGATGGTGATTTCGATGGTCGGATGGCGCGTGCGAAACGCCGCCACGCTGGGCAGGATGTAGTAAGGGCCCGTGGCGCCCACGCGCAGGTTGCCCGTGCGCAGATCGCCGGCATTGCGCAGGAGAAAATCGACGTCGCCTTCCTGCTGGGCGAGGCGTTCGACGATGGGCATGAGGCTCACACCCAGATCGGACAGGTCCAGCCGGCTGCCGCGGCGATGGAACAGCTCCACGCCGTACATCTCTTCGAGCTGGCGGATGCGCCCGGTCACGGTGGGCTGCGACAGGCGCAGGCGCTTGGCGGCGGACGTGACGCTGCCCTGGCGCGCTACCTCGAAGAACGACATCAATAGATCGCCCAGCATGGTTGTGTTTCCCTGATGTGTCTTTTTTTGATCGTCAGGCCGCCCAGTCTAGGCAGCGTTTGTGACGCTACATGCGGTGAAACCTTACGGTCAGCCATGGACAGATGCGCGGGCGGGCGGCCACTGGCGCGTGCAAGTCGGCGTGGCCTGGGCGGCATCGAAAAGGCGGTGCCCGCGAGGACGGCACGGGCGCACATCGTGCTACCGTGTTGGCCTATGCGCGGAACAGAGGAGAGGCCATGCCGGTGCTGAAGGTCGATGTCGTCACGGCAGAAGAACGGCTGTACGAAGGCAACGCCAAGTTCGTGGTGATCCCCGGCACCGAGGGTGAACTGGGCATCCTGCCCGGCCATGAGCGTCTGCTCACGCGCTTGCGCCCCGGCACTGTGCGCGTCACGCAGGAAAACGATGAAGAGGTGATCCTGTTTGTGGCCGGTGGCTTTGTCGACGTGCAACCCGAACAGGTGATCGTCCTGGCGGACACCGCTGTCCGCGCCCACGACCTGGACGAGGCCAAAGCGGAGCAGGCCCGCAAGGCGGCAGAAGAGCACATGCAAAACAGCAGCAGCAAATTCGACTACGCCCGCGCCCAGGCCGAACTGGCGGAAGCCGTTGCGCAGCTGGCCGCCATCGAACGTTTGCGCAAGCGCCGCCGCTGAATTTGCCATCACATCCGCGCTAGAGCGTCGTCCCGTCCTCGGAGGGGTAAAGAACCGCGCCGCGCCTCCGTTTTAAAGCAGAACTATCGAATTCCCGCTGAACGTCCCCCAGAGACGTGATCGGTTCTGCCGGTTCCGCTGATGCCGCCCCTTGTTGTGATTGCCCGTGCGCTTGCGCCGGGCTGCTGGAGACACCCGAGTGCCGAGCACTCAAGCACGTTGCGCAGGCACTTGCCGCGCACGCTGACCGAGCCGAAGCGAATCGCGCAAATGTTTGCGGTGGCGGGTACGTTGCTTTCCACGGGCGCGCTCGCACAGACCGATGTGGCCGACCTCACTGCGTTGCCCATCGAGCAGCTCATGCAGGTGCAGGTCGTCACGAGCGCATCCAAGTACGCACAGGCCGCCAATGAGGCGCCGGCCAACGTTTTGGTCGTCACCGCGGCGGACATCAAAGCCTATGGCTGGCGCACCCTGGCCGACATCCTCGGCAGCCTGCCGGGCCTCTACACCAACTACGATCGCAGCTACAACACGCTGGGGGCGCGCGGCTTTTTGCGTGCGGGCGACTACGACACCCGCTTCCTGCTGCTGATCGACGGCCATCGCACCAACGACCCGATCTTCGACCAGGCGGCCGTCGGCACCGAAGCCATCCTCAACGTCGACCTGATCGAGCGCGTCGAGTACGTGCCCGGAGCGGGCTCGGCGGTGTACGGATCGAACGCGCTGTTTGGCGTGATCAACATCATCACCAAGCGCGGCCGGGACATTGACGGCGTGCAGGCCAGCGCATCGACGGGCAGCGCCAATGCGCGCGACGCCCGTGTGACGTGGGGCAAGCGGGCCGAGAACGGCGCCGAGTGGCTGCTGTCGGCCAGCGTGAACGACGCCCCCGGCTGTGACCTTTACTTTCCCGCGTTCAACCAGCCGGGCGTGAGCGACGGTGTGGCCCGCGGCATGGATTTCGACCGCGCCAAGCGCCTGTTCGCCAAGGGCAGTTTCGGCGAGTTCGGGATGACGTTCGGCTACGTCGATCGCACTAAAGGCGTGCCGACCGCCCCGTACGACCAGAGCTTCAACGACCCGCGCTCGCGCGCCGTCGATACGCGGCACATGTTCAACGGCACCTGGCAGCACGCCGTGGACGACACGACCGACGTGTCGGCCCGGTTGTTCTGGGGGCGGTATGCGTCGCTGGGCGATTACACATACAACCCGCCCCCGGCCGGCATCAACCGCGATGTGTTCGATACCGCGTGGTACGGCACGGAACTGAAGCTGGTGACGCGCCGCATCGAGCGCCACACGCTGGTCATGGGCACCGAGCTGCAGCGCGACTACCGTGATGCAATGCGCAATTTCGATACGGCGCCGTACGTCAGCTACCTGGACGACCATCGCACCAACAACCGCCTGGGCGTGTACGTGCAGGACCAATTCATGCTCCATCCGGATTGGCTGCTGGATACGGGCCTGCGCTACGACCACACGAGCTTCACGCCGGGCATATTCAGCCCGCGCGTCGGCCTGATCTGGCATGCCGCTCCCACGACCACCGTCAAGGCGATCTACGGCATGGCCTATCGCGCGCCGAACGATTACGAACTGAACTATCAGACCAGTGCACCCGGCGGCCAGCAGATCACACACGGCCTGTCGGCCGAACGCATCCGGACGTATGAAACGGTTGTCGAACAGCAAGTTGCCGCGGGCGGCAAGGCCACGTTGTCGGTGTTTCAGAACAACGTTTCCAACCTGATCAGCCAGAGCGAAGACCCGAACACGGGGCTGCTCTTTTTCAGCAACGTGGCGCGCGTGCGCACGCGGGGCGCAGAACTTGGCTACGAACAGAACTGGCCGGGCGGCACGCGCCTGCGCACGAGCTACAGCTTCCAGCGTTCCGAAGACATGGACTCTGGTCAGACGCTGGCCAATTCGCCGCGTCACATGCTCAAGATCAACGCCACCGCCCCCGTCTGGCGCGACGACTGGCGCGCCGGGGTCGAGGCGCGGTACATCAGCAATCGGCTGACGACCACGGGGCAGGTCGGCGGTTACTGGATCGCCAACCTGACCTTGCTGGCGGCGCGGCTGGCACCCAATCTGGAGATGTCGGCCAGCGTCTACAACCTGTTCGATCGACGCTACGCCGATCCGGCCGGGCCGGAGCAACCGCAGTCGTCCATCGAGCAGGATGGGCGTGCCTTTCGCCTGAAATTCACCTACACCTTCCGATGAACAGCTCGCACGGCAGCGTCCGACGCGCACGAAGACGAGGCCCGCGCAGGTTCTGCGCGGTGCTCGGCGCCGTGCTGGCGGGCGTGGCATGCATGGGCGCCACGCAGGCGCAGATGCAGGCCACCGAAGTGCAGGTCAAGGCGGCGTTCATCTACAACTTTGCGCTGTTCACCAACTGGCCGGCCGACGTCATGCAGGCCGATGCCCCGATGGTGGTGTGCGTCACCGCCCAGCACCCGTTGCAGGCGGCCTTGGAAAAACTGACAGGAAAACCCGTGCGCGGACACCGCCTGGAAATCCGAAAGATCAACGATGGCACCGTCGCCGGCTGCCATGTCCTGGTGTTCGACGCGCGCGCCTCGAACGGTGTGCGTGTCGATCCGGCCACGCCCGTGCTGACGGTGTCCGACAGCCCGAAGGGCCAGCGCGCCGCCGGCAACCCCGACCCGATGATCGCGTTGGCGCTGCATGACGATCGCGTGGTGTTCGATATCGATGCCGTGGCCGCACGGCAGGCGCGTCTGCAGCTCAGTTCCCAGCTGTTGCGCCTGGCGAGGAGCGTGCAATGAGCGAGTCCATCACGACCTCTCGGCCGCGCCTGGGGCACTCGGTGGTGCGGGCCAACATGGCCGGTGCCGGTGCGGCGCTGACCATCGCCGGCTTCCTGCTGATCGTGTTCCAGTTCATCGCGCTGCATGCGGCCCTGGTGCGCGACGTGCACGTGCAGGCGCGCATCGTTGGCGCCAACAGCGTGGCCGCGCTGCTCTTCAATGATCGCCGGGCGGCCGAAGAAACGCTGGCCGCGCTGGAGGCATCGCCGTCGCTGCGAGCCGCCGGCATCTTCAGCGCACTGCGCAAGCCGTTGGCGCTGTATCAGCACGGGGACGCCGCACCCGTGCGTGCCCCCGATGCCGCCATGCTGCGCGAGTCGGACGTATCGACGCTCACCACGCTGGAGGTGGTGGAGCCGGTGGAGTCGGAACGCCGCGTGATCGGCTATGTCGTGGTGCGCTCGAGCCTCAGCGAGCTGTACATGCAACTGCTCGGCTATGCGGTGCTGACCGTATCGGTGGGCATCGGCGCGATGGGCCTCGCGTATCTGGTGATCGCACGCATGCGCCGCGCGGTGCTGCAGGCGGAGGCGCATCTGGACTACCTCGCCCATATCGACTCGGTGACGGAACTGCCGAACCGGCACGCCTTCAACGAACGCCTGCAGGTCTCGCTCAAGCGCGCAGGCCAGACGGGTGCGGTGGGGCTGCTTCTCCTGGATCTGGACAACTTCAAGGTCGTCAACGACACGCTGGGCCACAACAACGGCGACCGCCTGCTGCGCCAGGTTGCGCGGCGGCTGAACGACGTGATCGACCAGGCCAACTTGCGTGCCGTGTTGTGCCGCATCGGCGGGGATGAGTTTGCGGTCATCGCAGAACTGTCGGGGCGCGCGCAGATTGCCGAGACGGAAGCGGCAACGCTGGCCGATGGATTGGCCAAGCGCGTTCTGGCTGCGCTGGCGGCGCCGTTTGCGCTCGACCTGCACCAGATCTACGTGACGGCCAGCGTGGGCGTGAGCCTGTATCCGCATGACGCGCGCGACGTGCAGGTGCTGACGCGCAACGCCGACACGGCCATGTACCACGCCAAGAACCGCGGCAAGAATGCCGCTGCCAGTTTTACGTCGGAGATGGACCAGCAGGCGCGCCGCCGCCTGCGCGTAGAAGCCGACCTGCGGCGCGCGCTGGACCGCGACGAATTGCTGCTCGCCTACCAGCCGCAGGTGCGCTTGCGCACCGAAGGCGCACACGACGCAGCGATCTCCAAAGCAAACGTCTACGGCGTGGAGGCACTCGTGCGCTGGCGCCATCCGGAGATCGGGCTGATCGGCCCCGGCGAGTTCATCGCCGTGGCGGAAGAAACCGGTCTGATCGTGCCGCTCGGCCTCTGGGTGCTGCGTACCGCGTGCCAACAGGCGGTGCGCTGGATGCGCGAAGACGGCATCACGCTGCGGGTGGCCGTCAACCTGTCGGCACGGCAGACGCGCGACCCGGCGCTCGTCGAGAACGTTATGGACGTGCTGCGCGAAACCGGCCTGCCGCCGCATCAGTTGGAACTCGAAATTACCGAGAGCGTGCTGATGGAAGACATCGAGGCCAACATCGCGCTGCTCGAATCCCTGCACGCGGCCGGCATCAGCCTGTCCATCGACGACTTCGGCACCGGCTATTCCTCGCTCGCGTATCTGCAGCGTTTCCCGATCCAGAAGCTCAAGATCGACCGCAGCTTCGTGCAGCGCATGCCCGGCGACGGCGAGGCCATTGCCGGTGCGGTGATCGCCATGGCCCACAGCCTGCGCATGCAGGTCGTGGCCGAAGGCGTGGAAGACCCCGAGCAGCTCGCGTTGCTGCGCGACGCCGGCTGCGACCTGGGGCAGGGCTACCTGTTCTCGCGCCCGCAGCAAGCCGACGCGTTGCTGGCGTGGCTCAACCGGCTGGACAGCGCCGAGGATGAAGGCAGCGCCGCGTTTGCCGACGGCGAAGCGGCGCCCAGCGCGTCGTTGCCGTCGTCGTTGGCGGGCTAACTTCTCTCCCAGAAGAACGTTTTCGGAATTGACCTATTTGGTATACTAACCAACTAGGTTAATTTGGCGTGCATGGAAAACGTACGCCACATGCCAAGCTGTCGCTCATTCGTGAACTGATCCGATCGGGCAGCGTACGGGCGACACGCAGTGCATACGAGGGGGCGCTCGAACTCGGCATTACGGATCTGGCGGGCATGTGCGCAGTCGTCATGACGCTCACGCCGCACTGCTTCTACAAGAGCATGACGACCCATGCCGACCACCGCGTGTGGCAAGACGTCTATCACGCCAAGGCGCAGGGCCAAGACGTCTACCTGAAGCTGACAGTTGTCGATGGCGTGCTGATCGTTTCGTTCAAGGAGCTTTGACCATGAAATGCCCGAGCTGCGGTGCCGCCGAGCTGGTTCATGACACCCGCGATGTGCCGTACGCCTACAAAGGCGAGACGACTGTCATCCCGTCCGTTACTGGAGCGTTCTGCCCTGCATGCGACGAGATCGTGCTCGAACGCGGGCAGGGCGACCGGTATGGCGAACTGGTGTCGGCGTTTCAGCGCCAGGTGAATGCCGGCTATGTTGATCCGGCCTACATTGCGGCGGTGCGGCGCAAACTGAATCTGGACCAGCGCGAGGCCGCCGAGATTTTTGGCGGCGGCGTCAATGCGTTCTCGCGCTATGAGACGGGGAAGACGAAACCGTCTCTGGCGCTGGTGAAACTCTTGAAGCTTCTCGACCACCACCCCGATCTGCTGGCTGAAATCAAGACAGCTTGATCGCCCTCCAAAGAAAAAGCCCGCCAATGTGCGGGCTTTTTTTTCGACCACCATCGGGCACGTTCAAGCAGCCGCCCGCCGCGCCGCGCGCGTTGCCCCGGCCGTCAGCACCACCACGGCCGCGAGGATGATGCCCGTTGCGCCCAGCGTCTGCGGCGCGACGACTTCATCCGCCAGCCATGCGCCCATCAGCAGGGCGATGGGCGGGTTCACATACACGTAGCTTGTCGCCATGACGGTGGACACGCGTTCCACCAGCGCCATGTAGGCCGTGAAGGCGATGGCCGAGCCGAACACCACCAGGTAGCCCCACGCAAGCGCGGCATGCATGCCGATGTGGCTGGGCCACGTTTCGCCGGTGAGCAGGCTGAGCACGACGAGTGCCACGCCGCCAAAGGCCATCTCCAATACGAACGCCGTCATGCCCTTGGGCATGTCGATGCGCTTGGAGAGCTGCGAGCCGAACGACCATGACGCGATGGCGGTGGTCAGCGCGAGCACGCCGACCGTGCTGGCCTGGAACTCCGCGCCACGAAACAGCACCGCAATCCCGATGCTGCCCAGCGCGATGGCGCCAATCTCATAGGCCCGCAGGCGGCCGCCGGCCAGCAGCGTCCAGAGCGTGGAGAACAGCGGCATCGACGCGATCATCACCGTGGTCGCACCCGACGAGATGGTCTGCTCGGCCACCGCCGTCATGCCCATGCCGCCCACCAGCATGAACGCGCCGATCAATGCGCAGTTGCGGACTTGTCGCGCACTCGGCCGCTCTTCGGGCTGCTTGCGCTGTCGCAGGATGACGAGCGGGGCGAGCAGCACCGCTGCAGCCAGAAAACGCGAGCCCATCATCAGGAAGGGCGGCAGATCGGTCAGCGCAAAGCGGATGGCGAGATACGTTGTGCCCCACACCACGTAGGTGATGAGCAGGCACAGGGCGATGAAGGGCGACATGACGGAACCTCTGCGAGGAAGTCCCGATGCTACTCAACGCCGGCTTATGCGCAAAACGAGTTTTGTTATCGCTCGTTGTGAGCGGCGTTAGCAAGCAAGTGAACGGAGGCGTATGTGGAGTTCGAGACGCCAATCACGGGGTTCCAGACCTCACGTTCGGGGTTGCGAACCCGGCGTGCGGGGTTTGGAACCCCATGCATGGCGTTCAGAACCTCAATGCTGGCGTTCGGACTACGAGATATCGAGGTTCTGAACGCCTCCGGTCACGTTCCGAACGCCACCGGTGGAGTTCGGAACCTCAAGCGCGGCGTCCGGAACCTCAAGCGTGGGGTGTTGGAACCCCAAGTGTCGAGTTCAGAACGCCAAGCGTGACGTTCCGAACCTTGGCGGCCCCTCAGATGACCCGGAACCCGTGCGTTCCGTCGCGCCGAAGCTGCTCCACCAGCCCGAACTCCCAGTCGAGATAGGCCTGCATGGCGGTGCGCGGCGCGCTCGTGCCTTCATACGGGCGGCGGTAGCGGTCGATGGGGTCTGAGGCCAGGCGGGTCTCGCCGGCTTCAACGGGCAGGCCGGCGGCCACCCATGCTGCGGTACCTCCGTCTAGCACCCACACCTCGGCCTGCGTCAGCTTGGCAAGGTCGGCGGCGGCAAAGCGGGCAAGCTGGCTGGAGCCGCACGTGAGCACATAGCGGCGGGCCGCCGGGATGCGCGCCAGCGCTGCGGGCAAGTCGGAGCGCACGGCAAACCACGCCCCCGGAATATGCCGCGCAACGTAGTTGGCGCTGCGCGTGACGTCGATGACGGCGGTGTCGCCTGCTTCCAGCCAGCCGGCCAGGGCGCGGGCGTCGACCGTGCGCACGGCCGGAGGTTGTGGCGCGGGCGTCTGCCACGTGCCGGTGACGCTGCGCTCGCTGGCGTCGACCGGATCGACGACATAGACCTCCCAGCCCATCTGTGCGAGCCACGAGGCGGACATGTCGGCGCGCACACCGTCGTCATCGGCCAGGACGATACGGGCGCCGCGCACGGCGGCGGTGTGGTCGGTTTCCTGCACGAGCTGGCCGCCGGGCGCGCTGGCAAAGCCGGGCAGGTGGCCGGCGGCATATTCCTCGGGCGTGCGTACGTCGAGCTTGTAGACCGTGCGGTCCGGTGTCTCCAGTTTGGCAACTTCAGCCAGCGCAATGCGCGGCACGTTGGCGCGCTCGGCCACGGCGCGTGCATCGGCCTGGGCCTGCGCGCGCGTTTCGGCAGACACGTCCTGCGGGTGACGGCGGCTGGCGCCATGGTCCAGCACCTGATCGGCCAGCAGCCAGCCGATGGTGCCGTTGCGCAGTGCCGCCACCGGGTTGGGGATGCCGGCATTCACGAGCGATTGCGTGCCGATGATGCTGCGCGTGCGGCCTGCGCAATTAACGATGACCTGCGTGCTCGGGTCCGGCGCCAGCTCGCGGATGCGCAGCACCAGCTCGGCGCCCGGCACGCTCGTCGCCGTGGGGATGCTCATGGTCTGAAACTCTTCATAGCGGCGCGAATCGACGATCACCACGTCGCGCTTGGCATCAAGCAGCGCCTTGACCTCCTGCGCGCTGAGCGATGGCGTGTGGCGATGCGCCTCCACGTATTCGCCAAAGGATTTGCTCGGCACGTTCACGTCCTGGAACACTTCGCCGCCGGTTGCGCGCCAGCCATCGAGGCCGCCTTCGAGCAGGTACACGCGCGTATAGCCGAGTTCAGCCAGCTTGGCCGCCGCGCGCGGGGCGAGGTCCACGCCATCGTGCACGCCGTACAGCACGATCAACGTATCGCGGCGCGGAATGCGCGACCACGCTTCCAGCTCCAGCCGGGAGAGCGGCAGGTTGGCTGCCCACAGCGGATGCGCCTGGGCATACGGGTCTTCCTCGCGGACGTCGACCAGCGCGATCTCCTTGCGGGCCAGCAGGGCGGCGCGCACGTCGGCATACGCCAGTGTCGGGACGTGGGTTTCGGCCAGCGGTGCAGCGACCGGCGATTCGATGGCGTCGATGGTGGTGCTCATGATGCAGGCGTGTCCTTGGAACGGTCCCAGAGATTGGGCAGATGGGTATTCGAATAGCCGGAGACGAAAGGCTTGCGCTGGCCGTCTTCCGTATAGACGGACCGGTGGATGCCGCCGATGTTGCCGCCGTAGACATGGATGCTGATCGACGTGCGATCGTCAAAGGCGTTGTGCACGCGGTGGATGTCCCCCACGCGCGGCGAGACGTGTTCCACAGCGCCCGGCTCCAGGCGGATGGCCGGGCCGTCGGGTTGCGGTTTGCCTTGCGCGTCGAGCTTGAACGGCTGCGAGTATTCAGCGCCGCGCAGCATGCCGATCAGGCCCCACGTGGTGTGGTCGTGAATGGGGGTGCGCTGGCCGGGGCCCCAGACAAAGCTCACGATGGAAAAGCGCTCGCCCGAATCGGCATGCAGCAGGAACTGCTGGAAGTGCTCGGGGTGCGGCTGCGCGTACTCAGCGGGCAACCAGTCGTCGCGGGCGACAAGCGCGCCGAGCAGGGCACCGGCACGCGAGAGGATCTCGGCTTCGGTCGGTTGCTGATCCAGCAGGCGCGACAGCGCAGTCACGAAATCACGCAGCGGTGCGATGGACTGGGTTGCGGGCGCCGCAGAGGAAACGGCAGCGGAAATAGCAGCGGAAGCGGCAGCGAGGGCGGGCGTGCTCATCGGCGGGTTCCTGATGTGGGGTTTCGGTGCATCTTGCTGGACTTGATGGGCGGCGTCCAGCTAAACCCCGAGCGCAGTGCGGCCGGCTGCCAGCAGGATGGAATCGTTCTGCGGCGTGTGGATGCGGCTGCACAGCACATCGCGATAGTGGCGCTCGAGCGGGTTGTGGCGCGACAACCCATGGTTGCCGGACAGCTGCAGCGCCAGCTCCACGGCGCGGATCGCGTTGGTGGTGACGGTGTACTTGAGGAGCCCGCTGTCGGTCATGGAAAGCGGCGAGCCTGCATCTGCCGCTTCGGCTGCGTGATCGAGCAGGACGCGGTTAGTGCGTAGCGCGGCGGCAATCTCGCCCACGGCTTCCTGCATGCGCGGCAGCGTGGCCAGCGGCCCGCCCAGGTTGGCCGGCGCACGCGTGTTCAGGAACGCGACAAGCCAATCGCGCGCGGCCTGGGCCACGGAGTCGTACAGGCTGCCGAGCAGCACGTTCATCCAGGCTTGCTGGTCGAGCTGCGCGCTGGTGTCGGCTTGTGCGGCGCCGTGTACCGGCCATTCGGCAGCAGGGCGGATGTCGACGGCGTGGTCGAGCGGAATCTCCACATCTTCGAGGACGACGTCGTGGCTGCCCGAGGCACGCAGGCCGAGGTGGTTCCAGGTTTCTTCAATGCGGATGCCCGGTGTTTGCGGCAACGGGCGCGGCACGAGAAAGATCCCCACGCGCGGCTCGGCTTCATCGGTGCGGCCCCACACGGCAAGCCAGCGCAGCGCAGGGCTTCCGGTGCTGTAGAGCTTGCGGCCCCGGATGCGCCAGTTGCTGCCCACGCGCGTCGCCACGGTGGCGGGCAAGCCGCCGCGTGCGGGCGTGCCCAGGTCGGGCTCCACGCGCAGCGCGTTGATGAGCGCCCCTTCATTCAGGGCAGTGGCAAACACCTGTTGCCTGACATGCGCCGGCCAGCGTGTATCGGCACGTGCGATGGCGCGATGCTGCAGGTACGTCATCGTCAGCACCAGCGCGGTGGCTGCATCGGCATGTGCGATGGAGGCAATGATCTGCCGTGCCGTCTGCAGGCCGGCGCCACCACCGCCATGCGTTTGCGGGATGACCTGTGCAATCAGGCCCGAGGCGTGCAGCAGCGCGAAGTTGTCGTGCGGGAAGCTGCCCTGCAGATCATGCTCTGCGGCTGACGCGGCCAGCTGCGGAGCAATGGTGGCCAGCACTTCGGCAAGCCGGTCGGGCGGCGTTGGCAGGCGATGCAAGGGAGCAGGCGACATGGCGATGCGATGTGCGAAGCAGGTGACATTGGCGCACAGCGTATCCGGGTTGCCACGCGCCGCGAACGACCTATGCCGTATATGCAGCGTTGAAATTATTCGTTAGTGCAATGCTGGTGGTGACGTAACTTCATTCGCATTCATGGCGGGGCGCATTGCCTCGCAAGTCTTCTAACGATATGCGGAATGGAGCCAGCATGAGCGTCGATTTCATCGGCATGATCCAAAGCCAGAAGCAGTCGGAAATTCACCCGCCCGATCCGAATGGGCCCGTGGTCGACCGCGATTACGTACGTGCCTTTGCACAGGCGCACGAGCAGGCCGGCTTTGATCGCATCCTCGTGCCGCACCATTCAACGGGGCCGTCGGCCACGCTCACGATTTCGTATGCAGCCGCGTTGACGGAGCGCATCCACTTCATGCTTGCGCACCGGCCCGGGTTTACCAATCCGACGCTGGCCGCGCGCCAGATTGCCACGCTGGATCAGTTCACCGGTGGCCGCCTGGGCGTGCACTTCATCTCCGGCGGCTCCGACAGCGAGCAGCGTCGCGATGGCGATTACCTCGACCACGACCAGCGCTATGCACGCACGGACGAATACCTGGGCATCCTGCGGCGCATCTGGACAGAGTCGAAGCCGTTCGACCACGAGGGCACGTTCTATCGCTTCGAGCAAGGTTTCTCTGAAGTGAAGCCCGCGCAGAAGCCCCATGTGCCAATCTACTTCGGTGGTGCTTCGGACGTAGCCGTCGAGGTGGCCGGCAAGCATGCCGACGTGTATGCGCTGTGGGGTGAGTCGCTCGACCAGGTGCGCGATCTGACGACGCGCGTGCGGGCCGAAGCCGCCAAGCACGGGCGCAGCATCCGGTTTTCTGTGTCGTTCCGCCCGATCCTGGCGGAAACGGAAGACGCCGCCTGGGCACGGGCAGAGAACATCCTCGAGCGGACGCGCGCGCTGCGTGTGCAGCAGGGCTACAGCCGAGGCGGCCCGCAACAGAGCGAGGGCGCACGCCGCCTGCTCGCGGCAGCCGAACGAGGCGAGCGCGTCGACAAACGTTTGTGGACGGCCATCGCCAAGGAAACCGGCGGACGCTCCAATTCCACCGCGCTGGTCGGCACGCCGGAGCAGGTGGCCGATGCGCTGCTCGACTACTACGACCTGGGCGTCACCACCTTCCTGATCCGCGGTTTTGATCCGCTGGAAGACGTGCTGGATTACGGCCGCACGCTCATCCCGCGCGTGCGCGAGCTGGTTGCGCAGCGTGATGCGCAGCGCAAGGCCGCGTGAGGCACGGGCATGAGCGCAGTCCTTTCCATCGAGCGCGCGGCATCGTCCACGCTCAAGCTGAACAGCACGCCGCAGCAGAAGTTCTGGTTTGATCCGCCCGCCACGCGGCCGACGCTCGAGGCCGAGCGGCGCCATCGGCAGGAGCGCCTTGCGGGCGCGTTCCGCCTGTTTGCGCGGCACGGCTTCGACCTCGGGCTGGCGGGGCACATCACCGCACGCGATCCGGAGTTGACGGACCACTTCTGGGTCAACCCGCTGGGGGTGCATTTCTCGCGCATCAAGGTGTCGGACCTCCTGCTCGTGAACGCGCGTGGCGAGACCGTCATCGGCAACCGGCCGCTCAACAAGGCGGCGTTTGCGATTCATGCGGCGATTCACGAAGCGCATCCGCACATCGTGGCTGCGGCGCATACCCATTCGACCTACGGCAAGGCGTGGTCGACGCTGGGTCGGCCGCTGGATCCGCTCACGCAGGATGCATGCTCGTTCTATGAAGACCATGCGCTGTTCGACGACTTCACCGGCATGGTGGTCGATTCCAGTGAGGGCGAGCGCATCGCGCATGCGTTGACCAAGCCCGACGGCGGCACGCACAAGGGCGTGATCCTGAAGAACCACGGCATTCTCACGGCCGGCCCGACGGTGGAAGCCGCGGCATGGTGGTACATCGCGCTGGACAACGCTGCCCACACGCAACTGCTGGCCGAGGCCGCCGGCACGCCGCAGCCCATCGATGCCGCCACGGCGCGCCATACACACAGCCAGGTGGGCGGGCAGGAGGGGGCGCTGCACGCATTCGAGAGCCTTTACGCCGGCCTGGTCGCGGCCGAGCCGGACGTGCTCGATTAAGCCGTCGCCTCACACAACACATCGAACACATCGAACACGTCATCACGGGGAGCATTCAATGAGCGAAGAGACCGCGGGCATCTCGCGCCGCAAGATATTGCATGCAGCGGCCGCCACGGCGCTGGCCGCACCGGCATTGATCCTGGGCCGCAAAGCCTACTCGCAACAGCGCAAGCTGACGTTTGCCTGGAACCAGAACTCGTTTTGCCTGACGCCCATCGTGGTGGCGCAGGAACGCGGCTTCTTCGAAAAGAACGGGCTGCACGTCGACCTGATCAACTACAGCGGCTCGACCGATCAACTGCTTGAATCGATCGCCACCGGCAAGGCCGATGCGGCAGTCGGCATGATTCACCGCTGGCTCAAGCCGCTGGAAGCGGGCTTTGACGTGAAGATCATCGGCAGCTCGCATGGCGGCTGTGTGCGGCTTGTGGGTTCCAAGGCGGCAGGCGTCACGAACCTGGCGGCGCTCAAGGGAAAGACCGTGGGCGTGAGCGATCTTGCCGCGCCGGGCAAGCACTTCTTCACCATCTTGCTGGCCAAGAACGGCATTGACCCGGACAAGGACATCACCTGGCGCCAGTACCCGGCTGACCTGCTGGGCGTGGCGGTGGACAAGGGGGAGATCCAGGCGATTGCCGACGGCGACCCGAACCTCTACCTGCTGGAGAAGCGCACGAACGGCGCCTACGTGGAACTGGCCACGAACCTCTCCGGTGAATACGCGCGCAAGGTCTGCTGCGTGATCGGCGCACGCGGCGAGCTGGTCCGCAATGACCGCCCGACGGCATCTGCACTGGCGCGCTCGATTGTGCAGGCCACGGATTTCGTCAACGAAAACCCGAATGAGGCCGCCAAGGTGTTTGCCAAGTATTCGCCCAAGGTGGCGCTGGACGACTTGCGCAAGCTCTACGCCACGCTCACGTACACGCATCACCCGACCGGCGTCGACCTGCGCGACGAGATCGCCTTCTACGCGGAAGACTTCCGCCGCATCGGCGTTATCAAGAAGACCACCGATCCGCAGCGCCTGGCGCAGCACGTGTACGTGAATGTGCTGGCCTGACGCGCGGCGCGTGAGCACGTGAGCACATGAGGAACACATCGACATGAGCACCATCCCGCAAACACTGGAGGCGCCCGCCGCGCTCTCCAACCCATTTGCCGATGCCGCAGAGCGCGGAGGGGCATGGCGCACCGGCGCCGTGGCCGCATTGGCCTGGGCTGCCTTCGGGCTGCTGACGTGGCGCTGGCCCAACCACGTGGTCGGCTTCAGCGATTGGGCGTTCACGGCGGAGCTGGGCATTGCCGCGTTGATCGTTGGCATTGCGCTGTTCGTGGTGGCGTTGGCGGCGGGCCATGTGGCCCCGTTGCGCCCCGTGCAGGAAGCGCTGCAACCGGCCGGGCCATGGCTGATCGCCGTGCCTGCAGTGCTGGCGTTGTGGGAGGTGCTGACGGCCAAGTCCGGCGCATTGCCCACACCGTTCTTTGCGCCGCCGCAGGCGTTGATCGAGGTCTATTCGGAAGACTGGCCGCGTCTGGGCGACAGCGTGTTGAATACGCTCAAGCTGCTCGGCATCGGTTATCTGCTCGGCGCGTTGACGGGCTTTCTGGTGGGCGTGTCGATCGGCTGGTCGCGCGCGGTGGGCTACTGGGTGCATCCGGTGCTGCGCATTCTCGGGCCGTTGCCGGCGACGGCGCTGTTGCCGATCACGTTCTACTTCTTCCCGTCGAGCTATTCGGCGGCGGCTTTCCTGATCGCCCTGGCGGCCGGCTTTCCGGTGGCGGTGCTCACGTGGTCCGGCGTGGCGGGCGTGAGCAAAAGCTACTACGACGTTGCCCGCACGCTGGGCGCATCCAACGCATTCCTGGTGCTGCGTGTGGCGATTCCGGCAGCGCTGCCCCAGGTGTTCGTGGGTCTATTCATGGGGCTGGGCGCGTCGTTCACGGTGCTGGTGACGGCGGAGATGATGGGCGTGAAGTCGGGCCTCGGCTGGTACCTGACCTGGGCGCAAGGCTGGGCATCGTACGTCAACATGTATGCCGCGCTGATTGTCATGGCGCTGCTGTTCTCCAGCATCATCACGCTGCTCTTCAAGGTGCGTGACCGCGCGCTGGTCTGGCAGAAGGGGACGCTGAAATGGTAGCCGTGCTGGAACGCGAGGCACCGCCTGCGGCCACAGCTGGGGCGCGTATCGACGTGCAGGGCGTCAGCCACTGGTTTGGCAGCCGCGCCAATCCGCTGCAGGTGCTCGACGGTGTGAGCCTGACCATCCAGCCGGGCGAGTTCGTTGCGCTGCTGGGGCCAAGCGGTTGCGGCAAGTCCACGCTGCTGCGCCTGATTGCGGGGCTGGAGCCGCCCACGCGCGGCCGCATCCTGCAGGACGATGCGCCCATCAACGCGCCGGACCCGTCGCGTGTGGTGGTCTTCCAGGATCCGACGCTCTACCCATGGCGGCGCGTGTGGGACAACGTCGCGCTGGGCCTGCAAGCGCGCGGCGTGCTCAACGCAGAGCGTGACCGCGTGGACGATGCGCTGGAACGCGTGGGCCTGGGCGGCTTTCATCGGGCGTTTCCGCATGAGCTGTCGGGCGGCATGGCGCAACGTGTGGCGCTGGCGCGTGCGCTGGTCAACGATCCGCAATTGCTGGTGCTGGACGAGCCACTGGGCAAGCTGGATTCACTCACGCGGCTGGCCATGCAGAGCGAGCTGGTGACGCTGTGGCAACGCGCGCGCTTCTCGACCGTGCTGGTAACGCACGATGTGGAGGAGGCGCTGTTCCTGGCGCAGCGGGTGGTCATCTTCAGCCCGCGCCCGGCGCGCATCACGGCGGAACTGACGGTGGATCTGCCTTACCCGCGCCATCGCGGCGACCCGCGCTTGAGCGCGTTGCGGCACGAGGCGCTCGGTCATCTCGGCTTGGGCGAGACCTGGTAGATGGCGGCATCATCATGAGCGGACCGGAAGCGACGGTCTGGCTCAACGCGTTGCTTGGCTTTCTGCAATGGGCGCAGCACGGCGTGCTGGTGCTGCTGCACACGCTTGGGCTGACCGGCGAGTCTCACGGGCAGCCGGCGTGGCCGTGGGACGTGCGCATCGCGGGCGAAACCCTGTTGATCGACCTTGGGCAAGCGCGGCAGCTTGGCCTGACGCTGATTGCCTTGATGCTGGCGTTGCTGGCCGTCGTGATCGCCGTGCTCGTGCGGCGATGGCGGCCGGTGTCATCCGGCGTCGCGGCGGGCCTGCTTGTGGTGGCGCCCTGGCCGTCGGCGGTTGTGGTGGCGCCCGCCGTGCCGACGAGTTTCCATGTGAGCCCAACGGCGTTTTCGGTGGCGTCCATCACGCAGGGCACGCGCATCTACAACGCCGCGTGCGCAAGCTGCCACGGCGCAGACGGCCGGGGCGAAGGGCCCTTGGCCGCCACGCTCACGCGCTGGCCGCCCACGGTGGTCGGCCCGTTGCTTGGCCGTCATGCCGATGGCGAGCTGTTCTGGCACATCGCCCACGGCATGCAGGACACGCAAGGTGCGTCGACCATGCCCGCATTTGCCGGTCGACTGAGCGATGCCGATGTCTGGGCGGTACTCGACGCCATGAAGGTGCTGGCCGCGCGTGGCGGCGTGCGCGCCGGCGGCTGGCCGCTGCCGGTGGCGCTGCCTGCGTTGTCCGTGCGCTGCGGCGACGCGCTGCCGCAATCCCTGGCGACATGGCGCAATGGCCAACGCGTGCGGGTGGTGGCGGTGGATGCGGCATCGAGCACCGACATCCCGCTGGAAGATCCGCGTTTCCAGACGTTGCTCATTACGCCGGATGGCACGTTGCCACCGCCGACGCGCGCGTTCCAGGCGCGTTGCGTGGCGACAGGCGCCGACGCCTGGAGCGTCTTTGCCGCCATCGCCGGTGCTGCGCCGCAAGCGTTCTCCGGCACGCAGTTGCTGGCCGATCGCAATGGCTGGTTGCGCGCACGCGGCGCTCCGGGCACGACGTGGTCCGACGCCGATTTCCTCTGCACCTCGGCCGCACGCGGAACCGCCCGCAGCACAAGCGGCCTCGACTCCTTGATCGCCCGCATGGACGCCGAACCGGTGCGCTATGTGAAAGGCGGCTTCATCCACTGACCCTCGATCGCATCGCTCCATCACCATGCCGCAACATCGACGACGTTTTCTGCAATCCACGCTGGCGCTCGCTGCCGCGCCTGCCTTGTCCATCGCGCAACCCCGCCTCGTGCTCAAGGCGGGCGACCAGAAGGGTGGCCTGCGCGCGCTGCTGGAAGCGGCCGACTCGCTCAAGGGCGTGCAGTACGACATCCAATGGACCGAGTTTCCGGCGGCTGCTCCGCTGGCCGAAGCGCTCAACGCGGGCGCGGTCGACTTGGGCCCGATTGGCGATGCGCCAGCCATCTTTGCCTTGGCGGCGGGTACGCGCATCAAGCTGATCGGCGCTAACCGATCGGACCCGTACGGCACGGCGGTGCTGGTGCGGCCCGATTCTCCGTTGAAGACGGCGGCAGATCTGAAGGGCAAGTCCATCGGTACCAACCGCGGGTCGATCGGGCATTTCGTGGCGCTCAAGGCGTTGGAGTCGGCGGGGCTGGGTCCGGACGATGCCAACTTCCGCTTCCTGCCGCCGGCAGATGCCAAGCTTGCGCTGGTCAACGGGTCGATCGATGCGTGGTCAACGTGGGAGCCCTACACGGCGATGGCCGAAACGGCCAAGCATGCGCGCGTGCTCGTCAGCGGGCGCGGGTTGTGGTCGGGCCTCAGCTACCTGGCAGCGACCGACGCTGCGCTGGCGGCCAAGCGCGACGCGCTGCGCGACTTTTTGCAGCGCGTGGTGCGTGCGCAGGTGTGGTCGTACCAGCATGTCGACAGCTTTTCGGCCACGCTGGCCCGCATCATCGGCATTGCGCCGGAGGCGGCCCGGCTGCAGTTCGCACGTCGACAGACGGTGTGGCGCGCCATCGATCCGCAGGTCATTGCGGAGCAGCAGCGCACGGCCGATTTCTACGTGAAGGTGGGCCTGCTCAAACAGCGGCTGGAGGTGGCCACCACGTTTGACACGGGGTTTCCGCTGATCGCCTAGCGGGCGTTGCCCGAATGGGATTCCGCACTGGGCCGCGAGCCGCCATGCGGGCCCGCCGTACCCGGCGCTTCTGCGACGTTCTTGGGCAGGTTGGTGGCGGGCGTGACCGCGTCTGGCGCGTTGTTGCCGCCCTTGCCAAAGCGCGCCGCCAGGCGGTCCTGCACTTCGGTCAGCTGGGCCTGCTCCTGCGCTTTCTGGGCGCGTTCCGTCTCGGCCTGCTGGGCAGCGGCGGCCTGCTCAGCCGGCGTGGGCGGCGGCAGTTTGCCGTGAGCGGGATGCGGCAAGGCGACCGTGGTCAGGCCGATGGCCGCCGCGGCGAGCCAGATGGCGGTGCGTGGAATGGTCTGTGGTGTTTGCGGCATGGCGGTCTCCGGGGCGGGATCGCCATGGCTGCAGCAAATGCAGTGCCGTGTGAGTTCAGCGCCGCTCGGCAAGCGCGTTGTGGAGCACCGTCTTGAGCACGTTGAAGACGGGGTTGTCGTTGTCCTTGCGATAGGCCATCCAGAGTTCCACCGGCTTGGCCGGCGTCGTGCGCACCGGGCGATAGACCACGCCCTCGAAGTGCAGCATGGCCGCTGCTGCGGGGATGAGCGCCACGCCGATTCCCGCACGCACCAGCGCCAGCATCGAGTGGATCTGGCTGACGTATTCGACGATGTCGGGCAGCACCTCCGCACGCTCCAGCAGGCTGCTGACCATCTGGTGGAAATAGCGCGCCTCGTATGGCGAATACATCAGCAGTGGCTGGCCCTCGCAGTCGCGCAGGCTGGGGCGTTGCGGCCAACTGTCGGCCACCGCTTCCGGCAGGGCGATCACGAGCGCTTCCTGCGAGCACGGCACCGCAATCAGCTCGCCATGCTCCACCGGCGGGCGCAGCAGGCCGACGTCGATTTCACGCGCATCCAGCGCCGCGAGCTGCGCGCCGCTCACCATCTCCTTCAGCGTCAGCCGCACGCCCGGTGAAGCCGCCCGCACGGCGCTCACGAGCGAAGGCAATTTGCCGTAGCCGACCGATGCGGTAAAGCCGATCGCCAACTGTCCGGCCGCGCCCGTCGCCACGCGCCGCGCCGTGGCTGCTGCCTCGTCCGCCAGCCGCAGGATGCGCGAGGCGTCGGGCAGAAAACTGCGTCCGGCCGCCGTCAGCTTGACCGAGCGGCTGTTGCGCTCCAACAGTTCGGTGCCGACCTGATGTTCCAGCAGGCGCACCTGGCGTGACAGCGGCGGCTGCGTCATGTGCAGGCGTTCTGCTGCCCGTCCAAAGTGCAGTTCTTCGGCCACGGCGACGAAGCAGCGGAGTTGGCTGAGTTCAAACATCGATTCAAAACCTGTATGGATTGAGTCAGTGCTTATCTTGAAACGGAAAGATCGCCGGTGCAAGAATCGGCTCGCCCTTCGGCTCGAAGGGCCAATGACAACCATCAGGAGACGAGCATGTCCATGGAAAGCGCGGAAGTTGGCCGTCGCAGGTTTCTCAAGAATGTGGCAGGGGCAGGCCTTGCAGCGGCCAGCGGCCTGGCCGGCGCGCAGAAGATCGAAGGGTTCAAGCCGAACGCGCGCTACCCCGACGTGGCGGTGGAAGTGCTCGACCCGAGCTTCCTGAAATACCGGCTCTACAGCAGCTCGGTAGAGCAGCTCGCCACCGGCATGCGGTGGGCCGAGGGGCCCGTTTACTTTCCCGCCGGGCGCTACCTGCTGGTGAGCGACATTCCGAACAACCGCATCATGAAATACGACGAGACGAACGGCGCGTTCAGCGTGTTCCGCGAGCCGTCGAACTACGCCAACGGCAATACGCGCGACCGGCAAGGGCGCCTTGTCACGTGCGAACACTCGGTCACGCGCCGCATCACGCGCACCGAATTCAACGGCAGCATCACCGTGCTGGCCGATCAGTACCAGGGCAAGCGGCTGAACGCGCCCAACGACATCGTCGTCAAGTCCGACGACAGCATCTGGTTCACCGACCCAACGTTCGGCATCAACGGCAACTGGGAGGGTTTCAAGGCGCAGCCGGAGCAGGCCACCACCAACGTCTACCGGATCGATCCGAACGGCAGCCTCCGCGCGATCATCACCGACCTCGTCAACCCGAATGGGCTGGCGTTTTCGCCCGACGAGAAGAAGCTCTACGTGGTCGAGTGGAAGGGCACGCCGTCGCGCAGCATCTGGAGCTACGACATCGCGCCCGACGGCACGGCGTCCAACAAGACCAAGCTGATCGACGCCAACGGCGCGGGCGCGTTGGATGGCTTTCGCGTCGACAAGGATGGCAACCTCTGGTGCGGCTGGGGCTCGGACGGGCGCGTGGGCGTCAACTCCGCCGACTACGACGGCGTGAAAATCTTCAACGCGCATGGAAAGCCGATCGGCTTCATCCACTTGCCGGAACGCTGCCCCAACCTGACCTTCGGCGGCCCGAAGAACAACCGCCTCTATATGGCGAGCTCGCACTCGCTGTATGCCCTTTACGTGGAGGCCGAGGGCGCGGTGTAAGGCGGCACTGACGGGACGCGGCCGCGCCGTCACGTGCGGTCGCAGCATCGGAATCAGCGACCTAGGGAAGACCCTGTATCAATACAAGTTCTGTATTGATCGAGTTAGTAGTTGGCTTGGACTTGAATCGATCGCGGTGCAAGAATTCGCTCACCAACAACACGCATTCATCACGAGCGAGACATGTCCCGATACAGCCCTAAAGAATTCGCCCAACAGATCGGCTCCGGTCTGCTGTCCTTCCCGATCACGCATTTCAAGGCGTCGGACCTGTCGTTCGACGAGGCAGCGTATCGCGCCAACCTGAACTGGCTGTTCAGCCACGACGCCGCTGGCCTGTTTGCAGCGGGCGGCACGGGTGAATTCTTCTCGCTCACGGCAGCCGAGACCGATCGCGTGGTGCGCGCAGCCGTGGCGGAAACCGGCGGCAAGATTCCGGTGATCGCCCCGGCGGGCCGTGGCACGGCTGAATCGATCGAATACTGCAAGGCCGCAGAAGCTGCCGGCGCCGACGGCATCCTGCTGCTGCCGCCGTACCTGACCGAAGCGTCGGCGGACGGCGTGGCCGCGCACGTGGAGCAGGTCTGCAAATCCACCAAGCTGGGTGTGATCGTCTACAACCGCGCCAACCAGGTCCTCGACGAGAACCACCTCGAGCGCCTGGCCGACCGCTGCCCGAACCTCGTCGGCTTCAAGGATGGCGTGGGCGACCTGGAACTGATGACCCGCATTTACGCCCGCCTGGGCGACCGCTTCACCTACGTCGGTGGCCTGCCGACGGCCGAGACCTTTGCGCTGCCGTACCTGACGATGGGCGTGACGACGTATTCGTCGGCCATCTTCAACTTCGTGCCGAAGTTCGCGCTAGAGTTCTACGCCGCCGTGCGCGCGTTCGACAATGCCAAGGTCTACAAGATGCTCAACGAGTTCGTGCTGCCGTACATCCAGCTGCGCAATCGCAAGCGGGGTTATGCGGTGTCGATCGTCAAGGCCGGTATGAAGGTCATCGGCCGTGACGCAGGTCCGGTCCGTGCTCCGTTGACTGACCTGACCGACGCCGAGATTGCTGAACTGTCGACGTTGGTGTCGCGCATTGCCGAAGTGGAAAAGCTGGCGGCCTGAGCGCAACCGAAAACACAAGGAATCCTTATGCAATTGAGCGGCGAACTGTTGTTGGGTGCCGCCCGCGTAGCGGGTGGTGCCGGCAAGGTTCGCGCCATGAACCCCGCCACCGGGGAATGGCTCGAACCTGAATTCACCCTGGCCTCCAAGGCCGAGGCCGCGCGTGCCGCTGAACTGGCCGCCGCGGCTTTTGACGCTTACCGCGAGACCGCGCCGGAAACCCGCGCTGCCTTCCTGGAAGCCATCGCCAGCCAGATCGAAGCGCTGGGCGATGCGCTGATCGAACGCGCGATGGCCGAGTCGGCCTTGCCGCGTCCGCGCCTGGAAGGCGAGCGTGGCCGCACGTGCAACCAGCTGCGCCTGTTTGCAAGCGTGGTGCGTGCCGGCGATGCCGTGGGCGCGCGGCTTGATTCGGCCTTGCCGGAACGCAAGCCGCTGCCGCGCTCGGACCTGCGCATGCGCCGCATTGCGCTCGGCCCGGTGGCCGTGTTTGGTGCGAGCAACTTCCCGCTGGCGTTCTCGGTGGCGGGTGGCGATACCGCATCGGCGCTGGCAGCCGGTTGCCCGGTGGTCGTGAAGGCGCATCCGGCGCACCCGGGTACGTCCGAACTGGTGGGCCGTGCCATTCAAGCCGCGGTTGCGCAGTGTGGACTGCCGGAAGGCGTGTTCTCGCTCATCCTGGCCGACAACGATGTGGCGGGCGCGCTGGTGGCGGATCCGCATATCCAGGCCGTCGGCTTTACCGGTTCGCGCGCAGGCGGTCTGGCGCTGCTGCGCATTGCGCAGGCACGCCCGCAGCCGATTCCCGTGTATGGCGAGCTGAGCGCCATCAACCCGGTGTTCCTGCTGCCCGATGCACTCGCCAAGCGTGGTGCTGCGCTGGGTCAGCAGTACGTGGCGTCGCTGACGATGGGTGCGGGCCAGTTCTGTACGAACCCGGGTCTGCTGCTCGCCATCGATGGGCCGGAACTGGATGCCTTTGAAGCGGCTGCCGCTGCCGCCATGGGCGATGTGGCTGCACAGCCGATGCTCACCGCCGGTATCCACAGCGCCTACACGCGCGGCGTTGACAAGCTGGCCGCCGAGGCAAACGTGCGCTGCGTCGCGCGCGGGCAAGGCAGCGACCAGCCCAACCGCGGGCAAGCCGGCTTCTACGTGACCGATGCCAAGAGCTTCCAGGCGCAACCGACGCTGCACGACGAGATCTTCGGCGCGACCGGCCTGGTCGTGCGCTGCCGCGATGCAGAAGAGCTGCGCGCGCTGGCCGAATCGCTCGAAGGCCAATTGACCGCCACGCTGCATCTGGACGCGGGCGACACGGCGATCGCACGTTCGCTGCTGCCGATTCTGGAACGCAAGGCGGGGCGCATTCTCGCCAACGGCTGGCCGACCGGCGTCGAGGTGTGCCACGCCATGGTGCACGGCGGCCCCTGGCCGGCAACGACCGATGCACGCACGACTTCGGTCGGCACGGCAGCCATCGAGCGCTTCCTGCGCCCGGTGTGCTACCAGGATCTGCCGGCCGAACTGCTGCCCGAAGCGCTGCAAGACGCCAACCCGCTCAAGCTGCGCCGCTTGGTGGATGGAGGCTGGGCCTGAAGTCGCAACACGCGATTAGCAAAAAACAACACGCCGGGCCGCACAGGACCCGGCAATTTGATCCTGCTGGCACGACGGGTGCCGGCCCCAGGAGGAGACGATGGACATCAAAGCCCCCGCAGTGGGAGCACAGGCCGTGCCGCGCGCTGAGCGCATGAGCCGCGTGCGTTTCGTGATCCTCGCGATGCTGTTTATCGTGACGACCATCAATTATGCCGATCGGGCGACCATCTCCATTGCCGGCTCGGCCATGCAGAAGGAACTCGGCATCGATGCGGTGTCGCTTGGCTACATTTTTTCGGCGTTCGGCTGGGCTTATGTGATCGCGCAGATCCCAGGCGGCTGGCTGCTCGACCGCTTCGGTTCGAAGCGCGTCTACACGTTCAGCATTCTGCTGTGGTCGCTCTTCACGCTGGCGCAGGGCGCGATCGGCTTCTTTACCGGCGCCGCCGCCATCGTCATGGTGTTCTGTCTGCGCTTTCTCGTGGGCGCGGCCGAGGCGCCGTCCTTCCCGGCGAACAGCCGCATTGTGGCAGCGTGGTTTCCGGCCAATGAGCGCGGCACCGCGGCGGCCATCTTCAACTCCGCGCAATATGCCGCCACCGTGGTGTTTGCCCCGCTGATGGCGTGGCTGGTGCACGCGTTCGGCTGGCATCACGTGTTTATCGTGATGGGCGTGATCGGCATCGCCATGGCGATCGTGTGGAGAGCCTTCGTGCACGAACCGAAGGACCACCCGGGCGTGAACCGTGCCGAAATCGAATACATCGAAGCCGGCGGGGGCCTGGTCAATATGGACCGTGCGGGCGTGGCCAAGAACGAGGGTCCGAAACTCGGCTACGTGAAGCAGCTCCTGCAGAACCGCATGCTGATGGGCGTGTACATCGCGCAGTACTGCATCAATGCGCTCACCTACTTTTTCATCACGTGGTTCCCGGTGTACCTGGTGCAGGCACGCGGCATGTCGATCCTGAAAGCGGGCTTCGTTGCGTCGATTCCGGCGGTGTGCGGCTTCCTGGGCGGCATCCTCGGCGGGATCATCTCTGATGCGCTGCTCCGGCGTGGTGCCTCGCTGTCGGTGGCGCGCAAGGTCCCCATCGTGCTGGGCATGCTGCTCTCCATGACCATGGTGATCTGCAACTACGTCGACGCGCAGGCCATCGTGGTGGCGGTGATGGCGCTGTCGTTCTTCGGCAAGGGCCTCGGTGCGCTGGGCTGGGCGGTGAACTCCGATACGGCGCCCAAGCAGATCGCCGGCTTGTCGGGCGCGCTGATGAACACCTTCGGCAACCTGTCGAGCATCACCACGCCCATCGCCATCGGTTACATCGTCAACACCACGGGTTCGTTCAACGGTGCGCTGGTGTACGTGGGAATCCACGCGCTGGTCGCCATCGTCTGCTACCTGTTCATGGTCGGCGAGATCAAGCGTGTGGAACTCAAGCCGCTGTAAGCCACGGGAGCCTCGTAAGTGACGTTGCAATCGATCGAGTCCGGCGCGCGCACCCACACACCGCGGGTGACGGAGATGCAGGTGATTCCCGTCGCGGGCCGCGACAGCATGCTGCTGAACCTGTGCGGCGCGCATGCACCGTTTTTTACACGGAACCTCGTGATCCTGAAGGACAACGCCGGGCGCACCGGCGTGGGCGAGGTGCCGGGCGGGGAGGGCATCCGCCAAGCGCTGGAGCGCGTGATTCCGCTGGTGGTCGGTCAATCGATCGGACGTACCAACGGTGTGCTGAACAGCATTCGCCGCGCGCTAGCCGGCGGCGGCAATGCCGCGCATCAGGCGACGGTGCACCAGGTGACCTCTGCTTCGGAAGCGGCGGTACTGCGCCAGCCGCACGAGATCAACCTGCGCATGGACAACGTCATCACGGCGGTGGAAGCGGCGCTGCTCGATCTGCTTGGCCAGTTTCTGGAGGTGCCGGTGGCAGAGCTGCTCGGTGCCGGCCAGCAGCGCGATAGCGCCCCGATGCTCGCCTATCTGTTCTACGTGGGCGACCGCCGCAAGACCGATCTGCCGTATCTGGATGGCGGGAACGGCACCGACGACTGGCTGCGCCTGCGCCACGAAGCCGCCATGACACCCGCCGCCATCGCACGACTCGCCGAAGCCGCCACCGAGCGCTACGGTTTTGCAGATTTCAAGCTCAAGGGCGGCGTGATGCGCGGTGCGGATGAGATGGAGGCGATTGCCGCCATCAAGGCGCGCTTTCCGCACGCCCGCGTCACGCTGGACTCGAACGGCGCGTGGTCGCTCAACGAGGCGATTGCGCTGTGCAAGGGCCAAGGGCATCTGCTGGCCTATGCCGAAGACCCGTGCGGCCCCGAAGCCGGCTATTCGGGCCGCGAGGTGATGGCCGAGTTCAAGCGCGCTACCGGCATCCCGACGGCCACCAACATGATCGCGACCGACTGGCGTCAGATGGGCCACGCCGTCCAGCTTCACGCGGTCGATATTCCGCTGGCCGATCCGCATTTCTGGACCATGCAAGGCTCCGTGCGCGTCGCGCAACTGTGCGACGAGTGGGGCCTGACGTGGGGCTCGCATTCCAACAACCATTTCGATGTGTCGCTGGCGATGTTCACGCATGTGGCCGCCGCCGCGCCGGGCAACATCACGGCCATCGATACGCACTGGATCTGGCAGGAAGCCGAGGAGCGCCTGACGCGTGAGCCGTTGCGCATCCAGGGCGGCCACGTGGCCGTGCCGGAGCGCCCGGGCCTCGGCATCGAAATCGACATGGAGCGCGTCATGGCCGCCCATGCGCTGTACAAGACCCTGGGCCCCGGCGCGCGTGACGACGCCATGGCCATGCAATACCTCGTGCCGGGCTGGACGTATGACCCGAAGCGCCCGAGCCTGGGGCGCTGAAAAGAAGCCCGTTTGAGTTTGAATCAATCACGGAGTCTGTGATGTCTGAACCGACGCTGGCCCCTGAGGCCGGCAACGCAACTGAAAAGGCGCTGACGATCCGCGTGCACGACGGTGACAACGTCGCCATCGTCGTCAACGCACGCGGCTTGCCCGCCGGCACGGCGCTGGCCGATGGCACGGTGCTCGTCGAAGGCGTGCCGCAAGGCCACAAGGTGGCGCTGGTCGACTTGGCCGAAGGCGACGCGATCATTCGCTACAACGAAGTGATCGGCTATGCCGTGAAGCCGCTGCCGCGCGGTAGCTGGGTCAACGAGCATGCGGTCAAGCTGCCGTCTGCGCCCGCGTTGGATGAATTGCCGCTGGCCACGCGCCCCGACCCGAAGCTCGCCAAACTGGAGGGCTACACCTTCGAGGGCTATCGCAACGCAGACGGCACGGTGGGCACGAAGAACGTGCTGGGCATCATGACCAGCGTGCAGTGCGTGGCAGGCGTGACGGATTACGTGGTCGGCCGCATCAAGCGCGAGCTGTTGCCGCGCTTCCCCAACGTCGATGATGTGGTCGCGCTCAACCATGTGTACGGCTGCGGTGTCGCCATCAACGCGCCTGCCGCCATCGTGCCGATCCGCACGCTGCAGAACCTTGCGCTCAATCCGAACTTTGGCGGCGAGATCATGGTGATCGGCCTGGGCTGCGAAAAGCTCGTTCCGGAACGCCTTGTGCCGGAGAAGCTTGCGCCGGGCGGCCGCATTCCGATCGAAGTGGCTGGCACCGCAGATTCGCCGGTGCTGCGTCTGCAGGACGAAGCCTTCGACGGCTTCATCGGCATGACCGACGCCATCATGGAGATGGCCGAGCGCCGCCTGGAGCATCTCAACAAGCGCCAGCGGGAAACCTGCCCGGCATCCGACCTCGTGGTCGGGGTGCAGTGCGGCGGCAGCGATGCGTTCTCGGGCGTGACGGCCAATCCGGCGGTCGGCTTTGCGGCGGACCTGATCGTCCGTGCAGGCGGCACCGTGATGTTCTCGGAAGTGACCGAGGTGCGCGACGCCATCCATCTGCTCACGCCGCGCGCCATCGATGAAGACGTCGGCCGCGCGCTGCTGCGCGAGATGGCCTGGTACGACAACTATCTCAGCGGCGGCCAGACTGACCGCAGCGCCAACCCGTCGCCCGGCAACAAGAAGGGCGGGCTCTCCAACGTGGTGGAAAAAGCGCTGGGTTCGATCGTGAAGTCGGGCAGCACGCCCATCGTTGATGTGCTCGGCCCCGGTGAGAAAGTGCGTCGCAAGGGCCTAATCTTTGCGGCGACGCCCGCGAGCGATTTCGTATGCGGCACGTTGCAGCTGGCCTCCGGCATGAACCTGCAGGTGTTCACGACCGGCCGAGGCACGCCGTATGGCCTGGCCATGGCGCCGGTCATCAAGGTGTCGACACGCAAGGCGCTGTCCGAGCGCTGGCATGACCTGATCGACCTTGACGCAGGCCGCATCGCCACCGGCGAAGCGACTATTGCCGACATCGGCTGGGAACTGTTCCACCTGATTCTTGACGTGGCGAGCGGCCGCAAACAAGTCTGCGCCGACAAGCTCGGTTTGCATAACGCGCTGGCCCTGTTCAACCCCGCCCCGGTGACCTGATATGACCACTGAAATGAACCTTCAAAACGATCCGCTCGACGGCGTGACAACACGCTGCCACCGCCTGCTGCTGACTGGCGCTGCCGGCAACCTCGGCAAGGTGCTGCGCGAGCGCCTGCCCAAGTACGCCGATTCTTTGCGCTTGTCTGATATATCAAATCTCGGCGAGGCGCGAACCGGCGAGGAGATCGTGCCGTGCAACCTGGCTGATGCGAAGGCCGTCGATGCGCTCGTCGCCGGCACCGACGCCATCGTGCATTTGGGAGGCGTGTCGGTCGAGCGGCCGTTTGAAGAGATCCTGCCGGCCAACATCGCAGGCACCTACAACTTGTACGAAGCCGCGCGTCGTCATGGCGTGCGCCGCATCGTCTTCGCCAGCTCGAACCACACCATCGGTTTCTACAAGCAGGGCGAGGTGATCGACAGCACCGTGCCCACCAAGCCCGATGGCTACTACGGGCTCAGCAAGGTATTCGGCGAACAGCTCGCCAGCTTCTATTTCGATCGCTACGGCATCGAGACGGTCGCCATCCGCATCGGCTCTTCGTTTGCCGAAGCCAAGGACCGCCGCATGCTCGTCACCTGGCTCGGCTACGACGACCTGGAGCAACTCATTCGCCGCGCGTTGTTCGTGCCAAGCGTGGGTTTTACGGTTGTCTACGGCATGTCGAACAACCGCGACCATTGGTGGGACAACCGCCACGCCGCGCACCTCGGCTACCAGCCTACGCAGACGAGCGAGATCTTCCGCGCGCAAGTCGAAGCGCAACCGCCGCTGCCTGCCGATGACCCGGCAGCGCTGTACCAGGGCGGCGCGTTCGTCAAAGCCGGCCCGTTCGGAGACTGAAGCAATGGCAGTCAACGTAGAACCGGTTGTCGAGCGGATTGGCAACATGCAATGCGGTGTCGGCGAGAGCCCCGTCTGGCACGCCGGTGAGCAGGCGCTGTACTGGACGGACATCCCTGACCGCAAGCTGTGGTGCTGGAACGTCTTCTCGGGCCAGACCAACAGCTGGCCGCTGCCCGAGATGGCCGGCTGTATAGCCATGGCGCCCAACGGTTGGGCGATGGCGATGGAAACGGGCATCTTTCTCGCGCCACCGCCCAGTGCCGGCATCGCGGTTGGGCCCCTCCAGCGCCTCGCTACGGTGGCGCATGCTCGCCCCGACATGCGTTTCAACGACGGTCGCTGCGATCGCCAAGGCCGGTTTTGGGCCGGCACGATGGTGCTCGACACTTCGCTTGGTTTGCCGCTCGGCAAGCTGTATCGCTTTGATGCAGATGCCGAGCGCACTGGGCGCGTCGATGCCGTCATCGATGACCTGATCGTCCCGAACGGCCTGGCGTTCAGCCCCGATGGCAAGACGATGTATCTGTCGGATTCGCATGCAAGCCGTCAGACGGTCTGGGCTTTCGATTACGACGTTGACACCGGCACCCCGCACAACCGCCGCGTCTTCATCGACATGAACGCGCACCCCGGTCGCCCCGATGGCGCCGCCGTGGATGCAGACGGCTGCTACTGGATTTGCGGCAACGATGCGGGGTTCGTGCACCGCTTCACGCCGCACGGCCGCCTTGATCGAAGCATCGCCATTCCTACGTCCAAACCGGCCATGTGTGCATTCGGCGGCCCCGGGCTGGACACCCTGTTCGTGACGTCGATCCGCATCGGCGACGACCCGCTCTCGGGCGCCACGTTTGCAGTGCGCCCGGGCGTGACTGGATTACCAGAACCCGTCCTGCACCTCTGAAACCGAGTACGCCCCGCCCACAAAAACAACCGGGGGCTTTAGGAGACAACACATGAAACCCATCAAAGGCTTGCGCTGGTGGATCATCGGCCTCGTCCTCAGCGGCCTGATCATGAACTACCTGGCGCGCAATGCGCTGGCGGTGGCGGCGCCTGAAGTGAACAAGGTGCTGAACATCAGCACACAGCAGTACGGCTACATCGTCGCGGCATTCCAGGCGGCCTACATGGTGATGCAACCGGTGGCGGGCTACGTGCTCGACGTGTTGGGCACCAAGCTGGGTTTTGCGCTGTTTGCGGCGGCGTGGTCGGTGGTCTGTCTGCTGCACAGCACGGCGGGCGGTTGGCTGTCGCTGGCGGCGTTTCGCGCCATGCTGGGGATGACCGAGGCGGCAGGCTTCCCATCGGCGCTGCGGGCAACGGCGGAGTGGTTCCCGGCCAAGGAGCGGTCGATTGCCACGGGCTGGTTCAACATCGGCTCGTCCGTGGGCGCGGTGGTGGCGCCGCCACTGGTGGTCTGGTGCATCCTGCACGGCAACTGGCGTTTTGCCTTTGCCGTGATCGGCGGGATGGGACTGGTGTGGAGCGTGCTCTGGTTCCTGCTGTATCGCGTGCCGGCCAAGCACCATCGCTTGTCGGCGGAGGAGCGCGAGTACATCCGTGCAGGCCAGGAAACGCCCGACGACAACGCGGATGCGCCCAAGCCGTCGTGGGGCAAGATCGTCAGCGGCCGCCGCTTCTGGGGCATCGCCATCCCGCGCTTTCTCTCGGAGCCGGCGTGGCAGACGTTCAATTATTGGATTCCGCTCTACATGGCCACCGAGCGCCATATGAACCTGAAGGAGATCGCGCTGTTTGCGTGGCTGCCGTTCCTGGCGGCGGACGTTGGATGCGTGCTTGGCGGCTATCTCGCGCCGTGGTTCCAGAAGCGCTTCTCGGTGTCGCTGGTGACATCACGCAAGCTTGTGATGGTGACGGGCTGCCTGTGCATGATCGGCCCGGCCTGTATCGGTCTGGCGACGAGTCCCTACACGGCGATTGCGCTGTTCTGCGTGGGCGGCTTCGCGCACCAGACGCTTTCTGGCGCGCTGTACACGCTCACCTCCGACATGTTCGGCAAGCACGAAGTCGGCACAGCTGTCGGGCTGGCCGGCATGTCGGGCTACATGGGCGGCATGCTCTTCTCGCTGGCCGTCGGCACGCTGGCCACGACCATCGGCTACAACCCGCTGTTCGTGGCGCTGGCGGTGTTCGACATCGTGGCGGCCATCCTCGTGTGGACGATGCTCAACGATAAGCAGGCGCGCCCCGTGCCGATGCAGCCGGGTGGAACGGCACCGAGCACGGCGACTTGATTCTGCGTTTGCAGACGTGGGTCAGGCGGCCTGCTGGGCAACCTTCGGATTGAGCTTGGCCGGGCTGAGCGGGTCGAAGTCGACCCACTCGCCATTGCGCCAGCGGCCGGCGGCTTCTTCGACGTCCATGCCGCCGGCACCGGCCAGGATGCGCGCGGCTTCGGCTTCCCGGTCGGGCGTCACGCGCACCGCCAGCAGCACGCCGGAATGGCGTGTGCGCAGCGTGGCATCGGGCGGTTGAGCGGGCTGGGGCGCGTCGCGTGTGGCGACCATGGCACCCGCCAGCGAGCCGATATAGGCGCCCACCCCGGCCGCCACCACCGAAAACAGCACGGCCACGTGCAGCGCAATCAGCACCACCACACCGGCAACGGCGCCGATGGCCGCGCCAATCGCCATCCCCTTGCCGGCGCCCGCATGTGCGCGGACGGCGCCAGGGTCGGCATTGCGGTCCCCGCCAATCGGAAACGCTGCGTGCTGGCCGGACGGGTTGACGAAGAAGACGTTCACATCGTCCTCGGAAAAACGCTGGGCAAACAGCGCACGCGCGGCGTCTTCGGCGCGTTCAAACGTGTCGAAACGGGCTGCGACGATGAGCGACATGGGGCCTCCTGAGAAACGCATTTCCCATAGCGCAAGCAAGCGGGGGGCCTGCGGCCAAAGTCGACCCGAAGTTACCTAAAGCAGGTGATTGGCTGGGCAATCACGCGTCGCCATACTTGCGTCCCAAAGGCCCACTCGAGGCCGTTCCATTGCCAGACAGACGATAACGAAAACGTGGCCGCCCAGAGCAAAGGGCGGCCAGCCGATACCGCCCGGCAATCCGGCGGTCTTTTGGTACTACAACGGGAGGGTGTCATGTTCTACGGCTTTTCTGCGGTGCCGGGCGCGATCGTGCCCTATGCATACGACTGGCTGCTGGTGGGGCTGTCGTATCTCATCTCGGTGGCGGGGGCGTATGTGGGCTTGCGATGGTCAAGACGCGTGCGCAACAAGAACGGCACCCTCGACATGGACCGGCTGATCTGCGCCAGCGTGGCGCTTGGCGGCGGGGCGGTCTGGTCGATGCACTTCATCGGCATGGCGGCCTACCGGACGCCCGTCCGGATCGAGTTCGATCTCTTCATGACCATGTTGTCGCTGGTGGTGGTGATGGTCTTTGCCGCGGGCGGCCTTGTCATTGCGTCGCGCACCACGGGCAACCGCCTGCGCAACATTGCCGAGGGCGGCGTGCTGACCGGCCTGGGCGTGGCGGTGATGCATTACACCGGCATGGCCGCCGTGCACACCAACAGCAACTTCGACTGGGACATCTCCATCATCGGCGTCTCGGCGTTGATCGCGGTGGTGGTGTCGATGGTTGCGCTGTGGCTCGCCACAACCGTCAAGACACGCGGCCAGCAGTTCGGCGCGGCGCTCATCATGGGCGTGGCCGTCTGCGGCATGCACTACACGGGCATGACGGCCGGCACGATGATCTGCACGGGGCAGAGCTATTCGCCGTCGCTGTTCGCCATTGAAGGCAGCAACATCGGCTATGCCGTGTTTGCGCTGGCGGGCACCATCCTGATGATCATCCTGCTGATCGAGGCGTCGCGCAGCGCCAGCAGCGCACGCGCCACTGCCTCGGGCACGTTGCGCTGAAACGTGTTGCCAGAGCGCCCGGCTGCGTGTTTTTCGGCCGGGCGATTCTCATGGCGCTGGCGCGCCCCGCTACAATCGCGGCCTGGCATTTGTAGATGGCGTTTGAAATGGTGCTTGGCTGGTTTGGCATTTCCACCGTGTGGCTGCTGCCGCTGGTGTGGCGGTATGTGACGCGCACGCTGGCGGGGGAGCGGGACTTCCTCAAAGGCCGGGGCACCGTGCGGCTCTGGCTGGTGACGCTCGTCGCGCTGAGCGCCAGCGCCGCGCTTGAAGCCCTGACTTCTGGCGCCGATCCGCAGGACAAGGCCGGCGGTGCTGCCGGGCGCGCATTGTCGTCGCTGTTCTCTCACATGCTGGGCTGGACGGGCGCGTTCCTCCTGATGCTCGGCGTGCTGATCTGGGTCGCCCCCATGGTGTTCGGACGATCGTGGGGCCAGGTGTTCAAGCGCCGTCGCGTCGCTGATGCCGAGGCGTCTTCCGACCCGGACACCCGCCACGACGAAACCGTTGACGACGGCTTGAAGCCGACTGCGCTCGGCCTCGGCGGGGCAGGGGAGACGCGCTGGAGCGCTAATGCCGGTGCTGCACAACCGACGGTGCGTCACCGTGGCATCGAAGCGGTGTCTGCCCGCCGCCAGCCCGCATGGCAGCCACCCCCGCGCACGCGCCCCTCGCCGCCGCAGCCGGGCGAAATCTGGCCCCTGCTTGACGCAAAGAAGGGCGCACCGGCTGAAGCGCCGGCCACTGTGAAGACGCCGCCCGCACCTCCGCCCACTCCACCGCAGACGCCTGCGGCACGCCCAAAACCGCGTGCCACCATCGTCAGCAGCCCGTTCCATCAGCCGCAACTTGGTCTGCAAACGCAGGCGCCAGCGCCAGCCCCGGCACCGGCCCCGGCGGCCCCGCCGCACGCCATGCCCGCTGCCGAGCCGGTTGTCCTGCCGGAAACGACGGTGCCGGAGTTGGTGGAGGCGAAAGCCGCCGTCGCAGAAACTGCAACTGTCGACCTCGACGCCGTACGCCAAGAAGCCGAGGCGCTCCTGGCCGAACTGCGCGGCCTGATGGCGCCCGCCGTAACGCCGACGCCCGCGCAGGAGGTTGCCGAGCCGAGCGGGGAAGCGGAAGCCGAAGCCGCCCCGATTGTCGAAGCACTGCCCGAGGCGGAAGCACCGCCCGTTGCGCCGTCGATCGAGCCGGCCGCGCAGCCGGAAGTCGCGCCTGCCGTGCCTGCGCCCAAGCCGCGCATCGTCTTGCCCGCCGTGGTGGGGGAGGTGGTGTCACGCGCGGCGCCGGCCGTTGCCGCAGCGTCCGTGCCGGCGCCCGCACCCGTGCCGGCTGCGGCACCTGCCGTACCGCGCATCGTCGACTATCGCCTGCCGGGCGCCGCATTGCTGACCGCTGCAACCCCCAGCGCGGAAGCCGTCTCCGCCGAGCACCTGGAAGAGACCAGCAACCTGATCGCCCAGCGCCTGGCCGAGTTCAAGGTGCCAGTCACGGTCGTTGGCGCGTCGGCCGGGCCAGTCATCACGCGGTTCGAGGTTGACCCGGCGATTGGCGTGCGCGGCGCGCAGGTCGTCGGGCTGATGAAAGACCTGGCGCGCGCGCTGGGCGTGACGTCCATCCGCGTTGTCGAAACCATCCCCGGCAAGACGTGCATGGGCCTGGAGCTGCCCAACGCCCGCCGCGAAATGATCCGCCTGTCGGAAGTCGTGAACGCGGCGGATTTCCAGTCGCACGCGTCGCACCTCGTGCTGGCCATGGGCAAAGACATCACCGGCAACCCGGTGGTGACGGATCTCGCACGCGCCCCGCACCTGCTGGTGGCCGGCACGACGGGCTCCGGCAAGTCGGTCGCCGTCAACGCGATGATCCTGTCGATGCTGTACAAGGCCACGCCCGACGACGTGCGCATGATCATGATCGACCCGAAGATGCTGGAACTCTCGGTGTACGAGGGCATTCCGCATCTGCTCGCACCCGTGGTGACCGACATGAAGCAGGCCGCGCACGCGCTCAACTGGTGCGTGGGCGAGATGGAGAAGCGCTATCGGCTGATGTCGGCGCTGGGCGTGCGCAACCTGGCCGGCTACAACCAGAAGATCCGCGCGGCAGAACAGGCCGGCCGCAAGGTGCCGAATCCGTTCTCGCTGACGCCCGATGCGCCCGAGCCCCTCTCGACGCTGCCGATGATCGTGGTCGTCATCGACGAACTGGCCGACCTGATGATGGTGGCCGGCAAGAAGATCGAAGAGCTGATCGCGCGCCTCGCACAAAAGGCCCGTGCCGCCGGCATTCATTTGATTCTGGCGACGCAGCGGCCGTCGGTGGATGTCATCACCGGCCTGATCAAGGCGAACATTCCGACGCGCGTGGCGTTCCAGGTGTCCTCCAAGATCGACTCGCGCACGATTCTCGACCAGATGGGCGCCGAATCTCTGCTCGGCCAGGGCGACATGCTGTTCCTGCCGCCGGGGACTGGCTATCCGCAGCGCGTGCACGGCGCGTTCGTCGCCGATGAGGAAGTGCACCGCGTGGTCGAACACTGGAAGCAGTTTGGCGAGCCCGAATACGACGAAGCCATCCTCGCCGGTGATCCGGGTGAAGCCGCCGCGAGCGGCGATTTGTTCGGTGGCGAGAGCGGCGATGCAGAAGCCGATCCGCTCTACGACGAGGCCGCGGCGTTTGTGCTCAACACGCGCCGCGCGTCGATTTCCTCTGTGCAGCGGCAACTGCGCATCGGCTACAACCGTGCCGCGCGGCTCATCGAACAGATGGAAGCGGCGGGGCTGGTGTCGCCGATGGGGCGGAATGGGCAGCGTGAGGTGTTGGCGCCGGGTGGTGGGGAGTGATAGGCGGGTGTCTGCCACTCCTGAGCGGTGCGGCGCGACCGATTCATTGCGTCTTGCGGCGGACCTGAAGACCTTGGCCGACTGGCGGTTTCCCAGAAGTCCAGTCGGATATCAACGGCCGGCGCAGCTCAACTTTCGGCGGTGACGTTCAACGATTGCAGCCACGCCCCGAGCTGCACCTCGCCTTCCTCATCCAACTGTCCCGACAACACGCCATACCACTGAGCGACCGCCTCGGCCGGCAGGGTGGCCTTGAGAATCGGCAGGCTGTTTTCCAGAAAGCTCGGGAAAAACGGGATGCCGCGCATGTACAGGAAGTGCGAATCGGTGATGCGAACGTGCGCGTAGACATCGCGCAGCCAATCCAGATACGGCAATGCCTCGGCCATGTGCCCGCTCTGCGTGAGCGACGAGATGAACTGCGTGCGAGCCGTGACGCTGGACATCTCGTGCGTCTGCTTGTTGATCTCGTCGAACTTCATCAACCACGCTTCGCCGCGCTTCAGTTCGCCGCACATGACGGACGTCGTCGCCAGCTGCAGCGCGTTGTGCGCGCTGGGTTCCTGTTCGAACAACGCAAGCCAGTAAGGAAAGGCCTCGGGATAGCGGCGCATGTCCGAATAGGCGAGCGCGCATAGGCGGTTGGCGTCGGCGTGGCGATTCGCGTGGGGTGCTGCCGCGGTGATGGCCGCTTCGTACTGGCCTTGTTGGTAGGCTTCCAAGGCTGGGGCGAGTTCGGGGACGATGTCGGACGAGGTGTCGTCGTCTTTCGGCGGTGGGGGCGGGTTGGCGACTTGGTCTTTGGTGTTTCGGCCGAATAGTTTTTTTAGTATGCCCATGGTGTCTTCTCGTTGTTCGTCAGTTTGACCGCGCACTTTGATGCGACATGAGAAGCGACCTGCGCTCCCGCGTAGACGGGCAGGGCCAAGTAAAGAAGCCAGAACATCGATGACCTGCTCAGTTGCCGAGGACGAATTAACAGTGGGGTTCGACTCTATTCGTGTTCACAAAGGGGCTGCCGAGTAAATCGCCACTGATTCGTCGGAACTGTTTCCTCGGCTTGCAAGACGACGCTGGCTTGCAAGTCATGCTCGCCCGGCTCACGGCTTGTGTGCCGGAGGCGGTCGGCCACCCTTGGCGAGATGAGTCATCATGGAGCGAGCCGATGTGTTCTCCGCCACTTCGGAAAAACGTAAGTACTTCCGACTCGCTGTATCCAGGCTTTCAGATTACGGGGTAGAGAATCGCCTTCATTGTTTGCGTATAGGGCACGCCTTCTTCAATTGTTCGACCGCTGCGGCGGCTCCATTCAAACCGAAGGCGATCTTCTGCCCGTCTACCTCGGCTATCAGTTGGCCTGAAGCTTGGAACAGTGCATAGAAATGCGCCAAGTTCTTAACTTCGCCAGTTGCATACCAATCCATGTCTGACACCTCGCGGTGTGCATGCACCGTCAAGTGGCTACGGCTAGACGAGAACTTGACTTTGACGGGCTGCCCTTCCTTCTGCTGTTCTGCGTAGGTAGCAACAGTTGCTTTGAGGCGCCCGGATTCGCAGCTGACATATAGGGGCAGTCCGTCAGTTTCAGCGCCACCATAAGTGAGTGTCCCTCCTACGTAGTGCCATTCGGATAAGGCCTCGTCAGTTGCCGCAGTGGCGTTGTTGGTGAGAAGGAGCGCGGTGCAGACCAAGGTGGCCGCTGCCGTCAGTAAGGGCTTCAAATCAACTCCAATTTATGAGAATTGCCTGATTCATCTATATAGAGCGGAGCAGTCCCGTTGCCACATTGGATCCGTGCTGCAAGAACCAAAGCGACTATCTGTCTTCGCTTGATCAAGGTTGCTCGCGCCCCACACTGACGTGAACGTGGTGAATGTGAATTGAATCAGTCTTGATGAACGTCGTATTGCCTTGCATGCCAACGTTGGCATAGGTGAGTTCCCAAGGGCCGCCTAACCAACCTAATGCACCCGTTTGTCGCTGTTCGGCGAGATATCGATGAAATCTCCGTGAGAAGTCGCGTCGCAGTACTTTAGTCGGGGTATTGGTTTCCGCATCAGACGCAGTTGGTTTTGCGTCAGTTCCCTCTATCCGATGCAAGTGAATCTCGACAGTGACATCATTACCATCGCTCCCGGTAGCAACAGTTCGTAGGTGGGTGATGTCAAGTGCCAATGAGTAGCGATGCCGCGTTGAGCCAGTATGCGGTCTCCAAGCTCCAGTGCTACGGGCGTAAGTTATGTTTAGGGCCTGCATTGCCGAAAGCCACCAATCGAGTACCGACGGGTGCGTCTTTCTAAGGCACTCGTCGGCCGTCATCAGATTTGCGTCAGCGAATCCTTGCGTTTGCCGCCCCCCTTGGGTCGACATTGCCTCGAATCGGACAATTCTGTTGGTCAACTGTAGTTCGCGCGTGGCTGTTTGTCCGTCCGGGACCAGATGTTCTCCATATATTTGCTCTAGCGCGGCTCGGTTGACGCTGCCGGTAATAGAAGGGTGCGATGTTCCATAGCAAGTACTGATATCGCTCCAGAGTTGATTTTTTATGCGGTACTCACCGAGGTTCAAGGCATGCGCTGCCGAAGCGTGCGTGTTGTTTAGCGGCCCCAGACTATTGGCAGCCGCTGGATAAAGATTGGCAGGACGACCGAGCGTGTTGGGGTGCACTTGCGCCACATTGAAAGTCTGCGGTGCTCCGGACTCTGTCACCACCAATTCCATCCAAGGTTGTACTTCCCGTTGGCTCGCTTGACCGCTAGGGAGTTGGTGATACGGGATGGGAAATGTATTGCCGGCCGGTATCGTTACGTTTGGCTCCTTAACGTACAGTCGATAGCGTCCCGCACCGGGGATGGCAAATTTTGCTTCCCCGCTGGAGATATGTGTGATGCTGTTGCTGAGAACAATCCAATTCGCGTTGTTTTGCGCGTCCTGCTGTGTCAGTGTGTACGGAAGATTGGCGGCGGGCCTAGTCCCCGTTCCTTCCTGCATCTGTACGGTTACGCGCAGCCAATACCTCTGCACCAACTGCACCGTCGTTTGCAGAATATTGTTTCCGTTTGTCGCGTTCTGGACCTGCTGAGCAGGAATTTGCTGTTGCGCAGTAGCCATGTGGCGAAATCCTTAAGCCGCACCGTGCATTGCCAGCGGCATGGGGCTGGCAGTGCTATTTGCAGAAACGATCACACGCTTGCGTTGACCGTCCTCGAGATTGAAGGCGCCGATATTTTTCCAGGAGCCGTCGCCCTTCTGGATTTCAATAGAGACGCGTTGCGGTGGGCTTGCTGAAACGACCCAATCACCATGGTTATGCGTTGGTGCAGCATCGGGCGGTCGGATGCGCAGTGTGGGCAACAAGCCGTGCTCGTCGGTTGTACCGGAGAATGACTTGCTGCCTGCGGTGATACGCACGGACAAGCCTGCGATAGCTTGGCCAAAGCCGTGTTCGAAATAGAGCTCGGCACTGCCGCCGATATGGTCATGATCGTGATGATCGTCGGTTGTCATCGTGGGTGTCTTGCGTGGGCGTTAGGTGGCTAGCAACCACAACCGCTTTCTTCGATAGTCTCTTCAGAGATCGTCCAACCGCCTCGACCAATGTAAACGGTGGCATTGGCTTTGTCGCTTGTGACGACGGGGCTCTTACCGGACCGGTCTGTAATGCCTTCGGCCAGCACGGTGCCGTCTGCTCCAACGATCTTGTACGGGATGTCAGGCATGGCCTTCTCTCCGTGATCAACGAGCTGCAATTGACCTTTGAAGGGCCCTAGTTGTTGAGCAGGCAATGCCACCATCTGCGCCGCCTGCCCCCCCGGCCCCTCAAACGGATGCCCAGCCCCCTTCACCGACAGCAGCCCCGACGTCTCAAACGTCACTGCATTCCCTTCCAGTCGGATCAACGAATCCCCGCCATGCAGCACGATGTTCTGCTGCGCGAGGATCTCGACCGAATCGGCCGACGAGGTAACGGTAACGGCCTTATCTGCCAGCACAGCCAACGCATCGGTATGCGCCTGGATCGACACGGGCCCGCCTTCGGCAATCGCGCGGATGCCGTTGCGTTGCGCGAACAGGCTCACGCCCTTTGCAGCCGCGGCGGCGATGACATTGCCAGCGGCAAGGTGCCAGTCGGCCTGCGCGGTGCCGTGCAAATGCCGCCCCGCGTAGACAGTGGTCGTGGCCTGCGAAGCGAGCGCGATGCTGGAGGGCGATTCGGTCACCAGCAACGGCTGGCCGAATTTATCGACGGGCTGCTGTGAATCCTGACCGTTGACGTTGCTGGGGTACTTGCCGTCCTGCGCAGGGTCGAGCGCCTTGTCGATCGGCTCAAACGCTTCGTTGGCCGCCAAGGGCAGCGCTTGCTGGCTCGCGGCGGCATCCGACAAGCGCTGTGCCGTCTTCTGCGCGGCGGTGAGCTGCCCGCGCGCTTCATGGGCGTCGAGCAGCGTGCCGACGGCTTGCGCACGCGCGGTGGTCGAAAGCAGCAGGCCTCCGCCAGCGCGGACCACCGCCCAGGCGTCGGTGCGCAGTTCGGCGCCGGTGCCGCGCCACGTGCCGCGGTCTCCGCCCGTGGCGCCGTGCGAGGTGACATAGCCGAGGTTGAGCTGGCTGTTGGCGGTCGAACTGGCCAGGCGCGTGCGCAACTGGCCGGGATGATCGTCGACGACCCACTGGTTGTAGCCGTCACCGCCAAGACCTTGTGAATGCCAGCCGGACAGGGCTTGCCCAAGCGGCGCATCGGCAGGGGCCCACGGCAGGGCGTCCTGCGTGTTGTGCAGCTGCATGGCGATCATCGGCCGGTCGATGTCGCCGTCGATGAACGTCAGCAGGACCTGCGTGCCAGCGCGCGGCAGGTGATTGCCGCCCCAGTTCGGGCCCGCGCTGGCACTGGCCACGCGCACCCAGGCGGTGACTTGCGACCGGTCGCTGTTGGACGGATCGGAAAACGCATTGACCTCCGGCGCGCGCAGCCACGGGAAGCGCACGCGCACGCGATGGTCGCGGTCGGTTGTGAGCGGCGCGCCGTCGTCGGCAATGACCACGGCAGCCTGGCCTTCAGGCGCCGTCGGGCGGCGTCGGTAGGGCGGCACGATGGGCGCCTCGGCCGGCACGGCGACGAAACGATTGCGGTAGCTGCCCGATTCGATCTCCGTGGTGGAGAGCAACCGTGCGATGTCGGCGCCGAGGTTGTTGGCGGCTTCGTGTTCCACCTGCAGCGTGACGAACTCGCTGTGCTTGCTGTCGAAATGCTGCGCGAGCGTGAAGCGCTGGCCGGCGCCCAATTGGCGCACGCTGCCTTGGCCCTCGTAGCGCAGGTAGGCGCCTTCGTGTGCCTGCATGCGCAGTTGCGCGGCGCGGCTGGCTTCTTGCGCATTCGAATATTGATACGAGCCCGAGGCTTCAAAGCGTTCCAGCGTGGGCAGTTCGCCGCCGGGGTCGCTGGCGCTGGCTTGGGCGCTGGTCGCAGCCAGTGCCTTGTAGTCCCACGAGGCGAGCGTCACTGCATTGGTGCCCACGCTGTGCGCGTGCGAGAAACGCTCGATCGCGTCTTCGCTTTCGGTGGCGTCAACGCGATGGAAGCGGATCTGCGGCTGCGGGCAAGCCGGACGTTGCGCATCGTTGTCGAAGATGACGACGGTGTGACGCGACTGCGTGCTGCCTTGTTGTTGCTTGTCGTCGCTTTGCTCGTGCTCGATGCGGAACGACAGGCCTTCCTCGGCCAGCAGGCGCATCACGAACGCATAGTCGGTTTCGCGGTATTGGCAGCAGATCGATCGTTTGGCGCACGGCTGCGTTGTCGCAATCTTGTAATGCGCGCTGGGGTATTCGCCGAAGACGTCTTCGATGATCTCGAGTGCGGTCTTGTCCTGGTAGACGAAGCAGTCGCTGCGTGTGCGCAGGCGGTCAAGCCAGGGCACGACGCGCAGCCGGTAGCGTGCGAGGCCGCCGTCGCCGCCAAGCGATGCGCAATCCGCCACGTAACCGTGCCAAGCGCGTCGCTTGCCGTCGGCTTGCACCAGGCGCAGCGTGACTTCCTGCGAGGCCAGCTTGGCCGTGTCCAGATGCGCCGACGGGCTCAGGCAATCGATATGCAGGACGAATGAGGCCGACACCGCCTCGGTGGCGGTAAAGCGCTCCACGACGAGGTTGTCGGAAGCAAGCGCCGTCTCCAGCGTGATCTGGCGGGTCTGCTGCCCGAGCAGCGCGCCCAGGACGGCTTGTGGCACGGCGGCCGGCAGGTTGGACAAAGGCTTCATCGGAACAGCGTCGCGCTGGGGTTCGTGTTGCGGTTCAGCAGAAGGATGGGCACGCGGCCCATCGTGGCCATCACGGCAGCGAAATCGTCAGGTGCGAGAAGCGCGGCCCGAGCTTGATGACCTGCGAATAGCCTTCCAGCGTTTCGTTGGTCTTGGCGTTCAGCGTGTGCGACAGCCCGAGGAAGCCCAGCAGCCCGATCAACGCAAACACGGCGCCGAAAATCCACAGCGGCGTTTCGCGCTTGAGCATGTGCGCGACCTTGTCGGGCAGCGGCCAGTGGGGCGCAAACGCGGCGCGCTTGCCTTTGATGGCGGAAATCTCGTCGCCCAGGCGTGCAGTGAGGTAAGCCAGCTTCTCGGGCCCTTCGAGGATGTACTTGCCGCGAAAGCCCAGCAGCAGGCACATGTGGAAGACTTCCAGCGCCTGCAGGCGCGGTGCACCGTGCGCACGCAGTTCTTCGAGCTTGACGAAGAAGGTCTCGCCGGCGAGCTGTTCGCCAAACAGCACGAGCTGCAGCGGGCGGCGCTCCCAGGCCGGGCGGATCGCAAAGTTGGACGACAGGATGGTTTCGTCCACCGCGGCGCAGAACGCGTACTTGGCGTCGAACACGTCTTCGGCGGATACGTTCAGGCGCTTGGCGCCGCGGTCGAAATCGTCGAGAAAGGCGCGCACGCGCGAGAGGAAATCTTCTGCGCTGGTCGGCTGCTGGGCGTTGCGCAACTGGAACAGCATGAAGAAGCCGTCATACAGCAAGTCGAGCAGCGTGCGCGCGTGCGTGTTGGATTCACGTGCATCCGCCGCAGCGGTTGCCGGTGCCGAACCGCCAAACAGCGAAGGGGTGGAGGTAGCGCTCATGAAGTCACCGCGATCAGTTCAAGTTTGAGTTCCCGGATGCCGGCCGGGGCATAGATGGTGAGGGTCTGGGCCTGCAGCATGCGTTCGTACAGCATGCCGCGCGCTTCCACGGCGAAGTAGCACGCGCCCGGGCGCACCGGAATGGCGGGCGGCACCTGCGGCGTATAGGTGAGCGGCACGCCCGGCATGGACGACAGCACGAGCTTTTCGACGTCGTCGGGGGCGCCGACCTTGAAGCGCGCCGGAATGGCTTCCACCAGCTCGGCGGCGGGCATGTCTGCCGACACCGACAGGTAGAAGCTGGTCTGGTCGTCGATCTTGCCGGAGTCGATGCGGCCGAGGTGGAACGACGGGCGCGTCTCCTCCAGCGCAATCGCAAAGTAGCGCGTGGAGATGACGGTATCGAGCAGCTCGCGCACGATCGTGTCGAGCTTGGCAAACACGGGGCCCGGGTTGTCGTGATCGTAGGCGGGCAGGTCGGCCAGCGTGTAGCTCTTGGTGAACGTCATGAGCGCGCCGGCCAGGCGCAGCATTTCCTGGAACAGGCGCTCCGGGTGCAGGTCTGGGTGGTGATACAGATGCGACAGCGCCGCAAACGCTGCATTGGCCGTATGCAGCAGCCAGAACGACGCAATGTCGCCGGAGCGGAATTCGATGATGTTCTTGGTCGGCTCGCGGTGGAAACCGTACAGCGCGTTGACCTTGGCCTGCAGGGCGTCCAGCAGCCGGCGCAGGCGCTGATACAGCACGGCCGAGGCGTTGATTGCCATGCTGGGCGCGACAAAGTTTTCGTCCAGCTCAAAGCCGCCGGTGCCGGTGCGCCGCACGCGCACCACGGGCAGCGAGATGAACTGCTCGCGCGGTTCCGTCTCGGCAATCAGCTTGACCGACTTCTTCAGATACGTGATGGCGGCGGGCTCGGCCTCTGTATACAGGTCTGCCGTTTCCTCTTCCGTGCCGACAAAGCGCGATACCGATGCGCCTTCGATCTGCTCGCGGTAGTTGCCACCGTTGTCTTGCAGCGGATACAGCGCGATATGGAAGGTCAGCTCCGATACGCCGGCAGGGATGGCGTCAAGCACCAGCGGAGGGGGCAGCGCATCGGCCTGCGGCGCGAAGTACAGCTCGCCGTCGGGAAAGAACAGCGACAGCTCGATCACGCGCAGCACGCCGCTGGCCAGCGCATCGGTATCGAAGCGCGCATGGCGGATGCCCCACGCATACGGCTGGATGACTTGCGCAGTCGCATGCAGGCGCGACTCGTGATACGCATCCTGACGCTGGAAGTGCTGCGGGCGCAGGAATAGCCCTTCGCCCCAGAGAATCTTTGCGGAGTAACTCACGTTGGCCCTTGTTGTTCAGCTACCGCAAACCGCGGGGGAGAGCAGGTTGAGATCGGTCAGCGGTGTGGCGCCAGCCGGCGTGGTCAGCGTGCCGGAGGTCACCGTCATGGCGCAGGCGTGCAGCCCGATCACGATGCCCGACTTCTCGTTCTTCTCGGTGTTGAAGGCAAACTTCCAGCGCTGCGACGCGGGGCTGCGGAACAGCGCCACGACGCCCAGCGTGGTGGCTTCGCGCGAGACTTTCTCGGTGAAGTCGTAACGCTGGCCCGGGATCAGCGTCATCTCACGCACGTTGACGAGATCGGCGCCCAGCGTCTGCTTCTCGCGCGCCGGGTCGATGAAGGTGTCATACGGCGCCTGCAGGAAGCTGGTCGGGTCCTTCAATGAATACAGCCGCACCACCACCGCTACCGGGCGACGGTCGTTGGCGGCGTTCAGGTTGTTGCCCGCCGTCATCTTGAGCGGCACTTCGCGCGGCGGCTTCTGCGCATCGGGCACGTTCGACGATTTGAGCCCCATCGCTTCCAGCGCGCCGTTGGCCGCACCGGCCAGCACGCTTGCGCCGGTGGAGCAGGCTGCCAGCGCGACCACGCTCACGCTCACCAGCATCAGCTTGAGCGCCCCCGCGAGATGGTGCTTCAGAGACCGCTTCAGAAGGCGGCCGCAGCCCGGCTGCCTCGCCGCTTGCTCCCAAGCGGCATCGAATTTCATCATCTTCATGCCTGATTTCTGAATTACTTAATTCTCTTTGTTTGACTGCCGCTGCGCCCGTTCAGCTAAAGGAAACCGGTGAATTGTTTCGATTCCTTAATAAAGCAAATCGGAAGAATGTTTCGGTTTCTTAATAATCGAAGATCGTTGCCGGATGCGGCTCTAAGGTACTGAATACAAAGGATGTTTCGGTTCCTTAATAATCCGTTTTTGGTTGTCAACGGCAACGAGCGGAGTGTACTATTTCGCGCCAGTCGAGACCAACATTTAAGTCGCCAATTCCGGCGAATTTGATTGGGTATCGACACACCGCTTTGAAACTTTGAAGAGTCTCGCCGTGGCCAAATCCTCGTCTATTTCCGTTCTCCGTTCCTTCATCGTGCTGTCTGCTGCCGCCGCGCTGTTTGCAGGCTGCTCGACCACCAACCCCGGACCCCAAACCGACGAGGCCTTCGGCCAGAGCATGTCGGAGGCGGAAGCTGCGGCCAAGGGCGGCCAGCAGGACAAGGCGATTGATCTGTACCAGCAGATCGCCAAGCAGAACCCGACGCGCGACGAGCCGTGGGTGCGCATTGCGCAGCTCCAGTTCGGCGCAGAGAAATATCCGCAGGCCATCCTGGCTGCAGAAGAAGCCCTGCAGCGTGACAACGCCGATCGTCAGGCAAAGAGCATCCTGGCTGTGAGCGGCTTGCGCGTGGCGCGCCGTTCGCTGCAGGAGCTGCGTGCCGACAGCGCGCTGGCCGGTGACGTCAAGACCGACGCGCAGGTGCTTGCCAAGATGCTGCGCGACACGCTGGGCGAACAGGTCCTGTTCCCGGGCGAGCAGACGGCCAAGCAGCCGGTGCGCCGCCCCGCGCGTGTTGTCCGCCGTGCAGCGCCGGCCGCCGAGCACGGCACCACTGCAGCACCGGCAGCTGCTACCGGTGCTGCCAGCGGCAGCGCAGACCCGTTCGGCGCACTGCGTTAAGCACAGCGCTGGTTCGCATTCCTGGAGGAACGTGATGGCCAAGAAAGAAAGCGTACAGAAGCGTCTGCAGAAGGTGCGTCCGCCGCGCGTGCAGCTGACGTATGACGTCGAAATCGGCGACGCAATCGAGACGAAGGAACTGCCATTCGTGGTGGGCGTGGTGGCTGACCTGTCGGGCCAATCCGAAGTGCAGCAGCCCAAGCTGCGCGACCGCAAGTTCGTCAACATCGACCGCGACAACTTTGACGAAGTGATGAAGGGCGTGGAGCCGCGCGCGGCGTTCCAGGTGCCGAACACGCTGACGGAAGACGGTGGCCGCTTTGGTGTCGACCTGAAGTTCCGTTCGCTTGAGGACTTCAGCCCCGAAGCCGTTGTCGAGCAGGTCGAGCCGCTGCGCAAGCTGCTCGAAGCGCGCTCCAAGCTGGCTGACCTGCGCAACAAGATGGCGGGTAACGACAAGCTGGAAGACCTGCTGTCGGAAGTGCTGAAGAACACCGAAAACGCGAAGAAGCTGGGCGCCAAGCAAAACGGGGGCGAGGATGCTTGAGAACCAATCCGCTGCGCAAGGCGCCTCGGTTGCGGAAGAGGTGAGCCTGCTCGACAGCATCGTCGAGCAAAGCCGCGTCGCCAAGTCCGACTCCGAGCGTGAACGTGCGAAAGACATCATCGGCGAGCTGGCAAGCCAGGTGCTGAGCGGCACCGTGGTGGTGTCCGACAACCTATCGGCCACGCTCGATGCACGTGTGGCCGAGCTGGACCGGCTGATCTCGCAGCAGCTGAGCGCGATCATGCACGCGCCGGAATTCCAGAAGTTGGAATCCACCTGGCGCGGTCTGCACTACCTCGTCAAGGAAACGAGCACCGGCCAGACGATCAAGATCAAGGCGCTCAACGCGACCAAGCGCGATCTGACGAAGGACTTCAAGACCGCCATCGAGTTTGACCAGAGCGCGCTGTTCAAGAAGGTCTACGAAGAAGAATTCGGCACCTTCGGCGGGGCCCCGTTCGGCGCGCTGATCGGCGACTACGAAATCACGCGTCAGCCCGAAGACATGTACTTCATCGAGCAGATGGCGCACGTGGCTGCGGCTTCGCACGCACCGTTCATCGCCTCGTCGTCGCCGGAGCTGCTGGGCCTGGAATCGTTTGCCGACCTGGGCAAGCCGCGCGACCTGGCAAAGGTGTTCGACACGGTCGAATACGCCAAGTGGAAGTCGTTCCGTGATTCGGAAGATTCGCGCTACGTCGGTCTGACGCTGCCGCGCTTCCTGGGCCGTCTGCCGTACAACCCGAAGGACGGCACCGTGGTCGAGAGCTTCAACTTTGTTGAAGACGTCGACGGCACCGATCACAGCAAGTACCTGTGGTGCAACGCCGCCTGGGCGTTCGGCGCGCGCCTGACGGCAGCGTTTGACGACTTCGGCTGGTGCGCTGCCATCCGCGGTGTGGAAGGCGGCGGCCTGGTCGAAGACCTGCCGACGCACACCTTCAAGACCGACGACGGCGAAATCGCACTCAAGTGCCCGACCGAAATCGCCATCACCGACCGCCGCGAGAAGGAACTGAGCGACCTCGGCTTCATCCCGCTCGTGCATTGCAAGAACACGGATTACGCCGCGTTCTTCGCTGCACAGTCGGCGCAGAAGGCAAAGAAGTACGACTCCGACAGCGCAAACGCCAATGCGGTGCTGTCTGCGCAGCTGCAGTACATCTTCTCGGTATCGCGCGTGGCGCATTACCTGAAGGCGATGATGCGCGACAAGATCGGCAGCTTTGCCTCGGCCAAGAACGTTGAGACGTTCCTGAACCGCTGGATCTCGCAGTACGTGCTGCTGGACGACAACGCCACGCAAGAACAGAAGGCGCAATTCCCGCTGCGCGAGGCGTCTATCCAGGTGGCGGAAGTGCCGGGCAAGCCGGGCACGTATCGCTCGGTGGCGTTCCTGCGGCCGCACTTCCAGCTCGACGAACTGTCGATCTCGCTGCGCCTCGTGGCGGATCTGCCCAAGTCGGCCAACTCGTAATTCCTGACCGGACTCTCCCCGGGGGGGAATGTTCGGGCATAACCACCCGTTACGCTCGTTACCCGTTGCAGTACCAACAACCAATCTATTGAAGAGGGTCTCTGTATGAAGGATATCTACGTCAAGTTCGACAGCCCGGCAATCAAGGGGGAGTCGCAAGACAAGGATCACAAGGACTGGATCGAAATCAACAGCTGGTCGCAGGCCATCAGCCAACCGCGTTCGGCCACGGCTTCGACCGCCGGCGGCCACACGGCTGAGCGTTGCGAACACCGCGACATGGTCTTCACGAAGGATCTGGACGTCGTCAGCCCGCTGCTGTACCAGCACGCTTCGGGCGGCACGACCTTCGGTGAAGTGACCATCGAATTCTTCCGCGCAGATGGCGAAGGCAACCGCGTGAAGTACCTCGAAGTCAAGCTGAAGAACGCCATCCTGAGCGAAGTCGATTCGCAAGTGGTCGCGCAAGGCATCCCGACCGACACGTTCAGCCTGCGCTACGCCGCTGTGCAGTGGAAGTACACGCAGCAGAAGAGCGCCGGCGGCCAAGGCGGCAACTCGCAAGGCGCCTGGAGCCTCACCAAGAACGACAAGACCTACTCGGTTTAACGTTTGGTGTTCTCCTGATGACAAGAGCCGCAGCCGCCGTGCTGCGGCATCTTGTTTTCTAGCAGCATATGAAAGGCTTCGAACCCAGCCTGCTCGACAAGCTCTTCGACGACGAGCCGCACGCGCCCATGCCCACGGCATTGCGCCAGCTCTCGCTGGAAGAACTCAAGAGCACCGTGGCACGCGATATTGAATCCTTGCTCAACACGCGCATCGTGTTGGAAGAAGAGGATTTGCACGGCTTGCCCGAATGCAAGCGGTCGCTGCTCACGTATGGCCTGAACGATTTTTCTGGCCTGAGCCTGGCCAGTTTCTACGACCGCAACTACATCTGCCAGTCGCTCACCAAGGCGATCGAGCGGCATGAGCCGCGACTGCAGCATGTGAATGTGTCGCTGGAAATCAATGAACGCGCGACCAATGCCTTGTGCTTTGGGATCAGCGCAGTGCTGCTGGTGGGGCCCGCACGCGAGCCCGTGAGTTTTGACGCCATGCTGCAACCGTCGACGCTGCGGTATTCCGTGTCACGCGGACGCGGCTGAGACTGCACGGACCTGCACAACGCACCACCCGCAACACACTGAAGCACCCGCAGGACCGCCACCGGACCGCCACGAAGAATGGAAGAGCTGCTGCCTTATTACGAACGAGAACTGGCCTTCCTGCGCCGGTACTCGCGCGACTTCGCCGAGCGGTATCCGAAGATCGCCGGCCGCCTCGCCATGTCGGGCGACGGCTGCGACGATCCGCATGTCGAGCGGATGATCGAATCGTTTGCCTTCCTGACCGCACGTGTCAGCAAGAAGCTCGACGACGACTACCCCGAATTTACCGAGGCGCTGCTGGAGGTGCTGTATCCGCACTACCTGCGGCCCTTTCCGTCGTGCTCGGTGGCGCATTTCGATGTGCGCGGCGTGGCTGCGCAACTGAGCGCGCCGGTCACGATTGCGCGCGGCACGTTCCTCACCACACGCATGGTGCGCAAGGTCGAATGCCGCTTCCGCACCGCATACGACGTCACGTTTGCGCCGGTGCGCGTGGCCGGCGCGACGTTCGAGCGCGCAGTATCGGCGCCGGCCGCCGTGCAATTGCCCAAAGGTGCAACGGGCGCCATTGCGATCACGCTCGAATACGTGGGGGAGCGCGGCGGTTTCGAATCGCTGTCGATGGACAAGCTGCGCGTCTACATGGACGGCGAGCCATCGTTCGTGGCGGCGCTGGGCGATGCGCTGTTCCTGCACACCGCAGCCGGATACGTGGAAGCCGAGCGCGCCGGCGTCTGGAAGCGCCTGATTTCCGTGCCCTTGCACGAAGTCGGCTTTAGCGAAGACGAATCCCTGATCGATTGCCCGGCACGCTCGCATCCGGCCTATCGGCTGTTGACCGAGCACTTCAGCTTTGCCGAGAAATTCAACTTCTTCGACATCGACCTGGCCGCATTGCGACGCGGCCTGACGCCGGGTGTGCCGGTGCGCCGTCTGACGCTGCATCTGGTGCTGAAAGACGTGCGCAGCGATTCGCACGCCGCGCGCCTGCTCGAGAACCTGCAGCCTGAGCACTTGCGCCTGCATTGCACGCCCGTGGTCAATCTGTTCCAGCAGAAGGCCGATCCGATCCGCATCGAACATACGGCGAGCGCTTATCCGGTCGTGGCAGACAGCCGGCGCGCGCACGGCTTTGACATCTACTCGATCGACAACGTGCAGCTGGTGCGTGAAACCACGGCGCACGAGAAGGTCACGGAGTTCCGGCCGTTCTACTCGCTGCATCACGGCGAGGAGCCCGGCCGCGCGGGCCATTACTGGCTGGCACGCCGCAACGAGCTGATCGCGCAGCGCAGCCCGGGCTTCGAAACGGAAATCTCCATCGTCGATACGCAGTTCGACCCCGCCAGCCCGCAGACCGACACACTCAGCCTGACCGTCACCTGCACGAACCGGGACTTGCCTTCGACGCTGGCGTTTGGCCAGCCCGATGGCGATCTGTCGATGGAAGGCAGTTCCATCGCCCGCAACATCACCTTCCTGCGCAAGCCGACGCCGTCGATGCGGTTTGGAGGCGGGCGCGCGGCGCAATGGCGATTGATCTCGCTGCTGGCGCTGAACCATCTGTCGCTCGTGCAGAACGGTCTGCCGACGTTGAAAGAGATGCTGCGTCTGCACGATCTACCGCGCAACGCGATCTCTGCTCGGCAGATCGAAGGCATCGTCGCGCTCGATTACCAACCGGCGACGCAGTGGCTGGCCGGCAAGCCGTTCGCCACCTTCGTGCGCGGCCTGGAGGTTCGCCTCACGCTGGATGAAGACGCCTTTGTGGGCACCGGCATGCACCGGTTCATCCGTGTGCTGGACCACTTCTTTGGCCTGTACGTCCACATGAACAGCTTTGTGCAGTTGATTGCGGTCTCGCGCCGCACCGGCAAGGAATTGGTCAAATGCGCACCCCGCAGCGGCGAATCGATCCTGGTGTAATCCGGCGGCTGCTCCAGCAGCCGCACCGGTACCAGTTCTTCCAGGCCGTGCGTCTGCTGGAGCAGGTGTTCGCGCGCGAAGGCGGCACGGCGCCCGAGCAGGCGCTGGCCACGCGCCTGAGCTTTCGCAACACGCTGTCGCTGTCGTTCCCGCCCAGCGAACTGCAGCACATCGAGGCCGAGGGCATCACCGCCGAGATGCTTGAAACCGACGCCGCATTCATTGCCGCGCTGGAAGAGGGCGCGCTCGATTCGCTGGCGATCACGCCCACGTTCTTCGGCATGCTGGGCGGGCAGGGCGCCTTGCCCTTGCGCTACACCGAAATCGTGGCCGAGCGCGAAAGCCTCTGGCGCGACCGCGCTGCACGTGCGTTCTTCGACATCTTCTCGAACCGGGCAACGGCGCTGTTCTACCTGGCGTGGAAGAAATACCGCCTGCCGTTCCAGTACGAAGTCGACAGCAACAAGCATTACCTGCCGCTGCTGCTATCGCTGGCGGGGGCGGCAGACAAGACGCTGCGCCGCGATCTCTCCACCACGCCGGGGCCGATCCTCGACGAAGCGCTGGCCGGTTATGCCACGGCGATCCGGCATCGGCCGGTGTCTGCGGCGTACCTGCAGCGCGTGCTGTCGGATTACTTCCAGGCGCCGATGCGGGTGGAGCAGTTTGTCGGCGGGTGGTATCGCGTGCCGGCGTCGCAGTACACGCGGCTGGGCAGCACCAACAACGTGCTGGGCGCCACGGCGCTGGCCGGCGCGCGGGTGTGGCAGCGCGACCTGCGCGTGCGCCTGTGGGTCGGGCCGCTCAAGCGTGCGCAATACCGCAATTTCCTGCCGGGTGCTTCCGGCGCGCTGGCGCTGCGCAAGATGCTGACCATCCTGTGCGGCACCACGCTGGAGTTTGAAATCAAGCTGATCCTGCGCCAGCAGGACGTGACCGGCAGCACGCTGGACAACAGCAACGACGGGCGCCTGGGCTGGGACACCTTCCTGTGTTCCCGCCCCGCGCAGCAGGACCGCAGCGATGCGCAATACACCCTCGCGCCGCTGCATTGATACCGACACATTCATCGATTCTTCCGGAGCGCTGCCGCCATGGCCATCCCACTCAAAACCCTGATCGCCAAGCTGAATGCGACGAGCCGGCAAGCCGCCGAGCGCGCTGCGTCGCTGTGCATGGCGCGCGGCAATTACGAGGTCGATCTCGAACACCTGTTCCTGGCGCTGCTGGAAAACCGCCGCAGCGACTTTGCCGTGGCTGCCCGCGCCAGCGGCATCGACCTGGTCGCGCTGCAACGTGACCTGGAAGCCGAGATCGGCCGCTTCCAGACCGGCAATACGCGCACGCCGGCGTTCTCGCCGTACCTGCCGAAGCTGTTCGAGCACGGCTGGCTGATTGCGTCGCTCGACTCGCAAATCACGCGCATCCGCTCTGGCCATCTGCTGCTGGCGCTGCTGACGGAGCCCAGCCTGTCGGCGCTCGCGCAACGGGGCTCGCGCCTGTTCGGGCAGATTGAAGCCGACCGCCTGAAGCACGACTTCGATCGGCTCACCGCCGGTTCCGACGAGCAAGAGCAGGCCGTGGACATTGCCGACGACGGCGCAGACGCGACGCAAGGCGAAGGCGGCAAGCCCGCCGCGGCGCTGACGTCCACACCGGCGCTGGATCAGTTCACCGTAGACCTGACGCAATCCGCACGCGATGGCCGCATCGACCCAGTCATCGGCCGCGATGCCGAGATCCGCCAGGTGATCGACATCCTGATGCGTCGTCGCCAGAACAACCCGATCCTCACCGGCGAAGCGGGCGTAGGCAAGACCGCTGTGGTGGAAGGCCTGGCCCTGCGCGTCGCCGCCAACGATGTGCCGCCGCCGCTGCAGGGCGTGACGCTGCGCACGCTCGACATGGGCCTCCTGCAAGCAGGCGCCAGCGTCAAGGGCGAATTCGAGAACCGCCTGAAGAACGTGATCGACGAGGTGAAGAAGAGCCCGAAGCCGATCATCCTGTTCATCGACGAGGCGCACACCATCATTGGTGCAGGCGGGCAGGCCGGGCAGAACGATGCGGCCAACCTGCTCAAGCCTGCGCTTGCACGCGGCGAGCTGCGCACGATTGCGGCCACCACGTGGAGCGAATACAAGAAGTACTTTGAGAAAGATGCCGCACTGGCGCGCCGCTTCCAGGTCGTGAAGGTGGAAGAGCCCAGCGAGCCGCTGGCGGCCGCCATGCTGCGCGGCATGGCCGGGCTGATGGAGCGCCACTTTGGCGTGCGGGTGCTGGACGAGGCCATTACCGAGGCCGTGCGCTTGTCGCATCGCTATATCAGCGGCCGCCAGCTGCCGGACAAGGCCGTCAGCGTGCTGGATACGGCGTGCGCCAAGGTGGCGCTGGGCCAGAGCGCCACGCCCGGCGCCATTGAAGACGACCAGAAAACGCTTGAACGCCTGCAAGGCGAGATCAACGCGCTGGAGCGCGAGCAAAGCGCCGGTGCCGAGCACGACGCGCGCCTGAAGGCGCTGAACGAGCAGCGCACGGAGCTGGAGCAACGCGTCGCGCAGAACACCGAACGTTTGGCGCAGGAGCGCGCGCTGGTCGCTCGCATTCAGGCGCTGCGCGAGGCGCGCGAAAGCGGTACCGCCCAAGCCGGCGAGGAAGACGCATTGCCCGTGGCCGCCAACAGCGACGTCGTCTCGATCCCCAAGCGCAAGCGCGCTGCCGACAAAGCGGACGAGCAGGACGAACTGGCCACGCTGCTCGCCGAGTTGCGCGCGCTGCAGGGCGAATCGCCCATGGTCCCGCTGCAGGTGGATGGCCATGTCGTGTCGGAAATCGTCTCGGCCTGGACGGGCATTCCGCTGGGCCGCATGGTCAAGGACGAACTGCGCACGGTGCTGAACCTCAAGCCGCTGCTGGCCGCCCGCGTGATCGGGCAGGACCACGCGCTGGATGCCATCGCGCAGCGCGTGCGCACCGCCACGGCCAACCTGGAAGACCCGAACAAGCCGCGCGGCGTGTTCCTGTTTGCCGGTCCGTCGGGCGTCGGTAAAACGGAAACCGCGCTGGCACTGGCCGACATTCTCTACGGCGGTGAACGCAAGCTCATCACCATCAACATGAGCGAGTACCAGGAGGCGCACAGCGTGTCGGGCCTCAAGGGCTCGCCGCCGGGTTATGTCGGTTATGGTGAAGGCGGCGTGCTGACCGAAGCCGTGCGTCGCAACCCGTACAGCGTCGTGCTGCTCGATGAAGTGGAAAAGGCCCACCCGGACGTGCTGGAGATGTTCTTCCAGGTCTTCGACAAGGGCGAGATGGATGACGCCGAAGGCCGCCCGATCGACTTCCGCAACACCATCATCATCCTCACGTCGAATGTTGGCTCGCAGGCCATCATGCAGGCCTGCCTGAACAAGCCTGCTGAAGAACTGCCCGACACCGATGCGCTGGCAGAGCTGCTGCGCCCGACGCTCTACAAGGCGTTCAAGCCCGCATTCCTGGGGCGCATGAAGGTGGTGCCGTATTACCCGATTTCCGACGATGTGCTGGCCGAGATCATCACGCTCAAGCTGGGCCGTATCCGCGATCGCGTGGCCATCAACCACAAGGCGACGTTCCAGTGGGACAACGCGTTGGTCGAATCGGTGCTTGCACGCTGCACGGAAGTCGATGCCGGCGCCCGCGCGGTCGACCACATCCTGAACGGCACGCTGCTGCCGCAGATTGCCGAGTCGGTGTTGACGCGCATGGCCGAAGGCGGCAGCGTCGAGAAGATCAAGGTCGGCGTCGGCAAGAACGGCGAATTCAAGTACCGCATCAACTAAGTCGCTTCGCTGGAGCACATCATGGTCTCTCCGACCGAGTTGGCAAACCTGCTACGTGCGTCGTTCTCCCAAGCCGACCGGCTGCTGCGCCTGGAAACGCCGCTGGGGCCGAACGTGCTGCTGCCGGAGCAGCTGGATGCGGCCGAGCACATCGACGCAGGCGGCTTCCGGCTGGAACTTACGGCGCTGTCAGACAACGCTGACATCGATTCGGCCAAGCTGCTCGGCCAGCCCGTACGGCTGGATCTGCTGACGCAGCAGAGCCGAAGCGCGCTGCGGCCGTTCCATGGCCACGTGACGCGCTTCGAGCAGGTGGGGGCCAACGGTGGCTTGGTGCGCTATCGGTTGGTGATCGAACCGTGGCTCGCATTCCTGCGCCATCGGCAAGACAGCTTCCTGTTCCAGGACATGTCTGTCATCGAGGTGGTCGACAGCCTGTTTGGCGACTACCAGGGCCAGGGCCGCCTCGTGCCCGCCTGGCGCTGGGCGTTGCGCGACAGCTCGGTCTACACGCGCCGCAGCGTCATCACGCAATACGACGAAAGCGACTTTGATTTCGTCACGCGCCTGCTGGCCGAAGAAGGGCTCTTCTATTTCTTCGAGCACGAAGCCAAGGACGGCGATGCGCTCGGCGTACACCGCATGGTCATTGCAGATTCGAATGACGTCTTTGCCGACAACGCACAGGCGAGCATCCGCTTTGGCCGTGCAGATGCCACCGCCACGGAAGACGTGATCGACCGCTGGCAAGGCGCCCGCCGTTGGCAGACCAATGCCGTATCGATTGCCAGTTGGGACTACCGCGCCAACGCAAAGCGCACGGCGCAACTCGGCGCGCAGCAGCAAAGCAACGACGGTCCGCAACTGACGTTGCAAGACACCGATTACCCCGGTCAGTACTGGTTTGAGGACAACAACCAGGCACAGCGCGTCGCGCGGCTGATGATGGAAGCGCTGGAGCTGCGCGACAAGCAGTTCGACGGCGAAGGCACCGCCCGCACCTTGGCGACCGGCACGCGCTTCCAGTTGCTCGATCACTTCGATCATGACGATGGCGAGCAGCGCTTTGCCGTGTTGGCCGTCACGCATCAAGCACGCAACAACTTCAACGACCGCTTCGGCCAGGTACTGACCGAAACGCTAGGCGCACTGCGCGGCGGCGATGTGCTGGCCGCGGGAAGCAACAGCGGCGCGGGCGACGACGCACCGTTCTATCGCAACCACTTCACCGTCGTGCGCGACAACGTGCCCGTGCGCCCGCAGCAGAGTGATGCGCAGGGCCGTGCGCTGCATCCACGCCCGACCGTCAATGGCAGCCAGACCGCGCTGGTGGTGGGTGCGGAAGGGCCCGTGCATACCGACCGGGACCATCGCATCAAGGTGCAATTTCATTGGCAACGCGGCGCTCGGTCAGCCAGCCGCCAATCGCATCCGGCTGGCGACGATAACGCGCGCGCCAGCGTAGGCCTTGGCGCATGGGTGCGCGTGACCGCGCCCGTGGCCGGCCCGAACTGGGGCGGCGTGGCGCTGCCGCGCGTCGGCCAGGAGGTGCTGGTCGAATTCCTGCAAGGCGACATCGACCGGCCCGTCGTGGTGGGCGCCGCCTACAACGGCAGCGGCCAGACTGACGCGCAATACAACCAGAACCAGGCCGGCGCAGCCGGCGCCACCGGCAACGCGCCGGCGTGGTTTGCCGGCGACAGCAAGAGCCAGGGCGCCTACGCCCACAACGCAGTGCTGTCCGGCATCAAGACACAAGCGCTGGCTGGGAGCCAGTCGGGCTCGTCGGGTTACAACCAACTCGTCTTTGATGATTCCGCAGGGCAGGGCCGCACGCAGCTCAGCACCACGCAGGCGGCAAGCGGCCTCGTGCTCGGCCATCACAAGGAACAGATCGACAGCGCACGGCAGGCCGATCTAGGCCACGGAGCAGCGCTCGCAACCGACGACAGCGGCGCCGTGCGCGCCGGCGCCGGCCTGCTGCTCACCGCCCACAGCGCCGGCACCAGCGCATCGCTGCAGGACAGCGAAGCTGCCGCCAGCCAGATCGAAGCCGTGAGCGACCTCGCCGAATCCCTCGCCGACGCAGCGCAGAAGCAGAAAGCCGGCCTGGCCGACGAGCCCGCCGCCAAGGAGCTCCCCGCGCTCAAGCAACTGCGCCACACCACCGAAGTGCTGCGTCACACCGAAAGCGCCGGTGAAGGCGCGCAGGCCGTTGCCTACAGCGAGCCGCATCTGCAAGTCTCGGCGCCCAAAGGCATTGTCAGCACGACGCCGGCCGATGCGGTGCTGGTTGCCGGCACGCAGGCCACGTTGATCGCCAAGCAAGACACCAACGTCGCCGCGGGCGGCAATCTCTCAGTGGCGGTCGCGGAGGGGCTGAGCCTCTATGCGCACGGCAAATCGCTCGGGCAGGCCGGGGATGCGACACCGGGCATCGCCATGCATGCCGCAAGCGGCAAGGTTGGGCTTTCGAGCCTCAAGGGCGAGACCCATCTGGTGGCCGAGAAGGCCGTGACGGTCGCCTCCACGCAGGGCAATGTCACTGCGGAGGCGAAGCAGCACGTGCTCGTCAATGCGGCCGGTGCGCAGATCAAGGTGACGAATGGAACGATTGAACTGCATGCGCCTGGGATGGTGACGTTTAAGGGGGCGGGGCATCGGTTTGTGGGGCCGGGTGGGGCGGGCGGAGATAACAGCCTGGCGCAGGGCAAATTGAAGGGATGCAGTGTCCAGGAAGATAGCGCTGCCGCGAGCGGTGCGGGCTCGGTGTCGCGGTGAACGGCTTGACCCAGGACATGACGAATCGCATGTTGGCCGATCTAGCAGACGTGATGTTGAACGCCACCGCGGCAGAGAAAGCGGTTCCGGCTCACGATTACCTGGCTCGGTGCAGGGAGTTGGCGGCCGGCTATCGCATGCTGCAACAACAGGCCTCTCACGACCGTCCATTGCGCGCGTATTTGCTGCTTGACGCGTGGGAAGGTAATCCCCTTGCAGCCGATTTATCCGAACAGTGGCCTGAGACTATCACCGAGAGGGAGGCCGTTCCCGATAGCTTTTACGCGGGCCGAGAGGACGAGGCGCCTTGCCTTGTGCCGTTCCCCGACCACTTGTTGCTCGATGCAGATTCCGACAATCTGCCCCAGGCGCGCGTGCGAGACGCGCTGGCTCGTTGGCTGGAGGAGGCTAGCAAGGAGGCAGGTCAACGATTGGCGAGGCAGTACTTCTGCGCTGTCCTGTTTAGTCCAGAGTCGGCTACGCGGCTTGCCCAGCATCTTGCTCAGCTCGGATTGCAATACGTACCGCGAAGTCACACGGCAAGACTGTTTCGCTATCAGGATCCGCGTGTCATGCAACGTGTCTGGCCGACGCTGTCGACAGAGCAGCAGAACGTGTGGCTGGGACAAACGCAGGCGTGGTGGTCATTGACGCAGCCATGGGGTCCCATGCCAGATTTGTCTGCAAGAGAAGATAGCGCCTCTCCCGCGCCGACCTGGTTCAAAGCGCAGAGAAACGTTTCGTCTGATACGCAAACCGCCGTGCCCCCGCTTAACCGTCTGATGAACGCGGACCAGTGGCAGACAGCCCATTCGTCGCCGATTGGGAATCGCATATGGGCAAGGTTGGCACAGCGAGGGGTCTCGGCTCAAAAACAGCCGGACGCGGCAAGCATGACCCGGTTGTTAAGCAAGGGACAGGAGCTGGGGTTGGTGGACTCCAATCTGCAGGACTTCATCTGGTGCAGCTGGCGACCGATTCTGCAAAGCGCACGGGACAGCGCGGCCGGTTTACCGATTGATTGGGACAGCCCACGGTGGCGCGACGTGCTTGCACGTGTTTTGCAAGCGCTGCGTAACGATCCCGAAGAAGGCTTTGCCAGCCTGTTTGAAGACTACGAGCAATTTGCATGAGGAAGCATTTCCATGGCCGCTGAAAAAGTCTGTGCAACGCCGTGCAGCAACTGCGATCGCAAGGGGCTGCCTATCTTGTTCACGCGATACGCAGTTGCTTACAGCGCTCAGAAAGCAAACATGGCGTTGCTCAAACAACTGAGTCCCGCTGGGCAACTACAGGCCAAACCTGCTGGTGTTGCGATCGGAACGGCGGTTTATAACGTACGCTTGCTCCGTGCGGGCTATCTGTACGTTTACGTTGACCGAGGCCCTCTCATCTGCACCGACGATGAATGGAAGGGCTATGTGGTGCATCCACAAGGGTATCTGACCGAGTTCGATGTGTTTGTGCCCGGGAAAACGGCACCGAAGATCGCTTGTGCGCGCGACTCCAGGCAAGCGAACAACAGCATGGTGTGGATCCGAGATGCGAAGCGAGTGAAGAAGCTCTGGTATCTGTTTAGCCCAGATCCGATTGACTATGAGCATTTCAAAAACGTGATTTCTGCCAATCCTGCCGCGTACATGAAATCGTTCGATGTGGCAGGCTGGGCAAACGGCAACACGAGTCAGCCCGACACGACGCAACCAGGACTGCTCAATGGGCAAGTGGCCGAGTTTGCTGCGTTGGCGAACCCCAAGTTAATAGATGCGCTGGATCCTTTGCTGTATGGCTTGATGGGCAGTACGCCGCAGGAACGCGGCTGGGGCGATTACCAGGAGGAGGTTTCGACTCCGAAGATGACGCTGGACGGTTACGCTTCAGGTTTTGATGAAACGACTACGGTTATGCGGACTGGCCCGACTTATGAGAAGGCCCATGCAGCCCGTCTGAAGCAAATGGCTGCGTTCTTGCAGCAGAACCACGGTGCGGTAGTTGCGTGTGATGATGCGATGGGTATCACACAGGAGTTGGGCCACTTACAAGGCGAGGCGCAGACCGTCTACACAGCATGGCAGGCAAGAAGCTCTCCAGGGTTTGATAGCAGTGTCAGTAATGAATGGGTGTACCAAACGGCCATAGGTGCACAAGGCTTGCGTGATCTTGTAAAGAAAGGAGCGATCCAAAAAGCTAGCGAGCATATTGATAACTGGAACAAGATGCGGCGCCCCGCAGGGGTGTTCTATGCAGACAAGGCGACACGCGCTAGGGAGGAGGCCATTCGCGAAGCGGCGATTGCCCGCAACCAGCAGGCCGAGCGAGATCGGGCAGCCGCAGCGGGCGATGCAGAGTTCAAAGAGTTGTTTGATTCGACTTCCGCTGCAACGATTATTGCGGCCCAAGGCAGTGAGTACAACAACGTGCAGGCGTTGCGCGAGAACCTGGGGCGCGACCAGGTTGCCTGGCTCGACTCGGCGTCGCTCAAGCAAGCGATTGCGCTATATAGCCCGAAAGACACGGCAGTCAACCAGCCGGGGGGCGGTGCGGCTCTGAGTTTGGAGTTAGCGCACTGCATGAGCGGAACGGAGTCCAACAAGGCGGGCAAGGCCTGGCTCGCGAAAGTAGATCTATGGGATGACAACGTGCTCGGCAAGACGCTGTCTTTCAATAATGTGCCTTATCGCCAGCAGATGAAGGGGCTGACGCAGGAATCACCTCCTGCACAGGCTCTGCCAAATGCTGAACCAACGACAAGTCTTGCTGACGCTATCACGGACAAGTTGAAGCCATTTGCCGCCCGGGTTTCGCTGGGGGACAAGGCGCTGGGCTTCATGGAAGCTTTTCCGAATATCAGCGAGAGCGCTGCGCTGCGCAAGTTTGCTTGGCCGCTGCATATCGCGTCGCTCATGAGTGTGAAGATGATGAAGACTGTTCAAGGTCTTCCAGTCCCGCAGGTCGAGGCTAAGCTGACCAGATATCTCGTATCGCTTGGTCTAACTACACTCGGCCGGACAGCGGCCCAGTACGCCGGGACGCTGTCTCAAGCAAACCGAGACCGACTGCGAAACGCCGAACGAGGCCTTTCCAATGCAGCAAACCGGGCTGATGCCTTCAAAGCGGCTCCGAATGCGCGCGCTGCCGCGCTGGCGGGTTTGTTGGATGTGAGTTTTGCAATCATCAAGGGCACCCAATTCCAGACGAAAATGGATGTCCGAACCGGGACGGAGTTGGTCGGCAATATTCTGCAAGGTATCGGAAGCTTGGCGGATTGGAGGGCTAAGGCCTATGAGGAGACCGTATTCAAGGGAATTGAAGGTCGCAACCTGTTCGCAACGCCTGGCATGCAGGCGACATTCGATGAGTTGCAAGCCCTTCAACTCAAGGGACTAAGGCTGACGGCGTTCAAATTCCTGCTGCCCGCTGCGCTCATCTCGGCATTTTTTGATGGGATTGATGCTTGGACGTCGGGGCAACGAGGAAACTATGCAGTGATGGCGGCTCAGATCGCAAGCGTGGCTGGTACGGTTTTCACCGTTGTAAGCACTGGCGTTGCCGTTTTTGCAATAGGAAACGCCTCGTTGCTGGCGGTAGCTGCTGTACTCGGTCTGATCGGCGCGGTACTTACTGTCGTAGCGGTCATTGCAGTTCTGCTTCTCAAAGAGGACGACTGGATTACTTGGCTGCGCGACAACCCACTGAGCTTGAAGCGGAAGGGAAAAAAGCCAATACACAACAATCTAGGCGACACGCTTCAGAAGTTGGCGAACGCGCAGTCTGGAATTTAGGTGGGAAAAAATGTTTGTACGTGAAAACGCCTACGCGCGAAAAAAAAGTCGCTCCTCTGAGCAAGGTCGCAAGTACCTCAATGTTGACGGGCAACGCCAATGGCGTGTTGACGAGCCCAGCGAGGCGGAGGGCGTGAGCCTCCCGGGTAGATGCATTTTTGCGCAAAACGATGCGTACCTCGAAATATGCAATCCAGGATGGGATCTGCAGTGGCGAGCAGGCATTGGAAACTTTTTTGTCGTGATTCCAGCGTTGTTAATGATATGGTGGTGGTTTGGTTTCGCCATTTATCCATTGATATCGGATGGAGTCATTTTCTTTTTTGTGAAAACATCTTTAGGGGATGGAGACAAGGTTCTGTTGTGGATGGGGTGGCTTCTTTTCTTCCCATTGGCTATTGGATGCGGATTCTTGTTATACCTGTGGTTCTTCGTCGGCGGAATGCGCACTGCATTCTTCACGCTGGCGCGTGGAAGAATTCGATTTAATCGACTGAAAAGAAAGATATACGTATTGCGACCACGCTATTGCGGCGGCAATGTGGTGGTCGACTGGGACAAGGTCGTCGCATTGCTGAAACCCGAGGGTGTTCGACGGGGGGATAAGGAGACTGTTCAGGCGATAGCGCTATATCGCCCTCCCTCTCACGGGGGCGGAAGTGATTCCGATGAGGACGCGATCTTTGTCGGGCCGACTTTGCCGTTCAGGGATCTGCAAGCGGCTGGCATGTGGGAATACATTCGTCGCTACATGGAGGAGGGCCCTACGGTCGACCAGATTCCGCCAAACGCGCCGTCGAACTACAAGCAGATTCCGCGTTATCTGCCGCAGGAATATACGACGTACTGCGGTAAGCCCAGTTGGCGTCAGTACATCTTGGAGCAGAAGCCTGGCTTCATGGAGGCGTCTTGCCACATGATGAGCCAGATGACATGTGCGTGGCCCCGGTTTCCTAAGGAATGGGGGAGTGATTCGGGCCTGGGCGAGCCAGAAGATCACCCGGTACAAACGGGCGCTGTAATGACCGCGATGGTGTATCGGGCGCAGGGTCGCTTATCTGCAGAAGATAATCTCGAGTTCTTGCGGCGCTGGGGCACGCAGGATGCATTGAACGAGGCATTGTCTAAAGCCGTTTAGCCGTGTGCCTATGCACCTAGGATTCTGGAGGCGCGGTTGCGATGGAGGGCCGCCGAAAAGCACCGTAGCTCCTTAGCCACAAGCCGCCTACACATCCGAGCCCCCGACATGCGCCTCTGAACTGCGCATTTCAGCCGTGGACCTCACAATGCAAGTGTCAAACAGCGGCATTCCACTGCCAGAGGTCCAATATTTCGACCTCTGACAGGCATGGCCGACGGTCTGAGCCTGGCATGGGAGCCTCAATGCTGCACGTTTGGTTGCACGAAGGCGGAAAGCCGCTCTCGGAGGTCCGATGGGCCGGTTGTTTTAGAGCGGAGTGTGGACCGTTGTGCCCCGGCGGCCGTTCTTTGAGGCCGATGCACCGCTGTCGTACCGCCAAAGAAAGGGGCTCCAGGGCAACGCGGCAGGCAAAGACAGCGGACTTCGGCGCTTCACATCGGAAACGCGGGGAGCGCTGTGCCTCAGGCAAGCTCAGGCAGAGCGGAGAACGATGATGAGTGGTCAAGATGACGGGAAATGCATCGAAGCTGCAGCCGCAGAGCCCCTACTGGTATGAAGACTTGCCCGGCCCAACCGTGCCGCTCAGGTCCAGCGACAAGAATGATCAACCAAACCTCGCACTCGACCTCAATTACGTGAATGAAGACGTATTTGAGCTGTCCCGGGCGTCGTCCATCCAGCGTGGTTTTGGTCTGATGTTTGGGGTGGGCGTCTCCATCGCGTTTGTGGCCATGCTGCCGTTCATCGGCCAGATGTATCAGGAGGGCCACCCTGAAGAGTCGCCGGTCATCGCGTCGGTGCTGGCCTTGATGCTGCTCGAGCTTGCGGTTCTTTTGCTTCACCTCATCAAGAGAGGGGTCAGGACGCCACGAGACCTTCCGGTTCTGTTCGATCGAAAAAATCGGAAGGTCTTTGTTTGAGTATGTGCCCAAGGCGAATCCATTCGCCACATGGAAGACCGTGATCAAGGAGCTGGATTGGTCGCGCGTCGAAGCGGAAATTGGAAAGATCGCCGGATACAACGGCAAGACATACTCGGTGCGCTATGGGCTGATTTTGGCGCAGTGCGAAGCGAATACGACCAAGGTCCAGGATCGGATCATCGTGAAGTCTCAGGTGGCGACTCCGCTCGTGCTGCATCAGATGTGGGCGTATATCCGCTGCTTCATGAGTGAGGGGCCAAAGAACTTGCGAGACATCAGGCCGTTCCCGCGCGATATCAGTTTCCGGCGGTGCCTGCTGGAGTTCTACCCGTTGTTTGACCGGACAGAAGAAGGCGCACGGCTTCGCGCCAATATGCACGCGGTTGAGTTGGTGCTGCTGACGGCGGTTGGGATCCCGCTGTTTTGGCTGTTTCTTCCTGCGGGTATTTTCGAGTACGTCGGGCAACGCCTTGCGCCGGAACCGAAGTGGCCGGCAGAGATCGTTTCGCAAACCGGGCGACCCTCGCGCGATTGAGTTCTCTTGTGCCGGAAATGCGCCACCCGTGAAGCTCAGCGGTGCAGATGTGAGCGATGGGCCCGCCCACACATGAAGATTTAGAAACAATCCACCCAACCGCCCCAAGCCTGCGTAGCATCTCCACCGTCCGCCCCGCGCGCGCGGACGTCTCCTTCACGCACGCTGATATGAACGCACTGTCCCGCCTCGCCGCCGCTTCTGCTGGGGTCGCGTTGCTCGTCACGCCCGCATTCGCCCAGGACGACACCCCGTTGCAGGTTTCGTACCGCCAGGTGCTGACCGAATATTTCAAGGACGCGCCGACCGCGTCGAAGAAATACGACGGTCGCCGCTTGGTCTTCAAGGGTCAGGTCTATCCGCTGTCCGACGACAGCCTGAGCACGCTGGCCGTGACAGAAGACCTGAAGGTGGGCGCGCCGTTCCAGGACGATCAGCGTGACGCGCTCAAGGCGCTGTTTCCCGATCACAAGCTTGCGGCGTACAAGCCCAGCAAGGACATCACGCTGGACTGCCTGAACCGGCAGTTCGTTGGCCTGACGCTGGCGCTGGCGGATTGCCGCGTCGGCAAGCCCTGAGTTTCGTACCGCACATCGGTTTTCTTTCGCTTCAGATCATGGCCTCTCTTCCGTTTGACCAATTGCTCGCTCCGCTGCCCGGCGCTCAACCCTGCGGCGAAGACATGCTCTTCTCTGCAGAATTCGACAGCATCCAGGATGCTCGCCGGTTTGATGACCCGTCACTCGACCAGGGCGAGTGGGTCACGGAGATCAAGGAAGCCGACTGGCGCGCCGTCATCGCCGAGAGCACGTCGCTGCTGCAGAACCGCACGAAGGATTTGCGCCTGGCCGCATGGCTGGCCGAGGCGTTGTCGAAGGAGCGTGGCTTTGCCGGTCTGCGCGAGGGCTACGAATTGATCGCCGGCTTGTGCGAGCAGTTCTGGGAACACCTCTATCCGCTGCCGGAAGCCGACGATCCTGAAGCGCGTACGGGCAGCATGGCGTGGCTTGCGACGCGTTCGAGCCAGCTCATTCGCGAGGTGCCGCTGGTAGAAGCGGGCAAGGGCGGCTACAGCCTGATCGATTGGGAAGTCGCGACCAGCCTGGTCGAAGCCATCCGCCGCGATCCGGAACAGGCTGACGAGCTGTCGCGCGGAAAAATCACGCAGGAGCAGTTTGAATCCGCACGGCGCGCCACGCCGCCAGCGTTCTACAAGACGCTGCACGACGATGTGGTCGGCTGCGGCGCCGCGCTGCTGCGATTGGAGTCTGTGCTCGACGCACGGGCGGGTGATCACGCGCCGAGTTTCCGCCCCGCGCGCGAAGCCTTGCAGGCGGTGCGCGCGTTGGTGGAGCGCTTCGGTGGCAAGCCGGAGCCCAAGCCAACCGCCGTGGAAGCAAAGGGCGCTCCGCAACAGACGGCTCAGTCTGCCGCCGGCACCGTCATCGAGACGGTGGTTTCCGGCCCCATCCGCACGCGCGCCCAGGCGCTGAACCAGCTGCGCGATGTGGCCGAGTTCTTCCGCCAGACCGAGCCGCACAGCCCCGTTGCCTACCTCGCCGCACGTGCCGCGAAATGGGGCGACATGCCGCTGCACGCCTGGCTGCGCACGGTGGTCAAGGACGATGCGACGCTGTCGCAGATCGAGGAGCTGCTGGGCCTGGGCGATCCGCCCTCGGAAAGCGCCAGCTGATTCGGCTAGCTGCTCGAGCAGCCGCCGCAGCCGCTGGATCCGCAGCTACTCGAGCTGCAACTGCTGGAACCACTGCTGCTTGAACTGCAGTTGCTCGACGTGTCGCCTCCGGAGCCACCGGAACTGGCGCCGGCGGGTGGTCCCATCATCGATCGGTATCCGGCCCATGCTGTGTTGGCCAGCACGCTGGTGCCGCCAAACGCGGTCAACCAGAGCAGGTCGTGCGTCGACAAACCGGCGCGTGGCCCCTGCTGGCCGCGCTGGCGATAGACCTCAAGCGCGGCGTTGGCCCCCGCGGTGGGGCCGGCTCGGCCGACGCCGATCAGCCGCGCCGTCACGCCCCAGTACACGATGGCGAACAGCGCCATCTCGATCAGCAGCCACATCACCGGACGCTCCCGGGACAGGCCCACAAAGACCTTCATCACGCCCAGCCCCAGCGTCGCCAGCACAATGGCCCACGCAACGAGCGTCGTTCCCCGCATCGCGCCGCGGGTCCACAGCCATCCTTCGCTGCACAGCCGATCTGTCATGTCGGATGCTTCGTCGACGAGCCGATTGCGAAAGTTCGGCCACGGCGAGCGCTGCTGCGTTTGCCGGGCCAGCCATGTCCACGCGTTGACGTGGCGCTCCGGCCTTCGATCTTCGTTCGCGACCACGTAGGTGTTGCGGTCGCGTTTCCGTTTAGCCGGAGGGACCATGCGGATCGCACCCGCATCAAGCAGCGTCAACGCCGCGACCTGTGCCATTCGCGCGGCATCGCCGGTGATGAGCGCCGCCTCGGCAGGTGTCAGCTGACGCGGCACGTTGCCACCGGCGGCACCCCAGGGGTTCCGGCTGTAGGCAGCGCGATGCAGGCCCCGGATCAGCAGACACGCCATCACGCACACACCGAGATAGAACGCGAGAAAGCGCGGCCCCGAATAGCTGAGCACATCGACATCCGAGGCGACATTCGTGGTGATGGCGATGAGGATGACGGCGATCACAAGCCATACGGATGGCATGAATGAGCGCGCTGTGGATGCGGGCGGCGGCATGACCGGCTCCGGCGCATGCTGCGTGGGGACGACAGTTTCCGCCACCTTGGCTGCCTCGGGCTGCTCCGGCCTCGGCCAGACGTCGACCGGCGGCTCCTCGCCGAACGTGCGCCTGTAGCTTTCCAGTGTTTGCGCGTAATGCTGTGCGTAGGCGTCGTCTTCGTTTGGCGCGCCAATCCCCGGTGCGTGGTGCAGCGGCGCGCCCAAGACCTCGCCGCAGAACACCGTCCAATACTCTTTCGAATATTGCAGATGGAGATGCCAGGCGGCATCGATCGCCTCGGAGGGCGTGACGGGGTGCCCTGCAAACACCGCCAGATACGCGAAGCGCTTGTATTCCTCGATGACGGTCAGCGTATATAAGCGCGACCATCCTTCAGCGTCCGCCAGACGTTGGCTGAACGGCACTGGAGCATCGGGCGCGTCCGGTGAATACTCGCTCAGCCGGCGCAGGCACGCCTGGCGATCTGCGTCGGTCGGCGCTGCCTGATCTTCGTGCGTCACTTACTCGCCCGAAACTCGATCCGCCGATTGCGTGAGCGGCCTTCATCGGTGTTGTTGGCCGCCACCGGCTGATCCGGCCCCACGCCCATCGCGGTGAGCGTGCCTTGTTCGGCCCCCTTGGCGATCAGGTAGTTCTTGACCGTCTCGGCGCGTGCCTGGCTCAGGTTGAGGTTCAACGCGCGGCTGCCGGAGTTGTCGGTGTGGCCGACGATTTCGATCTTGCGGCCATTCAGGCGCGGCAGCACGGCGGCCATTTCATCGAGAATCGCGCGGCCCTTGGGCGTGAGCGTGGCACTGCCCGTTTCGAACTCGATGATGCGGTTGGCCAGCGTCTGGTCCAGCAGCCCTTGCTCAGACACCGCCGCCACACGCAGCCCATTCTTGATCGTGTAGCTCTGGCCCAGCGCGGTCGCCATGTCGCTGGTCAGTTGCTGGCGCTGCGCCTCGTTGCCGACGTCGCCATGCAGGGAGACCTGGGTGCCGTCGATGTTGAGCTGCCCGCGGTTCACCTGCTTGATGGCCGGCGACAGGATCTTCTGCACATTGGCCGACCAGTTGGGCGGCGACACCACGTTGCCGACTTCGATCTGGTCGACCACGTTGGCACTGCCGTACAGCTCGCGCAGCTTGGCCAGCACGGTCGCCTTGGTGGCTTCGTCCGGCACCATGCCGCCGGCCACGACCTGGCCGGGCACAGGCGCGGCATCGCCCGCTGCGGCATGCGCGGGCAGGGCACTTGCCACGTACGCCAGCATGGCGGCGCTCGCCAGGAGGGTTGCAGGCCGGAAGCCGCGCTTGATTGCATCCAGACCCATGTTCATTCTCCGATGAAGACTTCGCGGAAGGTATCGACCGCCACGCGCAGCGACAGCTGCGGCTGATCCAGGTAGCTCACGAACTTGGCCAAGCCGTACTCTCCGCTGACGTGCTGGTCGACCCATTCCGGATCGTCGATGTTGATGTTCTGTTCGGCATACGCCAGCGGCGACATGACGCTGTGCAACGTGCGTGACGAAGCGCCATTGAAGCCGATGACGAGCCGCTCTGCGCCGTTGATATCGCCCAGGAACAGCGACAGCTCGAAGTCCGCCCGCTGCAGGAAGCGCGACACCAGCTCCAGCCAGAAACTCGCGACCAGGCTGCGATAGAGCGGGTCTGCCGGCAGCGGCAGCGTGAGCCCTTTCTCAAGCCGCGACGAGCCATTGGCCATCACGGGTTGCAGCAGCGTGCCAAGCGCGAGCAGGGTGCGGCGCAGACGGATGTTGTGGCCCTCAGCGCGCAGCATCTGCTCAAGGCCGGCAACGGTCTGGAAGTCGATGAAATCCGAAAAACTGGCGTCGTGCGACTGCGTGCTGGTGCCGCCGGTGCCGGTCTCCACACCGTGCTGCCCTTCGGCAAGCAGGCGCAGGCCTTCGGTGGCGTCGGTGGCGGTGCCGAGCGAGAGCATCTGCTGGCCGGCGCGCGTCCACAGCCGGGCGAGCGCAATCGGGCTGCGGGCGATGAAGTTGATCGGGCGCTCGACCTCCATGGCCGCCGCCGTCAGGAACGGAAACCGGCGCGACGACAGATCGCTGCTGGCCATGAGCGTGCCCGCAATGGCGAGCTTGCTCTGCGAGCCGAGAAACGCAAACTGCACCGGCTTCCAACTGTCGTAGGTCGTCTTCCAGTCCGGGGCTTCGGCCAGCAATTCCATGCCTTGCGCCAGCCAGCGGTCCAGCGTGTCGAGCAGCTGGACGTTGTTGGCGCTTTTGACGAAATCGCCGCGCGACGGAAGCTTGCCGAAATACGAAAGCTGCAACTGGGTCTGGCTCATTGCGCCGTCCCTCCTTGCTCTTCCGTGATGTTGTGGCGTGCGGCCTGCGTGGACACGGCCGCTTGCGCCGCAGGCGGCGTGCCTGCGGGCGCTGCCGGGGCAGGCGGCGTCAGGGTGTTCTGCGGCGCCGATGCATCGGCAATCGACGTCGGCAGGCGCAAGCCGCGCAGGCCTTGGCCCTGCGGCGAATCCGATGCTGTCGTGCCGCCGGCCTGCGGGCTGCTGATGATGCGCAGGCTGATCGACACCGTCAGGTTGTCCTTCGTCCACGACAGGTCGAATGCGCCGTCCGGACGCCGCTTGCGTTGTGCCGTCGCAATCAGGCGTTCCAGGCCGAAGCGGCCCGGCTCGTTGAGCAGCTCCACCGTGCGGCCGTCAAACGTGGTGGCCGTCACGCGGGCGCCCGGGGTGCCCTGCGGATTCGGCCACACGAAGTTGGCCCACTGCGGCGGTGTGTTGCGATAGCGCAGTTGCTGCCCGTCGATCTCGATCGTGTATTCGGTGGCGCCTTGCGACGGCACCGGCAGGATCTGGAACACCGTCTGCGGCGCTGCGGCTGCGGCACCGCCAGCACCGCCGGCAGCACCGCCCGTGAGCGGCGCGATCCAGCGCGTGAAGCCCGTGGTGAACTCGGGCACAAACGCGATGCCCAGGTCGCCCCACGTCCGGGAGGCGATCATGTCGCCACGACGCACCGAAAGCGGACCGATCGTCGTGCTGGCAAACTTCGCGATCGCGCCGTCCGGGCCGAACACTTGGCCGATCTCAGCCGCGCTGGCCTCGATCTTGGCGTTGGGCGCAAACGGGTACTTGTCTGCCAGCGTGGTGGCGAACGGCTGATACACCTGCGCGTTCCAGACCTTGTTGACTTCCGTCGTGGCCGGGCGAATCGCCACCGCGTACGACTGCAGCAGCGGACGCACCAGCAGCGGACGCAGCGTCGCGCGCTCGCTGTCGGTCATGCCGGTCAGCATCTGCTCATCTACGTACTTGAGCGTGTCGGCCAGTTCGGAGCCGTTGCCGTCCAGTGTCTGCTGCATCAACTGGCGCGCACCCGGACCCGGGTCGCCCTGGTTCTTGATCTGGTTGAAGCGCGTGCGCACCTTGGAGAGCGAATCCATGTAGCCGCGCAGCAGCGACTTGTCGTCGCGCATGACGACCACGCGTGCCAGCCCCGAGAACTCCTTGCCAACCGGGCCCATCGGAATGGCGCCGGCATCGGCATTGCCTCCCACCTCCAGGTTGACGTTCACCTGCGACGGCGTCTGGCGCGCAAACAGCTGCTTGAACCAGCCGAGCACGCCGGTCTTGGCCTGCTTCAGGCCGGCGTTGAACATCGACGGGTTGTCCCACGACGTCTGCTCATACGCGGTGTCGAGCACCTTGCGGATCGGCGAGTTGGTCGGGTCGCCCAGCAGGTTCATGCCGGTGACGGCCTGATCGAAGCTGCTGAAATCCTGGATCGCCACGCCCTGCATGAAACGTTGCCATTCGCGCGCGTATTCGGTCTTGTACATCGTGACCAGCGCCTTCTGGATCTGCTCGGGGCTGCCTTCCAGCGTGAGGTCGTCACGCGCGGCAACGTTCAGCACCCAGTCCTTGGTCTGCAGTTCCTTGTTGGCCGCTTCCTTGATGGCGGGCTGCACGTAGCCCAGCCACGCTTCCTTGGTGAACGTGCCGGGCACGGCGTAGCTGCCGGCAACCAGGCCGGCACCGGTATCGCCGACGATGCGTGCGACCGTCATCGGGGCGTAGCGCGTGGAGGCGCGGGCCTTGATCTCGGCGTACGCGCGTTCGCGTGCGGGCATGCCGCGCACCACGCGGCGCAGGTTCTCACGCGTCTGGTCGACCAGCGAGAGGTTGCCTTCCAGCAGCGGCCAGTTGTCGTCGTTCACGCGGGCCAGGAAGAACGACAGGTTGCGCTCCGCCGAGCGGATCATCTGCTCGCGCGGCATGTTGCCCCGGTTGTCTTCCAGCCAGCCGCGCCAGAAACGCGTCACTTGATCGGTCAGGTGCGCGACTTCCACGTGGCGCTTGTCCGACAGCATCAGGTAGGTCTTGAGCGCGTTGTAGCCGTCTTCCACGTTGGTGGGCGAGGCATCGGTGTAGCGCTTGGCACCGGTCGACGCCGTAGCCTGGTTTGGCGCGGCAGGCGCGTTGGCCGCTGCACCCGAGGCACCCGACACGCCGCCCACGGTGGCGGTAGCCGTCGTCACGGATGTGGTCATCACCGCGCCGGTTTCCGGCGGACGCACCATCGGGGCGAGCTGATCCGGATGCGCGTTGACCTCTGCGAGGAAGGTTTCGATCGCACCGCCGACCGGCTTGAGCATGACCTGGCGCAGGCCGTTGTAGTACTCGTCGAGCAGCTTATGCTGCAGCGTGTCGCCCTGGTAGAGGCCGAGCGACAGCGCGAGGGGATGGTCGTTGCGATACCGGTCGAGCTGTTCGATCCGGTCTTGCAGAATGTCGAGTGCCTCCAGGCGGGCCTGCAGGTCCACCCGGTTCTGCTGCATCTTCACGATCTTGTCGAGGTCAGCTTGCACGTTGGCCGTCAGCGTGCGGTTGCCCATGTACGACCACGTCCAGCCGCCGAGCATCACGCCCAGCGCCAGCACCAGCGCAAAGAACGTAGCGATGCGCAGGCGCGTCTTGGCGGGGCTGGCGAACTGCCGCACGGTCTGCTTGTCGGCAAAGATCACCTTCGAGAACAGGTCGCGCAGGAAGAAGCCGTTCTTGGAGAACACCTCTCGCGTGCGTGCGGCGCCGTCGGTCGACAGGCCAAAGCGGCGCGCAATGCGCTCGGCCGACACGCTGTTGGTGGCGCCTTCCTGCAGCGCGCTGGTGAAGTAGAAGCCGCGGAACACCGGCTTGTACTGGAACGGGTTCTCATCGAACAACGTCATCAGGAACGCACGTAGCGTCGGCTTGATCGACGCAAACTCCAGCGGGAAGCTCAGCAGCCCCGGCGAGAGCTTGTTGTTCCGGTGCAGCGCGATCTGCGCCACGCTGATCTCCTTCAGCCCGTCGCACAGCTCGTCAAAGCGCTGGTCGAACACGGCGGCCACGTCGGGCTTCGAATCGGGCTCGAAGGGCAGGGTGGCACCCCAGACGCGGTCGCGCTCCTGCTTCTCGCTGTCGCCAAAGAACTCGGTGAAGCCAGTGATCAGGTCGGCCTTCGTGAACATCACGTACACCGGGGCAAATACTTCCAGGCGTTCGGTCAGTTCCTGCACGCGCTGGCGCAGGTTCTTGGCCAGGTTGATGGCGAATTCGGGGCGGTTTTGCGTGAGTTCCGACACGCTCACCGTCACGACGATGCCGTTGATGGGCGCCTTGGGGCGATAGCGCTTGAGCAGGTCGAGGAAGCCGAGCCACTCGCGGCGGTCTTCTTCGTGCACGGAGTAACGACCGGCCGTGTCAAGCAGGATGCCTTCGGTGGTGAAGAACCAGTCGCAGTTACGCGTGCCGCCGATGCCCTGGATGACCGCGCCGCCCTTGTCGGCAAACGGAAACTGCAGGCCGGAATTGAGCACGGCCGTACTTTTGCCCGCCGCCGGGTTGCCGATCACGATGTACCAGGGCAGCTCGTACAGCGCTGCGCTGCCCGACATCTGCCCGAGCTTGGAGCGCTTGATGGTCTTGACGGCTTCTGCCAGGCGCACGCGCAGGGCTTCCACTTCTTCGCGCTTGTCTGGCGTGGCGGTTTTGTCGGCAGCGGCCTGTTCCAGCACGCCTTCCAGCTTGTTGCTGGCCTGACGCGCGCGCCAGCGCTTCCAGAGATACGTCAGCAGCCACAGCGCGAGCAGCACGCCCAGCGCGATGCCGACCCAGACCAGGCCAACCTCGAAGGTCTGCGCCATCAGCAGCAGGAAGATGGTCAGCACGATCACGCCAAGAATCGATAGCGTGCGTGAGTTGGTCAGGAAGTTCAGGAAGCGTTGCATGTTGCCTTCGGCTCGGGAACAGACGGAATCGGAATCGAAATCGAAATCTGGAACAAGGTCAGGTCAGGCTGGGCACCACCGCGATGGCGCCGCGCTGCTGGATGTCGTTGGCGGTAATGGCCAGCACCGGCTTGCCGGTCTGCTGGCTCAACTGGTGCGCCACCACCACCGACAGCAGCGGGCCCGCAGCGCCTACATAGCCGCACGGCGTGCCGACGGGCAGCAGATCTGCGGCAAGGTCCAGCGCGGGGAAACGTTCGGAAAACACGCGTGCCACTTCGACGGTGCGCACGGGGTGCATGCCGGTGTCTGAAACGACGCCGGCCACGGTGATGGGTTCGGCAGCTGAACTGCCCTCGGCGGTTTCGGCCTTCTCAGCGGGCGCTGCGTCCTGCTTGGCCTTGACCGGTGCGGCGGCCAAGGTGTCGAGTACGTGGCCCACGGCGTCGCCCAGCGCCTGCAATTGCGGCTGGCCGCGATCGGGTGTCGGCGATTCCAGCCGCGCCACGCCGGCGCGCGTGATCGTGAACGCCTCCGTTGCCGCGGCGTCGCCGTCCAGCGTGGGTGGCAGCAGGCTCTGCGCCATCGTCGGCGCGCACAGCAGCACGCCCGCAGCGGCTTCGCCCGGCACGCGGCCATGCTGCCGATTGGTTTCGAACAACTGTTCATGCTGCATCAGTTGTTCGACCGCGCTGGGGCCCACCAGCGAATCCGCCACCACCACCATGCGCAGCACGCGCTCGTCGCTGGCGCGGTTGACGCCTTGCGTGGCGCGATCGAGCAACAGCAGCGCATCGGCATCGCCCTTGGCGGTGATGGGCTCCAGCGTCAAACGGTCTGCCGGCCAGATCAACGCGATGCGGCGGCGCAGCCAGCCATCGGCGGCGGCTTGATGCTGCGGTGTCCACTCGCGGGGGAGCAGTGCAGTGATGATCAGCCGCGTGGTGTCCGGCTCCGTTGTTTCCGGGGCTTGCGCAACGGCGTGTGCCGCGAGTTCTTCGGCCACCTGGCCGGCCAGCGACAGGGCGCGCAGGCGTTCGTCCAGCCAGTCGACATCCGGATGTTGCTCTGCCAGTTCGGCACGCAGGTCTTCGATGTCGATGCCTTCCACTTGCGCAGCAAAGATCGGCTGGCCGAAGCCTTGCACATCGGTCAACCCGGGTTGCGTATTGGCCTGCACGGCCTCCACCACTGAAGCGGCATCGCCGCCGGCAGGCGCACGCAGGGCGCTGGCGAGCAGCACGGCGCGCCATTGGCGCGTGGCGTCTTGCGGGTCGGCGGTTTTGGCATCGGTGCCTGTTGCGGCCGGCGTGGCCGCCGCCAGCTCGCGGCCCGCGACCACATTGGAGCGAATGCCGTCCAGCGCGCGCTTGATGACCCAATAGCCGACGATCATGCCGACCGGCAGCAACAGCAGGTAGGTCAGGATGTCGCCGGTGGTCGGCATGCGGTTGGCGGACTGCCACCACACGATGACGGCAATCCACACCACCACGAAGACAGCGAGCAGCGTCAGCCCGGACCGGAAGAGTCTTGCAACCATGTCGTGCGCGTTCAGATGCTGCCGGTGTTGCCCTGGCTGGACAGGAGCGTGGCGCCGCAGGCGGTTTTGTCGCCGTGGCGCGCCGCCTGCTTGCCGTCGATGATGACGTTCGGGTCGCCCGTCACGATGACGGTCGTACCGCCGTGGCCTGTCTTCGGGCACGTCACCTTGTCGCCCACGCAGGCGATGCCCTTGCCGCCGGTGCTTGTGTTGCCCGACGCGGTGATCACCACGCCGCCGTGGTCCGTCTTGTCACCCAGCAGGATGAAGGGCCGTGTCATTGCATGCTCCCCATGTGTCCTTTCGTCATTGCCTTGGTGCGGGCTGCTTGCCGAGCACGCCCTTGCGGCGCAGCTCGACGTGGCCCAGATCCATCATCTTCCAGCGGCCGCCCCACACGAGGCCGACCGATTCCGCTGTCTGGCCGTACAGCTCGTAGCCGCGCATCGCCCACGGGTCTTTCTCGCTGATGACCAGCTTGCCCTCGCGGAAGAACGCGCTGTCTGCCGCCAGGCCGTACTGGTGATAGCTCTGGAACGCCGTGGCCTGCGTGACATTGCTGCCCATCGCCGCCAGCTTCACTTGCCGCTCGGGGCTTCGGTAGCCTTCGAGCAGCGCCATCTCGTAACCGTGTTCGTCGCGCATGATCTTGTAGACCAGCAGCAGGCGCTGACGGAAATCCGCGTCGAGCAGGTTCCAGTCGCGGCTCGCATCGCGGATGGCCGGGCGGATCTGCTCGACTTCACGCGTGGTGAACACCTCGGGCGGCAGGGGCGGCGGCGGGATCAGCCGTTCACCGTTGAGCAATGCCGAGATGTGCGGATCCGGCTCGCGCACCTGGTCGTCATCGAACTCGAACGACTGCTGCTCGCGCAGCGCCAGCGCCAGCATGGGCGGCACCGACAGCACACCGAGCGCACCGAGCAGCAACATCCGCCGCCGTACCACGAACTGCTTGAACGCCGACACCCCGGACGTTGCGTTGTCCACCGACTCGCGCAACGACCCTGCGGAGCGCGCGCCCACCACCGCAGCCCCCGTGCTCACGCGCTGCCACTGCGCACGCAGCAACGCCGCGCAGCGCTGCCGTACCGACGGCAGCAGCAGCACGGCAGCCACCACCACCATGGCAACGAAGTAGAGAACCAGAGCGACAAAAACCATACCGACCTGCGGAGCGTGCGCGCCTACGTCAATTCATCCAGATTTATATCTGTATTTACAACGCTAAATTATTAATAAACGGTAATAATCCAGCGCCCGCTACACGGAAATATTAAGAAACGATAAAGAAAATACCGCAACCTGCGCCAATCATTTGTCTTTCAGCAAGGCCAGACTTAGAATCAGCAGCCACCACCGGAATCGGCGCTTGTTTGTAATCCATACGTTCGCCGCGCATTCTATTTCAATTCTGGACCCGTGATGAGTAATAACGGCGATTTGAAACAAGAAGGGCCTCCAACGCTCTTCAATTCTGAATCCGAGACCGATGAGGCCGGGCATACGCGCATTCTTGCGAGCCTGGAGGGCCGCGTTGCGGCCAACGGCAAGGCACCGAAAAAGTCGGGGCAGCGCTATGGCGTTGCGGCGGCGGTTGTCGTGCTGGCCGCCGGTATCGGCGCGTGGGTCCTGCTGAATCCGAGCGGCGAATCTGCGCCCGCGCAGGTGGCAGAGCAGGCCACGCCTGCAGCCGCGCAACCGGCTGCGTCCACACAAGCTGCGGCCGCGGAAGCCGCTCACACGGCCGCTGCGGCGCCGGTTGCCTCCGCGAGCGAGCCTGTGGCAGAAGCGCAGGCCGCCACCATCGTCAACGTCGCGCCGGGCGAAGACCACGCAAACGAGAAGGGCGATAAGAGCGAGAAGACGCCGGTTGCCAGCGTGCCCGCCAAAGACGCGCATGACGCAACGCCGGCCGCGCATGCCGTGGCGGCAAAGTCCGGCAGCACCACGGCCGATACCGAGGAAGGCAAGACGGCAACTGCCAAGCTCGTCGCCAAATCGACCAACACGCCATTTAAGGCGTTGCAGCAGCCGACCAAATCCAAGGCGCAATCCACTGCCAAAACTGCCAAGAACCGAAAAGGCACATTGGCGCCCGATGATCCTGATGCCGACCTGCTGGCCGCATTGCTTGCGCCACAGAATGCTGCCAATAAGGCCGCCAATTCACCCACTTACAAAGGGCAATAGCCGCCCGGCTATCCGGTTGGTCGTTTTTACAATCGGGTAATTGAGCGGAGGCAAGTGCGATGCCCGACATTGCGCTGCCTCGTAAATGCCCGCGCTGGTCTCACGAAAATCGTCCGTGATACGCCACGCGTTGCAGCACCGGACAGCGAATGGACGCCACGACCCTTCTTCAGAACCTCTTCGCACCCACGCGCCGCCTCTATACGCTTGAAGGCGAAGGGCCGCTTGCGGACCTTGCGGTGGAAGCCTGGCTTGGTCGCGAGGCGCTGTCCGATCTGTTTGAGTGGCGCGTGGTGGCCGTGAGCGCCAATGCGCGCATCGCACTCAAATCATTGCTCGGCCAGCGGGTCACGCTGGTCACGACGCTGGCCGATGGCACGCAGACCAAGCGCACGGGCCTGATTCGCCTGGCCGAGAAACTCGGTGCGGACGGCAGCCTCACGCGCTACCGCCTGACGGTGGTGCCGTGGTTCTGGCTGACCACGCAGCAGCGCCACAGCCAGGTGTTCCAGAATCGGCCGCTCGCCGACATCATTGAGCAGATGCTGTCGCCGTACGAGCCGTACGCCTCGTGGCGCTACGCGGCTGGTGCCGAAGCACGCATGAGCGAATTCGGTACACGCGCGCACATCGCCCAGTTTCGCGAGACCGACTACCACTTCGTCACGCGGCTGCTGGCCGAAGCGGGGCTCGGCTTCACCACGGTGGAAGACGACCAGGCGCACGGCGGCCACACGCTGGTGATTTTTGCCGACAGCACGCAGCTGCCGGAAGATGCGGAGTCCGCATCGGGAGGCGGTATCCGTTTCCACCGCGCGCACAGCCTGGAAGAGCGCGACGCCATCCAGCAACTCGCCTGCCACAGCCGCACGACGGTGGGCGGCGTGGCGGTGGCCGCGTGGGACCCGGAAGGCAAGCAGAACGCTCGCGCCCACGCCCCTGCACGTTTTGCCACCAGCGCGGGCAGCCCGGATGCGTATCTGTCGATCAGCCCATCGCTCGCACCGGATTCCGCCAATGCCCAGCGCATTGCCGAGCAGGTCATGGAAAGCCTGGAAGCGCGCGCGCTGTTGTTTTCAGGGCGCGGCACCGTGCGCACACTTCGCAGCGGAACGCGCCTGCAGGTAGTGGATTGCCCGCACCTGCCGCAAGACGTGGAAGGCGCCTATCCGCTGCTGATGGATCTGGTCGAGCACTGCGGCATCAACAACCTGACCGTCGATACGCACAACGCGCTCAACCAGCGTTTGGGCGGGCTCGATGCCGCGCTGGCATTCGATACGCCGCCCAGCGCGCCGGAATCCGGCCCGGGCGTTTTTGGTTTTCAGGAAGCAGAAGGCCCCGTGGATCGCAGCACGCCGACTGGCGATCTGCTCAAAGCAGCGCGGACGCACGGCTACGCTGGCCTGTTCCGCGCCAGTGACGCACGCCGGCCCTGGCGCCCGGCCGTGACTGAACCCGATTGCGGCCGTCTCTACGCGGCGCCCACCGCGCAAGGCGTACACAGCGCCATCGTGGTCGGCCCTGACGGCCAGACGCAAGCCGGCGGAGACGGCGAGCATCATGCCAGCCCCGCAGGCGAAATCCGCGTGCGCTTTCCCTGGCAACAAGGCGAGCGCGCGGATGACCGCAGCAGCCGCTGGGTGCGCGTCGCACAGCGGCAGGCCGGTTCCGGCATGGGCTGGCAATGGCTGCCGCGCATCGGGCAGGAAGTGCTCGTCAAGTTCAGCGAAGACGACATCGACCAACCCGTCGTGATCGGCTCGCTGTACAACGGCCAGGGCGAGGCCGGCATCGCGCCCACGCCGGGCGGGCAGGGCGCATCCGACCAAAGCGACGGCACAGCCCTCTACAAGCAAGGCAGCGACAGCGCCGCGAGTGCGCAAGGCAACGTGGCCGGCGGCCACAGCCCCGCCTGGCACGGCATGGGCACCGAAGCCGAAGGCCACCGCAACGCCGCCGCCCACACCGGCTTCAAGAGCGCGGAACATGGCGGCAGCGGTTACAACCACCTCGTCTTCGACGACAGCGACGGCCAGTTGCGCACGCAACTCGCCACCACGCAGCAATTCAGCCAGCTCAACCTCGGGCATCTCGTCCATCAGCAAGACAACCGGCGTGGCAGCTTTCGCGGCCAGGGCTTCGAGCTGCGCACCGATGGCCACGCCGCCGTGCGCGGCCAGGCCGGCCTGCTGCTGACCACCTACCGCGACGCCAGCAGCGGCAAAGCCGTGCCCACCGGCGACAACGCTGCCGGCATTGCGCTGATCAAGCAGGCCAAGGAATTGACGTCATCGCTCGGGCAAGGGGCGGTCACGCATCAGACCGCCGCGCTGGACACCGCCAAGAACGACGATGCCCCGTTGGCCAAGCAAGCCAAGGCGGTGGCCGGCATGGTCGACGGCAAGGCGCTCGACGCCGCCAAGCAGGACGCCAGCGCCGGCAACACGGCGACGCAAGGCAAGGTGCCGCATCAGGGCGAGGCCATCGCGCACTTGGCGGGCCGCGCGGGCCTCGTCATGGTGGCGGGGCAAGACCTGCAGCTCGCCAACGGCGAGAGCATCGCGCTGGGCAGCGGCCAGGACACCAACCTCGCCGTCGGCAAGCAGGCGCGCATGCACGCCGGCCAGGCGATCGGCGTGGCTGCAGGCTTGTCCAAGGCGGGCGACAACAACATCGGCCTGCAACTCACCGCAGGGCAAGACAACATCGACGTGCAAGCCCAGCACGACGTGCTCAAGCTGATGGCCAAGCAGGATCTGAAGCTGGTGTCGGCCAATATGAACGTGGATTTTGCGGCCGCCAAGCGCATCCGCATCGCCACGGCCGGCGGGGCGTCGATCACGCTCGAAGGTGGGAATATCACTGTGGAGTGTGCGGGGCCGATTACGTATAAGGCGGCGCAGCGGGTGTTTCAGGGGCCTCAAGGAACCAGCTATAGCTTGCCTAACTTCCCGCAGTCTCCCTTCAACCTCAAGGGCGCGTTCCCGTTTTCCTGATTCTCTTGCTCTGCTTTCATGCTGATCAGCTACCCCATTCTGGAAACGCCGCAGGCGAACGATACTGAGGAAACTGTGCTGGCTCGTATGCTAGCGCGTGCTACAAGCCCCGCCGGTCAGTACCCGGCCAATACGATCGGGCAATACAAGGTATGGCACGGTGGCTTGCACCTGGAGGCGACGAACGCCACGCCGATCCGTGCAATTGCGGATGGAATGATCGTCGCCTATCGGCAGGCGCAGGCAAGCGAGCAGTACCAAAATCAGCCGTATGACACCAGCTTCGTTTTGATCAAGCATGAGACGGAGACCGGAGAGAACACGCCCGTTGTCTTCTACTCGCTTTATATGCACCTTGCGAGCCGTGATGCATTGACGGCCGATCAAATCTCTAGCCTTCCGCAGCTTTTTCAACAGGCAGCGGCCATCGGGCCTGATGCCAAATCACCACCGGTTTCGAATGCAACGCAACGCAAGCAAGCCCGGGTCTATCGTAAAGACATCCTGGGCTATCCCGGACTTCAGTACGGACAGACTGATCGACGCGTGCACTTTGAAGTGTTCACCACGGACGAGCATCTAAGCCGATTCTGGAAGGACAGCACCACCGCAACAAATCAGACGGCAAGTGCCGATTTCTATGGCGACGCGCATTTCATAATCCCTGCGGGGAAGAGCTTTACTGACCGACATCCACGTGCCAGTCAACCGCATCGAATAGTCTTCGACCCGCACCACGATTTCCCGCTGGACCTTGGGCAGGCTGGCACTATTCTAGATCAACTTTTTGTGACCGTACGACTGGATAAAGGACGGCGTATTGCAACAACATACGCGATGAAAAACGGCGTATGTGAGCAAGTTGGCAGCCCAATTGAGCAGGCTAACTACGAATACGAGCTATTTCGACTAGCTTCCGCGCTGTATCAGGATTGTCCGAGCGTAGGCTTCGAGTGGTTGCGCTTCGGTCGAATTTTGTCCGGCGAGACAACCACTATCAACGAAAACTGGCAGTTGGTGCGCTATACCGACACTGACGTTGGGTACATAGACTTGGCGGAACCCGATATCGTTAAGCTTTCCGATGCGGATTTTCCATACTGGAAAGGGTGGGAGAAGTTCCAAGAAGGACAGCTCGCAAGCCCGACGGACGCGTTCGTTGACGACCCGCATGCATTGGCCATGATCAACGACACGATCGGTGCTGGCCAGCAAAAACTCCGGCATCTAATCGTCAAGCACCCCAGCGAATGGGATGCTACGGATTTAGCGGCTCGATACTCTAAACTCCGGCAGCAAGGAGAGGCCCTTGAATCGGATGATAGCTGGCAGTCGTTCGAGACCCATGTCCAAAAGTTAGCATTCTGGGGCCAGACTGGCGGGTTAGATCGATCGGTGTGGCATTTCCATCCGTTGGAAATTATTTATCACTTTAGGAAATGTGGCTGGCTCCATAAGTCTGAGTTGACGCAGCTTCTGCCGGTGAATTCCTTGCGAAAAGATGGTTCGGTGTGGCGATGGGAGCCCGTTCATATGTCCGGTGCGACGTTGCTTCTCGGCAATACATCCGATGCAGCAAACAGAAGACTGGCATTGAATAAAGCATTGAATAAATACTGTATTGGAACGCCTATTCGCAAGGCATGCTTTTTTGGAAATGCGACTCAGGAGACGCAGTGGTATCAAAAGTTCCACGAGGGAAGTCCATATTGGTATAAGCCTTGGGATGGCCGTGGATTTTTGCAGCTAACTCATGCGGCAAATTACTGCAAATACTGGAAGTTTAAGGGTGAGCCTGTCACGGCGCAGGTTGAGAGTACATTGGCGGCCGCCACGCAAGCAGCCAACAACAATCGACCCGTCGTGAACAATAAGAAGCAGATGACCGATCCGACGAACTCACTCAGTGATGCTAATACGCATATTCCTCAGAATGTGATAAACAATAGAAATTCTGTGGCTGAGGCGTTTGATGCTGCTAATAGTGCGGGTGCTTATTGGGTGTGGTCATCTGCATCAAAATCTGCAGATGATTTTTTGCTGAATCCGCAAAGTATAAGGCGACAAGTTAATACTGACCACGGGATCAGGTACTACTATGAAAACCAAGCATTTGGAAGTGTGGCGGGAACTGTGAATACGGGTTCCCCGTCCAGCTCGTATTCTGCAATCTGGGGGGTCCAGGCGCGCTTCCAAGCATTTTCTAACGCTCAAGTAGTGCTATTGGATACCCCAGTGTTTGAACACACTGATGGTGTTGTTCGGGATATACCTCAGGGTTTCGAGCGGAGAGAAGTGGAATGAGCTATGTAAGTGTGCGTGCATTCGTATTCGCAATCATTGGGTTGTCGCTTCATATCTCCTGTAAAGCTCAATCCGACGTCACGGTGGGAAACGCTCCAGGAGAGGTGTTGACGGTAAGCGGACCCCTTGCTCCCAAGGTTGACTTAGGCCCTTGCAAATTTTCCATCAGGCTTTCGCAGGGTCAGATGGTGATTTTCAACGATCCGGATTTGATTATTTATTACTCCTCCTTCAGTAAGGGAGGGGAGGCATATTTATCTCAGGCCCAGACTAGTTTTGGGTCATCTTGGGGTTTTGAAAAAAAAGGATCCTATAGAGACAAATGGATGGGCTTCATGTGTGAAAGCTCAGGGAATTTCTCCAAGCTCATGTCTGGTGGCGATGGTTATCAACAGTTGGAGAGTACGCCGGCTTTGGATGACATTCGTCAAGGCAATGATCTAAGGTGTCCTGCAACGCTTACTGCAGGAAAGTGGGTTCCTCGACCGAATCTTAAAAAAAGCCAGGATTTCTTGTTCAAGGAAATCTCAGGAGAGGGTTGGTCGGGTTTTTTAATTGGATACAAGGCATCCAAGAAATCCAAGTCAATAACCTCGCTGAGATTCTGTGCGATAAGTGAAAGCCACGTTTTGATGGGCGCATCCGAGAACGGCGATCACCCGCTCGCGCTGACTAACCATTTTTTTTATGAGTTAGGCGATTCGCTATCCACGATCCGGTTCGCAGATAAATAGGGGCTACGCGCAGATGCGGAACTGCGCAAGAGATTTTCTGGAACTCAATGCTCGCGAGAGTAGCCCCCCTGCTCTGCAGGCTTGGGCATGTAGTTTTTTTCGAACTCTCCGTGGCGCTGTTTATTGCGAAAGTTGAAAAATAGTCGTGTCCAAAACCATAAAACTATCCCACTCTCTCAAATGAACCTGCAATACAAAATCGCCGTAGCCCTCCTCACCACCGCCTGGATGACCGCAGGCATCTGCGCCCAGCACACCTCCACCGTGCCGGCATCAGGCAATGCCCCGCAAAACGGAATCAAGAAGGCCGTGCACGCAAAGAAGCACGGCAAGCGGGCCAAGGTCACCCGCGCGCGCAAGGGTGCTCCGGTGGCGAGCGATGGCGATGCAGAAGTGCTCGCTCAAGTGCTGGGATCGGATAGCAAGAATCCGTTGTGGGGAAAGCCGCAGCAGTAACCAAGCGGATGGCCGCGGCGGACGCGCCCTCAGGGCGCCCTTAGCCCCCCGTCCGCTGCTTCTGCAATATCGCCAACTGCGTCGTCAGGTAATTGCTCGTATTCGTCATACTCGCCACCACCTTCGACAGCGCATTGAACTGCGCGTAGTACAGCGCCTGCTTGGCGTCGAGCTGCTTCTGCATCAGATCGATCTGCTTGCCGAGCGAGGTGATGGAGCTGTTGAGTGCGTCGCTGGCGTTCTGCACCATGCCGTTGTTCGACAGCAAGTTGCCCGACACGGTGTGCAGTTGGGCCGCGTAGCCGCGCTGCACGGTGACGGTGCCGCGGTCCCCCAATGCACCGCCCGTCACTTGCACCCTCAGGCCATCCACAGCCGTACCGCTGGCGCCGTACAGGTTCTGGCCCGAACCCGTGGCGGCGGCGCCGTTGATGGTTCCTTGTACATCGCGTCCGGCCGTGGCCGTTGGGCTGCCGCCCAGCAGCGACGCGGCGCCATTCCCTGACACCGACACCGTCGATACCGAGCCGTATTGCTTGTCGGTCAACGTCAGCACGCCGTTGGCATCGGTACCGATGGCGACTTCCACCTTGGCTCTCTGCAGGTCGGGCGAGGCGTTGATCTGGCTCTGGATCTGCGCAGCCAGGCTCGACGCGGTGTAGCTGCCGGCCGGCACCTGGATGTTGGTCGTGATGCCGCTGAGCGTGACCGACAGGCTGTCGTTCACGCCGCTCTGAATGGTCGTATTGGCCGCCGCCGAGCCCTTGAGCGAACCCTGCGTTGCCAGCTGGGTCACGTTGATGGCATAGCTGCCGGCTTGCGTGGTCGTTGAAAACGAAGAGACCTTCAGCAGCGAATCCGTCGCCGTGCCCGTGCCGGCAAACAGCGCCGCCACCTGGCTGGGCGATTTCTTGAGCGCGGCGGTGAGCTTCGCGTCGTCAATCGACAGCGTGCCTTCCTTGTCCATCGTCACGCCAATGCTGCCCAGCGACTGGAACGCGCCGTTGCCGATGCCCTGGCCGAGCACGTCGGTCAGCTGGTTGATCATCGCCTTTGTGCTGACGTCGCCGGCCAGTGCGCCGTTGTTGGCCGGATTGGCGGTGTCGAACTTGGTCAGCGCGTTCAGCTGGATGCGCAGCGCGTTGTACGCCTTGACGAAGTTGAGCACCGACTGGCTGGCCTGGCCGGCGTCGCTGCCGACCGTGACCGTCGTGCTGCCCGTCTTGGCCAGCGTGAACGAGGTGCCATCTACCACGTCCGTCAGCGTATTGGTGGCGCTTTGCACGTTGATGCCGTTGACGGTGGCCATGGCGTTGCGGCCCGTCGCGACCTCCGTCATGTTCTGCGTGCCGGCCGGATCGTGGCTCAGCAGGGATTGCAGTGTCGAGTCGCCCGAGACGGCAATCTTCATTTCCGAATTGGCGCCGCCTGCGGTGGACGTCAGCACCAGCCGGTAGGGCGAATCGCTGCCGTCGTTGACGATGCTGGCCGAGACACCCACGTTGGCGTTGTTGATCGCGTCGCGGATGCCGGCGAGCGTGTTGTTCGACGGGTCGATGGTGATCGAGCCGCCGGCCTGGTTCCCGTTCTGCGTGAAGGTGGCGCCGGTGTATTTGCCGTTGGCAAAGCTGCCGCCCGAGACGCTGCCGAATGAAAAGGTGAGCGTGGTGGGCGTGCCGCCGCCGATGGGCGTCTTGCTCGACGTCTGCCCGGCGGCCGACAGTACCTGCGCCTGCGCAAGCTGCGTCACGTTGACTTGATACGTGCCGGCCGGCGCCGTGTTGGACAGCGAAGCCGTGAGGATCGAGGTGTCGTGTCCGCTGGCCTTGTTGCCGGTAAACGTGTCCGGGTTGTTCAGGGCGGCCATCGCCGTCTGGAAGGTCGACAGCGCGCTTTTGAGCGAGCCGACCGCCGACAACTGCGTCTGAAACGCCTTCTGCTGCGTCTGCCGCAGCGTCATGCCCTTGCTCTCCGCCTGCATCAGCTTCGTAACAAGGTTGTTGACGTCGATGTTCGTTCCGATGCCCGGAATGGAAATCGGCGGAACGTAGTTGTTGCTCGTGGAGGAGGTGGCCATGGTCGGACGCGCGCAAACGCTTTCTTCACAATCTCCACAATGTGACGGCAGCGCAGCCCGGTTCTTTAGGGCAAACCCTGCTTGGGCAGGCTTTTTGTCCGGGTTTGCTCAGGAAAGCGAAAGAATTGCCGACGCCACACGACGCGGCGCGCAGCGCCGGCGGTCTCCACCACGGTGAAGACCGCCGCGCCACGTCAGACCGTCGCGCCTTCCTTGCTCGGATCGACCTGCTTGCCGCGCGCGAGCACCGGCACCAATGCAGCGCCGGTATGGCTGGCGGCCACCCGCGTCAACGCCTCCGGCCCGCAAGCCGCGACGATCGTGCCGCCTTCGTCGCCGCCTTCGGGGCCGAGATCGAGAATCCAGTCCGCCTCGGCAATCACGTCGAGGTCGTGCTCGATCACGATCACGCTGTGGCCGCCGTCTGCCAGCCGATGCAGCACGCGAATCAGCTTGGCCACGTCGGCCATGTGCAGACCCACGGTCGGCTCGTCCAGGACGTACAGCGTGTGGGGCGCTTTCTGGCCGCGGCGGGTCACGTCGTCGCGCACCTTGGACAACTCGGTGACAAGCTTGATGCGCTGCGCCTCGCCGCCGGACAGCGTGGGCGAGGGCTGGCCCAGCGTCAGGTAGCCGAGGCCAACGTCCTTCATCAACTGCAGCGGGTGGGCGATGCTGTTCATCGCACCGAAAAATTCAACCGCTTCGTCGATCTCCATGGTCAGCACATCGCCGATGTTCTTGCCGCGCCAGGTGACGGCCAGCGTTTCTGCATTGAAGCGCTGACCGTGGCAGACGTCGCAGCCAACCTTGACGTCGGGCAGGAAGCTCATGGCGATGGTGCGCACGCCCTGGCCTTCACAGGCAGGGCAGCGGCCGTCGCCGGTGTTGAACGAGAAGCGCGACGCGGTGTAGCCGCGTGCGCGCGCCTCGAGCGTGTCGGCAAAGAGCTTGCGGATGGTGTCCCACACGCCGATGTACGTGGCCGGGCAGGAGCGCGGCGTCTTGCCGATCGGCGTCTGGTCGACTTCCAGCACGCGGTCGATGGTTTCCCAGCCGGTGACGTTGTCGCAGCCGTGCCAGTCGTGTTTGACGTCGAGCTTGCGCGGCATCTTCGCCTCAGGCGTCTCAGCCTGCGCGGCCTTGCGTGCACGGCGCGTTGCCGGCGAAGACAGCACCGAACGGCCAACCGCATCGAGCAGATTCGTCATCAACACATCGCGCGCCAGCGTCGATTTGCCCGAGCCTGACACCCCCGTAATCGCCACCAGACGCGACAGTGGCATCGTCGCGGTCACGTTGCGCAGGTTGTGCAGCTTGGCACCGTGCACCGTCAGCCATTGCTCCGGCACGGCCTGCTTGCCGGCATGCGGCGCAATCACCTGGCGGCGCGGCTGCAGCGGGTGCTCGATCGGCTGCGACAGGAATCGGCCCGTGAGCGAGTCGGGCTGGGCTGCCAGGTCTGCCACGCCGCCTTGCGCGACGAGCGTGCCGCCGCGCTTGCCGGCGCCCGGGCCGATATCGATGATGTGGTCGGCGCGGCGGATGGTGTCTTCATCGTGCTCGACCACCACCAGCGTGTTGCCCTTGTCGCCCAGCTTGCGCAATGCGTCCAACAGGATCTGGTTGTCGCGCGGGTGCAGGCCGATGGTCGGCTCATCCAGCACGTAGCAGACGCCCTGCAGGTTGCTGCCGAGTTGCGCCGCCAGACGGATACGCTGCGCTTCACCGCCGGACAGGCTGGGCGCGGCGCGGTCCAGGCTCAGGTAGCCCAGGCCGACTTCCTCCAGGAACGACAGGCGGCTGTGAATCTCGGCCACCACGTCGCGGGCGATGTCGGCGTCGCGCCCGGTCAGGTCCAGGCCCTCGACCCAGCGGCGGGTCTGGCTGACCGTCCACTGCGCAATGTCGACGATGGGCTTGTCGGCAAAGGTCACCGCGCGGGCCGTCGGGTTCAGGCGCGTGCCGTGGCAGTCCGGGCAGGGCAGGTCGGTCATGCCTTCCGGATCGACTTCCTCCGACGGCAGCGTCTGCTCGCGGCCGCGATCGTCACCGCCGAGGACGGTGTCGTCAAACGCGGCACGCTGCTCGCGCGTGAGCGCCAACCCGGTGCCGACGCAGCTCGGACACCAGCCGTGCTTGCTGTTGTACGAGAACATGCGCGGATCCAGCTCGGGGTAGCTGGTGCCACAGGTCGAGCACGCCCGCTTGGTCGAAAACACCTTCACGTTGCCGACGTGCGCCGTGCCGCCGTTGTGCATGGCGTGTTGCAGGCCATCGAGCGGCGCGAGCACGTGCATGATGCCCTTGCCGTATTCCAGCGCCTGTTCCAGCAGCGCACGCAGCGCGGCTTCGTTTTCCGGCGAGACAACGATGTCGCCCACGGGCAGTTCCAGCGTGTGCTCGCGGAAGCGGTCCAGGCGCGGCCATGGGTCGACGCTCAAGAATTCGCCGTCGACGCGCAGGTGCGTATAGCCGCGCGCCTTGGCCCATTTGGCCAGGTCGGTGTAGACGCCCTTGCGGTTGACGACCAGCGGCGCGAGCAGGCCGATGTGCTGGCCGCGATGGTCGCGCATGAGCTGGGCGAAGATCGCCTCCGGGCTTTGCGCCGACACCGGTGTGCCGTCGTGGATGCAATGCTGCACGCCCAGCTTCACGTACAGCAGGCGCAGGAAGTGCCACACCTCGGACGTCGTCGCCACGGTGCTCTTGCGGCCGCCGCGCGACAGGCGCTGCTCGATGGCCACGGTGGGCGGAATGCCGTACACGGCATCGACTTCGGGCCGCCCCGCGGGCTGCACGATCGAACGCGCATACGCATTGAGCGATTCAAGATAGCGACGCTGCCCTTCGTGGAAGAGGATGTCGAACGCCAGCGTCGACTTGCCCGAACCCGACACGCCCGTCACCACGTTGAACTTGCCGTGCGGAATATCGACGTTCAGGCCCTTGAGGTTGTGCTCGTGTGCGTGGACGATGCGCACGACGTTTTCGCCCTGGACTTCCGCCAGCGCCGCACGCTTGGCGCGGCGCTCGGCCAGTGCTGTCTGCAGCGGTACGCCTTCGATGGCTTCCGGCTGGCCGACGCTGGCTTCGTATTGCTTGAGCGCGGCGCCGGTGTGCGATGCAGCGCAGTCTTTGACCTGCGCAGGCGTGCCGGCGCAGACCAGCAGGCCGCCGGCGTCGCCGCCTTCAGGGCCGAGGTCGATGATCCAATCTGCCGCACGCACCACGTCGAGGTTGTGTTCGATCACGATCAGCGAATGCCCGGCGTCGAGCAGCTTGCCGAACGCGCGCATCAGCTTGGCGATGTCGTCAAAGTGCAGGCCGGTGGTCGGCTCGTCGAACATGAACAGGCGGCCGGCGTTGGCGGGCACGTCCTGCTTCACGCGCTTGCGCGCCGCGGCCTGTGCGGCCTGTGCGGCTTCGGCCAGGAAGCCCGCCAGCTTCAGGCGTTGCGCCTCGCCGCCGGAGAGCGTCGGCACCGGCTGGCCAAGCTTCACGTACTCCAGGCCAACGTCGACGATCGGTTGCAGCACGCGCAGCACGTCGGCGTCTTCGGCGAACACGCTGGCCGCTTCGCTCACCGTCAGTTCCAGCACATCGGCCACCGACAATGCGCGGCCGCCACGCGGCAGCTTCACTTCCAGGATTTCGGCGCGATAGCGCGTGCCGTCGCAATCCGGGCAGCGCAGGTAGATGTCGGAGAGGAACTGCATCTCGACGTGCTCGAAGCCCGAGCCGCCGCAGGTCGGGCAACGGCCGTCGCCCGAGTTGAAGCTGAACGTGCCGGCCGTGTAGCCGCGCTGCAGCGCCATCGGTGCCTTGGCGAACAGCTTGCGGATTTCATCGAACGCGCCAACGTAGCTGGCCGGGTTCGAACGCGCGGTCTTGCCGATCGGGGATTGGTCGACGAACACCACGTCACTGATCTGATCGGCACCGCGCAAGGCGCGGAATGCGCCGGGCGATTCCGTTGCCTTGCCGAAGTGCCGCGCCAGCGCGGGGTGCAGCACGTCCTGGATCAACGTCGATTTGCCCGAGCCGGACACGCCGGTCACGCACACCAGGCGCTGCAGCGGAATCTCGACCGTGACATCGCGCAGGTTGTGTTCCGACGCGCCTTCGAGCACCAGCCGCGGCGTGGCGTCGTTGACGGGGCGTGCCTGCCAGTCGGTCGCGTCGGCCACGCGGCGCTGACCCGACAGATACGCGCCCGTGAGTGTGTCCGCCTGGCGGATCGACGCCGGCGTGCCGTCGAAGACGATGTTGCCGCCGCGCTCGCCCGGGCCGGGGCCCATGTCGATCAGGCGGTCGGCGGCCAGCATCACCGAAGGGTCGTGCTCGACCACCACCAGCGTGTTGCCTGCGTCGCGCAGGCGCTGCATGGCTTGGACAATCCGGTCCAGATCGCGCGGGTGCAGGCCGATGCTGGGTTCATCCAGCACGAACAGCGTGTTGACGAGCGATGTGCCGAGCGCCGTGGTCAGGTTGATCCGCTGCACTTCACCGCCCGACAGCGTGCGGCTCTGGCGGTCGAGCGTCAGATAACCGATGCCGACGTCGCACAGATACGCGAGGCGCGTGCGCACCTCGTCCAGCAGCAGCTTGAGCGCGTCGTCGAGCAGCGTGGAGGGCAGCGTCAGTTCATCGAAGAAACGGCGGATGCGCTCGATCGGCAGCAGCATCAGGTCGTGCACGGTCAGCCCGGGCAAGGCTTCGAGCTGGGCGCGGCTCCAGGCCACGCCGCGCGGCATGAAGCGGTGTTCGGGCGCGAGCACGGCGTCGGCGTTTTCCTTGGTGCCGAGGCGCCATTGCATCGATTCGGTTTTCAGTCGTGCACCGCCGCAGGTTTCGCAGGTCGTGTAGCTGCGGTACTTGGAGAGCAGCACGCGGATGTGCATCTTGTACGCCTTCGACTCCAGGTAGTCGAAGAAGCGGCGCACGCCGTACCACTGCTTGTTCCAGCCGCCACGCTTGAAGGCCGGGTCGCCATTGATGACCCAGTTGCGCTGGGCTTCGGTCATCTCCGCCCACGGCGTGCCGCGCGGGATGTCGGCTGCGGCGGCGTAGCGCATCAGGTCGTCCTGGCACTCCTTCCAGGCCGGCGTCTGCATCGGCTTGATGGCGCCGTCGCGCAGCGTCTTGCGCTCGTCCGGAATCACCAGCCCCAGATCGACGCCGATGACGCGGCCGAAACCGCGGCAGGCATCGCACGCGCCGTAGGCGGAATTGAACGAGAAGAGCGCCGGCTGCGGGTCTGCGTAGCGCAGGTCGCTTTCGGGGCAGTGCAGGCCGGTGGAAAAGCGCCAGATCGTGGGTTCCGCGCCCTCATCGGCCGGCAAGACGTAGACGCTGACGCGCCCGCCGCCGCGCTTGAGCGACGACTCGATGGCCTCCAGCGCGCGGGCACGCTCGGTGCCCTGCAAGCGGAAGCGGTCGGCCACCACGTCCAGCAGCTTGCGCTTGCCCGTGGACGATTCGACCACACGCTCGGCCTGCACGCGCGTATAGCCGCTGACCGACAGCCACTGCGTGACTTCTTCGGGGCTCGTATTGGCGGGCAACTCGACGGGAAACGTCACCACCAGGCGCGGATCGCCCTCGCGCGTGCGCGAAAGCAGCTCGTCGTAGATGGTTTCCGGCGTGTCGTGCCGCACCGGCAGCGCGGTTTCGCGGTCGAACAGCTGGGCGGCGCGCGCAAACAGCAGCTTCAGGTGATCGTTCAGTTCCGTCATCGTGCCGACCGTCGAGCGCGAACTGCGCACGGGGTTCGTCTGGTCGATGGCGATGGCGGGCGGCACGCCTTCAACGTGCTCGACCTGCGGCCGGTCCATGCGGTCGAGGAACTGGCGCGCGTAGGCGCTGAAAGTCTCGACGTAGCGGCGCTGGCCTTCGGCGTAGAGCGTGTCGAAAACGAGGCTGGACTTGCCGGACCCCGACGGGCCCGTCACGACGGTCATTTCGCCCGTGCGCAGGTCCAGATCGAGGTTTTTGAGATTGTGCTGACGGGCTCCGCGCAGGCGAATGACACCGGAGGACATGGAGGGCGTTCCTTGGAGCTTGGAGGTAAGGGGGAATGCCGGCGCGGGTGAACCTATGGCAGCTGCGTCGGCAATCAGAATTCGAGCCGTAAACTGTAGCGGATTATGAAGATCCGGTTCGTCTACGAAACGGGTCGCGGGCGGGAGCGTAACGCAGGGCTCCTGACAGCGTTTTGTCAGGAGGTTTCAGCGGAGCAGGAAAAAAGAGTGGGGTGACGCTTGTATCACCCCCGCGGCTGGGCGGTCAGCCGACCTCGCGCCCGTAGGAAGCCTGGTTGGCTGGCAGGTCGAAGCCCGTGGGGCCGGGCTTGCGGGGCACAAAACGATGGTGCTCGACCACGCCACCCTTGACGATCACGACGGTCTCTTCGGGAATCTCGGCCCAAGCGCCGGGCAGGTCGACAAGCGGCTCGGACAGCACAAGAAACGCGCCGTCCCCGGCGTCTTCAATCGCAGCGCTGTCAGGATAGAGCTGGTGCAGGTGCTTGAAAGACGTGCTGTGGAAGAGCGAGCGCGATTCACCCTCGCTGGAATAGCGCGCGGCCACGATCTGGACACCGTCCGTTGCGCAGACCGTCATATTCAGTGGGTATTCGACGCCGTGCCGGCGGCCGATGTCTTCGATCAGCCCGACCATCTGTTCCAGGGCGCCGCGCGGGTCGCGATCGAGCCCGAACGACAGCGCCAGGAAAAACATGATCTCGGAGTCGGTCGAGCCCTCGATCCAGCGGAACAGCTCCGGCGCCACTTCCATCATCAGCGCGCGGCGCAGCATTGGATATTCTCGGATGAGCCCGTTGTGCGCAAAAAGCCACCGGCCGTAGCGGAACGGATGGCAGTTCGTTTCCTGCGCCGGGGTGTCGGTGGCCGCGCGCACGTGGGCGATGAACATCGACGAGCGGATGGCGCGAGCGGCTTCACGCAGGTTGGTGTCGTTCCACGCGGGGTGCAGGCAGCGGTATCGGAAGGGCACTTCAGAGTAGCGGCCGTACCAGCCTATGCCGAAACCGTCGCCGTTGGTGGTCGTCTCGCCGCCGAGGCGGGAGCGCAGACTCTGGTCGATCAACGAGTGCCGCGGCCGGAACAGCACTGTCTCCATCTGAATGGGATTGCCTGAATACGCCAGCCAGCGACACATGATGCATTGCCTATAGAGATGCCTTGAAAGGTGAGTCTATGCAATGCGTTTGCGAATGCACAAGAAAATCCCAACCCTTATCGGGCGAGGGTCTCGACGGATTTGCGGCCTTGACGGCGAGGTTTTTTACCATTTTCGTGGCCCGTGTCGCGCGCGATATGCAACTGGCAAATCCGCACGAGCGCGGTGCAGCCGGCTACTGCGGGGACGATGCGCACTTGCCGGTGAGCGGCTGCGCATGTCCCAAACGTGCTCGTTGCGGGCCGGGATGAGCAAGTTCGGCATGACAGCACTGTCGTCAAAACGCATCACCGTGGCCAACGGCGCGGGTCCGCCGTCGTGTTGAGTGCCTCATCCGGTCGGCGGGTGGGATTGCCGTGTCGTTGCGCAGGGAAAGGCCGCCGAGTGCCCCAGAACACACACGGGGCCACGGCCGATGAAGCCGGCTTTATTCCTCGACCTCGCTGCGCACCATCAACACCGGCTTGTTGGTCTTGCGCACCACGCCTTCGGCCACGCTGCCGAGCACCAGATGCTTGAGCCCGCGCCGGCCGTGCGTGCCGAGCACGATCAGGTCCGTCGCCGTCTCGTTGGCTTCCGCGACGATCGTTGCGGAGATCTGCCCTGGCGCGATGGATTTTTCGAGCAGCTTGGTCGAATGCTTGACGCCCGCCGCGTCGAGCTTTTTCGAGACCTCGGCAAGCGTGTCGCGGCCGTAGTTGACGACCTGCTTGGCGTAGGCAATCGAGTCCGCGCCGACCATGTCGAAGGTGATGTCGCTGCTATCGGCAACGAAGAGGGCTTCGACCTCCGCGCCCGTCGCCTTGCTGACCACAATCGCCTGGTGCAGCGCGAGGTAGGAGGCATGGCTGCCGTCGATGGCGAGCAGGATTCGCTGATACATGGTGGTCTCCAAGGCGTTGCGCAGTACGGCACCGCGTGTAATCAGCGTAGACAGCGTGGCGGCGGGGCGGTTGATGCGCGTCAAAGGTCTTTCGACGCCACCTGCAGGACGGCAGCGCCCGCCACGCGCCCCGCGCGGAGGTCTTCCAAGGCGGTGTCGGCGTCTTGCAGCGGATAGGGCGTGACGTGAACCTGCAACGGGATGTCCGCTGCCACGCGCATAAGCGCGAGCCCGTCCGCCCGCGTCAGGTTTGCCACGGAGACCAGCTTGCGTTCTTCCCATAGCCACCGGTACGGAAATGCCGGGATGTCGCTCATGTGAATGCCGCCGCAAACCACCGCGCCGCCCTTGACCACGGCCTGCAGCGCCTGCGGCACCAGCGCGCCGATCGGCGCGAAGATCAGCGCGGCGTCGAGCGGTTCCGGTGCGGCGTCGTCGCTCGCGCCTGCCCACTTGGCACCGGTGTCCCGCGCAAGTTGCTGGGCCGCTGCGTCGCCGGCGCGGGTGAAGGCGAAGACTTCGCGTTGCTCTGCCACGGCAATCTGCGTGATGAGGTGGGCCGCCGCGCCAAAGCCGTAGATGCCGATCCTGCGCGCATCGCCTGCCATGCGCAGTGTGCGGTAGCCGATCAGCCCCGCGCAGAGCAGCGGCGCGGCGTGGGCATCGTCGTACCGCGCGGGAATCGGCAGGCAATATCGCGCGTCGCAGACGACGTATTGCGCATAGCCGCCGTCGCGCGTGTAACCGGTGAAGACGGGGTGGTCGCACAGGTTTTCGCGCCCGTGCAGGCAGTACGGGCAGGCGCCGCATGTCCAGCCGAGCCACGGCACGCCGACGCGCTCGCCTGGGGCGGGGGCTGTCACGCCATCGCCGCACGACTCGACGATGCCGACAATTTCGTGACCGGGGATGAGCGATGGTTTCGGCGCGGTCAATTCGCCGTCCACGATATGCAGGTCGGTACGGCAGACACCACACACCGATACCGCGATCCGGACTTCGCCGGGCCCTGGCGTGGGCATCGGCACGTCACGCCAGATCAATGGCGTTCCCGCGCGTTCCATCACCATGGCCTGCATCGATTCAGACATCGCTGTCTCCGAGGTTGGCGTGTCTGGTCAGTATGGATGCGTGCCCCTGAACTTCGTACCGCCAGTCGACCGTCCACTGCGCCAGATCAATCGGAATGCGCTGCCGCGCGCAATACTGAACGGGTGCGAGCAACGGCCATCGGTGTCCACGCAATGTCTTCGCTGCTGTCTTTCTCGGTTGCCTTGGGCGTGGGGCTGGCGATCGGCCTTGAGCGCGAGCGCAGCCATGCCGACCGCGCGGAGTTGCCGGCGGGCATGCGAACGTTTGCGATCGCGGCGCTGGCGGGTGCCATTGCCGCAAGTTTGCCGATGCCCCTGGCCGTGCCGGCGGTGTTGCTGACGGTCGCGGTGTTGGCGGCGCTCGGATATCACCATTCGGCCAATGTCGATCCGGGCGTGACGACGGAACTCGCGCTTGTGGCAACCACGCTGTTGGGCGCCTATGCCGTGAGCGAGCCCGAAATGACGGCAGGCCTCGGCACGGTCCTCCTAGTTCTGCTCTATGCCAAAGCGGGTTTGCATCGGTTTGCCCGTACGGTCATCACCCAGCGCGAGCTGGCCGATCTGCTGATTCTTGCCGTGGCGGCATTGCTGATCTGGCCCGCGGTTCCCGACCGGAACATGGGGCCGCTGAACGCCTGGAACCCGCATACGCTGTGGCTGGTCGTGCTGCTCGTCATGCTGACCGGCAACGCGGGGCATTTTGCGGCGCGATGGTTTGGCGAGCGCATCGGCTTGCCGCTGGCTGGCTTGTTCAGCGGGTTTGCATCGAGCGTGGCTACGACGACGGCCATGGCTGCACGCGTGCGCAAACATCACGGCTCCGTTGACGGCGCGGCTGCCGGAGCGCTGCTGTCCAATGTCGCCACGCTGGTGCAGATGCTGCTGCTGATTGCCGCCATCAACATCGACTTGCTGCAGCTTCTTGCGGCCCCGCTGGTGGCGGGCATCACCGTGACCGTGGCATGGTCCGCTCTCTGGATATGGCGGGACAACACGCCACGTCAGGATGCGCAGGACAGTTCAGCGTCCTCCATTAACTGGCGTGTCGCGATCGGTTTTGCATTGTGGACGGCGGCTTTGCTGCTGGCTGCGGCCGTTGCGCGCACCTGGTTCGGGACAGCGGCGGTGGCGGCTGTCACCGTGTTGGGTGCGTTTGCCGATGTGCATGCCGCAACCGCGTCCATCGCAACGCAGCTGGCTGGACAGACGCTGCAAAGGTCGACGGCTGGCGAGCTGGTGATGCTCGCGCTGACGGCCAACACGCTCTCGAAGGCCGTTGTGACCCTTGGCGGAGGTCACGCTTTTGCCGGCAAGGTCACGGTCGGCTTGCTGAGCATGCTTGCGCTCAGCTGGGCGGCATTCTGGTTTGTCGCCTAGTCAATCCCGACCAATGCCCAGCATCCAATAGAGCGGGCACATGCGGATCAACCCCGTCACCAGAGGGATCAACCCCACCCAGCCCACCCACGCGGGGACCTTGCCAAAAAACGCCAGCAGGATCATGGCGAGGCCGATCAAGATGCGGACGGCACGGTCCGCGGCTCCAACATTGGTGAACATGGCAGGGCTCCTGAAAACGGTGGAAAGACGATTTAGAGCGTCAGGTTGAGCGGCGCATGCTGGCGTGACCCGGTAACGTTGTCGCGCCCCAGGATGCCGGCCAGCAAGGTCCATTCGCCGCCCATTGCGCGGATGGTGTCGTCCAGGCTCAGCATGCCCACCAGCCGTTGCTGACGATCGACCACCGCCAGGCGGTGCAGGCCGTGGCTCAGCATTGCGCGCAAGGCTTCGCTGATCATCGCGTCGTCGTGGATGGTCAGAAGGCCGCGCGTCATGACTTCGGAGACGGGGGTTTCGCTGCAATCGCTGTGGCTGGCAATGCCGTGCACCACCATGTCGCGGTCCGTGACGATGCCGACCACGCGCGAACCTCCAGCCGTGTGTTCGGTGACAAGCAGCGCACGGGCGCTTTCGTCACGCATCAAACGCGCGGCCTGTTGCAGCGTTGCCGTTGCCCGGATGTGGACGATGCGGTGGGAGCAAATCTCGTCGATCCTCATGCTGAACTCCGATGCGCGTACGTTTTCACTATAAGAACGGGCCGGTGTCAGAAGTTGATCCCGCACAAGGTGCCGTGAGCTTTCCGTGACTGCCCCAAGATGGGCAGCGGTTAGCGGACGAGTCTATCGAGCGGTGCGCTTCGCTCATTGAGGCAGATCAAGTGCCATTGGCGGCCGATCTGGCGAGCCAAACGCTGATGTAAATCAAGGGGCGATCCGCCGGGTGGTCCAACATGGAATTCAGCAACCCCGCTTGGGGAAGACGACGGATTCGATGGAGGCACATCATGTACGACAGGATTCTGGTAGCGGTGGATGGCAGCCCGACCGCAGATCGGGCGCTGGACGAAGCCATCCAGCTTGCACAAAAGCTCGGCTCCGAGCTGGTGATCGCGCACATCATCGACAACTCGTATCTGATGTACGACGTCGGCTATGTCGATGTGGGCGCCTTTACCGAGGCGTTGGTCAAACAGGGCAACCAAATCGTTGCCGACGCGCGTGCCAAGGCCGAAAAGGCCGGTGTGCACGTCCACAGCGTGGTGGTCGACGATCCCATCGGAACCTTCGATATCGGCACGGCGATTGAACAGGCTGCCCACAACGTCGGTGCTCAAGCTCTGGTGCTGGGCACGCACGGGCGACGCGGCTTTCGCCGGCTGTTCCTGGGCAGCGTTGCCGAGAGCGTTGTGCGCATGAGCACACTGCCGGTGCTGCTGGTTCGTGCGGTGTCGACAGAAACACGGCAAGCGGCGACGGAACCGCTGAGCAATGCCGTCATCGCCTAGCTCGCGCCTCCTCTCTGACACGACACCGGAATCCGACCATGACCTACGCCAGCGTGATGGTGCATCTGGACCGCAGCGAACGCGCCATGCACCGCCTCAACCTTGCGGCCCTGTATGCGCGGGCACACAACGCCAAACTTGTCGGCATCTACGCGAGCTTTGCGCCCAGCATCAGTTGGTTTTACATGATGGAAAACGCTGCGCGCTATCTGGAGGAAGACCGCATCCGGCGCGACAGCATCCGGGATGCCGTACACGCGCGCTTTCGCCTGGCGATCGAAGGGCTTCCGGTGGAAACCGAGTGGCGCGCAGTGGAGGGCGACCCCGTGGCGCTCGCGCTGCGCGAAGCGCGGGAGGCCGACCTCCTGGTGGTCGGACAACGAAACCACGATGAACCGGACGAATTTGTCGCCGGCGACTTTGTGGAAACGCTGATCCTGGAGTCAGGCCGCCCGGTGCTGGTTGTGCCGTACGCCGGCAGTTTCACGACATTGCCCAAGCGCGTTCTGGTGGCCTGGAGCGGTGGTCGCGAATCGGCCCGGGCGTTGCATGACGCCATACCCATCATGGCAGGCGCGAACGCACACGTGCTGCAGATCACCAGCACCCAGCCTAAGCACTGGGCCGAAGAAACCACGGTGGGGCAAGTCGCGCGTGCGCTGAACGCGCGCGGCATTCATGCCACGGTGGAAGAGACCGACTGCGCAGATTCCGACACCGCCATCGGCGAGTTGCTGCTCTCGCGAGCGGCCGACTTCAACGCCGACCTGATCGTCATGGGCGCCTACGGGCACAGCCGCCTGCGCGAACTCGTGCTCGGCGGGGTGACGCGCACGCTGCTCAAGACGATGACCGTGCCGGTGCTGATGTCGCACTGAATGAGTCTGGGGGCCGATCGGACATCAGGAGATCACCAATGAAGAACGATATCCAGCTCAAGCACGATGTCGAAGAAGAACTGCAGTGGGATCCGGCAGTGGATGCCAGCTGCTTTGCAGTGAAAGCCAAGGACGGCGTCGTCACGCTTTCCGGCAGCGTCGATACGTTTGCAGACAAGCACGCGGCGGAAGAGGCTGTCCGACGTGTCGGCGGTGTGACTGCGCTTGTTGTGCACGTGGATGTGCGCATGCCGCCGGACATGCAGCGCCCGGACGATGAGGTGGCGCAGGCCATCAGCAGTGCGTTGCATTGGAATGTATCGGTGCCGTCGGAGTCCGTGCGGATCACCGTCGAAAACGGGGCCGTGACGCTGCGTGGTGAGGTTGACCAGGACTTCCAGCGCCGCGCCGCGCTCGACACCGTGCGCCGAGTGCGCGGCGTGACGTCGGTGGCCAACGCACTCACATTGCGTGCAGCCGCCGGGCCGGCGGATCTGAGCAATCGCATTGCCAAGGCGCTGCAACGCCTGGCCGCGGTGGACGCCTCGCGGCTCAATGTTTCCGTGGCCGACGGGACGGTGACCTTGTACGGGCCGCTGCGCAACCTCAACGAATGCCGCGCCGCCCGAGAGGCCGCGTGGGACGCACCGGGCGTGCGCGCCGTCGTCGATCAGATGTGGGTGGGGTCCTAAAAGCAATCCAATCCGCCCGTTCCACTGCTTTCGAGATCCCTGGAGTACGAGATGGAAAAGAAGCTGATTGTGTATTACTCGCGCACCGGTACGGCACGTCAGGTGGCCGAGCAGATGGCGGCGCAGAGCGGATGGCAGCTTGCCGAGGTGACGGACGAGCACCCGCGCGCCGGCTTTCTCGGAGACGCGCGTTGTGTGATCGAAACGGTATTTCATGCGCGCGCCAAATATCGCTATGAAGGCCCGCCGCTCGATGATGTCGAACACGTGGTCGTAATCGCGCCCATCTGGATGGGCCACTTGGCTTCGCCTATGCGGGACTTTCTGGCTGACCAACTGCCGGGGTCCACGCACCTGTCCGTGATCTGCGTCATGGCGGCGCGCGGGGCCTTCCGTGCAGTTGAAGAAATCATGCGCATCACCGCCACCATTCCTGCGCCAGTGCTGGCGCTGTTCCAGCGCGACGTGCAGAGCGGGTTGTCGCAGGAGGAGATCGCAGGCTTTATCGACCAGGTAAAGACCGCCGGCCGGTGGGAGCAATCGAGGCAGCGCCCGGCGTGGCTTTCGCCGTCGGAAGCCTGACGATCGAAGGAGATTGGGCATGAGCCGCTTTACCGAGGCGCAATGGAAACGGCTGAGGAGCTTGCTCGACGAGCAGGAAGCGCGCGTGCGGCGCCAGTTGTCCACGCTCGGGGCCGGTGGCATGCCGGCGCCGCGCGAGGCGCCGCTGGAAAACGCCGATCTTGCCGATGAAGAAGCAGCGGACCAGGCGAACGACGTCATGCTCGCCCGTTACCGAAGCGAACTTGAGCAATTGGACACGGCACGCGAGCGTATGCAGCAGCACAGCTACGGCATCTGCGCCGATTGCGGCGAAGCGATTCCGTTTTTACGCCTGCAAGCCCAGCCGACCGCCGTGTGCTGTTTGTCGTGTCAAACAGCGCGCGAGCGCCGCTGGGCATAGCGCGGCGACTCTATCAAGCAGGAGCGAGCTATGAAAAGCGATCTGGGTATCAAGCAGGACGTGAACGACGAACTGCTCTGGGAGCCTGCGGTGGATGCCGCAGCAATTGGTGTGGAGGTGGACAACGGCGTCGTGACGCTGACCGGCCACGTGCGCAGCTACATGGAAAAGCTCGCGGCCGAACACGCAGCTGAGCGCGTTGCCGGCGTGCGCGGTGTCGTGCAGAAAATCGAAGTCCGCCTGCCGGGCACACACACGGACGCAGACGTTGCCCAGGCTGCCCGTGACGCGCTGGAATGGCAGGCCACGCTGCCGTCCAACCGCATCGAAGTGCTGGTCGAAAACGGCTGGGTGACGCTCTCGGGCGAAGTCGATTGGCCCTACCAGAGCGAACAGGCTGCGCATGCGGTGGGCTCGCTGCGCGGTGTCGCCGGGCTGATCAACCGGCTGCAGATCAAGGCGCGCGTGCAGCCGGTCAATGTTGCCGAGCAGATTGGCGCAGCGCTCAAGCGGCATGCCGCGCGTGAAGCCGAGCACATCCGCGTCACCGTCCAGGGTGGCACGGTCACACTTAGCGGTCACATTGGTTCAGCATCGGAGCGGCGCGCGGCCAAGGGCGCGGCATGGTCTGCACCCGGCGTGACGCAAGTCATCGATCATCTCCAGATCGCGCCTTGAGGCCGGCTTTTTGAGGCGGGCTGAGCGATCAAAGCTCCGTCAGCGCCGCCTTGTCGGTCAGTTCGATGTTCTTGCCGCTGACGACGATCCAGCCTTCGCGCTGGAACCGCGACAGGGCACGGCTGACCGTCTCCAGCTGCATGCCGAGGTAGCTGCCGATTTCCTCGCGCGTCATGCGCAGCGTGAAGCTCGAAGCGGAGTAGCCGCGGTCCTGCATGCGCGTGGAGAGGTTCAGCAGGAAGGTGGCCACGCGCGCTTCCGCACTCAGCCCAGCGAGCAACAGCATGAGGCCCGATTCGCGCACGATCTCTTCGGCCATCAATTGGTGCAGGCGATGTTGCAGTGGGCGGATGTCCTGGCACAGGTCTTCAATGCAGTGGAAGGGCATGGAGCAGACCGTGCTGTCTTCCAGAGCGATTGCGTCGCAGGTGTGGCGATCGGCGGCAATGCCGTCGAGGCCCAGCGTTTCGCCGGCAAGTTGAAAGCCGGTGACGTGGCTGGCGCCATTGGGATGCGACACCACGGTTTTGAACGATCCCGAACGGATGGCGTACAGCGCATGAAAGCTGTCACCCGCGCGGAAAAGAGCTTCTCCCCTGGCGACCTTGCGCCAGGTGTGCACCATCTGGTCGAGCTGATTGCGTTGCGCCGACGGCACAGCGTTCGCGATGCAGGCCCAGTGCGTCATGCAGTTGGCGCACTGGCTGCTGGGAATCAGTGGCGTCGTCGGCCGCGCCTGTGTCGCGTCACGGACGAGCCTCAGCGTGGGAAGCGAGGCCGGATGACGGGTTTCGACGGGGGCGGGCGACTCTATCGTGCGGGGAATCATGGGGCGGCTCCGGAAGGCGTCTGTGGTATTTGAACCACGCATCCTCGGTGAGGTGGTGGTGATCCGGCCACTGCGCTCCATCAACGCCCGGTGTCCGTAAGCTCAGTATCGGAGGCGCGGCGCTTGCGCGAAATCAGGCACCGCTGAGATGTCCGTCGGCATTGGCCCGGCCCTTGTCAGGGTTTCCTGACAGCGGCGGCAGGCATTTCTGGGGGGCGCCTCCATCACATAGCTAGTATCTGCCGCCCCGGGAATGGGCTATGTTGGTTGCATCCCAGCCCATTTTTGGTGTTCGGTGGCGGAGCAAGACACGCAATCCTCGAAGGCAGCGCACAGGCGCCTGCCGCAGTTGCAATCCACCTCTGCCGAACTCGTGGTGGGGGTACTCGCCATCGTGTTGCTCGCCGCGACGGTGGCACGGCTGGCCGTTGTTCTCCCGGCTGGGGATGGTGCGTTCGTCTTGCTGGCCGCGGCGAGCGTTGCTGCGGTGGTCGCGCTGATGTTCTACGGGCTGCGACTGCGTAAGCTGCGAGCGGCCGTCGCGCGCGACCTCACTCACCTTGAAAAGAGCGAAGCCCGGCTGGCCGGCATCATCCGCTCGTCCATGGAAGCGATCATTTCCGTGGATGACGCCCAGCGCATCGTGCTGTTCAATCCGATGGCGGAAACGCTGTTCGGTTGTTCAGCCCGACATGCCATCGGCCGCCCGCTGTCGGACTTTATTCCCGAGCGGTTTCGCGGCGCGCACGAAGCGCACGTCCGGCGCTTCGGCGTGACGGGCGTATCGGAGCGCCAGATGGGCAAGCAGCGTCCGCTGTTTGCGCTGCATAGCGATGGGCGCGAATTCCCGATCGAAGCGTCGATTTCACAGATCGAGGTGAATGGCGGCAAGCTGTTCACAGTCATGTTGCGCGACACCACCGAGCGTGTCCGTGCAGAGGCCGCGCTGCGTCGCTCACAGGAAGAGCTGCAGCATCTGTCGGATAGCGTCCTGGCGACGCGGGAAGAGGAGCGCCATCGCATCGCCCGAGAGCTGCACGACGACCTGGGTCAGCGCCTGAGCGCGCTGAAGATGGACATTTCCCTGCTGGCTGCGGACCTGCAGGCCGCACGCAGCGACCAGACCCTGATCGACCAGACGCAGGCGATGCAACGGGTGATCGACGAGACCATTGCTGCCGTGCGGCAGATTTCCGCCGATCTTCGGCCGCCGTTACTCGACGAGTTGGGGCTTGTGCCCTCTATCGAGTGGATGGCCAAGAATTTTCGCCAGCGCTTTGGCCTGGTCGTCAATGTGCATGCGCAAGAGGTGGCGATGAATGAGCGCGCCGCCATCTCCGTCTTCCGGATCGTGCAGGAGGCGCTCAACAATGTCGTGCGCCACGCCGACGCTACGCGCGTTGAAATTGAGTTTTCGCAGCAAGGCGACTTGCTGGAACTGTCCATCCAAGACAACGGGCATGGCTGGAGCGGGGCGCCGCCCGCCGTGGGTGAGCGCAAGCCGCTGGGCTTGTTGGGCATTCGCGAGCGGGCCCGCTTACTGGGCGGCCAGGCAATGACCTCGCACGCGCCTGGTGGCGGATTTCGTTTGAGCGTACGTTTCCCCGCCGTTCACAAAGCCCCCGAGGAGGCCCGGACATGATTCGTGTGATGATCGCCGACGATCATGCCGTGATGCGCGATGGTGTGCGTCACATCCTGGAGCGTGCGGGAAATTTCGAAGTTGCGTGTGAAGCCTCCGACGGCACGCAGGTCGTGCAACTGGTGCGAGAGCATCAACCGCAGGTGATCGTGCTCGACCTTTCGATGCCTGGGCGCAGCGGGCTGGAGCTGCTCCGTCAGCTGCATGACGATCACCCCAGGGTGCGCGTGCTCGTGCTCACCATGCATGCCGAAGAACAATACGTGGCACGCGCCTTTCGTGCGGGTGCGGCCGGTTATCTCACCAAGGAAAGCGCTGCCACCGAACTCGTCACCGCGCTGCAGAAGGTGGCGAATGGCGGCACGTACGTCAGCCCGCCCATGGCAGAGAAGCTTGCGCACAGCCTGGGCGAGCCCAGTGAGGAGGCGGCGCACACGCGCCTGTCCGACCGCGAGATGGAGGTCTATCGCCGGCTTGTGCGGGGTGAGCCGTTGACTGAGATCGCCACCAGCCTGTGCGTGAGCGCCAAAACCATCAGCACCTACAAGATGCGGCTGATGGACAAGCTGCAGCTTTCCAGCGAAGCCGCGCTGGTGCGTTACGCGATACGTCATCGCCTGTTTTCCGACGACGATACGCTGTAGCGCAGTCCCCGCGGGAGCCATCCCGACCCGGCGACACCTCAAAGCCAACTGCCCCCGCAGTCGCTGGTCCCTCCAATGGCTGGATGACAGGGACCGTTGAGTTGCATCAAGCCTGGATGTCTGCGCTGCGCTCTAATGGTTTGCACATCCCATGCGGTTGCTCGTCATCCTCCATGCGCACCACACCCGTGCCGCCTTCCCGCTCGCTTGAGCACGACCTATCGAAGTGGTCGGCCCTTGCCTCGCAAGACGTGCTTGACAGGCTCCAGACCGAGATCCATGGGCTGACGCAGGAAGCTGCCGCGCAGCGCTTGCGTGAATATGGGCTCAACCGCGTGGCCAACGGTCATCACGAGAGTGTGCTGGCCGAGTTGTTTCGTCGTTCGATCAATCCGCTGAATCTGCTGCTCATTTCGCTGGCGGCCGTTTCTGCGGTGTTGGGCGATGTGCGGGCGGCGGTGCTGATTGCCGTCATGGTGGTGCTGAGCGTTGTGCTGGGCTTCCTGCAGGAGCATCGCTCGAACCGCGCCGCGGAAGCACTGCGCCGCATGGTCCACACAACGGCGACGGTCAGGCGCATCGGTGCAGGCGGCGCTGAGGCCGGCCAGGAAATCCCCATCGAGCAGTTGGTGCCGGGCGATATCGTTCAGCTGTCCGCCGGTGACATGGTGCCGGCGGATTTGAGGCTGCTCGGCGCCAAGGACGTGTTCGTCAACCAGTCGGCTCTGACCGGCGAGGCCATGCCGCAGGAGAAGCATGCGGAGCCCTCCGATAGCCACGCTGCAGCGGATTTCGATCAGCCTAACCTGTGCTTCATGGGCAGCGCCGTGGTGAGCGGCTACGCCACCGGCGTGGTCCTGACCACCGGGCGCCGGACGGCATTCGGTCATGTGGCCAACCTGATTGCCGCGTAACGCGTGCAGACCAGTTTTGATCGCGGCATTACGCGGTTCACCTGGCTGATGCTCACGCTGATCCTGGTGATGGCGCCTACCGTTTTCGTCATCAACGGCCTGACCAAGGGCAACTGGTTCGAGGCGCTGTTGTTTGCGGTGGCCGTGGCCGTCGGCCTGACGCCAGAGATGCTGCCGATGATCGTCACGGTCAATCTGGCGAAGGGCGCCATCGCCCTGTCGCGCAAGAAGGTCATCGTCAAGCGGCTCAATGCCATCCAGAACTTTGGTGCGATGGACGTGCTGTGCACCGACAAGACGGGCACGCTCACGCAAGACCGCATCATCCTCAAGCATCACCTGGATTTGCGTGGCGAAGAGTCCGACCTGGTGCTGGAGTATGCGTTCCTGAACAGCTTCTATCAGTCGGGCCTGAAGAACCTGCTGGACGTGGCCGTGCTCAAGCACGTGGAGCTGGAGCAGCGCCTGGATGTGCATGCGCGTTTTCAGAAGATCGATGAGCTGCCGTTTGACTTCGAGCGCAGGCGCATGTCGGTGGTGCTGGCGCGTGACGACGGCACGCACGTGCTCATCTGCAAGGGCGCAGTGGAAGAAGTGCTGGCTGCCAGTACTCGTTACGTCAGCGGTGACGATGCGGGCCCGCTCGAGGCAAGCCACCTGGAAGATACGCGGCGACTGGCGGAGGGCCTGAACGCCGACGGCTTCCGTGCCGTGGCTGTCGCATACAGGGAAATGCCGGCTGAGCAAAGCGAGTACGCCGTGCGAGACGAGTCCGGGTTGACCTTGCTGGGGTTTATCGCCTTTCTGGACCCACCGCGTGAGACGGCCGCGCCCGCCATTGCCGCCTTGAAGGCCAGCGGCGTGGCGGTCAAGATCCTGACGGGTGACAACGCCATTGTTGCGCGCAAGATCTGTCGCGAGGTTGGCCTCGCTGTTGAGCCGGTGGTACTTGGCACCGAATTGGCCGCCATGTCACCAGACCAGATGGCCGACATCGCCGAGCGTGCGTCGGTTTTCGCCAAGGTGTCGCCTGCGCAGAAAGCGGCCATTGTCGAGGCGCTGCACCGCAGGGGCCATGTGGTGGGCTTCATGGGCGACGGCATCAACGACGGGCCCGCGCTCAAGGCAGCCGATGTCGGTATCTCCGTGGATAGCGCGGTCGATATCGCCAAGGAGTCCGCCGACATCATCCTGCTGGAGAAAAGCCTGGCCGTGCTTGGGGAGGGCGTGACGGAAGGGCGCAAGGTATTCGGCAACATCGTCAAGTACATCAAGATGGGCGCCAGTTCGAATTTCGGAAACATGTTCAGCGTGCTGGGCGCCAGCCTGTTTCTGCCATTCCTGCCGATGGCGCCGGTGCAGGTGCTGCTCAACAACCTGCTTTACGACTTCTCGCAAACCGCCATCCCGACTGACAACGTGGACGACGACTACCTCGTCAAGCCACGACGGTGGGAGATCGGCAGCATCCTGAAGTTCATGCTGTACATGGGGCCCGTCAGTTCGCTGTTTGATTTCGCGACCTATGCGCTGCTACTGGGCATCTTCCACGCGTGGGGCAACCCGGCGCTGCTCCAGTCGGGGTGGTTCGTTGAATCGCTCCTCACGCAGACACTCATCATCCATATCATCCGCACGGGCAAGGTGCCCTTCGTGCAAAGCCGGGCAAGTACCGCGCTGGTGCTGACGAGCATCGCCATTGCCGGCGTGGGTGTTGCCATGCCGTTGACGCCAGCCGGCGCGCTGTTCGGCTTTGTGCCACTGCCAGCGGCCTACTGGCCCTGCCTGGCAGCGATCGTGTTGGCTTATGGTTTGTCCGCTTACGTGATGAAAGCCTGGTACGTGCGCAGATACGGTCTTGACTGACTGTGAGGCGAATCGGAGCGGGGGAAGGGGCTGACGGCCGTGTCAGCCGGCCCGGCGTTCGGTGTGCGGGCCGGTGCCCAACGCTGCACGCACTTCCGCATCCTCGACCTGGGGAAAGTCGGCGTAATACATACCCACCGCGTGGAAACCCTTCGGCGCGTAAAGGCAGACGACTTCATCGGCCAAGGGGCGAATGTCTTCCAGGCTGTCAGGTGCCGCCACGGGCACTGCGCAGATGAGGTGCTGCCGATGGCGCTGCCGAATGGCGTGAAGTGCAGCCTTCATGGAAGCCCCGGTTGCCAGCCCATCGTCCACCACGATCACAATGCGTCCCTCCACGTCATACGGGCCGCGGTTCGGGGTATAGAGCGCGCGGCGCCGGCGGATCACATCCATCTGTTCAGCGCTTTCCTGTTCGAGGTAGGTCGTATCTGCACCAATGCGCGCTGCATACGGCGCGATGTAGGTCCAACCGCCTTCTTCCACGGAGCCGACTGCCAGTTCGGGGTTGAACGGCGCGCCCAGCTTACGAACCAGCACCACATCGAGCTGACCGTCGAGCGCAGTGGCGATGAGCGCGCCCATGGGTACCGCGCCTCTTGGAATCGCCAGCACCAACGGGTGCATGCCCCTGTATTTTTCCAGCGCCTGCGCCAGCATGCGCGCAGCATCCAGTCGATCTGTGAAACGCACGGCGCTACCTCGCGTGGTGGTGGATTTGGACGGTGGCGCCGAGATGGCGCACAAACCATGCACGCGCCAACTCGGCAACGTGTTCAAGGGCGCCGGCTTCTTCAAAAAGGTGTGTTGCGCCGGGCACCGTCTCCAGCGCTGTCTCGCAACGCATCTGACTCAGCGCCTGCCGGTTGAGATCGAGCACGTCCAGATCGGCGGCCCCGACGATCAGGAGGGTCGGGCAGGTGAGTTTGCTCAGCGCACGTTGGCCGGCAAGATCGGGGCGACCGCCGCGACTGACGACCGCTTCGATCGGATAAGTGTCGTCCGGCTCGGCTGCTGCCAGGATGGCAGCCGCGGCTCCCGTGCTCGCGCCAAAGTAGCCGAGGCGCAGCCCGCGTTTGCGCGCGATGTCGCCCACCGCGTGTGTGGCCGTATGCAGGCGCTGCGCCAGAAGGCCGATGTCGAATCGGCACGACGCGTGTGACGCCTCATCGGCGCTCAAGAGGTCGAACAGCAGCGTGCCCAGCCCGGCTGCGTGGAGCTGATCGGCAACGTATCGGTTGCGCGGGCTCAGCCGTGAACTGCCGCTGCCATGCGCAAAGATCACCAGGCCGGTGGCGTTGCCGGGGCAGGTCAGCGTGCCCTCCAGCACGGCTTCGTCCGCCACGATGTCCATGCTGAGGGAAAGCGGCGGGGCGTTCATGGCGAGGGCTTCCTATGCCGGTCGATCAGGCAACCTGTTCCGCCTTTGCCTTTGCAGAACGTGCGAGTCCTGTCTTCCTGGCTTCGGAGTCGGGCAGGGCCATGAGGTTGAAGCTGTCAAAGAAGGCCTTCAACGAATCGGACGATGCCGCGAACAACTGAGACGAAGAGGTTTGCCCTTCCGACTGCTGCATTTGCTGCGTCCACTCCGTCAGCCGACGCAAATAGGCGGCCTGCAGCTTGTTCGTAAACTCGGCCCACGTCTTCAGCGCCGTCGCACTGTGACTCGATTGCATCTTCATGAAGAGGCTTTGCGCAGACGCTAGCGATGTCCAGTCATGCGTTCCGCTCAGTTCATGTTCCAGTTCACGCACATCTTCCAGCGCAGCCTCGGCCAGCTTCAGCCGGAAGTGAGCCAGGTCGATTTGCGATTCGAGCATGAAGCTGGCGGTGCGGCTCATATCGCGCAGCACGGCGCACGCCACATTGCAGGTCATATCAGCAGGTTGTTGCATGACGTTCTCCAGTGGGGTCTTGGCGGACGGGTGAGCAGGACCGCCGAATGAGGAATCCATCTGCAGCGTAGGCGTTCTGTGGTCGTATGCGTTGATATGACGCAAATGGGTGGCCGCCGCGGGAACACCTTCGCTGGCACCGCTTCGTTTCAAGGCACTTATTGCCTGAGCCAGCGGCTCCGAAACAGTGTTACTGACTACCTCGGATGGTCTGCACCACTTTGCAGATGTCGTCGGGGATGACATGTGTGCGCTCCTCCACGTTGAGGGGCTCTTGTGTGGCGATCTGTGTATCCAGCACGTGCAGGTCTGCTTCGGACGCGTCGCGCCCGTCGCGCATGCGATTGCGGATGCGCGCACGCAGCGTGTCGACATCGGCCACGCAGTCGGCGATGGCTAAGGCAACGCCCAAGCGCCGGCCCAGCGAAAAGAAGCGTCTGCGCTGGTGCTCAGCCAGGAACGTGGCATCGGCAATCATCGGGAAACCGGCGCATGCACCGAGTTTGCAGATGGCCGCCAGACGTCGATAAGTACGCTCGACCGCACGCGGCAGGTAGCGATCGGCAGCGGCGACATGCCGGCTGCGTTGACGTTCGACGTCGGAGCGCACGCGGATCATCTGTTCTGTTTGGGCAAGCTGTGCAGCCCGGGTTGATTTTCCGCTGCCTGAAAGGCCATGCATGAGAAGGATGCAGGCCTCGTTTCGGCTGAGCAGTTCGTGAGACAGATTGAGCATGCGACGTGCCTCGGCCCGGGGCTTGGCGGCCAGATCCGGGGCGCCGTCCAGCTGATGGGCGCGTTCGAGCAGGACACGAGCCCGCACGAGTGCGCGCATCGACGCGTAGAAGGGCAGAACTGCCAACCCGCCGTAGTCGCCGCATCGTTCAAGGTAGCGGTTGATGAGTCGATACGCCAGCCCGTCCAGACCTGCGGCGAGCAAATCCATGAACAGAAACGCGGTGTCGTACATGGTGTCGATCCACCGCAGCGACGGCGAGAATTCGAGACAGTCGAACGGCGTCGGTTGCCCGTCGATGAGCACGATGTTGCCCAGGTGCAGATCGCCGTGGCATTCGCGGACGTGGCGGCTGCGCCGGCGTGACGCGAATGCCGCTTCCAGGCGATCGGCCTCCTGACGAAGCTGCGATACCGTGGCTTCCGCCAGTGTCGGGGCAGTGCTCAACGCGATGACTCCCGCTGCGCAGTCTTCAAGCGTGCGCCGAATGCTTGAGGGCGTTCCATCATCCGAACTCGAGCTGGCAACAGGCGCGGTTGCGTGGAAATCTGCGATCAGGTCGGCCAGCGCGTCGATTTCCTTCGGGCCAAGTCGGCCGTCATGTGCCACTGCGCTCAGTACGTCCTGCTGGGAAAAGCGGCGCATGCAGACCGCGTACTCACAAGGCGCGCCTTGGCCGTTGACGCGGATGGCGCCAGTGGCCGGATCGAGCGAAATCGGCACCACGCCAACGTATAGCGTGGGGGCGAGGCGACGGTTGAGACGGCACTCTTCCTCGCAATCGATCTGCCGCGCACGAAGCGTCGAAAAGTCGACGAAATCGAGCGTGACCGGCTTGCGCACCTTGTACGCAAATTCACCGGCCAAAAAGACCCACGACAAATGGGTTTCGATCATTTGCAGATCCGCAGCGGGATGCGGATACGCCGCGGCGTCAAGCATGCGGCTGACAAACGCTTCTTCTGCCTGCGTGCTTGCAAGGATAGTGGCTTGTTCGGCCATACGCGGGTTTCATCTCCGGACACTGAAGATCAATATCGCGCGGTTGCTGCCATGCGCCCTGACGTAGATCAACGTCGGCGCAGGGCGGTTGCCTGGCATGGAGTCATCGTCTTCGTTGGGGACTCCCGTGGTCACCTGCGGCCCCGTTGATCTGCCGCAAGGCGCTCCGCCACCGCCGTGCCACGATGAATGTGCTCACCCCAAGATACCGGGGGCCAATCATCAGGAGGCAGTCATGAGTCAACTCAAGCGTTATGACCCGTTCGCCATTGAGCCGGTCGGCGACATCTTCCAAGGGCTGCTGCGCTCGTTTCGCGGCGGGATGGACGGGGCGCTACCGTTCAAGGTGGACGTGACGGAGTCGGACAAGGCCTACAACGTGGTCGCAGAAATCCCGGGCGCGAAGAAGGAAGACATCGACGTGACGGTCGATCGCGGCACGGTCATGATCTCGGCCAAGGTGGAGCGCAACTCCGAAGAGAAGGAAGGCGAACGCATCATCCGCAGCGAGCGCTACAGCGGCGCCATGCAGCGCATGTTCACGCTGGACGCGGCTGTCGATGAAAGCAAGGTCGATGCGACGTACGAGAACGGGCTGCTGCGCGTAACGCTGCCCAAGAAGGAAGCGTCGCCGCAGCAGCGCGTGACGATTCGCTGAGCGTCAGGGGCGATCGCATGCGGCTGCAATTTCTCGGCGCGACCGACACGGTGACGGGCTCCAAGTACGTGCTTGAGACCGGCGGGCGCCGGGTCATGGTCGACTGCGGGCTCTTCCAGGGCTACAAGTCGCTGCGTCTGCGCAACTGGGACAAGCTCGCCGTCAACCCGCACCACATCGACGCGGTTGTACTGACGCATGCCCATATCGACCACAGCGGCTACCTGCCGCTGCTCGTGCGCAATGGTTTTCATGGCCCGGTCTATTGCACGAAGGGCACCGCCGAACTGTGCAACATCCTGCTGCCTGACAGCGCCCGGCTTGCGCAGGAGGATGCGCAGTACGCGAATGCCGAAGGGTTCTCGCGTCATCATCCGGCCTTGCCCCTCTACGACGAAAAGGACGCCGCCAGGGCGTTACACCGGCTGCATCCCGTCGCCTATGGCGAGCGGTTTCCCGTTGCTGAGGGCGTGGAAGCCGAGTTCCACCGTGCAGGGCACATCATCGGTGCGGCCACGGCGACATTGTTCGCGGAGGGCCGTCGCGTCGTTTTTTCCGGCGACCTCGGGCGGCAGATCGACCCCGTCATGCGCCCACCCGAGCCCATTGCCGAGGCCGATACCCTGCTGGTTGAATCCACCTATGGCGATCGCGTGCATCCGGAAGGCGACCCGCTCGATGCGCTCCAGCAGGTTGTGCAGCGAACCATCGGGCAGGGCGGCACGCTGCTGATTCCCGCCTTTGCGGTCGGGCGTACGCAGGCGCTTCTGTATTGCCTGTACGTGCTGATTCGCGAACGTCGGATTCCGCATGTGCCGATCTACCTCGACAGCCCGATGGCCGAACTGGCGACCGAGGTGTTTGCGCGCCATGTCGACGATCTGCATATCGGCGCCTCCGACTGTCAGGCGGCGTGTGCGTTGGCCGTTCCGGTGCAGAGCCCTGAACAGTCCAGACATCTGGGCAGCGATCGCGCGCCCAAGATCATTCTTGCGGCAAGCGGCATGGCCACGGGTGGGCGGGTGCTGCATCACCTGAAGAGCTTTGGCGGGGGTAAGCGCAACGCCATCCTGATGTCGGGCTTCCAGGCGGCCGGCACGCGGGGCGCTGCGCTGCTGGCTGGTCAACGGGCGTTGCGCGTGCACGGACGCGAGGTCGCCATCCGCGCCTCGGTCGAGCAGATCCAGAACCTGTCCGCCCATGCGGACGCCAATGAACTGATGGCCTGGCTGCGCGGCTTTACGCGACCGCCACGGCAGACCTTCATCGTGCATGGCGAGCCGGCCGCCAGCGACGCCTTGCGCCAGCGCATCGAGCACGAACTGCAGTGGCCCGTTCGGATGCCTGAGTATCGCCAGTCCTACGATCTGGAGGCCACATGACTGCCCCGGCCGTCGGCCTGGACCCGCAGCGTGTGCTGATTGCCATGCCGGGCTGCGAGGCCGCCACCATGCGACTCGCCATCCCGCTGAGCGCGGAACTGGGGCATGCCGCCGTGACGCACTTTCCGGACGGTGAATCGTACGTGCGGCTTTACACGCCCGTGCACGGCGCAGAGGTTGCCATTGTCTGCACGCTCGATCATCCCGACGAAAAGCTGTTGCCGCTGCTCTGGCTGGCCATTGCCGCACGCCAGGGCGGAGCGCGCCGCGTTGGCCTGATTGCGCCGTACCTGCCGTATATGCGGCAGGACGTCGTCTTCAACGCAGGCGAGATTCGCGCTGCCGAGCACTTTGCCGCTTTGCTGAATCCGGCGTTCAACTGGCTTGTCACGGTCGACCCGCATCTGCATCGCCTCGCGCATCTGTCGGATGTCTATCGCATACCCACGGTCGCCGTGCAAGCCGCGCCAGCGATTGCCGCATGGATCCAGACCCATGTACAGGCGCCGTTCCTGATCGGGCCCGACGATGAAAGCCGCCAGTGGGTCCAGCATGTGGCTGGCATTTGCAAGGCACCATGGGCAGCATTGGCCAAGACGCGGCACAGTGCGTGGCACGTGGAGATTACTGAAGTGCCGACCATTCCGGCGGGGTATGTACCGGTCCTCGTCGACGACATCATCTCGACCGGCCGCACGATGCTCGCCGCGGCAGCGTTGTTGCAGCGTGCCGGTCAGCGTCAGCCAATCTGCGTAGGCGTGCATGCCGTGTTTGCCGCCGACGCGTACAGCCGCCTGTGCGCTGCCAGCGCAGATGTCGTCACGTGCGACACCATTCCGCACCCTTCGAACCAGGTCGCGCTGACAGAGCCGCTGGTCGACGCCGTTTCACGCATGTTTGATCTACCCCTGCCTTCGAACAAGCCGATGCTTGTTTGACCGGGGCGTTTTCGTATCTGGAGGCCATCATGAAACAGATCCGGTTCCTGCCTGACGAGCCGACCTACTGCGCAGCGGGGCCGCGTCTGCAATGCCGCGCCTCGGTCGATGGCAACTCCGCAAGCTACGCGATCACGGCTGAAGCGCTCGAAGATCATTTCGGCGCGCGCTCCTGCCGCTCTGACGATCTGCTCAGCGCATTCCAGGTGCACCGCGGTGACATTGAAGAAGTCGCACGCATGCTGTTCGAGCAAACGGGGTCGAAAGAGATCACGCTTCACAGCGGGCACTTCCGCTTTGCCGGCTGACGTACCTGCCATGAGCACCGTTTCCGTGCCGTCTCTGGACGCACCCCTTGCGCCGCAGGGGTGTCTCAGGTTCAAGGCGCTTGGCATTGATACGTGGCAGGAGCACGTCATCTACATGCATCCGGACAGCGCTGTTTGCCGGTCGGAGGGTTTTGCCGCGCAGGCCCGTGTGGAAGTGCAGATCGGGCAGCGATCAGCCATCGCAACGCTGAACCTCGTGGGATCGGGTCTGCTGGAGAAGCATGAGGTGAGCCTGTCTGCCAGCGCGGTCGATGCGTTGATGGCGCGACCCGGGGATGAAGTCTGTGTCAGGCATGCGCCGTCGCTCGAATCGCTGCGGGCCCTGCGGGCGAAGATCTACGGCGCGCATCTGGATGCCAAGCAATTGCAGGACATCGTGGCGGACATTTCGCACGAGCGCTATGCCGATGTCCATATCGCAGCCTTCCTGAGTGCGTGCTCATCCGGCCGAATGACCATCAAGGAGACCATCGACCTCACACAGGCGATGGTCGACGCGGGCGAGCGCCTGCAGTGGGATCGCGCCGTCGTGGCAGACAAGCACTGCGTGGGCGGGTTGCCCGGCAACCGCACCAGCCCCATCGTGGTGGCCATCTGCGCGGCGGCGGGGCTGCTGCTGCCCAAAACGTCATCACGCGCCATCACCTCGCCGGCAGGCACCGCAGACATGATGGAAACGCTCACCCGCGTCAACCTGAGTGCTGCAGAGCTGCGAAGCGTTGTGGGGCAGGTCGGCGCATCGCTCGCGTGGGGCGGCGCGTTGAGCCTCAGCCCCGCGGACGACGTCTTGATTCGCGTGGAAAGGGCGCTCGATGTCGACAGCGATGCACAGCTTGTGGCGTCCATTCTCTCCAAGAAGATCGCGGCCGGGTCCACCCATGTGTTGATCGACGTGCCCGTCGGCCCAACGGCCAAAGTCCGCAGTGTCGAAGACCTCGAACGCCTGGAGATGTTGCTCAAGCGAGTGGCCCAGGCGTTTGATGTGCAGGTGTTGATGGTGCGCACGGATGGCGCTCAACCGGTTGGCCGCGGAATCGGCCCTGCGCTGGAAGCAAGAGACGTCCTGGCGGTGCTGCAGCGCTCTCCGACTGCGCCATTCGACTTGCGGGAACGGTCTTTATTGCTTGCCGGCGCGTTGCTGGAATTCTGCGGCGCAGGCATTGCCGGAACGGGGCTCGACATGGCAACCGGCCTGCTCGACAGCGGCGCTGCATGGCGCAAGTTCGAAGCGATCTGCGAGGCGCAGGGCGGCTTGCGCATCCCCGGAGAAGCCGTGTTCCGCCGCGACGTGGTTGCCGAACAAAATGGCATCGTCACCAACATCGACAACCGCCACCTGGCCCGCATCGCAAAGCTTGCGGGCGCACCGATGCGTCAAGTCGCGGGCGTGCAGATGCATGTGCGGCTGCGGGATCAGGTGAGTGTGGGGCAGCCGCTATTCACGATTCATGCGCAGGCCTCGGGCGAGCTGGAGTATTCGTCGGCATATGCCTTGGCGCATGCTGCCGTGGATTTGTCTCCGATGGGAATCAGTTGATCTTGATTGCACACCGTTGGTGGTTCGGCGCCGTCAAATGCAAGGCACATTGCGTTACAATCCGCGCATGCCACGTGCGACTGCAAGCCTCTCGCTTCGGGCAATGCTGTTATTGACCATCGTGTTGATGCAGCTGCTCAGCCCGCTTCTGCACGGCCATCTCGGAACACCGAAACAATTTGGCCTGCACGTGCACACCGCACTTCCTGCTGCGGTTGATTCTCATTTCTCGTCCATCTCGTTTGCCCATCGGCCTTCCGCTGAAACGTCGGCCACGACCGATCTGCATGACTGGGCATTGACGAGTCAGGAACCCTTCGAAGTGGATGTCGAGCCCGCCATGGGCCCAGCGGAACTCGCCGCCTTTCTTTGGGCAGCGGCGGCGGCTGGCGTTTCCGCGCTGACGTTCCTCCTCCTTGCGGCGCTTGCTCGCGCCGCTGCATTGCGTCCCGCCTATCGGCCAACGCCCGTTCGAGCGCGCTGGCGGGATCGCATCAACCGGCCACCTCCGTCCCAAGCACCTCCGCTGCAGTCCTGATCCGTACCCGGTTGACGGCCGGCGTGCGCGTGGCTCCGCAGCTTGTTGACTTGCAACAAGCCCTTCGTGTCTGCATTGGCGATGATGAATGTGTCAAAAGCGCTGTCTTTTGCTGCATTGCGCCCGCCTAACGCTACGCGGCGATAGCCACACCGCTTTCCACTGGCCATCCACTGCAAGCGTTTGTCGCTCGCGTCGCATGCAGACGCTGAGCGACGGTTGATCTTTAGGTTGCTCCGCGTACGCGTGGCAACCAGGGGTGGCGCCCGCAGCGCTGCCTCCGAGGATTGGAGTCAGGCATGTCTTTCAAACGAATCTTCACCGCCAGTGCGTGTGTCGCGCTGATCGTGTGCCCGCTCGGGCAGGCCGTTGCCCAAGCAGGTGCCCAGGCGGTGCCGCTGTCTGCGGAGCAGGCGCGCTCGCTTGGCGTGCGCTTCAGCCCGGTCGGCAGTGCTTCCGGGCTGGAGGTGGGTACGCACGCGCGCGTCGTCTTCAAGCCGGATGCGCAATATGTGGTGGCGGCGCCGTACGGGGGCATGGTGCCCCGGGTGTTGGTGTCGGTCGGGCAAACCGTTCGCACGGGCCAGCCGCTGGCGGGTTTTGTGAGTCCGCAACTCTTCGAAACGAGCCGCGCACTTACGGAAGCCAATTCGCAGGCGCGGCTCGCACAGCAGTCGCTTGCGCGCGACAAGGCCCTCTACGACGACGGCATCATCGCGGCAAGCCGCTGGCAGGCAACGCAGGCGCGGGCTGCTGAGGCCGGCGCCATGGTCAAGGCGCGCAGGGCGGAATTGGCTTCCGCAGGCATCGCATTCAGCGGTGCGGGCGGTGAGGCGCAACTGGTTGCGAGCCGTGGCGGTGTCGTGTCCGAAGTGAACGCCGTTCCGGGCGCGCGAGTGGAAGCGGCGGCACCGCTTTTCAGGATCGTCGATCCGGCTGCCCTTGAACTGGACTTGCTCGTCGGACGCGATATACCGGTGCCGGCCCCAGGCGATCGCGTGGAGGTCGCGCAACGCGGCGCGGGCGGCACCGTCATTGGCGTCGCGCCTTCCGGTGATGGCACAGCGGGCGTGCGGGTACGCGCATCGCTGGAGCGACGTGGCGATCTGCGTGCCGGAGAGAGTGTCAACGTCACGCTCAAGCTCAGGGGCCAGGCCAGCGCGAACGCTCCCGGGCTGCTGCGCGTGCCTGTGGCCGCGCTGGTCTATGTGCGCGGCGTGCCGGGTGTGTTCGTCGCGACCGATAAGGGCTTCCGCTTCCAGGACGTCGCCGTCGCCAGTACGGACGACGCCATCGCCGTCGTTCGTGCCAACCTCCCTGCCGGTGCGCGCGTAGCGGGGGCAGGTGTCGGCGCCCTCAAGGGCTTGCTCGCGGGAGAGCAGTGATGTTGCCCCGCCTGATTGAGTTTTCGTTGCGCCAGCGCGTGCTGGTGCTGATCGCGGCTGGCGTGCTGGCAGTGGCCTGCGTCTGGGCGTATCTGAACCTGCCGATCGACGCGTTTCCCGATATCTCGCCGACGCAGGTCAAGGTCGTGCTGAAGGCGCCGGGCATGACCCCCGAGGAGGTTGAGCAGCGGGTCTCGACGCCGATCGAGCAGGAGCTGCTCGGCCTGCCGCACAAGACAATCGTGCGCTCGGTGTCCAAATACGGCATCAGCGATGTGACGGTCGATTTTGAAGAGGGGGTGGACGTTTACTGGGCACGCCAGCAGGTGTCGGAACGCCTGGCCGGCCTGGCGCGCGATCTGCCGTCGACTGCCGTGGGCGGCCTGGCGCCCATCACCACTCCGCTGGGCGAGATGTTCATGTTCACGGTGGAGGGCGATGGCTATTCGCTGGCCGAACGGCGCCGTGTGCTGGACTGGGTGATCCGGCCGGCGCTGCGCACCGTCGCGGGCGTGGCCGACGTTAACGCGCTCGGCGGCGAGGTGCGCAGCTATGAGGTGACACCCGACCCGGCCCGGCTGCGCGCACGCGGCGTCACGCTCGAACAATTGCGTCAGGCGCTGGACGCCAACAATCGCAACGACGGAGCAGGGCGGCTGGACCGCGGAGACGAACATTGGGTCGTGCGCGTAGAAGGTGGAGTGCGCGGGCTCGATGATCTACGCGCGATTGTCGTGGTGCCGGCACAGAGCCTGTCTTCCCCCCCAGCAGTTACGGTGGGCGATGTTGCGACCGTGCGACTGGGCGAAGCCACCCGCAACGGCGCCGTCAGCAAAGACGGCAATGGCGAGGCGGTTGAAGGGCTGGTGCTGGGCCTGCGCGGCAGCGATGCGCGCAAGCTCGTGGAGGCGGTGCAGGAGCGGCTGGACACGTTAGGGCCCCAGTTGCCGAAAGGCATGTCGACCCACGTGTTCTACAACCGCGGCGAGCTGGTCACCCGTGCGGCGAATACCGTGGTCCGCGCGTTGATTGAAGCCAGCGTGCTGGTCGTCATCACGCTGTACCTGTTCCTGGGTGGCGTGCGGGCGGCGCTGGTCGTGGCGGCCACGCTGCCGCTGTCGATGCTGGCAACGTTCCTGCTGATGCGCTATGTGGGCCTGACGGCCAACCTGATGAGCCTCGGTGGCCTGGCCATTGCGCTGGGCATGCTTGTGGACGCCGCTGTCGTCGTGGTCGAGAACATCGAGACGGCCATGGCGCGTGCGCAAGACCACAAGACAGATCCGGCGTTGCGCGGCGCGGTCATCCGCCATGCAGTGGCCACGGTAGCGGTACCGATGCTGTCGGGCGTGTCGATCATTGCCATCGTGTTTCTGCCGCTACTGTCGTTGCAGGGCCTGGAAGGCAAACTCTTCGGCCCGGTGGCGCTGACCATCGTGCTGGCGCTGGCCTCGTCCGTGGTGATTGCGTTTACGGTGGTTCCCGCGCTTGCTTCGTTGCTCTTGCTGGCGCATGCAGACGAGCCGCCCTGGCTGATGCGCAAGGTCGCGAGCGGCTTTGCGCGACTGCAGGCATGGACGACAACGCATCGCCGCGCGGTGTTCAGTCTGGCCGGGGTGGCGCTCGCGCTGGCCGTGGTGCTGTACATGTCGGTCGGCAAGACGTTCATGCCGACGATGGATGAGGGCGATCTGATCGTCCAATTGCAGAAAGCGCCGTCCGTTTCCCTCGCGGCGTCGCTCGACATCGACCAACGTGTGCAGCAGGCGCTCCTCAAGGAGGTGCCGGAAATCCGGTCGATCGTCGCGCGTTCGGGCTCGGATGATCTTGGCCTGGACCCGATGGGCCTGAATGAAACCGATACGTTCCTGGTACTCAAGCCCAAGGACCAGTGGCGCGGCAGCAAGGAAGACATCGCGATGGCGATCCGGCGTGTGATGGAGCGGTTTCCCGGCGTCATCTACGGCTTCACGCAGCCCATTGAGATGCGTGTCTCGGAGATGCTGACCGGCACACGAGGCGACGTTGCCATCAAGCTGTTTGGCAGCGACCTTGCCGCCATTGACGCAGCTGCGCAGGCCATCGCGGCGAAGGTCCGCACCATTCCGGGCGCGGCGGAGGTGATTGCGCCCAGCAACAGCGGCGTGCAGTACCTCAAGGTATCGCTGGACCGCGCTGCAGTGGGCCAGGCCGGCTTCTCCGGCGATGCCCTGCAGGCACAACTGCGCGCGCTGATCGAGGGTGACCGGATTGGCGTGGTGCCTGAGGGCATCGTCCGCACGCCGCTGATCTTGCGTGGTGGAGCCGGCTTGCGACAGGCCCCCGAGAACCTGACCAGCCTTCTGGTAACGGCGCCCGACGGCAAGGTATGGCCGCTCACGTCCCTCGCGCGCATCGAACGCGTGGACGGCCCCGTGCGCATCAACCACGAAGACGGCGCCCGGTTTGCCGTAATCCAGGCCAATGTCGACGGTCGGGACCTCGCAGGTTTCGTGCAGGAAGCCCAGGCAGCGGTCGGTGGCATTGGCACCTTGCCGAAAGGGCTGCGCGTGGTGTGGGGCGGTCAGTTCGAGAACCAGCAACGCGCCGCGGCGCGCCTTGCGCTGGTGGTTCCCCTGGCCCTGGGCGCGATCTTCCTATTGTTGATGCTGACGTTCCGCTCGGTGCGGCAGGCCGTGCTCGTGGTCGCCAACATTCCGTTCGCGCTCGTGGGCGGCATTGCGGCGCTCCGGATATCGGGCGAGTACCTCTCGGTGCCGGCATCCGTCGGCTTCATCGCGTTGCTCGGGATCGCCGTGCTCAACGGCGTGGTGCTGGTGTCGCACTTCAACACGCTGCTGGAGTCTGGCATTGGCATGGCGCAAGCCGTGCGCAACGGCGTACGAGACCGCCTGCGGCCTGTCCTGATGACGGCCTGCATCACGGCGCTGGGGATGATTCCGCTGCTGCTGGCCAGCGGGCCGGGGTCAGAAATTCAGCGGCCGCTGGCGATTGTCGTATCGGGCGGACTCATCTCTTCGACCGCGCTGACGCTGCTTCTTCTGCCCCTGCTGTTTGAACGTTTTGGGTTGCCTCGGCCGCGTGCGGCCGCCGGGCAGGGAGATTCACAATGAGGTTGGAACTGTTTCGCATCGTATTGGCGGGAGCGGGCGCGATGCTGCTGTGGAGTGCCGCGGCGCAAGCGCAATGGCAAGGTTCGCCGAGCTATCTACCCGCCGAGAGCGCCGTGCGCGAGGCCGTCGCGCAGTCGCCCGACGTGCTGGCGGCAGAGGCCCGCCGCGATGCCGTACTGGCCCGCGCTGAGGGCATCCGCGTCGGCACGGCGGAAACGGTGGTGCGTGCCATTGGCCAGGGCCGACAGGTGCGCGACCCTTCCGAGCGCCATGCCGAAGGGCAGATTGCCGTGGAACGGCCATTGCGGCTATGGGGCAAAGCGCAAGCCGACGGACAGCTTGCCGATGCGGCTGCCGAGGCCGGCCAGCTTGCCGTCAAGGACGCGCGCCATGAGGCATCGCGGCAGGTTCTCGCCTTGTGGTTTGCAGCCGTGCGTGCAGGTCAGGCACGCCAAGCGGCGCAGGAGAATGCCAAGGCGGCCACCGATCTGGCGACGCTGACGGCCCGCCGGGTGCAACTGGGTGATGCCTCTCGCCTGGAGGCTGAGCTGGCCGCAGCCGACCGCGCGCGCATGCAGGCCGCGCTGGCGACCGCCGAGGCGGCGGAGCGGACAGCGCTGGCGGAGCTGCAAGCCCGGTTTCCGGGACTCGGCCATCTCGCGTTGAGCGCCGATGCCGGACTCGCAGCGTTGCCGCGCGACCCACAGGATCCGCCAGATCGATTACGTGTCCAGTACATCCAGGACAGTCACGAATACCGGCTTGCCATGGCAGAAGAGGCGCAGGCGCAGCAGATGGCCAAGCGTGCCGATCTGGACCGTCGGCCCGACCCGACTGTCGGCATGTTCGTTACGGTGGAACGCGGCGGCGCCGAACGCATCATGGGCGTGAGCGTTGCCATGCCGATCGGTTCGGCGCATCGGCGCTCAGCGGCAGTGGCGGCCGCTGCCGATGCAGAAACGGCGGCACGGCGCAGGCTGGGTGCGGAGCGGCGGCTGGGTGCCGAATTCGATGTTCTCTACGGCAACTTGCAAGGCAAGCGGGCCAGCGCGCAAGCGCAGATGGAAGCGGCCACGCTGCAAAAGAGCGCTTCCGACAGGGCTACCCGTGCGTATCGCGCAGGGGAGTCGGGCTTGACCGAGCTATTGGCCGCGCGCCGCAGTCTGGCCGAGGCGCAACTGGCCGAGCGGCTTGCCCGCGTCGACCTGCTGGAAGCCGACAGCCGCCTTCAACTCGATCTGCATCGGATGTGGGATTTCGACGATTGACCTGCAACCGCTTGACCGCCCACTCAACACATTCTGGATAACGCTATGCAAACCGAACTGAAATATTCGCCCACGATGCGCGCGCTCCACTGGCTGGTGGTCCTGGCGGTGTCGATCGCCGTCGTGGCCATCGAGATCATGGATTTCTTCCCGAAAGGCAGTGCCGAGCGCGCAGCGCTATTTATTGTTCACCAGACAGCGGGGCTCTCCGTGCTCGCCTTGATGGTGTTGCGCCTGTTGGCCCGGGTGGCCACGCAGGCCCCGCCACCGGTTCCGGGCACACCGCTAGTGCAGCTTGCGGCGCGACTCACGCATGGCGTGCTCTACGTCCTGATGGTCGGGATGCCCGTTCTGGGCCTGTTGGCACTGGCTTGGGGCGGCAAGCCGATTCAACCGTTCGGGCTGAATCTGCCGCTGGCGCTTACGCAAGACAAGACCCTGGCGCACTGGTCCAAGGAAATTCATGAGTCAGGCGCCACGCTCGTCTATATCGCGGTCGGGCTGCACGCCGCTGCGGCGCTCTGGCACGAGTTCATCCTGAAGGATCGGCTGCTGCGCCGCATGCTGTAGCCAACATGGGCATGAGCACATGAAGACCGCCCTGACAACGAGCCCCACGATGCACTCCACGCGCCTGCTCGCCAACGTTGCGTTGCTTGCCGTGTCAGCGCTGACCTTGGCGGCGGGGTTATGGGCGCGGTATGTCGGTGCCGATGCGCTGGCGCAGCAACTCTGGCTGATCGGCGTGGTGCCGAACTGGGTCGCGCTGGTCGCCGCGATTGTTCGCTCACTGATGCGACGGCAGGCCGGCGTGGATGTGCTGGCGGTGATGTCGATCAGCTTTGCGCTCCTGTCTGGCGAGGTGCTGGTCGCTGCGGTCATTGCGTTGATGCTCGCGACGGGCCGCACGTTGGAAGACTTCGCCCAGGCGCGCGCACAGCGCGAGATGACCGCGTTGCTCGGCCACGCGCCCAAGCGGGCGAATCGCTTCGACGACGGTCAGTGGCGCCAAGTCAGTCTGGAGGCGGTCCAAGCCGGTGACCGGTTGCTGGTGCGGCACGGCGAAGTCGTACCGGTGGACGGTACGCTGTCCGAGCCCGCCGATCTCGATGAATCCACGTTGACCGGAGAATCGCTCACCCGCCATCGGTGGGCCGCAGATGCCATTTGCAGCGGCGTGCTCAATGTGGGCGCCGCTTTCGAAATGATCGCGAGCGCGTCAGCCGAGAAGAGCACGTTTGCCGGCGTTGTCCGCCTGGTCGGTGCGGCGCAGTCAGAGCGCAGCCCTTCGGTGAGGCTGGCTGACCGATACGCCTTTGCCTTTGGCGGCGTCGCCATTCTTCTGGCCGGGGCAAGCTGGATCCTCACGGGCGATTCGGCGCGTTGTCTTGCCGTGCTCGTTGTCGCCACGCCGTGTCCGTTGATCCTTGCGGTGCCGGTCGCCATCGTTTCCGGGTTGTCGCGTTGCGCCAAACGGGGCGTACTCGCCAAAGGCGGCAGCGCGCTGGAGCGACTGGCATTGGCCGACACGCTGTTCTTCGACAAAACGGGCACGCTGACCAGCGGATATGCACGATTGGTCGATGTTGAATGCGCACCGGAGTACGCGTCCGATGTTGTGCTTGGGCTGGCCGGTTCACTCGCGCAGGCGTCGAATCACGTTACGGCAGAAGCCGTCGCCAAGGCCGCGCGCGAGCAGGGCGCCACGCTGCGATTGCCAAGCGCGGTTGTCGAAAGTCCCGGAGCGGGCGTCTGCGGCCGCGTTGAAGGGCATGTCGTTGCCATCGGCGCGTTGCCTTATGTCTTGGGTTCAGCCGCCGTGCCGGCCTGGGTGGAAGCGTTCGTCAAGCGCGTGAGCTATGCCGGTGCGTCGGCCGTCTTTGTCGGCGTAGACGGGGCACTGGTGGGCGCATTGCAGTTGATCGACCGCGTTCGCCTAGAGGCCCCTCGTGCGCTGCGCCTCCTGCGCCGAGAGGGCATCGTCCGGCAGGCGATGTTGACTGGCGATCGACCAGACGTTGCGGAATCGGTCGGATCCATGCTGGGGGTGACGGAGATCTATGCGTCGTTGTCGCCGGCGGCCAAGCTCGCAGCGATTCGGGATGCCCGCGTAAACGGCACAGTCATCATGGTCGGTGACGGCGTCAACGATGCACCTGCGCTGGCTGCGGCAGACATTGGCGTGGCCATGGGTGCGCGCGGCGCGGCCGCCTCTTCGGAGGCTGCAGACGTTGTCTTGCTGGTGGACCGCCTGGACCGGCTCGTTGATGCGGTCCGGATCGCGCACCGCACACGCCGCATCGCGCTGCAGAGCGTGATGATCGGCATGTCGTTGTCGCTGGCGGCCATGGTTGTGGCAGCACTGGGCCATCTACCGCCGTTGGCGGGCGCACTGCTGCAGGAAGTGATTGATGTATTGGCAATCGCCAACGCGTTACGCGCGCTGTTGCCCAATCAAGCTGGAGCGGCCCGTTCAATGATCTCTGCAGACGTCGAACGTCTGAAGGCCGAACACGCCGAGCTAGAGCCCATTCTCAGCCGCATCCGCGTCGTTGCAGACGCGCTGCCCCATATGGCCGGCGCAGCGGCAAAAGCCGCGCTGCTATCGCTCAACCAATCGTTGGCCGACGTCCTGCTGCCGCATGAGCGCCGTGACGACACCCAGCTGTACCCGGACGTCGCGCGCCTGCTCGGCGGAGACGACCCGATGGCGGCAATGAGCGCCATGCATCGCGAGATATTCCGCGTGACGAACCTGTTGGATCGCATCGTGGCGGATGTTTCCCCCGACGGACCCGATGCCGCCGTCACACAAGAGTTGCAACGCCTGCTGTATGGCCTCGATGCCATCTTGCGGCTGCATTGCGCACAAGAAGACGAACTGTTCCACGTGCTGGGTCGAGAGGCCTGAACGCCATGACAAACCTGCTCGCGTTGTTTGCGACCCTCTTTTTGCTGAACGTGATGCCGGCCTTCGCCCCGCCGACGTGGATGGTCATGTCATGGGTTGGCTTCTCTCGGCCCGATGCGAATCCAGCGCTTCTTGCAGGCGTGGCTGCCTGCGCGGCAACCCTCGGCCGCCTGGTCCTTGCGCGGCTGTCCTGCACGCTGGTACGCAACCGCTGGATGCGCGAGGCGGATCGTCAGAACATCGATGTGGTGCGCGCGTGGTTGGAAGACCGCAAGGGTATGACGGTCGGCCTGATGCTTGCCTACGCGTTTAGCCCCTTCCCATCCAACTACATCTTCATTGCGTACGGTTTGACCGGGATGCGGCTATGGCTGATCGGCGTTCCGTTCTTCATCGGCCGCTGGATCAGCTACCTGACCTGGACGCACATTGCCCAGGTCGGCGCCCGGTATCTGGATGCGGAGGCGGAGATCGACGGGGCGTATATGGGCGTGTATTTCGTCGTGTCGCAGGTGGCGTTTCTTACGCTCGTTTATGGGTTCGCCAAAGTGGATTGGGGACACTTCTTGCAAACGAAGCGGCTGCGCTGGCGGCGCCTGCGGGGCCTCGAATCGGCGTCCGAAGAGACGAGCGCACCGGCAAAGAGATGAATTTGGCTCTGACGCCTTTGCCTGGTGCTCAGGCAACAGTGTCATTTTTACCGTCGCCTGTACGCCACGTTTGTACACAACGAATGTATTTAGATAAATACATTTGAACTCGGCGCTGATACATTGGCTTTGAGAGCTCGCTCTCCCCACGGTCTTGAAGGCGGTCCACCTCTCTCCGGACCGCCTTTATTTTTTCCGTGGGACGGTGCCTGGGCAGGAAAATTGCGCATCTGGAGGTATGTCATGCAGATTCACGCCAACCATGCCTTTTGCACGGGACAGCCGATCGAGCCCTGCCGGCGCCACCAACGCGCGGTCGTCCGACCGTTTTCTCGAATGCGCCCAGGAATGTGAGCGCCTGGCGTTGTCCCCGCGCGTCCCGCCCCGCATCGCCGCCGTGGCGCGCGAGTGCAGCCATTTCTGCTACATGGCCGCCGCGCTGCCGGGTGTCGAAACCGAGCATTCCTCGTACTTCATCTATCGCAGTTGCATGGAGCACTGCGCGGGCTTGGCGTTCGCCTGTGCCGGCTTGAGCGGGGCGGCGCAGTGTGCCGAACTGTGCTGTGAGTGCGAGGCGCTTTGCCATGAACGCTGTGGCCGCGCGGTTTTGTGAAACCCGGTGCCGTCTGCATGGGACGCCCCTTCCTGACGTTGCGCCTGCAGTAAAAGGTGCGGCCGCGTTTGCTGCACCCTACAATGCCTTGGCTGGCAACCTGCCGGCTTCCACTTGGCGGCTCCAATGCAACTGCCCTACGGCGTATTAAAGGTCCTTCCTGAACCGTATATCGTCGTAGACGAGCGGCTCTTCATCGTGTTCGCCAATACAGCGGCGCGCGACATGCTCATGCTCCCGCATCAAGAGGGGCGGGCGCTCGATCTGCGGACGGATGCGCTCGATGCCGTTTCGGCCGCCATGCATCGCGCTTCACCGCAAACGATTGAATTCGATGGGCCGGGCGGCGCCCGCTTCCAGGCGGAGGTCCTGCCTGAAGGCGAAGAGGCGACGCCCCGCCGCGCGATCATTCGTTTCCACCGCGTTATCGACAACGTCGAGCACCCCCGTAGCGAGACACACGACGCCTTTCAAGACGAGGCGATGCTGCGCATGGCGGTTGAGGCAGCAGAGATCGGGACGTTCTATTGCCCGATGCCGCTGCACAAGATCGTCTGGAATGCGAAGTGCAAAGAGCATTTCTGGCTCCCGGCCGATGCCGATGTCGATATCGACGTCTTCTACGCACGGCTTCACCCTGACGACGTTGCACATACGCGCGAGGCGGTTGAAGCGGCGGTGTATCGCGCCATGCCGTACGACATCGAATACCGGACGCTGTCGCCATCGGGCGATGTGCGATGGCTGCGGGCGATGGGCCGCACGCGGTATTCCGAATCGGGCGACCCCGTTCAGTTTGACGGCATCACGATCGACATCACCAAGCAGAAATTGGTGGAAAAGGAGCGGGACCGGCTCCTGGAGCATGAGCGGCTGCGCCGGCAGGAAGCCCAAACCGCAAGCTCGCTCAAAGACGCGTTGATCGCGACGGTTTCGCACGAACTGCGCACGCCGCTGAACGCAATCAAGGCGTGGACCGAGGTGCTGGCCGCCAAAGCGGCTGACCCTGAGGCCGTCATGCGATGCGTCGAGGTGCTGCATCGAAACATCGATGCGCAGGCGCGGCTGGTGGACGATCTGCTGGATGTCAATCGCGCGGCAACCGACAAGCTGGTCATTGAACGTGAGCCGCTGCGGATCGAGAACATTGTCTCGGCGGAGGTCCAAAGCTGGATGCCGATCGCGCAACGCAAGCAGATCGAGTTGCGCTACCGGCTGGAAGCCGGCGGCCCCGTGGTGGGCGACGCGGTGCGTCTGCGCCAGATCATCTCCAACGTGCTCAGCAACGCCATGCGCTACACGCCTGCAGGCGGGCACATCGACGTTGCCGTCACCGTGGACGGACCGCTCGTTAAAGTCGCCATGTCCGACAGCGGCAAAGGCATCCCGCCGGAGAAACTCGAAACGATCTTTGAGCCATTTGCGCAGCTGGGCGCGTCGCGTCCCAGCGATCATGGCGGCTTGGGTCTCGGGCTTGCCATCGCCCGCAAACTGGCCACGCTGCATGGCGGCACGTTGACGGCGACCAGCGCGGGCGAAGGGAAGGGCGCCACGTTCGCCCTGGCGTTGCCGCTGGAGGCCGTGACCGCAGCGACGATCGGCACGATTGACGCCGGCGCGAGGAATCCACCGGAAGACGTGCCGGTTGCTGCGGCGTTGTTGGCGGCGCCGCTCGCCGCTGTATCCGTGTCGTGATGCTTCCCGCGGCGAAGCGGCATGGATTGCCGCCGGGCCGCAATAAGTGAATCAAAGGCGTGCCGACATGTACTGCTCACGCACGGCCAAGCCAGCGTAAGGAAGATTGCTGGCCGTGACGATTGCAAGGTAATCGGCAAACCGATACTGCAAACGTGCTGTCTGCAGTGGCGACCCGCTCAATGCCTGCGGTGATGCATCACCCACCGCCGACGTTGGCATACCGAGCGCATTGCGCAACGCATCTGTCGCGCCGTTCCAGGCAGCAGTTGTGTCGCTGGCAGTCATACCGCGCCGGTAGACGTCTATGCCGATGAGGCGGCCGGCTGGACCGAAGCTGAGCCACAACTCACTGACGGGCGGACCGGCCAGACCCAGCTTATTGGCATCGACGCCGCGGCAGCGAAGATAGCTGTAGCCGTGCTTGACGTCATCGCACGCAACGCCGTTTTCGTGTGCCCAGCGGGCGGCCTCCTCGGCTGTCGTGCCATCCAGCACGAACCCGCCCGGGACCGGGCGCGCCGGTGCGGACCGATCCGCGCGCAAGTGCGCCAGTCCGCTTGCACGCAGCGCGCTGACTTGCTCGGCCGTGGTCTGGTCGACGGGGCAGGGGACGCCAAGCATCGCCAGCACGGGGCGGGCCGCCTTCAAATGCATCGCCCCGACGAGACCGATCGCCACCGCAAGCGCGGCAACACTGGGCACGGCATAGCGTTGCAGTCGGCGTTGCGGGCTCATTGGCAGTTCTGGGCGGTGTTAGGGCCCAGGTACTTAGGCATCGGCGACACGATGGACGACTTCAGACCGGTCAGCACAGGAGCCACACGAGAGATGTACCCGTCCGGAACGCCATCGGTCTTCATGACAGCCGCGGCGTCGGTGATGAACTGGTCGAATACGCAGCCCGGGATGCCGACGTCGGAGTGTGCCGTCGCCATGTCCTCACACATGATGGTGGCGCCGTCCGCCGAGACTTTTCCTGGATAGCTGAACGGGCCGCCAAACAGCGCCTTGAACTGGAGGTTCAGGCAAGCCTTCAGGCGTCCCACCGTATCGTGCCCGGGTTGGCCGATGTTGGCGAAGTACGGCGCTTCTTTGGGATCCGCCAGCAAACCGGACACCGCGTCGTCGACCACCTTTGAAATGGCTGCCGGTGCGCTGGCGTCTCCGCCAAGCCCCGCCCACATGTCGGCGTTTTGCGGAAACTGTGCCGTCGCCGCCGTCGATGCCATCGACATGGGTGCATCGTCGCCGCCTCCGCATGCACTCAGCGTCGCGGTGGTCAGCGTCAAAGCCAATAGCAGTGCTCGCTTCATCGTCAATCTCCTTGGGCCGGATAGGGATCGGGCGCTGTGTGGCTTGCCTCACGCGCTACGCAGCGCTGGATTCATATACGGTGGCGATGCGTGATCGGATGCAGTCGGAACCGAGGAGATATGTACGGGAGCAGAGACGAATCTCAACGCAGTTTCAACTCATCTTGGGGATAGCGCGTGCAGTCTAGGAGCGAGTAGCTTTCAGCGGTCAAGCTGCACCTAGACGCGACTTGGCGCCAACACCAATATGTCGCGTAATTTGTGTTATGTAAAATGAAAGAACACCTCCGCGCAACGCTGTGGCGGCCTCCTTCGTCCTGCTCCTTCGGCTGCTCCTTCGGCAATCACACTCGTCACTGCAGCTTGCATCGAACTGCATGCCGTGCCGCCACCCACTCCTCATTCGTCGGCTCGACCGCCACGCGAACCCGGCTCGCTGAACTGGAAATGATTGCGGCATGGGCTTGGTTGGCCGCTTCATCCAGCTCGGCACCCAAGTAACCCAGTGCGCCGACAACGCGTTCGCGCAGTACCGCGTTGTGTTCGCCAATCCCAGCCGTGAACACCAGGAAATCCAGGCCGCCAAGTACCGCCACCAGTGCGCCGATCTCGCGGACGATACGGCGCACGTAGAGCGCCAGCGCTGCCTGCGCGCGCGGGTGATCGGCTTCGTGCGAAATGAGTTCGCGCGGGTCGGAAGACAATCCTGACACGCCAAGCAGACCCGATTCGTGATACAGCACGTGTCCGACCTGTGCCGGGGAAAGATGCTCCGTCTCCATCATGTAAAGCACAGCACCCGGATCGAGCGAGCCACATCGCGTGCCCATCATCAGGCCCTCGAGCGCTGAAAACCCCATCGTGGTGGCCACGCTCTTCAGCTCGTGCATTGCGCACAGGCTGGCGCCGCTGCCGAGGTGCGCGACGATGGTTCGCCCGCGGGCGATATCGCCGTGCCGTTCTGGCAAGGCGATCGACATGTACTCGTACGACAGCCCATGAAAGCCATAACGCCGCAGGCCGCGTTCCCATGCCGAGTAAGGCAACGGCAGCATTGTTTCGACCTGTGGCAGCGTGCGGTGGAACGCGGTATCGAAGCAGGCGACTTGCGGCACGTCAGGCAAGTCCGACAGAAGCGCCTCGATGGCTTCCAGTGCAAACGGTTGATGCAGCGGCGCCAGCGGAATATAGGTGCGCAGATCGGAAAGCACCTCGGCATCCACGCATACCGGCGCAAAGTACTTGGCGCCGCCGTGCACCACCCGATGCGCCACGGCCATCAGCCGGCGGCCGTCCAGCCTTTGCTCGACACGTCGGCGAATGTGCACGAGCGCGGCGTGATACGGCTGTGCAGCGTCAAGCTCCACCGCCTGTGTCGGCGCGCCTGCCTCAGTTGCGGTGGGGTGTGCAGTGCCGATCCCCTCCACTTTTCCGTTCCACATGGGCACGCGCGGCAACGGGTCCAAGGTGGCATCGAACAACGCAAACTTGATGCTCGACGAGCCGCAGTTCAGTACGACGATGCAATCGTTCATGGTGGTAAGTTGCGGTAGCGGTGGGCCAGCAATGTGGCAAGGGCGCACGACGCAATGCGCGATTCACGCGAGTCGGCACGGCTGGTCAACACAATGGGCACGCGGGCGCCGAGCACAATGCCCGCGCTGGCGGCCCCGCCCAGGTATTCCAACTGTTTGGCGAGCATGTTGCCGCTTTCGAGATCGGGCACCACGAGCACATCGGCCTGCCCTGCCACTTCCGAGACGATGCCCTTGATGCGCGCGGCAGCGGCGGATACTGCGTTATCGAAGGCCAATGGCCCGTCCAGCACCCCACCCTCAATCTGGCCGCGGTCCGCCATCTTGCACAGCGCAGCCGCATCGAGCGTGGCCGGCATGCGTGGGTTCACCGTCTCCACCGCCGCAAGGATCGCCACCCGGGGGCGTTCCACGCCAATCGCATGAGCTAGATCGATGGCGTTGCGCACGATGTCCGCCTTCTGATCGAGGGTCGGCGTGATGTTGATCGCCGCATCCGTCACGATAAACGGGCGCGGGTACGCGGGCGACTGCATGAGGAAGCAATGGCTGATCCGGCGCTTCGTACGCAGCCCTGCCTCTTCGCGCACAACTGCCGCCATCAATTCATCGGTATGCAGGCTGCCTTTCATGAGCGCCTCTGCCCTGCCCTGCGTGACAAGCTCCACGGCGCGCGTGGCAGCGGCGCTGCTGTGGGGCACGTCTTCAATCTCGATGCCGCGGAGGTCCAGGCCGGCTTCGGCGGCTACGCGCATCAGCTTGGCATGCGGCGCGACGAGACAAGGCACGATCAGCCCTTCAGCGCGCGCGTCCATCACGGCCGACAGGCTCAGCACATCGCACGGATGAACGACAGCCATGTGAATCGCACCCATAGGCCGCACATGGTCGAGCAGCCGGTGGATACCGTCACTGCCGGTGGTGATGCGCACATCCGGCAGTGTGGTCCGCGGACGCTCGATCCGCTCGGTGGGCGCGATGACCTCCGCCTCGCCCGCGATGGCCACCGTGCCGCTGTCGTTCGTACACGTGCATGCCAGCTTGACCCGCTTTCTCTCTTCCTCCTTGCTGACCACCGTCACGCGGATGGTCAACGTGTCGCCCACGCGCACCGGCGCCAGGAATTGCAGCGTCTGCCCAAGGTAGATCGTTCCTGGGCCCGGCAAACGGGTCCCGAGCAAGGCGGAAATCAGCGCCCCGCCCAGCATGCCGTGGGCAATCACGCCATGAAAGCGCGTGGATGCGGCAAATTCGGGGTCCAGGTGCTGCGGGTTGACGTCCCCAGACAGCACGGCAAAGAGCTGGATATCTTCCGCCGTGAGGGTGCGCAGAATGGCCACGGTGTCGCCAACCGCAATTTCGTCAAAGGTGCGATTGCGCACCACGCTGAGGTCGCTGCCCGGCAGGAGCGCCGGCGGCGCAGGCAGATGATCGGGGCTCATGTGCGCTCGTCAGGAAGCTTTGCGGAGTTGTCCGTTGCCCTTGCCGGGGGCACGCAGAAGATTCGGGTTCGACGGCTCGCTTGCGAAGCGGACCATTGCATCGCTCGGCACGCCCCACGTCGACAGCATGCCCTGCAGCGCTGTGTGGATCGGCATGGCATTGCCGGCCGTGCTCAGGGCGCGAACGGAAGCCTGCTGCCATTCCAGCATGACGCGCTGGTAATCCGCCACGAAGCTCGACTGGTTCGAGATGGCGGTCTGCAGCACCCCTTGCAGCACATCCATGGCGCGCTGGCTGCCCTGCCAGAAAACGTTCGGCAGCAGTGCTGCAAACGCGTTCCACTCCTCGACGTTTTGCAGGTCGGCGAGCGCAGATTCCGTGCGGGCCACGTCTGCGGCAAGCAGGTCGGCGCCGAGTTCATACCAGCGCTGTCGCGTTGCCTTGAGCAGACCCAACGTCTGCAGTCCGAATGCAATCTGCGCCTTTTGAAGCGCGAGAGGAACGTTGGCGGGTGTATCCATGTTGGCTCCTTAAGCCATCTGGCTGATGGTTTGGCGAAAGCGTGTCAATGATGCGAGAAACAGCACGGTGCCGATGACGCAGATGGCCAGACACTGCGGCCACACGACGTCCAGCCCCGCCCCTCGATAGAGAATGGCCTGCGACGCCGATACAAAATGCGTGGTCGGCGCGGCGAGCATGATGTCTCGCACCACACCGGGCATGCTCTCGCGCGGTGTGGTGCCGCCGGAAAGCAACTGCAGCGGCAGCAGCACCAGAACCAGCAGCATGCCGAACTGCGGCATGGACCGCGCCACCGTCGCGAGAAAGATCCCCATGGACGTCGTAGCAAACAGATGCAGCGTGGCCACCAGCATGAACAGCAGGATCGAGCCTTCGATCGGGACATGCAGCGCGCCTTGCACCACGAACACCAGCGCCACGAGCGCGGCGAGCACCACCACCAGCCCCATCGACCAGACCTTGGACACCATGATTTCGAACGGCGTGACAGGCATCACCAGCAGGTGCTCGATCGTGCCGTGCTCGCGTTCGCGGATCAGCGCCGCGCCCGTCAGGATGATCGACAGCATGGTCACGTTATTGATGATCTCCATCAACGAGCCGAACCACGTCTGCTCCAGGTTGGGGTTGAAGCGCGTGCGCAGCACCAGGTCGACCGGCGTGGCAGGCGCGGCGCGGTGGCGCTGCAGGAACGTGTTCACCTCGCCCGAGACGATCTGCTGGATGTAGCCGTTGCCGGTGAAGGCCTGGCTCATACGCGTGGCGTCAATATTGAGTTGGATTGAGGGTGCGCGTCCGGCCAGCACGTCGCGCTGGAAATTGGGCGGGATGTCCAGGACGAACGTGTAGCGGCCGCTGTCCATGCCTGGGTCCACCTCCGTGAGCGGAATCAGCGCCGGCGTGCGGAAATGCGGCGGATAGAAGCTCGAGACAATGCGCGCCGACAACGGCGAGCTGTCTTCATCGACGATGGCGATCGAGGCATTGTGCAGGCTCTCTGGCATGGCGGTGGCGGCCACGTAGATCGACAGCGTGAAGGTGTAGACGATCAGCACGAGCATCATCGGGTCGCGCAGCAGGCTTCGCAATTCCTTGATGCCCAGCCGGAAAATGTTGCTCAGGCGGGCGGTGCGGCGATCGGTCTGAAGACTCGGCATGGTGTGACGCTCCTACCGATCCTGCTTGCGCAGCATCAGCAAGGTGGCGCCCAGGATGAATGGCACCGCCGCCAGCAGCGGCCAGAAGGCGCTGCCCAGCGCGCCCACATCCAGCGCCTTGCTGAACACGCCGCGGCTGATCGTCAGGAAATGCGTGGCCGGATACACGCGCCCGATCACAGCGCCCGCCCCTTCCAGCGACGACACCGGATTGAGCAGTCCTGCAAACTGCACGCACGGAATGATCGTGCCGATCATGGTGACAAACATGGCCGCAATCTGGCTTTGCGTGAAGGTGGAGGCAAACAACCCGAAACCCGTCGAGCACGTCACGAAAATTAGCGCCCCCAGCGCGAGCGTCGCAAAGCTGCCCTTGATGGGCACACCGAACACCGTCACCGCCAGCAGCGCCAGCAAGAAGAAGTTCAGCATGGCGAGCACGATGTACGGCGCCTGCTTGCCGAGCACGAATTCCGCACGCGTGACCGGCGTCACGTAGAAATTGATGATGGAGCCCAGCTCCTTTTCTCGCACCACCGACAACGCCGCCAGCATGGCGGGAATCATCATCAGCAGCATTGGAATCACGGCGGGCACCATGGCAGGCAGGCTTTTCACGTCGGGGTTATAGCGATAGCGCGTTTCGATGCTGCTGGGCGCCGCCGGGCGCACGCCCAGCCGGTGCACGGCCGCATCTGCCAGCCAGAGCTGGTGGATGGCCTGCACGTAACCGCGCACGGTTTCCGCGCGGGTGGGCATGGCGCCGTCCACCCAGGCACCGATCTGCACGGCCGTGCCTCGCTCCACGTCGCGCGCAAAGCCAGGCGGAATTTCGATTGCCAGCGACAGCTCGCCGTTGCGCATGCGGCGGTCCAACTCAGCGTAGTCGCGAATCGGGGGTTTTTCGATGAAATAACGGGAGCCGGCCAGGTTGAGCGTGTAGTCGTGTGAAAGCACGGTCTGGTCGCGGTCGAGCACGGCGTAGGTCAGGTTCTCCACATCGAGGCTGATGCCGTATCCGATGATGAACATCAGGATGGCCGTGCCCAGCAGCGCCAGCGTGGCGCGCACGCGGTCGCGGCGCAGTTCCAGGGCCTCACGCAGCGAGTAGCTCATCGCACGCGCCAGACTGAAGCGGCGCCCGGCCGACATGTCGGTAGGCGCACGGCTTGGCGCCGCGCGCTCCGGCAGCGGCGCGGCAACCTCGTCGGCACCCGCAGACGCTTCGGCCGCCTCCTGCAGATAAGCGATGAACGCTTGCTCCAGCGTCTCTGTACCCCGGGCACGCACCAGCGCGGCGGGCGCATCGCTCACCAGCACGCGGCCCGCATGCATGAGCGAGATGCGGTCGCATCGCTCGGCCTCGTTCATGAAATGCGTGGAGATGAAGATGGTCACGCGATCCCGCCGCGCGAGGTCGATCATCAGGCGCCAGAACATGTCGCGGGCGACCGGGTCCACGCCGGAGGTCGGCTCGTCCAGGATCAGCAACTCGGGCTTGTGCACCATCGCCACGGCCAGTGAGAGGCGCTGCCGCATGCCCAGCGGCACGCTCTGGGGCAGGCTGTCGGCCGCCTCCTGCAGCCCGAAGCGGGTCAGCATCTCAGCCACACGCGACTGCACTTCCGGCTCGGGCACCTGGAACAGGCGCGCATGCAGGACAAGGTTCTGGCGCACCGTCAACTCGCCATACAGCGAGAACGCCTGCGACATGTAGCCCACGCGGCGGCGTGTGTCGATGTCCTTCGGGTCGACCGGATGGCCGAACAGCCATGCCTGCCCTTCGCTGGCAGGCAGCAGGCCGGTGAGCATCTTCATGGTGGTCGATTTTCCGCAGCCGTTGGAGCCGAGAAAACCGAAGATCTCTCCACGACGGATGCGGAAGTCGACGTGATCGACGGCAACGAAGTCGCCGAAGCGCATGGCCAGGCCGCTCGCCTGCACAGCCACATCGTCTTCTGCACCGGCCACCAGGGGTGGCACCACCACGGCCTGATGGCCCTGCCGGCGCGTTGGCGGCAACAGCGCGATGAAGGCGGCCTCAAGCGAATCGGCACCGGCGCGGCTGCGCAGCTCGGCCGGCGTGCCGGTGGCGAGCACCTGCCCGGCGTCCATGGCGACAAGCCAGTCGAAGCGCTCGGCCTCTTCCATGTACGCGGTGGCCACGATCACGCTCATGCCGGGGCGTGCGACGCGAATACTGGCAATCAGGTCCCAGAACTGCCTGCGCGAAAGCGGGTCGACGCCCGTGGTCGGTTCATCGAGGATCAGCAGATCCGGGTCGTGGATCAGCGCGCAGCACAACGCCAGCTTCTGTTTCATGCCGCCCGAGAGCTTGCCTGCAGGCCGTGAGAGAAACGCCCGCAGGCCGGTGCTGGCCGTGAGTGCATCAATGCGGCGGCGGCGCTCCGCTGCATCGTGGCCGAACAGGCGCCCGAAGAACTGCAGGTTCTCTTCGATCGACAACGTGGGATACAGGTTGCGCCCCAACCCTTGCGGCATGTAGGCGATGCGTGGGCCGACGGCGGCGCGCGCCCGGCGGTCGGCCATGTCGCTGCCCAGCACATGGACGGAGCCCTCCTGCAGGGCCCGGGCACCCGCCACCAGAGACAGCAGGCTGGACTTGCCAACGCCGTCCGGGCCGATCAACCCGACCATGCGGCCGGCGGGCAGGTCGAGCGTGACGCCATCCAGCGCGAGTGTCTTGCGGTAGCGCAGGCGCACGCCGGCCAGGCTGGCCACCGGCGCCGCCGGGCGCGCGTCAGGCGAGGCGCATGGGTCGGCAGAGGCGGTCACTGCGGAACCTTGATCGCTAGGCTGGCCGGCCATTCGGCTTGCGCGTCGAGCTTGAGCCACGCCACGCCGGGCAAGCCGGTCTTCACCAGCTTCAGGTGCTTGCGCAGCAGATCGCGATCGATCTGCGCCTTGACGCGGAACATCAGCTTCTGGCGCTCGCTGGCCGTTTCCACGGTCTTGGGCGTGAATTGCGCGGTGCTGGCGACAAACGACACGCGCGCCGGAATGACATATTGCGGCGCTGCGTCGAGCACGATACGCACCTCGCTGCCCATGGCGATGCGGCCCGCGTCCGTCTCCGGCACGAAGAAAATCATGTAGACGTCGGACAGATCGACGAGATTGAGCAGCCGCCCGCCGCCGGCCAGGACCTCGCCGGGCTGGGCGATGCGGTATTGCACGCGGGCATCGCGCGGCGCCGTCAGGGCGCTGTCATCGATATCGGCCTTGATGCGCAGTACGGTGGCGTCTGCCGCCTTGACGGTGGCACCGGCGCCGGCCACCTGTGTACGCGCGGCCAATACGGCTGCCTGCGCCGCCTCGGCTTGCGCGCGGGCCGCCACCAGCGCGGCCTTGGCGCTGCGCACGCGGGCGCGGTCGTCGTCCAGCTCCTGCATCGACGATGCCCCTTCGTGCGACAGCGTCTCGGAACGCGCCAGCCGGCGCTGCGCGGCGTCGAGGTCGCTCTCACGCAGAGCAATTTGCGCGAGAGCCGCTTGCCTATCGGCTTCTCGCACGGCCACCTGCGCCTGTGCGCTCGCCACGGCAGAGACCGATTGCTGCTGCCGCGCCAGAGCCTCGTCGCGCTGCGCTTCCAGCGTCTGCACCTGCATGTGTGCAAGCGGCTGCCCTGCCGTCACGAAGTCGCCCTCGTCCACCAGGATGTCCTGCACGCGGCCGGGGAGCTTGGTTGCCACGTCGATTTCGGTGGCTTCGATGCGGCCGTTGCCGCTCACAAAGCCCTTGCCGGGCCCTTCTTGCCTTAAAGCCTTCCACGCGAACGCCGCTCCGGCTGCCACCAGGGCGGCCGCCAGCAGCGCAATCCATCGTTGTTGGGGAGTCGTCGTCATGGTGTTGTTCGGCCCGATACGCGCGGGGCCGGCGTCAGGCTCAGAGGATGGGGTTGCGGATCGGTTGCGGATTCGACGGCCTGCGTGCCACCGCCCAGTGCCGCATACAGACCAACGCGGCTGGAGAGAAGCGCGCGACGCATTTGCACCAGTTGCTGCTGCGCGGCCAGCAGATCGCGCTGGGCGTCGAGCACCTCCAGGAACGTCGATGCTCCCGCGTCGAAGCGCAGTTGCGACAGCCGCGCCCGTTCGGTCTGCGCGGCCAATGCGGCCTGTGCAATGTCGAGCTGTTCGGCCAGCCACCTGCGTGCCGACAGCGCGTCGGACACGTCGCGGAATGCGCCTTGTACGGTCTTTTCGTAGGCGGCCACGGCGAGGTCTCGGCGGGCTTCTGCCAGGTCGAGGTTGCTGCGCAGCTTCCCACCTTCAAACAGCGGCAGGCTGATGCTCGGCGCAAACACCCAGGCGCGTGTGCCGGGTGCGAACAGATTGCCCAGTTCGGGGCCGACGGTGCCGTAAGCGCCCGTCAGCGCGACGCGCGGAAAGAACGCCGCCCGTGCCGCGCCGATGCTGGCGTGCGCAGCCCGCAGCCGATGCTCCGCAGCTGCAATGTCCGGGCGCTGCGTCAGCAGATCGGAAGGCAGACCGGCGCGCAGCTCGGCCAGCATGTGGCGCTCGTCAAGCGGCTCGGCAACCGGTGGCAAGTCGATGGGCTTGCCGACAAGCACGGCCAAGCCGTGCGCTTGAACGTCGCGCGCCTGCCGTAGTTGCGTCAGCAGCGCCTGCGCCTGGGTCAGCAGGGTCTCGACCTGCGTTTGGTTCAACCGTGAAGTGGCCCCGACCGCCACCCGGCGCGAGAAGATGCGCAGTGTCTCGGTGCGGCTGTCTACGGTCTGCTGGGCCAGCGTGATCCGCTCGTCCAGTTCACGCAGGACCAGGTAGCTGTGGGCCACCTGTGCGATCAGCCCAAGCGCGACCGCGCGGCGCGCTGCGTCGGAAGCTACGTAGCTCTCCAGAGCGGCGTCGTTGAGGTTGCGCACGCGCCCCCAGAAATCGATCTCCCAGCTGGAGACACCCGCCCCAACCTGGTACTGGGTGACACGCATCGGCATGCCGAATGGGCTGACGTCTGCCGGAATGCTCAGGCGGCTGATGCCGGCCTGCGCGTCGAGGTGCGGAAAAGACTCCGAGCGCTGGATGCCAAACGCGGCACGCGCCTCTTCCACGCGCAGCACGGCAGTGCGCAAGTCACGGTTGTTCTCCAGCGCTTGGGCGATCAGGGCCTGCAGGCGCGTGTCCGTAAAGTACGCCTGCCAGCCCGTGGCGGCGGCCGACAGGCCGTCCGTGCCGTCGTCGGTGTCGTAGTGCTGGGCTACAGGCAACGCGGGCGCCTCGTAAGGCGGCGCCATCGAGATGCAAGCCGACAGGGCCAGCAATGCGGCGGCCGCCATCGCCGCCGTGCGCGTGCCTGCGTACCTGCCATCTTGCAGGCGTTGTTTCTCCACACGCATCTATTTCTCCAGCACGTAGGTGCCGGGCGCGTCGGCCAATGGCGGCGATCCTGGAACGCCCATCTTCGGCGGCTTCACCACTGCCGAGCCCGATGCATGCGCAACGAGCCATGCATGCCACGCCGGCCACCAAGAGCCGTCTGTGGCCGGTGCCGAGGCCAGCCAGTCATCCGGCGCCGCCGATGTCTCGCCTGCATGGCGTGTCTGCATCTGGAACCGTCGATGCGAGTTGGTCGGCGGGCTGACGATGCCGGCGTTATGGCCGCCGCTGGTCAACACGAACGTCAGCTCAGCTTCGGTCAGGTGATGCAGCTTGTAGACGGAGCGCCAGGGTGCAACGTGGTCGGTCAGCGTGCCCACCACAAAGATGGGCAAATCGATATCGTTGAGCGCCACGGGCTTGCCGTTGACGGGGTAGTGGCCCTCGCTCAGGTCGTCGTTCAGGAACAGGTGCCGCAGGTACTGGCTGTGCATGCGCGCGGGCATGCGCGTGGCATCGGCGTTCCAGGCCATCAGGTCGTTCATGGGCGCACGGTCGCCCAGCAGGTATTCGCCCACCAAGCGCGACCACAGCAAGTCGTACGAGCGCAGCATCTGGAAGGCACCGGCCATCTGGCTGGCGCGCAGATAGCCAGTCTGGTCCATCTGTGCTTCAAGCAGGCTGACCTGGGCCTCGTCGATGAACAGCCCCAGTTCGCCCGGCTCGCAGAAGTCTGTCTGCGCGGCAAACAGCGTCATGGACGCCAGCCGCGCATCGCCATCGCGCGCCATGGCCGCTGCGGCAATGGCCAATAGCGTGCCCCCAAGGCAGTAGCCGGTCGCATGTACGCGCTGGCCCGGCACGATGGCATTGACGGCATCGAGCGCGGCAAAGACGCCGAGCTTGAGGTAGTCGTCCATGTCGAGGGCGCGATCCGCCTCGTCAGGGTTCTTCCAGGAGATGCAGAACACGGTATGGCCCTGCTCGACCAGATAGCGGATCAGCGAGTTTTGCGGCGACAGATCGAGGATGTAGTACTTCATGATCCAGGCCGGCACGATCAGGATGGGCTCGGCCTGGACCTTGCCCGTGGCCGGCGTGTACTGGATCAGCTCGATGAGACGGTTGAGCAGGACCACCTTGCCGGGCGTGATGGCCACGTCGCGGCCCACCATAAAGCGTTCGGTACCGGCAGCGGGCGCGCCGCTCATGGAGCGCTCCAGATCGTCAAGCGCATTGAGCGCGCCGCGCACAAGATTGGTGCCGTGCTGTTCAAAGGTCCGGCGCAGGACAATCGGATTGGTTGCCAATTGATTGCCCGGCGACATCATGTCGAGCCACTGACGCGCAGCAAAGGCGACCACGTCCTCATGATGTTTGGCGACTCCCCACACGCCGCGCGTTGCGGCCTCCCACCATTGTTCTGTCAAGAGGAAGGCCTGATGCAGCACGTTGAACGGCCATAAGCGCCACTCGTCGGCAGAGAAACGACGGTCGCGGGCGGGCGGCTGGACGCAAAGACACGCGTTCTGGGGCCCGGATGCCATGCAGTTCCGGATGTAACCATCGAGTTGTTGGGCCTGCGTCAGCGCCAAACGGTACAGATCCAGCTGCTTGCCGGGCGAGACGGCCAGATGCAGCGCCCAGTCGAGCAGCGCCAGTTGCATCGATGCAAGCGACAGCGAATTGGAGGCGCGGGCCAGCGCGGCGTGAAACGGTAGGTCGATCTGCTCTGCAGTCGGCGGAGACGGCACGGGGGCGGTGCGCATGGTCGAGGCGTCAAACGATTGCGAAATATGCAATCCATTAGATGCCAGGGGCTAAGGCCCGGACTTGACGCACCTCAAACTGGGACAAGAGGGCCGACTCTAGGTGGTTTCACAGAAACGACATCTGTGCCCTCGATCTTTGAGACAAACGGGAGCCGTTGCCCGCTCTCTCGCAGGCTCCCCAGGCCTGATACCTCTGGTCGCTACCGACGCACAGGCTCCCCCCGCATATCAGCCGACCCGCCCGAACCTGCAGCAGCACCCGTCCCCGGCAACCCATCGCTGCCACCAGAGCCTCGCGATCCTGCAGCCGTGGCGGCGCCATCGGAGGTAGACGCTTTCGGCGCGGATGCAGGCTGTGCACCGGGACGCCGAGGCACATTCCCGGTCGCCTTCCGTTGGACCGCGGCTCGTCCATCCGGCGACGTCGAATGCGTCTGGGCTGGCTGGGCGAACGACAAGCCGCTTCCGAGTCCGAACAGAAACAGCAGCCCTGCTGCCGCGTTTATCTGCACTTTCCTCACGCGTTCCATGCTGAGCCTCCGTCGTCTTCCGTGTTGGAAAGCAGTGGACATGCCACCGGCTTCGGCCCGCAGTCACGATTCTTGCTGCCCGGCTTGCTCTTCTGCGCGCTTTTGCGCTGCGTCTCCACCGCGAAGCCCCAAGACACGGAGTGTCCTATGCACGACGACTTCAAGCCGGCCCGACGCCGTTTGCTCAAGGCCCTGGGGATCACGCTGCCTGCCTCGACAACCGTATTTGCCGTGGCGCAAAGCCCGCCGGCGCGCACACCGGCGCCCCCGCCTGGAATGACGAGCGCGCCGCATCCGACGGCCGCCGCAGGCGCAAGCGCACCCGAACCCGTCAGTCTTTTCTTCAATGCCGATGAAAAAGCGGCCGTCGATGCGATCGTCGCGCGGCTGATTCCGGCAGACGAACTCGGGCCTGGTGCGAAAGAGGCTGGCGTCACGGTGTTTCTGGATCGACAACTGGCGGGCAGTTTCGGCAGCGGCGCGAACTTTTATCGCCATGGCCCCTTCCAGCAAGGCACACCGGAACAGGGCTATCAGCTGGCGCTGACACCGGCGGAATGCTACCGCCTCGGGCTGGCGGCATTGGACCGCGTCTGTGCAAGCCGTTATGGCGGAAAGCGATTCGCCCAGCTCGATGCAGCAACGCAGGATGCGGTGCTCAGCGACGCTGAAGCCGGCAAGCTTGAGATGGACGCCGTGCCGAGCGCGGTGTTCTTCCAGATGCTGCTGGACGGCGCTGTCGAGGGCTATTTCTCCGACCCGCTCTACGGCGGCAATCGCGACATGGTGGGCTGGAAGCTGGTTGGTTTTCCGGGTGCGATGGCCAGTTTTGCCAATGACATCGAGCGCCACAATCAGCCCTACACGCGCGCGCCTGTTTCGATTGCCACGGCACACCCGCACGACATGGCAACAGCGCCACCGCGCTCGGAAGCCCAACCGATTGCCTTCGTCGCGCTTGCAAGTAACGAGGTATGCCGCAGCCGCACGGGCACCGATCACGGAGGCGGCGAATGAAGACATTGCCTCCCGTGGATGCCGTGATCATCGGCGGCGGCTGGACCGGCGCCATCATCGGCAAGGAGTTGGCGGCACATGGCTCGCGTGTGGTGGTGATGGAGCGTGGGCAGCCCCGCTGGCCGTCGCCCGATTTTCAGGCGCCGGCAATCCACGACGAACTGAAATACACGCGCCGGCATGCGCTGCACCAGGACACGTCGACCGAGACCTTCACCTTCCGCAACCGCAGCGACCAGGTGGCCTTGCCGATGCGCCGCTGGCAGTTCGCCTATCCGGCCACGCATCTGGGCGGCGCCGGCAACCACTGGTCCGGCGCCTATTACCGATTCGACCCAACCGACCTCAAGCTGCGCAGCCACTATCGCCAGCGCTATGGCGACCGCATCTTCGACGCCAACCTCACCGCCCAGGACTGGCCTCTCACCTACGACGAGCTGGAACCGTATTACGACCGCTTCGACTACCTGATCGGCGCGTCGGGTTTTGCCGGCAACCTGAAGGGGCAGTTGCAGCCAGGCGGCAACCCCTTCGAGCCGTGGCGCTCGCGGCCGTATCCGAATCCGCCGATGAAGGTGCCGTTTGCATCGGCATTGTTCGGCACGGCTGCAGCATCAATGGGATACCACCCTTACATCCAGCCCTCTGCGCTGTGCACGCGCCCCTACGTGAATACCGAGGGGCTGCCGATGAATGCATGCGTGTATTGCGGCTTTTGCTCCAACTTCGGCTGCGAGCATTTTGCGAAGGCGTCCCCGCAAATCTGTGTCCTGCCGGCCGCGCTCAAGCTCAACACGTTTGAGCTGCGCACGAACGCCCACGTGCTGAAGGTCGAGCTGGACGAAGCGCGCAAGCATGCGCGAGGCGTGACCTATGTCGACGCGAGCGGCCAGCAGTTTTTCCAGCCCGCAGAGATGGTGGTGCTGTGCGCGTTCAGCGTTCAGAACGTGCGGCTGCTGCTCCTGTCCGGCATCGGCAAGCCTTACGACGCTGCCACGGGTCAAGGCGTGGTGGGCCGCAATTACACGCACCAGACAACGTCCGGCGTGAACCTGTTCTTCGACGAAAAGACGTGGCTCAACCCCTTCATGGGCGCCGGTGCCGCGGCGGTAACGATTGACGACTTCAGCGCCGACAATTTCGACCACGGTCCGCATGGCTTCGTGGGAGGCGGCTACATCCAGATCCAGGTGGTGAGCGGTGCGCCCATCGGATACCACCCGACCCCGCACGGCACCCCGCAGTGGGGCAGCGCCTGGAAGCGTGCCGTGAAGCGCTATTACAACCATTCCGCGTCGATCACGATCACCGGCTCGGCCATGCCGACGCGCGGCGGCTATCTCGACCTGGACCCGACGTACCGCGATGTTTACGGCCTGCCGCTGCTGCGCATCACCTATGACTTTCCCGACAACGACATCCGCATGTCGGCCTTCCTCACCGACCGTGGGAACGCAATCGGCAAGGCCATGCAGGGTGTGGTGGCAACCGAGCCCGGCCCACGCAAGCGGCCATACACGGCGACGAGCTATCAGTCGACGCACCTCACCGGCGGCGCCGCGATCGGCGACGATCCGGCCACCAGTGTCGTCAACCGCTTCGGGCAATGTTGGGATGTGCCCAACGTGTTCGTGACCGGGGCCAGCCTCTTCCCGCAAAACTCGAATTACAACCCCACCGGTACCGTCGGTGCCACCGCGTACTGGATCGCCGACGCCATCAAGGCGCGCTATCTGAAATCCCCGGGGAAGGGGCTGGTATGACCGAAGACCGCCCGCCCCCGCGCCGCCTGCCGGTCGTTTTATGGCTGCTGCCGTTGCTCGGCATTGCGCTGCCGATCGGCGCGGTCTTCTATGACGTGTTGTCGGATCGGGGCATCCCGTCATTCCGCAGACCAAGTCACGCGGAAGACCGTACGAAACCGCCAGGCAACGTGGCGGAAACCGGCACGGCGGTCAGGCGCGCCACCGATTTCATCCCCAAGCCGACAGCGTGGTCCGCCCTGCTGGCGAAGGCGCCGCAAGAGGACACCGAGCGCGGGCGGATCCTTGTCACACAGGGCAGTGGCGCCGTGCCGCCTGCATGCGCAACCTGCCACGGTGCGAGGTCGGTTGCGCCGCAACCGTTTCCTGCACTGGAGGGATTGCCGGCCGAGTACATCGTCAAGCAATTGCTCGACTACCGCAGTGGCGCGCGGCAATCGTCCGTCATGCAACCGGTCGCGCGCGAGTTGTCGGACAGCGATATCACGGCAGTCGCTCGGTACTACGCGGCGCAAGCGCGGTCGGCCACCGCAGCGTTGCCCACGGATGGCGCCGCCGCGAGCTTGCATTGGTCGGGCGACAACGGGCGTGCCCTGCCCGCCTGCGCAGACTGCCACGGCGCCTCCGGACGCGGCGGCGGCCCCGTCTTGCCGCCGCTGACGGGGCAACCCAAGGGCATGGTCGCTGCGCAGCTCAATGCGTTTCGCTCCGGCACGCGCGCCAACGACGACGACGGCGTCATGCGTGCTTTTGCCCGCCGCCTGACCGCTGCCGAGATCGAAGGCCTCGACAACTTCTATGCCGCAGCTTCCTCCCCGCAGGGCGGCGTCCGCAAGCCAGCGCAGTAGAAATCGACCTGCCACATCCCGGTGAGATGAGACGGAACCGCTACTTGTCCCAAGGCGGGGCGTTTCCGTGGTACAACCGGCGCCAGCGTCTCATTCACTTCCTGCATTCAGGTTGACATCGGCGCACTTACGGCCCGATTCCCCTTGCCTCGCGCCGAGGCACAACGACACCTCCATTTAGAGAAAACCGTGTTCACTTGCATCAACCAGAGCTGCGGCACGCAGTGGCAGCTTTCCGACGTCGTCATCAAAGACGAGGGCCAAGGGCCGCTGTTCCGCTGTGCGCTATGCGGCGCACGCAACTATCTCAAACGCGTCGAAACCAAAGACGGCCGGGTCATCTACAAGCAAATCGAAGGCAAGCTGCTCAAGTGATCCAACGCAACGACATGACCATCGAACCGACCGCCGCGCCTTTCAGCACCCTAGCGCTCCCCCCGGCCGTGCTGGCGAACCTCACGCAGCTTGGCTACACCGACATGACGCCGATCCAGGCTGCAAGCCTGCCGATCGCCCTTGCGGGCCACGACCTGATCGCACAGGCAAAAACCGGCAGCGGCAAAACCGCAGCCTTTGCGCTGGCCCTCCTCGCACGGCTCGACGCGCGAAGCTTCGACGTGCAGGCGATGGTGCTCTGCCCGACGCGCGAGCTTGCCGATCAGGTGGCACAGGAGATCCGCCGCCTGGCACGCGCGGAAGAAAACGTAAAGGTGCTGACGCTGTGCGGCGGTACACCGATGCGCCCGCAGGCCGCGAGCCTGGAGCACGGCGCCCACGTCATCGTCGGCACGCCGGGCCGCATCATGGACCATCTGGAGCGGGGCAATCTCACGCTCGGTGCACTGAAGACGCTTGTCCTCGACGAAGCCGACCGCATGCTCGACATGGGCTTCTTCGATGACATTGCGACGGTCGTGCGCCAATGCCCGACCGACCGGCAAACGCTGCTGTTCTCGGCGACGTACCCGGAAGGCATTGCGAAGCTGAGCCAGCGGATTCTGCGCAACCCGAAAGAAGTGAAGCTTGAAGAGCGCCACGACGACAGCAAGATTCGCCAGCGCTTCTACGAGGTGACCGACAGCCAGCGGCTGCATGCCGTGGGACAACTGCTCAAGCACTATCGACCGGTCAGCACGCTCGCGTTCTGCAACACCAAGCAGCAATGCCGAGACCTGCTCGACGTGCTGCGCGCGCAGGGCATTCACGCGCTTGCGCTGCATGGCGAACTCGAACAGCGCGAGCGCGACCAGGTGTTGATCCAGTTTGCGAACCGCAGTTGCTCAGTGCTGGTTGCGACCGACGTTGCCGCGCGAGGGCTCGACATCGCCCAGCTTGAAGCGGTGATCAACGTTGACGTGACGCCCGATCCCGAAGTGCATGTGCACCGGATTGGCCGCACGGGCCGCGCGGATGAGAACGGCTGGGCGTTGAGCCTCGCGAGCATGGACGAGATGGGCCGCGTCGGCAATATCGAAGAAGCGATGGGCCGCGAGGTCGAATGGCACAAGCTCGACGAGCTTGATACCGGCAACGATGCGCCGCTGCTGCCGCCCATGGAAACGCTGCAGATTCTGGGCGGGCGCAAGGAGAAGATCCGCCCCGGCGATGTGCTCGGCGCCTTGACCGGCGATGCCGGCTTTCGCGGCGACCAGATCGGCAAGATCAACGTGACGGAATTCTCGACCTACGTCGCGGTCGAGCGCGGCATCGCACGCGACGCGCTGCGCAAGCTCAACGCCGGCACGGTGAAGGGCAAGAAGGTCAGGGTCCGGCTGATGGAGGAGTGACGCTCTGCCCTGCGCCGCGTGCGGTTGCGGCTCGCGGGGCGCGTGCGACTCAACCCAGCATGGCAGCGGCAACACCCGCCGCCGCACACAACGCCACCACGATCAGCGGTGGCGTTTTCCATCGTGTCAGCAGCAGGAACGCGATCACCGCGACAGCAACATCGCGCCATGACCGCACGGCGCTCGTCCAGACCGGCGTGTAAAGGGCAAACGCCAGCAATCCCACCACGGCCGCATTCACACCCGCCAGCAGCGCTGCCATGGAAGGACGCGCGCGCAATGCCTGCCAATAAGGCAATGCCGCGACGACCAACAGCAGGCCCGGCAGAAAAATACCCACCGTGGCGAGCGCGGCGCCAGCCCAGTGATTGAGCCCCGGTGCGATCGTCCACCCCAGGGACGCGGCGAAGGTGAATAGCGGCCCGGGCACGGCCTGCGCGGCACCGTAGCCGGCCAGAAAATCGTTCGACGCGACCCAACCGGTTGCGACCGTCTGCTGCTCCAGCAGCGGAAGCACGACATGACCACCCCCGAAAACCAACGCGCCCGAACGATAGAACGCATCGAACACCTTCGCGGGCATCCACGGATAAAGGTCCGCGGCAACCGGGAGCCCGAACAGCAGCGCGCAAAACAGCACGAGGCTCGCGATGCTGGCCATGTGAGACACGCGGAATGCGCTGCCCTGCCCTGCCTGCAAGCCAGCAGGCACCGGACGGGCCGATCGGCACAGCAACAGCCCCAGCACGGCGCCCAGCGCAATCACGACCAGTTGCGCGTAGACGGTCGTCAACGCACCAAGCAATGCAATGTTGATCACCGCAATGCCCGCGCGTTGCCAGTCGGGACAGAGCTTGCGCGCCATGTCCCACACGGCCTGCGCCACTACCGCAACGGCAACGAGCTTCAAACCGTGGATCAGGCCTGCGCCGACCGGGCCGCCCAGGCTCGGCGCGAGCATTGCAAAGGCCAGCAGCAACAGGACGGACGGCAGCGTAAAGCCGCACCATGCCGCCAAACCGCCGCGCCATCCGGCCCGGAGCAAGCCGACGGAAAACCCAACTTGGCTGCTGGCCGGCCCCGGCAGAAACTGGCAGAGCCCGACCAGGTCGGTGAATGTGGCGTCGTCGAGCCAACGACGGCGCTCCACGAACTCGCGGCGGAAGTAGCCGATATGCGCGACAGGGCCGCCGAAGCTCGTGAGGCCCAGCTTGAGAAAGACCGCCAACACTTCCATGGCAGAGCCCGCTTGCTGTGTACGGGACGGTGTGGCGGAAGCGGTCATCAGGGCGGGATATCGATGTTTAAGAAACGCGTATTAGAACATTGCCGCCATGGCTTGGAAGGCAACTAAAGTGGCAGGATAGGCGTCGCCGTCACCGTCATTGGACTCTGCCGCGTATCCCATCATGCACTTTGCCCACACCATTGGCGCACAGCGTCATGTGTTCAACGATCTCAAGACGCTTCTGGCCAAAGCCAGCCCAGCGCGCTCCGGCGACTACCTTGCGGGCCTGGGCGCGGCCAGCGAGGGCGAACGCATGGCCGCGCGGATGGCGTTGGCGGACGTGCCGCTGTCGGTCTTCCTCAACGAAGCGCTGGTGCCGTATGAAGACGACGAGGTCACGCGCCTGATTCTGGATCGGCACGACGCGCAGGCCTTCGAGCCGATCGCCTCGCTCACCGTGGGTGAATTTCGGAACTGGCTGCTCCTGCACGAGACCGACAGCGCGACATTGACGAGCGTCGCCGCTGGCATCACGCCGGAAATGGCCGCCGCGGTCAGCAAGCTGATGCGCAACCAGGATCTGATCGCCGTGGCCCGCAAGTGCCGCGTGGTCACGCGCTTTCGCAACACGATCGGTCTGCCGGGCCGGTTGTCAGTCCGGCTGCAGCCCAATCACCCGACGGATGATCCCAAAGGCATTGCTGCGTCGATCATCGATGGCCTGCTCTACGGCTGCGGCGACGCGACCATCGGCATCAACCCCGCCGGCGACAATCTCGGCGCCATCGTTTCGCTGCTGCAACTGGTGGATGAGCTGCGCCATCGCTACGCCATTCCCACGCAGTCGTGCGTGCTGACCCACGTGACGAACACCATGCGCGCCATTGACCAAGGCGCCCCGGTCGACTTGGTGTTCCAGTCGGTGGCCGGCAGCGAGCAAGCCAATGCGGGGTTCGGCATCAGCCTCGCATTGCTGGGCGAAGCGCATGACGCAGCGCAAAGCCTCTCGCGCGGCACGGTCGGCAACAACGTGATGTATTTCGAGACCGGCCAGGGCAGCGCGCTATCGGCCAACGCGCACCACGGCGTCGATCAGCAAACGATGGAAGCGCGGGCCTATGCCGTAGCGCGGGCGTTCTCGCCGTTGCTGGTGAATACGGTCGTCGGCTTCATCGGCCCGGAGTACCTCTACGACGGCAAGCAGATCATCCGCGCCGGATTGGAAGACCATTTCTGCGGCAAGCTGATGGGCCTGCCGATGGGCTGCGACGTCTGCTACACCAACCACGCAGAAGCCGATCAGGACGACATGGATACGCTGCTGACGCTGTTTGGCGTGGCGGGCATCCATTTCATCATGGGCGTGCCGGGCGCTGACGACATCATGCTGAACTACCAGAGCACGTCGTTTCACGACGCCCTCTATCTGCGCGACACGCTCGGCCTGCGGCCTGCACCGGAGTTCGAGGCGTGGCTGCAAAGCATGGGCATCGTCGATGCGACCGGCCGCCTGCAAGACGCCACGGCGCGGCAACCGCTGCTGCAATTGGCTCACGCACTGTGAACCCGGTGGAGAAGCCGAACATGCCGAAACACCCCCTCGTTCAGCCCAATCCGTGGGCGCACCTGCGCGCCTTTACCGACGCCCGTATCGCGCTGGGCCGCGCCGGCAACAGCCAGACGACCGACGCCGTGCTGGCATTCGGCGTGGCGCATGCCCAGGCGCGCGATGCCGTGCACCTGCCGCTCGATAGCGCCGCGGTGGCGGCAGCACTTGGGGAGGTGGGCTTCACTGCGGTGACGGCACACAGCGCGGCTACCGATCGCGCGGAATATCTGCGCCGTCCCGACCTTGGCCGCCGTCTTGACGAAGCCAGCCGCGCAAGACTCGGCGCATTGCGGCTAGCGCAGCCGTTCGATGTGGTGTTCGTGATTGCCGATGGGCTCTCCGCGTTGGCGGTGCAAAGCCATGCCGTGCCGCTGCTTTGCAGCGTGCGTGAGCGTCTGCCGGCCGGCTGGTCGATCGGGCCAGTCGCCATCGCCGAGCAGTCCCGCGTTGCGCTGGGGGATGAGATCGGTGCGCTGCTGGGCGCGCGGCAGGTGGTGATGCTGATCGGCGAGCGGCCGGGGCTGAGTTCGCCTGACAGCCTAGGCATTTACCTAACCTACGCGCCGCGTGTTGGCCGCTCCGATGCTGAGCGCAATTGCATCTCCAATGTGCGGCCGGCAGGCTTGTCCTATGACCAGGCAGCGAGCCGGCTGGTGTTCCTGCTCAACGGCGCGTTGGCGCTCGGCCGCAGCGGCGTCGACCTGAAGGACGACACCCCACCCCGTTTCTGCGGTTGCCTCGGGTACGGCCCGACTTGCTGAACGGCAGAACCCATGACACACTCCCTCCCGCTGCCCACACCGGCAGCACGCAGGCGCGGCTGACGCACCAACGACAGCTGCAACACGCCGCAGGAGAGACCGGGCCTAACGCGCATACGCGCAACGCCCGGCGCCGATGGAGCAACCACCCCGGAAACTCTCAGGCAAAAGGACTGTGGCGTCGACTGCGAATCTGGAGAGAGGCGTGCACGCGCGCGCCCACCGAAGGGGAAGGCGCCAGCGCTGCTGATGCCCAAGCTCTCAGGTCCCAAGACAGATGGGGTGAGCCGACCGGATCGTCCGGTCATGACATCACTCCATAGGGACCGCCATGACGCACATCGTCATCGTCGGCGCCGGCATATCCGGCGTCACTACCGCTTACACGCTCTCGCAACTCGGCTACCAGGTCACGGTGCTCGACCGCCACCTGTATCCGGCCATGGAAACCTCCTTCGCCAACGGCGGGCAGCTTTCCGCCAGCAACGCTGAAGTCTGGAACAGCACCGGCACGCTGCTCAAGGGCATCAAATGGATGCTGCGCAACGACGCTCCGCTGCTGCTCAACCCCAAGCCCTCGTGGCACAAATACTCGTGGATCGGCGAGTTCGTCGCCAGCATCGCGCACTACCGCCGCAACACCATCGAAACCACCCGCATGGCCATCGAGGCACGCAAGCATCTGTTTGCGATGGCCGAACGGGAGCAGATCGATTTCGACCTGCAAAAGCGCGGCATTCTGCACGTCTATCACGACAAGGCCAGCTTTGCGGCAGCAGGCAAGGCCAACGCCCTGCTCGTTGCCGGCGGGCTTGAGCGCCACGCCGTGAGCCCCGAGGAGATTGCCGCCATTGAGCCGACGCTGCGCGGCAACTACTACGGCGGCTACTTCACCGCATCCGACGCCACCGGTGACATCCACAAATTCACGCGGGGCCTGGCGCAGGCGTGTGAAAAGCGCGGCGTGCGGTTTATGCACGGCGTGGATGTGCGCGATGTGGAAACCACCGAAAGCGGCGTGCGCCTGCTGTTGCAAACCACGCTCGATGACCGCCTTTCCACCAGCGCGGCGAATGTCGTACAGGACCTTGCCGCCGATGCGATGGTCGTGTGCGCGGGCGTGGGCAGCCGGCATATCGCGCAGCTGGTGGGCGATCGCATCAACGTGTATCCGGTCAAGGGCTATTCGATCACGGTCCACCTGGACGACGATGCCAGCGTGCAAGGCGCACCGTGGGTGAGCCTGCTGGACGAGAGCGCGAAGATCGTGACAAGCCGGCTGGGCACGGGCCGCTTCCGCGTGGCGGGCACGGCGGAATTCAACGGCTACAACCGCGACATCCGCGCGGATCGCATCGAACCGCTGGTGGCCTGGACGCGCCGCAACTTTGCGATTGGCACGTCGCGTGTGGTGCCATGGGCCGGCTTGCGCCCGATGATGCCGGACATGATGCCGCGCGTCGGCCGTGGGCGGCACGCGCGCGTGTTCTACAACACGGGCCACGGGCATCTGGGCTGGACGCTGTCTGGCGCCACCGCCGCGATGGTGGGCGACGTGATCGCGCGAGATTGCCCACTGCATTGATCGCAGCAAACGAAAAAGCCCGCCGGGACACTGGCGGGCTCTTTTTCATTGCGGGAACGAACCAAGCAATCAGAACTTGTGCCGCACGCCCAACATCACGCCCAAGCGCGAGTTGTTGCCGTACGTGTTGCCCGAATTGTTGAATGCGGCCGCGCTGTTCAGGGCAACCCAGGCGCCCTGCAGGCGGGTGTAGTCCACTTCGGCGTAGACGTCGGTGCGCTTGCTGAAGGCGTAGTCGAGCATGCCGGCGGTGGTCAGACGCTTGCCGCTGGCATCAAGATGTTTCATCCAGTCGTACTGCACGGTGCCGATGAAGCTCAGTGCGCCGGAGATCGGCACCTTTGCACCAACATAGGCGGCCTGGTTCTTGTAGTCGGCCACGTCGAGACGGCTGTTCGTATAGCCGAGGTACCACGTGGCAATCGACGTATCGAGTTTGCCGCCAAAGCCCCAGACCGTTTGCTTGCTGGCCTGCGCTGCCGGCACCGCCCCGAAGAACGCCGACGACACATCGCGCGTGACCTGGTACACCGCGCCCACTTCAGCCGCCCCCATGCTGTAGACGATCGAGCCGGCGCCGGCCGAACTCTTGCTGAAGCTGCCGGCTGCTTCGCCAAACGTCCATGCGCCGGCAAGCTGCAGACCCCCGAACGACTTGATGTATTTGACCGTGTTGTCGTAGCGCAGGCCGGTGTAGTTGCCGCCTTGATAGCCGACGATGGAGTTATTGGCGAACGCCATCGCCTCATACGAAGACAGCACTTCATGCGCCAGCGTGTATTGGCGGCCCAGGTACAGCTTGCCGTAGTCGCCCTCCAGGCCCACCACCGCGGTGCGCCCAAACAGACGCCCGCCCTGCTGGCTGCCGCCCGTATCGGGGAAGAAGCCCGATTCCAGGATAAACATGGCCTTGGTACCACCGCCCAGGTCTTCAGTGCCGCGCAGGCCCCAGCGGCTGCCGGTCAGCACGCCGTCCATCATTTGCAGATTGCTGTTGCCTGCCGCGTTTTCGTGCGTGCTGTAGCGGATCGTGGTGTCGATCAGCCCATAGAGCGTGACACCGCCCGCGCTTTGCGCCGCAGCCGGCAGGCTCGTGGCTCCGAGCACCAGTGCGGCAATCATGGTCTTGTTCATGGCTCCCTTGTCTCCTTTTTTCGATATGACGGGCGTGGATGTGCGATGGCTGCCCGCGCTGCCTTTGCTGCGTTGAAATCGCCCATGACTGCACTGGCCATTGGCGGGTGATGGATCAATCGATGGATGAGCGGTGCGAGTTCAGCCGCCCGCGTTGGCGTGTTCGCGGCTCAGTTGCGCCTGCACCGCCATGCGCACGGCGGCGTTTGCGGCGCCGTAGCCCAGGTAGCCGTTGCGCTGGACCAGCTCGAAGAAGAAGCGCTCGCGAAACGGTTCGGTGTAGGTGTGCAGGAAATCGCCGTGCGGGTCGCGGTCGTAGAGCAGGCCGTCGTCGTGCAGGCGCGTGACCAGTGCATCGTCGAGCCCGAGCCGGGCAGCGACGTCGTCGTAATAGTTCTCGGGCACGTGCTGCAGGTGGGCGGCACTGCGGTCGATGGCTTCAATGGTTTCGAACAGCCGCTCGGTGCGGAAGGCAATGTGATGCACGCCCGAGCCCGCGTAGGCGGCAATGAACCGGCCGGTGGCCGTACGCCCGCTTTCCGACACGCTGAGCGGAATCCGCACGTTGCGATCGGGGCTCACCATGGCGCGGCTCTTCACAAGGCCGTACGGGTCGGCAATCTCCTGCATCGCTTCAGCCTGCATGCCGAAGATGGCGCGGTAGAACAGCACGAAGCTGTCGAGCCGATGCGCCGGCAGCGCCTGTGCAACGTGGTCGATCGATGCCCACCCTGCTGCCTCGTCCTGCACCTGCGGCAGCAAGACAAAATCGCTCTCGTAGATGCTGCGATCGGCCTGGCGGTCGTCGATCAAATAGAGCAACGTGCCGTCCGGGGCACGCAGCGCCGGAATGCTGCGCTCCCTCGGCCCGACCGGCCCGCGCCATTCCTGGGCGCATAACTCGCGCGCACGTGTCATGGCGCGCTCGGCGTCGTCCACCTTCAGGCCGATCGCGCAGACAGACGCCCCATGCAACTCGAAATGTTCCGACGCCGCGCTGTCCTGCTCCATATTCAGGATGACGTTGACGCCGCCTTGCCGATACAGGTCGACAGCCTTGGAGCGATGGTGCCCCGCAAGGGTAAAACCGAGCGCACGTAGCCGCGTTTCAAGCTCGTGCCCGGCGGCGGCGTCCACGGCAAACTCGAGGAAATCCACGCCGCCAAAACGAGCGGGAGTCGGCAATGGCGCACCGCCCGCCTCGGACTCCAGCCACCGCAGCGAGCGCATGCCGTCGAGCGCCGTCAAGCGCGCAGGCGCCGCACGAAACTCGTCATTGAAGACTTCCAGCGACAGCGGCCCGGTGTAGCCCGCGGCAAGCAGGTCGCGTGCAAATGCCGTTACGGCCAGCTCGCCCTGCCCCGGGAAATTGCGGTGATGGCGGCTCCAGGACAGCACGTCCATCGACAACTTCGGGGCATCCGCAAACTGCACAAAAAAGAGCTTGTCCGCCGGCACCTCGTTGAGACCGTCCAGCGAGTCGCCCAGCGAGAGCGTGTGAAAACTGTCGAGAATCAGCCCCAGCGCCGGATGATCGGCCTGCTTCACGATCTGCCAGGCCTGGCGCCAAGTCCGCGTGTGCCGCGCCCAGGCCAGCGCTTCGTAACCCACGCGCAGCCCGCGCTGGGCGGCCGCTTCCGCCATCTGGCGCAGATCGTCCGCTGCGCGCGCAGGATCGTCGATGGCGATGTCCTGGATGTTGCTGCAGACCAGCACCATCTCAACGCCCAGTTCGGCCATGACGTCGAACTTGCGCTCCGCGCGCGCAAGGTTGCGGGCAAGGAACTCACGCGGCATGGCTTCGAAATCGCGGAACGGCTGGTACAGCATGATCGCGAGCCCAAGGTCTGCCGCCATCTGCCGCACGCGCGCCGGCGAGCCATCGAAGTTCAGCAGGTCGTTCTCGAACATCTCGATGCCGTCAAAGCCGGCAGCAGCTGCCGCTTCCAACTTTTCAGGCAGCGTGCCGGACAGGCACACGGTGGCGATGCATTTGGGATGGCGCGCTGCGCGGGGCGGATTCATGGCGATGCTTCGGTCGGGCGTCTGGCAATGCCCGCAGCGTAGGTGGGCACACCCCGCGCTCACAAGCGGCATTCGCGCAACAGCGTGCGATCATCGTACAATCGTGCGCACATATCGCTCGTTTTTAGGGTTATCGCCATGACGAAGGAACCGCTGAACCGGCGCGACTGGATCGCCGGATTGGAGAAAGGGCTCGCGATCCTGGAGGCGTTCGATCACGAGCACCCGCGGCTGACGCCCACCCAGGCCGCCGAGCTGACGGGCCTGACCCGCACCGCCGCGCGCCGCTACCTGCTGACGCTCGAGCATCTGGGCTACCTCACCAGCGAAGGAACGCTCTTCAGCCTGACGCCGCGCGTGCTGAAGGTGGGCTGGTCGTACTTTGATTCGGCCCGGCTGCCACGCACCGTGCAGCCTTTCCTGCAGCAGGTGACGGCCGCCGTTGGCGAGGTGGCGTACCTCAGCGTGCTGGACGACTGGGAACTCGTCTTCATCTCGCGCACCAGCACCAGCCGCGTCATGAGCACAGGGTTCGTGCTGGGCGCGCGTGTGCCGGCGCCGCTCGCCTCGGCGGGGGTGATGATGCTGGCCGCGCAGCCCGAGCAGAAGGTCAAGGCATGGCTGGAAACCTGCGTGCTGACGCCCTATACGCCCTACACGATCCTGCAGCGGGACCGTCTGTTCGATGAAATCCGCAAAGCCGGCAGGCAGGACTACGCCGTGGTCGAGCAGCAGTTGCAGATTGGCGTACGCGGCGTGGCCGTGCCGTTGCGCGACCGGCACGGCAACGTGATTGCAGCGTTGAGCGTGAACATGCAAGTCGGCGACGAGACCTCCGAGCAGGCCTTGCACCGTGTGCTGCAAGTGCTGCAGGACACCGCGCTTTCAATCATGCGGGTGCTGTAGTTCCACACGCGCCGCGCGCATACAACGCCCTTTCTCTGGCAGGCGGACAGACTCGGAGAAACCCTTGAGTCGTACGTTATTCGCACCATATTGTGCGATTATCGAACGTTTTCAGCCGACAGTCGCTTGTGCCCCGCCATGGCGGCGGACTACGCTGCGGTGCGTGTACAGACGGCCCTTGATTGCACCCATTGCACGACAGGCCGCACAGATAAAACCGGAGACAACCATGACCGCAGCCCCTGCCTACGAGCCTTTGGGCAAGCACCAGTCGAAGAAAGCTGCCGCCAGCGGCTGGATCGGCTCGGCGCTCGAGTACTACGATTTCTTTATCTACGCCACCGCAGCGGCGCTGATCTTTCCGCAGATTTTCTTCCCCAAGGGCGACCCCAAGACGGCCATCATCGCCTCGCTGGCCACGTACGGCGTGGGTTACATCGCGCGGCCGATCGGTGCATTCGTGCTGGGCCACATGGGCGACACGCACGGGCGCAAGAACGTGCTGCTCTGGTGCATGTTCCTGATGGGCTTTTCGACCATTGCCGTGGGCCTGCTGCCGACCTACGACCAGGTTGGGCTGTGGGCGCCAACGCTTCTGGTCATCATGCGGCTGATCCAGGGCTTTGCCGTGGCCGGTGAAATTTCCGGGGCCAGCTCGATGATCCTGGAGCATGCACCGTTTGGCCGGCGCGGGTTCTTTGCGAGCTTTACGCTGCAGGGCGTGCAGGCCGGGCAGATCCTGGCGGCCGCCGTGTTCCTGCCGCTGGCGCACTACATGCCCGCCGAACAGTTCAACACCTGGGGCTGGCGCATTCCGTTCCTGCTGAGTTTCGTGGTCATCATCGCGGGCTACGTGATCCGCCGCGAGGTGCATGAGACGCCGGCCTTCACGGCAGAAAAAGAGCAGCAGGCGCGCCCGCGTTCGCCGGTGCTTGACGCCTTCAAACACAGCACGCCCAACATGCTGCGCGTGGTCTGCATGGCCCTGATGAACGTCATTCCCGTGGTGGCGACCATCTTCGGCGCGGCCTATGCGGTGCAGCCGGCTTACGGCATCGGTTTCGCCAAAGACATCTACCTCTGGATTCCGGTGGTGGGCAACATCGTTGCCGTGCTGATCATCCCGTATGTCGGCGATCTGTCCGACCGCGTCGGCCGCAAGCCGCCCATCGTGATCGGTTCGCTGCTCGCCGGGCTGCTCGCGTTCGCCTATCTGTACGCCATCAGCATCAAGAACGTGCCGCTCGCATTTGCCATGTCGATTCTGATGTGGGGCGTGGTGTACCAGGGCTATAACGCGGTGTTCCCGAGCTTCTATCCGGAGCTGTTCCCGACGCGCACCCGTGTGTCGGCGATGGCGATTTCGCAGAACATCGGCACCGCCATCACCGCCATGCTGCCGGCCATCTTTACCGCCGTCGCGCCGCCGGGTTCCACCAACATCTGGCTGACCGTGGGCGCCATTGCCTTTGGCGTGACCGTGGTTGCCGCCGCAGCCGCCATGAGCGCACGCGAGACCTACCGCATCCACATGGATGACCTGGGCCAGCCCGCCGCCCAACCCGTCGACAAGGCAGAATACGCCCGCCAACGGGCCGGAGCCCTCGTCGCCTGAAACACGCCTTCCCTGAACCATGATTTCTGGAAAAACCACCCTCATCGCCCACATCGGCTACCCGACCGAGACGTTCAAGTCGCCGATGATTTACAACCCCTGGTTCGACCAGAAAGGCATCGACGCCGTTGTGGTGCCGATGGGGGTCAAGGCGGAGGACTACGCGCAGAGCTTCGAATCGATCTGCCGTTTCACCAACCTGCGCGGCGCGCTGATCACCATGCCGCACAAGGTGACGACGGTGGATCTGGTCGATGAAGTCACACCGGCGGTGCGGATTGCCGGCGCCTGCAATGCGGTCCTCAAGCGCGATGACGGCACGTTGCTGGGCGACCAGTTCGACGGTGCCGGCTTCGTGCGCGGCGTGCAGCGCAAGGGGCGTCAGCTGGAAGGCGCGCGTGTACTGCTTTCGGGGGCCGGCGGTGTCGGCTCGGCGATTGCGGCGTCGCTCGCGGCTGCGGGTGTCGGCGAGCTTGCCTTGTACGACACGCGCGCAGAATCGGCCGAATCGCTGGGCCGGCGTCTGCGGGAGCATTACCCCGCGCTGGTGGTGCGCACCGGTTCGAATGACCCGGATGGCTTCGATGTGGTCGTCAACGCCACGCCGGTCGGCATGAAGGAAGACGATCCGCTGCCCTTCGACGTGGCCCGCATCGCGCCGAGCTGCTTTGTCGGCGAGGTCGTCATGAAATCCGAATACACGCCGCTGCTGCGTGCGGCGCTCGACAAGGGTTGCGACGTCCAGGTCGGCACCGACATGCTGTTCGAGATGATTCCCGCGTATCTGGAGTTCTTCGGCTTCGGCACCGCCACCGCAGATGAGCTGCGGCGCAGCGCCGCCATCGCCTATTGACCCGATGACGCGTCGCCCTTTGAGCTTTGCCCTGCTGCTGCCGTTGCTGCTATCGGCACAGCCGGTCGCGACCGACAGTTACCTCCCCACCCTGCCCGCCATCGCCCAGACACTGGGATCGGCCAGCACGAGCCTCACGGTCTTCGCGCTGGCCTTTGGCATTGGGCAGTTGCCGATGGGCAGCCTGGCTGACCGGTTTGGCCGGCGTCAGGTGCTGCTGATCGGGCTTGCGTGCTACGCCGCAGCGGCGCTGGCAGGCGCACTGGCAACAACCGCTTTCATGCTGACTGCGGCACGCGCCCTGCAGGGTTTCTCGATGGCGGCCATCCTGGTGTGCGCACGCGCTGCCGTACGCGATCTGCATCCGGCACGCGAGGGGCCGCACGTCTTGGCGCGGGGGCTTACCGGATTGGGCTTCGTGGCGTTGGTGGCCCCGGTTCTCGGGGCCTTTGTCGCGCAGCACGCGGGTTGGCGCTGGGTGCTGGCGGGCATGAGCCTTTATGCAATCGTGCTATGGGCGATGTGCTGGTACGGCTTTGCCGAAACCCGGCGGGAGACCGGCAGCGAGGCAGGCGGCGTGCGCGAGATTTTTTCCAGCGCGGATTTTCGCGCCTGGGGACTGCTCGCGGCCTCGACCTATGCCGGCATCTTCTGCTTCCTGCTGCTCTCGCCGATGGTCTACATCGCCTACCTCGGCCTGTCGCCCGAGCTGTATGGCTGGATACCGGCCGGCGGCTCGCTCGTCTATATCCTCAGCACGACCGGTTGCCGGCGCCTGCTGCGTCGCCAAAGCCTTGTGCGGACGGTGCAGCAAGGCGCCACGCTCAGCCTGGTCGGCGCGGGCATCCAGGGCTTGGGCTGCTGGGTGCTTCCCGGGCACGCGTGGCCGCTGCTGCTCGGGCACGCCGTCTATTGCATGGGCCACGGCATCCACCAGCCTTGCGGCCAGGCAGGCGCAGTGGGCGAGCTGCCGCATCTTGCCGGGCGCGCGGTGTCATGGTCGGGTTTCATCATGATGCTGGCGGCCTTCTGCCTGGGGCAGACCGCAGCGGCCTTTGACGACGCATCGCACAGCCTGGGCGCCTGGCCCATGGTGGCGCCGATGATGCTTGCGGGCGGCGCGCTGGTGGCCATCGCGTTCCTCTGGCTCCCAAAGCTGCAGCATCGGACGAATCCACAAAGGGCGGCCGCTTAGCGACTGGCGGTTGGGCATTGCCACGTGCGTGGTACACAATGCGGTGTCCTCATTCTTTGCTTCAGCCACAGGAGTTTCACCATGAGCCGCAACGCCGACCTGCCATTCAAGACCGCCGGCTTGGAGTTCATCGAATTCGCTACGCAAACACCGGCCGCGCTCGGCCAGGTATTCGCATCCCTCGGCTTCAAGGCCATCGCGCGGCATGTGAGCAAGGACGTCACGCTGTACCGGCAAGGCGACATGAACTTCCTCGTCAACGCCGAAGCCGATTCCTTCGCACACCGCTGGGCCGAGGAATATGGCGTGGGCATCTGCGCCATCGGTATCCGCGTCGACGATGCCCAGCACGCCTACGACCGCGCCGTCGAACTGGGCGCCTGGCCGGCAGAGGCAGAGCCGATCGGCCCGAGCGAACTCGTGATCCCGGCCATCCAGGGCGTGGGCGATACGCACCTGCACTTTGTGGACCGCTGGCGCGGCAAGCACGGTGCCCGCGGCGGCCTGGGCGACATCTCCATCTACGACATCGACTTCCGGCCGCTGGACACTGCGACTGCGCATGAGGACTGGCACCACGCCGGCGTTGGACTGGCCCGCGTCGACCACCTGACACAAACCGTCGGCCCCGGCCGCCTGCAGGATTGGATCGATTTCTATCGCAACCAGCTCGGCTTCAGCGAAATCCACGAACTGCACGCCAACTGGCACGTGGCGGCCGATTCACGGGTGATGGTCTCGTCGTGCGGGATGATCCGCATCCCGCTCTATGAGGAAGGCACGCACCGCGCCCACCTCATGCACGCCTACCTGCCCGACCACCCCGGCGAAGGCGTGCAGCACATCGCGCTGGCCACCGACGACATCCTGCGCACAGCGACCGCACTGGCCGCCAACGGCCTCACCTTCGTCGAGCCACCCGCGCACTACTACGACACCGTCGACGCGCGACTGCCCGGCCATGGACTGGATCTGGACGCCTTGCGCCGATACGGCATCCTGGTCGACGGCGAGATCGTCGACGGCGTGCCCAAACTGTTCCTGCAGACCTTCATCAAGCGCCATCCGGGCGAGATCTTCTTCGAGATCGTGCAGCGCCGCGGACACCACGGCTTTGGCGAGGGCAATCTGCCGGTGTTGACTGCGGCGGCCTGACCCCGGGGGAAACGTCGCAAACAAAAAGCCCGCCAAGTTTCGGCGGGCTTTTTTTCGTACTGCGGGTGCTGCGATGCCGATCAATAACCAGCTGCCAGCCCCGTGTTGCGACGCGGGTCATTTGCGCCATAGAAGCGGTTGTTGCCGACCGGCTTGCCGCCCAGCGACGGCGCACCGACAATGATCGCCGCCAGATGGTTGGCCGGCTGCGGCGCACCCAGGTTGTGACCCATCGACGTCAGGATCTTGCGCGTATCGTCCGACAGGGCATACGGCTCGACATTGGTCACATCCGGCAGCCATTGCTGATGGAAGCGCGGCATGTCGACGGCTTCCTGCACGTTCATGCCGTAGTCGATCGCGTTGATCATGGTCAGCATGACGGCCGTGATGATGCGGCTGCCGCCCGGCGTGCCCACCACCATGACGGGCTTGCCGTCCTTGGTGACGATGGTCGGGCTCATCGACGACAGCGGACGCTTGCCCGGGGCGATCGAGTTGGCTTCACCCTGCACCAGGCCGTACAGGTTCGGCACGCCGACCTTGGCAGTGAAGTCGTCCATCTCGTCGTTCAGGATCACGCCCGTCTTGGCGGCCGTGACCTTCGCACCAAACCAGTCGTTGAGCGTGTACGTGACCGACACCGCGTTGCCGTACTTGTCGGCAATCGAGTAGTGCGTCGTGTTGCTGCCCTCATGCGGCTCGACGCCCGGCTTGATGTCCTTCGACACGCCCGCCTTCTTCGGGTCGATCACGGCACGGATCTTGGCTGCGTAGTCCTTGCTCAGCAGGCGGTCCAGCGGGTTCTTCACGAAGTCCGGATCGCCCAGGTAGCTGTTGCGGTCCACATAGGCGTGGCGCATGGCTTCGATCTGGTAATGCGTCGCCTGCGCGGAATGCCAGCCCAGGTCCTTGAGCGGATAGCCTTCCAGGATATTGAGCATTTCGCAGATGATCACGCCGCCCGAACTCGGAGGCGGTGCCGACACCACGTGATAGCCGCGGTAGTCGCACTCGACCGGCGCCAGTTCGCGCGTCTTGTAGCTGACGAGGTCTTCTTGCGTGATGAGGCCACCACCGGCCTTGCTCGATGCAGCAATGGCCTGCCCGACCCAGCCCTTGTAGAAGCCGTCGGTGCCCTTGTTGCTGATCTCGCGCAGCGTCTTGGCCAGGTCGCGCTGGACGAGCTTCTCGCCCACCTGGAACGGCTGGCCCTTGTTCAGGAAGATCGCGCCCGATGCGGCGTCTTCCTGAAAGTCCTTGGTTGAGGTGTGCAGCATGTCGACGTCGCCCTGATCGAGGGTGAAACCCTTCTCGGCCAGCGCGATGGACGGCGCGATCAGTGCAGCGCGTTGCATGGTGCCGTACTTCTGGCGGGCGTACTCCATGCCGGACACGGTGCCCGGCACGCCCACGGCCAGATGGCCCTTGGTGGACGCGCCCTTGATGACGTTGCCGTCCTTGTCCAGGTACATGTTGGCGGTGGCGGCCTTCGGGGCGACTTCACGGAAGTCGAGGAAGGTCTTGCGGCCATCGGCCAGCTGGATGGTCATGAAACCGCCGCCACCGAGGTTGCCGGCAGCCGGATAGACCACCGCCAGGGCGTAGCCCACGGCCACGGCAGCGTCGACCGCGTTACCGCCGCGCTTGAGCACTTCCACGCCAACCTTGCTGGCCAGGTGCTGTGCCGAGACGACCATGCCGTTCTCTGCGGCCACGGGGGCGACGGACGCCGCGTGTGCGACGGTCGTGATGCTGATCGATGCGATTGCGGCGGCGATCCACCGCATGCCTGTTCTGGGATTCTGCATAGAAGCTCCTTTGGTACCTTCATGGACGCCGGTCGTGCCAGCGTACGTGTTATGGCGCGCGAACCTTATCAGGCACAGCGCTGCGGCACTATAGCCTCATCCCCGTATTGACGCATTGCGCCGGCGGTGGAACGGCACGCGTCGCTAGCGCAGCGGCACTTCGAGGCCGACCTTCACCCGATTGAGCACCACGGCCGTGTGGTACCACTTGATGTTGTCGTTGTCGTCGAACAGGCGTCGCGCGAGGGCTTCGTACTCGGTCATCGTGGCGACGTTCAGGATGAGGACGAAATCGGCTTCGCCCGTCACGTAATAGCACTGCTGCACCTCGGGGCCCGAGAGTGCCTTCTTGAGCGCAGCCATCGCCGCGGTATTGGTGCGCTCGGCATGCACCTCAACGATCACGGTGATGGGTTTGCCCACCCGCTCGGGGTCGACCACCGCCACGTTGCCGACGATGATGCCCGCCTCCTCCATCCGCTTGATGCGCCGCTGCACGGCGGCGGTCGATAGATTGACCTCCTCCCCGATCACGCGCAGCGGCGTGGTGTAGCACCGCTGCACAGCATTGAGGATGGCGATGTCGAAGGCGTCGAGTTCGAGCGATTTCTGAGGGGCCATGGCCGGGCTTTTGGCGAGAAATTTTTGCGTCTGGCTGGGCAGAATAGCGGAAATTGCTCTGCCGACGTGACATAGGATTTCGTCATCATTTCGTTCGCAGAGGCCATCCAATGCATTGGCAATCCCAGCTCGTCAGCCCGGAAACACTTGCCCCTGGCGGCTTTCGTTCATTGGTGACACCCGTCTACCGCGGTTCAACCGTGCTGTTCGACAACGCGGCGCAGGTGGTGGACAACTGGCGCCATGCGCAGCACGGCTATACCTACGGCCTGTACGGCACGCCGACGGCCATCGAACTCGGCGCGCGGATTGCGCAACTGGAGCGTGCACGCCACAGCTTTATCGTCCCCGGCGGGCAGGCTGCCATCGCGCTGGTCTACCTGGCCTGCTGCGGTGCGGGCAGCCACGCGCTGGTGCCGTTCAGCGCGTACGGGCCCAATCGGAGCATGGCGGAGGGCCTGCTCAAACGCATGGGCATCGAAGTCGAAACCTACGACCCGCTCATCGGCGCGGGCATCGCGGGGCGCATCCGCCCAAATACCGCGCTGGTGTGGACCGAAAGCCCCGGCTCGGTCACGATGGAAATCCAGGACGTGCCGGCCATCGTGGCCGCGGCGCACGCGCGCGGCGTGCCGGTGGCGCTGGACAACACCTATGCGGCGGGCGTGTATTTCGATGCCTTCGCGCACGGCGTGGATATCAGCGTGCAGGCGCTGACAAAGTACGTGGGCGGCCACAGCGACCTGTTGCTCGGCTCCGTCTCGGTCAACTCCGAAGCGATGTTCGAGCGCGTGGGCAGCGCGTTTGCCGACCTGGGCATGGGCGCCTCGCCCGACGATTGCAGCCTCGCGCTGCGGGGCCTGCAAACGCTGGGGCTGCGGCTGGAGCGCCTGCAAGCCTCCACGCTGGCGGTGGCGCGCTGGCTCCATCTGCAGGATTGCATTGCCACCGTGCTGCATCCAGCGCTGCCGTCATGTCCGGGCCATGAACTCTGGAAGCGCGACTTTACCGGCGCAACGAGCGTGTTTTCGGTGGTATTCCAGGAAAGCGTCTCGGCCGAGCAGGTCAACGCGTTCATCGATGCGCTGCACATGTTCCGGATCGGCATGAGCTGGGGCGGCACGAGCAGCCTGGTGATGCCTTATCCGGATCTGGCGCGGCCGAATCGCCACTACCACGGCCGTCTGGTGCGGCTCAATGTCGGGCTGGAAGCACCGGAAGACCTGATTGCCGATCTGCGGCAGGCCATGGCTCGTGCAGCCATCCAGGAGCCCGCTGTCGCCGCATAACGGCCGGCACGTCAGTCAGCGGGGGCAAACGGCGGCGCGCGCCGCTTCACCGTTTGCGCCTTGACGATGGCGGTATTGGTTTCAGCGTGATAGGCCACGCGATCGAGAATCTCATCGAGCTGATCGATCGAGCGCACATACAGGCGGGCGATGAAGCAATCCTCGCCGGTGACCTTGTCGCATTCGCCGATCTCCGGAATCTCTTCGATCAGCTGCTGCACGATATGCAGCTTGCCCGGCATGGGCCGCACGCGCACGATGGCCTGCAGCGTGTAGCCCAGTGCCGCCGGGTCGATGTCGACGGTGTAATTGCGGATCACGCCGCGCTCTTCCAGCCGGCGCAGGCGCTCCGACACGCTCGGGGACGACAGCCCCACCTGCTCGGCCAGCTGCTTGAGCGAGATGCGGGAATCGGTCAGCAGGACGTCAAGAATGCGTTGGTCCAGGGCGTCGATCACGTTCATTTTTCCTTCCGTGGTCCGTTCTGGCGTTTTGCCTTATTTCATGAGAAGTAACGTGGATTTTGCCTTAGAAAAGCAATGGAAGTCAGGCCATCCGCATGCGATCCTTCTTGCATCCAAAGCTCAAGGTGGTTCGCATGAACGATAAGACGCGCGGCACGGTCGAGATGACCGCCGCCATGATTATCTCCGGGACGATCGGCTGGTTTGTCGTCCGCTCCGGCCAGCCCGTGGCCGATGTTGTGTTCTGGCGCTGCGTGTTCGGGGCGCTGACGCTGCTGGTGGTATGCGCAGGGCTTGGGCTGCTGCGCGGCGCGATCACGTGGCGGCGCGCCGGCATTGCCGCGCTGGGCGGCGTGGCCATCGTCATCAACTGGCTGCTGTTGTTTGCAGCGTATCCGCGCGCGTCCATCTCGATTGCCACGGCGGTCTACAACACGCAGCCTTTCATGCTGGTCGGGCTGGGCGCGCTGTTCTTGTCGGAAAAGCTGACGGCGGCCAAGCTCACGTGGCTGGCCCTCGCCTTCATCGGCGTGGTGCTGATCGTGCAGGTGGGGCCTGCCGCCAGCGCTGGGACCGATTACCTGACGGGCATAGCGATGGCGCTGGGCGCGGCGTTTGCCTACGCGGTGGCCGCGCTGCTGATCAAGAAGCTGGCCGGAACGCCACCGCATCTGATCGCGCTCATCCAGGTGTGCGTCGGCGTGCTGATGCTAGCGCCGCTGGCCAATCTGTCGCATCCGCCAGCCGATGCCCATGCGTGGGTGATGCTCGTCACGGTGGGCGTGGTGCACACCGGGTTGATGTACATCCTGCTCTATGGCGCCATCCAGCGGCTGCCGACGCATCTGACGGGGTCGCTGTCGTTCATTTATCCGATCGTTGCGATCGCCGTGGACATTGTTGCGTTCGGACATCGATTGCAACTGGCGCAATTTCTGGGCGCGGCGGCGATCCTGCTGGCGGCGGCCGGCATGAATCTGGGGTGGTCACCATATCGGTGGCTGCGCGCGCGGAGCGAATCCGCCGTTTCCAAATAACGCAATACGCGCAATAGGCCGCCCCACCGGCAGCACGAATGGGCGGCCCAACTGCTGTTATTCTTGTGCGTTTTCCGCTGGCGCCCGGCGCGCCCTGCGCCTGCCTCTCTCTCCCTTTGGCAGCCAGCGGACAGAAACCCCAAAGATACGTACAAGATGAAGGAAGGTCACCCGCCGGAGCCGGGTCGCGACACCGCGATCGCCTGGATCCTGGAACAGATGCAGATGTACGGCCTGTCTGTCGAAGACCTGCAGGCGCATGGCTGCTTTGACGCGCCACCGCCGCCGCCCGCACCGCCCGCGCCCATCGGCCCCGTCTACATGAGCGCAGACGGCCAGCACTGGGACGGCTCGGGCGACATGCCGGACTGGCTGCAACGCGCCGTCAACGCCGGACAGAGCATCGAGCATTTCCGCGTGGGCTGACACGCAGACAGCGCAGGTACGCCGGTTGCGTGGTTGTTGGCGTAAGCGCTGCCGGTTCATTGATCTGTGAGTTGTTCCACTGCATTGCCGGCCGGCGCTCCAACCCAACGGAGGACGTCATCATGCCGGAACGCAAGACCGTAGAACGTGCGCGCGCCGACAAGCGCCACGGCAAGGCCGCCTCGACGCAGGCAGGCAACTTCGTGAAGGAAGAGATGGATCACATCCGCGAAGGCAAGCACGGTGCGAAAAACACCAAGCAGGCCATTGCGATTGGACTGTCCAAGGCGCGCCGCTCTGGCGTTGCCGTCAAGCCGCCTGGGGAAGGCAAGGCGTCAGCCGCCACCCGCAAGAAGGCAGAACACGACGTCAAGGCCGGCAGCAAGACTGGCGGCAAGAAGAGCAGCCACGCCAGTGCGAGCAAGGAATCCACGGCCAAGCGCAGCAAGACCACGACACGCACGCTGAAGAAGGAAGGCCATTCGGCGGCATCCAAGTCGTCGTTGTCCAAGCAGGCGCATAGCGCGGCTTCGAAGCGGTCGAGCAGCGAGCGCTCGGCGGCGGCCAAGAAGGGCGCCGCCACCAAGGGCGCAGCCGGCCGTTCCGCTGCCGCAAAGAAGGCGGCACGCACACGCGCTGCGCACGCCCGGTAAATTTTTCCTGTCCAGCCTGAAGGCGGCCCGTTGGGGTCGCCTTTTTTTTGGCGGTTTGTCTCGCCTTCTTTGCCCTCCCCAAAAAAAACTCAAAAAAATTTCTGTTCTCCGTGTCAGGAACGCTGTCATGCACCGACGAAGGTGCACGGAACACATCTGCGCGATGCCGCAGTGCACCGTACGGCGAGGGATTTCGCCCTGCCAGCCGTTCAACGACACCTGTTCAATCAAGGAGAACACCCATGAAACAACACGCCATGATCGCCGCCGCCCTGGGTAGCCTGCTCGCGCTGGGCGCACTGTCGACGCCGGTGCAGGCCGCCGACGCTGCCGGCAAGGAAAAGTGCTACGGCGTCGCCAAGGCCGGCCAGAACGATTGCGCCAGCCCCGGCAGCGCCCACGCCTGCGCAGGCCAGTCGAAGATCGACAAAGACCCGATGTCGTGGAAGTACGTGCCGGCCGGCACCTGCGCGCAGATGGGCGGCACGATGCAGCCTGCGTCCAAGTAACGCGCGACGCCGGGTGACCGCCATGCAGACTGCTCTGCCAACCTGCGCCGGCGCAGGCCTGCGCGCGCCGCACTTTCCCGCCCTGCTGCGCGGGGAAGCCCGCTTCCCGTGGGCGGAAGTGCACAGCGAGAACTATCTGTATGGCGGCCCCGCACGTGCAGCGCTGCTAGCCGCGCGAGAGCGCCAGCCGGTGAGCCTGCACGGCGTGGGCATGGGGCTCGGCAACGCAGATGGGCTGGACGTCGAACACGTTCGCGCCATCGCTGCCCTGGCGGACGCCGTTGCGCCTGCCGCGATTTCCGAGCACCTGTGCTTCAACCGCAGCAGCGCACAGGTCGTCAACGATCTGCTGCCCCTGCCCTATTCCCGCGAATCGCTTGAGATCGTCTGCGCCAACGTCATGCGCGCACAGGACATCCTCAAGCGGCCGCTGCTGATCGAGAACATTGCCGCGTACATCGACTGCCGCACGCTGATCGATGCCGACGACGCCGTCTCCGAAGGTGCATTCCTGACCGCCCTCGCCCGGCGCACGGGCTGCGGCATCTTGCTGGACTTGAACAATCTGTACGTCAACAGCGTCAACCACGGCGTGACCGTCGAATCGGTGCTCGCCGATATCGACCCAACGCTGGTCGGCGAGATTCACCTGGCGGGCTTCAGTGCGGAAGACGGCATGCTGATCGACACGCATAGCGCGCCCGTCCATGCGCCCGTCTGGGCGTTGTACGACGCGTGGATTGCCAAGCACGGCCTGCGCCCGACGCTGATCGAATGGGACGCTGAACTGCCGCCCGTGGAGATGTTGCTCGGCGAAGTGGCACGCGCCCAGGCGACGCTCGATCGCCACGCCAACGCCGTCATGCAGGAGCCACGCCATGCGACTGCCTGACTGGGAAGCGCACCTCATCGGCGCGCTGACGGACCCTGCAACCAACGAAGAAACACGCGGCATCGCCATCTACCGCAACGCGCGTCTGGCCATTCTGCGCAACGCGCTGGCGGGGGCCTACCCCGTCTGCTGCGCGCTCGTCGGCGAGGACTGCTTTGATGCGCTCGTGCGCGACACGCTTGCCGTGCAGGCCTCCACATCACCGAACCTGCATCGCTACGGAAATGCGCTGCCGGCCGTCATTGCGCAATCGCCGTTGGCGCACAGCGTGCCCTATCTGGCCGATGTCGCGCGCCTGGAATGGTGCGTGCATTGGGCGCATTACGCCCCGGACGCGCACGTTGAAGCTGCGGACGCCACGCTGCTCGCGCAGCCGGCAGACACCATCCGCGCTGGGCTGGTCGAGGGGGTGCAGTGGGTGGCGTCGCAGTGGCCCGTGGTGTCGATTTGGCGCGCCCACCAGCCGGGCGAATCCATCGGGTTCAATCAAATCGACCTTGGGGTGGGCGAAGCCGCAGCGATTGCCGTGCGCGGGCATCGCGTTGCCGTGCTCGATCTCGATCCCCCGAGCGCTACGTTCCTCGCCGCTTGCGAAGCGGAGACCTCGCTTCAGGCCGCGCTCGAAACCACGTTGGCCGAGCGGCCGGATTTTGATCTGACTGCATGCCTGTCCGGCCTCTATCGCTCGGGGCTGCTCGCACTGTCTGCCTGCTCAACAACCTCGTCTACTGGAGACACGCCATGAACACCCTCACCACGACGTTTGCCCCGCTTACGCGCCTGCGCGCGTCGTTCGATCGGCTTGCCGGTCCGCAAAGCACGCTGTGTTCGGTCATCCTGTTGATCGCGCGTGCGTATCTCTTTTACGTGTTCTTCCGCTCCGGCCTGACCAAGCTGCACGACTGGGACACCACGGTGCTGCTCTTCACCGAGGAATACAAAGTGCCGCTGTTGCCGCCCGCACTGGCAGCAGCGCTCGGCACGTTCGGCGAACTGGTTTTCCCTTCTCTGATGCTGGCCGGCATCGTGCCGCGGCTGGCGGCTGCCGGGCTGTTCTTCGTCAACGTGGTGGCGGCGGTGTCGTACTGGGCCAATCTGTCGGCATCGGCCATCGAATTTCATTTTGTGTGGGGCGTGCTGATTGCGCTCGTGGCAACGGTGGGACCGGGTTGGCTGGCGGCGCAGACGCTCTGGCAGCGCCGCACGCGTTAAGCAGATTGGGTGGGCGGCGGGCTTATGATGTTGGCTTGTCGCCCTCTCTTCAGGAGCATCGATGCGCTTCCCTCAGTTGTCCGTCGCAGCCTCGGTCGGTGTGTTGGCCGCAATTGGCGCCGCAGCATTGCTTACGGCTTGCGCGTGGGGCGATAGCCCGAACAGCGCCGGCGCGCACATGCTCGACGATTCGCTGCTCTCGTACCAGGTCAAGGCGGCGCTGGATCAGGACACCGCGCTCAGCACACGCCAGATCCGCATCCGCTCCACCCCCGACGGCAAGGTCACGCTGACAGGCTGGGTCGATACGCCCGAGATGGCCCGGCGCGCCGGCGACGACGTCAAACGCTTTGTTGACTCGGCCAAGCTCGACAATCAGCTGCGCGTGCTGTCGCGCATGCAGGTGCTGGGCGGCGGCCCGTACATCCCGGCCGGCTTGCCTCCCGAGGCACCCGCCAGCGCCCCGGCCGCGCGCTAAACGACGCAAGCAGTCACGCCGCCCGCGCGCCTGCTCGCCCGGGCACGCGGCCCACGGGCAGCGATTGCAGCAGCCCGAAGCCAACCTCCGCGATCAGGAACGGCACCACCAGCAGCGTCGCGCCCGATGCCAGCGCGTATGCCTGCCACGCCGCAAACAGCCAGCGCGCCACGGCGTCGTACCGGCCGAGCGCCACACTCGTCTGTCGGATACGCAGCACCGACCACACGCACACCACCGACCCCATCAGATTGGCCATCAGCAGATGCGTTGGCTCAAATGCCGGCAAGCTGCCGATGCCCAGCGCATGCGCCAATGCGCTGAGCGCCTGATGCAACAGCGCGAACGTCCACGGCGTAGCAAATGGCGCGGTCACGATCAGGTCATACCAGGCGCTGGCCCGCACGATACGCAGGAAGGTCGATTCGGAAACCATGGGGAAACTCCAGAAGTGAAGTGAAGGAGTCGCCACGGTAAAGCTTGGTGTACGCTCCAAGGTCAAGCCCCGACCGTACCCCTCCTCCCAAACCACCATGCCTGCCGCTCTTCCCGCTCCCATTTCCAATGCGCATGCCGGTGACCTGTCCATCGGTGATCTGGCCGCCGCCACCGGCGTCTCACGGGATGGCCTGCGCTTTTACGAGGCACGCGGGCTGATCCGTGCGCGGCGCCGAAGCAACGGCTACCGCGCCTATCCGCCCGAAATCGTGGAACTGGTGCAATACGTCCGCACGGCCCAGCAGCTGGGTTTCACCCTGGCGGAAATCAAGGAAGGCATGGCGCAGGTGTGGCAGCAACCCGACACCGATGCCGCCGTCACCGCGTTGCTGCGCGAGAAACTCGCCACGATCGATGCCCGGATCGCCAGCCTGCAGGCCATGCGCGATGCACTTGCGACCCGCGTCGGCATGGCATGCCCGCTTGCACCGGCCTGAGACGGCCATCATGTCTTGTCATATAACTGTCGCAGACTGCCGCCGCAGGGCGCGTTTTTGCGCGTTTTCTAACGCCCTGACGGCTTGCTAAGTCGTGAAAGGCGCTTGAAAGTTCGCGTCGGTAAAAACGCTCCCGTCTCAAGGGGAGTCTGCTGCAGTGAAACATCGGGGTGCGTTCCATTCACGGGCGAGGGCCGTGCTGTGCGCGGTGGCCTGCCTGCCACTTGCCGCTGCCTGGGCAGCCACGCCGGCAACGGGCCCGGCCGCGGCCAGCATGCCGGTCGCCACCATGCCGCCGATCAAGCCTTCCGCGCCAGGCGTGACGGGCGCCGGCTTCAACCTGGTCGAACTGTTGCAGGAGTTGAAAGGCAGCAACCCGCAGCTGATCCAGGCACGCCATAACTACCTCTCCGCCAAGTCGATACCGCCGCAGCTTGCGTCGCCCAACAACCCGCAGCTCGGCTACATCTGGAACAGCATCCCCAAGGGATTCCCGCTGGCGGTCAACCGCGCTGGCGGCAGCCAGTACAACCTGACGCAGCAGATTCCGTTTCCGGGCAAGAAAGCGTTGGCCGCCGAGATTGCCGATCGCCAGGCGGAATCGCTGAACGCGCAAAACGACGCGCTGTACCTGCAGCTCTACGCGCAGCTTTCCACCACGTACTACCAGGCGATCGCGCTGCAGAAACAAATCGACGTACAGAAGCTGACCATCACGCGCCTCGAGCAGGTCAAGCAGATCACGCGTGTGCGGTACGCCAACAACGCCGCCGCCTACGCCGACTTCCTCAACGCGCAGGTCATGCAAAGCAGCGCGCAGAATGACCTGTTTGCCGCGCAACGCCAGTACGACACCACGCTGCAGACACTGAACACGCTCATCGGCAAGGAGCCGAGCTTCCCGCTCGTGCTGCGCGCTGACGACGAGTCCGTGCACCTGCCGGAGGAACCGCTGCCCGAGCTGGAAAACCAGGCGCTGCGCGAGCACCCGTCGATCAAGGCATCGGCCGAGCTGATGGACGCCGCGCGCAAGAGCGTGACGCTGGCGCGCAAGGCCTATCTGCCCGACTTCCAGGTCATCGCCACCGTCACCACCGACAACCCGCCGTATGGCGTGCGCCCGAACAGCTACCAGATCGAGCTGGACGTGATCATTCCGTTCTGGTTCCTGACCAAGGAAAAGTACGGCGTGAACCAGGCGGTGGAAAGCCAGATTGCCACCGAGGCGAATGACGTGTCGGTGCGCCAGCAGACGTTATTGGCCGTCGATACCGCTTACAACACGCTGCGCCAGACGCTTGCGCAACTCGACTTCAACAAGCAGCGGCAACTGCCGCAGGCGCTGGCGGCGTATCGCGTCACGATGACCAACTATGCCAGCAACAACGCCGATTTCAACGACCTGCTCACTGCCCAGGGCGCGCTCAAGAACGCGGAACTGGCGGTCGCGCAGGCGCAGGCCACGGCCCTGCAGGCCTATCACGCGCTGCTCGCGGCCACCGGCCGCTCGCCGGTTCAAGCTCAATAACATCATGAAGAAGTTCTCTCCCGTTGTTGCAGTCATCGCCCTGGCCGCAGCCCTCGCTGTGGGCGTGGTGGTCGGACGCAAGTGGCCTGCCGCCGTGCCGGCCGAGACCGCGAAACCTGCAGCAGGTCCGGCCTCTGCGCCGGCTGCCGCGTCGCGTCCGAAACCCGACTCCGTTGAAATTCCGGCCGGCGGCTTCGATCCCCAGCAGGTGAAGGTCGCGCAGGTCGGTCAGCTTTCGGTGCCGGTAGAACTGTACACGCCGGGCAAGCTCGCCTACAACGCCGAACGGACCAAGCTGGCCTCGGCGCGCGTGGCTGGGCGGCTGGACCAGATCCTCGTGTTCGAAGGTGCGCAGGTGCGCGAGGGCCAGCCGATTGCCCAGCTGTACGCACCGGATTTCATCTCCGCGCAGAAGGAATACCTGCTGGCCCTGAATACGGCGCGCCAGCTCAAGGGTTCCAACATGAAAGACCTGCAGGACGATGCCGACGCCACGGTGCAGTCCGCCGCGGGCCGCCTGCACGTGCTGGGCATGTCCGATGCCGATGTCGCGCAGATTGCCAAGCGCGGCACCCCCGCTGAACACCTGACGCTGCGTGCGCCCATCTCGGGCACGATCGTCAAGCGCAACATGGATCCGGGCGCCTTCCTGAACGTGGGCGACTCGTTCATGAGCATCGTCGATACGCGTGTGTTGTGGTTCACGGGCAATGTGTATGAGAACGACATTGCCAGCGTGCGCATCGGCCAGCCGATCTCGCTGCACACGTCGGCGTATCCGGACCGCGAGTTCACAGGCCGCGTGAGCTTCATTGCCCCGAACATCGACCCGGCCACGCACACGTTGACGGTACGCTGCGACGTGCCCAACACCGACGGCCTGCTGCGCCCCGAGATGTACGCCACGGCGCGCATCCAGACCGGAAGCGGCCAGGCCACGGTGGTGCCGAAGTCTGCCCTGGTGAAAGACCATGGCAGCTACTTCGTGATCGTCCAGAGCGATGCCACGCACTTCAAGCGCGTGGAAGTGCACGGCAAGGACACCGGCACTGACGGCAACTTTGCCGTGACGGCCGGGCTTGAGGCTTCGTCGCAGGTGGTGGTACGCGGCGCCGCGCTGCTCAACGAGATGATCGTCAAGGCAGGAGCGTAGGCATGGGCTTCAACCCCATCGCGGGCATTCTCAAGCGCCGGCTGCTGATCGTCTTCCTGGCGATCGCGCTGCTGGTGGCCGGCGTACTGTCCTTCCGCGAACTGCCGCTGCAGGCGTATCCGGGCGTGGCGCCGCTGTCGGTGCAGGCCATCACGCAATGGCCGGGCCGCAGCACGACCGAAGTCGAACAGCAGATCACCATCCCGATCGAAAACGCGCTGGCCGGCGTGCCGGATGTGCAGTCGTTCCGCTCGGTATCGCTGTTCGGGCTGTCGGTGGTGACGCTCAAGTTCAAGGAAGGCACCGATAGCTTCAAGGCGCGGCAGAATTTTTCGCAGTATCTGGCGAGTGCCAACCTGCCGACGGGCGTGCAGCCGTCGCTCAGCCCCGACTCGGACGCGACCGGTGAAATCATGCGCTTCCGCCTCGTGGGCGATGGTGTCGACCTCACCACGCTCAAGAGCTACCAGGACTACGACATCTCCAAGGGGCTCAAGCACGTGCAGGGCGTGGCCGATGTCAGCTCCTTTGGTGGCAAGGTGAAGGAGTATCACATCGTGCCGTCGCCCGCGAAGCTGCAGTCGTACGGCATCACGCTGTCGCAGCTCATCACAGCCATCGGCAACGCCAACAACAACACGGGCGGCAATCTGCTGCGCGACGGCGAGCAGCAGTTCGTCGTGCGCGGCGTCGGCCTGCTGCAGACGGTGGACGACATCCGCAACGTGGTGGTGGCCGCCAACAACGGCGTGCCGGTGCGCGTGCGCGATATTGCCGAAGTGGAAGTCGGCAACGTGCAGCGTCTGGGCCAGGTGCAATACAACGATCAGCCCGACGTGGTGGAAGGCATCGTGCTGCTCAAGCGCGACGCCAACGCCACCGAGGTGCTGGCCAAGGTGCGCGAGAAGGTGGCGGAGCTGAACAACGGCGTCCTGCCCAAGAGCATTCAGATCAAGCCGTTCTATGACCGCCAGGTGCTGCTCGACATCACCATGGGCACCGTGGAACACACGCTGGTGGTCGGGATCTCGCTGGTGCTCGCCGTGCTGTTCGTCTTCCTCGGCAACTTCCGTGCGGCGGCCGTGGTGGCGGCGGTGATTCCGCTGGCGCTGTGCGTGTCGTTCATCAGCATGGAGCACTTCCATGTGCCGGCCAACTTGATTTCGCTCGGGGCGATCGACTTTGGGGTGATTGTCGATGCGGCCGTGATCGTGATGGAAAACATCATGCGGCACCTGGAAGAAGGTGCCGAGAAGCTGGATGACGCCATCGTCAAGGCGACCAGCGAAGTGCAGCGCGCGATGATCTTTTCCACCGGCATCATCATCGTGGCCTATTCGCCGCTGTTCTTCATCGGCGGCGTGGAAGGCATCATCTTCAAGCCGATGGCGTTCACGATGGGCTTTGCGCTGATGGCGTCGATCGTGCTGAGCCTGACGTTCGTGCCGGCCACCACGTCGTTCGTCTTCGGCAAGACGCTGCATCCGCACTCGCCGGCGTTCATCACGGCGATCCTGCGCTGGTACAAGCCCCTGCTGCGCAAGCTGATCGCCCGGCCGATGGCGGTCTTTGCCACGGCCATCATGGCACTCTTGCTGACGCTGTACAGCGCCACGTTCCTCGGCACGGAGTTCCTCCCGACGCTGGAAGAAAACAACCTGTGGCTGCGCATTACGCTGCCCAATACGGTCGACCTCGATTACTCGGCGTCCGTGGCAAGCGACCTGCGCGCGTACTTCGTCAAGCAGCCGGAAATCAAGCAGGTTTCGGTGCAGATCGGCCGCCCGGACGACGGCACCGATTCCACGGGCGTGTTCAACCAGGAGTACGGCCTGTATTTCGCGCCGCCCGACCAATGGCCCGCCGGCATGACGAAGGGCCAACTCGTCGAGCGGCTATCTAAGCATCTGGAGAAGATCCCGGGCATCGAATACAACTTCTCGCAGTACATCCAGGACAACGTCGATGAAGCGCTTTCGGGCGTGAAGGGTGAAAACTCGGTCAAGCTGTTCGGCAACGACCTCAACGTGCTCGAAGCCAAGGCCAACGAAATCCAGGCGCAGCTCAAGAAGGTCTCGGGCCTGGTGGACGTGGGCATCTTCCGCGAGCTGGGCCAGCCGACGCTGAACGTTTCGATCGACCGCCAGGCGGCTGCGCGCTTCAACATCAACGTGAGCGACGTCCAGAACCTCGTGCAATACGCCATTGGCGGCGCACCGGTCACGCAGATCCTGGAGGGCGAAAAGTCGTTCGGCCTGGCGGTGCGCCTGAATCAGCAGGCACGTGCGTCTTACGACGCCATCCGAGAACTGTTGATCGATACGCCCGACGGCCAGCACATTCCGCTGTCGATGATCGCCAAGGTGGAAATGACCGACGGCCCGTTCTTCATCTACCGCGAGGAAGGCAAGCGCTACATCGCCATCAAGTTCGGCGTGCGCGGCCGTGACCTGGGCGGTGCCGTGGACGAGGCACAGCGTGTGGTGGGCAGCAGCGTAAAACTGCCCGAGGGCTACACCGTCAAGTGGGACGGCCAGTTCAACGAGATGAAGGTCGCGCAGAGCAAGCTGATGGTGATCGTGCCATTGACCATCCTCGTGATCTTCCTGCTGCTCTACAGCACGTTCGGCAATTTCAAGGATGCGCTGATGGTGGTGCTGAATGTGCCGTTTGCCGCCATTGGCGGGCTGCTCGCGCTGCACCTGGCCAACGAGACGCTGTCGATTTCGGCGGGGATCGGCTTCCTGTCGCTGTTCGGCATCGCCATCCAGGACGGGGTGATTCTGATCTCGTACGTCAATCGTCTGGCGCAATCGGAAAACGTGCGGGAAGCCACCGTCGACGGTGCCGCGCTGCGTCTGCGCCCGGTGATCATGACCGCCATGCTGGCCGGCCTGGGCCTCTTGCCGGCGGCGCTCTCGCACAGCATCGGCTCGGAAGCGCAGCGCCCGCTGGCGCTCGTGATCGTTGGCGGCATGGTGACGACGACGATCCTCACGCTGCTGGTGCTGCCGGTGGTCTTCACCTGGGCGCACCGAAACCGCCGGCCGCCGTCGCGCGATTCGGACGTCAGCCCGACGGCGGCCATGCTGCCTTAAGGCACGCTCATCCCCAAGCAAAACGGGCGCATCGCTTCACCGGCGGTGCGCCCGTTTCGCTTTGAATCGGCATCAGAAATCGGACCAATCTCATGGTTGCGCGCGCGCCCGACGTGCAGAGTGCACCTCTGACTTCATCGCCGCACCGCCACCATGCAGACCACGCCCAACGTCGACGCCAGCATTACCGCACAGTTCCCGCCGCAGGTCGTCGCCACGCTCATCGACCTCTTTGGCGCCGACGTCCAGCAATGGCGTTTTATCGTCGATCTGTTTTCCGAGACGATGGAACAGGATCTCGCCAACCTGGAGAATGCGCTCCGCGGCGGGGACGACGCGCAGATCGTTGAAGCGGCACACCGCATCGTCGGCTCCGCGCGCATGCTCGGCCATCAGCCGATTGGCGACGCTGCCCGCAGCATCGAGCGCACCGCACAGAGCGTGGGCCCCTATCCCGAGCGCGCGGCGGACATGCAAACCGCTCTCGCCCGCCTCCGCACGCTGGCCGATGAATTTCGCCAGCGCGCAAGCAGCTGCCCGTGGCCGGCCTCATCGGTGACGGGCTAACCGCGCTCCACGCTGTGCAGTCCATCGGTTGAACAGCAGCGGCACCGCGCCCACGGCGATGCCGCCCAGGCCAACCAGATTTGTCGTCAGATCGAACGTCGGTACGCTGTAGGCCGCGATCAACCACAAGAACAACGCGCTGCCCAACGGCCAGCCGACCAGAAACACCGCATTGAATACCGAGCGCAGCGCTTCGCGCCGGTAGTGCCACGCGCAGGCGAAGCCCGCCAGCCCGTAGTAGAACGCCACCTGAAACCCGATCGCGTTGACTGAATCCTTGATGATGGCGTTGATGCTTGGGAAGAACGACGCACCAAACAGCAGCACCAACCCGATCGCAGCAATCACGACGGTGGCCACCCATGGCGTGCGCCAGGTCGGGTGCAGCGTGGCATAGCGCGCATGCAACATGCCATCGCGGCCCTTGGCATACAGCGTGCGCGTGAATTGCAGGATGGAAGTCTCGAGGGTGCCCACCGTGCTCAGCATGACGGCCACCACGGCCACGTAGCTCCACGGACGTGGCAGCAGCTTGTCTGCTACGGCGAAGATGACATTGGTGCTGGACTGGTCGATCTCCGCATCGCTCAGCACGAGCAGAATCACGGCACCAAAACCCATGAAGAGCGCCAGCACAATCACCATGGCCCATAACGCGCCACGGCCGGGCGCGCGATTGGCGTCCCGCGTTTCTTCCGTCAGGTTGACTGTCACGTCCCAGCCCCAGAAAAAGAACAGCGCGGTCAGCGCACCGGTCGCAAACAGCTGCGGTGTAAAGGCCGCGGGTGACAGCAACGCCCACGACAGCGCATGTGCCGGATGCGCGCCGAATTTCACCACCGCCAGCACGATCAGACAGACGAGGATGAGCGTCTCTGTCACCGTCATGGCGATCTGCGAATAGCTCGTCAGCTTGATGCCCTTGATGATGACGGCGGTCACCACCAGCAGCCACGCCGCTGCCACCAGCGCCACCACGGCGGGCTGCGCAGCCAGCGACGGGGCCACCAGTGTGAGCGTGGCCGTTGCGGCTGGAATCGTGCCGGACACCATGAACACGCCCGATGCCACCAGCAGTGCCCACCCGGCAAAGAACCCCAATGTGCGATTGAAGATGGCGCCCACCCAGGCATACGCCGCACCGGCATGCGGGTTGACGCGGTTCAGGTGCAGATAGGCAAACGTCACGCCAAACATGATCAGCCCGCAATACAGAAGGCTGGCCGGCGTAAGGGCCCCGACCGCGCCGATCAGCGTGGCCGTGGTGGCGGCAATGCTGAACGCAGGCGCGGTGCCCGCCACGCCCATGACGACGGATTCGCTCACGCCCAGCGCATGGGCCTCAAGTTGCGTATCGACTGCCATCCGCCACCTCCACGATTGCCTGCCGCCGACATGGCGCGCGCCTGGATCTCGTCAATCCAGTATTGGCGCTCAGAATCGGAACACCAATGGCCGCGATCCCGGACGCGATTTGTTTATGTTTTCGGTCACATAAATTAAGCAATTCGGTTGTAAGTTGCGTAATTCGCAATACAACGGGCGCCTACAACTATTGATCTAGAACACGCTGCCCAACTATCTTTTGCGGGCAACGTCGGCGCAGTCCCACTGCAGCCGGCTGGCACGCACCGGCCATGACCGGCGCGGCCGCACCGTTTCACCACACACGTCACAACACGGGCTCAACTTATCCGGGGGGATTCGATGTCCGAAGCAGTCCTGCATCCATTTTTTTCACGCGAGCGCACCGTCGCCGCGGTTGGTTTCAACCGCTGGCTGGTTCCGCCTGCCGCACTGGCCATCCATTTGTGCATCGGCATGGCCTACGGTTTCTCCGTCTTCTGGCTGCCGCTTGGCCGCGCGCTGGGCATCACCAAGCCGCTCACCTGCGGCGCCGACGTCTCGCTGATCGCCGAGCTGTTCACCACCACCTGCGACTGGCGCGTCTCCAGCCTTGGCTGGATGTTTACGCTGTTCTTCGTGTTCCTGGGCGCATCCGCTGCCATGTGGGGCGGCTGGCTTGAGCGCGTTGGCCCGCGCAAGGCCGGCGTCGTCTCGGCCGTGTGCTGGTGCGGCGGCCTGCTGATCTCCGCGCTCGGCATCCAGATGCACCAACTGTGGCTGCTGTGGGTGGGTTCGGGTGTGATCGGCGGTATCGGCCTGGGGCTGGGCTACATCTCGCCCGTGTCGACGCTCATCAAGTGGTTCCCGGACAAACGCGGCATGGCGACCGGCATGGCCATCATGGGCTTCGGCGGCGGCGCGATGATCGGCGCCCCGCTGGCTGATCGCCTGATGAAACTGTTTGCGACGCCCGAATCTGTGGGCGTGTCGCAAACGTTTATCGTGCTGGCCGGCATCTACTTCGTCTTCATGATGGCCGGCGCGCTGGGTTACCGCGTGCCGCCCACGGGCTGGAAGCCGGCCGGCTGGACACCCTCGCCCGCCAAGGCGAAGGACACGATGGTCACGCAACGCCACGTGCACGCAAATGAAGCGCTGAAGACGCCGCAGTTCTGGCTGATCTGGGCCGTGCTGTGCCTGAACGTATCGGCCGGTATCGGCGTGTTGGGCATGGCCTCGCCGCTGCTGCAGGAAGTCTTCGGTGGAAAGCTGCTGGGCGTGACGACGTCGTTCATGGACCTGACGGCCGCGCAAAAAGGCCAGATCGCGGCCATCGCTGCAGGCTTCACGGGTCTGCTGAGCCTGTTCAACATTGGCGGCCGTTTCTTCTGGGCTTCGCTGTCGGATCGCCTGGGCCGCAAGATGACGTACGCGGTCTTCTTCGTGCTCGGCTTCGTGCTATACGCATCGATTCCGTGGACCTCGCACACCGGCAATATCGCGCTGTTCGCACTGGCCTTCTGCGTGATCCTGTCGATGTACGGCGGCGGTTTTGCGACCGTGCCGGCCTATCTGGCCGACATGTTCGGCACGCAGATGGTGGGCGCCATCCACGGCCGCCTGCTCACGGCGTGGTCGACGGCCGGCATCCTGGGCCCCGTGCTGGTGAACTACCTGCGCGAATACCAGATCGCCCATGGCGTGGAACGCGCAGCCGTGTACGACATCACGATGATGATCCTGGCCGGCCTGCTGATCCTCGGCTTCATCTGCAACCTGCTGGTGCGCCCCGTCAACGCGAAGCACTTCATGACCGAAGCGCAACTCGACGCGCTGCGTCACGCTGCGGCAAGCAAGAGCCCGACGCCGTCGGTGGCTGCGCCGGAAACGTCGCTGGAATGGAAGGCGCATCCGGGTTCGGCCGTGGCCGTGGTGCTGGCCTGGGCCGCCGTGGGTCTGCCGTTGGGCTGGGGGGTTTGGATTACACTCCAAAAAGCTGCCGTTCTGTTCTCCTGAATCTGATCCAACGCCGCCCCGCCACCCATGAAGCACCAGAAGATCGAGTTTTACCGTCACCCGGCCGGTGGCTGGGGCGCGCTTAAAAGCGTTGCGCATCAATTGCTGTCGCAAGGCATCGCGGCCAAGGGCGCCAAGACGATGCTGTCGGCCAACCAGCCTGACGGCTTCGACTGCCCGGGCTGTGCATGGCCTGACCGCGACCACGCGTCCACCTTCGAGTTCTGCGAAAACGGCGTCAAAGCCGTGGCCGCAGAAGCGACGTCCCGCCGCACCACGCCGGAGTTCTTCGCCCAGCACACCGTGCGCGAACTGGCCGAGTGGTCCGACTACGCGCTGGAAGACCAGGGGCGCTTGACGCATCCGATGGTCTACAACGCGGCTAGCGACAAGTACGTCCCAATCGAATGGGACGCCGCCTTCGCGCTCATCGCGCAGCACCTGCGCGCGCTGCCCGATCCGAACCAGGCGATCTTCTACACCTCCGGCCGCACCAGCAATGAGGCGGCCTTCCTCTACCAGTTGTTCGTGCGCGCCTATGGCACGAACAATTTCCCCGACTGCTCCAACATGTGCCACGAGCCCTCCGGCACGGGCATGCGGAGCAGCATCGGCGTCGGCAAGGGCACCGTCACGCTCGACGATTTCACCAAGGCCGATGCGATCTTCATCTTCGGGCAGAACCCGGGGACGAACCACCCGCGCATGCTGGGCGAATTGCGCGAGGCATCGAAGCGCGGCGCGAAGATCGTGTCATTCAACCCGCTGCGCGAGCGCGGGCTGGAGCGCTTTGCCGATCCGCAAAGCAAGATCGAGATGCTGACGCTGGGCTCCACGCGCATCAGCACTGAGTACCACCAGGTGCGCATCGGCGGCGACCTGGCGACGGTCAAGGGCATCATCAAACACGTGATCGAGCGCGATGACGTGGCCCGCAGCCGCGGTGAGCCAGCCATCATCGACCACGCCTTCATCGCCCAGCACACCGGCGGCTACGACGCCTTTGCCGCTGACGTGCGTGCCGAATCGTGGGCAACGATCGAAGCCGAATCGGGCCTGCCGGAACACGAAATCCGCCAGGCCGGAGACACGTACATCAAGGCCGGCAGCGTCATCGCGTGCTGGGGCATGGGGATCACCCAACACAAGCATTCGGTCGCGACGATCCAGATGATCGTCAACCTGCTGCTCCTGCGCGGCAATATCGGCCGCCCCGGCGCCGGTGCGTGCCCGGTGCGCGGCCACAGCAATGTGCAGGGCGATCGCACGATGGGCATTTACGAGAAGCCCGCCCCTGCGTTCCTCGACCGTCTTGAGCACGTCTTCGGCATCCAGGTGCCGCGCGAACACGGCTACGACACCGTCGGCGCCATCGAGGCGATGCAGCAAGGCAACGCGCGCGTGTTCTTCGCCATGGGCGGCAACTTTGCAGCGGCCACGCCGGACACCGCCGCCACGTGGGCGGGCCTGCGACAGTGCGACCTGACCGTGCACGTGACCACCAAGCTCAACCGCAGCCACATCGTGCACGGCAAGGCCGCGTTGATCCTGCCGTGCCTGGGCCGCACCGAGATCGACCAACAGGCCGGCGGCACGCAAGGCGTGACCGTGGAAGATTCGATGAGCATGGTGCACATGTCCGCAGGCATCAACCCGCCAGCCTCGCCGCATCTGCTGTCGGAGCCGGCCATCGTGGCGCGGCTGGCTGAGGCGACGCTGCCCGAGAGCACCATCCCGTGGCGCTGGCTGGTCGAAGACTACGACCGCATCCGGGAACGCATTGAAGCCGTGTTCGACGACTTTGCCGGCTTCAACGAGAAGATTCGCGTGCCGGGCGGCTTCCGCCTGCGCAACACAGCATCCGAACGTGTGTGGAACACGCCCTCGGGCAAGGCGGAATTCCACGCGCATGCCGTGCCGACCGACACGCCGGTCCACCGCGCCCGCGAGCGCCATGCCGACGCCACCGTCTTCACGCTCGCCACGGTCCGTTCGCACGACCAGTACAACACCACGATCTACGGCATGGACGACCGCTATCGCGGCGTGTTCGGCCAGCGCCGCGTGGTCTTCATCAACAAGGAAGACCTGCACACGATCCGCATGAAAGACGGCGAGTGGGTCGACATGGTGACGCTGTCCGAAGACGGCACCACGCGGCGCGCCGATGGCTTCCGCCTGGTGGCGTATGACATTCCGCGCGGCTGCCTGGCGGCGTATTACCCCGAGACGAACCCGCTGGTGCCGCTGTCTTCCGTGGCCGACCAGGCCCGCACGCCGACGTCCAAGTCGATTCCTGTGATGCTGGTTCCGAGCCAGGCCGAACGCACCGCTGACGCCACCGCGGCCAACACGGCGGAAGCCTGATGCCAACCGAGCCGGCGTGGTCTGCGCTGCAACTGGCGCTGCTGGCCGCATTGCGCGAAACCGAGGCCAGCAAGCCGGTGTCGCTGCCCTGGCTGACCAAGCGCGTGGGTGAGCGCGCCAGCACGGTGCTGCGCGCGCTGCATCCGCTGGCCGACGCAGGCCTGTTGCGCGTTGCCATGGACGACACGCGCTGGCTCATTGTGCTGCTCGACCCCGGCCGCGCCCTGCCCGATTTTCCTGCATGACTGCCCTGCCCCACCCCGCCGGCTTGCCCGTCGTTTCCACCTCCGCGACGAAACGCACGCGCGCCGGCATGCAAGACGACACCGCCACCGCCGTCGCCGAAGAAGCGCCGGTGGCGCTCGTCTTCAACGGCATCACGCATGCGGTGATGATGGCGTCGCCGACGGATCTGGAAGATTTCGCGCTGGGCTTCGCGCTGTCGGAAGGCATCATCGACGGTCGCGCCGATTGGCGTGGCGCAGACGTGGAAACGCATCCGCATGGGCTTGAAGTGCATGCGGAAATCGCCTCGCATTGCTTCGTCCGGTTGAAGGAACGCCGCCGCGCGCTCGCCGGCCCGACCGGTTGCGGCCTCTGCGGCATTGAAAGCCTGCAGACCTTTGAAGACGCACCGGCGCCGCTGACGCCGCCCGCATGGCTGGCGTCTCTTGCCGACGCGCAGGTGCTGGACGCCATGCAGGCGATGACGGCACATCAGCCGGCCAACGCGCTTACTGGTGGTTTGCATGCGGCCGGCTGGGTGCCTGCAGACGGCAACGCACCGCTGCATGTGCTGGAAGACGTGGGCCGCCACAACGCGCTCGACAAGCTGATCGGCCGCCTGGCACGACTCGGCATCCGCCCCGCAGACGGATTCATCGTTATGACGAGTCGTGCAAGCTACGAGCTGGCGCGCAAGTGCGTGCAGCTGCAGGTGCCGCTGCTGGCGACCATCTCCGCGCCGTCTTCGCTGGCGATCCGCCACGCCCGGGCCGGGCAGTTGGCGTTGCTGGCGTTCTGCCGTGGGGATAGCGTGACGCGGTTTGCGTAGCGCACCACGCGCTGGGCTAAATCTCCACCTTGCTCCCCAACTCAACCAGTCGGTTGGCAGGAATCCGGAAGAAGTCCGACGGCTTGGCGCTGTTGTGCTGCATCCAGGCAAACAGCGACTCGCGCCACATCGCCATCCCAGGCAGCGGCGACGGCACCACCGTGGCGCGCGTAATGAAGAACGATGTTTCCATATCTTCAAAAACGATGCCCAGACGCTCGCCCACGCTGCGCACGATCTCGTCCACGGCGGGGGTTTCCTTGAAGCCGAAATCCACCACTGCGGTGTGGATGTCGTCGCCAATGGTTTTGATGACGAGGCGCTTGGCGGGGTCCACATACGGCACGGCCAGCGTGCGGAAGTGGATGAACAGCACGCGCTTGTGCAGCACGTGGTTGTGCTTGAGGTTGTGCAGCAACGCCAACGGTACAAACTCGATGCTTGGCGTGAGATACACGGCCGTGCCGTCCACACGATACGGTGGATGACGCAGCAGCCCTTCCATGAACGGCTCGAGCGGAATGCCACCCTCGACATTGCGCGCCTTCAGCAGCTGCGTGCCGGTATGCCACGTCACCATCAGGAAGAAGATCAGGCCACCCAGCAGCAGCGGGAACCAGCCACCCGCGGCGATCTTGAGCAGGTTGGCGGAGAAGAACGACAGATCCACCGCCAGGAACACCGCGCCGATGCAGGCCACCAGTGACAGGCGCCATTTCCAGGCGTTGCGCATGACCACCGTCACCAGCCCGGTCGTCAGCACCATGGTGGTCGTCACCGCAATACCGTAGGCGGCCGCCAGGTTGTCGGACTTGCCGAAAGCCAGCACCACGGCCACCACCAGCACCAGGAGCATGTAGTTGACCACCGGCACGTAGATCTGGCCGATTTCCACATCCGACGTGTAGAGAATCTTCATGCGCGGCGCATAGCCCAGATGCACCGCCTGCGCCGTCATCGAAAACGCGCCCGAGATGACAGCCTGAGACGCAATGACGGTGGCCGCCGTGGCCAGCACCACCATCGGGCCAACAGCCCAGTTCGGCATCAACAGGAAGAACGGGTTCTGCACGGCGCTCGGCTCACGCAGCAGCAAGGCGCCCTGGCCAAAGTAATTCAGCAGCAGGCACGGCATGGCAATGTAGAACCACGCATAGCGGATGGGGCGGGCGCCGAAGTGGCCCATGTCGGCATACAGCGCCTCGGCGCCGGTCAGTGCCAGAAACACCGAGCCGAACACGATGAACGCCAGCACCGTATGCCGGAATCCGAATTCGATGGCGTACAGGGGGCTCAGGGCCACCAAGATCTGCGGCGACTTCACCACGGAGGCCAACCCGATCAGCCCCAGCAGCACGAACCAGATCACCATGATCGGCCCGAACAGGCGCCCCACCACGTGCGTGCCCTGCTTTTGGATGAGGAACAAGGCGATCAGCACAATCAGCGCCAGCGGCAAGACCCATGTCTGCAGCGCGGGCGCCATGATTTCCATGCCTTCAATGGCGGAGAGCACGGAAATGGCCGGTGTAATGACGGCATCCCCGTAGAACATGGCGGCGCCCAGCAGGCCCAGCAGCATCAACGTGCGCGTAAACCGGGCGCTGCCGCTGCTTGCGCGCATGGCCAGCGCCGTCAGCGCGAGGATGCCGCCTTCGCCGTTGTTGTCCGCCCGCATGACGAACAACACGTATTTGACGGAGACCACCAGCGTCATCGCCCAGAACAGCATCGACAGGATGCCGAAGACGGTCTGGTCGGAAAACGGCACCCCATGCTCGGGGTTGAAGCATTCCTTCAGGGCATACAGGGGGCTGGTGCCGATGTCCCCGAAGACCACGCCGATCGCGCCCACCATGGTGGCCATCAACGCGGGATTTTTCTTGGTGTGACTGGCTGCGGCTGTCGTCATGGGTAGGCTGCGACTGGAACGACGGGGGCGCACGCAATTTTCGTGCACCTCTGCGGCACCGGTTTTGCTGCGGGCCCCGAGTGCGGCAGAAGCCACTAAAGCTTAGGTGAAAACGCCCGGTTTTGCGCGGGTGTTTGCACCGATGGCAAGACCGCGCCAACCCTGATGCAGCCCCGAAAACAGCGGCTGCGGCCGCTCCAAACGGAAACCTTAAAAAAACAGACTTTGACGGGGCGACGCGCCAAGCATATATTCACCAAACGATCGTTTGGCCGGTTCGGCCGGGTCTGCCTGCTGTGTTTGTATTTGGCCGGCGGCCGATCGATTTCTCAACTTCACGACTCAAAATCATGGCTACTGGTACCGTCAAGTGGTTCAACGACGCAAAGGGTTTCGGCTTCATTACCCCGGATGATGGCGGCGAAGACCTTTTCGCTCATTTCTCCGCAATCAATGCCGCAGGCTTCAAAAGCCTGAAGGAAGGTCAGAAGGTGTCGTTCGAAGTCACGCAAGGCCCGAAGGGCAAGCAAGCTTCGAACATCGTGCCCCAGTAACACGGAGCACGCGGGCGCGGTAGCCCGGTTTTGGCTTGCCGCGCGAGGTTTCCTCTCGCGCGTGTATTGGCCGGGATATTCCGCCAGGCAGGTTGTTTCAGTACGTGTTTGCCATCAAGCAGTCGGATGGCCGCCGGAAGCGGTGGCCTGGTTTGACGAACCCCTTTTGGGAGCATGCAATGGCCAGCCGAATTGAAGAGAACGCCGTTCAATATGATCCGCCCGCCGGGGCAGCTGCAGAAATGCATGCTGCCCCGAGTTTTATTCGGGATTCGGAGATCCAGTTTTCGCGCTCGCAGACATTCCACGAGGGCCAGCGCGTCAGCTTCGATGTAGAAATCGGGCCCGATGGCGAACTCATCGCCGTCAACATCAAACCAATATGACACGCCGGTTTCAACTCGGCATGTTCAAACGATAAAGGGAGGCATTGCCTCCCTTTCTCATGAGCGATACGTCGGCTTACTTGGCTGTCGGCATCACGAATTCAGCGCCCTTGGCGATCGAATCCGGCCAGCGTTGCATCACGCTCTTGTAGCGCGTGTAAAAACGCACACCTTCTTCGCCATAGGCGTGGTGGTCTCCGAACAGCGAGCGCTTCCAGCCGCCAAAGCTGTGCCACGCCATCGGCACCGGAATCGGCACGTTGATGCCGACCATGCCCACCTGGATCTGCCGCGCAAATGCACGCGCCACGCCGCCATCGCTCGTGTAGCACGACACGCCGTTGCCGAACTCGTGGGCGTTGATCAGCTTCACCGCCTCGGCCAGATCGTGCACGCGCACCACCGAGAGCACCGGACCGAAGATCTCTTCCTTGTAGATCGTCATCTCGGGCTTGACGTGGTCGAACAGCGTGCCGCCCGTGAAGAAGCCCTCGGCGTGGCCGTCCACCGTGTGGCCGCGGCCGTCCACCACCAGCTCGGCGCCCTCTTCCACGCCCTTGGCGATGTAGCCTTCCACCTTGGCCTTGTGTGCAGCCGTCACGAGCGGACCCATTTCGCTGTCGGCCTGCATGCCGTTGCCAATCTTGAGTGCGCGGGCGCGTTCGGCGAGGCGCGGGACCAGCTTGTCGGCCACGTCGCCCACCGCCACGGCCACGGAAATCGCCATGCAGCGCTCGCCGGCAGAACCGTAGCCGGCGCCGATCAGCGCATCGACCGCCTGGTCGAGATCCGCATCCGGCATGACGACGAGGTGATTCTTTGCACCGCCCAAGGCTTGCACGCGCTTGCCGCGTTTGGTGCCCTCGGCGTAGATGTATTCGGCGATGGGCGTGCTGCCGACGAACGAGACGGCCTGCACATCCGGATGCTCGAGCAGCGCATCGACGGCGTCCTTGCCGCCCTGCACGACGTTGAACACGCCGTCGGGCAAGCCCGCCTGCTTGAGCAGGTCGGCAATCATGAGGCTGGGGGTCGGGTCACGCTCGCTCGGCTTGAGGATGAACGTGTTGCCGCACGCCAGCGCCACGGGCGCCATCCACATCGGCACCATGAACGGGAAGTTGAACGGCGTGATGCCGGCCACGACGCCCAGCGGCTGGCGCAGGTTCCAGTTGTCGATGCCGCCGCCGATGTTGTCGGTGAATTCGGTCTTGAGCAGGTTCGGAATGCCGCAGGCAAATTCCACCACTTCAATGCCGCGCGTGACTTCGCCCTTGGCGTCGGAGAACACCTTGCCGTGCTCGCGCGTGATGGCGGCCGCCAGGGCATCCTGGTTTTGATCGAGCAGTTCCTTGAACTTGAACAGCACGCGCGAACGCTTGAGCGGCGAGGTCTCGGCCCAGTCGGCGGCGGCGGCGTGGGCAGCGGCCACGGCGGCGCCCACTTCGGATTTGCCGCCCAGCAGCACTTGCGCGCTCACGGCGCCCGTGGCCGGGTTGAACACATCGGCGGTGCGTGTGCCGCTGCCGGCATGGCGTTGGCCGCCGATGTAATGGCTGACGACGGATTCCGTCACGGCAGGATCAATCGGTCGGTTCATTTCAGGCTACCTCTTGCAGAACGGTACGAACGGTGTCGAAGATGCGCGCGATCTGCGCCTCTTCGATGATGAGCGGCGGCGAGAACGCCAGGATGTCGCCGGTGTAGCGCACCAGCACCCCGCGCTCCAGGCATTTCAGGAAGACTTCGTAAGCGCGCGCGCCCACGGCGCCGGGGCGGGATTCCAGTTCGATGCCGGCCACGAGGCCCAGGTTGCGGATGTCCTTCACGTGCGGCGCGCCCTTGACCGAATGCGCTGCCGCTTCAAACACTGGCGACAGCGAACGCGCACGCTCGAACAGCCCTTCGCTTCGATACAGATCCAGTGCAGCCACCGCCGCGGCCGCAGCCAGCGGGTGCGCCGAATACGTGTAGCCGTGGAACAGCTCGATCGCGCCCGGCGCACCGGCGTCGACAACGGTGTCGTGCACCGACTGGCGCACGGCCACGGCGCCCATCGGCACGGCAGCATTGTTGATGCCCTTGGCCATCGTCAGCAGGTCGGGCGTCACGCCAAAAAACTCCGCCGCCGTTGCCGCGCCCAGCCGGCCAAAACCGGTAATGACCTCATCGAAAATCAGCAGGATGCCGTGCTTGTCGCACAGCGCGCGCAGGCGCTGCAGATAACCCTTGGGCGGCACCAGCACACCCGTGGAGCCTGCCAGCGGCTCGACGATGACGGCGGCGACGGTCGATGCGTCGTGCAGCGTGACGATGCGCTCCAGCTCGTCGGCCAGATGTTCGCCCCATGCCGGCTGGCCCTTGGAGAACGCGTTGTGCTCCGGCGCGTGCGTATGCGGCAGGTGGTCAACGCCGGGAATCAGGTTGGCCGAGAACGCCTTGCGATTCGGCGAGATACCGCCCACCGAGATGCCGCCAAAGCCGACGCCGTGATAGCCGCGCTCGCGGCCGATCAGGCGCGTGCGCTGCCCTTCGCCGCGTGCGCGGTGGTAGGCCAGTGCAATCTTGAGCGCCGTATCCACCGCTTCGGAACCGGAGTTGGTGAAAAAGATGCGGTTCAGCCCTGCCGGCATGATCTCGGCGACCTTTTCGGCCGCACGGAACGCCAGCGGGTGGCCCATCTGGAAGGTGGGCGCATAGTCCAGCGTGCTCGCCTGCGCGGTGATGGCCTCGACGATCTCCTTGCGGCTGTGCCCGGCGTTCACGCACCACAGACCCGCCGTGCCGTCGAGCACTTCACGGCCGTCGGCGTCGCGGTAATACATGCCCTGGGCCGACGTCAGCAGGCGCGGCGCAGCCTTGTACTGACGGTTGGCCGTGAACGGCATCCAGAAGTAGGACAGATCGGTGGTTTCCAGCGGGTGCGGTGCGGGTTTCATCGGTCACTCCGAAAAAACAGCGGAAAGGGAACAGGCTGGCGGGCCAGCAGTTGGAGCAAACTGTACAGAGTCGAACGCGACACGGACATGCACAGATGGCAGTTCTATAAGAAACTGTATAGGCGCCCACCACCGCTCCCATGCCGCATCGCAACATGCAACTCGAACTCGATCCTTCTCATCCCCAGCGTACGTTGGTCGACCAGATCGTCCAAGGCATTCGTGCGGCGGTCGACAGCCATGCCTTGGTGCCGGGCACGCGGCTGCCCTCCGTGCGCAAGTTGGCGCAGGCCCACGACGTGAGCACCTTTACGGTGGCGGAGGCCTACACGCGGCTGGCGGCGCTGGGCGCCATCGTCGCGCGGCCGCGTTCGGGCTACCTGGTGGCGGCTCGTACACCAGCCCAACCGGCTTCCGTGGCCCCGCGCTGGGAGCCGCCGACGCTCAACGCGGCGTGGCTGCTGTCGGATGTCTTTGCCGATCGCTCCATCGCCATCAAGCCAGGCTGCGGCTGGCTGCCCAACGACTGGCTGGACGAGCGCGGTGTGCAGGAAGCCATGCGGGCGGTGAGCCGTGTGTCGGCGTTGCGCGTGGCGGGCTACGGACATCCGTGGGGCTATGCGCCGTTGGGCGAATACGTGGCGCAGTCGCTGGCGCTGCGCGGGCTGCCGGTGGAGCGCTCGCAAGTGCTGCTGACCAGCGGCGCGACGCAGGCGCTCGACCTGATCGTCCGCACGCTGTTCAAAGCCGGCGACGTCGTCGCGGTGGATGATCCGGGCTACTGCAACGTGCTCCAGGTGCTGAAGCTGGCCGGCCTGCGCGTGGTCGGCGTGCCGCGCACGCCGGATGGGCTCGACACCGTGGCGCTGGAAAACATCCTGCGCGCCGACGATGCCGACCGGCCGCGCGCCCTCTTCACCAGCTCCGTGCTGCAGAATCCCACCGGCTCATCCATGACGGCACAGAACGCTTATCGCGTGCTGCAACTGGCTGAGCAGCACGGCCTGTGGATCGTTGAGGACGACTTGCACCGGGAACTGGCCGACCCCGCCGCCCCGATGCTGGCCGCGCTCGACGGCCTGCGCCGCACGCTCTACGTGAGCGGCTTTTCCAAGACGATCTCGCCCTCATTGCGCGCGGGCTACGTGGTGGCCGATGCCGCCATCACCCGCGAGCTGGCGCGCACGAAGATGGCCGTGGCGCTCACCTCGTCCGAAATTACCGAGCGCATCGTGCATGCGTTCGTCACCCGGCCCGTCTATGCCGAACACGTGGCGCGACTGGTTGCGCGACTGGGCGAGGCCCACACACGTGTCGAAACCCTCATGCGCCAACATGGTGCCGAGCCGTTCGATACGCCGGGGCGCGGCCTCTTCCTGTGGGCGCGTTTGCCCAGCCATGCAGATGCCGCCGCGCTAGCCAATCAGGCCATCGACCACAACATCTGGCTCGCGCCCGGCCAATACTTCCGGCCGCATGACGAGCCGAGCCCGTGGCTGCGCTTCAACGTGGCGTATTCCGCCGAACCGGCGCTCTGGGAATTCCTCTCGCACGCCTGACAGGCGCATGCTGCATGCGGCGCAATGACGTATTGCATGCAATCAATCACGTTACGGGCACTCAAACGTGAAATTCGCGTGAACGGAAGGTTGCAGCGTCACAAAGGCGCGACACGATGCGCTGTCGCCTACCGTTCTCTTGCGCCGTATCGATTCCCAACGCGACCTGCAGCCCAACCTGCACAAGGAGTGCCATGGACATCAAGACCATCCGCGAAACCGCCTTCGCGATGCCGCTGACGAGCCCCGCTTATCCGCCCGGCCCGTACCGCTTCATCCACCGCGAATTCTTCATCATCACGTACCGGACCGACCCGGCCAAGCTGCGTGCCATGGTGCCCGAGCCGCTAGAAGTACCCGAACCGCTCGTCGCCTACGAGTTCATCCGCATGGCCGACTCCACTGGCTTTGGCGATTACACCGAAAGCGGCCAGGTCATTCCCGTCACCTACGAAGGCAAGCCCGGCACGTACACGCTGGCGATGTACCTGGACGACCACCCGCCCCTGGCCGGCGGCCGTGAAATGTGGGGCTTTCCCAAGAAACTCGCCTCGCCCCGGCTGGTGACCGACAAGGACACGCTGATCGGCACGCTCGACTACGGCCCCGTGCGCGTAGCGACCGGCACCATGGGTTACAAGCACCGCGAGCTGGATCTGGCCGAGCAGAAACGCCGCCTGGAGCGCCCCAACTTTCTGCTCAAGATCATTCCGCACGTGGATGGCAAGACCGCGCGCATCTGCGAGCTGTCGCGCAACTACATGGTCGACATCGACATGAAAGGAGCATGGACCGGCCCGGCATCGCTGGAACTGGCGCACCATGCGCTGGCACCCGTGGCCGAACTGCCCGTGCTGGAAATTGTCGAAGCGCGGCACATCATCGCAGACCTGACCCTCGGCATGGGCGAAGTTGTGTTCGATTACCTGGCGAAGTAAAACCTGCCCAACGCCATTCCTTTCCCGCCAACCCTCGGAGTACACACATGTCTGATTTGAAAGGCAAAGTTGCCGTCGTCACGGGTGCCGCCAGCGGCATCGGCAAGCAGATCGCCCTCACGCTCGCCGATTCGGGCGCGGCCATCGCCATCGTTGACCTGAACGAAGACGGCGCCAAGGCCGTGGCCAAAGAGATCACCGATGCCGGCGGCAAGGCCATCGGCCTGCGCATGGACGTGACCGATGAACAAGCCGTGGACAGCGGCATCGACCGCGTGGCCGAAGAATTCGGCTCGGTCGACATCCTCGTTTCGAACGCCGGCATCCAGATCGTCAATCCGTTCGTGAGCTACTCGTTTGCCGACTGGAAAAAGATGCAGGCCATCCACGTCGATGGCGCGTTCCTGACCACGCGTGCAGCGCTGCGCCACATGTGCAAGGACGACCGTGGCGGCGTGGTGATCTACATGGGGTCGGTGCACTCGCACGAGGGTTCGCCGCTCAAGTCGGCCTACGTAGCGGCCAAGCACGCGCTGCTCGGCCTGAACAAGGTGCTGGCCAAGGAAGGTGCCGCGCATAACGTGCGTTCGCATGTGGTGTGCCCCGGTTTTGTGCGCACGCCGCTGGTCGAAAAGCAGATTCCCGAGCAAGCAAAGGAACTCGGCATCAGCGAAGAGGATGTCGTGAAAAAGGTCATGCTCGGTGATACCGTGGACGGCGTGTTCACCACCGTGGAAGACGTGGCCGAGACGGTGCGCTTCCTGGCCACGTTCCCGAGCGCCGCGCTGACCGGGCAATCGTTCGTGGTGAGCCACGGCTGGTTCATGCAGTAAATCTAAGCACCCGCAAGGAGGTTGGAGGAGATATGCCCGCACCCAAACTACGCGTGGCCGCAACCAAGCGGCCCACGCCGGCAGAGTCGTCACGCCCCGCAGATGCGCCGCTCACTACAGCGCAGCGCATCGTGCTTCCCGAATACGAAAACATCGCGCTGGTGCTGCAAGGCGGCGGCGCACTGGGCTCGTACCAGGCGGGCGTGTTCGAAGGGCTGGACGAAGCCGGCATCGTGCCGAACTGGATTGCGGGCATCTCCATCGGGGCATTGAATACGGCCATCATTGCAGGCAACGCGCCCAAGCATCGGCGAGAGAAGCTGCGCGAGTTCTGGCAGATCATCACGCAACCGACGTTCTCGCCGCCGCTGCCCGACATCCTGGAGAACGCCTGGTTTGACGGCAACGCGCATCTGCGCAAATGGCTGACCGCCATGCAGGCGGCCGACACCCTGCTTGAAGGCCAGCGCGGCTTTTTTACGCCGCGCTTTCCGGCGCCGCTGCCGGCCAACGAGGTCGACCCGCTCGAAGCCAGCTACTACGACACAACGCCGCTCAAAGCGACGCTGGAACGCCTGTGCGATTTCGACCGCATCAACGACGGTGGCATCCGCGTATCGGTGGGCGCCGTAAACGTCCGCACCGGCAACCTGGAAGCGTTCGACAACACCGAGCGCCGCCTACGGGCCGAGCACTTCATGGCATCGGGCGCGCTGCCGCCGGGCTTTCCGCCCGTGCTGATCGACGGCGAGTATTACTGGGACGGCGGTGTCGTCTCCAACACGCCGCTGTCGTATGTGCTGGGCTCCAAGCCGCGCCGCGACACGCTGGTGTTTCAGGTGGACCTCTGGAGCGCGCTGGGTCCGGTGCCCAATACGATGATCGGCGTAGCCAGCCGGCAGAAGGACTTGCAGTACTCCAGCCGTACGCGGCTCACCACCGACTGGATGGAGCGTTCGCAATCCACCCGCCGGTTGATACGGAAGCTGCTCGATCACCTGCCGCCCAAGGAATTCGAGCGCACGCAGTGGTACAAGCACGCGCAGGAGATGGCCTGCACCAAGCGCTACAACGTCTTCCACCTCATCTACGCTGCAAAGGAACACGAAGGGCCGGGCAAGGACATCCAGTTCGGGCCATCCACCATGCGGGACCATTGGGCCTCAGGCCTGGCGGATATTCGCGAATCGCTTTCGCACCCGGAGTGGCTGGAGATGCCCGATAACGAGACGGGCTTCATCACGCACGACATCCACCGCCATCCGGGCTTAGAGCGGGAAGACAAACGGCTCTGAGCCACACTACCGCGATGCGGCCGGCATACGCAGCGCAGTCGACAGCGGCGGCCGCGGCAGCGCGGCCGTCCATGCACGGCGGATCACCGCGCTGATCTGCTTGTAGACCTCTTTCGAGATCACCGTTTCGGCCAGCATCGTGTCGATCTTGCTCTGGCCGATGTACAGCGCGAACAGCACCAGCAGGCGTTTTTCCAGCGCAGCGCTGTAGTCGCCGAACTTCTCGCGCAGCTCGGCCAGGCCCTCCTCCGCCGCCTCGATACGGGTGATCAACACGCCGTCGAGCAGGTCTGCCATGCGCTCGCCCAGCACGGGCTGCAGCGACGTACGGTTGTACGCGCGCAAGCGTTCCAACACCGTCTGGCGGCAAATGAGCAGCTCAAAGCGATCGGCCAGCGCGTTGGCCAGTGGCCGGTCGATATGCGCCACGCGGTGCAGCCACACCGCAAAGCGGTAGCCGGCGTTCTTGGCGAGGATGCGCCGCGATGCGCGCTTGTAACCCAGGCGGCCCTCCGTGCGCGCCGCGTCGATCATGTCGGCGGTGTTGCGCATCATGGCGTCGAGGTTGCGGATCGAGACGAGGCCGTTGCCGTACTCGGGAATCAGCTCGCGCTCCCGCGTGGCGAGCGATACCAGGCCGATGGTCAGGCGCTCGCGCTCGGACAGCGCTTCTTCAAGGTTCAGCTCGAGCGCGCCGGCCGCGACTTCCCGCCGATACACCTCCGCCGCCTGATCGGTGGCGCCCGACGTGAAATGAAAATGCCCGCCGATACGGCGCATGGTCGATTCCACTTCCTCCGTCGACATGCTCAGCGCCTGGCCTTGCAAGGCTTGCTCTTGCGGCGACAACTGATCGAGCCCCAACTGCCGCATCACCCAGCGCAGCGTCGCCCCGTTGAAGAGCACGCTCACCAGCACAAAGCCGGTGGCGAGGATGGTGACGAAATGACGATCGGCTTCGTGCACGGCCTGGTTTTCGGCCACCCCCAAGGCCAGCACCAGCGTGACGGCACCACGCAGGCCGCCCCACGCAATCGCGAGCTTGTACGCATGGCTGACCGGCGCGGAGAGCTTGAGCCACGCCAGCGCGGGCAGCAGGCCGAACAGCACGGCAAGGCGCGCCACCAGTGCCGCCAGCACGATCACCGCGAGCCATAGCGCGTCTTTCCACACCACGCCGTGCAGCAGTTCCGGCACGCGCACCGCCGCCAACAGAAAGACCACCGCCCCAGCCAGCGCCGCAATCTGCTCCCAAATCAGTTGCAGATGCGACCAGTTGCGCGGCGTCAGGCGCGTGCGGCCCAGCGCGCCGATCACCAGCCCGGCGCAGACCACCGACACCACACCCGACACGCCCAGCATGTTTTCCGCCACGAGATACAGGGGATACGGGAGCGCGAGCGTCCACGCGGCTTCCGCCTGGGCGATGCCGCGCAGCGCCGGCAGCAGGAATGCGGCGATGCGCCCGGCGATCAAACCGAACACCACGCCGCCACCAAACGCCCTGGCCAGCTCACGCAGGCCGGCGACGATGGACGCATCGCCGCCGTGCCCCGTCAGCATGGCAAGCAGCACGCCCATGATCGCAATGGCGGCCGCATCGTTCAGCAGCGCCTCGCCTTCCACCAGGCGGATCAGCCGCGCCGGTGCGCCCACATCGCGAAACACCGCAATCACGGCGGACGGGTCGGTCGTGGCAATCATCGCGCCGAGCAGCAGGCACGTGACGATGCCAAACGGCGTGACGGCCGCCGCTGCGAGGCCGATCACACCCGTAGCCACCACCACGGCCACGATGGCGAGCATCAGGATTGGCGCGGCATCCGGCGCCATGCTCCGCACATCCACCGACAGCGCTGCCTGAAACAACAGCGGCGGTAGGAAGAGCCACAGGTACGCCTCCGCCGGCCAACTTGGATCGACCAGCGGCGCGAAGAACGTGGTGGCAAAGGCAGGCGCGCTGCTCCGCAAGATCACATAGGCGCCGCCGATACCGATGCCCGCCAGCGCCAGCAAGGTCGATTCCGGCAACGTCAGGCGCGAGGCCAGCATCTGCACCAGCGCCACCACCGCCAGCAGACCGCCCGCCACCAGCAACAGGATCACGACGCCGTTCACGAGGCGGTCTCCCGCGCGGCGCACCAATCCGCGCGTTCGGCATCGGTCAGGTCCGGCACGACGGCCGTGCCGGTTTCGGCAGCGGCCACGGCGGCTTCGAGCACAGCCATGACGGCCACCGCCTGCACGGGCGGGACAGGATTTGCGCGCTCGCCGAGGATGGCGTCGCGCACAGCGGCGTAGTACGCGCGCTGATCGCCACCAGGCGTTGCGACGGCGGTTTCGGTGGATGTTGCGCCGTCGATGAGCAGGCCCGCGTCGTCGTCGGCGCCCCAGCCTTGCGCGCCGGGTTGCATGCCGGCCAGCAGCTGGGCTTCCTGCTGATCCATCCGCCGTTTGATGAACGAACCGCGCGTGCCGTGGACGATCCAGCGCGGCGAGCCGCCCGCCACCAGCATGCTCGCGTGCAGGACAGCCCGGCGCTCGCCCAATTCCAGGACGACATGCGCCCAGTCCGGCGTTTGCGCGCCTGGCCGCTGGCGTGCGAACGAAGCGCTCACCGCATCGGGCAGGCCAAGCAGTTGCAGCGCCTGGTCGATCAGGTGCGGGCCGAGGTCGAACCAGATGCCCGTGCCCTGCCCCGCCTGCTCCCGCCAGCGCGCACGCACCTGCGGGCGATAGCGGTCGAAATGCGCCTCGACGTGCATGGCTTCGCCGATGGCGCCACTCGCAATCGCTCCTTGCACGGCCAGGAAATCGCTGTCCCAGCGGCGGTTTTGGAATACCGACAGCAAGCGCCCCGTCTCACGCGCGACCCGCGCCAGATGCCGCGCCTCTGCCAGCGTGACGGTGAACGGCTTGTCCACGACGACATGCTTGCCCGCGCGCAACGCAGCTTCAGCCAACGGCGTGTGGCGGTCATTTGGCGCGGCGATGACGACGAGGTCGACATCCGGGTGCGTGGCCGCCGCTTCCGGCGCGCAGACCACAGCCTGCGGCCGATCCGCATGCACCGCCTCCGGCCGGTTGGAGCCGATGACCTGCAAATGCAGCCCTGGCGTGGCGTCGATCAATGCAGCGTGAAAGAGCTTGCCCGCATAACCGTAGCCGATCAAAGCGGCGCTCAATGGCATCTGATGTGATGAATGCGACATGTCGAAAAAATGGCAGAAAACAGGCGAGTCAGACGACGGCGCCGCAACTTGGTGCCCAAAACCTTAGGGCATCGCGTTAAAAAGTTGCTGGACCCGCGGCCAGCAAACGTTGCGCATCGTCAAAAACACGCTTTAACTCTCTTGTAAATAGGAATTGTTCTCATTATTATCTGCGCCTTCACATTCTGAAGGCGCCGCACCTCGGGGGAGGGAGTCGCGTCCTACTTTTCACTTTACGGGAACTGCAATGCCGCCGAAACGTTTGTGCCTGTCTCTGGCCGTCCTTGGAACGCTGCCATTTGCCCATGTGGCAACTGCAGCCGACACCGTTGCCGCAGCCGATGCGGGCACGTTGCCGACGTCCACGGTCAAGGGCACACGCAGCAGCACGAGCTACGACACGCCCATCGCGAACACCGCCACGAAGATTCCCGTGCCGCTGCGCGAGATTCCGCAGTCGGTGAACGTCGTGCCGCGTGCGGTGATTCAGGACCAGGGCGCGCTGTCGATCAACGACACGCTGCGCAACGTGCCGGGCGTGTCGGCCTCGCTGGGCGACGCGCAGCGCGACCAAGTGACCATTCGCGGTTTCTCGTCGATCAACGACCAGTACGTCGACGGCCTGCGCGACGACTCGCTCTACTTCCGCGACCTGTCCAACATCGACCGCATTGAGGTGTTGAAAGGCCCGGCGGCCGTGCTGTACGGGCGCGGTTCGTCCGGCGGCATCATCAATCGCGTGACAAAGAAACCGCTGGCCACGCCGCTGGCCGAAGTGGGCGTCGTGGTCGGCACGGAGCGCCAGAAGCGCGCCGAGTTCGACCTGAACACGTCCATCAACGACGACGCCATCCGCGCGCGCATTACCGGTGCGGTTGAAGATTCGGGCGGCTTCCGCAACGACTACTTCCTGCGCCGTCAGGCAATCTCGCCGTCGTTCCTGTTCAACCTGGCGCCCGATACCAAGCTCACGGTGCAGTTCGATTACCTGCACGACAAGCGCATCGCTGACCAGGGCGTGCCGTCGTATCGCGGTCGTCCGGTGAACGTTCCGATCGAGACGCGCTATGGCTCGGCCGATGCGGGCGCCGGCAATGTGGAATCCACCGTCAAGAGCGTGACCGGCACGCTGGACCACCGCTTCAACGACAAGTGGTCGTTCCACAGCGTGGTGCGCAACTACGAATACTCGCTCGGCCGCAACAACTACACGACGGTCAGCCGCGTCACCGATGGGCCGATCCCGACCGTCACGCTCGCCGTCAACCAGCGCAACCGCAACGACCGCGGCACGCTGTGGCAGAACGAGCTGACCCAGAAGGCCGAGACCTGGGGCATCCAGCACACGCTGCTGTACGGCATCGAGCTGGGCTATCAGGACAAGAGCGACCGCGTGGCCGCGGCGCCAGGCAGCACGACGTACAACCTGTTCAACCCGACGCTGCAGGTGTTGCCGACCGTACCGGGCAACGCGGTGCCGACCAACTACGGCCTCTCGCACAACGAGACGTATGCAGCGTACGTGCAGGACTTGATCAAGTTTTCGCCGCAATGGACGGTGCTCGCCGGCCTGCGCTATGAAATCCTCAAGCAGAGCCGCGACGACCTGACCCCGCGCAATGTCGATCTGTCACGCACCGACAAGCCGGTCAGCCCGCGCTTCGGCGTTGTGTATCACCCGATCGAGCCGCTCTCGCTGTACGCGTCGTACAGCCGCTCGTTCCAGCCGCTGGCCGATAGCTTTACCTTCTTCCCGAACAGCGGCGCGCTGGCTCCGCAGTCGACCACGAACTACGAGATCGGCGCCAAGTACGACCTCTCGGCCGGCGCGAGCGTCACGGCCGCGCTGTTCGACATGAAGCAGACCAACCTGACGGCGGCCGATCCGGTTACGCTGCTGGGCGTGCCCATCGGCACGCAACGCACGCGCGGGCTGGAGCTGTCGTTCACGGGCGAGATCGTGAAGACGTGGTCGCTGATGGCGAGCTATGCCTACCTGAACGGCCGCCTGGAAAACCCGAACGACCGCAGCGGTGGCGTGGCCGTCAACGGCAACCAACCGTCCCTCACGCCGCGGCATAGCGGCTCGGTGTGGCTCAAGCACGATCTGCCGAACGGCTTCTATGTAGCCGGCGGCGTGCGTGCGGAAGCTGCGCGTTATGCATCGCAGTACAACCTGACAACGCTGCCCGGTTACATGACCGTCGACCTGGGCGCCGGTTATCGCAGCAAGCACGTTGACGTCACGCTGAACCTGCAGAACCTGTTTAACCGCGCGTACTACGTGTCGGCGCATGGCGGCGCCGAGAACTACAACATGCCGGGCGCCCCGCGCATGGCGCTGCTCGGCGTGCGCTACAAGATGTAAGCGTCGAACAGGCGAACGGGCGATGCTGCGACGGGTGCTTTTCCGCTTGCACTGGCTGATCGGGTTGTCAGCCAGCGTGGTGCTGGCCATCGTCGGCGCCACCGGCGCCCTGATGGCCTACGAGGATGAACTGCTGCGCGCGCTCAATCCCGGCGTGCTCACCCTGCCCGCGCGCAGCGGCCCCGCGCCGACGCTGCTGCAGGTCGCAGCGCAGGCGCGTGCGGCCATGCCCAAACGCCCCGTCACCTTCATCACCGCTGCGTCCGCCCCAACCGAGCCGTGGCGCGTCTGGTATGCCTGGCCGCCCGGCAAACACGGCGGCAGCAGCCGCGGAGAGCTGCGCTACATCGATGCCGCCACCGGCACGTTGCTGCCTGAAGCGCGCGCGCAGCACTTCTTTGCCACCGTCAAGCTGCTGCATCGAACGCTGCTTGCTGATGAGATCGGCAAGCAAATCGTCGGAGCCAGCACGGTGGGGCTTGTCGTAATGGCCCTCTCGGGCCTGTACCTGCGCTGGCCGCGTCGCGTCACGAACTGGCGAAGCTGGCTCGTGATCCGATGGAGCCGCGCCGGTCGCATTCGCTGGTGGGACGTGCACACCGTCCTCGGTACCCTGGTGTTGCCGCTGTATTTGCTCGCCGCCTTCAGCGGGCTGTATTGGGCGTATGACTGGTACCGCGATGGCCTGCAGCGCCTGGCCGGCATGCCCGTTGTCACCAAGGCAAAACCGGTGGAAGGCGCGCGACAACCGCTCGACGGTGCGGCATTGGAGCGCACGTGGAACGTTTTCCTGGCCAACGCGTCGAACTACGGAACCGCCACCCTGCGTATTGACGATGCCCGCACGGGCAAGGTCGATATCAACTGGCTGCCCGCAGATGCACCGCATGACCGGGCCTTCAACCGCTTGACGCTAGACGCCAGCACCGGCGTCGTCATCCGCAACGAATCCTTCGCCGACAAGCCGCCGATGCAACGCTTGCTGGCAGGCATGTTGCCGCTTCACAATGGACGCTACTTCGGACCGATCGGCGTCGTGCTAGTGTTGATTGGAGCATTGATGCTGCCGGTGTTTGCGGCAACGGGGTGGTGGCTGTATCTCGATCGGCGCCGACGCGCGCAACCGCAGCGCAAACACGCATCCGCAGCGACACGTCCTTGCTGAGAACGCAGGGGCGTCGACGCGATGTCGGGCGCCTCAACACAACAAGGACAACATCATGGTGATCGAAAAATCCCGCGACCTCTGCCTGCGCCCGCTCGAGCGCAACGACCTGCGTTTCGTGCACGAGCTGAACAACGACGCGAAGATCATGCGTTATTGGTTCGAAGAGCCGTACGAAACCTTTACTGAACTCTCGCAACTCTACGACCGCCACGTGCACGACCAGCGCGAGCGCCGCTTCATCTGCGAAAACGATGCCGGCGAAGCCGTGGGTCTGGTCGAGTTGATGGAGCTGAACTACATCCACCGCCGCGGCGAATTCCAGATCATCATCGCGCCCGGCTGGCAAGGTCACGGCTATGCGTCAACCGCGACGCGACTGGCCGTCGACTATGCATTCATGGTGCTGAATCTGCACAAGCTGTATCTCGTTGTCGACGTGGTGAACGAACGCGCGATCCACGTGTACGAGAAATGCGGCTTCCAGCGCGAAGGCGAGCTGATCGAAGAGTTCTTCAGCAACGGCGCGTATCACAACGCGCTGCGCATGTGCGTGTTCCAGCGCGATTACGTCAAGTCGATCCGCGGCGCCACCTGACGCACAACAGCGCGGCCCTACGCCGTGCGCAGCCACGCATGCAATTCGCGCTGCCCGACCTCAGTCATGTTCAGGGCCCGCGAGTGCTTTTGCCGCGCCAGCCACCCCAGCGCGATACAGCACTCCGCCACAGCGGCCCCGAGCGCGCCTGCCAGGTGGGGGCGACGTTCGCTCCAGTCCATGCAGCCATAAGCAAAGCGGCGTCGGCCGTTGCGCAGTGCATTCACATCGACGCCGATGGCGGCCAGCGCCTGCTCACCTTCGGGCGTGACATCGTAGGCGCCGTGCGTTTCATCGAGCTGCGTCAGCCAGCCGCGCGACAGGAATTTCTCCGACACCTCCGTGCCGAGCTGCCCGGCCAGGTGGTCATAGCACAGGCGTGCCGCACGCAGGTTTTCGGGCACGGCTGAGCGCCGCGGGTCCGCCGGCTTTTCAGGCGCGACCACCAGCAGTGATTCGATCATCTCCGCCACCGCCGGAGAGCGCAGCCCGAAGTACTTGTAGCGCCCGCTCGACAACGAGGTGATGAGCGCATCGGCCTCGAGCCGGCGCAAGTGCGCGCTGGCCGTGGCCGGCTCCACACCGGCGCCGTAGGCGAGTTCCTTGGCGGTGAGCGAGCGGCCTTCCATCAACAGCAGCAGCATGCGGATGCGGGTGGGGTCGCCAATGGTGGCGGCCACGCGGCCGATGTCCGGCTGGGTTGTCGATGCGGTGGCTGGGGAAGATGCGGTCATGGTTCGATGGAGACCAAACTGTTGGTGCGTGACAGGCGGGCGGCCAGTCCAGAGAATGGGAGCCATCTTACTCCCGCGCCCCATGCTGATGACCGCCCTCAACACCGCCCCGCCCGCCGACGTGCTGCAAGCCATTGGGCATGCTGATCCCGCCCCTTACTACGCCGAACTGGCCGCCACGCGTCCGTTCTTCTTCGATGCCACCCTCGGCTGGTGGGTGGCCGCCGGCGCCGAAGCCGTCGATGCCGTGCTTGGCAGTGCCGCCTGTCGCGTACGGCCTGCAGAAGAGCCGGTGCCCAAGGCCGTGGCCGCAACGCCCACGGGCGCATTTTTTGGCCGCCTCGTGCGCCAGATCGACGGCCCTGATCACAGCACACGCAAAGCCAAGGTGATGACCGCGTTGGGCCGACTGGATGTATCTGCGCTGGCCGGCCACGCGCAGCGGCATGCGCGCACTGCGCTGCCCGATGCGGCAAGCCTGGACGCTGCGCTGGATTCCGATGCCCACTTTCGCGTGCCGCTCGCCACGATGGCGCAAACGCTGCTGGACGATCACGCCGATGCGCCTGCCTGCCAGGCCGACATTGCCGCCTACCTGGCCGCGTTGGGCCCGGGGGCCAGCGCAGGGGTGGTCGCGCAGGCCGATGCTGCCGTGGGCCGCTTGCAGCAGCGCTTTGCCGCCTCGCCGTTCGCCGACGGTGACAACGATGCCGACATCGCCAATCTCGCCGCCCTGCTCGCGCAAACCTACGACGCCTGCGCCGGGCTGCTCGGCAACTGCATTGTTGCGCTGTCGCGGCACGCCGGGTTGACTGCCCGGCTGCGCACGCAGCCGCACGCCATCGAGCCTTTCGTGCGTGAAGTCCTGCGCCGCGATGCGCCGGTGCAGAACACGCGCCGCTTCGTCGCGCACGATATCGTGCTGCTGGGCCAGCCGCTGCGCACCGGCGACAAGATCCTGGTGGTGCTGGCCGCCGCCAACGTGGATGGCACAACCAACCCGGACCCACTACGCTTCGACATCGACCGCGCAGCGCCGCGCTTGTGGACGTTCGGCGGCGGCGCGCACCGCTGCCCCGCCGACGCATTGGCCACCACCATCGCGCGCGAAACGGTGCAGCATCTGCTGAGCCTGCCGGGTGTCGAGCGATGGCTCGCCGGCCTTGGCGAGGTGGCATACCGCCCCTCGCCCAATGCGCGCATTCCCCGCTTTCAAGCTTGAAGTTGCACCCACGAACGCATCACGAAAACACCCCACAGGAGACTTGCCATGATCGCCGTCATCTTTGAAGTCGAGCCTGCACAAGGCCAGCGCGACACCTACCTCAACCTTGCCGCACGGCTGAAGCCCCTGCTTGAGCAGGTGGACGGCTTCATCTCGGTGGAGCGCTTCCAGAGCATCACGAATCCGGACAAGATGCTCTCGCTGTCGTTCTTTCGCGATGAAGACGCCGTCAAGGCCTGGCGCAACATGGAGCAGCACCGCGGCGCGCAGCACGTCGGCCGCGACCACGCGTTTGCCGACTACCGCCTGCGCATCGCCCACGTGGTGCGCGACTACGGCATGACCGAGCGCGACGAAGCCCCGACCGACAGCCGCGCCGAGCACGCCTGAGCGCAGGGCCGCGCACCTCTGCGGGCCCGATGTGACGCCTTTTGCGCCCGCCGGGCACCACCTTTGCTTAATCAGTCAGAACCCGCACGGCCGAGCGCGCCGCATCACGGCCCCGGCATGCTGCCGTGCGCAACGATTGCAAAGGAATTGTCATGAATACCGCTTCTCATGAGGCTGAACGTGAGCCGCAAGTCGCTCCAGCCCGTACCGTTCAGAGCCCGGTGCGTTATGCCGTGGTCGGCGCGGGGTGGATTTCCCAGGCCGCGTTTCTGCCGGGCGTAGCGCAAAGCGGCAACTCCGTCGTCACGGCGCTGGTCACCGGCGATGAGGTCAAGGCCACCGCGCTGGCCGAGCGCTACGGCATCGAGCATGTCCACGGCTATGCGGACTATGACCAGCTGCTCGCCTCGGGCGATATCGACGCGATCTACCTCGCGCTGCCCAACGACATGCACCGGCAGTACGCCCTCCCCGCCCTCCAGCGCGGCATCCACGTCCTGCTTGAAAAGCCCATGGCCACCAGCGAGGCCGATTGCGAAGCGATGATCGAAGCGGCCCGCAACGGCAATGCGAAATTGATGATTGCCTACCGGCTGCATTTCGAGCCCGCCACGCTGGCCGCCATTGAACTGGTGCGAGCCGGCAAGCTGGGCCGCATTCGCGCGTTCTCGGCCGTGTTCAGCCAATCGGTGGCGCCATCCAACCACCGAGCCAATCACGGCTATTGGGCCGGGCCGGTGTCCGACATGGGCGTGTACCCCATCAACGCGGTGCGCAATCTCTTTGGCGAAGAGCCGGTCGAGGTGTCGGCCTGTGGCGTGCGCGACCCCGACCTCCCGTTCAACTTCGACGACACCGTCAGCGTGACACTGCGCTTTGCCGACCACCGCGTCGCCCAGTTCGTCGTCAGCTACAGCGGCGCAAGCATCGACCAGTACCGCATCCTCGGGACGAAAGGCGATCTGGAAGTTTCGCCTGGGTTCATGTTTGGCGTGGGGCTGAAATACCGCGCCACCATCGACGGCAAGACGCACGAACAGGCGTTTGACGCGACCGACCAGTTCGGCGGCGAGCTGCAGTATTTCTCCGATTGCATCCTCAACAACCGGGAGCCCGAGCCGAACGGCGAGGAGGGCTTGGCCGACGTGCGCGTACTGGCCGCCATCGAGCGCGCGCTGGAGTCGGGGCAGCCGCAAAACCTGGGGCCGTTCCAGCGTCAAGGCCGCATGGAGACTGCGCAGGTGCGCAGGCTGCCGCCCGTGCCGTCGCCAGAACTCGTGGACGCAGCTGAACCCAGCCAGGGATAAGAAGAACCGAAAAAGAAAAACGCCCGCGACGAACGGCGGGCGTGGGTGGGATTCAGGATTTACAGATTGATGCGCTGGACGGCGTCGCGCATGCGCTTGCGGATCGAAACGTCCGAATTGGTGTTGCTGCTGGAGCCGTCGGTTTCCATGGCGTTATCGCAACGCCATTCCGTGGCTTCGCCGTTGTCGGTCAGCGCACAGACGCGGTGGGTCCAGCGGTCCCACACAAACACATCACTGCCGGCCTCACCGGAGAGCAGCGGCTCAAAACGGTACATCCACAAGTACCCGACACCCAGCAGGGTGACCAGGAAGATCGCCATCCAGGACGCTTTGATTCGGCGCCACATTCTCATTTCTCCTCGTGGAGCCACTGCGCCGGACGCACCTGACAGGGCGTCGCTGGGCCAAAAGCGCGGTACTCCAAGGGGCAAATCGTAACATGTGGCATCCCGGCCCCGGCTCAAGCGGGCAGCCGATGCGGCAGCGCCACAACACCAACAACCACCTTATCGGAGCGTCAGTTGAAGACGTCCTGCCGGTAGCGGCCGGATTGCATCTGCGCCGCCAACCAGTCCGACGCGGTCGACAGATCGCTGCCGTAGCGCGCCTGATGCATGCCGATGAGCGTGTCGCGCACCGCTGGCGCCATCGCACGGCCGTCGCCACAGACATACAACGTGGCGCCCACATCGAACGCCGCCCACACAGCTTCGCGCGCATCCCACAGGGCATGCTGCACGAAGCGATGCGGATGCTCGGCCACGCAGGAATACGCGGGAAAGACGCGCACCACGCCTGCCTCTTCCCACGCACGCACAGTGTCTCGGTAGAGAAAGTCGTGCTCGGGGTGACGGCAGCCGAAGCACAGCAGCGACGTTGCCACCGCCTCGCCCGCCGCCTGCTGCGCGGCGCGCTCCTCCAGGAAGCCCCGGAACGGCGCGATGCCCGTGCCGGCACCGATCAGCACCATCGGCTTGCTGGCGTCTGCGTCGGGTGCGAACGACGGATTGGGCGTGCGCACGGCGGCAGCGATCTCGGCGCCTGCATGCAGCGTCATCAGGTAGGTCGATGCCGTCCCGCGATACGTGCCGACGCCAGACCATGCCGGCCCCGACACCGTGCCCACCGTCAGTGCGGCCACACCCGGCGACACTCGCGCCGACGACGCGATGGAATAGAAGCGCGGGCGCATCGGCCCAAGCCGCGCGAGAAACGCCTCCAGCGTCAGCTCGATCGCGGGGAAGCGGATCAACAAGTCGAGCACGCTGACATGCGCGACTTGAATGTCACGGTCGAAGCGCTCGGCCGCGTCATCGCCTTCCAGCCAGACGGCAAGCTGACCGCGCGTGAACGGACAGCGCGTGGCCGCGTGCAGCGCGGTGATATCGCGCACGGTAGCGGTGTCCTGCAGCTCGACGAAATCGCGCAGCAGCTGGCGCACGGACACCGGCTGGTTCAGCGGCAGGTGCCGCACGTGCACATGGCGCGCAGTCAGGGTGACGAGCGCATCGCCCTCCAACGCAAGCCGCGCGATGGCGGCGTCGACACGGTCATCGGCATTGCGCGGGTAGACGGCGAGGTGGTCGCCGGTGGCGTAGGTCGCGTCGTCGGGCAACCGCACCGTGAGATGACGCGTGGGGCCGCGCGGCGCCTCCCGCGTGAAATCCCACAGGCCGGTGGCGTCGCTGACGAGTTCTTCATTGGCGAGCACCGTCATCGTGCGTGCGGCCGGCGGCAGCGTGGCGGCGCGGAGCGCATCAGGCGCAACGTAGTCGACGTGGACGGACGGGCCGTCGGCGTGGGTTTGGCGGGCGCCCAGGGCGCTCCACAGGCTGCGCGTCCAGGCGTCGACGGCAGCATCGAAACCGGCATTTCCGTCCGCCTCGCCACGCGGCACGATGGCTTGCGCGCCGGCTGCAGCAAGCATCGCTTCCACCCGCTTCGGGAACGCCTGGAACGCGGGCCATTGCGAGTTGCCGCAACCCAGGACGGCATAGCGCAATCCGGCTGCCTGCCTGGTGAGCGCATCGGCGGCATCGAGCCGCGCCTCCAAGGTGCGGGCGCTGTCCGGTGCGCGGCCGTTGTAGGTGGCGGCTACCACAATGAGCGTGCCCTGCTGCGGCAGCGCGTCGGCAATGGCGTCGAGCGGCGCCACCTTGGCGTCGAACCCGGCACGCGATGCGGTGGCTGCGAGTTGCTCGGCGATGTCCTGGCAGGTGCCCAGGCTGCCGCCATACAGCACGTGCATCGGCTCACCGCCGCCGGCAAGTGCAGATTCGGCGGCGTCTTGCGTGACGGCCTCGGTGCACGCAGGCGTGGCGATCGACAGCCGCTCCCGCGCGTTGCGCAGCCGCGCGCGCAAACGGAAACCGTCCGGTTTGAGCGTCAGCGTTTCCTTGATCTGGAAGCCGTAGTCGTACGGGTCGGACAGCGCAAAGCGCTGCAGGATCACCGCAAGCGCCAGCTTGGCTTCGGTCAGCGCAAACTGGCGGCCGATGCAGGCGCGCTCGCCGTTGCCGAAGGGCTTGTAGGCGTGCGGGTGGAGCTTGGCTTCGTTCTCTGGCAGGAAGCGGTCGATATCGAAGACTTCGGGGCGATCCCACACCGCCGGATCGCGATGCAGCGCCAGCAGCACGGTTACCACGCGCTGGTCCTTGCGGATGGCGTAGCGGCCGCCAATGCGCGTGTCTTCATACGGCGCCACGCCAAAGCTCGGGGCGGTCGGCCACAGGCGCAGCGTTTCCTTCAACACGCGCTCGATCACATCCAGCTGCGCGAGGTGCGCATACTGCGGCACGGTATCGCCCGGCAGCACGCGGTCAACCTCGGCATATGCCTGCGCCAGCACGGCCGGATGGCGCAGCAGCATGTACAGCGCAAAAGTCAGCAAGCCGCTCGTGGTTTCATGCCCGGCAATCAGGAAGGTGATGACCTGGAAGCGGATGTTGGTGTCATCCAGCGGCTCGTCCGACACGGGATCGCGCGCGTTGAGCATCAGCCCAAGCAAGTCGCTCGCGCCGATGCCGCCATCTTTTGCCTGACGGCGTGCGCGGATCACCTCGTCCACCAATTGATGCATGGCGGCCACGTCCTGCTCGAACCGCCGATGGTGCTCGTGCATGAAGCGGTCTTTGAGCGGCAGGCGCGTGAGCTTGCCCATCGCTTCGGACAGCACCCCCACCATGGCCGCCAGGAACGGATGCAGCTCCGGCGTATTGAACGAATCGAAGCGATATCCGAAACCCGCCAGCGAGATGGTGTCGAGCGTGAGCCGCGTCATGTCGTCGGCCACGGGGATATCGGCGTCTGGCCCCTGGCGCGCCCATTTGTCGGCCAGCGCATTGGCCACGTCGAGCATCACATCGAAGTAACCCTTCATCGCACGCTGGCTGAAGGCCGGCAGCAGAATGCGATGCGCCTTGCCCCAGTTGGGCTCGTCCTGATGCGCCGTGAAGAGGCCATCGCCCGCCCCCGCCCGCAGGAACGAGAGCGGCGGGCCGATCAGTTTGCGAAAACGCGTTTCGTCGCAGAGTTCGGCCACCAGATCGGCGGAATAGACAAACGGCACGCGCCGCCCGGCAAAGTCGAGCTGGTAGAGACCTTGGGGGAACTGGCGGCTGGTTTCCAGAAGCGTCTGGGCCAGGCGGTCTTTGGGGAGTTGCAGCAGGTTGCCCAGCCACGGCAAGCCCTTAGGCTGGGGGATGGGCTCCGCCGCAGCGGGCGAGGCATTGGCGGGTAACTCGGAGGCGGAACGCATGCGCGGTCGACTGCGAAAATGGGTTGTCCGCCAATGTACGCGCCGCCCTGCCCTGCATCAAACAAAGTCGCCATGTTTGAATGCGGCCCCCTAAAAGTGAATCGGGCGACCCGTGGGCCACCCGATCTGGGGACGATGTGAAGCGCTGGATCAGCGGCGGCGCGGCTGTGAATTGAACGGCGCGTTGACCTGGGCTTCGAGTTCGCGAATCTGACGCTGCAATTCGTCGACGCGGGCGCGGGCGGCACGGCGTTCGATATCCAGCGCCTCGGCTTCCGTGCGGGCGACCTTCTGTCGTTCCTGGGCCTGGGCCTGCTGCTGACGCTGGATATCCAGGTCGGTCTTCAGGCCACGCAGCTTTTCCTGCTGGGCGGCAATCTGGCGCTCGGAACGCTCTTTCTGGGCTTCCAGACGAATCCGCTGCAGCTCCAGATCGGCCATCGTGCGGGTTTGCCGGGCGAAGTCGCTGTACAGACGTTCGGCAGCGGCTTCATTGGTGGTCTTGATGACTCGCCAAAGGTCTTTCTGCTGGAACAGTGTGACGTAGTACGTCAGGTCGCTCTGGGCAAACAGCAGGCTGGCGCCGTAGGCCCCGTTATAGGTGGTGCGCAGCTCGGACAGTTCATGCGCCTGCATGCGCTGTTGCAGCTCGAATACGGCGCTGGCAGGTGCCGGACCGTCGGTGCGGGCTGCGCCGGCGGGCGTGGCAGCCGTACTGGCGGCGGGCGCCGTGGCAGCCGGCTGACCAACCGTGGCGGTCAATGCCGGCACAGGCGCGGCGGCGGCAATCGGTGCAATGGCGGTGGGCGGCGCGGCGGGGCTTTGCGCCACGGCTGATGTGCAGGCGGCCGTACCGGCCACGACTGCGACTGCGGCCGCGATGGCCAATCCCCTCTGAAACGCGCGATGCGACGCTTTCCCTGACTGTTTTTTTGTTCTCATCTCGACCCTGTGGATTCTGCGCAGGTGTTGCAGCCGAAAACTATACGCGATCCGCCGCCCGAGTGGCACGCCGGGCGCCCGCCGCGCGGTAGGGTGTTGTATGGCGTCACTCCAGCTCGCGCAGCTCGGTTTCGCCGTCGGCGATCTGGTATTTGCGCATCTTTTCCCACAGCACCTTGCGGCTGATGCCGAGCGTGGCGGCAGTGTCCTGGCGGCGCCAGTTGTTGGCGTCCAGCGCGGCCAGGATACGGCGGCGCTCTTCTTCGCCACCTGTGCCCCCATTTCCACCGCTGCTGCGCTCGCCATAGCCGCCATGGCTGCCATTACCGCCCTCGCGCTCGAAGGCGTCGCGCTGCAGGCCGGCGAACAGCGGCAGGATGCGCGCTTCGTCCCAGCGGCCGAACTGACGCAGGGTGATGCCGATGCGCTCGGCCAGGTTGCGCAGCTCGCGCACATTGCCGGCAAAGTAGGCCCGGGCGACCGATGCCCGCACCCATTCGGGCACCGGCGGCATGGCGTCGAAGGTCTTGTCGCCCAGCAAATGCCGCAGGAACGAGAGCAGCAGCGCGATCTTGTCGTCCGCGCCGCGCTGCTCAAGGCTGGGGATGCGCAGCTCGATCACGGCCAGGCGGAAGTACAGATCGGCGCGGAATTTGCCCGTGGCGACCATCTCGCGCAGGTTCTTGTTGGTGGCAGCCACCAGGCGGAAATCCAGCTTGACGGGCACCGTTGACCCCAGCCGCGTGCATTCGCTGTCTTCGAGCACACGCAAGAGCTTCACCTGCTGATACAGCGGCAGGTCGCCCAGCTCATCGAGGAACAGCGTCCCGCCATTGGCCTGTTCGAAGTAGCCGCGGTGCGCGTACATGGCGCCCGTGAACGCGCCCTTGGCATGGCCGAAGAACTGCGATTCGAACAGCCCATCGGGAATCGCACCACAGTTGACCGCCACGAACGGGCCTTTGCCGTAGACGCTGTTCTTGTCGTGCAGCAGGCGCGCGATCCGCTCCTTGCCGGCGCCGGTCTCGCCGTAGAGCATGACGTTGCTGTCGCAATCGGCAAAGGTCTCGACCTGCTCCAGCAGCCCGTGCATGGCCGGCGATGCGGCTACGAGGTCGCTCTGGTCCTGCGCCTGAGCCTGCGCAGACGACATCGACGGCAAGACCTTGCTGATCTGTGCGCGGAGTTCGGTCGCGCCAAAATCCGGCCCCAGCACATACGTGTATTCGGGCGGAAAGCGGCTGGAATCATGCTGCGTATCCGCCGCCACCCAGATCACCGGCATGCCTTGGGCAGCCTGCCAGTCGAGCACCGTAAAGCCGCCGCTTTCGACCACCGACGCGCTGATCACCGCCACCGCCGGCTTCAGCCGAGGCTCGGCCGGCTGAAAATCGATCCCACCCGCGCGGATCACCTCCGCCCCGAACGGCGCCATGAACCGCGCCACACGATCGGCAATGTCGTGACGGCCTTCCCAGACAAAAATCTCAAGCGTTTCGTACGCCCAGCGATCGGTTTTCATGTCGTCGCTTCCATGTCAGTAAACCAGCTCGACGGCGTCGCAGTCGAGGGAGAGGAGTTTGATGTCGGCGTAGCCGAGTTGGATGCCGAGGACTTCGAGTAGAGGGGTGAGGACGGCGTCGAGGGTCGAGCCAATCAGAGCCAACACCGGCGCCAGAATCGCCGCACCGATCGGCCCCAGCGGAATTCCGAGGACTGTCAATTGCAGTTGATTGAGATTGCTGTTCAGGATCGAGCCGAATACCGCCTGTGTCGCAACGCGCGGCGGTGAATTGCCGCTCGTATCGGTCTGCGGATTCAAGCCGATCTGAGTGGCCGCGATCGTTTCATCGGTCCAACCAGAATTGGCGGCTGGCGACACATTGGCCTTGATGCTGACCGCGCCAATCCCCAGCAAATCGACGAGATGCGCTGGCGTAGCGGAAGAGCAATTCAACGAGCCACTGACTGCTGTATCTGCACCCGCAGCAATACATAGCGAAACAGGCTGCGGCTGTACCGAGATGGTGGCTGTCGAGTTCTGACGAGGAACCACACAGTTGTTCGATTTCGCGTGTCCTTGCGCGCCGGCAACTTGCAAGCCGATCGGCAACGTAATGCCAGCAAGCCCCAGCACGTTGGCATTGATGCCTAAACCCAACCGAACCTGGGCTGTCCGCGCTTGCGTCCGCCACTGCCCAGCGTTCGGCCCTGACAAGAACTGTCCCGGAGGCCCCACCGCGATGGCCGGCGGCTCGATGATTTTCAGCGACAGCGTGACCGCCCCCAACCCAACAAGGTTCAGCGTAACGGGCGCCACATTCACCGCCGACTGGCTGTTGGCAATCTGTGCAGCCGTTGTCAGAAGATCGAGCACGTTGACGGTGGCATTGAGTGCCGCCTGTTCATTGCCTGCCAGCGCCAGCACCTGGAGCAAGCCCGGCGACGAGGCGCCGCCATCGCCGATATTGATTGGCACATTCAAGTCGTTGCCGAACGACAGCGCATTGCTGGCGCCCGCCCCGCCCACAGATACGCCGGCAAGCCCGGACTGCGATGCGACCGAGATGACGGCATTGAAAAGGCTTCCCAGGCTCGGTGACAAGGACAGCAATTGCTGCATCGAACCCGCTCCCAACGCGACCGCCAGATCGGCGAGCCGGATGTTGGTGGTAGCCAGCCCCTGATAAGACGCGGCGTCGAGATTCAGATTCGTGTGAAGCAAATATCCGAGCAGCTGGTTCAGCAGTCCGTTATTGACGGATGCCAAGCCGGACCCGAGCGAGAACGCCACGATGGACGTGTTCTTGGCAATCGCCGTCGCCTGCAACCTCCGCTGACCGACCATGAAGAAATACGGCACGTTTCGCGTGATCGTCACCTGTGCGGCGTTCGTATTGCCGTCCACCGCAGCTTGCGCGGTGAAGTACGTCGGCGCAGTGCCCGCGCTTGCATCCCACACGCCCGGCACGACGGCCAGCGTGATGTTGGTGCCATCCACCGTGAGCCCGTTCTGCACGACGGACTGCTGGGCTGCGGTCGGCAAATCCAGTCGCTGCACCGCTGCCATGGCGGCGAGGTCGGCAGAGCGCTGCAACGCCCGCTGCGTGTAGAACAGATTGCCAATGTCGATGGACACCAGCACCGCCAGACCGACTGTGGCAATAAAGGTGGCCGTCATCACGCTCACCGCGCCGTGCAGGCGGCGGCGCAGCTTGGCGGCTCGACGAAGGCGGGAGGTGGCTCGAGTCACAGCAGCGTTCTGTGAAGGTTCAACGTGCGGTTGTGGCCTGGCTCGAGCTTGTCGACTTCGCGCTCGAGGCCGTCTGCGAAAGGCCGGGCATCGGCCGACTGAACGAATCCAGGTAGCGCTGGTACGCCAGCGCGGCCTGCTCGCCGCGGAGCGGGACGAACTCCCCCGCATACGTGCCATCGCGTTGCGCCTTGAGCAAGGCGCGCGTGGCGTCGCCCATGTCGCTACCCACGTTGGGCGCGGCCTGCGCTGCGTTTTGCGGATTGCCGCCCGAGAAGCCCTGCGCTCCTGCCGGGTTGGTCATCAGCCATGCCGCCGCACCGGCAGCCATCAGAATGCGGTGGATCATTGTGCGGTCTCCAAGGTGTCGAGCAAGCGGCCGCGCTGCAACGCCAGCGGACGGGATTGGGAGGTGGCATTGGTGGCGGCATTGGGCACAGCCGTTACGGCAACGCCGGCGGCGGACGAACCGACCGCGACGGCACGCGGGGCCACCGAAGCGGCGTCGCGCGCGATGCGACGATCGCGCCAGGCGCCGCGAACGCGCGCCACGTCTTCGTCAATGGCCTTGCGCGCGGAGGCGGTCAGTTGTGCATGCGACGCGAGCGACGCGGCATCGTCCTTGCGATCGTTCACGGCCAGCCAGATCACGAGGTTGCCGGCAATCTTCGGGCTGCCGGCGGCCATCTGCTGCGCCTGCATCAAGGGCACACGGGCTTGCTCGACCTCGCCGGCACGCATCAGCGCATAGCCGAGATCGCTGGCCGTGCTCGCATCGGTCGGATTGGCTTGCGCGGCAAGCTGCAGCCGGCGCGCCGCTTCGGCAAAGTTGCCCTGGCGCCCAGCGACGATGCCCAGGCCGCGCCAGGCCGAAGCATTGAGCAATCCGCCTTGCGTGCCTGCGCCCATGGCCGAGGTGGCGCCCACCACCGCGCGGTATTCGGCATCGGCCGCCGCGAGCTGGTCGGTTTCGCGCAGCGCGTCGGCGCGCAGCAGCATGATTTCGGGCGCCCGGCCATAGCGCTGCTGGTAGGCATCGATATGCGCGAGCGACGCGTAATACAGGCCTTGCTCCTGCATCCGTCGGATCAGCGAAAGATACGTCGCCGGACTGGTGATCTCGGCCTTCTCCTGGCTCTGGCGCTGACGTGCCATTTCGATATCGGCATCGGTGCGCAGGCTCATGTCGGATGTGGCCATCGAGCCGCAGCCCGACAAAAGCAGCGGCAGGATCGACAGCGCGCCCAGCCACGCATGTTTGATGTTCGGGAACGGTGCCATCTCAATTTCCCCCGGTATGTTGCAGGCTGCGCATGACGTTCATGAAGCCCGGCCCAGCTGTGATGATCAGCAGCGCCGGCAGCAGCGTCATGACCATGATCATCGTCATCTTGACGGTCAGTTTGCCCACGCGCTCCTTCAGGCGAGCACGACGGTTTTCCTGCAGACGCCCCCCAAACTGGCGCAGCGGTTCCTGCACCGCGCCGCCAAAACGGTCGACCTGGGTCAGCAGCGTAATCAGCCCCTTCAGATCTTCGTTGTCGAACAGTCGAGCGATACGCAACAACGTCTGCTCGCGCGGCCGGCCCGACGCAAACTGCTGATTGGCGCGTCCGAATTCGCCGGCCAGCACGGGCAGCATGCTGTGGAACTCGTTGGCGATGACCTGCAGGCTTTGATCGATCGACAGGCCAACCCCTTGCAGCAGACGCAGCATGTCGACCATGACGGGCAATTCGTCATCCACACGGCGGCGACGGCTCTCCTTGCGGCGGCCCAGCAGCCATTTAGGCCCCAGGTATCCGAGCGCAAAGCCGACAAAACCCCACACGAACACAAACAGGATCGACGTGGCGTTCAACGCGCCGACCACCGCCAGCACCGGCGGCAGGACAATACGCGTGCCGCCAAAAACGGTGCGCGCGTGCTCTCCGTAGTAGCCGCACTCCTCGAGCAGCTTGCGATCCTCTTCCGTGACGATGCGTTGCCCCAGGCTGGTGTCGATCCAGCGCTGGCCCACCTTGGCGATCTGCTGCTGGAGCTGCTGGGCTTCGCGCGTGCCATGCGGACGCGCCTTGACGGCCGGCGGCACGGCCGGTGCGGCAGTGGTTGCGGCGGGGTTGGCGGCCGTTGCCCGAATGTCGGACAACGCCGTGTCGAGTTTGCGCGCACTGCGATAACGCGTGAGCGTTGCCCGCAGCGCCAGGCCGCCGAACACCAGCACCCCCGCGGCGGCGGCGGTCAGGCTGAGCGTGATGAGCGTCTCGTCCATGCGCCCTCCTTAGACCGATTTCGCCAATCTGGCGAGCATGACCGCACCGATGACTTCCATGCCGAATGCCGTCAGGATCAGCGTTTCGCCGAACGGGTCGCGCCACATCGACATGATGTAAGCGGCGTTGAACATGATGATCACGCCCCCCACCACGACGGGCAGCAGCCCGATGATCCAGGCCGACAGGCGCGTCTCGGCCGACAGCGCAAACAGCTCCCGCTGCGCCTGCTGCCGATCGCGCATGAACGCCGCCGTGCGCTCCATCACAATGTCTGCCCGGCCACCGTAGCGCAACGAGAGGCGCAACACCGACGACAGCAGGATCAGCTCATTGACGCGGTACTGCTGGCCGACCGTCAGTACGGCAGCGTCCAGATCCTTGCCCGCACGCTGCATCTGCGTGATGGCGATCAGGCAGTTGCGCAACGGTTGCTCGGTATTGGCGCTTGCGGCCTGAAACGCGGCCGGCACGGCGCTGCCGATGCTCATCAGCCGCACCACGCCATCCAGGAAGCCCGGCAGTTGTTGCAGCAGGCGCTCGTTCATCTTGCGCGTGCGGTTCCAGAACAGGAACGCGACGATCAACACGTACAACCCGAGCGCCGTCACAGCCGACACCACGCTCGACAACGCCCATACGACCAGCGCAATCGCGACGGCCGGCACGATCAGCACGATGTAAAAGCGACGCGTCGGTTCGATATCGGCGCGGCGCAGCGCGTCGTTCCACACGCGGTGCAGTGAATCGGGCACGCTGGCCGGTGCGGCCTCCACATTCGGCTGGTAGCGCGCGTTGATCTGGTCGGTCTGTGCACGCACGAAACTGCGCGATGCCTCGCGCTCGCGACGGCGCACGGCCTCCGCCCACAGCATGAGCGACGCGCCCATCAGCAGCAGCGCCAGGCAACCGAACCAGAGCGTCATGCTAGACATGGAAACGGCCTCCGCCGCCGAATCCGGTCATGCCGCCGTCCATGCCACCGCCTTCGCTGTTGCGCAGGCGGGCGAGCTTGGGCGAATGCGGCTGCAGGCCCAGCGCCGTCCAGCGGTCGACTTCTTCGCCGTCCGGGCCGATGTAGGGTTCGTAGCGATACAGCTCCTGCGTCGAGATGATGTTGTCCCCCAGCCCAGTGACTTCCGTAATCGACAGGATGCGGCGTTTGCCGTTGGACAGCCGCCCAATCTGCACGATGAAATCAATGGCGTTGGTGATCTGCCGGCGCAGGCTCACCTCGCTGCCCTGGAAACCGGCAAAGCCCGCCAGCATCTCGAGCCGATAGAGGCACTCGCGCGGGCTGCTGGCGTGGATGGTGCCCATCGAGCCGTCGTGGCCGGTACTCATGGCCTGGAGCATTTCCAGCACCTCGCCGCCGCGCACTTCGCCCACGATGATGCGATCGGGCCGCATGCGCAGGCTGTTGCGCAGCAGCTCGCGGATCGTGACGACGCCCGTGCCCTCAAAGCCGCCTGGCCGGCTTTCCAGGCGCACCACGTGCGGGTGGTTGAGCGACAGTTCCGCCGTGTCTTCAATGGTGATGACGCGCTCGGTCGTCGGAATGTGATACGCCATCGCGTTGAGCAGCGACGTCTTGCCCGAACTCGTGCCGCCGCTGACCAGGATGTTGCAGCGCGCGCGCACAGCGGATTCGATCAGCGCGCCGATCTCTTCGCTCATCGTGCCCAGGCCGAGCAGATCTTCAGGCTTGAGCGGATCTTTCCGGAACTTGCGGATCGACACGACCGGCCCTTCAAGGGCCAGCGGCGGAATGACCACGTTGATGCGGCCGCCGTCGGGTAGGCGCGCATCGACCATCGGGTTCGATTCATCCAGCCGGCGCCCGATCGGCGCGAGGATGCGGCGCACGATGCGCAGCAGGTGGTTGTTGTCGGCAAAACGCACCGGAATGCGCTCCAGAATGCCGTGCCGCGACACATAAACGTCGAGATGACCGTTGACGAGAATGTCTTCCACCGCCGGATCCGCGAGCAGGTCTTCGATCGGGCCGAAGCCGGCCAGCTCCTTCGTCAGCGCCTCGGCAATCTGCCGGATCTCCGTTTCGTTGACGGGGATGCGGCGCATGCGCGTAAAGCCTTCCACCTCCAGATCGACAAACCGTTGGATGGCCGTGCGCGACCAGCGGCCGAACTCGGCGCCAAGCTCTTCGATGCGCGTGAGCAGATGTTCGTGCGCGGCTTCCTTGATGTCCTGGAAGGCCTGCGAAACGGCAAACACGCCGTTGCCGGCGTCCGCCTGGTTGGAGAACTCGATGGGTTGTGTCATGTCGCGTTCCGTTCGGTGGTCCCGATATCCAGTTCAGTGGCGTCTGCCGACTTGCGCTTGGAACGTCCGCCAAAGCGCCCACCCAGTCGCGCACCCACGCCTGACACCCAACTCGAGACACCTGAGGCGCGCTCGCTCTGCTGCGCATAACCCAGCGTCTGGGCGATCTGGGCAAGCGCGCGCACGTAGGCGTCGGTGGGGTGCGTTTCGGCCAGCATCGCGCCCTGGTTGGACGCAATCACCAGCGCTTCGCGGCGGTTCGGCACGGTCAGCACCGAGGGGATCTCCAACCGCTCCGCGATCTGTGCCGCGTCCAACGACAAGCGTGTATCGAACTTTGAAATGGTCAGGTGCAGGTGGTCGCGGTCAATTTCGCGCTTCTTGAGTTCCTGCATCAGCTCTGCGGCCGAGACGATGGCGCCCACACTCTGCTCGGTCACGAGCATCACGTCATCAGCGGCCTTGATGATCTGTGCGATGAAGTCGATGTTGCCGAAACCGCCCAGGTCAACCACCTGAAGGTCGAAGAACGTGCGCAAGCGGTTGAGCAGCCCGAGCGCCTCGGAGAACGAGATGTCACGCATCTCCGCAAGCGAAATGGGCAGCGGCAGAACGGCCAGCCCGTTCGGATGCCGCGACAGCGCGGTCTGCACGAACACCTGGTCAAAGCGGCGCAGGTTGCGCACGGCTTCAACAAAATGGAAGTTGGCCTGCACGTTCAGGTACAGCGCGCCATCACGCAGCGGCTGGCCGAGGTCGAGCAGCATCACATCGCTGGCGGAGGTGCGGCGCACCACGGTGGCGAGGTTGGTGGCCAATGTGGTGGCACCCACGCCAGGACGGGCGCCCAACACGGCCAGCACGCGCCCGCGGCGGGTCGGCTCGGCTGAAGCGCGCTCGGCCAGCAAACGACGCACCACGCGCACGGCTTCGGCCGGCGCGCCATCCACATCGACGAAATCCTTTACGCCGGCGCGCAAGGCGGCGAGCATCGCGCGGCCATCGGCAGCCGAGCCCACCGCCACCAGCGGCAAGCCCGGAAACAAACGCGTGAGTTGCGCAACAAGCTGCGTGGCCTCGTTGATTGCGTCGGTGCCCTCGCCCAGCTTCTGGTCCTGGTCGGGTACGTCGATCAGCGTGGGGGACGAGGCAAAGCGCACAAACACCACCTCGGGGTTCACGGCGCCAATCTGCTCGATGAACGCGTCGTGGCCCGTCGTCTCTGCCACCAGCACGCCCAGCTCCCGAATCGCCGCGGCCAGCCAGCGGTGCACGCCTGCCGACTGGGCGTCGACCTGCATGCCGCCACGCGCGCCGCCGTGCAGAAGGAAGTAATCCATGCCCGCCCCTTACTTCGAGAACCCGGGCATGGTGGCCGGATCTGCCACCCCCAGAGCAAACGGCCGCCATACCGGCTCGCCCGCGACATCACGATCCTGCCCGCCGCTTCGGCCCGGCAGCATCTTGTCGATCGGCGCATTGCGTGCCATCGGCTTGACCAGATGCGGCGTAACGATGATCACGAGTTCCCGCTCTTCCTGGTTGTAATTCAGTCGCTTGAAGAACGTCCCGATGATCGGCACGTCGCCCAGGAACGGAACCTTGTCGATGTTGGATAGCGTTGACCGGCTGACCAGGCCGCCGATGACAAAGCTCTCGCCATCGCCCAGTTCCACCGTTGTATCGGCGCGGCGCGTGACGATGGCCGGCACCGTCGCGCCATTGAGCGTGATGCCACGGCTGAAATCGAGGTCGCTCGCTTCGGGTGCCACCTTCAGGGCAATGCGGTTTTCCGACAGGATCGTCGGCGACACCGTCAGCCCGATGCCGAACGGCTTGTATTCGATGGTGGTGGTCCCGAGGGCCTGCGGCACGGGAATCGGAATCTCGCCGCCGGCCAGGAAGTTGGCGCTCTGGCCCGACAGGGCCACCAGGCTCGGCTCGGCCAGCACGCGTGCCATGCCGTTCGATTCCATCAGGCTCAGGTTGGCAAAGAGCCCCTTGCTGACCGACGAGACCAGCAGGTTGAACGCCGAGCCGATGGGCATGGTCGATTCGGTCGTCAAGCCGTTGGAGCCGAACGTGACCTTGGAAAGCGACGACGGCGCAAATGTCCGGAAATCGAAACCGCCGCGCGTACGGCCGAACGTGAACCCGGCTTCCTTGAGCACCGTCTTGCTGAACTCCACGACCCGCACGTCGACTTGCACCGTGCCCGGCACGTTCATCGAGGTGGTGTCGATGACGTTGCCGTCTTTCGGCTTTTCGGCGCCACTGGCCGCGGCGGCGGCGCGGCGGGCGCGGCTCAACGCGTATACATCCTTGGGCTGGCCCGACACGACGGCGGTATCGCCCTGCGCAACCACGGTCGGATCGCCCGCCACAGGCGCAGCGGCGTCCACCTGCACGTTGTAAGTCGTCGCCACGCCGCCCTGCGTCCAGACCATCACGTTGGCCGCGCCCGGCTTCTTGGCGATGATCAGGACACTCGTGGCCGCGCCGCGCCCCTTGAGCAACAGCGCATCGGCAATCTCGGGGTTGCCAATCGCAATGCGCTCCAGCGGCTTGCCCAGGCGAATCTCGCGCTGGCTGCCCGTCAGCAGATGAAGCGTCTGGCCGGTCGGTTCTGTCTGGGCCCATGCGGTCGACACGAAGGCAGCGCAGCCCAACGCGAGTACGCCCATCCAACCGCGAACCATGGCGGCATCAGTCATGTTGCTCCTCACGTTTTCCTGCGCGGATGATCTCGACACCAGTGCCGGCGGTGCTGCTGCGCACCGTCGTGCGTGCTGCGGCAACGGCCGGCAGCGGCGGCGCTTGCACAACTGCCGGCCTGCGCGCCGAACCCGTCAGGCTGGCCATCGACACGCCGGCTTGTGCAACGTCCATCGGGTTGCGGTTGGCGGCTGCCAGCAATGCGGCATCCTGCGGCTTGACGGTCGGTTCGGCGTCGTCGCCGGGGTTGCGCAGCGCCAGCAGCAGACGGCCGCTCTGATGGGCCATCGCCAATTGGCTGACCGCCTCCACCGGCACGGCCAGCACGGCCGTCTTGGCTTGATCGACCTTGCGTGTGACGTTGTTGCTCTCCGGCTGCTTCTGCGGCCCTTCGTTGACGGCCAGCGGGCCGAACGCCAGCACGCGCAGATGCGGCAGCAGCAGGCGCGCCTGGCTGTCTTCGATCTCCTGGCCGTCCTTGCGCATCACGAGAAACACGTCGACGTAATCGCCAGGCATGACGCGGTTACCCACGCCGATCACCTCGTCCACGTTGATGGCAACCGCGCGCTGGCCGGCCTCGACCTGCTGAGCCAATCCGGCGGAGAGTTGCGATGCGATCAACGGCACACCCACGCCAATCGGCAGGACGGGTTCGCGCCCCACCACCTTGCTGACGTCCGAAAACGCATCCGTCGGGTTGATGGGCAACCGTTCGATGGCCACTTGGTCGGCCGTGATGGCCTTGCCGGCTTCCAGCGGCTTCACGGTAATCACAACGGGATATACGGTCTTGCCGTCTTGCTGCACGGCCACCGGCGCAGGCGCACGATGCGCGCTCTTCCACGCTACGGCGCCAAGAATGGCGGCAAGCAGGAGAAGTCCGGCGGCGAAAATCTGGAGATGTTTGCTGGTCATCTGGGCGGCCTGTCTAGGCAATCTTGGGTGCGATGTCAGGTGCGATCAATCAAGAGAATCAGCGAACCGGAAGGGCTTACGAACCCGCTACCAACTGCACGACAGCCGAGCCCGTCAGCGTGGCGGGTGCGGGCAGCAGGGGTATCGCAGGCAGCAGGGGGGTGTTGCCGGAAGTCACGGGCAAGGTCAGCACCACGCTCAGGCATTGCATGCCTGCCACGTTCTGGCAGTTCACCAGGGGTGTGCTGCTCTGATTGGTCTGGACCCGCGCGCTCAGCGAGGCAGGCAGTACCGAAGCAACCGCCGCATAGGCCGCGGCGACACGTTGGGTATTGGAAGGCTGATAGCGCAGCGCGGCGCGCGCGCCCTCTTCAGCCGCCAGCGTCAGCATCTGCTGCATGGCGAGGATCACGCCGTAGTACACGATGCTCAGCATGAGCACCAGCAGCACCGGCACGACCACGGCAAATTCAACAGAAGCCGCACCGCGGCTGTTGTGTCGCGCAAGCCGGCTGGCTACTGGCCTGCGCGTATCTGGGTGCAGGTATGCACCCTCCCGTTCCCATCGCAATGTCGGCATGGCCGACTCCTTTTTATAGGCTGGCCGCTTTGCGGCTCTTCTTCAATGCTTGAATCTTCTGGCTACATGCCCGGCAACCAGGGCATCCGCATCGTGGCGGGCACCCAAGGCAGGCTCAGCAATCCGATCGCCATATAGGCTGCATACGGAATACCGCGGCGTCCGGCCTGTGCGGCGTCCCAGCGCTCCAGCGCCGGGCACATGCGCATCGCGAGCCAGGCCGACGGCGATGACACATCAAACTGGCGCAGCATCAAGATTGCGAGTCCATGCAGCCCCGCGATAAGACTGGAGACCAGCCACACTGCGACGAGCCCGTGCCAGCCGGCCAGCAACCCGGCGACCGTGAAGAACTTGACGTCGCCCGCGCCCATCCAGCCCAACATGTAGAGCGGCAGAAAACAGGCGAATGCAATCACCCCGCCAAGCCAGAAGTCTTGCCAGTCATAGGCAAGTGCCTCGACCCCGCCCAGCTTGATCAGCACGATGGACAGCACCACGCCGGCAGCGACGAGCCAGTTCGGCACGCGCCGCGCGCGGAAGTCCCATGTAATAGCCAGAACTGCGAGAACTACGACACTCGCCCAGCCAGCGGTATCTGCATGGCCGTACCAGCGGTCTAGCACGCGGTATTGTTGTTGACGGCCTTGCAGATGTTCGTGAACACGGTGTTGAGCTGGGTGCCCAGTTTGCCGACGATGACCGTGATCGCTGCTGCGATCAGGCCCGCGATCATGCCGTACTCAACGGCAGTGGCACCTTGTTCGTCGCGAAGGAACTTCAGAACGGCGTTTTTCATGATTCTCTCTCCTGTTTGCACTCGCCCGCGGATGTGTTGATCTCGACCAGCTTTCGGCGCTCCAACCTTAGCCAGTTCATATTTGCTAATAATGGATAAAACGCATGGGGATTTACTGCGATGACACAAACCGCAAAATTTTTGCTGCCTGCGTCGTTCCACTAATGGAACGAAATTCAAACCTCACCGAGCGTAATGTCCCGAACACGCCCGAGGATCACCGCACACCCACCCCATGGGCATTTTTTCGCAGCGTGTCACGTATGTCACGTAACACCCCGTAACAACTTTATAGGCGTGCGGCGCCGCAAACAAAATAACTCAACTGAGGTACTTGCCCCAAATTAGAGTGAAGTCTCTATTTAATTTTATTAAAGATGCGCCAACCCTCTGAAAACTAATGGAAATCCCCTAATGAACCTCAGACCAAACTGATTATTTGGACGGGTTTCCCATTAATCTTCGGGATCAGTCGGGACGCTCCCCATTTCTGTCTAGACAAAAAAAAGGATGCGCGAGCGACGGGAACACGCCCGCGCACCTTCAAGAGCACAGACAGGTACTGCTCAGTGCGCCAGACTGCCAACGCCGCCCAGCAAGTTGGTAATGGGAGCCAGCGGGCTGCCGCCCGAGGCTCCGCCGGCTGCGCTCGTCGCGCCGCCCAACAGATTGGTCACAGGGGCCAGCGGGTTGCTGCCGCCGGCTGCGCCGCCCAGGAGGCCGGTCACGGGCGCCAGCGGATTGGAGCCGCCAGAGGCGCCGCCCAGCAACCCAGTCAGCGGGGCGAGCGGGTTGCTGCCGCCGGTGCTGCCACCCACGCCGCCAAGCAGGCCGCCCAGCGGGTTGCTGCCGGCGGAGCCGCCGGCCGTGGTGACCCCGCCGATTGCGGCGACGGTCGTGCCGACCGACGTCACTACCGGACCCAGGTTCGAGACCACCGGCACGCCCGTCCCGGTGATGGTGTTGCCGGCGCCGGCGACACCGCCGCCCACCGTGCCCAAGAGGTTATTCAGCACCCCGCCCAGGCCGGTGGCATCACCCACCATCTGCGTCGCCCCGCTGACTTGCGTGGTGACCGGCACGATGGCCGTGCTCAGTTGCTGCGTCACCTGCTGAACCGCGCCCGAGGACAGCGCGCTGCCCAGTAGCGTGCCACCGCCGATCAGCGCTTGGCCGACCTGCTGAACGCCGCCGCCCACAGGCTGGGTGATCGGTGCCAGCGGCGCGCCCGCGCCCTGACCGAGGCCCTGCACCAGCGAACCGGCGCTCACCGTGGCCTGGCCCAGATCCGTCACGACATTGCCGGTGCTGGCCACCGTCGTGCCGATCGGATTGGGGTTCTGGCCCATCTTGCCAATGCCGGTCTGGATGCCCAGGCCGAGATCGCTGACAGCCTTGCCGGCGTTGTCCACCGTGCCGCCCAACCCGGCCTTGGCTTGATCGGACAGGCCCGGAATGTTTGCGTTCTGAAGCGTCGAACCCAGGCTGCTGACGGCCTGGCCGGTCGCCACAACGGTGTTGCCCGTGCCGTTTGCGACCTTGCCGATGGGCGTCACGCCCGTCGTATCGTTCGGGCTCGGATTGGGCGAACTGCCCGAGCCGGAGCCTCCCGAAGAACAAGCCGCCAACATGAGAGCGGCAACAGCGCAGGCCAACGGCGCAACGCGAATGGAGTATCGAATGTGAGTCATGGTCCGTCCCCTTCTTGGAATGATGTGTCTTGATGTCTGAGCTCGGTACTGCGGACTGCGGGCCACATTCTGCAAAGGGCATGCCAGGTGCATTAGAAACATGACTCGGATTTCGGAGACCGGCCTGTTTATTGGTTTTGTGGGCGATGTATCAGGTGTTACCCCACCCTCAAAACGCGGTGTTACGCCATTCAAATCCGTGTTTCGGACGTTACGGCGTAACGTGACACGGAACATATTCGTTCCCGACATAACCCCGTAGGCAAACGTTTCACCCCCACTTTGGAGGGGTATGTAAATCACGCATTCTGGTTAGTTTTCACAGTTTCTTCATTTTTATTGAGATAACCGCGGCAAATTTCGATACCTCATTACGCATTGCGTAATAATCACGACATGGCACACCGTTTGCAGAGTCCGGCCACCTCACAGCGAGAGTGAGACATTTTCCTGCTGACTAAAGCGGACTTTTAAAACGGGAGATCCATCATGAATAAGAACATCAAGTGCCTGGCCGCCACCATGGCAAGCCTGTTGGTTTTGGGTGGTTGCGCCAGTTCCGGCTCCGGCGACCTCGGCAGCTCGCTGGGCGGTTCAAACGGCGGCGGCTCGAATAACAACGGTGGCGGTTCGACGCCGACGCCTTCCCCGGCTCCGTCCCCTTCGCCGTCGCCTTCCCCCTCGCCGTCTCCGTCGCCCTCCCCGAGCCCGACTCCGACCCCGGCACCCGCGCCGCTGACCCCGACTGGCGCTGTCCTCAACAATACGGGCGGCATTGTCACGAGCGTCGGCTCGACGGTGACCGGTCTTGGCAAGACGATCGAAACGGCGCCGCTGCCCTCGCAACTGAGCGGTGTGCAAAGCGGCTTGGGCGGTGTCGTCGAAAACGCCGGCGCGACGGTTTCGGCGCTGGGCACGGGCGTGCAGAACGGACTGGGCAGCATCGGCCGCAACGCCAATCCGGTTGGCACCACGGTTTCCAGCCTCGGTAATGTGGTGACCGGTGCCGGAAACACCGTCACGAGCGCCGGCACGCTGGTCAACAACCTGGGCACCGGCCCGCTGGCACCGCTGGCCCCGGTGACGACGCCGCTGGCAGGCGTGGTCACGCAGATCGGCCAAGCCGTGGCCAACGGCGGCGGCACGCTGGGCACGGCCCTGTCGACCGGCCCCGTGGAACAACTTACGCAGCAACTGAGCACGGCCATCGTGCCGCTGACTTCGCAGGTCACCAGCGGTACGCAGACGCTGGGCGCGGCCACCGGCCTGGGTTCGCCGGTCAACACGCTGCTGGGTACGGTTGGCGGGGCCGTTGCCAAGGGCGGCACCACGCTCACCGCGGCGAATGTTCCGGTGGTCAGCGGTCTGGGTGGCGTGGTCACGGCCACGGGCAACACGGTTGCCGCGCTGGGCGGCGTCGTGTACTCGCCCACGGCATCGGGTGGTAACCCGCTGGCGCCGATCACCGGTCTGCTGGGCGGCCTCGGTGGCGCAACCGGCGGCAGCAACCCGCTCGCCCCGATTACCGGCGCACTGGGCGGTCTTGGTGGCACTGGCGGGACCAACCCGCTCGCTCCGGTCACGGGCTTGCTGGGCGGTCTCGGCGGCGCGACGGGCGGCGGCAATCCGCTCGCGCCGATCACTGGCGCTCTCGGCGGTCTGGGTGGCGCAGGCGGCTCCAGCCCGCTCGCTCCGGTCACCGGTCTGCTGGGCGGCCTCGGCGGCGCGACGGGTGGCTCCAGCCCCCTCGCTCCGATTACCGGCGCGCTGGGCGGCCTGGGCGGTGCAGCAGGTGGCGCGGGCAATCCGCTGGGCCCGGTCAGTGCAATCACCGCACCGGTCGGCACGGTGGTCACTACGGTGGGCACTGGCCTGACATCGGCAGGTGCAGCAACGCCGCTGTCGCCGGTGACTGGCGCGGTGGGCGGCCTGCTGGGTACGGTCGGCGGCGTACTGGGCGGCACGCACCACTGATCTAGAGTCCACACAGCGGCGGACCAGCTACCACGCCGGCCCGCCGCTGTCGCGTTTCAAACAGACCGACGCCGCGCAATGCGGCGTCTTCATTGGGCTCGCTGGCACGCACGTGCGCACCATCGGTATCGACCTTGGCCGTTGCGTCGCGTGAACGCTCCCTCTATGTGTCTTGTTGTAAAGCACCATGTCTCGCGGTTATCGTTTGATGCAACGCGCGGCTGTACGGCTTCGCGACACCACAAACAAACACCACGGAGGAGACACGCGTGCGGACCACCACCATGCGGTTGGCCCTGGCCACAGGCGTAGCACTGACCGGCCCGGCACTCAGCTGGGCGCAGAGCAGCCCGACCCAAGGCAACCCGATCGACACGCTTCCCAAGGTCGATACTTCCCGTCCGCCCCAGCAGAAAATCCAGGTCGAGGTTCAGCGGCCGAATCCCGCGCTGGAGAATCTGCTCGCCACGCATCTCACCCCGACCAAGTTCCAGATCGAAGGCGTCAAGACGCTGCCGTTTCCTGAGGTCGCTGCGTATTTCGCACCGCTGGCCGGACACGACATCACCGTCGCGCAACTCCTGCAGGCCGCGAACGAGGTCACCAAGCTGTATGCCGACCGCGGTTTCCCGCTGTCATTTGCCTTTGTGCCCGCACAAACGTTTGAAGGTGGCGTCGTGCGCGTCACCGTGGTCGAAGGCTATGTGGCGCGCATGCGGATCGAAGGAACACCCGGGCCGCTGGAAGGCCGCCTACGCGACATCTCGCAGCGCCTGATGAATGAAAAGCCGTTGCGCCGCGAAACATTCGAGCGCGTGACGGGCGTGCTGGCGCTGCAACCCGGTGTGCAGATCACCGCGACCGTGCAGCCGCCCACCACCACCGACGGCGCCAGCGAACTGGTGTTGAACGTGAAGCGCCAGCCGTACACCATCGGCACGGGCGTCGAATATCGCTCGCCGGGTGTGCGGGCCATCATCACGGGCACGCTGAACAGCGTGACGCCGCTGGGCGAGCAGATCACTGTGTCGACCCTGCAACCGCGCGGGTCGGATCACGAGACGTTCTACTCCGCCACGTGGGCACAGCCGATCGGCACGGATGGACTATTGGCGAAGCTCACGTGGTCGCACTATCGCGGCATGCCCGAGAATCTGCCGCTGGAGCAGCTGGGTTATCAATCGCGCTATCTGACTGACACGCAGCGGCTCGGTTTGTCATTGAGCTATCCGGTACTGCTGTCGAACACCCGCAACCTCACGCTGACGGGCACCTTCTACGGCAACGACGACAAGCAGCGCTATACACCGCAAAACCCGGGCTTTGCGCAGACAGAGTTGGATACCAAAGTCCGCGTGGCCGGTGCCGAGGTTCTCTATACCGAAGTCAACCCGGGCGAGACCCGACGTGCGTCGTTGGGCTTGTACCAAGGCATCAACAGCTTGGGCGCCGGCAAGGGCGCCTCGGCCAACGCCAACAACAACGTCGACCTGAGCTTCCTGCGCACGCGCATCACCGCCAGCGAAGCCCACGACTTGCCCCTAGGCTTTGGCGTGGTGGTGTCGGGGGCAGCACAGTACAGCGGCGCGGTGCTTCCGTCGTCGGAGCAGATCAGCTTTGGCGGACGCTTCTTCGGCCTGGCCTATCCGGCCGGGGAAGTGGCGGGTGACCGCGGCTGGGGCGCGTCGGTGGAAATCAACCGCGCATTCCAGGTATCGATGGACTATCTGAAGACCGTGCAGCCTTACGTGCTGTACGACACCGCAAAGGTCTATTCGAACGCCGGCACGCTGGTGCACGACCAGCTCGGTTCGATTGCGCTGGGCGTGCGCTTCTCCGATCGGAAGTACTACACGCTGGACCTGGCCATCGCGCGCCCCGTGGGCGACAAGCCGATCAACTCCAGCTCCCGCAGCCTGCGGTTCAACGCGGCCTATACATACCAGTTCAACTGACGCACGCCGGCATCGTGAACATGTGCAGGAATTTTTTATATTATTTATATTTTCAGCGCTGAAAGTCGCCCATACTCCCCTCTTAGGAGGGGGATACAGCACCGTCCGAATTTGGGAGCATCAGAAGCGGAATGTTAAGTTTTTCCAAAGAGTTGCCGATTACCACAGAAGTCGCGCAAAACAACAATAATCATTACAGCGACGGCGGCATCACGCCGCACCACGCCGACAGCAAGGGATTGCACTCTGAGCTGTCGCAAATACGCACCGGGGGCCATCATGCTGCAACGTCTATCGGATGACGCAGAGTTCCATCGACTCGTCGATACCATTTACGAGGCGGTACTTGAGCCTGCGCAAATGCCGATCGCACTGGCCCTGCTCTCCGTCTACGCCGGCGCCGAGAGCGCTCACTATTTCGTCTGGGACAAGCACACCGACACGCCGCGTCATGGCGTTTCGTCGGGCTGGTGCCAGCACTGCCCGCAACCGGGCCACTGCAACGCTTTCTGCCAAGACCCGCAACTGATCAGTGCCGCGGCCTCTGACGAGAACGCTTCAGCGGCCGTCACCCTCATCGACACGCCCGACATGCGCGTCACGATGCGACTGCGCACGCGCGACGACGATGTCTCGGAAGTCAGCGCGATGGAGCGCGAGTCCCGCCTGCAACGCGTACTGCCCCACCTGCAGCGGGCCGCGCGCATGCAGCAGCGCAACCTCGAGCTGAACGAACTTGCCGCCCTCGGCATGGCCGGGCTGGATACGCTCGACTTTGGCGTAATGGTCATCGAACGCACCATGCGCGTGAAATACGCCAACGCCTGGGCACGCACGATGACCGCAGAAGACGACCGTTTGTCGCTGGATGGCAGCATGTTGCACTCTGCCGACCACACGCACAACGCGGCGCTGCGCAACCTCATCGAACACGCCGCCGGGTCGCTCGGCGTGCAAGGCGCGGCTGGTTCGTGGATGTATCTGGCGCGCGATGGCCGTCCGGTGCCCTTCATTGCCACCCCGCTTGCCCCCTCCGATGCGATGCGCTCGACGTGGGCTTCGCCGCTCGCGCTGGTGCTGGTCGGCAACTCCGAGACGCGCTCTGTCATGGACGCCGGCGTACTCGCATCGCTCTTCGGACTGACCAACAAGGAATGCATCGTCGCTGCCCGGCTGGCTGCGGGCGAAACGCTGCAGGAGATTGCCGAGCGCGAATTCCTCTCGCTGCACACGGTGCGCGTGCATATCCGCGACATCCTGCGCAAGACCGGCACACATCGTCAGTCTGAACTTGTGCGCTTGCTGCATCTGCTGCCCAGCGTCGATCTGGAACGTGCGGGCGCCGCCACGCCGGCTTCGCGTCGACGCGGCCGGCTGAATGCCTGACCTCACGGCCAACTTCCCGCCCCACCCCGCCTGACCGCCGACGCCCAATCACGGGCGTCGGGCCATCCGCGTATACCCGGGTCACGTTTCCGCAATTTCTGCCGATCCCTCTAGAGAGGCGTGGCGCCGTCATGCCGGCTCGATGCGAGGCGGCTGCGGCGAATGATCCCGACACATTCTGTGAATAGCGCACAACAAACGCGCTTTTTCGCGGCCTGAAACGACAGGCTTTTGCGCTATCCTCGCCGCAAAACACAGACTAGGCGCCGGTCGTAGATCGGGGGGCCGCGCCGGATGCGCTCGCATGCATAACGATTTCCATATTGCGCTGCTGCTGTTTGCGTGGGTCAGCACGGGGCTGACCACGTTTGCCGCACTTGACGCTGCGACACGTCTGCCGGGGGGCTCGACGATCGCAAAACGCCGCAACTGGCGCATCGCCTGCGCGGCCATTCTTGGCATTGGGCTGTGGTCCGGGCTTTGGCTCGGCCAGCTTGGCCTGCATCGGCAGGTCGGCACACCCATATCCGCGCCGATTGCGGCGACGCTCATGACGGCGCTGGCTGCATCGCTGGCGGTCTTCTCCATTGCGTTGCCGGACTCGTCGCCCGCCAACGGCGCACAGGTTCCGCAACGACGCAGCATTGCCATGGGTGCCGTGGCGCTGGGCATCGGGCTGTTGACGATGGAGTTGTATCTGACGCGCCCCTGGGTGCATGACGATGCCTTGTCCCTGCGCCGCACGCTGCTGGGCTGGGGCGGCGGCACGCTCGTCCTTGGCGCAGGTGTATGTCTGGCGGTGTGCATGGCGTTTCATATGCCGCCGGCGCAGCGTCGCGCCGCCGTCGGGTTGCGCGCACGCGCCGCCGCGGTGCTCGCCACCACCGCCGTGCTGTCCCTTGTATTGTGGCCGTGCGCGGCGGCATGGCCGGCCGACGCATCGATGACGCAAACCGTGCCAGTCATCATGCTCAGCGCCGGTGGCGTGCTGATTGCGCTGGGGCTGCATGCGGTGCTGATGATGCTTGAAACCCGCGTCGACTCGGCGCAGGCGCATCTTGAAGCATCGCTGGCGCGCGTGGCAAATCAGACGCCCCGGCCCCAGTTCCACGACACGCTGACCGGCCTGCCAAACCGCCTGCATCTGCGCGAAGCGCTCGAGGCCGCAATCCTGTCGTCCACGCGGCGCGGCCGACCGTTTGCCCTCTTCTATCTGGACCTCGACAACTTCGGCCAGATCAACGACCAATACGGCCGCAACGCCGGCGACCGCGTACTGCAAATCATTGCCGAGCGACTGCGTCAGACCATTCGCGGCGAAGACACGGTCGCACGCCTTGGCGGTGACGAATTCGGCATCCTCGTGGAAGGCCTGGCGCTGCCCGAGGCCGCAGCGACGATCGGCGACAAGCTGTTGTTCCGCCTGCGCGAATCGGTGGAAGTGGAAGGCCGTCGACTGCGTGCCACCGCCAGCATCGGCGTCGTCGTCCATCCGCACAACGGCGCCACGGCTGACGCGCTGCTCGAACATGCCGACACGGCCATGTTCGACTGCAAGCAGTCGACCGGCAACGCCTATCGCTTCTTCGAGCCGCGCCTGAACACCACCGCACACCGTGTGCTGCAGATTCAACGTGCGCTTTCGCATGCAGCGCTCAACGGGCAACTCTCCGTGTATTACCAGCCGAAGTACGATGCGCGCACGCAAGCCATGACGGGCGCTGAAGCGCTCCTGCGCTGGAACCATCCGGAGCTGGGCCCGGTGTCGCCGGCGGAATTCATCCCGCTGGCCGAACGCACCGGCACCATCGTCGAACTGGGCGACTGGGTGGTCGAAGAAGTCTGCCGCCAGATCATGCATTGGGATGCCATCGGCATGCCGCCGCAGCGCATCGCCGTCAACCTCTCGCCGCGCCAATTCCAGCAGCCCGACCTCGTGCAGCGCCTGTCGCAGATCCTGCACCGCTATCAGGTGGCCGCGCATCGGTTGATGTTTGAAATTACCGAGACAGCGGCCATGCGCGATGCCGGCCAGAGCATTGCCGCCATCCGCCAGATTCAGTCGCTCGGCTTTGAGGTCGCCATCGACGATTTCGGCACCGGTTATTCCAGCCTCAGTTATCTGCAGCGCTTCCGCGCCCAGCAGATCAAGATCGACCGCGCATTTGTCTCGGCGCTCGACGACAACCCGGCCGAGGCCGCGGCCATCATTCGTGCCATCTGTGCCATGGCGCACTCCCTGGACATGACCGTCGTGGCCGAGGGCGTCGAAACCGAAGCGCAAATGCAGGCTCTGGTGAGTCTGCAGTGCGATCAGGTTCAGGGCTATCTGCTGGCACGTCCGCTGCCAGCCAAGGATTTCCAGGGTTTACTTGGGCTGCAGTACGCCTGAATAAGTGACATCGAATTAGGCGGCACAGAAAATGCGCCTTTTTGATGCATTCAACCGAACCTTTCGGGAACCTTTCACCTTCATATTTGGAAATATTTCGGCGACGCGCGGACGCGATTGCCGAAGTAATGAAGTAGTCACATAAGAAAAAACTGTGTTGGGATTGCGTCGGCTGCGCAGCGCGTTGATTTCAATACGGCCGAATGACTTTGTAATAGTTCATATGTTTACGACTTCACCATCTCGCGCAAACACACGCCCCATGCAGGTTTGCGCAAAGCGCGGTGCGGCAGAAAATCCACGCCGTTGACATGAGGTCTTAACGAAATTCATTTCTCACCTGCAAAGTCGTTATAATGCCCTGGGCTACGGGGAGCGTGCCCATGTTTCAATTGCAAAGTTGAGGAATCCATAATGCCGACTTACAAGGAAATTGTTCAGAAGATCTCTGAACTGCAGCGCCAGGCCGATGAACTCCGGGCAAATGAACAAGCGACGGTGATCGCTGAAATCAAGCACAAGATCGTGGAATACGGCCTGACCGCCGAAGACCTCGGTTTTGGTGCGAAGGGTGCCGTGGCCTCGAAGAAGGCCGGCCGCAAGGTGCCGGTGCGTTACCGTGACAACAATGGCAATACCTGGACGGGTCGTGGCAAGCGTCCGGGCTGGCTGGTCAAGGAACTGTCTTCGGGCCGGAAGATGGAGGATTTTCTGGTCGCCTGAACAGCGCCCTCCAGCGCAGCATTCCGAGCCCGCACAAAGAGGCGCGCCGGAAACCACAAAGAGAAAGGCCGGCAAATTCGCCGGCCTTTTGTATTACTGCCTCGCAGAGATTCGCGCGGTTACGTCTGGAAGCGCCCCACCGCCGTGCGCAGCAATTGCGCCTGCTCTTCCAGCGACAGCGCAGCGGCCGCCGCCTGTTCCACGAGCGCGGCATTCTGCTGTGTGACTTCGTCCATCTGGTTCACCGCCAGATTGACCTGCTCGATGCCGGAACTCTGCTCTTCAGACGCCGCAGAAATCTCACCCATGATGTCCGTCACCCGCTTCACGGCAGTCACGACGTCCTGGATCACCACACCGGCCTCTTCCACCAGCGCCGACCCGTTCTGCACACGGCCCACGGAATCACCGATCAGCTCCTTGATCTCCTTGGCCGCGCTCGCTGAGCGCTGCGCCAGGCTGCGCACCTCGCCTGCCACCACGGCAAAGCCGCGACCCTGCTCGCCAGCGCGGGCAGCTTCAACCGCGGCGTTCAGCGCGAGGATGTTGGTCTGGAAAGCGATGCCTTCGATCACCCCGATGATGTCGGCGATCTTCTTGCTGCTTTCGTTGATGCCCGACATGGTCTCGACCACACGGCCGACCACCTCGCCGCCCTTGACTGCAATATCCGAGGCATTGACGGCCAGCGTGCTCGCCTGACGCGCATTGTCGGCGTTCTGCTTCACGATGCTGGTCAGCTCTTCCATGCTCGACGCCGTTTCTTCCAGCGAAGACGCCTGCTGCTCCGTACGCTGCGACAGATCGGCATTGCCCGCGGCGATCTGCTTGGTCGCACTGGCAATGGAATCCGCCGAGTTCTTGATGTCGCTGATCGTGCCGGTCAGCTGCTGCTGCATCTCCGACATGGCGAAAAGCATGCTGTCCCGATCGCCCGGACGGGTCTGCACCCGCAACGCCAGATCACCTTTGGCAATGCGCGAAGCAATATCCGCGGCGTAGGCCGGCTCACCACCCAACTGGCGTTGCAGGCCGCGCGTGACCGACACCACCACCACGGTCATCAGCAGGCCAATACCAAACAACAAGCCCAGCGATTGGATCAAAGACGTGCGAAACGCCGCATCCACATCGTCGATATACAGCCCTGTCGTCATCGACCAATCCCACGGCTCGTAGTACGAGACGTAGGTCAGCTTCGGCTCAGCCTTGTCGCTGCCGGGCTTGGGCCACAGATAGCGGACGAACCCGCCGCCAGCCTTGGCCGTCTGGGCGATGTCCACGAACAAATGCTTGCCTTCCGGATCGGTTGCGCCAGACATGTTCTTGCCGACCATCTCGGGCTTGATCGGATGCATGACCGACACGGTGTCGGTTCTCGACAGCGAGAAATAGCCGTCGGTGCCGTACCGCATGTCTTTGAGGCGCGCGATGGACTGGGCCTTGGCCTCGTCCACCGTCATCTTGCCCTCCTGCGCCAGCTGGGCGTATTCCTTGATGACGCTGAACGCCGTCGCGCTGACGTTCTGGAGGTCGCGTTGCCGCTCCTCCATCCGCACAGTGCGCGCCCCCCAGGCGCTCCACAATGTGATGACAAGCAGGCACAGCCAACTCAGGACAAGCGGCAGCCACAGCTTCTGACGAAGCGTGAGTCGATTCATCTTCCTTCCCTCCAAGCGTTTTCTTGTGTCCGCAAGGCACTGGTGCATCGCGGCGCTCCCCTGGCGCGATTACACGCGCTCTGTTTGGGGTATCGAACGCGCGGAGGGAAAACTTGAGTAGGGCATGTACTCAAGAAGACGCTGCCGATCGTAAAAGGCAGGAGAAAGAGACTTCAACGCAACGCGTTGGGGTTGATGCTTGGGAGTGCGCCACCGCTGGCCGGCGCAGGCGCAGCTGTCGGCGCGGATTGAGCCGGGACAGCCTCGGCCGCAGAAGAATCGATCGGCGACCACGACTCCCACAAGCCATGGCGACGCAGCGTTTCGGGCGCTTGCGCAACGGTTGAAGAAGCTGGCGCGGCAACTTCTGCCTCGGCCACCTTCACGACCTTGACCGCCATCTCGATATGCGACCCGGCCATTCGCACGGCGTTGCCGCCGGCGTCGCGCACGGCCACACCGTGCGCAGCCATCTGGCGATAGTTGCCGTCCTTGTGCCGCATCCGGAATTCCGCCACGTACGCCGGCGAGTTGCCGTCAACATGCGCCTGGATGCGGTTGAGCACCATGGGCAGATCATCCGGATGCACCAGTCGGAGATACTCGCTGGTGCTCGGACCGATTTCCTTGAGCGTATAGCCGAGCATGGCCGCAAAGCGCGTGGAGAACTGCGCGGCACGGGTGACCAAGTCGAACTCCCACAGGCCGACGTCCGCACCGTCCAGCAGCAGTTGATGGCGTGCGACCAGTTCGGCTTCGCGGCGGCGGTAGCTCTGCTCCAGGTCGTTGAGCGCCTGCACGGTTTCCTTGCGCAGACGAATCTCGCGGGCAGCGATGGCGGCCGCGGTGTCGCCCGTGGCGCGATCCCGATAGCCCAGCAGCAAAGCCGCGAGCACCGTCGCAACCGCCCCCACCACCAGCAGCACCTGCAACCCTGCCGGCGCATTGGCGGGCATGGCGGAGAACGTCGAAAACGAACCCGCAAGCGACGCCGTGTAGACCGCGTCCGCCGTCAGCGCGGTGCCGAACAGCACGCTCACAAACAGGCTCACGCCCGGGCGACGCACCGCCACGCCCGTCGCGCCTGACCGCGCGGACAGCGCAAACTGCAGCGCCGCCGCGCACGCCACCGCCGACAAGACAATGACGATAGCGAGCAGCCCTGCGTCTTCCCATGCGGTGGTGCTGAAGCTCGTTACACCGGCCAACAGCAGCACCGCCACCGGCCCACTCACGCTCAGCAGTACACCCAGCGAAAGCGCACGCACCATGCCCGCACGGCCGCCGAGGACGCACCACAGCGCCGCAACGGCCAGGCTCCAGCAGAACGAAGCCAGCGTCATCACGAGCACGGCGGTGTCTTCGTGCAGCGGCCAACGTGCAAGCAGCGGCAGCAGCGGCACGGCCCACAGCCCGATCGCGGCAAACAGCGCTGTCATGACCAGCGGCACGCGCGTGCGCGACGCGGTAGCGCTGCGCAAGTCATCGAGCAAACGCAGCAGCAAGCTGCCCGCACCGCAGGCCACGACAAATGGCAGCAATGCAGGCAACGACGCGTGCGCCAGCGTATTGACCAGGTGAGCGATCAACACCTCATCCACGACAGGGCGTCTCCTGTGGGTTCGAGCCGTTCAATGAATCAGCCACGGGTTTGAAAGCCGTCCGGATTCATGCTCTGCCAGCGCCACGAGTCTTCACACATGCGCTCGATGCCGTATTGCGCGCGCCACCCCAGCAGCGACGCCGCCAGCGCCGGATCGGCATAGCACGCTGCAATATCGCCGGGGCGGCGGTCCACGATCTGATACGGGACGGGCTTGCCGCTGGCGCGCTTGTAGGCCTCCACCACTTCCAGAACCGAATACCCGCGGCCCGTGCCGAGGTTGACGGTAAAGCCGCGGCCATCGCGACGCAGCGTGTCGAGCGCCGACAGGTGCCCGCGCGCAAGGTCCACCACGTGGATGTAGTCGCGCACGCCAGTGCCGTCAGGCGTTGGCCAGTCACCGCCGTAAATCGAAAGCTTCTCTCGCTTGCCCACCGCCACCTGTGCCACATACGGCATCAGGTTGTTGGGAATGCCGCGCGGGTCTTCGCCGATCAGGCCGCTGTGATGCGCGCCCACCGGATTGAAATAACGCAGGTAAGCGATTTGCCACGCCGCATTGGAAATCTCCAGATCGCGCAGCACTTGCTCGCCCATCACCTTCGTCTGGCCGTAGGGGTTGGTGGCCGAGAGCGGAAACGATTCGGTGATCGGCACGGTATGCGGATTGCCATACACCGTTGCCGACGAGCTGAACACCAGCTGGCGCACATTCGCATGCGCCATGGCGGCACACAGCGTCACCAGGCCGCCCATGTTGTTGTCGTAGTAGGCCAGCGGCTTCTGGACCGATTCGCCGACCGACTTGAGCGCCGCGAAGTGGATGACCGCAGAGATGCGCGAGCTGGCAAAGAGGTCGTCGAGCAGGCGGCGGTCGCGTACGTCGCCTTGCACGAACTTCGGTGTCTTGGCGGTGATCTGCTCGATGCGCGACAGCACGGTCGAGCTGCTGTTGCAGAGATTGTCGAGACCGATCACCTGGTAGCCCGCATCCAGCAGTTCAACCCAGGTGTGCGAGGCGATGTAGCCGGTAGCGCCGGTCAGCAGAATGGTTTCTGTCATGGGGTGCGAGGTATCGAGGAAGGAGAGAGCTAGCGTGCCGGTTTGAACCGGGCATCGTCGTTCTACGCTGCGCCGACCCGCTTCGCATCGCGTAAAACAGCGCGATCATAGCAAAGCCTGCCAGCCGCTTGCGGGCGGTTTGCAGCCTGTGTTGCACAAAAATTGGAACTACGGCTGGCGGTCCGGATGGGCAGCCGCCTGCCACTCAGCATAGGCCGCGCGCAACCGCCATGCCGACGTCGCATCGCGCAGGCCCAGCGCGTACCCCACCTCAGCAGGGTCCGCGCCAGCGTCGAACAGCGCCGCCGTGTAGCCGTTGCGCAGCGTCTGCGGCGAGAGCCGTTCGCTGCGATGCAGCAATGCCGGGAGCGCGGCAAGCCAAGCCTCGACGCGCCGGTAGACCGACGCTGCGTGCATCACGCGTCCGCTGGCGTCGGCAACGAACACGCGCTCGCCCGGCACCTCGGCGTGTGCGCGTACCGCCAGCCACGCCGCCAGCGCGGGGCGCACGGCTTGCAGCACAGGCGCCCGGTAAGACGGGCCGCGCGGGCGCTCGACGGTGATCGTCTCCAGCGCCTCATCCACTTGGCGGAGCAGCAGCGATTGCACCTGCGCGACCTTCAGCCCTGCCCCATGGCAAACCGCCACGAGTGCACGGTCGCGCGCCAGCTTGAACGCACTGGCATTCGCAGCGGCCTCGCTGGCCTGCGCGCCCACCTCCAGCGAAGCCTCGATCGCCGCGCGCTCGGCGGCTGACAGGAACGTGGTCGGGTCGTTCTCGCCTTCGGCCAGCTTCTGCTGGACAGCGGTGCTTGCCGGGTTGTGCGTGCCCGTGCGTTGTTGCTCGATCTGATGGAAAACGCGCTCGATCAGACGCGCGTAGCGATATCGATGCAGCTTGGTCAGGCCCGATTCGTCGAGAAAGGCTGCGATGTCGGCGGCACTCCAATCGGCCAACGCGCGTTGGTGCGACTGGGCCCAGCGCAGCCATTTGCGCCACATCGCGCGATACACCGTCGCCGACGATTCACGATAGCCGCGTGCGGCGAGCCAGTGCTCGAAGGCTTGGGCGGGCTGCTCGGACCAGTCTTGCAGGCTGGGCTGGAACAGGTCCGGAACGGGCGTGGCGGGCGGCGTGAATGCAGTCACTGCGGCAGCGGAAATACAGAAAGACGGGGCGTGGGCGAACCGGGGGGCAGGCAATTCGCGTATCCTGCCGAGCGTAACACGCAGCTCATGTATCCCATTGCGGACCTCATCGTGAAGAAAACCGACCTCGAAAAACTCAAGGGCCTCAAGATCGCCAACAACCTCAAGCGCGACAGCCTGCGCACCGGCAAGCCCGGCCAGGGCAGCGGCAAGGCCATTCCCCAGAACAAGCTGCTGAAAGCGCTGCTCGGCAAGCCGGCTGAAGACGACGCAAAAAAGTCGGGACAATCCTGACGCGCAGTCCACACATCTAGAGCCCCGCCCTGTTGTTCCAACGGGCGCTTGGGTGCTACCGTCCGGCGCGTTTCCACATCATCGCAGCGCCTCCCCTGCGCCGGACATGCCCGCCTCCACGCCCTCCTCGCCTTACCCCAATCTGCTCAGCCCGCTCGACCTTGGCTTCACCACGCTCAAGAACCGCGTGCTGATGGGGTCGATGCACACCGGGCTGGAAGACGGCAACCACTTCGACCGGCTGGCCGCCTACTTTGCCGAGCGCGCACGCGGCGATGTCGGGCTGATGGTCACGGGCGGATTCGCGCCCAACATTGCCGGTTGGACGAAGCCGTTTGCCGGGCGCCTGGCCACCCATGGCGCAGCGCGTCGCCACCGCACGGTCACCAACGCCGTGCATGAGGAAGACGGCAAGATCGCCCTGCAGATCCTGCATACCGGCCGCTACGGCTACCACCCGCTTGCGGTGGCGCCCACAGCGTTGCGCTCGCCCATCAGCCCGTTCACGCCGCGCGAGTTGTCCGCACGCGGTATCGAGCGCCAGATCCGCGCCTTCGTGCGGTGCGCGCAACTGGCCCGCGAAGCCGGCTACGACGGCGTCGAGATCATGGGTTCCGAGGGCTACTTCATCAACCAGTTTCTCGTCACGCACACCAACAAGCGCACGGACGACTGGGGCGGCAGCTACGCCAACCGCATGCGCCTGCCCGTGGAAATCGTGCAGCGCACGCGCGAGGCAGTCGGCAAGGATTTCATCATCATCTACCGCCTGTCGATGATCGACCTGATCCCGGACGGCAGCTCGTGGGAAGAAGTCGTGCAGCTCGCCAAGGCCGTGGAGCGGGCGGGCGCCACCATCATCAATACGGGCATCGGCTGGCACGAGGCGCGCATCCCGACCATTGCGACGAGCGTGCCGCGCGCAGCGTTTGCGTGGGTCACGAAGAAGATGAAGGGCGAGGTGGGCATTCCGCTCGTAACGTCTAATCGCATCAACACGCCCGAGGTGGCGGAGGCCGTACTGGCTGACGGGTGCGCCGACATGGTGTCGATGGCGCGGCCGCTACTGGCCGATGCCGATTTCGTACGCAAGGCCGCCACGAATCGCGCGCAGGACATCAACACCTGCATCGCTTGCAACCAGGCGTGCCTGGACCACGCGTTCAAGGCCAAGATTGCGAGTTGTCTCGTCAACCCGCGCGCATGCCATGAGACCGAACTCGTCATTCGACCGACGCCCGCCAAGCGCCGCTTTGCGGTGGTGGGCGCCGGTCCTGCGGGGCTGTCCGCGGCGATCACGCTGGCCGAGCGCGGGCACGCCGTGGACCTGTTCGACGCAGCACCGGAACTCGGCGGCCAATTGAACATGGCCAAGACGATCCCGGGCAAGGAAGAATTTCACGAGATGCTGCGCTACTTCACGCGCCGGGTTGAGGCCACCGGCGTGACGCCTCGCCTGGGTGCGCGCGTGGATGCGCAGCAGCTGCTTGCCGCCAGATACGACGAGATCATCATTGCGACGGGCGTGTCGCCGCGCAACCCGAAGATCCCGGGGCAGGACCATCCGAGCGTGCTGTCGTACATCGATGTGCTGCGCCATCGCAAGCCGGTCGGCAAGCGCGTGGCGATTGTCGGTGCGGGCGGCATCGGCTTTGACGTGGCGGAATTCCTCGCGCTCGACGGCCACTCGCCCACGCTCGATCTGCAGACGTGGCGTGCCGAATGGGGCGTGGGTGACCCGACCGAAGTGCGCGGCGGCGTGGATGGCATCCGCCCCGAACCGCAAACACCCGCGCGCGACATCGTCCTGCTGCAGCGGCGCGCCGGCAAACTCGGCGGCGGGCTCGGCAAGACCACCGGCTGGATCCACCGCACCAGCCTGAAGAACCTGGGCGTGCGCATGGTGGGCGGCGTCAACTACGAGCGCATCGGCGACGAAGGCCTGCTCGTGAGCTACGGCGAAAAACGCGAAGCCGCCGAATGGTTGCCGGTCGATTCCATCGTGCTGTGTGCAGGGCAAGAACCGTTGCGCGAACTGGTGGAGCCGCTGCAGGCGGGCGGTGCAAAGGTGCACGTCATCGGCGGCGCAGACGAGGCGCTCGAACTGGATGCCAAACGCGCCATTGACCAGGGCACGCGCCTGGCTGCATCGCTGTAACTGAGGCTTGCCCGCGTAGCGCGTTGCATGAAAAAACTCAGCGTTCGCTTCATGTTTCGCGCTTTCAATGAGAGTTAAAAAAATAGACGCATGAAAGCGCTGTCCTGCGCTTGCTGAAGTGCGTGCCGTGACCTTAGATGCCATTGCGCAAGCCGCTCAACCGGCCATCGGGCCGCGGTAGCACGCAATAGGAAGCGGCACGCCTTGCAGTGGGGTGGGACGGTGCATGGGCACGACCACGGCCATTGCCGGAGGATCGCGCCATGCCCGACCAGCCTTCCAACTCCGGATCATCCGATCTGCTGCGTGCCCTCGGCGCAGACCTGTCGACGCATCCGGGTGTGCTCTCCGAGCGCGAGCGCGAACTGCTCGCCAGCCTCGTCGCACAACTCAAGACGCAGACTACCGACCCGAACGTCGGCAACGCGATTCACACCGCGCTGACGAACACGCTCGGCAAGCGCGCCAGCGATGTGCTCGGGGCGGCCATCGCATCGCATCTGCTGGGCGGTGCGAGCCGCGTGCCGGTACATATCAACCCGGCGGCGGGGCCCGTGATAGCGCATCCGGTCGCACCGGTCGTGTCCGAGCCGGGCATCTTCGGACCGGTCGCACCATCGCCCATTGGGCCTGTCGCGAACGATCCGAGCGGTGGGCCCTGGGTGTGGCCGCCGCTGAATCCGCCGCCCCTTTTTCCGCCATCCATTCCGCCGATCCCACCCAACCCCGGGCCGGGCCCGGTGCCGATCCCCATCCCCATTCCCGTCGATCCGCAACCGGTACCCGTGCCGGGCGTGCCGCCATGGTTTCCGATTCCCGTGCCGCCGTCGCTGCCGCCGGACGACCCGTTCTTCCCGCACGGACCGCAGCCGATCTTCCCGCCGATCCCGCTTGGCGACCCGGGTGTTCCGCCGCCTCCGGAGCCCATCGACCCCGGCGATCCGCAACCGATCGACCCGGGCTGGCCGGGCGATCCGCAGCCGGGTGAGCCGGGCAATCCGGAACCCGTCGATCCTGGCGAGCCGGGCCCTGTCGGTCCTGTCGGCCCCGGCGATCCTGGAGACCCGGGCGGCCCAGGCCCCGTTGGTCCAGGCGAGCCCACCGGCCCGATCAACCCTGGCCCGGTGGATCCGGGTGGCCCCGGGCCGGTCGACCCTGGCAGCCCTGGAGACCCGGGCCCAGTCGATCCCGGCCCGTCAGACCCGGGCGCGCCGGAGCCCGGCCCTTCCGACCCGGAGGGCCGCTGGAACGGCGTGCTGGACCCTGGCGCGCTCGAATCCATCATCGACCAGTTCGCCAGCGTGGCGGTGCTGCAGCAGGTGGCCGGCGTAGTGGCAGCGGCAGGCGCGCGCTTCGAAACGCAGGTCGTCTACACGCGTTCGATCGAAGCCAGCGAAACCCTGGCGCCGGCGCCCGTGCGCATCCAGGTGCTGCGCGACACGCCCCAGGTCGACAAGCTGCTTGTGGGGGCTGTGGAGCGCGCCTTGCCGGGCGCCGCCCGCCGGCTTGCTCCGCGCGCGCGTCAAGTGGGCCGGATCCGTGTTTCCGTGTTGGCGTTGCAGCCGGGCACCAGCACGCGCATCGACCTGGCCAACCAGCCCGCCCATGCCAACGACGTGGTGCTGGTCGCAACGCTGGGCAGCACCGGCACGGCCAATGCATCGCTGCGCATGCTGCGCGGCCCGCTGCGCCTGGCGGGTGTCGACCCGCGCCGTGGGCAGATCGTGGTGCCGCTTTCCACGGGGCGCGCCGTGGTCGTGCCCGCATTGCGCCCGGCGGAAATCGTTGCCCCTGCCGGCGCGCACGCCAGGCCGCTGCTGGTCGCCATCGTGCTGGCCGAGCTGTCCGTCAAGTGAACGGAGGCCAGCGTGATCGCACCCATGCTCGACTATCAGCCGGATGTGCTTGCACCGCGCGCGGCGGTGCAGCGCATCCGGGCGCGGGCCATGTCGGATCAGCCGCTGCATATCAACCCGCGGCTGCGCTTCGGGCAGTCCGAGCAAGGCTGGTTGCTGCATGTTGAAGACCCAGACCGCCGCATCGACCACACCTTCGCCATCAGCCCCAACGCCTGGAGCAGCCTGCGCCGGATGCGCCCCGGCGACATCGCCCCGTCGATGGACCCGTTCATGCAGAACGTGCTCGTCGATGCCGGCGTACTGATATCGGCCGCGCAGGTCGATGCGCCGCACGAGCCGCCGCTCGAAGCTGCGCGGGCGTCGTTCGCGCGCGAAAGCTATGGCGTGGTGACCGATGCCCTGCACCCGTACGAGGTGGCGGCCGTGCGCCGCTATCTTCGCCACGGCGTGCGCACCGGCGCCATCCGGTTTGGCGACCCGCAGGTGCCGCGCCGATACCGCGCGCACAACGACCCGGTGCTGCAGACCCTGCAGACGCGCCTCACGCCGCTCATCTCGCACGTGGTCGGCGTTCCCGTCAAACCGTCTTACGCGTACCTCGCGGCCTATACGCAGGGCGCGGTCCTGCACCGCCACGTCGATCGGCCGCAATGCGAATACAGCCTGACCATCGCCGTCGACTACACGCCCGAACCCACGCTCGAAGCCTCATGGCCGATCCGCCTGGGCCTGCCCGATGCTGAAGTACTCGTCTATCAAAGTCTGGGCGATGCGCTCGTCTACGCCGGTCCGCGTGTGGTGCATTTTCGCGAGGCGCTGCCCGAAGGACACATCTCGACCTCGCTGCTGCTGCACTACGTCAACCTCAACTTCCGTGGGTCGCTCAATTGACGCTCGAACCCCAGCACTTGCCGATGGCATCGCCCGACCTGTTACCGGTGGAGTTGGTCCACCCACCGTGGTGGGCGTCATGCGACGAATTCCTGCCGCCCAACGAACTTGAACTCGTGCGCGGAGCGGCGCTCGCCAACCCGGCGGCATATCGCCCGTCTGCGGTCCTCAACGCGGCAGGCGGTGGTGTCGAGCTGGACATCCGCCGCTCACGCGTGCGCTACGACGAGCCGACCATCGTCGCCCTGTTCGAAGAACGCCTGCTCGCCTATGCCGACAACATTTTCGAGCGCCTGCGCATTGCGCCGTTTCCAGTGCAGCGGCTGGAAGTGCAGCTCACGGTGACTGGCCACGGCGAATTCTTCAAAGTCCACAACGACAACACGCACGCGCAGCTGCGCACGCGCCGCGTCACGTTCATCTACTACTTTCATCGCGAGCCGCGCGCGTTTGAAGGCGGCAACCTGCGCTTGTATGCCTCGCGCACCGATGGCCGGCGGTGGCGCGAAACCGCAGATTTCGTTGACATCGCGCCCGTGCAGAATCGGCTGATCGTGTTCCCGAGCTTCCTCATGCACGAGCTGCGGCCGGTGAGCGTGCCGTCCGGCCGCATGGAGGATGGCCGCTTCACGGTCAACGGCTGGTTTCACAGCTGAGGCGCGATGTGCGCCGATGTGCGCCGATGGCCGGCGACGGTGTGAAGGATTTGCATCCCGCTTCCGTTTTTACAAACACGGCCATTGCCGCGCGTGCCGCAAATGGCGAAATGACAACGTGTGGCGCCGCCGCCCTTTGGCCGGCCCGGTTCTTGCGTGAACAGGCGTATCAAGCACATTCACAAGAACCGGTTTGTCCAAGAACGTCTCTCCTCAGTCTTCTGCCAACGCGGCGCCGCTGCCCCCGCTCGATCTGGGGCAAACTGCCCTCCTGCTCGACTTTGACGGCACGCTGGTCGATATCGCGCCGCAGCCCGATGCGGTGCATGTCTCTGCGCCGCTGCGCGAAACGCTGGCCGCGCTGCATGCCGCCAGCGGGGGCGCGTTGGCGATCATCAGCGGGCGCACGGTGCACGACGTGGAGTCGCGCCTGTCGCTGCCCGGCCTCGTCATCGCCGGTGTGCACGGCGCCGAACGCCGCTATGCAGACGGCGGATTCGTCCGCCTGAGCACCGACGCCGACGCGCTCGCCCGGCTGGAGCGCGAGTTGCGCGCTGAACTCACGCAGTTGTCGACGCAGTTTTCCGGCGTGGTGCTGGAGAGCAAAAGCATTGCATTTGCCCTGCACTACCGCCACGCGCCCGAAGCCGAGAACGCTGTGCTGACGCTGGCTGATCGGCTGGCGCACCGCTATGCCGATCACGTGCGCCTGCAGGCCGGCAAGATGGTGGTCGAACTCAAGCCGCGCGGCGCCAGCAAGGGCGATGTGGTGCACACGCTGATGACCGAGCCGCCGTTCATGGGCCGCACGGTGCTGTTTGCCGGCGACGACCTGACCGATGAAAGTGCCTTCGATGCCGTCAATGCGCTGGATGGCTGGTCGATCAAAGTGGGCGCAGGCCCAAGCCAGGCGCGCTGGCGCGTGCAAGACGCGGCGGCATTGCGGGCCTGGCTGGCAACGCTCACGGCCCCGGCCAAGCGAGGTGCCGCATGAGCCGACTCATTGTGGTTTCCAACCGCGTTGCGCCCGTTGCCGAAGGCCAGGGAACGGCCGGCGGCCTGGCCGTGGGTGTGTTCGATGCGCTGCGCGAAACCGGCGGCATCTGGTTCGGCTGGAGCGGCGAAACCGCGACGACCGTTTCGCACGAACCCAACATCGTCACCAAGGGCAACATCACCTACGCCACCGTCGGCCTGAACCGCAAAGACTACGACCAGTACTACCGTGGCTTTGCCAACGCGACGCTGTGGCCAATCTTCCATTACCGGGTGGATCTGTCGCGCTACGAGCGTCAGGAGTACCACGGCTACCGGCGCGTCAACGCGCAGTTCGCGCATCAGCTCAAGGCGCTGGTGCAGCCCGACGACATTCTCTGGGTACACGACTATCACCTGATCCCGTTCGCCGCCGAGTGCCGCGCGCTGGGGCTGACCAACCGCATCGGGTTCTTCCTGCACATCCCGTTTCCGTCGCCGGAAATCCTGACGACGATTCCGCCGCATGAAGACCTCATGCGTGCGCTGTGTGCATACGACCTGGTCGGCTTCCAGACCGAGACCGATCGCGTCGCTTTCTACGACTACATCGAGCGCGAAGCCCGCGGCTACATCGAACAGAAGGAACAGAACGGCCCCGTGCACGCCTATGGCCACACGCTGCGCGCCGAGGTCTACCCGATCGGCGTGCATCCGGACGAGATCGCCCAGCAGGCGAAGGCGTCGCTGGCGCGGCGCAATCCGTTCATGCGGCATGCGAGTGTGCGCGGCGAGCGCATCGCGCCCCAGGGGCAAGGCCAGGGCCAGCCACCCACGAAACTCATCATGAGCGTGGACCGGCTCGATTATTCGAAGGGCCTGCCGGAACGCTTCCGCGCATTCGAGCAATTGCTGGACGATTTCCCGGACCATCGCCGGCACGTGACCTTCATCCAGATTGCGCCCACGTCGCGCCAGGACGTGCAGAGCTATCAGCAGATCCGGCAACGGCTCGAAGCGGAGTCGGGCCGCATCAACGGCAAGCACTCGGAGCTGGACTGGACGCCCATCCGCTACATCAACAAGCAGTACGAACGGCGGGTGTTGATGGCGCTCTTCCGCAGCGCGCAGATCGGTTATGTCACGCCCCTGCGTGACGGCATGAACCTCGTCGCCAAGGAATACGTGGCCGCGCAAGACCCCGAAGACCCCGGCGTGCTCGTGCTGTCGCGCTTTGCCGGCGCGGCGCGCGAGCTGGATGCCGCGCTCATCGTCAACCCATATGACACGCGCGGCATGGCCGAAGCGCTGAACCGTGCGCTGACGATGCCGCTGGAAGAACGCAAGGCGCGCTATGCCCACATGATGGATCGGCTGCGCGCGGCCAATCTCACCATCTGGCGCGAGCGGTTCGTGGCCGATCTGCGCAACGCGCCGTCGCAATAAGTCAGGCGCCCGCGCTGCCGGTGCGCGGCATCCGGTCGGTGGCCTCCGCTGCATCGGGGGATGCGTCGGCCTCGGGCCACAGCATGTCGGTCAGCACGGCATTCATGCGCGCCCAGTGCGAACCGGGCCAATAGATACGTCGGCAGGCGTCGCACGTGCTGAAGAGCCGCTGGCGCTCGCGCACGCGGGGCGGCACGCTGGCGGACGCCTCTTCCGCGCTCAGCATGCGCAGCGGCACATTGCATTCGAGACAGCGTGAAAACGGCTTCGCCACGTCGGCCAGCCGCAGGCGCGTGACGATCTCGCGCATCTGGGCCTGCGGCTCACGCGCACGGATGAACGCGCCACGCCGAATGCCGCGTCGCTTGAGAAGTTCGCGGTCGCGCGACAGCACGATCCAGTCTTCCTCGTAAGCGAGCGCTTCGATGGCCGCGTCGGCGTAATTGTTGTCGTAGGCGGTATCAAAACCGGCCATGCGCAGCAGGCGCGCCGTGGCGCCGAGGTGCGCGTCGCACAGAAAGTGCAGCGGCGCGGTCGGCAACGAGGGCGCCACCGCGGCCACCGCAACACGGCCCTGGGCCGGGAGCATGGCCTCCAGCGCCATGGGCCGGCCATCCACCAGCACGCGCCCCACCTCGGTATGCGGCACGCCAAGCGCCTCGATGGCGTGCTTGAGCGTGGCGCCCTCTGCCCACGCGCGCGCAACGGGATGCCCGCGCAACGCCAGCGGAAGAAGCGGCGTCAGGTTGGAATCGAACGTGAGGACGACGGTCTGCATGCCTGCCACGATACTCCCAACCCAACATGGGTGCCTTGGCACGTTGGCGCCGCAAGGGTTTTACCAAGCGCCCGAACAATAAAAATGCGGCGTAACCGATGAAGTCACGCCGCAAACAGGGAGGAGGAGAAATTCAGTCGCTGCGCGGTTTATGCGCGCGATGCAGCACCGCCGTTCGGATAGCTCGCATCGCCATTCCACGACAGGTAGCCATACGTGTCAGCCTGGCGATCGGCGCCTTGGCTGTACGGGTCAAAGCGATCGTTCTTCCACGACAGATAACCGTAGGTATCGGCCTGGCGGTCTGCGCCCTGCGTGTACGCGTCGAAGTGGCCAGCCTGCGTTGCGGCCGGCGCATCGAAGTTGGGCTGGATGGAAGCCGTTGCGGGCTGCGACAGCAGCGCGGCGGAAGCCGACACGGTGGCCACCATGGCCAAGAGAGCGCGGCGGGAGAAGGCGGAGAAGAGGCGGGAGTTCATGATCGATTCCTTGTTCGTTTGCGCTCGTTGTTGCGCTTGGAAGGCAGAATAGATCGTTGCTCCCGTCTGATAAATGCGACTTTGCAGAAATAACTGTTCAGGCGGCGCTAACAATCTGCAGCCGTGGATTTTCCTTGAGCTGCAGGCACGGGTGGTCGGAAAACAGCGTCGCCACCCAGTCCACAAACACCCGCACCTTGGGCGACAGGTGCCGGTTGTGCGGATACACCACCGAGATGGGCAACGGCTCGGAGATATAGTCCGGCAGCACCTCCACCAGCGCGCCCGACACCAGGTGCTCGTACACCAGGAAGCGCGAGGTCTGCAGCAGCCCCAGGCCATGCAGCGCGCACGCCACTGCCGATTCGGCATCGTTGACGGACACCATGCTGCGCACCTTGTGGATCTGCTTCTGCCCGTCGATCACGAAATCCCAGTCCATGCGGCGGCCGTTGCGCGCAGAGAAGTAATTCACCGCCGTGTGGTCCTGCAGGTCTTCCAGCGTCTGGGGCGTGCCGCAACGGGCCAGGTATTCCGGCGACGCGCAATTGACCATCGACAGCTGGCCGATGCGGCGCGCGACCAGGCTGGAATCCTGCAACTCGCCACCGCGCACGGCGCAATCCACGCCCTCCTGCACGAGGTCGACCGTGCGATCGCTCATGCCGATCTCCAGCTGAAGATCGGGGTACGCCGCGTGAAAATCGCGAATGCGCGGCACGAGCAACCGTTTGCCAATCGACGCAGGAACATCGATGCGCAACGTGCCGCGCGCTCCCGACGCGCTTTGCGAAAACGCAGCCTCGGTTTCTTCCAGATCGCCGAGCAGACGCACACAGCGCTCGTAGTACGCAGCGCCATCGGCCGTGACATTCACGCGGCGCGTGGTCCGGTGCAACAGGCGCACGCCGAGATGCGCCTCAAGGCTTTGCACCAGGTTCGTCACCGTGGCGCGGGGTAACTGAAGGCTGTCGGCAGCCTTGGTGAAGCTGCTGGCTTCCACGACACGCGTGAAAACCTGCATGGCCTGCAAGCGATCCATCTGCGGCTCCTTAGGGACGGACTCCACGGGGCGGGCGCACTGCCCGAATCAAAACGGGCAATGCGCCGGACCTGTGGAATCAAGGGGTCTGCTCATGCTCGAGAACACGCATGCATTCTGAGCATGAGGCGCGATCAGGATGGCGGCGACTACGGGTTTTCGCAGTGCAACAAGATCGGCCTCGAGCTAGGACACTTTGTAGCACAACCGTAAATATTGATTGTTCGGCTGCAACTAATAGTGATGTCTGATTATAGGCATTTATCTGCGTTCGTCTAATCACCATCATTCAGCCCATCGATATCCGGGTTATCCGCAAAGGTAAGCCCCGCCTGACATCATGGGTTCTTCTCCACCGCGCCTCGTTGTTTCGGATCGATCGCTGACCAGCGATGCGGCCCCGGCCGCTGTTCGTCCAGCGCGACCGTACGCAACGCCCGCCACCAAGAATGTTGCACTGAATAACAATTTGCGCGGCGCAGCATCGACGCTGCCTGAGCAAGCTTCTGCGTCGGGTGAAACAGCTGGCGCGGCGCCGCTGCCGCGCGAGGTCACGGCCGAAGATTATTGGACCCAGGGCTACGCCAGCCGCATCCGCCTGCGGGTGTTCCGCCCCGAAATGCATGCCGACGATGCCGCCGCGCCGCTGCGCCGCCCCGGCGTGCTGTACCTGCACGGCGGTGGTTTCGTGCGCGGCTCGATCGACGATGCCGATGCGCCGGCGCGCCACCTGGCCGCCACATTGCCGGCCGTGGTCGTCACGGTCGGCTATTCGCTGGCGCCCGCCGCGCCGTTTCCCGCTGCACCGGAAGATGTGTATGCCGCGCTGTGCTGCATGGCCGACCATGCCGCCGCATGGGGTATTGATCGTCGCCGCATCGCGGTGGCCGGGCATGACGCCGGCGGCAACCTGTCTGCGGCGCTGTCGATGATTGCGCGCGACCGCGGCGGCCCGCACCTGCGTGCACAGGTCCTGATCGCGCCGATGCTCGACCCGACCATGGCCCGCGTGCGCCCCGACCACCTGGCCAACGCCGACAACTCCGCCGAAGTCTGCGCCGATTGCTATCGCCAGTACCTGCCCCGCCCGACCGAACGTGTGCACCCCTACGCCGCACCGGTGGAATCGCGCCGCCTGCAGGGCCTGCCCCCCGCCCTGCTGCTCACCGCGCCGCAAGACCTGCTGCGCACCGAAGCCGAGCGGTATGCCGCGTGCCTGATCGAGGCGGGCGTGGTCACGCAGGTCGTGCGCGTGAACGAAGCGTGCCATGACTCGATCGCCATGAGCGCCGTGGCGCAAGACGAGATGACGTGCTTCCTGCGCTGGCACCTGGGCATGACGCGGCAGGAAGCAGCCCCCCGCAAACGCCGTCCACGTGCGGACCGCAAGGACCGCACCTCCATAGACCCGACCGGGGAGACGCCTGGCTGAACCCATACAACAAGAAACGGAGTGCGAGGCCGCCCGCGTATTTCTACGCTGCGGCCAACGCGCTTTTATCCAGTCTTTTTTCTCTTTGCTTACCCAACAAAATCGAGAGAGTCATCATGAGCCTGTCCAAACGCACACTCGCCATTTCGGTTGCCGCCGTGCTCGGCGTTGCAGCTGTGGGCACCTACGGTCTGGTCTCCAGTGCCGGCGCTTCGCAGCAGCCGGCCGCCGCGCCTGCCGCCACGCCGGTGGATGTGGCGCCGGTGCTAGCCAAGAACGTTTCCGAGTGGGATGAGTTTTCCGGCCGCATCGAAGCCGTTCAACGCGTTGAAGTCCGCCCGCTGGTGAGCGGCACCGTCACTGCCGTCCACTTCAAGGACGGCTCCATCGTCAAGAAGGGCGACGCGCTGTTCACCATCGACCCGCGCCCGTACGCGGCCGAAGTGGCCCGCACGCAAGCCGCGCTGACGGCCGCCAAATCGCGCGTGGCCTACACCACGTCGGAGCTGGACCGTGCGCAGAAGCTGGTGGCCGACAACGCCATCGCGCGCCGCGAGTTCGAAGAGAAGGAAAACGCCGCGCGCGAGGCCCAAGCCAACCTGCAAGGCGCCGCCGCCGCGCTGGAAGCCGCCAAGCTGAACCTGGAGTACACGCACATCGTGGCGCCGGTCGCGGGCCGCGTGTCGCGCGCAGAAATCACCGTCGGCAACGTCGTCTCTGCCGGGGGCGCTGCGCCGGTGCTGACCACGCTGGTGTCGGTCTCACCGATGTACGTGGCGTTCGATGCGGATGAACAAAGCTACCTGCGTTACTCCGAGAAGGCCGCCCAGGGCGCCAAGACCCCGGTCTACATCGGGCTGGCCAATGAAGACGGCTACACGCGCGAAGGCGTGATCCAGTCGGTCGACAACCGGCTGGATGTGCGCTCGGGCACGATCCGCGTGCGCGCCACGCTGGACAACGCCGACGGCCGCCTCACGCCGGGCCTGTACGCCCGCGTGCGCATGAGCACCGGCGCGCCGCACGACGCCATCCTCATCAGCGACAAGGCCATCGGTACCGACCAGGACAAGAAGTTCGTCCTGGTGGTGGATGCGGCCAACAAGACGAGCTATCGCCCCGTCGTGCTGGGCGCCTCCATCGACGGCCTGCGCGTGGTCAAGTCGGGCCTGAAGGCCGGCGAGCGCATCGTCGTGAACGGCATCCAGCGCGTGCGCCCGGGCGACGCCGTGGCACCCAACACGGTGACCATGGATAGCCTCGTCACCAAGCGCGTGGTGTTGCCGGGTGCACAGCCGGAAGCCCCGGCCGCACCCGCCGAAGCCAAAGCCGACACATCCGCTGCACCCGCCGCCAAGGCCGAAACCAAGCCCGCGAACGCCAAGACCGCAGCCAACGCACAACGCCTTCCGGCCGACCGCGCCTGATGGCCCCGATTGCGCTCAATCGCGACTGAACCTCATCGCTCACAGCCATGAACTTCTCTAAATTTTTCGTGGACCGCCCGATCTTTGCGGGCGTGCTTTCCACGCTGATCCTGCTGATCGGGATCATCTCGATCTGGCGATTGCCGATCTCGGAGTACCCCGAGGTCGTGCCGCCTTCGGTGGTGGTGCGCGCGCAATTCCCGGGCGCCAACCCGAAGGTGATTGCCGAGACCGTCGCCTCGCCGCTCGAAGAACAGATCAACGGCGTCGAGAACATGCTGTACATGCAGTCGCAGGCCAACAGCGACGGCAACATGACCACGACGGTCACCTTCAAGCTGGGCACCGACCCCGACAAGGCGCAGCAGCTCGTGCAGAACCGCGTGTCGCAGGCGCTGCCGCGTCTGCCCGACGTGGTGCAGCGCCTGGGCGTGACGACCATCAAAAGCAGCCCCGACCTGACGATGGTGGTGCACTTGCTGTCGCCCAACGATCGCTACGACATGACGTACCTGCGCAACTACGCGGTGCTGAACGTCAAGGACCGACTTGCGCGGATCAGCGGCGTGGGCCAGGTGCAGCTGTTCGGCTCGGGTGACTACTCGATGCGCGTGTGGCTCGACCCGAACAAGGTGGCCGAGCGTGGCCTCACGGCCAACGAAGTCGTCAAGGCCATCCGCGACCAGAACGTACAGGTGGCCGCAGGCGTGATCGGCGGCTCGCCGTCGGTGCCGGGCACGGACCTGCAACTGTCCGTCAACGCACAGGGCCGCTTGAAGACCGAGCAGGAATTCGGCGACATCATCCTCAAGAGTTCGCCCAACGGCGCTGTCACCTACCTGCGTGACGTGGCCCGCATCGAGCTGGCCGCGTCGGAATACGGCCTGCGCTCGCTGCTGGACAACAAGCAGGCGGTGGCCATTCCGATCTTCCAGGCGCCGGGTTCCAACGCGCTGCAGATTTCGGATGACGTGCGCAAGACGATGGCCGAGCTGAAGGAAGACTTTCCCGAAGGCGTCGACTACCGCATCGTCTATGACCCGACGCAGTTCGTCCGCTCCAGTATCGAAGCGGTCACGCACACGCTGCTGGAAGCGGTGGCGCTTGTGGTGCTCGTGGTGATCCTGTTCCTGCAGACGTGGCGTGCGTCGATCATTCCGCTGCTGGCGGTGCCGGTGTCGATCATCGGTACGTTTGGCCTGATGCTGATGTTCGGCTTCTCGATCAACGCGCTGTCGCTGTTCGGGCTGGTGCTGGCGATCGGGATCGTGGTGGACGATGCCATCGTGGTGGTGGAAAACGTCGAGCGGAACATCGCCGAAGGCTTATCGCCACGCGAGGCCACGTACAAGGCCATGCGCGAAGTGAGCGGCCCGATCATCGCCATTGCCCTGACGCTGATTGCCGTGTTCGTGCCGCTGGCCTTCATGACGGGCCTGACCGGTCAGTTCTACAAGCAGTTCGCGCTGACGATCTCCATCTCGACCGTCATCTCGGCCTTCAACTCGCTCACGCTGTCGCCAGCGCTGGCCGCCCTGCTGCTCAAGAGCCACGACGCGCCGAAGGATTGGCTGGCGCGTGCGATGGACAAGGGCCTCGGCTGGATCTTCCGTCCGTTCAACCGCGTGTTTGGCGCCGCATCGGAGTCGTATGGCCGCAGCACGTCGCGCGTGATCGGCCGCAAGGCCGTCATGCTGGGCATCTACCTGGCGCTGATCGGTGCGACCGCGCTGCTGTTCAACAAGGTGCCGGGCGGCTTCGTGCCGATGCAGGACAAGCAATACCTCGTGAGCTTCGCGCAGCTGCCGGACGGTGCCTCGCTTGACCGCACGGAAGACGTGATCCGCCGCATGTCCGACATCGCCCTGAAGCACCCGGGCGTGGAAAGCGCCGTGGCGTTCCCGGGCCTGTCGATCAACGGCTTCACCAACAGCCCGAGCGCCGGCATCGTGTTCGTCACACTCAAGCCGTTTGACCAGCGCAAGAGTGCCAACCTGTCGGGCGGCGCCATCGCCGGGCAACTGAACCAGCAGTACGGTGCGATCAAGGACGCCTTCATTGCCGTCTTCCCGCCGCCGCCGGTGCAGGGCCTGGGTACGGTGGGCGGCTTCAAGATGCAGATCGAAGACCGGGGTTCGGTCGGCTACGAACAGCTCTTTGCCGCCACGCAAGCCTTCATGGCGAAGGCACGCCAGACGCCTGAGCTGGGCCCGTCGTTCTCGAGCTACCAGATCAACGTGCCGCAGCTGAATGCCGACCTGGACCGCGTGAAGGCCAAGCAGCTGGGCGTGCCGGTCACGGACGTGTTCGACACCATGCAGGTGTATCTGGGCTCGCTGTACGTGAACGACTTCAACCGCTTCGGCCGGACGTACCAAGTGAAGGTGCAGGCAGACGCGCCGTTCCGCGCCCATGCAGAAGACATCCTGCAGCTGAAGACGCGCAACACCGCCGGCGAGATGGTCCCGCTGTCATCGCTGCTGCGTGTGTCGCAAGGCTTCGGGCCGGACATGGTCGTGCGCTACAACGGCTACACCGCTGCCGACATCAACGGCGGCCCGGCCCCGGGCTTCTCGTCGGGCCAGGCGCAGGCGGCTGTGGAGCGCATCGCGCATGAAACGCTGCCCAAGGGCGTGCGCTTCGAGTGGACGGACCTGACGTATCAGCAGATCCTGGCGGGCAATTCGGCCGTGTGGATCTTCCCGATCTGCGTGCTGCTGGTGTTCCTGGTGCTGGCCGCACAGTACGAAAGCCTGACGCTGCCGCTGGCCGTGATCCTGATCGTGCCGATGAGCCTGTTCGCCGCCATGCTGGGCGTGTGGGTCTCGCATGGAGACAACAACATCTTCACGCAGATCGGTCTGGTGGTGCTGGTGGGGCTGGCGTGTAAGAACGCCATCCTGATCGTGGAGTTTGCGCGCGAGCTGGAGCTGCAAGGCCGCACCATCGTGGAAGCCGCCATCGAGGCTTGCCGCCTGCGTCTGCGCCCGATCCTGATGACGTCGATCGCTTTCATCATGGGCGTGGTGCCCCTGGTGGTGTCGACCGGCGCCGGCGCGGAAATGCGTCATGCCATGGGCGTGGCCGTGTTCGCGGGGATGCTGGGCGTGACCCTGTTCGGCCTGTTCCTCACGCCGGTGTTCTACGTGCTGCTGCGCACGCTGGCGGCTCGCCGCGGCCAGCGCTCGGAAGACGCACCCGATCGTGATCTGGACCTGGACGGCGCGCTGCCCGTGCCGTCGACCCAGCACTAAGGTCAACACTCATCAAGACATCGTTATGAACGCGTCGACACAACAACAAACAGGTCCGGCCATGCGCGCGGGCCGCTGGACTCCGCTGGCGCTGGCCGCCGCGCTGTTCCTCGCGGCCTGCTCGCTCGCCCCGACCTACGAGAAGCCGGACGTTGGCACGCCCAACGCCTTCAAGGAAGCAGCGCAGCCAGCGCAGGCGACCGATGCACCGCTGGCGGCAAACGAGCAAGGCAAGTGGAAGACCGCCGAGCCCGCCCTGCCCGCCGACGGCGCGTGGTGGAAGATCTTCAACGACCCGACGCTCGACAAGCTCGAAGCGCAGGCCGCTGAAGCCAGCCCCACGCTGGCTGCCGCCGCCGCCCGCGTGACGCAGGCGCGCGCCTTCGTGCAGGCCAACCGTGCATCGCTGTTCCCGGAACTGGACGTGGGCTTCGGCCCGACGCGTCAGCGGGCTTCGGCGGCATCGGCGGGCCTGCCGGTCGGCGCGCCCGTGCAGCCGCAGACGTACTGGCGCGCGCAGTCCACCGTGGCGTATGAGGTTGACCTGTTCGGCCGCGTGCGCAACAACATCGATGCCGCCGGTGCCGACGCCGAGCGCGTCGAAGCGCTGTACCGTGCCGCCCGCCTCTCATTGCAGGCCGACGTGGCGCAGACGTACTTCAGCCTGCGCACGCTGGATGCGGAGGAGGCTTTGCTGTCCCGCACGCTGGTCGGCCGTGAAGAAGCGCTCAAGCTCGTGCAGCGCCGCTTCAACACCGGCGACATCGGCGAGCTGGACGTTGCCCGCGCCGATGCCGAACTGGCCACGGCACGCTCCGACCGCATCGGCGTACAGCGCCGTCGCGCGGTGCTGGAGCACGCCCTGGCGACGCTGCTGGGCAAGGCACCGGCCGATTTCAACATGGACGCACAACCGCTCACCACGCTGGATGTGCGTGTGCCGGCGGGCCTGCCCTCCGCCCTGCTGGAGCGCCGCCCCGATGTGGCTGCTGCAGAACGCTCGATGGCTGCGGCCAACGCACGGATCGGCGTGGCACGCGCGGCATTCTTCCCGCAGCTGCAGCTGACGGGCGGCTTCGGCTACGAGTCGCACGACATTGGCGACCTGCTCAAGTGGGGCAGCCGCACGTGGATTCTCGGGCCGCTGGTGGGCACTGCGCTGTCGCTGCCGATCTTCGACGGTGGCGCCCGCAGCGCTGGCGTGAAGCAGGCGCGCGCCGCGTATGAAGAGAACGTTGCCAACTACCGCGAAAGCGTGCTCGTCGCCTTCCGCGAGGTGGAAGACAACCTCTCGGAACTGCGCCTGCTGGCCGATCAGGCCAAGGCACAGGACGACGCCGTGCGCGCTTCCACGCGTGCCGCGCAGCTGTCCCGCACGCGCTACAACGCGGGCTCGGTCAACTACCTGGACGTCATCGATGCCGAGCGCAACATGCTGTCCGCCGAACGCATCGGCGTGCAACTGGCCGGCAGCCGCGTGAACTCCACGGTGGGGCTCATCAAGGCGCTGGGCGGTGGCTGGGGTGATCTGCCGCCGGCCAACGCGGCCCAGCCTGCAACGGTGGCGCAACAGTAACCAGGCATTGCTCCCTCTCTCTCTCTGGAAAGCGAGATCTGCGCGGCTTCGGCCGCGTTTTTTTTGCTTCCGTTCAGCGCAATTTTCCAGTCCCGCGCGCGTTCCAGCTCATGGCCCACGCATAGAAGCCGACCAGCGTGCCGAACTGCAGGAACACCGCCCACAGCAGAAAGATCTGCGGGTACCACAGCATCGACCCTTTGAGCAGCACCACCGATGCGAGCGTGTACTGAAACGGAATGAACACCGTGAGATACGCCATGCCCATGACGGACAGCACCAGCTTGCGGATCAGGCCGAAGTCCAGCACGTTGTAGATCAGCGCATAAAGCCATGGCGTGATCAGCACCACCACGACCGACGCCTGCGTGAGCGAGCCGATCGAGCCGCCGCCGTCATACGGAAAGCTGGCGGGCCACATGAAGAAGTAGAACTGGGCGCTCGCCTGCACCACGCCAATAAAACGCAGCCAGTACGCCAGCGGCAACGCGCGGCCGCCGATGAAACGTGTGCCGAACAGTAACGCGAGCGTGACGATCATCCCCACCAGCCATTGCACGGCGGTGGGCAATGCGGCGTCGCTGTGCGGATACGGAATCGCACCGAAGCCCGGCACGAGTGCCTTCACGGCCGCCAGCCGCACCTGCCCCTCAAGGGCGACGCTCCAGAAACTGATGATGCGTTCCCACAGCCTGGCAATGGTCGGCCACAGCGCGCAGTAGCCTGCGGTGAGCGCCAGCGGAATGCCGAGCACATCGATCCAGCGCGAGAGCGGAAACGACAGGCGCCGCATCGCGCGGTGCATGACGATGCGATCGCCGCGATAGCCGATCACCCGCTTGGGCTCATGCCCGCGCAGCCGGCGCTTGGTGGGCAGGTCGTCGGTGGGCCCTGCATCGACGGGCTTGGCGTTCATCGGAAGCTCCAGCGGAAGCCGATTTCACCGTAGGTGCGGTTGTAGAAGGGGTTGTGGTAGTACTGCGCGCCGATGATGAGCAGCAGGTCACGCGCGACACGCTCGCGCCACTGGATGGCGTAGCTCATGCTGTTGTAGTCCGCGCGCTCGGTGCCGGTGGTCAGCACCTGGTAGGCCTCGCGGGCGTGTTCCACGCGCAGGACGAGCGCGCGCTTTTCGTCGTTGCCGATCGTGGCCGCAATGTACTGGCTCGGGCCGAACACCATGCCCGGATTGGCCCGGTTGAAACGCAGGCCGCCCTCCAGCACCACCGACGGGAAATACGCCAGCGTGCTGAGCACCAGCCCCTGGTCATTGCGCACGCTGTCCTGGCCCTGCGCGTAGTAGGCGCCGATGCCCGCCACGAAACGGCGGTCGGGGCCGAACTTGCGATAGCCCGCCACATCCACACGCCACTTCGAGAAGAGCTCGCTGTTGCCCGTGCCCGCGCCAACGAGGACGTAGTAATCCTCCGACAGATCCCGCGTAAGCGAGAGCGCGCCGTACTGGCCCGCAAAGCCAAAGCGGCTCTGCCGGTCCAGCTCGGCCTGCCAGATGCCGTACGAGGTGACCATCATGCCGCGCAGGGCCACGGCGGTGGCACCGCCAAAGCCGTCGCTCATATGGCCGGTGTCGAGCACGGCCTCGATGGCGGCGCGCTCCGGGGCGTAGGGTTCAGGCAGCGGCTCTGGCACGGTGGGCGCGGTGGCACCGGGCGTCGGCACGGGCGTTGCGGCCAACGCCGTTGCGTCTGCCGGCGGCGCGGCGCCTTCCGGTGCGGCCGGTTGCTCTGGGTCCGTTGCGGCCTCTTGCGGTGGTGCCGGCTCGGCCGGTTGCATCGCTTCGGCCGCCTGTGTCGGTTGCGCGTCTTCGGCGGGCTTGGCCGCTGCGACCTGTGCCCATGCCGTGGGCGCTGTCATGCCGCAGATGGCAGCCGCCACCATCCACGCAATTGGAGTTCGATCCACGCTGTATTTCCCCGTCTGTTGTCGATGCGGGCGCCGGCCTTTTTTTTGTGCGTGGCGGCGGCCCTCTCTGCTTGTCGTCTTGTGTCTTGTGCTCAGGTGCCGGTCTTCAGCTTGGCTGCAATCGTCAGCTTGCTGCCTGCGCCCGCCACCACGCGCCAGTTGTTGCCTTCCCGAACCACGCTGGCCTGGCCCGCTTCGACGCGCGGCTCGGCATAACGGTCGGCTGCAAACAGCCACGTCAGCTCGTTCAGGGTGTCCGGGTTCTCTGCCGTCACACGCACGTCCCCGCGCTCGGATGTGGTCTGCCACACGGTCTTCTCGCGGCGCTCGGCAAAGTCGGCCATCTGCGTGATGGTGTGCCAGCGGAAGCGCTTGCGCGCCTCTTGCGCATCGGCGGCTTCCATCAGGGCGTCAATGGCGTGCAGGTAGCGCACCGCACCCGGCGGGTGGAAGTAGATCAGGCGGATCTCTCCGGAGTCGGTGGTGAACTTCACCAGCGACGTCAGCCACGCCGCAATCTCCGCTTCCGGAATGTGCGCCATGTCGGCTTCTTCAATGGTCGCGTACTGCCCGTACGTCTGCACCGGGAACGACCAGATGTGCTCGTCGCGCCGGCCGTTGCGATACGTGCGCGTCGGGCCCTGGCCGATGTTGCCGGTGAAGTAGTAACCCTTGACGTTGTGCTCGTCCAGCCAGCGCGTCGCCCACTCGGGCTGGTTGCCGGTGGGCGCGGAATACTCGGTCTGCGGCTTGCCGGTCAGTGCCTCGATGGCGTCTGCGTTCTTCTGCAGATAGGTCTCCATGGTGGCCTGGTTGTCTTCCGTCACGTTCAGGCCGAACCAGTCGTGAATCCAGCCGCCGTGGCTGCCCACCTCGTGCCCTTGCTTCATCAGGCCGTGCACGACCTCCGCAAACGCGGGGTTGTGGGCCAGGTTCACGCCCAGCCCGTCGCCAAACTGGCGCTGGTCGGGACCGGCAGTGATATGGAAGCTGAACGGGCCGCGCTTGAAGACGCCGTCTTCGATCAGCTTGTCGGTGGCGTCAATACAGATGCGCGCATCGCAGTGCCAGTTCAGCACCAGGCCGCCCACGCCCTGCGGCGCCGGCGACAGCCGCGGCTGCTCCAATACGTGGCTGGCAAAGTAGCTCAGGAAGCCGTGCATCAGCACGCCGTCGGTGCGCAGCTTCAGATACGTCAGGGGCAGGTTGACGAACAGCACGTGGCCTTTGCCCACGGTGCGCTCGCCCGCGATGATCGAGTTGTCTTCCGAGCGCAGCAGCACCTTGCCGGCGTAGTCGCCGTGGGTGCGCAGGGTCGGGTACTGCAGCATGTCCTGCCCGTAGCCCGACAGCACGGCGCGCCCATTCGACACGATCCAGCGCCCCGGCGGAATATGCAGATCGACCATCGCATCGGGCTGGCCGTAGACGGTTGCCTGGCTGGCCATCTTTTCGCGCAGCGTGGAATAGAAACCGTATTGCACGCCGGCCAGCGTCGACAGGCGCGAGGCGCCGTCCTCGTAGAAGCCCTTCTCGTTGAGGATGCCGGCGTCGTACACCTGCATCAGCGCGCCGCCGTCCTGCACGAACTGGCCGATCTGGTTGACGAGCGCGGTCGTCATCGAACGGTGCACGGTGTCCGGCAGGATCACGCCGGCAAACACGCGCTCCCCATTCAACCCGTGGCGCACGAAATCCGATGCCGACATGGTGCGCAGGCGCACGCCCTCTTCCAGCGCCGCGTCTTCCCAGGCCTGCACGTAGATGCGGTTGTCTTGCCCGAGGTTGTCGGGCACCACCAGCACGATGTCGTCGGTCTGCGGGCGGCCCGGGCCGGCACTGAGGTTGCGCGCCAGCAGCAGCGCACAGGCAGCAAAGGCGATCAGGATCAGCAGACTGGTCAGGTGCTTGCGCCAGTCGATGCGCTTGGAAGGTGTGCTCATTGGGAAACAGCCAGTGCATGCGAGAGCCCGATCAGCGCGCCCTCTTCCATCAAGTTCCAGCGGCCGGCTGCGCGCCATTGCGGCGCGGCCTGCAGCCACTTCTGCGCGGTCAGCGCATCGCCCAGCGTGTAGGCGGCCCAGGCGATCAGGCCCCAGGGGAACGGGTCCGCCTTGCCCGACAGCCACGTCTGCCCATGGCGGAACATCCACACCGCCCACTTGCGCCGGGCGGCGGAGCCGGTCTCCAGGTCATGCACCCACGGATACACCGGCGCAACCGCCGTCGGGTAGAAGCCGTACGGCGTGGGCGGCAGGCTCACGCGTGCAGGATCGAGCGCGCCATTCAGTTGGTAACCGTAGGCATGGGCGAGGCCGTCCATCATCTGCTTGTGCGACGGCAGCGCGGCCAGTTCCAGCGTGTAGTGCAACGCGGCCTTGGGGTCGGCACGCAGGCGCTTGAGCGCGCCGGCCACTTCCACGTTGTCGGCAAAGTAGGCTTCGGGCCGATCGGCAAACGCCTGGAACGTGGTGCGCTTCGGGTCCCACAGCGTGGCGAGGTGCGCTAGCGACAGGCTGCAGCTGGCCAGCAGTTGCGGCGGGCCGTGCAGGATCTCGTTGACGAGCAGGCACCAGAACACGGCCTGCGAGTCATCCGCATCGGCGTGGCCGCATGCTCGCCACCCGTCCGTGCCGCTGCGGCAAATGCGCGGGAACGTGCCATTGGCCTGTTGATACGGCAGCAGCCAATTGGCGAGCCCCACCGCCGGCGCCTGCACGTCGACACCGAGGCGGTGGGCGACCAGCAGGGCCTCGATCGCAACGTAGGGCTCCACGTAATCGCCTTGGGCGAAGACGGTCATGGCGCCGTCGGGCGTGGTGAAGTCTTCAAACATCGTGGCACCGTGCACAGCGACAGTCGACAGGGCAAGCCCGGCCAGCACCGCGCCACAGCGGCGAACGCAAGCGCGCCAGAACGTGATCATGCGTGGCTCCTTACCCTTCCACACGCGCAAACTCGTGCGCGGTAATCACGCCATGCACGACGCACCCCGGCGAGACGAACAGGCGGTTGCAGACGAGCGTGGTCGGTGCATCGGGGCGGCCGATGCGGCAGTTCGGCCCGAGCACAATGTCTTCAAAGCCGATGAGCGGGCCCAGCACCGCGCTGCCCGCACCGATTTCCAGGTTCTTGCGCGCCGACAGCGTGCCGGCGATGCGCACGCCGTCGCCCGTGCGCAGGTGCCCGTGCGTCTTGATGCTGCCCTGGAGCGCCATGCCACCCGCGACGCGGCAGTCGCCGCGCACCACGTAGTCGCAATCGGTTGCCTCGTTGGCCGCGAGCGTGGCATCGCCGTCGAGCACGCGGCGCTCCGTGGCCGGCTTCGGCAAACCGACCGGCTGCGCTGCGCTGCGCACGTCGCCAAACATCACTTCACCCGCGCCCGCCCGCTCGAAGCGCGCCGGGGCGGCCATCTCGATGCGCTCCTCCGCCGTGACGCGGCCTTCGACACGCACATTCGGCAGCAACCGCACATTGCGGCCATGCACCCAGCGCTGCACCACCACGTTCTCGCCCAGTTCGATATCGCCTTCGGCGAGGCAGGCACGCAGGCGGGTATCACGCTCGACTTCGACATCCTGCTCGACATACAAATCGGCGCGCACGCGGCTGCGCGGGCCCAGCCACGCGTTGCCCCGGAACACGACGATGTGGTTCACCTTGTCGAGCATGCGCGCCAGCCCCGACTGCTCGGCTGCGGGGCGGCCGCGCGGGTCGCGCGCCACGCTCAGTTCTGCGCTCACGGGCACCTGGTAGGCGGCACCTTCGGCACGCATGGCTTCGACATCCACGCCGTACTGCTCTTGCAGCCGGCGGCGGAAGCTGTTGGCAAAGAAGGTGAGATTGTTCGGCTGGTCACGCCGCATCGGCAGCGGCGCGGAATCGGTCGGGCGCAGCCACTCCGACAGCGCCGGCAGGAACGGCAGCACCAGCAGCCCCGCGACCGAGCCGCTCAGCAACAGCATGCTCCCGATCATGCGCCCTCCGTGCCCGTGGGCACCGGCACGTCGCCGGCCATGATGTTGACCACGCCCGCGGCTTCGGTGCGGAAGCGCTCGGTTTTGTCCCACACCAGCTCGCGCTTCTTCACGGCGTCGATCACCTGCGTCACGCCGGCACGTGCGATCGTCATCATGCTGACGAGGAAGCCGAACAGGTTCAGCGGCAGCAGGCGGATGCGGTTGCGATGGCCGTCCAGGTAGGTGGCCGCCGCGATCTCGAAGAAGGCCGCATTCGTGCCGAGCCCGCCGTAGCACAGCAGCGCGGCCAGCAGCACCCAGCCAGAGACGATCGACTGCGCCGCCGCATAGAACAGGATGACGGCCACCACCCAGCCGGCCAGCTGCACCATCGGCATGAGGAAGATCAGCAGCAGCAATGCGCCGTCCAGCCGTTCCAGCCGGCTGATGCGATCGTTGGCGAGCAGCTTGCGGATGTTGTTCACCATCACCTGGTTGTGCCCGCGCGACCAGCGGCTGATCTGTTTGAGCCGCACCGGCCAGACTTCAGGCACCTCTTCGTAGCACTCGGAGCGGTTCTGGTAGACCGTCTTCCAGCCGTGCTGCAGCAGGCGGAACGTCACATCGGTGTCTTCGGCCAGCGTGTCGATGTTCCAGCCGCCGATGTCGTCCAGCGCACGGCGGCGGATACCGCCCACGGTGCCGCCGTATTGCGGCACCAGGCCGAGGTTCATGCGGGCGGTCTGGTCGACCTGGTAGCCGCCGGAACGCTCCAGGTCGAGCAGGCGCGTGAGCAGGTTTGCGCCGGCATTCACCGGCACCACGCGGCCCATGATGGCGCCCACTTCCGGGTCGAAGAACGGCGCCACGAGTTGCTTGATGAGGCCGCGCGCCGGCAGGTAGTCGGCGTCGAACACGATCATGATCTCGGCGTCGATCAACTGCGTGGCATCGCGCAGCGCGGCCGCCTTGCCGGGCCGGCCTTCGGTACGGTGAAACAGCTGGAAGCGCCCGGGGTTGCGCGCCGCAATCTCGTCGATGATCTCGCGCGTGCGGTCCTTGGAGCGATCGTTGACCGGCATGATGGTCAGCTTGTCGCGCGGGTAGTCCACCAGCAGCAGCGCGTTGAGGCAGTCGGCAATCACGCGCTCTTCGTTGTGCGCCGCCACGCAGACCACCACGCTCGGCCACGCGCCCTGTTCGATGTCGAGATACGGCTGACGCTGACGGCCGAACAGCCGGTTCAGCGTGAACAGGTAGTGCCGTGCGGTGTAGACGACGAGCAGCGTGATGATGCAGAACGCAAGCACCAGCAGGATATCGATCGCAAGCGTGGACATGGTCTTCGTTGCCTTCGGCCGTCAGGCCGCTTGAAGTTCTTCGCCCAGAAACTCCTGGACATGCGCACCGCCCAAGGCGGCCACGATGCGCTGCGAGGCGAGCCCGTCGCCGTATGGGTTCAGGCGCTGCGAGAACGCACGCCAGGCGTCGTCGTTGTCGTACAGGTGGCTGACGGCGCCGACAATGCTGTCCACCTCCGTGCCGACCAGGCGCACGGTGCCGGCCTGCACGGCCTCGGGGCGCTCCGTCACGTTGCGCATGACGAGCACCGGCTTGCCCAGTGACGGCGCTTCTTCCTGCACGCCGCCCGAGTCCGTGAGGATCACGTGGGCGCGCTGCATCAGGCGCACGAAGCGGGCATAGTCCAGCGGCTCGATCAGGTGCACGTTCGGCAGGCCTGCCAGCGCCGCCTGCACGGGCCCGCGCACGTTCGGGTTCAGGTGGATGGGGTAGACGATCTGGATGTCGTCGCGGCGCGCCAGCGTGGCCAGCGCATCGCAGATGTTGGCGAAGCCGGAACCGAAGTTCTCGCGGCGGTGGCCCGTCACCAGCAGGACCTTGCGTTCGTCGTTCAGAAATGGGAAATGCGCATCCAGCTCGGCGCGGAAGGCGTCGTCCTTCAGGATGCGCTGCGTGGTCTGCAGCAGCGCATCGATCACGGTGTTGCCCGTCACCAGGATGCGGCCGCCCAGGTTTTCCGCCTGCAGGTTGCGGCGCGACGAATCGGTCGGCGCGAACAGCAGATCGGCACACACGTCGATGGTGCGGCGGTTCATCTCTTCCGGCCACGGCTGGTAGAGGTCGCCCGTGCGCAGGCCGGCTTCCACATGGCCGATGGGGATGCGGCGGTGGAACGCAGCCATGGCCGACATCATTGCGGTGGTCGTATCGCCGTGTACGAGGATGCGATCGGGCTGCACCGTTTCCAGCACGTCGTCAAAGGCGGTGAGCAGGCGCGCGCTCAGTCCGTTCAGCGTCTGGTTCTGCGTCATCAGTTCCAGGTCGTATTGCGGCGTGATGTCGAACAGGTCCAGCACCTGTTGCAGCATCTGCTTGTGCTGCCCCGTCACGCACACGACGGATTCCATGGCCGACTGCTCGGCCAGCGCTTTGACGAGCGGCGCCATCTTGATCGCTTCGGGCCGCGTGCCGAAGACGGAAAGAATTTTCATAACCGGATAGAAGAAGCGCCGCCTACGCGTCGCAGACGCGCACACAGCTCACAGGACTGACGAAGGGAATCGATTGACGCCTCGTCCGTGCCTCCTTCTTGTTGTCGTGCGACCGTGGGGGCGGGGATATCGTGCGTCGTGCAGGCCGCAATTTTCTCAATGAACGCGCCATTGCCGCCACCCCTCGATTTTTTAAACAGAAAGGCTGACTAGGATTACCCCTTCTTTAGGGGTGACGGTAATGAATGGGAAGCCGCGGAGAAAAAGTGACGAATACGCGCGTGCGTTGCTGAAACTGTCCGCGGGGCGCGGAGCCGCACTGGCGCTTGCATTGCAGCCGATTGATTGCCTGAAATTGAATGACCGGGCAGTGAATCAGCGTTTCATGTCCGGTTTGTCTTGAAAACCGAAGCATGCGCAATTGCAACGCAAATGAAAACACAAAACGCCTGAATCATTCCCACCCATTCGAGGGGTATGTCGATTGATCGGCAAAAAAAATGCGCGGCGTCTTCCAAACGCCGCGCGCTGTGCATTATTGGGGGAAGCACAGAAGTTAAATCGATTCGAGTTCGCGACCGCGTGTTTCCGGCAACGTGAGCGCCGCCACAATCAGCAGTCCATAGGCGCCGGCTGCGAAGATGCCGATGGCATGCCCGAGCGAAGAATGCGCACTCACCTGCCCGATCAGGAACGGAAAGCACGCGCCAACCGCCCGGCCGACGTTGTAGCAAAAGCCCTGGCCCGAGCCGCGCACCGACGTCGGGAACAGCTCGGTCAGGAAGGCGCCCATGCCGGCAAAGATGCCCGACGCAAAGAAGCCAAGCGGCAGGCCGAGCAGCAGCATCATGCTGTCGGTCACTTCCAGGTGCGTGTAGGCCAGTGCCACCACCATCGAGCCCACGGCAAACAGGATGAAATTGCGTTTGCGGCCCAGGCGGTCGGTCAGCACGGCGCTGGTGAGGTAGCCGATGTACGACCCGATGATCACCACGGCCAGATAACCGCCGGTGCCGAGCACGGTCAGATGGCGCTCGGTCTTCAGGAATGTCGGCAGCCACGTGGTGATGGCGTAGTAGCCGCCTTGTGCGCCGGTGGTCAGTACGGCGGCGCGCAGCGTGGTGCTCAACAGCCGTGGCGAGAAGATGGCGAAAAAGCTCGTGCGTTCAGAGGCCTGCGACTTTGCTTCCTGAAACACCTCCGGCTCTTTCACCAGCCGGCGCAGGAAGAATACGAACACCGCCGGCACGATCCCCACGAGGAACAACGCGCGCCATGCGGTTTCAGGCGGCATCACGCTGAAGAACCACGCATACAGCAATGCCGACGCGCCCCAGCCCAGCGCCCACCCGGCCTGCACCATGCCGACGGCCTTGCCACGATCCTGCGCGCGAATGGCTTCGCCGATCAGCACGGCGCCGGCCGTCCACTCGCCGCCAAAGCCGAAGCCCATCAGCGTGCGTGCAATCAGCAGTTGCTCGTAGTTCTGCGCGAGGCCGCAGAGGAAGGTGAACACCGCAAACCAGAGGATCGTGATCTGCAGCGCGCGCACGCGCCCGATGCGGTCCGACAGGATGCCGGCCACCCAGCCGCCTGCCGCCGATGCCAGCAACGTGCATGTGCCGATCAACCCCGCATCGGCCTTGGACAGCCCCCACACGCCGATCAACGTGGGGATGACGAAGCTGAGGATCTGCGTGTCCATCGCGTCGAGCGCGTAGCCGACCTTGCAACTCCAGAACGTGCGCCGCTCCTGCGCGGAAATCTCTCCGTACCAGCGGAACAGACCGCCGGAATTGGCTGCGGCTGAGGCGTCCGGCTCGGCGGGCGCTCGCGCAACCGTGGCTTCGGTTGTCATGGTGTTTCCTCCTTGTTACTGATGCTGTCTCGATGCGTTGATCGCTTATTGCTATAGACGAGCGCCTCTGCGTGCGCCAGTTGGAACCCCGATACCCGTCCGTCTTGCCTGTCTTGTCCGTCTTTCTTCCGGCCCTGCGACCGCGTGTTCAGGCGAGCGCTGCGGTGCGCAGGTCGGTGATCAGCATGTGCCCCGGCGCATGCGTGATGCACAGCTCCGGCCGCGCCTGTTGCACCACGGCCTGGGGTGTCACACCGCAGGCCCAGAACACCGGCACCTCGCCCGGCTGCACGGGCACCGCATCGCCCCAGTCGGGCTGGGAGATATCTGCAATGCCGATGGCCGCCGGGTCGCCAAAGTGCACCGGCGCCCCGTGCGCACGCGGCATGCGCGAGGTGATTTCAATGGCACGGATGGCGTCGGGCACCGTCATCGGCCGCATCGACACCACCAGCTTGCCCGCCAGGCGCGACGTACCGACCGTCTCGATCGACGTGCGATACATCGCCACGTTGCGCGACAGGGCGATATGGCGCAGCGGCACGCCGGCTTCCATCAACGCATGCTCGAACGAGAACGAGCAGCCGATGGCGAAGGCGACCATGTCGTCCGTCCACAGCGCTTCAACGTCGGCCGGCTCGTCGGCCAGTTCGCCGTTGCGATAGACGCGATAGCGCGGCACGTCGCGGCGCACGTCAACGTCCTGACCCAGATGGCGGAATACCGGCACGCCGGGCTCGGTCACGTCCAGCAGCGGGCACGGTTTCGGGTTGAGCTGGCAGAAACGCAGGAACTCGTTGGCCCACGTATCGCGCAGCATCACGATGTTGGCCTGCACGTAGCCATCGCACAGGCCGCTGGTATGGCCGCGCAGCACGCCCGAGCGCGCCGCCAGCCGGGCGGAATACGGATTTGCGTAGGCCACGCTGGCACCCGTGCGGGCCGGTGCGGGTGCGGGCGCCGGTTGTTCCGGCATTCTCTTTGCCTGGGCTGTCTCCACTGCCGTTGTCATGCACGTGCTTCCAAAAAGAGTTGTTCGGTTGTTCGTGCGGCAAATTGTGAAAGCGTGATGAAACGCGGTCCAACGAAAGTTTCGGATTGCCTGCGATAGGAAAAGATGATTGCCGAGGCGACTGCAGCACCCGCGTGTAGAATCCTCGCCCCACCGTTTGCCCTCCTGGCCTGACATGGACTACCAAGCGATCCTGGACACCATCCACCGCGACATCCAGCCGTACCTCGGCCGGGGGCGGGTTGCCGATTACATCCCCGAACTGGCCGGCGCCAGCGCAACGGATTTCGGCATGGCCCTCGTCACGCTCGGCGGCGATGTCTACACGGTGGGCAAGGCGGATGTGCCGTTCTCGATCCAGAGCGTGTCCAAGCTGTTTGCCTGCACGCTGGCCTTTCAGCTCGAGGGCGAAGCGCTCTGGCAACGCGTTGGCCGCGAACCTTCCGGCAACGCATTCAACTCGCTGGTGCAGCTCGAATACGAGAACGGCATCCCGCGCAACCCGTTCATCAATGCCGGTGCGCTGGTCGTGACCGACGTGCTGTGCCGGCGCTTCGTGCAGGCCGAGACCGCGCTGGTGCAGTTCATGCGGCGGCTGGTCGATAACCCGCGCATCGACTACGTGCGACGGGTGGCCGAATCCGAACTGGCCCACGCCGACCGCAATCGCGCAATGGCGCACTTCATGAAGAGCTTCGGCAACCTGCACATGCCGGTGGAAACCGTCATCGATGCGTACTGCCGCCAGTGCGCCATCGAGATGGACTGCACGGACCTCGCACGCGCGGTGCTGTTCCTCGCCAACGGCGGCGTCGTGCCGTGGAGCGGCGAGCGCATCGTCGACGCCAGCCCCGCCAAGCGCCTCTCCGCACTGATGCTGACCTGCGGCACCTACGACGCAGCGGGCGACTTTGTCTATCGCGTTGGCCTGCCCGCAAAGAGCGGCGTGGGCGGCGGCATCGTTGCCGTGCTGCCCGGCGAATTTGGCGTGTGCGTGTGGTCGCCGGGGCTGGACGTCAGCGGCAACTCGCTGGCCGGTCTGCAGGCGCTGGAATGGCTGACGACGCTGACCGGGCGCTCGATCTTCTGACGCTGCCGCCACGGCACGCTTGCGTAGTTCAGGCGGCTCAGGCGGCTTCCGAGTTGCGCTCGACTTCTTCGGCGATGGCGTAGCGCGGGCCGACCGACAGGCAGAATTCCCGCGCCATCGTGCGCGCCAGGCCGACGATGGCCTCGTGCACCTCCAGCCCCGCCCCCGCGCGCCACGACGCGATGATCGGCAAGGTGGGCAACGCCGGCTCCACTTCCAGCACCGTCAAGGCGCCGCTCTCGATGCGGTCGCGCACCAGAACGGTGGGCAACGCGCCCACGCCAAAGCCGTCGCCCACCAGGCGCGTCATGGCGGCCACCGAGTTGACGCAGTTCACGCGCGGTGATTCCACCCCGCTCAGGTGCAGCAGGTTGAGCATGTCCTGATGCGGCCGCGAGTTGCGCACGAAGGTGATGAGCCGTTCGCGCGCCAGTTCGCCCAAGCTGCCATACGGATGGGCCAGCCGCGAATTGGTGGCGACCACCCAATGAATCGGGTACTGCGCGAGCTGCACGTTGCGCACGCTTTCGGCACGCAGCAGATCGGTCTGGAAGGCAATGTCGAGCGCGCCCTTCTGCAGTTGCTCGACGAGGTGCATCGCGCTGTCAGCCACGAGTTCGATTTCCAGCGCAGGGAACATCTCGGCGGTGCGCGCGATGAGCGGCGAGAGCCATGTGTGGATGACGCTGTCCATCGCCCCCACCCGCACGCGCCCTTCAAAGCCCGGGCGCTGCGCCACCGCCGCCTGCAATTGGTGCAGCGTGCTCACCATGCGGTCTGCGTATTCCAGCACCTTGTGGCCGTCGGGCGTGAGCTGCACGCCGCGGGTGTCGCGGTCGAACAGGCGCACGCCCAGCTCTTCTTCCAGCGCGGCAATCCGCGCCGAAATGGAGGCCTGCGTGGTGAACAGCTTGTCTGCGGTGAGGCGAAAACTGCGCAGCCGCGCCACCCAGACAAAGGTTTCCAAGAAACGTAGGTTCATGCCCTGCCCCTCGTATTGTTGTATGCGGCTCGCCTGCGTCGCACCCGCAGCGCCATCGCGCCCATGCAGCGCAGGTTACGGATTTTCGTGCTGCGGCGCACGCCCCTGCGCGCCTGTTCGGTGGTTTTTACTCAAGACCCGCCAAAACTGCCACGAGACTTCGTAGTTTCTACAACGCTGGCGTCACCACGGCCACGCTGCACTACGTAATTCGCCAATAGCTGCGTCGCCAACCGGCGTCCAGAATGCCCCTATCACCCGATTGCTTTCAATCAGGCCCACCCCGCATGGGGCGCCGCTGGAGAACACCATGCCCGCCATCGACGAGATCAACGGCCGCATCGTCTACTACCGTCCGCCGCCCCCTCCGCCGCCTCCGCCCACGCCCGAACAGAAACAAACCGCCGCCGACGCCAAGACCAGGACCGACGCCGCGATCCAGACGGCCAACACGGCGGTCAACAACTACATCAACAACGGCGACGACTCGAAGGCCGCGCAGGCCACGCTCGACAAGCCGCTGTCGGACGTCATCAACTCGGTGCAGAACGAGTTGCGCCGGCAGGCCGACGAGGCGCCCGCCGGCAGCGAAAAGAAGGCCATCGAAGACGCAGCCGCCGCCATCAAGAAGCGCGACCCGGATGCCAAATGGCTCGACAAGATCGTCGACGATGCAAAAGACGCGGTGGAGAAGCAAGACCCGAGCCAGCGCACCGCCTCGGAGGCCCGCGACGGCGTGCTCGACGCGCAGGACAAGCTGCAGGACGCGCAAAGCATCAAGGTCACCAACCGCACGATCGCCGAAGACAAGCAGGACTCGATCAACACGGCACAGGCCAACCTGAACAAGGCCATCCAGGATTTCAAGACCGCGCTCGGCAATGAGCTTTCCACGTATGAGAACTTCGGCTCGGGCGACAACCTGAAGGCGGCCAACGACGCCGCGGATGCGCTGGCAAAAGCCCATCCCGACTGGGACGACGGCAGCCTCGCATTTGCCAGGAACATCGCCACAGCCGATGCGATCCAGTACCAGATCAACCACATCAACCCGAACGACCCGACGCTGTCGGCGCAGGACAAGGCACTCGCCACCAACGACCCGGTGCAGTTCGCGTGCGTGCAGCTGGCACGCCCTCACGCCAACGACAAGAACGCCGAGCAGATCTACGAGCAGATCGGCGCCGCCAGCTACGACGTGCGCGTGAACTACACCAAGGATCAGGTCGCGGCCAAGATGAAGGCGGGCGATGCCGAGGGCGCGCTGAAGATCCTGTCGACAAACATGAACGACGTGTCGGTCACCAGTGCCGACCCCGAAGCGCGCGCGCATCTGTACGAAGTGGCCGGCGCACCGTTCTTCAATGCGCACAGCGACTACTTCAACAAGCAGATCAGCGACCTCACCCAGGTTTACAAATACGATCCGAAAGACGCTGACAGCGGGAAGAAGATGGCCGACGGCACGGTCAAGTACGACGCTGTCGGCAAATGGATGAAGGACCTCGCCAAGGTGGCGCCGCCCGAAGTGGCGGGCAACCTGCTGACCACCGTTGAAGACCGCTTCAACGACAACGGCCACTGGTTCCAGAGCAACTCGGGCGATACCTCCGGCCTCATCCCGCACGGGTCGGATTTTTACGGGGGCTTGAGCCTGACCGCAGCCGTGGCCGATTCGCCGCGCTTTGCCAGCGATCAGCCGAGCACCGACCACGCCCAGCAGGTGGCCAACTGGCTGACCACGAACTCCAACGCCAAATCGTTTCTCTACAGCATGCAGACCTCCGGCTCGGGGGGCAGCATGCCGTCGTGGGTGCCGGTGCAGAACGCCGTGGGCGACGGCAATGGCGCCACCGTCACGAACGCGCTGATCCAGCAGCACGGCAAGGACTTGCCCAACGCCGACATGCTGCAACGCGCCTTCGACCGCGGCAACGAGAAGGTCCAGCAGAAGCAGGCGGAAGCGGACTACAAGACGTTCCAGGCGGACCAGAACGGCGGTCTCAAGAACATCTTCGGGCAGATGTCCAAGGCCACGTTCGGCAAGGACAACCCGCTCTACAACGACAAGACGCAGGCCTTCACCGGCCCTGACGCCGATACGCAGCGCAAGAACTACATCGGCGCCGCGCTGATGATCCAGGCCGACAACGCAGGCGCGCAGGCCAGCGGCGACACCAACGCCGCCTGGTACACCAGCGCCAACGGCACCAAGATCATCAACGAGGTCAACAAGGCGATACACGACGCCGGCGGCGACAACCCGAGCGTGAAGGCCATCCCGATCGCCTATGTCGACAAGAGCGCGGGGGTCATGCCGACCGCGTTGTTCGAAGTCGCGGGCAAGGACGGCAAGACCCACTACATCGACGACCGCGGCTGGGACTACAGCAGCCTCGATGATTACCGCCACAACAACGCGCTGTCCGACGGCGGCACGATCTATCTACCCAAAAACCTTGCAGGCAAGGTCGGGCTCGACAGCAACGGCGTTCCAGACGTCGACCACTTCAGCGCGCACATCACCACCACGGGGCAGAAGATCCGGCACGTTGTCGATATCGTGGCCGGTGTGGCGACGGCGGTGGGCGGCGTGATCCTGTCGGTCGGCACGTTTGGCGGTGCATCCATCGTGGGCGGCGCCATGGTGGCCGTGGGCACGGGCTGGATCGTTGGCGAATCGGTCGATCACCTCCATACGCTGGCCGACCACGGCCGCTCGTGGTCGCCCCTCAATCCGGAAGCGACGAACGACTGGTTGGCCATCGTCACGTCCGCGGCCGGCGAATACAGCCTGGCCGGCAAGGGCCTCGTCGCAGTGTCCGACGTGGCCAACGCATCAAGACTGTTCAAGATCACGCGCTCGGCGTCGGACCTCGTGGCCGGAGGCGGCGGCATGATCATGACCGGCGCGCAGGTCAAGGATCTGCTGATGTACGGCGACCGGATGTCGGGCGAGCAGAAGGCCGAGTCCATCATGTTCCTGGGCCTCGGCCTCGGGCAGGTGGGGGCAACGCGCATGCTGGAGCGTGTTGGCCTGTCGCAGGGCACCGAACGCGTCGGCCTGCTCAATGCACTGAAGAACAACGCCGATCGTTACAAGCCGACCGAGATGGCGCCCGAACCCACCACGGTGGCCGCCAACGACCCGGCCAGCGCCGGGCGCCCGACAACCGATCCGACCACCGAGCGGGTGATCACCCAAGCCGGCGGCAAGACCAACGAGCCCACCGGCAGCGCCCCGGGCAGCGAAGGCAAGGACGGCTCGACCGGCAAGCCCGGCACCGACCCGGTCGACCCGGCCACAAGCAAGCCCAAGACCGCAGGCGAACCGACTACCGAACCCGGCAAAACCAGCCCGCCGGGGGACGAAGGCAGCCCGACCAACACGACACCTGCGCGCCCCTCCCGGCCGCTGCCGCGTGCCTTGGATGACCTCGCCAACCCGGAGGTCACGCTGACGAGCTTTACCGACACGCAAAAGGCGCTGGACGCCGGCACGCAGAACGCGCTGTCGCAGCATGCCGATCTGCTGCTGGACGCAGAGAATTACCGCACCAGCGGGACCACCACCGGCCGCCACCCGCGTGGCATTGGCGTGCGGCGTCTGGCCGCCGCGCTGCGCGAGATGAGCGACGACCAGCGCAAGCTCATCCTCAGCAAGGCCGAGTTCGCGCACGACACCGCCAACATCAAAGACCCGGTACGCATGAGCTGGCGCCAGCGGATGCAGCTCTATCGCGGCAAGTCGTCGGTATTCGGACGCACGGCGGACCGCATCATGTCGCCGGTGGACCGCATCCAGGCCATGTTCATCGACCGTGGCATCCGTAACTTCTTCGTCAAGGGCGGAACAGAAGACGCTGCCGCCGCGCTGATGGGCAAGCGCATCCTGATGGTGACGGGCTTTACGGTGGGACGCGATCCGGCAACAGGCCGCCTGCTGCCCGAAACCGATGGCCCAGTCGGCACCGGCGAGAAAGCGGCAACGCTTGCACAGGCGGGCTACGACATCACCGTTGCCACCGATTCCGCCAACATGCCCGTGCTCAAGTCGGTGCTCGATACCTACCCGGGCGGTCACCTCGTCAAGCTCGAACTGTTCGATGCCAAGCGTGGCCAGCCCGCACGCGATGCGGCAAACGAACTGCTCGACCGGGTGCAGCCCGAAGCCGTGGTCGCCATCGAGCTGCCCGCACGCAACGCCGACGGCGATTACCTGAACATGCGCGGCATCTCGGTCGCCGACGTCAATGCGCCGAAAGACCAGATCATTCTGGAAGCCAACAAGCGCAAGGGCATGATCACCGTGGGAGTGGGCGACGGCGGCAATGAGGCCGGCATGGGCGGCCTGCGCAGCAAGATTCCGCCGGTCACGCTCGCTGACGGCAGCACGGTGGATTTCGCGTCGACCGTGCCGGTGGACTTTCCTGTCACGGCGTGGAACTCCAACTTTGGCGCGCAGGCCATCCTGGCCAACATGCTGCGCAACATGGGCCGCCTGGACCTCATGCCCAAGCCCGAGCAACTGCACGCAGCCATCAAGGCTTCAGTGGAAGCCGGCGCGGTGGACGGCGTGAGCCGCAAGGGCGAAGCCAGCGTCGACGGTTTCGCCTCGCAGGTGCACCAGGGCATGCTTGTGCTGCTGCGCAACGCCATGAACCACATGCCCGACGGCAAGACGTTTGACGAGGCCACGCCCAACGAACCCTTTACCGTTGCCGCCTTCGACTCCAGCAACGGCGGGCTGATCGCGGCCAAGAACATGCTGGCCATCATCAAGGCCGAAACCGGTGAAGACCTGCAGATGGTGCCGGTGGTGGACCATGCCAACGCGCCTTACGGCCCCAAGAGCCCCGACACGCTCATTCGCCTGGTCGGCAACGGCCTGCAAACCGCGCAGCGCCTGAAGGCGGCCATGGTGGCGATGGCGTGCAACACCGCGTGCACGGCGTTCCCGAAAGCGCTGGACAACGTGGACGTGCCCGTCATCAACCTGATTGACGTGACCTCGCGCGCGATGGTGGAACACGGCGGCGATCGCCCCGCCGTCATCGCCACCGCGGGCACCGTCAAGAGCGGCGCATACCAGAACAAGGTGGCCGAGCTGACCCATGGCGAGATCACCCCGCAGGCCGTGGCCGCCCACAAGTTTGCGGATTTCGTCAACGACCTCAAGCACAAGAGCGATGACCCGGCAGTGAAGGCTGAGCTGCAAGCCGCCTCCGACAAGTACGTGGAGGAACTCGATCCGAACACCACGTCGCTGTGGCTGTGCTGCACGCACTATCCGGCGATGAAGGATTTCCTCGTGACCTCGCTGCAGAAGCGCGGGATGGATATTCCTGTGATCGATCCGATGGAGTACCAGGCCAAGGCGCTGCTCAACGAAATCGGCAAGAGCGAATGGCACACGCCGAGCGCGGCGTATTCCACCGATCCGTACGTGGTCACCTCGGGCAAGACCGGCCCGGTGAGCGAATCGGCACACAACCTGATGGAGCGCCCGGACGTGCCCGTGCAGCGGGTGCGCAGGTTCGGCCCAGGCAAGACGCTGGACGGGACCATCCCGCCGAATCCGCGCATGGAGCCGACGCCGATCAGCAACGCCGTGATGGCGATGTTCAACCCCGACATGGCGCGCATTGAAAACCCGAAGGGAGTCGACAACGCCGCCGCTGCACTGCAGGGCAGCAACCGCATCCTGGTGCTGGCCGGCTCGCGCAACGCGCATGGCGCTGTCGACACCGACGGCATTGCTGGCGCCGCCGTGTTCGGTCATGACATGCAGGCCGCAGGCAAGCAGGTTGTGTATGTGGTGCCGCACGAGGCGGTGCCGGTACTGGATGCCGCGCTTCAGGCACGCGGCGCCGCCGTCAACGACTACAGCATCGTGCCGTTTGACGCGGCGCCCGGCGAGCAGGCACGCACCACCGCGCAGGACCTCATCCATCAGGAATCGCCGGACACGATCGTCTCCATCAACGTGCACGGGCGCAACGCCGATGGCCGTTACATCGACCAGGACGGCAACGACGTCACCGACCAGACCGTGCCGCTGGACGAGGTGGTCGCCACCGGCTGGAAGACCAACGGCGTGACGACCATCGGTGTGGGCTCGCGCGGGCATGAGGCCGGCATGGGTAACACGCGGCGCACGGCCCCGCAGGTGACGCTGCCCGACGGCACCGTGGTCGACCCGCGCTCCGTGGTGCCGGCCGACCACTACGTGAGCGCGTCGAACTCCAACTGGGGCGCGCACGGCCTTGCCGCATCCGCGTTGAAGGCCGCAGGCCGCACGGATCTGCTGAGCACGCACCAACAGCACATGGACGCGCTGGAGGCGAGTGCCAACGCAGGCGCCGTGGATGGCGTGACCGGCCGCGCCGACCCGACCGTGGGCGGGCACGACACCAACACCTACCAGACCGTCGTGCAGATGATCAACCTGGCCGCGGGCAAGAAGCCCGACGTGCCCCCGCCGACGGCTGCGAATGCAGCGGGACCGAAGGGTCCCGAGGGCCCGCAGCCCAAAGACCCCGCGTCCACCACGGAGCCCACCGGCAGCAAGACCACCGAGCCGATCACCGCAAAAACCAGCGAAGCCGGCAACGACGGCAACGGCACGCCACCGACCGAACCGGACAGCGCCGCCAACGCCGGCGAACCCAAGCGCAAGCCGTGGATCCGCTGGATTTTCGCGGGCTCGCTCACGGGGGCGTTCTCCACGGCGGCGAGTTCCGCCACGCTCACCGGAAGCGCCGCCACGCACGCGGTGTTCGACCCGTCGCTCACGAGCCCGCTCTCGTTCATGTATCGGGGCAGCATCGCGGCGCTGCGTGCCAACAAGACACGCGCGATCAACGAGCAGATCGGCAAGCTCGGCACGGAAGACTCCGCCCCGGCGCTGGCGTGGCTCAAGGCCAACGTGCGTGACCGGGCCGGCCGCTGGGGCCTGTCCAAGACAGACCGTGCGGCCATCGGCGAGGCGCTGGACCACTTCCAGGCCAACCCGGATGCACTGACCGACGCGCTCAGCAAGAAGGACAACCCCGACGCCCAGACCGATCGCAACGTGCAGCGGCTGCAGGCACTGACGAGTGCACCGGCCAAACTGCTCTCGCCCAAGAGCCCCATGGGCCGCGCGAACGACACGCTGCAGCTACTCACGCTGGCGCTGAACAACGGCAACACGGCTTACTGGTTTGCCACGCACGGCGCGCATCTGAACACACCGGCGTTCTGGAGCAACGCGCTGTTCCTGAGTGCCAACCTCGCGCTGTCGAGCCGCAACTTTGCCGGCCGCCTGGGCGCCACGTTCAACGACAAGGCGACCAACACGAGCCCGTGGCTGAACCGCGCACAGGCCTTCACGATGTCGCTATATACGGTCGGTTCGGTGCCGCTCGCCATGAACGACGCCCTCATGCATACGAACAGCCCCGCCATAGGCGCGACCAAGGCGGCCCTGGACCTGGCCTTCGGTGCGGGCGCACTGCGCATTGCCGGCGACCTGATGCCCAAGATCGGCCAGCGGCTGCCCAGCAACGCCATGCTGCCCGGCGGCGTGATCCTGGGTGTGGCGGCCGTCACGCGTTTCGGCATCGAGCTGTTCGTTCCGAACCAGGCGGCCAAACCGGCCGTTGCGCAAGTGCAGGCCAACGGCAACAGCAACGGGCAGGACCAGAACGGCCAGCCCATTAGCGCGTTCCCGCTGCCCGACATGCAGGGCGTGAGCGGCGATGTGCTGCGCGCCAACGCCCCGCACGCGTTGCCATCGGTCGGCACGGCCAGCTCGCCGCAGTACGCCATCGTTGGCCCGGGCGACACGCTCTGGCAACTGAGCGCCGCGGATGCCGCCAAGCTGCTGGGCACCACGGCCCCGGCATCCGACGCGCGTACGGCCGCCGCACTTAACAAACTGCCGCCCATGAACAGCCAGTTCGACTGGGCGGCGCTGGATGGCAATCCGTACACGCAAGGCGCAACGGGGCTGGACCCGGATGTCGTCGTCCCGGGTGACATCGTGCGCATCGGATAGCCCGGAAAGCGGGCAAGGATCGGCGGACGCAGCAGTCGGGCGTCCGCCTTTTTCTTTGTGCTCGTTCGCGCCGTCTCTACGCTTTCAGGAGGTGGACGACACGTACGGATTGCCGACCGCGTCTGCACCTTCGGCCCAGCGCAGCAGCGCTGCCACATCGCGGAACAGCGTGCGGTCAATGGTGGTATCCATCGGCACGGTGTCGTGCAGCCGCTCGGCCAGGCCAGCGTTGGCGGCAGTCGGCACGAGGTGGTCTTCGGCCATCTGCCGGATGCGCTGGACAGCCTCGCCGCTGCCCTTGGCGATCACCATCGGCAGCGTGCCGTCGCCGGGGTAATACAAGGCCACTGCATGTCGCGCGCTGAAGACGATGGCGGTCGCAATGCGCATGCGATCTTCCAATGCGCTGTATTGCACTTCCAATGCAAGCTGGCGACGGCGCCCCACGATGTGCGGATCGCCCTGCAACTCGCGGTGCTCGCGGCGCAGTTCTTCGGTGGACATGCGGTTCTTCTTGAAGAACTCGAAGCGCACGTGCCAGTAGTCCAGCGCGGCCATCAGCACGTACACCACCGCCGCCCAGCCAAACAGCAGAAGAACGAGATGCGCGACGACCGCCAGAATCGCCGCCGGCCGCCCGTAGCCCGCCTGCAGCGGCAGCGCCAACGACCCGCGAATCACCACGAACAGCGTCAGCGCCAGGCAAGCCACCTTGAACAGCATGATGGCCAGGCCGATCAGGTTGCGCACGGAAAACATCCGCTGGATGCCCTCGCCTGGATTGAGCCGCGACATTTTCGGCGTCAGGCGCTTGGGCGCGAACATGCCGCCCACCTGGGCAAACGCACCCAGCGCCGCCAGCACGGTCACCAGCACCAGCACGGCGGTACTCAACAAAATCCACTCCGCCCCTGCCGATACCAGCGCCTGCCGCACCGCCGCAGTCGGATCGCGTGCCTGAGCCACGGCGGTCACGTTCTGTATCAGCAGACCCCGCATGCGTTCGAGCAGCCAGGGCCCGCCCTGCCACAGCAACATGAGCATCCCGATGAAGACGAGCGCGCTCGTCACGTCGGTGCTGCGGACGACTTCACCTTCGCGCCGCGCGTCTTCCAGCCGGCGCTGTGTCGGCTTGTGCTGTTTCTCGCTCATGCGCCGGGGCTGCGCAGCAATGCGCGCAACAGCCAGACCATCTCGCCGTTGCCGGCCAGGAAGGTGCGCAGCGATTCAAAGACAAAGCCGAGGAACAGCACCATCATCAGCACGGCCAGCAGGCTCTTCACCGGCTGGGCGAACAGGAACACGTTCAACTGCGGCACCGAGCGGTTAATCAATCCAATGCCCAGTTCCGCCACCACCAGCACGATGATCACGGGGGCGGCCAGCTTGAGCGTCCAGCCGAGCACGCTATCGGCCTCGTGCACGGCAAACTGCTCCAGCGCAACCGACGCGCTGGGCAACATGCGCTCGATCGGCCAGAGCTTGTACGACTCGAAGAACGCACCAAGCATCACATGCAGGCCGCCGCCCGTGACGAACAGCGTGACGGCCATGAAGCCGAGGAAGCTGGCGGTCGGGCCGCTCTCGTGCCCCGCCACGGGGTCGAAGAAAGACGCGTTGCCCGAGCCGGTCTGGAAGTCGATCAGGTGGCCGATGTTCTCGATGGCCCACAGCAGCGCACCAAACGCCATGCCCAGCAGCACGCCGATCAGCGCTTCCTTGAGCGCAAGCGCCATCCACAGGCCGCCGCCCTGCACGTTCATCGCCGCCCCGGCCATGGACGGGGCCACGAACACCGCCAGGATGGCGATGAACCCGCTGCGCACCATGCCCGTCACCACGCGCCCGCTGAATACGGGCACGATAAACATGACGGGCAGCAAGCGCGGCAGCACCAGCAACGCCTGGCGGAACAGGCCTTCCATGGAGTGCGGATCGAATCCTTGCATCGGCTCAGGCGGTGGTCGTGCGGCAGCCAAACTGGCGCGCAAGCTGCGCCTCGAGCGCGGCGTCTTCTTCCTGCCATTCCGCCGCGCGGCGCTGGGCGGCTACCACACGCTGTTCAGCACGGTCGACGGCTTCGCATTTGGCGTTGGCGCGCGCGACATGCCGCTGGGCGCGTGCCTGCGCCCTCTGTTCGGCTGCCAGCGCCGTGCCGGTCTGCTGCGATTCGACATGCGCTTCGACAATGGCGCGATCCAGCGCCAGCCGCGCGGCATTGGCGCCGCATAGGAGCGCGACGGCACTGCGCGCATCTTCCCGCACGGCCTGTTCAATGGCGGCGTCGTGCGCGGAACGGGCCGATACCGTCTGCTGCAGCCCCTGCTGTGCCGCCGCGTTCTGTGCGGCAGCCTGCGCCACCAAGGCAGCCTGCTTCTGAGCCCGCGCCACGGCACCGAGCTTGCGCGCCTCGCGCACGCGGGCGAGTTGGCGCAGCACGTCGCTCATAGCGCCTCCACCACGGCTTCGAGATCGGCCACGGTGCGCTCCAGCTTCACACGCACGTCGGCGTCCTGCTCAAAGAAGCGCGACAGCGCGGCATGCGCGCGCAATGCGGTATCGCCGAGGGCATCGCTGCCCTCGCGGTATTCGCCGATCTGCACGAGCAGTTCGATCTCCTGGTATTTGGCCAGCAGTTCTCGCACGCGTTGCGCGGCGGCGCGGTGCGCGGGCGTGGTCACCTGCGGCATCACGCGGCTGATACTCGCCAGCAAGTCGATGGCCGGATAGCGCCCTGCCAGCGCCTGCTTGCGTGAGAGCACGATGTGCCCATCGACGATGGAGCGCACCTCTTCGGCGATCGGGTCGCTCTCTTCATCGCCTTCCACCAGCACGGTGTAGAACGCGGTGATGACGCCATGCGCACCGGCGCCCGCGCGCTCCAGCAATTGCGGCAACACCGAGAACGTCGACGGCGGAAAACTGCGCCGCGTGGGCGGCTCGCCGCTTGCCAGGCCCACCTCGCGCTGCGCCCGCGCAAAACGCGTGAGCGAATCGACCAGCAGCAGCACGTTCTTGCCGCGGTCTCGGAAGTACTCCGCCACGGCGGTCGCGACCAGCGCGCACTTCACGCGCTCCATGGCCGGGCGGTCGGACGTGGAGACCACCAAAACCGTCTTGCGCCGCGTCGCCTCCGGCAGACACAGCTCCAGGAATTCACGCACTTCGCGCCCGCGTTCGCCAATCAGCGCGATGACGTTGACGTCGCTCTGCGCGCCGCGCGCAATCATGCCGAGCAGCGTGCTCTTGCCCACGCCCGACGGCGCGAAGATACCCAGCCGCTGGCCAATCCCCACCGTCAGCATGGCGTCGATGGCGCGCACGCCGGTGGAAAGCGGTGCGTCGATGCGGCGGCGTGACAGCGGGCTCGGCGGCTCTGCATGCGTGGAAACACGCTCGTTGGTAAAAAGCGGCCCGCCGTCATCCATGGGCGCGCCGAGCCCGTCGAGCACCCGGCCGAGCAGCGCATCGCCCACGCCAAAGCGGTGCGCACTGCCGGACGGAATCACCTCCGTGGCGGCCGACAAGCCGTGCACGCTGCCCAGCGGCGTCAGCAACGTGGACTGCCGCTCGAAGCCGACCACTTCCGCATACACGCTGCGCTCGCCCGGCGTCCGCAGTTCGCACACCTCGCCCAACCGCGCCTGGATGCCCGATGCATTGAGCATGAGCCCCACCGCGCGATGAATGCGCCCGCGCATCTGTACGCCGGTGCCCACGCCGTCGGGACGTTCCAGCACGTCGCGCAAGCTGCGTTCCAGATCGCCCGCGTCGATGATGTGGCTGACAGCGGGTTCGGTCATGTTTCGTCCCCGACCAGCGCGGCGTGCAGCGCTGCCAGCTGCGTGTCGATGCCGGCTTCCACCACGCCGGATGCGGTCTCCACCACCAGCGCCTCTTCCGACAGGCTGGCGTCGGGCACCACGCGCACGCGGCGGGTGCTGTCGGTCATGGTCTCCAGCACGCGCTCCAGATCCGACACCTGCTGCGGGGCGATGCGCACCGTCAGCACCGGCTCGTGTTCGACCAGCGCTTCGATGCGCGCAAAGGCCTTGGCATAGATGGCCTCGCGCGGCAGGTCGGCCACCAGCTCGCGCACGGTGCGCGTGACGAGTTCGGCCATCAACTGTTTCATGGCCGCCAGCGCGCGCGCGTTGGCGAGCGCATCGGCGTACAGGCGCGTGGCGGCTTCGCGTTCGCCTTTTTCATAGCCAGCGTCGTAGCCGGCTTTGAGTTGCTGCTCGCGATGGGCCTCGGCGTCTTCCAGCAGGCGCTCGCGCTCTTCCTGGGCGTTGCCGAGGATGCTCGTCGCATCAAGCAGCGCGGCGTACTCGTGTTGTTTGAGCACCTTGCGCTCGCTCAGGATCTGCAGCTTGTCGGTGGTAATCAGAAAAGCCAGTCCCATGCCGGCACCTGTTCAGGAATCAAGCTCAGCCGCAGCAGTTCGCCCAGTTCTGCGCGTTGCGTGCGGCCCAGCAAATACGGCGGCCGATCGGCATCGGCGGCGTTGCGCGGAAACTTCAGCGCCAGCCGACGGATGACCGCCGGGCCGAACGGCACCAGAAAATCGGTCAACAGCCGACGCCCGCGGGCACGCAGCGTTTCCACCGCCAGGCGCGGGTACTGACGCTGCGCATGCAGGGTCTCGGCGACGGCCTCGAAGGCGGGCATGCGCTCCAGCGCAAAGGCCACCAGCGGTGCGCCCAGCGCCAGATCGATGGCCTGGCGCGTCTTACGCGGGACGTCGCCTTCGCGCAGCCACTGGCGGTGCAGACACAGGCCACAGCACACGGCCATGCGCTCCAGCGCGTCGGCGGGCAACAGGGCGATGCGCTTTTCCACGGCAGCAAAGTCGTAGTCCCATTGCCCCTGCAACTGATGCGCCTGCAGCAGCGCCCGCGCCAGCACGGCGCGGCCGGCCTCGCCGTAACGGGCCGGGTCGCGCAGCGGGAGCGGCCAGTCCGCTGGCAGCCACGATGCGTCGATATAGCGATCCGGCCGCAGGTTGAACGTGGCGACCAGCCCCGCGAGGCGCGCATCGACGGTCATGACGCGCGCTCCGGCCCACGTCCGGCCAGGTTGTCGAATACGCCGCGCCGCCATGCCACAAGCCCGGTCACCACCAGCGCCGCGACAATCAGCAGGCCCAGCAGCCACACCAGCGGATTGCGCGTGCTGAAGGTGCCGAGCAGCGCCGCGCCCTTTCGCACATCCACCGGCACCGGCTGCGCGCCCTGCAGGAACAGCGATACGTTGTCGTAGCTCAGCCCCTCGATGCTGTGCGCGACGAGGTCTTTCACCATCGGCGCCATGGCGGTGAGGTTCACGCCGGGCCGGTAGCGGATGTACACGGCTGCCGATGCAGGCTTGGCCTTGTCGGCCAGCGGATCATTCTCGGGAATGACGACGTGTACGTGCGCGAGCATCACGCCATCCACATCCAGCAGCGTGCGTGACAGCTCCTGCGATACGCCGTAGATGTAGCGCACGCGTTCTTCGGCCGGCGTGGCCACCAGGCCCTGCTTCTGGAACACTTGCCCCAGCGACGCGAGGCGCGGGCGCGGCAGGCCCTGCGCACGCAGCACCGCCAGCGATGGGCCCATGTCGGCCTGGTCGACGGTGAGCGTCCAGGTGCGGCCCTCCTGCCCCTGGCCGTCCTGCACGAGCTTCTGGCCGCTGATGCCGGCTGAGGACAGCGCGGCCACCATCTCGTTGACCTCGACCTCCGATAGGCCGGTGTACAGCTCCTGCTCGCACCCGGCCAGGCCGAAGAGGCAGGCAAGCGCCATCAGCACACCCAGCAATCGGTTCATGTCAGCCTTCCTGGTTTTTCAGCAGCGAGTGGCTCACGCCGTTGGCGGCCTGCGCAAAGCTCATGTCCATCTGGTACTCGGCCAGCGTCATCGAGGCGAAGTAGCTGAAGTCGGCCAGCTTCACCATCGTCATGGTCACGTCCATGCTGTCGAGCGAATCGAGCATCTCCTGCCGCTTGCTGTTGATGCTGGTGTAGCGCTCGTTGAGGTCGTGGCCGTAATCGCGCCACTGGCCCATCGCACCGTCGGCGCCGGGCCCGCGCGTGAATGAGAACGACACATCCGGCACGGGCGATGGCGTTGCGTGGGCGGCCATCGGAATCGGCTGCGCCGGTAGCGCCGCCAGCTGCGCGGCGCTGGTCGCAACGGGGCGCATCATGCTGCCGAACTGCTGCGCATCCGTGGGCATTGCAGCCTGCGTTGCTGGAGCGCCGATGCCCTGCTCGACCTGCCCTGGCCCCTGGGCCGCATACGCGGCGGGGCTTACCTGCGCAGCCTGGCTGGCGGCGGCAGCGCCGCCGGCTTGGGCCTGTGCGGCTTGAGTCGCGGCAACGGCCGCAATCGCATTTGCTTCGATCGACATCGTGCCCTCCTGAATTCGATGAAGCGGCGGCAGGCCGCGCCCGCCGCCGCTGGGTTGCGCGTCAGCTCGCGCGCGCGCCGTCGCGGACGGCACCGGCGGCCGAAGCTGCCGTGTTGCTCAGCGATTGGGCCGCGCCGATGATGCCGCTGGCGGCGGCGCCCTTGGCTGCGGCGGCCTGCACGGCCGTGGCGATCTTCAGCTGGTCTTCGCCGGACTGGTTGATGCTGCCGATGGCGCCGTCGACGCCGGTAGCGGGTGTGCCCATGGTGCTCTCCTGGATGTCAGTCAAAAAAGTCAAAAGGGTCAAAAAGGTCAAAACGACCTACTTCACTGCCAACTTCTAGCGGTGGAAGCCGACCTCGCATCTGCCGGCCACCTCCGTACGACACACCGGGCGCATAGGAGAAAGGGGACCCTCTGCGCTACGGTGTTTGCGGCTGGATCGGCCATGTGACCGATTGCCCGCCGCGGTCGAGCACCACACCATCTGAAGCGATGCTCTTCACCTGGAGGCCGCCCTTGAGCCGGGCGCCCTCGAAATACAACTGGCCGTCGCGCGTCTGCACAAAGCGCGTGCCGTCTTCGTCTTCGTACGTGCTGACGATGGCGGGCAGGCCGTCGGCGCGCAGCGTTTCCGCCACGATGTTCGGCGGCGGCGGGCCATCCCACGCCACGTGGTCGACCACTTCGACAGCGGGCTTGGCATCGCGCGCGTAATTGCGGATGCGCTGCCATGCCTGGGCACGATCGGCCGTGCCGCTCACCACGATGCGGCCGTGTCCGTCGTACGCCACGTTCAGCGCGGCGGTACCGCTGGTGCCGCCCGCGCCGAAGTACTGCTGCGCGGCGGCCAGCAGGTCGCTCACCACGTACACCTCGCCGATCGACACATCGGACAACCCGCGCGCGCGGCTCAGCAGCGCCTGGTGGTCGGCCTCGGTCGGCACGTAGCCGGAAACGCGCGACGTGCCATCCGACGCGGGCGTCACCACGATCTCCGGCGGGTCGCCCAAGGCGTGCCGCACCTGCGCCGCTCGCGCCGCAGGGTCGCGGCCCCAGAGCGACCAGCCGTCGTGCCCGGCAAACGCCACCACACCGCCGGCCAGCAAAACCGCAAGCCACAGGCCGATGCCGGCCACCAGCCACGTCCGCCCGCGCCCGGCCTTGGTGGACACCCGCGACAGCCACACCGCCGCGGCCAGCGGCAGCCACGACGGCACGCGCTCTGCCAGCACCGCGGCGCCCGCGCCTTCCACCGCAGCGGCCGGCATGCGGATCGTCCCGACCTTCTCGATGCCGACGCGGATGTCGCCCATGGCAATCACATCGCCCGGCACCACGCTGCGGCGCGTCTGGCCGAACGGCTGGCCGTTGAGCGTCGGCTCGGCATCATCCAGCCGCCGTGCAGACACCGCGATGCCGCCGACCTCGAACATCAGTTCGCGCGCAGCGACGCTGCTGTCGGGCACGATGATTTCGCAGGTGGGCGCCGAGCCGACCACGTTGGCGCCCATCCGCAGCGGCATCGATCTGCCGTACAGCGGACCGCTCAGGAAGCAAAGCTTCCAGGGCGATTTATCCGCGTGCGGCGAGGGTGGTGTGGCTGGCGGGTTCATGCAATCGCGAAACAGGCGGCGTGGGCAACGCACCGACACTGGCCGGCGGCTGATTGGGTGCCGGCGTGTTGGGCAGCGGGCCCGGTTTCCAATCGGTCGCCCCCGGCACCGGCATGCCAACACCCGGGATCGACACGGCGGGCACGTCGTTCGGGTTGGTGCTGGCGGTGGTCAGGACGCGCGGGGTCAGCAGATAGAAGCGCTCCATGTGCTGGCCGGTCTTGTTGGTGTACTTGAACAGGTTGCCGATGAAGGGCACGTCCGACAGGAACGGAATGCCCGACTTGGTGTTGTTCAGGCTGTCGGAGTTGAAGCCGGCAATCAGCAGGCTCTTGCCCTCTTCGATCATCGCCTTGGTCACGATCGAGCGCTCCTGCACCACCGGCAGTTGCGAGACGCGATCGTTGGTCAGGTTGCCGTCGTCGATGTCGATCGACATCATCACGCTCATCTGGCCGGCCTCGTTGACGATGAGCGGCGTGACCTTCACGCTCGTGCCCGTCGTGATGCCGTACAGCGATGCATCCTGAAAACCCGACACCGGCACGTAGAAGTGGATGAGGTTTTCAAGGATGGCCTCGGTGTTGTCCAGCGCCAGCACCTTCGGCTTGGCCTGGAGTTGCGCGTTGCCGCTCTGCGTGAGTGCGTTGATGCGCGCCAGCAGGTAATTGCGCAGGCTGCCGCCAATCGACGCGGTGAGCGCCATGCCAACCGGCGTGGTGGTGCCGGTCTGGCCGTCTTCGGTGGTGCCCACGTTGAAGGTGAGCGGCGGGTTGTTGCCGTTGCCGGATTGGAAATCGCCGTGCTTGGTGTGCAGGCGCCAATCGACGCCGAGGCTGTCGAGCGAATCGGTGCTGATGTCGATAATCGTGAGGTTGATCTCCACCAGCCGCGGCTTGGTATCGAGCGAGGCGATCAGGCGTTCGTACTGTGCCATGTGCTCGGGCACGTCGCGGATGAGCACGGCGTTGATGCCGGCGTCGGCCTCGATGCGGGGCAGGTCGGGCGGCGTACCGCTGCCGGATGCGGCAGGCGCCTGCGCACCGTAACCGGAATCGCCTTGCGCGCCGGCCAGCGGGATCTCGATGCGCGGCACGTTGATGCTGTCGCCGGAGCTGAGCTTCATCTGCCGCGTCGGCCCCGTCAGCCGCATGGCGCGGGTGGGCGACGTGCCGGGGCTGCTGGCTGCCGGGTTGGGCGCCCCCAGCAGGCGGCGCATCATGGTCGCGATGCCAGGAATGGTTACGGGCTTGCCGGACCGGTTGATCTCCACATCGCCCGCCCATGCGTACTTGAGCGGGAATGCGCGAATCTCTGCGCGATCCGCACCGCGTGACGGATCGGCAATCGACGCAATGGCCTGCCGCACGAGTTCCACATAGCGCTTCGGGCCAGACGCGTAGACCGTGTTTTCCTTGTCGCTGACGACGAGCGGGAAGCGCTGATCGGTGATCTGCATGGCGCGCAGGATCTGCGCCAGTTCCGGGCCGCTGCCCTTCGGTATCGGGAAGACCTGCGTCTGTGAATCGTCGGCGCGGTCCACGTAGATGAGCGAGCCGTCGTAGTACCAGGTGAGCCCGTAGGTGGCGCACACGGTGTTGAGCGTGCTGGCCGGCGGACCGGAGAACTTGCCGTTGATGGTGCCCTCCACCTTCGGGTCGACGACCGCTGTCACGCCTTGCGATGCCGCCAGCTCGCGGATGAAATCGCCCACCTTCTTGCCTTCGGCCACCAGCGTGTACGACCGGTTGCGCCAGCGCAGCTCGGCCGCCTCCACCACGGCCGCCGACGTCAGCAGCCACAGGCACGCCGCTGATGCACTCCACTGCAGGAATCGATAGCGTTTGTTCACGCGTGTTCTCGCTCGGTTATGTTGTTGTTCGTTCGGCGCCATCTCGCGATCCCCCCGGCTAGAAAGGCGCCACACCGCCGTAAAACACCTGATCGAGTGCCATGCGGGCAAAACGCAGCACCTCGCGTCCGCCCCACCCCGCCAGCACCACGATGGTCACCATCACCGCAATCAGCCGCACCGACAGGCCGATGCTCTGATCCTGGATCTGCGTCACTGCCTGCGCGATGGCAATCAGCAACGCCGATACCGTTGCCACCGCCACCACCGGCAACGAGACCAGCAGCACCAGCAGCAAGCCCTGGCGTGTGGCTTCGAGAATGGTGGCGCTCATGTTCATGGGCCTGTCTCCTTGCGTGTTCCGCGTGGTCTGTGTGTCAGGCCGGGTTCGTCACCCAGCCCACGGTGTTGAGTTCGATGGCTTCGTCGATCTCCTGGTACGACAGCACCGGCAGATCGCCAAACACCGGCTGCAGCATCGTCTTCACGTATCGCCGGCAGTTGAGCGACACCATCACCGCCAGCGGGCGGCCATGGCGATCTTTTTCCAGCGGCCGGGTGCCCCCCAGGATCTTCACCACCTGGTCGGTGATCGCCTGCTTGGCGTCGCGCGTGAGGCTCAGCACGCTGCCCTGTTTGGTGTGCACCACGGCCTGCTCGATGCGCTCCTGCAAGGACTGCTCGAACAGCACCACATCGAGCACGCGGCTGGTGCCGCAGAACTGCTCGGTGATCTGGCGGTGCAGGTCCACGCGCACCAGTTCCACCAGGCCGATCACGTCTTCGGGCTCTTTGGGCGACCACGTGATCAGGCTCTCGAAAATGGCCCTCAGGTTGCGGATCGACACGCCTTCCTGCACGAGCCGGCGCAGCACTTCGGTAATGCGCTGCGGGGGCACCAGACGCGTGAGTTCGGCCACCAGCTCGCCGTGTTCGCGGCGCATGATCTGGATCAGGTTCTGCGTTTCCTGAATGCCGATGAGCGACGCGGCGTTGCGTTCGATAAGCGATTCGACTTCGGCGGCCAGGCGGTCTTCGGCGCGCATGGCGTTATCGGAAATCGCGTCGCGCTCGGGCAGCGTGCCCTCGGCAGCCAACACGTCCTGCACGAGCAGCGCGTAAGCGTGGGCCGGCAACGTCGCGTCCCAGTTCAGTTGCACGCGCGGGAACACCGCGCCGAGCCTGCGCTGCACGCGCGATTTGGCTTCGGCCAGGCGGGTCTGCAAGGCGACGAGGTCTATGTCGCCGCGCAGGTCTTCCGACAGCCGCACGGCGATGGGCGCCGCAATGCCTTCCGACGGCGAGCCTGCTTCGGGCGCGGTCACCCGCCGTGCATCGGGACCGAGCACCAGCAGATCGAGCGGCGGCGCCTGACGGCGCTGGCGCATCCGGAGAAACGCGGCGGCCGCAGTGCCGATGGCCAGCAGCAGGAACGACCACTTCGGAAACCCGGGCACCAGCAGGAACGCCAACAGCACGCCGCTGGCCATCAGCATGCCGCGCGGGTGGGCGGTGATCTGCGCCCCGATCTGCTGACCGAGGTGGCGCGCTTCACGGTCCCGCGTCGCCACGCGCGTGGTGACGATGCCGGCGGCAATCGACACCAGCAGCGATGGAATCTGCGAGGCCATGCCGTCGCCCACGGTCAGGATCGCGTAACGGTGCAGCGCATCGCCGATCGACATGCCGTGCATCAACGCGCCCACGGCAATGCCGGCCAGGATGTTGATGACCGCGATGATGATGCCGGCAATGGCGTCGCCCTTGACGAACTTCATGGCGCCGTCCATCGCGCCGTGCAGCTGCGACTCCTGTTCCAGCGCTTCGCGGCGGCGCTTGGCCTCATCCGACGTGATGATGCCGGCGCGCAGGTCCGCATCGATGCTCATCTGCTTGCCGGGCATGGCGTCGAGTGAAAACCGCGCGCCGACTTCGGCCACGCGCTCCGAGCCCTTGGCGATCACGATGAACTGCACCACCGCGATCACCAGGAACACGACGCCACCAACGACAAAGTTGTTGCCGACCACGAGCTTGCCGAAAGTGTCGATCACATGGCCCGCATTGGCCTGCAGCAGGATCAGCTTGCACGAGGCGATATTCAGCGAAAGCCGGAACAGCGTCGTAAACAGCAGCACCGCCGGAAATGACGAGAACGCCAGCGCCGACGGCAGATAGATCGATACGCATAGCAGCACGATGCTGGCCGCCAGATTCAGCGAGATGAGACCGTCCAAGACCACGGTGGGCAGCGGCAGCACGAACAGCGCGACCACCGCCACCACAAACACGGCAATCGCAATGTCGTAGTTCACCAGCCGCGCCCAGCGCATGCCGGTAAGCGGAACGTCCAACGCTGCAGCAAGATTCCGAGGCTTTGCCATGGAGCGCCTTTGTGCCTGTTTGGGGCCGTGCGGGCCAATGGCCCACGAATGTCCGTAGAAGCCAGACACCGTTCGGCACCCGCTTCCCTTGCGAAAAGTGTAGAAGTGAGGGGCCTGTCCGCTCAACGCTGAAACTCGTAGTCGCACGGTCAATCTCTGACGAACTTTCGGTGTCGACTACGCTTTTCGGTAGTTCATCGCAGCGTGTGCGCGCCACTACAGTGAGTGCATTCACTTGCCACGCGAGAGGCCACGGTTGACTGCTTCGAATGTGGGTGCCGGCGATGTCCGCGCGCCGATCCTGTTTGGCGAAGAACACATCGTGGTCGATGCGGAATCGATCCGGCTGGGTGCGATGGCGCGCGCCGAGTCCTTCTCTGAAACCGCGCAGGATCTGCGGGCCGCGCACGGTGCGCAGGAACGGCAATTGCTGCTGCGCGCCGTCTTGCGCAGCATCGGCTTCGACTGGCTCTGCTACTACCGGCTGACGCGCATTGGCGAATCGATTACGCGGGTGCTGTACTTTCGCGCCTACTCGCCGCCCAACTGGCCGAAGCGCTACGTCGACGAACGGTACTTTGAAGTGGACCCGCGCCTGGCCTTCGCGCTGCGCTACGAATGGCCGCTCGTATGGGATCTGGCCGACCTGGGCGCCACGCCCACCGCACCGGCGGAGGCCGACCGCTTGCACCGTCTGCTGCAAGACGCGGAGCGCTGCGGCCTTCGCAGCGGCATCAGCTTCGGTGTCGTGAGCCCCCGCAGCCTGGAGCACAGCGTCATCTGCTTCGGATCGGGCAACAACGCCAAGGGCTGGATTGCCGACAACGTGGTCGGCCAGGCCTATGCCGTCGGGCTGGGACTGCATGAATTTCTCATGCAGCACGCCAAGCCATTGCATGAAGACACGCACGCGCGGGCGCTCACGCAGGTGCAACGGCAGATTCTGGAGTTCATCACCAGCGGCCTGTCGGACAAGGCGATTGCCGAGCAGCTGAACATGTCGCCGCACAACGTCGACTATCACCTGCGTCAGCTCAAGAAAAAGTACGGTGCGCAGAACCGCGTGCAGCTCGCCTACATGGCCGGGCGCATGTTCGTGACATGAATACGCTGGACGCCCGCATGCTTTCGGCCGTCGACCCGACATTGGCGCGCACGCTGTCGCGCCTGTATCTGGCGCGCGCCGCACTACCGTTTTCCGTAGGGGACACGCCCTACGAAGCGCGTTGCGAGGCCCATGCCGTGCAGGCTGCGGCACAAGCCTACCGGTTCACGCTAGGCGATGCGCCAGGCTGGTTGTTGCTCGATGCCGCCGCCGAGCGCGCATGGCTGGCCGACGCCGCCGATGCGCACGTACCGCAAGCCCTGCGCTGCGCCGTGCTGGCCGATGCGCTGGCGCCGCTCGCACGTGCCATCGAACACCGCAGCGGACGTGCCCTCGCGTGGTTGCCGGAGGCCGCCTCGCCCGACGTACGTCTGGACCGGCCCGACGTGCTGCACATGATCATCTCGCGCCGCGATGGCGAACCGGCCGAAGATGGTGCCGCATCGTGGCAGGCACGTGCGGGGCTGTTGTTCGACGCGCCGCAGGCGTTGGCCGAACTGTGTCCGGCAGAACTCGCTGCCGAGCCCATCCCGCTGGCTGCCTTCATGGGTACGCAGGTGCCGCTGCGCTTCGAGCTGGGCGCCACCTTTCTGTCGCGCCGCGACTTTGCCGGCATCGCGCTGGGCGACATCGTCCGCATCGAAAAATGGCTGCCCGCCGGCGACGCGCTGCGCTGCGTGGCCCGGGTGCGCGGACGGCTGCACCTGCGTGTGTTCGGGCAAGTGCAAGGCAACCGCATCGTCGTGGAAAACGTGGAGGAAAAACCAATGACAACCGACAGCCCCGCCACCACCGCAGCATCCGCCGCGGAGCCCGCCGCGCGCCCGCTTCCCACCGACAGCCTGGATGACATCGAACTGGTCACGACCTTCGAGCTGGAAGAGCGGCGCCTGTCGTTAGCCGAGCTGCGCGCGTTGCGGCCCGGCACCGTGATGGAGCTGGCGCAGCCGCTCAACCAGGCCGTCATCCGCATCCTCGCCAACGGCATGCCGGTGGGCGAAGGCCACCTGATCGCGGTCGGCAACCGGCTCGGTGTGCGCGTATCGCGCTTCATAGGCCAGCCAGCGCCCGGACAGGCATAACGCCCGCCTCGCGCCTCCCTCAACCAGAACAACGCATCGATACATTCGACACGCACATGGGAAACCTGCCCAATCCCGTAGCGATGATTGCCGTGGTGGCGGCACTGGGCATCGCGCCCTTTGCCGCGCTCATGGTCACGAGCTACACCAAGCTGGTGGTCGTGTTTGGCCTGCTGCGCTCGGCGCTGGGCATTCAGCAGGTCCCGCCCAACATCGTGCTCAACGGCATCGCGCTGATCCTGACGGTGTTCATCATGGCGCCCGTCGGCATGGAGATGGTCGACAACCTGCGCGGGCGCAACTTCAACCTGAGCAGCCAGATGAGCGTGGATGACGTGATCGCCATCCTCGATGCCGCACAGCCGCCGGTGAAGAAATTCCTGCAGGCCCATACGCTGGAATCGGAGCGCAATTTCTTCGTCAAATCCGCCACGAGCATCTGGCCCAAGGAGCGCGCCGCCGGCCTCAAGAACGACGACCTGACCGTGCTTGTGCCGAGCTTCACCCTCACCGAGCTGATCAAGGCGTTCCAGGTGGGCTTCGTGCTCTACATCATCTTCGTGGTGGTCGACCTGGTGGTGGCTAACCTGCTGCTTGCGCTAGGCATGCAGATGATCGCGCCCACCACCATTTCGGTGCCGTTCAAGCTGCTGCTGTTCGTGATGCTCGACGGCTGGTCGGTGCTGGTGCACGGGCTCGTGCTGTCTTACCGATAAAGGTGGCGACCATGCGAGCCCGCGCTTTCATCGCTGCCGCCATGACGTTGGGTGCCTGCATGGCGGCCACGGGGGCCACGTCGGCCGTGGCGGGGCCGCGCATTGACGCGCGCGCCTTCGCCACGCTGGCGGCCACCTGCGCGCCGCGCGTGGACCGCCTCACGCTCGAAGCACTGGTGCGCACGGAATCGGGCTACAACCCGTATGCGATCGGCGTGGTGGGCGGCCGGCTGGTGCGCCAGCCCGCCACGCTGGAAGAAGCCGTGGCAACGGCACGTTCGCTGGAACGCCAGGGCTACAACTTCAGCGTCGGCCTCGGGCAGGTGAACCGCTACAACCTCGCCCGCTTTGGCGAGACGCTGGAAACGGCCTTCGACGCCTGCCGCAACCTGCGCGCAGGCGGCACCATCCTCGCCGAATGCTTTGCGCGCTCATTGCCGCGCTATGGCGATCAGCAGCAGGCGTTGCGGGCTGCGCTGTCGTGCTACTACAGCGGCAATTTCGAGACCGGCTTCCGCCATGGCTATGTGCAGAAGGTCGTCGCCAACGCGGGCGACGTGCCTGCCATCGTGCCCGACGTGGCCGGTGGGCGCATCGAGCCGATTCCCGTTGTGCCCGCCGGCGGCGGTACGCCGGCCCCGAGGGCGCCGCGTGCTGCGCCGGCGCCGGCCCAACCGCGGGTGCTGACGGGCAGCGCGTGCACGGGCCAAACCGGTCGGCAGGTCATGATCCTTGCGTGCAACCGCGCCGACGGCACATCCTGCCTGCGCTGCGTGGCGCTGCCGCGCTGAATGTCGCGCTGAACGCCGCGCGGCAGCGCCCACATCGTCCTGCCGTCCTGCCGTCCTTCCCGATCGGATCAGATGAGGTTCAGGCGGCCCGCAATGTAAGCGAGCTGGGCACGGTTGGTCGCACCGTAGCGGCGGCGAATCAGGCGCAGGTGGTAATCCACGTTGTGCGCCGTGGTGTGCAGCTTGATGGCGATTTCCTTGTCGCTCATGCCGGCAGCCAGGCACGTCAGCACACGGCTTTGCATGACGGTGAGCGGCGCATCTTCTCCGCAGGCCCGCGTATTGCGCGTGAACGTTTGCAGCGGCGCCCGCCAGACCTGGTGCAGCGCCATGCCGAAGAGGATGGACTGGCCAAGCACGCTGTCGCTGATCCACTCGCGCCCCGCATGCGGCGCGCTGAGGCTGACAATCGCGTGGCTCGTGCCCTTGCCGGCGCCCAAGCTGAACATCACGCCGCTGCGCAGCCCGTGTTCGTCCATCGTCTGCAGCAGCAGGCGCAACGCCGGCTCCATGCGCGCCTGACCCCGCGCCAGCGATGCCAGATCCCATACCAGCGGCATGCCGGTCGCAAACACCGCAGGAAGGCGCGGGTCGACGGCGAACAGGCGCTCTTCGCAATAACGCTGCAGAAAGCGCGGCGCCACGTAGTTCTTGAGCATGGCGACCGTCGGCGGCGCGTTTTCGTGGCGTTCGGCCAGCGCGTAGGTCAGCGACGAAAAGCCCATCAGCCCCATCAGCCCCGACACAATGCGCGCGCGCTCGGCGACGCCGCGTGCGGCTTGCAACTCGGCCGCCAGACGCAGGCGGCCGGGCTGTGCAGGCACCGGCTCGAACAGCAGCGCGTGCTCGTCCACGGGAACAACGTCGGTGCCCGGCGGCAGCGGCAGGAAAAAGCGATCGCCATTGGCCGCATCGTCTGCGGCCGTGCGCGCAGCCAGGGAATCGGCGTGGCCGGGTAATGGTGCCGTCAAGGGTGCCGTCAAGGGCGCGGCCTCGGCCCTGGCGGACAGCGCATTCAGGTCAATCTGGACGGAAGCGCTTGCGTGGGCGGAACCACCGGACGGCGCGTCCACCTCGTTAAGCGCGGGGCGCGCGTCCATCAGCAGCGCCAGGTCTTCGGCGCGGGGAAAACGTACTGCCTGCAAACCATCTGAGCGATGTGCGGCGGCCATTGCCGTCCTCCGGTCATGTTGGAAACACCCGCTTGGCTGCCGGAATGCGTCCGGCCATGGCCAAGGCTGTTTCCCCCCCGGGGGATGACATTTGCTGTGCGGTGACCCTGTGCACCGCGGGCGCGGATCGTGAAAAGCGACGTCCGGCCTACGTTTTGGCGCATTGTTGCAAGCCGATGGCAACGTTGTCCAACAAAACTTTTTAGTGCCCCACCATCGACGCGGCTTATGTCGCAATGCAGCGAACCTCGCTTCTGACAATGGCTGCAAGTCGCCCCATGCATGCCCCTTGCCGCATGCCGGACATCACTGTGTCAGGATTGACCGGGCGTTATATCCAACCCTATATTGCGGATAACTCACCCAATCTGTCGCCGGCGCCCAACGCGTCACCCGGCCCTTCGCGGGCATCACCCGGCCGGCCGACGGCACCTTCGCAACGTATCCGCATGTCTGCTTCCATCTGGACGCCTCTGCTGCTTTCACTCAAGGTGGCCGGCTGGGCGACGGTTCTCAATCTCGTGCTGGGCGTCGGTGCGGCGTACGCACTCGCGCGCACGCGCAGCCGTCTGCGCGACGTCATCGATTCAGTCCTGACGCTGCCCCTGGTGCTGCCGCCGACGGTGCTCGGCTATTACCTGCTGGTGCTGCTGGGCCGGCGCGGCCCGATCGGCGGATGGCTGGACAGCCTGGGCATCCAGCTCGTCTTTACCTGGCAGGGCGCGGTAATTGCCTCCACCGTTGTGGCGTTCCCGCTGGTCATGAAGTCCGCACGCGCCGCCTTTGAAGGCGTCGATCATCAACTGGAAAACGCGGCGCGCGTGCTCGGCTTGCCCGAGACCGCCGTGTTCTTTCGCGTCACGCTGCCGCTGGCTGCACGCGGCATTGCCGCCGGCGTGCTGCTGGCCTTTGCGCGTGCCTTGGGCGAATTTGGTGCCACGCTGATGATTGCCGGCAACCTGCCGGGCCGCACGCAGACGCTGTCCGTCGCCATCTACGAAGCCGTGCAGGCCGGCGATGACGCCACAGCCAACACGCTGGTGCTGATCACCTCGCTCACCTGCATCGTGGTGCTGGTGGTGGCCAGCCGCCTGCTGCAGGGGCGCGCGCCGAACCTTCAGGAGCAGCTGGTATGAGCGGCGGCATGATCGACCTCGTCGTGCAGAAAACGCTGGCCAGCGCGGCGCGGGTGTTCTCGCTCGACATTGCCGTGCGCTCCGACAGCCGGCGGGTGGTGCTGTACGGCCCGTCGGGCGCCGGCAAGAGCCTCACGCTGCGCGCCATTGCCGGCCTGATGACGCCCGAGCGCGGCCGCATCGTGCTGAACGGCCGCACGCTGTTCGACCATGCCGACGGCATCAACCTCAGTGCGCAGGAACGCCGCGTCGGCTATCTCTTCCAGGATTACGCGCTCTTCAATCACCTGACGGTGGCGCAGAACATCGCGTTCGGGCTCAAGCGCGGTTGGTTCAACCCGCCGCGCCGCACGCACGACCCGCGGGTTCAGCAGTGGATCGACACGTTCGAGCTGGGCGCCGTCGCCGCCAATTTTCCGACGCAGATTTCCGGCGGCCAGCGCCAGCGTGTGGCACTTGCCCGCGCGCTGATCGCCGAGCCGTCCATGCTGCTGCTCGACGAGCCGTTTGCCGCGCTGGACCCGGCGTTGCGCACGCGCATGCGCTCCGAGCTGTCTGCCCTGCAAGCGCGGCTGCAGGTGCCGATGCTGATGATTACGCACGACCCGGCCGATGTAGAGATGTTCGGCGACCACGTATTCGAGCTGCGCGACGGCCGTGTCGTGGCCGACGCCGTGCGGGCGCCCGATGCGCCACCGCTCTCGCCGTATCCGCATCTGACGGCGGTGGTCAACCGCTAGCGTCAGAACACGCCCAACGCGAGCCCGGTCGCCATGGCCTGCCCAAGGGAACGGCAGCCCTCTAGGTCATCTGCGCCAAGTTGTTTTGGCGCGAGGATGGCCTCCGGCGTTTGCGCGTGCGTGCAAACGATGATCGGCTCGGCCACGAGCTTGAGCCGCCAGCCGGTGGCAATGCGTTCAATCTGACGCACCGCGTTCTGGCCATCGCTGCCCGCGCAGATCAGGCACGCGTATGGACGGCCGTTGATGCGATCGAGCGCGGGGTAATAGCAGCGATCGAAGAAATCCTTGAGCTGGCCGCTGATGGCAGCGAGGTTTTCGGGTGTTGCGAAGAGATAGCCGTCTGCGGCGAGCACGTCGTCGGGACCCGCCTGCGCGGCGTGCAGCAAGCGCACAGTCACACCGCCCTCTTCTGCGGCGCCCGCCAGCGCGGCCTCGGCCATCTGGCGCGTGCCGCCCGTCATCGAGTGGTAGACGATCAGCAGTGTCTTGGGCGTCATGGGCGCTTCAGGCCAATCCCAGAATCACGCTCGACGCTTCAAACACGGCCACGGCTTCCACGCCTTCGGCCAGTGCCAGCGTTTCCACCGCCGTGCGCGAGAGCATGGCCACCAGCACGGTCTCGCCTGCGGACGCGGCAGTCGCATCCAGCAGGCGCAGCCGCACTTCGGCCTGCACCGCGCCATCGCGGATTTCCGTGACCACGCACGGCAATTGGTTCTCTGCCGAGACGCGCCACTCGCCGGCGCCGTGCATCAGCATCACGGCAGGCGCCTTGACGAGTGCAACGGCCTGCACGCCCGGTGCCAGCCCAAGCACGCGCGTGCTTTCCTGCGTGATGGTGGCGGCGACAGGCTGACCGCCAGGCAGGCGCAGCGTCACCACATCGTTGACAGCGCCCGGTGCGACCGATTCGACCGTGCCGAACAGCGTATTGCGCGCGCTCGTGCGCAGCATCAGGCGGCGCAGCAGGTTGACGTCTTCACTGGCGGCTTGCGCGGCGGCATCCAGGCGCTCGACAAAGCGGCGGTGCTCGGCTTCCAGCGCGCGAAAACTCTCGATCAGCCGTTGCGCGCGCGGCGTCAGCACGCTGCCGCCACCGCCCTTGCCGCCCGTGGTGCGCACCACCAGCGGCTCGCCGGCCAGGTTGTTCATGGTGTCGATGGCGTCCCACGCGGCCTTGTAGGAAAGACCCACGGCTTTGGCGCCTGCCGTGATGGAGCCGGTCTGCCCGATGGCAGCCAGCAGTTCGATCCGGCCACGCCCGCCCCAGTTGTCTTCACCGGCGCGCAGCCAGATGGTGCCGTCGAGTTCCAGCATGTTGTCCCGTCTTGGATGGAGATTGCAACATGCAGGATGTTAACGTGTTAACGCCGATGCGCCGGCTCAAGCCGCCGACAGGCGCGGCGTACGCACATGCAGCAGCACCGAGCGCGAGAGCAGCAGACCGCCCAGGAAGCCGAACAGCGCGCTGAACAGCGCCATGAAGCTGCCGGAGTGCGAGACTTCCGGGTGCATCGCCAGCATCACGTTGTAGGCGTAGCGGGCAGAGAACAAGCCGACGATCACCACCATCGGCACCCAGCTTCCGGGCACGCGTACGGTGTCGGCAGTCTCGGACACGGCACCGTCGGGCGGAGACATGTACGTCAGCAGGAATGCCAGCAGAACAGCCACCAGCCACATCGTCAGTGCCAGCGCGCTGCCATGGCTCGCCATCGACACGCCATAGAGCGAGTACGCGGCCACCACGAGCGGCAGCACGATCAGGCGGCGGCGCGACACGATGCGCGACTGCATCTGACGCACCCCGATGCCGATCAGCACGGCAAACACCACGAACACCCAGGCGGGCGTATGCGACACGATGGAGGTAATCGACTCGAGCATGGCGGTCTCCCTGTTGGAATGACGCCAGCTTAGGTGCCGGCCCCCGCACGCGGGAGCGGATTGCGACGAACGGCAGAAACGCCGGTATGAACGGTGGAAAAGGCGCGTTTCCGGCCGGACCGTCAGCCCAGCGCGGCGCGCACGCCGGCATCCACCACCGACAGGTGCGCCCGCAGCAAGCGGTCGAAACCTTCGGCCGTGACCGGCTTGCCGATGTAGTAACCCTGGATTTCCTGGCAGCCCGCCTTGGCAAGAAACTCCACCTGGTCGGCGTCTTCCACGCCTTCGGCGGTGACCGTCATGCCAAGGGCGCGGGCCATGGCGACGATGGCCTCCGTCAGCGCCACAGAATCCGGATCGCCCGGAATGCCGGTGATGAACGAGCGGTCGATCTTCACGTTGCTGATCGGGAAGCGCTGCAGATACGACAGCGACGAATAGCCGGTGCCGAAATCGTCGATGGAGATCCGGATGCCCTGCGCGGTGAGCGCATCGAACATGGGGCGCACTTCGTCCGCACCGCCCATCAGCAGGCTTTCGGTAATTTCGACTTCGAGCGCGGTGGGCGGCAGGCCGGTGTCGGCCAGCGTCTGCTCGATCATGGGCACCACGTCGCCGGCCTGGAACTGGCGCGCCGACAGGTTGACCGCCATGCGGAAGTCGTAGCCAAGCGCCTCGTACCAGATCACGGCCTGCTCGCAGGCACGGCGCAGGACCCATGCGCCAATCGGCACAATCAGACCGGTCTCTTCCGCCACCGGGATGAACTCCACTGGCGAGATCGCCCCGAGCTTGGCGCTGTTCCAGCGCAGCAGCGCCTCGGCGCCGACGATGCGATGGCTGGCGAGGTCGTATTTGGGCTGATAGACGAGCTGCAGCTCGTTGTTCTCGCGCGCGTCGCGCAGCGCGTTTTCCAGCATGTAGCGGCGTTGCAGGCGGGCGTTCAGTTCAGCCGTGTAGAACTGCGCGCGGTTGCGGCCGTTCTGCTTGGCGCGGTACATGGCGGCATCGGCCGAACGCAGCAGGTCGGAACCCGAGATGCCGTCGTGCGGATACAGCGCCACGCCAATCGACACGCCCAGGTAATACCGCCCGTTGACGGTATCGAACGGCTCGCGCATGGCCTGCAGCAAACGTTCGGCCAGCAGCGCAATGCGCTTTCCCTCGACACGCTGGTCGATGAGGATGACGAACTCGTCGCCGCCCAGACGCGCGATCACGTCGCCGGGGCCGATGCAATCGGTCAGGCGCGCGGCGGCGCTTTGCAGCAGCGTGTCGCCGCAGGCATGGCCCGCCGTGTCGTTTACGCTCTTGAAGCGATCCAGGTCGAGGAAGAACAGCGCCAGTTCGCGGCTCTCGTCACGCGCGCCTTCAATGGCGCTTTCGAGGTGCGAGATGAAGAAGCTGCGGTTGGTCAGCCCCGTGAGCGCGTCGTGCGCGGCCAGATGGCGCAGGCGCTGCTCGGCGCGCTTGATGTCGGTGATATCGGCAAACGACAGCATCACGCTGCTGGGCGTCGGCTCGGCGTGACGACGGATGGGAATGATGTTCTGCCGCACCCACATCAGTTCGCCCGTCTTGAGCAACAGCCCATACACGCGGCCGAAGATGGGCTCGCCGGTGCGCAGCACGTGAGCGGACGGCATCATGGTCAGGCCGACTTCCTTGCCGTCTTCATCGACCACGCGTTGAATCGGGTCGAGCCGGTTGCGGCCGACCAGTTGCCCGGGACGCACACGCAGGATGCGCTCGGCGCTGGCGTTGGCCGCCTGCACCACACCGTCCGGCGACATGATGACGACGCCTTCGTGCAGGTTCGAAATCGCCAGGCGATAGCGCTCTTCGCTTTCGGCCAGGCCGCGTTCGACGTTGTCTTTCTGGATGGCAACGCCCGCCAGGTGCGTGACGTCGTCAAGGAAATGCTGTTCTTCTTCCACGGGCATGCACGGCTGTCGATAGAACAACGCGAGCACGCCAAGCTTGTCCCCGCGCGATGAACGGATCGGCAACGCCCAGGCGGAAGCAAAGCCGGCCGACAATGCTGCCGTGCGCTCATGCTGCCAGCGCGGGTCGGTCGCAATGTTGTCGATGAGGACGGTATCGCCCAGGTACACGGCGCAACCGCACGCACCGGCGTCGGGGCCGACAGGATTGTTTTCCAGTGTGGCGGCGTAGGCCGCGGGCAGCGTGGGGGCGGCGGCCACGCGCAGCGTCTGGGAGGCGGCATCCAGCAACAGCACCGCCGACATGGCATTCGGATAGACCTGCTCGACGTACAGGCACAGGTGGCGCAGCACGGTCGACAGCGTCGCATTGGAGGCAAGTTGCGCAAGCACGGCATTCTCCGAAGCGAGCAGGCGGCGCGCATGCAGCGCCTCGGCGCGGGCCTGAACGGCGTGTCGCTCCAACGCATGGCGCGACACGGCTTCACGCAGCACGAGCATGACGGCGGGCTGGCCCTCGTGCTCGCACGCGGCGGCTTCGCTGGCAACCAGAACATGCGTGTAGTCGGCGCGCACGAGACGGTGCTCGACGGGCTGAGAAGATACGCCGCTGCTGACCATACCGGCCAGGCGCGGCACCGTCTGGGCCACGTCGTCGGGATGAATCAGGCCGGCGAGTTGCAGGCCTGCCAGCTGCGTGGGGTCCTGGGCGCCCAGCAAGCGCGCAGCGGCGGGGTTGGCCCGCACCACGCGCCCATCCACGGTCAGCAGGACCGCGTCGGATGACAGCCGAGACAGCGCATCGAAATCGGTATTGCGCACGTCGGCCATCGCCCCGGCCATGACCGCCACCGGACGTTGCGCGGCCTCGGGGCTGGGCGCAACGTCTGCAGGAGAGGCTCCGGCCTGGGCCGGAAGGAACTGGGTCATGGACAATGCGATGGCGTGAGCGATAACGGCAACAGCGACGGCAATGGGAAAGCGAGTCGCGAGACTACACGTGTCTCGACCCTAACCACAACGGCGCGCTGCTGGAAAACTGAAGGGTGTTGCCTGCGATACCCCTGCCGCGCATGTGGTGGCCGCCCTACGTTTGCACGGCCCAAGAAAAAACCCGCGCTCAGTTGACGAGGCGCGGGTTGAAATCTCTGGACCGTGTCGATCTGTTCCAGAGAGGAGAACCGACCCATGGGGCAATCGACGCAGTAACGCGTTGCATCGCCATGTTGTAAATCATAGTGGCCCCCTCGGAAAAACAAAGGGCGGAAAAGACCGGGTATTCCATCCCATTTTCATTTCCGCCGACCCATTTGTTTTTGGCACTGCACGAACCCCACTGCTGCTTGTCCCGTCTGCTTCCATCGCCTGCATGCGCGAGCCTGATGTGCAGCCCGTTTCACGATACCGGCGACGCCGGAAAAATCTCCCCGGCATATTGTTGGTCGCTACATTGATAAGAATGTTCCGGGCGCCGCGATTATGTCGGTCACATGAAGCATTCTGTGCGCATCAAATCACGCTTGAGTGACCTGTGAGGCAGATTGCCGCGTCAAGTTCGGACGCGGCGTGCCGTTATTGGTCGAAAGAGCGCGCCTGTCCCGTGACGTTGCAGGCGCAATTTGGATGCCCGCGTCTGGACTGTCATGCCATCTCTGTCTCCCCCCACTCGACCGCTTTCGCGGCGCACGACACGGTTGCTGATTGCCGTGAGCGTCCTGGCCGCGCTCGTCGCGCTGCCGCGCGCGCACGCTTCCACGACGCCAGCGCCGGCGACTGCTTCCAGCCGGCCACCGGTTGCCGTGGCGGCACCCACGCCCATTCCGGCCGCCAAGCCGGCCAAGGCCACCACGGTGGCTTCCAACGCCCCGACCTGTCACGCGATCATGCAGCGCCTGTCGGGCAGCCTGGCCGCCACACCCAGCACGGCCGACAAGCCCGGCACCGTGATGATCGACGTCGACAAAGCTGGCGTGATGATGGCCTGCAGCCATTCCGACTCGGTGGCCATTCCCGTACCGGGCGGCAAGGCCAGATGACACCGTTCGTGTTCGCGCGCCGCGTCATGGCCGGCATGCTGGCGGCGCTGGCAGCGCTGTCCATGCCGGTGGCCGGCGCCGAACGCTGGGTCCCGCTGCCCGACCAGCCGGACAGCCACGCGTCGCTCGACGTCGGCAGCATCCAGCGCATGCCCAGCGGCCCGGTCAGCGCGTGGGTGCGCGTGGAAGCGTCGAACCGCGCGGGCATGCGTTCGCTGCAGCGCATGTTTGGCGCGTTTCGTGGCGACATGGCCGATTTCTTGTACACCGTCGATTGCCGCAGCCGGCAGTTTTCGGTTTCGCAGGCCAAGCTGTATCAGGGCGCGCTGACCGTCAGCGAAAGACAGATCGCCAACGACGCCGGCTGGCAACGCGTGGATGGCGTCGGCCTGGCGGGCGAAGTCGCGCGTCAGCTCTGCAGCGGATAGCGCTCCGAGGCGCTCCGAGGCGCTGCGTCGCATCGCGGTGCCATCGTTGGTAACATCGACGCGTGCGCCGCGCTCCCTCTTCCCCATCGACCCAACCAACTGATCCTCGCGTCACTGCAGACGCGAGCGTCTTCGGCACGCTTGCACGCGGCTCGCACGCGTCGCTGGAGCGCGTCGCGCATCTGGGCGATGGCGTGACCGCCGCCATCTGGCGCAACGAGCACGACGAGGCGCGCTACATCCAGCCCGAGCACCACACGCTTTCGGTCTATCTGCAGGGCGGGTACACCACGCACCGCCAGGATCTACCGCACCTGTTCGGTGCGCCGGGGCGCGTCTGCATGCTGCCGGCCGAACACCAGTCGAGCTGGGTGATCGAGCAGCCGATGCGTTTCGTTCATCTGTATTTCACGCCGGACGCGTTGGCCGGGCACGCCGTGCGTCTGCTCGACGCAGAGCCCCGTCTGTTCACGCTGCACGACCGCACCTTTATCGAAGACGCGCTTCTCGCCCAAGCCTGCGCGAACATCGCTCAGCTCGATTGGGCCGACCTGGACGACCGCATGCGCGCCAACGCGCTGGCCAACGACACGCTGTCGTATCTGGTGCAGACGCAGGGCCGCACGCGGGCGCTGGCCGTGCGCGGCGGGTTGGCGCCGCACGTGTGCCGGCGCATTGCCGCGCGCATCGATGCCGAACTGCATCTGCCCCTGTCGCTCGGACAACTCGCGGCCGAAGCAAACCTGTCGGAATTCCATTTCGCGCGGATGTTTCGCATGTCGTTCGGGGTGGCGCCGCATGAATGGGTGCTGCAGCAGCGCATGGCGCGCGCGCAAACGCTGCTGCGCACGACCGGCCTTGCGCTGGCAGCGATTGCAGAGCAATGCGGCTTTGCCAGTCCGAGCCATTTCAGCCGGCGATTTGCGCTGCAGCTTGGCGCGTCGCCGTCGCGCTACCGGCAGGCGTGGCAACGCGGGTAAGCCGCAATCTGCCACGTCAATATCCGAACGACCGTGCATCGCGACGGTGCCATCGTAGGGCCGTCATATCGGCCGAAATGCTGTGCTGCACTAGCGTTTTCCACGATAGAGGCGCATGGGCCGGCGCAGTAACGTGGAGGCGGGTTCCCCATGGAGACCGCCATGTTCACCCATATCCTCCTGCCGACCGACGGCTCCGAGCAGTGCCGCAAGGCCATCGACGGCGCGCTGAAGCTGGCGCGCGCCACCGGTTGCCGCCTGACCGCCTACACGTGCATTGAAGAGTTCCCCAACATGGCGTATTCCGCCGGTGTGGGCGAGTGTCCGCATGCGCACTACATGGAAACGGTGCAGGGCCATGCCAAGGACTGCATCGAGCGCATTGCCGAGCGGGCGCGCGAAGAAGGCGTGCAGTTCGACAGCGATGTCTCGCAGTTTTCCGAGCCTTACCTGGGCATTCTTGACGCGGCCAAGCGGCACGCGTGCGACGTCATCTTCATGGCATCGCACGGGCACCGCAGCCTGATGGGCCGACTGCTGATTGGCAACGAGACGCGCAAGGTTCTGACCTACGCGCACGTGCCGGTGGTGGTTTACCGCTAGGAATCCGGTCACGGGCCGCTTGCCGACCGTGAACCGATTCCAGGGCAGCTCGCAGATCGCCGATCGCCGATCGCGCCTCACGCTACATCGCCGCCAGCCCCGGCATCGGCGCACCTTCGTCCTGCTCCGGCGGGAGCCCGGCCACACGCTGGGCCTCGCGATCGGCGATCTGCTTGCGCTGTTCAGGCGTGAGCACCTGCATGACCTTGGCACCGGCCTGCGCACGCAGTTGCGCTTCACGGGCCACGGCGCGGCCGAGCGATTCGGTCAGGCTGCGGGCACGCGCTTCGTCATACTGGCCGGCAGCCACCATCTGATGCAGCTCGCGCCGGGCGTGCTCGATGGCCTTACGCTGCTCGCGCGCTTCCGGCATCTGCGCATATTCGATGGCAAAGATCTTGTCGCGCTGCTCTTCGCTCAGGGCCAGCCCGCGCAGGAAAGGCGCGCCGCCATGATGCGGCCCCATGCCCCGGGGGTGGCCTGGGCCGCCTGGGCCGCCCGGTCCGAATGCAGGGCCGGGCCCCATCATGCCGGCGTCATGCGGCGGCATCGGTGAGAGCGGAGCCGCGCCCGGTGCAGCAGTCTGGGCCATCGCGGCACATGAAAGAACGAGCCCGGCAGCAACAGCGGCCAGGCGGCGGGAAATCACAGCGGTCATGAAGAAGCTCCTGGTAAGAACGTCGGCCGGACACGCCGGCCATACGCTTACTGTAGCCACCGACCCTGCATGAAAAGTGGGCGAACCGTGGAGTTTTCTTGAACCTCAGGCGTCGAGCCGGTAACCCACGCCATAGACGGAATGGATCAGGTCGGTGCCCGGGCTCACCTGCTCCATCTTGCGGCGCAGGTTCTTGATGTGGGTATCGACGGTGCGGTCGGTCACGATGCGGTGGTCGTCGTAGATCTGCTCGAGCAGGTTGGAGCGCGACAGGATCCGCCCCGGCGCAGCGGCCAGCGCCGCCAGCAGGCGGAACTCCACCGGTGTGAGGTCAAGGCGCTGCCCGCGCAGCGTTGCGGCATAGGCGGCACTGTCGATCTGCAACGCGCTTTCCGGCACGCCGCCGCCGCGCTGCACACGGCGCAGGATGGTCTTGATGCGCGCCACGAGTTCGCGCGGGCTGAAGGGCTTGCAGACGTAGTCGTCGGCACCCAGTTCGAGTCCGAGCAGGCGATCGATTTCTTCCACGCGCGCCGTCACCATGACGATGGGCACCTCGCTGAAGGCACGCACCTCCCGGCAGATTTCCAGGCCGTCCTTGCCGGGCAGCATCAGGTCGAGCAGCACGAGTTCGGGCGCCGTCTCGCGAACGCGCTGCGTCGCGTGCGTACCATCTGCCAGCCACTCGGTCTCGTAGTGAGCGGCGCGCAGATAGTCGGTCATCAATGCAGCCAGCTTGGGTTCGTCTTCAATGATCAGAATCATGGTCGGCTAGCGGATCAAGCACATCAAGAACAGGCAGGCGAATGGCGATCCACAGCCCGCCCAACGGCGAATGTCTGGCTTCAATGGTGCCGCCATGCGCGGCGACGATCGTCTGGCACAGGCTCAGGCCCAGGCCGGCCCCGCCCTGCGCCCGGCTGCGAGACGCATCCACACGGAACAGTCGGTCGAAGATGCGCGGCAGCATTGCGTCGGGCACGCCCGGCGCGCTGTCCTGCACGTCGATCTGCTGCCAGCCGCCCTCCTGATGGACATGCACGCGCAGCGTGCCGCCCGCGTCGGTATAGCGCAGCGTGTTTTCCAGCAGGTTCTGCATGACCTGCCGCAGGCGCTGCGGGTCGCCATTGACCATCGTGGCATGCGACGGCGCGGCCGGCACGTCCAGCTGCAGCGCGATGCACTTTTCCATCAGGCGCGGCGTGAAGCCTTGCACGGCGCTGCACACGGTGTCGGCCAGGTCGAGCGGCTCCATGTGAAAGGCGAGCGCACCCACATCGGCCAGCGAAAGTTCATACAAGTCGTCGATGAGCTTGCTGAGCGTCGACACCTCGGCCTGCAATGACGCGAGCGACGTAGCGGTCAACGGGCGCACGCCATCTTCCAGCGCTTCGAGTTCGCCCCGCAGCACGGCCAGCGGTGTGCGCAGTTCATGCGAGATATCGGCCGTGAGCTGACGACGCATCTTCTGGTTGGCCTCCAGCGACGCGGCAAGGTGGTTGAAATCCGCCGCCAGCTCGCCGAGTTCATCGCGCGAATGGACGTCGACGCGGGTGGCGTAGTCGCCGTCGGCCATGCGGCGCGCGGCATCCGTCAGGCGACGCATCGGGGCCAGCAGACCGCGTGCGAGCAGCACCGCCACCAGCGCCGCCAGCAGGACCGACAGCCCGGCGATGATCCACGTAGCGCGCAGCTGCTGCGCCTGGAAGGCCTGGTCGGCGCCTTCGGGCACGCGCACGCGCGGCGGCATGGCCAGCCAGCCGACGGTCTGGCCGTTGTGGTGCAGTTCCTGCCAACGCGCATTGGGGCCCAGCGGCGGCCCGTCGCCAATGATGACGTTGCGCTGGGCATCAAGCAGCCAGATCGGCGAGTGTGGGGTCGGCGGCTCGCCGGGCGGGTGCGGCGGCATGCGGCCTGCAGTGGGCGGCCCGGGCGGCGGCGGCGCGTCTTTGTCCATGCCGGGCGGGAGCGGATCGAAGCGATGGCCTGGCGGCAGGTCGAAGCGGTCCCCGCCCATGCCGTTGGCGCGTGCCCGCGCGCCTTCGCGGCGCAGCAGGCGGAACCACGCCATGCGATCGTCGCGCAGGAAATCCCAGCTGCCGTGCTGCGCGTAGGCGGCCTCCACGCCTTGCGCGAGCGAGGCCATGCGCTCAGCCTCGCGTGCGTTCACGTAGTCGAGAAAGTTGGCGTCGAACCGCCAACGCACCGCCGCGCCCATGGCGAGCGCAACGACGATGCTCAGCATGAACAACGCAACGAACAGCTTGGAGGTGATACCGAAAGACGGGCGCATGGATCAGTCAGGGCTGCGGGGCGCCGCCGGCGGGCGCGGCTCCCGGCCTGGCCAGCGGCAGGCACGGCGCCATCTTACCGGGCGCATTGCCGCAGAAAACCGCAGCATACCAACCGCCCGTGCGCAAAAAATGAGCGAAATGCGAAGAAAGCGTATGCTGCTGCCACGCTGCACCTCCACAGAGCACAGATTCGCGCATTCCCTCACAAGGAACCGCCCTTGTCCAACCGGCCGGCCAATCTCGCGTTTTCGATGCACCGCTGCGCCATGCGCGGCGTGGAAGCCGTCGCCGCCGATTCCGGCCACGCTTTTCCGCGTCACACGCACGGCCAGTTCGGCATCGGCATCGTCGATCGCGGGGCGCAGAAGTCGTTCAGCGGACGCGGCACCGTGGAAGCCGGCGCGGGCGACGTCATCACCGTCAATCCGCTTGAAGTGCACGATGGCACACCCATCGGTGATGGCGGGCGCGCGTGGCGAATGCTTTACCTTGACCCCGGCGTGGTCGCCGACATGGCGACGGACCTGCACCCCGGCCACTACGGCGACGCCGAGTTTGACCGCCCTGTCATCCGCGACGCCACTCTCGCACCGCGCGTGCGCCTGCTCTTTGCGCAGATGACGATGCCCGCCGCCCGAAACGACGCCCTGCTGCGCGAGCAGTTGCTGCTGTCCGTACTGGCGGACGCGCTGCATCCCGCAAACCGGGCGACCGGCAAACACGGCGACGCAGCCCCCGATGCCATCCGGCTTGCCCGCACGCGCATCGACGATGACCCGGCCGCGGCCATCTCCCTGCTCGACCTCGCGCGCGAGACCGGCCTGAGCCGCTTCCAGGTATTGCGCGGCTTTGCCCGCGTCACGGGCCTCACGCCCCACGCCTATCAGGTGCAGCGTCGCGTGGCCCTGGCGCGTCGGCTGATCGCCCAAGGCGAGCCGTTGGCGGACGTGGCGGCCGCTTGCGGCTTTGCCGATCAAAGCCACATGACGCGGCAGTTCGTGCGCAAGTACGGCGTATCGCCGGGCATGGTGGCGGCGGCGCGCTAGGCGGGTCTTTCCAGCCTCGCTGCAATTTCGTTCAAGACGCGCGCATCGCGTGCGCCCATCCTGCGGTTTCCACACTTGCAGGATGCGATATGCCAAAACTGTCCGGACGACTTGAAGGTTGCCTCTACCTTGCCCTCGCGATGGTGCTGGTGGGCAGCACCGTAGCGGCCAGCAAGATCATCGCGGCGGGCTTGCCGCCCTTTACGGCGACGGCGCTGCGCTTTGCGATGGCACTGCCGATGTTCCTCGTCATCATGCGCATGACCCGTTCGCGCTGGCCCGTGCTTGCACGCCGCGACTGGGTGCTGCTCTTCCTGCAGGCGGCCGCCGGCAGCGTGGGCTATACGACGCCGCTCATTTCGGGCCTGCGGCACACGTCTGCCGCAGACGCGGGCGTCATCATCGGGACGCTGCCGGTCATGTCGGCGCTCATTGCAATCGTGCTGCTGGGCGAACGGCCCGGCCGCGCGGTGCTGGGGGCGATTGGGCTGGCCACCGCCGGCGTGCTGACCATCGCCCTGCAACCGCGCGGCGACGCGGCACATCCGCTGCTCGGCAACCTGCTGGTGATGGGTGCCGTGGTGTGCGAGGGGCTCTTCATCCTGCTCAACAAGCGGCTGCGCACGCCGGTACCGCCGCTGGCCCTGTCGGCATTGATGAGTGCGTTCGGTTTGCTGACGGCGCTGGCGCCCGCGCTGTGGGAAGCGCCGTGGCAGTTGCATGCATCGGCGCAGACAACGCACGCGCTGATGGCGGTGGCGTACTACGCCATCGTGCCGACAGTGGGCGGTTTCGTGCTGTGGTACGCCGGGGCCGCGCGCGTGAGCGGTGCGGAAGCATCGTTGTTCACCGCGCTAGCGCCTGTGGCAGCCGTGGTGTTTGCCGCCGCGCTGCTCGGCGAGACCGTCAGCACGCGCCAGATCGGCGGCATTGCGTGCGTGCTGGCGGGTGTGCTGAGCCTGGGTCTGGCGCGCGCGCCCAGGCCGGCCACATCGACGACGTCCTAGGCTTAGGCTTCCGCCTCGGGTGCCGTCACGTCTTCCATGCGCTCGATGCGCACACGCACGATGCGGCGGCTGGCGGCTTCGAGAATCTGGAAACGCAGGTCGTGGCGCACCAGCGTGTCCCCCACTTCGGGCAGGCGGTCCCACTGGTTGAAGAGATAACCGCCCAGGCTCGTGGCGCCGCCGCCTTCGTCGAGCAGCCAGTCGACGTGCAGCACATCTTCGAGCTGCCGCAGGTCAGCCTCGCCAGCGACCTCCCAGCAGCCATCGCTGACTTCCACCACGCCGGGGCGTTCGTCTTCATCGGGGAATTCACCCGCAATGGCTTCGAGCACGTCGATGGGTGTCACCACGCCCTGCACCACGTCCAGCGGATCCGTCACCACCAGCATGCGCCCGCGCGCACGCTTGAGCTGATCCATCAGGCGCAGGATGCCGATGTTGTCCGACACCTTGAGCGCGGGCTTGACGCTGCGGTCTACGTCGATGGCGCCGCGCGTGTCGAGATCGCCCATCAGGTCTTTGGCGCGGGCCACGCCCACCAGGTCGTCCAGCCCGCCGCGGCATACGGGAAACTGGTTGTGCGGCACGGCCAGCAGCAGCTTGCGCGTGACGGCCGCGTCGGCGTCCAGATCCACCCACGAGATATCGTGGCGCGGCGTCATGATCGAGCGCACCGAACGCTCGGCCAGGTCGAGCACGCCGCTGACCATGCTGCGCTCTTCCGGGCGGAACACAGCCTCGGGCACGGGCTGGCCGGCCTCGTGCGAAACCGCCTCGTGCGATTCGGACTCCGCCGGCGCGCCGCGACGCTCGCCCAGGAGGCTCAGCACGGCATCGGCGGTGCGCTCGCGCAGCGGGCGGCGGCGCTCGTAACGTACGGTATTGCGCTGGGCCACCTGGTTGAAGAACTCGATCAGGATCGAGAAGCCGATGGCGGCGTACAGATAGCCCTTCGGAATATGAAAGCCCAGGCCCTCCGCAACGAGCGAAAAGCCGATCATCAGCAGGAAGCTCAGGCACAGCACCACCACCGTGCGATGCGCGTTGACGAACTCCGTCAGCGGGCGCGAGGCAAACAGCATGGCGCCCATGGCGATCACCACGGCCGCCATCATCACCGGCAGGTCGTTGACCATGCCCACGGCGGTGATGACAGAGTCGATGGAAAACACCGCATCGAGAATCACCACCTGCGCGATCACGTTCCAGAACTTGCCGTGACCGCTGCCGTGGCTTTCGTCCTGCGGCTGGCCGTCCAGACGCTCGTGCAGCTCCGACGTGGCCTTGAACAGCAGGAAGAAACCACCCAGCAGCAGGATGATCGATCGGCCCGACAGGTCGACCGGCCCCAGCGTGAGCAACGGCTTGGTCAGCCCGATCAGCCACGACATGGCGGCCAGCAGCACCATGCGCATCAGCAACGCCAGGCCCAGACCGATCATCCGGGCACGGTCGCGCAGCGCTGGCGGCAGCTTGTTGACCAGGATGGCGATGAAAACAAGGTTGTCGATGCCGAGAACGATCTCGAGCACCACCAGGGTAAACAGGCCGATCCAGATGGACGGGTCAGCAAGCCAGGTCATAGCGGGAAGTAGAAGACAGCAGAAAGACGATCCGCCGATGATAACCGCAGCGCACGCGCGGCCTTGCGCGAATCCCCCGCAAGGTGTTGCAACAAACGGGCCGCACGGGGCCGCTGCGGACGCTTAGCGCTGCGCAACGCGGCTGCCGCCTTGGGCGCCGGATTGCGTTGTCCGCACGGGGCGGTAGCCGTCGGTGAGCGTCTTGAGGAAGGCAACGATGTCGCGCACGTCGGCCTCGGACAGCACCGGCCTGTCGCCGGGCTTGCCCCCGAACGGCGGCTCCATGTTGACGTTGGCGCGGTATTGGGCGGGCAGATCGTCGAACTTGTCGACCGTGCCGTCGGCCTTGCGCGGGTACCACTTCTGCGGCTGCGTGTCGCGCTGGGCGTAGAAGCGCACCGCATCTTCCAGCGAATGGATGGCACCGTTGTGGAAGAACGTCTTGCGCAGTGCCACGTTGCGCAGCGAAGGCGTGCGGAAGCGGCCGCAATAGTCGGCGCGGTCTTTCAGATCGGTCCGGTCCGGGCCGCACAGGCCGAGGTCGAAGAACGTCGGATCCGCATTGGCGGCCAGCGTGCGGTTGCGTGGAACGCCCACGGCAATATGGCCAAAATCGGTAAAGGCCGGGAACGCGCCGTCCTGCTTGATGGCGCTCACGTGGCACGAGGCGCAGTTGCCCTTGGCGGGATCGGCGAACACCTGCAGGCCGCGCATCTCCTGCGGCGACAGCTTCACCTGCTTGCGCAAAAACGCGTCGTACTTGCTGTCGTACGGATAGAACTCGGCGGGCGTTTGCTGGAAGACTTCGAGCGCCATCAGCGCCGCGCGGAAGGCCGTGTCTTCGTTGTCGAGGATGTCGTTGCCGAATACCTGGCGGAACGTCTGCGCGTGGCGGCCATTGCGCAGCTTGGCCACCACGGCGGCCTGCGTGCCATTGGCCATCTCGTGCCCCGACAGCAGCGGGATGCGCGCCTGGTCGTGCGTGGACGACACACGGCCGTCCCAGGTGTAGCCGCCAGTCGGGCCTTGGTCTTCCGAGTCGTTGCCGTCGTTCTCGTAGAAATGCTCGGTGAATGCAGGAACGTTCTGGAGATAGCGCAATGACGGCGCGGCACGCACGCCCGTTTTGTTCATGCCCGTGCCACCAAGCTGCACCGACAGATCGTTCGGCGGGCCATAGGCGTGCGTGGGGCTATGGCAGCTCGCGCAGGCCTGCTTGCCCGAGGCCGACAGGGCCGGATCGAAGAACAACGCCTTGCCCAGCGCCGTCATCCCGGGCACCGACGGGCGGCGCGTTGCCATCATCGTGTAGAAGGCTTTCTCGTAGGCCGGTGCCGCCGCTGGCTTGCCGGCCGTTGCTGCTGCGGGTGCCGCTGCCGGCGCCGCAGCGGCCGGTGCAGACGCCGCCATGGTCGCGGCATGGGCTGCCGCCGGCTCCCCTCGCCCGCAGCCACTGAACCCGACGACCGCCCCGGCAAGCGCCGAAACAGCGATCATGCGAAACGTTGCAGCGGGCAGGAAACGAGGCATTTTCGACGGACGAAATTTTGGGAGCCTTGCAACTTAGCATGGCGCCCATGACACTTTGATGTCGTCAAACGCATGTCACGTCAGCCCTTGGAGAGGTCCCATGGTGGCAAATGTCTTCAAACGTTCGGTGGTGCCCCTGCTCATCCTGACGATGGTACTCGCGCTGAACTGGAGCGAAATGCGCTCCACGCCTGCGTTTTCATCATCAACTTGTCACACACGAAGCACAGACTCCGGCTCGCTTTCGTCCCCCACACAACAATCCAGGGAAATCATGAGCCGAGCGCTTCGTCTTCTGCCGCTGACCGCGTTGGTCGCGGCCAGCATGTCTGCCTGTGGTGGCAGTGACTCGAACAGCAGTGCCTCCGCGTCCACCTCGGGCGTGGTGACGGGCAGCTACTTCGAGAATGCCAAGGTCTGTATCGACGCCAACAACAATGGCAAGTGCGATGCCGGTGAGGCCAGCACGCGCACCGACAAAAACGGCGCGTACACGCTGCCGGGTACAGGCGCGATCACGGTGGAAATCGGCACGGACGCGTTCCGCAATGACCCGGACACCGGTGCCCGCACGGCTATCACGCAGCCGCTGGTGTTCCGCGCACCGGCCGGTGCCAACGCCGTCGTCAGCGCCATCTCGACTGAACTGGCGGCCCTGATGGACAGCAACGGCGGCGACATCAACGCTGCCAAGACCGCACTCGCCGCACGCCTGGGCGTGACGATCGACAAGCTGCTGGAAGACCACAACAAGGAAACCGATGCCGGCACCAAGGCCGCGCTGCAGGCTGAAATCGAGCAGGCAATCGCGCTGATCGCCGATGCCGTGGCCAACGGCGGCGACTTCGGCAAGACGATTCGCGACGGCGTGGCCAAGCGCATGGCGCTGACCAACAACGTCAAGACCATCGTGGTGATCTACGCAGAAAACCGCGGCTTCGACAACCTGTACGGCTTGTTCCCGGGCGCCAACGGCATCCCCGGTGTGAACCCGACTTCGACGGGCACTGCCGTTGCGCAGAAGGACTTCGACGGCTCCGTGCTGCCGACGCTGCCGCCCACCTGGGGTGGTGTCACCGCAGGCGGCCAAAGCGTGCAGATCACGCAGGCGTCCACCGCCAACATGCCCAATCAGATGTTCCAGATCGACAGCGCCTCGGGCTTTGGCAGCACGGGCACGGTGGTCGGCCAGAACGTCATCACGCGCGACCTGTGGCACCGCTTCTATCAGAACCAGATGCAGATCAACGGCGGCAAGAACGACAAGTTCGCCGCCTTTGCCGATGCGGGTGGCCTGACGATGGGCTACTACGACGGCAGCAAGATGGCCATGTGGAACATCGCCAAGCAATACACGCTGGCAGACAACTTCTTCATGGGCGCGTTCGGTGGTTCGTTCCTGAACCACCAATACCTGATCTGCGCGTGCGCACCGATCTACCCGAACGCCGCCACCTCCCCGGCCAAGGGCAGCATCGCCAACGTCAAGACGAATGCAGACGGCAGCCCGACGCTCATCCCGGCGGCAAGCTCGGTGATGGCCGGCGCGCCGACGTCATACGCAGGCGCGGGCGACGATGGCAACGCCACGAAGGACGGCAACCTGACGCCGGTCGACAGCAACGGCAATTCCTACGCCGTCAACACGATGCAGCCGCCGTACCAGCCGTCGGGCAACGCCGTGGCCAGCGGCAACGCGGCTTACGCCGATCCGACCAAGGCCACCACCCTGCCGAAGCAGTCGACCACCAACATCGGCGACCTGCTGACCGCTCGCGGCGTCGACTGGGCCTGGTACGCCGGCGCCTGGAACGCGGCCATCGCCGACGCCCCGAACGCTACGCGCAGCGTGATCTACAGCGGTTCGATCCAGTTCCAGCCGCACCACCAGCCGTTCAACTACTTCAGCCGCTTCGACCCGGCCACGAGCACCGGCGCCGCTGAGCGTGCGGCCCACCTGCGCGACTACGACGCTGCGTTCCTGCAAGACGCCGCCGCAGGCAAGCTGCCCGCCGTCACGTTCTACAAGCCGCAAGGCAATCTGAACCAGCACCCGGGCTACGCCAACGTGACCGACGGCGACGCGCACATCGCCAACGTGATCGCCCAGCTGCAGAAGAGCCCGCAGTGGAAGAACATGGTGATCGTCGTGACGTATGACGAAAACGGTGGCTTCTACGATCACGCCACGGTGCCGAAGGCCGACCGCTGGGGCCCGGGCACGCGTATCCCGGCGATCATCGTCTCGCCGTTCGCCAAGAAGGGTTTCGTTGACCACACCCAGTACGACACGGCTTCGGTCCTGCGCCTGATCACGCACCGCTTCGACCTGCCGACGCTGCCGGGTATCAAGCAACGTGACGCCGCGCTCGTCTCCAACGGCAACAAGCCGATGGGCGACCTGACCAACGCACTGGACTTTACGCAGGCGCAATAACGCTGCAGCACAGTCCTCATGAAAAAGGCGGCCGGAGCAATCCTGGCCGCCTTTTTTCTTGCCCGCTATTTGCCCTTCTTCTTGCCGGCGGGCTTTTCGCTCTCCAGCGTCTCGAGCCGCATTCCAACCTTGATCGTCACCTGCCAGTGCGCGATCCTGCCGTCGACCAGATGGCCGCGTGTTTCCAGCACTTCAAACCAGTCCAGGTGCTTGAGCGTTTCGCCCGCACGCGCGATGGCATTGCGAATGGCGGCATCGCTTGAGTCGGGTGAAGAACCGACCAGCTCGATCATCTTGTAGGTATGGGAACCCATATCGCCTCCTTGTTGGCATGGTTGGAACGTCGGCAGGGTGCCTGCGAGGCGCGATGTGCATGCGGTTGGTTCGATGCGCGCGCCATGGCACTTACCAGAATGGCACCTGTCCCCGCACCTTGATAGCCCGGATTTGCACGGGGCCGACAATTCCTGGCGGTTAATTGCGTTTACAAATCTGACAAATCTCGTCAACGGACCGACGCGTGACGTCAAACCCTCGCCAATCCCGCGGCTGCGACCGCAGCCGATGTGCCACTTTTCGGGCGGCCGTACGATGCGGCCACGTCGAACCGGGCTGGTACGGAACCTGCGTTGCGTTGGATACCCGTGTCCCCCAAAGAGGAGGCGCCATGCGCCATCCCGAACAACAAGCATCCGCCTCATACTCGCCGCTGTCGGCCGTGCCGCCGACACCGCCGGCTTCGCACGACACCGCGCGCCTGATCGCCGAGACCATCCCGTTTCATATCGAACGCGGCGGCCGCAGCATCGAGGCCACCTATTCGACCCGCAACGGCATCGTGACCGTCAAATACCGGGGCAAGACGCTCTCTACCTATTCGCCGCAGGGCGACGAAGCCAACTACAAGGCCGTCGCTCGGCAGCTGCTCAGCGTCATGCTGACCATCTGAGCAACACCGCACTGCCTCAATGGCGGACTTTGGCCGCGCGCTGCGCCGGGCGGCCAAAGTCAGCACGCAGTGCATCCTTGGCACGTTCGAGAATCCGGCGCCGCCCGGCGCTGAGGTTGTGCCCCGCCCGATTGATATAGAACGTCAGCATTGACATGGCCGACTGGAATGCCGTCCCCTTGCGCCGCCGGCTGTGCTCGGCGGATGCCTTGAGCGAGGCTGCAATCCGCGCGGGGCTGCGTGACTTGAAGATGTCGGGCTCGATATCCAGCGCGTCGCTGGTTTCCATCACATGGTGCGACCAGCGGTGGGATTTGGACTTGGCCTCCGATTTGGCCTGCGAGGGCTTCGACCGGGTGCGATGCGTGGCCATGATGAAATCTCCTGTAACGATGTACCGGCAGTTCCGCAAGCCGCGTACCCGTGCGGGCGGCTACAGAAGGCGGACTTCCGTTACGATGACGGTCGCTTCACGCCTCCTTTCCGCTTCCTTCATTGATCGCCGGGTTCCGGCGCACATCCAACGTGTCTGGCGACGCCGGTCTTTCCCCCGCTTCCTCTTCCGCATCTGCGCAAACGCTGTCGCATGCGCCATTCTCCTACCCCGCCTTCCGGCTGTTCTGGTTCGCCAGGCTGTCCACCACGTTCGCCTACCAGATGTTCGGGGTGGCCGTCGGCTGGCAGATCTACGACCTCACACGCAGCGCCTATGTGCTGGGGCTGGTGGGGCTGGCGCAGTTTCTGCCGTCGGTGGTGCTGGTGCTGGCCTCCGGCCATATTGCGGACCGCTACGACCGGCGGTACGTCGTACGCGCCTGTCAGGCCATCGAGGCGTTGGTGGCGCTTGCGCTGGCCGTCATGGCAGCGAATGGGCATGCCGGCGTGCAGCCCATCTTCCTGTGCGTGGTCGTGATTGGCGCAATGCGCGCGTTCGAGACGCCGACGCTGCAAGCGTTGTTGCCGACGCTCGTGCCGCCGCAGGCATTGCCGCGCGCCGTGGCGCTGTCCAGCTCGGCGGGGCAGACCGGCGTCATCCTGGGGCCGGCGCTGGGCGGCTTTCTGTACGTGGCGGGCGCGCCCGTGGTGTATGCCACGGCAGCCGGGCTCTTTATGCTCGCGCACGTATTGCTGGCGCTGGTGCGGATGGAGCGCGCCGTGCCGGTCAGCACGCCGGTGAGCCTCGCATCGCTGTTCGCCGGCATCGCGTTCATCAAGGGGCGGCCGGTGGTGCTGGGCGCCATCTCGCTCGACCTGTTTGCCGTGCTGCTCGGCGGTGCGACGGCGCTGCTGCCGATCTACGCGCGCGACATCCTGGGCACGGGCGCCTGGGGGCTGGGGCTGCTGCGCTCGGCGCCGGCGGTGGGGGCGCTGGGCATGGCGCTATTCCTCGCGCACCGTCCGCTGGATCGGCATGTTGGCCGGGTGATGTTTGCCGCCGTGGCCGTGTTCGGGCTGGCGACGCTGGTATTCGGGGTGTCGCGCTGGCTGCCGCTGTCGATGTTCGCGCTGGTGCTGCTGGGCGCGTCGGACATGATCAGTGTGGTGATTCGCACTTCGCTAGTGCAGCTCGATACGCCCGATGCCATGCGCGGGCGCGTGAGCGCGGTCAATTCCGTGTTCGTGGGCGCGTCCAACCAGCTGGGCGAATTCGAGTCGGGCATGCTGGCCGGGTTGCTGGGGCCCGTGGCCTCGGTGGTGATTGGCGGTCTGGGCACGCTGTTGGTGGTGGCCGCCTGGATGCGGCTGTTCCCCGCCCTGACGCAGCGCGACCGCATGCGCGATCCGCACCCGGAACCCGCCGGACACCCCTCTTCAGGGGGATAATCCCGCCAGGCCGCGCCACTGCTGGCCTGCGCAAGAATCGGGCGCTGTCTTGCAAGCGTGTCAGCGAAACCCCGATGGCACCGATGGCGACCAGTTCGTATCCTGAGTCACCTTTGGCTGCTCTGCTCTCTGCCCGGTGCTGCAACCGACTGTGACGTCCATTCCGCCCTCCTCGCCCCGCCCGTCGGATACGCGTGCTGCCGGCCCCGCCCGGCTGGCGGACCCCGGTCCCTTCAGCGCCAGCGGGTTCAACGCTGCACCGGCCATTCGCCCTTCGGCATGGCTGGTAGCGATCGGTGCAGCCGCGGTCGGCACGATCGGGCGGGTGCTGCTCGAATCGGCGATGGGCATCCATCTGCCGTTCTACCTCGCCTTTCCGGTGGTAACGATTGCCGCGTGGTACGGCGGTTTCTGGCCAGGCATCCTCGCCATCGTCTGCTACGCGGGGCTGTTCATGGGCTTGGCCGCCCTGCAAAGCTGGCCTGCCGCGGTGCCGCTGACGTCGGTCCAGCTGACGGTGTTTGGGGTCGGTGCGCTGCTCATCTGCGCGTTGTGCGAGCAGTTGCGCCGCGCCCGCGCGGGGGCTGAGCGGCGCGCGCGGGCTGAAACCCAGCAACGCCTGTCGCAGCAACGCCTGCTGGCCGCGCTGCAGGCTTCGCCCATTTCCCTGTACGACGTCGACAACACGATGCACTTCACGTGGGTGCACAACCCCGTGTTCGGCCTGCAGCCCGAACAGCTGCTGGGGCGGACGGTGCGTGAAGTGTTCGGCCGCCGCGCCGCATCGCGCCTGACCGAAGCCGGCCAGCGCGTCATCGCAACGGGCACGCCGACGCGCGTGGAGTTCGCCTTCCGCCGGCGCCACACGCAGCGCGTGGTCTACGACGTGGTCGTCATGCCGCTGCGCGACGACACCGGCGAGATCATCGGCCTGACCAACGCCGTGATCGACATCAGCGAGCGCCGCCAGGCCGAGGCTCGCCGCACGCAGCTGCTCGAAGCCGAATCCCGCGCACGCGAAGAAGCCGAGCGCGCCAGCCGCCTGAAAGACGACTTCCTGGCAACCGTCAGCCACGAACTGCGCACGCCGCTCAACGCGGTGCTGGGCTGGGCGCAACTGCTGAACATGCGCGCCTACGATGAAGCGATGTTCAAGCGCGGCATTGAAGCCATCGAGCGCAGCGCGCGCACGCAGGTTCACCTGATCGACGATCTGCTCGACATGTCGGCCATCCTCTCGGGCAAGGTTCCGCTGGAGATCGGCCCCGTGGACCTGGCCGACGTGCTGGAGCGCGCGCGCGAGACCATCGAGCCCATGGCGCGCCAGAAGAACATCACCATCGAGACCGAATTCCTGCCCGTGCCGACGCTGCAAGGCGATGCCGGGCGCCTGAAGCAGGTGTTCTGGAACCTGCTGGCCAACGCCGTCAAGTTCACGCCCGAAGGCGGACACATCCGGCTTTCGGTGCATCCGGCGCCCGAAGGCGTGGTGGCCACCGTGCGCGACACGGGCATCGGCATCGAGCCGGCCTTCCTGCCGCATATCTTTGACCGCTTCCAGCAGGCGGATCTGTCCAGCACGCGCCGCCACGGCGGGCTCGGCCTGGGGCTCGCGATTGCCAAGCAACTCGTCGAGCTGCATCACGGCCGCATCACCGCCGCGAGCAGTGGCGCAGACCGCGGCACCACCATGGCCGTGTCGCTGCCGCTGCATGCCGCACAACCGGGCGAACAGGCCAACCGCACGCCGGGCCTCGTCGCAGGCACGGGCATGCCGACGCTGGACGGCATCCGCGTGCTGGCGGTGGACGACAACCCCGAATCGCTCGGCGTGATCGCACTGATGCTGGAGCGCTATGGCGCCGAGGTGGTCACCGTACCCAGCGGTGCGGCGGCGCTCGACGCACTGGAGGAGGCGGTTGCGAACGCCTACCCCTTCGATGCGCTGGTCAGTGACCTTGCCATGCCGGGCATGGACGGCATGCAGCTCGTGCGGGCCGTGCGCGAACGCGGCTTCACCGACCTGCCCGCCATCGCCGTGACGGCATTTGCCGATCCGATCCGCCTCAAGGCAGCGAAGGAAGCCGGTTACCAATCCGTCATCACCAAGCCGATCTTCCCGGGCGAATTGGGGCACGTGCTGGCCGCCAATGTGCATCGCAAGACGGGGCCCGAAACGCTGGCATGACACATCGGCAACCATGCCTTGACGGAATGGTTGACCGAACAAAAGTCATTGGCGCAGTTCGTTGCACATCCGCATACTCGACAGCCTGTGCCGATCGGTGGGCATCTCTCCCCTAGCAGTTGCCAGCACCCGCTCAACCGATCGGCCAGCTTGCCCTTCCCATCAGCCGCGCTCGCGGTTGTCTGCCGTATCCATAAGAACGCCCGAATCCTTCCCTGTCCGTGTGGACTGCGCTGGCATGCCGGGCTCAGAGAGGAGACTGCATCGCCATGCCCATCCGTTCGCTTCCTGTTCTGTTGTCGGCCGTCGCGCTCGGCATGTCCGCGCAGGCCCTCGCCAAAGACACGCCCCAAGCCACCACGCAGAGCATCGTCGTACCGGGCCTATCCAAGGCCGCTGACATCCTGATCGACCGCTGGGGCGTACCGCACATCTATGCCAAGAGCGAAGACGACGGCTTCTTCGTGCAAGGCTTCAATGCCGCGCGAGACCGCCTCTTCCAGATCGACCTGTGGCGCCGCCGGGGGCTGGGCCAGTTGTCGGAAGTGTTCGGGCCGGCGTATGTGGAGCAGGATCGCGCCACGCGGCTGTTTCTCTATCGCGGTGACATGCAGGTCGAATGGAATCACTACAGCCCCGACGCGCAGCGCATTGCCACGCGCTTCGTAGCCGGCATCAATGCGTATGTCGACTGGCTGGCCAGGCATCCGGAGCAGATGCCGTTCGAATTCCGCAAGCTGAACTACGCGCCCGCGCATTGGGCGCCGGAAGACGTGGTGCGCATCCGCAGCCACGGCCTGACGCGAAATCTGCAGTCGGAAGTGGCGCGCGCCAACGTGGCCTGCAAGGCCAACCTCGCCGACGACACCGTCCGCTTCGGCCTGCAGCCCGCCTGGCAAACCCAGTTGCCCGAAGGTCTGGACCCATGCCTGCCGAAGGATCTGCTGAAGGTGTTCACCCTGGCCACGCAAGGCGTGAAACTCACGCCGGAATCGCTCAAGGGTGTAGACGTCGACAGCACGCGCGTCGCTGCCGCGGCCAACCTCGAAGAGACGATGGAAGGCAGCAACAACTGGGTGATCGCGCCGGGCAAATCCACCACCGGCCGCGCCGTGATGGCCAACGACCCGCACCGCGCCTATTCCGCACCGAGCCTGCGCTACATCGCCCACATCAGCACACCCACGCTCGACATCATCGGCGCCGGAGAGCCCTCGCTGCCGGCCGTGTCGATCGGGCATAACGGCCACGTCGCGTTCGGCCTCACCATCTTCAACATCGACCAGGAAGACCTCTACGTCTACGAACTGAATCCGGCCAACAACAGCGAATACCGCTACAACGGCGGCTGGGAGCCCTTCACCGTGCTGCACGAAACCGTGAAGGTGCGCGGCGGTGACTCCCGCCCCGTCGACCTCACCTTCACGCGCCACGGCCCGGTCATCTACGTCGACGCCGAGAAACATCGCGCCTACGCGGTGCGCTCCGCGTGGCTGTCGCCGGGCATGTCGCCGTATTTCGGCTCGGTCGGCTACATGCGCGCACGCACCTTCGCGCAGTTCAAGCAGTCAATGATGAACTGGGGCGCCCCCACCGAAAACCAGGTCTATGCCGACACGAAGGGCAACATCGGCTGGGTGCCTGGCGGCCTCGCCCCGATCCGCCCCAACTGGGACGGCCTGCTGCCCGTGCCCGGCGACGGGCGCTTCGAATGGGCCGGCTTCTGGCGCGGCGATCAACTGCCCAGCAGCTACAACCCGAAGTCGGGCTATTTCACCTCGTCCAACGAGATGAACCTGCCGGCGGATTATCCGTACCGCGAGCGCAAACTCGGCTTTGAGTGGACCAACGGTTCGCGCCACGCACGCATTGACGAAGTGCTGGCTAGGCTCGACAAGGTGTCGATCGAAGATTCGATGCGCCTGCAGAACGACATGGTGTCGATCCCGGCGCGCAGGCTGATGGCCCTGCTGGCGCCGCTGTCGTCCAACGACGCCGACACGCAAGCCGCGCTCAACCTGTTCAAGGGCTGGAACGCGACCATGCTGGCGGATTCCCCGCAGGCCGCGCTGCATGAGGTCTGGTTCACGCATCACCTGGGCCGCGCATTCAAGAACGCCGTACTTTCCAAGGCCAGCGCCGAGGCAATGGCCGCGCCCGACACGGACGTCATGCTCGATACGCTGGAGCACCCGCAAGGCAGCGAACGTAAATTCGGCGAAGACCCGCAACAAGCCGCCGCCAAACGCGATGCCGTGCTGCTCGACAGCCTGAAGAATGCGTGGACCGATATGGTCAAGCGCCAGGGCCCGAGCCCGCAAGCGTGGAACTGGGGCCAGCTGCACCACAACCTGAACGCCCATCCGTTCGCCGCCATCGTCGACGAGGCCACGCGCGCCAAACTCAACGTCGGCCCCACGCCTGAAGGCGGCAGCCCCTACACGCCCAACCAATCGACGTATCGCGCGAGCGATTTCCTGCAGACGAACGGCCCCTCGTTCCGCACGGTGGTGGACGTCGGCAACTGGGACAACTCCCGCGCCGTCAACCTCCCCGGCCAGTCCGGCAACCCCGACAGCCCACACTACCGCGACCTCGCACCGCTGTGGCTCAAGGGCGAATACTTCCCGCTGCTGTATTCGCGCAAGGCCGTGGAAGCCGCGACCGAGTCGCGCGTGCATCTGGTGCCGGGGAAGTAAGCGCACGATGCGCAAGCAAAAACGCCACCGCAAATACGCGGTGGCGTTTTTTTTCCAACAGCTGAAACGTCGACGCTAGCAACCGATCCCCGATGGGGTGGCCGTACCCTGCCCTAGATGGCGCCTTGAATTTCTGTGAGCGGGCGGAAAAAGGAAGGAGGCCTGTCTGAGCGCAGCGAGTTTGCCTCCTTCCCCGCACGGTCACATAAATTCAAGGAGTGGGTCTCCATCTCGGGCGCGCCTTTCTTTGCTTACTTTCTTTGGCAAGACAAAGAAAGTGAGTCAGCCCCGGCAGGGGATGAAACACCAGCGCATCAACAACATCCATTCAGGCAGTCCGCGTGGACGCCAACACCGCCCGCACAACCTCCGCCCGCGGAATCGGCGCCACAGCGCTATACCCCGTCGTAGAAATCGCAGCCGCCACATTGGCATACCGCGCCGCCTCTGCAGGCGGATCCCCGGCAACAATCCGCGCCACAAACGCACCACCAAAACAGTCCCCCGCCCCGGTCGCATCGACGGCATTGACGGTATGACGCGGCACCAGCGTACGGGACTCCGGTGTGGCCACGTAGCAGCCTTCCGCGCCCATCTTCAGCGCCACCAGCTTCACGCCCCAGCCGAGCAGCGTATCGACAATGCCGTCACGGTCATGGCAGTCGAGCAGCACGGTTACATCATCCCAACTCGGCAGGCACAGATCGCACGTGCGCATCGCTTCCTGCATCACGGCGCGGGCACGCGCGAGCGGCCACAGGCGCAAGCGCAGATTGGTGTCAAACGACACCAGCACACCCGCCGCCCGCGCATGCGCCATCGCTGCCAAACCCGCATCGCACGCGGTGTCGCTGATGGCCAGGCTGATCCCCGACAGGTGAAACGCCTTGGCCGCCGCAATCGCCTGCAGCGGCAGTTGCGCGGTCTGGAAGCGGCTCGCGGCCGAGCCTGCACGCAGGTAGTCGAAATGGTGACCGCGCGCGTCGTGCGAAACGAAGTACAGGCCGGTGGGCGCCTGAGCATCGGTGTGCACGTAGGTGTGGTCGACGCCTTCGTCCTGCCACAGCGCACGCAGCGCCTGGCCGAAACGGTCGGCGCCTACCGCGCTGATATAACCCGTGCGCGCGCCCTGCCGCGCTGCAGCAATGCAGAAGTTCGACGTATCGCCGCCGAAGCCGAAATTCCACGACGTGCTGCCGGGATCCGCCTGGTTGAACTCGATCAGCGCTTCGCCATAGGCGAGGATGTCAGCCATGGGCGCCCCGCTCAGAAGTAGGTCTGCACAACGTCGACCACGTTGTAGGCGTCGTCAACGACAGAAATCTGGCGCCACTTGTCGAACGTGAGGCATGGGTGCGAGATGTCGAAGGCGATCATGTCGCCGACCTTGATGTCGTCGCCCGGGGCGATCTTCAGGTAGGCATGCTGATCCATCATGCCGGTGACTTCCCAGTGCGCCGGCGTAGCCGACGGCGTCTTGTCGCCCGGCCGGAAATGCAGCACCGGCAGCGGCAGACCGGCGTCGAATGCAGCATCGCGCTTGCCCAGCGCAATGATGGCGCGCTCGCCCTCCGGCACGGACTGCACATAGGCCCACAGTTGCAGCGCGGGCAGCAGGCTCGAACGCATCTTGTGCGCGATCGGGTTGTTGGCGTCGATACGGGCCTGCGCGGCGCGGTAGATGCCCACGTCGTGCGTCAGATAGCAGCCGGGGCGCAGCACCACATCCAGCGGCTGGCCGATATTGGCTTTGGCGAACTCCTCGGCCACGACGTCGTACCAGGCTGAACCGGCACCCGTCAGCACGGCCGGCGTGCGCTGCAGGCGCCCGTCCTTTGCAAGGTCACCCATCACCTTTACTGCGCGCTGCAGGAACGTGCGGATATCCGCCTCTTCCTTGATCACGCCTTCATAAACCTCAACGCCCGCGAGCTTGACGGCGCCATCGGCCCGCGTGAGCGCATCGAGCACCGATTGCAGTTGCGCGTCGTCGCGCACGCCCGTGCGACCGCCCTGCACGCCCAGTTCGATCAGCACCTGGATCGGGCGCCCCGCCTTGCCGAAGAAGGCGGCAAGCTGATCGACCTGATCCGCCGCATCCACCAGGCAGAAGAACTCGAAGGTCGGATCGGCCAGCAACTCGGCCAGGATCGCCATGTTGCGCTTGCCGACCAGCTGGTTGGCCATCAGCACGCGACGCACGCCGTGGGCATATGCAATGCGTGTCTGGTGCGCCGTTGCCAGCGTGATGCCCCACGCACCGCCGGCCAGCTGACGTTGGAACAGGCGCGGCGCCATCGTCGTCTTGCCATGCGGTGCGAGCTTGGCGCCGTATTCGCTCACGAAGCGCTGCATCCATGCGAGGTTGTGCTCCACGCGCGACTGCGAGAGCACCGCTGCGGGCAGGTTCAGGTCTTCGTTCAATACGTTCCACCGCTGGGCAGCGATCTGCTCCGGCGTGCATGCGGCTTCCAACGCACCCAAGCCCTTGTCGAGCGGGTTGACGACGGCGTTGGCGTCTCCTTGGTACTTTGTATCACTCATGGGAATGGACTCGTGTTCCTTTGGGGGTAAACATCGGGTTGACACAATGATAGCGGCGAAACTATTCTCCGGGCCAGCCTGTTACAAAGTACCAAAGCACTCTCAAAGCCGCTATCCGGACGACTACCGGGGGCCAGAATGCGAGACCCTAAGCCCGACCCGATGCGTGAACCGATGGACATCGTGACCCGACTCTCCCAGCGTGCCGCTGAACTGCGCCCCGCCGAGCAAAAGGTCGCGCAGACGGTCCTGAGCGACATTGCAGAAGCCGCCGCCGGCAGCATCCAGACGCTCGCCGAACGCGCTGGCGTGAGTGAGGCCAGCGTCACCCGTTTTGCCAAGGCGATGGGTTGCCGCGACGTGCGCGAACTCAAGCTCAAGCTAGCGCAGGCAGCCGCAGTCGGCCAGCGCTTTCTGGATGGCGGTGCGGACCGCCCGCCCTCCAGCGCAGACGGCATCCTGGCCGACATCAGCAATGTGCTGGAGGCCAACCGCGCGCTGGTGCAGCCCGAGGCCTTCCGCACTGCCGCTGTCGCACTGGTGGCGGCGCGCATGATTGCCGTGTTCGGCATGGGCGGCGGCTCGACCACCATGGCCGACGAAATGCGCTACCGGCTCGCCCGCCTGGGACGGCCGGTCACCACCTATCATGATTCGATGCTGCAGCGGATGGTCGCGGCCACGCTGAGCCCGGACGACGTGGTGGTCGTGTTTTCCGTGACCGGCCACGTACCGGAGGTGATCGACAGCGTGACCATCGCGCGCGAGTACGGCGCCCGGATCGTCGCCATCACGGCCATGGGCTCGCCCCTGGCGACGCTGGCCGATGTCTTGCTGCCGATCCAGGCCATGGAAACCGATTTCATCTTCAAGCCGTCGTCATCGCGCTACGCCATGATGATGATGATCGACCTGCTGGCGACCGAGGTCGCGCTGCAGCAGTCCGATCGCAGCAAGGAGCTTTTACGGCGCATCAAGTACGTGCTCGATGCGCATCGCGGCGGCGGCAATCGCCAGCCGCTCGGAGATTGACATGCAGCAGTACGACACCGTCATCCGTCAGGTCCGCATTGTGGACGGCAGCGGCCACGAACCCGAGGCCACGCTGTTCGACGTGGCCATCACCGACGGCCGCATCGCCGCCATCGCCACATCCGACTCCACCGCGTGGCTGGGGGATGAGGAAATCGCGGGCGAGGGCCGCGTCCTTGCTCCTGGCTTCATCGACGTGCATACGCACGACGACACGAACGTGATCCGCACGCCCGACATGCTGTGCAAGGTGTCGCAAGGCATCACGACCGTCATCGTGGGCAACTGCGGCATCAGCGCGTCGCCGGCCACGCTCAAGGGCGACCCGCCCGACCCGATGAACCTGCTGGGGCCTGCCAGCGCGTTTGCGTATCCGACCTTCGCCTCGTACGTGGACGCCGTGGAGCGCGCGCAACCGGCTGTGAACGTCGCCGCGCTGGTCGGGCACACGGCACTGCGCAACAACCATCTGGACCGCCTCGACCGCCCCGCCACCGCTAACGAGGTTGAAGGCATGCGCGCGCAGCTGCGCGAGGCGCTCGATCACGGCGCGCTCGGCCTGTCGACCGGCCTGGCCTACGCCAACGCCTTTGCGTCGACCACCGAAGAAGTGATGGGCCTGGCGGAGCCGCTGGCCGAGGCCGGCGCGATCTACACGACGCATCTGCGTACCGAATTTGCGGCGATTCTCGATGCGATGGACGAGGCGTATCGCGTCGGTAAACATGCACGCGTGCCGATCGTGATCTCGCACCTGAAGTGCGCAGGCGCTGCCAATTGGGGCCGCGCGGGCGAGGTGCTGGAATCCATCGAAGGCGCGCAGCGCTATCAGCCGGTGGGCTGCGACTGCTATCCGTACACCGCCAGTTCGTCCACGCTGGACCTCAAGCAGGTGACGGACGAATTCGACATCTTCATCACGTGGTCGGAGCCCGAACCCAGCATGGCCGGGCAGACGCTCAAGGAGATTGCTGCCGCGTGGGGCACCGACCTGATGGACGCGGCGCGCCGCCTGCAGCCGGCGGGCGCCGTGTACCACAACATGTCGGCGCAGGACCTGGACCGCATCATCACGCACCCCGCCACCGTCATCGGCTCCGACGGCCTGCCGAACGATCCGAAACCGCATCCGCGCCTGTGGGGCGCCTTCCCGCGCGTGCTCGGTTACTACAGCCGGGAGCGCAAGCTGCTCTCGCTTGCAGCCGCCGTCCGCAAGATGACGGGCCAGTCAGCCGAGCGCTTCGGGCTGAGCGAACGCGGCCTGGTGCGCGAGGGCTACTGGGCCGATCTCGTGCTGTTCGACCCGGAAACGGTGCGCGATGTCGCCACCTTTACCGACCCGCAGCAACCGGCGACGGGCATTGCGGCCGTGTGGGTCAACGGCCATCTGTCGTATCAGGGAGGCGCCGCGCAGCCCGCTGTGCGGACACCCGGCGCGGGTCGCTTCCTCAAGCGCGGCCCGCGTGCGCCGGCAACGGCGGCCGCCGAGGTCCACTGAATCCAAGTTTTGTTTGCAAGTTTGAAAGAAGGAACGTAGCGATGACGATTACCCGAATTGGCGTTGAAGGCGGCACCGGCACCGGTGGCCAGCACCTCCCCTTTGCCCGTGCGGCGGGCGCAGACGGCTGGCTGTTTGTGTCGGGCCAGACGCCCATGGTGAACGGCGAGGTGGTCGGCAACGGCATCGTCGAGCAATCGCACCAGACCATCAAGAACGTGCTGGCCATCCTGGCCGAAGCCGGCTACGGGCCGGAGCACGTCGTGCGCTGCGGCGTGTGGCTGGATGATCCGCGCGACTTCCAGTCGTTCAACAAGGTGTTCAAGGAGTACTTCGGTGCCAACCCGCCCGCGCGCGCCTGCGTGGTGTCGAGCATGGTCATCGACTGCAAGGTCGAAGTCGATTGCGTGGCCTACAAAAAGCCGTAACCCGCATTTTTCATAAGGGCGCCCTGCACGACGGGGCACCCAGACAACAAGAGCCGTGAATATCCCTGAGGAGGAAACCCGATGGTCCCGATGCAAGGCAACTCGCTATTGCTGACCGCCGCGCTGGCGGTGGTCGCACTGATCTACCTGATCGCTGTCCAGAAACTGAACCCGTTCGTCACGCTGATCGTCGTCTCGCTCGTGCTGGGCGTGGTGGTTGGCATGCCGATGGGCAATATCGTCAAGGCGTTCGAAACCGGGGTGGGCAACACGCTCGGCCATATCGCCTTGGTGGTGGGCCTCGGGACGATGCTCGGCAAGATGATGGCGGAATCAGGCGGGGCCGAGCGCATCGCCAAAACGCTCATCAGTGCCTTTGGCGAGAAGAACGCGCACTGGGCCATGATGGTCGTGGCGTTCATCATCGGCTTGCCGGTGTTCTTCGAAGTCGGCTTCGTGCTGCTGATCCCGATTGCCTTCAACGTGGCCAAGCGCACGGGCACGCCGATCCTGCTGGTGGGCCTGCCGATGGTGGCCGGTCTGTCGGTGGTGCATGGTCTGATCCCGCCGCACCCGGCCGCGCTGCTGGCCGTGACGGCGTATCAGGCCGACATCGGCAAGACCATCATGTATGCGCTGATCGTCGGCCTGCCGACCGCCATCCTGGCCGGTCCGCTGTGGGCGATGCTGGTCTCGCGCTACGTCAAGCCGGACGAGAACAACCCGCTGGCCGCGCAGTTTGTTGAAGCCGACCAGAAGCGCGAGCTGCCGGGCTTTGGCGTGACGCTGTTCACGATCCTGCTGCCGGTGGTGCTGATGCTGATCGGCAGCTGGGCCGACCTGATCGTCCCGCCCAAGACGCTGGCAAACGACATCCTGAAGCTGGCCGGCAACTCCGTGATGGCCCTGCTGATTGCCGCCATCGTGAGCTTCTACACGTTCGGCAAGGCGCGCGGCTTCAATCGCGACACCATCCTCAAGTTCACCAACGAGTGTCTGGCACCGATCGCCACGATCACGCTGGTGGTGGGCGCAGGCGGCGGCTTCGGCCAGATCCTGCGTGATTCGGGCGTGTCGAAGGCCATCGTGGCCGTCGCCACCGATGCCCATCTGTCGCCGCTGCTGCTGGGCTGGGTGGTGGCCGTGCTGATCCGCATCGCCACGGGTTCGGCCACGGTGGCCATGACGACCGCCTGCGGTATCGTCGCCCCGATCGCCGCCGCCTCGGGCGCCGCCGTCAAGCCGGAGCTGATGGTGCTGGCCACCGGCGCAGGCTCGCTGATCCTGTCGCACGTGAACGACGGCGGCTTCTGGCTGGTGAAGGAGTACTTCAACCTGACCGTGCCGCAAACTTTCAAGACGTGGACGGTGCTGGAAACCATCATCTCGATCGTCGCGCTGCTGCTCACGCTGGCGCTGGCGACCGTCGTTTAAGCTTGTTCCGTTGAAGTTGATCTAGGAGAACGTTGTGGGTATCGATTCCGTCGTCAAGGCCGGCCCGGTCATCCCGGTGCTGCAGTTCCAATCTGTCGATGAGGGCGTCAAGGTGTGCCGCGCGCTGTACGAGGGCGGTATCCGCACGTTCGAGATCACGATGCGCACGCCGGTGGCGCTCGACGTGATCCGTACGGTGGTGAAGGACCTGGGCAGCGATGCCATCGTCGGCGCCGGCACGCTCACGCGCCCGGAGCATTTCCAGCAGGCGAAGGATGCGGGTGCAGTGTTCGCGGTGTCGCCGGGCATTACGCCGATGCTGGCCGTGGCACAGGCGAAAGCTGAACTGGACTGGCTGCCGGGCATCGCCACGCCGTCCGAGCTGATCCTGGCACTGGAGTTCGGGCTGACCACGCTGAAGTTCTTCCCGGCCGAAGCGGCTGGCGGCATCCCGATGCTCAAGTCGCTCTACGGGCCGTTTGGCGATGTGCGTTTCTGCCCGACCGGCGGGATCACGCCGCAAAGCGCGCCAGACTATCTCGCATTGCCCAACGTCGTGTGCGTGGGCGGCTCGTGGATGGTGCCCAAGGACAAGGTCGCGGCCGGCGACTGGGCAGGCATCACGGCGCTCGCCAAGGAAGCCGCCGCGCTCAAGCGGTAACCAGCGTCACCTCTCTCGCGCGGCCGGCTGGTCGTCAGACAAAGCTGACCGCGCGCTCCATCTGCTCCCGATATTGAACGATGTCTTCAATGGTCAGCACCGGCACGTTGTGCTGATCGGCGAAGCGCACCGCGTCGTCACGGCGCGCCATGGTGCCGTCGGGCAGCATCAGTTCGCATAGCACGGCGGCCGGCGGCAAGCCTGCCAGGCGTGCCAGGTCGACCGAGCCCTCGGTATGACCGCGCCGCGTGAGCACCCCACCCTCCTTTGCCACCAGCGGGAATACGTGCCCCGGACTGACGACCGATTGCGTATCGGCATCCGGCGCGATGGCTGCGCGGATGGTCGTGATGCGATCCGCCGCCGATACGCCGGTGCTCACGCCGGTGCGGGCTTCAATCGACACCGTGAACGCCGTGCCGTACTGGCTGCGGTTGTCTTCCACCATCGGGCGCAAGCCGAGCGACGCGCTCTTCTCCGCCGTCAGGCACAGGCAGACGATGCCGCTGCATTCGCGAATCAGCATGGCCATGCTGGCCTGCGTGAGCTTGTCGGCGGCGACGATGAGGTCGGCCTCGTTTTCGCGGTCGGCATCGTCGAGCACGACGACGGGCACGCCAAGCCGCACCGCGTCGAGGGCGGCGGCCATGCGCGCGGGCATGTCGGCCGGATCGAAGCGGGCTTCGATGGCATCAAACGCCACATTCGCGGAAGGCAATGCGGGCGGGTGAACTGCAGGGGATTGCTGAGTGGACAACATGGAAACGCTCCTCGCAAGATTGGCGACAAGACGTTCCAGGGCAAGCAGACAAACACGCGCGAGCCATGCAGCCACGCAGCCCGGCACAAAGCCAGGCGCGCTCCTGTAGCACGCGCGTGTTGTTCCGCACATCTTCTTCCATCCGGACTCTGACCGTCGGCCCCGGCATCTCACCGGATCTGCTGACCCTTGCATGCAGGCGCATGCAAGGCGCTCGCGGGCTCACGGACGCACGGTCCGCATACCGCCGGTGGGGAATTTCACCCCGCCCTGAAGACGTACTGAACCGGCAGGATCGCCGGCAAACGCAATGCTACCGCAACAAGTTGCAACGATTCGACCCTACTGACGGGTCGGGCAAAACGCTATGCCGTCATATCGTTATCACGCCATTTCGCTCACCGCGCCCGGGCCAGCATGGCATGCAGCAGCACATCGGCGCCGCGCGTCACATCTTCGGGAAGCGCGTCTTCCGCTTCGTTGTGGCTCAGACCGTTGACGCACGGGATGAAGATCATCGCTGTCGGGCAATGCTTGGCAATGTGGATGGCGTCGTGCCCCGCGCCGCTCACGATGCGCTGATGCGGGTAGTCGAGGGCCTCCACCGCATCGGCCACCGCCTTCACGCAGGCGGGGTCGAACGGCGTGGCCGGGCTGACCCAGTGCTGGTCGATCTGCACGGTCAAGCCGCGGCGCTCTGCAATGTCGGCAAAGCGTTCACGCAGCGCCGCTTCCATCTCGGCAATGCGCGCGTCTTCGTGGTGACGCAAATCCACCGTGAACGTGAGATCGGCGGCGATGGTGTTGCGCGAGGCATTGCGGATGCCGAGTTCGCCAATCGTCACGAGGCCATGCGGCGCAAAGCTGTCGACCAGTACTTCCAGCGAGGTCGCCATCTCCGCTGCCGCAAACATCGCGTCGCGGCGGAAACGCATGGGCGTGGTGCCTGCATGGGCGGCCTGGCCCTGCACATGCACATCGAGCCAGCGGATCGCCTGCCCGCCCGTCACCACGCCAATCGGCACGCCGTTCTCTTCCAGGATCGGCCCTTGCTCGATATGCGCCTCGAAGTAGGCGTCGAACGGTGCACCGGGGATGGCACGTTCGCCCGCGTAGCCCGTTGCCGCCAGCGCTTCGGCCACGGAGATGCCCTGCGCATCACGCGAGGCCAACGCCTGTTCCAGCGGCATGACGCCTGCAAATGCAGCTGAACCCAACATGGCCGGCGTAAAGCGCGCGCCCTCCTCGTTGGTCCACACGACAATCTCGATCGGCTTGTCGGTTTCAATGCCCGCGTCGTTGAGCGTGCGCACGACTTCCAGCGCGGCCAGCACACCGTAGACGCCATCGAAGCGCCCGCCTTCGGGTTGCGTGTCGAGATGACTGCCGCTCGCCACGGGGCGGGCTTGCGCCGATTTGCCGGCGCGACGCGCAAACAGATTGCCGACGCGGTCAAAGCTGAGCGTCATGCCCGCGTCTTTGCACCAGCGCGCGAACAGCGCGCGGCCGGCCGCGTCTTCTTCCGTCAGCGCAAGGCGCCGCACGCCGCCTTTTGGCGTGGCACCGACCGCCGCCATTTCCATCAGGCTCGACCACAGCCGCGCCCCGTTGACCTTCAACATGTCTCCATTCCTTTTGCATGCGCGCCGACCGGCTCGGCGCATCCAGCCGCCTTTATCTGGCAATCGCAAAATGCGCGTCAAATTGCGAATGCTTATTCGGCCTATAAATCAGGCAAATACTGCTGGCCCGAACCGTGCATCCACCCATTGCCAGCATCGCCCATACGCACCGCAATGGCGCGATCAAGGCGTGCAGCTCCCAATCCCAGGGCATAAGCCCGGCTAATACGGGGAATCAAAAATGCGAATTTGCCGCCGCCCACGTCGATGCGCATAAATGGCGGCGTCGGCTGACGACCGACACCCCGCTTCCGCGACACAGACCGATGCCTGAACATCGGCGGCGCGCTGGCGGGGCCATGCCCAAAAGAGGAGGACGCCCCATGTCAACGCTGCAACCATCCACCGCGACGCACCAGCCCGTGCGCGCGGCCACCGCCGCTTTCATCGGCACCGCCGTCGAGTTCTACGACTACTACACCTACGCCACGGCCGCCGCGCTCGTGCTGGGCGAAGTGTTCTTTCCAAGCAGCAACCATTTCCTGAGCACGATGGCGTCGTTCGCCACGTTCTTTGTCGGCTTCATCGCACGGCCGTTGTCCGGCGCAGTGTTCGGGCATCTGGGCGACCGCATCGGCCGGAAAAAGATGCTGCTGGTGACGATGTTCCTGATGGGCATCGCCACCACCGGCATCGGCCTGTTGCCCGGCTACGCGACCATCGGCATCTGGGCGCCGATTCTGCTGGTGTTGCTCCGCGTGCTGCAGGGCATTGCGGTCGGCGGCGAATGGGGCGGCGCGGTGCTGATGGCAAGCGAGCATGCACCGAAGGCCAAGCGCGTGTTTTTCGCGTCGTTCCCGCAGATGGGCAGCCCGGTCGGGTTGATCCTGTCGCTGCTGTCGTTCCGGCTGGTGTCGTCGCTCGACCATGAGAGCTTCATCACGTGGGGTTGGCGCCTGCCGTTCCTGGCCAGCTTCGTGTTGCTGCTCGTGGGAGTGGCGATCCGCATGGGCGTGAAGGAATCGCCCGAGTTCGAGCGCATGAAGCAGAACAACGAGGTGCTCAAGAACCCCGTGGGCGAAGTGCTGCGCACCGCGTGGCGCCCGATCGTGCTGGCGGCCATGGCCACCACCATCGGCTCCGCAGGGTTCTTCTTCACCAACACCTTCATGATTTCGTACGTGACGACGTACCTCGGCATGTCGAAGGCACTGATTCTCGACTGCCTGTTCGTCGTGACGATCCTGCAGCTGCTGTCGCAGCCGGTATCGGCCCTGCTGGCGCAACGCTACGGAGACACGCGCTTTCTGACGTGGGCCGCGTTCATTTCGATGCTCACGCCGTATCCGATGTTCCTGCTGGTGAGCACGCAGAACCCGGTGGCGATGGTGGCTGGCATCACGCTGGCGGTGGTCACGCTGTCGGCCGTGTATGCCGTCATCGCAGGCTTCATGACGCCCGCCTTCCCGACGCGCGTGCGCTACTCCGGCATCTCGATCGCCTATCAGGTCTGCACCATGATTGCCGGCGGCACCACCCCGCTGATCGGCACGATGCTGGCCGAACGCTACAAGGGCGAATGGCTGCCGCTGGCGCTGTTCTTTACGGTGCTCTCCGCGATCTCGCTGATCGGCATCATCGGCCTGGGGCGGTATCGCGACGGCAAGCAGCCTGAAGAATCCACGGCGCTCGCCACAAATTGATGTCTACCTCCATCCGCATTCCCATGGAAGCCCAACCCGTTTCGCTGCACACGCGCCGCCCCGCGGCCTTCTCTGAAACCGAATGGCAGATTCGTACCGATCTGGCTGCGCTGTATCGGCTCGTCGATCATTTCCGCATGACGGACATGATCGACACGCACATCACCGCACGGCTGCCCGATGAAGACGGCCGCCCGACCTTCCTCATCAACCGCTACGGCGTGCTGTTCGGCGAGATGCGCGCATCGGATCTCGTCAAGATCGATCTGGAGGGCAACGTCATCGACGAACGCGCCGATGCGGACCCCGAGCACTACGCCGTCAATGCGGCTGGCTTCACGATCCACTCGGCCATCCATGCAGCGCGCGACGATCTGCATTTCGTGGTCCATACGCATACGGCCGCGGGCATTGCGGTGTCGGCACAAGAACATGGCTTGCTGCCGATCAGCCAGCATGCGCTGAAGTTCTACGGCAAGCTCGCGTATCACGACTATGAAGGCATCGCGCTGGACCTGGGCGAGCGCGAACGCCTCGTGCACGACTTCGGCCAGCACAAGGCGATGATCCTGCGCAACCATGGCCTGCTCACCGGTGGCCACACGGCAGCAGATGCTTTTCACGAAATCTACTTTCTCGAGCGCGCCTGCCAGGCACAGATTCAGGCACTGGCCGGCGGCACGCCGCTGCGCATGCCGCCCGAAGACGTGCGCCAGCGCACCGCGGCGCAGTTCAATCGGGAAGAGTCGCCCGTCATTGCGCGCCGCGCATGGCTCGCGGCGCTGCGGCTGATCGACACGTCCCGCTCCGATTACCGGAGCTGATGCGCATGACGACCCTCGCCCTCATCAGCCGCGACTACGACATGTCGCACCTGGTGCCGTCCATCCTGCGCGCCGCGCCCGAGTTCGACGTGCGCATGTACGGCGAGCCCGCCGCGCGGGACGCCGAGATCGCCGTCTGCTGGAACCCGCCCGAAGGCGCCATCGCCGCCATGCCGCGCGTGCGGCTCGTGCACAGCATCGCCGCGGGCGTCGACAACATCCTCATCGACCCGACGTTGCCGGCGGTGCCGCTCTGCCGCGTGGTCGACCCACAGCACGCACGCGGCATGGCGGAGTTCGTCACCTGGGGCGTGCTGCATTTCCACCGGCAGTTGGACCGCGTGCTGGCCAACCAGCGCAGCGCCACATGGTTCCGGCCCGAACAGCAGCCTCCGTCGACCTGCACCGTGGGCGTGATGGGTCTGGGAGAAATCGGTTCGCATGTCGCCGGAGAGCTGCATCGCCTCGGCTTCAGCGTGCGGGGCTGGGCGCGACAGTCGCGTGATTTGCCCGGTATCGGCGTGTACTGCGGGCAGGCCGGCCTGCCGATGTTCCTGGACGGCACAGATATCCTGATCTGCCTCTTGCCGCTCACCGACGCCACCCGCGGCTTGCTGAACGCCGCCACATTCGCGCGGCTCAAGCCCGGTGCCAAGCTCATTCATGTCGGGCGCGGCGAGCATTTGGTCGCAGCGGATCTGCTCGACGCATTGCACACCGGCCACCTTGGCGGCGCCATCGTCGATGTGTTTCCGAACGAGCCGCTGCCCGCGAGCGATCCGCTCTGGCGCGCACCCAACCTGATCGTCACGCCGCACATGGCGTCCGTCGCAAGCGCCGACACCATTGGCTTACAGGTCGCACAAAACGTGCGGCGCCTGCTCAGGGGCGAGGCGCTCGCCAACGTGGTCGACGTTGTGCGCGGTTATTGACCGCCCATCGTCCCCGACGCAGTCTCCGGATAGCGCGCATCGATAAAGCGATGCAGCGCTTCCAGAAACGCCGCTTCCGCCGCGCTGAACTTGCGGTCGGCCATCCATAGCAGGTGCATGTCGACGTCGGCCACGCCGGCTTCGGGCGGCAAGCGCTGCAGGCGGCCCTGTTCGACGTCGTCCTGCGCAACATGCTCGGGCAGGCAACCGATGCCAAAGCCCGCCACGATCAGCCGCCGCACTTCCCACATGCTCGAAGACGAGCCGACCACGGGGCCGGTCAGGCCCATCTCGTCGCGAAAGAACGTGAGCATCGAGAGCGGATCGCCGATCTTGTCGCCCGTGAACGAGACAAACTTCTCGCCGGCCAAATCGGCAATCTGCACATCGGCGCGGCCGAACAGCGGGTGATATTGCCCGCAGAACAGGGCATAGCGCTGACGGAGGAACAACCGGTGTTCGATCTTCTTCGGCAGCGCGCGCTTGGGCGATAGACCCAGCGTGGCCGTGCGCAATTCCAGGCTGCGCACCACGTCGGCGCTGCGCATCTCCTGGCATTCGAGTTCAATGCGCGGGTAATCGCGGTGGAAGCGGCCGAGAAACGCGTCGTACTCCGGAAAGTCCAGGCCGCTGACGATGGCCACGCGCACCATGCCGGCAATCTCGTGCCCGCCTTCACCACTGGCTTGCGACAGGCGCGAAATGGTGCCGTAGACTTCCTCGGCAATCAGCCGGACCTCCTCACCCGCCCGCGTGACTTCAATGGGATTGGCCTGGCGGTCGATCAATTGCAGGCCGAGCTGATCTTCAAGCCGCTTGAGCGCCTGGCTTACCGCCGGCTGCGTCAGGTGAAGGCGCGTAGCGGCACGGCTGATGCTGCGTTCCCGCGCGATGGCAAGAAACGTGCGCAGCAAATTCCAGTCGAGGCGGTCATTGAGGTAGGTGTCGAGCTTGGCCTTGCTCATGCGCGTTACCGGGAAGGATCATAGACATTTGGCCAGGCTAACCATCCGCTAATCCGGCATCGACTAGAATCCTACCCTTTCCGACCGTGCCCGCGAAGTTCATCCCAGCATGGAATCCCGCCTTGTTTCTTCCCGCCGCTCGCCGTGGATGGCGTTGATCGTTGTCGCGCTCATCGGCGTGTTCCTCGCGCTGTGGACGGACGACCTCTTCCAGCGCTCCACCCTGTTCCGGCCCGATGAAGGCCGCTATGCGGAAATCCCCCGCGAGATGGTGGCCTCCGGCGACTGGGTGACACCGCGTCTGAACGATCTCAAATATTTCGAAAAGCCGCCCCTGCAGTACTGGACGACCGCCGCGACGTTCGAGGCATTCGGCGTCAACGCATGGGGTGCACGCCTGTGGCCGGTGCTGTTCGGCTTGGGCGGCATCCTGATGACGGCATGGACGCTGGCCGTCTATCGCGGTGGGCGCACGGCGGCGACGGGCGCGGCGATTTTGGCCTCGTCGCTGCTGTATCTGCTGTTCGGACAGGTCATCACGCTCGACATGGGCGTGGGCTTTTTCCTGACCGTCGGTGCGTGCGGCTTTGCACTGGCGCAGCGGTCGGGCGCATCGCGTGGCGGACGGCTCGCCTGGATGCTGGTGGTCTGGCTGGCCCTGGCCGGTGCAACCCTGACCAAAGGACTGATCGGGCTGGTCGTACCCGGCCTGATCGGCGTGGCCTACCTGCTGATGACGCGCGACTGGGCGCTGATCCGCCGCATGCATTGGCTCCCGGGCCTGGCGCTGTACCTGATCGCCACGGTGCCGTGGTTCGTGATCGTGCAGCAGCGCAACCCCGAGTTCTTCAACTTCTTCTTCATCCACGAGCATTTCCAGCGCTTCCTCACCAACGAGCACCATCGCAGCGGCAAGTGGTGGTACTTCATCGCGGTGGGCGCGGCCGGGTTGCTGCCGTGGACGCCGCTGCTGTTTGCGGCCATCGGCCGGCGCCTGGGCCGCGTGGCTGATCTCTTTGTCGGCACGCGCCAGTTTGACCTGATGCGCTGGTCGATTGCCTGGGCGGGGATGATCTTTCTGTTCTTCTCGGCCTCCAGTTCGAAGTTGCCCGGCTACATCGTGCCCGCCTTCCCCGCGCTGGCCATTGTGCTGGCTCTGGCGCTGGAAAAAATGCCGACGCGCGCCGTTGCGTGGTCGCTGGGTGTCAATCTGCTGATCGCCATTGGGCTGTGGTTTGCCGTGCCGACGATCGGCGCCAAGGCCGGCGCGAAGATGCCCGCCGAACAGGTGGCGCTGGCCATGCCGGCACTGCGCGAAGTGATGGCCATGCTGGCCGTCGGCACGTTGGTCGCGCTCGCAGCCTTGCGCTGGCAGCGGCGCACCGTCGCCGTGATCGTGCTGTCGATCTCCGCCCTGTTCTGCTGGGACCGTGTGCTCAACGCCAGCGAGATCTTCCGCGATGCGTTGTCTGCCCGCGATCTCATCGAAAAGACGCTGAATGCGACGGGCCCGATTCCGCCCGAGACGCCGTTCTACTCGGTCGAGTGGCTGGACCAGACGGCCATCTATTACTTGGGTCGGCCGATGACACTGGTGTCAGGCTTTGACGAACTCGAAATGGGCGCCGGGCTTGAACCGAGCAAGGTCGTTGCCACCACCGACGAATGGATCCGCCGCTGGACCGACGGGCCGCCGGCCTACGCCTTCATGCGCCGCACGACATGGCAGAACCTGCAAGCCGCTGGCGTGCCGATGCGGCTGGTGGCGGAATCCGCCGACAAGGTGGTGGTGGCGCGGCGGTAAGCGTTGCCAAACCGATCGCATCTTCCAAAACAAAAGGGCCGCAGACGTTGCGGCCCTTTTTGTTACCTGCAGCGACTGCCGGCGCTTACCACGTGCAACTGCCGCGCAGGAATGCCCATTCCTCGCATTCATCCCCGCCGGGGCTCACGCAGGTGCCCACCTCGGCGCCATTCGCACGCGTGGAAAATTCAAGCTGACCGCCGCGCTGCAGGCAATACGTGGATGCCGGATTCGCCATGCCGGGCGTTGCGCGCGGCGGTTCGGTGTCAGCAGCAGGCGGTGCGGTGTAGGTCGGCGGCGGAGTCTGCACCGGCTGCATGGCAGGCGAAGGCGGCAGCGTCGTGGCAGGTGCAGGTGCAGGTGCTGGGGCCGGCGGGGGCGGCGGCGCGGGTTGGATGATCGTGCGCGGCGGCTCCCACGGAGGCATCGGCGACGAGCAACCCGCCAGACCCATCGCCAGCACACATGCGGCAACGGCAGCGGTCATGCGGGCCTGGCCAGCATCCTTGACGAGACAGACAGCGCGATTCATGCGTTTCCTCCCGGAGTTCTGGTGAGCGCACGCAACAAGCGTGCTTGCCTCGCCTAGGATAGCTTACGCAACCGCGTGCCCATATGTCAGTCGGGCGATTGGACGAATGGACAATCGGGCGATCAAGTCGCCGCAGTCGACACCGGAAACCGCATGGTGATGCGAAAACCCGGCGCGGACGCATCCGCCGCCGTCGGTCCAACCGCGAGGTCGCCGCCAAGATGACGCACCAGCCGATCGACGATCGCCAGGCCCAGCCCGCAGTGCGCGTTGCCGCCCCGCGCCGGGTCCAGGCGCACAAAGGGCCGCATGACGCGGTCGAAGTCGGCCGCGGGGATGCCGGCGCCGTGATCTTCCACCGTCAGCGTGTAGCCGGCATCGTCCACGGCGGTGCGCACGTTGACGGGCTCCGCGCCATACGCGAACGCGTTGTCGAGCAGATTGACGACAATGCGCTCCAGATGCGTCGGCTTGAGGCGGAAGCGGTCCCCCGCATGCAGATCGAGCGCGACGTGCTTGCCCTGCTCGGCAAACGGCTGCACCAGGCCGCGCAGATGGCGGTCGACTGACACCTCGCGCGCCTCGCTGTCGCCGCTTTGGGCATAGGCAAGAAACTGCTCGACGATGGCCGACATGGACTCGACATCGCGTTCGATACCGGCGCCGGCTTTCTGGTCGGCCAGCATTTCGGCGCGCAGGCGCAGGCGTGACAGCGGCGTCTTCAGGTCATGCGCAATGCCGGCAAGCATGGTGTTGCGCTCTTCGTCGGTGGCTGACAGGTCTGCCGCCATATGGTTGAACTGCTCGGTCAGCTGGCGAAGCTCGTAGGGGCCGCGCTCCTTGAGCGGGGGCACGTATCGACGGCGCGCCAGCGCACCGGCTGCATCGGCCAGCTCGCGCACGGGGCGCTGGATTTGCCACGCCGCGAAGAGCGAGAACGCAATCGCAATCGCGAGCACCACCATCACGCCGGGCACCACGGCCGAGATGGTGGGCGGCGCATGCACCCACACCAGCGGCATGGCGATCCACTTGTTGCGCTGCGGAAAGCGCACAAACACGCGCGGCGTGGGGCCCGCTTCGAGCCGCAGCTGCGTGTCGGAAGGCAAGCGGCGCGCAAGCTGACGCACCAACTCCGCAGATTTATCGGAGGCCGACGAAGCGTCGCCCGCCGGGGGCTCGGCGGTTTCGGTCACGAGGTCCGGCAGCTTGACCTTCAAATGACCGTCCATCGCTGCCTGAAACGCCTGCAGCTGGAACGCCATCTGGTCTACCGACGCCTGGAACTGCCGCTCGCGCCGCTCCGCACGCAGCACGCCCAGCCACGAAAAATGGCTGAGCACGAGCACCACCACGATCAGCACGGCCAAGCGGCCGAACAGCGTGTCGAATCTGGGGCGGATCTTATTGAACTTCATTGACCTCTTCCCGCTCGTCCGGCACGAAGGTGTAGCCGCGGCCGCGTACGGTCTGGATATAGCGCGGGCGCTGGGCGTCTTCTTCCAGCACGCGACGCAGGCGCCAGATCTGCACGTCGATGCCGCGGTCGGACACGCCGCTGCCCGGCCCGTACATCAACTCGACGATGTGCTCGCGCGTGAGCACCTGCATCGCATGCCCGATCAGCAGTTTCAGCAGCGCGAATTCGGTATCGCTGATGGACAGGGCGCGGTCGCCGCGAAACAGCGTGCGCATGCGGAAGTTGAGCTTGAACGGGCCGAAGCTGAAGCTGTCGCGGTCCTCCGGTGCGGAGGCCGGCACGGCCAGGCGGCGGCGCAGCACGGCGTTGATACGGGCGAGCAGCTCCCGCGGCGAGAACGGCTTGCCGAGGTAGTCGTCGGCGCCGATTTCCAGGCCGATGATGCGATCGATCTCGTCGCTACGGGCGGTGAGCAGGATGACCGGCACGTCGTCGTTGCGGGCGCGCAGGTCGCGCAGGGCGGACAGGCCGTCCACCTTGGGCATCATCAGGTCGAGGACGACCAGCGCGGGGCGCTCGCGCTCAAGCCGGGCTGCCAGCCCATCGCCGTCGTGCAGCACGGAAACGGCAAAGCCCTGCTGGGTCAGGTATTCGCGCAGGAGGTCGCGCAGTTCGACGTCGTCATCGACGACCAGGATCTTGGTGCCGCTCATCTGTCTGGTGGAGTGTCTGGTACACGCAGGAAGGTGTGCTCATGATAGCGACTGTGGCCGTCACGAATCCGGCGCACTTTCACCATATTGTTTCTCCCCGTAACACCGCAACGGATTTGTAATCTGACGTAATAGAACCCGCTGCGCGACTAATTCAGCGCAAAGACGTTGCCTTTAAGCTGCGGTCTGACTGGCACGGGCGCCCGCTATCATGTGCGCTCGTCCCCATATTGCTAAGAACAGGAACGCCAACATGTCCGATCCCAAGGACCAGAAGCCCGGCCAGTTTGACGACGCCGGTCGCCGTACACACGACGGGAAAGAGACGCCCCACGAGGTGTCTCCGACGCTGCTGCCGCCTCCGCGCGAGGGTGGCAAGCGCCGCCGCTGGGGCATCTGGGTGGTGATCATTCTCCTGGTGCTGATCGGTTATGCGGTCTATCACGCGAAGTATCGCAACGCGGGCGGGCCGGGTGGGCCCGGTAGCCGGGGCGGCGCTGGCGGACGCGGCGCCGCCATGGCCAACAAGCCGATGCCGGTAATGGTCGGCACGGCCGTCAAGGGCGACATCAACGTGGTGCTGTCGGCGCTGGGCAATGTCACGCCCGTCAACAACGTGACGGTCAAAACACGCGTGGACGGCCAACTCGTGCGCCTGGCATTTACCGAGGGCCAGACCGTCAAGGCCGGCGACCTGCTGGCCGAGGTCGACCCGCGCACCTATCAGGCGCAGCTCGCGCAGGCGGAAGGTCAGCTGGCGCGCGATCAGGCGCTGCTGCAAAACGCGAAGCTCGACCTGCAGCGCTATCAGACGCTGCTCTCGCAGGATTCGATCTCCAAGCAGCAGGTGGATACGCAGGCCGCGCTCGTGCGCCAATACGACGGCACGGTCAAGCTGGACCAGGGCAACGTCGACAACGCACGCGTGCAGCTCTCTTACACGCGCATCACGGCGCCGGTGTCTGGCCGGGTTGGCCTGCGCCAGGTCGATCCGGGCAACATCGTGCATGCGTCGGACACCAACGGCATCGTGGTTATCACGCAGATCGACCCGATCACGGTCATCTATTCGATTCCCGAAGACAGCCTGCCCAAGGTCATGCCTCGCCTGCAGTCCGGCGACAAGCTGCCGGTGGAGGCATGGGACCGCAGCCAGACCACGCAGCTCGCGCGCGGCGTGCTCATGACAGTGGACAACACCATCGACAACACCACCGGCACGGTCAAGCTGCGTGCGCAGTTCCCCAACCAGAACGCGATGCTGTTCCCCAACCAGTTCGTGAACGTGCGCATGCGAGTGGATACGCTGCGCGACGTGGTGATCGTGCCGGGCGCCGCCATCCAGCGCGGCACGCAGGGCACCTTCGTCTACGTGGTCGGCGACGACAACAAGGTGGCGCTGCGCGTGGTCAAGCTGGGCGTGACCGAAGGTGAGCGCGTGTCGGTGGCGCAAGGCCTGCAGCCCGGCGAGCGCGTGGTGATTGACGGTGCCGACAAGCTGCGCGACGGCTCGCCGGTTGAGGTGATCCAGCCGGGAGCCGCCGCCGCAAGCGCCCCCGCCGCCGGCCAGGCCCATCAGGGCGGGCGTCATCGCCGCGGCCAGGGCGGTGCTTCAGCACCCGCCGCGAGTGCCCCGGCCGCCAAACCGTAAGCCCTGAGTCGTGCATTGCGTGCACGCGCCTGACGAAGTCTTCTGTTCCGAGCTGGCATGAATCCCTCCCGAATCTTCATCCTCCGGCCCGTGGCGACCACGCTGTTGATGGTCGCCATCCTGCTCTCGGGCCTGGTGGCGTACCGGATGCTGCCGCTCTCTGCGCTGCCGGAAGTCGATTACCCGACCATCCAGGTGACGACGCTATACCCGGGCGCCAGCCCCGACGTGATGACATCGTCCATCACCGCGCCGCTGGAGCGGCAGTTCGGGCAGATGCCGGGGCTCAAGCAGATGACGTCGTCCAGCTCGGGCGGGGCCTCGGTCATCACGCTGCAGTTTGACCTGTCGCTCTCGCTCGACATTGCCGAGCAGGAAGTGCAGGCGGCCATCAACGCGGCCGGCAACCTGCTGCCGAACGACCTGCCGATGCCGCCGATCTACAGCAAGGTGAATCCGGCCGACGCGCCGATTCTCACGTTGGCGATCACCTCCAACACGATGCCGCTGCCCAAGCTGGAAGACTTGGTCGACACGCGCATCGCGCAGAAGCTGTCGCAGTTGCCGGGCATCGGCCTGGTCAGCATCAGCGGCGGGCAGCGGCCGGCTGTGCGCATTCAGGCGAATACGTCGGCGCTGGCGGCGCTGGGGTTGTCGATTGACGACATCCGTACCGCCATCGGCACCGCCAACGTGAATGGCGCCAAGGGCAGCTTCGACGGCCCGGCGCGCGCCTCCACCATCGACGCGAACGACCAGCTCAAGTCGGCCGCCGAGTACGGCAAGATGATCGTCGCCTACAAGAACGGCGCGCCCATCCGCCTGACCGATGTGGCGCAGATCGTTGACGGCGCGGAAAACAGCAAGCTTGCCGCGTGGTCCAACACCACACCCGCCATCATCCTGAACGTGCAGCGCCAGCCGGGCGCCAACGTGATTGAAGTGGTGAACCGCGCCAAGGCTCTGCTGCCGCAGCTCAAGGAGACGCTGCCCGGCAACGTGGAAGTGTCGCTGCTGACCGACCGCACCACGACCATCCGCGCCTCGGTATCGGATGTGCAGTTCGAGCTGATGCTCGCCGTGGCGCTGGTCGTGATGGTGATCTTCCTGTTCCTGCGCAACGTGCCGGCCACGGTCATTCCGGCGGTGGCGGTGCCGCTGTCGCTCGTCGGCACATTTGGCGTGATGTACCTGGCAGGTTTTTCGATCAACAACCTCACGCTGATGGCGCTGACCATCGCCACGGGTTTCGTGGTGGACGATGCCATCGTCATGATTGAAAACATCGCACGCTACATCGAAGACGGCGACCCGCCGATGGAAGCCGCGCTCAAGGGCTCAAAACAGATCGGCTTCACCATCATCTCGCTCACCTTCTCGCTCATCGCGGTGCTGATTCCGCTGCTGTTCATGGGGGATGTGGTGGGGCGGCTGTTCCGCGAGTTCGCCATCACGCTGGCGGTATCGATCCTGATCTCGGCGGTGGTGTCGCTCACGCTCACGCCGATGATGTGCGCACGCCTGCTCAAGCACATTCCCGAAGCCGAGCAATCGCGCTTCTATCACGCTGCGGGCGCGTTTTTCGACAACGTCATCGCGCGGTACGGCCGCATGCTGCAATGGGTGCTTGACCGGCAGAAGACGACGCTGCTGGTGGCCATCGGCACGCTGGTGCTGACGGGGCTGCTGTATGTGGTGGTGCCCAAAGGCTTCTTCCCGGTGCAGGACACGGGCGTCATCCAGGGCATTTCGGATGCGTCGCAGTCGATCTCGTTTTCGGCCATGGCGGAGCGGCAACAGAAGCTGGCCGAAGTCGTGCTCAAGGACCCGGCGGTCGAGAGCCTGTCGTCGTTCATCGGCGTGGATGGGGTGAACACCACGCTCAACAGCGGCCGCATGCTGATCAACCTCAAGCCGAAGGATGAGCGCGACGCCGACGCCACCGAGATCATCCAGCGCCTGCAACCCGAACTGGCCAAGGTGGCGGGCATCTCGCTGTACATGCAGCCGGTGCAGGACCTGACGATTGAAGACCGCGTCAGCCGCACGCAGTACCAGTTCACCGTGGAAGACCCGGACCCGAACAACCTCTCGAAGTGGGTGCCGAAACTCGTTGAACGCCTGCAGCAGACCCACGAGCTGCGCGATGTGGCAAGCGACCTGCAGGACAACGGCTTGCGCGCCTACGTGCAGGTCGACCGCGACAAGGCGGCGGTGTACGGCATCACGATGGCGGCAGTCGACAGCGCGCTGTACAGCGCCTATGGCCAACGCCTGGTGTCGACCATCTTCACGCAATCGAACCAGTACCGCGTGGTGCTGGAAACCGACCCGAAGATGCAGCTGGGGCCGCAATCGCTGTATGACCTGCACGTGGCATCGAGCAGCGGCCAGCAGATTCCATTGGGCGCGTTTGCCACGGTGGTGGAGCAGCCCGGCTCGCTCGTGGTGAACCATCAGGGCCAGTTCCCGGCGGCGACCATTTCGTTCAACCTCGCGCCGCGTGCATCGCTGGGCGCAGCGGTCGACACCATCAATGCGGTCGAAGAGGAAATCGGCTTGCCGGCCAGCATGCAGACGAGTTTCCAGGGCGCGGCGCTGGCGTTCCGCGCGTCGCTGTCGAACCAGCTGTGGCTGATCCTTGCGGCCATCATCACCATGTACATCGTGCTGGGCGTGCTGTACGAAAGCACGATTCACCCCGTGACGATCCTGTCGACGCTGCCGTCGGCCGGCGTGGGCGCCCTGCTGTCGTTGCTGGTGTCGGGCAAGGACATGGGCATCATTGCCATCATCGGGATCATCCTGCTGATCGGCATCGTCAAGAAGAACGCGATCATGATGATCGACTTCGCCCTGGAGGCCGAGCGCGAGCAGGGCATGGCCCCGCGCGATGCCATCTACCAGGCGTGTCTGCTGCGCTTCCGCCCGATTCTGATGACGACCATGGCCGCGCTGCTGGGCGCCCTGCCCCTGATGCTCGGCACCGGCGTGGGCTCGGAGCTGCGCCAGCCACTCGGCATCACGATGGTGGGCGGCCTGCTGGTCAGCCAGGTGCTGACGCTGTTCACCACGCCGGTCATCTATCTGGCCTTCGACAACCTTGGCGCACGCATGCGCGACTGGCGCGCGCGCCGTGCCGCCCGACGCCACGGTGCGGCTGGTGCCAACGAGTCTGGCGGGCCGCGATGAACCTGTCCGCCACTTTCATCGCACGGCCGGTTGCCACGGCGCTGCTGACCATCGGTGTGGCGCTGGCCGGTATCGCGGCGTTCCGCCTGCTGCCCGTGTCGCCGCTGCCGCAGGTGGACTTCCCGACCATCTCGGTCAGCGCATCGCTGCCGGGCGCCAGCCCAGAGACCATGGCGGCCACCGTGGCGACGCCGCTGGAGCGCTCGCTCGGCCGCATCGCAGGCATTACCGAGATGACCTCGTCCAGCTCGCTCGGTTCGTCGCGCATCACGCTGCAATTTGATCTGTCGCGCGACATCGACGGCGCGGCGCGCGATGTGCAGGCGGCCATCAATGCTTCGCGCAGCCTGCTGCCCTCCGGCCTGCCTAGCAACCCGACCTACCGCAAGGTCAACCCGGCCGACGCGCCGATCATGATCGTCGGGCTGACGTCCGACACGAAGTCACGCGGGGAACTGTACGACGCGGCCTCGACCATCCTTGCGCAGAAGCTGTCGCAGATCAACGGCGTGGGCCAGGTCACCATCGGCGGCGCGTCGCTGCCGGCGGTGCGGGTCGAGCTGAACCCGATGGCGCTGAACAAGTACGGCATCTCGATGGAGACCGTGCGCACCGTCATCACCAGCACGAACGCGAACAAGCCCAAGGGCATGATGGAATCCGGCGACCGCGTCTGGACCATCTACGCCAACGACCAGGCCAAGAAGGCCGTCGAATACCAATCGCTCATCATCGCTTGGCGCAATGGCTCGCCGGTGCGGCTGGCCGACGTGGCGGAGGTGACTGACAGCGTGCAGGACATCCGCAACTACGGCTCGGCCAACGGCAAGCCTTCGGTGCTGCTCATTATCAGCCGGCAGCCGGGCGCCAACATCATCGACACGGTCGACCGCATCAACGACATCCTGCCGTACCTGCGCAACACCATTCCCGCGCAGATCAACCTCGATGTGATGATGGACCGCACGCCCACCATCCGCGCCTCGCTCAAGGATGTGGAGCGCACGCTGGTGCTGTCGATCGCGCTGGTGATCATGGTGGTGTTCCTGTTCCTGCGCAACGTGCGGGCGACGCTCATTCCGAGCGTGGCGGTGCCGGTCTCGCTCATCGGCACGTTCGGGGTGATGTACCTGTGCGGCTACAGCCTCGACAACCTCTCGCTGATGGCGCTGACCGTTGCGACCGGCTTTGTCGTGGACGATGCCATCGTCGTGCTGGAAAACGTCTCCCGCCACATCGAAAACGGCATGCGGCCCATGCAGGCTGCGCTCAAGGGCGCGCGCGAGGTCGGTTTCACCGTGGTGTCGATGAGTTTTTCGCTGATTGCCGTCTTCATCCCGCTGCTGATGATGGGCGGCATCGTCGGCCGGCTGTTCCGTGAGTTTGCGGTGACGCTGTCGGTGGCCATCCTGGTGTCGCTGGTGGTATCGCTCACGACTACGCCGATGATGTGCGCACGCTTGCTCAAGCCCGCCGCCGAGGAACAACACGGCTGGTTCCATCGCAAGACGGAAGGCTTCTTCACCCTCCTGCTCGACCTCTACCGCAACTCGCTGGCGTGGGCGCTGCGGCACAGCTGGCTCACGCTGCTGATCCTGTTGGCCACCGTGTGCCTGAACGTCTACCTGTACATCATCGTGCCGAAGGGGTTCTTCCCGCAGCAGGACACCGGCCGAGTGATCGGCTTCATCCAGGCGGACCAGTCGATCTCGTTCCAGGCGATGCGCACCAAGTTGACCGACTTCATCACCATCGTTCGGCAAGACCCGGCGGTAGAGAACGTGGTTGGCTTTACGGGCGGCAGTCAGCGCAATACCGGGCAGATGTTCATTCAGCTCAAGCCGCTGGCCGAGCGCAAGATGTCCGCCGACCAGATCATCAACCGGCTGCGCGGCAAGCTCGCGCGTGAGCCGGGCGCGAGCCTGTTCCTGCAATCGGTACAGGACATCCGGGTGGGCGGTCGGGCCAGCAACGCGCAGTACCAATACACGCTGCAGGCCGACGACCTGAACGAGCTGCGCGCGTGGGATCCGAAAATCAAGCAGGCGCTCACGCAGGTGAAGTCGCTGACGGACGTCAACACAGATACGCAGGACAAGGGCTTGCAGACTTCCCTCGTCATCGACCGCGACAAGGCGAAATCGCTCGGCATCAATCCGAGCGATATCGACAACGCCCTGAACAACGCGTTCGGGCAGCGCCAGGTATCGACCATCTACAACCCGCTCAACCAATACCGTGTTGTGATGGAAGCCGCGCCTCAGTACTGGCAGAACCCGGACGGCCTGCGCGACATCTACATCATCACGTCGACGGGTGCGCAGGTGCCGCTGTCGACCTTCTCGCATTACGAGCCCACCAACACGGCGCTGGCCGTCAATCACCAGGGGCAGTTTGCGGCCAGCACGATCTCGTTCAACCTCGCGCCGGGGGCATCGCTGTCGGGTGCCACGCAGGACATCCAGGACGCGATGAACCGCATCGGCGTGCCGTCCTCCGTGCACGGCAGTTTCCAGGGCACCGCCAAGGCGTTCCAGGATTCGCTCTCGAGTCAGCCGGTGCTGATCCTGTTTGCGCTCATCACCATCTACATCGTGCTGGGCGTGCTGTACGAGAGCTATGTACACCCCATCACGATTCTGTCGACGCTGCCCTCGGCCGGTGTCGGGGCGCTGCTGGCGCTGATCATCACCGACACGGATTTCTCGATCATCGCGTTGATCGGCGTGATTCTGCTCATCGGCATCGTCAAGAAGAACGCAATCATGATGATCGACTTCGCACTCGAGGCTGAGCGCAGCCAGGGCATGAGCCCCGCAGATGCGATCTTCCACGCCTGCGTGCTGCGCTTCCGGCCGATCCTGATGACGACGATGGCCGCGCTGCTGGGCGCCCTGCCCCTGGCGCTCGGCCACGGCGACGGCGCGGAGCTTCGCACGCCGCTGGGCATCTCCATCGTCGGGGGGCTGCTGGTCAGCCAGATCCTCACGCTCTACACCACGCCGGTGGTCTACCTGGCGCTCGACCGGCTGCGCCTGCGTCGCGCCGGCCGCAGCAAAGACGCACCGCTGCCCGCATTGGATTCGCAAGGAAGCTGAACATGACAAGAGGCACTCAAGCCCTTCGCACCTCGTTGCTCGCGCTGGCCGCGTGCGCGCTCGTCTCGGCCTGCGCGGTCGGGCCCGATTACAAGCGCCCCACCGCCGAAGTGCCGCAGCAATACAAGGAAGCCGGCGACTGGAAAATCGCCGACCCGAGCGACGCCATCGCCCGCGGCAAGTGGTGGGAGATCTTCAACGACCCGCAATTGAACGCGCTGGAGGAACAAGTCGCGGCCGCCAACCAGAACATCCTGGTGGCCGAGGCGCAGTACCGCCAGGCCCAGGCGCTGGTGCAATCGGCGCAGGCTTCGTTCTTCCCGACGCTGGGGGCCAGTGCGTCGGCCACGCGCAGCCGTTCCGTGCGCACGTCGGTCAATCCGGACGGCAGCCTGTCGACCGGCAACCCGAGCCTGCTGAATTCGCAGAGTCTGTCGCTCAACGCCAGTTGGGAACTGGACCTGTGGGGCCGCATCCGCCGATCGGTGGAGTCGAACAAGGCCAGCGCGCAAGCCAGTGCAGGCGATTTATCGTCCGCTTTGCTGTCGGCCCAGGCGACGCTTGCGCAGAACTATTTTCAATTGCGTGTCACGGATACCCAGAAGGCCGTCCTGCAGCGCACCGTTGCAGACTACGAGCGCTTCCTGAAGCTCACGCAAAACCAGTACGCCGTGGGCGTGGCGCAGCGCTCGGATGTGCTGACCGCGCAGACGCAGCTCAAGCAGTCGCAAGCGCTGCTGCTGGATACGGAAGTCACTCGCGCACAGCTTGAGCACGCCATTGCGGTGCTGATCGGCAAACCGCCGGCGGAGTTCTCGCTGGCCCCGGCCACCGCCACCACCGTGGCCGACTTGCCGGCGCTGCCCGCCATTCCGCTGGAAGTGCCATCGGCCGTGCTGGAACGCCGCCCCGACATTGCGGCCGCCGAGCGCCGGATGGCCGCTGCCAACGCGCAGATCGGCGTGGCCAAGGCCGCGTACTTCCCCACACTCACGCTGGGGGCATCGGCCGGTTTGGCGGCCAACACGCTTTCGCGCCTGGCGACGCTGCCCAGCCGCGTCTGGTCGATCGGCCCGACGCTGGCGGCCACGCTGTTCGATGGCGGCGCACGTGCCGCTGCCGTCGACAAGGCCGGCGCTGCTTACGATGCGTCGGTCGCAACGTATCGCCAGACCGTGCTCGGCGCATTCCAGGATGTCGAAGACAACCTTGCCGCGCTGCGCTGGCAAACCCAGGAATTTGGCGTACAGGCCGATGCGGTCAAGGCCGCGCAGGAAGCCGCGCAGCTCAACCTGAACCGGTATCGCGCCGGCACGGTGAGCTTCCTGGAAGTCATCACCGCACAAGCCACGGCCTACAGCGCCGAGCGCACGCTGCTCACGCTGCAGGGCAAGCAGTATTCGGCAGCGGTGCTGCTGGTGAAGGCGCTGGGCGGTGGCTGGCACGGCGAAGTGCCGGTGGTCGGCAAGGCAGCGCTGCAGCCCGCTTCCGCCCCCGCCGCCCAATAACCCTTCTGGCATTGCTGGTGGCCGACGACGTTTCGCCGCCGGCAATGTCCCCTTGTGCGTAAGCACGCACGCAGTCGGATAGTTCCCCCTATAATCGTCGGAATTTGTTCCGGACCGTCCCGATCATGTGGGCCGGCGGGTGCAGCAGCAGGCGCGCAAATTGCGTCGTCCGGTGCCTTGCAAGCCCGCCCCGGTGCGATCCCGACCGTCCGTTTGCCTGCCACCATGTCCGCCGCGCGCGTGGTTGCCGACGCAGTTGCCCCGATTCACGCGCGCCGTTCAACTGATTTCGCTCTCTCTGATGATCCGATCCGCGCTTCCCCGCTCCGCCAAGTTGCTGGCCACCGCCCTGGGCGCCGCCACGCTGTTCGCCGCCCTGCCTGCCCAGGCTGACCCTTCCGTGCGCGTCATCTACGGCCGGGACAACAGCCACGGCATCGAGAAGTACGGCGTCGATCTGGATTTCGATTCGGGCTTCCACTGGGGCAACCCGCAAGGCTGGTTCGTGAACCTGGATTGGGAAGTGGCTCTCGGCCAATGGCGCTCGACCAAGGGCACCAACCGCCAGAACCTGACCGAATTTGGCGTGACGCCGCTGTTCCGCATCGAAAAGCGCGGCGGCTCCTGGGTGCCGTTCATTGAAGCTGGCATTGGCCCGCGCCTGCTTTCGCACACCCGCACGTCGGATGAGCACAATTTCAGCACGGCCTTCCAGTTCTCCGACATGATCGGCGTGGGCGTGGCCTTCGGCAGCAAGCAGCAGTTCCAGATGGGCTATCGCTTCGAACACCTGTCGAACGCGTCGATCAAGCGTCCGAACCCGGGCACGGATCTGAACGAGCTGTACTTGCGGTACACGTTCTGAGTTTCGAGCGTTTGCAACGCTTGAAGAAAAAACGGCCTGCCTTGCGGCGGGCCGTTTTGTTTGGGTTCGCAGTAGCGGATCAGCGCGCGTCGGCTTCGCCGTCGAGATCGAGATCGCGATTGCGCGATCGCATGCCCATCAGCCGCTCGTAGTTGAGCGAGGCATGGAAGCCGAGGCCATTGCCACCTGCACGTTTGACTTCATACATCGCGGCATCGGCATTGCGGATGAGCGACTGCGCGTCATGCCCGTCAGTCGGGTACAACGCCACGCCGGCACTCACGCCCATCGACAACACATGGCCTTCCACCCGGAACGGCGTCTGCAATTGCTCGATCAGGCGTTCCACGGTTTGCGTGACATCCTCGCGTGTGGCGCAGTGCGTGAGAACGGCGACGAATTCATCGCCGCCCAGCCGCGCGACCGTGTCGGAGGCGCGCAGCCCGCTGCGCAAGCGCATGGCCGTGGCCTTCAGGACGAGGTCGCCCACGGCATGGCCATACTCATCGTTGACGGGCTTGAAGCGATCGAGGTCAATGAACACCACGGCGACCTGCCCGCGCGCGCGACGCGCCGCCTGAATGGCGACGAACAGGCGATCGCGAAGCAGACGTGCGTTCGGCAAGTCCGTCAGCGGATCATGCAGCGCGAGGTGATGGGCCTGATCGAGCGCTGCGCGCCGCTGCGTCACGTCGAGCAGCGTGCCGCTCACGCGTGTGGCCACGCCCCGGGCATCGCGCTCGGTCACGCGCCCACGCGCGGCCACCCAGATCCATTGGCCATGGCGCGCGCGCATGCGCTGCTCGATTTCAAAGCTGTCGGCATCGCCCCGCATATGGCGATAGATGCGTCGCGCGCTCAAGGCGGCGTCCTGCGGATGCACCATGGCGTACCACGCATCCGGATCGTTAGGCAGATCCGTCGGCTCGTAGCCAAGCATGTCGGCCGTCCGGCGGTTGAACGACACATGCCGTGCGCGCGTGGACCAGTCGAACGTACCCAGCCCCGCGCCGTCGAGCACATAGGCCAGCCGTTGCTCCGACGCGCGCAGCGATTCCAGCGCCAGGCGCCGCGCAGTCACGTCCTGCATCTGCACGACGAGGTGCTGGCTGCCAGCATCGCGCGCCACCGCCACGTCGGTCTGCACCCACACGGTGGTACCGTCCTGGCGCACCAGGCGCGTTTCCATCGAGAGCGCATCGCGCTGGCCGGCGAGCAGCGACTCGACACCATGTCGCGTACGTTCAGTGTGATCGGGGTGGCAAAGGTCGAACAGATCGCGCGTGCGCAGCGCCTGTGCTTCGTGACCGGTCAGCGCGCACAGCGCACGGTTCACGTCGAGGAAGCGACCCTCCGGCGCGCACAGGCCGATTCCTATCGGCGAATGTTCGATCGCAGCCTTATACAAGTGGTGGTCCTCAAGCATGGCGATGCTGTTTCGCGAATGCGGCAGTCCCGGGGGTGTGCTGGTGTGATGGCCGTTGCGCCGCAGATGCTCCATCACGCAATGCTTTGCGCTGGGCCCCTGCGGTGGTTGCTGGCGTGATCCCCGTAACCGGTCTCGTGGTCTGCGTAGCCCGGCTGGCAGCCGGCAAACAGACCTTGGTGCGTTGCAAGCGCACGAATCGAGGCGGACTATAGAAGCCGCGAGTTAACGGGGCAATCCCTTCCCGCGAGGGGACATGGACCGCACACGCGCTTTGGGTCCCCTCGTACGCGAAATGACGCGAAGGAAACGCGCCCCGCGTCATTCCCATCTGCGTTTGTCGACGTCCATTGTCGACACCCGTCCAGCGTCGCCGGACAGGCGACAACTCTACACGGGTCGCCCCTGCGAGGGAGCTAGCCGTTCGGCTAGGTCTGGCTGCCGCGGCCACCACGCAACCGTTTGCCGCCTCGGCGTGCGGCACTCTCCACAATGTGAATGTCTGGAGGTGGAGACAAAGCCCCGGACTTCATCCGGAAGGACGAAACGCGCAACCGGGCAGCTCCGTTACTATTCTTCAATATCGCTTCGGGGGGCGAAGTCAGACACGGCGAGCCGCGGCACATCCGCACGCGGTTGTGGGAGGTTGTATGGAATTGAGCTTTGTCGCCCCCGGCACGCACACGCATCGTTACGCGCTCAAGCTTGCTGGCCTGCCCGAAAGTACCGAACCGGGCTCGAAACCGGTCGATCCAGCGTGGGTCGACGATGCGCTCACCGCCGCTGTGCGCGTATTCGATGCGCACCGCGTGCACTTTGCCGATGCCTATTTCGCCTATCGCGCACGCGAGACGGCGCAGCATCCGCCCCGCACCGGCGGCCAACCCGGGCCGGCACGCGTGGCGGGCGATCTCCACGATGACACGCCGCTCCTCGCGGATACGTTTGCGATTGCGCAGTTGGCGGCACTTGTTTCGCTGGAAGCGTCCGGCGTGGCCGATGTCATTGACGTACGGCTGGTCGTGGAACGTCTGCGCGACGACAGCCCCATCCCGCCAACGGACGGCATCGGCGAAGTCACGTTCGTGGCGGAGCCGACCACGGGTCTGCAGAGCGTGGCAAGCCGGCATTAACGCCGCGGGGCCGCTCACGGCCCTTTGCGCGGGGGCCGCTCCAGCACGATGTCCGGTTGCGGCTCCGTTGGCGCACCGACGGTGTCGGCGTCGCGGAACGTCCAGTGCCGGTGGACGAGGAAGTTGAAAACGGCCGTGATGGCCGAGGCGAACACCTGGGCGATCAGGTAATACAGCCCGAGCCCCAGGCCGATGGCCATGATCGTGGCGTTGCAGCCAAGCGCGAGAAAGGCCACCAGGCCAAACCGCACCATCGCCCCGATATGCCCGCGCGTGCTGTTGAAAACGGCCTGCCGGCTGATGAAGTAGTTGAGCGTGGCCCCGATCACGCTGCCCGCCACCGACGCCCGCCACGGCGAGACCCCCACCTGCACCAGCCCGAACAAGATCACATAGTGCGCCAGCGTTGCGCCGCCGCCGATCACGATATAGCGCGCAAACTGCTCCACCGCTGCCCGGAAATGCTGCCGAGACGCCATCCGCGCGCTCACCCCGTTCACTTTGGAACCGACATTGTGCTCGATCATGGCTGCCGGGCCGCAACTCGCGTGCCAGCCTCTGCACAATAAGTGCGCTTAAAGTTGTGCAACATTTGGCCGTATAGAAACGTGGGGCCCCGCGCGGGTGTGGGCTCCCCATTGCCATGCTCGAACTTCAACCTCTCGACATTCCGCTTGCGATTCCCCTGCCGTGGCCGATGCTTGACGCCGACGGGCAGCTGCTCGTCCCGAAGGGCGACGTCATCCACTCGCCGGAGGAAATCGACCTGCTGTGCACGCTGCACCGCCCGCATCGTCAGGCGGACGGCACGCCCGCGCCTGCGCCGGCATTTGCCAATACGCAGTTTCCGAACACGATGTTCCCCGACATGGCCGACGACCCTGACGGGGAACGTACGATCGCGATGGAGCTGCTGGGCCTGCGCCCGGGCGGCATGCTGACCGTGCGCCTGACCGCAGGCGCCGGGCAGACCAAAGGTGCCGCGCGCGTCATGGGGTACAGCCCGCAGCGGCATCTGCTCATCACCATGCCCACCGATGGCGGCCGCACGGTCATGCCGGTCAAGGATGAATTGGTGGAGATTCACGCCTTCTCGGGCGAGGGCATTGCCACTTTCGAATGCACGGTCATGGCGGTAAGCCGCATTCCGTTCGAATACGTCGTGCTGTCGCCGCCGCGCCGGATCAAGAACCGCACGTTGCGCAAATCGCTGCGCGTGCGCGCCAATGTGGTCGGCAAGATGCTGGTGAGCGGCGATCCGCCGCGCATGATCCACATCTCCGACATCAGCACGACCGGCGCGTCGTTCCGCTCGGCGCATCGGCTGGAAGTCAGCGGAGCGCCTGCGCGCCTGCGCTTTCGCGTCAAAACGCGCGACTACCACTCCGAGCTGGTGGCGGCCGCCCTGGTGCGCAGTGAAAAACCGGCCGACCTGCCCAACGTCTACCAATACGGCGTGGAATTCGTCGAACTGCTGGCCGCGCAAAAAATGCTGCTGCAGTGCTTCATCTATGAACAGTTGCTTTGGGGCGGTCAGCGCATGGTGTAACGTGCAGACAGAACTGATATTCGTATCGCTTTGATCAGAATTAATTGCTGCTAAACGTTAAAAAAGTCTACCCGGCCCACACGAAAACATGCCGGGAAACGGCCACCATGGCCGACTTTCCGCTTATGATGCCGCAGGCTTGCTTGTGACAAAGCTATACAATTGACAGTGCATCAAGCGCACGCATTTCCGTTTTAAAGGCATTTGCAGGACGATCCCCATTTATGAGCCGCGCAAGGTCTGCCGCGCCATCGCGTCTGGATCCCATCTCCGGATTGCCGGACCGCGAGCGATTCGTCCAGCTGCTGGCTGCCATGCCGCAACCCGCACGCGCGGATGCCATCGGCGCGCTGCTGCTGATCGGCTTCGACCATTTTGCCGAGGCGACCAACACCCTCGGGCCGCTGGCGGCGCGAGACGTCATCGTCGAATGCGCATCGCGCCTTGAAGCGCTGAGCGTGCCGGCCGCGAATGGCATCGCCCCCATCGTCGGGCGCATCGGCCCCGAAACATTTGCCGTTGCCTGCGCAGATTTCGCCTCAGTGCAGGATGTGCACGATCTCGCGCGGCGTATCTCTGCGGCGCTCACACGGCCCTTCATCACGCACGGTTACGAGCTGGTCTGCTCGTGCAGCATCGGTATGACGCTGTTCGAAAGCATGCCCAGCGATGCGGCGCGGCTCATTGAACAGGCCGACCGCGCGCTCTACGGCGTGCAGCACGGTGCCGAACAAAGCCCTGCGCTGTATGCCCCGGCGGCCATGCCCCCGCGCACGGCCACCGGCACTGGCGATCCGGGAGATGGGGACGATGCAGGCCACAGCGACGGATACGACGCCATCGCCGAACATCCTCGCCTCGCTGCGCAACTGCGCCATGCGCTTGCCCGCCGCCAGTTCAGCCTGAACCTGCAGCCCCAACTGAGCCTGACCGACGGACGGATCGTCGGCTACGAATTCTTGCTGCGCTGGATCTCTCCGGAATTGGGCGGCGTGGCACCGGCCGCTTTCCTGCCGATCCTGGAGCAGACCGGCGACATCCGCCAAGTGGGCCACTGGGTGCTCGATAACGCCGCGCAGATGCTGGCCGGGCTGCTGCGCGAAGAATCGCAGCGCGCGGGGCGCAACAGCCGGCATCAGCCAGGCGTGCATGCGGCCGTCAATTTGTCGGTTGCGCAGCTGCTTGATCCGCAATTGAGCGATGTGGTGCGCGACATCGCCGCGCGCCACGCGGTGCCGACCACGCGTCTCGTCTTCGAGATTTCGGAACATACGCTGCACCGTGCCAACGGCGCCGCGCAAAAGGCGGTGGAAGCGCTGCACGCCTGTGGCGCGCGCGTGGCAGTGGAAGACTTTGGGGCCACTGCGCACAGCCTGGATTGCCTGGCAACGTTCCGCCCGGATCAGGTCAAGCTCGATCAGGCCGTCGTCAACGCCGTGACCAACACGAGCGATCAGACCATGCTGCAACGCCTGGTGACGGCCGCGCATGATGCGGGCGTGCCCGTCACCGCTACGCGCGTGGAAACCGCAGCGCAGCTCGACGCATTGCGCGCCTGCCGGTGCGACGTCATCCAGGGATATTTGCTGTCGCAACCCTTCCCGGCGCGCTGGATCGACGACACACAAGACGTGATTGCCGAGCGCGCGCGCGATCTGATGCCGTAAAGGAAAACGCCCTCCCGCGTGCAAAGCGGAAGGGCGCTGCTGGCGCCTGGGTGTGCCGAGCGGTTTATGCGTGCTCGACGCGGAAGACCGCCACTGCGCTGCGCAGCGCCTCGGCTTGCTCTTCCAGCGACTCCGCTGCGGCCGCAGCCTGCTCGACCAGCGCGGCGTTCTGCTGCGTCACCTGATCCATCTGCGTGACGGCCTGGTTGACCTGCTCGATGCCGCTGCTCTGCTCTTCCGACGCGGCGCTGATCTCGCCCATGATGTCGGTCACGCGGCGCACAGCAACGACCACCTCCTCGATGACCGTACCGGCTTCGGCCACCAGCGTCGAGCCGTTCTGCACGCGGCCCACTGAATCGCCGATCAGTTCCTTGATCTCCTTGGCCGCCGTGGCGCTGCGCTGCGCGAGGCTGCGCACCTCGCCGGCAACGACGGCAAAACCGCGGCCCTGCTCGCCGGCGCGTGCGGCTTCCACCGCGGCATTCAGCGCCAGGATGTTGGTCTGGAACGCAATGCCCTCGATCACGCCGATGATGTCGGCGATCTTGCGGCTGCTTTCGTTGATGCCGGCCATGGTGTCCACCACGCGGCCCACGACTTCCCCGCCCTTGACGGCGATGTCCGACGCGTTGACCGCCAGCGTGCTCGCCTGACGCGCGTTGTCGGCGTTCTGCTTCACGATGCTGGTCAGCTCTTCCATGCTGGAAGCGGTTTCCTCCAGCGACGAGGCCTGCTGTTCGGTGCGCTGCGAGAGATCGGCATTGCCGGCTGCAATCTGCTTGGTGGCGCTGGCGATCGAATCCGAGCCGGTGCGCACCTGCCCGATGATCTGCTGCAGGCTCGTTTGCATGGACGACACGGCGTGCATGAGGCGGGCGGTTTCATCGCGGCGGCCGGCGGCGGTCTGGCCCTCCATACGCGCGGCAAGATCGCCCGATGCCATGCGCTCAAAGACCTGAATGGCACGTTCCAGCGGACGCACCACCGTGCGGCTGAGCACGCCGCGCGCCACGATCGACAGCACCAGCGCGGCGGCCAGCAAGCCACCGGAAATCCAGATGCTCATCGCATAGCGCGATTGGGAATGGTCGAAGCGCTGCTGACCGTATTTGAAGCGCGCCCCGACCAGCGGCCCGAGCGCCGTGTCGTAATCGACGAAGAGCTTCGGCACCAGGTTGGTGTTCAGCTCACGGTACGTGGTGAGGTCGCTGCGCTCCAGGGCGGCAATGGCCGGCTCCAGCGCGGTCTTGACGAACTTGGTGCGGGCGGCGTCGGCAGCTTGCAGCTGCGCGCGGTCGGCATCCGGAATCGGCAGCTTCATGAACTGGGCCCACGCATCGTTGGCCGAGTTGACCATGGTGTGCGCATCGGCCAGCAGCTTCTTGAGTTCTTCCGGCGACGAGACCGAATCGAAATTGGTCAGGTGAATGCGCGCCCACAGCAGGTTGATGGTGTCTTTCGCCAGCAGGTCCAAGCCTTTGGCGTCTTCCAGGTACACCGCGCGCAAATCGTCGTTGGTGGCCCGGCCGGTGGTGATACCCGCGAAGCCGACCACGGCAATCATCACTGCAAATACCGCGACCAGGAACGTCAGCCGCGTGCGAATGCTTGTGTCCATCCACTTCCACATGTCTTTTTCCCCTGCATGGTTGGGCCGTGCAGCGCTGAAACGGTCTTCCCGCGCCGCTCTTCGGGCACCCTGTTCACTCCCAAAGGTGCTAACGGCAGCGGACGGCAGAAATAGAGGGCAGCGCCCCGAATGTCCGGAATGCGCCGCAAGTGATATGCAAGGCGATAAAAAAGATGCGGGGGACGCACCCCACGTGCGCGGGGTGGCACTAAAATGCGGGTTACGCCACCGCCTTGGTGGCAATCACGCGAACATCGTGCGGGATACCGCACGGCTCACAAGGGGATCGAGATGAAGAAACTGATCGCACTGCTGGCCCTGGGCTGCGCCGTTCTGGCTGGCTGTAACACGATGGCAGGCATGGGCAAGGACATCCAGACGGGTGGCCAGAAGCTCGAAAACGCTGCTGACAACACCAAGCAGAAGATGTAATGAAGCAACGGCCGGGCAACCCCTGGCCTGCACTGCAAAACGCCGCCCTTCGCGGCGTTTTTCTTTTGGGGCCCTACAGCAGTTCTTCCGGCGTAAACGGCGCCAGCAGCTGGATCCACGTCCGGCGGCCCAGGCCCACTTCGGGCTCGTGATCGACGACCACGTCCTTGCCGTTCTGGCGCGTGGTCCAGCGCAGCCGGCCGTCTTCCTTAGTCACCCGATAGGCGCTGTCGCGCACCGAGTCGTCAAACAGCTTGGCCACCGCTTCCGACAGGACCGGGCTGCGGATGATGAGCCCCGTCTCGGTATTCAACCCGATGGAGCGGGGGTCGATGTTCATGGAGCCGACAAACAGCGTGCTGCGGTCCACCACAATTGACTTCACATGCAGGCTCGCCTGCGACGAACGGAACGTGCCGATCATCCTGGGGCGATCGCCCAGCGTCGGTCGCAGCTCGTACAGTTCAACGCCGTCGTCGACCAGCTCGCCACGATATTTGGCATAGCCCACATGCACGATCGGCGCGTCGGTCGCCGCCAGCGAGTTGGTCAGCACACGCAGGCGCACCCCGCGATCCTGCAAACGCTTCGCCACTTCGAGGCCGCCCTTGCCGGGTACGAAATACGGCGAGATCAGCACCACCTCGCGCTTGGCCTCGTCGATCAGACGCAGAAGCGTCTGGGCAAGGCGCTCGCCGCCGGGTTCCACCTTGTCGCCCGACACCTTGGCCGGACGATCGACAATCACCTGCGCGGGCGCCCACTCCAGGCGCAGGCGGCCACGGGCGATCTGGTCGGCGAGGAACCAGTCGCGCGGGGCAGGCTTGAGCGGCAACGGTTGCTCCGGCGCCGGGTTGGCGAGGTCGGTCTGGTTGCGGCGTTGCTCGAGCTGCGAGATGGTCTTGTCAGGCGAGGCCTTGCCGGAACCGGAGCCCGAACCCATGTCGATCGGCCGGGTCGGCACGTCGATATGCTGGGGCGGCCCTTCCGGCCGGTTCGACATCGTCACGGGTGCGGGATAGTTGCCGTCTTTCTGCACGGGCGGATGCGCCGTGCTCGGCTCGGGCGCCAGCGCCTGCACCGGATAGGCAAATTCGCTGTTCCAGTAGGCATCGAACGCCGACGACAATTGCCGCACCGCCGGCCCAGCGGCCAGCACGTCCAGATCGACAAAGTTGGTGGTCTCGTTCTGCGTGAAATACTCGGCGCCCAGATTGCGTCCGCCCGTCACGGCCAGCGCGTTGTCGGCAATGAAGGCCTTGTTGTGCATGCGCCGATTGACGCGCCGGAACTCGGCGGCGCCGCTCAGGTACCGCGTGACGTTCGACATGCGGCCGCCCGGAAACGGGTTGAACAGGCGTACGTCGATGTTCTTGTGCGACGAGAACTTGAGGAACGCCAGATCCCGCCCGTCGCTGTGCAGATCGTCGACCAGCATGCGCACGCGCACGCCGCGTTCGGCAGCGGCCAGCACATGACGCATCAGCTCGCGCACGCTGTTGTCGCTCGCGATGATGAAGTACTGCAAGTCCAGCGTGCGCTCGGCGCGGTCGGCCAGGGTCAGCAACGTGGCGTAGGCTTCTTCGCCCGACGGAATCAGCCGGAAGCCCGACACATCCGTCGACGGCGCATTCGTCTGCACCAGGCGCCCCAGCGAGCTGGCCGACTCGGCGTTCGGCAGCGCCGTCGTAACGGGGCGATCGACGTGCTCGGGCAGGCTGGCGCAGCCGGTCAACAGCGCGATGGCCAGGCAGGCAAACCAGGCGCGCAGATACGCGATCGGGAAGTTCCTCGGGTGCCGTTGCATGTTCGATATCGTGTTGGAGACGGCGCGTCGACAGGACGTCGACTTCACACCAGCATGCGGCGTGCCTGGGCCGACCGCCCCGCCAGACTACGCGAGTTGGCAGCCGCGGCAATATCCGTGTTTGTCCGACGCCACCTGCGGCGTGTCAAAATGGCCCACGGTGCGCCCTCTTCCCGCTGCGTTCGATGCTGACCAACACCACGGCATTTGCTGCCTTTCTCTTTCTTGTGCACTGCGTGGGCGTGCTCGCCGCCATGCATGCCGTGCTGACCGTGCGTACGTCGCAGGGCGCCATCGCGTGGGCCATTTCGCTGGTCACGCTGCCGGAATTCACGCTGATCCCGTACCTGATCTTCGGGCGCAGCACCTTTGCCGGTTACGTGGATGCACGCCGCTTCCACAACGCCCGCCTGCGAGAAATCACCCTGTCCGACGACTGGCGCCGCCTGCGCGACCATGAATCGAGCGTGGTCGCGCCGCAGCACACCTGCATGCAGGCCTTGCCGCGCCTGACCGGCACACCGTGCCTGGCGCGCAACCGCGTACGGCTGCTCGTCAACGGGGCGGAAACCTTCGATGCCATCTTTGCGGCCATTGCGCAGGCGCGCCGGGTGCTGATCGTGCAGTTCTTCATCGTGCACGACGACACGCTCGGCCGCCGACTCGCCGAACTGCTGCTCGACCGCGCGCGGGCCGGGGTGCGCGTGTACTTTCTCTTCGACAGCATCGGCTGCCACGCACTGCCCCGCCACTATGTGCATCGGCTCGTCGAAGGCGGGGTGCACGCCAAGCCGTTCTCCACGCACGCCGGGTTCGTCAACCGCTTCCAGCTCAACTTCCGCAACCACCGCAAGCTCGTCGTGGTGGACGGCGAGCGCGCTTACGTTGGCGGCCACAACGTCGGCAACGAATACATGGGCGAAAAGCCGCCGCTTGCGCCGTGGCGCGATACGCATATCGAGATCGTCGGTGCCGCGGTGATGGACCTGCAGCTCACCTTTGCCGAAGACTGGTACTGGGCCGCCCGCGAAGTGCCGCAGCTGATCGTGCCCGAACTGCGGCCCGAAGAAGACATGGTCTGCCAGGTGGTCGCCAGCGGCCCGGCCGACAAGCAGGAAACCTGCTCGCTGTTCTTCATGGAAGCCATTCAGTCGGCGCGCAAGCGGCTGTGGATCACGTCGCCGTACTTCATTCCGGACGAAGCCGTGTTTGCCGCGCTGCGCCTGGCCGTCCTGCGCGGCGTGGACGTGCGCATCCTGATCCCGTCGCGGCCGGACCATCACATGGTCTTCCTGGCGTCCTCGCTGTACGCGTATCAGGCGATCCGCGCGGGCGTGAAGATTTACCGCTACCTGCCCGGCTTCCTGCACCAGAAGGTCGTGCTGATCGACGACGAGGCTGCCGCCGTGGGCAGCGCCAACCTCGACAATCGCTCGTTCCGCCTGAACTTCGAGCTGATGATCATGACCGCCGATTCGCGCTTCGCCAACGACGTCGCGCAGATGCTCGAAGCCGATTTTGCCGAAGCCGCCCGCGTGGGCCGTGACGAATACGAACACGCACACCCGCTGCGCCGCGTGATCATGCACGTGGCCAAGCTGTTCGCGCCCATCCTGTAGCCACGGTCGCGCTCCGAATTTGCCCGCAAGAAGCGGAGCGCATCCAGACATCGCCGCCCCTACCCTGAGCGAACGTTTTCAGGAGTGTGCGATGTCCGATCCCCATGTCCCTGCTGTCGACCGCCTGCCGCCGGGCTTCAACCGGCTGGCCGGTTCCAACCTGGCCGCCCAGTCTGCCGAGCAGATTGCGCTGGCGGCCATGCCAATGGTTGCTGTGCTCACCCTGCATGCCGACGCCAGCACGGCGAGCTGGCTGCAAGTGGCGCTCACGCTGCCCTTCGTGCTGTTTGCCATTCCCATCGGCATGCTGGCGGACCGTTGGCCCAAGCGCGCGTTGATGGCCGGTGCGGAGGCGGTGCGCGCACTGGCGTTGTTTGCTGTGGCGGGGCTGCTGATGGCCGGGCGGTTGAACCTGACGGCGCTGGCCGCGCTCGGCTTTGTGGCGGTGTGCGGCACGGCGGTGTTCAGCGTGGCAGCCCCGGCGCTGGTGCCGTCGCTCGTGCCGGCCGCGATGCTCGCGCGCGCAAACGGCCGCATCGAATTGGCGCGCACGGTTGCATTTGCGTGCGGCCCGGCCATCGGCGGTGCGTTGATCGGCTGGACGGGCGCGATGGCAGCGTTCGTGCTGGCGGCGGCGTTGTCGGCCATGGCGTCGGCAATGTTGGCCGGCGTGACCGCTCGGGAGCCTGTGGCACCGCGCGCAGCGCATCCGCTGCACGACATTGCGGAAGGCGCGCGCTTCGTGTTTCAGCATCCGCTGCTGCGGCCGGTATTCATCACGCAGTTGGTCTTCACCATGTCCTTCTTCATGGTGTCGGCCATCTTCGTTCCGTATGCGGCGCATCGGTTGAATCTCTCTGCGCAGGCGATCGGGCTGACGCTCGGCATGTACGGCGCGGGCATGGTGATTGGTGCGCTGCTGGCCGCGCGGATTCTCGCGCGCTGGCGTTTCGGCCATGTGGTGGCGACAGGCCCCGTATGCGGACTGGCGGGCGGTGTGCTGCTTGCGGCCACGCTGTGGCAGCCGTGGCCCGCGCTGGCTCAGGCCGGCTTCTTCCTGCTCGGTTGCGGGCCGATTCTTTGGGTGGTGAGCACGACCACGCTGCGGCAGACGGTGACGCCGCCCGCGCTGCTGGCGCGCGTATCCGCAGTCAACGTGATGTCGTATGGTGCTCGACCGGTCGGTGCGGCCATGGCCGCGTGGCTTGCCGCACATGCCGGTGTCGGGGCGTGCCTGCTGGTGGCGATGGCGGGCTTTGCGCTGCAGCTGCTGTGCATCCTGCAATCGCCCGCGGTGCGGCTGGCGCGTCAGCCGCGTGCGGATGACCCGTCGGCCGGGCTGGAGCCTGCCTGAGCCGCGTCGCCAACCCGATCACCGCGCTGCGCATCGCGCCACGCGCGCGGCGTCATGCCAAAGTGGGCGATGAACCAGCGCGTGAACGACGCCTGCCGCGTATAGCCGAGCAGCGCTGCCACCCGCCCGATCCGGTAGCTGGGGTTGGCCATGTAGCGAACGGCAAGGTTGTGCCGCACCTCCTCCACCAGATCGGAGAACGTCATGCCGGCCAATTCCAGCTGCCGCTGCAACGTGCGCACGCTCAGGTGAAGATGATCCGCCACCTGCTCCACCGAGGCTCGCTCCAACGGCAGCAGCAGATAGATCGCGCGACGCACGTCCTGCACCACCGCCTCCTGCGCCGATACATTGAGCGGCTCCGCAAGGCTCTCGGCATAGCGCACAAGCGCCGGATCGGCAGCGGGGTTGGGCGTTTCCAGATCGGCAGCCGCACACACGATGCCGTTGAAGTCGCTGCCGAACACGATGGGGCAGCCGAACACGCGCCTGTGCAGGCTGAGGTCGGCGGGGGCGGTATGTGAGAAGTGAATGCTGCGCGGCTTCCAATGCACGCCGAGCAGCGCACTGCACGTCCGGGCGAGCACGCCGACGGCCAGCTCGTTGGCCTGCCGCAGCGGCACCGGCGTCTCGGTGATGACCTCTTCGCGAATTACCACCATGTCACCGTCGGATTCCAGGTAAATCGCCAGCGCGTCGTTCAACAGGTGGCGGTACTGGATGATGGCCTGCAGCGCCTCGCGCAGCGTGCGCTTATGCGCCAGCAGCAGCCCCAGCACACCGAAATCCAGTTCCTGGCGCGCCTCGGCCATCTGCAGGCCAAGCGTCGGGCACGGGGCACTCGCGGCGGTGATCTCCATCAACTGGCATGTCGCCACCACCGGCACGGGCTGCTCCGGATCGGCCAGCTTGGCCGGGTCCAGCCCAAGCTGCCGAAGGGCTTCCTGCGGGTTGAAACCGAGCCGACGCACGACCTGGAAGTAGCCGTTGAGCGAGCGGGCACGCACCATCGTTTCCATCGATTTCAAGGCGCTCCGAGCCGTGTTGGTGTTTACGCGGAATGGCGCGTAAAGAGAAAAACTTGGCGCCAAATGAGAAATTCAAAGCTACCGCTTCCCTATAGTGAAGTCCAGCCGAGACATCCCCTACAGGAGCCCCCACATGCAATTCCTCGATGATTCGCTGCACCCCGAAAACCAGGACAAGGTTGTCATTACCGTGGCGCCGTACGGCCCGGAATGGATGCCGGAAGATTTCCCCGAAGACATTCCGGTGACGATGGAAGAACAGGTGCAGAAGGCCGTCGATTGCTACAACGCCGGTGCGACGGTCCTGCACCTGCATGTGCGCGAGCTGGACGGCAAGGGCTCCAAGCGGCTGTCGAAATTCAACGAGCTGATTGCCGGCGTGCGCGCGGCGGTGCCCGACATGATCATCCAGGTCGGCGGCTCGATTTCGTTTGCGCCGGAAGACGAAGGGCAAGCCGCCAAGTGGCTGTCCGACGACACCCGCCACATGCTGGCCGACCTGACGCCCGCGCCCGACCAGGTGACCGTGGCCGTCAACACCACGCAGATGAACATCATGGAGCTGCTGTATCCGGCCTACCTGGAAGGCACGTCGCTGGCCAACCCCGCGCTGGCCGCCGCCTATGCGGAGATGACCGTGCCCGCCGGCCCCGCCTGGCTGGAGGAACACCTGCGCCGCCTGCAGGCCGCCGGCGTGCAGCCGCACTTTCAGCTGACCGGCATCCACGCGCTGGAAACGCTGGAGCGCGTCGTCCGCAAGGGCGTCTACAAGGGCCCGCTCAACCTGACGTGGATCGGCATTGGCGGCGGCTTCGACGGCCCCAATCCGTTCAACTTCTTCAACTTCATCCACCGCGCCCCGGATGGCTGCACGCTGACGGCCGAGTCGCTGCTCAAGAACGTGCTGCCCTTCAACATGATGGCCATGGCAATGGGCCTGCATCCGCGCTGCGGCATTGAAGACACGATCATCGATCAGCACGGCAAGCGCATGACGTCCGTGCAGCAGATCGAGCAGTGCGTGCGCGTGGCCCGTGAACTGGGCCGCGAGGTTGCCAGCGGCAAGGAGGCCCGCGCCATCTACCGCATTGGCGTGCAATATGACAGCGTGGAAGAAACGCTGGCGAAGAACGGCATGTCTCCCAACCGTGCCCCCAACGTGAAGAACCTGCCGCTGCGCGCGGCTTAAACTGAACGCCGCAGCATCACCGGGCCAACACAGGCGGCGCTCAACGCAAGCGCCGCCACTCGGAGACAACCATGAATCTGCATGCCGCCGACCCGCGCGCAGACCACGACGACTACCTCGTCAGCCGCCCCCAGGCGTGGTTTGCGTTTGCGATGACCTTTGCACTGATGCTGTTCGATTACATCGACCGGCAAGTCATCGTGTCGCTGTTTCCGCATCTGAAAACCGCCTGGGCGCTGTCCGACAAGCAGCTTGGCGCGCTCGTCTCGGTCATCTCGATCGTGGTGGCGGTGGGCGGCTTGCCGGTGGCGCTGCTGGCGGACCGCTTCAGCCGCGTCAAGAGCATCGTCGTGATGGCCACCGTATGGAGCCTCGCAACGATCTCGTGCATGTTCACGCGCAATTACGCACAGCTGTTCACCGCCCGTGCCATTGTTGGCGTGGGCGAGACGGGCTACGGCTCGGTGGGCGCGGCGCTCATTGCCAGCCTGTTCCCCAAACGCCTGCGCGCCACGTTGATGGGCGCCTTCTTTGCGGCGGCCTCCGTCGGTTCGGTGTTGGGCGTGCTGCTCGGCGGCGTGATTGCAGCGCGCTGGGGCTGGCAAGCGGCGTTCGGCGTGGTGGGCGTACCGGGGCTGGTGCTGGCGTTGCTGTATGTGTTCGTGCCGGATTACAAAACGGTGGCGATCGCGCCGGGCAACGGGCACGTGCGGCAGCCTGCAGGCACGCTCCTGCAGCGCGTGGCGGGCGCGCTGACCAGTTCGCGCACGCTCTGGTGGACGTGCCTGGGCGCTGCCTTCCAGTTGATCGTCGTGTCGACCATCTGGTCGTGGCTGCCGAGCTACCTGAATCGCTATCACGGCACGCCGCCGGACCGCGCCGCCATGCAAGCCGCGCTGGTGGTGCTGTGCGGCGCGCTGGGCGCCTTCGTGTGGGGCGTGGTGGCCGATGTGGTCGCGGCACGCCGCCAGCGCAACCGGCTGATTGCGGTGGCGGTGCTGGCGGTGGTCACGCTGCTCGTCTTCATGACGGCGTTCGGTACCGCCATGCCGGCCAACCAGCAGTTCCTCATGATCGCCTTCGGCGGCTTCCTGATGACGTGCACGGTCGCGCCGGCTTCGAGCGTGGTGTTCGACGTGGTACACCCCGGCGTGCGCTCGACAGGCGCCGCGGTGCTGTCGCTGTTCCAGAACCTGTTCGGCCTGGCGATCGGGCCGTTTGTGGGCGGCGCCATGTCCGATGCATGGGGCCTGCAGACCGCCCTGGCCGTGATGCCGGTCTTCGGCGTGGTGGCTGCAGCCTGCTTCTTGCTGGCCGCACGCAGCTACGAAGCTGAACTCAAGCGCGTGGCCAACGTGTCGATCGACGCGGCACCTTCCGCCGCACCCGCCGCCGTGGCTTCCGCATGACAGCCTTGCTCCGCTAACCGCGCGCCGCCTTCAAGGCACCCCATCCCCTCTCCGCTTTGACCGCGTCTCCTCAGCGAGCCGCGCGGGCGGCGCGCACCCCGAACATCTGAAAAAGTAATCCAGGAGATATCCATGGCAACCGCAATCCGCTTTCATGAAACCGGCGGCCCCGAGGTCTTGCGCTGCGAGACCGTGGAGGTCGGCCAACCCGGCCCGGGGCAGGTCCGTCTGCGCCACGAGGCCGTCGGCCTGAACTTTGCCGACACCTACTTCCGCTCGGGGCTCTACCCCGTGCCGCGCCCGGCCGGCATGGGCGTTGAGGCGGCAGGCATCGTTGAAGCCGTCGGCGATGGCGTGGCCAATGTCGCCGTGGGCGATCGCGTGACCTACACGGGCTTCATCAACACGTTGGGCGCGTACAGCACGGAACGCCTCATTCCGGCCGCACCGCTCATCAAGCTGCCCGCCGCCATCGCGTGCGAAACCGCCGCCGCGATGACCATGCGCGGCCTGACGTCGGCCTACCTGCTGCGCCGCATCTACCCGTTTGCGAAGGGCAACACGATCCTGCTGCATGCGGCCGCCGGCGGCGTGGGGCTGATCGTCTCGCAGTGGGCCAAGCTGCTCGGGCTGACGGTGATCGGCACGGTATCGAGCGAAGCCAAGGCGGACATCGCCCGCGCGCACGGCTGCGACCACGTCATCAACTACGCGCACGAAGACGTTGCAAAGCGCGTGCGCGAACTCACCGATGGCTTGGGCGTGAACGTGGTGTTCGACAGCGTCGGCAAGGCCACCTTCGATGCCTCGCTCGATTCGCTCAAGCGACGCGGCCTGATGGTGTGCGTCGGCACGGCGTCTGGCCCGATCCCGCCATTCAACCCGCAGCTGCTGGCGATGAAGGGATCGCTTTACCTCACGCGTCCGGCCCTGGCCGATTACATCGCCGATCCGGCCGAGAAAGCCGAGCTTGCCGGCGAGCTGTTCGATCACGTCGCCGCCGGTCGCATCAAGATCGAAATCCACCAGCGCTATGCGTTGGAAGATGCCGTGCAGGCGCACCGCGATCTGGAAGCACGCAAGACGACGGGGTCGTCCGTCTTCGTCATCTGAGGGGCCGTCATGCGCATTGAACAACTGACCAACGCCCTGGGTGCCGAGCTGACCGGCGTGCAATTGCGCGACGCCATCGAAGACGATGGCCTGTTCGGCGAGATCCGCGCCGCGCTGCTCAAGCACCGCGTGATCTTCCTGCGCGACCAGGACCTGAGCCGCGCGCAGCACGTCGCGTTTGCCCGCCGCTTCGGCGATCTGGAAGACCACCCCGTGGCCGGCAGCGACCCCGAACACCCGGGCCTCGTGCGCATCTACAAGACGCCCGATCACCCAAACGACCGCTACGAAAACTGCTGGCACGCCGACACCACCTGGCGCGAGGCGCCGCAGTTCGGCGCTGTGCTGCGCTGCGTGGAATGCCCGCCCGTTGGCGGCGACACCATGTGGGCCAACATGGTGCTGGCCTACGAAAACCTGCCCGAAGACGTCAAGCACGACATTGCCGGCCTGCGCGCGCGCCACAGCATCGAGGCAAGCTTTGGCGCGGTCATGCCGATCGAAAAGCGTCTCGCGCTCAAGGCGCAATATCCCGATCCGGAACATCCTGTGGTGCGCACGCACCCCGAGACCGACGAGAAGGTGCTGTATGTGAACGGCTTCACGACACACTTCACGAACTACCACACACCGGCGCGCGTGCGCTTCGGACAGGACGCCACCGGCGGCGCGTCGGAGCTGCTGCGCTACCTCATCAGCCAGGCCTACATTCCTGAATACCAGGTGCGCTGGCGCTGGAAACCGAACAGCGTGGCGATCTGGGACAACTCCGCCACGCAGCACTACGCCGTCATGGATTACGCGCCGTGCCATCGCAAGATGGAGCGTGCCGGCATCATCGGCGGGAAGCCGTTCTAACGACCGTCGGGACACATCGGACCCGTCGGCGATCACACCAAGAGGAGACCCTGCAACATGAAGACGAAGCACCTCGCCCCCGCGGCGCTGCTGGCCTGTGCCGGCGCGGCCTGTGCGCAATCCGGCGTCACGCTGTACGGCGTCATCGACACCAACATCGAATATGCGACGAACCTGCCGGGCGCCACACCGGGCAGCTCGGGCAATCGCGTGTCGATGCAAAGCGGCGGGTTGTCAGGCTCGCGCTGGGGCCTGCGCGGCGTGGAGGATCTGGGCGGCGGACTGAGCGCGCTGTTCGTGCTGGAAAGCGGCTTTGCGAGCGACACGGGCCAATCGCAGCAAGGCGGACGGCTGTTCGGGCGTCAGGCCTACGTTGGGCTCAAGAGCAGCACGGTCGGACAGCTCACCTTCGGCCGCCAGTACACGACGCTGTTCCAGTTGCTGGCCAACTTCGAGCCGATGGCGTATTCCACGCAATACGAACCGGCGGCCGTGCAGACCGGCGTCAATTTCCGCTCCGACAACACGGCGATGTACACGGGCAACTTCGGCCCGGTGACGGCGCAGGCCCATTGGTCGTTCGGCACCGGCGCGCCGAGCACCAACCCGACCGGCGGCGGCAACGGCGAAGTGCCCGGCCAGGCGCGGCGCGACAGCGGCTACGGCGCGGGGGTGGCCTATTCGGCGGGGCCCCTGGGCGCCACGCTCGCGTACGACCAGTACAACCCGAGCACGCCGCTGGGCGGCGGCGCATTCAGCTCCGGCACGTTGCGCAAGGCAGCGCTGGCGGGCAGCTACCTCGTTGGCGACGTGTTCAAGATCATGGGCGGCTACCGCTGGGGCCAGAACAAGAACGCCAACGGCAGCGTGGCACTGCGCGACGACTACTTCTGGGCCGGCGCCAACTACCAGGCGACGAACGCGCTGATGCTCTCGCTCGAATACTCGTATCAGAAAATCAAGACCATCAACAGCGCACCGTCGACACAGGCCAACCCGTGGCAGGTCGCGTTCATTGCCGACTACACGCTTTCCAAGCGCACCGACCTGTATCTGACGACGGCGTATGCGCGCAACGCAGGCCTCGCGCTGGATCAGGCCACGGTGGATCTCAACGCCACGGGCTATGGCCTCGCCGCGGGCAAGACCAGCATGCTGGGCGCGGCCGTCGGCATCCGTCACAAGTTCTGAGCGGCCGGTCTCCAAAAGCACCACGGGAGGCGGACTCCGCCGTCTCCCCGGTCGGCATTCGAGGAGGGCGACCTCCTCGTTTTTTCTGCATGGCGTTTCATCATGACGTTGTCCAACACCGCTTCCACCCTCCTCTTCGTACCCGGCCTGCGCGACCACGTAGCCGAACACTGGCAGACGTTGCTCGAAGCCGAACTCCGGGCGGCAGGCCACAAGGCTGCGTCGGTCCCGCCGCTGGAGGTCGACAGGTTGAGCTGCGCAGCACGGGTCGCAGCGTTGGACAAGGCCGTCAGCGCCATCGACGGTCCGGTGATTCTGGCAGCGCACAGCGCGGGCGTGATGATCACCGTGCATTGGGCCCGGCGGCACACGCGCAAGATCCACGGCGCTTTGCTGGCCACGCCGGCCGATCTCGACACGCCCCTGCCTTCGGCCTACCCCACGCAGGACGTGCTGCAAGAAAACGGCTGGCTGCCTTGCCCGCGGCATCCCCTGCCGTTTCCAAGCATCGTCGCCGCGAGCAGGAACGACCCGCTGGCCTCGTTCGAACGCGTGGCCGGCATGGCCGCCGACTGGGGCAGCCGTCTGGTCGATCTCGGGGAGGTCGGACACCTCAATCCGGCATCGGGCTTCGGCCCGTGGCCGGGGGCACAGGCACTCATCGCTGCCCTGCGCTGACTCGGGAGGCCAGCATGTCGCACGCGGTGTCGATCCCCTTGGCGGAACTGCCGCAGGGTCAACGCAAGCTCATATGGATGGCAGACAGGTGCATCGCGCTGTTCAACATCGACGGCGCGGTCTACGCCATCGACAATGCGTGCCCGCATCAAGGAGCCGCGTTGGCCAACGGGCCACTGGAGGGCACGTGGCTGCGGTGCCCCGCGCATGGCCTGCGCTTCAATCTGGCGGCACCGGCGGCGGGCCTGTGCCTGACGCATGTGCCGATCAGCATCGCCGACGACACGCTGACCGTCACGCTCGGCGGCCCGCCAAACAGCGCCTAGCTCCGCGCGCCCATCACACCATGCGGCGGATGCCGAACCGCTGCGCGCGGCGTCGCCACACAAGCGCGTAATACAGCCCCTGCATCACGAACATGGCGAGGAAGGCAGCCGGATACGCAGCCCAGATGCCGTCGGTGCCGATATGGCGGCTCAGCACCCAGGCCACCGGCACTTCCACCGCCGCAATGGCGAGGATGGAAATCGCCGTGGGCGCCATCACCGTGCCGCTTGAGCGCATCACGCCCGAGAAGACGCTCGCCATGCCAAAGATGACCGAGCTCCACAGCGAAATGTGCAGCAGGCTCTGGGCAAGGCTCATCACTTCCGTGTTCGTGGTGAACCAGCCGATGACGGCGCGCGAGAACAGCATCGCCATCAGCACCAGCACGCCGGTAATGGCCACGTTGAGCCACAGTCCCGTGCGCGTGATGGCGTCCAGCCGCTCCGTATTGCCCGAACCGATGGCCTGCGCCCCGAGAATGGACGCCGTGATCGCAATCGACATGGCGGGAAACTGCACGTAGCTGATGATCTGCGTGCCGGCGCCGTACGCAGCCGTCGCGTCGGAGCCGAAGCCGTTGACGAAGGACAGCAGCGCCAGCTCGGCAATCGAAATGACCACAAGCTGCACGCCCGTCGGCACGCCGATCCGCAGCACGGTTTGGAGCACACCCAGATCGACCCACAGATGCCGCGCCAGCACGGCATCGGGCGCGAGCGGATGGTTGCGGCGGCGCAGGAAGAACGCGAGCCACACCAGCGCGACCGTGAACGAGATGATGGTCGCCGCGGCGCCGCTTGCCACACCCAGCTGCGGCAAGCCGAACCAGCCGCGAATGAAGGTCGGCGTCAGCACCAGCCCGATCGCCGTCGACAGCGCGAGCGTGCGCAGCGGCGTGCGTGTGTCACCCACGCCGCGCATCATCGCCGTGGCCAGCAGGTAGACGAACAGGCCCGGCATGGCATAGAGCATGACGCTAGCGTAGAGCGTGGCGTCTTGCAGGATGTCGGCCGGCGTGCCGAGCCACCCCAGCAGCGCGTTGGCGAAGGGGCCGCCCAGCAGTGCCACCGCCAGCCCGACGATGAAGCCCACCGACAACGTTGTCCCGGCCACGGTCTTGACCGCCTCGGGCTTCTTGGCGCCCCACGCTTGCCCGATCAGCACCGCCGCACCGGACCCGAGCCCGATGATGAAAGCGATGAAGAAGAACAGGATCGGGAAGAACGCCGACACCGCGGCGAGTGCCTTCACGCCCAGCATGTGCCCCACATAGACGTTGTTGAGCGTGCCCGACAACGATTGCAGGATGTTGGCCAGGATCAGCGGGCCGAGGAATGCGATGAATGTTCGCCACAACGGGCGAGCGGCAGGCGCTGTCATGCAGCCTCCTGTTGAGGATTGAAGGCCCGGCTTGCCAGTTCGCGTGCAAAGTCGCGCACGTCGGCGGGCCAGGAGTGTGTGAGGGACTCGAACGCCGCGGCATCTGCGGCAAACAGGGCGCGCGTGGCCTCTTCAAAGCCCGCGGCGTTGCCGGCCATCGCCGACATGAAGCGGTACGCCGCCTCTTGCGCAGTCCGGCGGCGGTCGGCGCCTTCGGCAGCGCGCCGGGCATCTTCCACGAGCTTGCGCAGCGTAACCGATGCCCCGCCCGGCTGCGCGGCCAGCCAGTCCCAGTGGCGCGGCAGCAAGGTGACCTCGCGCGCAATCACGCCCAGCTTGGGGCGGCCAGGACCACGCGGGCGACTATCGGACTCTGCCGGTTGCGTGGCAGACGGTGCGGTTGGATCGAGGCGCGCAAGCACGTCTTCCACTGTGCCGCGCAAGTCGAATTCCACGGGCTGTGCGGTGGTGCGGTCAAACACCAGCACCTGCGATTCGGGGTATGCATCGACGTGGATCTTGACGGCCCGGGCGACGTCGCGGACGGGCCCGGCGGCCAGGCACTGCGTGCCGGCAAACGCCGTGCAGATCACAACGGGTGTGGGATGCATGAACTTGCTCCAGAAATACAATGAGCCAAATTCTATCCGGGTTAAATTAGATAAGCAATATCGCCCGGGTGAAAAAGCTGATTTAGTTAAGGAATAGTTAGCCGGCGCACGCCCACGCGTATCCGTACACGGGCAGCTCACCGCCGCCCAACGCATTGCGTCAAGTTTCGTCAATTCCATTCCGGTAGCGCGACAGAGCCACGAGGATGTTTCCTCTTGACCTCTACTGGGAGACCGCTCGTGAGCCAAAGCGCCGCTCGCATCAATCGCCCCGCGAACGTAACCAACACCATCCCTCGATCCGATCCTCACCGCACAGTCAAAGCCACGAGTGCTGCGATCCCCGAGTTGCTGGGCGTGCCGCAGTTGGAGTTCGTGCGCGTGAGTGGGCGCGAAGCCCTGAGCGAGCTGTTCACCTACACGGTCGACCTGCGCCCCGTTTCTGTTGGCGCAGCGCAAGCCATGCTCGAATCGGATCTGGACGACGCCATCGGCCTGGAGATGACGCTGACGATTGAGTTGGACGGCATCGGCACCGGCCTGATGGGTGGTGTTGGCGCCGGCGAGCGCCAAATTACTGGCGTCATCAGCGCTGTCGAACAAGTTGGCGGTGTGAGCGACAACCGCCTCTACCGCTACACCCTGCGCCCCTGGCTCTGGCTCGCCACCCAGACCGCCGACTACAAAGCCTTCCAGAACAAAAGCGTCATCGACATCCTTGATGAAGTCCTGGCCGACTACACCTTCAGCGTCGACAAACGCCTGGACGAGAGCGCCTTCCCCAAACTCGAATGGGAAGTCCAGCACGGCGAAACGGATTTCGCCTTCCTCCAACGCCTCACCGAAGAATGGGGCATCACCTACTTCTTCGAACACGATGGCGGCCACCACCGCCTCGTGCTGGTGAGCGAATCCGGCGCCTGGCGTAGATTTCCCAGCGCTGCGTATCACACGCTGCCGATCTACCCGCAGGGCTTCAAGGTTGACGAAGAGCACCTCACCCGGTTCGAACCCATCAATCGCCTGCGCACCGGCAAGGTCACCCTCAAAGACTACGACCCGCGCCAGCCCAAGGCCGATCTCACCACCGGCGACAGCTTGCCGCGTGACACGTACCACTCCGAGTTCGAACGCTACGAATATGACCCCGGCGTCTACACAAGCCGAGACATCGGCAGCCAGCGCGCCCGCATCCGCATGGAAGAGCGCCGCGCCAAAGGCCGCCGCATGCGTGGCGCAGGCGGTGCGTGGCGTCGCTGCCGGCTGCACCTACCAGATCGCCAACCACGACAAGGATGATCTCAATCGGGAATTCCTCGTCGTCAGCACCGAGCTTGAACTCGAAGACGTCGCCGTCCAATCGGGCAGCATCCAGCGTTACGCCTGTCATGTCCGCTTTGAAGCCCACCCGACGGATGAAGTCTTCCGCCCGCCGCTGACCACCGCCAAACCGCGCGTCAAGGGTATTCAGCGCGCCGTCGTCACCGGCCCCGAGAACCAGGAAGTCTGGACCAACGACTTCGGCTGCGTCAAAGTCCAGTTCGAATGGGACCGCTACGGCCAATACGACCAGAACAGCTCCCCCTGGATACGCGTCGCCAATGGCTGGTCTGGTGACCAGTTTGGCGCCATGCACATCCCGCGCATCGGACAGGAGGTGCTCGTTGACTACCTCAACGGCGACCCGAATACGCCGATCATCATTGGGCGGGTGCCGAATCAGTTGAATCTGCCGCCGTGGCAACTGCCTGGCCAGCATGCGCTCAGTGGTATCGCCAGCAAAGAACTGTTCGGCAAGCGGCGCAACCACCTGTTGATGGACGACACGCAAGGCCAGATCCAGGCACAACTGTCGTCAGACCACCAGACCAGTCAGCTCAACCTTGGCTATCTGACTGGGGTGCCTGGCAACCCGGGGCGCAAAGACCAGCGAGGCGAAGGCTTTGATCTGCGCACCGATGGGCAGGGTGCTATCCGTGGTGCCAAGGGTTTGCTCCTCACCACCGAAGGGCAGATTGCTGCCGTGGGCGGCCACCTCGACCGGCAAGAGTTCATCCGCTGCATGGAGGCCGCGCTCGAAGCCGCCAAATCGTTGGGTGAGTACAGCAGCCAGCACGAAGCCCTGAAAACCGACGCCGGTCCGCAATCGACCCTCACGAAAGCCATTGAGGAATGGGATGCCGGGGCCAACAACCATCAGGACAAGCCAGGCCGAGGTGGCCAGCCCCTGCTGGGCGCCTACGCGCCAGCTGGGATCGGCTTGGCTACACCCAAAAGCCTGACCAGCTACGCGGGCCAGCACATCGACACCGTATCCAAGCTGAACCAGCAGCAAACGGCAGGACAGCAGTACCTCGTCAACGCCGGCACCGGCATCAGCCTGTTTGCCCACAGCGGTGAATGGAAGGGCATCGCTCACCAGGGACAGCTTGTGCTGCAAGCGCAGCAGAAGAGCATCACCTCCAATGCCAAGCAGGATGTGGTCGTCACCGCCACGGACGGCACGATCGTGCTCAATGCCAAGACAGGCATCACGCTCATGAGCGGCAACGCGGGGATCCGGATTGCGGGTGGGAAGGTCGAGGCCTTTGGGCCGACGCTCATCCACCTGCATACGGGGAACTTTGATGTGCCGCCGGCACAGGGCATTGACGGAGCGCTGCCGCAGTTTGATTCGGGCGACACCAAGCGCAGCTTTGCGCTGGTGCGCGAGATCGATGGCGAACCGATTTCCAGCACCGCATACACCTTGACCACTGCCGATGGCAGCGTGGTTGGCAACGGTGTTGCCGCGGATGGCGTCACCCCGGAATCAACCTTGCAGCAGATCGAACACCTGCAAGCCGCCTTCAAGCTTCCCAAACTGTTCTGAGCACCTGCACCGTGAGCACACAAGAATTCAGCCTCTCCGAAACGAACGTCATCGCCCGCGCCCGCGACATCACGCTGCCCGGTGGTGGCGTGTGTAAGACCCCATTCAACGCGCTGCCCGGCATCATCATCTTCGTGCACGGCGTCAATTCCACGGGCGAGTGGTTCGATGCCACCGAAGCGGGGTTGTGCCAGGGACTGAATGAACGCCTGCACCGTAGCGAGTTCGACCAGGCACATGACACCAGCCTTGCCGCTTTGCTACATGCCGCGCGGTATGGGCCCGAACTCACCCCTGACGGCTACCTCGCTCGGACCAAGAGCGACACTGGCGTGCCAGCCAGCGAGTTCGTCAGTGACGAAGCTGCCAGCCCGGTGATCCGCTTCCGGTGGGGATTTTCCGCTAATCAATCCGACTTGAAAAAGGTCGGCCCTAACATCCTGCTCGACGAAGACAACGCCTGGGGCGGTGGCCCATTTGCGAACGGTTGCACCGCGCTGCCCGACATGTGGGGCAGCGGTACCGCCACCGACTTGCTGATGGGCCTGACCGTACAAGACCTCAACACCGAGAGCAGTCGCCTCGTCTTCGACTGCCCGCCCCGGCACTACCAGGCGCACGCCGCGTGGCGTCTTGCCGCTCTCGTCGCGGAGGCACGCAAGCGGCATCGGAATGAATACGACGGCGCGAAAGAATGCCCCATCACCATCGTCTGTCACAGCCAGGGCAACATGGTCGGCATTGCCTCTGCCTTCATCGGCAAGGCAAGGTTTGGTGGCGACGGCGTGGCCGATACCTACATCCTCGCCAATCCGCCTTACGGCGTGTTGCCCAACTTCTTTGACAACTTCGCGCAATACGATGAAGTCACGGGAGAGGGACGCGTCACCGTCTTGGCGCGGCGCAAGACGCTGGACTCGTTCTTTGGCATCGTCAACGAACGTAAGGGCAAGACCGGCAACCTTGCCAGCCCCGCTTGTGTTGATCTCTACCTGAGCAACAAAAAGGCGCCGTGGAGCCAAGCGCAAGACCAGAAGACCTACCCGACACACGGCAACGTCTTTCTCTACGCCAACCCGCATGACCAGGTGATTGGCGTCGCTTCGGTCATGGGCATGGGGTGGCTGGGCTTGCCGCAGGCCGTACTCGCAGGCAAGGACGACGACGCGGGCGACAAGCCCCACGTTTTCAAACACGCACACGGCGTGCTCTACCAACGCATCTGGGCGCAGGGCAACCCGCTCAAGTACAAGACCGAACCCTTCAAGGTGGGTGTCGCCCCCGGTCAGGATTTCGTCTACTACGACAAATACCACCCTGAGCGGGCCGACACCATTCAAGGCAAGAGCGGCGCCTTCTGGCTGCGCACACCGCTCAACGCCCACGTCCACTTCACACGGCCCTGGAAAGACAATCGGCGCAGCATCCCCTCGAAGATCGGTGCCACCTTCATCGGTGGCGTCATCACCCTTGGCGGCGTTCTCATCAAAGTGCTCACCCTGGGTCAGAAGGGCGATATCCCCGTCAACGCCGATCCACCCGACGGCTGGAAGGTCAATATCAACGCTCACGCCGTGCCCAACCCGGTGGTACCTATTGCGCACCACCTGTACCACCCGCAAACCGACGCCACCGGCCAGCAGCCCAAGGACGACGGGCAAGCACGGCTGGACGGCGGAACGCCCGCCAGCGGCAAGGTGGCAGGCGTTTTCGACCAAGGCCCGCAATCGCACACCGACGCACTCCACCGCGGTGCCAGGACCAATGACATCTATGACCAATACCGCGTACAGGGCCAGGGCGGTGTTGGGGACGAAGCCGCGCTGCGCTACGAGCACAACGCCAGCGTGCGCCAGCTTGCGCGCGGCGTGCGAGGCAACCCATTTGACAGCGCCATCGACCAGATGCGCCGCGGCGGCGACCTCTCGGGCGAAAAGCATGCCGCCTTCCGCCAGTTCGATCAGAACGTGCGCGAAGACTTTTTGAAGCAGGCCGTCAACCTGAACGCCAGCAACCACTCCACCATCCTCACCAACCCCGAGCACGCCAGGAGGGTGCTGGCCTACGACGTGAATGTCGGGTTGAACGTGCTGCCCGTGCGTCAGATGAACTGGCTGCGGCAATTTGCGGACTGGCGGTATGGGGATCCGAAGGATCCGGTGATGGCGGAGTGGTGTCCGTACTACCGAACCGGGCGATTGCCTCAAAACATGAGGCTTGAAAAGCACGAGGACTACCAATCCGAAACCCCCGCAACGCTTGGTATCGACACTGAGCGCAGCAACAGCGGCGGGTTCATACAAAGCTACCGCGAACCACACCCCGAGCCGGTAATGCTGCGCGAGCGCAGCCCGGGCGAGGAGTTGCGCGAAGCTCGTCGTGCCGAGCTACTGCGGCAACGGCAGCACCCAAGCGACATTGATCGAGTCTTTGGATCGGGCAACGCGCCGCAGCACGAACTTCCTGGGCCGAGTCGCTCCGAAATTGACCATGTCTTTGGATTGGATACCCCCAATGAATGACCTTCAGCCAAACCGCCCACGCCGGGCGACGCTCGCCGGCCTGTTGGCCGCCACCCTGCTGTTCTCTGCCTGTACTGGAATTTCCATGTCGTCGCAATCCCGATACTTCCGCTTGCCTACCCCCTATCCGCTGCCCGTCAAAACCCCTGTAGAAACCGGCCCCAACGCGCCCGCCGCCTATGTGTTGGGTGTGCTGTGGCGCAGCCCCCTCATGTGGATCGACTACCCCACACACTGGAACCTGTTGTGGACACAGGGCATGGCCGAGCGCAACCCCAATGACACCGACAGCCCTGAGCTCAAGCTGGGCGACCCGACGGGTGTGCTGGTGCGCCCTGTGCGCGTGGTGTGGAAAACAGACAACCCCAACCCGGTCTATTGGCGGACCTTGGTTGAGTTGATCCGCGATCCGCTGTACCCCCTGGGCTATCACTACGCGGTGGACCGAAACTATTTCTACTCCATCCAGCACGGCACCAACCGGCCGGACTTTGCCGACATCAAGGTGTTCGCCGGCATGCCCCGCGCGTGGATCGATACGCCGACCTATATCAAGGAAGAGCGGTATCGCAATGGCAGTGACCGCCTTTCCCGTCACTTCCGTTTGGGCATGCCCGCGCCATCGATCCTGGCCGAGAACGAAGCCCATGCCGAAGCACGCATGCCGGACTTCTTCACCAAGATGTACATCAATCGTGGCGAGCCACAGCGAGGTCTTGGTGCCGACCAAGAAATGACCATCGGCCTGCCCACCTTCACCCTGAAGGCGGCTCGACGGTTGTTCACCAGTGAGGTTTTCAGCGAAGCCAACGCAATGGACCTGGAGTCGTTCCCGCAAACCAAAGTCCCCGACGTGACGGTCATGGCCGGCGAGGAAACGGTCGGCTTCTATGACCTGAAGGAGGCTATCGCCTACCTGAACGCCAACCCGCGCAAGACTGTGTGGGTCTACACCATGGATGCGCCGGGCTACCCGAAGGGCGGGCGCACCGACGAGAACTCGGTCCTGCTCATCCTCGGCCACCCGAATGCCGATTGGGGTTACACACCGCTGTCGGCCCTCTACATCCCGCAGCAACACGAAGGCGGCATTGGCGCCAAGGCGGCCACGCCGGGCGGCGCCTGGAGCGCGCTCATGCAGACCATGCAGGCGCAAGCCCCGTCAGGTCATCCGGTCGGCCGCGTCTATCACGACGTGGACAAGCATGCCGCCAACGTCAACACGTTGATGAGACCGCTGCGCGCCGCTGTGCACCAACAGTGGCCGGACCTGGACCCCATCGAGAACGTGCGCAGCGTCTCCGAACACGCCATCGGCGGCCTACGTGCCGCAAGTGCTGGTCTGAACATCGCCCGCGCCACGGCGTTTGCAGACCAGACCGGCAACAGCGCCGTCGTGACCAGCGCTGCGAATCCGAATGACGCATGGAGTGTCTTGGTGGCGCCGCCGCCGCACTGGGTCAAGCGCGATCCGCCCAAGCAGTGGCCACGCGCTGGTGGACGGACCAATGCGTATCTGCCTTGGTTTGGGCAATGGACTGGCGACCAATAGGTCCTCTTGATTGATAACCAATACAGTGAACGGCAACCGCAGTATGAGCGGGCGTTCAGTTCACGGATTTCGGCTCTTGCGCCCCACTGCCCTTCGCGCGATAAGTGAGCAAACTGCACATGCGAACCGTCGTTACAGCCATGATGGCAACACGGCGCAAAACCTGCTCGCCAAGCAAAGTCACGCCGCCTGCTGCACGCGCGCCTCCACCAGCAACCGCTTCAGCTCCGGCACGCACGAGCCGCAATTGCCGCCCGCCTTCAGGCAGGCCGTGATCTCGCCGGTGGATTGCAGGCCCTGCGTGCGGATGGCATCGCAGATGGTGTTGCGGCCCACGCCAAAGCATGAGCAGACGGTGGGACCGACGTCGACGCCCGCTTCGATCGGCTGGCCGAGCAGCACGCCCGCCCGATCGACGTCTTCCAGCCGTTCTTGCGCGAACAGGCCGGCCAGCCAGTTGCGCGACGGCAGGTCCGGGCGCGGCGAGAGAAACACACAGGCTTCGATGCGGTCGTCCACGACGTGCACGGCGCGGTAGACGCGCGCGGTGGCGTCTTCGTATTCGAGCCAGTCGGCGTGCGGATCCGCTACGCCGAGCAGCGCACGCGCCCAATCGTGTACGGCACCCAGTTGCTGGCGACCGGCCAGCTCATAGCGCACGAATTGCTTGCCCTGGATGCGCGTCCACCACGTTGCATCGTCGGTGTCGAGCGCGCGGCGCGAGAGCACAAAGCCGTGCCATGCCACGTCGAACGGCTCGACCATCACCGGCGTGTGCTTGAACTCGGGCTCGCCGGACACCGGGTCGACCACCGGATTGACGACCGCACCCACACGCGCATCGGAAGCAAACTGGCCGTTCCAGTGGATCGGCACGAACACGCTGCCGCGCGCGATGCCGCCCGTCATGCGCACACGCGCCACCACGCTGCCCCAGCGCGAGGACACGCGCGCCAGGCCGCCCTCACGCACGCCGGCCAGCAGCGCATCGTGCGGGTGCAGATCGACGAACGGTTCGGGCACGTGATCCGCCAGCTTGGGCGCGCGGCCGGTGCGCGTCATGGTGTGCCATTGGTCGCGCACGCGGCCGGTGTTGAGGATGAGCGGATATTCGCTATCGGCCGCATGCGCGGGGGCACGGGCCGGCGTCGGCACGAAGCGCGCGCGGCCATCGGCGTGGGCGAAGCGGCCATCGCTGAACAGGCGCGCTTCGCCCTTGCCCGACGTTGCGATGGGCCATTGCACCGGCGACATGCCGTCGTATGCATCGGCATCGAACCCGGCCAGGCCGCCGAGGTGGAAGACGCGGCGAATGCCGCTCGCACCGTTGGCGTAGGCGGACAGTCGCGCGTGTTCGTCGAACACATCGTGCACGCGCTTGAAGTCGAAGCCCTCGTAACCCATGCGGCGGGCGACGTCGGCGATGATGTCCCAGTCGGCGCGCGCCTCGCCGGGCGCGGGCAGAAAGGCGCGCTGGCGCGAGATGCGGCGCTCGGAGTTCGTCACCGTGCCGTCTTTCTCGCCCCAGCCCAGCGCCGGCAGCAGGATGTCGGCCAGCTCGGTCGTGTCGGTGGCTTCAACGATGTCGGATGCGACGACGAGTTCGCACCTGGCGAGTGCACGGCGCGCCTGGTCCGCATCCGGCAGGCTGACCACGGGGTTGGTGCCGATGATCCACACGGCCTTGACGCGCCCGTCTTCAATGGCGTTGAACAGGTCGACTGCCTTGAGGCCCGCCTTGTCTGCCATGCGCGGCGCGCCCCAGAACGTCTGCACGAGATCGCGATGCGACGGCTCGTTCAGCTCCATGTGCGCAGCCAGCATGTTAGCCAGCCCGCCCACCTCGCGGCCGCCCATGGCATTCGGCTGGCCGGTAATCGAAAACGGCCCCATGCCCGCGCGGCCGATACGGCCCGTGAGCAAGTGGCAGTTGATGATGCTGTTGACCTTGTCCGTGCCCGCCGTCGACTGATTCACACCCATCGAGAACGCGGTGATGGTGCGCTCGGTGTCGGCAAACCAGCTGTAGAAGGTGAGCAGATCGTCGAGCTTGAGCTTGCAGGCCTTGGCGACGGCTTCGACGTCCTCGCTCTCGGTGCCGGCGGCTTCCAGGGCGGCGTCCGGGCCGTTGGTGTGCAGCGTGACGAAGTTGCGGTCAACCACACCGCGCCGCGAGAGGAACGACAGCAGGCCGTTGAACAACCGCACATCGGTACCGGGCTTGATGGGCAGATGCAGATCGGCCAGCTCGCACGTGGCCGTGTGGCGCGGGTCGACCACCACCACTTTCATCTCGGGCCGCGCTTCCTTGGCACGCACGATGCGCTGGAACAGGATGGGGTGGCACCACGCCGTGTTGGAGCCGACCAGCACGATGAGGTCCGCCATTTCCAGATCGTCATAGCAGACGGGCACGAGGTCTTCGCCAAACGCGCGCTTGTGGCCGGCCACAGCCGACGACATGCACAGCCGAGAGTTCGTATCGATGTTGGCCGTGCCGATGAAGCCCTTCATCAGCTTGTTGGCGACGTAGTAGTCCTCAGTCAGCAACTGGCCGGAGACGTAGAGCGCGACCGCATCTGGGCCGTGTTCGTCGATGATGCGGCGGAAACCCTGGGCGACGGTGTCGAGCGCGGTGTCCCATGTCACGCGCTGCAGCGGGGCAATGGAGGCGTCGACGTCATGCGAACGTTCGCGGATGGCGGGATAGAGGAGGCGGCCATCGAGGCTGACGGTTTCCCCCAGCGCGGCGCCCTTTACGCACAGGCGACCTGCGTTGGCGGGGTGGGTCGGATCGCCTTGAATGCTGACACTGCCATCCGCTTGCGGGGTCGCGAGCACGCCGCAGCCGACGCCGCAGTAGGGGCAGGTGGTGCGCACGGCGTTTGTTACTGGGTGGATGGGGATGGTGGTCATCGTCGTCTCTGTGGTGCTTTGCTTGATTGGTGCATCCCTTGTTTCATCCCCTGCCGGGGCTGACTCACTTTTCTTTGTCTTGCCAAAGAAAAGTAAGCAAAAGAAAGGCGCGCCCGAGATGGCGACTTCCCCTTGGATTTTTGTAACCGGGCGGAGACGGGGAAAACTCGCTGCGCTCAGACAGTTCCCCGTCTTTTTTCCGCCCGCTTACAAAAATCCAAGGCGCCATCTAGGGCAGGTAAGTCAAAGGCCACACCGGGGGCGTACGAAGGGTGTTGCCGGTTTCGTATCTTGCCGGTGTTCATTACGCGGCTTCCGCTTCGCAGAGCGCTCGGCCAAACAACAGGCGCTGGCGGATCGACGTGATGGGCACTTCGCGTTGGATCAGGTCGAAGTACCACGGGCCGTCGGCCACGTCGCCGTACAGCACCGCGCCGACGATGCGGTCTTCCTTCAGCACAAGGCGCTTGTAGACGCCGCGGCGCGGGTCGCGCAGCACGATGTCTTCGGTGCCATCGCCGCCGATGAAATCGCCAGCGGAATACAAGTCCACGCCCGTGACCTTCAGCTTGGTCGCCGTGGCCTGCTGGATATAGCGGCGGTGTCCGGCGCCAGCCAGGTGCGCGGCACACACGCGGGCCTGGTCCCAGATCGGTGCAACGAGACCGAACGTTGCGCTGCGGTGTTGCACGCATTCGCCCACGGCGTAGATACGCGGGTCGTAGGTCTGCAGCGTATCGTCGACGATGATGGCGCGTTCGCAATGCAGTCCGGCGGCCTTGGCAAGCTCAATGTTCGGGCGTACGCCGGCAGTCATGACGACGAGGTCGGCGGGAATTTGGGTGCCATCCTTGAAGCGCACGGCAGTCACGCGGTCTGTGCCAAGCAGCTCGGCCGTGTGCGCGCCCAGCAGGAAGCGCAGGCCCTTGGCTTCCAGCGCCTTCTGCAGCAGTTGTGCGGCGGGCTTGTCCAGCTGGCGCTCCATCAGCGTGTCGGGCAGGTGCACGACCGTCACGTCCATGCCCTGGCGCATCAGCCCGTTGGCCGCTTCGAGCCCGAGCAGGCCGCCGCCGATGACGACGGCATGCCGATGGTTGCGCGCCGCCTCCAGCATCGTCTCCACGTCCTGGATGTCGCGGAAGGCGATCACGCCCGGCAGCAAATGCCCCGGCACCGGCAGGATGAACGGCCGCGAGCCGGTGGCGATCAGCAGGCGGTCGTAACGCATCTCCACGCCGTCTCGCGAGCGCAGCGTGCGGCGCGGGCGATCGATGGCGACGACCGGGTCGCCGGCATGCAGCGTGATGTGGTTCTGTGCGTACCACTCACGCGTGTTGAGCATGATGTCGTCAACCTGCTTTTCGCCTGCCAGCACAGGCGAGAGCAGGATGCGGTTGTAGTTGCCGTGCGGCTCTTCGCCAAACACGGTGATGTCGTACAGGTCCGGCGCGAGCTTGAGCAATTCCTCGACCGTGCGCATGCCGGCCATGCCGTTGCCAATGACGACCAGCTTGGGGCGCGCCGACGTCATGCTCACACTCCCACCCAGATAGTGCCGTTCTCGACCTTGGTCGCGTACGCGTGCACGGAGTTGGCCGGCGCTTCCAGACACTCGCCGGTGGTCAGGTCGAAATGCTGCTTGTAGATCGGCGACGCCACGACGATGCGCTCGCCCAGATTGCCGATGAGCCCGCGCGAGAGCACGGCAGCATGGGAATTGGGGTCGTAGTTGCCGATGGCGTACACGCCTTGCGACGTGTTGCCGGCCACACGGAACACAGCAACCTGGTCACCGTCCACCAGCGCGCAGACGCCGGTGTTGGGAACGATGTCGTCCACGGCACAGATGGGCGTCCAACGGGATGCTTGCATGGCGTTCTCCTCTTCTCTCGGGCTCAAGCGGCTTCAGCAACAACGGGAATGCGCACGCGCCGCGTCTTGGCACGCTCCTCGACCGTGGCGGGGCGGATCTGGCCGCGCTCTTCAACGAAGACGACATTCGCATCCTTCGCTTCGCTGTTGACGAAGTGGCGGAAGCGCTTGCGCACGTCGGGGTTGGTCACGGCCGTCTTCCATTCGTCCTGGTAGGTGTCGACCACATGCTGCATCTCGGCTTCGAGTTCGGCCACGATGCCCAGCTTGTCGTTGACGACCACGTCCTTCAAATAGTCGAGACCGCCTTCGAGGTTGTCGCGCCATGTGCTGGTGCGTTGCAGGCGGTCGGCCGTGCGCACGTAGAACATCAGGAAGCGGTCGACATACTTGATGAGCGTTTCCTGGTCGAGGTCGGCCGCCAGCAGTTCGGCATGACGGGGCTTCATGCCGCCGTTGCCGCACACATACAGGTTCCAGCCTTTCTCGGTGGCGATGATGCCGACGTCCTTGCCTTGTGCCTCCGCGCATTCACGCGTGCAGCCCGACACGCCAAACTTGATCTTGTGCGGCGAGCGCAGGCCCTTGTAGCGGTTCTCCAGCGCAATCGCAAAACCGACCGAATCACCCACGCCATAGCGGCACCACGTCGATCCCACGCACGATTTCACCGTACGCAGCGATTTGCCATACGCGTGACCCGACTCGAAACCGGCCGCGATCAGTTCTTCCCAGATCAGCGGCAGTTGCTCCAGGCGCGCACCAAAGAGGTCGACACGCTGGCCACCGGTGATCTTGGTGTACAGGCCGTATTTCTTGGCGACCTGGCCTACGGCGATCAGCCCGTCTGCCGTGACCTCGCCGCCCGGCATGCGCGGCACCACGGAGTACGTCCCATCCTTCTGGATGTTGGCGAGGAAGTAGTCGTTGGAATCCTGCAGGCTGGCGTGCTCTTTCTTCAGCACGAAGTCGTTCCAGCACGAAGCCAGGATGCTCGCCACAGCCGGCTTGCAGATGTCGCAGCCCATGCCGCTGCCGTGCGCTTCCAGCAGCGCTTCAAAGGACTGGATGCGGCCCACGCGCACGAGGTGATACAGCTCCTGGCGCGAATACGGAAAGTGCTCGCAGATGTGGTTGTTGACGGCCAGGCCTTGCTTCTTCATCTCGGCCTTCATCACCTGCGTCATGAGCGGCACGCAGCCGCCGCACGAGGTGCCGGCCTTGGTCGCGTCCTTGAGCGCACCCACGGACATGGCGCCGGCACACACGGCCTGGCACAGCGCACCCTTCGACACATCGTTGCACGAGCAGATCTGCGCGCTGTCGGGAAGTGCATCCACGCCCAATGCGGGGCGCGCGTTGCCATCGGCCTGCGGCAGGATCAGGAATTCCGGCGCCTCAGGCAGCTCGATGCGGTTGAGCATCATCTGCAGCAGCGTGCCGTATTCCGATGCATCGCCCACCAGCACGCCGCCCAGCAGGTATTTGCCGTCTTCCGACAGCACCAGCTTCTTGTAGATCTGCTTGCGCTCATCCGTGAACAGCACGCTGCGGCTGCCCGGCGTCACGCCCTGCGCATCGCCCAGGCTGGCGACGTCCACGCCCATCAGCTTGAGCTTGGTGCTCATGTCGGCACCGCTGAACTCCGACGCGTCGTCCGCCGCCAGGATCTGCTTGGCGGTGATGCGCGCCATCTCGTAGCCGGGCGCAACCAGGCCGTAGACCTTGCCGCCCCACAGCGCGCATTCGCCAATCGCGTAAACATCCGGCGCGGAGGTGCGGCACTCGGAGTCGATCACGATGCCGCCGCGCTCGCCCACGTCCAGCCCGCAGGCGCGCGCCAGTTCGTCGCGCGGGCGGATGCCGGCCGAGAAGACGACCATGTCGGCTTCCAGGTGCGTGCCGTCGGCAAAGTTCAGGCGATGCGTCGCCGTTTCGCCGTCGACGATCTCCGACGTGTTCTTCTGCGTGTGGACGGTCACGCCCAGGTCTTCGATCTTCCGGCGCAGCATGCGGCCGCCGCCGTCGTCCACCTGCATCGCCATCAGGCGGCCGGCAAACTCGACCACGTGCGTTTGCAGGTTCATGTCGCGCAGCGCCTTGGCGCATTCCAGCCCCAGCAGGCCGCCGCCGATGACAACGCCCGTCTTGGCGCGCTGGCCGCATTCGGCCATGGCTTCCAGGTCTTCGATGGTGCGATAGACGAAGCAGTCCTTGCGGTCGCGGCCCGGTACCGGCGGCACAAACGGCGACGAGCCCGACGCGATGACGAGCTTGTCGTACGGCAGCACTTCGCCGGTGGAAGCCGTCACGGTTTTGGCGTTGGTGTCGATGGCCGTGGCGCGGGCGTTGAGCTTGAGCACCACGTCATCGCGATCAAAGAAGCCCGGCGCCACGAGCGAGAGATCATCCGCCGTCTTGCCCGTGAAGAATTCCGACAGGTGCACGCGATCGTAGGCGGGGCGCGGCTCTTCGCACAGCACCGTCACCTGGAGGTGATGGCCGGGTGCATGCAGCAGGCTTTCCAGAAACTTGTGGCCCACCATTCCGTGGCCAATGACGACGATCTTCATGGTCATGGTGATGTCCTCTTTCAGGCGTTGCCGGCGGCGGCCAGCGTGTTGTCGTACAGCGCTTGTTCGCGGGCCTTGTGCTCTGCCGAGAAACGCACGGCAATGGCGCAGATGGCCGACAGCGCCACCAGCACGCCAAGGATGGACAGCGTGGCCTGCGTATCGGCCATGCCCTTGAGCAGGAAGCCCGCCGCCACCGCGCCCGCGTTGCCGCCCGCGCCGATGATGCCGGCCACACCGCCCAGCGCACGGCGATCGATAAAGGGCACCAGCGCATACGTGGCACCGCACGCCATATGCGTGAAGAGGCCGAAGCCGAGCATCGCCAGAATCGCCACCGGCACGCTGCCCGCATGGGCAAAACCGAACAGGCCGAGGCCCTCGCCCAGCATCAGCAGGCACAGCAGTTGTGTGCGCGCATCCAGGCCGCGCTTGGCTGCCACGCGGTCCGAGACGATGCCGCCCAGCGCGCGGGCAAACAGTGCGAGCAGGCCGAAGCTGGCCGCGGCCATGCCGGCAGCCGAGAGCGACAGGCCAAAGTGATCGACGTAGTAAGTAGCGGCGATGTTATGGATGAAGATCTCCACGCCAAAGCACGCGCCGTAGGTGATGAACAGCAGCCACACGCGGTAGTTGCCGGCGGCCGTGACGAAGCTGCCCCAGCCACCCTTCTTGCCGCCGTCGATGGTCTTGCCGGCGGCGCGCAGCGCGCTGAAGTTGCCTTCCGGGCAGTCCTGCGTATAGCGCCAGTACAGCGCCGCAACGATCAGCATTGCCACACCGGGCACCACCATGGCGATGCGCCAGCCCATGCTCTGCGTGACGCCCATCATCACGATGGCGGTCAGCAGCAGCGGCATCGTGCCTTGCGCCACACCGCCGCCTGCGTTGCCCCAGCCGGCCGCCGCCGCGTTGGCCGTGCCCACCACGTTCGGCGCGAACATGACCGACGTGTGGTACTGCGTGATGACGAAGCTCGCGCCGATCGCGCCGATGGCCAGGCGGAAGAACAGGAAGGTCTCGTAGCTTTGCGCCAGTGCCACGCCCAGCACGGGGATGGCTCCCAGCAGCAGCAAGCCGGTGTAGGTCTTGCGCGGCCCGAAGCGGTCGCACAGCGGCCCGACAATCAGCCGCACCAGGATCGTCACCGCCACCGCGGCGATGTTGATGTTGGCGATCTGGCCAGGTGTGAGATGGAATTCGCCCTTGAGCACCGGCATGAGCGGCGCGCAGGCAAACCACGCGTAGAAACACACGAAGAACGCGAGCCACGTCAGATGAAAGGCGCGCATCTGCGGCGTGCGCAGGCTGAACAGGTCGATTCGGGTCGCTTTGCCGGTCATGTTGAATCCCATCAATCAGGGGCCGAAAAAAAAGAAAGGCGTCCGAGAGCCCGGCTGCAGTAGCCGGGGTCTGGGACGCCGTTGTCCAAGTAGCCCTGAGCACCAGGGCCTTCACCACGAAGCGCGCGAATCGCCTTTGACCCGCGCCATGGTGCTATGCAACAGGTATGCCAAGGAGGCAAAGCCTTGAGCTATCGCGGTTTGCGGGAAATTGCCCAGAAATCGGGCGGGGCGCTTGCCTCATGCGCGGGCACCGCGCCGCACGGTTTCGGTGCGAGCGCGATTCGGGATGGTGCGGCACAGCAAATGCGTCGGCCGCCGCCACGGGCAACCGGCACATCACAAGCAGCGCTGACGGGAAGGGACGCTGCCGATCTGGTTTCGGCGTCAGTAGCCGTGCGTCACGATCGACAGCACCGACAGATCCGGATGCGAGCCGTCGACAATGCTGCGCGCCACGTGCACGGCTTCCTCCATGGCCTCTTCGGGGCTGCGGAAGGTGTCATCGCCATCGGCATGAAAGGGTACGACATGACCGGGCAGGTGCGGATCGGCGCCGGGGTGGCACACGTAGCCGGTGTAGGTGTAGCGCGTGGAGTTTGCCCGAGTCGGGCTTGGCACAACGTGAATTTCGAACCCTTCGTAGAGTTCTTGCGGTGCGGTGGTGAATTGGTCAGACATGGTGGCCTCGCCGGGTTAGCGTGTACCGGCCCCGCCGGCGCTTGTGGCGCGGCGGGGCTGCCCTTTGGTTCAACCAGTCTAGGTGATGCGGTGCATGTTGAAACCCGGCGGTTGGATGACATGCGCATCCACCGCCGTTCTTGGCGCCGGTGCTGGCGCCCGCTAGGCGCGCTTGATCAGCCGGATGATGAACAGCAGGATCACCGCACCGATCACCGCCGTGATGATCGAGCCGATCCACCCGCCGCCCAGCGAGATGCCCAGCACCCCGGCCAGCCATCCGCCGATGAACGCGCCGACGATGCCGACCACGATGTCGACGAAGATGCCGAACCCGCCGCCCTTCACCAGGATGCCGGCCAGCCAGCCCGCCACCGCGCCGATGATCAACCAGGCAATCAAACCATGTGAGGCCATGTTTGCGCTCCAGAGAATGTGCGTTTTGAGGGACGTTACTGCATAGGCATAGTAGGCGAAGACAGCACAATCGCCATGTGCGTTCGACGGCGTTTTTGCAATTGCCTCGGGCTCAACGGAACACGTTCACCGCCTCCACCAGGCGCGTGGCCTGAATGCGCAGGCCCTCGGCCGCAGCCGCGCTCTGGCCGACCAGGGTGGCGTTCTCCTGCGTGACCTGATCGAGATGGTTGACCGCCTGGCTGACCTGCGTGATGCCCTCGGTCTGCTGCGCCGTCGCCAGGCTGATGTCGGCAATCATGGCCGAGACCTTTTTGACCTGTTCGACGATGTCGTCCATGGTCTTGCCGGCATCGTCCACCAGCCGCGAGCCCGATTCCACCTTGTCGACGCTGGTGCCGATCAGCTCCTTGATCTCCTTGGCGGCGCCGGCACTGCGCTGCGCAAGCGCACGCACCTCGCCTGCCACCACAGCAAAACCCCGCCCCTGTTCGCCAGCGCGCGCGGCTTCCACCGCAGCATTGAGCGCCAGGATGTTGGTTTGAAAGGCGATGCTGTCGATCACGCCGATGATGTCGGCGATCTGCTTGGCGCTCTGCGAAATGGCGCTCATGGTCGCCACCACCTGCTCCATGGCGCGACCGCCATTGACCGCCGCCTGCGTGGCCTCCCCAGACAACGTGTTGGCCTGCCCCGCGGTCTCGGCGTTGCTGGCCACGGTGGCGGTCATCTGCGTCATCGAGCTGGAGGTTTCTTCCAGGCTGGCAGCAGCCTGCTCGGTGCGAATGTTGATGTCACCGTTGCCCTTGGCGATTTCCTGACTGGCCGATTGCACGTTGACGACCTGCTCCGCCACATCGTCGATCAACCAGCGGAACATCAGGCCAAGCTGGCTGATCGTGCGCAACGTCATGCCGATCTCGTCCACCCGGTCTGCAATGGCGACTTTCCGGCTCTCGCCCGAGGCCACACTCAGCGCCAGCTCCTGCAGCTTTTCGAGCGGCGTGGCGATCTGAACCTTCAACGACCACGACGCCAGCGCCAGGGCCACAAGCAACGCACCGGCAAAACCACCGAGCGCCGCACCGGACATGCCGAAGCCCCACGCCAGCGCCACCAGCGCGGGCAGCAATGTGAGAAAAGTGAGCCGAATGCGCCAGCGCACCGGCATGACCTGAAAGCCCGAACGCCACGCCATCAGCCCGGTTCTCACGATCAGGCCCTTGTGAAACTTGCGGCTGCCCGCTTGGCCCGTGCGGAAATCCTTGTAGAGCGCCTCGGCCCCCGCGATTTCCTCGCGCGTGGGTTTGGTGCGCACCGACATATAACCGCTGGTCCGGCCGTTACGCACCACGGGCGTCGCGTTGGCGCGCACCCAATAATGGTCGCCATTCTTGCGGCGGTTCTTGACCAGCGCCGTCCACGGTTGCCCCGCCTTGAGCGTGGCCCACATATCGGCAAATGCCTCGGGTGGCATATCCGGGTGGCGGACGATGTTATGCGGCTTGCCTTCAATCTCTTCGCGGGAAAAACCGCTCACCTCCACAAACGCCGCGTTGGCATAGGCGATGTAGCTCTGTGTGTCGGTGGTCGACATGAGCGTGGCGTTGTCCGGGAACTCGTATTCGCGCTGGGTAACAGGTTCATTGACACGCATGGGGAATCTCCTTTGATGATTTGCTTCGCAACGGTTATCGGCATGAAAGCCGCGTTATTAAGACCGAGATAACCCCATTTTTTGTGAAGGCTGTTTTCTTGGCATCGTCATTTGCCCAAGCAGTTATTGCAAGATGAAAATGATGATTGGGTGCCTACCTCATATCCAGTAAGCCTTTACCGTAAATCGAAGCGGATTACCTCAGCCCACCTGCTCCGTTAATCCCTCATTTGCGTTAATTCTGGCCGTCTTAATGCGGTGCATATCGCGATAACAACACGCCATACGTTTTCATGTGAGGACGACTCACATGTACGGGGCACGGAACGCCCCCCTGCAACGTCTGCACGCCCGCGACAGCGCGTCACATTGCACCGCCCGTCAGGACGCCTAAAATTTCAGAAATTCCTGAAAATTGAGAAAGATCAAAACAATGCAACTCTCTCCCTTGAAACAGCGCTTCGTCCTGCATTTCGGCGAGATGGGCAGCCGCTGGGGCATCAACCGCACCGTCGGGCAGATCTACGCGCTGCTCTACGCCGCGCGCGAGCCGATCAACGCGGACGAGATCGCCGAGGCGCTGGGCTTCTCGCGCTCGAACGTGAGCATCGGGCTGAAGGAGCTGGAGTCCTGGAAGCTGGTCCGCCTCTCGCACAAGCCGGGCGACCGGCGGGAATATTTTTCCGCCCCGGACGACATCTGGACCATCTTCCGCACGCTGGCCGAGGAGCGCCGCAAGCGCGAGATCGACCCCACGCTCTCGCTGCTGCGCGACGTGATGCTCGAATCCCCGACCGACCCCGACGACCGCCACGCCCAGGCGCGCATGAAGGAGATGTACCAGCTCATCACGCTCATGACGAACTGGTTCGACGACGTGCAGAAGCTCGATGCCGAATCGCTGCAGCAACTCATGAAGATGGGCGCCAAGGTGCATAAGTTGCTGGAAATGAAGAACAAGCTTGCCGTCGTCGTTGGCGGCAAGTCCAAGTAGCCCCCGAGAAAGCCCATGTCACTCGATCCCGTTGTCCTTGCGCGCGTGCAATTCGGCGCCAATATCACGTTCCATATCCTCTTTCCCACCATCAGCATTGCGCTGGCGTGGGTGCTGCTGTTCTTCAAGCTGCGCTTTCGCAAGACCGGCGATGCCGCTTGGATGGCTGCGTACCGCCTGTGGGTGAAGGTGTTTGCCCTGACCTTCGCGCTGGGCGTGGTGTCCGGCGTCACGATGAGTTTCCAGTTCGGCACCAACTGGCCCGGCTATATGAATACCGTCGGCAATATCGCGGGCCCGCTGCTGGCGTACGAGGTGCTGACCGCCTTCTTCCTGGAGGCGAGTTTCCTCGGCATCATGCTGTTCGGCACCGGCCGCGTGAGCGAACGCATTCATACCTTCGCGACGTTTCTCGTGGCGCTCGGCACGACGATTTCCGTGTTCTGGATCATCGCGCTCAACTCGTGGATGCAAACACCGGCCGGTTACGAAATGATCGACGGCCGCGCCCATCCGGCAAGCTGGCTCGCCATCATCTTCAATCCGTCGTTTCCGTATCGATTCACCCACATGCTGCTGGCGTCGGGCCTCACGGTCGCGTTCCTGCTGGCGGGGCTGTCGGCGTATCGGTGGCTGCGCAACGATCGCGCTGCCGATGTGCGCGCCACGCTCAAGACCGGCGTGGTGCTGGCGGCCGTGTTGATCCCACTGCAGATTGCCGCCGGCGATGCACACGGCCTCAACACAATGGAGCATCAACCCGCCAAGCTGGCCGCGATGGAAGGCATCTGGCAAACCGAACGCGGCGTGCCCGCCGTGCTGTTCGGCATTCCGGACGAAGCAACCCGCAGCAATCGCTACGAAATCGCAGTGCCGAAGGCGGCATCGCTGTATCTCACGCATTCACTGGACGGCGAGGTGCGCGGGCTGGACCAGTTCGATCGGCATCCGCCAGTGCTGCCGGTGTTCTCCGCGTTTCGCCTGATGGTGGGCGTGGGCCTGCTGATGTTGGCCGTCTCGTGGACAACCGCCTGGCGCCTGCGCCGCAACGGTGAACTGCCACGCTGGCTCGCACGCGTTCTGGTGGCGATGACGTTTTCCGGATGGCTCGCAGTGGTGGCCGGCTGGTATGTCACCGAAATCGGTCGCCAACCCTGGCTCGTGTATGGCGTGCTGACCACCGCGCAGGCAGCGTCGTCCGTGCCGGCCGCGATGATCGGCAGCACGCTCGCGATGTACCTAGCGCTGTATGCATTCCTTATCGCCGCCTACATCGGCGTGGTCTTCTATCTGGCCCGCAAGGCCGGTGGCGTGATCGACCCCACCGACCCCGATGCCACCGGCACGCCCGTCATCGAAACACCCAACCCGGTCTTTGCCCAACCCGCCCGGAGCCAAGCATGAACGCCATCCCCGACCTCACCCAACCCGCTGGCTGGCTGCCGGTGGTCTTCATGGCCCTGATGGGGATTGCCGTGCTGGCTTACGTTGTCCTCGACGGCTACGACCTCGGTGTCGGCATCCTGCTGCGCCGCGCAGACGACGCCGAGAAGGACACCATGATCGCCTCCATCGGCCCGTTCTGGGACGCCAACGAAACGTGGCTCGTGCTCGGTGTCGGGCTGTTGCTGGTGGCGTTTCCGGCCGCCCATGGCGAGATCCTGGGCGCGCTGTATCTGCCGGTGGCGCTGATGCTGTTCGGCCTCATCCTGCGCGGGGTTGCATTCGACTTTCGGGTCAAGGCGCGCGCGCACCACAAGCCGTGGTGGAACCGCGCGTTCTATGCAGGTTCCGTCATCGCGACGGCGGCGCAGGGCCTGATGCTCGGGCTATACATCACCGGCTTTCAGTACGACGCCGCCAACGTCATCTTTGCGATCTGCACAGCGGGCGGCCTGATTGCCGGCTACCTGCTGCTGGGCGCCACGTGGCTCATCATGAAGACGGAAGGCGCGCTGCAGCTGCGTGCGGTGCAGTGGGCACGCGGCAGCCTGTGGTTCACCGCGCTGGGCGTGGCCGCCGTGTCGCTGGCGACGCCGTGGGTCAGCACACGCGTGTTCGACAAGTGGTTTGCACTGCCGAACATCATCCTGCTGGCGCCCGTGCCGCTGGTGACCATCGTGCTGTTCCTGCTGATCGACTGGGTGCTGCGCCGCCTGCCGCAGCAGATTGCCAAGGGCGATGAACATCTGATCTGGGCGCCGTTCGTCGGTACCGGGGCCATCTTCCTGCTTGCCTTCAATGGCCTCGCCTACAGCCTCTTCCCGTATCTGGTGGTGGATCGGCTCGACATCTGGCAGGCCGCCAGCGCGCCGGAATCGCTTGAATTCATGCTGGTGGGCGTGGCGATTGTGCTGCCGACCATCGTCGGCTACACGATCTACTCGTACAAGGTGTTCCACGGCAAGGCGACGGAGTTGCGCTATTACTGATACTGAACACGCCGCCCGCACACGGCATTGACCGGACTGCGGGCGGACGTTTAGGCTGGTGCGCTTCCGACCTCACCGCACGCGCCATGATCACCTGCTACCTCCGCTACATCATCAACCCGGCACGGCTGGCCGAATTCGAAGCCTACGGAAAGATGTGGATTCCGCTCGTCGAGAAATTCGGCGGCCAGCACCACGGCTACTTTCTCCCATCGGAAGGGGCGAACAACGTCGCGCTGGCCTTGTTCTCGTTCCCGAGCCTGGCCGCCTACGAGGTCTATCGCGAGCGCGCCAAGACCGACCCCGATTGCGTGGCGGCCTTCCAGTACGCCGAAGACACCGGCTGCATCGTCAGCTACGAGCGCAGCTTCTTCCGTCCGGTATTTTCCTGACAGCCGTCTAGCCTTGCGGCCTGCGCTGCGACAGCACCCACAGCATGGCGCCCACCGCCTCCGCCTGCGAGCGCGTGCAGGTCTTTTCAAAGATGGCCCGTAGCTGCGAACGCACGGTCGACATGGCGACGTTGGCATTGGCCGCGTATTCGTCAGGCGTCTTGCCGGCGATCAGCGCTTCGCCCACCGCCGCTTCTGCCGCTGACAAACCGAACGCCTGGCGCAACTGCATGGCCGTTACCGGTGCGGCATCGCCCTTGCGGCGCGCTGTCACGAGCATGGCGGCATCGCCAAATGCGGCATGCGCAGCGTTGGCCGGCAATTGCGAAATACCGAGGAAGACTTCGTGCGGCGCCCCGAGTGCCGGCCGCACGGCAAGGCTCTCGCCCTTGCGTGACTTCGCCACCCGGGCCAGCGCGGCTTGCAGGCCATCGTTGTCGGCAGCAAACGCGGCAGTCAGCCGGCCATGCTCCAGCCGCAGGCAAGTCGATGCGCGCAGCAACGCCTCGGCCTGTGCGTTGGCAAACAGCACACGCTGATCCCGCCCGAGTGCGAACACGGCCAGGCCAAGCTGCTCCATCAGTTCTGCGCCGAGGGCTGCATCGCGATGCAGCACGCGCGTGTCCTGCCAGAGATTGATGGTGCGCTGCAGGTGGCCGGTCATGCCAGCCGCCGTGGCGCGCTCCTCATCCGAAAACGGAGCGCGGCCGTTGGCGCGCAGCATGCCCAGCAGGATGTCGCTGCCGCCAGGACGCGCCAGCCGCACGCCCATCAGGTAGCGAAATCCAGACGGCAGCTGATAGTCCTGGTAGAACTCGCTGCGCTCGACATAGGCATCCGACACGTAGTCCTGGCAGAAGGCAAATTCACCGAGCGCACTACGTGCGACGTACTCGCGCCGCGGATCAAGCGCGCCGTAGTACTGGTCGTAGCGGGCAATGATGTCGTCCCACCCCCTTCCTGGGGAGTAAGTCGAAAGATGGGGCGCATTCCGAACGGGGTCCCAGCTGAACATGTGGAACACGTTGGCGCCCAATGCCTCGGTGACGTCGTGAAACACCTCCAGGAAACCGTCCTGCGTCACCGCAGCTTCGTACAGATCACCAATGAGCTGGTCTTTGAGCACGCGTCCCTCCCCCGAAGGATGGCTGTCTGGCCTTGGCGCCCGCCGTGCTCACCCCATGCAAGCGAAGTGGCAGCGGACATGTTATGTGCGCAAACGTAGCACGTGCGTGCGCCGATCAACATCGTTCATTTGGCAGCACTTTCCTCCAAATGAATGATGCGGACGCTTGGGGCGGGCTTCGAGAATCTCCGTGCCGAATAACGGGATAACGGCGTCGCACGCACGGCGCACCCACGATCCAGGGAGGACTCCATGAAACTCACCCCCATTGCAATCGCACTGGCCACGCTTGCCGTATCGGCCTGCGGCGGCGGCGATTCCGGCAGCAGCGCCAGCACAGCGCCGGGCACCAATGTCCCGGCAGCGCAGACCGTCAGCGGCGTCGCCGCCACGGGGGCAGCCATGCAGGGCGCCACGGTCACGCTGATGGATGCGACCGGCAAGTCGGTCGACTGCCCGGCCAACGCCACCACGGGCGCCTTCCAGTGCACGGTCACCGGTCTTGCCGCGCCGTTCGTGCTGTCGGCGGCCGGCAATGTTGCCGATTCGCAAGCCACGCTGATCGCGCTGTCTGCCAGTGCCGGCACGCAGACGATCAACATCACGCCCATCACCAACGCCATCGCCGCCACCATCGTCGGCGACAACCCGACCAAGCTCCTGGGCAACACGGGCCTGCTGCAAAGCAAGGTAACCGCGCAGACCGTCTCCAGCACCGTCGCCGCCTACGCCGCCGCGCTGGCCGACCTGCTGGCCGCCACCGGCAACACCGGTGCGGACCTGATCTCGGGCCCGTTGACGGCGGGCGCCCCGGGGTTGGACCGATTGCTCGATCAGGTGCGGGTGAACGTGCTGCCGGACGGCAGCGTGCAGATCAGCTCCGTGGCAGGCGCGTCGAGCGATACGCCTGCGCAGTTGCAGCTCTCGCCAGGCGTCGCGCCCCAGCCCAGCGACAAGGCCAGCCTGCCAAGCGTGGCGACCATCAATGGCAACCCCGTCTCGAACCTGCCAACCGCGTCCGATCTGGCGGCGCTGCAAACGGCGCTCAATCAGTGCTTTGCGGGTTCCACGGGCGCGGCGCGCACGGGCGGCAGCGTGCCCGTCTGCGGCCAGATCTTCGTGGACGACGTGGCCAGCGGCGCGCTCATCAACGGCGTGCCCTCGGCCTACCTGAACAACGGCCTGACTGCCGACAAGGAATTCGGCCCCGCATTGGGCGGCGGCGCGCCCGGCCTGTTTGCCGATGACGCGATGAACAACGCCAGCTTCAGCCTGCCGGAGATCATCCGCGTGGCATCCAGCAGCGGTGACACGCTGTGGATCAAGCTCGCCTGGACCCGCGCCGACGGCCTTCGCGACGGCATGCAGCAGCACGTGCAAGTGGCGGTGCAGCCCGCCTCGCGCGCCAGCGGCGACAACGGCTGGCGCATCGTCGGCAACCAGCGCGCCGTGTTCACCAAGGTCAACGCCAACGCGCAGAAGTGGGACTGGTTGAACAGCGCCACCGCAATGACGGGCACCAATGCGTTTGTCGATTCGATCAACATGCAGGTCGGCATCGTCGACGCCGCCGGCACGCCGGTCGATTTTGCGATCGTGACGGGCCCAGGCCTGCGCAATGGCGTGTTCCTGCAGCCGTCTTCCGGCACGTGCGACACGCTGAACATCCGCGCCCAGATTGGCGCAAGCCAGACCCCGGCGCAGCTTGCGCTACTGGCCAAGCAAAGCGCCTGCCGCAACAACTTCCGCCTGGCAGGCGTGGCGCAAGACCCGGCCAACCAGGGCAGCTTCACGTGGCCAGGCGACGCACCGCGCAACAACACGGCCTGGGCCAAGCCGCAACTGACGGCAACGGAGCTGGCGACCATCACGCCGTTCAGCGCCTACACGATCGCCATCTATCAAGGTGGTGTCACCAGCCAGCCGTCGAAGACGTACACGGTGCGCCTGCGCACGCCATCGCCCTCGCCGGATGCGCTGCGCCAGTACACGTGGCAGGACATCTCGCAGGCGACGCGCGACATCCTCACCCCGGGCACGGCATCGACGTTTGCAGGCGGCCCCACCCTGCCCGTCACGTGGACGACCAAGGCCGGCGTGCCGTTCGTGAAGCGCGTCAATGTGCAGATCCGTTCCACGATGTCGGGCCAGCCGACGGTGTTCGTCAATGGCGTGGGCCGCGCCTCACCGGCGGCACCCGGCACCACGCTCACCGTGAACGTGGCGGGCGATCAAGGAACGGCCTTCCCTGCGGTGGCAGGATGGACGGGCACGCAAGACATGTCGTTCACCAACATGTCGTGGGCCGATCCGATGGATCTGAACTTCACGACGTCGGTCGAATACGACCGCTGATACACCGCTGACAAGCAGGGCACACGGGGAAGTGCGGTGATCGGGCCCGCGAGGTGTTGGCCGCCTTGCGGGCCCCGATCAACCCACCGTCGCCTCGAACACGCGCCGGTAGTTGCCGCCCAGGATCTGCCCAACTTCCCCTGACGTGAATCCCGCCTTCAGCAACGCCGTCGCCAGCGCCGGCAACTGCGCATAGCCCGTGAACACCGGCGGCCGGATAAAGCCCAGCATGTCGGTGCCCAGCCCCACGTGCGCCACGCCCACCACATCGGCCATGCGCTTGATGCCCAACGCCATGGCATCGAGGTTGGGAAAATCCGCCGCATTGGGCCATACGCCGATCACGCCGCCCGTCTCCGCCACTGCGCGTGCATGGTCGGCGGAAATCAGCCGGCTGCGCGACCTGGGCGCCCGTGACAACGCCGTATGCGACAGCACCAGCGGTTTGGTGGTCGTCGCCGCGGCCCGCTTGACGAGGTCATACGTGCCGTGCGCCACGTCCACCACAATGCCCAGCGCGTTGCAGCGGCGCACCACGTCTGCGCCGAAATCCGTCAGGCCGCCATGCACCGGCGGTTCGGTCTGGATGTCGCCCAGTTCATTCACGCGGTAGTGCGTCAGTTGCAGGTGCCGCAGACGGTGCTGCGTGTAGGCCTCGTCCACGCGTTCGATGCGGCCCTCCAGAAAGTCCGCACCTTCCGACGCGATGATGACGCTCGGCCCTTGCGTGCCCATGGCGGCCAGCGAGGCGGCGTCGGTCACCACATGCAGTTGCTCACGCTCGATCAGCCGCTGGGCACGCGCAAACTCTGTCATGCCGAGCTGGTAAAGCTCCCCGGGCTCGGGCGTGCGGAACGCCTCGAAACGGTTGCCGCCAGCGCCCACGTGCACGGCCGTGGTGTCGGTCACGATGGCCAGGCAGATGACCTGCATGCCGCCGGCGCGCATCGGCTCCGCCACCGGCAAGAAGGGGCGGTTGGCGCCGATCTTGGGATCGCGCGAGACAGTCACGCGCCCGGCGTGGCTGTGCATATCGACGGTCAACGTGCCGGCCGGCGGCGCCCACATGGACGACGCCTCTGACGGCGCATCGGTGTAGTTGGCAAAGCGGCCCGGCGCGCAAGCTGCCAAGCCCATCGCGGCACCTGCCGCAAGGAACACGCGACGGCTGATGCGCGGCGATCCGGCCGCAGGCTGCCCAGGCGAGAGCGCCGCATCGACCAATTGATAACGCCAGCCCGCAGGGTCGTCGTGCAAACGCACCAACCGGCCGCGGACGCGCGTCACGTCCCCCACCGGCATCGGCTGCGCTGCAAACACCTCGATGCTGGCGGCCGGGTTGCGCGACACGCAACCGCCGCAGCACGGCGCCTCAGCGCTCAGCAGGAAATAGTCGGCAGACTGCGCCGCGGCGTCCAGCGGCATCGCCCAGCCTTCCACGTCGACGATCGTGTCGTGCAGCGCGTCAGCCTCGCGCGTGGCGATGAGGGACCAATCGATGAGCATGCACACTCCGCGAAATTGAGCTGCGGTATTGTGCGCGCGATCGGCCCATCGCTCTATCGACGTTGGTTACACGGCCCTACACGGCATGACCGACGCCGCGACGGAAACACGGGGCCCAACGGCCCCATTTGCGCTACGCTTACAGCCTTTCGCCCGACCGGGCTTTCACCGCCTTTCGCGTCACCTCATGCCCGCCCTGCAACACGTCGACCTCCGCACGGACCCCGCCGCCCGCCCCTTCGTCAAGGATGAGATTGTCCACGTCGACTTTGCCGTCGAAGCCGGCGAGCTGATGAGCCTGGAAGGCCCCAATCGCTACGCCTCCGGCGATGCGCTGATCACCGGTTCAACCGGCGACCGCTGGGTGGTCTCGCGCGAGCGTTTCGATGCGAAGTACGCTCCCGCCGATGCATCGCTCGCGCATGGTCAGGCTGGCGCCTACCGCAACCGGCCGAGCGTGGTGCTGGCCAAGCAGATGCGTGAAGCGTTCTCGATGGCGCGCTCCGAAGCCGGCGATGTACTGCACGGCGAGCCCGGTGACTGGGTGCTCCAATACGCCCCCGGCGACTACGGCGTCGTGCAGGCGCAGCGCTTCGCCAAGGTCTACCGCCCGGCCTGACTTACCAAGAGCGTCACTGCGCCGTCTGCTGGCGCTCGATTTCGTGGTGCTTCATCTGCAGATAATCCTGCCGTTCGATTTCATGCAATTGGCGCGGGTACTGCTCGGTGGCGCTGAACCAGGTGTTCAGCCGCTGCTGCAAGCGCTTGTCCGCCGGTGCCGACAGCGACTTGAGGTAGGCGTCGATGGCGAGGTAGTAGCGCATCGTGTTGCGCTCGAGCAGGCCGCGCACGCCGCCCACATATTCGGGCTCCCCGCCCGATGAAGATTCCGCCGTCTTGGTAAAACCGACCTTGCCGCTGCCCACGGTGGCAAGGTATGTGCGCATCGCCAGGCGCCCCGCCGCGCCGTAACCGTATGCGTAGGTCAGGTGCAGGAAGGTGTGGTTGCCGGCGCCCGGCGCGGGAATGGCCTCCAGCATGATGTGGTAGTCCCGCGTGCTGAGCGGGCCGGAAGCCGCGCTGAGTTCCACGCGGAAGTAATCCGCATTGCTGACAACAGGGTGATAACCGAACTCGAGGCGATAGCTGCTGGACAGCGAGTCCTCCACCTTGCGGCCGAGGTTCACGTTCAGCACGCTGCCATCCGTGCCCTGCGTGGCGTGGCAGTACTTGATATTCAGATGCAGGATGAGGACGTCGCACCAGTTGGCAGCGCCATGCTCCGGATCGCCCAGCGCGCTCTTGACGGTGGCGAACGGGTAGTCGAGCACGCTATAGATGTCGCTCTTGAGCCGTTCGGGCGCTTCGGTGGATTCCAGCACCAACGGACGATGGAACACGTTATCGGCCAGCTGGGGCGCCACGGTCTGGTATTTGTCGCGCAGCGCTTGCGCGTTGTCTGCCGCACGCGCGGGGAGGCTCAGGCACAGGCTTGCCATCAAGGCAATCACGGCAAGCGAGCCAGACCAGGCGGTATGTCGACGGGGGGTCATAGGCATGGCGTTCTCGTGGAATCGTTCTTCATTCTAGGAGGCGCGGATGCACATGCCGTCGCAACAAATGGTCCTGCGCCGGCACATCGTCCATGCGGCGTTCTGTCATCACGGCTGCCAAGGCATGCGCCGATGCGGCTCGGTAAAATGAACGCTTCTTCGCCTCGTGCTTCCCGGCACTTTCGGCACCATGCCCTCGCCATTCGACGCCATTCGCGAACGCATCGCCAATCAGGTCCGCGGCCTGACGCGCGCCACCGGCAGCCTCACCCTCGACATTGCTTCACCGCCCGGCGACCCCGGCCTGTTCGGCCCCGATGCAGTCTGCTGGAAGGTGCACGCCGATTTTCCGGCGATGATGGCCGGCGGCATCAGCGCGTTGTTGTTGCAGGCGCTGCACCCCCGCGCGCTGGCCGGCGTGTGGGACCACTCCAATTTTCGTGAAGACCTGCAAGGGCGCCTGGGCCGCACCGCGCAGTTCGTGGCCGGCACCACGTATGGCAGCCGGCAAGATGCGCTGGCGCTCATCGACCGCGTGAAGACCATCCATGACCGTGTGCAGGGCATCGCGCCCGATGGCCGGCCGTATTCCGCCAACGACCCCGACCTGCTCACCTGGGTGCACGTGGCCGAAATGTCGAGCTTCCTGGCGGGCTATCTGCGCTATGTGGATGCCGGCCTGAGCGGCGCGCAGCAGGATCGCTACTTTGAAGAGACCGCGCTGGTGGCCGAGATGCTCGGCGCGCGAGACGTGCCGAAATCGCGGGCGGCGGTGCAGACTTATCTGAACGCGATGCGCGCCGAGCTGGTGGCCAGCGATCGCACGCGCACGGTGGTGGACGTCTTGATGACGTGGCAGGCGCCGCGCCCGGGGTTGCGTCCAGCGGTCCGCCTCTTTCTGGACGCGGGCATCCAGCTGTTGCCGCCGTGGGCCATCCAGATGCTTGATCTGAAGCGGCCGCCGCTGCAGGCGGCGTTTGCCTCGGCGGCCATGCGCACCGTGGCACCGACGCTGCGCTGGGCGTTGCATGACGGCAGCGTGGCGCGCCGCGCTCGTCGGCGCGCGCTGGCGCCTGCCGCGAGCTAGCGCGCTCGTCTTTTACTCGATGGCTTCGGCAAGTGACACCTTGCCGCGCAGCGCCTTCTCTTCCAGCCGCACGATCAGCAGCGGCGAAATTACCGACACCGCCGCGGCAAAGAAGAACAGATGCCGGAACGCGCTTTCGCCTGCGCGTTGCAACGCCTGGGCGTCGGCGCCATTGCTTGCCAGGGCCGCGTGGAACAGGTCCATCAGCACGTCGCCGCCGGCCGCCACCTGGGCGCCGGGCGCAGCCTGCCGCAGCAGCGCAATCAACACGGAGGTCAGCACCGCCACGCCCACCGCGCCACCCAACAGGCGCGAGAAGGCGGTCAGCGCCGTGGCCAGGCCCACCGTCTGCGGTGGCACCGCGTTTTGCGTGGCGACCAGGCCAGTCGGGAACTGCACGCCGATCGCCAGGCCGAGCACGATCATTGCCAAGGTGAGCGCCAGCACGCTGTGCGGGTCGAGCAAACCCAGCGATGCGACGGCGAACGGCACCACGCTTGCGCCAATCAGCATCAACGGCTTGTAGCGGCCGCTGTGCGTCATCCACCGGCCGGCAATGAAGGCGCCAAGCGGAATCGACAGCGTGAGCGGCACGAGGCGCAGCGCGGCCGCATCGGGGCTGGCACCGGCCACCATCTGAAAGCGCAGCGGCATCAGCACCGACGTGGCAATCAACTGGAAGAAACACAGGAACAGCGCCAGGCAGCAGATCGTGACCGTGCGCACACGGAACATCGACAGCGGAATGATCGGCTCGACGGCACGGTTTTCCTGCCAGACGAACGCGCCCAGCAACACCACCGCGCCCGCCAGTAGGCCTAGGTTGTCGGGCTGCGTGAGCGGCGTGCCCTGTCCCACCCGGGTGATCATCAGCAAGAGCGCGGTCAGCCCCGCGGCAAACAGCAACACGCCCGGCACGTCGATCGGGCGACGCTGATGCGCCACCGGCAGATGCCGCAGCGTGCGGCGCACGACGAGCAGCGCGACGATGCCCAGCGGCAGGTTGATCCAGAAAATCCAGCGCCACGACAAGTAATGCGTCAGGTAACCGCCGATCACCGGCCCGGCGAGGCTGGCCATGGCCCACATGCCGCTCACGTAGCCCTGGTAGCGGCCCCGCTCGCGCAGCGGCACCACATCGGCAATCGTGGCCTGCGACACCGAGATCAAGCCGCCGCCGCCCAGGCCCTGCAGCACGCGCGCAACCAGCAGCATCGGCATGCTGGTCGCCAACGCACACGCCACCGACGCCAGCACGAACAGGACGATGGCCGTCGTCAGCATGGCGCGGCGGCCGTAGAGGTCGCTCAACTTGCCGTAGATGGGCGTGACGACCGTGGACGCCACCAGATACGCCGACACCAGCCACGCCATCAGCGCAAAGCCGTTGAATTCGCCCGCGATCACGGGCAGCGCCACGGCAACGATCGTCTGTTCCAGCGCGCCCAGCAAGATGGCGAGCATCAGCCCGCCCATCACCGCCATCACCGGAATGTCGGCAACCGGTAGCGCGTCCAGCGGGCTGGATGCCGCGCTGGGTGCCGACGCGATTGGCGCAGTGGGCGTGTCGGGCTTGGGCGGTTCAATGCTGGGGCGGGAGGACATGGGAGAGTGCGCGCATGCCGCTCGGAGCATGCACGCCAATGGGGGAAGCGAAGCCATTGATGATACTGCCGATTCGCATTCGTTGCAGAGTCAACGATCGGGTTTCCGAACGATGTCTTCATAACAGCGGCTGACATTCGCCGTGATGCCGGGCAACTCCTCGGCCAGGAATTCGATGAACGCGCGCACAGCCGGCACCAGCCCCCGGCGTGACGGAAATACCGCGTGAAACTGGTGCACCGGCAAGCGGTATTCCGGCAGCAGCACGACCAGCCGACCGTCGCGCACGGGCTCCGCGCAGAGGTTGAACGGCAGTTGCGCCACGCCAATGCCAGCCAGCGCGGTCTGGCCCATCAGGTACAGGTCGTCCGTCACCAATGCGGGGGTGTATTCGATATCGACCGCACCGCCTTCGGCTGTGGTCAGGCGCCAGCGCGTCCGCTCGCCTGCGGCGCCCTCCACGCCCACGCCCATCACGCCGCGCATCGATTCGGGCGTCTCAAACGGGCCATGCTCGGCAACAAACGACGGGCTGGCCACCAGCACCTGGTCGCTCACGCCAAAGCTGCGCACGACGAGGTTGGAATCGTCCAGCGTCGAGCGCACGCGCAGCGCCACGTCGTAGCCGTCGCCGATCACGTCGACACGGCGGTTCGTCACGTCCAGCTCCAGCCTCACATCGGGCTGCGCGCGCAGGAATTTGGACAGCACGGGCGCGATGAACACATGCGCCACGCCCACCGGACAGCTCACGCGCAGCCGGCCCGAAGGCTTTTCGCTCGCGTGCTCCGCCACTTCGAAGGCGGCGCGCGCGGCCTGCGTCATCGATTCGCAATGCGTATAGAACGCCGAGCCCACGTCCGTCACATGCACCGCCCGCGTCGAGCGTTGCAGCAGCCGCACCCCCAGGCGCGTTTCCAGATCGGCCACGCGCCGGCTCACACGCGATTTCGGAATCCCCAGCGCCCTGGCGGCGCCGGAAAAACTGCCGTGGGTCACCACGCTGGCAAACAGGACGAGGTCGTTCAGGTCTTCCATGGCCGTTCTCCAAAGGACCGGCGCATTGTCTCACTCATAGAACGATGTGTGTCGATTCGACCCACTACTGGAACTCGCTGCATCGCACTATCTTTGCAGCAACCCACCTTTTTCTTGGAGAGACACCATGCAAGTCCTTCACATTGATTCCAGCATCCTCGGTGACGCCTCGGCTTCGCGCCTCCTGAGCGCCGCCATTGTCGACGAGCTGCGCCGCGAAAACCCGAGCGCCACCGTCGTCCACCGCGACCTGTCGGTCGAAGCCATCCCTCACCTGGACGGCGCCATTGCCGCCGGCTTCCGCGCCACGGGTGCCGACGATTTTGACGACGCGACCCGCGCCGAGCATGCCCGCTCGGAAACGCTCGTGAATGAACTGCTCGCCAGCGACGTGATCGTGGTCGGCGCGCCGATGTACAACTTCTCGGTGCCGAGTCAGCTCAAGGCGTGGATCGACCGCGTGGCGCAAGCCGGCCGCACGTTCAAGTACACGGAAACCGGCCCGGTTGGCCTGGCCGGTGGCAAGAAGGTGATCGTGGCATCGACGCGCGGCGGTATGTACTCCGCCGGCCCGGCCGCCGCCATGGACTTCCAGGAGGCCTATCTGAAGACCGTGTTCGGCTTCTTCGGCATCACCGATGTGCAGTTTGTACGCGCAGAACGCCTGGCGATGGGCCCGGACGCTCGCGCACAGGCCTTGGAAGCCGCACACGCCGCCATGCGCGACGTTGTAAGCCAGGCCGTGGCAGCCTGAGCGAACGGGATGGCGGCGCAACGGGACGCGCCGCACCCTGCCTCGCACAATGCCAAACGGGCGCCGCATCGCTGCTGGCGCCCGTTTTCGTTTTCTACTGCCGTGACAACAAGGTGCGATCGCCCCGGTGGGCTAATCGGCCGATTACTCGTCGCGGTGTTCGCGCGCCTGATGCATGGCTTCGAGCACACGGCGCGCCCGCAGCTTGCTCCACATGACCGGCACAACGATCGCGGTGGCGATCAGGCACGGTGCAGCCCAGGCGATGGTGGATTCCAGAAAATTCGTCATGATGCATCCCCCCGATATGTTGCCGATGCGCACCGTTGGGTAGCGCGCATCGCATGGTCCCCGCAGGGCTTGCTGCCTCGACTGGGCCGAGGCGCCCTGACATCTGTCTCTATATAAACGGCTATCGGCGCCGCGCGTTCAAACTTGAAGCACAACGTTTGCCGTTTGGTGTATTTCCCGCCTATCTCGACGATCTGTCAATAGTGTGACGATAAGTTCGTGGAACATTGTGGCGCTGCACTGACAGTGCCCGAGCAGGCGCGCGGTGCTCCACAGTCCCGCCGCAAAGGTAACGGCAAATTACGGCGCCCCCGATCCGCGCGTTGCCAATGCGGGCGGGAAGACGGATTACCGGCCTGGACGTCACAGTTTTTCTTACAAACGGTAAAGCGCGGTTGCGAGGCATTTCCATACAGTGAGGCCAGATCAACGGTCACCATCACCACGGAGCCTCATCATGAAACGCACCATCGCCCTGCTCATCCTTGCTGCTGCCGCCACCTCTGCGCTGAGCGCCTGCGTGGTGGTGCCGGCGGGCGGCTATTACGACCGCCCGCATTACTACCACCCGTATTACCGCGGGTATTGATCCGCAAACCGGAGGCTCAGGCCTTGCGCGCTTGCAGCATGCGGATGCGCGCGACGGCCTGGTGGTCGGTCGTGGCGGCGTCATACAGGCGCGCGAGGTCGGCCTTCAATGCCGTGCGGGAGCCGCCATCCAAATACACCATGTGCCCCGACGGATAGAACCCCGCCGACAGGTTCTTGCGCACATCGGCATCCAGCAACGGCATCGCCTTCAGATCCAGCATGGTCTGGTAGAACGGCGTGACGAAGTCGTAGTAGCCGTTGGCGGAGAAGACTTTCAGATCCACGTTCAGGCTCATCGTGGCGGCCAGGTCGCCGGCGGTGTAAAGGGCGACATTGCCATTGGCATCGAGCCCCTTCTGCGCGCCGGTCGGGTCGGTGTGGCGGAAATCCCAGTGGCGGAAGGCCTGGTCGTTCAAGTCCGTGAAGGCGGAGTTGGACGTGAACTTCAGGTCGTCGTTCAGGTAGGTGTTCCACATGGCCGTGTAGACGCCGGACACCGCCGTCATGGTCGGATCGTTGCCGCCCGAGTTGGGATCGACACTGGCCGCAATGCCGGTGTGGATGCCCGTGACGCGGCCGTCGTACGCACCCAGCGACAAGCCCTTGTCTGCCAGCAGTGTGGTCAGGAACAGCGACGTGCCTGCGCCGTCAGACGCGGCCACATCCAGCCGCCAGCCCTGCAGCGTGGCCGCGTCGATGCCGGTGTAGGCCGCCAACGCTTTCAGCACGGCCGGATCGGCATGCGCGGGCTTGGCAAGCGCTTTTTCGTAATCGGTACTGGCAAATACGGCGGCGGCTTCCGCAAAGTCGCCCACGTCAGCGGGCAGCGGCCCGCCTTTGGGCGAGGTGGCACGCTTGTGGAACCACGCGTCCGCCGCGCACGTCGGCAAAAGCCCCACCGGATTGCCCGCCTGCGTGTAGTCGAGGATGGACGACTGCAGCGTGATGCCGTTCAGGTCGACCCCGTCCTCGTGCAGCACATACGAGAGCACGCAGGAACGCGCCGTGCCGTAAGACTCGCCAAACAGAAACTTGGGTGAATTCCATCGATCATTGGCCGTCAGCCAGCGCTTGATGAACTGCGCGATGCTGCGCGCGTCCTGGTCAACGCCCCAGAAATCGAGGTTGCGCTTGGGCGCGATGGCCGTCGAATAGCCGGTGCCGACCGGGTTGATGAAGACGAGGTCGGAGCGATCGAGCAGGCTGTCGGGATTGTCTTCCATGCGATACGGCGCGGGCGGCGTGAACGACGGCATCGACGTCACGATGCGGCGCGGCGCAAACGACCCGAGCAGCACAAACACTGCCGAAGACCCCGGCCCGCCGTTATAGAAGAACGTGACCGGCCGCGCCTGCGCGCCGCCTTCCGGTGCATCGGCCACAAAGGCCACATGGAACATCTTGGCCACCGGCTGCGAACTGCTCGGGTCGACCGTGACGAGGTGGCCGGCGTGCGCGGTGTAGGCGATGTCGCGTCCGCCGATGCGCACGGTGTGGTGCGTGATCGCCATGCCCTCGCTGGTGTCGGTCACGCTGTCGTCGGGGCCGTTGCCGTAGGCGGTGGGGTCGAAGAACGGCTGGTCGGTGGTGGTCATGCGTGCCTCGCTGCTAGAAAAGGTTCGCGATCGCGTCGCCCTTGGGACTGCCCAGGCCGGTGCAGGCGTCCCAACCGGGCGCCGCGGCAAAGGTGCCGTTGTTGCCCTGCTTGATGTCGTTGAACGCGCCGGGGTTCTGATACAACCGCGCATGCAGATAACCGACCGGCCGCCCCTTGATGGCATTGATGCGCGCGATGAGCGCAGCCCACAGCGGCGCGGCCGCGCTGGTGCCACCCACGACACCGGTCTCGCCATCCACGCGGACGACGTAGCCCGTCAGCGGGTCGGCATCGGCCGATACATCGGGCACGCCGCGCCGCGCCAGCGGCACACTCGCGCCCCGCGTCTGCTGCGCCGCCAGGCCTTGCTGCCAGCTTGGTAGCGCAAACACCGCGCTCACCCCGCCGCCGCCCGCACCGCCCTGCGCGCCGGCGTTCCACACCGTTTCCTCTGCGATGCGGTTTCCGCTGGCGCGCACGCTGGTGCCGCCGCATGCGAGCGCGTACGGGCTGGAGGCGGGAAAGTCGACGTGGTCCGTGCGATCAGGCAAGCCGTCGGTGGAGCCGCTGTCGCCCGAGGCCACACACACCGTCACGCCCATCGTCGCTGCGCTTTGCAGTGCGGCGTTCACGGCTTGCATGGCCTGCGGCGTCCAGGCGCTTTCGGGCGCGCCCCAACTGATGGACACCACCGATGGCCGCAGCTTGGTGTCATGGATGGCAGCGTTGATGGCCTGCACGAAACCGGCATCGGTATTGACGGTGAAGTACACGGCCAGCGTGGCGCCCGGTGCCGCAGCGCCTGCCACCTCGAGGTCGAGCATGACTTCGCCGTCCGGGCCGCCCGGGTCGCCCGTTGGCCGATTGGCGCCCTGCCCGACCGGCACAGCTGTCACTGTCGGCATCGGCACGCCAAGCTCCTGGAAGTACGCCCGCAGATCGTCTTCCCGATAGCCGCCGCCAAGTTCAATCAACGCAATGCACTGGCCCGCGCCATCGCCCTGCGGAAAACCGTAGAGCTGCGCGAGCTGCACCGGCGTGTACGACGCCGTGGGCGCTGCACGCGCGGGCCGGATGCCTCCGGGCTCAGTCGTTCCCGTGGGCAGCGGCACGAAACGGAAATGCGGCTCCGCCTGCGGGCGCGAGTCCAGCCCCAGCACGGCAACGACCACGTCCTGCAACGACTCCGGCAAGCGCAGCGGGCCGGAACGCCCGCGGTATTCGCAATCGCCATGTGCCACGCGATGCAGATGCGTATCGAATGCCTTGCAGAACTGTTCGACGGCGCCTTCGAGCGTGACGGTGGCGGCGGCCACGCTCACGTCGACGACTTGCAAACCGTGTTCGCGGGCGAAGTTGCGGACGGCGTCGATGTCGTCTGTGGTGGCGCCAAACTGGGCGGCCCATTGTTCGCGCGTGAGGGGCGTGGGCGGTGGCGTTCCGGCTGCATGCGCGTGTGCAAATCCGGACAGGCGCGCATCCAGATCCGCCTCATTCGGACGGCGCAACTGCACGAGCGCGCGGATCTGCTCCGCGGGGTGCGCATCGCCGAGGATGCGGGCGTCTTGAGGAATGGTGCGTTCGCTGCCGCGCAGGGGGTGCCGGACCATGGGCCATCTCCATGTAGGTAGGTGGCCCGTGCGTCGCAACCGGCGTGCCGAAGGCGCTCAAGAATGCCGACAGGATGCGGCGCCACCTTCAACCACGTTAGGCGATGGCTTGCCCGCTTGACCTACGGGGCCTGTCAGTCGGCGAAATCGGCGCTGCCGGCGCCTTCCGCAGGATGCTGCGGCTTGCCGTCCGCAAAGGCACGGCGGATCAGTGCGCCGCATGCCGCGCTGCGCACATAGGCGCGTGGGCCGAGCGTCTCGCGTACCAGCATGCCGTAGTAGCGTTTGTCGGCGGTAATCCACGGATAGAAGCCAAATGCCCCGGCCGAGCTGAACGCGCCATCGCCGCCGGGCTGATCTTCGATCCAGTAGTTGAGCGCGTAGTGCCACGGCAGCGCGGCCGGCGTGCTGACCGCCGTCGGGCAGGTGCCGGGCTCGGTGCAGACGGCATGCTGGCCGAGCATCTTGCCGAGCTGGTATTCGCCGCGGATGAGGCGGCGCAAGAACTGCCCATAACCGGCAGGCGTGGCGATCATCCCGCCGGCTGGCTCGGGCGCGAGGTAGCGGATGCCGAGCGGCTGGCCGCCGTCGCGCAGGCCGGGTGCATTGGCAAGCTGGCGGTCGAGGTCGTTGTTGAGCGCCTCGGCGTCGGCGCGGCCCAGGCCGAGATCGATCAGCAGCTTCTGGTCATGGCCGCCGTTGTAACTGAAACGCCCGACGTGCCCTGGCGTAAAGGTCGCGTTGCGGCCGCGCTCAAAGCAGCTCTGCACCGTGTCATTACGATTGCACAGCAGCGGATTCAGCCCGTCGTAACCCGAGCGCATGGTGAGTGCATCGATTTCGGCAGGTGTGGGTTTGCCCTTGGCCCGTTCGACCACGTAGGCGCCAAACACCCATTTGGATGCCGATGCCAGCCGCACTGTCTTGTTGGCACCGATGCGCTGGCCCTGCTGCCCGCGCATCAGCACGCCACCGGCGTCGCCAATTTCCCAGTAGTAATCGCCCAGATGCTGGCAGCTGGCCGCACGCGCCAAGGTCGACTCCACGGCGGCGCGGCGCGTTGCCAGGCTTGGCGGGGCAGCGAGCACGGCGGTCGTCACCACCCATGTTGTCGATGCCACCAGGGCGGCGCTCCCCAAACGCCCGAACCCTGCGAACGCCCTGATGTTCCGGGCGTGTCTTGCTTGCGTCATGTTGATGTCCTGCACGTTCTCTCATGCCTTGCCGGCCCGGCGGCACTGTACCGCAGCCGGCGTTGCATTCTTGCTGTTTTACGCTGGAGCGCCCGTTTCTGTGCAGACTTGCAACATGCCCCAACGAAGGCGCATGACTGTATCGGCGGTACCTTGCAGGCAGGTTGCGAGGCACGATCGACCGGCGTTTGAAACGTAAGCGTTTGCGCGTCGATTAATCGTCTTGGCGAGTGATGAATATCACTTCATATTTGCACCCCCAATATGTCCTAAACCTCCCGTTTATGAGCCAAATGGAGGATAAGAATCATGCCAAGAGGCGCTGGCGGTCTGCATAGAGTGTCCTAGAATGCAATCGAAGAAAAGCAGAATTAAATAAAACTAAATACGCGGCATCGACGAGCTTTCGGGAGCGAGCCATGGGAACAATGAAACGGGGAACAGCGGGCTTCACTGCTCGCCTGGGGTGGGAACGTCACACTGCCAATTGGCAGGTGATTCCTACGCGTCGGCGCCTTTTTCAAACGCGCCTCCCCACGCGCGCCTCTACCGTGTTTCTTTGGATGCTGGCCATCTCGATCGCCGTAGGTCTCGGGCTGCTGCACCGATTGTGGTAACCATAAAAACATAAGCAAATTTTGTACGGGGAAGGTCGCAGCGCGAGAGCGAATCGCAGTCAAACACCGAATTGACAGACCGGCATAACGGCACCGAGGGATAGTCCGACCCGCTTTACTGGGTCAACCGCATCCGGATGGATTCAGCATCTGGAGCATCGTCATCCCTCCATTCGGAAATCACGCTCCTGCATGTGGCCACTACGCCGCGAAAGCGGCATGTGGGGCACGCCGCTCATCCGGCGCGCCTGGTCAATGGGGGGAGCATCATGAACATTTCATTCACCGGCAAGACCTTCAGGTCCGTAGGCGACCTGTTCTTCCAAGCCATCGTCGACGGCAAGGTCGTGAGCTGTTTCGTCACATCCGAAGCCCTGTCGCTCTGCGATTGCGCACATCAGAAGATCACGGCCGAAGAGGTCTATCGAAATTACCGCGACTGGATCGAGCTGGCTGCGTCGGACCTGATCCGCGCTGGCTCGCTCGCGCCGGTCATCGTACGTGGCCGCGACCTGGCCGCCTCACGCGCATCGCTGCCGCACGGCGGCGTCCCCGCTTACGACCTGGATCGCGTGCGTCAACTGCGCCTGGTCCCTCGCTCGTCGCGCTGACGTCCCTCAGCGCTGGCGCAGCGGAACGTGCGGTCGGGGGGCCGCACGTTCCGTGGGTGCCAAAACGCCCAAACGCCAGAACAGAACGCGCACATCGCACATCAGTCGGTCGGGAAATCCTCTTCCCAATATTCCTGCAGGTTGCGTACGCCAGCGGTGTTCTCGCTGCGCGCGGCTTCACGCATGCGCAGTTCGACGCGCCGGATCTTGCCCGAGATGGTTTTGGGCAGATCGGCAAATTCGATGCGGCGCACGCGCTTGTATGAAGCCAATCGGCTGCGGCAAAAGCGGAGGATGTCGCGCGCCAGTTCCGGCCCGGCTTCGTGCCCCGCACGCAGCACCAGGAAGGCTTTCGGCACGGCCAGGCGCAGCGGGTCGGGGCTCGGCACAACGGCGGCTTCGGCGATGGCCGGGTGCTCGATCAGCACGCTCTCCAGCTCGAACGGGCTGACTCGGTAATCCGATGCCTTGAATACGTCATCGGCGCGGCCGACGTAGGTCAGGTAGCCGCTGGCATCGCGCGCCGCAATGTCGGAGGTGTGATACACGCCGCCGCGCATCGCTTCGGCGGTTTTGTCGGCGTTGCCGGCGTAGCCTTCCATCAGGCCGGTCGGCCGTGAATTCAATTCGATGCAGATCTCCCCCTCTTCCGCCTCGTGGCCGTCGGGGTCGCGCAGCGTGATGCGGTAGCCCGGCAGCGGGCGCCCCATCGAGCCCGCCTTGACGGGCTGCCCCGGGCTGTTGCCGATCTGGCAAGTGGTTTCGGTCTGGCCATAGCCGTCGCGGATGGTGATGCCCCACGCGGCGCGCACACGTTCGATCACCTCCGGGTTGAGCGGCTCGCCTGCACCAACGAGTTCGCGCAGCGCCGGCTTCCACGTGGCCAGATCTTCCTGGATCAACATGCGCCATACCGTGGGCGGTGCGCACAGTGTCGTCACCTTGGCGCGGCAGAGCACGTCGAGCGCCGCCTTGGGTTCGAAGCGCGCGTAGTTGTAGATGAAGACGGTGGCGCCGGCATTCCACGGCGCGAAGAAGCAGCTCCACGCGTGCTTGGCCCAGCCGGGCGAGCTGATATTCCAGTGCACATCACCGGGGCGCAGACCGATCCAGTACAGCGTGGACAGATGCCCGACCGGGTAGCTCGCATGCGTATGCATGACGAGTTTGGGTTTGGACGTGGTGCCGGACGTGAAATACAGCAGCAACGGATCGCTGGCCTGCGTGGGCGCATCCGGCGTGAATTCGGCGGACGCATCGTAAGCGTCTTCAAAGCGGTGCCAGCCGGCGGGCGCCTTGTCCGTACCGACCGCGATGCGCGTGAACGTGCCCGATACCGCGTCGAGCTTGGCGCAATCTGCCCCGCCCACCACCACGTGGCTCACCTCGCCCATGGCGATGCGTTCGCGCAGGTCTTCGGCGGTGAGCAGCGTCGTGGCCGGGATGATGACCGCGCCGATCTTGATGCTGGCGAGCATCACATCCCAAAGCCCCGGCACGTTGCCGAGCATGAGCAGGATGCGGTCACCGCGCTGCACGCCCAGTGCCCGCAAATGGTTGGCCACGCGCGCCGAGCGCTCGGCCATCTGCGCGAACGACAGCCGCGTCTCGTTGCCCTGATCGTCGACGACCCAGAGGGCGAGCGCGTCGTTGCCGCGCGACATGGTGTCGAAATAATCGAGCGCCCAATTGAAGCGGTCCAGCTCGGGCCACGCAAAGTCGCGCACGGCGGTGTCGTAATCCTCACGGTGCGCGAGCAGAAAGTCGCGGCACCGCAGGAAGGCATCCAGCGATGTCATGCCTGTCTCCTGAGGTTCGGAGCGTGTGATGCACGCTCCAACAGCACGCCTCGTCCGGGCGCTACAGTCCGGGCGCTACAGAAACGCACCTGCAACCGACATCGCCACTTATAGGAGGAATTCCTTCGCCAGACCAGCCCGGATTGTCCCGAGCCATGCGCTCATTGCGAGCGCGGCGGAAAGCGCAACGAACGGCCACCGCCCAGGCTCAGCCACGCCCAGGCCGTTGCGGCCATCACCACGCCCAGCACGACGATCCATTGCGCGCTGACGAGCATCAGCTCGATCGTGCCGGCCATGTCCGGCAATATCTGCGGCCACGCGGGGGCTAGCCAGCCATCGGCGTCGAACCATGCGCCGCGTCCGGCACCCGTGGCGAGTTCCACCGCCAGCAGCGCCGCGTTGATGGCCGCGAATGCCATGCCGCTGTGTGCGAGCAATCGGCTGAACACCGGCAGCTCATACAGCGGTCTCATATATTGGATGTGCCGCGTGAGCGACCACGCGCACACGATCAGCAGCGCCACGCTGATGGCCACCATGGGCGCCGGGCTGCGCAGGCACACGCCCAGCGCGATCCACGCCAGCGCATTGATCTCGTGGCGCCGATAGATGCGCAGCGCACGCGCCGCGTGCAGCAGGCCGATCGGCGGAACACCTGGGGGAACACCGGCAGACGCCATGATGTGCTCCATGAGCGGAGGGTTGGTGCGGCGCCGCACGTCAGTGGCTGGACGGCCCGCAACTGCTTGCAGTGTACCGACGCGTTTTCAGCGGCGCGAGTTCAAACAGCATCTCTCCGCCAAATGACGGACACGCACCCCGCTCAGGCCTCGCGCAAATGCTCGATCAGCTGGCGCGCAAAGACGGGCAGATCGTCGAAATGACGCACGCAAATCCGCAGCAGGCGCGTCGCCCAGGCGTCGGTCAGGCGCACACGGCGGATGGCCATGGAGCGCTGCAGCCGGATCGCCGCATGCTCGGGAATCACCCCGACGCCCACGTTGCGTTCCACCATGCGGCAGACGGCGTCGAAGCTGCGCAACCGCACGCGGTATTTGAGCCGATGGCCGGCGCGCGCAGCATGCCCTGCCAGATACGCCTGCAATGCGTTGTCGCCCGTCAGGCCGACAAAATCTTCCTGCAAGGTTTCAACGAAGGCCAGCTCGCGGCGCTCGGCCAGCGGGTGGTCGCGCGCGGTCACCAGCACGAGGCGGTCGTGGCGGAACGGAAAGGTCTCCAGCCCCGACAGATCGACCGCGTCGTTGACGATGCCGATGTCGGCGCGCCCCTGCGCAATCGCTTCGACAATCTCGTGGCTCACCAGCTCTTCCAGGTCGATATCCACTTCCGGATGCGCGGCGAGAAAAGCGCTGAGCGTTTCCGGCAGGAACTCCGTCATGGCGGCCGTGTTGGAAAGCAGCCGCACGTAGCCCTTCAGGCCACGCGCGTATTCGCCCAGCTCACCGCGCATGCGGTCCATCTGTTGGAGGACCACGCGGGCGTGGTGGACGAGCGTGCGGCCGGCAGCGGTCGTTTCCACGCCGCGCCGGTTGCGCGTGAGCAGCGGCACGCCCAGTGTGTCTTCCATCCCGCGGATGCGCGCGCTGGCCGACGCCAATGTCAGGTGCGCGCGCTCGGCGCCCGCAGTGATGCTGCCGGCTTCAGCGGTGTGGAGGAAGAGTCGGAGGTCTGTGAGGTCGAAGCGCACGATGCGTCTCAAAGTTGGCGTCAGCCTCAGTCCTGCGCTGAGGCTCGGTCAATGTATCGCAGATTGTCGCGGGGTCGCCAGTGCCCGAAACTGAGGCACCTAAAAACAAAACATCTCAGACATCGCCCCCAATGGAATCCACCACGCCGTTGCTTTTTGGCGCGGGCCTGCTCGCCGGCATGATGAATGCGCTGGCGGGCGGCGGCTCGTTTGTCACCCTGCCCGCGCTCATGTTCGCGGGTGTGCCGTCGGTCTTTGCCAATGCGTCGAGTACGGTCGCGCTGCTGCCGGGCGCGGCCACGTCGGCCTGGGCGTATCGCGCGGACTATCGCGGCTTCGGGCACGTCTCGATGCGCGCCATGGTCGCGATCAGCCTGGTGGGTGGACTGCTCGGCGCGCTGCTGCTGATGAACACGTCGTCTCGCGCGTTCGATTTCATCGTGCCGTGGCTGCTGTTGATCGGCTCGCTGGCATTCACCTTCGGCAAGCAGGCCGGGGCGTGGCTGCGCCGGCGCGTGCAGATCGGGCGCACCACGCTGCTGATCGCGCAAGGCGCGCTGGCCATCTATGGCGGCTACTTTGGCGGCGCGGTCGGGATCATGATGATGGCCGTCTGGACCCTGTTCGGCCACGACGACATCAAAGCACTGAACGCCTCACGCACGCTGCTGGTGGGCGCGACCAACCTGGTGGCGGTGGCCTGTTTTGCGCTGGCAGACATGGTGTGGTGGCCGCAGACGGTGGTCATGCTGGTGGCCGCGGCGCTGGGCGGTTATCTCGGCGCGCATGTCGGCAAGCGTCTGCCGGTGCCGGTGGTACGGGCGTTGATTTCCACTTTCGGTTTTTCGATGACGGCGCTGCTGTTTTGGCGCGCCTGGTCGCACGCTTGAGCATGAGGAGAACCGCCATGTCGCACGTGCAGCCTCATCCGACACGCCGCACGCCCGCGCCGCGGGCCCATCGCGATCCACTACCCTACCGCGCCGCGCGCAGTGCCTGGCACGCCCACGTTGCCGAGACCCCATCTGCCGAACCGGAAATAGCGGGGGCGCAAACGGTGTTCTACATCGCGCGCGGTCTTGCCGTCTTGCTGGCCGCCGTGGCCGTGGGCCTGGGAGCCACGTCCAATGACGCGGAACACCCATCCACGGCATACCCCTCTTCTTCGCACGCGACAGCGCGCTGAGGGCGCGCTATCATCCGCCCCCGCCACCGCACAGTCCCGGACAGTACAGATTCAGTATCGACCGGGCAAAGAAAAAGCCCGCGGGCCGGGGGGCGAGCGGGCTTAACATCTTCAGCCTTTGACGACGAAAGATGGTCGGGTGTGCTTTGTGAACGAGCAATGCGCCGGAATTCACAAAGCGAGGCCATTATAAAAAGTGCACGCCCCCCGCCATACCCCAACAACGAGGGGGGTCCGTGTCGTTTTCTGATTAATCCCTGAGCGCTGTTTCCAATAGTTGGGGCGTCAGCAAGCCGCTCGATGCGTGGCGCTTACCGTCCGGGCGCAGGATGATCGTACGCGGCATCTCGCCCTGCCAGCCGGGGTCGAGCGCGGCGCGCAGGCGTTCCGGCATGTCTTCGGCATTGGCGTATTGCGGCACGCGGGCAATGTCGATCTTCCTGTCGCGGGCCAGCGGCGCCAGGGCGCGGTTCAGCATCTCGGCCTGCTCGGGGCCGTCCATCGAGACCATCACCACATCGACGTTCTTCTTGGCCGTGCGCCGCCAATGCGCGATACGGGCGATGTTCTCCCGGCAGTAGCTGCATTCCAGTGACCAGATTTCGACGATGAGCGGGCGCGCCTGTGGCGTCTGCAGCAGTGCCGGCACATCGCGCGCATGCAGCGGCTGGAATTGCAGCGTGCCGGCGGCCTGCGCTGCAAAAGCGGCGGCGGCCAGCGCTACGCCCATCGCAAACGATTTCCATCGTCCCTTCATTTCGATGCCTCCAATGATGGATTGGACGGGCTGACATTGCCGATATCGATCAGCCGGTAGCCCTCGGCCTGCGTGCGCCAAGACAAGTAGACATGGCCGTCGCGCGCGAGCAGTTGCGGGTGGTCGCTGCCGCCATTGGTGCTTGCCGCGCTGGCGGGCGCTGTCCAGTGTGCGCCGCCGTCCGTGGATTTGCGCAGCAGGATCTGCATGCGGTCGTCGGCAAATTGTTTCCAGACCAGCCACAGCGCGCCGTCCGCGGCGAGCAATGCGGGGTGCGATGCCTGCGCGCCGGCTTGTGGCGAACCGGCAAAACCCCAAGCCTCGCCGATCGGTTTGCCGTCGGCCGACAGCCGGCTGTAGAACAGGCCGGGCTTGTCCTGCTGCACGGAGAACCACGCCATGTGCCGCACGCCATCGGCCGTAACGGCCAACGCGGGGCCATGGTGCGGACACGCATCAACGCGCCACTCCGAGAACGTCGCGCGCGTGACGGCAAGCGGCGCATTACCAATCGGTAATGTTGCCAACGCGTGATCGCGAATCTGCCCGGCAAACACGTTGCGCCACAGGGCGAGCATGTGGCCGTCGGCATCGGGCGCGAGCGCAATGCGGCAGCATTCGCAGGTCTGGTCGATGATCTTGCGCTCGGGCGCAAAGGTGGCGCCGCGGTCGGTCGAAACGGTGTAGTACACCGCCGCGCCGTCATACGGCTGTTTGGCCGCTTGCGCGCGCAGCAGGTCGCGCTTGTCGATCCACGTGACGAAGATGCGGCCGGCGCTGTCGACGGCAATCGAATCGAAGCGGTGCGTGATCGGCTGGCGATCGTGGTGGACGGTGACTGGCGCGCTCCACGTCTTGCCGCCGTCGAGCGAGCGCGAGAAACGCACGAAGCCCGTGTACGGCGCATCGAGCGGGCGCGACCAGCTCACATACAGCGCACCGTCAGGGCTGGCGATGACCTTCGGGCGGTTCTCGCCGTCGGTATAGATCGGCTCGGGTTGCGGGTTCACGCGCTGCGGCGCGGACAGCGTTTTGCCGAGATCGTCGGACGAAGCGATCACCACGTGCTGCCCTTCCGCCCACGTCACCCACAGGCGCCCTGCCTTGTCGAACGCGGCCGTCGTGGCGAGCTGCGGTTTGGCGGCCGGCTTGCCTGCCATGGCGCCGTGGTCGTGGCCTTCGTGCGCGGCCGCCACCGTGGCCGCCAAGGCCAGCAGCGCACCGGCAAGGAATCGAGGAATCGACTGCATTACAGACGCCATTTCAGTTGCCCATAGAAGGTGCGCGACGGATACGGGTGGTACACGAAATACCGCCGGTCGGTCAGGTTGTCGACGCCCAGCGCCAGCGTGACGTGCTTGTCGATACGGTAGCTGGCCTTGAGGTCCACGGTGAAGAAGCTGCTGGTGCCGCCGTAGACATTCGGCAGCACATCGGTGTTGTCGAGCGTGCCGTATTGGCGGCCGGAGTAACGCACGCCCGCGCCGACCGTCCAGTCGGGCGTGGCATGCCAACTCGCAAAGAGATTGGCACGCACGCGCGGCATGCGCGGCCAGGTCTCGTCGACGTAGGTCGGGTTGGCCGCATCGGCCAGCGTCTTCGATTGCGTGAAGGCGACGTTGGCTTCGACGTCCACGCCACGCACGCCGGCGCCCTGCAAGACGTCCTGCCCCGAGTACGCCAGTTCGATGCCGCGCGTGCGCACGCGATCGACGTTCTGCACGTTCGTCACGTTGGGCGTGACGGTGATGTTGGTCTGCGTGTAGATGCTGTCGCGCACGTCGCTCTGGAACAGGCTGGTACGCAGCACGCCGTAGGGCACGGCCTGCTCGACGGTGAAGTCGAAATCATTGGCGCGCTCAGGCTTGAGATTCGGATCGTTGTTGACGATCGTGTTGCCGCTGATCGTGCCCTGGAACAGCTCCGCCACCGTTGGAAAGCGCACCGCACGGCCGTACGACAAGCGCAGCAGCGTGTCTTGCGTGGCCTGCCATTGAATGGCCGCCTTGGGCGAAAACGCGTCTTCGGTACGGCTGGCGTAGCCCAACGTGCTTGTGCCGTTGCCGAGCTGGCCGTTGTAGGCGCGCCAGCTTTCGTAGCGCAGGCCCAGGGTGGCAAGCCAGCGCGGCGCAAACGCCCAGGCATCCTGCAGGAACACCGCCTGCGTTTGCGTGTCGCCCTGGTAGCTGGATTTCAACGTGGATAGCGTTTCCGCCGACCAGTTCGTCGCGTTGAAGGTCTGGTTGCGCAGGTGGTATTGGTCGTAGTGGTAACCGGTCGTGAAGGTATGGCCGGACACCGTGGGCGACGTCGCCTTGATGTCGAAGTTGGACCAGCCGGTGCCGTCGCCGTAGAACACCGTGCCGGGTCCATTGCCGGCCGCCGTGTTCGACGCGCGCAGGATGTCGCGCGAAACGTTGTAGGCCGACGCGTTGGTGTCGATCTTCCAGCCGCCGATCTTGCCCTTCACGCCCAAGCCGTAGAGCCAATTTTCCTGGTCGCCGTTTTGCGGGGCGAAGGTGTTCGGGGCGATCGTGTACGGCGTGCCGTTGATCAGCACATTGCCGCCCGTGACGGTGTTGCCGGCCGCATCGCGCAGGAAGCTGAGCGCCTGGTCGTTGAAATGGTTTTCCCAATGGCCCAGCGTGAGCGATGCTTCCAGGCTGTCGCTGAACACGTAGCCGAATCGCAGCGTCTCTTGCAGCTGCTGCGTGCGCTCAAGCATCTGCGGCCCGAGAATCACGCGCGGCTGGCCGTTGGGGCCAAGATCCTGCCGCGCACCCGTGACCGGCACGGGCGTGCCGCCCGCAGTGAACCTTGAGTTGGGCGTGGCGTATTGCATCGGCTGGCTGTCGTTCTCCAGCCGGTCGACCGACAGCGCATACCAGAACTTGCCGATCCGGTCACCCAGCGACGCACTCTCGTGGTTGCCGGTGACGTTGCGCGAAAAGCCGTAGGCATCGTTGTAGTGCTGGCTCATGATCTGCGTCTGCGCCGCGGCCTCGAACTTTTCGGGACGGCGCAACGTCATCGCAATGGTCGTGCCCATCGAGTTGCCCGGCAGCAGCGCAGAGAACGGCCCATACAGAATATCGACGCGCGCAAGGTCGTCCGGCCCGACCATCGACCAGCGCGGCGGGAAGCTGTAGCTCGACCCAAGCAGGTTCGAAAGCAGGATGCCGTCGGCATACAGCAGGCCCCGCGCGCTTTGAATCTCGTTGAAGTCGCGGCCGGCGAAGATGGAGTTGCGGTCGCCAATGAAGCGGCGGCGCACCATCACGTTGGGCTGGTATTTGACGGCGTCTTCGGTGGTGACGACGTTGCGGTCGGCGAGCTGATCGGCCGTGACGCTTTGCACGACCGCCGGCGTATTGCGGGCGAACGGCGCGGGATTGGCGTTGGCCCGGACCACGGTGGGCGCGAGTTCCTGTGTGACAGGCGGGGGCACGGAGGCCGCATCGTCGGCGGCAAAAGCAGACAGCGGTGCCGCTGCGCTCAGCGCGAGCGCAGCACGGCACACCAGCGTGCGCTTAGGGGCAGCGGCCCCGGTGCGCTTGTGGAATGACATCGGAAAGGTCTCCGGATTGCGATGGCGTCGGCCCAAGCGGGGCCGAACGCAAAGGCGCCACGGCGTTACGTCCGCAGGCGCGTCAGATCGACAACGACGGAAACACAGGAGGCGCGCGCGACTCGGCCACGCGCAACGCACTGCGCGCGTACACGGGTGCCGGAGTGGCCGGCTGCCGCACGCGATAGATGAAATGGGCGGAAGGAACATCCAGCGCCGGCAACGAGGCCAGCGCCAGCCCGGCAGCAAACCCCGGGCAATACAGACAGTGCGCCACGCTGTGGTGGGCGCCCGAACCGTCGGCGGAGCCATCGCCTTGCAGATCGATGGCAACCTGCACGGTGCTGCCATGCGGGGCCGTTGCGCTGCACAGCTCGACGTCGAGCGTGCCCGTGGCCGCCGCGCGTGCGGAGGCGAGCACCGGCGACAGTACGTTCAGTACGATCGCAAGCCAGACGAGGAAGAGCCAGCGGCGATGGAGCATGAATAGGCAACGTCAGAATGTGTGGAGTATAGCGCTGCACACAGTTCCCCGAATTGCCTGCGGCACAGTGCCGCGCAATCGCAAATCGGGCCGAGCCGACTGCAATCCGGCTGGCAATTCGGGCGGAATTAGCCTTAATTATTGAATCGACTATAATTTATACCGACTTCCATAATCGAGTCTAAAACAGGGCTTTCCATGGATTCCGACACTGATACCGGCCGCTTCAACTTCCACCGCCAGGACCTTGCCAACACGCTGTGCGACAGCCTGGAAGGCAAGGGCCTGGCCGATGCGCGCTCCGGCTTGTTCCTGGCAGCGCCCCGGCGCACCGGCAAAAGCACCTTCCTGCGCGAAGACCTGGTGCCGGAGGTCGAGCGCCGCAAGTGGATCGCCATCTACGTGGACTTATGGGCCGACCGCGCCCGCGACCCCGGCCTGCTGATCGCCGACGCCATCAAATCGAAGCTGGCCCAGTTCGACGGGCCGATCGCGAAACTCGCAAAGCAGGCCGGCATGGAGAAGGTCGACGTGTTGCGTACGTTCACGTTCAACCTCGGCAAGATCGGGCTGCCGCCGGGCATCACCCTGGCCGACGCGCTCGATGTGCTCTACAAGGCGGTGCAGCGGCCCGTCGTGCTGATCATCGACGAGGCGCAGCACGCGCTGTCCACCGAGGCCGGCACCAACGCCATGTTCGCGCTCAAGGCCGCGCGCGACCAGATGAACCAGGGCGTGGTCGAACCGCGCCTCTTCCTCGTCTTCACGGGGTCGAACCGCGACAAGCTCGCCAACCTGCTGCTCAATCGCACGCAGCCGTTTTTCGGCTCGCGCGTGACCAACTTCCCGCTGCTGGGGCGGCCGTATGTGTCGGCGTACACCGCGTGGGTCAACCAGCACCTGGCGCCCAACAACCAGTTCAAGGAAGACGACATGTTTGCCGCCTTCCAGCTGGTCGGGCACCGGCCGGAGATGCTCAAGGGCATCGTCAGCGAGATCGCCCTGGAGCTGGGTGAAGCCGCCAGCCTGGGCGAGCTGCTCAAGCGCGGCGCGCAGGGTTTTCGGGACCGCATCTGGGGCGAGATCGAAAGCGATTACAGCGCACTGACCGAAATCCAGCGGGCCGTGCTGGCGGTGCTGATCGAGCGTGGGCAAGGCTATTCGCCGTTTTCGGAAGAGTCGATGAAGGCGTATGCGGCCAAGCTGGGCCACAGCGAGTTTTCTACCGCCACGGTGCAGGCCGCGCTGGACGCGCTGCGCGACAAGAACCTGATCTGGAAGGAATCCCGCGGCGCCTACGCGCTGGAAGACGAAAGCCTGGCGCTGTGGTTTCGTGAGACGCGTGGCGCGCATGCCGTGCCGCCGAAGCTGAGCGAATAGCGCGTCCGAGGCGATCATCCCGCGGCACGCAATGGCTTGCGCCCGCTACACTGGACAGACGACACAACAATATTCGGGGAGCAGCCAAATGGCACGCAATCACACCACGTGGCGCGCGCTCGCGGCCGCGTTTTTCCTATTGGCGGGCGGCGGCACGGCTGCCGCGCAAGACGCCACGCCCGCACAGGCACCGGCACCGGCATCGGCTCCGAACTGTCCGCCACCCGCCTCCAGCTTCATCCCCAAGGACGGCTGGGCCGCCGCCGCGCAACGCGCGACCGACCACGGCTTGCTCTGGCGCATCGAGAAGAATGGTCACACCTCGTGGCTCTACGGCACGATCCACGTGGCGCGGGCCGACTGGATGCTGCCCGGTCCCACCGTGCGCAGCGCGCTTCAGCAAGTCGACAGCATCGCGCTCGAACTCGACCTGCTCGACAAGGACGCCGACCGCAAGCCGCTGACCGCGCACAACAGCGCAGAAGACCGCCGGCTCCTGACCGGCCGTCGCGGCGAACGCTTCAACAAACTGCTGTCCGCGGCTTGCCTGCCCGACACGGCCCTCACACAGATCCGCAAGTTCCAGCCGACCATGCAGCTGGCCTCGCTGGCGGTGCTGGGGGTGCGCACGGACGGGCTCTATCCCGATTTCGGCATCGACCTGTTTCTCACCACCTACGCCAAGAGCGTGCACCTGCCGATCGTGCCGCTCGAAACGCTGGCGCAGCAGGTGCGCGTGCTCAACGAGATCGTGCCGAAGAACGAGGTTGCGCAGCAGTTCGATACCGTGCTCGACGCGATTGAATCCGGCGAGGCGCGCACGCAGACGCTCACGCTCGCCAATGCCTGGGCCGACAGCGACCTCAGCACGCTCGAGCACTACCCGCAGTGGTGCGATTGCCTGAAGACGGCGTCGGACAAACGCGCCTTCCAGCGCCTGGTGACGAACCGCAACCGCGCCATGGCCGAGAACATTGCGCGCGTGCACAACAGCGGCCAGCGTGTGTTTGGCGCCGTGGGGGCGCTGCACATGATCGGGCCGAAAGGGATTCCGGCGCTGCTGGCAGCACGCGGGTACAAGGTCACGCCGGTGTTGCCGGCACCCGAGCCGCGTTAGGCGGCGCGCGTTTTCGCTATTCGGTCAGCGCTTTTCCGGCGGCGTCGATCCAACGGCCGCCGCCAATTCGGCATGCGCGGCCAAGTCCGCCCGGCGATGCTTGACCGTCGTACTGGCCGGATACTTGCCCAGGAAGTTGCCGTTCTTCCAATCCTTCGCCGGGCGGATCGGCCGCGCCGTAAAACCGCCGCCGCAGTTCGGGCAGACATTGCCGAACACGCCGTCCGCGCACGTCGCGCAGAACGTGCATTCGAATGAACAGATGCGCGCGTGGGTCGCGTCGGGCGGCAGTGCGGTGTTGCAGTGTTCGCAGGTCGGGCGGAGTTCGAGCATCGCGTCCTCGGTGTGGTGGGTTCAGTCCAATGCAGCCAGGATGCGTTGCGCGCAGGCTTCGTCGGTCACCAGACCGGTCAGCCAGCCGCCTCGCAACGCCGCCCCAATCGCGCCTGCCTTCGCCACGCTGCCGGCAACGGCGATGACGGGGCGAGACGGCATCGGATTGAGCGGCAAGCTGGTAATGCGGGTCTGCAACGGCACATCAAGCAAACGGCCCTGGGCATCGATCGGCCGGCCGATCAGCTCGCCCGCGGCGCCATGGGCGAGCAGATCGTCCACATCCTTCGCGCTGATGAAGCCGTCGACCTGCAATGGGCAACCCGGCCCGATCGTGCCGACACCGATGAAGGTGACATCCGCCTGCGCTGCCAGATCGGCCACCACGCCGTAGAGCCGGTGGTGGCACCACTGGCGCGTGTCTTCGGCGCTGTCGGCAACGAGTGGCGCGGGCAGGAGGTAATAGCGGCTGCGGGTTTTCTCCGCGGCGGCGAGTGCAACGTCGTAGCGGTTGGACGACCCATCCGCCGCAATGGCCCCGACCATCGAGACGATGCGGTGTTGCGGCCGGTCAAGGTCGGGCAGTTGGTCGATCGCGGCGCGCAGCGTGCGGCCGGAGCCGACATTCACCACGCGCGGCGCGTCGGCCAGCAGGTGGCGCTCCATGATTTCCGCGGCGGCCACGGCAATCATGCGTTGGGCGGCGTCGGCGTCGTCGGCATTGGCCGGCACCACGTGGCAGGTCTCCAGCCGGAAACGGCTGCGCAGGCTCTCGGCCAACTCCAGACACGTCGACACCGGGTGCGTCACGCGCACCTTCACCAGCCCGTGCTCCACCGCATAGGCGACCAACCGCTGGGCGATCTGGCGCGACACGCCCAACTGCTCGGCGATGTCGTGTTGCGTGTGGTTGCCCACGTAATAGAGCCACGCTGCGCGGGCGGCCTGGTCTCGTTTCTCTTGCTGCTTGGACACGCAGCGCCTCCTCTAGTACCTCGGCGATATGAGACGCATCGTAGCGTGCTTTTGCTCTTTCAACGAGCATTTGCTTGACAAGCGCAACATCGCATCCAATTATTTGCTCACAACACGGACAATTGCTCAAATCCCGAAGCAAGTCCAGGCGGTGCGCCCGCATCGCCACATTCCAAGAAAGGAGACGACTGCATGTTCCGCACGCTTCTGCGCGGGATGGCCCGCCCATCCCGGCTACTCAAGCTGACCGCCTTCGCTGCCCTCCCGGCCTTCACCGCCATTTCCGCGCACGCCGCGCCCACCACGCTCACCATCGCCACGATCAACAACCCCGACATGATCGTGCTGCAGAAACTGTCGAGCCAGTTCGAGCAGGCGCATCCCGATATCAAACTGCGCTGGGTCACGCTGGAAGAAGGCGTGCTGCGTCAGCGCGTGACGACCGACATCGCCACCGGCAGCGGCCAGTTCGACCTGATGACGATCGGCGGCTACGAGGCGCCGCTGTGGGCCAAGAAGGGCTGGCTCACCCCGCTGGACATGCCTGCCAGCTACGACGCGGCTGACCTGCTGCCGACGGTGCGCGACGGCCTCTCGCAGGGCGGCAAGCTGTTCGCCGTGCCCTTCTATGCCGAAAGCTCGATGACGTATTACCGGCGCGATCTGTTCAGCGCGGCCGGCCTGAAGATGCCCGAGCAGCCAACGTATGACGACATCGCCCAGTTCGCCGCCAAGCTCCACGACCCGGCCAAGGGCGTGTACGGCATCTGCGTGCGCGGTCGTGCGGGCTGGGGCGAAAACATGGCGCTGGTGTCCACGATGGTCAACACGTTCGGCGGCCGCTGGTTCGACGAGAAATGGCAGCCGACGATCGACACGCCCCAGTGGAAACAGGCAGTCAACACGTATGTCGACCTGCTGAAGAAGTACGGCCCGCCCGGTGCAAGCAGCAACGGCTTCAACGAAAACCTGGTGCTGTTCTCGGGCGGCAAGTGCGGCATGTGGATCGACGCCACCGTCGCGGCCGGCATGGTCAGCAGCGCGAAGGATTCCAAGGTGGCCGACAAGGTCGGCTTTGCGAATGCGCCCATCGCCAGCACGCCCAAGGGCTCGCATTGGCTGTGGATCTGGGCGCTCGCGGTGCCGAAGTCGTCGAAATCGCCGGAGGCTGCCAAGACGTTCGCGGCCTGGGCGACATCGAAGGACTACATCCGCGCCGTGGCCAAGGCGCAGGGCTGGGGCGAGGTGCCGCCGGGCACGCGCGCGTCGACGTATGACGACCCCGCCTACCAGAAAGCCGCGCCGTTCTCGGGCTTCGTGCGCCACGCCATCGAAACGGCCAACCCGAACGATCCGTCCGCACAGAAAGTGCCCTACACCGGCGTGCAGTTCGTGACGATTCCGGAGTTCCAGTCGCTGGGCACGGTGGTCGGCCAGGCGATTGCCGGCGCGCTCACGGGCAAGACGACGGTGGACGACGCGCTGCGTGTCTCGCAATCGCAGGCACAGCGTGCGATGCGCCAAGGCGGCTATCTGAAGTGATGCAGCCGCTGCTGCGCCCGGAGGTGTCATGGAACATGTATTGGAGTCGCGGGTGAACGGCATGGGCGGCACGCCGTCACCCGCCCAGCCCGTACAACCACAAAACGGCGCACGGCGCTGGCTGCCGACGCTGCTGGTGTCGCCGTCGGTGCTGGTGCTGCTGTTGTGGATGACGGTGCCGCTGGCGATGACGCTGTATTTCTCCGTCAGCCGCTACAACCTGCTCAACCCCGATCAGACCGGCCTGGCGGGGCTCGACAACTATCGCTTCCTGATCGAAGACCCCGCCTTCTGGCCGGCCATCGGCAACACGCTGGTGCTGATCGGCTCGGTGCTGGCGATCAGCGTCGTGGCCGGCACGCTGCTGGCGGTGCTGTTCGACCAGCCGTTCGCGGGGCGCGGTGTGGCGCGCATCCTTGTCATCAGCCCGTTCTTTGTCATGCCGACGGTGGCCGCGCTCATCTGGAAGAACATGATGCTGCACCCCGTGTACGGCCTGGCCGCCTGGGTGGCGCGGCTGTTCGGCGCCGAGCCGGTGGACTGGCTGGCGACGCATCCGATGCTCTCCGTGATCATCATCGTGGCGTGGCAGTGGACGCCGTTTGCCTTCCTGATCCTGCTGACGGCGCTGCAATCGCTCGACCCCGAGCAGAAGGAAGCCGCGCAGCTCGACGGCGCGAGCCCCGTGCGCATCTTCTGGCACATCGTGCTGCCGCACCTGAAGCGCGCGATTGCCGTGGTGGTGATGATCGAAACGATTTTCCTGCTGTCGATCTTTGCCGAGATCCACACCACCACCGCGGGCGGCCCCGGCACAGCCACGACCAACCTCGCCTACTTCGTCTACAGCCTCGGCCTGCAGCAGTTCGACATCGGCATTGCGTCGGCCGGCGGCATCGTGGCCGTGGTGCTGGCAAACGTGGTGGCGTTCTTCCTGGTCCGCATGCTGGCCCGCAACCTGAAGGGAGTGCACGAGCAATGAGCACCCTCACCTCAACCTGGCGCACGCGGCTGGCCGGTGTGCTGGCGTGGGCGATTGCCCTGGCACTGTTCTTCCCTATCGCCTGGGCAGCGCTGACCGCCTTCAAGACCGAGCAGGACGCCTATACGCCCACGCTGTTGTTCACGCCGACGCTCGACAGCTTCCGCGAGGTGCTGGAGCGCGCGCATTACCCGAGCTTCCTCGGCAACTCGCTGGCGGTATCGATCATCTCCACGCTGCTGGCCCTGGCGATTGCCATTCCGGCGGGCTACGCGATGGCGTTCTTCCCGAACAAGCGCACGCAGCAGGTGCTGCTGTGGATGCTGTCGACCAAGATGATGCCGGCCGTGGGCGTGCTGCTGCCGGTGTACCTGCTGGCAAAAACGGCGGGGCTGCTGGATTCCATCACCGCGCTCGTCATCGTCTACACGCTCGCCAACCTGCCGATTGCCGTGTGGATGGTCTTCACCTACTGCAACGACGTGCCGCGCGAGATTCTCGAGGCCGCGCGCATGGACGGCGCCAACCTCTGGCAGGAACTCGTCTACGTGCTGCTGCCGACGATGCTGCCGGGGCTCGCCTCCACCGCGCTGCTCCTGCTGATCCTGTCGTGGAACGAAGCCTTCTGGAGCCTGAACCTGACGAGCATCGATGCCGCGCCGCTCACCGTGTTCATCGCGTCGTACTCCAACCCCGAGGGGCTGTTCTGGGCGAAGCTGTCGGCGGCCTCGGTCCTGGCCATTGCGCCGATCCTCGTGCTGGGCTGGCTGGCACAACGGCAACTCGTGCGTGGCCTGACATTCGGGGCCGTGAAATGACGCCACATGCCAACGAATATGCCAACACACGCGCGCCCGCCTACCTGATCTGCGATTGCGACGGCGTGCTGATCGACAGCGAGTCGGTGGCGTTGCGCGCGCTGATCCGCACGCTCGGCCCGCACGTACCGCATCTCTCATCCGCCGCGCTGGAAGAAGTGCTCGAGCCGCGCCTGGGCATGAACACGATGGCGCTGCTGACGGAGCTGCAGAGCAGCATCGGCTTTCATCTGTCCGACACGCAACTGGCCGGCGTGCTGGCCGATGTCGAACACGACTGCGCCACGCAATCGCAGCCGGTGCCCGGCATTGCCAACCTGCTGGCCGCACTGCCGCAGCCCAAGGCCGTCGCAAGCAACAGCAGCCGTCCGCGCATTGAAGCAAGCCTGCGCAGAGCGGGCTTGCTCGATATGTTCGGCCCGCACATCTATAGCGCCTACGAAACACCGCGGCCCAAGCCGGCACCGGATGTGTACCTCGCCGCCTGCGCGGGCCTGGGCGCCAGCCCCGCGCAATGCCTCGTCATTGAAGACAGCGACACCGGCGTGCGCGCCGCCCGAGCCGCCGGCCTGACCGTATTCGGCTTTGCCGGTGTCGCACATGTACCGGCAGTTGCCACACAGCGCCTGCTGGCTGCCGGCGCACGCCACGTCTTTACTGACACGCGGGCACTGGCCGATGCGCTGACGTCGACGCTCGCCACGCCCGCCTGATCCGCACACAGAACACGCCCAAGGAGACCTCGCCATGGCCAGCCTGACCCTGCGCAATCTGCAGAAGCGTTACGAGCAGAACACCGTCCTGCACGACATCAACCTCGACATTGCCGATGGCGAATTTGTCGTCTTCGTCGGCCCATCGGGCTGCGGCAAGTCGACATTGCTGCGCACGATTGCAGGCCTGGAGGGCATCGATGCCGGCGACCTGCTGATCGGCGACACGCGCGTGAACGACGTGGTACCCGCCAAGCGCGGCATTGCGATGGTGTTCCAGTCGTACGCGCTGTATCCGCACATGAGCGTGTACGACAACATGGCCTTCGGGCTGAAGCTCTCGGGCATGAAGCGCGAAGCCATCGACGCTGCCGTACGCCGCGCTGCCGAAGTGCTGCACATCGATGCGCTGCTGGATCGCAAGCCGCGCCAGCTCTCCGGCGGCCAACGCCAGCGCGTGGCCATCGGTCGCGCCATCACCCGCGAGCCCAAGGTCTTCCTGTTTGACGAGCCGCTCTCCAACCTCGATGCCGCGCTGCGTGTGAAGATGCGCCTGGAGTTTGCCCGCCTGCACGACGCGTTGAAGACGACCATGATCTACGTCACACACGATCAGGTGGAAGCCATGACGCTGGCCGACAAGATCGTCGTGCTGCGTGACGGACGCATCGAACAGGTCGGCTCTCCGCAAACGCTGTATCACCATCCGGCCAGCCAGTTTGTGGCGGGCTTCATCGGCTCGCCCAAGATGAACTTCCTGCGTGGCGTCGTCGATCGTGTCGATGCATCGGGCGTCTCCGTAGCGCTCGCGGGGGGCCAACAGCCGGTGGCCGTGTCGCCGGGTGAGCTGCGCGCGGGGGATGCCGTCACGCTCGGCATCCGGCCGGAGCATCTGCATCTCGACGCGGCGGGCACCCTGCGCGGCACCGTCACGCATATCGAGTCCCTGGGCGACGTGGCCTATCTGCATGCCGACTGCGAAGCCGCACCCGACGGCCTTGTGCTGCGCGTGCCGGAATCGACCCGGCTCGCGCACGGCAGCGCCATCACGTTGTCCGCCGACGCCGCGCACTGCCACCTGTTCGACGCCGAAGGCCGCGCGCTGCCGCGCTTGCAGGCCCCGCAGGCCCAACAGTCCCAAGAGGCCGCCTGAGGTTCACACCGCCCAACGTTGCACGCCCCGACCATGCCTTCCCCCAACGATTCTTCCACCTGGCTGCACCTGGGTGCCGGCTCCTTCCACCGCGCGCACCAGGCGTGGTATCTGCATCGCCTTCGCGAGACCGGCGACACATCGTGGCGCCTAGCGCTTGCCAACATCCGCGACGATGCCGGCACGCTGCTGCATGACCTCGTTGCCCAGCACGGCGCCTACACACTGGAGACAGTCGACACCGCCGGTCATCGCCAATACACGCGCATCGAGTCCATCGATGCGGTCGTGCCGTGGGATGCCGAACTTGCGGCACTGTGCGAGATCGGCGCGGCGCCCGACACGCGCGTGATCTCGTTCACCGTGACGGAAGGCGGCTACTACCTCGACCAGCAGCACCAGCTCGACGCCACGCAGCCGGACATCGCCGCCGACCTGCGCGGCGGTGCCAGCACGCTCTACGGCGCACTGGCGCGCCTGCTGCGCCTGCGTTTGCAGCGCGGCGGCGCTCCGCTCACGCTGCTCAATTGCGACAACCTGCGCCACAACGGCGAGCGCTTCCGAAGCGGCCTGCGCCAGTTCCTCACGCTGCGCGGCGAGCCCGGCGACAGCGACCTCATCGCATGGCTCGACGCGCACGCCAGCACGCCCAACACGATGGTCGACCGCATCACGCCGCGCCCCACCGACGCCTTGCGCCAACGGGTGGCCGCACAAACCGGCTGGCAAGACCGCTGCCCCGTGATGGCCGAGACCTTTGCGCAATGGGTGGTGGAAGACGACTTCCGCGCCGGGCGGCCCGCGCTCGAACGCGTGGGCGTGGAGTTCGTCGCCTCGGTGCTGCCGTACGAGGAAGCGAAGATCCGCGTGCTCAACGCCAGCCATAGCTGCATCGCGTGGGCCGGCACGCTCCTGGGGCTGCACACCATCGATGAAAGCGTGGCCGTGCCGTCCATCCACCGCATGGCGAGCGCCTACGTCACCGACGATGTCATCCCGTGTCTCACGGCCAACCAGCCCAGCCCCATCGACCTGGCCGCCTACCGCGACACCGTGCTCGACCGTTTCGCCAATCCGCACATCCGTGACACCAACCAGCGCGTGGCGGCAGACGGCTTTTCGAAAATTCCCGGCTTCATCACGCCCACGCTGGCGGAATCCTTTGCGCGCGGGCATGTGCCCCTTGCCACGGCGATGCTGCCGGCGCTGTTCTTCGTCTTCCTGGAGCGCTGGCAAGCGGGCACGCTGCCGTATGCCTACCAGGATGGCCAGTTCGATCCGGTTGCCGCGCACGCCATGCTGGAGGCCGACGACCCGGTTGCCGTGTACTGCCGGAACACTGCCCTGTGGGGCAGCCTTGCGGGCACGGAAGCGCTCACTGGCCTTGTCCGCAACGCCATCGAGCGTGTGCGGGCGTGGCTGGCAGTCGAACAAGCCGCCACTGCCGGCTAATCATCAGCAAACGCAACGGCGGATTCGCGCGACAATCCACGGTTCAAGCAACCGGACCCGGCGGCCTCATGTACCTCGGCATCGATCTCGGAACCTCGGAAGTCAAAGTGCTGTTGCTGGACGCGACGGGCACCATCGTCGGCACGGCCGGCGAGCCGCTCACCGTATCGCGGCCGCATCCGGGCTGGGCCGAGCAGACGCCGGAAAACTGGTGGCAGGCCACCAGCGCCGCCATCGGCAAACTGCGTGATGCGGCGCCGGAAGCCTTCGCTGCCACCCGCGCCATCGGCCTGTCGGGCCAGATGCACGGCGCGGTGCTCCTCGACGCGCGCAACCGTGTGCTGCGCCCCGCCATGCTGTGGAACGACACGCGCAGCACCGCCGAATGCCTGGAACTCACCCGCCGCGTGCCAGACCTGCACGCCGTTGCCGGCAACCTGGCAATGCCGGGCTTTACCGCGCCAAAGCTGCTGTGGAGCGCGCGCCATGAACCCGACGTGTTCAGCGCCATCGATTGCGTGCTGCTGCCCAAGGACTACCTGCGCCTGCGTCTGACAGGCGAGCGCGCTTCCGACCCCTCGGATGCGGGCGGCACGCTGTGGCTGGATGTTGCACGACGTACGTGGTCTGACGAACTGCTCGCCGCGACGGGCTTGTCACCCAGCCAGATGCCGCGCCTGGTGGAAGGCAGCGCGCCCAGCGGCGCCTTGCTGCCCGAGGTGGCCGACGCATGGGGCATGGCGCGTGGCGTCGTCGTAGCTGGTGGCGGTGGCGATGGCGCGGCCAGCGCTGTGGGCATCGGCGCGACCCAGCCTGGCGATGGCTTTCTGTCGCTGGGCACGTCGGGCGTGATCTTTGTCGTCAATGACCGCTTCCGTCCAAACCCGGCTCAAGCCGTGCACGCGTTCTGCCATGCGCTGCCGGGCCGCTGGCACCAGATGAGCGTGATGCTGTCCGCCGCGAGCTGCCTGCGCTGGTTCTGCCGGCTGACGAGTGTGCCGGAAGCCACGCTGCTGCCTGAAATCGCTGCGCTGGCCGCCACGGAACAAACGGAACGCCAGTCAGCGCCGTTCTTCCTGCCCTACCTCAGCGGCGAGCGCACGCCGCACAACGATGCGTTTGCGCAAGGCCATTTTCACAACCTCACGCATGCCAGCGACCGCGCCGCGCTCGGTTACGCCGTGCTCGAAGGCGTCGCCTTTGGCATGGCGGATGGCCTGGACGCCTTGCGCGCAGCCGGCACGCAGGTGGCCTCGCTCTCGTTTGTGGGCGGCGGCTCGCGCAGCCCGTTCTGGGCGCAATTGCTGGCCGACACGCTCAACACCGAACTGACGACCCATGTCGGCAGCGAAGCCGGCGGCGCGCTCGGTGCCGCGCGCCTGGGGTGGATGGCCGACGGCGGCATCGAAGCGGCCGTCTGCGCCAAGCCGCCCGTGCAGGCCACGTATCGGCCCGATGCCGCACGCCACGCGCGCCTTGCCGAACGGCTGTCGACATTCCGTGCGCTGTATCGGCGCGCTTCACCGCTGCCGGTCACGCCTTCTGCCCAAACCACCGATCTCCCCTTGCCTGCATGAGCGACGCCCTGCCCTTGCCCCGCCTCGTCGTCTTTGGCGAAGCGCTGACCGATTTCCTGCACCAAGGCAACGGCCAATGGCTCGCCCGGCCAGGCGGCGCATGCTGGAACGTCGCCCGCGTGGCAGCGCGTCTGGGCATGCGCACGGGTTATGCCGGCGCCATCAGCAACGACGTGTTCGGCGACGCGCTCTTCGCCGATTCCCAGGCCGCCGGGCTCGACCTGCGCTATCTGCAGCGCGTGGATCGCTCGCCGTTGCTGGCGATGGTCACGTCGACCCAGCCGCCGCATTACTTCTTCGTCGGCGATGACAGCGCCGACCTGCATTTCGATGCGCAAGCCCTGCCCGCCGGCTGGCAGACCGCCGTGGAAATCGCCCACTTCGGCTGCATCAGCCTGGCGCGCGAGCCGCTCGGCAGCCGCCTCGTGGCGCTGGCCGAAACGCTGGCCGCGCAAGGCACCCGCATCACCTTCGACCCGAACTGGCGCACGGCGATGAACGCACCGCACTACGCGCCGCTGCTGCTGCGCATGGCTGCCATCGCATCGGTCATCAAGGTGTCGGATGAAGACTTGCGCCACCTGTTTCCCGGGGATGCCGATCCGCTGACCACGCTGCGCACCCTCGCGCCGCAGGCCGACATCCTGCTCACGCTCGGGGCCGAGGGCATGGAATGGCTGGCAGCGGCGCACGGCGGGCAAGACGATGCGCGTATCGCCCAACCGGCCTTTGCCGTGCGGGTGGCAGACACCGTCGGCTGCGGCGATGCTGCGATGGGCGCTTGGCTGGCGAGCCAGCTGCAGTCGCCCGAGGCGCCACCGCAGGCGCATCTGCGCCAAGCCGCAGCGGCGGCCGCCCTCACCGCCACGCGCGCCGGCGCGTATGCGGGCACGCAAGCCGAGATCGATGCGCTACTGCAGGCGCACACCGCCTCGCCCGCCTGAGGTCGAGTGAGACCGCGTGGCAGCGCCGCCCCACATGCCACAATCGGCGCCGTCTACGTCTTGATTGCTCCGGGGCCCGTTTTGGAACTGCTTCGTATTGCCGTGCTGTTTGCCGTCACCGCCGTCGCGGAAATCGTCGGTTGTTATCTGCCGTGGCTCGTGCTGCGGCAAGGCAAGCCGATCTGGCTATTGCTGCCGGCGGCCGCCTCGCTGGCGCTGTTTGCGTGGTTGCTGACATTGCACCCGACCGCGGCCGGCCGCACCTATGCCGCATACGGCGGTGTGTATATCGCCGTGGCACTCGTGTGGCTGCGTCTGGTCGACGGCGTGACGCTCACCCGCTGGGACATCGGCGGCGCAGCCATTGCGTTGGCAGGGATGGCCGTGATCGCCCTGCAACCGCAGGCCAATTGATCGGATTGCACGCGATATTTAGGTTTTCCTGAGCGAAACGGAACCCTAAGCCGCCGCCAGGATCGGAAGGTGGATCATTGCTGCGGCCATCGCGCTGCACGCCGGTCGCCCCTCATCCAACGCTTTGTCCTGGAGGCCGCGATGCCTGCCAACACCCTCAAACACCTCGTCGTGGCCACGATGCTGATGTCCGCAGCGATGACCGCCTCGGCCCTGACCACGTCAACGTTCACCTTCACCGATCAGGATCTGCAAGGGATGCTTGCCCACAGCCAGTCTGCCAAGCCCGCCCAGCAGGCCAAGCCAGCGGAACCGGCCGAACGTGCCGCTACAGAGAGGCTCCGCGTCGGCCTGAGCGATCCGGGCACGCAGCTCGTGCTGCCCTGGTTCCTGGCGGATCTGGTGGATGCGGTCAACCGGCGGGCATCGCCGCAGGATTTCGCGAAAAAGCTGCGGGACGGGATCTGATCGGCCACCGCCGTCAGCCTCCCGTTCACCACCCTCACTTTCCACAGGCAGGCATCACAGTGCTGTATATTCATACAGTTATTTTTTGTGACGCCCTGCCGTGCTTGCCGCTTCCCCCACCCCAGACACCGCCACTGTGCCGGCCACGCCCGGTTACCTGGCCCAGCTGAACGACCAGCAGCGCCAGGCGGTCGAGTTCGGTATTTCCGGGGCAGACGCGGCGGAAACCGGCCCGCTGCTCGTGCTGGCCGGTGCTGGGTCCGGCAAGACGCACACCCTGGGCTGGCGCGTGGCGCACCTGGTGGCCAACGGCGCCGATCCGCAACGCATTCTGCTGCTGACGTTTTCCCGCCGCGCGGCCAGCGAACTGTCGAACCGCGCCGGCCACCTGCTCGCGCGCGCCATGCAGGGCGAGCGATCGAACCACGCGCTCAATTCCGCGGGCACGTCGTACAAGACCACGCTGCCCTGGGCCGGCACCTTCCACGGCATCGGCGCGCGCCTGCTGCGCGAATACGCCGACCGCGTCGGCCTCGCGCCCGATTTCACCATCCACGACCGCAGCGACTCGGCCGATCTGCTCAACGTCGTGCGCCATGAACTGAACCTGTCGACCAAGGAACGCCGCTTCCCGCTCAAGCAGACCTGCATCGCGATCTACTCGCGCGCCATCAACGCCGAAAGCTCGCTGAACGCCGTGCTCAAGCACCACTTTCCGTGGTGCGCGATGTGGGAGACGCAATTGCGCACGCTGTTCGATGCGTATGTCGAAGCCAAGCAGGCGCAGCACGTGCTCGACTACGACGACCTGCTGCTCTACTGGCACGCGATGGTGTCCGACGCAGAGCTGGCGGCCGAGATCGGCGCGCGCTTCGACCACATCCTCGTCGACGAATACCAGGACACGAACCGGCTGCAGTCGTCCATCCTGCGTGCGCTGCGTCCGGACGGCCGCGGCGTCACCGTGGTGGGCGACGACGCGCAATCGATCTACGCATTCCGCGCGGCGACGGTGCGCAACATCCTCGATTTTCCGCGCCACTTTTCGCGGCCGGCGCACACGGTGCTGCTGGAGCGCAATTACCGTTCGACGCAACCGATTCTGGATGCCTCGAATGGCGTGATGCGTTTTGCCACGGAACGCTTTGCCAAGACGTTGTGGACGGACCGCGCATCGACGCATCGTCCGCGTTTGATTTCGGTGCGTGACGAGGCCGAACAGGCGCGTTGCGTGGCCGAGCGGGTGCTGCATCACCGGGAAGGCGGACTGACGCTGAAATCGCAGGCGGTGCTGTTTCGCACCGCGAGCCACAGCGCGCCGCTGGAGATCGAACTCACGCGCCGCAACATCCCGTTCGTGAAATACGGCGGCCTCAAGTTTCTGGAGGCGGCGCATGTGAAGGACGTGCTATCGGTGCTGCGCTGGGCCGAGAACCCGCGCAACCGCATTGCCGGGTTTCGCGTGATCCAGCTGCTGCCGGGCGCTGGCCCGGCCACGGCGGCACGCGTGCTCGACGCCATGGCGGAAGCGGCGGACCCGATTGCCGCGCTGCTCGCCTATGAGCCGCCGGCACGGCTGGCTGGCGACTGGTCTGCGCTGATGGCGCTCATGCAAACCCTGCGTACGCCCAAAGACAGCCTGGAATGGGCCGCTGAACTCGAAGCCGTCGGCGCCTGGTACGCACCGCACATGGAGCGCCTGCACGACGATGCGGCCGTGCGCCAGGGCGATCTGGACCAGCTCGCTCGCATGGCCACCACCTACGCCACGCGCGAGCGCTTCCTGACCGAAATGACGCTCGACCCGCCCGAGCTGACCAGCGATGAATCGGGCGACCCGTACCGCGATGAGGACTACCTGATCCTCTCGACGATCCATTCATCGAAAGGCCAGGAGTGGAAAGCGGTGTATGTGCTGAACGCCGTGGACGGCTGCATGCCGGCCGATCTGGGCGCGGGCTCACATGAAGAGCTGGAAGAAGAACGCCGGCTGCTTTACGTGGCGATGACGCGTGCGCGCGAGCATCTGGACATCCTGGTGCCGCAGCGCTTCTACGTCACGCAGCAAACGCCCAACGGCGACCGGCACATCTACGCGTCGCGCACGCGCTTCATTCCGCCTGCGCTGCTGCCGCTGTTCGAAGCGTGCGCATGGCCGGAACCGGAGCCCGGCGCGGACCCCGCAGCCGAAGCGCGTGCCGCGGCCAAGGTCGACCTGAGCAAGAAGATGCGCGGCTACTGGAAAAAGTAGTCGGCCGAATCGCCGAAGTGCACCCTCCCTCAGTGCACTTCCATCTCGGGCCGCTTGACGACGTGCGTTGACTCGAAGCGCGAGAGCTGCGCGAAGATCCACGCGGCCGCGCAGGTCATGACACCCACGCAGACAAACGTCTTGTGGAACGCCGCCAGCGTGTCGCGCCCTTCCGGGCCGGCGGTGAAGTCGGTAAAGCCCGTCAGCAGTGCGCCGGCGGCGGCCACGCCCAGGCTCATCGACAGCATCATCACCATCGACAGCATGCTGTTGCCCGCGCTGGCCAGCGGGCCGGTCAGGTCCTTCAGCGTGAGCGTATTCATGGCCGTGAACTGCATCGAGTTGAAGGTGCCGAAGATCGCCAGTTGCACGATGCGCAACCACACCGGCACGTTGGGCGTCATCACGGCAAAGCTCGCCATCATCAGGCCGACCATGACCGTGTTGACGGACAGCATGCGGCGATATCCGTAGCGCTTGATGGCCCACGTGCCCAAAGGCTTGGCGGCCATGCCGGCGGCAGCCACCGGCACCATCATCAGCCCGGCCTGCAGCGGCGTGTACCCCAAGCTCACTTGCAACAGCAGCGGAATGAGGAACGGCATCCCGCCGCTGCCGATGCGTGCAAACAGGTTGCCGAGCACACCAATGGAAAAGCTCGGAATGCCGAACAGCGTGCGCGGAAACAGCGGCCCAGCCACGCGCCCCGCATGCAGCCAGTAAGCCGTGAGCGCCGCCAGACCAAAGATCAGCAGCACCAGCACCGTCGCGTGCTGGAAGCCCAGCTCCGACAGCCCGTCGAGCGAGAACGACACCGCCGCCATGCCGAAGGCCAGCATCAGATAGCCCGACCAGTCGAAGCGGCTGTCGTCTTCAGCATGCACATCGGGCATCACCTTGAGCGTGACGAGCGCGCCGATCACCCCCACGGGAATGTTGATCAGGAAGATCCAGTGCCACGACACGGCCTCCACCAGCCAGCCTCCCAGCGTCGGGCCGATCAGCGGACCGATCAGCCCCGGGATGGTGACGAAACTCATGGCCGGCAGGAACTGCTCGCGCGGCACCACGCGCAGCACGGTCAACCGCCCCACGGGCATCAGCAGCGCGCCGCCCACACCTTGCACCACGCGCGAGGCAATCAGCATGGTCAGGCTGCGCGATTCCGCGCACAGCAACGAGCCAATCGTGAACAGGAAGATGGCGGCGAAGAACATCTTTCGCGTGCCGAAGCGATCGGCCATCCAGCCCGAGGCCGGCATCAGCATGGCGGTCGTCAACGTGTAGGCGATGATGACCGACTGCATCTTCAGCGGGCTTTCCGACAGGCTGCGGGCCATGGCCGGCAAGGCGGTGTTGACGATGGTGGAATCGAGGGTCTGCATGAACAGACCCATCGCCACCAGCCAGAGCAGCGGTTTCAGCGATGGGTCGACGGAGGCGGAGGGCGTGGTGGGCATGGGGCGGGGCAGAAGCAGCAGGATGCGACGCAGCCGTCATTGTGGCGCGCCTCGCCTGTGCCCGCAAACCGTGTACCCGGCGCGCCGGATTGCGTAACGTGCCGCCATACCGCCCCTACCACCAACAAGGACACCGCGCTCTGCCTATACTGGAGCGTTCATCCCAGTCACCCCGTGCCATTCCTCTGCCATGACGACCCGTACCGAACGCGACACCTTTGGCCCCATTGAAGTCCCTGCGGACCACCTGTGGGGCGCACAAACGCAACGCTCGCTGCAGAACTTCGACATTGCCGGCGACCGCATGCCGCGCGAGCTGATCGACGCGCTCGCCCGCATCAAACGTGCCAGCGCCGTCGTCAACCAGCGCCTGGGGCTGCTCTCCGCGGACAAGGCCAACGCCATCGTCAATGCCGCTGACGAGGTCATCGCGGGCAAACACCCCAATGAATTTCCGCTGGTGGTCTGGCAAACGGGCTCAGGCACGCAGACCAACATGAACATGAACGAGGTGCTCGCCAACCGCGCCAGCGAGCTGCTCGGCGGCGAGCGTGGCGAAGCGCGCCTCGTGCATCCGAACGATGACGTGAACCGCAGCCAGTCGTCCAACGATGTGTTCCCGACCGCCATGCACGTCGCCGCCGTGACGGCCATCACGCGTCATCTCCTGCCCTCGCTGCGCACGCTGCGCGAGACGCTGGCCAAGAAGGCCGCCGACTTCAACGACATCATCAAGATCGGCCGCACGCACCTGCAGGACGCGACGCCGCTCACGCTGGGCCAGGAGTTCTCCGGCTACGTCGCCCAGTTGCAGCACAACGAAACGCATCTGAACGCCGCCCTGCCGCACCTGTGCGAACTCGCGCTGGGCGGCACGGCGGTCGGCACCGGTCTCAACGCACCGGCCGGTTACGCCGAACAGGTGGCCGAAGAGCTGGCGCAACTGACCGGCCTGCCCTTCGTCACCTCGCCCAACAAGTTCGAGACCATGGCGTCGGCCGATGGCCTGGTGCATGCGCACGGCGCGCTGAAAACGCTGGCGGCCAGCCTGACCAAGATCGCCAACGACATCCGTTGGCTGGCGAGCGGCCCGCGCAGCGGGCTGGGCGAAATCTCCATCCCCGAGAACGAGCCGGGCTCGTCGATCATGCCCGGCAAGGTCAACCCCACGCAGAGCGAAGCCGTGACGATGCTGTGTGCGCAGGTCTTCGGCAACGACGTCGCCGTGAACGTGGGCGGCGCCTCGGGCAACTTCGAGCTGAACGTGTTCCGCCCGATGATCGCGTACAACTTCCTGCACAGCGTGCGCCTGCTGGCCGACGGCATGCGCAGCTTCAACGATCACTGCGCCGTGGGCATCGAACCCAACCGCGACCGTATCGACGAGCTGGTGCAGCGCTCGCTGATGCTGGTGACGGCGCTCAACCCGCATATCGGCTACGACAAATCGGCGCAGATCGCAAAGAAGGCGCACAAGGAGGGCACCAGCCTGCGCGAGGCCGCACTGGCGCTCGGCTATGTCACGCCCGAGCAGTTCGATGCGTGGGTGCGGCCGGAGAACATGGTGGGCCGCTAAGTGATCTGTCATGGGCCCGCAGCTTGCGACGCGTGGCCTATCCTTCTTCCTTTTCCATTGCCCGTTTCAAGCGCGCCGGCCCGGCCGGCGCCCCTTTGCGCATGAAACCCGCTCCCATTCCGACGAACGAACCCGAACGTCTTGCCTCGCTGCAAGACATGCTGTTGCTCTCCACACCCGACGAGGAGTTGTTCGACCGCGTCACGCGCACGACCAAGCGCGTGTTCGACGCACCGATCGTGCTCGTGTCGCTCATCGACGCCCAGCGGCAATGGTTCAAATCGTGCATCGGGTTGAACGTGCGCGAGACCGGGCGCGACATCTCGTTCTGCGGCCATGCCGTGGCCGAGGAGCAGATGCTCGTCATTCCCGACACCAAGGCCGACCCGCGCTTTGCCGACAACCCGCTCGTGACGGGTGCGCCGCATATCCGTTTCTATGCTGGGCGGCCGGTCAAGAATCTGGCGGGCTATGCCGTCGGTACGCTCTGCGTGATCGACCAGAAGCCGCGCCCGTTTGAACAGGCCGAGCGGGAGCTGCTCAATGACCTGGCCAGCTGGGTGGAATCGGGATTCCGCGAACGTGAACTGAGCGAATCCCAGCGCTCCATCCTGACCGAGCTGCAGGTGGCACGCCACGAAAGCCTGACCGATCCGATGCTGGGCATCTGGAACCGGCGCGCGGCGATGGAGCTGCTCACGCGCGAATGCGGCCACGCCATGCTGCACGGGCAACCGCTTTCCTTGCTGGTGGTGGATGTGGACCACTTCAAGCGCGTGAACGATACCTACGGCCACCCCGCAGGCGATGCGGTGCTGGTTGAGATCGCACGCACGCTGCGCGTGAATTCGCGCCCCGTCGACGCGGTGGGCCGCTACGGCGGCGAGGAATTCCTGGTGGTGCTGCCGGATACGACCACACTGCAGGCCACCGGCATTGCGCAACGGCTACGCAGCGCGGTGGAATCGCTGGAGATCGCCACGCCAGAGGCCAACATCCGCTGCACCATCAGCGTGGGCCTGGCAAGCTGCGAGGCGGGCAGGAACCTGTGCACGCCCACAGACCTCATCATGCGTGCCGATGCCGCCCTGCTGGCGGCCAAACGGCTGGGGCGCAATCGCGTGATATTCGACGGTCAGCCGGTGTAGCTCAGTTTGACGGGGGCGCAGTCCCGCGACGGGCGACGCGCACATCAACACGTTGCGGCGTCAACGCGCGCTCGAACACTGCGCGCGCGGCATGCGTCGTGCCGGTGCCGCACATGAATGCGTCGATGGCGGCAAAGCCGTGCTCGGGCCAGGTATGAATCGAAAGGTGCGACTCAGCGAGCAGCAACACGCCCGTCACGCCGCCCTGCTCGCCAACGGGCAAACCCGTGCGCACAGAATCGAAGCGATGCAGGTGCGCATGCAGGATGGTCGCACCGAGCGCGTCGGCCGCATCGCGCAGCGCGGTTTCCAGCGCCGCCGCATCGCGCAGCAGTGCGGGTGCCACGCCGTAAAGATCGAGCAGAAGATGCTCGCCTACGGCGGCGGAGGCTTCCTCCGCAGACAGCGCTGCGTCGGTCCGCGTCACTTGTGGCCCCCGCTGAAACCGCCGCCATAGCCGCTACCGCCCGAAGAACCGCCCCAATAGGACGACCCGCCCGTGCTACTGCTGCCGTACGACGGCGTGCGCGGTGCGGCAAAGCCGGCCTTCCAGTCCATATACGTCGCGCCGATCACCACGGCCACGGCATAGAGAACGAACCAGTTCTTCATTCCCCGCCCCCAATCTTGGCGACCAGCCATGCGGGCACCAGCAACAGCAGCGCCGCGAAGAACGTGATACCGAACACCGAGCCAGGCGCCATGAAAAACGGCACGAGGTTCAGCAGACCAAGCAGCACGCAGGCGACCACCGCCACCGTCATGTAGTTCGACGACGATGCCTTGACGGGCTCGGCGACCACCTTGCCGAACCACGCCTTGATCTGCGCGGCGCTGACCGGCGTGCTCTTGGACCACGTCAGCTCATGCGCGTCGCTCTCCGCGGCGAGGCTTTCCTCGCCTGCGGTGTATTCGACTACGCGCGTCTGGTCGCCCGATTGGACACGCCAGTTGAAGGCGCCAGCGGCGTATGTCACGCGCGAGGTGTAATCCTCATCGCGGGCGTAGACCTTGCCGTCGAGCACCGCGGTGCGGCCGTCGCGCTGGGTGGGCCAGCGGTCGAGCACGTTGGCGCGGAACCAGCCGTCATCGGTTTCAACCATCCAGCTGAAACCGCGCTTGGGCGTGTAAAGCAGATATTCGAACCACTCGCCGCCGCCGTCGACCACCGTGCGACGCATCACGCCGATCACCTGCCACTGCAGGCCGTCGATGAGCGCCTTGTCGCCCAGCTCGAGCGTGGTGGCGACCTGCGGCACCGAGCGTGCGCGCGCAATGATGTCGCCGCGCGGCGTGGCCGCATCGATGGCCGCGCCGCAGCCGGGGCACAGCACATGGCCGGTCACGCCGGGGCTGAACGCGATCGACGTGCCGCACTGCGGGCAATCGAGATTCGTCAGCTTGCCGGGCACGCGGCCGGCGGTTTCCTTGATCTCGGCGTCGGTGCGCAGCAGCTGGCACTTGAGCACGTCGAGCGTGGTGGCTTCACCCACGTAGAGCGTTGGCGCCGTACCGTCGGAGTAGTCCAGCGTGATGAAAGCGTCTTCTCTGCGGCCATCGGCCACGCGCGCATGCCAGCCTTCGCCCACGCGGAACGGCAATTCGCCCTGGCCCCCGGTGCAATCGGCTTCGCGTACGTCGGACAACACGTACTGCTTGCCCTCGGCGTCGTACAGCTGCCCCGGGCGCAGCGCCTCGAACGCGACCGCATTGGCGGGCGTGCCGCGCGCGAACGTCATCGTGACGTGCCCGGACGCTTCGGCGAGCCAGCCGTCGGTGCCGTCGTCGAACAGCACGTACCACTCGTTCCAGAAACCCGCGTCGTAGCGCAACTGGATGCGGCCGACGACGGTGAACGCCTTGTTCTTGTAGCGCCCGGTGGTGCCGATCTGCACGCGTGCATAGTCCTCGAGCACGGCAGACATCTTGCCGATGTCGGAAAGCGTCTCGCCGTCGCGCAGGAGCGTGCTTTTGCAGAAGCTGCACACCGCCATCACGGCCGCGGCAGACTTCAGTTCCACCGGCGCGCCACACGCCGGGCAGTTGGCATGAAACATGGTCAGGTCGTTCGATTGCGCAAAAGATTGCGCAGAAAAACGGGCGGCTTGCGGTGCCGCCCGGTCATCCGGTCAGCGGGGCCGAAGCTCAGCCGCCGGTCAGCGCCTTGAGCACAGCAGCCTTGCCGGCATCAAAGTCGGCTTGCGTGATGAGGCCCTTGTCGAGCAGTTCCTTGAGCTTGGCCAGGCGCGCGGTGGGGTCGTCCGCTGCAGGAGCCGCGGGTGCGGCGGCAGCGGCAGGTTGAGCCGCCGCACCGCCGGCGTTGCCTTGCACCGCCGTGCGCAGGCTGTCGGCCATCGCCTGGCCCATCGCCAGGCCGGCTGCCAGGCCGGCGCCCGTGCCCGCGATGCCGCCTTCGTTGCGTGCGGCCAGCGGCAGCGATTCGGCCGTCTGGTATTGCGTGAAGCGCTGCATGTCGCCGGTCATGTCCATGCTGATGCGGCGGTCCAGCGCGGCCTGCAGTTCGTCCGGCAGCGTGACGCTGGACACCTGGAAGCTGTCGAGCGCCAAGCCGTACTGCGTGAACTGCGGCAGCAGCGCCTCGCGCACCTTGTTCGACATCAGCATCTGGTTGGCGGCCAGGTCCAGGAACGGCACACCGGATTCGCCAAACGCCGTGGCCATCGCACCCATGATGACCGGGGCAAGTTGCGCCTCGACTTCATCCACGGTGTAGATGTCGCGCGTGCCGCTCACCTGCTGATAGAACAACTTCGGGTCGGCCACGTGGTAGGCGTACACGCCAAACGCGCGCAGGCGGATCATGCCGAAATCCTTGTCGCGCACCGTCACGGGCTGCGGCGTGCCCCAGCGGCGGCCGAGTTGCTGGCGCGTGCTGAAGTAGTAGACGTCGGACTTGAAGGGGGACTCGAACAGCTTGTCCCAGTTCTTCAGATACGTGAGAACGGGCAGCGTCTGCGTGGTCAGCTTGAAGGTGCCGGCGCTGAATACGTCGGCGATCTGGCCTTCGTTGACGAACATCGCCATCTGCGAGTCGCGCACGACCAGGGTGCCGCCGTTCTGGATTTCCATGTCCTGCATCGGATAGCGCCAGGCGAGCACGCCGTCTTCGCTTTCCGTCCATTGCAGGATGTCGATGAACTGCTTCTTGATAAAACTGGACAGGCTCACAGCAAACTCCTTCGCGATGATTCGCGGGGCAGGAACAATCAGGACAAGGTCAGGACAGGCACGCCGCGTTGATCACGCCCACGGCCAGCGCGCTCACGCCAAACAGCATACCGGCGGCGATATTGTTGTGCTCGATCTGCAAGCGGTAGTCCGGCATCAGCCGCGTAAGCACCAGAAAGACGACCAGTTGCACCACCGACGCCATCACCGCCCAGAACAGGAACGGCACCAGGCCATCGGCATGCGTGATGCTCGACGCGATGGTCAGCACGAAACCGAGCAGCGCCCCGGCCAGCGACAGCGCCGCGGCGATATTGCCTTCGCGGATCAGCTTGAACTCGTCATACGGCGTCAGGCGCAGGTAGACGAAGAAGAAGCCGGAAAACACCACGGCGCCCGCCAGCAGGTGCGAGGCATAGGCGATCACGGAAGCGGTCATGTCAGGCATGGGGAGGGGCCGTGCAGTACATAGGTGGCGCCACTATAGCGGCTGATGCGCCGCTTGCGTACCCCCCGATGCGGCCACGCAGTTGCCGGCTCGCCGGGAGGGAAAAAAGGCGGCACAATCGCGCTCGCCTTGGCATCCGCCCTTTGTTAACGCCCCTTCATTTTCCACCTTCGCAGCATGTCGACGCCGCAGCCTGACGCCACATACGAACCCACGCAGCCTGCCGGCCGCGGCAATGCCCTGCTGGTCCTCGCCGTCTTCGTGGTGGCCTCGTGCGGGCTGGCGTACGAATTGATTGCCGGGGCATTGGCTTCGTACCTGCTGGGCGATTCCATCCTGCAGTTCTCTTCCATCATCGGCGCCTATCTGTTTGCCATGGGCATCGGCTCATGGCTCTCGCGCTACGTGGCGGACGAAGCGCTGCTCGCCCGCTTTGTCGATCTGGAATTGCTGGTGGGACTGTTTGGCGGCGTGTCTGCGGCGGCACTGTTTGCGTTATTTGCGTTGGAATCGGCGCCGTTCCGGCTGGTGCTGTACGCGCTGGTGACGGTGATCGGCGTGCTGGTCGGCATGGAGATCCCGCTGGTGATGCGCATGCTGCATCGCCGTCAGGCCAAGTTTTCCGATCTCGTCAGCCGCGTGCTGACGTTCGATTACCTTGGCGCGCTGGCGGTGTCGCTGTTGTTTCCGCTGGTACTGGCGCCGCGCCTGGGGCTGGTGCGTACCGGCTTCCTGTTCGGCCTGTTCAATACGGCGATTGCGGTCTGGACGCTATGGCACTTCCGCACCGAGCTAGCGCTCACGGCACGTATGCGCACGGCGATGGCGTGGCGCGCCGGCGCGGTAGCGGCAGCATTGCTTGCGGGCTTTGGCGCATCGGACAAGCTCACGCATTGGTCGGAGCGCGCGCTTTTTGGCGACGAGATCATCCACGCGATTTCCTCGCCGTATCAGCGGCTGGTGGTGACGCGCTGGAAGGACGACCTGCGCCTGTACATCAACGGCAACCTGCAGTTTTCTTCGCGCGACGAATACCGCTATCACGAGGCGCTGGCGCTGCCCGCGCTGGAATCGGTGCGCGGTGCGCGGCGCGTGCTGGTGCTGGGCGGTGGTGACGGCCTCGCCCTGCGGCAGATCCTGAAATACCCGCAAATCGAGCACGTCACCCTGGTCGACCTAGACCCGCGCATGACGAACCTGTTCTCGCACGCGGAAGCGCTGGTCGCGCTCAATCAGCATGCGTTCAGCGACCCGCGTGTCACGGTGGTCAACGCCGATGCGGCGCAATGGATGCAGACTGCCACCGACATGTTCGACGTGGCCATCGTCGATTTTCCGGACCCGTCCAACTTCAGCATCGGCAAGCTGTATTCGGTGCCGTTCTACCGGTTGCTGTCGCGCCATGTGGCGGATACGGGCCTGGTCGTCATTCAAGCGACGTCGCCCTATTTCGCGCCGCGTTCGTACTGGTGTGTGGATGCGACGCTGAAGGAAGCCGGCTATCGCACGTGGCCCTATCACGCGCTGGTGCCGTCGTTTGGCGAATGGGGCTTCATCCTGGCCGCACCGGGCCGCGCGGATTTCAAACCGCCCATGTCGTACCGCGTGCCGACGCGCTTCCTGGACGCCGACACCACGCACCAGATGTTCAGCTTCGCGCCCGACATGCCGCGCCCGCAGGTAGAACCGAACCGGCTGAACAACCAATCGCTGGTGCGGTATTTCGAAGAAGACTGGCACGGCGTGCTGCGCTGATGGCAACGCGACGCAGCTTTCTTGTGGGTGCAGCTGCGGCCGGTGTGGCTGCGGCCGGTGCCGCTTCGTGGGCAGGCTTTCGCGCCTTTACCGAAATCACGCCCAACGTGCGCATGCCGGGCCAGGCTGCGGGCCATCGGCTGCGCGACCTGCGCGCGCTGCCGACACCATCGGAAACGCGGCGCGTGGGCGTTGCCATTTGCGGCAGCGGCATCGGCGGATTGAGCTGTGCGTGGCGACTCGCAAAAAGCGGCCGGCGCGACGCAGTGGTCGTAGAAGGCCCGGAGCGCTATGGCAATGCCGCTGGCGGCGCGTTCGGTACGCAGCGCTTCCCGACGGGTGCGCATTACCTGCCGCTGCCGTCGATGGAATCGACGCACGTGCGCGAGATGCTGGCCGACTTTGGCGTGATCGAGCGCGACCCGTTTGCCCTGCGCCCGACGTACGACGAACGCGTGCTCGTTCACGCGCCCGATGAACGCTTGTGGCTCGGCAATCGCTGGCAAGACGGCTTTGTGCCGCATGAAGGCATTACCGAGGCGGAACGCGCCGAGCACACACGGTTCTTCGCCCACATCGACCGGCTGCGCCAGACCACCGGCGCCGACGGCCGCCGCGTCTTTGCCGTGCCGACGGCGCTCTCGTCCGCAGACCCGGCGTGGCGCGCGCTAGACGCACTCACCTTCCGCGACTGGCTGCACCGCGAGGGCTACCGCGCCGCCACGCTGCACTGGTATGCCGACTACTGCTGCCGCGACGATTACGGCGTCACCGCCGATCACGTTTCCGCCTGGGCCGGCATTGCCTATTTCGCCAGCCGAGGCGGCATGGCCAGCAATGCCGAACAAGGCACCGTGCTCACGTGGCCAGAGGGCCTGGACTGGATGGCGGAGCGGCTGTTCGAAGCCGCCGGCCTGAATAAACCCGGCCGCCTGCTGCCGGGCAGCGCCGCGCGCATCGGCACCACAACCGAGGCGGGCGCCCGCGTCTTCGCCGATGTGCTGCAAGCGGATGGCCGCGTCGTTCGGCTGCTGGCCGATCACGTGGTCAGCGCGATGCCGCTGCACGTTGCCAAACACATCGTCGACGGCTTTGACGTGCCCGACGCCGAGCTGCCCGAAACCGCGCCGTGGCTGCTCGCCAACCTGCTCATCGACGGCTTTCCGCCCGAACACGACGACACGCCGCTGGCGTGGGACAACGTGGTGTATCGCGGTACGGGGTTGGGTTATGTGGTGGCCAATCACCAGGACATCCGTGTTGGGCCGCCCGCGCAGAGCGTGTTCACCGCCTACGTGGCGCTGTCGGACATGACGCCAAAGGCGGCACGTGAATGGCTGCTGAAGGCATCGCCGCAAACGCTGCTCGATCGCGCGCTGGCCGATCTGGATACCGTGTACGGCATCCGCCTGCGCACGCAGATCCGCCGCGCCGACCTGACGCTACGCGGCCATGCGATGGCGATTCCCACACCCGGTTTTCTCTCCCGACCGGGCATTGCGCGCTTGCGTGAAAGCGCCGGGCCGATCCACTACGCGCATGCGGACCTGTCCGGCTATTCGGTTTTTGAAGAAGCGGCGTGGTGGGGGGATCGTGCGGCGCGGCGCATTCTGGGCGGCTGATTGCGCTGCCGCTGGCCTCTAAGGCAGCCGCTCGACCTCGGCCATCAGTTCCCACGTGGCCGGATCGATATCGCTGCGCTCCAGTGCCAGCGACACGTATGCGCCGATCATGTCGACAAACCCCCGCGCAAATGCGGGCGGATAGGCGCTGCCGGTGTACTCCATCAGTTGCTGCCGCAAGAGACGTGGCCGATGCTGCCCGAACTCGAGCACGTAGGCCTGCGTTCGGCAGAGGAAGGCTCGCGCTTCCAGCGCACCATCAAGGTAGACGCGGCGTTTGGTGAGTGTCATGGGCGGCTCCCGGCTCGCAACGGAACGGGACACTGCCGAGGTGGAGAAGGAAAAGACGCGGGGCGACGCCCGCTGAATACAACAGTCATGGAGCCGCCTACGGATTGCAAAAGGCCCGACTAGTCGCTGCTAAACGAGGGTGGCGGGCCCGACGACAGGGTTAGCAGACCGGCCCGTAGGACGCCGGCGACCCGAAGGTCCCCTGCCCGGCCCGCCAAAGTACAAGCGTGCGCGAGCACGGACGTAAAAAGCCGCACAAGGCGGCCGTCCGGCCATACGGTAAGAATAGGCTGCTAAACCCAGCTGCCGTTGGTGCGGCAGCGCCGTGAATTATAGCGGCGGCAACAGCGCAGCCCACATGCGAAATTGCAGCATTTCGTGATCGCGCCGTACCGCCAAACCCGCCGTCCTGTGTGGGCTTACCAGAGCGTGCGGCCGAAGAACGTCAGCGCGCGGTCCCAGGCGTGTTGCGCCCACACCGGGTCGTATTGCGTGATGGCGATGCGGTTTTCGCCCACGGCCGTTTCATTGGCGAATGCGTGATGCGCGAGATAACGATGGAAGTCGACATCGACGCCGGCATCGACGAGCTTCTTTTCCAACGCATCGACCCCTTCGATCTTGAAGGCGGTGTCCTGCGTGCCCCAGTGGCCCTGCACCGGCACCTTGATCTTCGAGGCGTCGATGTATTCGAGCGGAGGATAGCCGTACCACACCACGCCGGCGTCCGCCTCCGGCACGTTGCTCAGCGTCAGGAGCGTCAGCGCGCCGCCCATGCAGTAGCCCGTCACGCCGACGCGGGCGCAGGTCTGCTTGAGGTATTGCACGGCGCCGCGCACATCCTGCGTGGCAGCGTCGCCAAAGTTGAGGTTGGTCATCAGGTGGTGTGCTTCTTCCTCTTCCACCGTCATGGTGCCGCGATAGAGATCAGGCACCAGCGCCACGTAACCCGCGCGCGCGAGGCGGTCGGCCACGCCGCGAATCTGGTCGTTCAGGCCCCACCACTCCTGGATGACGACGATGCCCGGGGCGCCCTCCGCCTTGGCCGGCTTGGCCAGATAGCCCTGGAGTTCCTGCCCATCCGGGCGCTTGAACGTAATCATGGATCCTTGCGATGCTGTCATGCGATGGCTCCTCTGCCTGGAACGAAAGCGCACAGGATAGTCCTCGCCGATGAAATTTGCAGCCGACGCTCGCGGGCAAAGGGGATTGCGCGCCGCTGCCGCGCTGATACCCCACCATCCGGGTGCAGGCACGCGGCACAAAATCTCTATCATGGCGGCACGTTCACTTTTGATGACCGCCATGATCAAAACCCTCGCCCTGCTCGTCTATCTGCTCGTGCTGCTGATCCACGTCTACATCGTCGTACTCGAGATGGTGCTGTGGAAGACGCGCGGCCCCAAGGTCTTCCGCATCACGCCCGAGAAAGCGGCCGAAACCGCCGCCATGGCGTCCAACCAAGGTTTGTACAACGGTTTTCTGGTGGCGGCGCTGGTCATTGGGCTGGTCGCGCCGGACCCGGCCATCAACGCTGCGTTTGCGCTGTTCGGGTTGATCTGCGTGGCGGTGGCCGGCATCTGGGGCGCCATCACGGTCAACAAACGGATTCTCTTCGTGCAGACGGTGCCCGCGGTGGCGGCATTGGCGCTCGGGTGGTTCGCTTAAAGAACTGGGCGATCCGCCTACGGTTTAAGCGGTGATGCGGGCGTTTCTGCGCCGCCCGGCACGACCGCGCCGCGGCGAAACAACGCATACGGCACACCGCGCTCCGGATGTGCCGTTGTCTCGTCGATGAAGCGTTCCACGTCGGGCACCTCGCGCAGCGCGGTCATGAACGGCGCCAACGTGTAGCCCGGCGCTACGCAGCCCTGCACGAGCATCCAGCGCTGCCATATCGTCACCCACAGCGTGGTGTTCTGCTTCCATCCCGGCACGTGGATGGACATCCATTGCAGGCGCCGCTTGGCCGTCTCGGCAATCTCGTCGTCGTAAGAAAACGCGTTGGGCAAGCGGCAGCGGCCTTCGACCCAGCAGTGGTTGCCGTGCTCGATGCGATGGTGCGAATCGCGTTTCCACTCGGCTTCGCTGATGCGCGGACCGGCAGGCTCAGGGCAGTTGGCAACACCGGAGGAAATCTGGAAGAACGGGTCGTGACCGCGGTTCTGGAGGTCGTCGTCTGCGTGGGCGGCGGGCGCCGCCAGCAGCAGGGCCACAACAAGACAGCGCAGAGCAATCATTACGGCGGCCTCCTCGCCCGCACACGGCGTCGGCTTGAGCAATGCTGCCAAGCATAGGCGGTGGGCGGCTCAGCGGCCAGCGATCAACTCAGCGGAATCTCGAAAATCCACTTCAGCGTCCAGCGGTCTGAGGCGCGTGTCAGGCCCCGGCCGATGCCAACGTTAAAGACGAAAGGCTTGCGGTCCACGTCGAACGCCAGAAATACCGTGTGCTGCTGCTCATGCAATGGCGCGATGTGGTTGATGGGGCCCAGCCCGGCGTAATACTCCGTGCCGGCGCGCACGCCTGCCGCAACCGTACGCGCAATCTTGAAACTGGGCGCGGCCTCCGGCACACCGCTGCGCCCATCCCCCGAAAGGTTCCAATCGAGCACCGGGTTGACCGCCCAAAGCCAGCGGTCGTTCTGATACCCATAGATCGGTCGAAGTTCTACAGCGTTTTGGGATGCCTCAAAGCGGCCCGCCACGTGGGCGAGTTCGACGTTGATGCCTGCAAAGTTGCCCACGCCGTCAACCGGCCGCACCGGCATCCATTTCACCCGCACCTTCGGGCCTGTCACGTAGAACGTGTTTTCGCGTGTGAGCGTGGTCGGCACGTAGAGCCCCAGCTCCAGCGAGGGCGTCAGGCCATAGGAGAATTCCGCCGTGGCGCGCCAGCCGTGCGGTGTCGTGATTTCGCCTGGATAGCCGGGCGCGCCGATGCCGCTGGGCGTGGTATTGACATGCAGCTCCAGCCCGAACTCGCCCGGCGCGTTGATATCCCCGGTATAGACCTGAATCTCGTCTGGCAACACCGCGTGCGCCGGCAGCGCACACGCCGAGAACAGAACCGCTGTTCCAATCACGCGCGCAACGTGTGCAACCACCATGATGACCTCCAGAGCAATCTCGAGATCATAGTGAGGCGGTCGCGTGCCGTGCGGAATAACCGGGCGCCGCAGATAAAAATCCGCATAAGAGGCATTCGCATTTGCAGGTAAGGGCTGCGGGCCGCTACCTTGACTTCACATGCGCCGCGAGCATCGACGCACACACATCGTGCAGCTCGGTCTTGCCGAAACGCTGCTCTGAAACACCTTTCTCGACATCGATCTGTCCGGCATTCACCGCGTCGTACAACTCGGTGATGAGCTGCACGTGGTTCGGGCTCAGACCGGCGCGTTGCAGCATCGGCGCCCACGCGGTGCGCGGTACGGCTTCGGCAACAATGTCGCGGCCGACAACGGCGCTGAATGCGCCTGCCACATCGATCAGGCTGACGCGGCGCGGGCCTTCCACGCTGACGATACGGGGCGTCTTTGTCGACGGCGCCTCCAGCAACAACTCGGCCGCCAGCGCACCGACGTCCTGCGTGGCGACGGTCGCGAAGGCGCGATCAAGCGGTTGATGCAGGCTTGGCAGCCGCCCGGTTGCGAGCATGACGGGCAGCATCGCCGCCCAGTTCTGCATGTGCTCGGCTGAACGCAGCAGCGTCAGGTGCGTCGCAAGGGGCTTCAGCCGCGCTTCCAGCAGATGAAACAGCCGCGTCAGACCCGTGCCCTCGTCCAGCTCCGCGCCGTAATCCGACAAGGCCAGCACAGCGGGCGGCGGGTCGGCACGCAGCGCGTGGGCGGCCACGTCAATCATGCGCTCCATGGTCGAGGCCGGCTCGATGTCGCCCACCGGCACAGGACACAGAATCTGCACGGCCGCGGCACCCTTGATGGCCGAGGCAACCGAGGCGGGATCCGTCAGATCGGCAGTCGCCATTTCACAGCCGATCTTGGCCAGCGCCTCGCCTTGCCGCGCGCGGCGCACGACCGCCCGCACAGGCCGCCCTGCATTGCGCAGCGCAACGGCGGTCGCGTGCCCAACCTTGCCCGATGCCCCAAAGATGACAAACATGTTCGTGCTCCTCTCAAGTGGGAGGCACGAGCTTAGGGCGCCACCGCAAACCCGACTTGCAGGAACGGAGGAATTTGGCAGATTCGGTGGATGGACTACGCGGCAGGCGTGTCGGCAGCGACGGCCGACGCCTTGCCGGCTCGGATGACCTCACGTGGCGTCGCGCCGAGCAGCCGCTGCATCCACTGCGTCAGATGGCTCTGGTGCGCAAAGCCGACTTCAAGCGCGATCTGCGACGCACTGCGGTGGCCTTCCAGCAGCAGTGCTTTCGCGCGCTCCACCCGGCGCTGCACGACGTAGCGATGCGCCGGCACGCCCAGCGTTGCACGAAACAGCGCGTTGAAATGCGGCACGCTCAAGCCGGCTTGCGCAGCCAGCTCGGTCAGCGTCAGGCGCGCATGCAGATGGGCTTCGATGTAGTCGATCACGCGCGTGGCCACGCGGGGCGCCAACGTGCCGGCGCTGTGGGCCATCCCGCCAGCCACGTCCCGGCTGCTGCTCAGCAGACGAACGACCAAAGCCGTGCACAGGCTTTCTGCATACAACGCGTTGGAGGTGTCTTCCGCCTCCAGCTCGGCCCCAAGCGCAGCGGCAAGATGATGCACGCGCGCATCGCGCCAGTGCAGACGTGGCGTGATGTCGGCCCGCACGCCGACCTGTTCGCCGATGCTGCGTACAAACGTGTCGCTGAGGGCGATGCGCAGAAACCGACAGTCGGCGTCGTCTGTCCACATGCCTGGCACGCCGGCGGGAATGACGTCCGCATCGCCATGCGCCTGGATGCGCGAAGTGCGGCGGCCGTCGCATACGCAATTCGCCCGCACGGGTGGGCCGACATGCACGCTGATCCGGTGATGCGCCATGGCGGGCACTCGGTACGTCCCGGGACGGATGCTGAGCAGCGTGGCGGCAAAGCCGTCCCAGCCGAGCCCTTCGCTGGAGCGCAGGCTGACGGGGGCGGGTTCAAGCAAGGCGGCGGGCGTGATGGCGTTCATGGCAGGCGTGGGCAGTCTTCGCTTCGACATTCTGCGCCAACGCCGTCGCATCGGCTGGCGACGGCTCGCCAGCCGCGACACACCTCAGGCCGGTTGGGAATCAAGCGCGCGCGGGATACTGCGCGAGCACCTTGTCGCGGATCGACGGCTTGATGTTCGCCAGCGACATGTTGCCGTTGTAGTGCGCCACCACGCGCGGGTTCATCACGCGGAACCACAGCGGCGGCACATAGGCGATCAGGATCATCGCGGCATAGCCGGCTGGCAGTTGCGGCGAATGCTCGAAGTGCCGCAGCGCCTGGAATGACCGCGTCGGGTTGGCGTGGTGATCGGCATGCCGCTGCAGTTGATACAGGAACAGGTTCGTCACCACGTGGTTGCTGTTCCACGAATGCTGCGGCGTGCATCGCTCGTAGCGGCCGCTGGGCAATTGCTGGCGGCACAGGCCGTAGTGCTCCAGGTAGTTCACCACCTCCAGCAGCGATGCGCCGTAGATGGCCTGGATGATCAGGAACGGCACCGCCTTGGGCCCGACAAACGCGATGCACACGCCCCACAGCACCACCGTCATCGCCCAGGCGTTGAGCACATCGTTACGCCAGGACCACACCGAGTGGCCGTGCTGCTCCAGCCGACGCTTCTCCAATGCCCACGCCGATTTGACGCTGCCCACCACCGTACGCGGCAGAAATTCCCAGAACGACTCGCCATAGCGCGCGCTTGCCGGATCGGCCGGCGTGGCCACGCGCACGTGGTGGCCGCGGTTGTGCTCGACGAAGAAGTGTCCATACGCCACGGGCGCGAGCGTGATCTTGGCCAGCCAGCGCTCGAAGCCGTCGGTCTTGTGGCCAAGCTCATGGGCGGTATTGATCGAGATGCCCGTCACCACGCCCACCGAAAACGCGAACGCAATGTAGTCGTACCAGACGAGGTCATACGTGCGCAGCACCCACATCGCCACCGCAAAGCTCACGTAGAGCACGGTGGTCGCGAGGTAGACGATGCGGCGGTAGTAACGCTGTTTTTCCAGCGTGGGGACGACGTCTTCGGGCGGGTTGTCGCGGTCGTCGCCGATCAGGAAATCCAGCAGCGGGATGATCGTGAACACGATGAACGGCCCCGCCCACCAGAGCGGATGCCAACCGGTCGCGAGCGCCGAGACGGCCGCGACGATGGGCAGCGTGATGGTCAGCGCGCCGAGCATCCAGAGATAGCGCTTGCCGTCGGTCCATTCCACGGACGCGACCATGCCGGGTGTTGCCATGTGTCTTCCTCCTGTTTTGCCCCGCTGGGTGGCTTGGCTTGTCTACGCACATGCGTGCGCCGCCGGGGTCGTGCCCGACATCTGCGTTATAGGCGCAGCAGGAGAAGAGACCAACGCCGGAAACTAGGCGCGAAACTCCAAACAAAAGGGCCGCCGGGCAGCCCTCTGAAGGCGGGAAAAAAGCAGGTGATTGAAACGAACGATTTAAAAACGGTCGTTCGATTTTGGTGCGACGCACCTGAACGGAGGCTCGGTGCGAATGCCGATGCCGTGTACTTCGGCCATCTTGCGAACGCCCAGGATCAGGCGGAGGCGCTCAGGAAGGCGTTGACCGCGGCGAGCACCGCCGCTTCCTGCTCCCGATGCGGCACATGCCCGCAACGCTGCACCAGCTTGAGCGTGGCGGGCGCGCCAGCCAGCGTGACGATGCGCTCCGGCTGCGCGGTGGAGCCGTATTCGTCTTCGGTGCCATGCAGCGCCAGCACCGGGCTGCGCACGGCAAGCAGCGCATCGTCCAGGCACCACTGCGCAAATGCCGGAGACAGCCACGTGTTCACCCACGCATCCAGCACCCATTGCGCCTTGCTGCCGTGGTACCGCTCGAGCCGGCCCATCTGGCCGGGCTCTGCAAACTGCGCCTGGGCGATACGGATGCCTTGGCGCGTTTGCTCTTCCACAAACGCCTGCGCCGACTCGGTGATCAAGCCCGCGCAGCGGCCCGGATACGCTGCGGCAATCGACACCGCCATGCCGCCGCCGACGCTGTGGCCGAAGACGATGAAGCGGTCCACGCCGAGCTGGTCCGTCAGCGCGGCAAAGCCACCGTACGCTTCCTGCTGAATGAAGCCCGGATCCAACTGCCCCGGATATGCGTCGGATTGGCCAAAGCCGAGCCGGTCATAGGCGATGACTGCATGCCCGGTCGACTGCGCCAGACGCTGCGGAAAATCACGCCACAGCGCCACGCAGCCGAGCGAATCGTGCAGCAGCACGATGGGCGGTTTGGCGGCATCGTCGACCGGGCCGCCCCATTGCCGGGCATAAAGCCGGCCATCGGGCGTGGTGATCCAGGCTTCGGTCCCGTCAACGGACGGCGCGGAAAGCGATTCGGCCATCCGCGGCTCAGAACAGGCGGTCGAGCCAGCCGTGCGGGTCCGGTGCGCGGCCGTTCTGCAAGTCCACCAGCGCCGCCTTCAGCTTGCTCGTCAACTCGCCAGCCTTGCCATCGCCGATGGTGAAGTTGTGCTTGTGGCCCTTGACCTTGCCGATGGGCGTGACGACCGCTGCGGTGCCGCAGGCAAAGGCTTCACGCAGGCGGCCGCTTTGCGCGTCGGCCTGCCATTGGTCGATGGAGTACGGCTCTTCGCGCACGGTGAGGCCCATGCCGCGCGCCAGCGTGATCAGCGAATCGCGCGTGATGCCCGGCAGGATCGTGCCGGTGAGCGGCGGCGTCTGCAGCGAGCCATCGTCGAAGACGAAGAACACGTTCATGCCGCCCAACTCTTCAATCCACTTGCGCTCCACCGCGTCGAGGAAGACGACCTGGTCGCAGCCCTCGCGTGTGGCTTCGGCCTGGGCGACCAGGCTGGCAGCATAGTTGCCGCCGCACTTGGCATCGCCCGTGCCGCCGGGGGCCGCGCGCGTGTAGTTGTCCGACACCCAGATGGTGACGCCCGACGACGCATCGCCCTTGAAGTACGCGCCCACCGGGCACGCGATCACGCAGAACAGGTATTCGGCCGAAGGCTTCACGCCCAGGACGACTTCGGTGGCGATCATGAACGGGCGCAGGTACAGCGCCGAGCCCTGGCCCGACGGAATCCAGTCGCGGTCCAGCTTGACCAGCTCGCGCACGGCCTGCAGGAAGAGGTCTTCGGGCAGCGCGGGCATCGCCAGGCGCTTGGCCGAGTTCTGGAACCGGCGCGCATTGGCTTCCGGGCGGAACAGCGCACCGCCGCCGTCCGGCAGGCGATAGGCCTTCATGCCTTCGAAAATTTCCTGCGCGTAGTGCAGCACCAGCGTGGACGGATCGCACTGGATCGGGCCATGCGCGCCGATTTTGGCGTCGTGCCAGCCCTTGCCCTCGGTGTAACGGATGGTGGCCATGTGATCCGTGAATACGCGGCCGAAAGCGGGGTTTTCCAGCAGGCGCGCGCGCTCTTCCGCCGGAACAGGGTTCGGGCGCTTCTCGATCGAAATGGCCGATTCGACAACGTTGTTCATACCGTCTCCATGAGTGCAAGGGGGCGCAAAAACGCCCAAACCGCTATTTTGCGCCAACGGCGATGCAATTTGGTTGCGTATTCACGCACATACGGTATTGCCGGCGGCGGAAAAACGAGGCGCCCGACTTGCGCGCGGGCACCTCCAGCACCGTCGCTCAACGGCCGGGACGCCGCTTGGCCGAGTCAGAACCCGCTGCGCCTGGCGAGGCGTCCAGACAGGCCCGCAGTGCTCGCGCGAGGCGCCCGGCGTCCTTCGCGTCAGCCACGTTGGCAAACCCCATGACCAAGCCGCGCGGCGTGTGCCGCAAACGCGCACTGGCGTACCACCACGACAGCGCACCAACGGCAAGGCCCGCGTCGCGAGCGCGCATGGCAACAGCAACGTCGTCGACCGGGCCATCGGGACCGACGGTGAAGCGCACTGGAAACTGGATGCCGCCGTGGGGCATGTCGACGATCATCCGGTCGCCAAACGCCTGCTTCAACGCATCGGCAATCAGCGTGCGCCGTTCGCCGTACAGCGTCCGCATGCGCTTGATGTGCCTGGCGAAATGCCCCTGCTCGATGAAATCGGCCAGGGCGGCCTGTAACAACGCCGGCGATCCGGCATTCATGCTGCCGGCCACGCGCTCGACGCGTTCAACGGCGCGCTCGGGCACCACGGCGTAGGCCAGCCGCAAGCCGGGAAACATCACCTTGCTGAACGTGCCGCAGTAGATCACGCGGTCACTCTTGTCGAGGCTCTTGAGTGCCGGCAAGGGGCGACCGACATAGCGGAATTCGCTGTCGTAGTCGTCTTCGATGATCCAGCGCGATGCCTTCTCGGCCCAGTCCAGCAACGCCATGCGCCGCGCAAGCGACAGCGTGTAGCCGAGCGGCGCCTGATGCGAGGGCGTGACCAGCGCAAAGCGCGCCTGCGGGTCAAGCTCCATGCCGCGCGCGACATCGATGCCGTCTTCATCCACCGGCACCGGAACGAGCTGCACGCCTGTTTCCGACAGGAAGCCGCGCGCAAGCAGGTAGCCAGGGTCTTCAAACCACATGCGGTCGTTCGGGCTCGCCAGGCTGCGCAAGACAAGCTCAAGGGTTGCGCGGTAGCCGCTGGTCACGAACACCTGTTCCGGCAAGCACGTGACGCCGCGCGACAGGCCGAGATACGTGGCGATGTGTTCGCGCAGCGCCGGATAGCCCATGGGATTCGGGTAGGCAAGCATCGCGCGGTCGCCGCTACGCGCACGGCGTGACACCAGTCGGTTCCAGAGCTTGCGCGGAAACACGTCGAGCGCGGGCAGCCCCGGTTGCAGCGGCCTGGGCTCGCCGCTCATGTCGACGGCAATGGGGAGTTCGCGCCGCATCGGCTGGCAGCCCCGCGGGGCGCTCCCCGCCGTCGGCGCGCCCTGCCGGTCTTGCCGGCCTGGCCCACGTTGCGCGCGCGTTGCCGCTTCCGGCAGCGACGGCGACACGAACGTCCCCGCCGCCCCACGCATGAGCAGATACCCCTCGTCCACGAGGATCGTGTAAGCCAGCTCCACCGTGCCCCGCGCGGTATTCAACTGCATGGCAAGGCCGCGTAGCGCGGGCACGCGATCGCCAGGGCGCAAGTGCCCCGCCGCGATGGCGGTACGAAATCGTTCGCAGATCTGCAGATAGATCGGCACCGGTTTCTGTCGATCGATCTCGATGCTCAGGGCGGGCGTTTTTACGGTCATGGCAATCTTTCCGGCAACTGAACTTGGCCTAGTCGAATCGATATTTCTTGGCCCTTACTCCTGGGGCATGATTCTTCCACACTGTCTCCATCCAAGCGCTATGCGCATTTACATTCATCCACGTCCTCAGGAGACTCTGTCATGAAGATCGTCGTTATCGGTGGTTCGGGCCTGGTCGGCTCGCGTCTTGTCAAGCGGCTTGCGGAAGCCGGCCATACGGCGGTTGCCGCCTCCCCGCGCACTGGCGTCAACACCATCACAGGCGAGGGCCTGAGCAACGCCCTGGTCGACGCAGACGTGGTCGTGGACGTCACCAACCCGCCGTCATGGGAGCCGCAGGCGGTGCTCGATTTTTTCCGCACCTCCGCTCGCAACCTTGGCAAGGCGGAAGTGGCCGCCGGCGTGCGCCACCACGTGACACTGTCGATTGTCGGCACCGACCGCATGCCCGAAAACCCGTACTTCGTCGCCAAGGTCGCGCAAGAAGAAGCGGTGGAAGCGTCCGGCGTGCCGTACACCATCGTGCGTGCCACGCAGTTCATGGAGTTCATCGGCGGCATTGCGGATCTCAGCACCAACGACGGCACGGTACGCATCGGCGACGGTCTGTTCCAGCCGATTGCCGTGGACGACGTCGTGGCCATCCTCGCGGAGGTGGTTCTGGGCGCCCCGCTGAACGGCACCATCGACATTGCCGGCCCCGACCGCGCACCGTTTGCGGAAACCGTCACGCGCTATCTGAAGTCGGTCGGCGACGCACGCCCCGTCGTGAAAGACCGGAACGCGCGATACGTCGGCGGGCAGGTCGAGGAACTGTCGCTCGTGCCACTCGGCGAGGCACGCATCGGCCGAATCGGTTTCCAGCAATGGCTGGCCCGGAATCACGCGGAGTAACGCCATGCCGTTCCAAGCCATGAAAACCGTCGTGTCGTGTGCGGCAACGTTGATGCTGCCGCTTCTGCTGGCTGCGGCGCCGGCGATGGCCGCACCGCAAGCGAGCGTCACGCCGTTGCGCACCGATACGCTGCCCGAATACCCGGGCAAGGAAGTGGAGATGATCGTGGTGGACTACCCGCCGGGCGCGGTCGACCCCGTGCATCGCCACGACGCCCACGCGTTTGTCTACGTGCTGGAGGGCAGCATCGTCATGGGCGTCATGGGCGGCAAGGAGGTCACCCTCAAGCCGGGCGATACGTTCCATGAAGGCCCCAACGACATCCATACCGTGGGCCGCAACGCCAGCGCGACGCAGCCGGCCAAGTTCGTGGTGGTGCTCATCAAGAACAAGGGCGCGCCGATCTTGACGCCTGTGAAGTAACGGGAAGCGTATGTGCGCGGGCCCCGGCCACACCGGCGCCCCGCTACGCGGCCCGCAGCAGGAACTGCAGCCGTGTCAGGAAATCCTCGAAACTGGCCCGGTCTTCAAAGAGCCGTTCCGAGACCTGCGTTTTGGCATCGCCGCTGTCAATGGTCAGGATGCGGGACGATTTCACGGTCTGCATTGTCATGCCGGCGATGTCGCGCAACGGCACAACGGTTTTCTCCGACGTGGAATACCGCACCGGAATGGCGATGTCGCTGGACGAAAGCGTGATGCACCGCTCCTTCGCGAGCGCAAGCCGCATGCTGGCGAACCCCAGCGCCACAAAGCCCAGCAAGACCAAGGCGATCAACCACCAGAAAACCCCTGCGCCGTCCAGATCAGGGGCGATCAGGCCATCGAGGACCCAGCCCGCGCCATTGTCCACGGCAAGATAGCCGGCAAACACCGCGCAGAAGAGGAAGAACCCCGTGCCGAGCAATGCGCTTTCGAAGGTGGGCCGGTAGCGGTAGTCGATCGTTCTCTGCGGGTTCACGCTGCGCCTCCTGTGCAGTGCTTGCCAAATGATACAGATTGGTATCTTTTGGCGTCAATCGCACGGCCCCTCCGCACCTGCGCTCGTGCCGTCAGGACTGCCGGGGGCCTGAGGACCGGGCATCACCCCTGCGTGATATGAAGCCCTATGGTACGGTTGTCGGAATGAACACCATGACCCGCCATCCCCTGCTGGTGCACGGCGGCACAGCGGTGCCGCCAGGGAGCGTCACGCACCATGAGTGATGCGAAACACGATCCGCGCCGCCAGATCCACGCCGAGAAAGTCGCCGTCAGCCGCGCCTTGCGGCTCAGCGTGCCCGCGGAGGCACGGCCCGCGCCGGTGAACCGAAAAGACTGGCTCCGGCAACGCAAGGAACAACTGCAGGCCGCCCGCGTGGCCGCCAAACAGCGACGTGATCTGCTCAAGGCGGAAATCCTCTCGGCCGCCCAGGAAATCGCCCGCGAAGAGCGCGTGGCTGCACGGCTGGAAGCGGAACGCATCAAGGCGGAAAGCAAATCGGCCAGCGTGCATGCCAAGGAAGATGCACGTGCGGCTGCCAAATTCGAGCGCAGCAAGCCCGCCCGCTCCGCGTCAAAGCGCAAGACGCTGGGACCAGGAAAACGCAAATTGGTCTCTTACGCCGATCTCTTGCGCATGCGCGGATAAGTTGCCCGCCCTTCTGCTACGGCCAGATACCAACATCACGCCGTACGCCAGCGACAAACCTCCACCCGATATAGACGGAATTCCACCTGATTGCCCGCCAGCGCGAATTACGATGCGCCGAGAGATATCGCGTCTGGACGACGATGCAGGTCCAGGCCTCACGCATGGCGTTCCACGATGGCAAGCACAGGTATGGAGCAGGAGAGCCGCAACCGGCTCATTCGCAGGGCAACGCAACTCTTTTCGGAAAGAGGCTTTCACGTTGTCAGTATCGGCCAGATTGTTGGCGCGTCTGACGACTTGCGCAGTGCCATGCAGCGCAACTTCCGCAGCAAAGAGGAACTCGTGCAGGCCGTGCTGGAACAGCGTTACGACGACATCCTGGGCAGCATCGCACAACGTCTGAAGGCAGTGCCTAATCCGGTCAGCAAGCTCGAGGCAATTTTCGGCTGGTACGGCGATTGGTTTCGTACGCCGGAGTTCTCAGGGTGCCTGTTCGAGCGGGCATTGTCGGAATTCGGTGTCGACGCCGCTGGCATCTCCGATGTGTCGATCCGCTACCGGAGCACGCTGCAGAATCAGATGGCGGACCTGCTGCGCGCGTTGATTCCGCACGCACGCGCCACGCGGCTGGCGGCCACATACATGATGCTCTTGCATGGTGCGACCACGGCGGCGCGTGCCCATGGAGCGCCGGAGGTGGCGCATCATGCATGGCAATCCGCGCACGCGCTGCTCAATGAGGCCAAGCGCGATTGAACAGCAGCGATTGTCAGCGTCTACGCGTTCAGCGATGATCTTCCGCATACCGGGAAAAATTCGTCGCCATGGCCTCGCTGGATGCTGTCCCCGTCTTTCAATTTGCTACCGCAGACTACCCCGAGCGGGACCGCTTTCATCTGTGGGTGAAAGACAACCTCTGCGACTGCAAATTCGAGGATGACGGTTACGGCGCGTTCAACGCCGAAGCCACGGGCGCTGCACTGGGCCCCCTCGTCATCTCCGGGCGGCGCTGGCCGAAACGCCCCAAGCCGCTCGCCTACCTTGTCCACCGTAACCCGCGCCGCATTCGGCTGGATGGCCAGGATTCGTTCCGCTTCACGCTGCTGCTCGGCGGGCGCGTTACGTGCCGCGCCATGGGGCCGGATTCGGTCAAGAAGGCCGGCGATCTGTTCTTTTACGATGTCGCGCAGATCAACGATTGCATGGTCGAAGCCGGCGACGTGATCAGCGTTGTCGTACCCCGGCATCTTCTGCCGAGTCACGCTGCGCTGCTGCATGATCGCGTGCTGACCAGCGGTATCGCCCGGCTCCTGGGCGATCACCTGCTTTCGCTGTTTCGCAACCTCTCCACACTGCGCGAGCAGGACGTCGCCAGCGTTGTGCAGTCGACGCTGCTGCTGATGGCGGCGGCCGTTTCACCGACCGTCGAGGCGGTCCGCGCCGCGCACACGCCGATCAGCACCGCGTTGATTGAACGGATTCGACAGTACATCGATGCGCATCTGCTGGAGCCCGACCTGACGCCCGAGCGCATCTGCCGCGACGTTGGCCTGTCGCGTGCCAAGCTCTACCAGCTGTTTGAAGAAGACGGCGGAATCATGCGGCAGATTCGCCGCCGAAAACTGCGCCATGCCTATCACGTGCTCAGCGATCCGCAGCGTCAGCATGTCCGCATTGCCGAGGTGGCCTGGGCGCACGGCTTCTCAGACGAAAAGTACTTTTATCGCCTGTTCAAGGCCGAGTTCGGCCATACCCCCAAAGACACGCTGGAGCAGCGTCGCGGCCCGGTGTTTCTGCCGTATGGCGACGCCGCAAATGCACCATCGGATGCAGGCAGCCTTCCGGGGTGGACGCTGCCGTTCGGGGTGCTCAACAACTGATTGGCATCGGCGTGAAGCGTGCAGGGATCAGCGCGCCTGCACAGCTTCGGCCTCTACGTTCTTGGCACGCGCCGGCTTGGACTTGGCATCGAGCTTGCGGAAAATCAGCGCAGAAAACGCAGTCACCACGCCCATGGTGAAGAAGGCCAGCCGATACGCCGGCGCTGCCACGCCAAGCTTGACCGAGAACAGGCTGACAAGCCCGCCACCAATCGATACGCCCAGGCCGATGGCGAGCATCTGCACCATCGAAAACAAGCTGTTGCCGCTGCCGGCATCCTGATGCGACAAGCCTTTGAGCGTGATGCTGTTCATGGCCGCGAACTGCATCGAATTCGCCCACCCGAACACCGACAGTTGCACGATCGACAGCGCCAGCGGCCAGCCCGGCGACATGGCCGCAAACGAGGCAATCGAGATGCCAACCACCCACGTGTTGACCTGCAGGAACACGTCATATCCGAAACGGTTCACAAGGGGAACGACCCAGCGCTTGGCGAGCATGCCGGCAATGGCAATCGGCAATAGCAGCAACCCCGAATGGAGCGGCGAGTAGCCAAGCTGCAACTGGAACAGCAGCGGCAGCAGGAAGGGCACGGCGCCCGAGCCGATGCGGCAGAACAGGTTGCCGACGAGCCCAACGCTGAAGTTCGGTTCGCGAAACAGCGCAAGCTGGAACAGCGGCGCCGCACGCCGCTTCGCGTGCGGAATATAGAGCAGCGCGCTCACCACGCTCACGGCGATCAGCACCGCGCTCCACGGGCTCTGCGCGCCGTTTTCGAGCGCCAGCGAGAACGCCACCATGCACAGCGACAGCAGCCCGCAGCCAAGCCAGTCGAATGGCGCCACGGCGCGCACGGCATCGTGCGGCAGATAGCGCCGTACCGCGAACAACCCTACGAAACCCACCGGCACGTTGATCAGGAAAATCCAGTGCCACGAGACATCCTGTACAAGCCAGCCGCCCAGGGCCGGCCCCAGGAGTGGCCCCACCTGCCCCGCTACCGACACGAAGGCCAATGCCGCGATGTACTGCTCGCCCGGAATATTGCGCAACACGGCCAGCCGGCCGATCGGCAACAGCATCGAACCACCAATCCCCTGCAGCACGCGTGCGATCACCAGTTGGGGCAGCGTATGGGCCGTCGCGCAGAACACCGAGCCGAGAACAAAAATCAGGATCGCGGTGAAATACACGCGCCGCGTGCCGAACTTGTCCGCCAGCCATCCTGATGCCGGCGTCAGCATCGCCATGGTGAGCGTGTAAGCCACCACCACCGATTTCAGGTCGAGCGGCTTTTCGCCGAGGCTGCGCGCCATCGACGGCAACGCGGTATTGACGATGGTTGTGTCCAGCGCCTGCATGAAAAAGCCGGCGAAGACGATCCACAGCATGGCGTTTTGCGAAGCGCTCTGTGGGGCGGCGGGAGTGGGGACGGTCTGCATGTGAATCCTGGAATGCCTGTCCGGAAGGCGCCGGACATCCACCCGCAATGCTACCGATGGCGAGCCAATCGGGAACCCCTCTAGAGACGTTGACTGTTATCGAAATCTCCGATGACAATGCGCGCATGCTCAATCCCGTCTGGATCCAAACCTTCGCCACCGTGGCCGCGGCCCATAGCTTTACGGAGGCCGGGCGGCAGCTCGACCTGTCGCAATCGTCGGTCAGCGATCACATCCGCCGGCTGGAACACAGCGTGAACCGGCGCCTGTTTGTGCGCGACACGCATTCGGTGTCGCTCACACCCGACGGCGAGGCGCTGCTGGTCCACGCGAAGTTGATCCTCGAATCCCTGGCCCGCGCCGAGCTGCAGTTCAGCGCGCCCCGATTGCAGGGCCGTGTCCGGCTCGGTTCGTCGGAAGACCTCGCGCAGGGGCCGCTGCCCAATCTGCTGGCAGCGTTTCGGGCGACGCATCCGGATGTCGAACTCGAGATCACGATGGGCATGACCAGCAAGCTGTACGAGGGTATCGAAGACGGCTCGCTCGACCTGATTGTCGGCAAGCGCCGTGAAGGCGGGCGACGCGGTGTGCCGCTGTTCCGCGGGCAGCTCGAATGGCTGGCCCGGCCCGGCACCGTGGTCGACGTGAGTCAGCCGCTGCCGCTGATCCTCGTCAACGAGCCGAGCGTGACGCGCTCGATCGTGCTGGACACGCTGGCCGCGACGGGGTGGCTGTGGCGCATCGTCTGCACCAGCAGCAGTCATTCCGGATGTATTGCCGCAGCGCGCGGCGGGTTGGGGATTACCGTCCGTGCGCAGAACCTGGCGGGCGGCGGGCTAGTGCCGCCGGTCAACGGCGACGTCTTACCGCCGCTGCCGGCCATCGAATTCATCACGTTGTCGGCACGGCGCCTGAGCAAGCCTGCAGAGACGCTCTTGCAGCTCATCCGCAAGAGCGACCTGCGCGCCGGGCGGGCGGACTGAGCAACGCTCAACGTTACGACAACACGGCCTCGTCAACCTGGCCCGCCGCCTGCGCGACCTCAAGCCGATTGCCGCCCAGCGATTTGGCGCGATACAGCGCCTTGTCCGCCGCCGCCAGGGCATCCGCGAGCGACGGCATGGCCGCGTCAAACTGCGCCATGCCGATGCTGACCGTCGCCAGGATTCCAGCGCCGTCGCTGCGGCGTTGAACCGCCTCGGCAAAGCACCGGGCCACGGCCTCGCCGCGCGCCCTGGCGTGGCACGCATCGTCGCCGGACAGCAGCGCTGCGAATTCCTCACCGCCGATGCGCGCGAGCATCACGTCGGGGCCGAGCACGTGTTGCGCGATCTCGGCAAACACCTTGAGGACGGTATCGCCGGCCTGATGCCCGTAGCGATCGTTGATGGCCTTGAAACGGTCGAGGTCGAACACAAGCGTGGCGACCGGGCGGCTGCCCATGCCTTCGATCAGCCGCGCGCCCTGCTCGAAGAACCAGCGGCGATTGCCAAGGCGGGTCAAATAGTCCGTCTGGGATTCGGTCAGGAGCTGGCCGTGGGCCTCGTCGCGAATGAGCTTCAGCAGCGTCATCGGCAAGACCATCGCGTACAGGACGCCCTCGATCATCGTCAACTTGCTGGCCGCCGCCTGCATGGCAGGCCCATAGGCTGAGACGAGCCACGGCAGCGCTAGCGCACGCGCAAGGTAGAGCACCGCATGCAGGGTCGTCACCGCCACGACAAGCTGGCGCGGGCGCAGCGGTTTCATCGCGTCGCATCGCCACATTTCGCGGGCCGTCATCGCGCTGACCAACGCGATCGGAATGGCGCTGACGTGGTTCCAGAGCACGTCTTGCCACTGCGCGCCCCACACCACCCAGACCAGGGCCATGCCGATCAGCACGCCCGCAGCGGCACCGCGATGCTGCCGCCCGCTCAGCGCCGCAACGCCGGACAGCACCAGCAAATAGCCGCACAGCATGATGAGGTTGCAGAGTGCAGCGCCCGTCGCACCCGGCAGCGCGTGGCGGAACAGCACTGCCGTACAGCCGAACGCAAGCGTCGTAAACCCGGCGGCCAGAAGGCGCAACGCCTTGCTGCGCCGGGGGTTGGTCCGATGCTCCCAGAACAGCATTCCCGCGCTGGCGAGCAGAATTCCGACAGCAAGGAGATAAAGGGTCAGGAGATCGACGTACATCCGGATATCAAAACTGGGCGCCGGGCATGGCAGCGCGCGTTCCGGATTTTACGTGGGAAAGCCGCTGTGCATCGGCCGCTGCAGCCCCCTCCCTAGGGGGTGATCGCGCTACCATGCGCCTTCCTGGTGCGCACCGCGGCAAGGTGTTCCTGACTGCCTGTGGCAGCGGCGGCAGTGTTGCTGCACGCGCACCCCGGACTCCAAACCAACGCAGGGGCCAGGGCTGCCACGGCTTTCGCAGGCGGCGCCAGGCACGCACCGGAGCGCATGCATGATCCCCACCATTACTGCCTTTGAACGCTCGCCCGATGGCGGCAAAGGACTGGCGCGCGACACACGCGTTCGCTGGGCCCTGGAAGAGGCGGGCCAGCCCTACGACGTGCGGCTGGTTTCGTTCCAGGCGATGAAAGGCCCCGCGCATCTGCGCCTGCATCCGTTCGGCCAGATTCCCACCTACGAGGAAGGCGACCTGGCCCTGTTCGAAACAGGCGCCATCGTCTTCCACATTGCCGAGCGGCATGCGGGTCTGCTACCGCTCGACAGCCATGCCAAGGCGCGGGCAATCACGTGGATGTTTGCGGCGCTCAACACCATCGAACCGCCGATTCTCGAACTCGCCACCGCCAAGCTCCAGGAAGGCGACAAACCCTGGGCCCCCGAACGCCTGCCGTTGATCATGGACCGCATCCGCGGCCGGCTCGATCAACTCTCAGCACGCCTGGGCGATGCGGATTGGCTCGATGGCGCATTCAGCGCGGGGGACTTGCTGATGGTGTCCGTACTGCTCCGGCTGAGGCCATCGGGGCTTCTGGACGAATTCCCGAGCCTCGCCGCCTATGTCGCACGCGGCGAAGCCAGGCCCGCTTATCGGCGCGCTTTTGAGGCGCAACTGGCGGTGTTCGCCGGACAACCGCCAGCCGGCTGACGAAACTCAGGCCGCCTTGGCCTGTTGCATGGCGTCGAGCTGATCGCCGCCCAGGCTGGCGACGAGGTCGCTCAGCATCCGCGCCAGTTCGCCGGTCATGAGCGCGACATCGGAGTCGAAGCGCTCGTCGTCGTTCTGCGCGGTGGGGTCTTCGGCTTCCTTGATCACGTCGAGCGGCGTCACACGCTTGATGAGGAGCGACGGCGTCAACACGAACGAGACCCGGTCGTCCCACGTCATGGCGAGGCGCATGCACTGCTTGCCCGCCTCGATGTGCCGGCGCATGTCTTCTGCTTCGAGCGCGTGGCCAACGTATCGCACCGTGGCGCCGCCCTCGCCCGTCGAGCGCAACTCGGCGTCCTGGTCGACGGTGAAGCCCCCGGGCGCCTCACCGGAGAGCAGCCACTCCGTCATGGCGGCCACCGGCGAATGCGCGACGTGCACATTGGTGAGCGGCAACTGATCGATCGACTTCACGAGCAGGCCGCGCACGTCGTCGGCCACCGCCTGCGAAGCCGCATCGATCACGAGCCAGCCGTTTGCCGTATCGATCCACACCCGCGTATCGCGGCGAATGCTGAAGGCGCGCGGCAACAGTTCGTCGGTCACCTGCTCCTTGAGTTCGCGCAGCTGCTTGCGGCCGGGCTTGAACCCCTGCTGTTCCTCCAGCTCCAGCGCCCGGGCCTTCGTCACCTGGTTGATGACGGACGCCGGCAGCAGCTTCTTTTCGGCGCGGAACACCAGCAGCATCTGCCCGTTGTTCGAATAGACGAGCGCGCCGTCTTCGCGCGGCGAAGCCCAGCCGGAGGTCTGTTTCTCTACGCTGTTGCCCGGTTGAAACGCGTGGGGTGCCAGCCACTTTTCAAGCTGGTCGGGGGTCACGGCCCAGGGCGCTGGCAGACGATGAAGCTGAAGGTTTTTGAACCACATGGCAGTACGGGCAAAGTCCGCGATTCTAAAGGATGGCGCGCCCCTCCCCCCGATGGTCGATCGCCGATGTCCGGCGCGGCGTGTGCGGCGCGTTCGGATGGCGCGGGTACTAATATGCAAATCCTGACGCTGGCAAAGCCGGAGTCAACCCCGGGGCGAGCTGTTCAACGGACGACGACAGGACACGATATGCCTGAACACGACACAAAGCTGCACGGCAGTTGGCGGTTGGTCTCTTTCGAGACCGAGCTTCAAGACACAAAGGAGCGCTCGCAGCCCTGGGGGCCGGATCCCAAGGGTTCACTGGTCTTTGGCGTTGATGGGCGCATGATGGTGCTTCTGACCGCAAAGGCGCGGGAGCCCGGCAATACGGACGAAAAACTGTTGGCGCTGTTCCGTACGGTGATGGCCTATACGGGGCGGTATCGCGTCGAGGGCGATCGGTTCATCACGAAGGTCGACGCGTCCTGGAATGAAGCCTGGACCGGCACGGAGCAGGAGCGGTTCTACACGCTGGACGGAGAGACACTCGAGGTCCGCACGGCATGGATGCCGAATCCGCTGATGTCCGGGCATCCGACGGGAAGAGGCGTACTCCGTTTCACGCGCGAGTAAGCAGGTCTACGAATTCGACGGCGGGTAATCTAGCGCGATGCACAATCCAACACTGACGTTCCGCAGCCAGCAAGCCTGGGAGGCTTGGCTCGAAGCCAACGGCGAGACGGCGGCCGGCGTCTGGCTCCGCATCGCAAAGCGATCGGCCGAAGACGCCACCGTGTCGTATGCAGAGGCCGTTGAGAGCGCCCTGTGCTACGGATGGATCGACGGGCAAAAGCAGGCAGAAAACGAGCACTACTGGCTGCAGCGGTTCACACCCCGAACCGCCAAAAGCATCTGGTCGAAGATCAACACCGCCAAGGCCGAAACGTTGATTGCCGCTGGAAGGATGCGCCCGGCGGGTCTTCGCGCCATCGATCTTGCCAAGCAAGACGGACGCTGGGAGGCTGCCTATTCGTCTCCCAGTGCATCCACGGTGCCCGATGATCTGCAGCAGGCTCTCGACGCCAACCCGAAGGCCAAGCGATTCTTCGCCACGCTAAACGGCCAGAACCGGTACGCGATTCTGTTCAGAATCCAGAACGTGAAAAAGGCCGAAACGCGCGCAAAGAAGATCGCTCAATTCGTCGATATGCTGAACAAAGGCGAGACGCTTCATCCCTAGCCTTGGCCGAGGCTAAGCCTGATCGATTGCCGAGACCGCCGCGCGCAGCGCCAAAAGGTAGCTCTGCACGCCAAACCCGCAGATCTGCCCGCTGACAATGTCGGCAAATACCGAGTGATGCCGGAACGGCTCGCGTGCGTGGATATTGGACATATGCAATTCCACGACCGGACACGTCAGGATCGCCAGCGCATCGCGAATGCCGTAGCTGTAATGCGTCCACGCGCCGGCGTTGATGAGCACGGCGTCCTGGCCGTCTTCGAACGCACGGTGAATGCGCTCGCACATCGCCCCTTCGCTGTTCGTCTGGAAGGACTCCACCTGCACGCCAAGTTCGGCGCCCAACGCCTGCAACCTTGCGTCGATCTCGGCCAGCGTGATCGTTCCGTACTGCACGGGGTCGCGCTTGCCGAACATGTTGTGATTGATGCCATGCAGCATCAGGATGCGCTTCATTCGGGCCTCCGTGGTCGATTCACTCAATCAAGCGGGACGGTCAGCCGATCGATCACCGGGCGCGTGTCCGGACGCACGCCGCGCCACCACGCAAACGCCTCAGCGGCCTGTTCGACCAGCATGCCGACACCGTCGGCAAGATTGCGCACACCCGCGTTGCGGGCAAGCCGCAGGAACGGCGTCAGGCGCTTGCCATACGCCAGTTCGTAGGCCATCCCTTCCGGGCGGAAGATGCTTGGCGGAACGGGCGGCAGGTCGCCCGTGAGACTGGCCGAGGTGGCATTGACCACCAGATCGAAGCGGCCCATTCCCTCCAGCTCGGCATATCCGCAGGCGACGACCACGCCGCGCCCGGCCACCTGCGCGGCCAGCGCCTGCGCTTTTGCGAAATCGCGGTTGGCAATGACCAGCTCCGCCGGCTTGGCCTCCAGGAACGGCAGCAGGGCGCCGCGCGCGGCACCGCCCGCCCCGAGCATCAGCACGCGCTTGCCGGACATCGGCAGCCCCAGGTTGATCTCGATGTCGCGAACGAGCCCAATGCCGTCGAAGTTGTCGGCGAGGATGCGGCCGCCTTCGAACTTCATTGCGTTGACGGCACCGGCCAACGTTGCGCGCTCACTGCGCTCATCGGCCATTGCAAACGCCTTGAGCTTGAACGGCGCCGTAACGTTCATGCCCTTGCCACCGCCCGCGGCGAACGTGCGGACGACATCGGCAAACGCGGTATCCGGTTCGACCGGGCCCTCGATGGCCGTGTATTCCATGTCCTGCCGCGCCTCTTGCGCAAAAAGGCCGTGAATGAGCGGCGACTTGGTGTGTGAGATCGGGTTGCCGATCACCGCATAGTGGTCAGTCATCATTGACTCGCTTCGAATAGAGAACGCCTTCGGCCTGCATCGCACGGATCTCGTCCGCGTCGAAACCCAGGGCGCGTGCCACTTCGGCGTTGTGCTCGCCCAGGTCGGGCGCCACGTCGCGCACGGTGGTATCGCAATCGGAGAACTTGAACGGCAGGTTGGGCAGCCGCAACGTGCCATAGCGCGGGTGCTGTTGCTCGACCACCATCCCTCGCGCCTTGATTTGCGGATCGGCCAGCACCTCGTCGATGCGCTGCACCTTGGCGCATGGCACATCGATGCCATCGAGCAGTTCCAGCACCGATGCCACCGAACGCGCAGCAACCCAGGGTTCGACCACAGCGAGGATTTCCGCGCGGTGCGCGTTGCGCCCGGCGCTCGCATGAAAGCGCGTGTCGGCGCCAAAGCCCGCCGGGCCGCCATGCGCTTCGAGCAGCGCAGCGAAGCGCTTCCACGCGTCGTCCACCTGCGCCGCAATCACGAGGTCACCGTCCGCCGCACGGAACACGCCGTAGAGCGTCGAGGTCGGCATGTCGTGGCCGGTCTGCTCGGGCAGCACGCCCTGCAGGGTGTAGCACTGCACCGCGTATTCATGCATCGACACCAGCGTGTCGTACAGCGCCATGTCGATGTGCTGTCCGCGCTGGCTCTTCACGCGCCCCAGCAAGGCCGCGTTGATGGCGGCAACGGCGTGGATGCCCGTGTACATGTCACCGAGCGAGATGCGCAACAGCGGCGGCCGCTCGCCGGGCGTGCCGACCATCTGCATGATGCCGCTCTTGGCTTCGGCAATCAGGCCGAAACCGGCGCGATGCGCATCCGGCCCGGTATGTCCGTAGGCCGAGATCGAGCAATAGACGAGGCCCGGATTGCGCGCCGACAGCTCGGCATAGCCCAGCCCGAGCTTGTCCAGCGCGCCGGGTCGGTAGTTCTCGATGAACACGTCTGCGGAATCGCACAACCGCTGCATGAATGCCTTGCCGCGCGGGTCCTTCATGTTGACGCTCACGCCGCGCTTGCCCATGTTGAGCTGCAGGAAATAGCCGCTTTGCTGGTCGTCGAGCACGGTGGCGTGCTGGCGGCCGGCATCACCGGTGCCGGGGCGCTCGACCTTGATCACCTCGGCGCCGAGTGCAGCCAGGCATCGGCCAACGTAGGGGCCAGCAAGAAAGTGGCTGTAGTCGACAACGCGAATTCCTTCCAAAGGACGGGCCTGCATCAGAACGCTCCCGGCCGGCGCGGCACCATCAGGCGATGCTCGCCGCGTTGGACCACCTGACCGTCCTGGTTGATCAGCTCCGATGGCAGCACGACGATGCCCCAGCCCGGACGGCTCTTGCTTGCCCGCATCCCGCCGACTTGGAACTTCACATGCAGCACGTCGTTCACCTTGATCGGCAGCAGGAAATCCCAGGTCCAGCCGAGCGACATGCCGGGCAGGAAACGGTAGTCGCTCTGCGTTTTCAGGCCGTCGGCAATCGACAGCCCGAACAAGCCATGCGCGACGATGCAGCCGAAGTGGCTGGCATTGGCATAGGCCTCATCCACGTGCACCGGCGTGTGGTCACCGGTAAGGTCCGCGTAGGCGAGGATGCGTTCCTTCGTGACCGTGTAACTGGGGCTCACACACGTGTCGCCCTCGCGGGCGTCATCCCAATATTTTTCGACGATGGTCATGGTCATGTTCATGCCTGTGCGCGTGGGTTGATGGCCAATGCCTGCGCCACGCAAGACGCCGGCTTGGCCTGAATGAGTTCGACCGCCAGGCCGTCCGGCAAGCGCAGCCAGTTACGGCCTTGTTGCATTTCGCTGACGCCGAAACCCTGTGCCAGGGCCAGCGCCGCTTCAAGGTCTTCGCACATCACGCCCAGGTGAGCCAGCCGGCCCTCCGGCCCCTCGAACTCCGGGGCGTGGATGAACTGCAGACCGCCGAGGGTCCAGTACTGCCGGGGTGCTTGCGGCGTGCCGTCGATCTCGCGCAGGGTCATGCCCAGCACGTCCTCGAAGAAGCGGATGTGCCAGTGGATGTCCTTCACCCAGATGGCAACGTGTTCCAGATAGGCCTTGGGGGCGTTCATGCGGCGGCCTCCTCGCGTTGACGGTCAGCCATCGCGCGCTCGATGCCCTTGATGCAAGCGACCAGCGTGGCATTGACCGGCGTCGGCACGCCGTACTGCTGCCCATAGCGCACGACCGAACCGTTGATGAAATCGATCTCGGTGATCGACCCTTTCTCCAGGCTTTGCAGCATCGATGTCTTGAACGCCGCGGGCAGGCCCTCGGCGGCAAGCGCCCAGGCCTGCTCCGGGTCTGTCATCGAGAGCTTCACGCCTGCGGCCTGCGCCGCCGCGATCGCCTCGGCCACCGCCGCAAGCGAGGTGGCCTTGAGCAGCGCATCTTCGTAGAGCTGGCCGTAGGTCAGTCGAGTGATGCCGGTCAGCGCGCCCGTGGCGACGTTCACCAGGAGCTTGTCCCACATCGTGCCGACAATGTTGTCGCTGACGGTGGTTGCCAGTCCGGCGGCGTTGAATGCTTCTGCGATGGCCTGCACACGCGGTGTCAGGCGGCCGTCGAGTTCGCCGATGTACGTTGCCTTGCCAACCACGCCGGATTGAATATGACCGGGGCCACGCAACACCCCGCCCACGTAGGTCTTGCCTGCCAGCACACGTTCACGTCCCACGATGTCCGCCAGGATCGCTTCATGCCCCAGGCCGTTCTGCAACGACAACACCAGCGTATCGGGCCCAACGAGTGCGGCCGCGCCGCGCATGGCCGCATCGGTCTGGAAGGACTTGACGAGCACGATGACCAGTTCCGCAACGCCAACCTCTGCCGCTTGCGTCGCTGCAAGCACCGGGATGCGGCGCGTGCCCTGCGCGTCGTCAACCCGCAGGCCCTCGCCGCGCATGGCGTTGACATGCGCCGGTGAACGGCTGATCAGCCAGGCCTCATGTCCACCTTCCGTGAGCGCGGCACCGATGGCACAGCCCAGTGCACCGGCGCCGAGAATCGCAATCTTCAATGGCGTCTCCCTGTCATGTGGTTGCACGATAGGAGGCGGCACTTATACTGACAATACAATGATCAAAATACCGTTATTGCCATGGACAATAGTGCCGCGTTGCTGGCCGATCTGCCCGACCTGAAGCTGCTGCAGCTGTTCGACCTGCTCTACGACGTGCGCAACGTCAGCCGGGTTGCCGAGCAGCTCGGGCAGAGCCAGCCGACCGTCAGCATCTGGCTTGGGCGCTTGCGCGACTACGTGCGCGATCCCCTCTTCATCCGCACGCCGGGCGGCATGGCACCGACGCCGCAGGCCGACGCCCTGATCGGGCCGTGCCGGGAAATCCTCGAATCGTTGAGGCGTTTTACTGCGTGGGAGATTGCGTTCGACCCGGCGACGGCGCAACGGCGCTTCCGCATCTGCATGACAGACGCGAGCCACATCACGCTGCTGCCGCGCCTTCTGGCGCATGTACGCGCGCAGGCGCCCGGTGTCCGGCTGGAAGCTGCTCGAATTGACGGCAATACGGAACGCACGCTCGAATCCGGCGAGGCCGACCTTGCAATCGGCTACGTGCCCTGGCTGAGCGGCGGCATCTATCAGCAGCAACTGTATGAGCAGGACTGGGTATGCCTGGCCAACCGCCATCACCCGAGAATCCGCACCCGGTTTGGCGTGAAGCAGTACTGCGCAGAGGGGCACATCGCCGTCACAGCGGGCACCGGGACGCAGCTTCTCCAGCAGGCGCTGACGCGCGAGCGCATCGAGCGCCAAGTCGTGCTGGAGCTACCGGGGTTTCTTGGGCTGGGTGCGATTGTGCAAACCACGGACTTGATTACCACGCTGCCCCGCCACATCGGCGAGACGCTCGCCCAGGCAAATGACCTGGCCGTTCGCGCGTGTCCATTTCCGGTGGAGGGCTTTGCCGTGCGGCAGCACTGGCATGCCCGGTATCACCACGAAGCCGGCAACCGTTGGCTGCGCGGCGTGGTCAGTCAGCTCTTTGGTGGGTCGCGCTAGCTGGCAGTACCAGCGTTGCGTTGGCGTTGCGTTGGCTGCGGTGTGGACCCAAGCAGCGGACGGGCACACCCACGCTCGCGCCACCCCATCTACGCAACTACTTGGGCATCGGCTGAATCGACGTTCCAGGGACGAAGCCATCAATGATGGCCTCAGCCATCTTCATTGCCGCCCGTTTGGCCACGCCGATGCTTTCCCAATGGTCGGCCGGCAACGCGAAAATACGAGAATGTTCGGTAGTTGGCAGCTCGCCTTCGTCGCAGATCAGCACGGAGGCACTGTAAGACCGGTCCGGACGCCGCTCATGCCATTCACGAGGGGCATCAAACAGGTAGATGAGGGGGTAAACATCGAACCCCTTGTAGCGGCAAATCGGATAGGCGTCCACAGCAATCTCCGTTGAAAGGGGTGGCCCCACTGTACGCTCTTTGTGCCTGCTCCATAGAACTATTCGCGAACAAGCAAATGCGGACGAAGCGGCCTTTGTACGCCACGGGACCCCGCCGGTCTCAGATCTCCCAACCAAGGCTGCACACCCATATCGAGGGCATGGTCGCCTTGTGCCGTTTTTTCGTGGAGGCTGTCTCGTATCACTTGCCCGATGGCCAGGCGACACAAGGCTTCAACGCTACCGGTGGCCACCGATGCCAGGTCCGACGCATTCGCTACGACCCTGAAAGACCTTCTTCCGTCACCCACGAAACTGGTGAACTGCACACAGTTCGGCTGCCCATCGCAGATAAAGCCGACGGTGATGGAATAGGCCATGCCTTTTGCCGCTCCGGGGAGTGTGCAAAGAAAGCTCGTGTTGTCGGACGCGGCAGTCATGTTGTTTCCTGGGTGGTCATGCAAGGCGCCCCTCGCCAACGCGCTATCAAAAAGCTCAGGGGAAAGGACAACAAAAACGGGACGACGTCTTCGCCCACGTGCATCCGCCGGTTGGCTGAAGGTCAGGAATCCACCCCGAGATGGTCGACGGTGATCACGAACGTCTGACCTTGCAGCTGCGCCTGCGCGTGCATGCCCAGACGCGCGCGCAGAAAGCGGTCAAGCACGCACTGCAGCTGACAGAGGTCTTGCCGATCTGCGTGCATCAACTGAGTCATGACATCGTGCGTGAATGCGATATTCAGCGTTCTCACACGCCAGATGCGGCTACCCAGCTCAGGCACCTGCCAGTTTGCCGCCAGCACACCAGGGCCCGTGTTCCAGGTGCGCACATCCTGCCCGGTAATTTCATCGAGCACCGGCTTGATAAACGCGACAAGGTCGAGCATCACGGATCTCCATGACTTACATCGCGAGTCGGGGCATCAGCAGGCAGGCGTCCGTGTGCGGAACAGGCGAGGATGACGGTGTGCAGGGCGTGATCTGCCCAGAAGGAATCACCGAGCGCGGTGATCAAAAAGTGCGGGTAACCGTGCTTTCGTACCAATCTTTCGTGCCAACGGAAGCACGATCCTGCGCACCGTTGTCGATGTGCCACTGTACTCCCATCCATGCACGGCGGTATGACGATCTTTCCAGGTGGCGGACAGCGTGTTGTGCGCTCGCAGTAACCGGCCTGGCCAAGCAGACGGGAAAAAACAACGTGTGCGCCTGGACATGTCGATCAAGACGGCGCAGGCGTTACGAGAAGCTGTTACCATGCGCAACCTTCGCCCGTCGTTCGAACCGATCGGGCTGGCTGCCCAGCAAGAAGACTTACAAAACGCTGGTCACCCGTCGGGCGTACACCCGAATCATCCTGGGCCACGCGGCCCACCACCTAACTGACCGGCGATTTATCCGCTCCGTATGCAGCGCGCATGTACTAGGCGCGGGCCTACGCAAGTACGGTCACTCCGTTTCCAATCGCTTGCGCCATGCATTTGCATGCATGATCCGAAAGCGTTGGCCTTACCCATCGTGGCGTAGCGCATCTGCAGGCATTGGTTTGCTCAGGCACTCCAAGGCTGCCATCTGCTCTCGTCCGAAACCTGGCAGTGCATTGAACACAATCAACTCCCCGTACACCGTCTCCGTGTACCCAATTGAACAAGAACCCGGCGTCTGGTTTGCCACCTATCTCATCAACGAGTACAGGGATGGCACTGAACGCATCCTCGCTAACGTCTCGTTGCGGCATAACGTGCATGGCTCCGAAGCGCTCGCAACGCATGCCGCGCGCGTTGCCGGCAGAGCCGACATCGCACGCTTGGCGCCCCATCACAAAAAGAACTGAACCATGCAAGCCGCGCCGGACCGAATTTTCCGGTCGCGGCGACACAGGCACACGTCAGCCAACAACACGAAGGAAATCACCATGTCTATTAGCGAAGAATGGGAAGAGTTGCATCTGACCCCCGATGGCTGGAAAGATGGCAGCTATCGTCACGTGCCGGGTGAAGCGATCATGGTCGCGCCACCGGCCGATGACGTGCTGACGGTGCGCAGGCATGTGGCCGCGGTCTATGGTGGGCCGTCACGCGTGACAGAAGATAGAACACCGCGCACCGACGACATGAGCCAGATCGAGCAGTTACTGTTGAAGTACGGCGCGCCTGTCTTTGGCGTGTAGAGGGCTTTTGCGCCATATCAGATCCACATTATTCGAGAGAGGAATCGGCATGACACTCTGCTCCGCTTGCCTTGCGATTGAAGTCCATCAGCTTGGTGCGCCAGGCCATGCCTTTCTGAGAATCACCGACACCCAGCGCATCAAGGTTTCCAAGGCTGCAGCCGTCACGGTCAGCACGTTCATCTGCCGCACGTGCGGCGCGAACTGGACCTATCGCGAAGGCAAAAATGTGCCCAATCCCGGATGGTCGCTTGATCAGCAAGCACCCTAGCCGAGGCTTTGAAAAACGCTTGGCGGCACGTCAGGCAACTCACTCCAGGAGTGCATCACCGTGCATCGCCCATCGCAGTTCGCCCAACGCGCGCTACCCGCTCTGTTGAGGCTGTTCGCCTCGCTGCCGCTCCCCGTCATTCACGGCATCGGGCGCGCGGGCGGGCGGCTTCTCTATGCCCTACCGGGTGGGTACCGACGTCATGTCCAGCGCAATGCCGCGCAGGCCGGATTCAATGCGCCCCGCTTTGCGCGGGAGGCAGCAGCGGAAACCGGCGCGATGATGAGCGAACTGCCGCGGGTCTGGTTTCAGAGCGATGCATGCATGGCCCAGGTGATTTGTGAAGACTGGAACGTCATCGAAGAGGCCCTGGCCGAGCGCAATGGGCTCATCATGCTCACGCCTCATCTGGGTTGCTTTGAACTGGCCGCACGCTATGCGGCACGACGCATTCCCTTGACGATCATGTTTCGCCCGCATCGTAAAGCCATGCTGCGCGGCTTGCTGGATGTCGTGCGTGCAACTTCGAACCTGAAGGCCGTGCCGGCAACATCGGAAGGTGTTCGATCGTTTGTACGCGCCTTGCGCCAAGGTGATGCTGTTGGCCTTCTTCCCGACCAAGCCCCGAAGGGTGATGGTGTGTGGGTCCCATTCTTCGGCCGGCTTGCCTACACCATGACGCTTCCGGGCAAGCTCGCCAAGCAGACGAACGCTGCCTTGATCATCGCTGCCGGCGAGCGCCTGCCCAATGGGCGCGGCTGGCGGATGCACGTGAAGCGCCTGACAGGGCCGCTTCCCGAGGGCGCTGAAGCCCAGGCAGCCTGGATCAATGCAGAAATGGAAGAGATGGTCGGGCGCTTTCCTCAGCAATACCTGTGGGGCTACAACCGATATAAAGTGCCGGCCGGGGCGCCGGCAGCTCCCACGGGCATCAACTAAGCGGATTTGCTACTGAAGGGCCCGAACGATTGATCCACCATTCAAAAAACCAAATATCGCCGGGGCTCGGAGACGCAAATGCAGGTGCTGGACCACGAACCGCACAGCTGGTTTCTATTTGAAGCGAAGGGCGCGCTGTATCTCGATGCCAATTGCAATCATGGAGCTTTCGGCTACAGCTTCATGATTCGCCTGACCGCGGCGGAGGTTCAGCGGTATCGCGACGAAGGTCGGGATTACTTGAACTGGCTCGCTGAAGACATACACAATTCCGCGCCGATTTTGTCCGCCAGTTCGTCGCCCTATCGAACCCGGAAGGTGTCTCAGGAAGAGGAAGCCCAGGCGCGCACTGTGTTCGCGGGATGGCAGGCGGAGCGGATTCAAGCGATTCGCGGGGCCAGGTAAATCAGCCCATCGCTGCCGCCGAAGTTAAAGCAGCCAAGCTAATGAAGGCGGCTTGTTTCATGCAGATGAAATAAGCGCGATCGTCACCTAACCAAACGGTTATCCCACGATGTAGGGATGGATTCCCCCCACGTTTTTCCTTAGCATCCGCTTGCGCGAGCGCACTCGCCCGCGCACATACAGACGTTGCTGCATCACGCCTTTCTTTATCGAAAGCGGCCATTTGAGCAACGTCTTGAAAAAACAAAACAGGGGGGTTTTTGATGAAAGCAAGGTACGCCAAGAGTCTCTGGCAAATGAGTTCGGCTGCGACGGCCATTGCATTGGCTGCGGTCACGCTGGTTGCCGGTTGCGGTGGCGGCGGGTCGGATAGCGCTGCTTCGGGCGGCACCAACACCATCACACCTGCAGCCGCAACGCTGACCGGCACCGCGGCCACGGGTAGCGCGCTCGCCAACGCCAACGTTGTCGTGACCGACAGCACCGGCAATTCGCCGTGTGTTGAAACCGCCATCACCACCAGCGCTCTCGGCACGTACACCTGCACGCTCAAATCTGGCGAGACGGCACCGTTCTTCGTGGTCGTGACCGACCCGACCGGCAATACCGCGCCGCTGGTCAGCGTGACCACGACCACCCCACCGGCCGGCACGCCGCTCACGCTCAACGCCACCCCGCTGACGACTGCCATCCTTGCGCAACTGGCTCCGGACGGAAATCCGCTGACGCTGGTCAACGCAAAGACGGTGGATGCAAATGCGCTCAAGGCCGTTACGGCGAACGTCGTGGCACAGCTGTCGTCGGTGCTCAGCGCCATCGGTGCGCCGGCCAACTATGACCCGTTTGCCACCAGCATTTCCGCTGCCACCGCGTCTGGCGTCGGCAACACGGCTGACCAGATCCTGGACGTGGTGACGGTGTCGAAGGACCCGGCCACCGGCCAACTTCGACTGGGTACGGTCGATGGCACCCCCGTGCCGCTGGCGACCGCCACCGGCGGCGGCTCGACGCTGCCCGCACCGGCGTCGAACGTTTCGAGCCTGCCGCAAGGCGCGCAAGCGCTGGCGAATGCGCTGACTGCCTGCTTTGCACTGCCGGCCTCGCAGCGCGTGCTCGGGACCGACTTCACGGTGCCCGCCACGCAAGGCGGCCCGAAGGTGACGTCGCTGGCGCCTGCCTGCCAGAACATTGCATCGGACCCGAGCAATGCCGGCGGCATCGCCTTCCTGCACAACGGTTACGCGTTCGGCCAGTGGATCTTCGGTCTGCTCAACAGCGACGCCATGACCGGCGCGCAGTTCAACGTGCCGGAAGTCATGGCCTTCTATCCGGGCTCGAACACGCAGTTACCGACAGCCGTGTCCCCGATGTCGGCACCGCTCCCAGATCAAGCCGTGCTGAACGCCAAATATGTGGACGCCAACGGCAATCCGGGCAACATCATCTTGATGGTGCGCTACATCGCCTCCGGCACGTCGAACGCGCATCCGTCCAAGTGGTGGGTCGTGGGCAACCAACAACCGGTGGAGGTGATCGACCGCTTGCAAGTTCGCCGGATCGAGCAGGTCAACCCGAACTTTGCGGGCACCAGTGCCAATAGCAACAACTACAGCCACTTCCAGACGGGCATCCAGTTCTGGATCAACGCCAAAGGCCCGGGCAGCGTCAACAACAACGGGACCCTGAGCTTTGCGCGTATCAAGGGGCCAGGCCTGCCCACCAGCGGTCTCGTCTACATCGCCCCGACCGGCGACAGCAACGAGCCCACCCAGGTGTACATGGATGTGAGCAACAAGACCGGTACCATTCCTGGCACGACGCGTTGCAGCAGCATCGCTACGACCTACAACTGCCCCAACTTCTGGCTGGCCCGCACGGCAGGCTTGACCGGCAGTACCGCCGCCACGCTGGCGACCCCTCCGGGCAGCGCAAACAATCCGGTATGGGCGCAGCCGGCGTCAGATACGTTGGATCCGAACCCCGTCGTGAAGGGTGCGCGGTATCAGGTCGAACTGTTCTACGGCTCGCAAACCACGCCTGACCGCGTCTACAGCAAGACGCTGCTGACGGACTTGGTGCAGGCAACCCAGGCCGTGAACCTGCCGTGGAATACGGCGGGCAACCAGACGCTGGCGGCGCTGAATCCGTCCAATGCCGCCACGAACGGCGTGCTGTCTTCGGTGGCGCTGGATTGGGCGCAGAACCCGTCGGCTGAGCAGATTGGGGGTGCGGCTGTCACGGTGGATCTGAAAGGCACCTACAGCGCCACAACCAACGTGGCCCGGGGCGCGACATCGGCGGTCATCAACCTGCCGAACCCGCAACAAGTGCCGGCGCTGACCAGCTCGGGCACGCGCTCGGTGCTGTTCAACTACCGCATGCTCGACAACAGCCTCAAGAGCATGGTGTACACGTACAACTAAGCGCAAAGGTAACGCGCAATCCGGCCGGTCCGCACGCTGCCAAGACGGCGTGCGGAACACAGCGGATCGATCATGACTAGGCGTGCCAGACGGCACGCTTTTTTTTGCCCATTGAGGCTTAAACCGTCGACTGCCGACCCTCAACCCCGCTAGCCGCCCTCCAAGCCCCAACCGTGGGGCTTTTTGCCTCGCCGCTGCTGCTTTCTGCAGCAATGGATCGGACCTTTGACCTCGGCCCATGGCGTTCCGAACGCCACGCATGGGGTTCTGAACTCGACGCATGACCCTTTTTGCCTCGCGCTTGCTGCTTTTTTGGGCACGGTCGCGGTTCTGAACTCGACGGTTGAGGTTCTGAACTCGACTGTTGCGGCTCGGAACCCGGCGTGCCAGGCTTTTTGCTCGGCGTTTGCGGTTCGGAACTCGGAGATTCGAGTCCGGAACCCGGCGCGCGGCGTTTCGGACTCGGCAGTTGCTCCAGGCAGCGACAAACCGCAACTTGCCGCCGCCGCTTGCCGCCCCTAAACTCTGTCCCGCTCGCGCAACCAAGCGCAGCCGGGACTGCAATCCCGAATTCAAGTTCACCCGTGAGTGCCGTTATAGCGCTCGCGTGCCGTCGTTCGTCCCTATGGGCGGGCCCGGCAGGGAGGGCCTCGGCCCTGCCGGTTGTGGTGAACTTGATCGGTATTGCAGACCTTGTCGTGTGCCCGCCCACCCTCACCGGTGGGTGGCTCCTCACTCAAACCAGAGGGCAAGACAATGGATCAACCGACCCAAGCCGTACCCATCCCACGCGGGCATCGCCCCGCACACTGTCAGTTCACCCGCATCGCGCAACGTCTTCCGTCCGGAGGGGCCCGATGAACATCAATGAAAATCTCGTATACGCACAGGGCGCCTTGGCCGCCAAGGAGTATCTGCACAAAGCGCAGATGGATATGAAGGTGAATCGCCGGTTCCAACCCCAGACGTTGCGCTTACATAAGGAGGCCTACCTAAAGGACAAGGCACCCGAATTCCAGGCCGGGTTTATGGACGCGATCGGGGCGTTCATTCTTAGCTCGCTGGATGGCGGGACGGTGGACTTGTTCCGGTGGGATGTTCTGAGCGTGCTGCAGCGCGCGAATCGCAAGAAATAACCAAAACAGCAGGAACGCGACCCCGAGACGGGCGGGGAAGCTTGCAGTCGAGGCGCTATCGAGCGCATTCAACACAGCCGGCAAAGGCGGATGCAGCAATCGGACGCATTCAGTCAAAGCGGGCGCTTCTCAGTGCCGTGATGTAGCGCACTCCAATCGCCTGAAAAGCGATCCACTTCAACTCCACGCCTCCACCCCGGGCACCCGCATCCCCTCCACCTCCGGCAAGTCAATCCCAAAGTACTCAGCCAACAGCCCCCGCAACGCCCTCCGGTCTTCCAATTCAAACCTGTGCGGCGTATTCCCGCGCCAGATCGTTGCATCCCGATTCATCACCGTCACGCGTCCGTCGTCCGTCAAGGCGCGCATCAGGATGCGATTCATGAACGGCGATGCGAGATACGTTGACGTGTAGTGGTTCGCCATTTCGAAGTCGACCGGATAGTCCTGCTCCATCGTGGTGACCCAGGCGTCGACGGGCGTGTCGCTACGTACTTGCGCGCGGAGTATCCAGCGGTCTTCGTCGCGCACCATCCAGTGCAGTTCGCCGTCGATGTTGGCTTGCGTGCCATCCAGCGGCACCGGCACGCGAGGCGCCAGTGCGCCAAAACCGGGATCGACGACGAAGGTGCCTTCGGGCAGCGGCACCGTCAGGAACATGTGCGTGCGGGGTGCTTCAGTGCGCGGGGAAAGCAGGACCACGCGCGACGAATGGCGCGTTGGCTGAAAGCCAAGCTGCTCCAATACGGCGGCAAACAAGGTGGCGTGCTCGAAGCAGTAACCGCCGCGGCGCGCGTGGACGAGCTTGTTCTGCAGGCTTTCCAGATCGATCCGGATGCCGCGTCCGAGCAATACGTCGAGGTTTTCGAACGGGATGTGCCGCATGTGCGCACGCACCAGTTGCGCGAGCGTGTCGTAGGTTGGGCTGGCGCTGCCACCCCACTGGATGCGGTTGAAATAGGCGTCCAGGTTGAGTTGCGATGTCACGTGCTGTCTCCTTGTGCGCCTGGGGCGACGCAAGGTCAGCCCGGTTTGCGGCGGCGGAATTGCTGTTCGGTTACGGTGCTACCCCACTGCGCGCCGGCTTCTTCATGCGTAAGTTGAAAGCCGAACGATTCGTACAGGTGGCGGGCAGCATCCAGGCCCTTGAAGGTGTTGAGGTAAGTCTCGTCAAAGCGCTCGTCGACAAAGCGCATGGCTTGCGACATGAGCTTACGGCCAATGCCGGTGCCACGCAGGGAATCATCCACGATGAACCAGCGCAGGTGTGCAACGCGCGTGTCCGAGTTTCCGTCAATGGCGAGCGATGCGAGGCAGCGGTTGTTCTCCACACACAGCCAGAGTGCCTTGTTGGCGTCGGGCAGGGATTGCGCAAAGTCGGCCAGTTCCTTGGCGACACGGCGCTCGAAGAACACGCCAAACCCCCAGTGCTGCGCGTAGAACCGGCCATGCAGGCTGGCGATATCGCCAATGCAGCCGGGCACGTAGCCTTGCACGATCTGGGGGCCGGCATCGGCGCAGGCATGCGCGGGCGTGTGGTCGTTGTCATCGGCCAGCGCGCTGACGTACTGCGACAGCGACGCGACGAGCCGTTGCTGGTCTGCCGGGGTCAGGTGGCGCAGCGCGTTGGAGACCTGTGCGGAGGCAAATGCGTCGATCTTGCGGCGCACTTCCTGGCCGCTTTTGGTGAGATGCAGTTCGGAAGATCGGGCATCGTCGGCGCACGTGCGGCGTTCGATCAGCCCGGCCGATTCGAGCCGCGTGACCTGGCGGCTGGTGCTCGATTTGTCCAGCCGCAGGCGTTCGGCCAGATCGCGCGCCTGGATGCCGGGCGCACCGGCAATCTCCAGAATCGCGTGTACGGCAGAGGGCGGCAGGTCGCTCTCCGCCAGCGTGTTGCGCATGAAGCCGAGTTCGCGGACAAGCTTGCGCGAGACCTCGCGCAGCTCGCGGATGGTCTGTTCGCGTGACTGCGCGGGGGCTTCGATGATGTCCATGCCGGGCCTCGGTTAGTTGCTTCGTGCAACCAATATAGTTGCACGAAACAACCTTTTCAAGGCCAGCATGCCTACGGAAAAACGTGACTGCGTGCGCCTAGTTGAAAGGCGGTACGGCGTGCGACTGCATGAGGATGGCCGAGGCCGGGGTGTCCTTGGCCGTCTCGTTCGACGGCCGCGCCGGCCGGTGCGGAGTAGACGTCGGCAATGCCGCGCCGCGTTGCGCGCGCCCCAGGAAACGCTGCATGAGGCAGAACACGCAGAGCAACACGCCAATGGCAATGCGCGCCCACCAGGAGCTGAGCGTGCCGTCAAAGGTGATCAACGACTGGATGACACCGAGCAACAGCACGCCCACCACACTGCCGCTGATGAGCCCCACGCCACCGGTGAGCAGCGTGCCGCCGACCACGGTGGCGGCAATGGCGTCCAGTTCCATACCTTGCGCGTGCAGCCCGTAGCCGGACAGCATGTAGAGCGTGACCAGCACCCCGCCCAGCGCCGAGCAGAAACCGCTGAGCACATAGACGAGGATGCGCGTGCGTGCCACGGGCAGGCCCATCAGCAAGGCGGACCGTTCATTGCCGCCCAGCGCGTACACCGTGCGGCCAAAGCGGCTGCAATGCGCAAGCCACGCCGCCACGGCAAACACGACCAGCGCAATCACCACGCTGGGCGATACGTAGTTGCCGCCGCCCACCTGGATCTTGTACTGCGAGAGCGCGGTATAGATCGGGTCTGTAATGCTGATCGAATCGATGCTGATGAGGTAGCACAGCCCCCGCGCGAGGAACATGCCGCCCAGCGTGACGATGAACGGCTGGATGCGGAACACCTGGATCAGCACGCCCATCACCAGGCCGAACAGGCAGCCGACGGCTAGCACCAGCGGCACCACCACACCGATCGACCAGCCGTGATGCTCGACCAGCGCGGCGGAGATCATGGTGGTGAGCGCCACCACCGCCCCCACCGATAGATCGATGCCGCCCGACAGAATGACGAACGTCATGCCGATGGCAACGACGATCAGGAACGCGTTGTCGATCAGCAGATTGAGAAACACCTGCACGCTGAAGAAGCCCGTGTAAGTGACCGAGCCGAAGCCGAACAACAGCGCAAACAGAAACAGCGTGACGTAGAACGGCAAGCGCCGTGGATTGATTCTCATGACTGCGCCCCCGCACGGCTGTGGCGTTGAAAGAGCATGCTGCGAAACGCCGGCGATTGCGCCAGGCACACGGCAAACACCACCACGGCTTTCACCACGAGGTTGATTTCCGGCGGCACGCCCATGGAGTAGATCGCGTAGGTGAGCGTCTGGATGATGAGCGCCCCGATCACACTGCCCCACAGGCTGAACTTGCCGCCCGCCAGCGAGGTGCCACCCAGCGTGACGGCCAGGATGGCGTCAAGCTCCAGCAGGAGTCCGGCGTTGTTGCCGTCCGCGCTTTTGACGTTGGAGCAGATGATGAGCCCTGCAACACCGGCCATGGCACCGCAGAACGCATAGATGCCAAACAGCAGCGCCTTGGTGTTCAGCCCCGCAAGCCGCGCGGCCACGGGGTTGATGCCGACCGCCTCGATGAACAAGCCCAGCGCCGTGCGATGCATCAACAGCAACAGCAGGGCCAGCACAGCGGCTGCGATGTACAGCCCGAACGGCAGCCCGAACAGATAGCCGTTGCCCACGAAGAAGAACGGCTCGTAGTAGACGGTGATGATCTGCCCGCCGGTAATGAGCTGCGCCACGCCGCGGCCGGCCACCATCAAGATCAGCGTGGCGATGATGGGCTGCATGCCCGCGCCCGCCACCAGCAGGCCGTTCCACATGCCGCACACCAGCGCCGCGCCCACCGCCGCCAGCAGCGCCAGGAGCAGCGGCATCTTGGTCACGTAGACGGGCAGGCCGTTCTGCACCACCAGCGTGCCGCCGACAAGCGATGCCGCAATGGCGCCGGAAATGGCGACCACCGCGCCCACCGAAATATCGATGCCGCCCACCGCAATCACCAGCGTCATGCCAAGCGAGACGAGCATCAGCGGCGCCGCGCGGTTGAGGATGTCGATCAGGCTGCCGTACAGATGCCCATTACGAACGTCGAGGTGAAAGAAATGCGGGTTGAACCACGCGTTGAGCAAACACAGCAAAAGCAGCGTTACGCCGGGCCAGAACAATCGGTGGCCGGTCAGCGCGCGCAGATTGGCGGGGTTCATGCAGCGCCTCCGGCGGTGGTGGACTGGGTGCTGGACTGGCTGGTGGGCACGTCGCCGCCGGCAATCACGTGGCACAGGTTGTCTTCCGTCACATCGGCGCCGGCCAGCTCGCCCACCTTCTTGCGATCGCGCAGGATCGCCAGCCGGTGGCTTACGCGCAGCACCTCCGGCAGCTCGCTGGAGATGAACAGGATCGCCATGCCCTTGCGGCACTGCGCGGTCACCAGGTCCATGATGTCGAGCTTGGCGGCGATGTCGATGCCGCGCGTCGGCTCATCCAGGATCAGCATGGCGGGATCGGTCGCCAGCCAGCGCGCGAGCACGGCCTTCTGCTGGTTGCCGCCCGAGAGCTGGCCGATGGGCTTTTCAGCGTCGGGCGTCTTGATGCCGAGCTGGGCGATGTACTGGTCGGCAATCTCACGCTGGCGCTTCTTGGGCAGATAGCGGAACAGGCCGCGCTTGGCCTGCAGCGCGAGGATGATGTTCTCGCGAATCGACAGCTCGGCAATGATGCCTTCGGTCTTGCGGTCTTCCGGGCAAAAGCCGATGCCCTGCCGGATGGCGTCACGCGGCGAGCTGAACTGGTGCGACCGGCCCTGCACGTTGATCGAGCCTGCATCGTTGCGGTCTACGCCGAACAGCAGGCGCGCGGTCTCGGTGCGGCCCGAACCCAGCAGGCCGCCCAGGCCCAACACCTGCCCGGGGCGGACGTCCAGATCGAGCGGCTGCACCACGCCACGGCGGCCCATGCCGCGTGCGCTCAGGAATGCTGGCGCCGTGTCGTCCACGGGCGGCACTTCGGTGCGCTCGAAGCGGCTCGCGTCGATGTCGCGCCCGACCATCTTGTTGATCAGTTGCAGTTGCGGCAGATCGCGCGCGGCGTATTCGCCTTCCAGCCGGCCGTTGCGCAGCACGGTAATGCGGTCGGCAATCGCGTACGTTTGCTCCAGAAAATGCGTGACGAACAGCACGGCCATGCCACGCGCCTTGAGTGTGCAGATGGCGGTAAACAGGCGCGCGACTTCGTCATCGTCCAGGCTGGAGGTGGGCTCGTCCAGGATCAGGATGCGAGCTTCGGTGGAAAGCGCGCGCGCAATCGCCACCATCTGCTGGATGGCCACCGGATACAGCGACAGCGGCAGCGTAACGTCGATGTGGATGTTCAGATCAGCAAGCAACGCCTGCGCCGCCCGGTTGGTGGCCCGCCAGTCGATGCTGCCCAGCCGCATGGGAAAGCGGCCGATGTGGATGTTCTCCGCCACGGTCAGGTTCGGGCAGAGATTGACCTCCTGATACACCGTGCTGATACCGAGCTTTTGCGCCTCCAGCGGCGAGCCCGGCGCGATGGGCTGACCGCCGAGCAGGATCTCGCCCGCATCCGGCGCTTCAACGCCGGTCAGCACCTTGATGAGCGTCGACTTGCCGGCACCGTTCTGCCCCATCAGGGCATGGACTTCTCCCGGAAACAAGCGGAAATCCACCCCGGCCAGCGCCTGCACGCCGGGAAAGTTCTTGCAGATGCCGCGCATGTGCAGCAGCGCGCCGCGTGCATCTGTCGCGGCGGGTTGATCAACGTGATCGGACATGGCTGTGGCCTGTTGAGGGTGCATACCGGCAAGGCGAGTCACCGTCACCCGCCCTGCCTGCATTCCCCGATTCAGCAAAGGGCTTGCGAATGGCCCCCCTCAGTACTTGCGGTTCGGGAACTCCTTGGCCGCCACTTCCATCGGGAAGATGCCTTCCTTGGTGACGATGCGCTTGGGCACGGTCTTGCCTGCCAGCACGTCGCGCGCGGTTTCCATCAGCTGCGGCCCGAGCAGCGGGCTGCATTCCACCGTGACGTTCAGCTTGCCGGCCATCATGGCTTCAAACGCGCCCTTCACGCCGTCGATCGAGATGATGACGATGTCCTTGCCCGGCTTGAGCCCCGCCTCTTCAATGGCCTGGATGGCGCCGATCGCCATGTCATCGTTGTGCGCGTACAGCACGTTGATCTTCTTGCCCTCGGCCTTCAGGAAGGCCTCCATCACTTCCTTGCCCTTGGCGCGGGTGAAGTCGCCGGTTTGCGAGCGGATGATCTTGTAGTGCGGGTCGGCCTTGATGATCTCTTCAAAGCCGCGCTTGCGGTCGATGGCGGGTGCGGAGCCGACCGTGCCTTGCAGCTCGACGATGTTCACGTCGCCCTTGGGCTTGACGTTCTCAAGCAGCCAGCGGCCCGCCTTGCGGCCTTCCTCGACGAAGTCCGAGCCGATGAACGTGGTGTAGAGCGAGGTGTCTTTGCTGTCGATGCCGCGGTCGGTCAGGATGACCGGGATCTTGGCGGCCTTGGCTTCTTGCAGCACGGTGTCCCAGCCGGATTCCACCACCGGCGAGAACGCAATCACATCGACCTTCTGCGCGATGTACGAGCGGATCGCCTTGATCTGGTTTTCCTGCTTCTGCTGCGCGTCGGAAAACTTCAGGTTCACGCCCTGCGCCTTGGCCGTCGATTTGATGGACTCCGAATTGGCGGTGCGCCATTCGCTCTCGGCACCCACCTGGGCGAAACCCATGGTGAACGACTTGTCGGCCGCGTGAGCCGCTGTCGTCAAGCCCGTGGCCAGCAGCACGCCGGCCGTGGCCAGGAAGGTCAATACGGTCCGTCTGGCGCACGCAGCGCTCGTTTTTTGCATCGTTTGTCTCCGTTATGGTGGAACGCAGCCGGTGACTACCCCCGGGGCTGCGCACGTCGTCTTTGCAACGCGATACACGAGTCGAATCCGGCATGCGGCGCGCATCTTGCCGTGCCGGTGATTCGTGCTGAGCCATGGTATGGACAGCGAGACATGACCGTCTAATGCTTTTTTGGGGCCTTACCGATATCGGTTTTGATATCAGACGGTGCGTTTGCGCATCGTGCGGCGCACCAAAATCGCGCGCGCAGGTGAAGGGGCGACGCAGGGGCGGCAGATCAGCCCGATTCGGCCAGCGATGCCGCCACGTGCGAGAAGGCCACGCGCTGGCGCCGGAAGTCATTGGGCGACAGGCCCTGCCGGCGGCGGAAGACCACCGCAAAGTGGCTCGCGCTTTCGAAGCCCACCGCGGTTGCGATCTCCAGGATGGACATGCGCGTCTCGGTCAGCAGACGGCTGGCAAGCTGCAGGCGGCGCTCGGTCACGTACTGATGCGGCGTGCGGCCGCTGGCCTCTTTGAAGCTGCGCGCGAAGTGATGCACGCTCAGGTCGGCAATCTCGGCCATGTCGCGCACGCTGATGGGCTGCGTCACGTTCGCTTCCACAAAGTCGATCACGCGGCGCAGGACATGCGCGGGCAACGACGCGCGCGTGGCGATCTCCTTGTTGCGCTGGGCGCTGTCGCGCGCCTCTTCCAGATGCGTGCAGGCGCGCACGATGATGCGCATGGCGCCGCCCATCACCGTGTCGTTCATCCACGCGCGGTCTGGCCTGGAAGACGACAGGCTGCAGAAGACGATCCAGGTTGAGCGCGGTGTCATCTGATGGCGCAATGGCGCGCCCCACACGATGCCGCTGTGCAGGTTGAAGCGCGCCAGATCGGCAAGGAAGGTTTCGACGCGGGGGTCGCCCGGGCTGTTGCCGACGCGCTCTCGCAGGTAGGGCATGTCCCACGCCAGAGGCAGGCCGCAGTCGCCCTGCAGTGCGATGCGCGGGTCGATCTCGAAATGGCGCTGCTCCAGATAGCGCTCTTCCCAGCCGGCGGGGGAATGGGTGTTGTAGAGCACGCGTTGCTCGCCTCGCTGCTTGCCCGCCTCGCCGATGTATTCCATCAGGCCAAACGAGAGCCACTCGAAGCCGACGTCATGCATGGCTTGCCGCAACGTGTCAGCAAAGCCGGCAGAAAAATCTTGCAGGCGCGTGCCCTGGTCCATCACCCGTATCCGTTGTTTTCGTGCGCCGTCTGAAGTGCGGCGCTCCATGCGTCCGGTGCCGGCCCGCGTGTGCGGTGCGCGGCGGCTCAAAACACTCTCGTCACTATAGCTGCGGCGCACGTCAGAAACCGAGCATGCATATCGAAAAAGCTTCGTTCCGCTGCATACGTCTGCTTTTTACACTGGGCGCACTTGTTATGACGAGTTGCGCCCATCGATGACCACCTCTAATTTGCACCGCCAACCTGCCCCGCCGCTCTATGAGCGCATCAAGGGCACGCTGCGCGAGGGCATTCTCAGCGGCCACTACGCGCCGGCCTCGCTGCTGCCTTCGGAGGCGGCGCTGGGCGAGCAGTTCAACGCCAGCCGCATCACCGTGCGCCAGGCACTGGCCGATCTGCAGAACGAAGGGCTGATCTTCCGCCGCCACGGAAAAGGCACGTTTGTGAGCCAGCCAAAGGCCTTTCAGAACGTGACGGCACTGCAAGGCTTTGCCGAGGCGATGTCGGCACAAGGCCACGCGATTCGCAATCGCGTGCTGACGCTGCGGACCGTCCCGGCGCCGACCGACGTGGCACAGGCGCTGCAGTTGGCGCCCGGCACGGCCGTCGTGGAGTTGCATCGCGTGCGCTTGCTGGACCAGTTCCCGGTGTCGCTCGAGGTGACGTGGCTGCCGGAAGCACTGGGCAGCGTCGTCGCCCGGGCGGACCTCGTCACGCGCGATGTGTTTCTCGTGTTGGAACAGGACGCGGGTGTGGCGCTGGGCCACGCGACGTTGGCCATCGATGCGGCATTGGCCGATCACGCGACAGCCACCGCGCTCGACACGGGCGCAGGCGCGGCACTGCTGCGCGTGGAGCGCCTGACGCACGACGCACAGGGCGCGCCCATCGACTTCGAACGGCTCTATTTTCGCGGCGACGCCTTCCAGTACCGGCTCCGGCTGGATCGGCAGGTGGCGGCGCATGCGCAATCCATCCTTCCTTTGCAAGGCACCGTATGAATACGCTGGAACTGGAGTACGACCTCGTCGTCGTGGGCGGCGGCACGGCCGGCCCGATGGCGGCCATCAAGGCAAAAGAACGCAACCCCGCGCTGCGTGTGCTGCTGATCGACAAAGCGCATGTGAAGCGCAGCGGCGCGATCTCCATGGGCATGGACGGGCTGAACAACGCCGTCATTCCCGGGCATGCCACGCCGGAGCAATACACGGGCGAGATCACGCTGGCCAACGATGGCATCGTCGATCAATCGGGCGTATATGCCTATGCGCAGCACAGCTTCGCTACCATCGAGCAGCTTGACCGCTGGGGCGTGAAGTTCGAGAAGGACGAAACCGGCGACTACGCCGTCAAGAAGGTCCATCACATGGGCAGCTACGTGCTGCCGATGCCAGAGGGGCACGACATCAAGAAGGTGCTGTATCGGCAGCTCAAGCGTGCGCGGGTGGAGATCACGAACCGCATCGTCGTCACGCGCGTGCTGACGGATGCCGATGGGGCCGCCTGCGGCGTGCTCGGCTTCGATTGCCGCACGGCGGATTTTCTCGTGGTGCGCGCAAAGGCCGTGGTGCTGAGCTGCGGCGCCGCCGGGCGGCTTGGCCTGCCGGCTTCCGGCTACCTGATGGGCACGTACGAAAACCCCACCAACGCGGGCGATGGCTACGCGATGGCGTATCACGCAGGCGCGGAGCTTTCCAACCTGGAATGCTTCCAGATCAACCCGCTCATCAAGGACTACAACGGCCCCGCCTGTGCGTATGTGACCGGCCCGCTGGGCGGCTACACCGCCAACGCGCGCGGCGAGCGCTTCATCCAGTGCGACTACTGGAGCGGCCAGATGATGTGGGAGTTCTACCAAGAGCTGCAAGGCGGCAAGGGGCCGGTGTTTCTCAAGCTCGACCACTTGGCCGAAGAAACCATCCAGACCATCGAGACCATCCTGCACACCAACGAGCGCCCGAGCCGCGGCCGCTTCCACGCGGGGCGCGGCACCGACTACCGCACGCAGATGGTGGAGATGCACATCTCGGAAATCGGCTTCTGCAGCGGGCACAGCGCGTCTGGCGTGTATGTGAATGCGCGCGCGGAAACCACCGTGCCGGGCCTTTACGCAGCGGGCGACATGGCCGCCGTGCCGCACAACTACATGCTCGGCGCATTCACGTACGGCTGGTTTGCGGGGCAGAACGCGGCGGACTACATCGCCGGCCGGCAAGGCGACGCCCGCGTCAACGACGCGCAGATCGAACGCGAGCGCACGCGCATCTTTGCGCCGCTGCAACGCGACCACGGCCTCGCGCCCGCGCAGGTGGAATACAAGCTGCGCCGCATGGTGAACGATTACCTGCAGCCGCCCAAGGTCACGCGCAAGATGGAAATCGGCCTGCGGCGCTTCGACGAGATTGCCGAAGACATCACCCACCTGCACGCACGCAATCCGCATGAGCTGATGCGCGCGATGGAAGTCAGCTTCATCCGCGATTGCGCAGAGATGGCCGCGCGCGCCTCGCTCTTCCGCACCGAAAGCCGCTGGGGCCTGTACCACCATCGCGTGGACTACCCCGAACGCGACGACGCCAATTGGTTCTGCCACACACGCTTGTACAAGGACGCACACGGCGCCATGGCAAGCCGCAAGCAGGCCGTCGAGCCGTACGTCATCCCTGTCGATGTGCTCGGCACCGATTCCTACGCGCACATGCGCATTCCGAAGGCTGCATGACCATGCAACAGACGACCGTTCAATTCACCCACACGCCGCACGACATCACCTCGCGCAGCAGCGCGCCCGTAACCATCGACGAAGCCAAGTGCATTGCCGACAAGGGCTGCACCGTGTGCGTCGATGTCTGCCCGCTCGACCTGCTCGCCATCGACCTGACCAAAGGCAAGGCTTTCATGCAATTCGACGAATGCTGGTACTGCATGCCGTGCGAGCAGGATTGCCCGACCGGCGCGGTGAAGGTCGACATCCCGTATCTGCTGCGCTGAGGCCGCGATGACGACAACCCTCCTGGCGCGCCTGCACGACGCCGACGCCGCCACCCGCCGCGTCGCCCTCCTCCAGCTTGCCGATGCGGAAGACGCCGACGCGCTGCCCGATGTGATTGCGCTGCTAGCGCAGGACCCGGCGCCGGAAGTCCGGCTCGAAGCCGCGCGCATCCTGGCGACCTGGGAACAGCCGGACACCGTGGCCGCCCTTGCCCGTGCGCTGGAAGACGTGGATGGCACCGTGCGTGACGCAGCGGCAATCGGCCTGGCGGATTTGAAATCGCCCGACTCGGCGCCCGCGCTGTTGCCTTACGTCGACCATGCCAGCGCCTTTGTGCGCGCCGCCGCGTTGCGTGGGCTGCGTGAGCTGCGCGTGCCCGAGAGCGAAGCGCCCGCGCTGCACGCGCTGCAAGACGCTGACGCCGCGGTGCGCCGCGAAGCCGTTGCGGTGCTCGGCTGGCGCAAGCATGTGGGCGCATTGCCTGCGCTGGCGGAACGCGCACGTCATGACGCAGATGTCGACGTGCGCCGTGCCGCAGTCGGCGCCCTCGGCCTCGCCACCGATGCCGCCGTGCTGCCCGCGTTGCTCGCTGCGCTGCGCGACACCGCCTGGCGCGTGCGCGAGGAGAGCGCCAGCACGCTCGGCAAGCTGCGGGCACTCGCTCCCGACTCGCACGTCACGCAAGCGTTGGTCGAGGCGCTGGCCGATGCGTATTGGCAAGTCCGCCTGCAGGCTGCACGCGCGCTCGGCCGGTGGCGTGCTGCGCATGCCGTCGATACGGTCGCCGCGTTGCTCACGCACCCGATCAGCAATCTGCGCAAGGAAGCCGCGCTCGCCTTGGGCGAAATCGGCGAAGCCGCTGCCCTGCCCGCCCTGCGCAGCGCAGAAACCGATGGCGACCCGGAAGTCGTCAAGGCGGTGCGGATTGCGCTGGCACAAATCGAGAGCGCCCGTGCAGCCCCCTGAGCGCATCGACAACAACGTCGCACAAGGCCGGCTGCGGCTGCACTGGGCAGACGCCGTGGTCGCGCTCGACCACGCGGCATTGCGCAAGGCGTGCCGTTGTGCGGAGTGCCAGTTCAAGCGCCATCACGGCACGCCGATCCACGTGCCGGCAGCCGTGCGCGTCACCACCATCGCGCCCGCGGGTTACGGCGTGCAATTGGTGTTCAGTGATGGACATGCGCGTGGCATCTATCCGTGGGCCTACCTGGCTGAACTGGCTGCCATAGCAACAGGCTGACGCAGCCGCGTCTATGCACATGCAATCTTGTTCGTTCCTTCGCGCGTGCGCGGTCCGTAGCATCGACCGCACAACACCTGACTCGCTGGAGGAATCATGCAAACCCAATCGCCCCATACCGCCACATCGGCTGGCCGACGACGCTGGCTTGCCGCGCTGCTGGGCGCCGGCCTCGCCCTGAGCGCAGGCCTCACCCAAGCCGCAGATCCGGCCGGCACGGTGCGCGTCGGCTTTCAGAAAGCCGGACTGCTGGCAGTCCTGAAAGCGCAAGGCGCGCTCGACAAACCGCTGGCCGAGCTTGGCTACAAGGTGGAATGGAAGGAATTCCCCGCCGGGCCCCAACTGCTGGAAGCACTCAACACCGGCAGCATTGACTTCGGCTACACCGGCGCGCCGCCGGCCGTATTTGCGCAGGCTGCAGGCGCGCGCCTTGTCTATGTGGGGGCCGAGCCGGGCGGCAAGACCAACGAGGCGCTCTTCGTGCTGGACAGCTCACCTGCGCACAGCGTGGCGGACCTGAAAGGCAAGCGCATCGCGTTGCAGAAGGGCTCCAGCTCGAACTACCTGCTGGTGCAACTGCTTCGGCGCGCCAACCTCACGGTGCAGGACATTCAGCCGATCTACCTGCCGCCGGCCGAGGCGCGGGCCGCCTTCGAGAGCGGCGCGGTCGATGCGTGGGTCGTGTGGGATCCGTATTACGCGCTGGCACAGAAGGCGTTGAAGACGCGCACGCTGGGCGATTTCAGCGAGCTGCCGGTATTCAACTTCTACGAAGCGACGCCGGAATTCGTGAAGACGCACCCGCGCGCGGTCAACGCCATCCTGGCCCAGTTGCGCACGGCGGGGCTGTGGGTGAATCAGCATCCGCAGGAGACCGCCGCCCTGCTGGCGCCCAAGCTCGGCATCGAACAGCCCGTTGTCGAGACCTGGCTGCGCCGCGTGCCCTACGGCGTCACGCCGGTCACGCCGCAGATCGTGGCTTCGCAGCAGCAGATTGCAGACCTGTTCCTGCAGCAGAAGCTGATTCCGAAACCGGTGAACGTGCAAAGCGCTGTCTGGCAGGCGAGCTTCCCCGTCGCGGGGTTGTGACCGCATCTGCCGTGGGTTGTCGTTGTCATGCAGTGCTAAGGTGCGGCACCGACACGTAATCGGAGCCGCATCGTGATTTCGAGAATCCCGTTTCTGGCAGCGCTCTTGGCGCTGTGCGCCGCCGGCACCGTCTGCACCGTCGGCACGGCAAGCGCTGCAGACATCAGCGTCCTCACGGCGGGCGCATTCCGGCCCGTGCTGGACGCGTTGGCACCGTCGATCGAACGCACGGCCGGTGTCCACCTGATCATCGCCAACGGCACGGCGGGCGAACTGGCCAAGCGCATTCAGAACGGCGAAGCCTTTGACGTGGCGATCCTGCCCGAGCCCGTGGCAAAGGCCCTCAGCACGTCGGGCTATCTGGCCCCCACGCTCAGCAACGTGGGCCGCGTCGGCATTGGCGTGGCGGTGCCCGAGGGCGCATCCAGGCCCGATATCTCGACGGTCGAGCAGTTCAGACAGACCTTGCTGGCGGCGCCCTCGGTGGCGTATCTGGACCCGGCAGCCGGTGGATCGTCTGGCATGTATCTATCGAAGCTCTTCGAGACGCTCGGCATTGCGCAGGCGATTGCGCCGAAGGCTGTGCTCGTTCACGGCGGGCTGGTGGGCACGCGGCTCGTCGACGGCAGCGCCGCCCTGGCCGTGCATCAGATCAGCGAACTGCTTGCGGTGCCGCGCATCCAGTACGTCGGGCCCTTGCCTGCAGCCGTCCAGAACTACACCGTGTATGCCGTGGGCGTGAGTCCCCATGCGAAGAACCTTGCAGACGCACAGACGCTGATACAGGCGCTGCATGGCAAGGACGCGGCTGCCCTCCTCGAGCGCAAGGGCATGGAACCGGCGGCGCCACGGTAAGCGCGGCGGCCAGCGTCTTCTCTTCAGAAGTTGCCGAAGCGGCCGATCCAGGCGGCGGCGCCTTTGCTATGCCCCTTGATGGCGGCGTCGAGTTCAGCCCGCGTCAGCCCATTGGGCAGCGCGTCCGGCGCCAGATCCGTGGCGATCAGCACAAAGACGTAGTGGTGCATGCCCGTGCCCTTGGGCGGACACGGCCCGAGATACGCCGGCTTGCCGATGGCGTTCTGGCCCATGCGCAGCCCGCTGTCGGTGCCGGCACCTTCCGCCAGGCTCGTCTGCGTGGCCGGGATGCCGTACGCCATCCAGTGGTTCACGCCCAGGCCGCCCGCGCCCTGCGGGTCGGTGGCAATCAGCACGAGGCTGTGGGTGCCGGCCGGGACGTTGGACCAGTGCAGCGGCGGCGAGACGTTGTCGCCCGTGCAATTGGCATTGGCGGGGTTCTTCCCGGCGTACTTGCGGTCCATGACGCCGTTGTCGGCAAAGGCAGGCGATTCCACGGTGAACGTGGTATCGGCCTGCGCATGCACATGCGGCACGGCAGACAGGCACGCCAGCGACAACAACGCGCGAAACAAGGTGGGTTTCAAGGCGGGTCTCCTCACAGGGAAAACAGCGAACGGGCACCACAATACGCGAATGCGCCACGCCTGCGCAGAGACACCGGCGCACAGATCCCCGTCAGATTGCCGTGCGACAATACCGCGCCCCAGCACGCGCGTTTGCCGCGCGCTTTTGCCCGACCTGACCATAGGAGAACCGGACGCATGTTCGGCGATATCACGCGTTTTCTGCTCGACACGATCTTCTCGCTCTTTGGCGCGGCGCTGCTGCTGCGCGCCTGGACGCAAGCGGTGCGGCTGTCACCGCGCAATCCGCTGTCGCAGGCCATCTTCCAGCTGACCGGCTGGCTGGTGCACCCGCTGCGCCGGGTGATTCCGGCCACGGGCTATATCGACTGGTCGTCGCTGGTGGCGGCTTACCTCACGGCGCTTGTGTATCTCTTCCTGCTGCTGGCATCGGTTGGCTTGAGCCCGATTGCGCTTGTGCCGATGGGCTTTGTGGCCGCGCTGTTCACCGTGCTCAAGTGGGCGTTCAACGTGCTGGTGTGGGTGACCATTGCGTCGGCCGTGCTGTCGTGGATGGGCCCGGCATCGCCCATGGGCGCCGTGCTCAACACGCTGGTCGACCCGCTCTTGCGCCCGATCCGCCGCGTGGTGCCGCCGCTGGGCGGGCGGCTCGATCTGTCTCCGCTGATCCTGCTGGTGATCGCGCAGGTGATCGTGATCGCGCTGTCGCATCTTTCGCTGTCACCGCTGTTCATGTGAGCGCGGCACGCGCTTTGCTCGACTGAGGGATATGCCGGCCACTGCTTCTGGCCGGCGACTCAGGAGGACATCATGAATGCATGGAAGACAGCGCTGATATGCGCACTTGCCGCGCTGGCGCCCACGCTCACGGCGTGTACGGCCGGCGGCGCGGTGGCAGGCGGTGTGGCGGGCCACGAAATGACGCACAGCACAGCCGGGACGATAGGAGGTGCCGCAGCCGGCGCCGTCATCGGCCACGAGCTGAGCAAGTAAGCAACACACCACAGCGGCTGACCAGCCGCTTTTTTTCTTTTCAGGCTTGCGCAAACAAGGCGCGGTAAGCGCTGGGCGACGTGTGATACGTCCGGCTGAAATGCTGCCGCAGCGACACCGCGCTGCCGAACCCCGCCAGTTGCGCAATCGCTTCGACCGGCTGGCGCGTGGTCTCCAGCATCCGCTGCGCATAGGCCAGACGCTGCCCCAGCAACCATTGACCGACGGTGGTTCCCGTCAGCTCACGGAAGCGCCGGGTGAAATTGCGGCGGCTCATGGCCGCCCGCTCGGCGAGCGAGTCCAGCGAGTGTGGCTCCGCGAGGTTGGCCACCGTCCAGTTCAGCAGATCCGACAGGCGATCGCCGCCGGGGGCATCGTGCAGCGGTTGCTCGATGTATTGCGCCTGGCCGCCCTGCCGGTGCGGCGCAACCACCAGCCGCCGTGCAATGCGGTTGGCCACCTCCGCACCATGCCAACGGCGCACGAGGTGAAGGCAGCAATCCAGCCCGGCGGCCGTGCCTGCGGAGGTCACAAGACGGCCGTCGGCAGCGTCCAGATAGAGCACATCCGGCACAAGCTTTACGCGCGGGTAGCGCTGCGAGAACGCATCGGCGGCGCTCCAATGCGTGGTCGCCTCATGGCCGTCGAGCACGCCTGCTTCGGCCAGCACAAACGCGCCCAGGCACAGGCCGACCACGGTGGCACCGCGCGCATAGGCATCGCCCACCGCATTCACCATCGCCGCCGGCGGCCGCTCGTCCGTATCACGCCATGACGGCACGATCAGCACGTCGGCGCGGGCGGCATCTTCGAGCGTGAACTCCGTCTGCACGGCAAACCCGGCTGTGGTGCGCAGGCCGCCCTTCCTCGCGGGCTCGTCGGCGCAGATCCGCAGGTGGTAGGACGGCAGCCCTGCCCAGACGCGGTCTTCAAACACAAGACACGGCACGGAAAGGTGAAACGGGCTGATGTCGTTAAAGGCTAGAACGGCGATTTGCTGGGGATGCTGAGATGGCTGGGCTTGCATACAGGCTCCGCGCTTTGGCCCGATTCTTTCGATAAACGTCTTTCGGGCCACTGTCGGGAAGGATAGTCATCCGCGAAGATGCTGTCCACGGGCTCACGCAAATGCCCGATCCAACCGACCTTGAGGAGTCAGCCATGACTACGAACAACACCCCGAAGCGCGCCCTGATCGTCATCGATGTGCAGAACGAATATTTCACCGGCGGCCTGCCAATCGAGTATCCGGACCCGCAGCAGACCGTCGCCAACATCGGTGTCGCCATGGATGCGGCACGCGAGGCGGGCATTCCGGTGATCGTCGTGCAGCAGACCTCGCCGGCCAGCTCGCCGCTGTTTGCCATCGACACCGACGGCTGGCAATTGCACCCAGTGGTGGCGTCGCGCCCCCATGACCACTATCTGCGCAAGCTGCTACCGAGCGCCTATCCGGAGACGGACCTGGCGCAATGGCTGGAAGCGCGCGGCATCGATACGCTGACCGTGGTCGGCTACATGACGCACAACTGCGATGCATCCACGATCAATCACGCCCTGCACAACGGCACGGCGGTGGAATTCCTGCACGACGCATCGGGCGCGGTGCCGTATCAGAACCAGGCCGGCTTTGCGAGCGCGGAAGAGATCCACCGCGTGTTCAGCGTGGTGCTCCAATCGCGCTTCGCGGCGGTCATGTCGACCCAGGAATGGGTGCACAGCGTGAAGACCGGTGCGGTGCCGGTGCGCGACAACATCTACAAGTCGAATCAGCGGGCGCGGGGGCTGCTCAAGGACGGGGTGGCGCAGCAGGCTGCGTGATGCTGCACGCGCAGGCTCAGCGCGGGCTGGTTCGATGTGTGGTCCGATGCCTTAATCACGGCCCGTCGTGCGGCATTCAACGGCTTGGAAGGTGAAATCTTCACCACGCCTGGTCACCTGGCCGATACCGGGAAAGTCGAGATGCGCGCCCGCGACGTAGTAGTCCGGGCGCGCTGTTCTTTCCAGGATCGCCTTGCGCGTAGCACGTGCCTTGGGCTGGCTGTCATCAAGCTCCCAGGTCAGTTCCGGACGCCCGAATTGAATGGACGGTACGTGAATGATGTCGCCCCACACCAGGAGGTGCCCGGCACTGCTTCTGACTTCATAGACGGTGTGCCCTTGCGAATGCCCGGCGGCCCGCACGGCGGTGATCCGATCGCTGACGATCAGCCCATCGTCAACCGGTGCCACACGATCGCGCACTGGCGCGAGCCGCCCGGTGATTTCCGATACCTCTTCCTTCGGGATCAGGATGCGTTCCGCCTTGGGAAATGCCTCCGAACCATCCGGAGCAATAAGCCCGTGCACATGGTCTTCATGCGTGTGCGTGACCGCTACCTGAGTGATGGTGTTTCTGTCGATGCCGCATTCCTGCAATCCGCTCAGGAGGCCGCCCATCGAATCGTCCAGTGCGTTCGATGCGCCGGTATCGATCAGGACAGACGTGCCCTTGTGGACGACCAGGAACGCGTTGACTGACAACCGCAGCTGACCGTTCACGACGGGAACGCCGGCAGGCAGCGTGTCGAGGGGCTCGCCGGATGCCTGGCACAGCCGTGTCGTCGGCACGTCGATGTAGCCATCGCGCAGCGCGACGACCTGGACATCGCCGAATTCAAAGGCAGCGTAGCGCTGGCCTTGCGAAATCAGTTTCATGCTGCCCATGCTTCGCCTCCATTGGTTTATTTCTAAGAAATCTATCTTCTATAGAAGACATTTACAAGAAAAAAATGGCATTTTGACTTGGACGTTCTTCCATCGTGGACATAATGTCAGCCTGGCGAGTTTGCGTCGGTAAGGCAAAGGAGGCGTGTTGGCAAAGCAGGATGAAGACGTGAGGCAGCAAGATGACGACGAGGCGTCGTCGCGTGCCTTTGGTGGGCGTGTGCGCAAGCTGCGGGAGGCCGCCGGGCTGACGCTGGAACAGTTTTCCCAACGCTCGGGCGTCAGCCGGGCGATGCTGTCCAAAGTGGAGCGCGGAGAAAAAAGCCCGACCATCGGGATTGCAGCCAAGATCGCCCACAGCCTGCAGACCTCGTTGACGGAGCTGGCCGGGGGCGGTGCATCAGAAGGCGCGGTGGTGCGCATGCGCCGAGCTGAGCGGCCCGTCTTCCGCGATCCGGAAACCGGCTTTGAGCGGCATATCGTTTCACCGGCGACGGGCGGCGGGCGCGTCGAACTCCTCTATCACTACCTTCCGCCCGGCGTCTCAACCGGGATACTGCCCGGCTACCCTGCCGGGGCCGAAAAGCAAATCGTGGTAACCATCGGCAACCTCGTCGTCGAGTTCAAAAACACCAAGGAATACCTGGGGCCCGGCGACTCGCTGTTCTTTGAGGCGAACGTGGAGCACGGCTTCGCCAATCAGACGGCGGAGCCTTGCGCGTACTTCATGGTCGTGTCGCGCCACGCGTGAGCAAAGTACTCAGCCGGCCACACCTTCTTCGGCCGGCAAAAACCCACGGAACGACACTTCCACCTGCTCCACCATCGACGCCGATGTGGCTTCGCGCAGGGCCGCCAGCAGCGCATCGAACGCGCTTTCCACGGAAGCGCGGTCGGTGGCCTCCACCAGGCGCTGGCGGATCGGATGCTCGGCCGAGCTGAATGTGCGCGCCGCAATGTCCATGAGGTACATGCGCGCCGCCGCCAGCGAACGCTTGCGCGCCGGCGCAGCCGGCTTGGGCGTCTCGGGCTGCGGCTCGGCCACCTGAACGAAGGCGGGCTCGCCGGCAACATCGGTTGCGCTTTGAATGAAGCCTGCCTGCACCAGCTCGAACACGGCCTGCGCTTCCAGGCCGAGCTGGCCGGCACGTACAGCGAGGTCCTCGCCCGTGACTTGGCCATCGACCATGATGAGCAGCGCGCGGCTTGAGCGGCTGAGCACGCCGCCGCGCGTGGCGATTTCACGTCGCCCCGCGTCAGTCTTTTCGAATCGTGCAGATAACGCCTGCATGGCAGCCCCCATCCTCCCCCCGAAGATCGGCCCAACATAGGGCGCGTTGTTTGCAGAATCGTGAAACCGCAAGCCCTCCCCCACTAGCCGGGGGAGCGGCAAACGCTTGCGCTCAGGCAGGTGTCAGCAAATCCAAACACCCTCTCCGAAAGCAGGGCTGATAACACGCGCTATTGCCTGCGCCTTCTTCCGGCTCTACCATGCGTTGTTACCGGTACCAAAATTGCATCCCAGGCTTCCGGAAAGCGCCTCGCCGATTCCCCGTAGAGGGAACCGCCCACCACATAACAACCGAGACACCATGCCCGCCCAACCTCCACGCCGACTGCGCAGCCAGCTTTGGTTCGACGACCCGAGCCACGCAGACATGACCGCCCTCTACGTCGAACGCTTCATGAACTACGGCCTGACGCGCGAAGAGTTGCAGTCAGGCCGGCCGATCATCGGGATCGCGCAGACGGGCAGCGACCTGGCGCCCTGCAACCGGCACCACATCGAGCTGGCGCAGCGTGTGAAGGCCGGCATACGCGACGCGGGCGGCATTCCGATGGAGTTTCCGGTTCACCCGCTGGCCGAGCAGAGCCGCCGACCGACTGCCGCGCTCGATCGCAATCTCGCGTATCTCGGTCTGGTCGAGATCCTCCACGGCTTCCCGCTCGACGGCGTCGTGCTGACCACAGGGTGCGACAAGACCACGCCCGCCTGCCTGATGGCCGCCGCCACGGTGGACCTGCCAGCCATCGTCCTGTCTGGTGGGCCGATGCTGGACGGCTGGCACGAAGGCAAACGGGTCGGCTCCGGCACCGTCATCTGGCATGCGCGCAACCGGCTGGCTGCCGGCGACATCGACTACGAAGGCTTCATGGAGCTGACCACCGCGTCGTCGCCGTCGATCGGCCACTGCAACACGATGGGCACGGCGCTGTCGATGAACAGCCTAGCCGAAGCGCTGGGCATGTCGCTGCCCGGGTGCGCCAGCATTCCGGCGGCGTATCGCGAGCGTGGGCAGATGGCCTATGCCACGGGCAAGCGCATCGTCGACCTCGTGCGTGAAGACATCCGGCCCTCGACGATCATGACGCGCGCGGCATTCGAGAACGCCATCATGGTGGCTTCGGCGCTTGGCGCGTCGACCAACTGCCCGCCGCACCTCATCGCAATCGCGCGCCACATGGGCGTGGAACTCAGCCTCGAAGACTGGCAGCGCCACGGAGAATCGGTGCCGCTGCTGGTGAACTGCATGCCGGCCGGCGAATATCTGGGGGAGAGTTTTCACCGTTCGGGCGGCGTGCCCGCCGTGCTGCGCCAGCTCGACGCGGGCGGGTTGCTGCGGCGCGATTGTCTTACCGTCTCTGGCCGCACGATCGGCGCGATTGCCGATGCCGCGCCCGACGCCGACCGCGATGTCATCTTCCCTGTGGACGCGCCGCTCAAGCATCGAGCGGGCTTCATCGTGCTGTCGGGCAATTTCTTTGACAGCGCCATCATGAAGATGTCGGTGGTAGGTGAAGCATTCCGGCAGACCTACCTGAGCGAGCCCGGCGCGGAAAACGTCTTCGAGACGCGCGCGATCGTCTTCGATGGCCCAGAGGACTATCACGCCCGCATCAACGATCCTGCGCTGGCGATCGACGAGCGCTGCATCCTCGTCATCCGCGGCTGCGGAACGGTCGGTTATCCGGGCAGCGCGGAGGTCGTCAACATGGCGCCGCCGGCGGCACTGGTCAAGCAGGGGATCGAATCGCTGCCGTGCATGGGCGATGGCCGGCAGAGCGGCACCTCGGCGAGTCCGTCCATTTTGAACATGTCGCCCGAGGCGGCGGCGGGTGGCGGCCTGGCGCTCCTGCGCACGGGCGATCGCATCCGCGTGGACCTCAACGCCCGCAAGGTCGATGTCTTGGTGGACGCGGAAGAGCTTGAGCGCCGGCGTGAAACCGCAACGTTCAGCGTGCCGCAATCGCAAACGCCTTGGCAGGAACTCTATCGGCAGTTTGTCGGGCAGCTTTCGACGGGCGGATGCCTGGAGCCGGCAACCCTGTATCTGAACGTGATCGAGACACGCGGCAATCCGCGGCACTCGCATTGACGTTGTGTATAAAGCCGCCGGCTATGCGCTCTCGCGTTCGACCACGCTGAAGTCGATGCGCGAGCGCTTGGGCGCGCCCGTGGCCTCGCCAACGCCGAGTGCATCGAGCAAGACCTCGCCCGTGCGCAGGCCGATGCCATAGGCATCGACGGAAATCGTCGTGATGGTCGGATGGCAGCACCACGCGACTTCAAAATTGCCGAAGCCCGCCACAGCGATGTCGCCGGGCACCGACAGGCCGCGCCGGTGGCATTCCATGATGGCGCCGAATGCGGACATGTCGCTCACGCACATCACGGCATCGGTATCGGGCCACGCTTGCAGCAAAGCGGCCATCGCGGGGCCGCCGTGGCTCATCGTGATGGGCGATTCGCCCAGGCGGATCACACGCGGCTCGCCTAGGCCAAGCGCCTTGATTCCGCTGACGTATCCGCGCATGCGGTCGGTGCCGCGGCGGTCCAGTTCGCTGGCGCCGCACAGGAAGCCGATGCGCCGGTAGCCCCGTTTGTGCAGGTGATGCACCATCGCGAGCGACGCCTTGGCGTTCGAGAACCCGACCGCCCTGTCGATCGGGCGCTCAGGCAGATCCCACATCTCGACGATCGGGATCCCGGCGCGCTCCAGCAGCGTGCGCGTGCCTGCACTGTGGTGGCGCCCGGTCAAGGCGATGCCACGCGGCTGATGGCGCAGCAGCGACTTCACCAGCGCCTCCTCCTGATCGAGGTGGTAGTCGGTATCACCCAGCAGCAGTTGCAGACCATGGGGCGCGAGCGCATCGCTGAGCCCGCGCACGGTATCGGCAAAGTTGGAACTGGCCAGCGAAGGCACCAGGGCGGCGACGAATTCCGATCGGCCGCTGGACAGCATCCCGGCCGCGGCCGTGGCAACGTAGCCGAGCGCGTCGATGGCCTCTTGCACGCGCGCGCGGGTTTCGGGCGACACGCTGCCGCCTGCCAACACACGTGACACGGTCATCTTCGACACGCCGGCAACGCGCGCAACATCGGCCATGCGAGGAGGAGTGGTGCCGGTGGTCATGAGAAACGCCTACGCGCCAAAGGAAAGAGGAAAGAAAAAAGAGGAGTGGCGATCATAGCGGAACCGGCCACGCAGCAGCCCGCCGCTATGCCTGCGCGAGCGCGCGGCCGATGCGGTCCGCCATGCCTGCAACACCGACGACGAGGCGCTTCTCCCGGCGGGCGTCCAATCTGCTGACAGGCACGCTGGAACTCACCGCAACGCGCTTTCCCAGCGGCGTCACACCCACGAACGCCGCAAAGCAGGCCAGCCCCGCCACCACCTCCTCGCGCTCCGTCGCAAGGCCTCGCACGCGAATGCGCTCAAGCTCATTGAGCAAATCGGCGCGGCGCGTGGTGGTGTGCTCCGTCATGGCGGCAAGACGCGCCGGCAGCAGCGCACACACCGCTTCGTCATCGAGGCTCGCCAGCAGCGCCTTGCCCAGCGCGCAGCAATGGGCCGGCAGGCGCAGGCCGACATCCGATACCAGGCGCACCGGCCGCGGCGCATCCTCCCGCGCGATATAGACGACCTCCGTGCCGTCGAGCACGGCGAGCTGCACGACTTCGTTGTGCGTGGCCACGAAAGCGGCGGATTCGCGCCGGAACGCTGCCAGCAGGCTGTCGTGACGGAAATAGGCGTTGCCCAGCTCAAACAACGTCAAGCCGATCAGGTAGCCGTCGCCCCGCTTCTCGATCCAGCGTCGCTTTTCGAGCGACTCCAGCAGCAGGTACAAGGTGCTTCTGGACATGCCCGTCGCCTCCGCCAACGCAGCCGGCCGCACGGGCGACGTCGCCGCACAGAGTATCTCCAGCACGTCATGAATGCGCTTGAGTGCTGGCACCTCATAGTCTGTCTTCACTGGAAACCTGTCCCGTTCATGAGTGGCTCGATTGTCCAACAGGTTGGAAATTGCGTCACAGCGTTGGACACCCTGCATCGCCGTCTCTACGATCACGCGGGTTCCCTGGCAACAGGGGTGTCCTACTCACGGAGTGCACATGACCGACATCGCCAACTATTTGCCGCACGATCTTGAGCATGCAACGCTCGTCGGTCGAGTGTGGCGCACAACGGCCAACGGCGAGGGGCCATCCGTCGTGGTGGTACGCAACGGTGTCGTTTTCGATATCACGGAAGCCGTGCCGACCGTGTCGGATCTGTTCGAGCATCCTGACGCACTGGCCGTCGCCCGGCAGGCACCCGGGGAAGACCTGGGCCGCGTCGAAGCGCTGGTCGAACGTTCCATGGCCGCCGATCGTGCAAGCAACGCTCCCGCCCTGCTCGCCCCGAATGATCTGCAGGCGATCAAGGCCTGCGGCGTGACGTTCGCCGTCAGCCTGATCGAACGTGTGATCGAAGAACAGGCCGGCGGCGACCCCGCCAAGGCCCGCGACGTGCGCGAATCCATTGTCGGCGTGGTGGGCTCCGATCTCTCGAAGATCAAGCCCGGCTCCGATGCCGCCATGCGGCTCAAGGAAGAACTGCAGCGCCGCGGCGCGTGGTCGCAATACATGGAAGTCGGCATCGGCCCCGATGCAGAAGTGTTTTCCAAATCGCAGCCGATGTCGGCAGTCGGGTTCGGCGCCGACGTCGGGCTGCATCCGGCCTCACGGTGGAACAACCCGGAGCCGGAGATCGTGCTGGCTGTCAGCAGCGCCGGGCATGTCGTGGGAGCGGCGCTCGGCAACGACGTGAACCTGCGCGACATCGAGGGGCGCTCGGCGCTGCTGCTGGGCAAATGCAAGGACAACAACGGCTCCTGCGCCATCGGCCCGTTTGTGCGCCTGTTTGACGAGCACTTCACGATCGACACGATTCGCACGACGCAGGTATCGCTGCGTGTTGAGGGCACCGACGACGGCTTCGTGCTCGACGGCGTGAGCCATATGAGCGAGATCAGCCGTGACCCGCTCGACCTCGTCGCGCAAACCTGTGGGCCGCACCATCAGTATCCGGACGGCTTCATGCTGTTTCTCGGCACGATGTTCTCGCCGATCAAGGACCGCGACGCGCCGGGTGCCGGCTTCACGCACCACCTCGGCGACCGCGTGACGATCAGCGCCCCGCCCCTCGGCGCGCTGGTCAACACGGTGCGCCTGTCGACGGAGATCGCACCGTGGACGTTCGGTGTCCGCGCCCTGTATCGCAACCTGGCAGCGCGCGGGCTCTTCCGTCAGGATTGATCGGACGTCGCTGCGGAAACGTCCACGGCACATTCCGTGGATGGGAGCCCCTTGACCGGCGCGCGAAACATAAACAAGCCGCCCGCAAGCGGCTCCTTCTGCAACGCCTCTTCCGTCAGGCCCTTTCGTGCGGTGGTTGCATAGACGGTCTGCAAATCATCGCCGCCGAACGCGAGCTTGGTGATGTTGGAACACGGAAAGGCGACGCGCCCGACGCTTCGGCCGTCGGGTGAGAACCGCTCGATCCGGCCTCCGCCAAACAACGCGATCCACACACACCCGTCTTCATCGACAGCCATGCCGTCGGGGTAACCGGTGCCGTCGATGGCGGTGAAGACGCGCTTGTGTTGCAGGCAGCCGTCGTCACCGAGGTCGAAGGCATAAACCACGCGCTGCAAGGTATCGGTGTGATACAGCGTGCGGCCGTCCGGGCTCGCGGTCGGGCCGTTCGTGATGACGTAGCCCGAATCGCGCACGCTCAACCGGCCATCCCGACCGACGCGGTAGAGCTGCCCGCTCGCCTCGCGCTCCGCATCGTCCATCGAGCCGAACCACAGCGCCCCGGTGCGATCGACATAGCCGTCGTTCAGGCGGTTTCCCGGCCGATCGGTCTCTACGGGCAGCATGCGGCTGAAGGTACCGCTTGCGAAATCGAACCGGTAGAGACCGCCCTGCACGCCGCAGACCCAACTGCCGTCAACGCCGGGCAGCGCAAAGCCGATCTGGCCGGGCGCGACCCAGCTGCGGCGCACATCGGTATCCGGGTCATAGCGATAGAGCCGCCGGCCCTTGATGTCGACAAAGACCACGCAGCGCGATGCGGCGTGCCACACCGCGCCTTCCCCCAGCGTGGCACCGACGCGCCAGACGCATTCCGGAATGATGGGCGCCATCATCCGCCGTACCACCCGCCATCGACGAAGTACTCCCGCGCCGTGCAGCGGGCAGCGTCGTCCGATGCAAGAAACAACGCCATGCGCGCCACGTGTTCCGGCTCGACGCGTTCATGCAGGCATTGCTCGCCCAGCAGCTTGGCTTCGCTTTCGGGGGATTGCCAGAGCGCCATCTGACGCGGCGTGCGCACCGCGCCGGGCACGATGCAATTGACGCGAATGCCGAACCCGCCAAGATCGCGCGCCAGGCCGCGCGTCAGGCCTTCAATGCCGGCCTTGGCCGTCATGTAGATGGCGAGGTCCGGCTGGGCCAGGTGCCACGAAATCGACCCGAGGTTCAGGATCACGCCGCGCCCTTGCTTCTTCATGCTGGGCAACACGGCTTGCGCGCAGAAGAACTGATGGCGCAGGTTCACCTCGATGCGGTTGTCCCAATACGCCGGCGTCACGGTTCCGATCTGATGGCGGTCATCGTTCGCTGCGTTGTTGATCAGGACGTCGATGGGACCGGCGTCGGCCTCGATGTCCGCGAACGTGGCGTTGAGCGCGTCGATATCGCGCAAGTCGCAGTGGCGGAAGACCGGCGGATGCACGCATTCGCCCAGCGATGTCGCCAGCGCTTCGGAGTCAGCCCGCGCGATATCCAGAAACGTCACGCGCGCCCCCTGTTTGGCAAAGCCTTCAACGATGGCCGCACCAATGCCGCTTCCCCCGCCGGTAATCACAACGTTCTTGTTAACGAGGCTCGGATAAATCGCATAAGACATAGGAGATTCCTGTGACAGCAAAGGAGATAAAACGTGTAGCGCAGCCTCAGCGGCGGACGGAGCGCGAGATGACATCGACCCAGACGGCCAGCACGAGAATCCCGCCCTTGACGATCATCTGCCAGTAGGCGTCGACGTCGAGCATCGACATGCCGTTGTCGAGGCTGGCCATGACGAGCGCACCGACCAGCGCGCCGTACACGGTGCCTGCGCCGCCGCGCATGGACGTGCCGCCGATGAAGCACGCCGCAATGGCATCCAGCTCGCCCATGGTTCCGGCGGAGGGCGAACCGGCAGCAAGACGCGCCGTATTCACGATGCCGGCAAACGCGCACATCAGCCCCATGAGCCCGAAGATGGCCAGCTTCACGCGATCGGTGTTGATGCCCGACAGGCGCGTGGCCTCAAGGTTTGACCCCACGGAGTAGATACGGCGGCCGAACACCGTCTGGCTGGCGATCCAGGAAAAAATACCCAGCAACGCCAGAACGAGGAGAACCGGCACCGGGATGCCGCCATAGCTGTTGAGCGTGGCGACAAAGGCGACGATGACCGCGCCCGCCACAACAAGCTTGGCGACGTCCTGCCAAAGCGGCGCAACATCGAGTTCATAACGGCGATGCTCACGCCGCTGCCGGATCACCACGAAGATCAACAGGCAGAAGATCAGCACCGCCATCAGGTCGCCCACGCGGCGCGGCAGGTAGCCCTGGCCGATCAGCACGAAGCTGTCCGACACCGGCGCAATCGTCGAGCCATGCGTCAGGCCGAGCAGGATGCCGCGATACGCGAGCATGCCGCCCAGGCCGACAATGAAGGACGGCACGCCCCGGTAGGTCGACCACCATCCGTTGAACAGGCCCATGCCCACGCCGAGCAGCAGCACCACGGGCACCGTCGCCGTGATCGGCCAGCCCAATCCTTGATCCAGAATGGCCGCCACGCCGCCGAGCAAGCCAAGCAGCGAACCGACCGAAAGATCGATCTCGCCCGCGATGATGACGAACACCATCCCGCAGGCCAGCATCCCCGTGATCGACATCTGGCGCAGCAGGTTGGACAGATTGCGCGGCGAGGTGAATGCGCCGTTGGTCAGCATCGAAAAGAACAGCCAGATCGCGGCCACGGCGATCAGCAACGCCAGGATCTTGTAGCGTGCGAACAGTTGCCTCAGGCGCTGGCTTGCCTTGAACGTATTGCGCGAATCGGCGACCCTGCCGGCGGCTTGTGGGCTGGTTTGAGAAGTCATGCGTGACCTGCCTGATGGAGAGTGGGTGCGTGCCCGGGTGTGTGCCTGGGTGTGTGCCGGACTGGCTGAATGGCGGCGGTCAGAATGTGTTCCTGTGTCAGTCCGTCGTTCACGAAATCGCCGCGCAGTTCACCCTCGCCGATCACGAGCACGCGGTCCGAAATGCCAAGCACTTCGGGCAACTCCGACGAAATCACGATGATGGCCATGCCACGCTTAGCGAGATCGCCGATCAGCTTGTAGATCTCGTATTTGGCGCCGACGTCCACGCCGCGGGTCGGCTCATCCAGAATCAGGACGCGCGGCTCCGTGAGCAACATTCGGGTGAGGACCGCCTTCTGCTGATTGCCGCCCGACAGGCTGGCAATGGGAAGCATCGGATGCGCGGCACGCACGGCGAGCCGCCGCATCTCCTTGCGGATCGTGTCGAGTTCGGCCGCGCCGTCGATGCGACCGAGACGCGCGAACCGCTGAAGGACGGCCAGCGTGATGTTGTGCCCGACGCTCATCAGCGAGACGATGCCGTGACGTTTGCGGTCTTCCGGCACCATGGCGATCCCCGCACGAATGGCATCGAGCGGCGCGCGGATTTTCAACGGCTTTCCGTCCAGGACGAGGTCCGCCTCACTGGCACCTTCATACGCGCCAAACACGGCCTGCATCAGCTCGGTGCGCCCCGCACCGACCAGCCCCGCCACGCCGAGGATTTCGCCGCGCCGCACCGCGAAGGACACGCCGTCGACCCGCTTGCGCGCCGGGTTGTTGACGTCGTAGCACGTCACGTTGCGCGCCTCGAACACCACCTCGCCAATGGGATGCGGTTCACGTGGGAACAGCTGCGTAATTTCGCGCCCGACCATGTGCGCGATGATGCGGTCCGTGGTGAGCGCATCCATCGGCGCGGTGGCCACATGGCGGCCGTCGCGGATGACGGTGACCGTGTCGCATACCGCCTCCACCTCATCGAGCTTGTGCGAGATGTAGACGCACGCAATGCCGCGCGCTTTCAGGTCGCGCACGATGTCGAGCAGGATGCGCGTCTCCGCCGCCGTGAGCGATGACGACGGCTCATCCAGGATCAGCAGCTTGGCGCGCTTGTTCAGCGCCTTGGCGATTTCAATCAACTGCTGGTGCCCGCCGCCGTAGTGCATCACGGGCAGCGCCACGTTGATGCCCTGGATGTTCAGGTCACGCAGCAGCTTGTCTGCGCCCTGGTACATGGCCGCGTAGTTCATACGACCGCCTGGCAGCGTGATTTCGTTGCCGAGGTAGATGTTCTCGGCCACCGACAATTCCGGCACCAGCATCAGTTCCTGATGGATGATGACGATGCCGGCGCGCTCGGTGTCGCGAATACCGCTCGCGTGCAGCGGCCGCCCCTCCCAGAGGATTTCGCCATCCCAGGTGCCGCTCGGGTAGACACCCGAAAGCACCTTCATGAGCGTCGACTTTCCGGCGCCGTTCTCGCCGCACAGGCCAACACACTCGCCCGGCTTCACGACCAGGTTGATACCGTCCAGCGCCTTCACACCGTCGAACGTCTTGACGATGCCGCGCATCTGCAACAAAGGTTCAGACATGCCCCGTCCTTGAGGTACGAACGCGGCCGGCGATGCAGCGTTGGCGCATCGCCGGCACAAAGCGGTCCTGACTGCGGGACCTTACTGGCCGCCGATCTGCGCCTGCGTGTAGAAGCCGTCTTTCACCACCAGGTTGACGTTGTCCTTCGTGAGCTGGGTGGGCTGCAACAGCACCGTGTCGACCTTCTTCTTGCCGTTGTCGTACTGCGCGTTGTACTTCGGCTTGTCACCCTTGGCGAGCGCCACCGAAAGCTGCGCGGCCTCGGTGGCAATCAGCTTGAGCGGCTTGTAGACCGTCATCGTCTGCGTGCCGGCAATCACACGTTTGACGGCGGCAAGGTCGGCATCCTGCCCCGACACCGGCACCTTGCCGGCCAGCTTCTGCGCAGCCAGCGCCTGGATTGCGCCACCGGCCGTGCCGTCGTTGGAGGCGACCACGGCATCGATCTTGTTGTTGTTCGCCGTCAGCGCGTTTTCAACGATACCCAGCGCCGCAGAAGCGCTCCACTCCGGCACCCATTGCGAGCCGACGACCTTGATGTCGCCGCGGTCGATGGCCGGCTGCAGCACCTTCAACTGGCCCTGCCGCAGCATCTTCGCGTTGTTGTCCGTGGGCGCGCCGCCCAGCAGGAAGTAATTGCCCTTCGGGCGCACGTTGTAGACGCCCTGCGCTTGCAGCTCGCCCACCTTCTCGTTGTCGAACGAAATGTAGGCATCAACGTCGGCATCGAGAATCAGGCGGTCATACGACACCACCTTGATGCCGGCCTTCTTGGCTTCGGCCACCACGTTGGTGAGCGCCTTGGAGTTGAACGGCACGATGACGATCACGTCGACACCGCGCGAGATCAGGTTCTCAATCTGCGAGATCTGGCGTTGCTCGCTGGCGTCCGCCGATTGCACCGACACCTTGGCACCCAGCTTTTCCGCCGCTGCGACAAAGTAATCGCGGTCGCGCGACCAGCGCTCCACGCGCAGGTCGTCGATACAGAAGCCAATTTCCGGATGCGCCTTGCTCGCGTGCGCCAGCGGCGCGGCCATCGACAGGCTGGCGAGCACTGCACCGCAAAAGGCGGCCCTCAGAACACAACGGCGTTGGTTCGATTTCATGTCTCACTCCATCTTCTTTTGTTGGTGGGTACCGACGTGGCGTCTGCTGCGCCGCAATAGATTTCGGCCGGCTCGACGGCAGTCGCATGGTGCATGCGCCGCCTTGGCACCGGCAATTACGAAATTGCCCAACCGCCCTAACATTTCTTGCCACCCGGCGGGCATCGTCTGACAGCGCCGCATGCAGCCCATAGAATGTGCGGGCGAGCGGCACGCCCCAGCACCGCCGCCGTATGGCAAACCCCCGCCACCGCGAGCGCCCAATAGCCCATGCACCGTCAATTGCCCGATCCATCGCAGCACGCGCGGATTCATCGCATTGCGCTGCTGTTCAACGCCAACAAGGTGTACGACCGCGAGATCATCGCGGGCATTGGCGACTACATGCGCTCCACCCGCGTGACGTGGGACCTGTTTCTGGAAGAGGACTTCCGCTGCCGCCTGCCCGGCATCGAGCGCTTTGACGGCGACGGCATCATTGCGGATTTCGACGACCCCGCCGTCGCCGAAGCGCTACGTGGTTGCCCGCTACCGGTGGTGGCCGTCGGCTCTTCGTATGAAGACCCGGCGCACTACCCCGCAAAGGAGCCTTATGTCGCCACGGACAACGGCAAGCTGGTCGCGCTCGCCTACCGGCACCTGATCGAAGCCGGCCTGCAGCACTTTGCGCTGTACAGCCTGCCCCAGGCGCCGGAAAACCGCTGGGCACAGCAGCGCGAACTGGCCTTTACGCGCTTGCGCCGGCAGGACAATCCCGCCACGCCCGTTGACCAGGAGATTTACCGGGGCCTGTCGACCAGCGCACCGACCTGGCATCAGGCGATCAGCCAGTTGATCGAATGGCTGCGCGGCTTGCCCAAGCCCATCGGCATCATCGCCGTAACGGATGCGCGGGCGCGGCATCTGCTGCAAGCCTGCATGACGGCAGGGTTCGCGGTGCCGGAAGAGATCGCCATCATCGGCATCGACAACGATCCGCTCACGCGCACGCTGAGCCGGATCCCGTTGTCATCGGTCATTCAGGGCACCGTGGAGATGGGGCGCACCGCCGCACATCTGCTGCACCAGATGCTGGGCGGCGCGCGCCTGGCAGGTCGGCAGATTCTCGTGCCACCCGTGGGCATCAATGTGCTGGCGTCGTCTCGCCATCAGCCGCTTGCCAGCCCGTATGTCATGCGGGCGCGGCACTTCATTCGGCAATACGCCTGCCAAGGGATCAAGACCGAGCAGGTCGCGGACTACGTCGGTATCTCGCGGTCATCGCTCGAAGAACACTTTCGTCGTGAATTGCATTGCACCGTGCACCAGGAAATCCTTCGCCACAAGCTCGACGCGGCCAAGCACATGCTGGCCAGCCGTGATGTCGCTACCGCCGAGGTGGCGGTGCGCTGCGGCTTTACCTCTCCGCAATACATGCATGCCGTATTCCGCCGTGAGCTGGATTGCACGCCGCGCGAATACCAGGAACGCGCCACCACGGAGAGCCAATCATGAGCATCGCGCCCGCGCTCTCCGCACACGCGCCGCTCGACGGCGCCATCTCGTCGGCAACGTGGGGGCACTTGCCGGACGGTGAACCGGTTCGGCTCTTCACGCTGCGCAATGCCTCGGGCATGCGCGTTTCCATCAGCGATCTGGGGGCGACGCTCGTCTCCTGGCAGGCGCCGGATCGCAGCGGGCGTCTGGGCGAGATTCTTCTCAACCATGCGACGCCTGCCGCCTACCTTGAATCGGGCGGCTATCTGGGGGGCTTGATCGGACGCTGGGCCAACCGGATTGCCGGCGCGCGCTTTACGCTCGACGGCATCGACTACGTGCTCGACCGCAACGAGGGCGGCAACCTGCTGCACGGCGGCGCGAGCGGTTTTCATCGGGCACTATGGGACGCCGAGGACCAGGACGGCGCTCTGGTCATGCGGCTCACGTCTCCGGAAGGCGATGCCGGATTCCCCGGCAATGTCGCCGTGCGAGTTCGCTATGCGCTAGACGACGATGGCACGCTGTCGATCGACTACGAAGCCCGCACCGATGCGCCCACGCCAATCAACCTGACCAGCCACGGGTATTTCAACCTCAGCGGCAGACCCGGCACCGACATCCGGGGCCACATCCTGTCGATCGATGCCGATGCCTTTCTGGAAGTCGATGCCAAGCTGATCCCGACGCGAGCAATGAGTGTCGCGGGCACGGCATTCGACTTTCGGCAGGGGGCGCCCATTGGCGCGCGGCTGGACTGGCCCAACGCGCAGTTGGCGCAGGCCGGCGGGTTCGACCATTGCTTCGTGTTGCGCAATATGGCGCCGGACGATCGCCCGCATGTGCGTCCGGTCGCGCGGCTGTATGAACCCGGCAGCGGCCGCGAATTGACCGTGCTCACCGATCAGCGCGGGCTTCAGTTCTATTCGGGCCACATGCTGTCGGGCACGCACGCGCAACGCAGCGGCTTATGTCTGGAAGCGAGCGCGTTCCCGAACCAGGTCAACATGCCCGATGCGGAAGCGGTCATGCTGCGCCCGGGCCAGGTCTACCGGCAGCACACCGCATACCGCGTCTCGGTTGCCGGAGAAACCTGAACCGCGTTGAAGCGCGGCGTTGGATGTTCAATGCGCGGCTGCGGCCGCACCGTGCATGACTTCGTGCGAGCCGCGGATGCCGTTGAACCAGGCGTTCAGCACCACGGCCACCAGCGTGCCCATCACGATGCCACTGTGGGTGATGGGGCGCGTCCAGTCCGGGAAGTGATGGAAGAAGGCCGGCGCCAGCGTCGGCATCATGCCAAAGCCGACCGACACCGCGATGATCAGCAGGTTATGGCGCTGCTGCTGGAAATCGACCATGCCCAGCATGCGGATACCGGCTGCGGCCACCATGCCGAACATCACGATGCCCGCCCCGCCCAGCACGTATTGCGGCACCGATGCCACCACGTACGACAGCTTCGGAAACAGCCCCAGCACGATCAGCAGCACCCCGCCGGCGGCCGCCACATAGCGTGACCGCACGCCCGTGATCGACACCAGCCCGATGTTCTGCGAGAACGACGTATGCGGGAACGTGTTGAACACGCCTGCAACAACTGTCGCCAAGCCGTCGGCACGCAGGCCGTTGGTCAACTCGTTGCGCGAGATCGGCTTGCCCACCACGTGCGCCAGCGCGAGGAACATGCCGGTTGATTCCACCAGCGTGATCACGATCACGATGCACATCGAAATGATGGCGGACAGCTCGAACTTCGGCATGCCGAAGTAGAACGGCGTCACCAGCGTCATCAGGGGTGCGGCGCTCGCGTCGGCCAGCGACACCTTGCCGAACGCCGCCGCCACCAGCGTGCCCGTCACGATACCCAGCAGCACGGCGATGTTGCACAGCAGTGCGTTGCCGAACTTGGTCAGCAGCAGGATCGTCACCAGCACAAGCGCGGCAATGGCCAGGCCGAACGGATCGCCAAACGCCGGGTTCGGCACCATGTGTTTCACGCCGTCCACCACCTGCGGAATCATCTGCTGGCCGCCTGCGGCCCAGTTGATCCCGACGCTCAGCAGCGAAAAGCCGATCAGCATGATGACCGTGCCCGTCACCACGCGCGGGAACAGGCCGAGCAGCCGCCCCATCAGCGGCGCAACGGCAATGCCGAACACGCCGGAAACGATCGACGCCCCGAAGATGCCGGGTAGCCCCATGCCGGGCTCCACACCGATGGCGATCATGGGCGCAACCGCCGCAAACGTGACGCCCATCATGACCGGCAGGCGGATCCCGAAAATCAGGAAACCGAGCGATTGGATCAGCGTGCCGATCCCAGCCGCAAACAGGTCGCAATTAACGAGATACGAGAGATCGCTCTTCGACAGGCCGAGCGCATTGCCGACAATCAGCGGCACGGCGATCGCGCCGGCATACATCACCAGCAGGTGCTGCAGGCCAAGCGCAAACAGGCGCGGCAATGGCAGAAACTCGTTGACGGGATCGGCAATGGCGCCGGTGATTGTCGACGAAGAGGGCGAGGGTTGGCCGGGGGATTGGCGCATTGTCTGTCTCCTGGGGCCGCCCCCGTGTCAATGCCGGGAGCGTGCTTTAGGCGGATGGGGCGGGTTCCATTCGCCAGCATTCATGCGGCGTGATGCCGCGTATTTGCCGGAATCTTGGAGGGGCGCCATTTTTCTGTCAACAATTCCATACGTTTTTTGTGTACATATTTTGCGTTCTGAAACGTATGTGCGCTTCGAGCTTCATCCGACGCTCCTCGGCGCAAAAACAAGACGGAAACCGGTCACCCGTGGGAGGCATCCAACCGCACAGCCTCGGAATGTTCGTAGGCCTGCTGCCGCCGGAGCGTGACTAGACTGGCTCGGTCTATTTCTTCACGAGCCCCACCATGACGATGATCGACGGCGCCAGCATCGGCTATTGGAAAGCGCATGCCCCCACGCCGGAAACTACGGCAGCGTTGGACACACTGAGAAACTTCAACGCCTCGCATCCGCTGAACGGCGGGCCATCGCAAGTGCTCACGACTGCAAAGCTGCTCGCCACGAAGACGTCCGAGCCTGGCGCCAGCGCGGCCATGGAGGCCGTCAACCGTGAGCGCGAGCAGGTCAGCGCGGCAGAGGATGCGTGCCGCACGCTGGTCGCCCAGGCGCGTGCCGGAAAACTCGATACCGACATGCTGCGCGAGGTCCACTCGCAGACGCAGCAGTTTCAGGACGTGGTCAGCGCAGAGGCCAACAGCGGCAGCGAAGCCATCAAGGCGAGGGGCCGGAACTACATGGCGGACGGCAAGCCGGCAGACTTCCTGGCCGACTTCCAAGTCGAGACCCAACGCGCGGACGACGTCAGGAACATCGTGGGCGCACAGAACAGCAGCCCCTACACCGTGATGGACACCGACAGCTATGCGCACAACACAGTCGCACCGCTGCTGGACCAGACCCGACAGGACATGCAGGCAGTCGCGCAATACCTGCCCGGCACCCCGGAAAAAAAGGCCGCGTTGGTCAACCTGACGCATGACCTGAATGAGTTGAAGACCACCCGGCAAACGCTCGAGCAGGATGGCGCTGCCGCCGGCAACATGCAGAACCTCGGCGGTGCCCTGCAAACGCAGGCTACGCAGCACATGACGTGGGGATTCAACCAGTTGAATCAGCTGGAGCCGCTCATGCGGGACGCTACTCAAGTGCAGCGCCAGGGCGTGATCGATGTGGCGATCACGCATACGCCGAATCTGGCGGGGCTGCGTGACAACGCTCTGGCGGCCCTGAATGACGTCGAGGCGGCACACAAGAGCGTGATGGACCCATCCAACGCTGTGACCACAGTCCAGCAGCTGTTGGGCGACGTGATTGACCCGACCACCGGCAAGGCGATGCTGCAAGCAGACATTTATTCAAGCGGTGGACTGGAAGCGCTTATCAGCGATCCTTCGTTGCGGTGGTCGCGCTGATAGGCACCCCGATATGAGAAACACGGTCGCGCAGGCGGCGGGAACGCCGCAAGCTTGCGCGACGGGCATCTTTCTGAAGCCCCCCGCCTGCGCCTCCGTCCCAACATCCTCCTACTGAGTCCCTCCGGTTTCGTCGGTACGTTCCACCAGCGCTGAACGCAGCCGCTCTTCGCAATGCCGCATCTCCCCCAGCAGGTCGCTCAGCGGGGCATCCAGCGCATCGATGTCCTGCAGTGAATCGATCTTCATAAGATCGTCGTGCATGAACCGGACCATGTGTTTGTAAGTGGCGACCAGATCCTGCGTGACAGTCGGCTCCTTGTTGATGACGACGACCTCTTGATCGCCGTCCTTCTCGAAGGCCGAGCGCGATTCCTGGAGACCGCTCGCGCTGGAGGCATCGGCATAGCCCTCGATCGTCTTGCCAAATTCGGCCGTGGCTTCCGCCATCCGCGCCGCCGCGCGCCTGAGCAGTTTGTGGATGGCCGAATCCGACATACCACTCGCATCGGCGTTGAATACTGTCTCAAGTTCCTCAATCATTTGCCCGAGTTTTTCCCACGCGTTTTCGATGTGGCTGATCACGTCTTCGATGGAGTGCGGCTTATCCGATAGCGTTTGGGATGCCCCCTCGGCAGGCTTGGAGCCGTCGCGTGCATATACCCGCTGAAGCAACGCCAGCCTGGAAGACTCCAGATCGGCGCGCTGCGCAAGTTCCTTGCTATACGTCTGTACGGCGGCCGCCAGCTCGTTGCGCGCGCCCTCATAGGCTGCCCGCGCACGTTCGTCTGCCACGCCATCACGGGTTCTAAGCCAGCGGGACAACTGCTGGGCGCGCTGTGCAAGATCAGCGAAGCGCAGTTGCTCCTTTGCAGGCAGCGTAGTCAAACTTGGATCCGAATAGATCTTCAAGGCCGCCCCGTCCAGGACCAACTGCGTAGCACTCCGCTGCTCTACACGGCTGGAGTACGGCTGAACGGGCTCAAGCCTTTTCTGCACAGCGTTGAGCAGATCGCGGGCGGTGTTCGTCTGCGCCAGCGACCGCGCCAGCGACAAATGAGGCGGCAGCGCGCACGGCTTACCTGCAGAAAGGGCCGCTCGCTGCAGATAGCCGCTATAGGTATTCAGATATCTGCGTGCGACATCGAGGTCGCGCGTCAGCCTGGCATACCGCTCGTGGGTGTTTTCTCCAGCTTTGTTGGTCAGCGCGGAAGGGGCCGTCAGTGCCCGCAGATCCTGGAGGATCCCCTGCACGAATGCGCGATCCTGTTGTGCGAGCCCGGCAAGGCGACCCCGCCATTGCGCATCGGGCGAAGCAAGCCGCCTCGATAACGCATCGACCACCCCGGCCGCCCGCCTGACCTGTGCTTTGCTGATCAGTTCCGAGGGCATGCGCCGATGCTCAATTGCGGCTCGGATGAGCGTCACCACGGCACGTGCCAGGTCACGCTGCTCGGCTTGCCCGTCCTCGGCCTGGGGCGGACTGGCGTCGGGCGCACCGATCCCCTCATCTTCGGAACCAGGTTTGCTTGCGAGGTGATCCTCATTGACGGCTGTCTCTGGTGCCGACGGGGCTTCCAACTCAGGCGTACCGGCGCCCCCTCCAGGCCCGCCTATTGGTTTGGGATCCGGGTCTGTTCCGGTGGGGCGGATACCGCCTGTGGGTGGGTCCGGCGGTTCAGGGTCATCGCCGGATGCGGGACTTCCCGGCGGCACGTCAGGCCCCGCATGCGTGGCCGTCTCAGGTGCGTGATCGGCCGCATACCGCTGGGCCTCGGTCAGTACTGCCGGGATAGAAAAGGCTGGATCCTCTTTCACGCGCGTACCGAGGGCCAGCAGCTCGTCGCCCATCTGCATCTGCCATTGCGTATCACCCATCACCCACAAGTCAGGGTGACGATGATTTCGATAAAAGCCGCTTGACCCGATCAGCGTATCTGCAAAGTCCTCGCGCAGCGTACTGGCATCGCCATTCATGCGTGTAGTTGGAAAATCGCCATGTTCCTGGATCAACTCCAGCGCGTGCGCCATGGACGTCACAACCAATGGCGGCGACCCGGCAGGAAGCTCGCGATTGAGATGCTCGATCAACTGAGCCAAGGGCCGGTCAAAACCGGCGCTTCTGCGGCTGAGGTTCTCCACGCTGTTTGCGATGGATGTAGTCAGCCCGGTGTTGCGCCGTAATGAGGCGAGGTCCGTGCCGTGAAACAGCTTCTGCACATGCAGGTGACGCCCACCCGGCACGATCAGCTGTCCACGCGTCGCTTCATCGAACGTGGTCGACATGATCCCCTCATAAACCGTCTCGAGAAACACGGGATCTGTGTGGCCAGCGGCTTCCAGTTGCCGCACGACCATGTCGGCGGATACCCGTTCATCGTGCCCCTCCGGATTCGTCGCCATGCGGCCGTGACCGAGTTGCCCATCGTGGCCGGCGTAACCGACGGCGGTAGCAACCCGGTCGTCGGCGGAAAACAGCGGCGGCAACCCCTCACGCACACGGCGCCCGTCGAGCATGTCGATATTGGCCTGCGCATCTCTTACGCCCAGTCCGCTATGAGCCCACCCGTGTGCGGCGGCGAGCGCGTTGATCTCCGCGCTGCCGCTATAGAACAGAAATTCCTCTTCACCCCTGCCAAACAAGGCGTTCACCACGTAGAGATTTCTGGCGGCAACCAGCAGTTCGGGGCGTTGACGAAGCTCCGGTTGCATGCACGCTCGAACAAAGTTCAGCTGGGCTGCCAGCAATTCCGGCGGCAAGGCTGCAGTGCCATACAGATGCTGTCGAATCAGTTCGAGATCGCGTTCATCGCCAGGCGCCTGCCGTCTCAGCATCTGCGCGTAGGCGAGACTTGGGTCCGCCACGCGAACACCTTGATCCCAATAACCGCTGCCAGCAGCATGAATGTCTGGCAACGCCTGCCCGGCCCAAGATGTGGTTACGTGGAAACCCGCCGCGGTCAAAATGCGGGAACCATCCGGGCGTGCTTGCTCTGTCCAGCCCTCTCCTTCTCGCAGGGCTCGATAGCGTTCCTCGGACACCAGCAGGTGGGTCGGCTGGGCAGGGCGATCCGCCTGATACCCGAGCATGTCGACAACCGAATTGCCGACAACAGCCACCTCGCTCTGGGGCAGCCCCAGAGAACGGACGGATCGATGGATGTCTCGGTCGCGATCGAAGGCGGCGGTGAGTGATGACGCAATACCTCTCAGCTCCCGACTGCCTTCACCGCCTTCATCGCCCGGCAAGCTCAATGGAGAGGAATCACTGGGCGGGATCACTGGCGGTGGCATATCGTGAGCGGCTCCAGGCTCGGCCGGCCCTCCCTCGCTGGGCCCATTTGTGTCACCCGTCGCGCCCCCGCTCTCGCTGCCAGCCCCCTCACCAGCCTGATCGATTGCCACCAGATCCATGCGCAGCGCTTGGTTGTCGGCCAAGACAGATTGCTGCTCTTCGCGTCTGGTGTTGAGCCGTTGGATCAGCATGGCATACGTTGCCAGAGCCTCATCGTCCAAAAGCCCTGTGACTTCGCGGATGTCGAGCAGATTGTCCGTGATGGACTCCGGCACACCACTTTGGGCGAGGTGAGTTCGCAACGCGCCCGCTGCAAGGATGACCGCACGCTCGCTTTCGGCCAACTTCTGATCGTGCATCGCGATAAGAAAGCGCGAGCGCAGTTCGTCGGAGACGACACCCTCTGCGCGTATCAGCTCCAGTTGGACCTCTCTGAGGCACTTCTCGGCATGGTCGAGCAGATCGAGGTTGACGTTGTTGAATGCTGCGTGATCGCGCAGCAACTGCGCGGTCGGAATCTCTTCGGAAAGGATGGTGAAGCGACTGGGGGCAGGAGTCTTTGGCTGACCGACATCTTCTAACGGGACGAAAGCGCCCGCGTCCCGCTGTTGCGCATACGACTCGACAATTTGCAGGAAGGCCTCGCTCAGCACCTGGATGCCCCGCACTGGACATCCCTGCCCAGTCATTGGCTTATTTGTGTAGGCGTAGTCATCTGTCAGCGCATTGTTCTGCTGACGGATAGCCGACTTGAGTTTTGGATTCACCACAGGCTTTCCGTCAGTCCAGACAATCAGATCGGTGTATGCGCGTCCCTGCAGCAGCGTTGGCCCAAGCGCTCCGAAACCGAATCGCAAGGCGAGTTCATCGGGAATCTTGTGCTCGATGATCAGGCGCAACGCCTGAATCGGGTCGTCTGGCCCGCCGTTCTTCCTGGCCAGCGATTGAATGGCTGCATTGGCCACCGAGTCGATTCCATCCAGGAAAACGCCCATCGCGGTTCCCAAGTCGGTGTGAGCAATCAGCTCTCCGTCCTTTGTCTGCATTTGCAAAACCTCATGCGCCAGAAGCCGGCGGGCGGCATTCTTCATGACGACTGAGGCTCGCATGATGTCGGCGGAAAGCTGCTCTCCGTATTCCCCGACCGGGATCGCGAGGTTATCGTTGATGGACGCCTGGTGGTCACCGTCCGGGATGGGCAGGAGTGCTTCCTGAAAAGGCATGCTTGGCAACATGTCCTGCTTACCGACCGGCGCCATGGAGGCAAAGCGCCCCCGCAAGGTATCGACGTAACGCATCGCCTGCAACAGGCTGAAGCCCGTGACGCCATCTGGGAGGACATTGCGAGGAAGCTGATTCTCGTCAAACAGCACATCGGACAGCGGCATCCTCACCATCTTCTGCATATCAAGCGGCGCGAATGGGTTGGCTTGCGAGGCGTTCTCTGCATGGAAGAGCGCGAGCTTCTCGGCCAGAGAAAAGCACAAGGCGGTGAACCCTTTGCCCAGTCGTTTGGCCTGTGCCTTTTTTATCTCTTTGGTTTCAGCCTCCGGCTGGCGCGGCTCGTCATAGCCGCTCCCCGCTTCAAACCAGGCTCGCCGGATACCTTCGGGCAACAGCTTGCCTTCTGCCCGTGTGGCGGCATCCGCTGCATCGGACAGCGCTTTCGAGAACACGTCGTCGTGAACAAGCCGCCCAGTCCAATCCGCGTCATCGAATCCGACTTCCCGAGCAATGAACGCCAGCGCACGAATGCGCGCCAACCGCATTGCCGTGCGTTCATTGACGCTGAGATTGTCCGAATAGCGAGGCCCATACAGCGCCGTACGGCGAGCGTGGCGCTGCGCATGGACGATCTCTTCACACAGTCCAGTGAGTCTCTGCTCAAACGGCGCATCCAGTGCTGCGGCATCCATCTCGATGATCCGCTCCCCCTCGTCCGTCACGTAGAACGCCATCCTTGCGGTATTACCGATCACTTTGCCTTGCTGCCCGGGGCGATGGATCAGGTGTACAGCATCAACGCAGTCACTCAATGCGCCGCCTGACATCGAAGCCTGCGTCGCTTGCCCGATCAGCTCGCGCAATGCAGGCTCCCTGTCACGTAGCGAAGCCGGCACATCGATATCAATGGCGTCTGCGCGCAGCGCGCGCGTTCTTCCTGCCTCCACATGCGGATGAACAACGGCGAGATCGATCTCCGTATCCCCGCGACCAGAGGCATCCGCGTGCCGCGTCGCATCCGCACTGCTTACCGCCTCCTCCGCGTGCATGCGGGCCAGCATGTCCGGCGGCACGTGGATGTTGCTCTCGCCGAGTTGCGCATAGCCGGCGTGGCCCGGCACGGTGCGACTCGCGTCGGTATCGGCCCGCGCGGCCGCACGCCGCTCCCGCAGCGCACGCACACCACCCATCAGCGGCGCCATCCCAACCATGGCGGCAAAGTTCATCACCTGCATGAACAAGGCGTGATCACGCTGCTCGGGGTCGTCCCACACGGCAGCCAATTGCTGCAGCCCTTGCGCTGCCTGCAGGCTGCCCGTCACGCCTGCCACCGCGCGCAGGCGCTGGGCGGCTCGCGCAAGAACGGGGCGCAGGTCCGCTGCGGGTGCGCCCGCGGCAACGCCGTCGACTGCGCCCGCCGCGTGCACACCGGACACTTCCGACGAAACCGCCTCCGTCCCGCTGCGCCCGACTGCGGACGCGTTGCCCGCGACATCGGCTGCTTCAGCCGCAGAGCGTGCCGCCGCCGGCAAACGTGCGCCCCACTCCAGCGTGCGAGCGAGACCCGCGGCGCCGGCCGCCGCCACCATCAGCTCCGTGCCGATCGCCTCCCCCGACGTCAGCGAGCGGCCGTGCCCCGCCATGTTTGCAAGATTGGCCAGTCCCAGCGTGGCTGTGGGCAACGCGATCAGCAATTCCGCCGCCAGGCCCACAGGCCCCGTCGACAGCGCAGCCACCACGCCCAGGGCCAGGCCACCGATCAGCATCGGAATGCCCGTCGCGTCGTTGATGTCATCCAGGGTCGAGTTGATGTGGCCGGCCACCGTCTCCATGGCAATGGCGCCATTGGCACCGCTGCGCGCAACGTTGCCCCCTTTCGGCATGACCAGGCGGTCCTTGGTCGTCAATGCGGTCTGCGTGCGGAAATCTTCCAAGGTGCTGGATGTGGCCGTCGGGTCGTCGGCGCTGCCGCCGCGGCTGCCGACGTAGAACGTGGTACCCCGGTCGCCCTGCACGCGCACGAGCGCCATCTGCGTCTGCCCGGACTGCTCGCCATAAGCGCGCATGGGCATGACGGTGAGCGACCACCGCTCTCGAGGCGCGCGGTTTCTGAACGCCGTGGCGTCGGCCTCCCGGATGCCATTTGCAATCGCCGTGTCGAACGCGCCGATGACGTTGCCCGCATCGGCCAAGCGGTCGCCGGTAAACCACTCCGTGGCTGCATCGATGGGCGCTCCTGGCGTGTTGAGCCATTGCTCCACGCGGTTGGCGCGCGCCTGGGCATCGGTCGACGTACCGATGTTCGTCATGCCGAGCGACAGGCCCAGCGCATTGTGGAAAGCGGTCGACCCGGGCGTATAAGGGGTCTCGCTGATACGTCCCACCAGCGTTTGCAACTGCCCTTCCGCAGCATGGTCGGGAAGCGCCTGATAAGCGGCCCATTGTGTCTTCGCATACGACGCCCGGTCGTCACGGGTCAGGTAGCCCTTGCCGGACACGAAGGATTGCAGCCCGCCCTGGTAGTAGTCATCCAGGCGCTGTGCCGCATCGGGGTCGACCGGCTTGAGCGCGGCGCGCAGCGCTTCGGGAAGCTGTTGGTCGCCGTTGGCGCCCATCTGCTGCGCGCTGGCCAGCAAGGCATCGCGCGTGGTGGCGTCGTAACGCGCCAGAGTCGACTGCGGGCCCGTGAGCCACGTTGCAAACTCGGCGCCACGATTTCTCTCGGGCAGCGCTGCCTGAACCAGTGCGGCAACGCCTTCGTACCACGCGCCTGCATCGGACAGCGCTTCGGGGTTGTTGTCGAACCAGTCTTCCTTGTAGTTCGCCTTGATCCAGTCGAGCGCGCGGCTCGCATCAGCCGCAGACATGTACGGCGCCAACTGCTTCATGAACTGGCCCACGCGCACCAGGCCGACCGTCTGCAAGCCCATGTCGCGCCCGGATGGCTGGAGCAACTGCCCGATCTGATCGGACCAGAATGCGAGCCCAAACGTCGATGCCGTCATTTGGTCAATAACGCCGGCAGCGGCTGGCGTGAGCGCGTTGTTGCGGTTGATCGCTGCGATCTGCATGGCGCTCTGCACGGCGCCGATATGCGATGGGTCACGCGGGTCGCCGGCCGGCGCCTGCGCATTGCAGTGTTCCTGCACCCACAGCACACGGGCATCGTCCGCAGCGGCCACCCAACGGCCCATGATCTGCTTCTGCTCGGGCGTGGCGTGCTGCGCTGCCCACGGAAATGGATCGCGCTGCACTGCCGGGTCGTTCCAGTCGAGCGTCACGCCGGCCAGCTTGAGGATGGCGAGCTGCTGCAGCCGGCCCGCAACCTGCTGGGTGCGACGCGGGTCGGTAAACGCGGCGTCTGCGCTGGAGAGCGAGCCGAGCAACCACACGCGCTCCGCTGCAGGCAGTGTCTGCACCTGGGTGAGATCAAACCGGCTTGTGCGCACCAGACCGAGCGTGACGGTGTCGCACCCGGCAAGGGTCTGCTCGAATGCCGTCAGGCCGGGGGTGCTGCGCGTGAGAGGCGCCGCGGCGCCGTCCACCTGCCCACGCAACGATGCGCGCGCAATCGCCTCGTCCAAGCCTTGTCCGGCATGGGCGCGCTGGGCAGCGGCAACGCCCTGGTCCCAGTCGGCTTGGGGCACCTGAACGGGCTTGTTGGCCGCAGCGGCGTTCTGTTGCGCCTGGGCATCGCGCGCGGTGCGCTGCGCATCGTGAAGGCTGCCGAGGGTGTCCTGCTCTTCCGCCCGGCGCAGGCTTGCGGGCACGGCGCGCGACGCCGATGCCGCGCGCTGTGCGGTCTGCAGCGTAGCGTGGGCGTCATTCGCGTAGGCCTGTGTCGCGTCCTGCGCCACCTCGTTGCCCAGCGCCCGCTTGAAATCGGCCAATGCGCCGCTCGTCGCGCGTTGCAGGTCGGCAAGCGATGCCGCATCGCTCGAGAGTTCCGGCGCGCTGGCCGGCAAGACGACATCCTTGCCCGCGGCAGCGGCCTGCTGCTGCGCCTGCGCGTCGGCCACCTCGGCATTGGCTTGCATCAGCTGACGCTGTGCCTGGTTGAGCGCGGCAGTGTCGGAAGGCGCTTCGGCGCGACGCAGCCTGTCCGGCAACTTGCGATTGCTGTGGAGCACCGTCTGTGCTGCATCCACGCGCGCTTGCGCGGCCTGCAGGTGCTTCTGCGCCAATGCTGCGTAGGTGTCTGCAGCCGCGGCACCCACGTCGGCCGCGGCGCCTTGATCGACGGCCAGCAGATAGAGCGCCATATTGGAATGACGCGTGGCAGACGACTCCGCCAGCACTGCCTGCGCGGCCTGACGGTTGCAGTCGGTCAACTGCTGGTGCAGCTCCGGTGTAGCCGCGGCCACGCACGTTCTAGCGAACGCGTCGACCAGGCCCGCAGCGGCGTCGGCATCGGGCGCGTTGTCGGCAACGCAGCGCATGCCGTTTGTCACCGCGCGCTGCAGGCGCGACAACGCTGCGTTGGCCCGCGCCAACTTGCTGTCTTGCTCACCGGCGGGTGCACCGCTGCGCTCGGCTTCGCGGTAGTCGGCCACGGCTTGATTGCAATCGTCTGTGCTGACAGCAATGTCGGCTTGCGAGAAAGCCAGCGTGAGCGTGGCGGCAGGAAAGGTCGCACCCAGATCGCGCATGGCTAGCGGCAACGCGTTGGCAACCGAGCCACCATGTTCTGCGGCGTCCGCCATCAGCGCGGCCACGGCCAGGTCCAGATCGGTATCCGGCTGTTGGCTCGGCGCCTCCGCGCGCAGCACATTCACGGCTTCTGCGGGCGTCGCGCCGGCCTGCATCTGAACGCGTATGCGGTCTACCAGCGCGGGTGCCGGAGCATGCAGCCGCGTCAGGTCGGGCTTGCCCGCAGCCAACTGAACGGGCCGCTTCAACGATTGGCCCGCCTGATCGACCACCTTTGCATCGAAGACATGCGCATCGGCAACTTGCCGGGTGGCACGATCGATGAGATCGGCGGGTGGCTTTGTCCTCGTATTTGCACGCGCCGACTGCTGCGCCTGTTGGGCCGCCTGCGCGGCAATGGCAGCCATCGCCAACTGTTCGGCACTCGCCAGCGGATTGCTGGCCTGCGCGGCGTGCACGGCGTCTTGCAGGCTGCAGCCCTGGGCCATTCGGCCTTGCACCTGGGCAGTCAGAGAAGGGGGAGGCGGGGGCGCCGGTTCTGGCGCACGCGGCACGACAAGGCCGTCAGGGCGATAGGGAAACATGGGGGAACAAGGCAACGAAAATGGCCACGGCGCGAGACGCCGTCGTGGGCGGGGGCATTGTCACAAGCACGGGCACGCAGCTTGCCTACAACCCTTCGTAAAGTTCTGCGTCTGCGGCGCGTGCCACCCCGGAAAACCAGCTGGGCGATTCAACAATCCCGATGCATTGCGGTTGGCACACGCCTTACGAATCCATGTAGTGCCGGCCGGATGCAGCGGCGGCTACGCTAGGCCGTCCTGTTTGTCTGCCCACGCGCGCCGTGCGATGGGCCACGCCTATGCGCCGCCTTATCGAATACCTCGTCCTGGCTGCTGCCATCGTCGCCATGGCCCTGGCCACGCCGACGCTGATCCGCGCAAGCGAGTACGGCATTTTTCTGGAGCTGACGCACAAGCCTGGTTTCCAACCTGCGTGGGACGCCATGCTGCGCGGCGAAACCGGCCTCCCCGCCTGGCTTCGCGCCGGCAAGGGAACGAGCAGCGAGTACACCGCGCGCACCACCGACGGCCAGACCTTCATCACGGGCGACATGTGCAAACCGCATGACTGCCCTGCGCAGCAGATCTTCGGCGCCTTCCACATGGACACGCCGGACCACGCCAGCGCCGCCTGGGCGGTGCTGGTCGATGTGCAGTACCCGCACCCGACGGACCGCCCGGCATCTGCCTACGCAAAGCTGCGCTGGCTCGGCCATCCGGATGAGCCCATCAAGGCATTGCTGATGAAGAGCGTCCGTCGCGCCAACCCCGATTGGGATCACGCATCATGAACCGCTCGCCCATCGCCGCATCGGCTTCACTCGCCGCGCGCATCCGCTGTGTTTTGGTTGTCGTGCCGCTGTGCCTGGCGGCCTGCCAGACGCCTTACCAGCCGGACCTGGGCTACGGCGGTTTCTCCGAGCAGCAGGTCGGCCCGCGCACGTGGGAAGTGCGGTTTCGCGGCAACGATACGACCACCACATCCACGGTCTACAACGGGCTGGTGTTGCGTTGCGCCCAGATTGCAGTGGCACACGGCTATCGCTATTTCGTGCTTGAGGGCAATGCCGACGCAAGCGAGTTCCATCCGTTCTACACGCCGGACAAGGTCTATGTGGGCCGTCACGGCCGCGTGGTCGGATATGAGCCCGGGCAGGACCTGAGCACCGTGGCGCCCGGGCAAATCTATCGCATCACGCTCACCAACACGCTCACGAAGCGCAAGCCGATGGGCGATGCGCGCGCCATCCTGGCAGCGCACCCGGAACTGGCCGGCGGCCAGGCACGCATCGACTACTGACGCCCTGACGACGCTGCGGTCCCGCCATCGACCTTTCGGCGCGGCCACATGCGGTACACCCAGTTCGACATGAAATAGCAAAGCAGGCCGCCGATGAACACGCCCATGGGCGTAGTGCGGCCAACCCAGAACAAGCCGATCGTGACCACCGCGAGCATCAGTGTGCTGATGGCCGTCACGACCGCCGGCAGCACGGAGGTGATCTCGACATCGGCCTCGCCGACGGCCTCGACGCCCTCGCCTTCCACGATCAGTCGGTCCCGCGCCAACGCGGGGTCATACCCGCTGATCACGACGTGCCCGCGCCGCGCGCCGAGCCGTGCCGCACGCACCCGCGCCCCCAGCATCGTCAGCGCCATCGACAGCGTCATGGTGAGCACCGCCCAGCCCATGCCGACCACCGCCATCAGCGGCGTGGAGGCACGCACCTGCGTACGCAGGATATGCAGGGCAATCGTCCAGCAGATGACGACGCCCACCAGAAAAGCGCCGCCAACCACGATCAAAGTGATGTACGCCTTCCGGCGCGGTGGGCTCGAAGCGTCGCGTTGCATGACGGGCTCCAGAACAGGAAGAAGATGATCCGCCGATTCTGGCAGCGGCCCGCCGGCGCGGCGCCTCCGAGAATTCGTGTTGTGCATCGCCGAATCAGCGCGCTACGACAATCGCAGCACAGTCCGCCACCGCATGGGCAAGCTTGCGCAAGGCCGTAGTGCCTTCGATGAAAGCCGCTCGCTACTCTCGCCTTAAGCGCCACCACGAGCGTGATCGCACAGAAAAGCACAACGCCCCATTCGCATGCGCTGCGAAGCCCGGCGCGAGAGGAAACCCACGGCATGACATCCACCCATCTTGGCCTGGAAGCGGAACACCCGCTGCATTCCCACATGCGCGCGCCCGGCACCCGCGCAATCGTGACGGCGCTGCATACGCTGCCGGCCGCCCATACGCGGCACATCTACGGCTTTGTGCGAGACCACCTCGATGCCGACGCCCACATCGAGCACATCAGCGCGCGCGGCATGACCATCGTGCGTGCCGAGTGCCACGCACCCGCCGAGCCGATGCGCCTGCACCCCGACGTGCTGGCACAGGACTATCGGCTCTACCAGCGGTGGGCCACCGCATCCGCACCGAGCCACGATGTCACTTGGCACAGCGCTGCGAGCCGGCGCATGCGCGTGGCGATCTTCGTCTCGCGCACCGAGCACTGCCTGCAAGCGTTGCTGCAGGCGCACGCTGCCCTCACGCTGCCTTGCGACATCGCCTTCGTTGCCGGCAATCATCCCGAACGGGCCGCGCTGTGCAGCCAGCATGGCGTGCCCTTCATACATGTCGACCATCGGCACGGCCAGGAAGCCGCCGAAGCCGAGCTAGACGCCTTGCTCCAGCTTCACCGTGTGGACCTGATCGTGCTCGCGCGCTACATGCGCGTGCTCACGCCGGGCTTCGTTGCACGGCATGCGGGACGGATCATCAACATCCACCACTCGCTGCTGCCCGCGTTTTCCGGCGCCGACCCATATCGCCGTGCCTACGCCAGGGGCGTGCGCTACATCGGCGCGACCGCGCACTACGTGACCGCCGATCTGGACGAGGGGCCGATCATCGAGCAAGCCATGTCGCGCATTGCCTCCGACGACGGCCCCGACGCGCTGATCGCACAGGGCGCCGCGCTGGAGTGCCAGGCGTTGGTGAACGCCACGCGCTGGCATCTGGAACACCGCATCGTCACCGTTGGCGGGGCCACCGTGGTGGTGCCGCCCAAACCGATCCCCAACATGGAGGCTGTGACATGAGCGCACGCCATCTTCCGCGGCCCACGCCGCGCCGCGTGGCCGCACGCATTGCCATTGCAGGCGCAGCGGCAGCCGTCGTTGCGTGGATGTTTGCCAACGGCTCCATGCACATGGCCGGGGCGAGTGCCGGCGTTGCGCAGGACACGCCGCACGCGCCGGCAGCATCGGCGCACGCGGCCGCCGCGGTCCCCCGCTACTTCGGCGACGAGTACGCCGACGCCGAAGCCCGCCTGCAGACGCAGCCCCAAGGCGTGCAGCCACCCACGTTCTGAACCACGCCATGGCCTCCGCTCACGCCCTCGCGCCGTTCGATGCGGATCTTGGCGCCGCGCCGCCCGCACTCTTCGTGCGCTATGCGCGGCTGTACCTGCGGCTGATCCGACTGTTGTCGCACGATGCATCGGCTGCCGACGAGCCTGTGGTGATCGTTGCCCTGGGCATGGTCCAGCGCCGCGCGCGCGCCCGCCTCGGCACCTGCCCCGACTACGCGCGCGTGCTGACGCGGCTCGTTCTCGTTTTCGGCGATGTGCTGCAGCGTGCCGACGCACTGCCTGGGCTTTCCGGAAGCGACGCGCCGGCCTTGCCGCAAGCCTGGCTGTATGCCTGGGCGGTGGCGCCCATCACCGCCTGCCCGCAAACCGGCTGCGCCGCATTCGCGTGCGAACTGACGGAGCATGCCGCGGCGCTCGCATGATGTGACTACCCGCCGGCCGTCAAGGGCAGACGGCTGCCGCCGCGCCGGCTCGATACGCCACCCACATCGCATCGGCAAAACGGCTGCTGTAGTAGCCGTCGTTGCGGTTGGTTCCGTGTAGCGCGGGGTAACGGCCAGTTCCATCGGAAGCATCTGTGTCGAGCGCGCCGTTGCCGTGCGGTGCATAAGGGTCGGGCTGCGTCCACGCCCCGAAGTTGACCCAACGGTCCGCATAGGCGATCAGGTCTGGGTTGTTCCACAGGCATTGCAGGTGCGGCATCAGGTGCAGGATCAATGCCGTCGCCACCAGCGGCTTGGTGGTGCAGCAGAACTGGTATTCGCCGCCCGGTGTCTGGCCGCCGTCGATGCGGTCGTAGGGGTCGCGGCAATCGCGCGAGCCGCGCGTCGTGTTCTGGTTGAACCAATAGTCGTCGGTGGAACATGGCGCGCCCCATAGCACTTGGTTCGCTACGGGACTGAAATGCAAGTCGCCGTCTTCCTGGTACGTGTTGTAGGGCGCGTCATGAACGAGCGCGGCAATGCCTGCATCGTCGAGCAGCTCCGCGGCAAACGCCAGCACCACCTTGCGCCCGATGCGATGACCACCGTTGGCTGCAAACTGCAGCCCGCCGTGCCGCGCTGCCGCCAGGTCGATGCCGTATTGCAGGTAGCCGACCATCGCCGGCATCTTGGCCTGCAGGCTGTCGGCCAGCATCAGGCGCAGGCCGGCGTCCGCCGTATCTTCGGCCACCTGCGCGCCATAGTCGGGCAGGTTCTGCACGGGGTGGATGTCGGCGCCGGTCCAGTCGTTCATGTGGTCGAGCTGCACGCGTGCGAAGCGGCTGGCGATAGCGTCCAGCGAGGGCGCGTTGTCCACCGCCGCTAGCTTCGGCAGCCGCTCGGTATGCACCCGCGAGAGCGGAATCAACGGCTTGTCGGTCCCGAAATACGGCGGCCGGAACAGGTTGGCGCCGCCCTCGGCCGGGATGGCGTCAAGCACGGTCAACACGGCGGCGCTGTCCAGGAACGTGCGCCCCGCGGGCGAATCCACCAGCGAAATGCTCTTCACCACCGATTCCCCACCGTGCGCGGCATACGGCAACGCAGGCACCAGCGTGGGGTCGAATCCCTCCGATCGGCTGTCGAACCCCTGCCTGTCGACATGCGCCGGGTTGACCTCGAAGCCGTTGCGCGAGCCGGTATAGGCCGGGCTGATGGCGGTGATGGTGACCACGCCACCCGCCGCATCGGGCGCGACCCAGTGGTCACCGTTGGCAAAGGTGCCGCAGGCATAGGCGCGGTCGAACGTGAAGGTGATGCCGTACTGCGCCACCTCGCGGCACGTGGCAACGGATTGGGGTGGCGGGCTGGGCGTGCTGACCGGCGGCGGAGCACTGCTCCCCTGCTGCTGTGAGGACGCGCCATCGCTGCCCCCGCCGCACGACATCAGCGCAGCCACCACGGCCGCGCCGCCCATCAAACGCCCCCATCGCATGCTCATGATTCCATCCCATCGTCTGCCAACGCGCACATGGCCGCCACTGTAGAGACGATCGGCGGCGTGCCGCGCTACGGTCAACCGTAGGCGGGACGGGCCATCGGGGCGCGCTGTCGGCGTTTCGGGGAGCGCGTCGTGCACTTTCATGAACGAGGAGACGGCACCGGGGCGGTGCAAGGCGGCAAATCCATGCCTTTTCAGCATAAGCACAGGCGTTTTAGTTATTGCTCCCAAAACCATCGCCAGTGCTTTTGCCACGCCCAATGGCAGGAACCCGACAATCGTCGCAAGAAAGCGCGCACGCCTCATCAGGCAACGCGCTATCGTTTTCGCAGGCCCTTGTGCAGCCGTGTCTTACGAAAAGCCGGACAACTGCCCAAGTCTTGAAGACATACCCTAGCGTGGCGAATGAACGCCCTGTTTCACGATGTGTACGCGCATGGATCTGCGACAGCTTCGCTATTTCGTTACGGTTGCCACGACGGAGAACATTGCTCAAGCGTCTGAACGCCTGCATATCTCGGCGTCGCCGCTCAGCCGGCAGATCATCCGCCTGGAAGAAACGCTGGGTGTGATGCTGTTCGAGCGCGAGCGCAAGCGCCTCAAGCTGACCGAGGCGGGGCGCAGGCTGCTGACCGAGGCGCGGGCCCTGCTCCAGCAGGCCGACACGCTGGCCCGGCGCATCGTCCAGCCGGACACCAGCCAGACCGACGCCGACGCCGAGCAGCAGACCGAGCCGCAGACCGAGCCGCGTACGCCGCTGACCTTCGCCTATACGCAATCGTCGCTCATGCCCGGCATGCCCGCGGCACTCCAGCGCGTGGTGACGGCCTTGTCGACGAGCGCGCCCGGCATGCGTGCCGACATGCTGGTGATGGCACCGGAACGCATCGTCGCCAACGTCATGCGCGGCGTGTTGCACGCCGGCCTGATCGCGGGCTACGCGCCCGTGCACGACGGTCTGGACCAGGTATCGGTTGCCTACGAACGCGTGACGCTGGTGGTCTCGGTCAACCATTGGCTGGCCCGCCAGAACGTGGTGGACGCCTGGCAACTCGACAACGTGCCCATCGCGCTGGATGCCGCCTTGCACGACGGCCTGTTCGGCGCACTGACGCACTGGTGCGGCCGACACGGCGCCACGCCCGGTCCGCTGCTGATCACGCCCGACGCTGCCGGCGCCAGCGACCTGGCCGCCAGCGGCATCGCCGTCACCCTGCAGGTGGGCCAGGCACATACCGCGCTGCCGCCGGACCTCGTGCGGGTGCAATTGGCGTGGGACGCCCCGCAGATCCACACTGCATTGGTGTACCCGAAGGTCGACTGCCATCCGGTCGTCCGTGCAGTGGTATCGGCGCTGGGCGGCACGCATACCGAAACCGCACCGCCCCCGCAGTCGAAACTCCTGTCGGTGCCCGGCCTCGGTGTGCTGACCGACAAGGGCACGCCCGTCACACCAGCCACCGCCCACATCGAGATACCGACCACCGCGCCGTGCGGAAGCACGGTGCTCGTCGACGACCACCTGGGCTTCATGCACTCCATGCTGGCCTGACGCGCGCCCTATCCGTAGCAGGCGGCCTTCACCAGCTGCACGCGGGTGGTCACGCCAAACAAGGCGCGCAGGCGGCGCAGGTGGTAGTCGACGTTGTGCGTGGTGAGTTCGAGCAACTGGGCGATCTCGCGATCGGTCATCCCCTTGATGAGGCAATCCAGGATACGCTGCTGCACCGGCGAGAGATGCGGGTCACCGGGCAGCGGTCGACTCGGCACCAGCTCGTAGGCGCTCAGGTATTCATGCACCGCCATGCCGAGTGCCAGCGCCTGGCCGATCACGGCGTCAGAAATCCAGCGCCGGTTGCGGTTGCTGGAATGAAAGCGCACCACCACGCGCGCCCGCCCCTCCGGCGCCGGCCAGCAATACGTCACGCCGCTCGACACGCCAAAGGCCGCGCAGTCCAGCAGATACGCCTGCATGCGCGCGAGGCCCGGCGTGCGCTCCGTCCACGCAGCAAGGTCGTCGGCATCCCACACCAGCGGAGTGCCGCTGGCCAGGCACCGTTTGAGGCACGGATCGATCTCGTGATAACGCTGCGAGAAATAGCGATGGATCCAGTCAGGCTTGCCGTACGTGGTGAGGCTGGAGAGCACTTCCACCGTGCCGGAAATCATGCGCGCGACGCTGTACTCGAAGCTGTCGAAGCCGATGCTGGTCAGCACCTCCTGGACCTTCTGGCGGCGCTGATACGGTTGCATGCTGGCGGCCAGCTGCGCGGCGAGCTGCGGCGCATGGACGGCCAGCGTGTGCGGCGGCTGGCGCGTGATGATCTTCTGGTCGTCGAACAACAGAACGCCGCCCAGCGTGCGCATGTGCACGGCATCATGCAGCCCGGCGGTGGCCGACTGGGGCGTGAAGTAGGAAGCTCCGGCGTTATCGCTGGCACTCGTCATGGTGGGTTCCGGGAAAAACCGCAATGGCTCTGCGTAGTCTTGTGGTTGCCTATGCCGCTGTCCATTGCCGAATGAGAACGAGATCGGACGCGTGCGGTCCGATGTTCCGCTCAGTGCCCGAGGCAGCGCACGCAAGTCCCGCGGCCGCAGCTGACCAGCATGACCTGCCGGCCGGCGGGGCAACCCGCAGACGATGTCATCGGGCGTGTGGACAACGGCGACGGTGTGGGCGCTGGCATGGGCGTCGCAGCGGCCTGCACGCGCCGCGACGGCTCCGCCAGCGGGATCGGTTGCGCGCGTGCGGGGGCCACGTCGATCGGCGGCACGCTCGCTTGCGCATTGGCCACTACGCGGCTCACGTAACCTTCTCGGTACCCCACGCTGAAGCCTCCGGAGTAGTAGCAGGACAGCGCGTGCCGCAAGGCTTGCTGTTCGATGGCAGTGCTGCGCGTGGCCCGCGTGAAGCATTCGCCCAGGATGCGCTGGCCGGCGGCCAGATTCCGGCACGGGTCGAGCACCGTGGCGGTGGTCTCGCCCAGGCGGGCAAGGTTGCGCCGGTTGATCTGCGCAAGGCCCAGGCTGAAGTCGTAGCCGCGCTGCTCGAGCATCTGAACGGTGGCCTGCGCTTCTTCCATCGACACCGGTTGCCGCGCCAGCCGCGCGCCCACCACGCCGATCGCGTAGGGGTTGTAGCCGGACTCGGTGCGCACGAGCGCCGCCAGCGTCATCACATCCACGCGCGGTGCGCACTGCTGTGCCACCTGTGCAAACTCCGCAGCTGAAAGCGCGGGGCCTGCATGTGCGGTGGCGGCGGCAAACCCCAGCACGCACATCAGCACGCCGAAAAAGACACGAAACCGCATGGCTGCCCCTTCCGTGTTGACGGTTCAGTGGTACGACAGCACCAGCCCGTGGATCAGCACGGCCCAGCCGTCCAGCATGACAAACAGCAGCAGCTTGAACGGCACCGAAATCGTCGTCGGCGAGATCATCTGCATGCCCAGCGCCAGCAGCACGTTCGCCACCAGCAAGTCGACGATGACGAAGACGATGTAGACCACGAAGCCGATCTGGAACGCCTTGGTCAATTCGCTGAGCGTAAAGCTCGGCACCAGCACCGTTAGGTCATCGGCCTGCAGGTTCTGGGCACGCCCGCTGGGCCAGATGTTGGTGGCGGATTTCAGGAAGAAATTGCGCTCGCGCTCCTGCGTGTGCTTCTGCAGGAAGGCCTTGATGGGCGGCACGCCGGCGTCAACGATGGCCATGACGTCGTCCACGCTGAACTGCGCGCCGGAATTGAAGTTGCGGCCCTTGAGGTTGTTGACCATGTCGCCGCCCACTGGGGCCATGATGAACAGCGTCAGGATCAGCGCAATGCCGTTGAGCACCAGGTTGGGCGGCACCTGCTGGATGCCCAGCGCATTGCGCGTGAGCCCGAAGACGATGACCAGCTTGGTGTAGCACGTCACCATGAGCGCCGCGAACGGGATCAGCCCGATCGCGACGATCATCGCGATCATCGGTACGGGGTTCGGCAGGCTAGGCATGGTCGGGCGTGTCGTGCACGAAGGCGGCGACGCGCACGGCGAGCCGGTTGCCGACGGCCACCAGCTGGCCGCTGCCGACCAGGGTGCCGTTGGCGCGGATCTGCACGGTCGTGTGGTTCAGCGGCTGCTCCAGCTCGATGACCTGCCCTGGCGCCAGATTGCGCAGCACGTGCAGCGGCAGCGCCTGCTCGGCCAGTTCGAACGTGGTCAGCACCTCGATGTCGTCAAACGAGGCCACCGGGGCGCCTGCTGTGGCCGCACCGGGCAAGCCCTTGGCCTGCACCGGTTTGGCGGGGTTCCTCTCATCGGGCATGTCGCGCTCCGTGTGGCGGACGGCGTCCACCATGATTTGTTTGCCGAGTGCATGCGCGGCGATGCCCAGCGTGGGAATGCCCGGCACCGTGCCGACGCACTCCAGCGCCGCACCGCGCGAAGTCCATTTCTCGATGGCGATGATGTCGCCCTTGGCCACGCCACGCAGTTCGGAGGCGCGCAGCTGCGTCTGCCCGATCGAGAAACGCACACCGATCGCCAGGCGTTCCATCCATTGCGGGGCGCGGTTCGCAGTATTCGCAGGCGCGTCGCGGTGCGCTTCTGCACCGGTCACTTCTTCCAGTGCCTGCTGCCAACGCTGCCAGCCGGCAAGGTCATCCATGGCGATGGCACCGCTGCCGCGCGTGGCGCCGTCATCAGTGCCGACGGTAAAGCCCACGGCGTGCTGCATGAGCCATGCAGTGGTCGGGCGCATGCTGACGTCGGGCTGCCAGCGCACCGGCTGGCGCAACTGCGTCTCGACCGCGCGCGACACGTTGCCCAGCGCATCGGCCGCCAGCGCGCAGAAGATGGCATGCGGCACATCGGGCTGCACGCCGTCATCGGCCAGGCGCGTGGCCAATGCCACATCCGCCAGCAGCCAGCCTTCATGCTTGCCCACCGCAAAACGCAATGCATGCCAACCCGGCAGCGGCCCATCCGCCTGGGTTGCCGCATCGGCGCCCAGCGGCGTCCAGCGCAACCGCCAACGCTCGGTACCGACCTGGATTGGCGGCAGCAACACGTCTCCATGCGCCTGCACGTACGCCCACGACTGGGCCCGCGCAACGCCGCTGTCCAGGTGCAGGAGTCCTTCGGCCTGCGCGAGGTCAGTGACCGACACGGGCATCTCTCGCTTCACGTTCTTTCGCGGCTCGCGGTTCGTTGGGAGGGTGGCTGGAAAACGGAGCCACTGTAGTGCCGATGCCCCCCCACGCCCGCTACTCGTTCTCGTAACCGTCGCAAACCTGACCTGCTGCCGTTACGTGAGTTCGGACGCGGCGCCGCGAAGGGCCGCTCTTACACTGGGCTCGCCTTGCAGCACGCCCTGCACCGCATGTGCAGGACAGCGTTCTTCAAAGCACTGCTGCCCCGTCGTGCCCTGCACGCCGCCAACAGATAAGGAAGGTTAGGAAGGCCATGCCGAGCATCCCCAACGCGCAGGAAGCCCTCGCCAAACTGCGGTCCGACCCGAGCCATGCTGCGTTTGCCAGCGGCCTGCTGCGCTATGACCTGCTCATCGCGCTGTTCATCGGGTCCGTGGTGGCGCTGTTCGTGCTGCCGCTGCCCACGGTCGTGCTCGACGGGCTGATCTCGCTCAACCTGGCGGCGAGCGTGATCCTGCTGACAATCTCGATCTACCTGCCCTCGGCGCTGGCGTTTTCTTCGTTTCCGTCGCTGCTGCTGTTTACGACGCTGTTCCGGCTGTCGCTGAACATCGCCTCGTGCAAGCTGATCCTGCTGCAGGCCAACGCCGGCCACGTGATCGATACGTTCGGCAAGCTGGTGGTGGGCGGCAACGTTGTGGTGGGCGGCGTGGTGTTCACCGTCATCGCGATCGTGCAGTTCGTGGTCATTGCCAAGGGTTCGGAACGTGTGGCGGAGGTGGGCGCGCGCTTCACGCTCGATGCCATGCCCGGCAAGCAGATGAGCATCGACGCCGACCTGCGCGCCGGCATCATCACGTCGGACCAGGCCAAGCACCGCCGCGAACTGCTCGAACAGGAATCGCAATTGCACGGCGCCATGGACGGCGCGATGAAGTTCGTCAAGGGTGATGCCATTGCGGGCATCCTCATCGCCGTGATCAACATCCTGGCCGGCATTGCGGTGGGCGCGCTCATGCATGACATGTCGGTGGCCGATGCGCTGCACCGCTATGCCGTGCTCACCGTCGGTGACGGCATGGCCTCGCAGATTCCCTCGCTGATGGTGTCGATTGCGGCGGGGGTGGTCACCACGCGCGTGTCGTCGCGCGAGATGAACGACCGCCACCTCGGGCAGCTGATCGGTGCGCAGATCGCCGCACACCCGCGTGGCCTGCTGATGGGCGCCCTGGTGCTGTTTGCGTTTGTGCTCGTGCCCGGCATGCCGAAGTGGGCATTCCTGTCGCTGGCCTTGCTGGCGGGTGCAAGCGCGATCCACTTCCTGCGCGAGCGCCAGGCGCCACCCATCCTCAACCTCCTGTCGGTCGGCGCCGAAGGCATGGGCGCGCAACCTGGCCGCCCCGAAGAAGTGTCTGCGGCGGCGGGCATTGCCGCGCCGGTGGCCGTGCGCCTTGCCGAGAACCTGCGCAAGGACATCAAGCTGGTGCCGCTGCAGAACGCGCTGGCCCGCTCCAAGGCGGCCGTGGAAGACGACATCGGCCTGGTGTTTCCGCGGGTGCACCTGACCTACAGCGCGCAGACGCTCCCCAATCACTACCGCATCTACGTGCAGGACGTGTTTGCTTCAGAGGGCACGCTGCAGGTCGCGCATCGCCTCTGGACGGAGGCCGCGCCGCCCGCCGGCGTGGACGCAGAAAGCACCGTAGCGTTCGGCCCATTCACCCACGCGTGGTGGATGACGATGCCGGCATCGCAGGCGGATGAGACCGCCAAGGCTGCATGGGGCCAGGCGCTCGAGCCCGAGCAGGTCGTGGCGCGGCACGTGGAGGCCGTGATCCGCCGCCATGCCGCGCAGATGGTCGGCATCCAGGAAGTGCAGAACATGCTGCAGCTCGTGCGCCGCGACCGCGCCGAGCTGGTCGGCGAACTGACGCGCCTCGTGCCGCTGCAGCGCGTGACGGACGTCCTGCGCCGCCTTCTGGACGAAGGCATCCCCATCCGCAACCTGAACACGATCCTCGAAAGCCTCATCGCCCGCTCGCCGCACGAGCCGGATGACGTGACCATGCTGGTGGAGTTGGTGCGCATGGACCTGCGCCGGCAGATCACCGATCACTTCTGCGGGCCGGACCGTTCGCTGAACGTCGTGCTGTTCGAGCAGAGCCTGCAGGAACGCATTGAAGATGCAGTGGTGCGCACCAAGCAGGGCAACCTGCTCGGGCTCTCGCGCGAGGTCCGCACCAACATTGCCGACCAGGTCCAGAACGTGACCGAAGCGGTGCGCCACGGCGAGGCAACGGCGGGCCAGCCGCGCACCGCCATCATGGTGGCGATGACGTGCCGCGCCTATGTGCGCCGCCTGATCGAAGCGACCCTGCCCGACCTGCCGGTCGTCTCCCTGCAGGAGATCGAAGCCGACGTGCAGCTGCACACCGTCGGCTGGGTGCGCAACCCGCCCGAGGATCGCCCCAAGGCCGACCCTGCGGCCGCCGCCGGAGCCACCGCATGATGAACGCCGCCACCGTGATCGAGATCACGCGCCATGCGCTCACGCTCGTGCTGGTGCTGTCGCTGCCGGTGATCCTGGTGGCCGGCATCTCGGCGTTGCTGATCGCGGTGCTGCAGGCCGTCACGCAAATCCAGGACCAGAGCATCGGCCTCACGGTGCGGATGATCGCCGTGATGGTGACCGTGCTGCTCATGGCCGGATGGGCCGGCCAGGAACTGCTGCGCTATGCCGGCGGTGCATTGGAACTCGTTTTGACGGGCCGTCCCGGCCTGCTTTGAGCACGCAGTCTTCATCCACCTTTCTTGAGCACCTCTTCGTGAACCCGCACCGTCTCCTGTGCCTCGCCGCACTGCTGGCCTGCTGTACCGTCGACTTGTCCTCCTCGGCTGCCGCGGCCGAGCTGCACTGGCGCAATCGCCCTTACCAGATCGTGGCCGAGAACAAGCGGCTGACGGACTTCCTGCGCGAGCTGGCCGCCGCGCAGGGCGTCACGGCCGTGGTCGACAGCAAGATTGACGCGACGATCAGCGGACGCTTCTCGGGCTCGCCCGCCAGCACGCTGAACACGGTGTGCGCCACCTACGGGCTCACCTGGTATTACGACGGCTCGTTCCTCTACATCGACCGCGCAGAAGAAGCACAGACCCAGGTCTTTCCCATTCCGAAAGGCAGCGCCGAGCAGGTCGGCCAGGTGCTGCAATCCATGCAGATCACGGACAAACGTTTTCCGCTGCTGGTGAGCGACAAGGACAGCACGGTGTATGTGTCCGGCCCGCGCCGCTATGTCGAACTGGTCAAGCAATCCATCTCCAGCGTGGGCGACGGCGCGCATTCGGGCGAGCGCGCGGAGATTCGTGCCTTCCCGCTCAAATACGCATGGGCGACGGACTTCCAGGTCAACCGCTCAGGCCGCTCGGTGACCGTGCCGGGCATTGCCACCATCCTGCGGCGCCTCTACGGGCAAGGGTCGAGCACGTCGAGCACCAGTGCGGCGCCGCGCCTTGGCAGTGCCACGCGGCAGGTCAAGCTCGGCCAGGGCGCCATGCTCAGCATCCCCCGCATCGACACCAGCAATTACACGGAGCCGCCTGCTGATTCCGGCCCGCCGCTGCTGGCGTCGAACGGCCCGGGGCCAGACCTGCCGCGCATCGAACCAGACCCCGGCATCAACTCGGTGGTGATCCGCGACCTGCCCGAGCGGCTGGCGCAGTATCAGAAGGTGATCTCGTCGCTCGACATCCGCCCGCGTCTGGTGGAAATCAGCCTGACCATCATCGACATCAGTGCCGATTCGCTCGACAGCCTCGGTGTGGATTGGCGCCTGCACACCACGCACGGCGACTTCCAATCGGGCAACGGGCAGAACCCGCCGCTCACCTTCAGCGTGGGCAGCACCGAGCAGGGCTCGACCGGGCCGAGCACGCCCAACGGCATTGCGCTCACCGCGTCCATTGGTGGCAGCCTGCGCAACTACCTGCTCGCGCGCATCAACGCCCTGACGCAGAACGGCAACGCCCAGACGCAGGCCAAACCGAAGGTGCTGGCGCTCGACAACACCGAGGCCATTCTCGAAAACCTCACGCAGTTCTACATCCCGGTCAGCGGCTTTCAGGATTCGTCGCTCTATACCGTGCAAGCCGGCACCAGCGTGAAAGTGACGCCGCTGGTGGTGGATGAAAACGGCAACAAGAGCGTGATGCTCAGCATCAGCATCGACGATGGCAACGTCACGCAAGACACCGTGCAGAACCTGCCCGTGATCCAGCAGCGCGCCATCGTCACGCAGGCCATGGTGGAGGAAGGCAAGAGCCTGCTGATTGCCGGCTTCAACGCCGACGAACAGCACTTCACCAAGAGCGGTGTGCCGCTGCTGTCGGACATCCCCATCCTGGGCAACCTGTTCAAGTACACGACCAAGTCTGGCAAGCACATGGAACGCTTCTATCTGCTGACGCCGCGGCTGGCCACCACGCCGTTCGCGGAGGCGGATGTGCCGGCCTTCCCGCAGCCGATGGAAGGCCCCAACGCGCCCCGCCCGCTGCCGGTGCCGAGCAGCGATGCACCGCCTGTGCCGCCTGCGCCACCGGTGCCGCCGCCCACATCGCCGGCGGCAGACCAACCCGCCGCGCAGGCGCCGCGCCCCGTCGCCACTCTGCTGAAGACGCCGTATGCAACCGACCGCCTCGCTGCCTAAATCGCCGTGGAGCCTGCGCTTCCTGAGCGGGCCGCTGTATGGGCGGTCGATGCCGCTCAAGCGCGGGCAGAACTGGGTCGGCTCATCGGCCGATTGCGATGTGATCCTGCCGGACCGCGCCGTGGCGGGCCGCCACCTGTGCCTGGAGGTAGGCGACATTGCCGTGGCCGTGCGCAACGTGGCAGACACGCCGGCAGGTGCTGAAGCCACGCCCGTGCAACTGGGCGGCACGCCGCTGCCGCAGGGCGTGCGGCGCACGCTGTCACCCAGCGATGCGGTGGACCTCGGGCCGATCCGCTTTGGTGTCGAGCGCATCGGCGGCCCGGCAACGGCGGTGCCGGAACCGCCTGCGCCCGTACGCGAACGGGGCGTGCGCTGGCTGATCGACATGGCTGGTGTGGGGCGCTTTCTGCGCGGCCGAGGGTCGCGCGCCGCGCCCGCGCTGGTGGCGCTGTGGTGCGTGCTGGCCATGATCACGCTGCTGGCGGCGGTGCTCGCCATTCGCGGCGAATTCCGCTTTCGCAGCGAATCCACCGCCGAGCGCATCGCGCAGATTCAACAGGCGCTGGGCAATCCACGTGAAATCGTAGTGGCCCCGATGAGCGATGGCACGTATCAAGCAAGTGGGTACGTCGAAACGCAGGCCGACCGCAAGACGATCGGCGAACGCGCCGCGCGTATCCCCAAGCTCACGCTGGGCGAGATCTATGTGGTGGGCGATCTGCTGGCCACCGCGCAGCAGTTCGTGAGCGACGGTCGGCTCAAAGTGGAATACGCCGGACACGGCCGCGTGGTCGTGTCGGGCGAGACAAACGATTACCGGGTGCGCGACCACCTGCGCGTGTTTGCGCGGGACGCACGCCCCGCCATCGAGGTCGTGGACAACGTGCAGTACAAGGACGGCGGCCCCGTCGAGGTGGGCCAGAACGTGGACATCGCCAAGAACAGCATCGTGGGCGTGTATGCCGATGAAGACGGCATGCGCTTTGTCACCACGCGCGACGGGCAGCATTACTTCGAGGGGTCCCGCATGCCCGACGGCGACGTGATCCGGCAGATCTCCACCACGGGCGTGACGTTCGACCACGGCGGTACGGCGTTTGTGCGGCCGATCCAGGGCGGGGGTGTGGATTTGCAGGCGGCCAGCGCGCCGGCTGCGTCGGACGTGACTGCGAGTGCGGTCAATGCTGCCACCCCGCCCGGGTTGGCGTCCACTTCAGCCCCGGCAGCGGCACCCACACCATGACGCCAATCGCCAACGCCTTTCGAACCCTTTGTGCGCTCGTGCCGGCTTGCCGGCATGGCGGGCAACCGTTGCCTCTCACGAGGCGCCTTTCCCCTTAGACCGATCTGGAGAAAACCATGACTTTGGATGTGAACATCGGCAACACCACCAACACCGCGGCGGCTTCGAGCCAGGACACCATCAACCAGATGCAGGAGAACAACAAGATCCAGATGCAGCTCGCCAAGGTGAGCAGCGACGGACAGTTGACCACCATGCTGTGCACCACCCAGGAGCACAACGCGGAAAACCTCAAGCAACTGGCGTCCGAGGGCTCGCGTCCCCAGTAATACACAAAGGGAGGACCGTACTGCTGCGTCCTCCCTTTGTTTCGGGACGTCGCCCCTCTTTTTCTTCCGGGGGCCATCCCATTCCTCATCAGGAGAAAACACCATGTCGACTGAAATCGCGGCCGCAGCAATGGCGCCCAGCATCAACGCCCCCGCCCCACCTGCGCAGGCCGCCGCACACACCGCGCCCAACCGGGCGGGCGACGTGCAGCAGTTCGACGCCATGATGGCCAACGCTGCCATGTCGAATGCTTCCGCCCATGCCAGCGCGCCCGTATCAAGCTCCGGCGTGATGGTCGAGTTGCGTCGTTACGGCAAGGACGTGGCAAACCGCTATGCCGATCTGGAAGACAAGATCACGCAGGTGCATCGCGCCTCGCAAAGCGGCGACATCATGCAGATGAGCGCTGCGAATACCGAGGCCAGCCTGCTGATCGCTTCCACCACCGCAGACCTGCAGATGAATTACGGCCTCGCCAACGCCGCGAACGGCACCCTGAAATCGCTGCTGCACAACTCCAGTCAATGATGATGGCAATCCCTACCGGCTCGGCCCGCTGGCTGCGCTTCGGGCTGGCATGCGCCGCCGCCCTGCTCCTCTGCAGCTGCGACAAGGAACTCGTCTCCAACCTCGGCGAGCCGCAGGCCAACGAAGTGCTGTCCGCGCTGAGCAACGCCGGCATCGGCGCGCGCAAGGAGGCCGTGGACGAGCACGGCTGGCAGGTGCTGGTCGACGACTCCGACATGGGGCAGGCGCTGGACGTGCTGCGCGCACAAGGCCTGCCGCGCGAACCGCTCGCACGCCTGGGCGAGATCTTCCGCAAGCAGGGCCTGGTGGCGACCCCGGCAGAGGAGCGCGTGCGTTATCTGTACGGCATGTCGGAAGAGCTTTCGCGCACGCTGCAGGCCATGGACGGCGTGGTCACCGCGCGCGTGCACGTGGTAATTCCCGAGAACGATCCGCTGTCCGACAAGGTGCGGCCCTCCTCTGCCGCGGTCTACATCAAGTACCGCGACGGCGTGAACCTGCGCGCCATGACGCCGATGGTCAAAGACCTCGTCGCGCACAGCATCGAGGGGCTGAATTACGACAACGTCTCGCTCGTGCTGCAGGGCACCGATCTGGGTGCCAACGAACGCCGCTCGCGCGCAGCCACGTCGCCGTATCTGCTGATCAATGCGCGCAACCCGCTCGTCTGGCTGGTGGGCGTGCTGATCGTGCTGGGCGTACTGGCGGTGCTGGCCACGGCATTGCGCCGCGGCTGGGAGCCCCGCTGGCCCGGGCCGCGCGGCCTGGGCGGACGTCGCGCGGGGCAGTTTGCCAATGACGGCGACCAGGCCGGCTGACCACAACAATGACCGCCGCCGGCATGCTCACGCCCGACAGCGCCCGCCTGGCGCGTCTGCTGTGCGCGTGGAACCTGCACTTTGACCGGGCGCTGCACCCCAGCTGGCTGCCCGCCGAATGGCCGGCGCGCTTTCGCAACTGGGACCGTTTCGGCCCGCAGGGCCGGCGCGTGCTGATGCAGGAATTGCGCCGGCACGAGCCCGCGCTGGATGGCTTCATCGCCGATGTGGATTCACGCGAGGCACGGCTGTGCCTGCTGCCGCGTCAGGCGCTGATACAACTGTCCACCGCCTGCGGCATCGTGCTGCACCGCGCTTGGATTGAAGACATGGCAGGCAAGCGCCTCACGCGCGTGCTTCACCTGGCGCTCGGCAGGCCGCTGATGGAATCGGCCCTGCAGCATGCGGCCGCCTTCGATGCGGTGGCGGAAAGCCTGTCGCCGTATGCCAACACACCGCGGCAGGTGATCGATGTCTTGCAGGAGCGCGGCGCCCGCCTGCTGATCGACCTGACGATGCGCGCGGCACCCGAGCACGGCCAGCGCCTGGCACTGACGTTCGCGCGCGCAGCGTTCGAGCGCGCGCCGTACACGCTGAACGCGCAACAGTGGCAGCAAGTGGCCGACCTCGTTTTCCTTTGCTTCATTCCTGAACAGCTACCGGCATGGGACTGGCTTTTCTGATCAGCAGCGAACACCTGCAAATCCTCAGCGAGCGCAAGGTGCTCAAGGAGCGCGAATACACCGCGCTGCTCGACGCCGAGGCGCTGCTGGGCGCCGCGCAGGCCGACCGCAAACGCCACGAAACCGAAGCCAAGCGGCAATACGCCGAACAGCGTCAGCTCGGCTACGACGACGGCTTCCAGGCTGGGCGCACCGAGGCCGCGCAATCGACCTACGCGACCGTTCTTCAGGCGGCGGCCATGTTGCAGGCCACGCGCGGCAAGATGGCCGAACTGGTGGTGCGCGCCGTCTCCGAAATCGTGGCCGACGCCGACCCGCGCGCCATCATGCTGAGCGCCGCCAAGCGCATCGCCCAGTATCTGCAGGACGAGACGTATCTGCACATCCGCGTGCATCCCGGGCGTGTGCACATGATGCAAGAGGTGCTTGCGGCGCTGCCGGGCGACCATCTGGAGCGACGCACCATCCGCGTGACGGGCGACCCCGCGCTGCGCTACGGCGACTGCTCCGTGCAGACCCCGTCGGGCACCATCGATGCGGGTGTCGACAGCCAGCTCGCCGCGCTGCGTAAGGCGCTGACCGGAGACGGCCAATGACCTCGCCTGACTCGCAGAGCGCGTTGCCGGACTGGAGCCGCGCATGGGGTGACGCATTAGGTGGCGTATTTGATGCGCAAGCGCTGGAGGCCGAACTCTCGCAGGCGCTTGATCGCTTTGCGCCCATCCAGACGCAAGGCCGCGTCACGCGCGCCGTCGGGCTGCTGCTCAGCGCCTCCGGCCTGCAAGCACGGCTGGGCGAAATTTGCCAACTGCGCACGCCCGGCACGCCGGACACGCTGGCCGAGGTGGTGGGCTTTTCTCGCTCGGGCACCTTGCTCACACCGCTTGGCGAAACCAGCGGCCTCTCGGCTGCCACGGCCGTCATTCCCACGGGGCGCGATCACAGTTTCCCGGTCGGCCCGGCGCTGCTCGGCCGCGTGCTCGACGGCTTCGGCCAGCCGCTGGATCGCGCAGGGCCCGTCGCGGCCGTGACGCGCGCCAGCGCGTACGGTGCGCCACCCAACCCGCTCGATCGTCAGTTGGTGGACAAGCCGCTCGCCACGGGCGTGCGCGCCATCGACGCGCTGCTCACCGTGGGCGTGGGGCAGCGCGTGGGCATCCTGGCACCTGCCGGTGTGGGCAAGAGCACCCTGCTCGGCATGATCGCGCGCGGCGCCACTGCCGATGTGAACGTCGTCGCCCTGATTGGCGAACGCGGACGCGAGGTGCGCGAGTTCATCGAGCACCATCTGCCCAAACAGGCGCGCGCACGCACGGTGCTGGTGGTGTCCACCTCCGACCGCCCCGCCATGGAGCGCGTCAAGTCTGCATTTGTCGCCACCGCCATCGCCGAGTATTTCCGCGACCAAGGGCAAAGCGTGCTGCTGCTCATGGATTCGCTCACGCGTTTTGCCCGTGCGCAACGCGAGGTCGGCCTTGCCAGCGGCGAGCCCCCCGCGCGGCGCAGCTTTCCGCCATCGACGTTTGCCATGCTGCCGCGCCTGCTGGAGCGCGCCGGCCCGGGCGCCAAGGGTTCCATCACGGCGTTCTACACCGTGCTGGTAGAAGGCGAGGAAGAGTCCGATCCGATTGCCGAGGAAGTGCGCTCCATCGTCGACGGCCACATCGTGCTCACGCGCAAGCTGGCCACCGAGGGGCAATATCCGCCGATCGATCTGCTGGCGAGCATCAGCCGCGTCATGCCCAACGTGGCCGACGCCGGGCATATGGAAACCGCCAGCCAGCTCAGACGCTGGCTCGCGCGCTATCAAGAGATCGAATTGCTGCTGCAGATTGGCGAATACAAGGCCGGCAGCGACCCGGATGTCGACCGCGCCGTTGCGGCCCGCGATGCGCTGCGCAGGTTCTTTGCCCAGCGCACCGACGAGCGCGTGCGCTTTGAAGACGTGCTGACCGAAGGCCGCCAATTGGTAGAACGCTATGGACACGACACTGGCCACCCTGCGCCGCGTGCGTGACATCCGCCGCCGCAAGGCACTGGCGCGTACGCTTCAGGCCGCCCACGTGGTGCGCGATGCGGAAGCGACCGTCAATGCGTCGCTGCAATCCATCCGCACGCAGACCGACTTCCGCCAGCAGCGCGCAAGGCTGCTCGATGCGGCGCCCCGGGGCGAGGCGTTGACGGTGGACACGCTGGCAATCGCGCATTACGAGCAAGCCAGGCTGCGGCATATCGTGGCCAATGTGCAGACGACGCTGCAGGAACAGCGCCAATCGCTGCAAAGCGGCCAGACGCAGTTGCAGGAAGCGCGCACCGCCTTCGGCCGCGCAGAAGCCGCACGCAGCCGCATCCAGCATCTGGCCGAGCGCGCCAGCGCCCGGAGCGCCGCCCGTGCCGAACTGCGGGCCGAAGACCAGCTCGACGACCACAACGCCCTGGCCTACGCACGCGCGCTCAGCCTTGCCGATGCCGAGGAGCCACCCGCGACATGACCCCGTCCTTCAGTGGCTGGATGGAAACGGGGCACAGCGTCACGCTGGTGCTGCCGCGCCTGTTGCCAATGTTCTTCGTGCTGCCCGTGTTTGGCGAGCGCATGCTCACGGGCCTGGTGCGCAACGGCCTGATTGCCGTGGTGGCGATGTTCATTTCGCCGCTGGTGCCGCTGAGCGTGCTGGGCGAGCAGACACCGGTCATGTGGATGCTGCTGTTGATCAAGGAAGCGGCGCTTGGCCTGCTGCTTGCGATGGGCGCGTCGGCCATGCTCTGGGCGGTGCAGAACGTCGGTTACCTGATCGACTTCCAGACCGGCACGGGCAACGCCACGTTCTTCGATCCGCTCTCGGGGCAGGAAAGCGGCCCGACCGCCAGCTTCCTGGGCTTTCTTGCCATCACGCTGTTCCTGACGGGCGGCGGCCTGCACGTGGTGCTGGGCGCCTTGTTCGAGTCGTACCGTGTGTGGCCCGTGCAGGCCCTGCTGCCCGATGTGCACGTGGCGCTGGACCAGTTCGTCATCCGAGAAGCCGATTCCATCATGACGTGGACGATCAAGCTGGCCGCACCCGTCGTGCTGCTGTTGCTCGTGGTGGAGATCGGCCTGAGCGCGATCAGCCGGTCGGTGCCCCAGTTGAACATCTTCATGTTCTCGCAGCCGATCAAGAGCGGGCTGGCGATGCTGATGATGGTGCTGTTCCTGCAGTTCCTGTATGACGCCCTGCGCCAGTTCATCGACACCGACAGCGGCATGCGCGGCCTGTTGCAGCTGCTCGGCTTTCCGGCGGCCGGACCATGAGCGACAAGCCGCATCAGCCCACACGCAAGCGCCTGGAAGACCGTCGCAAGCGCGGCGAAGTCGTGCGCAGCCAGGAAGTGGTATCCGCGCTCGTCTTTACGTGCATGGTGGGCGCCCTGTCGCTCACGCCCGCCTTGTGGATGGACAGCATCCGCGCCGGCCTCGCCACCCTCGGCCGGGTGCTCGCAGCGCCGGAGCCCGCCAAGCTCATCGGCCCGCTGGTGGCCGATCTGGCAATCCATGCCGCAGGGCTTGCCGTCGGCATCATCGCGCTCAGCGGGTTCATCGCCGCCTTGACCGCGTTCGCGCAGGTGGGCGCGCTGATGAGTCCGGCCAAGATCACGCCCGATCTTTCGCGGCTCAACCCGGCCAATGGCCTGACGCGCATGTTCTCGATGCGCAATCTGGCGGGGCTCGGGCTCATGGTGCTGAAGGTGCTGTGCCTGCTCGGCATCCTCTTTGTGGTGGGTGCAGGCGCCATCGACGCACTGCTCTCCGCCGGGCGGCAGTCGCCTGCGCAGATCCTGCAGGTGGGTGCGCACGTGGTGCTGGTGCTGCTGTCTTGCGTGGCCATCATGCTGCTGGTACTGGCCGCGGCCGATTACATGGTGGTGCGCGCGCAATACCTGAAGGAAGCGCGCATGACGACCGAAGAAATCCGCCGCGAATACCGCGAGAACGAAGGCGACCCGCACCTGCGCGCCCGGCGCCGCCAGCTTGCCCGCGAGGCGCAGTGGAGCGCCCTGCCCGACCGCATCCGGCTGGCCGTGGTGGTCGTGTACTCGCCGCAGTACGCCGTGGCACTGTGGTACGGCGGCCAGGGCACGCTGCCGGTGGTGGTGGCCCGCGGCGAAGGCGAGATGGCCGAGCGCATCCGCAAACTGGCCGAAGCGCAGCTCATTCAAACGCACGGCAACCCGGGGCTTGCAAGCAAGCTCTACGAGCAGGTTCAGCTCGATGCCGCGATTGACCGGACGCTCTTCCGCGAGGTGGCCGAGACGCTGCGCTGGGCCACCGGCGCGAGCCAGACCAGCGCCTGATCTGCGGCACCTTTCCTTTGACTGAGCACATCGGACCGAAGCGGTCCGTTCTGTGTCCAAAGCGGACGTGGACGGCACATGGGCCGTCAAGTTTCAATGTACGCATTGTCGTCGCCGCCCCGCCGAAACACGCACCAGAACTGCGTTTTCCCGGACTGGGGCGGTCGGTCAAAAGACCATGGCAATGCGCAGCAGCATCGGTTGTCGGGACCCGCGCATCGCACATCAGGAACGGCAGCCCGCAAGGGCATCGGTTGGGGGATTGTTTGCACAATCAGAACATCCCGGAGCCACGCATGGACCTCTTGCACACGCAAGACCTGGACCGCACGTCCACCCTCCGGTTCGATTCCGCCCTGCCGGATTTCGAACTGGCCGCTGAACAACCGCCCATCCAGTCGCACGTGCGGTTCTTTACCGAAGAAGAGCTGACCGTCTGGCGCCCCGACGAAGCACCGCGTGGCACCGTCAACCTGCTGGTCGAGCTGCTTTCCTGCACAACCGCTGCTGAACGCAAGATGCTCGTGCGCCATCTGCTGTTCGACATGGGCTTCGACTCGATGGTCTATGCCATAGCGCGCGCCATCAACGCTCGCTCGACGGCGCGCACCTGCCTGGTGAGCTACACCGACGAAGACTGGGCCCGCCGCTACTTCGAAGAACGCTTCTTCGAAGTAGACCCGCGCCGTGAATGGGTGACCCGCAGCGGCATGCCCATGATCTGGGAAGCCGACGACCTGCGTCGCGCCGCCCACGCCGAGCAAGATGCCGAGCGCAAGCGCGCATTCATCGAGATGTCGCTGGCGTCGGGCGTCAGCAGCGGCGTGTTCATCGCCCTGCCCGGCGCGCAGCATGGCACGCGTGCCGTGATCAGCCTCACGTCGAGCGTGCCGGGCCGGCGCTGGATGTCGGATGCGGTCACGGGCCGCGCGCTGGTGCTGGCGCTTGGCATCCACCAGTTCATCTCCGACTACACGAGCATGTCGCGCATGCTGCTCGGTATGGGCCGCAGCATTTCGCAAACGCAGAAGCGCGTGCTGGAGTGCCTGGCCAGAGGCATGCGCGACAAGGAGATCGCGAGCCAGCTCGACATTCCCGTGCACAACGTCGATTACCACCTGCGGCGCCTGCGTGGCGTGTTCGGCGTGCGCAACCGCGTGCAGCTGATCGAAGCCGCGCTCGAGCAACTGGCGTTCTAGCAGGCGGCGTTCAGGCGCACACGCGAGCGGACATGCAGCGGGACATGTAAGCGACGCGGCACGCATATGGCACCGTATTCCAGGGCGGCTTTGCGCCAACAGCGCAGGCGCCCTTACGGAAAGTCGGCGTTGTGTGGCATGCGGCGCGGCCCCAGCATGAACCGGTGTGGCGTGCGTTGCAGATGCTCCGAGCGCACCCACTACCCACTGTTCATCTAGGAACGGCGTGCATGGGACCGAACTGGCCAGACGGCATCAAACCCCCGGATAGCGTTCTCCAGGCGCAACGCGAAGCGCAGGCCGCCTATGCTCGTGCGCAGGAGCAGGCCGCTGCCGCGCAACGGCAAAAGGCCGCCGAAGACGCGCACAAGGCCACGGTCGACCAGCTCGGCAAGCTGAAGCAGGCCGGCAACCCGACCGCGCTGAACCAGGCCGTGAGCGCCGAAATGGCCGCGCTCTACACCCAGGCGCACAACACGCCCTACAACAGCGCCGACGCCAAGCAATTTGCCGAAGCGTTGGCCCTGTTGCAGAGCGCGCACGACAAGGGCAGTGCCGACACGCTGTTCGCCTCGGCCTGCGCCGATGCCGCCATCGACCGCGCCAACAAGGCCGTCAATGGACCGAAGCAGGACTACGCGGCCGCCATGCGCTCGCTGGCCGGCGACCTGGACGTCAATCACGCCACGCCGGACGTCCTTAACTTCACGCTGGGCGACACGCGCACGCGCGACATCGCCAACCACGCGCGTGGCAGCTCGGCCGACGACCTGAAAAACATCGCCCAGTCGATCACGCGGCCCGATGCCAATGCGCCGGAGTTGCTGGCCATGCTGGTCGACCAGCAGCCGCTGGAAACGCTCACGAACCAGTCCGTCCGCAGTTCGGACCCCGCCGCAAAACACGACGCCCTGCTCAACGACCTGATGTTCATCAGCCAGCGGCTGCAGGGTGCGCGCAAGACGAGCTACTCGCCCAGCGGCGAGGAGTTGAACGATCGGCTGGCGCAATCGCTCGCGCATCGGCTGGAGAACGACCCGCTGGTCGATTACACCGGCAACCATCTGGACACGCAAGGTGAAACGTTTGGCATCAAGCAGCTCGTCGACAAGGGTGCCGATCCGACGCTGATGTTCAAGGTGGCGGACCAGATCGGCCGCGACGGCCAGGCAGGCAAGCTCAACAGCCGCGTGGAAAGCCTGTTCGAGGGCGGCACGCGCAACATCCTGCTCAAGGAGCTGGCCGGCAAGACGCACGACAAGCCCATCCAGGCGCCGGTGGCGGCACCGATCAATCCCACGCAGATCCAGCAGATCACCGGCAAGATGCTCAGCAACCTGCCGGGCAATGGCACCACGCTGGCGCCGGGCGTGGACCCGCTGCAATACGCGGCCATCCTTACGCGGCTGCAGGCCGGCGCGCACGCCGACCCGACGGCATTCCAGACCGCGGCAACCGCAGCACAGGAACAGCTCAAGCCCGAAGACCCGCACATCGATGCAAACCAGCGCACCGACGATGCCATCGGGCAGGTCAGCAACCTGCACCTGTTTGCGGACACACCGGCACCGGCCATCCACCAGCTGCTGGATGCGACACCGGCGCAGCAAGATTCCCCCGCGCTGCAGGCCGATCGACATCAGACCGACCAGGCCTGGAACGACCTCACGCAAGCGCAGATCCGGCAAAAGCAAGCCGCCGACAGCCATGGCGACGTGACGAGCGCCAACCAGGCGCTGGCCACCGCCACCACGGCGTACAACAAGGCGGTCGTCCAGGAACTCAAGGACACGTATCCGCAGATTCCCGGTGACGATCTGCTGCGTTACGGCTTGAGCGGCGTCTACCAGAACGACCTGCAGGCCGCCGTGCAGCAGCTCTACCAGCATCACGATGCACAGGTCCCGCAGTTGTCGGGCACCTATCTGCAGGCGGCCATCGTGACGGAGCTGGTAGACAACACCATGCGCAGCACGCCGCCGGGCCAGGGCGCGGAGGCCCCCGAATTCAAGGGGCTGGAGGCGCTCAAGCAATACACGGCCGCCATGGACAACGCGCCGGGCGGCAACACCGTACGCGACGCCATCCTCGGCGACAGCCGCATCCAGCACATGCGGCAGAACGTGGTGAACACCGTCATCGACCCCGTGCGTGGCGAGCCGCAAGACCGCATCAAGGCGCTGGACCAGATGAGCCACATGCTGTCGTCGTATCTGCCGGTGGATTTCGACCACGCCATCCAGAACGCCGTGGAGAACGACCCGACCGTGCAGCACATGGTGGACGAAACCGCCCGGCTCACCACCACGCTGCCGCCGGCCGACGGCATCGCGCGCACCGCAGACCTGCTCGACAGCCTGGACACCACGCCCAACCTGATGGCGCGGCTCTACGCCGTCATCGACCCGCCCGGCGGCAAGCCGCCCTCGGCGATGATGAACTGGATCGCCAACCACCCGCGCGACCAGAAGGCCGTGGATTACTACCGCAACCTCGCGCGCATCGGCAATCGGCTGTTCAACGGCGGACTTATCTTGGGCAATGGCGAGAACGCACTCGTGGATGGCTACGGCCGCCTTGTCCACGCATTCCAGCAGCGCCTGACCGGCGACAAGCCCGTGCTGTCGGACTACGGCGGCACCGAGGCCGGCATGCTCAGCGTCGACACGAACCTGATGCCGACCATCAGCAAGGCGCTGGAAGCCGGGGCACCGCCCAAACTGTTCCTCTCTGCGCTCAACGGCTACAGCTACCGCGACAAGACGGGTGCCATGACGCAAGCGGCCGCCGGCATTGCGCCGACCGACCGCGTGGTCGATCCGATGAACATGGCGCTCAAGGACGCCAAGGGCGGAGCTGCGTCAGACGACAGCCCAGCCGCCAAGGTCAACCAGTCGTTCTCGTCCGAGTTTCAGCAACTGGCCAAGGCCAGCGGCCTGGCACCGCGCAGCTTCGCCACGTTTTCCGATTTCAGCGATTACGTCGGCCAGCAGGCCGGCATCAGTGCGCGCACGCCCGTCACCGCGGCCGACTGGCAGGCCGTGCATGACGGCACGTTCCGCTACTACGACCCCAACCAGCTCGTCTACCGCAACCAGGACGGCAGCGGCACCACGCTCGACGACCTCGCCCGTGCAGCGTGGCAGGCCGGCGGCGGCGACACCGGCCCCGTCACCGTCACCGGCCTCACCTTTGTGCTGGCCGAAGGCAGCAACGACCCGCAGCAATCCGTGCTGCTCGACGTGCGCCGCGACGGCCACGACCGCTACGTCAGCGCCAGCACCGACAAGGCCCACAAGACCCGCGTGTACGACAGCTGGAGCGACTGGGTCAGCAACAACGATTTCGGCATCGGCCAGGTGTCGTACCTCGTGGGCGGACAGGCGACCTTTGACGACCAGGGCAACGCCATGGCGCTGGTGGCCACGCACGAGACCGGCCACGAACCGTGGCTGACGCCCGAGACGGCGATCATGATCAGCGCGGCCGTGGTGTCGATGGTGGCGGCACCCTTTGCCGCGCCCGAGATGGTGCTGCTGGCGATGGCCGCGCGCGGCACGATGTTCGCCATCGGCGCCATGCAAACGAGCGAAGCCGCCGTGCGCGTGCTGGAACACCCGGACAACGCCGCGGCCTGGGCCGATGCCGGCTTTGCGCTGCTCATGACCGCCACCGACGGCATCGGCACGCTCGGCAAGATCGGCCGGGTCGGCATGATCGGCCGCACTGCCGACGACGCCCGCGCGCTCGAACGCTGGCTGGCCGCACGCCCCGTCAAAGGGTTCGCCGACGAGGTCAACACCTTCGCCGAAGACGTCGGGCGCACGCCGCTGTTCAAGGTCGCCAAATACGGATCGATGGCCGGCATGGGCTGGAACATGATCCAGACCGGCGCGCAATGGAACCAGATGACGCACCAGCAGCGTGCTGTCGCCATCGGCCAGACCTTCGGCTTCCTGGCCGCCGGCATGATCGAACAGCCCGGCGAGGCGCTCATGCTGCGCAAGGTGGCGCGGCGCAACGGCAACGCGGTCGGCACAACGTACGCGCCGATGAACGACGAGCAAGCGACCGCGGCGGACGCGTTGCTCGATCAGTTGCATCAATGGATGCCCAAGCCGGGAGAGGGCCTGCACCCTGTCGTTGCCAAACTGGGGGCGGATGCATTCGACCATCTGCGGGACGCGCTCGCCGGCAGACAGCTGGATGCACCGGCCGTGCGGGCGCTGGGCCAGCTCGCAGCGATGACCAACGAGGCTGGCGCGCTCGCCAACACCACCGTACCCGTCGCGGCCTTGAGCGGCAACGTGATCCAGCTCGATGGCGACCCGCACGACAAGGCTGCCCATACCGAACCCGAGGTGCTTCCCAGTGATCGCCCCAGGCGTTATGGCACGCCGGGGCTGCATTTCGAGGACCTCGCCGACCCGCGTGTTCTGGCTCGGGAGCGTGTTGCCATCCTCGACGACCTGCACGAGGAGATCAACCGGCTGTATCTGTACAGCGGCGAACCCCACGCGGGCATGGGGATGGTCGTCTCCCGCTCCACGCCCGAAGAAGTGCAGCAGCATGGCCTGGACGCGCGGCAGATCCATCGCAACGTGACGGCCTTCGGCTTGTTGATGCACATGGAGCCCGACGAGTATCTCTATCTGCTCCCGCTGGGCAACCTGCGCGTGTCGGACGAGCCCGTGGCGGGCCGACGCACCGAGAACGGCAGGCCCGTCGCCGACGGCCTGCCCGTGGCAAGCATGCAGCCCGCCAGCAAGATACTTGGCTATATCCCATCTGCAACTGCAAGCCAGGGAGGGCCCAGGATCGAGCTGAACTACGATCCGGCTGGCTCCATGCAACCGTACGACGGCAGCCTTGCATTCCTGCCGACCGTCTACCGTGCCGCCTGTGCCGACACGCCGCATATCAATCTGATCGACCCGGAGTTTCCGGACTCCGCGCCGTTCCTGATGCACTTCCCGCAGCGCCCCGCCAACCTCAGCGGCGTACCCACCGACGTGCCGATTCCGTATGGCAGCCCGGCACCGGGCAAAAGCGGCATCACGCCGGCCTATGTGATTGCCGGCGAGGTGGAACACCACGGCATCTGGCTCGACGTGAAATCGGCCTACGGGTCCATCGACGACGTCCCCGCCGGCTTACCCATGCGGCAGTCCGATCACGGGCCGCAGGTGCGGCTGGACGGCGTCGCGCTGGCCGAACGCGTGTGGAACGATCAGACCTTCAGCATGGAGACGACGAGCCACATCGTCGTGCTTGGCTGCGATACCCGCTCGGGGACAGCACCGCCGCTGCTGGTGAATCTGTCGAACGAACTGTCCAACCGCATACGCCAGCGACGCAGCGCCGACGGGCAGATTGCCGACCCACGCCCCGGTATTCGCGTGCAGGGTCAGGACGGGCTCGACTGGCTGCAGCTTTCCGACGGAGCACAAGACGGGCGCCGGCACGTCATCAACGCCCATTTCGATGGGCAGACGCACGGCATCGTGGCGCTGCCCGTCATCTCACATGCCGATGCGCTCTATGCCAAGACGAAAGAGCGGCTGCGCATGCTGTATGACGGCGATGAGCCGGTCTTTCCCGAGGGCGACAGGATGATGCTGCTGCTCGACGAGGCGCACAGCCAGATCGCGGCGGCAAACGACCTGGCGCAACACGGCACGCCGTCGGGCGCCTACAGGACAGCGAGTGATCCGCTGGAACTCCTGGTGGGCTCGCCCGCATCGCACGTTGCCGATGCAGTCAACCAGCGGCCGTTCGCAGACGCCTGCAACCAGATTCTTTCGCTGCTCAATGCGGACCTCCCATCTTCCGTGCTTCGGATGCGGATTGCGGATGTGCTTGGCAGGGTGGTCGCGCATCCTCACCTCACCTACAAGCGCGAAGTGCCCGCCATGCCGGCGCTGGGCAAGCCGCGCCCGGTTACGCTCACGCTCCACGCGAAGGGCGCGCCAGACCCGGCCACCCCCGCGGTTCTCGTTAACGGGCGGCCTGCCTACGACTGCACCGCCTGGGACGACCTGCCCGCCCAGCCGCTGCTCGTGAACGCCAGCACCGCGTTCCACGACAACATGCACTTCCCGGCGGGTATGGTCGGCGCGGCGTTCGACGGGCACGGCCCGATCGTCAACAGCGCAGACAACGCTCTCCTCACGCCGTTCGACATTGCGCGCGCGCTGATCGACACCCCGTTCGACCAGATCCGTTTTGAAGGCACCACTCGCACCCGGGACGTTGGCACCGACGGCGCAATGCTCACGTTGCGTCGCGTGATGGAGATGAATCCGGAAATGGAGGTACCTGGGTTCTTCGTCGCGCTCCAGCATGGGGGCGCAATCATGCCGGAAGTAGCGCGCTGGCTGGCCTTCCTGCTCAAGCGTGACAACGTGCGCGTGTTCGGCCTGGACGGCCAGCGCGCGCCGCTGTCTGGAGGCGTCTTGAGAGACCCCGAAACCGGCAAGCCGACAAGTGAACGCGTCCGCACGGTGCACGAAGACGGCACCGAAGGGCGCATCGTCCTCTACACCGCAAAGGACGGCAGCGACACACCGGCGCTTCCGAGCATGATCAAACCCCGTACCGCCGATATCGGCGCGAAAGCCATCGGCGGCATGCGGTACGCCTTGCCGGAAGACGTGCTGATCGTCGAGGGCAAGCTGCTCGATGGCGACCCGAATGCGATCTGGCTCGACGGCATCGTTGAAAAAAATGGGCGGACCGAGCCATCGATTTTCTCCAGTAGCGAACTGGCCGAGTTGATCAGCGCCCGGCTATGGGCCAAAGGCTTCGAGAACGCTGATGCCGTGCCCGTCGTGTTGATGGTCGACAACGGGCTCAAACTCAGTCAGCGTCTCTCCGAGGCAATGCCCAATCCGGTGTTCGCGACCGAACACAAGATTGACCGCTCGCAGATACACAACCCAGACTGCCGCGTCGTTCCCACGCACCCAGACGACCCCGCGTTCGCCGCTGCCCGCCAGCCTGGATGGAAACTTGATCCAAACGGCCGAGCGTGGCCGCCTTCCGAAGAAACGCCCTACGTACCGCCTACCGAGGCGTCATCCGAGCCACGAACACCACAGGCAACCCGAGAAACACCGCCCGACGAAATGCCGGGCGATCCGGACGTCATCACGCTCGACAGTGGCGGCGGTCCGTCTGCATCGCAACCAGCCTCGTCCTCCGGCGGAACGAGCCAGAGCCCGACCAGCCAGCCGGTGCCAGCGGACAAACCGCTCAGCCGGTTCAAGCGTGTAACGCGTGGGGTGCAGGACCTACCCGCCCGCGCCGCCGTTGGCGCCATGGCCGGTCCCCGCCGCATGCTCGCCCTCATGCCGATGCGCACGGCGGCGGCGCGCGTGGAGCGCGGCCGCGCGCTGCATGTTTCGGGTGAAAACTTCCACCAGGTCGCCATGTCGCACAGCAATGGCGCGCTGGATAGCACGCGCCATTTCACCTACGCATTTGCCCGCAATGAGAACGGGCCGGATACGCTGCTCGGGCAGGTTGTGTTCGACGATAAGGGTGTGCCGTCCTGGCGTGCCCTGGATGCCGGCAAGCGCCACTTCGACGGGCTGGTCCCCATGGCGGACAGCCCGCTGGGCGCACGGACCTCCTACACGCCCGAAACCCTGTTCGTGGTCAGCCAGCGGCCACCTGCGGAAGTGGCCATCGATCAGAGCGTCAAGGAGCTGGGCCGAAAGCGCACGTATCGCGGCGCGGGGCTTGCTGAGTCGGACAAGGCGTCGGTGCGGCCGGAACTCGCCGCCATCGTCGACACCGCAGGCACGCAGGGCAGCAAGATCAAGGAGCGCGGGATCCGCAACGTCGATGCGCCGGGCCTGGCCGCCGTCACGAAGCGATCCCGTCAGAACAGCGATCTTCCGTTGCCTGCACGCATCCGACGCACGTTCAAGGAATCGTTGTTCGTGATGCGCGACTACCCGACCGTGGGTCTGCTGCGCGAGCAGACTGCGCTCAAGCTGCTGGAGAACGCCTGCAGGGTGCTCGGCGTGCCGTTCCCGCGCAAGCTTGCCCAGCACTTCAGCGTAGCCAGTACGGCAGACCGCCGCGCCGTACGCGCGTACCTGAACCTGCCGCATAAGGAACAGGATTTGGTCACGCTGGCCGCGCGCACAATTTCTCCGTCGAACATCGAGACTGCCGGCGAGGCGCTGCTGTGCAAGAACATCGGCGTGATCACCGAGATCCGGGTGGTGGCAGCAGAAAGCATGCTGTCGGCCGCCGGTCTCGGACGCCCGCTGACGCACGTGCGCCGCATGTGGCAGGCCGCAATGCGCGAGCACGGCAATGTCTCGTTCGATGAGAACGTCGGCGGGCTGGTCAACAAGGACGGTGTGATGGTCGTCGCGCTGGACTGGTTGAACCAGGACTCCGTCAACAAGATGCTGGACTTTTCAGCCAAGACCGGCGCGCAGGTCACCCTCTGGATGGACCCGGCCAACATGCGCGTCGGCACCGATGGGCGCCCGGTGCCGGGGCCGAACCGTCCCATCAACATGGTGCGGTTTGGCAAGGCTTATGAAGCCTGGATGCTCGACAATCCCGGCAAACACCCCACGGTGAATGTGTTCGGCACCGGCAACGACAACGTGCTCGATCCGGTGGAGGGCATCGCTTCGCTCAAGGTCGCGCGCACGCTGCTGGACAGCCCGTACATGACCGATGTGCATATTGCGCTGGACGGTACCTCCGACTACACGCGTTCGCAGGAGCTGACGCGGGCCACGGCGGAGTTGATCCTTGAGAACGACAACTGGAAGCGCATCCACTTCGATGCTGCGCTCGGACGGCCGTTGAACCGCCTCACAAAGGAGGACATGTCGATCCTCTACGAGCCCCTGATGAATCAGGTGCGTGAGGTCATTGACGAGCGCAACCTGCAAGTCAAGTTCGAAGACGTGCGTCGCGCACTGTTCGCGGAGAACACAACGCATCGGGTCGAACAAGCGAAGTACAGCACGATCCAATGGGCGCGCTCGAATCGCGATGCACTCGGCGTGCAGTCCAACCCGCGTGCGGACGCCCATGCGCAGCGCTGGCTCGATGAGCACGGTGATCGTGTGCAGCGTAGCCACGTGGCCCCCGCAGAACCTGCACATGATGCCGTCCTGACCGACTGGGACGGCTTGATGACCGACCCTGAACTCGACCCGGCACGCTACCAGCAGCACCGCGACCTGACACCGATTCCCGTGGCAGAAGACGATGCCGATGCCATGCTGCGCGCGCTCGGCTACGGCCCGATGCGCGCGCCTACCAAGCTGCTGCAACGCACCGATGCGCCGTCGGCCTATGGGTCACTCAACCAGCGGGCGCTCCTGCAGATCGGCAAGGCGGTCGCGGCCGGCGCAGGCGGTGCCGCCCTCTCTGCCCTGCTCGTCAGCCTGGGCAAGGTGGACCTGCGCGATTCGGCCTCACTGGCGCGAGCGCTGCCGGCGTTCGGTCGCACGGCACAGCAATGGCGCGCCATCCTCAGCTCGAGCATCCAGCGCGGTGATACCGCGATGATCGAGAACAAGCTCATCGCGTATTACGCAGGCATCGAACGCTATGCCAAGGCACGTGATGTCTCGCCCGAGCGCCTGCCCCACATCCGCGCGGTCATGGAAGAAACGCTGGCTGCCATCGGCATGCTGCGCGACCGGGCCAAGCCTGGTGCCCAACCCCGTCTCAGCGAGGAAGAGCGCGATACCCACATTGCGCGCGTCACGTCCACCTGTTTGCAACTTGTCGACGGCTATCTCGGGCTGCCCGCGTCGCAGATGCACTTCATGCATTCGGGCGTGCGGTCGGGCCAACTTGGGCGCCTGGCGTCCACGGTAGGCGGCGTGGTGGGCGTCGGCGCGTGGGGCGGCATGATGCTCGAAGGCGTTGTGCCACCGGCGCTGGCGATCACCATGATGGCGGGCAGCACCCTCAACGCGTTCTATCACGGCCTGCTGCGCTACAGCTTCCGCCGCGGCTTCGACTTCAACAACAGCGATGTCGTCCGCTCGCTTGTGCACGGTGCGTACACGTTGTCTTCCACGGGCACCATCGTCTCGGCGATGACGCACCCGCCAAGCGTCGCCGGGGCCGTATCGGTGGGCGGTTCGGTGATCTACCTGATGTCGACGCTCAAGGCCGTGGTGCCAAACTTCATGCCGGGCGTGATCCGCGCCAGTGCGGGCCTCACTGCCTTGGCTGAAACCACCGCGCTGATTTCAGCCTGGATCAACTCGGGGCAGGGAGCACAACCCGTGCAGCCCAATCAGCCGCCCCAACAAACCGGCCCGGCACAGCCACCGCCCCATACGCCGGTCCTTCCGCCACCGCCACCCGTGCCGCCCGCACCGGTGACGCACCTGGTGCCCGCCGTCACGCACGACGTACTGGCCGGCGAATCACTCTCGCGCATCCTGCGCAACGAGGCGAACCGCGGCACGATCGTGGTCGGCCCGACGTATCGCGAGCTGGAAGCGGTGATCGACGAGGTTGCGCGACTGAACCAGCTTGCGAATCCCGATCTGATCCATATCGGGCAGAACCTCATCATCGTGCCGGCGCATCAGGCGCCGGGACCCGGCTGAGTGCGAGCGTGCGTGTTGCCGTGTCTACGCACCAGCGTAGTCGCACACGCCCACGCGCCACCCTACGCTGCACATTCCCCTTCACTACGGAGCACGCTCCATGTCGACCCATCACGCATTCCGTTCCCTTCAACCTGCCCTGCGTACTGCGCTGATATGCGCCGCCTTGACGGCTTTGACCACTGCGCCGCAGCTCGCCCAGGCACAGGTGGCGCCGCGTTTGGCGGTGTCGCATTACGACGTCCTGCGTACGGAGTTGTTCTCGGGCATTCCGGTCACGGCGGTCTTCTCGCCGTCGCAATGTCCGAATGGACAAGGCGCCGGCGCCAAGGCAGCGGCGCCGGTGGTGCACGGTGGTTTTGCGGTGCGTGACTTCCTTGAAGTCGAGGGCAGCAACATCGGCTTCTCTAACCAGCATCTGACGCTGCGCCCCGACGGCACGCCTGTACTGGAACTTGCGCAGTACCGCGTGACGCCCGACGACAAGGCCACGGTGACTGTGTCGTTTCTTTCGCCGCTGACGTATCAGGCCGTGTCGGCGCCGCAGACGTTCCAGTGCGCGATCGGCGCGGGCCTGGACTTTTCGATTGGGCTGGCAGGTCTGCTGCGGCGGTAAGCGGACGCGGCCTGCGCGCGCTCACCCCTTGGCGATGTCGCGCAGGCCGGGCAGATCGAGCAGTTCGATCTCGCCATAGGCAACCTTGAGAATGCCGCGCGCCTGAAAATCCTTGAGCACGAGATTGACGGTCTGGCGTGACAGCGCGAGCAGCAAAGCAAGCTGCTCCTGCGGAACGCGCAGCACGCGGCGGGTGCCGAGGCGCAAGTCGCCGTAGCCGGCGGCCATCAGCAACAGGCGTCGCGCCACCCGCACTGAGGCCGGCAACAGCGCCGTTTCTTCCAGCACGGAAAAAGCGAGGCGCAGCTTGTGCGTCAGCAGCAACGCAAAAGCGTGCGTGTGCTGCGGCGCACGTTCAAGCAGGTCCATCAACGCGGCCTGCGGCATGTGCAGCAGCACCGAATCGCCCTCGCCCCACGCATCGTGTGTGCGCGCCTGGTTGTCGAACACGCCGATCTCGCCAAACCAGTTCACGGGCTCCAGCACGGCCAGCAGCGCTTCGCGGCCATCCGCCGTGGTGGCACGCACCCGAATGCCGCCTTCCACCACGCAATACAGCCCGTCGGGCGGATCGCCGCGCCGAAACAGCACCTCCCCGTCGGCCAGCCGGCGCACGATCGCCATGTCGATGAGGATTTCCTGCAGGGGCTTGCCCAGACCGCCAAACCAGTTGCTGGCGTGCAGGCGGTCCCGGTACAGCGCCGCTGAGAGCGGGCCGGGAGGTGGAGTGCTTCGGGCGGGGGCGGAATCCATGGGCGCGGGGCAGTGGAATGTGGCGGATGCGACAGGCCCCAAACACGAATGCGCTGTCTGCGCCACCATCCGGCACGCGACGACACGCTCAACGCATGGCACTGTCTGCGACTGGACGATGATAACGACGGCACCGCCAGGACGTCCACGCCGTACTTGCGTAAGCTATGCGCCACCAGGCATGACTTCAGGTGGACCGCCCCGCCACCACGGAACGCCACGGAACACTTCGCCCATGAAGAATCCCGACTACAACCCCGCCAAGCCGCACCACACGCCGGACGGATTCCGAAACCGCTATCCGCACCCGCGCCCCGACGCCGATTTCTGGCAATGGCAACGGGAGCGTCGCCGCCTGAAGCTGCCCAAGCCGCCCACGCAAGACCTCTCCTGCATCGCGCCCAACCTCGGGGCCATCCACCAACCGCCCGAAGTTCCGCAGCTCACCTGGATCGGCCACGAAACGCTGCTGCTGCAGATCGACGGGCTGAATGTGCTGACCGACCCGGTGTTCTCCAAGCGCGCCTCGCCGCTGCCGTTTGCGGGGCCGCGCCGCCATCAACCGCCAGGGCTGTCGCTCAAGCAGTTGCCGCATATCGACCTGGTGCTGATCTCGCACAACCATTACGACCACCTCGACCGCGCCAGCGTGCGTGCGCTGATGCGCCAGCCCGGCGGCGCGCCGATGTTTTTCGTGCCACTGGGCATCGACCGCTGGTTTGCGCGCAACGTGCGCGGCACACGCCTTGCCGGCGACCAACCCAACGTGCGCGCATTCGACTGGGACGACGAAGCCCGATTCGGCCCCTTCACCGCGCACTTCTGCGCCGTGCAGCACTGGTCCGCACGCGGCCTGTACGACCGCAACCGGACGCTGTGGGGCAGCTGGGCGCTGCTGCATCCACACCTGCGCTTCTGGTTCTCGGGCGATCTGGGGTATTCGCAAGACACGCGCGACATCGGGGCGCGCTTCGGCCACTTCGATGTGGCGGCCATTGCCGTGGGCGCCTACGAGCCGCGCTGGTTCATGAAGGCGCAGCACATCGACCCGGCCGAAGCCGTGCAGGTCATGCAAGACATCGGTGCCCGGCAGGCCGTGGGCATTCATTGGGGCACGTTTGAGCTGACGGACGAAGCGCTGGACCAGCCCATCACCGACCTGGCCCACGCGCTGAAGGCCGCCAACGTGCCCGCCGAGCGCTTCCTTCTGTTCAAGCACGGCGAGACCCGCGTGTGGGATGCCGCCGCCTCGCGGCTCGTGACCGATGTGACCGACGTACCCAAAGAAAAAGCGCGGCCGCGAGATGACTCGCTGGCCGCGCAGTAAGAAACTGGCAGGTCAGGCACAGACCCAGCGTCGCTCGCCATTGGCAGCGGCGCTCGGGTGATATCGGATCAGGTCGGCGTCGGCAGCCATGCGCGATCGCGCAGGCGTGAGCGGATGCGGGCAATCGCCTGGCTATGGATCTGACACACACGCGATTCCGACACGCCCATCACGGCGCCGATTTCACGCAGGTTCAGATCCTGCTCGTAGTAGAGGCTCATCATGAGCTTTTCTCGCTCGGGCAGTGCCTCGATGGCAGCCACAACCGATTCGCGCAGGTCGTGGTCCAGCAGTTGGTCCAGCGGCGTGGCGTCGTTCTCGGGGGCGCGGTTCTCGATGAAGGCGTCGGCGTCTTCGCGGTCGAAATCTTCGTAATACAGCAGCTGGCTGCCTTGCAGGTCGACCAGTTGCTTCTGGTATTCGGCCAGCGACATGCCCAGCGCTGCGGCAATCTCGGTTTCCGTGGGGGCACGGCCCTTCTGCTGCTGCAGTTTCTGGATCGCCTGCTCGATCGTGCGGGCATTGCGGCGCAGGCCGCGCGGCAGCCAGTCCGAGCCGCGCAGTTCGTCCAGGATCGCGCCGCGGATACGCTGGGCCGCGTAGAACTCGAACTGCACGCCCTGTGTTTCCTCGTAGCGCGACAGCGCATCGAGCAAGCCCATCATGCCGGCCTGGATCAGGTCGTCCAGCTCAACGCTGGCCGGCAGCTTGACCATCATCTGGTTGGCAATGCGACGCACCAGGGGTGCGTACGTGGCCATCTCGTCGGACTTGGTCTTGCGACCGGTTGCGGTGTACATATCCATGCCTGCCTTTGACGCTTCGTTCATGCTGCGCCTCAATAAACCAATTCGGCCGCGCGTGCGGTGGCGCCGGGTGTCGCTGTCGATGCCGACATTGACGTTGCTTGCGCCGATTCATCTGCCGGCTCCTCAGCCGGTGCCCGCGCCGACATGACCACCCGTGACGGCGCACTGCCATCACCGGCTTGGGCCTCGGCGCTGGCCCAGCTCAACATTTCTTCGGCAAGCTGGCGGAAGGCCATGGCCGAAGGCGATGCGGGAAACGCACTCGCCACGGGCTTGCCGAGCGAGAGCGCGAGTTCTACGTGCCGGTCCTCGGGGAGGTAGCCGGCGAAATCGATCCGGGTGTTCAGGTACTGGCCCACGGTGTTGGCCAGGTTGCCGAACACGCGCACGGCGGAATCGACCGAATGCGCGCCGCACACCACGGTGCGGATGCCGGCGCCGCCTTGCAGCACGGCGGTTTTCTTGAGCAGCGTGTACGCGCTCTTGATGCCTTCCGGGCCATCCGAGAAGGTCAGCAGCACGTCGTCGCACGCTTCGGCCACGGTGCCGAGCGCCCGGGTGCCGAAATGCGCGGCCACCAGCGTCACATCCGCCGTCTCGTCGTGCTGTTCGAGCACGCCGGCCATGGCCAGCACGGTCTGCGCGCTCACCACAGCGGTATCACGTCCCATGCCGGACAGCGCGATGCGCAGGTTGTCGACAAAGTCATCGACCTGCTCTTCCGCGCCGATCACGAGCACGCGGCGGGCAGCGGCATGACCGAGCATGCGCCGCAGCCCTGCGGCTTGATCCTTGGCGAATGGCGTCGTCATGGTCGCCCCCTTTGTCAGGCGAAATCGAAAGCGGCCAGGCCGGGTTCGCGGTTGCCTGCGTTGCGTAACACCGCACCTTGCGCCACGAGCAACGATTCATCCGAATCGAGCGTGAACGACGACTGCTCCGCACCGGCCCGGAACGAGCGGTGGATCAGCAGCTTCTTGTTCGGCACCGCAATGTCTTCCGGCACGCGCTGGCCGTACGACACGTAATGCAGCGGCAGGCGGCGGCGGATCATCACGTCCATCGCGTGGCCAACGGAAGCGGCCTCGTCGATCTTGGTCAGGATGCAGCCGGCCAGATTGGCGTCGCGGTAGGCACCCACGACTTCATCGAGCGTCTTGCCGTTGCTGGCAGCGTTGAGCAGCAGCAGGCGCTTGATCGACGGGCCCACGGCATGCAGCATCGCCATCTGTTCGGACACGGCGCGGTCGCGCTGGCTCATGCCGATGGTGTCGATCAGCACGACGTGCTTCTCGCGCAGGTCGTTCAGCGCCAGGCTCAGGTCCTGCGCGTCCTTCACGGCATGCACCGAGACGCCCAGGATCTTGCCGTAGATGCGCAGTTGTTCATGGCCGCCGATCCGGTAGCTGTCGGTCGACAGCAGCGCCACGCGCGATGCGCCATGGCGCAGCACGAAGCGCGCGGCCAGCTTGGCGGTCGTGGTGGTCTTGCCCACGCCGGTCGGGCCCATCAGGGCAAACACGCCGCCCTGGTCGAGCAGGCTGTTTTCATCCGACACGGTGCTCAGGTTCTTTTCAATCGCACGCTGCACAAAATCCAACGCGCCTTCGTACGTGTCGTGCTGCGGCATGTTTTCCAGCACGTAGCGCGTGAGCTGCGCCGAGAACCCTGCGTTGAGCATGGTCTGGAACAGGCGCGTACGCACCGGGTCGCCCAGCTTCACGCCCAGCGAGGCGAGGCTCGACATGGCGTCGTTCAGCGTGCTCTTGAGCGTTTCGATCTCGCCGACCATGCGGCGGGTCATCACGTCGGTCTCGGCACGGATGCTTTCCTTCACGTCGGCCTGGATGGCCGAACGCTGCAGGCTCACGTCATCACGCGGGGCTTCGGGCTGGGCCATCGTGTCCTCCACGCGGACGAAAATATCGGACGACTTGCCTGCGTCGGCTTGCGCGTCGATACGCGCCTTCACAGGCGCTTCGGCCTTCCGCTGTTCTGCACGGAGCGTGCGTGCCTGGGCTTCCACGCGCTCGGCAAAGCTGCGCAGCGTGACCGGGCGGTCGTCCTGTTCGCGTGCCTGTTCGCGGCGTGCGGCAAAGCGGGCCGTCGATTCCATCTCCGGCTCGTCGTCTTCCACCGTGGTACGGCGCGCGATGAACTGGGCGGTGCTGGCCATGGCCCGCTCTGCGGATTGGGCAACCTCTGCGTTGGCGCGGTCCAGCGACAGACCCGCCAGCATGCGGGTGGACGCGGCCAGCGCATCTTCTTCGCCAAACGCCACGTCGTCGTCCACGCGCGTTTGCAGCGTGCGGCCGGCCGGCTTGGCGGCCTGAGTAACCGGGGCGACCGGCGCTGCCGGTGCGTCTTCCTGTGCAGGCGCGCGGCGCGAAGCGATGAAGCGGTTGCGCAGACGGGCCAGTGCGTTGGGTGCCGGGGTCTCGGCCTGCGGGGCTTCTTCAGCAGGTGCCTGAGCGGCCGCCACGGCTGCGGTTGCAGCGGCAATCGGTGCGGGCTCGGGAATCGGGGCCGGTGCCATCGGACGGCGCTGTGCCGCCTTGGGCGCCGACGACTGCGTGTCGACCAGCGCATCCACGTGCGAATCGGATGCCGCGATGATCTCGATGCCGCCCGGAATGGCGCGGTTCGACAGGATCAGAGCGCCATCGCCCAGTTGGTCGCGGACCTTGCGCAGGACGTCACGCGACGTCAGTCCGGTAAATCGATGCATTTTCATGCGCGGCCTCCAAGCATGGCGACAACCTTAATCGTTCGGTGATCTGGAATTTCTGCGTGCGACAGCACGCGCAGGCTCGGTGCGGCACGCTTGAACAGGCGGGCAAGCATCGGGCGCAGTGCGGGCGGTACGAGCAGGACGCCCGTCTGACCCATCTGTTCGTGCTGCCGCGACGAGTCCGCTGCTGCTTGCATGAGCGAGTCAGCCAGTTGCGGTTCGATCGGGCCGGCGTTAGAGCCAACGACGCTTTGCAGCAAGATGTTCTCCAGATTCGGGTCAAGCGTGACGACCTGCATTTCGGTCTTGTTCGGGAAGAGCTGCTGGGCAATCGCCCGGCCCAGCGCCACACGCACGGCGGCGGTGAGTTCGGCGGGGTCTTGCGTCCTGCCTCCGTGTTCCGCCAGCGTCTCGACGATGGTGCGGATGTCGCGGATATGCAGGCCTTCGTCCAGCAGGTTCTGCAGCACCTTCTGCACGGTCGCGACGGGCAACAGCTTCGGCACAACGTCTTCGACCAGCTTCGGTGCTTCCTTGCCCAAATGATCGAGCAATTGCTGGACTTCCAAACGGCCGAGAAGCTCGGTGCTATGGGTGTAAATCAACTGATTGACGTGCGTGGCGATGACGGTGCTGCAATCGACCACGGTGTAGCCCTCGGCCTGCGCGCGATCGCGCACATCGGCGGTGATCCACATGGCCGGCAAGCCAAAGGTCGGATCCACGGTCGGGGTGCCGGGCAGTTGCGTGCCCAGGCGACCACCCATGCCACCCAGGCCGCCCATGCCACCGTGGCCGCCCAGGCCGTCCTGCCCACCCGGATTGATGGCGAGGAACTTGCCCTGCTGCACTTCGCCGTGGCCGATTTCCACGCCCTTGAGCGTGATGCGGTACGACGACGGGCCCAGCTCCAGGTTGTCGCGGATGTGCACGACCGGCGCCAGGAAACCCATGTCCTGCGTGAATTTCTTGCGGATGCCCTTGATCCGGCGCAGCAGCTCGCCGTCCTGGCTCTTGTCGACCAGCGGGATCAGGCGGTAGCCGATTTCCAGACCCAGCACGTCGACCCACGACACGTCGTCCCAGCTCGCCTCGGGCGTATCCACCGGGGCAATCGCCTGCAGCACGGGCTCGACCTCGGGCACTTCGCGCTTCTTCTTGAGGTACCAGCCCAGATAGCCCAGACCGCCGCCAAACAGCACGAACGGGATGTGCGGCATGCCCGGCACCAGGCCCAGCAGGCCGAGCACGCCGGCGGTGGTCATCAGCACCATCGGCATGGCAAACAGCTCGCTCGACAGTTGCTGACCGACGTCCTTGTCGGTGGAGACGCGGCTGACCATGATGCCCGCCGCGGTGGAGATCACCAGCGCGGGAATCTGCGCGACCAGGCCGTCGCCGATGGTCAGCAGCGTGTAGTTGGTGGCGGCGTGGCCCACGTCCATGCCGTGCTGGAGCACGCCCACGGCCAGGCCGCCGACGATGTTGATCAGCAGGATGGCGATACCCGCCACCGAATCACCGCGCACGAACTTGCTGGCACCGTCCATGGAGCCGAAGAATTCGGCTTCCTGCGCGATGGCCGTGCGGCGCTTGCGGGCTTCGTCTTCGCGGATCAGGCCGGCGTTCAGGTCGGCGTCAATCGCCATCTGCTTGCCGGGCATCGCATCGAGCGTGAAGCGCGCGCTGACCTCGGCGATGCGGCCCGCGCCCTTGCTGATCACCATGAAGTTGATGATGACCAGGATGACGAACAGCACGATGCCGACGGTGTAGTTGCCGCCCACCAGGAAGTGGCCGAACGCCTCGATCACCTTGCCGGCGGCGTCGGGGCCGGTGTGGCCCTCCATCAGCACCACGCGGGTGGACGCCACGTTGAGCGACAGCCGCATCAGCGTGGTGATCAGCAGGATGCTCGGGAACGACGAGAAATCCAGCGGCTTGAGCGTGTGCATGCTGATCAGCAGCACGATGATCGACAGCGCGATGTTGAACGTGAACAGCAGATCGAGGATGAACGGCGGCAATGGCAGCACCATCATCGCCAGAATCAGGATGATGAGCACCGGGCCCGCGGCGGAGCGGTAGTCGCCCTTGCGCAGGATGTCGGTGACTCGGAGCAGTGCGGCGTTCATTGGAGGGCGTGCAGCGGGGGGCTTTTCGATGGATGCCATCTTGCAGGGGGCGCCGCCAAATCGAAGACGTGAGAAAGCCGCCCAAAAGGCGGCTTTTCTCTGAAATACCCTCCCATCGGGGGGTGCGCTTCTACCCCTTCACGCCGCCAGCGGGGCCGGGGGTGCGTCGTACCAGACTTTCATACAGAATCGCGTACGCAACCAGGCTGTACCCATCCTGTCCCTCAACCGCACCCCTTTCGATACCCTCGCGCTGCAGCGGCGGCGTGGTCGTATGCGCCATGCAGCCCAGGACGCTGGGTATGGGACTTGCAAATCATCCTGAAACGCCGCCCACAAGACCCGGTTCCAGGCATCACCGCACGAAGGTGGTGCAGTGTCCGGTGCGTGGATGCACCAACCCGATCATAGGCAACGTTCAATGAAGCACCCCACCTCTGGATTACCGGACATCCATGATTGTTTGCCGGACTGGCCGTTCATCCGATGAGCGGCGCCATGGACCATCAGCTTCATCACGCAAGCAGCGCCGTTGCAGCAAGCCCTCCCCATGCCGCCCGACACACGATGCTCGAAGACGTCTACGGCATGGCCGTGGGCATGATGTTCATCGTGACGGGGGTGGTGCTGCTCAGCGCAGCCGGACTCGTGACCGGTGGCATTGCCGGGATCGCGTTGCTCGTGTCGTACGTGGCGCCGCTCTCGGTTGGCACCATTTTCACGTTGGTCAACGTGCCGTTTTTCGTGTTCGCCTATTTCGTCATGGGCCCGCGTTTTGCCATCAAGTCGACGCTGGCCAGTTGTGGGATCACCCTCCTGCTGGCGGTGACGCGGCAGGCGTTACACATCGATTTTGAGAGCCCGCTGTTTGCGGCGGTGGTGGGCGGAACGCTCAACGGCATGGGGGTGTTGGCGCTCGCCCGGCATGGCTCCGGCGTGGGTGGCACGGGCGTTCTGACGCTCTGGCTGCAGCGCACGCGGGGGATCAATGCGGGGATCGTGCAGGTGGCCATCGACTCGATGATTCTGCTGACATCGCTCCTGGTGATTCCGACCGGCCGTGTGGGCTGGTCGGCGCTGAGTGCAGTTGCCATGAGCGCGATGGTGATCGCGTGGCACCGCCCGGGTCGATATAACGTCGTGGTGCGGTAGCGGCAGTCGGGGCCTCACCGGCGAAAGCGTCTGCATCAACGTTGGGATTGCCGATCCGTCAGGCGTTACCGGTGACGTCGTCATCGGCGTCGTCCGCGCCGGGCTGCGGCCCCGGGTCCATATCGGCGGGCACCGGGAGGTCGGTCGGGCGCACCGGCACACGGCCGCCCACCTGGTGCAGGCGGCGCAGCTGATAGACATAGGCGAGCACTTCGGCCACGGCGGCGTACAGCGCTTCGGGAATCTGGTGACCGATCTCGGTATGGCGGTACAGCGCACGGGCCAGCGGGGGCGCTTCCAGAATGGGAATCTTGTGCTCCGTCCCCAGCTCCCGAATCTTGGCTGCGACCATGTCGGCGCCCTTGGCCAGCACGCGCGGCGCGCCGCCTTCCTTCTCGGAATAGCGCAGCGCGACGGCGTAGTGCGTCGGGTTGGTGACGATCACATCGGCCTTGGGCACGTCGGCCATCATGCGGCGCTGGGCAGCTTGGCGCTGCAGGTTGCGGATGCGGCCCTTGACGTGCGGATCGCCTTCGGACTCGCGGTGCTCCTTGCGCACTTCTTCCTTGGTCATGCGGTGCTTGCGCGCGTATTGCCACAACGACAGCGGCACATCCACGGCCGCCACCAGCATCATCACCGCCGCCATGCAGAGGAAGGCCACGCCGGCCACGTGCAGGGTGTCGCGCATGGCCACGCCCAGGTCCTGCTGCGGCAGTTCGATCAGGTCGCCCCGGTAATACCGGACGAGCAGCCAGCCCACGCCGGCAATCAGGAACAGCTTGATCAGCAGGCGGGGCAGCTCCATCAGCCCCTCCAGCGAAAACATGCGCGTCAGCCCCTGCAGCTTGAACAGGCGCGAAATATCGGGGGCCAGCGGCTTGAACGAAATGGCCCCGCGCGTGAGCGCCAGCGGCGACAGCGCGGCAATCACGAGCATCAGCATCAGCCCGCCCAGCACCAGGGCGAGCGGCATGAACTGGCCCGTGACGTAGTTCCACTGGTCCTGCCCGCTCGTGTAGTTGTAGCGGTGGAATTCCAGGCAGCGCGCCAGAAACGACGATGCGGCCCGCACGATCGAGTCGCCCATCACCCACAAACCGCCCGCGGACACCGCCGTGAGGGCGAACGAAGCCAGTTCCCGTGATCTGGGAACGTCGCCTTCCTCGCGCGCCTGCTCGAGGCGCCTCGGAGAGGCTGGTTCGGTTTTTTCGAGATCGCTGTCGTCGGACATGCCGGGATGCGAGGGGTGACGGGGGTGGAATGAACAGCATCGGCCCCATGGCCGACCCTTGCATTATTCCGGCACCCCCGTCTGGTCGAAGCGTGGAAAAAGCCGCCCCGGAGCGGGTTTTTCGATGAAATGGCGCTGGCTGCGGCGCAAACGCCGTCCATTCAGAGCTGACGTGGGGTTCGCAATGGCGCGGCAACGGCCTGCCGACCGGCAAGACGCCTGTCCGTCATATCGACCTGCGGAAAACTTCGTCGCCTTATGCAGGCGGCGTCCATAGCATGACCCGTTCTCCAAACCAGAATGCAGAACGGATCAACCGTCATGTCGCCCGATCGAGCCAACTCCCCTGCCTTGCCCTTGCGCCAGCGCATGCTGGCGGCCCTGCTCGCCACCGCCCTTGCCACGCTCAGTGCGTGCGGCAGCGATTCGCCGCCCGGCACGTCCACGGCCGGCACCGACAACAGCACACCGGACACGCCGGCCCGCAAGCCGAACATCCTGTACATCATGGCCGACGACCTCGGCTATTCCGACATCCATGCCATGGGCGGCGAGATCGACACGCCCAACCTCGACGCGCTGGTGCAGTCGGGCCGGCTGCTGACCAACCACCACGCGGGCACCGTCTGCGCCATCACGCGCGCGATGCTCATCTCGGGCACCGACCACCACCTGGTGGGCGAAGGCACCATGGGTGCGCCCAACGATGAGCGCGCCGGGCTGCCCGGCTACGAGGGCTATCTGAACGACCGCTCGCTGTCGGTCGCGCAACTGCTGAAGGACGGCGGTTATCACACCTACATGGCCGGTAAATGGCACCTGGGCAACGGCATTGCGGGCAGCGCCGCCAACCTGGGCAAGACGCCTGACCAGTGGGGTTTCGAGCGCTCGTATGCGCTGCTGCCGGGTGCGGCCAGCAACCACTTCGGCCATGAAAACGCCAACGCCAGGAACTACACGGAAGACGGCGCCTATGTGCAACCGGGCCAGCCAGGGCAACCGGGCGGCGCGGGAGGCAGCCCGGCAGTGTTCTATTCGACGGATTTCTACACGCAGAAGCTGATCAGCTACATCGACTCGCACAAGGGCGACGGCAAGCCGTTCTTTGCCTATGCGGCCTACACCTCGCCGCACTGGCCGCTGCAGGTGCCGGACCCGTGGCTGCACAAATATGCCGGCCGCTATGACGCGGGCTACGACGTCATCCGCGATGCGCGCATCGCGCGGCAGAAGGCGCTGGGCATCATTCCGGCCGATTTCACGCCGTTTGCCGGGCTGCCCGGCACGACCACGCGTTCGGCCGCATCGCCCAACAACGGCACCGCCAATGCGCGCTACATCAACGCCAACCACGGCCCCGCGCAGGGCTATACCGACTACGGCCCCGGCTACGTCAACAAGAAGTGGAGCGACCTCACGCCGCTGGAGCGCAAGGCGCAGGCGCGCTACATGGAGATCTACGCCGGCATGGTCGAGAACCTCGACTACAACATCGGCCTGTTGATCCAGCACCTGAAAGACATTGGCGAGTACGACAACACCTTCATCATGTTCCAGTCGGACAACGGCGCTGAAGGCTGGCCGATCGACTCCGGCGCCGACCCGAAGGCCACCGATGAAGCCAACGCCACCGAGCCGGTCTACTCCAGGCTCGGCACCGATAACGGCCTGGCCAACGCGCAGCGCCTGCAATACGGACTGCGCTGGGCCGAGGTGAGCGCCACGCCGTTCAACCTGGTCAAGGGCCATGCGGCCGAAGGCGGTGTCTCGGTGCCGGCCATCGTGCGCCTGCCGGGCCAGACCCAGGCGCTGCCACCCATCACGCGCTTCACGCATGTGACCGACAACACCGCCACCTTCCTGGCCTTGGCCGGCATTACGCCGCCCAGCACACCTGCGCAGCCGGCCGTGGACGGCAACGGTGTGGACCAGAACAAAGGCAAGGTGCAATACGGCAGCCGCGCGGTGTATCCGGTGACGGGCGTGTCGCTGCTGGCGTCGATCCGGCAATCTGCCGATGCGGGGCCCATCCACACGCAGCCCTTTGGCGACGAGTCGTACGGCCGCGCCTATCTGCGCAGCGCAGACGGCCGCTGGAAGGCGCTGTGGACCGAACCGCCGCTGGGTGCGGCCGACGGCCACTGGCAGCTCTTCGACATTGCCAGCGACCGTGGCGAGACCAACGATGTCTCTGCGCAGCACCCTGACGTGGCCGCCACGCTGTACCAGCAATGGCAGGACTACATGCGCAGCGTTGGCGGTGTAGAGCCGCTGCGCCCACGCGGGTTCTACTGATGGGTGCCGTGGTACAGCAGCGCAGGCAGCGGCGCGTGCGGTGGGTGTTGGCCGGTGCGGCGCTGGCCGCGGTGACCGCCGTTGCCTTGCACCCGGCCGGCGGCAACATGGCGGCCCGCGCCGCGAACGTGGTCACCGCGCACACCGCCCCACGCCTGCCGCTGGGCACCACCGACGCCTGTGCCCGCTACGCCGGGTTGCCGCCCGGCTGGCGGCAGGACACGCGGGCCGGCATGGTGCACGTGAGCAGCGGCAGCTTCACCTTCGGCACCACGCTCGGCTATCCGGACGAACGCCCTGCGCAGCGTGGCGGTACTGCCGCCCAGACGCGCGTGCGCGGCTTCTGGATCGACCAGACAGAGGTGACCAACGCCCAGTTCGCCGCCTTCGTTGCCGCCACCGGCTATGTGACCGACGCCGAGCGCCAGGGCGGCGCGGTGGTGTTTCACGTGCCCGATTCGGCGGAGATGCAGGCACGCCCCTATGCATGGTGGCGCTGGGTCAAGGGCGCGGACTGGCGCCACCCGACAGGCGCCGACAGCAGGCTTGCCGATGCCGACAACCAGCCCGTGACGCGCGTCACCCAGGCCGATGCACTGGCCTACGCCCGCTGGCTGGGCCACGACCTGCCGACGGAAGCAGAGTGGGAATACGCCGGCAAGGCCGGCCGAGACGGCGCCGATCTTGAAAAAGCCCCGCGCGATGGCAGCGGCAAACCCGGCGCCAATTACTGGCAGGGCATCTTTCCCGTGCTGGACACCGCGGAGGACGGCCGCGCAGGCATCGGCCCGGTCGGCTGCTATGCCGCCAACGGCTTCGCGCTGTACGACATGATCGGCAACGTATGGGAATGGACGCGCGACGCCTATACCGGCCCGCATCAGTCGCACGCCAATGGCGACACGCGCGCCGTGGCAGCGCTGGACCAGCCGCAACGCCTTGGTCACAACAACAGCCAGCCAAACCGGCCGGTGGTGATCAAGGGCGGCTCGTTCCTCTGCTCGCCGGATTTTTGCGTGCGCTACCGGGCCTCTGCACGCGAGGCGCAGGAAGCCGATCTGCCAGCCGCGCACATCGGGTTCCGGACCATCCTGCGGGATTGAAGGGGAAAGACAAAAAACAAAACGGGCGTTGCGCACATCGTCGCAACGCCCGTTTTGTTGTGTCCGGCGCCGGGTTCAGAAGCCCAGGCTTTCCAGCAGGTCGTCCACCTGCTCCTGGTTGGCAACCACATCCGGATGGTCCGGATTGATCTGCGGGCCGTTGAGCAGCGACGTCGCAACATGCGCGGCTTCCACGCGCAGGTGTTCCGGCGCGTTGTCGAGCAGGATGCCGACGAGCTGGCTTTCGATGAGCTGGACGACATCCAGCACCTTCTTGATCACCTGACCCGTCAAGTCCTGGAAGTCCTGGGCCATCAGGATTTCCATGAGCTGCTGGTTCGTGTCGCGCGTTTTTTCAGGCACGCTGCGCAGGAAGCCGTTGGTCTGGCCGACCAGCTCGCGGATCTCGTCGTCGCCCAGTTGGCGGTCCATCCACGACTGCCAGCGGTTGACCAGCGCCTGGGAGTCGGACTCCAGCGCGTCTTGCACGGGCCGCGCCGCGTCGATGGCGTTGAGCACGCGGGTGGCCGCCTGCTCGGTCATGTTGGCGATGTAGTTCAGGCGGTCGCGTGCGTCGGGGATGGCCGATGCGGCCTTCTCGACACCCTTGTCCAGGCCCAGCTCGCGCATGCTTTCACGCAGCATGCGCGTGAGGTGGCCGATGCGCTGGAGCATTTCGGGCATGTCGCCGTGGTCTGCACCTTCGGCGGCCGGCGCCTGGGCGCCATCGTGCATCTCGCTCATCACGCCCCCTTTTCGAGCTTCTCGAAAATCTTGCCCAGCTTTTCGTCCAGCGTGGCGGCCGTAAAGGGCTTGACCACGTAGCCGTTGGCTCCTGCCTGGGCGGCGGCGATGATGTTTTCCTTCTTGGCCTCGGCCGTCACCATCAGCACCGGCAGCTTGCTGATGGCGGTGTTGGCGTCGGCACGGATGCTCTGCAGCATCTGCAGGCCATCCATGTTCGGCATGTTCCAGTCCGAGATCACGAAATCGAACCGGCCTTCCTTGACCTTGGCCAGGCCGGCGGCGCCGTCTTCGGCCTCGTCGACGTTGGCAAAACCGAGTTCCTTGAGCAGGTTACGCACGATCCGGCGCATCGTCGGGAAATCGTCGACGACGAGGAATCGGTACTGGCTCTTGTCCATGGACACAATCTCCGCAAACTTACTGAATTGGGGGGTTTCGGGCTTCCTTGGCAATCTTATCGGCGCCTGGGGCCGATTCTTGAGCGCCGGAATGGTTTGGGGCGCCTGACTGCTGCGCCCCGCAACCAATGTACCCGCAAAGTGCAGCGTTAAACCCGCGTCACGCGGCCATGTGCCGACAGCTTGGCCAGCACGTGCGGGCCGATCTGCGACAGCGGCAGGACTTCGTGCACGCCGCCGTGGGCCACGGCTTCCTTCGGCATGCCGTAGACCACGCAGGACGCCTCGTCCTGCGCCACGTTGTAGGCGCCGGCGTTGCGCATTTCCAGCATGCCGACCGCACCGTCCTTGCCCATGCCGGTGAGGATGACGCCCAAGGCGTTGGCCCCGGCGTTGCGCGCGGCAGAGCGGAACAGCACGTCCACGGCCGGGCGATGACGATTGACCGGCGGGCCCTGATCCAGCTCGGTGACGTAGTTGGCGCCGCTGCGGCCCAGCGACAGGTGCATGTCGCCCGGCGCAATGTAGGCGTGGCCGGGCAGCACACGTTCACCGTGCGCGGCTTCCTTCACGCGGATGCGGCACAGGCCGTCCAGCCGCTTGGCGAACGACGTGGTGAAACCCGCCGGCATGTGCTGCACGATCAGGATGCCGGGGCAGTCGGGCGGCATTTCCAGCAGGAAATCCTTGATGGCCTCGGTGCCGCCGGTGGAAGCGCCCACGATGATGAGCTTTTCCGTCGACGAGAAATGGGTACGCGCAGGGGCCGGCGCGGCGGCTGCGTGGTCCGCGCGAACGTGTGCGCCGGGTGCCGATGCCGAGCCGGCCGCTGCAACCGGTGCGGCAGCGCGCGGACGCAGCCTTGCCCGGGCTGCCGCGCGGATCTTGTCGGCAATCTGGTCGGCGTATTCGTTCATGCCGTCGCGCATGCCCAGCTTGGGCTTGGCGACAAAATCCACCGCGCCCAGCTCCAGTGCGCGCAGCGTGGCTTCAGAACCGCGCTCGGTCAGCGAAGAGATCATGACGACCGGCGTCGGGCGCAGGCGCATGAGCTTTTCCAGGAAGTCGAGGCCGTCCATCTTCGGCATTTCGACGTCCAGCGTGAGCACATCCGGGTTGGTCTGCTTGATGAGGTCGCGCGCGATGATCGGATCGGGCGCCACACCCACCACTTCCATGTCCGGCTGGCTGTTGATGATCTCCTTCAGGATGCTGCGGATCAGTGCGGAATCGTCGATGCACAGCACCTGAATCTTGCGTTTGTCGTTCATGTTCGGGAGCAAGTCTTCTGAATGTTGAGACCGTTGCAAAACGAAGCGAAGCGGTTCTGATGGATCAGCGCCGACGCAGACGGTACAAGTCGCACGGCAAGGCGGTGCTGGGCCGTCAGAATCGTTTTTCAGCGGTCTCCTAGGTAAAGAGTTGGAGGCGCGAGGCTGGCTTTGTCGTGATGGACTTCGACAGCTTGCTGGCGTATTGCGCCTCGCTGTCCAGCTCGGCCGCCGAGTTTTGCGAGCGCAGCTTGCGCACCATGATCTGGCCGGTGGACGGTACGAAGTACACCTTGCGCGGGTGCACGTCGAACAGGTCTTTGGCGGCGACCGTCAGGCCTTCGTTGCGCAAGAATTCGAGGACGAACTTGCCGTTGCGCTCGCCCACGTCGAGCGTACTCATGCCGGCCAGCACGGCGGCGCCGCCAAACACCTTGATCTCCAGGCGCTCGCGCTTGGCGCCCGCCTTGTAGAGCTGGTTGAGCAGCACTTCCATGGCGTGCGTGCCATAGCGCATGGAGGGCGACAGGATCGATTCGCCTTCGTTGCGCGAAGGCAGCATGAAATGGTTCATGCCGCCAATGCCGAGGGTCTTGTCCCGCACGCAGGCGGACACGCACGAGCCGAGCACCGTGACCAGCATCAGGTCTTCGGTGGTGACGGAATACTCGCCGGGCAGCACTTTCATGGCGCGCCGGCCGAAGGTGGTGTCGTAATACGCGTGGGTGCTGGCGGACGATTGCGCAAGCGTGGCCATGGCGCCCGCGCTCATGCCGCTGCTCATGCCGCTATCGCCGCGCACGGCGTCGGCCGCCGATTGCGGGGTCGCGCGCTTGCCGAATTCGATCATCGTGCCCCCATCTTGGCGCGCAGCTCGGGCGCGACTTCGTACACGGTCTTGCCGCGCAGCGTCCACGCCTTGGTGACCTGCAGGAAGCTCTCCGAATGGCCGGCAAACAGCAGACCGTCGGGTTTCATCACGTCGATGAAATGCTCAAGAATCTTGGCCTGCGTGGGCTTGTCGAAATAGATCATCACGTTGCGGCAGAAGATCACGTCGAACTTCTGCTGCAGGGGCCAATCGCGGTCGAGCAGGTTGATCTGGCGGAAGTCGATCATGGCCTGCAGCTCGGGCCGCACGCGGGCATAGCCTTCCTGCTTGCCGGTGCCGCGCAGGAAGTATTTCTTCAGGCGCTCGGGCGACAGGGCCGCGACGCGCTCCATCGGATAGATGCCGGCGCGGGCGCGCGCCAGCGCGTTGGTATCCACGTCCGAGGCGATCACGCTCACCTGGCTGGGCGACATCGAGCCAAAGGCCTCGGCAAGCGTGATGGCGATCGAGTACGGCTCTTCGCCCGTCGACGACGCCGAGCACCACACGGTAAACGGCGTGCGCTTGGCCTTGGCGTGCTCGTGCAGGATGGGAAAGTGATGCTGCTCGCGGAAGAACGCGGTCAGGTTGGTGGTCAGGGCATTGGTAAAGGCCTCCCACTCGTCGGGCAGGTGGCCTTTTTCCAGTGCATCCAGGTAGTCGCGGAACGAGCCGAGGTTGACCACGCGCAGGCGGCGGGCCAGCCGGCTGTAGACCATTTCACTCTTGCGATCGGACAGCGAGATACCGACGCGGCGGTAGATCAGATCGCGAATGCGGCTGAAATCTTCAGCGGTGAATGAAAACTCGCGCGACGCGAGCGTCGGCGAAACTGGCGCCAAGGTTTGTGCCATATGTAACTACCCCGTAATTGCGCGAGTCTTGATGCCCGCTTTCAGTGTGTGGCGGGCACCGTTGCCGCTGGCCGCGCCAAGTTTGCTGTTGGCGAGGCTGGCGTCAGAACGTGCTCCAGTCATCTTCATCGGCAGAACCGGTGCTCAGCTTGAGGGCCGGGGCGGCGACAGCCTCGGAAACCGCTGCTGCAGCCACAGCGGCAGCCAGCGGCGCAACCGCGGCATGTGCCTCCTGAGGCGCTTTTTCTGCTTGCGCGGCGGCGGGCGCCTGCTCCGGGGCAGCCTCCGGCGCCATGGCCGGCTTGGCCGGCTTGGCCGGTTTGGTGGCCTCACGCGAAGCCAGGGCGCGCGCCACGGAGGGCACGACCTCGGTCTTCTCCGGGCGGACCTCGCTGCGGACGGCGGGGGCGGAGGCGGAAACGGCAGCCGGCGGCGCCACGACGCGTTCTGCCGAGGCATCGGTGCGGAATGTCGCCACGGCATCGCGCAGCAGTTGGGCCTGTTCTTCCAGCGACAGGGCGGCGGCCGCCGCCTGCTCGACCAGCGCGGCGTTCTGCTGCGTGACCTCGTCCATCTGGTTCACGGCCTGGTTGACCTGTTCGATGCCCGAGCTTTGCTCGTCCGACGCAGCCGAAATCTCGCCCATGATGTCGGTCACGCGGCGCACGGCCACCACGACTTCTTCGATCACGGTGCCGGCTTCGGCCACCAGGGCCGATCCATTGCGTACACGGCCGACGGAATCGCCGATCAGTTCCTTGATTTCCTTGGCCGCCGTGGCGCTGCGCTGCGCGAGGCTGCGCACCTCACCCGCCACCACTGCAAAACCGCGCCCCTGCTCGCCCGCGCGCGCCGCTTCCACAGCGGCATTCAGGGCGAGGATGTTGGTCTGGAAGGCAATGCCTTCGATCACGCCGATGATGTCGGCGATCTTCTTGCTGCTCGCGTTGATGCCGGCCATGGTTTCGACCACGCGGCCCACCACCTCGCCGCCCTTGACGGCGATGTCCGACGCGCTACCGGCCAGCTGGCTGGCCTGGCGCGCGTTGTCGGCGTTCTGCTTCACGATGCTGGTCAGCTCTTCCATGCTGGAAGCGGTTTCCTCCAGCGACGAGGCCTGCTCTTCCGTGCGCTGCGAGAGGTCGGCATTGCCGGCCGCGATCTGCTTGGTGGCACTGGCAATGGAATCGGCCGAACTCTTGATGTTGGTGATCGTGCCGGTCAGTTGCTGCTGCATCTGCGCCATGGCGAAGAGCATGCTGTCATGGTCGCCGGGGCGGGTCTGCACGTGCACGGCCAGATCGCCGGCGGCGATACGGCGGGCGATGTCGGCGGCGTACGACGGCTCGCCACCCAGCTGGCGCGACAGCCTGCGGGCAACGACCAGGCCCAGCACGATGCCGAGCAGCGCGCCCGCACAGGCCATCACCATCATCACCAGGCGTGAGCGGTGTGCATCGTCCCGCGCCTTGACGGTGGACGCGGCGGAGACCTCCTCCACACGCTTGACCATCTTGTCCAGCGTCTTTTCAAACGCCGCGGTGTCGTCCAGCAAGCCGACGTTCTCTGCGGTGACGCGGCTGTCGAACTGGGTCGGGTCCAGGCCCTGCTTGTCCATCAGGGCCACGAAGTCGGTCATGCGCTTGCCCCAGACGGGGTAGATGGCATCGACCTCGCGGATCATCTTCTTGCCTTCGTCCGAGGTGAACAGCGGGCGCACGGTCTCCACACCGTCTTTCAGGTGCTGCATGCTGTCGGCAATCTGCGTGCTGAGCGTCTTGCGCTCGGTGAGCGTGGTGGCAATCAGCAATGCGGTCTGCGCACGGCTGGCATGCGCCAGGCTGTTGGCCGCGCTGCCCATCTGCGTGATGGCGCGCATCTGCTTTTGCGCCAGCTCTTCGCTGGCTTTGCTCAACTGCGTGATCGTATAGATGCCCAACCCGCCAATGGCTGCGCCCATGGCCGCCACGATCAGGAAACCGCCCGTGAGTACCGTGGACACCGGCAAACGCTTGATCCAACCCATGTTGTCTACCCTCTTCCTGTTTTTATATGCCCCCTACCGCTATCGGCCTGCGGGGGACGGCTCTTTAGAACCGCCATGGGGTCATGCCACTTCAGTGGGGGGTCGCCCCGGTTTCAGCAGGCACTAGCCCAGGCAAAAAAAAAACCTGCCCCGGAGGGCAGGCTGCACACCACAAACACACACGAGAGAGCTTTCGCGAGCAGCGAAGATCCCGTGCATACATGGTCAAAAGGTCTCCCAGTCGCTATCGTCGCCGCCAGCGGCAACGAGCTTGGGTACGGGCAACTTGGGCGCTGACGCAGCCGCTTTGGTGACGGCAGCGGCGGCGGTGCGCTCGCGTTGTTGTTCTGTGGCGCCGGCCGGCGCTGCGGATGCAGCGGCGGTCTGCGCGACGGGTTCAGCGGTATTGCGTGCTGCGGCCTTCGGCTTGGCGGCACGGCGCGGTGCGGCCTTGGCCTTCGGCGCCGGCTTGGCAGCCACGCGTGCAGCCATGGACACCGCCGGCGCCACGTTTGCCTGCGTTCCGGCCTGCGTCCGGAAAGCGGCCACCGCCTGGCGCAACCCGCTGGCCTGCTCCTGCAGCGACATCGCAGCGGCGGCGGCTTGCTCCACCAGCGCGGCGTTCTGCTGCGTGCCTTCGTCCATCTGCGTGACGGCCTGGTTGATCTGCTCGATACCGGCGCTTTGTTCGTCCGATGCGGAACTGATCTCGCCCATGATGTCGGTCACGCGCTTGACGGCAACGACCACCTCGTCGATGACGCTGCCCGCTTCGGCCACCAGCGTCGTGCCGTTTTCAACGCGGCCAACCGAATCGCTGATGAGTTCCTTGATTTCCTTGGCCGCCGTGGCCGAGCGCTGGGCCAGGTTGCGCACCTCGCCGGCCACCACCGCAAAGCCGCGGCCCTGCTCGCCCGCACGCGCAGCTTCCACGGCCGCATTCAGCGCCAGGATGTTGGTCTGGAAGGCAATGCCTTCGATCACGCCGATGATGTCGGCGATCTTCTTGCTGCTGTCGTTGATGCCGGCCATGGTGTCCACCACCCGGCCGACCACTTCGCCACCCTTGACGGCGATGTCCGAGGCGTTGCCGGCCAGCGTGCTGGCCTGACGCGCGTTGTCGGCGTTCTGGCGCACGATGCTCGTCAGCTCTTCCATGCTCGACGCGGTTTCTTCCAGCGCCGAAGCCTGCTGCTCGGTGCGCTGCGAGAGGTCTGCGTTTCCGGCGGCAATCTGCTGCGTGGCACTGGCAATCGAATCGGAACCCGAGCGCACCTGCCCCACCATCTTCTGCAGGCTTTCCTGCATGCGTTGCAGCGCCTGCAGCAGACGGCCGGTTTCATCGGCGCGGTCCACCTGGATGGTGTGCGTGAGATCGCCCTGCGTAATGTGCTCGGCCTGCTCGATGGCGCGCATCAGCGGCACCGTGATCGAGCGGCGCAGCGCCCACGTCAGCAGCCCGCCCACCAGAATGCCGCCCAGCAGCAGGCCCGTGGTGAGCGCAGTGAGATTGTGGTGCTCGGCCTGGCTCGCTTCGTAGCTGGCTTTGGCCAGGTCCATCTGCATGCGGTTCATGGCCGCGACCTTGTCCCCCAAGGGGCGGTACAGCGCGGGCATGACGTCCATGACGGTCTTGTTGATGCGCGCTTCGTCGTGCGCCTGCACGGCCTGCATCAACACCTGTGCGCCGTCACGCAGAAAAGCGTCGCGCAGGCCCTCGGCCTCGTCGGCCAGCTTGCGCTCGTCTGCCGCGGCGGGCAGCGCACGGTAGCGCTTCCAGGCCGCGTCGGACTTGTCCAGGAACATCTTGGCGCGCTCGATCGACTTTTCCACGCCGGGCGCGTTGGGCGCCATGGCTGCACGATCGAGGACGATGCGAGCGCTCAGGAGATTGGAATCGGATTCGGCCAATGCCACGGTGCCCGCCAACTGCACGGCATAGCCGTCCTGAACGCGGGTATTGGCGTGTCGCATGCCGATGAGGCCCGACACGCCCACGATAACGGCGAGCACACCAATGCCCGCCATCATCAGCCCCAAACGGAGCCGGATGGTCATTTTGCTGAACATGCTTCCCTCCCCTAACGGCGCCGCACCTGTTGTTACGGTGTCTTGTCGCCCGCTGGGCCACGTGGGCCCTGCCCTCATATGCCGTGAGCACGTCGTCCGTGCCCCGGCTGGATTCATGTTGCGATCAGGCGGCTTCTGCTTCGTCGCACAGTGCCATGTCGGCCGACATCAGCAGGCGCTCGATGTCCACCAGGATCAGCATGCGCTCGTCGATCGAGCCCAGGCCACGGATGTATTCCGTGTCCAGCGCGCCCGAGAACTCCGGCGCCGGCTTGATCTGCTGGCTTTGCAGCGTCAGCACGTCCGACACGCCATCCACCACGATGCCGACCACGCGGTCCTTCAGGTTCAGGATGATGACGACGGTGTACTGGTTGTACTCGACGCGATCGAGCTGGAACTTGATGCGCAGATCAACGATCGGCACGATGATGCCGCGCAGGTTGATCACACCCTTGATGAAATCGGGTGCATTGGCGATGCGCGTGACGGTCTCGTAGCCACGGATTTCCTGCACCTTCAGGATGTCGATGCCGTATTCCTCGCGGCCCAGCGTGAAGGCCAGGTACTCCTCCCCGCCGGTGTCTTCGCCGATCGCGTGTTCCTTGACTTCCATTGCGGCTCCCCTCGGCCCGTTGGGCCACTCAATTGAATTCGTTGTGGGGTGGAATCCCACCCTGCCAGGCGTGAGCGCTTATGCCGCGGCCATCGCCTCGGTCGAGAAACGACCGCCCTGTGCCTCGCCCATCTCGTGCTTTTCGGCAGTAACGGCACGCATCGCGTTTTCTGAATGTCCAGCGCGGGTCTCGCGCATCAGTGCCGATACGTCGACGATCAGAGCAACGCTGCCGTCGCCCAGGATGGTCGCGCCCGAAATGCCGGGCACGCGGCGGTAGTTGGTCTCCAGGTTCTTGACCACCACCTGCTGCTGGCCGACCAGTTCGTCCACCTGCAGCGCAATCTTCTTGCCTTCCGAATCCAGGATCACAACGATGCCTTCCGACGGATCGGGCAGCGACGGCGTGATGCGGAAGCGTTCGTACATCGGCACCAGCGTCAGGTATTCGTTGCGCACCTTCAGCAGGCGACCGCCGCCCGGCACGGCCTTGATGTCTTCCGGACGCGGCTGCAGCGATTCGGCCACGCACGACAGCGGGAGGATGAACACTTCGTCGCCGGTCTTGACGGACATGCCGTCCAGGATCGCCAGCGTGAGCGGCAGCACGATGCGGATCGTCGTGCCCTTGCCCTTCTGCGACTGGATCTCGACGTAGCCGCCCATCGACTGGATGTTCTGCTTGACCACGTCCATGCCGACGCCGCGGCCGGAGACGTCCGTCACCTGGTCGGCCGTGGAGAAGCCCGGCGCGAAGATGAGCTGGTTGATCTCGTCGTCGGTCATGTTGTCCGACACGGGCAGACCGCGCTCGCGGGCCTTCTTGAGGATCTTGTCGCGGTTCAGGCCCTGGCCGTCGTCGCTGACTTCAATAACGATGTTGCCGCCCTGGTGGGCTGCAGACAGCAGCAGCTGGCCGGTGGCGTCCTTGCCGGCGGCCACGCGGGCCTCGGGCAGTTCGATGCCGTGGTCCAGGCTGTTGCGCACCAGGTGCGTAAGCGGATCGATGATGCGTTCGATCAGGCCCTTGTCCAGTTCGGTCGACTTGCCGAACGTCGACAGCTCGACCTGCTTGCCCAGCTTGTGCGCCAGGTCGCGCACCAGGCGCGGGAAGCGGTTGAACACGTAGTCCATCGGCATCATGCGGATGGACATGGCGGCTTCCTGCAGGTCGCGCGCGTTGCGCGTGAGCTGCGACAGGCCGGCAAAGAGGCGTTCGTTGAGCACCGGGTCGAAGGCCTGCGCGGTTTGCGCCAGCATGGCCTGCGTGATGACGAGTTCGCCCACCAGGTTGATGAGCTGATCGACCTTTTCCACGCCCACGCGGATCGACGTTTCGGCGGCTACGGCCGGCTTGTGGTCGGCAGCGGCCGGCCGGGTCGGCATCGGGGCGGCAACGGCCGCAACCGGCTGTGCCGGCGCAGCTTCGTTGGCCGCCGGGGCGTGCACTTCCGTCTGTGCGGCAGCGGGGGTCGGTGCTGCCACCACCGGCGCAGCGGCTTCAGCAGCCGGCGCCACGCCACCGACGTGCGGCGTGATGACGATCTGGTCGGCATCGATGATGAAGCAGCTCACCGCGATGATGTCGTCGGCGGTGCAGGTGCTCTGCAGCACGATGTCGCTGTTGCGGCCGGTGCGCGCGTGGCGCAGCACGGTCCCCAGGTGCTTGAGTTCAGTGACGATCAGCTCGCAGTCTTCGTTCGAGACGTCGATGAGCTTGATGTCCAGGCCGCCTTCGATGTCGCCCACGACTTCGGCCGCAGGCGCTTCGACCACCACCGGCTCGGGCTGGGGCGCGACCACCGGTTCCGGCGTCGCGGCCACGGGCGCCGCAGCTGCCGGCGCGGCAGCAACAGGGGCGCCGTCCTCGGCAGTCAGGCTGTTGAGCTTGGCCACCATGTATTCGAGCGTGGCCGTATCGATAGGGTGCTCTTGCCGGTAGGCATCAAGTTGGCTTTTCAACACGTCTTTCGTTTCCAGGAAGGCATCCACCATGTTTTCGCGCAGCTGCAAGGTACCGGTGCGAGCGCGGTCCAGAATCGATTCGGCCACATGCGTGAGTTCCGTCATGTGTGTGAAACCGAACGTCGCAGCACCACCCTTGATGGAGTGCGCGCAGCGGAAGATGGCGTTCAGATCATCAGAAGAAGGATTGGCGACATCGAGGTTGAGCAGCAGCCGCTCCATGTCGACGAGCAGCTCTTCCGCCTCTTCGAAGAAGGCGCCGAAAAACTGGCTAAGGTCGAGGTTCATATCTGTCGTCTCGGTCGTTTAATGCGTCGATGCAGACCCGTGGGTCTGCGCATGCCATTCGAGCAACTGCATCACCGAATCCGTCAGCCCGTCCGGGTCGAACGGCTTGGGCAGGAAGCCCGTCGCGCCGGCAGCACGTGCCTGGTCGCGGATGGTGCTGTCTGCCTCGGTGGTCAGCATGAGGATCGGGGTGTCGGCGTAGGCCGGCAGCGTGCGCAGCGCACGGATGAGGGTCAGGCCGTCCATCGACGGCATCACCTGGTCGGTGATCACAAGGTGGTGGCTGCCCTGGGCCGCGGTGCGCGCGGCTTCCAGCGCGGCGGTGCCGTCGCCGGCTTCCGTCACGGCAAAGCCGCACTCGCGCAGGCACGCGGCAATCATGCGGCGGATCGATGTGGAATCGTCCACCACCAGGATGTGTTTCTCGCTCATTGACTGTTTCTCCCCTCGGCGCTCTTTATGGCTTGGCCGCAGTCACCGCGTCTGCCACGCCCGTGGCACGTGCGGCGGCGTCGGTCAGCGTGTCCTTGCCGTCATTGCGCAGGTCGGCCACCGGCTCGACCCCACCCGAGCGCACGGCTTCAGCGGCGCGTGCGTTGAGCACGACGATGCTGATGCGGCGGTTGATCGGGTTGTAGATGTTGGCCTTGTCCAGCGGCACCGATGCCTCCAGGCCCACCACGCGGCTGACCTTCTCGGGCTTCATGCCGCCCGCCACCAGCTCGCGCCGCGATGCGTTGGCGCGGTCGGCCGACAGCTCCCAGTTGCTGTAGCCGTGCTGCGTGGCGTACTGCGTGGCATCGGTGTGGCCCGACAGGCTGATCGGGTTGGGCACGTCGTTCAGCGCCGAGCCCAGCTCGCGCAGGATCGTGCGCATATACGGCTGCACTTCGGCGCTGGCATTGGCAAACATCGGGCGGTTCTGCTGGTCGACGATCTGGATGCGCAGGCCTTCGGTGGTCATGTCGATCAGCAACTGGTGCTTGAACTGGCTCATCACCGGGTTCGTCTCGACCATCTCGGCAATCTTCTGCTTGAGCTTGTTCAGCGCCGCGTCATCCGACTCATCGCGGATATTGCGCTGGCGTTGCACGGTCGGGCTGGGGCTCGGGTTGGGCTGCGGCATGTTCTGCTTGAGCGCCGGGCTGCCGTTGAGAATGCTGGACTGGTCGCCCGAACCGGCGCCGCCGAACAGCGCCACCTTCAGCGGCGTGCGGAAATACGTTTCAACCGACGACAGCTCGGCCTTGGTCACCGAGCTGAGCAACCACATCAGCAGGAAGAACGCCATCATGGCGGTCACGAAATCGGCGTAGGCGATCTTCCACGCGCCACCGTGGTGGCCGTGTCCGCCTTTCTTGTTGCGCCGAATGACAATGAAGGTCGGCGTGCTGGACTTGCTCATGGTCCGTTCCCGTCGGTGTGTGCTGCGTCGTTAATGGCTTGGCTCGTTGGCCACGCTCTGTGTCATATGGGGTTCAGCGCTACGCTGTCTTGGCGCCACGGACGTGGTCTTCCAGCTCGGCAAAGGACGGGCGCTCGGTCGAGAACAGCACCTTGCGGCCGAACTCCACGGCAATCGCCGGGGCGTAGCCGTTCATGCTGGCCAGCAGCGTGACCTTGATGCACTGGAACAACTTGGTCGATTCTTCGGCGCGCTGCTCCAGCAGCGAACCCAGCGGCCCGATGAAGCCGTACGCCAGCAAGATCCCGAGGAACGTACCGACCAGCGCGGACGCGATCAGCTTGCCCAGCTCTGCCGGCGGCAGGCCGACCGAGCCCATGGTGTGCACCACGCCCATCACGGCGGCCACGATGCCGAAGGCCGGCATGGCGTCGCCCACTTTGGTGATGATGCGGGCCGGTTGTTCGGCTTCGTGGTGGTGGGTGTCGATTTCCTGATCCATCAGCGCTTCGATCTGGAACGGATTCAGGTTGCCGCCAACCATCAGGCGGAGGTAATCGCAGATGAAATCCAGCGCGTGGTGATCAGCCTGGATGGCGGGGTAATTGGCGAACAGCGCGCTTTCGTGCGGGGCTTCGATGTCGGCTTCAATCGACATCATCCCTTCGCGGCGGATCTTGGACAGCACCACGTACAGCAGCGCCATCACTTCCATATAGAGGGCCTTGGTGTACTTCGAGCCCTTGAACAGGCCCGGCAGCGCCTTGACGGTGGCGTTGATGGCCTTTTTGTCGTTGCCGACCACGAAGGCGCCAATGCCGGCGCCGAAGATGATCAGCAGTTCGGTCGGCTGGAACAAGGGCCCGAGGTGTCCTCCGGCCAGCATGTAGCCGCCGAACACCGACGCGAGAATCACGATGTAACCGATGGCAACTAACACGGGGCGAACTCCTGAATGGGCGATCCTTCGATCAATACAAGAGGGAATATCGGCATCCCCCCGGTTAACTGAAGGCTTGAGCGCCGGCTTTTGCTGCTGCGCGGTGCTTGGAAAACCCTGCCGCCGCGCCCTTCTTCACCAAGAACGGCAACAAAACGGGCGGCTTGAGCACCACCTGGCTGAAAGAGGGCGTTCCCCTAGGCGGATCCAAAGAAAAAGGGACGGAAATCGCTTTCCGTCCCCACTTTTCGCCCGTCTTCCTTCTTTCTACGCGCGGCGGCAAAAAAAATGCCGGTCCGCAGTTTCCCGCGACCGGCCTACCCCCTTCCCCTTTTGTCCTGCCTGAGCCCCTGTGCTTTCCTGCTCTGTGTTCCTTGCTCTTTTGTTCTTTGTATTGTTATGTGCCGGTCTGGCCGGCTATTCGGCTATTCCCGTATTTCCCGTACTGCTACCCGTATTTCCCGTCCGCCCTTTTTTGACCATCCCCCGGCGGTTCTGCAACTCCCGTACTCCCGTACTTCCGACTTCCCGTATCCCTGCAATGCCGTTATCAGGCGTCGATCGTCTTTTCTGCGATCGCATCGACCGGAGCAGCGACGCGCTTTTTCTTCCCTGCGCGTGACGGCGGCTGGCACACACCGCACACGAAATCGTGGTGCAGGTCGTCTGCGTGGGCCACGAAATGGCCGGTGCAGCGCTTGCACTTCACGGTGTGCAGCATCTTCCCCTCGAAGAACTTCAGCATCATCCACGCGCGGGTGATCGACAGCACCTCTTCCTGTTCGTGGACGTGAATGTGTTCCTGGTACAGCTTGTAGGCCGAGATCAGGCGGCGCACTCCCGTGCTGCGGCTGTTCTCGCCCAGAAAACGGTAGATGTTCAGGAAGATCGACGAATGGATGTTCGGCGACCACGTCAGGAACCAGTCTGCCGAGAAAGGCAGCATGCCCTTGGGCGGCGATTCCCCGCGGATTTCCTTGTACAGCTTGACCAGACGCTCACGGCTGAGCGTGGTTTCCTGTTCCAGCAGTTGCAGACGGGCACCGAGCGAAATCAATTCCGCTGCAAGGTGGATCTGCTGAACTTCGTTCATGACGCTGGTGTGACGCATGGCACTGCTCCCGCTTCGCTTGCTACTCATCCAAAGTGCAATCCCTGAACCCGGCGGAACACCCGCCGCAAATGGCTCAGCTGATCTGCTCAACCGCCTGACGTGCCAGCAGGATCGACATTTGCGATTGCTGCAGGCCCTTGTCACGGTGCGGCTGGGTCACCAGACCCAGGATGGCGTGATCGTCGAAGCGGAAGCGGCACAGCATCATGTTCGTGCTGGCCAGCTTGACGATCTGCGCGGGCGACATCGTCAGCAGGATGTCAGCCAGTTCTTCAGAGATGCCGAGGCGAAAGAGTGCGGCATCGCGATCCTTGGCCAGCATCTGCTGGGCAAGCATCAAATAGGTGAGATTCAGCTCGCTGATCTCGGAAACAATGTCTTGCGTGTCCATGTATGTCCCGTCGTGTGCAGTAAAAGTACAACTTGCATCCGGTCTCGCATGGTGATGTCCGGTTGGCGCTATTTTTTTGCGCCTACCCTCGCCGGGCTGTTCACCAATCCCCACAGATCGGATGTTTCCTGCAGTCGGCGCCGTTGCCGGCACTTCCTGCCCCTTCTTACTCACGTCGCTAAAGACATGGCGAAGTTGTTTTCTGTTGAACACATTGTGGTTTGTGGTCCGGGGTAAGTAAAGAAGGGTGGACCCCTACGTTGGAGGGGTGAGGTAATCCGTTTTTTTGTAAGCCGTTTTCCTACAAATCTGTTAATAAACGTTGCAAATGAAGCCTTTGCCGACGCAACAGGCCTGGGTGGACCATGCGCTAAAGCGGGTGTTTGACACGTATTTACCCCAATGAACGGCGAAAGATAGCAATTAAATTGCCTAAAGTTGTCGGAAATCAACAAAGAAGGCGTCGCACTTCTGCGACTGTGAGCATTGGATGCCGGGTTAACCGCTTGTAGGACACTTCTGACCCACTCCTACACGCCGTGTAGGACAGTTCCGACCGCTTTTGGCCCGGTTTTGTAGGAGCACTCCTACAGTGAAATGGCGGTTTTGTAGGACGGCTCCTACCTTTCCGTTTCTCATGTCGAGACACGTCTCACAAAACGATACAAAAACGATCTGTAAAAGCAGTGCGCCCGGGCTAAAAAGGACGAGCCCAGCACTTCTTCTGTTGCAGTGCGCAAAAAAGTGCCGTATGGGCGTCTGCGGAACGAAAAAACGAAGGAATTTTGACGATCTGACAGCCGCCCCGATGTAGGACAGCTGTAGGACAACGTGGGCTGCGACAACAGCCCGCGTTTGCGCTCAGTCGTGGCGGGGCGGCGTCCAGCGGGCGCGCAATACGGTGCCCGTGGCGGATTCGGTGATGACGAGCGAGTGCCCGTCGGGCGTGAGTGCAACGTTGGTAGTGGTGCGCCCCCGGCACGATGCGATGCGCGCCAGTGGTTCGCCATGCGGCGAGACAACGAACACCGCGCCCAGCGATGCATGCGCGACGAAGAGGTGGCCGGCTGCGTCCATCGCCATGCCGTCGGGGCCGCTGGTGCCGTAGAACTGCGCGAAGCGGCCGACCTTGCTCGTGCTGCCGTCGGCGAGCAGCGGCAAACGCCAGACGGCGTTGTCACGCGTCATGGCCACGAACAGCGCGGATTCGTCGGGCGTCAGCACCAGACCGTTGGGGCTCGGGCCATTGGCGAGCAGACAGTCGAGCCGGCCATCCGTGCGCAGGCGATACACGCGGCCGGTCGGGTCATGCAGGCCAGTCTGGCCTTGGTCGGTGAAATACACATCGCCGTTGCGCGCGACGATCAGATCGTTGGGGCCCTTGAAGCGTTCGCTGTTGCGTCGCGTAAGAAACGGCGTGACTGCGCCCGTCGCGGGGTCGAGCGACAGCAGACCATTCTTGTAGTCCGCAATCAGCAGCGTGCCGTCGTGGCGCAGCGCCAGGCCATTCGGTTCGCCGTCGTATTCCGCCACCACATCCCAATCGCCCTGCGAAGAGACGCGCAGGATGCGGCCATGCGGAATGTCGACCAGCCAGAGATTGCCGTGCGCGTCCCAGCACGGGCCTTCCAGGAAGCAATCGACCGGCGCGCCGCCTTTGTTGGCGCGCGACCATTCGGTCGGCACCGGCCGACGCAACGCGGCCGGCATCTCCGCAAAGACGGTGGTTTCGACGATGGGCCAGTTGAAATACGTCATGGTGCGGTGGCCGGCTCGGCTTGCGCCAGATGCCGTGCGGCATGCCCGGTATAGCGGTACGGCAGCTGGCGCGGCATCGGGCCCTTGTTGCGCTCGCCGCGGCCGCTTTGCTCCCAGGCGTGCGCCAGGATGCCAACGGCACGCGACAGGCAGAACACGCCGCGCGCAAGCGGCGCCGCAAAACCCAGTTCCGCATAGATGACGGCCGTGGCGCCGTCGATGTTCATCGGAATCGGCTTGCCCTTGCGGCTGGAGAGCAGCGCTTCGATAGCGCGGCCGATGGCGGCATACCGCCCGCCGACCACGCCGTCCTGCGCTGCCTCGTCCACGAGGGCAAGCAGGCGCCCCGCGCGCGGGTCGACCGGGTGAAAACGATGCCCGAAGCCCGGCAGGTATTTGCCATGCGCAGCGATGAACGCGTCGACACCCGCCGCCGTGGCCGCCTCCAGCGAAGCGCCGTCGAACATGCGCGCCTCGATATCGTGGAACAGCTCGACCGCCTGCTGCCCCGCTCCGCCGTGCACGTCGTCCAGCGCATTCAACGCAGACGCCATCGCGCCGTTGAGCGGCAGGCCACAGCTTGTCGCCATCTTTGCGATCGCAATGGATGGCGCATGCGGGCCGTGATCGACCGACGCCACCAGCGCCGCTTCCAGCAAGGCCGCCTGCCGCTTGGCCGGCAGTTCGCCGCGCAGCATCAGCCAGATCATTTCGGCAAAGCCGATCTGGCCGATCAGTTCCTGGATCGGGTAGCCGCGTACGTGGATGCGGCCGGGTTCGATGTCGATGATGTCGGTGCGCCAGTAATCGGCGGCGAGGCCGGCGGCGTCCTGTGTCGGTGCGGTCGTCATGATCAGATGGCGCCTTCGGCGCGCAAGGCTTCGATTTGGTCGTGGCGGTAACCGAGCCTGGCAAGCCAGTCGTCGGTATGGGCGGAGAGCGATGGCGCCGGTGTCTGCGGGCACGGATCTTCGCCCGAGAGGCGGAAGCCCGCGCGCGTCACGTGCTGCCCGGCCTCGGGGAACGAGGTGACGAAGCCGCGGCCCGTCACCTGTTCGTGCGCCAGCACGCCAGGCACGTCGAGCACCAGCCCGGCCGGCACGCCGGCTTCGATCAGCAGCGGCTCCCATTCGGCGGCCGCGCGCGCGGCCAATGCCGCTTCCAGGGCGTCGTTGAGCTGCTGGCGATGTTCCTTGCGTGCATGGCGCTCGGCAAAGCGCGGGTCGGTGGCCAGTTCCGGATGCCCCACCACGCGGCACAGCGCGGCAAACTGCTTGTCTTCGTTGGCGGCGATGTTGATCAGCCCATCGCCCGTGGTGAATGTGCCCGACGGCGCGGCGGTGAAATTCTGGTTGCCCATCGGCTGTGGCGTCACACCGGCGTTCAGGTAGTTGGAGACGACCCAGCCCATGGTGGCGAGCGTCGATTCCAGCATCGACACATCGACCATGCAGCCCTGCCCCGTACGCTGCGCGCCGAGCAGGCATGCGGTGACGGCCAGCGCCGCCGTGATGCCGCCCACCGTGTCGCTGATCGGGTAACCGACGCGCAGCGGCGCTGACGCGTCGTCGCCCGTGACGCTCATCACGCCGGAAATGCCCTGGATGATCTGGTCGTATGCGGGTCTGCTGCTGAGCGGGCCGTCCTTGCCGAAGCCCGAGATGGCGCAGTAGACGAGACGCGGATTGACCTCGCGCAGCACGTCGTAGCCGAGTTCCAGGCGGTCCATCACGCCGGGGCGGTAGTTCTCGATCAGCGCGTCGGCCTGCGCCACCAGCTTGAGCAGGATCGCGCGCCCCTCGGGGTGCTTCAGGTTGACGGTGACGGACTGCTTGCCCGCATTGACGGCGACGAACGAGGCGCCCATCTTGCGGCGCGCCTGCTCAGGATCGGCGCCCAGACGGCGGGCGAGATCGCCATTGCCCGGCACCTCGATCTTGATGACTTCTGCGCCGAGCAAACCCAGCTGATAGCCGCAGAACGGCCCGGCCAGCACGTTCGACAAGTCGAGCACGCGCAAACCCGCGAGAGGCAAAGCCATGAAAACAACTCCTGCTACACAGTCGGCTCCGCCCCTCGCCCCGCTCAGGAGGTTGGGCGTCTTGGCGCAGCCTAGGTTTTAGAGATCAGTTGGGCAGCGAGACGCAGCGGCGCGGGGTCGCCACCCAGCGTGGACGTGATTTGCGCGGCGTGCTCCAGCACCGGCACGCGCCACGATTGCAGCAGCGCCCCGTCGATGCGCGAGGCCGGACCGGCAAGGCACAGCGCACCCCGCAGCGCCTGCTGCACACCAAACACCGGCACCGACAGGCCCACCGTTTCCCGATCGCGCTCGCCGATCGACACGTAGTAGTGATCGCGCCGGATCGCGTCGTACGTGGCGCCCTGCATGCCCGAGAACGCGCACAGCACACGCCCGCCCGAACCGCGCTCCAGCGGCAGCACGTCGCCCTCGCGCACGTGATCGCGGATCGAATGGTTCGAATCCACGCGGTGCAGGCAGACACGCACATCGCGCTCGCGGATATAGAGCGACACCGCCTCGCCCGTGGCCTCGGCCAGGGCGCGCATGTGCGGCAGCACCACGTCGCCCAGGCGCATGCTGCGCTGGTAGAGCGCGCCGAGCATCAACGGCGCGGCGCCGATCTGGTAGCGGCCGTCTTCCAGCCGAAACAGCATGCGGTGCTGGATGAGCGAGCCGGCAAGCCGCAGGATCGTGCTCTTGTAGAGCCCGGTGCGCGCGGCCAACTCGGCCAGCGTCAGCGCGTAATCGCCGGGGCGGAACGCAAACAGGATCGAGAACGCGCGGTCCAGCGCAGCCACGCCCGACTGCCCCGGCGTGGCGGCATCGCCCTCGTTGGCGGCGGGCGTGATCTCGTTCTGGGTGGTTTGGCGCTCTGCGGTCATGGCGGGTTGGGCGAGACGGTTCACTTGACCGTCTTCAGGGCTTGGTCGACGAAGCGGTTAGTGTACGTTTTCGCCAGGTCGATCTTGGCGTTGCGGATCTTTTCGTCGTAGCTCGAGAGCACCGTCAACGCCACCTTGGCATCGGCATCGGTCATCAGGCCGTCCTTGGAAAAAATCGGCTTGGAGTGGCGCAGCGCATCGACAAACACGTCGCGCCCGCCCACCTGCTGCTCCTTGGGCATCTTGTCGGCAATGGCCTCCGGCGTGCTGGCGTCGATCCATTTGAGCGTGCGGATGAAGGCGTTCACCAGACGCTGCACGGTCTCGGGATTCTTCGTCACGAAGTCGCGCGTGACATACAGCGTGGCGGTCGGGTAGCGGCCGCCGAACACGGCGTTGGAGCCGGCATCGGTGCGCGTATCGACGAGGAACTTGGCGGCGCGGCGCTTCTCCAGCAGGCTGGCTACGGGGTCGAAATTGACGAGCGCATCGATCTCCTTGCGATCCAGCGCCACCATGCCCGGCGCGCCGGAACCCACGGCGATGTACGACACGTCGTTCACCTGCAGGCCGCTCTTGATGGCGTAATAGCGGGCAAACAGATCGGTGGACGAGCCCGGTGCGGTGATGCCGATCTTCTTGCCCTTCAGGTCCTTGCCGTTCTTGATATCCAGGTCGGGCCGCACGGCCAGCACGATGCCGGGCGTAACGTTGAGCAGCGCGACCGAGACAATGTCCTTGCCCTGCGCCTGAATGTGGATGGTGTGGTCATAGAAGCCCACCACCGCATCGGTCGATCCGGCAATCAGCGCCTGCAGCGCCTTGCTGCCGCCGGCCTGGAAGTTCTCCACCTTCACGTTGAGCCCTTCCTTCTGGAAGTTGCCCAGCGACTGCGTAAGCGGCACCGGCATGTAGTTCAGGATCATCGAGCCGACCGACAAGCTCACGTCCTTCTTCTCCGGCTCGGCGGCGTTGGCTGCCGTGCAGACGGCCGCACACAACAGGGCCGAAATCCATCGCTTCATGGTTGTCTCCATCATTGTGATTGGGGCTCAGGCGCCCGTTTCGGGGTCGACCTTCGGGCGCCACACCAGCAACTTGCCTTCGAGCGCATCGACGCTGCGGTCCAGCGCAATCACGAAGGCCGACAGCACGACGATTCCCGAGAACACGCCGGTGGCATCGAACACGCCTTCGGCCTGCGCAATCAGGTGGCCCAGGCCAGCGGACGAGCCGAGGTACTCCGCCACGATCGCGCCCATCACGGCCATGCCGACGGAAGCGCGCAGGCTCGAGAGAATCCAGCTGGTGGCCGACGGCACATACACGTGGCGCAGCAGGCTGATGCGGCTGGCCTTGAGCAGCCGCGCGTTGGCCAGGATGACGGGGTTCACCTCGCGCACGCCCTGGTACGTATTGAAGAACGTGATGAACAGCACCATCGTCGCGCCCAGCGCCACCTTGGAGGTCAGCCCCAGACCGAACCACATCACGAAGATGGGCGCGAGCAGGATGCGCGGGATCGCATTGAAGACCTTGATGAACGGGTCCAGCACCTCGGCCGCGAGCTTGGACAAGCCGAGCCACAGCCCCAGGCTGATACCGAGCAGCGTGCCGATGCCGAACGAGAGAATCGTCTCGGCCAGGGTGATGGCCAGGTGCGTGTAGATGTCGCCGGCGGTGAACCACTCCCAGATGCGCGCGACGATCGACGACGGCATCGAGAAATAGAACGGATCGACCACGCCCGCGCGGCCGAGGCCCTCCCACGAGCCGAACATCCACACCACCACGGCCAGCTGGAACAGGCGGATCTTGGTCTTGTGCGCGAGACCGGCGCGCTGCGTGCCCACGGTAGGCATCGTGTTAGTGCTGGACGGCATGGCTCTTCTCCACTTCGGTGCCGAGGATCGACCAGATCTCGCGATACAGGCGGATGAACGCGTCGGACATGTTGATTTCAGACACGTTGCGCGGACGCGGCAGCGTGATTTCGACATCGCCAACCGGCCGGCTGGCGGGCCCGGCGGACATGACGACCACGCGGTCGGCCAAGGCAATGGCCTCCTCCAGGTCGTGCGTGATGAACAGCAGCGATTTGCGGTCTTCCTGCCAGAGGCGCAGCAGCTCGCTCTGCATGAGGTGGCGCGTGTGCACATCGAGCGCCGAGAACGGCTCGTCCATCAGCACGATCTTGGGCGAGAGGATCAGCGTCTGCGCCATGCTGATGCGCTTCTTCTGCCCGCCCGAGAGCTGATGCGGATAGCGCGCCTCGAAGCCGGCCAGGCCGACCTTCTTCATCCACGGACGGGCGCGCTCGCGGGCCTCGTCTACCGGCATGCCCTGGAACACCAAGCCGAGCGCGACGTTGTCGAGCGCCGTCTTCCAGGGCAGCAGCGAGTCCTGCTGCATCATGAAACCGGCATTGCCGTTGAGCCCGGTCAACGGCTCACCAAACACCGTGACGCTGCCGCCAGCCGGCTTGAGCAGCCCGGTCACCGCATTCAGCAGCGTGCTCTTGCCGCAACCCGTCGGCCCGACCACGGCCACGAATTCGCCTTCACCAATCGACAGGTCAACGCCCTGCACCGCGGTGAAGCTGCCGAACCGCACCGAGACCTGATTGAGCTGGACCGCCGGCAACCCGGCGTGGAGTCGGCCACTGGCGGCCGGAGGGGAAGAAAGCATGGGCGTCTCCTTGAACGCGCCTGAGTCGATGCGTTCTGTTTGATGGAATTTAGTTCTATTTTATAGACCATAACCGACCCAGTTAACGGGCGTAAACCCGTAAACTCCGCACAAACTTGAGATGAGGACGGAGATCAACAGGCTTTCTTGTACAGATATGTTCTTTCTGAGGAAATAATGTTCTTTCTGTCAGAACAACAAGATTCAGGACCCGTCAGATTTATTGGCCTGGAGGCTAAAGTTTTCCGCCCGCCATCCGATGAAAGGCGTACCGATCAGCGAGATGGCCATGCAACTTTCCTCACCTTCCGTTTCTACTGCGACCGCCGGCGCATCGGGCAGCGGAAGCAGCTCGGGCGCCGACATCGAGCGCCTGCAGCGCCAGCTCAAGAACCTGCAGAAGTCGATGCAGGATCTTCCCGCGCAGAATCTGCCGCCCGATCAAGCACGCGAGCAGGCGCAGTTGCTCAGCCAGCAGATCCAGATCGTGCAGGCGCAGATCGCGCGCCTTCAGGCGCAGAACGGCCTCGAGCAAGCCGAGACCCGGCTGGAGAACCGCCACAACACCTCCAAGAACGCTTCCGGCACCGGCAATACCGATGCGGCCGCCAAGGCCCGCACGACAGACAAGGTCACCGGTTCGTCCACCGTAAGCGACACCCGGCAGCACACCCGTGAGGCAGCGCAGGCGCAGGCGGCACAGTCCGCCCACCCCGCCAGCGCAGAGGCCATCACGCCGGCCAAGCCACCGCTGGTTTCCGTCAGGGCTTGACGGGCGCAACGCGGCGGCGGCTTTTCCTGGATGACGCCGTTGCCCGCGCCTGACCGCCCCGCTCTTCACCCCCTCCCATCGGGGGGACGCCAGCTTGCAGCGCCGGCAGCGACAATCGCCGCGCCGCCCTCCCGTGTGCGGCACAGAGAACACGCATGACCTCCGCCGCCAGCGACGCCGCCCTGCCCCCGACCGCCCCTTCCGATCCGCATCCGGAGCGCACGCCATCGCGCAATTTCTTTGCACGCCACTGGCGCGGCGACTACAGCCTCGCCCGGTCGTACTGGCTGCACACGGCGCTGATGCAGTTTGGTGTGGTGGCGCTCAGCGCCGGCGTCACGCACGCGCTGGCACATAACGCACCGGCGCGCGCGGCGTCTGCCGCACTGCTCGTGATTTACGTGATGGGATTGGCGCTGTGGATCTGGGCGGTGGTCGGCACCTGGCGCTCGGCCGATCGGGAGCAGGCGCGCAACCGGCTTGCTGGCTTGTCAAACCCATGGCCGCTGATCGCGAAGGTGATGATCGTGCTCGGCGCCGTCGGCACAAGCTCGCGCGTCATCAACGATGGGCCGCGCCTGAGCGCGCATCTGCGCACCGCGCTGGGAGAACAGGCGGCGTCGCCATTTACGGTGATGCCGCAACGCGATGGGCGCGCCATCCTGTTCAGCGGCGGCATCAACGACGGCGCCGCCGATGCCCTGGAAGCCGCGCTGCGCAAGGCGCCGAATGCCACCGCCGTCGTGCTGCGCTCCGAAGGCGGCTGGCTGCGCGAGGGGACGCTGGTGGCAGACGTCATCCGCCGCCATCATCTGCGCACGTATGTTGAGCGCAGCTGCGCTTCTGCCTGCACGATCGCCTTCCTTGCAGGGGTCGACCGCGCCGCTGCGCCGGGCGCGCGCATCGGCTTCCACCGCCCGCGTGCGGTTGGCGCCGATCACGATCAGAGCCCCGGCTCCACCGACAGCGAACTCTGGCGTGCCTATTCAGATGCCGGCTTGCCCGACGCCTTCGTGCGCCGCGTGCAGGACACGCCGTTCGACCAGATGTGGTTTCCGTCCGCGCAGGAATTGCTGGCCGACCATGTCGTCACGCGCGCTTCGCCCGGTGGTGAATACGCAACCATGGCCACGCAGTTGAACACCCGCGAAGCCCTGGCCGCGGAACTGCGCAGCGCCCCGCTATATGCAGCGTTGGAGCGCAAGTACCCCGCGCACTTCAGCCGCTTGATCGACACGCTGTGGCCAGAACTGCAGCGCAACGTGACGGATGCGCAAGCCATGACGCTGCTGCGGGAGCAGACAGGCAAGCTGTATCGCGCGCTGATCCCGACCGCGCCGAATGCGCTGCTCTTTGCCAACGCCCAACTCACGCTGGAGCAGGCGCAGGCCCTGCAGCGCGTGAGCGCGGAAGCCTGCGTGGCTTATCTGGATGGCACGTCCGGGGCAAGCGCCGCCGCCGCGCGATTGCCGCGCGCGCTGGTGACCCGCGAGCAGGCCTTGTTTTCGGACCTGATGCAGGCCGCCGACCCGGACCACGCGCCGGTTGTCACGCGCGCACAAAGCCTGCCGGTGCTGCAGCTCGCCGTGGCCGCGCTGCCGCTGGCTGAACAGCGCGTGCTGACCGTCCCCGCGCTGCGCCACGCCGCGCCGCCGGCCGAACGCTGCCAGGCGCTGATCGGCTTCTCCCGCTCCATCCTGGCGCTGCCGGAAACCGAACGCGCGCTGGCGCTGCGCGGCATGTACGCCGATACGTCCGCGCCCGATTCGTAGCAAGACGCTTCAGGCCGAACGCAACGCAGCCAGCGATGCACGCTGGCGCCCGTCTTCATCGAAGTTCTCCGGCGACAGCCATTGCTCGAATGCGGCCCGCACCTGCGGCCAATCGGCGTCGATGATGGAGAACCAGGCGGTATCGCGGCTGCGGCCCTTGTAGACCACCGCCTGCCGGAAAATGCCCTCGAACTGGAAACCCAGCCGCTGCGCGGTCTGCCGCGACGGCGCATTCAGGCTGTCGCATTTCCACTCGTAGCGCCGATAGCCGAGATCTTCAAACACGTGCTTCATCAGCAGGAACTGCGCTTCCGTCGATGCGGGCGTCCGTTGCAGCAGCGGCGAGAAGGTCACGGCCCCCACTTCGATCACACCGTGGTCAGGCGTGATGCGCATCAGCGCCAGCGTGCCGACCGGCCGGTCGGTACGCGCGTCGATCACGGCGTACTGCAGCGGATCGCGCTTCGCCGCAATGCGCTCGATATAGGCAACGTGTGCGGCGATATCGGCAAACGGGCCTTCCACCATGTATGTCCAGACGCGATCGTCCTGCGCCTCGCTGAACGCATCGAACAGCGCGTCGGCGTGCCGGGCAGCATCAAGCGGTTCCAGTCGGCAATAGCGGCCGGCGAGCGGCGTGTGCGGCGGCAGCGGTCGGGGCGTCCAGCCGGGCAGCGGCGCGCCGATGGGTTGCTGATATGCGTTGAGCGTGGTCATGCGCAAAACCTGGATCGAGAACATCGAAGAACGAAGAACGAAGCACCTTCACGCTACCGAACATCCTGGCTCCATGAGAAGAGCCATGGAAGCCCATCCTGATAGAGCCACATCGCCCCCCCCCACGCGCGGATTAATCCGTTCGATGCCCCGCCACACGCCGGTGGCGCACCTGCATGCCAATCGATATGTTGAGGGCGGGGGAAGACGGCGCCACGAATAGGCGCGGGCATACGCATTGCTGTGCGTAGGTATGCACACGCCCACGGAATCGTTCGCCATCTTTTCTGCCAGGAGCCCGCGAGTGGCGCCGTACATCGCAACGTGGTACCGCCGCTGGGGCGGTTGTGTCGGATACGCATGCGCAGCCGCATGGATCGCCGCGCTCGGCATGGTGCCGTGGACATCGGCCCGGGCGGCGCCCAGGTTCATCTACCCCGTGACGCAGCGCATTGACGCCAGCGCCAGCATCGCCCTGCCACGCACATGGGGCCCATTGCGGCTGACCAGCGAAACGCCCATTCCGTCCGTTGCGGCCACCATCAACTCACCCTTTGGCCCGTCGCGGCTGGTGTTTGCACAGCAGACCGTCCCGCCGGATAGCTTTGCGCTGGTGACGGTACGCAAGTCCGATTTCGACAAAGGCACGCCGGATTATCTGGAAACCGTGCGCCCGCGCGATCTGGCCATCCTGCTCAACCACATGGAATCGCGCGTGCATGGCGATCGCCCCGCCTGGGCTGCCCGGCTCGTGCGCGGCAAGGCCCCGACCCAGCAGGTTCTTGCCGGCCGCCGGTTGATCTACTGGGAAGGCGAATGGAACACCTCCGCGGCCCGGACTGTGGTCGTTCGGGGGTATGCGTTTTTCGGCAACGGGGCGGTTTATCTGCTGCGCGTATTCGGCACCGCGGGGCATGACAACCCCACTGAGTTTGCCGAAGAAGCCCGTTTTGCCGATCTGGTGGCCGCGACCTTCCGGACGAAATAGCGGGGGCGCCCGACGTCAGTTGTTGCAATGCAGCAACAGATCTGGGCACATGGCGCGGGCGTCTTGCAAGCGCAGAGGCGTCCACGCAAGGGCTGAAATCTGTTGTTACTCTTGGAACAGTCTGTTCACCCCACGCCGTATTGTTCTTCCGCATTGCAACACCTACACTTCGTGACAGTTGTTCAGACATCGATTGCCTGAACAAGCAATGCAAGTGTTGTAAGGAGAACAATGATGAAATGGTTGGATATTGGCGCCGTCATGGCCGCCTGGATTGCGAGCTGCGTGGCAGCCGGCTGGCTCATCAGCGCCGCCGCTTTCCTGGCTTAATGCCCTGCCCCAAGGCATAAGGCAAAACGGCCGAGCGGGAACCCCTTCCCCGCCCGGCCCTGAACACCCCGGTTGATCGATTCGTCAGGCTGGCTTCTGACCCGCCCACTCGACGAATCGGTCGACAAACCCCTGCAAGAACTGGCGCGTCCGCGCATCCGTCACCCCGCCCTGGGCATCAAAGGGCTCCCCCGCAAAGTGGAAGAACACCTCCGGCAACGGCAAGACCTTCACGCCGACCGCCGCGAGCACATTACGTAATTGCGCCTGCGACAACGCCGTGCCGATCGCGCCCGGCGAAGCCCCCGCAATGCCGGCCGGTTTACCGCCCCACACGCTCTGGCCGTACGGCCGAGAACCCCAGTCAATCGCATTCTTCAACACGCCCGGGATGCCGCGGTTGTATTCCGGCGTGACGAATAACAAGGCATCCACGCCCGCCACCGCCGCCTTGAAGCGCTGTACCGGCTCGGGCAGGCTCGCGTCGAGGTCCTGGTTGTAGAGCGGCAGCTCGCCAATTTCGATGAACTGCGCCGTCGCCCCCGACGGCAACAAGCCCGCTAGCGCCTGCGCCAGCTGGCGGTTGAACGACGCCTTGCGCAGGCTGCCGACGATCACTCCGATAGTCAGATTGCTCATGAACACTCCTTGCGTGCAAAACAGTTCGGGATGGCGCTGACGCTCAATCCGCCGTCGCCGGCTCCGGGGCCACCTCGCGCTTGAGACGGTTGATCAGGGCAAACATCAGCGGATTCAGCAGAATCGACAGGATCGCCGCCGACAACAACAGCCCCCGCGCGCGGTCGGGCAGGATCTCCAGGCTGATCCCCAGCCCGATCAGGATGAACGAAAACTCGCCGATCTGCGCGAGGCTGGCGGAAATCGTGAGCGCCGTGCGGTTACCGTGGCCAAACGCGCGCACCACCGCAAACGCCGCCAGCGACTTGCCCACCACCACGATCAGCACCGTGCCCAGCACAGCCCAGGGGTCTTCGATCAGCACCCGCGGGTCGAACAACATGCCCACCGACACGAAGAACAGCACCGCAAATGCGTCGCGCAGCGGCAGCGATTCTTCCGCCGCGCGCTGGCTGAATTCGGACTCGGCCAGCACCATCCCCGCAAAGAACGCGCCGAGCGCGAACGACACGCCAAACAGCACCGTCGCGCCATAGGCGACGCCCAGCGCCGTGGCGAGCACCCCCAGGCGGAACAGCTCCCGGCTGCCCGTCATGACGATGCGCTCGAGCATCCACGGGATCACGCGGCGGCCCACCACCAGCATCAGTGCGGCAAAGGCCACCACCTTCGAGAGCGTGACGGCCAGCACCTTGACGATGTCCCACGTGCTGACCGCCGTGCTGCCGGCGCCGCCCAGCGCCCCCGCCAAGGCCGGCAGCAGCACGAGCGTCACCACCATCACGAGGTCTTCCACGATCAGCCAGCCGACGGCGATGTGGCCTTCGTGCGAGTTGTCGATACCGCGATCTTCCAGCGCCTTGAGCAGCACCACCGTGCTCGCCACCGAGAGCGCCAGGCCGAATACCAGCCCCGGGCCCCAATCCCACCCGAGCAGCCACGCCAGCCCCATGCCCATGAGCGTGGCGAGCGCAATCTGGCCGATGGCGCCCGGAATGGCGATGGCCTTCACCGCCAGCAGCTCCTTCATCGAGAAGTGCAGCCCCACACCGAACATCAGGAGGATCACGCCCAGCTCGGCCAGTTGCGGCGCAAGGCTTTGATCGGCCACGAAACCGGGCGTGAACGGCCCGGCCACCACGCCCGCCATGAGATAGCCGACCAGCGGCGGCAGACGCAGGCGCTGCGCGATGGTGCCGAAGATGAAGGCCAGCACGATGCCACCGATGATGGTCGAGATGAGCGGGGTGTCTACGTGCATGCGGTCCTGAAATGGGAATGGGGCGGGTTCAAAGACGGGCGGAGCGGAAACGCTGGGAAAGTGGAAAGGGCCGGGCGGCCCTTGTGCGACAAGTTGGGGGCGGATTTGTTCACATTGCGTCACAACTATAAGGATTGGCCTTTGCGAAACCTTACGAAGCAAATGTCATGCAGAAGACATCGCGGCAGAAACCGCGCTCCTACACTGCGCCGCAGACCCGCTCGGCCAGCGCGGCCAGGGCGATCCCTAGGAGACACCACATGCGCTACGCCAACAAAGTCCTTCCCGTGGACGAGGCCATCGCCCACGTCCGCAGCGGCAGCCGCCTGATGCTGGGCGAATTCGTGGGCGCCGGCGAGCCGGCCTGCTGCATCGAGGCGCTGCTCGCCAGCGGCATCGGCCAGCTCACGCTCATCACCAACACGCCGGGGCTGCGCGGCGGCTTTCTCAAAGCCCGGCTGTTCAGCTCGGGCCAACTGGCCGAGTTCATCGGCACGCACGTCGGCACGACCGACGAATCGACACAGGCTTACCTGACCGACTCCGTGCGCGTGGCCGAGTTCTTTCCGATGGGCACCTGGGCGGAAAAAGTGCGCGCCGGCGCGCTGGGCCTGGGCGGCGCCCTCGTGCCGGTGGGCGTGGGCATCCTCGACCAGCCCGGGATGTTTCCCAAGCGCGGCGCCCCCAAGCAGACGCTCACCGTCGACGGCACGACGTGCTTCGTGGAGCCGCCCCTGCGCGCCGACGTGTCGATCATCAAGGGCTGGCGCGCCGATACCTTCGGCAACGTGGAGTTTCGCGGCACGGCACTGCAGAACCAGCGCGACATCGCCATGGCCGGCGACTACACCATCGTCGAGGTGAACGAGATCGTCGAAGTGGGCACGATTCCGCCCGAGCGCGTCGGCTGCCCGGGCGTGTTCGTCAATGCGGTGGTGCAGGGGCTGTCGCTGGACGACCAGCACGCGCTGTACAGGCACCACTGGACGAAGCTTGGCCGCCTGCCCGCTGCCGAAGCGTGATCGTCAGACCCACAACGAGGAGACCGCCATGCAAGCCCTGCCCGAAACGCCCAAGCAACGCATTGCCGCCCGCTGCGCGCTGGAACTGCGCGCCGGCGAAGTCGTCAACCTGGGCCTGGGAATCCCCACGCTCACGGCCAACTATCTGGACGCCAATGCCGGCGTCATCTTCCATACCGAAAACGGCGCCTTCGGCTTTGGCGGACGCCCGCCGCTGGACGCCGTCGACAGCGACCTCACCAACGCCGGTTGCGAGCCCATCACGCTGATGCCGGGCGCGGCGCTCATGGACCTCGCCACCTCGCTCGGTGCGATGCGCAACGGCTACATCGACGTGACGATCCTCGGCGCGTTGCAAGTGGACGCGCTGGGCAACCTCGCCAACTGGGCGTGCGATCGCAACGGCAAATGGTGGCCCGGCATTGGCGGGGCAATGGACCTCTGCTACGGCACGCGCAAGGTGATTGCTGCGCTGGCGCACACCGACAAACACGGCAACTCCAAGATCCTGCCGCGCTGCACGCTGCCGCTCACGGGCCGGCGCTGCGTGAAGGTCATCGTCACCGAGCACGCCGTGTTCGACGTGACCGACACGGGGCTGGTGCTGCGTGAAATCCTCTCACATGCGACACTCGACGACATTCGCGCCATGACGGCAGCGCCCTTCACGCTGGCGCCGCTGCTGCAGATGCGTGCAGCCTGAGGAGACTCCATGCCCACCACCGTCGATTGGTTCTTCGATGTCATCTCGCCGTTTGCCTACCTGCAGCTCGAGCAGTTCGATGCGCTCCAGAAGGCGAACGACATCGTCATCCGCCCGCGCCCGCTGGTGCTGGGTGCGCTCCTGCATCACTGGGGGCAAAAAGGCCCGGCGGAGATCGGAGCCAAACGCGTGTTCACGTATCGGCATGCGCTGTTTCGCGCGCAGCAGCTCGGCATTCCGTTTCGCATGCCGCCCGCCCACCCGTTCAACCCGATCAAGGCATTGCGGCTGACGATTGCGATGGGCGGCTCGCTCGACGCCGTGCGGGCGGTGTTCCGGCATATCTGGCGCGACGGCAACGATGTGGCGTCGCCCGAGGGCTTTGCCGCGCTGTGCGAGGCGGTCGGCTTTGCAGAAGGCACAACCGCTGTCGAACAACCGGCCGTGAAAGACGCGCTGCGTGCGCACACCGATGCGGCCATCGCGCTCGGCGTGTTCGGGGTGCCGACGCTGGTGCACGACGGCGAACTGTTCTGGGGTGAAGACGCGACCGACATGTTCCTGCAGAGCCTGCGCGCTGGCTGGCTCTCCACGCCCGAAGCGCAGCGCGTGAGCACGCTGCCGGTAGGCATTCAACGTGGCTGAGCACGACACCAACTCGCGCCCCGGCATCAGCCGCGCACGGCTGGCGCATATCGCGGCGTGGTCCATCGATCTGCCCGCGGAAGAAGCCGACCGCGCCTGTGCCGGCATCGTTGAGAAAACCTACGCGCGCGGCGCCTGCATCTGTCCAAAAAACACGTTGCTGGAGAGCTGGACGGGCGTGGTCACAGGCCTCATCAAGATCGGCACGGTCTCGCCTGAGGGGCGCAGCGTCACGTTTACGGGCGTACCGGCGGGCGGCTGGTTTGGTGAGGGCACGGTGCTCAAGAACGAGCCGCGCCGCTACGACATCGTTGCGCTGCGCGACACGCGCATGGCCTTCATGGACCGCTCCACCTTCATGTGGCTGGTGGAAAACAGCGTGGCGTTCAACCGCTTCCTGGTGAAGCAGCTCAACGAGCGGCTCGGGCACTTCATGGCGCTGCTGGAATACGACCGGCTGCTGGATGTCACGCCGCGCCTGGCGCGTTGCATTGCGTCGCTGTTCAACCCGGTGCTCTACCCCGGCGCGGGCGACCACCTGGAGATCACGCAGGAAGAACTCGGCCTGCTTTCCGGCATGACGCGGCAGGTGGCCAACCAGTCGCTCAAGGCCCTGGAGAAGGACGGCGTGGTGCGGCTGGAGTACGGCGGCGTGACGGTCGTCGACCTCGATCGGCTGCGCAGCTATGGCGCCTGAAGACGCCACCTTTATTAACGAATCTTCATCCGGCAGAGCGGACCGCACCCGCTAGAATCGCGGCACAACAAGACAAGATCATTACGCTGCGGCATGCGGCCCGCGCCGCCCGCAGCCGGAAGAGGGAACAGGGCCGCGCACCCCGTGCGTGCCCGCATCTATGCTGCCGATTCATCTGCTTTCCACCGGCAAGGCGCTGCCGGAGCAACAAGTCACGTCCGCTGAACTGGATGCCCGCCTCGGCCATCGGGCTGGGTACGTGCGCAAGAAGTCCGGCATCGACGTCCGCCACCATGCCACGCTGGCCGAGCACCAGTCGGAACTCGCCGGCGCTGCCGTGCGCGATGCACTGCGCCGCGCCGATGTTCCGGCTGCGTCCATCGACCTCCTGATCTCCGCCTCGGGCGTGCAGGAACAGGCGCTGCCCAACACGGCCGCGCACATCCTGGAGCCCGCCGGGCTGCCGGCCGGCACGCCTGCGTTTGACGTCAACGCGAGTTGTCTGAGCTTCGTGACGGCGCTGCATGTGGCGGGCAGCCTCCTGACCACGGGTGCGTACAGGCGCATTGCCGTGGTGGCGTCCGACCTCGCCTCGCGCGGCATCGACTGGGACGACGCCGAGACCGCATTGATTTTCGGCGACGGCGCAGCAGCCGTCATCGTTGAGGCAGCACCGTCGCAATCCGGCGCGGGCATCCACGCCTACCGCATGGAGACCTACCCCGCCGGCAAAACCTATTGCGAAATCCGCGCGGGCGGCACGCGCCGCAACCCGCGCACCGGTGCGCAACCGACCGATTACCTGTTCCACATGGACGGCAAGCGCGTATTCAAGCTCGCCTCGCAACTGATGGACGGTTTCCTCGATCGGCTGTTCGCGGGCAGCCAATACACGCTGCGCGACATGCATGTCGTCGTACCGCACCAGGCGAGCCACCTTGGCATGCAGCATCTGCGCAAACGGCTGGGTGTGCCGGAAGCCAGCGTGGTCGATATCTACGCGCAGCACGGCAACCAGGTGGCCGCGTCGATTCCCACCGCGCTGCATGAAGCGGTGACGACCCGACGCATGGAGCCCGGCAAGCCGGTTCTGCTGGTCGGCACGGCGGCGGGCCTGACGCTCGGCGGCATGGTGCTGACGCTATGACAACGCTGGTGACGGGCGCCACCGGTGGGCTCGGCCGCAATGCGGTCGATGCACTGCTGGCACACGGCGCCGGCGTACGCGCGACGGGGCGTGATGCCGCGCAGCGCGAGGCCTTTATCGCACGCGGTGCGGACTATGTACCGGCCGACCTCGCACGCCTGACGCCGGCCACGCTCGATGCGCTGCTCGATGGAGTCGACACGGTGTGGCATTGCGCCGCGCTGTCATCGCCCTGGGGCGCGTATGAAGACTTCTACGCGGCCAATGTGCGCGCCACGGCGGCGCTCGCCGAAGCTGCCGTCAAACGTGGCATCCGCCGCTTCGTGCATATCTCCACGCCGTCGATCTATTTCGACTACCAGCATCACGCCGATCTGCCCGAGAGCTATCGCCCTGCGCGCTTCGCCAATCATTACGCGGCGACGAAGATGCTGGCCGAGGCGGCCATCCAGCAGCAGGTCGCCACGCAGCACCGCACGCACTTCGTCATCCTGCGGCCGCGCGGGCTGTTCGGCCCGCATGATCGCGTGGTCCTGCCGCGCATCCTGCACTTGCTGGAGCTGCGTGGCGGCGTGCTGCCCCTGCCCCGTGGCGGCGCGGCGCGCATGGACCTGACCTATCTGGAAAACGTTGTGCACGCCATGCAGTGCGCCACCTCGGCGGACGTGCCTTCCGGCGCCGCCTACAACATCACCAACCACGCGCCTGCCACGCTGCGCGATCTGCTCGATCAACTGCTGGGGCAACAGCTCGGCCTGCGTTATCGCATCCGCGCGGTGCCGTATCCGGCCATGGCATTGGCCGCACGCGTCATGGAAGCCGGCAGCGCCGTCACGCACCGCGAGCCGCTGCTCACGCGCTACAGCGCCGCGGCCCTCCACTACGACATGACGCTCGCCAACGACCGCGCGCGCATCGAACTCGGCTACGTGCCGCCCATCGACATGGCCGAAGGCATCCGCCGCACGGCTCACTGGTTACGTGAACATGGCAACGTTGTCCGTTTTTGAAGCCGGCTATTGCACGCATACGGCATGCGTGGCGCTGCGCGGCGCGGGACTGCGCACCTGCGCGTTTCCTGCACGCGCCTGGCTGATCGAAGCCGCCGGGCGGCGCTGGCTGTGGGACACGGGCTACGCCTCGCATTTCCATGACCACACGCGCAGTGGCCTGTTTGCGATCTATCGCAAGGTCACGCCCGTGTATTTCGACACGTCGGAATCCATGGCGGCGCAGCTTGCGCAACAGGGCGTGCGCCCGGCTGATCTGGATGGATTGATCGTCTCGCATTTCCACGGCGACCACGTTGCCGGCCTGCGCGACTTTCCAGGCGTGCCGGTCATCTGCTCCGGCGAAGGATGGATGCACCTGCGCGCGCTGCGTGGTGTTTCCGCGTTGCGGCGCGCTTTTGTGCCCGGACTGATTCCCGAAGATTTTGAAACGCGCACACGCTTTGTCGAACAGTTCGAGCAAGTCGCGCTGCCCTCGGAGCTGGCGCCGTTCGCATCCGCCTGGGCCTTGCCCAACAGCAACGGCGACGTGCTGCTCGTGCCGCTGCCCGGCCACGCCGCCGGGCACCTTGGCGCGTTCGTGCGCACGCAGGAAGGCTGGGTGCTGCTGGCCGCCGACGCCGCCTGGTCGCCGCTGAGCTATCGGGAGCTGCGTGGGCCGTCGGTACTGGCGTATTCGATCATGGAGGACCGCCATGCCTACTTCGACACGCTGCGCAAGCTGCACGCGCTCGATGCGGGCGGCCACGTGCGCATCCTGCTCACACACGAGGGGGCGTTGTGACAGCGTTGCACCGCCTGCTGTGGTCGTACTGGCAAACGCGCCGGCTGCGGCTGCCTGATCGCGCCGCGCTGGAAGCGCACCAGCAGCGGCAGATCTCGCGCTTCACGCAACGCGTGCTGACTCGCAGCCCGTATTTCCGCCCGTTCGCATCGAAGCCGATGCACGAATGGCCGTTGATGGACAAGGCCACGATGATGGCCAATTTCGACGCCATGAACACCGCCGGCCTGCGCCTGAACGACGTGCTGGCCTGCGCGCAACAGGCCGAGCAGTCACGCGATTTCCGGCCGACGGTCGGTGCGTATTCAGTGGGCTTGTCGTCAGGCACCTCCGGCGGACGCGGCGTATTCGTCGTGAGCCCGACCGAGCGTGCGCAGTGGGCCGGCATTCTGCTCGCCAAGCTGCTGCCGCGCGGGCTGTTGCACGGCGAGCGCGTCGCGCTGTTCCTGCGCGCCAACAGCAATCTGTACACGGCCGTGCGCAACCCGTGGCTGACGTTCTCGTTCTTTGATCTGTTTGCGCCGTTCGAGTCGCACCGCGCGCCGCTGGAAGCATTGCAGCCGACCATCATCGTGGGGCCGGCGCAGGTGCTGCGTGCGCTTGCCATGGAGAAGCTTGCCGGCCGGCTCGACATCGCGCCCGTGCAGGTACTGTCCGGCGCGGAGGTGCTGGAGCCAATGGACCGCGCACTACTTGCACAGGCCTTTGGCAACGTCGGCGAGGTCTATCAGGCCACCGAAGGCTTTCTGGGCGCGACCTGCCCGCACGGCACGCTGCACCTGAACGAAGCGCACGTGCACATCGAGCCGCAATGGCTGGACGCGCGCCGCTTCGTCCCCGTCATTACCGATTTCACACGCCGCACGCAGCCCATCGTGCGCTACCGGCTCGATGACATCCTCATCCGCCGCGACCCGGCGCTGGGCGCCTGCCCCTGCGGCAACCCGGCGATGGCCATCGAGCGTATCGAAGGCCGCTGCGACGATACGCTGGTCCTGCCCGCGCTGGGCGGCGGCACCGTCACGCTGTTTGCCGACGTGTGTTCGCGGGCGCTGGCACAGGCGCTGCCGCTGCACGCGGATTACCGCCTGGTGCAGACCGATGCGAACACGCTCGCGTTGTCCATTCACCCGGCCGACGCCGACATTGCGCGCGCGTGCCGGGCGCACCTGGCCGATGTCTTCGCCTGCCAGGGCGTCGATGCATCGCGCGTGACGTGGCACGCCACACCCGAGCGCATCGCCACCGATTTCACCACCAAGCGCCGCCGCATCGTCCGGCTCGCGGCGCCAGGAGCGGCACGATGAGCCCGCTTGCCACGCGCCTGCGCCATATGGCCTTGGGCTGGTGTTCGGTGGGCCTCGTCTATGGTCTCTGCGGAGCGCTGCAAGGCGTTGGCACGGTCGTGCCGGAAACCGCACTGGACCGCGCCATTCCGTTTAGCACGTCGGGCATCTGGCTGTACGTGTCGTTCTTCGTGCTGATTCCGCTGGCGTATCTGCGGGCCGACGTGTCGCGCCTGCCTTGGCTGGAACGCGCCATGCAGATGAGTGCGCTCGTGAGCGGTGCGGTGTTCATGCTGTGGCCGACCACGCTGCACTACCCGCCGCTGGCGGATGCATCGTTGCCCGGCAGCGTGCAGCGCATGCTGATCGCCATGGATTCGAGCCAGAACTGCCTGCCCTCTCTGCATGGGGCGCTGACGCTGCTCTCGGTGTGGGCGCTCGCGGATTCGCGCAAGCCGATGCGCACGGCGCTCGCGGCCGCCTGGGGGCTCGGCATCCTGTACGCCACGATCCAGACGCGCCGGCACGTCGCACTTGACCTGTCGGCAGGCGTGGCCGTGGGCGTGCTGTGCGGCGCGGCTGTCCGTCTATGGTTGGCGCGGCGCGCGTCAACGCTCTCCATCGAACCGGTGTCCACATGAATGCTTTTGCCCTGCCGCTTGCATTGATGCTCGGCTGCGTGCTGCTGGAACTGGCAGCGCTCAAATGGTGGCGCGGCCAGCCGCTGCCGTGGCGCGACGTCATCCTCAACCTCAACTCCGGCCACGTGCTGATGTGGCTGTGCCGCGGCGTGGAAGTCGCGGGCTTCACGTGGCTATATAGCCATGCCAGCCTGCATTGGGCGGATGGCTGGCACCCGGTTGCGGGTTGGGCCTTCACGTTTGTCGCTTGGGATCTCGGCTTCTACTGGCTGCACCGCATGCACCACAAGCTGGGCTTTCTGTGGGCGATCCACGCCGTGCATCACGAGGGCGAGCATTTCAACCTGTCGCTAGGCGTGCGCAACGCGTGGCTGTCGTCGCTGACATCGCTGCCGTTCTTCGTGCCGCTGGCGCTGTTGGGCGTCACGCCGGAGATGTTCGTAGCGGTGTCGGGTCTGCATTACTCGGTGCAGTTCTACAACCACTGCGGACTGGTGGGCCGCTCGGGCGTGCTTGACCGCATCATGGTCACGCCCGCCAACCACCGCGTGCATCACGGCTGCAACCCGGAATACATCGACCGCAACTTCGGCGGCACGCTGCTCGTGTGGGACAAGCTGTTCGGCACCTATCAACGCGCGCTGGCCGACGTGCCGATCCGCTACGGCGTACACAAGCCCACCCACAGCGACAACCCGTTCTGGGCCAACGTCGTGCCGGCATTGCAATGGCTGGGGCTGCGCACGCCGCATTTGCAACGCGATACGCGCGCCACGCCCGCCGGCTGGATCGCCACCGGCGGTGTGCTGCTGTTTGGCGTGGTGATCGACTACGTGCGCACCGATGGCCTGTGGCCCGGGCACTACTGGCAAGCGGTCTGGTTCGTGCTCATCCTGCTCCTCACGCTGGCGCTGGGCGGCCTGTCGGATGGGCGCGGCTGGGGGCGCTGGCTTTGGCCGCTGCTGGCGCTTGCGTTGCCCATGTTGATGATCGGCATATGCGGCGCGGGCGATGCATTGTCCGACACGTTGGCGGTTGCGCTTGGGTTGCATGGTCTTGCTTGCGGACTGTGGCACGCGCTGCGGACCGAATCGCCGCTCTCTTCTTCGCCGCATGCCGAATCTCGCTAAGCTCCGCTACGCTTCACCGCGCGCCTCGTCGCTGGCCGAAGATTTGCGCCGTGCCGCGCACGACCATCTGCAGGCGCACGGCGACCATCGCTTTGCCGATGTGCAGTTCATTGCCAAGGGCGCCTTCCTCGTTGTGGTATCCGCGCTGCTGTATGGCGTCATGGTCACGGCCACGCACGCGACGGCTTTCGTGCTCGCCTACATGGCCTTTCCGTTCATCGCGATGCTGCTGGCCATGAACGTGCTGCACGACGGCGCGCATCGGGCGCTCTCCCCCTGGGCATGGCTGGATGGCCTCATGACGCGTGTGACCGCCATCCCGCTCGGCATCGAACCGGCCTACTGGACGGTGCGCCACGTGCACTATCACCACGCGCATGCCAACGTGGAGCACTACGATCTGGACACCGCCGCAAACCGCTTCCTGCGGCAAACGCCCTTTCAGCCGTGGTATCCGCAGTTTCGCTATCAGCATCGCTACTGGCCGCTGATTGCCGCCCTCTCGCTGCCGTACATCAACTGGATCTACGACTGGTCGGATCGCCTTGGCCTCACGCCGCTGGCGGCAGACCGCGTGTTGCCCGGCCTGCGCGGCTGGGCGACGTTCCTGTCTGCGAAGGCGTTGCACTTGCTCATTGCGGTGGCGGTGCCGGCCTGGGTGGCACATCGGTTCGGCCTCGGCTGGGGCTGGGTGGCATTCGGCTACTTCGCGGGGCAGATGCTGGCGTCATGTGTGCTGGTCGCGTTGATCCTGGGCACGCACTGGGCAGACGTGACGTTCTATCTGCCGCCCGAATCGGGCCAGCTGCCGCACACGTGGCACGAACATGCATTCCACACCGCGTGCGACTGGCAACCGCAACCGGCGTGGATCGGCTACTGGCTCGGGGGCCTGAACTGGCACCTCACGCATCACCTCTTCCCGACGTATAGCCACCGCCACTATCCGGCGCTGGCCGCACGTGTAGCAGAGGTGGCGCGCGCCCATGGACTTGACTACCGCGCGCTCACCTACCGCGAGTTGCTGACCGCGCAGCAGACCTTTCTGCGCGCCATGGGCCAACGCCCGAACTGACGCGCAGGCAACACGCGCGGCCTCAGTTGCGCGCTTCGACCGCGTGCACCGCGTCCAGAATCACCTTTGCCACATCCTGCGGCCGCGACTGCTGCGGCACGTGGCTCGTCGGCAGTGTCGTCACCTTGGCGCCAATCTTCCTGGCCATGGCGCGTTCCAGATCCGGCTGGATCATGCGGTCGTGCGCGCTGACGATGAACCACGACGGCTTGCTTTGCCATGCCGCCACCGTGGTGCGCTCGCCAAATGCCGTGGCCTTGATGGGACCTTGCGTCGCGGCCATCACGCGTGCCTGGGCGGCTGGCACATCCTGCGCAAAGTCGCTCGCCAGCGCCGCAGCGGGCAGTGACAGATAGCCGTTGGCGTCCGCGACAAGCTTGCCGATGCCCGGCGCGGGCGCATAGTCCTTGCCCACCTCTTCCGTCGACTGGCCGGCGTCCGGCGCAAACGCCGCCACATACACGAGGCCGGCAACCTTGCTGTCCGCGCCGGCTTCGGTGATGACCGTGCCACCCCATGAGTGCCCCACCAGCACGACCTTGCCCGGCTGGTTGCCGATGGCGCGGCGCGTGGCGGCCACGTCGTCGGCCAGCGAGTTCAGACCGTTCTGCACCGCCTGCACCTTCACGCCCTTGGCCTGCAGCAGCGGGATCACCTTGGCCCAGTCGGACCCATCGGCAAAGGCGCCGTGCACGATCACGACGGAAGGTTGATCGGCGTCGGCCGTCGTGGCGGCCAACAGGGGCGCACTGGCGGCCATGCCGAGTGCCAGCACTGCGATGGAAACGGCTTTGCGGTTGAACATGTCGCGTCCTTGTTGTCTGTTCGGTTCTCAGTGGGATGGGGTTGCGCGTGCCGCCGCGTCAGGCGTGCGCACCGTCGTAGTACGGGTTCGCGCTGCGGGCACCGTCGGTGTAGATGTCGGTGGAGCGCGCACCGTCCGTATAGACGTCGGACGAACGCGCGCCCTCGGTGTAGGCGTCCACGGCGCTCTGCACGGCGCGGGCGCCTTCGGTGTACGGGTCGCGAGCGCCGACGGATGAAGCCGCTTGCGCACCGGCAGCGGCCACAGCGAGGGCAACAACAGCAAGAGTCTTGGCGAGATTGCGGGTCATGATCGTTTTCCTTTTGAACGGTTGGGTTGGGAGTGCGGCCCGCCGGTGCCTTGCTTGGCATCAGACCGGCGTCGTGGCCACGGAATGCATTTAAGGCGCCTGACGTATCCGCCACGTAGCGACGTGCTGCCCGTTTTGTCTGGACGTGTACCGGAGCACCCACCGGATACAAACGCATACAAAAACCCCTCCCATCGATCCCATTGCTACAAAGCAATACAAATCGGCGGCATCGTGAAACCGACCGGATACATCGCGGGCGCCCAATGCTGGAAACGAGGTGAGCAAGAACCGCCTCGTCACCACCGTTGACCACTGGAGCCGTCATGCAACCGAATCGATTGACCACCACCTTGCTCGTACTCGCAGGCGCGCTGGGTTCGCACAACGCATTTGCGCAAGCCGCCGGCGTGCATCGGACCGACCTCGTCCATCACGACCTGAGCACGCCCGGCCGCGAAACCCTCCAAGTGCGCGTGGATTTTGACGAGCGTGCGTTTGCCCCCGCGCATGTCCACCCCGGCGAGGAAATCGCCCACGTCCTGCAGGGCACGATCGAATACCGGCTGGAGGGCCAACCGCCCGTGACGCTGAAGACCGGCGATTCGCTGTTCATTCCGGCCGGCGTTGCGCACTCGGCAAGAAACGTCGGCAGCGGGCAGGCCTCGGAACTGGCGACGTATGTCGTGAAGTCCGGTGAGCCGCTGGTCACGCTCGTTCACTAACCCGCTGTCCCCTCCCCCACAAAGAGAGAACCCCCATGTCGAACCCCGTCAACCTTCGCCGTCGCCGCCTCTTGGGCACCACCATCGCCAGCATTGGTGTGCTGGATCTCGGGCTGGCCGAACTCGTGCAGGCGCAACCGGCACCGTCCTCCAGCGCAAGCACGCTGCTGAGCGGGCAGGCCAACCCGTTCGGCGCGCTGCAACAGATCGATGCCGGCGTGCTCAACATCGGCTATGCAGACCTGGGCCCCAAGAACGGCCCCGTGATGATCCTGCTGCACGGCTGGCCGTATGACATCTACAGCTATGCAGAGGTGGCACCGGCGCTGGCGGCGGCGGGCTATCGCGTGCTGGTGCCGTACCTGCGCGGCTATGGCACGACGCGCATCCGCTCGGCAGACACGCCGCGCAACGGGCAGCAGGCTGCGCTGGCCGCCGACATCATCGCGTTCATGGACGCGCTGAAGATCAAGCAGGCGCACTTTGGCGGATACGACTGGGGCGCGCGCACGGCAGACATCATCGCCGCGCTGTGGCCGGAACGCTGCAAGACGCTGGTGTCTGTGAGCGGCTACCTGATCGGCAGCCAGGAGGCGAACCGCAAGCCGCTGCCGCCGGCCGCGGAATTTGCGTGGTGGTACCAGTTCTATTTCGCGACGGAACGCGGCGCGCAGGGCTACGCCGCCAACTGCAAGGAATTCAACCGGCTGATCTGGAAGCTCGCTTCGCCCACGTGGAAGTTTGACGACGCCACGTACGACCGCAGCGCCACCGCGTTCGACAACCCCGACCACGTCGACGTCGTCATCCACAACTACCGCTGGCGCCTCGGGCTGGCGCAGGGTGAAGCAAAGTACGACGCGCTGGAACAACGCCTGGCCGCGGGCCCGGCCATCACCGTGCCGACCATCACCATGGAAGGCGACGCCAACGGCGCACCGCACCCCGAGCCGTCGGCTTACGCGAAGAAGTTCACGGGCAAGTACCAGCACCGCAACATCGGTGGCGGCATCGGGCACAACCTGCCCCAGGAAGCACCGAAGGCGTTCGTGCAAGCCATGCTGGATGTGGTGAAGCTGTAGCGCATCGGGGCGACCGGCGCATGCGGCTCACAGCGCCGAGAGCAACCCTTGGGGCAATCCGCGTGTGAGCGCCAGCAGCGTCATCACGGCCGGCATGGCCGCCGCGGCCATCACCGTCTGCGCGGCGGTGATGCCGGCCATGAGCGGCGCATCACCGCCCAGCTGGCGCGCCATGATGTACGACGAAGAGGCGGTGGGCAGCGCCTGGAACAGCAGCGCCACGATCAATGCGGCATCGGTCAAGCCCAGCGCGTGGCCAAGAGCCAGCGTCAGCACGGGCATGGCCAGGAACTTGATGATCGACGACACGATCACCGGCTGCGCCCACGACCTCACACCGCTGAAGTTGAGCGCGGCCCCCACACACAACAGCCCCAGCGGCATCGATGCCAGACCGAGCGCGCGCACCGCCGGCTCGATGGCCGCAGGCGTCTGCAGCCCCAGCAGCTGCATGGCAATCCCGAGCGAGCAGGCGACCACCGGCGGGTTCGTCACGATCTGACGCACCAGCGCGCGGCCGGTGAGCCGCACCGACCCATAGCGCGCAAAAACGAGCACGCACAGCAGATTGACGGTCGGCACGATCGCTGCGTTGCATACGGCCGCCAGCGCAATCCCCTTGGCGCCGAAGAGGCCCGTGGCGAGCGACACGCCGACGTAGTTGTTGAACCGCACGGCCCCTTGGAACACCGAGGTGAAGGCCGCCCCGTCCACCTGCATCCACGGCCGGGCCAGCATCAGCGCGACGGCCACCAGCAATGTCGCGCCCATCAACGTCAGCACCAGCGGCAGCACGGGCAAGGCCTGCATGTGCGCCGTGGCCAGCCCATGCATGAAGAGCGACGGCAACAGGACGTAGTAGCAGAGCCGCTCAGCCTGCGGCCAGAAGGTTTCAGCGATGAAAGCGGAGCGCTTGAGCCAATGGCCGAGCGCCACCAGAAGGGCAACGGGCGCGAGCGCGAGCAGGATGGCAGCGGTCATGGCCGTGCTCCTGCACAGCGGTGTGCCCGCACTGCGGACGAGAGGCAGGGAAACTTCCGGAACAGCATGCGGGTGCTCTGCAAAAACGGGAACACCACCAAGCTATCACGCGGTCGCAGCAGCAATAATTGTTATTTATCTGGCAATCAATGAGAAATTCTCATTGCAGAAGCGACGACGGCGTCAGCCAACGCCTGCGTAAAGCGCTGCGCCGCCCGCGATTGGTGTTCAAGCAGAACCACCGCGCGATGCAATTGCGGTTGCCCGAATGCCAGTCGTGCGATGGGCGGCAATTGCGTCAACTCGGAGTCGGAAAGCGCCACCACGGCGGCCCCCAATCCGCTGGCCACCATCCGCACGATCGTGTCCTTGTTGTCCAGCACCATCTCTTCACGCACCCGCACGCCCAAGCGCCGCAGCTCAGAAGCGATCATGCGGCCAGCCCAGGCCTGCGCATCGAAGCGGATGAACGGCAGTTCGGTCAGCAGCGCACGCGCATCGTGATCGGCATATTGGGCGGGCGCAAGCAGCCAGAAGCGGTCTTCATACAGCGTTGTCCAGACAAGCTCGGCCGGATGCGGCCGCACTGGGTGCGACGTGATCGCGGCATCCAGCTCACCATCGGCCACGCGTTGCGCAAGCTCGGCCGACATGCCGGCGGCCACGTGCACGCGCAGGCCTGGATGCGCCGTCCGCAGAGCCAGCAACGCATTGGGCAGCGGCCCCGACAGCGCGGTCTGGATGGCGCCGATGCGCAACCGCCCGACCAGCGCCTTCTCATCGCTCAGTGCATCGGGAATGCGGTCATACAGGGCGAGGATCTGTTCGGCCTGGGCGAGCACGATGCGGCCGGCTTCTGTCAGCGCGGGCTCGCGGCGCGAGCGGTCGAACAGGCGGACGTTGAACTCCTCCTCCAGCGATTTCACCTGCAGGCTGACAGCCGACTGCGTGAGCCCGATGGCCTCGCCGGCACGCGCAAACGTGCGGTGGCGGGCGATGGCGACGAGCGTTCTCAAGGCGCGGAGAGACATGGCAGAGGCAAATTCGGGTCCGGTACAGAAGCGCATCGTACCTCCCGCCGCATGCCGCGGCGCCTGCGCCCTGCCGGCCCGCATCCGTTCACGCCACGCGCTGGGCCGCAGCGCTGGCCGCCATGGCTGGTCGGCGCAGTTGGGGCAGCACCGGCTCAATGCTCAGAAAACGCGGCCTTCCTTCAGGTGCTGCGTTTGGCCATTCAGGTGGTAATCCCCCACCACCCGCGCCTTGTGCAGCAACGGGTTGTGGCTGAAGATCGTCCGCAGGTTGCGCCAGTGACGGTCAAAGTTGTGCACGCGCGCCGTCATGGATGCACCGCCCGCTTCAAAGAGCTGCTGCGCGGCATGCAGCGCCAGCTTGCCGACAACCAACTGCGTTTGCGCCGTGGCCAGCGCGCCTTCCAGCACCAGCGCGTCGGCGTTTTCCGCTTCATTGCGGATGGCGTCGGCGGATCGATCCAGCACGCGCGCGTTCTCGCGCACCAGGGCATCGATGGCATGGCTGTGTGCGGCAATGTCGCCCACCACCTGCTGGATGAAGTGGTCTTCCCGCGCGGACGGCGCCGGGCTGTGCAACACCGGCCGCCCATGGTTGACCACATACCGCCGCGCGTCGGCCGCCACATTGCGCACAATGCCTGCCGCCACGGCCACCAGATGCAACTGGCGCAGTGCACCGGTATGGCGTCCCACCAGCGAGCTGCTGACGCGCGAGGCCACCTCGTCTGCGCGCACCTGCACGTGCTCGAACACGATGCTGCCGCTGGCCGTCATGCGCTGGCCCATCCCGTCCCAGTCGTCGATCACCTTCACGCCCTCGCGCGTGACCGGAATGATGATCTGCACGTTTCCGCCTGCGTCATCGTTGACATTGAAGCGGCCGTAATCGGCGAACGCCGTGCCGGTGGTGTAGTACTTGCGGCCGCTGAGGCGGTAGTCGGCGCCGTCGCGCTGGAGGGTCGTGGTCACCTCCCCCGGGCGCGACGTGCCGCGCTCGGTTGAACCGCCGCCAAAGAGGGCGCCCTCCAGCAGCCGATCCAACTGCGTCCGGTGAAACGCATCGAGCGGCGACAGACGGATGACCTCGGTCAGGTCGTAATGAATGCGCAGCGCATGCGCGACGTTCGATTCGTGAGCGGCCAGCGTGCTGATCGTCTCGAACAGGTCGACGAGCGAGCCGCCCAGACCGCCCCACTCCACGGGAATGCGCAGCAAACCCAGGCCCGACGCGCGAAAGTGCGCAAAAGCTTCGTACGGCAGCACGCGCCGCACTTCGCGTGCAGCGGCATCCGTCCCGATGCGCTGGGCCAGGGCGGGCAGCTCGGCAAGGGCTTCCTGCAGGCGGTCGGGGAGATGAAGATCGCGTGGCGTATTCATAAGATCAGCACGATAAAAGCGGCTATGCAGCCGCGCGATTGGTCGGGCGACCGACAGGCCGCGCGAGGCCGAAATGCTCGCGCAGCGTGTGTCCGGCGTATTCGGTTCGAAACAGCCCGCGTTGCTGCAGGATGGGCACCACGCCATCGACGAAGTCCTGCAGCCCGCCCGGCAAGGCGTCGGGCATGAGATTGAAGCCGTCGGCCGCGCCGTGGCGGAACCAGTGTTCGATGTCGTCGGCGATCTGCTCGGGCGTGCCCACCAGCACGCGGTGCCCGCCACCGCCGGCCAGTTCGCGAATCAGTTCGCGTACGGTCAATTGCTGACTGCGCGCCAATGCCAGTGTGGCGTTGAAAAACGTGTGATTGCCATTGCCGTTGTTGGGCAACGGCAAATCGTCCGGCAGGCGTGCGTCGAGTTGCAGGCGCTCGACCGGCACACCGAGCGTGCCGGCCAGCCGCGTGAGGCTGTAATCCCATGGGATCAGGTCGACCAATGCATCGCGCCGCGCGCGGGCCTGCGCCTGCGTGGCCCCGATGATGGTGGTCAAACCGGGCAACACACGAATCGCCTCCGGCCCTCGCCCCAAAGCCTGCGCGCGTGCCTTGAGTCCGCGCGCATAAGCCAGCGCTTCTTCAAAGCCTTGCGATGCGGAGAACACGGCCTCCGCGTGGCGCGCAGCCAGCTCGCGGCCATCGGCCGAACCGCCCGCCTGCACCAGCACCGGATAGCCCTGCGGAGAACGCGGCAGGTTCAAGGGGCCCTGCACACGAAAGAACTCGCCACGATGGGCAATGGGATGCACCTTCCGCACATCGACAAAGCTGCCGCCGACCTTGTCGCCAACAAAGGCATCGTCTTCCCAACTGTTCCAGAGATCCTTGACGACGCTCGTGAATTCATCGGCGCGGGCATAGCGCTCGGTGTGGTCGGGCACGGTGTCCCGGCCGAAATTGCGTGCCGACGGCAGATCGGCGGTGGTGACCACGTTCCAGCCCGCGCGGCCGCCGCTCACATGGTCGAGCGTGGCAAAGCGCCGGGCGATGTTGAAAGGCTCGTTGTAGCTGGTCGACGCCGTGCCGATCAGGCCGATGTGCGTGGTGGCCGCTGCGATGCTGGCCAGCAGCACGGTAGGTTCCAGCGCGGTAATCGGCCTGAAGTGGATCTGATCGACGATGGCGGCGTTGTCTGCCAGGAACACGGCATCGAACTTGGCCGCCTCGGCAATCCGCGCCACCTTCACGTAGTGCTGCACGTCGGCAAAGGCGTACGGATCGCTCTCGGCCAGTCTCCAGGCCGACGGTACAAAGCCGGAGTGCAGGATGTTGACGTTCAGGTGCAATTGACGCGGTACCTGCGTGTCGCTCACGGGAAACCTCGGCGCTTGGACAAGCGCTCACCATACCGGCCATGCCGTGTCGCTCCAACGAAGCAATCGTTGCTTCGATATGCGGATTCACGGCGGTGAACATGCTGCGAATTTGCTACTTCGGTTTTGTTCGTGGACCAGCACTGCACGCCGCTTCTAGACTGGGCCACGTCTTCACAACACACGAGCCGCCCCATGAAACGACGCCCTTTCTTTTACGCCCTCCTGGCCGCTGCGACTGCCCTGACGCTGGGCGCCGGCTCCGTGCTGGCGGCAGACAAACCGATCAAGGTCGGTGTGCGCGGCGGTGTTGATGAAGAAATCTGGGAGGTCGTCACCCGCGTGGCGGAAAAGCAGGGGCTGAAGGTCCAGCCCATCGTCATCACCGGCACCGCAAGCCCCAACGAGGCGCTCAACAACGGTGATCTCGACGCCAATGCGTTCCAGCACATTCCTTTCCTGCGCGACCAGATCAAGCAACGCAGCTACAAGCTGGTGACGGTAGGCAACACGCTCATCTCGCCCATCGCCTTCTACTCGCGCAAATACAAATCGCTCGAAGCCCTGCCGGTGGGCGCCCGCATCGGCCTGCCCAACGACCCGAGCAACCAGACGCGTGCGCTCGTCATCCTGCGCGATCATGGCCTGATCAAACTGCGCGACGGCTTCGATCCCTTTACCGGCACGGCCACGCTGGCCGACGTGACGGCCAACCCGAAGAAGCTCGAGTGGGTGGAGAGTGCATCGGTGGTGCTTTCGCGCTCGCTGCCCGACGTCGACACGGCGGCCATCGTCAACACCTTTGCCTACCAGGCCGGATTGATTGCCACGCGTGACGGCATCGCGGTGGAGAAGAAGGAACGCAATCCGTACGTCAACGTGATCGTGGTCCGGGAACAAGACAAGAGCGCGCCGTGGGTGGCGCCGCTGGTGAAGGCGTATCAGTCTGAAGAAGTGCGCCAGTTCATCCTGAGCAAATACCAGGGCTCGGTCATCCCGGCGTTCTGAGGCAGCCGATCATGCCCCCGCTCGCGCCGCACCTCACTGCATTGCCGAACACGGCAGCCCCGGTCATGCCGCACATTGCGTTCGAACGCATCAGCAAGACCTACCCCGGCGCCAGCACGCTCGCGCTCGACAGCATTTCGTTCACTATCGCGCGCGGCGAGGTGTTCGGCATCATCGGCCGCAGCGGTGCGGGGAAATCCACGCTGCTGCGCACGGTCAACATGCTGGAACGCCCCGACGCGGGCACGATCCGCATCGACGACATCGATGTCGGCCGCCTTGACGAAGACGGCCTGGTCGCGCTCCGCCGGCGCGTCGGCATGATCTTCCAGCATTTCAACCTGTTGTCGGCCAAGACCGTTTTCGAGAACGTTGCGCTGCCGCTTCGTGTGGCGGGTGTGCCGCGCGAAGCCATCGGGCCGCGTGTTACAGAGCTGCTCGATCTGGTCGGCCTGTCCGAAAAGGCCGGCGTGTATCCGGCGAAGCTCTCCGGTGGGCAAAAGCAGCGCGTCGGCATTGCCCGCGCGCTGGTGCATCGCCCGGAGATCCTGTTGTGCGACGAAGCGACGTCTGCGCTGGACCCTGAAACCACCGAACAGATTCTCCTGCTGCTTGGCGACATCAACCGGCGCCTGGGGCTGACCGTCGTGCTGGTCACGCATGACATGGCGGTGATCCGCGACGCCTGCGATCGCGTCCTGGTGCTCGATCAAGGCCGCATTGCCGAGCACGGCACGGTCGATCAGGTGTTCGCCGATCCGCATGCAGATGCCACGCTGGCACTGCTGCGTCCGCTGCGCCAACGCTCTGGCATGACGTCCACCAAACCTGTTGCCCTCTTGGCCGATCCGCCGGGTCGCGCTTACGCCCATGCTTGAAAAATACCTGCGCGCGTTCGGCGAAACGCTCTTGATGGTCAGCAGCGCATGCCTGGTGGTATTCGTCGTCGGCCTGGCGTTGGCCATCGTGCTCACCACGTCGGCGCCGGGCGGCTTGCGGTCCCGGCCGCGCCTGCACCGCGTGCTGTCGGTACTGGTCAATACGTTCCGCTCGATCCCTTTCATCATCCTGCTGGTGGCGATGCTGCCCGTCACCCGGCTCATTGTCGGCACGACCATGGGCACGTGGGCGGCCGTGGTGCCGTTGAGCGCCCATCTGATTCCGTTCTTTGCGCGTGTATCGCAGGTGGGCCTGAATGAGGTCGATCGCGGCCTGGTGGAGGCCGCGCGCGCCATGGGCTGCCGCCGCTGGCACATCGTGCGGCACGTGCTGCTGCCCGAGGCGTTGCCCGCGCTCATCGGCGGCGCCACCGTGACGGTCATCGCCATGATCGGCGCTTCCGCCATGGCAGGTGCGGTGGGCGCCGGCGGGCTGGGCGATCTCGCTATCCGCTACGGTTACGAGCGTTACGAAACCGCCGTCATGTTCAACGTCATCGCCATCCTCATCGTGCTGGTGACGGCCGTGCAGCTGGGCGGCGAGCGGCTGGCGCGCCAGTTCGATCACCGCGGCTGACGGCGCCCACCGAGGCCCGCCGATACCGTCAGTTGTGGCAGACCAGCCCATCCTGCAACTGGCTCACCTCGAAGGCAATGTCGCCGGCGCGCTGTGTGCGGGCGAGGGCCAGCGCACCGCCGGTCTTCCAGACGCGCACTGCACGGTCCACATAGCCGGCAGACACGGCATCGCGGGTGCGCAGGGCGATCTGCGCCGCAGTGTTGTCCGGGGCGATGTCGTCTTCCAGCGTGCGGTAGAAGCGCCATTCCGGCAATTGCACCAGCCGCGCCAGCGCTTGCGCATCGTCTGCCAACGCCTGGCACTCGCCCGAAAGGAATCCCCAAATGGCACGGACCGCCGACGGATATTGCCGGGGGATGGCGCCATCACGCGCAGCCAATCCGCTGGCATACGGGCTGCCCTGTGCAACACAGACCGTACGTGCGCGCAGATCGGCGGCGAAGCGATACGGAGCCTTGCGCAGCACCACCAGCGCGCCCTGCCCGCCGGTGTACGCCGTGGGCACGGGCTGCCACGCAGCAGGCGCCGGTTGGCTGCCGGCGACGATCAGGTCGACATGCGTGTCGTGAGGCATTAGGCCGTCTGCCGGCAGGTTGACCAGCCGCAATTGCAATTGCAGGTGCTGCGCCAGCGTGGCTGCGAATTCGGCATCAAAGTGATCGGGCTCCATCGGTGCGGTCACCCCGGGCGGGGCCGGCCGCGCATAGGCGCGCACCGCGACGACCAGCTCACCATTGCGTTGCGCATCGCGCAGCACCGGGCCCAGCGGCAATGCGGCCCAGTCCGGCTCCGCTTGACGCTGTGCCAGCCAGGCCTGCATCGGCAAGGGCAAGCGCTCGGGCCAATGCGGAACGTGGGACATCAGTGCCGGCGCACCGAACCAGGCCAGCGCGCCTGCCGCTGCAATGCCCAGCGCAGCCAACCAGGGCCTGCGCAGGCGCCGTGCCTGCGCAATCGGCGCGGTCAGGATTGGCACGCGCCATGTGGGCGCACGCTCAGGCATTGAGCGTCAGGCCCTTGCGCCAGCGGGTCAGGCGCCGCTCGATCGATGCCAGGATGGTGTTCAGCACCAGCCCCAGCACGGCCAGCAGAAGAATGCCCGCATACATCGTCGGGATCTGGAACACCTCCTGCGAATTCAGCGTCAGGAAGCCCAGCCCGGAATGCGCACCGATCATCTCCGCTGCCACCAACGCCGTCACGCAATACGTGCCGGCCAGGCGGATGCCGGTGAAGATCGACGGCGTGGCCGCCGGCAACACCACCTTGCGGAACACGAACAGGTTCGACGCGCCCATGGAGCGCGCCGAGTGGATCAGCAACTTGTCGACCTGCCGCACCCCGCCGATCGTGCTCAGCAGCACCGGCCAAAACGAGGCCCAGAAGATGATGGCCACCTTGGACAGCTCGCCGATCCCCAGAAAGAGGATGAACACCGGAAACAGCGCAAATGCGGAGGTCTGCCGAAACAGCTGGAGGATGGGATCGACAATCGCGTCGAAGCGCGTGAACCAGCCCATCAGCAAGCCCAGCGTCACACCCAGCGCGATGGCCAGCAGCAAGCCCCACAAGGAACGCTGCAGACTCGCGGCCACGTGCTTGAGCAGCGCCCCGCTATGCGCGAGTTGCCAGATCGCCTCGGCCACCTGCGACGGCGGGCTCAGGTAGGCATCGCTCACGATGCCCAGGCGCGGCACCAGTTCCCATAGCAGCAAAAATCCTACGATGCCGGCCAACCCCCATGCGTGATCGCCAAGACGGACGGTCAACTTGCGCGTGCTCATCGTGCAGCCTCCGCAACGGCAATCTGGCCGCGGACGTCGTGCTCTGCGGCGTGCAGCACGGCTTCACCTTCCGCGCGCTCCCGCGGATCGGCAGTGGCGCCAAGCGGCCGGGGCGCGGCGCCCGGGTTGGCAAACTGCACTTCGTCCTTGAGGATGTCCCACGCCTGCTGGCGCAGCGCGACGAACGCCTCTGAATTGCGCAATTCCGGCAGGCGCGGGCGCGGCAACGGCACCTCCAGGATCTGCTTGACGGTGCCGGGCCGGCGCGTCATCACGGCGATGCGGTCCGACAGAAAAATGGCCTCATCCAGGCTGTGCGTGATGAAGACGATGGTCTTGCGGTACTGCTCCCAGATGCGCAGCAGTTCGCCCTGCAAGATCTCGCGCGTTTGCGCGTCGAGCGCGGCAAACGGTTCGTCCATCAGCAGCACATCAGGCTTGTAGGCCAGCGAGCGCGCGATCGCCACACGCTGCTTCATGCCGCCCGAAATCTCGTGCGGATAGCGGGCACCCGCGCCCGTCAGGCCCACCAGCTCCAGATGCTCCTGCGCGATGCGGCGGCGTTCCGCCTTGGGCACGCCACGAATCTCCAGACCGACTTCGATGTTCTCCAGCACCGTGCGCCACGGAAACAGCGCGTAGCCCTGGAACACCACGCCTTGCTGCGGGTTGATGCCCGTGAGGGGCTGGCCGTCGATACGGATACTCCCGCCGGTGCGGTCGGTGAGCCCCGCCAGGATGCTGAGAAACGTCGACTTGCCGCACCCGGACGGCCCCAACACCGAAAGGAACTCGCCGTCGCGAATGTCCAGGTCGAAGTCTCGCAAAACGGCCACGTCTTCCCGTTGCCCTGCATCGTTGCGTACGCTGTAATCCATGCGCACACCGCGCGCCACGATCTTGCTGCTCATCGTCGTGTCCTCGTCGTGCCCTTCAAGCCTTGACGTACGGGTTGAACTCGTTGGTGTAGATATCGCGCGCGGCCACCTTGCCCTTCGCAAGCTTGCCCTCGCGTTCGAGCACGTCGATGTAGTACTGAATGGGCGGCTCGGTGATCACCAGATCGTCCACATACGCATAGCGATCGACAAACTGCAGATCGAGCTTGATGCGCTGCGAGACCAGCTTGCGCGCATCCTCCGGGTTGGCGTTGACCCAGTTGCCCGCCTTGGCCAGCGCCGTCACCACGTCGCGCACTGCTTCGGGCTGTTCCCGGATGAACTTGCCGTGCGCGCTGTACGGCGCCATGCCGCCCAGGCCGCCGTCGAGGTCGTAGTCGCTCCACAGGCGCACGAGGTTCTGCGCATGATCGGCGCGGCCCGAGAATGGCGCATGGATGATCGCCAGATCGGTGTTGCCTGTGGCCAGTGTCTGCTCGGCCTGGTCATCGGGAATCACCACGAAATTGATCTTGTTGACGTCCACGCCCTTCTGCCGCAGGAACGTCTTGGTCACAAACTCGGCGCACGCGCCGAAACTGTTGAAACCGACCGTCTTGCCTTCCAGGTCTTTCGGCTGGCGAATCCCGGAATCCTTGCGCACGAAATACTTCATGTGGGGCGCTTCTTCCAGCGTCTTGCCGCCGGCGGCCACCACCTTGATATCGGCGCCGCTGGCATAGGCCGAGATGACCAGGGGCACCATGCGCGAGCCGAAGTCGATCTCGCCCGTACCGACCAGCGGAATGATCTGCGGCGCCGCCACCTTGCCGATGTAGTTCGGCCGCGTGTTGGTGCCGTCGAAGTAGCCGAGCTGGTCGGCCAGGTAGATCAGGTCGAAGGCCGGGTTGTCCGGATATTTGAAACTCACCTTGTCGCCGGCTTTCTTGATGACGGCCGGGCCACTGCCCGCCTTGGCGTTCTGCTGACCATCGCTGCGCGAACAGGCTGTCAGGCCCAGCCCGGCGCTGCCCAACGCGGCAAGCGTTGCAAGGTGTTTCAACGCCCGGCGGCGCGACGTGAGAGAGAAGGCATTGGATGACATCAGGCGTTCCGCAAAGGTGGAGTGTCTGCAAGCGCCCACAGCATGGGCGGAGCCTAGTATTGGATAGGCCATCCCGCACGACAACGAAGCTTTTCGCGCATCCATATCGGTTGCGCGCTGCGCCCCACATCCCGGCCCAGGCCACGGGTTTTCCTCTAATGCCGGCGGCCCTCAAGCTCCCTACAATGACGAGTCATATAGATGAATAGTTGACCACTTTTGATACCCATGCCCGCCGATCTCCGCCTGCCCCGCTATCAGCAATTGCGCGACGATCTGGCCGCGCAGATCGCCCAGCAGCACTGGCGCCCGGGCGACGCCATCCCCACGGAGGCCGAGCTGGCCAAGACGTACAACGTGGCGGTCGGCACGGTCCGCAAAGCGGTCGATGTCTTGGTGGCCGAAGGCCTGCTCGAACGCTTCCAGGGCCGGGGCACCTTCGTGCGGCGCGCCAGCTTTGCCAGCTCCTTGTTCCGGTTCTTCCGCTTCCAGAGTGAAAGCGGCGAGCGGCGCATTCCTGAGAGCCGCATCCTCAAGCGCGATGTGCTGGATGCGCCGTCTGCCCCCGCTGCGGGCCTGCAGATTGAAACGGGCGCCCCCGTCATTCGCCTGACCCGACTGCGTCTGCTGGATGGCGCCCCCATGCTGGCCGAAGAAATCTGGTTGCCGTACGACCGCTTTGCGCCGCTCGCCACGTTGGAACTTGAGGCGTTTGGCGACCTGCTGTATCCGCTGTACGAATCGCACTGCGGGCAGATCATTGCCAGCGCTGAGGAAACGCTCACCGCCGAAGCCGTCAACGCAACGTATGCGCGGCTGTTGCGCATCCAGGCCGGCGATCCGGTGATGGTCATCGAACGCGTTGCGCGCGGCTACGACCGGGTGCCGCTTGAATGGCGGCGCTCCCGCGGCGCGGCGGCGCACTTCCGCTACCACGTGGATATCCGGTAGCGCCGCATACGCTGCAACCCAATCCGACAAAAACACACACAGGAGACAACCATGCAGGCCAACTCACCGACCGCGCCGCCGCTGCTGGACGTGCGCGGCGTCACGCTGCAGTACAAGACACGCCAGCATCTGGTGACGGCCACGTACCGCGTCGACTTCCAGGTCTATCCCGGCGAGCGCTACATCCTGCTCGGGCCGTCGGGCTGCGGTAAATCGACATTGCTCAAGGCCATCGGCGGCTACCTCACGCCCACCGAGGGCGAGATCCGCCTGAAGGGCCAACCCGTGACCAAGCCCGGGCCGGATCGCATGATGGTGTTCCAGGAGTTCGACCAGCTCCTGCCGTGGAAGACGGTGAAAGAGAACGTGCTGTTCCCGCTGCTCTCCACGGGCAAGCTGGGTGCGCGTGAAGCCGAAGAACGCGCGCTGCACTACATCAACAAGGTCAACCTCACCAAGTTTGCCGACCATCACCCGCACATGCTGTCAGGCGGGATGAAGCAACGCGTGGCCATTGCGCGCGGCATGGCGATGGAGCCCGACGTGCTGCTGATGGACGAGCCGTTCGCCGCGCTCGACGCGCTCACGCGCCGCAAGATGCAGGACGAGCTGCTGCAGTTATGGGACGAAACGCGCTTCACCGTGCTGTTCGTCACGCACTCGATTCCGGAGGCGATCCGCTGCGGCAGCCGCATCCTGATCCTGTCGCCGCATCCGGGCCAGGTCCGCGCAGAGCTGCCGAGCCTCGCGCGCGGCGATGATGACCCGGAGCGCTTCAAAGCGCTCGAAGCCGAGATCCACGACATGCTGTTCGCCCGCGCAGTGGAGGAAACCCATGCAGACTGAAACGCTTTCCATGCCAGCCGCCACCGACATCAGCAACCGCGCGCCCGTCTACAGCACGCCCGTGGCGTTCGAGCGCATCGGCGTGGTGGAAAAACCGCTCTCCATTGCCGAGCGTTTGTACGAACAGGCATGGCTGCGCAAGCTCGTCATCCTCGTCGTGCTCGCACTCGTATGGGAAGGCGGTGCGCGCTGGCTCGACAACCCGCTTCTGCTGCCCACCTTCTCTGACACGGTGCAGGCTTTGTGGGCTGGGTTAGCGAGCGGCACGCTGTTCGCTCGCATCGGCACGTCGATGCAAACGCTGCTGGCAGGCTACGCGCTCGGCTTGGCGTTGTCCTGCGCGCTGGTCGTGCTGGGCATCAGCAACCGGCTCGGGCAGGACTTCCTGGAAACGCTCACCGCCATGTTCAACCCGCTGCCGGCCATTGCGCTGCTGCCGATCGCACTCGTGTGGTTCGGCCTCGGCAACGGCAGCCTGATCTTCGTGATCGTGCATTCGGTGGTGTGGGCGGTGTCGCTCAACACGCATGCCGGTTTCCTGTCGGTATCGAACACGCTGCGCATGGTGGGCCGCAACTACGGGCTCTCCGGCATGGGATACCTGACCAAGATCCTCATCCCGGCCGCGTTCCCCTCCATCCTCACCGGCCTGAAGATCGGCTGGGCCTTCGCATGGCGCACGTTGATCGCATCCGAACTGGTGTTTGGCGTCAGCTCCGGCCAGGGCGGCCTGGGCTGGTACATCTACGAAAACAAGAATCAGCTGCAGATTCCGGAAGTCTTTGCCGGCCTGCTGACGGTGATCATCATCGGCCTGCTGGTAGAGAACCTAGTATTCCGCACGCTGGAAGCCCGCACCGTCAAACGCTGGGGCATGCAGAACTAAGGGAGCCCGCGCGACTACCGAAACCGTCCAGGCGCATACGGTCGCCCCCAGACGGTTTGGCCGTACCCTGCCCTATGCGGCGCCTTGAATTTTTGTGAGCGGGCGGAAAAAAGAAGGAGGCCTGTTTGAGCGAAGCGAGTTTGCCTCCTTCTCCGCACGGTCACAGAAATTCAAGGAGTCTTTCGCCGCATCGGGCGCGCATTTCTTTGCTTACTTTCTTTGGCAAGACAAAGAAAGTAAGTCGCCCCCAGCAGGGGGTGAAACAAGGGATGCACCACCAACAAACAACCATATCGACAACAACAAGGAGACAACACATGCAGCACCCCCGCCGCACCATCCTCCGCCTGACAGTCGCCGCCACGCTGGCCACATCGCTCCTGGCCGGCGCCATCACCACCGCCCACGCAGAAGCCACCGAAGTCCGCATCTCCCACGGCTACGGCATCCTCTACCTGCCCATCATGGTCATGGCCAGCGAGCACCTGCTCGAGAAGCAAGCCAAGGCCGCCGGCCTGGGCGACGTAAAGGTCAGCTACCGCATCCTCGACGGCGGCAACGTCATCAACGACGCCATGCTCTCCGGCGCGCTCGACATCGCCTCGTTGGGCGTGCCCGGCTTCCTCACGCTGTGGGACAAAACCCGCGGCAGCGCGATGGAAGTGCGCGGCCTGTCGTCGCTCAGCTCGTCGTCGATGTACCTGATGACGCGCAACCCCAACGTCAAAACGCTGGCGGATTTCTCCGACAAGGACCGCATCGCCGTGCCCGGCATCAAGACCTCGCTGCCCGCCGTGGTGCTGCAAATGGCCGCCGCCAAGACCTTCGGCGACAAGCAGTTCAACAAGCTCGACCCAATCACCGTGCCGCTGCCGCACCCCGACGCCACCGCCGTGATGCTGGCCGGCGGCAGCCAGATCAACAGCCACATGGCCTCGCCGCCGTTCTCGTACACCGAGGCGGCAGCCCCCGGCCTGCACCGCGTGTTCAACACGGTCGACGTGCTCGGCAACATCACGCTGGACATGACCTACACGAGCAAGAAGTTCTACGAGGCCAACCCGAAGCTGTCGGCGGCATTCGTGGCGGCGCTGGACGAAGCCAACGCATTCATCGCCAAGGACAAGACCAAGGCGGCGCAGATCTACATCGCCCAGTCGAAGGTGAAGAGTTCGCCGGAAGAGGTGAAGAAGATTCTCGATGATCCGGATTCGCGCTTCACGACCACGCCGGTGGGCGTCGCACACTATGCTGAGTTCATGCAGCGCGTGGGCACGCTCAAGAACAAGCCGGCGTCGTGGAAGGATCTGTTCTTTCCGACGGTGCAGAGCCGGCAGGGTTCGTAAGCAGGCCGCGCGCAGCATCCACACGGAGACATTCCATGGCACTACGCATCGTCCGGCTCGGCGAGCCGCGTCACCCCGACGAAGGCTTGCGCATCGGCACTGTGCGGCGCCCGCCGCGCGGCGTGCCCAAGGAAGAATTCGCCAGCCGCGATTTCTATGACGTGTGGATGCCGCTGCTTTCGCCCACGCCCGAACTCGTCAAGCAAGCCCAGGCCGCGCAATCCCAGCACGATGAAAAAGCCTGGCAAACCTTCGTGCGCCACTTCCGCACCGAAATGCGCGACGGCAATGCAGCGCGTCTGCTCGACATGCTGGCCGCGCTATCGCACCAGACCAACCTGTCGGTCGGCTGCTATTGCGAAGACGAGGCGCATTGCCATCGGTCGGTGCTGCGCGCGTTGCTGGAGGAGCGTGGGGCGAAGGTGGCTCCATGAACGATCTTTCCACCTGCACAAGGAAACTCATGCCGAACCTGCCCCGTACCTCGCGCTCCGCAGTCTCATCTGCCCTCTTGCTTGCGTTGGCCATGGCGGTCTCGCAGACGGTGACGGCGCAAACCGCCCCCGCGGCGCTGCAACCGGCCGAGTCTCACCACACCGTCGCCACGCTATCGGCCACGGGGGTGCAGATCTACGTTTGCAAGCGCGACGGCGATAAGCCTCTGGCGTGGGTCTTCAAGGCGCCGCTGGCGGAGCTTTACGACGCGAGCGGGAAGCTCGTCGTCAAACACGGTGCGGGCCCCAGCTGGGAAGCTTCTGACGGCAGCAAGATCACCGGAAAAGTCTTGCAGCAGACCCCCAACACCGCGGAAGCCGGCGCCATTCCGCTACTGTTGCTGCAAGCCACCCATGCCGGCGGCGCGGGGCTCTTGAGTGGTGTGCGATACGTGCAGCGGCTCCAGACCCATGGCGGCATCGCGCCGGCACTACCCTGCACGGAAGAAGGCCAGGAAGGCCGCAGCCCCTACCTGGCGCAGTACGTTTTCCTGGACTGACGCGGCGTCGCACAGACAGCGTCCTACCCCATACAGGGGACGCCGCGCTCCCCTGGCACCCCTATAACGAAGAGACACGCGACCGGTCGTTTACCGCGTCGCGCCGTCGTCATTCGTCATTCCAGGAGCACCGCCATGGGCCGCCGCTACATCGATTGCCGCGCCTTCCCCAGCGAGACCAACTGCTCGGTCGCCATCAGCGCCGACAGCGATGCCGAACTGCTGGAGGCGGCCGTGCAGCACGCCGTTTCCGTGCACAAGCACACCGATTCGCCCGAATTGCGGGCGCAATTGCAGACCCTCTTCCAGGACGGCACCCCTGCCGTGGCGCCGCCAAAGATGGCCGCGGCCTGACACAGGCGCGCAAAAACCTACCGGCGCGCCGACAACGCGAGCATCAACCGCACGACATCGCACTGGCTGTGCGTGTTGGTCTTGCGGTAGACGTGCTTGAGGTGCGTGCGCACCGTGTCGAGTGAAATGCCCAGCGTGCGGGCAATGCAGGCTGGGTCGGAGCCGCTTGCGAGCAAGTCCGCCACATCGGCTTCGCGGCGCGTCAGGTGAAACGCATCGGTCAGCCACAGGCTGGCCGGCTGCGCAGGCGAGATGCCCGCGCGCGCTGCAACGCGTTGCCAGCACAACGGCAGCGCCTGCGCAAAGTGCGGCAGTAACGCTTGTGGCGCCGCGCCATGCTGCATGGGCGGCACGCCCGCCCTGCGGTAATCGAGCCATACCGCGCCGCGCACTTCAGCGTCGGCCATCGGCCACACGTCAACACCATCACCTCGCACGGCACGCAGCAACATGTCTGCCGCGCGTGCGCCGCGCGACGCCACCCAGTGCCAGCGTCCATCGACGCGCCACCGGATCATGGCCGCAGCATGGTTCGCGCCGCACGCATCGCGCAGCACATTCATCACGCCCGCAGCATCGCCCGCGCAGGCAGCGACGTAGCACTGGCGCAGCACGGTTGCCGAGGCATGGGATGACGTAACAGAAAGACGCAGCATGAAGGCAATACGGGCGCAGCGGCTTGCGGCCGCGGCGCCCGTTTCGAAAGGGACTTCATTATAGGAAGCGTGTCACCTCCCGCACTGGCCCTTTTGCCCTAAGCCCATGGTGGATCAGGCCAGCGCGCGGCGCGACACCCAGCGTGCGCGCAGATGGTCGTACGCAAGGTTGAAGAAGAACGTGTACGGCAGGAAAAGCAGCATGATGCCGATGTCGAGCACGAACGCTTCCCACAGACCCACGTCGAGCCACCAGGCGGCCAGCGGCACGAGCATCAAGACCAACCCGCCCTCGAACAGGCAGGCATGCACCACCCGCAGGACCACGGTGCGCGAGAGCCTGTAGCGACGCTCCACGCGCTCGAAGATGGCGTTGAACACCATGTTCCACACCATCGCCACTGCCGCAAACATGAGTGTCATCACGCCCATTTCGGCCAACGGCAAATCCATCAGCCAGCTAAACAGCGGGGCGCAGATCAGCATGGCAACCAACTCGAACGTCAGCGCATGTACGAGGCGCTCGGCTGGCGTTTTTTGTATGACTTGCATTGCATATACCTCCAAAGAACGAGGGTCATTTTCATCGGTATGAGCCGCGTGATCCAGTTCATTACTATCGGTTTTTCCGATATATTGACCGGCACACCGCCGTCCGGAGTGTCGAATGCGTCATTCACCTGAAGCTTTACTGGCCTTTGCCGAGGCCGCTACGCTGGGTTCCTTTTCCGCCGCAGCCCGTAAATTGGGCAAGCGACAATCCACGATCAGCGAGGCGATCGCCAATCTTGAAATCGACCTCGGGCTGACACTGTTCGACCGCAGCACGCGTCAGCCCACGTTGACCGAAGCGGGCCACGCGATGCTCACTCAAGTGCGCCGCGTGCTCGACGCCAGCGCGCAGATGGACCGCCTGGCCGCCCAAATGGCCGGCGGTCTGGAAGCGCGCCTGACGCTCGTCGTGTCGGACACCTACCAATCCGATCGCTACGAGCAAACGCTGGCCACACTTGAACAGCGCTACCCCGACCTTGAACTCGAATGCCTGATCGCCGAACACGAAGACGTGGTTGACATCATCCAGCTGGGCCGTGCGCAGATCGGTTTGGTGGCCGCGCAGGCCGCCTATCCGGCCGATGTCGGCTGGGCGACCATTGCAGAGCAATCGGAGATCGGACTGTTCGTCGGGCTGCAGCACCCACTCGCCCGATACGGCGACGAGGAAGTGCCGCACGCCATACTGCGCGAGGCGCGAGAGCTACGGCTGAACACCTTCGTCGACCCGACGGGGCCTCGCACCGACGCGGTGCCCGTGCGCAGCCTGCGTCGCTGGTCTGCGCCGAGCTACCTGATGCTGCTGGAGATGGCCGTGCTGGGCTTCGGATGGACGGAGTTGCCGCGCTGGCTGGTGGACCACTTCGCGGCAGACCGGTTGCATGAAGTGCGTGCGCGGGGCTGGCCGCGCCTCGTGCCGGTTGACGCCGTATGGTCACGCAATCGCACACTCGGCCAGGCCGGCGCCTGGCTGCTGGAGACGATGCTGGCGGGCTAGGCGCTCATGCGTTCTCGTCCAGCCGCTCGATGATCAGATGCGAGAGCTGGGCTGTCTGCTCTTTCGACAGCGTGAATTCCACGCCAAACGAAGGGAACGCAGATGCGGTGGCGCCCAGCGCCGGCGAGCCGCTTGCCACCCGCCCGGTCAGGGCAAAGGTCTCCAGCTGGCCGTCCACGTAGGCGTTGAAATCCAGGGCGAGTCTGTCGCCGGGCTGGAACGCAGGATTGGCGCTCTGCACCAGCGCACCGTTCAGGCAGATGTCGCGGATCACCGCGACGCGATCCGCAGCCGACGCGGCCTGCCCCTGCGCACGCACGCGCGCCCCGATCCGAACCTGCACGCGCTTGGCACGGCGCAACGGCATCTTCTGCATCTTGATTGGCGCAGACAAGACCAGATACGGCGAGGGAAACTGCCCCACCGACACCACGCTGCACATCATCGTGAACACGGCGCGGCCAGAGAAACCGCGCAGGATGAGCACGTCTCGGGGCTCCGGCCGCAGCGTGCGTTTGGCGTCGGCCGGTTGCGTGACAAACAGCGCCTCGCCTTCGATATAGCCGATCAGGCGGCACGGAAGGAGGCCACGCAGCGGCGCGGACTTCTCCTGCACCTGCAATACGGTGCCCACCGTCAGGCCGGCCGACCCGAGCCGGGGCGGCGCTTCTGCGGGCGCGGCGGCAGGCGCAGCGGCAACGTCATCGCCGTCTGCCAGCGCCAGCACCGGGCCGTGATGGAACAGCAGGCGGACGTCTTCGGCATCGGGCACGACGGCACCGGCAGGCAACAGAAGCCGACCCACGCTGTCCGCCAGCGGAAACGGCAGCGGTTGACCGACCGGAACGTCTTCCTGCGTGAGTTGCCGCGTTTTTTGAAGGGTCATGTGTGGCGAAGGACGCGTCTGATCTGTCATGGGCGGGCCAAGGCCAAAGCCAATGCCTCGGCAGGTACGCCCGCCATTTTGTAACAATGGCCGGCAAACCGCCGGAGATCAACTCGCACGAACCCTTCCCACCTGACGCACGTCAACGGCAAGCGTTTGCGTCACCCCGCCATGGCCGTTGCCTCGATCTCGACGGCCAGCCCGTAGTGCAGCGTCGGCACCGGCACCACCGCGCGCGCCGGGCGCAGGTCGCCGATCCACTCGCGATAGAGCGCATCGAACGCGGGCCAGTGCGTTTCCATGTCGGTCACGTACACACGCACCTGCACCAGACGCGAGCGGTCCGTGCCCGCGGCGGCAAGCACGGCGTCGAGGTTCGACAGCACCTGCCGCACCTGGGTCTCGAACGGCGCATCGACGAGCTTTTCGCCGGTAGGCGTCACGGGAATCTGTCCGGCGACGAACACGAAGCCATTGGCGCACACCGCGTGCGAGTAATGCCCCGCAGGCGGGCGCAGTTGCGGCGCGTCCAGGTAGCGTGCGCCGCTCATTTCGCTGCCTCCGCGCCCAGCACCAGCTTGGCGAAGAGTTGCAGATCCACATTGCCGCCCGACAGGATCACGCCGACGCGCTTGCCGCGCACGTCGACCTTGCCGTTCAGCGCGGCAGCGGCAGCCAGGCAGCCGGTGGGCTCGACCACCGCCTTCATGCGCGAGGCGAAGAACTGCATGGCGCTGACGAGTTCTGCATCGCTCACCGTCACGATGTCGTCGACCAGCTCGCGAATCACGGCAAACGTGTGGTTGCCCAGATGCTGCGTCTGCGCGCCGTCGGCCAGCGTCTTGGGTGTATCGATGTGGACGATCTGGCCCGTGCGGAAGCTCTGCTGGCCGTCGTTGCCGGCCTCGGGTTCCACGCCGAAGATCTTGCAAGCCGGGTTCAGCGCGCGCGCCGCCGTGGCGCAGCCGGAGAGCAAACCGCCGCCGCCCAGCGGGGCCAGCAGTACATCGAGCGGGCCGATCTCTTCGATCAACTCCTTGGCCGCCGTGCCCTGCCCGGCCATCACGTGCGGATGGTCGTACGGCGGGATCAGCGTAAGGCCATGTTCTTCGGCCAGCTTGCGGCCAATGGCTTCGCGGTCTTCGGTGTAGCGGTCGAAGAACACCACCTCGCCGCCGTAGCCGCGCGTGGCCTCCACCTTCACGACGGGCGCGTCCTTCGGCATGACGATGACGGCGCGCATGCCGAGCAGCCGGGCCGACAGCGCAATCGCCTGCGCGTGGTTGCCCGACGAAAACGTGATCACGCCCGCCTTGCGCTGCTCCGGCGTGAATTGCGACAGCGCGTTGTACGCCCCACGAAACTTGAACGCCCCCATGCGCTGGAAGCTCTCGGCCTTGAAGAACAGCTCGGCGCCCGTCATGGCGTTGGCGGTGACCGACGTCAGCACGGGCGTCTTGTGGGCAACGCCGTGCAGGCGGGCGTGGGCGGCAACAACGTCGTCGTAGGAAATGGGCAGGCTCATGCGAGGTCCTCTGGAAGGTAGGTGTAGACGGTGGAGCGCGCCACGCCCAGCGTTTGCGCGACTTCGGTCAGTGCGCGACGCAAGTTCAGCAGGCCGCTGGCGGCCAGTTCGCGCATGGCCTCTCGGCGCTGGTCGAGCGTCATGGCCATGGGCGTGGTGTTGCGTGCGGCAGCAAATTGTTCGAGCGCGATGCGCACGTCTTCCACGCGGCGCGATGCGAGCGACTCGGGCACCGGCGGCGCAGCAACGTCGATGCGCATCAGCTGCGTGAGGCTCGACGTCATGGCGCCGAGCATCGATACATCCATGTTCAGGCAGATAGCCGCCACGTAATCGCCGCGGCTGTTCTTCAGCCCGATCGATGTGCTCTTGGCGGGGCGCCCGTCGGGAAACCGGTTGGCGTAGTTTTCGATGACTTCCGGGAAGTCGGGGTCGGCCAGGCGCGCAAGGCCCAGCTCCGTCACGGCGTCGCCAACCTGGCGGCCGGACAGGTTGTTGGCGATGGCGACGACGGCATGATCGGGATCGGTCAGGTCGTGCAGGACGACTTCCACCAGCGGCGCCAGCGTCTTGCCCAGCGCCTCGACGATCTTGCGGCCTTCGCGCAGCAGAAGGCGGTTTTCTTCGATGGGCTTCATGGCATTGACGATACGTCAATTACTGACATTTCGTCAATGCCATGTTGGCGGCCCTGCGCGAGCGTGACGCCCGATGAGAAAAGAAAAAACGCCTGCCCGAGGGTCGAGAGAGAACGGAGGTAACGCGGGCAGGCGACTAAAACGCTATTCAGGGAGCAGCTGTGCTGCGCCTTGCGCGGTCTCTTGCAGCGGAGGCTGCACATGGGCAGCGTGGGCGGGCCGGATCTTGAACCAGATGGAGTACATCGCCGGCAGAAACACCAGGGTCAGGATCGTCCCGGCGAACGTCCCGCCGATCAGCGTATAGGCGAGCGCGCCCCAGAACACCGAATGCGTCAGGGGAATGAAGGCCAGGATGGCCGCCAGCGCCGTCAGAATCACCGGCCGCGCACGCTGCACCGTGGCTTCCACCACAGCCCGGAACGGATCAAGCCCTTCGTCCTTGTTGTGCTGAATCTGCCCGATGAGGATGAGCGTGTTGCGCATCAGGATGCCCGACAACGCAATCAAACCGACCAGCGCGTTGATGCCAAATGGCTGCCCGAACAGAATCAGCGTGGGCACCACGCCAATAAGGCCCAAGGGGCTGGTCAGGAACACCATGACCATGGCCGGGATGGACCGGACCTGGAAGATGAGGATCAGCAGTGTGACCGCCAACATGATCGGGAACAGCGGCAGCATGGCCTTCGTCGCCTTGCCCGACTCTTCGATGGAACCGGCTTGCTCAATGCGGTATCCGCTCGGCAGTTTCTCGATGATCGGGGCAAGCTGCTTGCTGATGGCCGTCGACACGTCGGGCGGTTGCAGCCCATCGGCAATATCGCCGCGCACCGTGATGGTCGGCATGCGGTCGCGCCGGCGCATGATGGGCTCCTCCATGCGCACTTCGATCTTGCCGACTTGCGAGAGCGGAATGCGCTGCCCGTTGGCGCCAGCCAGCGTAAAGTCGCCGATCCTGGCCGGGTCCAGTCGCACGTTGCCGGCTGAGCGCGCGGTCACCTGTACCGTACGGATGTCTTCGCGCACGGCCGTCACCGGAATGCCGCTGAGCAGGAATTGCAGTTGCTGGGCGACAGCGCTCGATGTCAGCCCCACGGCTTGCAGGCGGTCTTGCTGCAAGGTGAAATGCAGCGTGGGGACGCGCGTGCCCCAATCCGTATTCACCGTGCGCATCATCGGGCTGGCGTCCATGACATGCTGCACATCAGCAGCGATACGGCGCAGCGTTTCCGCATCCGGGCCAGTGACGCGATAGGCCACGGGGAACGGCGAATACGGACCGAACACGAGCTGCGTGACACGCACACGCGCCCCTGGGGCAAGGCCATCTGCAACGGCCTGACGCAGCCGCTGCTTCAACGCGTCGCGCTCTTCCTGACTATCGGTGCGGATCACGATCTTGGCGAACGACGGGTCCGGCAACTCCGGCCCCATCGCCAGATAGAAGCGCGGCGCGCCCTGACCGATGTAGGCCGTCACGATCTTGGCTTCCTTCTGCTTGGCCAGCCACGCTTCGAGCTTGGCGGTGGCCGCGTCAGTCTGGTTGATCGACGTGCCATAAGGCATCTGCACCTCGACCAGCACTTCCGGCCGATCCGAAATCGGAAAGAACTGCTTCTTGACGATCGCCATGCCCCCGATGGCCAGCGCGAAAAGGCCCACCACCGCGCCCGCGACCAGCCATTTGCGCGCGATCACGCGCCCGAGCAATCGGCGGAAACGGTTGTAACGCGGCGTGTCGTAAATCGCATCGTGTCCGCCTTCGACCCTCTGGAAGTTGGGCAGCATCTTCACGCCCAGGTAGGGCGTGAACACCACCGCCACCACCCACGACGCAATCAGTGCGATACCGACAATCCAGAACATGTTGCTGGTGTACTCCCCGGCCGTCGATCGCGCGAAACCGTTGGGCATGAAACCGACCGCCGTCACGAGCGTGCCCGACAACATGGGCGCCGCAGTGTGGCTCCACGCATAGGCCGATGCGGCCACACGGCTGTAGCCCTCTTCCATCTTCACCACCATCATTTCGATGGCGATGATCGCGTCGTCCACCAGCAGACCGAGCGCGAGGATCAACGAGCCCAGCGTGATGCGGTCGAAGTTCTTGCCTGTCGCGGCCATCACAACAAACACCACGGCAAGCGTCAGCGGCACGGCCGCAGCCACCACCAGGCCGGCGCGCCACCCCATGCTGACAAAACTCACCAGCATGACCACGAGCAGCGCTGCAAAGAACTTAAGCATGAACTCGTCGACGGAGGCGGCGATGTTGACTGCCTGGTCCGTCACCTTGGTCAGGCTCATGCCGAGCGGCATGTCCGCGTTGATGGCGCCGACTTCCTTGTCGAGCGCCTTGCCCAGGTCCAGGCCGTTCCAGCCTTCGCGCATGACGATGCCAAGCAGCAAGGCAGGCTGCCCACCATTGCGCACCATGAAGGTGGCCGGATCCTCATAACCGCGCCTGACGGTGGCAATGTCGGACAGTTTCAGCGTCCGCCCCTGCGAGACCACCGGCGTATCGCGAATCTTCTGCAGCTCGTCAAACGCGCCATCCAGGCGAATGAACACCTGTGGCCCCTTCGTTTCCACGGAGCCCGCAGCGGCCAGCGCATTCTGGGTGTTGAGCGCGGCAAAAACGTCTTGTGGATTCACCCCTAGCGTCGCCAGCCGGTCATGAGAGAACTCGACGTAGATGCGTTCCGCCTGTTCGCCGATGATGTTGACCTTCTTCACGCCCGGCACGTGCAGCAGGCGCTGGCGCAGCGTCTCGGCATCGCGCACGAGAGCACGTTGTGGCTCGCCCTGCGCCTTGAGTGCAAACAAGGCAAACGTCACGTCCGAATATTCGTCATTGACGATCGGCCCGATCACGCCCGACGGCAGGTTACCCACCTCGTCGCCCACTTTCTTGCGCGCCTGGTAGAACTCCTCCTGCACTTCCGACGGCGGCGTGCTGTCAAGCAACGTCAACGTGGTGAACGCCAGCCCTGGCCGCGTGTATGTTTCCGTGCGGTCATACCAGCGCAACTCCTGCATGCGCTTTTCAATTTTCTCAGCCACCTGGTCCTGCATTTCCTGCGCGGTGGCGCCTGGCCACACGGTGACGATGTTCATCACCTTGACCGTAAAAGCGGGGTCTTCTGCACGGCCCAGCTTGAAGAACGAAATGAGACCTGCCACCGATATCAGGCAGATGAGGAACAGCGTGACGGCGCGCTCGCGTACGGCGAGCGCAGACAGGTTGAAGCGGCCTTGGCTCACAGTCGCACCCCCGCGATGGCAGTGCCGGCATCCTGGCCCGCGACGCGCACCCGCTGCCCTTCACGCAGCAGTTGTGCGCCGAGCGCGACGATGCGGTCGCCCTGCTTGACCTGCCCGCCGACGTGCGCGCCCTCATCCCCAACCTGCGCGATGGTGACGGAGCGCCACGACACCTTGGCAGGTTCACCCTGGATGACCCATACGCCCGGACCCTTGCCGGCGTCGAACACCGCACCGAGCGGCACCTGCACGTCGCCTTGCGCAGTGGCCAGCCGATCGGCAATCTGGATCGTTACGGTGGCGCCGAGCGGCGCATTGGCCAGATCGCCGTCCAGCACATAACGCGCTTCGAAGGTGCGGGTCAGCCGGTCGGCCGCGTCCGAAAGCTGTCGCAGCTTGGCCGGTACGCCGGCGCTTTCGGTGCCAAAAAGCGTTGCCTGTGCAACCGAGCCAATCGCCGGCCGCAAGGTTTCCGGCAGCTGGACTACGGCTTCGCGTCGGCCCGCGTGCGCGAGGCGCACCACAGCCTGCCCAGCGTTGACGACCTGGCCGGGCTCGGCCAGCGTTTCCATGACCACACCGTCGCCGTCTGCGACAAGCTCGGCGTAGCGGCTCGCGTTGCGCGCCACATCCGCCTGCGCTTCTGCGGCGCTGAGTTGCGCTTTGGCCGCGTCCGCCGCAGCCTTGGCCTGGTCGTAGGCCGAGGCAGAAATGGCTCCGGTGCCGCGCAGATCGCGGTAGCGCGCCTCGTCTTCGGCCGTCTGCTGCGCGCGTGCCCGTGCGGCGGCCACGGTTTCCTGCTGCGCATGCGCGGCGAGCTTCAGATCGACGGGATCGATCCGCATCAGCGGCTGCCCGCGCTTGACGGTCTGCCCTGCGTCAACCAGCCGCTCCAACACTTTTCCGGGCACGCGAAAGCCGAGGTCGCTCTGCACCCTGGCAGCCACGACGCCCGTGAAGGAACGCGATGCGGAAACCGCAGGTTGAACGACCACCGCACGGACCAAGGGCGCCTCGGTGCGCGGGTCGACGGGGGCCTTTTCGCCGCACGCACTCAGCGCGAGGGGCAACGCAAAAGCAACGGTAGAGGTAACAAAGCGACGCGAAAACATGAAAGCCCCATCGACGAGATGATCTGGGCTTTCATTCTGGTTCTAGTGACCAAAATAGTCAATGGTCACAAAGAAAAAATCTGTGCGTCACGGGGAAAGACTCCGAAGCACCAGACTGGAGAGCAGGCCGGGCGCCGTCTCGGTGTAGTCAAAGCTGTACTGCAACAGCAGCGGATTCATGTACGGGCGCATGACCAGGTAGATGGCTGCCGTGGCTTCATCCAATGGCGTCTTGCGCTCGAAGTCTCCGGTCTCGCGGCCCTCCTGCAGCACATCGCGCAGCAACGTCTGGATACGGCCTTCATAGGCGATCACAGACTGCCAGCGCTCGGTCGCTGCCGAGGCGGCAATTTCATACAGTTTGCGGTCATGGGAAAACAGCCGCAGGCTGGCCTCCGTCAAGGCTTTGAACATCCGCCGCAGCTTCTCGGGCGGCGAGCCTGCCTCGGCCAGCGCCGCGTTGACGTCGGTCTCGATTTCGCGCAGGCAGTTGGCGCAGATCATCTCGCCAATGGCCTGTTTGGATTCAAAGAACTTGTAGATGTAGGCCTTGGAAAAACCGATGGCCTTGGCCAGATCGGACACGGCGGTCTTCTCGTAGCCGTAGCGGCTGAAATGTTCGGTGGCAGCGGCGACGATCTGGTCCCGCACGTCGTGATCCGCCGGACCGCGGGCGGAAACGGGGTAAGGAGTGGTCTTCATGGGCGTCAGCTTACGCGAGTCGCAATCATTGAACAACTTGTGACCAATTTGTACTATAGTCACCAAAAGTTTCGATGGAAGCCGCCCATGTTGCCAAAACACTCCCTTACCGCACTCATCGTTGCCGGCCTGGCAGCGGGTTGTGCCGTCGGTCCGGACTATGTGAAGCCCGAGATGCCGGCTCCAGCCACATTCCTTGGCCAGACGGCCGTGGAGCAGCGCAGCGCCACCACCGCAGCCGATCTGTCGGCGTGGTGGGCAGGCTTTGGCGATCCGCAACTGACGCGCTTCGTGCAGCTGGCGCTGGAACAGAACCTGGACCTTGCCCAGGCCTTCGCCCGCGTCACGCAAGCTCGAGCAGGCCTTGGTGCCGCCAACGCCGCGTTGCTGCCTTCGGGCAACGTCACAGGCCAGGCGGCGCGCGCCTATCAGTCCGTCGAGACTCCGTTGGGCCGCGTCTTGAACTCCCGACCCGGCTTCGACCGCTATGGCAATGCCTTTGAAGCGGACGCCAATGCCAGCTGGGAGCTGGATGTGTTCGGCGGCCTGCGCCGTGGCCGGGAAGCCGCGCTGGCGGATTACGAAGCCTCCCAGGCGGGCGCGGTTGCCACGCGGTTGGCCGTGGCCGCACAGACGGCTGACATCTACATCACGGTCCGCGGCTTGCAGACACGCCTGCGCGTGGCGCGTCAGCAGGTAAAGACGCAGCAGGAACTGCTTTCCACGGTGAACCTGCTGTACGGCAAGGGGCTGGCGGCAGAACTCCAGGTGAGGCAGGCCGAGGGGGCGCTTGCCCAGGTGCGCGCTTCCATTCCGCAGCTTGAGACGGGCCTCGACGCGGCGATGAACGCGCTCGACGTCATGCTGGGCTCACTGCCGGGCACACACCGGGCCGAGCTTGCGCAAGACGGCGACATCCCTGCCGCGCCACGGATTTCGATCAGCGGATCGCCGGGCGAACTGTTGCGGCGGCGCCCCGACCTCATCGTCGCCGAGCGCCGCCTCGCGGCTTCCAACGCACGCATCGGCGTCGCCATTGCGGAGTACTACCCGAAGTTCTCGCTGGGCGGCCTGCTGGGCAGCGCCACATCCGTGGGCGCGGGCAGCCTGTTTGGTGGCGGGGCCAGCCAGTTTGCCGGCGTGCTCGGCCTGCGCTGGCGCCTGTTCGACTTCGGGCGCATCAACGCGCAGATCGATCAGGCCAAAGGGCAAGAGGCTGAGATGCTGGCCGCATACCGGCTTGCCGCGTTGCGGGCCACGGAAGACGTGGAAGACGCCTTTTCTGCCCTCGTCAAGCGGGAAGAGCAGGCAGCCGTGCTCGCGCAAGGCGTGGATTCGCTGGGCCGCGCGCGCAACGCCTCGTTCGCTGCGTACCAGAAAGGCGTCGTCAGCCTCATTGAAGTTCTGCAGGCCGACGAAAGCCTGTTGCGCGCATCCGATGCGCGCGCCCAGGCGCAAACGGAATCGGCACGCGCTGCAATGGCGGCATTCAAGGCGCTGGGTGGCGGCTGGAATCCGAACGAATCGACCGCCGTTGCCAGCAAATAGCCGCACACCCCCACAACGACCGCCTCCCACCGCACGTTTTCACTCACTGAAAAAGAAATCGCCATGTCGAATTCCAACGTTGTCGTCATCACCGGCGTGTCTTCAGGCATTGGCCGTGCCACCGCTGCAAAGTTCGCCCTGCGAGGCTGCCGGGTCTTCGGCACCGTGCGCAACCTCGCCCGAGCGCACCCGCTGCCGGGCGTTGAGCTGGTCGAGATGGACGTCCGCGATGAAGCATCGGTTCAGCGCGCCTTCCAGACCATCATCGCGCTGGCCAAGCGCATCGATGTGCTGGTCAACAGTGCCGGCGTAACGCTGCTGGGTGCGACCGAAGAAACGTCGATCGCCGAAGCGCAGGCGCTGTTCGACACCAACGTGTTCGGCATCTTGCGGACCACGCGAGCAGTGTTGCCCCACATGCGCACACAGCGCTCGGGGCGGATCGTCAATATCAGCTCGGTGCTCGGCTTTCTGCCTGCGCCCTACATGGGCCTGTATTCGGCATCCAAACATGCCGTGGAAGGCATGTCGGAGACGCTGGATCACGAAGTGCGCAAGTTCGGCATTCGTGTCGCGCTGGTCGAGCCCTCGTTCACCAAGACGAGCCTGGACGCCAACGCGCCCGATGTGGCGGCCAAGGTCTCGGCCTACGACGCGGAGCGCGGCGCAGTTTCGCAGACGATTCGAACGAGTGTTCAAAAGGCTCCGGAGGCCGATAGCGTCGCGAGCACGGTCGTCGAGGCTGCGCTCGGTGCATGGAAGATGCGCCGCACGCCCAAGGGCGAGGCGACGCTGCTGAGCAGGCTGCGCCGCTTCATGCCGTCAGGCCCGGTGGACTCGGGCTTGAGGAAGACGTTCGGCCTGTCCTGAGACTGAAGCTGCAGCTCGAGCGTGTTACCTGAAACAGACCCGGCGGCCCATCGTCGACATCGGAAGAATCCCATGACGCCTCTCGACAGCGCAGCACCCGGAGCATCTGCCACGATTACCGCGGCGTTGCCCACCACACAGACCGACACCGCATCGCCGTGGCCAGTGTTCTGGATCGCCAGCGTGGCGGTGTTTCTGGTCTCGATGGACGGCACGATGCTGTTCGCCGCCTTCAGCGCTTTACGCGCTGGCTTTCCTCACGCCACGGCAGCGGACCTTTCGTGGGTGCTGAATGCCTATACCGTAGCGTACGCGGCAACGCTCATTCCATCGGGCGGATTGGCGGACAAGCATGGGCGCAAGAAGGTGTTTCTGATCGGTGTCGCATTGTTCCTTGCGGCGTCCGTTGCGTGTGGCCTGTCGCCGAGTGTCGGGTGGCTCGTCGCAGCCCGCGTGCTGCAGGCTGTTGGCGCAGCGTTGCTGACGCCCGCGTCGCTCTCGCTCGTGCTGGCGGCGTTCCCCGTCAGCAAGCGCGCGGTGGCGATCAGCCTGTGGGGCGCGGTCGGTGCGCTGGCCGCTGCGGTGGGCCCAAGCCTCGGGGCGTTCGTGATCGCATCGATCGGCTGGCAGTGGGCGTTCTATCTGAACGTGCCCCTGGGCCTGACGGCGATGTGGCGTGGCGCCACCCTTCTCGTCGAGACAAGACAGCACGGCACCAAACGCCCGCTGGATCTGTTCGGGATGGGCCTGCTGATGATCGGCACAGCGGCTTTGGCGCTGTCCATCGTGCAATCGGAGTCGCCGGGATGGTCGCGCGATGAACTCCTCGGGATTGCCGCCATCGGGCTCGCGTGCATCGTCGGATTTGTGGCGTGGGCTCGCGTTGCACAGGCGCCGCTCGTCGATTTGACGCTGTTTCGCAACCCGACTTACCGATACGTCAATCTCGCCACGTTGAGCTTCGGCACGGCGTTCTCGATGATGTTCTTCGGCTTCTTTTTCTACATGAAGTCGATCTGGCATTACTCGCTGCCGGTGGCGGGGCTGGCCATCACGCCAGGGCCGCTGCTGGTGATTCCGGTGGCCATGCTCTCCGGCCGGATCGCGAGCCGGCATGGCCATCGCCCACTGTTGGTCGCGGGCAGCGTGCTCTATGCGAGCAGTGCCGTCTGGTTTTTGCTGGTGCCCGGCCTGACTCCCGCCTACCTGACCCACTGGCTGCCCGGCATGCTGCTCAGCGGCGTGGGCGTTGGCATGGTGCTGCCGTCGCTGTCGGGGGCCGCGGTCAGTCATTTGCCTGCCGAGCACTACGCGGTCGGCGGCGCAATCAACCAGGCGATACGGCAAATCGGTTCCGTCATGGGCGTCGCCCTGACGGTGCTGCTGCTCGGCGGCACCGGTCTGCAGCGCGCCGACTTCAATGCGCTCTACCTCTGCCATATGAGCCTGGCACTGCTGACCGCAGTCCTGTGCCTGCCCGTCAACACGCTGCCCCGGGCCCTTGTTCGGTCCAGGTGATTCGCCCGCCCGTCTGCCGGCGAAACCCGCGCAATTCGTAGAGCACGTGGCAAAGCGTGGGGTGAATTCCGTGAGCGAATTCACCCTACACAACTCAGTCGGCCGCGCGCGAACGCATGTTGGTCTCGGCTTGCGGAGCGTTGATGAAACGCACCAGCTCGGTCATGGTGGCCTCGGGCGCCTCTTCCATCAGCCAGTGGCCGGCGCCGTTGATGGTGACGCCGTTCACGTTGGTCGCCACCATCCGAGCCTGCTCGATCAGGAAGGCGCCGGAAGCCTTTTCGCCCGCCAGTACAAGCATCGGCATCTTGAGCGGCGTCTTGGCAAAGCCCGCAAAGTCCACCGCATCCTTCGGGAAGGCGTGGAAATATTCGAACCCTGCCGCCATGCGCCCGGGTTGGCCGTAGGTGCGCGCGTAGAACTGGCGGTCGGCTTCGGGCACCGAGTGCTTGGGATCGGCCGCAAAGTCGTTCCAGAAGTGCTCGAAGTAGATGCGCTCGCGGCCTTGCACCAGCTTGAGCGGCGTGTCGCCATAGAAGTGGAAGTGCCACAGGTCGCGCAGCAGCCAGACCTTCTGCCAATCACCCACGCCGGGCAGGAAGGCGTCCATGAGCGTGATGCTTTCCACTTCGTCGGGGTATTGCGCGGCATAGGCGTACGCCACCATCAGACCGATGTCGTGGCCGACCAGCTTGACCTTGCGATAGCCCATGGCCTGCACCATGGCGTGGATATCCTGCGCGAGCGTCGTCTTGTCGAAGCCCGACGCGGGAATCGACGAGGTGCCCGCGCCCGGCAGGTCTGGAGCCAACACTACGCGGCGGTCGGCCAGACGCGGAATCAGCGGCAGCCACATGTGACTGGTCTCGGCATAGCCATGCAGCAGCACAACGGGGGTTTCGGAGCCGTTGCCGGCCTGCAGCGTGTGAATCTGCAGGCCCGCGGCGTCGACCATGCGGTCATGCACGGCGGGTGCGGCATGCGCTTGCAGCGCCGCCAGGCCGATGAGGGCAGCGCCCAGGTGGCGCACCAGGTTGGGAAGAATCTTCATGATGATCTCCAGCCGTGCCGCACGCGGTGTGCGGCACGCCGTAACAAGGATTGGGTTAGAGCTGGCTCATGCCGCCGTCGGCAATGATTTCCGTGCCGACAATGAAGGCCGATTCGGGTGCCGACAGGTGCAAGACCGTCAATGCAATCTCTTCCGGCTGACCAAAGCGGCCCAAGGGGATCTGGCTCTGGATCTGTGCGGCGGTGGCCGATAGCGTGTCGGCATCCAGGCCGAGCTTGCCGTACAGCGGCGTCGTGACCGGGCCGGGGCTGACCACATTCACGCGGATGCCCGCGCCGATCAGTTCGCCCGAGAGCGTCTTCGCCAGCGAAATCAGCGCAGCCTTGCTCGCCGCATAGACCGACGAATTCGGCATCCCGATGTGCGCGTTGATGGAGCCATTCAGCACGATCGACGTGCCCTTGTTGAGAATGGGCAGCAGCGCCTGGATCTGGAAGAACGCACCCTTCACGTTGGCGTTGAAGGTCGCATCCCACAGGGCTTCGTCCACGTCCGGGACGGCAGCAAACCTGGCCATGCCGGCATTGATGAACACGGCGTCCAGACGCACACCCGCCTCCTGCAGCTGACGGTTCAGCTCGCGTGCGGCGGCCACGGTGCCGGTTTCATTGCGGATGGCGATGGCCGCATTGCCGCCCACCGTGCCGAGCGTGGCGCGCGCCGTTTCCAGCGCTGCCGCATCGCGGCCGGTAATGACCACGCGGGCGCCTTCCCGCGCAAATGCCTGGGCGGCTGCCAGGCCAATACCGCTGTTGCCGCCAGTGACCAGAACGGTCTTGCCTTCGAAGCGATTCATGATGTCCTCCAGTAGGAAAGTTGAACTTGAACAATCGCGTGACTGCAGTGTGGACGCGGGCAAGCGGTTTGCCATACGATCCGGACGATGAACACGTTCGAAGGAATTGCACATGTTGACGGACGAAGAATTGGCGCTGCTGGAAGCCATCCGGCAAACCGGCAGCCTGTCGCGTGCGGCAGCGCACTTGGGCAAGGCGCCGTCGACCGTGTCGTACGCCGCACGGCAGCTGGAGCAGCGCTTCGACGCCCTGCTGTTTGACCGGCGCCGCTACCGGCTGCAGCTCACGCCCGCCGGGCAACTGCTCGTGGAAGAAGCCGCGCGGCTGGCGCAGGACGTCTCGCGCGTGACGCAGCGCGTGCGGCAGGTGGCCAACGGCTGGGAAGACCGCTTGTGGATCGTGACGGACGAACTGCTGGAGTTCGAATCGCTCATGCCCGTGATGCACGCGTTCGATGCGCTGCAATCGGGCGTGGCGCTGCGCGTGACGCACGAAGTGCTGGCCGGCACCTGGGAGGCCCTGCGCGATGGCCGTGCCGATCTCGTCATCGGGGCGACCAACGAGCCGCCTTCCATCCCGAACCTCGGGTGGTTCGAGTTGGGGGTGGTGGAATGGGTGTTTGCCGTGTCGCCTCGGCATCCGCTTGCCGCCATCGACGCGCCGCTCACGCGCGAGGAAATCGCCCGGCATCGCGCCGTGGTGGTGGCCGATTCGGCGCGCACCACCGCCGGCCGCGCCTACGGCATGCTCAGCGGGCAGCCCACGCTGGCCGTGCCCAGCATGCGCGCCAAGACGCTGGCCCAGCGCGACGGCCTGGGCGTCGGTTGGCTGCCGAGGCACCGCGTGGCCTCCCTGCTTGCGCGCGGCGAGCTGGTGGAAAAGCGCACCACCGATCCGCGCGAGCCGAACCTGCTCTACGTCGGCTGGCGCAGCGGCAAAGGTCAAGGGGACGGCGACGGCGAAGGCCGCGCACTGCAATGGTGGCTTGAGCAGCTACGGCAGCCACGCCTGGCCAAGCGGCTGGTGCAGGGTGTCGACGTGTTCGCCTGAAACTTCGCCGGGCCGCCTGATGTTGCCTATGCTGGGATGGCGCCGACGCCGCATTGCCCGTCTGCGCCTACAGGCGACGTCGACTGTTGCGGAATGATCAACGTTGCGGCGTTTGTCTTCTGACAAACCCTCGGTTTGGTCAACGCGCGCTGTCGGCCAGCGTTAATCGATCACGCACGTATCTCCGTGCCTCGTTGAGGGTCTCGTTATGAAACTGTCTGCGTTGATGTTTTCGATGGGTGCGCTGGTGATGGGGTCGGCGTTTGCGCAGGGCACGGCTGCACCTGTCACCGCACCGGCAGCCGCCCCGGCGGCCGTTCATGCGGTTTGCAAGGACGGCACGCCCTACAGCGGCGCGACGCTCAAGGGCGCTTGCCGCGGCCATGGTGGAGTCGACAAGAAAGCCAGCGCAGGCGGTGCCCCGGCAGCCGCGCCGGCCGCGCCCGCAGCAGCACCTGCCGCTCCGGCTGCCGCCAAACCTGCGGCTGCAGCGCCGGCTGCACCTGCCGCAGCACCCGCTCCAGCTCCGGCGCCCGCAGCCAAACCCGCAGCCGCAGCGCCGGCCAAACCGGCCGCAGCAGCCGCCACCGTTGCCCCCGGCGGTGGCCCCGACAAGGTGTGGGCCAATGCCAGCACCAAGGTCTACCACTGCCCGGGCGATCGCTACTACGGCAAGACCAAGCAGGGCGAATACATGACCGAAGCCGATGCCAAGGCCGCCGGCATCCGCCCAAGCCGCGGCAAGGCCTGCACCAAGTAAGGCACGCCTGACGCCCGCCCGCACGCCGCGGCCCCACCGGGTCGCGGCGTCTTCCATTTCAGCCTGATCACCGCGTCGCATGCCGCCGAGCACCGAACATCCCGCCGCCGCCCTGCAACACCCCGAGAGCTTCGCCCCGCTGGATGCGCCGCCCCAGCCGCCACAGCAGCGGGTCGTGCGCGACGTCATCGCCGGGTTCTCGATTGCAGGTCTGTTGCTGCCCGAAGCCGTTGCCTATGCGGGCATCGCAAGCCTGCCGCCGCAAGCCGGGTTGATCGCGCTGATGTGCGGCCTAGTGGTTTATTCGCTGCTCGGCACGAGCCGCTTTGCCATTGTCTCGGCCACGTCGTCGTCAGCGGCCGTGCTGTTTGCCACGGTGTTGTCGGAACCGGGGGCCAGCGGTGCGACGGCGCTCACGATGGCGGCGGCGCTCATCATCGCCACGGGTGTGCTGTTCATCCTGGCCGGTGCGGCTCGGCTGGGCGGCATGTCGGATTTCATCGCGCGGCCGGTGCTGCGCGGCTTCACGTTCGGGCTGGCCCTGACGATTGCCATCAAGCAGCTGCCCAAGATCCTCGACGTGGCGGTTCATCACAGCGACACGCCCCGCGTTGCGCTCGACCTCATCGCCGGCGCGGCTGGCGCCAATCCGTACAGCGCAGCATTGGGCGCCGTCGCACTTGCCCTGCTTTTCGGCCTTGGGCGCTGGGGGCGCATTCCGGCCACGCTGGTCGTCATCGTGCTGGCCATCGCGGCCGGCTACTGGGTCGACTGGCACGCGCACGGCATTGCCGTCGTCGGCCATATCGACCTGCAGAACATCAGCTTCGGCGTGCCCGACCTGGGTCGCGCGCAATGGATGCAAAGCGCCGAACTCGGCTTCGCACTCATGCTGATCCTCTACGCCGAGTCCTACGGTTCGATCCGCAACTTCGCGCTCAAGCACGGCGACAGCATCTCGGCCAACCGGGACCTCGTCGCACTCGGCTGCGCGAATCTGCTCTCCGGCCTGCTGCACGGCATGCCCGTCGGCGCCGGATACTCAGCCACGTCTGCCAACGAAGCCGCGGGCGCGCAATCGCGTCTGGCCGGGCTGTGCGCGGCGGCCGTGGTCGCGCTGATCGTGTGGCTGTTCCTGCCGCAGCTCGCGCGCATTCCCGAGCCGGTGCTGGCGGCCATCGTGATCTTTGCAGTCAGCCACTCGCTGCATCCGGCCGTCTTCAAACCGTACTGGGCGTGGCGCCGCGATCGGCTGGTGGTGATTGCCGCGTTGCTCGCCGTGCTGGTGCTGGGCGTGCTGCACGGGCTGCTGGCCGCGATCGGCGTGAGCCTGCTGCTCACCCTGCGCCAGCTCTCCGAGCCCAACGTGAGCGTGCTCGGCCGCCTGCGCGAGAGCCACGATTTCGTCGATGTGTCTCTGCATCCGGAAGCCAAGCCGCTGCCGGGGGTGCTGATCATCCGGCCCGAGGTGCCGCTGTTCTTCGCCAATACCGAACGCGTGCTCGGCAAGGTGCGCGCGATGCTGCAACAGCCGCACGAGCCCGCGCTGCGCACCATCATGCTGAGCCTGGAAGAAACGCCGGACGTGGACGGCTCGGCCATCGAAGCGCTGCGCATCTTTGCCGCCGAATGCGCGGCGCGCGGCCTGCAACTGATGCTGGTGCGGCTCAAGCCGCGCGCATTGACCGTCTTGCAGCGCGCGACCGACAACACGCTACGCCCCGAGATGCTGCACGAATTGAGCGTGGACGAGTGTGTGCAGTCGCTGGCGGCAGCGCCGAGCACACCCGCTGGCGCCCAGGTCGACAAGGCCACGGCATCACCGTCAGCCCCGGCGCCGGCAGACTAACGCGGGGCGTTGCCCGCTACGCGCGCACCTTCGAGAATGATGCGCGCCAACTTAGCGTAATCGCCATCAAAGTGATGGCCGCCCGGCAGCTTCACGAGCTGCACCTGCTTCGGGTCGAGGCCCGGGCAGTTGGTGTCTTTCTCTTCCTTGCCGTAGATGCACATGCCAATGCCTGCCGGCAGCTTCTGCACCTCGGGCAGGATCAGCAGGCCGGACGCGCTGCTCGACACCCAGTTGGTCATGTGGAACTCGAAATCGGCGCGCTTGCCCAGGCCCATCATCACGGCCAGCGCAACATGCTCGCGCGACGCCGCCGGCAACCGGTTGACGATGAAGGGCAGCACGTCTGCGCCTTGCGAATAGCCGATCAGCAACGCCTTCTGCTTCTTCCAGCGCGCGGCGTAAAAGCGTACGAGGCGGTCCATGTCGGCCGCAGCCGAAGCGGGCGTGCGCGGCGTCCAGAAGTAGCGCAGCGAGTCGATGCCGACTACCGGCACGCCCGACTTGGACAGCGCAGCAGCAACCTCCTTGTCCAGCCCTGCCCAGCCGCCGTCGCCCGACAGCAGCACCGCGAACAGCTCGGACGACGTACCGGGCTGCGCGGGCACTTCGATGATCGGCAGGTCGGACACCGCTGCGGGCGGCGGCGGGGGCGGCGGTTTGCGTTGTGCGACGAGCTTGGCGAAGGCCGACTTGAACGGCTCGACGGCGGTCACGGGCGGCGCACTGGACGCCTGTGCCGCGGCCGGCAACACCAGCGATTGCGCACCCGAAATCGTATCGATGAAGGCTTGCGTGGCACGCGCTTCGCACAGCGGGCCGGAGCGCCGCGCAAACGACGTCGGCGTGGCCGATTGCAGCGCCACCCACGGCGCAGACAACTTCGTGGCCGGCAGCAGGACCACACCGGCGTTTTCAGGCGGCTTGACGCGCTTGGCCGTGGTGCGGCTCTCGCTCATGCGGCGGCTGAAGTGCACACCCTCGCCTTTGCACAGCGGCTTGCGCAGCTCCAGCACGGGGCAGAACTCCATCGACATGGCGGCGGCAAAGATGTTCGGGCGCGCCTGGGCAATCATGGCGTAGGCCAGCGCACCGCCTTCGTTGTCGCCAACCAGGATGGGCGGGTAGTAGCCCGGCACCTTCTCGTAGGCCTGCAGGAAGCGGCTGAAGTTTTCAAGATCGCCATCGGGGAACGCACAATCGCCGGGGTCGGCTTCCAGGCTTGCGAAGAGCGCGGGCGTCGACAGGCCTGCCACCAATGCGCCCTGCTGGGCGAGGCTTTCTGCCATGCGCGATGCGGCGGGCGTCCAGCCCAGATCGCCCGACAGCATCAGCACGACGGAGCGGATTTCGCCCTTCGGTTTGTAGACCGGCACATCGCGAAAACGCCCATGCGTGACGAACTCGACCGCGCCCGGTGCGGCGGCGGGTGTGGCGGGCGCCACCACCGGCAGCGACAGCACGCCGCCATTGGCGGCCTTGTTGGCCGTCACGGCGGCCCCGCTCATTTGCAGCCGAGGCGGCATATCACCGCGCGGCGGCACTGCCACGACACCACTCGCCCCTGTCATGCCGACGGGCGGCACCAGAACCGGGCCCTGCGCGGGCGCAGGCTTGGCTGCAGCCGGAGCATCGGCGGCGATGACCGAGGACATGGCCAGCGCCATGCCGACCGCACTCACATGCCCGACCCAACGCAAGCCTTTGCGTAGCACTCCCCGATGCCGCGCCTCTTGCGTGCGCGGTGCTTGCCAACTCATTTGGAGATCACTCCCTTCAAGCCACCGCCGATCAGCGCAGCGACGTCCGTCAATGTGAACAGCGGCGCAATACCGCCACGTGCGAGCAGGTAGCGGGCTTCCCACACCGGCTCGAACTTGTCCTTGAAATTGCGCAACCCTCTGAAATTGTAGAAGCGCGCGCCGTGCCGGAACATCATCCGTCCGAAGCGATGCCAGCGCGGCGCAAGCTGATGCTCAACCATGCCCGACATCGGCGCCATGCCCAGCCCGAAACGCTGATACCCCTGCGCCTGGAAGTGGAGGATGACCTTGCCGAACAGGAAATCCATCGTGCCGGGCGGCACGTCGCTGCGATAGCGCATCAGGTCGACGCTCGCCTCGATGCGCAGCACGTCGGGGCACATCAGCGTGGCAAACGCGAGGATGACGCCCTCGCGGCGCACCACGGCGACGGGCTGGCTGCAGATGTAGCGGTCTTCAAATGCGCCGAGCGAGAAACCCTTCTCGCGCGCGTTCTGATTGCGCAGCCATTCATCGGAGATGGCGCGCAATTCGTCGAGCACGGTCGGCACCTCCGCCGTCTGGATGATCTCGAACGACAGCCCTTCGCGCTCGCCGCGCGTCACGCCATGGCGGAGGTTGGCGCGGCGCGAGCCCTTCAGGCTGAACTCCGGCAGCGACACATACGCCTCTTCGCCCAGCTTGTAGGCACGCAGCCCCGCATCGAGATACAGCGACAGCGTCTGCGGCCGCGTCTTGTAGAACGCGGCGCGCCCGCCATGCGCGTCGGCCATTTCGATAAAGCGCCAGATCAGCTCGGGCCATTCCTGCTGCGCGCCCACGGGGTCGGACAACGCCACCCACGAGCGCCCCTGCTTGGCGTACATGATGAACGCGTTGCCCGACGGCGAGAACAGCAGGCTCTTGTCGCCCATCAGCGCGAGCGTGGCATCGGCCGCGGGCTGCTTGCGGACGATCTCGGCCGCGCGGGCGAGTTCTTCGTCGCTCGGGAAGGTCGTAACGCCGGGCTCCTTGCGAAAGAGCTGCCACATGCCGAAGCCGAGCCCCGTCACGGCCACGGCCATCAGCGCGCGGATGGAACGCGGCGCATCGCCGTCGAACGTGAATTGCCACCAGAGCTGGTTGGCGTAGGCCACCTCGCGGTAGGCGAAGAAGAGGATCCACACGCACGCCGCAAACACGCAGACCATGGCAAGCAGCCATCCGGCCTCCAGCCGCTGCGAGAACAACGACGACGGCCGGTCGAACTGCCGGCGCGAGATGACGAGCAGCACCGCCAGCGTCACCAATACCGCCATCTCCGACACGGCAATGCCCTTGGGCAGCGCCAGCACGCCGGTCAGCAGCGACAGCACCAGCGCCGCCCACCACGCGGCGTCCAGCCGGTGCAGCAGCCCGCGCGCGACAAACAGCATGATCAGCCCCGCCACGCTGCCGATCATGTGCGAGGCTTCCACCACGAACAGCGGCACGTGCATGCGCAGGAGGTCTTCCGCCTCGTCGCTGGCCGGGGTGACACCCGAGATCAGCAGCATCACGCCCGCCACCATCGTCAGCGCGGCCAGCAGCCCCGGCGACAGCTTGACCGCAGCGCGGCCGAACGGAGCCCCGGCGCCGGCACGCAGCTCGAACGCGCCGAGCATGGCGGCAGCCACGACAAGCGGCAGCAGGAAATAAATGACGCGGTAGAACAGCAGCGCGGCCAGCACCTCGGCCGGCGGGGCCTGGCCACTGCAGCCCAGCAGGATGACCGCCTCGAACACGCCCAGGCCGCCGGGGCTCTGGCTCAGCACACCCAGCGTGACCGCCAGCGCGTAGAACGCCACGAACGTCGGCAGATCGACCGCGCCGGCCGGCATCAGTACCCACAGCGCGGCCGCCGCCGCGATCATGTCCGCCGCCGAGATCGCAAACTGACGCGCGGCCAGGCCCGGCGGCGGCAGGCGGATTTCCCATCGGCCGAACAGCGTCACATGGCGCTGACGCATGCACAGTACGAGCAACGCCACGACGCCGGCCAGCACCAGCAGTGCCACGACTTCGAGCAGCGCTGCCGGCAAATGCGCAATTGCAGCGATGTGCGGCGCGCCCCACAGCAGCCCGACCGCGCCAAAGGCCGTGGTGGACACGCCCAGCGCCCCAGCATCGAACGCGACCGCCTCCGTCACGCGGGCGGCATCGACCCCGGCCGCCGTGTACAGGCGCGAGCGCACCGCACCGGCCGTCAACGAACCGAGGCCGACGGTATTGCCCAGCGCATAAGCGATAAACGAAGTGGTCGCCACCGTGGCGGGGGCCACGTGCGCGCCGGCATAGCGCAGGCCGGACGCGTCGTAGCCGGTCAGGGCGACGTAACTGAGCGCCGTGGCCAGCACAGCCAGCAGCAGGTGCGAGCGTGGCGTGGCCTGCAGCGCGGCGACCATGTCGGCGTAGTGCACGTGGTCGAGCAGCGCGTACAGGCTGTCGAACACAAGCGCGCCGAGCACGAGCACCACGCCGACCACGATCCAGCCGGCCAGGCCCAGGCCCGAATCGGGTCGGACAGGCGTGGCGGGCGCGGCAGGTGCAGCGTGGGCCGATGGTCGGCGGGGTGTTGGACTGGCGTCGTTGGACGCGGCGTCAGGCATGGTGAAAAACGAAATCCTGCTGGCTGGGCGGAGTGCCGGGTCGAAGCGACATGCGAATCCGGACACCCGGAGGCGGAAGAGCGCGGCAGACCAACCCCCCGAAGCTCACACTTCGGACGTTATCGACTTCTTGATTGGACCTCGGCCTATCGGCACGGGCTCGCGGCGCGCGCCGGCGTTCTCCCGACTCGCGCCGCAAACGGCGCGTGTGCTGGATTCGCACGCTGTGGGCGGTCAACGTAATACGGCTGAAGTGGCCGATCCGTTGACACGCGTTTGTGCATTTTACGGTTTGGGCGCGCTCTCCGGCGGCTTGGGCGGCACATCGGGCTTGCCGGCATCGACGGAAACCGGGTCGCTGGCCGGAAAGGTTTCCTCGATGCCTTCGTCGAGCAGCGCCTCTTCATGCGTATCGGCCACGGGCGGATGCGGATTGGCGGGCGTCGGCGTGGGTGAGGCGCGATCATCTGACTCGGGCATGGCGTTCTCCAAGGATGCTTACCCAGAATAGGCAAAGCCGGTTTGACAGGATGACACGGAGGGCGGCATGGGCATATGTCGGTCGTGGGGCGTGCACGGCGCCGCAGGTGCGGCACTCAGCCCATACTCAGCAAGCCGTGAGCCAGCCGCTCCGAAAAACGTTGCACAAACGGGATCGAATGCGCGTCCGCAAACGTTTTCTCTACGGAAAAGGTCTTAGATAGTATTGCGTAGGAAGGTGGAGTCCGGTACACAATTGAGGCGACCTTTTTCAATATTTTCACAATTCTGCGCATGCCTTTACAGCGCGCCACCGGTGCATTCCTGCGGCGGCCCTCTCTACTGATCATCGGCGCTTCAGTGCTTTCGCTGATGCTTGCCGCACTCACCGCGCTGTCGCTGTGGGAAATGCGCACGGACGCCCTGGCCCGCGCGCGCGATGCCGCCGACAACCTCTCGCTGATCCTGCAGCGCGACATCGCCCGGAACATCGAGGTGTACGACCTCTCGCTGCAGGCCGTGATCGACGGCGTGCGCGATCCCGCCATGCTGGCGCTGCCGCCCAACGTTCGCCAGCTCGTGCTGTTCGACCGCTCGACCAATGCGCAGGACCTGGGTTCGCTGCTGGTGACCGACAAGGCCGGCGACGTGGTCCTCGATTCGCGTTCGGTGCCGCCCCGGCGCATTTACCTGGGCGACCGCGACTATTTCCAGGTGCATCAGGGCTCCGACAACGTCGGGCTGTATATCAGCGAGCCCTTCATGCCGCGCGCGACCGGCCTCGACCGATCGCTGGGACTCAGCCGGCGCCTGAACGGCCCGCACGGCGAATTCAACGGCATCGTGGTCGGCACGCTGCGGCTGAACTACTTCCGGCGGCTGTTCGACGGCATCAACCTGGGGCCCCACGCCACCGTCACGCTGATCCGCACCGACGGCACGCTGCTCATGCGGCGCCCGTACAGCGAAAAGCTCATCGGCCGCAGCCTGGCCGATGCCACCGCGTTCCAGAAGCGGCTGCTCGCGCCGGAAGGCTCCTATGTGGACGTCGCGGGCATTGACGGTATCGAGCGGCTGTTCAGCTTCCGTCATATCGGCGACCACCCGCTGATCGTCACCGTCGGGCTCGCCACCGAAGACATCTACGCCGAGTGGTGGCAGCGTGCGTGGGTGATCGGCGGCATCGTGCTGATGCTCGATGCGGTGTTCATGGCGCTGTCGATCCTGTTTGCGCAGCAGCTGCGCAAACGGTTCGAGATGGAGCAGCAATTGCATCTGCTGGCCAATACGGACAGCCTGACAGGCCTCGGCACGCGCCGCGCGCTGGACGCCGCACTCGATGTGGAATGGCGCCGGGCCAATCGACATCACACGCCGATGGCGGTGTTGATGATCGACGTGGACGACTTCAAGCGCTACAACGACCGCTACGGCCACGCCGCCGGCGACACCGCGCTGCGCACCGTGGCGCGCTGCGTGAACGACAGCATCAAGCGCCCCGGCGACTTTGCCGGCCGCTACGGCGGCGAAGAGTTCTGCGCCGTGCTGCCCAATACGGACCTCAGCGGCGCCGTGCGCGTGGCTGAAGCCATTCGGGCCGCTGTCTTGGCCGCCGACGAGCCCAACGCGGGAAGCGCGTACGGCAAGCTGACGGTGAGCATCGGCGTGGCTGTGCATTCGGGCGTTGCCGCCGAAGACGACACACTGGAGGACCTCGTTCGGCTGGCCGACGGACGCCTGTATGAAGCCAAGGCCGCCGGCCGCAACGTGGTCATGCCCAGACAGGAGCGGCCAAAGCTGGCGGTGGTGTGACCCCGCGACTTACGGCAGCACCGGATGCGCCGTGGCGTAGGCAACCGCCGCATCCGCATCGGCCTGCAACAGGAAACGCCGCGCCACCAGACTGCTTGCCGCCGCCGTGACGGCCGCCACGTAACCGCTTTGCGTGCCATAGCGCTCTTCAATGGAAGGGCGCGGATCATTCGCACTGGCGCGCGCAGCCGCCGTCTTCTGCAACGGGAAGAATGACCCCACCAGCCCCGCCTGATCGACGATGCCCGGTCGGTTGACCATGTTCCACCCCGTGTTGGTGGCCAGAGGCACGGCCACGTCCACGCTGCGAATGCCGGCGATGTCGTTGCCGTCGGCGTCCACCTGCGGCACGAGGATGGCGTAGTCGCGGCCCAGGTATGCCGGCGGCACCTGCGTGGCAATGCCGGTTTCATCCTGCGGCGTGTATTGCGCGCCCCAGTCAAGCAGGTGGTACGTGTTCACCAACCCCGTATACGTCACGCCCGGAATCGCCGGAAACGCAACCTGCTCAGGCGCAACCAGCGTGGCATCGGCAATGCGCGGCACTTGGCTGTCGGGCGGCTGCGTGCCCCGCACGACCCAGTCTTCCAGATCCTGATATAGCGCCCGGATGACCGGCACCACGCCGGTGTTGCCGTTGGTGGCGTACAGCGCGTTGTACGCCGGCCCAAAGACCGAAGCCGCAGAGGCAGCCGGCACAGACGGCGCGCCCAGCAGATGCTGCGAGCTGGCGTAGTAATACACGCGTGCATTGTCGGGCTGGACCAGATCCTTGGTCCCGAACGCGTCGGTCAACATGGGCGAGCCCTGCAGCGTCCAGAACTCCGTCCCGCTGAAGCCGACGAACAGTTTCGGGCACGTGCCCGATGCATCGCAGCGGGTCATGATGCCGCCCTGCCGGCCCGCCACATCATCGACATAGTCTTTCGCCAGTCCGCGCCGGCCGCCCTGGCCAAACGCGGTGTGATCGGCACGCACGCCCCCGCCGCCTCCCGGCACGGCAAAGCGCATGTTGATGTTGGTCTGCCGCGCGGCGATCTGTGCGAACACGCCGTCGAACACTTTTGAGCCGTCGGCAGCCTGGTTGAAACCCAAGTTGATGAACGTCTTCATGAAGTTGCCGCATTGCGAGACGCCCGAGCCGATGGCGTATCGGATGGCGCCCGCGACCGGGTTGGCGACGCCCGACGCGTCGGCCGGTGCACGGCGCAGGAACGTGACCATGTCGCGCACGGCGGCCAAGCCCAGGCCCATTACCTTCGGGTCCTTGGCAACGTAGACGAGTTCATAGAGATATTGCGGGTCCCACCCGCCCTTGACGCAGATGTTGGCCGGGTCCGGCGTGCCGGGAAACGGCACAGTGCTGCTGCATTGGGCGAACTTCCAGTCGGTGGCGGGAATGAGCTGGCGCGGATCGCTCTCGTTGATGCGGCGCGTGAGCACGTAGCCGGGTTGCGTGTTGTCGAGGCTGGCCGGCGCGTACGGCACCATCGCTGCGTTGAACGCGCCGCCAGGCAAGGTCAACGACGCCGTGGTCGACACCGTGGGCAGCAGTTCGGCGCGGTAGGTACCGGTGATGGACGAGCCGTCGGCGTTCTTCGCAACCGGCACCGTCAACGTCACGCGGCCAGCGCTTTCCGGCACGTCGCCCTGCCACGCCGCCGACAGGAAGACGTAGCCGCGCGACGCGAAGTACGGATCGAGATTGACGATGTTGCCCCGGTTGGGCGCGTCATAGCGCAGCACGCCGTTGGCCTTGGACATGTCCACCGGTTTGAACAGCACGAACTCCGAGGTGTATTCCACCTTGCCGTGGGCGTTGCGGGGCGCGAGCTTGAGGTCGGTGATGATGCCGTTGCGTGCATCGGCGGCGTCGACTTCGCCGGTAAAGGTGCCGGTGATCTTCTCGTACGCGCCAACGCTGCCGTACGTGCCCGTCACCGGCTCGGTCTTGCTGATCGTGATGCGATAGGCCGGCGCCGAAGCTGTGCTCGCCACGGGGGCTGGCGGGCCGTCATCCGAATTTCCGCCGCAAGCGGCCAACGCGCAGGCGAGCGCGAGCGTGCCTCCCAGAATCGGAAGCTTCATGGTTTGGTCTCCTCTGTTGGTGGGTCGCTCTTCTTGGCGCGCAGCCTAAGCAACCTGGTCTGCGGGCTGTTGTGTGGTTGTGCGCAGAACTCTAGAAAGCTTTCGTTGATCGGTGAAATGGAATGTTTCGATCAACTATGCGACGGGCGCGATGAATGAAGGGCGCCCCTCCCACGCCCCTCCCCCCGCGTAAAATGCGCGGCTTCCAGCGGATGGCCTCTGCGCATCCGCGCCCTTCTTCAGATCAGGACAGCACACCATGACCAAGGCCACCGGCAGCTTCGAAGCGCTGGCCGCACGCGAAGGCGGCCTGCAGCACCGCCTCTCTTCCGCGCAACTCACCATGATCGCCATCGGCAGCGCGATCGGCACCGGCTTGTTCCTGGGCAGCGGTGCAGCCATTCAACTGGCCGGCCCGGGTGTGATTGCCAGCTACGCCATCGGGGCGTTCATCGCGCTGCTGCTCATGGGCTGCCTTGCAGAAATGGTGGTGGCGCATCCGACCACCGGCTCCTTCGGCGCCTATGCCGAGCACTACGTGAGCCCGCTTGCCGGCTTCCTCGTGCGCTATGCGTATTGGGCGGCCGTCGTCTTCGTCATCGGCGCAGAAGTGACCGCGGTGGCGGTGTACATGGCGTACTGGTTTCCGGGCGTGCCGGCGTGGGTGTGGATCGTCGGGTTCTCGGCCATGCTGGTGTGGATCAATGCCAGCAGCGTCGACGTGTTTGGCGTGGCCGAATACTGGTGCTCGATGATCAAGGTGGTGGCCATCGTCGCGTTTCTGGCGGTGGCCAGCTACGCCATCTATCGCGCACCCGATGGCGGCCCGATCGGCTTTCAAAACTACGTGAGCGCGGGCGGCTTCCTGCCGCACGGCTGGAATGGCGTGTGGTTCGGCGCGGTGGTCAGCATCTTCAGCTTCTTCGGTATCGAGCTGATTGCCGTGGCCGCGGGCGAGGCACGCGAGCCCGAAGCCGCCGCCACCAGCGCCTTCCGCTCAACGCTGTTCCGGCTGGTGTTCTTCTACCTCTGCACGCTCGCGCTGATGCTGGCCGTCGTGCCGTGGCAGCAGGCCGGCACGGGCAAGAGCCCCTTCGTGCGCGTGATGGAAATCCTCGGTATTGCCGGGGGTGCGGGCGTGATGAACTTCGTGGTGCTGACCGCGGCGCTGTCGTCGATGAACGCGCAGCTGTATGTATCGACGCGCATGCTGTTCAGCCTCGCGCGGGGCGGACAGGCGCCTCAGGCGTTGGGTGCGGTGAGCCAGCGCGGCGTGCCGTTGCGCGCGCTGGTGGTGTCCAGCTCCGGTGCGGCATTGGCGGCCGTGCTGAGCGTGGTGCTGCCGGGGCACTCCTTCCTGCTGATGATGTCGCTGGCGATGTTCGGTGCGCTGTTCACGTGGTTCGTCATCTTTGTGACGCACTTGCGCTTCCGGCGGGCCGCCGAGCGCGAGGGGCGCGCCTTGCGCTTTCGCATGTGGGGCTTTCCGGTGCTGACCACGCTTGGCGCGATCGCCATGGCGGTCATCATCGTGAGCACCGCTTGGATGCTTGATTTCCGGATGACGCTGGTGGTGGGTGTGCCGTTTCTGGTAGTGCTGGCGGTGGTGTTCCGCTGGGTGCGCGGCCGGCAGTGAACGCCTGACCGCGCTCCGGCATCAGGCGCGCGCCAGCGCCTGATCCAGATCGGCCAGCAGATCATCGATATGCTCGATGCCGATCGACAGCCGGATCGTCTCCTGACGCACACCGGCCTTGGCAAGCTCCGCCTCGGACAGCTGCCGGTGCGTGGTCGATGCCGGATGCGTTGCCAGCGACTTGGCGTCGCCAATGTTCACCAGCCGTGTGAACAACTGCAGCGCATCCTGAAAACGCGCCCCGGCAGCAAAGCCGCCCTTCACGCCAAACGTGAGCAGCCCGGGCGCCTTGCCTGACAGGTATTTGTGCACGAGCCCGTGGTCGGGGTGATCGTCCAGGCTGGCGTGGTTGACCCACTCCACCTTGGCGTGGCCGCGCAGATGCCGGGCGATCTGCGCCGCGTTCTGCGTGATGCGGTCGATGCGCAGGCCCAGCGTTTCGATGCCCTGCAGGATCAGGAACGCGTTGAACGGCGACAGCGCCGCGCCGGTATTGCGCAGCGGCACCACGCGGGCGCGGCCGATGTACGCCGCATCGCCGAGCGCTTCCGTATAGACGACACCGTGGTAGCTGACATCCGGCTCGTTCAGCCGCTTGAAGCGCGCCTTGTGCTTGGCCCACGGAAACTTGCCCGAATCGACGATCGCGCCGCCCAGGCTCGTGCCGTGGCCGCCCAGGTACTTCGTCAGCGAATGCACGACGATGTCGGCGCCATGTTCGAAGGGCCGCGCCAGGTACGGTGTCGGCACGGTGTTGTCGACGATGAGCGGCACGCCGTGGCGGTGCGCGATCTCGGCCAGCGCGGCAATGTCGGTGATGTTGCCGAGCGGGTTGCCGACGGTCTCGGCAAAGATGGCCTTGGTGCGATCGTCGATCAGCGCTTCGAATGAAGCGGGGTCGCGCGGGTCGGCAAACCGCGTGGTGATGCCCGACTGCGGCAGCGTGTGCGCGAACAGGTTGTAGGTGCCGCCGTACAGCGTGCTGGCCGAGACGATGTTGTCGCCCGCTTCCGCAATCGTCTGGATCGCATAGGTCACGGCCGCCTGCCCCGACGCCAGCGCAAGCGCCCCGATGCCGCCTTCGAGCGCGGCGATGCGCTTCTCCAGCACATCGTTGGTCGGGTTCATGATGCGCGAGTAGATGTTGCCCGGCACCTTCAGGTCAAACAGATCGGCGCCGTGCTGTGTGTCGTCAAACGCAAACGCAACGGTCTGGTAGATCGGTACCGCCACGGCGCGGGTGGTCGGGTCCGCGCTGTAGCCGCCATGGACAGCCACGGTGTCGAGTTTCCAGGCAGGGGCTGTGGTCAGCGATTGCTGCGTCATCGTTGCGTCTCCGGAGGATTGATCTCCGGCGAGCATAGGGTGTGCCCTTCAGCGTGCGAACGACCGTTTTTGTCTTTGGTTATGCGTTCCGCCCCTCTTGCACGCCCCTTGCAGGGCACTCGGTCTGCCAGCGCGTGATCAACGCGCGCAGCGCCGCGTCTCGCACCTCCAGGATGGCGAATACGCCCAGGGCATCGAGCGCGGGAACCGCCTCGCGCATCAATTGCGCCGCCTCGGCACGCTGGGCGCAATCGATGTCGGGATTCAGCCAAGCCTGCGCGTTGGCCAGGAAGGCGGCCACCGTGCCTTTGCGGATGGTCAGTCCATCGAAGTCGGCATGGCTGGCGGTGTCGGGAAGAACATCTTCGGGACGCATGGTCTGTGTGCTCCTGGGTCATTGACCACGCCACTGTAGAGCGGGTAGCTTGGCGTTACTCCGTGATCACCGCCAATCAATACGCTTTTTGAGCCATGTCTTCCAAACCGCTTCTTCCAACTGCGCGCGTGCACTCGGCTGGTGGTCGATGGATCTACGCGGTGGACCAGGCCAGCGCCGCGCCGCGCGCGACCGCACCCCACAGTCATGCGCGCGGGCAGTTGTTCGGAACGGATGTTGGCGTTTTGACCGTGCAGACGGGCGCAAGCCGTTGTGTGGTGCCTGCAGCGCAGGCGGTATGGATTCCGCCCGGCGTAACGCACGGTGCGCAAACGCATGGGCCGTTCGTCGGCTGGGCCGTCTACCTTGCGCCTGATGCATGCGAAGACTTGCCAGGCGCCCCCTGCACGCTGTCGATGTCTGTGCTGCTGCGCGCCGCCATCGCGCGTGCGGCGACGTGGACGGAGGCGCCGCTCGACCCGAAGCAGCAGCGCATCGCGGCGGTGATTGCCGATGAAATCCGCGCGCTCGCCCCGGCGCCCACGGCGTTGCCGATGCCCGTCGACACGCGACTGCGCAAGATCGCCGATGCGCTTATTGCCGATCCTGCAGATACCCGGCGCCTGCAGGAATGGGCCGACTGGGCCGCCGTGGCCCCGCGCACGCTCACCCGGCGCTTTGCCGTCGAGACCGGCTACGCATTCGAGACCTGGCGCCATCGGCTGCGCATGATGTGCGCACTGGAACGGCTGGCCGCCGGCGCAGCGGTGACAACGGTGGCGCTCGATCTCGGCTACGACAACGTCAGCGCGTTCATCGCCCGGTTTCGCGCAACGTTCGGCATCACGCCGGGGCGATACGCCGCCGGCGGATGCGCCGGGCTCACATTGACTTCTTGACCATCGCGCAAGCCGACTCCGCCAGCGTATTGAACGCCTGCTCACCCGGAATCGTCTGCACAAGCTTGTAGTAATCCCAGGCCCGCGCCGACTCCGACGGCTTCTTGACCTCGAACAGGTAGATGTCGTGGATCATCATGCCGTCGGCGCGCACGTAGCCGCCCTGGGTGTACATGTCGTCGATCTTCATCGACTTGAGCTTGGCCATCACGCGGTCGGAATCATCCGTGCCGGCCGCCTGAACGGCCTTCAGATAGGTGAGCGTGGCCGAGTAGTCTGCCGCTTGCAGTGCGCTCGGCATCTTCTTGAACTTGGCATAGAACCGTTCGCCGAACTTGCGCGCGGCCTCGCTGGCATTCCAGTACCACGGGTCGATCAGCTGCATGCCCTGGGCGGTCTGCAGGCCCAGCGCGTGGATTTCGTCGATCGTCATGACCAGGCCGACCACGCGCATTTTCTTGTCCAGGCCAAAGTCCTTGGCGGCCTTGATGGCGTTGATGGTGTCGCCGCCCGCGTTGGCCAGCGCCACGGCCTGCGCGCCGGAGCTTTGGGCCTGCAGCAGGTAGGACGAGAAGTCAGGCGCACCCAGCGGGTGCCTCGTGCCGCCCACCACCTTGCCGCCACCCGCGGCGATCACGCGGCGCGATTCGGCGTCCATGTCCTTGCCAAAGGCGTAGTCCACCGACAGCAGGTACCACGCGTTCACCCCCTGCTTGCGCAGCGCGCCGATAGTGCCGCGCACGTGGGCGTTCGTGTCGTAGGCGTAATGGACGGTGTACGGCGTGCATTCCTCGTTGGTCAGGCGCGGTGTGCCGCCGCCCAGGTTGACGTACACACGTTTCTTGTCTGCCGCGATGCGGTTCATGGCCAGACCGGCGGCCGAGTTGGGCCCCGCAAACAGCACGTCCACGCCTTCGCGGTCGATCCACTCGCGCGCCTTGGAAGCCGCCACGTCGGCCTTGTTCTGATGGTCGGCAGAAAGAACCTCGATGGGCTTGCCCAGCACCTTGCCGCCAAAGTCGGCCACCGCCATGCGGATGGCTTCCAGCCCGCCGGGGCCATCCAGATCGGCATACACGCCCGACATGTCGGTGACGAAGCCGATCTTGACCTTGTCGTCCGAAACCTGGGCGTGGGCAAATGAGGCTGCAATGGCAAGGGCCATCGCAGCCATGGCGTGGCGTGCGGGCATGTGTGTCTCCGGTGTGTTGTGTTGTCTGCGCGTGCTCTGCGGCGCGCGGCATTTGGGAGACATGGTAGCGAGGCCAACCGTGACGAACAGCCTCGCTGGAGGGGACACTCTGTCAAAACGGAGTCAACAGTGGCCCCGCCCGGAAACCGCCTAGGCGAAACCGTAGAGCTTGACCGGATTCGCCACGAAGATCATTTGCTGCCAATCCGCACGGTCAATCCACGCGGCAATCGTATCGAGCAGCGCCGCATCGTCAGGCTTATGCGTCTTCTCCGTCGGATGCGGCCAGTCGGTGCCCCAGAGCATCCGCTCGGGCGCCATGTTGATGAAGGCCTTGGCCACGGGTTCGACATCGGCATAAGCGGGCGCACCCGTCTTGGAATCGACGTAAGGACCAGACAGCGTGACCCACGTGTTGCCCTTGTCGACCAGGCGCTGCGCCGTGCGCATGGCGTCGGACTGCATGCCGCCCGGCTGTGGCACGTGCGCAATGTGATCGATGACAAGCGGACACGGCAGCGCAAGGAGATGCGGCTCCAGCGCGGGCAACTTGGCGCCCTGTACGACCAGTTCGATGTGCCATCCAAGCGCGCTGATGCGTGACGCCAGCGGTGCGAGCATCTCGACGGTGGTGGCGCCCGGATAGCTCAGGTTGAAGCGGATGGCCCGCACACCTGCGGCGTGCATCTCGGCAAGCTGGGCCTCCGTCACGGACGTATCGACCACCGCAACGCCGCGCGCATTGGGCCCGAAACGCCTGAGCGCATCCAGCGTGCAGCGGTTGTCCGTTCCGTACGTCGACGGCGTGACGACCACGTTGCGCTGCACGCCCAGACGCGCCTGCACCTTGCGATACTGCTCGATGCTCGCGTTGGGCGGCCGCAGCGTGGTGCCTGGGGCGCTGGGGAATCGGTCATCGTAGATGTGCATGTGGCAATCCACGGCGCCGGCCGGCAGCTTGAACGTCGGCGGGGCGCTGCCGCTGGACCACAACTCTTCTGCTTCGGTAAGCCCCGGAATAGCGGCCGCCACGGCACCGGCACCGGCCATCTGCAGGAACCGCCTCCTGCTGAATGCGCGCATGGTCAGGCGGTCTCCGTCTTGCTCAGCACCTGCGCTTCCGGCGTGGAGCGGCTCAACAGCAGCAGCGTCGTCACGCTCACCAGCGTCAGCACGGCCAACGGCATCAGCGCCAGTGCATAGCTGCCGGTGGCCTGCTGGACCCAGCCGTACACATTCACCATCAGGCCGCCGCCGATGAGGTTGGCAATCGCGTTGATGGTGGCAAGCCCCGCAGCGGCTGCGCTGTTCGAGAGCATGCCGGAGGCCAGCGCCCAGAACGGCCCCTTGAACGAATACGCCCCGACCAGCACCGCGCACAGCATCACCATGGTCGGCACGAGCGACCCGCTGAGCGACGTGCCGAACAGGCCCAGGCCGATCAGCAGCATGGGAATGGCGGTGTGCCAGCGGCGCTCCTTCAGGCGGTCTGAGCGGCGGCCCCACAGCACCATCAGCACCGATGCCACGGCATACGGCACGGAGTTCAGCAGCCCCGTCTGCATGACGGTCAGCCCGAACGATTTAAGAAGCTGCGGCTGCCATACCGACAGCGTGCTGCCGGCGGCCGATGCGCACACGTCTACCAGCGCAAGGCACAGCACGTAGCGATTGCAGAACAGCTTCGCCAGCGGCATCTGCGCAACTTTCTTCGGCCCGCGCGCTTCACCGGCCAACGTATTCGTGAGCCACTGGCGCTCTTCGTTCGACAGCCATTTGGCTTCCTCGGGCCGATCGCTCAGCACGCGCAAGCAGGCGATGCCCAGCAGCACCGTGGGGATGCCCTCGAGGATGAACAGCCAATGCCAGCCGCGCAGGCCGGCAAACCCATCCATCTGCAGCAGCGCGGCGGAGATGGGCGAACCGATAAAGCTTGCCGCCGGGATTGCAACCATGAACGTCGCCACAATGCGCGCACGGTGTGTTGCCGGAATCCAGTACGAGAGGTACAGCAGCACGCCGGGGAAGAACCCGGCTTCTGCAGCCCCCAGCAGGAAGCGCAAGGCATAGAACGAGACCGGACCGCTCACCAGCGCCGTGGCGGCCGAGACCAGCCCCCAAGTGATCATGATCCGCGCGATCCAGATGCGTGCGCCGTAGCGTTGCAGCGCCAGGTTGCTCGGCACCTCGAAGAAGAAGTACGACACGAAAAAGAGGCTGCTGCCGAAACCGAACACACGGGCCGTCAGCCCGAGGTCATGGTTCATCTGCAGCGAGGCCATGCCTACGTTGCCGCGGTCAATGAAGGCCAGCAGATAGCAGACCATGAGAAACGGCACGAGCCGCCAGACCACCTTGCGAAGGGTCCGCTGCTCGATCTCGGTGACGCCGGTACCGCCGGTCACTTGCATGTGTGTCTCCTGGCGCCGTCGGGGTGCTGTGCGGCGCTGTTTGAATGTCTAGGTAGAAAGGTACTGCGATCACACGATCAGCGTGTTGCGGCTTCACCGGCATCGGCGCCCGGGTCGCCCAGCCAGGCGATGGACAGTGCGCCGATGATCAGCACAGCCGACACCGCCAGCAGCGGTGCCGTAAAGCCCTGCGAGTACTGCTTGATGGCACCGACCATCGACGGACCGACAAAGCCGCCGAGGTTGCCGACGGAAACGATCAGTGCCAGGCCGCCCGCGGCCGCACGGCCCGTAAGGAAGGTGGACGGAATCGCCCAGAACGTGGCCTGGAATGCCAGGATGCCGCTCACCGTCACGCACAGCGCCGCGAGCTTGAGCGCCGGTGCATCCAAGGCCGTGCTGGCCGCCAGCGCAACCGCTGCAACCACCAGCGCGGCAGCCACATACGGGACGCGGTTCTGCGCGCGGTTTGCCGTGCGGGCCCACCACAGCATGACCACCGCACCCAGCGCATACGGGATGGCCGTCAGCCAGCCGACCACGGTGTGCTCGACACCAAACTGTTTGATGATCTGCGGCATCCACAGGCCCACGCCGATGGAGCCCACGATGCCGCAGAAGTTGATGAACGCCAGCACGAAGACGCGCCAGTTGGTCATGGCATCGCGCAGGGTCGCGCCGTGTTTGCTGGCGATGTCGCGTTGCTCCATGGCGAGGCGGCGCGCGAGTACGGCCTTCTCATCTTCGGTGAGCCATGTCGCCTTTTCCGGCCGATCCGCGAGCACGAACAGGCACGCGATGCCAAGCAGCACGGCCGGCAGCCCTTCGATCAGCAACAGCCATTGCCAGCTGCGCAGCCCATGCAGGCCGCCGAGTTCGAGCAGCGCGCCGGAAATGGGTGAGCCAATCATGTTCGCCACCGGAATGCCCACAAGGAACGCAGCCGTCACCTTGGCGCGCCACTTGCCCGGAAACCAGTGCGTGAAGTACAGATAGATGCCCGGCGTGAAGCCCGCTTCGGCCAGACCCAGCAGAAAGCGCGCCGCCGCAAAACTCTTGGGCCCGACCACGAACGCCGTGGCCATCGAGAAGATGCCCCACGTGATCATGATCCGCGCGATCCAGATGCGCGCCCCCACCTTCTGCATGATGAGGTTGCTCGGGATCTCGAACAGGAAATACCCGATGAAGAACAACCCTGCGCCGAACCCGAACTGCTCGGCCGTGAGGCCAATGTCCTTGTTCATGGTGAGCGCGGCAAAGCCCACGTTGGTGCGATCGAGATAGCTGATCACATAGCAGGCGAAGATGAACGGCAGGATGCGGCGGAACGCCTTGGCCAGCGTGCGTTCGCTCGCCTGGTAATCCGCATCGGGCAGCGTGGCGGCGGGGCGCGCATCCGCGCCATGCGCTGGCGTGGTGGCACTCAAAGTCTGGGACATTTGCATGGTCTCCTCCATCGCGCTTCTGTGAGCGCTCAGGGTCGGGTATCGATGAGCTGGGCTAGGGCGTTGGTTGGGTCTGCCTTGCGCGATGCGGCAGCGGGCCGGCGATGTCCATCTCGGTCTTGAGCACCGTGCCGGACACCGATTCGATCATGAAGAGCGTCTTCATTTCGCGGCCACCGAAGCACAGGTTCGTGAGCGATGCACCTTCGGGGCTGGTCAAGACCATGTCCGGCTCCGCACGGTGGTTCAGTACCCATGCGCGGCCGAGTCCGGGGTTGGCCACGAACAGCCGCCCCGCCGTGTCGATCGTCAAACCATCCGGGCCGCTCGGGCCGTACGACGTAAAGAACTGGCCGACCTTGCTGACGGAGCCATCGGCCTGTAACGGCACACGCCACACGCAATTGCCGCGCGTCATGGCGACGTAGAGCACCTTCTCGTCGGGCGACAGCACAAGCCCGTTGGGGCTGGGGCAATTGCCGAGCAGCATGTCGAGCCTGCCTTCCGGCGAGAGGCGATAGACGCGACCCGTCGGGTCTTGCAGCCCCGTCTGGCCCTGGTCGGTGAAGTACAGGTTGCCGCGCGAGTCGAACGTCAGGTCGTTCACGCCCTTGAAGCGCTCGGAGTTGCGGCGCTCAAGATACGGCGTGACTTCGCCACGCTTGATGTCGAGCAGCATCAGCCCGTTGCGGTAGTCGGTGATGAGCAGGTGCGCATCGTCGACGAACTTCATGCCGTTGGGCTCGCCGTCGTATTCGGTCACCAGTTCCCAATCGCCCGCCATCGAGATGCGGAAGACGCGGCCGTGCGGGATATCGGTCACGTACAGATGACCGTGGCCGCGGCCGTCCGGACACCACACCGGTCCTTCCAGAAACGAGTCGGTGGCTTGCCCGCCGCGATTGGCGCGTGCCCATTCCGTCTGGACATCGGGCTTGCGAAACCTGGCAGGCATGCGCGTGAAGACTTCGGCTTCACGCACCGCCGGTGGCGAGAGCAGGAACATGGACATCACGCTGCCGTGCGGGCACGTTCCTCGATCACTGCGAGCACATTGGCCACCGCGCCCTTGCCCATGTTCACGTAGGCCGCATCGCTCACGCCGCCGACGTGCGGCGACAGGATGATGTTCGCAATACCCTGGAACGGATGCGGCACCGTCATCGGCTCCACATCGAAGCTGTCGAGCCCTGCTGCACGGAGTTGGCCGCTGGCCAGCGCGTCCACCAGCGCGGCTTCGTCAATGAGGCCGCCGCGCGCCGTGTTGACCAGGATCGCGCCGGGCTTGAAACAGTTGAACGCGTCGCGGTTCAGCATCTTGCGGTTCTCGGCGGTCAGCGGGCAGTGCAGCGACACCACATCGGACTGCGCGTACAACTCGCCAAGGCTCACCAGCTTGACGCCTGCCGGCGCCTCCTTGGCGTACGGGTCGAAGGCGATGACATTCATACCGAACGCCAACCCGATCGTGGCGGCCCGCCGGCCGATCGCACCCAGGCCGACCAGCCCCAGCGTGCGGCCATCCAGCTCGACCGACTTGTGCGTTGCCTTGTCCCAATGCCCGGCACGCATGCGCGCGTCGAGGTGCGGGACAGACTTGGCACACGCCAGGATCAGCGCCCACGCATGTTCGGCCACGGCCGCAGCATTGGCGCCCACTGCAGCCCGCACCGCGATGCCACGCGCCGCGGCAGCATCCTGATCGATGACGTCGATACCGCTGCCGTGCTTCGAGATCACCTGCAGGTTGCCGCCGGCTGCATCCATGATGCGGGCGTTGACCTTGCCGTAGCGCACGATGATCGCTACCGGCTTGTGCCGTGCGCAGAGCGCGAGGATGTCGTCTTCGGTGGGCTGCTTGCCGGCAAACACCACCTCGAAATCACCCAGCATCTCCATTGCTTGCGGGGCCAGGTCAGCTGCCGTGACCAGCAGGACGGGCTTGGTTGCAGTCGTGCTCATTACAGTGCCTCGCCTTCGGCCAGCATGCCCGCCGCGCGCAGTTCTCTCTCGAGCCAGCCCGGGCGTGTATCGCCCTTGCGGATCGCCGCAATGCGGGCCGCTTCGGCGTCCACCTTTTTCTGTGCGAGCACGAGAATGCGCTCAACGTCGGCACGCGGGATCACGACCACGCCATCTGCATCGCCCACCACCAGGTCACCGGGGTGCACCGTTGCGCCGGCAGCGGACACGGGCAGGTTCACGCGGCCGGCCACGCTCTTGGTCGGCCCGCACGGGTTCAAGCCGGCAGAGAAAACGGGGAACGTGCCGTGCGCCAGCTCGTGCGAATCGCGCACCGCGCCATCGATGACAAACCCGGCGATGCCAGTGGCCTGCGCCTGCGTGGCCATGATTTCGCCGATCAGCGCGCAACTCTGGTCGCCCTTGCCGTCGACCACGATCACATCGCCGGGCTTGGCGACGGCCAGGGCGGCATGGATGGCGAGGTTGTCGCCGGGGCGCACCTCCACCGTGACGGCCGGACCGGCCACTTTCATGGTCGGCGCGAGCGGTTTGACGCGACAGTTCAGGGTGCCGCGGCGGCCGGCAACGTCAGCCAGGATGGCCGCCTGGAAGCGGGCAGCCGCCTCGACCAACGCGGGCGAAACGCGCTCGATATCGCGAACGATGGCGGAAATGCTGTGCGAAAGGGTACTCATGAAAAACCTGCCTCAGACTGTGATGTTGTATCGTGTAAAACTCTGGTGTACTTGGTGAAATCACTATAGCCACGACAGGCAGGTCGATCCACTAGCGTTTACCCTTCCGGCAGATACAACGGCGTTGTACATAGTACAATCACGCCGTTCGGAGTTCGGGGAGTCGGAAAATGGGAAATGACGGCGTTGCCGCAGTAGAAAAGGCGCTGGCCCTGCTGGATTGCTTCAAGCCGGGGGCGGAAGCCCTGTCACTCGCGGCCTTGGCACAAGCATCGGGCATGCACAAGACCACGGTGTATCGGCTGATGAACTCGCTGGAGCGCATGAGCTATGTCACCCGCTCCGAGTCCGGCGCGTACTCGCTCGGGCCGCGCCTGCTGTATCTCGGCAAGCTCTACGAGCAGTCGTTCCACTTGTCTTCCGTGGTGGAGCCAGTGCTGCATGCGCTGGCGGCGGCCACGCGAGAAAGCGCATCGTACTACGTCGTCGATCACGGCCGGCGGCTGTGCCTGTTCCGCGCCGAGCCGTCCGAAGGCCTGCGCGAAACCCGCCTGCCCGGCACATCGCTGCCGCTGGACGACACGGCCATCAGCCACGTGCTGCGTTATTGGGGGCTGGGTGAAGCGCTGTATGACGGCATCCCTGAATTACCGCTCTTCACCTCCGGCGCGCGTGACCAGCACACGGCGGCGTTTGCCACGCCCATCTTCGGTTCCGGCGACAAGTTCATGGCTGCGCTGACGCTGTCGGGCGCAGCCTCCCGGCTGGAAGCGGCACGCACGTCTGGGGATGTCGTCACGAAGCAGTTGCAAGCGGCGTCCGACCTGTCGCGCAAGCTCGGCGCAAGTACGGCGTTGTGCGAACGCTTCTACGGTGTGTGACACAAGCCATGAGCCAGCCCACGCCCGATCTTTTCCAGCCGACCTTGGTCGGCCAGCACGTTGAACTGCGTCCGCTTCTGGCGCACCACGCCTCGGACCTCGTTGCGGCCGCGGCCGATGGGGCGTTGTGGAATCTGAAGGTGACGGTCGTTCCTGGCCCCGAGACGATCGACAGCTACATTGCGACCGCGCTGAAAGGGCGCGACGCCGGCAGCGTCATGCCGTTCGTGATTGTCCGGCGCGACACGGGCCGCATCGTCGGCAGCACGCGCTTCTGGAAAATTGACCGCACCAACCGCAAGCTGGAGATCGGTCACACATGGCTGAGCGCATCGGCGCAACGCTCCAACATCAACACCGAAGCCAAGTCTCTGCTGTTGACGCACGCGTTCGAAACCATGCACTGCGTGCGGGTGCAGTTCACCACGGACGAACTGAACGAAAAGTCCCGCGCGGCCATCCTGCGTATCGGCGCGAAGCAGGAAGGCATCGTGCGGCACGAACGGATCATGCCGGACGGCCGCAAGCGCAACTCGGTGCGGTTCAGCATCATCGACACCGAATGGCCCGAGGTGAAGGCGCTGCTCGAAGCCAAGCTCGCGCCTCCGCGCTAAGAGCGCCCGGCGGATTCAGCCGGAGCCTGCGCCGCCGGTTCCGTTTCGGACGGACGCTTCGCATGGCCAATGCGCTGCGCGTGATAGATGCCGGTGTGGCCCGAGAAGAGATAGCTCACCACGCAGGCAATGCCGGCAAACGTGCCGACTTCGGGGCCGAAGAGTTCCATCGCCATCAAGGTCGACGCGATGGGCGTATTGGCGGCCCCCGCAAACACGGCAACGAACCCCAGGCCCGCCAGCAGCGGGAACGGCAGCGGCAGCACGTAACCCAGCGCATTGCCCAGCGTGGCGCCAATGTAGAACAGCGGCGTGACCTCGCCGCCCTTGAAGCCGGACGCCAGCGTCACGATCGTGAACGCCGCCTTGCCGGCAAAGTCGTACGCCGGCAGCGGAGTGTGGAACGCATCCACGATGACCGGAATGCCGAGGCCGAGATATTTGTCCGTCCCCAGCGCCAAGGCCGCCGCCACGACCACGCTGCCGCCCAGCACGGGGCGCAGCGGCCCGAAGGCGATGCGATGCTTCAACACGCGGCTGAGCCGATGCGTGAGCGCCGCGAATGTCATGCCCGCCAGACCGAAGACGATGCCCGCCACCACGACCAGGCCGATCGCGATGGGCGTGAGATGCGGCACAAACGGAATCGCATACGGCGTGTGGTGCACGCCCAGCAACGGCGGCACCAGGTCGCCCACGATGGCCGCGATGAAGCACGGCAGGATCGCGTCATAGCGCAGACGGCCGATCGCGAGCACCTCCAGCCCGAACACGGCGCCGGCCAGCGGCGTGCCGAACACCGACGCGAAACCCGCGCTGATGCCCGCCATCAGCAAGATGCGCCGGTCCGCCGGGGCCAGCGAGAACAGTCGCGTGAGGTAGTCCGCAAAGCTGCCGCCCATCTGGACGGCCGTGCCTTCACGCCCGGCCGATCCGCCAAAGAGGTGCGTGACCACGGTGCCCAGCAGGATGAGCGGCGCCATGCGCTTGGGCACAACCCGCTTCGGGTCGTGGATCTCGTCGATCAGCAGGTTGTTGCCACCTTCCACCGCGCGCCCCGTGTAGTGATAGAGCAAGCCGACGGCAAGGCCCGCCACGGGCAGGAACCACAGCAACCAAGGATGAGCAATGCGCGTGTCGGTCGCCCAGTCCAGCGCCAGCAGCAATACCGCGGAGCCCAAGCCCGCAAGCATGCCGACAAGCGCGCCCAATGAGAGCCAGCGCAGCAGATACCCGAACATGAGCAGCGGCTCGGAGCGTGTGACCATTTTCTTCATGATGACCAGATTCGAAGAACTCAAACCTGAGCGACAGAACGTCGTTTGGGCGTGTGCCTACAACTTCCTTCGTCCAGGAACTTGTAGGCATCATCAGCCGGACGCGTCATCCGCAACCCGGCGGTTAAGGGAGGCATGCCATCTCCGCAAGGCTCAAGATTGTGCCCGAAGCCAGTTGCTGCCACAACCGGGAACGTTCACCCGCGCTGCCCCAAAAAAAACCAGCCCGGGCATCGTGCCTGGGCGGGCTTTTCCGGCTTCAGGGGTGCCGCCTACTGCCGCAAACCCTTCACGCGGTCAGCGGTGAGATCGGCTGGTTGCCCGCCAAAGCTCGTCCGCAGGTAGTTGGCCAAATCGGCCAGTTCCGTATCGTTCATCTGCGCAAAGCTCGGCATCTCCTGCATGGCTTCCGTGCCCGGGAAGCGCTGCGCTTCAATGCCGTCGAGCATCGAGACGATCAGGTTATGCGCGTCGGCATTGCGCACGGTGGCGTTGCCCAGCATCGGCACGGCCACATGGGGCTTGCCTTCGCCGTCGCGGCCATGGCAACCGGCGCAGACGGCGAGGTAATGCGCGCGTCCGGCCTTGAGCTGATCGACATTCTCGGGCGTGGCGGCCACCGGCTTGAGCGCCTGCGGCGCAGGCGCCTTGTCGCCCAGCAGATAGGTCGTCAGTGCCGCCACATCGGCCTGACTGAGGTATTGCGTGCTCAGGTGGACGACCGGGTACATCTCGCCAAACGCCGAGCCCTGCGGCGCGATGCCCACACTGAAGAACGTCTGCAGGTCGTTCTGCGTCCAGCCCCGTGACACCAGGCCGGCAGGCGTGATGTCCGGCGCGACCACTCGGCCCAGCGCCGCGCCGGCAAGCGGTTTGCCGGCATCGAGCTGACCGGCAAATCCGCGCGGGCTGTGGCATTCCGCACAGTGGCCCAGCGCGTTGGCCAGATACCGGCCACGCTGCCACGCTGCTGTGTTGCCCACCGATGCATCGGGCAGCGCGTTCTTCAGGAAGAACACGTTCCAGCCCGCCATGGCAATGCGGATGTTGTACGGAAAGCGCAGCTCATGCTCGCGGTTGGCAACAGCCGCCGGCTTCACCTGCTGCGTCAGGTAGGCGTACATCGCATCGGTATCGCCGCGCGACAGACCGCGATACGACGTGTACGGCATCGCCGGATACAGGTGCTTGTCGGGCGTGACGCCGTCGTGCAGCGCCTTGTAGAAATCGTCCGCGCTCCACTGGCCGATGCCCTGTTCCTTGTCGGGCGTGATGTTGGTGCCGTAGAAGGTGCCGAACGGCGAGGCCAGCGCCACGCCGCCGGCAAACGGCGCACCGTCCTTGGCCGTGTGGCAGGCTGCGCAGTCGGCAGCGCGCACAAGGGCGCGGCCGCGGTTGATCAGGTCGGCGCCGGTCAGCCTGGCCGGGGGCGGCTGGTCGGCGGCGGGCGGGATATCGGTGGAGCGGTCACCGCAGGCGGACAACGCCGCGGCGGCCAGCAATGGCAGCAGCGCCTTTCGCGTCCATTGAGTGAATTGCGTCAGTTCAGCCATGGCCATCACTTGCTGTCCTTGACGAGCCCGGGCGTGCTGAGGACAACGTCCTTCACAGCCTCGAAGTAGCGCACGTAGCCGGTGCAGCGGCAGATGTGGTCGTTCAGCGCTTCGGTGATCGTCTCGTCAAGCTTGTCGCGCGCTACGGGCTCGCGCTTTAGGCGCTCCACCAGCACCGTCGCGCCATTGACGAAGCCCGGCGTGCAATAGCCGCACTGAAAGCTGAAGTGCTCCAGGAACTTCTGCTGCACGAGCGTGAGCGACACCACCTCGCCCTTCTCATCGCGCTTGGCGTGCCCTTCCACCGTGCGCACCTTCTTGTTCTGGAAGAAATGCGCGCCGGTAATGCACGTGCGCACTTCTTCGCTGGTGCCGTCCGGCTTGTCGAGGATGACCGTGCAGGCGCGGCACACGCCCTGCCCGCAGCCGAGCCTCGAGCCGGTCAGGCCGGCGTATTCGTGCAGGAAGTCGATCATCATCAGCCCCTCGGGCACTTGCGTGGGGCCGACATCCTTGCCGTTGATATGAACGGTGAGCGGTTGTGTCGTGATGGTCGTATTGCTCATGCCAGTACCTCCTGAATCTTTTCCGCGGTCACTGGCAGGCTGGTGAAGCGGTGTCCGATGGCATGCGCGATGCCGTTCACAATGGCGCCCACCACCGGGATCATCACCACCTCGGCAATGCCCTTGGGCGGATCGGTTTCCGACACGGGCGGCAGCACAGTGCCGGTCTGCGTCCACACGGCCACGTCTTTCGCACGCGGCAAGTGGTAGCGGTTGAAGTTCCACGTGCCGTTGCCCGGGCCGTCTTCGTACAGCGGCAGCGCTTCATGCAGCGCGTGGCCGATGCCCATGGCGAGCCCGCCCTGCAATTGCCCCGACACCAGCTGCGGCGATATCTGCGTGCCGCACTCCATGATCGTGTGGTGCGACAGCAGATCGACCTTGCCGCTGGCTTCGTGCACCGACAGTTCGACCAGCGTGCCGACCGCGCTGTAGTACGTGACCGACGCGTTGTTACGCTGCGTCGGCGCGATGTAGACCTTCTTGCGATCCAGCACGTGATACCCGCCCGGAGTGGTCATCTTCGCCTTGCGTGCGGCGTCGGCACCCTCGCCGTAGCGCACGGAAAGCCCGTCGATCGGCACGCGCGTGGCTGCGCCGTTCACCTCGAAATCGGCCTCCGACCATTGCCAGCGGTTGAACACGTGCACCACCGCGCCCGTCACCAGGCCCAGCTCGTGCGCCTTCTTGACGATCTGTTCATAGGGCAGCGCCTCCAGGCCGCCGGCCGTGAGCTTGCCGTCGACCCAGCGCGCGTCTTCCACGCGCACCACCAGCGACGCCGCCTGGCCGCCGCCGATGCCCTGGCTCCAGATCGCCATGGCTGCCGGCCACAGGCCATGCATGAAGACGATGCGCGCCGCCTCACGCGTGCTGTGCGTGAAGTAATACGCCGAGTTGGTCGCGCTCGACGGCGACGCATATGCCGGAGACCAGCGCGGGTTGGCCGATGCCTTGTCCTGATCGGCCTGGCTCATGAGGTACGGGTCGCCGCTGGTCACAACGGGCAGGTCTGCCCAGTCCGTCACGGCCACGCGCACTTCCGCTGCGGGGCGGCCCAGCCAGCGCGCCACGGCCACGGCTTGCGAGGTCGACATGCCGGTGCCGATTTCCGCCGCCACGTGGTGCAGCGCGATCTGCCCGTCAGCGCGGATTTCCACCTTGGCAAACGACGCCTCGGCGCCCGTGCCGAAATCCTTCTGCACGCACGCGAATCCCACGCCGTAGCGCTTGCCCGGGTGGGCGGCCTCAAACTCGGTTTTCTTCTTCGCGCGATTCACCCACAGCGGATGCACCTTGGCCGCCTGCAGCACTTCATCCACGCGGATGGCGCCGGCGGGAATCGCGCCCTGCGTGTTCTTCATGCCCGAACGCAGCGCGTTCTTCAGGCGGAGCTCGATCGGGTCGAGCTTCAGTTGCTCGGCAAACTCGTCGACCATCACCTCGGTGGCGGCCATGCTCTGCAGCGTGCCGTAGCCGCGCGCCGAGCCTGCGTCGATGGCGCGGGAGGCAATCGCCACGGCGGTCAGATCGTTCTTCGGGAAGTAGTAGATCGACTGCGCGGCCGTTGCGCCCACCATCGCAACCGACGGCGAGAAATTGGCTCGCCCGCCGCCATTGGCCTCGAAGTGCCCCTGGAACGATTGGAACAGGCCGGTCTTCCTGTCCACGGCGATGCGGTACCGCATCTTGAATGCGTGCCGCTTGATGGAAGTCTGGAACTGCTCGTAGCGGTCATTCGCCAGACGCACCGGCTTGCCGTCGGCATACAGCGCCGTCACCAGGCCGTAGAACGGGAAGTTGTAATGGTCTTTCGAGCCGTAGCCCACCGTGTAGCACGGATGCACGATCACCTGCTTCACCGGGAACGCACCGCGGGCCTTGGCGATCATCTCGGCCGCACTCTCACCCACTTCCACCGGACTTTGCGTGGGCACGATCATGTGCAAGGTCTGCGTGGTGCTGTCGTACCAGCAGTTGGCGTTGTCGTTTTCCAGCGCGGCGGTATCAACCGATTGCGTGTTGTACTCGCGTTCGAGCACCAGCCAGTCCGCTGGCGGTTTGTCGAGTTCTGCGGCGATCTGGTTGGCGTAGAAGATGCCCTGCTCGCCGAGCTTGCCGTGGTCAACACCGTCGGGCCACACGGGCTCGTGCTTGCGCATCATGCTCGGAAAGATCGGCGCGTTCTTCAGGCTCGAGAACACATCGTCGTCATACGGGCCTGCGCCGCCCACGCGCACAAAGCGGAAGGTGCCCCAAGGGTCGCGCTCGAGCGGCCCCGTCTGCGCGCCGTAGCGGATGATCTTGTCCTGGAACTTGAGCTTGTCTTTCGCAAAACGGAAGCGCGCGAAGTCGTGATAGATCAGGATGGCGACGGCGTGGCCCAGGTAGGCGGGCGTCTTGCCGGTGGGCAGCAGCATGTCGTCGCCGTAGAACGCAGGGAAGGCGACGCCATCGCGCGCCAGGTCGTCTGCGGTCACCACGCGATCGGGCTTGAGGGCCTCGCCCAGCAGGCTCAGGTCGAAACCTTCGTACGTGCGATCGGCCAGCGTGGTGCGCAGGATGAACGCGTGCGACTGCTGCTGCGGCCAGTGCGGCATGTCGCGCGAGCGGATGTCATGTGCGAAGACCTTGTCGCCCGTCACCTTGGCAATGCCGTCGATGCGGAATTTTGGCGTGCCGGTTTTCGGGTCCCACTGGACAGGCGTGAGGATCTTCTCTTCAAACAGGGCCGCAAAAGCGCGGCTGCCCAGCGGTGCGATGACGACCGAGACGCCGGCCACGACGGTCGCTTTGAGAAAAGCGCGGCGTGACGGATGGGTAAGCGGCATGAATTCTTCCTCGACGGGAGGATGATGTGGGGAAAGAAAGGCGGCCAGGTGCGGGTGTTGCAAGCGGCTGCGCCTCTTTCGATTTTGGTGCGCGCGTTGCCGCAAAACAAGGCAGGGGTATGAATACCCTCTATTTGGCGTACGTTATCTGCCTTGGCATGGTCTTGTGCATACGCAGCATTCCAGCATCGCCGCTCGTGCCGCCACGCACGCGTTGTCCAATTGCGTTCACCAGTGTGCGCAATTGGCCGTGGATTGTTCAAGGCTGCTCGATCCGGCATGCTGCATGGATTCAGCAGCCGTCCACCAGAGACCTCGCGCAGGAGACACGCATGACCGCCCACCTGATCTTCGACGATCGCCCCACCGATGCCGATACGCTGCTCGCGCGCGGTGCCGCCCTTGCGGGCGGTCTGCGCCGCATGGGCGTGCAGGCGGGCGACGTGATCGGCGTGCTGCTGCGCAATGCACCGGCTTACATCGACGTGATGCACGCCTGCCGCATCGCGGGGTGCTACTTCTGCCCGATCAACTGGCACTTCACGCCGGCCGAGGTGGAATTCCTCGTGCGCGATTCGGGCGCCAAGGTATTGATCGGCCATCGCGATCTCGTCGACGCGGCCGAACCGCTGCTGCCGGCCCATGTGCAGCTGCTGCGCGTGGACGCCGAAGGCACCGACCGTGCCGACGGCTATGCCAACTGGCTTGCGCTGCAGACGCCGTACGACGGGCCGCTGGTATCGCCGCGCGGGCACATGGCCTATACCTCGGGCACTACCGGGCGGCCCAAGGGCGTGGTGCGTCAGGCCGTGCCGCTCGACCAGCTCGACGCGCATCTGCAGAAGGCACGTGCTGTGGTGGCGGCCACGTTCGGTATCGTGCCGGGCTGCCGTGCGCTGGTGCCGGCGCCGCTCTATCACAGCGCGCCCAGCCTCTTCGCACAGCAAGCCGCGCAGATGGCGGAGCTGCTGGTGGTGAACGCGCGTTTTGATGCGCTGCGCGTGCTCGAGCAAATCGAGCGCTACCGCATCGATACCGTCTACCTCGTGCCGATCATGTATGTGCGCCTGCTCAAGTTGACGGACGAAGAACGCAGCCGCTACGACCTGTCTTCGCTGCGCTTCGTGGCGTCCACTGGTGCACCGTGCGCGCCGGAGATCAAACGCAAGATGATCGAGTGGCTCGGCCCCGTCATCTATGAAACCTATGCGTCGAGTGAAACCGGCATGATCACGGTGATGGACCCGCGCGACGCAGCCGCCCGCCCCGGCAGCGCGGGCCGCCCGGTGTGCGACGCGCGCGTGCGCATCCTGCGTGAAGACGGCACGCCCTGCGCCACTGGAGAGGTCGGCCTGATCTACAGCCACCAACCCGCCTACCCCGATTTCACCTACCGCGGCAATGACGAGGCGCGCGGCAAGATCGAGCGCGACGGCCTCGTCACGCTCGGCGACATGGGCTATCTCGATGCCGACGGCTACCTGTATGTGTGCGACCGCGCATCGGACATGGTCATTTCGGGCGGCGTGAACATCTACCCGGCCGAGATCGAACATGCGCTGCTGCGCCACCCCGATGTGGTCGACTGCGCCGTCTTTGGCGTGCCGTGCGATGAATACGGCGAGCGCCTCGTCGCCGTGGTGCAGACCGAACGCAAAGACCCGCAGGCCGAACCCGTGATCGAATGGCTGCGCGGGCAGATTGCAGGCTTCAAGATCCCGCGCCAGATTGAATTCACCACAGCACTGCCGCGCGACGACAACGGCAAGATCGCCAAGCGCCGGCTGCGCGATGCGTGGTGGGGCGACCGGCAGCGACGCGTATAAGGCTGCACGCACCGCCGCCGGCATCGGTCACGCGACCACCGCCTCCTGCGCTGTGCCCGACTTGGCGAACAGCGTGCGCTCGGTGAACTTGATGTTCTGCGGATCGTAGTACGGGTCGGCCCATGCGCCGGTCGGCTTCAGCACCAGCGGCTTGTCGGCCGTGGCCTTCGATTCCCCCGCGCGGAAGCGGTAGTGGTCGAACAGGCGGATGGCCTCGATCGCATAGGCTGTGACAATGGCCGGGTCGTAGATGGCGATCAGGCTGTCGCCGTTCTGCTCTTCGCCGCCCTTTGACAGGTTGGACGAGCCGCAGAACACGACCGGCTCATCGCCATTGAAATCGCACACGACAAACTTGTGGTGGATGTGCTGGCCGGTGCCGGCATCCACTTCCTGCTTGAACGGCGCAGGCGCTTCGTCCTTCAAATACGCGAACGACACGGTTTGCGACGGCACATCGCGGCCGGGCGCAAAGGCATCGACACCACCCCGCTTGTCGATCACGCCCAGCGAGAGCAGCCCAGCCTTGTGCGGCACCACCTGTTCGAGCGTGGTCAGCATCTTGCCGCCGCCATCGGTGGCCATCACCGCAAACAGTACGGACGACAGCGCGCCCTTCACGCGGTCGGCCGCCTCCGTCAGCAACGCATCGGTCTGATGCGGCGAGAAGCCGAAGCGCGCACGCGGCGTACTGCCTTGCGGCACCGCCTGCCAGCTGGCGGCCAGCGCGTCGGCGCGGAAGGCTGCGGCCACCTTGCGGCTGCCGGCAGCGTTTTCGCCGTATTGGCCGATCCATCCCCACAGACGCTCGAACACCTGCGCATACAACTGCGCAACGTCTTGCTCGAACACGAGCACGCTGTTGGCCTGCACATACAACCCGCGCAGCGAGAAGTTGGCAGAACCGGCCAGCACGCGCACCGGCTTGCCGGCCGCATCACGCAGCAAGATGGCCTTGTGGTGCTGGAACCGCGCCAGGTGCGTGCGGCGGACATCCGCGCCGGCTTGCCGGAAGTATTCGGCAGCCTGCGTCTCAAACGCGTTGTCGGTGCCGTGGCCCGTCGGGCTGGCGCCGTTGCCGACGTAGTTGTCCTGAATCACGCGGACCTTGCGACCGTTCTGCGCAAGCCACGCAATCGCCCGGATGATGTCGGGCTCGTCCAGGTCATAGGCCAGCACGTCGATGCCGTAACCCTCGGACGCATGGCACTGGTTCAGCAGATCGATGATGAGACGGCGGCCGGTGGCGCCCAGGTAGGCGTACTTGTTCTGATACGGCTGCGTGTCGTACAGCAGCGGCGATTTTGTCTGCGCGCGCTTGTCCGGTGCCAAGGCCGTGTTGCCGCCGTAGTGATCGATGAACGCCTGCGACGACACATACCCACGCACCATGCCGACGGTGGCCCAATCGCTCATCGGCTGCTGCAGCGTGACGGTGACGGTGCGCGTGGCGCGCGTCTCCAATTGCACAGGGTTCGTCGACGCGAAGTAGCGCGCGTGCACGGTGTAAGTCAGCTGCGCAGCGGCATGCGGCGGAAAGTGGACCCAGTGGAACGACTGAAACGGCGCGTCAATGGAATCGGCATAGTGGCCGGCCTTCAGCGGCGCATCTGCATGGATGGGCGTGTCGAAGGTCAACCGGTTGGGCACCCAGTAGGGCGCCCCGCCCTGCGGCGTGCACTGGATGGCAAAACCGGCCAGAGCGGCGCGATCGGCATCGGCCACATCAAAGGCGAACAGCACGGCGCTGTCGCCCTGATACACCTTCACCTGAAATGAATCGACGGATGTCGCCATGGGAGCCTCCTGGGGTGGCAGAGCATCCGTCCAGTTAGCACCGCGATTGTGACAACCATCTGACGCCGGGCACCGAAACCCAATTGCCATGCGGGTTGGCAGGCCGTGACTTCAACGCGGTTTCAATCCGATCTGCGGATTCGGGCGGCAGGTGCGAGTACGACCGCGCAAAAAACCGGGCAAAAAAAACGCAGCGGAACCCGCTGCGTACGATGAGAACGTGAGGGGTGACCTCTCCTCGCTCGTGTAAGTTACACGTAAGTGATGACAGAAATTTGTCACGAAACCGACTTATTGCCCTGGGCGGTCTGCAGGAAATGACGGATCCGCTGCTTTTGAGGCATGCCGGTCACATGCCGGTTCAACCAAGCCCCGCCAACGGGTGCACCTCCGCCCGCCAGGGCGACGTCAGAAAATGCCGCACCCGCTCGGGCCGCACCTGCGGCAGCGTGGCCGGCGCCCAGCCGGGCCGGTGATCCTTATCCACCAGATGCGCGCGCACGCCTTCGCAGAAATCGCCTTCCTGGATTCCGCGCGCAACGATGCCCAGCTCCATTTGGAAGCATTCCGCCAGTGACAACTGCCGCCCCCGCAGCAGCGCTTCGCGCGTGACATGCAGCATCGTCGGCGAATGCGTGGTCATGGCGTCAAGCGTCGCCTGCAGCCACTGGCGCGGCTCGCGTGCCGATTCGCGTTCGAGGCTCTCTCGCAGCGTGGCCACAATGCGATCGACCGAAGACCGCCGGTCGAAATAGCGCAACACCCACGGCATCGCCTGTGCAAGCGGCGCGTGCGGAACGATGTTGCACGGCGGCTCGAATACGCGGCGCAGCGCCTGCATGAGGTCGCCATCGTGCGGCATGCGCTGCAGGCGGTCTTCGAACGAGGCGAGCCATTCGGCAGGCACGCACACATCGGCCAGGTGGCAATGCAGCGCATCGGCGCCGGTCAGCGTCACGCCGGTCAGGCCGACATACAGCTCAAGCTCGGGCGACATCACGCTCAAAAAGCGCGTGGCGCCCACGTCGGGCAGAAAACCGATGCGCGTTTCCGGCATCGCCATCTTCGTGCGCTCGGTCACGACGCGCAGCCGTGCGGCCTGCCCAAGGCCCATGCCGCCGCCCATGGTGATGCCGTCCATCAGCGCAACGATGGGCTTCGGAAACTGGTGCAGCGCGTAGTCGAGCCGGTATTCGTCGACGAAGAATTGCAGCCAGCCGTCGTCGCCGTCCATGCGGCCCTGTTGCGCAAGCTGATAGAGCGCGCGCACATCGCCGCCGGCGCAGAAGCCCTTCTGGCCCGCGCCGCGCAGCACCAGGGCGGCGATGCCGTCGTCATGGCGGCATTGCTCCAGCAGCGTGGCCAACTGGCGCACCATGCCGTGCGACAGCGCATTCAGCGCAGACGGCCGGTTCAAGGTAATGACGGCCACGCGGTTCACCACGCGCATCAACACCTCGGGCTCGGCAGCGGCGGGCTGGGGCGCTGCCGCCTGCAGTTGGACGGCACTCATTGCAGCGTCTCCGATTCGTGTGTGGAATGCCAGCGCGGCGCGCGCTTCTCAAGGAAGGCGTTCACGCCTTCGCGCTGGTCCGGATGGTCGAACAGATCGACAAAGCGCTCGCGCTCCACGGCCAGCGCCGCGCTGCGCGGCACGCCATTGCGCGCCTGGTGAATGAGCTGCTTGCTGAAGGTGACGGCCTGCGGGCTCAACGTCGTCACCCGCAGCGCCATGGCGATGGCGGCTTCGCGTGCAGCGCCCGTTTCCACCACCTCTTCCACCAGGCCGATGCGCAGGGCGGTCTGCGCATCGACGCGCTCGCCGGTCAGGATCATGCGCTTGGCCCAGCCTTCATCCACCAGCCATGGCAGCGTCTGCGTGCCGCAACCGCAGCACAACAGGCCGACGGCCGTCTCCGGCACGGCCAGCTTGGCATGGGCCTCGGCGATGCGGATGTCGCATGCCAGCGCGCACTCCAGGCCACCGCCCATCGCAAAGCCGTTGATGGCAGCGATCACCACCGGGCGCGCATTCTGCAGCGCCTCGAACGCGGCACCGAAACGTGCAGCGGCCTCGCGCGCGACATCGCGATCGCCATCGGCAAAGGTGTTGAGGTCGGCGCCCGCGCTGAAGAACTTCGGCCCATCGCCGGTGACGACGATGGCGCGCACGCGTGCATCGGCGTTCAATCGCTCGACGGTGCCTTGCAGCTGCAGCAGACCTTCCGGGGTGAACGCGTTGGCCGGCGGACGCTTGAGCGTCAGCACTGCGACGGTGCCCTCATGCAGCGTTTCCAGTTCGATCATCACGCCGCTCCGTCTTTCCGATACAGCTTGATGACGGCGGAGAAATCCAGCTTGCCATCGCCCTTGCTGCTCACGGTTTGATAGAGCTGCTGCGCCAACGCGCCCAGGTAGACCGGTTGACGGACCGACTTTGCTGCGTCACCGGCCAGGCCCAGATCCTTGAGCATGAGATCGGTGCCGAATCCGCCCGTGTAGCCGCGCGACGACGGCGCGGTCTCGATCACGCCCGGGAACGGGTTGTAGGTGTCTGAACTCCAGCACCGGCCCGTCGACGTGTTGATGATGCCGCCCAGCACCTTCGGGTGGATGCCCAGCGCCTCGCCCAGCGACATGGCTTCGGCCACGCCGGCCATGGTGATGCCGAGCACGAGGTTGTTGCAGATCTTCGCGCCCTGGCCCGCGCCGGTGTCGCCGCAATGCACGAGGTTCTTGCCCATGGCGGACAGCACCGGACGCACCTGCTCGAACGCCTGTGCGGTGCCACCGACCATGAACGTCAGCGTGCCGGCTGCCGCGCCGCCCGTGCCGCCCGAGACCGGCGCATCGACAAAGGTGTTGCCGTGCTCGGCCGCCAGCGCGGCAAACGCCTTCACGCTGGCCGGGTCGATGGTGCTCGAATCGATGATGGGCACGCCCTTGGCGATACCCGCCAGCACGCCGTCTTCCGCCGTCAGCACGTGGCGTACATGCGCGGCGGCGGGCAGCATGGTGATCACGGTTTCCGCGCCCGTCGCGGCGTCCTTGGGAGACGCGGCGGCCATGGCACCGGCTTCCACCAGCGCGCCCACGGCCTGCGTATTCAGATCAAAGACGGTCAGCGCGTGGCCCGCCTTGAGCAGGTTGCGCGCCATCGGGGCGCCCATGTTGCCCAGGCCGATGAATGCGATTTTCATGTCAACGCTCCCGGTGCGATCAGCGCAGGCTGATGGTGGTATTCACGCCACCGGCATCGACCGCGTCGTCAAACCAGCGCGCCGTGACCGTCTTCGTTTGCGTGTAGAACTGCACGACCTGCTTGCCGTACGGGCCCAGGTCGCCCAGCTTGGAGCCGCGCGAGCCGGTAAAGCTGAAGTACGGCACGGGCACCGGAATGGGAATGTTGATACCGACCTGCCCCACGTCGATCTCGCTCTGGAACTTGCGCGCCGCCGCACCGCTCTGCGTGAACAGGCCCACGCCGTTGCCGAACGGGTTGGCATTGACCAGCGCAATCGCATCGTCCAGCGTAGGCGCGGTCAGCACCAGCAGCACGGGCCCGAAGATTTCGTTGGTGTAGATGTCCATATCGGTCTTCACGTCGGTAAAGACCGTGGGGCCGATGAAGTTGCCGTCTTCGTAACCCGCGACGCGCACATTGCGGCCGTCGAGCGCCAGCGTGGCGCCCTGCTGCACGCCCGATTCGATCAGGCCGAGAATGCGTTGCTTGGCGGCGCGTGACACGACGGGTCCGACATCGGTGCCCGGCTCGACACCGGCATTCACCTTGAGCGTTTTTGCCTTGGCGATCAGGTCCGGCACCCACTGCTGCGCAGCGCCCACCAGCACGACGACGGAGGTCGCCATGCAGCGTTGCCCCGCTGCGCCGAAGGCCGCACCCACCAGCGCATTGATCGCCTGCTCGCGATTCGCGTCCGGCAGCACCACGGCGTGGTTCTTGGCGCCCATCATCGATTGCACGCGCTTGCCGTGCTCGCTGCCGAGGCGATACACATGCGTGCCGACCGCGGTGGACCCGACAAACGAAATCGCCTTCACATGTTCGTGCGTGCACAGCGCATCCACCACGTCCTTGCCGCCGTGCACGACGTTCAGCACGCCCGGCGGCACCCCGGCTTCCAGCGCCAGCTCAACGAGCTGCATGGTCGACAGCGGATCCTGCTCCGAAGGCTTGAGCACGAACGTGTTGCCGCACACGATGGCCATCGGAAACATCCACAGCGGAATCATGGCCGGGAAGTTGAACGGCGTGATGCCCGCGCACACGCCAATCGGCTGGCGCAGCGTGTAAGTGTCGACCGCGCCCGCCACGTTCTCCAAGAATTCGCCTTGCTGCAGCGAGCCCACCGAGCACGCATGCTCCACCACCTCCAGCCCGCGGAAGATGTCGCCTTCCGCATCGGGCAGCGTCTTGCCCTGCTCGGCCGTGAGCGTGCGGGCAATGCGCGGCGAGTGCTCGCGAATCAGCGCCTGGAACTTCAGCATGATGCGCATGCGCGCGCCGACCGGCGTGTTTTTCCACGTGGCAAACGCAGCATGTGCGGAGCGGATGGCCGCGTCCACTTCGCCGGCCGTGGCAAAGGGCACGCGCGCCAGCACTTCCTGCGTGGCGGGGTTCACGATGTCGCGCCATTCCTTCGACTGCGATTCGACAAACTCGCCGCCGATCAGCAGCTTGACGGTGGGCGGGGTGTCCTGCTGTGCAGCAGGCTTGGCGGAAGCGAGGGAAGCAACGGCGCTCATGGGAGTCTCCTGGCGATTCGGTATCGGTTGCGGTGGCGGTAGCGGTAATGGGTTCAATGCGGGACGGGCAAATCAGGCGAAGTCTTCTTCCCAGTACTCGCCGGGCAGGCGAGCCGGTTGCGGCGTGCGCTCAAGCTCCAGCCGGCGGAGTTCGACGCGGCGGATCTTTCCCGAGATCGTCTTGGGCAGCTCGCTGAACTGCAGTCGGCGGATGCGTTTGTACGGCGCGAGCTTTTCGCGCGAGAAGAGGAACACGGCGCGCGCCAGCTCGGGGCCGGCCTCATAGCCTTGGCGCACCGTCACGAACGCCTTGGGCACAGACAGCCGCAGCGGATCGGAACTCGGCACCACGGCGGCCTCGGCAATGGCCTCGTGCTCGATCAGCACGCTTTCCAGCTCGAAGGGGCTCAGCCGATAGTCGGACGACTTGAACACGTCGTCGGTGCGACCCACGTAGACGAAGTAGCCGTCGTCGCGGCGCATCGCCACGTCGGACGTGTGGTAATAGCCGTTGCGCATGGCCTCGCCCGTGGCTTTGGCGTTGTTGGCGTAGCCCTGCATCAGGCCGAGCGGGCGGTGCGAGAGCGGCAGCACGATCTCGCCTTCGCTGGCGGGCTGATCGTCGTGGTCGACCAGCTCCACGCGGTAGCCCGGCAGCGGGCGACCGACCGACCCTGGCACGACCGGCTGGCCCGGCGTGTTGCCGATCTGGCAGGTGGTCTCGGTCTGACCGAAGCCGTCGCGAATGGTCACGCCCCAGGCGCTGCGCACGCGCTCGATGATCTCGGGGTTCAGCGGCTCGCCCGCACCAACGATCTCGCGCAGCTTGACGGCGTACGACGCCAGCGGTTCCTGCACCAGCATGCGCCACACGGTGGGCGGCGCGCACAACGTGGTCACATTAAAGCGCACCAGCACATCCAGCGTGTCCTTCGGCACGAAGCGCGCGTAGTTGTAGACGAACACGCAGGCCTGCGCATTCCACGGCGCGAAGAAGCAGCTCCACGCGTGTTTCGCCCAGCCGGGTGAGCTGATGTTCCAGTGGATGTCGCCGGGCTGCAGGCCGATCCAGTACATCGTCGACAGGTGGCCGACCGGATAGCTCTGGTGCGTGTGCTCGACCAGCTTCGGCTTGGACGTGGTGCCCGAGGTGAAATACAGCAGCAGCGGATCGGTAGCGCCCGTCGCACCGTCGGGGACGAACTGCGCGGGCGCCCCGTAGGCTGCGCCCAAGTCGATCCAGCCGCCACGCTGCGCGCCAACGGCGATGCGCATGACGCTCGCATCAACACCGTCGAACTTATGCAGCTCCGCCGCATCGACGACCACGCAGTTCGCGCCGCCCAGTTCAACGCGGTCACGCACGTCATCCGGCGAAAGCTGCGTCGTGGCCGGCAGCACCACCGCGCCCAGCTTCATCGCCGCAAGCATCACGTCCCACAGTTCGACGCGGTTGGGCAGCATCAGCAGCAGACGATCACCGCGCACGATGCCCAGCCCGCGCAGGAAGTTCGCCATGCGCGACGAGCGCTCCGACATCTGCGCAAACGAGAGCTTCAACCCACCGCCCTGCGCGTCATCGACGATCCACAGCGCCGGGTCGTCGTTGCCGCGCGCCATGACATCGAAGTAGTCGAGCGCCCAGTTGAACGTGTCCAGCTTGGGCCACGCAAACTCGCGATACGCGCGGTCGTAGTCGGTGCGATGGCGCAGCAGAAAATCGCGCGCTTCCACAAAACCCTGTGCTGCAGATACCGCTTCGTTCATCGTCGTCTCCTGGTCGGCGCGTTTGCGCTCTTTCGTATGCGGTCGATGTGCGCGGTGCGTGCTAGACGTGCCGTGCGATCACCATCCGCTGGACTTCGCTGGTGCCTTCGTAGATCTGGGTGATGCGTGCATCGCGGTAGTGGCGCTCGACGGCGTAGTCGGCCAGGTAGCCATAGCCGCCGTGGATCTGGATGGCGTTGGAGCAGATTTCTTCCGCCAGTTCCGATGCGTAGAGTTTGGCCTGCGAGGCCTCCGACAGGCACGGTTTGTCTGCACTGCGCAGGCGCGCCGCGTGGTGGACGAGCAGGCGCGCCGCATTCAGGCGCGTGGCCATGTCGGCCAGCATGTTGGCGATGGTCTGGTGCTCGCGCAGCGCCTTGCCGAACTGGATGCGCTCATTCGCGTAGTTGCGTGCCGCATCGAACGCAGCGCGCGCAATCCCCACGGCCTGCGCGGCAATGCCGATGCGCCCGCCTTCCAGGTTCGACAACGCGATCTTCAAGCCCTCGCCACGTTCGCCCAGCAGGTTCTCTTCGGGCACGGCGCAGTCTTCCAGCGTGATCGGGCAGGTGTCTGATGCTCGAATGCCGAGCTTGTGTTCGGGCCGCCCAACGTGAAAGCCCGGCGTGTCCGTCGGCACGATGAAGGCCGAGATGCCGCGCTTGCCGGCTTCGGGGTCCGTCACGGCAAAGACGATGGCGATGTTCGCGCGTGCGCCGTTGGTGACGAACTGCTTGTTGCCGTTGAGCACCCACTTGCCGTCGCGCAGCACCGCACGCGTGCGCAGGTTGTTGGCTTCGGAACCGGCATGGGGCTCGGTCAGGCAGAACGCACCAATCGCGCGGCCGGTGGCCAGATCTGGCAGGTAGCGTGCCTTCTGCGCCTCGGTGCCGAACTTGAGGATCGGGCCGCAGCCGACCGAGTTGTGCACGCTCATCATCGTCGCGCTGGCAGCGCAACCGGCGGCCACCTCTTCCAGCGCGAGCGCATAGGCCACGTAGTCGGTGTACGAACCGCCCCACTCCGCCGGCACGATCATGCCGAGCAGGCCCAGCTCGCCCATCTCGCGCACCACCTCGTCGGGCAAGGCGCCGTCACGGTCCCACTGCGCGGCGTTGGGCGCCAGGCGCTCGGTGGCAAAGTCGCGCGCAGCGTCGTGGATCATCCGCTGCTCTTCGGTATAGAAGTCGTCCATCGCTTGGCTCTTGCTTGTTTGCTGACCGGTGCCGCGTGACGCTGCCTGTGCAGGCGCCTTACACTGTGCAGCCCGCGGCGCTCGGGTTCGATGGGGAAAAAGTGTAGGCACGCGGCTGGGCGGCTTCGATGCCCGTCACGATCAACTTGCGTGAGCGGATTTGCCATACCGATGAAAAACAACGAAAAAGGAACCGTCTCTGTCAGCCTCGTCAACGAGGCCGTGGCGCGCGCCCGCGCGCACGGCGTGGACATGCAGCCCATCATGGCCGCCGCGGGCATCACGCCGCAGATGCTGGCGCAGCCGCGCAGCCGTGTGTCATCGGCGCAGTACGGTGCGCTGTGGGCCGGCATTGCGCAGGCCATGGACGACGAGTTCTTCGGGCAGGATGCGCACCCCATGCGCTGGGGCAGCTTCGTTGCGATGACGCAGGCGGCGCTGACCGCGCGCACGGGCCGGCAGGCGCTGGCCCGGGCCACGGGTTTTCTGCGCCTGGTGCTGGACGATCTGCATGTGCGCGTTGAAGAAGACGATCAGCGTGTGCGTCTTGTCTTTGTGCACCGCAAGGGCACGCGGGTGCCTCCCATGTTCACCTACGCCACGTGGCTCATCATGGTCTACGGCCTGGTGTGCTGGCTCGTGGGGCGGCGCATTCCGTTTATTGCCGCGCGCTTCCGTTGTGCGGCGCCGCCAGACGCGCAGGAATATCGCCTGATGTTCTGCGACGACATGGCGTTCAAGCACGATGCGTCGTTCGTCGATCTTTCGCCGGCTTTCCTGGAGCTGCCCGTCATCCAGACGGCAGCGTCCATCAAGACCTTCCTGCGCGATGCGCCGGGCAACTTCATCGTCAAGTACCGCAACCCGGATTCATTTGCGGCGCGCGTGCGCAAGACGCTGCGCAACCTGCCGGTTGCGAGTTGGCCCGCGTCTGACGCGATGGCACTTAAACTGAACGTGGCCGAAGCGACGATGCGCCGACGCCTGAAGCTGGAAGGCCACACGTATCAGTCCATCAAAGACGACTTGCGGCGCGACATTGCCATCGGCCAGTTGCAGGACACGCGCCGCACGATCGCCGACATTGCCATCGCTGTGGGATTTGCAGAGCCGAGCGCCTTCCACCGCGCCTTCCGCAAATGGACAGGCATGCGCCCAACGGACTATCGGCTGGCCGGCGCAGACTGAGGCTGCGCAGCGGCGGCGCCTTCGCTCGTGCCGCTGACTGCGCGCAGCGTCTCCAGAAAGGCCTTGAGCACTGGCGAGTGATCGTCCACGCGATAGTGCACGTACAGCGGCACGGCTGGCAGCGCGGGCTCCAGCGGCCGGAAAACCACACCCGGCGGCGCCAGGTTGGCCGTGGAGCCCGGCAGCAGTGCCACGCCAAAGCCAGCGTTCACCAGCGCCAGCAGCGTCTGCACCTCGGTCACCTGCTGGCGCACGAGCGGCGCAAAGCCCGCCTGGATGCATAGATGCAGCAGGTGATCGGCAAAGCGCGAGCGCTTGGACTCGAATGCAACGAACGGCTCGCCGGCAAAATCGCCGAGCGCGAGGCTGGCGTGGCCAGCCAGGCGGTGCGTGGCGGGCAACGCCATCACGATCGGCTCGTGCTGCAGCAGCTCGCTGCGCACGGCGGGGTCTTCGTGGCCCAGCCGGAAGATGCACGCGTCGATGCGGCGCTCCTTGAGCGCGGCCACCTGCGCGGCGGGCGTCATCTCTTGCAGCCGCCATTCAACGCCGGGGTAGCGCTCGCGAAACTGGCGCAGCGCTTCGGGCAGCAGCCCCACCATCACCGAGCTGATCATGCCGATTTCCAGCTCGCCCACCTGGCCACGGCCCGCCTGCCGGGTGAGGTCCAGCGCGCGGTTGAGCTGTGCAAACACGAGTGGCGCTTGCTCTTTGAGCGTGCGGCCGGCCGCCGTCAGTTCTACGCGGTGGTGGCTGCGCACAAACAGCGGCGTGCCGATCTCGTCTTCCAGCAGCCGGATCTGCTGGCTCAGCGGCGGCTGCGACATAAACAGGCGCGCCGCCGCACGCCCGAAGTGCAGCTCGTCGGCCAGCACCGAGAAATAGCGCAGCAGGCGGATGTCCACGGTATGCGCTACGCCTTCAGGTCGAAGTTGAACGGCGTCTCGCGCTGGCGCTTGCCGGTCAGCCGGAAGATGGCGTTGGCAATGGCGGGCGCCACCGGCGGGTTGGCCAGTTCGCCCACACCACCGGGCTTGTCGCGGTTGCCATCGATGATGACGATATCGATGGCGGGCATGTCAGACATGCGCATGACTGGATAGTCGTGGAAGTTGCTTTGCTGCACGGCCCCGCCCTGAATGTCCATGCGATCGAACAGCGCATGGCCGAGGCCCCACATCAAGCCGCCGTAAAGCTGCTCTTCCACGCCCGTGCGCGAGACGGCCAGGCCCACGTCCGCCACGCAGGTGAGCTTTTCAATCACAACGCGGCCGTCCTTGCGGGCGACTTGCGCCACGACTGCGATGTAGCTGTCATACGCTTGGTGTGTCGCCACGCCCAGGGTGTGCCCATGCGCCGCCTTGCCCCACCCGGCGCGTTGCGCGGCGGTGCGCAGCACGTGCACATGCCGCGGCCGCTCGGCCATGTGTGCGACGCGAAAGTCGACTGCGTCGCGCTTGGCCGCCACGGCCAGCTCGTCCATGAAGCTCTCGGTGGCGAACACGTTGGGGATAAAGCTGACCGCCCGGTACCAGCCAGTCGGGATACCGGTCTCGTGCCGGACCCAGCCGATATCCATATGGTTGGCCCGGTACGGAAAATCCCACTTCGAGATGGCCTCGGTGGTGCTGTAATCCATGCGGTCGGGGCGGTCGAAGTAGCCCGGCTCCCACTGTTCCGGCGATGCGGGCGACACCGCGCGGATGCGCAGCGCATCGAGCCGGCCCTGCGCATCAAGCGCGCCTTCGAGGCGGTGATACGTGGCGGCATGGCCGTACAGCGCGCGCATCTCGTCTTCGCGGCTGTTCATCAGCTTGATCGGCACGCCGGTCTTCTTTGCAAGATAGCTCGCCTCGAACAGCCAGTATTTGCTCTCGCGCGCACCAAAGCTGCCGCCCGACACCATCTCGTGCAGCACTACCTTGTCGCGCGGCACACCGCAGATCGTCTCGGCCGCTTCCATGGCGGTGGATGGCACCTGGATGCCGCCCCAGTATTGGATCGCGCCGTCCTTGAACCATGCGGTGATGTTGACGGGCTCCAGCGGGTTCTGCTGCTTGTAGGGCATGCGGTAGGCCGCGTCGATGCGCTTTGCGCCGTGGGCCATCGCCACGTCCGTGTTGCCGGTCTGCACGGTGTGCACAACGCGCGCCTTGCCGCTGGCGAGCCAAGCGGCCTGGTGCTGGGCGACATGGCCGCTGTCGAAATCGGCGAAGGCGCTGTCGTCCCACTCGACCTTGAGCGCCGCGTGGCCCTTGTTGGCCGCCCAGTAGTCGTCGGCCAGCACGGCCACGCCCTCCTGATTGCCGCCCAGCACATCGGGCCGCATCGGGATGGTGATGACCTGGCGCACGCCGCGCACCTTCAGCGCCTCGGCGCTGTCGATGCGGCGCACACGCGCGCCGGGCATGGGCGCACGCTGCACCACTGCCACCAGCATGCCTGGCAACGACACGTCGATGCCGTATTGGAACCGGCCTGTGGCCTTGGCCAGCGCATCGCGCTTGTGGCGCAGCTTGCCGATGTATTTGAAATCCGCCGGGTTCTTCAGCGTCACGTTGGCAGGCGCAGGCAGGCGGCCCGCAGCATCGGCCAATTCGCCGTAGGTGGCCTTGCGGCCGTCACTGCAGATGACGGTGCCGCCGGCCGTGCCGCAGTTGGCGGCGGGCACACCCCAGCGTTGCGCCGCTGCACTCACGAGCATTGCGCGCGCCGTGGCGCCGGCTTGCCGCAGGCGCGCATATTCGAGCGACACACTGGTGCTGCCGCCGGTGGAATACACCTTCCAGATCGGGTGGATGTATTCAAGAAAGAACGGGTCTTCTGGCGTGATGACGGCAATGTGCATCGGGTCGACATCCAGCTCTTCGGCCACGCACGCCGCCAGCGCGGTTTGCGTGCCGGTGCCGGAATCGTGCTTGTGGACGACGATCTTCACGGTGTTGTCGGCCAGCACCCGCACCCAGGCATTGGGCTCGAACTCACCCGCAGCCACATCCTTGCCGGCAGCCAGCGCATCGGGCATGCGGAAGCCGACTGCCAGGCCCGCCGTCAGCAGCGCGCCTTGCTGCAGGAAACGGCGGCGCGAGGGTGCATGCAAATCACGCGGCGCGTTCATGCCTTGCCTCGCTCGTCGGCGGCACGCTTGATGGCCTGGCGAATGCGCCCGTAGGTGCCGCAGCGGCAGATGTTGCCCGCCATGGCATTCGTGATGGCTTCGTCGTTGACGGGCGTGCCTGCCGCCAACAACGCCGCAGCCGACATGATCTGCCCCGACTGGCAGTAGCCGCATTGCGGTACGTCTTCAGCTACCCAAGCGCGTTGCAGCGGGTGCGTGCCGTCTTTCGACAGGCCCTCGATGGTGGTCACGCTGTGTCCGGCCGCTGCCGATGCCGGCGTGATGCACGCGCGGATCGGCGCACCATCCAGATGGACGGTGCAGGCCCCGCAAAAGCCGCCGCCGCAGCCAAACTTGGTGCCCGTCAGTTTGAGCCGATCGCGCAGCACCCACAGCAGGGGCATGTCTGCATCGGCGTCATCCAGCGCGTGGGGCGCGCCATTGACCATAATCTCGGTCATCATTGTCTCCTCCAGAATCGGGCCGTCTCATGCGGCCGCGCCTGGCTGCAATATGAAGCCGCGCACGGGCACCCCGCCAGCGACGATTTCTGCCAGCCCGTGTAAGTCGAACTAACAGCTCACCTGCCGCCGCCATGTACAAGCGTTATCCGTCGATCCAGTCGATGCATGCCTTCCTGCAGGCCGCGCGCACCGGCAGCTTTACCAAGGCCGCGCAGCAACTGGACCTGACACACAGCGCGATCAGCCAGCAGATCCGCTCGCTGGAGGAGTTCATCGGCCAGCCGCTGTTCGTGCGTGAGGCGGGCGGCATCGTGCTGACCGATGCGGGTCAGCTCTTCGCGAGCATGCTGACCGACGGCTTCGGGCAGGTGGACCGGGCGCTGTCTTCGGTGCGCAACCGGCACGTGCCGCAAACGCTCATCGTCGATGTCGACAGCGAGCTGGCGCAGGGCTGGCTCAATGCGCGCCTGCCGCAGTTGCTGGCGGCGCTGCCCGGCTACCAGGTGATGTTCCTGTCGACCACGCGCGGCGAACGGCCGTCGTTCGAGCGCGTAGATGTCTCGCTGCGCTACGGCTATGGCGAGTGGGATGACTGCGAGATGGCCCTGATCTGTGGCGACCACGTCACCGCGGTGGCAGCGCCGGCACTGCTGGAACGCCATGGCGTGCAGGCGCCACTGGCCCCATCGGCCGCGATGGCGCTGCCGTTGCTGGGCTACACGCGGCGCTCGTGGATTCCGTGGCTTGACGCCGCCGGCCTGGAGCCGCTGGAACCCGCCGTGGTGGCGGCCTTCGACAACGCCGCCAACATGGTCGCCGCAGCTGAGGCCGGCATTGGCGTGGCGCTCGTCCGCGGGCTGCTCGCAGCCGATGCGCTGCAGCATCGGCGCCTCGTCCCGCTGACGGACGTCGCCATCCCCGCGCACTACAACCTGTATGCCGTCTGGCAGCGCGGGCAGGGGCAGCGTGCGCAGGCCGTGGTGAGCGCGGTGCAACAACTCGCACGCGACACGCTGGGCGGCTGAGGCCGCTTCTCCCTCCGGCCGCTTGCCGATATCGACAACGTATCAAGACCGCCGCCAAATAGTATTGGCCGGCCCCCGGCCCTGACTCCGATACTGCGCCCCAAGCAGCACGCATCCGGCATCACGCGATCCGGCGAGGGGAAGGCACACGCCTAGCAAAGAGCGCCGCGCTGCAGGACGTGCCTGCCCTCACCGGGAAGCCATCACGCGCTTCCTCCCAGTCATCAGGAGATCCAACGATGATCATCGACATCAGCTGCTACCCCACCGACCTGGTGGACCTCGCGTGGTGGCACGACGGCGACCCCTTTACCGGCGAGCGCCTGCTCGAAATGATGGACGGCCCTTACATGATCAACGGCAAGCCGCGCCGTATCGACAAGGCCTTCATCCAGCCGCCGCAGGGCAACACCATCTACACTTGGACGGACGGCGAGCTTTCGGGCCGCGAATCCATCGACGCCTACATGGCGTACACGCTCAAGATGGTGCAGACGTACCCCGACCGCTTCCTCGGCTGCTTCGTCTACAACCCGCGCTGCGGCGTGCAGAACGGCGTGGAGGCCATCGAGCGCTACGTCAAGGAACACGGTTTCAAGATGGTCCAGATGCAGGCCAACATGCATGCATACCGCCCCGACCGCGCGCTGGACTGGGTGATGCCCGCGTTCGAAAAATGTGCCGAGCTGGGCGTGCCCGTCAAGCTGCATACGGGCGACGGCCCCTACAGCATCCCGTCGGAATGGATTCCGATGATCAAGCGCTTCCCGAACGTCGATTTCATCATGGCGCACTTCGGCGTGCAGACCGGCGGCGTCTACGTGTTCGAGCCAATGCAGTGGGCAATGGAGCTGCCCAACGTGTATTGCGAATCGGGCTGGTGCCTGCAGTCGCGCATCGTCGAATTCGCCAAGGTGCTGCCCAAGCACAAGATCCTGTTCGGCACGGACACCCCGCCCAACGAGCCCGGCATGTGGCTGCGCCTGCTGGAAGTGTTGTGCATGGACCCGCCGCAAGGCCTGAACCTCGATGAAGACACGCTCGAGGATTACCTGGGCAACAACATCGCCCGCATGATCGGCCTGGAGCCGACCCGTCCGCCCAAGACCGTGGCCGAAGCCGAAGCGCAGCTTGCGCTGGCTGCCGCCTGAGCCACCGCAGACCGCACGGAGCGCACACATGATTATCGATACCCATCTGCACCCGACCAACCTCGTCGACGAGGCCTGGCGCCACACCGGCACGCCGTTCAACGGCGAACGCATGATCCAGCTGATGGACGGCCCGTACATGATCAACGGCAAGCCGCGCCGCATCGACATGGGCTTCATCCAGCCGCCGCCGGGCAACACCGGCTACCGCGATGGCAACCGCCGTGGCCGTGAAGGCATCCGCGACTACATGGCGTACATCGCCGAACTAACGCAGAAGTACCCCGACCGCTTCATCGGCAACTTCACGTACAACCCGCGCTGGGGCCCGGAGAACGGCGCGGCGGAGCTGGAATTCCACATCAAGGAATACGGCTTCAAGATGGTCAAGCTGCACGCCAACATGCATGGCTATCGGCCCGACCGCGCGCTCGACTGGCTGCGCCCGGCGATGAAGGTCTGTGCCAAGTACAACATCGTGGTGCTGATCCACACCGGCGACGGCCCGTACACCATCCCGACGATGTTCTACCCGATCATCCGCGAGTTCCCGATGGTGAATTTCATCATCGGCCACTTCGGTATCCAGACCGGCGGCAACTACTCGTTCGAAGCGTTCTGGATGGCGATGGATACGCCCAACGTGTACTGCGAATCCGGCTGGTGCTTCCAGTCGCGCATCGTCGAATTTGCGAAGCAGTTGCCGCGCGACAAGATCGTCTTCGGGACCGATTCGCCGCCCAACGAGCCCGGCATGTGGCTGCGCGAGCTGGAGGTGCTGTGCTCGGCGCCGCCGCAGGGGCTGGGCATCGATGAGGACCACCTCGAAGACTATCTGGGCAACAACATTGCGCGACTGGTCGGCATCGAGCCCACCAAGCCGCCCAAGGACCTGGCCGAGGCGGAACTGCGCCTGAAGTCGACTTACGTCCAGACAGCAGAAGCGGCCTGAGCGCCGATCCCGCGTGCGCCGCGCCTCTGTGGTGTTCGGCGCCCGCCTTTAGCGAGGTGTGCCAATGAGCATGACCCGTCTTGGCGAAGGACAGGATTTCCACATCTTCGCCAACCTCTATCGCGAGCTGTACCCCGACGACGTGCTGACCCTGCGCAATGGCGTGAGCGCCGACCAGGATGTCACGGCCGTCATCGACCGGCTTGCCGCATGCAACCGCAATCCGATGCTGATCTGCGAGCAGGTCAGCGGGCTGCAGGTGCCCCTGGTCACCAATGTCTTCGCCTCGCGCGCACGGCTGGCACGGCTGTTCGACGTGCCGCCCACCCAATTGCACGACGCGTTCCAGGCACGCGCCAATGCGCCCATCGCACCGCGTGTCGTCTCGCACGGCCCCATCACCGAAGAGGTGATCGAAGGCGACGCGGTCGACGTTGCGCTGCTGCCGATGATCAAGCACTTCGAGAGCGACCGCGCGCCCTACATCACCAACGCCATCATCGTGGCCGAGGACCCGGTGACGGGCGTGTCCAACATGAGCTATCACCGTTCGATGCGCCACGCACGCAACGCACTGGCGACGAGCCTGCACTCGCGCGGCCACCTGTGGCGCATGCTGCAGACCGCGCGCGAACGCGGCGACGTGCTGCGCGTGGCGATGGTGGTGGGCGCGCATCCGCTGTTCATGCTGGCCGCCGCCGCCCGCCTGCCCTTTGGCGCCGACGAACGCGCCGTGGCGGGTGGCCTGCTCGGCGCGCCGCTCGATATTGTCCGCACGCCGCGCTACGGCATCGGCGTGCCGGCGGCAGCGGAGTTCGTGCTCGAAGGCACCATCGACCCCGCCGCCTATGCCGAGGAAGGCCCGTTCGGTGAATTCACCGGCTATTCGTCCGACCGCTCCACCAACAATGTGCTGCGCATCGATGCCCTGATGCGCCGGCGCGATGCTTGGCTGGTCGACGTGGTGGGCGGCCCGTACGCCGAGCATCTGACGCTGGCCCGCCTGCCGCGCGAGGCCGAGATGAGCGAGAAGCTCAAGGCGCGCTTCCCATCGGTGACGGCGCTGCACTATCCGAACTCGGGCACGCACTTCCATTGCTACGTGGCGCTCAACCCGACGCGCGACGGTGAAGCGCGTCAGGTCATGCTCGCACTGCTCGGCTGGGACCCATACCTCAAGACTGTGATTGCAGTGGATTCGGATATCGACCTGCAGCAGGACGAACAGGTGCTGTGGGCCATGGCGACCCACTTCCAGCCGCACCAGGATGTCTTCATGGTCGACGGCCTGCCCGGCAGCCCGCTCGATCCCTCTTCTTCAGTGCACGGCACGACTTCGCGCATGGGCATCGATGCCACGCGCGGTGCCGGCTTCGAGGGCATCCGCGCGCGCATCGATCCGCAGGCCGTGGCGCGGGCGACCGATATCCTGCGCCAGGCAGGCGTGCAGTCATGAGTGGGCGCCATCTCCGCCCGCCCGCGCCACCACGCATGGTGGTCGGCATCAGCGGCGCGTCGGGCTTCATCTACGGCGTGCGGCTGCTCGAACTGCTGCGCGCGCTAGATGTGGAAACACACCTGGTCGTCACGCGCTCCGCAGTGTTGACGATGACGCACGAAACGCCGTTCAAGCTCGCTGACGTGATGGCCCGCGCCACGCATACGCACCGCGCCGACGACATGGCCGCCGGCATTGCCAGCGGATCGTTCCGTGCGCTCGGCATGATCGTCGCCCCCTGTTCGATGAAGACGCTTGCGGAGATCGCCACCGGCGTCTCGTCGACGCTGCTCACCCGCGCAGCGGACGTCACGCTCAAGGAGCGCCGGCCGCTCGTTCTGATGGCGCGCGAGACGCCATTCACGCTCGCACACCTGCGCAACATGCAGGCCGTCACGGAGATGGGCGCCATCGTCGCGCCGCCCGTACCGGCCTTCTACGCGCGCCCCAATACGTTGGACGACATGATCGACCACACCCTCGGCCGCGTGCTCGATCTGTTCGGGCTCGATGCCGGCACCGCCCTGCGCTGGGGCGAAGAAGCCTTACCTGCCTTAGTCCGTACCCCACCCACGCTCGACAAGGAGACTGCATGAAACCCCAAGCCACGGCCCACGCCACGCTTCCCGGCCCGAACACCAAGATTCCGGTCACCATCCTCACCGGCTTTCTTGGCGCCGGCAAAACCACGCTGCTGAACTTCATCCTGCGCGAAAACCACGGCCGCAAGATCGCCGTGATCGAAAACGAGTTTGGTGAAGTCGGCATCGACGGCGGCCTGGTCATGGCCTCGGAAAACGAAGAGATCTACGAGATGGTCAACGGCTGCGTGTGTTGCACGGCCGAGGTGCGCGAAGACCTCGTGCGCATCGTGCGCCAGCTCGTCGCGCGGCCCGAACGGCTGGACCACATCCTGGTGGAAACCAGCGGCCTGGCCGATCCGTATCCGGTGGCGCAGTCGTTCTTCATCGACGACCCGATTGCCGAACATGTCGAGCTTGACGCCATCGTGACCATGGTCGACGCCAAGCACATCGCCGCGCATCTGGACGACCTGCAGCTGGACGGTGTCGACAACCAGGCCGTCGACCAGATCGTCTGCGCCGACCGTATCGTCATCAACAAGGTGGACCTTGTGGGCCGCGACGATATCGACGCGCTGCGCGGGCGCATCCGCGGCTTGAACGCCACGGCCGACATCGTCACCTCCAGTTATGCCGAGGTCGATCTGAACAAGATCATCGGTGTCGGCGCGTTCGAGGCGACACAGAAGCTGCTGGAGATCGGCGCAGACGCCGGCCACGGCGAGCATGGCGCGCACGAACATGAACATGACCACAAACATGAGCATGCTCACGCCGACGCTCACGAGCATGACCATGACCATGACCATGAGCACGAACATGAGCACGACCACCAGCACGATCCGAGCGTCTCGTCAGTGGGTTTTGACGTGCCGGCCGACGTGGACCTCGTGCGCTTCCACACGTGGATCGACACCCTGCGCGCCGAGCAGGCGGAAACGCTGTTCCGCATGAAGGGCATCCTGGCCGTGAAGGGTCAGCCGCAGCGCTACGTGCTGCAGGGCGTGCACAGCCTCATCGACTTTCGCGCAACGCAGCCGTGGGGCAGCGAAGCGCGCAGCAGCAAGATCGTCTTCATCGGCCGCGACCTCGATCGTGCGGCCCTGCAGGACGGTTTCAACGCGTGTCTGGCGGCGTGAGCATGCCATGACATGACATCCCCTGACCCGAGGGCGGCTCCTGGCACGCCCCGGGCATGACAACGATAGGAGACAACCATGACAACAGCCGTACACCCGGTCGACCAGATTCTGTCGACCCGACAGATGTTGACGTTGGGCTTGCAGCATATGGCGGTGTCGTACATCGGCGCCATCGCGGTACCGATGATCATCGCGTCGGCGCTCAAGATGTCGCAGGCGGACACCATTGTGCTCATCAGCACCACGTTGTTCTGCTCGGGCATTGCCACGCTGTTGCAGACCATCGGGTTCTGGAAGTTCGGGGTGCGGTTGCCGATCCTGCAGGGGGTGGCGTTCAGCAGCGTGGGGCCGGTGATTGCCATCGGCACCAACCCTGCCGTAGGTTTCGCGGGCGTGTGCGGTGCGGTCATTGCGGCCGGGCTGTTTACGCTGCTCGCCGCACCGCTGGTGGGGCGGCTGCGGCGATTTTTTCCACCGGTGGTCACGGGCTGCATCGTGACCGTCATCGGCCTGCAGCTCTTTCCCGTCGCGTATGACTGGGTGGGCGGCGGACGCAACGCTGCCAACTTCGGTGCGCCGTCGTTCCTGCTGGTTGCCGTGGTCGTGGTTGCCACCATCCTGCTCATCAACCGCTTCGGCAGCCCGCTGCTGCGCAACCTTGCTGTGCTGGTGGGCATGATCGTCGGCACGTTGCTCGGCTGCGCCATGGGCATGGGCAACTTTCACGGCGTGGCAGACGCGCCGTGGGTCACGCTGCCGGTGCCGTTCCACTTCGGGGTGCCCGTGTTTGCCGTGGTTCCCGCACTCACCATGATCGTGGTGATGATCGTGCAGATGGTCGAATCGATGGGACTGTTCCTGGCTATTGGCGACATTGTCGAAAAGCCCATCGAAGAAGAGGAAGCCATCAACGGCCTGCGCGCCAACGGCCTGGCCAGCGCCATTGCCGGCATGTTCGCGGCCTTCCCGTTCATTGCGTTCATGGAGAACGTCGGGCTGGTGGTGCTGACCGGTGTGCGCAGCCGCTGGGTGGTGGCTGTGAGCGGCGCGCTGATGTGTCTCGTAGCGCTCGTGCCCAAGGCCGGCGCCGTGATTGCGGCCACGCCATCGGCCGCATTGGGCGGCGCCGGCATTGCCATGTTCGGCGTGGTGGCCGCTGCGGGCATCCAGACCCTGGCGCGCGTCGACTATGAACACAACCGCTACAACGTCCTGATCGTGGGCTTCACGATTGCCGCCGCGCTGGTGCCGGTGCTGGCGCCCACGCTGTTCAAGGCCCTGCCCGACTGGACGCAACCGTTCCTGCACAGCGGCGTGGTCATCGCCTGCCTGGTCTCCGTAGCGTTGAACCTGCTGCTCAACGGCACCGAAGAAGCGCACGTGCCCGCGTCTGTGGTGCGTACGGCCGGCCGCGCCTGATTTTCCAATGGACATTTCCATGCACAACACGCCTCAAGACATCCTCATCCGCCGCCCCATGGCCGTCATGACCGGCCTGCGCGGTGACGCCGCACGCGCCGGTGCGGTCGATATCCGCATCGCCGGGGGCCGCATCGCCGAGATGGGCGCAGACCTCACGCCCCGCCCCGGCGAGCGCGTCATCGACGCCAGCGACTGCATCGTCTACCCGGGCTGGATCAACACGCACCATCACCTGTTCCAGAACCTGCTCAAGGCCGTGCCGGAAGGCATGAACCAGGACCTGCAGGGGTGGCTGGCCAGCGTGCCGTATCCGCGCCTGCCGCTGTTCACGCCCGAGCTGATGCGCACGGCTGCGCGCCTGGGCATGGCGGAGCTTCTGCTGTCGGGCGCCACCACCTGCGCCGACCACCACTACCTCTATCACGCAGGCGGCGGCACCGAATCGGGCGACATGCTGTTCGACGTGGCAGACGAGTTCGGCATGCGCTTCGTGCTGTGCCGCGGCGGCGCCATCGAATCGGCCAGCAGCCACCCGGGCTTCTCGAAGACGGCGCTGCGGCCTGAAACGCTCGACCAGATGCTGGCCGACATCGAGCGGCTCAAACACCGCTATCACGACGACGCCCCCGATTCGATGCGCCGCGTGGCGGTGGCACCGACCACACCGACGTTCTCATTGCCGCCGGCATTGCTGGTCGAGCTGGCCCATGCGGCGCGCGGCATGCACTTGCGCATGCATACGCATTTGTCGGAGACCGACAACTACGTTCGCTTCTGCCGCGAGAAATACAACTGTCTACCGGTGGAGTTCGTGGCCGAGCACGAGTGGCTGGGCCCGGACGTCTGGTTTGCGCACCTCGTGCACCTGCAGCCGTCGGAGATTCGCATGCTGGCCCAGACGGGCAGCGGCATCGCGCACTGCCCCGTCAGCAACAGCCGGCTGGGCAGCGGCATCGCGCCGGTACCGCAACTGGCCGCGGCCGGCGTGCCGGTGTCATTGGGCGTGGATGGCGTAGCGTCCAACGAATCGGGCAGCATGACCGGCGAGGTCAACACCGCCTGGCTGATCCACCGTGCCGCGCAAGGCGCCAGTGCCACCACTGCTGAAGATGTCATTCACTGGGCCACCGCAGGCGGCGCACGCGTGCTCGGCTTGAGTGAAGTCGGCACGCTGCAGGTCGGGCAAGCAGCCGATCTGGTGCTCTACGACATCAACCATCCGCGCTTCTACGGCTTCCACGACCCCGCGCTCGCGCCCGTGGTGGCCGGCGAGCCCATTGCCGTGCGCACCAGCATCATCGGCGGCCGTGTCGTGGTGGACGAAGGTGTGGTGTGCGGGCTGGATGTGGCACGCATCCGCGCTGAAGCCCGCCAGGGTGTGGCGGACTTGATGGCATGCGCCTGACGGTTTAGACGTCGAGTCGCAGCGCCATGTGCTCTTCGTCGTAGAAGCGATCACCGACACGCATGGCGCGGCGCTCGATGCCGAAGGTCTCGAAACCCGCGTTGCGATACAGCGCTTGCGCACGCGGGTTTTCGGCATTGACACACAGGTGGATCTGCAACACGCGCGCCGCACGCGCATGCGCAATGGCGGCGTCGAGCAGACGGGCCGCAATACCGCCCCGCCGATGTGCCGGGTCAACAAACACGCCCCACAGCACGGCCTTGCGGGCAACCTGCGCCAGCGGCTCGCGACGCAGTCCGGCAATGCCGATCAGCTCCGGCCCCGCAAATGCACCGAACACGATCTGATGCTCGGTCGCCCGGATGCGGTTACGGGTTTCCTCCAGCGTGCGGCCCGACTCTTCATCGTGCGTCGGCCAGATAGCGGTCGGCGAATCCTCAATGGCTTTCAGGCGCAGGGCCTTGAACGCTGCCGCATCCTCAACGATCAACGGGCGGATGGCGATGTCGCTCATGGCTGTTTGGCCTCCACGGTAAATGCATCGCCGGTTTCGAAGAACGCGCCGCCCGCCAGGTAATGCACGGTCTTGCTGCCCGCATCGGTAAAGTGCCAGCGGCCGTTGCTGAACAGCGCCGGGTCCGCCCAGGCGGCGGTCACTTCAGCAATGAAGAGGTCGTAGCGCTTCTCGTTGTGCGGTTCGGGAATGACACGGCATTCCAGCCACCCTGCGCAGCCTGCGACGAGCGGCACATCGATCGTGCGGGCTGGCACCGTGGCCAGGCCGAGCGCATCGAACTTGTCGCCGTCCCGGCCAGACAGCGTGCCCACCGTGAGCGTGGTCTCGGCAATTGCGCGGGTGGGAATGTTGAGCGCAAACACGCCCGAGGCTTCGATCAGCTCGCGTGTGAGCGTGCGGCTGTCGACCACGACCAGCACCTTGGGCGGGTCAAAGTCGAGCGGCATCGCCCAGGCTGCTGCCATGACGTTGCGCACGCCGTTGTGGGCGCTGGTGACCAGCGTGGTCGGGCCGTGGTTCAGGAGGCGGTAGGACTTTGCGAGCTCTACTGGGGCGAGTGTGATGGGGTTGGGCATGATGGCGCAGGGACTCAGGGGGAGACGTCATCATAGGGCAATGGTGTTGGAGGGGGTGGGCGGGGGTTTCTGCCTTGTTCTTTTGTTGTTGGTGCATCCCTTGTTTCATCCCCTGCCGGGGCTGACTCACTTTCTTTGGTCTTGCCCAAAGAAAGTAAGCAAAGAAATGCGCGCCCGAGATGGCGAAACATTCCTTGAATTTATGTCGCAGGGAGGGAGGGGAGGCAAACTCGCTGCGCTCAGACAGCCTCCCCTCTTTTTCCTCCCTGCAACAGAAATTCAAGGCGCCATCTAGGGCAGGAAAGTCAAAGGACAAAAGCCGAACCATCTGGGCACAGGCCCAAACGACAAAGGCCAACCGCGCGATGGGTTGGCCTTTCTCTTTTGACGTTGAGCCCTTGATGGCGCCTTGAATTTTCGTAAGCGGGCGGAAAAAAGGCGGGGAACTGTCTGAGCGCAGCGAGTTTTCCCCGCCTCCGCCCGGTTACGCAAATTCAAGGAGTCTTTCGCCATCTCGGGCGCGCCTTTCTTTTGCCTACTTTTCTTTGGCAAGACAAAGAAAAGTAGGTCGTGCCCGGCAGGGTACGAAACAGGGATGCACCACAAAAACAAAACCCGGCGAACCCCCATCAAAGGGGGCCAAAACTCATTCCGCAACGCGCCGCGCAATATGCTCCAGCGCCTCCTCCACCTGATCAATCAAAATCAGGCAGAGATCACCGGGCTGCAACCGCCCCAGCGCGGTGTCGATGGCCAAAAATTCACCACGGATTTCCTCAACACGGCTCGTGCGCGAGGCACCCTGCAGCCCTTCGCGCAGCAACGCAAGCACCTCACCGTCAGCACGCCCACGCTGGCATTGGTCTTCGTACAGCACGACATCGTCAAACACGCCGCCAAGAATCTGCGTCTGCTTGCGGATATCTTCGTCGCGGCGGTCGCCGGCGCCGCTGATGACCACCATGCGGCGCTGCGCCGGCATGGTTCCCACTGCGTTGCACAGCGCCTGGATGGCATCCGGGTTGTGGCCGTAGTCGGCAATGAGCGTCGCGCCCTTGTAGTCGAACAGGTTGAAGCGGCCCGGCGCGGTAGCGGCGTCATTCACGAAGGTGGCGAGGCCGCGGCGGATGATCGTCCAGTCGATGCCAAGTGCCCATGCAGCGGCAATCGACGACATCGCGTTCTCCACCTGGAAGCCGATCGTGCCGTTGCGCGTGAGCGGAATGTCGGCCAGTGCGATGCGCGTTTCGTTCCCACCTTCGGTAGCCACAATCTCGGCGCCATCGACAAACACCACGCGCTTGCCCTGTGCGCGGTGCAGCGCCATGGTCGGCAGGCCCGGATCGTGCGCGAAGAACGTGACCGAACCCGGGCAGCCGTCGGCCATGCGCGCGACCATCTGGTCGGCTGCATTGAGCACCGCCATGCCGCGCGGCGCCACGTTCTGCACGATCACGCTCTTGAGCACAGCCAGGTCTTCCACCGTGCTGATGTAGTTGAGGCCCAGATGGTCGCCTTCGCCCACGTTTGTCACTACCGCCACGTCGCAGCGGTCGAACGCGAGACCTTCGCGCAGCAGGCCACCGCGCGCGGTTTCGAAGACAGCGGCGTCTACGTCCGGATGCAGCAGCACGTTGCGCGCGCTGCGCGGGCCGCTGCAGTCGCCGGTGTCGATGCGCTGGCCCTGGATGTACACACCATCGGTGCCGGTCATGCCCATGCGCAGGCCGCTGGACGCCAGCAGATGGGTAATCAGGCGCACGGTGGTCGTCTTGCCGTTGGTACCGGACACCGCCACCACGGGAATGCGGCCGTCGTCGCCATCGGCAAACATCGTCGAGACGATGGCCTCGCCCACCGCGCGGCCCTTGCCGTACGAGGGCTGCAAATGCATGCGCAAACCCGGCGCGGCGTTGACTTCCACGATGCCGCCGGCCTGGTCCTCGAACGGCTTGAGCATCGTTTCGCACACGGCGTCCACGCCGCAGATGTCGAGGCCGACCATCTGCGCTGCCGCCACGGCACGCGCCGCGATGGCGGGGTGCACGTCGTCGGTCACGTCGGTGGCTGTGCCGCCCGTGGAGAGATTCGCGTTATTGCGCAACACCACGCGCGTGCCCTTGGGCGGCACGGCGTCGGCGCTCAGGCCCTGTTTGGCGAGCGTGGCCAGCGCAATGTCGTCAAAGCGGATTTTCGTGAGCGACGTGGCATGCCCTTCGCCGCGTCGCGGGTCGCGGTTTACTTCGTCGACCAGCTCACGCACGGTGTGCTTGCCGTCGCCAATGACTTGTGGCGGATCGCGGCGTGCGGCGGCCACCAAGTGCTTGCCCACCACGAGCAGGCGGAAATCGTGGCCGGGGATGTAGCGCTCGACAATCACGTCCGACGAAATGTCGGCCGCGACCTCATAGGCCGTCATCACTTCTTCGCGCGTGCGAATGCGCACGGCCACGCCCTTGCCCTGGTTGCCGTCGCGCGGCTTGACCACGACCGGGCCATGGATTTCCTGCGCGGCTTCCCACGCCTCTTCGGCGCTGCGCACCGAACGGCCCAGCGGTACCGGCACGCCGGCCGCGTGCAACAGGGTCTTCGTCAGATCCTTGTCCTGCGCAATGGATTCGGCCACGGCGCTGGTCATGTCGGTTTCGGCGGCTTGGATACGGCGCTGCTTGCTGCCCCAACCAAATTGCACCATCGAGCCCTGCGTGAGACGGCGGTACGGAATCCCGCGCGCCACGGCGGCGTAGACGATGGAGCCGGTGCTGGGGCCCAGGCGCACGTCTTCGTCCAGCTCGCGCAGGCGGTGCAGCGCGTCGTCCAGATCGAACGGCTGGTCGTCGCGTGCGGCCAGGCAAAGTTGGCCGGCCAGCTCGAATGCCAGTCGGCCCACCTCCTCTTCGCTGTATTCCACGACGACCTGATACGTGCCAGGTTCGAGCGTGGGCTCGGTGTGGCTGAACGTCACCGGGCAACCGGCGGCAGCTTGCAGGCCCAGCGCCGCGGCTTCCAGCGCGTGCGCAATCGATGGCGCATCGGCTTCGTCATCCGGGCGCAACGGGCCAATCGCCGGAAAGCGCGCGCGCAGGCGGTCTTCAAAGCCCGGCAGTTCGGCCAGCAGTTGGGATTGATCCGAGCAGGCCACGATGGCTTCGATGGCCGTATGGCGGCACCAGAGGTTTGGGCCGCGCAAGGCCCGGATACGAGAGACTTCCATGCAATCAGCTTTCCGTTGTGCTTTGGGCGTTCTGTTGGATTCAGGCCCGATCGTCAGTTCTGGGATTCGGCGCGGCCCATCCACTGGTGTACCTGCTCGACGGTGCCCTCGATGGCGCACTCGTCGCATTGCAGGACCAGCAGGTCGCCTGCCGTGAGCTGCGAGAGCGCCGCATCCACGACATCCCGGCGCTTGGCCCCTTCGACGACGACTTCAGCCACGCGACCGCCTGCCTGCAACCCTTGCTTGAGCAGCGCGCGTGCTTGGCGATCGAACTCGGCATCGGTGCGCTTGACGCTGGCGTCTTCGCATAGCAGCACGCGATCGAACGTCTGGCCGATGACGGTGCCTTGCGCAATCAGGTCTTCGTCGCGACGTTGCAACCCGGCGCCAAATACAAGCGTGCGGCGCTCGGCCGGGAAGTTGTCCAGCGCAGTGGCCAAAGCTTCCAGCGCCGAGGCGTTGTGCGCGTCATCCACCACGATGGTGGCGCCGTGGTGCTGGAACAGCGTGAAGCGGCCCGGCACGTCGACCTGACCCACATCGAAAGTCAGGATGCCGGCGCGCATCAGGTCGTTCGAAATGCCCAGCGCCCAACCCGTCGCCACGGCCGCCAGCACGTTTTCCAGCTGGAACGGCACGCGGCCGGCGTAGGTCAGCGGAATGGAGGACACGTCGGCCAGCGCCAGTTCGGTCGGGCCGGTGGCGAGCACCACCTTGCCGTCGCGCACGAACACAGCCCGCTTGCCCGCGGCGCGGTGCTCAGTAATGGCCGGCAGATCGCCCGACAACGCGAAGAAGATCACATCGCCGTCGCACAGATCGGCCATTTCAACGAGACGCGCATCGGCGGCATTCAGCACGCCGACGCCGGTCTTGAGCACAACGTCGATCTGCGTGCGCAGGACGCTATACATGCGGTCTTCATCTTCGACGTAGAAGTCGCCCAGGTGATCGGGCTTGCCGAAGTTGGTGACCACACCCACCTGGCAGCGGTCATACGGCAGCCCCTGCGAGAGGATCATGCCGCTGTCGCTCTCGAACACGGCCGCTTCCACGGCGCGGTTCATCAGGATGCGATGGCAGGCGTCCCATGCGGCGCGGTCGGTGCGCGCGCCGGATTCCACCTGGCGGCGATCGAGGTAGAGGCCGTCGCTGCAGCCCAGCCCCGTGTGCCTGCCCGACAGTTGCAGCATCTGCGCGACGAGCTTGGCCACGATGGTCTTGCCGTTGGTGCCCGTGATGCCGACGATGGGAATGCGGCCATCGTCCTGCGCGCCGTCCTTGCCGGAAAACAGGTGATCGACAATCGCGCGGCCCACCGGGCGTGGTTCGCCCTGTGCCGGCCGGATGTGCATCAGCAACCCGGGCCCGGCGTTGACTTCGACAATGGCGCCACGCTGCTCATCCAGCGGGCGCGAGATGTCGTCGGCCACCAGGTCCACGCCGGCAATGTCGAGCCCGACCACGCGTGCGGCCAGCGATGCATGGGCGGCCACGCTCGGGTGCACGCGGTCGGTCACGTCAAAGGCGACGTTGCCGTTGCGCTGGATCAGCACGCTGCGGCCCGCGGGCGGCACGGCGCTGCCGTCGGCATAGCCCTGGCGCTTGAGTTCGAGCCGCGCGGCGGAATCCAGGCGCACGCAGTTCAGGGGGTGTTCTTCGGTGTTGCCGCGGCGCGGGTCGGAGTTGATCTGCGATTCGATCAGTTCTTCGATGGTCGAAGTGCCGTCGCCGACCACCGACGCGGTCTCGCCCATCGCCGCCGCCGCCACGCGGCCGCCCACCACCAGCAGGCGGTGTTCGTTGCCGGAGACGAAGCGCTCGACGATCACGCCGTTGCCTTCCTCGATGGCCACGGCGTAGGCCGTCTCCACCTCTTCGCGCGTCATCAGGTTCGTGAACACGCCGCGGCCGTGGTTGCCGTCGTACGGCTTGACGACCACCGGCACGCCGATGTCTTCGGCCGCGTCCCAGGCGTCTTCGGCGCTGTCGACCATGCGGCCTTCCGGCACCGGCACGCCGCACGACTGCAGCAGGCTCTTGGTCAGGTCCTTGTCGCGCGAGATCGATTCGGCGATGGCGCTGGTGCGGTCGGTTTCGGCCGTCCAGATGCGGCGCTGGCGAGCGCCGTAGCCGAGCTGCACAAGGTTGCCGTCCGACAGGCGGATCGACGGGATGTTGCGGTCATCGGCGGCATCGACGATGCAGGCGGTGCTGGGGCCGAGGCAATGTTCGTCCACCAGGTCGCGCAGCGTTTCGACGGCGGCGTCCACGTCGTACGGGCGGTCTTCGATGGCCGCCATGACCAGATCACGGGCGGCGAACAGGGCAGCGCGGGTCACGTCTTCGTGCCATGCGCGGACGATCACCTTGTAGACGCCGCGCACCGGCGTCTCGCGCGCCTTGCCGAAACCGCCAGGCATGCCGGCCAGGTTCTGCAGCTCGAGGGTGACGTGTTCCAGGATGTGGCCGGGCCAGGTGCCTTCCTTCAGACGCATCAGGAAGCCACCGCGCACGCCGGGGCTGCAGCGGTGCTCGATCAGCGTGGGCAGCCATGTCGACAGACGCTCGTAGAACCCCGGAATCGTGTTGGAAGGGAAATCCTCCAGTTCACCAATATCGACCCATGCCTCCAGCACTGGCCGATATGTCCACATATTCGGGCCGCGCAGCGACATGACATCGAGAATCTCAATGTCCTTCTTCTTCATTGAATTTGCTTGGAAGCAGGGGGCGATGTACCCGTGAATTGGTCCGTGAAATCGAACCGTTACCTTTCAATAACGTTACAACGGCGTCGGCGTTGACGTCTTGAGCCCGGAGTGCGTTGTGCAGCGCACCAAATGCCGTGCTGGCGTGGCTATGTATACTTGCGAGCAAAATTTGCAGGCCGCAACAATTGCGACGCTGCACTCCTGCCTCGATTTATGTTCGTCCTTTTCCCGTTTTGGGCTGTTTTTTGGCCATTTGGACGCGCTTTTTGAATTCTTTGCGCCACTGATGACCCAGTCCTCCCCATCGTCCGCCCCCATCGTCGCCAGCGCTCAGGAACCCTGGAGTGTCGTGCTGGCCCCGAGCCTCGCTCCAGAAGAAACCGTCCTGGCCGGGCTGCAGCTGGATTTGGACGCAAGGCTGCATTTTACCCGCGGGTGGCTGGTTGTTACGAACCGCCGCCTGGTCGGCCAAGCGCCCGGTGAAAAGGATTTGCAAAGCTGGGACATCGCTCCTGGCATGACGCTTGCCCATAGCGACCACGCCGGCGTAGGCACGCTGGAGCTGTCCGACGGACAGCGCCGGCTGGCCAGCTGGCGCTACACCCTGGGCCGCAACACCGACGCGCTGCGGCTGGCCGACGCCTTTGACGCCCAGCGCAACGCCTTGGCCACCGGCGCCCAGGCCGCGCAGCCCGACGCAGAGGTCTGCCCGACCTGCAAGGCGCCCCTGCCGCCCGGCGAAGACAACTGCCCGCAATGCAGCCGTGAACTGGAGCAGCCGCCCTCGACCTGGGCGCTGCTGCGCCTGTGGCGCTTTGCCCGGCCGTATCGGTGGGAATTGCTGGCCGGCTTCGCCCTGCTGCTGATCGGCACGGCCGCCACGCTGGTGCCGCCGTACCTGACGATGCCGTTGATGGACAAGGTGCTGATTCCCTACCAGAACGGGCAACCCGTCGATTACCGGCTGGTGACGCTCTATCTGTCGGGCCTGTTTGGCGCCGCGCTGGTGGCGTGGGTGCTAGGCTGGGCGCGCACCTATCTGCTGGCGCGCGTGTCCGAGCGCATCAGCGCCGACCTGCGCACGACCACCTACGAGCACCTGCTCAAGCTGTCGCTGGAATACTTTGGCGGCAAGCGCACCGGCGACCTCATGGCGCGCATCGGTTCGGAAAGCGACCGCATCAGCGTGTTCCTGTCATTGCACCTGCTCGATTTCGCCACCGATGTGCTGATGATCGCGATGACGGCCGTCATCCTGGTTTCGATCGACCCGTGGCTGGCGCTCGTCACGCTCGTGCCGCTGCCGTTCATCGCGTGGATGATCCACCTGGTGCGCGACCGCCTGCGCCACGGCTTCGAGAAGATCGACCGGATCTGGTCGGAAATCACCAACGTGCTGGCCGACACGATCCCGGGCATCCGGGTGGTCAAGGCCTTTGCCCAGGAAAAGCGCGAAGTGACGCGCTTTGCCGAGGCCAACAAGCACAACCTGGCGATCAACGATCGTGTCAACGCGGTGTGGTCGCTGTTTACCCCGACCGTCACGCTGCTGACCGAAGTCGGCCTGCTGGTGGTGTGGATCTTCGGCATCTGGCAGGTGAGCCACGATGCGATCACCGTCGGTGTGCTGGTGGCGTTCCTGACCTATATCAGCCGCTTCTACACGCGCCTGGATTCCATGAGCCGCATCGTGTCCGTCACGCAGAAGGCGGCGGCGGGCGCCAAGCGCATCTTCGACATTCTCGACCACGTATCGAGCGTGCCGGAGCCGGCAAAGCCCGTGCACATCGAGAAGGTGAACGGCGCGATCGAGCTGCGCGACCTGGGCTTCCGCTACGGCAACCGCGCGGTGATCCGCGGCCTGAACCTGTCGATCCAGCCGGGCGAGATGATCGGGCTGGTTGGGCACAGCGGCTCGGGCAAGAGCACGCTCGTCAACCTGATCTGCCGCTTCTACGATGTGTCGGAAGGCGCGATCCGCCTGGACGGCACCGACATCCGTTCGCTGCCCGTCTCGGAATTCCGCCGCAACATCGGCCTGGTGCTGCAGGAGCCGTTCCTATTCTTCGGGACGATTGCCGACAACATCGCCTACGGCAAGCCCGACGCCACGCGCGAAGAGATCATCGCCGCCGCACGTGCCGCCCATGCGCACGAGTTCATCCTGCGCCTGCCGCACGGCTATGACTCGCTGGTGGGCGAACGCGGCCAGGCGCTGTCGGGCGGCGAGCGGCAGCGCATTTCGATTGCGCGCGCGCTGCTCATCAACCCGCGCATCCTGATCATGGACGAGGCCACGTCTTCCGTGGACACGACCACCGAGAAGGAAATCCAGAAGGCGCTCGACAACCTCGTGCAGGGCCGCACAACCATTGCCATCGCGCACCGTTTGTCGACGCTGCGCAAGGCAGATCGCCTGGTCGTCATGGATCGCGGTCAGATCGTCGAAGTGGGCAACCACGATGAGCTGCTCGCGCGCGAAGGGGCGTACTACAAGCTGTATCAGGCGCAGGCCCGCAATGTCGACGCCGACACCGATCTGACCAGCGACGGCGAGCGCGTGGACGCCGCCGCGCCGGCTTACGCGCAGTGATCCCTTATCCGAAATGACTGCGATGCAAACGCCCGATTTCGCTCTGAGCCGCAACGGCTTCGGCAAGCTTGTCATGACCCTGGCCGACGGCACCGTCCATGAAGGCGTGGTGCCCGTGCGCGCCTTCCCCATCTCCGCCGCCGACGAGGGCTTGAGCCTGATGAGCACCGACGGCCGCGAGCTGGCATGGATCCCGCACCCGGCAGCGCTGCCCGCGCCGATGCGTGCGCTGATCGACGCCGAACTCGGCGCGCGTGAGTTCATGCCCGAGATCCGCAAGATCGTCGGCGTATCGACCTACGCCACGCCGAGCACGTGGACGGTGCAGACCGACCGCGGCCAGACTGACTTGGTGCTGCGCGGCGAAGAAGACATCCGCCGCCTGACCGGCACCACGCTGCTCATCTCCGACAGCCACGGCATCCACTACCTGATCCGCGATCTGCTGTCGCTCGACAAGCACAGCCGCAAGATCCTCGACCGGTTCCTGTAGGGCCGGGTCAACCGCTCAACCGCTCAACCGCTCAACCGCTCAACCGTGCAGCCGCGTAGCCGCGGAGCCGTTAATGCGGCGCCGGCTGTACGGCGGTCATCACGTCGTTGAGCAGGTTTTCGGCCTGCGTCCAGATTGCCCGCTGGTTGTAATCGCCCGCCGTGATGACGACCACCATGTCTAGGCCCGGCACGATCCACAGGCGCTGGCCGCCGTTGCCGATGCCGCCGATCCACGCGTATTCGGCGCCGCCCGCCGCCACCTTGCCGAGCCACCACTGATAGCCGTACTGCATGCCCATGCCCGTGTCGATGTGGGGCGCCGTTGATTCGGCAATCCACTCGGCGGGCACGAGTTGCCGCCCATTCCATTGACCGTGCTGCAGCACGAGCTGGCCGATGCGTGCCAGGTCTCGAGGCCGCAGGCGGACGCCGGCAAACGCCAGCGGGCGGCCGCGGTAGTCATCGACCCATTCCCAGTCGGTGATGCCCAGCGGTTCGAACAGCTGTCTGCGCGCGTACTCCGGCAACGGCATGCCGACGCGCTCCGCCAGCAGCAGCGCCAGCACCGCCGTGTTGCCGCCGTTGTAGTTGAATTGCGAGCCCGCCGGCGCTGCAATCGGCCGGTCAAACACGTAGTGCGCCTGAGACGTGTGCCAGAACAATCCGAACTCGTCGTTGTTGAACAGGCTCGTCGCACGCCATTCGTTCCAGGCCAGGCCGCTCGACATCGACAGCATCTGGGACAGCGTGATCGCTTCGCGGCCGTCGCGATTCAGCTCCGCCAGCGCCGGAAACAGCGACAGCACCGGCGTGTCGAGCGGCGGCGTCTTGCCCTGCCCCTGCGCAATGCCCCACAGCAGGCTGGTCACCGATTTGCTGATCGAGCGAACGTCGTGAAGCGTGCTGGCGTCGAACGTGCGCGTGGTGCGGAACAGGTCCTTCACCCGCTCGTCCTTGCCTGCACGATAGACCTCCGCGACCAGGCGTCCATGTCGCACCACGAGCAGGCTGTGGACATTGATATCGGCGTCTGCAACCTTGTGCAGGACGGCACAGAGCTTGCGGGCGTCGAAACCCGCCGCGGCCGGTTCCGCCTCGATTTGCCAGCCGTCGTTCAACGGGGCAGGCGCGTCGCAAGGTGCCGCCTGCGCGCTGCATAACGCGCAGGCCAATGCCAAAGCGATGCCGATGCTGCGAAAGCGTTGCGTCATCCGAGCCCCCAGGTCGATGTGCCGCCAAGTATCGCAACCGGCACTTCAAGGCGCAAACCCGCTGCGACGAACGGTCGATTTGGCCGCCTGGGCCGCCTGGGCCGCGACGGATCGGCCATCCGGACGACCCTCAGCCCGCGTCGGAACCCCGGTGCGCGTTACCATGTCGGACCATTCTTATTCACCCGCTACATCACAGGCACCTATGGTCACACGTCGAACCCTTCTTGCCTCCGCCTCGGTTACCGCCACGCTGGCAGCCCTCGGCATCACGCCCGAAGCGCTGGCCGCCGATCGCGTCAAGCTCGGCGATGCCGCGCCGTTTTCTTTCGATGCACTGATCGAGCGCGCCCGCACGATGGCCGGCAAGCCGTACACGCCGCCTGCCACGGCGCCGGCCGACATCCTGTCCAAGATCGACTACGAAGCGCACGGCAAGATCAAGTTCGACACCGCCCACGCGCTGTTTGCTGACGGCCCCGGCCAGTTTCCGGTGACGTTCTTCCATCTGGGCACGTTCTTCCGCGCGCCGGTGCGCATGCACGTGGTGGAAAAAGGCGCCGCACGCGAAATCGTTTACGACGAGTCGTACTTCGACATGCCTGCCGACAGCCCGGCGCGCAAACTGCCGCGCGGCAGCGGCTTTGCCGGTTTCCGCTTCCAGGAAAGCCGCCTCGGCGACCAGAAAAAACTCGACTGGAAGAAGAACGACTGGGTCGCCTTCCTGGGCGCGTCGTACTTCCGCGCCATCGGCGAGCTGTATCAGTACGGACTTTCCGCACGCGGCATCGCGCTCGACGTGGCGCAGGCCGGCAAGCCGGAGGAGTTTCCAAACTTCACGCACGTGTGGTTCGACACGCCGGCAGACAACCGCGCCGATTCCGTGACGATCTATACGCTGCTCGACGGCCCGAGCATCACCGGCGCATACCGCTTCGTGATGCACCGCACGAAGGGCGTGGTGATGGACATCGACACGGCCATCTTCCTGCGCAAGGATGTCGACCGCTTCGGCATCGCGCCGGCCACGTCGATGTACTGGTTCTCGGAAACGGCCAAGGGCACCGCCACCGACTGGCGTCCCGAGGTGCACGACTCCGACGGCCTGGCTCTCTGGACCGGCAACGGCGAACGCATCTGGCGCCCGCTGAACGATCCGCCGCGCACGATGGCGTCTGCCTTTGGCGACAACAACCCGCGCGGCTTCGGCCTGCTGCAGCGCGATCGCGATTTCAACAACTACCAAGACGGCGTGCACTACGAGCGCCGCCCGAGCCTGTGGGTCGAGCCGCTGGAAGGCTGGGGCGAAGGCGCCGTGCAGCTGATTGAAATCCCGACCGACGACGAGATCCACGACAACATCGTCGCGATGTGGGTGCCGAAGGCACCGGCGCGTGCGGGCAGCCAGTATCGTCTGCGCTATCGCCTGCACTGGCTGGCCGATGAGCCGTATCCGACGCAACTGGCGCGCTGCGTGGCCACGCGCATGGGCAACGGCGGGCAGCCGGGCCAGCCGCGGCCGCGCGGCGTGCGCAAATTCATGGTCGAGTTCAAGGGCGGCCCGCTGGAGAAGCTGCCGTTCGGCACCAAGCCGGAGGCCGTGCTCAGCACCTCGCGCGGCACGTTCTCGTATGTGTTTACCGAAGCCGTGCCGAATGGCGTGCCGGGGCACTGGCGCGCGCAGTTCGACCTGACGGTCGACGGGAAGGAACCGGTCGACATGCGGCTGTTTTTGCGTGTGGATGGCAAGCCGCTGTCGGAGACGTGGTTGTACCAGTACCACCCGTTCCAATCGCCGGTGGGGCCGGTGGCGTCGTAACGCCGTCGCAACGGTCAATCGCAACAGTCCACAAACAAGGCGGGGATTTCCCCGCCTTTTTCATTACTGGTAGGACAGCGTCACCACCGCCAGCGCTGGCTCCGTCCCCGGCGCGCGCGACAAGGTCAGCGTGCCGTTGTTTGCCATGAGCAGGCTGGCGTTGAAACCGCCGTATTTGGCCAGGACGTCCGCCTTGCTGCGTGCATCGCCCACCCGCAGGGGCCTGAGCGACGATGCCCCACGCGCCTCCACCGACACATCGACCGGCACGGCCCGCACCGCCGTCGAGCGAAAGTCGAGCACCACCTGATCGCCGGACGCGGATGAACGCGCCTGCAAACCCTCGCCCGCGCCCACCGCCCGTAGCGCCGGCTGCACACGGAACCCCGCCTCGACGATGGCGCCCGTGAAATAAATCACGCCGTCCTGGCTGCCGCCCGCAAGCGCGCCACTCGCTCCGACGGCCGTCGTGATGGCGACGGCCATTGCCTTGTAGACCCTGAACATAAGACCCCCCGGATGCTCGCCCCTCGGGCGATGTTTCGCGTCTGGCCCCCTTCCGGCGGACCGCCGCAATAGTTTTTTACGATTTTCATCGTCCTCCGGATCCATCTCATTGTGGAGTGCGGGCATCCCTAATTGCGGGTCAGATAGAGGAACCTACAGGCGCGCGTCTCACGGCGTCGGCCACACCTCCAGGGCCTGCATCAACTGCTTGCCCACCGGAATGCGTTTGGCCATATCGCCCTCGCGCGGCATGTCGATGTTCAGCGCAAACGCATAGACCCGCCCGGCACGCTCGACCCAGCCGACCCACCAACCGATCTCCGGCTGGTATTCGGTGGCGACGCCGGTCTTGGCATACAGCGCGGCATCGCCCTGCTGCTCGATCAACAGCATGCGGTGGACCATGTCCCACGTGCGCGGTTTTACCGGCAACTGCTTGAGGGCCATGCGGCTGGTGAAGCGTGCTTCTTCAAACGCGGAAATCTCCAGCGGGCCACGCAGCCAGAACTGGTCGATCACGCTGCCGAGCTGGCGATTGCCGTAGTCGAACGCGTCGACGTAGGCCTGCATGCGCTCAAACCCAACACGGCGCGCGACTTCCTGATAGATCGGCACGGCCGACAGGCGAATCGCCTCGGGCAACGCCATGTCGTGCTCCCATTGCTTGTAAGGCTGCGGCTTGCCGCCGTAGGGCAGCACTTCCTGATCGTCGCGCACGGCCCCGGTGTCGAAGGCGATCAGGCTGTTCGGAATCTTGAACGTCGATGCCGGATGGATGCGCCGCGCGGCCCGCGCCGGATCGACGACATACGTACGGTCGGCGCTGATGTCTATCAGCACGAAGGTGCCGGAGACGCCGGCGTCGTCGAACACGCGCTTGAGGTCATTGCGCACGACCAGCTCAGCATGAGCGGTGGCGGTGCTGAGGGCAACGGCGCAGGCCGTGAGGCCAAACGCGAAGGTCTTCGACCAGTGAGAGAACATGAGGGGCTCCATGAAATGAGTGAATGGCTGCCGGCTCGCGTCGATGCGGACAAGAGCCGGCGCTGCGCATCGTAGGGAGCGCGCCATGCAGCCGCCAGCGTGCAAGGCAAGCCTCACGTCACGCGCGTAACGCCTGTAACAATGAGCTTGGCGCACAATGGCGCCACGTTTTCGCTTCGCCCGATTGTTTGCATGACGCCTCCGCCCCTGCCCGCCCTCCATGTCGAGCTGACCACGCCGCAAACCGTCGACGGCCGGCGTGCGCCGTTCCAGAGCCTGTGGCTGCTGGTGCGACTGGCCTACGCCTATCGTCTGTCGCCGGAACAACCGCTGGTGCGACTGGCCGACCTGCGCGGTGCCGTATCGGACGCCAGCACGCAGCGCATGATGATCAGCCGCGCCTTTCGCGACTGGCAGAACTGGGGCGTGCAAGCCGGCTGGGGCGAACAGCGCGATCGCGAGCCGCGCTTTCTCAACGCAGACAAGCGCAGCCAGGGCCCGTTCTGGCTTACGCCCGAAGACGCGGCGCGCGTGATCTGCCTGGTGGAAGGACGGATTGCCGATGACACCGATGTGCGCACCTTCCTCGGTATCGCCGCGCCGGAGGGCAGCCCAGATATCGGCGCTGAACCCAACGCCAGCGCACTGTCCGGGCCTGCACCCGGCACGCCAAATCCGGCTTTCTGGCACGCCTTTCTGACGGCGCGCCACGCCATGCGCGAAGGCCGCCTGCTGCATGCGCTGAGCACCGGCACGAGCACCGGCACAAGCGCCTCCGACACCGAGCGCGGCGGCGCCCTGCTCGCCTTGCGCCACGCCGGCGACGCCGCGGACAACGACTTCCAGCGCGCCCTCGTCACCCTGGGCGAGGCAATGGCCGCGCGCCGGCTGGGCGACTCGACACGCGCCAGCGCCTTGCTCTCGCAACTGCGCGCGCACCGCCGGCAGCGCCATGTGCTGGGCAACGATTACCTCGCGGCCATGGAGCGCATCGTCACCGCATGGTGCGCGTATGACCGGCGCGACCTCGACCTTGCCGCGGGCCTGCTCGCGCGCCTGGCCGACGCCGAACCCGGCCGCAGCCTGCTGCGCTATCACCCGCAGATCCGTTTCGAGTGGAACAACCTGAGCGCACTCATCGAACGCGCCCGCCTGCTCTACGCCGATGCCGACGGCATTGCATCGGACGTACGCGCCCAGGCCGCGCAGCGCATCGTCGCGCAGTTCGAAACCGCGCTGGCTGCCGCGCTGGAAAGCCAGGCCTCCGACGCCGTGCAGCAAGTAGCCGCCAACCTCGGCATGACGTGCTGGCTGCTGCGCGATGTGCTTGGCAACGCGGTGCATGCCGACGGCACGGTCGATGCCGTCCGTTGGCTGGCCATGAGCGAATGGCAGGCGCTGCGCAACGGCGGGCCACTGCAATCAGCGTGGAACGCCATCGCACTCATGCGCATTGCACGCGCCGACACAAGCCGCACTGCGCTCACGTTGACCGACCTGCGCACGCAGGCCGGACCGTTTGCCGAAGCCTTTGACGCGCGCTACTGGCCCCAGCGCTGGACCGACGTGGCGGCGCTGCGTCTGCGCGAGCACGACAGTGGCCGTCATCGCTATGGCCACGTCCAAGTGAGCGGCTTGCTTCTGGAGCTGGCGTGGTTTGCCCACGCAGACCGCGATCACGCCACCGCGCGCACGACGATGGAGCGCCTCTCGCAAACCATGCAAGACCTGGCACCGCACGATCGCGCGTACTTCGTCCAGGCACTGAAGCAGCTGACGTAGATGGCGGAAACGCCGCCCTGAGCCGTACGCCGTGCTTCACTCCCAGCAGATCGATGGATGGATAAATTCGTTGCATCCCTAACGATCCGTCGCTAGACTGCCGCACATGTTTGATCACTGCCTGTACTTCAACACCACCGCGCTGGCGCGCTCCGTCGAACGCGAATGGGCGGCAGCGTACGCGCCGTTCGGCCTGACGCCGCCGCAAGGCTTTGTGCTGCGCGTGGTGCTCAAACGGCCCGGCGTGCTCAATCGCGAACTGGCCGAAGTGCTGGGCATTGCGCGGCCCACGGCCACGCGTCTCGTCGATGGCTTGGTCGCCAAGGGGCTGGTGGAGCGCCAGCCGTCCGCAGAGGATGGCCGCGAGTGGAACCTGTTCCCCACGGAAGCGGCCCGAGCAGTGGAAGCCGCGCTGCAGGCGGCCAGCGCCAAGGTGGCGCGGCGCTTGCGCGAGCACGTCGGCGCAAGCGCGTTCGACGATACGGTGCAGGCTATCCGCGACGTTCGGAGTGCACTGAACACGTAAGACAAACGGGGGCGGCCATGGCCGCCTTTTTGATCGGAAAATAGTTGCATCGCTACGCATATCAACCAGGAGCGCGCGCATGACTACCGTTCTCGTCACCGGCATCGAGCCGTTTGAATCCGACCCCACCAACCCTTCGTGGGACATCGCGCAGGCACTCGACGGCACGCAGGTGGGCGGCGCGGTTATCGTGGCGCGGCAGCTGCCGTGCGTGTTTGGTCTCGCCAACGAACAATTGGTGGACGCCATCGAGGCAACATCGCCGACCCTGGTGTTCGCGCTCGGGTTGGCAACCGGCCGAACGGATATCTCGGTGGAGCGCGTGGCCATCAACGTGATCGACGCACGCATTCCGGACAACGCCGGCAATCAGCCCGTCGATACGCCTGTGGTGCCCGATGGGCCGGCGGCGTACTTTTCCACGCTGCCGATCAAAGCGATCGTGCAAACGCTGCGCGAGGCCGGCGTGCCGGCGGGCGTGTCGCAAAGTGCCGGCACCTACAACTGCAACCACCTGTTCTACGGTTTGATGCACCACATCGCCACCCGCGCGCCGCACGTGCGCGGCGGCTTCATTCACGTGCCAACCACGCCCCAGCTGGCGGCCCTGCATGCGGGCCGGCCCAGTCTGTCGATCGATACGCAAATCGAAGGGATTCGTCTGGCGGTGCGTACAGCGCTGGCCACGCGCGCAGATGTGAAGGTCAGTGGCGGGGCCGTCCACTGACACGTGCACCGCCGTGGCCGGGCCCGACGCAATCAGGCAACCAGCGGCATGAGCAACATCCGCGCGGCCAGTTCCTGCCGGAACCCTTCGAAGGCCTGCATGGCGGAATCGGCGCCGCGCGCGGTGTTCTGCAAGCGGATGCCGGCAACTTGATGGATGCCCACCGTGGCAAACACGTACCGCAGATACGGCATCAGGAAATCGGTCTGCGCGTGGGCACCATCGAAGTTGCCGCCGGAGGCGGACACCACCAGCACCGAGCGATCGGTCAGCGTGCCGACCTTGCCCTTTGGCGTGCGGCGAAACGTGCGCTCGGGCCGCACCACCAGATCGATCCACGCCTTCAGCGCCGAAGGCACCGTGTAGTTGTGCACCGGCGTAGAGATCAGCACGGCGTCCGCCGCCTCCAGCTCGCCGATCAGCGTTTCCGACAGGGCAAGTTGCGCGCGATGCGCTGCGGTGCGCTCGGCGTCGGGCATGAGGCTGGCCTCGACAAAACCGGCATCGGGATGCGGCAGCGGCGTCGCCGCCAGGTCGCGCTCGATGATGCGCAGGCCACCGGAGGCTTGCGCCAGTTGCGCAATCACGAACTGCGCACCGCGCCGACTGTGCGAGCGATCGTCGCGGGGGCTCACGGCCACATGCAGCAGGGTTGTCATCGCGTTGCTCCAGGTTGCGTGTTCATGCCGAACCGCAACGCACCCGCGAGCAGCCCGTTGCGGTAATAAAAGCGGTGGCCAAGCACGTTGGACAGCGGCGTGTCGAGCACCAGCCTCGCACAGCCCAGACGCTCCGCTTCGGCCTTGAGATGGTCCATCAGGACGTTGCCGAGACCACTGCTGCGCAGCTTGGCATCGGTCACGAGATCGTCGACATACAGGAACGGCCCGTAGACGAGGTTTTCCTGCTGGCGATAGCCCGCCAGGGCAACCGGCGCGCCGTCACGCCAGACGGCGATGAGGCGATAGCCGTCTTCCACCTGCCGGCGCCAGCGCGCGGCCAGTTCGTCTGCGTCGGCAAGGTGCGGCCGCAATTGATGCATGAGGGGAAAGCACGCACGCAGCGCGGCTTCGTCTTCGATGGGGCGGATGGCGTCCATGGTCATGCACCCTCCGCTGCCGCCGCGGCCGGCACCTGTGGCGCAAAACGCATCGCAACGGCAATGCGGTTCCACGCCTGGATGTTGGCGACAGCGGCCGTGAGAAAGGCGACTTCCGTCCGGGAAAAATGCTCGAGCACGGCATCGTATTCGTGGTCTTCCACGCCGTGGCCGGCGGCGCGGGCCAACGTGGTCAGCGCTTCCGTCCAGGCAAGCGCGGCGCGCTCCCGCGGGGTGAAAACGGCCGGCGTGTCGCGCCAGACCGCCACCAGATCCAGCTTGGCCGGCGCCACACGCAGCTTGCGCGCGAGGTTCAGGTGAAACTGCACGCAAAACGCGCAGCCGTTGATTTGCGAGGCGCGCAGCTTGACGAGTTCGGTCAGCGGTTTTTCCAGCCCAGAGGCGTCCACTGCCTTGCTGAGCGCCTGCAACGCCGGCGCCACGCCGACGGCAGTATCGACAAATTCCGAGTAATCCATGCGCGGGGAAAGATCTTCCATGGCTGGCTCCTGAAGGGGTTCGGGTGGGAGGAGTGGTAATATCAGTGTTCGAACATCATATTCGAACTCTTACATCATGAGCAAGCGCACCCCTGTTGCCACCCAGGAACACGACACATCCGCCAACGCGCCCGCCATTCCGGAGCCCGGCCAAGGCAAACGCGGCGAAGAGGGCTATCTTGGCTACCTGCTGCGCCAAGCCAGCGCCGCGCAGCGGTTGCGCATGGAGCGCGCCATGGCCGACGTGGGCGTCACACTGCCGCAATTCCTGGTGCTCACGATGCTCCGCGCCTACCCGGGCATCTCGAATGCCGACCTCGCCCGGCTCGCCATGCTGACGCCCCAGACGGTGAGCGTGATCGTCACCAACCTGGAGCGCAGCGGCGCTATCACCCGCCGGCCCCACGCCGTGCACGGCCGGATCCAGCACATCGACGTCACGCCGGAAGGTTCCGAGCTGCTCGCCGCGTGCCGAGACCGCTCTGGCGGCATCGAGCAGGATCTGGTCAATGGGTTCACGCCGGAAGAAGAAGAGGTGGTAAGGCGCTGGCTCGTACACGTCGCCAAGCTGGGCACCGAGAAACCTGCCGCCTGATCCGAGGCCGGTTTTTTTCCTGCCGCCGCCACGGATGTCCTTGACTTCTGGATGGCCGCCACTATCATGCGATGTATCTTAAGATATATCTGATGATGCTCTTCAGGAGAACGGCAATGCGCGGATGGTTTGGACATCACCCCAGAATGTGGATTGAGAAACACTTCATGATGGGCCGGCACGGTCATGGCGGCCATGGTTTCGGGCGCGGCATGGGCGGCTTTGGCGGCCCCGGCGGCTACGGAGAAGGCGATGACGAGGGCGGCAGCCCCTGGCGTGGCCGACGGCTCAGTTCAGCCGATCTGCAACTGGTGCTGCTGGCGCTCCTGAAAGGCACCCCGCGCCACGGCTATGAGTTGATCAAGGCGGTGGAAGAGCACTCGCTTGGTTTCTACACGCCAAGCCCGGGCATGGTCTACCCGGCCCTGTCGTACCTGGAAGATCACGGTTTTGCTTCCGTCACCGTCGAAGGCAACAAGAAGCGCTACGGCATCACGCCCGAAGGCGAAGCTTGGCTGGCCGAGCGCCAGAACAGCGCCGACGCCATCCTCGCGCAGCTGCGCGCCATGGGTGAGCGCGTCAAGCGCATGAACGAAGCCATGGCCTTCGACCGCGAAACCGACAACGCCGCCGAATGGACGGACACAGGCCACGACCCGCTGCGCACCGCGCGCTGGCGCCTGAAGTTTGCCCTCATGGAAAAACGCTTCGCTTCGCGCGAAGAACAGCAACGCGTGGCAGACATCCTGCTACGTGCCCTCAAGGAAATCACCGGCGAGCGGTAAGCGGCCAGCAGCATCTGTTCAGCCGCCCCGGGCGATGTTCGGTCGCCCGGGCCACCGCGTCGGTCCAGTCGGTTCATTCCGCAGCCATCTATGTTTGCCTTCAATCGCACACAAGGTCTCATGTCGCAGCTGCTCAGTTCTGTCAAACCCGCCACACGCCGCGTGCGTGTGCGCGCCATCCATACGTTGTCGCCCCGCATGCGCCGCGTGGTCTTTACCGGCGTGGCCGCCACGGATCTCGAGGATCTCGCCGAGGCGCCCCCCGGCGCCGCCATCAAGCTGATGTTTCCGCACGATCGCGCGGGCAGCGGCCGAACGCTCGGTCGGGCCTACACCATCCGCCGCTATCACGCGGCGCGCGGCGAACTCGAAATCGATTTCGTCGTGCACGACGAAACGCCCGCAGCCCAGCACGGCCCTGCCGCACGCTGGCTCGAGCATGCCGCGCCCGGCGATGAAGTCGAATTTGCTGGCCCGAAGCGCGGTTTCCGTGCCGATCCCGCCGCGCCTTGGACGCTGCTCATCGGCGACGAAACCGCGTTGCCTGCGATCTTCGCGATCCTGGAGACGCTGCCTGAGCACGCGCAGGTGCTGACCTACATCGCCATTGGCGACGCCCGCGCCCGGCTGCCGCTGGAAGGCGCCTTGGCCGCGCACCCGCGCAGCCGCAACATCCATTGGGTGGAAAGCGACACGGCGCACGCCGGCGCCATGATGGTCGGAGCGCTCAGCGCGCAAGCCATGCCGGCCGGCACGCCGCAGGTGTTCCTGGCCGGCGAGGCGTCGTTGCTCAAGCAGGTGCGCACGCTGCTCGAGGGCGCCTGGGCCGTCCCGCACGACGCCATCGACGCCAAGGGCTACTGGACAGCCGGCCTCTCGCGTGAAGAACGCAAGGCGAGCGAGGCGCGCTGATCTTCGCGTCGCGTCAGGTCGCGACTTCTGCCTGGGGTGTGGTGCCCCTCACCCACTCCCGCAACAGGCGCTGCCCGTGCAGCAGCGCCGCGTCCATCGCTTCGCGCGGCGAGCCGAAGGTGCATCCGGGCCGCACCGGCTGCGAGCCCGACAACGATTGCCCTTCGGCCCCGCGAAACACCACCTCCACGCGTGCCTCCCAGCCCCGCCCGCCGGCAGGCACCACGCGCGGGACGATTTCAACGTCTCCACAGATCTTGTGCACTCGTTCCTCCATCTGCAGCGCCTGGACGGCGCATTGCCAGCAACGTAGCAACGGCCATGCCAATCTGCGCCGCGCCCGGAATTTGATCCAGATCAACTCGCGGCGCCGGCATCACCTTTAGGCCGCCCGCAGCATGCCGATGCAAAGAAGGACAGCGAGCCTTTCAAGCTCACGCCTCCTTCCGATACTCCGCGCCCACGAAGCGCGGCACCACCATGCGCAAGAACCTGCCGGTCACCCCAGCCGAAACCGCCCTCAACCCGACGGACTACCTCATCTCCCGCACCGATCTCAAAGGCCGCATCGTCTTCGCCAATCCGGCGTTCGTGCGCATCAGCGGCTACACGCAGGAAGAGCTGGTCGGTGCGCCCCACAATCTCGTGCGCCACCCCGACATGCCCGAAGCCGCCTTCGCCGATTTGTGGGCCACGCTGCAAGCCGGCAAGGCGTGGCGCGGCTTCGTCAAGAACCGCCGCAAGGACGGCGGCTTCTACTGGGTGCTGGCCAACGTGACGCCGGTGTTTCAGAACAACGTGGTGGTCGGCTATACGTCGGTGCGTTCCATGGCGACGCCTGCGCAGATCGCGCGCGCGCAACGCGCCTATACCGCCATCAACGAAGGCGACACGTCGTACACCGTGCGCGCGGGCCGCATTCTGCGCACGGGATGGCGGCGCGCCGTCAATCTGTTCCAGATCGACAGCCTGCGCTTCAAGGTGATCGGGCTGCAGACGCTGATTGCATCGGCCATCCTGATCGGCACGGGATGGGCGCACATCGCGCTGGAAGCCGCCGATCTGCATGGCGCAGCGTGGCTCGTGTTCAGCCGCGACTGGCTGTGGCTCACCGGCGTGGGTTGCGCCGGGCTGGCGACGATGTCAGGCGTGCTGCTTGCACGCACGCTGATCCGACCGCTGGAAGAAGCCGCCACGCTTGCCACGCGACTGGCCGCCGGCGACCTGACCACCGTGGTCGAAGTCCGCTCCAGCGACGAGCTGGGCGAAGTCATGCGCGCCATGGGCACCATGCGCGCAAGCCTGTCGTCGATCGTGCGCGACATCCAGGACGGCGCCGCCAACGTCGCGCACAGCACGCTGCAGATTTCCGCCGGCAACCATGACCTCTCCGCCCGTACCGAGCAGCAGGCCGCCGCGCTGGAAGAAACCGCATCGAGCATGGAGGAGCTGACATCGATGGTCGCGCAGAATGCCGACCACGCCCGTGCCGCCAGCGCCCTCGCCGAAGAGGCCTCCACGATCGCGGCCGACGGCGGCCAGGTCGTGCAGCGCGTGGTGCAAACCATGGACGCCATCCGCGCCGACAGCCAGCGCGTGACCGAGATCATCGCCACCATCGAAAGCATCGCGTTCCAGACCAACATCCTTGCGCTGAACGCCGCGGTGGAAGCCGCCCGCGCGGGCGAAGAAGGCCGGGGCTTTGCAGTCGTTGCCGGCGAGGTGCGCAGTCTCGCTCAACGCAGCGCGCAGGCCGCCGCACAGAGCAAGGAGATCATCCGCGCATCCGACCAGTCCGTGCGCGACGGCGTTGATCTCGTCCACAAGGCCGGCGCCACCATGACGCAGATCGTGCAATCGGTGCAGACCGTCACGCAGCTCATGTCGGAAATCTCCGCCAGCTCGCGCGAGCAGAGCAGCGGCATTGCGCAGATCAATGCGTCGGTTTCGCAGCTCGATGGGGTTACGCAGCAGAACGCCACGCTGGTGGAAGAAGCGGCGGCCGCCACGTCGGTGCTGGCCCGCCAGTCGGAAGACCTGAAGCACGCCATCGCCGTGTTCCGCGCGTAGCGCCGCAGCGGCAGCGCTGCCTTACACGGTGAAGCGCGTGTCGCGTTCCAGCAAGGCCGTCACCGCCTCAGGCAACAGCGGCTCGCTGAAGTAATAGCCCTGCAGCACGTCGCATTGGTGGGAGGCCAGGAAGGCCGATTGCGCAGCATCTTCCACGCCTTCGGCACACACCTTCACGCCAAGGTTGTGGGCGAGCACCACGACGGTCGTGCAGATGGCAGCATCGTTGGAATCGCGATCGATGTCCTTGACGAAGGCGCGGTCGATCTTGATGAGGTCGATCGGCAAGCGCTTCAGATACGCCAGGCTCGAATACCCCGTGCCGAAATCGTCGATGGCAATGCGCACGCCAAGCTGGCGAATGGCCGTGAGGTCTTCAATGGTGCGCTCGGTGCCTTCCATCAGCATCGACTCGGTCACTTCCAATTCAAGGAAGCCGGAGCCGAGGCCGTACTGGCGCTGCAGCTTGAGCAGCGTCGGCAGCACGGTGCCGCGCTTGAACTGCAGCGGCGACACGTTCACCGCGAGCGTCAGGTCATCAGCCAGGCCGCGCTTGTGCCATTCGGCGCGTTGCTGCGCGGCTTCGGTCAAGACCCAGTTGCCGATCTCGACGATCAGCCCGCTCTCTTCGGCCACCGGAATGAACGCAGCCGGCGGCAGCAATCCGCGCGTCGGGTGAATCCAGCGAATCAGCGCTTCCAGCCCGCACACGCGGCCGGTTTTGGTGTCGATCTGTGGCTGGTACAGCAAGCGGAACTGGCCCTGCTCCAGCGCAGCACGAATCTGGTGCTCCAGATTCAGCCGGTACGACACGCCGATATCCATTTCCGGCGCGAAGAATTCCAGGCGGTTGCGGCCGTTCTGTTTGGCGTAGTACATCGCCATTTCGGCATGGCGGATGAGGCTATCGGCGTCGGCGCCGTGCGCCGGGTATTCGGCCACGCCGATGCTTGCCGTCACGAACACCTCGTGCCCTTCCACACGCACCGGCTCGGCAAACAGATCAAAGCCGAAGTCGACGCCGCGCGAACCGGCGTGCGAGATCACCAATGCAAACACGTCGCCGCCAAAGCGTGCAACGGTGTCCACCGTATCGGCGGCATCGCGCAGGCGCTCGGCCACCCGGCGCAGCACCTCGTCGCCCAGCAGGTGGCCGAGGCTGTCGTTGACGACCTTGAAACGATCGATATTGACGAGCGCGACATAGAAGCGGCTGCGCTGGCGGGCGGCCATTTCCACCGACTGCTGCACCCGGTCGGCTAGCAGCGTGCGGTTGGGCAGCCCCGTGAGGGGGTCGATGGTGGCGTGCTGGGCCAGGCGCGTGCGCGTCATCTCTTGCTCGGTCACGTCATCCTGGATGCCGACGTAGTGCGTCACCGCGCCCTTGGCGTCGCGCACCGGCGAGAGCAGGAAGTTGTTCAGGAACGCGTGGCCGTCCTTGCGGAAATTGCGCAGCAGCACGCGGATCTCGCTCTCGTCGCGCAGCGCGGTCCGCACCTCGTTCAGCGCGGGCTGCCCAGGCTCGGACGAATGCAGGAAGCGCGCGTTGCGGCCCAGCACTTCTTCTGCGCGATACCCCGTCATGCGCTCGAAGCCGGGGTTCACATACACGATCGGCAGGTCAGGCTCCTGTGCGTCGGCCACGGTAATGCCCGACGGCACCGATTCGACCACGCGGCGCAGCAGGCGCAGCTGCTCGTCGGATTCACGCCGCTCGGTGATGTCCTGCATGGTGCCGAACAGCGCGATGACCTCGTCGCGCTCGTTGCGCTCGATGTTGCCGCGCGAAAGCACCCAGCGGTGCTCACCGTCGCGGCGGATCATCTCCAGCTCCAGCGAGTACGGCTCTCCTTCGGTTACGGCGCGGCTCGCGGCATCGCGCAGACGGTTATAGCTGTCGGCGGTAAAGAACTGCGCCTGCTGGGCGAAGGCCGGCGGCGCACCGGGCGGCATGCCCGTCAACACGTACATGCCCGACGACCATGTCGTCGAGTCACGCAGCACATCCCAGCGCCAACTGCCGAGGAGCGCAATCTGCTCCGCCACGCTCAGGTTCGCTTCGCTGCTGCGCAGTTCCTGCTCGATCGCGGAGCGCTGCGAGATGTCGGTCACCCCGCCGACCATGCGCACGGCGCGGCCGTCCTGATCGCGATACAGGCTCGCGCGAATTTCCACCGTGCGCGTGGCGCGATTGGCGTCGATCACTCGGCAGACGTGCTGCCAGCTGTCACGGTCCGAATTCAGTACGGCGCGCAGGTCCTGGGCGAAGGCATCGACATCGTCCGGATGTACGAACTGGTGGAAGGTCAGCGTGCGCGAGGTGCCGCCCCCGGTGCCATCGTCGTCGCCCTGGCCGAGCAGGGCATCGCTGCCCAGCAGCCGATGCAGGCTGGCGTTGGCCCAGGATTCGCCGGTCGCGATATCCCAGTCGAAGATCCAGTCGTTGGTCGCGCGCGCCACGCGCTGGAAGCGTTCGGTCAGGCGGTGGACCGTGGCGTCGTGGCGCTGGATGGCGGCGCGCATTTCGTTGAAGGTGCGCTCCAGCAGCGAGAGTTCATCGCGCGAGGCGCCGTGCTCGGGCACGCGCGCCGAAAAATCGCCGGTTGCGTAGTGGCGCGCGGCGTCGACGAGCGCGTCGATGCGCGGCATGACCATCCGCCGCAGCGCCATCTGGATCAGCGCGAGCAGCATCACGACCATCAGCAGAATGGCGCCCCCGCCGGCCAGCGTCACGTTGCGCTGCTGGCGAACGATGTCGGTGGCATCCACGCCGCGCACGATGCGCAGATGCCCGCCGGCAGCATGCGGCACCACCATGGCGGCGTAGGCGCGGCGCACGCCGTCGGTGTCGTCCAGCAGCAGCGGCTCGCCGGGCTGCTGCCCCGCCGAAGCCAGGAGCGGCCCGCGCACAACGGCCGGCACTTGCGCCGCAGCCAAGGTGCCGTGATTCGAGAGCACGTTGCCGTCCGCATCCACCAGATAGACCGGCGCTTCCGGCACGCCTTCAATGGCGGCCGCAATCAGCGCGCTTTGCCGTACGGCCGCATACGCCACGCCGCGGATGGCGCCGTCGCCGCCTGCCATCGGCCGCGCCAAAATCAGGACCGCCTGGCTGGAGGCGCGCCCGGTCACGAACGTCGACAAGGAAGACCGCCCCGTCGCCAGGATCTCGTTCAGGTAAGGCCGGTCCGACAGATCGATGCCAAGCTTCGCTGTGTCCGGCGTGCATACCAGCTTGCGGTGCACATCGATGATGCCGAGGTTCGCGAGTTCGCTCTGGTTATGGAAGACGCGGTTGACGAAGCTGCTGCACTCTTGCGGCTCCATGCGCAGCGCCGAATCGTCGGCAAGCACCACCGAGAGAAGCGTATTGGCGTTGGAGAGCACCATGCCGACGCGCGCCGCGGCGGCCTCCGTTTCGTGGGTCAGGTGCTGGGCAAGGTGGTCATTGAGCCGGTCACGGTAAAGCGCCACACCGGCAATCGCCACGACGATGGCCGGCAAGGCGGCCACCGCGGCCAAGGCGAGCAAGCGGCCGCGCAACGTGGTGGGAAAGAGAGCGTGCTTCGGCACTTGAATGACCGGTAGAGCCTTATGTGGAGAGCGGATGCACTCTGCGGTTGCACGATGCGCGGCTCAAGGACCATCCCTCGGCGCACGATGCAGTTGCGGCATCGTGCCGGCTGACGGCTGACGCAGTGCGCAAGCATTTTGCTTGCAATTCCTATCGCACGCAACTTGTGGATAGTCTGTAGTCGACCCGGCCGCAAATCGGCGTGGCAGGCCGCGCGAGGGGTGATGGCAGTGTATGCAGTGTGGCGCGCCAACTGTCGTTGCCGCTGCCTTGGCCGACCGCGATGCACGTCCAGGGCTGCAGCATGGGCACCGCTTGGAGCAGGTCGCTGCGCGGGGCACGCGCCCATAGAAAAAGCCACCGGATAGCGGTATCCGGTGGCTTCAAGAATACGCTTTGAACGGGGAAGTTCAGCGCAGTTGAAGGATAGGCAAGGCCCCCGGTCAGGCCAATACCCAGGATAGGGTAATTTGGGAAAAACCCTGCATGGGCAGCGGATTTGGTCGCTCGCCCCTTCCGCGTGTGCCTTCCGCACAACGCCCGGATCCGTAACAACCGTCCTCCGAAATATCCATCCTGGCGACCAGGTGCCGCAGCCCGTCACATGGGATGTTGCGTTATAATGAAAACGATTCGCATTTAGCTTCTTTGCTGTACCACGTTAAGTTAACGATCACGCACGATGCGGCTTTCCGAGCTTTCCCGCCGGGCGACGGCGGTGGTGGATCACGTTGAAGACCGTGAACCCGCCGATCCCATCAGCCAACGCCTGCGCGAACTCGGGTTCGTGACGGGCGAAGAGGTGCGCGTGGTGGCCGTCGGTCCTTTCGGCGGCGACCCGCTCGTCGTGCAGGTGGGCTTTACCCGCTTTGCACTGCGCCGCCAGGAGGCTGCCCGCGTGCGCGTGCACGCCGAACCGGCCACGCAACCCGCCGCCGCCATCACCGCGCCCGAAACGGCCCCGCCCGCAAAGGTGCGCGAGGCGGCATAGCCCGCCTCCCATTGCCGCAGCTTTACGGCTCCGCTTATCCGGCTTCATGCAGATGCACGCTTCTTCCTCCTCCGCTTCCACCCCCGCATTGCGCGTTGCCCTGGTGGGCAACCCCAACTGCGGCAAGACCGCGCTGTTCAACCTGCTGACGGGCAGCCGCCAGAAGGTCGCCAACTATGCGGGCGTGACGGTCGAGCGCAAGGAAGGCCGCTTTACCGCCCCGTCGGGCCGCCATGTGCAGATTCTCGATCTGCCCGGCGCCTACAGCCTGGTCGCCACCAGCCCGGACGAGGCCATCACGCGCGATATCTGCCTTGGCACGTTCCGCGGCGAGTCGCGCCCCGACATGCTGATCTGCGTGGTCGACGCCACCAACCTCCGACTGCACCTGCGCTTCGTGCTGGAACTGCAGCGCCTCGGCTTGCCGATGGTGCTGGCGCTGAACATGGTCGATGCGGCCGAGCGGCGCGGCATCCGCATCGACCGCGCCAAGCTGGAAGCCGCCCTCGGCGTACCCGTGGTGCAGACCGTGGCCATCAAACGCAATGGCGCGGCCGACCTTGTCGCCCATATCGATCACGAACAGCTGCCGGCCGTGCCGGTCGGGCTACCGGCCGATGCAGATCCGCACGTCGAAGTGAAGCGCCTGCTCGATACCGCCGTGACCATGCCACGCAGCACGGCCGAGCTGGACGACCGGCTCGACCGCATCGTCCTGCACCCGGTGCTGGGCCTGATGCTGCTGGCCGTGCTGATGTTCTTCATGTTCCAGGCGGTGTTCTCGTGGGCGCAGCCGCTCATGGACGGCATCCAGGGTGCCGTGGAAGCCGTGGGCGTGTGGGTCGGCAACGTCATGCCCGACGGCATGCTCAAGAGCCTGCTGGTCAACGGCATCATCGCCGGCACGGGCAGCGTGCTGGTGTTCCTGCCGCAGATCCTGATCCTGTTCTTCTTCATCCTGTCGCTGGAAGAATCGGGCTATTTGCCGCGCGCGGCCTTCCTGCTCGACCGGTTGATGGCGGGCGCGGGGTTGTCGGGGCGCTCGTTCATTCCGTTGCTGTCGAGTTTCGCGTGCGCGATTCCCGGCGTGATGGCCACGCGCACGATTCAGGATCCGCGCGACCGCCTGGTGACAATTCTCGTGGCGCCGCTGATGACCTGCTCGGCGCGGCTGCCCGTGTATGCGCTGCTGATCGGCGCGTTCATCCCGGTGCGGCAGGTGTGGGGCCTGTTCAATCTGCAGGGGCTGGTGCTGTTCGGACTGTACATGGCGGGCATCGTGTCGGCGCTGGTCGTGGCCTATGTGCTCAAGTACCTGAAGCGCGATCGCAACGAGCACCCGCTCATTCTCGAATTGCCGTCGTACCGTCTGCCCAGCGTGCGCAACCTGATCGTCGGCCTCGTCGAACGGGCGCGCATTTTCCTGCGCCGCATCGGCACGGTCATCCTCAAGATGATGGTGGTGCTGTGGTTCCTTTCGACGTTCCCGGCACCGCCGGCCAACGCCACGCTGCCGGCCATCGATTACAGCTTTGCCGGGATGATCGGCCGTGCGCTTGAAGTCGTGTTCGCGCCGATCGGCTTCACGTGGCAGATGTGTATTGCGCTGATCCCGGGCATGGCCGCACGTGAGGTGGCCGTGGGCGCGCTGGCGACGGTGTACTCGCTGTCGGCAACGCATGAAGATGCGGCTGCGCAGCTGGCGCCGATCATCTCGCAGCAATGGTCGCTGGCCACGGCATTGGCCTTCCTGGCTTGGTACGTCTACGCGCCGCAGTGCATCTCGACGCTGGCCACCATCCGCCGCGAGACCAACTCGTGGAAGGTCATGGCGGGCACCGCCGGCTACCTTTTCGCGCTGGCCTACCTGGCCGCTTTCGCCACCTACCAGATCGCACGGGTGCTGACATGAGCGTGTACCACGTTGTCGAAACCGGCGTTGTCGCCACCGTCGTGGCGCTGAGCGCGTTGTCGCTGACCGGCCGCTATGCGCCAGCGATGCGCGCCCGCACGGCGGCGCGCGTGGCAGGCTGGTGTGATCGGCCGTCGCGGCCGGGCTGGATGCGCGCCTTCGGGCAGCGCTTGCTCACGCCGGGCGAGTCGCCTTCCTGCCACTCCGATCCGCTGTCGGGCAGCGCATGCGGCAGCGGTTGCAGCGGCTGCGCCTCGGGTGAATCGGCATCCGCCGCGCCGGCCGAACAGCCGATCCACTTCGTGCGGCGCAAATAACAGCCGACGCAACGCCACAACACTCACGGGCTCGCATCACGCGGGCCCGTTTTGTTTTTGCGCAACGCAGGCGTAGACTGGTCCAAACCTGAACGGGGGACGCGTCATGACCGAAGAGCTGCTGGTCCAGTTGATTGCGGAAGTCGAGAAGGAAGACCCGGTGGATTTCGCCAACCTGCCCTTCGACGAGCAGATGTTGCGAGACCTGGTCTGCAAGCTGGTGTCGCGCCAGCTGACGCAAATGGAAAATGCCCACTTCAGCCAGGACGAGGTGATCGTCTCGCTCACCGCGAGCATCGCCAAGCTGGTCCTCGAGAATCTCGTGCTGAATGCGCGCCTGCTGGCACAGCAGGGGCACGGCGAAAGCGCACGCGCGCTGCTGGAGCGGATCTCCCGCCAGGCGAAGGGATAAGCAGCGCGGTTACCGGGCCGGCACCACGTTGTACTGCGTGCGGGCGCGGGTCAGCAGGCGCTTGGCGACGGACAGGCCGCGAATGGCGGCGGCATCGTCGTCCACGGGAAAATCAAACTCGGCGCTCCAATTGCAGCCGGTGTGATCGGGGCGGTGAATGCACATCGCGCGCAGTTGGCACTGTGCGCATTCGGGATGTTGCTGGACGCAGCGGGCCAGCAAGGCCTTGAGTTCATCTTCGGACTTCAGACGGCGTTGCATCGGCATCTCCTGAATAACAGGGAGTTGGAACCCCGAGCGCGCGGTGAGTTTCGCCATGATCCCGTCGATACTGTTTCAGCAAGTTACCGGGTCACATCACGCATTCAACCCAATCGCGCCGGCCACGCCCGCAGTCGCCTGACACGCCGGGCAAACGCCGTAGAGCGCCAGCGCGTGATCGCGCAGCACGAAGCCGCGCTCGTTGGCCACGCGCTCCTGCCGCGACTCGATGGCGTCGTCGTGAAACTCTTCCACGCGACCGCACGTCAGGCAGATCAGGTGATCGTGATGCGCACCCTCGTTCAGCTCATACACCGCATGACCGGCTTCGAACGTATGGCGCAGCAGCACGCCGGCATCCACCAGCTGATTGAGCACGCGATAAACCGTCGAGATGCCGATGTCGAGTTCCGACGTGAGCAACTGGCGGTACACATCTTCTGCGCTCAGGTGACGGCCTTGTTCCGTACCGGCGGTGAGGATTTCCAGAATCTTGACGCGCGGCGACGTGGCTTTAAGCCCCGCCCGGCGCAGGTCGGTCGAGTTTGGCATGGCGTTCGTTGGGGCGAGATTTGGGTACAGCAGGCGGGGCGTTACAGCGGGCGAGAACCCAAAACGGCAACGTTGCACGCATGCACGCCGGTCGCTGAGTTCTTGAAGAAAAAAAACGGCATGGCTGGCAGCCCGGAAAGTCGCAGTCGGGAAAGCGGGGTCTGAGTGCTTTCCCGACTGTCGGGCGGCTTGCTACTGCCAAACGCTCTGTGTGTCAGAGCGGTCCCCACAAAAGATCGGTTGCCGGGCGCCGGCCCATGAAGCAGCGGGCGCGCAGCGAAATTCGGTTCGATGCGCCGTGCCTTGGAAGATGTGCCCCGGGGAGCGGATCCATCGGCTGCAGCGCTGTCGATGGACACACTATAAATGCGAATGATTCGCATTACAAGCGTTTTCTTTGCGGACCGTGAAAGGCCCCTCCTGGGGCGTGGTCACCTGCGCAGGGCGCGCGTTACACCGGCCCGATCGCGCGGGCGTAGCCGCTGGGGGCAAAGCGCAACGTCGTTACCATCGACGCGATCACGATGGCAATCAGCAGCGCCCACGGCAGCTGGAAACCGCCCGTCAGCTCGCGCAGCCAGCCGACTGCGTAGGGAATGATCCCCGTGATGATGAAGCCGATGCCTTGCACGAACGCTGCCAAGTAACCGGCAGCGCGCGCATCGGGCAGGTGGTCCAGCGTGAGCGTCAGGCACAGCGAGAACATCGACCCCAGCCCACCGCCAATGAGCGCCACCCACAGCGTGGTGCCGGTTTGCGGCGCGAGCAGCAAGCCGACCATGCCGATGAGCTGCAAGACCAGCACGATCGCCAGCCACGGGCGCCGATCGGGCCAGCGGCGCGCAAGCAGCGGTGCAGCCAATGCGCCGATCACCTGGAAGATCGTCATCAGGCCGATCAGGCTGCCTGCGTCCTGCGCGCTCCAGCCGAGCTGACGGTAGAACATCGGCAGCCACGCGATCATGCTGGTGTAGCCGCCGTTGGCCGCGCCAAAGTAGATGGCCAGCAGCCATGCGCGCCGGTTGCCGAAGAAATTGAGCACTGGTCCGCGCTGCGCGGGTGCGGCGGCATCACGCGGGCGGGCTGTCGTCCACAACACGAAGGCTGCCAGCGCCGGCAGCGCCCACACGCCGAGACCGACATGCCAATCTGCGATGTGTGTAATGCGCGGGCTGAGCGTCGCCGCGATGCCGCCGCCGGCCATCAGCGATGCTGAATACAAACCCAGCGCCATCGGCACACGCTGCGGAAACCATCGCTTGACGAGGCCCGGTACCAGCGCCTGGACAATTGCCACGCCGGTGCCGGCCAGCGCGGCGCTTGCGATCAACGCGGCGCCGTGCCCGGCCCACAGGCGCCACACGCATGCGCCCGCAATGGCCAGCAGACTGCATGCCACACCGCGATGCTCGGGCAACCAGCGCGCAAGCCAGGGCAGGAACAGGGCGACGCTGCCCATGCACAGCACGGGAATCACGGTCAGCAGCGAAGCGCCCTGCAAGCCGAGCCCCGTGCCCGCGCGAATTTCTGCCAGCAGCGGCCCGATGGTCGTGAGAATCGGCCGCAAGTTCATCCCAAGCGCAACCACGACCACCACGCCGAGCCAACCGGCATCAGCGCGCATCGACGGAGCCGCGGCTTGAGGTGACGCGTCGGCGGCGGTGCCCTGTGCGGCCACGTCACTCACGCTTGACGTGCCTGCCATGCTTCGTAGAGGCCCTGCTCGCCCGTCGGCCGGCACGAATGCAGTTGCAGCTCGCCGTGCTCCGGTGCTCGGCGCATCTCGGCATACAGGGCGGCGGTCGACATGCCGAATGGCTCGCCATCTTCGTTCGAATACGCAAAGTACGCCGTGCGAATGCCGCAGCGGCGCATCGCGGCAAAGCACATCGGGCATGGATGGCCGCTCGCGTACATCACCGCGCCGCGCAAGTCCGGCGTAGCCAGCGCAAGGCTTGCCTGGCGGATCGCCTGCATTTCGGCATGGGCGGTCGGGTCGTGGGTGGCGCGCACCTCGTTCACGGTACGGGCAACGATCTTGCCGTCGCGCACGAGCACCGCGCCAAACGGCAGCCCACCGGCGTTGACGTTGCCGCGCGCCAGCTCCACCGCCTCACGCATGTACTGCTCATCGGACATCGAGGTTCTCCACAGACGAAATTGCGGGTCGATTATGGTTGCGCCCCTAAACATGTTCAAATTAAATAGTGAAATGATCTTCAGTGGATTTTCAAATGATTGATCTCGTCTTGCTGCGCAGCTTTGTCACGGTCGTGGATACGGGCAACTTCACCCGGGCGGCGGAGCATCTGCATCTGACGCAGTCGACGGTCAGCCAGCAGATCCTGCGGCTGGAGCAGCAGTTGGACTGTCGCCTGCTCGACCGCAGCCAGCGCCAGGTGCTGCCGACCGAAGAAGGCGATCGGCTGCTCGGCTACGCCCGCCGTCTGCTGCGCCTGGCCAACGAAGCGAGCGAGGCGCTCAGCCCAGAACACACCGGGGGCGTGCTGCGGCTCGGCGTGCCCGAGGACCTCGGCAGCGGCGCGCTGATGCCGCTCATCGCGAGCTTTGCGCGCGAGCGCCCCCGGCTGCGGCTGGAAGTGGAAAGCGGCCTCTCACACCACCTCCTGCGTCTGTATCGCAATGGCGATCTCGACATGCTGCTCGTCAAGCAATGGGGGACGGACAGCGACTGCCATGCGCGCTGGGCGGAGCCGGTCTGCTGGATCGATAGCGCCGAGCGGCCGCACACGCTGCCGCTCGGGCCATCGCAACCGTCCTTGCCGCTGGTGGTGTTTCCAGTGGGCGCGCTGTATCGGCAGGAGATGCTGCATGCGCTGGAATCGATCGGCCAACCGTGGCGCATCACGTATTCGAGCCCGAGCCTGGCGAGCCTGTGTGCTGCCGTCAGCGCGGGGCTGGGCGTGAGCCTGCTGCCGGCCAGCACGGTGCAGGCCGGGCATCGCGTGCTCGGCGCTGCGGATGGTTTTCCGGAGATCGGGGGGCTGGAGCTGGCGCTGTTTGCGCGACCGGATCTCGACAGCGCGGGGCGTGCGCTGCGCGATCGCCTTGTCGAGATGTGCGCGGCGCGTGCGCAGGCGCTGCAGTCGGCTGCCGGCTGAGCGCCGAAGCACCAAAGAAAAAGCCGGACCCGCTTATCGCGAAGTCCGGCTTGGTACGGGTACGGCTGCGTTCAGCTTCAGGCAGCTTCAGCCAGCGGCACGCGGATCAGATGGTCGAACGCCGACAGTGCGGCCTTCGCGCCATCGCCGGTGGCGATGATGATCTGCTTGTACGGCGTCGTGGTCGCATCGCCTGCGGCAAACACGCCTTCCGCGCTGGTCTGGCCGCGTGCGTCGACGACGATCTCGCCAAAGCGGTTGCGTTCGAGCGCGCCGTCCAGCCATTCGGTGTTGGGCACCAGGCCGATCTGCACGAACACGCCTTCCAGCGCGACCGTGTGCTCAACGCCATCGACGCGGCTCTTGTAGCGCAGGCCATTGACCTTCTGGCCGTCACCGGTGATCTCGGTGGTCTGCGCATTGGTGACGATGGTCGCATTCGGCAGGCTTTGCAGCTTGCGCACCAGCACGGCATCGGCCTTCAGCTCGCTGGCGAATTCCAGCAGCGTGACGTGGCTCACCAGGCCGGCCAGGTCGATGGCCGCTTCCACGCCCGAGTTGCCGCCGCCGATGACCGCCACGCGCTTGCCCTTGAACAGCGGGCCATCGCAGTGCGGGCAGTACGCCACGCCCTTGTTCTTGTATTCCTGCTCACCCGGCACGTTGACGTTGCGCCAGCGTGCGCCGGTCGACAGGATGACCGAGCGGCCCTTGAGCACCGCGCCGTTGGCGAGCGTCACCTCGGCAAAGCCGCCCGGCTTGTCTGCCGGCGTGAGCTTCACCGCGCGCTGCGTGTTCATGATGTCCACGTCGTACTGGCGCACGTGCTGCTCCAGCGCGGCGGCAAACTTCGGCCCTTCGGTCTCCTGCACGGAGATGAAGTTCTCGATGCCGAGCGTGTCGAGCACCTGACCGCCAAAACGTTCGGCCACCACGCCGGTGCGCACGCCCTTGCGTGCCGCGTACACGGCAGCCGCCGCGCCGGCCGGGCCACCACCGACGATCAGCACATCGAACGCTTCCTTGGCGGCGAGCTTTTCAGCGTCACGCGCGGCAGCGCCGGTGTCGATCTTCGCGAGAATTTCTTCCACGCCCATGCGGCCCGTGCCGAACGTCTCGCCGTTCAGGAACACGGTCGGCACGGCCATGATCTGGCGTGCCTCGATTTCGCCCTGATACAGCGCGCCGTCGATGGCGACGTGCTGGATGCGCGGGTTGATCACGGACATCACGTTCAGCGCCTGAACCACGTCCGGGCAGTTCTGGCACGTGAGCGACATGTAGGTCTCGAAGCGGAAATCCCCTTCGATATTGCGAATCTGCTCGATGACGTCGGCTTCCAGCTTGGGCGCATAGCCGCCCACTTGCAGCAGCGCCAGCACGAGCGAGGTGAACTCGTGGCCGGTCGGGATGGCGGCAAAACGCACGCTCACATCGGCGCCGGTGCGGCGGATCAGGAACGACGGTGCGCGCTCGGCGGCATCGCGTTGCTCGGTCAGCACGATCATGCTGGACTGCTCGGCCACGTCGCGCAGCAGGTCCATCATGTCGCGGGAGCCCTCGCTGTCATCGACGTTGGCGACCAGCTCAATGGGCTGCACGAGGCGTTCGAGGTAGGCCTTCAGTTGGGCCTTGACATCAGCATCCAGCATGACGACTTCCTTTATTCGTTTTGATTCAGTGACAGGGCGCGGCACGTGCCTGCGCCCTTAAGCAAACGGCCGGCAGAGCCGGCCGTTTTTTCTCGCTGCATTTCTGCAGCAAACAGCCTTACAACTTAGATCTTGCCGACCAGGTCGAGCGACGGCTTGATCGTCTTGGCGCCTTCGTTCCACTTGGCCGGGCACACGTTGCCCGGGTTGTTGGCGACGAACTGGGCAGCCTTGAGCTTGCGCAGGGTTTCCTTCACGTCACGGGCGATGGCGTTGTCGTGCACTTCCATCGTCTTGATCACGCCTTGCGGGTCGATCACGAACGTGCCGCGCAGTGCCAGGCCTTCTTCCGGAATGTGCACGCCGAATGCGTTGGTCAGCGCGTGCGTCGGGTCACCCACCAGCGGGAACTGTGCCTTGCCCACGGCCGGCGACGTTTCGTGCCACACCTTGTGCGAGAAGTGCGTGTCGGTCGTGACGATGTAGACCTCGGCGCCAGCCTTCTGGAATTCAGCGTAGTTGTCCGCTGCGTCTTCCACTTCGGTCGGGCAGTTGAAGGTGAACGCGGCCGGCATGAAGATCAGCACGGACCACTTGCCCTTGAGCGACTCATCCGTGACTTCGATGAACTTGCCGTTGTGGAACGCTTGGGCCTTGAACGGTTGGACTTGAGTATTGATCAGCGACATAGTGGTTTTCGGTTGGGTTGCTTGGTTGACAACGGAGTGGATCGTATCGTCGATCGGTGCATTGCACAAGTTGATTGATATGATTTTACCGATTGTTTTTTTCTATTGCCCCGGCAATCGAGCGCCGCCAGCCCGAAGCGCCGCACGCGAGCAACGTGCGCCTGCGCGCATAGACGAAATTACACAGCGCACCCGCAGGTTGCACACGCTGCACGTGTTATCGCAGCGCACACATCACGTCCGGCCTAGGCGGCGTGAGCGACGAGCCACCGTCTTGTCAGCGTCTGTCTGACTGGCATAGGTCTTGCGCGAGGAGGTCGATCGCAAACCTCCGCCGCGCATCGGCGCCCTCCACTGTTCATGCAGCTGGATGACGGCCCGGCAGGCGAATTCCCCCGGGAGCATGACCTTGTCGCTGAACGTTCTCTTCGTCGCTTCTGAAGCTGTGCCGCTGGCCAAGACCGGCGGACTCGGAGATATGGTCGGAGCGTGCGCGAGCGCGCTTCGACGCGCCGGCATGAAAGTCACCGTGATGCTGCCAGGCTATCCCGACGCCATCACGCAGTTGCAGCACACGCGCACGGTGTGCGAGTGGACCGACCTGCCCGGCGGGCGCGCGCGCCTGTTGAGCGGGCACATGGGCGCACAAGGCATTCCGGTCCTGCTGTTCGACGCGCCGGCCCTGTTCGCGCGGCCGGGCAATCCGTATCTGGATGCACATGGCGAGCCGTATGAAGACAACGCCCTGCGCTTCGCGGCGTTCAGCCAGGCTGCTGCGCGCGTCGCCGCAGGGGTGCCGGGTGTGCATCGCTCCGACATCGTGCAGGCGCACGACTGGCACGCGGGGCTGGTGCCGCTGTTCGTCAAGCGGGCGCAGGTGCCGGTGAAGACGGTCTTTACCGTCCATAACCTCGCGTTCCAGGGCAATTTCCCGATGCACGTGGTGCCGGACATTGGCGTGCCGCCCGATGCGGCGCATGAAGCCGAGTTCTGGGGCCAGTTCAGCTTCCTGAAGGCGGGCCTCCTGTGGGCCGATCGCATCACCACGGTGAGCCACGCCTATGCGCGCGAAATCCTGACCGACACGGCGGGTTGCGGCATGCAGGACCTGCTGCGCGCGCGACAGCAAGACCTGGTCGCCATCCTCAACGGCATCGACAACGACGTGTGGAACCCGTCGAAGGATCCCCTGCTGCCGCAGCCATTTGTGGCGTCCAACCTGAGCGGCAAGCACACCGCCAAGCGTGTGCTGCAGCAACGCTTCGGCCTGCCGGAAGACGCCAAGGCGCCGTTGCTGGCCCTGGGCAGCCGCCTGACGCATCAAAAGATGGCCGACGTGACGTTGCAGGCGCTGCCCCAACTGCTGGAATCGAACCCGCAATTGCAGGTGGCCGTGCTTGGCTGCGGTGAACACGCATACGAGACTGGCATGGCCGAACTGGCGGCGCGCTATCCCCGCCAGGTGGCCGCCAAGATCGGCTACACCGAGGCCTATGCCCACCTGCTGCACGCCGGCGCCGATATCCTGCTGCATGGCAGCCGCTTCGAGCCGTGCGGCCTGACGCCGCTCTACTCGATGCGCTACGGCACCGTGCCGATCGCCTCGCGCGTGGGCGGCCTGATGGACACCATCACCGACCACGGCTCGCCCGAAGCCGCCATGCACGGCGCCACAGGTTTCCTGTTCGACGGCGACACCGCCGACGCCATGGTCGCCGCAGTGGAACGCGCGCTGCACGTCTTCGCCCAGCCGCAGGCGTGGCGCATCCTCCAATACAACGGCATGACGACCGACTTCGGCTGGTCGCAGCCTGCCCGCGAATACATCGCGCTGTACCGCACGCTGGTGCCGGCCGCCACGCCCATGCCCGCTGTGGCGCTGGTGCAGGCGCCCGTCGCACCGGACGTTGTGCACACGCCCCGCCCCGACCAACCTGTGCGTACGCCGGCGCGGCGACGCTCGACGGCGCTGTCCGACGAGATCCGAGCGCACGCGGTGGCGCGCGCCGCCAGTGCCGAAAAAATCCGTGCCTGACCGCGCCTGACGCCCTGCCCCGCTTTCACGCATGCCAGAGACCAAGTCGCCCAAGCCCGCTACGCCTCGCAAAACCACTGCCGCACTGAAGGCGGCCAAGCCGCCCGGCAGCAAAGCCAAATCGGTCACGAAGCCGGCCGCGCCGCCCGCCGAAGGGCCGCCGGCTGCGGTGGACGCTCCGTATGCGCCCGCCATCTGCTACGTCCATCCACTGCAACTGGGCAGGCTCGACCGGTGGGACGGCGTGCTCGATCGCATTGCCGCACTGGGTTTTGACCATGTGTTGATGGCGCCGCCGTTTGCCGTGGGTGCGGCCGGCAACGTCTTCGTCACGCGGGACCATGCGCAACTGCATGCAGCATTGGGCGGCGGGCCGGCCGACGCCGCGCTCGCCACGCTGGCCGAAGGCTGCCGCGCGCGCGGGCTGACGTTGTTGCTCGACCTCGTGATTGACCGCGTTGCCGTTGACGCGCCGCTGCGTGCCGACCACCCCGACTGGTTCGCCAGCCACGCCGAAGACGGCGACGCGCTCGACCCGCGCCTGCCGCCGTCGCACCTGGAGGTCGCCTCCTTCCGACACGACGACCCGCGCACCGCCAGCGCCATCCTCACGTGGTGGACGCAGCAGTTGCGCAACTGGGCCGCATTGGGCATCGGCGGATTCCGCTGCGAAGCGCCGGCCCGCCTGCCTGCCGAACGTTGGCGCACGTTGATTGCCGACGTGCGCAAGGAGGCCGCCGCCGTCCGCTTCCTGGCGTGGACGCCCGGCATGGACGGCGCGGCCATCGACGCACTGGCGGGCGCCGGCTTTGACGCGACGTTTTCGTCGCTGCGCTGGTGGGACTTCCGTGCCGGCTGGATGGTGGAAGAACACGCCCGCCTGGCGGCCGTCGCACCGCCCATCGCCACAGTGGAAGCACCGTTCGGCACACGCTACGGCCAGGCGTTTGGCGACGCGATGATCCGTGAACGCGCCTACCGCCGTCTCCTGCACGTGGCAGACACGCTCGATGCCGGCTGGCTGATGCCGCTGGGCTTCGAACGCGGCGCCCTGCTGCCGATGCTGGCCGAGCGCGGCGATCCCTCCGACCAGCAATGGATCGACGCGCATGCCGCATTCGACCTGAGCGATGCGGTGCGCGATGTGAATGCGACCATCCGCGCCGCACGCCAGACGAACACCGTCGCGCCGCACGCCGAACTGCGCATGCTGACTGGCCCCGACGCGCCCGCCACCGCGCTCTTGCGCGCAGATGGCCCGGACCTGCGCGCAGGCGATGCCGCCACGCTGACGGTCATCAACCCCGACCTCTACATGGGCGTATCGGTGCATGCCGACCACTTCCTGCCTGGCGTGGCCGGCGGCTTTACGCGCGGCGTGGCGCTCGATCTGTTGACGGAGCCGGTCGGCAGTTGCGACGACACCTTGCGTGCCAATGCACGTCCGTTAGCGGAGATCGATCTGCTGCCCGGCGATGTGCAGGTCTGGCGCGTCTTCCGCAATGCCCCGGTGCGCACGCCCGCAACGGGCAAGCCCGCCAAGAGCCCGCGCGCCAAGGCCAGCGAAGCGAAGGACCCTGTCAACGCAGCCCTCGCCTCGCCGCGCATCGGTATCGAACAGGTACAGCCCTCCGTTGAAGAGGGACGCTTTGCCGTCAAGCGCCTGGTGGGCGACGACATCGTCGTCGAGGCCGATGTGCTGATGGACGGGCACGACAAATTGGCCGTCCACCTGCTGTGGCGCGCTCAGGATGAAGACACCTGGCAGCACGTGCCGATGGTGGCCCTGGGCAACGACCGCTGGCGCGGCGCATTCCGGCCGGAACGGCTGGGGCGGCACGTGTACGCCGTTGCTGCGTGGCGCGATGCCTTCGGCACCTATCGGTCTGAGCTGGAGAAGAAGCACACGGCCGGCGTTGACGTGACGCTGGAGCTGGAAGAAGGCGCGCGGCTGGTCGCACAGGCAGCCGAGCACGCCCCGCAGGACGCCGCCGCCGACGCGCTCCACAAGCTGGCCCGACTGCTGGCGGATGCCGATCACGCGCACCGTCTCAAGCTGCTGCTGGACCCGGTGACCGCACAGGTGATGGCGCAGGCCTCGCACTACCGGCCGTTCTATGTCGAAAGCGTGGCGTACCCGCTCGACGTGGAGCGCGCCGGCGCAGCGTTCGCAAGCTGGTACGAACTGTTCCCACGCTCGGCATCGGATGACGAACAGCGGCACGGCACGTTCGACGACGTGATCCGCCGCCTGGGCGCCATCCGCGGCATGGGCTTCGACGTGCTGTACTTCCCGCCGATCCACCCCATCGGCCGCACCAATCGCAAGGGCCGCAACAACAGCCTGCGCGCGGAGCCCGACGACCCCGGCAGCCCGTACGCGATCGGCGCTGCCGAAGGCGGACACGATGCCATCCATCCGCAGCTCGGTACGTTGGAGGATTTCCGCCGCCTGATGCGCGCGGCGCGTGAGAAGGGCCTGGAACTGGCGCTGGACTTCGCCATTCAATGCTCGCCCGATCACCCTTGGCTGCGCGAGCACCCCGGCTGGTTTGCATGGCGCCCCGACGGCAGCATCAAATACGCCGAGAACCCGCCCAAGAAGTACGAAGACATCGTCAACGTCGACTTCTATGCCGACGACGCCAAGCCCAGCCTGTGGACGGCGCTGCGCGACGTGGTGATGTTCTGGGCCGACGAAGGCGTGCGCCTGTTCCGCGTCGACAACCCGCACACCAAGCCGCTGCCGTTCTGGGAATGGATGATCGGCGAGGTGCGTGCGCGCTATCCGGATACGGTGTTCCTGTCGGAAGCCTTTACGCGGCCCAAGGTGATGTACCGGCTGGCGAAGGTCGGGTTCTCGCAGTCGTACACGTACTTCACGTGGCGGCACACCAAGCAGGAATTCATCGATTACCTGACCGAGCTGACGCGCACGCCGGTGCGTGAATATTTCCGCCCGCACTTCTTCGTCAACACGCCGGACATTAACCCGGTGTTCCTGCAGACCTCGGGCCGGCCGGGCTTTTTGATTCGTGCAGCGCTGGCGGCCACGCTGTCGGGCCTGTGGGGCGTCTATAACGGCTTCGAGCTGTGCGAAGGCGCCGCGGTGCCCGGCAAGGAGGAGTACCTCGACTCCGAGAAATACCAGTTGCGTGCGTGGGACCACAACCGCCCCGGCAACATCGTCAAGGAAATCGCCCTGCTCAATCGCATCCGCCGGGCCAACCCAGCGCTGCACTCGCATCTGGGCGTGACCTTCCAGCCGGCCTCGGGCGACCAGATCCTGTTCTTCAGCAAATCGACGCCGCCCGTGCTGCCCGCGCGGTTGGAAACCGCACCGGCCGAACTGGCCGAACTGGCCAATGCCCTGTCACCGGACCGCTTTGGTGACAACACGGTGTTCGTCGCCATCAACCTCGACCCGCACCACGCGCACGAATCCGACATCGAACTGCCACTGTGGCAATGGGGCCTGCCCGACCACGGCGCGCTGATGGCCGAGAACCTGGTCAACGGCCAGCGCACGGTCTGGCGCGGCAAGTGGCAGCACATCCGCCTTGAACCCGAGCAGCCGTTTGCCATCTGGCGCGTGCGCCCGGCCCTGCCTTCGGAGGAAAACCCGTCATGACGCGCAATCCGACCGCGCTGCTGGTGGACGACGCGCTCTGGTACAAGGACGCCGTCATCTATCAGCTGCATGTCAAATCGTTCTGCGATTCCGACAACGACGGCGTCGGCGACTTCCCCGGTTTGATCTCCAAGCTCGACTACATTGCCGAGCTGGGCGTGGACGTCATCTGGCTGCTGCCGTTCTATCCGTCGCCGCGCCGTGACGACGGCTACGACATCGCCGAGTACCGCGGCGTGCATCCCGATTACGGCACCATGGCCGACGTGCGCCGCTTCATCGCCGAAGCGCATGCGCGGGGCCTGCGCGTGATCACGGAGCTGGTCATCAACCACACGTCGGATCAGCACCCGTGGTTCCAGCGTGCGCGGCGCGCCAAGCCGGGTTCTGCGCTGCGCGACTTCTACGTGTGGTCCGACAACGACAAGAAATACGCCGGCACGCGCATCATCTTCATCGATACCGAGCCGTCCAACTGGACGTGGGACCCGGTCGCCAACGCGTACTACTGGCACCGCTTCTACTCGCACCAGCCCGATCTCAACTTCGACAACCCGCGCGTGCTCAAGGCCGTGATCGGCGTGATGAAGTTCTGGCTCAACCTCGGCGTGGATGGTCTGCGGTTGGATGCCGTGCCGTATCTCGTGGAACGCGAAGGCACGTCGAACGAGAACCTGCCCGAGACGCACGAAGTGCTGCGCAAGATTCGCGCGGCCATGGACGGTGAATTCAAGAACCGCCTGCTGCTGGCCGAGGCCAACCAGTGGCCGGAAGACACGCAGGAATACTTCGGTGCCGGCGACGAATGCCACATGGCGTTCCACTTCCCGCTGATGCCGCGCATGTACATGGCGATCGCGCGTGAAGACCGTTTCCCGATCACCGACATCATGCGCCAGACGCCGGAGGTGCCGCCCGGCTGCCAATGGGCCATCTTCCTGCGCAATCACGATGAATTGACGCTCGAAATGGTGACCGACGCCGAGCGCGACTACCTCTGGGAGGTCTACGCCAGCGACCGCCGTGCGCGCCTGAACCTGGGCATCCGCCGCCGGCTCGCACCGCTGCTCGAACGCGACCGCCGCCGCGTCGAGCTGATGAACAGCCTGCTCTTCTCCATGCCCGGCACGCCCGTCATGTACTACGGCGACGAAATCGGCATGGGCGACAACATCCACCTGGGCGACCGCGACGGCGTGCGCACACCGATGCAGTGGTCCCCCGACCGCAACGGCGGCTTCTCGCGCGCCGACCCCGAACAGCTCGTGCTGCCGGCCATCATGGGCTCGCTGTACGGCTATGAATCGGTGAATGTGGAGGCGCAGAGCCGCGACGCGCATTCGCTGCTGAACTGGACGCGCCGGCTGCTGGCCACGCGCAAGCGGCATCGCGTGTTCGGCCGGGGTTCCATCCAGTTCCTGCAGCCTTCGAACCGCAAGGTGCTGGCGTATATCCGCGCGCTGGAAGGCGAGGCGCCCATCCTCTGCGTGGCCAATCTCTCGCGCGCCTCGCAGGCTGTGGAGCTGGACCTGTCCGCCTTTGCGCAGCGGGTGCCGGTGGAGCTGATTGGTGGGACGGCGTTTCCGCCCATCGGGCAGTTGTCGTATCTGCTCACGCTGCCGCCATACGCCTTCTACTGGCTGGAGCTGCGCGAGAACGAGCCGGGGCCGACCTGGGCGCAACCGGCTGCAGAGCAGTTGCCCGAGTTCACGACGCTGGTGCTGCGCGCCGGCCTCGATGCGGTGGCCGACACGCGGCAGCGCGAGGCACACCGTCAGTTGATCGAACGCGAAATCCTGCCGACGTATCTGCCCAAACGCCGCTGGTTTGCCGCCAAGGACAGCGTGCTGCGTAACGCGAAGTTTGCGTGGGGCGCGACCGTGCCGGTGGATGCTGCATCCACCAACCGCCCGCTGGCCGGGGCGACGCGGCCTGAAGTGTTCCTCAACGAAGTGGCCGTCACGTTAGGCAGCCCCGACGGCACCGAGCGCGTCGAGCGCTACCTGCTGCCGCTGTCCATCGCCTGGGAATCGTCCACGCTGCCGGCCCTGCCCATTCAGCTGGCGCTGGCGCGCGTGCGGCGCGGCCGCCATGTCGGCTACCTGACCGACGCCTTCACCACCGAAACCTTCGCCCGCGCGCTGCTCACCAACCTCGTGCGCGGCACCACGCTGGAAGCCAATGACGGCACCGTGCATTTCGAGCCCGAGCCGAACCTCGCGGAGCTGGCCCAACCTGCCGAGGCGCCGGAAGCCGGCAGCAAGCGGCCTGCGCCGCTGCCTCTGGCGCCGGACACGCCCATCCAGTGGCTGGCAGCAGAGCAATCGAACAGCTCGCTGGTGATTGGCGAGTCCGTCATCGTCAAGCTGATCCGCCGTATCGCGCCGGGCATCCACCCCGAAGTGGAAATGACGCGCCACCTCACGCGCGTAGGCTATGCGAACACGGCGGCGCTGATCGGCGAGGTGTCTCACCACGCTGCCGACGGCGAACGCGCCACGCTGGCCGTCATGCAGAGCTTCGTTCCCAACCAGGGCGATGCGTGGACGTGGGCGCTCGACTACCTGCGGCGCACCATCGACGAACTCGCCGTGCAGATGGAAGGCGTGACCACGGGCGATGGTGAATCGTCTCCGGTGGCCGTCTCGGAAGCGCGCGTGGATACGGACGAGGCGTTGGCCGGCTACGTCAACTTCATCGGCGTGATCGGCACGCGGCTGGGCGAACTGCATGCCGCACTGGCGGCGCCCACCGAAGACCCGAACTTCGGCGCGCGCATTGCCGACACCGACGATGCCGCCTACTGGATCGCCCGCGTGGGCGAACAGCTCACCCGGGCGCACGACAACCTGACGGCATGGCAACGGCAAAACCCCGACAGCCCGTTGCAAGCCGACGTGCAATGGCTGCTGTCGCAACATCAGGCGCTGCTCGACGCCGCCCGCACGCATGCCGAAGACGGCCTGGGCGCCACGCTGTCGCGCATCCACGGCGATTTCCACCTCGGCCAGGTGCTGGTGGCGCAGGGCGATGCTTTCCTGATCGACTTTGAAGGCGAGCCTTCGCGCCCTGTGGAAGAACGCCGGCGCAAGACCAGCCCCCTGCGCGACGTGGCCGGGCTGATGCGCTCACTCGACTACGTGGTAGGCGCCATGCGACAAGGCCCGGAACATGTGGCCGGCCCAGCTCAGGAGCGTCGCAACGTCCTGCTGGAGCGATTCCGTGCTGCGTCCACCGAACGCTTCCTGGAGGCGTATGCCGCCGCCATTCGGGGGCCCGATCTGAACGCGCTGGATCAGCCCGTGGTCGACTTTCACCTGCTGGATCTTTTCCTGCTGGAAAAGGCCGCGTACGAGGTCAACTACGAAGCGTCCAACCGCCCGACCTGGCTGCCGATTCCGCTGGAAGGCTTCACGCGGGTGGCACGTCGCCTGCTGCATGCAGAGCCACCACCGCCCGCTGCGGAAGACTCGACCGGAGGCCCACCGTGACCGCGCTCGACTTTGCCACCCCAACCAAAACCGCCACCGAACCCGAGGCGCCGATCGTGCTGCCACCGGGCGTCGACCAGATGCGCGTGGATGCGCTGACGCATGGCCGTCTGGGCGATCCGTTTGCCGTGCTGGGCCCCCATCGCCTGGACACGGAGGACGGCACGCGCTGGGTTGTGCGCGCTTTCTACCCGGGCGCGCGACGCGTGCAGGCCATCGACTCGCGCGGCCAGATCATCACGGAGATGACACCGGTCGGCCGCACGGGGCTGTTCCACGGCCCCCTTCGTGCCGATGCGCAGGACGTGTATGGCCACCCGGAGCTTTATCGCCTGCGCATCATCTGGCCTGCGGGCACCGGCCATGAAGCCGTGCAGGAAACCGAAGACCCATACGCCTTCGGGCTCCTGCTGGGCGACCTGGACCTGCATCTGCTCAACGAGGGCACGCACTGGGCGCTGGCAAGCTGCCTGGGCGCGCAGGCGATGCGCATCGACGGCATCAGCGGCGTGCGCTTTGCGGTGTGGGCGCCGAATGCGCAGCGCGTGTCGGTGGTGGGCGAGTTCAACCAGTGGGACGGCCGCCGCCACCCGATGCGCCTGCGCCATCAGGCCGGCGTGTGGGAATTGTTCCTGCCCAGCGGCCTGGGCGTCGGCCCCGGTGCGCGCTACAAGTTCGAGCTGATCGGTGCCGACGGCCGGCTGATGGTCAAGGCCGACCCCGCCGCCCGCCAGACCGAACCGCCGCCTGCGACCGCCTCCGTCGTGGCCGACCCGGCGCCGCTGCGCTGGAACGACGACGCGTGGATGCAAACGCGCGCCGAACGCCAGAAGCCCGGCGCGCCCATCAGCATCTATGAAGTGCATGCCGGTTCGTGGCTGCGCGATCTGGAAGACGGCGGCCGCAACCTGCAATGGGACGAGCTGGCCGACCGGCTGATTCCGTACGTCACGGCGCTCGGCTTTACGCACATTGAACTGCTGCCGGTGGCGGAGCACCCGTTTGGTGGCAGTTGGGGCTATCAGCCACTGGGGCTGTTTGCACCCTCTGCGCGCTTTGGGGCGCCCGAGGCGTTTGCGCGCTTTGTCGACCGCTGCCATCAGGCGGGCCTGGGCGTCATCGTCGACTGGGTGCCCGCGCACTTCCCGACCGACGCGCACGGGCTGGCGCAGTTTGACGGCACCGCGCTGTACGAACACCAGGACCCGCGCGAAGGCTTCCATCAGGACTGGAACACGCTCATCTACAACTTCGGCCGCAACGAAGTGCGCGGCTTTTTGATCGCCAGCGGGCTGGAGTGGCTGGAGCGCTTCCATATCGACGGCCTGCGCGTGGATGCCGTGGCGTCGATGCTGTATCGCGACTACTCGCGCCGCGCCGGCGAATGGGTTCCCAACCGCTATGGCGGCCGCGAAAACCTGGAGGCCGTGGCGTTCATTCAGCAGATGAACACGGTCGTGCACGAACGCTGCCCCGGCGCCATCACCATCGCCGAAGAATCGACTGCGTGGCCCGGCGTGACCGCGCCGGTGGAGTTCAACGGCCTGGGCTTCGACTACAAGTGGAACATGGGCTGGATGCACGACACGCTGCACTACATGCAGCGCGACCCGGTGTACCGCCAGCACCATCACGACGGCATGACGTTCGGGCTGGTGTACGCGTTCTCCGAGCACTTCATCCTGCCGATCTCGCACGACGAGGTGGTCCACGGCAAGGGCTCGCTGCTGGGCAAGATGCCCGGCGATGAATGGCAACGGCTGGCGAACCTGCGCGCGTACCTCGCGTTCATGTGGACGCACCCGGGCAAGAAGCTGCTGTTCATGGGCAGCGAGTTCGGGCAAGTGGGCGAATGGAACCACGATGCCTCGCCGGAATGGCATCTGCTGGACGACCCGCGGCACCGTGGCGTGCAGCGGCTGGTGCACGACCTCAATGCGCTGTACCGGAACGAACCGTCACTGCATGCGCGGGACACCGCGCCGGAAGGGTTCAACTGGGTGATTGGCGATGACCGCACCAACAGCGTGTTTGCGTTCCTGCGGCTGGATGGCGAGGGGCGGCCGATGCTGGTGGTGGCGAATATGACGCCGGTGCCGCGGGAGGGCTATCGCATTGGCGTGCCGCCCGCGGACGGGGCCACGCAGTGGCGCGAGGTGCTGAACACGGATGCTGCCGTGTATGGCGGCAGCGATTTCGGGAACGGCGGGGCGGTGGATGTGGACCACGTGGCGGCGCATGGGCAGGGGCAGTCGTTGGTGTTGCGGCTGCCGCCGTTGGGGGTTGTGGTTTTGAAGGTTTGAGTTTTTGCTGGTGGTGCGTCTCTTGTTTCATCCCCTGCCGGGGCTGACTCACTTTCTTTGTCTTGCCAAAGAAAGTAAGCAAAGAAAGGCGCGCCCGAGATGGCGAAAGACTCCTTGAATTTATGTCGCAGAGAGGGGAAGGGAAAAACTCGCTTCGCTCAGACAGTTTCCCTTCCTTTTTCCTCTCTGCAACAGAAATTCAAGGCGCCATCTAGGGCAGGGTACGGCCACACCGTCGTGGCACTGGCGTTGCAGTGGGAGCACACCGCCTCGTGCGCCGTGCCCTTGCTGCGACTTGGGGTCCGCGCTTCAACTTCGAAGTTCAGAACGCGTACATCGAAGTTGTGAACGGGTGCTTTGGAGTTGAGAGACTTCGACTTTGAGGTTCTGAACTCCGACTTCGGGGTTCCGAACTTGAGATTTGGGGTTCTGAACTCGGACGTTGCGGTTCTGGACTCCGACTCTGAGGTTCTGAACTCGGACTTTGAGGTTCTGAACCTGAATTTTGAGGTTCTGAACCTCAGCTTTGCGGTTCTGAGGCTTCGACATCAAGGTTCTGAACGCCAGCTTTGAGGTTCTGAACGCCGACGTTGAAGTACTCGAACGCCAACGTTGATGTTCCGAACTCCAGCGTTGAGGTTCCGAACGCCAACGTTGACGTTCAGAAGCCCAATCCCGGGGCTTTGAGCCCCGACAGAAAGAAGCACCCAGCGCCACGGGCGGTGCCCAGCCGGTTTGGCCGTACCTGCCCTAGATGGCGCCTTGAATTTTCGTAAGCGGGCGGAAAAAAGAACGGGAACTGTCTGAGCGCAGCGAGTTTTCCCGTTCTCCGCCCGGTTACGAAAATTCAAGGAGGGGTCGCCATCTCGGGCGCGCCTTTCTTTGCTTACTTTCTTTGGCAAGACAAAGAAAGTGAGTCGGCCCCGGCAGGGGACGAAAGCGAGGCAAACCACCAAGGCAAAGACAACCCTGAAATCAATCACGAATGCTCCGCTTCCCCAAAACCCTCTCCCCCGGCAAACCCTTCCCCCTAGGCGCCCAATGGGACGGCCTGGGCATCAACTTCGCCGTCTTCTCGGCCAACGCCAGCAAGATCGAACTCTGCATCTTCGACCCCACCGGCCGCAAGGAACTGACCCGCTTCGCCCTGCCCGAATGCACCGACGAGGTCTGGCATGGCTACCTGCCCGGCGTGGAAGCCGGCCTCGTCTACGGCTACCGTGCCTACGGCCCGTGGGAGCCGCAGCACGGCCACCGCTTCAACCCGCACAAGCTCCTGCTCGACCCCTACGCCCGCCGGCTGGTGGGCTCGCTGCGCTGGTCCGATGCGCTGTTCGGCTATCGGCTCAATTCCAACCGCGGTGATCTTTCATTCGATCGCCGCGACAGCGCCCCGGCCATGCCCAAGGCCGTGGTCACCGACGAATCGTTCAACTGGGGCAACGACATCCGCCCGAACACGCCGTGGTCGCGCACGGTCATCTACGAGAGCCATGTGCGCGGGGTGTCGATGCTGCGAGAAGACCTGCTGCCGCCGGAGCGCGGCACCTTCAGTGCGCTGGGCGACAGTGTCTTCATTGAGCATCTGCAGCGGCTCGGTATCACCGCCATCGAGCTGCTGCCCATTCACGCCTTTCTGCAGGACCAGTTTCTGGTGGAGCGCGGCCTGCGCAACTACTGGGGCTACAACACGCTGTGCTTCTTTGCGCCGGAGCCCTCGTACCTGTCGGCGCCCTCGCTGCACGAGCTGAAGGTGGCGATACGGCGTCTGCACGCAGCGGGCATCGAAGTGCTGCTCGACGTGGTCTACAACCACACGTGCGAAGGCAGCGAACTGGGGCCGACGCTGTCGTTCCGCGGCCTGGACAACGCGAGCTACTACCGTCTCGTACCCGGCCAGGAGCGCTACTACATCAACGACACAGGCTGCGGCAACACGCTCAATCTGTCGCACCCACGCGTGCTGCAGATGGTGATGGACTCGTTGCGCTACTGGGTCAACGCGTTTCATGTGGATGGTTTCCGCTTTGACCTGGGCGTCACGCTCGGGCGCGAGGGCAACGGCTTCGATCCGGGGTCGGGCTTCTTCGATGCCGTGCGGCAGGACCCTGTGCTCTCCACCGTCAAGCTCATCGCCGAGCCCTGGGACGTCGGCCCCGACGGGTATCAGGTCGGCAACCAGCCTCCGGGCTTTGCGGAGTGGAACGACCGCTTTCGCGATGGCATCCGCCGCTTCTGGCGCGGTGACTCGGGCCAGCGACCCGACCTGGCAGCACGCCTGACCGGCAGTGGAGATCTTTTCGACCGCCGCCACCGCCGGCCCTGGGCATCGGTCAACTACGTGGCCTCGCACGACGGTTTCACGCTGCACGATCTCGTCAGTTACGCCGACAAGCACAACGATGCCAACGGCGAAGACAACCGCGACGGCCACAACGACAACTGCAGCGCCAACTGGGGCGCCGAAGGCCCGACCGATGACCTCGCCATCCAAGCCCTGCGCGAACGCGTGACGCGTGCACTGCTGGCCACGGTGTTCTTCTCCAACGGCACGCCGATGCTGTTGGCAGGCGATGAATTCGGCCGCACGCAAGATGGCAACAACAACGCTTATTGCCAGGACAACGCCCTGTCGTGGCTCGATTGGTCGTTGCTGCAGAAAGACCCCGGGCAGGCGCTCGCCCGCTATACGGCGCGGCTGATCGCGCTGCGCAAGGCAAGCCCCGCGCTGCGCTGGCCGCACTACGTGCACGGCAACACTGAGATCCTGCCGGGCGTGCCGGACATCGCCTGGTTCGACGAGCGCGGCCAGGTGCTCTCGCCCGACGCGTGGAACGACAGCGAGGCGCGGGCGTTGGCGCTGCGCCGCGCCTGCGTCGAGACCATCGACGCGGAGGCACGCCCGCATGTGGCGTTGCTGCTCATCAACGGTGCGGCGACGGACCTGACATTCACGCTGCCCGAGCCGGCCATGGACTGGCTGCTCGCCATCGACAGCGCAGCGCCCGAGGAAGACGCTCGACCGCACAGCGGCAGCACCCTGAAAGTGGCGGGGCGCAGCGTTGTGCTGCTGCTGGCCACACAGCTCGCCACGATCGCGCAGATTGCGGGGCAGCCGGATGCAGACGCCAGCGGCGAAACCCTCGGGCAGGTTCATGACGCGCACAACGCACCCGAGAACGCACCGCAGAACGCACCACAGAGCGACATGCCCGAACAACCTGCGACCGACGACGAGCGCGCCGCACCGACCGCCGGCGAAGCCGCCAGCGATGACAATGGAGACGCCACGCGATGACCGCACCCGCCCCCCGGTTTGCACACGACATGCCGTTCGGCGCCACCGTCCTGGCTGACGGCAACACCCGCTTCCGCCTGTGGGCACCGGACGCGACCGCCGCCTGGATCGACATCGACGATGTGCGGGGCAACGAGGCCATCCGCATGGATGCCGAACCCGACGGCTGGTATGCAGCCGTGGCGCCCGTGGGCGCCGGCACGTGCTACCGGTATCGCCTCACCAATCAGGACGGCGTAACGCTGTCGGTGCCCGACCCTGCGGCCCGCGCGCAGTGGCAGGACATACCGGGCCCGAGCCTCGTCGTCGATCCGCAGCGCTATCGTTGGCAGCACGCCGACTGGCAGGGCCGGCCCTGGCACGAGACGGTGCTGTACGAACTGCACGTCGGCGCGCTGGGCGGCTTCAAGGGTGTGCGCGGGCGGCTGCCGGAACTGGCGCGGCTGGGCATCACGGCCATCGAGCTGATGCCGGTGGCGGAGTTTCCGGGCGCGCGCAACTGGGGCTATGACGGCGTACTCCCTTTTGCGCCTGACGCCAGCTACGGCACGCCGGACGACCTCAAGGCGTTGATCGACACCGCGCACGGGCTCGGCATGATGGTGTTTCTCGATGTGGTCTACAACCACTTCGGGCCCGACGGCAACTATCTGCACCACTACGCGCGCAGCTTCTTCCGCGACGATGTGCATACGCCCTGGGGTGCCGCCATCGATTTCCGCAGGCCGCAGGTGCGCGAGTTCTTCATCCAGAACGCGCTGATGTGGCTGATGGAATATCGCTTTGACGGCCTGCGGCTCGACGCCGTGCACGCCATCACCGAGCGCGACTGGCTGGGCGAACTCGCCGCCCGCGTACGGCTGTCGGCCGAGCCCGGCCGGCATGTGCATCTGGTGCTGGAGAACGAGCACAACGCCGCATCGCTGCTGCGCGATGGCGACACCCATGGCGACTTCGATGCGCAGTGGAACGACGACGGCCATAACGTGCTGCACGTGCTGCTGACCGGCGAACGCGAAGCCTATTACGCCGCCTATGCGGACGCGCCCGCGCAGCGCCTGGCGCGCGTGCTGCAAGACGGCTTCTGCTACCAGGGCGAGCCGTCACCGATCCACGAAAACGCGCCGCGCGGCGAACCGAGCGCGCACTTGCCTCCCACCGCATTCGTGCTGTTCCTGCAGAACCACGACCAGATCGGCAACCGCGCCTTTGGCGAACGGCTGACGCAGCTCGCCCACCCCGATGCGTTGCACGCCGCACAGGTGCTGTTGCTGCTGAGCCCGCAGATTCCGATGCTGTTCATGGGCGAGGAATGGGGCAGCACATGCCCGTTCCAATACTTCACCAGCCACCACGGCATGCTGGCCGAAGCCGTGCGGGAAGGCCGGCGCAAGGAGTTTGCGAAGTTCGCGGCATTTGCCGACCCGCACCAGCGCGAGCGCATTCCCGACCCGAACGACGAACTGACCTACCTCGCCTCCTGCCCCGGCGAGGCCAACCTGGCCGAACCCGGACAGCTCAACACACTGAACCGCATGCACCGCCTGCTGGCGCTGCGTCACGCAGAGATCATCCCGCGGCTGCCCCAGGCACGCGCGCTCGATGCGGTAGCACTCGGCAACGCCGGCGCCCTCGCCCGCTGGCGCATGGGCGATGGCAGCGTGCTCACGCTGATGGTGAATCTGTCCGATCAAGCCGTGGCGGTGCCCACGGTGCTGGCGGGCAGCCCCGCGGATCTGTTGCACGAATCGCGCGAGGGCGCCGCCGCTGCGCTCATCGCACATCGCCTGCCGGAGCGCGCGTGCGTGGCATTGCTGCACACGCCATCACCCACCTGACCGCCGACAACCGCAACGCGCCGACGTATCAACGCACCCGCACACCATCCATGGATCGCACGACCAACTTATCCGGCACGCAACGCACCCCGCTCCAGCAACTGGCCACCGATGCCGGCTTGCTGGTCGACTGGGAAGACGCGGCAAGCCAGCCCAAGCAGGTGGCCGACGACGTGCTGCGGGCCGTGCTGCACACGCTGGGGCTGCCGGCCGGCACGCCGGCCCAGGTGTCGGAAAGCCAGGCGCGCCTGCGCGCCGAAGCCGAAGAGGTGGCCATACCGCCGCTCGTGACCGGCGTGGTCGGACAGCCGATCGTGCTGCAGACTGCGGCGCCGCAGGCGGCCTTGCTGGACGGACAAACCTATCGCGTCGATCTGGAGCCAGGCGGCAGCACCGACGGCAACATCAGCGTCAGCGCAAGCGAGCACCATGCAACCCTGCGCCTGGGGCCCGTGCACACCGTGGGTTACCACCGTCTGACCATCGTCGGGGGGCCGGGCACGGTGATCCAGGCCACGCTCGCGATTGCGCCCGCGCGTTGCTATGGCGTGGCCGATGCCCTGCGCCAGCACGATCGCCCCACCGACACCCGCGTGTGGGGCGCTTCCGCGCAGCTCTATGGCTTGCGATGCGGGGCTGAACGCGCCGCCAGCAGCGCCGGCCTGGGCGACTACACCGCGGCCGGCACGCTGGCGCGGCACCTCGCGCAGCACGGTGCGGATGCACTGGCGCTCAGCCCCGTGCATGCCATGTTCACGGCCGACGCGCGTCGCTACTCGCCGTATTCGCCATCAAGCCGGCTGTTCCTGAACGCATGGATGATCGACCCCACCGCGCTCTTCGGAGAGGAAGCCGTGCGGCAAGCCGTGGTCGACTGCAACCTCGTCGCAGACTATGCCCGGCTGGAGGCTGCACCGCTCATCGACTGGCCGGCCAGCGGGAACGCGCGCATGACGGTGCTGCGCGCGTTGCATCACCGCCTGCTGCAGGCGCCGCTTGGGGACACCACCGCGCAGAGACTGCTGGATGATTTTCGTGCGTACTGCATCGACGGCGGCGTCAGCCTGCGCGACCACGCACACTTTGAAGCGCTGACCGCGCACCTTGGACCCGCACACTGGAAGCAATGGCCCGAGCAGTATCAGGACCCGAGCTACCTGGCGGTGCAGGCATTCGCACGCGAGCATGAAGACGCGGTCAATTTCCACCTGTTCCTGCAGTGGGCGGCAGCGCGCCAGTGGGCCCTCGTGCAGCGCACCGCGGAAAGCGCCGGCATGGCCATCGGCCTCATCGCCGACCTGGCGGTGGGCACCGACAGCGCAGGCAGCCACGCGTGGGCCCGTCAGCGGGACTTGCTGATCGGCGTCACGGTAGGCGCGCCGCCCGACCTGTTCAACGCACAGGGGCAGGGCTGGGGGCTGACCACCTTCAGCCCGCGCGCCATGCGCACGCAGGGCTTCTCGGCCTTCATCGAGATGCTGCGCGCGGTGATGGCGGTGCCCGGCGGTGTGCGCATCGACCACGTGCTCGGGCTCATGCGGCTGTGGGTCATTCCGGATGGTGCACGGCCGCTCGACGGCGTGTACCTGCGCTACCCGATGCAGGATCTGCTGCGGCTGGTGGCGCTGGAATCGTGGCGCAACCGGTGCATCGTCATCGGCGAAGACCTTGGCACCGTGCCCGCGGGCCTGCGAGACAAGCTCGCCGAGGACGGCCTGTTGGGCATGCGCATCCTCTGGTTCGAGCGCGAATACACGCGCGACGAGGCGCCCTTCAAGGCCCCACGCACGTGGGCGCCGGCGTCCGTCGCGATGACCAGCACCCACGATCTGCCCACGCTTGTCGGCTGGTGGATCGGCAACGATCTGCGCTGGCAAGCGCAACTCGGCCTGCTGCCCGCCGGCATGAGCGAGAGCGAGGCGCACGCGCGCCGCATGGACGATCGCGCCGCGCTCGTCGCCGCCTTTGCCGAGCACAACCGGCTGGTGCTGGCCGATGGCGGTGTGCCGATGATCGGCGTGGCGCCGCTGCAGGCTGCGCTGGAACAGGCGCGCGCCGCCAACGCCGCGCAAGCCGACGTCATCCTGCAAGCCAGCGCGCAGGACTTTGCCACGGCGGCCACGGTGTTTACGGGCGCCGCCAACACGCCGCTGGCGCTGGTGCCGCTGGAAGACCTGCTGGGGCTTGTCGAGCAGCCGAACCTGCCGAGCACGATCGACACGCACCCGAACTGGCGCCGCCGCCTGCCGGCGCCCGCCCCGACGCTGCTCGACGCGCCCACGGTCCAGGCGCGCCTGTCAGCGCTGACCAACGCGCGCATCAGCCTGTCATGAGCGAACCGACCACACCCCTCACGCCCCTCACATCCCCCGCGCCTGTCACCCTCCAGCGCGTGCCGCGTGCCACGGTGCGGCTGCAACTGCACCGCGACTTCACATTCGACCATGCGCGCGCGCTGCTGGACGACTTCGCCGCGCTCGGCATTTCGCATCTCTACACGTCGCCCATCACCACGGCACAGCCGGGCTCCACGCATGGCTACGACGTTGTCGATCCGACACGCGTGAACCCCGAGCTGGGCGGCGAACCTGCGCTCGAACGGCTGGTGGACGCGCTGCACGCGCGCGGCATGGGCCTCATCGTCGATATCGTGCCGAACCACATGGGCGTGGGCGGCGCACACAACGCGTGGTGGCTGGACGTGCTCGAATCCGGCCCTGACAGCGCCTACGCCAACTTCTTTGATATCGAATGGCAGCCGTCCAACCCGGCACTGCGCAACAAGGTGCTCGCGCCGTTTCTGGGTGAAAGCTACGCCGACGCGCTGGCCGGCGGCCGACTGCAACTGGCCTACGACGATGCGGCCGCGCGACTGGCCATTGCGTACTACGACCACCGCTTTCCGATTGCGCTGGCCGACTACCCCGCGCTGCTTCGCGCCGGCAACACGGACACCGCCACGCATGCGGTGGCTGATCGCTTTGCCGCGCTCGGCACGATCCGCTCACTGCGCACCCGTCGCGAGCGTGCAGACGAAGCACGCAACGCGCTACGCGACCTTGCCACCACCGAAGCCGGCGCCGCACATATCGCCGAAGCCGTGCGCACGCTGAACGCGCAGCCCGATCAACTCGATGCGCTAATGACGCGCCAGCATTGGCGCCTGGCTCACTGGTGCACCGCCAACGACGAGATCAACTGGCGCCGCTTCTTCGACATCGGCTCGCTGGCCGGCCTGCGCATGGAGCGCGCCGAAGTCTTTGAAGCGACGCACGCGCTGCTGTTCCGGCTCTACCGCCTGGGCTGGATCGACGGTGTGCGCATCGACCACGTTGATGGCCTGGCCGACCCGGCCGCCTACTGCCGCCAGCTACGCCGCCGTCTGCAAGCGGAGCACGCTGCGCGTCCTGCTGACCGGCTCACGAGTCACCCGTGGATCGTCGTCGAGAAGATCCTCGCCCACGATGAAGCGATGCGCAGCGACTGGGGCGTCGACGGCACCAGCGGCTACGACTTCATGAACCAGGTGGGCGCGCTGCTGCACGACGCGCATGGCGAGACGGCGCTCACGCAGGGGTGGCTGGAATGGATCGGCGCGCCGGCGGCCGAAGCGCCGTTTTCGGCCACCGCCGTAGCGGCACGCCGTCAGATCCTGCATGCGCACTTTGCGGCAGAACTCGATGCAGCCGCGTCGGCGTTGCATGCGGTGGCACAGCAGGAGCGCAGCAGCCACGACGTGACGTGGCACGCCATCCGGCGCGCGCTGGCCGAGGTGATCGTCCACTTTCCGGTGTATCGCACCTATGCGAGCACGCAGCAACGCGATGCCCAGGACACGGCCATCCTGCAATCCGCGATGTCGGGCGCGGCTGCCTGCCTGCGACGCATCGACCAACCTGTGCTCGGCTGGCTCGACACCTGGCTGGGCGGGCAACCCGCCGGGCAGGACAAGCTGCGCCAGCTCGCATTGCGGCGGTGCCAGCAGTTGTCGTCGCCGGTGGCGGCCAAGGCGGTGGAAGACACGGCGTGCTATCGCTACGGGCGGCTGCTGTCGCGCAACGAGGTCGGCGCGGATCCGGGCGAGTTCTCGATGAGCGCCAACGCGTTCCATCACGCCATGCAGAAGCGCGCCCTCACATGGCCGCACGCCATGCTGACGACCGCCACGCACGATCACAAGCGCGGTGAAGACGTACGCGCGCGGTTGGCCGTGCTGTCGGAGCGGCCCGCGCAATGGCTGGCCGCCGCGCATCAATGGCGTACGGAGCACGCTGCGTGGGTCCGTCATCTGCCGACCGGCCTCGCGCCCTCGCCCGCTGCGCAGTGGATGCTCTATCAAACGCTGGTGGGCATCTGGCCGGCGGGCCTCGACTGGCATGACACCGATGCCGTGCGCGACCTGGCCGAACGTGTCGCGCAGTGGCAAGAAAAGGCGCAGCGCGAAGCCAAGCTGCGCACCGACTGGTTCGCACCCGATGCAGAGTACGAAGCCGCCAGCCGCGATTTTGTCTTGACGCTGCTGACGGGCGAAGCCGCCCAGACGTTCCTGCCGTCTCTCTCGGCTTTCGTGCAAAGCGTGGCCCCGGCCGCGGCCATCAACGGCCTCGCCCAGACCTTGCTGCGCACCACGCTGCCCGGTGTGCCCGACCTCTACCAGGGCGCCGATTTCTGGGACACCAGCCTCGTCGACCCCGACAACCGTCGGGCCGTCGACTATGCCGCACGGCACCGAGCACTGCGTGCATTGCACGCGCATGCAGACAACAGCCTGGCGCCGCTGCTTGCGCATTGGACCGACGGCCGCATCAAGCAAGCCGTGCTGGCACGTGCGCTGGCCCTCCGGGCGGCACTGCCAGCGGTATTCGAATCGGGCGACTACCAGCCGCTGGTCGTAACCGGCAGCGGCGCGCAGCACGTGTTCGCGTTTGCGCGTACGCATGGCGCCGATGCGATCGTCGTGATCGTGCCCCTGCACGCCTCCGCCCTGCTTGGCCATACCGCCACACCAGCGTTTGCGACGGGCGTATGGCGAGACACCACGGTTTGCCTGCCGTCCGCGCTCTCGCAGATTGCCCTGCATAGCGCGTTCGACGGCCAGGCACTCCAGAGTCCGCGCCTTGCGCTCGGCCAGGTGCTGGCGCATCTGCCGGTCGCCCTGCTGCATACCTGATCCCCGCTTCACCCCTCCGCACGGGTTAACACCGACTGCATCGCCTTGGGTCTCGCCCTAAAATTCCTCCATTCATATAGATGACTAGAGCAATGTGTACCGCACATGTCGCTCACGTCACCCGGAGGAGACGGCATGTTCGGCTGGTTCAAAGAGATTTCGAAAGGGGAAAAGCGCACGTTCTGGGCCTGTTTTGGAGGCTGGGCGCTCGACGCGCTGGACGTGCAGATGTTCAGCCTCGTCATCCCGACCATCATCTCCGCCTGGCACATCGGCAAGGCCGAGGCTGGGCTGGTGTCGGGCGTCACGCTGGTGGCGTCCGCGCTGGGTGGCTGGATTGCCGGCGCGCTGACCGACCGCTTCGGCCGTGTGCGTACGCTGCAGATCACGGTGCTGTGGTTCTCGCTGGCCACATTCGCCTCGGCCTTCGCGCAGAACTTCGAGCAGTTCCTGGTGCTGAAGGCCATTCAAGGCTTTGGCTTTGGCGGCGAATGGGCGGCGGGCGCCGTGCTGATGGCCGAGAGCATTCGCGCCAGCCACCGCGGCAAGGCCATGGGCACCGTGCAGAGCGCATGGGCCGTGGGCTGGGGCGCCGCGGTGCTGCTGTATGCGCTCACGTATTCCTTCATCGAGCCCGACCTCGCCTGGCGCGTGATGTTTGCTGCGGGGTTGCTGCCGGCGCTGCTCATCATCTATATCCGCCGTGGCGTGAAGGAACCGGTGCCGGCCGCCAAGCCCGATGCGAACGCCAATGCGATGCCGATCTCGCGCTTTCCGCTGCTCGACATCTTCCGCCCGCAGGTGCTGCGCATGACGCTGATCGGCGGCCTGCTTGGCGTGGGCGCGCACGGCGGTTACTACGCGCTGATGACGTGGCTGCCGACGTATCTCAAGACGGAGCGCCACCTGTCGGTGCTCGGCACGGGCGGCTACCTGGCGGTGATCATCTTCGCCTTCTGGTGCGGTTGCGTGGCCAGCGCGTGGCTGCTGGACGTGCTCGGCCGCCGCGGCAACATCCTGCTGTTCTCGTGCTGCTGCGTGGTGACGGTACTGGTGTATCTGCTGGTGCCGCTGTCGGACGGCGCGATGCTGGTGCTGGGCTTTCCGCTGGGCTTCTTTGCGGCGGGCATTCCGGCCAGCATGGGCGCGCTGTTCAACGAGCTGTATCCGCAGGGCGTGCGTGGCACGGGCGTGGGCTTTTGCTACAACTTCGGCCGCGTGGTGTCTGCCGCGTTCCCGGTGCTGGTGGGCAAGATGAGCGCCTCGATGTCGCTGGGCACGGCCATCGGCATCGACGCGGCCATCGCGTATTCGATCGTCGCAGTGGCGGTGCTGATGCTGCCCGAGACGAAGGGCCGCGATCTCGCTGCCGTTACGGTCTGAACGCCCATCACAACATCATGACGACGCACTCGATCCGTCGCCGCCAGGAAACCCCATGCCCACTCGCCGCGCCTTCAACACCGGATTGCTTGCCATGCTAGGTTCCACCGCCCTTGCCGGCTGCGCCGCCACCGGCAGCAGCGACGCCACGCGCGGCACCTCTGGCCGCATCACTGCCATCGACACGCATGCGCATGTATTCGAGCGCGGCTTGCCGCTGGCGGATGCGCGCCGCTATGCGCCCACGTATGACGCGCCGCTGCCGGCCTACCTGGCGCAGCTCGACGCGCATGGCGTGTCGCACGGTGTGCTGGTCCAGCCGAGCTTCCTGGGCGTCGACAACAGCTACCTGCTGGCTGCGCTCAAACAAGCGCCGCAGCGCTTGCGCGGCGTGGCCGTCATCGACCCGGCCGCGCCCGAAACCCTGCTCGCGCAGATGAATGCCGAGGGCATCGTCGGCATCCGCCTGAACCTGATCGGTGCGGCGGACCCGCAGTTGAAATCGCCCGTGTGGCAAGCCGCGCTGGCACGCCTGCATGCGCTGGGCTGGCATGTGGAACTGCACGTCGAGGCACGCCGCCTGCCCGCGCTGCTGCAGCCGCTGCTGGAAGCGAAGGTGAACGTGGTGGTCGATCATTTCGGCCGCCCCGACCCGGCGCTCGGCGTGGACGACCCAGGCTTTGCCGCCTTGCTCGCCGCCGGCCGCTCGCGCCGCGTGTGGGTGAAGATTTCCGGCGCATACCGGAATGGCGCCGACGGACGCGGGGAAGCCATCGCGCAGGCCGCCATGCCGCGCCTGAAAGACGCACTCGGCCTGGACCGCCTGGTATGGGGCAGCGACTGGCCGCACACGCAGTTCGAATCGCAGATCAACTACGACAAGATGTGGGCCTTCGCTGGCGTGCTGCTGCCCAGCGCAGCGGACCGCAAGCAGGTGCTGGTCGACACGCCCGCGCAGTTGTTCCGCTTCGTCTGAACACGCAATAGCTGCAGCGCGCTTGCGCGATACCCCGTTTCGCGAATCACGAATTTCGCCGCGCGGGCCGCGCTCCTACACTGGCTGCTCCTCATCCCACAAGCCGTAAGGAGCAGCCATGCAGCAGCATCGACTCGTCGACCAGCAATTCGGCCAAGTCGCCCAGGCCTACCTGACCAGCGCCGTGCACGCACAGGGCGCCGATCTGGACGCGCTGGCCGCGCTGGCGCAATCGGTGCCGCACGCCAAGGTGCTCGATCTGGGCTGCGGCGGCGGGCACGTGAGCTTTGCCATGGCGCCGCACGTGGCCACCATGGTGGCGTACGACCTGTCGGAAGACATGCTGAGCGTGGTGGCCGCCGAAGCCGCGCGCCGCGGCCTCGCGCAATTGCACACGCAAGCCGGCCGCGCCGAGCGCCTGCCGTTTGACGATGCCGCGTTCGACATCGTTGCCACGCGTTTTTCCGCTCACCACTGGTACGACGTGCGCAAGGGCCTGGCCGAAGCACGCCGCGTGCTCAAACCCGGCGGCACGCTCGTCGTTGTGGATATCGTCGCGCCGGAAGTACCGCTGCTCGACACGCTGCTGCAAACCGCCGAGGTGCTGCGCGATGCGTCGCACGTACGCGACTACCGTGTGTCTGAATGGCAGGCCATGCTGGTCGAGGCCGGTTTCCAGCCCGGCACGCCACGCACCTGGAAGCTGACGATGGCCTTCGACAGCTGGATCGCCCGCATCCGCACCCCGCAGGTCCGGGCCGATGCCATCCGCGACCTGTTCGACCGCGCCGCCGACGAAGCGCGCGCCTACTTTGCCGTGGCGCCCGACCATTCGTTTGCGATCGACGCGATGCTCATCGAGGCGACCTGAATCGTTTGAGCGGACGAGGCGCCTTCATCCTCCCTCATCCTTTTTGTCACACCCGTTGGAGGGGTGGCCTGATACGGCGCCATTTTCAGGCTTTCGCTTAATCCTGAATGAAAAAAATGTGATATCGGAACACGTGTACGAACGCGGGGTTGCCGGTAGCCTTCCGGGTTACCGTCGACTCCGGTCGCCATTGGCGCGCGGCCATCGCGCCGACTTCCGATTTCCATGTACGCCCTGTTTCCCGCCTTCGTCTCGTCGCTCTTCCTGTTCTACGGCGTCTACGTCGTGACCACGCGCGGCCGCACGCGCGCGAGCCTGGCGTTTCTCGGCATGACCACGCTCACATGCCTCTGGCAGGGCATCTGGGCGTTTCTCTTCCAGACGCATGACGTCGGCACAGCCCAGGTGCTCGCCAAGCTCGGCTGGATCGCCATCCTCGTCATGCCGACCATGCTGTATCACTTTGCCGTGGAGGTGGCCGAAGCGCCGAGCGAGCGGCACTGGCTCCTGGCCGCCTATGCGCTGGATGCCGCGCTGATCGCGCTGCTGCTGACCACCAACCTCGTCATCGATGGCGTGCACGCGTTCCACTTCGGTTTCTATCCGAAGGCGGGCGTGCTGGAGGCCGTGCATATCGCCCAGACAGTTGCGCTGGTCACGCGCGGCATGTGGGTGCTCTACCGCGAGCAGCGGCATGCCACCGCCGAAAAGCGCAAACGGTTGCTGACGTGCCTGTTCGGCGTCGGGCTGATTTCGCTGGCAGCGGCCGACTACGCCGTCAACTACGGCGTTGCGTTCTACCCGCCGGGCGTGCTCCCGCTGGCCATTGCGCTGGGCATCATCGCCGTGGGCGTGGTCAAGTTCGACCTGATGCGCCCGTATGCACTGGCCGCCACCGTTGCACATGAAGTGCGTACGCCACTGACGACCATCCGCCTGCAGGCCGCCGAAATCGCGCGCGCGTGGCCCGACGTCTACCGCGGCTATCAGCTCGCCATCGACAACGGCCTGTGCCAACCGCCGCAACATCCAGCCATGCTGGATCGCCTGTCCAAACTGGCGGGCGCCATCACGTCGGAAGTCGCATCCGCGCACAGCGTGATCGAAATGGCGTTGGCCTCCGTTACGCTGGAGCGCCTCGACCGGCGCACCTTTGCGGCCCACTCGCTGCGCGAATGCGTGGAGACAGCCGTGGCGCAGTATCCCTTTCAGGCCGGCGAGCGCGAACGCGTGCACGTGGAGGCCTTCAACGCCGACTGGCGCTTCGTGGGCTCCGACACGCTGCTGGTCTATGTGCTGTTCAACCTGTTGAAGAACGCGCTGCACGCCATCCAGATCGCGCGCAAGGGGCACATCGAAATCTTCGCCCGTCACGATGGCGACAGCTACGTGCTCGTGGTGCGCGACAGCGCCACCGGCATTCCGCCCAGCGTGCAGCGCCGCATGTTCGACCCATTCTTCTCGACCAAGCATGTCGGCAAGGGCTCGGGCGTGGGGCTGACATTCTGCCGCCGCGTCATGCAGGCATTCGGCGGGCGCATCCAGTGCGAATCCGTGGTTGGGGAATACACGCTGTTCTCCATGCGGTTTCCCCAACCTCCTGCTATCTGACGTTCACACCTTCAGAGCGTCAGGACACGTGCGCCAGCTCCGGCAGCGTGTCCAGCTCGTACGCCTTCACGCGCGTGCGCACGTGGTCCGGCAACCGCTGAATCACGCGCTCAGCGTTGGCGCACACCACCTGCTGATACCCCAGCGACACCAGCCGCCCGCCTGAGACAAACCGGAACACCATGTAGAACGAGCACGGCTGCACCCGGAAGGTGTTCAGGTGGCATTCCACGCGCTGAAACGGAAATGTCTCTTCAACGAATTCCTGATGCGCCAGCTTGGTCACGAAGATCACGCGTCCGCTCATGAGCAGATCTGCGTCAATGCATTCGTGGAACCAGCGCTCGCGCACCACGCCCTGCCACTCGAAATACCGGGCGAAATACGTATTGGCGTAGGCGTTGGAATCCTTCAGATAGACATCGAAGGCGTGTTGGAACGTCTGCTGCGCAGAAATGGCTTCGGGCAGCTCGGCATTGCGCAGATAGTGGTCGACAACTGTGGCAATGGATTGGCCTGTCGGCATCGCATACTCCAAGAATGGACTGGCTGCTGGCGGCAGCCGCGCATGTGCGGTGGTCCCGCGCATGTGTCCATTCTTCCGATGCACTTGCCGTTGCGTAACAAGGCAATGCCGTAGCCCTACGAACGGGCGGTCTACTCCCGGCCCGCAACACTCCGCAGCCCCGGCGGCCCCTGGTGAAAGCGGAATGTATTGCGCCCGTTGCGCTTGGCATCGTAGAGCGCCGCATCGGCCCATTCGAAAAGCACGTCCAGTCGTTCGTCGCCAGGCGTGAGCGTGACGGCACCGGCTGACAGCGTGACGTACGGCGCAGCAACGGAAGCCGCGTGCGGTTCGGCACGTTCAGCCACCATGGCCACGGCGCGGGCCACCGCCTGCCGGGCGTCATCGCGGTTCAGGTCGAACAGCATGGCCACGAATTCTTCGCCGCCCACGCGCGCGATGAAGTCATCGGGGTGACGGCACGCCATGCCCAGCGTGTCGGCCACCATGCGCAGGCATTCGTCGCCTTGCAGGTGGCCGTAGGTGTCGTTGTATTGCTTGAAGCAATCGATGTCGAACAGCGCCAGCGTGACGGGGCGATTCTCCCGGCGGGCATGGTCGAACAGGCGCGGGGCCTGTGTCTCAAAAAAGCGGCGATTGAACAGCTGCGTAAGCGCGTCGCGATTGACATCGTTCTCGAGCACGCTGAGCTTGGCCTGCGTACGCTGCAGCTCGCCGCGCAGCGCGTCCTGGGCGCTGGCCATGCCCGCACGCTGCATCTGCTCGACCGTCACGTCGCGCAACAGCAGGAACATGCCCGCGTGCCGGCCGCGCGCGTCGCTCAGGCCTTCGAGCGTGACTTCCAGCGTGCGGCCCGTGTCGGGCAGCCAGACCTGGTGGCGATTGGGCAGTCGCGTCCGCTCGAATTCGCGCAGGATGCCCGCCACGTTCAGCACGGCGGGCGGCATTGCATGCATCTGGGCGCTGGGCAGCAGATCGCGCGCGGCGGCGTTGATACTCGCAATGGAACCATCGCGGGCCAGCACGATGCAGCCGTCCCGCATGGCTTCGACGATCTTGCCCCGTGCGTAGGCGGCGGTATCACGCAGGCGCGGCCGCAGGACGACCCAGCCCAGCAGCGCGGTGCTGACCGCAAACGTGGCCGGTGTGAGATCGCCGCCGATCGCCGTCGTCCAGCGTTGCAGATACGCCAGGTGCGCCACCAGCGGCAGCAGTTGCCCGATGACAAGCGCCAGTCGCACCTGCGTGCGCGACGACACGTAAAGCCCCGAGCCCGCTTCGTCGATGGGGAACACCAGCAGCACAAGGCTGATGGCGAGCAGCACGTAGTTGTAGGCCGTGCCGATCCAGAAGACCCGCCCGTGATCGAACACGGCGCGCTGCATGCCGTCGATGACGACAAAGCGCGCATCAAGCCATACCAGGTGGTGCAGTTCATTGGTGGCGACCAGCCCGATGAACGCAGCGGCCACCAGCAGCGCCAGCACCCAGCCAGCCCGCACCAGCGGCAACGCATTGAGTTCGGGCCGTATGAGGCCAATCACCATGCGCAGCCACGCCGCCGGCACCATCATGATCCCGAGATAGGCGACCTTGGCCCAGCCCACGCGCACGGGCATGTCGAAGGTCACGACCTCCATGAGACGTGCGCCGCTCCACAGCGCGGTGCCGAGCGCAAGCAGCATGAAGGCCGCGACTTCCGTGTCGTCACGGCGCGGCCATGACAGGCCGATCAGCGCGATGGAGACGAGCGCAGCGCAAGCCAGTGCTGCGATCAGCATGATCGGCACGCCGCGCGCGCATGGCGATGCCGGCGAATGACGACGCCAGCCGGTTGGTCCACGTGTATTCCCCGTTCGTTTGTTGTTCTTGCAGCGTATCGGGCACTGTTGTCGGGTGGATGACTGCGCGATGCGCCTCCACTACCCGTTCCTCCTATCGGCAGGAATTGTAAAAACTGAAGGCCAGCGCGGCTTTGCAGCGCATGGTGGCGCCGTTGCGTGCCGGCATGCGTATATCGATCTGCCAATGAATTCGTTTGCGCGGCGCAGCAATCACCCTACGCTTGAACCCCTAAAAATCATCAGGGGGTTGTCATGCAAGCAAGCGTTTCGGGCGCGTTCTCGTTGTCGGGTCTGGCGCAGGCGTTGGCAAGGTCGTCGCGCCAGGCGGTGGGTGTGGTCATCGGGGCGGCGCTCGCGGTGGCGGTGCTCCACGCGCCACAAGCCCATGCCGACAAGCTGGACGACATCAAGAAGGCGGGTGTGCTGCGGGTGGGTGTGTTCGACGCCAATCCGCCGTTCGGTTACGCCGATGCCAAGACCGGCCAGCCTGTTGGCTTGGACGTGGACTACGCGCAGGAAATCGCCAACAAGCTGGGCGTCAAACTGGAATTGCGCGCCACCAATCCGGCCAACCGCGTGCCGCTGCTCACGTCCGGCAAGGTCGACATCGTGGCCGCCAACTTCACCATCACCGATGAGCGCAAGAAGCAGATTGAATTCAGCACGCCGTACTTTGCCAGCGGCCTGCAGTTCATCGCCAAGAAGGGTGTACTCAAGCAGCCGGACGATTTGAAGAAAGACGGCATCCGCCTGGGCGTCGACAAGGGCACCACGCAGGAAACCACGCTGCGCGACGGCTATCCTAACGCCCGCGTGATTGCCTATGACGATTCCCCGCTCGCGCTCACCGCACTGCGCACCGGTGCCATCCAGGCATTTGCGCAGGATGGTGCCAAGCTGGGCGCGCTGCTGGCCACGCTGCCCAATCGCAGTGAACTGGAGATCTCGCCTTTCGTGCTGACGCGCGAGTACATGGGCATCGGTGTGCCGAAGGGCGAAACGAAGCTGACAGCCACCATCGACCAGATTCTGCAAGGTCTCGAGAAGGACGGCACCGCCGGCCGCATCTATGACCGCTGGTTCGGTCCGAAGAGCGCCGCCCCGCTGCCGCGCGACTTCATCATCGGCAGCACCAAGTGAGCTTGAGCCTGCCGGCCCTCCTCCAACCCCTGCCGCCGCGTTATCTCGGCTGGATGCTGGAGGGCTTCGGGATGACGCTGCTGGTGTCGGCGGCTGCCATCGCGGGCGGGCTGGCCATTGGCCTGCTCCTGACGGCGCTGCGCGCGAGTGCTCAGCCGTGGCTGCACTTGCCGGCCCGCGCGCTGGTGGCCTTCCTGCGCAAGACGCCGTTATTGGTCCAATTGTTCTTCTGGTATTTCGGCGCGGCGCAATTGCTGGGCGAAGACGTGGTCGGTGCCATCACCGGCTGGGGCGGCATCGCCGTGGGTGCCTGGCGATTGCCTGCGCCGTCGTTCGAATTTCTGGCGGCGGCGTTCGGCATCGCGCTGTACGCCGGCGCGTTCTTCTCGGAAGAGCTGCGCGCCGGCATTCGGGCGGTGCCGCGCGGGCAGCGCGAGGCCGCGCTATCGCTGGGTTTCACGCCGCGTGCCGCCTTCCTGCGTGTGGTGCTGCCGCAGGCGCTGCGCGTGTCGGCGCTGCCGCTGCTGGGGCAATGTGCCAACACCATCAAGAACACCTCGCTCGCCATGGGCATCGGGCTGGCCGAGCTTGCGTATAGCGCGCGACAGGTGGAAACCGACACGCTGCTCGCCTTCCAGGCCTTTGCCGTGGCAACCGTGCTGTATGCAGGGCTGATCCTGTTGCTGCAATGGGCCGCGCCCCAGTTGCTGCGGCGGCTCGGCTGGGCATCGACATCGACGCTGCCGAACGGAGCGCCCTCGTGACGACGGAAGCCGTGCTCCTGCACCTGCGTTACCTGCTGATCGGTCCGTATCCGAATGGCCCGCTGGCCGGCGCGGCGCTCACCTTGTGGATGGCGCTGTGGGCGTGCGTGGTCGCCACGGCAGCGGGTGTTGGTGCGGCACTGTTGCTCGACCGGCTCGACGCCATGCCAAGGCTGCGCCGACTGGCGCGTCTGCTGCGCGGGCTGCTGGCCACGCTGCGGGCCATCCCGGTACTGATGCTGATGTTCTGGGCGTACTTTCTGATCCCGATGGCGCTGGGCGTGGCGGTGCCGGAAACCGCCACGGTCGCCGCCGCGCTTGCCGCCGTGGGCGCTGCCTACATCACCCAGAGCATGGAGGCCGGCTTGCGCGCCGTCGGTGCCGGGCAGCGCAACGCGGCGCTGGCGCTGGGCATGTCGCCCACACAGGCGTTGCTGACCGTGGTGCTGCCGCAGGCGTGGCGTATCATGCTGCCGTCGCTGGCCAATCAATGGGTGTCGACGGTCAAGGACACATCGCTGGCCTACATCGTGGGCGTGGTGGAATTGTCCACTGCCGCCAGCCAGGTCAACAGCCGCACCGTGGCCTACCCGGCGGAGGTATTCGGCGCGGTGGCCGTGCTGTATTTCCTGCTGTGCACCGGCATCGAGGCCTTGCCCAACTGGTTGCGCGCGGGCCCCCGCACGCCCGTGGCGCAACCAGCCCACATGTCGACCTGGCAACGCTTTTTGCGCTGGCGTGAACGCCCTGTTTCAGATGCCGTGACATAGGTCACATCGCTATCTTGGGTTCACAAAACGTCGGTATCATCGAGAACATGACCGATACCCGCGCCTCTACCCATCTCTATCCCGCGCACGACCTGGCGATCTGCACCGACGCCAACACTGCCGTCGAGCGCATCACCGCCATCTACGAGCGCTCCGCGCAGGCGATCCGCGATCGCTTCCACGCCTTTGCGCGCGGAGAGGACTGCAGCGAAGACCTCGCCGCCTGCTATCCGTATCTCGGCATCACCGTCGACCCGAAAACGCTGGTGAGCGACGCGCGGCCGGCGTGGGGCACGGTGGCGTATCCGGGCGTGTACGGCACGACGCTCACGCGACCGGACTTGTTCCGTGATTACTACCGCGTACAGATTGAGCGCCTGCTGCACTATCACAACAGCCCCGTCGTGGTGGGCGTGAGCAACCGGCCGATTCCACTGCCGTTCGTGGTGGAAGCGTCGACGGTGGACATCACGCCGGAACAGGCGCGCGCGCTGGGGGGCGCGTTTACGCTGCCCGACCTTGCGCAGATCGACGATTCCATCGCCAACGGCACATACCGCCCGATTGGCGACGAACCGCAGCCCTTGTCGATGTTCACAGCCGAGCGCGTCGACCTGGCCCTGCAGCGCCTGTACCACTACACCGCCACGCACCCGAAGCACTTCCAGCGCTTCGTGCTGTTCACCAATTACCAGCGCTATGTCGATGAGTTTGCCGCCCTCGGCCGCAAGCTGATGGAGGACGGCAACGACGAGGGCTACATCCGCTTTGTCGAGCCCGGCGACACCGAACACGAACTCGGCACGCCCGCGCCGGACGACTCCCACCGCATCAAGGGCCTTCCGCAGATGCCCGCCTACCACCTGGTGCGCGAAGATCGCCTGGGGGTGACGCTGGTGAACATCGGCGTGGGCCCGTCCAACGCCAAGACCATCACCGATCACCTGGCCGTGCTGCGTCCGCACTGCTGGATGATGATCGGCCACTGCGGCGGCCTGCGCCGCTCACAGCAGCTGGGCGACTACGTGCTCGCCCACGCCTATGTGCGCGACGACCACGTGCTCGACCAGGACCTGCCCCCTTGGGTGCCCGTGCCGCCCATCGCCGAGATCCAGGTGGCGCTGCAGGAGGCGGTGGCGCGCATCACGGGGCTCTCGGGCGCCGACATGAAATCGCGCATGCGTACCGGCACGGTGGTCTCCACCGACGACCGCAACTGGGAGTTGAAGTACCAGGCGCTGTACAGCCGCTTCAACCAGTCGCGCGCGATTGCGATCGACATGGAAAGCGCGACCATTGCCGCCAACGGCTTCCGCCTGCGCGTGCCCTACGGCACCCTGCTGTGCGTGTCGGACAAGCCGCTGCACGGCGAACTGAAGCTGCGCGGCATGGCCAACCTGTTCTACCGCCAGCGTGTCAGCCAGCATTTGGACATCGGCATGGAAGCCGTGCGCCTGTTGCGCGAAAGCGGCGTTGAAGCGCTGCACTCGCGCAAGCTGCGCAGCTTTGACGAACCCGCGTTCCGATAGCGCGGGTGAGCACCGACTAGCGCCGGTTAGCGCGGGGGCGGCTCCGGCAGCGCCTCGCGCAGGAAGTCCAGAAATACCCGCACCACCTCGGGCAAGGTGCGGCCCGCCAGGGTCTGCAGTTCCACGGTCCGCCCCCGCATGCCGCGCTCGCGGATCTCCGCGGCATGCAATTCACCGCGCTGCACGCGCTCGCGCACGGTGATTTCCCCGGCAATGCCCAAGCCGCCGCCTTGCAGCACGAAACTCAACAGCCCGTCGAAGCGGTTGCTGACCAGCACCGGCTCGAACACGAGCCCACGTTGACTGCAGCCCATGTCGAACAACTGGCGCACCGTGTTGTCCGGCCCGGAAAGCGCAATCGGGAATGGGTGCATCTGCGCCAGCGTCACGCTGCTGAACTTCGCCAGCGGGTGGTCGGGCCGCATGATGGCAAACACCGAGCCACGCTGCTGATACGCCACGCGAATGCCGTGCACGGCGGCGCGGCTGTAGGTCAGGCCGATGTCCACGTCGCCACGCAAGACGGCCTCGGTCACGCGCATGGGCTCTTCGGCGCGCAGGTCGAACTGAATGCCGGGATGCCGCTCGCGAAACGCCACGATGGCGCGCGGCACAAACTCGATCGCAAAGCCATCGGAACACGCAATGCGCACGCGGCCGCGCTGCAGCCCTTGCAGGCGTTGGATATCCGACACCACGCGCTCTGCTTCCAGCGCCCCGCGCAGGGCATGCGCGGCAAGCAGCTCGCCGGCTGCGCTGGGTCGCATACCGCGCGGTTGACGCTCGAACAGCGGCACGCCGAGCAGCTCTTCAAGCATCGCCACCTGCCGGCTGATGGCGGAGGCGCTGACATGCAGGCGCGCGGCCGCTTCAGTCAACGAGCCCGTGCGCACGACCTCCAGAAAATAGCGGAGGGACGTCTCCTGCAGGCGATGAGATGACATAAGCGACGTAGGCGCAAGGCCCTTCTGCTTTGCATGAAACGCAAAGATATCCCAAGAAAATTCTAATGGTCAAAAAGGTGCGGTATGCGCAGACTCACCCGGAACTGTTCGACCAGCGGAGTGTCCTGATGTCCCTTCAGCAAGCAGCACGTCAATCTGACGCCCCCCGCGCATCCCGTCGCCTCCGGGCGCTGGTGCCGGCACTCATGTTGGGTGCCGCTGGCCTGGCCGGCGCCGCCGAGCTGTCTGCGGCTGATGCCGAACGCCATGCCCAGGCCACCTACCGCGAGTACTTCGAGCTGCTCTCCCTGCCCAACGACGCCATCGTGCCGGAGGATGTCCGCAAGAATGCCGACTGGCTGGAGCAGGCGTTCCGCAGGCGTGGTTTCACGACCCAACAGTTGGCGAACAACGGCAAACCGATGCTCTACGCCGAGCTGCCGAACCCGGATGCCGCGCGCAAGACGGTGCTGTTCTATATGCACCTCGACGGCCAGCCGGTGATTCCCGCGCAGTGGGCGCAAAAGAGTCCGTGGACACCGGTGCTCAAGCACAAGACCGCACAAGGCAACTGGGAAGAGATCGACTCCGCGCAGCTGTTCAGCGGCCCGCTCGATCCGGAATGGCGCGTATTCGGCCGTTCGTCCGCCGACGACAAGGGCCCGATCATGATGATGCTGGCCGCCATCGACGCACTGAAGGCCAGCGGCGGCCAGCCCGCCGTCAACGTCAAGATCATTCTCGACAGTGAAGAAGAGAAAGGCTCGCCGTCGATCAGCAAGGTCATGCAGGCAAACCGCGAGCTGCTGCGCTGCGACGCTATCGTCATCCACGACGGCCCCATGCATGCGAGCAACCTGCCCACGCTGGTCTTCGGTAACCGCGGTGCGGCCGAAGCCCGGCTCACCGTCTACGGCGCCAAGGTGCCGCTGCACAGCGGGCACTACGGCAACTACGCCCGCAATCCAGCCCAGCAGTTGGCCAACCTGCTGGCATCGATGAAGAACGACGCGGGCCGGGTGACGGTGCCCGGCTATTACGACCACGTGAAGATCAGCGCGGCCGACCGCAAGATCATGGCGGCCGTTCCCGACGACCAGGCAGCGCTCAACAAGCGCCTGGGCATTGCGCATGCCGACAAGGTCGGCGCCAATTACCAGGAGGCGATGCAGTACCCGTCATTGAACGTGCGCGGCATGGCGTCTGCGGCGGTGGGCGACAAGGTGGCGAACATCGTGCCCGACAAGGCCGTCGCCGAACTGGACCTGCGCACCACGCCCGACTCCACCGCGGGCTACCTCGGCAAGCTGATCGAGCAGCACATCGAGCGCCAGGGCTACCACCTCGTCAAGAACGCCCCGACCGACGAAGAGCGCAGCCGCTACGACAAGCTGGCCACCTTCACGTATCAGAGCGAGGGCGCGGATGCCGCGGGTTCACCCATCGACTCGGCAGTGGGCACATGGGCCTACAAGTCGCTGACCGACACCTTTGGTGCGAACCCGGCGCCGGTCCGCATCCGCATGATGGGCGGGACGGTGCCCACGGCGGAAATCGTTGGCGTGCTGCAGGTACCGTTCGCGATCATTCCTCTGGTCAATGCCGATAACAACCAGCATGCCGCGAACGAGAACCTGCGGATGGGCAACTACGTGAGCGGCGTGCGCACGCTCTACGGCCTGCTGACGCACCCGCTCTGACACGCCACTACGGTCAAGCCGCGCGAAACAGCCCATGCAGCCCGAGCGGCGCCACGCCGTTCAGGCTAGCCATGGCGACGGGCCCCGCAGAAACCCTCTGTGCATCGAACGCCGTCAATCTGGTGCACCCGGCGTCTACATCGAACACCGTGCCGATCAGCCAGCCCTCGCCTTCGCGGGCGCCGGCCGATGCCGACACGAATACGTGTTCTTCCACCAGCGTGCGGTGGCCGAAGCGGTACTGCTGGACCTGGCCCGAATCCGTATCGACGCGCATGACGGTGTCAAAGCCGTGCAGCGCCTGCGGGCCGCCATCCGACGATGGCGCCGTGTGGGCCACCATGAACAGCGCGCGATGGCGCTGTGCGGTGCGCCGCGAGTCGATCTTCGGGAATTCAGCAACGTGGTCGGTGCTGAACTGCTCGGCGCGGCCCGTTCGCAGATTCAGACGCACTTGCGTGAGACGCGCGCCGGGCGACGGGCGAATCTGCCCGCGCATCAATTCACGCAGCGACGTGGTGACGACCGAGGCATCGTCGGAGCGGATGTAATCGAGATGGATCTCCTGTCCGTCCGGCGACGACCACGCATTGCCCAGGTGGAAGACAAAGCCCGCCGGCAACGCCAACCAGCGCATGCGCGTGACGTCGTCCTTGTCCAGCACCAGCACGCGCATCCCCAACTCCGGCCGCCACACATGTGAATCGAGAAACGACATGCCGGCGTGCGAGCGTTCAACGTCGTACACGAACGGCGGCAGCAGAAACACCAGATGGCGCTGCGTCACGGCAAAGTCGTGCACCATCGCCACGTCCGGCACCTTGATGGACTCCACGCGCTTGAGTGCGCCGTCTGCGCCCACGCAGTAGACGGTCAGCAGACCGGCCGCGCTGCTCACGCCAAAATTCCACAGCGTGCCGTCGGGCTCGACCTTGGGGTGGGCGGAAAACGGCATGCCCTTGTAGTCGTCGCGCCAGGTCTGCACGCCAAGCGTGCGCAGCGAATCCGGATCGACACGCGTGGCCGAGCCGCCTTCCCACAGCGCGAGCATCTCGTCGCCGTGCATCACCAGGCTCGTGTTGGCAACGTTGATGCTGTCGGGCGAGGCCACCGGCTCCATGTCGGGGCTGGCGGTACCGAACGTCGCGCGCAACGGCCGGCCGGCGGTGGTGTCGGCGATGAACTTGTCGGTGCGCACGAACACGCCGCGGTGCGTCACGCCCTGCTCGCTGATGTCGTAGCGCTGGATCATGCCGTCGCCATCGAACAGATGGTGATAACGCACGCCCCCGATCTCATGCCGCGCCGGGCCGTTTCGATAAAAGGCGCCGCGCAACGCGGGCGGGAAGACGCCCTCCACCTTCAACGAGCGGGTCGGCATGTCGGCGCCCACACCCTGATAACCGGCAAGCCATGGAGTTTGCGCACGTGCTGCGGCAAACCCGGCAGCCCACGGGTCGGGGGTGGCGGCCATCACGTCGGTCAAGGTCAAACCAAAGGGTGCGGCGCCCAAGGCCGCAAGAAAGGATCGGCGTTGCATGACGGGCCCTCGCTCAGCATCAGTGCAAGTGAATCGTCACGCGCTGGTCACCCTGCACGTCGATGGCGGCATCGTCAAATGCGGGCGGCCCGAAACGGCCGCGAGCATCACGGCTGAAGCCGTAAGGCTCGATGGGAATGCCGGCCGGGTTGGTGCCAAGTTTGCCGTCGTTGTTGGCGTCATGGAAGACCGACAACGCGTAGCGCCCCGCCGGCAGATTCGGATAGACGAAGGTGACGTTGCTGCCAGACACGCTTTCGAGCGCGGCAATGTCAGCGCGGACGGCCGAATCGGGCTTCAGCCAACCGGCGGTGTCGCGGAACATCGCGGCGCGCACCGCGCCTTGACGCCCTTGTGCGCCCTCCACCACGACAGTCAGCGTTGCGGCGGATGCGCTCGCGGCAAGCGTCGTCGCCAGCAAGGCTAGGGCAATGCGCGGCAAAGAAAACATGGCAGTCATGAACGTCTCCTGAGTGGCCGGCGATGCATTGATGGCCGGCGGTCAGGAGGCAATGTAGGCGGGAGCCCCGCCCGCAGTCAGCGAGCATGCGACGAAGGGCGGATGCCGGGGCGCAAACGGTCGCTTGCGGGCGATGAACGCATCACAGAATTCACAGGACATGCACGTCTGACGTGCCAACGAAAACGCCCGCCGGAGTGGGCGGGCGCTGATGGCGTGGGAGGCTAGTGCGGCAAGCTGGACAAACGATGCTCGGCAAGCAGCACGCTGGCACTCAACGCCAGTTGCGGCGAGATGAAGCCCTCGGGCATCTCGATGTCTTCCCAATCGCACACGATGTGACCGGCACGACAGATTTGAAAACGGGCCGTCCAGCGATGATCGTCGCGTTGCAGCGGGTCAACGAAGATGACATGCGCTCCATGTGTCACTTCCTGAATCGCCATTGTGGTTCCCCGTTGTTGGTCGTTGGAAGACCACCTTAGCAAAGGCCCGTGACACAAATCTGTCCGCCGCTCACCTACAAATGGGGGAGGGCGCACCTCAACCGACCAGCGGATCGGGCCGCGCCGACGAGCGCGTTCCCGGCAGCGGATGGTTGTTGGGGCCGTAGTACGTAAACACGGCCGAGAATTTGACCGCGCCCGTTTGGTTGGCACGTGCGGCGTGGAAGGTGTTGCAGTGGAAAAGCAGGACATCGCCGGGCAGCAGCGGCACGGGGCGCGCGGTATCGATCAATGCGCGGTTTTCCGGCAGTTCCTGGCGCAGGAACAGCTTGGCGTCGAACCGGTCGGCAGGCAGGTCAAGCTTGTGGCTGCCTGGAATGACCCACAGACAGCCGTTATCGACGGTCTCTTCCACCAGGGCCAGCCACGACGACACCAGTTCGTTCCGTTCGAACGACCAATAGCGGCTGTCGCGGTGCCAATGCGTGGCGGTGCCAAACGCGGGATGCTTCGTCATCACGCAATTGTGGTGCGCGAGCGAAAGGTGCACGGGGCCACCGATCAGTTGCGCAATCGCGCCGGCTACGCGTGGGTCGCGGGCCCATTCGGTATACGGCGTGCCGCGTGAATCGGCGTCGAGCAGGCGGCGCACTGTCTGGCCGCCCTCGGCGTCGCGCGAAAGGGGGGCGCCGGCATAGCCGACATCGGTTTCCAGCTCCACCGGCGCCGCAGCGCGGGCCAGCCCGTCCTGCGCAGCCGCAAGCAACGCGGCGGTCACCTGCTGGCTGACGAAGCCGCGCAACACGACGTAGCCGTGCTCCTTGAAGAAGGCTTGTTGCTCGTCGGAAAGCGGGTGTGCGTGGGTGGTGGTGGGGGCAGACGCGGACATGGCGACAAGAGCGTACGGAGACGGCGAAAGACAACGAGTGTAACGCGCCGCCGTAAGCGTTGCAGGCCCGACATACGGCGGGCCTGCTCAGGATCAAACGTGGGGAGTGCTGTCCTGCTGGAGCCTTACCAAAACGCCTGCTGGCCGGACAACCGGAAATACTTTGCGATCACCATCAAACCGAGCAGGCGCTCCTGGTCGCGATCCATGAACTGCGCCACCCACCGGTTGGCGTTGCGGACAATCGCCAATGCATCGCCCGGGTATTTCCGGTAATGCTCCATTTTCTCCTGAAGATCGGAATAATCGTCTTTCAGCAGAACATAATGCACGTCGGGAATCAGCCTTCCCTCCATGAACCACGTCTCATACCGGGGCCGCCTCATGAAGCACAGCGAATTGGACGCCATGATCCATTTCAAATTCGTTGCAACGTCATTTCCTTCGACACTGACAATAAACTTATATTGCAATTGCTCTGCAATCGTCATGGGCGATTTGTAAGTCGCTTTCCCAATTTCCGATTTCCGAGTATCGCCGATGTTGACGTGCGGCAGGTCATGGCATCGCGCCACAAAGGCTTGGCGGTGTTCCTGATGGCAAGGGCCACGGAACACCGCCATGGGCTTCTTGTCGTGAAAGTCGATCGTGTCGCGCGCCAGCGAAAAATGCCGGATGGCGTCGAGCTTCAAGAGAATGCCATTATGGGCGCTGCTCTTGATCGGCCGGCTTTTTACGAATGCGGGGTGGGTAGGCTCGGCCGTCACGTCGCCGCAGTCGTAGTCAAAACTGTAGCCCGGGCCGAAATAATCCATCAGATCGACGAGATCATAGAAATAGGTGCTCCCGATTTCACAATCCTTGTCGACAATGGTGCTTGTAGAGGATTTCAGCAGGAACTTCGAATACTCCACGGCATTGCGGCTCGGGTCGAATGTCTCCGAAATCGAGTTGTAATAGCTCAACCGATCGAAGACGTCCTGCATACGCCGCTGGCCAGTTCTACTTTTTAGAAGTCTCTCGGCCTTTCCATTTTTTGTAGCGGGCGCGAGAAAATGGCTTGAGGCATTCGAAAAGTAATACCAGAATTTTCTTGCAGAGACCCTGCTCAAGCGGTATTTGAGATGACGCATGAACCAAAAGATGCCGCGGAAATTAAACTCAGGGCGTCACTTTTCGGGTGAAAGTTCGGAGCCCATGTACAGAATAGGTGGCGCTTGAGCCACTTTTGCATGCCGCTGATGCACGGTGTCGCCGATCACGCTTGCCCTTCAGACAGCGCGGCGGCCCGGTGATGCTTCGCATCGGCGGCGGCCCTCACTTTACCGTAAGAATCTTGCAACTCATTCCAATTGTGGCCAGCAGGCCGCCGGCTTCCGTACAGAGCCCGTTGCCCGCCGCATGACCGTTGTCATGGCGTCACACTTTTCAGCCACCCCAGGCTGGAGCGCTTTTCCCTCCGACGGCATTAAAGACACGGGCAGGCGTGCGCCCGCCCGCCTTCGTGTTACTGCACGTCCAAAGCCGTTACGGTCAATGCACCGTTCACTTTATCGGCGATAAATCGCACTTTGCTGCCGACCGCTACCTTGGAAAGCATGGCCGGATCCTGGACGCGGAAGACCATCGTCATGGGCTCCATGCCCAGGTTGTCGAGCGGGCCATGCTTGATGGTCAGCTTGCCGGCAGCGGTGTCGATCTTCTTGATCTCGCCTTCGGACATGGGGGCGGCAGTGGTGGCCGCAGGTGCGGAAGCAGCATCCTCAGCTGCGTGGACGAACGGTGCGCCGGCCAGCAGCGCAGTCAGTATCAGGGCGTGACGAAACATGTTGGGCTCCTTGTCGAACGAGATGGTTGGGGAGGGGTCAGGACTTGTTGCCGCGCACCTGCACGGCGCCGCGCATGCCGGCCTCGAAATGGCCGGGCTGCAGACAGGCAAATTCCACCGAGCCGGGGCGCGTGAAGCGCCAGACGATCTCGCCGCGCTGGCCTGGGTCTACGGTGACGGCGTTGGCGTCGGCATGCTCCATCTCGGGGTGCCGGCGCATCTGCTCGGCGTGGGCAACGAGGTCGGCCGGCGTGCCCAGCGTCATCTCATGCCGTACCTGGCCGCTGTTGACGACTTCGAAGCGGATGGTCTCGCCGCGCTGAACGCTGATCTGCGCGGGCGTAAAGCGCATGGTGTCCGCCATGTCGACGCGCACCGTGCGCGTGATGCGGGCGGCGTCGCCGGGTTCACCGATAGCGGCATCGCCATGGTCATGCCCGCCGGCGTGATCGCCGGATGCGTGTGCAATGGCGGCCATCGACATCAGCGCGGCCAGGAAGGTGGAACGGATCAGATTGCGTTGCATGTTTGGTCTCGGTCTACGTTTCGTACGGGATGTGGATTCAGCATCGATCAGTCGTCGATGCCGGTGCCGGTGTATTCGTAGGCGACGGTGCCCTTCGGGTGCTTGTACCAACCGGGGTCGGCGTAGCTGTTGCGCGGCAGATCGCGGCGCACCTTCATCACGGTGAACATGCCGCCCATTTCGATGGCGCCGAACGGGCCCTGCCCCGTCATCATGGGCAGCGTGTTGTCGGGCAGCGGCATTTCCATCTCGCCCATGTCGGCCATGCCGGCCTGGCCCATGCCCATGTAGTCGGGCACCAGCGCGTTCATCTTCTTGGCGAGGTCTTTTTGCTGCACGCCGATCATGGTCGGCACGTTGTGCCCCATGGCGTTCATCGTGTGGTGCGACTTGTGGCAGTGGAAGGCCCAGTCGCCGGGGTTGTCGGCAATGAACTCGATGGCGCGCATCTGGCCCACGGCAATGTCGGTCGTCACCTCCGGCCAGCGTGCGCTTGGCTGGACCCAGCCGCCATCGGTGCCCGCCACTTCGAACGTATGGCCGTGCAGATGCATCGGGTGGTTCGTCATGGTGAGGTTGCCCATGCGGATGCGCACGCGGTCGCCCAGACGCACGGGCAACGGGTCGATGCCGGGAAAGACGCGGCTGTTCCACGTCCACATGTTGAAGTTGGTCATCTCGGCCACGCGCGGCGTGTAAGAGCCGGGGTCGATGTCGTACGCGGCGAGCAGGAAGACGAAGTCGCGGTCGACGCGATGCTGCGCCGGGTCTTTCGGATGCACGACGATAAAGCCCATCATGCCCATCGCCATCTGCACCATCTCGTCGGAATGCGGGTGGTACATGAAGGTGCCGGACTTCTTCATCTCGAACTCATAGACGAAGGTCTTGCCGGTTGGAATGTGCGGCTGCGACAGGCCACCCACGCCGTCCATGCCGGCGGGCAGGATCATGCCGTGCCAGTGCACCGTGGTGTGCTCGGGCAGCTTGTTGGTGACGAAGATGCGCACGCGATCGCCTTCCACGCATTCGATCGTCGGGCCGGGGCTCTGGCCGTTGTAGCCCCAGAGATGGCCCGTCATGCCCGGTGCAAATTCGCGCTCGACGGGCTCGGCCACGAGGTGGAACTCCTTCCAGCCGCCGCGCATGCGCCACGGCAGCGTCCAGCCGTTGAGCGTGACGACGGGGTTGTAGGGCCGGCCGTTGGGCGGCGCAAGCGGCGGCTGCGTGGCGGGCTTCGATTGCAGCGGTGCTTCGGGCAGCGAGGCCGCGCCGGCGCGCGAGACCATCGCTGCGCCCAGCATGGCCGCGCCCGTGCCGCCGAGAAATTGACGTCGGGAAACCATGTTCAATGTCCTTGAGGAGGGTTCGGCGCTGTGGTGGCCGCATTCGCTTCAGCCGGCGGCAGCTTGCCGCCCAGCGCCATCTGCAAGTCAGTCTGCGCAATCCAGTAACCGCGCAGCGCGTCGATGTAGCCGTTCACGGCATTCACCTGCTCGCGCGCATCGGCCAGCAGTTCGAACACGCTCACGAGCATGCCGTTGTAGCGCAGTAGCATCTCGTCGGAGATGCGCTTGCGCACGGGCACGACCTCGTCGCGGTAGTGGCGCGTGAGGTCATATGCGGTCTGGTAGCGCACGTACGATTCACGCACTTCCGAACGCGCACGCACGGCGGTGTCGGCAAGCTGGTCGGCCACCTGCATGTAGATCGCCTGCGCGCGCGCCACGCGGGCACCGCCCCAGTCGAACAGCGGGATCTCGATGCTGATCTCGTAGCCCGTTTCACGTGGCTCGTTGGATTTGCTGTTGCGCACGTAGCCGAGATCCAGCACGTTGATGAAGCGCGTGGCCTGCGTGAGCCCCAGCGACGATGCCAACCCCTCGACCTGCAACTTGCCCGCCTGGATATCGAGCCGGTTGCGCAACGCATAGGCTTCGATCTGCTGCAATTCGGGGCGATCCTTGGGTAGGTCGGGCAGCCGTTCCGGCAGCTTGAAGTCGGTATCCGCGCCCCACACACCCAGCAGGTGGATCAACGCTTCGCGCTCGGCCTGCGCCTGCTGCCGCGAGCGCGCCAAGGTGGCGGTGGCCTCTGCATAGAAAGCGTGCTCACGCGCGCGATCCAGCTTGCTGAAGTTGCCCGCAGACGCCAGGCGCTTGGCGAACTCGGCCCCGGCTTCGGCAGCTTGCTGAACCTGCTCTGCATAGCGTGCAGATTGCTCCGCAGCGACGGCATTAACGTATGCGCGGCGTGTCTCTGCGGCCACCTGCAGCATCTGATTGGCGACAAGCAGCTTGGTCTGTTCGAAGTAACGGCCTTCGATGCGCATGGCCATCGGCAGCGTCAGCAGGTTCAGGAACGACAGCGAGAACGTGCGTTCGATCGACACGTCGTCGCCGCTGCGCGTGCGCTTGAAACTGAAGCCGGGATTCGGCAGGCGGCTGGCCTGCACGAGCGCGGCTTCCGAGAGCCCCAGCTCCGCATACGAAGCCTGCAGGCCACGGTTGTTCAGTAGCGCGATCTGCACGGCGCTGTCCATCGTCAGCGGCTGGGCCAGCAGCTCGCGCGTGCGTTGCGCGGCGCTGTCGCGTGCTTCCGGTGAACGCTGCCAGGTGGCGTCCTTGCCCAGCCGGTCGCGCGCCACATCGGCAACGGTCTTAAAGCCGCTGTCTTGCGTGATGGTGGCGCAGCCGCTCAGCAGCAGCGTGCCCGCCAGCGCGCACAGGGCGAGTCGGCGGTTGGAGAGTTTGAGCATGGCGCCGCCTCAGTGGTGGTGCATGCCGGGCATGGACTCGCCGGCAGGCTTGTTGGAGGAGGCAGCCGGCGCGCTCGCGGGCATGCTGTGCCCCGCGTGGCCGCCATGCGCGGCGCCGCCCGGCGTAGGGCCCACGGCTGCGTTGGTCTCGCGCCAGGGCGCAGGACCGGTATCGCGATACGCGTGGTAACTGTCGAATGTGCGCGGCACGGCGACGGCCGGCACGGCGACGGCCGGCACAGCGGCGTCCGCGTTCAGGGGATCAGGCGGAGATGCCGCCGGCGCAGATGCGGCGCCCTGCGCGACTACCCATGGCGGCACCAGCGCCAGCAGCGCGGCGGCTACGAACCATCGTTTGAAAAGCATGAGAAACCTCGATCAGGCGTGATGACGTACGGCCGCATGCGGTGCATGGAGCCGTCAAACCAGAGGCCAGCCCGTTCTATGGACGGACTGGTGGCGTCAAGCGCGAATCGAGGGTGGACGTTGCAGCGCTTCGGGAATGAAGCTGCGGAAGGAAACAGCCAAGCCACGCGGCGCAGCGGCCGGCAGCTTGATCAGCGGCACGCCAAGGCTGGCGGCCAGGGGAACGACCGAACCCAGCGAACACGTCGCGCAGATCGGGCAGGTCTTGCAGTGCGACTGTGCCGGCGCTTTCGACTCGGCACCGGCGGCCATGGCGTCTTCGTGCTCATGGCAGGCATCGGATATGACGGTAGCGTCATCCGGCGTTGCCAGGGCAACCATCGCATCGTCCATGGCACCGCCGCGCGCCATCATGGCCGTCGCGGCAAACCCTTGCAGGGGCAGTGCCAGGACGACCAGCCAGAGCAGGAGGCGGGTCAGCAATCGGTGCATGGAAAACAGGAGGGCCTGAAAATCATTTGCGGCGCAAACCGGTAGTGTAGCGCGATGCCATCAAATTTCACGCAATGCAGCACAACGTGCGTCGCGCACGGCACAATGGCTGCCTGCTGCGTACCCATTTCTGCGCACCCTGCTTTCCCCATCATCCCTGCTTCAACGCCCCATGAATACGCAATCCCACCAGCTCAGCATGACCGTGCTGATGACGCCCGACATGGCCAATTTTTCCGGCAACGTACACGGCGGCCACATCCTCAAGTTTCTCGATCAGGTCGCGTATGCGTGCGCGAGCCGCTATGCCGGCCGCTATGTCGTGACGCTGTCGGTGGACCAGGTTGTGTTCCGCCAGCCGATTCACGTGGGTGAACTGGTGACGTTCCTCGCGTCGGTCAACTACACCGGCCGCACGTCGATGGAAATCGGCATCAAGGTGGTGACGGAGAACATCCGCAACCAGGTCGTGCGCCATACCAACAGCTGCTACTTCACGATGGTGGCCGTGGACGACGACGGCAAGCCGGCCGACGTGCCGCCGCTGGTGCCCGCCAACGCCGAAGAACAGGAACGCTTCGAAGCCGCGCAGCAGCGCCGCGCCCTGCGCCAGGAAATGGAAGCCCGGCACAAGGCGATCAAGGCAACCTACGGCCCGTCCGGCACGCGCAACTAAGCGCGCGTTGAAATCGGCAGTGCCGCGACACCCCGCGTCGCGCCTGCCTGCCTACGCAGTCAGCAAGGAACTGCGAGCCGCGTGGTATCGCGGTCGCGCATTGTTATCCACAGGCTTACCCACTGTTTCTGTGGATAACGCGCGCAAGCCTCAACGCGGCTTACGGTTGCGGCAGCCCGTGCAGAAATGCAAGCACGGCCGCATTGAACAACGCGGGGCGCTGCAACGGAGCGAAATGGCTCACGCCCGGCAGCAACACAAACTGCGCATCAAGAAGGGTCCTCGCCAAATAGTGTGCGTGCTCGGGCCGGATGAACTCGTCGTGTTCGCTCTGCACGATCGTCACCGGCACGCGCGTCGCGGCAAGCTCCGCGGCCGTGGCGTTGGGTTGCGTCTGCATCATTTCGGTGACGGCCGCGACGAATGCATCGAAATCGTCGGGCGTGGATGAGAGCGCGGTGTAATCCTTTCGATGGCGCTCGAAGCAGCGATCGATGACGGGCGTGGGCGAAAAGGGCTTGGCGCCGGTCGGGTCCATGTTGCAGCCGAAAAAGAACACGCCCGTGGCGCGTTCCGGCGTCTGCATGGCGAGGGTGAGCGCAACGCAAGCGCCGTCGCTCCAGCCGATGAAGGCGGCGCGGTCGATGTGCAATGCATCCATGACGGCCCGCACGTCGGAGGCCATGCGCGTGTAGGCGTAAGGCTGCGCATCGCGCGTGCTGCGGCCGTGCCCACGGCTATCGATGACGATGGGCCGGTAGCCCGCGCTCATGAGTGCCGGCACCTGATTGCCCCAATTGCCGCTATGGCCGAGCCCGCCATGCAGCAGGATCACAGGCATGCCGGCGCCGAACGTGGCATACCAGATGCGGGCGCCGTCGTGTTCGACATGTCCCTCCTCAAGGGCGGCCGGCAGCGGTGCAGCACCGTGGGCCGCAAACCGGGACAGATCGTCGTCGAAGGGGCCCATGTCAATCAGGTATCACGCCGTGTAGCCAAGCGCCGCGAACTGCTGCTTGAACCACCAGTAACAGAGCGCCGCAGCCGCCGCAAAAATGGCCACGAGCACCCAGCCAAGTGGCGTGAGGCGCTTGCGTTCGGCGTCACGATAAGCCAGCTTGTCGCCGCCTGCCAGAAACGCCAGCCCGAACACCAGACACCCCGGCACCAGCACCATCGCCTTGAGCGAGTAATGCACCGTCGGCGCGCCCGCCTGCGCCTGATGCAGCGGGCCAAGGATGAAGAACCATCCGATCACCGCGCCGAGGATGAGCACCAGCACGCCGCCCAAGCGAGTCTTGAGGTCTTGAGACATGGAAGTTCCGAGGGATGGATTGGCCAGCGCCACATCGGCGCCAGCGTGATCCCGCGAGGATAGGGAAGCCCCATCGGCCATGCAACTTGTGTTAAGCCCGTTAACACAGGCCGCCATTCCGCGTCGGACTAGCGCGCCGCTTCGTCTTCGATCTGGATGCCCAGTTCATTGAGCACTTCGCGCGCGGATCGAAAGGCCTCGATGGCCGCTGGCGCGCCGGCATAGATGGCGCTATGCAGCAGCACTTCGCGGATCTCCACCGCCGTTGCACCGTTGTTGATGGCGCCGCGCACATGGCCCTTCAGCTCAGTGCTGCGGCCCAGGGCGGCCAGCATCGCGCAGGTGCACAGGCTGCGCGTCTTGAGGTCGATGCCGTCCCGCTGCCACGTGCTGCCCCAGGCGTGCTCGTTGAGCCAATCCTGCAGCGGCGCCGAGAACGCATCCAGCCCGCTCATCGCGCGTTCCACGAACGCGTCGCCCATCACCTGCGCGCGGCGTGCGCGTCCGGCCTGCTTGTCTTGTTCCGACACGATGCCCTCCTCCGTTCTGAAAGAAACAGTCAATCAGGCTGGCTTGACCAGCAGCATCATCAGCGCGGTACCCAGCAGCACGGCGCAGAACGCCAGCCGCAGACGCCGCGCTGAAAACCGATACGCCAACGCCACACCCCACGACACGCTTGCAATTCCACCGGCCGCCAGCGGAATGCCTGTACCCCAATCCACATGGCCGGCATGCGCATACGTTGCCAGTGCGATGAGCGAGCCGGGCACCACCAGTGCGAGGGCCATGCCCTGGGCGCGTGTCTGCGGCATACCGAAGAACGTCACGAGCGCCGGCACCACCACGAGCCCGCCACCCACCGTGAAGATGCCCGACATCGCCCCGCTGGCAACGCCCATCAATGGCAAGGCTGCGGCCGGCATGGCGCGTGGGGCAGCGTGCGTGGCATCACCGGCATTCGGCTTCTCTTTGAGTTGCGAGGCAAAGTACACCGCCAGCGCGATCAGGAATACGGCAAATGCCGTATGCAGCAGATGAGCATCGAGCCCCGCCGCAAAACGCGCGGCAACGTAGGTCGCCGCCATCGAGAACACGCAGATCAGCGCGACAGAACGCAGATGCACCGGATGCCGCTGGTGATACCGCCAGAAACCGATCAGCACATTGGGCGCAATCATTACCAGCGCGGTGCCCTGCGCCAGGTGCTGGTCCATTCCGTACAGGTAGCCGAGCACAGGAATGGCGATCAGCCCGCCGCCAATGCCGAGCAAACCGCCTGCAACGCCAAGGCCCATGCCGAGCAGCAAATTGACCAGACCCGTGAGAACCGCGTGAGACGCCATGCCGACAAGAAAGGAGGGACGAGAAACAAACGCGGCGGCGCGCTGTATCTGCTACAGCGCGCCGCCGGAAGTGAAGCTCAGATTGTAGCGCCCGCCGTTACGCCGGGGTCTCGGCAAGGTGCGCAGCGAAGCCCGATTTTCCGGGTGCGATTCCGTCCCGCAGCGTGAGCGCCGGAATCTCGTAATCACCGGCGTTCTGCCGCCGGAACGGGATCGGCGCGGTGGTGAACAAGGTGTCGAGTCGCTCGCCCAGCGCGCGCGTCGTCTGTGCAAAGCGCGCCTCGTCCATGCGGCCGGTGCGGTAGCTCACGAACGGCGGCACCACATCGAAACCGGGGTAGTACAGGATGCCGTGCTGGATCGGAAACAGGATGTCGTCGATCGGGCCGTTGATGCCGCGCGGGCTGTAGTGCGACTCCCACCCGCCCGTCGTCACGATCAGCATGGCGCGTTTGCCGGCGAGTGTGCCTTCGCCGTAGCGGTCGCCCCAGTGGGTGTCGGAGTGCTCGCCAACGCCATAGGCGAAGCCATACGCATAGACGCGCTCGACCCAGCCCTTGAGGATGGCCGGCATCGAAAACCACCACAGCGGAAACTGCAGGATCACAGCGTCGGCCCAGCGCAGCTTGGTTTGCTCTGCGGCGATGTCCGGGGACTGCAGGCCGTTCTCGAAGGCGTACTTGGAATCCAGCGACGGGTCGAAACGCGAACCCACCGGCGCGACAGTGCTGTCGCTGGCATCAAGCACGGCCTTCCATTGCATGGCGTACAGATCCGATACCTGCACGGTGTGCCCGGCGGCCTGCAGACGCTGGACGGCAAAGTCCTTGAGGGCACCGTTGAGCGACTTGGGTTCAGGATGGGCGTAGACGATCAGGACATTCATGGCGGCAGCTCCAAATGAGGAATTGGCTCCAGAATGCGGTTCGCCCAGGTATATTGGAAATGAATTGTTCATATTCCAGGCATAGGCATGAATAATCTTAGACGGTTGGACCTGAACCTGCTGGTGACACTTGATGTGCTGCTGACCGAGCACAACGTCACGCGTGCGGCGGAGCGGCTGAACTTCTCGCAGCCTTCCGTGAGCGTGCACTTGGCCAAGTTGCGCGCCATCTTCGGCGACCCGCTTTTGCTTCCGGGCCCGCGCGGTATGCGCCCCACGGCGCGCGCTGAAAGCCTGCGCGAGCCCCTGCGGCTGGCGCTGGAAGCACTGGAGCAGGCGGTCGCGCCCGCCAGCCCGTTCGACCCGGCACACGCTACCAACACGTGGCGCGTGGCCGCCACGGATTACGGCGAATCCACCATCGCGCTGCCGGCGCTGAACACGCTGCGATCAAACGCGCCGGGCACGCGGCTCGCCATACTGGAGCTGGTCCCTACTCGCCTGGAAAAGCAAGCGGAGCAAGGGGAGATCGATCTCGCGTTCCACACCACAGACGCCGCGCCACCGGGCCTGCGCCGCCGTACGCTGTTCACTGAACGCTATGTGCTGATCGGCCGCGCGGGGCACCCGCGCCTGAAGCGCAAGCCCACACTGGCGCAGTTCTGCACGCTCGATCACGTGATCGTGTCGCCCGATGGCGGTGGCTTCTTCGGCGTGACAGATGAAGCGCTGGCGGCAGCCGGTGCCACACGACGCGTCGTGCTGTCGGTGCCGCACTTCCTGTTTGTGATGACAGCGGTGGCGAGCACTGACATGGTCGCCATGCTGCCCGAGCGGCTCGTGCGGGGCGCCAGCGCGCTGCAGGTGGTCGAACCGCCGGTGGAGGTGCCCGGCTATGAGATGTCGATGCTGTGGCATGAGCGCGTGCATCGAGACCCCGGACATCAGTGGTTGCGGGATGTGATTGCAGGCGCGGTCTGAAGGACCGCGCCACCGTTCCCCTATTTGCACTGCTGCTTCTTGATGGAGACCTCCTCCAAATCGGCGGCGGTGTAAAGCGCCGGCACGTTCGGGTCGCCGGCAGCCGTCATCGCCGCGTTCAGGTTCGCCAGTGCCTGAAGGTGGCCGGCCTCGCCGCTTGCAAAGCGCTGCTGCTCCGATTTCGATGCGCCGTACATGCCGTTGCACAGCAGCGCCTTGCGGAAGATTTCCAACACCGCGATCCGCGCAAAGTATGTCTCGCGCCGCTCCGACGCAGTGGCGGGCGCGTGGTTGATCTTGGCGTAGTGGTTGGTGCACTGCGTGCCGAGAATCGGGTACGCCTCCTTGATGCCGTCACAGGAAGCAACCTTCGCCGGCGGTGCAGCCAATGCGGCCGCGGCCGCCAGCGATGCGATCAGGGACACCAACGCCAGCAGCGCGATGCGGATGACGGGCACATTCGAGCGGATGTTCATTGCAGGTTCTCCTCAGTCAGATACGTGAACAAAAAACGCAGCGGCAACCGGTAGCGCTGCGTGAACTGACGATACGGGGGAGGTCTGTGGCGGCGGAATGCACCAGACGTTCTGGCGCAGGCCAGGGGAAACGCGGCACGGGAGAAATGGGCCAAGCCGCCCCACGTGCATTTGACGGCGACGGTTGATTGCCATGGCAACGCGCAACGTGGGCTGCCCACAACGCTTCATGCGGCTGCCAGCCCGTTTGCGCAATCTCCGTTTGCCGGGCTGGCGCGGCCCCGGTAGAGTCTTTCCCCAATGGGTTCACACCCAGAGGTCTGGGCAAAACCGGAGTGATCCGGCGACGCAAAGCTATAGGGACTTCGCTGGACGAAGTCAGCCAGTTGCCCGCCAACCCGCAACGGGAGCGGGCCTGATGACACACGCAAAGAACGGCGTGGTCGGGGGCACATCATGAAAACGATACAAACGGGGGGGCGTTCGCCCGCATCCGCCACGCTGGCCGTGGCATCGCAAACGGGCAACGCAAAGCGCAGGTTCGCGCGGGCCGCCTATGCCGCATTCGCCCTGGTGTCCGGCGCGCTGATGGGCGCATCGCATGCCAGCGCTGAAGGGCTGCTGGTGCCGTCGTACATCTATCCGTCAGGCACAGGCGCAACGCAGTGGAGTGCGCTGGCCACAGCGGCAACGTCGGTACCCACCACGGTCATCCTCAACCCGAACAGCGGCCCGGGCACCACGCAGGATGCCAACTACGTTACCGCCGTCGCCAAGGTCCGTGCCGCAGGCGGCAAGGTGATCGGGTACGTCTCCAGCTCGTACGCCAACCGGTCGTTGTCGGCCGTGGTGCAGGACATCAACACCTACCAGGCGCTGTACCAGGTCGACGGCTTCTTCATCGACGAGATGACCGCCGACAGCACGACCGCGCACATCCAGTTCTATCAGTCGGTCTACAACTACATCAAGGGGTTGTCGCCCAACTACACGGTCACAGGCAACCCGGGCACCAATGTGCCGGAGATCTACGCCAGCCTGCCGGTGGCAGACCAGCTCGTGGTGTTCGAAGACAGCGCCAAGCACTACGCCAGCTATGCGCCGTTGGCGTGGCAGGCCAACTATCCGAAGGCGCGCTTTGCGCACATCGTCTACGCTGCGTCGGCCACGCAGATGCAAACTTTCGTTCGCAACGCGTCAGGCAAGGGCGCTGCTGCGGTGTTCATCACGAACAAGACGTTGCCGAACCCGTATGGCGCGCTGCCGAGTTACTGGAGCCAGGAGGTGTCCGCCACGGCCGTTGCCCCGTGACCGCGCGGGCGTGACGCACGCCGCATGTGCGGGCTGATGCTCCGCACATGCTTTATATTCGGGCCACACCACATCCCCCCTTCGCCGCCTGCCGGCGTTGAGGCAACAACAAGGAGAACCCCGTGGCCCTTTCTTCCAACAAGCTGCCCCCCTGGACTGTCGCCGCCCCGCTGCTCGCGTGGGTGGTGCTGGTCGGCGGCTCGTTCATGACGCCCCCCGGCTGGCTCATCGCACTGATGGCGCTGGCACTGGCGGGGGCCGTCTTCGCTGCCGTCCACCATGCCGAAGTCGTCGCGCACAAGGTGGGCGAGCCCTTCGGCACGCTCGTCCTGGCAATCGCCGTGACCGTGATCGAAGTGGCGCTGATCGTGTCGGTGATGCTCTCTTCCGGGCCGGAGAAAGCAGGCTTGGCGCGCGACACCGTGTTTGCCGCGGTCATGCTCATCTGCAACGGCATCGTGGGCGTGTGCCTGTTCGTGGGCGGCCTGCGCCACCGCGAGCAAGCCTTCCAGGCGCCGGGGGCCACCGCCGCGCTGGCCGTGCTGGCTGCACTGGTCACGCTGACCATGGTGCTGCCCAATTACACGAGTTCCACGCCGGGGCCGGTCATGACCTCGTCGCAGTTGGCCTTTGCCGGCGTCACATCGCTGGTGCTGTACGGCTGCTTCGTCATCGTGCAGACCATCCGCCACCGCGATTACTTCCTCGTCGACAGCGCCAACGAAGACGTGCATGCCCCGCCGCCGCCAGCACGCGTGGCTGCGCTCAGCGCAGTGTTGCTGATGGCGTCGCTGGTGGCCGTCGTGGGGCTGGCGAAGGTGCTGTCGCCTTCGGTGGAAGCCGCCATCCTGAATGCCGGCGCGCCGCCCGCAACGGTCGGCATCGTCATCGCCGCGCTGGTGCTGCTGCCGGAATGCCTGGCCGCTCTGCGCGCCGCCAATGCAGATCGCATTCAGACCAGCCTGAACCTCGCGCTGGGCTCGGCGCTGGCGAGTATCGGCTTGACCATCCCGACCGTGGCCGCCGTGTTCATCTGGATCGGCCGCCCGCTCGAACTGGGCCTGGGCCCCAAGGAAATGGTCCTGCTGTTCCTCACGCTGATCGTGTCGTCGCTCACGTTGGGCAAGGGCCGCACGACCATCCTGCAAGGCGTCGTGCACCTGGCGATCTTTGCGGCGTATCTGTTTCTCTCGATCGTGCCCTGAGCAAGGCGCACGATCGCAGGTCGATGTATGGGGCGCCGGATAGGCGCCCTTTTTTTGGCGCCACGTCAGGCGCTACTGCACCGGCTCCATGCTTTGCAGCAACGTGGGAATCAACTCCGACACCGTCGGGTGAATGTGCATGGCGCGGCTGATGGTCGTGTACGGCGCCTTGGCATACATCACGTCAAGGATCGAATGCACCGCCTCGTCGCCGCCCACACCGAGGATCGACGCACCCAGGATTTCGTGCGTCTGCGCATCGACCACGACGCGCATGAAACCCTGGCTCTCGCCCTTCTCCACCGCACGGCCAACGCGCGTCATCGGGCGGTTGCCGACCAGCAGCTTGCGTCCTGATTGCTTCGCTTCCGAGAGCGACATGCCGACGCGCGCAAGCGGCGGGTCGATGTACATGGCGTACGCCTGAATGCGGTCCGACACCTTGCGCGGATCGTCGTCGAGCAGATTGGCCGCGACGATCTCGTAATCGTTGTAGGCCGTGTGCGTGAAGGCGCCGCGGCCGTTGCAATCGCCCAGGGCCCAGATGCCGGGCACGTTGGTGCGCAACTGATCGTCAACGACAATATTGCCGCGCTTGTCGGTTTGCACGCCGGCCTTGTCGAGGCCCAGATCGTCGGTATTGGGCACGCGCCCGACAGCCATCAGCAGATGCGAGCCCGACACCTCGCGCGCGCCGCTGCCGCACTCCAGGCCGACCACCACGTTGGCGCCGTCGCGTCGCACGCTCAGGCAGTCGGCGTTGACCTGCACGTCGATGCCTTCCGCTTCCAGAATCTCGCGCACCGCCTGCGATACGTCTTCGTCTTCGCGCGCGATCAGGCGCGGGCCTTTCTCGACAATCGTCACGCGCGATCCGAAGCGGCGGAACATCTGGCCGAACTCGAGCCCGACGTAGCTCCCGCCGATCACGACGAGGTGCTCGGGCAGAAAATCCACGTCCATCATGGTGGAGTTGGTGAGGAACGGCACCTGGTCGAGCCCGGGCATGGGCGGCACCAACGCCCGACCGCCGACGTTGATGAAGATGCGCTCGGCTTCGAGCAGTGCGTCGCCAACGCGCACGGTGCGCGCGCTTTCGAAGCGGGCATGGCCCTGGAAGACCGTGCAGTGCTCCAGGCCGCGCACCCATTGCTCCACGCCGTGGCTGGAGCGGCCGGAAATCTCATCCTTGCGGGCCTTCACGCGCTGCATGTCGACGGTGACACCGCCGTCGATCATCACGCCGTATTCGGCCGCACGCTGGGCCATGCGCGCTGCATAGGCGCTGGCCACCATGGCTTTCGTGGGGATGCAGCCGGTGTTGACGCACGTACCGCCAAAGCGGCCGCGCTCGACGATGGCGACCTTCATGCCGGCACCCGACAGGCGCGCCGCCAGCGGAGGGCCGGCCTGGCCGGTGCCGATGATGATGGCGTCGAAGCGTTGCGTCATGGCGCTCTCCTTCGTGTGGTTGCCGACGGCAGCCGTCTCGCTATGGTAGGCGGCGCACGTGGCAACGGCGAGTCGCGACGACCGGTTTTGCCGACCGCGCCGTCGCCGGAAGGAAAGCAAGAAAGCGGCCGGTGCGCTCAGTGGCGAGCGCACCGGCGCATCAGATCAGTGGTGGTGATGGTGCTTGCCGTGGCGACGGTAGCCGCGGCCGCGGTCGTCGCGGTCGGAGTACGAATTGCGCTGCACGTTGCCGCCCAGTGCTGCGCCCGCACCGCCACCCAGGCCAGCGCCCACGATGCCGCCCGTGTGACCGCCCATGGCGTTGCCTGCAGCCGCGCCCACGCCGCCGCCCAATGCGCCGCCCACGATGGCGCCCTTGCGCTCGCGGCCGTTGGCCGTCAATGCGCCGCCCGCGCCGCCGCCGATCGCCCCGCCGATCACCGAGCCGGTCTGCCCGCCGAGTGCGCCGCCCACGGCCGCACCGCCAGCGCCACCCAGCGCGCCGCCCAGGGCATTGCGCAGGTCATCCGCCGCTGCGGGCAAGGCCGTCAGGCCGACGAGCGTTGCCACAATCAGGGCCGGTGCAATTTTCTTCAACATGGTGTTCTCCTTATGCGCAAATGCAGGATGCGGCACTCGACTCAACAGTGAGGGGCCGATCCGGGCTCGATGAGTTCGGGGCGGAGAATACAAGTCGCGCATCAGGGCGGGTTAAACACATTCGTCAATCTCGTAACAGAATGTTGCTAGTTCGAGCCCATCCGTAAGCCGTTGATAAGACAGACAAACACGAGAACAGGAGAACCCATGCCCAGCTACATCGCCTTCCTGCGCGCCGTCAACGTGGGGGGCACCGGCAAACTGCCCATGGCCGAGTTACGCGCGATGTGCGAGTCGATCGGGCTGACCGGCGTACGCACCTACATTGCCAGCGGCAACGTGGTTTTTCAGAGCCGGCTGGCCGAAGCGACCATCAAGGCGAAGCTGGAACGCTGCCTGGAGGACTACGCCGGCAAACCCGTGGGCGTGCTTGTGCGCACGGGCGCCGAATTGGCAGCGGTGTTGGAAGGCAATCCGTTCAAGACGGCGGCGCCCAACCGGACGGTCGCGATCTTCCTGGATACACCGCCGCCCGCCGATGCGTTGGCCGCCGCCACCGGCCTTCGGACGGAAGAGATGGCCCTGGGCACCCGCGAAATCTACGTCCACTACGGCGACGGCATGGCCGATTCCAAACTGAAGATCCCCGCCGCCAAGACGGGGACGGCGCGCAACATGAACACCATCGCCACGCTGGTCGACTGGGCGGCCGAATAGCGGCGCTCAGCGCCGGTCATTGCGCTGTCGACTTGCGCTTGGTCATGTGGTGAAAATACGCCAGCAGATCGTTGAGCTGCGCATCGGACAGCGTCTTCTCGTCGATGGCCGACATGCGTGCGTTGGGCCACCAGCGCAGGGATTGCGGATCGCGGATCAGGTGGCGCAGTTTCTCGTCGCCGAGGTATTCCACCGGGCTGTACGGCACGTTCAGGTCGGGGCCCAGGTTGGCATCGCCAGCGCGATTGAGCGTGTGGCACGAAAAGCAGACGCGCTGGAACGTGGCGAAACCGCGCATGACCGGGCCGTCTGCGGGCAGCCCCGCGGCGGGCCGGATGGCCGCGAAGCGCTCGCCCGGCAGCGCGGCCACGTCAATGCGCACGATGCTGTACGTCCACAGGCTTTCGTTCACGAGCGACGCCTTGGCCGGCGGCGCCGTCCAGATCAGCCGGAACGGGCCAATGTCCTGGCCCTTGAGCGTCGGCCACGGTGCGGCAGGGTCTTCCACGGCCAGCCAGGCGCGCGGGCCGTCCGCGCGATCGCCGAGCAGCAAACGCATCGGCAGGTGCGAAACGTAGCCGTCGCTGGCGGCGGTGGTGGCACTGGCGTCGGGGCTGATCGTCTGCCCTTGGAACAGCGCCGTCACCGGGATCGCCTTGAAGGTCAGGCGGCGCTTCAGGTTCTGGTCTTCCACGGTCACGCTGGTCAGGCGTGGATCGTGCAGCAATGCCTCGCGCGACAGCGTGCGGTGCTCGGTGCCGATGTTGACGGTCAGCGTCGCGCCGTCATCGGGGGCATCGGCTGCATGGGCGGCGCTGCTGAACGCCACGCATGCGCAGAGCGTCCATCCAGCGATCGTCGCAAGCCAGTTCTTCATGGGGTCTCCTGTCGGCAAATCGGGCCGGAAATCGGCCATTTCGTTGCGACGAGAGTGTAGGCAAGCGCACGAGGTTTGGCACGGTTTTCGTTATCGATCCACCTGCGCCTGCACGTGCTGCCTGACGGTCTGCAACGCGGCGTCGAGCCGGTCGAGCGCGACGGAGCCCAGCGCCAGCCGCAGTGCATGCGGTACCTGCTTCGATGTCGCAAACGGCTCTGCGGTGGACACGGAGATGCCGTCTTGCTGCAGCGCCACGGCAACGCGGTCGGCGCGCACCTCGGGCGGTAGCGCAAGCCAGACAAAGTACGAGGTTGGATGCGTGACCAGCGTCAGCCCGGCCAGCGCCTTGCGGGCAATCGCTTGACGGGCCGCGGCATCACGCCGCTTCTCGGCCTCCAGGCGCTCGACCGTGCCGTCGTCCAGCCATGCGCAGGCGAGGCTCGTGACAATGGCCGGGGTGTTCCACGTCGTGGCGCGGATGGCGCGTTCCAGCTGCGGCACCCACGCTGCCGGCGCGGCAACGAAGCCGAAACGCAGGCCGGTAGCCACACTTTTGGACAGGCCGGCGATGTAGAGCGTCGATTCCGGCGCCAGCGCGGCCAGCGGCGCGGGCGGGTTGTCTTCCAGAAAGGCGTAGGCCGCGTCTTCCACGGCGAGCAGGCCGTGGCGACGCACGATGGCCGCCAGCTGGCGCCGCCAGCCGATGCCGCTCACCCAGCCGAGCGGGTTGTGCAGCGTCGGCATGACGTAGACGGCGCGCACACGGCGGCGTGCGCACAGCCGCTCCAGTGCATCCAGGTCCAACCCTTGCTCGGCGGCCGGCAGCGGCGCCAGTTCCAGATGCAGCATCTCGGCGACGACCTTGAAACCGGGATACGTCAGCGCGTCCACCGCCACCACATCGCCGGGCTTGAGCAGCGCCATCGCCGTCACGGCCAGGCCGTGCTGCGCGCCGTCGACCACAAGTACGTTGTCCGGCGCGACAGGCAAACCGCGCCGTGCCAGATGGCGCGCCACGCAGCCGCGTTCATGCGCGCGGCCGCCATGCGGTGCATAGCGCAACAGCGCCTCCAGATCGCCTCCGGCAGCCAGCTTGCGCAGTGCGCGGCTCAGCAGCCGGGCTTGGCCGGGCAGCGACGGGTAGTTGAAGTTCAGATCCACCACGCCGGCCGCTACGGCCTGCTGGTCGATACCGAGGCCGCGCGGCAGCGTGTTTTCGCGCACGAACGTGCCGCGCCCCACTTCGCCGCTCACCAGGCCCATCGCTTCGAGTTCGGCATACACGCGCGTGGCCGTGACCAGCGCAACGCCGTGGCGCTGCGCCAGTTGCCGGTGCGTGGGCAGGCGTGTGCCGGGCGGCAGATGGCCGGTGCGGATCTGCGTGGCCAGTTCGTCGACGAGCGGCTGGTAGCGGGCCTGGGTCATTTCCGGGGTGTACTAAGGACAATTTTTTGATTGTATTGCCCCGTGCGCCTAGCATCCGGTCTATTCCGACGCTGCAGCACATCAATCATGCACATCGCCATCCTGACCTTCGACGGCTTCAACGAGCTGGATTCGCTCATCGCCTTTGGCGTGCTTCACCGCATCAAGAAGCCGGACTGGCGCGTGAGCCTGTGTTGCCCGCACACCGAAGTCACGTCGATGAACGGCGTGACGATGCATGCGCAATCGATGCTGGAAGACGCCCGCACCGCAGATGCCGTGCTTGTCGGCAGTGGCATCCGCACGCGCGATGTGGTGGCCGATCCGGCGTTGATGGCGCGGCTGGCGCTCGATCCGTCACGCCAGTTGATCGGCGCGCAGTGCTCCGGCACGTTGATATTGGCCAAGCTGGGGCTGCTCGGCAGCGTGCCGGCCTGTACGGACCTGACCACCAAACCCTGGGTGCAGGAAGCCGGCGTGGAAGTGCTGAACCAGCCGTTCTACGCCAACGGCAATGTGGCGACGGCAGGCGGCTGCTTTGCTTCGCCCTACCTGGCGGCATGGGTGATTGCGCGCACGGAAGGCATTGACGCCGCCGCAGAAGCCCTGCACTACGTCGCGCCCGTCGGCGAGAAAGAAGCCTACGTAGAAAACGCCCTGCGCAACCTGCGGCCTCACCTGCCTGGCTGATCGCGGTGGCGCGAGCAGGCCGATAGACTGGTTGGCCCTTCACGCATCGCAGATACGCGATCAGGAGTCACTTCTTGAACACGCTGACGACACTGAAGACGCTGGCCCTTCCCGTTGCCGTGGTGCTGCTGGCCCACAGCGCCGGCGCGGTTGCCGCGGAGAGCCTCGCCAACGGCGTCAAGCGCCGTGCGCCGCAGGGCATTTCCACCAGGCTGTATGCCTGCGTCGACAAGGCGCCGGATAACGCCGACGCGATCGGCGCATGCCTCTCTGCAGAAAAGGCCGCGCAGGACGAGCGCCTGGACCGTACGTACAAGACACTGCTCGGCGCATTGAACGGCAAGGCGAAAGACGCCCTGGTGAGTTCTCAGCAGGCGTGGCAGGACTTCCACACCAGAACGGCGGCCTTGGAGACTGCCATTTACGGCAAAGGCAAGCTCGACGATCTGCAGCGCCTGGAGAATGAAGTCTTCCGCCTGAGCGAGCGCGCGAACGCACTCGACAAGTACCTGGCCGCGAAGGGGCAGTAAGCCTTTCAGGCGTTGGCCGTCGCCGACAACCAGTTGCGCAGGATGGCCACGCTGTAGCGTGAATCCACCTGCGCGATGAACTGCGCGAAGTCGACGCTGGCCGCGTCATCCGCGCGGTCGGAAATCGTCCGGATGGCGGCAAACGGCACGCCCCACTCGTGGCACACCTGCGCCACGGCGGCGCCTTCCATCTCGACGGCCAGGGCGTCGGGCAACGCCGTGCGCAGCACCGCGCTTTCTGCCGAGGTGCAGACAAAGCGGTCTCCGCTGACGATCAGGCCGCGATGCACCTGCGGCGCCGCAATCCCGAACGCGCGCATGACATCCGGGCCGAGCAGCGCATGCGGGTCGGCCAGTACGGCGCCGGCGCTTTCCAGCAAGCCGTTGGCGAGCGACGTGTCAGCGGGGAAACGAGCCATGCCGGTCAGCGGAATCTCCCAGCGCGGGAACAGCGGCGACGCGTCCACATCGTGTTGCAGCAGTTCCTCCGACACCACGACGTCGCCCACTGCGACGCCCGGCGCCAGCGCGCCGGCCACGCCGGCAAATACCACCGCGCGGACGTTGAACTGCGTGATCAGCACCGCGGTGGTGGACGCCGCTGCCACCTTGCCGACACGCGACAGCACCACGACCACTGCGTGGCCATCCAGCCGGCCCGTCCAGAAATCACGGCTGCCGATGTGGATGCACTGCGCATCGGACAGGCACGTCAGCAGTTCGTTGATCTCTTCATGCAGGGCGGCAACGATGCCGATCGGGCCACAGGCGTTGGGCTGGGAAGACGGTGGGTTCATGCGGGATGCGGCGCCGGCTTGGGGCGTGGATATGTCGAAAGACGCCATTGTCGCCGCAATCAGCCTTGGCCCGGCGCCGGCGCTCAGAGGCGCTGCGCCGCGCGTTGCACGGCGTCATGGCGATCCGCGCGCAAGCGGTCCAGCCGCGACGTCACCGCTTCGAGAATTTCCGGTGCCGCACGCTCCGGGCGGCCGCAATCGAACGGCGGCGCAGGGGCGTATTCGATACCGAGCTGCACGGCCTGCGCATGCTCGGCTCCGGCAATGTCCGCCATGACCGTCAGCGCCATGTCGATGCCGGCCGTCACGCCGCCGCCGGTGATGAGGTTGCCGTCACGCACCACGCGGGCTTCATCCACAGTGGCGCCAAACGCGGGCAGCAGGTTGCGCCATGCCCAGTGGCAGGCCGCGCGCTTGCCCTGCAGCAACCCCGCCGCGCCCAGCACGAGCGAGCCACTGCAGACGGACGTGACATAGCGTGCGCCGTCGGCCAGCCGCCGCACCTGGCGCACGAACTCAGCGTCTTCCATGGCTTCGATCACGCCAAAACCGCCGGGCACGCAGATCAGGTCTGCGTGCGCAATATCGGCCAGCCGCTGCACGTTCGAGATCGTGAGACCGCCGTCGGCATGGATGTCGCCACCGGCCGCGGATGCCACCACGCATTGCGCGCCGGGCAGCCGCCAGAACACTTCGTGCGGGCCGGTGAAATCGAGCTGGGTGACGCGGTTGTACAGCGCAAAGACAACGATGAACGGGGAAGTCGTCATGGTTCGGCTCTCCTGAAAGTGAAGTGATGTGATGGCGGGTTGACGCTTCACAGGATCGCGCTCTATCGTGTTGGCAGCAATGACCTGTCTCCCACTTTTTCTGCCATGGCCCATCGCATCGCTGTGCTGATCTTTCCGGACTTCCAACTGCTCGACGCTGCGGGGCCGGTGGCGGCGTTTGAAGTCGCCAGCCGGTATCGGGACGACCACTACGCGCTGCGCACGATTGCCGCGCAGGCCGGCCTTGTCCGCAGTTCTTCCGGGGCGCGCTGGGATGCTGACGCCCTGCCCCCGGCCAGCCAGGTCGACACGCTGCTCATTGCCGGCGGCGACGGCGTGGATGCGGCCATGGCCGATGCGCGCACGCGCCGCTTTGTGCAGCGCTGCGCGGCCCGCGGCGCGCGCGTCGCCAGCGTGTGTTCGGGCAGCCTGCTGCTGGCCGCAACGGGCTTGCTCAACGGCCGGCGTGCCACCACCCACTGGAGCCGCAGCGAGCAGTTCGCGCGCACGTTTCCGCAAGTGCAGCTCGAACCCGATCACATCTACGTGAACGACGGCCCGATCTGGACCAGCGCCGGCATCAGCGCCGGCATCGACCTGGCGCTCGCGCTCATCGCCGACGACCTGGGCGAGCGCCTAGCCCGCGCGGTCGCAAGGCAGTTGGTCGTGTACTACCGTCGGCCCGGCGGACAGTCGCAGTTTTCAGCGCTGAATGAGATGGATTCGGCACGCGGCCGCTTCAAACCGCTGCTGGACCACGTGCGCCGCAATCTGGGCGAGCCGCATCGCGTGGGCGATCTGGCCGAGCACGCCTGCATGAGCCCGCGCCATTTCGCGCGCGCGTTCCAGGTCGAAACCGGTCTCACTCCTGCAAAAGCCGTGGAAAAATTGCGCGTTGAAGCAGCCCGCGCCGCGCTGGAAAGCGGGGCTGTCTCCATGCAGCGGGTGGCCGCCGAATGCGGTTTTGGCGATACCGAGCGCATGCGGCGCAGTTTTCAGCGCTTGCTGGGCGTGCCTCCGTCATCGTTGCGCGCACGCTGACACCGCTAAAACCCGCGCCACTCCGCCATCTGGCCTTCTCAGGTCCGAACTTTGCGTCCGAGCCCCGCGCCGCCCGATATCGACAAGAAAGGGCGGGAGCCACGGACACAAGCAACGTAAGGAGCCAAGGAGGAGATGCAAATGGACACTCGGGAAATGCTGGCCATCGTGGGGGTCACGCTGGCCGTGATTACGGCGTATTCGCTGGCCCGCGATCTGACCGACGAGCCGCTGGGCCTGCGGGCACCGCAAACCGGCCTCGTGCACGTGCAAGCGCAGGTGAGTGCGCCGCATCAGTGACGCGCATGGGGCGCAAAGGGCAACCGGCATCCCTGATCGAATGGCCACCGCGCCTGGTAGAAGACATCGCCCGGCGCCGCGCGGTGCTCTTCTTCGGGTCGGGCATTTCGGCCAACGCCCGTTCTGCCGACGGCACACGGCATCCGCCCACCTGGGCGGAGCTGCTGTGCCTGGCCGCAGACGCCATTGCCCCCAGCGCATCAAGACTGGCGGAAGAGGTGCGCGCCTTTGTCGCGCGCGGCGATGTCCTGACCGCTGCAGAAATCGTGCGCCGCGTCCTGGGCCAGCGTCGGCTGACCGCGCTGTTGCGACGTGAACTGGTCACGCCGCGCTTTGAAGCGGCACCCATCCACGACGCGTTGATCGCGCTCGATTTCCGCATCACGCTCACCCCCAACTTCGACACGCTGTACGAAGCGCGTGCCCACTCGCACGGCACAGCGCCGGTCGTGGTGTGCGACTACAGCAACCCCACGGTGGCGGCACGCGTGCGTGAAGACTGCAACCTGATCATCAAGACGCACGGCTCGATGAGCCACCCAGCCTCGCTCATCTTTTCTCGCTGCGACTATGTCCGGGCGCGAGCGCACTACCGGGCCTTCTACGACCTGGTGGAGGCATTGCTGCGCACGCACACCTTCCTGTTTCTCGGCTGCGGCATCGACGACTCCGACATGCGCGCGCTGCTCGAAGCCTACGGCGCCGAACACCCCGGCGCCGAACGCCATTACTTCGTGACCGCCGCCGACACGTTCTCAGACATCACCGCCGCCGTGCTGGAAGACGCGCTCAACCTGCACGTGCTCCGCTATCAGGCGCAGGCATCGGACCATTCAGCGCTGCTTGCGGCTGTCCGTGCACTCGGCACGGCGGTCCAGCGCGAGCGCACGGCCATGCGCGGCCATCACCCGCGCGGCGCCAAGCGATGACCATCCGTATCGGCATCTCGGGTTGGCGCTACGAAGGATGGCGCGGCGTGTTCTATCCGGAAGATCTGGCGCAGCGCCGGGAACTGGAATATGCGTCGCGCCAGTTCGACACCATCGAGATCAACGGGTCGCACTACTCGCTGCAATCGATCACCAGCTGGCAGGCCTGGCATGACACCGCGCCCGACGGTTTCGTTTTTGCCGTCAAGGGACCACGCTACCTGACCCACATGCTGCGCTTTCGGGACGAGACCGCGGTGCCGGCGCTGGCCAATTTCTTTGCCTCCGGGGTGCTGGCGCTGCGGCGCAAGCTCGGCCCCTTCCTGTGGCAATTTCCGCCCAACTACCGGTTCGATGCCGAGCGGTTCGAGCGCTTTCTTTCGCTGTTGCCCCAGGACACGTCAGGTGCGCGTGCGTTGGCGCGGCAGCACGACGGACGCGTCAAGGCTCCGTGGTTTTCCACGCGCGATCAGCAGCCCCTGCGCCATGCGGTGGAAGTGCGCCACGACAGCTTCTGCACCCCGGAATTTGCCGCGCTCCTGCGCCGGCATCACGCTGCGCTGGTGGTCTCGCACGCCATTGCGGATTGGCCGTACTTTGAAGACGTGACAAGCGATTTCGTCTACCTGCGCCTGCACGGCGCCGATGCGCTCTACACCGGCGCCTATGCCGATGCCGCACTGGACCGCTGGGCCGACCGCATCCGCCAATGGGCCGCAGGCCGTGAGCCGCCCGATGCACAACGCGTTGGTACACCCGCCAAACAGCGGCGCGGCGGCCGCGACATCTATTGCTACTTCGATAACGATAAAAAGGTCGAAGCGCCCTCCGATGCGCGGCGCTTGCTCGAACGGTTGCAGCGTGCCGAGTGAGACGGCGGCTCAGGGCGAGCGCGCATTGCCCTCATCGCGCGGTTACGACGCAACCACCTGACCGAGCCGCACCTGCGCCACCAGACCACCGCCTTCGCGATTGCGCAACGTGAGCCCACCGCCTGCAGCCTCCGCCAACTGCTGTGCGATCGCCAGGCCCAACCCCGTGCCGCCCGTTTCGCGGCTGCGCGAATTCTCCAGCCGTACAAACGGCTGCAACACCGCCTCAAGCTTGTCTTCGGGAATACCGGGACCGCGATCGCGCACCTCGATCACCACGGCGTCGCCGTCGCGACGCACATCCATTTCCGCCGCGCCGCCAAACTTGATGGCGTTGTCGGTCAGGTTGGTCAACACGCGGCGCAAGGCATGCGGGCGCGTGACGATCGCGCCGGTGGCGTGCTGCTCCAGCGTGACGGGCTTGCCGGTGTCCTGGTAGTCGTACACCAGGCTCTCGACAAACGATCCGACGTCGATACGCGAGGGCTTTTCACCGTCGCCATGCGCGCTGCGCGCATAGGCCAGGCCCTCGCGCACGAGCGTTTCGATCTCGGCCAGATCGTTCAACAGCTTGCGCTTCTCTTCGGAGTCTTCGCCCAATTCGGCGCGCAGCTTCATGCGTGTGATGGGCGTCTGCAAGTCATGCGAAATGGCGGCCAGAATCTGCACGCGCTCTTCGACAAAGCGGGCAATGCGCTGGCGCATGGCGTTGAACGCGTGCGCCGCGCGCGCCAGTTCGGTCGGGCCGTTCTCGTCCAGCGGCGGCGTCTGCGCGTTGGGGTTGAGCGCATCGGCGGCATCGGCCAATGCCACCAGCGGCCGGATCGACAGCCGCACCGCAAACCAGCAGCACACGATCAGCAACAGCAATTGCACCACCAGCACATACGGCAGCCACTGCGCGATGGGCGTCATGCGCGGATGCACGTCAATGGTGAGCGTGCTGCCGTCGCTGAGCGTGAGGTGCGCCTGCAGTTGCTTGCCGTCGCCGGGAATCGACTCGACCGTCACGGGAAAGCGGCCGCCGCTGGCCTCGCTGATGCGCGCGGCGATGTCCTTGCCGCGCTGGGTCATCTCCGGCACGCCGGGCAAGCCCGGGCCGAGGATGTACTGATAGTTGCCGCGGTTCAGACGCGGCAGCCACTGCGGGCGCTCGTCGGCAGGCAGGCGGTCGAGGATGGCGATGGCGGTGGACACATCGGTTTCCAGCGTGCCGAGCATCACCTCGCGCGCGCTCATGTAGCGCTCGGAAAACAGCACGGCAAACGACAGCGCATACGCCACCACCAAACCCGCCAGCAGGATCACAAAGAGGCGCGAGCCCAGCGTGCGTGGCCATGCCCAGGCACGCGTGCTCATGGTTGCGGTCATTGGCGTGCCTCCTTGATCTCCACCGGCTTGGCAAAGACATAGCCCTCGCTGCGCACGGTCTTGATGTACGCCGGATCGCGCGCATCGTCGTTCAGGCGCTGGCGCAGGCGGCTGACGAGCAGATCGACGGATCGCTCGAACATCTCCGCCTCGCGGCCCTGCGTGAGGTTGAGCAGTTGATCGCGGTTGAACACGCGCATCGGGTGGTCGACAAACACGCGCAGCAGCCGGTATTCCGCGCCGCTCAGCGCAACGATGGTGCCTTCGGCATCGATCAGGTGGCGTGCGGTGGTGTCGAGCTGCCAATCACCAAAGGCCAGCATCTGGCCCGCTTCGGAAATCTGCAGGTTGGGCGGCAGCATGCGCGTGCGGCGCAGTACGGCCTTGATGCGGGCAAGCAATTCGCGCGCGGCAAACGGCTTTGCCAGGTAATCGTCGGCGCCCATTTCCAGGCCGATGATGCGATCGGTCTCGTCGTCGCGCGCGGTCAGCATCAATACGGGCGTCGCCTTGTGCTTGCCGGCGCGCAGTTCGCGGCACAGCACCAGGCCGTCGTCGCCGGGCAGCATCAGGTCAAGCACAATCAGGTCGACGGTGTTGGCCTCCAGGAACGCACGCATGTGGCGCCCGTCGGGCGAGGCGGTCACACGCAGGCCGTTCTTGGTGAGATACGTCGAAACGAGTTCGCGAATCTCGCGGTCATCATCGACGATCAGGATGTGGTCGACGTGGGCGTCCATGGGGGGTGACCTCGGCACGATGGAAGGTGGAAGGAAGGCGCCATTTTGCGCCTCTCCGAGTGACGCAGCGAGCCCGTGTTGTATCGCAGTGCATCTGGCGGATGCGTTTGTACAGTTCGATACAAAGTCACCCCTGCCGTGATACATGCCAGCTACGCGCGCGGCGTCTGATGGAGGCCATCCCGATCCCTTGCGGAGGAATGTCGACCATGAGCCTGCTGATACTCGCCTACCTGGGCGGCGCGCTGACCATCCTCAGTCCGTGCATCCTGCCCGTTCTGCCGTTCGTGCTGAGCCGTACCAATCAGCCCTTTGTACGCGGCAAGCTGCCCATGCTCGCCGGCATGGCACTCACCTTTGCCGGCTTTGCGACGCTGCTTTCGGCTGGCGGTGCGTGGGCGGTGCGGGCCAACGAGGTGGGCCGGTTTGCGGCGCTCGCACTGCTGGCGGTGTTCGGGCTGTCGTTGCTATGGCCACGGCTGGCCGATCTGATGGCGCGGCCCGCAGTGGCGCTGGGCAACCGGCTGGCCGGGCAAGCAGCGACGGGTGGTACAGCGGCCGAGCCTTCGGTGGCGGGCTCGCTGCTGCTGGGCGTCGCCACGGGGATGCTGTGGGCGCCATGCGCCGGCCCGATCCTCGGTTTGGTGCTGACCGGCGTGGCGCTCAACGGCGCCAGCGTGTCCAGCGCACTGGCGCTGGCGGCCTACGCGGCGGGTGCGGCTACGTCATTGGCGGCAGCGCTGGGGCTGGGCGGCCGCGTGTTCAGCGCCATGAAGCGCTCCATGGGGCTGGGCGAGTGGGCGCGTCGCATCATGGGCGCGAGCGTGCTGGGCGGCGTGGCGCTCATCGGCCTGGGGGCAGATACGGGCCTGCTGGCGCGCCTGTCTACCGGCGGCACCACGCAGCTTGAGCAAGCGCTGGTCAACGGGCTGGGCGTGAACCGGCCGGCGCCGCAAGGCAGCCTCAACGTGGTGTCCGAAGCCAACGCCGCGCCCGCGGCCAAACCCAGCGGCTTGCCCGTAGAGGGCCGCCTGGCTTCGTTCGACGGCGCGGTGCAGTGGCTCAACTCCCCGCCGCTCACGGGCGACCAGTTGCGCGGCAAGGTCACGCTGGTCTATTTCTGGACGTACTCCTGCATCAACTGCATCCGCACGCTGCCGTACCTGCGCGCGTGGGCCGACAAGTACAAGGACCAGGGCCTGACCGTCGTGGGCGTGCACACGCCGGAATTCGCCTTCGAGAAGTCGCCCGAGAACGTCGCCCGCGCCGTCAGCGGCTTCCGCGTCAATTTTCCGGTCGCCATCGACAGCAACTACCGCATCTGGAACGCCTTCCACAACAGCTACTGGCCCGCCGCGTACTTTGTCGATGCCCAGGGCAATATCCGGCACCACCAGTTTGGCGAGGGGGACTACGCCGCCTCCGAACGCGTCATCCAGGCCTTGCTGGCCGAGGCAGGCAACCAGCAGGTGGCGGGTGGCGTGGTCGTGCCCGACGCGCCCGGGGCGCAAGCGGCGCCGGACCTGGACAACGTCCGCTCGCCGGAAACGTACGTCGGTTACGCGCAAGCCACGCGCTTTGCATCGCCGGGCGATGCGCAGGTCGGCACATCGCACGCATACCGCGTCGGCAAGCTCGGCCTGAACGACTGGGGCTTGTCGGGCCAATGGACCATCGACGCCGAGCGGGCCACCCTCGACCGCGCTGGCGGCGGCATCGTCTACCGATTCCACGCGCGGGACCTGCACCTCGTGCTCGGGCCCGCCGCCGATGGGGGTGCCGTGCGCTTCACCGTCACGATCGACGGCAAGGCGCCCGGCGACAGCCACGGCGCCGATACCGATGCCCACGGCAACGGCGCCGTCACGCAAACGCGCCTCTACCAGCTCGTCCGGCAAGCCGGCACGGTGGGCGAACACACGTTCGAGATCCGCTTCCTCGATGCCGGGGCGCATGCCTACGCCTTCACCTTCGGCTGACGGCGCGCCGCCGTTTTGTACGCGTTTGTATCCGGCCACAACACAGATACGTACCCAGACAAAACGGCCCTGCCACGCTACTTCAGGGATACGTCGGCCTTCTTTAATACGTCTCGTGGCCCCGGCAACCAGCGAGCACCCAGCCGCTGACGCCGGGACGCAAATCCAACCTTCAAGCCTTTCCCTTTCATCAAAAAGGAGATCAACATGACCCGCATCGAAAACGTTCTGTACACCGCCAAGGTCAACGTCACCGGCGGCCGCGACGGCCAGGCGCACAGCGATGACGACCGCCTGAACCTGAAGCTCTCGCCCCCGGGCAGCAGCGGCCGCGGCACGAACCCCGAGCAACTGTTTGCCGCAGGCTGGTCGGCCTGCTTTATCGGTGCGATGGGCCGTGCGGCCAGCCAGATGAAGATCAAGCTGCCGGCGGATCTGGCCTTGAACACCGAAGTCGACCTGGGCACCACCGACGATGCGTTCTTCCTGCAGGCACGGCTGAACGTGAGCCTGCCCGGCCTGGACCGCGACGTGGCGCAAGCCGTGGTGGAAGCGGCCCACCAGCTCTGCCCGTATTCGAAGGCCACGCGCGGCAACATCCACGTCGAGCTGAACCTGGTCTGACGCACCACACGGCCCACCGCACGCTACATGCCGTACGTCGCAATCGGCCGGCGGGCTTCCGCTCTCAACCTTTTACGGAGTCCACATCATGCGCACAACGTTCCGCGCCGCCCTCGCGGCACTTGCCATCGGCGCCGTCTACTTTGTCGGGACGGGCGCGCCCGCCTTCAGCCAGACCGCCGCCACCGGCGCCGCTGCGCCAGAATTCACAGGTATCAACCAGTGGCTGAACTCGCCGCCGCTGTCCATGAAAGACCTGCGCGGCAAGGTCGTGCTGGTGGATTTCTGGACGTACTCCTGCATCAACTGCCTCAACACGCTGCCGCACGTGAAGCAGTGGTACGACAAGTACAAGGATCAAGGCCTGGTCGTGGTGGGCGTGCACACACCGGAATACGCGTTCGAAAAATCGACCGCCAACGTGCAGGAAGCGCTCAAGCGCCTGGACGTCCGCTACCCGGTCGCGCAGGACAACAGCTACGCAACGTGGTCGGCCTTCCACAACCAGTTCTGGCCCGCGCTGTACCTGATCGATGCCGACGGGCGCATCGTCTACCAGCACTTTGGCGAAGGCCGCTACGCCGAAACGGAAGCGGCCATCCAGAAGCTGCTGGCCAATCAAAAACCCCAGAAGCCCGCGTGACGGCGCCGCGCGAGGCAACCCGCCCCAACCGTGCTTACGAGCGCCAGCGGGCGGGGCGTTTTTCCAGGAAGGCGTCGATGCCCTCCCCGGCGTCTTCTTCCATCATGTTGCGGGCCATGACGTCGCCTGCGTACGCATAGGCATCGGCAAGCGGCATCTGCCGTTGCCGGTAGAACATCGCCTTGCCGTAGCGAATGGCGGTGGGGCTTTTCGAGACGATGTCCGCCACCTTGCGGGCAACGGCGTCATCCAGCTCCGCCGCCGGTACGGCCTCGTTGATCAGGCCCCAGTCGGCCGCCGTGGCCGCATCGATAAAGCGGCCCGTCACGAGCATGTCGAATGCGCGCTTGGGGAGCACGTTGCGCGACAACGCCACTGCCGGCGTCGAACAGAACAGGCCGACGTTGATGCCCGACACCGCAAACCGCGCCGCATCCGAAGCGATGGCGAGATCGCAACTGCCGACCAACTGGCAACCCGCCGCGGTCGCCACGCCATGCACGCGCGCAATGACCGGCACCGGCAGCACCTGGATCGCCTGCATCACCACGCTGCAGCGCGCAAACAGCGCCTGGTAATACGCAAGCTCCGGCGTGCCGCGCATTTCACGCAGGTCGTGCCCGGCACAGAACGCCTTGCCCTCGGCGCCCAGCACCACGCAGCGCACCGTCGCATCTTGCGCAATGTCGTCCAACACGCGCTGCAGCGCATCGAGCATGGCTTCAGACAACGCATTGAACTGCAGCGGCCGATTCAGCCGCAGGGTGACGACGCCGTCGCGGTCATCGCGCAAGACAGGCGGTTCGACGGCAGTCTGGGTGGTGGGTTGAGGTTGCATGCGCACTCCTTTGCAGGGTGGTGCCGTGGGGGCACCAGTCTATTCCCGCGCAGCGCGGGTTGCACTCGGGCGTTCCCCGTAACACCCTGCCGGGCACCAGCGGCAGCAGGCCTGAAAGTTCTACCCCCTTGGCCGCGTTGACATCGGGCAGGCCACTGACTATCACGCGTCTATGACGTCGGTTGCCCCCGGGCAACGCAATCACATCGCAGTCGCACGGCAAGTCACACCACAAGCGAACGCGTGACGCTGTCACCGCAAGGGGGCCAACGTGATGTCGGAAACGCTGGACATGCAGCGGGGCTTGTTACTGAGCCTCTCGCCAGGACGCCGAACGTACTGGATGGCGCAAGCCGTGGCCGTGCTGTCGCTCGTGGTGCTGGTGTCCGCCGTGCCGTTTGCGAAGGTGCAGCTGGCGCAACTTCCGTCGTTCGTACCGATTTACGAATCGGCTCTCATCCTCAATGACCTGATTACCGCCGCGCTGCTCTTCGGGCAGTTCGCCATCACGCGGTCGCGGGCGATGTTGGCACTCGCCAGCGGTTACCTGTTCACGGCCACCACGGCGCTGGGGCATCTGCTGTCGTTTCCGGGGCTGTTCGCCCCTGGCGGGCTGCTTGGGGCGGGGCCGCAGAGCACTGCGTGGATCTACATGTTCTGGCACGCGGGCTTTCCGCTGTTTGTCATCGCTTACGCCGTGCTCAAGGGGCGCGAAGAGCGCGAGCCCGATCGCTTTCCGGCCTACACGCTGACACGGAAAACAGCGCTGTGCACCGTGGCCGCCGTGCTGGGCGCATCCGCCGCGTGCGTGGCACTCGCAACCGTCGGCGAGCACCTGCTGCCACCCATCATGGCCGCCAACCGCTACACGCCCACCATGGCAATCGTGGCCGGCAGCACGTGGTGCATTTGCGTGGCCGCGCTGGTCGTACTGTGGCGCACCCGCCCGCACTTGACGCTCGATGTCTGGCTGATGGTGGTGCTGTGCGTGTGGATCTGCGATGTCGCGCTCAGCACCGTGTTCAACGGGGGGCGGTATGACCTCGGCTTCTATGCCGGCCGCGTGTTCGGGCTGCTGGGCGCGAGCTTTGTGCTGCTGTCGTTGTTGATCGAGAACACCGTGCTGCATTCGCGGCTGGCGGCAGCGCGGGCAGAACTCAAGCAGCTTGCGGCGGGCAACGTTGGGGATCGGCAAGGCTGACGGCTGGGTCTTTCCTTTACATGCTGCTATGCCCGCTCTAACGGAGCAGAGCCCCGCTTGGTACGAGTCGCCGGCTTCCTGCTCGTAACCTTCTTTGCACCGCCATTTCGGGACGCGCTCACCTTTGCAGCTTTCACTTTGGCGTTGGCTCCACGCTTGCCGACCTTCATATTTTCTTGGGAGACGGCCGGCTTGGCCTGCAAGTGCAACCCAAGTGCCTTCATGACCTGCAGTACCGTCGAGAACGCCGGATTCCCCCCTGCGCGCAGTGCCTTGTACAGGCTTGTACGTCCAAGGCCCGTTTCTTCTGCAATTTGAGCGATGCCCTTCGCTCGAGCGATCACGCCGATCGACTCCGCAATAAAAGCGGCATCCCCCGTTTCGAGCGCCGCTGACAAAAATTCGGCCATGGTCTCTTCACTGTCCAGGTATTCGGCAGCGTCAAACTCTCGCGTTGCGATACTCATGGTGCTCACCCTTCAACCTGTTTGGCCATTTCTCTGGCCTTATTGATGTCTTTGCTCTGGGACCCCTTGTCACCTCCACAAAGCAAGATATACACGGTGTCGCCACGTTGCGTGTAGTACACCCGGTAACCGGGGCCGTGGTCGATTCGCATTTCGCACACCCCTTCCCCGACGGATTTCCAATCACCAAAGTTTCCGCTCCTGGCGCGCTGGATGCGGGAAGCAATGCGGGCGCGAGCTAACCTGTCAGCCAAGCCCTGAAGCCAGTTGGCGAATGTCTCGGTCTCATGGATCGTATTCATTCGCAAAATTGTATCCGTCAGGATACAGACAAAAGTTGCAAATTGTCGAGTTCCTATGATTCGGGCGACGCCGCGATATTGGGGTAATCCGCCATTTCGGCCGGCGCCCACCTTTTCGACACTCCTGCCACACCACCAAAAAAAACAAGGGGCGGAGACAGGTATGGACCGGAGGCAATTCGTACGGAGTTCAGTAGCACTGGGCGGCGCAATGATGCTCACGCCCCTGGCGCGCGCGGCGGAAGCCGGCGTGTTTGCAGACAAGATCGTCTTTGGGCAGACGGTGGGGTTCGACAGCGTATGGGGTGGGCTGTACAAGAACTACACCAACGGCCTGCTGGCGGGCTTCGAGCAGGTCAATGCCCAGGGCGGCGTGGCCGGCCGCAAGCTGGTCGTCAAGCGGCTGGAAGACAACTACCTGCCTGACAAGGCGGTAGCCAACGTCAAGGCGCTGGTGCAGGAAGGCGTGTTCGGCCTTGTGTGCATGGGCGGCACCGGCAACACCATCGCCGCCTTGCCGCTGCTGGAGCAATACCGCCTGCCCATGGTGGGCGCCATGACGGGCGCGGGCGCCGCGCGCAAGCCCAGCGCGCCGCTCTTCCACACGCGCGCCAGCTACGCAGACGAAGTCGCGAAGATGGTGCAGCACGCCACGACCATCGGCCTGAAGCGCGTGGCCTTGGTCTACCAGGACAACCCCTTCGGCGCCGGCAATGCCGACGCCGCCAAGGCCGCTGCGGCCAAGTTCGGCGCGCAGATCGTCGCGCTCATCCCGCACAACGCCAAGGGAGATGACATCGACATGGTGGTCGACAAGATTGCCGCCGCCAACCCGCAGACCACGCTGCTGTTTACGTCGCCTGCATCCGTCGCCGACATGCTCACGCGCTATCAGGCCAAGCACGGCCCCGTGCCGCTGCCGCAGCCGTGGATCCTGTCCGTCACCACGCCCAAGACCGTGTTCGAGAAAGCCGGCCCGCTGGCGCACGGCGTGGCTGTCACGCAGGTCATGCCCGGGCCCAATGCTCGCACCCAGCCGCTGGTGCGCGCGTTTCGCGAAGCCAACGACAAGTTTGGCGACCACAACAACCAGACCTACGAAGCGGTGGAAGGCTTTCTCACCGCCCGCGTCATCGTGGAGGGCCTGCGCGCCTGCGGCAGCAACCCCACGCGCGACGGCTTCATCCAGGCGCTGGAAGGCTTCGGCACACGCGACTTTGGCGGCGTGCGCGTCCACTACGACCGCACCAACCACGCCGGGCTGGACTACGTAGACGTCACGATGATCGGCAGCAACGGCCACCTCGTCGGCTGAGCGGGGCGCAAAAAAGCCAACAAGGCAACAAGGCAACAAGGCAACAAGGCAGTGCGCAGCGGATAGCGACTGCAAAAAGGTTGGAGCGGCGGCGTAGAATCCGCTTGCCACGGAAGCCCCGCCCAACCATGCCCGCCCGCGCCATCGCAATACGCTGCGTCGCAATCCTCTGTGCCATCGCGCCTCTCGCAGGTTGCGTGAGCTATCAAGACCCGCGCACGCCCGAACAGCAGAAGCTTGCGCTGCAGCAGGCCGCCAATGAACTGGTCGGCCGCTACACCATCACAGACAGCCGCAACGACGATGGCCGCGGCTACACGCAAGCCATCGTCAGCAGGCAAGACGGCTCAGACCAGCTCAGCCTGCAGTTGATGGGCCCGGCCACCGGCGCCGTCACGTTGGCCGGTTCCGACTGCCGGGGCTGGTATACCGAGAACCACCGCTATACCGCCATGCAGTGCGATGCGCTGACCGGCGAGGTCAACTTCTTCGCGCTGATGCGCCAGGCCAACCCGGCGCCCGTGAACTCCGGCACCATACCGGCTTCATTTGCGACGATGACGGTTCCGGAAGGCAGCTACCGCTTCGACATTGCAGACCGCGGCGGGCGGTATCACCACTACGTGCTGACGAAGACGCCGCTGCAGCAGGTGAGCGAAGCGCCAGGTGCCCCGCGGCGATGGCCGGCACCGCCGACGCCACGCGCATCACAGTAGGCATTGCCGGCTTAGCATTCAGAACAGAACACAACGCAACAACGCACGTTTCAAAGGGGTAGGAGTTGTCGAAAAAGATCATCTCTCTGGTCTTGGCCTGCGCTTGCAGCATGAGCCAAGTGGCCTTCGGACAAATCTCGATGGAGGCGCCGCTGACGGACGCGCCGCCAACCGAAGCGCTGCAGACGGAAATCCTTCAGGCCGGCACACCGCAGGCAGACGCACCCAAGGTTGAAGCAGCGCCGCAAGCCGAAGCGCCCGCGCCCGAGCCCGCGCCAAGGGCGGAGCCCATCGTGAAGGTCGAACAAAGCTATTGGGCGGCCGAAGGCCTGAGCGCGCGGATGCGCAAGGCGCGTGCGATCACGCTGTATTTGATGGACCCCGCCCTGGCGTCGCTCAAGGCCGTGGATGAAGCGCACCTGAAAGACGCCGGCTGCGAATACCGCACCGAAGACGCCGCACTCATCGCCAACTTTGCCGATACCGTGGAAAGCGCCAGCGTGCGCAGCAGCTCGTTCTCACTGCAGTTCGAACCGCGCGAAGCCGTGTACCTGGCGCTGGGCGGCGGCAGCGAGATGAAGCTGCTGTTCGAGAAGCCCTACCCGAATCAAGCGGAAGTGCTGGGACAGATCAACGGTCAACCGGTCTCGGCCAGCAAGAGCCTGGTGGAAGGCCTCTATCGATGGGCCGCAAAGGTGGGGCGCGTTCGGCGGTGCGAGGGCTTTGTGGGCCGATACCGCTAAGCCACCCACGCCGTCCCCTCAAAGCGCAGGCGCAAACGCCCGCAGATTGGCCTCCAGCACAAACTGCTGGCACACGCTCGGCGCCAGCGGGCGGCTGAAGAAATACCCCTGAAACCGGTCACAGCCCAGCGCCGACAGGCGCTTGAGCTGCTGCTCCGTCTCCACGCCTTCCACCACGGTGGACAGGTTCAGCGTGCGGCTCAGGCTGGCAATGCTGCGCACGATGTGTTCATTGACGCTGCCGGCGCTCACGTCGGCCAGCGAGCGGTCGATCTTTACGGTGTCCAGCGGCAGCTCGCGCAGGTAGTGCAGTGACGTATGGCCCATCCCGAAATCGTCGAGCGCGACTTTCACGCCGGCCTCGCGCAGCTGCTTCAGGTTGCCGATGGCGTTGATGTCCGGCAGCAGCATCGTCGATTCAGTGATCTCCAGTTCAAGCTGCGTGGGCGACAACCCCTCGCGATGCAGGATGTCGAGCACGTTCCGATACAGCCTGCAGTCCAGCAGCTGCCGTGGCGACAGATTCACGGCGATCACGAAGTCGTCCGGCAGCACGCCGCGCCAGGCCGCGCGCTGCTGGCACGCGAGCGACAGAATCCGTAGACCCAGCTGATCGATCTTGCCAATGTCATCGGCCAGTGCCACGACGATGGGCGGGGCCACGCGGCCCAGCACCGGATGCTGCCAGCGCAGCAGCGCCTCGGCGCCGAACACGCGCCCGGTGGCGCAATCCACCTGCGGCTGAAACTCCAGGAAGATCTGCCCTTCTTTCTTGATGGCGTCTTCCAGGTCGCTGGCCAGTGCCACCGCCATGCGGCCTTCGTCGCCGGGCAGGTCCAGACAGCGCTTGCCCTTCAGGCTCACCTCGGCCGACTCGGCAATCTGCAGCAAAGACGCCAGCACATCCTGACTGCGCCGTGCGGACAGCACATCCGACATGCGGACGAAGGGCAGGTAAATCGCCGCCCCCACCACCAAACCGACGAGCTGCACCACCGCGCCCCACACCGAGCCCGTGGCCGCATAGCCGCTGAACAGCGCCGGCGTGGTCCACGCCACGGGGTAGCTCGTCTTGGGCAGCAGGTCGGCAATGGTGGCCGCATAGGCGATCAGGATCTGCACCAGCGGCGTGAGCAGGAACGGAATCGCATAAACCGGGTTGAGCACCAGCGGCAGCCCGAACAGCAGCGGCTCGTTCACGTTGAACAGCGCCGGCAGCATGACGACCAGCGCCATCTTGCGGCCGCGCTGCGTGCGCCTGGACATCAGCAGCGCCAGCATCAGGCTGAGCGTGCCGCCCGAGCCGCCCATGCGCGCAAACACCGCGAAGAAGTGATAGGTAAAGATGAACTGCGGCTGCCCGCCCCCGGCCACTGCCGCCGCATTGGCCTGCGTGGCCGGCTCCAGGATGTGCTGATGCACCGCGTACAGCGCGTTCGGCCCATGGATGCCGAACAGCCAGAGCACCTGCGCCACGGTTTCGTAGGCCAGCCCAAACAGCAGGCTGTTGGCGACTTCCGAATACGGCGCTGCCAGCAGCGCATCGCATGCGGCCATCAGTTGCGACCAGCCGGCCCACGCCACGCCGGCTTTGAGCAGCGCAAACGCGAGGATCGTCAGCATGCCGGCGGGCACCACCGACAGCACGTCGCCCACCAGCAGATCGTTGCTCAAATGGTGGGACGGAATGCGCAAACGGCGGATGCTGCACAGCTTCAGAAACAGCGTGCCGCCCAGCGACGCCACCACCAGCGCCCCAAACAGCCCCTGCCCCAGCGAAAGCCACGGCATCAACGATGCATCCGTACCCGGCGCAATGAGCGTAAAGAAGCACGACACCACCACCACGGCCGCCACGGTGGGGTTGACCACGCGGTGCCCGGCGCGCTGGTTGTGCAACTGCGCCAACACATCGGCAAACCCGAACAGCGCGACCAGCGCGCCGATGCCGATCGTGCCGGCCAGCACGCTGTCGCAAAAGGCATCGAGCCCGGGGCCGAAGGCCTGCAGCAGCAGGTGGCGCATGCCGGCGGTAGGCGGATTGCGCAACAGCAGCGCCACCGCGGCCACCATGATGAGCGGCAACGAGAGCGCCAGCCCGCGCCGAATGGCAATGAAATACGGCCCACGGTCGAAGCGCTCGGCAGCGCTCAACAACCTCAGCCAAGGCGATAGCGCCTGCGTCGTCATAGGACTCGATCTTTGTTCGAGGTGGATCGGCAAATCCCGGGGCAGCCCGAAGTGTTGCCTATGGGGCTACGAATCCTAATCGACATGACCCGGAATGCACTTAAGTGCGCGTTTGTGCAATACGCAAAAAAGGTCATCCGCCCATGGCAAGCTTTGTGCAATACCTAGGGGAAACCCGGAGTCTTGCCGTGCTCGCCGCCTCCAAAGCGCACCACGGCAAGGCACCGGCACCAACGTGGCGCCCATCCTGTGTACGGCGCGCCCCAGAATCTGCAACGATCTTGCCTATGTCGATTTCCCTTCGTGCGCCCCGCACTGTGAAACTGCCTGCACCCTTTCTTTCCCTGCTCCGCCTCGTGCGCGATCCGCACCGGCGCTATCGGCACGCGCGGTACATCCATGCCACGCGCGTCGGCCTGGGCGTGCTGCTGTCCATTGCCGTCACGGCGGGCTTTGGCTGGCCGCATGGGGAGTGGGCCACCATCTCGCTGCTGATCGTCATTGCCGGTCTGCAGCACCACGGCAACATCCGCAAGCGCGCGGCGGAGCGCGCCTGGGGCACGCTCATCGGCGCGGTGGCGGGGCTGTTGATCATCGTTCAGCAGACGTGGCTGGGGCACCTGCCGCTCACGTATGCGCTCACAGCTATGGCGTGCGGCATCTGCGCGTATCACGCCATCGGCAGGGGCGGCTATATCGCGCTGCTCGCCGCCATCACGCTCGTCATTGTGGTCGGCCATGGCGACAACAACCTGCTCGACGGCGCGTGGCGCACGCTCAACGTGCTGGTGGGGATTGCGATTGCGCTGCTGTTCTCGTTTGCGCTGCCGCTGTATGCCACGTATTCGTGGCGCTACCGGCTGGCCGATGCGCTGCGCGAATGCGCCCGGGCGTATGCCAATCTCGGCCAGGCAGGTGATGCACCGAGCGAGCGCAGCAAGCAGCTCGGCAAGCTGAATACGCTGCTGGTGCAGTTGCGCTCGCTCATGCCATCGGTCTCGAAAGAAATTGACGTGCCGCTGGAGCGCCTGGAGAACATCCAGCGCAGCCTGCGTATCTGCATCAGCACGCTGGAGTTGCTCAACGCAACGCGCGGCGCGCCGGGCCAACCGAGCCCAGCCGCACTGCCCGCCGCCGGTGCCGGCGCCCGGCGCATTCGCGACACGCTGATCGGCATGTCGCGCGCGTTGCGCTTTGGCACGCTGGCGCGCTTGGCACGGCCGCGCGCCGCCGACTCCGCCGACGTCAGCCACGCCCCCGGCACGCCCACCGTGGAAAGCGCGCTGGCCGACGGCTTTGCCAACGAGATCGACAACCTGCGGCGGCAACTGCTGGCGATTGCGCCGCAGTGGAATATCGGGTGAAGCGCGGGCGCCTGGCGCCCCTTGCAACGTGCCTTGGCGGCGGCCTCGACCTCCGCCAAGCACTGCGGCCTCACCTCGTCTCAACTCACATCACATCGCGGCCAGCGCCGCCACCTCCGCCGCGCTCAATGCGCCCGCTTGAACGCGGAAATCCTGAATGCGGCCGTTGAACGACGGGTGCGCCCAATTGCGGCCCAGGAAGGTGACCTGATCGCCAATCTGGCGCGGCGACAGCAGCATGTCGTCGGACCTGCCCACCTCAGTGCCGTCAACGTACAGGCGGCAGGTATTGCCCTGCAGGGTGACCGCCACATGGACCCAGCGGCGAATCGGCATGGCCCACGGGGCTGCCACAACCTGCGCGTCGTTCGCTCCGGCGCCGAAGATTCCGAAGCGCAGCACGCCACTGCCGGACTGAGGGGCGATGAACATGGAGCTGAATCCATCCTGCCCCGCGAAGAACATGCAGGTGTCCCAGTGCAGTCCATTCGCGTAGGCCCAGAAAGACAGGCTGAAGTCGTCCAGGTCGCTGAACACGCCGGCGGGCAGCTGCAGGCCGGCCTTCTGACCGTCAAACACGATGGCCTTGTCGTTGCGGTGCCCGTCGCCCCAGGTTGCGCCGTCCAGCAGCGTGCCCTCCACCAAGGTCGTGGTGCCGGCGGCGGTGAGCAGCGCGCCGACCGTGCCGGTGCCGTTCGGATCATTCAGCGGCATCGACAGGCGCACCTCACCCGGCACGGCAATGCGCGCCACGTTGGAGCCGGCGCTGGGGGCGCCGCTGCCCTGGGCGGTGATCTGATAGAACCAGACGCCGTTGGGCGGTGTATCGCTGTAGGTGAGCAGCTCGCTGGCCGAAACCGTGCCCAGTTGGGTGAACGGCCCATTGGCCTGGCTTGCGCGCTTGACCGCATACGAGGTCGCACCCACGCTGCCCCACCACGACAACACGACGCGGTTGCCGCGCAGGTACGCCGTGAGGCCAGACGGCGGCTTCATCGGGCTGGCATAGTCGGGGCGGCGATGGACCAGCGTCGGCCACATGACGTCATCGCTGCTGCCGCCGTACTTGGGCTCGACCAACTTCACGATGCGCGAGACGTTGGGCGCCGCCAGCCCCATGCGGTTGACGTAGTGGTTGTAGATCGGCTCCCAGGCGTTGCGGCCGTGCTGGAACGACTGGTTCACCTGCGTCCACAGGTTCGTGTGCGGCTGCGACGGATCCTGTTCACGCGCATAGGGCATCGGGTAGGTCTTGCCGTTCTCGTCCAGCAGGTTGGAGCGCGCCACGTATTCAGCAGCGGCAAGGAAGCGGTTGTTGTGCAGGCTGTAGAGATCGTCGCCCTGGTTCCACGCCATCTCAAGGAGGTCGCCGCCCAGCGACATGCCCAGCGTCGAGTGCCCCTGGTCGCGGCCGCTCTCCTCCCACTGCCCGAAATGGCCCGGGTGCATGAAATAGACGCTGTGCACGATGGAGCCGTTGCCGAACATCTTCAGCGTGCCGCGGTTGTTGCCCGCGTAGTAGTCGCAGGCCAGGCGATAGAGATCGGGCCGGTCGCAGAACACGCCAATCGCCAGCGCACCGCACAGCGATGCCATGTCCCAGTTGGCGTGCGACCCCAGCGCCGCGTTGTTGAGACGGTTTTGCGAGATGCCGGCGAAGACGTTGAGCAGCATGTCCTGAAAGCGCTTCAGGCGCTCCGGCGCCCAGCCGGAGTAGGTACGCAGCACCTCACCGATCTGCGCCAACTGGTGCCCTTGTATGCCGGCCAGGATGATGAAGGTGTGATCGTCATGCGCAGTGGAACCGGGCGGTACCGTGCCAACCTCCTTCAGCGTGTTGGCCCAGGCGTCCAGGAACTCTGCCGCCTTGTCGGCATAGCGGTTGTCCTGCGGGTCAGACAGCTTCCAGCGCAGTACCAGGGTCCAGGCGTGCCGGATGTCACCGTACAGCGCGTACTTGGTGCTGTCGGCCCGGTACACCGCCGGCTGCGGATTGGGCTTGGCGTTCAACGAGGCATTGGGCTCGGCGCACAGCTTGTTCCACCAGCCCGCCCACGGCTCCTGGCCTGCCTTGATGAGCGCGCGGATGCGGGTGAAGTCGTCTTCGGTGGCCAGCAGCCCCGGGTGGCGGAAGATGCCGCTCTCCGAAGCCGGCACGGGCGCCGGTGCGGGGGTGGGCGTTGCGGGTGCAGGAGCGGTCGGTGACTGCCCCCCTCCGGTCTTCTCCTGCGTCTGGCCGACCCCTGTTGCGGAGGCATCGTCCACACCCGCGCCACACCCCGGCAGCAGCGGCAACATGGGGAACAGACCCAGACCCAATGACAACGCCCGACGTATGGGATTGGGTATTTCGTTGAGCCTTGCGTGCTCGACTGACTTTTTGGACATCTTATTGACCCGACTGTTTTTTATATGTGGCGCAACCGTAGGTCAGGCAGCGAATACGCGTCAACGCAATCGCCCAGTCGGTGAGTATTTTTGAGTCTTCGTTCGCACCTTCACCATGCAAGGAATCAGAAGCGATCAGGGCCCACCCAGCAAAAGCGAGCGCCCCCCTTGCGAGCCGTTCAATCCACCACTTCGGCAATCTCGTCCACGTCGAGTGTCCTGCCGAACTTGTTCTTCAAACCCTGCCCCCATGCATGCACGTGCACGCCGGGTGTGAGGTACGACGCCAGCTCTGCGGCCGCATGGGGCGGCATGCGCAACGAGGTGCCATCGTCCAGCAACGCGCCGCGCAGTTCGCCCTTCGGCCCGAAGAGCGACAGCTTGACCTGCCCCGTGGCCTCCATCGGCCGACGCGCACTTGTGCGCTTGGCAGGCTTGTCGCCCTTGGCGGGCGGACCTTCATCAAGGATGACCTTGCCGCGCTCTGTGGTGAGCGAGATCGCGGCGATCATGTCGGCGCCGCGCGGCTTCACCCCGCGTATGCGGACCTTGTCGCCCAGCACGACATGCCGGGCCAGTTGACGCGACAAATGCGGCGGCACGTGAACCTGCCGAAGTGTGCGACCACCCAGCACAAAGCCGTCGACGTCGCCTTCAGGGTTGAGAAGGAAGTTGCGGACCGTGCCGCGGACTTCCGGAAGACTTTCAGGATCGATCCAATGCATTGCGTGTCCTCCTTTGCTCGCTGTGCTTGCCATGAGAAGAGTTGAACGCGCCGCAATGAACATGCCCATGCACCGCAGCCCGCAGAGGCGTGGAGCGCTGACTGCCACCCCGCGGCGACACGCATTCCTCAATTATTCTCACCAGCGCATGCGGGGCAGAGGCACGTAGGTAGACTCGCCCGTAGCCATCTGTTCACGAGCCTCCGTGAAGAAAGTGGTCGGGGAGCCCCGGGGTTGACCACCTCGGGGCTTTTTTTCTTGTTGGGAGGTTGCGGGGCACCAGCGGCGGACCATGCTTCGCGCCACTGCCACCTTGCTGCATGCGAGCCGATTACTTTGGTGTGTCGCCTGCGTTGGCGTTGAGCGCAGCCAGGCCAATCGCACAGCGCGAGTCCACGCCCACCTTTCTCATGATGTGCCCGACGTGCGTGCGCACCGTCCAGTAACTGATGTTCAACGCCAGGGCAATCTGCTTGTCTGACATGCCCTTGAGCATCAGGTGGCAGACCTCGCCTTCGCGCGCGGTCACGCCAAACCGCTGCTGGAACCACGCAGACGAGCCCACCACGCGCGCGAGCAGATGCACCCGAACGACCGGCGCGGCGTTGCCGTCCTCGGCCGGGCGTTCCACACACAACCCGAAGCCGTTCCATTGCCCGCCGCGCAACCCGTTGGCGACCGCGGCCAATTCGGCATAAAGCGCATCGCGCTCTTCACTGCTGACGCCGGCCATGATGGCGCGCGCCTTGGTGTTGGGCTGGGGTGGCGACGTGCCATCCAGCACAAACGTCGGCATATGCATCTCTGCATCAGCGCCCACGTCTTCCGCTTCCTGAACCACGCGAAGCTGCTGGGCATTCAGCAGATGCGGCTTCAAGAGGTTGAGCAGCAAGGTTTCTCGGTCGCCAAACTGCTTGTTGGGATCGCTGGTGCTGAATCGATAGTCGAGCAGCATCCCGTTGGCATCGGGCAGGCGTAGGCTGATGCCCGGATACGCCTGATGCCGGCAAAGATAGTCGGTGAAGTACTCCGAGCGGCCCCATTCCGAGCGGGCGATCTTTCGCTCGATCACCACCGGTTCAAAGCTGTCTTGCAGCAGCTCCGCAATGCAATCGACCGCGTGGAAGTAGTGCCGATATTCCACGCGCATGCCCTGGTCCCGGCCCCACAAGGCGCTGGAATGCGGATGATGCGCACCGCCCGGCCACCAGAACAACTGCGCCATGAGATCTACATGCAGCAGCGCCCCGAGCTTTTGGGCCAGTTCGGGGCGTTCAACAAGGCTGCGGCTCGAGGGCTCGTGAAGACGCCCCGTGATATCGAGCAGCGCGCGCAATTCTGCTGTGGAGAGATCCATCAATCGCTGGGCCGGCTTGTTGCCGGGTCTTGAGTCTGGGAATCCGTTGTGCTGATCCGGTCACGCGTGTCCGTGCAAAACCAAACCGCTCTATCGCGCTCTATCGGCATGACGGCGCGGGGCTATAGCCAATGCACTGTCATGGTGCCAAGCGTTGCGGATGTCAGGCGAAAGCAGGATTTGGCCCACCCCGCGTAGCGCAGCCGCACCGCGCTGACCATCGCTAAGGATAGCGATGGTTGCCCGCCACCCCGTTTTGCGATAGTGCGCCTGCGGAGGAATGCATGCGGCTACGAGCCGGCACCCCGCCACCTTCACTGTTGAAGTTGCATTGTGTTTTTCCGGGGGACCCACATGCCAGCGCCACTACTCACGTCGACCAGCCCGCCGCACTTATGCCGCCCCGGCCTTGCATCGACTGCCATGGTTGCGCGTTGGGACTCGGTTCCCTCCTCATCGCTGGCCGTCATCTTCCTGGATACATCACTCCTCAACGACGCCACCTGGAACTGGCTGCCTTCACACCCCAAGCTGCAGCCGATGGCGCTGGAAGACGTGCAGCAGATGCTGAACGGCGCATTGCAAGGGCCTGCGCCGGCAAGCGGCATCTCAGCCAGCGCATCGCCCGCCGCCCGCGAGCCCAAGCCTCAGTCCAGGCCCCTCACCCGCCGCCAGTGCGACGTACTTCAAGAGGTGGTGTGCGGCCGGTCGAACGCCGAGATTGCGGAGCGGCTGCACATCAGCGTGGAAACCGTCAAAAGCCACATGCGCCAACTGCTCGTGCGCATGGGGGCGCGCAACCGCACTGAGCTGGCGACGATTTATCAGCGGAGTCGGTAGGGATTGCCGGACACAGCAATTGCATACGCTGCAGCACACCTGCTTGGGCCGCCGCGAGAAGGGCAGACATGCGCCATCGCCCCGAGGCCGAAGGCACCCGGGCATACACGTTTGCGGTGAACAAAAAAAAACGCCCTGCACACGGGCGTGACCCTCACCCCTCAAATGAGGCGTCTTAAAACGCAGGAAACGCAAAAGTGAGGACCAATGAGCATCCTGCGTATTCACATTATCGACTGACGTGGCAGAAACTGAATCACGAATAAGACGTAGCTTTGGATTAAGGCCTTCCCCAGGCCCTTGCCTCAGTTTTGCAGTCATGCCTGCACAAGGCGTGTAAACCCGCATGTGCTCAGGCCAGTACATTTCGCTCCGGCGCTGGTACATTCGCTGGGGAGCCCGCGCTCCCCATTGCCTTGAAGGCGGTCCATTTCTCTCCGGACCGCCTTTATTTTTGGCATCTCGTCTATGCCGTCCGAACAAATCCGATTTATGCGGCTACTTGACGCGTCGCTGGGCTTCGATAATGGAAGGGCTTGTCTGTGGCGTGACGGCCGGCAACGGACCAGGGCGACCTAGCAGATAGCCTTGACCCTTGCGTACACCCAGGTCGACAAGCAGACTTTTTTGGTCCGGATCTTCAATGCCCTCTGCGATGAGGTCGCAGCGGATTTCGCTTGCAAACGTCACCATCGCCTTGACTAGCGCCCGCTTGGTGGCGTCGTGTTGGAGGTTTGTAGTCAAACGCGCGTCGAGCTTGATGAGGTCGGGTTTCAATTCAACGATGTGCCGCATCGTCGCGTAGCCGGAGCCCGCATCATCGATGGCGATACGAACCGACTTGGTCCGCAGTGGCCGCAGCGCCGACTGCAGGTCGGGGTAGTCTTCGACCAGTGCGTGCTCCGTAATTTCGAGCACGACGCGGTCGGCGGGAACGTTCTCGAACATGGCTTCAAGTTTGCCGGTGAGGATCGTGCCAGGAGAAGCGTTGACGGCAAGATACAAGTCTGGAAAGGTCGGCAGCGCCCGTAAGCCTTTCCGGATTGCCAGCATCTCGAGTTCGGCCCCCAACCCTGCTTCCCAGGCGTCGGAGAACCAGAGGTACGGTGGTCTGTCTTGCCCGCCTGGAAATCGGGAGAGCACCTCCAAGCCGACCAACTGCGAATCGACAAGCGACCGTATCGGCTGAAACACCACCGTGAGGTTGTCATGCTCGATCACGCTACTGACGCGCGCGTGCTTTTCGCTCAGTTCGCGTTTCGCTTGGTGATGCCGTTCGATCTGCCGGCTGATCACCTTGGAGAACGCAGACATCAGTTCCAGGTCACGAGAGTTCAGTGAGTGGTCGGACCGGTCGCTGAAACAGCAGAACATCCCGAAAATCGAGCCATCGGCGCGCTGAACAGGCACGCTGATATGTGCGCCGACTTGGATCGCGGGCGTGGGAGGAAGCTCCCAGCCCTGCAGCTGGGTCGCATCGTGGATCAGCCTCGGCAGCCGGCCTTCTGCGACGCGTATGCAAAAGCTCTCTGCAAGCGGGTCCGATCTTCCAACCCGCAATGGTGAAGGTTCAACCCCGCTGTCGACATACCGGAAAACGCGCTGCCCGCCGACAAACTCCGAGACGAACGCGAACGGCATGCCCAAATGCGTCCGGACGGTGCGGACAATTTGTGTGATCAGCTCTTCGGCTTCTGCATCTGGTGGCACGAGGCTACCAGCAAGAAAATCCTCCAATTTCTCCTCCTGGCGGACTGGGCGCCTCTCTCCGTAATACCCCGAGCATTTGACGCCGCTATTTCCTCATGGAAAGTATGAGTCGCAATTTCTTCTCCCGCAAAAAAAACATACCGAATGTGATTAATAGGATGCCCACTTTCGCCGCCTAGGGATTTCCACTTATCTGCCTGGGCAAATCCGTGTCGATATGTATATGGACGGTGCCGTTTTGAAACGTGACTCCGCATAGACATGGTGGATTTATCGCGGCGGTGAGCATGGCGAACATTACTCAATCCCAATTATCGGAAGCCATCGCGCAACTTGTGAGTTGCGGCGTGTTCTCCGTGGATCGAGAGATGCGCTTCCTTTCATGGAACCGCTTCATGCAGTACCACAGCGGCCGCTCCGGCGAGGACGTGTTGGGGCGCAATATGTTCGAGCTGTTCCCGGAACTGCCAGAAAAATGGCTGCGCAAGAAAATCGAGAGCGTTTTTGTTCTGGGGGTCTCTGCGTACACGTCGTGGGAACATCGACCCTACCTGTTCCGTTTCAGGCATACGCGGCCAATTACGGACACCATGGAATGGATGCAGCAAAACTGCAGCTTCATCCCCATCGAGGATGAAAATGGCGTCGTCATTGCGGTGGGTGTTACGTTGCTCGATGCCACGGATGTTTGTCTGGCATATGGAGAGCTTCGCAAACGCGAAAAAATCGCCACCGACGCGCTGCAAGAACTGACGGTGCGTAACGGGCAGTTGTCCGCGCTCAACGAAGAACTTGCACAAGCGCATCAGCAACTGCTGCAGTCTGAAAAACTCGCTGCCATCGGGCAGCTTGCTGCCGGGATTGCCCATGAGATCAACAATCCCGTGGGCTTTGTGCTGTCGAATCTCAACACCCTGCAGCGCTACTTGAGCACATTGCTCGACTACGCCCGCGGCATGGAACAGTTGATCACTGACGCGGCCCCGTCGCTGGAGGGTCAGCTTGCTCACCTCGCCCGCACTGCCGATATCGATTACTTGGCCGAAGACGCGCCCGCGCTGGTATCTGAATCTCGTGAAGGCTTAACCCGCGTACGAGACATCGTGGTCGACCTGCGGGACTTCTCTCGGGTAGACAGTTCGCACCAGTGGGAACAGGTCGACATTCACCGCTGCATCGAGTCGACGCTGAACATCGTCCACAACGAAATCAAGTATCACGCTGACCTCGTGCGGGAGTACAGCGAGTTGCCGCAGGTCACCTGTATTCCGTCCCAGGTCAATCAGGTGGTGCTGAACTTGGTGGTCAACGCGGCGCAGGCATATGCAAGCAAGCAGGCGCAAGGCGGCCAGCGCGGAACGATTGCAGTGCGCACCGGGTGCGACGCGGATGATCCCAAGTCGATCTGGTTCGAGGTGGCCGACGCCGGCTGCGGAATACCGCCCGAGAACCTCAAGCGGATCTTCGATCCGTTCTTTACGACCAAGCCTGTCGGCAAAGGCACCGGGCTTGGGCTCTCACTCACATACGGCATCGTCAAAGCCCATGGTGGCCGAATCGATGTGGCAAGCCAAGTTGGTGAAGGAACGACGTTTCGTGTGGTATTGCCGCTGTGCCACGAAAGCAATGCTCCTGCCGCCGACCAGCGCGCGGGCTCACTCGCGCCAGCATGATTTTCAAGTATTTACCCTGAAGGGATATTCACCATGGCGCTACCAGTCATCGTTGCCGACGACTCTTCTTTGGCACGCAAGCTTTTGATCAACGCACTACCGGAAGACTGGGATGTCGAGGTGACCCAGGCCTCCAACGGCGCGCAGGCGATTGAGCTCTTCCGCGCGGGCAAAGGTACCGTGGTCTTTCTTGATCTCACGATGCCCGATATGGATGGCTTCCAGGTGCTGGAGCATATCCGTCACGCGGGCGAGGATGCCTTTGTGATTGTTGTGTCGGCGGACATTCAGGCAGGCGCTGTCGAACGCGTCAAACACCTGGGGGCAATCGGGTTCGTTCCGAAGCCCGTGTCGGCTGAGCGGATTGTTCCGATCCTGCGGGGGTATGGCCTCTATGAATGACTTGGCACTCAATGAAGAGCAGCGCGATGCGCTGCAGGAGATCGCCAACATCGGCATGGGGAAGGCAGGCGCGGCCCTGGCTGCCTTGCTTGGCGAATTCGTGACCCTGTCTGTGCCGGGCATCAAGCTGGTCGACGCTGCTCAGTTGCGGACGGATCTGCTCGGCGGCGACATGGCTGGAGACACGCCTCCACCGGTTCGGCAAGCATTCCAATCCGACATCTCCGGTGAAGCGATCGTGCTCTTTGGCAAGGACGGCCGCGAAGAACTCGAAGAGTTGATGGGCTATGACAACGCAGACGTCAATGTGGGGAGCGAGGCGTTGTCGGACATTGCAAACCTGCTCGTCGGTGCCTGTGTGCGTAGTGTGTTTGAGCAACTGGGGCGGAATCTGTCGTTCTCTCGTCCGAGCTTTGTGCCGCCGTCGGCTCTTCAGCATGCGCTGTCTGACGAGCAGCTCGGGCGCTGGGACGTAGCCCTGCTGCTGGAAGTGCGCTTCACGCTGGAGCGGGGCGGGTTCGTCGCCAAGTTGGTCATGCTGCTGCCCGAAACCGCTATCCGAAAAATGAAAGATGCCCTGGAGCAATTCCTGCAGGCGCTCTGATGAGCCCCGGAACCCCAGACGAAACTGAGAGACCCCGCCATGCTTTCCTACGAAGAAGAAGCAGTGCAAACCATCGTGCCGGAGCCGGGCGTGCAGACGGACGCGCAGCCGGCATCGACCGTGGCCTCCGCTGGCACGCCTCTGATCCTGCTCGTTGACGATGAGCCGGGCGTACTTTCATCGTTGCGGCGCCTGTTGCGGCCCACGGGCTACCGCGTACTCACTGCCGAGAGCGGCGCTGCAGCGCTGGATATGCTGGGCGTCTATCCGGTTGATCTCGTCATTTCCGACATGCGCATGCCTGGCATGAACGGCGCCGAGTTCCTCGCACGGGCCCGTGAGCGCTATCCGGACGTCATGCGCATTCTGCTCACCGGTTATTCGGAGATCGACTCGGCGGTGCGCGCCATTAACGAAGGTGGCGTTTATCGCTACCTGAACAAGCCTTGGGACGATCAGGATCTGCTCCTGACCGTCAAGCATGCGATCGAGCAGCGTGGCCTTGCGCAAGAAGCACAACGCCTTACCGATCTGACGCGCCAGCAGAACGAGGCCTTGCAGCGGCTGAACACGGGGCTGGAGGCACAGGTTCAATCGCGTACCGAGGAAATCAGGCAGACGGTGATGTTTCTGGAAGGGGCGCAGCGCGACCTTAAAACCAACTTCACCAACATGGTTCAGGTCTGCGCCAGCATGATCGAACTCCGGTGCGGAGCGATGGCCCGCCAGTCACTCCGCGTGGCCAACCTGGCGCGACGGATCGCGATGGAAGCGGGCCTCACCGGGCTTCAGGTGCAAGACATTTTCCACGCCGGCTTGCTCCACGGCATTGGCAAGTTGTCGTTGCCGGACGCCTTGCTGAACACGTCGCTCGATCGGCTATCCCCTGAGCAGGCCCAACAGTTTTACCAACATCCGCTTCGCGCTCAGATGGTGCTGACGCCTGTGCCCCAGCTCGAGCATGTGGCGCTGATCGTCCGCCACCAGTACGAGCGGTTTAATGGTCGTGGAACTCCTGATCAGTTGGTGGGCCGGGGCATTCCCATCGGAGCGCGCATCCTTGCCGTTGCCCGGGATTTTGAAGGGCTGCTGGCCGGGGAGATCATTAAGCAACGCGTGCCCGCTGACCAGGCACTGGAGATGATTAAAGCGCAATCCGCCTTGCGTTACGACCCAGACGTCGTGGTTCGCTTCGTGGCTGTTCTGAAGCAGCAAGGGGAAGTGATGCCTGTACGGCAGATTACATCTGGCGAGCTGCGAGAAGGCATGCGGCTTGCCGACGATGTGTTCACTCGACGCGGCGTGCTTCTTCTCACCAAGGACAGCGTCGTCAATGCGCATCAGGTCTTGCAAATTAAGCGCTTTGAGTCGCACGAGGATTTGCCGTTCACCATTTTGATCTACAGCCCAGACAACGCCGCCTGACGTGGGTGTAGCCAGTGCGGCGCCACTATCGAGATGGTAGGCAGGGCAAGCTTCCTGACGCAGAAGCTTGCCTATGGCCGGTCTGGCGGCCCCTCTCTCCGGACCGTCTGTTTTTCTGTGCAGCCCTCGCTCGTTCGGGCGATATCTGCCTGCGAAGTTCGCGCGCATGATCTGCCGCGTGCCGCTTGCTGTGCCGCGTGGCACTCCGGGGTTGACCCCCTGGTTGTCCGAAGCCAAGCGCGTCCGCTTGGCTTTTTTTTGTTCCAGGAAAGAAGGGGGTTGTTGGCAGCCCTCTCGATTTGCGACGCATAGCCACGCTGTCTATGTCTACAAGAGGTTTTCACGGCTGGCGCACTGGACACACCGCAGAGGCAAGAACCAGCGCTACGGCTGCCAGCAACAGTGCTGCGAGGCCGTGGTCGACACGGCCGCCCGTGACGGCCCAAAGCAGAAACCAGATGCATCCGGAACAGGCGACAACCATCGAGATTGCGAAGGGGGCGCTCTGGCGCCATGTCACGCGTCCGTCCTGAATCTGTTCAAGTGCATCCTTTGTCGCGCGGAACAAAAGCCACCACATGCCGCAAAAGAGAAAGGCGGCGCAGCTCCACAAGAGAACGTCGTCTGTCATGCTCACGGCGGATAAGTCGAATGCGGGTGCGGGATAACGCCACGGAATAGCAAACGACATGCCACAGCCCTAGCGGCTACCCGTCGTGGGCTTCTGCGGCTCGGCTGCCGACAGCCCTGCCTGACAGGTCCCTTGATCTGAACGACATTGCTGTCTGAGCCCGACACTCCGAGTGTCTGACCCCCACCTTCGGGGCTCTGAACTCGACCTTTGGAGTTCCGTCGGGCCTTGGAGGGTCGCGCTCGGCCCTTGGGGCTCGGCACGCGAAGGGTTGGGCGTTGTCCCGTACATAGCGCCCCCGCCCGTCTCGGGGTCGCGTTCACTGCTGTTTTAGTTATTTCTTGCGGTTCGCGCGCCGAAGCACGCTCAGAACATCCCACCGGAACAAGTCCACCGTCACGCCATCCAGCGAGCTGAGAATGAACGCCCCGATCGCGTCCATAAACCCGGCCTGGTACTCGAGTGCCTTGTCCTTGAGATAGACCTGCTTATGACAGCGCAGCGTCTGTGGCTCGAACTTGCGGTGCATCTTCATATCCATCTGCGCTTTGTGCAGATACTCCTTGGCGGCCAAGGCGCCCTGTGCGTACAGGAGATTTTCGTCGACGTTCATCGGGCACCCCCAGACGGAGGCCGCTGCGCGATGCGGGTGAACTGACAGTTTGCGGGGCGATGCCCGCGTGGGATGGGTACAGCTTGGGTCGGTTGATCCATTGTCTTGCCCTCTGGTTAAGTGAGGAGCCACCCACCTGGGAGGGTGGGCGGGCACACGACAAGGTCTGCAATACCGATCAACTACTCCAAAACCGGCAGGGCCGAAGCCCTCCCTGCCGGGCCCGCCCATGAGGACGAACGACGGCACGCGAGGGCTATAACGGCACTCGCGGGAATAGTTGGATTCGGGATTGCAGTCCCGGCTGCGGTTGTTGCCGCAGCGGGGGGAGTTTAGCGGGAGCCGTACATCCGGTGCAAGACGAACGGCTAAATTTAAGAAACCTCGCCCCTTATAAATCGACGGACTATGTCCTCGTATATTTCAGCGCCAAACTCCTGAAACTCAAAAAGCAAAAAGAGTGGTTCAACAATACGACGAACATCATCAACAATTGTTTCTTTAATTTTCCCCAGAACAACAACAATCTCCGACTGCGATATATCCTCGTGACATACGCGCGGGAAAACAAGGCGACTACCAGTACTACTGAGAGTTCGCCCAGCAAGTCCGTGGTGAGAGACTCGAATACTTAACGTCGCCTCGGGTGGCACACCAAGATTTGAATAGAAATTTGACGCAAACATCAACGCCTCGGCGACACGAACGATTCTTGTATTAAAGAATATTTTTTTATCCCCGCGCGTATCTTCGAACAAGCTTTGCAACAAATAGAAATCACCATTCTGCCGTGCCGCCCAATAATCGTAAGTCTGGCGACCGAGAAGCGAGTCCTTTGAAATCTCTATCTTTGCCCTCACCCCATCAGAGTAAGGCCGTGGCCGATATTCATCGTTATTTTCCAGAACCGCTCCTATCGGCCATCCGAACGTATGGACCTGGGATTTTCGAATTGAATTCAGCAAATCAAGCTGGGACTTAGAGACTAGCTGATGAAGCCCGAATCGTAGTTCCATAGAGCCACCAAGCCCCATCCGGGCCATACCAGCCCGGGCCCCCTCGCACAGATTGTCAAACCATGGCTCATCCAAAAGCCTGCCTCCCACCCGGAAGATACCTGTAGGTTCGACCACGCGAATAGGCTCAGCATCTTTTGGCAATTCACTCGAGAAGGGATTCATCCCAAGCGGAGGCTTGGCATTTGCTGGAACCCCTAGCAGTTCCCGCAGCAACTCATCGCGCTTGGCTTCATAGGTAGCGTCATCGTTGAAATCTATATAAAGGCGCGGCCCGAGAAAACGAGGAATTCGTGGTTCCGTCGGATTGGCACGGACTAGCGGCACAAATTTCTTCGTATCGATTTTTTGAACTACTTCTCCGGAAACTATAAGCCGCTCAAAGCCAACACCACCAGCTCCACCTTCGGCTTTCTCTACATAGCTTCTTGAGCAAACCAGAATCACTCGATCCGCATCAAGAATGCCTTTCTGCATAAAATTGGTAACATCCTGTCCTGGGACAAGGTCCCATTGATCGAGGGTGGCATCCACCCCCCGCTCACGAAGGTCAACCGCCAGCCGGAGCACCCATGCCTTGTGCTCTTCAGAGTCGTGAGAGTATGAGATGAAGACGGAAGGAGCTTTCACATTTATCCCCAATACCTAAAACTGCATCTCGCTTAAATCCTTATTTAAGCGACTCAATTTCCTTTGAGATTGACTGCAATTCGGCGTAGATATCTTGATTTGATACATCTTGAACCTTTGGATCAATAACTTGGAAGTACTCCCTTGCACCGCGCAAACGACCGCCTTGCTTATTTAGCTTTGGCTCAATAATTTCTATTAAAATTCCCTCTATCTCGTTCAAAGCATCAGAGTACTGAAATCCGGAAACCAATGACTTGACTGACTGCTGACTGCTTAAGGATCCGTTGGCATTGACATCACGAAACCCTACCCAACTGAAATATTCCCATCTATTCCATAAAGCCCCATTCATGTGATGCCGAAGACGGGTAAACAACGTTGCGTTTCCATTTCCTGCTTGGCCCACATACACTATGGATTGATTCCGATCATACAGAACATAGACACCGATCTGGTCTCGAAAGTCGGCTACAAATTTATTCTTCGTGACCCCCTCCAGGTGTCCTGAGTTTCCATTACCGCCAGAGCCTCGATGAATGTATTTTCTCTCCCACAGGAATCCAAAATTCTTTATAATCGGCATTTCTGTTCCAATAATCTTATTGATGATATCCAATTAATAAATTAGCCTTAATCCGTGTACTCGTCGGCTCAGCCCTTGGTTACGAAATTATTCGAGTTCGTTACATCCCTCTCCCCATCTGCAACGTATACCGACACCCCGTCCGATAGTTGCTACACCCCCAAAACGCCCCACTCTTCCCATTCCGCGCCACCAACTTCACCCCGCAAGCCGGGCACGAAGGCGTCCGGTAATCCCCCTCAAACACCCTCGCCAGCAGCGCGGCCTGCTTGTCTTCGGCCAGGGCGCGAATGCGCTCAAGCACCGCCGGCCCGTCCAATAGCTGGATACCGGCAAGCCCGGAATACTCCTGCACCGGGTTGCCGACATAACCGGACAAAGACCAGAACACGCCCCGCTTGACCTTGTGCGCCAGCATGGAGCCGCCCAGCGCTCGCACCTGTTCCACCTTCACGGGCTTGGACCACGCCTTGCACTGGACCACCGCCACGGGCGCGCTCTGGCCAGCCATGTACAGCGTGGCGTCAATGCCACCGTCTGCGCCGTGCGGCACCGTCTTCACCGTAACCCCCATCTCCTCGTAGTACTGCACGCACAGCAGTTCGAACCGCTTCCACTCAAGTGCGTGGATGGCCTCCAGCGTCCAGCTTTGGGGCGCGGCGGGTTCTGCCGGCGTGGCGCCTTGTGGGGGCGTGGGGGTGTTGCGAGTCGGATTAGGCGGATTGGGCGGGTTGGGCGTGCTGCCGCCCGCTGCGTTGCGGGAGGGATGGGGCGGCGCCTTCGGCGGGCGGGATCGCCCAGTCGGTTCAGTGCGCGGGGGGCCGAGCCGGGCATCGGCCTGCTGGCTGCGCTCCCGCAGGTACGACAGCACGGCAAAGAAGCCGAGCAGCAGCGCAGGCATCCAGGCCAGCCCGCTCGCCAGCATGCCGACGCCGCTCAATATCGGGTTGGCCGCAAACGCGCCCGGCAGGATGTTGTGAAAAATCAGGTAACTGGCGCCCGCGCCAATCGCCAGCATCCACCATGGCAGCGACAGGAGTACGTCGCTGGTGGATGCTTGTTTTCTCCTCCGCCCCATTAACCGCCCCCGGCCTAATGCTTTTAGTTATTTAGGACTAGGCGCTTTCTCTGATAATCCGCTTCAAATCAGGGCGCCCGTTTTTAATTGGAAAACAGCATAGGCGATGCATCGGGATTGCGCTGCCCCCGTTGGTGGGGTCTTTGGAGGTTTTTTTGGCGGGGGTTGATAAAGATCGAATGCGGAATACTGATTTATGTTTGGCGAAAATCTGAATTAGAGATTGAGCATATCCGGGGTGCAGTGACGCGCGGCGCTGTATGGCCGGAACCAGCCTTCCGTGGTGGCAACCCGCGGTGTAGCTCGCCCTTCAGGAGGTGGGTGGTTGGTGCGCGGCAGTGAACATGGCGACGGCCGCCCGGCAATAGGATTCGATTTCGTTGTCGTTCTCTGCTCGCGCTTCATCGAAGCGTGCAATAAGCAGCAGATCGGCTCCTTTGAAAAGCGCGGCAAACAAGCGGGCGGACAGGAGCGCATCGGGCACGTGCAGCATCCCTTTCGCGTGCAGCTGACGCAATACGGCCTCGATGTGGGCGACAACATTGGCCGGCCCGGCTTCGTAATGGAGCTGGCTTAACGCCTTTTGATTCGTCTTGTCGGCCAAGACCATGGCTTCGACACTGCGGACGTCCGGGCTCAACAGCGTGCGCAGCAAGGATGAGCCCACCGCCATGAGCTGATCTTCGGCCGAACCGTCGACGCCTTCAGAAAGGGCCTGCGGCGCAAATTGATCGCAGCGGGCCACCATGGCCGCGCTGAACAGCGCCTCTTTGTTCTCGAAGTGCCGATAGATGCTCAGCTTGGATATCTTCGCCCGCTGCGCGACCTTGTCCATGGTCGTTGCTTGAAAACCCAATTCCACAAAGAGTTCGCAGGCGGTGTCGACAATCGTTTGGCGAAGCGCTTCGTTGGCGGGCCGGCCGCGCCGGCTTTGGTTGTTTTCGCTCACGGCAATTACGGTACTTGACAGTATTGAAATTGGTCAATACGATACCACTCAGTATCGCAATGTGCAAGCCAAGGGCAGGTTTCAACCGGTTGTGCAGATCAGGTTTTCCCGGCCCACCCCTCATCCACAACACGGAGCCCATCACCATGAATGACGTCATCATCATCGGCGGCAGCTTTGCCGGCCTTGCCGCCGCCCTGCAGCTTGGCCGTGCCCGCCGCAAAGTCACCGTGCTCGATACTGCCCGGCCGCGCAACCGCTTTGCCGGCCATTCGCATGGCCTGCTTGGCCACGATCACAAGCCGCCGATGGATATCCTGGCCGAGGCGCGGCAGCAGCTGGCGCGCTATCCAACGGTCAGCCTCGTCAACGCGCGGGCCGAGAGCGTGTCTGGCGCCATCGACGATTTCTGCGTCGTCACCGACGATCAAGAAACCCTGAGGGCGCGCCGTCTGATTCTGAGCTATGGCGTCGTCGACCAGATGCCTGATGTGCCGGGCTTTGCCGAAAGCTGGGGCACGTCCATCGTGCCGTGCCCGTATTGCGACGGCTTTGAAGTCGCGGGCCAGCACTGGGGCCTTGTCTGGTCCAGCCCGCAGTCGTACCAGTCTGCCAAGCTGTTCCGCGATTGGACTGACAAGCTGACTGTCTTCGCCGATGGTCGTGACATTGCGCCCGATATTCAGGCCGATCTGGCGCGCCGCAACATCCCTCTCGTCGATGGCCGGATCGTCGAGATCGCCCATCACAAGGGCCGGATCGCCACCGTCAACCTCGATACCGGTCGCAATGTCGCGGTCGACATCCTGTTCGCCAATCCGCGCAACAAGCCGTCTGCAAGCCTGCATGAATCCCTGGGCCTCGCCACGCTCGATACGCCCACCGGCGTGGTCCTCAACGTCGACGACCGACGCCAAACCAGCATGCCCGGCATCTACGCCGCCGGCGACCTCGCCACGCCCTTCTTGCCGTCCGTTACCCAGGCATCCTCGCAGGGTGCGATGGCGGGCATCTTCGCCCAGCAGTCGATGGTGGTTTGAGAGCGCAGGTTCTTTTTCTCCCGCGGCGGCGTCGCCTTCGAAACGGTTGGCGTAGATCGGCGCGGTGAAGGGCAGACCGTCGAGTCGGTGGATCGACTGATTGATCGATAGGCCGGAAGGTGGGGACTCCGCAGCGCTGCGGTAGCCGGTACATTTGGCCGGTGCGCGGCGGCTCGTGCTTGCCACCTCCTACCAAAGTGGGGTGTCACGCCCTGGGCGCGATAAGACGCCGCACGCCAGGCAGGCGTCAACGCCATCTGTTGATTGCCGAGTTTGCTTGAAACTGAGCCTGAACCGCCGGATGGCGTTGGCTTTGCGGGCGGGCTGAAGCGCCATGTTGGTGCGCATAGAACACTCAAGCCGTGGGTGACGTGTCACCCGACAAACTTATAATGTCGCCCGGCTATCCACCAACGCCGCCACCGCCTGCCGCGCATGAAACTTGCGCCGCACCTGCAGTGGCACCGCCGGGCCGTTACACCATCCGGCCAAGCCCTTTTGCCCAACGCCATGCCCTACCGCTTCCGTCCGTTGTCCGTTTTGTGTGCCGCTGCCAGCTTCGCTGCCGCCCTGGCTGCGTGCAGCTCTGCGCCCACGCCGCTCTATCAGCAGGAGCAGTTCGATGCGGCGGCAAGCCCCTATGCGCGCACCTTCCACGCCAAGTCCGATGCGACGTGCGAGGCGGCACGCCGCGCGCTGCTGAGCCAGGGCTATGTGTCGACTTCGCCGCGCCCGGACACGATCGACGGCAGCAAGAATTTCCAACCGAGCAACGATTCGCACGTGGTGATCTCGTTCCACGTGGTGTGTGCAGAGGCCAATGCAGACGGCACCTCCAGCACGGCCTATGTGAATGCCGTGCAAGACCGCTACGCGCTCAAGAAGACGAGCACGTCGGCCAGCGTGGGCTTGAGCATCCTCGGCTCGGTGTCGCTGCCCATCGGCTCGGGTGACGATTCGATGGTGAAGGTGGCCAGCGAGACGATTCCGGCTGGCGTGTTTTACGAGCGCTACTTCAACCTGGTCGACCACTTCCTGAAGGTCGACCCGGCGCGCAAGGACCACAAGGTTGCCAAGGCGGCGGAGAAGGAACACGTGGCCCCGCTGCCTGAGCCCGCGCCCACACCGCAAGGCGAGCCGATGAAGATGACCACGCCCGTGGTGCCCACGCCGGCCGCGCCGCCTGTGCCGGTGGTGGCGCCGGCTTCGGCTCCGGCGGCTACGCCGGCACCGAAGGCGCCTGCTGAGGCTGCACCGGCATCCGCGCCTGCAGTGACCACGCCGCCGGCACCCGTACCCGCAGCGGCACCGAGCCCGGCACCTGCGTCTGAACCCGCCAGTTCCACAACGGGTGGGGCGAGCTGAGGGGCTCCATCAAAAAACAAAGCCGCCTTTGAGGCGGCTTTTTTCTTGGGCGTCGTATGCCGGCATTCACTCAACCCGCCAACGGCGCATGCCGCGCCATCAACGCATCCACCCAGCCCATGAACGCCCGCAGCTTTGCGCTGACATGCCGGTTGGGCGGAAACACCAGATACATCGGCATGGGGGTGAGGTGCCAATCGGTGAACAGCGGTACCAGTTCGCCGCGCGCCACGTGCGGCTCGCCCATGTAGTGCGGCAACCAGATCACGCCCATCCCGGCCACGCCGGCCGCCAGGTAGGCATTGCCGTCATCCAGCGCCACCACATAGCGCGCCCTCACGTTGAACGTTTCGTCGTCACGCTGCAGTGTGAGCGGTCGGAGCTTGCCGCTGAGCGTGCTCAGAAAACCGACGACGCGGTGGCGCGGGTCTTCCAGCTCGCTGGGGTGCAGGGGCGTGCCGGCCTGTTCCAGATAGCTGGGTGCTGCATACACGCCAAGCTGCAACGCGCCCACGCGGCGGGCCTGTAGGGAAGAGTCGGCAAGCTCGCCGCCGCGCAGTACGCAGTCGACGTTGTCGCCAATCACGTCGACCATGCGGTCGCTCGCGCCAATGTGAAGCTGGATGTCGGGATACCGCGCGTGGAATTCGGGCAAGGCGGGGGCGAGGATCAACCTTGCAAACGGGGTGGGCACATCCACACGCAGGCGCCCGCGCGGGGCGGCGGATGCGGTGGACAGGCTGGTATCAGCGTCTTCAAGGTCGGCCAGCAGGCGCACGGCGCGCTCGTAGTAGGCAGCGCCATCGGCGGTGACATTGACCTGGCGCGTGGTGCGGTTCAGCAGCTTCACGCGCAAGCGGGCCTCCAACTGCTGGACGAGTTGGGTGACGGTGGTCTTACTGATCTCCAGCGTCTGCGCAGCCTTGGTAAAGCTGCCGGCCTCCACCACACGGACGAAGGCCTGCAGTGCATCGAAACGGTCCACGTCGGCTCCTGACTCGGGAAGATTGTTTGGCAACGGCAAACAGTGATTGTAGGCATGGGCGGTTTATTCGCGGGGTGCGAATGCATACAGTGCCCTGGCTGCGCAGCCCTTTAGCCCAACCCTTTTTACCCAGCAAGGAAGCGATTCATGTCTGCACGCGATGTTGTGTTTCCGGCCGCGCGCCAAGCGCTGTATGAGCAAAACCGCTATTCACCGGCCATCCGCTCCAACGGTTTTCTGTTTGTGTCGGGCCAGGTGGGCAGCCGGCCGGATGGCTCGCCCGAGCCCGATCTGCAGAAGCAGGTGCGGCTGGCTTTCGACAACCTGAATGCGATCCTCTCTGCCGCCGGTTGCACGTTCCAGGACGTGATCGATGTGACGGTCTTTATCGTCAACCCCGAAACGCAATTCGAGCCGATCTGGAAGGTGGTCGGGGAGCATTGGGGCGAGGCGCCCTACCCCACGCTCACAGGCATTGGCGTGACGTGGCTGTACGGCTTCCAGTTCGAGATCAAGGTGATCGCCAAGCTGCCCGAGCCGGCATGACGCGGGCGCCAAACCTACGAGAATCAGTACCCGGCGCACGCGTAGGAATGTGAGAGAGTGCAAGCCACGGCAATCGCAACGGCAATGGCACCCACGTCACATCACGGGCGCGCGCAACCTGTGGAATGCCTCGACCGCACATGCCGGCGCCCGCCCCTTGAGGAGACATGCATGGTCAGCAAGAACACGATCTGTCTGTGGTACGACCGCGATGCGCTGGACGCGGCCAACTTCTACGCCAAGACCTTCCCAGACAGCAAAGTCACCGCCGTGCACCGCGCGCCGGGCAACTACCCCGCCGGCCAGGAGGGCGACGTGCTGACGGTGGAGTTCACGGTGGCGGGCATTCCGTGCCTGGGGCTGAACGGCGGCCCGCAGTTCAAGCACAGCGAGGCGTTCTCGTTCCAGATTGCGACCGACGACCAGGCGGAGACTGATCGGCTGTGGAACGCCATCGTCAGCAACGGCGGGCAGGAAAGCGCCTGCGGCTGGTGCAAGGACAAGTGGGGCCTGTCGTGGCAGATCACGCCGCGCGCGCTCACGGCGGCCTTTACCGACCCGGACCGCGCAGCGGCCAAGCGCGCCTTCGACGCGATGATGACAATGCGCAAGATCGACATCGCCACGATTGAGGCGGCGCGGCGGGGCTGAGCGTTCATCGCTTACTCGCTTGCTGCATCTGCATTGCCGAGCGCCAGCTGCGGCGGCTCGGCAATGCAGGCCGATGCTTTGGTCAAGCTGCGCCGGTTTGACGGAGCAGCGTGGGCTGCGTGGGCTGCGTGGTCTGCATGATCACTTCTGTGCCTGCGGTGCCGCCCCTTGGTTCTGACGCGGGTCATACCCCGTGAAGTACCAATGCCCGTCGGCACCCAGCTGGAAGCTCACCTTCTCGTAGACGACACGGCCATCGGTCAGCTGCGTCGCGAAGTCGACGTTTGCATACAGCCCATCGGGAACCTCCTTGACCTTTGTATAGGTCAGCCGCGTGACGGATGCCCAGCCGCGCTGCCGGACCGCCCCGACCGACTTGCGCGCTTGCGTGAGCCCGCTGGCAAAGCGATCCGGCGTAAAGACGCCGCGCACGAAAGGCGCGGTCTGCTGCCACAGCGCGGTGTAGTCGCCCGCGTCAATGCGCTTGAGCGCGAGCGCGGCGTTGCCGAGCAACTCGTCGGCGGAGTCACCCGCTTCCGCGCCGTGGGCCAGCACAGAAGCGGCGGCCAGGGCGCAGGCGGCCACCATCTTGAATGCGCTGTTAAAACCGTTCATCAACGTCTCTCCGTCTGATCTGGGTGTGTCTGGTGACTTACTGGGCGGGCTTTGCCGGTGCAAAGGTCTCGCACTGCGGGTCGGCCCATCGCGTCTTGGTTAGGCGGTTGTCGTCGTCAAACTGGATCTGGTACTGGCACGTGACGGGCTTGTCTGCGCTGCGGAAGTGGAACAGGTAGTTCCACACGCGCACGCGGAACACGCTCTCATGAAAGTGCGGCACGCCGATCAGCTCATAGACCTGGCCCTTGGTCATGCCGGGCTCGACCATGCGCAGGTGGTCAACGTTGGGGAACGAGCCCTCGGGCGTCATCGCCGTGTCCGGTTTGGGGAACGCGGTGTCGGTGGGGCCGGGGCCCGCGCATGCCGCAAGGGCGAAGACGCACGAGAGCGTGGCAATGCAGGCGGGGATTGAGCGCTTGTTCATATCAGGAATCCGAAAGAGGTCACGTTGCGGTGGTTGCTGTGTTGGGGCGGGCCTCACCACTGATACCCGGCACCGACCACGGCGCCATACGTGCCGCGCGTGTTGGTGGAAACGGCGGCCTTGTAGATCCAGCGGTTGTTTTCCGACACCGTTGAGATACCGACCGCCTGACCCGATTGGCCGTTGTACACACTGCCTGCCACCGCCACCATGCTCTTGCCGGGGCCGGTCGGTTGCGGCAGACCGGCCATTGCCATCGCCATGGCGGTGCCGCCGTCGGCATCGCGCCGGTACGAATCGATGCTGTTGCGCAGGCCCGCGACCTGGTTGTCGGTGTAGTTGTTGGCTTGCGTGATGGCGTTGTTCAGCTGTGACACGTTGACGGCATCGGTGGGTGCCGTGCCGGCCGCTACGTTGATCACCTGCCGCGACAAGGTGGACGAGCCCACCGAGACGACATCCGTACGGCCGCCGTCATTGCTGCCCGCGCCAATGGCGGTGGACCCGCTGCCGGTTGCCACTGCGCCCGTACCCACGGCAGTGGAGTTGTTGGCGGTTGCCTGCGAGCTGTTGCCCAGCGCCGTGCTGTTGGAGCCCGACGCCACGGCGCCCGTGCCGCCCACAGAAGAGTTGGGGCCCGGCGTGGCGGGGGGCGTGTTGTTGGTGCTGCCGTTGGGCGAGGTGGACGTGAAGGTTCCGCCGTTGTTGTTGATGTACGTCGTCAGTTGCTGCTGAACCGCCTGCAACTGCGACACGTTGACCGCATCGGAGCCCAGGCGGCCGGCCGCCACGCCGGTGATCTGGCGGTTGCCCACGTTCAACTCACCCGACGAGGTTTGCGGCGCCGTCAACCCGAAGGCCATGTAGTTGGTCAACGCGCCTACCGAAGTAAGCGACCCGGCGCCCAGCGCAACGCTGTTGGCAAACGTGGCGTTGGCGCCCGAACCCAGGGCCATGGCATCCACCGCGTTGCTCTTCGCACCCGAGCCGATGGCGATGCCGCCCGCCAATGCCGCATTGGCGTTCGCACCTTGCGCGATGGATTGCGCGCCGTTGGCCGTCGATCCGCTGCCCAGTGCAATCGCATCGGCCTGGCCGGAGGTGGATGCCTGGCCGATGGCAATGCCGCCCGGCGCGGTTTGCTGGACGATCGCGCCGTTGCCGATGCCGACGCCGTTGTCGCCGTTCACCACCGTCGTCGGCCCCACAGCCACCGACTGCGAACCGACCGCGAGCGAATCGGCCGCCGCCGAATTGGCGTGGAAGTACAGCGTGGGCGTGACCGCGAACGATTGCAGCGCGCCGGTCAGTTGGCGGATCGTGGCTGCATCGTGCTGGCCGGTGCCGTCGGCCACGTTGGTCAACTGGCGGTACGTATTGCCTGCGGCGCTACCAAACGACACGGCGCCCAGCAGCGTTCCGTCGGATGTGTTGAACGGCACGGCCTGACTCCCTGCGGGAATCGACCCGATACCAGAAGCAATGGGGCGGTCAGAGATCGCGCCGGAGCCGATCGCCACACCGCCTGCCACCGACACCGTCGACAGCGAACCGAGCGCGAGCGCGTTGGCCGTTTGCGCCTGCGCGCCATTGCCCGCTGCAAGGCTCGTGGCGCCGGCTGCAACCGCCAGCGGCCCAATGGCCACGCTGTCGGTGCCCGTGGCCTGGCTGTCAGCCGCCGTTGAGTTGGCGTGGAAGTACTTGATGCCGCCGCCGTTCTGGATGTTGGTGATCGAGTTGCCGAGGTTCGTGACGTTCTGGTTGGTGGCGAAGAGCTGCGAGCCATTCACCGCATCCGTGCTGGTGGCATTCAACGCGCCCGGTGCAACGTTGGTGATGACGTTCGGGCCCGTGCCGCCGTGGTTGGCGCTGAAGGCGCCCGTACCGCCGTTGGCGGTCGGGTCCCACAGCAGCGCGTCGTTCTTGGTCTGCGTCAGCTCGGTTTGCACCGATTGCAGCTGGCTCACGTTCACGGCATCCGTTGCCGCCGAACCTGCAGCCACGTTGGTGATACGGCGCTCGTTGCCAGCCGACCCCACCGAGACCTCGCCCACCGGCGAGGTGCCTGCCAGCGCTGCCGTGCCGGGGTTGTAGGCAGCGGCGCCCAGGTTGGCCGTGGTGGTGGAATTGGCGCCGAGCGCGACGGAGTTGGCAGCCGTGGCCCGCGCGCCGTTACCCATGGCGACGCTGTTCGCGCCGCTGGCCACCGCCTGCGGCCCAACGGCCACGCTTTCCGTGCCGGTGGCCTGGCTATCGGCCGCCGTGGAATTGGCGTGGAAGTACTTGATGCCTGCGCCGTTCTGGATGTTGTTGACCGTGGTGAAGATGCCATCCACCGCCTGGTTGGTCGCGAAGAGTTGCGAGCCGTTGACGGCATCGGTGCTCGAATTGCTGAGGCGGCCTGCGGCGACGTTGGTGATCTGGCGTTCTGCGCCGAGCGCGCCGACGCTCACGACGCTGGTCGGGTTGGTCCCTGCAAAGTTGCGCGTGGCGCCGGCGATGACGGCACTCGCCGTTGGGTTGGATGCGGCGGTGACGGAACCGGAGCCGAGTGCCACATCGCCGGCATTGGTGGCCCGTGCAGTTGCGCCCAGTGCCAACGCGTTGGCGGCCTGTGCCTGGGCGCCGTTACCCGTCGCAACGCTGTTCGCCCCAGTGGCAACCGCGAGCGGCCCGACGGCGACGCTGTCCGTGCCGGTGGCCTGGCTATCGGCCGCAGTGGAATTGGCGTGGAAGTACTTAATACCCCCGCCGTTCTGGATGTTGTTGACCGTAGTGAAGATGCCGTCCACCGCCTGGTTGGTCGCAAACAACTGCGAGCCGTTGACGGCATCGGTGCTCGAATTGCTCAGGCGGCCCGCCGCAACGTTGGTGATCTGACGTTCTGCGCCGAGCGCACCGACGCTCACAACGCTGGTCGGGTTCGTCCCTGCGAAATTGCGCGTGGCACCGGCGATGACTGCACTCGCCGTTGGGTTGGATGCGGCGGTGACGGAGCCGGAGCCGAGCGCCACGTCGCCGGCATTGGTCGCACGTGCAGTCGCGCCCAGTGCAAGCGCGCTGGCGGCTTGCGCTTGCGCACCGTTGCCGGCTGCCACGCTGTTCACCCCGGTGGCAACCGCGAGCGGCCCCACGGCCACGCTGTCTGTGCCGGTGGCTTGGCTATCGGCCGCCGTCGAGTTGGCGTGGAAGTACTTGATGCCCGCGCCGTTCTGGATGTTGTTGACGGTGGTGGAAACACCATCGACAGCCTGGTTGGTCGCGAAGAGTTGCGAGCCGTTGACGGCATCGGTGCTCGAGTTGCTGAGCTGGCCCGCAGCGACGTTCGTGATCTGGCGCTCTGCACCGACTGCACCGACGCTCACAACGCTGGTTGGGTTCGTCCCCGCAAAGTTGCGCGTGACACCGGCGATGACGGCGCTGGCCGTTGGGTTGGAGGCGGCGGTCACAGAACCGGAGCCGAGCGCCACGTCGCCGGCATTGGTGGCCCGTGCAGTGGCGCCCAGTGCAAGCGCGTTGGCGGCTTGCGCTTGCGCGCCGTTGCCGGTGGCGACGCTGTTCGCCCCACTGGCGACCGCGAGCGGGCCCACGGCGACGCTGTCCGTGCCGGTGGCCTGACTATCCGCCGCTGTGGAGTTGGCGTGGAAGTACTTGATGCCGGCGCCGTTCTGGATGTTGTTGACCGTGGTGGAGACGCCATTCACCGCTTGGTTGGTCGCAAACAACTGCGAGCCGTTGACCGCGTCGGTCGAGCTGCTGCTAAGCCGTCCGGCTGCGACATTCTGGATCTGCCGTGGGGCGGCGGCCGAGCCGACACTGACAACATCGCCCGCCGCCGGCGCACCGCCCGCGAACGTGTAGGTCGTCCCTGCGATGGTGGCGTTCGGCGTCTGCACGGCTGCCGATACAGTCGAGGCATTGCCGAGGACGACTGCGCCGTCCAGGCCACCGGCTACCGTCACGCCGTTGCCCACGACGAACGCGTTGTTCGCATTGATCGTGTTGTTGTTACCGAGCGAATACGAACCCGAGCCCGTGATGGTGCTCGGATCGCCGATCGCCCCGGAATTCGCACCGCTGACGACGTTGTTTGTGCCGATGCTCACGCTGTTGGTGGCCGTAGCCCGCGCGCCCAGACCCATCGCAACGGCATTCGTGCCGGATGCCACCGCGTTGTTTCCGATGGCCGTGCCTGATACACCCGACGCTGTTGCGCCGCTGCCCATGGCAGTGGCGCCACTTTGCGAAGCCACCGACGCGTTGCCCACCGCCACGCCAAAACCGCCCGCGGCTGTCGACTGAACCCCGATGGCGATCGATCCAGTGGCGGATGCCTTGGCGTTCAAGCCGACCGAGGTGGTGCCGTTTGCTGTTACGCCGATGCCCGCGTTCGTGCCGATCGCGACGTTGTCGTTGCCGGATACCAAGTTACCCGCGGAAGCGGCCAGCGTGCCGTCATACGTGACCGTGCCATCGCCCGTGCCGAACGCGACGTTGCGCGTGCCGGTGACGCCAGACCCCGCGCCGCGCATCGCGCTCGCGATACCGCCGCCGACTGCGGAGTTCTGCGCCCCGCTCACGAGCGTGCCGGTGGCGATACCGACGGCAACCGAGCCGGTGTTGCCGGTGGTCGAGCCTGCGCCGGCGCCCTGACCCGCCGCAACGGTACCGTCGCCGATGGCGAGCGCCTGCCCGCCGAGCGCGAGAGCCGTGTTGCCGCTGGCTTTTGCGCCGTTACCGACGGCGGTGGCGGCGGCATTGGTCGCCTGCGCGTTTGTGCCAAGCGCGACGGCGTTGGTTGCGGTTGCCTTGGCCAAAGCGCCAAGGGCAATCGCCGAAGTACCGCTGGCAGCCGCCTGCACGCCCACGCCAATGGCAGAGGTGGCGTTTGCAGTGACATCGGTCCCGATGGCGATCGTCGAATCGGCAGTTGCACCGGTACCCGGAGCGGTACGCGCACCCACGTTGATGGAATTGACGCCGGAGGCAATTGACTGGAAGCCGACTGCCACGCCGTTAAGCCCCGTACTGTTGGCGCCATAACCGACGGCCGTGGCCCCGCCTTGCGTGGCTGTGGACATAAAGCCGACGCACGTCATGCTGCCGCTGTAAAAATTGTACGGGGCCGTAGCGCAGTTCGCCTGCGCCAGCGCCTCTTCCGGCACGGCCGCGCCAAAGACGGCGACCGCCGCTGCAATCAATGTCATCGCACCGCTGGCGGAGTTCAGGCCGGAAGCGCGCCCGATACGCCGGACCGTACCGCCCTTCCCTTTCGCCTTATCCAGCTCCGACGCCGCCACCCAGGCGCCCAGCGCCTCATTCCAGATCGTTTTGTAGGATTTGTTCATTTGGATTCCACCGTGCTCGCCGAGAGCGCAAGAAAAAAGAGAAAAACCGGGTTAGCCACCGCGCGGCACACACCACAAGGACGAACACGCCCTAGGCGCCCGCAAAAGCTGCGGTTCCCGATGATTGGAACTGCCAGAAATTCAAAGGCTGACCACCACGCGGCTTTAAAAAGGACGCAGCAACTCGCCGCTCCGATCAGGAGCGTCTTCAATACGGCAGGCGTTCAATGCTGGTCCGCTGAGCCGAATGTTCAGTGGTCAACGGTTTGGCCCGTCAGGGCGCGAGGAATCAGGGCGGATCGAAAGGCCACTTGATCGCGACTTGAATTGTGCGGGCGGGGCATGGATCGACACGTGGCGCGTGCCTTGTATTTGCCCAAACGTTTGCCCAGACCGTGTAGCTCGTCGTACTCATAGCTACCGTACCCCCGGTAGATGCGGCTTTTTTATTGACGAAGGAGCGCCAACTCAAGCACACACCGTCTTGTTGTGCAGGGGCTGAGCGAGCGCAGAAGGAACACTCTAGATTCTGAACAAAAGTAGACGACTTTGCGAATTGTGTCTAGATATTTAGGACTATGAATATCGGTGTTTTTACAATTGGAAAGGCCAAGTATGCGTGTTTTGGTAAACCAAATGATTTAGATATGCTGGTCACAGAGAATTATTAATAAAAGAAAATATTCACGCGGTATCGATGGATAAAACCACATGCTTATCGGGGCTAATATCATCGATGACATTTCCAAGAACGTTTTTTGCGCAAAGCATAAAAAAGCGGCACGCCTCGGTATGGAGCGTGCCGCTTTTTAATTGCGCACGAATTGGGTGACCTGGAGGACCGCTCCGCGAACTGTGTGTGCTCGTGCCGTTGGACGAACGCCTTCACTGCGCCGCGGGGCGCGGCACCGCCGCACGAAACCGATGCGCGAGCGTGTGATAGAACGACGGCGTCAACGCCTTGGAAACCTGGCTGGACAACAACGCCACCGCCATGAGCGGCAAGACCATCTCGTGGCCGTCGATCATCTCCATCACGATCACAAACGATGTGATGGGCGACTGCGTAACCGCCGCCAGGTAGCCGACCATGCAGAGCGCGGCAAGACTCGGCAGCGGGATCGCCGATGTCACAAGCGACATGACGTTGCCGAGCCCCGCCCCGATCGCTAGCGACGGCGCGAAGATGCCGCCCGGGATGCCGGACAAGTACGAGGCAATGAGTGCCCCGAACTTGAGCACCGCATAGAACGGCGAGAGCGCTTGATGCGTTTCGAGCAGGCCCCGCGCTTCGGCATAGCCGCTGCCGAACGTGGTGCCGCCTGACACCAGGCCAATCAGCGCGATGGCGACTCCGCACAGGAAGGCAAACCAGACCGGTTGCGTCTGCCGGATATCCACCAGCCGCGCAGGCATCCAGCGGGGTATGTTGAGCAACAGCCAGCAGAACACGCCGCCCACCACGCCGCAGAGGGCACTTGCGCCAATCACCACGGGCACCAGCGCCAGATGAAACTGCCCAATCGCCTGGATGCGCCCGAAATACAGGTAGTTGCCTTGCAGGCCCAGCGCGACCACGCCGGAAAAGATAATGGCGGTGATGAGCGTGCCGCTGTTGCGCGCCACAAAACTGCGCGTCAGCTCTTCAATGGCAAACACGACGCCGGCCAGCGGCGTATTGAACGCAGCCGCAAGCCCTGCCGCTGCGCCGGCCAGTGCGAGTTGCCGTTCGATGTGTTGGCTGCTTCGGCGATAGCCCCGCCGCATGGCGTACATGAGCGATGCGCCGATCTGCACCGTGGGGCCCTCTCGCCCGATCGTGAAGCCACAGAGGATGCCCAGGAACGACACCACGATCTTGCCGAACATGATCCGCAAGGAGAGCAGCGAACTGGACAGCCTCCCATCCTCCAGCGCCGCAATGACCTGCGGAATGCCGCTGCCCTCGGCACCGCGAAAGAACCGGCGCGTCAACCAGATGGCGAGTGCCGCACCCAGGGGCGTGATGACGATGGGCAGCCAGAACGCGTGCGAGACGATGCCGCGAAACAGCTCGAATCCAAGATCGATGGCCTTTGCATAAGCGACGGATACCAGACCCACCAGAACGGCACCGAGCCAGAAGACGCCGTAGTTTGCCCAGAGTCTCCTGGCCCGACGCACGGATTGATCTGCGATGTGGAGAGGAGAAAACATGGGGCGGCGGCGTCGGTTCGGAGGAAGCGGAGATTATAGGAGCCGACGCATAGCCGGTGCCCGCCTCACGCCGCGCTCTGGCTGGCCGCCTCGGCGCCCCGCACGTATTGCGCAACGTTGACCGCATCGATCTGTTCGGGCTGCATGAAGCGCTCGGCGTAGCGCAGATACACGCCGCTGCTCAGAAACAGATCAAACAGCTCCGGGTCGATATGCTGCTGGTCTCTCGCCATTGCCATGATCCGCACCGACTCTGACAAGGTCTTCGCCTTCTTGTAAGGCCGGTCGGCAGCGGTGAGTGCTTCGAACACATCGGCAATGGCCATCATGCGTGCGAGCGGGCTCATCTGCTCGCGGCGCAGCCGCCTCGGATATCCGGTGCCGTCCATCTTCTCGTGGTGGTTGCCTGCGATTTCCGGCACATCCCGCAGGGCCTTGGGGAAGGGCATGCGCGAGAGCATGATCTGCGTCTGCACGATGTGGTCTTCGATCTTGAAGCGCTCCTCTTCCGACAGCGTGCCCCGGCTGACCATCAGGTTGTGCAGCTCGCCGCGGTCATACAGGTGCGCGGGCGTATTCAGCTTGAAGCCCCACGGGTTGGCCGGCGCAATGGTGTCGTGTGCAGTGCGTTCAATCACGTGCTCGGGCTTGTCGGCCAGGAGCGGTTCGGCTGTCGGCAAAGGGGGCGCCGGGTGCCGTGCCTTGCGCGCGAGTTCTTCTTGCGAAACGCCCAGGCGGTCGTCCAGCGTGCGCGTCCAGGTACGGGTGGCGATGCGAAGCAACCGCTCTTTCTGCGGCGCATCCATGAATTCACCGCCCAGGTTGCAGGTGGCGACAAACCGAAAATCGTCATCCAGCGCCGCCAGTTCGGTGTCGCGCCGGTGCCGGGCAATGTCGGGGGGCTCGCCGGCGGCGATGGCGTGCAGGCAAGCGATCTCGGCATCGCGCTTGAGTACCTCAAAACGCATCCGCACTTCGTGAATGCGGTCATGCAGCGTTTCGAGCTTGGTCGCCTTGTCGATGACGTATTCGGGCGTGGTGACCTTGCCGCAGTCGTGCAACCACGCGGCCACATGCAGGGCGTGCCACTGTGCCTCCGTCATCTGAAAAGCCTTGTAGGGGCCATCCGTGGCATCGCAGGCGGCGTGCGCGAGCATCTTGGCAAGTTCGGGAACGCGCCCGCAGTGACCACCGGTGTGCGGGCTCTTGGCGTCGATTGCGCCGGCCATGACCTGGATGAACGCATCGAACAGTTTGCGCTGCGCCTCGGACAGTTCCCGCACCTCCAACGCGCCCGCACACAAGTTGGCGAGCATGCCGACAAACGCAAGCTGAGCCGGTTCAATGGGTGTGTCGCGCAAGACCAGGATGACGCCTTGCAGCGCATGCTCGCGCGTGACGAGCGGCACTGCCGCTGCGTGGCACGACGCGTCCGCCGTCAAGGGTGCGAGCCCAGCCGCCCGGATGTCGTCGGGCGTGATGACGCCGGCCCGCGGTGTCATCGCACCGGCCGTGAAGCGGATCAACGGCAGCGCCTGATCCTGACCGGCCGGCACGATCATCGACGCCACGTCGTTGCCGGCGCGGTCGAACGCCACGCGTGCATTCAGCGCATCGTCATTGGCGAGGTACAGCACGCCCGCGCTACCACCGGCTGCGTTGAGCATCTTGCGCAGCAGTACCGGCAAGAGCTGCTCCAGCCGTGCTTCGGCGGAGACCGCCTGCACGATGGTCAGGAAGCGCTGAATCGTCTGCCGCATGTGTTCAGACGTTTCGCCCAGGGCGCTCACCTCGCTGATGCTTGATCGCACGGCAATGGGCTGCTGGAAATCGAAGTGCCGGATGGCGTCCATGCCGTCGGCCAGTGCCTCCATGGGATGCGCAATACGGCGGGCCGACCACCAGATCAACGGCAACGAAAAAAGGATGACCAGGCCCGTCGCGCCGATGCCCAGCCATGCCTGGCGGCGTGCATCCTTCAGCAGTTCGTCTTGCGGCACCGCAGAGATCAGGAACAGTGGCGTGCCGCCGGTTGGCGTGAGCTGGTCGGTGCTGGTGTACCAGGCCTCTCCGCCGGCGGAGATGAGCGCTTGGCCCGTGGGAGATGCCCCCGGGCTGCGCAGGTTTGCGGCCAGTTGCGTGAGGACGGGCAGGCCGTAGTCGGCAGGCGCGGCGAGCAGGCCCGACAGAATGTTGTCCGGCGCGGAGGCAGAGGCAGGTGGCGAACGGTCAATGGCGATGACCTGACCGTTTGCATCCAGCAGCGCAAGCAGACCACGCTCGACAGTCTCCTTGCGCGCGAGCATGCGCCCGAGCAGGTCGAGCCGAACGTCCCCACCCACCACGGCACGACGCGAAGCGGTCGGCACGGCCAGCGTGGCGCCGGCCTGCCGGTCGGAAAAGAACATGTAGGGCTCGGTGCGGATCAACCCGCCCTTTGTGATGGCAGAGACGTACCAGGGCCGCTGCCGGGGGTCGAAGCGCTCGGCAAAGTCGGAAGCGTCGACAGTCTTCACCACGGCCAAACCGGCATCCAGGAAAGTCAGTTTCCCTTGGGCGACGTTGCCCGCGCGCTCCACCGTGCGCACCACATAGGCCGCCTGGCTTGGGGCCTTGAAGACGTCGCGGTCCGCCGTTTCGCGCAGCGGCCGCACGTAGAAGAAACTGCCGTCGTCATAGCCGACATACAACGATTGCAGCACCGGCGATGTGTCCAGCGCATCACGTACGAGTGCCAGGCGCTCGAGCCGTTCGTCGTTCGACACCGCATCCGCCAGCGAGCTGTGACTGACGAGCTTGACCGCCATCTGGGCCGGGGCGAACAAGTCCTGGACCTCGTCCAGCGTTTCGCGACTGATGCGGTGGGTGGCTTCTGTGGCGGCGCGCTCTCGCTCCGCCTTGCTCATGAGGAAGTGGATGCCGCAGATGAGCGCGCCAAGCACCAGTACCAGCGCCCCGAACAGCACCCACAGATGGACATGAAGCGGATAACGCCTGCGCATTTGCATGGCCCCCTCCCTCGACGGGGTACTACACGGCGGTTGCGATGCTGTACAGCACAAGCCCAGGCTGACACGGGCACCGCACAAACTGTCCAGTCCAGTTTCGGTGCCGTCCGGGGGATCGTCAAGGCGGGAGCCATCGGCCCGTTGAAATCCACACAGGCACGCGTGATAGAGTCGACCGCCCTCCCCACCCGGATCGTGTAGCCCTATGTCGACATTCGCGCTGGTTCCCAAACAAACGGCGTTGTTGGTCATGCACTACCAGACCGACATCATGGCGTTGTTTCCGTCGGTGGCACCCGCGCTGCTCGCCAACACCCGCACGCTGTGCGACGCGGCGCGAGCAAAGGGCATCAGCGTCTACTTTGCGAAGTTCCACTTCAGCCCCGGCTATCCGGAAGTCAGCCCGTTGAACAAGAACGGGCAAGGGGTCAAGCAACTGGGGCTGTTCGTTGAAGACCGCATCTCGCCGGAACTCGGCCCGCGGCCCGATGAGCCGATCATCATCGCGCACCGCGCCAGCGTGTTCTACGGCACGGATCTGCAGGTGCGGTTATCCGCCAAGGGCATCGATACGTTGATCATGGCGGGGGTTGCGTCAACGGGCGTGATGCTGTCTTCCGTTGCGCATGCAAGCGATGCGGACTACCGCCTGTTCACCGTGAAGGACTGCTGCTACGACCCCGACCCGGTCGTGCACGAGCATCTGTTTGCGACGGCGTTTGAGTCGCGCACGACGGTGCTGTCGCTGGCCGATGCGCTATCGATGCTGGAGTAAATGGCAAGAGGTTGTCGGCGCGCTCAGGCGCTGACCACCTTGTTCTTGCCGGCGCGCTTGGCCTGATACATGCCACGGTCCGCGCGATGGATGGCGGCCATGGGCGGTTCGGCCTTGCCGACTTCCGCCACGCCGGCAGAGAAGGTGATGAACAAGCGGGTGTCGCCCGCCGCAAAGAAGCGCTGCGTGAGTGCGCGCTGCAGGCGGACGATGGTCTGCACGCCCTCTTCCAGCGACGTGTCTGGCATCAGGATCACGAATTCCTCGCCGCCAAAGCGGGCGAGCGTGTCTTGCGGGCGCATCGATTCGCGCGCCACCTGGGCCAGGTGTGAGAGGGCATCGTCGCCAAAGCTGTGGCCGTGCGTGTCGTTGATCGACTTGAAGTCGTCGATGTCCAGAAACGCGATGGAGAGCGCGCTGTTCTGGCGCGCCGCGCGGGCGACTTCGCGCTCCAGCGCTTCTTCCAGCCCCTTGCGATTGAGCGCGCCGGTCAGCAGATCGTGACGCGCCGACGCCGATGCCATATCGAGCGCCTTGCGCAGTTGCGCCACTTCGGCGGCGGCCTCCTCGGCCTTGACTTTCATTGCCGACAGCACATCGCGATTGCGCGCCGACTCCAGTGACATCCAGCGCGTGGCCGACAGCGCGTCTTGAATGGCCGGGGCGATGTCGGCGATGCTGTTGGCCGATTCGATCTTCTTGGCGCAGGCCTCCATCTGGCGGTGATGCTCGCCCGAGGTTTCGGCGGCGGCCGACAGGCGCTCCATGAAGGCCGCCAGCAGCCGCTTCATTTCTTCCTGGGCTTCGAGCGACTTGCTCTTCAGGGAGCTTTGCTTCTGGATGACCTCCATGAGGCGGCGGCGCAGATCGTCCAGCCGGCGCAGGCTCACGGGCGCTTCGCTGGCTTTCATCAGGGCTTCGATCTGGCCACGCAGCCAGCGGTCGTCCAAGGACAGCTCGGCGATGTTTTCGAACACCAGTTGCAGCAGGCTCAGCAACGCCCGGCGGATCTCGCTCTGATCTTCCGCCGCGAGCGACAAGCGGTGGTTGAACGTCGACAGCTTGGCGTTCAGGTTGGCAAGGCTTTCGAATTCGGACCGGCAGGCCCGGATCAGCGCCCAGGCGGCGGGGCCGATGCTGGCATCGTCTTCGCCGAGCACCGGCAGGCAGCCTTCGACCGTGCGCGCAAGCTGCTCGCACAACTCCCGTACAAGCGCCATCCGTTCAGCATCCTGGGCGTCTGCGTCGGGCTTGCTGCCGGCGATTTCGTAATAGATCGAGGCAAAGTTGTCTGGCGTGGGCGCCAACCTGCGTGAGGCCAGCAGCTTGAGGGCGTGCCGGGCGGTCTCCGAGGGATTGTTTTCTGTCATTCCGAACTACAGGTTGGCGAGCGGGGTTGGAGCGCGATTTTCCACGGTTCCGGGCCGACCGAAAAGCCGTCCGAAGGGTTATGTGGGCATTGCGCTGCAAGGTGGACGCCCGCCAAATTGGGTGTCGCGGCAAGCATCAGTGCGAAGAGCGTGACCCCGTTTGAAATGACCGGTCGAAACCGCGTCTCGGTGGTTCGGCGCATGCCGCGCCCGTTCATGCGGCGCGTCGCACGCCGTCATCAAAGCGCCTGGATATGCCGGAAGAATCCGGGGGATTGGCCCCGCACGCCATAAAACCGGATGACACCCGACACGTCGCCGTACTGCTGTACCAGGTCTTCAGTCGCGGCACGAATGCGCCGCACCCCCGACACGTTCTTCAGAAAGCAATCCACCAGCGCAGGATCGAAGGAGCGACCGCTCTGGTCTGCCAGCGCCTCGAGTGCGTCGTCTTCCGGCATGCCTTCGCGGTAAACGCGCGGCTCGAGCATGGCGTCGAACGCATCGGCAACGGCAACGATGCGCGCGGCCAGCGGGACACCTTTCCCCGCAAGGCCATCCGGATAGCCGCTGCCATCAAAATGCTCGTGATGATGGCGGGCAACGCTCGCGGCCATTTGCAGCAGCGGATCGGCCGTGCCAGCAAGCAGGTCGGCGCCGATATTCGAGTGCCGCTGCATGATCTCGTGCTCTACGTCGGTCAACGAAGCGGGCTTGAGCAGGACGTCATCGGGAATGCCCAGCTTGCCGATGTCATGCACGGGCGCGACCAGGTAAATGCGCTCCTGCTCGGCGTCGTCCAGCTCCAAAACGTTTGCCAGATAGGCCGCGACGGCCGCAGTCCGGACGAGGTGACCAAGCGCAGAGGGATAACGCGATGCGCCAGCAAGCGTCAGGCTGGCGAGCATGATGTGGGGGCGGTTTTGTTGTGCCATGGTGTTGACCTTCTTTGACCTTCTTGGTCGCGCGCCAGCAGGCACGCGGTGAGGCTCGATGGAGGACTGCACGATAGTCATGGCGCCGGTCGACCGCAACCACCCACGGTGCTCATGTTTGATCTATCCCATCTGCAAGCGCCGCCACAACGTGGTCTTGCTGATCCCCAATGCTGCGCAGACGGCATCCCGATTGCCTCCGTGGGCTGCCAGCGCTGCGCGGATCTCTTCCGCTTCAACGCCCCGGCTGCGCTCGCGCAGCGTCTGGGCCGCAGGTTTGCCGGCCGTGGCGTGGGCAAACACTTCGGGTGCAATCAGCCGCAGCACATCTTGCGTGATGGCGTCGGTGTCATCGGTGTAAGCCAGTTCCACGGCAATCCGTTCAACCACGCTCTGCAGTTCGCGCACGTTGCCGGCCCAGGTGTAACGCCGCAGCGGCTCCGCAATGCCAGCCAGCACGCGGGTAGCGTCTTCGGTGTCGGCAATGCGCAGCAGTAGGCGTGGCTCGCGGCGCGCGGCTTGCACGAGCAGTTCGGCGGCCAGGGGCATCACGTCGTCGGGCCGTTCGCGTAGCGAGGGCAGCGCAATGCTGAGGATGTTGAGGCGGTAGTACAAATCTGCGCGGAAGGTGCCGGCTTCCACCGCGTCCGTCAGCGCGCGGTGCGTGGCGGCCACCACGCGGATATCAACGCGCGTGGGCTCGGTTGAGCCCAGCCGCACCACCTCGCGCTCCTGCAACACGCGCAGCAGGCGGCTTTGCAGCGGCAGCGGCATCTCGCCGATTTCATCGAGGAACAGCGTGCCGCGGTGCGCCGCTTCAATCAGCCCGGTCTTGCCGCCCTTGCGCGCACCGGTGAAGGCGCCCTCTTCGTAGCCGAACAGCTCGCTTTCCAGCAGCGCTTCGGGAAACGCGCCGCAGTTGATAGCGACAAACGGAAAATCGCGCCGCGCGCTGAGCTGATGCATGCCCTGCGCGACCATCTCCTTGCCTGTGCCGGATTCGCCCAGCACGAGCACCGTGGCGTCGGACTTGGCATAACGGCGAACGAGCGTACGCACACGCTCCATCGGCAGCGATTCGCCGACCAGGTCTTCCAGACGGTAGCGGGCGCTGAACTGCTGCGGGCGCTGGCGTGAGCGCAGCGTGCGGTCCAGTCGCTCCACCGCGCGGGATTCCTGGAAGGTGAAGACCGTGCCTTCGGGGGCGCCCGCGCCGGCGCTCGCCAGTGGACCGCGGTGGATGACGTAGTTCACGCCCTGCACGGTGCCCAGCGTGTCGCCGTCGCTATCGGGCAGCAGGCCCAGCAGGTTGGGGGCGATGCTGAGCAGCGGTTGCCCGATGGCCAGCTTGGCTTCGATACCCAACGCCGTAGCCAGCCGCTGGTTGATGGCTTCTACGCGGCCCTGCGCATCCAGTGCGACCACACCGTCGCGCAGATGCTGCAGCAGGTTGTCCAGCCGCTGGCGGCGCAGCGTTTCGCGGCGCGTGGCCTGTACGACTTCCAGCGCGGTATCGAACGCAGCCCGCACCGAATCGCGCGAATACAGGAACACGGCGTTCATGCCGGCCTGCGTTGCCAAGTCCGTCACCAGGCCGGGGCCGACCACCACGCCCACGCCGCGGTCGCGCAGGTCCAACACGCAGCTCTCCGCACCCTGGCGCGAGGTGTACGAGGCAAACACCACGTCCATCCCATAGGCGGCGACAAAGCGGCGCACCTCCTCGGGCGTGTCGCCATGGGTGACGAGCGCCACCGATTCCGCATCGCGGCGGGCGCGGGCCAGCGCGTGCATCACGTCAAAACCCGTCGGGTTGATGACGACCACGGGCAACGACAGGCGCGGCTTCAGATAGGCGCCGTTGGACCCGCCCGCCACCACCACGTCGGGTCGGTCCGCGCCCGCTGCGTCGATCTCGCGCACGATGTCTTCAAAGCCGCGCGTGATGACGCGCAGCTCGGCGCGGTCGTTGTACTCGGCGGCAATGTCGAGGAAGAGATCGCTCAGGCGGCTGATGCCGCAGGCCCAGATGCGGGGGCGGTCGGTCAGGTCGGTTGCAGTGGGGCTCATGGTGCGGCGCGGCATGGAAAAACAGCAGTCCGGGCATTATGCGCCGCGCGTTTCCATATTGAAATTGCAGGTTTCATTTCTGAAATGGAGTGCACGCGGGCGGCAACGTCACACCCATACAAATCAACGGGTTACGTCGGCCTGCAAGGGTGGCCCGCTTCCTGCTCTCCTAGGCCGTTCTTTCTGGAGCCACACATGAGCACAACGCAACGACACCCCACCAGCGCCGGCGCCAAATTCCGTGCTGCGGTGGCTGAATCCCAACCGCTGCAAGTGGTGGGCGCCATCACCGCCTACGCCGCCAAGATGGCCGAGCAGACCGGCTTCAAGGCCGTGTACCTGTCGGGCGGCGGCGTGGCGGCCAACTCGCTGGGCATTCCGGACCTGGGCATCAGCACGATGGAAGACGTACTGATCGACGCCCGCCGCATCACCGACGCCGTGCAGATTCCGCTGATGGTCGATATCGACACGGGCTGGGGCGGCGCCTTCAACATCGCCCGCACCATCCGCTCGTTCATCAAGGCCGGTGTGGCCGCGGTGCATCTGGAAGACCAGGTTGGCCAGAAGCGTTGCGGCCATCGCCCGGGCAAGGAAGTCGTTTCCACCGACGAAATGGTCGATCGCGTGAAGGCCGCCGTGGACGCCCGCACCGATGACGACTTCGTCATCATGGCCCGCACCGACGCAGCCGCCTCCGAAGGCATCGACGCCGCCATCGAGCGCGCCGTCGCGTACGTGGAAGCGGGCGCCGACATGATCTTTCCGGAAGCCATGAAGACGCTGGACGACTACCGCCGCTTCAAGGCCGCCGTGAAGGTGCCCATCCTGGCCAACCTGACCGAGTTCGGCAGCACGCCGCTCTTTACCACCGACGAGCTGCGCAGCGCCAACGTCGACATCGCGCTGTACTGCTGCGGCGCCTACCGCGCCATGAACGCAGCGGCGCTCAACTTCTATCAAACGGTGATGCGTGACGGCACGCAGAAGGCGGCCGTGGAAACCATGCAGTCGCGCGCCGATCTGTATCAATATCTCGGCTACCACGCGTACGAAGACAAGCTCGACGCGCTGTTTGCCGCACAAAAATAACGCCTCCGCATCCAAACCAATTCAACGCATCCAAGGAGACCACACCATGAGCGAAGCCGATAACAGCACGCCGAACGCAGGCGCCTTCAAGCCGAAGAAATCCGTGGCCCTGTCGGGCGTGACGGCCGGCAACACCGCGCTGTGTACCGTTGGCCGCACCGGCAATGACCTGCACTACCGCGGCTACGACATCCTCGACCTGGCCGGCGCGTGCGAGTTTGAAGAAGTCGCCCACCTGCTGGTGCACGGCAAGCTGCCGAACAAGGCCGAGCTGGCTGCCTACAAGGCCAAGCTGAAGGCGCTGCGCGGCCTGCCCGCCAATGTGAAGGCCGCCCTGGAATGGGTGCCCGCCTCCGCCCACCCGATGGACGTGATGCGCACCGGCGTGTCGGTGCTGGGCACGGTGCTGCCCGAAAAGGACGACCACGCCACCCCCGGCGCACGCGACATCGCCGACCGCCTGATGGCCTCGCTCGGCTCGATGCTGCTGTATTGGTATCACTACAGCCACAACGGCAAGCGCATCGAAGTCGAAACGGACGACGACTCCATCGGCGGCCACTTCCTGCACCTGCTGCACGGCGTGGAGCCGCCCAAATCGTGGGTCGATGCCATGCACGTCTCGCTCAACCTGTATGCCGAGCACGAGTTCAACGCATCGACGTTTACCGGCCGCGTGATTGCCGGCACGGGCTCGGACATCTACTCCGCCATCACCGGCGCAATCGGTGCACTGCGCGGCCCGAAGCACGGCGGCGCCAATGAAGTCGCCTTCGAGATCCAGAAGCGCTACGACACCCCGGACGAGGCCGAAGCCGACATCCGCCGCCGCGTGGAAGCCAAGGAAGTCGTGATCGGTTTCGGCCACCCGGTGTACACCGTGTCCGACCCGCGCAACAAGGTCATCAAGGAAGTGGCGCGCAAGCTGTCGAAGGAAGCCAGCAACACCAAGATGTTCGACATTGCCGAGCGCCTGGAAACCGTGATGTGGGACATCAAGAAGATGTTCCCCAACCTGGACTGGTTCAGCGCCGTGTCGTACCACATGATGGGCGTACCGACCGCGATGTTCACCCCGCTGTTCGTGATCGCACGGACGTCCGGCTGGGCGGCGCACATCATCGAGCAACGAATCGACAACAAGATCATCCGCCCGAGCGCCAACTACACCGGCCCCGACGACCTGAAGTTCGTACCGATCGGTAAGCGCCCGTAAGAAATAGGAAAGAAGAAAGGAGCGTCAACACAAACCCACCGACGGTGTGGCCGTTGACGTTCCTGCCCTAGATGGCGCCTTGAATTTCTGTAAGCGGGCGGAAAAAAGAAGGAGGCTTGTTTGAGCGAAGCGAGTTTGCCTCCTTCTCCGCACGGTTACATAAATTCAAGGGGAAGTCGCCATCTCGGGCGCGCCTTTCTTTGCTTACTTTCTTTGGCAAGACAAAGAAAGTGAGTCGCCCCCGGCAGGGGGAGAAACAAGGGATGGACCCACACCATGAACACAGCACACCGCAAACCCCTCCCCGGCACAAACCTCGACTACTTCGACGCCAGAGAAGCCGTCGAAGCCATCCAAGCCGGCGCCTACGACAAGCTCCCCTACACCTCCCGCGTCCTCGCCGAGAATTTGGTACGCCGCTGCGATCCAGCCACCCTCACCGACTCGCTCAAGCAACTCATCGAACGCAAGCGCGACCTGGATTTCCCGTGGTTCCCGGCGCGCGTGGTCTGCCACGACATCCTGGGCCAGACCGCGCTGGTCGACCTCGCCGGCCTGCGCGACGCCATTGCCGACCAGGGCGGTGACCCCGCCAAGGTCAACCCGGTCGTGCCGGTGCAGCTGATCGTCGACCACTCGCTGGCCGTAGAGTGCGGCGGCTTCGACCCCGACGCCTTCGCCAAGAACCGCGCCATTGAAGACCGCCGCAACGAAGACCGCTTCCACTTCATCGACTGGACCAAGCTCGCGTTCAAGAACGTCGACGTGATCCCGGCGGGCAACGGCATCATGCACCAGATCAACCTGGAGAAAATGTCGCCCGTTGTCCAGGCGCACGACGGCGTGGCCTATCCCGACACCTGCGTCGGCACCGACAGCCACACGCCGCACGTGGACGCACTCGGCGTGATCGCCATCGGCGTGGGCGGCCTGGAAGCCGAAAACGTGATGCTCGGCCGCGCCTCGTGGATGCGCCTGCCGGACATCGTCGGCGTGGAACTGACCGGCCAGCGCCAGCCCGGCATCACTGCCACCGACATCGTGCTGGCACTGACCGAATTCCTGCGCAAGCAGAAGGTGGTCGGCGCCTACCTCGAGTTTTACGGCGAAGGTGCATCCAAGCTGACCCTGGGCGACCGCGCCACCATTTCCAACATGGCCCCCGAGTACGGCGCCACCGCGGCAATGTTCTCGATTGACGACAACACGCTCGACTACCTGCGCCTCACCGGCCGCAGCGACGAACAGGTCAAGCTGGTCGAGACGTATGCCAAGACCGCGGGGCTGTGGTCCGACACGCTCAAGAACGCCGAATACGAACGCGTGCTGCGCTTCGACCTGTCGAGCGTGGTGCGCAACATGGCCGGCCCGTCCAACCCGCACGCACGTGTGGCAACGACCGACCTGGCCGCCAAGGGCATCGCCGCCAAGTGGGAAGAAACGCCGGGCCAGATGCCCGATGGCGCGGTCATCATCGCGGCCATCACGAGCTGCACGAACACCAGCAACCCGCGCAACGTGATTGCCGCGGCGCTGCTGGCGCGCAACGCCAACCGCCTGGGCCTGACCCGCAAGCCGTGGGTGAAAAGCTCGCTGGCGCCGGGCTCCAAGGCCGTTGAGCTGTATCTGGAAGAAGCCGGCCTCAAGCACGAACTGGAGAAGCTCGGCTTCGGCATCGTCGCGTTTGCCTGCACCACCTGCAACGGCATGAGCGGCGCGCTGGACCCGAAGATCCAGCAAGAGATCATCGACCGCGACCTGTACGCCACGGCCGTGCTGTCGGGCAACCGCAACTTTGACGGCCGCATTCACCCGTATGCCAAGCAGGCGTTCCTCGCATCGCCGCCGCTGGTGGTGGCCTATGCGATTGCCGGCACCGTGCGTTTCGATATCGAGCGCGACAGCTTCGGCACGGATGCCAACGGCAAACCGATCCTGCTGAAGGACCTGTGGCCGACCGACGAAGAAATCGATGCCATCGTGCGCGCATCGGTCAAGCCGGAGCAGTTCCGCAAGGTATACATCCCGATGTTCGAGCAGCGCAGCGCGTCGGTGGCCAACGTGAGCCCGCTGTACGACTGGCGCCCGCAGAGCACCTACATCCGCCGCCCGCCCTATTGGGAAGGCGCGCTGGCCGGCGAGCGCACGCTCAAGGGGCTGCGCCCGCTGGCGGTGCTGGGGGACAACATCACGACCGATCACCTCTCGCCGTCCAACGCCATCCTGGCCAGCAGCGCCGCCGGCGAATACCTTGCCAAGATGGGCCTGCCGGAAGAGGACTTCAACTCGTACGCCACGCACCGCGGCGATCACCTGACCGCGCAGCGCGCGACGTTTGCCAACCCGACGCTCATCAACGAGATGGCTGTGGTGGACGGCGTGGTGAAGAAGGGTTCGCTGGCGCGCATCGAGCCGGAAGGCAAGGTCACGCGCATGTGGGAAGCGATCGAAACCTACATGGACCGCAAGCAGCCGCTGATCGTGATTGCCGGCGCCGACTACGGCCAGGGCAGCTCGCGCGACTGGGCCGCCAAGGGCGTGCGCCTGGCCGGCGTGGAGGCCATCGTGGCCGAAGGCTTCGAGCGCATCCACCGCACGAACCTGATCGGCATGGGCGTGCTGCCGCTGGAGTTCAAGCCGGGCACCACGCGCCTCACGCTCGGCATTGACGGCACCGAAACCTTTGATGTGATCGGCGAGCGCAAACCGCGCACCGACCTCACGCTCGTCATCCACCGCAAGAACGGCGAACGCGTGGAAGTGCCCGTCACGTGCCGCCTGGACAGCGACGAGGAAGTGTCGATCTACGAAGCCGGCGGTGTGCTGCAGCGCTTTGCGCAGGACTTTTTGGAATCGAACAAGGAGGCAGCATGAGCCACCCCGCGCAAGTGAAGATTCCCGCCACCTACATGCGTGGCGGCACCAGCAAAGGCGTGTTCTTCCGTCTGCAGGATTTGCCGCCGGCCGCGCAACAGCCCGGCGCGGCGCGTGACGCGCTGCTCATGCGCGTGATCGGCAGCCCCGACCCGTACGGCAAGCAGATCGACGGCATGGGCGGCGCCACGTCGAGCACCAGCAAGACGGTCATCCTCAGCAAGAGCACGCGCCCGGACCATGACGTGGATTACCTCTTCGGCCAGGTCTCCATCGACAAGCCGTTTGTCGACTGGTCGGGCAACTGCGGCAACCTCTCTGCAGCGGTTGGGCCGTTCGCCATCAGCAACGGTCTGGTCGATGCGAGCCGGGTGCCGCAAAACGGCGTCGCCATCATCCGCATCTGGCAGGCCAACATCGGCAAGACCATCATTGCGCACGTGCCCATCACCAACGGCGCGGTGCAGGAGACGGGCGACTTTGAACTGGACGGCGTGACCTTTCCGGCAGCGGAAGTGCAGCTCGAATTTCTCGACCCGGCTGCCGAAGAGGAAGGCGACGGCGGCGGCGCGATGTTCCCCACCGGCAACCTCGTCGACGACCTGGACGTGCCCGGCGTGGGCACGCTCAAGGCGACGATGATCAACGCGGGCATCCCGACGATCTTCATCAACGCAGAGGCCATCGGCTACACCGGCACCGAGCTGCAGGACGCCATCAACGGCGATGCGAAGGCGCTGGCGATGTTCGAGACCATCCGCGCGCACGGCGCGGTGCGCATGGGCCTGATCAAGAGCATTGAAGAAGCCGCCACGCGGCAGCACACGCCGAAGGTGGCGTTCGTCGCGCCGCCGAAGGACTACGTGGCATCCAGCGGCAAGAAGGTCGGCGCAGGCGATGTGGACTTGCTGGTGCGTGCGCTCTCGATGGGCAAGCTGCACCACGCGATGATGGGCACGGCAGCGGTCGCCATCGGCACGGCAGCGGCCATTCCGGGCACGCTGGTCAACCTGGCAGCGGGCGGTGGAGAACGTGGCGCGGTGCGCTTCGGGCATCCGTCCGGCACGCTGCGCGTGGGCGCGGAGGCCAAGCGCGTGGACGGCGAATGGACGGTCACCAAGGCCATCATGAGCCGCAGCGCGCGCGTGTTGATGGAAGGCTGGGTGCGCGTGCCGGGCTGAAACGGCGGACCGCACATGCAAAGCAAAACCGCCGCATCCGGCTGAGGGCTGGATGCGGCGGTTTCTTTTTTGCTCTCGGCACTCAGCTTGCGCCGGTGTTCTTCATGCCGAGCACCTCGATCGGCGCAATCTCGGGCGGTGAGGCCAGCAACTCGGCCGCATTGGCCATGAGCGCCTTGGCAATCGGGCCGTCGAGATGTGCCTGGCGATCCTGCTCGCTGGCAAAGGCATCGAAGATGCCGAAGACATTGGGCGCAATGCGCAGCGCAAACCAGATGGGTGTGGTCGCTTCCTGGTTGGCCATTTGCAGACCCGCCGAAAGGAAATCGGCGACGGCCTGTTCCTTGCCCGGTTTGGCAATCAGCCGGGCAAACAATGCGTGCTGGATCATTGAAATCTCCTGATACGCGCGGAGGGCCACGCGGTCAGGCGTACTGTATGCCCAAAGCAGCAGGCCGCGTCATACGAACACGCGTACGCGCCGTTCCACAGGGAGCGGAAACGGCTCGAAGACGGGCCAGGCGCACAGGCCGGCCCGCCGTGTTGCCTGCGCTCAGTGGTGCAACGCGCCGCCCACGGTGGTCAGTGCGCCACCCACCGCACCCGTGACAGGCGCAAGCGGCGTCGCAGCCCCAGTGGACGTGAGCGACGTGCCGACGGTGGTGACAAGCGAGCCGACCGGCGCAGTCGCGCCCCCGGCCGTCGTGCCGCCGCCGGCTGCACCGCCCAGGGCGCCCGTCACGCTCCCCAGCGGATTGCTGCCACCGCCCACGCTTCCCACGCCGCCGAGCGCACCGGTAATCGGTGCCAGCGGGTTGGCCGACGTTGCGCCGCCCGGCGTGGAGGTCACCCCGCCCAACGCAGCCACCGTGTTGCCCGTGGCCGTGACCACACCGCCCAAACCGGAGACGACCGGCGCGTTGGTCGCCGTCAATGACGTACCGACATTCGCCACGCCGCCGCCTACCGTCTGCAGCAGATTGGTTGCCGGAGCGCCGAGGCCCGTCGCGTTACCCAGCGTCTGCGTGGCGGTCGTCACCTGCGAGGTGAGCGGCACCACGGTCGAACTGAGCTGCTGCGTGACCTGTTCCACCGGCCCGGTCGACAAGGCCGTGCCGAGCGTGCCGCCCGCGCCGGCCACCGCCTGCCCCACCTGCGAAACCGCACCGCCGACCGGTGCCGCGACCGGCGAAAGCGGCTGCAGCGGTCCGGTGCCGAGACTGCTGACGAGGCCGCCCGTGGCATCGACGGTGTTGCCCACTTGCGTCACCACGTTGCCGGTACTCGATACCGTGGTGCCGATCGGGTTCGGGTTGGTACCGATGCTGCCCAGACCCGACTGCACGCCGGTGCCCAGCGCCGACACCGTCTTGCCTGCGTTGTCGACCACGTTGCCCAACCCCGATGCCCCCGGCAGATTGCTGCCGCCGATGGTCGAACCGAGCCCGCTGACGGCACCGCCCGTCGCCGTCAGCACGCCACCGCCCTTGTTGGCCACGTCGCCGGTGGGTGTGGTCGATGCGGTGGTCGTCGTGCCGCCCGAGCCATTGGAACCTGAGCCGCCACCGTTGTTGGCCGAACTGCCGCCGCTGCCGGTGGTGCCGCTCATGTCGCCCGAGCCGGAGCTGGCGCAACCGCCCAGCGCAAGCAGGCCGGCCAAGGCCGCCGAAACCAGGGTCCCTCGTTGCAATGTCTTCATGTCTGCCTCCCGTTTCAAATATGCGCTTGATAATGCGCCGCCCCGCCCTACTCGGTGTTTTATCGGTGCATTTCCCGATTAATTGGATAGCACGTTCAAATTAAGTCTATTCACCGATGCGGTGTCAATTGCAAACATTGTCAAACGCTGGAAACCCGCGTCATTACGACGATTTGCGTCAGAAGATGACCTCCGAGCGCGGTGCCACCGGTGCGCAAACGTTCGCGCCTTTCCGAATGCACCGATTATGTTTGGAGGCCTTGCTCTAAATTACCCAAAATGAGTTAAATCCCAGCCTTAGGTTATCGGGCAGCCGTTCGCAAAAATGGCAGACGCGGCATTGAAAGACCGGGGGTGCGCTGCGGCACGGTCGCATCAAAGTGATGGCGTTCGATGACGATGCCGCGCGCGGGCGCTGCCTCGATGAAGTGCTCGACCATCTCGCGCACGTCGGGGTCGATGTAATCGGCTCGGGCGGCGTCGACGATGAGCGTGGCCTGATCGGGCACCTGCGCCAGATAGCGCTTGAGCGGCACCTTGCCCATGAACGACACATCCTTGCGGAATGTCAGCAGGAAGTGGTCGTGATGGCGCGCCATGACAATCGTGCGGCGCAGGTTGGCGCGAATCGCCAGCGCGATGCTCAGCGCAATGCCGATCACGATGCCGATCAGCAAGTCCGTCAGCAGCACGCCGACGATGGTGGCGATGAACGGCGCAAAGCGGTCCCAGCCCTGCCGCGCCACCGCCACGAAGAGCGACGGCTTGGCCAGCTTGTAGCCCGTGAAGATGAGGATGGTGGCCAGGCACGCCAGCGGAATCAGGTTGACGATGGCGGTCAGCGCAAACACGCTCGCCAGCAGCAGCGCGCCATGCACGACGGCCGACCAGCGGCTCTGCGCGCCGGCGTGTACGTTGGCGGAACTGCGCACGATGACGGACGTGATAGGGAGCCCGCCCAGCAGGCCTGCCACCAGGTTGCCCACGCCTTGCGCCTTCAACTCGCGGTCCGGCGACGCGGCCCGCTTCTTCGGGTCGATCTGCTCAACGGCTTCCAGGCACAGCAGCGTCTCCAGACTGGCCACGATGGCTAGCGCCACGGCCACGCGCCAGACATCCGGATTGCCCAGCGCCCCGAGCGTGGGCGACTCCAGCGCGTCGAGAAACGCCCCGAACGACGCGAGCGACGGCAGATCGACACGATGCTCGGCCGGCACTGCGATGCCCGGCGCCACGCCTTCGAGGAGCAATGTCACGCCAATGCCAAGTGCCACCACGACGAGCGGCGAAGGCAGCGCGCGGACCACTATGAAACGCCGCAGCATCGGAGTGTCCCAACCGATGAGCACGGCTGCCGACAACAGCGTCACCAAGAGTGCGGCCACGGACATCGGGCCCACCGGCGTGGCGACCATGCCCGCACCGGCCGCGCTGACCGCGCCGTCGGCCCCTGCCAGCCCAAGCGCGAGCGGCACCTGCTTGATGATCAGCAGCAGCCCGATCGCCGCCAGCATGCCCTTGATGACCGACGACGGCACATACGCCGCAAAGCGCCCGGCGCGGAGCATGCCGAACACAAACTGCAGCGCGCCCGCCAGCGCCACCGCCACCAGAAACGCCGAGAAGCCGCCCAGCTTGGCAATGCCATCCACGACGATCACGACGAGGCCGGCCGCCGGGCCGCTCACGCTCAGTTGCGAGCCGCTGAGCAACGCCACCACCAGGCCGCCGATCATGCCGGAAAGCAGCCCCGCGAGCGGGTCGACGCCCGACGCATTGGCAATACCCAGGCACAGCGGCAGGGCGACGAAGAAGACGATGAGCCCGGCGAGCATGTCGCGCGGGAAGAAAGCCGGTGAAGTTGGTGTCTGCATGGTCATTGGAGTTGTATGCACTGCGCACGCGCGAACGCCTGTCTGCGGGCGGGGGCACCGCCGGCATGCGTGAGGAGAAAAAACGTCGGGAAACGGCGGCGGCCGGAAGGGCTACCGCCGATTGGGTTAAGCGATGGCCTCGGCCGGCATCAGGATGTCGCCGCGGGGGGCGTGTTCCGCATCGGGGTCGCCCGAAGCCAGTACGCGGATATGCCCGTCGGCCAGACCGAAGATCCAGCCGTGCACGCGCGGCGGTCGCTCGGCCTCGCGCACGATGGCGCTCTCGCGCAGACAGCGCACCTGTTCGAGCACGTTGAGTTCGGCCAGGCGATTGACGCGCGCGTCCAGATCGGGGACGGCATCGAGTTCTGCACGGTGGTGACCCGCCAGCGCACACAGCGGCGCAATGCGGCGCGCCACGTGCGGCAGTCCGTCGGGCGGCGGCAGCAGCGATGCACGGACGCCGCCGCAGCCGTCATGCCCGCATACGATCACGTGGGCGACCTTCAGCACGCGCACCGCATATTCCAGCACGCTCATCGTGTTGTCGTCCGCCGGGCAAACGAGATTGGCGATATTGCGATGGACGAATAAATCGCCTGGATTGGAATGGGTAATGGTTTCAGCGGGCACGCGGCTATCTGCGCAGCCGATCCATAACACTTGCGGTTGCTGGCCTTGGGCCAAACGCGAAAAGAATTCAGGGTCGCGCGCAGCGGTTTCATGCGCCCACGCGACATTCTCGACAAGCATGCGTTTCGGTCGATGCATTGGTATGGCTCCTGCGGAATCTGCGAAGCCGCTGCAAGCCGGAAACCCAGTCGGGGTTGGCGTTTTCGGCAACGTTGCAGTGCAGCGGAAACGTTACGAAAACCATCGTATGAGAAAGGTTCCCGCAGTGCCAGTGCGGGCATCCACGTTAAACCGGATCGAATATGCACCGATAACGCGCATGCCCTGCGTAATTGTGTCGCACCGATTATCTTCAATCGGGAAAGTGCGTGCAGTTATTGCACGGGCCGAGTTATCTATCCGAAATATTTAAACCTCGGATCGGAAAATATTCCATCACAGGTGAATGACTGGCACGCTCGATAAACCGCCTGGGCGCCCGCTTTTGGGGCACGCTCTTTAAGCCGATTAACAGCTTGGGCGTTCAGCTCAGGCGAACTTGCGCAACGGCTTCGCGCCATTGCGTGAACCGGCGGGCACGCGCCTGTGCGTCGCCGTCGTCGCGGCCATAGCGCAGGGCGACGTAGCCGGCGGCGGCATTGCGCAATGCCTGCGCCGCTTGCGGAAACTGCGCGGCAGCGCGCTCGGCGTAGGCCATCGGGCCCTCCGCCGGCCCACGCGTGCAGCCATGCCGCGCCAGCCGATCACACAGGCGCTGCCACTGGGCCTGCACGGGGTCCGGCTTGGGCTTGCGCTGCTGCCACAGAAGCGGCAGCGCAGCGAGCAGGAAGAGGCCCGACACGCCCCACAGCACCGCGCGGGGGTCCGCTGCGTCCAGCCCCAGCCAGGCGAACAGGCGTGCCTGGCGGTTGCGGTCGTAGCCGAGCACCCAGCTGTTCCAGCCGCTGACAAGGCCATCCAGCCCCCAGCGCACGCTGCGCAGCCAGCTGGGTTCTTCGGCACGGCGCGAACGGAATTCACTGGCAGGCACAGCGGCGGCCAGGCCGCGTTCAACGCGTTGCGGCGCGACGGCCGCAGTCGGGTCCACACGCACCCAGCCGCGTCCGTCGAGCCACACCTCGGCCCAGGCATGGGCATCGGACTGGCGCACGATGATATCGCCGCTGACGGCATTCACCTCGCCGCCGAGGTAGCCCACCACCACACGCGCCGGCACACCCGCCGCGCGCATCAAGAAGACGAAGCTGCCCGCGTAGTGCTCGCAGAAGCCGCGGTGCGTGCGGAAGAGGAAATCGTCGATCTGCTGATCCCGCAGCGGCTCGGGTTCAAGCGTGTAGGCAAACGGTGCGCGACCGAACAGCTTGAGCGCGGCCGATACGCGCTCGGGCGGCGGCAGCTCAGCCCATTGCGCCGCCAGTGCGCGGGCCTGAGGGTTGCCAGCCGGCAATGCCAGCGCCATCTGCTGCGTCAGCGGATCGAGCGTGGCCGCGTCGTCCGCGCGATTGCGCCCAGGCAACCGCGAGCGCGCGTGATAGCGCACGCGCTGGTCGAGCGGTTGCGTGCTGATGAACTCGCCGTCGACGCTGCGGCCGGTGCCGTCGCGTGCCTTGATCGACTGGCCGCGATCGAGCGCAAACAGCCAGCGCTGGCGCGTCGGTTCAAGCGTGATGTTGTAGTCGAACACCCCCGGCGCACCGCGGATTGCGTCCGCAGAATTGGGTACGCTTTCCAGCGCGGGACGTTGCCGCATCGATGCAGCCGTCCACGTCTGGCCATCGAAACGCCACAGCACCATGCCGCGCCAGTAGAGCGTATCGACCGGTGGGGGCGCACCGACAAAATCAACGCGGAAGGCCAGATCGTCCGAGAGGATCAACTGGCCGACGGAGCCGGGCGCCATGCGGTCGGACAAGCCGCTGACGGCGGTGTCGGCCGTTTGCGGCAGGCGCCATAGCGGATGATCGAGCCGCGGAAACAACAGGAACAGCACCGCCGCGCACGGCAAACCCATGAGCACCAGGCGCGCCAGCACACGCGCCGGCGACACCCGCGCACGCGCCTGCGGATGCAGCAGCAACAGCCAGTTGCGCAGCAGCAGCGCCACGGTCCCCAGCATGGTCGCGGCCAGCCAGGGCGGCTGGTCAAACAGCACCTGCGAGAGCAACAGGAAACAGCACAGCTGCGTAACCAACACACCGTTGCGCACCGTGTGCGATTCCATCAGCTTGAGCACGAGAAACGCGCCCAGCAGCGCCACCGACAAGTCCCGCCCGATGTTTCCGCCGGTACGCATGGCGAGTGCCAGCGTCACGACAAGCGTGGCCACGCCCGTCAGCCCCAACACCCACTTGCCGGGCAACGGCGCACGCCGCACCCACAACAGCGCGCGCCAGAGCAGCAGCACGCCGAACACGGCACACGTGACAAGCGGCAGCGCACGCAGCAGCGGCGCGAGCACGACGGCAAGCTGTGCAATGAGCCAGCCGTGTTCGCGATGGGTCAGCGCGCGGGCGGAGCCGAAGGCGGCTGCTTCGGTGCCGATGGTGGCAGTGGTGGTCATGCGGCTTCGCCTTCCGGCATCACAGGCTTGCCCCACAACGCCAATGCACGCAGACACGCATCCCGATGCGCGGCACCGCGCGCCGGGCCAATGACAACGCCTGGCAGGCTCAGCGTGTATTCGGGCTCATCGCCGGCGGGCGCGTGCTCGGCGGCCAGCACCCAGGCACACAGCCGCGACAGGCGTTGTTCCACGTTCATCGACGGCGGCAGCGCCTCCCAGGCGAGCACGCATTGCGCGTGACGCACTTGCTGGCCGGTGCGGCTCATCCAGGTGTCCAGCCGTGCGCTGTGTTTCCACGCAATGCTGCGCAGCGCGTCGCCGGGGCGGTAGGTGCGCAGCTGGTCTGCAGCTTCTTCGACATGGGTGCGCGCGGCGCGCGTGTCGTCTTCGTCGCCAGGGTCGGGCGCAAAGCTCGCGGGCAGGGGCGGCGCTGACGGTTCCGGCGCGGGATAGACGAGCACGGTCAGCGGCGCATCCGCATAGCTCCACGCGCGAAACAGGCCGAGCGGAAAACGCGTCGACACCGTCAGGCGCGGCAGCTTGAACCAGCCGCGCGGCTGATCGGCGAAAGACAGCGCGGCCACGATGGCGTCCTGCGCGTCGAGCGAGGTTTCCACGGCAGCGGCTTGCGCGGCGCTCACATCCACCCCCACGCGCGCCCACGGGGTGACGTTGGCCAACGCCACACCCACATTCAATGCATGCCCGGCAAACACGGCTTCGCCCGCCGCGCCGCGCACTTCCAGATCGACGAGGTTGCGATGCGTCTGCCACATGGCGGACGCCGCCACGCCAGCCAGCACGAACGTCAGCAGAAAACCCAGGCTCACGTTGTAGTTGAGCGAAGTCAGCAGCATCACGACCAGCAGCAGCGCAAAGCCGCCGCCGGCCGCGGTGGGGAGGATGTAGACGTGATTGCGGTCCAGGCGGATGCGGCCTTCGCGTGGCGTGCGCGGCCGCTGCAGAAAACGTTGCACGCGCGCCCGTACAAAGCGGATGCCGGGCAGCACCGCCAGGCCCGCACCGAGCAGACGCAACGGCGCGAGCAGCAGAGAACGCAATCGCGCCATGGCGCTGCCTACTTAGGGAATGGCGACCGTATCGAGCAGCCGCTGCGCCAGCGCGGTCGCCGACAGCGTGCCGCCCGTCGGCAGCAGGCGATGCGCCGCCACGGCCTTGAACACGGCTTGCACATCTTCGGGCAGCACGGCGTCGCGACCGTCGATGAGCGCCCACGCGCGCGCCGCGGCCAGCAATGCCAGCCCCGCACGCGGCGACAGGCCCATCTGCACCTGCGCATCGGTGCGGGTGGCGTTCACGAGCGCGAGCACGTAGTCGACCAGCGCTGGCGCCACGTGGACGGCATCGGCGGCCGTCTGCAGCGCCACGACTTGCGCAGCCGTCAGCACGGCTTCGATGTCCTGCGGCGCACCGCCGCCCAGGTACAGCGCGCGCTCCGAGCTTTGGTCGGGATAGCCGAGCGACAGCCGCATCGTGAAGCGGTCCAGCTGCGACTCCGGCAGCGGATGCGTGCCGATCTGGTTCAGCGGGTTCTGCGTGGCGATCACGAAGAACGGCTCGGGCAGCGGATACGTCGCCCCGTCATGCGTGACCTGCCCTTCGGCCATCGCTTCGAGCAGCGCGCTTTGCGCCTTGGGCGTGGCGCGGTTGATCTCGTCCGCCAGCACGACCTGTGCGAACAGCGGCCCTGGGTGGAATTCGAAGGCGCCCTTTTCTTTCACGTAGATCGACACGCCGATCAGGTCAGTCGGCAGCAAGTCGCTCGTGAACTGCACGCGCTGATATTGCAGGCCGAGCGTGCGGGCCAGCGCATGCGCCAGCGTCGTCTTGCCTACGCCCGGCAGGTCTTCCAGCAGCAGATGCCCGCGTGCCAGCAGACACGCCAGCGCCAGACGGATCTGCAGCGGCTTGCCCAGCACGATGCGATCGAGCGCGCGCTGCGCCTGCGACAACGCGGCCGGCAAGGTCAGCGGCGTGGCGGGCGCCGTACGAATGGGAGAAAGCGGGGCTTGGTTGGGCGTCATCGAGGTGCAGCCGAGGCAACAATGCCAGCGAGTGTAGCGGCATCGCACGACACCCGCGCGCCCATGTCTTGTCTGCGTGAGCGCGCTACAACATCAGTCCGGTTTGCGCGCGGGGATAGCCGCATCGAGCAACACGCGTGCCGTGCGCGGCAGGCTCTTGATGAGGCGCGGTGCATCGGCGCCGAAGGTCTGGCTGGCGGTATAGCCGCCTTCGATCAGGAAAGCGAGGTCGTCGGCCAGCGCATCGGGGTCGGTCGCGCCGGCGGCCTGGGCGCGGTCCCGCAGGCGGGCGAGCAGCAGCGCCTTGTTGCGCTGAACAAACTGCCGCGCCGGATGCGTCATGTCCGGAAACTCCGCCGCCACATTCACAAACGGGCAGCCCCGGTAGCCGGGGCGTGAGGCGCGTTCGGATACGTCGATGAAGAACTGCAGCAGTTGCGCGCGCGCATCGTCGGGATGCTTGGCCACGCTCGCGTTGAAGTAACCCCAGAAGCTCTCGTCGCTGCGCTCGAGGTAGGCGATGACGAGATCGTCCTTCGACTTGAACTGCCGGTAGAGGCTCATCTTGTTGACGCCGGCCTTCTCCACCACGGCTTCGACACCCACGGCCCGCACGCCTTCGTAGTAAAACAGTTGACGAGCCGCCTCGAGCAGGCTGGCGTGCGCGTCCTCACCGCTGATACGGCGCGGCGTCGGCTTGGGTTGATCAACGGGGTCAGCGGTGGAAACCGCGGAAATTGCGCGGGGTCCGCGACGGGCAGCGGTGGCCATGGTGATACTCCTGCAGGCGCGGCGTGAGGCAAACCCCCAGCCACGCCGGTGTCATTCGAATGCTGCTTGACATGTTACCGAGCGGTACCTACTATCGCAACCACGTTGTTACCGACCGGTAACGAATGCGATATTGTTGCCCCCACAAGAATCGAATCGACAAAGAATCGAAACCATCGGACACCTCATGCAGCGACTTGCCCGCCTTATCGCCCCACGTTTCCACTACAGCTGGCTCGCGCTCGCAGTGGTGTTCCTGATCCTGCTGTGCGCCGCCGGCACGCGCGCCACGCCCAGCGTGATGATGCTGCCGCTCGAGCACGAATTCGGCTGGAGCCGCAGCACGATCTCGCTGGCCATCTCGATCGGTATTGCGCTGTACGGGCTGACCGGGCCGTTCGCGGCCGCATCGATGCAGTATTTCGGCATCCGCCCGACGGTGCTCGGTGCGTTGGCGGTGTTGGTGGCGGGCACGGCACTGTCGGCGATGATGCATGAGCCGTGGCAGATGGTGCTGCTGTGGGGCGTGATGGTGGGTGGCGGCACGGGCGTGGCGGCCATCACGCTGGGCGCGACGGTGGTCAACCGCTGGTTCACGTCGCATCGCGGCTTGGCCATGGGCATCCTGACGGCCAGCTCGGCGACGGGGCAGCTCGTGTTCCTGCCGATGATGGCGGCAGTGGTGGAGCATTACGGCTGGCGCCCGGTGGTGCTGATCGTGGCCAGCGTACTCGCGCTGCTGCTGCCGGTCGTATGGCTGCTGCTGCCGGAATCGCCCAAGAGCGTGGGCCTGCGCACGTATGGCGAACCCGCCGATGCGCCGGAAGCCGATCACGGCCCGCGCGCCAACCCGATCACGCTAGCCATGCAGACGCTCGTGCAGGCAGCCCGCAAGCGCGATTTCTGGCTGCTGTTTGCGAGCTTCTTCATCTGCGGCGCGAGCACCAACGGCTACATCGGCACGCACTTCATCGCCATGTGCGCAGACCACGGGTTCTCCGAAGTGAAGGGCGCAAGCCTGCTCGCTGCGATGGGGATCTTCGACCTGGTCGGTACCACGCTGTCGGGCTGGTTGTCCGACCGCTACAACAGCCGTGTGCTGCTGTTCTGGTACTACGGCCTGCGCGGGCTGTCGCTGATCTACCTGCCGTATGCGTTCGGCTTCGAGTTCTTCGGCCTGCCGGTGTTCGCCGTCTTCTACGGCCTGGATTGGATTGCCACCGTGCCGCCCACCGTGCGCCTGACCAACGACGTGTTCGGCAAGGCCGCCGCGCCCATCGTGTTTGGATGGATCGTCGCGGGGCACCAATTGGGCGCGGCATTCGCCACGCTGGGTGCAGGCATGATGCGCGCCTCGCTAGGCAACTACACGCTTGCCTCGATGATCTCTGGTGGGCTGTGCGTGGCGGGCGCCTTCCTGGTGCTGCGCATTCACCGCACGCCCAAGAAGGACGCCGAGCGCGCAGGCCAACCCGCCACGGCGTGAGTGATTACGGCTTCAGGAAACCGTATTTACCCAGCACCGCCTGGCCCGCCGGCGACAGCACGTAGGCCACAAAGTCGGCCGCCTGCTGTGGCTGCTTCGTGCCGGATGTCACAGCGATCGGGTAGGTGAGCGGCACATTCAGCGGCACGGGGCTCGCCACCTTCACCTTGTCGGCGGCGATGGCGGCATCGGTGGAGAACACCAAGCCGGCCTCGACCTCGCCGCGCGACACATAATCCAGCGCCTGGCGCACGTTCTGCGCCAGCACCGCCTTGGCCTCCACCGGCTCCCACAGCTTTGCCGCTTCCAGCGCACGCTTGGCATAGCGGCCCACCGGCACCGACGCCGGATTGCCGATCGCCACGCGCTTCACGTCGGGCCTCGTCAGATCGGCCAGCGCATGCACGGGCACCGTGCCGGCGGCCGGCACGATCAGCACCAGCTGGTTGGCGACAAAGTCGTGGCGCGTCTCCGTCTTGATGACTTTCTCCGCTGCGGCCTTGTTCATCGCTTCCTGGTCGGCGGAGGCAAACACGTCAGCCGGGGCGCCCTTCACGATCTGCTGCATCAGCACATCCGACGCGCCGAAGTTAAGCACGACCTTGGTGTCCGGATGCAGCGCTTCGTACTGCTGGGCGATCGTCTTGAAGGCGTTGGTCAGGCTGGCGGCGGCAGAGACAACGAGGTCCGCCGCCCGTGCTGGCGCTGCAAAACCCATCGACAGTGCAGCGACCAGGCCAATGGCGCGCACGTGCGCACGAACCGAGAAACGTTGCATGAAAGACCCGGAAGTGGATGAATGACCGGGCGTAATATACGAGCCGATATAACGCTTGGTCAACGCGGGATCTGAATGCCGGATATCACGCGCTCACCATGGAGACTTCAGGTGCGTTCGGCGCGTGCGGCTTCGTCAATGCAGTCGGCAAGTCGCCCCGCAATGGGCTGGCGGCTATGGCGCGGGCGCTCGATCAGGCCGATCTCGCGGTAGAACGTGGCATCGCCCAGGCTGACGGCGCGCGTGCCGGGTGGCCAGGCGGCTTGCGCGGCGGTCTGTGGGGCCAGTGCCACACCCTGCCCGCGCGCCACGAGTTGCGTCATGCCTTGCAGCTCGTCGAGTTCGATTACGTCGTGCGGGGTGATGCGCTGGTCGCGCAGGAACTGGTCGACGCGGCGGCCGCCGAACGAGCGGCGGTCATAGCGGATGAACGGTTGATGGGCGAGCAGCGCGCGCCAGTCGTCGCCGGGCACGGTGGCAGGCACCAGCAGCACGAAGGGCTCGGCCACCAGCGTGCGCCATTCCAGATCGGCCGGTACCGCAAACGGCGGGCGGATCAACACCGCGAGGTCGATCTCGCCGGCATCCACCAGGCCGAGCAGATCCAGCGAGACCCCCGGCACGATGCGCGCACGGCAATGCGGGAATTCGCTGCGAAACTGCACCAGCGCCTCCACCAGGAACGACGTCTGCACTGAGGCAATCGCGCCGATGCGCACCAGGCCGCGCTGCTCATTGCCGCCAGCCTGGTCGCCCAGACGGTCATACAGCGTGACGATGTGTTCGGCCAAGGCCAACGTATCGCGCCCGGCGGCATTGAGCGTGGCCGAGCGGCCCGTGCGATCGAAGAGTTGAAAGCCGAGCGATTCTTCCAGCCGCTGGATCTGCGCGCTCACCGCCGACTGCGTGAGGCCGATGCGCTCGCCCGCACCCGCAAACGTGCCATGCCGGGCGACGGCGATGAAAGTCTTGAGTTCTCGAAGCATGAGGCGCGCGGATCAGTGAAGAAGCGCAAGGATACGCGCGCCGCGCGGCCTTACTTGGCAAACAGCGATGCCATGTTGGCAAACGCCTTGATCTCCATCGCATTGCCCGACGGATCGAGGAAGAACATCGTGGCCTGCTCGCCCACTTCGCCCTTGAAGCGGATATGCGGCTCGATGATGAACTCGATGCCGGCCGCGCGCAGCTTATCGGCGGCGGCTTCCCACTCGGCCATGGAGAGCACCACGCCGAAGTGGCGCACGGGCACGTTGTCGCCGTCGACGGCGCTCGTCTTGCGGTGGCCGACTTCATCCGGCGCGAGATGGGCGACGATCTGGTGGCCGTAGAAATTGAAATCCACCCAGTCCGGCGAGCTGCGGCCTTCCGGGCAGCCGAGGATGCCGCCGTAAAAGGCGCGGGCCGCGGCAATGTCGTGCACGGGAAAGGCGAGGTGGAATGGGGCAAGCACAGGCGTGACGTTGCTCATGTGGGGGCGCAGGCCGGGAAGAGTTGGAATCAGGCAGCACCGGCACGCAGCGGGGGGGCCGCTTACGCACCGGGCTACGCGAACGAGTCTATGCGCATCCATTCATGCACAAAAGCGATGTTTTTTTGCGCTGAGCAACATTAGATTTGATCAATCAGGCAAAAAAGAAGCCGCCCAACGGCGGCGAAAGAGACACACGGTAAGCGCACCTGCATCGCGTGCAGGCGCGCGAAGACGAATATCAGGCGAAGGCGAACGGCGTCACGGCCATTTCGGCCTGGGCGAGCGGCAGGCGCACGGTGCAGACCGTGGCGTCGCCCGGCACATTGGCCACGCGGAAACCCGCGTCGCGCGCCAGGCTGATCATGCGGCGGTTGATGGACAACACCTCGCCGAAGACTTCCCGCGCGCCGGACACCCGCGCTGCGCGGATCAGCGTGGCAAACAGGCGTCGCCCGACGCCCTTGCCCTGCCACGCGTCCGCCACCAGGATGGCGAACTCGGCCACGCCGTCTTCCACGACGAAGCGGCCGTCGGCGATCAGGTCTTCACCGGTGCCGTCGGCGCGCGCCACGCTCACAACCAGCGCCATGTGGTTCACGTAATCGATCTGCGTATAGGCGGCGAGCATCTCGTCGGTCAGCCGGCCGCCGCCCACCAGGAAGCGCGCATAGCGCGACTCGGACGACAGTCCCTCGACCAGGGCGGCCTCAAGCGGGGCGTCTTGCGGCAGAATCGGGCGCACGGTGGCGATGGAGCCGTCGTGCATGGTCCAGCGGTCGATCCATTCGGCGGGATAACGGTGGATGGTGTAAAGCATGGGGATCTCCTCACGCGATGGATCGTTGTTATTGGCCGTCAGCACGGGATCGCCGTCTGACTTTCTAATTTGAAGCTAGATTAGCAGAAACCCTGACTTTTGCAAGTAAAGTCAGAATTGACTATGCTTTTGCCATGAGAATTCCGGAACCCTTCCCCGTCCCAGCTGCATCCGAGGTCGTGACATCGATGGAAGAGCCCTGCTCGATTGCGGCGGCCGTATCGATCGTGGGTGAGAAATGGACGCTGCTCGTGCTGCGCGAGGCGTTTTCGGGCGTGACGCGGTTTGATGAGTTTTTGCGCCGCACGGGGTGCTCGTCGGCGATCCTGTCGTCGCGGCTCAAGGCGCTGGTGGCGTACGGCATCCTGCGGCGCGTGCCGTACCAGGAGCCGGGCGACCGCGTGCGCGATGCCTACCGGCTGACACGGGCGGGCGTCGACCTGCTGCCCGCCATCGTCGCGCTCATGCAATGGGGCGACCGCTACCTCACGCCCGATGGCGAAGGCCCCATGTTGTTGCGCGACCGGGAAAGCGGCACGCCGATCCACGTCGCGCTGGTCAATGCGCTGGGCGAGCCGGTTGCGCCCAAGAACTCGATGCGCGAGCGCAATCCGCGTTATGGCCAGGGCCAAAAGCCCCCCGCCACGGCCACGGATACGCCGCCGGCCAACGGGTAACACACAACTTTACAGGTCCGGCAAAACCCCCTATCGTCGCGGATGAATGGGCAAACGGCCGCGTACGACCCGGCTTTCCGACGCATCCGCGCCTATGTGCCATCGCCTGATGGCCGCCCCTCCCGACTTCGCCCTCGACCACGCTGCTCACGCCCGGAACCACGACTGCCATGCCTGATGCCGTGGTACCGCTCTACCACCAGATCTACGTCGTCCTGCGCCAACAGATTCTTGAAGGCCGGTTCAGCGACGGCCCGATGCCGGGCGAGATCGAGCTGGCCCGTCAGTTCGGCGCGTCGCGGGTCACGATGCGGCGCGTGTTCGACTACCTCGTCAAGGAAGGCCTGGTGCGCCGCCATCGCGGCATGGGCACGTTTGTCGTCAAGCCCGATGACCCGGTGACGATGGGCGGCGGCGCCCAGACGCTGCTGCAGAACATCATCGACGTGGGCGAGCGCACCTCCGCCGTCGTCGTCGAATTTGAAGACGTGCTGGCCCCGCCCGACGAAGCCAAATGCCTGGAAGTCGCCCCCGGCACGCCAATCAAGAAACTCGTGCGTGTGCGCCACCTGGAAGACACACCCATGGCACTCATCACCACATGGCTGCCGCTGGACGTGACGAGCAAGCTCACGCTCGACCGCCTGGCGAACCAGTCGCTGCTGCGGCTGATCGAGGGCTCGGGCGTGCGGATCGATCGTGCATCGCAGGTGGTGTCTGCACGGTTGGCCGATGTGGCGACGGCGCAGTATCTGGATGTGTCGGTGGGCGCGCCGCTGCTGTCCGTCCAGCGCATCGTGCGTGAGATGAGCGGGCGCCCCGTGCAACTGCTGCAGGGTCTCTACCGGCCCGACCGCTACGAATACCGCATGGAGCTGTCGCGCGTGGGCGAAGACCGCGCCCGCCTGTGGATCGACAACGCCGGTCACGACGTACAAGGCGGTCACAGCGAAGACGTGGAAGAGGCGCCCACCTCGGCCGCATCCCCGGCCAGCCAGCGCGCCTGACACCACCCCCAGCAAGGTTATTGGCCCTCAGCAGGCGCAGAGGAAAGTTGTTAGCATCGCCGCTTCGCTGCGATGCAGCAATCCCTACATGAGGTTCCCATGTCGACCTCGCCTGCGTCCCAAACGCCTGCCACTGCCACCGCCGCACCTGACACCAAAGGGCTGATCCGCCTGCTGACCGCCGGTGCAGGCATCAGCGTGGCGTGCATCTACCTGAACCACCCGCTCCTGGGCCTGATCGGCCGCGACCTCGCCATCGCACCGCACGCGTTGGGCGTGCTGCCCACGCTGACGGCGGCGGGCTACGCCAGCGGCATCTTTTTCTTCGGCCCGCTGGGCGACCGCTACGACCGCCGCATCGTCATCCTCTGGAAGGCGGTGCTGCTCACGTTGGCGCTCATCGCCAGTTGCCTCGCGCCGAATCTGACACTGCTGGCGGCGGCCGGCTTTGCGGTGGGGCTCTCCGCCACCATCGCGCAGGACTTCGTGCCCAGCGCCGCCGCCATCAGCACCGACCACAATCGCAATCGCAACATCGGCACGGTCATGACGGGGCTGTTGATCGGCATCGTCAGCTCGCGCGTGTTCAGCGGCATCGTGGCGGACCACTTCGGCTGGCGCGCAGCCTTTGGCGTATCCGCAGTGGCGATCGTCGGGCTGGCGATTGCCGTGCGCGCCGCGCACTTTGGTGTGGCACCTCCCGCGACCATGCGGCAGCCGTACCTTGTGCTGCTGCGCTCGCTCGGCACGCTGTTCGCGCAGCACCCGCGGTTGCGCGCGTCCGCCATCACGCAGGCGTTCATCGGCATTGCGTTCTCGGGCTTCTGGTCGACCGTGGCATTACATCTAACGGGTACGCTCGGGCTATCGACGGGACAAGCCGGGCTGCTCGGCTTTGCCGGTGCCGCAGGCGCGCTGGGCGCGAGCATTGCCGGGCGATTGTCGGGCCGCGTTGCGCCCGGCCACATCGCAGCGGGTGGCGCGTTGCTCATGGCGGTGACGTTTGCCGCGATGGCGCTGTTTCCGCAATCGCTCATCGCCATCGTGATCGGCACGCTCGTCTTTGACGTAGGCGTGCAGGCCGCGCTCGTATCGCACCAGACGATCATTTATGCACTGGCACCGGAAGCGCGCAGCCGCATCAACGCGGTGTTCATGACGGCGCTGTTCATCGGCATGTCGTTGGGCGCGTATGGCGCGAGCCTGGCGTGGACGAACGGCCGCTGGACCGGCCTGATGGCGTTCTGCACGGCGGCGGCGCTGGTGGCGCTCGGGTTGCGCGTGATGTTCAACGCGCGGCAGGGGGCGCGGTAACAAGTCTGCTCGGCATTGCGGCTGTGACCATTTGTGAACTATAGTTTACAGATCGAAGTGCGATCCTTGGCATCTCCGCATGCTGACGATCCGCACTACCAACGCTTTCGACACCTGGTTTTCGAAGCTGCGTGACAAGACTGCGCAGCGCCGTATCCAGGTACGCATCGACCGCTTACAGCTGGGTCATCCGGGTGATGTGAAGCCCGTCCGAGCGGGTGTCAGTGAGCTACGCATCAATCACGGCCCCGGCTACCGGGTGTATTTCGCCCAGCGTGGCGCAGTGCTGATCATCCTGTTATGTGGCGGTGACAAGTCGACACAGGAAGCCGACATCCGACGCGCGATTGAGTTGTCGCGCCATCTCGACGTGGAGTGACCATGCCTACCGACAAACCCGTCAAAACTCGCCCGTGGGACTCCGCTGAGCATCTCAAGACCGAAGCCGACATGGCCGCATATCTGGACGCGTGCCTGGAGGAAGCGGCCGACGACCCCGCATTCATCACGCATGCGTTGGGCGTAGTGGCCCGAGCGCGCGGCATGACGCAACTCGCCCGTGACACCGGCATGACGCGCGAAGGGCTGTACAAGGCCTTGTCTGAAGAAGGCAACCCGAGCTTTGCCACCGTGCTCAAAGTCATGCGGGCGTTGGGTATCCGCTTGCATGCGGTCGCGGTGTAAAAGGCTGGGGCGTACCCGTTTCTGCGTGACCTCTACACGCCTGCCGCACGCCTGACGCAACACACCATCTCACCCATCGGGGCAACTCCGGGGCGCGACAACCTGCGACATGTCGCTACAATTCTGAGGATCAGCTTAGGCTGCCCACAGAACAACCACACCGAGACGCCCTCATGGATAGCACTGCCACCCCGCATGCGGTTGACCCGCACGACACACGTCGCCGCATCTTTGCCATCGTCGGCGCGTCGTCGGGCAACCTCGTCGAATGGTTCGACTTTTACGTCTACGCGTTCAGCTCGCTGTACTTTGCGCCAGCGTTCTTCCCGAGCGGTGACCGCACAACGCAACTGCTGAACACAGCCGGTGTGTTTGCGGCAGGCTTCCTGATGCGGCCCATCGGTGGCTGGCTCTTCGGCCGCATTGCCGACAGGCACGGCCGCCGCACCGCGATGATGATCTCGGTGCTGATGATGTGCGGCGGCTCGCTGCTGATCGCGGTGCTGCCAACGTATGCGCAGATCGGTGCGTTGGCCCCGTTCCTGCTGCTCGTGGCGCGGCTGTTCCAGGGCCTGTCGGTGGGCGGGGAATACGGCACCAGCGCAACCTACATGAGCGAGGTGGCGCTGCAGGGCCGGCGCGGCTTCTTTGCCTCGTTCCAGTATGTGACGCTGATCGGCGGCCAACTCTGCGCCGTCCTCGTGCTCGTCATCCTGCAGCAACTGCTGACGACTGCAGAGCTGAAAGCCTGGGGCTGGCGCATTCCCTTTGTGGTGGGCGCCCTCACCGCGCTGATCGCCCTGTACCTGCGCAAGTCGCTGCACGAAACGCAGACGACCTCCGCGCGCAAGGTCGAGCATGCCGGCACGATCCGCGGCGCGTGGCAGCACAAGGGCGCGTTCCTGCGCGTGATCGGCTTTACAGCCGGCGGCTCGCTGATCTTCTACACGTTCACGACGTACATGCAGAAGTACCTCGTCAACACGGCGCACATGGAGACGAAGACCGCCTCCAACGTGATGACGGGCGCGCTGTTCGTCTACATGATCCTGCAGCCCGTATTTGGCGCGCTGTCCGACCGCATCGGCCGCCGCAATTCAATGCTGCTGTTCGGCGCCCTGTCGGTGCTGGGCACGGTGCCGCTCATGAATGCGCTGGCCACGGTGTCGACGCCGCTTGCTGCCTTCGGCCTCATCACGCTGGCGCTGGCCATCGTCAGTTTCTATACGTCGATCAGTGGCCTGATCAAAGCCGAGATGTTCCCGCCGGAAGTGCGTGCGATGGGCGTGGGCCTCTCGTACGCGATTGCGAATGCGGTGTTCGGTGGCTCGGCGGAGTACGTGGCGCTGTGGTTCAAACAGGCCGGCAGTGAATCGACGTTCTATTGGTACGTGACGGCGCTGTGCGCGGTGTCCTTCATCGTGACGTACTTCATGCCCGATCCGAGCAAGGAAGGGTATCTGCGCCACGAGCCGTAATCGCGGCCCGGCGTTTCAACCACGCGCCCATACCGCGACCTCCGATGTCTCAAACGGTGTCGCGGTCGGGCTTCCTGCATCAGCTTCCGGCTAACCCATCGCGCCCAACGCAGCAGCCACCAGGCGACGCTGCTCCGCCTGATGCGCGCGCACCGACGCATGCGCGCCCGATGGTGTCGCGCTGCGGCATACACCGGTCAGTCGGCTCCCCTGCGGAACACAGGCCTCCAGCGCCTCGCGCACGAAGCGCCATGCGCCCTGGTTGGCATCCTCCTCCTGGGCCCAAACGATTTCCTTCAGGTTCGGGAATACCGCCAACGCAGCGGCGAGCGCCTCCTGCGGAAACGGGTAGACCTGCTCCACGCGGACAAGCGCCACATCCGTACGAGCCTCCCGCTCGCGCTGCGCCTGCAGTTCGTAGAAGAACTTGCCGCTGCACAGCACCACCCGCGTAACGGTTTGCCCGTCCACCACCGAGGCGTCCGCCAGCACCGGCATGAAGCACCCGTCGATCAGGTCCTGCACGCGCGAATGCGAACGCCCGTTGCCATGGAGCTGCGTCTTCGGAGACATGACGATCAGCGGCTTGGGCGTTGCCAGCGCGGCTTGCTCGCGCAGCAGGTGGAACCATTGGCCCGACGTCGACGGCATGACCACGCGCATGTTGTCATCCGCGCAAAGCTGGAGAAAACGCCCCAGGAATCCGTTGGAATGCTCCGGCCCGACACCTTCGTGGCCGTGCGGCAGCAACATCGCCAATGCAGACTGGCAGCCCCACTTGTATTCGCCCGAAGCGATGTACTGGTCGATGAAGACCTGCGCACCGTTGACGAAGTCGCCGAACTGGGCCTCCCACAACGTCAGCCGCGACCGGGTCTGCACGCTGTAGCCGTATTCGAAGCCCAACGCCGCTTCTTCCGACAACGGCGAGTTGACGATGTCGAACGTGCCCTGGCACGGCGCCACGTGCTGCAACGGAACGTACCGTCGGCCTTCGTCGGACAGCGTTGCCTGGGAATGCCACACCGCGTGCCGATGCATGAACGTGCCGCGCCCGACGTCCATGCCGGACAACCGGATGCTCTGCCCGTCTTCCAGCAGCGTGGCATGGGCCAGGTTTTCAGCCAGGCACCAGTCGACCGTATGCGCGCCGCTCGAGACCGCCGTGCGCCAGCGCTCGCACAATCCGCGCACGACATCGTGCAGCAGCACGCCGTCGGGCGGCGTAGTCAGCGTCTGCGTCAATACCTGCACGCGGTGCAATGACAACGGCTGCAACTGGCGGCGCGCCGCACCGTGCGGCAGCGAAGCGTCGGCTTCACCCGGGGCGGCACCGGGGCCTGCGTGCAAATCGCGCACGGCCGCGTCACGCAGATCGGCCAGCCGGGCGGGTTCCGCGCTGGCCGCGTGATACAGCTCCGTGACGGTCGGATGCGCGGCAATGGCCGCGTGCAGCGCGGGTTGCGTCACGGCGGGCGTGTCGTGCTCCGAATGTCCAAGGCGGCGATAGCCGATCAGATCGATGACGATGTCGGCGCCATGCTCCATGCGGTACGCAATGGCAATCCGAGCGGCACGCATGACGGCTTCCGGGTCGTCAGCGTTGACGTGCAGCACCGGCGCGTCGACCATGCGCGTCACGTCGGTGCAGTAGTCGTGCGCACGCACGTCCATCAGGTTGGGTGTTGTAAAGCCGATCTGGTTGTTGACGATCACGTGCACGACACCGCCTGCCGTGTAGCCGCTGCGGCGGGTCAGGTTCAGTGTCTCCATGACAACGCCTTGCCCCGCGAACGCCGCATCGCCATGCACCATCACGGGCAGGCACGGTGTGCCGGGGTGCTCGTCCACATGCGCACGCGCCATGCCACACACCACGGCGTACACGCTCTGCAGATGCGAGGGGTTGGGCGCCAGCACGAGCGAGACCTCATCGCCCGCAACCATCCGGCGCGCAACGTCACCAAGGTGATACGGCAGATCCCGCTGGGTGAATGCGATGTCCGAATCCGGATCGAGCCGATCGAGCATGCCGCGCGCCCCAAACCCCATCACGTTGACGAGCGTATTCAGGCGCCCGCGATGCGGCATGCCGAGAAACACCTGCCGCACGCCGTGGCCGGCACCTTCCTCCACCAGCGCATCGAGCAGCGGCACCAGGCTCTCGCAGCCCTCCAGGGAGAACCGCTTGGCATGCGCGAACGTGCCGCCAACAAGACGCTCCCACATCTCCGCCGCCACCAGCCGGCGCAGCAACGTGCGCTTCTGGTCAGGTGCGAGCGGCGGTGCCAGCAGTTCTGCCTCCATGCGCGCGTAGAGCCATGCGCGGCGTTGGCGCTTGCGCACGCTGCTGCAATCGAGGCCGATGGCGCCGCAGTACACGCGCTTGAGCTGCCATTCGAGTTCCTGCATCGTCGTCGCGGTGGGCAGAACCGCGCTGGCGGGATCGCACTTCTGCGCCGGGTCGAGGCCATGAAACCGCAGGCGAAGCTCCGGCACGTCGGGCAGGGGCACGCGTGCGAGCGGGTCCAGCCGCGCGCGCCGATGCCCGTGCTCGCGATAGGCGTCGATCAACTGGGTGACAGGGGTGAGTGGGAGCGCCGTAGCAGGGCCGGCCGGCGCGTTGGACAGGTCAAACCCTGCGGCCGGACCCGGGTCGGCCATTTGAGGAGCGTGGGAGGACATGGTTGTTCAGGAGATAAGAGACACCGTGGGTGGGTCCCGCCATCGGCACGCCGGCGCACCCGCGCGCGCAATCCTCCAACCAGCACAGCGGTTGCGCAGCAGACACCTGTTCGGCAAATGGCGGGACCGTTCGAAACGCCAAAGCAAAGCGCTACGTCGATTCCTTCTGTAACGAGCCGCTTGGCGGCGACCCGTGCCTCCTCCGTTGGACTGCTGACTGCAACATCACTGCGACAACAACTGCGAATGACAAACGTGGTTAAGCGCGCGCCCAGCCAGCTTGCGTCAGCGTGGCCGTCCCGCTCTGTGCGCCCTGCGCATGACCCGACATGTCGCCATGCAGCTTGAACGCGCTGACCATGTCGGCCAGCTGATCGGCCTGGTCCTGCAGCGCCTGTGCCGAGGTCGCGCCTTCCTCGACCAGTGAGGCGTTTTCCTGCGTGACCTTGTCCATCTGCGTGATGGCCTCGTTGATCTGCTCGATGCCTTCGCTCTGCTCGCGGCTTGAAGCGCTGATCTCGGCAACGATGTTGGTCACGTTCTGGATACCGGCCACCACGTCGCGGATGATCTGGCCGGCCTCTTCCACCTTGGCGGTGCCGGTGCCGACGTGGTTGACCGAATCTTCGATCAGCGCCTTGATCTCCTTGGCCGCAGCGGCACTGCGCTGCGCCAGGTTGCGCACCTCGCCCGCCACCACCGCAAAGCCGCGACCCTGCTCACCGGCGCGTGCAGCTTCCACTGCGGCGTTCAGTGCCAGGATGTTGGTCTGGAACGCGATGCTGTCGATCACGCCGATGATGTCGACGATCTTGCGTGACGACGCATTGATGGTGCTCATGGTCTCGATCGCCTCGCCCACGGCATCGCCGCCCTTGGTCGCCACCAGCGATGCATTGGATGCCAGGCGGCTCGCTTCCTGCGCGTTGTCAGCGTTCTGCTTGACGGTAGAGGTGAGCTGCTCCATGGCCGCCGCCGTTTCTTCCAGTGAGCTGGCCTGTTGCTCGGTCCGGCTGGAGAGATCGATGTTGCCGCTGGCCACCTCGCGCGATGCGCGCGCGATGGTGTCCGTACCGACTCGCACACGGCCGACGATCCCGTGCAGGTTCTCGGTCATGCGCTTGAGCGCGGCCAGCAAACGGCCGATCTCGTCTTGCGCGCCAACCTCCAGACGATGCGTCAGGTTGCCCTGCGCCACGGCTTCGGCCAAGTGCAGCGCACGGTTGATCGGGCCGGTGATCGTGCGGGTGATGAACGCGCCCGTGGCAATGGCAAGCAAGGTCGCCAGCACGGCAAGCACGATCATCTGAATCTTCGCGTTGGCACCTTGCTCGGCGGCTTCGCCGACGTCGTGCTCCATCTCGCTGGCCTGGCGGTCCACCATCTTGTCGACCAGCACGTAGTACTGGTCTTGCAGGCGGCTCATGTCACCCTGGTACAGCACGCGAGCGTCTTCCGGCTTGTTGGCATCGATCAGCTCAAAGAACTTGCGCACGCTCGCACCGTAAGCGGAACGCGCGTCGAACTGTTCCTTGAAGAGCGCCTTGCCCGCATCGGTCGTCAACATCTTCTCCAGCCGCCCATACGCCTGCCCGTTGGCCTGCCGGATGGCTGCGTAGTCGTTCATGTACTTCGCTTTCTGGTCGGCCGACGTGGCCAGCAACAGATTGCTGAGAATGCCGTTGGCCTTGTAGCCGTTGTTCTTGATCTGGTTGCTCAGTGCGATCAGCGAATAGCGCTCGCTGACGATCCGGCCCATCTTCGTGTTGTTGTCGTCGAGCCGTTGGATGCCGACGGCGGCGGTCCCGATCAACAGCGCCACGACAAGCGCGAACGCTGCACCAAGGCGCACCCCGATCTTCATATCCGAGATTCTCATTTGCTTCATTCCTGTTTCAGCGGCGTCAGAGAGAGACGTCATGACCTGGGCAATGCCATCGCTACAGCCATAGCCATAGCCATCTGGCGATGCATCAGGTGCATGCGTTGAAGCAGGAGCATCTTGAAGACAGGTGCGGCTGTCGTTGACCGATCTTCAAAGCCGTCGCGCTGCAAGATTGCCCAGGCTGCTTTGACCGGAAATGACGGCACGGCAAAAGGATTCTTGAATGCGATGCTGGGGCAGCAGCGCGCTTCAAACCTGTGCACTCGGCGGGAGAGGTCCGTGCAGATCTTGACCTGCGTGGCGCCAGTATTGGCCTGGCGGCACATCGGCGCCAAACGAAGAGAAGGAACGCGCACCAAATGCGCGCTTTTGTGAACCGTGACGGCGCAGAAACTTCGGATCTGAAATTTTTTTAATTCTCGTATACGGACCGAAATTGAGCTGCCGACTGTGCTGTTACGCGCGCGTTGGCTCCATGCTCGGCGGGCGCGCATCGGACGTGCTGGAAAAGCGGGCCGTCACACGGAAGCAGTCAGCAGACGAACATCCTGCAGCTACGTGCCCCCCGCAGAAGAGGAAGGCACACGCAAACGCGCCGCGATCGCGGCCCCGCCGAAGACCGGTTCATGAGGTTGTCAGATACACGGGGCGAATGATGATTCGCCGGCTTCTTGATGCGCTTTTGCGCAAATACGTTTCATGAGATGCGGATTGACATGTTCAATTGACAATTGCACAGTCAACAAAAACGCAATCAGATCTAAACGTGATTTCACTCTTTATAGGGATGTGTGAGCAAATTGTGAACGTTATGCTTGGCCCCAGTTTGAAGCGCCGTCTGCAACGATTCTTCAGCGCAGCGGCCTGAAGGGGGAAGCACCATGAAGTTCGCCATATTGACCTCAAACCCATCCAGCTTTACCTACGTTGCAAGCTGCCTGTCCAGCCAGGACGCAGAATGCGTCCGCTTTGACGACGCCCTGGCGCTGCTGCGTGCGCGCCGCACGGAAACGTTTGACCTGCTGATGATCGACGCGCAGCACTTCCGTACCGCCGGGCAGCTCGTGCTTTCGTGGCGTGAGTGCAATGCCGACATGCGCTGGCCCACCCTGGTGTTCGGCCAGTTTGCGGATCGCGGTGACATGGCCTCGGCCTTCGATGCGGGCGTGGACGACGTGTTGACGGGCCACTTCACTGCCGAAGAGCTGCAAGCCCGCGTGCAACGGGCCCTGCGCCGCGCCGCGCCGGTGCGCCAGAACGCCGGCATGCACGTCGTGGTGGGGCCGTATCGCCTGTGCCGGCTGACCCGCACGGCGACGGTCAACAGCATCCCCATTCGCATGACGGCGCGGGAATTTGCGACGGCATGGCTGCTGTTCTCCTCGCCGGGTTCGTTCCTGTCGCGTCAGCAGATCGCATCGGCCGTGTGGGGCGCAGACGCCAGCATCGTCGAGCGCTCGATCGAGCAGCACATCTACAAGCTGCGCAAGAAGCTCCAGTTCGGGCCCGAGACCGGCGTGGAACTCAAGACGGTGTACGCACGCGGCTACCAGCTTGCCGTGCAAGCCGCCGGCAACGGGCCGGCAGACGCACCGCCGCCGCCCAGCCTGGCCGCTTAAGCGAGCCTTTTGCGCAAACGATTGCGGCTTTCTGGGCCCAGCGCGCCCACAGCAATCGTTTTTTAGCGTTTCTTAATAACATCATTCAAGACAGACGCATTTGTGCTGGCTTATTCAATCCAGCGCTTGTTTAAAAACGATTGCCTTGTTAATTGTTATCGCGTTAAGGATTTCCTGCTAAGGGAATTCACAGCGCATTGCTGCTATCGCGCACCCCATTCGGTTCAATTGCATCCTGCAAATGGATCGGGGCGTTCTGGAAAAATCTGGCATTCCCGCCCGTCACGGGAATGCGTCAATCCGTTGTTATTGGCTGTAGCCCCGCCGCTCGATGGCGGCTAACACATCCCACGTCTGCGGATCGACGTCGCGGCCCCCGAGCGACATCGAAACGTACGCGTCAATCGCATCCACAAAGCCTTTGATGAACGCCGGCGGGAACGCATGTGCGGAGAGGTGCTGAAGCTCCTCACGCAGCATGCCAGGGCGGCATTGGCCGTGGTTGCGCATGGCTGTGCGTGTGCGCTTGAGATACGCCTGCGCCGCCATAGCGCCGTTCAGATAAGTGCGATTTTTGGTGAGCGTGCCTGCGTCGGATGACGTGGGCGCTGGACTGGGGAGTGGTGCTGGTGGAGATGGATACGACGCTGGTCGCGTCTCGTCTGCAATAGGCATGGAGCCTCCTTGGGATTGAAGGAGCCTCACCATCTCGGCGCTAAACGAGGGTGGCGGGCCTGACAATGGTGTTAGCGACCCGGTCCCAAGGAAACCGGTAGACCCGAAGGTCTCACCATCCGGCCCGCCAAAGTAGGCGCGAACGGAAGCAGCAGTGCGACTGCATGCAGCAATCGTCCGCCTTGGTGTTTCAGGTCGCTAAACCAGACTGCCGTTGGTGCGGCAGCGGGGTGGATTATAGCGAGGGGGGCTGCTTCCAACTTCCGATTCTGTGAACCCAACCTCCGGGCTCCAATGGCCCCCGCGCAGTGCGAAACGAGGCCCAACGCGAGGGGCCGTTGGCCCTCCGCCAAGCACGTCCGCCCTTCTGCTCCTCGCCGTTGTCCTGCAGACAGCCGAGCGCCGCCGTTTTAGGCGCGTGTATGGATCTCAAACATTCGATCTCGACAGTCCGAGAGCGACATGCCACCGTCAGACAGTGGCGCATGGCCCTCGGAGGCCCGAGCACGGCCCAAAAACATTCGACACATCGGACCTCCGAGACCCGAGCTTGGCCCTCAAACATTCGACGTTGGCCCGTTGAGGCTGACGTTCCACCGTCCAAGGGTCGAAGCCGGCAGTCAGAGGTCGAAATTTTCGAGCTTGGACGGTGGAAGGTGTGTGTTTGAGGCCCACGCTCCGCCTGCAGAGGTCCAAGCTTGGCGGTTGGAGGTCCACGTTCGGACCACCGAGGCTCGTCATCGGCGGTTTATGGCTCGACCTCCATCCTTCCGGAAACGTCACCCCAGTTCCCCATACCCACGCATGCGCGCCTCGCGTGCCATCACGGCGATGGGCCGGTAATGCGCCAACGTGGTTGGCACGATGTCTTCCAGCCGTAGCCTCGCGCGCAGGCCGGCGTCATCGTGCAAGGCTTGGCGCATTGCGTTCCTCACGCGCTGCACCAGCGTGTCGCCCGCGCGGCGTGAGGCGATGAAGGGCAGGCCGGCCACATGCCGTGTCGAGCCGATCTGCCGTAGCCCCGCAACCAGGTCTGGCCTGTGCTCTGCGGCAAAGGCCAGCGTGACGCAGTCGATGGCGGCAACGTCGGCCTCGTCGTCGGCCACCGCCGCCAGCGACCGCAGGTGCGAGCCCGTGTGCACGACGGCCCCGAAGAACCGCGCACCGCGCACCAGCGGCGCAACGGCGTGGCGCAGCGCGTTCATGCCGCTGTGCGAATCGGGGCTGTTGCAGGCCACGCGCGCGCCCCGGCATGCGGCCAGGGTGGCGGGGCCATCTTTGGCGCGCACCACGATTGCGCTGCTATAGGCTTCCTGCTGGCAGCCGGGCACCACAAAGCGCGGGGTGCCGATCAGCTGCACCCGCGATGCCAACCCGCGAATCAACGGGTAGCCGCAGGTTTGCGACAGCAACACGTCGTCGCGCCGCCAGAATGTGTGCAGCGCGTCGGGGCTCTCGCCCGGGTCCACGGTGTCCAGCATCACGGGCGACGTGCCACGGCCGAGCGCCTGCGCTGTCCGCTCGATCAGCGTAGCCCAGTCGTCCCGCAACGACGCAGAGACGTTGTACATCGGGAGGGCTGCCACCCAGCGCTCACGCTTCGCCATATTCGCGATATTCCCCAGGACCATGGAACAGCGGATGCGCAACGGGCGCCGCCACGCGGAGCGCATAGCGGATCAGCCATTCCCGATAACCGCGGACATGGAAGCCGCCGTTGCGCGCGAGGTAGTCGTCGGCGCGGCGCCGGTAGACCCACGCCAATGCAAACCACGGTACGGACGGCAGGTCGTGGTGCACCAGATGGTAGTTGTTGTTGAGAAACAGCAAGCGCCACATCAAGCCGGCGTCGTTGATGACGCTGCGGGTGGCGTGGGAATCCGCCGCGCGATGCTCTTGGAAAGAGCGGATCGCCGCCAATGACAGCGCCGGATAGGCCACGCCCAGCAGCATGAGCCAGGCGGGCAGGCCGCAGGCCGTCTGCAGCCAGACGAGCAGCGCCGCGACGGCAAGCAGGTGGGCCGCCCACATCGGCGCGTCGCGCCAGTCGCCCGAGCGCAGCGTTGCGAGAGCATCCGCCGCAATGGCGAAGATCGAGAACGCGGGCTGCAGCAACATCCGCCCCGCCAGCGTATTGCGGGCGGCATACAGCTTGCGCATGGCCGGACTGGCCGCATACCAGTCGACGGCGAAGAGGAAGTAGCTCTCCGGATCGGTGTCGGGGTGCGTGAGTTCAGCTTCGTGGTGCTGCAGATGCAGGCGCCGGTACAGGCCATAGGGCAGCCAGATGCCGAGCGGCGCGGCGCCAAGCAGGGCATTGAGCCACGGCAAGCGTGTCGGGTGACCATGCAGCAGCTCGTGCTGCAATGACAGGTACCACGTGGTGCACAGCGTGAGCAGCACGCACGCCAGCGGCAAACCGAGTTGCCGCACATGCGTGGCAATACCAAACCAGGTCGCATAGACCGTGGCGATCAGCAGCCACGTCGGCAGCTCCGTGCGCCACAGCCAGTGACGGGCGGCCTGCGCCAACTCCGTGCGCTGTCGGTCGTCAAGATAAATGGCCATGCGTGCAGGCTTGCGTTGTGGAACGAAAGCACAGCATACGGGCCGGTCCCGCACGACCGGAACGAAGGATTGCCGATAACGATATGTGGCAGTCGGCCGCTAGCGCACATGGCGTTCAGGGCCTTCTTTGATCCGCATGCAGCGCCGTGACGCAAAGTGCGCATCTGCTGGTCGATGCGATTTGCAGCCCGGTCGCTGCCGCAATAGCAGACGATCGCTGCATCACAAGTGCGCGAATATGCATGCTCCCAATCCTTCGTTGGCACGCGTACACCGGCAGCCCATAGTGATTGCTTCTCGAGTGCAATGAGCGATGGAGCAAACGATGTCTGTGCTGCTTGGATGGCGACGCTGGGTGGTTCGCGCAATGTGGGTGGCGGCAGCCGGTGCTGCCGGACCGGCCGTGGCGGCACCGGCCTCGGGCGAGCCCCTGTACTTTGGCGTGTCCGGCCCGCTGACCGGCCAGAACGCGCAGTACGGCGCGCAATGGAAGGCCGGCTTTGACCTGGCGCTGGAGCAGATCAACGCTGCCGGCGGCATCCACGGGCGACCGCTGCAGTATGTGTTTGAAGACAGCCAGAGCGACCCGCGCCAGGCCGTCGCCATTGCGCAGAAGTTTGTGAACGACCGCCGCATCCTCATCGAACTGGGCGACTTCTCCAGCCCAGCGTCGATGGCGGCCTCGCCGATCTACCAGCGCGCAGGGCTTGTACAACTGGGCTTCACCAACTCGCACCCGGACTTCACCAAGGGTGGTGATTTCATCTGGAGCCCGTCGGTCAGCCAGGCCGATGCTCAACCGCTGCTGGCCGACCTGGCCGTCAAGACCGAAGGCTTCAAGCGCGTGGCCGTGCTCTACCTGAACACCGACTGGGGCCGCACCAGCAAGGATGTTTTCGTGACGGCTGCCAAGCAGCGCGGCGCGCAGGTGGTGGCCACCGAGGGCTATCAGCCCGACGAGAAGGATTTCCGCTCCACGCTCGTGCGCGTGCGCGTGCGCGACGCCAAGCCCGACGGCATCGTGCTGATCTCGTACTACGCAGACGGCGCGCTCATCGCCGGGCAGTTGCGGGCCACGGGCATCCAGTTGCCGATCGTGGCGGCCAGCTCGGTGTATTCACCCAAGTTCCTGGAGCTGGGCGCGACGGCCGTCAACGGCGTGGCCACTAACACCACGTTCTTCCCCGACGAGCCGCGGCCCGAGGTGCAGACCTTCGTCAAGCAGTTCCGCGCCAAATACCAGCGCGACCCCGACGCCTTCAATGCCTTTGCGTACGACGCCGTCATCCTGGCCGCCGAAGCGCTGAAGGCGGGCGGCACGGACCGCCGTGCCATCCGCGATGCCCTGCCCAAGCTGCGCGACGTGCCCAGCGTGGTGTTCGGCCGCGCCACATTCGACCCGGCCACGCGCCGCGTGCTGGGCGTGCGCAGCGTCAACGTGGTGGTCAAGGACGGCAAGTGGGCGCTGCTCGATCGCAAGACCACGGTCGCCGCGCAATAACGGGGCGGATGGATCGAAGATGGAATCGCTGCTGCATGGGGCGTGGCTCGACTACACGGTCAACGGGCTCGTCGTCGGCAATATCTATGCGTTGCTGGCGGTGGGGCTGGCGCTGATCTTCGGCGTCTCGCACCTGATCAACTTTGCGCATGGCTCGGTCTATACGGTCGGTGCGTTCATCGGATGGTTTGCCATCACGCACCTGCATGCGCCGCTGTGGGTGACGATCGCGCTGGTGATCGTCGGCTCGGCGCTGCTCGGCATGGGCATCGAGCGTGTCGGGTTGCGCCCGCTGGCAAATGCACCGCGCATTGCGCCGCTGCTGGCAACCATCGGTTTGAGCTACGTGATCGATCAGGCCGTCCAGTTGCTGGCCGGGCCAGACCCACGTGCGCTGCCGAACCCCCTGCCCGACTGGCGCCTCACGTTGGGCGGCGGCAGCATCGGTGCGCTGGACGTGCTGATCGCGGCGCTCGGCCTGGCCAGTGCGACGGTCCTGTTTGTATTTCTGCGCTACACGCGGCTGGGTTGGGCCGTGCGCGCCACCGCGCAGGACCGTGATGCCGCGCGGCAGATGGGCGTGAGCACGCACGCGGTCAACCAGGCCGTGTTTGCCATCGCCTCTGCGCTGGGTGGGCTGAGCGGGCTGCTGGTCGGCATGTACTACAACAACATCAGCCCCGCGATGAGCTTTCAGGCCACGCTCAAGGGCGTGGTGGCGGTCGTGATCGGCGGTGTGGGCAATGTGCCCGGGGCGATTGCGGGCAGCCTGCTGCTCGGCCTGACCGAGAGCTATGGCGTCGCCCTGTTCGGTACGCCGTATCGCAACCTGTTCGCCTTCCTGCTGCTGGTGGGCGTGCTGGTGTGGCGGCCGAATGGACTATTCGCGCGCAAACCCGCGCTGTCGCCCGAACCGCTGACGGGCACCTTCATCGCACCGAGCCGCCCGATCAACGTGCCGCGTTGGGTGTGGCCCGTGGCAATTGCCGTGCTGGCTGTGGTGCCGCTGACCGGCGTGTCGTCGTATGTCGTGCAGGTACTGACCAACGCATGGCTCTACGCGCTGCTGGCGTTGTCGCTCACGCTGGTGGCGGGCACGGCCGGGCAGATCTCGCTTGGGCATGCGGGCTTGCTGGCCATCGGGGCCTATGCCTCGGCGCTGCTGGCCATCGATGCCCAGGTGCCCGTGCTGCTTGCCGTGCTGCTGGCGGGCGTGGTGACCGCCGCGCTCGGCACGCTGCTGGTGCTGCCGGCATTCCGCTTGCGGGGGCACTACGTGTCGATCGCCACCCTCGGCATCGGCGAGATCATCGCGCTCGTCATCCTCAACTGGGAAAGCGTCACGCGCGGCCCCATCGGCGTGGCGGGGATTCCACCGTTGGCCGCCGGCAACTTCGCGCTCGACTCCGCCGCGGCGTTCTACTGGGTGGGCCTGGCTGCCGTGGTGGCACTGGGGCTGCTGCAGCGGCGCCTGCTGGGCACGCACCTGGGCCGCACCCTGCGCGCGATCCGCGAAGACGACGTCGCAGCGCGCGCCTACGGGGTCTCGCCCGCACGCTACAAGGCGCTGGCCTTTGGGGTGGGCGGCTTCCTGGCGGGCGTTGCCGGCGCGCTGACCGCGCATCTCTACAGCTACATCAACCACGAGACCTTCGGCTCGCCGATCTCCATCCTGGCGCTGACCATGGTGATCCTCGGCGGCCTGGGCAGCGTGGCGGGCGCGGTGATCGGCGCGGTGGCGCTTGTCGGCCTGCCTGAACTGTTTCGCGTCACGGCCGAGTACCGCATCCTGATCGTCGGCCTCACGCTTCTGCTGCTGGTCCGCTTCCGCCCCCAAGGCCTGCTGGGGACGGTCTGACCCGCCTTGTCGCACCACTCGGCACCACTCGGCACCACTGCGCACCACTCACACGAGGATCCCATGAGCACGCTCAACGATTACCTGATCGAAAAACGCGCGGCCGTACTGGCACGCGAAGCACGCATTGCGTCAGGCGCCTTTGAACCGGTGCGCCTGGCCGCCAGCGTCAGCGCTGAAGGCCGCAGCGGCGTGCGCCGCGTACGCATTCGCGAGCACCAGATCATCAGCGACAGCCCGCCCGACTTTGCCGGCTACAACCTCGGGGCCAGCTCTCCGGAACAGCAACTCGGCGTGCTGGGCTCGTGCGTGACGCATATCTTCCTGATCCAGGCCGCGCAGCATGAAGTGCCGATCGATTCGCTGGAAGTGGAAGTCACGGGCCAGATCGACGCCCGCGCCGGTCATCTGGGGTACGAGCACGTTCCGGTGTATCCGCACGACATCGGCTACACGGTGCACATCGCCTCGCCCGCATCGCGCGAGCAGCTCGACGCGCTGTTCGAAGCGGTCGAGCGTACCTGCCCGATCCTGAACCTGCTCAAGCATCCGCAAACCATCCGCGCCACGCTGCAGCACACGCGCACGGGCGGCGCCGACGGCTCGACCGGCAGCGCGACCGACCCGCAGGCAGACCATGCCGTCCCGGCTTGAACTGCGCGGCGTCACGCGTCGCTTCGGCGGGTTGACAGCGGTCGACGGCATCGACCTCGACGTAGCCGACGGCGAAGTCGTGAGCCTGATCGGCCCGAATGGCGCAGGCAAGACCACGCTGTTCAACCTCATCACCGGCGTCGACACCCCCGATGCGGGCACGGTGCGCGTGGATGGCGCCAGCACCACCGGCTGGCGCGCCGAGCAGCTTGCTGCCGCGGGCGTGGCACGCACGTTTCAGCACGGCCGCGTGTTCGGCAACCTGAGCGTGCTCGACAACGTGCTGATCGGCGCGCACACGCAGCTGCGCGCAGTGCGGCCGCGGTGGCCGGTGATTGGTCCGCTGGCCGAACTGGCGCTGGCGCTGTGGCGGCCAGCACGCGTGCGCGATGAGGAAGCCGCACTGCACCAACAGGCGCTCGACATCCTCGCGCTCTTTGGCGAGCGCCTGCTGCCGCGTCTGCATCAACCGACGTACACGCTGTCATACGCCAACCGCCGCCGCGTGGAGATTGCCCGCGCGCTTGCCGCGCGCCCGCGCCTGCTGCTGCTCGACGAGCCCACCGCCGGCATGAACGAAAGCGAAACCGCCGAGATGCAGCAGATCATTGCCGCACTCAAGGCACAGGGCCAGACCATCCTGTTGATCGAGCACAAACTCGAACTGGTGATGCAACTCTCCGACCGCGTGATCGCCATGGACAACGGCCGCAAGATCGCCGAAGGCCGGCCCGATGCCGTGCGCAACGATCCCGCCGTCATCGAAGCCTATCTCGGCCACCGCAGCGTGGGAGCGTTGGACACATCCGCCACCGGGCCCACCGCCCTGGCCGCATGACCATGACGACATCCATCGCCACGCCTCCCCCGCTGCTGCGGTTTGCCGGCATCCACACGCACTACGGCCCGGCCCAGGTGCATTTCGACGTGAACCTGGAGGTGCGGCCCAGCCAGATCGTCAGCCTGCTGGGCGGCAACGCCAGCGGCAAGTCCACCTCGATGAAGCTTATCCTCGGCCTGCACAAGCCGACCGCCGGCGACGTGCAGATCGACGGGGTGTCGACGCTCAAGCTCTCGACGCCGCAGATCATTCGCCTGGGCGTGGCGTCAGTGCCCGAAGCCCGCAGGCTGTTCGGGGCCATGACGGTGCGCGAGAACCTGCTGATGGGCGCCTTCACGCGCAACCCGCACCGGGAGCGCACCGCCATCGCAGAAGACTACGAGCGCATGCTCACACTCTTCCCGCGCGTGAAAGAACGCCTGCATGCGCTGGCCGGCACGCTGTCGGGCGGCGAGCAGCAGATGGTGGCGATGGCTCGCGCGTTGATGGGCCGCCCGCGCCTGATCTGCATGGACGAGCCGACCATGGGCCTGTCGCCGCGCTATGTCGACCATGTGCTGGACCTCATCGCACAAGTCAACGCCACCGGCGTGTCGGTCTTCATGGTGGAACAGAACGCCAGCCTCGCCCTGCGCATCGCCCACCATGGCTACGTCCTGCAGAACGGACGTATCGTGCTGTCGGGGCCGGCGCGCGAACTGTTGCACGATGCCCGCATCCGCAGCGCCTACCTCGGCGGTGAAGCCGCCTGACGCCTGACGCCGGACACCACTCGCATCCCTTCGAACCGGAACCACCATGAGCCTGACCCTGGACCACATCGTCATCCGCGTGAATGACCTGGAGCGCGTCATTGCCGACTACACGGCGCTTGGCTTCACCGTGCAGCGCGGCGGCACGCACGCCGACGGCGTCACGCACAACGCGCTGGTCGGTTTTGCCGACGGCAGCTACCTGGAGCTGATCGCCTTCCTGCAACCCGCGCCCGAGCGCCGCTGGTGGTTGCTCGGCGAGCGGCATGGCGAAGGCTATGTCGACTTTGCCCTGCTGCCGCACAACGTGGGCGCCGTGGTCGATGCCGCGCGTGCGCGTGGTCTCGACTACGAAGGCCCGCTGCCCGGCGGCCGTCTGCGCCCAGACGGCGCCAAGCTCGTCTGGGAACTCGGCCGCCCTGCCACCCCCGACCTCCCCTTTCTGTGCGGCGACGTGACCCCGCGCCACCTGCGCGTGCGCGAAGGCCAGGTGCGCGAACATGCCAACGGCGTACAGGGCATCGCTTCAGTCACGGTGGCTGTTCGGGATATCGAGACCAGCCTGGCGCGGTATCGCGCGCTGCTCGGATCGGCACAGGCGCCGCAAACGGTAACGTTGGCCGGCGTGGGCATCGCCTCGGCGGCGGTGCCGGTGGGCGACGCGGCCGTGGTGCTGGTCAGCCCGCTGCCGGATAGCGGGCTGCCTGCCGCGCTGGATCTGGAGCATCACCTTGCTACCCGCGGTGAAGGCGTCCTGGGGCTGACGCTGTCGAGCAGCGTCGCGACAACGGCCTCGCTGCCCGTGGAGCAGACGCACGGCGCACGGATTTCGGTATATCCGACTGCTGACGCGCGGCACTCAGCAGAAGGTGCATTGGCGGAGGCGACGCTCGCCTGATTCCGGTGGCGGCAGCGATTTTTGTTCGGGTTCGTCAATCAACGAACGAGAGACACGGAGTCTGGCCACCGGCGCGGCGTCTGGTTGGCCAGACTTTTTATCTGTCTACGTTTCAACAGTGGATCTGACGTTTGCGGACCGCCCTAATCCGGCACCACCGCCGTCACCTCAATCTCCACCTTGGCCCGATCCTCAACCAGCGCCGCCACCTCCACCGCCGTCATCGCAATGCTGAAGCTGCCGATCAGCTCGCGGAACGCCTTGCCGATCTCGGGGTAGGCCGCTACGTAGGCCTTCTTGTCGGTCACGTACCACGTCATGCGCACGATGTGCTCGGGCTTGGCATCGCCGGCGGCCAGCACTTCGACGATGTTCTGCAGCGCCTGCCGCACCTGACCGGCCAGGTCATCCGTATGGAACACGCCCTGCGCGTCCCAGCCGATCATGCCGGCCACAAACACCATGCGCCCGCGCGCAGACACACCGTTGGCATACCCTTTCGGACGCGGCCAGTTGGGAGGGAGGAGTACTTCCATGATGCAATTCCTTCTGGTTCTATTGCGACTGCGGTTGAACGCTCGCCTCGATCGCCTGCCGCACATCGGGCGGCATCGGCATCGCGCGATGCGTATTGAGATCGGTAAACACCAGCACCTGCTGCGAGCGCACGCGCTGTTCGTCGCCGGCCCAGCAATCCAGGCCCAACGTGAGCGACGCATTGCCCAGCCGCTCTAGCTTCAGCTTGAACTGCACGTCGTCGCCCATGCGGCTGATGGCGCTGAACTCGCAATGCAGCTTGACGATGGGCAGGCCGATGCGGCGCGGGCCCAGCATCTGCGCATACGAAACACCCAGGCCGTCGGTAAACCAGTCTTCGACCAGGCCGTTGAACAGCACGAGGTACTGCGGAAAGTAGACGATGCCGGCCGGGTCGCAATGCGCAAAGCGGATGCGCGCGGCGCGCTCGAAGTGGTAGTCGCTCATGATTTGTTGTGTTCGCGCAGGCGGTAGCGCAGCAGCTTGCCGACCTCACTGCGCGGCAGGCTCGCGCGAAACTCGATGGCGCGCGGATACTTGTACGGGGCCACGGTCTGCTTCACGAAGTCCTGCAGCGTCTTGACCATCTCCGGCCCCGCCGTGTGGCCGGGGTGCAATACAACGAACGCCTTGACGATCTGCCCGCGCTCTTCATCGGGCTCGCCGATCACGCCGCACTCGGCCACGGCCGGATGCTGCATCAGCGCGTCTTCCACCTCGGGCGCGGCGATGTTGTAGCCGGACGAGATGATCATGTCATCGGTGCGCGAGTGGTAGTGGAAGTAGCCTTCCTCGTCCATCACGTAGGCATCGCCCGTGAGGTTCCAGCCGTTGCGCACGTACGCGCGCTGGCGGTCATCGGCCAGGTAGCGGCAACCGGTCGGGCCTTGCACCGCCAGACGGCCCACGGTGCCCGGCGGCACGGGGTTGCCGGCGTCATCCACAACGCGCGCGACATAGCCAGGGACGGCCTTGCCGGTGGCGCCGGGGCGCACGTCGGCATCGGCGGCGGAGATGAAGATATGCAGCATTTCGGTCGCGCCAATGCCGTCAATCAATTCGATGCCGGTGGCGTTCTTCCACAGCGTGCGTGTGGCCACCGGCAGGGCTTCGCCCGCCGACACACAGCGGCGCAGCGGCGTCGCGCGCAACTCGTCTCCGCGCGCTGCGATGTTGCGGTACGTGGTGGGCGCGGTGAACAGCACCGTCGCGCCAAACGTGCGGATGCCGTCGACCAGATCGTTCGGCGACGCCTTCTCCAGCAGCACCGTCGATGCACCCACGCTCATGGGAAACAGCAGCAGGCCGCCGAGCCCAAACGTAAACGCCATCGGCGGGCTGCCGATGAAGATGTCGTCCGCGCGCGGTTGCAACACATGCGGCGGCCAGCACGCGCAAATGGCGAGGATGTCCCGATGAAAATGCATCGTCGCTTTCGGCACGCCCGTCGTGCCCGACGTGAAGGCAAGCAGGCACGTGTCATCTGCCGCCGTATCCACGTTGGTAAAGGTGTCCGGCTGGCGTGCCATGGCAGCCTCCAGCCCTTCCGGCGTGTCATCGTGAAAGCACAGCATCTGCACGGGCTTGGCGGCTTGCGAGACCGCATCGCGCAACTCGTCGACGAGCCGCGCATCGCACAGTGCGAAGCCGATCTCGCCCTTGCCCAGGATTTGGCCCAGCTCTTTGGCGCGCAGCAGCGGCATGGTCGTCACCGCAATGGCGCCCACTTTCATCACGGCAAACCAGCACGCAGCGAGCATCGGGCTGTTGGGCGAGCGCAGCAGCACGCGGTTGCCCGGCACAACGCCCATCTCATTGACCAGCACGTTCGCGATGCGGTTGGCGTGCGCCTGCAGATCCGCATATGTCCAGCGGATGCCGGGTGCCTGGATGCAGAGGCGGCCGCCCTCGCCAGCAGCAACGCGGCGGTCGAGCAGTTCGGTTGCGCAGTTGAGCTGCGGCGGAAACTGCAGCGCCGGCAGGTCGAAGCGATACACCGGTTGCAGCTCTGCCGGCGGCAGCCGGTCGCGGGCGAAGGTGTCGATATGGGCGCTGGGCATGGAGGACTCTCCGTCTCTGGCGTGGGCGTGGGCGTGTTCAGGACTTGGCGGGTGCCGCCGCACGCAGCAGTTCGCGCGCGATGATGAGTTGCTGCACTTCCGTCGCGCCTTCGTAGATCCGCAGCGAGCGAATCTCGCGGTACAGGCGCTCAACCGGCTGCTCGCTCACCACGCCCAGGCCGCCCCACATCTGCACGGCGGCGTCGATCACCTGCTGCGCGTTCTCGGTAGCGGTCAACTTGGCCATGGCAGCCTCGCGCGTCACGTTGCGGCCCTGGTCGCGCTGCCACGCGGCGCGGTACGTCAGCAGCGCCGCGCTGTCGATGGCGGTGGCCATTTGTGCGAGCTTGGCCTGTGTGAGCTGGAAATCCGCCAGCACGCCGCTGAACATCTTGCGGGTGGTGGCGCGCGCCAGCGCTTCGTCCAGTGCGCGGCGCGCAAAACCCAGCGCGGCTGCCGCCACCGACGTGCGGAACACATCGAGCGTGCGCATCGCCACCTTGAAGCCCTCGCCTGCCGCGCCCACGCGCTGGCTGGCCGGAATGCGGCAGTTGGTAAAGCGCAGGCGCGCCAGCGGGTGCGGTGCAATCACGTTGATGCGCTCCGCAATCTCAAAGCCCGGCGTACCGGCCTCGACGATGAACGCACTGATGCCGCGCGAGCCCGGTGCCTCGCCCGTGCGGGCAAACACGACGTAGAAATCGGCAATGCCGCCGTTGGAAATCCAGGTCTTCTCGCCGTCGAGCACATAGTCGGTGCCGTCTTTGCGGGCGGCGCAAGCCATGGCGGCCACATCGGAGCCGGCACCCGGTTCGGACAGCGCAAATGCAGCGATGGCCTCGCCACGCCCAACCTTCGTCAGATAACGCTCGCGCTGCTCGGGCGTGCCGTGCAACGAGATGGCGCCCGAGCCCAGCCCCTGCATCGCAAAGGCAAAGTCGGCCAGGCCGGAATGGCGTGCCAGCGTCTCGCGGATCAGGCAGATGGCGCGCGTGTCGATGGTCTCGCCTGCGCCGCCGTGCGCGGTGCCGCCCACGGCGTGGCGCAGCCAGCCAGCTTGCCCGAGCGACTTGACCAGCGCGCGGCATTCGGCATCCACATCGGGGCCGTGGTCATGCGGGATGTGCTTCGTGGCCCAGGCGTCGAGTTCGGTTTCGAGCTGGCGGTGCTTTTCGTCAAAGAAGGGCCATTGCAGATAGTCCTTGTCGCTCATCTCAGTTGCCCTCGAATACCGGTTTTTGCTTGGCGACAAACGCGTGATATGCCCGCGAGAAGTCTTCGGTCAGCATGCAGATGGCCTGCGCCTGGGCCTCGGCCTCAATGGCCTGCTCGATCGTCATCGTCCATTCCTGGTGCAGCATTGTCTTGGTGATGCCGTTGGCGAAGGTCGGGCCGGCGGCCAGGTCGGCGGCCAAGGCTTGCGCTTGGCTCAGCACCTCGGCCGGTTCACACAGGCGGTTGAAGAAGCCCCAGCGCTCGCCCTCTTCGCCGCTCATCGAGCGGCCGGTGTAGAGCAGTTCGCTCGCGCGGCCCTGCCCGATGATGCGCGGCAGGATCGCGCAGGCGCCCATGTCGCAGCCGGCCAGGCCAACGCGGTTGAAGAGGAACGCCGTTTTGCTGCGCGCCGTGCCCAGGCGCAGGTCGGAAGACATCGCCAGGATGGCGCCCGCGCCGGCGCACACGCCGTCAACTGCAGCGACGATCGGCTGCGGGCACGCGCGCATCGTCTTCACCAGTTCGCCCGTCATGCGCGTGAACATCAGCAGCTCGGGCGCCTTCAGTTGCACCAGCGGGCCGATGATCTCGTGCACATCGCCGCCGGAGCAGAAGTTGTCGCCCGCGCCGGCCAGCACGATGGCCTTGACGTCATCCGCCCATTTGAGCTGATGAAACAGGTCACGCAGCTCGGCGTACGAATCGAACGTGAGCGGGTTCTTGCGCTCGGGCCGGTTGAGCGTGATGGTGGCAACGCCGCCTTCCACGCTCCACAGGAAATGCTTGGCTTGATAGCCCGCCAGCGGTCGGCGGTTGCCGGCCAGCAGGGCCGGGTCCACATGGTGATTCGGGTCGGTCATGGTTGGGTCGGGTTCGTTCAAGGTTGATCTTCGCGGGCGTCCAGCTCTTGCTCGCGCTGCGCGAGGTGGACGCGCAGGTGGCCGAGCTGCGCATACAGCGCGTCTTTGTTGGCCATGCCAAGGCCGTCGAACATCTCGATCAGCCAGCGTTCGTGTTCGGCGGCCATCTCGGCAAAGTGCCGGCGGCCGGCATCCGTCAGCAGCACGCGAAAGGACCGGCGATCATCCGGATCCGCCTCGCGTTTGACAAGCCCTTCCTTTTCCAGCTGGTCGGTCAGGCCGGTGACGTTGCCGCCGGTCACCATCAGGTAGCGCGACAGCACGTTCATGCGCAGCCCGTCCGGATGGCGATCGAGTTGCGCCAGATAGTCGAAGCGCGGCAGCGTGGTGTTGAAGCGCGTGCGCAGGCGCTGGCGGATCTGTTGTTCGATCTGCGTGCTGCAGGCCAACAGGCGCAGCCAGATCTTGACGTCCATGTGGTCGTCCACATGCGCGCGGGCTTCCAGGCCGATACGTTCATCGCCCAGCGCATGCACAACGGCGTGGTGGCCTGAGGCACGCGTGGCGAGTGCAGTTTTGCGCCGGGTGCGTTCGGTGCTCACATCACCTCCCCGCCGGATACCGAGATGGCTTGGCCCGTGATTGACGACGCGCCTTCGGAGCACAGCCACACCACGGCGTTCGCCACTTCGTCGGGCGCGATCAACCGACCCTGCGGGTTGCCCTTCACCAGCTCGGCCCGCGCTTCTTCCGCGCTGCGTCCGGTGCGAGCGACGATGCGGTCGATGCTTTCACGCACGATGTCGGTTTCCGTATAGCCGGGGCAGACTGCGTTGACGGTGACACCGCGCGCCGCAAGCTCCAGCGCCAGCGAGCGCGTGAGCCCGATCACCCCATGCTTGGCCGCCACATACGCCGACACATACGCATAACCGCGCTGCCCCGCCGTGCTGGCAATGTTGACGATGCGGCCGCGGCCCGAGGCTTGCACATCGGCCAGCGCCGCCTGCGTGCACAGGAACGTGCCCGTCAGATTGACGGCCAGCATGCGCTGCCATTGATCGAGCGTGGTCTTGGCAAACGGTGCACTCTCGGCCTGGCCCGCGTTGTTGACCAGGATGGAGATGGGGCCCAGCCCCGCGCGTGCGGATTCGAATGCGCCTGACACACTTGCCTCGTCCGTCACGTCGCACGTCACGACTTGCGCGCGGGCGCTGTCGGGCAACGTTTTGGCGGTAGCGTGCAGCACATCGGCGTTGCGGCCCATCAGCGTGAGCGTGGCGCCATGCGCCGCGAGTTGCGCGGCAATCGCGGCGCCGATCCCGCGCCCAGCGCCGGTAACGACAGCGTGGTGCCCGCTGAGCATTGCAGGTGTCGCCATCTCAAACCCCCTGCATGCGGTTGGCCTGCTCCAGCGGAGACAAACCCGCCGCCTGCGCCGCCATCGCACGTTCGCGCTCCAGGTTGCGCTCCAGCTGCAGCTTGCCCGCGCGGTATTGCTTGGGCCACGGCATGTCGAGGTAGCCGATGCGCGCGGCTTCGTTCAGCGTCCAGGCCGGGTTGGCCAGGTGCGGGCGCGCCACGGCACACAGGTCGGCACGGCCCGCCGCGATGATGCTGTTGACGTGGTCTGCCTCGGAGATGGCGCCCACCGCGATGGTTGCGATGCCGGCCTCGTTGCGCACGCGGTCGGCAAACGGCGTCTGGAACATGCGGCCGTACACCGGCTGCTCTTTCTTGCTGACCTGGCCCGACGAGCAATCGATCATGTCCGCGCCCGCAGCCTTGAAGACGCGTGCGATTTCCACAGCATCGTCCGGCGTGATGCCGCCCTCCACCCAGTCGTGCGCGGAAATCCGCACTGACATCGGCTTGTTGCTCGGCCACACCTCGCGCACCGCGTGGAAAACTTCCAGCGGAAAGCGCAGCCGGTTTTCCAGCGAGCCGCCATATTCGTCATTGCGCTGGTTCGTCAGCGGCGAGATGAACGACGACAGCAGATAGCCGTGCGCGCAGTGCAGCTCCAGCCAATCGAATCCGGCTTCGGCCGCCAGCCGCGCGGCGTGGACAAAGTCGTCACGCACGCGGTCCATGTCGTCGCGCGTCATTGCGCGCGACCACTGGCTGACGCCATCCAGATACTGCTGGGGCGATGCGGAAATCAGCGGCCAGCTCTGCCCGTCTTCCAGCGGCAGATCAATGCCCTCCCACGCCACGCGCGTCGAACCCTTGGCGCCGGCATGGCCAAGCTGGATGCCCAGCTTCGCATCGCTGTTGGCGTGCACGAACTGCACGATGCGCGCCCAGCCGTCGCGCTGGTCGGTGTTCCACAAACCCGGGCAGCCCGGGGTGATGCGCGCATCGGGCGACACGCACGTCATCTCGGCCATCACCAGGCCGGCACCGCCCATGGCGCGCGCGCCCAGGTGCACAAGGTGGTAATCCGCCGGCTGGCCGTCTTCGCACGAGTACTGCGCCATGGGCGACACCACCACGCGGTTCTTGAGCGTGACGCCGCGCACCGTGAACGGCGTGAACATCGGCGGCACAGGACCGTGCTGCGGCCCGCGCCGAGCGCCTGCCTGCTCGGCAATCCAGTCTTCAAACTGTTCGAGATAGCGCTTGTCGCGCTGGCGGAGGTTTTCGTGGCTGATGCGCTGGCTGCGCGTGAGCAGCGAATAGGCAAATTGCTCGGTCGGCAGGTTGGCGTAACGCGCGACGTTTTCAAACCATTCCGTCGAATTGCGCGCCGCGTTCTGGATGCGCAGCACTTCCACGCTACGCACGGCTTCATAGTGTTCGAGTGCTGCGCGCAAATCCCCCGGGTGCTGGCCGATGCTGCGTGCCAGTTCAATCGAATCTTCCAGCGCCAGCTTGGTGCCGGAGCCGATCGAGAAATGCGCCGTGTGCGCGGCGTCGCCCATCAGCACCACCGGCGTGCCATGCGCGTTGGTATGCACCCAATGCCGGCAGACCACGCGCGGAAAGCGAATCCACTGCGCAGAGCCCCGCAGATGCGTGGCGTTGGAAATCAGCTTGTTGCCGTCAAGGTACTTGGCGAAGAGCCGCTCGCAGTACGCGATGGCGTCTTGCTTCTCCATGGTTTCCAGCCCGGCGGCGCGCCACACCTCTTCAGGCGCCTCGACGATGAAGGTGGAGGTCTCGTCGTCAAAGCGGTACGCATGCGCCTGGAACCAGCCGTGCTCGGTCTCTTCAAACGCAAACGTGAAGGCCTCGAACAGCTTGTGCGTGCCCAGCCAGACGAAGCGGCAGCGGCGCGTGTCGATATCGGGTTGATACGTAGCGGCGTACTTGGTGCGGATGCGGCTGTTCAGGCCGTCGCTGGCGATGATGAGGTCGGCATCGGCGTAGGCGCCATCGCTTTCCAAATCCTTGTCTTGCACGTCGGTTTCAAAGACCAGCTTGACGCCCTCTTCCTCGCAGCGCGCCTGCAGGATGTTTAGCAGGCGCTTGCGCCCGATACCGCAGAAGCCGTGGCCGCCGGAGCGCACGACCTGCCCGCGGATGTGGACTTCAATGTCGTCCCAGTGGTTGAAGGCGTCGAGGATCTGCGCAGCGCTCTTGGCGTCGGCGCGCTGCAGGTTGCCCAGCGTCTGGTCAGAGAACACCACGCCCCAGCCGAACGTGTCATACGGGCGGTTGCGCTCCACCACGGTGATGTCGTGCGACGCGTCCTGCAGCTTCATCAGCAGGGCAAAGTACAGGCCGGCCGGCCCACCACCAATACAGACAATCTTCATGACAACGGCTCCGCATTTGATGCGGTATTACCTTAGTCATGAATAGTTTAGTTGTAAAGCAATTTGCTGAGACGACGCCCCGGGGTTTACACCGAACCGGGCGGCGCCGGGCTCACACACGCATGTGAGCCCCCACTCAGCCCAGGCGCTGCCGGAAGAACGCCAGGATCTCGTCGCGAGCGTCCAACGTTGGCTGGCCGGCCGCGTCGATCAGGTGGGCGGTCACCACGCTGTGCGGACAAGGCACGTGCTCGGCAAAGAACGATGGCGGGTTCGGGTGCGCGGCGCTGTCGGGCAGCACGCGCGGTACAAAGCGCGGGCCCAAAGCGTCCGCATACGCGGCAAAGCGCTCGGCACGGCAGAAGCGGTCGCCCGCAAACCGGTAGGCCAGCACGGTCAGGTCTTCCTGCTCCAGCCGCTGCCGCACGGCGGCCGCTTCGTCCGGCGCGATCTCGATCCCGCCTGGCGCGTTCAGCGGCAAAGACGGCTGACACAGCACCGGCGCCAGCATGGCCGGCTCCAGCATCATCGTCAGCGCGAAATTGCCGGTGAAACACATGCCAATGGCGCCCACGCCCGGGCCGCCGCACTCCGCATGGGCCAGCCGCGCCAGCGCGCGCAGCCATTGCGTGACGGGGCTCGACTGGTTGGCGGCAAACGCACGGAACTCCGCGCTCACGCACGCGTGGCGAAACACCTCTGCCCCCGCCTCCGCTTCGGGCACCGCGCCATCGCGCCCGAACAACGACGGCATGTAGACCGTCAGCCCCGCATCGCGCACCCAGCGTGCAAACCGCGCCACGTGCGGGCTGATGCCCGGCATCTCGGCCATGACGATTACGCCCGGCCCCGTGCCGGCCACGTACACGGCTTTGGTGATGCCATCCAACGTGATCTCACGGCGCGTGAAGTCTTCCAGGCTGTCATCCTGCTGCGTGTGCTGGCTTGTCATGCGTGGGCTCCGTTGGAATGGCCTGGCTCAGGCGACGAGATGCTGAAGATGCGCATAACCAGCCGCCCTGGCGAAATCGGGCAGCGTCCACAGCGCGCCGTTCACACCCCAGGTGCCGTCGGGCACGTCATGCACCATCACGGAGGTCACCACGCGCCGCGCATCATCGGCCGGCAACGCCTGCGCAAACGCCTCGTGCATGTGCTGAACGAAGCGTGCGCGCGCAGCACCATCCAGCACACCGGCCGGCACATGGGCGACGGCCAGGCACGGCACCACCTGCGTTGTCACGTCCGCCCCGCCGCACCACCAGGAGGCGCCCGGCACCTCTTCCACCGTCACCCAGATCGTGGCGCGCCGGCGCGGATCATCGGGAATCTGCTCGGCCTGCGCGGCCGCCTCGGTGATGCGGCGTGCAAGCGTCGCGCGCGCGTCGCCGCCCAAGGTGTTGGCAGGAATCTTGACGAGGATGTTCGGCATGTGGGCACTCGTGAGCGTTGTTGACATGCCTGCATTGAACCCGCGCAGCCGCTAGACTGGCAGTGTCGATTTCGACATCTTTCGGGCAGCTTCGGTCATGGCGGATTTCACCATCCTCGTACTCTCCGGCGCGTACGCCACCAGCGTGGCGGCCACACTCGACATCCTGCAGGCCGCGTCGACACTCGCTCCGCGTGTGAAGGCGCCGCGCCCGACCTGGCGCGTCGTGTCAGCCGACGCGCCCGGCGTGCAGCTCAGCAACGGCATGCAGGTGGAGGCCGCCGCCCTATCAAAGCGCCCGCGCCCCGATGGCAGCACCTGGATCGTGCCGGGCGTAGGCCTCGACCATGCCGGCGTGATCGCCACGCGCCTGACGCAGGACGATGCCCGGCGAGCAACGCGCGCCCTGGCCGCGCAGGTCGCAGCCGGCGGGCAGGTTGCGGCATCGTGCTCGGCGGTATTTCTGCTGCAGGCGGCCGGCGTGCTGCCCGGGCGCTGCGTCACCACGTCTTGGTGGCTGGCCCCGACGCTGCAGCAATGGGAACCCGCATGCACGGTCGACGCAGACCGCATGGTGTGCGCCGACGGCCCGATCACCACCGCCGGCGCCGCCTTTGCGCAGACCGACCTGATGCTGCATCTGCTGCGCACCCGCTTTGGCGTGGCGCTGGCCGATGCCGTGGGCCGTGTGCTGCTGATCGACGGCCGCCACGCGCAAGCGCCGTTTGTGGTGCCCGCCATGCTGGCCAACGGCAACGCGCTGATTGCCCGGCTGGTGGCGCGCATTGAAGGCGCCCTGCCCAACCCGCCCAGCGTGCAGGCGCTGGCCGACGAGCTGGCCATGTCGCAACGCACGCTGTCGCGGCACGTGCGGGAAGCCACCGGCAGAAGCACCCTTGCCCTGGTGCAGAGCGTGCGCCTGAACCGCGCCCGCATGCTGATCGAATCGAGCCGCATGACGATCGACCGCGTGGCCGAAGCCGTAGGCTACGAAGACGCCACCGCACTGCGACGCCTGATGCGCAAGGTGTCGGGCACCAACCCCAGCCAATATCGCCCGGCCGTCTAGGCGCCCGGGGTTACAGGCCGTTACACAAGAAGCTGCCGCGCTTTAATTTTCGTTTAAGACTTGACGCCTAACTTGGTCACGTCGCATCCACCCAGACAGGACCCCACACCATGTCCCCGCAAGAACAGCAAGCGCTGGAAAATTTCCTGGCCCAACTGACGCAGGCGCGCGCCGGGGCCAAGGACCCGCAGGCCGAAGCCCGCATCCTCGACGCCGTGGCCCGCCAGCCGGACGCGGCCTATCTGCTCGTGCAGCGCGCCATGCTGCTCGACCAGGCGCTGGCATCGGCGCAGGCACAGATCGCCACGCTGCAACACCAGTTGCAGGCGGCGCGGGCCGGCCGCGGTACGTCGTTCATGGACTCGGCCAACAACTGGGGCAGCCACGCCGGCAGCCCGGCACCCGCGCCCGCATACGCCCCGCAGCAGGCCGCCCCGGCGCAGATGCCGCAGATGCCGCCGCAGGCCCAACAGGCCCAACCGGCCCCGGCGCAACCGGCGCGCTCGGGTTTCTTCAGCGGCGGCCTGGGCAGCACGCTCGGCAGCGTCGCGACCACGGCAGCCGGCGTGGCCGGCGGCGCGCTACTGTTCCAGGGCATCGAGAACATGTTCCATCACAACAGCAGCAGCGGCGGCGGCTTCTTCGGCCAGCAGCCCGTGATGGGCGGCACCACGGAAACCGTCATCAACAACTACTACGACAGCGACGGCAACGGCAACGGCAACGGCAACAGCGGCAATACCGACACGGCCGCGCGTGGCGACAGCCTTGGCCTGATCGACGACAGCGACCTGGGCGGTAGTGATTATTCGGACGATGATTCGATGTTGAGCTAGGCACGCGACGCCCGCCGCGCAGACTCCGGTCCGAGGGCGCACGGCGGACGCGTTTCTTCGATCGGAGTAGGGCATTTCCGGCCCGGAATGCCTTCATCCGTCGTTACTGCTCGCTATAGCCACGCCGCTCGATGGCGGCGAGCACATCCCAGGCTTGCGGATCGACGTCACGGCCCCCAAGGGACATCGACACGTACACATCGATTGCGTCGATAAAGCCCTTCACGAATGCGGCCGGAAAACTGTGAGCCGAGAAGCTCTGGAGCTGCTCGCGCAGCATGCCAGGCCGGCATTGCCCATGCGTGCACATCGCGGTGCGCGTGCGCTTGAGATAGGCCTGGCCCGCGAGCGCGCCGTTCAGGTAAATGCGATTCTTGGTGAGCTTGCCCGCTGCCGCTGACATGGCGTCGGCGCGAAGGGCGGAAGGTGGTGGCGAGGGGTATGAAGCGATTGGCATAGAGCCTCCTTGGGTAGTTGGAGGCCCGCCGCTCATTTCCACGTGAGGGTGGCGGGCCCGACAGCGGAGGTGGAAAACTGACACCCAAGGAAGCCAGCCAGCCCGTAGGCTGCTCCGCCCGGCCCGCCATAAAACAGGCGTGCGTAAGCGTCTCGGACAAAATGCTGTCCGCCTTGGGTCAATGTCGGGTTTCCACGCCCGGCTGCCGTTGGTCCGGCAGCGGAGGGATTATAGCGACGGGGCCGGCAGCCGAGGTCTGATTTGTCCTTGTCGGGGCCCGGCGCCACACAGCCCACCCCCAAACCCTCGCGCCCCACTCCCAGACACTCAAGCTCGACCCTCAGACACCCAAGCGCCAACCCCAAAGCCCCAAGCTCGACCCTCAAACACTCGATCTCGACCCTCCGAGCGACGAGCCTCACCGTCAAACACTCGCACGCCACAGTCTGAGCCTCGCGCTCGACAGTTTGACCCTTGCGCACGACTCTCGGAGGTCGAAATTTCGAGCGAAAACAGTGGCGTTCCACGGTCTGAGTGCCGTGCCTGAGCCTCCTACTGTGGAAGACGGGTCTCCGAGGGCCGAACGCCGCCCTTCAGCTAAATCGCCTCGGCGCTCGGCTATGTGTCGGTGGCTACCCGCTCTGGCGCCATCATCGATTGCAGCGCCTGCTGCAACTGATCCAGCGTGTAAGGCTTGCGTAGCGCCGTCCACCTGAACGCAAAGCGGTCATGGTCGGGGATCGGGTTGCCGGAAGCGAAGACCACCCGCAGGTCCGGATGCAGTGCGGACGCGCGCTGCGCGAGTTCAATGCCAGACATGTCGGGCATGACCACGTCTGTGAACAGCACGTCGAAAGACCCCGCCTTCAGAGCGGCCAGTGCCTGCGCGCCGCTGGCCGCCTGCTGGGGCATGATCCCGATCAGCATCAACAGCTCGCACACCGCGCCACGCAAGGAAGCGTCGTCCTCCACCACGAGCATGCGCACGCGCGCTGGTTCCCACACCGGGCCGGTGTCGAGGTCGGGCGGCGCGTCACCTTCATCGGGCCCGGTCGCTTGCACCGCGTCACTTCCGAGCACCTGGCGAATCTTGAAGGCGAGCTGCTGGCGGCTGTACGGCTTGCTCAGCAGCTCGACGCCCGGATCGAGCCGCCCCCCATGGACGATGGCGTTCTGCGTGTAGCCAGACGTGTACAACACCTTCAGCGCGGGCAGCATCTGAACCGCCCTGCGCACCATCTCCGGACTGCGCAGTGCCCCTGGCATGACCACGTCGGTAAAGAGCATGTCGATGTGCACGCCGCTCTCGACCACGGCCAATGCCTGCTCTGCATTGTTGGCCTTGAGCACGGCATAGCCGAGGCCGCTCAACAGATCGACCACGGTTTCGCGAACCTTTGCGTCGTCTTCCACGACGAGGATCGTCTCGTTGCCGTGCTTGAGCCCGCTGGCCTTGGAGCGTGCAGGCTCGACCGCCGTGCCGGTGGAGCGGGGCAGATAGACCCGCACGGTCGTGCCCTCCTCAACTTCGCTGTAGAGCCGGATATGGCCGCCGCTCTGCTTGACGAAACCGTATGCCATGCTGAGCCCGAGCCCCGTGCCCTCACCCTCGCGCTTGGTGCTGAAGAACGGGTCGAACGCCCGATCCATGACGTCGGGGCTCATGCCCGTGCCGGTATCCGTGACGGCGAGCATGACGTACTGCCCGGCCGACACATCGGGGACCGACATCACATATTCGTCGTCGAGCGTGGCATTGGACAGTTCCAGGGTGAGCTTGCCGCCCTCCGGCATCGCATCCCGGCCGTTGATCGCCAGATTCAGGATGACGTTCTCCAGTTGATGTGGATCGACCGCGATATTCCAGAGGCCGCCCGCAACCACAGATTCGATCTCGACCGCTTCGCCCAGTGCCCGCCGCAGCAAGTCGTCCATGGCGCGCAGTTGCCGGGCAGGGTTGATCACGACAGGCGCGAGCGGTTGCTGACGGCCGAAGGCAAGCAATTGGGCGGCGAGCTTGGCGCCGCGGTCGACGGCGTCGATGGCGTTACTGAGCCGCTCGGCGCTCCAGGCATCACGGCCATGCCGGCTTTCGAGCAGTTCGAGATTGCCCCGCAGGACTTGCAGCACGTTGTTGAAGTCATGGGCAACACCGCCCGTGAGTTTGCCCAGCGCTTCCATCTTCTGAGCCTGGAACAGCGCCCTTTGCGTTTGCTCGAGCTGCTCGTTGGTGTGCCGCCGTTCCGTGATGTCGCGGGTGACCTTCGCAAACCCGACCAGCTCGCCATCTTCGTAGATGGCATCGATGATGACGTGCGCGAAGAAGCGACTTCCGTCACGCCGCACGCGCCAGCCTTCTGCCTCGAAGCGCCCGTCGCGCCGGGCGGTCTCCAGGCCCCGGAACGGTACGCCCGCCGCGACATCCTCAGGCGTATAAAAGCGCGAAAAATGCGAACCGATGATCTCGGCCTCGGTATAGCCCTTGATGCGCCGCGCCCCCGCATTCCAGCTTGTGATGTGCCCGTCGGTCGACAGCATGAAGATGGCGTAGTCCGTCACGCCCTGAACAAGCAGGCGGAAGTTGCGTTCGCTCTTCAGCACCGCGTCGTGAGCGGTCTTCTTGTCGCTGACGTCCCGGATCACGGTCCCGAACCCGATCAATGCGTTGTGGCTGTCACGCAGTGCCGTCATGGCGACGTTCGCCCAGAAGGGCGTGCCGTCCTTGCGCATGCGCCATCCCTCCTCGACATGCCGCCCGGTCTCGGCAGCGGCTTGCAGCGCGGCCTCTGGCGCACCCGCAGCTCTGCTCTCCGGCGAATACAAAAGTGCGAACGGCTGGCCAATAATTTCATCCGCCTGATAACCCTGCATGAACTCGCCACCCGGATTCCACGTCGAGACAATGCCCTCGATCGACAGTGCAAAGATGGAGTAATCCAAGGTCGATTTGGCCCACAGCTGAAGCCATGCAGAGCCAAATTCTGAGGACGGAGAGGCGGCGGCGTTCATTCAGTTACCAGGTAAGCGGACAGCGCCGCAAGGAGCGCCAGGCGCAGCAATGTGCCCAGGGCTGCCCCTCACGCACCGGCGCGGTCAGCGGTTGCGGGGCGGAGAGCATCTCCACACCCGGCTACCAACTGGAACGCAGTTTGCATACCTTGGAGCGGTAATACGGGCCATCGACCCTTTCAACGGTGTGGGCAATGCCCCCCTCGGCGCCCCACATCACGTCTCAACATGGCTTTCGCAACCGTCGAGGAAATCCATGACGCTATCTGACTTTATCGAGGCAAACCTCGCGGCCCTTCTCGATGACTGGACGGAATACGCACGCACGATCATCAGCGGCCGTGCCAGCCTTTCTGAATCTCAATTGCGCAATTCGGCTCGCGACCTTCTCGGCCGGATTGCCGCCGACATGCGCGAGCGGCAGACGCCCGAGCAACAGCGGGCCAAATCGCGGGGCGACCGGGCGCCCTCGGAGTCCGGCTTCAATGAAGCCGCCCACGAACATGCCGACGACCGTCTTTCCCACGGTTTCGACATCGACGATGTGGTGGCGGAATACCGCGCCCTGCGCGCCAGCGTGCTGCATCGGTGGCAGCAGTTTGCACAATCGGACCCTTCGGCGTTCCAGGAGATGATCCGATTCAACGAAGCTATCGACCAGATGCTTGCAGAATCGGTGCGCCAGCGTGCCCAGCAGACCGAGCGCATGCGCGACCTGTTTGCCGGCGTGCTGGCCCATGACCTGCGCTCGCCGCTCGGCGCGATCCTAGCGTCTGCAGAAACCCTGCTGCACGACGATGGCCTGTCTTCGCGCAGCGTTCGGGCGGTCGCCTTCATCCAGCGCGGTGCGATGCGCGTGCAACAAATGATCGACGACCTGCTCATCTTTACACGCACGCGCCTGGGCGATTTCCTGCCTACGAGTTTCAGTAGCCAGGATATGGGGCGACTGTGCAGCGATGCCATCGACGAAGTGTGTGCGTCGTACCCCGACGCGCAGATCGACCTGCGTCTGGCCGGCGAACTGCGTGGCAAATGGGACGGCAGCCGGATCGGCCAGCTGCTGGTCAATCTGTTGGCCAACGCGGTGCGTTACGGGACGGGGCGCGTCGGTATCGAGGCGGCCGGGCGCGACGGGCAGATGACGATTGCCGTTTCCAACGAGGGCAACCCCATCCCGCCTTCTGCTTTTCCGACGCTGTTTGACCCGCTCACCCGCGCGCAGCGGCCGGACCAGACCGGGAGCGCGGCCGGCATCGGGCTTGGCCTGTACATCTGCCGCTGCATCGTGCAGGCGCATCACGGGACGATCGATGTGCAGTCATCGGAACACGGCACGACGTTCACCGTGCGGATTCCTCTTTTGGTAACGGCTTGACCGTTGCCGGTCGCCCAGCATGAAAAAAAAGGGCCGGCACCCTGAGGTACCGGCCCTTTTCTCTTCCTGCTTGCTGCTTGCAAATCGGCAGCGTCGATCAGCCCGCCTGACGCAGCGCGGCGGCTTGCTCGCCACGCTTGCCCATCAGCAGCTGCACGACCACCGCAACGATGATGTTGAAAGCCAGCGCAGCGAGGCCCGTGTAGACGGTGTACTTGTCGCCGCCAATCACAAAGGTGTGCACGGGCTTGATGCCGTCGGAGAAGGCCAGCCAGCTGCCGGCGATCATGCCCGCCGCCCAGCCGGCCAGCAGCGCCGGTGCACGGAAGCGGTTCGAGATGTTGAACAGCCCGAACACCACCGACGGGAAGGTCTGCACGATCCACACGCCACCGAGCAACTGCAGGTCCAGCGCGAACTTGGTCGGCAGGAACAGGATGAACACCAGCGCGCCCGCCTTGACGATCAGCGAGATCACCTTGGCCACCTTTTCCTCGCCGGCGTGCGAGAGGTCCGGGGCCACGTAGGGCTTCCAGAAGTTGCGGGTGAACAGGTTGGCCGCACCAATCGACATGACCGCCGCCGGCACCAGCGCACCGATGGCGATGGCCGAGAACGCAAAGCCCGTGAACCAGCTCGGGAACAGCGCGTTGAACAGCGCGGGCACCACGTCGTTGTTGTTGGTGACCTTGATGCCTGCGGCGTAGGCCATGAAGCCCAGCAGCGCGATCAGGCCCAGCAGCACGGTGTAGGCCGGCAGGAACACGGCGTTCTTGCGGATGGTGTCTGCACTGCGCGCGGCAAAGATGCCCGTGAGCGTATGCGGATACATGAACGCCGCCAGCGCCGAGCCAATCGCCAGCGTGGCGAACGGCAGGAACTGCGCAGGCTTGAGCGTCAGGCCCGTGGCGCCGCCCTTGATGGCAAACGCATCGTGCGCATTGGCGAACACCGCACCGTAGCCGCCCAGCTTGGCCGGCACCAGCACCACCGCCACCAGCACCACGATGTAGATCATGATGTCTTTGACGAAGGCGATGAGCGCAGGCGCCCGCAGGCCGGCGGAATACGTGTACAGCGCCAGGATGACGAACGCCGCCGCCAGCGGCAGCTCGCCCGTCAAGCCCAGTGCCTTGATCACGACTTCCATGCCGATGAGCTGCAGGGCGATGTAGGGCATCGTCGCCACCACGCCCGTCAGCGCCACCGCAAACTCCAGCGCGCGGGAGCCGTAACGGCCGTACACCGCATCGGCCGCCGTGACGTGACCGTTGGCATGCGCCACCTTCCACAGCTTGGGCATGATCAGGAAGACGATCGGGTACACCAGGATCGTGTACGGCAGCGCGAAGAAGCCATACGCGCCCACGGCATACACGAGTGCCGGCACGGCGATGACGGTGTAGGCGGTGTAGAAATCGCCGCCCACCAGGAACCACGTGATCCAGGTGCCGAAGTTGCGGCCGCCCAGGCCCCACTCTTCAATGTGGGCGCCCTTGTCGGAGTTGCCGCGCTGCCAGCGCGAGGCGATGAAGCCCAGCACCGTGACCAGCGCGAAGAAGAAGATGAAGACGCTGAGCGCCGTCCAGTTGATCTGTCCGTCCATCATTCTTCTCCTTTGCTCTGACCGTTCTTGAAGACGATCCAGATCAGCAGCGAGGTGAGCGGCACCCACAGGAACTGGTACCAGTAGAAGAACGGAAAGCCGAACAGCGCAGGCGTTTCCTGGTTGTAGAACGGCACCCACAGCAGGCCGATGAAAGGCAGTGCGAGCAAGAACTTCATGGGTTGTCTCCTAGTTCGGGGACTTCGGATGTTGTTTTGAACCGGTGAGGTGCCACGCCCGATGCGTGACCAGACGGATGTCTGACGGTCTGCTTTCCGTCTTTGTTGTTATCCGGCGAACTGTGAGCGCGCGCCCTCCGGAGAACCATCCGCACCTGTACGCAGCAGCCACACGTAGTACTACGCAGTAAGCCTAGACTTTTCGCGTGAAATAACCAATCGCTAAGGTGGGCGCAGGTTTCCTAGGGTTTTCACGAATTCCTGTCACGACAGACATCGGCCGATTGCATGCGCCCAACACGCAAGCGGCCGCGGTGCCGCATGGCACCAAGCACAACGGGGAGCCGCAGTGGCTCCCCGTTGGTTGTTGTGGCGCAGCATAAGCCCTGGCGTGCCCAGGGTTTCTGCAAGTGCAGCGCTACTGCGTTGCCCATTCTGTGCGGCCACACGTGCCCCGCGACATTCATCAAAAGGCAAAGGTCTGCTCATGCAGAGGGGCGCGTGCAGCGGGGCGCTTCGCACCAACCGATCCGTACGAATCGATAACGAAAGATGGAATCCAATTAACGTATTTATTCAAATCGAATTAAATCCATCCATGATTATTTATTTCCGTTTTTCCACGCTTTATTTGCTTTCTAAGCGGTGAATTTTGCATAGATTCCAGCCAAAGGAAATCGTTTGCCACTCACCCCGCAAATGGCGCAGTTATCAGGAAAAACCCGTACACGAATAGACATTCAAGCGCCTGTTTCTTTAGAGCAAACACTCAAAAACGTGTGATGTTTTGAATTTGTTTTCAATCTTGCCGAAGAAATACTTGTAAGGTGGATCCATCGTACGGATTCACATCCCACTTAGCCCGGCAATCCCCTCGCCGGGTATTTTTTTGGGCGCTATATCAGATCGCTTCGGGGGCGATGATCCGCCGTAAAACGTAGGACATTGGGAAGCGCTCAGCGGCGGTCAGCACCATGCCGCCATGCCACGACAGCGCATGCAAGTTGCACCGCGCCACCGCACAGCATCGCCACACGCAAACCCGAGGCGCCGCTGCCGCATACGGCATACACCGCGCCCAGGATCGCCACGCCCAGCGTCGCCCCGCTCATGCGGGCCACGTTCACCAGCGCCGACGCCGTGCCGGATCGCTCCGGGCCCACGGCACCCACGGCTGCGCCCATCAACGGCCCGGTGGCAAAGCCCATGCCGAGCCCCGTGAGCGCCAGCCCGATGGCCGCCGGCACGATCGATGCCACGCCGGCAAACGCGCCCAACGTGAGCAATCCCAACGCGATGATGCCCACCCCACCCGCAGTGGCCAGCCGCACGCCATGGCGGCGCGCCACCGTGCCGGACAGAGGCGATACCGCCATGAAGACCAGCGCCATCGGCATCAGCGCAATGCCCGCGCCAATGACGCTGAAGCGCCCGGTGCTCTGCCACATGAGCGGCAGCAGGAAGAGCGCGCCGTACATGCCGAACGTCATGCCGGCCGTGGCGACGATGGCGCCGCGAAACGCGCGCACGCGAAAGAGTTCCAGCGGCACCAGCGCCTCGCTGCCGTGGCGCGCCTCTACGCGGATGAACCACGTCAGCGCGATGAGGGCCACGGCCAGCACAGTCGCCGCCACAGCGGGCGCCTGATGCGCTTCGATGGCGGCGAAGGCGAGCCCGCCCAGCGTAATGGCACCCAACACCTGCGCCAGCGCATCGAAACGGCGATGCGCGGCGTCGGATGATTCCGGCACGACGCGCACAGCCAAGGCCATGATGGCCACGCTCACCGGCACTACCACCCAGAACACCGCGCGCCAGCCGAAGTGCGTGACCAGCACGCCGCCGGCCGTCGGCCCGATCGCCATGGCCAGGCCGTTGCACGCCGCCCAGACACCCAGCGCATGCGCACGTTCGCGCGCGTCGCGCCACACCACCCGCAAGATCGCCAGCGATGCCGGCAGCAGCAGCGAAGCGCCCACGCCCGCCATCGCCCGCGCGCCGATCAGCCACCCGATCGACGGCGCCAGCGCGCACAGCACCGATGCCACCGAGAACACCGCCGCACCCCATACAAATGCTCGCCGCCGGCCGTACAGGTCGGCCAGCAGGCCGCCGCTGAGCAGCAGTGCGGCATAGGCGAGGTTGTACGCGTCGATCACCCACTGCAGCGGGCCGACCGCCGCGTGGAAGAACTGGCCAATCGGGCGCACGGCCAGGTTGACGACAGCGGTGTCGATCTGCGCGACCAGCACGGCCATCGAGAGCACGCACAGCACCAGACGCTGATGTGTCGCGGTGTTGGCATGCGTTGGTTGCATCGTGTATCCGTCCATCTCGGGGCCCTTTGCTTTTGGCTTGAGCAAGCGATGGCCCAGCGTAGTGCGGGCAGACCCGGCAACGCTTCGATGCGTGTCGAAGCATCGCGGCGCGCGGCTCCCTAGAATGGCCTCATGACGAGGAGCCCGACATGTCGCATCTGAACAGCTTTTCCGGCACGGCCTTCCTGATTGCCGACCCGGCACGGGCCGCCATGCTGACGGCGTTGCTCGACGGGCGTGCGCTGCCGGCGGGCGAGCTGGCGCATGCAGCGGGCGTCACCGCGCAGACGGCCAGCACGCACCTGGCCAAGCTGCTCGACGGTGGCTTGCTGGTGGTGGAAACCGAGGGGCGGCACAAGTACTTCCGGCTGGCCGGCGCCCATGTGGCGCAAGCGTTGGAACACCTGGCGGCCATTACGCCCGCAGCGGCCGTGCGGCGCGCCACGCCCAGCCCAAAGGCGCGTGAACTTGGCTTTTGCCGCTGCTGCTACGACCACCTCGCGGGGCAGGTGGGCGTGGCCGTCACGCAGGCGCTGCAATCACGCGGTTACCTGCTGCCGATGCCCGACAAGCAGTACGAGATCACGCCTGCGGGCGTCATGTGGTTTGGCGACGTGGGGCTCGACGTGCGCACCATTCGCCCGACGCGCCGCGGGCTGGCGCGGCAGTGCCTGGACTGGACGGAGCGCACGCATCACCTGGCAGGTCCGCTGGGGGTGCAGTTCCTGCGTCGCCTGTGCGACGTCGGCTGGATGCTGCGCGCACGCGATTCACGCGCGGTGCTGGTCACGCCCAAGGGCTGGCAGGAGCTACGTCAGCGCCTGGGCGTGGATGAAGCATCGGTGCGCAGCCAGGCCGCGCACCGTCATGCATGAATGACATCGTTGGTTAGTGCCCGGCAAATGCCAGCACTTCCGGCAGGCGCGCAAGCAAGGCATCGCGCGAGCGGATACCACCCGATGTCGGCTCAACCTTGTCGTCCTGGATCAGGTTGGCAAACACGTAGGTCTTGTCACCCTTCCTGGCCCAGCCCACAAACCAGCCGTAAGCGTGCGCCTGGTCCCACGTGCCGTCGGGCGACGTATTGCCCGGCGCCGGGCCGGCGGTGCCCGTCTTGCCCTGCACGGTCCAGCCGCCCGGCACCTGCCAGATCTGCACGGTACGGTCGACCATCTCGTAGGTGCGCGCAGACACCGGCAACTGCCGGTTGACGATCCTGCGCATAAACCCGACCTGCTCCTCCGGCGAAATCTTCAGCGACGAGGTGATCCACGAGCGATCCATGCCGTTGTTCTTGCCCGGATCGCCGCTCACGTCCATGTTGCCGTAGTGGAGCTTGCGCACGTAGCCCTGAAAAGTCTGCGCGCCCATCGCATGCGTAATGCGCTGCGAATACCAGACCACCGAATACTTGAGCCACAGCGCCGGGTCGACGGGCTGGCGCCAGGCTTCGCCGCCCCAGTCGGGGTCGCCGCGCCTGAAGTGCTCGACCGGGGTGTGCTCGTCTTTCAGGAAGCCGTGGTCAAAGCCCATGACGGCCAGTGCGAGCTTGAAGGTGGAAGCGGGGGTCACGCGCTCATCGCACTTGCCTTCGTGCAAAACGGCCTTGCCCGTGGCGGCATCGGCCACGATCGTGCAGATCGGGTGCTCGGCGTGGGCAAAGGTGGCAAGCGCGGCCAGCAGGGCGCCGGTGGCGGCGTGGCGGAGTTTCATCATCGATCAACCTCATGTCGGGGGAATGCGGACAACTGCGCGGCAGCGTAGCAGCGAGGTCCCTGCGCTGCTGACCGCCACACGCGTAACGGCTGTAACGCCAGCGCGCCGGTGGAATAGCCGAGCAGAAAAGAAGGGCTTGCAAATTTTTTTGGGGTCGGTAGAATGCGCCGCTCACCTAGCCCAGGTGGCGGAATTGGTAGACGCACTAGTTTCAGGTACTAGCGGGTAACTCCGTGGAGGTTCGAGTCCTCTCCTGGGCACCAGATACAGTCCCAAGCAGTTCAGGGGCGACAAAAAACCCGCGTGGCGATGAGCCTCGCGGGTTTTTTGTTGTCCGGACGGATTCAGCGCGGGGCAGCGGTTGCGCGCCGCCCGGATGCAGCGCGAGCGTGCACCACTAGGCCGGCATCAGCTTAGACTGCGCCACCCGGTTACGGCCCGTCGCCTTTGCGTCGTACAGGGCTTCGTCGGCCGCACGGATGACGGCCGACATGTCAACGTCCTGTTCCGGTGTCCACGCGGCCGCGCCGATGCTGGCGGTGACCCGGCCATACTCGCTGGCCCGATGCTCGATGGCGAGGTTGGCAATCGCCACGCGTATCTTTTCGGCAATGGAGGCCGCGCCCTCTGGCGACGTATCGGGCAAAACCACCACGAACTCTTCACCGCCATACCGTGCGGCACTGTCGGACGGATGGCGAATATTGTCGCCGATGCATTTCGCGACGGCCGCCAAGGCATCGTCGCCGGCTTGGTGTCCGTAGGTGTCGTTGTACATCTTGAAGCGGTCGATATCGACGAACAGCAGGGACAGCACGCTGCGCGTTCGCTTGGCGCGACGCCATTCCTGATCGAGGATCTCGCCCAGGGTGCGACGGTTGTTCAGCCCCGTCAGCCCATCGGTGCGCGCCAGCATGGCCAGCTCCGATTCCGCACGCATGCGGCGCCGCAGCTGCGCCGCGAAGGCGAAGGACAGCCCGATGAAGCCCAGCGCGAGCGCGGCCATCAACGTCGCGATGACCAGCGCGCGATGCTTCCAGGCCGCGTAGATGTCAGCGTGGGCTTCCGCCACCATGATGATGAGCGGCAGGTTGGGCAGGTTCTTGAAGTAATACAGCCGCTCGACGCCATCGAGGGTCGATATGTCCGAAAAACTGCCCTCCGGCGCCAACAGGAACTGCTTGAAGGTACTTGCGTTGCGGATGTTCCGCCCAATCACCTTCACATCGTAGGGCTGCCGCATGACCATCGTGCCGTCTCGCGCAATCAACGCCACCGATCCGTGCGGCCCGAGAGACAGCGCGGCAAACAGCTTGTGGAAATACTCGAGCTGGATGGCAATCAGGACCACGCCCGCAAATGAGCCATCCGGCCGCGAAAGCCGGCGGCTCAGCGGGATGCTGGGCGCGCCATCCCGCAAACGCGACGCGTAGGGATCGCCAACGTACAGCCCGACGTTCGGATTGTCGCGATGCACTTTGAAGTATTGGCGGTCGGAGAAGTTGGCTTTGCGCGGCACATCGCCGGCGGAGTCGATGACGATGTTGCCCTCGGCGTCCAGCACGAGCATCGAGCCCAGATACGTTGCTGTTGCAGCGCGGTCGAACAACGCGAAGCCGCGCAGCCGGGGGGACGCGTTCATCACTTCAGGATCGTTCACGCCATCGACGACGGCCTGGAGCGACAGCGCATAGAGTTCGAAATTTCTTTCGATGTCGCGCTCCGCCAGCAAAGCGAGGTTGCGCGAAGTCTCGGTGGCGCGGGCCATCGCGTCCAGCCGGCTCTGATACAGCACCACCGCGCAGATCACCACCATCGACAGCGCGATGACGACCCCCGCCGCCACGATGGCATGGGGTGTCGTCACCTTGCGGTGATCCCAATGGGAAAAAAGCCAGCGAAGTCGATTGGTCTTGTGATTGCCCTTCACCGTGATCGCCATATTCGTGTGCTCTTGTCAGAAAGACCGCGAAACGCGCGAATACATCATTGCCCTCCTCGCCGGGGCCGTCTGACGCCGTCATAGCCGCCGCAGCCCCGTCAGAAACAGTCTAGAAGATCGATGATCCTCCGTGCCGGACAGCCGATTCAAACGCCTGACTTCAACACTGCCCTAGGCGATATGGCTGAGACGTTGACGTCTCAAGGTTCCAGGCGGTGCTCCGTTATTCCCTTGCATATCAGTAAAATGCAACGGGATTCCCATGACGCGGATACGTATGATCGGTGCGACTTGCGCTGTGCTGTTTCTGTTCGGCTGTGGCGGCGGCGGTGCCGATGGAGGCGAGACTGCAGCGACCGCAGCCGCCCACTCCGCACCGGCGGCCACGGCAACGTCTGCCAAGCTTGTTCTGGGCTATGCGCTGAACACGGCGGCTTCCCTGGCCTCAGCCACGAGCAACGCCAACCCGGTGAATGCCGTATCGATCGATGTTCTGCGCGTCTCCAGCACCGGCAGCCTGATCGGGACGCTGCCGTCCGACCTGCTTGCCAGCAACGGTGCCGCGGGCAAAGCTTCATACGCCTGTATCACCAACCACGGCACGGCGGGCTTTGATCCCGATATCGGCCACGCGGCGCTTGTGACCAATCGCGCCACGACCCTGCAAAGCATCGTCACGCTCGCGCGCACGCAAGGCCTGGCCGGCATCAATCTTGATTTCGAAGGTCTGTATCCTGCAGACCGCGCCGCCTACAGCAGCTTTGTGGCCGACCTGGCCTCGCAACTGCACGCGATTCCGTCCAAGCTCATATTGAGTGTTCCGCCCAAGCTGGCGGACACGTCCAGCAACACCTGGACATGGCCGTACGATTTTGCGTCGCTGGGGCAGTCTGCCGATTTCCTTCAGGTGATGACCTACGATCAGCATTTCAGTCGAAGCGCACCCGGCCCCGTGGCGGGCATCGATTGGATGCAGACCGCCCTGCAATATGCGACCAGCGTCGTACCGGCAAGCAAGGTTCTCCTTGGCCTTCCTGCATACGGCTACGACTGGAACCGGACGGCCAACACCGGCGTGTCGGTCGCATTCAAGAACATGCAGACCCTGATTACCGCGACCAATGCCGTACCGCAGTGGGATACGGTCAGTCAGTCTGCCCACTTCAACTACGTCGCGACCGACGGCAGTGCTCATGAAGTCTGGTACGAGACCCCGCAAGGGCTTCAGGCCAAGGCCCGGTTGGCCAATACCCTGGGCCTGGCGGGTGTGTCAGTCTGGGTATTGGGCAGCGAAGACGGGAGCTTCTGGACGGGCATCTCCACCGCGCTGAAATAATTCGGGCGCGGGTTCGGGCTTGGCGCTTGGGCCGCGCGTGCCCCATTCGCCCACGTCGAAGGTGCACAGCGCCAGGATCGTGATGAAGAACGAGTCGACCATGAACCAGAAGCCGAGCAACGCCACCCCGAACGGGCTGACGCGCTGCTCGGGGTTGTGCATGCTCGCGTAGAGAAAGAAGATCACCCCCGCTGTAACAGACATGCTGATGTGCAGTTGCGTGGCGACAAAAAGCTCTTGCCCCAACCATCCGGTCGACAACGTGTAGGCATGCATGACGGGCCACATCAACGTCAGGGCCCCGGGGATCAGCATGTTGATGAGCGTCAGCGGGTGCAGCACCTTCATGTTGGAGCGAAACATCCGCAGCGACCAGAAGAAGTCACGCAGGCTGCCGCGCCGCCACCGCAGTTGCTGCATGAACAACTGCTTGAGGTTGTTGGGCACCACCGTCCAACACTGCGCTTGCACATCGCAATATGTCTTGAGGCCGCTGAGTAGCAGCAGATGGGTCATGTAGCGGTCTTCGCCATCGCGCACGCCGATTCCAAACCAGTTGCGCTCCTTGACCGTTTGCTCGATCGCCATGAAGTGCTCGCGACGCACGGCAAACAGGCAGCCCGAGATGCACATGACGTTGCGTGTCCAGTTCTGCATCATCTTGCTGACCTGGAAGGCGTAGTAGTAGACCAGTGTCTGGCAGCGCGTGAGGATGTTCTCGGTGGGGTTGCTGACGCCCACCCGTCCACCGACTGCACCGATCCCAGGGTCTGCGAAGCACGCCATCATTTCCTTGATTGCCGGGCCGTCGAAGATGCAATCCGAATCAATGCAGATCAGGATCTCTCCTGACGAATGCGACAGCGCCTTGGAAAGCGTGTGATGCTTGCCCGAGTTGACCGCGTTCCGGTGCGCCTGCACGTTCGGCCACCGTGCCGCAGCCTTCTGCACCCAGGCAAACGTATCGTCGGAAGAGCAATCGTCCACCGCGACGACTTCGATCTTTTCGCTCGGGTAATCGCTCGCGAGAATGCTTTCGATGGTCTTGAAAACGTGCCGCCCTTCGTTGTAGCTGGGCAGCAGGATGCTGACGCTCGGCTGGAGACCGTAGTCCTTCTTGATGAAGGTGGACTTGACGTTCCATCGGAACACCAGCGCCAAGCCAAAGTTCATCACCAGCACGAACCAGGGCAGTGCGAAAACGAGGGAGACGATTGCGTCCATCGGCCTTCTCTCTGTCTACCGTTTCAGTTGAGGCCCAGCACCGGCTGGACAGGAATTGCCGTGACGCGGTCAATGCCGCTGCTCGTGCGCAAGGAGCCTTCCGCCAGCCGTTCTGCGCGAAGCCGGGCCAGACGCTGATCCATCTCGGCCGTCATCAGGTTGAGCCGTAGATGCGCCCTGACTCGCCAGGCTTCAGCGGAATCGATGTCACGCACGCTCGCCAGTTCTTCCTTGAGCCGATTGACCTCGGCATCCAGGGTGGGTTGCGATGTACGCAGGAGGTTCTGCGTCTCGTCGATTGCCTGGCGTATCACGTCGACCTGATGGAACAACTCGTCGTTCTGCTCTCGGCGCAACGCCATCATGGACGCCGTTGCAGCTTCCAGCTTGTGCCCGTAATCGATGGCGTTCAGGTTGTAGTTGAAGGCCAGCGACGCAAACGGCCGGGCATTGGTCGACGAGCCAGACGGTTGGCCCGAGATCGGCTTCTGCATGCCCACCACCACTGATAGGTCCCACGCTTGCAGCTTCTGCTTGCGATTGAGTTCATTCTGTAAATCCAGCGTCAACGCTTCGATCGACTGAATGGCCGCGTCCATATCCACCGGCGGGACCTGTGGAATGCCCGGCTTGTTCGCGTCATCTCTGGCACTCATATATTGGCTGTAGATCTGCTGGCGGCGTTGGGTCAGCGAGACCACATCTGCCAGCGTCGCGTTGCCGCTGCGCTTGCGTGCATTGGCCTGGACGATCTCTTCGTCAGTGGTTTGCAGGATGCGTTGCAGATCCTGCACACGCTGCGTCGCCACATCACGATCCACGGCGGCCATGCGGTATTTCACCGCGCGCCCGAGGTCCACGGTCTGCGCATACAGCCTGCAGTCCAGCTCTGCGGCACGCATGGCGGCGTTGCCCTGCAGATGTTTGGACAGGCTTTTCGATACACCCACCACGGCCTGCTTTTCAGTCGGATTGGAATCGGACTGCCCAAAGCGGCCAAGACCCTGCACACCCGTGGCGAGCGTCTTCTCCGCCGCTGCTCCGTCCATGACGTATTGGCAGTAGGCCTGCTTCTCGCGCTCGGCCACCGTCTGACCATGCGCGAGCCAAGTCGCGCACACCCCAATCAGAAATATCCCCGTTGTTTTCATGCTGTGCTCTCTCTGGCGTTTTTTGTCTGTGTTTTTATCGTTGCCGTACATCAATGCCTGCAATGCTGCTCAGAAAAGCAATGGCTTGCGTCCCAAGAAGACAATGGGCGATTCGCTGGCGTCCGGATCGGTAAATTCAATGCCGGCGAACTTGCCCTTGATGTCGCTCTTGAACAGCGGATGCCGTGCGTATTCTTCTGCGTCATAGACCTGCGTGACCGTGCCCACCTTGCGGCAAAGCACGACCTGCAGATAGCAATCGAACACCGGCGAACCCGGCTGCGCATTGCTCAGGTTGTCGTACTGGATGAACACGACCGGCACTTTCTGGTTGAGCGCGCGGTAGTACGGAGACTGCTTGGCGATCTTCAACACGCGTTCGCCCTCGTCCACGGTGCGCTGAATCTGCGCGACAGATTCCTTGGCCGTGCTTGCTTCCACCAGCGCCTGCGCCACTGCCATCTTGAGTTGCGCGCCGCTGGAGAGGGATTGCAGCGCGCTCAACGACGCCGCGTCGGCCTGGGTCAGCGTGCGGCTGCTGGCGCGCGCCATTCGCGCCTGCTCGCTCAGCACGACCAGATTGGCACGGGAATCCGTCAAGGCGTTCTGTGCGGACTGGATGTCCATGCGGCGGCGCGCGGCCTCATCCTTGGTGATCAGCCCGGCGGCCAGCTCTGCGTCGAGCGATACCAGCATCGGCCTGACATCATCCACCGCGGCGGCGGTGCGCGTAATGTCGTCGCGCTTCTGGCGCAGCACGCGCTCGAGTTGAGCGTTCGTGGTGGACAGCGCCGCCGCCTCGGCATTCCCTGCCAAGTCGAAGTACTTTGTCAGCGCCTGCATCTGCGTGACCTGTTCGGTGATGGCGATGTACTTGTTGTTGGCGGTATTGAGGTCGACGCGATTCTTCAGCAGGTTCGCTTCGAGCGTCGCAACCTGCGGCTGGAACGAAAGAACCTTCTCCTGCGTTGGCGACAGGATGATCGGCGCGGCCCAATTCCGATTGAGGGCGTAGAACGCGATCAGGAACAGATAAGACAGCACGCCCGCCACGATGATCAGCAGAACGCCGGTCATCACCACGCGATACCCGGAAATGATTCCCTTCTGAAAAAATTTGAACGACATGGTCTGGCTCGGTATGGGTCTGTTTTTACGTGCCACCTTCAGCCACGCAGGGCGGTGCCGGGTGACAGCCATTCCTGCCCGTACAGAGACGGGCAGGCGCAATGCAACACAGCGGGTCTAGCGATGGGGGGCTTGCTGCTGCCGCCCCCGGATGACGATCAACTCAAGGCCGCCACAGCACAGCCCGGTCCGGGCAGGCATCCCGATCCAGCACCGCCTTGAGGTCGCTCACCACAAAAGGCGACCCGGGCCTGGCGAGCGACTCCACCAGCGCCCAGCCGCCCTCGCGGTACTCCGTGTGCGGCACGGCCAGCACGATGGCGTCGGCGGCCTTGGCATCGGCCAGACGCGTGAGGCGGAAGCCGTATTCGTGCGCCACTTCGTTGCTGTCCGCCAACGGGTCGATCACCTGCGTGCGGATGCCCAGCGCGCCGAGCTTCTTCACGATGTCGGCCACCTTGGAGTTGCGGATGTCGGGCACGTCTTCCTTGAACGTGGTGCCCAGAATGGTGACGAGCGTGTGCGGCCCGAGCAGATGGCACTGCGTCATGCGGCGCATGAGCTGGTCCACCACGAACTGTGACATGCTGTCGTTCGTCTCGCGCGCAGCCAGGATCAGGCTCGCGTTAAACCCGCACGACGCCGCCTTGTGCGTCAGGTAATACGGATCGACCGAGATGCAGTGCCCGCCCACCAGCCCCGGGCGGAAATCCAGGAAGTTCCACTTGCTGCGCGCGGCGGCCAGCACGTCGTGCGTGTCCACGCCGAGCGCAGCCAGCAGTTGCGACACCTCGTTCATCAGCGCGATGTTCACGTCGCGCTGTGTGTTCTCCAGCACCTTGGCCGCCTCGGCCACCTTGATGCTCTTGGCCGGATGCACCTGCGTGACGGCACCGTACAGGCTGACCAGCGCCTGAAGGGTTTCGGGTGTGTCCCCGGCCACGATCTTGGTCATCGTGGTGAGCGTGTGCACGCGGTCGCCCGGGTTGATGCGCTCGGGCGAATAGCCGACGTGGAAATCCTTCAGATGCTTCAGGCCGCTGTGGCGCTCCAGCAGCGGGATGCAGATTTCTTCGGTCACGCCGGGGTAGACGGTGCTTTCATACACCACGACCGCGCCGCGCTTCATGTGCTTGCCCACCGAGATGGACGCCTGCATCACGGGGTTGAGATCCGGCACGCGGGCCTGATCGACGGGCGTGGGCACCGTCACGACAATCACGTCGGCCTGGCCGAGCACCGTGGCGTCGGTGGTGAAGCGCGCGCCGGATTCAAGCAGTTCGTTGCCGGTCAGTTCGTTGGTGCGATCGCGCCCTTCGGTCAGCTCGGCGACGCGCGTGGCGTCAATGTCGAGGCCCGACACGGCGAAGTGCTTCGAGAACGCTACGGCCAGCGGCGCCCCCACATAACCGAGCCCCACCACCGCAATCTTGACCGTGGCCGGCTCGACCGCCGGCGTTATCGGGTCCGGCCAGCGCGGCGCCGGCTTGATGAACAGATTTTCTGCAAACGTCGACTCGCCACCCCGTGACATTGCCCGCTCCCCTCGTTGAATCCGATCGGCTACCCGTGGGCCGATCCGTTGTGATGGCTCACGCAGACGCTGTTCCGGCGGCGGCTGGTGACCATTTTTATGAGGCCATTTCTGCAAAGTGCGTGCCATGCGCGGTTACAACATCACCTAAACCAGATGAAAACGTTGCCGCACAAGGCGATGCGGGGCAGACAAAGTGTCGGAATAGTCAGTAAAAAATGCTTCTCAAGTCGCTTAAAAACGTTTCGCGTTACGTAACATCCGCACACGCAAACCATGCGCACAGCGGAAAGAATCACGGAATTCGCATAATGCGCCGCACCATGCCGCCGCGCGTTGACACAACGGCGAGCGCCCAGCTGTAGCGCAAATGCGCTACACGGGTGGCCGGCCGGCGACCGTACAATCGACGATCATGCAATCCGTCCGTACCGGCTCCGAGCCGCATCCCATCCACGTCGCGATCGTCGAAGACGACCCGGGCTTCAGCGAGGCACTCAGCCGCGCGGTGCAGGCCGCGTCCGACATGCGGCTTGCCGGCATTGCCATGTCGCGCGCAGATGGCCTTGCCCTGCTGCAAGGTCCACCGGCAGATGTTTTGCTGGTGGACCTCGGCCTGCCGGATGGCTCCGGGATTGACGTGATCCGCGCGGCGGCGCAGTTGTGGCCAAGCTGCAGCATCATGGTCAGCACCAACTTTGGCGACGAGACGCACGTCATGCGCTCGATCGAGGCGGGCGCCGCAGGCTACCTGCTCAAGGACAGCTCGCCCGCCCGGATGGCGGAAGAAATTCGCAGTCTGGCAAGCGGCGGCAGCCCGATCAGCCCGATCATTGCGCGGCAGATTCTGGCGCGCTTCCAGCAAGGTTCAGCGGGCACCGCCACGCGCTCGGAACCGGAGCCGGCTGCGGCCGAGTCGTCAGCACCGCTGCTCTCGGCACGCGAGAAGGAAGTCCTGGACTACATCACCAAGGGCTTCACGACGCAGGAAATCGCCAAGCTGATGGAGCTGTCGCACTTCACGGTGCGCAGCTTCGTGCGGCGCATCTATAGCAAGCTGAAAGTGACATCCAAAGCGGAAGCCATTTACGAAGCGAGGAATCTCGGGCTGCTGTCCGAATAGGCCGTATCGCAGGCGGGGCTGAGCGCACCGCCTGATGTTGCCCCCCCGTAAGCAGGGGTTCCCAAGCTGCGCCCGAACGCATCTCATATTGGCCCGTCCATCTCTTCGAGCGTTGCGACACGCGCGTTGCATGAGAACCCGTCCTGCGTCCCTCTTTGCCAAAGCGGTGTTCGTTTTCTCGCTGACGTTGCTGGTGATTGTCGGCGTGTTCTACGCAGATGCTGGCAGTGGTCCGTCATCGGCCGAGAGCCTGCACCTCAGGCAGGCCGATTGGCAGACCACGGATGGATCGGGCTTTCAGGCGCCGCCGCCCACCGTCGACAGCGCATCGTTGCCGAACGCCTGGCAGCACGCCGCGCTGCCATATGCGCCCCCGATTGCGCTGCTGCGCCAGGCCGGCGCGAAGGCGCAGTCCGGCGTCGTCCATACGACCTGGATCAGGATCCCGGTACCCGCATCGCCCAGGCATTCGGTGCCGCTGGCGCTCTACGGTGTACGCATCAAGACCGACGGCACCATCGCCGTGTATGTCAACGGCAGGCTCGTGCATCGGGCGCAGGAACGGGGGCCGCTGTGGAACAGCACACGCACGCCGCTGTGGGTGGCGCTGGACGAGCCCGGCGACGACGTGCCCGTGCGCGAGATTCTGCTGCGGCTGGAACACACGCAGCGCACGCAGGTGGCCGTGTCGTCGCTGTGGCTGGGCCCGATGGATGCGTTGAAGAGTCGCTACAACGTCCGCCAGTGGCTGCAGCAAGAGTTGCCGGCCGTGCTGAGCGCTGCGTTCCTCGCCATCGGCGTCTTCGCGTTGTTCGTCTGGTTTCGGCGCGGCCACGAAACCGCCTATCTGCTGTTCTTCAACCTGGCTGTCACCTCGTTCCTGCGCGGGCTGCATTTCTACGTGGCGCAGCCGATTGCCAACGACTGGTTTGCCTGGCGGACGGTCAATTCACTGCTGTGGCTCGTGCTGGTGGTGCACTTCTTCCTGCGCCAACTGCATGGGCGGTCGCTCGTGTGGTTCACGCGCACGCTCGTCATGGTGACCGTCGCGAATGGCGTGCTGACGCTGCCGATGCTGGCCGTACTGCCCAACACGCCCAAGGTGACGCCGTTGATCTACCCGATTGCCGCCCTCATGGGCGCCGCCGTTGGCGGGGCCGGCGTGGCCAACGCGTGGCGCCGTTCCAACGAAGGGGTCATGGTGGCCATTGGCGTTGGCATCTGCACATTGCTCGGCGTGACCGACTGGCTGCTGCAGAACAATTTCAGCAGCCCGGAAGGCTGGTATTTCGGCGCGTACACCAACGCCATCACGTTCGGCATTTTCGGCACGCTGATGTACCGGCGCTACGTCAACGCCATTCGCGAAGTCGAACAGGCCAACGCCAACCTGGCGCAACGCCTGAAGGCGCGCGAAGCCGAACTCGAAGTCAGCCACCGGAAGCTGCGCGAAGCCGAGCGGCAGCGCGCCATCAGCGCCGAACGCCAGCGCCTGATGCAGGACATGCACGACGGGCTGGGCGCATCGCTCATCAGCGCGATCCGCTCGGTGGAGCGCGGAGCCCTGAGCGAGGTGGATATTTCGCACATCCTGAAGGGCTGCCTGGACGATCTGAAACTGACCATCGATTCGATGGAGCCGGTCGAGGCCGACTTGCTGCTGTTGCTCGCCACGCTGCGCTTTCGGCTCGAGCCGCGGCTGGACGGCACCGGCATCGCGCTGCTGTGGGAGGTCCAAAAGCTGCCGACGCTGCCGTGGCTCGACCCGTCCAGCGCGCTGCATATCCTGCGCATCGTGCAGGAGTGCATTGCCAACATCCTGCACCACACGCGCGCCAGCGAAATCCGCGTCGGTACCGCTGCCGATCCGGATGGCGTGCGGGTCATCATCGAAGACAACGGCCAGGGGTTCGACGTGGACCGTGCCCTGCGCGACGGCAAGGGGCATGGCCTGCGCAATCAGCAGCGCCGCGCGCAGGCGTTGGATGGTTCGGTCGACTGGGCGTCAGGACCTGATGGAACGCGTTTTACGCTGAGGCTGCCGCTGGCGCGCAGCGCCTGACGTACCGGCACCATGGCTGTCAGGCGCGCACCGCTGTTCCCGCTATGCAGTGCGCGCCGCAGCTCTCCCCCGTTTTGACTGATGCTGTGCTCTTTTTCTTCTTGAAGCCGTCGCAGCATAGCGACGCGCGCTGGATTCGTCTGTGGAACAAATGCGTTACATGGCCCCGCATCAAGCCGCAACGGCTTCCTGCATCCCCAGCAGGGCCAGCGCCTGTGCAACACACGCTTCAACGGATTGCACGCCGGTATCCACCATCAACTGTGGATGTAACGGCGGCTCGTAGGGTTCTCCAACGCCCGTGAGGTTGGCGATCGTTCCGGCTCGGGCCATGCGATACAAACCCTTCGGGTCGCGCGATTCACACACTGCTAGCGGTGTGGCCACGTGCACCTCGAAGAACCGTGACGCGCCCACAATCTGTCGCGCGCGCTCCCGGTCTTCACGGTATGGCGAGATGAGCGCGGCAACGGCCCACGTCCCGGTGTTGTTCATCTGCGCGCACCACTGCGCCACGCGGCGCGCGTGTTCGCTGCGATCCGCGCGCGAGAAACCAAGGTCGGCGCAGAGCTGCTGACGCAAGGCACCGCCATCAAGTACGCGACACGGCAAGCCGCGCGACGTCAGCGTTTCGGCCACGGCCAGCGCCAAGGTGGTTTTGCCGGCGGCGCTCAGCCCGGTCAGCCAGAGTGTGGAAGGTGTGGGTTGCATGTCATGTAGCCCGCCGCAGATGCGCCATCGCGCTGCCACGGCGGGTTCAACTGGCCTGGTGCAACCAAGTATACGAACGCTATACGGCGCCGCTCTGTAGAACAAATGTGCTACAGCGCGCCGCCGGACGGTGCATTTACAATTCCGACACCTTGCCGCTGACGGCGCTGGTTCCGAGTCGCTCCCCGGCCTATCGGACGCGTCAGACGCGACTGAGGCACATTCGGTAGATTGGATTCAAGCAAAAGGCCCGCGGTATTCCTGCGGGCCTTTTGCTTTTTTGACATGCCGGGCGGACGACTCACCAGCCGTGGAACCGCGCCCACATGTGCACCACACCCCGCGGCGACACCGCCTGGTATTCCGGGAACTGCGCGCCCGTGGCGCACGCATGGTTCGGCAGCACACGCAGCTTCGTGCCGACCGGGAAACGCGCCACCAGGTCGTCACGCACCGAGCCATCGCTGGCCGCCAGGATGCCGTGCTCCTGGTTCGCGCCGATCAACGTAAGCCCGTCGAGCGGCGTGCCGTCGAGCGCGCACGGCTGTCCATAGCCAAAATCATGCGACTGTTTGGCCGTGCCACGGTCGCGGCTCATCGCCATCCATCCGGCGTCAACAATCACCCAGCCTTTGTCGGGCTGATGGCCGATCACGGTGGTCAGCACGCTCAGCGCGATTTCGTCCATCGCGCACACCCCCACGTTGTGCATGACCAGATCAAAGAACACATAGACGCCCGCGCGCACCTCCGTCACGCCTTCGAGGTGTTCGGTGGCCAACGCCGTGGGGGTGGAACCCACGCTCACCGCTGCGCAGGGCACGCCGGCTTCGCGCAAGCGCTGCGCCGCGCGCACGCAACCGGCACGCTCCTGCTCGGCCAGGGCCGCCAGCGCGGCACGGTCGTTCAAGTCGTAGCTGGAGCCGGCATGCGTCATCACGCCGCCCACGTCAATACCACCGTCTTTCAGGATGCGGCCGACGTCCAGCAGCGCGTCCTGCTCGGGCGTGATGCCGGAGCGGTGCCCATCGGTGTCGACTTCGATCCACACTTCGCAGCGCTCGCCGTGCGTGCGGGCGTAATCGACCACAGCGTGAGCCGCCTCTGCGTTGTCGACGACGAGCTTGAGATCGCAGCCTCGCTTGCGCAGCGCCATCGCGCGCGGCAACTTGGTGGCCACAATGCCCACCGCGTAGAGGATGTCCTTGATGCCGGCGGCAAAGAAGGCCTCGGCCTCCTTCAGCGTGGACACGGTAATGCCCTGCGCGCCGGCCGCCACCTGTGCGCGTACGACGTCGAGGCACTTGGTCGTCTTCACATGCGGGCGGAATTTCACGCCCAGCGCGTTCATGCGGTGCTGCATGCGGGCGATGTTGTGCTGCATGCGCGGCAGGTCGATCAACGCTGCGGGCGTGTCGATGGTTTCCAGTGTGTACGTGTCGGGGGTCATGGTTGCATCCTCATGCGGCAAAACGGCGGGCCCAGGGCAGCAGGTCGTCCAGCGTGGGCGACGTGATTTCCGGCAGCTGAGCCCCCGGCACCGGCATCAGCCCGATGCGGTTGTGCCAGTACGTGCGCAGGCCGACCACCGCCGTGCCGAACATGTCGTAGCTGGAGCCCGCAACAAACGCCGCGTCGGCTGCCTCCACGCCAAGCTGTTCGAGCGCCATGCGATACGGCTTCGGGTCAGGCTTGTACACGCCGGCCCGCTCAGCCGTGATGACGACATCCCAGGTGACGGGCAACAGCGCGGCGGCTTGCCGGCCCAGCCGCTCCGAGCAGTTGGTAACCACGGCCAGCTTGCAATGCGGCTGGAGTTCGGCCAGCGCTTGCGCCGCGCCGCTCCACGGTGTGAGCTGCAGCCAATTCGCTTCCAGCGCTTCGGGCGCGGAAGCCGGCAAGCCGACGTTCTGCGCGGCCTGCCGCACCATCGCTTCGTAAGGAACGTACGCGCCGCAGCCGTACGTCAGCCGCAGATACTCGGCGCGCCATGTGCGGCCCGCCTGTTCGGAGCCGGCGGCGCGGTTCCACAGCGACCACGAATCGAGCAACGCGGTCAGCAGATCGAAGAGGATGGCCTTGGGATAGCCGGAGTCGGGAGAAACGGTAGAGGCGGTGGAAGCGTTCACGTGGTGACCTGCAAATCGGTGGACATCGATGCAACCGATTGTAGGCACCGCACGCCGGCTTTCGGTGAAGCCAGCTTGAATCAAAGATTCAGTGGTGCTACATCAAGCGCGCCAGGGCGGCTGCGGCTTGAAACGGCTTTGCAGCGCCTGCATGAAGTGACGCGTACGTTGCGGCAACCCTGCGCGGTTGTGCGTGAGGGCGATCACGTTGGCGTCCGGCGCCTTCCAGCCGGGCAGCAACCGCACGAGGCGGCCTGCGCGCAGGTCGTCGGCGACGTCCCATTCCGAGCGCAGGATCACGCCGCGCCCTTCGCACGCCCATTGGCGAATGACATCGCCGTCGTTGCAGATGAGTTGCCTCGGTACCCGCACGCTGCGGCTCGTGCGGCCTTTGCTGAAGTGCCAGAGCGACACGTCTTCCTTGTTCTCGCGCAGCACGATGCAGGGCAGCGCGGCAAGGTCATCGGGCGTTTCCGGCAAGCCGAAGCGCTTCACAAAAGCGGGTGACGCGCAGACAAAGCGCGCGTTCGGCGCAATCGCATGGCCGACCAGGTTCGATACCTGCAGCGCGCCGATATGCACCACCACATCAAAGCGATCCGCCGCTTCGACAAGGGGCGCATCGGAGAGCGCCAATTCAATGTCGACATCAGGATGCTGCTGCTGAAAATCCGCAATGACGGGCGCCACGTAACGCCGCCCAAACCCCAGCGGGGCATTCACCTTGAGCGTACCGACCAGGCCGCCCCGGCGTGTGTGCAAATCCTCTGACAGCGCGTCGAGCTGACGGATCAGCTCTGCCCCACGCTCGCACAGCAGCGCGCCCTCTTGCGTAAAGCGCAGGCTGCGCGCGGTGCGATCGACCAGCCGTGTGCCCAGCTTTTTCTCCAGCTGCTGCAGGCGCTGCGACACGGCCGACGGCGTCAGATCCAACGCGCGCGCCGTCACCACCAGGCTGCCGTTGTCCTGGATGGCGAGCAGGAAACGCAGGTCGGCGGAATCCGTCATGAATTACTTACCGGCAAAGCGGTCCGTTGCGGCCAGCAGCTGATCGAGAATGCCCGGTTCGGACCACGCATGGCCGGCCCCTTCGATCAGGTGGAAGTCCGAATCCGGCCAGGCATGATGCAGCGCATATGCATAGCGCGCGGGGCATGGCATGTCGTAGCGGCCATGCACGATCACGCCGGGAATGCCCGCCAGCCTATGCGCCTCGCGCAGCAGCTGGCCCTCTTCCAGCCAGCACTGGTGCGTGAAGTAGTGGTTCTCCAGCCGCGCGAAGGCCAGGGCGAAATGGTCGTCGGCGTGCTTCGCGCTGTTGGCGGGGTCGGGCAGCAGCGTGATGGTCTCGCCTTCCCACACGCTCCACGCGCGGGCGGCTTCGATTTGCCTGGCGGTGTCGTTGCCGGTCAGCACCTTGCGATAGGCGGCAATCATGTCGCCGCGCTGGGCTTCGGGAATGGGCGCCTGGAAACGTGCCCATTTCTCGGGAAACATCTCCGACACGCCGTACTGGTAATACCAGCGCAGCTCGGCCTGCGTGACGGTGTAGATACCACGCAGCACCAGTTCGCTCACATGCTGCGGATACTTCTGCGCGTAAGCGAGCGCCAACGTCGAGCCCCACGAGCCGCCGAAGACGAGCCAACGATCCGCACCGGCAATTGCGCGCAGGCGTTCGATATCGGCCACAAGGTGCCACGTCGTGTTGGCCTCCAGGCCCGCATGCGGCGTTGATCGCCCGCAGCCGCGCTGGTCGAACAGCATCACGTCGTAGCGTGCCGGATCGAACACGCGGCGGTGGTCCGCCGAAACACCACCGCCCGGCCCGCCGTGCAAGAACACCGCGGGCTTGGCGCCGGGCGTGCCGACGCGCTCGTAATAGATCGTGTGGCCATCGCCCACGTCCAGCATGCCGGTTTCATACGGTTCGATTGGGGGATACAGCGTGCGCAGTGCAGACATGGTCGGTCCTGTCGAAAGGTTGCCGGGAGAATGGGCTGATTCTACAGACGGGTTTCCGCTTGCACATATTTTTGAACGACGTATAAAATTGCACGTCGTTTAATAATAGCGAGCCCACCATGTCGTCCAGTCTGTCCCCCATCGAAGCCGGCCGCCGCGAACGCAAGCGCACCCAGACGCTGGACCACCTGGCGGCCACGGCGTTTTCCCTGTTCGAGCAGCATGGTTACGACGCCGTGACGATGGAGCAGATTGCCGCGCAGGCCGATGTGTCCAAAGGCACGCTGTACAACCACTTTCCAGTCAAGGAAGCCCTGCTGGCGCACCAGTTCCACGCCGAGCTTGCGGCGGGCGGCGCGCAATTGCGTACGCAGATCGAAGCCCAGCCGGATTTCGCATCGCGCCTGGCGGTGCTGCTGTCCGCCTCGGCCGATTGGTGCAACGTGCGCCGGCCCTATCTAGCCGCATATTTCCGCTACCGTTTTGCCAGCGCCGACCTGGCCGCCCGCAACCGTGACGCAGACAAGCGCAGCGGGCTCGAAGCGGTGTTCATGGCACTCATCGACACAGCGCAGCGCTCAGGGGAACTCGACACGCGGCTCGATGCGGAGCACCTCGCGGCGCTCTTCGAGTATTTGTACCTGGGCGCGCTGATGCGCTGGCTTGCACGTCCGGACACCGACCTGCACGCGGGTTTCTCCGCCGTTATCGACCTGTTCCTGCACGGCATGGCCCGCAAGGAGACGTGATGAACCCGCTCGTGCTCGATTGGCCGGCTGCGGCCGCGGCCGGCGCCGCAGTGGCCGGCGGCAAGGGCTGGCAGCTTGGACGGATGGCGATGCTCGGCGTGCCGGTGCCCGATGGTTTCGTGCTGGCTGCAGATGCCAGCCGCGGGCGCAGTCGCGGAGATGCCGTGCCCAACGCCGTGCTGGCTGCCATTACCGAAGCGCTGACGGCGCGCGGCTGGCAGAACACGCCGCTGGCTGTGCGTTCGTCCGCGCCGCAGGAGGATTCCGCGCAACGCTCGTTCGCGGGCATTCATGAGACACGCCTGAACGTCGTCGGTGCGCAGGCGCTGGCGGACGCAGTGCGCGCCGTGTGGGACTCCGCGCACGCACCGCAGGCGCTGGCATACCGCGAGCGCTTTGGCATCGACACCACCGACCTGGCGATGGCCGTGGTCATCATGCCGATGCTGCCGGCGGTGGCCGCAGGCATCGCGTTCACGGGCGACCCGCTGACCGGCCGCGACGACCACATCGTCATCAACGCGCACTGGGGCCTGGGCGAAGCGCTGGTGGGCGGCCACGCCGACGGCGACGTCGACCGGCTGGAAATCGCGCCCCAGGACGACACGCTGCGCGTGGTCGAACGCCAGATCGGCACCAAGCGCCGCATGACGCGCGGGCTGGCCGAAGGCGGCACGGCACTCGCCGACACCGCGACCGAAGACGCCCGCCGTGCCGTGCTGGACGACGCGCAACTCATCACCTTGGCCAGGGTTGCACGCGATACGGCCCGCGCGCTCGACTTTGCCCAGCCCCGCTACGACATCGAATGGGTGTGGGACGGGCAGCGCTTCTGGATCGTGCAGGCGCGCCCGATCACTACGGCCGCCCGCTCCACCTACCCCGCCCTGCAAACCCAACCGACGTTCTGGACGCGCGGCAACACGCGCGAGATGTTTCCCACACCGCTGTCGCCCATCGACTGGTCGCTGTACGGCCATGCGGCCAACCGGATGCTGACGCTGGCGTACTCGCTGGCGGGCTACGCGCTGCTGCCGGGCCTGGAGCGCGCCAGGCTCTTCGGCGGCCACGTATATCTCGATGTCTCGTTGATGCAGTGGGAAGCGTTTGACGCGTTCGGCATTGCGCCCAATGCCATCAACCGCATGCTGGGCGGCACGCAGCCCGAGATTGCGCTGCCCCGCACCACATGGCCGCAGCGGCTGGCGCGCGGCGCACGGCTCATGCGATATCTATTGAGAGCAGGCGCGGCGCGCCGCCATGCGCAGAGCGATCTGAACCGGGCCCGCAAGCAAGCCGCGCAATGGCGTGAAGACGCATGGCCAGAAACAACCGCCGAGCTGGCCACCTGCCTGCGCGAGCGCTTCAACATTGCCCGCCGCGCAGACAGCCTGTTCTTCCTGCAGGGCTCGGCGGGCGGCGCCGTTTCGGGGCTGGTCGACGTGATCGAAAAACAGTGCCCCGGCGAGGGCCACGCGCTGGCCGCCGCGCTCATGGCGGGCGCGGAACCGAGCGTCACCGCACAGCAGAGCTACGACCTGATGGCGCTGGCACAAACGGCCGCCGCCGACATCGAAGCGCTCGCCTGGCTTCGCGCCGACAAACGTATCGGTGCGCAATGGGCGCAGCAACTGCCGCCGCACAGCCCGTTCCGCCAGCATTTCAGTGCGTTTCTGGAGCGCTACGGCCACCGCGCCATTGAAGAGAGCTACTTCCGCCACCCGCGCTGGCGCGAGCAGCCGGACTACTTGCTGGACCTCGTAGTTGGCCTGATCGGCAGCGATGCGCGCGCCGTGCGGCAACGGCAGCAGGCGGCGTCCGAGCGTGCGTGGGTGCGCCTGCCGTTCTGGCTGCGGCCGATCGTGCGGGGCATGCTCAAGAGTGCCGTGCGCGACAGCAACCAGCGCGAAGCGGCACGCAGCGCGCTGGTGGCGTATCTGGAGGCGTTGCGCACCGGCCTGCTGAAACTGGCTGACCGGCTTGTCGGCGAGGAAGGACTCGATGCGCCGGAAGACATTTTCAACCTGACGCTGGACGAATGCGTGGCCGCGGGCACCGGCGCGTTGCCGCTGCGCTTTGCCGCCCAGCGTGCGCGTGAACGCCGCCAGCAGTTGAACGATTGGGCGGCGGTGCAAGAGTCAGACATCGTCACCGAGCACGGCGACGCGCCCGTCGCTTCCACTGCGCCAATCGCTCTCTCCGGAGAGACCTGGACCGGCACCGCGGTGGGCGCGGGCTCGGCACAGGGGCTGGCACGGCTGGTCGACCACGCTGCGGCCGGCACGGCGCTGCAAGCGGGCGACATCCTGGTCGCTCCCAGCACCGACCCGGCTTGGACGCCGCTGTTCCTGAAGGCCGGGGCGCTCGTCATGGAAACCGGCGGCTACCTGTCGCACGGCGCCATCGTGGCGCGCGAGTTCGGGATTCCGGCGGTGGTGAACGTGCCCGGCATCCGGGCCCAATTGAACGACGGCGAGACGATCCGCGTGGATGGCAACGCCGGCACGGTCAGCAGAGTGGCGGGCTAGCCACATCGATGTGGCGATCGAGCGACACTGTCAAATGCAGTTTGCTGCGCTGCAATATCGCGACTAAAATCCGGGTATTCCCTACTAGGGTTATCCCTAAATCAGTCCGCAGAAGGAATCGCCATGAACACCGTCGCTCTCAAAGCCGCCCGCACCTCGCGTTTCGTCCGTTTCTGGCAAATCGTGCGCCGTGAAGCCCGCCGCGCCGTTGCGCTGCACGTGGAAAGCTGCGGCATGATGGCCGAGCTGTATCGCCGTTCGGGCCACTGAGCCGAGTCAGCCTCATGAGCCCCATCGCGCGGCGCTCATGAACATTGCGCCGCGCCATCCCCGATGCGGCGCGGCACGCTCAGATCAGGTCTCGCTCCACTGCCGCATCAGGTTGTGATACACGCCGATCAGCGTGCGACGCGCGGTGGCATCCGCGTCGGTCTGGTTGAGCGTCTGGATGGCGTTGTCCAGGTCGAACAGCATGGCGCGCTGCGCGTCGTCGCGAATCAGGCTCTGGATCCAGAAGAAGCTCGCCACGCGCACCCCGCGCGTGATGGGCGTCACCTGATGCAGGCTCGTTGCCGGATAGATCACCAAGTCACCGGCATTGAGCTTGACGCTGTGCATGCCATACGTGTCTTCAATCTGCAGTTCGCCGCCGTCGTAGCTGGCGGGGTCTGACAGAAACAGCGTGGCCGAGATATCGGTACGCAGCTTTGTGCCGTTGTGCGGGTGGATGCGCACACTGCCATCGACGTGCGCGCCGAAGGTCATGCCCTCGCCGTAGCGGTTGAACATCGGCGGGTACACCACGTTGGGCAACGCCGCGCTGATGAAGCGCGGGTGCCGCTCCAGCACGCTCAGGATGAGCTGCTGGCACTGCAGGGCCACTTCCGCGCCCTCATCGATCTGCTGGTTGACCTTGACCGGCGCCCCCGAATATCCGGCCGACACGCGGCCATCCACCCAGGCGTCGCCCGCGTTGTCGAGCAGATCGCGCAGTGCAGCCACCTGCGCGGCGTTGAAGACGTTCGGAATGCAGACAAGCATGGCGCTCTAAGAAAACGGGGATGCGGCCGAGGGCCCATCCCCCAGCCATTACATCCGATACACCACCGACAGCATCGCCGCACGGCCGGTGCCCGGCACGGCGCGGCCGCCATCGGACGGAATCAGCGCATCGTAATACGTCTTGTTGAACACGTTGAACAGGTTCAGACGGACGTCGTATTTCGGCTGGTGGTAGGCCAGCATCGCATCCCAGCGCACGAAGCCGCCCACCTGCACCGTGTCGGTGTTGTTGGCGTAGCGCTGCGACATGTAGAACGCGCCTGCGCCCACTTCCCAGTTCGGCAGGAAGGCGTAGCTCGTCCACACCGTCGCGGCGTGCTTGGGCGTGTTGGCCGGCGTCATGCCCTGCGTGCCCGCGGCGATGCCGTTGACGATCTGCGCGTCCAGGTACGTATAGCCCGCGAAGATCTGCAGCTTGTCGGTGACGTGGCCCGTCGCACCCAGGCGCGCACCGCGCACGCGGATCTTGCCGGCCGAGGTGTACGTCGTGCTGTCGATCTGCGTGCGGGCGTTGTCCTTGGTGATCTGGAACAGCGCCGAGCTGACCGACAGGTCGCCGTTGAGCAGATCCCACTTGCCGCCCGCCTCGTACGACTTGTTCTTCTCCGGGTCCAACCCCTGCTGGCCCGTGGTGCCCACGAGTTGTTCCAATGACGGGTTGAACGACGTGCCGTATGACACGTAGTACGACTGCCAGTCCGTCGGCTGCCAGATGCCGCCCAGGCGCGTGCTGACAAAGTTCACGGTCTGCTGCGCGTACGGCAGAGCCGTGATCTTGGCCGACGCCGGCGTGTTCGCCGCATTCAGCGAGTTCGAAATGCTCGCCACGTAGCGGTCATAGCGCAGGCCGGCGACGGCCTTCCATTGCTTGGTGAATTCGATCGAATCGTTGAAGTACGCCGCCACCGTGTTGGCCGAGCCGCCCTGCAGGTTGCCCAGGCTCGACGGCGTGCTCGCCGGCGACGTGGTGTAGCTCGGGCTGACCAGCGGCTCGCACGAGACAAAGCCGCTCGTCATGCTCGACTGCGCCAGCGGCGTACCGTTGCACGAACCGTTGCGATAGTAATTCTGGTTGTCGTAGCCGTCGTGGCCGAACTCGGTGCCGACCAGCAGCGTGTGCTTGACCGAACCCGTATCGAACTTGGCCGTCAGCTCGGTCTGGTTGAACAACGAGTAATCACGGATGCGGCGGTCGTGGCTTTGCAGGCGCACCGACAGCGCCGAAAGCGGCAGATTGCTGTTGGTCAGCGCCGTGAACACGCCCGACGAATTGACCGTACCCACCGCGTTGGGCGCTGTCTCGCGCGCGTCGGTCTGCACGTAGTTGAACTGCGTCTGGTTGCGCAGCCGCAGGTTGGGCGAGAACTTGTGATCGATATTGGCCGAGAACGACGCCACGTCCTGCGTGGTGCGGTCATCGGTGTAGCCATAGTACGTCTTGGGGCTGACGTTGACCGGGTGGCCGTTGAGGTTCGGCAGGCCGTAGTCGGGCATGTCGCGGTTGTGCTGCAGCAGCGCGGACAGCGTCACCTCGGTCGGTGTGCCGATGCCGAAACGCCACGACGGCGCGATGCCGAAATCCTGCGCAGTCATCTCGTCGCGCGTGCTCGTCTTGCCGTTCTGCGCCATCGCGGCGATGCGGAAGGCCGAAGTGTCCGACGTCGGCGTGTTGACGTCGGCGGTGGCACGCACCAGGCCGTTGGTGGTGACCGAACCGGTGATTTCCGTGGCGGCCTTCAGCTTCGGCTTCTTCGTCACCTGGTTGATGACGCCGCCCGTCGAACCGCGGCCGAACAGCATCGACGACGGGCCCATCAACACTTCCACCGAATCGAGGGCGAACAGGTCACGGTAGTACTGGCCGCGATCCCGGAAGCCGTCGAGGTAGATGTCGGTGCGCGCAGAGAAACCGTTCAGGTTGATGTTGTTGCCGATCTGCCCGCCTTCGGCCGCACCGATGGTGATCCCGGGCACGTTGCGCAACGCATCGGCCAGCGAGCTGCCGCCTTGCGCATCGGTCAGCGCCTTGGGCACGACCGTCACCGATTGCGGCACATCGCGCAGGTTCTCGGGCAGCTTGGAAATGGAGCTTTTGGCGGCGTTGTAGTCGTCGCGCGGGGCGGCGCCCTTTACAACGGCTTCCGGCAACGTGGCGGTAGCGGGTGCCTGCGCAAGCGTGGCCTGCTGGGCAAGGGCGACGGTGGGCGTGGCAAACAGGGCCAACAGGGCGCTGGCGACGGGCGTGCGGCGGTTCATTGCGTGGTTTCTCCGGCGGCGCTCTTCTATTGAGTGCCAGCCGGGACGGAACGCCCTCCTGCGCCCGTGCCGCCGTGCACGAGAGCGCACTACGTATTGCGGACGCAAATATAAATGATAACGATTCGCAACAGCAACAAATTGTCGCAGTATCGCCTAAAAGTTCCCGAAAACGCACACCAAAAAGCAATCTATCAATCGCTTTTTCTTCGATTTAGCTGACAAGGCAAGCTTGTCGCGTCGCAATGTCTATGACGGAGCGATCGATCAGCGTTAAAGCGTACCTATTTCTGCGTGCCGTCTGATGACGCTGGAAGGTGCCCGGCATTGTCGCCCGTGTCCTCACGATTGCGCGCCAGCGCACGCGCATACACGGACGGCGCGCGCGCTGCATGGGCCGTCACATAGCCGGTAATGCAGGCCAGCATGAGTGGCAGCACCACTTGGTACGACAGCGTCATCTCGAAAATCATCAGGATCGACATGAGCGGCGCGTGCGTGGTCGCGGCCAGCAGCGCGCCCATGCCGACCACGGCGTAACTGACCGGCACCGGCGCCGCATCCGGCAGCAGCGCGTGCATGCCTGTGCCATACAGCAAACCCAATGCAGCGCCGCAAAACAGCGTGGGCGTAAACACACCGCCCACCGCACCGGAACCTGCACTCGACGCCGTCGCCACCACCTTGCAGATCAGCACCAGCGCCACCGTCTGCCACAGCCATGGCTCGTGCAGGAAGGCATTGACCACGCTGTAGCCGTTGCCCCAGACCTCGGGCACGCCCGTGGACAGCGCACCAACGATCAGCCCGCCGGCAGCCAATCGCAACGTGAGCGGCAGCTTGGTACGTGCAAACGCATCGCGCGCGCGGTCGATCAAACCGAGCAGCAGCGGCCCCGCCATCCCCGCGGCCAGACCCAGGCCCACATACGTCAGCACTTCCCAGCCGGAAACGAAATCGAAGTGCGGCATCTCGTAAACGGCCCCGTAGCCGAAGAATTGGCGCACGACGATGTCAGCGGTGACCGCCGCCACCAGCAGCGGCCCGAGCGTCGCCGTGGTGATGACACCAAACACGATTTCGCAGACGAACACCGCACCCGAGATGGGCGCGTTGTAGGCAGACGTAATGCCGGCAGCGGCACCGCAGGCGACCAGCAGACGCAATTGCTCCACTGGCACGGCGGTCCAGTGCCGCAGCACACGGCCGACCAGCGAGCCGCACATTGCCGCCAGCTGCACCATCGGCCCTTCGCGCCCGATCGATGCGCCGCTGGCCACCGAGCACAACGACGACGCACTCCGTACCAGACTCTGCCGTGCGCTCAGCACGCCATCGCCCACCGCAATGGCTTCCATATAGTCTTCAGCGCCTTTTCGCGGAATCCACTTGAGGCCGACCTGGAGCGTGATACCGGCCAGCAGTCCACCCACGGTCGGCACCAGCAGTCGCGCCCACCAAGGCAGCGCCCGCGCCGTGGCCACCAAACCCTGGTCCGTACCTGAGAGCCACCATTGCAGTTGCCGCAGGCATTCGCGAAACAGGATCGTCGACAAGGCACCCGCGCAGCCGATCAGCCCGGCAATCACAAACACGAGATGCTCGCGACCGAAGGGCAGTCGGGCAATCGCGCGCCGCCACCATGGCTGGCGCGGCATATCCGGTTGAGGCGGCGGCGTGTCGGTCATGTCGATTCACATCAGGACAGGTCGACATGATAGCGACGGCGCCGCGCCGGTTTTAAGTCGATGTCGCGACCACGGCGTCTGGCAACCACGCCTGCGGTGTGTCTGCGCTGCGACGATTCGGGCCCCACGTAATGACGCGCACCTGCACGAGGTTTTCGATCACGAAAGGATCGCGCGCGACGATGGCGTCGATCTCTTCGCGGGATTCGGCACGCGCCAGGATCCCACCACCTTCACGCGGGAAGAACGGCCCCGACATCAGGAAGTGGCCGCTCGCATAGTGGGCGTCCAGATGCGCGCGGTGCGCAGGCAGCACACGATCGAGCGCTTCAAGTGGTGCGGTGTAGTTGAAAAGAATCAGGTACAGCATGCGATGGCTCCTTATGGGATGAGGTAACACCTTCGAAACGCGAGACCCGGCGGCGTGAAACAACCACGCTCAGTGTCCCGCAGAAATGGGTACGCTTTGCGCGGAAACCCTTCGCCGCGCAGGGTTCTCAAGGGCGCAAGAGCAACGCGCCGACGGTCTGTCCGGCCTCCAGTGCAGCGTGTGCGGCAGCGGCGTCTTCGAGTGCGTAGGTACCGCCCACCGGCACGCGCACGCCATCGAGCATGCGCTGCAAGGCGGCCTGCACCCCGGTCCGGTAGTTCGACAGATCGGCCATGTACCGGATGACACCCGGCCGCGCCAGCGCAATGGATCGCGATGGCCCGAGCGCCGCAAGATCGACGGCATTCGTCTGGGCGTTGCCGACATCGCCTGCTTGTCCGATGCTCGCCACCATGCCGAAGGGCCGCGTCACCGCCAACGAGGTCTGCAGCATGGCGCCGCCAATGCCGTCGATCACGTAGTCGACACCTTCCCCGTCGGTGAGCTGGAGCACGGCTTCGCGCACATCTTGCTGGCGATGCAGCACGACGTGGTCCGCGCCGTGGCCGATGGCGACGGCGGCCTTCGCTTCGCTGCCGACCGTGCCCATCACGCGCGCCCCCTGACGTTTGGCCCACTGCACCAGCAACGCGCCCAGGCCACCGGCCGCCGCATGCACGAGCAGCGTATCGCCGGCGCGCACCTGCCGTACCCGCGTCAGCAGCATGTGCGCGGTGATGCCGCGGACCAACGTGGCCGCCACGGTTTCGTCATCCAGCGCATCAGGCAAGGCAATCGCCCGCTCCGCGGGGATGTTGCGGTGGCTGGCGTAGCCGCCGGGCGCGCCGTCCATCAGGCCAGCCCAGGCCACGCGCTGGCCCACCACAAAGCCGCGCACCTCCGTACCCATCGCTTGTACCACGCCGACGGCCTCCACTCCGAGCACCGCCGGAAACGCGGCCACCGGATACAAGCCGGTACGGTGATACACGTCGACAAAGTTCACGCCGATGGCCGTGTGCCGCACCGTCAACGCATTCGGCCCAGGCGGCGGCAACATCAGGTTGGCGGCCCGCAAACCCAATGCTGGTCCGGGTTCACGGAGTTGGATCACCTTGGCATGCATGGCAGAAGTCCTCGCAGAAATGGGTACGCTTTTTGGATTCGTCGATGACGGGTACTGCGTTCGTCACGTTGTGAAACAAGCGTAATCCGTTCAGAATCACCCGGGAATTCACAAAAACCGATCAGCTTCTGTGCAAAAAAGCCCAGGTCGGCCAAAAAATGCGCGTGCCTTGGCGCGTGCGGCAGCGGCCGAACCTTCTTCTTCGTTGCAGTGGGATGACGTGCGCTACTTTCTCGTGCTCGCGCGCGAGGGCAGCCTGTCGGCTGCTGCGCGGCGACTGGCGGTGGAACACACCACGGTGGCGCGGCGCGCAGACGCACTGGAGCAATCCCTGGGCGTGCGCCTGTTCGACCGCCTGCCGCGCGGCTGGCGCCTGACCGCCGAAGGCAACGCGCTGGCCGAGCGCGCTGAACGCATGGAGCAGGAAGCGGCCGGCTTTGCTCGTGCCGCTGCAGGCGCGGGCAGTTTGCGCGGGACGGTGCGTATCTCTGCGCCGCCCACGGTGGCCAGCCACGTCATCGCGCCCAACCTGGCGACGCTGCGCCGTCAATGGCCCGGCATCGACCTCGTGCTGCTGGGTGAAAAACGCAACGCCAACCTGATGGCGCACGAAGCCGACCTGGCAGTGCGCTTGTCACGCCCAACCTCATCGGCCCTGGCGACACGGCCGCTGGGCGACCTCGGCTACGGTCTGTACGCCACCGCAGAAGTGCTCGCTCGCCCCGAATCCGAATGGGAATTCATCGGCTACGACGAAAACCTGCGTCACGTCCCGCAGCAGCGCTGGCTGGACAACTACGCAGGCGAACGTCGCGTGGTTTTACGCTGCAGTGATCTGGCCGCGATGCACCAGGCGGCGCTGGCCGGACTGGGTGTCGCGGCGCTGCCTCACCTGCTCGGCGCGCCCGCAGAAACGGGTACGCTTTTGCGCCGATTGCCCATCGACGACCCTGCGTTGCATCGAGAAATCTGGTTGGTGATCCATCCTGACGTTCGACGATCACCGCGCGTGCGGGCCGTAGCCGACGCATTGATCGCGCTGTTCGAGGCACAGCGACACGTTTTGGCGGGGAATTGAACGTACGCAGAAACGGGTACGCTTTGGGATGAAAATGAACCGCAAACCCAATGGATATGCGGTTCTTGCGCCTCGGCAATGTTGCATGCCGAGGCGTGTTCGAAACGCTCAGCCGCCCAGGTAGGCTTCGAGCACGCGCGGATTGCCCAGCAGGTTTTTGCCGCTGTCAGCCAACACGATCTCGCCGGTTTCCAATACGTAACCGTGTTGCGCGATCTTCAGCGCCTGGCGCACGTTCTGCTCGACCAGGAAAATCGTCAGGCCCTCGGCATTGATGGTGCGCAGGATGCGGAAGATCTCCTGCACGATGATCGGCGCGAGGCCCATCGACGGTTCATCCAGCAGCAGCACGCGCGGGCGCGCCATCAGCGCGCGGCCGATGGCCAACATCTGCTGCTCGCCGCCCGACAGGTTGCCGGCCAGACCGTCGATGCGCTCCTTCAGGCGCGGGAACAGGTGGAATACGCGCTCCAGGTCGGAGGCGATCTGGCCCTTGTCCTTGCGCGTGTAGGCGCCCAGCTCCAGGTTTTCACGCACGGTCATCGTGGTGAGCGTGGCGCGCCCTTCGGCCACCTGCACGATGCCGCGTTCCACACGCTTGTGGGCAGACCACTGCGTAACGTCTTCGCCTTCGAACAGGATCTGGCCGCGCACATCACCCTGCGACTTCGGGATCAGGCCCGAAAGCGCCAGCAGCGTGGTCGATTTGCCCGCACCGTTTGCGCCCACCAGCGAGGTGATCTCGCCGGCCTTGAGTGCAAAGTCGATGCCCTTGACGGCTGCGATGTGCCCGTACGACACGTCCAGCCCTTTGACTTCCAGCAACGTGGTCATGCCGTCTCCTTCTGCGCGGCATTGCCGTTCGCTTCATCGTCGTCATCGCGGCCCAGGTACGCCTCGATGACTTGCGGATCGTTGCGGATCGCTTCGGGCGGCCCTTCAGCGATGATGCGGCCGAAGTTCAGCACGGCAATGCGTTCGCACAGGCCCATCACGAAGCGCATGTCGTGTTCGATCATGAAGATCGTGTAGCCGCGCGCCTTGATGTTTTCGATCTCGGCCATCAGGTCGACCTTCTCGCCGGTGTTCATGCCGGCGACGGGCTCGTCGAGCAGCAGCAGCTTGGGTTCGGTCGCCAGCGCGCGTGCCAGTTCGAGCTTGCGCTGGTCGCCGTACGAGAGGTTGTCGGCAATGTCATGCGCCTTGTGGTCGAGCTTGACCCACGAGAGCAGCTCGAGCGCACGGTCGCGCGCGCGGCGCTCGGCGGCGCGATACTTGGGCAGCGAGAGCAGCAGGCCCGGCGCACCGTAGTCCAGATGCCGGTGCATGCCCACCACGACGTTCTCCAGCAGCGTCATCTCCTTGAAGATGCGGATGTTCTGGAACGTGCGAGCGATGCCCATCTGCGTGATCTGGTGCGGCTTCTTGCCGACCAGGTTATCGCCGTTGAACGTGAGCGAGCCACCGGTGGGTGCCAGCAGGCCCGTGATCAGATTGAACACCGTCGTCTTGCCGGCGCCGTTCGGGCCGATCAAGCCAAAGATGCTGCCTTGCGGCACTTCAATGTTGACGTCCTGCAAAACCGACAGGCCGCCAAAGCGCTTGGAAATGGAAGTGAGTTTCAGCATGGCGGCCTCAGTGCGATTCATTGGAAGCAGCCGGGGTGGCGGCCGTGCCAGGCATGGTGCCGCCGCGCTTGATGCCGAACCAGCGCGCGAAACGCGCCGGATCCCAGATGCCCTTGGGCAGGAACAGCACAATCACCATCAGGATCACGCCGTTGACGACCAGGCGGAAATCCTTGAACGCACGCAGCAACTCCGGCAGCAGCGACAGGATCAGGCTGCCCAGCACCGGGCCCGTCAGGCCATTCGTGCCGCCCAGAATCGTCATCGTCAGAATTTCGACGCCGCGGTCGAAGCCGAATTCGTTCGGGCCGATGAAGAACGTGAGGTGCGCATTCAGTGCACCGGCCAACCCGGCGATGGCCGCACCCAGCGTGAAGGCCAACAGCTTAGTGCCGGCCACGTTGATGCCCATAAGCCCTGCAGCGGTTTCGTCTTCCTTGATGGCCTCGAATGCGCGGCCCACCTTCGAGCGACGCATGCGTGCCAGCACGAACAGCGTCGCCAACACGGCCACCGCCACATGCCACCACTCGGTCAATTGCGGAATGCCGTTCAGGCCCAGCGCGCCGCCGGTCCAGTTCTCGGTGTTCAGGATCAGCACGCGCACGACCTCACCGAAACCCAGCGTGGCCATGGCCAGATACACGCCCGAAAGGCGCAGCGTCGGCCGCCCGATGACCACGGCCACCACGGCCGGCGCCGCCATGCCGCCGAGCAGCGCGACGGAAAACGGCATCTCGGCGTTCATCGTCAGCAGCGCCGCCGTGTACGCGCCAATGCCCATGAAGGCCGCATTCGCCATCGCGAGCAGGCCGCACGACAACGTCAGGTAAATGGACAGCGCCAGCAATGCATTGATGCCCAGCGTGAGCACCAGGTTGCTGTAGACCGACCAGAAATTGTCGAACCATTCCATGTCGGTCTCCTTAGGCCTTGCGTTCCAGCACCTTGCCGAACAGCCCTTGCGGCCGCACCAGCAAGATCAGGAACAGCAGACCGAACGCCACCGCGTCGCGCATGGTCGAGCCGATGTAGGCCACCGACAGCACCTCGGCAAACCCGAGGAACAGCCCGCCCAGCATCGCGCCGCGAATATCGCCCAGGCCGCCGAGGATGATGACCGCGATGCCCTTGTGCAGCATCGGCTGGCCCATCAACGGGAAGACCGCGTTGGAGTACAGGCCGATCAGCACGCCCGACAATCCGCCCAGCGCGGCCGCTGCAAACGAGGTCAGCAGGAACAGACCTTCGACATTGATGCCCAGCAGCGCGGCGGCTTTCGGCGACTCCGCAATCGCGCGCAGCGCGCGGCCGAGTTGCGTGCGCTTGAGCAGCAGCATGAGCGCGGCCATCAGTGCAAACGACAGCACGATGATGCTCAGCTCCAGCGGGGTGAGGTGGATGCCGCCCAGATCCAGCGAGGCATCCGAGACGAGCCCGGCCGGGAAGCGCAGGTTTTCGGCCCCGAACACGCCCTGCATGGCGTTGTTGATGGCGATGCCCGCGCCGATGGTGGCAATCATCGGGATCAGGTGCGGCGCGTTGCGGCGGCGCAGCGGGCGCAGCAGCAGCACATCGATGATGAGGCCGGCCACGCCGCTCACGGCAAAGCCCACGGCCAGTGCGGCCCAGAGCGGCAGCTCGAAGTGGAGAACGACCTGCAGCGCCGCATAGGCACCGAGCATGAAGACCGCGCCGTGCGACAGGTTGATCACGCCCAGGATGCCGAAAACCAGCGTGAACCCCAGGGCGAACAACGCATACACGCACCCGAGCGACAGCGCATTGACGAGTTGCTGTTCCAGCATGATGAATCAGAGTGAGGTGCGGCCGAACGTGACCAAGGCAGTCACCGGGCAGCCACAAAAAAAGCGATGGGGCGTAGGTTTAGCTACGCCCCGCCTGTCTCGTTCAAAGGGTTTCAACGAGAACCGAAGATTACTTCTCGATCGTGTACTTGCCGTTCTTGGTCACGCTCACGATCGGCGTCTGCACGGCGTCGTAGCCGGCCGGCTTGCCACGCGCGGTGACCTGGCGGAAGGCAAACGCGCCCGTCGCGCCGGTGTGCTTGACTGCCGGCAGTGCATCGCGGATTGCCTTGCGGTCGGCTTCGAGGTTGCCGCTGAACTTAACCGTCTTCAGCGCCTTGCTCGCGATGTACATGGCGTCATACGCCTGCGCCGCAAACTGGTCCGGCGCTGCCTTGTACTTGGTGGTGTAGGCGGTGATGAACTTGCTGTTCTCGGGCGTGTGGTTCTCGATCGACCACGGGCTGCCCACCCACAGGTTGTCGGACTTGTCCTTGGCCAGGTCGAACACCTTGACCGAGTTCATGCCGTTGCCGCCGATGACCGGCACGTTCAGGCCAAGCTGGCGCGCCTGCACCATGATCGGACCGCCTTCGGCAATCAGCGCCGACAGCACGATCGCATCCGGGTTCGTCGCCTTGATCTTGGTGAGCTGGGCCTTGAAGTCCACGTCGCCCTTGGCGAAGGTCTCGGTGGTCGTGACCGGAATCTTCAGGTCTTCGAGGGCCTTCTTGAAGTTGTCGTAGCCGCTCTTGGTGAAGACGTCGTCGTTGCCGTACAGCACGGCAACCTTCTTCACGCCGGCCTTTTTCACAACGGTCTGGATGGTGGCCGGCAGCACATCGGCTTCGGTCACGGAATTGCGGAAGACGAAATCGCCGATGCTGGTGATGCCGTCTGCGGTGTTGGAGGTGCCGAAGGCCACCGTCTTGGCAGCCTGCGCGATCGGGTCAGCCGCCTGGGCCGAGTTGGACAGCGTGGGGCCGAACACCATCGCCACCTTGTCCTGGAAGATCAGCTTCTTGAAGACGTTGATGGCCTCTTCCTTCTTGCCCTGCTCGTCTTCGATCACCAGCGCGATCTTGCTGCCGTTGATGCCGCCTGCAGCGTTGATCTCATCAGCCGCCAGCTGGAAGCCGTTGCGGATGGCCACGCCGTATTGGGCTGCACCGCCCGACAGCGCTTCTGCCACACCGATCTTGATGTCCTGGGCCGCGAATGTCGTGCCCGTTGCGATTGCCGCCCCCGCAGCCACTGCCGTCAACAGCAGCCGTTTGATCATTTTTTGCATGCGAACCTGCTCCTTGTTTGTCCGTCGCGATTGCTTGAATGCGATGCGTCTCGAAGATGCGCTGGCCCAACACCGTCGCTCCCCCGCATGCGCCCTGCATCGCGTCCGGACGCTCGCCTGCCGGTTTCGCGCCACGCATGACAACGTTGGCGAAACGGCGGAAGACCAGCCGGGCGAGCGATGCCGGATCGGGCATGCGCGCACCGAAAGTGCGTCGGAGTGTGAAGCGAAGGCGCCATGGGTGCAGCGCTCTTGTGCGACGCGCCGGGGTGGCCGGCGCGTGCAGTCAGTCGCGGGACTTTACCGGAAAGCGCACGACCGTGCGATAGGGGATTGTCCGCCGCCCGGCCTGGGGGGCCGATGTTGCGTTGCAATATTGCCTGCGCAATACCGCCGGATCGGCGCCGAGCGTACCCGTTTCTGCGTGCCGTGCGGCGCTGCGAAATCAGCCCGTCGACAGCTCGTCGGCGCTGACAAACAATCCCTTGCCGCGCGATTTGGCTTCATACAGCGCCTCATCGGCGGCTTCGAAGACAGCGCTTTGCGCCAACGTACGCGCGTCGAAAGTCGCGATCCCGATGCTCGCACCGACCTGCACCATCGCCTCGCGCAAGCGAAACGGCTTGTTGCATGCGGAGAGGATATTGGCCGCAACCGTCTTCGCGTCGTCCGGGTGCGACAGGTGCTCCAGGATGACGGCGAACTCGTCGCCGCCAAAGCGCGCCACGCCGTCGTACGGGCGCACCGCCCGCGCCAGGCGCTGCGCGAAGGTGCGCAGCAGCGCATCGCCAACGGCATGTCCGTGCGTGTCGTTGACGACCTTGAAGCCGTCGAGGTCGACCAGCAGCAGCGCGCCGGTGGATCCGGTCACACGCGCCTGGTCGAGCGCCGCCAGCAAACGCTCTTCAAAGCCGGCGCGGTTGGCCAGGCCGGTGAGGTGGTCGGTGGTGGTCAGCGCGCGCAGGCGCAGCTCCTGTTTCTTGCGCTCCGTGATGTCGAGCGTGACCGAATGCACGCCGGCCACGCGGCCTTGCGCGTCGAACTGCGGAAGGTAGCTGACCTCTTCGCAGCGGTACAGATCGCGGCCGCGGAGTTCGCGCTCGAAGACCATCGTCTCGCCGCCCAGCGCGCGCCGCAACGCATCACGAAGGAGGCTGTAAGCGTCGTCACCCACGACTTCACGCAGCGTCTGTCCGAGCATGCTCGAGGCTGAGCGTCCGTACGCTTTCTCGTAGGCGGCATTCAGGAAACGGAAGCGCTCGTCGGTGTCGATGAAGGCCACCAGCGCTGGCAGCGCATCCGTCACGGTCTGCAGCGTTTCGCGGCTGCGCTGCAGCGCTTCCTTGGCGGCCTTGTCCTGCGTGATGTCGCGCATGACGGACGAGAAGTACTCCATATGTCCGGCCGGATCGCGGTGCGCGATGATCATGTGGTTGATCGGGACGACCTGACCTTCGGCGCCACGCACCGTGGTTTCGCCAATCCAGACGCCATCGCGCGCAGCTGCCGGCACGGCCACCTCGCGCAGCCAGCCCATCGTCTCGGGCGGGTAGAAGTCTGCAACGGTCAGGCCTTCGAGATTGGCGTCCAGCGGGATGCCGGCGAAGCGGCGGCCGGCCGGATTCATGTACGTGACGTTGCCCTGGATGTCGCTCTGCGCGACAAAGTCGGTGGTCGAATCGAGGATCTTGGTCAGCACGCGCGACGCCTGTTGCGCACGCGCCCGGACGGTGATGTCTTCCATGGCCCCGACGTGGCCGACCACCTCGCCATCCACCCGCACCGGTGCCGTCGTAACAACGAGCAAGCGCTCGCCGAGACCCGGCACGATCACGCGCTGCTCGGCGTGGTAGCCGGCCCCGCGCGCGACCGCATCGCGCCAGCCGGCCATGATGGCATCGCGGTCGTCCGGATGCAGGCGCGCCAGCCATACGTCGGCCAGCGCCTCTTCATGCGTGGCGCCGAGCAGGCGGCGATACGCCTCGTTGGTATAGACGGTCCGGCCGTCCGCATCCGAGCGAAACAGCCCGAGCGGGGAGGCGTCGTTCACGGCTTCCAGTTCTGCGCGCTGCCGGACGACCTCGCCCATCAGCCTGTGGAACGCCGTCGACACCGCGTCGATTTCGGCTGAGGCACCGAGCCGCTCAAGCGGCGGCGCATTGCGCAAGTCCGTGGCGGAGAGCTGCGTCATGGCGGCATGCAGCCGGCCGAGCGGGCGCAGCAGCCACAGCATCGCCGCCCACACCGACACGCCGATCAGCGCCGCCAGCACTAGGAGCGACCACCGAAAACGCTGGCGCATGAGGAAGAGCTGCCGGTTGGCCTCGGCGCCGGGCAACACGGCAGCGAGCGTCCAACCAGCGGCGATGATGTCTTGCGTGGTGACCACGTCGCCGCCGCGCTCGGGCAGCGCATCGGGGTCCGCGCGGAAGGCTGCGGCGGCCTCCGGATCGGCATCGAGCGGTGCAAGCGTCTTGTCGGCCTCGGGGTGCACGATATAGACCGGGTTCTCACCTCGCGTGGCCAGATAGACATGGCCCGTCTGGCCCACCCGCATGTCGCGCAGATCGCCCAGAAAGTTCGGCTTGAGCAGGTACAGCGACGCGCCGATCAGCCCGACGAGATTGCCATCCCGATCATGCACGGGCGCGGCCATGATGACGATAGGCTCGCCGCCCACGCGGTTGCGCAGCGGTGCGGAGATGGTCGGCTGATCGACCACCATGACCTGCCTGAAGTAGTCCCGATCCGAAATGTCGATGCCGACCACGCTCGCGCGGCGCGTCGAGGTGGTCGTCACCTTGCCGTCGGCCGAGGCCAGGAACACGCCGTCGAACAGGCCGCTTACCGGCTGGATGGACTGGTAGAACGCGGCTTCCTCGACAGGGCTGTTGAATCGCACAGTGCGCATCTGCTGCGCGGTGCGCTCGAGCACGCCGAGATACGTGTCCAGCCGCTGCTTGAGGTCTTCCGCCGACTCCTTGACGAGGGCCGTCTGCTGCACCTTGATCTGCGCCATCACCTCGCGGCGGATCGGCTCGCGTTGCGACCAGCCGAACAGGCTCACCACCGTCACGCTGATGACGGTCGCCATGATGGCCGCCTGCGACTTCAGGGTCAGTTTCATCGGACGGTCGGCTGGCACCGGCGCCCCTCGCGGCCGGCGTCTTGTTGTAGTGGGAGGGCAGACACCATAGTGCGCTGCCCGCCGGTCATTGTCGAGCCGCCGTGGCGTCTAGCGGCGGCCGCAGACGTAAGCGGCCGAGCGCGACGCCAGCGTCCCGGAGCGGATGCGCATCCAGTGTGCGCCGGCTGCGGTGTCGCTATCGAGCGTGGCGCCATCTGGACCGCGGACGACGTAGTCGACCAGGCGAATGCGCTGGCGGTGGCAGTCGATCTCCTGGCGCGAGAGGATGACCGTGCCCGGCCGATAGCGGGCGCCGTGGGCGCGACGTTCGCTGCGCTTGAGCACGGTGCGCGCCAAAAATGTCTTGTGACCTGTGCGGCTGGAGCGCAGCGACGTGCGGTCGATGGAAGCCACAACGGAGGTGGTCGTCAGGTACTCGTGCCAGCGTGCGGCCTGGGCAGACGCCGCCATGCCGAAAGCGCCGACGCCGACACCACATATCCAGATCCACCGCCACATCATGCGTTTCACGACCGTCCGTCCTGCCATATCAAAAGCCAAGAAGCGGCACTGCTGCCGCAGGCACGTATTGTAACAATCGATCCGCAAGACTCGCGCCTGGCCCCTCAGGTAGCATGCGGCCCAATTCGATCGCTCCAACCGCCATCCGCCATGCCCACCGTTGCTTTGTCTGCCCTCGTCTCCCACGCTGCCGCGGCCTTGCTGATCGCCAGCGTGCCGGTCGTCGCGTGGTTCTGGCTGCGGCGGCGCTTTGACCTGGCGTGGCGCGACATCGGTGTGGGCGCAGCCGTGTTCGTCGTGTTTGCGCTGGTGCTGGAGCGCACGCTGCACCTGTATCTGCTGCAACTCAATCCGACGACGGCGCATTGGCTGCGCATGCCTGCGCTGTTCGTCATCTACGGCGCGCTGATGGCCGGTGTGTTCGAGGAAAGCGGCCGCTGGCTCGGCCTGCGTTTTCTCGTGCGCAAGCCCGGAGGCGCCGCGACACCCGTGGCTTACGCGCTCGGGCACGCGGGCATCGAGGCCTGGCTGGTCGGTGCGGCATCGCAGGCGCAGATGGTGATGTTCGGCATTGCCTCCAACCGGGGCGAGCTGGAATCGCGCCTCGCGGCCAGCGGCGCCGAAGCCATGACCGGGACGATTCACGCCATGCTCGCGCAGCTTTCGCCGTGGCTCGCGCTCGGTGCGATCAGCGAGCGCGTTGCGGCGATGCTGATCCAGTTCACGCTCACGCTGGTGGTGTGGCACGCGGTGCGCCAGCGGCGTTTTGTGATCGTCGTGCTGGCGGTCCTGCTGCATGCGCTGGCGGACTTGCCGGCTGCGCTGTACCAGGTGCATGTGCTGCCCCTGGCGGTGACCGAGGCGATCTACGCGGTGGCCGCCGTGCTGCTGGCAGCAACGTGCTGGCCCCCGCAGGGCGGCCGCAGGATCGGCGAATCTTCGCTGCGCTAACTACTGCGGAACCGGTCCGGCTCGATGCCGTGCCGGTTGAGCTTGTCGTACAGCGTCTTGCGCGGCACGGCCAGCAAATCCGCCGCGCGCGCAACGTTCCCCTCCGTGGCGCGCAGCGCTTCTTCGATGGTGGCGCGTTCGACTGCCATCATGCGTCCGGCCAGGGAATGCTGGCTCGATTCGGACGCCACCAGGCCATCGTCCAATCCGAGGCAAAAACGCTCGGCCACGTTCTTCAGTTCACGCACGTTGCCGGGCCAGTCGTGGTGCTGCCAGCGCATCATGTCCTGCGCAGACCAGTCGGGCGCGGGGCGCTCGTAGCGCACTGCGGCCTGTTGCAGAAAGTGCGCCATCAGCAGCGGAATGTCTTCCGCACGCTGACGCAGCGCAGGCAGCGCAATCGATACGACATTCAAGCGGTAATACAGGTCCGCACGGAACTGGCCGTGATCGGATGCCTCCTTCAAATCGACCTTGGCCGCGGCCACCACACGGCAATTGACGGGCACGCTCGCGTTGCTGCCCAGCCGTTCGATGCTGCGTTCCTGCAGCGCGCGCAGCAGCTTGGCCTGCAACGCCAGCGGCATCGATTCGATTTCATCCAGGAACAGCGTGCCGCCATCGGCGTATTCCATCTTGCCGATGCGGCGGCGGTTGGCGCCCGTGAAGGCGCCGGCTTCGTGGCCGAACATCTCGCTCTCGAACACGGATTCGGGCAAGGCCGCGCAGTTGAGTGCGACGAACGGGCCGCGACGTCGGCTGCCTTCGTGAATGGCGCGCGCGAGCACTTCCTTGCCCGAGCCGGTCTCGCCCGTGACGAGGATGTCCGCATCGGTCGGTGCCAGTGCCGTGACGAGCCGGCGCACGTTCTGCATGACGGCGCTCTGCCCGATCAACGGGTACGCCTGCCGGCCCTGCAGCGCTTCGCGCAGACGCAGGTTTTCGGACGTGAGCCGGCGTTTTTCCAACGCGCGCCGCACCACGTCGACGAGGCGCTCTGAGTGGAACGGCTTCTCCATGAAGTCGTAGGCGCCGGCGCGCATGGCCGCCACCGCCATCGTCACATCGCCATGACCGGTGATGAGAATGACCGGCAACTGGCGGTCGTGCTGCAGCATCTCGCGCAGCACGGCCAGGCCGTCGCGGCCGGGCAGGCGCACGTCGGTGACGACCACGGCCGGCGTCTGCGTGGCAAGCGCAGCCAGCGCGCTTTCCGCATCGGCAAAGGACTGCACCGGCACATCGGCCAGCGAGAGTGCCTGTTCGCAGCCCAGGCGCACGACATCATCGTCTTCGATCAGGAAGACGGGCGCGTGGTCGATGGGGGAAGGATCGGGCGTGCCGTGTTCAGTCATGTGGGTTTCACAACGCGTTCAAGCTCGATGATGAATTCTGCGCCCGGCGTGCCGTCGCTGGCATTGCGACCTTCGAGCCGGCCGCCAAAGTCTTCGATGATCGCCAGCGAAATCGCCAGCCCGAGCCCCAGGCCCTGACCATCGTCCTTGGTGGTGAAGAACGGCTCAAACAGACGCGGCAATACATCGGCGGGAATGCCCGGGCCGCAGTCGCGCACGGTGATGCGTACCCATTTCTCGATGGCCTCGACACTCACGCGCACGATCGCCGATCCGGCAGCGGGCGCCTCGGCGGTGGCGTCGATGGCGTTGCGGATGAGGTTGACGAGCACCTGCTCGAGCCGCACGGCATTGGCCCACACAGCAAGGTCTGCCGGCACCGGCTCGATCACCACGGTGACGCCGGCCTGGCGGCGACGCGTCTCGATCAGCATCAGCGCCTGGCGGATGGCTTCGTCCACCGACACCGCTGCGCGTGCCGCATCGCCCTTGCGCGAGAACGCCTTGATGTGTGAAACGATGCGGCCCATGCGTTCGGCAAGTTGGCTGATGTGCGTGAGGTTGCCGCGCACCTCGTCGATGCGGCCGCGCTCGGCAAGCTGGTTGGCGTTGTCGGACAGCGTGGTGAGCGCGGTGAGCGGCTGGTTGAGTTCGTGCGTGATGCCGGCGGCCATCTGGCCAAGCACGGCGAGCTTGCCGGCCTGCACGGCGGCATCGCGCGTTTCGCGCAGGATGCGTTGCGCAGCGTCGAGCGCCTCGACCTTGCCGGCGAGCGCGGTATTGGCAGACGTCAACTCGGCGGTGCGCTGGGCGATGCGCGCTTCCAGGTCGCGCTGGACTTCGCGCAGTGCGGCGCGCGCGCGGTGCTGCTCTTCGCGCCGACGCTGACGCAAACGCAAAGCGACGAGCACCGCAAAGATGAGCGCCATCGCAAACGCCGCGCTGGCCCCGGCCACCAGCGCAGTGCGCTGCTCGTCGCGCGGGTCGATCAGCACGGCGACCTGCCAGCCGAGCAGGCCCACTGGGCGGTACTGCACACGCAGTGTCGATACCGATTTTCCGGGCAACGCCACGCGCACAGTCTGCGGCGGCTGGTCCGCAGAAAAGGGTACGCTCGCGCCTTGCCCGTCGTTCATGCCGAGCGGCGCGAGGATGTGCGGCGCGTATTGGCGCGTCGCGTCGAGTGCGGCGCGCTGGTCCGCGCTCAAGGTGCCGAGCGTGCGGTATTTCCACTCCGGTACGGACGATAGGAAGATCACCCCGTGGCGATCCACCAGCAGCACCGTATCGCCGCTGCGCGACAACGTGGCCTCGAACGCATCGAGGTTGACCTTCACCACCACCACGCCGATCGGCGTGTTGTCTTCGCGCACGGGCGCGGCGACGAAATAGCCCGTCTCGCCCGTGGTGTTGCCGACGCCGTAGAAGCGACCCAGCCCTTCGCGCATGGCTTCGACAAAGTACGGGCGGAATGCGTAGTTCTGGCCGACGAACGAGGTCGGCAAGTCCCAGTTGCTGGCGGCAATCGTGAGGCCGGTCGTATTGATCAGATGAGCGGCAGCCAAGTCGGTGGCCGCCTGGACTTCTTTCAGATAGGCGTTGGCCGCACGGCGCGGAACGGCGTCGCCGGCCTCGGGGTTCTCCAGAAGCGCGACGTGCAGCACGTGCTCCAACGCAGCCAGCCTCGGCAGCGATTCATACCGCGCCAGCGTGCTGCGCAGATTCTGCGCGTAGAAAGTCGTGCGCTGGCCGGCCTCTTCGGCACGCGCGGCAACGTAGCGTTGCAGGGCGATGGCGTAAGCGCCCCAACCCGCCGCCGCGCAGCACGCCGCCATGGCCAGCGCGACGGCCACGCGCCACCCTCGCCCGCGTGCGGGTGGGGCAAGGTCGGCGTGGCCGTCGGTTGGCGACATGGGTCAATGTTCGATGCGGGAATGCTTGCGAGTATCGCGCATGAACACGTACACCAACAGCGACAGGAAGATGGTGCCCGTCACGTACCAATAGAACAGCGACTCGTGGCCCGCCTGCTTGAGCCACAGCGCGATGTACTCCGCCGTGCCGCCAAAGATCGACACCGTAAGCGCATACGGCAGACCCACGCCCAGCGCACGGACTTCTGCGGGGAACAGCTCCGCCTTCACCACCGCGTTGATCGACGTGTAGCCCGAGACGATCACCAGCGCCGCCATGATCAGGAAGAACGCCATCCACACGTTGGTGGTCTGGCTGATGCCGGTCATGATGGGCACGGTGAAGAGCGTACCCAGCACGCCAAAGGCAATGAGGATCGGACGACGGCCGATGCGATCGGACAACCCGCCCACGATCGGCTGCAGCATGGCGAAGAGCAGCAGCGTGGCGCCGGACACCAGCGTCGCCTGGTCCTTCGACAGACCGACCGTGTTGGCCAGGAACTTCTGCATGTAGATCGAGTACGTGTAGAACGCCACCGTACCGCCCATTGTCAGGCCCACGACCGTCGCGACGGCGCGCGGATGCTTGGCCAGCTCCGACAGCGTGCCGCGTTTCTTGTTGGCCTTCGCGGCGGTAAAGGACTGCGTTTCCTCCATGTGCGAGCGCATCCGCATCGCCACCAGCGCACACAGCGCGCCGATGAAGAACGGAATGCGCCAGCCCCACGCCTCAAGCTGCGCCGGCGACAGCACGAACTGCTGCAGCACGATCAGCAGCGCCAGCGCCGTCAGTTGGCCAGCGATGAGCGTGACGTACTGGAAGCTCGAATAGAAACCGCGGTTTTCCTTGTTGGCGACTTCGCTCAGATACGTGGCCGAGGTGCCGTATTCCCCGCCAACCGACAGCCCCTGCAGCAGCCGCGCCAGCACGAGCAGCACCGGCGCCGCCACGCCGATCGTCGCGTAGCTCGGTGTGAGCGCGATGATGAGCGAGCCGGCGCACATGAGCACTACCGAGAAGAACAGCGCGCGCTTGCGGCCGTACCGATCGGCGTAGATGCCCATCAGCCAGCCGCCCACCGGACGCGCCAGAAAGCCCACCGCAAACACCGCCGCGGTATTGAGCAGCTGCGCGGTCTGGTCGCCCTTGGGGAAGAACGACTTGGCAAAGTACAGCGCAAACGCCGAGTAGACATACCAGTCGTACCACTCGACCAGATTGCCAACCGAACCGGAAAAGATGGAACGCAGACGGCGGCGAACATCTGCGGGAGTGTCTTTGGTGGGGGCGTGCGTGGGCGACAACTCGCCCGTGACCGCGCCAGCCTGAGGCTGCGTCATGGTGTCTCCTTGGAGCGTTGGCGGCGACCTTTGCTTGTGACATGTCGGCACACTTGGCTGCGTGCGCGACGTCCGAGCGGTCCGCCGGTTTATGGGTGATCGCTCTTACTCAAGAAGCATTCCATGCGAAAAGCAGACGCGCCGATGCGCCGCAAATGCCCATGGCACAGGGCTTTGCGGGAAATCGACGGAACAGGGAACGACGGGAGGAGTGTGCAGTTTCTCAGAATCGACCGGGGCAACCTGTGCGGAAACCCGCACGACCGATTCTGAGAAAGAGAGAGGCTAGGCTCAGGCGGCCACGCTCAGCGGAATGGTGTCGCGGACCAACGAATCCATCTCGGCAGAAACATCCTGATGTGTTTGGGCCATGCCCAGGCGGTCATGCAAGTACGCCTCGAAGTCAGCACGCACTTCCGGATGGCGCAGGGCAAACTCGACGGTGGCCTGCAGGTAACCGAACTTGCTGCCGCAATCGAAACGCTGACCACGATAGCGATAAGCCAGGATCTGCTCTTCAGCCAGCAGGCTCTGGATGGCGTCGGTCAATTGCAGTTCGCCGCCGGCGCCCGGCTTCAAATTGCGCAGATGGTCGAAGATGCGCGGCGTCAGGATGTAGCGGCCGACCACGCCCAGGTTCGACGGTGCGTCCTTCGGTGCCGGCTTCTCGACGATGCCGTCGAGCTTGACGAGGCGGTCATCCCATTCACGGCCCGCCACCACGCCATACGAACGCGAGGCTTCCGGCGCAATCGTTTCGACGCCCACGATGGAGCACCGGTAGTGATCGTAAAGCTCCGTCATCTGCTGCATGACAGGCGGCTGGTTGTCCAGCAGGTCATCCGCCAGGATCACGGCGAAGGGTTCGTCGCGTACCAGTTTCTGCGCGCACAGCACCGCGTGGCCGAGGCCCAGCGTCTCGGGCTGGCGCACATAGAAACACTCGACGCCGGCCGGCTTGATGGACTGCACCATCTCCAGCAGCGCCTGCTTGTTCTTGGCCGCCAGTTCGGTTTCGAGTTCGTACGCCTTGTCGAAATGATCTTCGATCGCCCGCTTGGCGCGGCCCGTGATGAAGATCATTTCCGTGATACCCGCAGCGGCCGCCTCTTCCACCGCATATTGGATCAGCGGTTTATCGACGATGGGCAGCATCTCTTTCGGGCTGGCCTTGGTGGCGGGGAGAAAGCGCGTACCGAGCCCCGCCACGGGAAACACGGCCTTGGTGATCTTCTCGTTCATGACAACTCCATTGGTGGGACGTAGCGTCATGAGCAAGTCATATGCCAGTGCCCGCCAACGCGTTGAAGCTTTGGCTTGCGCGTGTTTTGGGGCGGAGCGAGGAGGCTTACTGCCTCTGGCTCGACGCCTTTCCTACAACGGGTTGCAACTCCGTCACACGAACTTTCAGCGCCGAAAGTTGAAAAGCGTACCCAATTCTGCGTGCCTGTCTTTGGGATATTGACCCTGTGCAGACCAGTAAGCGCCCGCTAACCGCGCATCAGAACATCAGGAAGATGGTTTGACCCAGCCGCGCGAGACCGGCGCTGCGCGCTCTGCCGTCCGTCGGTAAGCATCGATCTGGGCGTTCAGCTGCGCGACCTCCGCCTCGAGCGTGCGGATGCGCTGGCGCAGTTGATCGGCTTCGTTTTGCGTCTGCTGGCGCACCGCATCGTTCTGCAGGCGCAGAAAGCGCTCCGTACCCGCCAGTGCGCTGGCCGCGCCCTCGAGGCGGGTGACGGTTTCCATGGTCTGTTCAAGGCGCTCGAGCGTTGCATCCGTCAACTTGGGCGGCACGGCCGGCGCCGTCGCGAGCGCCTCGCCAAGACGCCGCTCCAAGTCGGCCATGGCCGCCTGCAGCTGCCGATTGCGGGCGGCTTCGTGTTCGAGCGCGCGCTCCGCGACCTCGGCGCGAATGCGCGCTTCCATCCATTCGGCGCCTGCACCGGGGGCGCCAATGGCGCGTGAGGCGATGCGATTACGCTCGTCGCGCGCAGAAAGCGTACCCGTTTCTGCGTGCAATGGAATCGGCCACGGCTCCACCGCATCTGCCGCCGCGACGTTATTTGCGGCCGGGTTGCGGCCGTGCGCCCGATCCACGGCTTTCTGCAGCGTCGTATTGCTCGGACGTCGGCGTACGCCCGCCTCCGCCAACCACTGCACATATCGTCGAACGCCATAAACGCGGCGCGTCACCGCTTGAACGGCTTCGATGACCTCGTCCAGGAACACCGCGTTGTCATGCGGGAACGCAATATCCAGCCGCTGGATCGCTTCAACGATCCGCTGCTGCTGCTCTGCAGAGAAATGGAGTCCGGGTCGCGCCATGGGGTTAATCAGGTGTATTTATAGTGTACATGAAGGGTTAAAAACATCAAGGCACTTGATAAACACGTCATTATTTGAATATAGCTACATTCTATTTGTAGTACCGTTCTGCAATGGAAACGGCCCCTGCAGCCCACCAAACAGACCTTTTTTGCAACGATTTGGCGAGGCGGGAGGCAGCTGGTGGCGTTATGAGCGAGGCGCCGCACAGAGAACGCAGAAACGGGTACGCCCCGGGCGCTGTGGCCCTCCAGCGCAAGGAAAAGGCGCAAAAAAAAAGCGCCCTTGCGGGCGCTCTTCAGCATGTCTGCGGGAGAACTACAGTAGAGCGACGTCCAGGCCAAAGCGGCTTTTCAGCGCTTCAACCAGCGATTCGCGTGCACCACGATCGCCCAGCTTGACATCGAGCATGACGCGGCCGGAGTCCCATTCCTTGATTGTGCCGAGTAGATCACCTTCAGCGCTACGGATCTTGTACTGGCGGCTGACTTCCTTCACCTTGCGAGTGCGTCCTTCCTGAGCCACCTTGCGGATCTGCTCCACATCGCGGCTCGACAGCCCTTCTTCCAAGACACGGTGTACCAACTCCCGCGTGCGGTCTTCGCCGGCGCTCTTGAAGTACAGGGTCAACTCATAACCGGTGGCGATGCCGATTCCGGCCGGCCGCTCCTTCATCACTTCGAGCACGGACTCCGGCAGCTTCAGCAAGGCGAGGGTCTTGTTGACCGTGCCCGCAGATACACCGGTAATTTCACAAATATCTTCTTCTTTTTTAACTTTTCCTTCGTCCAGTAGCTGGCGCCAGGCGATCGCGTTGTCCAGTACGGACTGGCCGGAGCGCTGCTCGTTGAGGACGAAGGAGAGACGGTAGAAATCGATGTCGGACAGGCCATCTTCGATGAAGCAGTCCATCTCGGCCTTGCCGGCGGCAGCCAAGGCGCGCTTACGGTAGTGTCCGTCGATCAGGACATACCAGCCCGGGCGCGCTGGGTCTGGAGCCGCCAACCCCGGCGTCTGCTGACCGTGCGTGGCGATGGAGGCAGCGCGCTCCTGAACGATCTGCGGATCGTAGATGCGGCGAGCGTTGAGCGGATTCTCTTGCAATCGCTCAAGCGGAATCTTGATGACGCGGCGTTCGGAAGCGTTCGAAGCGGCCGGACTTTCAGCGCTGAAAGCAGGAGCGGGCGCCGGTTGCCCCAACAGGCCGCGCGGGTGGGATGTAATGGCTTTTTCTGCCAACGCAAACCGATCCACCGGTGCCGCCTTGGTCTTTTCGGCGGCAATGCCAGCCAGCATGCCGTCCTTGAGCGATTTCAACTTCGCGCTCATACACGTTCCTCCTGCAACAACTGCAACACCTCGTCGATCAAGATATCGACTTCATTAATCGCCTCCCGAGCGCCGGACACACCGTGCACCGTGGCACCGATCGCTTGGCACTCGCGAAATGCCGAGCGGGAACCGATCATGGAATCCATCAAAGGAATATCACCATCATCACCAAGAATTTCAATTGCTTGCTTGGCGAGCGAGACACGCCGCTGGACCATGTTCGCCAGGACACGAATACGCAGCGTCTCATTGGTGACCTGAGCCTGCTGAGCCAGGGCTTTGGCGGCCACGGCCGCCCAGAGGTCAGGCGGGGAAGGCACAACAGGGATGAGCGCAATGTCTGAGATCAACAACGCGCTGGACGACGACGGCGAGTGAACCGCCGGGGGGCAATCCACAACGATGTAATCGTAGTCCGCCACAAATTTGCGGACCTCGCGATGCATGGCGCCTCCAGAAGGCGCCAGACCGATGACCGAAGCCGGGAAGGGCTTCTCTTCCGGAGCCTGGGCGGCCCACCGTGTGGCGGTTCCTTGCTCGTCCATGTCGACGAGCAGCGTTTTATTACCGCGCAAACCGAGGGTGCCTGCGATATGCATGCTGACCGTGGTCTTGCCGCAGCCGCCCTTCTGATTGAATACCGTTACGATCTTGGCGCTCACTGGCCCTCCACTTTCAGCGCTGAAAGTCAGCAGCGCTCATCTTAGGGAAGACGGCATGAAAACACAAGATCGATAAAATTCAATTCATACAAATTTCATCGAAAAGGACGCGCACAAGAAGCGCCGGGCAGGCGGTTTTCAATCCACTTAAATTGAGATGTAAATGCGGCCTTTGGCGCATAACTACATGCATTCAACACTGCATTTACAGGCTTCCTAGGTGTTTACCAGTGAGATGCATAAAAGCGACATTTCGGAAAAATGCCGCCCATCGACACTCTGCCCCAAACTCGTTATGATGCTTAGACAGTCGTCTGAAGACTTTGTCTACGCAAGATTCGGAATCAGCCGGTTCTTCGTGCGATGTCCGGATCGGCTGGACGACGTGTTTTTTGTTTTTTAAAGGAATTTTTGCATGGCCACGGGTACTGTCAAATGGTTTAACGAAACCAAAGGCTTCGGCTTCATCACTCCGGACGGCGGCGGCGCAGATCTGTTCGCGCACTTCTCCGAAATTCAGGGTTCGGGCTTCAAGACCCTGAAGGACGGCCAGAAGGTCACCTTCGAGGTGAAGCAAGGCCCGAAGGGTCTGCAAGCCTCGGCGATCAAGCCGGAATAAGTTTCAGGCTGATCGCCTGAGATGAAAAAAGGGGAGCTTCTGCTCCCCTTTCTTTTTGCCTGTCACACCCGCTGGGCTTCAGGCCAATTTCCGCACGCTGGTACGCGAAGGCTGCAGAATCAGCGCCTTGGAAGAGTCGGCATCCACCTTGGCGTCCGGATAGACAACCAGCACATCCTTCAGCGCCTTGCGGAACAGTGCACGGAATTTCCGCTCGCTTTCGGTCTCGGTACCAAACTGCATCTGCAGTGCTTCCCAAGGGATCTCTGTACGCTTCTGGATCGTAAAGAAGCGGTAGGTGAGCCACGAATACACATCCAGCGCAAACGGCGACTGCTTGAGCGCCTTCAATGCCCGCATATCCACCGGCACGGGCCGATTCACCAACTCGTTGAAGAACGGCTCGGACAGCACCACAAAGCTCTCGAACATCGAACCTTGACCCGGCTGCATCGGATCCCACCAGGTCGACAGTTGATCAGCCAGCAGGTAACCGATGCGATCGATCGATAGCGGTTCCTGGTTCTGATTCTGGCTGCTCGGTGCCGACTTGTTCTGCACGATGGCAATCGTGGCCGAGAACAGACGAATCATCTGCTGGCGCACCAACGTCATGGTGCCCCGCTTGCCGCCGGTGGCCATCGGGATGCCCAAGTTGTACATGAACTCGGACAACGAGTTACCCAGCGAAATGCGTCGATCTTCCACCGTACCCTGGAACTCGCCGCGCTTTTTCTTGGCCATGATCTCCTTGCCGATCCATGCCAGCATCAGGCGCGGATACGAGCCATAGGGATAGCCGAAGGAAACGGTTTCAGAAACGATGCGCTGCCGCCCATTGCTGGCCCGCTCCGAACGCTGCTGCGTGAAGTAGCCTGGCTGGATCATCAGCGAGATGTTGCCGCTGGAACGCGTCCAGACGGGCGGCGCACCTTTGGGCGCGCGGTAGGGGAGGGTGACCTGCACGCTCGCGCGGCTAAGAAACCCGACCTCGCCGCTTTGCCAGGCGTCTTCGCGTTCCATTGCCTGCGCCTCGTCGAACAGACGCTGAAATTTCTCCGGCGCGGCAATGACTTGCCCTCCCGAGGGGACGATGATGCGGCCGGGCGAATCGTCGTCCGGTTTCCCATTGGGTGTGAGGCGTTTGGTGACCATGGTGGGCAAGATTTGTTCAGAGCCTTTGTACTAAAACGCCTTCGGCTTGTCACGCAGAATTGGGTACGTTTTCCGAATTTTGCTCGTTGTCGCGGGAAGGGCATCGGTGGGCAACCGTCAAGGTTGTCCACGGAAGACCTTTCCTCACTACAAGCCATATATACCTTCTACGTTTACTACAGGTAAACCGTATACGCGGCCCGCAAACCCTTGTCAGTGCTGGGTTCAGAGGGGTAAACCGAACCAGATTCTGCGAAGGTGCGAACCAGATTCTGCGCGATGGCGTACCCGCTTCTGCGCGAAACCGTACCCGCTTCTGCGCATTGGGCGTACCGGAATCTGCGGGGACAACATCATGTTGTCCACAGTGTTATCCACAGAAAACCGACGCACGCCGGCGCAATTCGATGCGTTTTTGCGGTTGCGTACCCGTTTCTGCGCTCGATTCGTCGATTTTTGAAGCCCAGGGAGCTTGATCGCCACTAAAGCGAACCCGTTTCTGCGTACGCGAGCGCAGTTGCAGCGTGCGCGTGCGTACCCGAATCTGCGTGCGAAAGAGCATCTGCCATTTCCATGCTCCTTTTGATTCCAGTACTTTGCTTGAAAGCAAGCACACGCTTCGAAAGTGTCACCCCAGTCTTCATGCGTACCCGTTTCTGCGCCGATCCTTTGGGCGGTTTGCGCATGGGTGCGTTGCTCCAGGTGCTCCGGGCTTTAAGTCCGCGGGAAGAATCAGAACTTTCATCGCTGAAACCTGGGCGACAGGACGTGGTTCGCCGAGCCCCCGGACGCGTGGCCGCAGGCCACCGTACCTGTTTCTGCGGGTAAAAAGCCTTATCAGCCAAGGGCTTGGCGTGGCAGCCTGCAAAAGTAGCGTACCTGTTTCTGCGTAGGTGTTCGCAGAAACAGGTACACCCAAATCCGGGCCTTTGCGCAGAAACGGGTTCGCGTTGGGCCACGGGCGGAACGCAATCGAGCGCAGAAACGGGTACGGACCAACTCTCCACGGATCCGCAGAAACGGGTACGCCGTCGCTTTGTCATCCTGTACTCGCGGATATTGGGAAATGTGTACCCGTTTCTGCGAGGGCAGGCGCAGAAATGGGTACGCCAATCGCTGCGCAGGCCGCGTCGTTTCGGGCTTTCGCAGAAACGGGTACGGTTGCTCGCTGGGCGTTGACCTCCCGTGGCCTAGGCGGCGCGCTACCCGGGGCGTGCACGCCCATGGGGTTTCGGGCATGATGCGCATCCCGCGCGCCGGCCTGGCACTTGGCTGGCGCGTTTTCCATCATTCGATTCGCATGAACCGTATTTCGACCGTGCCGCCTGCGGGCGCCGGAATCTTGCTAAGAGTAGCCTCGCCCCATGGCGGGCGTGCGTCGGGGGAGCGGAGCGCAGGACAGCGCCAGCCAGCGATGACACTTCACAACAAGAGGAGACAACCTGAATGACCTGGATTGCGCGCACCTTCAAGCTCGAGGAACACCAGACCAACGTCCGCACGGAAGTGCTCGCGGGGCTGACAACGTTCCTCACGATGGCGTACATCATCTTCGTCAACCCGAACATCCTGGCCGACGCCGGCATGCCGCACGACGCAGTGTTTGTCGCCACCTGCATTGCCGCGGCGATCGGCACCATCATCATGGGGATGTACGCGAACTACCCCATCGCGATGGCGCCGGGCATGGGCTTGAACGCCTACTTTGCGTACGCGGTGGTCAAGGGCATGGGCTTTACGTGGCAGGCGGCACTGGGCGCGGTGTTCATTTCCGGCTGCCTGTTCCTGCTGGTGAGCGTGTTTCGCATTCGCGAGATGATCGTCAACGGCATCCCGCATTCGATTCGCGTGGCGATCACGGCCGGCATCGGGCTGTTCCTGGGCATCGTGTCGCTGCGGGGGGCGGGGCTGATCGTCGGGAATCCGGCGACGCTCGTGACGCTGGGCGATGTGCATCAGCCCTCGGTCATCCTGGCGGTGATCGGCTTCTTTGTGATCGTGGCGCTGGACCACCTGCGCGTGAAGGGCGCCATCCTGATCGGCATTCTGGCCGTGACGGCCGCGAGCTTCTTCTTTGCGGGCAATACGTTCCACGGTGTGGTGTCGATGCCGCCGTCGCTTGCCCCCACGCTGATGCAGCTCGACATCATGGGTGCGCTGTCGGTGGGCATCCTGAACGTCGTGCTCGTGTTCTTCCTGGTGGAGCTGTTTGACGCGACCGGCACGCTGATGGGCGTGGCCAACCGCGCGGGCCTGCTCAAGCAAGGCAAGATGGATCGCTTGAACAAGGCGCTGCTGGCGGACAGCACGGCCATCATGGCGGGCTCGCTGCTGGGCACGTCGTCGACCACCGCCTATATCGAGAGCGCTTCGGGTGTGCAGGCGGGCGGCCGAACGGGGCTGACTGCGCTGACGGTGGCCGCGCTCTTCCTGCTGTGTCTGTTCTTCTCGCCGCTGGCGGGCGTGGTACCGGCCTATGCGACGGCGCCCGCGCTGCTGTATGTGTCGTGCCTGATGTTGCGCGAGCTGGTCGACCTGAACTGGGAAGACACCACCGAAGCCGTGCCGGCCGTGCTGACGGCGCTGATGATGCCGTTCACGTATTCGATCGCCAATGGCGTCGCGTTCGGCTTCATCACCTACGCGGGCCTGAAGCTGTTCACGGGCCGCATGCGCGAGGTGCCGGTCATCGTGTGGATCATCTCGGCGGTGTTCCTGTTCCGCTTCTTCTATCTGTCCGGCGGGCACTGAGCGCCGGCCCTTCAAGCGAGCCACAACGAACGCGGACTTTCAGGTCCGCGTTTTTCTTTGGGCGTTTGCGCCGAAGCGTACCCATTTCTGCGTGCGATTGCGCAGGCGAGCGTACCCGTTTCTGCGTGCTGCCGTCGACGATTCAACGGCAAAGCGTACCCAATTCTGCGGGCGAGGTAAGCGACAACTGTCGCGCAAATCGCGCCGACAATTGGTGTCGACAATGCGTCGATACGGCACCCACGCAAGCTGGGCGTACCCGTTTCTGCGCGATGTGTGGAGGAATGTCAGGTGGACGGCACGGCCAGTTTGCGGGCGGCGTCGGCAATGCTGGCGGCCAGATCGGCTTCGCGCGCACGCACGGCGACGCTCGGCAGCGCCGCAAGGCCGAGCGCGTGCGCAATGTTGGCTGCCGGCTCACCGGTGGCAAGCCGCTCGCGCAAATGCGCACCGCGCACGCTGCGCAACGAGGCATTCTCGAGGCGCCCAGCCGCGTCGGCGTGGCCGATGGCGCGGGCGTATTCAGCGGCTTCGCCCAGCATGGCCTTGACGATGAGCAGCAGTTGCGAACGTGAGGCGATGCCCTTGCGTTCGCCGAAGTCGCGGCGCAGGGCGGGCGAGTCGATGATGGTGCCGTCGGCGCGTCGCGGCGAACGCTTGCGCACCGACAGCAGCAGCGGCGTGGCCTCGTCCGGCAGCGGCAGTGGCGACAGGCCGAAGGCCGTGCGGTACTCACGCAGCGCAGACATCAGCGCATCGCATGGCAGCCAGCGCTGCGCGCGGCCCGTACCGACCGCCAGAAGCCAGACCGATGCCGGCAGCTGTGCGCCGGCTGTTGCGTGCGAGGCCGGCACGGCGTGCAGCGCCACGTCGCCCATTCGCGCGCTCACCAGTTCCGACACACGCATCCCCGCCTGGGCGAGCAGCACGGCGAGAAAGTGATCGCGCGCCTGGCGCAAGCGCGCTTCCCGGCCAAGGGCCACCCGCGCCCGCACGGCGTCGATCACCAATGCCATATCCGACGCGCCCAGTGCGGTGTCCACGTCGGACGTTGCGAGCGGTCTGTGCGCGGGCGCATGTGGCGCTGGCGCGGTAATGACGATCGCGTCGTCATCGAGAAACGGGTTCGCGCGCAGATAGCCCGTGCGCAGCAGCCAGCCGCAGAGGTTCGCCGCGATGATGCTGCTTTGCCGCGCGGAACGTGCCGAGAGCGGACCACGCAGCGGCGTCCAGTTGGCATCGTCACGTTCGGTGCCGCGCGCGCTGACCGCCCATGCAGGCGGTTCTTGCAAAAAGCGCAGATAGGTCGATGCGTCGTCGCGCTGCCAGCTTGCGATCGGCTTACCGACTGTGCGCGCATACCAGCACACGCGCTCGGCTTCCACGCGGTACTGCGACAGCGTGGAGGCACTCACCGCGCGCGCGCCCGAAGCCCGCGCCGCAAGCCACGCCTGCACGCGCTCGCGCTCTTGGGCGAATGCCTGCAGAGCGGCCTGGGAAGCGGCGTTATCGGGACGAGGCGCGGCGTCGGCGGGGCGCGGTTCGAGCATGCGAAGCGGGTGTGGCGCACAAAGAAAAAATAGATCGCGCAAGTATAGCGATCCGTACTCGCAGGCGGCCGTGCGTGCCGATTCGAGGAAGTCTTCAGGCGCATTGGGCACGCGCCATGCTCAATGCGGGAACGTCGCTTCGTGTGTCGGACGCCTCCGACAAAACGATCGGAACCGGTTCGATAGGCGCGCGGAATGTGCGCGTTTATCTTCAGCTCCGCAAGTCGACAACAACGACCATGGGCGTGCGATGGTTGCGGCCCGATTCATGAAAAGACTCTCCCTCCGAGGTGCAAGATGAAGATACAGATCAGGAAGATCGTCGCCGTGTTGGCGCTGGGTTCGTTGGGTGTATTGGCAGGGTGCGGTGGCGGTGACGACGACATCGGCCAGATCATCGGCACCAGTGCGCCGCAGTACCGCACGGTGCATGCGAACCCGTTCATCGGCAACGTCGATTTCGGGGTGAACGGCACCACGAAGATCTCCAATGTCGCGTTCAAGAACGTCAGCAACTACTTCGGCATCGACGCGACAGCCAGCACGGGCACGGTGTCGAACACGGGCAGCAGTACGCCGCTGGCTTCAACGGGATTCACGCCGGCCAACGGCCACCGCTATACGGCGCTGGCCATCGTGGGCGCCAACGGTTCGGCCACGAGCCTCGCGCTGATCGATGATCCGTACAACAAGTCGATCCTGTCGGACAAGGCGCGCGTGCGTGCCTTCAACGCTTCGTACAACGCGCCCAACGTCGACGTCTACGTGACCGCGCCGAACGTCGATCTTTCCGCCGTCGCACCGACCATGAGCGGGGCCGCCTATGGGGCCGCATCGCCGGCCAGCACGCAGGATTCGATCTACGTCGATGGCGGCACGTACCAGGTGCGGGTCGCGACGGCGGGTACGAAGAACATCATCTTCACCTCGCAGCCGTTCAGCCTGGGCAACAACGCCGACTGGCTGATCACGACGCTGCCGGCGGGGGGCGTGGGTGCCGTCACGCCAAACGCGATTCGCGTGCTCGTGGCGCAGGCCAATGGTGCCTCGCAGACGGCGTCCGAATTGCCCACGCAGTAACGTCGCTGAACGCCCTATGATGCGGTGCTACGGCACCGCATTTTTTTTCGACGGCGCCCTCAGGAATGAAAACTGCTAACGAAGGGCGCAATGAGTGAATCCGTAACGGGCTGGTCGGCACCCGTGCGCGCAGCGCGCGAGACGCGTACTGCACTGGCCGCCACGAAGCAGGTTGATGTGTTCTGGGTAGACGATCCGTTGACGGGAACACGTTTGCACGTGAGCGCCGGTGCGCAGACGTGGGGCGTGCGGGCCGACGCCTTGTGCGGTGTGCGCGACCGCTGGCTTGCCCATGTGCATCCGGACGACCATGTCGCGCTGCGTGCCGCCTGGGACGCCCTGGCGCAGGGGCAGGCCTTTGCGATCGAATACCGCTTGCTTGGCTCCGATCACGGCGAGGTGCGCGAATACCGCGTCCGCGAACGCGGCTACCTCATGCCCCCTCTCGACGGTGTCCCTGCCCACGCCGTCGGCCTGGTTGAAGACGTCACGCAGGGCCAGCAGACCCTGGCCGCGCTCGCCGAGTCGGAATTCCAATTGCAATGGCTGACCGAAAGCGTGCCGTTTCCGCTCGTGCAGATCGACCCCGAGCACCGCGTGCGCTTTGCCAACCGGGCTTACGCACAGCGCTTTGGCTTCGGGTCTGAAGACGTGCTGGGGCGCCATCTGCGCGAGCTGATGGGCGAGGCGGCTTATGCCCGCGTCCTGTCGCACCTGAACGATGCCTTCTCAGGGCAGCGCGTCGAATTCGAAATGGAGTTGCCGTATCCGGCCAGTGTGGGCCGTCGTTTCGTGCATGCCGCGTATTCGCCGCAGCGTGGTCCGGACGGCCGCGTGCAGGCGCTCGTCTGCGTGGTGGAAGACATTACCGAGCGCAAGGACGCCGAGCACGAGCGCTTTCGCCATCAGCGCGAATTTGTGACGCTCGTCGAGAACGCACCCGACGTGATCGCGCGGCTCGATCGCGAACTGCGCTGCGTATATGTCAATCGCGCCGTCACCGAAGCGTTTGGCGTGACGCCTGCCGTGATGATCGGCAAGACGCTGGCGGCCTCGCCGCTCTCGGCTGACGTCGCGCATCCGCTGGAGGATGCGGCGCGCCGCGCCTTCGCGGCGGGCGAGGAGCAGACGCTCGCGCTGCATTTGGAAGTGCAGGCCGGGCGTCCGCGCATTGCGCACTACAACGCGCGTGTCATTCCGGAAGCCGATCGGAGCGGCGTGACGGAATCGGCGCTGCTGATCGTCTATGACGTGACCGAGCGTACCGAGGCCGAGCGCGAGCGCGACGCGCTGTTGCTACGCGAACAGGCCGCGCGTGCCCAGGCTGAAGCCGCAGCGCTAGCCCGCGATCAGTTTCTGGCGGTGGTGTCGCATGAACTGCGATCGCCGCTCAACGGGATTCAGAATTGGGCGTACGTCTTGGAAAGCCAGGTGGCCGGCGGCGCGCCGCTCATGCAGCGCGCGCTGGCGGGCATCAAGACCGGCGTCGAGCAGCAGGTGCGTCTGATCGAAGACCTGCTGGACGCCACGCGCGTGATGAGCGGCAAGCTGCGCCTGACGCGCGAACCCTTCGTGCTGCGCACCGCCCTGGAGGGCGCGCTCAACAGCGTGCACGCGCTGGCCGCCGATCGCCGCATCACGCTGCACACCACCATTGATGTGAACGAACACGAGATCGACGGCGATGCCGATCGTGTTGAGCAGATCGTATGGAACCTCCTGACCAACGCCATCAAGTTCACGCAGGAAGGCGGCGACGTCTGGCTGTCGGCCGATCTACTGGGCGAGGTCGCGCGCATTGTTGTGCGCGATAACGGCCGCGGGATTGCACCGGCCTTCTTGCCGTATCTGTTTGATCCGTTCCGGCAGGCCGATGGTGCGCACACGCGGCGCACAGGCGGGCTTGGGCTGGGGCTGGCGTTGGTGAAGCGGCTGACCGAACTGCACGGCGGCCGCGTGTATGCGCGCAGCGAAGGCGACCAGCATGGCGCGACATTTACCGTGTACCTGCCGCTGCATGCCGGCGCGGATCTCATTACGCCGCTGGCCGAAGACCCCGAGCGCACGGGGCCGTTGCCGTCACTGGCGGGCCTGCGTGTGCTGCTGGTCGACGATCAGCAAGACGCCCGCGACGCGCTCGCCACGCTGCTCACGCAGGTTGGCGCGGAAGTCGGCAGCGTGGGTTCCGGCCACGAGACGATGGCGCTGCTCGATGTCTGGGCTGCACGCGGCGAGGCAGGGCGTCCGCAGGCGGTGGTGTGCGACATCGCGCTGCCCGATGAAGACGGCTACGCGATCCTGCAGAGAATCCGCGCGTGGGAACACGAGCATCTGCCCGCGGGGGCAGCGCCGATGGTGGCCATCGCGCTGACCGCCTTTGCACAGCCGCATGATCGCGCCCGGGCGCTGGCCACCGGGTTTCAGGAACACCTCATCAAGCCCGTATCGCCGTACGACCTCGTGCGTACGCTGCGTACCCTTGCGATGTCGGTTTCGACGGCATCGTAGTCGGCCCGGGGGCACAACTTTTGCGCAGAGAACGGTGAACCACTTTCTCTGCCATGCCACCCGACCCGACGCCCCCCTCCGCCACGTCCGAACCGCTGCATGCCGGCCTGCTTGATGGGCTGCGGCAGCCTGCATGGCGCGTGGCGATGGTGCTCGTCGCCATCGGCGGCACGCTGGTGTTTCTGCAATGGGCGCGCGCGTTTCTGGTGCCGTTCACTTTGGGCGTGGTGCTCGCGTTTGCGTTGAATCCGGTGGTGGTGTGGTTGCGGCGCTGCCATGTGCCGCGCCCCATCGCTGCAGGCCTCGTGGTACTGGGCCTGTGGATCGGTGGTGCGGTGCTCGTCTTTGGGATGCAAGACGGGGTATCCGCCATGGCAGCCCGGCTTCCCGTTGCGGTTGAGCGCATGGCGCAGGCCGTCGACGGTATGCGCGGCCACATGGGCGGTGCGTTCGACAAGGTGCGCGAGGCCACGGTCGCACTCGAGCATGCTGCCGAGGGCGTGCAGGGCAAACCGGCACCCGCGCCCGCCCGGCGTTCACCGGCAGCGGCGCCGGCCGAGCCGCCCACGACGCAGCCCGTGCTGTCGCTGCGCGAGTTTCTATGGACCGGCTCCGCCAATCTCTTCGCACTGGCGGGGCAACTGGTCGTTGTCTCGTTTCTCGTCTACTTCCTGCTCGCTTCCGGCCAGGCGCTCAAGCGCAAATGGGTGCGCGCGGTGGGCACCACATTGAGCGAGAAGAAGCGTGCGGTGCGCATGATGGCGGTCATCGGCACGCAGATCCAGTATTCGCTGCTGGTGCTGTTTGCGACCAACATCGTGCTGGGCATCCTCACCACGGTGGCCTTTGTGCTGCTCGGCATGGAGGACGCGGCGGTCTGGGGCTTGGCGACTGCGGTGCTGCACTTCGTGCCATATCTAGGTTCAGTGGTGATTGCCGTGGCCAGCGGCATTGGCGCGTACCTGCAAATGGGTGCGTGGTCGGATGCGCTTGTGGTGGCGGGCGTCACGCTGCTGCTGGCCACGCTGGTCGGCACGCTGCTCGTGACGTGGCTGCAGAGCCGTGCGTCCAAGCTCGATCCGTGCGTCGTCTACATCGGCCTGCTGCTGTGGGGGTGGCTATGGGGCCTGTGGGGCTTGCTGCTCGGAACGTCCATCACGGCGATGATCAAGGTCGTATGCGATCACGTCGACCGGCTGCGGCCGCTGGGTACGCTGCTGGGCACGACTGACGCGCCGGCCGGCGTATCACAGCGGTTGCTCGATCGAATGCGAGAGCGCCATACGCGACGCTCGCGACGCGTGCGCTGATTCCCCTGAATCACCTTGCGCAGCAAGCGTTACAAGCGCGCATGTAACCCTTACGCAACCATCACACCGTGACGTGCGCCAACACGTCGGTACGTTGCCGCGCCTTCGTCGCGCCATTGTGCAGCGGTGGTGCCGGTCTTGTCGGTGCAGTGATGCACACATGGATTGCGGGCACGTCGGTTGCGGTGCGCAAGGCATTCAGATCACGTCCGCAGGAGGGCGCCATGAATCGACTCCGCCCCGCCTTATGCGGCCCCCATCAGCGCGGCGAACGTCAGGCGGGCACGAACCCGCCGCGTGCGCCCGGCGCGGGCCAAAACATCGAGAGCATCGACAAGATGCATGGCGACGCCGAGCGCGGCGAACCGGCGTCGAGCGCGGCCGAGCGGCTGCCGCACGAGCGCGACCAGCATGTTGAAGAGCAGGGTTCCGAACCGCGCAGCAGCGCCAAACAGGCTGCCCGCGACATCGAAAACGGGCAGCTCGATACCGACCTGCACAACACCCCCGGCGTCGAGCGCGTCGTGCGCGACCGTCATTCAGCCAACCGTGACGATGGCGATCGCCAGGTCGCCAACCGCAGCGCAGACGACCTCGCGCACAAGCGAGGACAGACGGCCGCCCCCTCGCACCGCCGCGACGAAGACAAAGGTTGATCGATCCATGCGCATTGCTTATGTGACCGAAACCTGGCCGCCGGAACTGAACGGCGTGTCGCTCACTGCAGCACGCACCGTGGCGTTCCTGCAGACGCGCGGGCACGACGTGATGCTCGTGCGTCCGCGCCAAAGCGCCATCGACGCCGGCAAGCCTGCACTTGCGGACGACACGTTGCGCGTGCCCGGCGTGCCGATTCCGTTGTATCCGGATTTGCGTATGGGCTTGCCCGCACGCCGGCGGTTGCTCCGCGCCTGGAGCACCTACCGGCCCGAGCTGGTGCATGTGGCCACCGAAGGGCCGCTCGGCTGGTCTGCCATTCGGGCCGCGCGGCAACTCGGCGTGCCGGTCACGTCAGATTTCAGAACGCGCTTTGACGAGTACGGCCGCCACTACGCGTGGGAGGGCGCCGTGACGTTGGTGCGCGCGTATCTCCGCGCCTTTCACAACCGCACTGACCGCACCTTCGTTCCCACGCGCGAACTGCAGCGGCAGTTGAGCGACCTCGATTTCGAGCGCCTGACCGTCAGCACGCGCGGCGTCGATGCACACCGCTTTACACCGCAGGCCCGCAGCGATGCCTTGCGCACGCAGTGGGGCGTCGCGGCCGATACGCCGGTCGTGCTGACGGTCGGGCGTTTGGCGTTGGAAAAGAACCTGGGTGTCGCACTCGATGCGTTTGATGCTGTGCGCGAACGCGTGCCGCACGCCCGCCTCGTCATGGTGGGCGATGGTCCGCAGCGCAACGCACTGCGCAGGCGCTGCCCCGATGCCATCTTTGCCGGCACCCAGCATGGCGAAGCACTGGCAGCGCACTACGCATCTGCGGACCTGTTTCTCTTTCCCAGCCTGACAGAGACCTTCGGCAACGTGGTCGTCGAAGCCATGGCGAGTGGCTTGCCCGTGGTGGCCTTCGACACCGCTGCGGCGGGCATGCACGTGCGCAGCGCCGAGAACGGCTTGCTCGCGCGCGTTGGTGATGCGGCGTCCTTTGCGCGGCATGCCGTCACCCTGGCCACGGACGCCGGCTTGCGGCAACGCTTGGGTCAGGCAGCCCGCGCGACGGCGCAGACGCTCGATTGGCCCCGCGTGCTCGAGCGCTTTGAAGACGCGCTCATCGCCGTGCACGATGCAGCCACCAACGGGGAGGCCTACCATGGCGACCCACGCCTGGCCTGACTGGAAGCGCTGGCGCGAGCGTGATCGGCAGCTCGCCGTGGCGCTCAACCATGTAGCGGGCAATGCGTCGGCGATGCGCTTCTATCGCGGTGTCAGCCGCCTTGGCGACGGCATGCTCTGGTATGCGTTGATGGCGGCGTTGCCCGTGGTGGGCGGTGAAGCGGGCTGGGAATGCGCCAAGCAGATGGGCCTCACGGGGCTGCTCTCGCTCATCATCTACATCGTGCTCAAGCGCGGCGTGTGCCGTCCGCGACCGTATCTTTCCTGCGAAGAAATCCACCTGTGCGGGCGCGTGCTCGATCAGTTCAGTTTTCCATCGGGCCACACGCTGCACGCGGTGTCGTTCAGCATCGTGATGGCGGCGTATTACCCCCGCATGGCGCTGGCGCTCGTGCCATTCACGCTGATGGTCGCCCTTTCTCGCGTCGTGCTCGGCCTGCATTACCCGAGCGACGTGCTCGCGGGCGCCGGCCTTGGGATGCTGATCGGCGGATTGTCGGTGTGGCTGTTCTAAGGCCCGCGCTCAGTACGACGTTTGCGCCTGCCCGGTGACGGTGGTTTCCGGGCCGCCCATCCAGGCCTGCGCCAACACCTGCGCAAAGCCATTCTTGGTGACGGGCGTGCGCGTCTCCAGGCATGCCGCAAGCAGCTCCTGCCAATGGCGAATGACATCGGGATGGGCCGCGTCGGCCGGGTGCAATCCCAGGCGCAGCAGCGGTGCGTCGGCATGCCGCTGTGCCAGCCAGCGCAGGTAATACCGCGACACCAGCCGGCGCGCCGGCGAGCGAACGCTATACGTCAGGCACGGCGCCTTGAGCGGGCGGCGCGGGTGCAGCAAGTAGAAGCGCCGCAGCGTGGTCGTGTAGCGCAGTGGCAGCCCGTCGAGCGCTTCCCACGTGGCCGGGTTCATCAGCCATGCCGGCGCGACAAAGCCATGCAGCGGCCAGCCGTTGGCGGCAAACCACGCGGCACCGGCTTCGATGCGCGCACGCGCCGCTGCCAGCGGAATCGCAGAGAACTCGCCTTCACCGGCCGTGTAGCGCGTGCGGATCAGTTGGTCGATCAGGCCCCCGGGAGGTTGGTCGTCGAGGTGCGCATAGCCGTGCAGCACAAGTTCATCGCCCTCGGCCAGGCATTCGCTCATCACGCGGCAAAAGCGCTCGCTGTTGCGGGCGGTCGGGCCGCGATAGAAGTTTGGGATGACCAGCAGCGATTTGGGTACGCGCGCCACCTCGTCCAATGCGGAGAGCAACACCTTGCACGCAGGCCACGTGGCCGGCGTGACATCGTGCATGGCGAGGATGAGATAGCGCGACATGATGGACAGATCGGTGTGGATTACCGGCCGCGCGATGCACGCACGCGTTCGCGTGCCGGCGGGAGAGTTGTTTCAGCGGCGGTGCCAGTCTGGCGGCCGAGTAGAGCGAGATAGCGTTGCAGCAGTTGCGGCAGCACCGACCGCCAGTCGTATTGCATGGCATGGCGGCGCGCGGCGTGCGCGAGCGTCACGGGGTCTCGTTGGCGCAGCGCATGGAGCGCCTGTGCAAAATCGTCAGCGACGCAGCGTGGGACGGCATACCCGACGTGCTCGTCCACCAGCTCGCTCAAGCCTCCGGCCGCACAGGTGACGACCGGCACGCCGCTGGCCATCGCTTCCAGTGCGACGAGGCCGAAAGTCTCCTGATCGCCCGCATGCACGAAGACATCGGCACTGGCCATGGCGGCGGCCAGGTGCGCCGCATCACCTTCATAAGCGAGCGCGCGCACGTTCTTGCCGCGCGGAGGTGTCGGGCCCGAGCCGATGGTGACGAGCACGCTGCCGTCGTCGAGCTTGTCCACCGCGTCGCAGAGTACCTGCAGGTTTTTCTCCGGCGCATAGCGCCCGACGTAGAGCAGCACGCGTGCATCGCGCGGCAGGTCGAGCTGTTCGCGCCAGCGCAGCGAGCGCCGTGCGGGGTGGAACAGGCGCGTGTCCACGCCCAGCGGCTGCAGTTCAATGCGCTGCACGCCCAGGTCGGCCACCTTCTGCGCGATGTAGCGGCTCGGCACGAAGACCGTATCGAAGTGGGGATACAGCTTGCGGGCATACGCCGCTGCGGCCAGTTCGGCGGGCGGGCCACCGAGCCGGCGGAAGAAGGCGGGCAGATCGGAGTGATAGAACGCCGCCACGGGCACCTGCAGACGCGCGCCGGCATGGACCGCCGCCCACGACAACCGGTATGGGTCGCCGGCTTCGATCAGGTCCGGCGATAACGCACACAGTGCACGTACGGCAGGCCCGGTGCGCAGCGGAATGCGATAGCCGTGCGAGAGCGGCAGCGGCACGCCCGGCACCACGGCGATCTCGTTGCTGGCGTCGTCCGCCGTGCCCGGCACAACGAGCGTGTGCCGCCAGTGCGTGGAGCGCAGAAAGTCGTGCTTGGACCGCAGGTAGCGTTTGACGCCACCGCTTTCCGCTGCCCAGAACATCGTCACGTCCGCCAGATGCAACGAGGCGGCCGTGGCATCGCCGTCGTGGCGATGCGGATAGTGATCGGTGGGCAGCTTGCGCACGGTGGTCAGACCTGGCGCCGCATTTCCGCCGGCGCAATGCGCATGAGCCCGCGATACTTGGCGACGGTGCGTCGCGCAACGATCACGCCCTGCTCGGCCAGCATCTTTGCGAGCGACACATCCGAGAGCGGCGCGTCCGCGTCTTCGGCTTCGATCATCTCCTTGAGCAGCGCCCGCACCGAAGCCGCCGAGCATGCGCCCCCCGTGTCAGTCGCCAGCTGGCGCGAGAAGAAGTACTTGAATTCGAAGATGCCGCGCGGCGTGGCCATGTACTTGTTGCCCGTGGCGCGCGAGATGGTCGATTCGTGCAGGCCGAGTTCTTCGGCCACATCACGCAGCACCAGCGGCTTCATGGCGACCTCGCCGTATTCGAGGAAGTGCTTCTGGTGCGCGACGATCGCCTCGGCCACGCGCTGGATGGTGGCAAAGCGCTGCTGCGCGTTGCGGATTAGCCAGCGCGCCTCCTGCAGCTGATGCGCCAGCGGCGTGCGATGGTGGCCGCGCGTCTGCGCAAACAGCTCGGCGTACACCTTGTTGATGCGCGCGCATGGCGCCACAGCGGGATTCGTGAGTGCAATCCACTTGCCCTTGATCTTGGTGACGATCACGTCCGGCACGATGTAGCCGGCATGTGCCTGCGAGAAGCGCAGCCCCGGGCGCGGGTCCAGCATGCGGATCAGTGCGCAGGCATCGCGCAGCTCGTCTTCCGTACAGCCCAGCGCACGACGCATCTGCGTGAATTCGCGCTTGGCCAGACGCGGCAGGTGGCTGCGCACGATGTCCTGTGCGATTTCCTGAATGCGCTCTTCGGCTTCGGTGTCAGCGGGGCGCGCTTCGATCTGCAGGCGCAGACATTCGGCAAGGTCGCGCGCGGCCACGCCCGGCGGATCCAGGCTCTGTACGAGCGCCAGCGCAATCTGCATTTCCTTCTCGGTCGGCGGCGGCTCCACCGGCGCCAGCGGGATCAGTTCGGAAAGCAGCTGGCGCAGGTAACCGTCGTCGTCCAGCGCTTCGATCAGCGTCTGTGCGACCAGGCAGTCGCGCTCAGACAGGCGATAGCTGCGCAGCTCCTGATGCAGATGCTCGCGCAGGCTCGGCGTGGAGTGCACCCACTCGCCGATGTCGCTGTCTTCACCGTCGCCGTGGTGGGCGCCGCCGTGGCTGTAGTAGGTGCTGAAGTCGGTAGGAAACTCTTCCGATGCGGCCAGCGTCGCGTCGGTCTCGATGGCGCTGGTGGTGGTTTCCAGCGGGGCATCGTCGACAGGCGTGTGGTCGGCCGCGGCGCCGTCCAGATCGGCAGAAGTGGCAATGTCGCCGGTGCGTGCGACATCAGGCTGCGCACCTGCTTCTTGCTCGACTTCTTCCAGGAACGGATTGCTTGCGAGCGCTTCTTGCATTTCCTGCGCAAATTCGGTTGCAGACAACTGCAGCAGCTTGACGGACTGCTGCAGCCGCGGCGTTAGCGCGAGATGCTGCTTCGCACGCATTTCCAGAGCGGCCTTGACCATTCGCCTTGCCTCCTTTGGTGAGTGGGCGTCGACATTGCCGTCGACAGGTCACCGCATCGATGCAAAGGGTATGCCATGTCAACAAACCCAGTCGCCACAAGGCTTTACGGGCGGCTGGCACGCCGGTTTCTACATGGTCATGTCGTTTTTATATGCGCAGTGTTGCCGGCACATGACAGGGCGGGCGTGGGCACGCGCTGCGCCGGCCGGGCCAGATGGGTGGCACCGCGGGTACATGCGTTGCTGCGGTAGGAGACGGGAGACGCGCCGCAGTGCGCTTCCGTTGCCTTCTTATCGAGCATCACATCCCAGGAGAAACCACATGCGAACACGTTTCCTGAGCGCTGCGCTTGTCAGCGCCATCTTCAGCCTTGGTATGGGTACCGCTATCGCCCAGACGACGGCCGCCCCGGTCGACAACCAGGAATCCAGCAACCCGACCAAGGCCCCGGGCAAGCGCACCGACCCGCCGTCGTCGACGGCCGATCGCACAGCCAATACACCGATGGCCGGCAGCGAAGCGGCACCTGCGGCGGGCGGCAGCGATACCAGCAAGCCGATGCACAAGAAGCATCGCAGCCACAAGAAGTCCGGGTCTACCGTGCCGGGCGGTACGAACAGCGCGGGCGACATGTCGCACTCGGGCGTGCAGGCCGGCGGCAATGACGCCGCCACGACGACCGGTAATTCCTACCCCGGCAGTTCCAAGCAAGGTCAGTAACGTTCAAAGGAAAGGGCTCGCCATGCCGATGACACTCACCACCGCCGTCCGCACGGGCCCGCGCGCCCGCGCGGAAACCGAACCGACACCGCGCCGGCCCGCACCCGAACCGCAGGAGCGCCGACGCCACGAGCATCCCGGCGAGCGCGCGCACGCGCATCCGCGCTAAACCTCAGCGCGGATGCAGGGGTACGGCGTTACCAGGTTGAGGCTTGGAGAAGCGCCGCAGTCAGGCCGCCATGGCGGCGGCCGCGGTGCTTTGATAGAGGTCGAGACGGTTGTACAGCGTTTTCAGGCTCACGCCGAGCGTCTTGGCGGCTTGGCGCTTATCGCCATGAAAATGCTCGAGCGTCGCGAGGATCATCGCCCGCTGCGCATCCGCGAGTGTCACGCCCACCGACAGGCTCAGCACACCTTCCTTGACCGTCGGGCGCGCCGGGCCGCGTGCTGGTGCGAGCGGCGTGGCCAGCTCGACGGTTTTCTCGCCGAGGATGTAGCCGCGCTGCACGGCGTTGCGCAGTTCACGCACATTGCCGGGCCAGGTCTGGCTGCGCAGGGCGGTCAGGGCCTGACGCGAGAACACCTTGTCGGTCTGGTGCGCGGCATTGAACTGGGCGAGAAAATGCAGGGCCAGCTCTTCGATGTCGTCGCCGCGATCGCGCAGCGGCGGCACATGCAGCGGCACCACCGCCAAGCGGTACATCAGATCTTCGCGGAAGGCCCCTTCGCTAACCGCCTCAAGCAGGTTGCGGTTGGTGGCTGCGATGATGCGCGCGCGCGTCTGGATCGGCTCGGTGCCGCCCACCCGCATGAACACGCCGGTTTCTAGCACGCGTAGCAGCTTGACCTGCATCTCGACCGGCATCTCGGTGATTTCGTCGAGGAAGATCGTGCCGCCGCAGGCGTGTTCGAAGTAACCGATATGGCGCTGGGCAGCCCCGGTAAAGCTGCCCTTTTCATGGCCGAACAGTTCCGATTCGATCAGGTTGGGCGAGATGGCGCCGCAGTTCACGGCGATGAAGGCTTGGTCAGCGCGCGGGCTCATGTCGTGCACCGTGCGCGCGATCAGCTCCTTGCCGGTACCCGATTCGCCCATGATGAGCACGGTGGCAAGCGTGCCGGACACCTTGCCGATCTGGTCGTACAGCGCACGCATGACCGGCGAGCGGCCGTAGAGGTGACCGAAATCCGGCTCGGCAACAGGTTGGGCAGGAGGCGTTTCAACGTCGGGCGCTACACCCTCTGCGTCGTCAAAGTCGGCCAGGGCAGGGGGATAGCTCAGGCGCCCGGCGGTCACGGCACGTTCGTCGGCGAAGGCTTCGCTCAAGGACATGGCTCCCTCGTGGTTGATCGCGACGGGGACGTCCTGGCGAGCGGCTGCATCTTCAGCGATGCAGTCTCCGGAAGGCTGGGTACGTCGTCATCCCGTCACATTGTGTTGAAAAGTTGAGCCATTATCAGGGCCGCCGAAGCGCGTTGTATGTCGGGCATGCGCTGACGTTTCTTCCATCCTGTCGGCCAAACGCTGACAAGAAACGGGCCTGAGAGGCAGATGCCGCGCGGCTTTCACATTTTCATGCGGCGAGAAGTGTCCATTTCGGCCCGAGGGTGGCGCCGCGCCGACCATCTCAACTATGCTGACTGCTACGTAGTTCCGGGACGGCCGCTGGAGTGATGTATTCGATCCATTTCTTGCACGTGCGCTTGTAAAAATTACCGACGCCCCTCTTGCCGACGCGGGTTTTGAAGCGCGATGGCAGAGGTTGTATTGGATGGAATACTTTTTGCACCTGCCGCCGGTTCTGCAGCCAGGCGCACCGTCGCGCCATGCATGACCGCCGGCAGATGCCGGCTCATCCAACCACATTGAGATGCCACATATCCTGATTGTCGAAGACGATGCCAACGCGCGGGCCGCTCTGGGTGAGCTGGTGGGTGCCGAGGGCTTCACCACCGCGCTGGCCGGGTCGCTGCGCGATGCGCGCATTCAGATGTCGCGTCACAGCCCCGATGCCGTGCTGATCGATCTTGTCCTGCCTGACGGCAACGGCATGGATCTGATGGAAGACATCGCGCCGCACTCCGGCACCGAGATCATCGTCATGACGGGCCACGCCAGCGTGGAGACCGCCGTCGAGGCGCTGCGCATGGGCGCGGCCGACTACCTCGTCAAGCCGGTCAACTTCCAACGTTTGAAATCGGTCCTGGCACGGATTCCACGCCCGGGCGATCTCAAAGCCGAGATCGGCAATCTGCGGGGCGAGCTGCGGCGCCTGGGCCTCTTCGGCCAGATGCTCGGCAACTCGACGGCGATGCAGACGCTGTACGACCAGGTCAGCCGCGTGGCGCCCACCGAGGCGACTGTGCTGCTCATCGGCGAGTCGGGCACCGGCAAGGAGCTGGCCGCGCAGACCATTCACGACCTCAGCCTGCGTCGCAAGCAGCCGTTCCTGCCGGTCAACTGCGGCGCCATTTCGCCCAACCTGATCGAGTCGGAAATGTTCGGCCACGAGCGCGGCAGCTTCACGGGCGCGGATCGCCAGCACAAGGGCTACTTCGAACGCGCCAACGGCGGCACGCTGTTCCTCGATGAAATTACCGAGATGCCGATCGAGCTGCAGGTGAAGCTGCTGCGCGTGCTGGAAACCGGCGTGTTCATGCGCGTGGGCACCAACCGCGAGATCGACTCCGACGTGCGCGTGATTGCCGCCACCAACCGCGACCCCGAAGAGGCCGTGGCAGACGGCAAGCTGCGTGCCGACCTGTATCACCGCCTGAACGTGTTTCCGCTGCAATTGCCGCCGCTGCGCGAGCGCGGCAAGGATGTCGAGCTGCTGGCCCAGCATTTCCTCGACCAGCTCAACGCGCAGAGCAATACCAAGAAGGCATTCCTGCCGCCCGCCATGGAGACACTGCGCAGCTACCACTGGCCGGGCAATGTGCGCGAACTGCGCAACTACGTGCAGCGCGCGTACATCCTGTCGGACGACGCCGGCATCGATACCGCCAACGTGCCGCTGCAGGTGTCGAGCACGCAGACCACGTCGGGTTCCACGCTGACGATTTCGGTCGGCACATCGCTGGCGAGCGCCGACAAGAAGCTCATTCTTGCCACGCTCGAGCAATGCGGGGGTGTGAAAAAGCGTGCGGCCGAGCTGCTCGGTATCAGCCTGAAGACGCTTTACAACCGGCTTGAGGAATACGGCAACAGCGGCGGTGAGGACGGCGGCGAGGGCAACAGCGCTGGTTCCGGCCGCGCGCATGCCACCGAGGCATAACCCGACCTCCTGGCGCGGTACGCGGCTTGCTGATCCCGTGGGGTATCCGCCCCATGGCGGCAAGCTCACTCAACTGCACAGGAGGTCACCATGCTGCGTTATGCAGTCGTCTTTTTCATCATCGCCCTGATTGCGGCCGTGCTCGGGTTTGGCGGCATCGCTGCCGGCGCAGCGAGCATCGCCAAGATTCTGTTCATGATTTTCGTGGTGCTGTTTGTGGTCAGCCTCATCTGGGGCCTGGTCGCGGGCAGAGGATGACGCCGGGATGATGCGCACAGCTTTCAACCCGGCTCTCACGATGCCATGCAACTCCAGGAGCGCTGACTGATGGAACCGTCTCAAACCAACCCCTTTCCCAAATCCGATGCCAACGGCAACCTCATCCGCGGCGACGTGGCGCAAGCCGCCGAGCGTGTGAAGGCGACCACCGCACAGGCCATCGACCGCACTGCCGACGCTGCGGCCACCGCGCTCGACGAGGCCGCTGCCAAGCGCGAGCAACTGCGCGCTTCCCAGCAGCGCCTGATGAGCGATGCGGCCGAATGCATGCGGTCGCATCCGCTTGCGACGATTGGCCTCGCGTTCGGCGCGGGCTTTCTCATCAGCCGGTTGCTGGGCGGCGGTAACGACTGAGGGGCGAAAGCCTTCCTTCGACGGCGGCCACGGTCGCGCGCTTGCGCGCGCGCCGTGCGCTGACTAGGCTCAAGGTCCAGGCCGGCATTGCGCTGGCCGCATCGCTTTGCAAGGAACCTCCATGCGCCTGGCTGCCTGCTTCGACCGTGCCCTGCTCAAGCGATCTGCCCAGGTGCTGATCGGGGCAGTGCAGCAGTGGTCTGCGCATCGCGCCGCGAGCAAGGGCGCGGCGTTGTCGTTCTACACGTTGTTCTCGATGGCACCGGTGCTGGTGCTCGTGATCTCCATTGCGGGCTTGTTCTTTGGCGAACAGGCTGCGCGCGGCGAAATCTTTGGGCAGATCGAAGGGCTGGTCGGCGCGCAGGGTGCCTCCGCGGTGGAAGCCGTGCTTGCAGCAACCCGGCGCTCGGGCAACGGCCTGTTCGCGGCCGTCACTGCCGTCGCGCTGTTGTTGGTGGGCGCCACCACGGCGTTCTCCGAACTCAAGGACAGCCTCGATGAACTTTGGGACGTTCCGCCACGCCAGCAGCCCGGGCTGTGGGGGCTCCTGCGTTCACGTCTGTTGTCCTTTAGCCTGATCCTCGTGCTGGCGTTTCTGCTGCTGGTGTCGCTCACCATCAACGCGGCGTTGGCGGTGGTGGAGCGCTTCTGGGGCGCCTTGTGGTCGGGCTCCGCTTCGGGCATTGCGCTGCTGGCGGCCCAAGTGGTGTCGTCGGCGTTTTCGTTTGCCGTCGTGGCGCTGCTGTTCGGCACCATTTTCAAAATGCTGCCGGAGACGCGCGTGGCGTGGCGCGACGTCGCCCTCGGTGCTGTCGTGACGGCGCTGCTCTTCACGCTGGGCAAGCACCTCATCGGCCTGTATCTCGGCAACAGCGCGGTGGCATCGTCTTACGGGGCGGCAGGCTCGGTGGTGGCACTGATGCTGTGGATTTACTACTCGGCGCAGATCTTCTTTTTTGGCGCGCTGGTCACGCGGCAATATGCGTTGCAGTTCGGCAGCCGTCAGTACGAAGCGGCGGGCCGGGCCCATGCCGCCGCGCAGGCGGCATTGCTCAACCCGGCGCTGGCCGCCAACCTGTCCAATGGAGCGACGACGGGCAGCACCGCCAGCGCCCCACGCGACGGGCGCTAGGGCGCCCGCTCAATCCCGCGTCAACTGCTCCAGCAGCATCCCCGCCACAAACGCCAGGCCGACCGTAATGACCGGATGCTGACGCACGGAGCCGCTCGCCTGCTCCGAGACATTCGCGTGCAAGTTCTTCAACTGCTCAGTGCGTTTGTCGAACTGCGTGAGCGCAGTGGAAAGGACGCTCGCGAGCCGGTCGATCCCCTCGGCGGTCGCGTCTTTCACGCGCTGTGCGGTGTGGTCGATCTGCGGATGCAGCGTGGTGACGGTGGCACCGTTGGTGCCGTTCGCGCCATTGCTGCCGGGCGACTTCGGGTTCAGTTCGGTCATGTGGGCCTCCTGAGCTGGGTAACGTCACCCTGGTGGCAAGCAACCGCCATGCCCCCAACGTTGCGCGATGCCAAAAGAAAAGGGCCACGACTGTGGCCCTCGACACGGTGAGGAACTGCGCGGCTAGCCGACCGTCACCACGGTCTTGCGCACGGCCCAGATTTCAGCTTGCAGGGCGAGTGCGGCGAGTGCCTGCAGGCTGTCCTGCGGCAGGGCCTTGATCCGTTTGCGGCGATTGGCGGCACGCTGCTGACGCGCCGCGCGCACGCTTTGCTCGTCGAGTTGCCACGCCTTGCGGGTGGTCTCGAGGATGCGTTGCACTGCCGGATCGACAGGGATTCGACTACGCACGATGTTGGACTCCTTGCTTCTTTGCTTCTTCAATGTCGCGGCGTACCCAACGGCGGGTTTCGCGACGGACTCCACAATACGGGAGCTTCATGACAACTTCGATAACACCGGTTCCGAAAGGGTTGTCAGTGCATTCCCACAACGGGTTGGTCTCCTCCGTCCGGGGGACGGTTCCTAGGGAGTTTCCCGCGCTTGCGGCCCGGATCAGTTGATCCTAAGCAAGGGCGCCGATCGCGTACAATCTCGGCTGCTCCGGATTGACAACGCCGTCCGGGCAGTCCATCGGCCGCCGGGATGACCCGCCAGCCAGCGCACGTGCCACGTGCGCAACCATCCGCATTTTTCACTTCTTCCCTTTCGGTTTTTTGCCCGTGAGTACGCTGCAGCAGGAGATCCGGCGCCGCCGGACGTTCGCCATCATTGCCCACCCGGATGCGGGTAAAACCACGCTGACCGAGAAACTGCTGTGGTTCGGCGGCGCCATCCAGATGGCCGGCGCCGTGCGTGCACGTAAAGCCAACCGCCACGCCACCTCCGACTGGATGGAGATGGAAAAGCAGCGCGGCATCTCCGTCACGTCCTCGGTGATGCAATTCCCCTACCGGAACGACGGCGGCGACTACATCGTCAACCTGCTCGACACCCCGGGCCACGAAGACTTCTCGGAAGACACGTACCGCACGCTCACGGCCGTCGACTCTGCCGTGATGGTGATCGACTCCGTCAACGGCGTGGAAGCGCAGACCATCAAGCTGCTCAACGTCTGCCGCCTGCGCAGCACGCCCATCCTCACGTTCATCAACAAGCTCGACCGTGAGGGCCGTGCGCCCATCGAGCTGCTCGATGAAATCGAAAGCGTGCTGCAGATCCAGTGCGCGCCGATGACCTGGCCGATCGGCATGGGCAAATCGTTCAAGGGCGTGTATCACCTCGTGAACGATACGGTCCAGCTGTTCGACCCGAATGCCGACAGCGAGAAGGGTGCCACCGCCGGCCTGATTCAAGGTCTGGACAACCCCGAGCTGGACCGCGTGCTGGGCTCGCAGGCGGAAGAACTGCGCATCGACATCGAACTCGTGCGCGGCGCATCGCACACGTTCGACAAAGAGGCGTTCCTGGCGGGCAAGCAGTGCCCGGTGTACTTCGGTTCGGCGGTGAACAACTTCGGCGTGCAGTCGCTGCTCGATGCGCTGGTCGATCAGTCGCCCGAGCCGCTGGCGCGCCCCACCGAAACCCGCGAAGTCAAGCCGATGGAAGAGAAGTTCACCGGCTTCGTCTTCAAGATCCAGGCCAACATGGACCCGAAGCACCGTGACCGCATCGCGTTTGTGCGCGTGTGCTCGGGCCGCTTCGAGCGCGGCATGAAGCTGCTGCAGGTGTCCACCGGCAAGACGGTTGCCATCAACAACGCCATCACGTTCATGGCGCAGGACCGCAACACCACGGAAGAGGCCTTTGCCGGCGACATCATCGGCGTGCCCAACCACGGCACGATCCGGCTGGGCGATGCCTTCACGGAAGGCGAGGCGCTTAAGTTCACGGGTATCCCGTCGTTTGCGCCGGAATTTTTCCGCCGCGCGCGCCTGAACAACCCGCTGCGCCTGAAGCAGCTGCAGAAGGGTCTGCAGCAGCTGGCCGAAGAAGGCGCCACGCAGATGTTCCGCCCGCTGGCATCGAACGACCTGGTGCTGGGCGCCGTCGGTATCCTGCAGTTCGACGTGGTGGCGCACCGCCTTGAGCACGAATACGGCGTCGATGCCATCTTCGAACCGCACGAATGCTCCACCGCCCGCTGGCTGCGCGGCAAGCAGGAAGATATCGACAAGCTGATCGACAAGGCCGGCCACAACGTGGCCCTGGATGGTGCGGGTGACTACGTGTACCTGGCGCCGAGCCAGGTGAACCTGCGCCTGACGCAGGAGCGCTTTCCGGACATCCAGTTCATGGAAACGCGGGAAATCGTCTAACGGGCGATGGGCGAAAGAAACGGGGCCATGTGCCCCGTTTTTATTGACCTGTTCGGCGTGACACCGGGCAAACCGCTTCAAGCTGGCGGGCACCGCTGTCGGCGTTTCGCGGTGAGAGCTGCAGAAGCTGCAGAGGCTGCGGGTCTGCCCCGGCCACTTTGACCGTGACCGGCTTGCCTGTATGGAACAACGCGTAGAAGCGCGCCCGCGACTTTACATCACCCCCGGCATAGGCTTCCATGTCGGACACTTCAAGGCGCGCCGGAATCGTTAAGCGCAGAGGGCCGGAAGCGAATTGGATGCGGAGGGCCGTACCGTTTTGCTCCGGTTGCGCACTTGTGAATACCGCAACGTGGAGCCGCCCGTCCTCGCAGTTGGCGTAAAAGCTCAAGCCATCGGTTTCATAGCCGCCATACGTCAATGACTGTGCGACGTAGTACCAGCTTGCGAGGTCTTCTTCGGCGGTTTCCGTGGTGGCCGCCAACGCGGAAGTGGTCAACAAGGTGGCGATGGCAGCAATGGACCGGACGCGCAATTCGGGGCCTCTCACGAGCGATGAAATCCGGCGCGCAACGATGCCGGAATGCCACTGAAAAGTCCATGACCCAGATAATTCAAAGGCCGTCCCCGCGGCGTTGGCGCTGTATCCGCACCCGCACCGCATCCAGCCCGGCGCCCGCATCCAACACAGCCTCTGCGGCAAACACACCTTGCGCCAGGCGCGCCAGAGTGCCGCCGCCCGGCACCTCCACCGCCATGTTTGCGCCGCGTTCCAGCGCATGCCGCAGCGTGTCGTGCCACAACACCGGCCGAGCCATGTTCCAGGCGAGATCTTCGACGATGAGATTGGCGCGAAACAGCGCCCGCGCGCGACTGCTGCTGACGTAGGTGAGTTGCGGTGCGTGGGCCGTGACCTTTGCGGCAGCGGTCGCTAACTCGGCAGCCTGTGCGTCAAGCAACGGGCAGTGCGACGGCACCGCCATGCACAACCGCGTCGCCTTCGATGCGCCGTGGGCCAGCGCGCGTTCGGCGACCCGCGCGAGCGCTGCGTCGTTGCCGGCCACGACGATCTGCCGTTCCGCATTCACATTGGCGACATAGGCCGGCGTGGCGGTGGCGTCGACTTGCGCAACGATGCCGCTGACCTCCGGTTCGGCGAGGCCGATGATGGCGACCATGCCGTAACCGCTTGGGTAAGCGTCTTCCATGAGCTGAGCCCGCAGGCGCACCAGGCGCAGCGCATCGCTGAACTCCAGCACGCCGGCGAGAACCGCCGCAGGCCACGCGCCAATGGACAGGCCCGCCACCATGTCCGGTCCTGCGTCCTGCCGAGCCAGCGTGCGAGCGACGGCCGCGCCGGCAATCAGGAGACAAAGCTGTACGGCCACCGTCGACCGCAACGCCTCTGCGGTATCGATCGTGAGCGGATCGACGCCGAGCACGTCGCCGGCTTCGGTCAACGTCTGCGCAACAACCGGGTCATCAGGCAGCGCACGCAGCATGCCCGCGCGCTGGCTGCCCTGGCCGGGAAACATGAACAGGATGCTCATGCCGCGTCGCTCCATGGGTCTGCGACGAGCCGGGGGCCGTGGTCGGTCTTGAGCATCGTTTGATGCGGCGATGCCAGCCAGTCGCGTAACGCGAAGCCGCCGTAGCCGGTGTCGATCTGCAAATCGACGCGGCACTCGGTATCGCTCAACAGGCGGACGAGCTGATCGCGTTGCGCAGTCGACGGGGCACGCGGCATGCGCACAACGAGATCGATATCGCTCTCCGCATGCAGCACAGGCAACCCGCTGGCGAGCGCAAAGCCGGCGCCGCCCGTCGGCCCCCACGCCCAGCCGAGTGCGTTGAGTCCGGGCGCAAGCGCACGCAAGGTGCGCAGTGCCGCAAACGGCGCATCGGGCGCAATGGAGGCCGTTGTGGCGGCCAGCGCCTCGGGCGAGACGACACGCGTGATGCTGTTGGCAGCTGCCGTCGCCGCGCAGCGTTCATGCCGGGCGACGCCGCGCAGGCCGACCGGCACGGAACCATCGGTGCCGCGCGGTGCGCGTCGCACCACGACAGGCGCCCCTTGCCGGCATGCCGTGATGGCCCAGTCCGGCAGGGGCGCGCCATCCGTCGCCACGGGTGTCTCAGACACCCACAGCAGATCGTGCGCGCGCAGCGGCGAGGGTGTCATCGCAGCAGCGCTTGTGTGGCCAGGAACAGGATCGACGGTCCGAGCAGGCAGCCGAGGCCCGTATGGAACGTCGCCACGAGCGAGCCGTACGGCACCAGCCGCCGATCCGTGGCGGCCAGGCCCGCCGACACCCCGCTGACCGTACCCGCCAATCCGCCGAACACCATGGCCGCGCGCGGGTTGTTCAGGCCGAGCGCCTTGGCCGCGAACGGCGTGCCGACCATCACCAGGATCGCCTTGACGAGGCCCGTCGCAATCGACAGTGCCATCACATCGGAGGTGGCACCCAGCGCCGCGCCGGTCACCGGCCCGACGATGTACGTGACGGCACCCGCGCCGATGGTGGTGACGCTCACCGGATCGGTGTAACCGAAGGCGTAGGCAACGCAGGCGCCGACGATGAACGGCAGCACCGTTCCCAGCAGCAGCGAGATGGCGCCGATCATGCCGGCCTTGCGTGCCTCGGTCACCTGCACTTCAAAGGCCGTGGCCACGATGGCGAAATCGCGCAGCATGGCGCCGCCCATCAGGCCGATCCCGCCGAACAGCTTCAGGTCTGCCAGGCCACGCTCGCCGCCGGTCTGCATGCCGCCCCAATAGGCGAGTACCAGCCCGATCATGATGGCGATGGCCGAGCCGTGCACGCGCCCGAACGTCAGCTTCTTGGACACCCACATCGACAGACCCATGACGATGCCGACCAGCGCGAACGCCGCGACCAGCCCGTTGTGCTGCAGAACTTTCTCTAGCATTGACAGCATGGTGCGGCTCCTTAGGCGCGGGCTTGTTCGGATTCAGGCAGTGGCGGCAGCGGTTGTCGGTTTTCTGCCTTGCCTGTGCGGTTGATGACCGCGATGCACGCACCGCACACGATCACCGCGCCGATGGCACCGAGCAACGCAACGGGTCCGCCGCGCAGTGCCGTGACGACGTTCTGCGTGGCTGCCATGGCCACCACTACGGGGATGTACATCGCGCCCCAGAATGAGACGCCCGCCTCGGTGGCGGCGGGCATCAGGCCGCGCTTGTGCAGGTAGAGCCGCGCGAAGATCAGCAGCAGCATGGCGATGCCCACGCCGCCGACATTGGCCTTCACGCCGATGGCCTGGCCGAGCAGGTCGCCCAGGAAGAGGCCGGCGATATGACAGAGCGCCAGCAGGGTTGTACCGTAGATGATCACGTCTTTGTCTCCTGAAGGAACGGCGATGGGTCGCCTGTTGTGGTGTTTGGGTGATCGAGGGTTGAGGACTGGTTGTTTTTGCGTTGATTGCGTTGATTGCGTTGATTGCGTTGATTGCGTTGGTGGTGCATCCCTTGTTTCATCCCCTGCCGGGGCTGACTTACTTTCTTTGTCTTGCCAAAGAAAGTAAGCAAAGAAAGGCGCGCCCGAGATGGCGAAAGATTCCTTGAATTTCTGTCGCAGAGAGGGAGAGGAGGCAAACTCGCTTCGCTCAAACAGCCTCCTCTCTTTTTCCTCCCTGCAACACAAATTCAAGGCGCCATCTAGGGCAGGTACGGCCAAACCATCGGGGCGCATGTGTTCGCGCCCTGATGTGTCTGCTATTCGCTATGCGCTTTCTGGCTGGGCGTTCCATTGCTCGCGCAGGCGTTTGCGGACTTCCGACGATGCGTTGCGCAGCGGTGCGCCCAGGCGGCTTTCCAGGCCGCGCGATGGGTCGGCTGCGATGTCGGCCAGTGCTGCGGCGAGTGCGGTCTGCACGGTGTCGACGTCGCTGGCGTCCGGTGCGTCGGCGGATTGCACCTTCAGCAGTTTCCACAGCAACCCGAGCGACGCGAAGCTGGCGATGTCGTACGCCATGGGCGGAATCTCTTGTGCGAGGCGTTCCAGGTCGGCGACGGAGCGCAGGGTTACGCGCGCGGCTGCGGCCTTGCCCATTGCGTGCACCATCACGTCGGCGTCGTCCAGTGCGAGCAGGCGATTGGCCTGGTAGCCGTGCGCGAGCAATGCGCCCGACATGGCGCGGCCGACGATGAGGCCGATGACGGGGTGGCCGGCCAGGCGTGCGGCAGCGTAGGCGTCCGCCGCTGCAGCCAGCGCGAGGTGGATGCCGTAGGCCTCCTCGCGGCGGCCGTAGGCTTGGCTTGCCACATCGATGACGGCGACGATGGCGCGCTTCTTTTCCTGCGCGGCATCTGCAGTCATGACATCGCGCACGGCACGCGCGAGCTGCCAGCCTTCGACGAGGCCGACTTCACCGTTGCGTGCGCGAGGGAAGCGGTTCTCGGCATCGGGCACGACGGCGATGTAGCGCGCGGGCTGGCCCGCGAGCGCGGCATCGACGACTTGCAGCGTGCTGCCGTAACCCGGCACCGGTGTGCCGACGGCGAGCGCGCGCATCCAGGTCGCGCCGCGCGTGGAAAGTTCGTTCTGGCTCATGCGACGTCCTTTGCGTAGTGCGCGCGTACATCTTCTGCCGTGGCTTGGCGCGACGTGTCGACAGCGGCGAGTTGTGCGAGGTAGTGGTCGATCTGCTCGCTGCGCTGGCGCGCGGGTGCGCCGGCACGCAGCCACTCGATCACCTGCGCGCGGATCGTGACGGAATCGTCTTCGATGCAGACATCGGCCAGGCCGGTGGCGGCGCGTTGTTCGCCGCCGGTGAGGCTCCAGATGAAGGGACGATCGCGCGAGTCGTATTCCTCGATGCCGGCTTCCTGTTCGATCACCTGCGGGCCGTTCAGGCCGAGGCGCGCCTCGCGCGTCATCAGCAGATAGCTGCACAGGCCCGCGGCGATGCTCATGCCGCCAAAGCAGCCGACCACACCAGCGGTGATGCCGATCACTGGCCCGTACTCGCGCAGCGCACGGATGCCTGCGTGGATTTCAGCAATGGCGGCAAGGCCCAGGTTGGCTTCCTGCAGCCGCACGCCGCCGGTTTCGAAGACGATCACGGCGCGTGTGGGAATGCCGTTGCGGTTGTCTTCCACCGCCAGCTCCAGCGCGCCGGCAATCTTGGCGCCGGACACTTCGCCCATGCTGCCGCCCTGGAAGGCGCCCTCAATGGCAAGCACCACCGCGGGCTGTCCGCCAAGCGTGCCGCGCGCCACGACGACGCCATCATCGGCCTGCGTAACGATGCCCTGACGTGGCAGCCACGGCGAGGTCAATTGTTCGAACGGGTCCAGCAGCTCTCGGAAGGTGCCGGGGTCGAGCAGCGCAATGGCGCGTCGGCGCGCATCGCGTTCGATAAAGCTGTCGCGTTCAATCGGGTTGCGTGACATGGCTTCTCCTTATGACCCGAGCGCGTTAAGCGATTCAAGCGCCTGCTCAAGCCGCAACCGCACCACGGCCGGTGTCGCACCGAAGTCGTTGATGGTGATCTTGGCCGCCGGCCACGCGTGCGAGCCGAACACACGCGCAAGCTGCGCCTGCCACGTCGCGCTCATGCCATTGACGGACGTGGTGATGGCCACGTCGATCTGGCCGGCGTTGCCCGGCGTCAACAACACTTCGAGGTCGCCCGAGCCGACCACGCCGGCGTATGCACGGCGCCCAGCGGGTGCGCCGCCGGTGAACTGAAAATCAAGATGCTCCATGTTCGGTTTCCTGATGAGCGGATTCGGTGTCAGACATTGCGGGCGCGCTTGCGGGCAGGCGGTCGAGAAAGAGGGCGGCGGCCAGCAAGTCGGCGGCACCGCCGGGTGACACGTGCAGGGCCAGCATGTCGTGTTCGAGCGAGCGGAATGCGCGTCGGCCCTGCGGTGTTGCAAGGCCGCCTTCTGCACGCACGGCGGCCGCGCCCGCTTGCACAACGCGCAGTGCTTGGGCACCGCCGCGTGCGAGCACGCAGGTGTCGTCCAGCGCGGCCATGACGGCGAGCAATGCATCCACGCGGGCGTGGTCTTCACGGATGCCGGCCGCACGCGCTTCGCGCAGCGCAGGCAGCGCCACCTTGATCACGTGCGGGAAGCCGGCGCAGGCCTGGCCCTTGGCACCGCCGACGCCGTAGTCGTTGCAGGCGCGCTCGCCTTTGTGGCCAGTCGAGACGGGGGCAAAGCGATCGGGAATGTTCGCCAGGCGCGCGGCGTGGCCCGCAACAGCGGCCGCGCTTAACGCATGCGGCGCCTGGCTCGCAGCCGTGACCAGCAGGCCGAGCGCCCAGATGGCGCCCCGGTGCGTGTTGATGCCGCCCGTGGCATCGAGCATGGCCGCTTCACCTTCGCGCCCCAGGCGGCCGATGCGCTCGCGCAGGGCAAGTTGCGCACCGGGCTGCATTTCGATTTGCGCGCCGGCCAGCGCCATGGCTTCAAACGCAGGGCGCAGCGTCTGCGCGGAATGCACCATCAGCGTCCAGTCCAGATCGTGATGTGCGCCGTTGCCACGCACATCCACAAGACCGGGCTTGGGCGACAGCGTCACCTCGTCGATGAGGGCGGACTCAACCAGCGCGGCTAACCGCTTTGCACGCGCTTTAGGGCTGGCCGGCAGAGGCCGTTGCAATGTCTTCTCCATTACCAGCTCCGGAAGCGTGCGGGCGGTTCGTACAGGCCGCCGGACCATTCGACCAGGTCGGCGATGCTCTTGGCGGCGAGCAGCTCGCGGCTGGCATCGCTGCGGCGCACGTCGAGGTCTTCGGGCAGGGCGATCAGGCCGTCGCGGCGCATCTGCTCGGTCTTGGACGTGTCGTGGCGCAGACCGATCGACGTGACACCCGCCACCGCGGCAATCATGGCGCGCCGCTCTTCCAGCGAACGTGCCTTGTAGAGATACGCAATGCCGTCTTCGGTCAGCAGGTGCGTGACGTCGTCGCCGTAGATCATGATGGGCGCGAGCGGCATGCCGCTTTGCTTGGCCACGGCCACTGCATCCAGCGTGTCGACGAAGGTCGGCTTGCCGCCTTCCTGGAATGTCTCGACCATCTGTACGACGAGCTTCTTGCCGCGCTCGAGCATCGTCACCGGTTCGGTCATGTCGAGCCACGCGGGCGTGGCGTGACGGCGGCCGCGCGGGTCGTGACCCATGTTGGGCGCGCCGCCAAAACCGGCCAAGCGGCCGCGCGTGACGGTGGACGAATGCCCGTCACCGTCCACCTGCAGCGTCGCGCCAATGAACAGGTCCACCGCATATTGGCCGGCGAGCTGGCACAGCATGCGGTTCGAGCGCAGCGAGCCGTCACGCCCGGTGAAGAACACATCGGGGCGCGCGGCCACGTAGCGCTCCATGCCCAGTTCGGTGCCGAAGCAATGCACGCTTTCCACCCAGCCGGATTCGATGGCGGGAATCAGCGTCGGATGCGGATTCAGCGTCCAGTTGCGGCAGATCTTGCCCTTGAGGCCCAGGCGCTCGCCGTAGGTCGGCAGGATCAGCTCGATGGCGGCCGTGTTGAAGCCGATGCCGTGGTTGAGCGACTGCACGTTGTGCCGCTGGTAGATGCCGCGAATGGCCATCATTGCCATCAGCACGTGCACGGGCTTGATGAGGCGCGGGTCGCGCGTGAAGAGCGGCTCGATGTAGAACGGCTTGTCGGCCTGCACGATGAAGTCGACCCACGAGCCGGGAATGTCGACGCGCGGCAGGTCGGCCGGGTCATCGACGATCTCGTTGACCTGCACGATCACGATGCCGTCGGAAAACGCCGTGGGCTCGACCAGCGCCGGCGTGTCTTCCGTGCTGGGGCCGGTGTAGATGTTGCCGTCGCGGTCGGCCTTGAAACCGGCCACCAGCGAGACATTCGGAATCAGGTCCACCACCAGCCGTGCATACAGCTCGATGTAGGTGTGGATGGCGCCGACTTCCAGCAGCCCGTCGGCCAGCAACTGGCTGATGCGCAGGCTCTGCGGCCCCGCAAACGAGAAGTCGAGCTTGTGCGCGATGCCAGCTTCGAAAATGTCGAGGTGTTCGGCGCGGCTCACGCTCGGCATGATCATGTGCAGATCGTGCAGCCGCTCGGGGTTCACCTTGGCGAGTGAGCGCGAGAGGAAATCCGCCTGTTTCTGGTTGTTGCCTTCCAGCACGACGCGGTCGCCCGGGGCGAGCAGCGCTTCGAGTGCGGCGATGATATCGCCGGTGGGAATGACCTTGCCGTTGGCAATGCGGCGCGCTGCAGTCAGGCGGCGTTCTTTTTCGTCGCGCCGCCGGCGCCATTGCGGCGGGATGGGTGCGTTGACCCCGTTTGCCGATTGGTTGGGCATCGGTTGCATTGGGTGGCGTCTCCAGCCTTGATTGATTTGATGCCCTGTACCGTAGGCTGTAAAAAGGTGCACTTCAATCAACCTAGGCGCGGTTTCATTAACTTGAAGTTAATGAAACAATGGCCAATTCTGATAGCAGCGCGCCCGTAGAACGCGCCCGGAGGAGCCCCTGCCATGGCAATCGATGAAGACATCACCCTAAAGAAGCTCGAGGTCTTCCAGTCGTTCATGACGCTGGGCAACATGGCCCGCGTGTCGGAGGCGTTGGGGCAAAGCACGGTGAGCGTGCACCGCGCGCTGCATTCGCTGGAAGAGGGTTTGCGTTGCCCCCTGTTCAAACGCGATGGGCGCAAGCTGATTCCGCTGTCCACTGCCTATGTGTTTGCCGAGCACGTGGAGCGCATCCTTGCCGAGTGCGAAGCCGGGGTGCGCCGCACGCGCGAAGCTGCGGGCTTTTCGTCAACGACGCTGAAGATCGGTGGACTTTATTCGATGACGGTCGGCACGTTGCCGCGCATCTTTGCGGGCCTGAAAACGCGCCGCTCCGCGCTCGACATCGAACTCACGCTGGGCTCGAACCGCAGCCTGCTCGCCAAGCTGGAAGACGGGCAACTCGACGCCATCGTCATCGCGCTGGGCGAGCCGCTGCGCAATCCCGATCTGCTGACCGTGCCGATGTTCGACGACGAGATTCTGTTTGCTGCACCGCTCGCCTCGCCGTACGCAGCATCGGCCGAGATCGACTTGCAAACCGTGCGCCGTGAAAAGTTCGTCGCACTCGGCGATGACTTTGCGACGTACCACGACTTCATGGCCGCCTTCGACAAGGCCGGCTTTGCCCCACAGATCGCGCTGCGCGTGGGCGACATCTTCTCGCTCATGAACCTTGTGAGCGGCGGTATCGGGTATGCGCTGCTGCCGCGCCGTGTGGCCGATTTCAGCCCCAAGGTGCAACTGATTCCGCTGGCCGCGCGCTATGCGATCAGCCAGCACATCGTGCTGGTGATGCAGCGCAATCGGGAGCGCGATCCGAATCTGTTGGCGTTGTCGGCGGAGTGTCGGTTGCTGGGGGCGAGATAGCGCCGGTGTAAGGGCGGGCGAGCCCAGACAAGCCCAGGCGCCGACGCTGCAACATCGGCAGCCGCAGGCCTGATGCGCCTGGGTCGCCCATCAAGTCAGCGTTGTGGCTTGGAGTGTTCCAGCGTATCTGTCGCGCTTGTAGCGCACGCGTTGCCGGCAGCGTTGCGGTTGAACACTGCGCGTGAATAGGTGGCGCGGGAGATCGAGCGGGTCACGGCATTCCTCTTCATGTGATGAACGGAACCGCGCCCTACCCTTGGGAGGGGTGGGCGAGCACAGGCAGGTTTGGAACACAGAGACATAACGACTTGCAAAGTTGGACTCAAAGGCGGGCGGTCACCGGCGCTGTCAGTCAGATATGCACCCTCATAGACCGCTCCACTTTCGCAGTCCCTCCTGCCATTAATCCAGCGACCCTCCCTTCCTGAATATCGAGAAGGACTTTGATCGCACTCGGAGATGGCGGCTGCATCAGTTGTCCCTGTTCTATGGTCATCACCTCGTCCTTGATGCCCATCTTCTCGTATAGAAAGCACGCCAAAGGACCTGCTGCTGTTCCCGTTGCAGACTCTTCGTCAATCCCGAATCTTGGCGCGAACATTCGTGTTGCCGCTTGACGACCAGCAGTCCGTGTCGATGTCGAAAAGAGGTAATAGCCGATCACGTCGAGTTCGTCGCTAATTGCTTCGATAGCTCGTTGATCTGGGCGGACGGCGGCGACCGAGTCTTCATCGGGTAACGCAACGATAAGGAAGCCATTGCCCGTATTGACGACTGTTGGCTCTGCCGTGCCATAGATATGGGCCGGTTGCATCCCAATCGATTTTGAGATTTTTGCAGCGAGATCGGAATCCCGCCGGATCGGGTAATACACCGGAGCCTGCTGCCCCATCAAAATGACGTCGCCGTCGACAAGAATGGTCCGACAACCATCGATCGTTTCTTTTGACAGTTTCCCATCGGCGACCCTACCGAGCTTCCTCAACAGCGAGAAGGTAGCAATCGTTGCGTGTCCGCAGTGAGCAATCTGGCGTGTTGGGGTGAAAAACTCCAGCTTGATCGTCGCTATGCTGGACTGCGACACGAAGGCTGTTTCTGATAGTCCGACTTGCCGAGCAACCTCCAGCTTCTGGTCGACTTCAAGCGCATCCGCGTCAATCACAACACCCGCCGGATTTCCTCCGCTTTCTCCGTCAGTCAACGAGCTAACGATCTCCACATCGATTTGCATTGATTCTCCACATGCCAACGGCACGTAACAACAGCCTGAATAGTGGCGCGGATTTTCAACGATCTGGCCGCGGGCGTCGAGCCTCCATGGCGATTGATCGGCACCATCGCGGCATCGCTTTCTCTACCTGCCCTCTGGAACGTCGACAACTATTGCCGCAGACCAAACAACCCCTGCCAGAACGACTCGAACGCACGCCGCGGCGATGCAGACTCGTCGATTTTGGAAGCGGGTGCGTCTTCAGGTGTCGGCGCTGGCTGTGCGTCGGACACCACCGTTGCAGGTTCGGGCGAGCGCCGTGCTTCCTGCAAGGCACACACGCTGTCGGCAATGCGCGCGGCGAGTTCTGCATCGCAATCCCTGCCGAGGAGCACGCCGAACAGGACGTCGCGATTGTGGCCGGCGTCGGCAAAGCGCATCGCGATCGCCACCATCTTTTCGTAGTGTTCCTGCGCGAGGCGTTCGCGCTCGCGTTGCGCTTCGCGCTCCTGTGCTTCCTGCGCATCACGCTCCGCTTGCCAGCGCTGCATTTCCTGCGCGAAGACCTTGTCGTAGACGCGCCGCTGCTCAGCGTCGGAGAGGATGGCGTAGGCCTCGCGGATCTCCTGGAACGCCGCATAGGCCTCGGCTTCGCGGCCGGGGTTGCGATCGGGGTGCCACTTCATTGCGGCGCGGCGATAGGCGCGCTTGATTTCGTCCAGGGTCGCGTCCGGCTGCACGCCGAGGGTCGCGTAGATGGTCGTCATGTGCGGTGTGGCGGCTGCCGGGGGGAAGGTCATCCTAGCATGGGTATGTGGACACTTTTGCGGGCCAACGTCGCGCATCGGCACGCGTCGTTGAGCGCGCTTGCATCGACGGATTCTCAAGCGTATAGTTAGCCAAATGGATAACAATGGAATTGCGCTAGACGCGGTATTTCACGCGCTTTCGGACCCAACGCGCAGGGCGGTTATTCAACGGCTCGGCGAAGGGCCCGCGACGGTCAGTGAACTGGCAGGGCCATTCGACATGGCGCTGCCGTCGTTCATGAAGCACATGCGGGTGCTGGAAGGCGTCGGGCTGGTCCGCTCGGAAAAGAGCGGACGAATCCGGACGTGCATGCTCGAGCGCAAGAAGCTGGCTGCCGCCGAGCGCTGGTTTGAGCAACAGCACGCGATCTGGGCGAGCAGGTACGGCAATCTGGACAACCTCTTAGAGAAACTCCAAGGAGAAAGCAATGAAGGCTGATCTTCGGTTTGATTTCGTCGTCGACATGCAAAAGAGCAGCCTCACCGTGAGGCGAGAGTTCGCGGCGAAGCGCCAGCTTGTGTGGGATTGCCATACGAAGCGCGAACTGCTCGATCAGTGGTTTGCGCCCAAGCCGCTGACCACCAAGACCAAGCATATGGAATTCAAAGAGGGCGGCTACTGGCACTACGCCATGATCACCCCCGATGGACAGTCGTTCTGGAGCCGTCAGGACTATCAGAAGATCAACCCGATCGACGGCTATTCGGTCCTTGATGCGTTTTCTGATGAAGCCGGCGCCGTGAATCCGGATCTGCCCCGCGCCCGCTGGGATGTGACCTTTGCCGATGCAAACGAACGCACCCTCGTGACGACCGTGGTGTTGTACAACTCGCCGGAGGATGTGCAGAAGGTCATCGACATGGGTATGAAGGACGGCATGACCTCCACCCTGGAGCGACTCGACGAACTGCTGCTGACCTTGGCCGAGCGCGACGCGCTGGCCTAAGACCGCGCTCGCAGATGAAGACGCCCCGACCTGTTCGGGGCGTTTTGCGTTGGGTATGCGGCGCTGCGCTTCAGGTGACGGTCAGCGTTCCATTCATCGTCTCGTGGCCCGAGCCGCAGAAGATGTCGCACAGGAAATCGAACGTGCCTGTCTTGTCGGGTGTGAGCGCCAGCCGCACGGTCTGCCCCGGCACCACGTCGGCCCGTACGTTGAAATCCGGAATCGAAAAACCCATCAGGATGTCCTGCCCGGTCAGTTCGAACACCACGGGCACACCCCGCTTGAGCGTGATCTTGTCTGGCGCGAACGTGAACTTGCGCGCGTGCACGCGGATGACCGCCGGGCCCTCGCCGTGCGCAATGCAGGCGAGCGCCGCGCCGGCCGCCAGCACGGTGAACTGACGCAGCGCCAAGCGGCGCTTGGGGTTGTGTGCGATGAGGGCGCGCATGTCAGGTGGTCTCCGGGGTTTTGGTGGCGGTGGCTTCGCTGGTGGGTTGGATCGGCTGCTCGGCCAGCGCCCAGGTGGCGGCGTCCTGCTTGCCGTGCTCCGCGATGCTGCGCCAGCCGAGGCCGCGATACGGTGCGGCGGCATCCCAAGGGATCGGGTTGCGTTTGGCCTGCGAGCCCGGCGCGGGCGGTGCGGGCAGCGGGAACATCAGCGAGCGCGCCGAGTGGTGCGCGATGTGCCCGGTCATGTGGTGATGTTCCTGGTGGATGTGGCCGTAGAACACCGTCACGTTGGGGTGCGGCATCAGCAAGTCGATGACCTGCTGGCCATCGCGCGTGGCCCAGTCCCATTGCGGGTACAGATCGAACAGCGGCCGGTGCGTGAACACGACGATGGGCGTGTGCGCCGGCACGGAGCGCACATCTGCCGCCAGCCACGCGAGCTGTGCATCGCCCACGCGCGCCGACGGGTCCGACACGTTGTCGATGGCGATGAAGTGCACGCCCTTGTGATCGAACGAATAATGCGTGCGGCCGAAGAGTTCGATATAGGCCTCGCCGTTGTCGAGCGAGGCGTCGTGCTCGCCCGGCATGTAATGCACCACCGGCACCTTGATCCGCGCGGCAATGTCGCGAAACTCGGCCAGGCGCTTGCGGCGCTCGGCAGGGTCGTCGCTGATGTGGCTGAGGTCGCCCGTAAAGATGACGAAATCCGGCGCCGGCGACAGCGCATTGACCGCCGCAATCGCCTTGGGCAGCGTGCCTTGCGAATCGGGGTTGGGCGCGCCCTTGAAGCCCCAGTGCGTGTCGGATAACTGCACGAAATAGAAATCGTCTGGCTTGGCGCCGGCGGCGCGCGTGGTGGCCGCCATCGCCTGCCAGCCGGGCAGGCCGGATGCGTACACCAGACCGCCGACCGCGGCCAGTTGCAGGAACTGGCGTCGTCCGGGTTGCTTGCTCATGGATGTCCCCTGCAATAGATGGCTGAGTTTGGGAAGGCCCAGCGCGATGGAATTGGATAGGGAGGAAGCGCCGGTCCTGCCTGTCATACCGGCCGGCGTGCCGGCGTATTCCACGAGATTCGCGTTTTCACAAAATTTCTTTGGGGCGGGAATAAACTGGATTGCACCCAGGTATACGGAGGTCAACCGCCTCCAGGCCGCCATGCCCGACCTGCCCGACTTGCCGGACCCCACGCCCGATCTGCCCACCGATGCGCAGCGCTTTGCGCAGGCGGTGTTGCCGCATGTCGATGCCGCCTACAACCTGGCGCGCTGGCTTTCGGGCGACGCGCAAGACGCCGACGACATCGTCCAGGAAGCCTGCCTGCGCGCATTCCGGCTATTCGGCGGGTTTCGCGGCGGCGATGGCCGCCCGTGGCTGCTGGCCATCGTGCGTAACACGTGGTTCTCGGAGTGCGCGCGCCGCAAGCAGGCCCCAGCCCAGCCGTGGGACGACGATGCAGCAGCAGGACAGGCGCACGACGACAGCGCCAGCTACGGCATCGACCCCGCCGCGCTGCTCGCCCGCATCGACGATGTGCGCCGCGTCCATGTCGCGCTGGCGCAATTGCCGGTGCCGTATCGCGAGGTGCTTGTGCTGCGTGAACTGGAGGACCTGCCGTACCGCGACATTGCCGCCGTGGTCGATGCGCCCATCGGCACGGTCATGTCGCGGCTGGCACGTGCGCGGCAGCAGCTCGCACGCCTATTGACGGAAGACACCGCGCCACCGCGCACCAATGTGACGCCCATCCGCGCATCGGGCGGCATGGGAAACAGCACCAAGGAGGCCCGCCATGAACTGTGACGACATCCGCGCGCTGCTGGCCGCCCGCGCCGATGGCGAACTCGGTGCGGCCGACAGCCTGCGCATGGAAACGCATCTGGGCACGTGTGCCGCTTGCACCGACATCGCAGCGCGCCACGATGGCGTGGTGCGAGCGCTGCGCCAGGGGCTGCGTGCGCCGGCGCTGTACATGAAGGCGCCGGCGGGTTTGAACGAGCGGGTGTTGCGCGCCGTGCAGGCCGAAGCCGGTGCGCGGCCCGAACCCGCTGCCACGCGCGCGCCGCGCCGGGCGGAATCGCCATGGCAGCGGCTGGCGCACTGGCTGGTCACGCCATCCCGTGGGCTTGGTCTGGGGGCGGGCGCACTGGCCGCGGTGGCGCTCGGGGTGGGCGTTCTCGTCGGGCGGCCCGATACGGCGGCGCTCACCGCGCACGACATCACGGCCAGCCATGTGCGGGCGCTGCTGGGTGCGCGCGAGACTGATGTCGTGTCATCGGATCGTCATACCGTCAAGCCGTGGTTCAACGGCCGTATCGACTACGCGCCGCCTGTCACCGACCTTGCCGCACGCGGTTTCCCGCTGATCGGCGGACGGCTCGATTACATCGACGGGCGTCCGGTTGCGGTGCTGGTCTACCGCGCGTCGCAGCATCCCGTCGACTTGTACGTACGCCCTGAGGCCGGCAGCGACACCGAGCCGGCGGTACGTACCGAACGCGGCTATCAGCTTGTCGTCTGGCGCAGCGCAGGCATGGGCTACTGGGCCATCACCGATGCGTCTGCCGATGTGGCGCAAGCGTTTGCGCGGGCCGTGCGCGGCGATTGAGTCCGGACAGCGGGCGGCTTGCGTGTGCGCGCACGTGCTCAACGGGCCGCGCTTTGATATTGACCGGGCACGGGCTTACCCTCGTATTGGCGCCAAATCACAAAGGTTTCGGTTCCGGTGACCGATACGTTCCTTTACCATTCCAAACAGTTCTGTGTGGCGGCTTTGCGCCCCTTCCAGGACTTTCTCGCCGCTGTCTTCTCTTTTGGCTTCTTGTAGGTTTCAAACATGGTCTCTGCGACGCCCCGCATCAGCAACGCAACCCTGTCAGGCATGCTTCGCGGCGGCCGTTTTTCCCTTGGCAACCGCATCGTCTTCAGCTTCGGCATGCTGTTCGTGCTGATGGTGATCATGGCCGTGGTTTCCTACAACCGCCTGCGCGCGATCGATCAGGAAGCCCTGAGCCTCGAGCGCGATTCCGTGCCGGGGCTGTATCTGTCGACATCGCTGCGGGCCACCACGCGCAACAGCCACGCGATGCTGGAGCGCGCGCTGTTCGTGGATGCCGACCCCGAGCTTGCCAATCGCGATTTGGAGCGCGCCGCACAACTCGTGCGTGACCTCGACAAGCATTCGGCCGACTACGAAAGCACCATCTACCGCGACGACGACCGCCAGCGCTTCCGCGTCTATCGGGCAGTCGTCGACAAGTACCTGCCGATGTTCAACGAGGCCATGCAGCTCGCCCGTACGTCCAAGCCGGCAGCGCAGGCCGTCGCCCGGCGCGCCGTGCCGGTCTGGGAGGAAGCCACGGCGCTGGCCGACAAGCTCGTTGCCGACAACCGGGCCGTGGCCGACGAGTCGGCCCGCCAGATCCGTGCGTCCGTGCAAAGCACCGAGATCACACTGGCCGTGGCGCTGGGCGTGGTGCTGCTTGCCGCGCTGGTGTTGGGCTATGCGCTGTTCAAGGCCATCACGGTGCCGATGGCGCGTGTAGTGGATGCGCACGACGACATGCGTACCGGCAACCTGTCTGGCCGGCTCGACCTGCGCCGCAACGATGAATTCGGCACGCTGGAAGAAGGCTTCAACCGCATGGCCGAAGAGCTGGCGAGCCTGGTATCGCAAGCGCAGAAATCTTCGCTGCAGGTGACGACGTCCGTGGCCGAGATTGCCGCGACCTCCAAGGAGCAGCAAGCCACCGCCGCCGAAACGGCCGCGACCACCACCGAGATCGGCGCAACGTCGCGCGAGATCTTTGCCACCTCCCGCGACCTGTTGCGCACCATGAACGAGGTATCGAGCGTGGCCGAGCAGTCGGCCACCCTGGCCGGCGCCAGCCAGAGCGGCCTGACCCGCATGGAAGACACCATGCGCGGCGTGATGGAAGCGGCGGGTTCGGTCAACGCCAAGCTGGCCATCCTCAACGAGAAAGCGACCAACATCAACCAGGTGGTCTCCACCATCACCAAGGTGGCCGACCAGACCAACCTGCTGTCGCTCAACGCCGCCATCGAGGCCGAGAAGGCCGGCGAGTACGGCCGCGGCTTTGCGGTGGTCGCCACGGAAATCCGCCGGCTGGCCGACCAGACAGCGGTGGCCACGTACGACATCGAACAGACGGTCAAGGAAATCCAATCGGCCGTATCCGCCGGCGTGATGGGCATGGACAAGTTCTCGGAAGAGGTGCGGCGCGGCATGCGCGACGTGCAGCAGGTCGGCACGCAGCTCTCGCAGATCATTACCGAAGTGCAGACGCTGGCACCGCGCTTCCAGATGGTGAACGAAGGCATGCAGACGCAGGCCACCGGCGCCGAGCAGATTACGCAGGCGCTGTCGCAGTTGTCGGAAGCCGCGCAGCAGACGGCGGAATCGCTGCGCCAGTCGTCGCAGGCCATTGATGACCTGACGCTGGTGGCCAACCAGCTTCGTACCGGCGTGTCGCGCTTCAAGATCGAAGCCTGATCCGACGCGCGTGCGCATTGAAGTGTTTTTGCCGTAGCGAGAATCGCCATGCTTTACCTCCTGTTCCAACTCGATGGCGACCGCTATGCGCTGAACGTGGCGCAGATTGCTGAAGTGCTGCCGCTGGCCGCCACCAAGTCGATTCCGGGTGCGCCTGCGTGGGTGGCGGGCGTGATCGAGCGGCATGGCTCGCCTGTGCCGGTGATCGACTTGCCGCAACTTGCGTTGGGCCGGCCGGCACGGCCGCTGCGCTCCACGCGTCTGGCGCTGGTGCGCTATGAAGCCGAGGTCCGGGGTGACGACGCACCGCTCCTCGGCCTGATGCTCGAGCATGCAACGCACACACGCCGCATCGACGATGCGCGCTTTGCCGACAGCGGTGTCGCGACGCCCAACGCACGCTGGCTCGGCCCCGTGGCAAGCCTGGACGATGGTCTCGTGCAACGCGTGGATACCGAGGCGATGCTGGACGCGCACGTGCGTGCGCTGCTGTTTCCGGCAGCCGTCGGCTGAGCATCATGGTGGCCGTCGACCCCCGCTTTGAAGCCTGGCTCTCACATGAGACCGGCATTGACGCGCCGTCGCTCGGCACGAACGCGCTGGAGCGCGCTGTGCTGGACCGCACGCGCGCCATGCTGGCCGCGCGCGGTATGCCCGACACGGTGGACGCGGTGGATGCCGCAGCGCTCGACGCGTACTGGCTGCGCCTGAACACCGCGCCCGACGAACGGCAGGCCCTGATCGAGGCGCTGGTGGTGCCCGAGACGTGGTTCTTCCGAGACCGCGAGGCCTTTGTCACGCTGGCCCGCGTGGTGGGCGAAAAACTTGCGCGCGAGCCGATGCGCGTCCTGCGCATCCTGAGCGCGCCGTGCTCGACCGGCGAAGAGCCGTATTCCGCAGCGATGGCGTTGCTCGATGCCGGCATCGACCCCGCCCGCTTCACCATCGATGCGATCGACATCAGCACGCGCGCCATCGAACAGGCCCGGCGTGCGGTGTACGGGCGCAATGCCTTCCGCGGGCATCCGCTGACCTTCCGTGACCGGCATTTCACTGAAGCCGCCGGCGGCTGGCAATTGAGCGATACCGTGCGCGGGCTGGTGCGCTTTGCCCAAGGCAATCTGTCCGACGCGCCGGCCGACGACACGCGCTACGACTTCATCTTCTGCCGCAACGTGCTGATCTACTTCCACCGCGATGCGCAGGACCAGGCGATTCGCCGGCTCGATTCGCAACTGGCGGAAGACGGCATGATCTTCGTAGGCCCCGCTGAAACGGGCCTGATGATGCGCCATGCCATGACTTCAGCGCGGATTCCGCTGGCGTTTGCATTTCAGCGCACGGCTGCGGGAGAGACCGGTGCGCGGGCGTCCCTGCCGTTCCGTTTGCCGTTGCCGCCGGAGACCGCCGCTTCCGCGGTCGGGCTGCCCGGCGTGGCGTTGCCGTCGGTGCCGGTGCGGCCCGTGGCGGCGCGCGTGCCCGCCCCATCCCGGCCTAGCCCGGCGCCCAGCCTCGCGACACGCCCGCTGGCGCACCCGTTGGCACGCCCCGTACTGCGCACCATTCCCGAGATTGAAGCCGTGCTGGGTGAGCCGCCCACGGTGGCGGAAGCGCGGCGGTTGGCCGACGCCGGCAATCTTGACGAAGCCGAGCGCGTGGCGCTGGAGATCGCCAACCTGCGCGCGCCCGAAGCCGATACGTTCTACCTGCTCGGCCTGATTGCCGATGCGCGCGGCCGCCATGCCGATGCCGGCGATTTCTACCGCAAGGCGCTGTACCTGGAACCTGCCCACTACGAAGCGCTGACCCATCTTGCCGCGCTGCTCGACGTGGCCGGCGATACCGTGGCTGCACGCCAGCTGATGCTGCGTGCGGAGCGCGCGCTGGCGCGTCAGGGCAAGACACCTTCCGCATCATCCGAATCCGGAACACCGGAGCACACACGAGGAACGCATGGCGCACGCCGTCCATGACCACGCGGGCGTCACCACGCTCGTTGATGACTGCTGGAACCGCATCGGCACGCGCGGCGATCAATCCTGCCCGCGCCTGGCCGAGTATTCGCGCTGCCTGAATTGCCCCATCTTTGAAGAGGGGGCCGCGGCGCTGCTCGATCGCGCACTGAGCGACGCCGACCTGGAAGCCGCCGCGCAGGCGCATCGCACGGCCGTGCCGCTGCGTGCGCTGGAGCACGCGGGCGCGGAGCTGGCCGTGCTTGTTTTCCGCATCGCCGACGAATGGCTCGCGCTGCCGGCTGCGGCGCTGCGGCAGATCGATACGCCGCGCGCCATCCACACGTTGCCGCATCGGCGTAACCGGGTGGTGCTGGGGCTGGTGAACATTCGCGGGGCGCTGACGGTGGCGGTGTCGCTGGGCGAGCTGCTGGGGCTGGATCGCACGGGCAACAAGTACGCCGGGCGCAACGGCTACGCGCGGCTGCTTGTGGCTGCGCACAACGACGAGCCCGCCGTCTTTCCTGTGGACGAGGTGGAGGGCGTGCTGCGCTTTCCGGCCACTGCGCTGCTGCCGGTGCCGTCCACACTCACGCACGCCACCACGGCCCACGCACGCGGCGTGCTGGCGTGGCGCGATGTCACCATTGGCCTGCTCGACACCGATCGCGTGTTCGATTCGATTGCCCGGAGCCTGCGATGAGCGTGGATGACGATCTGGGACGCCAATCGCTGCTGGCCCTGTTCCATGAGGAGGCGCAGACGCAGACGCGTGTGCTTTCCACCGGCTTGCTGACACTGGAGCGTGCGCCCACCGATGCCGCGGCGCTGGAAGCCTGCATGCGCGCCGCACATTCGCTCAAGGGCGCCGCGCGCATCGTTGGCCTGCAGGACGGTGTGGACGTTGCGCACCGCATGGAGGAGTGGTTCGTGGCAGCACAGCGCGCCACGCTCGTGCTGACCGCCGCGCATATCGACGTGCTGTTGCGCGGCACGGATCTGTTGCTGCGCGTCGGCCAGCCCGGCACCGCAGGTCAGCTGCCGCGCGCCGAAGTGGAGGCCGTGCTGGCTGCGTTTTCCGCGCCGGAGCGTGCCGCCGCTGCGCCCGCCGCTACAACGTTTGCCGACCCTGACGCGGCCGCAGAAGACGCCACGATGAAGGCTGCGATGGCGTTGTTGAACGCCGAGGTGGCCGCCTTGTCGGCTCCGCCCGTGCCGGCGCCCGAGCCCGCCGCGCCTGCACCGCATCGTGCACCCATCGGCACCACGCGCGATCCGCACCGCATGCTGCGCGTGCGTGCCGACAACCTCGACCGTCTGCTCAGCCTGTCGGGCGAATCGCTGGTCGAGTCCCGCTGGCTCAAACCGTTCGGCGAGTCGATGCTGCGCGTCAAACGCAGCCACCGCGCGGCCGCGCTGGCGCTCGATGCGCTCTACGAAACGCTGGTCGAACGGCTCGACCGGCATGCCGACGCCGACACGCACGCGGCACTCAACGACGTGCGCCAGATGCTCGGCCACATGCAACAGACGCTGGGCGAGCATATCGACGATCTTGACCGGTTCGACCGGCGCAGCACGCATCTTGCGCAGCAGTTGTACGACGAGGCCCTGCAATGCCGGATGCGGCCCTTCGGGGACGCCACACACGCCTATCCGCGTGTGGTGCGCGACCTCGCGCGCTCCCTGGGCAAGCATGTGCGCTTCAACATCGTCGGCGAGGCCACGCAGGTCGACCGCGACATCCTCGACATGCTTGACGCCCCGCTGGGCCACCTGCTGCGCAACGCCGTCGACCATGGTGTGGAAGCGCCGCAGGCCCGTGAGGCGCAGGGCAAGCCGGCGGAAGCCGCCATTACGCTGGAAGCGCGGCACAGCGCCGGCAAGCTGCTGATTACCGTGGCGGATGATGGCGCCGGCATCGACCTGGAAGCGGTGCGTGCGGCGGTGGTGCGGCGCGGCCTGTCCGATGTCGATACCGCAAGCCGCCTGTCGGATCACGAGTTGCTTGATTTCCTCCTGCTGCCCGGCTTCTCGATGCGTGAGCAGGTGACGGATGTGTCCGGCCGCGGCGTCGGGCTCGATGCCGTGCACGAGATGGTCAAGGCGGTGCGCGGCACTGTTCGCATCCACAACGAGCCGGGGCGCGGCACGCGCTTCATGCTGCAGTTGCCGCTCACGCTGTCCGTCATCCGCAGCCTGCTGGTGGATGTGGGCGGCGAGGCCTATGCGTTTCCGCTGGCTTACGTGCGGCGCACGCTCGAGCTGGCCCGCTCCGAGATCGACATGCTCGAAGGGCAGCAGCATTTCAGCTTCGAAGGCCGCCCGGTGGGTTTGGTGACGGCGCATCAGTTGCTCGGCACGCAGCCGCCGGGCGAAGCGCGCGACAGCGTGCCGGTGGTGGTCATTGGCGAAGGCGCCGAAACCTACGGCATTGCCGTCGATCGCTTCCTCGGGGAACGCATGCTGGTGGTCCAGCCGCTGGATGCGCGGCTGGGCAAGGTGCGCGACATCGCCGCCGGTGCATTGATGGAGAACGGCGACGCGGTGCTGATCGTCGATGTGGACGATCTGCTGCGTTCGGTCGACAAGCTCGTCCGCGGAGGCCAGCTCGACAAGGTGCAACGCGCGCAGGGCGTGGCCGTGCAGCAGCGCAAGCACGTGCTGGTGGTGGACGATTCGCTGACGGTGCGCGAGCTGGAGCGCAAGCTGCTGGAAAAGCGCGGCTATGCGGTCACCGTGGCGGTGGATGGCATGGACGGTTGGAACGCCTTGCGCGGCGCCGACTTCGACCTCGTCGTGACCGACATCGACATGCCGCGCATGGACGGCATCGAGCTGGTCACGCTCATCAAGCGCGACGCTGCGCTCAAAACGCTGCCGGTGATGGTGGTGTCGTACAAGGACCGCGAGGAAGACCGCCGCCGTGGCCTGGATGCCGGCGCGGACTACTACCTCGCCAAAGGCAGTTTCCACGATGAAGCGCTGCTCGACGCAGTGCGCGACCTGATTGGAGAAGCGCGGACATGAATATCGGCATCGTCAACGATATGCCGCTGGCGGTGGAAGCCATGCGTCGGACGGTCGCGCGCAGGCCCGAGCACCGCGTGCTGTGGGTGGCGACCGACGGGGCGCAGGCGGTGGAGTTCTGCGCCGCGCAACCGCCTGACGTGGTGCTGATGGACCTGATCATGCCGCGCTTTGACGGCGTGGAAGCGACCCGCCGCATCATGGCGTCGCGCAACCCGTGCGCGATCCTGGTGGTGACCAGCAGCGTGGGCGCCAACGCGTGGCGCGTGTACGAGGCGATGGGCGCCGGGGCGCTCGATGCCGTGGATACGCCCACGCTGGGCGGCCCGGATGCCGATGCCAACCACCCGTTGCTGACCAAGATCGACCAGATTGGCCGCCTGCTGGAAAAGCCCGTTGCGCCGCGGCCGCGCATTGGTACGCCGGGGCGCGACGGCGCGGTGCCGCTGGTGGCCATCGGCGCTTCTGCCGGCGGGCCCACGGCGCTGGCGACCGTGCTGGGCAAGCTGCCGGCCGACTTTGCGGCGGGCATTGCCGTGATCCAGCACGTTGACCAGGCGTTCGCAGCGGGGATGGCCGAATGGCTGAACGGCCAGACTGCGCTGACGGTGCGCGTGGCCGCGGAAGGTGACCGGCCACGTGCGGGCGAGGTGCTGCTCGCAGCCACCAACGACCACATGCATGTGCTGCCCGGCGGCACCTTCGGCTACACGCCGGAGCCGGCCGGCACGCCGTATCGGCCGTCGGTGGATGTGTTCTTCCACAGCGTGGTCGAGCACTGGCGGGGCAACGCCATCGGCGTGCTGCTTACGGGCATGGGCCGCGACGGCGCCATCGGCCTCAAGGCCATGCGCGCCAAGGGTTATCACACCATCGCGCAGGACGCGGCGACCAGCGCGGTGTACGGCATGCCCAAGGCGGCGGCCGCGCTCGATGCGGCGCGCGCCATCCTGCCGCTCGACCGCATCGCCGACGAACTCATCACGCTCGTGCGCGCATGAAGCACGCACGGGCCATCACACATACATAACCAGAAACGGGGAGCATCACATGACCAACCACCCAACCGAGATGCCGGACGATCCGGACGGTCCGGACGAAACCAAGCCCATCCCCGCAGCGGAAGCGGCACTGGAAGCCGCACGGGCGCTGCTGCGTACGCCGGCCGCCGCCGATGTTCCGGTGATGGTGCTGCTGGTGGACGATCAGGCCATCGTGGCCGAGGCCATTCGTCAGGCCCTGGCCGGTGAAGACCGCATCGATTTCCACTACTGCGCGCGCTCGGACGAGGCGATGATCGCCGCCATCCAGACCCGCCCTACCGTCATCCTGCAAGACCTGGTGATGCCCGGCACCGACGGCCTGACGCTGGTGCGCGACTACCGTGCGAATCCGGTGCTGCGCGACGTGCCCATCATCGTGCTGTCGACCAAGGAAGAGCCGGTCATCAAGAGCGCCGCGTTTGCCGCCGGTGCCAACGACTACCTCGTCAAGCTGCCGGACCGCATCGAACTGCTGGCGCGTATCCGCTATCACTCGCGCTCGTTCGTCAACCTGCTGCAGCGCGACGAGGCCTACCGTGCGCTGCGCCAGTCGCAGCAGCAGTTGCTGGAGGCCAATCTCGAGCTGCGCCGCCTGACGAATTCCGATGGCCTGACAGGGCTGGCCAATCGCCGCTACCTCGACGAATACCTGAGCGCGGAATGGCGGCGCGGCGCACGCGAGGGCACAACGCTCTCGTTCCTCATGATCGATGTCGACAACTTCAAGCTCTATAACGACACCTACGGCCACGTGGCCGGAGACGAGGTGCTCAAGCGCATCGGCAGCACGGTGGAAGCGTGCCTGGGCCGACCCGGCGATCTGGCGGCGCGTTTCGGCGGCGAGGAATTTGCCGTCGTCCTGCCCGGCAACAGCGCCGAGGGCTTGACGCTGCTGGCCGAGAAGATCCGCAGCGCGATCGAGGCCCTGCAAGTGCCGCACATGCATTCGTCCACGGGTGGATATGTGACGGTCAGTATCGGCGGCGCGGTGGTGACGCCGGTGCACGACGTTCCGACCACGACGCTCATCGAAGCCGCAGACCTGGCGCTGTATCAGGCCAAGCACGAAGGCAAGAACCGCGCGGTGATTGGCGAAGGCGCAGGCGCAGGCGCGGCCCGCAGTCTCTAGTCGGGGGGATGACCGCCACTGTGACGGCCTGCGAATGACCGAATCGGCCCGCACCGCGCCGCTTAGGTTTCCGCAAGCTGCCCGTTGACCACAAAGGCTTCAAACGCAGCAGGCGGCACCGGCGGGCAGAAGAGGTGGCCCTGGCCGTAATCGCAACCTGCCGCCACCAGGATCGCCTTCTGCTCCTCGGTTTCGATGCCCTCCGCAATCACCTTGATGTGTAGCGCGTGGGCCATGCTGACGATGGCGCTGCACAGCGCGATGTCCTTCGGGTCGTGTGCGAGGCTGCGGACGAAAGACTGATCGATCTTGATGTAGTTGATGTCGAAGCGCTTGAGATACGACAGTGACGAATAGCCCGTGCCGAAATCGTCGAGTGCGATGTCGACACCCGCGCGCCTGAACTCGTGCAGATGCTCGACCACCTCGTCGCTGTCCGCCATCAACGAGCCTTCGGTAATTTCAACGACCAGGCTGTGCGGCGGAAGCCCCCGGCGCTCGATCACCTTTGGCCAGGACTCGGTGCTCGACAGGTGCGCGCGAAACTCCAGCGGCGATTTGTTGACCGACACCTGCAGCGTGTTGTCGAGCCTGGCATGCCACTGCACGAGCTGATCCAGCGCCTGGTTCAGCACCCACTTGCCGATTTCGACGATGAGCCCGCTGTCTTCGGCCACCGGAATGAAATCCGCCGGATCGATCTCGCCCCGCACAGGGTGCGTCCAGCGGATCAGCGCCTCTGCCTTGCGCACCTTGCCCGTCAACAGATCGACGATCGGCTGATAGTGCACCGCAAGCTGGCCCTGCGTGAGCGCGACGCGCAAATCGCTGGTCACGCGCAGGCGTTCCTGTTCGGCGCGCTGCAATGCCGGGGTAAAGACGGCCCACTGATTGCGCCCCGCGCTCTTCGCCGCAAACATGGCCTGGTCCGCGCGCACGAGCAACGATTCCGCGCTGTCGGCGTCGCGCGGGTACAGCGCCACGCCAATGCTGGCCGACACTTCCACGCTTTCTTCGCCAAGCTGCAACGGCGCCGCAATGCGTGCGAGCAGCGCGCGGATGATGGGCGTGGCCGCTCCGGCATCGGGCAGTTCGGGCAGGATGATCGTGAACTCGTCGCCCGCCAGCCGCGCGACCGTATCGGTGCCGCGCACGATGGCCGAGATGCGTCGCGCGATTTCCTTCAGCAGGACGTCGCCCTGGTCGTGGCCGAGCGTGTCGTTCACTTCCTTGAAGCGGTCCAGATCAATGAACAGCAGCGCCAGTTGCGTCGACGCCTGGCGCGCTCGCGCGATCTCCTGGCGCAGGCGGTTGTAGAACATGTGCCGGTTCGGCAGCTCGGTGAGCGTGTCGAAGTTGGCCTGCCGCCAGATGACCTCTTCGGCGCGCTTCTTCTCTGTCATGTCGTGGATGAGCGCAACGCGGCGCGGCTCGCCCAGCGCGCTGTCGGCAAAGGTGTCGACGGTGAGCAGCGCGGGGAACTCGCTGCCGTCCTTGCGGCGGATCAGGTATTCGCCGCTCCACGAGCCCCGGGTTGAGACGCCCTCGCGCATGGCGTCGATCACGGCGCCGTCATTGCATTCGGAGCGGATGGCGTCGCTGGATTGGCCCTTGAATTCCTGCGCCGTATAGCCCGTGGTGACGGTAAAGGCCGGGTTCACGTCGACCACCTGCCCGTCGAGCGTCGTCACCATCATCGCTTCGCTGCTCGACGCATACACCAAGGACGCCAGGCGCATCTCTTCAAGGTGCCGTCTGCGCTCGGCGCCCTGGTAGCGGAGCGTGAAATACAGCAGGGCGAGCAGCAACGTGGACGCGGCCGCCTCGACCAGCGCGGTGCGTCGATAACCGTCGTAAGGTGCCAGCACCGAGGCCACCGACTCCCCAACCAGGAAGTACAGCCCGATTTCAGGAACATGGTGATAGCCGATGATGCGCTCGACGCCATCGGTGCCCGACACCACGCGGTAGCTGCCCGTTTCCAGCGCGCCCGGCTGGTTGAACTGGCGGCGGCGCGGCGGCTTTTCGATACCCGCGGTCGGGTTCGGCACGCGGGCCAGGATCTGGCCGGACTCGCGGATGATCGTAGCCGCGCCGTCCTTGCCGATCGCGAGCGTGTTGGCAAAGCTGGCGAATTGTTCCGGGCTGACCGACACGACCACCACGCCGGCAAACTGCCCGGCCTTGAGGATGGGCCGCGTGAACTGGATCGACCACTTTTTCGAGACCTTGCCCTGTACCGGGTCGCTGATGAACAGCACGTCGCGGCCGCCCGATTCCTTGTGCACGCGAAAGTGCTCGCGCTGGCTGAGGTCGATGCGGTCTGTCACGGGGCCGATGCTGGAATAGAGCAGCATCCCGTTCTCGTCGATCACGGCCACCTGGAACGTCAGGTCGCGCACAATTTCTTGCCGCTCGCGGATGACCTGCTCGAACACTTCGCGACCGGCCAGCCAGCTTGCGCGCAGATCGAGCAGGAATTCCGACACGCGCCGCGCGCTGCCCAGCGAGTACTCGCCAAACGCCTGCGCTTCGACCTGCGTGCGCGCCTGGGCATCGCGCGTCAGCCGGTCGCGTTCCTGGGTGAGCTGATGAAACGTGAACGACCAGATGAACAGCAGGGCCACCACGGCACCGATGTTGAGCGGCGACAACAGTTCGCGCCGCCATCCTTGCCGCGGCGGGCTGTCTGTCGTGCTATCAGAAGAGGCCTTTGATTGCTCCGCGGGCATCCGCACTCCAGCGTTTGCGTGTCGAGTTGTCTCGGGCACGCGCGCGGCGTGTCCGGTGTCGGCAGTGTCATGTGCCTCTCACTCTATATCGGAGCGGACCACATGTGTCTGAACCCGACCGACGAGGCAGGCCAACTGGAGCGCAATCGTTTGCTGGGGGGCGGCAGACCCCGGACTTACCCTTGGTTGTGGTTTGGGCGGCGCAACGCCTGCAGAAAGCGTTGCGCCGCACGCGGTGCGTTCGCCCGACGGCCCAGGTTTAGCGTTCGTAAAACGCGACGTGTTTGTCTGCCATGTCGCGCAGCAGGGCTGGCGGCGCGAAGCGGCGGCCGTGCTGCGCAGCCAGGCGATCGCACTGCTCGACAAATGCGCTGATCCCCACCCGCTGGATGTGCGACACCGGCCCACCGCGGAATGCCGGAAACCCCCAGCCGAGCAGCGCCCCCACATCGGCATCGCGCGGATCGGTCACCACGCGTTCATCCAGGCAACGTGCGGTTTCCACGGCCTGCACGGTGATGAGGCGGTCGACCAGCGTCTGCACGTCGGGCTGCGCGGCGGCGCTGGGGTATTCGGTCGCCAGCCCGGGCCACAGCATCTTCTTGCCGCCTTCCGGATAGTCGTAGAAGCCGCGGCCCGCCTTGCGGCCGATGCGGCCCAGCACCACCATGCGCTCGGCCACGGCTTCGCCCGGGCGCTCGATGTAGGCAACGCCAAGGTCGGCGCGGGTCTGCTGGTTGACCTTGTGGATCAGTTCGCTCGAAACCTCGTCGATCAACGCAAGCGGCCCCACCGGCATGCCGGCCAGCAGCCCTGCGTTTTCGATCAGCGCAGGCGCCACGCCTTCGGCGAGCATCGCCAAGCCTTCGAGCACGTAGGTCGAAAACACGCGGCTCGTATAAAAGCCGCGGCTGTCATTCACGACGATGGGCGTCATGCCGATGGCCTTGACGTAATCGAGCGCCTGCGCAAGCGTCGCCCGCGTGGTCTGCCGTGCCACGATCACCTCCACCAGCGGCATCTTGTCGACCGGCGAAAAGAAATGCAGCCCGATGAAGTTGCCTGGGCGCTGGCTTGCTTCGGCGAGCCCCGTGATCGGCAGCGTCGATGTGTTGGACGCGAAGATGGCATCGGGCGATAGCACCGCTTCGGCCTGGCGCGTAACGTCGGCCTTGATGTCGCGCTGCTCGAACACGGCTTCAACGACGAGCCCCGCGTCGTCCAGGTCGGCGTAGGACGTGGTCGGCTGGATGCGCGCGAGCAGCGCTTCAGCTTCGTCAGCATGCAGACGGCCGCGCTGTACCTGCTTCTCGACGAGCTTGCGTGAATAGTCCTTGCCGCGTTCGGCGGCTTCTTGCGTGGTGTCGAGCAGCACGACGGGCAACCCTGCCTTGGCGGTGACGTAGGCGATGCCGGCGCCCATCATGCCGGCGCCCAGCACGCCGATCTTGGCGTAGCGCCGCGCAGGCACATCGGCGGGGCGTGCGGCCAGTTTGTTGGCGGCGTTCAGGCTGAAGAAGAGGGTCCGGATCATCGCCCGTGCCTCCGGCGACAGCACCGCCTGCACGAAGTAGCGCGCCTCGGTCTTGAGGCCCGTATCGAGATCGGTGATGAGCCCTTCATACACGCACGACAGAATGCTCGCCGCGGCCGGATAGTTGCCATAGGTTTTCTGCCGCAGCATGGCGTTGGCCGCCGTGAAGAGCTGCTGCACGGCGGGGCTGGCGATGCCGCCGCCGGGCACCTTGTAGCCCTTGATGTCCCACGGTTGCTGCGCGCGGGTCTGGCCTTCGCCGAGCAGCCACGTGCGCGCGGCATCGGCTTCTTCGCCTGCATTGACGACCGCATCGAGAATGCCGAGCTTGAGCGCGTCTGCCGCCTTGATGCGCTTGCCTTCAAGCAGCATCGGCAGCGCCTTCTGCACGCCAATCAAGCGCGGCAGACGCTGCGTGCCGCCGCCGCCCGGCAAAAGGCCGAGCGTGACTTCGGGCAGGCCGAAGCGCGCGCGGGCGTTGTCGGCGGCCACGCGGTAGTGGCAGGCCAGCGCAATCTCCAGCCCGCCGCCCAGCGTCGAGCCCGGCAGCGCAGCGGCCACCGGCTTGCCGCACGTTTCCAGCTTGCGCAGCATGCGGTGCAGTTCGCACGTGCGTTCAAACAACGTGGCGGCGTCGTCGCTGGCCTGCAGCCATTCGAGGTCGCCGCCGGCAATGAAATCGGCCTTGGCTGAGGTGACGAGAATGCCCTTGACGCTGGCATCGGCGCATACGCGGTCGATGGCGGCAAAGAAAGCGGCGCAGGTTTCGCCGTTGAGCACGTTCTGTGCACGGCCCGGCTGGTCCCACGTGAGCGTGGCGATGCCGTCGGTGTCGATGGTGATGTCGATCATGTCAGCACGCTCCTTAAACGCGTTCGATGATGGTGGCGGTGCCCATGCCGGCGCCGACGCACAACGTGGCCAGCCCCGTGCTCGCGCCACGCCTTTCAAGCTCGTCGAGCAGCGTGCCGAGAATCATGGCGCCCGTGGCGCCGAGCGGATGGCCCATCGCAATGGCGCCGCCGTTGACGTTGATGCGGTCATGCGGCACGGCCAGCACCTCCATGAAGCGCAGCACGACGGAGGCGAAGGCTTCGTTCAGTTCGTACAGGTCGATGTCGGCCGCCGACATGCCGGCGCGCTTGAGTGCCTTCTCGGCCGCGTACGAAGGGCCGGTCAACATGATCGACGGCTCCGAGCCGATGCTCGCAAAGCTGCGGATGCGCGCACGCGGTTTGAGGCCCGCGCGCTTGCCGGCCTCGCGGCTGCCGATCAGCACGGCTGCGGCGCCATCGACGATGCCGGAGCTGTTGCCCGCGTGATGCACGTGTTCGATGCGTTCGAGTTCGGGATAGCGCTGGCGGATCACGGCGTCAAAGCCGTATTGCTCGCCCAATTCCGCAAACGAGGGTTTGAGCTGCGCGAGTGTGTCGACGGTGGTCTGCGGGCGGATCATCTCGTCGCGGTCGAGGATGGTCAGGCCGTTCTGGTCGCGCACCGGCACGATCGAACCTGTGAACCAACCAGCCGTGCTGGCCGCATGCGCGCGGCGGTGGCTCTCGGCGGCGTAGGCGTCGACGTCATGGCGGCTGTAGCCCCACTTGGTGGCGATGGTGTCGGCCGACACGCCTTGCGGCACGAAGTACAGCGGGATGGCCGCGGCCGGGTCCACAGGCCATGCGCCGCCGCTGGCACCCATCGGCACGCGCGACATGCTCTCCACGCCGCCGCCGATGGCAAAGTCGCTCTGCCCGGCCATCACCTGCGCAGCGGCCATGTTGCAGGCCTCCAGGCCCGACGCGCAGAAGCGGTTGATCTGCACGCCGGCCGTCGTCTCGGCATAGCCGGCGGACAGGACTGCTACGCGGCCGATGCACGCGCCTTGTTCGCCCACCGGTTCCACACAACCGAGCACGACGTCGTCCACCAATGCCGTGTCGAGCTGATTACGATCGCGGATGGCGCGCAGTGCGGTTGCGGCCAGGCGCAGCGGCGTGACACCGTGCAGGCTGCCGTCCTTCTTGCCCTTGCCGCGCGGGGTGCGAACGGCGTCGTAGATATAGGCTTCCATAGCGTTGCGTCCTGAAGGTCGGGCTCGTTAAAGGGTGCGGGCGATCAGTTCTTTCATGATCTCGTTGGTGCCGCCGTAGATCTGCTGCACGCGCGAATCGGCCCACGCGCGGGCGATGGGGTATTCCCACATGTAGCCATAGCCGCCGTGCAGCTGCACGCAGCGGTCCATCACCTTGAATTGCAGGTCGGTGGTCCAGTACTTGGCCATCGATGCGGTGGCGGCATCGAGCTTTCCAGCCAGCTTGAGCGCGATGCACTGGTCGACGAACACACGGCCGATCTGCACTTCGGTTTTCAGTTCTGCCAGCGTGTGGCGCGCGGTCTGAAAATCGAGGATGGATTTGCCGAAGGCCTGGCGCTCGCGCACGTAGCGCAGCGTCCAATCAAGCGCGCCCTCGGCCGAAGCGATGGCACCGATGGCGATCTGCAGGCGCTCCCACGGCAGTTCCTGCATCAGGTAGGCAAAACCGCGATGTTCCTCGCCGAGCAGGTTCGCGGCAGGCACGCGCACGTTGTCGAAGAACAGCTCCGCGGTGTCCTGCGCCTTCATGCCGACCTTCTTCAGGCGCTTGCCTTTGCTGAAGCCCTCCATGGTGGTGTCGACGACAAAGAGGCTCGTGCCCTTGGCGCCGCCCTCCGGCGTGGTACGCGCCACGACGATCACCACATCTGCGTGCCAGCCGTTGGTGATGAAGATCTTTGAGCCGTTGAGCACGTAGTGGCTGCCGTCGCTGCTCCGCGTGGCGGTGGTGCGCACGCCTTGCAGGTCGGAGCCGGCTCCAGGCTCGGTCATGGCAATCGCGCCGATCATCTCTGCGCTCGCCAGCTTGGGCAGGTAGTGCTGTTTCAGCGCCTCGCTGCCGTAGTGCAGCAGATACGGCGCGACGATTTCCGAGTGCAGGCCGAAGCCCAGGCCCGTGGCACCCGCGCGGGCAATCTCTTCGATCAGCACGGTGCTGTAGCGGATGTCGGCACCCGCGCCGCCGTAGGCCTCGGGCATGCTGGCGCAGTGGTAGCCGGCGGCGGCCGCCTTTTCCCAGATGGCGCGGTCGACGTAGCCCTGGTCCTCCCAGCGCTCGTGGTGGGGCAGGACTTCGGCGTCGATAAAGCGGCGGACGGATTCACGGAAGGCGTCGTGTTCAGCGTCGAACAGCGTGCGGGCAATCATGGCGGCTCCAGAATGGGCGGCAGATGGGTTGCCGTATTTCAACAAGGCCGCGACAATTCCGGTTGATCTGGATCGCCACTTTATTGATATGAAGCGCCAGCCGAAAGCTGCCTCCAAACGCGCCGGTTTGCACACGCGGGCGCGCATTGCCATCCTGCTGCCGCCGCGCCTGTTTGCCGGTTACGTGTTTCTGACCCAGGAGATGTTGCTGGTGGCCGGCACCATGCAGGCGCGCAGCGTGGATGTGATGGGCAGCCGGCTCTTCGATATCGATGTGTTGTCAGCCGATGGGGCGGCCGTCCGAAGCTTTGGCGATATGCCCGTGCCTGCCACCGCCGCGTTGACCGATGCGCCCTACGACGTCGTGATCGTGCCCGCACAGTTCGCCCCGGAGGCGACATTGGATGCGGAAGAAGCACGCCTCGCCGAGTGGCTGCGCAGGCGCTATGACGCTGGCGCCTTGGTCGTTGGCATGAACGCGGCGCCGCTGTTCGCCAAGGCTGGGTTGCTGGATGGTTGTAGAGCGACGGGGCTGGCGAGCGAGCGCGCCTGGTTTGCACGGCATTTTCCCGACGTGCATTACACGCCCGACCGGCCGCTTGCGGTGGATGGCCGCATCATCACTGTCAGCGGCATCAACCCAGCCGTGGACGCCTGCGCGTACGTCATCGATCACTGCCGCGGGGCGGGCGCATCGCGGCGGATGCTGCGCACGGCGCTCACGCAATCCCTGCCGTCATACGAACACATGGCCGTATGGACGGCGCAGTTCAAGCGCCACGGCGATGCCGCCATGCTCGCCATCCAGGAAATGGTGGAGCGGGAACTGGAATCGCCGCCTGCATTGGCCGAGCTGGCCGCCCAGGCAGCGATGAGCGAGCGGACCTTGACGCGCCGTTTTGCTGCCGCCACCGGCAGCAACCTGCGGCGTTACGTGGCGGCGCTGCGATTGGAGCTGGCGGCGTTTCTGCTGCGCACGGGCCGACTGCCGCTCGATCACATTGCCGACGAATGCGGCTACGGCAGTGTCAGCGCACTCAGCCGCGCGTTCTCTGCCGGCCACGGTTGCAGCCCCTTGCAATACCGGGCGCAACAGCGCACGCGCTGAAGCGTCACGGACGCAACAAATCGAAACCAGCCAGCAACACCACACCCGAGAGCGCGGTCAGCGGCAGCGAATGTTGGCCAAAGTACAGCAACGCAGCGGCCAGCCAACTGGCCGCGAAGAAAGCGCTCATGCGGTTCATGATGTCACCTGATCGTTGTTGGGTTGGGAGCGATGCGGCCGGCACATTTACGCGTGCTGGTAGCGGTATTCCTGCGTCTTGCCGCCGTAGCCGTAAGCTGCGGCGCGAACGTCCTGCACATAGATATAGCTCTCTTCGTGCAGATTGCCGAGCAGCTCGGCAAACGCCGTGAATGCCTCGGCGATGTACTGCGCCTTTTCCGCCTTGGTATTCGTTTCGTCCGTCACCTTGATGTCGAAATAGACGCTGTTCTTGCCTTGCGCGACCAGCGTCTGCCCGCCGACGATCCAGTCTTCCGGGTCGACATAGTCGATGGCAATGGCCGTGACCTTCGGGTCCTTGCCCAGGATGCGGGAGGTGAGTTCCAGCAAGGTGCTGGCGATCTTCTGCGTCATTTCTGCAGAACGTTTGGCGCTGACTTTGACGTTGAGGATGGGCATGATGGTTTCTCCTATTAGTTAGCAATGCAACTACATGGCCAAAAAAAATGGACGCTCATGTCAGGGTAGAGCGCACACCTCGGATCTTCGTCACCGTATCGGTGAATTCGGTACTGCCCAGCACGCGCTTCAACCTTGCGGTGACGGCGCCGCTGGCCTCGTTCAACGCCGCACCGATCTTGACGGCTTCCGGCGTCGGGAAAATGGCGGTCTCGCGGCCGTCGGCTTCCGTCTTGCGACGTTCGATCAGGCCCTTGCTTTCCAGCCCATCCAGCGCGCGCGTTGCCGTGGGGCGCGTGACCGACATCGCTTCCGACAACTCGCTTTGCAGCATGCCCGGGCGGTCGACGATCGCACGGAGCATGAAGCCTTGCGGCGGCGTGAGATCGAACGGCGCAAAGGCGTCTGCCCAGACGCGGTCGAGCTTACGGGCCAGGGCGGTGGTGTTGAAGTAGAGGCAGTGGTCGAACATGGTGAGGTGGATGGTAGGGGATGATGGTTAGATATGCAACTTGTTTTTTTGTGTGTTGGTGGTCCACCTTTGTTTCGTTCCCTGCCGGGACCGACCTACTTTTCTTTGTCTTGCCAAAGAAAAGTAGGCAAAAGAAAGGCGCGCCCGAGATGGCGAAAGATTCCTTGGATTTGTGTCGCGGGAAGGGAGGGGAGGCAAACTCGCTGCGCTCAGACAAGCCTCCCCTCTTTATCCTTCCCGCAACAAAAATCCAAGGCGCCATCTAGGGCTCAACGTCAAAAGAAAAAGGCCAACCCATCGCGCGGTTGGCCTTTGTCGTTTGGGCTTGCGCCCAGGGTGTTTGGCTTTGTCCTTTGACTTTCCTGCCCTAGATGGCGCCTTGAATTTCTGTAAGCGGGCGGAAAAAGGAAGGAGGCTTGTCTGAGCGAAGCGAGTTTGCCTCCTTCCCCGCACGGTTACAGAAATTCAAGGGATGGGTCGCCATCTCGGGCGCGCATTTCTTTGCTTACTTTCTTTGGGCAAGACCAAAGAAAGTGAGTCAGCCCCGGCAGGGGATGAAACAAGGGGCGCACCAACAACACCAGAACAAAAACAAAAGCAAAAACAAAAAATCAAAAATAAACCGTAGCACTAGCCCTAAACGTCCGAGGCGCCCCCTGCACCAGAATGAACCCCCAACTCGGCAACCAGTACTTCTCATTCGTCAGGTTGTCGACGTTGAACCGCAGCGTCACCGGCTTGCCGCCCACCTTGGTCGAATACCGCGCCCCCACATCAAACGTGTGATACCCCGGCACGATGTTGCTGTTGTCGGCTTCAAGCGCCGAGTTGCCGACGTACTGCCCACCTGCCGACAGCACGAGCCCAGGCACCGGCGGCACGGCATATTCCACATAGGCCGTCGCCTTGAAGCGTGGCGACCCGTAGGCGCGCTTGCCCAGCACGGAGGCATCGGACTCCGTGTTCTCGGAATTCATGAACAGCACCCCGCCCAGCAGCGTCCAGTCACGCGCGAGCTTGCCGCGCGCGCTGAGTTCGAGCCCGCGATAACGCGTCATGCCGTCTTGCGTATAGACGTTGTCCGGCCGCAGATACGCCAGCCCGCGCTGCACCTGGAACAGCGCCGCGCCGAATGTCCAGTCGTGCAGTTCAGCCTTGGCGCCCACCTCGATCTGCTTGCTCTTGAGCGGCCCGAATACCGTGCCGGCGTTGAGCGCGGTGATCGGTGCGGTGGCGCCAGCTTCAAGCGATTCCACATAGCTGGTGTACAGCGTCACCGGCTGCACGGGTTTGAACATGAGCGCCAGCGTGGGCGTGATCGGCTCGCGCGTGTATTTGGCCGAGGTGCTGCCGTCGGTGTTGTAGCCGGTCTGGTTGAAACGCGTATAGCGCAACCCGCCCAGCACCGACCAGTGCTCGTTGAACTTGGCCGTGTCGCTCGCAAAGACGGACGTCTGGTCGATCCGGGACGTGCGAGCCAGACCGTCGGACGCGGGCACCCGCATCGGTGTCGCCCCCGACGACACGAACGCCGACGTGTCGTACAGGTTGCCCGTGCCGAGCAGCGTGGAAGCAAAACCGCCCGTGGCTTGCGTGAGACTCTGCCACGAGGTGCCGAAGACGAGTTCATGTTCGATCGGGCCTGTGCGCACCTTGCCGTTGGCCATCACCTGCGCCTGGCTGTATTGGTAGCGCTGGTACGAGCTGTACTGCAGCTCGCTGAAGTTGCCCGCGTTGTCCGTCAGCTGGATCGCGCTGTCGGCATTGCCCCGGTTCTGCTGCGTGTAGCGATAGGCGGCGCGCACGTTCCAATCTGGGGTGGCGGCCCAGTTCAGTTCGGTGCCGACGGATTTGATCTCGGTCTCGTAATACGAGCCTCGTGATGACACACGCTGACTGCCGTCAATGGCGCGCGGCGTGCGCACGAACTCCGTGACCGGCACACCAAAATCCTGGCCGGGGATGATGCCGTAGTAGGCGCCCTGCACGTTGCGCTGCATGTACAGGCCGTCGAACGACCACTGCAGATCGGGCGTGATGCGCGCATCGAGTGCGAGCGATGCGGAGTCGCGCTTGATATGGCCACCGTCGACAAAGGTGTCGCCCTCTTCATGCACCACACCCAGGCGCGCGCCCAGGGCCTTGGTGGGGCCGAAGCGTCCGCCCACATCGAGCGATTCCTTGAGCGTGCCGCCGCTGGTAAAGCCGAACGTGGCGCTGCCGCCAAAGGTGTTGGTCGGGCGTTTGGTCACGAAATTGGCGATGCCGCCCGGCGTGCCGAAGCCATACATGAAACCCGATAACCCCTTGAGCAGCTCCACGCGTTCGAAGTGTTCGAGCGGCACATCGCTGCCCCAGTTGGGGACGGCCAGACCGTCGACCTTGTAGCCCTCCAGCAGGTCGAGCTGCAAGCCGCGGATCGTGATGTTCGACGCCTCGCCGATGTAGCCGTCGTTGTTGGCCGTAACCGCCGGATCGCCCTTGAAAACCTCGCCGATCGTCTGTGCCTGACGGTTCTGGATCAGCTCCTGCGTGGCAACGTTGATGGTGAACGGCGTATCGAGCACGGCCTTGTCGCCCAGTGCGCCGGTGCTGGCCTGCTTCGCACCATAGGCCGCCGATTTGCCTGCGGTGACTTGCGTGGCGGGCAGGTCGACCTGCGTGGTGCTCTGCTGCGCGTGGGCCGACGCGCCTGCGCCGATGGCAGCAAAAGCCAGTGCGAGCCTGCGTACCAGCGGCGTTGGGCGAAGGCGGTTGATGGAACGGCGTGAAGCGGGTGGTAAAGCAGCGACTCGCATGATCAGCTCCCCTGAATCAATGTTGTGTGCAGGCGTGCGCAGTCGCGTGCGTGCCGGCGAGCGGCATGCGCGAGTCCTGTGCGGGTGGTTGTGGCTTCTTGGTGGCGGCGTGTAGAGCTATGGCTCTCTGGCGACGCTCGGATGCAGGTCGTTGCCGACGCGCGATTCGCGCACCGGCATGGCCCAGACGGAATCGGGCGCACCCTGGCGCGCCCGGCGCAGCGTCGCCCGTGCGAGGCCGACAAAGCCGCACGCGAGCGCCAGTGCGCCCAGGTCGAAACCGGCCACCATCCAGTCGCCGCGCGCCATCGTGCGCAGCAGGTGGTCGCCGGTCACGACGGCGTTGGTGACGGGCGCAAGCACCGCCGCGATGGCGGCGGCGCTCAGCAGTTCGACGGCGCCGCGTGCGGGCGGCCGCAGCATCGCCCACGCAATCGCTGCGAAGAACACGGTGTAGTACGTCACGCCCGCCGAGCGCTCCGGCCACAGCAGCGCCGCTGGGAACGTCGCCATCACGCCGACGCAGCATCCGATGCACACGCCAACCGTGGCGCGGGCCAGCAGTTGATGCAGACGCGGTTGTTCGGCCTTGCGCTGCTTGCGGCGCGATTCGATCCACAGCAGGTTGCCCGAGTAGAAGACGAAGGCCCCCGCGAGGCCCATCACCAGATAGGCGAGACGCAAGGCGATGTCACCGTAACTGCCGAAGTGCAAGCCGTAGACGAGGCTGTAGAGGGCGTGATTGGTGTCGCGCGCATCGGGCGTCTGGTTGCCGACGAGCTTGCCGCTGTTGGGCTGGTCGGCCGCCGCGTGAATTGCCACCGAGCCGTAGTCGCCGACCGCGCGTGTGCTGCTGCCGCGTAGTTCCGCCACGGCATTCGCATCGCCAATCTGCTGGTAGTGGATCGACTTGACGGTGAAGTTCGGGCCGGCCGCCTCGCGTGCACGGGCCAGCAGCTGCTCGGCCGGCAGCATGGGCGCGGCGTGCTTGGCGGCCACCACCGTGCCCGCCGCCGTGGTGACACGCGGCACCGCGTCGAACAGCTTGCCGTTGAGCGCCACGGTGTTGAACACGGTCATCAGCACGATGCTCAGACACAGCACCGGCGCGGTGATCGCAAAGATCAGGTGGAAGGGCAGGCTGAACAGTCCGAGCACGTTGTGCATGTCCATCCAGAAGCGCTTGAGATTGCGCCCCGGGCGCACGGCCAGCAGATCCTTCTTCAGGCGCGGCAGGTGCAGCAGCACGCCCGAAATAAGCGCCACGCCATAGAGCACCGAGATCACGCCCATGAAGTACATGCCCGGCTCCTCCAGCCCCAGCGAGTAGTGCAGCCGGTTCAGGAAATTGGCCAGCTCGCCCTTGGAGGGTTCGATCGACAGGTCTTTCGGCGAGGTCTTGCCGGCCGCCAGCCCACTGCCGGTCGTCATTTGCCAATCGCCCTTGCTGTTCTGCCAATACGCAGAGAATTCCGGCTCGCCCTCGTTCGGGAAGATGACGTACGCGCTGGCCGCCGCGGCCGGATGCGTGCGCACCAGCGCGTTCACGAAGTGGTCGATATCGGCAGGCGTGGTGGCAACGGCCGCATGGTCGGCGCGCAGCGGGTTCTGCCACGCATGCAGCTCTTCATGGAATACGGTGAGCGCACCGGCAAAGAACGCGATGAACAGCGCCCAGCCCGCCATCAGGCCCACCCAGGTATGCAGCGTCTGATACAGACGTAAGGTCGTCGATTTCATGGCGAGGTCAGGCCACCATCAGGCGCGGCAGCCACAGCACGCCGAATGACACGGCATTGGCGGCCGCGAGCACGCCCCACGCGCGGGCGCTGGTCGGAAACAACACGCTCACGCTGATGATCACCGCCCACAGCGGCAGGCAGACGAGCAGTGCCCCGATGACACCGCTTTCCCAGCCCCCCGGCAGCCAGAGGATCGCCAGCGTGCACAGCGCAATCGACAGCGGCAGCCCCAGCACGGTACCGGCCAGCCACTTGGTGCCCATGCCGCTCATGACGGCGTCTCGCTGCTTGCGCGCCGTTGATGCGTCCACGCGCCCAACATGGGCCACAGCGACAAGGCCCCCGTGACCACCAGCGCCACGGCGATAACCGCCCCTGCCCAGCCGAGCACATCGTTCCACAGCACCACGGCGATGACCGAGAGCACACCGGCGATGCCGCACAGCAAGCGCCCGCGCAGGCGCGAGGCCGGTGCGAGCAACACTTGGTTGGGCGCGGCCGCATACAGGCAGCCCGCTGCAAGCAGCCCGAGCAGGAGGGCAATACCGTGCATGGCAGTGCTCAATTTAACTAAGAACACAAATGATAATGATTCGTATTAAAAATACAAGACAAGGCAGCATGACCTCGTAAGCGAAGGGGAGATGGGAGGTGCATGCGCCGGCCGGATCGCCAACGCATGCCAGGTTGTCAGGACAGCGCTGCCTCGACGAAGTGCAGGCGATCCTGCCCCCAGAACATCTCATCGCCGACAAAGAACGTGGGCGCGCCAAACACGCCGCGCGCCACCGCTTCCTCGGTCGTTTTGCGCAGCGTCTGCTTGACGCGGTCGTCCTGCACAAGCTCCAGCATCAGCGCCGGGGAGATGCCCGCCGCTTCCAGCACCGCAGCCAGCTCCTGCAGATCGCCAAGATTGCGCGGATGCTCGAACATCGCGCTGAAGATGGCGGCGAGGTAGCGGTGGAATTCCGCGTCGCTGCGCAGTTGCATGCCGACCGCACCGCGCATCAATTGCAGTGTGTTGATCGGAAAGTGGGGGTTTTGCTGGATCGGCACGCCAAAGTGTTTCGCCCAGCGCTCCAGATCCACATTCGAGTAGTGGCCCTTGGCGGGAATCGTCGCCGGGCTGCTGTTGCCTGTGGCCTGAAATACGCCGCCCAGCAGCATCGGACGCCAGACGATCTCCGCGCCCGTGGCCTGCGCGATCTTCGGCAACTGGTGATAGGCCAGGTAGCTGTAAGGGCTGCCGACATCGAAGAAGAATTCGACCTGCTTCATGTGTGTGTCTCCTGGTGTCGTGATGTTGTGATGTTGTGATGTTGTGATCGGTTGGAGCGGGTGCCTACCAACGCTCGATCCAGGGCCGCAGGTCGAGTTCATGCGTCCACGCGTCGCGCGGCTGCATGTGCAGATACCAGTAGTTTTCGGCGATGTGCTCGGGGTTGAGGATGCCGTCCTGGTCTTTCAGCGCGTAGCGCTCCGGAAAGTTGTCGCGGATGAACGCGGTGTCGATGGCGCCGTCGACCACCACATGCGCCACGTGTATCCCCTTCGGGCCCAGCTCGCGCGCCATGCTCTGGGCCAGCGCGCGCAACGCATGCTTGGCGCCCGCAAACGCCGCAAAGTTGGCCGCGCCGCGCATGCCGGCCGTCGCACCCGTGAAAAGGATCGTGCCGCGCCCGCGCGTGACCATGCGCCTGGCCACTTCGCGCCCCGCCAGGAAACCCGAGAAACACGCCATCTCCCAGATCTTGAAGTACTTGCGCGCGGTCTCTTCCAGGATGCTGCTCGGCACGTTGGCGCCAATGTTGAAGACCATCACTTCGATGGGCCCGACGTCGCGTTCGATGTCGTCGACGAGCTTGATGACGTCGTCTTCCTTGCGCGCGTCGGATGCGAAGCCCTGCGCCTGCCCGCCTTCCGCGCGGATCGCCTCGACCAGTGGCTGCAGCTTGTCGGCCGAGCGACGCGTGACGCAGGCGATGTAGCCCTCGCGCGCAAAGCGTCTGGCGATGGCGCCGCCCGTGGCGTCTCCGGCGCCGATGACGAGCGCCGCCTTGTTGTTGCTTGTCTCCATGTCCACCTCGTTTATAAAATAACGATCGTTACGGAAAACAAAATTATGCTACTGGTTGCATAGTGTCAAGCGGGGAAGTGCAGGGGAAAACATGCGATACCAGCCCGGTCACAAGGAAGAAAAGCGCAAGGCGCTGCTGAAGGCCACCGGCCGCAAGGTCAAGGTGAACGGCTTTGCCGCGACCGGCGTCGACGCGCTCGCGCAGGCGGCCGGCATGACCAGCGGCGCGTTCTACAGCCACTTCGGCTCCAAGTCGGATTGGCTCAAGGCGTTGATCGAGGCCGAACTGGCCGCCAGCCGGGAGATGTGGGCCGGCAATCCGCACGACACCGCCGAAGATTGGCTGCGCTTCGAACTCGACCGCTACCTGTGCCTCGCCCACGTCAAGCATCCCGAGGCCGGTTGCGCCGTGCCCGGCCTTGCCGCGGAGATCGCCCGCGCCGACGCGTCAGTCCGCGCGCTGTATCAGGAAGAGATGCGCAAGGGGCACGCGATCCTCGCGCAGCGTCTGGGGGACGACGATGCTGCGTGGGCGATGATTGCGCAGCTGGTGGGTGCCATCCATATCGCGCGGGCCATGCCCGACGAGGCCATGCAGCGCATGATCGTCGAGGCGAGCAAGCGGTTTCTGCAGGATGCCGTGACGCGCCTTGCCGCCAAGTCCTGACGGACGATCGACGCTACTGCAGGTTGCCCCAGCGCGGCACGGCGGGCTCGGCGTTGGCCCACTGCCATGTGCTGCCGTTCTGGCACGCGTAAATCGTGTAGCCGGCCCCCGGTGCGTTCTTGGGCGCGAGCGCTTCCTGAACGGTCAGCACCGCTTCGCGGCACGTGGCGAGCGGTGTCGTGAACGTGCGCACGAGCACGACCTGGCCGTGCGCCTTGGTGAAGCCCATCATGCGTTCGAGCGACCAGTTGAGCGAAGGCGTGCTGTCGCTCAACCGCCCGACGGCCATGGCCAGCGCATCCTGCTCGCTGGCGGCCCATTTGCGCGTCGCATATTTGATCGACGCATCGGTCGCGGCGTTGACCGACACCGCAACGCCATAGGCCACCGCCGGGTTGCCTGTGACGGTGCCGGTGGCCACGCCCGCTGCGGCGCCGGTCAACGGCCCGACCGACGAGCAGCCGGCCATCAAGCCAGCCATCAGGCCCGCACACGCTGCGACAAGCCAGCGCTTGCGGCTCATTGCAGCGATCCCCATCGCGCCGTGGCCGGTTCTGCCGTCGCCCACTTCCATTGCTTGCCGTCATGGCAGATCGACGCGACGAAGAAGTCGACCTTCGCCGCACCGTCTTCAACGCCGTCCACGGTGAAGAGGATTTCCTTGCAGTTGACGAGCGGCCCGTTGATCGAACGCGTGACCACCACGCGGCCGTGTTCGTCGGGCTCCAGGGGAATGCGGTGCTTGATCTGCCAGTTGCCGACGGTGTTGTCGGCCAGCGCCCCGGCGATCCGCGCGATGTGGTCTTGGGTTTCGGTGTGGACCACGCGCTGGCTGTGTTGCAATGCGGCCCGTGCGCCGGCTTGGACGCCCAAGCCGATGCCGGTGGCCACGGCCGCGTTGTCGGTCACCTTGGCGGCGAGGGCTGCACCGCCGATACCGGCCGCGGTGGTCGTGCCTTCCGACATCAGCGAACTGCAGCCGCTGAGTGCCAGCGTGCTCAGGGCGAGCGCGCTGCCCAGTAGCGGAACAGATGCGAACCGTGGTGTGCGCATGTGTGGACTTCCAAATCTGCAACAGACCGAATTCTAAAGGACACAGCGGCCCGCAAACGGCGATGCGGCGCGCTTTCTCACAATTGTTTTGAGTTGTGCCGCGCGTGCCATCCAGCCGCCTGCAAGCGGGAACAGAGTCTTTTTGCTGGTCTGAATCGATATCGTCCGATACGGAATCGCTTGACATGTGCATATGCACTGATAAACTGCAGCGCATGTCGCAGTTACCTGAAACCCCCAAGTGCACCGCGCTCGCCGTCCGTCAGGCGGCGCGCTATGTCACGCAGCTTTACGACCGCCATCTGGGCGAGGTGGGACTCACGTCGTCGCAGTTTTCGGTGCTCGTCGCAATTGCCACGGCCCCCGCTGAACCGACGATGGCGTCGGTGGCCGAAGCCTTGGTGATGGATCGAACCACCCTCGTGCGCGCCCTTCAACCGATGCAGCGCGATGGCTTGCTCGTCCAGAAGGCCGCATCCACAGGACGTGCGACGGCGTTGCATCTGACGCCGCGGGGGCTGGCGCTGCTCAAAGCCGCCGAGACGCATTGGCGGGCGGCCCAGCAGGAGATTGACGACAAATTCGGGGCTGAGCGGGCCAGCGCGCTTCGCGAAGCGCTGTTTGCCCTCACCACGACTTGAACCCGCGCCGGGCAACGGCGCATTTTTTTGCAGTAAAACTGTGCATATGCACATATGGAGATCGACGTGGATATCAAAGGTAAGACCATTCTTGTGACGGGCGCCAATCGTGGCTTGGGACGGCAGTTCACGCAGGCGCTGCTGGCCGCCGGTGCGGCCAAGGTCTATGCGGGTGCCCGCGACCCGCAGTCCGTCACGCAGCCGGGCGTAGACGCCGTGCGCCTCGACGTAACCGACGCGGAGTCGATCACCGCCGCCGCAGCAGCGCTGACGGACGTGGATGTGGTCATCAATAATGCAGGCATCATGCAGCCGGCCTCCTTGCTTGCCTCCGGCGACATCGGCGCGATCCACAAGATCTTCGACGTGAACGTGTGGGGCCTGCTGGCTGTCACGCAGGCGTTTGCGCCGGTGCTCAAGCGCAACGGCGGCGGCGTCGTTGTCAATGTGCTGTCGGTCCTGAGCTGGGTGGCGCTGCCGGGCAGCGGGGCCTACAGCGCATCGAAAGCCGCGGCCTGGGCGCTCACCAATGGCTTGCGGCACGAGCTGCGCAGCCAGGGGACGCGCGTGGTGGGCGTGCACCCGGCCTACATCGATACCGACATGACGGCGGGCGTGACTGCACCGAAGTCGACCCCCGAGCAGGTCGTTGCGGAAGTGCTGCGCGCACTCGCGGACGGCCGCGACGAGGTGCTCGTCGATGACGTTGGCCGCCACGTGAAGCAATCGCTTTCGAGCGCAGCGCCCGCTTACCTTGCGGCCTGATCGGTGATGTGCATGGCGGGGCGTTCGGTCTCGCCGCAGATCTGCCGTCGATAGCGTTCGGGCGAGAACCCGACCTGCTTGCGGAACATCGCAATGAACGCCGACGGTGCTCCGTAGCCCAGCGCGAGCGCAATGTCCTGCACCGATCGATCTTCCTTGAGCCACACCAGCGCCCGCAGCAGGCGCACGCGGTTGCGCCATTGCACGAAGCTCATGCCGAGTTCGGTCTGGAAGCGCCGCGCAAGGGTCCGTTCGGTGCTGTGCACGCGCTCGGCCCATTGCTGCAGCGTGGTGGTGTCGGCGGGGTCCAGGCGGATGGCCTGCAGAATGGGCTCCAGCTGGCGGTCGGTGCTGTCGGGCAGGTAGCTGTCCGCGTGGCCGGCACGCACCAACGTTTCGACCAGCAATTCGAACTGGCGCAAGTCCCATTCGTCGGCCATGGCCGTGACGCGGCGCGTGGCGAAGTCTTCGAACAGCGCACGCACCAGTGGTGTCTGCGGAATCAGGCAGGCCACGGGCGGCAGCCGCTGCGCGAGCGGTTCGGCCATGTACAGCGAAAGGAAATCCGTCGCCTGCCGGATCGATGCCGAATGCGGCCGGTTGGCCGGCACCCAGATCAGGTATTCGGCAGGCGCCGTCAGCCGACGGCCATCGACCACCACCTCCATCAAACCCAGGCTGATGCGGTTGATCTGACCCCACGGGTGCGTGTGCGGCTCGATATCGGTTTCGGGCTCGAAATGGTCGTAGCGAAAGTAGAACGGAGCGCCCTCGGGCACCCGTAGATCGGCCTCGCGGTAGGCGGTGTACAGGGTGTCAGCCACGGTTGTCGCTTTCGAGGGGTGAGGTTGTCTGGTTTGCAGTATATGTTTTGGTCCATTCAGCGCCGGGAACGCGCCACGTTTTGGCCGGCCGTGCCGGCGGTCATGGTGACCGGTAAGACGGGGCACTTTGCGGCGCGATAGTCCGGAGAGCGCATCGAGTCGCTGCCGGCCGGTTTGTTAAGCGGTTTTGTATCGAGCGTGGCGACTATCACAGCGATGGCCGCGCGGGTGCGCACGGAATATCGCCCGATCGACGGTGCGGTAGCTGCAGCGCTACTCCCCAATGTCGCTACGCCGGCGCAGATGCTTCTGCTCATTGCAGCCATTGACGCGACGCCAGCCCGTGACGCCTGCGCTCGGAGCCGCTGATAGTTGCCGTGACGGTCGCGGTCGCGTGGGCTGCACTGTGGACCTAGCGTGATCGCAAGCCGCCTCAACATCCACCGGAGCCCGCGGCCTTCTCCGTCAACTGGCGCGTCGCGATCGGTTTCGGGCTATGGACGGGGGCTTTGCTCTTCCGTGCTGCCGTTGCCCGCATTAGGTTGAGACGGTGGCCGTCGCGCTGGCCCACGTGCATGCAGCGATGGCGTCCATCGCTACCCAGGCTGACAGCCGAGCGCTGGCCCCTTCGATAGTGAGAGCTGCGAGCATGCTCGCTGCCGAGAGCGGGGTAGGTCGGGGAATGAAAGGGCTATTCCGATAACCATTCGTAACATGACTGATGCATAGAATTCTTCTCTGATGGCTTAGCTTTACGCATAAATGGAACATCGACCAATGCGGCACAGCAGAATGTCCAGCAACTCAGAGCAACTCATGCATGCCGGAGATGGGATGGAGTGGGCTCCGCATTTATGTCACCATCCAGAGGTCATAATGACCAGCACGAATATCGGCAACCAGACCACTGCGTATTAGTTCGAATGCACTATATCGTCCGGTTCCGGGCGTTATTGATAAAAATCACTGCTTCCTGGCATGTTTCTTCGCCAGACGAAGCGTATGGGCGGGAAGGATGGACAACGCGAACACAGAATTTTCTTCAGTGGTAAATGAACCGCCGCGTGTGGCGGTTTCTGCCACTCTGGCAAACAAGATTAACTTGGCGGATTTTCAGAACGCTATACCCGCTATCCGTGAGCTGACTGTTATTAACGACACGCCGCTGGAATACCAGGGCCTACGCCTGATCATTGCATCTGAGCCGGCGTTCCTTAGAACGAAAATCTGGCACATTGACCGACTAGGCTCCGAGCAGACAGCTCGCATTTCAGATCTCGATATTCCCCTGGATGGCGCCTTGTTGGGACGTTTGACGGAGGCAGAAAAGGCCGTAGTTACGTTCCGGCTGTTGACCAGTGAGTCAAGCGAACTGGCGGTGTCTGAGTTCCCCGTCGAGTTGCTGCCCCGTAACCAGTGGGGCGGGTTGTCGTACTTGCCCGACATGGTGGCGGCGTTTGTTCAACCGAACGACCCTGCAGTGGAGCGGCTACTCAAACAGGCGTCCGAAGTCCTCCGCAAGGCAGGAAAGAGCGGGGCTATTGACGGTTACCAAGGGGGGGCCAAGCGTGCTTGGGAGCTCACCTCCGCACTCTGGACTGCTGTCGGCGCCATGGGGCTCGACTATGCGCTGCCTCCGGCCAGCTTTGAGCATCAGGGCCAAAAGGTTAGGGGTCCCACGCAAATCGCCGAAGCAGGGCTTGCGACGTGCCTAGACCTCACGCTCCTCTTCTGCGCTGGGATCGAGCAGGCCGGCCTACATCCGATTGCGGTGTTCACTCACGGCCACGCGTTCGCTGGCGTCTGGCTGAAGGCAGAGGAATTTACGACAACAGTGGTCGACGACGTCACCGCGCTACGCAAACGAGTTCGCCTGAAGGAACTGGTGCTTTTCGAAACCACGCTCGTGACTCAGCGGCCGTTGCCGCGATTCAGCTACGCGGTCGAACGGGGGGGCCATCAGATATCCGAAGCGGAGGAGCAGAAATTCGAACTTGCCGTGGATGTTCGGCGTGCCCGCCTTCAGCGGATCAAGCCACTCGCTAGCGGAGAGGCTAATGCTCGTAGCAATGTCCCGGTACAGGACATGGAGATCGAACCAGGGTTCGAGGATGCCCCCGACTTCCCCGCTGAAGTGCGAGGAAACCTCAACGATGAAACACCGGAACGACCGGAAGACCGGCTGACCCGTTGGCAGCGCAAGCTGCTGGACTTGTCTCTACGAAACAATCTGCTGAACTTCAAGGCAACCAAGAAGGCAATCAAGCTAGATGCGCCGGAGCCCAGTGAGCTGGAAGATTTGCTGGCAGAGGGACATGCAATCCGGCTATTGCCGCGTCCAGATTTAATGGATGGCAGTGATCCGAGAAGCCAAGCAATCCACGAAGCGCGTGAGCGTGAGAATGTGCGGCGCGCGCATGCGTTGGATGCGCTCAAGCGGAAGGAAGTCTTCGTTGGCATCGCGCAGGAAGAAATGGACGCCCGCTTGACGGAACTGTACCGCTCGTCTCGGGCTGCGCTACAGGAGGGCGGGGCGAACACGCTATTCCTGGCGCTGGGATTCTTGTCTTGGAGGCGCGAAGCCACGGATGATAAGCGGTTTCGCGCACCACTTATCTTGGTACCAGTGAGTCTCGAGCGCAAGAACGCGCGCTCGGGCTTCAGTGTCCAGCTGCACGACGACGAGCCACGGTTCAATCCGACGCTGATCGAAATGCTGCGCCAAGACTTCGATCTAACCTTGGATATCGTGGAGGGTGAGCTCCCCAAGGACGACGCAGGTCTGAATGTGTCAGCCATTTGGAACAGGGTCTCCGACGCCATTAAAGACATCAAGGGCTGGGAAGTCGTCGACGATGTCGTTTTGTCCACGTTCTCATTCGCCAAGTACCTGATGTGGAAGGATTTGGTGGAGCGCACGGATCAGCTCAAGCAGAACCCTGTAGTCAAGCACCTCATAGAGACCCCACGAGATCTATATCCGAGCCCCATCGCATTTCCGGATGCGAGGACCCTTGATCGAGAGCTGCTGCCTCAAGAAACGTTCTGTCCCTTGCCGGCGGACTCTTCGCAGTTGTCGGCGGTCGCGGCAGCCAGCAAGGGGAAGGATTTTGTTCTCATCGGGCCACCGGGCACCGGAAAAAGCCAGACCATTGCGAACCTTATCGCGCAATGCCTTGCTGAGCGCAAGCGCGTGCTGTTCGTCTCCGAGAAGATGGCGGCCTTGGACGTTGTCTATCGCCGCCTGAAAGATGTCGGTCTCGGCGGATTTTGTCTGGAACTGCACTCGAGCAAGGCGCGCAAGTTTGAGGTGCTGGAGCAGTTACGGCGATCGTGGGACGCCGCTGGTGTGGTGGAGCCTTCTGGCTGGCTGGCCGAGGCAGAACGCCTGGGCGCCACGCGAGCGCAGCTGAACCGTTACGTCGAGCGGCTGCATACGCGGCATGCCAATGGGATGTCCGCTTATGACGCGATTGGGCGCGTCGTGGCGGGCAGGCACGTGCCCCTGATTCCGCTCTCTTGGGGCGGTCCGCAGGCACACGACCGAGGCGCTTTCGGTAGATTGCAGGAAGCTGCTGACCTACTAGACGTCAATGTAACAGCTGTGGGTGAAGGCAACCTTGCGGCTTCGCCGTTGGCTCACGTGGAGCACAGCGAATGGTCGCCAACATGGCAAGCCACGCTGGTTGCTAAGGCGGCAGGCATGCAGCCTGCCACCGAGCAATTCGAGGCATGTGCTACCGAGTTTGTTCGATTGTTGGGTCTTCCCCGTGTCGCGCTGGACAGGAAGGGCCGCGCGGCACTGAGCGTACTGGCACGGATTCTTCCGAGCGCTGCCGGGCGCGATTGGACATTTGTCCTGCGGCCTGATGCGAAACAGCTCTTCGAAGGATTGCAACGGAGCGTACAACTGGCTCAAGAGCATGCCGCCGTCCATTCAGCGCTGCCGACGCCGTTGGAGCCGCAGCGCGTAGAGGCCATCCGCCGCGCGATCGCGCTCTTGACGCGTCACCGTGAGCTGATCGGGCAGCTATCTGAGCCGTGGCCCTTCAATGTGGTGGAGAAACTGCGTAGTGGCATTGACCTGCTTGTCGCGATCACGGAGGAGACGCAACAGCTGTCGCTGGTCTATCAATCGAATCTGACGAGCGTTTTCATCAAGCAACTGAAGACGGATCTGGCCGAGGTTGAAGCATCGTGGTGGCCCATGAGGTGGATACGCCGTAGAGCGCTCGGTAAAAAGCTCAGGGATGCTGCGACCGGCCCCGGCGAGCCTGCCATTAAGAGCGATATCGAGCACCTTATCAGGATTGACGAGCTCAAGTCGCAGGTTGTCGGCATCTCGGAACTCAAGCATTCAACGGGCGGGTTGTGGGCGGCGTTGGATACCGATATTGACGTGGCACGCACGTCGATCGTATTCCAAAAGGCCCTTGTTGCCGCGCGTGCGCAGACTGACTGGGAGGATGTCGGCCTTGAGCCCGTTGCACAAGGTGCGTGTGGAGAATCAGTTCGAGCGGATTTGCTGCGTATGCGCGAGCTGCGCCAAATCGATGCAGATCTCGCGAATATCGAGTCTATCGCGGCAGACATGCCCGCTGTTTGGGCTGTCTATCAAACGGACCTTGTTGCCGCAATGTCGTTTGCCATGTATCAGACGGCTTTGCGTGAAGCGGCGGCCGGCAACACCTGGGTAGATAACGGGTTGGGTCCGGCGGAGGCGGGGAAGTGCGGTGACGAGCCTGCGCGCACACTCGCCGATATGCGCAAGTTGGTTCACTTGGAGCGAGAGCTCGATACCTTCGCCGACCTCGGAGGGAAGACCGCAAATTTGTGGAACGGACTGAAGACGAGAGCGCAGGATGTGATCGCCGTTCACGAGTTCTATTTGTCTTTGCTCACAGCGTTGCCTCCTCTCGCCAGTACTCCAGACGCCGCTGCAGAAGTTCACGATAGCTTGGGACACCTCTTAGGCGCGGGCAACATGCTGCTGGAAACGGAAGGGGCAGTCGCAGTCTGCGGAGCGGATTACAACGAGGCAAAGAACGCGTTGGACGCCGCGGCAAGCGAGTTTTCCGCCGCCAGCGGACTGAGTGACGATAGTGCGGCTATTTTCGGCCTTACACCGAGCGAGATTCGAGATAAGGCTGCGCAAGTCATGCGGTCCGAAGGTCGGCTCAACGCATGGTGTGCCTGGAGAAAGGCGCGCAGCCAGGCAATCGCACTTGGCCTCGGCCCCCTGATTGCGGCGGTCGAGCAGGGTGCGGTGTCGGCGGGGCACATACGCGAGACGTTTGATACGGCCTACGCTCGCTGGTGGCTGAATGCCCTCGTAGATGCGGATGAGGTGCTTCGCAGCTTCGTTTCTGCCGAACACGAAAAGCGCATTCTAGATTTCTGCGAACTTGACGACCGTTTCACGAAGCTCACTCAGGCGTGGGTAAGCGCAAGACTCTCGGCGGATCTCCCGAGCCAAAGCAGCGTGTCCAGACACTCGGAATGGGGCCTGCTGCGTTATGAGATGCAGAAGAAAGCAAAACACTTGCCGCTTCGAGAGCTGATGAAACAAGCACCCGGTGCGGTATTGTCGCTGACACCGTGCCTGTTAATGAGCCCGTTGTCGATTGCACAGTATTTGTCGTCGGATACAGCGGATTTTGACCTTGTCGTGTTCGACGAGGCATCACAGATACCGGTATGGGATGCCATCGGGGCAATCGCTCGCGGCAAGCAAGTGGTTATGGTCGGGGACCCGAAGCAGCTCCCACCGACAAACTTCTTCGATAGAGCAGAATCGGATTCCGAGGATGTCGAGATCGAGAGCGACCTTGAGAGCATCCTTGATGAATGCATCGGTGCCAACTTGCCTCGGATGAATCTGTCGTGGCACTACCGCAGCCGACACGAGGGCCTGATCGCCTTCTCCAATCACCGGTATTACGCAGGGGGCCTCGTCACGTTCCCCTCTCCTGTAACGGCAGATCGAGCGGTGAGCTTCCATCATGTGAAAGACGGTGTTTACGAGAAAGGCGGCGCGCGTATCAACAAGCCAGAGGCACACGCGCTTGTTGCGGATCTTGTGGCGCGACTCAAAGCGCGAGGCTTTAGGGAGTCGGGCCTGACGTTGGGGGTGGTTACCTTCAATTCAGAGCAGCAAACGCTCATTCTCGACCTCCTAGACGAAGAGCGGCGCAAGGACCCGAGCATCGAGCCGTTCTTCATGGATACCGAACTCGAGCCGGTGTTCGTCAAGAACCTCGAGAGCGTTCAGGGAGATGAGCGAGACATCATGTACTTCTCGCTCACGTACGGGCCGACGGTTGGTGGCCAAATCTCCATGAACTATGGCCCCATGAACAAGCAGGGTGGGGAACGGCGGCTTAACGTAGCAATCACGCGCGCTCGGCACGAACTGCGCGTCTTCTCCAGTTTGCGGCCAGAGCAGCTTGATTTGTCGCGCACACAGGCTACTGGCGTACGAGATCTGAAGCACTTCATGGAGTTTGCAGAGCGAGGCGCTCGTGCGCTCGGTGAGGCTGTTGCCGGGAGCCTAGGTGGTTTCGACAGCCCGTTTGAGCAAGCCGTTCACGCAGAGCTGGTGCGCAAAGGGTGGAATGTGCATACGCAGGTAGGAATTTCAGCTTTCCGGATTGATCTCGGTGTGGTTGATCCAGATGCCCCCGGTTCGTACTTGGCGGGCATCGAATGCGACGGCGCGACCTATCACAGGTCCGCCACCGCGCGCGATCGTGACAAGCTCCGAGAACAGGTGCTGCGTGGACTCGGTTGGGACATCGTTCGGGTCTGGTCCACGGACTGGTGGATTGACGCTGAAGGTACGGCGGAGAAAATCCATCAAAAACTATTGGAACTGCTGTCGGTGAAGCGCGCAGATAGGGCATCGCAGAAGGAGCAGGCCGACGCGCTGGCAAAGGCCACAATCGAAACTGCGATGGCAAAACGAGCACCGGAGTCATCCACCGTCCAAACGATGACGGGCGCATCCGCGTCGGATCCAGCGGATATCGAACCGTCTGTCGTCTACGCTTCGGACCACTCCGCTGAGCTTTCGCCGCAGGACGTAGGTGGCCGAACTTTTGTTGAGGCGGACCTTGGGGCGGCTGGGTATTCGGGCAATCCGGACGCGTTCTTTGAGCCAACCTATGACACGACGTTGCTTGACATGATCGACCACGTCATCGGCGTTGAAGGGCCCATCAGGGACGAGGTGCTTGCGCGGCGGATTGCCCGAGCGCATAACTGGTCTCGGACCGGCGCGCGTATACAGGATCGCGTGGTTCGACTTGCGGAAAAGCACTTCCTTCCAAGGCAAGAAGACGTCGGCGTGTTCTTTTGGCCTAAGGACAGCTGTGAGAACGCACTGGTGGGATTTCGGAGACCTCAGTCCGGCAATGTGCGTTCTGTTGACGAGGTGTCTCTTTCCGAGTTGGCATCTCTCGCGTGCCAGTACCGAGACGACGGACACGATGAGGAATCGGCATTGCCGCTCATGGCCAGGGAGCTGGGACTGCTGAAATTGCGCGCGGCGAGTCGTGAGCGTCTGCAACTGGCGTGGCGGGGCAGTGAGCCTTCACAATAGAAAACCGGTCTGCCTTTCGCTGTGGCGTGTGATTGCCGTGAGCCCGGAGGGGCGAGGCATGTGGTTTCAATGGCATGGCTGTCCCGCACGCAGAGGAGCGTCTCTTCGCTCAAAGACCACTGGGACACCGAGCACAAACGGACCGCAAAAATTCCAAGCTGGACCCTTGGGCACCCGTAGATCGGCTTCGCGGTAGGCGGTGTACAGGGTGTCGGCCACGGTTGTCGCGTTCTAGGGGTGAGGTTGTCTGGTTTGCAGTATATGTTTTGAACCGGACATTACTACACTGCGGTCTTCCAGTGCTCGAGGAGGCCGCTGTGCCTGTGCTGTATCCCTTGCTGGCGGTGCTGATCTGGGCTGCCAACACAATCGTGTCGAAAGCCGCGGCTGGCGTGGTGGACCCGGCGGCCATTTCGTTCTACCGGTGGTTGCTGGCGGCCGTCGTGCTCACGCCGTTCTGCGCGCGGCCGCTATGGCGCCAGCGTCGTGCCGTGTTGGCGCAATGGCGGCGCTTTGCGGTGCTCGCCCTGCTTGGCATGGTGATGTATCAGTGCCTGGCGTACTACGCCGCGCACAGCACGAGCGCGACCAACATGGGCGTGATCGGCGCCCTGATCCCGATGCTGGGGCTGACCCTGAACGTGGTGGTATTTCGTCAGCCGGTCGGGGCGCAGGCCGTGACCGGCGTGGTGGTGTCGCTCCTGGGCGTGCTGTATCTGCTGGGGCGCGGCGAGCCGGCCAACCTGTTCGATGGCGGCATCAACCACGGCGACGTGCTCGTGCTTGCCGGCGCCACGGCCTACGCGCTCTACAACATCCTCTATCGCCGTTGGGCGCTGCCGTTCGGGCAGTGGATCAACCTGTACGTGCAGGTGCTCATGGCCGTCGTCATGCTGGTGCCGGTGGCCATGACGGCGCACAGCGTGGCCGTGCCCGCCAAGGGCATCGGGCTGGTGGTGTTTGCGGGTATTGCCTCGTCGATCGTCGCGTCGTATCTGTGGATGCAGGGGCTCAAGCGCATTGGCAGCGAGCGCACGGCGGTGTTGATGAACCTGATGCCTGTCTTCACGGCCGGCATGGCCGCGGTGATGCTGGGCGAAACGGTGCACGGCTATCACTGGATCGGCGGCGGCCTCGTCCTGCTGGGCGTGAGCCTGGCGCAAGGCATCGTCCGGCTGCCGATGGGCCGTTCGGGATTGAGCGCCCGTTAGTTTTTTTCGGCCGCGCCGCGTGGGGGTTGGCGGTAAAATCGAACACGTTGGCGGGCGCATGATGGCGCCCGTTCCGTGTTTCAGAACCACATTCGCCAGACCATCGCCAGACCATGAAGCGCAACGCCGGAGCCGTCACTGTCGATGATGTTGCCGCGCATGCGGGCGTGTCCATCAAGACCGTCTCGCGCGTGCTGAACCACGAGCCGAACATCAGCGAGAAGACGCGTGCGAAGGTGGTCGAGGCGATGCAGACGCTCGACTACCGGCCCAACCCGGCTGCGCGCCGACTGGCGAGCAAGCGCGCCGACATCATCGCGCTGGTCTACGACAACCCCTCCGACAACTACATCGTCAACATCCAGCATGGCGCGCTCGAAGCCTGCCAGGCGCTCGACTACAGCCTGCTGCTCACGCCGTGCAACTACCGCGATCCGAACCTCGCTGACCAGATCATCCAGAGTGCGCGCCAGCGTGCCCTGGCCGGCATCATCCTGACGCCGCCGGTGTCGGACGTGCCGTCGCTGATCACGGCGCTGGATGAAGCCGGCATCGACTACGTGCGCCTGGCCCCTGCCGATCGCGAGCACAAGGGGTTGTCCGTCAATACCGAAGACCGCGCCGCCGCGCGCGACATGACGCTGCACCTCATCGGGCTCGGCCACCGCCGCATCGGCTTCGTAGTGTGCGACCCCGCCCACGGCGCGGCGTATCAGCGCGTATTCGGTTATCGCGATGCGATGGCGCAGGCCGGCATCGAAGTCGACGAACGGCTGGTCGAGCAGGGCGAGCACTCGTTCGAATCGGGCGTCGCCTGCGCTGAGCGATTGCTGTCCTGCGAGCCACGCCCCACCGCAATCTTTGCCGGCAACGACGACATGGCCGCCGGCGTGCTCCGGGTGGCCCAGGCACGCGGCATCAAGGTGCCGGAAGAGCTCTCCATTTGCGGCTACGACGACACGCCGCTCTCACGCCAGCTCTGGCCGGCGCTCACCACCGTGCGCCAGCCGATCCAGGCGATGGCGCATGCGGCTGTGGAACAGCTCATCGCAATTCATCGCCCGCACCTGCCGGGGCTGACGCCGCATTCGGTGCACGAGAATTTGCAGTATGAGCTGGTGATTCGGGAATCGACTTGTGCGCCGGCGCGTTGAGCCCGCGCGTTAACTTAGGCAGGCTGCCGGATCAGCGCATACAAATCATCCTGCGGCTCATACCCCAGCAGCTCGCGTCCGGTCTCGAGACCCCAATCCATTCCACGGTTGTTCGACACGCCGTTCACGACGATAGCCGGCGCGGGCCAGCGTGCCGGGTCTGCCGTGACGGAGCAGAGGAACAGCTGGCGCAAATCCCCATTCGATAGCCACATGTTGCGGAACCAGCGCAGTGCGACGCGGCTGGCTTCGTCGGGCAGTTCGGTTGGGACGGGCGTGTCGGCGGTGCCGGAATAGTTGATGTCGTTCGGGTCGTTGTCGTCGGGCAGTGCCCAGCCGATGCGCAGCGACACGATCGACAGCTTGCCGCCGTTGGCTGCCGAGACGGCGCCCACCGCCTTGCAGAGCCGTTCGCCCATGGCCTTGGACGTTCCGTAGGCCAGCGAGTAGACGTCTTCCGTGCCGTTATTCCAGCGCGTGCCTGGGGCAGGGGCCAACTCTGCGGTGAGTTTGCCGGGGCCGATGGTGCCGGCCAGGGGTTGATCCTTGTATGCGCCCATCGCGTGGTTGGACGAGGCAAACACGAAGCGGCGCACACCGTGCGTGGCCGCAGCCTGCAGCACGTTGAGCGTCATGCCGTAGGAGGCCAGCGCCTGTTCCCACGTTGCGTCCGGCGTGGAGTGGATGGCGGCCAGGTGGATGACCGCATCGACGTTGCCCAGCAGATCCGTCCATGCGCCATCGGCTTGCGTGAGGTCGGCCTTGACCCATTGAAAACGTGCGGCCGCTTGCGGCGAAAACTCGACGTTCTGGGCAACCCAGTCGACGCCGATGATGGACGTGCACCACGGGGCGGAGGCCAGGGCCTCGACGACCTTGCGGCCCAGGTTGCCGGCCACGCCGGTCACAAGAACGCGAGCAGGGGTTTGGTAGTCAGCCACGATGTCGAATTCCGTTCGGGATGAGGAGAAAAAAGGACGATCGGCGGCTGGCGCTGCAACGTCGCGCGCCGCCGTGTCGTTCCGGATCAGGGAGGGTGGGCCGGATGGGCCCTGGAGTGATGTGAACCGAGCCGCTGTCAGCCCCGATTGGAGCCCGACAGCACGTCGATCAGCACCGCGACAACCAGCACCACGCCCTTGACGATCATCTGCCATGAGGCGTCGACGTTCATCTGCTGCATGCCGTTGTCGAGGCTGGCCATGACGAGCGCGCCGATCAGTGCGCCGTACACGGTGCCCGAGCCGCCTCGCATCGACGTGCCGCCGATGAAGCAGGCGGAGATGGCATCCAGTTCGCCGCCCACTCCGGCGGAGGGCGATCCCGCCGCCGAACGCGCGGTGGTGATGATGCCCGCGAAGGCGCACATCAGGCCCATCAGCACGAACACCAGCAGCTTGACGCGGCCGACGTTCACGCCAGACAGGCGTGTGGCCTCCATGTTGCCGCCCACCGCATAGACGTGACGGCCGAAGACCGTTTGTGTCGCAACGTACGAGAAGATGGCCAGCAGCACGAGCAGGATCAGCACCGGCAGCGGCACGCCGCTGGCCTGGTTGAGTACTGCGACAAAGCCGAACGAGGCGGCAGCGATGGCCAGGAGCTTCAGCCCGTCGGCCCACATCGGCGTGAGCGAGAGCGACAGGCGCGCACGCTCGCGACGGCGGCGCACGGTCAGCACAACCGAACCCGCCACGATCACAGCCGCCAGCGACCACGCCAGCCATGCCGGCACGAAGCTCTGCGCGAGGTTGCCGAGGTCATCGGGCACCGGGGCGATGGTCACGCTGTCGGTGCTCCACTGCAGCAGGCCGCGGAACGCCAGCATGCCGCCCAGGCCGACGATGAACGACGGCACGCGCAGCTTGGTCGTGATGAAGCCGTTGACCACGCCAATGGCCGCGCCTGCCACGAGCACCGTCCCCACGGCCAGCCACGTGTTCCAGCCCAGGTTGACGGTGAGGATGGCGACCAGCCCGCCCAGCAAGCCAAGCAGCGAGCCAACGGAAAGATCGATTTCCCCCGCGATGATGACGAACACCATGCCGCAGGCCAGCATGCCGGTCACCGACATCTGCAGAAACAGGTTGGAAATGCTGTTCGGCTTGAGGAAGGTGCCGTTGGTCTGGAAGTAGAAGAAGACCCAGATGAGCGCCACGGCCAGCAGGAGCGCAAGCACCTTGTAGCGCACGAACAATTGCTGGATGGCGCGGCCGTCCAGGCGCGGGCCGCCACTGCCACCGTTCTGACGGGCGAGTTGGGATTGCAGGATATTGGACATGGCAATTCAAGCCGCTTGGCGGCCGGGTTCAGCGTTGATTGCAGCAGCCAGGATGCGCTCCTGGGTGAGGCCTTGGTTGACGAAGTCGCCGCGCAGCTGGCCTTCGCCCATGACCAGGACACGATCGCTCATGCCCAGGATTTCCGGCATCTCGGACGAGACCATGATGATGGCGACGCCGCTGGCGGCCAGGTCGGCAATCATCTTGTAGATGTCGTACTTGGAACCGACGTCGACACCGCGCGTCGGCTCGTCAAGGATCAGCACCTTCGGCATCGCCAGCACCATCTTCGTGACCACGGCCTTCTGCTGGTTGCCGCCGGAGAGACTGGCAATCGCCAGCGCCGGACTGGCGGTCTTGATGCGCAGGCGTTTGATTTCGCGGTCGACGGTGGTGAGTTCGGCGCCCTTGTCGACACGCAAGCCGCGCGCGTATTGCGCCAGCGTGGCGAGCGTGATGTTCTCGCCCACGGCCATCAGCGGGACGATGCCGTGACGCTTGCGGTCTTCGGGCACGAGGCAGATGCCGGCGGCGATTGCATCCGCCGGTGAGCCGACCTTGACGGGCTTGCCTTCCATGAGGATCTCGGCGCTGGAGCGGCCGGGGTAGGCGCCGAATAGCGCAGACACCATTTCCGTGCGCCCAGCGCCGACGAGCCCGGCAACGCCGAGGATCTCGCCGCGGCGCACGGCAAAACTCACGCCGTCTGTGCGCTTGCGGTTGGGGTTGGTGACATCCCAGCAAGTGACGTTGCGGGCTTCCATCACCACTTCGCCCACCGTGTGTTCCACCTTCGGGAACAGCGACGTCATTTCGCGTCCGACCATCATCGTGATGATGTTGTCGATGGTCATGTCGGCGGCGGGGCGCGTGCCGATGTGCTTGCCGTCGCGGATGACGGTGACCGTGTCGCACACGCGCTTGACCTCATCGAGCTTGTGCGAGATGTAGACGCACGCCACGCCGCTGCGCTTGAGGTCGTCGATGATGGACAGCAGCACCTCGATTTCCTTGGCGGACAGCGACGAGGTCGGTTCGTCCAGGATCAGCAGGCGCGCGTTCTTGGCGAGCGCCTTGGCGATCTCGAAAAGCTGCTGGTGGCCGCTGCCGTAGTTCATTACGGGGGCGGCCACGTTCACGTCGGTCAGGCGCAGGCGGGCGAGGAGTTCTTCCGCCTTGGCGTGCATGGCGTCGTAGTCCATGCGGCCCCCCGGCTTGGTGATTTCGTTGCCGAGGAAGATGTTCTCCGTGACGGAGAGCTGCTGCACCAGCATCAGTTCCTGATGGATGATGACGATGCCGGCGCGCTCGCTGTCGCGCACGGAATGCGCGCGCAGCGGCTCACCGTCCCACAGGATCTCGCCTTCGAAGGTGCCGTAGGGATAGACCCCCGACAGCACCTTCATGAGGGTCGATTTCCCGGCGCCGTTCTCCCCGCACAAACCGACGCACTCACCCGGCTTCACTGCCAGGCTGACGCCGTCGAGCGCGCGCACACCGGAGAACGACTTCACGATGTTGCGCATCTCGAACAGGGTGCCGTTACTGCTCATGGCGTTCTCCTACTGACTACGACTGACCACTGCATCGGCGGCTTACTTGCCGAAGATCTGCTGATGCGTATAGAAGCCATCCTTGACGACGGTGCTGTCCAGGTTGTCCTTGGTCAGCAGCGTCGGGGTCAGCAACACGGTGTCGACATCCTTCTTGCCGTTGTTCAGCTTGGTGTTGAACTTCGGCGCCGTGCCCTTCACGAGGTCGACGGCCATCTCGGCGGCGGTGGCGGCGATCTGCTTGATCGGCTTGTACACCGTCATGGCCTGCGTGCCTTCTGCCACGCGCTTCACGGCGGCCAAGTCAGCGTCCTGGCCCGACACCGGCACCTTGCCCGCCAGCTTCTGGCGTGCCAGCGCCTGGATCGCGCCGCCGGCCGTGCCGTCGTTGGAGGCAACGATGCCCTGGATGTTGTTGTTGTTCGCGGTCAGCGCGTTCTCAACAATGTTCTGCGCCTTGGAGGGGTCCCACTCCGGCGTCCACTGCTCGCCGACGATCTTGATGTCGCCCTTGTCGACGTACGGCTTGAGCACCTTCATCTGGCCTTCGCGCAGCAGGCGTGCGTTGTTGTCGGTCGCCGCGCCGCCCAGCAGGAAGTAATTGCCCTTCGGTGCGAGCTTGACCACGCCCTGCGCCTGCAGCTCGCCCACCTTCACGTTGTCGAAGGTCACGTAGCCGTCGATGTCGGCGTTCAGGATCAGGCGGTCATACGACACCACCTTGATGCCTTTCTTCTTGGCGCTGGCAATGGCGTTGCCCAGCACCTTGGAGTTGAACGGCACGATCACGAGCACGTCAACGTTCTGGGCGATCAGGTTTTCGATCTGGGCGATCTGCTTGGCTTCGTTGGCGTTGGCCGACTGCACGTTGACGGTCGCGCCCAGCTTCTTGGCCGATTCGATGAAGTAATCGCGGTCGTGCGTCCAGCGCTCCACGCGCAGGTCGTCGATCGAGAAGCCGATGACCGGCGCTTCCTTGCTGGCATGGGCCGAGGTGGCGGCGAAGGTCAGGACCGCCGCAGCGGCGAGCGTGTTCAGTACGCGGGAAATCATGAAAGGTCTCCTATTGTGCGCAAGTGCGTTCTTAGAACGTGACGCCGGTCTTCAGGCCGACGACGAAGGCATTCTTGTTTTGCGAAGTGCCACCCGGATGAAGGATGTACTGCAGATTAGGACGGAAGTACACAGACTTCACCGGCGACCAGCTGTAATACAGCTCGCTCACGTATTCGTAGCCGTCACCCACCACGGTATTGGCGCCGGTGCGAGCATTTGTCTGACGGACAAAGTCGGCATAGCGGCCGTTATTGTGCGTGGCACCCACGGCAAAGCCGACGGTGTCGGACAGGCGATCGAACGGTCCCTTGTACTGCACGCCCACCGAGATCTGGTGATCGGTCTGCGCGGTGTTGCGATCCGCCTGCGAGAAGTTCAGGAACACCGTGGCGCCGCGTCCGTCGGGCGCCCCCGTGATCTGCTGCTGCAGGTTCAGGTAGACGCCGTACTGGCCGTTGCGCTGCTTGGCGTCCAGGCCGGTGATGCCGCGCGCGTTGCCGTTCACGTCTTCGTACAGATCTTTGCCGTTCGAGGTGTTGTACCAGACGCCTGCGCGGTACGTGCCCGGGCGGCCCTCGATGGTGGGCATCCAGCCGAATTCCAGCGGAATCAGCGCGCCGGTGGTGCCGCCGGGGTTGTTCAGCTTCCAGCCGTTGCGGCGGGCCCAGCCGTCATCCACGTAGTTCGGGTTGACCTGGTACACGCCGATCTGTGCATAGGTTTCGGCCGAGGTGTGCACCTTGGCGCGTGCGCCCCACTGGCTGGTCGGCCAGTTCACCCAGTAGCCGCCCACCAGGTTGCCCGGTTGCGAGCCGCAGAACGTCAGGTTCTGGAAATCGCACGAGAACGAGAAGAAGTCTTCACCCACCGTCACGCGGCCCGCCTTGATTTCCAGGCGGTCGTTGAGCAGCTTCTGGTTCAGCCAGAACTGCGTCAGGTGCCAGGTCTGACCGCGGCCATAGACTTCCTGGATCAGCATGTTGTTGCCGATGTTCGCGTCGCTGCCGAGGTTGCGGCCGTTGCGATCGGTGACGGTGGCCTGGAACGTGGCGCCCTGCCAGCCGACAAGTTTCTGCAGGTCCAGCGCCGTACCGATGACCCATTGATCGGTGTAGCGCGTGAGATGTTCGGTACCGCCGCTGAAGTTGTGCGCAACTTCGCTGCCGTAGCCGAGGTTGAAGGTCACGCCCTGTTCGGCCAGACGGGTTCGCAGGCCACCCCAGTCGCCGGTCAGATACGGGCTGGTGGTGATGTCATACGCGTGGGCACTGCCTGCGCCCAGCGCGAGTACGGCGGCTGCAATGGCCGACGCGCCGACGCGTTGACCAAAGCGCGTGTTGCGGGATTGACGACGTGCGGCCGGACGTGCGGCTTCAAGCTCCATGGACTGTCTCCTGATATTGGACCGGCTGCCATGCATGACAGCGGTGTCAGCGTTCTCTTCGGAATCGTGTGGCGTGCCGACGGACGCAAGAATGGCCACAATTGACAGCGCTGTCAATCTCGGGGTTTGCCCTAGTTCGACACCTATCCGCAACGCGTTGAAACGGTTGCCGGACGGATGTTGCGATGCGGAAATTTTTACATCGGGCGCAAGCGTCGCCACGGGCGCCGCGTTGCATGCATGGCATCGACCTTGCTCATGCTGCGCGCCGTTTCCTCAACCCACCGGAGGTGCCGATATGCAACGCGAAGATGTGACGGAAATGATCGTCCTGCAGAAGATCAAGAAGCAGTTGAGCTGGGCCCAGTTGGCCGAGGTGATTGGTCACAGCAAGGAGTGGAGCACTGCTGCGTTGCTCGGTCAGATGACGTTGACGGAAGCACAGGCCAAGGCCGTGGGCGCGGCATTGGACTTGTCGGAAGAGGCCGTCGCGCTGCTGCAGGTGCCGCCGTACAAAGGCTCGCTGCCGACGGCCGTGCCGACGGATCCGCTGATCTACCGTTTCTATGAACTCATCAGCGTGTACGGCACGACATTCAAGGCGCTGATCCACGAAGAGTTCGGCGACGGCATCATGAGCGCCATCGACTTCAACATGGACCTCCAGCGCGAGCCCGACCCCAAGGGCGATCGCGTGCGCATCGTCATGAGCGGCAAGTTCCTGCCCTACAAGACTTACTGAACCGTCACGCGCGGTCTTCGCTGTGGTCGCTGTGGTCGCTGTCGTCGTGATCGTCGATCAGCGGCCGATGGCGGCGCGGCATCTCTGAGTCAAGCACGAGGCGGCCGTGCACGCGGCCCTTCATACGCGTGACGTGATGCGTGCAGTCGTCCATGTGCGTACTCATGAGTGCACGCACGGTGTCGGCGTCGCGCGCGCGGGCCGCATCCAGAATCTGCCGGTGGAACTTCACGTTGGAGGCGCCGAACTTCGCGTGGTCCTTCGGCGAGGTTTCGTTGCCGAACACCACAAGCTGCCGAATCATCTCGTTGATCAGCTCGCAGCAGAACCGCAGCATCGGGTTGGGATTGGCCGCGGCCAGGATGTCGTGAAAGCTCAGGTCTTCCTGGCGCTGGTCGAGCGGCGCCGCGGCTTTGGTCGACGCTGGGTCGCACAGGTCGATGGTGTGCTCGAGCGCGCGGAAATCGTCTTCGGTCAGATGCGGCACCGCGCCCGCGGCCAGTTCAGGCTCAAGCAGACACCGCACGGTGTAGACGTCTGCAATGCCGATGTCCTTGAAGAACAGATAGTTCTGCATGAGCTGGAACGTGCGGTCCAACGGTACCTCGACGATGGTGCCGCCGCCGGCGGGCCCCGTGCTCACACTCACCAGCCCCTGCACCTCCAACGACTTGAGCGCTTCGCGGATGGTGCCCTTGCTGACCCCGAAGGTCTCTTGCAGCTTGACCTCCTGCGGGAGCTTGTCGCCGGGCTTGAGGTTGCGCTGCGTGATCAGCCGCTTGAGTTCTTCGGCAACGAGGTCGGCGCGCTTTTGCTTGCGGATGCCGATCGACGCCGTCTTGCCTGCTCCGAGTGTGGCCATGGATGTCCGTTCCTTATAGCGCGCATTCTAACTGCGGGGCCGCGTCGTGCCGACTGGCCGGCGTGGTGCATGTGTGCCCCGCAATCGCGCGTGCGCACCGGTTTTCCACATCGTCGTGCGGGGCGGCCGTGTCGCACACCTTGGAGTAAACACCGACGCCTTTGCCGTTGACGCATCGCCGATGCGGCTTCTATGATGATTTCGCCTATTTATCATAACAAATATAAAAAACTGGTCTGGTTCTTGCTCGGCGTGATGGTCGGCGAAAACCTCGCCGGTCAAGGCTAGGAGGAAGCTGCCGCCGGTGGTGGCTCCGAGCGCTGTTCTGTATTCACACGAACTTGAGGAGTGCGCTTTGAATCGTCGAGATTTGCTCAAACTGGCGGCGCTGTCCGCCGTGCCCGCGTCGCTGCTGCAGGCCCGTTCTGCGTGGGCTGCCGATGCCATCGAACTGGGCTGTCCGGTGCCGATGTCCGGCCCGTTTGCCGCCAACGGCAAATTCGCCGACCTGGGCATGAAACTGGCCGTGGAGCAATACGGCAAGGTGCTGGGCCGGCCGCTGGCGTACAGCGTGCTCGACACCGAAGGCAAGCCGGCCACGGCCGTGCGCAAGGTCCAGGAACTCGCGCAGCAGAAGAACGCGCGCTACTTCGCGGGCGGCATCCTGTCGTCCGAGTCGCTCGCGATGGGCAAGGAGGCCGAGAAGTTTGGCGGGGTGTTCATCACGACCGCGGGCGCCGATGAAATTACCGGCAAGGACTGCAACCGCGCGACCTTCCGCTGGTCGGTGCCCACATACGGCGCCATCGAGCGCACCGTGCGCCCGCTGATCGAATCGATGCCCAAGGCCAAGCGCTGGTACACCATCACGCCGCAATACGTGTTTGGCGACGGGTTGCTGTCGGCGGCCAAGAACATCTTCAAGGAAAAGGGCATCGAGCATGTGGGCAACAGCTATCACGCGCTCACCGAGAAGGAATTCAGCGGCTACCTGACCAACGCGATGGCTGCCAAGCCCGACGTGCTGCTGATCCTGAACTTCGGCTCGCAATCGTCCGACACGCTGCGCCAGGCGGTGAGCTTCGGCATGAAGAAGAACACGACGATCCTGGTGGCGTGGGCGTCTGGCCTGGAGCAGTTCGAATCGCTCGGCGCCGACCTGTGCGATGGCGTGTACTTCGGCGCGCAGTACTGGCACGACGTCGATACGCCTGCCAACCGCGATCTGGTCAAGCGCACACAGGCCGCGTTCAAGACCAACCCGAACTACAGCCTGGCCGGCTCGTATACCTGCACCAAGATCCTGCTCGACGCGATGGCCAAGGCCGGCAGCGCCGATCCGAAGGCCGTGATTGCCGCGCTGCAGGGCATGAAGTACGACGGCCTGACGGGCCCCGAAGAAATTCGCGCGGCCGACCACCAGGTGCTCAAGAACTACTACCTGCTCAAGGGCAAGCCCAAGAACCGCATGAAGGACAAGGACGACTTCGCCGAAGTGGTCGCCGTCGGCAAGGCCTTCCTGCCGGTCGAACAGACGCAGTGCAAGCTGGCCTGATGTGCTACGCGCGTCGCGGGCTCATCGCGACGCAGTTGTCCTTTCGTATGCGACTCCAATGAACGTCTACCTGCTCCAGGTCGTCAACGGCGTGGGGATCGGCATGCTCTACTTCCTGCTGGCGGTGGGGCTGTCGATCATCTTCGGGCTGTTGCGCTTCGTCAATTTCGCCCACGGCGCGTTTTATGCGCTGGGTGCGTATCTCTGCTTCCAGGCCCTGCAGATGGGCATGGATTTTTGGCTGGCGCTCGTGCTTGCGCCCATCGTCATCGGCGCGCTGGCGTGGGTGACGGAGAAAGTGCTGCTGCGCCACGTCTACGCGCAGGCGCACGAATTCCACATCCTCGTCACCGTGGGTCTGGCCCTGGTCGTGCAGGAACTCATCATCGTGGCGTGGGGGCCGCTGGGCGTGGATGTACCGGCACCCGAGGCCTTGCAGGGCGTGGTGATGTGGGGCGATTTCGTCTACCCGAAATACCGCCTGTTCGTCATCGGTTTTACAGCCGTGCTGGCGCTCGCGCTGTGGTGGCTGCTGGAGGGCACGCGCCTGGGCAGCGCGGTGCGCGCGGGCAGTGAATCGACCGAGATGGTCTCGCTGCTCGGCATCAACGTGTTCCGCCTGTTCAGCTTGATGTTTGCACTGGGCGCGGCGACGGCAGCGGTGGCCGGTGTGCTGGCGGCGCCCATTCGCGGCGCGGAGCCTTTCATGGGCGTGGAGGCCCTCGGCGTCGCCTTCGTGGTTGTGGTGGTGGGCGGCATGGGCAGCTTTGCGGGGGCGCTGGTCGGCGGCCTGCTGGTCGGCATCGTGCAGAGCCTGATGAGCACGCTGTGGCCCGAGGGCGCACGGCTGATGATCTACGTGGCGATGGCGGCCGTGCTGCTGCTGCGCCCGCACGGCCTGCTGGGGAGGGGATGATGCAAGCCGCATTCCATGGAATTTCGCGTCATCGCTTCTGGTGGCTGGCGCTGGGCGTGACGTTGCTGCTGCCGCTGGTGCTGAGGTCCGGCACGTTAGCCACCGAAGTACTCGTCTACGCGATGGCCGTGATGGCCTGCAACGTGCTGCTCGGCTACACGGGGCTGCTGTCGTTCGGGCAAGGCATCTTCTTCGGGCTCGGCAGCTACGCCGCGGGCATTGGCCTCACACAACTGGCGTTGCCGATGCCGGTGGCGCTTGTCCTGGCCGTGGTGGTGGGCGCGGTCGCGGCGGCGGTGGTCGGCTGGTTTGCCATCCGCCAGCGCGGCACGTACTTCGTCATGCTGACGCTGGCTTTCTCCCAGATGTTCTATTTCCTGGCCTACACCACGCCGTCGCTCACAGGCGGAGACAACGGCCTGCTGGACATTCCGCGTCCGGCGTTTGCGGCGTCGCCGTGGGCGTTCTACGCGTTTGTCGCGGCGCTGTTCCTCGTCGTGTTTTTCCTCGTGCAGCGTGTGACGGAATCGGTGTTTGGCCGCACGCTGCTGGCCATTCGCGACAACGAAGAACGTGCGCTCGCCGTCGGCTACAACGTGCGCGCCTTCAAGCTGCTCGCGTTTGTCATCTCCGGTGCGGTGACGGGGCTGGCGGGCGCCTTGCACGCCATGCTCACGGGCATCGCACCGCTGGCCAATATCGACTACCACGTCAGCGAGATGATTCTGGTGATGACCGTTATCGGCGGCACGGGTAACGTGTTTGCCTCGGTGTTGGGCGCAGCCTTCTATGTGTTGCTGTCGGACTGGCTCTCGAGCCTGTGGCCGCGCTGGCTGATGCTGCTGGGCTTCCTGTTGATTGCGGTGAGCCTGTTCATGCAGCGCGGGCTGTTCGGGCTTGGGCAGAAGCTGTGGCAGCGCGTGCGCGCGCCGCGTCACGCACCGGCGGTGCAGGAGGAGCGCGCATGACCACCACGCCCATCCTCCAGGCCACCGGCATCGTCAAGCAGTACGGCAAGTTCACCGCACTGGGCGGCGTTGACTTGCGTGTGATGCCCGGCACGGTCCACTCCGTCATCGGGCCCAACGGCGCGGGCAAGACCACGCTGTTCCACATGCTCACGGGCACGCGCATGATCACCAGCGGCACCATCGTCTTCGATGGCCACGACGTGACGCGTGAAGCCGACTACCAGCGCGTGCAGCGCGGCATCGCACGTTCGTTCCAGGTGACGAGCCTGTTCCCGAGCCTGTCCGTGCGCGAGAACCTGCGCTTGGCCGCACTCGGTACCACGCCGCGCCGGGCAATGCACGGTTGGCGCCTGCCCCAGGGCGATCTGGCCTGCACCGACACGGTCGACCGCGTGCTCGATCGCCTTGAATTGCCGCGCCTGGCCGACACGCCGGCGGCTGCGCTCTCGCATGGTCAGCAGCGGCGGTTGGAAGTCGGCATGGCCCTGGCCGCCAACCCGCGAGCGATCTTCCTGGACGAACCCACCTCCGGCATGGGCGTGGACGACCTGCCCGCCATGAAGGCGCTCATTCGCGGCCTGGCGCAGGACCACACGGTCGTGCTGATCGAACACAACATGGACATCGTGATGGACATCTCCGACACGATCACCGTCATGCAGCAGGGCAAGGTGCTCATGGAGGGCACGCCCGACACCGTGCGGTCGGACCCGCGCGTGCGCGCCGCGTATCTCGGCAACATGATTACGGGAGGCAAGAAATGACGACGACGGCGATCCTCGACGTTGCAGACCTCCACGGCTATTACGGCAAGAGCCACGTGCTGCAGGGCGTGGCGCTATCGGTGGGCGAGGGCGAACTCGTGACGCTGCTCGGCCGCAATGGCGCCGGAAAATCGACCACCCTGAAGACGATTGCCGGCGTGGTGACGCCGCGCGGCGGGCAGGTGCGCTTTCGCGGCAAGGACATCGCCGGGCAGGCTCCGCACCGCATTGCCGCGCAGGGCCTGTGCCTGGTGCCGGAGCATCGCGGCATCTTCAAGCTGCTGACGGTGGAGGAAAACCTGAAGCTCGGCGCGCGGCGGGATTCTCCGTGGCAGCTGGCCGACATCTATCGCATCTTCCCGCGCCTGCATGAGCGGCGGCGCAACGGCGGCGCCAACCTCTCCGGCGGCGAGCAGCAGATGCTCGCCATCGGGCGCGCGCTGATGAACCACCCGCGCCTGCTGATGCTCGACGAACCGGTCGAAGGTCTGGCGCCCGTCATCGTGGAAGAGATCGTCGCGCAGCTGAAGGTCATCAAGCAGGCGGGCGTATCCATCCTGCTCGTCGAACAGAACCTCGAAGTCTGCACGCAGCTCGCCGATCGCCACGTGATCATCGAACAGGGCCGCGTGGTCTACACCGGCACCAACGAAGCCTTCCGCGCCGACGACGCCATCAAGGACCGCTACCTTGGCGTCGGCCTGGCCGCTTAAACGTACACATCATGACGACCACCCAACTCGATACCACTTTGCGCATCAACGGCGCGCGCCTGTGGGACACGCTCATGCAGCAGGCGCGCATCGGCGCCACGCCCAAGGGCGGCGTGCGCCGCCTCGCGTTGACCGATCTCGACCGGCAAGGCCGCGATTTCTTCGTTGCACAGGCCGAAGCCGGGGGCTGCACCGTGCGTGTGGACGCCATCGGCAACCTCTTCGCGCGCCGGCCGGGACGCAACAACGCGCTGCCGCCCGTCATGACCGGCAGCCATATCGACACGCAGCCGACCGGCGGCAAGTTCGACGGCAACTACGGCGTGTTCGCGGGCATCGAGGTCGTGCGCGCGCTCAACGATGCGGGCATCGAAACGGAAGCGCCCATCGAAGTGGCCGTGTGGACCAACGAAGAAGGTTCGCGCTTCGTGCCGGTGATGATGGGCTCCGGCGCGTTCATCGGCGAGTTTGCGCTGGACGCCGTGCTGGCCGCGCAGGACCGCGACGGCGTGGCCGTGGGCGAGGCGCTGCGCAGCATCGGCTACGCGGGGAGTGAGCCTGTTGGCGGCCGAGCCGTCGGCGCCTACTTCGAAGCGCATATCGAACAGGGGCCGGTGCTGGAGGCACACGCCACGACCATCGGCGTGGTGACGGGCGCGCTCGGCCAGCGCTGGTACGACGTGGTCTTGACCGGCATGGAAGCGCACGCCGGCCCCACGCCGATGGAGCTGCGCCGCGATGCGTTGCTGCCAGCCGCAGAACTCGTCGGCATTGCCAACCGCATCGCGCTCGAGCGCCCGCCGCATGCGCGCGCCACGGTGGGCTGCCTGAGCGTGCATCCGGATTCGCGCAACGTAATTCCGGGCCAGGTTTCGATGACGATCGACTTTCGCGCGGCCGACGACGCGATGTTGTCCGACATGGATGCGGCACTGCATGACGCAGTGGCGGAGTTGCGCACACGCAGCGGCATCGACATCGCATTGCGCCAGGTCGTCTACTTCCCGCCGCAGCCGTTTGACGCCACGCTGGTGAACGCGGTGCGCAGCGGCGCGCGGCAATTGGGGTTGTCGGAGATGGACGTGATCAGCGGCGCAGGCCATGACGCGGTCTATCTGGCGCGCGTGGCCCCCACCGCGATGATCTTCGTGCCGTGCAAGGACGGCATCAGCCACAACGAGATCGAAGACGCCCGCCCCGAACATCTGGAAGCCGGGGCCAATGTGCTGCTGCACGCAATGCTGCAGGCCGCTGGCCGCGTTTGACACCATCCCCCGACCGCTCATGCGCATCCTGATCGCCCGCTTCAATCACGAGACGAATACGTTCTCGCCGGTGCCGACGCCGCTGGCATCGTTCCATCCGCACTACGGCGCCGACGCGTACCGTGCCGCCAAGGGCACGCGCACGGCGGCCGGTGCGTTCATCGATCTGGCTGAGGCGGCCGGCGCGGAAATCGTCGTGCCCGTCGTGGCCGGAGCGAACCCCAGCGGACGCGTCGCTGCCGAGGCGTACACAACGTTGTGCGACGCCATCGTCGCGGCGGCGCCGGGGTGCGATGCGCTGTTGCTTGACCTGCACGGCGCGATGGTCGCGGAGAACAGCGACGACGGCGAAGGCGATCTGCTCGAACGTCTGCGCGCGGTAGTGCCCGATGTGCCGATTGCCGTCGCGCTGGATCTGCACGGCAATCTCACGCAGAAGTTCATCGACTTGGCCGACATCGCCGTCAGTTTCAAGACGTATCCGCACGTTGACATGTACGAAACCGGCGAGCACGCCGGCCGCCTGCTGTTCGACAAGCTGGCCGGCCGCGCGAACCCCGTGCTCGCGTGGCGCCGCCTGCCGATGGTGACGCACACCCTGCGCAGCCGCACCGACGAAGGCGCGATGCACCGCGCCGTGGCGCTCGCCAAACAGGCCGAGAACGACGGCATGCTGGCCGTGTCCGTCCTGGCCGGATTCGGGCTGGCCGACATTGCCGCGCCGTGCCTTTCCGTCGTGGTGGTCGGCAACGGCGACAAACATGCCGCCGACGCTGCAGCGCAACGCATTGCCGATGCCATCTGGGCTGATCGCGAAGGGTTCGTCTACCGCTCTGAACCGTTGACCGAATCGATCGCGCGTGCGGCCAAGTTGGCCGATGCCCCGGGCAGCGGCCCCGTGCTGCTGCTCGACCACGGCGACAACTGCATGTCGGGCGGCACGTGCGACGACATGCACGTCCTGCACGAAGCGTTGGAGCAAGGCTTGAGCGGCATCGCTGTCGGGCCGGTGTGCGACCCGGAAGCCGTCGCGGCGATGATCGAGGCGGGCGAGGGTGCCACGGTCACGCTGCCGGTGGGCGACAAGGTGCCGCTCGTGCAGCTCGGCATCTACCCCGTGCCGCGCGCGCTGACGGGCAAGGTTGTCGCCATCAGCGACGGCGAATACACCATCACGGGGCCGACCTATACGGGCCAGCGCATCCGCATGGGCCGCACGGCGCTGCTCGACATCGGCGCCGCGCAGATCGTCGTCACGGAGACGCCGCAGGAGCATTGGGACCTCGGCATCTTCACGCACATCGGCGTGGACCCACATGCCGCGCGCTTCGTGCTGTTGAAGTCGCGCATGTATTGCCGGCCCGTGTTCGTGCCGATTGCCAAGGCCGTGGTGGAGTGTGACGGCGGCGGCGTGACGAGTTCCGACTACACCCGCTTTCCGTTTGCCACGCTCAAGCGGCCGGTGTTCCCGTTGGATGCCGCGACGGTTTCGTAGAGATACCCGACCGGCTTACCTTCGGTCCGCTGCGGGCGCGTCTCCGTCCTGTTGATGATGCGGCCCGCCAGGCCGTCGATCTCGTCGCATTGCGTGCGCGTCCAGCTGCGCAGCTTTTCGATGTTGTTCAGCAGGCCGAGCCGGAGGATCTGCGTGTCTTCACCCATGCCGACGAGCCTGACCGAATGCTGGCCTGCCGTCACCACGTCGCCGGCGGCCAGCTCAAGCGTATTGCCCGCGCCGTCCTTGAATTCGGCCGTGCCGCGAATGACGCGGTAAATGACCACCTCGCCTTTCGAGAAGGACGCCGCGTCCAACACGCCTGCCTGGCTCTTGGGCAGGCTCGACTGGCCGCGCGGGTCGGTGGCAATGATGTGTCCCGTCACGAGCTGGCCGCTGGGTGCTTCGATGCCGGTGTCGCGCACGTAGACCGGTCCGGGCGATTGGATGGAATCGCCAGCCAGCGGCTTGTACAGCGCATGCAACTCCAGCGGGTCTTGCACCCAGAAGTCAGCACCGGCCGGCCGGTCATGCGCCGGATGACTCCAGGCGATGCGCGGCGTCTCGGCTTCATCGATCAGCGCCGACGGCACGATCGTCGGGTTGGGAAACGTCGTCGGATCGGTGATGAACGCTTCGAGAAACTTGCCCGAGCACCCCATGGAAAGTGCGTCGGGCACCACGGTTTGCGGCGTGCTGAGGTTGTCCTCGGTCGACAGGCCCGACCATGTGTAGAAAAGCTGCCGATGCACGATCGCGCTTTGCAGGATCACCGAACCGGGGCCGACATAATGCAGTCGGCCATCGTAGTCGAACGTAAATACGCCCGAGGTGACCAGCACGAACTGAAACGCGCCCGGCGGCAGATGCAGATGGAAATCGGTCGGGCCGGTGTCTTCCAGATAGATCGGCCGGTTGGTGGCGACCTCATGCAGCAGGAAGGCTTCGTTGTTGGCGGCAAAGCCTTCGTCGGCGCGGCTGTATAGCGCCTGTGGGCGATAGGTTGCTTCGTACTTGGCATCCTGGCGGCGATCGACCGCAACGAAGTCGCCTGTATTGAGGCGGATGGGATTGCCGCCCGGATGCAACAGGCTCGCAGCGCGTTGGAACTCCGTGGTGTGAGTGTTCATCGCAACCCTCCGTGAATCGATCAACATCGATGGAGAATGACCTGCCCCGCTTCGATACTCGCCCCGCTGAATGACGCCTCGCTGACAGTCAGTGCGTGAGCGCCATCTTGCGCGAGCGTCGGCGGGTGGCGGCCTGGCTCGACGTTCGCGCATCGAGCAGCGCCCGCAGCGTGACGCGGTGCGCGTTGTCTTCGTCACTGGCGGTGGTGCTGGCGTCGAAGGGCTCGTTGTCGTGGATGGTGGCGCGCACGATCGGGTAGATCTGTTTTTCCCATTTGCTGCCGTTGAACACGCCGTAGTGGCCCGCACCGGCCTGCACATGGTGCGTCTTCAGGTAGGGCGGCAGCCCCGAGCACAGGTCCTGCGCGGCGACGGTCTGCCCGACCGCGCAGATGTCGTCCTTCTCGCCCTCGACCGTCAGCAGCGCGGTGCGATGGATCGCCGCCGGTTCGACCAGCCGACCGCCGACCATCAACTCGCCGCGCGGCAATGCGTATTGCTGAAAGACCTTCTCGACCGTTTCCAGATAGAACTCGGCGGTGAGGTCGCACGTGGCGAGATATTCGTCGTAGAAGGCGCGGATCGTGTCGGCCTTGGCAGGGTCGCCCTTGGCGCGCTGGTAATACATCTCTTCAAACGACTGCACGTGGCGTTCCGAATTCATCGACATGAACGCGCTCAACTGCACGAAGCCCGGATACACGCGGCGCTGCTCGCCAGCAAAGCCGGGCGGCACAACGCCGATCAGGTTCTTCTCGAACCATTCGATCGGTTTGCTGTTGGCCAACGCATTCACCGCGGTGGGGCCCACGCGGCAATCGATGGGGCCGGCCATGAGGGTGAGGCTGGCGGGCTGCGCGGGGTCGTTGTCGGCGGCCAGCAGGGAGACCGCCGAGAGCGCGGCCACGGTCGGCTGGCAGATGGCCAGTACGTGTGCGTCGGGGCCGATGTGGCGGATGAAATCGATCAGGTGGCCGACGTATTCATCGAAGCCGAAGCGCCCGGCTGACACCGGAATGTCGCGCGCGTTGTGCCAGTCCGTCACGTACACGTCGTGATCGGCCAGCATCGTGCGCAGCGTGCCGCGCAGCAGCGTGGCGAAGTGCCCGGACAAGGGCGCGGCAACCAGCACGCGCGGTTGCGGCGTGGGCGCGGTCTTGCGGAAGTGCACGAGGGTGCCGAACGGCGTTTGCATCGCGGTCTCTTCCACGATCGGGACCACGCGGCCGTCGACCTCGACGCTGTCGATACCGAACGATGGGCGGCGGTGCGTGATCGCGCTGCACTCCAGCAGTTCGAGCCACGCATCCACTGCCCGGGCAGTGGGATGCTCGGTCGACTGTGGCCACTGCGCCATCGCCAGCCGCGAGAACGAGGCCCATGCACGCGCGGGCCGCAGGCATTCGGACAGCCACTGGTAGAGGGGATACGCGAGCAGGTTCATGGCAGCTTCCGTGATGGCGTCGCAAGACACGTCAAGGCCGGTGGAACGAAGCAGGCAATACATGTGCCAACTCACATGCCCGTGGGCGCCAAACCGCATCCGCGCTGATGATGACTGGCACAGGCTTTGCGCGGCATCCACGCGGGGTGCGGCGTGGCACGCGTCTTTGCAGCGCGCGGGTGCAACCAGCGCACCGGCAAGGTGCCTGGCGCCGGTCATGCACCTGATTGGAAAACGGGGACTACCGGGGACCGATATGAAATCCGTCGACCTGACAACGCTGACGATCAGCAGTCGCAACTATTCGTCGTGGTCGATGCGCGGCTGGCTCCTCGCCAAGCTCAGCGGCCTGCCTTTCGAGACGGTGAGCGTTCCGATCGACGCCTCATCGCGCGCGGAATTGCTGCTGCTGTCGCCGTCGATCCTGGTGCCGTGCCTCACGCACGAAGGCCGCAAGGTGTGGGACGTGCTGGCGATTGCCGAATACCTCAACGAACTCCGCCCCGAGGCCAAGCTGCTGCCCGCCGACCGACATGCCCGCGCGCATTGCCGAGCGATCTGCGGCGAGATGCATTCGGGCTTCAGCGCACTGCGCTCGGCACTGCCGATGAATCTGCGCGCACATTTTCCGAACTTCCGCATCTGGTCCCGCGCGCAGCACGACATCGAGCGCATCACGCTCATCTGGCGCGAATGCCTGGCCCAGTACGGCGGCCCCTGGCTGTTTGGCGAGATCAGCATGGCCGACGCGATGTACGCGCCAGTCGTCATGCGATTCCTGACCTATGACGTCAAGCTCGATCCGGAGATTGCCGAGTACTGCCTGCGCGTGCTCGAGCACCCGCACGTCGCCGAATGGATTGCCGGGGCGAAGGCTGAGCAGGCAGATATCGATGAGCTGGATATGGAGTTTTAGGCGGGCGAGGGCGCCGAAGGACCGGCGTGACGATGGCCTGCCGATCAAATACCCGCCCCGCACCCGCGCGGATGGAACTAGCCCGCTGAATCCCAGAACCGCTGAGCACGGAACGGGCGAACATCCACAGCCGGTGTTTCGCCCATCATCATTTCCGCAATTAAGCGCCCGGTGATGGGCCCCAACGTCAAGCCGTGGTGTGCATGGCCGAACGCGAACCACATGTTTGCGTGGTGCGGCGCCGGTCCGATGATCGGCAGCATGTCGGGCGTGCAGGGGCGTGCGCCCATCCAGGGTTCCGCATCCACACGTTCGGCCAGCGGAAAGAGCTTGCGGGCGACGGGCTCGACGGCGTTGAGCTGCACGGGCGTCTTCGGAGCATCGCGGTGTGCGAGTTCCGCGCCCGTCGTCAGCCGGATGCCGCGCGCCATCGGTGCCAGCACATAACCGCCGTCTGCATCGAGCACGGGATGGTTCAACTGCGCACCTTGCGCGGGTGCGTAGTGCATGTGGTACCCGCGCTTGACGGCCAGCGGCAGGCTGTAGCCCAGGCGCGAGGTGAGGACGTCCGCCCAGGGGCCCATGGCGATGACGACGTTGTCTGCGCGCAGCTCGCCGTGCTTGGTTTGCAGCAGCCATGGCGCGTTGGGCGTGAGCGTGTTGGCATCGGCTTCAAACAGGCGGCCGCCGAGTTGCTCGAAATACCTTGCGTAGGCCGTGACCAGCGCGTTCGGGTCGCTCACGGAATCCGCTTCCGTATAACGCAGGCCGCCGAGCAGCGATGTGTCCAGATGCGGTTCAACGCTGCGCAGGCGCGCCGGGTCAAGCGCTTCAAACGAGACGCCGTATTCGCGTTGCCAGCGCTCGACGTTGCGCGTTTCCTTGTCTTGCGTGGCGGCATTGCGGAAGACCTTGATCCAGCCGCTGGGCCGGATCAGATGCGTGGCGCCGGCGGCTTCGGCCAGCGCGCGGTGCTCGCTCACGCTGAGCGCGATCAGCGGCGCATACGCACGCGCAATCGCCGCGTGCCGCGTGGGGTGCGAGTTGCGCCAGTACTGCCACAGAAACGGCAGCAACCGGGGCAGGTCGCCGAGGTGGTAATGCACGTCTGCCGACGTGTTGCCCGCATAACGCAACAACGTCGACAGGTCGCGCGGAAACGCATACGGATACACACCCTCGCGCTGAATCAGCCCGGCATTGCCGAACGACGTCTCAAAGCCCGGCGCACGGCGGTCGACCAGCGCGACGGCGCGCCCGCGTTTCTGCAGATGCACCGCCACCGATACGCCGACAATGCCGGCGCCCAGCACAAGGGTGTCAAAGCGCATGGCGGCTGGCTCCTTAACCCTTGGCCAGCGCCGTGACGGCGATTTCCACATCGATGCCCGGGCGCATCAGGCCCGACTGCACGCAGGCGCGCGTAGGCGCGTGGCCGGCCGGCACCCACGCTTCCCACGCGGCGTTCAGCTCGGCGAAGTGCTTGGCGTCGGTCAGCCAGATGTTGGCGGAGATCAGACGCGTCTTGTCGACACCCGCTTCAGCCAGCAAGGCGTCGATGCGCGCGAGGATGTTGTTGGTCTGCTCGGTGATCGACTTGAAGTCGCTGTCAGGCACTTGGCCGGCCAGATGCACGATGCCGTTGGCGATCACGATCTGGCTCATGCGGGCGTTGGTGTGGAAGCGTTGGATATCGGTCATGTCGGGAAGAGGTCCGTTGTAGGTTCAGACGGCGGAGGTGCCCATGCCGCTTGTGGCGGCATCGAACACCGGCGGCGCGGTGACGATGGATTGGAGTGCCGGCGTCGGCTGCGCGAGTTTCGCGAGGTCCGGACGCGGCCGCCGCAGCGTAGCAGACGCGTCGAAAGCCTGCTCGAGCGCATGTGCCACGGCTAGCGTTTTGCGGTCTCCGTGGAAGGGCCCGACGATCTGCAGGCCGAACGGCATGCTGGCGTGGTCAACGCCGCACGGCAATGACAGCGCGGGGTGCGTGGTCAGCGTGACGACGTACGTCAGTGCCAGCCAGCGGTAATAGTTCTCTTGCGCACGCCCATCGATGTGCGTGGCATACAGCGCGCTCCACGGAAACGGCGACACCGGCGTCGTTGGCGAGAGGATCACGTCGTACTGGCCGAACGCCGCTTGGAAGCGCGTGAGGATGCGCGTCTGTTCCGCCTGCGCCCACGCACAATCGGCAAGCGTCATGGCGGCGCCCAGCTCGTAGTTGGCGCGCGAGTTCGGCCCGATCGACGCCGGGTCGCGCACATAGGCATCGTGCAGGCCGGCGACGAAGCTCTCTGCGCGGATCACATCAAAGCAGCGGTGCACCTCACCCAAGTCGAACTGCACGGGTTCACATGAGCGGAACATCGGCGCGATGGCGGCAATGCGTTCGCGGAAGACCGCACGGATGCTGGCATCGACATCGCAGCAGCCGAAGTCTTCCGTCCAGCCGACGCGCAGCGTGGAGAGGTCGAGCGGCGCGGGCGTGAGAAAGCTCAGCGGATCGACGTGGAAGCTGAGTGGATCGCTTGCCGACAATCCAGCCGTGGCGGCCAATTGCAGGCACGCTTCGGCTACCGTGCGCCCCATCGGGCCGACCACCGAAATGGGCGTCCAGCCGAGCTTCTTGCGTGAATTCGGTACCAGCCCCGGCGATGGCCGAAAGCCCACCACGCCGCATTTGGATGCCGGAATGCGCAGCGAGCCGCCGGTGTCGGAGCCCGTGCAGACGGGCAGCATGTCGCACGCCAGCGCCGCCGCCGCGCCGCCCGAAGAGCCGCCCGCATTCAACATCGGGTTGAACGGGTTGCCTGTCGCACCCCACACGGGGTTGCGCGTGTTGGCGCCGGCACCAAACTCCGGCACGTTGGTCTTGGCCACCAGCACGGCGCCCGCGGCGCGCAGACGCTCGACCAGCAACACATCCTGCGTCGGCACGTTGCTGCGCGCGGTGGGCGAGCCATACGTCGTCAGCAAGCCCGCTGTGTCTTCCAGATCCTTCACGCCCAGCGGCAGGCCATGCAGCAGGCCGAGCGGTTCGCCATTGAGCACGGCGCGCTCTGCGGCTTTTGCGGCTTCGCGTGCCTGCGGAAAGCACGTCGCCGTGACGGCGTTGACGGCAGGGTTGATGGCTTCGATGCGGTCGATGCAGGCGTCGAGCAGCTCGACGGGCGAGATTTCCTTGGCACCGATCAGCCGGCGCAGTTCCACCGCAGACAGGCTGACAAGTTGTTCGTTGTGCGACATGGACATTCCCTTTAAAGCGCTTCGCCCGTGCGGTCCCGCAGCCAGATCACCGGCACCAATGACACGAGGCATGCGGCGGCCACGTACCACGCCGGCGCCAGTGGGTTGCCGGTGCGCTCCACCAGCCAGCTCGCGATGAACGGTGAGAAGCCGCCGAAGAACGATGCGCTCACCACATAGGTGAGTGCAATGCCGGTGGCGCGTACATGCTTGGGAAACAGCTCCGGAATCATCACCAGCACCGGCACGATCTGCGCGGCCACGAACACCGCCAGCAAGGCAGATACCGCATACAGTGCCAGCGGCGTCGGATGCGCGCCCAGGAAGGCAAACGCCGGGTACACCGCTAGCAGCATGATGATGCGCGACGTGACCAAGAGGCGCTTGCGCGTGTAGCGATCGGCGAGGCGCCCGGCAATCGGCGCGGCCACAAACAGCACGAGCGAGCTGACCACGCCAGAAGCCACCGCCGCGGTGGGCGACATATGCAGTGTGCGCACCGCGTGGCTCGGCAGGAAGAACGCGGTGATGTACACCGACACCGAGCCGCCCAGCTCCGCAAACGTGCCGAGAATGGTCAGCTTCAGATGCGTGGTGAGCGCAGCCTTGAGCGCGCCTTGCGGCTTGGCGGGGCTTGGTGCCGCATCGCGGCGGTCGAGCGTCTCTTCCAGCCGGCGGCGGATCAGCATGCCGGCCGGCGCTGCAAAAATGCCCAGCAGGAACGGCAGCCGCCAGCCCCAGGCGAGCACCGCCTCCTTGGAGAGCGTCACGTTGATGAGCGTGGCGACCGCCGCGCCCAGCGCGAGGCCCAGCGCGGTTGCCGCAAAGTTCCAGCTCGCAAAGAATGCCCGCGTGCGATCGCTTGCGTATTCGACCAGCAACGTGGTGCCGGGTCCGAATTCGCCGCCGGCTGCAAAGCCCTGCATCAGGCGCGCGGCCAGCACGATCATCGGCGCGAAGATGCCCGCCGTGGCATACGTGGGTGCCGTGGCGATGAGCGCGCACGACAGCGCCATCATCATGATGGTCAGCACCATCGCCTTCTTGCGCCCGGCGCGGTCGGCATACGCGCCGATGATCACGCCGCCCAGCGGCCGCACCACAAAGCCGACGCCAAACACCCCGATCGACAACAGGAACTGGTTCACCGGCGATGCCGATGGAAAGAACAGTTGCCCGATCTGGATGGCGAAGTAGCTGTAGATGGTGAAGTCGTAAAACTCCAGCGCTGTGCCGATGGTGGTAGCGGCAATGACTTGCGTGCGTGACAGCGCGGGGCGGCTGTCGAGGGCGAGGGTCGACACGGGCGGCTCTCCTGGGTTGGAGGCTGGGGAGGGTTTGAGTTATCGTATACGAGAAAAATCAAATTCTCGTATACGAGAAAACCCGGAGACGTGCGTGGCATCGAGCGCAAAAGCGGCTATCCAGCCCCATTCAATCGACGAGGCACCGGCGCAGCTCAATCACCAGGAGGTGGGGGCGCGCATCCGCGAGGCGCGCAAGGCGCGCGGGCTGACGCTGCAGGAGCTGTCGGAGCGTTCTGGCGTGGCGCTGTCCACCATTTCCAAAGCCGAGCGCGGCGATATTGCCCTCACCTATGAGAAGTTTGCCGGCCTGGCGCAGGCATTGGGGCTCGAGTTCGAGCAACTGCTCGGCCGGCGCCGCACGCCCGATGCCGGCCCGCTGCGGCCGACCTTCACGCCATCGGGCGGTCAGGTCATTTACGACACGCCGAACTACGAATACGGCATGCTGGCCGACGCGCTGACCGGCAAACGCATGCTGCCGATGCGCGCACACATCCGCGCGCGCTCGGTCGACGACTTTCCCGATTACATCCGCCACCCCGGAGAGGAGTTCGTCTTCGTGCTGGGCGGCGAGATCGAACTGCGCTTCGAGAACGGCGACGCCTTTCGCCTGACGCCGGGCGACAGCCTGTACTTCGATAGCGCAGTCGGCCACGTCTATCTGTCCGTCAGCAAGGAAGACGCCGAGATACTGGCGTGCTGCACCGGCACGGACGTGCGTGAACTCGGCGACGTGATCTGAGCTGCGTCGCCGCGTGGCGTCGCCTGTTTATTTGCGTAAGGCTCGCCCCGCCAGCACATCCGGCACCGCCTTGCCATCGGCCACGGCCACCGTGCCGTTGACGAGCACCCAGCGCACGCCCACGGGCGGCAGCCCAGGCTGTTCATAGCTGGCGCGGTCGGCGTAGGTGGCGGGGTCGAAGACGACCAGGTCGGCAAACTTGCCTGCCTGCACGGTGCCGCGGTCTTTGATGCCGAAGATTTCGGCCGTGCGGGCGCTGGCCTGGCGGATGGCAAACGGCACCGTCATCACGTGCTTGCGCGTGACGTATTCGCCGATGCGGCGTGCGAAGGTGCCGGCTTCGCGCGGGTGTCCGGCAATGCCATCGGAGCCGCCCACGACGAAGTCCTGCTTCATGAACGCTTCCAGGTCGGCATCGCTCATGTTGAACGACACGATGTTCGTGCCGCCGTGCTGGATCACGCTGATGGCCGCATCGACGGGGCTCACGCCGAGCTGCTTGCCCAGCGCCTCGAGCGACTGCCCGTTGTATTCGGGGTTGGCGGAGATCAGCACCTGCGCCGCCGGCCCGTTGCGCTGTTGCATGGCCTTTTCCATGTCGGTGGCAATGCGCGCGCGCGTGGCGGGGTCTTCTAGCCGCTTGAGCAGCGCGTCGTTGCCGCCGTCGCGCGCCCAGCCCGGCACCAGCGCCGGAATGATGTGCGTGCTCGACGCCGTGTACGGATACTGGCTTGCCGATACGTTCATGCCGTTGGCCTGCGCCTGCCGAATCAGGCTGATGATCTCGGCGCTCTTGCCCCACGAATCCACGCCCAGCGCCTTGATGTGCGAGATGTGGATCGGGATGCCGGACTGCTGGCCGATGTCCAACGCCTCCTTCACGGCGTTGACGAGGCCGGTGCGAAAGTTGCCCTCGTCGCGCAGATGCGTGTCGTAGATGCCGCCACGCGCGGCCACGGTCTTGGCCAGCGCGACCACCTCGTCGGTTTTGGCGAACACGCCCGGCGTATACACGAGGCCCGTCGACATGCCGAATGCGCCGTCGCGCATGCCGTCTTCCATCAGGGCTTGCATGGTCTTGAGTTCATCAGCGGTGGGTGCGCGCGCCACGTCGCCCATCACGCGGTGGCGCACGGCGTTGTGGCCCACCAGCATGGCCACGTTGGTGCCGATGCGGTTGGCGTCGAGCGCCTTGAGCGTCGGCCCGATGCGGTCGAGATCCGGCCCGTCGCCTTCGAGCACGATGCCGTCGTTGCCGATCACCACCGTCGTCACGCCTTGCAGCAGGTACGGCAGGTTCTGGTGCCGGTCTTTGGAGATGAGGTTGTGATAGGCGTGCGTATGCGGATCGATAAAGCCTGGCGTCACCACCAGCCCGCGCGCGTCGAGCACCGTTTTTGCCGGCACGCCCGTGGCGGAGGGCTGCACCAGCACGATGCGGTCATTGCGGATGCCCACGTCGGCCACGAAGGGTGCGCCGCCGCTGCCGTCGACCACCGTGCCGTTGCGGATCAGGATGTCGAGTGGTTCAGGCTCCGGCGCGGCACGGGCTGGGCCGGCAAGCGCAAGGCTCAGGGTGAGGGCGGACAGCAGGCACTGCGGCAGACGGTGTGGGCGCATATCGGCTTCCTGTGAGGTTGCAGCGAGTGTAAGAAGCCTCGTCGCACACATCACATGCAAATGGTTCCGACCGGTATGTGCGGCGGACATGCGGGCCGTTGCCGGCGAATGCGCCCACATAAGGCGCCGATACAACACTCAGTGATTTCAACATCTGATTTAAGAACAACTAATCACCCGCAATCCCTTGTCGGCATTGGGTCGGCCCAGACATTGACGACAATGTGCGGCCGCCCCCACTCTAGAGGGGGGCACCCGCTTTGCCCCGATGACACAATCGCCGAAATTCAGAAGTCCATGCCGCGCCCCGGCGCGCCGCGTGGCGGACCCGGATGAGGAGCTTCATGCAAGGAAGTTGGATTGCGATATCGGCGGCGCGTGCGCGGGCGCATCGGCTGTATGGCGTTCGCGGCTGGCTGGTGACGCTGCTGTGGCTGAACACGCTGCCCGCGTTGGTGGTGGTGCTGGCGATGGCCATGGTGCTGATGTCGGGCGAGACGGGCGACGGCGCGGCACGGTCGCTGCCGGCGCTGGCGGGGCTGGCGTTTCCGTTGGGGCTGGTGGTGGTGGCGTTCTTGCGTGTGCGCTGGTTTCCGTGGGTTTGGCTGGGATATTGCCTGCTGCAGTTGGCCGCCACGCTGGGCATGAGCGGTGGGATCAAGGCGTGGGCCGTGCAGGCATCCGGCGCCACGTCGGCGGGATGGCCGCTTGCGCTGTTGCTGGCGGCGGAGGTGTTGGTGCCGGTCGGGACGCTCGCGTATCTCGCCCGCTCCCGCCGCGTGCGCGTGACGTACCGGCACGAGGTACGCGCGAGCGATCCGGCCGCCGCGCCGGCCGTGTTCGACAGGCTGAACCCGAACGAAACGCCGTCTGACGCCACCGACCATGCGCGCGAACGCGCTGCGCTGCGCCGCGTGACGCAGGAACTCAGTTCCGGCGTGCTCGACACGCAAACCTGGATGCACGTGATGCGCCATCACGCCGAGGCCACCGATGGGGCGCGCACCACCGCATATGTGCGGGCGCGCATGGCTGTGCTGTGTCCGCCGGCGCATGTGCATCCGCCGCTTGTACGCACACTCGCATCGGGTTTGGGCGCGCTGCTGGTCAGCCTGTTCGCGGCGGCTGCGTTGATGGCCGCAGTGATTGCGGTGGCGATGAGCGTGCCGGGCGATGCGACCGCGCTGCTTGAGTTGCTCGTTGCCGTGGCGCTGACGTTGAGCTGGCTGGCCGGGCTGTTTGTGGGCGCGCGCTTCCTGCGCGCCGTTGCCTGAGGCTTAACGGTTGGCCGTTGGCGTGGACGTGGGCGTGGGCGGGGCCATCACGTGGTTCCAATCCCCGCCTACCGCCTTGACGAGGAACACGCTCGTCGTCATCTGCTGGCCGAGAATCTGCACCGCCGTGCGCTGGTTGTTCAACAGCGACTGCTGCGCGGTGATCACGTCCAACGACGTTGCCAAACCGCCCTCATAGCGCGCGCTGGCAATGTCGTAGACCTTGCGGGCGCTTTCCACGGCGTGGCGCGCCTGGCTTGCGGCACGGTCCAGCGATTGCAGTCCGGCCAGACCATCTTCGACTTCCTGCAGCGCGCCCAGCACCGTCTGGCGGTAGTTGGCGATCGCACCTTGGTAGGCGGCGTTGGCAATGTCCACGCGCGCCCGCGTGCGGCCGGCGTCAAACACCGTCTGGGCGATCTGCGTGCCGAACGACCACAGCAGCGTCGGCGCAGAAAACAGCAGCGCCAGATCGCGGCTTTCCCAACCGGCGCCGCCGTTGAGCATCACGCTCGGGAAGAACGCTGCGCGCGCCACGCCGACTTGCGCGTTGGCAGCAGCGGCCCCGCGTTCAGCGGCGGCCACGTCGGGGCGGCGTTCGATGACGTCGGACGGCAGCGCCACCGGAATCTGTGGCGCCGTGCCCTTGAGCGGGTTCGAGTCGAGATGGAACGCAGGCGCCGGTGTGCCGACCAATGTGGCCAGCGCGTGCTCGTACTGCGCGCGTTGCTTGGTCAGCAGTTCGGCCTGCGTGGCGGTGCTGTCGACCAGCGCCTGTTGCTGCGCCAGATCGAGCCCCGATGCCACGCCGTCCTGATGCCGTGAGGTGACGAAATCGAGCGCCTTGCGCTGCAGCGCCAGCCCTTCCTGCACCACGGCGATTTCCGCATCGGTCTCGCGCAGGTTGTACCAGGTGGTGGCGACCTGCGCGGCCAGCAGCAGGCGGAAGTTCTCGGCATTGGCGCCGGCCTGCGCTTCGCTCGCCGCCGCGTTGGCGACGGTGTTGCGCACGCGGCCGAACAGATCCGCTTCGTAACTTACGTCGGCGCGCACCACGAAATCGCTTTGCACGGTCGACATGGTCGGACTGGTGTACGACGAAAGCGGCCGTTCCGACGAGGTGCGCGTGCGCGTGTCGTTGTTGGTGGCCGTGATGGTCGGCAGCAGGCTGGCGCGTGCCAAGCGCGTCTGCGCCTGTGCCTGCTCCAGGTTCGACAGCGCAACCTTGAGCGATTGGTTTTCCTGCAGCGCCTTTGTGATCAGCCTGTCGAGCTGTGGATCGTTGAAGCGCTGCCACCACGGGCCTTTGGGCGTTGCATCGGCGGGTTGCGCGGCGCGCCACGGTGCTTCGGTCTGCCAGTGCGCCGGCACGTCCATGGCGGGGCGCTCGTACGTCGGTGCCAGCGAACAGCCGGCCAGCGAGACGATCAGCCAAGCCGCCAGCGCGGCAGAGCGCAACCGCGGTCGACCCATCATGATGCGCGCGGCGCCGATGCCGCCGGTGCCGAAGCCGGCGCGGGCGTGACGATGGTCACCGCCTCGCCTTGCTCGATGGAATCCGCCGGGTTGAGGATCAGCGCGTCGTTGGGCTTGAGGCCCGAGACGATTTCCACCGTGCGGCCGTAGTCGCGCCCGATGGTGACAGGGCGCAGGTCGACGCGGCCGTTTTCTGCGATGGCGATGCGCGGGCCTTCCTTGCGGAAGAGCAGCGTGTTCGTCGGCACGAGGTAGGTGCCCTGCGCGCTGGCGCTCGCGCTCGCACTATCGCCGGACGATTTGCCCTTGATGGCGACCTGCACGTACGCACCCGGCAGCAGGCGGCCGTCCTTGTTGGGCAGCTGCACTTCCACCTGCATGGTGCGGGTCGTGGCGTCGATGGCGCCCGAGGCGCGTGCGATGGTGCCGTGGAAGGTCTGGCCGGGCAGCTCCGACAGCGTGACAGCCACGTCCTGTCCAACCTTCACCTGCTGCGAATACGCCTGCGGCACATACAGGTAGATGCGCAGCGGATCGGTCTGCGCCAGCGTGAACAGCTCGCGGTTGGCGCCCGCGTTGCCGGCATTGACCAGCGTGCCGACATCGACATTGCGCTTGGTCACCACACCCGCAAACGGCGCCACCACGCGGCGGAAACCTTGCAGCTCCTGCAGGCGGCGCACGTTGGCTTCGGCGGCGGCCAGGTCGGCCTGGGCCTGGTTGGCGGCGCTGGTGCGCTCGTCCAGTTCCTGTTGCGAGACGGCGTCTTTCTGACGCAGGTTCTGCCAGCGCGTGAGCGAGGTCTGCGCCAGCGCCTTGCGTGCGGCGGCCTGGTTGCGTGTGGCTTGTGCCTGGTTCAGTTCCTGGTCGACTTCGGGCGTGTCGAGCAGCGCCAGCACTTCGCCCTTGTCCACATGGGCGCCGATGTCCTTGAACCAGCGCAGCACGTAGCCGCTGGTGCGGGCATAGATGGGCGATTCAACGTAGCCCTGCAGCGTGCCCGGCAGCGTCAGCTCGCGGCTGGCGTTGGCCGGTTTGGGTGCAGTGGTGGTGACGTAGCGGCTGGTCTGCGCGCTCACCTGACGCTCCAGCGCATGCGCGTTGTAGTAGCGGCTGACCAGCGTGCGCCCAGCGCCCAGCGCCAGCAGAACCACCACGACGATCACGACCCAGCGTGCACGGCGCATGGCCGGCGCGCGGTCCACCTGTTCGATCGGGTCGACGGTGACGACGTGGTGCGGCGGGCCGTCCGCGGGATGCCCGGAATGCGCCCCAGGATGGGCACTGGATGTTTGCTCAGACATGTCCTTCGCTTCCCCGCAAATCGTCACTACGCCGGGCGGCGCGCCGCTGCAATCTGTCGTGCACGCTGGCAAACACCACCGGAACAAAGAAAAGGGTCGAGACGGTCGCGAACAGCAGACCGCCGATCACCGCGCGCCCCAGCGGCGCGTTCTGCTCTGCGCCCTCGCCGAGGCCCAACGCCATGGGCACCATGCCGATGATCATCGCCAGCGCCGTCATCAGCACCGGACGCAGGCGGGTGGCGCCGGCTTCGAGCGCGGCCTGCACCGGCGCGATGCCTTCGGCCAGGCGCTCGCGCGCAAAAGAGATCAGCAGGATCGAGTTGGCCGTCGCCACGCCCATCGTCATGATTGCCCCCGTGAGCGAGGGCACCGACAGCGTCGTCCCCGTCACGAACAGCATCCACGCGATGCCCGCCAGCGCCGCCGGCAGTGCGGTCACGATGATGAGCGGGTCGATCCACGACTGGAAGTTCACGACGATCAGCAGGTACACCAGCACGATCGCCATGACGAGGCCGAGCCCCAAGCCGAGGAACGACGATTCCATCGTCTTCACCTGACCGCGCACCGTAATCTGCGCGCCGCGTGGCAGCTTCGGGCGGATGTCGTCGACGGCCTTCTGCACTTCCTTGGCGACGGCGCCCAGGTCGCGGCCCTGCACGGCGGCATAGACGTCCACCACCGGCGTGATGTCGTAGTGCGATACCACTTGCGGCTGCACCGCAGGGCTCACCTGCACGAGGTTGCCCAGCAACTGCGGCCCGCCTGCCTGTGCGGCGCCACCGCGCGAGCTTGCCACCGGCGTGCGCAGCAGTGCGTCGAGCGAATCGACGCGGTACTGCGGGCTGGTGACGGCCACCTGGTACACCACACCGTTGATCGGGTTGAGCCAGAACGTGGGCGAGGTCTGGAAGCTTGAGCTGAGCGACACGAGCAGGTTCTGCGCCACGTCACGCCCTTCCAGGCCGACCTGCTGGATGCGCGTGCGATCCATGTTCAAGGCGAGCGTGGGCTGGTCGAAACGCTGGTGCACATGCGTATCCACCGCGCCAGGAATCTGCTTGATGCGGTTGGCCAGAATGCCCGCAAGCTGCTGGTTGGTCGCCACGTCGGCGCCGGAGAATTGCACGTCGATGGCCGACGGCAGACCGAAGTTCAGGATCTGGCTGACGATGTCTGCAGGCTGGAACGCGAATTCCACGCCCGGAAAGCGTTTGGGCAGTTCTTCGCGCAGGCGGCGGATGTATTCCGCGCTGGGTTTGCGCTCGCCCTCGTGCAGGGCAATCAGGATTTCACCGTCGAGCGTGCCGATGGTGCCCGCGTTGCTGTACGACAGGTTGATCCCCGAGTTCGGCACGCCGAGGTTGTCGAGGATGGTCGACAGCTCCTGCTTGGGAATGATCTCGCGGATGGCGGTTTCCACTTCATCGGCCAGCCGTGCGGTTTCTTCGATCCGCAAGCCCGACGGCGCGCGCATGTGCAGGCGGATCTGGCCGGCATCCACATCCGGGAAGAAGTCGCGCCCGAGCACAAGGTACAGGGCGCACGACGCCACGCAGAAGCCCAGGAACGACAGTGCGAACACGCGGCGGTATTCCAGCAGCCCGCCGAGGATGGCGGCATAGTTGCCGCGCATGTGTTCGAACTGCGTGTTGAATGCCCGGTAGATGCGGCCGAACGTGCTCGGTTTGGCGTCGGCTTTCCGGGCGTCTTGCGTGTGGCCGGTCATGAGCATCATCACCAGCGTCGGCACCAGCGTGCGCGAAAGCACGTATGAAGCCAGCATCGCAAAGATCACCGCTTCGGCCATCGGCACGAACAGGTAGCGCGCTACGCCCGTGAGGAAGAACATCGGCACGAAGACGATGCAGATGCAGAGGGTCGACACGAAGGCCGGCACGGCGATCTCGGCGGCGCCGTCGAGGATCGCGGTGATCGGCTCCTTGCCTTCGTGCAGGTGGCGCTCGATGTTCTCGATGGTGACGGTGGCGTCGTCCACGAGAATCCCCACCGCCAGCGCCAGGCCGCCCAGCGTCATCAGGTTGATGGTCTCGCCGATCAGGTGCAGCACGATGATCGACGAGAGAATCGACAGCGGAATCGACACCGCAATGATGGCCGTGCTGCGCCAGTTGCCCAGGAACAGCAGGATCATCGCGGCCGTCAGGCATGCGGCGATCAGCGCCTCGCGGATCACGCCTTCAATGGCGGCCTTCACGAACAGCGACTGGTCGAACAGCGGCGTGATCTTCAGGTCTTGCGGCAACACGGCGGCCGCGGCCGGCAGGAGCTTGTAGATGTTGTTGACGATATCGAGCGTCGATGCGCCGCCGTTCTTCAGGATGGAGAGCAGCACGCCGCGCTGGCCGTCCTGACGCACCACATTCGTCTGCGGCGAGAAGCCGTCGCGCACATTGGCCACGTCACCCAGATAGAGCGTGGCGCCGTTGCTCGTCTTGACCGGAATCGCGTTGAGCGCGGCGATGCTGCCCGGCGTGCCGTTGAGCGTGACGCCGTATTCGGTGGCGTCGATCTTTTGCGTGCCGGCCGGCAGGATCAGGTTCTGCGCGCCCACGGCGTTGACGATATCCACGGGCGTCAGGCCCTGGGCCAGCAGCTTCTGCGTGTCGAGGTCGACCGTGATCTGCCGGCTCTTGCCGCCATACGGGAACGGCACGGCAATGCCCGGCACCGTGATCAGGCGCGGGCGCAGGAAGTTCACCGCCGCATCGTTGAGTTCCTGCTCCGACAGCGTGTTGCTCGACAGGCCCAGTTGCAGGATCGGAATGCTCGACGCCGAATACTTGATCACCAGCGGCGGCGTGGTGCCCGGCGGCAACTGCCGCACCTGCGCCTGCGTGCTCGCCACGATCTGCGCGAGTGCGGTCTGGATGTTGGCGTTGGGCTGGAAGAAGACCTTGATGATCGACACGCCACCCAACGATTGCGACTCGATGTGCTCGATGTCGTTGACGGTGGTCGTCAGGCTGCGCTCCGTGACCGACACGATGCGGTCGGCCATCTCCTTGGCAGGCAGCCCGTTGTAGTTCCAGATGATGCTGGCGACCGGAATGTCGATTTCCGGAAAGATGTCCGTCGGCGTACGCATGAGCGTAAACGGCGTCGCCAGCAGGATCAGCAGGGCGAGGACGATGAACGTCAGCGGCCTTCGCAGCGCGAGTTGGACAATCCACATGGAGGCGTTTCAGAACCGCGGTGCGTTGATGGAGGGCGACGGTTGTTCGATCCGGCCCGACAGGCAGGGACCAACCATTCTAGCGCCGGGGGCCGCCGATCAATATGTCGCTTTGATCTGACTTTATTACATTGCATAACGGCAACTGCCGTGGCAACTGAAGGGCCCCGCTCAGCGCAGATTGCGCCCGCATTGCAGCAGCAGATCGTGCAGCAAAGCCGCGTGCGCGGCGTCGATTCCCTGCAGCATTTCCTGCTCGAGCCGGCTGACGGCCTCGTCGCACAGCGCCAGCAAGGTGAGCGCTTCGTCGGTCAACCCCAGCATGACGATGCGTCCGTGCGTTGGGTCGGGCGTGCGCGTCACCCAGCCGCGCGCTTCCATCGCCTTCACCACTTCATTGGCCGACTGCGGCGACATGAACGAGCGCTCCGCCAGTTGCGCGTTCGACAGGCTGCCGCGCGCGTGCAGCACGGACAGCGCCGTGAATTGCGGCACCGTCAGCCCGTGCGGGGCGAGCGCTTCGCCCAGGCGGCGCTTGACGATGCGGTCGGTGCGGCCGATCAGGTAGGGCAGTCGTGCAGACGTTGCGGGTGCGCCGTCTTGTGCGGGCTGGGGTGTGTTGCGTTTGGTTCGTGTGGCCGCCATGGATGTGAGTGGGTGTGCACCTATGCAGATGCGCACATTCTGCTACGTGTCGTTCGGATCAGGGTTTACGGCAATGATAATCTCCTTGTTATATCAGGCTACCTGATATTAAATTGGCGCCAAGCTGAGACGCGCCGCACACAAGACGGCGGGCGTCTCAAGCAGCCGACAGATCAAGGAGACGGAAATGGCTGATTACCAAGGGCGCTGGCAAACCGTGGACGTAAAGGTGGACCAGGGCATTGCATGGGTGACGTTCAACCGCCCGGAGAAGCGCAATGCCATGAGCCCGACGCTCAACTCGGACATGATCCAGGTGCTCGAAGCGCTGGAGCTGGATGCCGATGCCAAGGTGCTGGTACTGACCGGCGCGGGCGATGCGTGGACGGCCGGCATGGATTTGAAGGAGTACTTCCGTGAAGTCGACGCCGGCCCGGAAATCCTGCAGGAGAAGATCCGCCGCGATGCCTGCCAGTGGCAATGGAAGCTGCTGCGCATGTATGCCAAGCCGACCATCGCGATGGTCAACGGCTGGTGCTTCGGCGGCGGGTTCTCGCCGCTGGTGGCGTGCGATCTGGCGATTGCGGCGGACGAGGCCACCTTCGGCCTGTCGGAAATCAACTGGGGCATTCCGCCGGGCAACCTCGTCAGCAAGGCGATGGCCGATACCGTGGGCCACCGCCAGGCGCTCTACTACATCATGACCGGCGAGACCTTCACCGGTCAGCAGGCTGCCGCCATGGGCCTCGTCAACGAGAGCGTGCCGCGTGCCCACCTGCGTGCGCGCACCGTGGCACTGGCCGAAAAGCTGCTGGAGAAGAACCCCGTGGTGCTGCGCGCCGCCAAGCACGGCTTCAAGCGCAGCCGCGAGCTGACATGGGAGCAGAACGAGGATTATCTGTACGCCAAGCTCGACCAGGCCACGCTGCGCGATCCGGAGGGCGGCCGCGAGCAGGGCCTCAAGCAGTTCCTGGACGACAAGTCGATCAAGCCGGGCCTGCAAGCCTACAAGCGCGCCTGATCTGGCCCGCTCACGCCAACGCCCCCGGAGACGAACCCATGCCTGAGGTGACTCAGCTTGTGACCCTGCTGATCGGCGGTGAAAACCGGCCAGCAACCAACGGTGCCACCTTCGAGCGCCGCAACCCCGTCAACGACGCGGTCGCATCGCGCGCGGCGGCGGCCACGCTGGAAGATGCCGACGCCGCCGTGCAGGCTGCTGCCGATGCGTTCCCCGCGTGGGCGGCCTTGGCGCCGGGCGAGCGCCGCAAGCGGCTGCTGAAGGCCGCCGACTTGATGGACCAGCACACCGACGCCTTCATCCGCGCCGGCGCGGCGGAGACGGGCGCCAGCCCCAACTGGATCGGCTTCAACGTCATGCTGGCGGCCAACATGCTGCGCGAAGCCGCCTCCATGACCACGCAGATCGACGGCAGCGTGATCCCCTCGGATGTGCCGGGCAACTTTGCGATGGCCGTGCGCCAGCCCTGCGGTGTGGTGCTCGGCATTGCACCGTGGAACGCGCCGGTGATCCTGGGCACGCGCGCGCTGGCAATGCCGCTGGCATGCGGCAACACGGTCGTGCTCAAGGCGTCGGAACTGTGTCCCGGCGTGCATCGGCTGATCGGCACCGTGCTGCAGGAGGCGGGCCTGGGCGATGGCGTGGTCAACGTGGTGACCAACGCGCCGGCCGATGCCGCCGAGGTGGTGGAGCGCCTGATCGCGCATCCGGCCGTGCGCCGCGTGAACTTCACGGGCTCGACGCATGTGGGGCGCATCATTGCGCAGCACGCGGCGCGGCACCTGAAGCCTGCGCTGCTGGAGCTGGGCGGCAAGGCGCCGGTGCTGGTGCTGGACGATGCTGCCCTCGATGCCGCGGTGGACGCGATTGCGTTTGGCGCATTCTTCAACCAGGGGCAGATCTGCATGTCGACCGAACGCGTGATCGTCGATCGCAAGATTGCCGATGCCCTCGTCGACAAGCTGGCCGCCAAGGCGCGCACGCTGCGCGCGGGTGACCCGACTGACGCGACCGCGCAGCTGGGCGCGATGGTGAGCGTAGATGCGGCCCGGCGCGTGCAGGCGCTGGTGGAAGACGCCCGCGCGCACGGCGCTGCGCTGCCCGTCGGCCTGCATATGGATGGCGCCATCGTGCAGCCCGCCATCGTGGACGGTGTGACACCCGCCATGCGGCTGTACAACGAGGAATCGTTCGGCCCCGTGGTGACGGTGGCGCGCGTGGATGGCGATGAAGAGGCGATTCGCCTGGCCAATGACAGCGAATACGGCTTGTCGGCCGCCGTGTTCAGCCGCGATGTGTCGCGCGCCATGCGGGTCGCGCAGCGTATCGAATCGGGCATCTGCCACATCAACGGCCCCACCGTGCACGACGAGGCGCAGATGCCGTTTGGCGGCGTGAAGAGCAGCGGCTACGGCCGGTTTGGCGGCAAGGCGTCGATTGTGGAATTTACCGAGCTGCGCTGGATCACCTTGCAGAATACGCCGCGCCACTATCCGATTTAACCGATCTGAAGTTCGGCAGCCGCCCACCACAACCATAAAACGGGCGGCGCATTCAGGAGACAAGACGTGAATCACGTCGAAATGCAGGCTCAGGGCCCGCAGGTTCAAACCGGGCATCACACGCCGCCCCCGGCAGGTGTGCCCGATCACCCCTACAGGCAGGTTGCCGTGAGCGATGCGCCTGCGCGTTGCGAGATGGACGCGCGCGACCGCGGTGTCTGGCACGTGCGCAATACCGAAGCGCTGGCGGAACATCCGGCGCGCATGACCGACCGCCTGGTCGCGGGCGCGCAGCGCCACCCGGATCGCGTGCTGGCTGCACGTCGCGGGCCGGACGGCGCATGGATCAAGCTGACCTATCGCGAGATGCTGGAGCGCGCACGCGCCATCGGCCAGGCGCTGCTGGATCGCGGCGTCTCCACCGAGCGCCCGCTGGCGATTCTTTCCGGCAACGATCTTGAGCACTTGCAGCTGGCGCTGGGCGCCATGTGGGCGGGTGTGCCGTACGCGCCGGTGTCGCCGCCGTATGCATTGGTGTCGACGGATTTCGGCAAGTTGCGCCACGTGTTTGACGTGCTCACGCCGGGGCTCGTCTATGCCGCCGATGGCGCGGCCTTTGCCAACGCCGTCAGCGCGGTGGTGCCGCACGGCGTGGAGGTCATCACGCGCGACGGCGTATTGCCCGGGCGCAGCGCCACCGCCTTCGACACGCTGCTGCAAACGCCCGTGACCACGGCAGACGCCGCGCAGGCCGCAACCGGCCCCGATACGCTGGTCAAGGTGCTGTTCACCTCCGGCTCGACGCGCGCGCCCAAGGCCGTACCGACCACGCACCGCATGTTGTGCAGCAATCAGCAGATGCTGCGCCAGACCATTCCCGAATTCGCCAAGGAGCCGCCGGTGCTGGTGGATTGGCTGCCGTGGAACCACACGTTCGGCGGCAGCCACAACGTCGGCATCGTGCTCTACAACGGCGGCACGCTTTACATCGACGACGGCCGGCCCGTGCCCGGCAAATTCGACGAGACCCTGCGCAACCTGCACGAGATCGCACCCACCGCGTATTTCAACGTGCCCAAGGGGTGGGAAGAACTCGCGCTGGCGCTGGAGCGGGACCCGGCGCTGCGCGAGACCTTCTTCTCCCGCGTGAAGCTGTACTTCTTTGGCGGTGCGGGCTTGTCGCAAGAAGCCTGGGACCGGCTGGAGCGCGTGACCGGCCAGCACTGCGGCGAGCGCATCCGCATCATGGCCGGCCTGGGCATGACCGAGACGTCGCCGTGCTGCCTGTTCACGACCCGGCCGATCATGCGGTCGGGCTATGTCGGCACGCCGGCGCCGGGCTGCGAACTCAAGCTCGTGCCCGTGGGCGACAAGCTGGAGGCGCGCTTTCGCGGGCCGCACGTCATGCGTGGCTACTGGCGCCTGGGCGAAGAGCCTGCCGCACCGGTCTTCGATGAAGACGGCTACTACTGCAGCGGCGACGCGCTGCGTTTCTACGACGCCGACCACCCCGAAAAAGGCCTCGTCTTCGATGGCCGCATCGCGGAGGACTTCAAGCTCAGCTCCGGCACGTTCGTCAGCGTGGGCCCGTTGCGCGCACGTGTGATCGCCGCGGGCGCGCCGTATGTGCAGGACGTGGTGATTGCCGGCATGAACCGTGACGACATCGGCTTGCTGGTGTTCCCGCAGATGGAGCGATGCCGGCGGCTGTCGGGCCTGCCCGCCAGCGCAAGCGCAGCCGAAGTGCTGGCCGCCCCTGCCGTGCGCGCTGCATTTGCCGCACTGCTGCACGAACTGAACGCCACGGCCACCGGCAGCGCGACGCGCGTGGCGCGGCTGCTGTTGCTCGACGTGCCGCCATCGCTTGACCGCGGCGAGATCACCGACAAGGGCACGCTCAACCAGCGCGCCGTGCTGGCCCACCGTGCCGAGCAGGTCGACACGCTGTATCGCGATGGCGATCCCGCGGTGATTCGCGCGGGCTGATTCCAACGCAGCACGACACCCAACCGGCAAAGACCGGTTCATCCACCCAGGAGGAGACTCATGAAGACCGTCATGTCACGGGGCATGGCGCTGGCCGCGCTCGCCCTCGCGCTGAGCTGCGCCGGCTGCAACGACGACAGCACAGGCGACGCACCGTCGTCGCAAGCATCGGAGCTGCCGCAGCTTTCGCCTGCCACGGGTTTGAATCTCGCCAGCGCGTGCGAGAGCTTTGCCGGCAAGCTGAGTTTTGCCAACACCAGCATCACCGCCATCTCCACCGTGGCCGCCGGCACGTTGAGCGTGGGCGGCAACGCCGTGCCCGAGCACTGCCTGATCACCGGCACCATGAACACGCGTGTGAGCGCGGTGGACGGCAAGACCTATGCCATTGGTTTCGAGATGCGTCTGCCCAAGGCATGGAACGGTCGCTTCTACTACCAGGCCAACGGTGGGCTGGATGGCGCGGTGGCCACGGCGCTGGGCGCGTTGGGCGGTGGTCCCGTGAGCAGTGCGCTCGGCTCCGGGTTTGCCGTCATCAGTTCGGATGCCGGGCATAACGGCAGCCAGGTGCCGCTGTTCGGGCGCGACCCGCAGGCCCGCCTCGATTACGGCTACAACGCCGTTGCCACGCTCACGCCGATGGCCAAGTCGATGATCGCGCAGGTGTACGGCAAGGTGCCGGACCGCAGCTACTTTGGCGGGTGCTCCAACGGCGGGCGCCATGCGATGGTGGCCGCCGCGCGTTCGGCCAATGCGTATGACGGCATCGTGGCCGGCGACCCGGGCTTCCATCTGCCCAAGGCGGCCATCAACGAGGTGTACAGCGCCCAGCAATTGGCGACGGTGGCGACCGCCAACACCAGCGCGGGCTTTCCAGACATCACCACGTCCCTGAGCGCCGCGGAGCGCGCCATGGTCGCCAGCCACGTGCTCGCCAAGTGCGACGCATTGGACGGCACGACCGACGGCATGATCAACAACCTCAAGGCGTGCCAGACCGCCTTCAGCCTCGCCAACGATGTGCCGACCTGCACTGGCGCCCGTGACGGCACCTGCCTGACTGCCGCGCAGAAAACCGTGATGGCGAACCTGTTTGCCGGCGCGCGCAACAGTGCGGGGCAGGCGTTGTACTCGGGCTTTTCGTTTGACGCCGGCATCAGCGGCAGCAACTGGGCGGCGTGGAAGCAGGGCAACTCGATCCAGCTCGACCCCGCAGCGCTGGCGTTCGTGTTCACGACCACGCCGCAGCCGGCGTCGGCCATCACGTCGCTCACCGCGTATGGCCTGGCATTCAACATGGACACCGACGCGCCGAAGATCTTCGCCACAGACGCCACGTACACCGAATCCGCCTGGTCGTTCATGACGCCGCCGGATGAAACCAACCTCGGCACGCTCAAGGGGCGCGGCGCCAAGCTGATGGTCTATCACGGCACGAGCGACCCGGTGTTCTCGTCCGACGACACGACCGACTGGTACCAGCGCCTGGCTGCAGCCAATGGCGGCGACGCCAGCAACTTCGCGCGCTTCTATCCGGTGCCCGGCATGAATCACTGCGCGGGCGGGCCGACCGCCGACCAGTTCGACATGCTCACGCCACTGGTGGCCTGGGTGGAACACGGCGTGGCGCCTGACAGTGTGGTCGCCACCGCGCGCGACCCCGCCAACGCCGTGCCGAATGCCGAAGTGCCCACCGACTGGAATGCCGCCGGCCACGACCGCACGCGCCCGCTGTGCGCCTACCCGAAGAACGCGCGCTACACGGGCGCCGGCAACATCAACGACGCCTCGAGCTTCAGTTGCCAATGACGGCGGCCCAACATCCGGAAGGAGATGCCATGCAAACCACCACCACGACGTTGAGCCGGGAGACCGTTGGCCCCGGCGTCGCCATGACGCTCGGGCTGTGCTTCATCGTTGCGCTGCTTGAGGGGCTCGATCTGCAATCCATCGGCGTGGCTGCGCCGCGCATGGCGCGCGAGTTCGGCCTGTCGGTCGGGCAGATGGGCCTTGCATTCAGCGCCGGCACGTTCGGCCTGTTGCCGGGCGCCATGCTGGGCGGCCGGCTGGCCGATCGCATCGGCCGCAAGCGCGTGCTGATCCTGGCGACGGCGTTGTTCGGCATCTTTTCGATCGCCACCGCGCACGTGTGGGATTTCAACAGCCTGTTGGCGATCCGCGTGGCCACCGGCATCGGCCTGGGGGCCGCCATGCCCAACCTGATCGCGCTGTGTGCCGAAGCGGTACCCGCACGCCTGCGCAACACCGCCGTGAGCGTCATGTATTGCGGCATCCCGTTTGGAGGTGCCATCGCCGCGGTGGTCGGCATGTTGAGCGCCGGCGATTCCGGCTGGCGCCACATCTTCTACGTGGGCGGCTTCGGCCCCCTGGTGGTGGTGCCGCTGCTGCTGACGCTGCAGGAATCGCGCCGGTTTGACCGCAGTTTCGACGGTCAGCAGCGCGGCGCCATCCAGCCGCCGCCGGTGTCATGGGCGCTGTTTGGCGAGCGCCGCATGGCGGCCACGCTGTTCCTGTGGGTCAGCTATTTCTTCACGCTGATCGTGCTGTATTTCCTGCTCAACTGGCTGCCCTCCCTGATGGCCGCGCAGGGGCTGAGCCGGCCGCAGGTGGGCATGGTGCAGATCCTGTTCAACATCGGCGGCGGTGCGGGCGCGCTGGGCATTGGCATGCTGATGGATGCAGCGCGCCCGCGCTGGGTGGTGTCGGGCATGTATGTCGGCATCATCGCGGCGCTGTCGTTGCTGGCGGCGGCGGGCGGCATGGCATCGATGTCGGCCGGGGCGTTCATGGCGGGGCTGTTCGTGATCGGCGCGCAGTCGGTGCTGTATGCGCTGGCGGCGGCGTACTACCCGACCGTCGTGCGCGGCACCGGCGTGGGCGCTGCGGTGGCGGTGGGCCGGTTGGGCTCGATCGCCGGGCCGCTGCTGGCCGGTCAACTGCTGGCGATGGGGCAGCACGCCACCACCATCATCGGCGCCAGCATCCCGGTCACCATCATCGCGGCGCTGGCTGCGCTGCTGCTGCTCAAGCGGCCGCGCGTGCAGGACTGACACAGCGGTTCTGTTTTTCGCGCCGTCCGGCCGGATGGCGCCTTCCACATCCACGTATTCCAAACTGCCGGCCCGCCAGACATGGGGGGCGGGACCGGCTCGACCCTAGGAGGGGCCCCACATGCAAACCACCACCTTGCGCACGCACTGTCTCGTGCTGGCCGCAGCCACGTGCGCGCTCGCCAGCGGCGCGGCCAACGCGCAGAGCGTCACGCTCTACGGCCTGATCGATACCGGCATCGAATACGTGAGCCATGCCAATACCAATGGCAACGGCCTCACGCGCATTCCGTCGGTTACGGGCACGCTGCCCTCGCGCTGGGGCCTGCGCGGCGCTGAAGACCTGGGCAACGGCATGAAGGCCGTGTTCACGCTGGAAAGCGGCTTCAACACCGACACCGGCACTTCCGGCCAGGGCGGTCGCCTGTTCGGCCGGCAGGCGTGGGTCGGGCTGGCGAGCGATTACGGCACCGTCACGCTGGGCCGGCAGTACAGCATGGTGTTTCTGTCGCTGGCCGATGCAGACATCCTCGGCCCCAGCCAATACGCCATCGGTTCACTGGATGCGTACGTTCCCAATGCGCGCACGGACAACACCATCGCCTACAAAGGCACCTTCAGCGGCCTGACGGTGGGTGCTACGTATTCGTTCGGGCGTGACGCGGCGGGCGGTGTGCCAGCCTCCGGCACCTGCGCGGGCGAGGTGGCAGGCAATGCATCGGCATGCCGTGCCATGTCGGCCATGGTGAAGTACGACGCGGCCACCTTTGGCGTGGCCGGCGCTTATGAAGAACAGCGCGGCGGCACTGGGGCCACCGCATCCTTCTTCAACGGCAGCGCGCCCATTGCGCTCACCGATGCGGGCGACAAAGACCGCCGCATCGTCGCCAATGGCTATGTGAAGCTCGGCAACGCCAAGCTCGGCGCGGGCTGGATCGGTCGCCACGTGCAAGCCGTTGCCGGCGACGTCCGTTCCAACCTCTACTTCGTCAACGGCAGCTATCCGCTCACGGGTGCGCTTACGCTGGATGCGGGCCTCATCCGCCTGATCAACGCCGACCAAAGCCGCAGCGCGACCATGGCCGTGCTGCGCGGCGTCTATGCGTTCTCGAAGCGCACGGCGCTGTATGCGCAGACCGGCTATCTGTGGAACAGCGCCAACGCGCAGTATTCCGTCAGCGGTGGCGGCGGTGGGACGACGCCGGCCAAGGGCGTGAACCAGCTCGGCGCAATGGTGGGGATGCGGACGGCGTTTTGACGAAGGCGGGGCGGCACCGTCACCCGTTGACGATCTCCCCCCCATTCGGATGCAGCGTCTGCCCCGTCATGTAGCTCGCGTCGGCAGACGCCAGAAAGATGTAGCACGGCGCCACTTCATCCGGCTGGCCGGCCCGGCCCAGCGGCTCGTTGCTGCCGAATTTGGCGACGTGCTCGGCGTCGAAGGTAGACGGGATCAGCGGTGTCCAGATCGGCCCCGGCGCCACGGCATTCACCAGGATGCCCTTGTCCGCCACCTGCTGCGCCAGCGAGCGCGTGAACGCGACGATCGCCCCCTTGGTGGCGGCGTAGTCCACCAGGTGGCCGCTGCCGCGAAACGCCGTCACTGACGTCGTCGTGATGATGCGCGCGCCTTCATGCAGGTGCGGCAGCGCGGCACGGATCAAATAGAACATCGCAAAGACGTTCGTGCGGAACGTCCGTTCGAGCTGCGCCGCATCGATGTCGGCCAAGCTTTGCTGCGGGTGCTGTTCTGCCGCATTGCTCACCACGATGTCGATCTTGCCGAAGGTCGCGACCGCCTGTGTGACGACCGCGCGGGCGTGCGCCTCGTCGCCCAGGTCGCCGGCAATGGCCTCGCAGCGGCGGCCGGTCGCGCGGACGAGGCGGCAGGTCTGGTTGGCGTCGTCGTGTTCGTCCAGGTACGCGATCAGCACATCGGCGCCTTCCTTGGCAAAGCCGATGGCGACCGCGCGGCCGATGCCGCTGTCGCCGCCGGTGACGATGGCCACCTTGTCTGTGAGCTTGCCGCTGCCGACGTAATTTTCCATCTCGGATTGCGGGCGGGGCGTCATGTTGCCTTCGGTGCCGGGCTGGCGGTCTTGGTGCTGTGGCGGTTGCTGTTGGGGCTGGTCGGGCATGGTCGGCTCGCTATGAAAGGGTGGAGATACCGGCTTTCAGCACGCGCCATGCCATTGCACGGGAATGTGATGCGAGGGCGAAATCTCAGGTGCATGCCCGGAGGCACGCGGCTTGCTCCGTGGTGGAAAACACTTCACATCCACCACGGGAGGCGCCATGGACACGCTGCTGTTCCTCTTTGGCGAAGGCAAGGATCTCAACCCCCTGCAAACCGCGATGCGCGCGGTGGTGGTGTTCGCCATCGGGCTGGCGCTGGTTCGCCTCTCTGGCCGGCGCTCGTTCGGGCAGCGTGCACCGTTCGACTTTGTGGTAGCCGTGTTGCTCGGGGCGACGTTGAGCCGCGCGATTGTCGGCGCGTCGCCGTTTGTAGCAACGATATCGGCGTCGCTCGCGCTGGTGGCCGTGCACCGTCTGCTTGGGTGGGCGTGCGTGCGGCTGCCCCAGCTCGAACGGTTCATCGCGGGCCGCGAACGCGAGGTCTATCGCGAAGGCCGTTTCAACCAGGGCGAGATGGATGCGGCACTCATCACCGTGGGCGATGTGCAAGAGAGCGTGCGCCAGACCTTAGGCTCGCGCACGCTGGACGATGTGGAGGCCGCCATTCTGGAGCGCAACGGACAGGTCAGCCTGATCCGCAAGCGCCGCTGATTTTTCACACCTGCATACCACTCCGGAGCCAACCATGCGAGACAAGCAACAGAAGGAAAACCGGGACGCTGAACAGCGTCAGGCCGATTGGGAACAGGCTGAGTCGCACCGCAAACCGGACGACCGGCCCGCCAATGCGGAAGCGGGCCGCACCGGCAGCACGGCACCCAAGCCGCAAAGCCAGCACGACACGCTGCGCCGCATGCGCCAGGGCGAAGTGCCGCCCGGCATCACCCGCGACAAGCTGCACGACCCCGGCGAGCAGACGCCCGACGCGCCGCCCACCGACAACCGCAGCTGAGCCCAGCGTGCCCGCAGCAGACGACACCCCGTGGTACCGCCGGCTGGGACCCGGCTTCATCACCGGCGCCGCGGATGACGATCCGAGTGGCATCGCCACGTACGCGCAGGCCGGGGCACAGGTCGGCACGGGCATGCTGTGGACGCTGTTGCTCACGCTACCCCTGATGATCGCCATCCAGCTCGTCAGTGCGCGCCTGGGGCGGGTGTCCGGGCAGGGCGTGGTGGCCAACATCCGGCGGCATCATTCACCGTGGCTGGCGTATGCGTTCGTGGCGCTCGTCACGGTGGCCAACGTCATCAATGTCGGTGCCGACATTGCGGCCATGGGCGACAGCGTGCGGCTGCTCGTGGGCGGCGCCACGGCGTGGTACGCCTGCCTGTTTGCGGTGGTGACCCTCGTGCTGCAAGTCTGGATGCCGTATCGGCGGTATGCGCGCTATCTGCAGTGGATTGCGTTGTCGCTGCTGGCATATGTGGCTACGGCATTTGTCGTGAAGGTCGACTGGGCGCATGCGCTGCACGACACCGTGGTGCCGCGGATGCAGTGGTCCAAGGACTACGCAATGACGCTGGTCGCCGTGTTTGGTACCACCATCAGCCCGTATCTGTTTGTCTGGCAAGCCGCCGGCGAGGTCGAAGAAACGCGGCTGGCCGACGACGAAGCACCGCTCAAGAAAGCGCCGTGGCAAGCGAAGGACCAGCTCGCACGCATCCGCATCGACACGACGGTCGGGATGGCGGTGTCGGCCCTCATCGCCTTCTGCATCATGCTGACGGCGGCCTATGCGCTGCACACGCACGGCGTCACGCAAATCGAAACCTGTGCGCAGGCCGCCGAGGCGCTCAAGCCGGTGGCCGGCCGCTTTGCACAGATGCTGTTTGCCGTGGGCGTGATCGGCACGGGGCTGTTGGCGGTGCCGGTGCTGGCGGGGTCCGCCGCCTATGCCGCTGCCGAGGCCTTCAAGTGGCATAGCAGCCTGGAAGCCAAGGTGCACCACGCGCCCAAGTTCTACCTGTTCCTGACGCTGGTGATGGCGGCCGCCATGGTGATGGTGTTCCTGCCGATCGAGCCTTTCAAGTTGCTGTACTGGTCCGCCGTGCTCAACGGCGTGGCCGCCACGCCGGTCATGGTGATGCTGCAGTTGATGTCGCGTCGCAAGGCAGTGATGGGGCCGTTTCGCAGCTCGCCGCTGCTCCATGGCACGGCCTGGGTGGCGACGCTGTGCATGTGCGCCAGCACGCTGCTGTTCTTCGTGCTGGCTGCGCGCGGTTCCTGAAAAAACAGCCGGCTGGGGCGCAGGCACCGGGGTTGCGTGTCTTGGGCGAAACCGCGTTTCCGGAGCGGTGTCCTGTTCACCAACCAGGGGTCAATCATGAAAGCTGTTGTATTTCACGGCATCGGCGACATTCGTCTGGAAGACGTGCCCGAGCCGACACTGCGCGAGCCCACCGACGCCATCGTGCGCCTGACGGCCAGCGCCATCTGCGGGACGGATCTGCACTTCGTGCGCGGCACCATGGCCGATGTGAAGGAGGGGCGCATTCTCGGCCACGAAGGCGTGGGCGTGGTGGAAGCGCTGGGCGACGATGTGCGCAATCTGTCGGTGGGCGATCGGGTGGTGATTCCGTCCACCATCGCATGCGGCGCGTGCGCATATTGCCGTGCCGGTTACACGGCGCAATGTGACGTGGCGAATCCGCATGGGCACTTGGCCGGCACGTCGTTCTACGGCGGCCCGGAAGAAGCCGGCGGGTTTGACGGCCTGCAGGCGGAAAAGGCGCGTGTACCGTTTGCGCACGTCAACCTCGTCAAGCTGCCCGACGAGGTGTCGGACGACCAGGCCATTCTGCTGTCGGACATTTTTCCCACCGGCTACTTCGGCGCCGATCTGGCCAACATCAAGCCAGGCCATACCGTCGCTGTGTTCGGTGCAGGGCCGGTCGGGCAGTTCGTGATCGCGTCGGCCAAGCTGATGGGCGCGGGGCGCATCTTTGCGGTGGACCACCTGGCGGACCGGCTCGACATGGCGCGCGCGCAAGGCGCCGAGGTGATCGACTTCGAACGCGAAGACCCCGTGCAGGCGTTGCGCCGGCTCACCGGCGGCATTGGCGTGGATTGCGCGATCGATGCCGTGGGCGTGGACGCGCAGCATGCCGACCACGGCCCAGCCCGCCCCGACGACAAGACGGCCGAAGCCTTTGCCGCCGAGCGCAAAGCCACAGCGCCGCAAGCGCGCGGCACGGGTGCCGTATCCGACGCCAACGAGAACGCACCGTGGCAAGCCGGCGATGCGCCCTCGCAAGCGCTGCGCTGGGCCGTCGAAGGCCTCGCCAAGGCGGGCACGCTGTCGATCATCGGTGTATATCCGCCCAACGACACGACGTTCCCCATCGGCATGGCGATGAACAAGAACCTCACCATCCGCATGGGCAACTGCAACCATCGCCGCTATCTGCCCAAGCTGGTCGAGCTGGTGCGCACGGGCGCAATCGATCCAGCCACGGTGCTGTCGGTGCGCGAGCCGATGGCGGCGGCGCTCGATGCCTACCGCGCCTTCGACACGCGCGAGCCCGGCTGGATGAAGGTCAAGCTCGACCCGCAAGCCACTGACGGCGCTCGCACGCCCCGCGCCTCGCGCGCATGAGCCGGGCGCTGCACGATCGCGTCGCCAGTCTCGGGCCGGTGCTGGTGATCTCACCGCACTTTGACGACGCGATCTTCTCGTGCGGTGCGTTGCTGGCAGCGCATCACGGCAGCCGCACGGTCACGGTGTTTGGTGGGGCGCCTGAAACCCCGGTCTCAACGACCTGGGACCAGGAGGCGGGCTTTGCCGATTCCACCCACGCGGTGGCGGCGCGCAGGCTGGAGGATGCGCAGGCGCACGCGCAGGTCAGCGCCACGGTGCATCACCTCGGTTTTTGCGACAGCCAGTACGGGCAGACGCCCACCGTGGCCGAACTGGAGCGTGCGCTCTATCGCCTGGTGGAAAGGCGCGCGGCAGACGCGGTGTTCGTGCCGCTGGGGCTGTTCCACAGCGACCACGTGCTCGTGCACGAAGCGGCATTGCTGCTGCTGCGCAAGCTGCCGCAGCGGCTCTGGATCGGCTACGAGGACGCGCTGTACCGGCGTGGGCGCGGCGCCGTGCAGGACCGCATCGTCGCGCTGGCCGCGCAGGACATCGTGGCCACGCCGGTATCGCCCGTCACGGCCGTCGATGGCCGTCAGAAGCGCCGCGCCGTGGCCTGCTACGCCAGCCAGCTGCGCGCCTTCGGCCCCGGCGGCGTGGAAGACCTGCACCAGCCCGAACGTTTCTGGCTACTGGAACCCAAGCAAGGAGAACCCGATCATGCAACCGTTGGATGACGCCCGCAGGGCGCAGGCACCGTGTTCCATTGTCGTGCTGACGTACAACCGTGCAGCCACCGTGCTTGAAACGCTGGGCAAACTCGTCGCGCTCGACGAGCCGTGGCCCATCGTGGTGGTGGACAACGGCTCGACCGACGGCACCGCCGACCAGATCGCCGCGCACTTTCCCGACATCACACTCGTGCGTGTGCCGCGCAACTACGGCGCGGTGGGTCGCAACTTTGGCGTGGCCAGCGTCGATACGCCTTACGTGGCTTTCTGCGATGACGACACCGCGTGGCTGCCGGGCTCCGTGGCACGCGCGGTAGATGTGCTGCAGCGGTATCCGTCGGTGGGCGTGGTGGCGGCGCACGTGGTGGTCGGCCCCACGCGGCGCGACGACACTGCGTGCGAGCCCATGGCCACCAGCACGCTGCCTTCCGACGGCTTGCCCGGCCCGGCGTTGCTTGGCTTCATGGCCGGCGCCTGCGTGGTCCGCACGCGCGCCTTTACCGAGGCCGGCGGCTACCGGCGCGACCTCTTTATCGGCGGTGAAGAAAGCGTGCTCGCGCTCGACCTGGTCGACGCGGGCTGGCGCATCGTCTACTGCCGGGAGGTGGTCACACACCACAACCCCTCGCCGGTGCGTGATGTGACGCAGCGGCGTGCACTGCTGGCGCGCAACGAGTTGCTGAGCGCCTGGCTGCGGTTGCCGCTGGATCTCGCCTGGCGCGTGACGGGCCGCGCCATCCGCGCGATGGCCGAACAGGGCGTGCTGGCGGAGGCATTGCCCGCCGCGCTGGTGCGCCTGCCGCGCACGTTGCTGCATCGGCATACCGTGCAGCCGGCTACGGTGGCACTGTGGCGGCAGATGGATGCCGACCGCCAGCGCCGCCGCGCCATCCCCACACTGTCGATCGGTTGAGCCGGTCGGAGAGAAACGCCCGCGAAGGCCGACCGGAGGTCAGGCCAATGCGGGCATCGGCGCCAGGAAGAACTGCTGCCGGAAGTACTCCACCGTACGCGCCAGCCCGACTTCAAGTGCCGTGCGAGGTTCCCAGCCGAGCGCTTCCCGGGCCAGCGTGATGTCGGGGCAGCGCTGCGTCGGGTCGTCTTGCGGCAGCGGGTGAAAGACGAGTTCCGACGTCGAGCGTGTGCAAGCCACAATCTGCCGCGCGATATCGAGCATGCTCATCTCCACCGGGTTGCCCACGTTGACCGGTCCGGAAAAATCCGGCGGCGTGTTCATCAAGCGCACCAGCGCGTCGATGAGATCGTCCACGTAGCAGAAGGCGCGTGTCTGACGGCCATCGCCGTAGAGCGTGATCGGGTCGCCGGCCAAGGCCTGCATGATGAAGTTGGAGACAACGCGCCCGTCGTTCGGGTGCATGCGCGGGCCGTAGGTGTTGAAGATGCGCGCGACCTTGACGTCCAGGCCATGCTGGCGACGGTAGTCCATGAACAGGGTCTCGGCGCAGCGCTTGCCTTCGTCGTAGCACGAGCGCACGCCGATCGGGTTGACGTTGCCCCAATAGCGCTCGGTTTGCGGATGTTCGTGCGGGTCGCCGTACACCTCGCTGGTGGAGGCCTGCAGGATGCGCGCGCCCACCCGCTTGGCCAGCCCCAGCATGTTGATCGCACCGTGCACGCTCGTCTTGGTGGTCTGCACCGGGTCGTGCTGGTAGTGGATGGGCGAGGCGGGGCAGGCCAGGTTGTAGATGTCGTCCACCTCCACATACAGCGGGAAGGTCACGTCGTGGCGCAGCACCTCGAAGCGCGGGTGGCCCAGCAGGTGGGCGATGTTGCGCTTGGTGCCGGTGTAGAAGTTGTCGACGCACAGGACATCGTGCCCGTCGCGCAGCAGGCGGTCGCACAGGTGCGAGCCGAGGAAACCCGCGCCGCCCGTGACCAGCACGCGGCGCTGGTCGCGCCAGTGGTGGTGCGGCTCGGGGTGGCCGGGGTGGTGTGCGTCTCCGTGGTGTCTCATGCCGCCTCCTTCTTGTTTTCCATGACGGTGGCAAACGCGTCCAGCCAATCGGCGACGAAGCGGTCGATGCCGAAACGCGTGCGGGCCGTCTCGCGCGCCGCGTCGCCCCAGCGGCGGGCCAGGGCGGGATCGCGCAGCAGCGTCTGCATGACGCCTGCCAGCGCATCGGGGCTGGTGTCGACGTAGCCGTTGTGGCCGTTGCGAATGACGGTGCTCATCTCGGTGGTGGCCAGGCCGACAATCGGCATGCCGATGGTCATTGCTTCCACCACGGCCAGGCCCAGGCTTGTGTAGCGGATCGGGTTGAAGAAGAAGCGGTAGCGCGCGCAGAACGCGGGCAGGTCGAGGTTGCCCACTTCGCCGATCCCGCCCGCGGCTTCCGCCCCCATGCCGACCAGATCAAGCGGCACGTGCTGGCGCAGCGACTGAAATACGTCGGCTCCCAACCGGCGCCCGCGCTTGTGCAGATGGTTCACGACCACGATGCCGCGCTCCAGCTCGCCGGTGTAGCTCGCCGGCACGGGCAAGTGCACGCCGTGCTCGATCACGCGTGCGGGCGTGATGCCGCTGTCCCACATCAACGCGTTGAACGGCGTCACATGCACCAGCAGCACGTTCGGGTCTTGCACCCAGTGCCGTGTGTTGGTGGGGTGTTCCTGCGGCGGATCGTGTTCGAGATAGATCGTCGGCAGTGCCCGCTGCGCCGCACTGAGCACCGAGAGGCGATCGTTTTCCCAATGCGCGCGCGATTGATACAGCACCGCATCGAAGTGCTGCCCGGCAACGGCGTCGAACGGGACTTCGTGCACGTTGTCACCCCAGGGCAGCACGCCGACCTTGCCCGCATAGCCGGGCGGCACGCGGCCCGAGGCATCGGGTGGCCGCGTCACCAGATAGAAGTCGTGCGGCACTTGCGACAGGTAGTACAGGTAATTGCCGTGCACGTGCCACGTCAGGATGCGCAGGCGTTGTCGCGTAGGGTGGTTCATGAGGTCGAATTCTCGATCGTGTGCGATGCGGTGGGAGCGTCGGCGGCTTGCGGTGCATGCGACGCGCGCAGGTGCACGTCGGGGTCGAACAGCGCGGCATACGCTGCGTCGAGCACTTCGTGCACCGTCACATCGCGCGCGCATTCGTGTCCGGTGGGGCACGTCCAGTGCATGCAGGGCCGGCACGGCGGGTGCGCGGCCAGTACGCGGTGCAGCGTGCGGTCTGCCGGCGCCCAGCGCTCCACGTCGCTGCCACAGGCAATGACCAGGCTTGGTGCGCGCACCGCCGCCGCCACGTGCGACACGCCGGTGTCGTTGCAGATGAGCAGGCGCGCCAGCCGCAGCAGTGCCGCGAGCCCGCCAAGCGAGGTTTGCCCGACCACCGAGGCCGCACGCTGGCGCATGTGGCTACGGACCTCTTCAACGAGCGCCGCCTCCGAAGGCGCACCCGTGATCACGACATGAAAACCGCTGACGATGAGCGTGTCGGCCACCGCAGCAAAGCGCTCCGGCCACCAGCGCCGCGTGGGCATGCGGGCGCCGGGGTGCAGGCAGACAAGGCGGTCGCGATCTAGCGCGTGGTGGCGCAGCAGGGCTAGCGCTTCGGCATAGTCGTCGCGCATGAGCGGAAAGCCGGGCGTGGCCGGCACGGCCGGCGCCCCCAGGTGATTAAGCAACGCCAGCAGGCGCTGCGCCTCAGGCAACTGCGTCGGCCACGGGAGCAACCCCGGATCGGGCTGCCGCGGGATCACGCCATTGGGTTGAAACCCGAACACATGGTGCGCACCAAACTGCCGGACCACTTCCGTCGATTGCGGTCCGCTGCCGTGCAGCTGGATGGCGACATCCAGGCAGCGTGCCCGCATGCCGGCATAGAACGCGTGTGTCGCCTCCGCGTCGGCAGGCCCGGCTTCCGGAAAGCCGTCGCCGCCCGGGAACGCGACAAAGTCGTCGAGCAGATCGGCATAGCGCTCTTGGAACTGACGCGCCCACGGCAGGCCCACGAGCGCGATGTGCGCCTGGGGCGCAGCCGCCCGCAGCGCGTGCAGGGCGGGCACGGCGCACAGCATGTCGCCGAGTTGCAAGGCGCGAAAGACGGCGATGCGGCGTGCGCCGCGCAGGATGTCAGCAGCGGGCGTCATAGGAACCAGACCCGGAAATGCCATGCACCGCGCAAGCGCCAGTACAGCGCGAGCGGCGGGATGGCGATGGACGTCCAAAACATTTCCAGCACATGCCGCGCGGTGTGTGCGGTGCCACGCAGCCGCATGGCGGTGAAGCGCAGTGTGAGTGCCAGCCACACCACAGCGGCCGCAGCGGCCACCCAGGGCAGGTGCGCGGCCAGCGCGGCCACTGCAACCACCACGGCAGCCCCCACGCCGTAGTAATGCCACGGCGGCACCGGGCGGATGCGCGTGCGGTAGAGCCGGGGGTGCTTCTTGTAGAGCAGCGCGTCGTAAAACACCTTTCGCTGCTGCGACACGCTCACGCCCCACGGCGCCGGCCGCACGGGGTGATGCATAAAGGCGCGCGGCGCCTGCACGATGCGCCCCCCTGCATCGAGAATGCGGAACTGCAGGTCGGAATCTTCCCGCCACGCGAGCCGGAAGCGTTCGTCAAAGCCGCCGACGCGCTCCAGCATCGCGCGCCGTACAAAGCAGTTGGCGGTGACGAATTCGGCGCGGGTGAGGCCGCTGGCATCGCGCTCGTAGTCCGTCGGACGCTCGGGCAATGGCATGCGGACGGCGCCGGTGGCGGCGTCGGGCGGCCCGCCGTTCTCAGCAGCACCGGCAGCGCTGTCGGCCGTGGTCATGACGCGCCAGCCTTCCGCCAGCCACGTCGGCGCCGGAATGGTGTCGTCGTCGGTGAAGGCGATGATGTCGCCGGTGGCGGCGCGCCAGCCGCGGTTGCGTGCGGCGGCGGGGCCTTGCGTTTCGCGCACGGGCACGTACTGCACGCGCCAGCCCGGGGACGCTGCGGCAAAGCCGTCCACGACCGCGCGGGTGGCGTCGTCCGGGCCGTCGTCGGCAACGACCAGTTCCAGCTGGTGCGCGTCGAACGTCTGCGCCCGCAGGCCGTCAAGGCAGCGTTGCAGCATCTGCGGCCGTCGCCATGTCGCAATCACGACGGACATGGCTGGCGCCCCTTGCACGGGGGTCACCGACGACACGTCAAACGGCATCGGCTGGTTCATGCGACCCCCGCCAGGCCGGGCACGCGCCGCAACCCGTCGACATTGCGCACGGCGCCGTCTTCCTGGGTCTGCGATTGCTCCGGGCGCAGGGCCGTCTTGCGCAGCAGGAACGGCCCGATCACCAGCGCGTCGAGCGGCGATGTCCAGAACGATTCCACCGCATCGCGCGGGCTGCACACCATGGGCTCGCCGCGCGTATTGAACGACGTGTTCACCAGGATCGGCACGCCGGTGCGCCGCTCGAACGCGGCCAGCAGGTCGTAATACAGCGGATGCTGGCGCCGGTTGACGGTCTGCACGCGCGCGGTGCCGTCGACGTGGCGCACGGCCGGGATCTGCGTGGCACGGTCTTCGCGCACGTCGAAGATGAACAGCATGAACGGCGCGGCTTGCGCACCGACAAACCAGTCGGCGGCGCGTTCTTCCATCACCACCGGAGCGACAGGGCGGAAGTCCTCGCGGTCCTTGATCTCGTTCAGCCGCGCCTGCATGTCGGCGGGGATGGGCGAGGCGAGGATGGACCGCGCACCCAGCGCGCGCGGGCCGAACTCCATGCGCCCCTGGAACCAGCCGATCACCTGGCCCTGCGCCAGCAGCTCCGCGGTCTGCTCGGCAATGTTGTCCAGGCGCTCGAACGGCAGCTTCGACCACGTCAGGAATTGCTCGATCTCTTCATCGGAATACGACGGGCCGAGATAGGCGTGGTCCATTTTCCACAGGCGCTGCTTGTTGCCGCGCGCCTGGTAATCCGTCCACAGCGCGGCACCGAGCGACGTGCCGGCATCGCCGGCTGCCGGCTGCACCCAGACGTTTTCGAACGGGCCGCGGTCGCGGATGCGCGCGTTCATCACGCAGTTGAGCGCCACGCCGCCGGCCATGGCCAGGTTGCGTGCGCCGGTGGCCTGATGCAGCCATTGGCTCATCGTCAGCACCGTCTCTTCCAGCACCTGCTGGAGCGAACGGGCGATGTCAAAGTGGCGCGGTTCCATCGGGCCGCCACGCTGGCGCGGCGGGCCGAAACGTTCTTCCAGCCGCAAGGGGGCCACGGTGTAACGGCCGTCGGTCTCGACCCTCACCATCTCGTGGAATGCATCGACATAGCGGGGCTCCCCATACGACGCCAGCGCCATCACCTTGTATTCGTCAGACGAACGCAGAAAGCCCAGGTAGTCCGTCACCTCTTCATAGAGCAGGCCGAGGGAGTGCGGCAGGTCGACCTGCTGCAGGCGTGTGTAGTCGCCGTTGCGGAAGAGGCCGTAGGACGTGGTCGCGCGCTCGCCGCGTCCGTCCATCGTGAGCACGGCACAGTCGTCGTAGGGGGCCGCCAGGAATGCGCTGGCCTCGTGCGCCAGGTGGTGCTCGACAAACGACCAGCGGAACGGCCCGGTGTGCTTCACGTTGGCGAAGCGCGCCCGCAGATGATGCGGCGCGCCGTCGGCCAGCTGGCGCGGGGCGTTCAGCACGTACGACAGAAACAGCGGATCCCACGGCGCGGCGCCGGGCGGCAGATCCATTTGCGCCGACGGCTGCAGCGGCAGCGCGATATGCGTCTGCGCCTGCAGGTCGGTCAGCAAGGCCGGGTCGAGCGAGTAGGCGACCTGATCCACGCGCGCCAGGTCGATGCCAGCCTCGGCCAGGCAGTAATCGATGGCGTGATACGGCAACTGCCAGGTGGAAAACGGCACCGGCCGCTTGGCGTGCTTGACGTGCGTGAAGCGTTCGTCTTCAGCGGCGGCAATCACCACACCGTCACGCACCAGCGTGGCGGAAGAATCGTGATACGCCGCGTTGATGCCGAGGGTGTAGAGCGGTTTGGCTTCCATGCGGGGCTCCATCAATCGGTTCAGTCAGTACAGGTCAGGGTCATGGGCAAACTCAAGCGACCGGCGTCGGCGCGTTCGACGCCGCTAGCGCAGAGGGAGCGGCAGCGGGTGCGGGCCACAACGCCCGCGCCACGCGCGACGACTGCCATAGCGGGTGCGCCGCCGCGATGACGTCTTCTTCCGTCACGCCGGTCAGACACGCCTGATGGCCGAGCGGGCACACGCTGCGGTAGCAATAGCGGCACGGCACCTGATGCGACAGCACCGCGTGCGGCACGGCCCACGGCGTGTGCTGGGGATTGGTCAGCGCGTAGAGATCGACCACCGGTGTTTGCGTGGCCGCCGCCAGATGCACGGGGCCGCTGTTGTTGGACACCAGCAGCGCTGCACCTTCAATCAGCGCAGCCAGTTCGCCGAGCGTGAGCGCCCCCGCGAGGTTCAGCACGCGCTGCCCCGCGATCAGGCCGGGCAGGCACACCTGCTGCACGAGTTCCGCTTCAGCCGGCGCACCGGTCACCAGCACCGGACACCCATAGCGGTTTGCCAGCGTGCACGCGATGTGCGCGAAGCGTTCGGGCGGATAGCGCCGCGACGCCGCAGTCGCCCCCGGATGCAGCACGATCCACGGTGCATCCGTGGTGATGCCGCGCTCGGCCAACTTGGCGCGCACGGCATCGCGATCCGCCGCGCGTACGTTGAAGCGCAGCCGATGCGGCAGATGTGCGGCCACGTCCGTCACGTGCTGCACGAGGTCCAACTGGCGGCGCACCTCGTGGCGCACGTCGCCGGGCGCGGTGGCGGCAATGCGCGCATCGGGGTCGGCAATCCAGTCGGTCAGCAGCGCGTACGGGTTCTCGCGGCAGTGCGCGAGGCGCAGCGGAATGCCCGCCAGAAAGCACAACATGGCGGCCGGCAACGGGTTTTGCGTGTGCACGGTAAAGATGACGGCCGCGTCGAATGCGCCGTCGCGCAAGGTGTCGACCAGCGCGCGGGTCTGCTCGGCGTCTGCCGCGTTGGCGTGCTTGGCCCACGGCACATCGCAGACGATCACGTCGTCGATGTCGGACAGGTGCGGGGCTGCCGTGGCGCCCGATCGCGAGGTCAGCAACGTGAGATGACGGCTCGCGCCGCGCGCGTGTTCGTCGGCCTTGAGCGCATGAAAGGCCGGCGTGGTCATCACCACGTCGCCCAGGTTGTCCGGCCGCACGCACAGGATGCGGCTCGCGTTGGCCCACACCGCGCGGCGCTCGGGAATGCCAGCCGCGATCATGCGACTGCCCTCAGGTGGTGCGCGGACGATGTGGGCGATGTGGGCGCCGTGTGCGAACCGCGCGAAACGTGCGAAAGGTGCCGCGCCTGCTGCGCAATCACGATGGCGGCAGCCTCGTCAAAGCGGCCGACGATGTAGTCCGGCACGCGCAGGGGCCCCGGCTGCCACCGGGTCTCGTTGCCGTTGGCGATGAGGATGGTCTGGCAGCCCGCGCGGCGGCCCGCTTCCACATCGTTGAGGATGTCGCCGATCATCCACGAGCCTTCCAGGGTGATGCCGTGGGCGGCGGCGGCCTGGCGCAACATCCCATCGCCGGGCTTGCGGCACGCGCACTGGATGCTGCCGTCAGCGGCGGGCGCATGCGGGCAGAAGTAGAAGCCGCCCAGCGTGGCCCCGTGCAGTGCAAACAACTCGCCGAGCCGCTGCGCGACACCTTCGAGCGCATGCTCAGGAAAGTAGCCCAGCGCAACGCCCGGCTGATTGCTCACCACGATGAGCGGCAAGCCTGTGGCGCCCAGCAGCCGCAAACCGTCACCAGCGCCCGGGGCCAACGCAATGCGCGCCGGGTCGACGTTGTAGGGCACGTCTTCCAGCAACGTGCCGTCCTTGTCGAGAAAGATGGCCGGGCTCGGCTGCGGCCGCATCGGCCCGTGCATCAGGGCCATGACGTCTCCCGCATCGGCAGCACCATCACTTCCGGGATGACGGTCTCCGGGGGCTGCAATAGCACGAAGCGCACGGCGGCGGCCACGTTGGCGGGGTCCTGCAGGTTGTTCACGTCGATGTCGGGAAAGCGGTCCAGCAGGAACGGCGTGCGCATGCCGCCGGCAATCACGGCAGAGACCTTGATGCCGTGCGGGCGCAGCTCGGCATGCAGCGCATGCGACAAGCCCAGCAGGCCCCACTTGGTGGCGTGGTAGACCGACGCATTCGGCCACGCGCGGCGCGACGCAGTCGAGGCGATGTTGACGATGGCGCCGCTCGCGCGTTTGCGCATCAGCACGCTCGCGTGCTTGGCCAGGAGGAACGGGCCGCGCAGGTTCGTGCGCACCACGCGGTCCCAGTCTTCGACGTTCAATTCGTCAATGGGCAGCGTGATATCGATGGCCGCGTTGTTGATGACGGCGTCCACGCGGCCAAAGCGGTCGACCACTTCATCGAGCGCGCTGCGCACGGCGGCTTCATCGCCCACGTCCAGCGCAATGGCGTGCGACTGGCTGCCCTCGGCGATCAACTCGGCGGCGGTGCGGTCAGCGGTGCCGGCATCGTAGTCGGTGGCGACCACCGTCGCCCCTTCGGCGGACAGCACGCGGCTGATGGCGGCGCCCAGCCCGCGTCCCGCGCCGGTCACGATGATGACCTGGTCGCGCAGCGTCGGTGTGGTGTTGGGATTGGAGTTCAAATCGGTCTGGGTCATGGCGGCGTGAAAACGCGGGAGTGGAAAAAACAGGTCAGGCCGCAAGCCCCGCCAGCGCCGCAGCGTTGGTGGCGGGCGCGGCATCGGTCATGCGGCCCATGGCGCGTGCGTGCGTGTCGATGGCCTTGAGGTAGGCGCGCTCGAGTTGCCCTGCGACGCCCAGCCACGTGTAGAGCATGCGGGCGCGCACGAGCCCGGCCTGGCCGAGTTCGCGGCACAGCTCGGGCTGTTGAATCAGTTGCAGCAGGCGCGCGGCCAGGGCCTGCGGGTCCTTTGGCGGGACGAGGAAACCGGTGCGCTCGTGCCGCACGGTTGATCGGATGCCGCCCACGTCTGCGCCAATTACTGCGCGCCCGCACGCCATGGCCTCCACCGGCGTGATGCCGAACGGCTCGTACCACGGTGTGCTGACGAACACGTCACAGGCGCTGTACCAGGTGCGCAGATCGGCGCGACCGCGCTTGCCGACAAAGGTGGTCTGTGCGCTCACACCGGCGCGTTCGGCAATGCCCTGCAGGCGGCCGAGTTCCGGCGTGGCGGCCACATCCGGCACGACGGTGTTGCCGCCCACCACGTAAAGGCGCACGCGCTTGCGCGCGTCGGGCGGCAGCTTGCCGATGGCCTCGATGACGTTGTCCACGCCCTTGCGCGCCACCATGCGGCCCAGTTGCAGCACGACAAACGCATCAGCCGGCACGCCCAGGCGGCGTCGTGCTTCAGCGCGGTCGATGGGCGCAAATTCCGCGGCATCGAAGCCGCAAGGCACCACGTCGATCTGCTCGGCGCGGGCGCGGTAGAGCGTTTCCAGGTCGGCCTGGTCCTGCGGGCATTCGGCGATGACGCGGTCGGCACGCTGCACCAGCATCTCTTCAATCGCGAAGCGCGCGTCAGGAAAGCCGTCGGCGCTGCCCTGATGCAGCCGGCGCACGCGACCGAGCGCGTGGAAGGTCATGACCAGCGGCAGATGCAACCGCGTGGACGCCGCAAGCGATGCCAAGCCCGACATGAAGAAGTTGGCATGGATGACGTCGTAGCCGTCGCCGCTGGCCAGGGCGCGCGCGCAATGGTTCAGTAGCTGGCGACCAAAGGCGTGCATGTGCGGCAGCAGCGCTTCCTTGGGCAGCACGGCCGCCGGCCCTGCCGGCACGTGGACGACACGGCATCCGTCGTCGAATGGCACCACCTCCGGATCCCACGGACGCTCGCGGCGCGTGAAGACATCGACACGATGGCCCAGCCGTGCAAGCTGGCGCGCAACGTGGCGCACGTAGACGTTTTGTCCGCCGCAGTCGACACCGCCCAAGTCGGCGAGTGGCGATGCGTGTTCACTGACCATGGCGATCCGCATGTCGTTTCTCCTCGTATCGTCGCGGCCTGTGTGGTGAGGTGTTTGGAAGCCACGTGCGAAGAGCCTCAGCAGTCGGCGTGCCATGGCGCGCAACCTTGTACGGCGGGACATTCCAGCAGCGTGTGAGAAGCCGATGCCGTGGAAGCGCTTCTCGCTTGTCCGGACAAGCGTTTGCGGGATGCGGATGTCAGGCGGACGCGTGAGGCGGTGGCGCGGTGGAGTCGCCATGGCGCTGTGCAGCTGGACGCGCCGCCGTTGAGGGACCGCGCAATTCTTACGTGGGGTACAAGGAGAAACGGCGCGACGATGGCATCACGCCTGTCGCGCCGCGCGGGATGAAGCGATTGAAGAGACGGCGTCAGGCGAGCCGCAGCGTGCCCTCCGTGGCGGCTGCAGCTTGCTTGGCGATCGCGCGCAGGCACGCCGCCACCACATGTGCAAAGCCTTCGTCATAGAACGGCAGCGCGCCGCTCACGCCCACCACGATGCCATCGAGCACGGCGCTGCCCCACAGGTTGGTGTCGCCCGCGCGCAGCACGTGCGGGCGCAAGCTCTGCAGCGCGTGTGTGCTCATGCCGTGCTGCCAAGCCAGCCGCGCCTTGGCGCGCGCGTAAGCGGCGTAGTCCGCATCCCATTGCGCACGGTCGCCCACCGAATATTCGTAGAGCACGGCTTCATCAAAGGCGCACTCCGCCGGCGAGCGTGCGGGGTCCATCACCACGATGTGGAGGAAGCCGCTGTCGCCCACTTCCTGTGGACGCGTCATCGCCTGCGTGATGAGTGGCAGTGCCATCTCCACGGCACGGCGGGCGGCGTCTGCGCCGGCAAAGTGCGAAGTAGTCTGTTGCGTTTTCTTCTGCGGTGCCTGTGGTTGCTGTGGTTGCAGCGTTTCCTGTGCGGAGGCGGAAGGATCGAAATCGGCCAGCATGTTTATGGAGACTCCTGGGCTGATTGGAGGGAAACGGAGGCGTGCGATTCACGCGCGGGCGCACGTCGCGCGCGGATGACGCTGAGGATGGCGGTGACGAGTTCGCCGTGTTCGGTGGGCTTGGCCAGATGCAGCTGGAAGCCGGCCAGCAGGGCGCGCGTGCGGTCTTCCGGGCGATCGTAGCCGGAGAGCGCGACGGCGGGCAGCCGGGCATCGAGCGGCATGTCGCGCTCGCTCTCCAGCAGGCGCACGTTGCGCAGCAGCGCGTAGCCGTCTTCGTCGTCGCCGAGCGCGATGTCGGAGACCAGCACATCGGGCCACGAGTTGCTTGGCGCCGCGCGCAAGGCCGCGAGGGCGGGCTTGGCAGCGCCATACGCAGTGACGGTGGCGCCGTAGTCTTCCAATAGCAGCTGCAGGATTTCGCGGGCGTCTTCCTGGTCGTCGACGATGAGCACGTGCACGCCAGACAGCGCATCCGGCGGCGGTAGCGCGGTGCGCTCGGCCCGCGGCGCCTGCGGCGCGGCGGTGGGCACGGCCTCGCCCGGCGCGACCGGAAGCGGCGCCACCGCGCGGATCGGGAAGTCCATCACATAGGTGGTGCCGTCGCCGTGGGGCAGCGGCACGACGGCAAAGCGCCCACCGTGCTGTTCCACCACCGAGCGGATCCACAACGGGTCAAGCGTGGCTGCAGGCGTGGCGGCCGTGTCCTGCGCGGTTGCCGCCAGCGCGGTGTCGAACGCGCGCGGCTCCTGCCGCAACGGCGCGAGCGGGTCCACCGGGTCCAGCACGTCGAACGGCGCGGGTGCAGGCGGGGTGGTCGTGGGCCCAAAGGCCGACAGGGCGGCGTCGGGCTCCATCTCTGCGGGCGTGTGCGACGCGGTGGGAATGGCGGCCGCCGCCACCGCCGGTATGGCAATCGTGTCGGTCACGCGCAACTGCGCCATGCCTTCCACGCGCTCCAGCACGATCTCGATGCGGCTGCCCGGGTGGCTGGCCAGCACGGCGTGGCTCAGCACATCGCCCACGATGCCTTGCAGGCGGCTCGGGTCGCCCGTGATGCTCGGCGTTTCCGAGCGGATGACGGAATACACGGTGATGCGGCGTGCATCGATGGCTTCGCGCAGGCCGTCGAGCACGCTCACCACCAGTGCCACGAGGTTGATCGGCTGCTGTGCCAGCCGGTGCTGGGCCTGCTCCAGGTCGGACTGCTGGCGTTGCAGGGTCCAGAGCTGGGCGTAGACGCCGTTGGCGGCCAGCAGGTCGGTATGGCGGCCGCGCTCGACAATGCGGCCTTTTTCCAGCACGACGATTTCGTGCGCGTCCACCACCGTGGAGAGCCGGTGCGCAATCACCAGCGTCGTGCGGTGTGCCGACAGGCGATCCAGCTCGCGCTGGATGGCGCGTTCTGAGCGGGTGTCGAGCGCCGACGTCGCCTCGTCGAAGATCAGGATCGACGGGTTCTTCAGCAGCGCCCGCGCAATGGCAATGCGCTGTTTTTCACCGCCCGACAGCTTGAGCCCGCGCTCGCCCACCATGGTCTGGTAACCCTCGGGCAGCGCGGCGATGAAGTCGTGCACATAGGCCGCGCGCGCCGCCTCGATCACCTCCGCCATCGTCGCGCCTTCGCGCCCGTAGGCGATGTTGTAGGCGATGGTGTCGTTGAAGAGGATGGTGTCTTGCGGGACGATGCCGATCGCGCGCCGCACGCTGTCTTGCGTGACCACGCGGAGGTCTTGCCCATCGATGGACACGCGCCCCGCCCACGGGTCGTAGAAGCGCAGCAGCAGCCGCGCCAGCGTCGACTTGCCCGAGCCGCTGCCGCCCACCACCGCCACCGTGTGCCCGGCCGGAATGTGCAGCGACAGGTCGTGCAGGATGGGCCGTGTGTTCTCGTAGCCGAAATCCACGTGGTCGAACTGCACCTCGCCCTGCGTCACGCGCAGCGGTGCGCCGTTGGGCAGGTCCACCACGTCGGCCCGCTGTTCAAGCAGTTGGAACAGGCGTTCTGCGTTGATGGCGGCGTCTTTCGCCTCGCGGAACATGAAGCCCAGCGCGTTGAGCGGCAGGCACACCTGGATGATGTACGCGTTGATCAGCACGAGATCGCCCACCGAGAGCACACCGCGCGTCACGTCCTGCCCGGCCAGCAGCATGACGGTCGCTACACCGGCGGCAATCACGCCGCTTTGCGACACATGCAGCAATGACAACGCGCGCTGGTTGGCGACCGCCGTCTCGATGCGCTGGCGCAGGATGTCGCGGTAGCGGTGGGCCTCGAAGCGCTCGCTGGTATACACCTTCACGGCTTCGTGATTGAGCATGCTGTCGAGCAGCCTGCTGCCGGCCATCGAGTCGAACTCGTTCATCTGCCGTTGCAGGCGCACGCGGCGTCGCGTGAGCAGCACGGTGGCGGTGCAATAAGCCGCAAACGTGGCCAGGATGGTGACGAGATACCACCCGCTGTAGCGGCTCATCATGATGATGAGCACGGAGCCGATCTCCACCATGGTCGGCAGGATCGTGAACAGCGCGACACCCAGCAGGAACTCGATGCCGGTGGTGCCGCGCTCCACATCGCGGATCAGCCCGCCGGTCTGCCGGCTTGCATGAAAGCGCGGCCCGAGCTGGTGCAGGTGCTCGAACGCCTGCGCCATGAAGCCCGCCACCGTGGGCTGCGACACGCGCGAGAACACCATGTCGCGCAGCTCGCCGAACAGCGTGCCGCCAAAGCGCAATACTGCATAGGCCAGCAGCAGGAAGGCCGGAAACACGCGCGCCCGCGTGGCATCGCCAAAGCCGTCGACAATCCACTTGAGCACGATCGGCACGCCCACCGCGCACAGCTTGGCCAGCACCAGCAGCCCCACGGCCACCAGCACGCGCTTGCGGTAGCGCCAGATGGCGCGCCACAACGCGCCCACGATCCGCTGCTGCAGGCTCGATGCCTCAGCAGGATGGGGAGGAGGGGAGGATCCAGGAGATGGGCTCGTCACTAGGCGTGAAATCCGGTCGGTCTTGCAACGCGAGGTGCGACGCAAGCCACGTTCCACGCCCGCCCGGCTTCCGGGACACAGGTGGCCCCGGAATCGCGCGATAATGCGTGACTTTCCTGCTGTTTCCAGCGCCTCCTAGCTTTTCCTGCCTTTCTGCTGCCCCGCCATGACCGGACTGACCACCGCCCTCCTGCACGCCGACCGCGAAGCCGGCGTCGAGCACTACGCCATCCACAAGCCGCTGCATACATCCACCACGTACGGCTATGCCGATACGCGCGAGCTGATCGATGTGTTCCAGGGCAAGCCCGGCTACACCTACGCGCGCCAGGGCAACCCGACCACGGCCGCACTGGAAGCCAAGATCACGATGATGGAATCCGGTGTGGCGACGGCGTGTTTCGCCACCGGCATGGCGGCCATCATGGCGGTGTTTTCCACCATGCTGCGCGCCGGCGACCACGTGGTCTCCAGCGCCTTCCTGTTCGGCAACACCAACAGCGTGTTCGAAACGCTGCGCAACCTGGGCGTGGACGTGACGTTCGTCGATGCCACGTCGGCCCGGGCGGTGGCCGACGCAGTGCAGCCGAATACGCGCCTCGTCTTCGTGGAAACCATTGCCAACCCGCGCACGCAAGTGGCCGATCTGAAGGGCATTGGCGACATCTGCAAGGCACGCGGCCTGATTTACGTGGTCGACAGCACGATGACGTCCCCCTGGCTGTTCCGCGCGCGCGACGCGCAGGCGAGCCTCGTGGTGCATTCGCTCTCCAAGTACATCGGCGGGCACGGCAACGCGCTGGGCGGCGCGGTGGTGGATACGGGCCTGTTCGACTGGGCGGCCTATCCGAACATCTATCCGGCCTATCGCAAGGCCAAGCCGGAAATGCAGGGCATCCAGCAGATTCGCAAGAAGGGCCTGCGTGACCAGGGCGCCACGTTGATTGCCGATGCCGCGCACCGCATTGCCGTGGGCGCCGAAACAATGGCCCTGCGTGTCGACCGCACCTGCAGCAACGCGCTGGCGCTGGCCCGCACGCTGGCGGCGCACCCGAAGGTGGCACGTGTCTACTACCCCGGTCTGCCGGAGCACCCCCAGCACGCCCGCGCCACCGAGCTGTTCCGTCACTACGGCGGCCTGCTGAGCTTTGAGCTGGTAGACGGCGCTGATTACGTCGACATGCTCGACCACCTGCGCTACGCGGTGCGCGCCACGCACCTGGGCGACACGCGCACGCTGGTGATTCCGGTGGCGCCGACCATCTACTGGGAAATGGGCGCCGAGCGCCGCGCGTCGATGGGCATTGCCGATTCGCTCGTGCGCGTGTCGGTCGGCATCGAGGATGAAGCCGATCTGGTGGCGGACTTCACGCAGGCGCTGGACGCCATCCACCTCGGCTAAATCTCCTCGCCTTGGCAACGAGGCGGCCCAGGACAAGGCTGCCCGTTCGCCCGCGAGTGTTGGAGCATCGCGCTCCACGACCGAACACTCGCATTCCACCCTCGGATGGTGGCGCTCCAGGCGCAAACACTGGCGCTCCACCGTGCGAGCGTCGAGCGTGACGCTTTGAGGCTCCAACGCCACCGTCACGGGGTCGTGCCCCAATGTCAAACACACGATTGCCGCGCTCGGACGCTGGCGTTTCAGTCTCGAACACTCGAACGCCACTGTCCGAGGCTGACGCTCCGCCCTCGGAAGGTCACGCTCGACCGGTTGAGGCTGGCGTTCCACTGTCTGAGGGTGGAACGCCACAGTCGGAGGTCGAAATTTTGGACCTCAGACTGCGGAGCGCGACGGTTTGAGGTCCACGCTCCGCCCTCCGGGGGCCGGATGCGGGCCTCGCCGGGCCGTGCTTGGCCCCGCCCAGCCCGGGGCTCAATGGAAGAACAGCATGCGCATGCCAAAGGTGTGATGCGCTTCCGCCGCCATCAGCACCATCAGCACGAGCAAGGCCAGCGGCGGCAGCAGGATCGCGTACACCAGGGCCAGCCGCTCCCACATCATGTGCATGAACACGGAGACGATCAGCCCGGCCTTGGCGATCATGAACACGATGATCAGCGTCCAGCGCATCAGCCCCTGCACGTGAAAATAATCGACCAGGTACGACATCGTGCTCAGCACGAACAACAGGCCCCAGATCTTCAGGTAGATGTCGATGGGGTGTTGTTGCCCGTGGGCAGAGGGTTCCGTGTGGTCCATGACAGGCCTCACCACAGGTAGAACAACGCAAAGATGAACACCCAGACGAGATCGACGAAGTGCCAGTAGAGGCCCGCGATCTCCACGATCTGGAAGTTGCCGTGCTCGGCAAAACCCGGCTGCAGGATCTTGCGCGCCACTAGCAACAGGTAGATCACGCCGCACGTCACGTGAAAGCCGTGGAAGCCGGTGATCATGAAAAAGCACGCGCCAAACTGCGCCGCGCCCAGCGGGTTGCCCCACGGCCGGATGCCTTCGTGCACGATCAGCTTGGTCCACTCGAACGCCTGCATCGACACGAACGCCGCGCCCAGGATGGCCGTTGCCAGCATGAGCAGCGCTGCCCGCTTTGCCTCGCGCCGGTAGCCGAAGTTCACCGCCATGGCCATCGTGCCGCTGCTGCTGATGAGCACGAACGTCATGATGGCGATCAGCAGGAGCGGCACTTCCACGCCGCCCACCGACAGCCCGAACACCTTGGACGGGTCGGGCCACGGTACGGTCGTCGACATGCGCACCGTCATGTAGCCGACCAGGAAGCTGCTGAAGACAAAGGTGTCCGACAGCAGGAAGATCCACATCATGGCCTTGCCCCACGGCACCTTGAAGGTTTCGCGGTCGGCCGACCAGTCGTTGACGATGCCGGGCCAGCCTTTGGCGGCGTCTGCCGAGACTGCCGGGTCCGTTGGAAGCGTGGAGTGGCTCATGGCGTGGCTCCATACAGCGGCCCGCAGATGGCGCTGACGAATGCGGGCGTGATCCACCACATCGCGGCCAGCAGCACGAGCCACACGGCCAGCAGGAAGTGCCAGTACGTCGCGCAGAGGGAAACGGCCAGCCGGGTGCGATCGGCGTTCCTGTGCAGGCGCGCGACCGTCACCGCCCAGACGACCAGGCCACCGACGACATGCGCCGCATGCAGGCCCGTGAACACATACAGAAAGCTGTTGGACGGGTTGACCGCCACGCCTTGCCCGGTGGCCGACAGTTGCTGCCACGCCGCCCATTGGCCGAACACGAACAGCGCGGCAAGGGCGCCACCGGCCAGCAGCCAGGGCGTGCGGCGCGCGTCGGTGCGCCTTGTCCCTTCCATGGCGACGCTCGCCAGCGCCAGCACGCCGGTGTTCCACCACAGCAGCGCCGGGTGGGGAACCGGCATCCAGTCGGGCTCGCGCATGCGCATGGCATAGGCGAGGATCAGCAGCAAGAACAGCGTCGTCACCACGGCCATGAAGACGCGCAGGCCAATGCGCCCAGCGTGCGGCGGCAATGCAGGCGATGTGTCGGGCGCGAAGTGGCGGGGCAGGGTCGTCATGTGCGCACCCCGCTGGCGTGGAGGGGGATTCCCGGCTGCGCCTCCACCTCCGCTCCCATGTCGGGGGTGCCGGTGGGCGGTTCGTTCTGCGGCACGAAGTCATCCGCACGGCCGGGCGGGCTGTACTCGTATGCCCACCGATAGACCACCGGCAGCGTCGGCCCCCAGTTGCCGTGCCCGGGCGGTGTCTGCGGCGTCTGCCATTCGAGCGTGGTGGCCCGCCACGGGTTGGCCTCGGCCTTCCTGCCGCGCACGAGGCTCCACGCCAGGTTGAAGAGGAACAGCAGCTGCGCCAAGCCCACGATGATGGCGATGACGGTGATGAACGTGTTCAGCGTCTGCGCGGACGGCGGGATGAAGCTGTAACCCTCATACGCGTAGTACCGGCGCGGCATGCCGAGCACACCCAGGTAGTGCATCGGAAAGTAGATGAGGTACGTGCCGACGAAGGTGATCCAGAAATGCGCGCGGCCGAGCGTGTCGTTCAGCATGCGGCCCGTCACTTTCGGGTACCAGTGATAGAGGCCGCCGAACACCACCAGGATCGGCGACACGCCCATCACCATGTGGAAGTGCGCGACCACGAAGTACGTGTTGGACAGCGGAATGTCCACGCTGACGTTGCCGAGGAAGAGCCCCGTCAGGCCGCCGATGACGAACGTGCTGATGAAGCCGATGGCAAACAGCATCGGTACGGTCAGGTGGATGTCGCCGCGCCAGAGCGTGAGCACCCAGTTGTAGACCTTCAGCGCGGTCGGGATGGCGATGATCAGCGTGGTGGTGGCAAAGAAGAACCCGAAGTACGGGTTCATGCCCGACACGAACATGTGGTGCGCCCACACGACGAACGACAGCACACCGATGATGAGGATGGCCCACACCATCATGCGGTAGCCGAAGATGTTCTTGCGCGCGTGCGTGCTGATGAGGTCGGACACGATGCCGAAGGCGGGCAGCGCGACGATGTAGACCTCGGGGTGGCCGAAAAACCAGAACAGGTGCTGGAACAGCAGCGGGCTGCCGCCGGCATGCTGGAGTGTTTGTCCCATCGACACCACCGCCGGCATGAAGAAGCTCGTGCCCAGCGTCTTGTCGAGCAGCATCATGATGGCCGACACGAACAGCGCCGGAAACGCCAGCAGCGCCAGCACCGTCGCGGTAAAGATGCCCCACACCGTGAGCGGCATGCGCATGAGCGTCATGCCCCGCGTGCGCGCCTGCAGCGTGGTGGTCACGTAGTTGAGCCCGCCCATGGTGGCCGCCACGATAAAGATGGCGAGCGACACCAGCATCAGCACGATGCCCCATTCGGTGCCGGGTGTTCCGGGCAGGATCGCCTGCGGTGGATACAGCGTCCAGCCTGCGCCGGTGGGCCCGCCCGGTACGAAGAAGCTCGCCACCAGCACCAGCACGGCCAGCAGGTAGACCCAGTAGCTGAGCATGTTCAGGAACGGAAACACCATGTCGCGCGCGCCCAGCATCAGCGGGATCAGGTAGTTGCCGAAGCCGCCCAGGAACAGCGCCGTGAGCAGGTAGATCACCATGATCATTCCGTGCATGGTGACGAACTGGTAGTAGTGGTTGGCGTCGATGAAGGCGAACCTGCCCGGAAAGCCCAGCTGCAGCCGCATCAGGTTCGACAGCACGAGCCCCACCAGCCCGATGGCGATGGCCGTGAGCGAATACTGCACCGCGATGACCTTGTGGTCCTGGCTCCAGACGTAGCGCGTCCAGAAGCTCTGCGGTGCGTGGCTGTGGTCGCCGTGGTCATTGTTGCCGTAGGACATGGCGTCTCCTCGCTACGGTTTTGCCGTGGTCGATGCGGCATCGCCACCTTGCGCCTTGATGTACGCAACGAGCGCTGCGAGTTCCTGCTCGCTCAGGTCGAACGACGGCATGATCGGCGCGAAGCCTTTCACCACGCGAGCCTTCGGGTCGCGGATGAACGCACGCAGGTACGCCTCGTCGACGTGCGCGGTGCTGCCGTCGGCCATGGTTTCGGTCTTGCCGTAGAGCCCTTTCCACGTGGGGCCCACGCGCGGGCTGCCGTCGACGCTGTGGCAGGCAACGCAGCCCTTGGCCTGGGCGAGCGTCTGGCCCTGCTCTGCCAATGCCTGGGCGCTTCCGCCGGCAGCGGCGGGGGCCGCCTGCACCTTGGCCTTCTGGTGCTGCTCGAAGGTGGTCTGCTGGGCGAGCCAGCGTGCGAACGACGCCTCGTCTTCCACGACCACCACGCCGCGCATGTTGGCGTGCCCGATGCCGCAGAGCTGCGCGCACAGGATGTCGTAGCGCCCCGCCTTGGTGGGGGTGAACCAGAACGTAGTGATCATGCCCGGCACCATGTTCATGCGCGCGCGAAACGGCGGCACATAGAAGTCGTGCAGCACATCGCGCGAGCGTGCCAGCACCTGGATCGGGCGGTTGATCGGCAGGTGCAGCTCGGGCGTTTCGATCAGGTAGTTGTCGCGGCCGTTCGGGTCAGCCGGGTTCATGCCGAACGGGTTGTCGTTGCTCATGTAGCGCACGTCGGTCGTGCCGAGCTTGCCGCCGGGGCCGGCAAAGCGGAAGCGCCATTGCCACTGCTGGCCGAGTACTTCCATCTGCAGGGCGTTCGGTGGTGGGCGTACGTAATCGGCATAGACGAACAGGCCGGGCGCGAGCAGCGCGGCCACACCCACGCTGGTGACGCCGATCAGCCACCATTCCAGTCGCGTGTTGTGCGGCTCGTAGGCGGCGCGTTGGTTGGGTTGGCCATCGCGATGGCGATAGCGCAGGAGCGCCGCGACGACGAAGAGGTTGATGGCGACAAACAGCACGCCGGTGATGACGATGGTGATCGTCAGCGTGTCGTCCATGCGCACCCAGTTGGAGGCGATCGGGGTGATCCACCACGGGCTGGCAAAGTGAAACCCCACCGCCAGCACGACGATCAGCACGAGCGCAATCGCAAGGGCCATGGGCACCTCCGGCGAGGGACTCCCTCAACACGCTAAAGACAGGCTAGGTCGCGCACTCGGATCGTGCAAGGCAACGTAAGGACGAGGCACACCCCGCGTACGGATCGCGCCGACGCGCCGTCTGCATGCTGCGCCGCAATGCAAAACGGCCGCCTCCGGCATGTGTTGCCAGAGGCGGCCGCCTCCTGATGGCGCCGCTCAGCTTGCGGCGCCGCAGGAAAAAGGTTGTGTCAGCGCATCGGTTCGCGCACGCGCCGCTCCAGCATGCCGTAGGTGATGGCCGTTACCACCCCGAACAGCAGGTTCGCGAGCAGTGGCCCTGAGCCGCGCTCCGAAACAAACCACGGAAACACCGCCGTCATGCCATAGAAGTTCACCACGTACGCGACGATCCCGAAGGCCACGCCGACGGCCGCGAGCATGCCGGGGCTCGAATCGAAGTGAAACGGCGCGATGATGGCGCCAAGGATCATCCCCATGATGGCGCCCAGTACGAAGTGCAGCACGAGCGCCGTCGCCACGATGCTGTAGCTGAACAACGACATCTCTTCCAGTGCGCCCCGGCCCATGACCATGGCGGCGATCTTGTGGGTCGGGCGCCAGGGGCTTTCATTGAGCACCATGGTCGACCAGAAGAATTCGAGCACGATGACCAGTGCGCCGCCCACGAGGCCGGCCACGCTGGCGGCGAGCCAGTCGGGCATGCGGCGCTCCCAATGATGCGATTGCATGTGCAGTTCCATACGAACCTCCTGCTGATGTATCCACGCAAGCACTTAGGATCGGAAGCGCCACTTACGGTGCTGCAAAGCGCTGTGCGCCAAGTGCCCTGTGCAGAATCAGTCTGGCAGATACGGGTGCCAACGCAAGGTACAAAATCCATGCGCATCGCACAGCACTACGGCGTTTTGCTCGAACGTGAGCATCAAGGTATCGGCAACCGAAGGGTCTTCGATGAACAGAAGCAGGCTCGGTTCGGAGGACCACGCGTTCGCCGGGGCATCTTCCGGCGGGCCGCCTTCGCCCGAGAGCCAGGCCATGCCGCGTGCGATGGCCCAGGCAAGCAGCTCGGCCTGCCGCGCGGCGTTTTCATCGGCAGACACCGCGTGCGAAAACGGCTGATGCGCCGTCACGAAGACGGCCCACGGTACATTGGCTTGCGCGAGCAATGCCGCCACGCACGGGTTGATGGCATCGACGCGCAACAGCACATCGCCCTCCGGTGCGCTGATGCGATACCGCGCGCTGCGATAAGCGGCAATCAACTCGGGCGTGGGGGCGGGCGGATGACGGTGCATTGTTGCGTCGCATGGTCGCGGCCATCTGATTTGGCGCAACGCAAAAGGGCGGTCGATGTCACAGAATAGCGTGTGGGTGGCCCAAGCGCTTCCCCAGCACAGTCAGCACAGTATTCCGACAACCACTCTCCTGCGAGGCTTGAACCATGTACAAGAAGATCCTGGTCGCCATTGATGGCAGCGAAACCAGCAAGCTGGCCCTGGCCGAGGCCGTGCGCCTTGCCAAGGCATTCCAGAGCACCATCCGCGCCGTCTATATCGTCGACAGCCCCGCCATGCTCTTCGACGTCGGCTATTACGACCCGACCGAGCTACGCAAGTCGTTTATCGAAGCCGGCACCGCGTTGCTGGCCGACACCGCCGCAACGCTCACCTCCGCGGGTTTGCAGCAGGAAACGGTGCTGGTGGAAACCCAGCACGTGGGTGAGGATGTGGCGGGTGCCCTGCAGGCCGAAGCGGTGCGAAGCGGCGCCGATGTGGTCGTGATCGGCACGCACGGCCGCCGTGGCCTGGCGCATGCGATGCTGGGCAGCGTGGCCGAGAAGTTCATCCGCCAGGCGACCACGCCGGTGTTGCTGGTACGCGGTCCGGCCAAGGGCTGAGCCTCGGTTGTCATTGCGCAGGCAGGGCCTCCTGCCTGCGGGTGCCGGATATGATGTCGGGATTCGATTTGCCCCAACCCAGCGTATCCGTCGCCGTCCCATCATGAATATCAATCCCGACGCTGTGCAGCGTCGCGCCATCCGTACTCTGACCGCCCTTGAAGGACGCGTGCTCGGCGTTCTGGTCGAAAAGCAGCACACGGTGCCCGACACTTATCCGCTGACGCTCAACGCGCTGGCGGCCGGCTGCAATCAGAAAACCGCAAGAGCGCCGGTCATGTCCGTTACCGAAGCCGAGATCCTCACGGCCATTGACGGGCTGAAGTCCCTGAGCCTGGTCATGGAGGGCAGCAGCAGCCGCGTGCCGCGCTTCGAGCACAACATGAACCGCGTGCTGGGCGTGCCAAGTCAATCCGTCGCGTTGCTCACGGTGCTGTTGCTGCGCGGCCCGCAGACCGCAGCCGAGTTGCGACTGAACGCGGCGCGGTTCCACGCCTTTGCCGACATTTCATCCGTTGAAGCGTTTCTGGACGAACTGGCAGAGAACGATCCGCCCTATGTCGTGAAGCTGCAGCGTATGCCGGGGGAGCGTGAAAGCCGTTGGATGCACCTGCTGTGCGGTGAAGTTGCGCAGGCCGACATCCGGCAGGGCGCCGGGGTTGACGAGTCCATCGCGCCGTCTGAGTTTGAAGCGCTGAAGGCCGAGCAGAAGCAGTTGGCCGACAAGGTGGCCAGGCTTCAGGCGCTTGTCGAACAGATGGCGGGTGAGCTGGGTATCTCGATCGACAAGTCGATGCTGTAAACACAACCGGCCGAGGCCTCGGGCCTGGGCCGGTTGGATCGTCTTCAGCCTATGCGCCGGCCGATACGAACAACGTGCAGGCGCCTTCTTCCGCTGCGGACACATTGCGGCGGAAACCCGAGAACAGGTCTCGCCCAACGCCGGCGTGGTAATGCGACAGATCGGGCACGCTGACCTGGCGGGCATTCCACTCCGCCTCCGGCACGCGCACTTGCAGCGTGCCCGCTTCGGCATCCAGCACGACGATGTCGCCATCGCGCACACGCGCCAGCGGCCCACCGTGGAGCGCTTCCGGCGTGATGTGAATGGCGGCCGGCACCTTGCCCGATGCGCCCGACATGCGGCCGTCCGTCACCAGCGCGACCTTGAAACCGCGCTCCTGCAGCACCGACAGCGTTGGCGTGAGCTTGTGCAGTTCGGGCATGCCGTTGGCGGCCGGGCCCTGATACGGCAGCACGGCCACGAAATCGCGCTCCAGTTCGCCGGCTTTGAACGCGTTGATCAGATCGTCCTGCGCCAGGAACACGCGCGCCGGCGCTTCCACAAAACGATGTTCCGGCTTGACCGCCGACACCTTGATGACCGAGCGCCCGATGTTGCCGTCGAGCACGCGCAGGCCGCCGTCCGGCGAGAACGGCTCGGCCACGCCGCGCACGATGTTGGTATCGAGCGAGGCGGCGGCGCCATCGCGCCACACCAGCTTGTCGCCTTCCAGGAAGGGCTCTTGCGCATGACGGCGCAGGCCCTTGCCCATGATCGTCGTCACGTCGTCGTGCAGCAGGCCGGCGTCGAGCAGTTCGCGAATCACGATGGACAGACCGCCCGCGGCCTGGAATTCGTTCACGTCGGCCTTGCCGTTCGGGTAGACCCGCGCCAGCAGCGGAATCACGCCCGACAGATCGTTGAAGTCGTCCCACGTGAGCAGGATGCCGGCCGCACGCGCCATCGCCACCAGGTGCAGCGTGTGGTTGGTCGAGCCGCCCGTGGCCAGCAGGCCGACGATGCCGTTGACGAACGCGCGCTCATCCAGCACGTCGGCAATGGGGGTGTACTGGTCGCCGCTGAAGACGAGCTTGAGCGCCTGGCGCGCCGACTCACGCGTGAGCGCTTCGCGCAGCGGCGTGTTCGGGTTGATGAAGGCGGTGCCCGGCAGGTGCAGGCCCATCACCTCCATCAGCATCTGGTTGGAGTTCGCCGTGCCGTAGAACGTGCACGTGCCCGGGCCGTGGTACGACTTCGATTCGGCTTCCAGCAGGTCGGCGCGGGAGAGCTTGCCTTCGGCGTACAGCTGGCGCGTGCGCGCCTTTTCATCATTGCTGATGCCAGTGGTCATCGGGCCGGCCGGCACGAACACGGCCGGCAGGTGGCCGAACGACAGCGCGCCGATCACCAAGCCCGGCACGATCTTGTCGCACACGCCCAGGTACAGCGCCGCGTCGAACATCTGGTGCGACAGCGCCACGGCCGTCGACAGGGCAATCGTGTCGCGCGAGAACAGCGACAGCTCCATCCCGTCCTGCCCCTGCGTCACGCCATCGCACATGGCCGGCACGCCACCGGCAAACTGCGCGGTGCCGCCGGCGTCCAGCGCGGCCTGCTTGAGCCACGCCGGAAACGCCTCCAGCGGCTGGTGCGCCGACAGCATGTCGTTGTAGGCGGAGACAATGCCGAGGTTCGGCCGCTCCAGCGCTTTCAGGCGGATCTTCGCTTCGCCCGGCATGGCCGCAAAGCCGTGCGCGAGGTTCGTACACGAGAGCAGCGTACGCTCGACCTTGCGGCCGGCATTCTTGCGGGTCACGTCCAGATAGGCCTGGCGCGGGCCGCGGCTGCGGTCGATGATGCGTTGGGTGACGGCGGCCAGAGTGCGGTGCAGGGCCATGCGGGTTCTCCTGGAGGGGGTAGGTCCGGGCGGGACCGAATGCTGTAATTTTCCTACAAATGCGTCGGATGTGGTGCAGGGTTTTCCACAGGTACCGAATCCGATGCCGCGCCATTGACGCGGGCGAGCACGCGAATTGCGTGCCAGAAGCCCCGCCGGAGGCCATGCTTCGGCGCAAAAGATTTGCCGGAAACGCTTGCCGGGGCAGTTTCACGAACGCCTTGCTCGCGATGTAGTAATACTACAAAATGAGCTGAAAAGACGTGGCTTTGCTAGTCAGCTAGGCTAGCCTAATCGATGGCTCACACACAGGAGATGACGATGTCGGTGCCCGCATTCGACATGGTGTTGTTCGGCGGTACGGGCGATCTTGCCCGCCGCAAGCTGATTCCGGCCTTGTTCGATGCGCATCAGGGCGGCGAACTGCACTCGCGCGGGCGGATCTTCGCCATCGGCACGCAGCCGCTGGAAACTGCCGGCTACCTCGCCCTGCTGGAGCGCGAAACGCGCCCGACCATGCGCCTGTACTCCGGCGCGCCCGTCTCCGACGACGCCTGGGCCTCGTTTGCCGAGCGCATCGTCTATCAGCAGGTGGACGCCCGCAAACCCGAGCAGTTCGACGCGCTGGCCGCCGCGCTGGGCGAGGACCGCGCGCCGGTCACGGTCTGCTACCTGGCCACGGCGCCGGGCATTTTCGTCGACATCTGCGCGCAGCTCGCCCGCGTCGGGCTGAATACGCCGAATGTACGGCTGGTGTTGGAAAAGCCGCTGGGCACCGATCTTGCGTCGAACGAGCGCATCAATTCCGCCGTGGCGCAGTTCTTTGCCGAGGACCAGATCTACCGGATCGACCACTACCTCGGGAAAGAGTCCGTCCAGAACCTGATGGCGATCCGGTTTGGCAACGCGCTGTTCGAACCGCTGTGGCGCCGCGAATGGATCAAGGACGTGCAGATCACGATTGCCGAGCAGCTTGGCGTGGAAAAGCGCGGCGATTTCTACGACGGCGTCGGCGCGCTGCGCGACATGGTGCAGAACCACCTGCTGCAACTGCTGTGTATCGTCGCCATGGAACCGCCGTCGAGCCTGTCGCAAGACGCCATCCGCGACGAAAAGCTGAAGATCTTGAAAGCGCTCAAGCCGATCCCGCTGCAAGAGGTGCCTGAGAAGACCGTGCGCGGACAGTATCAGGAAGGCGCCATCGCGGGGCAGCCGGTGCAGGGCTATCTGCACGAGCAGGGCATTCCGCCGGACAGCCGCACGGAAACCTTCGTCGCCATCAAGGCCGAGATTGCCAACTGGCGCTGGGCCGGCGTGCCGTTCTACCTGCGCACCGGCAAGCGCATGCCGCAACGGCTGGCGGAGATCGTGGTGCGCTTTCATGATGTGCCGCACGCACTGTTCCCTAAACCGCTGATCCAGTTTCCGGAGAACCGTCTGGTCATTCGCCTGCAGCCGGAAGAGAGCATCCGCCTGCAATTCCTGACCAAGACGCCGGGCGCGGCGCTGGGCCTGCAGCCGTCCACGCTGGACCTGGACTTTACCGACCACGGCGGCGTGCGCCATGCCGGCGCGTATGAGCGTCTGCTGATGGATGCCGTCAACGGCAAGCTCGGCCTCTTCGTGCGCCGCGATGAGCAGGCCGAAGCCTGGCGCTGGGTCGAGCCGATCATCGAGGCGTGGAACGAAGCGCGCATTCCGCCCAAGGGCTACACCGCGGGCAGCTGGGGCCCGGCGGCATCGAGCGCGCTGCTCTCGCGCGACAACGCCGCGTGGCACGAGGAGATGTAATGGCGATGCGCTGGCACGCAGTTCCGGAGGCCGCCGCGCAGGTGCAAGCGTTGGCAGCGTCCATTGCGAACACGCTCACGCATGTGATCGAGGAACAGGGCAGTGCGTGCCTGGCCGTCTCGGGCGGGCGTTCGCCCATTGCGCTGTTTGCCGCGCTGCGCGTGTTGCCGCTGCGCTGGGCCGACGTGTCGATCACCCTGGTCGACGAGCGTGCCGTGCCGCCCGAGCATGCCGACAGCAATGCGCGACTCGTCCGCGAGCACCTCCTGCAGGATGCGGCGGCGGCGGCGCGCTTCTTTCCGCTGGTGTTGTCGCCGCATGTGCATGGTGAATCGGTTGACGTGGATGCATGCGTGGCGACCGCCAACGATCCGTTTCAGCAACCCGACGTAGTGATTCTCGGCATGGGCGACGACGGGCATACCGCATCGTTGTTTCCCGATGCGCCCGAATTGGACGATGGCATCGACCGCACGCGTGCGCCGGGCTATCTGCCGGTGCGCCCGGGCGCCGCGCCGCATCGGCGGATCAGCCTGAATCTGTCTGCGCTGTGTGCGGCGCGGCGGCTGTTCCTGTCGATCTCGGGATCGGTCAAGCGCGGTGTGTTCGACGAAGCCGCGCGAGGTGTAGCGCAGCGCGCGCTGCCGGTGAGCTATGTCATTCATCAGCGGGAGGTGCCGCTCGATGTCTATTGGACTGCATGACGTGAACGCGGGCAGCGCGGCCGACCTGGCCGACACCTTGGCCTACCCGCGGCTGGTGGCCGACGTGGGCGGCACCAACGTGCGCTTTGCGCTGGAGATGGCGCCCATGCGCCTGGCCCACATCGGTGTGCTGGCCGGCGACGATTACCCGTCGCTCGAAGCGGCGATGCGTGCCTACCTGGCATCGCTGCCGCCGGAAATCGCGGCGGCTGGCGTGCGGCATGCCGCCATCGGCATCGCCAACCCGGTGCTGGGCGATCAGATTCGCATGACCAATCGCGACTGGGCCTTCTCGATCGAGGCAATGCGCCAGTCGCTGGGCTTCGACACCTTTGTCGTGCTCAACGACTTCGCGGCGCTGGCGCACGCATTGCCGTATCTGCCCGCCGAAGAGCTGGAGCAGGTCGGCGGCGGTGCCAGCCTGGCCGATGCACCTCGCGCGCTGCTGGGCGCCGGAACCGGGTTGGGCGTTGCATCGCTGCTGCCGACACCGGAAGGCCGCTACATCGCCGTGGCCGGCGAGGGCGGTCATGTCGCCTTCCCGCCCATGAACGACGAGGAGGTTGTGATCTGGCGCTTCGCGCGTGAGCGCTTCGGCCACGTGTCTGCCGAGCGGCTGATCTCCGGCATGGGTCTGGAGCTGATCTACGAGGCGCTCGGCGCGTGCTTCGATCTCTGGCAGCAAGGCCCCACCTTGCGCCGCGCCGCCGACATCACCGCCATCGCATTGGGCGAGATGGAAGATGCGGCGGGCGACCACGCACGCTGCCGCTATGCCGTCGATACGTTCTGCGCGTTTCTCGGCACCATTGCGGCCAACCTGGCGGTCACGCTGGGCGCGCGCGGCGGCGTGTATATCGGCGGCGGCATCGTCCCGCGTCTGGGGCCGGCGTTTGCCAACTCACCGTTCCGGCGGCGTTTTGAAGACAAGGGCCGCTTTTCGGCCTATGTGGCATCGATGCCGGTGTACGTGATTCATTCACCGTACCCGGGGCTGATCGGCCTCTGCGCTGCCATGGACCACGCGGTGGCGCAGGGACACTGACGCCGCGTTGGCGTTGGTGTTACTCAGGTTGATCGGCGTGCTGCAGTGCGCTGCCCTTGCGCAGCGCCACTTCCAGCACCAGCGCATCGAGCAGCGCCAGGTGCAGCAGGCGCGCGACCATCGAGCGGTCGGCCACGGCATCGTCCACGCCGGCGGGCAGCACCACATCGGCGAGGGCCGCGAGCGGGCTGCCCGGCGCTGTCACGGCAATTACGCGCACGCCGAGTTCACGCACGCGCTCCACCGCCGTCTGCAGTTCGGGCAAGGCGCCCGATTTTGAAATGGCGATCACCACGTCGCCCGTCTGCAGCACGTTCAACGACATCGAGACCAGATACGGATCGCTATACGCATTCGCGGGAATGCCGTAGCGGAAGAACTTCGTCTGTGCATCGAGCGCCACCACGCCGGAGCTGCCGAAGCCGTACAGGTCGATGCGGTGCGCGCTGTCGACCAGCGCCACCGCCGCATCGAGCGTGCGTGGGTCGAATCGATCTTGCAGCGTAGTGAGCGCATCAATGGCGTTCTGCAGCACGTGCGTGCCAGAGGGCGACACGATGCGTGCCGGCGCGGCATCGCGGGCGACGTTGCCTTGCGCGAGCCGCAGCTTGAAATCCGACAGGCCATGGCAGCCCATCGAGCGGCAGAAGCGGATCACGGTCGGCTGGCTGACACCGGCCTCACGCGCGATGGCGGCCACCGGCAGGCTCAGCACCGTGCCGGGCTGGCGCAGCACCCAGTCGGCCACCTGGCGTTCGGCCGGAGAGAGCGACGGGCGCGCCGCGCGAATGCGTTCGCGCAGATCGGTCGGTGCATCAGGTGTGGCGGAGGAAGTGGCTTGCTGGGCGCTCATCTGCGCGCGGGTTCGAATGGCGGGTCGCATCACGATAAAGGCAAGCGCAGCCGTGCGCAACCGCCCGGCGAGGGGTTGATAGATGCAGCGCGCCCCAAGTGCAACTGACTGTTTTTGCACTGTTGCCAGGCGAGCGCGTTGGCTACGGTGAACGACGCCCACGTCGTCACAAGCGGCGTGGTTCTGCAACGTCGTACTCCTCATAAGGACATCCGATGCTCCGTACTGCTCTCCCCATGCAGCGTTTTTCCACCCTGTGCCGCCATCTGGCGTATGCATGGCCGCTGGTGTTCGCGGCCGGGCCGCTGCATGCCGCCACCGATTGGGTCGATACCCACACCAAGGCGTTCGTGACCGGCCCGCAACTCATGGCGCGCGGTGCTGCCAACGAGGTCGCCCCCGGCCAGACCACCGATGTGCTGGTCAGCCTCAAACTGCGCAACGAGGCCACGCTGAAGGCGCTCGCGCACGAGGTGAACGACCCGCACAGCCCACGCTACCGCAAGTACCTGACCAGCGAGCAGTTCCTCGCCGACCACGCGCCCACGCAGGCGCAGGTGGACGCCGTGGTGGGCTATCTGCGGCAGAACGGCTTTATCGATATCGATGTGGCACCCAACCGGCTGCTGGTGTCGGCACGCGGTACAGCGGGCACGGTCAAGGCGGCGTTCAACACGCCGCTGGTGCATTACCAGCTAGCCGGCCGCAGCGGGTTTGCGAACAGCGGCAAGGCACAGGTGCCGCGCGCGCTGGGCGGTATCGTCGGCTCGGTACTGGGCCTGCAGAACGTGGCGCGCGCGCGTCCGCTGCTGCGTGTGGGCGATGTGGCGGAAGCGCGCACGCTGGCGGCGGGCACCGCAACGGGCCACTACCCGAAGGAATTCCCGGCGCTGTATGGCGCGACCGGTGTGCCGACGGCGGCGGGCACCACCGTGGGCGTCATCACCATCGGCGGTGTATCGCAAACATTGCGTGACCTGCGGACGTTTACGAGCAACAACGGCTACGCCGCGGTGTCCACCACCACGATCAAGACCAACGGCACCAGCGGCAACTACACCGATGACCAGGAAGGCCAGGGCGAGTGGAACCTCGACAGCCAGTCCATCGTGGGTGCGGCCGGCGGCGCGGTCGGCAAGCTGGCCTTCTACATGGCCGATCTCAACGCGCCGGGCAACACGGGCCTGACCAAGGCGTTCAACAAGGCGGTGACCGACAACACGGCCAAGATCATCAACGTGTCGCTCGGCTGGTGCGAGAGCGACGCCAGCGCCGACGGCACGCTCGATGCCGAAGAGGCCATCTTCACCACGGCCGCCGCGCAGGGGCAGACGTTCTCCGTGTCTTCCGGCGACGAGGGCGTCTACGAGTGCAACAACCGCGGCTATCCGGACGGCGGCAACTACAGCGTGTCGTGGCCGGCATCGTCGCCGCACGTGCTGGCCATTGGCGGCACCACGCTCTACACGAGCGGATCGAGCTTCGCCAGCGAGACCGTGTGGAACGAAGGCCTCGACGGCAACGGCAAGCTGTGGGCCACGGGCGGCGGCATCAGCCAGATCCTGCCGGCACCAAGCTGGCAGGGCGGCAATGCGCGGCTATTGCCCGATGTGTCGTTCGACGCGGCGCAAAGCACCGGTGCCTACATCTACAACTACGGGCAGCTGCAGCAGATTGGCGGCACGAGCCTGGCCTCGCCCATCTTCGTCGGCTTCTGGGCGCGGCTGCTGGCGGCCAACGGCAACCTGGGCTTTCCGGCGGCGCGCCTGTACAGCGCCATTCCGGCCAACGCGTCGCTGCTGCGCTATGACGTGGTTTCGGGCAACAACGGCTACCAGGGCTACGGTTACAGCGCCGCCAAGGGCTGGGACTACCCGACGGGTTGGGGCAGCCTGAACATCGGTGCGTTGAACCAGTTGATCAAATCGGGCGGATTCTGATGCAGAGGTGAGTTTGCGGGCGGTTTCGCACAAAGCGCGAGCCGCCCGCGCGACGGTTCTACAATGAGCCTTCCCCGGCTTATTTTTGATTCGTCATGCGCGTACTGCTCGTAGAAGACGACGACATGATCGGCGACAGCGTGCGCAAGGGTTTGCGCCACGACGGTTTCGCCATCGACTGGGTGCGCGACGGCGAGGCTGCCGTGCACGCCGTGACCGCCCCCAGCGCCGCCGGTGCCGCGGGTGCGGAACCGGGCACCACCATGTTCGACCTCATGCTGCTCGACCTCGGCCTGCCCAAGCGCGACGGGCTCGACGTGGTGCGCGAGGTGCGCCAGCGCGGCATCGCCATCCCCATCCTGATCCTGACCGCGCGCGATGCGGTGGCCGATCGCGTGGCCGGTCTCAATGCCGGCGCAGACGATTACCTCGTCAAGCCGTTCGACCTGCAGGAGCTGGCTGCACGCATGCACGCGTTGCTGCGCAGACAGGGCGGCCGTGCCGATCCGCTCATGCGCCACGGCGAGGTGCTGCTCAATCCCGTGACCCGCGAAGTGCTGCGTGCGGGTGTGCCGGTCAAGCTGTCGGGCCGCGAGTTTGCGGTGCTGCATGCCTTGCTCGCGCGGCCGGGCAAGGTGTGGTCGATCGCGCAGCTGCAGGACAACCTCTACGGCTGGGATGAAGAGGTCGGCAGCAACACGGTCGAGGTCTACATCCATGCGCTGCGCAAGAAGCTCGGCAGCCATTTCATCCAGAACATCCGAGGCGTGGGGTATGTGATTCCACGTGAGGCGCCGACGTCGCCTGCGGAACCTGCCGGCGGCGACGCGCACCAATAACCCATGCAATCGATCCGTAAAACCCTGCTGTGGTGGCTGGCCGGCGGCCTGCTGGCGGGCATCGTCATCGCCACCGGCCTGATCTACGCGCAGGCGCGCCAGGAGGCCAACGCGCTGTTCGACTACCAGATGCAGCAGGTGGCGGCCGCGCTGCCGAGCCAGTGGATCGACCCGCCGCCCCCGGCGCTCGCGGGCATTGCGCGTGACGACGACGTCGTGATCCGCATCTGGGACGGCACAGGCCGCAGCCTGTATCTTTCGCACGCGCGCCCCAATCTGCCGGACCAGGCGGAGCTGGGCTTTTCCGACGCGAATACGCCGGAGGGCCCCTGGCGCATCTACAGTGTCGCCTTCGGGCCTGCCGTGGTGCAGATCGCCCAGCCTTACAGTGCGCGCCACGAGGTGGCGGCGCGCATGGCGTTGCGCACGGTGGCGCCGCTGCTGATCCTGTTGCCGCTGCTGGGCTGGATCGTCTGGCTGGCGGTCGGGCGCGGGTTGGCGCCACTGGGTTCCGTGGCCAAGCAGGTGCAGGCGCGCGACGCGGCCGCGCTGTCGCCGTTGCCCACGCACGATTTGCCTGACGAGATCCGCCCACTGACAAACGCGTTGAACGATCTGCTGGCGCGACTCGGCACCGCACTGGCCCACCAGCGCGCGTTTGTCGCCGACGCCGCGCATGCGCTGCGTACGCCACTGGCTGCGCTCAAGCTGCAATTGCAGGTGGCCGACCGCGCCGAAAACGAAGACGAACGCCGCGCCGCGCATGCCGATCTGCATCGCGGTGTGGAGCGCATGATCCGCCTTGTTGGTCAGCTGCTGACGCTCGCGCGACAGGAGCCGGGCGCTGCCGATACGCAGCGTGCAACGGTTGCACTCGACGCCGTGGCGGCCGACGTGGTTGCCGAATTGTCACCGGCGGCGGTGCACAAGGGCATTGATCTGGGGATGGCGATGGAGTCGCAGCCGGCATCCGTCATCGGCAATCACGATGCGCTGCGCGTGCTGCTGGTCAACCTTGTCGACAACGCGCTGAACTACTGCCCGCGCGGCGCGCGCGTCGATGTGTTGACGGGGCACACGCCCGACGGTGGGGTGCAGTTGGTGGTGGAGGACAACGGCCCCGGCATCCCTGCGGAGGAACGCGAACGCGTGCTCGATCGATTTTATCGGCCAGCGCAAGCCCCTACCGGCGGCAGCGGTCTGGGGCTCGCCATCGTGCGGGAAATCGCGCAGGCGCATGACGCGACCCTCGCGCTGGAAGCGCGCGAAGGCGGCGGTTTGCGCGTGGTGCTGCGCTTTCCATTCAAGGCCAACGCGTAGAAACATTTCGTTTCGTGTGATGTGCGGGCGCGCCGCCCACCTTTAAGTCTCGTTTAAGTCTGCCCGCCTACGATGCCTTCAACCGATGGGCACGGCAGGCGGCTCCGCAGGCCGTGACCCTCGTGCTCAGCAAGAGAGGACACTACAATGACGCGTCAAACCCTGGCACGCAGTGCGGCTGGCCTGGCCGCCGTGGTCGCCGTTGCAGGCGGCTATGCCTATCTTCAGAAAGACATGATCTCGCGCGCGGTGGCGGCACCCGTGGCCACCGCAACGGCAACGACCGCCTCGGGTTCCGGCGCGGCTCCGGTGGCCGTGGCCGCGCCGATGGATTTCTCCGGCATCGTCGACCGTTACGGCCCTGCGGTGGTCAACATCAGCACCACGGCGCGCGCGCAGCGCACCAGCATGCAGGGCCTGCCGCCCGGCATGAGCCCCGACGATCCGTTCTCCGAATTCTTCAAGCGGTTCATGCCGCAGATGCCGCAACAGCGTGGCGACCAGATCGTGCGCGGTCTGGGCTCCGGCTTCATCGTGTCGGCCGATGGGCTGATCCTGACCAACGCCCACGTGGTGGACGGCGCCCAGGAGGTCAACGTCAAGCTGACTGACCGCCGCGAGTTCAAGGCCAAGGTGCTCGGCGTCGACAAGCAATCCGACGTGGCAGTGCTGCGCATCTCTGCCAAGAACCTGCCGGTGGTGCAGATCGGCAGCCCCGCCAACACCAAGGTGGGCGAGCCCGTGCTGGCGATCGGTTCGCCGTACGGTTTCGAGAACACCGTCACGGCGGGCATCGTGAGCGCCAAGTCGCGCTCGCTGCCGGATGACACCTATGTGCCGTTCATCCAGACCGATGTGGCGGTGAACCCCGGCAACTCGGGCGGCCCGCTGTTCAATCAGCGCGGCGAGGTGATCGGCATCAACTCGCAGATCTACAGCCAGACCGGCGGCTACCAGGGCCTGTCGTTTGCCGTGCCGATCGACGTGGCGATGAAGGTGGAGCAGCAGCTTGTGTCCACCGGCAAGGTCACGCGCGGCCGCCTGGGCATTGCGGTGCAGGAAGTCGACCAGTCGCTGGCCGATTCCTTCAACCTGCCCAAGCCCGAAGGCGCCCTGGTCAACTCGGTGGAAGACGGCGGCCCCGCAGCCAAGGCCGGCCTGCAACCCGGCGACGTGATCTTGCAGATCGGCGATGCGCGTATCGACCGGTCGGGCGATCTGCCTGAGCAGGTGGCTGACATCAAGCCGGGCTCTACCGTGCCGCTGCAGATCATCCGTCAGGGCAAACCGACCACCCTGACGGTGACCATCGGCGCCGCCAAGGACGCGAAGGTGGCATCCAGCGAAAAGGCTGCCCCGGACCAAGGCCGCCTGGGCCTGGCTGTGCGCCCGCTGCAACCGGAAGAAAAGCGTCAGAACGGTTTGCCCGGCGGCCTGGTGGTGATGGACGTGACCGGCCCGTCGGCCAAGGTCGGCATCCAGCCGGGCGACGTGATCCTGTCGCTCAACGGTACGCCGGTGTCGTCGGTGCAGGAGCTTCGTACCCTCGTCGACCGGGCCGGCAAGCATGTCGCATTGCTGGTGCAGCGTGACGATACGAAGATCTTTGTGCCGGTGGATTTGGGCTGAGGCCAATCCCGGCTTTGCAGTGCCGGGGAACATCGCCTCGTCTCGAACAAGCCGGTCTTTTGGGCCGGCTTTTTTTTGTTCTTGTTTGCGGCGCGCCCGATGCTGGCCACGCCGTTCTTTCACTGGATTAGCGTGCGGTGCACAACCGCGCCGTCGCACGATCCAGCGCAATGCGATGCAGGCTGTCGAGCGACTTCTCATACGCGACACGGCCGATTTCATTCGCCACCTGCACGGGGCAATCGGCTTGGCTGCGCGCCGCGGCGGCACCGCGCAAAGCTTGCAGGATGGATTTCTGCAGTGCGTCCAGCTTGGGCCGGATCACATCCGGCAGGCTCTGCCGCTGCGCGGTGGGCGCGGCACCGGCCCGTCGCCAGTCGTTCAGCAGGGCGTACTGGACTTCCTTGTTCGCCTCGATCTGGTCTGTGAAGACATCGCTCACGTCGGCTGCGGCCAGGCCGTAGGCCGGCGCCTCCGCCGAGACATTGGCGATGACCTTGGCTTCGCGCGTCGGGTCGTAGACGGACTGGCCGCTGTCCCATTTGCTCAGCGCGACCTGGTCTGCGGTGACGAGGCGATCGGCCAGATGGCGCAGCAATGGCGCGAAGGCGCTGTCCTGCGCGTGAGCCGGAGCGACGCAGCTTGCTGCCACCAACAGCGCGCAAGCGATTCGGGGTGTCATCAACGTGTTAAAGGCGTTCTTCATTCTGGGTAGCGGTCGATTGCCGCGCGTCTCGGGACGGGGAGCGGCCATCATACCGAAGCGCGAAGTGTGCGGCGTGCGCAGCGTTGTTCCGATGCCCGCCGCTAGGCCATTTGCACGTGCCGTCTGCCATAAACCCAGGTATCATGCGGGCTACGCGCCGTTTTTGTCTGCAAAGCCTGCGGCGGCGCGGCTAGCTGAGCATACGACGATGGATTTCTACCCCGATCTGGAAGGTTTGCCGCTGTTCGCCAAACCCGCTTTCGGCTGGGAGGAACCCGTGTCGGCATCGACAGCCGAAACGCCCCCCGCCAAACCCCGCCGCCTGCGCCGATGGCGCGGCCCAATCACGCATTGGGAACGCGGCTACCGCTCCCACTACTACCGTGACAAGCGCGGCAAAAAGCTCGGTGAAATCCACCTGAGCCCGCGCGGTCAGGCACCGTTGCTTTACCGCTGGCTGGCCGGCACGCTCTCGGGCATCGAGGGGTCGCTCACGCACGCGCGCATGCGGGTGGAGGAAGCGATCGGGTTCGGGATGCGCCAGATGGCGCTGTTCTGAGCCAAAAGCCTAGCGCGTCGCCAGGCACGGCCGATGCGTCAATTCTGGGTTCACCACGAGGAGAACCCCCATGCCGACCATCGTCCGCATCTTCACAGACCATGCCGCTGCGGAAGCAGCCCGCCAAGCCGTATTGAATACCGGCCTCGCGCTGGATCGCGTCGCGCTGTCGCACCAGGGTGACGAGGCCGGTGCGTTGTGCGGCAACTTTCTGTGCGGCGACTACGAGCCCGGTGGCGAGAACGCCGAGACCTACGAACGCAAATTCCAGAACGTCGTGATCGGCGGGCGCTTTCTGCTCACCATCGACGCCGAGCCCGCCCAGGTGGATGCCGCTGAAGCCGCCTTGCAGCCCGTCGGCGGCCATGCAGTAGACGATCTCGGCCCGAAGCCGTGATTTTTGTGCGGCGATTCTGAGGTGCAAGCGTTGCCGTCACGGCCGCACGATCATGCCAAGGACTGCCGATCCGGCGTCGCCTCTCTTCCAGATCGTTCATGCGCCGCATCGCCCACGCTAGCGCAAACGTGCCACGAGGCGGCGACCTATGCGCGCAGATTTGGCGGCTGATCGTGTGTTCACGGCTTGCGCGGTAATATTTCGCTCCTTCAATCTCGAGCAAGAGCATGCGGACGTCAACAAAGGGTTTGCTTGTAGCGCTCCTGGGCGTGTTGTTGATTGCGGTGGGCTTGGTGGCATTCCTCTTTCTCGTGTCCGGCGTGAGTCAGGGGATGCGTGCAGGCGCCGGGTGGGGCGCATTGCTTATCCCGCTGGTCCTTGGACTCGTCATGCTGGTGGCAGGTGTGATGACTTGGTTCTCGGCGCGCAATGCCGACAAAGAAGCCCAGAATCGGGCGCTGCACAGCAAGAGCCGCAGCCGGGGCACTTGACCGGCGCCATTTGGTTGGCCCCCACCGTCCGGTGATATTGCCTCACCACGCCCTCACGTAGAATCCTCCCGCTTAAAAAACCCGGGAGCGCTCATGCTGGATCCAGGCGTCGCCATTGCCACGTCGGCGCTGATGAGCTTCGTACTGCTGGGGTTGCTCGGTTCATTGCTGCGCGCCGGCAAGCCAGGCATTGCCGAATGGTTTGGCGCCAATCTGGCCGTGGTGCTGGCGCTGCCGTTGATTCTGCTGCGCGGAAACATTCCCGACAGCCTGTCGGTCGTGGTGGCGAATGTCCTGTTGGCGCTGGGTGGCGCTGCCTACTACGCGGGCTGCGCGCGGTTTCTCGGGCGTCGGCCGCAGTGGCCCATCCTGCTGGCCGGTGTGGCGGCGGTGGGCGTGGCGGTCATCTATTGGCGCTACGCCGTCGACAGCATCCCCATGCGGGTGTTTTCGACCACGCTGTTTTCGGCCGCCTTCTGCACGGCATTGGTGTGGATGCTGTTGCGCCATTCGCCCGCCGGTCGATCGACGTATCCGTATCGGGTCACGGCCGTCATTGCTTTTGTGTTCGGCGTCTGCCAGCTCGTGCGTGGCATCTATTTCCTGACGCTGGACGCTGCGTCCAGCCCCACCATGTTCGCCACCGCCGGCAGCGTGCTGCTGCTCGTGGTGGCGGCGGCCATCATGCCCATCCTGTCGATGTCGGCCATGCTCATGGTGCACGACGCGTTGCTGGCGGATGCCTGCGATGCCGCCAATCGTGATTTCCTGACCGGTGCGCTGTCGCGTCAGGGCTTCGAGGCGCTGGCACGCCGCCATGTCGGCCGTGTGCAACATCACGCCCGGCCGCTGGCATTGCTGATTCTCGACCTGGACCACTTCAAGCGCATCAACGACACCCTCGGCCATGCCGCTGGCGATGCCGTGTTGCGCGCGTTTGTGCAGATGGCGCATGCGCAGTTGCGGCCTACCGACGTGCTCGGGCGCATCGGCGGCGAAGAGTTTGCGCTGCTGCTGCCCGACACGGACAGCAGCAACGCCACGCATCTGGCAGAACGCTTGCGCAAGGCCGCTGCCGCGCAGGTTGTCGCGGCCGGAGCGCAGTCTTGCTGCTACAGCATCAGCGGTGGCGTGGCGGCGTGGCAACCCGGCGAATCGTTCGACCGGCTGAGCGCACGCGCAGACCGCGCGCTGTACGACGCCAAACATCAGGGGCGCAACCGGATCTGCCCGGCCGATGTGGTCAACGTGGTTGCGATGGCGTAGCAGCGCGCGCAAGGCAACGGCAATTCGCGCGGCGTAGCATTTCGCTCCTGACTATCAACGGGAGGCGACATGTCGAAAACGCAGTACTACGCCGCGGCGACCCTGGACGGCTTCATCGCCACGACGGATCACTCGCTCGATTGGCTGATGCAGTTTGGCTCGCTGGAAGGCACAAGCTACGACAGCTTCATTCGCGACGTCGGCGCGCTGGCGATGGGCGCGTCCACCTACGAATGGCTGCTGCGCGAACTGGCCAAGCCCGGCCCCGGGGGCGAAGCCCAGCCATGGCCTTACGCGCAGCCTGCGTGGGTCTTCACATCGCGCACGCTGCCGGCGGTGCCAGGTGCGGACATCCGCTTCGTGCGGGGCGATGTGCAGCCCGTGCATCGCGACATGCTGGCCGCAGCCGCCGGGCGCAATCTCTGGATCGTGGGTGGCGGTGAACTCGCCGGCAGGTTTCTCGATGCGGGGCTGCTGGACGAACTGATCGTGCAGGTGATGCCCGTCACGCTGGGCACGGGCCTGCCGCTGTTGCCGCGCCGCATCGTGCAGCCTGCGCTCAAGCTCACTTCCGCCGTGCCCTACAAGAACACGTTCGTCGAGATGCGCTACGAGGTCGTGCGCGGCTAGTGCGGTCTGGCGCCGCATGCTCGCACGGTCGAATGGGCGTTCGAAGCATCGCGGCGCATCAGCAAGTTGCTTGCCCGCAGAGCCCGATATGGCGCCATTTCTGGCGCTGCCGTACGTGGCCGCTTTGCGCAAAACCTGTCGATTTGACAACGCTGTCGGCGTCTCCTTTTCTGGACTGGCTTTCCGTCAACCAGGCAGGAGACGACGATGCATCGACAGGCTCACTTTTTGATCCGGCGCCGTGTGGCGAACGTTGCCGCATGGCTGGCGTTCGGTTTGGCGGCCTCGTCCGCGTTGGCCGATGTGGGCGTGGGCGCCGCGCTGCCGCCGTCGCCCGACAAGCTCTACGGCGACTTGTTCGTGGCGGTGCAGACCGCGCAGGTGTATCCCGATCAGAAGACGTTTGTCGATGCGGTGCCCAAGGCCGCGCCCGCGGTCATCCTGCAGGCGTATCAGGCACAGAAGAACGTGCCGGGCTTCTCGCTCAAGGCGTTTGTCGACCAGTACTTCACGCCGCCGGTCGATACGCCCGTGACGCCGCCCGCGGGGCAGTCCTTGCGCGCGCACATCAACTGGCTGTGGCCGGCGCTCACGCGCACAACGACCACCGCGTCCGACAACAGCTCGCTCATTCCCCTCCCCAAGCCGTACGTGGTGCCCGGCGGCCGCTTCCGCGAGGGCTATTACTGGGATACCTACTTCACCATGCTCGGCCTGCAGGAGGCCGGCCGCGAAGACCTGGTCGACAACATGCTCGACAACTTCGCCTATGCGATCGACCAGTTCGGCCACATCCCGAACGGTAATCGCACGTATTACCTGAGCCGCTCTCAACCGCCGTTTTTTGCATTGATGGTGGAGCTGGCTGCGCAGAAGGAGGGCGACGCGGCGCTCAAGCGCTACCTGCCGCAGCTGCGCAAGGAGTATGCGTACTGGATGCGCGGCGCGGCCACCACGCCTGGCGGACAGGCGAGCAGCAACGTCGTCGTCATGCGCGACGGCACTGTGCTCAATCGCTACTGGGACGATCAGGACACCCCGCGCCCCGAGTCCTATCTGCAAGACGTGACCACCGCGCAGCAAACGCCCGCACGCCCCGCCAACGAGATCTGGCGCGACCTGCGTGCGGCGGCCGAAAGCGGCTGGGATTTCAGCTCGCGCTGGTTTGGCGACAACGCCACGCTGGGCACCATCCGCACGACGTCGATCGTGCCGGTGGATCTGAACAGCCTGATGTTCCAGCTTGAGAAGACGATCGCGCGCGGTTGCACAGCGGCGCGTGATTTTGCGTGCACGGTCGAATATTCCGTGCGCGCCGGAAAACGTGCCGTCGCCATCGAGCGCTACCTGTGGCACCCCGCCGGCTACTACGCCGATTACGACTGGCAGCTGGGCCGCGTGCGCGACAACAAGTCCGCCGCGATGACGTATCCGCTGTTTGTGGGTGCCGCGCGCCCCGACCGCGCGTGGAAGACATTGCAATGGACGCAGCAGGCGCTGCTGCAGGTGGGCGGGTTGTCGACCACCACCTTCAAGACCGGCCAGCAGTGGGATGCGCCCAACGGCTGGGCGCCGCTGCAATGGATCGCGTTGCGCGGGGCGCAGCGATACGGCTGGCAGCCGCTTGCCCAGGCGATCGGCGAGCGCTTTCTCGGCAGCGTCGAGCAGCTTTATGCCAGCCAGCAGAAGCTCGTCGAGAAATACATCGTCGATGGAACGGGCAGCGGCGGTGGCGGCGGTGAGTATCCGTTGCAGGACGGCTTCGGCTGGACGAACGGCGTCACCCTCAAGCTGCTGGATGCGTATGGCCGCGGGCAGTAAGCTGGTGGCCTTGTCCGCCACCGCGAGCCCTGCGCATGCCCATCGAACTTGACCGCGACGTCCGCGAAGAGGCCGTCCAATCCATCCAGCGCTACTTCACCGAGCAGTTGGACGAGCGCATCGGCAACATCCAGGCCGGTGCGCTGCTCAGTTTCTTTCTTGAAGAGATCGGCCCCGCGGTCTACAACCTCGCCGTGCAGGAGGTGCAGGAACGTCTGCAGACGCGCGTGGCCGAGCTGGACTACGAGTGCCATCAGGAGCCGTTCGGGTACTGGAAGAAATTCGACAAGCGCCGATAGTTCCCGGCTACCATGCCCGGATTCCATTCCGGCCGCTTCGTTTCCATGTCTTCCTTGCGCGCATTCTTCAGCACCGCCTTTCGCTGGCAGCGCGGCCGCCAGGGCACGGGCTACGACAAGATGCTGCTGGCCACTGCGCCGTGGCCCATCCCGTTCGACAGTTACCTGATCCGCTATCCGGACGGCTCGGAAATTCCACCGCATACCGACCCCGTCACCCACGGCCGGCACTACCGGCTGAACATCGTGCTGAAGTCGCCACGCGCGGGCGGCGAGTTTGTCTGCGCGAAACCGATCTTCCAGACACGACGCATCAAGCTGTTCCGCCCCGACGCGTGCGAGCACAGCGTGACGCGCGTGGTGGGCGGCAGTCGATATGTGTTGTCGGTGGGTTGGGTGTTGGGGCGCCGGGGCTCAGTGCCGGAAACTGAATCGTGATGAACGCATTTGCCGCCAACCCGTGGTTCCGGAGCCTCGCGCCGCACGTTGCCGAGGCGCTGCTCGAAGCCACGGTGCCCGTGCGCATCGCCGCGGGCGCATTTCTTTTTCGTCAGGGTGATCCGATGGACGCCGGTTCGCATGCGTTCTTTGGCGTGGCGAGCGGTGCGCTCAAGCTTTCCGTCTTCAATGCCGAGGGCGATGAGGCGATCCTCACCTTGGTGGAGCCAGGCAACTGGTTCGGCGGGGTCTCGACGCTCGATCAGCAACCGCGCGGGCATTGCGCAATCGCGCTGGAAGATTCGGACGTGCTGGCCGTGAGCGTGGCGCAATTTGAAGCACTGATGTGCGATGCCGCATTTGCCGGCGCAATCGCGCGGCTGGTGGCGACGCGCTTGCGACTGGCGTATGGCTCGCTGGCGAGTGCGGCGCTGCACGGTACGCGGGCGCGCGTGGCGCGGCGTATCGCTTCGCTCGCGCACGGCGATGTGTCGCAATCGGCAGAGGGGCGCGCGAGCATCTCGACCTCGCAAGACGCGTTGGCGATGATGCTCGGCATCAGCCGGCAGACGCTCAGCAAGGAGCTGCAGGCGCTGGTCAAACTTGGCGCGATCCGCCTGCGCTATGGCCACATCGAGATTCAGGACATGGCGCAGTTGCTGGCTGCAAGCGAAGCCGGCACCGACTAACCTGCCGCCCGCAACTCTGCCAGGAGATCGTTGCCCGACCAGTTCGGGCGTGTAGCGGCGGATTCGGCGGCATGCACCAGCGCACACAGTTGCGCATTCACCGGCGCGCGTTGCCCCAGGCGCTCTGCCAAACGCACCACTTCTCCGTTGATCCAGTCGACCTCCGTCATGCGCCCGGCGGCCAGATCGTCGGACATGGATGAACGCGCGAGCGGATCCATGGCGAGCATCTTGCCGGCCAGCCGCGCAAACACGGCATCCGGCGTGGCGAGCAGGCGTGGAATCCAAGCGGGCGGTATCGGCGTCAGCTTGGCAGGCCGGATGCCCGCGCGCGACAGCAGCCGGAGTGCTTCTGTTTGTGCCAGCGCCAGGCAGTGCCGGTACGCATGCTGCGACAGCTCTTCCTTCAGCGGCCGGTTGGCCAGCGCATTGATGGCGTTGTTCAGGTTGAGCAGCAGCTTGGCCCATTGCACGGCTGCCATGTCGGTGCGTTCCGTGAGCGGCAGGCCTGCGCGGCGGAAGTCATCACCAAACGGTTGCAGCGCGGGGGACGCCGCCACTTCCAGTTCACCGGCCGTGCCCTGATGAAAAGCGCCCGGGCCAGGCTGCATCACGTTGAAGGGCACCATGCCGGCCAGCACGGTCTGCTGTGGCAGCGCGGCGCGCAGGACGTCGGCATTGCACAGGCCGTTCTGAAAACTGACGACGATGGTGCCCGCGCGCAGCACGGGCTTCAGTTCATCGGCAACGGATTGCGTGGCGGCAGATTTGACGGTCACCAGCACGAGATCGGCATCGGCGGCGGCGCTGGAATCGGCCATGTAGCGGATCGCCGCAGGCGGCACCTGCCAGCGGCCGTTGCGGTAGTCCGTCAAGGTCAGGCCGTGCGCGCTGAGTTCGTTGCCGATGCGTGCGCGGCCCACGAGCGAGACATCGGCACCGGCCGCCAGCAGACGGCCACCCAGATAACAGCCGATCGAGCCGGCCCCCACGATGCAGATCTTCGCCATGCGTCTCCTTGTTGTTGTGCTGGCGCGTCACGCCAGGCGCGGCACCTCGTACACCAGGGCCGGCTGCAGCGTGTCGATGGCTTCCACCGGCTCGGGCGGGCGCCACATGAACAGCGAGAACGTCATCTTCTCGGGCGTCACGTCGATGATGGTAAAGCCGTTTTTCTCTGTTGGGCGCAACGCTTCGTGCATGGCGACCGACAACGCGGGCGTGGTTTCGATGCTGCGGAAGGCGGAGGGGAAGGCGAGGTCGCCGGTGCCGAGCGTGCCGGTCATGACCGTGTGCACGGGCTGTGCGAAGGCGAGGTCAGCGGAGCGCGACATCGACCCGGCCGCCGAAGCATGGAAGTCGCCCTGGACGATGACGGCCGCGCGCTGTTTCTGCTGGGCAAGCGCAGCCACCAGGCGCTGGTGCTGTGCATGCCAGCCGCTCTGCCAACCGGCTTTGGGCTCGTTGGCGACGAGGCGGCCGGTCTTCCTGTCGAGCAGGTCCGGATACCAGTCGCCCAGCTTGCCGGACGAATACGCAAACGGCAGCGAGGGCACGTGGAAGAAGTGCGCGGTGTCCTCAGCGCGGGTGCGCGCGACTAACCAGTCTTCCACCCATTGCGGGACCACGCGTGCGTGCACGCCCTTGTTGTCGAGAAAGCGCCTGCAGTCGTACAGCACCGCTTCGAGCAGCGCGCCGTAGCGCAGGGTGCCGAAGGCGCTGTTGGTATCGCTGGGCATGCCGGCCTTGTCGCCGCCGGGCAGCCACACGGGGCGGTTGGCATCGGGCAGGAACTCCGGGTAGTAGCGGCGCTGCGTCAGCTCTGCGCCCACTAGGCCGTAAGGCTCCGGCGGCAAGGTGGCGACCTTGTCGTCGAACTCGTCGTTCTCGAAGGTGTCGTGGTCATCGGTCAGGAAATACGCGGGCGTGGAGCGCAGCGTGGTGCCGTACAGGCCGCTGATCTGGTAATCGCACACGCGCGTGAAGATGGCTTCGTTCTTCGGGTGCGACATCGGCACCGACGTGTCGAGCGCGCCGCCAAACTTCGCCCACATCAGTTCGCGCACCTGGGGTGCGAACGGCTTGTTCTGCGAGGTCTGCAGATCCCAGTAGACGTGGTCGCCGTTGGCGATGACGGTGTCGGGCGCAAACGACATGCCGCGCGCCAGGAGCCGGCGGCGTGCGTTCATGTCGAGCCATGCGGTCTTGCCGGCCAAGGGCGGGCCGTCATAACCGCCGGCGCAGGTATAGGCGAGGATGCGCAGGCGCGCGGGCGTCGCATCCGGTGCCGGAAAGGTGCGCAGCGGCCAGGCGTCGGCCAGCGGCTTGCCGGCCGCATCGACAATGCGCAGCGTGTATTGCGTGGCGGGCTGCAGACCGCGCACGTCGAAGCGCCAGAAGCGGCCGGCGGCATCGGTCTGCTCGCTGGCGACGCGCTTGCCGTTGACCACCAGCCACGGCGCTCGCGCAAGCGGTGCCTGAAACGACGCCTTGATGAGAAAGCGATTGTGGCTGGCCGCCGGGATCAGGTGCGCGAGCTGGCCGGCATGCCAGTTGGCGTCGGTGGCATGCGCGGCGGCCTGTGCGTTTCCCGGCAGGGTTACGCCCAGCGCGCCCAGACCAGCGGCGGCGGTGCCAAGCGTCAGGAAATCGCGCCGGCTCATGCCGTGCGGGGGACTGTTCGGTGGTGTGCGGGAGGGCATCGTCATCCTCTGGCGTGGTGCGGAGACGCCATCGTGCCGAGCCGTGCCTAGGCTGAATGTTCAGCTTTTGACAATCTAGGGGTAGGTCCCGATGCGGGCCGGTCATCGACCGCGTGACCAATGACAAACGCCCCGATGGCCGAAGCCACCGGGGCGTTGTCATGTCAGGCGATGCTGATGCGGATGCGGATACCGCGGCTTAGTAGCCCCACACCTGCATTTCGTCCAGCGAGTAACCCCACTGCGTGGCGCGCTGCGTGCCGTACATGCGCACATAGCGACCGCTGCCCTTGAGGTTCGCGAGCGACGTGTGGCCCCACGAAGTGCCGCTCGACGTCGAGTAGATGTTCGTCCACGTCACGCCGTCGTTCGAGGTCTGGATGGAATACACCTTGGCGCCTGCGTCCCAGTACAGATCGACGCCGGTGATGGTGCGGGTCGAGCCCAGATCGACCATCAGCCATTGCGCGCCGGCCACGCCTTCCACCGAATCCCAGCGCGTGCTGGTGGTATTGCCGTCGAACGCGTAGGCCGGGCCGAGGCTGGCGCTGTAGCTGGACGACGCGCTGGCCGGCTTGCCCTGCGAGAGCAGCGTCACCGCCTGCGCAGCAGCCGTGGGCGTGCCAGCGTAGTAGTTCGAGCCGAGCTTGGCCTTGGTCGTGTCCGAGTTCACACCAAACTGCGACAGGCTCCAGCGCTGGCCCGTGCTCGCGTCGCCCAGGTACAGCTGGTAGCCACCGGCGCTCGTCGACGAGAAGAACACGTAGTTCGTGTTATTCACGGGCGACGGGTCGGAGTTGTTGCTGTTGCAGTCGTTGAGCGTGAGCTGGTTGGGCGTGTCGCTCGGGTTGACCTTGGTGTAGATCTGGTCAGCCTGGCTCGTGGCGTCGTGCCAGCGGGCGTAGAAGACGGTGCCGTCGGCACGCACGACCGGGTAGTACGTCGCCAGGCCGGCAGGCGTGTCGAACGCCACCTTGGCGGTGCTGCCCACGGTCTGCTTGTACAGGCCCATGCCCGAGCCGGTGCCGGTGGTGTAGAAGACCGCCGTGCCGTCCGGCGTTGCATACGGCATCGAGTTTTCCAGCGTCGGTGCCGTGCGCGTCAGGTTCACCGTGGAAGTGAAGACCGGGCCCGAACTGGTGTACGACAGCGCGGCCTGGATGACATCGCCGTTCTGCTTGAAGAGCAGCGATTTGCCGTCGGTGCTGAACTTCGGGTCTTCATTGCGCGTCTGGCCGGTGCTGTTGGTCAGGTTGATCGGCATGCTGGTCGAGCCGACTTGCCAGAAGAACACGTTCCAGGCGTTATTGGTGATGCCCATGAAGGCGATCCACTTGCCGTCGGGGCTGAACACGGCGTTCATCGGGTCCTTGATGCCCCAGGCCGCCTTCGACACCTGTTGCAGCGTGCGGGCAGAAAAGTCGTAGATGAAGATCTGGCTCGTGCCGTCGCCGTAGCTGACGTAGCTGTGGTACGCGAGCTTGCCGGTCAGGCTGGCCGGGAAGGTGGTGTTGGATTGCGTGGGCGGATTGGCAACGCAGTTGGCCTGGGCGCCGGCCGAGAACAGACCGAGTGCGGCAGTGGCGACGAGACCAAGAGACATCAGAGTGGAGCGCATGAAACGGGACTTCCTAAACAAGTGGGTCAGTGGGGCGGGGCAGCCGCCGCATTAAGTCCGCGTCACTTTTCTGAATTTGGGCAAAGCTCCGCCAATTCCGGAGAAATCCGGATTTGAAAAAGCGCCACAAACCGGGGGAGTGACGAGGATGAAGACGCGCCTAAAAACCCTGTTGCTTCGTACCGTCGTGTTTCTTGTCGGGGTCTCGACTACATCGAGAGGGCGAGTCGCGGACCAGACTGTAAGGGTTTCGCTGACACTGTGAAACCCCAATAAGAAAGCCGTTCTTGCCCTAATTCACTGCCGTGGTGGCAAATCCGCACACGTGCGTGTAAATCTGACACGTCAATTTTTCCGGACGTTGATTAACCTGCACGTACATCGTCGTTATTGTTATTTTTACTGCGGCGTTTTGCCGCATGACTGCGGTGCAATCCTTGCTGAGTGTCGCGTTCTCGCACCAAGCCAATGTGGCGCCGGCGCACGCTTTGCGGCGTATTCGGCACCGCATTCACTGCATGCGCGCGGAGGCGCACCTCTCGAAGAAGACCGGGCCATGATGGAAGCGGATCATACGAATTCCGCCTACGTGGCTCTGTAAGAAAAGACACCTCGCCGTAGAAGAATTGCAATGATGGCCGCAGGCATGCCGCACATAGGCGGAATATTCAAAGAATGGTCGAGTATTTGCGTAAAGCAGATTGGATTATCAATTCATTTATTTCTGTGTTTCGGTATTCCGGTATTCGAGAAACTCTACTAATTGCCTTCATCATGCGCGGCATGCAATTCGTTTCGGATTATGTATAGTTCGAGCACGCCAACGATTGCCCTCAGCAAAACGCAAGACTGATCAGGCTTTCCACCTATTGGAAATCAGGGGAACTGCTTGGCGGGAGGAGTCGGCATGGCGACTCAGCGTGTGTTCTGGAGGCCGAGGGGATGGGCGCTCACAACCAATTGCCGCATGACCACGCGACATCCTGGCGTGCAGCATTGCTGCGCGAGTTGAACGCCTTGCACGATGCCGATGCGGTATTCCGCTGCCTGCAACCGGCCGTGGCGCTGCTCGGTTTCGACTATTACGCCTACGCCCTGCGCGGTGCGCTCCCGATTACGCGCTTTAACACCATCACGTGGAGCACGTATCCGGAGCCGTGGCGGGAGCACTATCGCGCGCGTGGCTATGCCGCCATCGACCCCGTGCTGCAGCACGGGCAGCGCTGCGTCAAGCCAATGCTGTGGTCCAGCATCGCCAGCGCGGATGCGCCGTTCTGGACCGACGCGCGCCAGCACGGGCTCAATCATGGGTGGTCACACACCATCCGCGATCACACCGGCATCTTCGGTACCTTCAGCCTGGTGCGTCGCGCCTGGCCCATCACCGAAGACGAACTGGCTGCCTGCGAGCCTGAAATGATCTGGCTGAGCCAGCGCGCACACGCGAGCATCAGCGTGCTGATGGCCAACAAGGTCTTGCCGGATGCCGCCACACGCCTGAAAGACGTCGAGCGCCAGATGCTGCATTGGACGGCCGAAGGCAAGACGGTGGCGGAAGTTGCGGCCATCCTGGAGATGACCGAGCGCAACGTGAACTTTCACCTCCGCAACGCCATCACCAAGCTCAACGCCGCCAACAAGACGCATGCCGTGGTGAAGGCCGCGTTGCTTGGGCTGATCCCGGCGATGCTGTAGCGCCGGCCCGGCGGTGTCAGGCCATGGCCCGCATGGAGTGGCTTGGGCGCATGGCTTCCAGATAGAAACCGTTGTCGCTTTGCTTGGCGCGCCGTTTGGCGAGGGCCGCAGCTGTGCCGATGTCGTCGCTGTTGTGGGCCGCGCCCGGGTGCACATGCAGCGCGCCAACCGCCATCGTCACGAAGCGGAAGAAGGCCGGCAGGCCCTTGCGGTCTTCAGCATGGATGCCGCCCGCCGCGCGGTCAGGGGGCGTGTACATGGCGAGTGCGTTGGCATTGAACGCGGCCATCGCCTGCGTGATGCGCGCCTGCCAGTCGGCGCTCTGGAACAGGATCAGGAAATCGTCCCCGCCCACGTGGCCGAGAAAATCGCGCGTGGGCTCGCATGCGGTGGCCAGTACGGCGGCGGCCATCTTCAGCATCTCGTCGCCCTGCCAATAGCCGTACTGGTCGTTGAAGGGCTTGAAGTGGTTCAGGTCCACATAGCATGCATAGAACTCTGCGTGCGCTTCCAGCAAACGTTCAATGTGCAGGTTCAACGGAATGTTGCCCGGCAGGAATGTGAGCGGATTGGCATAGCGGGCGGCCTCGATGCGGATTTCGGTCACCGTGCGCACCAGCTCCTCGCCGGTGCCCAGGCCCAGGTAGCGGCCATGTTCGGTGATGATGAAACCGTCGGTCAGGTAGCGCTGGTCTTCACTCATCAGCAGTGCCGACATGTCTTCCAGCGAGGCGGATTTTTCCACCAGCACCGGCTGCCGGTTCGCAAACGCCAATGCCGGTTTCTTGCCGTACAGCTCGCGGTGATACGGCATCGCATAGCGGTCGATGAATGCGCGGCGCGCGATGAGCGCGAGCGGGCGTTCGTCTTCGTCGAGCAGCGCCACGGCGTGCAGATCAGGGTGGCGGTTGAACAGGTGCAGTACGTCGTCGTTGCTGCTGCGCAAGGGCAGCGTGGGGGCGACGCGCAGCAGCTTGCTGGCTGTGATGGCGCGCCAGCCCACGCGCACGGCCTGCGGAAACACCGCAATCTGCGAAGACTGCAGCACGCGCGCCGCCTGGCTCGACATGTCGCTGGCGGGTTTGTCCTGTGGGCGCGCAAGAAAGAAACCCTGGCCGAAACGGATGCCCAGGTCGCGCACCACGCCCAGCTCGTCTTCGGTCTCCAGCCCTTCGGCAATGATGCTGGTGGCGCCGCCCTTGAGCGTCTGTTGCAGCGTGCGGGCCATGTCCAGCTTGGCCGGATGCTTGGCAATGTCGCGCAGGAAATACTTGTCGAGCTTGATGAAGTCGGGCGTGAGTTCGATCAGCAGGTTCAGATTGGCATTGCCGGTACCGAAATCGTCCAGCGCGCATTGCAGGCCAAAGTCGCGTGCCACCGACAGGGCGTCGGCAAAGCTGGCCAGATCGTCGATGGGCGTCTGCTCGGTCAGTTCGATGACGATGCGCGAGGGATGCAGGTCGTGGTCGGCAATCGCATGCAGCAGGCGGGCGTGGTCTTGCAGCAACTGGCGCACGCCTTGCGCGCTGAAGTTCAGGAACAGCTTGCCCGGCAGACGCATGGCCGAGAAATTGGCAATGGCCAGACGCGCGGCAGTGGTCTCCAGGGCGATCGTGCCTGCTGTGTCCGAGGCTGCAGCAAACAGTGCCGCCGGCGATTCCATGGCCGAGCCCACCGGCCCGCGCAGCAGGGCTTCATAGCCGAGCACCTCGGTGGTCGACAGGCGGAAGATCGGTTGGAACACCGTGCGCAGCATCTCGGGCGCAATGCCCGCGGGCAAGGGAAGCGGTGAGAAAGTCATGACGTTGGCGGCAGACGCAAGATCGGACATTCCGCTAATCGACCCGCTGAACACAGAGTTGAATGAACTTTTTGTGACGCACGCAGTGGTGCGGGTTCGCGGGGCATGTTCCCCACCACAGAGGGGCGTCGTTCAGAATGCAGGATGCGCCTGCGTCTTCATGGGGCGCTGCCTATTGCCGTCCATGCACGCCGTGCTTGACCCTCACATTGTGTGAGGTCCTAGCCTGTGTCCAAGCCAGAAGACAGGAGCCACCATGTTGTTGAAAGTGGGCGATCTCGCCAAACGCTGCGGCCTCTCGGTGCGCATGCTGCATCACTACGACACCATCGGCCTGCTCACGCCTTCGGCCCGCTCCGACAGCGGTTACCGGCTGTACGACAAGGCTGACGTCGCCCGCCTGCACAAGATCCAGGCGTTGCGGCGCTTCGGCATGTCGCTGGCCGATGTCGGGGCTTTCCTGGCCAATCCGGACATCCCCTTCACCACGATCGTGGAACGGCAGATTGCGATGCTCGATCAGCAGATCACGCAGGCTAGCGTGCTGCGCGATCGGCTGTCGCGGCTGCACGGCCAGCTCGTGCGCGAGGAGGAGCCCGAATTGACCGAGTGGCTCACAACCTTGGAATGGATGACCATGTACGACAAATATCTCTCGCAGGAAGAACGTGCCCGCGCCGAACGCATGGACGCCGATACCGCCCGTCATGCGCGGTGGGCGGCGCTGGTGTCGGCTGTGCAGGACGCGATGACGCGCCAGGTGGCATCACGCAGCAGCGAGGCGCAGGCCCTCGCCAGGCAATGGATGGCGCTGCTCGCGCAGGACGCGGCGCTCGACCCGGTGCTCTCGGCCAAGCTGCACAAAATGCACATCAACGAACCGGCATTGCAGGAGCGCACCGGTATCAGCCTGGAGATGCTCGACTTCATCATGGAGGCGGCCAACGAAACCAAGCTGGCGATCTACGCGAAGTATCTGTCGGCGCAGGAGCTGCAGTTCATGCGAGAGAACTTTGGCAAGCGCGCCAACGAGTGGCCGACCTTGATTGGAGAGGTGCGACAGCATCTGGCCAAGGGCACGCCGGCACATGCGCCTGCCATGCAGCAGCTTGCGCGGCATTGGATCGAATTGTTCCGCTCCTATGCGGGAGACGATCCGCAGACGCAAGCGAAGGTGCGCCTGGCGATGGAGCAGGAGCCCGAACTATCCGCCAGCCCGTGGATGGGCCCGGACCTGATCGCCTATGTGCGTGAGGCGATGGAAGGTTTGAAGGCCGCAGCGTAAGCCACGGCTCGCGCAACCCCGGGCGTCTGCCGGTCACGCAGGCGCCTTGGGTGCGCGTTGTTGTGCGTGCAAGAGACCACCATCAGGCGCCAGCGTCTGGGCTCACACGCCGCAGATCGAACAGTGCTTTCCGCCGCAGACATGGAGGACGCTGTTGCGGCGGCCAGAGCCACCCGCGCTGCCCGGCCCGGTGATTGGTTTGCCCGCCAACTGCTCATGCAGCGAACTGGGTTGCCAGCGTGAAACTGACTTCAATGCAACGCGCCCACCGGTCGGCATTGGCGCGGCGGGCGTGTCTTCGTCGCAGTAGGGGCAGGGTGTGGGCGCGTGCACTTTCGCAGCCGGAATCAGCCGTTCGAAAATGCCGTCGCAAGCGGTACAGCGGATGTCGTATAGCGGCATGCATGCCTCCATTGCTGCGCCGGCCGCAGCGGTGCCGCCATGGCCAGCGCGTATTGGCCATCAACGTCAAGCGGGCTTGCGGCCCCAGTGCGATTTGTCGTTCAGCATGCCCTTGGGGGTGATGTCCTGATCGAAGATCGCCGTGGGAATCGACACCGTGCACGCGCAGTTCGGGATGTCCACGATGCCGCCGATGCGCCCCTCCACCGGCGCGGCCGTCAGCAGCATGTACGCCTGGCTGGCGGTGAAGCCAAAGTGCGTGAGGTAGTCGATGGCCTTCAGGCACGCCTGCCGATAGGCGACGGTGGCATCCAGGTAGTAGTTGGTGCCGTTTTCCACGCTGATGCCCTCGAAGGTCAGCCATTGGTCGTAGCGCGGCTTGACGGGGCTGGGCATGAAGATCGGTGCGCTCAGGTTGTACTTCGCCATGCCGCCCTTGATGAGATCGAACCCGACGCGCGTGGCGCCGTCCATTTCGATGGCGCCGCAGAAGCCGATTTCGCCGTCGCCCTGCGAGAAATGCAGGTCGCCCATCGAGAAGCCGGCGCCCTTGACGTACACCGGGAAGAAGATGCGGGTGCCGATCGACAGGTCCTTGATGTCGGTGTTGCCGCCGTGCTCGCGTGGCGGCACCGTGCGCGCGGCCTCGCCGGCCATGCGATCGAATTCCGCGCCGGACACGCCGCGCAGCACGGCGGTACGCGGGTCGGGCGGCTGGGCCAGGCCCTTGGCGGCCAGCGGTGCTTCGCGGCGGTTCCATTCATCCAGCAGTTCGCGGGAGGGCAGGCAGCCCATCAGCCCCGGGTGCGTCAGGCCGGCCAGCCGGACGCCGGGAATATGGCGCGACGTGGCATAGACGCCTTTCAAGTCCCAGATGGCCTTGTCGGCATCGGGAAAGTAATCCGCCAGGAAGCCGCCGCCGTTGGATTTTGCGAACACGCCCGAAAAGCCGATTGGCGTAACGGGCTTGATGTCGAGCAGGTCCACCACCAGCAGGTCGCCCGGCTCCGCGCCTTCAATGTAGAAGGGCCCCGTGAGCGGATGCGCGCGGGTCAGGTCGACATTGCGCACGTCGTCGACCTTGTCGTCGTCGCGGATCTGCGCGTCGAGAAAATCCAGCGATTCGATGATGATCTCTTCGCCGGGCTTGACCTTGGAAAGGAACGGGATGTCCGGATGCCAGCGGTTGTGGCCGAGTTCGGCCTGCTCTGCCAGCGGCTTGCCGGGCTGGATCTTGAAATGCTGCATGGTGGTTTCTCCTCAGGAAGTGGCGTCAGGCGTGGGGGATGCCATCGATGGGGCATTCGGGCGTGCCGGCGGTGCGGCGGGTGAGGGCCTCGATCTGGGCGCGCGCGGCGGACGGATCGTTCACCCAGGTCTTGTAGAAATCGAAGGGGCAGGCGGCCACGCCTTCCGGTGCTTCGCCGGAGTTGATGGTGCCGGTGTAGCCGCGGTGCAGCAGCTTATAAAGATGGTTTTGCGATTGCAGGTGCTTGCGCGCATCGCGGATCAGCCCGACCGACAGCTCGGCGTACTGGATGCCCATCTCTTCGGTGCCGCATTCGCCCAGCGTGCGGCCGTCGAATCCGACGATGGCCGAATGCCCGAAATACGAATACACGCCGTCGAAGCCGGCCGCGTTCGCCACGGCCACGTAGACGTTGTTCATCCACGCCATGGCTTTGGACACCATCACCTGCTGCTCCTTGGCCGGATACATGTATCCCTGGCAGCGGACGATCAGCTCGGCGCCCTTCATGGCGCAGTCGCGCCAGATCTCGGGGTAGTTGCCGTCGTCGCAGATGATCAGGCTGATCTTCAGGCCCTTGGGGCCTTCCGATACGTAGGTGCAGCCGCCGGGGTACCACCCCTCGAACGGGCACCACGGCATGATCTTGCGGTACTTCTGCACGATTTCACCCTGGTCGTTCATCAGGATGAGCGTGTTGTAGGGTGCCTTGTTGGGGTGGTCTTCATGACGCTCGCCGGTGAGCGAGAACACGCCCCACACCTTCGCCTCGCGGCATGCCGCGGCAAAGATGGCGGTCTCGTCGCCGGGGATGGTGGCCGCCGTCTCGTACATCTCCGCAGCGTCGTACATGATCCCGTGCGTGGAGTATTCGGGAAACACCACGAGGTCCAGCCCCGGCAGACCTTGCTTCATGCCGACCAGCATCCGGCCGATGTTGCGCGCGTTCTCCAGCACCTCGGCGCGCGTGTGCAGGCGCGGCATCTTGTAGTTGACGACGGCCACGCCAACGCAGTCCTGGCTGCTTGAAATGTCCCCGTGACGCATGCTTGCTCCTATGGTGTGAGGTGAGTCAAACCGAGAGGTATCGGCTGATGGTGGCGGCATCGACCTTGTCGCGCGTTTCTTCGTAGACGAAGCGCCCTTTGTCGATGACGAGAAAGCGGTCGGCGATATCGAGGGTGAAGCTGAGCACCTGTTCCGACACGACGATGGTGAGCTGGCGCAGCTTGCGGATCTCCTTCAGCGCCCGCGCGATGTCCTTGATGATCGATGGCTGGATGCCCTCGGTCGGCTCGTCCAGCAGCAGCACCTTCGGGTTGGTGGCCAGTGCACGCGCAATGGCGAGCTGCTGCTGTTGGCCGCCCGACAGGTTCCCGCTCTTGCGCCCGCGCATGTCGTACAGCACGGGAAACAGCGCATACAGTTCGTCCGGCACGCGCCCGCCTGCGGAGGCCGGCAGGCCGGTCTGGATGTTCTCCAGCACCGTCATGCTCGAGAACATCATGCGGCCCTGCGGTACGTAAGCGATGCCGCGCGCCACGCGCTGGAACGAGGGCAGGGCCGTCAGTTCCTGGCCGTCGATCGACACGCTGCCCGAGCGCGTCGGAAGAATGCCCATCAGGGTCTTGAACAGCGTGGTCTTGCCCATGCCGTTGCGGCCCATCACGGCCACGATCTCCTGCGGCGCCACTTGCAGGTTGAGGGCATGGAGCACCTGGCTCTGGCCGTATCCGGAAACGAGGTCGGTCACGTTGAACATGTGCGGCTCCGGGGCTCAATGGCCCAGATAGACTTCAATGACTTTCGGGTCGGCCTGCACCGCATCCATGCTGCCTTCGGCCAGCACCTTGCCCTGGTGCAGCACGGTCACGCGGTGGGCGATGCTCTTGACGAACTCCATGTCGTGTTCGATGACGAGCACCGAGCGCCCCTGGCTGATGCGGCCGAGCAGCTCCGCTGTCTTCTCGCGTTCCGACACGCTCATGCCGGCCACGGGTTCATCGAGCATCACGAGTTCCGGCTCCTGCATGAGCAGCATGCCGATCTCCAGCCACTGCTTTTGCCCGTGCGAGAGCAGGTCCGCCTGCTGGTGCAGCAGCTCGTGCAGGAAGATGTCGCGGGCCACGGCTTCCACGCGTTCCACCACGTCGGGCGTGCGCCGGAACGCGAGTGCGCCGAGCACCTTGCGCCCGCGCGGAAACGACATCTCCAGGTTCTCGAACACGGTCAGGTTTTCGTAGATGGACGGTGTCTGGAACTTGCGGCCGACGCCCGAGCGCACGATGTCGTGCTCGCGCATCTTTGTCAGCTCCAGGTTGTTGAAGCGGATGCTGCCGGAGGTGGCGCGCGTCTTTCCGCAGATCAGGTCCAGCACCGTGGTCTTGCCCGCGCCGTTGGGGCCGATCACCACGCGCACTTCGTTGCGGTCGACATACAGGTTCAGGCTGTCGACCGCCTTGAAGCCATCGAACGACACCGTCAGGTCTTCGATCGCCAGCACGGGCTTGGGCATTTCCACGCCGATCGGTTGGGTCATGGTGGTCTCCGGGTTTAGCCTTGTGCGGTGGCGCCGGGCGCCGGTTTTGCCGCCGCGCGGCGGCCTTGCAGCAGCCGTGCGATCCATTTGCGGCCGTGGCTGTCGTACAGGCCGGCCAGGCCGTTGGGGAAGTACATGACCACGGCGATGAACAGGCCGCCCATCAGGAACAGCCACAGTTGCGGGAAGGACTCGGAGAAATACGTCTTGCCGAAATTGACGAGCAGCGTGCCGTACACCGCGCCCAGCAGCGAGAGGCGTCCGCCGACCGCGGCATAGATCACCATCTCGATCGAGGGCACGATGCCGACGAACGACGGCGACATGAAGCCCACCTGCAGCGTGAACATCGCCCCGCCGATGGCCGACATGGCCGCCGCCACGCAGAACACGAACACCTTGAAGCTGGCGACGTCGTAACCGGAGAAGCGCACGCGCTCTTCCTTGTCGCGCATTGCCATCAGCAGGCGGCCGAGTTTGGAGCGCAGGATGAAGCGGCCGAGCACGATGCAGCCCACCAGCAGGCCGGCGGTGACGAAGTACAGGATCAGCTTGGCGGAGTCGGTGCGGATGTCCCAGCCGAGCAGCGTCTTCAGGTCGGTGATGCCGTTGACGCCGCCCGTCCAGCCCTGCTGCCCGATGATGAGGATCGACAGGATCGCCGCGATGGCCTGCGTGACGATGGAGAAATACACATCGCCCACCCGCCGCTTGAACATGGCGATGCCGATCAGCAACGCAAGCAGCGTGGGCACCAGCACCACTGCAACCACCGCGAAGCCGAAGTGGCGGAACGGCTCCCAGAACAGCGGCAGGGCGGTCAACTGGTTCCAATCCATGAAGTCGGGAATGCCGGGCGTCGACTGGATCTTGGTGCTGACCGGGTCGGAGGCTTCCAGCTTGAGGAACATCGCCATGCAATAGCCGCCGAGCCCGAAGAACACGCCCTGGCCGAGGCTCAGGATGCCGCCGTAGCCCCAGCACAGCACCAGGCCCACGGCCACGAAGGCGTAGCTGAGGTACTTGCCGATCAGGTTCAGGCGGAACACGTCAAACGCCAGCGGCATGACGACGAAGATGACGGCGCAGAGTACGGCCAGGCCGAGCCAGTCGCGCCTGCGCTCTAGCCATGAATGAAGCGTGGGGTTCATGTGGGACTCCTTATTTGCGGACCTTGACCGAGAACAGCCCCTGGGGCCGCATCATCAGGATCAGGATCACGGCCGAGAGCGTCAGCACCTTCGCCATCGAGCCTGTGAGGAAGAACTCGGTGGTCGATTGCGTCTGGGCGATGGTGAAAGCCGACGCGATGGTGCCCAGCAGGCTTTGCGCGCCGCCGAACACCACCACCAGGAAGGTGTCGACGATATACAGCGACCCTGAAGTCGGGCCGGTCGAACCGATGGTGGTAAATGCGGCGCCCGCCACCCCCGCCACGCCGCAACCCAGTGCGAAGGTCATGCGGTCGACGCGCCGCGTGTCGATGCCGACCGCACCGCTCATCACGCGGTTCTGCACCGTGGCACGCACCTGCAGACCCCAGCGCGAGCGGAACAGCAGGAGGAACAGCGCACCGGTCAGCAGCGTGGTCAGCGCCATCACGAACAGGCCGTTGATCGGGATATCGATGCCGCCGCCGGGCGAGAACGATCCCATCAGCCAGTCGGGCAGCGCGGGGCTGACTTCCTTGGCGCCAAAGATGGAGCGGAAGGCTTGCTGCATGGCAAGGCTCAGGCCCCAGGTGGCGAGCAGCGTGTCGAGCGGGCGGTTGTAAAGCCGCGAGATCATCAGCCGCTCGACTGCGTAACCGATGGCCGCTGCCAGGACGAACGACAGCACCACGGCCGCGAAGAAGTAGTAAGGCTGCAGTGCCGGCGCGTAGCTGGCGGTGAGCGTCGACAGCAGGTACGTGGTGTAGGCGCCGATGGTGAGGAACTCGCCATGGGCCATGTTGATCACGCCCATCTGCCCAAAGATGATGGCCAGGCCCAGTGCCATCAGCAGCAGCACGCAGAAGAACGACAGGCCGTTGAAGCCCTGCATGGCGAAGATCGCCCCGAATTCCGACAACGAGGTCATGGCGGCTCCACGAAGACGATGGATGCGGTGGGAAGCGGTCCGTCCGGCTTGCAAACCCTGCAGCGGCCGGACCGCGTCTGCGGCGGGTTACTGGTAGCCCTTCGGGAACGGATTCGGTTCGATCAGACCGGACTCGTAGACCACCTTGAACTGGCCGTCCGTCTGCACTTGCCCAATGCGCGTCTTGCTCCACAGGTGGTGGTTGGCGTGCACCTTCACGTAGCCTTCCGGCGCGGTGTTCAGCTCGATGCCGGGCGAGGCCGCGACCACCTTGTCGACGTCAAAACTGCCGGCCTTTTCCACCGCCGCCTTCCACAGCCACGGGCCGAGGTAAGCCGCCTGCGTGACGTCGCCGATGACGGCCTTGGCGCCATACTTGGCCTTGAAGGCCTCGACGAATTTCTTGTTGTTGGGGTTGTCCAGGCTCTGGAAGTACTTCATGGAGGCGTAGAAGCCGGCCATGTTCTCGCCGCCGATACCGAGCAGTTCATCCTCGGTGACGGACAGCGTCAGCAGTGTCTGCTTGTCGGCGGTCACGCCCGCCGCCTTCATCTGCTTGTAGAAGGCCACGTTGGAACCGCCCACCACGGCAGCAAAAATCACGTCGGGCTTCTTCAGCTTCATCTTGTTGATCAGCGAGCCGAACTGCGTGTTGCCCAGCGGGTAGTACTCCTCGCCGACCACCTCGCCGTGCAGCACGTTTTCGATGTGCTTGCGCGCGATCTTCATCGACGTGCGCGGCCAGATGTAATCGGAGCCGACCAGGTAGAACGTCTTGGCCTTCTTCTCCTTGGCCACCCAATCCAGCCCGGCCAGGATCTGCTGCGTGGCTTCCTGCCCGGTGTAGATCACGTTCTTGGATTGCTCGAGGCCCTCGTAGAACGTGGGGTAGTACAGCAGCCCGTTGTCTTTCTCGAACACCGGCAGCACGGCCTTGCGCGAGGCCGAAGTCCAGCAGCCGAACACGGTGGCGACACGGTCAGCTTCGAGCAGCTTCTTCGCCTTCTCGGCAAAGGTCGGCCAATCCGATGCACCGTCCTCCTGGATGATCTTGATCTTGCGCCCCAGCACGCCGCCCGCGGCGTTGATCTGGTCTATGGCCAGGCGCTCTGCCTGGATCGACCCGGTCTCGCTGATCGCCATGGTGCCGGTGGCCGAATGCAGTTGGCCCACGGTGACCTCGGTGTCGGTCACGGCAAGCTTGGTGGCATTGACCTTGGCGGTCGGGTACGACTGCGCGAGCGCGGCGAGCGGCGCCGCCAGCAGAGGCGTGACGGCAAGACACAAGGCGAGGCGCCGAAGGCGCGAGGGGTGGCGTGACATCGTGGTTTCTCCCGGTTGCGGATGGTGGTCGTTGTGAACAGGCATGGAGGCAAGCCTAGGCGGGGGCCCCGATTGCCGGAATACGTCAACCGACGTACAGCGCAGCCGCATTGCACGGCGCAGCCATCCGCAATCAAGAACACAGCGACATCACAGGGGTGAACCGGCCGAGTGCGAGGGCGGAACGGAACTTGCATCGCCCGCCGCGCCTACTCGCCTAGAGCACGAAGCTCAGGCGCGGTTCACCGAAACGGGGAGCGTTCGTGCACCAATCCGGCACCCAGCGCATCGTCAAGATCCGTCGTGACTACAACACGTGGGTCGCCGACGAGACGCTGGAAGACTACGCATTGCGCTATACGCCGCGCGGATTCCGCAAATGGTCGGAATTCCGCGTGGCCAATACCGCGCTGGGAGCCACGTCGTTCCTGGCGCTGGAGGCCATTGGCGGTTCGCTTGCCATCAACTACGGCTTTACCAACGCGTTCTGGGCAATCGTGGTGGTGAGCGTGCTGATCTTCCTGACCGGCCTGCCGATCAGCTATTACGCAGCGCGCTTTGGCGTCGACATGGATTTGCTCACGCGCGGGGCCGGCTTCGGCTACATCGGCTCGACGGTCACCTCGCTCGTGTATGCGACCTTCACGTTCATCTTCCTGGCGCTGGAGGCGGCCATCATGGCGCTGGCCGTGCAGCTTTACGTCGGGCTGCCGCTGCCTATTGCCTATGTGCTGTGTTCGCTGGTGATCATCCCGCTGGTAACGCATGGCATCACGGCCATCAACAAGCTGCAGAGCTGGACCCAGGTGCTGTGGCTGGTGTTGCTGGTGCTGCCTTACGCTGCGGTGCTGCTGCGCAATCCGCGCGCGTTTGCCGACTGGCCGAGCTTTGGCGGCCTGTCGGAATCGGGGCGCGATTTCAACCTGCTGGCCTTTGGCGCCGGCTGCACCGTGGCCTTTGCGCTGATCGTGCAGATCGGCGAGCAGGTCGACTACCTGCGCTTCCTGCCCGAAAAGACGCGCGCCAACCGCGGCAAGTGGTGGCTGGCCTTGCTGGCGGCAGGCCCCGGCTGGGTGGTGCCTGGCGCGCTGAAGATGCTGGGCGGCTCCTTTCTGGTCTTCCTCGCCGTTCAGCACGAGGTGGGCACGGCGCGCGCCGTGGAGCCCACGCAGATGTACCTGGTGGCCTATCAGTACGTGTTCGGCTCGCCTGCGTTGGCGATGGCGGCCATGGCGTTGTTCGTGGTGGTGTCGCAGATCAAGATCAACGTCACCAACGCCTACGCCGGTTCACTGGCATGGTCGAACTTCTTTGCGCGCCTCACGCACAGTCATCCGGGCAGGGTGGTGTGGCTCGTCTTCAACGTACTGATCGCACTGCTGCTGATGGAGCTGGGCGTGTTCGAGGCGCTGAGCGAAGTGCTGGCGCTGTACGCCAACGTCGCCATCGCCTGGATCGGCGCGCTCGTGGCAGACCTCGTCATCAACAAGCCGTTGGGATACAGCCCCGCACACATCGAGTTCAAGCGCGCTTACCTTTACGACGTCAATCCGGTTGGCGTGGGCGCCATGCTGATTGCCTCGGTGGTCGCGACGCTGGCTCACCTCGGGTTGTTCGGTGCCGTGACCGAAGCGCTGTCGCCGTTCGTCGCATTGGGCATGGCGTTCCTTTGCGCGCCGCTCATCGCCGTGGCCACGCGCGGGCGGTTCTACCTCGCCCGCAAGGTGCACGCCCCCGCCGACGCCGAACATGCGCACGCCGGCGCCATGCGCTGCGTCATCTGCGAGAACGTGTTCGAGCGAGAAGACATGGCGCATTGCCCCGCCTACGCCGGCAGCATCTGCTCGCTATGTTGCTCATTGGATGCGCGCTGTGGCGATGCCTGCAAGCCGCACGGCAGACTGTCCGCGCAAATCGCGCAGGCGTGGCGGCACTGGTTTCCAAACACTGAACTGCCGCGATTGCACGTGCGCGTGGCGCAGTACGCTGCCGTGCTGCTGATCGTTCTCGGCTTGCTGGCAGGCGTGCTGACGCTGATCTACTACCAGACCGCCGTCACCCTCAGCGCGGACCAATCGCCGTTGCAATTGCTGGCGCGCGGTTACATCAAGGCGTTCTTTGCGCTGGCGCTGGTCGGCTGCGTGGGCGCATGGTGGCTGGTGCTCGCCAAGGAAAGCCGCAAGGTCGCGCAGGAAGAGTCCAACCGCCAGACCATGCTGCTGATGCGCGAGATCGAAGCGCACCGCAAGACCGACGCCATGCTGCAGCAGGCCAAGCAAGCCGCCGAGTCTGCCAACCGGGCCAAGAGCCGCTACGTGACGGGCTTGAGCCATGAACTGCGCACGCCGCTCAACAGCATCCTCGGCTATGCGCAACTGCTGATGCGCGATCCGTCGATGGCACCGGCGCGCCGCGAGGGCCTTGCCACCATCTTTCGCAGCGGCGAGCACTTGCTGGCCCTGGTCGATGGTCTGCTCGACGTGGCACGCATCGAGGCCGGCAAGCTGCAACTCGACGTGAGCCAGGTGGCGTTTCCAGCGTTCCTCACGCAGATCGAAGCGATGATGGAACCGCATGCCTCGGAAAAAGGACTGGCCTTCCGCATGGAGCATGTAGGCCGCATTCCCGACGCGGTGCGCATGGACGAAAAGCGCGTGCGCCAGATCCTGATCAATCTGCTGGGCAACGCGGTGCGGTTTACCGAGAGCGGCACGGTGTCGCTGCGTGTGGCCTACGCGCGTGAGCTGGCGACCTTCGAAATTCTCGATACCGGCATCGGCATTGCCTCGGACGAACTGGAACGCATCTTCCTGCCGTTCGAACGGGGCGCCGCAGCGCACGCGCAGGACAACGGCGCCGGCCTCGGCTTGACCATCTGCCGCATGCTCACCACGCTGATGGGCGGCCAGCTGAGCGTGGACAGTGTGCCCGGCGAAGGTACGCGCTTTACCGTGCGGTTGTTCCTGCCGGAGGTGCGCGAGCCCCGCGCGGTCGACCGGATCCGCCATGTCAGCGGCTATCGCGGTGCGCGGCGGACCGTGCTGGTGGTGGATGACCAACGCGAGCAGCGCCGTATCGTGGTGGGCGCGCTCGCGCCGCTGGGCTTCACGCTCGTCGAAGCCGCCAGCGGGCCCGAGGCGATGCGCCAGCTCGGCGCGTTGCAGGTCGACCTGATCGTGATGGATGTCTCGATGCCATCGATGGACGGCTTCGAGGCCAGCCGACTGATCCGCAAGCAGGCACTCAGTGTGGCGCCGATCCTGGTGTTGTCGGCCAATGCGTTTGCCGGTGACCGCGCACGCGGTGCCGCCGCCGGCTGCGACGACTACCTTGCCAAGCCTGTCCACCTGCCGCATCTGCTCGACAAAGTGGGCGAGCTGCTCAACCTCGAATGGATCGTCGACAGCGAAGCAGGTGCGGAAGCGCCGCCGCCGGCACGCTCGCACGCGCCGCTGCCGGCCGAGCTGGTCGCACAGTTGCGGCCGTTGCTCGAGATCGGTTACATCCGCGGCCTCATCGAATTGCTGGACGAAGCCGAACATCGCCATCCTGACCTTGCCGGTGCGCTGCAACCTGTGCGATCGGCCGCGCGGCGCTTCCGATTGACTGAACTGGATAGGTTGCTCAAAGGAGCCCCTTCAGATGAACACAGCGTGGATTGACCATGGCGGCGCGGCGGCGCTGCATCTGCCATCGGCTCGGCAGGCGATCGGTGCGGCCGCTGGGGGTTCCGGCGTCGTGCTCATCGTCGACGATACGCCGGACAATCTGGCGTTGCTGTCCGATGCGCTCGACGCCGTCGGCTACACCGTGCTGGTGGCGCTGGACGGCCCCAGCGCGCTGGACCGCATTGAGCGCCTGACGCCCGACATCATCCTGCTGGACGCCGTCATGCCCGGCATCAGCGGCTTCGAGACCTGCGAGCACATCAAGGCCAATGCCCGCCACGCGCAGATTCCCGTGATTTTCATGACGGGGCTGACGGAGAGCGAGCATGTTGTGCGCGGCTTCCGTGCCGGTGGAATCGACTACATCACCAAGCCGATCCGCCCCGAAGAGGTGCTCGCGCGCGTCGCCGCGCATCTGGAGCGCGCCCGTGCGCACCGGCAGGCAGACGAAATCGTTGGCTTAGGCGGCCGCGCGGCGCTGGTGGCCGATGTGCATGGCGCGATCCACTGGCGCAGTTCGCGGGTCGCGCCGTTGTTGGCGCGCTTTTATCCGGACCACAGCGACATGCAGCGGCTGCCGCCGGTATTGCAGCAGTGGCTGGCGCAGAGCGTGGGACCCGTCGGCGTACCCGAAGCCGGCCGGATGGCGGAAGACGGCGAGGGCGTGCGGCTGGTGGCAAGGCTGGCTGGCCCCGCGCCGCACAGCGCATGGGTCATCCAGTTGGAAGAGCACGACGACCGCAAGGTGAGCGATCGCCTTTGCGCAAGGTTTCGTCTGACCGCGCGCGAGGCCGAGGTGCTGCTGTGGATTTCACGCGGCAAGACCAACCGCGACATCGGCGACATCCTCGGTATGCGCCCGCGTACCGTCAACAAGCATCTCGAGCACATCTTCGAGAAGCTTGGTGTGGAAACGCGTGCTGCTGCTGCTGCGCTGGCTTTGCAGGCTCAGCCGGGTTGAGCATCCGTCGGGCTGTGCCGGCTTTGTGGCGGGCACGCTTGTAGCGCTAGCCCTGCCCACGCACGTAGCGCCATTCGAAACCGTCTCCTGAACGCTGCACCTTGCCCGCGGACGTTTCCGGAAAATGGGCGGCGAAGACCGTCGCGTCGGTTTCAGCCGCCCGGTCCAAAAGCCAGCGCCGCGACTCGCGCGCCTGCGCCTGATCCAGGCAGAACACCGAGTTCCACGCCGGCTGGTACACCTGGATCGCGCTGTGCATGACGTCGCCGGAGAAGAGCGCCGTTTCGCCAAACGATCGCACCTCGATCGCCATATGGCCGAAGCTGTGCCCGAACGTGGGCACGAAGCGGATGCCGTCAAGAATCTCTTCGCCCGCGTCGCGCACCACGCGGGCCTGTCCGGCTTCAATCAGCGGCAGCACGCTGTCTTCAAACACCATCCGCCGCGGCTGGCCTTCCGGCATCGCGAAGAAGTCCTGCTCGCGCTGGCCGAACACATAGGTCGCGTTGGGAAAGACGGGCACCCATCGCCCGTCCTGCCAATGCGTGTTCCAGCCGACATGGTCGACATGCAGGTGCGTCAGCAGCACATAGTCGACGTGTTCCGGCTGGAAACCCGCGGCCGCAAACCGCTCCAGCACGGGATTGTCGAGCCGATCGAACAACGCGTTGAATGGCCGCGACTTGCCGTTGCCGATGCCGGTATCGACCACGATGGTGAGCCCGTTGGCCTGCACCACCCACAGATGGGTTTTCAGCGGTATCCGGCGGTTGGTCAGGTCGACGCTGGCCGTGGCAAAGCGCGCTTCGAGCGTGCGGCCCGTCTCTTCGGTCCAGAGCGGAAAGAGCCGTTCGGGCGTCAGCGCAAAATCGGTTTCGTCGACGCGGGTGATGGTTGCCGCGCCAACGCGATGGACAGGGGAGGCAGATTTCACCGGCATGACGGGTCTCCGAAAATCATTGGATGCTGGCAGGCGGCACCCGCCGCGTTGCGATGGTGTAAAGGACCGCGCTGGCAAGTGCAGACACGCCGCCGACCAGCGCTAGCGCCATGCCCAAGCTGGTGCCAGTTTGCCCCAGGCGCTCGTTCAGGTAACCGACCGACAGCGGCCCGACGCCTCCGCTGATCGCGTTGGTCATGAACACCAGCAAGGCGAGCGACCGGCCGCGCATGCGGTTTGGCATGGCGATTTGCAGCGGCACGGGCGCCAGGCCCATCGCAATGCTGGCGGCAAACGCGCAGGCGCCGTAAAGCACCACGGCCACGCTGCTCTCACCCACCAGCGGCATCGCGATGGCCGCAGGCAACAAGATCGCAACAGCGCAGGCCGAGAAGGCCAATACGCGCCGCAAGGCCGTCTCGTCAGTCACGCGCGTGGCCAGCATGCCGGCGCACGCGACCCCGAGCATGCCACCGATCATGTAAGCGGGCGCCGCCATCTGGCCGACCACATTGGGCGCTAGATGAAACCGGCGCATCAGCAGTGTCGGAAACCATGCGGCGTGCGAATAGAACAGCGTGATGAGCGCGACATACCCGGCAAAGTACGCCAGACAGAAGCGGTTGCGCACGAACAGCTCGGTCAGCACGTCCTTGAGCGATGGCACCTCGTCTTCGGCGCGTGCGGCGTGGGCCTGCACTTCGCGCCGCAGCGGCTCGCGCACGGTCAGGGCAACGAGCGCGGCCAACACCAGACCAGGGAGGCCCACCGCAATGAACACGGCCTGCCAGGGCGCGATGTCATGCGCTGCCAGCCAGGCGCTTCCGCTGCCGGCCGCGGCCGCCGACAACAGCATGCCGCCGCCAAACAGCGCCAGGCCACCGCCCACGTACGGCCCCAGCATGAAGACGCTGCTGGCACGCGCGACGCGGCGCGGCGCAAAGATGTCGCTGAAGATCGACAGTGCAGCGGGGCTTAACGCCGCTTCGGCAATGGCGGTGCCGGCACGCGCTACGAGCAGCTCCGGAAAGTTCGTCGCGAACCCGCATGCGGTCGTCGAGATCGCCCAGATGGCGATGCACGCTGCGATCAACTTGACGCGATTGGCCCGGTCGACAAGTCGCGCGACAAACACGCCCGCCGTCGCATAGCACATCGTGAAAGAGAAGCCTTGCAGCAAGCCGATCTGCGTGTCGCTCAGCGCAAGCGACTGTTTGATCGGCTGCACGAGGATGCTGACGACCTGCCGGTCCAGGTACGAGAAGGCAAAGCACACAAAGAACAGCAGGACGATGTAGACAGGGTGGCCGACATTGCCGGCAGCACGCAGCGGCGCAACGTCGTCGGGCGCCTCCGTTGAAAGGGTCTGGGTACGCATCGTGGTCTCCGTATTGTTATGTGGCGAGGGCAACCGAATGGCTGCCCGCTCAGTCGAGATGGGCTTCCGAGGCGAGCAGGGCGATGCAGTCGCCCGGCTCCACGCGTGCAAACGTGCGCATGCACATGACCGTGCCGTCGCCGCGGAACGGGATGTTCTCGGGAGCTGCCCAGGGGCGGTGCGGGTCGAAAAGCCGCCCGGCGAGTTGACCGGCGCGGACTTGGTCGCCCAGGGCGAAGGTCGGCTCGAAGACGCCCGCATGCGGTGCGTACACGTAATGGCGCGCGCCTTCCACGCGCAGAAAGCGCGTCTGTTTCGGCGCTGGCACTGCCGGCTCCGGCATCACGCCAAGCCGATGCAGCACGCGCTGCAGGCCGGCTTCGACGATCGCAAGGTTGCCGGCGTCGCAGCCGGCATGGCCGCCAAACTCTCCGCAGAAGAACAACTTGCCGTGGCGCTCGGCGGCAGCCGCGAAGGTCCGGTCTTCGCCAAGCAGATCCATGATCATGGTGTGCGGTGCGCCAAAGTCGCGCACCAGGTCCAGGTACAGCGCGCGTTGTTCACCGTGCGCCGGCGGGGACGCCAGCAGCGCTGGCAGGTGATCGAACGATGCGCCGCCCGCATGAAGGTCGATCACGACATCTGCGCGCGGCAGCAGTTCGGTCTCGACATAGTGCGCAATCATTTCGGTCGGCTGCCCGTTGCGCGCACCGGGAAACATGCGGTTCAGGTTGCCTCGGTCGATCGGGGACGTGCGCGAGCCGTTGAGGAAGGCCGGGAAATTCAGCCCCGGAATCACGATCAGGCGGCCGCGCGTCGCCATGGCCGGCAGCCGCTGGAGCAACTTCATCAGGGCGACGGGGCCTTCATATTCGTCTCCATGATTTCCGCCAGTCAGCAGCACGGTCGGGCCGGTCCCTGCGCCGGCATTGCACACCGCAATGGGGATCGGAATATGCCCGTAGGCGGAGCGGTCATGTGACCACGGCAGGCGCAGCGTTCCGGTCTGGAAGCCGACGCGTTCGAAGTCGATGTCGGTGGCAATGAGCGAGGCAGACGTTGTCATGGCGGCAAGCGTGAAGACGAGGTGTCTTCACTATCGCCGACGACGGAAAGCGCGGCCAATGCCGATTTCTGCGGCGGCCGATGCCTTGCAGGCATCGCGCCCGGAACGCGCCGGGGGTCTACTGCAACTGCGCGATAAAACGCTGGAGTGCCGCGTTGGTGTGCGCCGAAAGGAAACAGAATTCCAGCGGCAGCGGCACCGACAGATCGCGCAGTTCGACAAAGCGCACGCGGGCGGGTGGCCGATGACGATTGGCGGCGTTGACGATGGCCGCACCCATGCCGGCAGATACAAGCGACAGGATGGCGGTTTCCGTCGATGCTTCCTGGCGGATATCGAGCGTGAGTCCGCGTTCGGCACAGGCTGACAGGAGCCGGTCGTAGTAGGCGGGATAAATGCGGCGCGGAAACGCGATGAAAGGCGTGCCGGCAAGCTCGCTGGCGAGGACCGCATCCTCGCTGCCAAGAGACCACGACTGCGGCACCGCCAGCACGACGTTCTGTTCCAGCACGGGCACGCCCGCGATGCCCTGCGGCAACGTGCCGAGGCGGTAACAGAAGCCGCCGTCGAGCTGGCCCGCTGCAATCGCCTCAAATTGCTCCGGCGTATTCATCGGCGTGAGTTCGAGCGCGACGTCGGGCGCGGTCTGCTGAAAGGCGCTGAATGCCTGCGAGACGATGCCGATCCACGCGGCGTTCTCGACAAAGCCGAGCCGCAGCTGGCCATGCACGCCGTCCGCAATGCGCCGCGCCAGACGGTTTGCCGCATCGACGCGCGTGAGGATGTCGCGCGCCTCATCAAGGTATGCAGTGCCTGCCGCCGTCAGCTTCAGGCCGCGTGGCGTGCGCTCGAACAGCGCTGCGCCGATGGCGTCTTCAAGATCCTGGATCTGGCGCGAGATGGCCGGCTGCGTGACGTGCAACTGCTCGGAAGCGGCCCGCACGCTGCGCAGCTCGGCCACAGCGATGAAATACCGAAGATGCCGAAGCTCCATGATGGTCCCGCGCAGTCAGGTCGTCGGCAATGATAGTGCAGCACCTGCGCGGAATCGACGGGGTGCTGCTGACATTGCGCGGCGCCGCCATGCACAGCATCACGCCGCCTGGTGCGAGGCATGTGCGACGGCGTCGAGTTCGCGCATCGCGTCTTGCGGCAACGTCATCGCCGCCGCGCCCAGGTTCTCGCGCAGGTGGGCGACCGACGAGGTGCCCGGAATCACGAGGATGTTGGGTGACCGGTGCAGCAGCCAGGCCAGTGCGGTCTGCATCGGTGTTGCACCCAGCCGCGCTGCGACATCGTTGAGCGTGGACGACTGCAGCGGGCTGAACCCACCCAGCGGGAAGTACGGGACATACGCAATGCCGTCGCGGGCCAGTGCGTCGATCAGCTCGTCGTCGTTTCTGTGGGCGAGGTTGTAGTGGTTCTGCACGCAGACGATCTCGCAGATCCGCCGTCCTTCTGCGATCTGGTTGGCCGTGACATTGCTCAGCCCGATATGCCGCACCAGCCCCTGCCGTTGCAGTTCGGCCAGGGCTGTGAGGGGCGCCTCGATGGACCCTTCGGCGGGGCCGTGCGTGTCGAACATGATTCGCAGGTTCACCACGTCCAGCACATCCACGCCGAGGTTGCGCAGGTTGTCGTGCACCGCTTCGGTCAGCGCCTGCGCAGAAAACGCCGGCAGCCACGCACCCTTCGCATCACGTCGGGCACCGATCTTGGTGACGATGAGCAGGTCGTCGCGATACGGATGCAACGCTTCGCGGATCAACTGATTCGTGATGTACGGGCCGTAGAAATCGCTCGTGTCGATATGGTTGACGCCCGACGACACCGCCTCGCGCAGTACGGCAAGCGCCGCGTCGCGATCCCTGGGTGGGCCGAAGACGCCCGGGCCGGCGAGCTGCATGGCGCCATAGCCGAGACGGTGCACCTGGTGGCCGCCGATGGAAAACGTGTCGGACTGAACGATGAGAGACATGGTCACACTCCTGTGTCGAAGATCGAAGAAGAAAAGGGCATGACGGCAGAGTAGGCGCAAGCGCGGTGCGCGATAAGGGGGCATAATCCGCACGGGTTGTACGAAAAGGCGAACAATGAAAGTCGATCTGGGTGACCTGAATGCCTTCGTGGCGGTGGCGCAGGCCAAGGGCTTCCGCGAAGGTGCAAGGCTGATGGGCGCGAGCGCATCCGGGCTGAGCGAGGCGGTGCGGCGGTTGGAGACGCAACTCGGTGTGCGCCTGCTGAACCGCACGACGCGCAGCGTCTCACCCACTGAAGCGGGGCAGCGCCTGCTGAGCCGCCTGCGGCCCGCCTTGAGCGAGGTGGAAGCCGCGCTCGATGTCGTCAACAATTTTCGCGAAAGGCCCGCCGGTACGCTCAGGCTCAATGTGCCGATGAGCGCCGCGCGGCTGGTGCTGCCCGCCATCATTCCGGGCTTTCTCGACGCTTATCCCGAGATACAGCTGGAGGTCGTGGCAGAAGAGCGCTTTGTCGACATCCTGGCTGCAGGTTTCGACGCAGGCATCCGTTACGACGAGCGGCTTGAACAGGACATGATCGCCGTTCCGATCGGGCCGCGATCACAGCGGTTCGCAACGGCAGCGGCGCCCGGCTATCTCGATCGACGCGGCCGGCCCGGTCATCCACGCGACCTGCTCGACCACGCCTGCCTGCGCGGCAAGTTCGCAAGCGGTGCGATGCCGCCGTGGGAATACGAGCGCGATGGTGAAGTGGTTCGGGTAGAGCCGTCGGGCCCGCTGCTCGTTCGCATTGGGGGCGCGACCGATCTTGTCGTGGACGCTGCCTTGGCCGGCGTGGGCATTGTCCATCTGTATGAGGACTGGCTGCATCCACACCTTGCCAGCGGTGCGCTCGAACCCGTGCTCGAGGATTGGTGGCGGCCGTTCCCGGGGCCGTATCTCTACTATCCGGGGCGGCGACTTGTTCCGGCACCGCTCAGGGCGTTCATCGATTTCATCAAGGCCGCTTAGCACTAGGACGGCGCCTGCCGTCGCGCAGCAGCGTGGCCTGACGGCTCGCGCCCCAGCGCTGCCTGGGCAACGGGGTTCCATCGAGTTTCCGTGATGGCCTCGTAGGACGCTCGCGCCTTTCGCACAATCCACGTAGTACGCGGTGGCGGTCATGGCTCGCACACTGGGGCCGTTGTCCACTTGGCCATCGGCCGTTCGCACCATGCAGCACGTTCGCCTCATGCTTGAGTACTTTCACCCGTGGACGAATGCTGCCGGGTTTTACCTCGCGCGCGCCAAGGGCTGGTTTGCGCGTGCGGGGCTGGACGTGGAAATCGTCGTGCGAGACGACGCCCGAGGCGACACGCTCGATCATGTCATGCGCGGCGATGTGCATCTGGGCGTGTGCCCGACCCGGCGCGTGCTGGGTCGTTTTGAGATAGGGGAGCCGGTCTGCGGTGTGGCCGCCGTCAACCAGCGCAGCCTGGAAGCCATCCATTCGGTGAGCGGGTGCGGCATCACCCGCCCGCGCGATCTCTGTGGGCGCCGTGTGGCGCTCAACCCCACGGTGCGTGCGCGCGCCTTGCTGGCCGACATCGTTCGCGCAGATGGCGGCGACCCCGATGCCGTGAAGCTGGTCGACGCTGGTGTGCGCGAGCTGACCTTCGATGAACTGTGTGACGGCGCGGCCGATGCGAGCTTCGGCAGCTACTGGGCGTGGGAGGGCGTGATGCCTTCCACCTTGCCCGATGCGCAGCGCCAGGTCTGGCCGATCGACGAGATCGGCGCGCCTTCGTATCACAGTTACCTGCTCGCTGCGGATGCCCGCTGGCTGGCGCGTAACGCAGGCGTGGTCAGCGGTTTGCTGATAGCCGCCTCGCGCGGGTTTGCCGCGGCCCATGCAGATCCGGCCAGCGCGCTGCCGCTGTTCGAGCGCGTGATCCCGTATTTCCCGCGAACCACGATTGCCCGATCGTTGCGCGCCGTGTCGACCACGTGGCTGAGGGATGGTGTCTGGGGCCGGCACGATGCGTCGCTCATGTCGGGCTACGCCGCGTGGCTGGCCCGGCACGGCATCGTCCGCCGGCCGTACGCATGGTCGGCCGCGGTGACGGATGCGTTCCTGCCGTCGCGCGCCACGCGTGTCCCCGAGAAGCCGTGCCTGCAGGCACCACCGGGCGCATTGGCATACGCCGGCCCGTAGTTGTCGGGTGCGATCGCGTTCCGATACTGAAGCGGCGGACGGTTTCCCCAACCGTTTTCATCCGTCACTCATCACCCATCACCCAAGACGACGCCTGCGCGGCGTCAGGAGACGGTCATGACACTAGCGTCAGTGGCATCGGTATCGGTCAGCGGGCCGAGCTGGTCCGGCGATTTCCTGCGCACGCTGCAGGCCCCCGCGAGCGATGTGGGGCGGCTGGGCGGCGATACGTGGTTGCGGGTCGAGCCAGGCCGCGCCACGGCGCCGCGTGCCGACGAAATCGTCGTCAATGACGTGATGTTCGGGGTCGATGACGTTGCCGTCGCGTATGGGCGCGCCGTGCGTGCAGGCGCTGCCGATCTGGCACCGCCGCACTGGGGCGTCGTGTCTACGCCGGCTGGGGAGCGCCCTGTGCGCATGGCACGCGTGGGTGGCATCGGCCATGTCACGCACACGTTTGTCGAGCGCGAACCTGCCGCCGGCGATGCCGCCTTCGATGAAACGCAGGGGCTCGACCACCTCGCGCTGTGCCTGCCTTGCGGCACCATGGGCGCAACGGTCGCGCGTTACGAAGCGGGCTTTGGCCTGCATGTCACGCAAACCGAGCATATCCAGACGCGCAGCCTCGGCATGATCAACACCGTGCTGCAGAACGCCAGCGGCAGCGTGAAGCTCGTGCTCTCTGCGCCCACAGCCAGCAGCCAGACGACGCAACTGCACCGCTTTGTCGATGTGCACGGTGGTGCGGGCATCCAGCACGTGGCGCTACGTGTGCCCGCACTGCTGGCGCACAGCCTGGCGCTCAAACGCCACGAGGTGAACTTCGCGGGCTCCATGCCCGAAGTGTTTGACGCCATGCTGGCGCGCATCGGGCACTGCCCGGTCCCGCGCGATGCTGCGCTGGCCCTCGGCATCATGGCCGACCGCGATACCGACGGCCTGCTGTTGCAGTCCTTCCTGGCGCCGTCGCGCACAGCGGAGCCGGTGTTCTTCTTCGAACTGATCGAGCGCCAAGGTGCGCGGGGGTTTGGGGCGGCCAACATCCGCGCCCTGTTCGAGGCGGTGGAGCGTGTGCAAGGTGCCGCCGCGGCGGTGGGCGAGCCACAAGGTCAAGCCGCCACGGTCTAGCACTACGCGCGACGGCTCACTGCGTCGTCTTGCGCTGGCGCCATTTGCGCCGCAGCTTGATGAACAGCGCCACCACGATCGACAGAACGATCGCCCACGGCAATAGATAAGCCACCGCTTCAATCACGCTCGCACTGGCTCGCACCAGCGAAGGCAGGAATTCTCGGAACGCATTGCCGATGGGCGCCCACAGGCTGCGCGCTGCCGTCTGCCGCGTGCTCAGGTCGATCGAGAGCACCTCGCGGTTCACGCGGTCCATGAGGTGGGTGTTCTGACCGGTGGCCGCCTCCAGCTCCGATTGTGTTTCCGCCAGCTTTTCTGCGATCAGGATGAGGTCTTCCACCTTGGTCGCCTTGCGCTGCAGGTCGAGCAGGCTCGCACGGTAGTTCTTCAGCATCTCCAGGCGCTTGCCGACTTCGGCAATCGGCTGGCCGAGGTCGTCTACGTGGGTGCCCTGGCTGACGACGCCACCGCTGTCCGCCAGGCGTTTGCGCATGGCTCGCACGCCCTCCGGGCTGGCGCGCAGATTCAGATGGGCGGTACCGCCGCGCTGGTCCCGTTCGAGCTGGATGCTGGCATCCATGACCGTGCAATGCCACGTGGCTTCGTTCACGCAGGCGTCCTGCAGCTCGCGGTACAGGCGCTCGAGCTGCGGCGCGTCGACCTCCAATGAGACGCGATGTTCGTAGGCGAGAAAGCGCTGCTCGGCGCGATCGGCCATCTTGGCGCTTTCCGCAGTTGCGGGCGCGGCAGCCATCATCGCGGGCGATGCACCGCCGCCTGGGCTGGATTCTTCTTTCTTGCTGCAAGCGCTCAGGGACAGCGCGATCAGGATCGGGATCAGGCCGAGGAGTCGAGTCATGGGCAAATGAAATGGCGTGGGGGTTGTACGCAAAGTCCGCGGGATTGCGGCGCAGTCTAGCGCACACAGCTGAGCAGATCCCGCAGCCCGCAGACAAGAAAAAACGCCCGCCGGCAGAACCGGTCGGGCGTTTTTTTTGCAGCGTGCAACCGTGGCGTCAGACGCCTTGCGGGACTTCGCGTGCGGCGCGCTTGCGGTCACGCACTTCAGTTTCTTCGTGCACGCTGTCCACCTCGTCCAGGTAGCGCGTGTGCCAGCCGCTGGCCACGCCCCAGTGGTAGAAGAACAGCGAAAGCACTGCGACGATGCCCATGTCCCAGCCGTAGGGGATGTAGCCGTGGCCGCCGAACTCCGTGCTGCCGCAGTACGACAGCGCGGCGATGGTCGGCAGGTAGGCGATCATCCACCACGCGCCCTTGAGTTCCGTCTTGAAGTCGGGCCAGCCGGCCTTGGCCTGGTAGTAGAAGTACACAGGCAGCGCCACCAGCATCAGCACGATGATCTCGCCGGTCAGCGGCCACTTGGCCCAGTACAGGATGAGCGATGCGCACACAAACGCGAACGGCGCGATGAGCGAGAGCCCCGGCAGACGCAGCGGGCGATGCAGTTCCGGCGACGTGCGGCGCAGCGACATCACGCTGATCGGACCGGTCAGGTACGAAATGACCGTCGCCACCGAAATGACCGCCGCCAGCGCACCCCAGCCGCGGAAGAAGAACAGGAAGATGAACGACACCGCCAGGTTGAACCACATGGCCGGGCGCGACACGCCAAACAGCGGGTGCACGCGACCGAAGATGGCTGGCATGGTGTTGTTGCGCTCCATCGCGTAGATCATGCGCGTGGTGGTGGCCATGTACGTGCTGCCGGTGCCCGACGGGCTCACGAACGCATCGATGTACAAGACGATGGCCAGCCAGTTCAGGTTCAGCGCAATCGCGAGCTGGGCGAACGGCGAGTGGTAGTCAATGCCGTGCCAGCCGTTGACGAGCGACTCAGGCGGCACCGCGCCCAGGAAGGCCACCTGCAGCGCCACGTAGATCACCGCGGCCAGCAGGATCGAACCGATCACCGCGATGGGCACGTTGCGGCCTGGGTTGCGTGCCTCGCCCGCCAGGTTGATCGGGCTCTGGAAGCCGTTGAATGCAAACACGATGCCGCTGGTGGCAATGGCGGTCAGCACTGCAGACCAGCCGTACGGGGCAAAGCCCTGTCCTGCCACATTCGCGGCCGAGCTGCCACCAAAGTTGCCCGGGTGAAAGCCCGCTGCAACCAGCGCCACCGCCGTTGCGGCCGGAATGATGAACTTGAAGATCGTGATGGCGTTGTTCGCCTTGGCAAACACCTTCACGCCCCAGTAGTTCAGCAGGAAGTACACCACGACCAGCACTGCCGACAGCACCAGGCCCGGCGGCGTCAGCTCACCGTGCTGGAAGAGCGACTGCGCCCAGGGCCAGGGCCAACTGCTCATGTACTGGATGGAAGCCTCGGCCTCGATGGGGATGACGGTGACGATGGCGATCCAGTTGGCCCAGGCCGCCACGAAGCCCACCAGCGAGCCATGCGAGTAGCGCGCATAGCGCACCATGCCGCCCGATTCCGGGAACATCGCGCCCAGTTCGGCATACGTCAGGGCAATGGCGAGGATGACGACGGCGCCGATGACCCAGGTGAAGATGGCAGCGGGGCCCGCGACCTTTGCCGCGTGGCCGGCGCCAAACAGCCAGCCGGAGCCGATGATCGAGCCCAAGCCGGTCAACATCAATGCCCAGGCGCCGAGATTGCGTTGTACGTTTTTTTCCAAGAGGAGTCTCCGCCCCGGCGAGTCGGAAGTTCGACAGGGCACCGCGGTTTGCTTACCAGTCCGCTTAGTTCTACCGAGGCGACGCTGTTTGGGCGCCGCCCGCCGTCCTATGTGGTGGGTGTCACCAGCCCAGGACATGCGTGTGCTGGCTGACGCGTAGCATCAACCGCACCCGTCCGGCCGCGATGAAAGGCAGAACACGATGTCTGTCTTCCGGGGGGATTCGCGTATAGTCATCGACGACGTTGTGCGGGGTGCCGCACTTGCCGCCCGATTCCGGAGCCCGCAATGGGGCGCAATGATAGCGAAATCGTGAGCGGTTGCACCGCCTTTTTCATCCTTCCGCGCAGTTTTTGTCCCCATGGAGTCCTCTTTCGCCACTTCGGTTGCACCCGCGTCACGTGCGCAGTGGCACCGGCGCGTGCTGATGCTGGCGTTTCCCATCGTGCTGGCCAACCTGACGCAGCCGATCCTCTCGGCGGTGGATACCGCGGTGGCCGGGCACTTGCCGGGGCCGGAATACATCGGTGGCGTGGCGCTGGGCGGGGTCTTCTTCAACTTCGTCTTCTGGGGGTTTGGCTTCCTGCGCATGGGCACCACGGGGCTGGTGTCGCAGGCGCACGGCGCGGGCGACACGCAGGCGTTGCGGGCGAGCGTGCTGCGCGCGCTGCTGCTGGCCTTTGCCATTGGCGCGGCATTGCTGGTGCTGCAAGTGCCGGCCATCCGCATCACGCTGGCGCTGCTCGGTGCGAGCGAATCCGTCACCCGCATGGCCGAGGTGTATTGCCACACGCGCATCTGGTCGGCTCCGTTTGCGCTGGCCAACTACGTCGTGCTGGGCACGCTGCTCGGGCGCCAGCAGGTGCGGCGCGCGCTGCTGCTGCAGGTGTTCATCAACGCCGTCAACATGATCGCCGTGCTGACCCTGGTATTGGGCGCTGGCATGGGCGTCGCCGGTATTGGCGCCGCAACGGCGCTGGCCGACATTGCCGGGTTTGGGTTGGGCATGTTGCTGCTCTGGCTGCAACGGCCGATGGGGTTGCAGCCGCTCACCCGCGCCGAACTGCTCGCCCGTGACGCCTGGCGCCGCCTGATGGGGCTGAACACCGACATCTTCCTGCGCACGCTGTGTCTCCTGGCCGCTTTCGGCTGGTTTGCGCATGCCGGCGCCAAGCAGGGCGATGTGGTGCTCGCCGCCAACGCGTTGCTGCTCAATTTCCTGACCTTCATGGCCTACGGGCTGGACGGCTTTGCGCACGCCGCCGAAGCGCTGGTGGGTGCCGCCCTGGGCGCGCGCGATCGTGCTGCACTGCGCATGGCGGTTCGCGTGTCAACGTTCTGGTCGGTGCTCGGCGCTGGGCTCTTTGCGGCCGTGTACGCGCTGGCGGGTGCCGGCATCATCGGCGTGCTGACCGATCAGCCTGCCGTGCGTGAAGCCGCACGTCAGTATCTGGTGTGGGCGGCGCTGCTGCCCGTCGTGTCGGTATGGGGCTTCCAGTTTGACGGCGTGTTCATCGGCGCGACGCGCACGCGTGAACTGCTGGTGACGATGGCTGTGGCGGCCGCCGCGTTCTGGGCTTTGTCGATCACGCTGCAGCCGCTATGGGGCAACCACGGGCTGTGGTTGTCGATGCTGGGGTTCATGGCGCTGCGCGGGCTGATGCTTGGGATGCTGCTGCCGCGCGTGTGGCGGGCGCCTCAACTGCAGACAGCCTAGACAACGTCGATCTGCAGCGCCTACTGCGCGTATTCGACCACCAGCAACGCCGTCGCCACCGTCTTGCCGGCGTTGGAGATGGCGTGCTGCACATCCACCGGATAGCGCGCCGATTCCCCGTGCCGCACTTTCTTCTCACTCGGGCCGGATTGCACCGTCACCGTGCCGCTCAGCACGGAGATGTGCTCCTTCGAGCCCAGTTCGTGCGGCTCTGACGCCAGCACGCCGCCGGGCTGGATCGCCAGTTCATACCATTCAAAGCGCGCCGCCAGGTCGACGGGGCCAAGAATCTTCAATTCGCACTTGCCATCCGGGCTTTTGATGACTGGGATGGAGTGAGCGGGGATGACCGTCACTGCGGGCGCCGCATCAGCCGCGCCTTCAGGCGAGAGGAAATCCGCCAGCCCGACACCGAGCGCGGTGGCCAGGCGCCACAGCACGGCGACGGTCGGGTTGGCCAGATTGCGCTCGACCTGCGAGAGCATGGATTTGGACACGCCCGCGCGGCGCGACAGTTCATCGAGCGACAGCTTGCGCGCCTGGCGCAGTGTCTGCAGTTTTGCACCAACGGCGGGCGGGCCATCGGTGAGGGCATCTGTGGCGGGGGCTTGTGCCATCGGTTGGTATCTTGTAAATTGAACGAATTATTCGATATATCGAACTTGTTCGATTTATCGATCAACGCAGTCTACAGGAGCAGCACCATGGGGACAACGCAAGCCAACGCTTCCGCCGACGCCACCGGGGCCACCGACGCCTTCTACGCGCACATCCGCCGCGAGCTGGAGGCGATCGAGGAAGCCGGCCTCTACAAGACCGAGCGGATCATCACCACGCCGCAGGGCGCCGTGATCCGCACGGCTGACGGCAAGGAGGTCATCAACCTCTGCGCCAACAACTACCTCGGCCTGTCGTCGCACCCGGCGGTGCTGAAGGCCGCGCACGAGGCGCTCGACACGCATGGCTTTGGCCTCAGCTCTGTGCGCTTCATCTGCGGCACGCAAGACCTGCACAAGACGCTGGAAGCGCGGCTGGCGAAGTTTCTCGGCACGGAAGACACCATCCTCTACGGCTCGGCGTTCGATGCCAATGGCGGGCTGTTCGAAACGCTGCTCGGCGCGGAAGACGCCGTCATCAGCGACGAACTGAACCACGCATCGATCATCGACGGCATCCGCCTGTGCAAGGCGCAGCGCTATCGCTACAAGCACAACGATCTCGATGATCTGCGCGCGCAATTGCAGGCCGCCGACGCGGCGGGCGCTCGCTTCAAGCTGGTGTTTACCGACGGCGTGTTTTCGATGGACGGCACCATCGCGCGGCTGGATGAGATCCGCGCCATCTGCGACGAATTCGGCGCGCTGCTCGGCATTGACGAATGCCATGCCACGGGCTTTCTCGGCAAGCGCGGCCGCGGCTCGCACGAGCACCGCGGCGTGTTCGGCAAGATCGACATCATTACCGGCACGCTGGGCAAGGGGCTGGGCGGCGCGTCGGGCGGCTTCACGAGCGCGCGCAAGGAAGTGGTGGCACTGCTGCGCCAGCGTTCGCGGCCGTATCTGTTCTCGAACACGGTGGCGCCATCGATTGTCGGGGCGACCATCAAGGTGCTCGACCTGCTGGAAGCCGACACCGCATTGCGCGACAAGCTGGAAGACAGCGCGCTGTATTTCCGCCGCAAGATCGTCGAGCTGGGTTTCGATATCAAGCCGGGCGACCATCCGATTGTGCCGATCATGGTGTACGACGCGCAGAAGGCGCAGGCGTTGTCCAAACGTCTGCTTGAGTTGGGCGTGTACGTGGTCGGCTTCTTCTACCCGGTCGTGCCGAAGGGGCAGGCGCGCATCCGCGTGCAGATCAGCGCGGTGCACGAGCGCGCGCAACTCGATGCGGCGCTCAAGGCATTTGAAACCGCCGGCAAGGAACTGGGGATCATCTGATGAGCACCGGTACGACCGCGAAAGTTGGAACGGCGCCGCGCATCCTCATCATCGGCGCCAACGGGCAATTGGGGACGGAGCTGGCCGTCGCGCTGGCAGAGCGCCACGGCAACGGCAACGTTGTGACGAGCGACATGGTGCCCCGCGGCCGCCATCCGCAGATTCGCCACGAAACGCTGGATGTGACCGATCGCGGCCAGTTGCGCGAGATCATCGAGCGCCACGGCATTACGCAGATCTATCACCTGGCGGCCGCGCTGTCGGCCGCAGCAGAGCAATCGCCCACCTGGGGCTGGGCGCTCAATATGAATGGCCTGCTGAATGTGCTGGAAGCCGCGCGCAATCATCAGCTCGAGCGCATCTTCTGGCCCAGCTCGATTGCCGCGTTCGGGCCCACCACGCCCGCAGACAACACGCCGCAGAGCACGATCATGGAGCCCAAGACGGTCTACGGCATCTCCAAGCTGGCGGGCGAGGGCTGGTGCCGCTGGTATTTCGAGCACCACGGTGTGGACGTGCGCAGCCTGCGCTATCCGGGCCTGATCTCGTACAAAACTGCGCCGGGGGGCGGCACGACCGACTACGCCATCGACATCTTCCATTCGGCCGTGAAGGGCGAGCGTTATACGTGCTTCCTCGAGCACGACGAGGCGCTCCCCATGATGTATATGCCCGACGCCGTGCGCGCCACCATCGAGTTGATGGAGGCCCCCGCCGAGCGCATTACTGAGCGTGGCAGCTACAACCTGGCCGGCGTGAGCTTTACGCCGGAGCAGCTGGCGGCGGAAATCCGCCGGCATCGTCCGTCGTTCGAGGTGGCCTACGCGCCGGATTTCCGTCAGGCGATTGCGGCCAGCTGGCCCAATTCCATCGACGATTCGGTGGCCCGCCGCGATTGGGGCTGGAGGCCCGAATACGGCGTGGCGGAGATGACGACCGACATGCTGCAGAACCTGGCGCACTTGGCCGCGCACCCCGCCTAGGCAGTTTCAGTCAGGGGAATTACGGGCATTGCACGGCGCTGTTTTCTGTTTCGCTTCGATCGGTTGTGTTCAACAATGCAGCATGGCCATCACTTCTCGTCCCTGCCGCATGCCTTGTTCGACGCCCGACCCCGCGCCGCGCCACCGCGACGATCCGCCCGCCAAGCGCACATGGTGGGTGCCGGTGCTGCGCATGTCGGTGGCTGCGGCCGTGGTGGCGGCGATTCCGCACACGTCGATCCAACTGCCGTTCGCTGACGGTGCCTGGATGCTGCATACGGCTGCCGGCCTCATCTTCATGGTGGGCGCCATCGATAGCCTTTTCCTCTTTGCCATGCGCCATAAGCCCTGAGGGCGGCGCATCGGTCATCTTCCGCCGGCCGCGTCGCTCGATATGTGGCGCCCGCCGCGCTCGCTCGGTAAGTTTTAAAACAGGTTGTAAAAACGTTCAGTGGACAGCCGACGGCATGACGGCGTCAGTCGTCACACCCCGCGAATTCGTAACTGAACCGTTACAGAAATGAATCAATTTGCGGCGCTGCACCAATCGATGCGGCTGCCCGATGATCCTTTGCCACAGCGGCTTTCCTCCCTGTTTCCCGCACCGCCATTTGTGCCGCAAGTGTAAGCAGATGTTGCGCTGCACGGAGGTGGCCCGATGCTTGCTCTATGTGGTGCGGTCACTCTGTATGTGCAAGGCAGTTCCGCCACATGCAGAACACGTTTTGCCAAATAAGCGAATCCGGAACCGGATTGGTCCCCACGGTCCCACGGTCCCCACGGCATTCGCACTTCGCTTCTCCACAGCCGGCGCATCGCCGGTGGCAGGGCGCTTCTCTCGGACGGTCCCGGGGTTTCGACGGTCATGTGCGTGCTCGCCCGCAGCGGCTGGCCTGCGCGCGCCTGACCGGAATCGCTTCACAAGAAAACGAGGAAACCATGAAAGCAGTCCTGCTGGAGAATCATCCGTTGCTGCGAGCCGGACTTGCGCAGTTGCTCGCGCATCCGACCCTTGGTCTGGAGGTCGTCGCCCCGGCATTGCCTGCCGGCGTCCCCGGTGAATTGCCTGCTTGCGATGAACGAGCCGACCTGCTCGTCATCGGTCTGGACGAGGCCGATGGGCCGTTTGAGCCGGGCCAGTTCGCCGCCCAATTGCGCGAAGCCATCGACGCGAGCGAGGCCAGCCATGTGGTGCTGCTGGCCGCCAGCCTGTCTGCTGAAGAAGCGCACGTCGCCATGACGTGCGGCGTGGACGCCTATTGCGCCAAATCGCAATCGCCCGAAGTCTTGCTCGCCACGTTGCGGCTCGTGCTGGCGGGTGGCCAGTCCTATCCGGCGCTGATGCCGCGTGCCGCCAGTGCGGCCCTGCCGATGCTCTCGCTGGATGCATCGGAAGCGGCGCAGCGGCTCAATGTTTCGCTACGCCAGTACGAAGTGCTGGTGCTGCTGTCGCGCGGCCACTCGGTCAAGGGTGTTGGCCGTCTGCTGGGCATTTCGGAAGCCACCGTCAAGACGCACGCCTGCACGCTGTATCGACGCCTGAACGTGCGCAACAAGAGCGAAGCGGTGTATGCCGCCATGCGCCTGGGCATTCCGCTGGAGCTGCAGGGCGGGGCTACCGCCACCACCAGCGCTGCATCTGCGCAGACATCCGTCCAGGTGTCTGGCGATGCGCAAGACGCCGACGTGTTCGTGCATACCGCAGCACGCACACCGACTCCGCTCCAGGCCGGCGCACGGCCCCGGGACGCGGTCATGGCGTCTTCCTCCCCCCAGACGGGGGCGGTCGGCCGGACCACCGCATCGGTGTCCGCATCGACCGCTGAACTGGGCGCTGAGTCTCGCTGGGCCGCCATGACGCGCGCCTTCGGGGGCGTGACCAGCGTGACGCCTGCCAAGCCGATGCGCGCCCCGGTGCGCACCGCCAACGGGACGGCACGCCTCGGCTGACTCGGCCCAGGCAGCTCTTCATGCAATGCGGATGACGTGCGCCCGCACGCCCCGCTCACTGGACACGACAACAATGACAACCCACGAGCCAATTTCCTCGAGCCTGCCGGCCGCACGCAGCGGCGCGGCTGCGGCATGGCATCCACGCCGCTGCGCAATTGCTGCCGCCACCGTTGTGGTGGTGGGCACGGCGCCGATGCTCGCGCACGCCGCGATCGACGATGCTTCGAACGCCGCCACCCGGCGCCTGATCGACACGCAGTTGGGCGACGCGGCGGCCAAGGGCCCGGCCACGTTTGCATCCACCACCGTCATCGTCGGCGGTGACGATCTGCCGGCGTCGCCGGCCGGCACGCTGCTGGTGGCGCAACAGGCCGTGCCGCCCGCCGATTCGCCCGTGACGGCCTCCCCGGCAGCCACTTCGCCAGCCCCCGCGGCGCCAATGCCGGCTGTTGAGGCAGCGCCCTCGGCTCCTCCGCCCGCGCCGCAGTCGCCCACGGTGATCCTGCCCCCGGGCACGCCTTCGCCGGATGCAGCCGCCCAGGCCCCAGTCGTGCCTTCAGGACCGAGCGCACAAGGTCCGGGCGCTCTGGAACCGCTGCAGGTGTCGCCGGAAGCAGCCAATGCAGCGGCTACGCACGCCGCCGGTAATGCTCCCGACAACGCGCCCGTCGGCCCAATGCCGACCGACCGCCAAGCCTTCCACGATGAAGTCATGCGCGAATCGCGCGAGGGCGCGGCCACGCTGGCGCAAGAGAACCTGCGCCAGCACCCGGACTGGTTCAAGGAAGCCGAGTCATGGCATGTGGACCATGCCGCCGCTGCACAGCGCATCCGTTGGGGGCGTCAGCAGTTGAAGGTCATCAACGGGCCGGAACGCTTCGTCATCATCGATCAGGCGGTGGCCGAGATCGAGGCACTGCTCAAGAAGGTGCCCGATACGCCCGAGAACGCGGAGTTCCGCCAGGAAATCGTGGCGGATGAAGTGGTGGCACTGTCCTCGCGCGGGCGCATGAAGGATGCCGTCAAGCGCTACGAAGCCATGTCGCAGACCGGCAAGGTGCCCGCGTACACACGCGTTGCTGCGGGCGACGCGTATGCGTATCTCGACACGCCGGACAAGGCCGCTGCGGCGTACGCGCAAGCGCTCAAGGATGCGAGCCCGGGCGAGATCGAAACGGGCGATGTCCAGGAAGGCCTCTTCTACGCCATGCTCGATACGGGCCGCTTTGAAGACGCCCGCGCGCTGCTCGACAAGATGAAGGCCGACAACCCGGAATATGTGCGCCTGGCGCCGGAAGCCGGCACGCCCAATCCCGATTACTCGCGCATCAAGCGCCTGGAAGCGCAGTACCTGATCCTGACGGGCCGCACGCACCAGGGCATTGCCGAGCTGGACAAGTGGCGCCACGAAGCACCGTTTGCCGCATCGCTCGTCAGCGCACGTGCCGACGGCGCGATGGTGCAGACCGAGCCGTATCGTTCGCGCGAGATGTACAAGACCGCGCTGGCCGAGCACCCGGATGACCTGAGCGTGGTGGCCGGCTATGGCCGCGCATCGTTGGCGGTGGACGATCTGAAGACCGCCAAGGATGTCGCCAACGGGCTGGATGAGCGCTTTCCCGAGAACGGCTCGGTGCGTGCGCTGCGCAAGGATCTGGATGTCTACCAGAGCCCGCAGCTGATCATCGAATCGACGGCGGACAAGGGCAATTCGGTGTTCGCCAACAACGAATTCGGGGTCAGCACCAAGGCCTACAGCGGGCCGTTTGCCGATCACTATCGCCTGTTTTTCCACAACTTTGCGGGCCGCGCACAGTTTGACGGCGCCACGCAAAGCCGTGTGCGCAACGGCGCAGGCCTGCAGTGGTTCGACACCGGCGTCGAAGTGAACGGCGAGGTGCACCAGTCTGTTGGTGCGGCCGGCAAGACCGGCGGCACCCTGGATGCAACGTGGATCCCGAGCGACCACTGGAAGGTGTCGGGCCTCGTCACCACCGATGACCTGGAGGTGCCCTACAAGGCGTACCAGGTGGGTGTGACCGGCAAGACCTTGAGCGGCAACGTGCGCTACACCTGGGATGAAACGCGTTACGCATCCCTGACGTACGGTGTGTCGCGCTACTCCGACGACAACCTCCGCCAGCGCTGGGCCGCGAACTTCTACCAGCAGGTGTTCACCTCGCCGCGCCACACGGTCGGCGTGCTGCTGGGTGCCGATACCAGCAACAACACCATGACGGGCCTGAACTACTTCAGCCCGTCACGCGACTACAGCGGCACGGCCACCGCCATCTGGTCATGGACGCCATGGCGCTACGCCGACAAGTCGTTCACGCAGCGCCTGTACCTGACCGGCGGCGTGTACAACCAGCAGTCGTTCGGCAACAGCCCGATGATGGAAGCGCGGCTCGAACATGTCTGGCAGATCAATCGCAAGACGCAGGTTTCCTACGGTATCGGCTTTGGCCGCCATCGTTACGACGGCCAGCCCGAGAACCGCAAGTTCCTGTACCTGAACCTCAACATTCCGCTGTGATGCCCATGCAAGCTCTCCGACAACCGTCATTGCGACGATTCATCGCCTGGATGGCATTGACCGTGGCGCTGGCCATCGTGGCCGCCGTTCGCCCCGCCGGCGCCGTCCAGGTGGACTTCCTGCCCAAGCCCGATCCGGACGACGGCAAGACCTTCCGCGTGCTGTGCTTCCACGACATCCGCGACAACCTGCGCGCCAGCTTCGAGACGCTGCCTGACGGGTTTGCCGTCGACACCAAGATGCTGACGAACATGTTCAGCTGGATCCAGGCCAACGGCTATCACCCCGTCACGCTCGCGCAGATCGACGAGGCGCGCCGTGGCGGCAAGCCGCTGCCCAAGCGCCCGATCCTGCTGACGTTCGACGATGGCTACGAGAGCCATTACACGAAAGTTTTCCCGCTGCTCAAGCAGTTCCGCTTCCCGGCCGTGTTCGGCCTGGTGACGGAATGGACCAATGCGCCGCCGGGGGCAAAGATCAAGCTGTCGAACACGCAGATCGTCGACCGCGATTTCTTCATGAACTGGAACCAGATCCGCGAGATGCAGGCTTCGGGCCTGGTCGAGTTCGCCACGCACACGCACGACATGCATCACGGTGCGCTCGGCAACCCCCAGGGCAACGAAATGCCGACTGCGACCACGCATGAGTATCTGCCCAAGCTCGGCCGCTACGAGACCGACGACGAGTATCGCAAGCGCGTGCGGGCCGACCTGCAGCGCAGCGTCGACATCATCCAGAAAAACGTCGGCACCAAGGTGCAGACGGTGGTGTGGCCGTATGGTGCCCACAACCTGATGGCTGACCAGGAGGCCGCCAACGTGGGCCTCAAGTACATGCTCACGCTCGAGCCGGGGCCGAACACGCCGGATGTGCCGCTCACCGCCATCCGCCGCAGCCTGATGGGCTACGACACCAACACGGGCGATCTCGAGCGCTCGCTGCGCGAGCCCGTGACGCACCACGGGATGATCAACCCCGTGCAGCGCGTGGTGCATGTCGACATGGACTACATCTACGACCCGGACCCGAAGCAGCAGGAGGCCAACCTCGGCAAGTTGATCGACCGCATCAAGGACCTCGCACCGCGCGTGGTCTACCTGCAGGCCTTTGCAGACCCGAAGGGCAACGGCGCCGTGGACGCGGTGTACTTCCCGAACCGCCACATGCCGATGCGCGCGGACCTGTTCTCGCGCGTGTCGTGGCAGTTGAAGACGCGGGCGAAGGTGGAGGTGTACGCCTGGCTGCCGATGCTGTCGTACAAGCTGCCGGCCAACAATCCGGCGGCCACGCACCTGGTGCAGTCGGTGGCCGGTGCGCCGCAGAAGCCGGGAACGGTCAAGCCGCCGCGGCTGTCGCCGTTCGATCCGCAGGCGCGCCAGATGATCCGCGACATCTATGAAGACCTGGCCAAGAACGCGACCATCGACGGCATCCTGTTCCACGACGACGGCGTGCTCGACGACTACGAAGATGCCAGCCCGGCTGCGCTCAAGGCCTACGAGGCCATGGGCCTGCCCGGTGACATCAACCAGATTCGCCAGTCGCCCGAGTTGATGCAGAAGTGGTCGCGGGCCAAGACGGCTGCGCTGATCTCGTTCTCGAAAGAGCTGATCTCGGTGGCGCAGGGCTATCAGAACGGCCGCGACATGCTGACCGCGCGCAACATCTTTGCAGGCCCGGTGCTCGATCCAAAGGCTGAAACGTGGACGGCGCAGAACTATGACGACTTCCTGGAGGCGTACGACTACGTGGCGCTTGAAGCCATGCCGTACATGGAAGAAGCCAAGGATCCGAAGGACTGGATGAAGAAGCTGACGGCCGCCGTGGCCAAGCACAAGGACGGCCTGAAGAAGACGATCTTCGAGCTGCAGGCAGTGGACTGGCGCAACCACGACAAGCCGATCCCGTCGACCGAACTGCGTGACCAGATGCGCGCGCTGCGCTCGGCCGGTGCGCTCAACTACGGCTACTACCCCGATGACTTCATTGCCGGTCGGCCCGATACCGAGGTGCTGCGCGAGGTGATGTCGCTCAAGACCTATATCGAGACGCGCAAGCCGGTGGGCGGCGACAAGGGCAGCGTTGAAAAGCTCAACAGCTCGTCGCTGCCGCAGAGCCAGCCGCCGAATGCCGGCGTGGACAGGAAACCCGCGACCACCGAAGCCGCGACGTCGTCCAACACTAAGGCGGGAGGCTGATATGGAAGTGGACTTCCTTCTGGCCAAGCGCTGGATCTCCGACTTCGTCTTCTACTACCCGTTCTTCATGTCGTATTTCTGGATGATCGGCGGGCTGCTGCACTACTTCCTGCTCGAACGGGGAACGGAGCACGTGCGGCACCCGCTGGCACTGCTAGGGGTGAAGAGCTACCCCAAGGTGTCGATCATCGTCCCTTGCTACAACGAAGAGGCGAACGTGCGGGAGGTGATCAGCCACCTCGCGCGCATGCGGTATCCGAACTACGACATCATCGCCGTGAATGACGGCAGCTCCGACCGCACCGGCGAGCGGCTGAACGAACTGGCTGCGGAGTATCCCCAGCTGGTGGTGATTCACCAGTCGTCCAACCAGGGCAAGGCGATCGGCCTCACCACCGCTGCACAGGTGACCGATGCCGAGTACCTGATGTGCATCGACGGCGATTCGATTCTCGACGTGGATGCGATTGCCTGGATGATCCGCCACCTGATGGAGAACCCGACCATCGGTGCGGTGACCGGCAACCCGCGCATCCGCACGCGTTCGACGTTGCTGGGGCGCATGCAGGTGGGCGAGTTCTCGTCGATCGTGGGGCTCATCAAGCGGACGCAACAGATTTATGGGCGGCTGCTGACGGTGTCGGGCGTGGTCGTGATGTTCCGCAAGCACGCCATCGAGGATGTCGGCTACTGGAGCAACGACATGCTCACCGAGGACATCGACATCAGCTGGAAGCTGCAGGTGGGCGGCTGGATGATCCGCTACGAGCCGCGCGCGCTGTCGTGGATCCTGATGCCCGAGACCTTCCGCGGCCTGTACAAGCAGCGCCTGCGCTGGGCCAAGGGCGGCATTCAGGCGCTGATCAAATACGCGCCGGCGATGGCGAGCCTGCGGCAGTCGATGATGTGGCCGATCTTCTTCGAGTACGCCCTCTCGGTCGTGTGGGCGTACAACATGCTCATCGTCATCACGTGGTCGATGGTCAGCTTCTTCGTCGACTTGCCCCCCGAGTGGCGCATGGAAGCGCTGCCACGGTGGCACGGCACGCTGCTGTTCATCACGTGCGTGCTGCAGTTGTTGATCGGCTGCTTCATCGACCGCCGCTACGACGACAACATCCTGCGCTACTTCATCGACACGGTCTGGTATCCGGTTGCGTTCTGGATCCTGAACCTCGTCACCACGGTGGTCGGCTTTCCGGCCGTCGCCTTCCAGCGTACGCGTGCCCGTGCCCGCTGGACCAGCCCTGACCGGGGCATCCAACAACAACAGGGGAATTCGCCATGACCATGCTCGTCATTGATGTTTCGCGAAACTCGATCCGACAGTCGTTCTCGGACAAGGGTGTCGTCGGTACCTTGCACCACGTACTGTGGTTCCGCATCTTCCGCCCAGTGCTCGTGATCTCGATCTGGGGCTTGCTGGGCCTGTATGTGGGCTACTCCATCAGCAGCGTGGGCCCGAGCGGCCTGCCGTTCGAGCAACTGCGCATGTACGGCAACATCATCGCGGGCATGGGCGGCGTGCTCGTAGTGTGGATGATCCTGTCGCGCATGGACCGTGCGATCCGCCGCAAGATCGCGCGTGCGCCGGTAGCGCGGCCAGTCTCCGGTGGTGCCTCGGCGCGCGCCTCGCGTGGGACGCCGCATGCGCGGCAGCCTGCGTGGCAACGTCCGCGCAACACGCGCCTGCTGGTGGTCGACCACGACGATGATGGCGACATCACGCACGTGCGCTCGTGGCAGGAATGGGCAGGCCGCCCGGCACCGGCCGGCACCGCCACGCCGCCCACGCCGTTCACCCGCAGCCCGGAATACGACCCGGAAGAGCCGGTGCTCGGCTCCCGCCCGGTCGGCGAGGCGATCGTGCTCGAGAACCTCGATCGCGAAGAGCCGTCGCTGGCAGGTTCGGACGCACCTGCCCAGCCGCCGCGTGACATCGCGAAGGCCGTGGATGCGATCACGGCGGATGCAGCGGGCTTCCATCGCTTCGGCTATCGCGGCCGTCTGGGCCGCAGCGATTGGGTCGAGCCGACTGCAAGTGAATCATCGGGCGCGCAGACGTATGCGATGCGCCCTGGCATGGCCCGCCACTATGGCAGCGTGACGGCCGTCGTGCATGGCCGTGCTGCAGTGCAGGCGGCGGACCGGGCGACGGAACACCACCGCACGTTGCATGCATTTGGTGCGCATGCACAAGTGGAGGACCCGTACGCGCGACTGCAACGCGTCGAGAAAATCGACCCGCTGCACGGCTTCGGCCGCCGCGCCAACATCGTCGCCAACGACGCGTAAGGTCGACTTCGAGCGCAGTCCCAGGCGCCCCGGTGACGCGAGTCACCGGGGCGCCTTCTTTTGCGCAATTGACTTAGCGCAAACGGACGAGGGCGGACTTTTCTGCAATGCGCAATCGTTGCCGCCCGTGCGCTGTACCGCACGGCAAACGGTTGGCGCGGGGGCCTTGGCGATGGGGCGGGCGATGCCGACGGAAGAAACGCTCCATTGCCCTCTTGAATGCCGCTGCGCGGGTGCCTATGCTGGCTTCTCCTGCAAGCCCAGTTGCTCTCTCCCGGTGTTCTCGGCGGCTCTTGCAGTGCTCATGGTGTCAGTAAAAACCAAGCCCACCCCCGTCACGGATTGCGTGCCGTGGCCCACAGACAAGCTGGAGCCGACTGTGCTGAGTCCCCATGAATTTGCCGTCCTGCTTCTCGTCAACGACGGTGCCGAATCCGACGACCTCGACCGCGCCGATGTCGAAGCGCTCATCGAACGACAGCTCGTGACGCTGGAGCGCCGTGGCCCAGATCACTGCTATGCCCGGGTGACCCTCCAGGGTTACGTTCTGCTCAAGGCATCCGGACACGTTCGCAACGGCGGCCGCCGCGCGGTGGCCGTGTCCCACTAGACGATCCTTCCTCATCGCAGTGCACGCGGTCGCTGCCTGGGCGTGAGTCCGGGCGTCCGCGTGGCGTGAGCGCGATCGATACAAACAGAAACACACTGCTCGTGGCGCAGGCGCGGCGTATGCGCCCTTGCGCGCGCCCAGGGGACGGCTTCTTGCTGAATTGCAGATGCCCATCCGCGCTTCGACGCATCCGCGTCAGCGGGTAGGCATGCACGACAACTCAAGAGGAGCCACCCCATGAAGAAGAAACACACCCTGCTTGCGGCGCTGTTTGCGCTGACCGGTACCGTTGCGCTTGCGCAGCCCATGCCGCCGCCGCATCCCGAAGATCACGACCGCGATCACGACCACGAACGTGCGGAACGCATGGAACGCGAGCGACACATGGAGCGCCGCGAGGAGCACCGAGAACTCCGTGCCGAGCACCGCGACATCAAGCGTGACCGTGAAGCCCTGCGGCACCGCGAACACGAGGCACGCGAGCGCGCACATGAAGTCCATGAAGACATGGAACATCGCTGATACAGCGTGACCAACCGGACGCCCGAGCGCGAATACGGCAACGCCGGCGCGTCGGGCGTCATTCTGATGCGGATTTTCTGGCGCCGCCTGCGATCCGGCCAGCCGTCAGCCTCCGCCAATCCCCTGAATGATCTTGCCGCTGCCCTCGCACGACGGGCATGGGCTGCCGTCGTCGCGCTGGCCCGTTCCGTTGCACTCTGGGCAGACGGCTTCGCCGCTGCCGGGCGCGCCAGGTGCTGCTTCGTCACCGGGCGCGGCCGGTGCGGGCGGCGTGCCGGGGATGGGGTTTTCATTGTTCACGTGGCCTCCTGTCTGGCGGGTGTGTGAGGACGCGGGCGCAGAAATCGTGCCGCTCTCAAACCCTTCGCGAACGGGAATCGCCCTTGCTTGATGCAGCGTTCAGGCGGGCCGGTGTTCGGCCTGCTCCCCGATCAAGGAGCCGCTCGTGGCAGACGACGATTTCTTCAAGGCGCGCCGCAAGGTCATGCAAGGCGCGACCGCAGCACTTGCAGCGGCGGTGACAACGCCGGCACTGGCGCAATCCCAATCGCAACCCGCCGCCGCAGCCGGCGCTGCATCCGCGAAGAGCGGCGTGCAGGACCCGCGCCCGCTGTACCCCCATCCCCCGTTTCCGGTGCAGTCGCAGCCGTGGCCGGGGCTGGCTGCGCGCATGACGCCGCGGCCCGATCACGGAGAACGCAGCTACCGGGGCAATGGGCGCCTTACGGGGCGACGGGCGCTCATCACGGGCGGCGATTCGGGCATCGGCCGCGCGGCGGCCATCGCTTTTGCGCGCGAGGGGGCGGACGTGGCCATCAACTATCTGCCGCAGGAAGAGGAAGACGCACGCGAAGTGGTGGAGCTGATTCGCGCGGCGGGGCGCAAGGCCGTGGCGTTGCCGGGCGACATCCGCGACGAAGCGTTCTGCAAGTCGCTGGTCGACAAGGCGGTCAGCGCACTGGGCGGCTTGGACATCCTCGTCAACAACGCGGGGCGGCAGCAGAGCCACGATTCCATCCTCGACATCACGACGGATGCATTCGACTGGACGCTCAAGACGAACGTCTACGCGCTGTTCTGGATCACCAAAGCGGCAATCCCGCACATGCCGGCCGGCGCGGCCATCATCAATACGGCGTCGGTCAACGCATACGATCCTTCGGAAAACCTGCTCGACTATGCGTGCACCAAGGCCGCGATCGCCAACTTTACAAAGGGGCTGGCCAAGCAGATGGCCAAGCGCGGCATTCGCGTCAACGCCGTGGCGCCGGGCCCCTTCTGGACGCCCCTGCAAGTGAGCGGCGGACAGACGGAGGCCAACCTCAAGGAGTTCGGCGCGAAAACGCCCATGGGCCGCCCGGGCCAGCCGGCGGAAATCGCCACCGTCTATGTGCAGCTGGCCAGCAGCGAGTCCAGCTATGTGACCGGTCAGGTCTACGGCGCCTCCGGCGGCAGCGGCCAGCCCTGAGCGCTTGCCCGCCGACGGTCAAGGGTGCGTTGCCGGAATGTTGGGCGGGCTGGCCGGCGGACGCTCGCGCCCCTGCGGGCTGCCGCCGGTGGATTGGTCCTTGACCACGTTGCCGTTCTTGTCCTGATGCGACGTGGAACCCGTGCGCGGTACGTATTCGCCGGAAGGGTTGGCGCTGTCGTTGCGGGTGCGGTTGCGCGTGGCATCGCGGCCCGTGGGGCTGTCGGTCCGGCTCGTGGTGCCGGTGGCGGTGGTGCTGTCTGGGCGGGCTGCGGGTGCGTTGTCGCTGCTGGCGGATTGGCCGCCCGTGGCTTGGGCGAACACCGCGCCGCTGGCGAGTGATACGAACATGGCTGCCGCCGCGCACAGCGCACGTGCCGGATAGGTAGTGCGATTCATCGTCGTCCTCTCGTGAAGTGTCAATGTCGGTTCCACCGACGCAACTCACGCGCCCGTGCTGCTATTTGCCTGCGGCAAGCCGCCGTGCGTGTTTGAGTGCGGTCACGATGTCGAGATAGGCGTGTTCCCGTGCGGCGGGGTCCGGGGCGCGGAGTGCGTAAGACGGATGCCATGTCGCGAGCACCATACGGCCGTCATGGCGGACGGGCTTGTTGAAGTGGTCTTGCAGGCGCGCATGTGCATCGTCGAGCAGCGCCTTCAACGCGGTCGCACCCAGCGCGACGACCACGGCCGGCGCTTCCTGCTGCAGTTCGCGCTCGAGCCAGTACATGCAGGCCTGCACCTCCCGCTGGCCCGGCGTCTTGTGCAGGCGCCGCTTGCCGCGCAACTCCCATTTGAAGTGCTTGACCGCGTTGGTGATGAAGACGTCGTCGCGCGGGATGCCGGCGTCTTCCAGTGCGCGGTCGAGCAGCTTGCCGGCGGGGCCCACAAACGGTTTGCCCGCCAGGTCTTCGCCGTCGCCCGGCTGCTCGCCGACGAGCATGATGCGCGCCCGTCGCTTGCCTTCACCGGGTACGGCTTGCGTGGCGTGGCGCCAGAGGTCGCACCGCCGGCACGCGTCGAGCGACGCCGGCTGCTGGGTCGGGTCGGTGTCGTCTTCTTCGGGAGGAGGGGAGGCGGGCGGCTTTTTCATGGGCAGATCCGGCTGCGCAAGCTGCAGCAACGTCGATGCCACCACTCGTGCCACTGCCGCTGGAACGCCGGTTGCGTGGGCAGTCGGCCTGCCAGACATGTCGCGCAATCTTTGCTGGAGCCGGCCCATGCATGAGCCATTTGAGTCGTACCTGATGTACTTCCTGATTCCGCTATGGGTGGCGGCCGGGGTGGCCGACTGGTGCTGCCATCGCGCCACGCGCATTGAAAGAACCTCCGGCGCCAAGGAGTCGATGCTGCACCTGCTGATGCTTGCCGAAATGGGCGTGCCGGTGCTTGCAGCGTTGTTCCTGCGGATCAACGCGCTGGTGCTCGCGGCGATGGCCGTCGCCTATGTCGTGCATCAGGCGACCGCCATGTGGGACGTCAGCTTTGCCGTGGCCCATCGCACCGTGAAGCCATTCGAGCAGCACGTGCACAGCTTCCTGGAGATGATCCCGCTGATGGCGTTGTCCGTTGTCGCGCTGCTGCACTGGGACGAGGTGCTCGGCCTGTTCGGTATGGGGTCTGCGTCGCCCGATTTTTCGCTGCGCTGGAAAGATCCGCCGCTGCCGTGGGGCTATGTCGCGACCGTCTTGCTGGTTTTCGTGGTGCTGGAGCTGCTGCCGTATGCGGAGGAGCTGGTGCGTTGCCTGCGGCAACGGCGCGCTCCGCCTCTGGTTGCCGGGCAGCGGCGCGTTTAAGGAGAAAATTTTTGGAAGCTGCATCGAATGTTCCGCTGGACCGGCGCCGCCGGCTGGGCAACTGGCTGCCCGAAGGCGAAGCGCAGTTGGCCGCATTTCGCACCGAACTGGTCGCGCAAGCGCTGTCACGCCCGTCGAAGACGCCCTTGGTGGCGGCTGTGCGCGTGCTCGCCAACCTGATCGATAGCGAGCCCGTATTGCGCATGCACCTTGCACGCGCCATCGACGAAGCGCGGGACAGGGGATACGAACTTGGCTACAAGGACAGCACGGAACTGCTGCTCGCCATCGACCACATCGTCACGTGCGCACCGCGCTTCAGCGAAAAGACGCTGGTGATCTGTCCGCTCAACGCGCTGCTCGACTGGCCGATGTGCATGCCTTCCGGCTACGCGCTGTTCCGTGATCGGCGCATCAACGATGCGTTGAAGGCGGTGCTCAATGGCTGGAGCGTCTTTCTCAGCGGCCCGCATTCGCGGGCCTACCTGAACACCAACGAGCCGGACGGCTGGTTCAGCGCCGAAGCGACGCGCCGCGTCGGCATGGATCAGTTTCTGTGCGATCCATCCCTGCCGTATTGGGGCTTTACCTCGTGGAACGACTTCTTCACGCGCCGCTTTCGTGCCGGCATGCGGCCGGTCTCAGGCGAAGACGACAACAAGATCATCGTCAGCGCGTGCGAGGCCGCACCCTACAACATCAGCCATGACGCACGCTATGAAGACGCCTTCTGGATCAAGGCACAGCCGTATTCATTGCGTGACATCTTCGGGTCCAGCAAGGCGCATCTGGCAGAGCGGTTTGCCGGCGGCAGCGTGTACCAGGCGTTCCTGAGCGCTTACAACTACCACCGCTGGCATGCGCCCGTTGCGGGCACCCTCGTCGACACCTATTACGTGGAGGGTACGTACTACTCCTGTGTGGAATCGGAAGGCACCGACCCGGAAGGGCTGAACGATTCGCAAGGCTACAGCGCCGCCGTGGCCGCGCGCGCGATCATCACCATCGCGTGCGACGACCCGGCGATCGGTACCGTGGGCTGCGTCTTTATCGGCATGGCGGAGGTGTCGTCGTGCATGATGGGCGTCACGCCCGGCCAGCATGTCTGCAAGGGCGAGGAGCTGGGCTTCTTCCAGTACGGCGGGTCGACGTACTGCCTGTTCTTCGAACCCGGCGTGATGGATACATTCTTCGTGCAGCCGCCGTTTTCACACGACACGCCGCCCGTGCGCGTCAATGCCGCGCTGGCGCGTGCCCGGTAGCGCCAGCAGCGTCCGCAGCGTCCGGGAGTGGCCCTATCAGGCATCGACCTCGGCCAATGCCTTGAGCCCGACGGAGAGCATCGCCAGGTCGGCCGAGCCCGCTGCAACCTGATCGGCAATCACACGGTTGTAGCGTGCCAGCGCCTCCTGACGCGTCGTTCGCCACGCGTCGATCAGGGTGTCCGCGCTCGCGCCGGGGGCTGCGCCTTGCAGCACCGATTGCGTGAGACGGCGCCGCAGCTGCCCCAGCTCTTCGAGCAACGTGGCACGCGCCAGCATCTGCCAATGCGTTTGCGTCGGCAAGCCCAGGATGCCGCCTTGCAGCCACCCGTAACCGAGCGGCTGGTCGAGCGCAAAGTAGACGCGCGCGGCGAGCCGCGCATCACAGCCGCCAGCAGCAGCCACTTCGGCAATGTCGAGCAACGACACGCGCGCCGGCACGCCGGTCACCACACGCGCCAGCGTGTCAGGCACACCGGCTTCGCTGAAGCTATGCCGCTGTTGCGCGGCGGCCAGCGCAGATTCCTCGGTTTGCAGCGTGTCGATTTCGGGGGCGAGCGCATCCACCGCGGCCCGGAAATGTTCCACCGCGGCCGGCACATCCGCCACCCGGCGCCGCAGGAACCACAGCGTGGCGCGCTCATGCAGTTGCGCCAACGAGGTGAACAGGGCTGTTTGCGTTTCGTGCGGCACCTTCGCGTCCAGGGCATCGACGTCTTCCCACAGCGCATCGAGCCGATAGACGGCACGGGCCACGAGGCTGGCCCACACCACGGCGAGCGGTTCGGCGCCGGTTTCTTCGGCCATCCGGTGCACGAACGTCACGCCGGCGCGGTTGACGAGCGCGTTGGCGTGCATCGTCGCCAGAATCTCGCGCCGCAGCGTGTGGCGGGGGATCGACGTAGCGCAACGCGTGTGCAGCGGCCGTGGAAAGTACGCCGGCAAGCCATCGGCCACGAAAGGTTGATCGGGCAGGTCGCTGCCCAGCAGCACGTCGTACAGCCACATCTTGCTGTAGGCCATCAGCACCGCGCGTTCGGGCGTGGTCAGGCCGCCGCCGCTGGCTCGGCGGACGTCGATCTCTTCATCGGCAGGCAAGAATTCGATCGCGCGGTTCAGCCGACCGCTGCGCTCCAGATGCCGCATCAGCCGCGCTTCCGGGTCGAGCCACAACGCCGTGCGCGTGCGCGCAAGTGACAGCGCCTGCGTCTGGAAGTAGTTGTCGCGCAGCACCAGTTCGCCCACCTCGTCGGTCATCTCGGCCAGCAGCGTGTTGCGCTGCTTGAGCGTCATCTCACCGTCGGCCACCACCAGGCCCAGCAGGATCTTGATGTTGACTTCGTGGTCGGAGCAATCCACCCCGGCCGAGTTGTCGATGGCATCGGTATTGATGCGCCCGCCATGCTGCGCGTATTCGATGCGGCCGAGTTGCGTGCAGCCCAGGTTGCCGCCCTCGGCCACGACCTTGCAGCGCAGCTCGGCGCCGTTCACGCGCAGGCCATCGTTGGCGCGGTCGCCCACCTGGGCATGCGTTTCGGTGCTGGCCTTGATGTAGGTGCCGATCCCGCCGTTGTAGAGCAGATCGGCGGGTGCCTTGAGGATCGCGTGCAGCAGGTCGTTGGGCGCCATCTCGGTCGCCGTTACGTCCAGCATGGCGCGCACCTCGGGCGTAAGCGTGATCGACTTGACCGTGCGCGGGAAGATGCCGCCGCCTGGGCTGATCAGCGCCCGGTCGTAATCGGCCCAGCTTGAGCGCGGCAGGTTGAACAGCCGCTCGCGCTCCGCAAAGCTGGTGGCCGCGTCGGGCGACGGATCGAGAAAGATGTGGCGATGGTCGAACGCCGCCAGCAGGCGGACATGGCGCGAGAGCAGCATGCCGTTGCCGAACACATCGCCCGACATGTCGCCCACGCCCACGACGGTGAAGTCCTGCGTCTGCGTATCGACGCCCATCTCGCTGAAGTGCCGCTTGACCGATTCCCATGCGCCGCGCGCGGTGATGGCCATCTTCTTGTGGTCGTAGCCCACCGAGCCGCCCGAGGCGAATGCATCGCCCAGCCAGAAGCCGTATTCGGCCGAGATGGCGTTGGCGTAATCGGAGAATGTGGCCGTGCCTTTGTCGGCGGCGACGACAAGGTAAGGGTCGTCTTCGTCGTACCGCACGACATCGCGCGGCGGCACGACGCGGCCGTCGACGTAGTTGTCGGTCAGGTCGAGCAGCCCGCGCAGGAAGGTTTGGTAGCACGCCACGCCCTCGGCCAGATACGCATCGCGGTCGCTGGCCGGTGGCGGCTGTTTGACGACAAAGCCGCCCTTGGAACCGACGGGCACGATGACCGTGTTCTTGACCATCTGCGCTTTGACCAGGCCCAGCACCTCGGTACGGAAATCCTCACGCCGGTCAGACCAGCGCAGCCCGCCCCGCGCGACCTTGCCGCCGCGCAGGTGCACGCCTTCCACGCGCGGCGAGTACACCCAGATTTCGAACATCGGCTTGGGCTCGGGCAGGCCCGGCACGCGCGACGGGTCGAACTTGAACGACAGATACGGCTTGGGCTGTCCCTGTTCTTGTCCACGCCCTGTGTCCGGCAGGCTCTGGAAGTAGTTCGTGCGCAGCGTGGCTTCCAGCACGCCCAGGAACTGCCGCAGGATGCGGTCTTCATCGAGGTTGGGTACGTCTTCGAGGGCCTCGTCGATCTGCTTGCGCAGCGTTTGCGCCGCACGCGAGCGCTCGGCCTCGGCCAGCGCGGGGTCGAAGCGCATCAGGAACAGCCGCACCAGCGCACGCGCAATCGACGGATTGCCGTTCAGTGCGCTCTCCATATACGCGTTGCTGAAGGTCGAACCGATCTGGCGGATGTAGCGCGCATACGCACGCAGGATGCGCACTTCGCGCCAGGTCAGACCGGCCTGCAGCACGAGGCGGTTGAGATCGTCGTTCTCCAGCTCGCCGCTCCAGATACGCGCAAAGGCGTCTTCAAAACGTGCGCGGGCTTCGTCGAGATCGACTTCGCTGCCGTCGATGGTCTCCATGCCGAAGTCGTGCATCCAGATCGGGGCGGCGTCGGCGGGTTCGATGCAGTAGGGGCGCTCTTCGTTGACGCGCACGCCGAGGTGCTCGAGCATCGGCAGGCTGTGCGACAGCGATGTCGGCTGCCCGGCGCGGTAGATCTTGAAACGCAGTGCACCGGGCGGCGCTTCGAGCGGCCGGTAGAGCTGCATGGTCAGTACGTTGTCCGCGGCGTTGGCGCCGAGCAGCGGCTCCATCAGTTCGATGTCGCGCACGGCAAGGCGGGCGGCGTAGTCCTCGCGGAAACCGGCGGGAAACGCGCTGGCGTAGCGGCGCAGCAGGCGGTTGCCGCGCTCTTCGCCGCCACGTTCGAGCAGCGCGTCGGCCAGGTCGTCTTGCCAGCGCCGCGCCGCCTGCACGATGCGGTCTTCCAGCTCGGCCACGTCAACGTCGGGCACGTTGCCGGGTTGCGTGCGCACCGTGATGTGGATGCGCGCCAGCATCGACTCCGACAACTGCGGCGTGAACTCCACGGCGGTGCCGTGATACGCCGCCTGCAGCAGGCTCTGGATACGCACGCGCAGGTCGGTGTTGAACTTCTCGCGCGGCACGAATACCAGGCAGGACACGAAGCGGTCAAACGGGTCCCGGCGTACGAACAGGCGCGTGCGCTGCCGCTCCTGCAATCGCAGGATGCCCAGGGCGATGTCGTGCAGCGCTTCGGCGTCCATCTGGAACAGCTCGTCGCGCGGATATTGCTCCAGGATCGTCACCAGCGTCTTGGCCAGGTGCCCGTCGGGAAGAAAGCCTGTGCGCCGAATGACGTCGGCCACCTTGCGACGCACCAGCGGAATGTCTTCGGCCGGCACCATGTAGACGTTCGACGTGTACATCCCCAGAAAGCGCCGTTGCCCGCAGACGCGGCCTTCGGCGTCGAACAGTTTGATGCCGATGTAGTCGAGATACCCGGGCCGGTGCACAGTCGCCCGCGAATTGGCTTTGGTGAGGAAGATGGGCTCGGGCGCGTCGATAAACTTGGCCGCGCCCGGTGCCAGGCGCGTCGTGTCCGGCGTGGACGTGTCGCGCAGCGCTTCTCGCAGCACCCCCAGGCCCGTGCCCGGTATGCCGCGCAGGTAATGGCCATCGTCTTGCGTGATCAGTTCGTAGTCACGATAGCCAAGGAAGGTGAAATGCCGCTCGAGCATCCAGGTAAGGAAGGCCTGCGTTTCCGCAATCTCGGCGCGTTCCACGTCACCGGCGGAGGGCTGGGCGGCGCGAACGGCCAGCGCCTCGATGGCGGCGTGGGCGGCGGCCTGCATGGGCTTCCAGTCTTCCACCGCGGCACGCACGTCGCCCAGCACACGCATCAGGCCGTCGTGCAACGCCTGCAGGCGTTCGGGTTCGGAAAAACGGTCGACCTCGATGTGGATGGTCGATTCGAAGCGGGCAGCGCCGTGGGTTTCCGTATCCGCGTCGGCGGGTGTATCGGGCATGTCGCCCGCAAGGGCCGCCGGGCGCTGGACACCGCCACCGGCCGATACCGCCACGCGCATGCCTGCGGCATCGCGCTGTACGCGGTAGACCGGGTGGAAGGCGGAATGCAGTGCCAGCCCCTGCCGGTTGATCTCCATGGTCACGGAGTCGAACAGGAACGGCATATCGTCGTTGACGATTTCAACGACCGTGTGACCGCAGTACCAGCCGTGCTGTTCGAGGCTTGGGTTGTAGACCCGTACGCGGGGTTGCCCGGACACGAATTTCTGACCGAGCTGCCAGTGCGCCATCGCAGCGCCGTAGAGGTCGGCAACGCTGCGCGAGATGACGTCTTCGGGGTCTGCCAGGCCGTAGTAATGCCGCAGGAACGGCTCGAACAGGTCGGCAATATCGGGCGCACGTTCGCGCGCCAGGGCCACTGCATCCGCCATGTGCTGGCGGACCTTGTCTTCGTGCTGGGCAGGCATGAGGCGGCTCCCGAAGAAGGGCTGCCTCATGCTACGCCGCGTGCCCATGGCTGGCAATCAGCGTGCGCGGCGCACGGCTTTTCAGATGCCGCTGTGTGCAGTGCAGCGAGAGAAGAGGTGGTTCACTCGCTACTTGCCGCGTGCATCAGCGATGCGTCATCCAGCCTTTACGACGTTGATGCGCAGGGCCGGCTCACCCGCCGCGATGGCCAGCAGGCGGTCCACATTCGGGTGGGCGCCAGGGCGGTTGCGTGCGTCGATGGTGTGCTCGGCAAACACGGCCAGGCCGTGCTCGGCGGCCTTGATATCGAGCTGGCCGAACGTCTGCTGCAGGTAGTGGTACACCGCCACCGAACCCTGCTTGCCCGGCTTGTTTTCGATGTCGGCGACCACGGCGCCCTGGCCGTCGACCAGATCGATGCGCTCGATGCCGTCAATGGCCGGCAGTTGGGCGAGGTTGTCCTTGAATACGTGGGTCGGTTGAATCACTGCGGTTGCTCCGTTGGTTGATCAGGCGGGCCGTATGTTAACGGCTCCGGCCCGACGCGCGCGAGCTTGCCTGTGCTTCAACGCTTGGCGCCAGCCTTGTTCACGGCGATGGCCGCCCGGATGAGCGCCTTCAACGCTTTCTCGTTCACCTTGTCGCCCTCGCGGAAATCGATGGCGCGGCGCGTGTTGCCGTCCAGGCTCGAATTGAACAGGCCCGCTGGGTCGGGCACGGAGGCGCCTTTGGCAAATGTCATCTTGACGGTCTGCTTGTAAGCCTCGCCGGTGCAGATCAGGCCATGGTGCGACCACACGGGCACGCTCCATTTCCATTCCTCCACCACGTCGGGATCGGCCGCGCGGATGACGGCGCGCAGGCGGGCGAGCATGTCGCCGCGCCAGTCGTTCAGCTCTGCAATGCGTGCGTCGATCAGCTCGGACGCGGGTGCGGTGTCCTGCGTGCTTTTCTTCACGGATGTCTGCCTCCAGGTTGACCCAGCAGACCATTCTGGCAGGAACACAGGCCGGCAGCCAGCCGGCACTGACGTGAGGGGAACCGCGCCGGCCGTTGAATGGAAACTTAGAAATGCCTTTTTGCCGTATTTGAAATCGCGGTAAAAAAGTACCGGCGGAAATTAAAACGGAAATAAAGCGGCGGCAAGTAAACGGCGAGCCGCCAAATAACTTTAGCGCGCTTTCTAAATTCCCCACTTGAGTAGGGTGCTAAGAGGGCGTGCGCTGCTCTTTTGCCGCAAATCCAGGCCCCATGCGGGCGTGAAGCGTCATGTCCGCTTGCATCCATGCCATGTCGCAATGCCCCGACGAGCCGGATGGCGGTCATCGAATGTTCATCTTTCGACTTTAATAATTGCGCCTCCGATGTTTAGGCAAGCATATTGAATGACCCCCTTCTTTCAGGGGGGTGAATCGAGAGAATTTCAAATGACCATTCGTCATCGCATTACATTGCTCGTGGTGCTGATGTTTGTCGCGCTGGCGGCCATCGGCGGATACGCGGTCTACCAGACCCGCGGCAGCGCGGCTGAGGTGCGCCAGGTGACGGAAGGCGTGGTGCCGAGCGCGCTGGCGTCGGCGGACCTTGTCTCGCTCGTCAAGGACGTGCAGCTGGCGACGATGGTGTTGGTGTATGCGCCTGACGCCAACATCGTCGCGCAGGCCAAGGACGATCTCAAGGCGAAAGAAGCCGCCCTGCGCGCAGCGTTGGACGTGCAGGCCAAGCGCGCCAACAGCCACGCGCAGGAAGGCCTGGTTGCGCAGGCCAAGGAAAGCGTCGACAGCTACGTCGAGGCGATCCAGCAGACCACCGACATGAAGCTTGCGGGCAAGGATGAACTGGCGCAGGCCTTCCTGTTTGCCAACGTGGCCAGCTACCGCGACGTGCTCGAGAAGATTGTCGAGACGCTGCGCATCGAGAAGAACCGAGAGAAGGACGAAGCCATTGCCGGCCTGAACGGCAAGCTTGCGAGCACCGCCACCACCATCGGCGTGGTGAGCGGCGTGGCCGTTGTGCTGCTCACCGCCATCGGCATGCTGCTGTATCGGCAGATCACCCGGCCGCTGACGCGCATGCAGGCCGAGATGAGCGAGATTGCCGCCAGCCAGGACTTCACGCGCCGCGTGCCGGTGGGCCGCATGGACGAGATCGGCCATTCGGTCGTCGCGTTCAACCAGATGATCGAGAAGATCCAGGAGAACGCCGCGCTGCTCAAGCAGAAGACGGCCGACATCCAGGCGATGCTGCAGAACATGCAGCAGGGCATCCTGACCGTGGTCGAGGGCGGTGTGGTGCACGAGGAGTATTCGGTCTACCTCGAATCGATCTTTGAGACGCAGGCAATCGCCGGCCGCCGGCTGATGGAGCTGATCTTTGCCGATACCAGCCTGGGCGCCGATACGCTGTCGCAGGTGGAGGCGGCGGTCGATGCGTGCCTCGGGCAGGACATCATCAACTTCGCGTTCAATCAGCATCTGTTGGTGAGCGAAGTGGAAAAGCGCATGCCGGACGGGCGAACGAAGACGCTCGACCTGTCGTGGTCGGCCATCACCGATGAGAGCGACACCATCCTGCGCCTGATGCTGTGCGTGCGCGATGTGACGGAGCTGCGCAAGCTGGCGGCCGAAGCCAGCGAGCAGCGCCGCAACCTGGAGATGATTGGCGAAATCCTGGCGGTGAGCCAGGAGAAGTTCCAGCACTTCATCGACAGCTCCACCACCTTCGTGCACGAGAACGAACGGATCATCCGCCAGTATTCGCAGGCGGACAGCGCGGCCATTGCGGCACTGTTCCGCAACATGCACACCATCAAGGGCAATGCACGCACGTACAACCTTCAGCACCTGACCAACGTGGTGCACGAGACCGAGCAGACCTACCACGCGCTGCGTGAACCTGACGGCGAACGCACGTGGGACCAGGACTGGCTGATGGAAGAACTGGCACGCGTGCGCGAAGCCATCGAAAACTACGCCCGCCTCAACGAGGTGAAGCTGGGCCGCAAGGGCGACGGGTCGCCAGGCCAGGCCATGCAGGCAGCGCCGGACGTGACGACGCGCATCCAGGAAAGCCTGCGCCTGCTGGAATCGGCCAACCCGGCCAACCTGCACGAGCTTGTGGCGATGCGCGATTCCGTCCATCAACAGCTGCGCCTGCTGTGCAGCGAGACGGTAGATGCGCTGTTGTCCGGCGCGCTGCAATCGCTGCCGTCGCTGGCACAGGAGCTGGGCAAGGAGTCCGTGGCGGTGCGCATCGACGACAACGGCTACCGCGTGCGCACGGAGGCCCGCAGCATCCTGCAAAACGTGTTCACGCACCTGCTGCGCAACTCGATCGACCACGGCATCGAACCCGCCGACGAGCGCATCGCGCACGGCAAGCCGGCTGCCGGCACGATCGACATCGAAGTCGGTGTGGACCAGGGCATGCTGCAGATCACGCTGTGCGACGACGGCCGCGGCCTCGCGCTCGACCGCATCCGCAGCATCGCCGTGGAGCGCGGCTGGATTGGTGCAGACCAACACGCCAGCGACGAAGACATCGCGCAGTACATCTTCCGCCCCGGCTTCTCGACCGCCGACAAGGTGACGGAGGTGTCCGGGCGCGGCGTCGGCATGGATGCCGTGCAGGCGTTTCTCCAGCGCGAGCAGGGCCGTATCGAACTGCGCTTTACCGACGACCGCAAGGGCGCCGCATTCCGCCAGTTCCAGACGGTCGTGTGCCTGCCTGAACGTTTTGCGGTCGACAGCGTGAACGCGACGCTGAGCGCACCGCCCGCGGTACGCATGGATCTCGACAAGGAAGCATCGTGATGGGGATGATTGTTCTGGGTTTCATCGCTGGCGGCGTGGTGGCCGGCGTGCTGGTGTGGCTGATCCGTCAGCGGAAAGTGAATGCGATGACGCGCGCCTTGAGCGATGCCGATCACCGCATCGCCGATCTGTCGACTGATCTGGCGAAACACGCTGCACTGGTGGATACGGGCATGCGCGAAGTTGCCGCACTGGAAACCACCGTGGCCCAGATGCGCAATGCTGCTGCCGATCAACTGGACGTCATCGAGCAACTGCGTACCGAATTGCAGTCGGCCACGGCAGCCAAGGAACAATGGGCGGGCCGCGCCCGGCAGATTGCCGAAGAAGCGGCGCGCCTGCGCGGCCTGGCGTTGACGTTCGAACGCTGGCACGAGCAGATGATCTCGCTCATGGAGCAGAACCACGACATGCACGCGAAAAACCAGGAGCTGCAGTCCATCGTGCGGCATGTGGTGATCGTCTCGCTCAACGCGTCCATCGAGGCGGCGCGTGCGGGGACGGCGGGGCGCGGTTTTGCCGTGGTGGCCAGCGAGGTGCGTGCGCTGGCCGCACGTTCGGAAGAGCTGTCGAAAAGCTATCGCAACAGCCTGCACCTGAACGACCTGACCACCACCGCCACGTTCCAGGACATCCAGGCAGGCGGCAAGATGATCACCGCGTCGCTGTCGAGCGTCGAGGCGCTGGCCAGCCAGTTTCAACACCAGCTTCACTAGGCAGGCCCGACGTGATCCGCAGCAACGCACAAGAGAGTTTCGATCGCATCTTCCGCAAGGCCGCACGTACACGGCTTGTCCGGCAGGCGGGCGACACGTGTCATATCGACACCGCCGCAGAAGGCGACACGCTCAGCGGAGACGAGGCCCTGATCCTCACCATCTCGTCCATCGCCTTCCGCCTGCTGCTGGTGCTGCGCTTTGATGCCTCCGAGGCCACGCGCGCGTACTTCACGGGCGACGGCGTCGGGCGTTCCTTTGAAGAGGCACGCCTGGAAATCGGCAACCTCTGCTGTGGCGCCGTGAACCAGGAACTGCTGCAGGTGTTTCCCGACCTGGGCATGTCCACGCCTTATGTGGTGAGCGCGCGCTGCCTGCCGTATCTGGACGTGCTCAAGCCCGGCTACGTGGCTGCTTATGCGGTGACCATCAACGACGCCGTGCGCGTGGATGCCACGGTGTGCGTGTGTGCGCATGCGCCGCTGGACTTTGTGGCCGATGTCAGCGACGAAGTGGAATCCGGTGGCGAGCTGGAATTGTTTTGATTGGAAAGAGTGAGAGCGAGGAAAGAATAGTCATGAGCAAGATTCTGGTTGTCGACGATTCGAGCACCGTGCGCGACGAGGTGGCGGGCTTTCTGAAGAAGCACGGCCTGGCGGTCGACACCGCGGTGGACGGCAAGGACGGTCTGGCGAAGATCAAGGCCAACCCGGGCGTCAAACTCGTCATCAGCGACGTGAACATGCCCAACATGGACGGTTTGACCATGGTCGAAAAGGTGCGCGGCGAGCTGGGCAACAAGACCGTCAACGTCATCATGCTCACCACCGAAAGCAGCCCTGCCATGAAAGACCGCGGCAAGGCTGCAGGCGTGAAGGGCTGGATCGTCAAGCCGTTCAAGGGCGACGCCGTGCTCGAAACGTTCAAGAAGCTGGCAAGCTGAAACGCCGGCAGCACAGCCGGGTGCGCGATGGTCGACCCGGTGCGAGAGGGCATGGCGCCCGAGCGATTTTGGAGCCAAACTTGCTTGCCTGAAGCTCGTTTGGCCGAGGGAGCCATCATGCAAGAGCTCGCCTTTCGCACCCTGCTGTATCGCTACTTCTTCTTCGGCTGGCTGTTCAAGGATGCCAGCCGTGGCAACCTGTTCGAACGGTCGGCGGCATGGCGTTTCAACCAGGCGCACGCGCACTGGCTGCTGGCGTATATGCGGCGCTGGCTGTGGTGCGGGTTGCTGTGTTACGCACTGGGCGGCGTGCTTGAGCTTGGGCTCAAGACGCCGGGCCTGTCGGTGCTGTTCTATGTGCCGAGCGCGCTGAGTGTGCCGGTCAACGTCGTCATCGTGGTGTTGTGGATCGGCCTGAAGGCGCTGCCCGGGCCGCTGCGCGACCGGTAGGCATTTGCGCGTCTAGACCATCGCCAGCAACAGTTCCTCTGCATTGCGCGGCGGGCGCAGGCCATCGGCCCGGCCCGCGAAGTAGCGCTCCGTCAACATGTCTGCCGAGATGTGCTGGGCATCGCGAAAACCGTTTTCGCGCGCCAGCGCGAGCATCTCCGGCGGCGTAAAGAAGCTGATGAACGGTGTGCCGCTTGCGCGCGCGCCTTTCTCCGCCATCTCGAGGCCGGGGCGGACATCCGGGTCGGCCATTTCGAGCGGCAGCAGGAACGTCATCGCCAGCATCGAGCCCGGCGCCAGCGACGCCACTTGCCGCAACGTGGCCGCATTGGCTTCCTTCGACAGATACATGCTCACGCCCGTGGACACCACGATGGCGGGCCGGCTTGCATCAAACCCCGCCGCAACCAGCGCCTCCTGCCAGGATTCGCGCGCCTCGAAATCCACCGGCACGAAGCGCAGCCACTGTGGAACGCCAAAGTCCAGTTCTGCCAAACGTTGGCGCTTCCAGGCTTGCGGGCCGGGCTGATCGACTTCAAACACCGTCATGCGCGATGCCACATCGGGCCGGCGTTGCGCAAAGCTGTCCAGCCCGGCGCCAAGAATCACATACTGGGTCAAGCCACGGACCGCGTGTTCGATGACGAGGTCTTCGATAAAGCGCGCACGCGCCACGATGGACGCGCGAAACGGCCGCGTGAATTGCGGGTCCATGTCGCCACGTTGTTGCCAGCCCGGTTCCGGGGCGAGCAGCTTCAGGCCAACCTCGTCTTCCAGCACGTGCGGCGGTGCATCGCTGTGCACGTGCAAGGCGCGCCACAACGCGACGCGCGCTGCGGTGCTGTCGGGGGATGCTGTCTGTGGGTCGTTCATTGCACACACGCCTCCATTGGTGGACCTGCCGGTGAGCTGGTCAGTCGATCAATCGGGTTGGTGATACTCCGGAAACACGGCAACGGCCTGCACGGGCTGCTTCGTCATGCACACCTCGAACAGGCGGCTGGCGAGCCACTCGGCCAGCCAGGCTTGCACAGCGGGCAGTGGCTGGGCAGCAAACCAGTCCGGCTCCACCGCCGCAAACTGCCGCACGAACGGGAAGATCGCCAGATCGGTGGCGCACGGCGTCGCGCCACCAAGATAGCGTTGCGCCAGCAAGCGGGATTCCAGCGGTCTCAGCAGCGTTTCGGTTGCCCGGGCACGGGCCGTCTCGCGCGGTGCGGTCTCTTGCGGATAGCGATCGGGGTATTTGTAGCGATCGAGCTGGTGCTTGAACTCGCCGTCGTTGGTGCGCAGCAGCGCGAGGTTCTCGTCGGATTGCGCGCGGCTCCACCAGCCTTGTGGGTCGCGTGCTTCGAAGGCCCACTGCATGATGTCGAGGCTCTCTTCCAGCACGCTGCCGTCGGTCAAACGCAAGACGGGAACGGTGCCTTTTGGGGACAGCGCCAGCAGTTCGGCAGGCTTGTCGCGCATGACGATCTCGTAGGTCTGGAAGCGCCGATTGGCTTGCAGCATCGCCAGGCGCGCACGCATGGCGTAGGGGCAGCGGCGATAGCTGTAGAGCAGGGGCAGGGCTGGATTGTCGGACATCGGTACGAATGCGGGGCTACGGATTTCAGGCGCGTCAGGGTAGCGGATTCATGGGCGCGGCGTGCTACGCGGCCAGACGCGTGTGCCCCGACCGCCCCGAGCGGCGCACCGATTGCGGCGGCTGCCCGAATACGCGAATGAACGCACGCCGCATGCGTTCGGGGTCGGCAAAGCCCACGGCGCGCGCGATGTGCTCCAGCGATTCATCGCCGGCTTCCACGCGCGGCCGGGCGATTTCGGCACGGAGTTTTTCGATGGCCTTGGCGGGCGTCTGGCCGGTCTCCGCCACGAAAGCGCGGTCGAACTGGCGGCGGCTCAGGTGGGCCACTTCGGCGAGGCGGTCGACGTCCAGCGCTTCGTGCAGGTGTTCGCGCGCGTAGCCCAGCGCACGCGCGATGCGGCTCGATGCCGGGTCTAGCTCCAGCAAGGTCGAGAACTGCGATTGCCCGCCGGGCCGCCGGTGGTAGACCACCAGCTCGCGGGCCACGGCGCGCGACACGTCGACGCCCAGATCTTCCTCGATGAGCGCCAGCGCCAGGTCGATGCCCGACGAGATGCCGGCCGACGTCCACACCGGCCCGTCGTGGATGAAGATGTGGTCGCTCTGCACCTGCACGCGCGGATAGCGCCGCTGCAGCAGTGCTGCCATGCGCCAATGCGTGGTGGCGCGGCAGCCATCGAGCAGGCCTGCCGCCGCCAGGGCAAACGCGCCGGAGCACACGCTCGTCATGCGTCGCGAGTGTGCTGCCGCTTCCCGCACGAAAGCGATCAGCCGCGGCGAGAACGCGTCTTCACGCGGGCCATTGCCGCCCGAAATGATCAACGTATCGAAGGCCGGATCGTCCAGGCCCTGCGTCTGCATGACGAGGCCGGGCGCGCTTTGCACCTGCGCGCCGCCTTCGGACAGCACGTCGATCCGGTACGCCGGCTGGGGTGCCAGGCGGTTCGCCACGTCAAAGGCCGTCAGCGGGCCGGTGAAATCGAGCAGGCTGCAGCCCGGAAACACCAAAAAGCCGATTCTGCGCATGATGTCTTGAAATGAGGGATTAACGTCATTTAGGCCTGATGTTGCTCCGCCAGACTGCTGCTGTCAAACGCATTTCTGGAGAGACGATCATGACAACCGCGATGTGCTTGCCGGCCACGGCGACGCCGATGTCGCGCCATCACCGCTGGAAGGTGCTGGGCGTGGGGGTGGCCGCCAATGCGAGTTTTTCGGCCGCGTTTTCGGGCATCCCGACGACGGCCGTGTTCATCCGCTCGGCGTATCACCTGGGCAATGCGGAGCTGGGTGTGGCGCTGGGCGCGCTGGGGCTGGGCATTGCCATCAGCGAGCTGCCGTGGGGCTTGCTGACCGACCGCTGGGGCGATCGCACGGTGCTGCTGGCGGGGCTGGGGCTGACCGCGCTGGCGCTGTTCGTGATGGCATGTTGCGTGGTGCCGCTGCATGGCAACGTGCCGCCGCTTGCGTGGCTGGTGGGCGGCATGCTGAGCGTCGGCCTGCTGGGCGGCAGCGTGAACGGATCGAGCGGCCGCGCGGTCATGGGATGGTTTCGCGAAGGCGAGCGCGGATTGGCCATGAGCATCCGCCAGACCGCCGTACCGCTGGGCGGCGGCATTGGGGCGCTCGTGCTGCCGAGCCTAGCCGCGCACGCCGGGTTTGCCGCCGTCTACGGCGTGCTGGCGGCGGCGTGTGCATTGACTGCGGTGCTGACGTGGCTGTGGGTGCATGACGCGCCGGATATGGTGAATGCCGTTGCGCAAGCAGCCACGCCGGGCAAGACTGGCCCGCTGCGCGATCCAACGCTGTTGCGCATGGCGCTGGCCATTGGGCTGCTGTGCGTGCCGCAAGGGGCCGTCGTCGCGTTCGCCACGGTGTTCCTGCGCGACTTTGCGCATGCCAATGTGCTGACGCTCAGCCTGACCATGGCCGCGGTGCAGGGCGGAGCGGCTGTCATGCGCGTGTGGAGCGGCCGCTGGACCGACCGCCACGGCAATCGCCGCGCCTATCTGCTGGCGTGTGCGCGGTTGAGCGTCGCGCTGTTCGTCGTGCTGGCCGGCGTGGCGTGGATGACCTCGGCGCTGTCGGTCGATCTGTCGGTCATGCGGGTGGCGCTGGTGGCGGCCGTGGTGGCGGGCGGCATTTGCGTATCGGCGTGGCATGGCGTGGGCTATACGGAACTTGCCACGCTGGCCGGCGCGCAGCGCGCAGGTACGGCGCTGGGGCTTGGCAATACAGGCGCGTTTGCGGCGCTGGGGCTCACGTCGCTGTGTCTGCCGCAGGTGCTGGCGTGGTCGTCGTGGCCGGTGGTGTGGCTCGTGGCGGCGGGCAGCGCGCTGATTGCGTGGCGTGTGCTGCCGGCGCAGCGTCCATAGGCGCACGCAGCGCCAATCCCCTCGTTTCTTCCTATAGTGAGCCGCAGGGCGCCGCCCGGCGCGGCGGCCCCGCAAAACGAAGCAACACAATGAAACGAGGGGGCCACCATGGCAGGCTTGGGCGCAATCGACCACGTGGTCGTGCTGATGTTGGAGAACCGGTCGTTCGACAACCTGTTCGGCACGCTGTATTCAAAGAGCGCGGAGTTCGACGGCCTGTCGGGCGAAGAGACCAACCCCGACGGCGGTGGCCAGCCGATCCGTGTATGGACGACGCCCGCGCCGGCCAACGTGATGACGCTGCCCAATCCCGACCCGGGCGAACTCTTCACCGACATCAACCAGCAGCTCTTCGGCCAGCAGATACCGCTGGGGCAGACGCCCACCATGCAGGGCTTCACCACCAACTACGCCAAGAACGGTGGCGACCCGCGCGACATCATGCATTTCTTCACGTCGGACCAGCTGCCCGCGCTCAGCACGCTGGCACGCAATTACGCCGTGTGCGATGCGTGGTTTGCCTCGGCGCCGTGCCAGACATGGCCCAACCGGTTCTTTGTCCACACCGGCACCGCGCACGGTTATCCGAACAACTCGCCGGTGCATTTTCCGTACTTGATGCCGACGCTGTTCAACGCGCTCGACGGCGTGGTGCCCGACGACTGGGCCGTCTACTACCACGACTTCGCGCAATCGCTCACGCTCACGCGGCTGTGGCTGCATCTGGACCACTTTCATCTGTTCGACGATTTTCTCGACGATGCATCCAGCGGCAAGCTGCCCTCGTACAGCTTTATCGAGCCCCGCTACTTTGCCGATCTGGACTGGCCCAACGATATGCATCCGCCGCACGATGTCGGCTACGGCGATGCCCTCGTCGCGCAGGTGTACAACGCGCTGCGCAGTTCGCCGCAATGGCATCAGACCCTGTTCGTCATCACCTTTGACGAGCACGGTGGCTGCTTCGACCACGTGCCGCCGCCCGCCGTGGTGCCGCCCAGCCCGCCGCAGCCGGGGCAGCTTTTCGCGTTCGACCGGCTGGGCGTGCGCGTGCCGGCGGTGGTGGTGTCGCCGTGGATTCCCAAGGGCACGATCTTCCGCTCGAATGTGGCGCAGCCGTATGATCACACCGCCATCATCAAGACACTGCGCATGCGCTACAACATCCGGACTCCCCTCACCGCCCGCGACGCCAGTGCGCCGGATCTCGGCCACGTGCTCGAATTGAGCGCGCCCGATGACGATCGCGAGCCCGTCGTGGCCCGTGTCATGGCCGCGAACCCAGCCGGTTTGCAGGCCGCCCGCAACGCCCCGCTCAACGACTTCCAATGGGCCATGCACGAGTCGGCGTCGATGCTGGCGCCGCTGGGCACCGGCATCAGCATTGACGACCACGTGCGCAACCTCTCGACCGATCAGCAGCCGCCGGTGCCTGCTGCGCAGAATGCCCAGCAGGCGGCGCAGCACATCAAGGACGTGCTGGCATCGATGGATCTGCCGCACTCGGGGCAATGATCATGAACGCACCGCTTCCGCATCCGCCTGTCGTCATACGCGCTTTCCGACCTGGCGACGAGCCGCTCCTGCACGCTGTCTTTCACTCCGCCGTGCACGGTATCGCCGCCCACCGATACACGCCCGAACAATGTGAAGCCTGGGCCCCGACCGACTACGACGTGGCCCAATGGAATGAGCGTATCCGCCGCATCCAGCCCTTCGTGGCGGAACTCGACGGGCAGCCTGTCGCTTATGCCGATTTGCAGGCGAACGGCTATATCGATCACTTCTTCGTATCAGCCGCGCATGCGCGACGAGGCATCGGCCAACAACTCATGCATCACATCCTGGAGCTGGCGGCGCAGCGTGAGGTGTCGCGCATGCAAGCGCATGTGAGCTTGAGCGCCGAGCCGTTCTTTGCGAGCAACGGGTTTCGCGTGGTCGTGCGCCAGACCGTGACGGTGCGCGGTGTTCCGCTGGATAACGCGTTGATGGAGTGGACGCAGGCGTGAGCCAAGAGTCGCATGGGCCGTTGCTCTTCGGGGAAACCCTCGCAATGTGGTTAAAGATTGCTGAGGATCTGTCGTTAGTTTTGCTGAACTCGGTTCCCCCAGAGGAACCACCTCACGCTCCCCCAACTTCGCGCGACAGATATGAAGACGCTCTCCATCAAGGCACGGCTGGCGCTGGTGCTGTTTGTTCTGGCTGTGTTCCTGACGGGTGTCGGTGTCCTGGGACTGGTCGGTAACCTGCGCTCCAACGCGGCGCTCAAGGAAACCTTCGCCAACAACCTTCCCTCCACGCGCGCGCTGGGGCAGGCTGAATCCAAGCTTGCGCAAGCACGCACTGCACTGGATCGCGCCATCTTTGATCCCGATTCTGCCAAGAGTGCAGACGCACTCGGCCGCGTTGAAGTGCAGATTCAGAACAGCGAGAAAGCATGGAAAAGCTATCTGGCCCTGCCGTTCTCGACGCCGGAGGAAGAGCGTATCGCTGGCGAGGCCGGGAAGCAGCGCAGCCTCATCATCAAGGATGGGATCGGTGGTGCGATTGATGCGCTCCGTCGTGGCGACAAGGACGCGGCGCGCGTGCTGGCACTGGAAAAAATCCCGACGCAGTTCCGTGTCTATGCAGAGCAGTCCGATCGCCTGAATGCGATTCAGGAGGAAGTGTCTTCGGTCGCCTACGCGGCATCGCAGTCGTTCTTCAATGGGCTGCTGTGGACCTTCGGTATCGTGATTGCCATCGGGCTTGCGCTGGCCGCGGGTTGCTATTTCGTCCTGTCGCGCGCCATCTCGCGCCCGCTCGCAGAGATGCTCGTGCACTTCCACGAAATTTCAGGTGGCAACCTGACCACGGACGTGCGCATCCACTCGCGTGACGAGATGGGCCTGCTGATGGAAGGCCTGCAGCAGATGCAAGCCAAGCTGAAGGAAACCGTGGTGACGGTGCGTCGCGGCAGCGAGTCGATTGCCTCCGCCACGCAGCAGATCGCCGCGGGCAACACCAATCTGTCGCAGCGCACGGAAGAGCAGGCCAGCTCGCTGGAGGAAACCGCATCGAGCATGGAAGAGCTGACGAGCATCGTGAAGCAGAACGCCGACAACGCGCGCCAGGCGAGCACGCTGGCCGTCAACGCCTCCGAGATTGCCGTGCAGGGCGGTGCCGTGGTGCAGGACGTGGTGACCACCATGGGCGAGATCAGCGAATCGTCGCGCAAGATCACCGACATCATCGCCGTGATCGAAGGCATTGCGTTCCAGACCAACATCCTGGCGCTCAACGCCGCGGTGGAAGCGGCGCGTGCCGGTGAACAGGGTCGCGGCTTTGCCGTGGTGGCCGGTGAAGTGCGCACGCTGGCACAGCGCAGCGCAGGTGCCGCCAAGGAAATCAAATCGTTGATCGAAGATTCCGCCACGCGTGTGGAATCCGGCTCGACGCTGGTGGCACGTGCGGGCAAGACGATGGAAGAGATCGTCGTGGCCGTGAAGCGCGTGACCGACATCATGGGCGAGATCAGCGCGGGCTCGGCTGAGCAAAGCACCGGTATCGAGCAGATCAACGAAGCCGTCACGCAGATGGACGACGTGACGCAGCAGAACGCTGCGCTGGTTGAAGAAGCCGCGGCCGCTGCGCAGGCGCTGGAAGAACAGGCGGATGAGTTGCGTCGTGCGGTGGCGGTGTTCCGCGTGGCGATGTAAAGCAGGTTCCTGAGGGGTTGCCCCGGCAGCGAAATGGCTGCCGCGGCGCTACACTGCGGGGTCGGCCTTCGGGTCGGCCCCGCTTTGTTTTATGCGGTGCATCCAGAAGCCGCTCATGCTCCTGCTACGCCCCCGAGCCACTCGCCAAGAGCCATGAGCCGGTTCACATAACGATTATCCGGAGGTGTCATGCGTTTCCAGTGTCGTCGTGTTCCCGTTCGCGTCTTGGTGTCTGCTGCCGTGTTGGCATGCAGCGCCGGCGCGTTCGCTCAGACCATTCCCGCCAGCAAGCCCGCGCCCACCACGCTCACGCCCGAGCAGCAGCGCTACCACGACATCTATAAAGAGCTGGTCGAGATCAACACGACGCATTCGGCCGGTGACACGACCCAGGCCGCGCGCGCGATGGAAAAACGCTTGCGCGATGCTGGCTTTGCTGCTGCCGACATGCAGGTGCTGGAGCCTTTCCCGAAAAAGGGCAATCTCGTACTGCGCTGGAAGGGCTCGGGCGGCAAGAAGCCGATGCTGCTGCTTGCCCACATCGACGTGGTCGAAGCCAAGCGCGAAGATTGGAAGACCGACCCGTTCAAGCTGCAGGAGACCGACGGCTATTTCACCGCACGGGGCGCGATCGACGACAAGGCCATGGCCTCGGCCTTCGTGTCGGTGCTGGGCCAGCTTAAACAGGAAGGCTTCAAGCCGTCGCGCGACATCATCCTGGCGTTGACCACCGACGAGGAGCGCGGCGATGTGCCGACCAACGGCGCGTACTGGATCGTCAACAACAAGCCGGAGCTGGTGAAAGCCGAGTTCGGTATCAATGAAGGCGGTGGCGGCGAGCTGCGCAACGGCAAGCCGGTGCTGCACCGCATTCAGGTGGCCGAGAAGATGTACACGACGTATGAGCTGGAAGTGCGCGACGTGGGCGGACACAGTTCGGTGCCGACGAAGACGAACCCGATCTATGCACTGTCGGCGGCGCTGGATCGGCTGGGGGCGTATCAGTTTCCCGTCAAGCTGGCCGACGTGACCCAGACGTACTTTGCCCGCAGCGCGCCGCTGGCCACGGGGCAACTGGCGGACGACATGCGTTCGGTCGGCACCGGCAAGCCGGACCAGGCGGCGATCGATCGGCTCTCGGCCATTCCGTTCTACAACGCGCAGTTGCGCACGACGTGCGTGGCGACCATGGTCAACGCCGGCCACGCCGAAAACGCGCTGCCGCAATCGGCCAAGGCCACCGTCAATTGCCGCATCCTGCCGCACGATGATCCGGCCGATATCGATCGTCAGTTGAAGCAGGTGATCGGCAACGAGAAGATCAGCGTGCGCTACGTCAACAAGCCGCTGGCGAGTCCTGCGTCGCCGCTCAATGGCGACTTGGTGAAGACGGTGGAAGCGCTGACGCAGCAGATGTGGAATGTGCCGGTCATTCCCGCCATGAGTACGGGTGCGACGGACAGCCGGTTCATGCGCAACGCCGGTATTCCGATGTATGGCGTGTCGGGGTTGTTTACCGAGCCGGCTGACCTCCGCACGCATGGTCTGGATGAGCGTATCGAGATTGCGCGGTTGTATGACGGGCGGGAGTTTCTTTATCGGCTTGTGAAGCAGTTGGCTGAGTAAATTGTTGGGCGCGGCTTGTTCGTGCTGGTTTTTGTTGGGTTTCGGCCCCTGGCGGGGCCGACTTACTTTCTTTGTCTTGCCAAAGAAAGGTAAGCAAAGAAAGGCGCGCCCGAGATGGCGACTTCCCCTTGGATTTTCGTCACGGGGAGGGAGGGGAGGCAAACTCGCTGCGCTCAGACAGCCTCCCCTCTTTTTCCTCCCCGCGACAAAAATCCAAGGCGCCATCTAGGGCAGGGGACGGCCACACCCACTGTGTACCTGGGCTGGTGTCTTAGCCGGCCTCGGTCGGAGGGACGGGTTGTTAGATGAAGCCGCCGTCGGTCATCAGGGTGCGGCCGGTGATCCAGCGGGCGTCGTCCGAGGCCAGGAAGGCGATGGCGTCGGCGATGTCTTCCGGCTCGGCCAGGCGGCCCATCGGGGTTGATTCGCGCATGCGCGCTTTCACTTCATCGGGAATCGGGGCGGTCATGTCGGTGCGCGTGAGGGCGGGGGCCACGGCGTTGACGGTGATGTTGCGGGGGCCCAGTTCTATGGCAAACGCGTGGGTGAGGGCGCTGACGGCCGCCTTGCTTGCCGCATACACCGCCAGCCCTGCGCGGGGCCGGTACACCAGGCTGGAAGACACATTCACGATATGCCCGCCGCGTGCCGGCACATGCGGCAGCACCGCTTGCGTGACGAGAATCGTCGAGAACGCATTGGTGCGGAACTGCGTGTCGAACGATGCGAGGTCGATGCTGCCGACCGGCTGGTTTTCCAGAATGCCGGCATTGTTGACGAGGATGTCGATGGCGCCGAAGGCTTCGCGCACGATGCTCACCATTGCGTCAACGGACGGCGCGTCGCTCACGTCGGCTTGCACGGCAATGGCTTGTGCACCGGTGGTGCGGATGCTGTTGACCACGGCATCGGCTTCTGCGGCGTTGCTGCGATAGACCACGGCCACGCGCGCGCCGTCGGCGGCCAGTCGATGCGCTACGGCGGCGCCGATGCCGCGTGATCCTCCGGTGACGATGGCGGTGCGGCCTGCCAGGCGTTGCGCGTTCGTCGATGGGGTGGTTTGAGTTTCGGACATGCTGTTCTCCTGAATGGGTGCGATGTTTCGGGAGAACAGGTTACGAACCAGCCGCCTGGTGCGCAGCCCGTTTGGCCGCGACGCGGCGTTCCAGCATTGGAACGACCGAGGCTGCGATCAGCCCTGCTGGCGTTTGCGGTATTCAGCCACCTTGTGCCGGTTGCCGCAGACGGCCATGCTGCACCAGCGGCGCTTGTGCGACTTGGTGCGGTCGTAAAACCACAGCGTGCATTCGGGGTGTTCGCACACGCGCACGAGCTGGAAATCGCCTTCGGCGAGCAGATGCGCGGCGGCTTCGGCCAGCGGCGCCAGACATTGCTCGACCGAATCGGTGGGGCGCAGGCGCTCGACGCGCGGGGTGCCGTTTTCCCAGACCAACACAGGATGGCTTGGCGCCTGCCGCAGGAACACGTTCAGCGCATCGGCGTTGGCCGCACGGCCTGACTTGCGTGCTTCCACCAAGGTGCGAATCACTTCGCGCAGGTGCCGCGCCACGGCCAGCAGTACGCCAGGCGGATAGCGGCCTGTCACGGGCTCCGCGAGCCAGCCGGCGCGCACCAGCCAATCGGAGACATCGACGTCGTTCTGCCAGAAATCGTGCGGCTGGCCGTTGACGTTGGCCACGGTGTTGAGCATGTCCAGCACCGGATCGTCGGCGATCAGCAGGGGAGCATCGGCGGCAGCAGCGGGTGCGGGCATGGCGATTTTCAAAAAGGCGGTGGGTTGAATTGTAACCAATTTAATAAGCTATGCCAGTTACTTGTTGCGCGTGCGTTTCAACGGATCCGTCCGGTGAAAAGTCCGCCGCATTACCATGTGTCATCCAAGTAACTCGCCGGAGACGATCATGAGCGCATGGCCCGATGCACGCGTGCTGGAGTTGTTCAACATCGAAGTGCCCATCGTGTTGGGACCGATGGCGGGCGTGGCCGGCGTGGAGCTGGCGATTGCCGTGGCGCGGGGCGGCGGCCTCGGTTCGCTGCCGTGCGCGATGCTCAACGTTGAGCAGATCCGCCAACAGGTCGAGCAGTATCGGGCGGCCGTGCGGGGCCCCATCAACCTGAACTTCTTCTGTCACACGCCGCCGCAGCCGGACCCCGAGCGCGATGCCAAATGGCGTGCTCATCTGGCGCCGTACTACGCCGAGTTCGGTATCGATTTGAATGCGCAAGCGCCGGCCGTCAACCGGGCGCCGTTCGACGAGGCGACCTGCGCGCTGGTGGAGGAATTGAAGCCGGAGGTGGTGAGCTTCCACTTTGGCCTGCCGACACCGGAGCTGCAGGCCCGCGTGAAGGCCGCAGGCGCGAAGATCATCTCCGCTGCCACCACGGTGGAAGAAGCGCGCTGGCTGGAAGCACGCGGCGTAGACGCCATCATCGCCATGGGCAACGAGGCGGGGGGCCACCGCGGCATGTTCCTCGCCAAGACGATCGAATCGCAGGTCGGCACGTTCGCGCTGGTGCCGCAGGTGGCCGATGCGGTGAAAGTGCCCATCATTGCAGCCGGCGGCATCGGCGATGCGCGCGGCTTGGTGGCAGCGTTGGCGCTGGGGGCATCGGCCGTGCAGATCGGCACCGCCTACATGCTGTCGCCGGAGGCCAAGACATCGGCCATTCATCGCGCGGCGCTCAAGCAGGCAACGGATGCCGACACCGCGCTCACCAATTTGTTTACCGGCCGACCGGCGCGCGGCATCGTCAACCGGCTGATGCGCGAGATCGGCCCGATGAGCCCGTTTGCGCCGGCCTTTCCGACAGCCGGCGGCGCGTTGGCGCCGCTGCGCGCCAAGACGGAGCCGACCGGCTCGGGCGATTTCATCAATCTGTGGTCGGGTCAGGCCGGCCAGCTGGCCACGGAAGACTCGGCCGAGGCCATCACGCGGCGCATTGCGGCCCAGGCGCTCGAGCGACTCACCTGAGTTTTTCTGCTGCATCGTTTCCCGCGCGGGCACGCCAGACGGCGTGCCCGTTTTGTTTCACATCACAAATCGGCATGCGAGCGATGGGAAAATTTCATGTAACTTGAAAAACGTTGTTTACGTGGTTACGATGGTTTCGTTGCTTGTTCTCGAAACCCATCCGGAGCCTTGCCATGAACGCCCCTGCCCGAACCGCTGATCTGGTTGTCGATGCGTATGCCCCCAACGCTGTGCGTCATCGCACGGTGGATGTTGAAGGTGTACGCATGTTCTATCGCGAGGCCGGCCCCGCCGATGCGCCCACCGTGCTGTTGTTGCACGGCTTTCCGAGCGCATCGCATATGTTCCGCAACCTGATTCCGCAGTTGGCTGAGCACTATCGCGTGGTGGCGCCGGACTTTCCCGGCTTTGGCCTGACGCAGGTGCCGAGCGGTTTCCGCTACACGTTCGACAACCTTGCGCATGTGGTCGATGGCTTTACGCAGGCGATCGGCCTGTCGCGGTACGCAATCTACGTGTTCGATTACGGCGCGCCGGTGGGCTGGCGCCTGGCGATGGCGCATCCGGAGCGCATCAGCGCCATCGTCACGCAAAACGGCAACGGCTATGAGGACGGGCTGGGCGAAGGTCCGTGGGCGCCAATCAAGGCGTATTGGAACCACCCCGACGAAGCGCATCGCCGCGAGTTGCATGCACTCGTCTCCGACGAAATGACGCAGTGGCAATACCTGGATGGCGTGCCTGACCCGACGCGTGTGGCGCCGGATGGTTACCTGCTGGATCAGTATTTTCTGAGCCGTCCGGGCCAGCTCGACATCCAGATGGATCTGTTCCTGGATTACGCGAGCAACGTGGCGCTGTATCCGGCGCTGCATGCGTATTTCCGCGCGCATCGTCCGCCGCTGCTGGCAGTGTGGGGCCGCAATGACACCATTTTCATTCCGCCCGGCGCGGAGGCCTTCAAGCGCGACCTGCCGGATGCGGAGATCCACTTTGTCGACAGCGGCCACTTTGCGCTGGAGACGCACCATGCGGAAATTGGTGCCCGCATGCTCGACTTCCTTGGCCGCGTGGTGAAGTAACGCGCAGCGTCAAGGCATCGGCTGCATGGTGGCTTCGGCGGCAAAGCGTTCGCGCAGGAACGCCACCAGGGCCTTCACTGAAGGCGGCACACCTGCGCGCGACGGATAGAGCGCGTGCAGGTCGGCCGGTTCAGGCGTCCAGCCGCGCAGCACCCTGCGCACTTGGCCACTGGCAAGCGCCGCATGGCAGCAATGCTGCGGCAGGATGGTCAGGCCCAGGCCCGCGATGGCGGCTTCACGCAGGGCGATGATGTTGTCGCTGGCAAAGCGCGGGCGAATCGGCAGCGACAGCCGATGGCCGCGCGCATCCTGCAGCACCCAATCGCGGCTGCGGGTGAGCGAGCCCTGCCCCAGGCAGGGAAAGTCTTCCAGCGAAGCCGGCGTGTCCGGCTCGCCCACACGCGCAATCAACGCGGGGCTGGCCACCAGCACGCGCGGCGAGATCACCAGATGCCGCGCCACCACATCGCGCGAAGGCAGCGGCCCGGTGGCCGCGCGGATCGCCACGTCAATGCGCTGCTCGATCAGGTCGACGTATGTGTTGGACAAGTCCAGCTCGATGCGCAGCTTCGGATGCGCATCGGCAAATTCGGCCAGCCAACCCGCCAGCAGCGTTTCTGCCAGCAACGGCGAGGTGCCGACGCGCAGCACGCCGGCCGGTTCGCTGCGTGCTGCACCGGCCAGCGCTTCAATGGCCGCAGAGGCATCGGCCATGTCGCGGGCATGCCGATACACCGCCTCGCCAACCGGCGTGACCGATACGCGATGGCTCGAGCGCTGCAGCAGCCGCGTGCCGAGCTGCGCTTCCAGTTCGGCAATGCGCCGGCTCAGGCGCGACTTGGGGATGCCCGTGGCGCGCTCGGCGGCGGAAAAGCCGCCGGCTTCCACCACGCGCGTGAAGAGGTACAGGTCGTCGAAGCGCTTCATATCGGGACGGGGTTGCGGTCGAACCGCATTGAAGCATAGCCGCCGGCAGGGGGCTCTCGCGGCCCATGGTTCGGCGCTGTACAGTGTCGCTGGGCGCGCTGTGCGCGTCAGCATCGGCGCAGGCCGGATCGGAGTCTGGCATCAATGCAAGGAGAAGGCATGGACAGGCAATGCACGCAAACGCAGGGGATGTCCCGCGATCGGCTCGATCGCGTCGAGTGCTTCATCGATGACGCCTACATTGCGACCGGCAAGCTGCCCGGTACGCTCACCCAGGTGTGGCGGCGCGGCGAACTGGCGTTGAACTCCGTGCTGGGTTGGGCCGACCGCGAGCGCCAGGTGCCGCTGGCTGAAGACTCGATCTTCCGCATCTATTCGATGACCAAGCCGATCACGTCGGTGGCGTTCATGATGCTGGTGGAGGAATGCAAGGTCGCGCTGGACGATCCGGTCAGCAAATTCATCCCCGCATGGAAAAACCTGGGCGTGTACGTCGGCGGCTTCATGGAAGGTTTCCAGTCGCGCCCGGTCAAGCGCCCGATGCGCATGGTCGACCTGCTGCGCCACACCTCCGGCCTGACTTACGGCTTCCACCAGAACACCAACGTCGATGCAGCCTATCGGCGGCTGAAACTGGGTGACGTCGTCACCGGTGGCACGCTCGACGAGATGATCGAGAAGCTGGCCGGCGTGCCGCTGGAGTTCTCGCCCGGTGAGGCGTGGAACTACTCCGTTTCCACCGATGTGCTCGGCTACCTTGTCGGCAAGATCAGCGGCATCCCGTTCGAGACGTTCCTGAAGGAACGGATCTTCGATCCGCTGGGCATGGTCGATACGGCCTTCCATGTGCCGGAGGAGAAGGCATCGCGCTTCTGCGCGTGTTATGCCGTGGGGGCGCTCGGCACGAACGCGGTGTCCGATCGCGCGCCGGTCTTGCAGGACGATCCACGCACCAGTCCGTATCTGAAGCCGCCCAGTTTCGTGTCGGGCGGCGGTGGCTTGCTCTCGACGGCGGCCGACTACCTGCGCTTTTCGCGCATGCTGCTGCAGGGCGGTGAGCTGGACGGCGTGCGCCTGCTGGGGCCCAAAACGGTGGCGCTGATGACTGCCAACCATCTGCCGGGCGGGGCTGACATGTCGAGCCTGTCGCCGCATTCGATGTTCAGCGAGGCCGCATATGACGGCGTCGGGTTCGGACTGGGCTTCGCGACCACGATCTCGCAGGCCGCTACGTTGATTCCCGGTAGCACAGGCGATTTCTTCTGGGGCGGCGCGGCTGGCACCTTCTTCTGGGTGGATCCGCAGGAAGACCTGATCGGCCTGTTCCTGACGCAGGTGCTGCCTTCGTCTGCCTACCCTGTGCGGCGGCAATTGCGCACGCTGGTCTACAGCGCGATCACCGATGTGGGCGGCGCGGCGTGTTGAGCGCCTGTTGACCATCAAGGCGGCGGAGCATCGCGCGCCGCCGCCCGAACATCACATCGATCAGACGCGGATCAAACGTCGAATCGAACGCCCTGCGCCAGCGGCAGCGCGCCGCTGTAGTTGACGGTGTTGGTGGCGCGGCGCATGTAGCCCTTCCACGCGTCCGAGCCGGATTCCCGGCCGCCGCCGGTTTCCTTCTCGCCGCCGAATGCGCCGCCGATCTCGGCGCCCGACGTGCCGATGTTGACGTTGGCGATGCCGCAGTCGCTACCTGCCGACGACATGAAGCGTTCGGCGTCGCTCAGGTTGGCTGTGAAGATCGCAGACGACAGACCCTGCGGCACGCCGTTCTGGATCGCGATGGCCTGTTCGGTGTCGCCGTCGTACGTCACGACATAGAGGATCGGCGCGAAGGTTTCGCTTTCCATCACCTTGGTCGGCTTCGGCATCTTGACCAGCGCAGGACGGACGTACCAGGCGTCGGCGCCGAGGTCTTCGCGCACGCGCTCACCGCCCAGCACTTCGCCGCCTTCGGCCCGGGCTTGCGCGAGTGCCTGCTGCATGCCGTCGAAGGCGGCCTGGTCGATCAACGGGCCGACCAGCGTGCCCTCAGCCAGCGGGTCGCCAATCGCAATGCTCTGGTAGATCTTTTCCAGGCGAGCGAGCAGCGTATCGGCCACCGAGCGGTGCACGATCAAACGGCGCAGCGACGTGCAGCGTTGGCCCGCGGTGCCGACGGCGGCAAACGTGATGGCGCGCGCCGCCAGTTCCAGATCCGCCGACGGCGTGACGATCATCGCGTTGTTGCCGCCCAGCTCCAGGATGGAGCGGCCGAAGCGTTCCGCCACCTTCACGCCCACCTGGCGGCCCATGCGCGTCGAGCCCGTGGCGCTGACCACCGGCACCAGGTGGCTGGCGACCAGCGCTTCGCCCACGTCGCGCCCGCCGATCAGCAGTTGGCTCAGTCCGGCAGGAATGGCGCCCGGCTTCTCTGCATTGAACGCGTCGACCACCTGTTGCATCAGGTGGTGGCATGCAATGGCGGTGAGCGGTGTTTTCTCCGACGGCTTCCACACGATGGCGTTGCCGCACACCAGGGCGAGCGCGGCGTTCCACGACCACACCGCCACCGGAAAGTTGAACGCCGAAATGATGCCCACCACGCCCATCGGATGCCACGTTTCCATCATCCGGTGCCCCGGGCGCTCGCTGGCGATGGTGAGGCCATGCAGTTGCCGCGACAGGCCGACGGCGAAGTCGCAGATGTCGATCATCTCCTGCACTTCGCCCAGGCCCTCGGAGGTGATCTTGCCCGCTTCGAGCGAGACCAGTTCGCCCAGCGCCGCCTTGTGCGTACGCAGCACCTCGCCCAGGCGGCGCACGAGTTCGCCGCGCACGGGTGCCGGCACGATGCGCCATGCCAGATACGCTTGATGCGCACTCTGGATGGCAGCCTCGGCCTGGCCGGCGGTATGCGATTTCACGGTCGCCAATACCGTGCCATCGCGCGGGGCGCGGCTCGTCCAGTCCGTGCCTTCATAGGCCTTCAGGTCCAGGCCGAGGGCCTTCAGTACGGTCTGCAATCGTGTTCGGGAATCTGACATGGCGTGAATCCTTGCTCTTCTCTCGTGTTCAATCGAAAAACTGTTGCGATGCGGTGAGGCGTAAGGCTCAACGCTCGACGATGCGGTTCCAGCGCTTGCTCCACTCGGGGCGCTCGGCGTTGATCACGTCCCAGTCCAGCGCAACGGCCGTCTTCAGGATGGTGTTCATCTTGTTCTGCTCTTCCGCCGCCTTGCCCTTGAGCGGGGCCTTGGGGTTGACTGGATTGTAGGAGCCGTTTTCCATGGCGAGCGCCTGAGCTTCGGGACTGATCAGATAGTCCGCCAGCTTCTGCGCCAGCTCGGCATCCGGATTGTTGGCCAGCACGCACTGCGCTGTGAGCAGAACGACGGCACCTTCCTTGGGCGCGACGAATTCCATCGGGATGCCCTTGGACTTCATCAGCTCCACCTGCGTGAGCGTGTACGGGAACAGCGCCGCATCGCCGGCCTGCATCATCTCCACCACCTTCGACGAGTTGGGGATGTACTCGACCACGTTCGGGCCGATGGTGGTCGGCCATGCCTTGAAGGCCGGGTCGACGTTCTTTTCCGTGCCGCCCTTCATGCGGTTGAACATCAGGAAGGCATCGAGCCCGAACGACGAAGCCGGCATGGATTGCACGACCACCTTGCCCTTGTATTTCGGGTCAGCCAGGTCGCCCCACGAGGTGGGCGGCGTCCAGCCCTTGTCGGCAAAGATCTTGGTGCTGTAGGCCAGGCCCGTCAGGCCCATCGACAAGCCGACCGCGTAGTCCCCCTTGAGGTGCGCAATGGCGGGCACCGCCGACAGGTTGGCCGAGGGCTTGAGCTTTTCGCACAGCCCCATGCCGATGGCGCGGAACATGACACCGTCGTCCAGCGTCATCACGTGCATCTGTGCCTTACCTTTGGTGGCTTGCGCCTTGGCGAGGATGTCGGTCGAGGTGCCGGGCACGACGACGACCTTGACGTTGTTGGCCTTCTCGAACGGCGGGAATACGAACTGCGTGTAGGTGCGCTCCATGTTGCCGCCGTTCATGCCGATGTACAGCGTCTTGGTGTCGGCGTGGGCGGCGCCCGCGGCGAGCAGGGCCATACCGGCAGCCGCAGCAATGACGGACGTGAACGATGTTTTCGCGTGTTTCACAAGCATGGTGATCTCCTGGGGCATCAAGTGCATCAAGCTGCGGGTGGCAGAAAGCGTTGGATGGAAAAGGGCTCGATCGGCGTGGTGGTGCGGCCTTCGGCGATCAGCTCGGCCATGACATCGCCCACGCCGGGGCCGAGTTGGAAGCCGGCGCCGGCAAAGCCGAACGCGTGGAACAGGCCGGGGCGGCGGGCACTGGGGCCAATCACGGGCTGGTCGTCGGGCAGGTTGCCTTCAGTGCCGCTCCAGGTGCGGATGATGTGGGCACCGGTGAGCTGCGGCAGCAGCGCCGCCAGTTGCGGCAGCTGGCGCAGGATCGCCACGTGCGACGAGCGTGCGCGCTGGTCATCCAGCACGTAGCCGCGCCCGCCGCCGAACACCACATTGCCCCGCCGAACCTGGCGGCAGTAAATGCCGCCGCCTTCCACGCCCAGGCTCCAGGGCAGGAAGAATGGCAGCGGCTCGGTCACGCCCATGGTGGGCGGGATGGTGAACATCGGTACGGGCTCGCCCCATTGCGCGGCAAACTGGGCGGCCCACGCCCCGGCGCAGTTGACGAGCGCAGAGGCTTTGACCTCCAGATCGCGATCATGCTGGCGCGCATGGACGACGAAGCGCGCACCATCGTGCTCGACCGATTGCACCGGCGCGTGCTCGCGTACATCGGCGCCGGCAGCCTGCGCGGCGCGAGCGAACGCGGGCGACAGCAGGCGCGGATTGGCTTGTCCGTCTTCCGGGCACAGCGAGCCGCCGACGATCTGTTCGCCGCCCATCGGAAAAACTCTCTGCAGCGCGGCCCGGCCCTCGATGAGCTTCAGCCCAAGGCCAAACCCCTCGCTGCGCGCTGCATAGCTGGCCAGCGATTCCATGTCCGCCACGCTGCGCGCGATCTTGAAGTGCCCGCTGCGTTCGTACTCGGCCTCGGTGCCGATCAGCTCGGTCAGGCGCCCCCAGATCTGGTGCGAACGCTGGGCCAGCGGCAGTTGCTCGATGGAGCGCCCCTGGCGCCGCACGCCGCCAAAATTGACGCCGCTGGAGCGCGAGCCGCACAGGTCGCGTTCGAGCAAGGTGACGGTCAGCCCGCGCCGCCGCAGGAACAGCGCCGTGGCGCTGCCCATGATGCCGCCGCCGATGATGGCCACGTCGCATGCAAGCTGCTCACGCATGGTGGTCCTCCGGTTCGATCACCTCGGTCACATCCAGCGGCAGCGGCTTGATCGGCGCCTGACCGCGCAGTCGCCCCACCTGTGCCAGCGGCACGGACTGCGCGTGGGCCAGGATTTCTGCTGCCGACGCGCCGCACATCCGGCCCTGGCAGCGGCCCATGCCGACCCGGCACAGCGCCTTCAGGCGGTTCAGTTCATGCACGCCGCATTCCGCGGCCGTCTGGCGCAGGGTGCCCGCGGTGACGTTTTCGCAGCGGCACACCACCAGGTCGTCGCTGGCGTGCGCGGCCCAGTCATCGGGAAATGGGAAGGCGATTTCCAGCGCGTGGCGGAACCGCTCGATCTTCTGCAGGCGCTGGCGCAGCGCGTCCAGACGATCGGCATCGACGGTGATTTGCCGATCCTGCAACAGGGCGAGCGCGGCCAATTCACCGGAGTACTCGGCTGCGTCGGCACCCATGATGCCCGCGCCGTCGCCCGCCAGATACACGCCCGCGACGGAGCTGCGCCGCATCGCATCGATGCGCGGCACATGGCAGCGGTGGAGCGCAGAAAACTCGAACGCGCAGCCCAGCAGATCGGCGAGCTGCGTTTCGGGCCGCAGCGCGTAGCCCATGCCCACCGCGGAGCACGCCGTGCGCTGCTCGCGGCCGGCGCTGTCGTGCCACACGAGCTGTTCGACCGCCGCATCGCCCTCGGCGCGCAGCAGTCGCACGCCATGATGCATGGGAATGCCGTGCAGCTTGAGCCAGGCGACCAGCGCCAACCCCTTGGCCATGACGGCGGGCTGCCCCAGCATGGCCGGTGCCGCCTTGTAGCGCGCGGAGGCCGGTGCGGTGTCGAGCACCGCCACGACATTCGCGCCGGCCTTCGCGTACTGGCAGGCCACCAGATACAGCAGCGGGCCGGTGCCGGCAAACACCACGGCATCGCCAATTGCACAGCCCTGGTATTTGAGCGCGACTTGCGCACCGCCCAGCGTATAGACGCCGGGCAGCGTCCAACCTGGGATGGGCAGCACGCGGTCGGTGGCGCCGGTCGCGACGATCACATCCCGCCAGGGCAGGCTGCTGACCGCGCGCGTTGGCACGTGCAGCAGGTCGAGCAGATCGGGCTGCGCATTCCATACCAGGGTCTGCGGGTGGTAATCGATCTGCGGTTGGAGGCGGTCGAAGGTGGCGTGTATTGCCTGCGCACGTTCGGCTTCGGTGCCGTACAGATCGGCGGCGCTCCGGGCGAAGCCGTCCGGCTGGCGGCGATAGATCTGGCCGCCCGAGCGCGGCGCTTCATCCAGCACGATGGGTTTGAGGCCGTGCGCCAGCAGCGTCTGCGCCGCACGCACACCTGCCGGCCCGGCACCGATGATGACGGGCTGCAGATCCGCTTGCGACTGCCGCTGCAGCGTGGGGGCGGGTTGCGTCATCACGCGGCCCCCTCGTTGCCGGCCGGCTGCGTGCAGATGTGCATGCCGGGTTCGATCATGGTCTGGCAGGCGCGCAGCGATTTGCCGTCGGCCAGCCGCACCCAGCAGTCCTGGCATGCGCCCATCAGGCAGAAGCCGGCGCGCGGCTGCTGGCTGAATTCATTGATGCGCAACTGGCGTGTGTGCGTGAGCACGGCTGTCAGGACGGTGTCCCCGGCGAGGGCTTCAGCGGGCTGGCCGTCCAGCACGAAGGCCACCGTGGGGCGGTTGCGCTCTTTGAGGCGCTGGAGCTGCGCGCGGGCAGAGCGGTTTGCAGGAGCATTCATCGTGATCTCTGTCTCAATGCTTGCCGATCAGGATCCGGTCCAGGCCGTAGACCTTGTCCAGCAGCAGCATCAACGCGAGCGTGAGGAAGACGATCAGCGCCGAGACGGCGGCCATCATCGGGTCGAGCGATTCCGTGGCGTACATGTACATGCGCACCGGCAGCGTGACGGTGGCCGGCGACACCACGAAGATCGACATCGTCAGTTCATCAAAGCTGTTGATGAAGGCCAGCAGCCAGCCGCCCGTGATGCCCGGCAGGATCATCGGCAGCGTCATGCGGCGGAACACCGTCAAGCTGCTCGCGCCCAGCGAATAGGCGGCGTGCTCGACCGAGTGGTCAAAGCCCACCAGCGCCGCCATCACCAGCCGCATCGTGTACGGCGTGACGATCAGCGCGTGCGCGAAGATCAGCCAGCCGAAGCTGCCTTGCCCGCCCACCAGCGAGAACATGCGCAGCAGCGCCACGCCCAGCACAAGGTGCGGAATGATCAGCGGCGACAGAAACACGCCTTGCAGATACTGCAGCCCCGGCGCGCGGTAGCGGACGATGGCCATGGCTGCCGGCACCGCCAGTGCGGTCGACAGCGTGGCTGCCGCCAGGCCCAGCCAGAGGCTGTTCCAGAACGACTGCACGAAGTCGGGGTGATGCAGCACCTGGTCGAACCAGCGCAGCGAGAAATGACTGGTGGGCAGCGTGAGCGTTTCTTCGGGCGTGAAGGCGACGATGCACACGATCACCAGCGGGGCCAGCATGAAGGTGATGACGAGTGCGTTGAAGATGAGCGCGAGCGGTCCGTTCTTTTGCATGTGCGCTCCTTCAGCCCAACGTCTTCTTGTAGCGGCCTTCGATCATGCGGTTCCAGCCCAGCATGATGACGAGGTTGGCCGCCAGCAGGATCAGCGCGATGGCTGCGCCCAGCGGCCAGTTCAGTTCGTTCAGGTATTCGTCGTAGATGAGCGTGGCGACCATCTTCACGCGGCGCCCGCCCAGCAGGCCCGGAATGGCGAACGAGCTTGCCGCCAGGCCGAAGACGATGAGGCTGCCCGACAGAATGCCTGGCATGACCTGCGGCAGCACCACGCGGCGCAACGTCGTGAAGTGCGATGCGGACAACGACAGCGCGGCGTTTTCCACCCACGGGTCGAGCTTTTGCAGTGACGTCCACACCGGAATCACCATGAACGGCAGCATGACGTGCACCAGCGCAATCACCACGGCCGTCTCGTTGTACAGCAGCTTGACCGGGCCGATGCCGACCGCCTTGAACGCCGCATTGATCAGGCCTTCGGGCCCGAGCAGCATGCTCCAGCCGAATGCGCGCACCACGACCGAGATCAGCAGCGGCGCCAGGATGATGAGCAGGAAAATCGAGCGCCAGGGCTTGCGCATCCGGCTCAGGATGTAGGCCTCGGGCGCGCCGATCACGATGCAGATCAGCGTCACGAGCGCCGAGACGCGCAGCGTGCGCCAGAAGATTTCGTAGTAGTACGGGTCTTGCACCACGTGCAGGTAGTGCGCAAACGTGAAGGTGCCCGCAATCGGGCCCTTGTCGGCGTCGAACGCGTTGAACGACAGCATCACGCTCAGCGCGAGCGGCACGAACAGCATCACGCCGAAGAGCGCCAGCGCCGGGCCGGTCATGCTCCACGGCACCCAGATCGGTCTGCGGCTCATGCTGCGGTCCCCTCGGTGCCGATCACGCGCACATAGCGGTCTTCCCAATCCACGCCGACGGTCTGGCCCACTTCGCGCGGGGCGTCGCCATCGTTCACGGCGGAGACCAGCATCGCGCCAAGCGGCGTGTCGACGGTGTACATCCACTGATTGCCGAGGAAGAAGCGTTCGGTCACGCGGCCTTCGCAGCGGCCGGTGCCGTCGGCGTTGCACGTCATTTTTTCGGGGCGCAGCGCCAGCACGACCTTGTTGCCCAGGGGCGTGCCAGGCGGCAGTGCCAGTTGCACGGCCCCGACCGTTGCGCGGCGTTCGCCATCGGCACCGGACACCACTGCCGCATGCAGCAGGTTGGCCTTGCCGACAAACGTTGAGATGAACGCGTTGCGCGGGTGCTCGTACACCGCCAGCGGCGTATCCACCTGCGTGATGCGGCCAGCTTCCATCACGACCACGCGGTCGCTGATCGACATGGCTTCGGCCTGGTCGTGCGTGACCATGATGGTGGTCGTGCCGACCTTGCGCTGGATTTCACGCAGCTCGAACTGCATCTCTTCGCGCAGCTTGGCGTCCAGGTTCGACAGCGGCTCGTCCAGCAGCAGCACCGGCGGTTTGATGACCAGCGCGCGTGCCAGGGCCACGCGCTGGCGCTGGCCGCCCGACAGCTCACGCGGGTAGCGGTCGATATGTTTGTCCAGATGCACGAGCGCCAGCGTCTGCAGGGCGCGCTCGCGGCGTTCCGCTGCCGGGCACTTGCGCATCTCCAGCCCGAACTCCACGTTCTCGCGCACCGTCATGTGTGGAAACAGCGCGTAAGTCTGGAACACGATCCCCAGGCCGCGCGCGTTGGCCTTTGCGCGGGTGATGTCCTTGCCGTCCAGCTCGATCGAGCCCTCGGTCACCTCTGCAAAGCCCGCAATCATCTGCAGCGTTGTCGTCTTGCCGCAGCCGGACGGGCCCAGCAGCGAGACGAATTCGCCCTTGTGCACGTTCAGGTTGAAGTCCTGGACGACCCGGAGGTCGCCGTACTGCTTGGAGACATGGTTCAGGCGCAGAAAACTCATCGGTGATCCTTTGCGACTGGGGGCGTCGCCAGACTCTTCCAATTGAACAATATGAATATGCTATTGCAACAGGCATGCCAAAACATCGATTTCGCCTAGGTGTATACGCTGTAGTTGGAATTTTTCTCATATTTATTCCGTTCATCGGAATACAATCGATCAACCAAATTCAGTCCATTCCAGCTTTATGTCCGTAGATTCCGACGACGACGCGCATCAGCGCAGCGCCATGCACCGCACCTTCCAGATCCTGCGCACCATGGCGGAGCAGCAGCACCAAGGTGTGCGCGTCACCTACCTGGCCAAGACGCTGGGAATGACGCCTGCCACCACACACCGCCTGCTGCAGGGGCTGACGCAGGAGGGCATGGTCGAGCAGGATCAGCAGAACAAGCTGTACCGGCTGAGCCTGGATCTTTTCTGTCTGGCGGCCCAGGCGGGAGCGGTGAACGACTTGCGCTCCGTCGCCCGGCCGGCCCTGCTGCGGTTGAATGCCAGCCTGGGCGACACGGTGCTGCTGCTGGTGCGCTCGGGCTTCGATGCGGTGTGCCTGGATCGCGTGGAAGGGCAGTACCCCATTCGCACCTTCACCGGCGATGTGGGCGGCCGGATCGAACTCGGCGTCGGCCAGGGCGCGCTGGTGATCCTTGCGCACCTGCCCGACGCCGAGCAGGAGGAAGTGCTGCGCTACAACCTGCCGCGCATCCGGCACTACAGCGTCTACGACGAGGTCTATCTGCGCTCCGAGGTCAGGAAGGCACGCCAGCGCGGCTACAGCGCCAAGACGGACGGGCTGCTCGAAGGCATGGCCGGTATTGCCGTGCCCGTGTTCGATCGCAACGGCAACGTCGTCGCCGCGCTTTCCGTGGGTACGCTCGCCAACCGCCTGAGCGCCGATCGCCTGCCCATCGTCTACGACATGCTGCTGCGCGAGGCCAATCGCCTGACCACGCAGATCAATCCGTTCGATCCGACGCTGCGCCGCCCGATGCAGTCGATGGCCGTGAGCGATACCTATCGCGCCATCTGACCCGGCCGCCGTTCGAGCACGCGGCCCGGGTTCAGCAGGCATTGCGGGTCGAGTGCCTGCTTGATCGTCTGCATCAACTGCAGGGCCACCGGCGCCTTGTAGTGCGGAAGGTGGTCGCGCTTGAGCGCGCCGATGCCGTGCTCGGCCGAGATCGAACCGCCAAAGCGGTGGACGGACTGGTACACCGCATCGCCAATCGCAGCCTCATGCGCGGCAACGAACGCCGCAGCGTCCGCCCCGGCCGGCGGCTGTACGTTGTAGTGCAGGTTGCCGTCGCCCAGGTGCCCGAAGTTGATGAGCCGCAGCCCCGGCGCGAGCGCCTGCAGTTGCGCATCGGTCTGCGCCACGAACTCGGGGATGCGCGAGATCGGCACCGAGACATCGTGCTTGATGTTGGGCCCTTCGGCTGCCTGGGCCAGGGTGATGCTCTCGCGGATGTGCCACAGGTCGTGCGCCTGCCGGATGTTTTCGGCAATGATCGCGTCCGTCACGATGCCGTCTTCCATCGCGGTTTCCAGCAGGTGTTCGAACTGTGCGCGGGCATGCGCCTCCGATTCACTGTCGGACGCTTCCAGCAGCACGCACCACATCGTTTCGCGCCACATCGGCACGCGCAGTTGCGGATAGTGCGTGTCGACCAGCCTGAGCCCTTCCTGGCTCATCACCTCAAAACCCGTGAGCGCCGCAGACAGATGCCGGTGCGACAACGCCAGCAATGCCGTGGCGGCTTGCAGTGACGGCACCGCGGCCCACGCCGTCAATTGCGCGGCCGGTTGCGGATACAGCCGCAGCGTGGCCGCCGTGATGATGCCCAGCGTGCCCTCGCTGCCGATGAACAGATTGCGCAGGTCATAGCCGGTGTTGTCCTTGCGCAGGCCTTGCAGGTTTTCCCAGACCTGGCCGTCGGCCAGCACGACTTCCAGCCCCAGGCACAGCTCGCGCGCATTGCCATAGCGCAGCACCTGCGTGCCGCCCGCATTGGTCGCCAGGTTGCCGCCGATGGTGCAACTGCCTTCCGCACCCAGGCTCAGCGGGAACAGCATGCCGGCTTCGCTTGCCACGCCCTGCAGCGACTGGAGTACGCAACCGGCGTCCACCGTCATCGTCATGTTGGCGGCGTCGATGGCGCGCACGGTCTGCATGCGGCGCAGGCTCAGGATGATTTGCTCGCCGCTGGCATCGGGCACCGAGCCTTCCACCAGCCCTGTATTGCCACCTTGCGGCACGATGGACACACCGGCTTGTGCGCACGCGCGCACGACCGCAGCCACATCGGCCGTGCAGCCGGGCCGCACCACGCACAGCGCCTTGCCGCGCACGCGCTGGCGCCAATCGGATTCGTATTCGGCGCAGTCGTCGCCGGTCAGAACATTGGCGGCCCCCACGATGTCGCGCAAGGCCGGAATCAGGTTGTCGGGTGTCATGGCAATGCGATGAAGGGGGTCTCTGTCTGAGGAGGCGTCAACGCATGGCGAGCGCCACGGCGGCCGCCAGCCGCTGCACGGCCTGTTCGATCTGCGGCACCTCGGGCGCGGCAAACGACAGGCGCATGGTGTTGAGCTGCGCGTTGTCCGGGTAGAACGCCTTGCCGGGCACATACAGCACCTGCTGCGACACGGCGGCGTCGAAGAGCGCCTGCGGGTCGATCGACTGGGCGATCGTGGCCCAGACAAACATGCCGCCCGCCGGCGCGGCGCACTGCATACGGCCATCCAGCTGCGTGGCGATGCCTTGCACCAGCGCCTGCATGCGCCGCTGATATTCGACGCGTGCGCGCTGCACCGTGGCCGGATAGCGGCCACTTTCCAGATAGCGCGCCGCCACCATCTGCGCCAGCGGAGACGTGCACAGATCCACTGTCTGCTTGGCGATGGCGCAGCGGCGCAGCAGGCTGGCATCGGCCAGCATCCATCCGATCCGCAGCGCAGGCGCGACGGTCTTGGAAAGGCTGGAGAGATACACCACCGGGTTCGTGCCGTCGACGGCCAGCCGATCGCCCACGGTGCTCAGGGTTGGAGGCATGGCTGCGGCGCTGCCCTGTGGCGCATCAAAGCGCAGCTCGCCGTAGGGATCGTCTTCCACCACCCAGAAGCCGTGCGCGCAGGCCAGCTGCACCAGGGCTTCGCGCCGCCGGGCGGCGAGCAGCGTGCCGCGCGGGTTGGAAAAATTCGGGACGGTGTAGAGCAGCTTGGGGCGCTGCGTGGCAGGCAGTTGATGCAGCAGGTCGGCCAGTGCATCAGTCTGCAGGCCGTGCTCGTCCATCGGCACGGGCACGATGTGGGCCTGCGCCAAGCGCAAGGCTTGCAGCGTGGCAGGGTAGGCCGGCACTTCCACCAGCACCGTATCCCCCGGTTCGATCAACGCCCGCACCAGCAGGTCGAAGGCTTGCTGCGAGCCGGTGGTGACCATCACCTGTTCGGCGCTGGCCTGGATGCCGCGTGCTTCCATCAATGCGGCGAGGGCTGTGCGGAGGACGGGCAGCCCTTCAGTCGCACCGTACTGCAAGGCCTGCGCATCGCCCGTCATGGCTTGCGCGGCGGCGTGCGCCAGGCCTTCAGCGTCGAACAGGCTGGGCGACGGGTAACCGCCCGCCAGCGAGATCATCCCCGGCTGGCTGAGGTACGGAAACAGTTCACGGATGGGCGAGCCGGCGGGGTTTGCAAAAGGGGCGGCAAAGCCGGGCATGGCCGCAGGCGTGTGCGGGCCGGTCATGCGGCGTCCACCACGGGCGTGCCGCGCAGCACGGCGCGCACCTGATCGATGGAGCGCTGCTGCGCGGCTTCGTACAGCGCGATTTCGTCATGCACGCGTGCGCCCAGCGCGGCCTCGAAGGCCTGCTGCGCGGCGTGGGCCTGATACTGCTTCTGCTCTTCGCCGCCCAGGTTGGACTGGAAGATGCCGGCCGCGCTGACCGGCAGGAAATCTTCATACGTGATGGGGTCGGCTTGTACCCAGCCCTTGGCCAGGAGTTCATCCAACGACAAATCGGCTGCCGTGGCTGCGTCGGCCTCTGCCTGGCCCGACGGCGTAAGCGTGTAGCGATAGAACGCCAGCCCTTGGGCGCGCAGCGCGTCATGGCTGTCGGGAAAGGCGCGGAACGCCTGTGCCAATCGACTTCCGTAGTTGGGTGCGGCACTGCCGGCATTGCCCATGGTGCGCACCTCGGCCAGCAGTTGGTCATACAGCGCGCGACCCTTGCGCGTGAGGGCCACGCCGCGCTGCTCGATTTCGCCAAAGCGCGCCGTGTGGGCGCCTGCATCGTCAGTAAAGCGCACCGCTTCCTGCAGCGCCTTGAAGCTGGTCTGGCGCAGCAGGATGGGGCAGTCGCGGCGCGGCGGGCCTTCCACCACATCCTTGGCATCCATGCCGCGTGCGGGCATGGCCGCCTGAGCGGCGTCGATGTCGAGCGTGCGCGGTGTCAGGTGGTTGATGTGCGGGCCGCGGAAGCACACGACGTCGGCCACAAGGCGGTGAGCGGCTTGCAGCGCGCGATACGTCTCGGCGTCGACTGTGGCGGTGCTGTGCCAGCGGAAGGTCTCCAGCGCCTCGCGTACGAACGCGTCGGCATCCGCATCGGCCAGACCGCCGTCGGCTTCGCATTGGGCGATCAATTCGAGCACGCGCGGGGTAAAGATCTGCCGGCGCGCCAGGATGGCAGCGGCCTTGTCGCGTAGGGCAGCGTCGGCAATCAACTCAAGCCGCAGCAGCGAGGTGAACACGCGAAACGGGTTGGCCAGCAACGCGGCGTCGGTCACTGGGCGGAACGCCGTCGAATGCACGGGCACGCCGGCCACCGACAGATCGTAGTAACCCACCGGTTCCATCCCCATGACGGCAAACAGCCGGCGCAGCGTGGCCAGCTCGGCGGCCGTGCCGACGCGGATGGCGCCGTGGCGCTCGATATCCAGCCGCTCCAGTTCGCCCGACTGCGCCATCTGCGCGCGCAGCGCGGGCTGGGCGTCCAGCGTGCGCGCGTTGATGTCTGCCACCAACTCGACCAGCGTGCCGTATTGCGGCACCTCCTCCCGGTACATGGCCGACATGGCGCGCGAAAAGCGCGAGCGGATTTCATTTGCGTGGATGAAGTTCGACGCGGGAAGTTGATGCGCAGCGCTCATGACTGAGTTGGATTGGGCAGTGGTGAAGCGATGCTAGGTTGGCCAATGAGCGGCGGTCAAACGATAATCCGGCCTGAGGTCATTCCAAATTAGAATGATCAGGCGACTTTCGCACCGCACAACTTCTGCGCTTCCATGTTCCTGTCTCGCCGCTTTCTGCCGCCGATGTCCCTGCTATGCGCGTTCGAGGCCGCCGCGCGCCACCAAAGCTTCACGGCGGCCGCCGCCGAGCTGCATCTCACGCAAAGCGCCGTCAGCCGCCAGATCCGCGCGCTGGAAGAGCGCCTGGGCGCCGAACTCTTCGTGCGCGAACGCCAGACCGTGCGGCTGAGCGCGGCGGGCCAGGCGTATGCAGAGGAAATCCGCGGCGCGTTGATGCGCATCTCCAGTGCCACGGTGGGGTTTCGTACCAATCCGCAGGGCGGCAGCTTGAATCTGGCCATCCTGCCGACCTTCGGCACCCGTTGGCTGGCGCCGCGCCTGCCGGCGTTTTTTGACGAGCACCCCGGCATCACCATCAATCTGACGACGCGGCTGTCGCAGTTCGACTTTCAACTGGAGGCGGTGGACGCGGCCATCCATTTCGGTACGCCGCACTGGCCAGGGGCGGAGCTGGCGTTGCTGATGAGCGAAACCGTCGTGCCCGCCTGCAGCCCGGCGCTGCTGGCCCGTTACGACTTTGCGCAGCCGCGCGATCTGCTGCATGCGCCGCTGTTGCATCTGGCCTCCCGCCCCGATGCCTGGCCGCGTTGGCTGGCGAGCCATCAGGTGGCAGGTGCAGAACCCCAAGGCATGCTGTTCGACCAATTTGCCACCGCCGCGCAAGCTGCAGTGGCGGGGCTCGGCGTGGCGTTGCTGCCGCGTTTTCTGATCACCCACGAACTGCAGCAAGGCGATTTGGTGCGTGCATTGCCGCATGTGCCCGAGATGGAAAGCGCCGAGCGCTACTACCTCGCCTGGCCGACGAGCCGTGCCGACTACCCGCCGCTCCAGGCGCTGCGGACATGGCTTGTGAAAGCGGCACAGGACTTCATGCCGACGCAGGGCGCGGAGTGAGGTGTGGCGTTTTCGCGAAGGGGGGAAACGCTAACGTTCGGCGCCAAACCAACGGTGGCCACGCAATGCATGACGGGTCCACCCGGGTTCTGTAAAGTTCGCACATCGAATCGGCCGGGTCGCGGTAGCAGTGCTCAAACCCGGTCAATACAACACGAAGCTGACGTTGTTTTCTCGCCTATGTCCATCCAACACGCGCTGCTGACATCCCTGCTGGAAAAGCCCTCGTCGGGCTACGAGCTTGCACGACGCTTTGACAAGTCGATGGGTTATTTCTGGAGCGCCACGCATCAGCAGATCTACCGCGAACTCGGCCGCATGGCCGAAGCCGGCTGGGTGAGCGTGGAGGAAGAGGAAGATGGCCGCAAGAAGACCTACACCGTTCTGCCGCCGGGCCGGGACGAACTCGCGCGCTGGGTGCTGGAGCCCACCGTGTCGTCGGACAACCGCGAAGAAGTGCTGGTGAAGCTGCGCGCCGACGCCGTGATCGGCCCGCTCGGTTTTGCTGACGAGATGCAGCGCCTGATCGAGCAGCACCGCACGCGGCTGAACACCTTCCGCGAAATCGAGCAGCGCGATTTTGCGCGGCCCGATCTCACGCGTGCGCAGCAGTTGCAGCACGCGGTGCTTCAGCGCGGCATCGTTTACGAAGAAGGCTGGCTCGCGTGGGCAGACGATGTGCTGCCGTTGCTGGAGCCAGCCTCAGTGACTGCTTAAGAGTTAAGCCGTTGCCGTGCTGCCGGCCGGGGCGCGCAGCGCTTCGATGTTGTTCAGGCGACGGCGCGCCACTTCAAACTCCTCGGCAAAGCGCTTGACGAGTTCCGCTGCCGGCACCACGCGCTTGACCGCGCCCACGCCCTGACCGGCGCCCCAGATGTCCTTCCATGCCTTGGCCTTCGCGCCGCCGCCCGAGCCGAAATTCATCTTGCTCGGGTCCGATTCCGGCAGCGCGTTCGGATCCAGCCCAGCGCTCTCGATGCTCTTGCGCAGGTAGTTGCCGTGCACGCCCGTGAAGAGGTTCGTGTAGACGATGTCGGTGGCGTTGGATTCGACGATGGCCTGCTTGTAGCCTTCCACCGCGTTGGCTTCTTCCGTGGCGATGAAGGCCGAGCCGACATAGGCCAGGTCTGCGCCGGCCGCCAGCGCCGCCAGGATGGCGTTGCCGTTGGCGATGGCGCCCGACAGCAGCAGCGGGCCATCGAACCACTCACGAATTTCATGGATCAGCGCAAACGGCGACGTCGTGCCAGCATGGCCGCCCGCGCCCGCCGCCACGGCGATCAGGCCGTCCGCACCCTTGTCGATCGCCTTCTTCGCGAACGTGTTGTTGATCACGTCGTGCAGCACGATGCCGCCGTAGCTGTGCACCGCGCGGTTCACGTCTTCGCGCGCGCCCAGCGAGGTGATGACGATGGGCACCTTGTACTTCACGCACAGCTCCAGGTCGTGCTCCAGGCGGTCATTCGACTTATGCACGATCTGGTTGACGGCAAACGGTGCCGACGGCTTGTCCGGGTGCTGCGCGTCGTATTCGGCCAGCTCCGTCGTGATGCGCTGCAGCCAGGTTTCCAGCAGTTCGGCCGGACGCGCGTTGAGCGCCGGGAACGAACCGACCACGCCCGCCTTGCACTGTGCAATCACGAGGTCTGGGTTGGAAATGATGAACAGCGGCGAGCCCACCACGGGCACGGACAGGCGGTTTTGCAGGATCGGCGGCAGCGACATGGCAGTCTCCGTTGGAATCGTTATGGAATGAGGTGACGAGGTGACGAGGTGAGCGGGTCAGGCTTCGGCCTTGAGCAGCGCGATCTTGTCGCCCAGCTTGGCGCCCATGGCCGCGCCGAGGGCCTGAAGGCCGGTGGCAGGACGGACCATGACTTCAAACTCGACGATCTTGCCGTCGGCATTGAAGCGGACCATGTCGATGCCCTTGAGAGCCTTGCCGCTCAGGTTCGCGCTGAATTCGAGCACCACGCTGGCGCCGTCGTCGGTGGCGAAGCTTCGGTGGTAAGTGAAGTCTTCAAAGACGGTGTTGACGGTGCGCAGGACCAGTGTGGTGGCCGTGCGCCCCGGGTAAGGCGTGTGTGCCACGGGTGAGCGGAAGACCACTTCGTCGGCGAACAGGCGGTCGAGATCGTCCATGTTGCCGCTCTCGAGCATGGCGTGCCAGGCCTCGAGCGTGGCCTGCGCGGGGGCGTTCAGTGTCTGGGGAATCGGCTGCGGCATGCTGGCTCCTGGGCAGAAAGTGCAACGGATTGCATCAACGTGGCATGCAACATAGCACAGCCAACTTTCTCTATGCAACAAGTTGCATAGTAGAGCCATTCGACTTCAGCCGAGGTCAGCCGACAGTGCTTTGTGGGTGCTGCGCACGTACCACGATGACGGTGCGATGCGACAGGCGCGCCGTGCGCTCGGCCACGCTGCCCAGCAGAATGCGCGCGAGTCCGTGCTTGCCTTGCGAGCCCACGACGATGGTGTCGGCCTGCCAACGCTCGGCTTCATGCTCGAGGGCGTTGCCGATGTCGTCGTCGGTGGCGTCGAGCATCAGCACGCCCGTTTCAGCAGCGGTGCCGTCAGCGTCGAACTGGCGCTGCAATTCGACCAGCGATGCGCTCGCCGTTCGGTGCGCCTCTTCGCGCAACGTGTCGACGCTGTAGATTTCGCGCGACTCCGGCATGGCCGGCGAGCCGATCGCCCAGACGACCCGGACCCGGCCGTTGAATGCGCGGGCGAGGGCAGCGGCTTCCTCGACCGCCAGGTGGGATTCATGGGTGCCGTCGAAGGCAGCAAGAATGCGCTGATGCATGGGGCGCTCCGCAGAATCGGAATGGGAATGCCTCACTGTAGCAGCGCAGGTGGGCGATGCTGCACCCCGGATGTGCCCGGGGTTGCGCGTCGTCAAACGGGAGTTGTCGTGCGCGCTGGGTGCGCCAGCAGCAAGTCGAGCAGCCCTTGCGCCGCCACCGACAGACTGCGCCCGTCGCGCCGGATGACATACAGCGTGCGCACCAGCCCGGGCAGCGGCAGCGGCCGCACCACCAGCTCGGGCAGCCGGAACTGGAACAGCGCCAACGCCGGAATGACGGTGATGCCCAGGTTGGCCGCCACCAGCGCGGCCGCCGTGGCCAGGTGCTCGACTTCCATGCCGCTGCGCAGCTTGGTCGGGTGCAGCGCCGCATCCAGGTATTGCCGGATGCTGGTGTTGCGCGCGAGGTGAATGAACGGTGTATCGACAAGATCGCCCACGGCCAGGGCCCGCTTTCGCGCCAACGGGTGCGCCTCGTGGCAGACGAGATGGAAGTCGTCCGCGCAGAACGGTTGTGCGGCCAAGCCCGCCATGTCGGCGCCCATGGCCGCGATGGCGAAGTCCGCCGCCCCGCGCCGGACCATGTCGATGCATGAGTCGGACAGTTGATCGTGCAGCGCCAGCTGGATGCCCGGATGCTGCGCGGAGAACGCGGCCAGCACACCCGGCAGGATGCCCGCGGCAATCGACGGCAGCGCGGCCACCGTCACGCGCCCGGTGCGGGCTGCGGCGCGATCGCGCAGCTCGGAGAACGTCGCCTCGAAATCGGCCAGCAGGCGCAGGGCCGATTCGGCAAAGGCTTCGCCCTCCGGAGTCAATTCGACATGGCGCGTATTGCGGTCGAACAGGCGCACGCCGGCGTCGGCCTCCAGGTTCTGGATCAGCGCGCTGAAGGCCGATTGCGACAAGTGGCACGTCTGTGCCGCCTGCGTGAAGTTCTTGTGCTCGCGCAGCGCGGCAAAGGCGCGGAGCTGCTTGACGGAGAGGTTCATGGCGATGCCGGGCGTGGTGCGCCAGCTTAGCCTGGAATCTCCAGCGTGAGCAGCGCGCTGGACAGCGACTTGCCATGCGCATCCAGCGCCAGCGAGCGCGTCACGCCGCCGGCCAGCGCCCCGTGCAGCACGAAGTTCAGCGCGCCCAGCTGCGGCAGCACGTAGCGCTCGACCTCGCCGTGGACAAGTTCAGCGAAATGCGCGCGCACGCGCTCGGCCGTGACGTGTTGTTCGAGCATGGCGAAGTCTTCGGCGCGGTCCGGACGAAGGGCGATCACGGAGATGCACGAGATGTCGCCCTTGTCGCCGGCGCGTGTGTGGGCGAGGTCGCGGAGGGTGCGGGGCATGTCAGCTCTCCAGAATGTGCACGGCGTGCGGGGCCAGTTCTGCGGGAATCAACGTCGATGCCACGGCGATGATTTCGCGCGCGCTCTTCGTTGCGCCGCCGCCGCCGGACGGGCCGCAGGTCAGCAGTGTTTCGACTTCGTTGCCGATGCGGACGGCTTCGGCCATCGATTCAGTGCGTGCCGCCACGCGCACGCGCACTTCGTACGGTTCGGCATCGATGCGGGAGAGGGCTGCGCCATGCAGCGCATCCACACCAATCAGCTCGAAGCGTGTTTCTGTCATCTGCACGCCGGTAAGCGCCAACCGCTCGCGCACGATGTCGAGCGCCAGCTTGCCGCGCGCCACCGCGTTGGGGCCGGCATAGCTGATCTGGCCTTCGCCGATGTAGCTGTCGAGATAGCCGATGGAAACCTTCAACTGCCCCGTGCGCGGTGTGCCGGTGGCGCCTTCGATGACGACGCTGTCTTTGCCGTCGGCGTGCATGCGCACGTTGGAGAAGTCCGCCACCACATCGGGCGTAAGGTAGCGCGCCGGGTCATGGATTTCGTACAGCAACTGCTCCTTGCACGTGGCTTCGCTGACGAGACCGCCGGCCGTGGCGACTTTGGTGATGCGCACCGAGCCGTCTTCACCGACTTCGCCAATGGGGAAGCCCAGACGTGCGAGGTCGGGTACGTCCTTGATGCCGGGGTCGGCAAAGTAGCCGCCCGTGATTTGTCCCGCGCATTCGAGCAGATGGCCGGCCAGCGTGCCGCAGCCCAGGCGGTGCCAGTCGTCCATGCGCCATCCGAAGGCATGGACCAGCGGCCCAAGCGCCAGCGCCGGATCGGCCACGCGCCCCGTGATGACGACATCCGCGCCCTGCGCCAGCGCGTCGACAATGCCCTGCGCGCCCAGATATGCATTGGCCGACACCATGCGCGCGTGCAGTGACGCGACCGGCGCGCCGCCATCCATGAGCGTGAAATCGTGGCCGCGGGCTTGCAGCAGGTCGAATACGTCGTCGCCCGTCACGGCCGCCACGCGCAGCTTGAGGCCCAGCTCGCGGGCGATGTCGCGCGTGCGCTCGGCCGCTGCCTGCGGGTTGGCTGCGCCCATGTTGGTGACGATGCGGATGCCGCGCGCCGCGCACGCCGGCAGCACGGCCCGCATGCGCGCTTCGAGCAGCGGGTCGTAGCCGTGCGAGGGGTCTTTGCGGCGCACCTGCTGTGCGAGCGCGATGGTGCGCTCGGCCAGGCATTCGAACATCAGCACGTCGATGTCGCCGTGCTCTGCGAGTTCCAGCGCCGGTTCGATGCGGTCGCCCGAATATCCGGCGCCGCCGCCGATGCGGAGTTTTTTCAACGCGGTCTTCATGCCATCACCACGGAAGCACGCCCAGCACCACGGCCACTGCGGTCATCAGCAGCGAGGCACCGAACAGGAAAGGGATCGAGAATTTCTGATGGTCGGCCAGCTCGATGCCGCACAGGCCCACCACGAGGAAGGTCGCCGGTGTGAGCGGGCTGACCGGGAAGCCGGTGGTCATCTGGCCGAGCACGGCAGCCTGCGCGACATGCACCGGCGCCACCCCCAGCATCTTCGACGCTTCGGCCACGACGGGCAGCACACCGAAGTAGAACGAATCCGGATCGAACAGCAGCGACAGCGGCATCGACAGCACGCCCAGCACCACCGGAATGTGGTGCGCCATGGCGGGCGGAATGAAATCGACCGCCGTCTTCGCCATCGCCGTGAGCATGCCGGACTTGCTCATGATGCCGGTGAACACGCCGGCGGCCAGCAGAATGCTCGCCATCATCAATGCTGCCTTGGCGTGGGCGTCCACGCGCTGGCGTTGCTGATCGACGTTGGGGTAGTTGATCAGCAGCGCCGCCACGACGCCCAGCATGAACATCACCACCGGGTCGACCTTGCCGCTCACCATCACGCCCATCACGACGACGGTGAGGATGAGGTTGATCCAGAAATTGCGCGGGCGGCGCAGCGCCTGTTCCGCATCTGAGAGCGGGCGCGCGACGACCTGCGCGCCATCGGCGTGGTGGGCGAGGCCCAGGCGTTTTTCTTCCCGCTTGCCCAGCAGCCATGCGCAGGCAAACACGAAAGCGAGCCCCGCAATCTGCACCGGGATCAGCGGGTTGAAGATGTCTGTCACGGGCATGTGCAGCGAGGCGGATGCGCGGATCATCGGCCCCGTCCACGGCAGGAAGTTCACGCCGCACGCCATCGACGTCACGCACGCCAGGATGCGGCGGTCCATGCCCAGCCGGTCGTACAGCGGCAGCATGGCCGGAATGGTGATCAAAAACGCCACCGCGCCCGAGCCGTCCAAATGAATCAGTAGCGCCAGCAGCGCCGAGCCGACCACGATGCGCGGCGGGCGGCTGCCCACGGTGCGCAGGATGCGGTCAATGATCGGGTCGAGCATGCCGGCGTCGGTCACGATGCCGAAGTACAGGATGGCGAAGATGAACATCCCCGCGACGGGCGCGACGTCCTTGATGCCGCCGATGATGAACTTGCTGGTGTTCAGCCCGAAGCCGCCCACAAGCGCGGCGATGACGGGAATGGCGATGAGCGCGACCAGCGGCGACATGCGCTTCGTCAGGATGACGACAAACAGCGCGACGATGGTCAGCAGCCCGAGCAGTGCGAGCATGGTCTCCTCCGAGTTTTTTGGATTCGGAATCCCTGTTGGCGGGATTTCAGAGCGACTCTAGAAGTTGGCGATCTGCCTGTGAAACAGAATATTTGGATCGATTGAGCGGTTTTGTCGATGAGTGATGCCGACGCCGCCCGTCAAATCGCGGCAGAATGTTCTGCATTCCTATCCAACCTTCCACCGACGGAGCCACCGTGAGCGCCACCCCCACCGTCCTGATCCTGCCGGGCTGGCAGAACTCCGGCCCGGCGCATTGGCAATCGCGCTGGGAGCGCGCACATGGCGATCGCCGTGTCGAACAGCGCGACTGGTTTGTCCCGAAGCGTGCCGACTGGGTGGCTGCGCTGGAAGCTGAAGTCAGCGCTGCGCCGGGCGATGTCGTGTTGGTGGCGCACAGCCTCGGCTGCGTGCTGACGGCACATTGGGCGGCCACTTCCGCCCGAGCGGTGCGCGTGCGCGGCGCCTTGCTGGTCGCGCCTCCGCAGCTCGATCGTGCCGACATGCCGCCGGAGCTGGCGGACTTTCGGCCCATTCCGCAGCAGCGGCTGCCGTTTCCCGCCGTGCTTGTTTTCAGCACCAACGACCCGTTCAGCGACGCCGCCTGGAGCCACGCCCAAGCCCAAGCGTGGGGTGCGGAGCCCGTCGACGTCGGCGCGCGCGGCCATATCAATGCCGAATCGGGTTTGGGCGACTGGCCGGAAGCCCGCGCCATCGTCACCAAGTGGACGAAAGACCTCATTTGAGGTCGCCGGAATGCGGGGCTTGACCCTGAAGCTTCTTTAGGGTTTTGAATGGAGGCATGAAACCCGATCTCGCCTCCGCCCTGCCTATCCACGACCACGCCAAGCCGGAAGCCGCCGGCTGCGGCGGTTGCTGCGGTCATGCGCAACCGGTCGCCAGTGACGTCGCTGAACACGCCCATGACCATGACCATCATGATCACGACCATGACCACCACGATCATGGTCACGGCCACGCGCCGGTAGCGGCTGCCCCCGTCGACGCCGCCGCACGCGCAGCCGCCACCGGCCGCACCGTCGTGCGCATCGAACAGATGGATTGCCCGACCGAAGAGCGCATGATCCGCGCCAAGCTGGGCAGTGCGGATGGCGTTGTCGCGCTGGATTTCAATTTGCTCGAGCGTCATCTCACCATCCACCACACCGTTGACGATGTGGCGCCCTTCCTGGAAGCGCTGCGCGCCATCGGCATGGACGGCGAGGTGCTCGAGCAGCGCGATCGCCTGGCCGCCACACCCGCTGAGCCGACCCGCATCTCGCGCCGCACGTGGCTGCTCGGCATCGGTGGCGTGACCGCATTCGGCGCCGAGGCCATCGCCTGGTCGCTCGGCGATCACGCGTGGCCGGTGCTGGCGCTGGCGTTAGCCTCCATTGCATTGGCCGGCGGCCCGACGCTGCGCAAGGGCTGGATTGCCGTGCGCGCGCTCACGTTCAACATCAACTTCCTGATGGCGGTGGCCGTCATCGGCGCGCTGCTGATCGGCAAGTGGGCCGAAGCGGCCATGGTGATCTTCCTGTTTGCAGTGGCAGAAGCCATCGAGGCCCGCGCGCTGGTGCGGGCTCGCGATGCTGTGCGCGCGCTGACGGCCATCGCGCCGGACACCGCAGAGTTGGCCGATGGCGTGGGCGGTTGGCGCGATGTGGCGGTCGACAGCGTTGCCGTCGGCGCGCGCCTGCGTGTGCGCACCGGCAGCCGCGTGCCGGTCGATGCGCGCATCGTGAGCGGCCGCGCCGCGCTGGACGAATCGCCCGTCACCGGCGAAAGCCTGCCGGTGGAAAAAACCGTTGGCGACACCATCCTCGCCGGCACGATCGTCACCGACGGCGTGGTCGAGGCGCAAGCCACGGCGTTGGCAGCGGACAGCACGCTGGCGCGTATCGCCGGGGCCATCCAGCAAGCGCAGTCGCAGCGTGCGCCCACGCAGCGCTTTGTCGACAAGTTCTCTTCCATCTACACGCCCGCGATGATGTTGCTGGCGTTGGCGGTGGCTGTCATCGGCCCGCTCGTCACCGCCGATGGTTGGCTGGCGTGGACCTATCGCGCGCTCGTGCTGCTGGTGATCGCGTGCCCGTGCGCGCTGGTCATCTCCACGCCGGTCACGGTCGTCAGCGGCCTAGCCGCCGCCGCAGGCCGCGGCATCGTCGTCAAGGGCGGTGTGTATCTGGAAAGCGGCCGGCGCCTGCGCGCGCTGGCGCTGGACAAGACCGGCACGCTCACCGCAGGCCGCCCGGCGTTGGATGCGGTGATGTTGCCCGACGGCACACGCCGCGCCGTCGCGGATCTGAACGCCGCGACCGACGCGACGCCGTTGCATGCGCTGGCAGTGGCCGCAGCGCTCGATGCCAACACCACGCACCCGATTGCCGTGGCCATCGTGCAGGCCGCGGCGGCGCATGGCGCGGTCGATGCGAACGCCGTGGAAGACCTGTCGGTGCTGCCGGGCCGTGGCGTGGCCGGCACGCTGGGCGGCGTACGTTGGCATCTGGGCAACGCGGCGCTCGTTGCAGAGCGTGGCTTCGATACCTCCGCCTGGCGTGCCGCTGCCGAGTCGCTGCAAGCTGAAGGCATGTCTGCCGTCACCCTGTGCGATGCGAACGGCGCGGTGGCGCTCTTTGGCGTGCGCGACCGCGAGCGCCCCGAAAGCGCCGAGGCCATCGCCGCATTGCGCGCGCTCGACGTGACGCCCGTCATGCTCACCGGCGACGACCGCCGCGCGGCACAGGCCATCGCCAAGACAGTCGGCATCGAGAACGTGCATGCGGAGCAGCTGCCTGCCGACAAGCAACGCGTGGTGGGCGAGCTGGCCACGCAACACGGCTTCGTCGGCATGGTCGGCGACGGTATCAACGACGCCCCGGCGCTGGCGCGCGCCGACATCGGTTTTGCCATGGGCGCCGCGGGCACGGCCACCGCGCTGGAAGCCGCCGACGTGGCCATCATGGACGACGACCCGCGCAAGCTCGCCAGCTTTATCCGCATCAGCCGCCGCACGGTGGCGGTGCTGCGTCAGAACATCGTGCTGGCGCTGGGCATCAAGGCGGTATTCCTGGCGCTGGCCGTGATGGGCGACGCAACGCTGTGGATGGCCATCTTTGCCGATGTGGGCGCGAGCCTGCTGGTGGTGTTCAACGGGCTGCGGGTGATGCGCACGCGCGCCTGATCTGTCGGCGCGCGTGCGGGGCCGACGCGATCAGCGCAGGCCGGTAATCCGCGCGTCCTTCGGGTAGGTGATGAGGTAGTCAGCCGAGAAGCGCGCGCTCTCGCCGGCCGGAATGGTCTGCTCCCACGCGATCACGCCGGCGCGGCGTTCCCAGTTGCGCTTGGCCGGTTCCGGCGTGAAGGTGGAACGCACCTTGATATCGTCGGACTGGCTGACCGGCGTGGCCTCCAAAATCTGCACGTCGATAGCGTCGCGGTGGCGGTTGCGCACCGTGTAGAGCGCCGCCAACTGGCGCTCGTTGCGGTTGTCCAGCAGGCCCACGCTGCGCTGGAAAGTCTTCGGCGTTTCCACCACCACGCTGACGAGATCATCGCGGCCAAAGGGCAGCGTGACCTTCGGGTCTTCGCCGGCCGGATTCCACTGCGTGCTGCCAACCACCGCGCCATCGCGGCGCAACTGCATGTTGCCGGCGGGCCAGATGCCTTGCGGGCGGTCCACCGTGGCGACCAGGTAGGCGGTGGCGTCCATGCGCGGCGTACTGCGCGCAGCAAGTTTTGCGGGCAGCGTTTCGCTCGCCAACGTGAGCGTGATCTTCTGCGCGTCGGAGGGCAGTTCGGTTGCGCCCGCCACGTCGAACTCCGTGGCAAACGCAGTCTGGACGGCGTTCACTTCGAACAGCGGTTCGGCATCGGCCTCACGCTGTTCATTGTTCCGGCCGAAGCTGGCCTTGGGTGCTGGCGCCATCGCCGCTGCGGGTGCGGCGGGGTAGGGCATGGCCTGCGGCGGCGGTTGAATATCCAATTGCCATGCATACGGTTCCGGCCCGCGTGGCGTGTTGCGCGGCTGGCCGGTCGACAGGCGCAGATGCACGCCGCGCCAGTCCTCGCCGGTGGATTGCGCAAGCGTGGCTTGCCGCTCGACGACCACGTTCGAACGCACCGAATCCACGCTCGCCTGATACGCCGGCCGCCAGCCCGCACGCGATGTCTGATAGCTGACGCGCAACTCACCGCCGCGCGGCGCCGCCACGGCAATGCGCACGGTGCGCAGCGTGCTGGACGCCGAGCCGTGCGTGCGTTGCAGCGCGTCAAGCTGCGCCTTCAATTCAGCGTCGCGCTTCTTCAGTTGGTCCTGGCGGGTGAAGACGTCTTGCGCATTACGGGCCAGCGCGTCGGTGGCGCGGCCCAGCGTGGAAAAATCGGTGGCCGGCGCGCGGCCATCGCCGCCCGTGCGTTCGCTCACGGCCTTCAGGTAGCTGGCTGACAGCGCATTCGCCTGGATCTGCACGCCAAGCGCGGCGCGCTGGTCTTCCAGTGCGCGGATTTGTGTGTCCAGCGCTGTTCTGGCGCAGCCGCTGCCCTCGCTGGGAACGCTTTCCACGCGCACATCCCCAACGCGGATGCTGCTATCGCCTTCCACGCGGAGGCTGTCTGCATCGAACGTCATGGGCAGGCAGGCCAGCTCTACGCTGCGGGCGCCCGGCGCGACTGTGGCCGTGCGCACGACGGTGGCGCTATCCGGATACAACGTGACATCGGTGATGCGCGAAGGCGTCGCTGCCTGCGCCATGACAGCCGCAGCAGACGCGATGGCGCCAAGCGCCGCGCATGCCACGCGTTGTCGATGCTGGAATCGTGCTGCCGCCGCTGGTTTTGTCTTCATCGCCCCGCCCCACGTGTCGTGAAATGCGGCGAGTATCGCACGTCAAAGCGCACGTCAAAGTGACGTGCCCCGCAGGGGAAAAGACCGTTCAGCGATGCACGCCGCGAATATGCCGGTGCGCGTGTTCGCCCTCGCCATGTTCGTGGCTATGGCCTTGGTGAGGGGCGGCGAGCGGCTCTTCGTGCAGCGATTGCAGCACGCCGCATTCGGCCACGGACGCGGCCGTCGTGCAGCGTTGCCCGATCGCTTCGATCTGGCCTTTGAGATCGGTCAGCTCGGCGATGCGCGCTTCAACGTGGCGCAGGTGCTCGTCCAGCAGGTTGTTGATTTCTTCGCAGGAGGCCTGCGGATTGGCCTGCAGTTCAAGCAGCCGGCGGATTTCAGTGTGCGCCATGTCGAGCGACCGGCACTTCGCAATGAAGGCCAACTGCTCGACATGCTCGGGCGTGTAGACGCGGTAGTTGTTGGCGGCGCGCGCAGCCGGGGGCAGCAGGCCCTGCGCTTCATAGAAGCGGATGGTCTCGATGCTGATGCCCGTGCGCTGGGCGAGTTCGCCAATTTTCATACGCGTTGAAAAAGAATCAGAAGACAGTCGGCTCGGCGGTGATGGCTTCGACGCCGGCCACTTTCAGGCAGGCATCCAAGCAGGCGCGGCAGGCCGTTGCACAGGCGCTGCAATGGCCTTGGCCGTGATGATCGCATTCTTCGGCGCACTGGGAGCAGATCTCGGCGCAGTCTTCCAGCAGCAGTTCTGCAAATTCGCTGTTGCGCTCAAGGAATTTGCGCGTCAGAGCGCAGTATTCCGCGCAATCCGTACACACGCCGATGCAGCGCGCCATGGCTTCGGCGTGGCCGTTCTTGCCGGATTCCGTCGCGCAGTGAGTGCAAGCGGCCTCGCATGCCTGCAGCGCCTGGATCACACTGGCAAAACGCTTGGCATTCTCTTTCGCGGTCGGACGAGTGGTCATGTCGGTTCTCCTGTGGCAGTGGATGTGCACGCGCGCGCGCTTGGGAAGGGATGCGCCCGGGCGTGGCCCGAGCGTCATCTCTCCAATTTAGCAACTCGCGCTCCACTGCGTGAGCCCGACTTGTGCTTTATACCGCTTCTGCCTCGCTCTTGCCGCTGCGCAGCATGCCGTTGCCGGCACGTGCAATGAGTTGATTGACGCCGCCCACTACGGCGCGGATCGACGCCGTCGTGAGGTTGGCATCCACGCCCACGCCGAACACGCTGCCCGCCACGCCCGGCGCGGCCATTTCGGCAAACGCGATGGCATCGGCATTGGCGCCCTGGCCCAACGCGCGCTCTTCGTAGTGATGGATCGACACGGGCGCTGCCAGCACGTGCGACAGCGCATGCACCAGCGCATCGAGCGGTCCGTTACCGGTGCCTTCGCAGATGTGCTCGCGGTCTGCAATGTTGACCACCAGGCGGATGTGCTGGCTGCCGTCATCGCGCTCGGTCAGGCGGTGTGATACGTAGCCGATCGCGCCATCGCCGCGCAGATAGGTCTGCTGGAAGAGCGCCCAGATGTCGGCGCCCGTGGCTTCGCGGCCGCTCTCATCGGTCAGCTGCTGCACGGTGCTGCTGAATTCCACCTGCAGGCGGCGCGGCATGGCCACGCCATAGCCGGATTCCAGCAGGTACGCGATGCCGCCTTTGCCGGACTGGCTGTTCACACGAATGATCGAGTCATACGTGCGGCCCACGTCGGCGGGGTCGATCGGCAGGTAGGGCATTTCCCACAGCGCATCGGGCTTCTGCACTGCAAAGCCCTTCTTGATCGCATCCTGGTGCGAGCCGGAGAACGCCGTGAACACCAGGTCGCCCACGTACGGATGGCGCGGATGCACCGGCAGCTGCGTGCAGTCCTCGCAGGTCCGTGCCACGTCATTGATGTGCGAGAAATCCAGCTCCGGATCCACGCCTTGCGAATACAGGTTCAACGCAAGCGTGACGAGATCCACGTTGCCGGTGCGCTCGCCATTGCCGAACAGGCAGCCTTCCACGCGATCGGCGCCGGCCATCACGGCCAGTTCAGCCGCTGCCACGGCAGTGCCGCGGTCATTGTGCGGATGCACCGAGAGGATGATCGAATCGCGGCGCGCCAGGTTGCGATGCATCCATTCGATCTGGTCGGCGTAGATGTTTGGCGTGGCCATCTCCACCGTGGCAGGCAGGTTGAAGATGATCTTGTGCTCGGGCGTCGGCTCCCAGACTTCGGTCACCGCGTTGCAGACCTCCAGCGCAAAATCCAGCTCGGTGCCGCTGAAGACTTCAGGGCTGTACTGATACGTCCACTGCGTCTCGGGCATCGTCTGCGCAATTTCGCGGATCAGCTTGGCGCTTTGCACGGCAATGCGCTTGACGCCTTCGCGGTCGGTGTTGAACACCGTGCGGCGGAACACCGGCGCGGTCGCGTTGTAGACGTGGATGATGGCGCGTTTGGCGCCGCGCAGCGATTCCATCGTGCGGCGGATCAGGTCTTCGCGGGCCTGCGTGAGCACTTCGATGGCCACGCCGTCGGGGATGTGTCCGCCCTCGATCAGTTCGCGGACAAAATCAAAATCGGTTTGGGAGGCAGCGGGGAAAGCGGCTTCGATTTCCTTGAAGCCGATCTGCACGAGCATCTTGAACATGCGCATCTTGCGCTCGGCGTTCATGGGCTCGAACAAGGCCTGGTTGCCGTCGCGCAGGTCCGTGCTCATCCAGATCGGGGCACGGGTGATTGTCTTGTTGGGCCAGGTGCGATCGGCGAGGGCGATGGCGGGGAAGGGGCGGTACTTGGTGGCGGGGTTCTTCAACATGGTGAGTGCGTCCTGTGAGATCGAGATCGGTTTCGTACAACGGGGACGGCCGCGCGGGCAGCGTCCGGGGTGGCCGGAATCGGGTTCGGGAGGTGGCGGCCAGACAGCCACGGGCGCGTGGTCTGGCAACCGGTCGGTAGTCGTAGCGAAAGCGGGATCGAGGCAGACATGAGGAAGCTCCAACGATTCGGCGCACGGACTGCGCCACACACAAGGCCCGTCGCCGCTTAGGGCACGGACCGGTCAAACACCGGAACGAGGGGGAAAGAGAGGTCTACGCGCTTACACGCGTAGTAGAGAAGCGGATAGCAGACCGCGCACGCACGAGAGGGTGCGGGCAGGAGCGGTACGGAGGGTGGTCTGCTGAGAATGCATTTGGCGATAGTGATGGGGAGGGCGGGGTGTTGTCAAGCTGCCTGGGCGGATTCCGGACCGTTTTTTTGGGGCAGATGAAACACCAGAGCCTGAGCCGACGAAAACGTGTGCAGCCCCGCCAAAAGCCATGTGATGTGGCGCCAGCAGAACCCATCCGAACCTGCTTTAATACACCCCGTCCATGCCGCCAGCCCGCTATATCAATGGGTTTATAACGGCAAGACTCCCTCACGCCCCACAAGGAGAATCCCACAATGGTCACGTTGAACATCAACGGCAAACCGGTGGAAGTTGATGCCGATCCGTCGACGCCGCTGCTCTGGGCGTTGCGCGACAACCTCGGCCTGACCGGCACGAAATTCGGATGCGGCGTCGCATCGTGCGGCGCCTGCACGGTGCACCTGAACGGCCAGCCCACGCGCAGCTGCGTGCTGCCGATTTCTGCGGTGGCCGGCCAGCAGATCACCACGTCAGAACACATCGCCGATGACAAGGTCGGCAAGGCCGTGCTCGACGCCTGGGTCAAGCACGACGTGGCGCAATGCGGCTACTGCCAGAGCGGCCAGATGATGAGCGCGGTGGGTTTGCTGCGCACCAAGAAGAAGCCGACCGACGCCGATATCGACAGCGCGATGGCCGGCAATCTCTGCCGCTGCGCGACGTACCAACGCATTCGCGCGGCCATTCACGACGCCGCGAAATCGCTGGCCTGAGTCCACCGGAGAATTCACGATGCGTATTCGAAATCTTGAAGCGCTGGCCGGTGGCGGCGCGCAACATCAACCGGCGTCTGCGGAGGCCGGGTCGGCCACGCTTGACCGACGCAGCTTTCTGAAGCTCACGACGCTGGCCGGCGGCGGCCTGGCGTTGGGCGTGGTGCCGGTGTTGGCGGGCGCGCAGGACGCCAAGGCCAAGCCGCCATCGCCGCCGCAGGCATTCATCATCATTGCGCCGGACAACACCGTCACCGTGGCGGTGAACCGGCTCGAGTTCGGTCAGGGTGTGCACACGGCATTGCCGATGGCGCTGGCCGAAGAACTCGACGTGGATTGGCGCAACGTGCGCGGCATGTTGGCGCCCGCAGGCGATCCGTACAAGGACCCGGGCTTCGGCATCCAGATGACCGGCGGCTCGACGGCGCTGAATCACTCGTTCCAGCAATATCGCGAGCTGGGCGGTCGCGCGCGTGCCATGTTGATCTCGGCGGCGGCCGAGCGCTGGAAGGTCGATCCGTCGACATGCCGCACCGCCAATGGCGTGGTCACGTCGGGCAGCCACCGGGCCACCTACGGCGAACTTGCTCAGGCCGCGATGGCGCTGCCGGTGCCGGCGCAGGTCACGCTCAAGAACCCGTCGCAGTTCCGCATTGTCGGCAAGCCCACGCCGCGCCTTGATGCGCGCGCGAAGCTCGACAGCTCGCTCAAGTTTGGTCTGGACACGCGTCTGCCCAACATGAAAGTGGCCGTGCTGGCCCGCCCGCCGCGTTTTGGCGGCAAGGTGGCCAAGTACGACGCGGCGGCGGCCAAGGCGGTGAAGGGCGTGGTCGATGTGCTGCAGATCCCGACCGACCGGGGCGGCACGGGCGTTGCCGTCATCGCCGACGGATACTGGCCGGCCAAGCAGGGCCGCGACGCGCTGCAGGTCACGTGGGAAGACGCCGGCTCGACGGTGTCCACGCCGGCGTTGATGGCGGAGTACAAGAAGCTCGCCGGCCAGCCCGGTACCGTGGCCAAGGCCGCGGACATGAGCGCCATCCAATCCGCCGCAACGCGCATCCAGGCCGACTACGAGTTTCCTTACCTCGCGCACGCGCCAATGGAGCCGCTGAACTGCACGATCGATCTGCAGAAAGACGGCGGCAAGACCACGGGCGCGAAGGTGTGGGTGGGCTCGCAGTTCCAGACCATCGATCAGGGCGCGATTGCCAAGGTGCTCGGCGTATCGCCCGAGAAGATCGAGCTGAACACGATGATGGCGGGCGGTGGCTTTGGCCGGCGCGCGATCACCACGTCGGACTACGTGGTGGAAGCGGCCAACGTGGCGAAGGCCTATGCAGCCGCCGGACACAACGGCCCCGTCAAGGTGATCTGGAGCCGCGAAGACGACATCCGCGGCGGCTATTACCGCCCGATGCATCTGCACCGCGTCAACGTGGGCGTGGACAACAGCGGCAAGGTCGTCGGCTGGGACCACGTGATCGTCGGTCAGTCGATCCTCAAGGGCACGCCGTTCGAGGCCTTCATGGTCAAGAACGGGGTGGACGAGACCATGGTCGAGGGCGTGATCGAAAACGACTACGGCTTCCCGATGCAGCTGACGGTGCACCATCCGGACGTGAACGTGCCGGTGCTGTGGTGGCGTTCCGTGGGCCACACGCATACGGCCTACGTGATGGAAACGATGGTGGACGAGGTGGCGCACGCGGCCAAGCAGGACCCGGTCGCTTTCCGTCTCGCGCGCTTTACCGGCAAGGAGCATGAACGCCATCGTGCGGCGCTGCAGCTGGCTGTCGACAAGTCCGGCTACGGCAAGCGCAAGCTGCCCAAGGGCCAGGCCTGGGGCGTGGCGGTGCATGCGTCGTTCGAGTCGGTGGTGGCCTATGTGGTGGAGGTGTCGGTCGACCAGGGCAAGCCGCGCGTGCATCGTGTCACCGCAGGCGTGCATGCCAACCGCGTGGTCAACCCGATGGGCGCGGAAGCGCAGATCCAGGGTGCCTGCGTATTTGGCCTGGCGATGATCCAGCCGGGCTTTGCCATCGACATCGAAAACGGTGCCACCAAGAACAGCAACTTCACCGACTTCCCGCCCGTGCGCATGCCGGACGCACCGCCGGTCAACGTGTTCTTCGTGCCGTCGGAAGATAATCCGACCGGCCTGGGCGAGCCCGGCACGCCGCCGATTGCACCGGCGGTTGCCAACGCGCTGTTCACCCTGACCGGCAAGCGTCAGCGCAAGCTGCCGTTCGACACGGTGTAGTTGTCATCATCGCGTGATGAGATGAAAGCCGGCATGCAGTCCTGTGTGCCGGCTTTCTCGTTCTTGCAGCCTCGTATCCCCCCAGTTTTGCGGACCGATTCTTGCGTCCGCGATTGCGTCGTTCACCCACCGGAGGAGCATGTCATGGCATTGAATATCCTGTACACCGCCCACGCCAAGGCCACAGGCGGCCGCAACGGCCACACGCAAACCGAAGACGGCCAGGTCTCGCACGACCTGTCGGTGCCCAAGGCCATGGGCGGCCCCGGCAAGCCGAATACCACCACGCCCGAAGACCTGTTTGCCGCCGGCTATGCCGCGTGCTTCGGCTCGGCGTGCGACTTTGTCGCCAAGAGCATGCTCAAGCTCAATCCCAGCAACATCGAGATCCACTGCGATGTCGGGATCGGCACGCGCGATGAAGGCGGTTTCGGCCTGAAGGTCGGATTGACCGCGCGGATCAGCGGGCTGTCGCAAGCCGATGCCGAGAAGCTGGTGGCCCAGGCGCATCAGGTGTGCCCGTATTCGAACGCCACGCGCAACAACGTGGAAGTCACCCTCAAGACCGAGGTGGTCTGATGCTGCAGCGGCCTGCTGTTGGCGTGTTGCTGGCCGCGGGCCGCGGCAGCCGGTTTGATGCGGCGGGCGTGGCCAACAAGCTGCTTGCCCCGCTGCCCGATGGAACGCCCGTGGCGGTGCAGGCCGCGCGGCACCTGAAGCAGGCATTGGGCGACGTGGTGGCAGTGGTGCCCGCCGCTGCCACGCATGGCGCGCAGGTCGATCAACTGGCCGCGCTGTTGACCGAGGCCGGTTGCGAAGTCTTGCGCTGCCCCGACGCTGCACGTGGCATGGGCGCCAGCCTGGCTGCCGGCGTAGCCGCACGCCCGCAAGCCAGCGGATGGATCATCGCCCTGGCCGACATGCCTTGGATTGCCCCTGACACCATCACCCAGATCGCAAGCGCAGTGGACCCACACCGTTGCGTTGCGCCCTTTCATGCCGGGCAGCGGGGCCACCCGATCGGCTTCGGCGCCGACTTCTTCGCGGGCCTGACATCGCTCGACGGCGACGAGGGCGCGCGGCGGCTGATCGATCCTGCCAAGCTCATCCGCATCGAGACTGATGACGCCGGCGTCCTGCGTGATGTCGATACGCCGGCCGATCTCGCCCGCTGACCCAACCACGTTGGCGTACAACGACGCACTGCAGAACATCACGATGTGCTGACCGGAGAGATCGTCTTCATCGACTTGGCCCGGAGTGCTCGGGAGCCCGAGCACGGTGATCGACCATCGGCCAAGCAGGTCCAGCGCTACGCGCCACGTCGTCTTCCCCGAGAGCGCCGTGCGCGACGGCGTTGGATGCATGCGCCGCTCTCAAACATTCGATGTCCACAGTCCAACACCGGCGCGCCACCGTCAAACAGTGGCGCGCGGCCCTCAGAGGCCCGAACGCGGCCCAAAAACATCCGACCCATCGGAGCTTCGAGGGCCGAGCTTCGCCGTCAAAGACTCGACGTTGACCTGTTGAGGCTGAAGCGCCACCGTCCGAGGCTCGAAGGCGGCTGTCGGAGGTCGGAAATGTCGAGCTTCAAGAGCGGAGCGCGAGTGTTTGAGGCGCGTCTTCCACGCGCTGAGGGTCGATGCCGGATGTTGGAGGGGCATGTTCCGGCGTCAAGGGCTCGGGCACGGCGGTTTCAGGCTGACGTTTTCCCGTAGGCATGGGTGTTCGCGGCTGATACACCTGATCGTGCGGGGAGGAGCAGACAAGGGCCGCGTTTCCAGCCGCTCCCCACTTGTCCACAGCAACGCGCACACCGCTTGCAAAACCCACCGCAACCAGTTGACGGAAAAGGGTTTGTTGCACGATGTAACAGCCCCGTCCGATGTGGATAACTTTGTGCGGGTGCACCCGTTTCATTTGATCTGCATGTTTGCCCAAACCCGTCAAGCCCTTTTGTGACTTGGGTCTCGGCAGACCGGGCGGGTTATGCACAGAACATGTGGATAAGTCTGTGGGAAACACCATCCGAGCCGCGTGGCGACGGCTTTCGGTCGGCGCTGCTTGCGAATGCGGCACGGCTGCTCAGACGCCCCGGCGCTGCACATTGCAACGATTGATTACAACTTGAAACAGCATGTCGCGCACCCGTTGACCAAACTGCCGGTACGCGATTGCTGATCGCGACCGACGCATTCAAGGAGAAAAACATGGTTCGGGTACTGACGATTCTGCTGGCCGGTGCCACCTTGCTGAGCGCAACCGGCTGTGCCGATATGACGGCACGTCAACGCAATACCGCCATCGGTGCGGGTGTGGGTGGGTTGGCCGGCGCTGCGCTGATTGGCGGCCCGGGTGCCACGCTGGGGGGTGCCGCACTGGGCGGCCTGGTGGGCAACGTATCGACGCGTTGATTTCGGTTCGACCTGAGCGTCGAGCCCAAAAGGAAACGGACCCGAGGTCAAACCTTTGGGTCCGTTTTTTTATGCCTGTGCGCGGCTTCGGGTGCGCAGCAGATCTTCCACAGCCGACACCTCCAGCGGGCGTCCAAACAGAAAGCCCTGCACTTCGTCGCACGCATGCGCGGTCAGGAAGGCCGTTTGCTCGGGCGTTTCCACACCTTCGGCCGTGACGGTCATGTTCAGCGCGCGGGCCATCGCGATGATGGTCTTGGTGAGCGCCACGCAGTCCGCCACCCCAGGCACGCCGCTGATGAACGATCGATCGATCTTGATGTTGTGAATCGGCAAGCTGCGCAGATACGACAGCGATGAGAACCCGATGCCGAAATCATCGAGCGAGATGCGCACGCCCCGCGCGGCCAGGCTCATCAGCAGCCGCTGTGTCGATTGACGGTCGGCCAGCAGCACGCTTTCGGTCAATTCCAGTTCCAGCCGGCCGGGCGCCATGCCCGAGGCCTTGAGCGCCTCGTCAACGTCGCGCTCGATCACGCCGGCATCGCATTGCCGCGCGGACACATTCACCGCCATGCGCCCCGTGAAGCCGAACTTGCGCGCCCAGGCTTCGCCCTGCGCGCAGGCCTGCATGAGCGCCCAGCGGCCGAGTTCGAGGATGTAGCCGGACTCTTCCGCCACGTCGATGAACTCGCTCGGTGATACGGCGCCCAGCTCAGGGTCGGACCATCGCATCAGCGCTTCAACTGCTACAAGCTCGCCTGAATGCAGCGCGTACTTGGGCTGATACACGAGCCGCACCTGACCGCGCCCCAGCGCGCGCCGCATGCGCTCGTTGAGGGTGAAGCGGCGCAGCATCTGCGTTTCCAGCGCACGCGAATACCGGGCGATGCGGTTGCGGCCGTGCTCCTTGGCGCGGTACATGGCGGCCTCGGCATGGCTGACGAGCGTGGCCGCATCGCCGCCGTCTTCCGGGTAGGCCGCCACGCCGATGCTGGCCGACAGATGCACTTCGCGGTCGCCGCCGGTAAAGGGGCGGGCCAGCGCGTCGAGCACCTGTTGCGCGAGCGTGTCAGCGGCGTTCGGATCGTCGATGGCCACGCAGAACTGATCGCCGCCCAGCCGGGCCAGCAGCGCACGCTGGCCCGCCTGGGCACGGATGCGTTGCGCCGCCGTGTTCAGCACCTGGTTGCCCATGTGGTGGCCGATCGCTTCGTTCACGGTCTTGAAGTGGTCCAGCCCGATATACAGCAGCGCCGATTCCCCGGTGGAGGGCAGCGCCAGCCGCGCATCGAGCCGCTCGATGAACGCGGCGCGATTGGGTAGCCCCGTGAGCGAATCCTTGGTTTCCAGCAGGCGCAGTTGCTCGTAGGCGGAGCGCTCGGCCGTGATGTCGGTAAAGATGACGAGCACCGCGTGCGGGGATGCGCTGTCCGGCGAGAACATCGGCAGCACCGATTCGCGCAGCCACACGATCTGGCCATTGCCTGCCGGCACGCCCACCACGACGTTGCTGATGGCGCGCCCCGTGCGCGCGGCCAGAGTGGAAGGCCATGCGGCGCGCGGCAAGATGGCCCCGTCTTCGCCCAGCATCATGTCGCTCAGCGCCACGCGCGGGCGGCCTTTCCATGAGGCGCCCGACATGCGCAGGATTTCGGCGGCGCTGCGGTTGTACGACAGCACGCGGCCATCGGTAGACAGCGTCAGCACACCCTCGCTCAGATGGTTGACGACCAGCCGATACTGATCGCGCAACTCGCGGGTCTGGCGATATTCGTTCTCCAGGCGCAGCAGCTTGACCAGCGCGGCGATATAGCGGCCGCACTCTGCGCGCAGCGTCGCGTCGTCGGGCGGGGTGGCAGGTTCAGCGGTGGGGAAGAAGAGGCAGAGGAGATCATCGGCGACGGCCATGCCGCCATGCTGGGCCGGGATGCGGCATAGCCATGCCGGCTGCGCGGTGTCCAACACGCGGGTGAGCGCTTCGCGCAACGCAGCGGGCGCATTGGCCTCGCGAATCAGTTCGATCGGCGCCAGCTCATTGAGCAACGGTGCGATGCGGGCGAGCCCGATATCGACCTCGCCCTGCGCCGCGGGCGACAAATGCGCGGCATGGTCGTCCTGCAGCGCCAACCGCGCGCGGGCACGCTGGGTGCCATAGAGCCGCGCCCGGCCGGAAACGACACGCACCACCACACACAACGCCGATGGCAAGGCGGCTTCGAGCGCGCGCAACGCAGCATGCAGCCGCTCGCCCAGAGACGCGGCGGAAGGCAGCGTGGAAAGCAGATGATCGAGATGCTCGTGCGGCAACGCGGCACCGATGGCGTCGGCGCTCAGCACGCGCTCGCCCGCCTTGCCCGGCAGCTGCGCATCGAGCGGCAGCGGCAACCCGTGTACGACGACCTGCTGCGCGGGCAACCCGTCAAAGCGGGTCGGCGTGACCGTCAGGCGGACGCTGACAACCTCGTTGGAATCGCCGGCGGAGATGGCTGCGACGAGCTGCGCCGCAGGAATGACCCGTGCCTCTGACGGCATGGCATCGGCGTGTTCTTCGGTAGGGGGCTCCAGCCAAGCAGGCACATCCTGGAAGAAGCGCGAGAAGGGCTCGCCCAGCAGTTGGTCGGCCGAGAGCGCCCGCACCATGCAAACGCCTGCGGCATTGGCAAAGACGATGCGGCCTTCGAGCACCACATAGAGCGGAACCGGAAGGCTTTGCGCCGACAACGGGTAGGAAATTTCGTCTTGCATCCCGCGCTCCAACCTGAGGTATTGCCGTCATGTCTTTAAGCAGGGACTTCGGGCGAGGGTGGCAACAACGTGCCGGCTGCCGGAAGTCGGGGGCAATGCTCTTCATGATGCGCAAAAGTCGTGCGCGGCGCAAAGTCTAGTTTGTGGTCGATACAACACATTTTGATTTCGTTTTGTCGACCGCGTCGTTGTCCGTTTGCAGCACGGGTTTCAAAACGGGTGGTTCGGATGCTGAGGTATGCGCCGGTGGGCATTCAGCATTGGCGCCATGTTGACTTTCCCGCGCGGCGAAATGCTGATCCATCCAGCGATGCGCCAGCGTCAGGCCGATTGCACACATCAAAACGCATGTTCCCATTGTCAGGATGAAATAGGCGCTGATCCGTTCGACCGAACGTTCCGGAAAGAAGAAAGTCGCGGCGGCAAACAGGGTGCCTGCCAGCAAGCCAAAGAGCAAAAGCAGATAGTAAAAACGACGCGGCAAGAGCGAATTCATCGTTGTCTCATCCAACTGCAACCAAGGGTGTGCTGTTTTGAATCGTTTTACCGCTGGGCCAAATCGACATGCCGCATCGCTGCGATCACGGTGCAATGGCATGCCGGCGCGCGGCGCCGTGCGGATGAATCGGTATTGCGTTTGCTGGACTGCTGCAGACTGCCGCCCGCGGCAAAAAACCAGAATTGCGGGACCCGGCTGCGCTTGCTATGGTGATGGCACTGAAATGCAGTGCGATACGTGCTTGTAGCTTGAATGATCTCGTACGCTAATCCGACGCGTCAATCTGACTTTCCGGTTGAAACTGAGCATCGGGTGTGCCACAAGTTGATTCTTGGCGGAGTGGCGTTCTTTGAAGGGCCTCGATCAAAAACATTGAAATTTGATTTCAGTTATGAATACAATTGATCTAATATCTGGTTCGCACCAGATTTCACACCAGACTTTATCGGGAGCCCCTATGGCGACATACAAGGAATTGATTGCACAAAAGGCCAAACTGGAAGAGCAGATCGAAACTGCGCGCGCCAAGGAGCTGGAAGCGGTGATCCAGCAAGTGCGCCAGACGGTTGCCGAATATGGCCTGACGGCTGAAGACCTGGGCCTGGCCCAGCGTCGTGGCCGTCGTGCCGGTGCCAAGGCTCCGGTGCCGGCCAAGTATCGCGACCCGAAGACGGGCGCGACGTGGTCCGGCCGCGGCCGCGCCCCGGCCTGGATTGGCAAGAACCGCGATAAATTCCTGATCGCCTGATCTGTCGGCCCTGCCTGACGCGCAAGTGCCGCAATGCAAATGGCCCACCTGCCCGGTGGGCCATTTGCATTGCGGCACGCGATGATCGTTCCTGTATAACGACGGCATGACGCCCCGCCTGCCCAAATACCTCGAACTGGCCGATCGCATTCGGCTCGACATCCTGCACGGAGCGCTGCCGGCCGGCAGCATCGCGCCCAGCGAGAACGAAGTCGCCCAACGCTACGGCGTATCCCGTTTGACCGCGCGCCGCACGCTGAACGAGCTGGCGGCGCGCGGTCTGCTCAAGCGCTCGCGGGGGCAGCGCAGTGTGGTGCTCGATCGCGTGGGGCCGCATCGGCCGGTGCTGTACGCGCCGGGCCAGTCCGATGCGGCGCTGGAATATGTACCGGGCGCTGTCTATACGGTCAGCGCTTTTCGACTGGAGGCGGCCGACGCGATCGTGGCGGCCGCACTCGACCTGGCCGTGGGCGCGCAGGTGGCGTTTGTGGAGCGCCGTGCCCAGGTGGAGGGGCAGCCCATCATGCTGCTGCGTACCTGGCTGACGTCGCGGCTGGCGGCGATGCTTGAGGCGCGCGACTTTGAAGATCGCCTGTTCGTGCAGGTCTTCCAGCGTGCCAACCTGACCATCGCCCGCTCGCGCGAGGCGCCGCTGGCGTGTGTGGCCGATGCCCACCAGGCTGCGCAGCTCGGTGTGGATGCGGGCGTGCCGCTGGTGCGCGTGCGTCGCATCGGTTACAGCGTCGCGGACACGCCGATTTCCCTCACGTACTGCGATTTTTCGCCCGAGCGTTATACGCGCGAAGTCGACATCCGCGTGCTTCAAAACGACTGAAAGCGCACTGCGCCAGACCGGTGCAGAAACGGCGCCACACACCCTGCAATGGGGACTTGTCCGCCTGGGGTATTCAAGCTAGTCTGCGCCCCTTCCCGAGAAAACACATTCATTTGTGAAGCGACGCTTTGCCGACGGCGTATTGGCACGGCAGTTGCATTCACGGCGCCATCTCAGCGGCGGCGGGTTGAGCCACCTGCCGCCTCCACGCTGATTCAGTCGACTCAACACAACGGAACCACAAGAGGGAGAACTCAACAATGCAACTCAAGCGACGTTTTTCGCTGGCCGTGCTGGCTGCCGCCGCCGGTTTGACCGCAGGCGCAGCGCAAGCCCAATCGTCTGTGACGCTGTACGGCCAGGTGGATGCCTGGGCGGGCGCCACCAAGAACCTGGGCCAGGACCGCGCCTGGGGTGTCAATTCGGGCGGCATGTCGACGTCGTACTGGGGCCTCAAGGGCAGCGAGGATCTGGGCAACGGCCTGAAGGCGATCTTCACGCTCGAAGCGTTCTTCCGCCCCGATACGGGCAAGTCCGGCCGTTTTGACGGCGACCACTTCTTCGCACGTAATTCGTTTGTCGGCCTGCAGTCGAATAGCTGGGGCTCGATCAAGCTGGGCCGCAACACGCCGCCGTACTTCGTTTCGACGATCCTGTTTAACCCGTTCATCGATTCGTACACGTTCTCGCCGATGGTGTTCCACACCTACCTCGGCAACGGCCGTTCGGGCGCAGCGGGCATCTCGGGCCTGGTGGGCGATTCGGGCTGGGACAACTCGATCATGTATTCCACGCCGGACATGGGCGGCCTGACGGGCACCCTGATCTACGGCGCTGGCGAGCAAGCCGGCCACAACGGTCAGAACAAGTGGGGCGGCAGCCTGCTGTTCTTCCGCGGCAATTTTGCGGCCACGGCGGCGTTCCAGCAGGTGCGCTACGACGGCGCGCCGGGCGATCTGAACAGCCTGGTGGCGGGCTTTGCGCGCCAGACGGCGGGGCAACTGGGTGCGACGTATGACTTTGGCGTGGTCAAGCTGTACGGCCAATACCAGTACATCAAGAACACGATCAGCACCGGCGACGCCAAGAGCAACGGCGGCCAGCTGGGCGTGTCGATTCCGGTGGGCCCGGGCAGCATCCTGGCGTCGTACGCGTACACGAAGACCTCGGGTGCAGCCGACGTGAAGCGCAACACCTGGGCGGTCGGTTACGACTATTCGCTGTCCAAGCGCACCGATGTGTATGCGGCGTATTTCCGCGACAAGGTGTCGGACCTGTCGACGGCCGACACCTTCGGCGTAGGCATCCGCGCAAAGTTCTAAGCCTTTCGCGTTCTGCTTTCCTTGTCACCGCCCGCGTCTCGACAGCGCGGGCGGCCATTTGCAACGGCGTCCGGATTCCGGGCGCCGTTTTTTGTTGTGCGGAAGACGGGTGAGGGCGGAGGGTCAGCCCGTGCGGGCCAGGCGCAGCGGCGGTGAAGGCAGCGAAGAGGACTCTGCCCCAATGTTCGGCTGATTCAGCAGCATGGCCCCGCGCTGCGTCGCCACGAAAACAGCCTCGGTACGGCTGCGCACTTCCAGCCGGCGATACAGCGCATTGATATGCGCCTTCGTTGTCGCCTCCGAAATGCTCAGCATGCGGCTGATGGTTTTGACCGGATGCCCGCGTGACAGCAAGACGAGAATTTCATATTGACGCTGCGTCAGGCCGAGCAAGGCGCAATCGTCATTACCATTTCCGCTGGAAGCACCTGCCGCAATGGCTTCAGGTCTCGTCAGCACAATCGACGCCGGCACATAACGGCCGCCGGCGAGCACCAATTCCAATGCCGCCGCAATCAATTTGCCGGAATAGCTTTTCAGCAGATAGGCCGAGACATTCAATTGCATCAGCGTGCGGACATGTGCGGCGGAATCGGTTTCGCCCAGCACGGCAACATGTCGGGGATGTGGCTGTTGCAACAGCCGCGAGAGGGCGGGCAGATCGTCGATGCCCGGCAGGGGCAGGCCGATCAGGGCCAATTCGGCGTCCGCATGCGCCGCGAGATTCTCAAAGAGGGCTTCGTCCGGCTCGACGCTGACCACCTCGGTAATGGCCGGCAAGGATTGCAACACATGGGTCGCGCCGGCACGCACCAAAGGGTGTGCCTCCACTACGATTGATTTCACTGCGCCGCCTGTCTGGTTATGGTTTGTTTGTCCATTTCCGGAATCAGCCTGTTGCCGCGTCTATTTGAACTTGTGGTCCAAAATCAATGCAGCCGTGCCCTTGGAAATGCTTTTGGCGCGCGGTCTCGGTATATTTCCCCGTTCAACCGGCAGTCACCGCAGTACGGTGCCGCCGGGCCGAAACCTTGGCTCGCCATTCAGGCGCAATTTCCTTCCGGTTTTTCTTGTTTATGTCGCCAGGCGCGGAGGATTAACTCCGCCAAAATCGCAGAATAAATCCCCAGCATGCTTGTTGCACCCATCAATGGGATGTAAACCTTTTTGTTTACCCCGATCGGTGGTGTGCTAGACCCCCCTATACATAGCAGGATCAGACGGCAGCAGCTAGCCCCACTTCACGCCCATTGACGTGAGCGTAAAGCGCGGCTTTTGTACCCAAAAAGCGTGTTTTGGTGGCTTATTGCGCGACCACCGAGAAGCGCGGCATCGACAGCGGCTGTTTGCCGTCGCGGCCGTACGGTGTGCCGCCGCCGTTGTTGGCAGCATGCAGGACGGACAGTGCGTTCTGCGTGGCGCGCAGGCGCAGGTCGATCAGGGTGCCGTTGTCGATGTTGCGCTGGCGCAGCAGGCGGGCCAGCGCGAGGTTCTCGTCGAACAGGCGGCTGGCGGTTTCATCGGTGCGCAGGTATTTGACCAACCCGTACGGATCGGCACCGCCGTGCTGGGCCCACCACAGGCGGCGGTCACGGTCGGCTTCGCCCAGGGCGGCGAGCTGTTTTTGCTTGGTCTGGGTGATGCGCTCGAGTTCGACCATGTCGCCATCGCGCAACGCCTGCGCTTCTGCATCCAGGGTGAGGGTGGCGGCGCGCAGCAGTTCCTGCTCGTCGGCAAGGGTGCGGATCAGCAGTGTGTTGTCCATGGTGACTACCTCAGGCTCAGGCTTGGAAGCTTGGGCAGCCGCCGGCTGGCACACCGCCCCGCCGCGATCAGTCCGAACGGACCGGCGGCGTCAGAAAATACAGGGGACGGACGACGGGAAACCCCCGTCAGACCTTCTTGGAGCGCGTGGAGAGCAGCGATTGCGCGTCGGAAAGCGCCGCATCGGCGATCTTGCCGGCGTCCATCTTGAGCGTGCCGTTCTGAATCGCACTGCGGATCTGCTCGACGCGGGCGGCGTCGAAGTCGCCGCTGCCCACTTGGCGCGAGACTTGTTGGACCGACAGCGACGGCGAATCGCCGGTGTGGCGCGTGGGGCCCGAAGCCGTCGTAGCGGCCGGGGACGAACCGGTCGAGCGCGTCGACCCGGACGCAGCGTCCTTGGTCGGCGCGACGGCCGGCGTATTGTTCACGATATGGTTGATTTTCACGGGTGTCTCCGAAGAGCGCGTTCATCCTAACACCCATATCGGCCAACCCCGGCCCAAACTTTAGCGGCAGGTATCGATCACGCGTCACAGTAGAAAAGTGATCCGCCGTTATCAATCTGATCTTAAAACTGGATCGCCACGACGCCGGCGGACTGTGCAATGCCCGAGACGACATTGCCGTTGCCGGTGCGCACCTGCGCCACCTGGCCCACGGCGGCCTGGTTCAGGGCCCGGCCGTCGCTGCTGACCTGGAAGCCGCCGCCCTCGGCGACGATCTTGACGGTCTGGCCAGCCTGCACCGCAACGGGCAGGCGCAGGCTTTCGGCGCGCAGCGGCTGGTTGGCGGCCACGCTGGTGAGCAGTACACGTCCCACCACATCGGCCGGCTGCTGCACGACCGACGCCGGCAGCGTGGAAAGATCGCCGGTGCGGGCCTCCAGATCGCCCATATCCAGCGTCTTGCCCGGCGGCAGCGGGTGCGAAGCGACGTAGTACGTCCCCGTGATCTGGATGGTGGCCGGCACCCAGGCGGCCCAGGCATGCGGCGAGCGGCAGCGCACGCCCACTTGTATACGGCCGCGCAGGCGGTTGGCCGCCGGCAGCATCAGGTCGATCTGGTCGCAGGGCTGATTGGCCACGCGTGGGTCAATGGGGCCGACTTCCACGGAGGCACGTGGCGCACCCGTCTCATTCGTGCCGCCCAGGATGTCCAGTTGCGATTGCAGCTGTTGCTGAATCTGCATCTGGATGGCGTTCGGCCCCTGGATGGTCGTGGCTTGCGGCTGTTGCGCGGCTTGGGCAGGCATGGGCGCGTTGGCAGCGGCCGGCGGATAGCCGACGCGCATCATGCCCTGGGCGTGCGCCAGGATCGGATGCATGAGGCTGGCCAGCAGGCCCAGCGCCAGGATCAGCAGCAGCTTGCGCTGACGCCCCGCCAGCGGCATGGCCGCAGTGACAGGTCGGATCGGGTGGTGCGTGCTGCGTGCAAACCGCGTGGACATGGAAAGCCCCTTCATCAAAAGTCCGGTGAAGTGTAGCCACGCGTGCGCGAGGGCCAAATGCGGAAATGTCGGCCAATCCCCCCCTTATTCCAACGAATGGTCTTGCACACCGGCCCCTAGACTTTGCAACGTGGTGAAGTCCCTGGCGTTGTGCGGTTCCTGGCCGTGCTGCCTGCCCCGGTAGATTGGTTTCCCGGCCAGATATCGGATTCGCAGACAGGTCTTTTCCACTGAGGTGCATGACGGCAACTCAGCATGACAAGCGGTTCAGCGGTTTTGGAGACGGCATCGGCGGTTTTGAAGGGGCCGCTGATGCCGAGTTCTCCTGCCCAAGGGAACGCGCAATACGCAAACGCAAACGCAAGACAGAACGCAACCCCGGCGGGTGGCAGCAATTACCAGGACGCCACGCGCAAGGAATGACAGACATGGTCGACAAGCTGGATCAGTTGTTCGGTTTTCAGGAGCAGGCGCTGCACCTGCGCTCGCAGCGCCACCAGGTTCTGGCCTCGAACATCGCCAACGCCGATACGCCCAACTACAAGGCGCGCGACTTCGATTTTCAGTCGGCGCTGCAGAAGGCGGTCGGCCAGCAAGGCGGTAACAGCCTGCCGATGACGGCAACGGCTGCGGGCCACCTGAGCGTGGATGGCGCGCCGGCCGGCGATGTGTCGCTGATGCAGGCATCGCTGTCGCAGCAGACCAAGGCGCTGCAGGGCGAGATGCAGTACCGCACGTCGCAGCAGCCGTCCATCGACGGCAACACGGTCGACATGGATGGCGAGCGCATGCGCTTTGCCGACAACACCGTGCGTTACGAGGCCGATCTGAGCATCGTGACGCAGAAGATCAAGTCGATGCTGGCGGCCATTCAGAACAGCTAGCGCGCGATGTAGCACCAGCAGCAACAGCAAGAGCAAGAGCAGCAGACAGGCATTAAGACGACCGCGCAGCGATCACGCGCGGCGAAAGAGGGGGCGGGAACTGTGTGGCGCTCCGGGCCGGGAAAGATCGGTCCGGAGCAAGCCGCCATACAGAACACCGGATCGGTCCGGCAGGCATGCCGGCAACAGTGTTTGAAGACATCGGAATCAACATGTCGCTATTCAAGGTGATGGATGTAGCTGGCAGCGCGCTCACCGCGCAGTCCAAGCGCATGAACGTGGTCGCCTCCAACCTGGCCAACGCAGAAAGCGTGACGGGCCCGGACGGCAAGGCGTATCGCGCCAAGCAGGTGGTGTTCTCGCCCGCGCAGGAGTCTGACGACTACGCCACCGGCGTGTCGGTCGATCGCGTGGTGGAAGACACCGTCACCCCCATGAAGCGCATGCACCAGCCGGGCAACCCGCTGGCCGATGCCGACGGCTACGTGACCATGCCGAACGTCGATGTGGTGGACGAAATGGTCAACATGATTTCTGCGTCGCGCTCATACCAGGCCAACGTTGAAGTCGCCAACACCACCAAGACGATGGCTTCCAAGGCTCTGACCCTGGGCCAGTAAGCGGCACCTTCCTAGCGAGACACGAACATGACCGTCAGCTCAACCACCAACACGACCAGCACCGCAGGCACGACCTCCGGCAACCAGCTGGCCATCACCACCGGCAACGACCTGCAGAACACGTTCATGCAACTGCTCGTGGCGCAGTTGAAGAACCAGGATCCGCTCAACCCGATGGACAACTCGCAGATGACCTCGCAGCTTGCGCAGATCAACACTGTGAACGGCATCCAGCAGTTGAACACCACGATGTCGAGCATGCTCACGCAGAACGCCGCAACGCAGGCGTCGTCGATGATCGGCCGCACGGTGCAGGTGCCGACCAACAACCTGACGCTGGCCTCGGGCGCTGCCAACTTCGGCGTCTCGGTGCCCAACGGCGCCGACGACGTCGTCGTCACGATCACGAATGCGGCCGGCGTTGCCGTGCGCACCGTGGACCTCGGCCAGATGACGGCCGGCAGCGGCAACTACACCTGGAACGGCAAGGACGACAAGGGCAACCAGCTCGCCGACGGCGCCTATTCCATCAAGGTGACGGCCACGCAGGGTGGGAAGGTCGTCACGGCAAACGCGCTGGGCACCGACAAGGTGGCCGGCGTCACGATCAACAACGGCACGATGCAGCTGGCGTTGGCGTCTGGCGGAACCGCCAGGCTGTCCGACGTTGCATCGATTCAGTAATCACCGGTCAACTGCGGGCAGACCCCGCGCTTTTATCTTCTACGGGAGAACACAATGGGATTCCAGCAAGGCCTGAGCGGTCTCGATGCCGCCGCTGCCAACCTCGACGTGATCGGCAGCAACGTGGCAAACGCCAACACTGTCGGCTACAAGAAATCGACCGCCGAATTTGGCGACGTGTACGCGCGTTCGCTGGTCGGTGCATCCGACAACCAGATCGGCCAGGGCGTGAGCGTGACCAAGGTGTCGCAGTCGTTCACGCAGGGCAATGTGACCAACACCGGCAACCCGCTGGACATCGCGATCAACGGCACGGGCTTCTACCGGATGGTGGACGCGTCCAGCGGCCAGGTGTCGTACACGCGTAACGGCCAGTTCCAGACCGACAAGAACGGTTTCATCATCTCGGCGACCGGCCAGAACCTGACCGGCTACGGCGTGGATTCCACCGGCAAGGTCAACACCGCCGTGCTGACCAACCTGAAGATTCCCGTCAACGACCTGGCGCCGCTGGCCACCACCAACACCGCATTCGGTGTGAACCTGGATGCCGCGGCTACGGTGCCGACCACCACGCCGTTCTCGGCCACCAACTCGGCCACGTTCAACCACTCCGTTTCGGAGCAGGTGTATGACGGCACGGGCACGGCCCACATGCTGACCAACTACTACGTGCGCACCGCCGCTGGCTGGGACGTGTATTCGCAGGTGGATGGCAACAACCCGACGGGCGGTAACCCGGTGACGTCGCTCACGTTCAACAGCAGCGGCCAGCTCACCTCGTCGCCCAGCAAGGTCAACGTGGCCTTTGGCGGCATGAGCATTGCCACCATGGATTTCACGGGCACCACGCAGTACGGCGGCGGCTACAACGACACCGCCCCGGGCGTGACGCAAGACGGTTACGCCACCGGCCGCCTGGCCAGCTACGCGGTCGGGACCGATGGCACCGTCACCGCGCGCTACTCCAACGGCCGCACCTCGACGCTGGGCCAGATCGCCATGGCCAACTTCAAGGCGCCGGAAGGTCTGCAGAACATCGGCGGCAACCAGTGGGTGGAAACGTCCAACTCGGGCGCGCCGAACCTGGGTACGCCGGGCATGGGGTCGTTTGGCCTGCTGCAGTCGTCGGCGGTGGAGCAATCCAACGTGGACCTGTCTGCCGAGCTGGTCAACATGATCATTGCGCAGCGTTCGTACCAAGCCAACGCGCAGACCATCAAGACGCAGGACACCATCCTGCAGACGCTGGTGACGATGTAATCGTCGTTGCCTGAAGCTGACTGACCGCACACCAAGGACACTCGCATGGACCGCTCGATCTACGTGTCGATGACTGGCGTAAAGCACCTGTTTGACCAACAGGCCGCCAGCGCCAACAACCTCGCCAACGCCAGCACCACCGGCTTCAAGGCGCAGATCGACGCGTTCCATACGGTGGGTGTGCAAGGCGATGGCTCGCCCACGCGCAGCTACGTGATGGCCTCGGCCATCGGTACGGACCTCGCGCCCGGCCCGATCGAGACCACCGGCCGCAGCCTGGACGTGGCCATCGACGGCCCCGGCTTCTTTGCCGTGCAGACGCCGGAAGGCGGTGAGGCTTACACCCGCGCCGGCGCCTTCCAACTGGGCCCGGACGGCACGATCCAGACGCTCTCCGGCCAGCCCGTGCTGGGCGACGGCGGCCCGATCACGCTGCCGCCCGACACCACGGTGCAGTTTGCCAAGGACGGTACGGTCAACGCGATCAGCGCCGACAGCCGTACGCCGCCGGTGTCGCTGGGCCGCCTGAAACTGGTGAACATCGATCCGTCGAACATCGACCGCGGCGCCGACGGCCTGTTCCGCCAGCGCGACGGCCAGGACGCCGATGTGGATGAAAAAGTCCGCATCACCGGCGGGGCGCTGGAGGGCAGCAACGTCAACCTGACCGACTCGCTGGTCAACATGATTGCCATCTCGCGCCAGCTTGAAATGCAGATGAAATCGCTGCATACGAGCGACACGAATGCCCAGTCGGCCAATGAACTGCTGCGCCACGCCTGAACGGCCGGCGCATTGAATTGAATCAACCAAGGACTCGAACATGATTCGCTCCCTGTGGATTTCCAAAACCGGGATGGACGCTCAGCAATCGCAGCTGGATGTCATCTCGAACAACCTGGCGAACGTCAACACGACGGGCTTCAAGCGCTCGCGCGCCGTGTTCGAAGACTTGCTGTATCAGAACGTGCGCGAGCCGGGTGCCCAGTCGTCGCAACAGACCACGCTGCCTTCGGGCATGCAGATCGGTACCGGTACGCGCATCGTCGCCACCGAACGTCTGCACACGCAGGGCAACCTGCAGCAGACCGGCAACTCGACCGATGTGGCCATCAACGGCAACGGTTTCTTCCAGGTGCAGATGCCCGACGGCACGCTGGCCTACACGCGTGACGGCAGCTTCCAGATCAACGCGCAGGGCCAGCTGGTGACCTCCAGCGGCTACCCGGTCCAGCCGGCCGTGACGGTGCCGCAGAACGCCACCAGCCTGACGATCGGCAAGGACGGCGTTGTGACGGTCACCACGCCCGGCACGGTCAACAACACGCAGGTGGGCACGTTCCAGCTGGCGAACTTCATCAACCCGGCCGGCCTGCGCAGCATGGGCGAAAACCTGTACGCCGAAACCGAAGCGTCGGGCACGGCCAACCTGGCCAACCCGGGCTCGAACGGCGTGGGCGCGCTCAACCAGAACTACGTTGAAACGTCGAACGTGAACGTGGTGGAAGAAATGGTCAACATGATCCAGACGCAGCGCGCGTACGAGATCAACAGCAAGTCGGTCCAGACCTCGGACCAGATGCTGGAGAAGCTGTCACAGCTCTAAGCTGGGCGGCGTTGTTTTTAAGGAAGTTTTGCGATGCATACCCCCCCGGTTTACTCGCTCACGCACAGCGGCCGCGCCGTGCGTATCGTTCGATTGGCTGTGCTTGGCACGGCCGCCTTGCTCGCTACGGCGTGCGGCATGCTGCCGCCGCCGGCCCCGATCGTGCAAGGTCCGACAACCGCGCGTCCGCCGATGCCGGTGATGGCGCCGCGTCAGAACGGGGCGATTTACCAGGAAGTGGCATCGGGCAGCGGTGGTTTTCGCGGCATGTTCGAAGACCGCCGCGCGCACATGGTGGGCGACACGATCACCATCGTGATTACCGAGAACACGGCGGCCAGCAAGCAGACTTCGGGCAGCGTCAATCGCACAGGCAGCATGACGGCTTCCGTGCCGACGTTTGCCGGCATGAACCCGGGTGTGCTGTCGCTGCTGGGTGTGTCGGCCAGCGACGCGAACAAGTTCGACAGCAAGGGTGCCAACGGTGCGCAGAACAACTTCACGGCCACCATTACGGTGACGGTGGTGGAGGTGCTCTCCAACGGCAACCTGGTGGTCAGCGGCGAGAAGCAGACCGCCGTGGGCCAGGGCACCGAATCGGTCAAGTTCTCGGGCGTGGTGAACCCCACGACCGTCAACAATCAAAACACCGTGCTGTCCACCCAGGTGGCGGACGCACGCATGGAATATCGCGGCACGGGCTATGTGGCCGAGTCGCAGCAGATGGGCTGGTTGTCGCGGTTCTTCCTGACCGTGTCACCGTTCTGAGGGATCAGCCATGACTTTGCATCGACTCATCGGCGCGGCCCTGGTGGCACTGAGCGCAATTTCAGCGGTTGTTCCGACCACGGCACATGCCGACCGCATCAAGGATCTGACCACCGTTGCCGGCGTGCGCGACAACGCGCTGATCGGCTACGGCCTGGTCGTCGGCCTGGACGGCAGCGGCGACCAGACCACGCAGACGCCGTTCACAGTCCAGAGCTTTAACAACATGCTGACGCAGTTCGGCATCAATGTGCCGGCCGGCGCGAGCATCCAGCTCAAGAACACCGCCGCCGTGGTGGTGACGGCCACGCTGCCCGCCTTCGTGCGGCCCGGCCAGACCATCGACGTGACGGTGTCGTCCATCGGTAACGCCAAGAGCCTGCGCGGCGGCACGCTGCTGCTCACGCCGCTCAAGGGCGTGGACGGCCAGCTCTACGCATTGGCACAGGGCAACGTGGTGATTGGCGGTGCAGGCGCATCGGCCAATGGCAGCAAGGTGCAGATCAACCAGCTCGGCGCCGGCCGTATCGCCAATGGCGCGACGGTGGAGCGTGCCGTGCAGGCCACCGTGGGCGAGGCGGGCAGCATCCAGCTCGATACGGGCACGACCGATTTCGGCACCGTGCAGAATATCGTCACCGCCATCAACAAGCAGTTCGGCACGGATACGGCGCAAGCCGCCGACGGCCGCACGATCAACGTGCGCGCACCGGCCCTGGCGTCGGACCGCGTGGGCTTTCTGGCCAAGCTGCAGAACATTGACGTCACGCCGGCACTGGCCGCGGCACGTGTGGTGGTCAACGCCCGCACGGGCTCGGTGGTGATGAACCAGCTTGTCAAGCTCGAGCCCTGCGCGGTGGCGCACGGCAGCCTGTCCGTCACCATCAGCACGGACCCGGTGGTGAGCCAGCCGGCGCCGTTCTCGCAAGGGCAGACGGTGGCGGGGGCGCGCTCGAACATCGAGGTCAAGCAGCAAGGCGGCAGCCTCATCAACGTGAAGGGCGGCACCAACCTGGCGGACGTGGTCAAGGCCATCAACGCGATTGGCGCCAACCCGCAAGACCTCATCTCGATCCTGCAGGCGATGAAGGCGGCCAACGCGCTGCGCGCCGACCTGGAAATCATCTGACGCTGCGGAGGCCACGATGAACCAAACCGACCTCACCAGCCGCCTGGCGCTCGATTCCCGAGGGTTCGAGTCGCTCAAGCAAACGGCACGTACGGACCCGACCGGCGCCGCCAAGACCGTCGCCAAGCAGTTCGACGCGATCTTCGTGAACATGATGCTCAAGCAGATGCGCGATGCATCGCCGCAGAACGGGCCGCTCGATTCGTCGTCGAGCAAGATGTACACGTCGATGCTCGACCAGCAGCTTTCGCAGACCATGGCCTCGCGCGGCGTGGGCGTGGCAGACCAGCTTCTGAAGCAGATGCTGCGTCAGGCCAACCATGTGAACCCGGATGCGGGTGGCAAGGTGAATACCGCGCTGTCCAACACGACGGCGACCAATACTGCGCTGCCGGGTGCTGCCGGTGCCACGAACGATGCCGCCAAGGCCATCGCCCGTTCGTCGCTCAACAGCATGGCCGCAGCCGTTGCGCCGGGCACGGAAGACGACGGCTCGGGCATCAGCACCGTGCCGCGCCCGGGCCTGGAAGAACGCGTGCAGCGTGCGCTGGCCGCCCTGCGCAAGCAGGCGGATGCGCAGGCGCAGACCCCCAACGCGCCGCCCGAGGTCGATCTGTCGACGGTGGCATCGGAGCCGCGCGGCGAGCGCATGAGCAGCTTCTACAACAAGCTGATCGGCCACGCATCGCAGGCCGCGCAGGAAACCGGCATTCCCGCCAACTTCATGATCGGCCATGCCGCGCTGGAGTCCGGCTGGGGCCGCCGCGAGATCAAGGCAAAGGACGGCACGAACACGCACAACCTGTTCGGTATCAAGGCCGGCGGCTCGTGGGCAGGCAAGACCGCCACGGTCACTACCACCGAATACATCGGCGGCGTCGCCCACAAGGTGCAGGAGAAATTCCGCGCCTACAGCTCGTACGCCGAGGCGTTCAAGGATTACGCCAACCTGTTGGCCAATAACCCGCGCTACAGCAACGTCGTGGCAGCCGGCAACGGCAACGATGCGGCGTCGTTCGCCAAGGGTTTGCAGCGCGCAGGCTACGCCACCGACCCGAACTACGCCCACAAGATCATGGCGGTCATCAAGCAGATCGTTTAAGTGATTTAGAAAGCATATTTTGGCAACATCGGCCGGCTCAAGTTTGTTCTTGTCCGGCCGATGTTGTTTCTAGAGCTTATTTCGGCGGCTTCGTGCTGCCCGCACCGAGACAACTATGAGCAGCTCCCTTCTGAATATTGGCGCGTCGGGCCTGCGGGTGGCCGATATCAACCTGCAGGTGACCGGCAACAACATCGCCAACGCCAGCACGCCGGGTTATTCGCGCCAGGAAGCCGTGCAGACGGAAAACATTCCGCTGTACGCCGGCGTGGGCTATCTCGGCCAGGGCGCCAACGTCACGACCGTCAAGCGCATCTACGATCAGTTTCTGACCGCGCAGGTGCAAAGCGGCCAGGCCTCGACCAGCGCGGCCGACCAGCTCAACAGCCTGGTATCGGGCCTGAGCAAGTACATGTCGGACAGCAACAGCGGCCTGACTTCGTCGCTCACCAGCTTCTTCAATGCCGCCGATGGGCTGGCTTCCAAGCCGTCGGACACCACCGCGCGCCAGGTTTTTCTGAACGCTGCCGCTGGCCTGCAAAGCCGCTTCAATTCGATTGCCGGCCAGCTGAGTTCGCTCAACAGCCAGGTCAACACGCAGGTGCAGACGCAGATCAGCTCGGTCAACGGCACCGCGCAGCAGATCGCCTCGTTGAACGATCAGATTTCCAAGGCGGAAGCGTCGACCGGCCAGCCGGCCAATGATTTGCGTGATCAGCGCGACCAGCTTGTCCAGACGCTCAATCAGTCGATCAAGGCCAGCGTGGTGCAGACCGGCGACGGCCAGTTCAACATCTACGTGGGCAATGGCCAGGCGCTGGTGCAGGGCAACCAGAGCTACCAGCTGACGGCGGTGCCGTCGCAGTACGACCCGACGCAACTGTCGGTGGGCTACAAGAGCCCGGGCGGTACGGTCAACATCGACGACAGCCAGCTCGGCGGCGGCGCGCTGGGCGGCCTGATGGACTTCCGCAACAACACGCTCATTCCGGCGCAGAACAGCCTGGGCCGCCTGGCCACGGCCGTGGCGGCCGACGTGAATGCGCAGAACAAGCTCGGCATGGACGCCAACGGCAAGATGGGCACGGACCTCTTCTCCGTGGCCAACCCGAGCGTCGCGCCCAGCACGAACAACACCGGCACCGGCTCGCTGACTGCCAGCATCACCAACGCCAATGCGGGGCAGGGCTACGACTACCAGGTCAAGTACCAGGGCGGCGCCTACACCGTTTCGCACTATCCGGACGGCTCCGCCTCCGTGACGGTGACGAGCTGGCCGACCACGATTGACGGCGTCACGCTCAACCTGTCGGGCACGATGAACAGCGGTGACTCCTTCCTGGTGCGCCCGACCGCCAACGCGGCCGCCACCATGCAGACGCTCACCACCGACTACCACGACGTGGCTGCGGCCTCGCCGGTGGTGCTCAACCAGGGCAGCAACAACACGGGCAGCGCCTCGGTGTCGTCGCTGGGCGTGGACAGCACGTATGCCGGCTCGCCGCTCACCTCGCCGATCAACCTGACGTACAGCTCGGCCGTTGGCGGCTCGCTGTCGGGGTTTCCGGGCAGCGTCACGGTGACGGTGGGCGGCACGTCGACCACGTACACCGGCGGCACGGCACCGTACACCCAGGGCGCGACGTACGCGTTCAACGGCGTGCAGATGACGCTGTCGGGGTCGCCCGGCAACGGCGACACGTTCGCCATTTCGGCCAACACCGCCAACAGCACCGACAACCGCAACGCCAGCGCGCTGGCCAAGCTGCGCAACAGCAATCTGCTGGATGGCGGCACGACCTCGATCGGCTCTGCCTGGAACAACCTCGTCACGCAGGTGGGTGTGCAGGCCAACCGCGCCAGCACCAACCTGACCTCGCAGAAGGCGCTGCTGGCCAGCTCCACGCAACAGCAGCAGTCGGTGTCGGGTGTGAACCTCGATGACGAGGCGATGAACCTGATGAAGTATCAGCAGGCCTACCAGGCCTCCGCCAAGGTGATGCAGACGGCCAATTCGCTGTTCGACAGCCTGCTGTCGATTGCCGGCTGATCGGGCGACTGAAGAAAACGCCCCGCCTGCCGATAACGTCCTAAAGCCCTTCGTCTGGACCGATCATGCGAGTCAGTAGCGCCCAATTCTTTGCCGCGTCTTCCGCTTCGATGCAGAACACGCAATCGAACCTGCTCACGCTGCAGCAGCAGATTGCGAGCGGCATCGCGCTCAACAGCGCGGGCGACAACCCCAGCGCGTTTGGCGAGATGGCGCAACTGCAGCAAACGCAGGACGCCAACGACCAATACCAGTCCAACCGTGACACCACCGACGCACGCCTGACCAGCGTGTCTTCGGCGCTGACCAACCTGGTGACCACGCTGCAGCAGGGCAAGCAGACATTGGTGGGCGCCAACACCTCGCTGATGACGGATTCGCAGCGCATCGGCGTGCTGGCGCAGGTCAAGCAGCAGTATCAGCAGCTGCTGTCGACGGCCAACCAGCGCGATGCCTCGGGCGTGGCCCTGTTTGGCGGCGCCAACGGCACGACCGATCCGTTCACCAACACCAGCGGTTCGGTGCAATACGTCGGTAGCGGCCAGCCGCCGGTGGTGCAGGTTTCCCAGAACATTTCGATGCCGAATTCGGTGTCGGGCGATTCGGTGTTCGTGCGTATCCCCAACACGGATCCGTCCAACCCGAACGCCAACCAGAGCATCTTCAAGACGTACGAGAACCTGATCACGGCGCTGTCGAATCCGATCAACGCCGCGACGCAGGCCACCGACGTCGCAAACCTGCAAAAGGCCGTGCAGACGGCGCAGGGCAATCTGGACAACGCCTATCAGGTCGCCCTGCAAGCGCAGGTGACGGTGGGCACGCAGCAGGCGCAGATCACCACGCTCAACAGCAGCGGCTCGAACTACGGCGAGCAGTTGAAGGAGCAGATCTCGAAGCTGCAATCGGTGGACTACACCACCGCCATCTCGCAGTTCTCGCAGCAGCAGGTGTCGCTGCAGGCCGCCCAGAAGACCTTCACGGCCATGCAGGGCATGTCGCTGTTCCAGTACATCAATCCTTGAGGCGGCGCGGTCGGGCGGTCGGAGGGCGCGGCGTATCATGTCGGCTCACCTACCGTCAGGACTGGCCATGCCCATCCAGTATCTTCGCCGCCTGACCAGCCCGGAACGCTCAGAAGACGCCAACCGGCGCCTCGGTCAGTCACTGGCCTTCGTGGCGGGCGCCGCCAACGCAGGCGGATTTCTCGCCGTCAAGCAATACACCTCGCACATGTCCGGCATCGTCTCGGCGATCGCCGACGACCTCGTGCTGGGCGACGTTGTCCTCGTGTTGGCGGGCTTTGCGTCGCTGCTGGCGTTTCTGTGCGGCGCGGCGTGTACGGCGGTGCTCGTCAACTGGGGGCGCCGCCGCAGCACGCAGAGCGAATTCGCGCTGCCGCTCATGCTGGAGGCCGCGCTGCTGCTGCTCTTCGGCCTGATGGGCACAACGCTCGGGCAATACCGCGTCGTGTTCGTGCCGGCCACCGTGGCACTGCTGTGCTTCCTGATGGGGCTGCAGAACGCCATCATCACCAAGATCTCGAAGGCGGAAATTCGCACCACTCACGTGACGGGTCTGGCCACCGACATCGGCATCGAAATCGGCAAGGCGCTGTACTGGAACCATGGGCATCACAATCTGCCCGCCGTGGTCGCCAACCGGCCCAAGCTGCGGCTGCTGGTGTCCCTGCTCGGGATGTTCTTTGTGGGCGGCGTGGTCGGTGCGTTGGGCTTCCGGCACCTCGGCTATACGGCCACGATTCCCCTGGCGTCGATTTTGATGCTGCTGGCGGTGGTGCCGGTGGTGGATGATCTGCTGGCGCGACGTCGGTAGCAAACAGGCGCCCGTCAGCGCAGCAGCAGGCCGATCGCAATCGCGCAGCCGAGCACGATCAACCAGGGCACGGCCGTTCGGACGACCACGGTGCGCAGCCAGTCTGCGTCATTGGCGCGGCGCGCGGAGCGGATGAGCCCGCCCGCCAGCAAGACTTCGAACGCTGCTTCCGACAACAGCATGGGCCCTTGCGTGTAGAAGTACGTGAGCACACCGAGCGATGCGGCCACCACCGCCACAACCACCGCAATCACGATCGCCAGCGGCAGGAATTCGTCGGCCGGTGCCAGGCCTTCGGCCACGGTCTCCGCGCCGGCCCCGCCACCGCTCGGCAGCGGAAGATCGAACGCCAGGTCCACCGCCGCGTCAGCGGTGTCGGCGGCCCACTCGCTGTGCTCGCGCGGCACCTGGCGCTGTTGCGTAAATCCGGCGTAGGCGAGCCAAAGCTTGAAGGCGGCGAGCATGGCCAGCCAGGCGGCCACCGTTGCCACGCCATACCGCACCGGGGGCGCATCGAGCCCCGCCAGGCGCAGCAGCTTGTTGCACGCCACACCCCACGCCAGCGACCACAGCACGATCAGGGCGACATGCATGCGCAACGCGAAGCGGCTCGCCAGTCGGCGCGCGAAATGGTGCTTGAGCGTGGGCGCGGCGCCCAGCGGCGTGGCCTTGCGCATCACACCATCCCGCCATTCACGCCGATCACCTGCCGCGTGACGTACGACGCCGCATCAGACATCAAAAAGCCGACCACCGCGGCCACTTCCGCAGGCTGTCCGACCCGCTGCATCGGGACGGCCTGCAGGGCTTGGTCTACGTGTTCCATGTGGGCGAGCATGTCCGTTTCGATCAGCCCGGGCGCCACACAGTTGACGGTGATCTTGCGCGACGCAAGCTCGACAGCCAGCGCCTTGGTGGCCCCGATCAGCCCGGCCTTGGCGGCGCTGTAGTTGACCTGCCCGCGATTGCCCATCACCCCGGAAACAGAGGCGATGGTGACGATGCGCCCGCCTTTGCGCGCACGCACCATGGGCATGGTGAGCGGGTGGACGACGTTGTAGAAGCCATCGAGACCGGTCTCGAGGACGATGTCCCAGTCTTCGTCGGTCAGGGCGGGGAAGGCGGCGTCGCGGGTGACGCCTGCACACAGGACGATGCCGTAGTAGGCGCCGTGGGCTTCAACGTCGGCGTCGAGCTGGGTGCGGCAGGCGGCGCGGTCGCGCACGTCGAACTGCAGCACCCGGGCGCTGCCGTTGTTTGCTTGGATGTCTGCGACGATGGCGTCGGCCTCGGCACGGCCGCTGCGGCAATGCACGGACACGTCAAACCCGTCGGAGGCGAGTTGGTAGGCGATGGCGCGGCCAATGCCGCGGCTGGCACCCGTCACAAGAACGCGGCGGCTCATGTGGTGAGACTCCCTTGAAGATCGGTCGGCGGAATACCGCGATCATCGCACGCGCGGCAGGCGTTGCTGCGGCGGCGCGCGCTGCCTATCGAGGCAGGGTGCTGAACTGGCTGAACGCCCGCCCACCCAGGTCCAGCGCATCCATCACAGACCGCTCCACCACCGGCGCCAGCGACGTCATCATCACCATGACCAGCATCAGCCCCACCACCAGCGTGGCGGCGATGCCCACGGCAAACGGGTTGAGCGCCTGCGCCGTGCGGGACAGCACGGCAAAGCCGAGGTTGACGATCATCATGATCGCGATGATGGGCAGGGCGATGCGCAGGGCCAGCGCAAAGACGATCGTGCCGCCGCCGGCCAGCGTCTGCCAGCCAGGGTTGCCCAGTGGCGCCGCCGAGACGGGCAGGGCGGTAAAGCTGTCGAACAAGGCGTGCAGCAGCACGAGATGCCCGTCGCCGGCAATGAAGGCGGTGACGGCCGTGAGGCTGAGGAAGCGACCGAGCAGCATGCTGCTCTCGGTTTGCGTCGGGTCGAGCAGGGATGCGAAGCCCAGGCCCATCTGCACCGACATCACCTCGCCCGCACCGCTGACGGCCGAGAACACGAGCTGCACGCAAAAGCCCAACGCCAGCCCGATCAACACCTGCACCAGCGTGATCCACAGCCCTTCATAGGAGCCCACCGACACGCCTGCGGGCACCGCCAGCATGGGCGCCAGCGCCACCGTGATGACCACGCCGAAGGCCACCTTAATCGACGTTGGGATCTCGGTATTGGCAAACGGCGGTGCAATGGCGATGAACGCCAGCACGCGCACGAGCGGCCACCAGTACATGGCGATCCAGCCGTTGAGCTGCGTGGCGGTGAATTGGATCATCGTGGATTGCGCGGCTGCGTCAGCTTGCTGACGTCAATTCACGTAGTTGGGGATGTTGGTCAGCACGCCGCGCGTGTAGTCGACGATTACCGCGACGATCCACGGGCCGGCCAGCACCATCGTGGCAGCCACGGCCAGCAGCTTGGGGATGAACGACAGCGTCTGCTCGTTGAGCTGCGTGGCAGCCTGGAACACCGCCACCAGCAGGCCGACCACGAGCGACACCAGCAACATCGGCGCGCCCACCATCATGGCGACCTGCATGGCCTGACGGGCCATATCGAGAACGTACTCGGGTGTCATGTCGGTTTCCTATCGACGCTCATTGCACAAAGCTCTGGGCCAGCGAGCCCAGCAGCAGGTGCCAGCCATCCACCAGCACGAACAGCATGATCTTGAACGGCAGCGAGAAGATCGACGGCGTGACCATCATCATCCCCATCGACATCAGCACGGCCGCTACCACGATGTCGATCACCAGGAACGGGATGAAGATGGCAAACCCGATCTGGAACGCGCTTTTCAGCTCGCTCGTGACGAAGGCTGGAATGAGTGCACGCATGGGCGTTTGCTCCGGCGAGGCAATGGCCGGCATGTTGCCCATCTTGACGAACAGGGCGAGGTCGGGCTCGCGGGTCTGCTTGAGCATGAACTGGCGCAGCGGCGTGGCGGCCGTGTCCATGGCCTGCTCGACGGTGATCTTGTTGTCACGCAGCGGCACGTAGGCGTCGGTGTACACCTTGTCGAGCACCGGCGACATGACGAAGAACGTGAGGAACAGCGCCAGCCCGATCAGCACCTGGTTGGGCGGCGTGGTTTGCGTGCCCAGCGCATGGCGCAGCAATGACAGCACGATGATGATGCGCGTGAAGCTGCTCATCATCAGGATGATGGCCGGCAGAAACCCAAGCGACGTCAGGAAGACCAGCGTCTGCACGGGCAGCGAATAGCTCTGGCCGCCGGCGGTGCCTGTGAGCAGCGGCAGACCGGGTTGCGCCTGTGCGAACACGGCGGGCGCAGCGCCCAGGAGCGCCAACGCAATCAGGCAACGGAGGAAGGTACGCACGTTCATTCCGACTTCCCCGTCAGGTGACGCTTGAGCTGGATGGACAGTGCATCGGCAAAGCGGGGCGGCTTGCTCGGGCCGGATGTGCCGTCGCCGGATGGATCGTCCGGAGTGGAAGCGGCTTCAGCGGGGCGCGGCAGCGTGTGCAGTGTCTGCACGTGCTGCTGCGTGACGCCCAGCACGAGCCATGTGCCTTCCACATCGACGACGACGACCTTTTCGCGCGCGCCCAGCATCTGCTGTGCGACCACGGTGATCACCTGGCCGCGGCGCCGGCCCAAGCCTGCGGGGCCCATGCCTGCGCGCTGCTGCAGGCGGCGCAGCAGCCAGCCGGCCGCCACGATCATCGCCAACACTACAAACAGCCCGCCTAGGGTGCGGGCCCAATCCACTGCATGGTTCATTTCAACACCTTGCCCGGGGGGAGCATTGGTTGCTGTCAGGGTGCCGATTGACGGCGTACTTGTGTGGCTTAACGGTTCAACTTACGGATACGTTCCGACGGCGTGATGATGTCGGTCAGGCGGATACCGAACTTCTCGTTGACCACCACCACTTCACCTTGGGCGATCAGGTAGCCGTTGACAAGGACATCCATCGGCTCACCGGCCAGCGCGTCGAGTTCCACCACCGAACCCTGCGCAAGCTGCAGCAGGTTCTTGATGGGCACCTTGGTGCGACCCAGCTCCACCGTCAACTGCACGGGGATGTCCAGGATCATGTCGATGTCGTTGCGCTGGGCGTTGCCCAGGCCGTCGGCCGTCAGGGGCTTGAACACCGGGCTGGCCTCCGTGGCGGCTGCCGCGGGCGGGTTGGCAACCGGGTTCGGGTTGGCGGCAGCGCGTTGTGCTGCTTCCAGGGCCATGGCCTCTTCCATCGTCATCTCGACATCGACGTCGTCGGCGTTGGCTTCGGGGTTCATGGTCGGTTCAGTTGTCATCGTCAGACTCCGTGGCAGCCTCGCTGCCGCTCATATTCAGCATGCGGTTGACCCGCAGTGCGTATTGGCCGTTGAACGTGCCGTAGTTGCATTCCATGACGGGCACGCCGTCTACCTTGGCGGTCACGCAGTCATCCAGCTCCAGCGGAATGACGTCGCCCACCTTCATGTTCAGGATGTCGGACACCTGCACCTTGGCCGTCGCGAGGTCGGCAATCAGCTCCACCTCGGCGGTCTGCACCTGTTGCGACAGCAGCCGCAGCCAGCGCTTGTCCACTTCCAGCGCTTCGCCCTGGATGGCGGAAGTCAGCCGGTCGCGGATCGGCTCGATCATGGTGTACGGCATGCAGATATGCACGTCGCCGCCGTTGCTGCCCAGCTCGATGCTGAAGCTGGTGGTGATCACCACTTCATTGGGCGTGGCCACGTTGGCGAATTCCGTGTGCATTTCCATGCGCAGGAATTCGAAATCGATCGGGTAGACCGGCTGCCACGCCTTGGCGTAGTGCTCGAAGACGAGGTGCAGCATGCGCTGGATGATGCGCTGCTCGACGTCCGTAAAGTCGCGGCCTTCCACGCGCATGTGGAAGCGGCCGTCGCCGCCGAACAGGTTGTCGACCACCAGGAAGATCAGGTTGGGGTCGAACACGAACAGCGCCGTGCCGCGCAGCGGCTTGACGTGCACAAGGTTGAGCGAGGTCGGCACCACCAGGTTGCGGATGAACTCGCTGTACTTCTGCACCTTCACCGGCCCGACGGAGATCTCCGCGTTGCGCCGCATGAAGTTGAACAGCCCGATGCGCCAGTTGCGCGCGAACCGCTCGTTGATGATTTCCAGCGTGGGCATGCGCCCACGGACGATGCGCTCCTGCGAGCCCAGGTTGTACGAGCGTATGCCCGAGGGATCGGCGGCTTCGACGGGGTCGTCGTCCGCGTCGTCGGACACGCCCTTCAGGAGCGCGTCGATTTCCTCCTGGGAAAGAAACTCTTCCTTGAGCATGTCACTGGATCACAAAGTTGGTGAACAAGACGTCTGCCACCGGCGATTCCTTGCCGACAGCCTTGAAGACCTGTTCGCACAGTTCAACGATTTCCTTGGCGAGCTTGACCTTGCCGTCGGCCGGGTACAGCTCGGTGGGCGTCTTGCTGGCCAGGAGCATGAGGACCTTGCTGCGCAACTCGGGCGTATAGGCCTTGATCTCTTCTTCGGCATGTTTGTCGAAGCTCTTGAACGTGATGCCGATCTGCAGGTAGCGGTCGTTGCCCTCTTCGGGCTGCAGGTTGACGGTCAGGGTTTCCATGGCCACGAACACCGGCTGTTTCGGCTTGGGCGGTGCGGCGGGGCCGGATGCGGCGTGATTGCCGCCTCCGAGGAAGAACCAGGCAGCGGCGCCGCCCATGCCGACGAGCAGGAGCACGATCAGGATGATCAGCAGCAGCTTGGTGGAGCCGCCCTTTGCGGGGGCGGGGGCGGTAGTGGCGGCAGCGGCTTCGGCCATGGGGATCACTCGGGGACTAAGGGGGGGTGGACTTTCCCGGCTCGCGTCGCGCAAGACACCGTAAAACAACGCAGCGCACAAAGTCGGGTTCTCGGATGGCATTCTTCCCCACCTCTGTCCAGCTCATTCCAGCAAGAAACGCGGTCAATCCCGCTTATCTCGGGCGTTTGCGATACAGGCGGGGGCACGTCGGTATCGCTAAAAGTAATTTACAGCGCACTTTTATAGGGCGAGTAGCCTTCGCCTAGTGCATTACCAGCCGCACGGGCGCGGGGTCACGCCAAAAAGTGACGTTGGCCCGAAAGATTTGCCGGCGCTTGCCGTTGTAATGAAGGAAGGCGCCGGCACGTTCCGGCCCTGCATACCCGCGTTGCCTTGCCGGAAGCCGCCTTGAGTTCCTTGCCCTTTTCCACCCGTGTTGACCTTGCGCTCGTCGATGCCGATGGCTTGCCGGCCGACTGTCCTGCGCGCGGCGCGCCGCCGGGCTTCTGCCCGAAGCTTGACCTGTTGTCGATGGTCAACGCGCTGACGGAGGGCATCCTCGTGTGCGGGGTGGATCGCCGCGTTACCTATGCCAACCCGAGCGCCGCGCGGCTGCTGGGTTTGCCGGTGGATGCCCTGGTGGGGCGCCTGCTGCCCACGGTGGTGACTTCCGCCGTGGACGAATTCGACGCGTCCATCCACGAAGCCGACTGGCCCGATCAGGACGTGATCGCCGAAGGCCAGCCGCAGTTGAACCAGATTTTCGGAATGCACTGCGTGGATGGCCGCACGGTGTGGGTTTCCAGCAACTGGACGCCGCTGTATGCCGACGGCGGCCATTCGATGACGGCCACGCCGCGGGCCTCGGAAGCCGGTGCGACGCCCTATTCGGTGCTGGTGTCGCTGGTCGACATCACGCAGATCCGCGAAGCGCAGCAGCGCATCCGGCATCTGGCCACGCACGACACGCTGACCGGTTTGCTGAACCGTTCCGCGCTGGAAGATCGCCTGGAGCACGCGCTGGCGCTTGCGCGCCGCAACCGCTCCCGCGTCTCGGTCATGTTCCTCGACCTGGATCGTTTCAAGAACGTCAACGACACGCTGGGCCACCAGTTTGGCGACATGCTGCTGCGTGAAGTGGCAGCCCGCCTGCAGGCCTGCGCGCGTGAGGCCGACACCGTTGCGCGCCTGGGCGGCGATGAATTTGTCGTCATGCTCGAAGCGCTCGATGGCCTGGGCACGCGGCGCGTGGCCGAGCGCATCCTCTCGGCCATCAGCGCGCCGTTCCATATCGAAGGGCAAGAGCTGTATCTGGGCGTGTCGATCGGCATTGCCGTGGCACCGCACGACGGCGACGATCCGAACACGCTGCTGCGCAAGGCCGACGCCGCCATGTACCTGGCCAAGGAGCGTGGGCGGAACAACTTCCAAACCTTTACCAGCGACCTGGACGACCGCGTCTCGCGCCGCTTCCGCATTGAATCGGGCCTGCGCCGGGCGAGCGACCGCAACGAGTTCTATGCCGACTACCAGCCGCGCGTGGATGTGCGCAGCGGCCGCATCGTCAGCGTGGAAGCGCTTATCCGCTGGAACTCGGCCGATTTCGGCCGCATGATGCCCGGCCAGTTCATTCAGGACGCCGAAGAAACCGGCCTCATCGTCGAGATCGACCGCTGGATCCTGCGTGCCGCCTGCGACCAGCTTGCACGCTGGCGCCGCATCGGGCTGCCGGACTTGCGCATGTCGATCAACCTCTCGGGCCAGGCATTCAGTTCCGGGCAGCTGAGCGGCATGGTGCGTGGCGCGCTTTCGACCAGCGGCTTGCCCGGCAACGCGGTCGAGCTGGAGATGACCGAAGGCATTCTGATTCGCGACGATCCGTCCTTGCATGCGCTGCTGACCGAACTGCGGGCGATGGGGGTATCGCTGGCGCTGGACGATTTCGGCACCGGATATTCATCGCTGTCGTATCTGCACCGCTTCCCGATCGATACGCTGAAGATCGACCGGTCGTTCGTGCAGGACCTGCCGCACGTGGCCGAGCGCGCGGCCATCACGCGGGCCATCATCATGATGGCCCAGGCCATGGGCATGAAGACCGTGGCCGAAGGCGTGGAGACCACCGGCCAGCTTGAATTCCTGCGCGAAGTCGGCTGCGACGAGTTTCAGGGCTATCTGCTGACGCGGCCGCTGGAACCGGCAGCCGTGCAGGACCTCGTGCGCGAGAACGCCCGCCGTTATGGCGAGCGTGTTCCGCGATTCTTATAGCGTGCTCAGATCTGCAAGCCGTTGCTGACGACGTACATGGTCAGCTCGGCGTTGTTGCGCAGCTTCATCTTTGAGAGCACCCGGCCCCGATACACGCTCACTGTCTTGACACTGATCTGCAGTGCCTCGGCAATCTCGCCGAGCGTGCGGCCGGAGCCCAGCATGCGCAGCGTCTGGAATTCGCGGTCGGAGAGGATGTCGTGGCGTGGCTTGTCCCAGTCGACGTTCAGGTTGTCGGCCAGGACTTCCACGAGATCCGAAGGCAGGTATTTCTTGCCCTTGGAGATGGCGTTGACGGCCGCCAGCAGCTGCGGCTGGCTGGCGTCCATCGGCAGATAGCCGGCGGCGCCCGCCTTGAGCGCCCGCACGGCCAGCAGCGCCTCGGGGTGCCGGCCCAGTGCCAGCACCGCCAGGCGGGCATGCTGCTGACGCACGGACTTGATCGTCTGGAATTCGTCTCCGGTGGCCGATTCCACCGAGAAGAGCATGACGTCCCACTCGCGCTGGGCGAGGAGGTCGTTGTTGGCATCGCGCAGGTCCGGCACGGCCTCGATCTGGCGGGCCAGGCGCGAATCCTTGAGGATCTGGCGCAGGCCGACACGGGCGATATCGTGCGGTTCGACGATCAGGACATTGAGCATGGTGGGTGTTGCGGGTCAAACGCGGGCTCGCTTCGAGCTCTTCTTTCCGCCGGCAGGCCTTGGGCCGACTGGCGGGCTTGCAACTCCCCATCTGTGCCGTGTGTGGCGCTCTATATAGAGAGATGCAGGCGCCTATGAACTGGTCGAACGAGTATAGCCGAGGGCCTGCCGGCCAAGAAGCAGGCGCACCGCCTCTTTTGGAGGGGTGTCGGAAGTCAGGCGGCCGCAAGCCCAAACCGCCGCCGACGCACAAATTTGTCAAGGCGACCCTAAACTTTCCTCAGAGGCCACCGATAACCTGAGTACAACGCAGACCTGATCCCCTTCAAGTTGCAGGTCACGTTGCCCGGCCTAGCCGGAATTAGCAAACACGGGCAACAAACCATCGGGAAACTTAGGAGCCGTCATGTCCCTCAGCCTCAATACCAACATCTCGTCCCTGCAAACGCAGCAAGCTCTGTCGCAATCGCAGTCCGCTCTGCAAACGTCGCTGCAACGTCTGTCGACCGGCCTGCGTGTGAACAGCGCGAAGGACGATGCCGCTGCTTACGCTGTGGCTTCCAGCCTGACGACCACGCTGAACTCGCAAACCCAAGGTATCCAGAACGCCAACAACGCACAGTCGTACCTGCAAACGGCCGACTCGTACCTGGGCCAGGTTGAAAACAACCTGCAACGTATGCGCCAACTGGCTGTGGAAGCCAACAACGGCGGTCTGTCGACCACCGACCAGGCCAACCTGGACAAGGAATACCAACAGCTGGCCACGGCCAACAAGAACATCGAGACCAACGCCAACTACAACGGCGCCAAGCTGTTCGACGGCTCGGTCACCTCGACCACGTTCCAGTACGGCCAAAACTCGTCGACCGACGTCGCTACCGTGACCAACGCCAACCTGGCCAGCTTCGGTACGCTGTCGAGCACGAGCGTGACCTCGACCGCCAACGCAACGGCAGCCCAGGCCAAGATCGACGCCGACCTGGCCAGCCTGAAGGCAGCTCGCGCTGACCTGGGTGCACAGCAAAGCGGTCTCAGCTCGACGATCAACACGCTGACCTCGTCGAACACCGCCCTGTCGGCTGCAAAGTCGGCCATGGTCGATACCGACTACGCTTCGGAAACGTCGAACATGACCCGTCAGAACATCCTGCAGCAAGCGGGTACGGCGATGCTGGCGCAAGCCAACTCGGCACCGAACAGCATCCTGAGCCTGCTGAAGGGCTAATCAGGCAGTTGGATGCAGTCCAGCCGCTCCGGCGGTTGGGCCAAGGGCCGGCGCTCCTCGGGGCGTCGGCCTTTTTTCTTTTGTCGGATACCCCCCTTTTTCGTGGGTGGCGCCTGCATAACGTGCCCTAAAGAAGCGGCAGCCCGTGCCGTTGTGTAGAGAGACTTCCGCCGGCGCAGATGCTTATCGGACCCGATCATGGCGACTACCACTACCACCTCCTCGACCAGCAACTACGTTCCGCCGATCTCCATTCCCGGCATCGGGACGAGCATCGACGTCAACTCGCTGGTGACCAGCCTCATGAAGGTGGAAAGCCAGCCGCTGACGCAGCTGCAGACGCAGCAAAGCTCGTACCAGACGCAGCTGTCGGCGGTGGGCACGCTCAAGAGTGCGCTGTCGACCTTCCAGACTGCGCTGTCGAGCCTGACCAGTGCATCGAACTACAGCGCCATGAAGGCCAGCGGCTACGACACCTCGATGCTGAGTGCATCGGTGACGGGCTCGGCGCCTGCCGGTTCCTACGCCGTCAATGTCACGCAGCTTGCCCAATCGCAGGTGCTGGCGGCGCAGGGGCAGACGTCCACCACGACCGCCATCGGCAGCGGCGCATCGACCACGATTTCGTTCTCGTTCGGCGCGGTGTCGGGCGGCTCGCTTTCCGGCGGCAAGTACACCGGTTCGACGTTCACGCAGAACGGCAACCTCGCCGGCGGCTCGATCACGATCGATTCGTCCAACAACACGCTTGCCGGCATCCGTGATGCGATCAATTCGGCCAACCTGGGCGTCTCGGCCAGCATCGTCAACGACGGCAGCGGCAGCCCGTACCGTCTGGTGCTGACGTCCACCGCGGGCGGTTCCAGCTCGGAGATGAAGATTTCGGTGTCGGGCGACTCGACGCTGCAATCGCTGCTCTCGCAAGACCCGGCCGGCACGCAGAACATGACCGAGGTGACCACGGGCCAGAATGCCCTGGCCACCATCAACGGCATTGCCGTGCAAAGCCCAACCAACACGTTGTCGAACGTGGTGGATGGCACGTCGTTCACGCTGTCCAAGACAGGCAGCACCAACGTGACCGTGGCCAACGATCCGACCGCCACCACCACCGCCGTCACCAACTTCGTGAACGGCTACAACGCGCTGCGCACGCAACTGAATTCGCTCACCAACATCGACACCGCCAACAGTGCCAACAACGGCCCCCTGGCTGGCGATGTGAGTACCAAGACGCTGATCAACCAGATTACCGACGTGCTGGGCCAGGCGGTCGGCAACGGCAATTACCAGTCGCTGGGCAGCGTGGGCGTGACGATGAATTCCGACGGGACGCTGTCGGTGGACAACACCAAACTGTCGGCTGCCATTGCAAAGTCGCCCAGCCAGGTGGCCGGCTTGTTTGCCGGTACCGGCACGGCCACCGATTCGCTTGTCAGCGTGCCGACGTTCTCGAATTCCACGCAGGCCGGCAGCTATGCCGTCAATGTGACGCAGCTCGCCACGCAGGGCACGCTCACGGGTTCAGCGGCTGCCAATACGACCATCACCGCGGGTGTGAACGACACGCTCGCGTTCAACATCAGCGGCATGTCCGTCAACGTGACGTTGGCGGCCGGCAGCTACACCGCGACGACGCTGGCTGCGCAGATTCAAAGCCAGATCAACGCATCGACCACGCTGCAGAACGCCAAGGTCAACGCATCGGTGTCGGCCAATGCCAGCGGCGTGCTGAGCATTACCGACAGCCAGTTCGGCTCGGTGTCGGCGGTGTCGGTCTCGGGCGCGGGGGCTTCGTCGCTCTTCGGCGCAAGCCCGACGGCCACCAACGGTGTGGATGTCCAGGGCACCATCAACGGCGTGGCTGCGACGGGTTCGGGGCAGAACCTGTATGGGATCGCCGGTTCCGCCACCGACGGCCTGAGCGTGCAGATTGCCGGTGGCCCGCTGGGCGCCCGCGGCACGGTCACGGTCCAGCGCGGTTACGCCGCCCAGCTCAACACGGTGATGACCAATCTGCTGTCTTCCAGCGGCATGGTGCAGAACGAGACCGACTCGATCAACAGCTCGCTGACCTCGCTGGCCAACCAGATCACCGCCATGAAGACGCGCCTGGATAACAAGCAGGCGCTGTATTACACGCAGTTCAACGCGCTGTCCGCTGCGGTGGCCAGCATGACGAACACCAGCAATTACCTGACGACGCAGCTCGCGGCGATTGCAAAGCAGACTTCGAGCAACAACTAAGCCGCGTTTAGGTTTAGAGCACAACCCAAAACAAAACAGACTACAGCGAGGACCTTTTCCATGTACGCTGCACGCCGTGCCATCGGTGCCTATGCGCAAGTCGGCATCGAGACGTCCGTGGTTGACGCCAATCCGCACCGCCTGATCGCCATGCTGTTTGAAGGCGCGCGCGCCGCCATCAACCTCGCGAGCGCCGCCATCCAGCGCGGCGACGTGCTGGCCAAGGTGCGGGCGTTCGACAAAGCCATCTCGATCATCGGTCAGGGCTTGCAGGCCAGCCTGGACCACCAGCGCGGCGGCGACATCGCCGTGCAACTGAATACGCTGTACGACTACATGCTGCGCCGCCTGCTGGTGGCCAACGGCACCAACGATCTGACGATCCTCGCCGAGGTGGATGCTTTGCTGGTCCCGCTGCAGGATGCGTGGCTTGCCATCGGCCAGACCGGCCAACCGGCTGCCGCCGTGGCAAACAGCCACCTGAGCGTTGTGAGCTGATTGCCGGTCGTTTGTAGTCAGGCGACCTTTGACTGAATTCGGCCCAACTGGAGCCACTATGCACCGCAACATCCCGATCAAGGACAGCGAAAGTCTGTTCACCTGCTACGAAGCCATTGCGCGCCTGACCGCTGAAATGGTCAGCGCGGCCGAAGTGGGTAACTGGGAAGTCGTCAGTACGCTGGAACGCGAAAGCGCCGCCTATGTGGATGCGCTGCGCCGTTCCGAGCCGCATCCGCAGCTCTCGCGCGCAGACGTGGAGCGCAAGCGCACGCTGCTCGTGCGCATTCTGGAAGATGACGCACGCGTGCGCGCCATGGTGTATCCGCGCCTGGACCGCCTGCAGAAGCGCATCGACACGGCGCGCCGCGCCACCACCGCAAGCAACGCCTACGGCAGCATGGCGCGTTATTGAGACGACGCGTCTTGCAGCTGTTTTGACAGCGTCAGATAGTGCTCGGACTTGCGTGCGAGCGCTTGGCTCTGCATCTGGTACACGATCGCCAGTTGCTGCGCAGCGAGGAAGCTGCCCCGGCCGATGACGCTGCCGTCCATCTCCGGCTGATCGCCGATCTCCAGGCAGCGGTTGAAGACCTGTTCTGCCAACGGTAGCCACCGCACGCCTGCCTCGTCAGGGTGCTTGGCCGCCGCATCCAGCAAGACCAATCCCAGCGCAAAGCACAGATCCGGAAAGTCCGGCCACGTCTGGATGGCGACGTCGCCTTGCGCGAGTGCCTCGTCAACGCGGTCGGCCTTGCCCAGGCTGTACACATAACGCAGTGCCAGGTTGCGGCGGTACGGCGCATCTGCCGGCGCCAGGCTGAAGGCGCGCGCGTAGTACGTCGCGGCCTTTGCGTAGTCTTCGTGATGCAGCTCGGTTTCCTTGCCGAGCTGATACAGCACATACGGATCGTCCGGCCGATGCGCGAGTTCATCGAGCAGCAGTTGCGTATTGCGCTCGCCTTTCTTCTGCATCTTGGCCGCGGTATAGCCGTCGTGGCGCACCACGATCGGCACGCGCGTCGCCGGCAAGGACGACACCGGCTGCTCATGGATACGCCCCGTGTAGTGCACGCCACGCGGCAGCAGCCGCGGAATCCACGCAATCAACTGGCTGGCGGATTCGGTTGCATCGGTATCGTTCTTGACGCACACCACGCCGACGGACGGCTCCGCGCCGCCGAGCGTGCGCAGGTGCTCGCCGCCGCTTTCCAGCCATTCGTCTGCGTCGAGGATGAGGTTCCAGTCGGCATTGGCGGCCTGCAGCGCCGTGTTGCGCGCGGCCGAGAAGTCGTTCGTCCACGCCATGTGGCTGACAAGTGCGCCGCACGACTGCGCAATGGCGACGGTGTCGTCAGTCGACCCCGTATCCAGCACCATCATGCGATCGACAAACGGCTTGGCACTGAGCAGGCAGCGCGCAATGCTGGCGGCTTCATTGCGGGCGATGACAACCAGCGCCAGGTCGGCGGAAGCGGACGGTGCGCTCATTCGCGATCGTCCGCTGTGGCCAGTGCGTCGAGCAGCTTGCGCAGCACGTTGCGCGTGGCGCCGATCTCGTCCAATTCCAGCGGAATCTTGCAGGCCAGGGCTTCGGGCACCTTGGCGGCACGCTCGCGCAAGGCGCGGCCGGCCTCGGTCAACTCGATGACGACGCGGCGCTGGTCATCGGGATCGCGTGTGCGGGTGACGAGGCCTTGTTCTTCAAGCCGCTTGAGCAGCGGTGTAAGGGTGCCCGTATCGAGGTAAAGCGTGCGGCCGAGGTCACCCACTGCGCAGGGCGCCTGCTGCCAGCACGCCAGCATCACCAGGTACTGGGGATAGGTCAGGCCCAGTTCATCGAGCAGCGGGCGGTAGAGGCGCGTCAGCAAGTGGCCGGCGGCATACAAAGGAAAGCAGAGCTGCTGATCGAGCGCCAGCACGTCGTTCACGGAAAACTCCCGGGGGGAACGGCCTGGCGCTCGAGCGGCGAGTGCCGCGTCGGCCCAACAGGGCTGAGCGAGAGGCTCAGCGCGTGACCGTGTTCAATTGGACGTCAATATTGCCACGGACGGCATGCGAATAGGGGCATACGCCATGCGCCGCAGCCACAAGCGCTTCAGCCGTCGCCTGATCGACGCCGCCCAGGGTGGCCGACAGCGACACCGTCAGCGCAAAGCCGCCGTCTTCCCGCGGGCCGATGCCGACCGTGGCCGTGACCGATGTCGACGCCAGCTTGATCTGCTTGGCACGTGCCACATGCAGCACTGCATTTTCAAAGCAGGCCGCATAACCGGCGGCAAACAGTTGCTCAGGATTGGTGGCCGCACCGCCTGCGCCGCCCAGTTCGCGCGGCAGCGAGAGGGGCAGGTCGAGCGTGCCGTCGGCGCTGCGAACATGGCCGGCGCGGCCGCCCTCAGCGGTGACTTGTGTCTGGTAAAGCGTCTTCATGGTCGGGTCCTCTTATGGGGAAACCCGGTCGGCGACATGTCGGCCGGGAGATCGATCTAGAAATCGATGATGCAATTATATTGTGTGCAATATAAATGACAAGAGGAACCCGAAACCCTTCTCCGCGACGGGGAAAAGGGCGGGGCAGCGTGATGTCAGATCGACATGCTCATGATGCTTTGATAGGCCGAGACCAGCTTGTTGCGCACCTGCACGGCCGTCTGCATGTCGATGTTGGCCTTCTGCAGCGAGAGCATGACGTCGTGCAGGTCGACGTCGTTATTGCCCATTTCAAAGCTGCGGGAAATGGATTCGGCCTTCTGCTGTGAAGCGTCGACGCGGTCCAGCGACGACTTGAGCACGGAGCCGAAGTCGACGCTGGGTTTGCCTGTTTCGCCGCTGGCGGTGCTGCCGCCGACAGTGGAGGGCGCCAGCACGCTGTTCATCAGCGAGACCACGGAATGAGCGTTGGAGAGATCCATGTGGGTGTGACCAGTGACTCAGGGAAATTTGGCGAGCGTTTCGAGTTCCGACACGAAGCGGACTTCACGACCCGCCGGCACCGCAATGTCCATCGGGATCGGCGTGACGACGATGGTGTGGTGCGGAATGGCGTCATCGTCGTCGAGCACCAGAAGCTCGGTGTCGGCAAAGCCGTGCGCGTGGTGGAAGACCTGCAACGGTGCGCGGCGCAAGGTAGCGTACTTCGGCGGCTCGGGCTTGAACGGATCGAGCTTGGTCACGTATTCGAACGCGGCATTGACGCGGTACAGGTCATACGGCGCCGGCAGATCGGACACTTCGCCCAGCGCGCGGACGCGGTTGGCGATGTAGTAGTTGTCGATCCAATTGCCGCCTTCATGCGTGCGCAGGCGCAGCGCCACCTTCATGCGTGCCAGCACGAATTGGTTGATGGCGTTCAGCCATTCAGGGCGCTCGGCAGCCGGCAGCGTGTGCGAGAACTTGCCGAACAGGTATTCCAGGCCGCCGCGATAGCGGTCCCACGCGTGTTTCACTTCTTCGTTGCCGGCCTGCGCGCGGGTCTCGTCGGCAAAGTAGCGCGAGACCGAGCGATAGAACGGCGTCTTGCTGAAGTACACCGCGCTGGAGCCGAGCATTTCCGCCGCATGCACGAACGCGTAGAACGCAGGCTCGGGCGCGCTGAAGTAGATGCGGTCCATCACCTCGCGGCGCGCCAGGTAGATCTCCGGAAAGAGGTGGTGCGACAACACCAGCGCCAGCAGCTTGGCGTAGTCGTGCTGCTCGATCAGGTAGTTGTCGTCCTGGCGATAGAACATCGTGACGTCCTGCCGCGTCGGCAGGTCGTGAATGAACCACGGCGCAAAGATGACATCCACGCCCGGGTTGCGCTCGAAGATGTCGATGTTGTTGTTGATCTCGGCCAAGATCGGCAGGTCGTCGTCGGCGTGATACAGCACGTACTTGCCCTGCGCGCTGCGATAGAGCTGGTTCAGGTTTTCTGCCGAGCCGAGGTTCGACGGGCGGCGGAAATACCGGATGTTCAGCTTGTCCTGGTAGCGGCCCACGACTTCTTCGGTGGCATCGGTCGAGCAGTTGTCGCCGATCAGCAATTCGTAGCTGAACTTCAGCTCGCCGATCTGCGAGACGAGTTCTGCAAGCAGATTCTCGAGATAGCGGGCGCGGTTGTAGGTCGGGATGCAGACGCTCAGCGCAACCTGCTGGATGACCTCCGCCTGCTTCACGGGCGCCACGTCTTGCGGCGCTTCGGGTTGGATTGCTTCGATTTCACTCATTGGATGAACTCGCGCCAGTGGAGGGTCTGAGGGCACATGTACTGCTTGCCGGCCGGGCCATGATTGGCAATCAGGTCCAGGCTGCTGACAAACGGGGTGAACGCACCATGCAATTGCGGATACGGCCGCATGGCGTAGTTCATGTATTCGACGGCAACGCCTTGCTGCTCGAAATCGGCGTGGGCCAGGTAGTTCTTGGCGCCGTGTCCGGTGATGTAGGTGTCGCCTTGCAGCTTCTTCACGATGGCGAGCACGCGGTCGGTGTTGCGCCCGGGAATGTCCAGCTCCGGCGCGTCGACAAACTTGCGGTCCAGCTCGATGCCCAGGTAGCGGCACACCGCGCGCATGGACGCCAGTGCCAGCGCACCCATGTTGGTGTAGTCGGCTTCGTACACGGAGCGCACGAGCGCCAGCATGTCGCTTGCATGCGGCGCGGCCTCGTAGGCCTGCTCCAGCATGCGCAGATGCTGCGCTCGCCAGTCGACGTTGGTGGCGGGTTTGACTTCGTCGATGCGCGCACCGAGGTGAAACTTCTCCAGCGGCACCGTCATCCAGCGCGTGCCGGCGGGCTCCTTGATCTGCACGCGGTTGGTGAAGCTGCCCTTGGAGAACTGAACGTCAGCGTAATTGACGAGCACGTCGGCCAGCATGATCTGCTCGAGCAGACCGACCCACGGGAACAGCATCGGTTGTGTGATCACGACCTTCATGACGCGAGCATCCGTTCCATGAGGACAACGTCGTGCCAGCGGTTGTCTTGCAGGTAGTGGCCGGCCAACGTGCCGACGGTGCGGAAGTCGAGCTTCTCGTACAGCGCGATGGCGCGCGTGTTTTCGGCCAGCACTTCCAGCGTGATCTTGCGCAGGCACAGCGTTTCGCTGGCGTAGGCAAACGCGGCTTCGCATGCGGCCCGCCCGTGGCCCTTGCCTTGCGCGGATGACGCCAGGCAGATGCCAAGCGAAGCGTGTCGGTTGACCGCATCGATGTGGTTCAGCTGCAGGTAGCCCAGTACGCTGTCATCTGCCTGGCTGGCAATGACGAAGAGCACCAGGTCGCTCTGCTTCGATTTTGCGATCAGCCAGTCGCGCACGCTCGCGGCCGAGTTGGGCCGCGGACGCGTCATGAGTTGCAGCTGCGTCGGCACATCGTTGCGCAGCGGCAGCAGTTGGGCGATGTCGCTCTCGCGCCATTCCCGAAGGACGAGGGAGCCGCGCGCGATCATGGCTGGAAGCGGAAATAGCGGAAGCGATTCGGATACGCGGCTTCCACGGTGTGCCGCACTTCATCGGCAATGACCGGATTCACGGCCAGGTACACCACTTCGACTTCGTCCGGAATGCTGTCCAGCGCCACCACCGGTTTGCCCGCCAGGGAGGACCCTTGCAGGTACGGGTTCTGATCGACAAACGCGCGCAGGGCATGCGGCTGTTGCAGGTTGCTTGCCGTGTAGGCGCCATAGAAACCCGCGCCGTAAATGACGGCGGGGGCGCTGCCGTGCTGCGCTTCAAAGTCCGTCAGATGGCTGGAGGCCTGTTGCCAGAAGTGGGCGAGCTTGCGAGCGGCGCTCTGCGTGTCGGCCAATGCTTGCGCATCGAGCACCGGCGCGACTTTGCTGTCGCCAGGACGGCGTACGGCGGTTACGACGAACGCGCCACGGTGGCTGTTCGCGTCCGCCTCGAGCAAGTCAAACCCGTGGTTGGCCAGCAGCGTCTGCAGCGACGTGTGCGTGAAATGGTTGACGTGATCCGCCACCAGAAAATCCACCGAATTGGTGAACGTGTTCGGCACGATCGCGTACAGCACGCCACCATCGCGCAGCAACCCGTGAATGTTGTGCAGCGCCGTCGTCAGGTCGGGGATGTGTTCGAGCGAGAAGAACGAGCTGACGACATCGAAAGAACGCTGCCATGCCGTCGGGATCGTGTACGTCGCCCATTGTTCGGGGCTCAGGAATTTTTCCCAGAAGCCGACGTAGCGGTCGCTGATGTCGAACAGATGGACGTTCACGTCGGGGCGCTGCTGCTTGAGCAGGCGCATGGTGGCGCTCTTTGCGCAGCCGAAGTCGACTACACGCGCGCCCTCATGCAGCGCACCTTGCAAGGCCAGCTTGCGCTGGAACGTGGCGACCTGGTGATCGGCACGGAAGATCTTCTGGCCGTTTTCGACCGCATAGATCTGATCTTCTTCCTCGCTGTTGACGAGGATGTCGTACTCGGTGTCGTAGAAGCTGCCGTTGTCGCACAGCTCGGCGGTTTGGATGTGGCCGCACGCGGCGCAGCAGAACACTTCCAGCGTGCCGTCCATGGCACGACGCAGGGAAGACAGCGAGCTTTGCGGCGCCGCGCGGTAAATCGGCTCGGCCAGCGGCTGCTGGCAGACATTGCAGGGCAGTGCAGCTTGGGTCATGGTCAGGCTTCCACGGAGAGTTCGGGGTGGACGGTACGGAAGTCGACGCCGTTGGCGTACGAACCCTTCCAACCGTGCGAGCGCCCGGTCGGCTCGCAGAAATTGAAGTAGCGGAACTGCATCGACCAGCGCGAACGCTGGCTCGTGTTGTGTCCCGAGGCGTGCAGCACCAGGAAGTCGACCATCACCAGGTCACCCGGCTTGGTCAGCGGTTGCACGTGCGGATAGCGCGCGAGGTAGCTCGCCTCGTCCTTGATCAACAATGCGTAGGCGCCTTGCTTGCCCGCGTTGTCCGGGTCCGCGCTGAAGACGGGCAGCGGGCCTTCGACGTGCGAGCCGGGGCAGAACTCCACCGGCCCGATCTCGGGCGTGATTTCGACGAGCGGGCTCCAGAACACCACGCCGTCCAGGCTGCGCAACTGGGCCGGATATTCCTGATGCCAGTTGGCGCGAAATTTCTCTTCACGCGGGTTGTCGATGCGGATGCCGGAGCCCGCGTGCGCAATGCCCGGCAGCGCGCCAGGGCGCACGCTGCGAACGAGCTGCTCATGGCGCTCGTCGCCCAGCAGGCGGACAAACGCGGGGATCTGCTTGACGGCGTCATACACCTCGGCGCCGTATTTGCGATTGGCCTTGATGACCGCCTGATAACCGTCGTCGAACCGTTCCGGCGCAAACGGTGCGCGGTCGATGTCGAGACGGTATTTGTCGATCACCAGACCGATGATGTCGTAGATGGCGCGCTGGATCGGCTCGACCTGCGACGGCGCGTAGAAGTCGCGCAGGATCAGCAGTCCGTCGCGCTGGAAGGTCTCGATCTGGTCGGGGTTCAGGATGCCAGGCATGTCAGCGTCTCCTGGTGGGCTTTCACGAGATCGAGCACCACGTTGCACACCGTCGCGATGTTCTCGCTCGACATGTCGTGATACGACGGCAGGTTGATGGCGCGCTCGGCAATGGCGTAGCTGTTGGGTGCGTTGCGGCGCGCGGTGGCCTCGGACGTGCCGAACAATTCCGTCTGGCTCAGCGGATAAAAGAACACGCGTGCATCGATGCCGCGCCGCGAGAACGCGGCCAGCAGCCCGTCGCGCGTAATGCCCAGCGCTTCGTCGAACACGACGGTGGGCATCCAGTAGCTGTTGAGCGTGCCGGGTGCCTCGGGGTTGAGCGCAAGGCCGGCAACGCCGCCAAGGTGCACCTGATACTCGGCAAAGATCTCGCGCTTGCGGGCAACCAGCGCGTCGATGCGCTCAAGCTGCGCGCAGCCGATGGCGGCCTGCACGTTGGAAATGCGGTACTTGAAGCCGATGAAGTCGGACCAGAACTGCTTGCCGCCCGGCACGCGGCCATGGTTGTTCAGCGTCATGACGCGGTCGTACAGCGCGCGGTCGTTGGTGACGAACATGCCGCCTTCGCCCGTCGTCATGGTCTTGGTGCCATGAAACGAGAACGTGCCGAAGATGCCTTGCGAACCCGTTGCGTGGCCGTGCCAGCGCGAGCCCACAGCCTCCGCCGCGTCCTCGATGACGGGAAGGCCGTGGCGCTTGCCGATGTCCAGCAGGCGGTCCATCTCGCACAGGTTGCCGTAGAGGTGCGTGGCGATGATGGCTTTCGTGCGCGGCGTGATGGCTGCTTCCACGAGCGCCGGGTCCAGGCACCATGTGTCGGGCAGGATGTCGACAAACACCGGCGTCGCGCCCACGTAAGTGATGGGCGATGCCGTGGCGATCCAGTTCGTGTCGGCCAGGATCACCTCGTCGCCGGCGCCGATGCCGAGCGCGGCCAGGCCCATGTGCATGGCCCCGGTGCAGCTTGAGGTGGCAATGGCGTACTGCGTGCCGACAAATTCCGCAAACTGCTTTTCGAAGCGGTTGATGTAGGCGTAGCACTGGTCGCCCCAGCCGTTGCGTGCGGCGTCGGTGGCGTATTCGACTTCCAGCTCGGTGATCGACGGCTTGGAGTACAGAATTTTCTGGGTCATGGCTGTTCCTGCAGTTCAGGATTCTGGGCGCGCAACGTGATGCCCGCAAACGCGTCGGTCAGCGGCGGATGGTTGCGGTCCCGGTCGGAGCATTCGGTCATGTCGAGCGGCCAGGCAATGTTGAGCCGGCTGTCGGTCGGGTTGAGACCGTCTTCAGCGGCTTGCGCGTACGGCGTCGAGGTCAGATACAGCAGCTCGCAATCGTCTTCCAGCGCCTGGAAGCCGTGGGCAAACCCGCGCGGCACCAGCAAGCTGTTGTGGCGGTCGGCGGACAACTCCACCGCATGCCATTGCAGGAACGTCGGCGAGCCTGCACGCAGGTCAACGGCCACGTCGAACACGCGGCCGCGCACGCAACTCACCAGCTTGATCTCGGCATGCGGCGGGTACTGAAAATGCAGCCCACGCACGGTGCCGCGCTTGGCGGAATACGAGTGATTGATTTGCGCGATCGGGCTGTCAAAGCCGGCGGCGGCCAGTTCGTCTGCGCAGAAGAAGCGCGTGAAGTAGCCGCGATGGTCACCGATTACCTTGCGGTTGATTTCGACCACGCCGGCCAGCGGCGTCGGTTGGATGGCGAAGCGGCTCATGCGGCGCTCCTGCGTGTGGCAGCGGACGCGGCGGCGGTGAAGCGGTCGATCTGCTGGTCGCACAGCGTGCGCGCATCCGCGGTGTTTTCATGCAGATGCCGATACCACGCGGCGGTCTGTTCCAGCGCGGTCTCGAACGGCCACGCCGTCTGCCAGCCCAGTTGCTGCCGTGCCCGGCTGGCGTCGAGATGCAGCATGCCGGCTTCATGGCGGCCGGCGGCGGCATTGGCGTCCAGTTGCCAGATCAGCGCGGGCCAATGGTGTTGCAAGCCTTGCAAGACCTGTTCGACCGTGCGCGTGGCGGCGCTGTCCGGGCCGAAGTTCCAGGCGGTCGCGCACGCGGCGTCACCGGCCAGCAGCCGTTGCGCGAGCACCAGATACCCATGCAGGCAATCCAGAACGTGCTGCCACGGCCGCGTGGCGTGCGGTGAACGGATGACCAGCGGCGTACCGGCACGCATCGCGCGCTCGGCATCGGGAATAAGGCGGTCTTCCGACCAGTCGCCACCGCCGATGACATTGCCTGCACGGCCGGTGGCCAGCAGCGGGCCGTTGGCGAAAAACGCGCGCCGGTAGCTTGCGGCCACCAGTTCGGCGCAAGCCTTGGACGCGCTGTACGGATCATGGCCGCCGAGTGCGTCGGTCTCGCGGTAGCCCCAGGCCCATTCGCGGTTGTCGTAGCACTTGTCGGTGGTGGCCACCACGATGGCCGACAGGCCGGCGCAGGCGCGCGCGGCTTCCAGCACGTTCACCGTGCCCATCACGTTGGTGGCGTAGGTGCCGGCCGGGTCCTGATACGACGCACGCACCAGCGGTTGCGCGGCCAGGTGAAACACCACGTCGGGTCTCGCCGCGGTCATGGCGGCACGCAAGGCATCCGCGTCACGGATATCGCCCAGCGTGTGGCCGGCCAAGGCGGATTCCGCCTCCGCCAGCGTAAAGAGATTCGGGTGCGTTTCGGGCGCCAGGCTGTAGCCGGTCACATCGGCACCAAGCTGGCGCAGCCACAGTGCCAGCCAGCTGCCCTTGAAGCCAGTGTGCCCGGTCAGGAAGACGCGCTTGCCTGCCCACGCACGGGGGTCGAGCGTCACCACTTTTTCCACGGTGCACTCCCCGCTTGCCAAAGGGCTTCCAGACTGTTCTTGTCGCGCAGCGTGTCCATCGGCTGCCAGAAGCCGTGATGCTCGAACGTGTTCAGTTCGCCCATCTCGGCCAGGCGCGCCATCGGTGCGCCTTCCCACGGCGTGTCTTCGCTCGCGATGTATTCAATGACGGACGGATTGAGCACGAAGAAGCCGCCGTTGATCCAGCTGCCGCCGTCGCCGGGCGGCTTTTCGGTAAAGCCGGTCACGCGTGCGCCGTCGCGCTGGAGCATGCCGTAGCGGCCCGGTGGCTGCACGGCCGTCACGGTGGCCATCTTGCCGTGTGCGCGGTGGAAGGCGATCTTGCTCGTGATGTCGATGTCCGACACGCCGTCGCCGTAGGTGAAGCAGAACGGCTCGTTCGGGTCCAGGTAGGCGGCTACGCGCTTCAGGCGCCCGCCGGTCTGCGATTGTTCGCCCGTGTCGACCAGCGTGATGCGCCACGGCTCGGCATGGCGCTCGTGCACGGTCACTTCGTTCTTCGACATATCGAACGTCACGTCCGACATGTGCAGGAAGTAGTTGGCGAAGTACTCCTTGATGACGTAGCCCTTGTAACCGAGGCAGATGATGAAATCGTTGATGCCGTGGGCGGCATAGATCTTCATGATGTGCCAGAGGATCGGGCGGCCACCAATCTCGATCATCGGCTTGGGCCGCAGGTGCGATTCTTCGCTGATGCGCGTGCCGAGGCCCCCGGCCAGGATGACTGTCTTCATGATTGCGTACTCATGCGGCGGCGACTGCGCTGCGTTCCTGCATCTGCCGCGCGAGGTCGGAATATTGGTTCGACTTGATGGCCAGCGTGTCGGCCAGGGCGCGGTAGGTCAGCGCCAGGTACTTTGCGGCGGCAAAGCTGCCGCGCCCGAATACGGCGGCGTCCAGCTTGGGCTGCTCGCCAATCTCCAGGCACTTCAGGAAGGCGTTTTCCGCCATCGGCAGCCATTGTTTTTCGGCCTCGGCCGGGTGCTTGGCAGCGGCTTCAAACATGAGATGGCCGAGCAGGTAGAAGTAGTCCGGCGAGCCCGACCATTCGTCCATCCACTCGCCGGCCAGGGTGATGGCCTCGTCGAGTTGTCCGGTCTGGCTCAGGCACGCGAGCAGGCAGATACACAGGTCGTGCCGATAGGGCGACTGCTTGGGTGCCGTCGCCACGGCGCGGCGGTAATACTCTGCGGCCTGGGCGGCGTCGCCCTGGTTGATCTGGAAATCCTTGCCGAGCTGGTAGAGCACGTACGGATCGTCCGGACGCGCGGCCAGTTCGAGCTGGAGCAGGGTGTGGTTGCGCCCGCGCTTCTTCTCGAGCTTGACGTCCAGGTAGCCGTCGTGGCCGATCACCAGCGGCAGGCGAACGCGCTGCAGGTCGGCATCGGGCTGCTCGTGGATGCGGCCCTTGTAACGCACGCCGCGCGGCAGCAGGCGCGCAATCCAGCTGTTGGATTGCTCCACCTTGCCCGAGACTTCAAACCCGCTGCGGATGCACACCACGCCCAGCAATGGGCCGAAGGTGCAGGCGTCGCGCAGCTCGTCCGTGCCGGCCTCGATCCATTCGTCGGCGTCCAGCACGAGGTTCCAGTCCGCATTGGCGGCGGCCAGCGCGGCGTTGCGGGCGGCCGAAAAGTCGTCCACCCACGTGAAATGGTGCACCTGGGCGCCGCACGCCTTGGCGATCGCCACGGTGTCGTCGGTCGAGCCGGTGTCCAGCACGATCATGCGATCGACGTGCGGCTTGGCGCTCATCAGGCAGCGCTCGATGCAGGCAGCCTCGTCGCGGGCGATGACGACCAGCGCAAGACTGCCCCGGGCGGGCTTGGCGCGGTGTTTGGCGTGTTTGGACATGCGGCGCGAAGAAAAAAGTGAATCTATAGAAGTGACGTCAAATCGACATGCTCATGATGCTCTGGTACGCCGAGACAAACTTGTTGCGCACCTGCACCGCCGTCTGCATGTCGATGTTGGCCTTCTGCAGCGAGAGCATCACGTCATGCAGATCCACGTCGTTGTTGCCCATTTCGAAGCTGCGCGAGACGGATTCGGCCTTCTGCTGCGAGGCATCCACCCGGTCCAGCGACGACTTGAGCACCGCGCCAAAGTCGACGCTGACCTTGGCGTCGTCGCCGGAGGCGGCGCCGCCCGCGCCAATGCCGCCCACCTTGGTGGAGGGCGCCAGCACGCTGTTCATCAGCGAGACCACTGAATTGGCGTTCGTAATATCCATGTGAAGTCAACTCCTCTTTGCTCGTATTGCTTGCGGCGCCGCTGCTTGGCTGCCTGGGCCGGCTTTCCTGGGCGCTTTCCGCCCGGGCCGGCTGGTCGCTATGGCGCCACGGTGATGCAAAGGTAGCCGCCCGGCCGCCGTTCCCAAGCGCCCAAAAGAACGGGAAAAGGCCCTCTTCTTGGCAATTTGCTTGCGCACCCGCTGCCGATAATGGCAACCACGGAGCCATGCCCAGACGTTGGGCGAGCGCTCAAGCAACGTAGTCAGTCAGGAGATTTGGGATGCCAACGACAGCCGATTCGGTTGCTGTCGCCGACACGCTCGGTACGGTGGATATGCCGGCGGTGGGCCAGGGCGCGATGACGCGCCAGAACGCGGGAGGTGCAGGTGCGCTGGGCGCCCTGGGCCCGCTCGGCCGTCTGTCGCCGCGCCTGCTGATGATGATCGGCGGGGCAGCGCTGGTGGCCGTCATTGCCGCCGCGATGCTGTGGAGCCGCGGTCCGGACTATCGCGTCCTGTACAGCAATGTGTCCGACAGCGACGGTGGGGCGATCATCGCCGCGCTGCAGCAAATGAACGTGCCGTACCGCTTTGCCGAGGGCGGCACCGCCATCATGGTGCCCGAGACGAGCGTGCATGAAGCCCGCCTGAAACTGGCTTCGCAAGGTCTGCCCAAGGGCGGCCAAGCGGGCTTCGAGCTGATGGAGAACCAGAAATTCGGTACCAGCCAGTTCACCGAGCAAGTCAATTACCAGCGCGCCCTGGAGGGCGAACTGGCCCGCACCATCCAGGCCATGCAGGAGGTGCAATCCGCCCGCGTGCATCTGGCGATGACCAAGCCGTCGGTATTCGTGCGCGAGCAGGCCAAGCCCAGCGCGTCGGTGCTGCTCAAGCTCTATCCGGGCCGCATGCTCGACCGCTCGCAGGTGCAGGCCATTGGCCACCTGGTGTCGAGCAGTGTGCCGAACCTGCCGCTGGCCAACGTGACGGTGGTCGACCAATCCGGCCGTCTGCTGTCGTCGTCGTTCCAGGACAACGCCTCGGGTCTTGACCCGACGCAGCTGAGCTACGTGCGCGACGTCGAGCAGGGCTACATCAAGCGCATCGAAGCCATCCTCGGCCCCGTGGTGGGCGAAGACAACGTGCGCGCGCAGGTAACGGCCGACGTCGATCTGGACAACACCGAGCAGATGGCCGAGACGTATCGTCCGAACCAGGATCCGGCCAACGCTGCCGTGCGCAGCACGCATACCGCTGAAGCCACGCAGAACAAGGCCGACGCCCAGGGCGGCGTGCCGGGTGCGCTGTCCAACCAGCCGCCGACCGCGCCGCGCATGCTGCCGACCGCACCGGCTCCGGCCTCGGCGTCGCAACCGGCTGCGACCGGCCCGAACGGCCAACCGCAGCAAGCGGCCGCTGCCAACACGAGCGGTACCGCAACCAACGGCAATTCGTCGAGCACCCGCGACACCACGACCAATTACGAAGTCGACAAGACCGTGCGCCGCACCCGCGCCGCAGTGGGCACCGTACGCCGCCTGTCGGTGGCCGTGGTGGTCAACTACCGTGGCGACGGCAAGACCTGGAAGCCGTTGTCGGAAGCCGAGATGGTCAAGCTCAACGCACTGGTCAAGGACGCCGTCGGCTTTGACGCCAAGCGTGGCGACTCCGTGAACGTGGTCAACAGCCAGTTCTCGGGCACGCTGCCCACGCCCAAGGACGACCTGCCGCTGTGGAAGCAGCCGGAGATGATCCAGTACGGCATTCAGGGCGCCAAGTATCTGGCACTGGCCATCGGTTTCCTGATCCTGGTGTTTGCAGTGATCCGTCCGGCGATCCGCTCGATGGGCAAGAAGGACGAGCCGGCCACGCCCACGTTCGTGGGCCGCGAAGGCGAAGACCCGAACGCCCCGATCATCACCGGCGCCGCGGCTTCGGCCGGGCCGGAGCTGGAAGGCCCGGCGGCTGCCGGCGCCGAATCCGAAGAGCTGCCGGACGCGCTGCCGCAACTCAAGAACAACGACTTCGAGAAGAAGCTCGAGACCATGCGCCGCGTGGCGCAGAGCAACCCGCGCGCCGTCGCGGCCGTCATCAAACAATGGGTGAGTAACGAATGAGCGCCGAAGGACTCCAACGCAGCGCCATCCTCATGATGTCGCTGGGCGAAAGCGAAGCCGCCGAAGTGCTCAAGCACCTGGGCCCGCGCGAAGTGCAGAAGCTGGGCGCGACCATGGCCGCGCTGAAGAACGTCTCGCGCGAGCGTGTGCTCGATGCGTTTGACGCGTTCTTCGTTGAAGCCGAAGACCTGCCGCTGGACGTGGATTCGAACGAGTACATCCGCACCGTTTTCCGCAAGGCACTGGGCGACGACCGCGCCGCCAACATCATCGACCGCATCCTGTCAGGCGGCGACACCAGCGGCATCGAAGGCCTGAAGTGGATGGATGCATCGTCGGTGGCCGAACTGATCCGCAACGAACACCCGCAGATCATCGCCACGATCCTGGTTCACCTTGACCGCGATCAGGCTTCGGAAATCCTGACCTATTTCACCGAGCGCCTGCGCAACGACACCATCCTGCGTATCGCCACGCTCGACGGCATTCAGCCCAGCGCCCTGCGCGAGCTGAACGACGTGCTGACCAAGCTGCTGCAAGGCAACGACCACCGCAAGAAGAACGCGATGGGCGGCGTGCTCACGGCAGCGGAAATCCTCAACCTGGTGCCGAGCGCCGTGGAAAGCTCCGTTATCGAAGGCGTGCGTTCGCGCGATCCGGAACTGGCCGACGCCATCGTTGAAAAGATGTTCGTGTTCGACAACCTGATCGATCTGGACGGCCGTGCGCTGCAGACGCTGCTGCGCGAGATCAGCCAGGACGTTCTGGTGGTGGCGCTCAAGGGCGCCAAGCAGGAGTTCCGCGACAAGGTGTTTGCCAACATGTCGCAGCGTGCCGGCACGATGCTCAAGGAAGAGCTGGAAGTGCTGGGGCCCGTCAAGGTGTCGGAAGTCGAAGCGCAGCAGAAGGAAATCCTGGTCGTTGCGCGCCGCCTGGCAGACGAAGGCGAAATCACCATCGGCCGCAAGGCGGAGGACGCCTATGTCTGACCGTGCTGGCCGCTTTGCTGTGACGGGGCGCTGAGATGCCGCGTCCGCCGATCATCCCGCGCGACACGCTGGTCGAATACCAGGCGTGGGAGCCGACCGACTTCCGGCGACAGGCCGCAGAGGCCGCTGCTGCAGCCGCGCCGCCGCCTCCGCCGCCCGAGCCCGAAGAGCCGCCGATTTCCGAAGAGGAATGGCAGGCCGCGCTTGACGCGGAGCTTGCCACCGCCCGCGACGAAGGCCGCCGCGATGGTTTCGCGCAAGGCTTTCAGGATGGCTTTGAACAAGGCCGCCGCCAGGGCGAGGAAGATTCCAAACACATCGCCGCGCTCATGCAATCCGTGCGCGAGGCGATCGACCAACTGAACGGCAGCGTTGCCGAAGAGCTGGTCGATCTGGCGCTGCAACTGGCGCAGCAGTTTCTGCACGGCGCGCTGCATGCGCAGCCCGAACGGATCCTGCCGATGGTTCGCGAAGTGCTGGGCGATGCGCCCACCGCCCCGGCGCCCGCCATGTTGCGCGTGCATGCCGATGACGCCGAGCTGATTCGCCAGACGCTGGGCACGGAGCTGGCCGCCGCCGGCTGGACGCTCATCGTCGACGCCGCCATTGAGCGCGGCGGCTGCCGCGTGCAGACCCGCTTTGGCGAAACCGATGCCACGCTGCAAACCCGTTGGGCCGAATTGACCCGCGCGCTGGGCCGCGATACCGCATGGCTTGCCAGCGAACGCTCGGAAGCCGAACGCGTTGCAGGAGGCGCACTCCATGTCGCCTGAGACCGTGCAGCCCGCCGCCAACAATCCCAACCTGCGCGTGTGGCAAGCCCACCTGCAGCAGACCGCGCAGCGTGCGCGTCTGGCGCGCCCGGTGGTGACGTGCGGCAAGCTCACGCGCGTGGCCGGCCTGGTCATGGAAGCCGTTGGCCTGAAGCTGCCGGTGGGCAGCGCATGCCGCGTGGAACTCCCGCACGGCCGCCACGTGCTGGCCGAAGTGGTCGGCTTTGCCGAAGAGCGCGCCTTCCTGATGCCGCAAACGGATCTGGTGGGCGTGGTGCCCGGTGCGCGCGTGTTCCCGCTGGAGCCGCAACGCCTGCCGGTGTCGAGCGAAGACGGCGCCGACCCGACGATTTCGCACAGCAAGTTCCTGCCCGTGGGCCCGCGCCTGCTGGGCCGTGTGGTGGACGCCAACGGCGAGCCGCTCGACGGCAAGGGGCCGCTGGGCGCGCATGAAGATCTCGCCTGGGGCACGCTGAACCCGGCACCGCTGAACCCGCTCAAGCGCAAGCCGATCGAGCATGTGCTCGACGTGGGCGTGCGCGCCATCAATGGTCTGCTGACCGTTGGCCAGGGCCAGCGTCTGGGCCTGTTTGCCGGCTCCGGCGTGGGCAAGAGCGTGCTGCTGGGCATGATGGCCCGCTACACGCAGGCCGACGTGGTGGTGGTCGGCCTGATCGGCGAGCGCGGCCGCGAAGTGAAGGAATTCATCGACGAGATTCTTGGCGACGAAGGCCTGGCACGTTCAGCCGTGGTGGCTGCGCCGGCCGACACCTCGCCGCTGATGCGGCTGCAGGGCGCCGCTTACGCCCACACGATTGCCGAATACTTCCGCGACCGCGGCTGCAACGTGCTGCTGATCGTCGATTCGCTCACGCGCTATGCGATGGCGCAACGCGAGATCGCCCTGGCCATCGGCGAGCCGCCGGCCACGAAGGGCTATCCGCCCTCGGCCTTTGCCAAGCTGCCGGCGCTCGTTGAGCGTGCCGGCAACGGCATGGTCGATGCCAACGGCCGCGGCGGCTCCATCACCGCGTTCTACACGGTGCTGGCCGAAGGCGATGACCAGCAGGATCCGATTGCCGATGCGGCCCGCGCCATTCTGGACGGCCACTTCGTGCTCTCCCGCAAGCTGGCGGAGCAGGGCCACTACCCTGCCATCGATATCGAACAGTCGATCAGCCGTGTGATGTCGGCCATCGTGCCGCGCGAGCAGCTCGACACGGCGCGCCGCTTCAAGCAGCTCTACGCCCGCTACCAGCGCAACCGCGACCTGATTGCCGTGGGCGCCTACGCGCGTGGCAGCGACCCGGTGACCGACCAGGCCATCGCGCGCTACCCCGACATGGAAGCGTTCCTGCAGCAAGGCATGTTCGAGAACGAAAGCCGCGAGCACACGCTGGAGAAGATGCAGGGAGTGCTGGCGTGATGTGCCCGCTTGGCACTGTGAAGCCGCAAGCGTTGCGCAAGCCGAAGGCTAAAGCCGCCGGGTTTGCGTCCGATGGGTTGATGTAACGGGAAGCTGGAGGGTCCACCGATGACCACCATGAACAAGCCGTTCCGCCTCGAAACCGTGCTGGAACTGGCCCAGAAGGACACCGAAAAAGCCACGCAGGAAGTCGGCCGCCTGATGAATACGCGCGAGGCCGCCACGCAAAAGCTGGCACTGCTGTCCGACTACCGCAACAACTACCACCAGCAGATGCTGAGCACCGCTGAAGGCGGCATGGACGTCACGCGTTTGCGCAACTACGCGGCCTTTATCGACCGCCTGGGCAACGCCGTGCACCAGCAGAAGGGCACCATCAGCGCGCTGGAGCAGCAGCTTGCGATGAGCCGTGCCAACTGGCTGGAAAAGCAGCGCCGCGAGCAGTCGTTCGACATCCTGCGCCAGCGCCACATTGAAGAGCAGCGCCTGGACGAAGAACGCCGTGCCCAGCGCGACAACGACGAACACGCCGCCAAGGTGATCCGCATGCGTGCGGCACAGGGCGGCAATTGAAGACCAACGCGAACACGCAGTCGCAAGATGGAGTCAACGTGGGCTTGAGTGCCACCCCCAACGCCGCTGCCAAAGACCTGGGCGCCATGCTGTCGGCCGGCAATACTGCCGCCGCCGACAAGACGCAGGCTTCCTCGTCCGGCACCGATACCTTCGGCAATCTGTTGTCGGACCGCCTGGCCCAGGACGCCGCACGCCGTCGCGCGGACGCACAGTCGGCCGCCGACGAGGCCGGCCGCCGCGCCGATATCGCGCGCAAGGACGCGACGCGCACCAGCGCCGCGAGCAACGGTCAGGACGCCAAGCCGGCCGACGACAATACGCCCGTGCCGAGCATCACCACGCCTGCCGCCAGCACCGCCGATACGGCCAATGCCAAGCCGGCCCAGCCGGCCAGCGCCAAGGACCTCGATACCGCGGCACAGCAGGCGGTGGTCGACCCGGCTGCCCAACTGGCGGCTCAGATCGAAGCCGCACGCCAGGCCGCGCAGCAGGCGGCCGCAGTCGTGCAGCAGCCGGTTGCGCAACCGGCGCCCCAAACGAATACCAAGGCCGATACCGACGCCGCAACGCCGGTTGTCGCCAAATCGTCTGCAAATGACGCTGCTGCTCTGGCTGCCGCAAACGCCGCGGCAAACGGGGTGGCCAACGCGGCACAGGGCGCCGCTGACCCAGCCATGACTGCACAAGCGGCCCCGGCTGGGTTGCCGGCTGCGCAGGACGCCAAGGCCAACGCTGCAAACACGCCGACGCCACCGGCCACCGCGCTGCCCGACAGCGGCACGCTGGCCCAGACCATGGCCCGCACGCGCGCCGTTGCCGACAACACGCCGCCCGCCGTGCGCCAGCTCGGCAGCACGTCGTCTGCGCAGGGCGCGAATGCCGACCACGGCCTGCCGCGCCGCAGCGACCTGAGCGCACACAACACCGTCACGCAAACGGCCGCGACCGCCGTCGCTGATGCCACCAGCCACGCCAGCAATGGCGGCAACGCCGGCAACACGGACAACGCCGGTACGCAAGCCAATGCGCAGGGCAGCGGTACGCTGTTCCAGGGCGCACTGTCGCGTGCCAATGGCGATGCCGGCATGGCCGCCGCACCGACCTTTGCGGTGGGTGGGGCCAACGCAGGCGCTGCGACAGGTGCATCGATCACGCCGCAGCAAGTCCACACGCTGCCCACCTTTGGCGACGCCGCATGGCCGCAGAGCATGGCGAGCCAGCTCGCCTTCATGCAAGTGCACCGTCAATCGTCTGCCGAACTGCAGTTGAACCCGGCCGAGCTGGGCGGCATGCACGTCAAGCTGGAAGTGGACAACGGTGCCGTCAACGCGAGCTTCGTCTGCCAGCACCAGGCGGTGGCCGAACTCGTGCAGGACGCCATGCCGCGCCTGCGCGACGCCATGCAGCAAGGCGGGATGCAGCTTGCGCAAACGTCGGTCAGCACGGGTGACTTCAGCCAGCAGCAGAGCGCATCGCAGGGTTCATCGGCGCAAAACCAGGGCAGCGGTTCGGGCAGCGGGAATAGCGGCAGCCGTTATGGCGGCGGCTCGCAAGACCGCGCCGATACGCTGGCGGTGGCACCGCGTCGTGTGTCCACCCACGAAGGCGCTATCGACACGTTTGCCTGACCGGCCGCTGGCCCCGCAGCGTCTAAAGTTCGGTGCAACCCTGCCGTTAATACGCAGGAGTGCCATGCAAAAATGGCCAGCCGCAAGGCAATGAAAGAAGGACGGGAAATAACAACGCGAGCACGCCGCGCATAGGTTTGACGCGGCAGCGTTGCAAATGAATAACAAGGGGGTCAAGTCCGACTGGCGAAGAAGGGATCAAACGGGGATCATTTCGCCACATCCGTCTTCGGGCGGATGCACACGGACCGATGCGGGGTGTCCGAGCCGGGGGGCTGGCGCACCGCATGTTTGCCGTACTTACGGGAGAGCGCACCGCGAGGTGCGCTTTTTGTTTTTGTGCGTCTGCTTCGTCGCCGCGGCGCACATGCGGGCCAGCCTCAGGCGCCCGCTTCCGCCGTCGTCAGTGTGGCGGGCGTGACCGATACCACGTGCTCCACGCCATAGCCGCGCTCCACCCATGCGTCGATACCGCCATGCAGCGGACGCACGCGCTTGAAGCCGCGGCCCATCAGCGTGCGCGCCAGCATCACGGCAGACGCCTCGTTGGGGCAGGCGCAGTAGATGATGATCTCGCGGTCGGGGCCGTCGATCTCGATCGCGCGATTGCTGCTGGACATGTCATACAGCATGGCCCCCGGAATGCGTTGCGGCTGTAGCATGCGCGAGCTGTCTGCCCGCACGTCGATGATGACGGGTGCCGCGCCCGATTCGATCAACGCATGCAACTCGTCGGGCGAGATGCGCGCCATCTCCAGCATCTTGCGAAAGCGCCAGCGCTGCAACCAGCGCGCCGCTACATATACCGCTGCCAGCAACGCGATCAGCAGCACGGCGCGCGTGCCCAGCAGGTCGAGTTGGCGCAGCGCCTGGTCGATGCTGTCGTGCGCCAGACGGCCCAGCAGCAACCACAGCGTGGCCCACACCGCCGAGCCCACCAGGTTGTACAGCGCAAACGTGCTGAAGGGCGTGCGCATCGTGCCAAGCAGCGCTGACGACACGGTCGACAAACCCGGAATGAACTTCGCGATCAGCAGCATCGGGGCGCCCCAGCGCTCGAATTGCGTGCGCGTGCGTCGCACGCAGGAATCGGGCGACAGCGATACGCGGCACAGCAATGCCATGACGTGCCGGCCATAGCGCTTGCCGGCGAAATACCACAGGCCGTCGCCAAGCAGCGCGCCCGACACGGCGGCCGGTGCCAGTTCCATCACGTAAAGCGGTCCGTGGAAGGTGAGCGCGCCAGCCACGAGCAGCGTCGGCACGGCCGGCAGCGGCGCGCCGGCCTGCGTCAGCAGCACATTGAGGAACACGGCAAACGCGCCGTATTCGGCGATCAGGGGAAACAGGTCATGCATGGCAGGAAGGGCGCAGCGGGGCAAATGCGTTTGCCAAGTTACCGCATTCCGGCGCTGCCCGATAGCCATGTCACCGGAATGCGCTCGGCGATCTGCGGTTTGCGTGAAATTGGCGTGACAATGAACGCTTCACACCGCTTCCACATCCTGCCGCCATGTCTTCTGCAATGCCCATCGATGCTTCCCGGTCCGTACGCGAATCGGGTGCCGTTGCCATTCGTCCAGCCACCGAGGCGGATCTCCCCACTATCGTCGGTATCTACGCGCATCACGTGCGTACTGGCACCGCCAGCTTTGAAATCGATGCCCCCGATCTAGCCGAGATGACGCGCCGCTTCCACGCATTGCGGGATGCCGGCATGCCTTATGTGGTGGCCGAAGCGGGCGGCGTGCTGCTCGGCTACGCGTATGCCGGTCCGCATCGCGCGCGGCCCGCGTATCGCCACACGGTGGAAGACTCCATCTACCTTGATGCCACCGCGCAGGGGCGGGGCGTTGGGACATTGCTGCTGGAGGCGCTGATCCGCGAATGCCAGACGCGCGGTTTCAAGCAGATGGTGGCCGTGGTGGGCGGCGGCCGCGAAAACCCGGGGTCAGCCAAGCTGCACGCGCGCTGCGGGTTTCGGGAGGTGGGCGTGCTGGAGGCGGTGGGCTACAAATTCGGCCGCTGGCTGGATTGTCTGTTGATGCAGCGCGCTTTGTGACCCAAGGGTGGCGTTGCCGCGTCGCGCGGCCGGCAGGCCCCATGCTTTGCGGGTCGCTTCAAGAATCCGGTGGAGTGTTTCGGTTTCAGTCATTCGGTTTGCGTGAGGTGGCTGAGCGCAGCGCCCTTAAGGGGTGGCGCGCGCGAGTACGGTGAGGTGCGTTCTGTCCCGCTATTTTAGATATTTCTAACATTTTGTCAAGAAATGTCTACTGCGGCGGTTTAGAAGCACACCTTTGGGCAAGAAAAAACCCGCCGAAGCGGGTCTGCATGTTGAGAAGCGGGCGCGGGCGTCCGCTCAGAAATCGCCCATGCCGGACCGGTACTTGACCCGACCCACGATGTCGATGTGTTCGAGCTGGTCTGGTGTCACGATGAACGGATCGTGCTTCTCCTTGTTGTCGCTCACCACCCGGATCGAGCCGTCGGGCAGGCGGAACAACCGCTTCACCAGCATCTCGCCGCAGTAGACCAGGGCGAACACGCCGCCGCCCGTGGGGATGCGCCGGTCCGCCTTGTCGACGACCACCGTGTCGTCATCGAACAGGCGCGGCTCCATGCTGTCGCCGCGCACCTTTACCGCCACGAGGTGCTTGGGGCTGGCGTCCAGCCGGCGGACGTAATCGGCCTGGAACGGCAGCGGTTCCTTCTCTTCAACGTGCCAGGTTTCGCGCCCGTTGCCGGCAGAAAGGGCCACGTCGACATGCGTGATGAGGATGGTCGTCTCGCTCGGCAGTTCGTCCAGGCTGTTGTACGTGGTGATGGGCCGCGCGGGAAAGCCCTTGCTGTGCGCGGACGCGCCTGCGCTTGTGCGGACGAGATCGCCCGCGCTGCCGCCGGCAGCCTGCGCGGCCGCGTCGGAGAACGGGGTGTCCATCACACGGTCGGCAAACCCCAACTTTTTCTCAAGACGACGTGCGGCGATGTCGCCGATGCTGCGGCCATCCTGGTAGGTGCGCGACAGGAACTGCGCGACCTGCGAGCGCGAATACCCGTACAGACGCTCGAACGCCGAGCGGTCTCCGTTGACGAGGGTCTGGATCCAGTAGGTCAGCCACTGGCGGCGGTTGTCGTAGATGTCCATGGGTCGCATTAGAGCAAGAAATTTCTAATTTGTGTACCAGGAGTTTCTTGACGCAACAGTTTAGAACAATCTAAACTTCTCCGCACGACCTGATCTCCGCCGCTGCCTACTGCAGGCGGCCCGGGTCGAACCGAATCTGTTCAATCCGCGCGCCTGCTCGCGCCGACTGGAGCCTCTTCCCATGACTGTCACCCAAACTTCGATGGATGCTTTTCGACGTAACCGCGCCACGTCCACGGCCAAGCTGCAGTGCGACCGCATCGCCGACTACGTCGCCCGCAGCGGCACCGCCACGATTGCCGAAATCGCGCAGGCGCTGCGCATTGAGAAGTCGAGCGTCTCTGCGCGCCGCAGCGAATTGATCGCCGCCAAGCGGCTCGAGCTGGACGAGGAACGCAAATGCGGCGTCACAGGCCGCTGGGTGCAGTCGGTGCGTGCGGTGGGCGCCGGGCCTGCGCAGGTGCGCGTTTTCCAATAGGCGCATGCGTCATCGCGTTTTCGGCTGTCTTCGTCTTCCGTCAGTGCGGCGACAGCGCGAGAGGCGGGTGACGCAAGCCGATATCGGCATCCACACGCAACAAACATACGAGGACAAGGGACATGGGAATCGAAGACCGTTTGGAGAACTGGAGTCGCGTCGTGCGCGACCCGAGCTGGCAACCGCAGTACTGCGCATCGTGGGCACGGTTGGCCGTCGCCATGCGCGATGCAGAATGCGGCGCGCCGCAAGCCATCGTCAGCATCGACGTGAATGACGGCTGGCTGGTCGAGCAGGCGTGGCAGAAAATTGCCGACCCCGTAGCCAAGCGGCTACTGCAGTATCACTACGTGCATCGCATGCCGGCAGAGATGGTGTGCCGCATTCTCGTGCGCAAGTACGGCGCATCGCCGCATACGCTCAAGCACTGGAAGGTGCGACTTGCGAAGGCGCAGTCGATCATGTCGCACGTCATCGATTCGGAAGTGGCGCGCGCGCAGATGACGAAGGCCGTGCGTGCAGCGGCCGCTGCCGCGACTGTGACGGCGGCTCCGCTGGCCGCCTGAAAATTTTTTCGGAATTTTTTCTTCAGCCCACTTGCACGGTTTATATCCCCTTCGTATTCTGTTTCCCAGATGTTCGATTGCCCTCGCGGCGTAACCGGTTCAGACCGAGACATGCACCCCACTGGGGTGCATTGATTTACCCAGACGAAGCGCAGACATCGCGAAGAAAAGCCCGCCACGCAGCGGGCTTTTTTGTTTCTCGGCTTCGCTTGCTGACGTATTCCCACGCAATACATGCCTCGATGTCGCTACACGGTGACGAACCGTTCGCGGCTGTCTCAATCCTGGATACAACTCACTCGATCGATCACGCATTGCAGCGCGCATCGATGAAGGCGCTTGTCTTATGGCAGATCTCTCTGACGTTTCCACTGCACTCGTCACGCTGGTCACCGGCGTGGTTTATCCGAACGGAATCGGCCAGCCGTCGATCACGGGCAATCCTGTGGTGGTCTACAGCGGCTGGCCCAACATGACGCAACTGAAGACCGACCTGCAGGCCAACAAGGTCCATGTGTCGATCTTTCCGATCACGAGTCATCAACGTCACGCCAACACTGCGTTCTCGGATTGGACCGTCGCCACACCGCCGGCGAACACGCTGGCCTTGAGCGTGACGGCACAGACCGTCATGGTGAACGGTATCGTCAGCACGCCGCAGAACGTTGTGCTGTTGGTGGACGGCCGCGCATATGCCTATGCCGTGCAGGCCAGCGATACACCGGCCAACATTGCGACGTCGCTAGCCGCGCTGGTGGCTGTTGACCGCCCGGCAACGGCCACTGGCTCGTCGATCACCATTCCGAATGCGACATACATCTCGCCGCGCGTGGGTGGCATCGGCACCGTGCAGCGCGAGACGCGCAGGCAAGAGCGCACCTTCCTGATCTCGGCGTGGGCGAATGGCGCGGCGCCGCGCGACCTTATCGTCGGCAAGATCGATGCGGTGCTCTCGGGGATCGTGCGCCTGACGTTGCCCGATCAGGGCGCGGCGCTGCGTTACAAGCGCGGCCATCAGCATGACGACCTGACGAATGGCATCTACCGGCGCGACCTCCGGTATGCCGTCGAGTACGCAACCATCGTGACCGACACCGCGTACCAGATTGCGACTGGGGTCGAGAACGTGACAGCCGGGGCGTCAATGGGCGCGCAGTTTCCTGTCCGGGCCATCGCGCAGTAGCGCGGTCGTGGTCGCCCATGGCCGGGTTCGCCTGGCCGCATTGCAGTGGAAGTCCATCAACCGTAACCGTGCCGCCCTTTTTGTTCGGGCGGTTTTTTTATTGCCGGCCGCCTTCGTGCGGCCATTTTGTTCTCTCACTTGGAGGCACGCATGCCGATCGTCCAGCAGGGCAGCATCAATACCACTGCACTCATCGTTCCGGACCTGTACGTCCAAATTGTTCCGCCGCAGGTCACCCTGCTCAACGGCGTTCCCACCAACGTGCTCGGCGTGGTCGGTACCGCGGCCTGGGGGCCCGTCAACTCGCCGACGCTGATCGGCAACATGGCCATGTACGCGCAGACGTTCGGCGCGATCCAGAACCGCACCTACGATATGGGCACGGCCGTGGCCGTGGCGGTTCAGCAGGGCGCCAACAACTTCCGCTGCGTGCGCGTGACCGATGGCACCGACACCGCTGCCACGGTGGTCGCGCAGACGAACGGCGTGACGTTCACGGCCAAGTACACGGGTTCGCTCGGCAACACCGTCACGGTGGCGCTGGCGGCAGGTTCGGCTGCCAACACGTGGAAGGTGACCGTGGCCGCTCCGACGCTGGCGCCCGAAGTGTTCGACAACATCGGTGCCGGTCAGACCGGCAATGCGTTGTGGATCGCAATTGCCAACGCCATCAACAACGGCGTGAGCGTGATGCGCGGCGCGTCGCAAATCATCACTGCCACCGCCGGCGCGAGCACCACCGCACCGACGGCCGCCACGCTGCAACTGGGGGGCGGCACGGATGGCGCGGCCACCATCACCGGCGCCGTGCTGCTCGGTCAGGACACCGTGCCGCGCAAGGGCATGTACGCGCTGCGCAACCAGGGCGTGTCGATTGCCATGCTCGCCGACTGCACCGACGCAACGACCTGGCCGACCCAGGTGGCGTTCGGCCTGTCTGAGGGCATCTACATGATCGGCACGGGCCCGAGCGGCGACACCATCGCCAATGCCGTCACAGCCAAGAGCACCGCTGGCATCGATTCGTACGCCTTCAAGCTGTTGTTTGGCGATTGGGTGTATTGGCTCGATACCGTCAACGGTGTGACGCGCCTGGTGTCGCCGCAAGGCTTTGTTGCGGGCTTGCTGGCCAACCTGTCCCCGCAGAACAGCAGCCTGAACAAGCAGATCTACGGCGTGGTGGGCACGCAGAAAACGTTCGCCAACCAGAGCTACAGCTCGGCCGAGTTGCAGGCGCTGATCCAGGCCGGCATCGATGTCGTGACGAATCCGGTGCCGGGCGGTGCGTACTTCGGTTGCCGTGCGGGGCACAACACCAGCTCGAACGCGCTCACGCAGGGCGACAACTACACGCGCATGACCAACTACATCGCCAGCACGATCAACGCGGGCATGGGCAAGTACGTCGGCCAGCTGCAGTCGGCCACGGTGCGCGCGCAGGCGGCGGCCACGTTGTCGAACTTCCTCAGCTCGATGGAGCAGCAAGGGATGATCGGTGCGGTCAATGGCGGCCCGGCGTTCTCGGTGCAGATCGATGCGAACAACAACCCGATGAACCGCGTTGCGCTGGGCTACATGCAGGCCGATGTGAAAGTGGTCTACCTGTCCGTCATCGAGAAGTTCCTGGTGAACGTGGAAGGCTCGCAGGCCACGGTGATCCGCACGTCGACGGCAAATCAGTAACACACGCATCAAGCGCGTTACCCCTCGCATACCCATCAACCTTCTCGCCCCGCACGACGTGGGGCGTTTCTTTTGGAGAACGTTATGCCGATTCAAGGCTACTCCGTCGGTCGCGACTACACGCTGGTCATCCAGACCGCAAGCGGCACGCTGCAACCGAACAAGATCACCGCATTCAAGAGCAAGCAGGACGTAACCGACGTGCGCGTCAAACGCCTGGACGGCATCACCGACCATGTGCGCTTCTTCGACGGCTGGTCGGGTTCGTTCGACGTGGAGCGCCAGGACGCGACGCTCGACAACTACTTTGCGCAGCTCGAAGCGGGCTACTACGCGGGCCTGAACGAAGCCCCCGCGCAGATCTACGAAACGATCCAGGAGGCCAACGGCTCGGTCTCGCAGTTCCGCTATGACGGTGTGCTGATGACGCTGGCGGACGCAGGCAATCGCGCCGGCGACGCCACCATCAAGCAGTCCGTCAACTTCGTGGCTTCGCGCCGCATCAAGGTGTCCTGATGACCAACGTGACGACCACTCCCTCCGAACAGATCATCAAGGCCGCCACGAAAGAGCTGGTGGTTGACGATGCATTGGGCCGCAAGATCACGCTGCGCAAACCGAGCCCGCTGGCGAATCTCGACTTTGCCAAGGCCGCGGGCGGCAGCGAGCTGAACATGCTGTACCTGGCAGAGGTCGCGCATCTGAAGTTCGTCTGCGCCATCGATGGTGACCCGGTGCCGACGCCAGCCTCGGAAGCCCAGTTGCGTGCGCTGTATCAACGCCTGGGCGAAGAGGGCAACGAAGCCGCGCAGCGCGGTGTCGCGGCCAGCTTCATCAACGTTGCCACGTCGGAGTCCGAGCTAAAAAACTCCTGACGAACGGCCCGTTTCACGAGGCGATGTGGCTCGTGCATAACGGTGTTCCGTTCGACGTGGCGTTTTCGCTGGACGACACCATGCGGCAGGCGATGGCGATCAAATGCAGCGAATTCCATGGCGCGCAGTTCGACCTGAAGACGATGTCTTTCAAGGAGCGCGAATGAACCTTTCGTTAGCAGAGATGGCGCGTCGCCTGATCGAGTTGGAGGCGCGCGTGCCGCAAGCGTTGTCGCAGGGGCTGGACGCGGCCGCTGCGGCACTGGAGCTGGCAGCTAGCGCCAAGGCGGTGGAAAGCGCGGCGGCCGCCGGCATCGCAGATGCGGCGCTGGTGAATGCGCTGCGCGATTCCATCGGCCGGGAGGTCAAGGGGTTGGAGGCGGCCATCGGCTCCAACGCCAACCAGGCTGTCGTTCTGGAGCTGGGCAGTGTGCAGACGCCACCGCATCCATTTTTGGGTGCGGTGGCAAACGAGCACGCCGACGCTGTGCAACAGCGTGTGGGCGATGCGGTGACGGCGGTGCTGGAGGGCCGCCCATTGGCTTCCACCGCAAGCGCGCACAAGTGAGATCGGTGGCCTCAACAGACGAACAAGGATTCCTATGAGCCTCGATGCTTACAAGATCGGGATACAGATTGCGTTGGTGGACAACGTGTCGCGCGGGTTGTTGGCGATGGCCGCGCAGTTCGAATCCGTCAACAAGAGTGCGGAGAAGTTGGAGACCCGGCTGGAGAGGGTCAAGAAGCTCACCGAGTTCGGCAGCGGTCTGTTCAAGGCCGGCAACGAAGCCGCCCACATGTGGGACAAGCAAGTGGATGCTGCTTCGAAGTACCACGCAGTACTTGAACGGATCAGCCGTTTTGACGCCGGCGCTGCGGCGGCGAACGAGACGTTCCTCAAAGGGCTCGACATCAAGGGCATGTCGCTCACGGATGTCGGACAGCTGTTTGGTGGAGCACAGACCATTCTGCAGAGTTCGACCCAGGCGCAGGACGTGACGAAACTGCTGGCCCAGGCGCGGACGGCCTTTGGCTCGGCAACCGGCGTCAAGGACGGCGCGCAACTCGACAGCATGGCGCTGACTGCACTGAAGGTCGCGCAGATGCGCGACGGCGTGATCGGCAAAGACGGCAAGATCGATACGAAGAAGGTGGAAGAGACCTTCAACATGCTCGTCAATACGGCGCTGGCGAGCGGCGGTGGCGTGCTGCCCAAGGACTACCTGGAGGCCATGCAAGGCGGCAAGCTGTCCGGCGCACTGAAGCCGTCAGAGGCCGCGGTGTTTGGGCTGAAGCAGTTCATGCAGGCCAATGGGGGCTCCAAGGCTGGCGTTGACGCCATGTCGGCGCTCCAAGGCTGGGTGGCAGGGAATATGCCCGCCACGGTCGCGCGTGAGCTTGAACGCGTCAAGCTGCTGGACCCGAAGGCCGTGCATCGCGACAAGGCCGGGCACATCACCGGTGTGGATGCAACCGGCATGACGGACGCGCGGGCCTTCACCGAGAATCCGCTTCAGTACGTGACGAGTGTGATCGTGCCGGCGCTGCAGAAGAGCGGATACAGCGGAGATGCGCTCAACACGAAGTTGGGCAACCTGCTCGGCATGAAGGACGAGAAAAACATCCTGGAGCAGCTTCAGCATGACAAGGAGCGGGCCGGGTTGTACCTCGCGAACGCCGGAAAAGGACTTGGCGCAGCAAAGCTCTACGAGAAGGACAACGAAGGGCTCGAAGGCAAGCTGAAGGACTACGAGGCCAAGAAGACGAACCTCAATATCGCGCTTGGCGAACATGTTTTGCCGTTGGCGATTTCGGGCTTGGAGAAGTTCAATGGCCTGATTGAGCGCATCACACACCTTGCACAGGAGTTTCCGGGCACAACGAAGGCGATCATGGCGTTCGCCACAGGACTCGCTTTTCTGCACAAGGTCATCTCGACGCTGTCGCTGCCTTTGCCGGGCGGCGGAGGGAAGGGTGGCGGTGGTTTCGCGCGCGGCGTCGGGCGTATTGCGAAGTCAGCAGCCAACGGCGCGCTTCGCCTGGGGGCTGGCGTGGGGCGGTTTGGCCTGTCTGTGCTTCGCGCTGGTGGTGGCGTGGGCCGCGGTCTGCTGAGCGCGGCAGGAACGCTGATGGAATCGCCGCTTGCGTCGAAGGCTCTGGGAGTGCTGGGGCGGGGTAGCGGCCTTATCAGTGCGGCATACGGCGGCTACAAGCTCGGTGGCTACGTTAACGACAACGTCATTAGCCCATTGATCGAGCGGGTCAGCGGGGTCAAGGGAGCGACGCTGGGCACGTTCCTGTACGACGTACTTCACGGAGACACTGGCAAGAAATTGCCCGCCACCAAGCCGGACTCCAGCCATGGCGCAAGCGCGCCCAGCACCGCCGTGAAGGTCGCCGAGCCCAAGCTCGTCTATCTCAAAGGCGACGTGACCATGGACGGCCGCTCCGTTGGCCAGGTGGTCTGGAAGCAGATCGAAGGGCACCTGGCGCGCCCGCAGACTGGCTCCAGCACTTTCAATACCGGCATGCAGCTCATGCCATCCGGACTCTGATCGACCATGCCCGACTTCGCTCTTAAACTCGGAAACTTCCAGTTCAGGGATCTGGAGGTCCCTGAAAGCATCCCGTTTGGTGGGACGCAGAAACTCGCCATGCACGACTTGGTGGGTGGCACGCGCGTGATCGATTCGATGGGGGCGTTCTGCGGCCCCGTCGAATGGTCCGGGTGGCTGCTCGGCAAGGATGCGTTGGCGCGTGCGCGGCAGTTGGACGATCTGCGCGAACGCGGCGCATCGTTGTTGCTGCAGTGGTCCGAAATCTACTACGCCGTCGTCATTCGCGACTTTCGTGCGGATTTTCAGCGTGCCTACAAGATCCCGTACAAGATCACCTGCGAAGTGGCGAGCGATCTGTCGAAATTTGCAGGCAGTGATGCAGACCAGAGCATCGATGGCCAGATCAAGAGCGATGCAGCGGCCGTGACGGACATGGGCAGCGCGATTGGCGACGGCACGTTGTCTGGCCTGATCGATTCGGCGAACTCGGCGATCGATACCGTAGCGAGTTTTGCCAACGCAGCGCAGTCAACACTCAGCAACGTCCTGCAGCAAGTGACAGCGGTGCGTGATCGTGCTCAAGCGCTGATCGCATCGGCCAATACCACGCTGACAAAGGTGACGACGCTGGGCGGCATCCTGCCGAATAACCCGGTATCGCAGCAGGTGGAAAAGCTGGCTGGCCAGATGACGTCGGCATTGAACCTGCCGGTGCTGGTTCAGCTTGATCGTGTTGCCGGCCGCATGCAGAAGAACATCGAGTCCGTCTACAAGAGCGCCAAGCATGTGGTGACGGTGGGTGGCGATCTCATGAAGATGGCGGCCAAGGAATACAACGACGCGATGGCGTGGACGAGCCTGGCAAAGGCGAACCCGGATCTCCTGTGGGACCCGCTTGTGCAAGGGGTGAAAAACCTGATCGTGCCACCCAACAAGGACCGTGCCGGCGGCTTGCCAAAGCCCTAGCGAGCCGCTTTCATCAACCAGACAGCCCCGCAGCGCGGGGCTTTTTTCTTATGAGCCTGAACAAGCTACCCGTGATCGCCGGTGTGCGGCAACCGCGCTCGATCGTGAAGGTCGGCGGCGAGCGCATTCCGGCGTGTGTGAGCTGGTCGGTCCTGAGCAATTCGTACGAGCAGGCGGATACGTTCCAGGTCACGTTGGCAACAGCTGCCTTGCCGCCAGATCGCGATGCGAACTGGTTTTCCGGTCAGCGTGAATTGCTGGTCGAGATCTTCGCCGGCTTTCCCTCGAACCCCATGCAGTACGACGAGGCTAATCTCGAAAGCCTGATCTATGGCCGTGTCGACGGCGTCGAGCTGGATCCGGTTTCCGCCCAGCTCACGCTGAGCGGCCGCGATTTGACCGCGCTATTTATCGACGAGAAGGTCACGTTGCAGTTCCAGAACCTGACTGCCTCGGACGTGGCTGCGCGGCTGGCGAGTGCGCATGGTTTGCAGGTTGCAGGGCCGCCGACCAAACAGCGCATCGGTAAAGCCTATGCGCATGACAACGTAAGCCTGACGCATCAGCAAACCGAGTGGGATTTGCTGGCAGCGCTGGCGCGGGCCGAAGGGTTTATCTGTTACGTGGCCGGCAAGACGCTGCACTTCGAACCGCGTCCGCCGGCCGCTGCGGAACCGTACGAGCTGCGTTGGGGGCGCGATGAGAAAGGCAACGCCCAGGCCAACACGGCAACCCTGCAACTGTCGCGCGATCTGACGGTTGCAAAAGGCGTCACGGTCGAAGCACGCTCGTGGAATGCGAAGCAGGGCAAGCGATTCTCCGCCCGCTACACCAATGCGCCAGGTGGCGATCAGGGCCAGAAGCCGACGCACACCGTGGAGCGCAATGGACTCGACCAGGCCGGAGTCAAGCGCCTGGCCAAGCAGAAGTACGACGAAGTCGCACAGCACGAAATGAAGCTACGCGCCCGCCTGCCTGCAGATCAAATCCTCACGCCCACCGACACGCTCCGTCTGACAGGTACGGGCACCGGTTTCGATCAGGACTACCTCATCGACAGCATCACACGCAGCATGAGCCTGAGCGAGGGCTATGTGATGGACATATCGGCCAAGAACATCAACAAGGGAACGAGCACATGATCCAGCAGCTTCGCAACCAGATGGTGCTCGCCGCGATGATGGCGCAGTCCAATCGCGCAGAGAACCGCATGGGCATCGTCACCAGCTACGACCCCGGGACGGCGTCTGCGCGGGTACGCCTCCAACCTGAAGACCCCGCCGACCCAGCGCGCTCGCTGACCGGCTGGATGCCCGTTGCCTCTGCCTGGGTCGGCAATGGCTGGGGTATCGATGCGCCGGTCAGCCCGGGCGATCAGGTGGAGGTGCAGTTTCTGGGCGGCGACATCGAGAACGGCTACATCTGCGCGCGTTTGTTCAGCGATCAGGCGCGGCCGACCGGTGCGCAGTCGGGCGAGTTCTTTCTGACGCACGCGTCGGGCTCCAAGCTGCAGTTTCACAACGACGGCACGGTTACGCTCATCAGCGCGGGCACGCTCAGCAGCCAGGCGCCGCAGTGGAATCACAAGGGCCCAGTGCAGATCGACGGCGCGTTGCTGGTCACACAAACCATCACCGGACAAGCCGGCATGGCGGTGTCGGGCAACAACGGCACCGGCAACTCGATGAGCATCAGCGGCAATACGCAGTTCAGCGGTCAGGTCTCGGCAAATGGGCACCGGATCGACGATACGCATCGCCATACCGGTGTGCAGCCCGGGGCCGGCAATACAGGGAGCGTGGCATGACGCAGCAACTTCTGAACGACGTGAACCACTGGGTGGGGGGCGACATGACCGTGTCGCCCACTGGCGATCTAGGCCTTGCCAGTGCCGACCTGCGGACGCAGCAACGCATCGTGCGGCGCCTCGTCACCAACCCGGGCGACTACATCTTCCACACCGACTACGGCGCGGGGCTGCCGCAGAAGATCGGCGAGACGCTCGACGTGCCCGCGCTGCGGGGGTTGATCCGCTCGCAAATCCTGCAGGAAACCGGGGTCGCGCAAGACCCGGAGCCGCAGGTGGACGTGGCCGCCATCACAGGCGGCGTGAGCGTGCGCATCTTGTACAGCAGCGCGATTACGCGCGAGCCGGTGTCCCTTCAATTCAATGTGAGCAAGTGATATGTCCATTCAGACGCAAGACTGGGTGACGCTCGTGCGCAACCAGGTGGCGGCCATCCAGGGCTACGCCAAGGTGCTGGTCGACTTGACCGTCGGATCGGTGCTGCGCGCCGTCGTTGAGGCCAATGCGGCGGTCACGGTGTGGCTGCAAGGGTTGATCCTGCAGGTGCTGGCGATTACCCGGGCGGCAACCTCGAGCGGCGCCGATCTCGATACGTGGATGGCCGATTTCGGCTTGACACGCCTGGCCGCCGTGCCGGCCACGGGCAGCGTCACGTTCTCACGCTTCACGGTCACGCAGCAAGTGCTGGTGCCGCTGACGGCGGTGGTGCAGACGGGCGACGGCACGCAGCAGTTCAATGTGGTGATCGATACGACCAACCCCGCCTATAGCGCCACGCTTGGCGGCTATGTGATTGCCGCCGGTACGGCCAATGTGAGCGTGCCGGTCCAGGCCGTCACGCCGGGCGCAGCGGGCAATGCGGTGGCGGGCGCGGTGTCCACCATCGTAGGTGCCATCTCCGGTGTGGATACCGTGAGCAATGCAGCGGCCTTCGTCAACGGCGCGGATGCGGAGCCCGATACCGCATTCCGTTCGCGCTTTATCGCCTATGTTGCGAGTCTGTCGAAGGCGACGAAGACGGCTATCGGCTCCGCCATCGCCAGCGTCAAGCAGGGGCTGACGTATGTGATCCTGGAGAACCAGACCTACGCCGGCCTGCCGCAGAACGGCACGTTCATCGTGATCGTCGACGACGGCACGGGCGCGCCTACGTCAACGCTGCTTGTCAGCGTAAGCAACGCCGTGGATGCCGTGCGCCCTGTGACGAGCACGTTCTACGTATACGGACCTGTCGTCGTCAACGCCACTGTATCCATGAGTATCAGCACGGCCGCCGGCTACACGCATCAGGCCATTGCTGTACAGGTGCAGGCGGCTTTGCTGGCCTACATCAACAGCCTGCCGTTGGGTGCGGCGTTGACGTATTCGCGGCTGGCGCAGGTGGCGTATGACGCGTCGCCGGCCGTCACCAACGTCACGAATACGCTGCTCAACGGCAGCACGGCAGACCTGCCGGCCACGAGCCTGCAGGTCATCAAAACCACGGCCAACTCGATCACGGTGACGTAATGGCAACCGGTGACCAACAAGACATCTTCGCGCGCATACGCGGGTATCTGCCGCGCTGGTTTGGCGATGCGGCGCAGTCGCCGATCATCAACGGGCTGCTGCAGGGCCTGGCTTATAGCGGTGCCTACGTCTACAGCCTGTATGCCTATGCGAAGCAGCAGACGCGCATCCTGACCGCCTCCGATGGCTGGCTCGACATGATTGCGGCGGATTTCTTCGGCCTGTCGATCAAGCGCAGGGCCGGGCAGTCCGACGCATCGTTTCGCGCCAACATCGTCGCCAACCTGTTTCGTGAACGCGGCACGCGCAACGCGATCATCCGCGTGCTGACCGATCTGACCGGGCGCGCGCCAACCGTCATCGAACCAAGCCGACCCGCAGACTGCGGCGCCTACGATGCGCCCAACAGCGGCTACGGCATGGCGGGTGCATATGGGCAGGTCTCGCTCACGTATCAGGCCTTTGTGCAGGCGTATCGGCCGCTCGGCAGCGGCATCCCGAACGTGGCCGGCTACAGCATCGTCACCACCGGCTACAGCGCGCCGTCGCAAGGCGAATACGTTGACGCGTCGATGAGCAGCAACACCGTGTCCGACGCTGACATCTACGCCGCCATCGAATCGGTGCGGCCAGCGGCCTCGATCATCTGGACGCGCATCAGCTCCTAGGTGCGCACACACGCCTTCCTAACCACCGACAGCCCGGCACTACGCCGGGTTTTTTCTTTTGGAGAACAGTCTTGGATCGTCAGATTGTCTACAGCGGCCAGGTGCCGCAAACCACGGACCTGCTGAACACGAACCGGCAGACCATGATCGCGCTGGCAAAGCTCTGCGCTGATCTGTTCGGCACGTCCACCGTCATCTCGGGCCTGGGCTGCGTGCCCACCACGCCCGCCTCGATGAGCGTGACCGTCAACCCAGGGCAAATCTATCAGCTTGCCAATGTGGACGGCACGCCGTACAGCGCGCTGCCGCAAGATACCGCGCACAGCCTGCTGAAGCAGGGGATCCTGATGGACGCGCAGTCCTTCGTCCTTGCGGCGCCGGCCACGTCGGGCTATAGCCAGAACTACCTGATCCAGGCGGCCTACCTTGAGAGCGACGTCAACAACGTCGTGCTGCCGTACTACAACAGCGCGAATCCGTCGCAAGCGTTCAACGGGCCGGGCGGCAGTGGCAATGCGCAGCCGACCACGCGGGCGGGGCAAGTGTCGTTGCAGCTCGTGGCCGGCACCGCCGCAGCCACCGGCACGCAGACGACGCCTGCGGTAACGGCCGGCTATGTTGGTCTGGCGGTCGTCACGGTAGCCAACGGCCAGAGCACGATCACCAACGCCAGCATCGTCCCGTATCCGAACGCGCCGACCGCACCGACGGGCGGCTTCCTTGCAGCTATTGGTGAGCGATATTCCAGCATTCAGAACGTCGCCATATCGAGCACGCTCAGCACGGCGGCGCTCGGCGCACTGGTGAACGTCACGGCCACTGGCCAGACCGTCACGCTGCCCCCCGCATCGAACTGCCCCAACGGCACGAGCATCTGCGTGACGTACATGCAGGCGAGCGGTTCGACGACCGTCACGCGCAATGGCACCGACACGCTGGCGTTCGGCCAAGGCAGCAGCGCAAACAGCCTCACGCTCAATCCCGGCGAGGCGGTGCAGTTTGTGTCGAACGGCGTGAATGGATGGGTCAGTGCCGGCCAGACGTTGACGACGGGGGTGACGCCTGCGCAGTTTGATAACAGTACGAAGTTGGCTACGACGGCGTTTGTGAAGACCGCAGGTCTACAGCTGGGGGACTACGTCGGGTTCAGCGTGAGCACCACATTGCCTGCATCAGTCTGCGGCAAAGTGGTCACGGTTGTGGGTAACGGAATCACGTTGACATTGCCTCTGCTGTCGTCGGTTCCCGTTGGATCAACCATCACCTTTCACCCAGGTGGTGCTTCAGGAACCGTCATTCAGCGTCAAGGTGCGGACAATATCTTTGGCGCCGGTGGGAATGTGGCGTCGTTTCCATTGGGGGGGACCGATTCAGTCACCCTGCTTGCCTCGACCATTAGCTGGATTCCGATTTCGGGCTCTGGGCAGGCCCAGTTTTCATCTTTTTTTGGGGCGTCGCTGCAGGGGAACGGTTATCAAAAGCTGCCAAGTGGATTGATTTTCCAATGGGGGATGAACCAGGGAACTACAGCGTCCTATCAGACGTATTCGTTTCCGATTGCATTCCCGAACAACGTCTACTCGATGGTTGCCACCACCAACAACGTCACTACGTTGTATACCGGCCGCGTCAACGTCCTTTCACTTTCACAATTCCAAATCGGTAACTCCAACGGTCAGGGATCGTGGGCCGCCGACTTCGTTTCCTGGACTGCAATTGGACGCTAAATCATGAAAAAATTCGCAGCATACGATTCCCAAGGCCACATCACCGCCTACTACGACAGTATCGACAGCCCGGTTCCTCCCAGCGTGACCAACGTCATCGAGATTACACAAGACGAATGGCTCGCCTGTATCAATCAGCCCGGCTACACAGTGGTGAACGGTGCATTGGTCTCACCATTGCCGCCGACGAATAAGGAACTGCTGGCAAAAGCGAAAGCGTTGCAAACCACCAAAGCCAGCACCGCCTGCGCCTCAGCCCTCACCACCGGTTTCCCCTCATCCGCACTCGGCACAGCGCATATCTACCCATCCCAAGACGACGACCAACGCAACCTCCAAAGCGCCGTCAGCGCCGCGGTTGCCGCACCGTCAAACTGGACGACACCCATCTGGTGCGCCAACAGCAGCGATGCCTGGTCCTTCACGGCGCACACCACCGCGCAAGTCCAGCAAGTCAACGCCGACTGGCTGGCCCATCGCGTTGCCACGCAGCAGAAATACGCCGATCTGATCGCCAGGATCAACGCTGCAACCAGCATTGCAGAGGTGCAAACCATCGACTGGTAAGCACACCCATCTCAGCAACACAGCCCGCCTTTGCGCGGGCTTTTTCATTTCCGGGAGACACCATGTCAGAACCCATTACCAGCACCGCCGCAGCGGGGGTTGCCGGTGCGGCGGCCTTCAAGGCGCTTGGCGGGTTCGCAGCCGTGGCCGGCGCTGCGACTGTGCTCGCCACCATCGTCGTCATGGTGATGACGTTGCCGCGCGCTCGCGGCGAGTGGGCCGTTGCGCTGATCTCGACGGTCATCGCCAGCCTGGGCGGCGGCGCCACCGTCATCCAGTACTTCGGGGTGGCGCATTGGATCGGCTCGAGCAACGGCGCCATGGCGCTCGGCGGCATCTATTTCATCTGCGGCCTGCCCGGCTGGGCGTTTGTGCGCTGGGTCTTCAACTTCATCAACAAGCGGCGCGATGCCGACCTCGCCGAGGTCGTCGACGACGTGCGCGAGTCCCTGCATAAGGCAAACCATGGCTGAACCGCTTCTGACCGCGGCGCAACTGCGCGCCGTCATGCCCAACGCCGGCGGGCGCGCCGATGTGTTCGCCCCCATCCTGGCCGATGTGCTGTTGTTTCGGCAGATCAGCACGCCCGCACGCATCGCCGCGTTCCTCGCCCAGGTCGGGCACGAATCGGGGCAACTGCGTTACGTGCGCGAACTGTGGGGCCCGACACCTGCGCAGCGCGGCTATGAAGGGCGCTCCGATCTCGGCAACACGCAACCCGGCGACGGCAAGCGCTATCTCGGGCGCGGCCTCATTCAGATCACCGGACGCGCCAACTACCGTGCCTGCGGTATCGCGCTGGGCCTCGATCTGGAAGCGCAGCCCGAGCTGCTCGAGACGCCCGCGCACGCCACGGCATCGGCCGCGTGGTTCTGGCTGACCAACGGGCTCAACCGCTTTGCCGATCAGGAGACCGACACCGCGTTTGTGCAGCTCACGCGCCGCATCAATGGCGGCACGAACGGCCTGGATGATCGGCGCGCGCTGTGGTTGCGCGCCCGCGCTGTGCTGACTGGAGGGGCTGCCTGATGAGCCTGTTCGACCCGCGCTTCTGGGCCAGCGCCTTCCTGGCGTTGGTGCTCACCTTTGGCCTCGGCTATGGGGCTGGCGATCTGCATCGGCTTCGGGTCGAGCGATCCCACGCGTTGCAAGCCAAGGTGGCCGCCGCGCAAACAGAAACCCGCCAGGCCAACGTCAGCGCCCAGGTGGCTGATCAAGCCGCCCAGGCTCAGACGCGCATCCAGACCGTCTTCCGAGACCGCATCCTTTACCGAGACCGTGAGGTGCCCCATGAAATCGTTGTGCACGACGACGCTGCTTGCCGCATCCCAGGCCGTTTTGTCGGCATGTGGAACTCCGCCAACCGCGCCGAGCTTCCCACTGCCGCCGGCCTCCTTGATGAAGCCCCCAGTGGCGTTGTCCTCTCTGACGTTGAAGCCCAGCACGAGCGCGAGGCCGAAGCTTTCCACAGCAACGCCCGGCAACTGAAAGACTTGCAGGATTGGGTGACTCAGCAGGAGGAGGCCGCGAAGCCTCAATAGAGAATAGAGAAGAGACCGAGCTTGCTGCGCCCGGTCAGGCTCAATCAATCGATGATGTCCGCGCAGGCGTCGGTGGGCGCGGCCGCCACATGCCCGACCAGCGGCACCATCTTCAGGCCCGCCGATGCCACGCGGCACGGCGCGGCCACCACACCGCAGCCGGAAATGCATGCAGCACCAAGCAGGGACACAGCGAGCAGAAGGCGTTTCATCGTGGGCGAGTTCGAAAGCGAATGCCGCGCAGTGTGACACAGAGTCATTCACCAACCTGTGCGCGTTTGTATCGGGAAATGACAATCTGTGCGCGTTCCAAAACCATGATGCGATGCGTCAGAACGCAACAATGCGACACGTTCGAAGACCGCACAACGCTGACTTTAGGCGAAAAAGTCACATCCTCGGTTTGCGCAAATCGAACCGCCGGCCGTTGCTGCAGGCCGCAAAACCACTGTTGATGCGGGTTTTCCCGCAATTTCACAAACCGCAACAATAAATTGTCTGTCGCGACATTTATTGTCTGAACAGGCTCGCCTACGATGGGTTCATCGAATGCGGCGCCGCAGCGAAAAAGAAGACCCGGGAAACGCCCGGATCACCTGCCCGACGCGCTGCGCCCATCTGGAGAAGACATCATGAAAGCCCAACGCACCCTGATCGCTGCCCTGATCGCCCTGGCAAGTGTGCCGGCCCTGGCAGCAGCCAAGTTTGACGTGTACACGCAAGGCGCCGCGCAAGTCGGCCAACGCTTCGACGTGTATTCGGATGGCGCCAAGGTTGGCGACAAGTTCGACCCGTACACTCAAGGCGCAAAGGTCGGCGACAAGTTCGATCCGTACACCCAAGGTGCCAAGGCCGGCAGCAAGTTCGACCCGTACACCGAAGGCGCCCTGGCCCGCGTCGGCAAGTTCGATACCTATACCGAAGGCGCCAAGGCTGGCAGCAAGTTCGACCCGTACACCGAAGGTGCGCTGGCCCGCGCAGGCAAGTTCGACACCTACACCGAAGGTGCCAAGGCCGGTAGCAAGTTTGATCCGTACACCGAAGGCGCCGTGGCCTGAGCCCGGTTTCTTCCGCAAGGACGCCCGCACACAGCGGGCGTTTTTATTTGCGTCACCGGAAAGCGCAATGATTGCGAACTGAGTCGCCCTTGCTGCGTCTCACTGTCATCGCAACCAGGAAGCCATGATGATTCGTTTCCGTCGTCCAAACCGCTCCCACCTGTGCCTGGCGCTCGCTGCGGCCGCCATGCTGGCCGGCTGCGCGACCGTCACGCCGGGCCCATTCCAGATCACCGTGCGTGATGCCGATGACACCGTACTGGAGCAATTCCAGTTCCAGGCCGGCTCGCAGGGGTCGCTTGAGACCGCCATGATCGGCATGTGCCGCGTGTATCCGGACGCCACCGTCATCGCGGAGCAGCTCTCAACGCACGAGCGTCTGCAGGAGCGCTGCAAGCGCTCTTTCGCTTCCATGCTCTCGGCGTCCTGATGCGGCGCTGAAGCGGCTACCATGTCGCCTCATCGGCTGGCGTTGCCGGCCTTGTGTGAACACCCCCGAGGCACGCACTTGAGGCGCATGTGAACCCGCAAGACAAGTCTTCCGAGATTTCCCAGCTTTCCCGCTTCGCTGCGACGCGACCGCGTCTGTTGTCTGCGTTCGCGCTGGGCGCCGTCGCGGTCGCCGTCGTACCGGCGCATGGTTGGCTCGCGCGCCTGCTGCTCGGCTGGGACATCGCCGTGTGGGCGTACCTGATCCTGATCACGGTGATGATGTTGCGCGCCGATCCGCACCGCATCCGCGCCGTTGCCCGCCGTGAAGACGAGCGCGCTTCTGCGGTGCTGGCGGTGGTCTGCCTCGGCGTGGTGGCCAGCATGGTGGCCATTGCCTTTGAACTGGCCACAGCCAAGTCGGCGGGGCATGCGCAGACGTCGCACTATGTGTTTACCGGCATCACGGTGTTGGGTGCGTGGCTCATGGTGCCGATGATGTTCACGGTGCACTACGCGCATTTGTATTACCGGGCGCCGCACGAGCCGCCGCTGCGGTTTCCCGATGATCAGCTCGAGCCTGATTACTGGGATTTCCTCTACTTCTCCTTTACGATCGCGGTCGCCAGCCAGACGGCCGATGTCAGCATCCGTTCGGGCGCCATGCGGCGGGCGGTGCTGGGGCAATCGCTGCTGTCGTTCTTCTTCAATACGAGCATCCTCGCGCTCTCCATCAACATTGCTGCCGGCCTGTTTTCATGACGATGCTGCCTCCCGAGCTTCCACCCAACGCGCACACGCGCCCAATCAACGCCATCAGCTATGTGCTGGTGGCCGCCATGATTGGGGCCGTGCTGTGGCTGCATTTGCTGCCGGCCGCTATTGCCGGCTTTCTTGTGTATGCGTTGGCGCGCAAGCTGGAGGCGCGCCTGCGTGCGCGGCACACGGTTTCCAAGCGCGCCAGGGCGATTGCGGTGATCTGTGTGTTCGTGATTGCCGCGCTCATTCTTGCGGCGCTAGGCATCGGGATCGGCCGCCTCGTCGAGCACGGGCATGGGCTCGAAGGCATGCTCACACGCATTGCCGATGTGCTCGACAACCTGCGCGAGTCGCTGCCGGCGGCGGTCGTCAACTATGTGCCGCAGTCGGTGACCGAGCTGCGTGTGCAGCTGGTGCAGATGATCAAGGAGCACGGCCACCAGGTGTCGACCATGGGTATCGACGGCCTGCGCGCCAGCGCATTGATGCTGGTGGGGCTGATCCTGGGGGCAATGGTGGCCTGGTCGGAAACGCCTGATGCCGAGCACCACAAGCCGCTGGCCGCCGCACTGGTGAACCGGCTGAGCCGGCTGACTGATGCGTTCGAGGCCGTGGTGTTTGCGCAGGTGAAGATCTCGGCGCTCAACACGGCGCTCGCCGCCATCTACCTGCTGGGCGCGCTGCCGCTGTTCGGGCAGCACGTGCCGTATTCCAAATCGCTGATCCTGTTGACCTTCGTGGCGGGGCTGATTCCGGTAGCGGGCAACCTCATCTCCAATACAGCGATCGTGGTGATGAGCGTCACCGCCTCATTGGAGCTGGCAGTGGCATCGCTCATCTTCCTCGTGGTGGTGCACAAGCTGGAGTACTTCGTGAACGCGCGCATCATCGGCAGCCGCATCGATGCGCGCGCGTGGGAACTGATTCTCGCGCTGATCGTGATGGAGGCGCTGTTTGGCGTGGGCGGCGTGATTGCCGCGCCAGTGCTGTACGCCTACATGAAACGCGAGCTGACGGACGCCGGGCTGATCGGCTGACGCGTTTCTCGCTGATGCGCGGGGTGACCCGCCAGCGCCCCCGCGCTGACGGCATCGGCAGAAAAGAGCGCGCCCTACGGGACGAGGGGCGCGCAATAACTCGCTGACCGAGAGACGTCAGCGAGCCGAGGGTCGGTACACGGGGACGAAGCGGGCGGCGGGCGCGTGGCGTTGCCGGTGACATCCACGGCTTCGGACGTGACGAAGCAGCAGACGACCCGGTCGTCGAGCAGGGCTTGATAGAAAAGGTCTCCCATCGCGCGGCATAGCGTTCCCGTTAGCAGGATCATCATGGCTTCCCCTCCCATGTTGGCCGATGTGCGGCATCGTCGATGCGGGTCATCGGTTCGGGTTGCGGATCGTCGTGCGCGTGAAGTCGCTACGCATCGGTCTCCGTCAGGCCGTCGGCACTGGCGCCTGACTGGTATTCCGGCGTCGTGCTGCAGTCCATGCTGGCGAGTATAGAAAGCGTCTCCTGAGCGGCCATGCTCCGAACGGAGTAGCCCCGCGCGAGAAAACGGCTAACACGTTAGCTGCCTGCCAGGGCAAGCGGGGCAAGGGTTTGCGGGAAGATGCCCCATGTTTGGGTGAAACCGGCACGGCGTGGGGTGACGCTTCTGCCCCGACAATAAATTGTCCGGTTTGCGCTAATCGTTGTCGAATTTGCGGTAACACGCCTGCACCGTTTAGGCGCAAGATTGAGCGCTTCCTCGCCTCAACCTCGTGACCTTAAACATCATGCAAACCACCGCAAACGGCACGGCCGCTGCATCGGCGACGCCCGCCGCGCAGGCCGACAAGACCGGCTTTGGCGTGATCGGCGCCATCAGCTTCGCGCACTTCCTCAACGACATGATGCAGTCGTTGATCCTGGCGATCTATCCGCTGCTCAAGGGCAATTTCCATCTCGATTTTTCGCAGATCGGGCTGATCACGCTCACGTATCAGATCACCGCCTCGCTGCTGCAGCCGATGGTCGGGCTGTATACCGACAAGCATCCGAAGCCGTATTCGCTGGCGGTGGGCATGGGCTTTACGCTGGTGGGGCTGCTGCTGCTGTCGGTGGCGCCTAACTTTGGCACGGTGCTGCTGGCGGCAGCGCTGGTGGGCACCGGCTCGTCGATCTTCCATCCGGAATCGTCGCGCGTGGCGCGTATGGCGTCGGGCGGACGTCATGGGCTGGCGCAGTCGCTGTTCCAGGTGGGCGGCAATGTGGGCAGCGCGATGGGTCCGCTGCTCGCGGCAATCATCATCATGCCGTATGGGCAGCACAGCCTGGCGTGGTTCTCCATCGCTGCGCTGATCGCCATCTTCGTGCTGTATCACGTGGGCGGCTGGTACAAGCGTGAACGCGCTGCAGGCCACGCCCGCAAGGCGGGCGGCCGCGCACATGCCGCGGTCAAGCTGTCGGGCGGGCAGGTCGCGTTTGCGATGACGCTGCTGGTCGTGCTGCTGTTCTCCAAGTACTTTTACCTCGCGAGCCTGAACAGCTATTACACGTTTTTCCTGATCACCAAGTTCCACCTGTCGGCGCAGACGTCGCAGCTGTTCCTGTTCCTCTTCCTGTTCTCGGTGGCGGTGGGCACGATCGTGGGTGGTCCGATTGGGGATCGCGTGGGCCGCAAGGTCGTGATCTGGGTGTCGATCCTTGGGGTGGCGCCGTTCACGTTGCTGTTGCCGTACGCCAACCTGTTCTGGACGGCTGTGCTGACGGTGATCATCGGGCTGGTGCTGGCCTCGGCGTTCTCGGCCATTCTCGTGTATGCGCAGGAGCTGATTCCCGGCAAGGTCGGGATGGTGTCGGGCCTGTTCTTCGGGTTTGCGTTCGGGCTGGGCGGCATTGGCGCTGCGGTGCTCGGCAAGCTGGCCGATGCAACCGACATCTACAACGTCTATCACCTGTGCTCGTTCCTGCCGCTCATCGGCTTGCTGACGGTGTTCCTGCCGGATATCGAACGCAAGCGCCAACAGGCGGCGTAACGCGACACACGTCGCACACGGATGCAGCGCGGCGGACGTCCCCTCCCGGACGATCCGCCGCTTTGCTTTCTGCTGTTGGGCGTTACTTCTCGATGGCGTGAGTCGGGCCCGGCCACACGCCGGTCATCTCGATTTCGCGCCGGCCGGTCAGCCATTGGCCGAGCGGGCTGGGCCAGCGGAATGAATAATTGTCGCTGTTCACGACGCCCTGGAACTTCACGTCGACCTGGATATCGGTGGCGTTGAGCGGGATGTTTGCGACCGTTTTCGAGATGCCGCCGCTGAGCGAAAACTCATCGCTGCGCGGGCCTTGCGGCGTGTTGAAACGCAGCTTGATGTGCGTGACGTAGGTGCAGCCCGGCTTGTTGTTGAAGTAGATCTCGAAGCCGCCCAGGCGCGTGATCCAGTTCGGGATCAGCAGGTTGCCGTCGAACGACGCAAAGGTGTAGGCCACCGGAATGGGCGCGGGCGCCTGCTTGCCGGGCTCGAACGGCCACAGATGCTGATCGACGCTCTTGGTCTGGTTGACCGACACGAACGATCCCTTGCCGGTCGCGCTGCCGAGCATGTCATGCACAGCGCCCGCCGAGCCTGTGATCGAGAATGACGAGTTGTTGTCTTGCGAGCCCACGTTCAGCCCGCTGTTGGCCAGAATCACGCTGGTCACCACGCCGAAGCCCTGCGCGATGTTCCCGCCCGAACCCATGCTGACGGACTGGGCCTGCTCGGCCAGCCACTTGATCGTCTCGGGCCGCGTGAGCTGCGTGAGGTCGCTGATGTACGACTCCGAAGCAATGCCGAATTCCGAGGCAATCGACCCGACCGCCGAGAACTCCCATTTCACTTCCACGCCGGCGTTGATCTTCGTGCCGCTTTCAGGATCGGTGGCCGAGCCATCGAGCTTGACGTTGGTCTCGGTGCGGTGGACGTTGTTGGTCGACAGCTTCCATTGGTTCGGGACGGTGCGCGTGTTGATCGCCACGCCCGGTGTTTCGGGCTTGACGGGCGTGAAGTCGCCGGTGTCGGGCGACACAAAACCGACGGCGCCGGGTTTGATTGTGGGGGCAAGGGTCCAGTTGCCCCAGTAAGCTGCGCGGCCGTTGCGGATGAGGTCGGTGAAGGCGCGATTCCATTGCATGGTTGCACTCCAGGCTTGAGGTTGTGCTGCGAGTCAGCGGGTTTGCGCGGTGGTCTCCATCGCCACGTAGCGACGGGCAGGGCGCGAGGGCACTGTCTCAAACGGGCTGGCGCCTGTTAATGCAGCAGAAGACCTGGGATGGAAGGCATGGGCGCAGGCATGGGAAGGCCGCCGTGCGTGGCATCACGCAAGCCGCGCGAGCCCCAGCGCCAATCCCAATCCGATCAGGATCACGCCGATCACGCCGTCCACGATGCGTTGCCGTGCCAGCAGCGAACGTCGCAACGCGCCTGACGCAAACACTGCGGCCACCAAGGCAAACCACACCGCGTGCGCAGCCGACATGAACACGCCGTAGCCGAACTGCGCGAGCAGCGGCGTGCTCGCGTGAACAACCTGCGTGTACGTGCTGACCACGAAGAGCGTTGTTTTTGGATTGAGCGCATTGGTGAGAAAGCCCATGCGCAGCGCTGCGAGGGTCGAAAGCGTCGGGGTGCCGACGCTGTCACTGGCAGTCTCTCCGCTGGGCAACGGCTTGGCCGACAGCGTCTTCCAGCCAATCCACACCAGGTACGCCGCGCCCACCAGCTTGATGCCGTGCAGAAGCGTTGGCGCGTGCGCAATCAGCAGCCCCACGCCGAACATCGTATAGAACACGTGCACCTGCACGCCGAGCGCAATGCCCAGCGCGCACAGCACGCCGGCGCGCCGCCCATGCAGCAGGCTGTTGCGCGTGACCATGGCAAAGTCCGCGCCCGGGCTGATGACGGCCAGGATGGTGATGACGGCAACAGCAAGGAGTTCGGTCATGTCCGGCGCAATCGCAAAGTGGAGGTGCGCCGATTCTCGAGGCATCCGTCATCGCTGAAAATCGATTTATGATGCCGTTTTTCGGTGAGAAAAACTGACAGATGGCACTGCCTCCACTGAATACGCTGCGTGTGTTTGAAGCTGCGGCACGGCACGGCAGCTTCGTGCGGGCGGCGCAGGAGCTGCACGTGACACATGGTGCAGTTAGCCGCCAGATACGGCAGTTGGAAGCGTCGTTAGGCGTGGACTTGTTCGAGCGTCGCAATCGGGCGGTCTTCCTGACATCGGCGGGCGAACAACTGCATGCCGCTGCCACCGATGCGTTTGGAATTCTCACCGATAGCATCGACCGGATTGCCCGTCGGGCAACGTCATCGGCGCTGGTGGTGTCATGCGAACCGACGCTGGCGATGCGATGGTTGATCCCGAGGCTGTCGCGCTTTCAGGCCCGGCATCCGGCCATCCAGGTGCATCTGTTCGCGGCGGGCGGCCCGATCGATTTCGCACGCAGCGGTGTGGACGTCGCCTTGCGCCGTGACGACTTTGCATGGCCCGCGCACGTGCATGCAGCACCCATTTGCGACGAGTGGATCGGCCCGGTGCACGCGCCGCAAGCGGATCCCGCCGCGCGCCGACGGCTGCTGCACACCGCCACTCGCCCCGACGCATGGCAGGCGTGGTGGCGTGCCAGCAGCACGGCCCGACCGCGCGGCCGGTTGCCCGAGGCGCGCTATGAACATTTCTATTTGAGTTTGCAGGCGGCCCTGGCCGGGCAGGGCACGGCCATCGCGTCAAAGCTCATGGCCGGCGACGATTTGAAAGATGGACGGCTGATCGCGTCAGAAGGGTTCCGGCGCGACGGCTCTGGCTACTACTTGCTGGCCGATGCACCTATCGCTTCCGACAGCCCGGCCGGCGCTTGGCTGGCCTGGCTGCGTGAAGAGACGGCCGCCACGCTGGCGGATTAACGCAAACCGGCGTTACGCCGCCGCGTGCCCGCCGCCCAGAATGCGGCGAATGGTGGCCAGATAGGCTTCTCCCACGGCCCGGTTGAGCGGTCGCGCACGGGGTGCTGCGCGTTTGCGCGGCGGCGTCAGGCCCAGCGTGCGGCAGACTTCCGACGCATAGGGCCGCCCACGCACATCCATGCGCAACACGACTTCGTTCAGCGCCTGTTCACCCAGACGCTCGCGCAGCCAGAGCACCGTCTGGCGGTCGTACTCGTTTTCGATGCGGATCAGGTCGTCCATGGCAGTGCTGTATAAATTTACAGTTACTGTAAATATATACAGGTATCCACAGATTTCAAGGACGATGTTGCGGCCGCGCCGCACTAGCGTGACGGGCGGCTCAGTGGATGCTGTAAACGCCCAGTGTCAGACCGTCATGCCGCCATCGACGACGATGCATTCGCCGTTGGTGTAGCTCGCCGCATCCGACACGAGATAAAGCACCGTGCCCGCCATCTCGCGCGGTTCGGCGTGGCGGCGCAGCGGGATTTCGCTGATCCAGCGGTCGTATGTGGCCTTGTCTTCAAAGAGGGCGCCTGCGAACCTGGTCTTGGTCAGGCCCGGCAGCAGCGCGTTCACGCGAATGCCGAAGGGCCCGCATTCCTTGGCGAACGCGCGCGTCATGTGGGCCACGGCGGCCTTGGTGATGGAATAGATGCCCTGCTTGTCGCCCGGGTGCAGCGCGTTGACCGATGCGGTGTTGACGATCGCGCCGCCGCCCTGGGCCTTCATCATCTTGCCGGCTTCGACCGACATGAAGAAGTAGCCGCGGATGTTCACTTCCACCGTCTTCTCGTAGGCTGCCAGATCCGTGTCGAGGATGTGGCCGAAGTGCGGGTTGGCCGCGGCGTTGTTGATGAGAATGTCGAGCCGGCCGTGCGTGCGGCGGATGGTGTCGAACGCCGCGGCAATGTCTTCCATGCGGCCGACGTGGCAGGCGAGGGCTTCAGCTTTGCCGCCCGCGGCGCGGATGTGTTCGGCCACGATTTCGCAGTCGGCGAGCTTGCGGCTGGACACGATCACGTGTGCGCCTTGTTCTGCCAGCAGCTTGGCAATCTCTTCGCCAATGCCGCGGCTGGCGCCGGTGACCAGGGCGATCTTGCCGGTCAGGTCGAACAGGTTCGTGCTCATGGTGTGCTCCTCCAATGGTGATGTGTTGTGGGCGTCTGCGCGTAGGCGTTCAGCCGTAGGTCTGGAACGCGCGCCGCGCCGGGTCGTCCAGATGCGGGATGCCGTTGAAGGTGGCAAGCTGGAACGATTCGGCGTTGAAGAAATACTGCGAGACACTGCTGTTGCGGATCTGCAGGTTCAGCGCGATGGCGCTGGTGGGCGGTGCGGCCAGCACCTGCTGTGCGGTCACTGCAATGGGGCCGCCGGAACTGATCGCCAGCACACGCTGGCCGCCGCCAGCCTGGATGGCCGCGCGGGCATCGGCCACGCGCTGCTGGAAGGCGGCCCACGTCTCGGGCAGCGGCCCGCGGATCTTGTCGTCCGACCACAGATGCAGCACCTGCTTGAGCGCCCGGTAGTGATCGCGCATCGACCCCGAAGCCAGCTGTGTCAGCTCCGGAAAATCCTCGCCGAGGGCGGCAAACAGCCCTTGGAAGTCGTATTCATTCAGCCCGGCATGCTGCTCATACGCCGCGCCTGAAATGCCCATGCCCCGCAGGATGCCGTCGACGGTCTGCTCATGGCGCCGCAAGGTGCCGCAAATGACGCGATCAAAAACAATGTCCTGCTGCGCGAAATATTCACCAAGCCAGACGCTCTGCTGCTCGCCGCGCTCGGAGAGCCGGTCGTAATCTGCCGCGCCAAACGAGGCCTGTCCGTGCCGTACGAGATAAAGCTCCGCCATCGTCTGCTCGCCAAAATCAACAGGGGAGCCAGATTAGCGGTGCGACCATTATTTGTGAAATTTATTCTTTGAATGACCGGTAATGCATGCAATGAATAGTTGTGCGACTGCATGAGTTGCGCCGCGAGAGCAAGCTGCGGGTGACGACCGTGCGCCGCACGCAACATGGCTGCCCGTGCGCGCCGATCTTGTGTGTAATGGTTGTTTCGCCACTCGCTACAAAGGTCCTGTATGAAACCGTCTCGCCTTGCCGTTGCTGCGCTGCTGCTGTGTGTCTCAGGTCTGTCTTGTGCCGCCGATGCCAATCCCAAGGTGCTGTCCGCCGCCGAGGGCTACCGCGGCGATGCGCTGCAATTGCTGGAGCGCCTGGTGAACATCGACTCGGGCACGGGCAACGAAGCGGGGCTCAGCCAGATCGGCACCATCGTGACCGACGAACTGCGCAAGGCCGGCGCCCAGGTGGAAACGGTGTCTGCGGCGCCGGCAGTGGGCAACAACATCCTGGCGACCTGGAAGGGCACCGGTAAAACGCGCATTCTGCTGATGGCCCACATGGACACCGTCTTCAAGGACGGCACTGCCCGCGCCAAGCCGTTCACCATCAAGGACAAGCGCGCCTATGGCCCCGGCGTGATGGACGACAAGGGCGGCGTGGTGGCGGGTTTGTATGCGATGAAGATCCTGCAGCAGCTCGACTTCAAGCAATACGGGCAGGTCACGCTGCTGCTCAACACCAACGAGGAAACCGGCTCCAAGGGCACGCGCGCGTTGATCGAGCGCGAAGCCAAGCAGCATGACGTTACGCTCAATCTGGAGCCGGGCCGCCCCGCCGATGGGCTGGTCGTATGGCGCAAGGGCAGCGGCACGGCGGAGGTGGACGTGAAGGGCAAGGCGGCACACGCAGGTGTGGCGCCCGAATCGGGCCGCAACGCCGCTAACGAACTGGCGCACCAGGTGTTGCAGCTCGGCAAGCTGGGCGACAGCGCCAAGCAGACGACCTTCAACGTCACCGTACTCAAGGCTGGTGACGCGACCAACGTTATCCCGGACCACGCAACGGCTTACGCAGACGTGCGCGTGGCCGTGCCGGAAGAATTCGACCGCGTGGAGCGTGACCTGACGCGCGTGTCGGCCAACAAGCTGATCCCCGATACGGAAGTGAAGACCTCGCTGGTGCGCAGCTTCCCCCCGATGCCGCGCAATGCTGCGTCGGACCAGCTTGCCGCCCGGGCACAAGCCATCTACGGCGAGATTGGGCGCAAGCTCACACTGGAAGGCAGCGGCGGCGCGGCCGATTCCAGCCTGTCGGCCGGTGTCGGCACGCCCACGCTCGATGGCTTCGGGATCGTCGGCGGCGGCATCCACACGCCGGAGGAATACGCGGAAGTGGAGAGCGTCGTGCCGCGTCTCTACCTGCTGTCGCGCATGATCATGGAGCTTGCGGCGAACAAGTAAGCGCCGCGCCGACGGTAAGCAACAACGAACGGGTGACGGCGCCGCGCTGTCACCGGTTTTTTTTTTGACCGCGTGAGACGCTACGCAGGCACTGGTGAAAGCAGGCCAAGCCACGCCACCAGCGCCAAGATCAGCACGGCGAGGCAGGTTTCCGCCTGTAGGCTTCTATGCAGCGTTTTCACCGCACCTGTGGCATCGCCCGTGCGAATTGCAGCCGCAAGCCGCGGGCTCAATCGATAGCGATTGCCCGCCGCCAGCGCAAGCATCAGCGCAAACAGCACGAGCTTGCCGAGCAGCAACCGCCCATACGGCGTGGTGAACAGCGCATCGAACGTCGGGCCGGCAACCAGCACGTAGTTGACGACGCCCGTCGCAATCAACATCGCGACGATGCACGTGCCGATGGTCGCGAAGCCGCTGGCGGCACGGCTGAGCGTTTGCACCGTATGCGGCGTGCCGGTCCGGCGAGCCGACGACAGCACCACGAAGGCGACCAACGCACCCACCCACATGCCAGCCGCGAGCAGATGCGTCACGTCAGCGGCGAGATGCAGCACGCCGCGCAAGCCGTCGTCCATGGCGCCGTGCCCCGCCCATGCAAGCGTGGCCAGCGCGATGGCGCCCGACGCGGCCAGCCCGATCTGTCGGCGGCGCGCATTTCGGCGCCACGCGTTTGCCGCGACCACGCCCGCTGCAAGCACTGCTAGCCGCACCAGCCAGGCCGCGCCGACTGCCGTGCCGGTCAGGATCATGTCGAAAATATGGCTGGTCAGCTCGCTGTAGCGCGTCGCGCCGCTCATCGACTCGGCCATCGCCACCACGTCCCAGATCGACAGCACGATGCCAGCCAACGCCGATGCGTTGGTCATCCTGCCGTACAGCCGAGCGATGCCCGACGATGGATCGGTCGGCCCGAGCGCGTAAACGCTGAAAAGCGATACGCCAAAAAGCACCATCAAATCCAGATACAGCGCAAAGCGCAGGGTGACGGCCAGCCAATCCTCCGGCATCGCGTTACTTCACCTGGAACGTCAGGTTGCCGGCTACGCGGTGCGTGTCTGCGGCCACGACATGCCAGTCGACGCGGTAGGCCCCAGGCGCGAGCGGCTGCGTGGGCGAGACGGTCAGCGTCCGCCCGTCGGTGCTCGTGGCGACCTTGGCGGCCACATTCGTCGTCGAGCCGGAGCCTGCGTTCATGACCAGCGTGGCATCGCAGAACTGGGCAACGAGTTTTTCCGAGAAATGGAGCGCAATCTGGGCCGGTGCCGGGCCAACGGACTTGTCGGCGGGACTGGCCGAGAGCAGCTTCGGATGGGCCAGCGCCAGCGAGGCAGCGAGGGCAGCGGCAACGGCCACGCACGCGTGGGCGGTGCGTGAAGGGTTGAGCATCGGCATTGGAGACCTGCGGAGTTCGGGGCTGACGGCTAGCGTAACGCATTGTTTCGGCCCAGGGCGCCGAAGCGGGGATGCGCGCCCGCCCATGTGCGCGCTGCAGCGCAACGCCAAAGTAGATGTAAACGACCACATCCCGCAGCCCGCATTGCCGGGCCGATGTGCTATCGTCGCCGCCACGAAAAATTTACAAATTCCGGGTATGCACGACGTCGTCATCAGCGGCACGGGCCTGTGGGTCGCGCCCGAGGTCATCACCAACGAGGAACTGGTCGCCTCGTACAACGCCTACACCCAGCTCTACAACGCGCAGCACGCTGCGGCGATTGCGGCGGGCGAGCTGCCGGCGCTGGCGGAATCGTCGGCGGAGTTCATCGAGAAGGCTTCGGGTATTCGACAGCGCTACGTGATCGACAAGGCCGGCGTGCTGGACCCGATGCGCATGCGCCCGCATCTGACGCCGCGCCCGGACGATGCGCTGTCGCTGCAAGCCGAGATTGGCGTGGCCGCTGCGCGCGACGCATTGGCCGCTGCCGGACGCGACGCCGCCGACGTCGACATGCTGCTTTGCGCGACGTCCAACTTCCAGCGCCCGTATCCGGCGTTGGGCGTGGAAATTCAGAACGGCATTGGCGCGGGCGGTTACGCGTTCGACATGAACGTCGCGTGCTCGTCGGCCACGTTCGGGCTGGAGCAGGCCATCAACGCCGTGCGCAGCGGCACAGCGCGCGCCGCGCTGGTGGTGAGCCCGGAAATCACCTCCGGCCACCTCGATTGGAAAGACCGCGATTGCCACTTCATCTTTGGCGACGTGTGCACGGCCGTGCTGGTCGAGCGCGCGGAAGACACGCGCTCTGCGGACGCCTGGCGTGTGCTGGGCACCAAATGCGCGACGAGCTTTTCCAACAACATCCGCAACAACGCCGGCTACCTCTCGCGCAGCGAAGACCGCAACCCCGACGACCGCGATCAACTCTTCCGCCAGGAAGGCCGCAAGGTCTTCAAGGAAGTCTGCCCGATGGCGGCGGAGCACATTGCCGGCCATCTGCAGCAACTGGGCCACGCGCCGGCCGACGTGCGCCGCTTCTGGCTGCATCAGGCCAACCTGGCGATGAACCAGCTGATCGGCAAGCGCTTGCTTGGGCACGACGCATCGGCCGACGAGGCGCCGGTCATTCTGGATGAATTCGCCAACACGGCATCGGCGGGTTCCATCATTGCGTTCCACCGCCACCGTGCCGACCTGAAGTCGGGCGACCTCGGCATGATCTGTTCGTTTGGCGCGGGCTATTCGATCGGCAGCGTGGCGGTGCAGAAGCAGTAATCGATCTGCACCGAATCGCGGGCGACGCTCAGGTCTGACCGGGCAGCGTCGTCGCGAAAAAATCCAGCGCCCGGCGCACGGCCCGGGCATGCACCGCATCGCGATCGACGCCGGGGTTGTCGTTGCACAGCAGCGGCACATGGGGTGCGGCACCTGGCAGGCACGTGTCCACGAACGTGTAGTGCGACGCCCCCGGCACCAGCAGCAGATCGGCCTTGGGCAGCATCTTGGCGACGCGTCGTACGTTGGTGTCGACGGGCACGGTGACATCCGCGTCTCCGGCCATCAGCGAGACGGGGATGCTGATGTTGCCAAGCGACATGGCGTCCATCGCCATGCCCAGCGCGGGGCTTCATGCGGCAAAGCATAGTCGCCCCGCCGCCGTCGCGCGGTGCAGCGATTGCGCAAAATGCGCGTGCGGGAGGGGCGTCCCGCTACCGTCCGCCCGTGGCCCGCAAGGTGGAGGCGAAGGTCCGCAGCGCCTTCTTTGCGGCTGGATCGGCGAGCCGTGAATGCAGCACCACGCTGCGCGACGGAAGCGGCGGCAGGCCAAGCGCATCGCCCACATCGATGGTGCCGGTGGGTGCCACGCGTCGGCTCAAGGCCGCCACTGCAAGGCCGGCCGCCACCGCCGCGCCGATGGTAGCCACGCCACCACCGATAAACACCTCTTGCCAGGCGATGCCCGCGGCGTCCAATGCCGTCGTTGCCATCTGCCGGATGCGGCACGTTTCGGTCTGGTTGGCCAGGCGGACCGGTTCGCCCGCGCGGTGCTCAAAGTCGGGTGCGGCCATCCAGCCGAAAGGCTCTTCCATGAGGACTTCGCCGTCGGTGCGGCGGTTGTCGTGGCGCAGCACGATGGCGGCATCCAGCACGCCGCCTTCGAACATCTCCAGGACTTCCCAGGAACTGGCGATGCGGATCTCCAGTGTGAGCGTCGGTTCGGCCCGGCCCATCTGTCGCAACAGGCGCGGCAGTTCTGCGCCGACGATGTGGTGGCTCATCCCGACCGACAAGCGCCGCCGTTCCACGCCAAACGAGCCCAGCGCGCCTTCGTGCGCAGCGACCAGGTCACGCGCTGCCGCGAGAAACGCCGCGCCATCCTGCGACAGCCGCACCAGGCGCGGCGTGCGCTCCAGAAGCCGGCGGCCCAGTGCATCTTCCAGCCGCTTGATCTTCAGGCTCACCGCGGATTGCGTGGAGTCCATGGCCTCCGCCGCGCGCGTGAAGCTCTTCAGATCGGCCGTCAGCACGAAGGCCTGGACAGCCTCCAGGTCGAGCATTCTCATGTTCAATCATTTTGAAATCGAATGATTGAAATATCTTAGGATGTCTTTTTGCAATGAGCAATGTGAGGCATGCTGTGGTCACTGCAAACCAAGGAGTGGACCATGCCCCTCGTTCAAGTGTCGCTGCGGCGCGGCAAGCCTGCCGCTTATCACCAGGCCATTTTCGACGGCGTCTATCGCGCCATGCGCGAAACATTCAACGTGCCGGAAGACGACCGCTTCATGACGCTGACCGAGCACGACGCGAGCACCTTCAGCGTCAGCCCGACCTACTTCGGCATCGCGCGCAGCGACGACGTGGTGATCATCCAGATCACCGCCAACAACACGCGCAACCGTGAGCAGAAGCAGGCGCTCTATCGCCGCATCGTCGAGCTGCTGGGCGACAAGCCCGGCGTGCGGCCCGAAGACGTATTCATCAACCTCGTAGAAGTGCTGCCCGAGAACTGGTCGTTCGGCCACGGCATCGCGCAGTACGCAGTGGACCCGCGCTGAGAGGGGAGGGCGCCGCATGCTGCTCGCTCACTACGTCCACCATCTGCCTGCCGATTACGACATGGCGCGACTGCATGCGCGGGCAAGTCAACGCGGCCCGTTGTGGGATGACGCGCCTGCCTTGTTCTTCAAGGCTTTCCTGCTGCGCGAACGTGGAAAGGTGGGCGCGACGGCCAATCAGTATGCGTCGCTGTACCTGTGGCAGCAGGATGCGGCCTTCCGCGATTTCCTCGTCAACGGCCGCTACCACGTGGTGACGGAAAGCTTCGGCCGCGCCGCCATTCGCACACACGTTGCACTCGACGCGCGCAAAGGCCCCGCCCATGCGGCGCGCTTTGCGTACGTTGAAGAGGAAGACATCGCCCCCGATGTGGAACTCACCGGTGTCTTTCGCCAAGCCATCGAACGCAACCGTGCAGCGGCGGAGCAGGCGGGAACGGTGGCCGCGGTGATTGGCGTCGATACGGCGGCGTGGCGCTTGACGCGCGTGCGCTTGTCGGAGGCGCCGCCCGCTGACGATGAGATCGCGGCCTGCCACCAGTTGCTGCACCTCGCGCAGCCGTTGCTGGAGACCTTGCCATGACCACGCGTCAGATCCTGTTCGCCTATGTGGGCGGCTTGCTCTGGGGAATGCTGCTCATCGTCGGCGCGGCGGTCACGTTGGCGGCCGTCGCGCGCGACGTGTTGCCGAGGCTCAGTCCTTGAGCGAATTGCCCAGCATGTCGAGCAGGAACTGCGTGCCGCGCTCGCGCGATCCGGAATCGTCGTAGCCATCCAGGAAGGCGCCTTGCTCGGTCATGACGAGGTGCGTGCCGCCGGAGCCGTCCTTGGGCTCGCGCAATTCCAGCGTGGCGAGCGAGGCGGAGATCTTGCGATCGTCCAGGTGCATCACATACGAATAGACGACGCGTTCGTTCGGGATGACGTCGTGATACAGCGCCTCGAAGCTGGAGACGACACCGCTGTCCCACCGGCCCTTGACGACTTCGCGGCCGCCGGGCGTGGCATCCATTTCACGCACGAGCAGCGTGTAGCCGTTGCCGCCGGCAAACCACTTGGCCTTGGCGGCCGGGTCGGTCAGTGCCTTGAACACGCGCGAGCGCGGTGCGTCGTAGGTGCGTTCCACCGTAAAGGTGGCATGCACCACGGAGCGCTGGATGCCATCGGCCACCGGCACGCTTGCGGCTTCGCGTTCCAGCTTGTCGAGCGTCTGCTTCCAGCCCTCGGATGCGCCCTTGATCATCATCTCGGCAATCGGTGCGAGCGGCGTGTGGGTCTGCGTGACTTCCATGCGCGTGCCGCCGCCGGTTTCCTCGGCAAATGTGACGACGGTGTGGGCGTTCATCAGCGGGCGGTTGTCGCCGTCCACCACGTTCATGTCGATGACGAGCCGCGCGTTGGGCACGATCTCGAGAAAGTGGCCGCGCGACCAGTGGTCTTGCCCCTCGGGCGAGCGCATGCAGACGTCAAACTTGCCGCCCACGCGAAACTCGACTGTTGCGTCCGGCACCGTGAAGTGCGTCGGGCAGAACCAGCGCTTGATGTGGTCGGCGGTGCTCCAGGCCTTGAAGACCCAGTCGCGCGAAACGGGGAAGGTGCGTGAGATCACGAGGGGGCGCAGGGTCGTGCCGGCGGGGCTGTCAATGGTCGTCGTCATGCAAGTCTCCTTGGGTTTTGAGCGTTTCCAGATAGGCGCCCAGGCGGTCGAAGTGCTGTTCCCACTCCAGGCGTCGTTGGTTGATCCACTGCTCGGCGAGGCTCAGCGCCTCGGGTTCGATACGGCAAGTCCGCACGCGGCCCACCTTTTCCGATCGCACGAGACCGGAGTTCTCCAGCACCGACAGGTGCTGCATCACCGCGGGCAGCGAGATGTCGAGGGGTTGCGCAAGTTCGCTCACCGACGCCGGCCCGCGCACGAGCTGCACCAGCATCGCGCGCCGGTTGCCGTCGGCCAGGGCCTGGAAGGCGAGATCGAGGGAAGTGTCATGGTTAAGCATGTGGTTAACTATAGCGACTCTGAATAGTTAAGCAAGTACTTTATCTTTCTGTCGTTGACACACCGATTTACTTCGCATACAAAGTAAAACACTTCGCATGCGAACTAAACCGACGTCATGGACAGCACACCGCACACCATTCCCGCCACAGACGGCTATCGCCTCGGCGCCATGCTCTGGACGGCTGCCGGCGCGCCGCAGGGCGTGGTGGTCATGCACCCGGCCACCGGCGTGCCCCAGCGCATCTACCAAGCCTTTGCCAAGTTCCTGGCCGAGCACGGCTTCCACACGATCACGTACGACTACCGCGGCATCGGCGCATCGCGGCCCAAGAGCCTGCGGCGGTTTACTGCCCGCATGCGCGACTGGGCGCTGCTCGACGCCGAAGGTGTGATGCGATGGGCAAGGGTGCGCTATCCGGAGTTGCCGCAACTGGCGGTGGGGCACTCGGTGGGCGGCCACGCCATCGGCCTGTGCTGCGCCGACTGGGATGTCGCGGGCGTGGTGCAGGTGGCCTGCCACACGGGCAACTCGCGCTTCATCCGCCAACGCGGCGAACGTTGGCGCGTGGAGTTGATCCTGCGCGGTGTCGGCCCCTTGATGGCGCGGTTGATGGGCTACGTGCCGGGCAAGCGCATGGGCCTGGGCGAAGACCTGCCGGGCGGCGTCGCCATCGAATGGGGCGCATGGGCCGGCATGCAGCGCTACTTTTTCGATGATCCGACGCTCGGCGCCATCGAGCGCTTCAACCGCGTCACGCATCCGGTGCTCGTCTACGGCTTTGACGATGACCCGTGGGCCACGCCCGCCGCCATCAACGCATTGACGATGCACTTCACGAACACGTGGGTCGAGCGGCGGCAGATCACGCCTGCCCAGGCCGGCGGCGCGGTGGGGCACATGGGCTTCTTTCGCGCGCAGTTCGCCACCACGCTGTGGCCGGGTCTGGTGGATTGGCTGCGCGAGCGTGCCGCTGCCACACGCAGCGAAGCGGAGGCTGCATGACAGCACCCGACCGCCGCCTTGTGTATCTGATCAGCGTTGGACAACGCCGCTTGCAGCGCTGGATTCAATCGCGCACCGGCGAGGGCGTGACCGCCGCGCAATCCGGCCTGCTGTTCTTCCTGGAAAAGAACGACGGCGCGTTGATGCGCGAAGCCGGCGCCGCGTTGGACCTCGGCCCCTCTGCCATGAGCGGCCTGGTCGATCGCTCAGTCGACGCCGGCCTCATCGAGCGACGCGCCGATGCCAAGGATGGCCGCGCCTGGCAACTCTGGATCACCCCCGCAGGCCGCGACGCCTTGGCCGAAACACGCACCGGCCTGGCTGAGCTGAACGCGCGGCTGACCGACGGTTTTACCGACGCCGAGATCGACGTCGTCGCACGCTGGCTGGCCAGCCTGCAAACCAAGTTCCCCAACGGAGACGAGCAATGAGTGAACACATCCAGAGCCACAACGCCGACGGCGTGCTGACGCTCACCCTGGCGCGCGCCGACAAGAAGAACGCCATGACCGACGCGATGTACGGCGCACTGGCCGATGCGCTGGACGCCGCCGAGCGCGACAACACCGTGCGCGTGGTGCTGCTGCGCGCCGAAGGCGACATGTTCTCCGCCGGCAACGACATCACCGAATTCGCATCGATTGCCATGACCGGCGGCAAGGGCAACAAGGGTGACGCCGAGCGCAACGTCGTCCGCTTCCTGCATGCGCTGGCCAGTGCCACGCGCCCGCTGGTGGCGGCAGTGCAGGGCCGCGCGGTCGGTATCGGCACGACCATGCTGCTCCATTGCGACTTCGTGCTGTTGGCGGACAACGCGCAGCTGTCCACGCCGTTCGTCAATCTGGCGCTGGTGCCCGAAGCCGCATCGAGCCTGCTGATGCCGGGGCGCCTGGGCCACGTGCGCGCGTTCGAGATGTTCGCGCTGGGCGATGCGGTGAGCGCCGAATCGGCACTCGCGTGGGGTTTGGCGAATCGGGTGGTGCCGCTGTACCAGCTCGGCACGGAGGCGCAGGCCATTGCGGCGCGGTTGGCGCGCCAGCCGCTGGGCGCCCTGACCGAAACCAAGCGCCTGATGCGCGATGCTGAACTGCTCAAGCAACAGATGGATGCGGAGAGCGCCTGCTTTGCGCGGCGGCTGCAATCGCCAGAGGCGCATGAAGCCTTCCGGGCGTTTGCTGATCGACGGCCGCCCAATTTCAACGCCGTGGCGCACTGAGCGCGGCGGTGTCTCCTTCGGCGGCCCTGGTCCGGCCGCCTTTTTTCATTCAAACCGCCAATCGCCCTTGCGTGGCTGCCACGGAAATCGTCGCTTCCATGCCGGCGGTAAAACGCAGGTAATCGGCCTCCATGCCGTCGGAAAAGATCACGCCGTTCTCCGGCATGCGCGAGCGCAGCTTGAGCGGTTGGTCTGCATCCACACGGCCAAACACGAGCGTGGCCTGCGATGCGCGGCTCGGAAACGGCTCGCGCACAGCGAACGTTAGTTGCGGGGTGTCCCACGGTTCGGGTTCGTAGCGGAAGCCATCGCCGCCGGCATGCATGGCGCGTGCGACGCCCATCGAGCCGGTCACGATGCTCTTCAGCCACGCCGTCGAACCGAGCCCCGTGGCGACGATAATGCCCGACGACGATTGCGCTTCACGCCGCTCACCCAGTTCGATTTCATACAGCGCAGACGCATGCGTGCGCGGCCCGATGAACAGGTCGTTGACGGCGCGCAGCACCTGCCCGTCAGACAGCCGTGCTTCGGCCATCGTCACCGCTTTGATGGGGCGCCTGTCGCGCGCCACGTCGGCCAGCACGGTGCCGAGATTTTTCGGCTCGAAGGGCAACAGCACGCCGTCCCAGCGGCCGGGCTCCGGGTTCAGGCCAATCAGCGGCTGGCCATCGAGATACTTCATCGAGTTGGCGACCAGCCCGTCTTGCCCGAGCGCCACGACGATATCGTCCGGCGCAAAGATGAAGTTGGGCAGGTAGCCGCGATCCACCACCTGATAGCGGCCCCAGGCTTCCAACGCGCGCACGGTGATGTCGAGGCTGCGCGCGTAGGCGGCGTTCTCGGCCAGGTAGTCGGAAAAATCGGCGCCCAGGTGTTCGAGGTAGAACTTCGCCTGCGCCAGCGTGTGGTGGCGCGCCACCAGCTCTTCAAGCCGGGTGCGGCGCGTCACCAGTACGACCTTGCGGCCTTCGGTGCTCATGACGCGACCCGTGCGGTGGCGTTGGAGGCGGTGGCGTTCATCAGCCCTTGCAGCAGGTCCGGCGACACGTTCAATTGGCCGATGCGTTCTGCACGTTCGGCAATGCCGCCAAAGGCCTGCGCGATGAGCTGGCCAGGCTGCATGCCGGCTGCAGCCAGCGCGTTGACGATGCGCGGGTCTGCCTTTTCCAGCGCCTGCATGACGGCGGCCACGCGGTAGGCCTCGGCTTCTGCCAGCGTGCGGCTGTTTTCGGCCTGCCCGGCCACGAAGGCCTTGCGCTGGCCTTCGAGTTCCACATCGGCGGCCATCTGTTCGTTGCGCAGGGCATTTTCCTTGCGCATCAGTGTGGCCTTGGCTTCCATCTGCGTCTCGCGGATCTGGCGCTTCTTCTGCTCAACCGCAATGTCGGTGTCCAGCTCGTTCTGGCGAATGGCGCGTTCGTTTTCCACGGCCGACATGCGACGCAAGTAGACGGCGTCATCCGCGGCCTTGAGGTTGGATTCGCGAGCTTCGGCTTCCAGCGCGCGGGCGATGTCCGGGGTCGGCTTGACCGCCATGACCGACACGCCCAGGATCTCCAACCCCAACGCGGCAATTTCAGGCTGCGCAGCCAATTCGGCTTGCGCGGTGCGCGCGATGGCCGCCGATGCGCGCAGCGCGGCCTTCAGCTCCATCGCCTGCACGGCTTGCTGCACGATCACTTCCACTTGCTGAGCCACGCGATCGCCCAGACGCTTCGGGTCTTCCGACACGTAGGTCTGGCCGTTCTTGGCGAGCGAGAAATCCATCATCGCGGCGGTGCGGCGCGGATCGCTGATGCGGTACGTCACCTGGCCCTGCACGGTCACGCTCTGGAAGTCGGCCGTCACCAGTTCAAGGATGAAAGGGCGGTCCTGACTCGCTACCGGCACCGCCACCAGCGTGGTCGTCGGGCCGTAGTAGAAGAACGACAGGCCCGAGCCTTCGCGCACTACCTTGCCGGCGCGGAACTGCATGAGATGAACGGTGGGCTGTGACTTGATGAAGCGGATGCCGAACATGATGACCTCCTGTTTTGTAAGTTGTACAGTACAACTTGTATGGGTTGGACAATACAACTTACTATGGGGGCCGTCAAGACATTTGTGATGCGCCATGGCTACCCGAACTTCTGCGAAGACCTTCCCGCTGCCGTTCACCACCGTCGATGTCGTCATCTTTACGGTGCTGGACGACGTGTTGCGCGTGCTGCTCGTGCAGCGTCCCAATACGGAAGGGGAGCCTTTTCCCGGCGCATGGGCGCTGCCGGGGGGCTTTGTCGATACGGCTGTCGATGCCACGCTGGAAGACTGCGCGCGCCGCAAGCTGCTGGAGAAAACCGGTGTGGGCAGCCCGTATCTGGAGCAGTTGGGCAGCTGGGGCGGTGCGACGCGCGACCCGCGCGGCTGGTCTGCCACGCATGTCTACTTTGCGTTGATGCCCGCGCAGGGCGTGGCGCTCGCCAAGGGCGCCAATGCGGCCGACGTGGCGTGGTTTGCTGTGGACGACGTGCTTCGCGCGCCTGAACTGGCCTTCGACCACGCGGACATCCTGCGCGCCGCCGTTGAGCGTTTGCGCAGCAAGGTCGAATACACCTCGTTGCCCGCCTTTCTGCTGGCCGAGCCGTTTTCGCTGCCGCAGTTGCAGCGCATGTACGAAATCGTGCTCGGCCGCCCGGTCGACAAAAGCGGTTTTCGCACCCGCATGCTGGCCGCCAACTTTCTGGAAGAGTCCGGCGTGGCGGAAGGGGATTCGTACCGTCCTGCCAAGGGCTACCGGCTGATTGACCGCAGCCAGCCGGTCGTTTTTCCGCGCACGTTCAGCCCGCGCGGTGGTGATTCAAACGCCTGAGCGCGCCTGGGGCTCAGGCTCTGGGGGGCGGACGTGTTGAAGCGCCTGCTAAGGCTGCTCATCGTCTTCCAGCGAAAACCGCTGTGCAGCGCGTGTGCCGTTGCGGGCCGTTTCATCGACCACGCCTCGCATGACCACCCGCTGGCCGGGCTCCGCAGCGATGGTGGGGCGCCCCTGGTTGGGCCGGCTGTCGATCCCGGCGATGGGGGCTTCCGGGTCCGGCTCAGGGCGGCTGTTGTCGAGGGACGCATTCGAGTAGATGACGTTGTCTTGCCACTGTGACGCGCTCTTCGCAGCCTCCAGGCCCTTGCCGTCGGTGTCGACGGTGTTGTCCGTCGCTTCGGCGCCTGCAGCGTCGACGGAAAGGATGCGGCGGGAGGCGCGCGCAAGCGGGTCGTTGCGCGGCGAATCGGGTGGCGGTTGCGTCAGCTTGGCGCCTTCGGGCTGGCGCGTCACGGGTTCTTCGGGCTGAGGCTGCGCTTGGTTGTGCTCGGCGTTGTGCATGATCGGGCTCCTGCGCCGCTGCATGCGGCATGAACCCCTGCAGCACCGCAACGTGCGTGCCCGGCCTCGTACCTCAGGCGCGTTTGCGGCCCGGCCGGCGCCCGGCTTCTTGCAGGAAGGCCACCGCACGCGGCTCCGTCGCATAGGCGCTGTTGATGCGCACCCACGGCGAGACCTCCAGGTTCGGGCGGAAGTAATGGCCGGGCGCCAGCGTCACGCCGTGCTTTTCTGCGGTGGCTGCCAGATCGCGCGAATCGTCCACGTGCGGCACACGCGCCCAGAGGAAGTTGCCGCCCGACGGATGGTGAAACACCTCCCAGCCGGCATCGGCCAACACATCCAGCGAGGCGATGACAGAGTCACCTGCGCGGTGGCGCAGCCGCTCCACATATTTGCGATAGGCACCGCGTTCCAGCAGCGTGCTGACCACGGCCTCGGCAAAGCGCGAACCGCCCACGCTGGTCAGCATCTTCACGTTGGTCAGGTCATGTACCAGCTCGCGCTTGGCAATCAGGTAACCCACCGGCAGCGATGCCGACACCGTCTTGGAAAACCCGCCCACGTAGATCACATGATCCAGCTGGTCCAGCGTGGCAAGCCGTGCGGTCGGATCGGCCTGCAGGTCGGCAAAGATGTCGTCTTCGAGAAACGTGAAGCCGTGGCGCCGCGCCAGTTCAAGCAGGCGGAACGCGACCGGCGGTGACACCACCGAGCCCGTGGGGTTCTGCAGCACGCTGTTGATGAAGAACAGCTTGGGACGGTGCTCGCGCAGCATTGCTTCGGTGACTTCCACGTCGGGCCCGTCGCTGCGGCGCGGAATGCCGACCAGCTTCACGCCGTGCAGCCGCAGCAGCCCAAACACGGTGTAGTAGCCAGGGTCTTCCACGAAGACCGTGTCGCCCGGTTTGAGCAGGTGCCGCATCACCAGGTCGATGGCCTGGCTCGTACCGGCGGTGATGAGCACATTGGGCTGGTCGGCCTGGATGCCGAGCTGGCGGGCACGCATCATGACCTGATGCCGCAGCGCCGTGTTGCCCAGCGGGGAGGAATAGTCGATCACCGCGTGCGTGTCGGTGCGCGACACCTGGCGGATGGCCTGCGTCAGGCCGTCGACGTCGCGCCAGTCGGCCGGCACGAACCCGCCGCCGAGCTTGAGCATGCCGTCGGGGTAGCTGAACTGCTCGAAGATGTGTTTCGACTCGGCCTCCGCGCGGCGCGGGTCGGACCAGCCGCGCCCGTCGCGCCCGGTCAGGTTGCTCTCCGCCACGTAGAAGCCGGAGCCGTGACGCGAGTCCAGCAGCCCCAGCGAGACCAGCCGGTCATACGCCTCGATCACGGGGAAGCGGCTGATGCCGTAGTCGGCCGCCAGTTGCCGGATCGACGGCAGCTTGGCGCCGGGGCGCACGTCGTTGTCGCGAATCCACGCCTGCACGCCGGCCACGATCTGGTCGGCAATCGGTACGCGGGTACTGGCATCGATGAGGAGTTTCATGGCGCGGGTCGGGTCGGTGGGGCGGAAGATGCCGAACAGTCATCTCAAACTGTTCAGCAGTGTTCGTATTGTAGTGGGACCGCGTGCAACGGAAAGCCGATCGCCCGGGCGAGGCGCCGGGGGCTCGCTTATGCATTGGGCAACCATCGAAGGGCGGTTTTATTCGTTTTGGCAAATATCACCCACGGCTAGAGTGGGCTTGTCCGTCACTCATTGCGCGCTCGTTGCGATTATTCAGTCGGAGGTTCGATGTCTGCCACCACCATTCAAACTGCGCCACGCGACCCGGCTGTGCAGGCCGTGCTCGATAGCGTTCTGTCTACACCCTCGTCAACGCTGCTGGAGCGTGCACGCAGCCACGCCAGCGCGCAGGGGTTGCGCTATGCAGGCGGCCTGACGCCGGCTGAAGCGTGGGCCTTGGTCAGCCGTGGCGATGCCGTACTCGTGGACGTACGTACCGCAGAAGAACGGAAGTTCGTGGGTCGTGTGCCGGATACCCCGCATGCGGCGTGGCAGACCGGCCCTGCCATGATCAAGAACCCACGCTTCCTGCGCGAGCTGGAGAAAGCGGCGCCCAAGAGCGCCGTGGTGCTGCTGCTGTGCCGCAGTGGCAAACGCTCTGCTGCCGCTGCGGAAGCCGCCACCGCCGCCGGATTCCAGAACGTGTTCAACGTTCTGGAAGGCTTCGAGGGCGACCTCGACGAACAGCAGCAGCGCGGCGAAGCCGGCGGCTGGCGCCGCTGGGGCCTGCCCTGGCAGCAGGACTGAGCGCCGCGGCACCGCCAACAACCAAACCAACAAAACAGGGGAGCGACGATGAGCGATCGCGTCATCGCGGGGAGGCCTGCGCCCGCGCACGACCCAGGCTGGCAATTGGACCGCATCGTCAGCGAGCTGCGTGCGGCCCGGGCCGATTGGCGCGCCCGCAACGGCCGTACCGAAGTCACGGGCCGCGAGTTGCCCTCGCGCGAGGCGGTGCGGCAGATTCTCGAGGCGCTGCGTGGGGCACTGTTCCCGATGCGGCTCGGCCCCACGGACCTGCGTGAAGAAAGCGAAGACTTCTACGTCGGCCATACGCTCGACGCGGCACTCAATGCGCTCGTCGCACAGGTGCGGCTGGAGCTGCGTCACACGGTGCGCCAGGCGCGTGCCGTGGATCGCGATCCCGATGCCGAGGCGGTGCAACTCGTGCGCGACTTCGCGTCGGCACTGCCCACGCTGCGTCGCCTGCTCGACACCGACGTGCTGGCTGCCTACCACGGTGATCCGGCAGCGCGCAGCGTCGACGAGGTGCTGCTGTGCTACCCCGGCATCCTCGCCGTCATCCATCACCGGATTGCCCATCACCTGTACCGCGCAGGCTTGCCGCTGCTCGCGCGCATGGTGGCCGAGACTGCGCATGCCGACACCGGCATCGACATCCACCCTGGCGCGCAGATCGGCAGCGGCTTCTTCATCGACCACGGTACGGGCGTGGTGATTGGTGAGACCGCCGTGATTGGCGAGCGCGTTCGTATCTACCAGGCGGTGACGCTGGGGGCCAAGCGCTTTTCCGCCGATGCCGATGGCCACCTCGAGAAGGGCGCCCCACGCCACCCGGTGGTGGAAGACGACGTCGTCATCTACGCCGGCGCGACCATCCTCGGCCGGATCACCATCGGGCGCGGTTCCTCCATTGGCGGCAACGTGTGGCTCACGCGCAGCGTGCCGCCCGGCAGCAGCGTCACCCAGGCAAACGTGCAGAGCGGCATTCAGGACGGCGTTCAGGACGCCGTTCGGGAGGGCGTTCGGGACCCTCGGCCGCACACGCACAGCGACAGCGAGGCACACCCCGCCCGCCGATCCGTCTGACACGCCTTTCGCACCGGTTTTATCCACCGCACCCGCCAGAGAAACGGGGGCATTTTTTCAAATGAAGTTGGGAGTCATTGCATGGCAGAAGCAGATACCCAGGACGTGCGCACTGCGCTAGGCGACAGCGCCGCACGCCAATTGGCGAACGCGACCAAGACCGTTCCGCAGCTTTCCACCATCAGCCCGCGCTGGCTGGTGCACCTGCTGCAGTGGCAGCCGGTGGAGGCCGGCATCTTCCGCCTGAACCGCGTGAAAAATCCGCGCGATGTGCGCGTTGCCTGCTCGCAGCGCGACGAGGCAGAGCTGCCGCAGACCTTTGTCGACTACGACGAACATCCGCGCGAGTACTTCCTCAACGCGGTCACGACGGTGCTGGACGTGCATACGCGTGTCTCCGATCTGTACAGCAGCCCGCACGACCAGATTCAGCAGCAGCTGCGCCTGACCATCGAGACCATCAAGGAGCGTCAGGAAAGCGAGCTGATCAACAACCCCGACTACGGCCTGCTGGCCAACGTGGATGAAACGCAGCGCATCTCCACGCTCACCGGCGCGCCCACGCCTGACGATCTGGACGAGCTGATCACCAAGGTCTGGAAAGAGCCGGCGTTCTTCCTTGCGCATCCGCTGGCGATTGCCGCGTTTGGCCGCGAATGCACGCGCCGTGGTGTGCCGCCGCCGACCGTCAGCCTGTTCGGCTCGCAGTTCCTGACGTGGCGCGGCCTGCCGCTGATTCCGTCGGACAAGGTGCCCATCGACGAGAACGGCCGCACGAAGATCCTCCTGCTGCGCGTGGGCGACAAGCGCCAGGGCGTGGTCGGCCTGTATCAGCCGGGTGTGGCGGGCGAGCAGAGCCCGGGGCTGTCGGTGCGCTTCATGGGCATCAACCGGAACGCCATCGCGTCGTATCTGATTTCGCTGTATTGCTCGCTGGCCGTGCTGACCGAAGACGCGCTGGCAGTGCTCGAAGACGTGGAGATCGGCAAGTACCATGACTACCCCGACACCTACAAGTAATGCGCCCGGCGTGAGCGGTCTGGCACCGCCGGCGGGTTTGCCTGACCCGGCCGCGCTGGCGCAGTTGGCCAACGCGTTCTTCACGGCGCTGCCCGGTCGTGAACCCGAACCCGAGCCGGCACCCGCTATCGATCTGACACCGGTGGGCGCATCACCGCAACTCAGTGCGTTGCCCGTTGCGGAGACCGCACCGAGTGCACCACAGGTGCCTGTGCTGGGCGTGCCGACGCAGTACGCGGCAGCATTGCCGCAGGCGGCATCTGGCCACGGTTTGCCGGGGCCTGCGCATTCCGTCTCGGCACCGAGTTCGCCGTACTACTTCCTGGGTGAGGCGAGCGGCTATCAGTCCGCTGCGCCGCATGCGGGGGTGGCGGCGTCGGAGGTGGGTGTGCCGGAGGATCGTGTCTCGGCGCAGCCGTTTCAGCTGCCGGGCACCGATGCGCTGGCACGGCTGATCGATGGCGCATCCGGCACGCCGCCTGCGGGGCCGGAGGCATTGCGGCAGCCCGGCGGGGCTGCGCAGGCGGGGCAGTTCTACTTCCTCGCGCCAGCCGGCGGTCCGGCCGCACCCGCGCTGGAGGCACCGCGCAATACGAGGGACGAGCAGAGCCACCAGCCGCATCGCGTTGGCGCCTTCGATGTGCATGCCGTGCGGCGGGATTTTCCGATCCTGGCCGAGCGCGTCAATGGCCGGCCGCTGATCTGGCTGGACAACGCTGCCACTACGCACAAGCCGCAAGCGGTGATCGATCGGCTGGCGTATTTCTACGCGCACGAGAACTCCAACATCCACCGCGCGGCGCATGAGTTGGCCGCGCGTGCGACGGATGCGTACGAGGGTGCCCGCAACAAGGTTGCGCGGTTCCTCGGTGCGCGGTCGGCAAGCGAGATCATCTTCGTGCGCGGCGCCACCGAGGCGATCAACCTCGTTGCGCAGACGTTTGGCCGTCAGCACATCGGCGCGGGGGACGAGATCATCGTCTCGCACCTGGAGCACCACGCCAACATCGTGCCGTGGCAGCAGCTGGCCGCGCAGGTGGGCGCGCGCATCCGCGTGATTCCGGTGGATGACAGCGGCCAGGTGCTGCTGGATGAGTACCGCAAGCTGTTGAGCAGCCGGACGAAGCTGGTGTCTGTCACGCAGGTGTCGAATGCGCTGGGGACGGTGACGCCCGTGCAGGAGATCATCGCACTGGCGCATGCGGCCGGCGCGCGCGTGCTGGTGGACGGCGCGCAGGCGGTCTCGCACTTGCGTGTGAACGTGCAGGCGCTGGACGCGGATTTTTACGTGTTCTCCGGCCACAAGGTCTTCGGCCCGACGGGCATTGGCGTGGTCTACGGCAAGCAGGATCTGCTCGACACGCTGCCGCCGTGGCAGGGCGGCGGCAACATGATTGCCGACGTCACGTTCGAGAAGACGCTGTACCAGCCCGCGCCCGCGCGCTTTGAAGCCGGCACCGGCAACATCGCCGACGCGGTGGGGCTGGGCGCTGCGCTCGATTACGTCGAGCGCATCGGCCTGGAACACATCGCGCGCTACGAGCACGACCTGCTGGTCTATGCCACGCATGGGCTGTCGCGCATTCCTGGTGTGCGGTTGATCGGCACGGCTGCCAACAAGGCCAGCGTGCTGTCGTTCACGCTGGCCGGGTACCGCACGGAAGAAGTGGGCGCGGCGCTCAACCGCGAAGGCATTGCCGTACGGTCGGGCCATCACTGCGCGCAGCCGATCCTGCGGCGCTTTGGGGTGGAGGCGACGGTGCGGCCATCCCTGGCGTTCTACAACACGTGCGAGGAGGTGGATGAACTCGTGCGCGTGGTGGGGGCGCTGGCTCGGCGGTGAGGGGTTTTGGGCTGTTGAAGAAGAACGCCCTGTTGGTCCGATGCATCACGGGCTGGCGGGGCGTTTTTTTTGTTTTGGCTTTTGGCTTTTGGCCTTTGGCGGGGCGGGGGTTGGTGGTGCATCTCTTTTTCTCCCCCTGCCGGGGGCGACTTACTTTCTTTGTCTTGCCAAAGAAAGTAAGCAAAGAAAGGCGCGCCCGAGATGGCGACTTCCCCTTGGATTTTTGTAACCGGGCGGAGACGGGAAAAACTCGCTTCGCTCAGACAGTTTCCCGTCTTTTTTCCGCCCGCTTACAAAAATCCAAGGCGCCATCAAGGGCAGGAACGTCAAAGGCCACACCGACGGTGTGCTGGCCTCGGTGGCTCTTGTTCGTTGCGGTGTTGCTCGCTCTGCTTCGCGTTGTGCTGCGGAGTCCTACTGCACTCGTGGTCGATGGTTTGGCCTTTGACTTTCCCTGCCCTATGCGGCGCCTTGAATTTCTGTTGCAAGGAGGAAAAAGGAAGGGAAACTGTTTGAGCGAAGCGAGTTTTTCCCTTCCCCTCCTTGCGACATAAATTCAAGGAGGGGGTCGCCGCATCGGGCGCGCCTTTCTTTGCTTACTTTCTTTGGCAAGACAAAGAAAGTGAGTCAGCCCCGGCAGGGGATGAAACAAGGGATGCACCACTAGCAAAAAAAATCAACACGCCCTCAACGCGCTCTCAACGCGCCTTAAGCCGCCGCACCGAGACATCCCCCACCCACTGCACCAGGCTCACCAGCCCGATCAGCACCACGATCACCACCGCCATGACGGTGGTGTCGAAGCGCTGATAGCCGTAGCGGATGGCGATGTCGCCCAGCCCGCCTGCGCCGACGGCACCCGCCATGGCCGATGCGCCAATCAACGACACCACGGTCAGCGTAAAGCCGCCGATGATGCCGGGCAGCGCTTCGGGCAGCAGCACGTGCCAGACGATGTGGCGGCGTTCGCAGCCCATGGCCTGCGCGGCTTCCATCAGGCCGCGGTCGACTTCGCGCAGGCTGATCTCGGCAATGCGCGCGAAGAACGGTGTGGCGCTGATCGACAGCGGTACGACCGCTGCCCATACGCCAATGGTTGCGCCCACCACCAGCCGCGTGAACGGCAGCAGCGCCACCAGCAGGATGATGAACGGCGTGGCCCGAAAGCCGTTGATGAGCGCGCCCAGCACGCGGTGCACGCGCGGCGATTCCAGCGCATTGCCCGGCGCCGTCAGCACCAGGATGAGCGCCAGCGGAATACCGGCCAGCACGGCGATCAGCGCGGAGGCCGACACCATCGTGAGCGTGTCGAGCAAGCCCTGCCAGATGCGATCAATCGTGAGCGGCGACATAGCCGAGGCTCCGGGTGTGTTGGGACAACTGCAGCGCGGCGAGCGCGTCGGCCGACAGCGTGCTGCCCGCTGCTGCCACCAGCAGGCGCCCTTGCGTGCGGCCCTGAATGCGGTCAAGGTCGGCGCGCAGCAGGCGGGTGGGTTGGTGCAGGGCCTGGGCAATCTGCGCGAGTTCCGGCACAGCGGCGGCGCCGGTGTAGCTGAGTTCGATCAGTTGCTCGAACGGAGCGCGCGCGGGCGGCGTGGGCTGCAACCGCAAGGCCACGTCTTCGGGCAGGCCGCCGCGCAGCGGCTCGAGCAGTGCCCGTGTTGCGTCGTGCTGCGGGTCGCCAAAGACGCGCCAAACCGGGCCTTGCTCGGCAATGCGGCCAGCTTCCAGCACGAGCACGTTGTCGCAGATATCGCGGATCACGCCCATCTCGTGCGTGATGAGCACGATCGTCAACCCCAGGCGGCGGTTGATGTCGCGCAGCAGGGCGAGGATGGCGTCGGTCGTCTCGGGGTCGAGCGCGGAGGTGGCCTCATCGCACAGCAGAATTTCGGGGCGATGCACGAGCGCGCGCGCAATCCCCACGCGCTGCTTTTGCCCGCCGGACAGGCGCCCCGGATACACGTGCTGCTTACCCTCAAGCCCGACCAGTGCGAGCAGCGCATCCACGCGCTGTGCGATCTCGGCAGCCGGCACACCAGCCACCTTCAGCGGCAGCGCGACGTTTTCCCATACCGTCTTGGCGGAAAGCAGGTTGAAGTGCTGGAAGATCATGCCGATGCGCCGGCGCAGCTGCACCAGTGCGGCCCTGCCGAGCGTGCCGACATCGACGCCGTCCACCAGCACTTGCCCGCTGGTGGGCTGTTCCAGCCCGTTGATGGTGCGCAGCAGGCTGGATTTGCCCGCACCGCTGCGCCCGATGATGCCGAAGATGCCTCCAGCCGGAATGTCGAGGTCGATGCCTTGCAGTGCATGCACATCGCCCGCCGCTGCGCGATACGTCTTGCCGACGTTGCAGAACGTGATGGTGCCGGCAGTGGGGGCGGAGATTGCGGCATCGGCGTGTCTGGCATGCGGCGCGATCGCGTCGGTCCAGATGTGCGTGGGGTTCGAGACGAGTGTGGTCATGGCCTTGGCGCTTTACCGTTTTACCGTTTCACCCAGGGCAGAGTGAAGAGCTTGTCGTCGTTGGCATAGGACGTGCGCACTTGCTGGCGCACGGCTGGCGAATCCTGGTACAGCTTGATGAAGCGGGCGATGCGTGGGTCGTTGGCGTTGTCGTTGCGGGCAACGAAGCGGATGGCGAAGTACTCGTCGTCGATGCCCGAATACAGCAGGCCGGCGCTCGCGACGTCCGGTTTGCCGGCGTTGACGAAGTGCGCGGGGTAGCCCTGGGCAAGGTCCACGTCATCCAGCGCGCGTACAAGCTGCGGGCCTTCGATTTCGACAAACTTCAGCTTCTTCGGATTGCCGACCACGTCGTTGAGCGTGCCGCGCGCACCCACGCCATCGCGCAGTTTGATCAGCCCCGCCTTCTGCAGCAGCAACAGCCCACGGCCCTGGTTGACAGGGTCATTGGCCACGGCCACGCGCGCGCCGTCCTTCAGATCGCTCAGGCGTTTGATCTTGCTGGAATACAGGCCGATATTGCCCAGCACGCCGATGCCGACGCTCTTGAAGGCATAGCCGCGTTCCTTGATCGCGTTGTCGAGAAAGGCCTGGTGCTGGAAGTAGTTGAGATCCAGGTCGCCCGAGGCGAGTGCGACGTTGGGGGTGGTCCAGTCGGTCAACTCGACCACCTTGACTTCAAGCCCCTGCTTGCGGGCTTCGGCGGCGGCCACCTCCACGGAATCGGCCAGTGCACCCGGCGTGACGCCGATGCGCAGTGGCGCCGCCTGTGCGGCAGCTGTCATGCCGAGGACAGCGAGGGCCATCACGGCCGGAGCGATGAAATGCGCGAGTCGTTGTACGAGTTTCATGGGCGTGGGGCATGGTTGCCGCAAAAGGAACATGCGGTGATTCCAGCATGGCAACGCGCCCCATTCCCACGAATATTTGCGTAGATGGTTACTCGGTCTGGGTTAGGGCGATACTTGCGGTCGGCCGTGGTCGTTCAATCAAAAAGGAGGGGACTTTTCAATGCATGCATCTTTTAAACGTCGCCGGACAAGGACGGGGCGGGTGGTGGGGCGTCTGCTGTTGGCAATCGCCGTCATCCTGGTGGGCCTTGCGGCGGTTGTGGGGGTGAATACATGGCGACACGACTCGCGCCAGCTGGATGTGCCGGCCGTCACGCCGGTTGCGGTGGATGGCCCGGCCGCAGCGGCGCACCTGGCCGAGGCCGTGCGCGCACGGACCGTGTCGAGCGCCGCCGATGCGCAACTGAATGCCGACCAGTTCCGCCAGTTGCATGCCATGCTCGCGGCGCGCTACCCCCAGGCGCACGCCGTGCTGCAGCGTGAGCAGGTGGGCGACTTCGCGTTGCTCTACACCTGGAAGGGCACTGACCCGTCGCTCAAGCCCATCATGCTGATGGCGCACCAGGATGTCGTACCGATTGCTCCCGGCACCGAAGGCGACTGGACCCAACCGCCGTTCGACGGTGTGGTGAAAGACGGCATGGTCTGGGGCCGCGGCGCGTGGGACGACAAGGGCAACCTGATCTCGCAGATGGAGGCCATCGAGCTGCTGGCCGCCAGCGGCTTCAAGCCGCGCCGCACCATTCACCTGGCGTTTGGTGCCGACGAGGAAGTGGGCGGCGACCGCGGCGCCAAGCAGATCGCCGCACTGCTCAAATCGCGCGGCGAGCGTCTCGACTTCGTGATCGACGAAGGGCTGCTGATTACCGAAGGCGTGCTGCCGGGGCTCACCAAACCGGCGGCGCTGATTGGCGTGGCGGAGAAGGGCTTTCTTTCCGTCCAACTCAAGGTCGGGGCCACGCCGGGGCATTCGTCGATGCCGCCACCGCACGGGCAGAGCGCCATCGCCATGATGAGCGCCACGCTCAAGCGCCTGGATGACGATCAGTTGCCCGCCGGCATTCGCGGTGTAGCGCAGGAGATGTTTGCAACGCTGGCGCCCGAGATGCAGGGTTTCAGCCGCGTGGCACTGTCGAACCTGTGGCTGTTCGGGCCGCTGGTGCAGAAGCAACTGGAGGCGTCCGGCAGCTCCAACGCCATGCTGCGCACCACGACTGCGCTGACCATCGTGCAGGCCGGCAATAAGGACAACGTGCTGCCTGGCCGCGCCGAGGCCACGGTCAACTTCCGCCTGCTGCCGGGCGACACCATCGCCTCCGTCACCGCGCACGTGGAAGACGCCGCCAAGGCGGCAGCGCCCCACGGCAAATTCGAACTGAGCCGGCTGCCGGGTTCCAGCGAAGCCTCGCCGGTGTCGCCCACGCAGTCGGCGTCGTATCAGTTGATCAACAAGACGGTGCGCGAGCTGTTCCCGGGCACGGTCGTGGCGCCCGGGCTGATGATCGGTGCGACGGATTCGCGCCACATGATCGAGATTGCCGACCACGTGTATCGGTTTTCGCCGGTGCGCGCCAAGCCGGAAGACCTGCCGCGCTTTCATGGCACCAACGAGCGGATCACCGAGGCCAACCTGGTGGAGCTGATCCGGTTCTACCACCGGCTGGTGCAGCAGGCGGCTGGGGCTTGATATCAGTGGGTCAGTGGGCGTTGGCCACCAGCGTGTCGATGTGCGCGTCGTTGGTGGCTTCGGGGCGGCGCAGTTGCGTGCTGCGGCTGCCGTCCACTGAGATGGCTGTGTCGCCGTGCACGGTCACGCGGCGTACCAGGCGCGGCTGGTTGCCGTAATCGTTGATGGCGTAGTGCTGCGTGGCGCGGTTGTCCCAGATGGCGACGTCGTGCTGGCGCCATTGCCAGCGGACGGTGTTGTCCAGCCGCGTCACGCGGTTCTGCAGCAGTTCGAACAGCCGCGTCGATTCGCTGCCCGGCAGGCCGGTGAAGCGCTTGACGAAATGCCCGAGCAGCAGGGCGCGCTCGCTGGTCTCGGGGTGCACGTGCACCACCGGGTGCGAGGCTTCATACACCGAGGCGGTAAACACATCGCGGTGGTGCCGCAGGCGTGCGCTGTCGATCTGCGTGCGTTCGGCACCGTAGTCGTAATCGTTGGTGTGCACGGCCCAGAGCTGCTCGGCAAGCTGCTTGAGCGGGTCGGGCAACTGCTCGTAGGCGCGGGCGGTGTTGGCCCAGACCGTGTCGCCGCCGTAAGCCGGAATCGTCACCGCGCGCAGGATCGAGACCTTCGGAAACGCATCGAGAAACGTCACGTCGGTGTGCCACGAGTCGGCACGGCCGCCGCCCTTCGACGCGTCCAGTTCAAACAGGTGCGTGCCGGTGGGCGCCGGCACGGTCGGGTGGGCGACGATGCGGCCGAAGCGCTTGCCGAAGGCCTGGTGCCGGTCATCGTCCAACTGCTGCTGGTCGCGAAAGAACAACACCTTGTACTTGAGCAGCGCCGCATACAGGCTCGCGAACGTGTCTTCCGCCAAGTCGGCGCCGAGCTTGAGGTCGAGCACCTCCCCGCCGATATGTCCGGCCACGCGGCGTACGCGCAGGGTGCCGAACGTGGTGTCGATGGCGGTGTTGTGATCGTCTGGCATGGCGGCTCCGGCAGAAATGGCGATGGATCATGCTAGCCACCCGATGCCCAGCCGAAAACGAACGGTTTGACATATCCAAATGCAGTTCTGTCGGTCATGCCGATGAACTGTTCGCGAAAGATGCTGAACAGTTCAGCCAAACTGTTCACAACTGTTCATGTCAACTCGTTGCGCTGCCGCGCAAGATGGAACCGTGCCGATCCGCAGTCCCCATAAAAACCCACCACGAACCCCGGCACAGGAGTCTCAATCATGCGCGAAATCAGAATCTTCGAACTGGACCGGCCGGGCGTGCCGGTGAGCTGGCGGTCGGCACGGGCCCAAACCATCGCCGCACAAGCCGGGCTGTTGTGGGTCACGCAAGAGCATCAACGCCAGGACATCTGGCTCAAGCCCGGGCAGGCGATCGACGTGCCGGCGGGCGTGCGCTTCTGGCTATCGGGTGAGCCGGTGGACGGCACGCCGGCGCGCTTTTCAGTGACCGAAGACATCAATGCGCCGCGCCGCCTGCTGCGTTTTATCGGCGCGATGGTCGTGGCTGCATATCGGCAGGTTCTGCGCGACGACGGGCAGGATGCCGCGCGTATACCGTCGGCGCAGCGGATTGGCACCTGAAGCCTGGCGTCAAACCGGAAACACGAGCCGGAACTCGGTCCGCCCACCCGGCGGGCTGCTGGCCTGCACGCTACCGCCGTGCAGGTCCATGATGGTTTTGACGATGGCCAGTCCCAACCCGGTCGACTGGCTTGATTGCGCCCCAGACTGCGCCCCGGACTGCGCCCGCGAGGGGTCGCCCCGGTAGAACCGCTCGAACAGCAGCGGCAGGGCGGTCGGCGCAATGCCCGGCCCAGGGTTGTGCACGGCGATTGCGATGCCCTGCGGCGCTGTCTCGATCGTCACGTCGATGCGCTCGCCGGTGGGCGTGTGACGCAGCGCGTTGTCGAGCAGGTTGTTGATGGCCCGGCGCAGCAACGTGGCGTCTGCGTGCAGCCGCGCATCGCCGCGCACGTCGATGGCGATGTCGCGATCGGCAGCCACTGCCTCGAAATAATCGACCAGCACCTGCACCTCGTGGCGCGCATCCAGCGGCTCGATGGACAGCGCCACGCGGGCATGGTCGGCGCGTGCCAGAAAGAGCATGTCTTCGATCATGTGCGACAGGCGCGCGTATTCCTCCAGGTTGGATTCGAGCACGCTGCGGTATTCCTCGCCCGTGCGCGGGTGTGCGAGCGTGACTTCGGTCTGGCCCACCAGATTCGCCAGCGGCGTGCGGAAGTCGTGCGCCAGGTCCGCAGAGAACTGCGACAACCGCGCAAAGCCGTCCTGCAGGCGCGTGAGCATGGCGTTGAGCGATGCCAGCAGGTCGGCCAATTCGCGCGGCGCGCCCTGCAGGGTGAGACGCGTGTCGAGCTGGCTCGGCACCACGGCCGCAGCCTGACTGCCGATGCGCGCCAACCCGCGCAGCGTGCCCCGCACGAGCAGCAGGCTCAGCAGCGCCACCGCCGCCACGCCGCCCATGACGGCAAAGACGATGTGGCGCTGGTACTGGGTCAGCAATGCCGCGCGGCTATCGCCATCCTGCGCGACCAGCACGATCACTTTCGCGTTGTTCTGGCCCAGCCAGGCCTCCGCCGCTGCAGCGCGCGAGGCCATGCCGGTCATCGACGTCCATGTCTGTACGGACGACTCCGACGGCGGCACCGCAGCCGCAACCACGGGCGGCATCGTCACCTGTTCGCCCTCGGGGTTCACTTCGACCAGCGTGCGGCCTTCCGGCGTGGCAATGCGCAGGATCAATCCATCGTGGCCCGACACCACATCGGTATAGCGGTGCGCGGTACGCACCAGATCGTCGGCGCTGGGTACCTCGCTGGCGAGGTGGCGCAGCTGGGCGATCTTGCCGATCAGCATGGCATCGTCGGTCGCGCGCAGCTGTGCGTTGAGCGCGAAGTACAGATACGTGCCAGCTGCGGTGAGCGTGACCGATGCCACCACCACAAACGCCAGCACGAGCCTGCCCGCAAGCGATGTGGGCCAGCGCATGAGTGTGCCGTTGAGCGACGCCATCAACGGCCCACCGCGTCGAGCACGTAGCCCATGCCGCGCAAGGTGTGGATCAGCTTGTGCTCGAACGGATCGTCCACCTTGGCGCGCAAGCGCCGGATCGACACATCCACCACGTTGGTGTTGCTGTCGAAGTTCACGTCCCATACCTGCGAGGCGATCAGCGAGCGCGAAAGGACCTCGCCCGCGCGCCGCGCCAGCAGATGCAGCAGCGCGTATTCCTTGGCGGTCAGGTCGATGCGTTGTCCTGCCCGCGTCACGCGGCGTTTGATCGTGTCGATCGTCAGGTCGGCAATTTCGAGGATCTCGCTTTCGCGCAGCGGGCCGCGCCGCAGGATGGTGCGCACACGCGCCACCAGTTCGGCAAAGGCGAAGGGTTTGACGAGGTAATCGTCTGCGCCCAGCTCCAGGCCTTTCAGGCGGTCGGCCAGTTCGTCGCGCGCGGTCAGGCACAGCACCGGCGTGCTCTTGCGGCGGCGCAGTTCCTGCAGCACCTGCCAGCCGTCCATGCCGGGCAGCATGATGTCGAGCACGATCAGGTCGTACTGATGCTCCATGGCCTGGAAAAGGCCATCGGGGCCGGTGCGGGCCAGGTCGGCCACAAAGCCGGATTCCGTCAGGCCCTTGAGCAGGTAATCGCCCGCTTTGGGCTCGTCTTCAACAATGAGCAGTCGCATGGTGAAAAGTGGCGCGCTGGGTGTCTGCGCCAATGCCGCCAAGATATGCCAAAACCTCAGGCCCGGGCACAAAGATGACAAGTTTGTCATCTTCGAGTCATGCCCGCGTGGTGCACCGCTCCCTAGACTGGCCTCACTGACATCGCCCCCCAATCCCCCTTGTTTGCTGATGTCAGGCCTTTTCAAGGAGATCCTCATGGCGATTCGATTCCAACGCGTGCTTCCCCTGGTTGCCCTGGCCGCAATGCTGGCAACCGGCACGGCCGTGGCCGCGCAAGGCGATCACGATGCGTGCTGCGCGCCGCAGGCCACGTCGATGCCCGCGCCGCTGGCCAAGGCTGGCGCCCGCGACCCGTACACCGATGGCGCCCGGACCGGCACGCGCGACCCCTATACCGATGGCGCAAAGGCCGGCGCGCGTGATCCGTACACGGACGGTGCAGCGCAAACCGCGCTCGATGCCCGCGTCGGCACACGTGACCCCTACACCGATGGCGGCTTGAGCAACCCGCGCAGCCCGGATCCGTACACCGACGGTGCGATTGCGTAATGCGCGGTTTCCAGCTCACCGGGGCAGCCCTCGCATGCCTTCTGGCTGCCCCGTTGGCCACCGCAGCGGCGACTGACTCCGTCGCTCCGGTGGCCGTTTCCATGTCGGGTGCCTCCGTGGTTGCGGCAACGGAGCGCGTGACGCTGCAGCAGGCCGTTGAGCGTGCGCTGCAGACGCATCCGGCGCTGGCCGCTGCGGGCTATGAAGTGGCCGCCAGTGAGGGCGCGCTCGACCAGGCCCGTCGGTTGCGCAATCCCGAAGCGGCCTTCACGACGGAAGACGTCCGCCGCGACCGCGCCACGATGACGGCGCAACTGAATATCCCGTTGGAACTGGGCGGCAAACGCGGGGCCCGCACACGCGCCGCAGAAGTGGCACGAGACGCCACCACGCAGGATGCTGCCGTGCTGCAGGCCGAGTTGCGTGCGGACGTCACACGCGCGTTTTTCGATTTGGTGATCGCCCAGGAGCGCCTGTCGCTCGCGCAGGCGTCGGATGCGTTGGCCGCCCAGGCCGAATCCGCCGCCGCGCGCCGCGTGCAGGCAGGCAAGGTGTCACCGGTGGAGCAGACCAAGGCAGGCGTAGCGCGTGCCAGCGCAGCCATCGAACTGCGTGATGCGAATGCCGAGTTGCGGGTCGCCCAACGCGCCCTGGCGGCCTTCTGGGGCACGCCTTCTGCCGCGCCCGAAGCCGACGGAAGCGCAGAGACGCTGCCCGCCGTGCCGCTCGAAGCGCGCCAAGCTGCCGGCACGTTGGAAAACACGCCCCGCGCCATCCGCGCCCGTCTGGAGATCGACCGCCGCCAGGCACTTGCCAACGTGGAGCGCAGCAAGCGCGTGCCCGACGTGACGCTCACGGTGGGCGCCAAGCGCGACAGCGCCGCGAACAACAACATGGCGGTGCTCGGCATTGCCGTGCCACTGCCGTTGTTTGATCGCAACCAGGGCAGCCAGCTTGAAGCGCAGCGTCTGGCCGACAAGGCGTTTGAAGACTACCGCGCCCTGCAGCTTGAACAGAACGCCACGCTCGCGCAGGACGTGGCGCGGCTCGATGCGGCGCGCGCCGCCGTGCAGTCGCTGCGGCAAGACGTGTTGCCCGGCGCGCAGCGCGCGTATGACGCTGCACGTATCGGCTTTGATGCCGGCAAGTTCAATTTTCTCGATGTGCTGGATGCCCAGCGCACGCTGTTTCAGGCGCGCGCGCAATACCTGGCCGCGCTGTCGCGCGCGCATCAGGCGGCTGCCGGCATCGATCGCATCCTCGGCCGGTAGCGCGGCCTTTCTCTTTCTGCTGACATGACACTTCCACCGCAACAACGGCGCGCCATCGCGCTCATCGTCGTGCTCGGGGCGCTGGCCGCTGTCGGGCTGTGGTTCGGCATGGGTGCACGCCAGGCGCCGACGGCCGATGCTGAGGCAGCACCCGCACCGGCCGCCACCGAGCAAGCCGAGGCGCCCCACGCCGAGACGCTTGCCATGACGGCCGACGCCATCGCCAATGCCAAGATCGGCGTGGACACCGCCGGGGCTGCCGACTTGCGAACGCAGGTGGTCCTGCCCGGCGAGATCCGCCTGAACGAAGACCGCACCGCGCACGTGGTGCCGCGCGTGGCGGGTGTGGCCGAAAAGGTGGCGGTGGAACTGGGCCAGCCGGTGACGCGCGGCCAACTGCTGGCCGTGCTCTCCAGCCCCGCGCTGTCGGATCAGCGCAGCGAACTGCAGGCTGCCCAGCAACGCCTTGCGCTCGCGCAGGAAACACACGCACGCGAAAAGCGCCTCTGGGAGCAGGGCATCGCCGCCGAGCAGGATTACCAGCAGGCGCGCACGTCGCTGCAGGAAGCGCGCATTGCTGCGGATAACGCACGCCAGAAGCTGACGGCCATTGGCGCAGCACCGGCGGGTTCGGCGCTGAATCGCTTCGAGTTGCGTGCGCCGTTTGATGGCGTCGTGGTCGCGAAGCATCTGTCGCAGGGTGAGGCCGTGCAGGCGGAGACAGCCGTTTTTACCGTGGCGGACCTGCGCACCGTGTGGGCGGACTTTTCCGTCACCGCCAAGGATCTGGAAGCGGTCACCACCAACGCTGCCGCCACCGTGCGCGCCACGGCCACGGGCACCGCCGTGCAAGGCAAGGTCTCTTACGTTGGCACCTTGCTGGGCGAACAGACCCGCACCGCGCCCGCCCGCGTCACGCTCGACAACCCGAAGCTCGCTTGGCGGCCCGGCATGTTCGTCAACGTGTCGGTCGAATCGGGGCGCGTGCAGGTGCCCGTGGCCGTGCGCGCCGATGCCGTGCAGACCGTCGATGAGAAACCCTCGGTGTTTGTGCCTGTGCCCGCCGGCTTTGAAGTGCGCCCCGTCAAAACGGGCCGCACCGACGGCACCTGGACGGAGATTCTCGAAGGGCTTCCCGCCGGCGCGCGCTACGCCGCGACCAACAGCTACGTGCTGAAGGCCGAAGCCGGCAAGTCCGCCGACCACGGTCATTGAAAGGAGGCGCCATGTTTGAACGCCTCTTGCGCACCGTCATCGCCCAGCGCTGGCTGGTGCTGCTGGCCGTGCTGGCCGCCGCCGCGTTCGGCGCGTACAGCTATACGCGTCTGTCGATCGACGCGGTGCCCGACATCACCAACGTGCAGGTGCAGATCAATACGCCCGCACCGGGCTATTCGCCGCTGGAGACCGAACAGCGCATCACCTATGCGCTGGAAACCGCCATGGCCGGCTTGCCCAAGCTGGAGCAGACGCGCTCGCTGTCCCGCTACGGCCTGTCGCAGGTGACGGTGATCTTCAAGGAGGGCACCGACATCTATTTCGCGCGCCAACTGGTGAGCGAACGCCTGCAGGCCGCAAAGGAGCAGTTGCCCGACGGCATTTCGCCAAGCATGGGGCCGGTCTCCACCGGCCTGGGCGAGATCTACCTGTGGACCGTAGAGGCCGACGCCAACGCGCGCAAGCCCGACGGCACCGCCTACACCCCCGCCGACTTGCGCGAGCTGCAGGACTGGGTGATCCGCCCGCAGATCCGCAATGTGCCGGGCGTGACGGAGGTCAACACCATCGGCGGTTTTGCCAAGGAATTCCTGGTGGCGACGAGCCCCGAACGCCTGGCGTCGTACAAGCTCACGCTGGCCGATGTGGTGACCGCGCTGGACCGCAACAACGCGAACGTCGGGGCCGGCTATATCGAGCGCAAGGGCGAGCAATACCTCGTGCGTGCGCCCGGCCAGTTGCGCGATGCGGCCGACATCGGCAACGTCGTGCTCGCCAGCCCGAACGGCACGCCGGTGCGCTTGCGCGACGTCGCCAGCATCGAAAGCGGCAGCGAACTGCGCACGGGCGCGGCGACCAGCAACGGGCGCGAGGTGGTGCTCGGCACGGCGTTCCTGTTGATGGGCGAGAACAGCCGCACCGTCTCGCAGGCCGTGGACAAGCGCATGCAGGAGATTCGCAAGACGCTGCCGGCGGGCATTCGCGTGGAGTCGGTGTACGACCGCACGGTGCTCGTCGACAAGGCCATCGCCACGGTCAAGAAGAATCTGCTGGAAGGCGCCATTCTCGTCATGGCGGTGCTGTTCCTCTTTCTGGGCAACCTGCGCGCAGCCGTGCTGACGGCGCTGGTGATTCCCTTGTCGATGCTGATGACGTTCAGCGGCATGGTGTCGGCCAAGGTGAGCGCCAACCTGATGAGTTTGGGCGCCCTGGACTTCGGCATCATCGTCGACGGCGCGGTGGTGATCGTCGAGAACTGCGTGCGGCGCCTTGCGCATGCGCAGGAATTGCGCGGACGCCCGCTCACGCGCGCCGAGCGTTTCGACGAGGTGTTTGAAGCCGCCCGCGAAGCGCGCCGCCCGTTGCTGTATGGCCAGCTCATCATCATGGTGGTGTACCTGCCGATCTTTGCGCTCTCGGGTGTGGAAGGGAAGATGTTCCACCCGATGGCGATCACGGTGGTGCTGGCGCTGGCTGCGGCCATGATTCTCTCCATCACGTTTGTACCGGCCGCCGTGGCCTTGTTCATTGGCGAGCGCGTCGCCGAGAAAGAGAACCGCCTGATGGGTTGGGCGCGCCGCATGTATGCCCCGCTGCTCGAACGCGTGCTGGCTGCGCCTGCCGTGGTGTTGACGTTTGCCGCGGTGGCGGTGTCGGTCTCGGTGGTGGCAGCCACGCGCCTGGGCGCCGAGTTCGTGCCCAACCTGAACGAAGGCGATCTTTCCATCCAGGCCATGCGCGTGCCGGGCACCGGCCTGGCGCAATCGCTGGACATGCAGATGCAGATCGAGCGCACGCTCAAGACGAAGTTTCCCGAGATCGAGCGTGTGTTTGCGCGCACCGGTACCGCAGAGGTCGCGACCGACGTGATGCCGCCCAGCATCTCTGACGGCTACATCATGCTCAAGCCCGAGCGCGACTGGCCCACCGGCGCCGATGGCAAACGTCGCAACCGGGATCAGTTGCTGGCCGACATTCGCACCACGGTCGAAGCGCTGCCCGGCAACGCGTACGAGTTCTCGCAGCCGATTCAGTTGCGCTTCAATGAACTGATTTCGGGCGTACGCAGCGATGTGGCCGTCAAGCTCTTCGGCGACGACATGAGCGTGCTGGAAGCCCAGGCCAAGCGTATTGCGGCGCAGCTCGGCAAGCTGGCCGGCGCTGCCGAGGTGAAGATCGAACAGACCGGCGGCCTGCCTTTTCTGAACGTCGACATCGATCGCGACAAGGCCGCGCGTTATGGCCTTTCCATCGGTGCGATTCAGGACACGGTGTCCGCCGCCATCGGGGGTAAGGATGCGGGCACGGTATTCCAGGGCGACCGTCGTTTCGGCATCGTCGTGCGGCTGCCGGAAACTGCGCGCAGCGACCCGGCCGCGCTGGGCCGCTTGCCGCTGGCATTGCCCAACGGGCAGGGTTACGTGCCGCTATCCGAGGTGGCCACGCTCAACGAGGTGACCGGTCCCAACCAGGTCAGCCGCGAAGACGGCAAGCGCCGCATCGTCGTCAGCGCCAATGTGCGCGGGCGCGATATCGCCTCGTTCGTCGAAGAAGCGCAGGCGGTGCTCGATGCGCAGGTGCGCCTGCCGGCCGGTTACTGGATGGCGTGGGGCGGGCAGTTCGAGCAATTGCAGTCGGCCACCGGGCGCCTGCAGATCGTGGTGCCGCTGGCGCTGGCCATGGTGTTCACGCTGCTGTTCATGATGTTCGGCAACCTGAAGGACGGCTTGCTGGTGTTTTCCGGCATTCCGTTTGCGCTGTCGGGCGGCATCCTGGCGCTGGCGTTGCGCGGTATTCCGCTGTCGATTTCCGCGGCGGTGGGCTTCATCGCGCTGTCGGGCGTGGCAGTGCTCAACGGGCTCGTGATGCTGAGCTTCATCCGCAGCCTGCGCGAGAGCGGCAAGCCCGTCGACGAGGCCGTACGTGAGGGCGCGCTGACGCGCTTGCGTCCGGTGCTGATGACCGCGTTGGTGGCATCGCTGGGCTTCGTGCCCATGGCACTGGCAACCGGCACGGGCGCTGAAGTGCAGCGGCCGTTGGCCACGGTGGTGATCGGGGGGATTCTGTCGTCGACGGCGCTGACGCTGCTGGTGCTGCCGGTGTTGTATCGGCTGGCCTATCGACGGGGTGCGCAGCCAGGAAGAGGGGACGCACCCGCGCCCGAAGCGTCATCCGCCTGACTGCGGTGCGTCCTTTCTGGCTCGGTGTGCCGCGCTCAACGCCACAGGCCGGCGATGTGCAGCAGCGCTGCGCATGCGCCGACCGCTACGAGGAACAGGCCCGCCCCGATGGGCGAGCCCCAGCCATACCAGCTCAGGGCCTTCTCGGCATTCGGGTCGAACGGAATGGATGACGAATGCGTGTCGCGCGGCACGGTTTGCGATGAGGTCTGCATGACGACTCCGGTTTCACTGCGTTGACGGTGGCCCGGCTCAGGCCGGCCCGGTAGTGGAGGCGGTCTTCTCGGCCGCCGCGCGCTGCTGATGCCAGCCGCGCCAGAGGTCCAGCCCGCCCAGCGTGCCGGCCTCCATCTGGGTGATGAGTCCGATCACGAACTGACGTTCTGCCAGCAGCAGCGCGCGCTGGTATTCGGACTCAATCAGAAACAGTTGCGGCACTTCCTGCGCGGCACCCGTCGTCAGCTCGGCATCGACTTCTGCGATGAGCGGATCGAGGCGCGCCAGGCGGTCGCGCAGCAGGTCGATCACGTGATCGGGCGGCAGTGCGGGCAGCAGCGATAACCCGGCTTCGAAGCGCAGGTATTCCTTCTCCGGCCGCGCGATCCATTCACGCAGCCAGTCGTTCATCTCGGCGCGGCCGGCAGGGGTGATGGCGTAGACGGTCCGCTCCGGGCGAGCGCCATCTCGCACGGTTTCGGTTGGCACGATCAGCGCGGCGGCTTCCAGCGAATCGATCACGGTGTACAGCGAGCCGTAGCGCAGCTTGATGCTTTTCTCCTTGCCCCGTGCACGCATGGTTGACGCCATCTCATACGGATGCATCGGTTTTTCAAACAGCAGCACAAGGACCGCAAGGGCCAACGGACTGGTCGGACGCTTCATATTTGCTCGGTTGCGTATATCCGCCGACGAATATACGCAACCGGCTGGGTAAACGCAAGAACGATGCGGAGTCGGTACAGCGGGGGGGGGCGAGATTGAAAAGGGAGGAGGTTCGCGAGGCCGGCTGGTGCGGCCTCGGCGTGTGGGGTGACGCTTATTCGGCCTGCAGTGCGGCGATGATCTTTTCGGCTTGGGCCTTCAGCTTGTCGGTGTCGGCCTGCACGCGGGCGTGCGGTTGCAGCGGGGTGTCGCTGTAGCGCGGCAGCACGTGAAAGTGCACGTGCGGCACCGTCTGTCCGGCAGCGCTGCCGTTGAGCTGGAAGATGGCGATGCCCGGCGGCGTGAACGCGGCGCGCACGGCGCGCGCCAGCTTGCGCGTGGTGCGGATGGCAGCTGATGCCGCGTCGTCGGACAGGTCGAACAGTTCCGCTGCGCCTTCCTTGGGCAGCACGAGCACGTGGCCGTCGGCCTGCGGCATGATGTCCATGAAGGCGATGGTGTGGTCGTCTTCGTACACCTTGATGCACGGCAGCTCGCCGCGCAGGATCTTGGCGAAGATGTTCTGGTTGTCGTAAGTCGCGTCAGGCATGAAGTGTCTCCAGTAAGCGGGAAAAGCACAGGAAAGCGCTGCGCGAAAGTATATAGGCGACCGGCGGCGACGCGCCGCGCACAGGTTTAGCGCAGATCAAGCCGGGGTGTCATCAAGCGACAACGGCGCAGCCACGTGTTCCAAGGGTTTGCGCTCCGCGGCCGTCCCCCAGAGCGCCTGAACCGCGGCCGCCAGCAGCATCAGCACGGCGCCGAATGCATAGCCCCCGAACACGGCACCGCGCGAGTGCGTATCGATCAGCCAACCGAACAGCGCAGGCCCGGCCACGCCGCCGAGCCCGGTGCCCACGGCGTAGAACAACGCGATGGCAAGGGCGCGCACCTCGAGCGGAAAGGTCTCGCTCACCGTCAGATACGCCGAGCTGGCGGCGGCCGATGCAAAGAAGAACACCACGGTCCACGCGATCGTCTGTGTGGCGCTGTCGAGCACACCGGCCTTGAAGAGCGCGCCACTCACCAGCAACAGCAGGCCGCTGATCGCATAGGTGGCAGCAATCATCGTGCGCCGGCCCACTACGTCAAACAGCCGCCCCAGCAGCAGCGGCCCGAGGAAGTTGCCCAGCGCGAACGGCAGCAGGTAGGTGCCGACCTTCGTCGCGGGCACGTCGTAGAAATCGGTCAGCACCAGCGCGTAGGTGAAGAAGATCGCGTTGTAGAAAAACGCCTGCGCTGCCATCAGAGCGAGGCCCACCAGCGCGCGTTGCCGATGCTGCACGAACAGCACGCGGGCGACTTCGGTCAAGCGTGGATGGCCGCGGCTGCGCATGCGCAATGCCGGCAACGGCGCCGTATCGAAGCGATGGCCGCGCGATGCAATCTCGCTTTCGATATCGCGCACGATGGCCTGGGCTTCTTCGTGCCGGCCGCGCGTGATGAGCCAGCGTGGGCTTTCCGGAATCCAGAAACGCATGACCAGAATGATGAGCCCCAGCACTGCGCCGATGAAGAAGCACAGCCGCCAGCCCGTATCCACGCTCATGTGTGCGGGGTCCAGCAACCACAACGAGGCGCCCGCGCCCAACGCCGCCCCGACCCAGAACGTGCCGTTGATGGCGAGGTCCGTCCAGCCGCGCACGCGTGCGGGCGTCAACTCCTGGATGGTCGAATTGATGGCCGCGTATTCGCCGCCGATCCCTGCGCCCGTGAGCACACGAAACACGACGAGGCTGGCAAAGCTCCACGAAAACGCCGTGGCGAACGTGGCGAGGATGTACACGCCCAACGTGATGAAGAACAGCTTGCGGCGGCCGAGCCGATCCGTCATCCAGCCGAACAGCAGCGCGCCGAACACCGCCCCAATCAGGTAGGCACTGCTGGCAATGCCGACCTGCGCATTGGTGAGATGCAGGGCTGGGCTTTGCTTGAGGGCGCCCGCCACGGCACCGGCCAGCGTCACCTCCAGGCCGTCGAGCAGCCACGTAATGCCCAGCGCAATGACCACGCGCGTGTGAAAGCGGCTCCACGGCAGACGATCGAGCCGGCTGGGCAGGTCGGATGTGTGGAAGGCTGGCGATTCGGGCATCGCGGCGCACTCGAGCTGGAATGCGCACGACGCAGCACGAATTATTCCCGCACAGGTGCGGCCGAGTCTTCTTGCGATGCGCCGGCGAGCAGCGTGTCTTCAAAGAAGCGGCGGCGCGCGTCCTTGTCGGGCTTGCTGCCCTGGTGCCAGAGCGTGGCCTCCGACAGCTGGTAGGCGTACAGCATGAAGGCGCGCGTCTTGGCGTCCTTGCGCGTAAAGCCGATCGCCTGGAAGTGCTGGACGTAGTAATCCATGCGGTGTTCATCGACGGCTTCGACGGCCTCTTGCGCCATCGGGTCGCGCCGCGCCCAGGCACGGATGGCGAACTCGATCATGGCTGTGCGGCGCGCGCTGCGTCCGCGAAACGGCAGTGCGAGCAGATCGCGCACCAGGCCCTGCACCGATGCGTTCTGCCGCTCCAGCTTGGGGCCGATGCGCGTGCGCTCGCTCCAGTCCTGCAGCACCTGGTGCAGCAGGTCGTCGCGGTTCTTGAAGTGCCAGTAGAAACTGCCGCGCGTGACGTCCAGCTGCTTGGCGAGCACGTCCACGCGCACCGCATCGATGCTCTTGGTGACGAGCAGATCGGTGGCGGCGCGCACCCAGTCGTCGGGCGTGAGCTGGGCACGCGGCGCGGCAGGGGTGGAGGTTTCGGCATCGACGTCCACGGCAGCGTCGTGTTCGTCGATCAGCAAGGAAGGCTTGGGCATGAAGGCGGATTCTAGTCCCGCTGACAAGGCTGTCCAGCGCTTAAATCATGCTGACGCCCCCAGGTTTGCGCGGGTTGACACGGCAATAAACGCACTCCTACCATGCACATACGTTTGTGTATGGAAGGATCGAGCTACCGTAAGCCTCGGTTTGCGGTTTAGTACAAGAACCATGCTCGACGATGCCTTCTGCACGGCGTCTAACGATAAGACATCAGGAGACATTTGCATGAAGGCATTCCGACTCGCGCTGTGCGCGGCGGCAGCAGTTGGCACATTTGCGGGCGCATTCTGCCCGACCATCGTCCACGCCGAGACCGTCAAGATCGCGTGGATCGATCCGCTGTCCGGGCTGATGGGGGCGCTGGGCCAGAACCAGCTGCGCAGCTGGCAATACGCGGCCGATCTGGCCAACCAGCAGAACTGGAGCGGCAACGGCACCAAGTTTGAAGTCGTCGGCTTTGACAACAAGGTGTCGCCGCAAGAAAGCCTGACGATCCTCAAGCAGATCACCGACCAGGGCATCCGCTACGTCGCGCAGGGCGACGGTTCCAGCGTGGGCATGGCGCTGCAGGACGCGATCGCCAAGTACAACGACCGCAACCCGGGCAAGGAGATCATCTATCTCAACTACGCCGCGGTCGATCCGGACATGACCAACAGCAAGTGCAACTACTGGCACTTCCGCCTGGACGCCAACTCCGACATGAAGATGGAGGCCCTGACCAGCTACCTGGCCAAGGACCCGAACATCAAGAAGGTCTATCTGCTGAACCAGAACTACTCGTTCGGGCACCAAGTGGCGCGTGCGGCCAAGGAATACCTCAAGCGCAAACGCCCGGACATCCAGGTGGTGGGTGAAGACCTGCACCCGCTGGCACAGGTGAAGGACTTCTCGCCGTATGTCGCGAAAATCCGCGCATCGGGCGCCGATACGGTCATCACCGGCAATTGGGGGAGCGATCTGGCACTGCTGATTCGGGCGTCGAAGGATGCGGGCCTTACCACCAACTTCTATACGTACTACGCAGGCACCACCGGCGTGCCCACGGCGATGGGGGCGTCCGGCGCCGACCGCGTGAAGGTCATCAGCTACTTTGCCCCGAACGACGGCAACGCCAAGACGAGCGCCGTGCTCGACGGCTTCAAGAAGAAGTACAACGACGACTTCTTCAACGCCGATGTCTACACCGGCATCGCCTTCCTGGCCAAGGCCATCAAGACCAGCGGTTCGGCGGAGCCGGCCAAGGTGGCCAAGGTGATGGAAGGCATGACGGTCGATGGGCTCAACGGCCCGATCGAGATGCGCAAGACCGACCACCAGGCCCAGCAGACGCTGTACGTGACCACCTGGGTGAAGGCCGACGGCAAGAAGATCAAGTACGACCAGGAAAACACCGGCTACGGCTGGCGCACTGACGTCACGCTGGAACCGCACCTCGCGGCCCAGCCGACGTCGTGCCAGATGAAGCGTCCGGCGTCGTAACGGCGTGATCGAGGTGTCCCCGGGTCAGATCCTCAGACCGGGGACACCACGCCTGTGCCCGCCAGGTGTCCGCGGGCGTTCTCCAGAAAGCGATCCACCGTCGCCTGCACCGATTCCGGCGACCAGCCCGCAATGTGCGGCGTCAGCACGACCTGCTCCAGGTCCAGCAGCCCGGCCGGCGGCTTGGGCTCGCTCTCATACACATCCAGCCCCGCGCCGCCCAGCTTGCCTGCGCGGATGGCCGCTTCCAGCGCCGCCGTATCCACCACGCTGCCGCGCGCAATGTTGACCACGTAGCCGCTCGGGCCCAGCGCCTCCAGGATCGTCTGGTTGACCAGATGCTTCGTCTGCGCACCGCCCGGCGTGGCAACGATCAGGAAGTCCGCCCACTCCGCCATGTCCTTCAGCGCATCGAAGTAGCGGTATGACACGCCTTCGCGCGGCTTGCGATTGTGGTAGCCGATCTGCATGTCGAAGCCGGCAGCGCGGCGCGCGATCTGCATGCCGATGGTGCCCAGGCCGACGATGCCCAGTCGTTTGCCGCATACGCCGGGCTGCAGCGGAATGTCGTCGCGCCAGACGCCGTTGCGTGTGGATCGATCCAGCTTGGGAATGCCGCGCACGGTGGCCAGCAGCAAGCCAAAGGCGTGGTCGGCCACGCAGGCGTCGTTGGTGCCGGCACCGTTGGCTACGGCCACGCCACGCGCGCGGGCGGCGTCCACGTCGATGTTCTCGTAGCCGGCGCCCAGCGCGCAGGCAAGTTCCAGCTTGGGCATCGCGGCGATCTCCGCGCCCGTCAGGCCCGTCGAGCCGTTGGTGAGGACGATGCGGACATCCTGCCCGTGGCGCGCGATCGCGGCGTCGCGTTCGGCGCGGGTGGGCGCATGGATGACGTGGAAATGTTCAGCGATCTGCGCCACGTTATCGGGCGTCATCGCAATGAGGAGCAGCAGGGTCGGTTGCATGGGTAAGGAGGGGAGGCGGAGCGCAAGAATAGGGAGACGCCAGTAAACAGGTAACAGGTGCGTCGCGCGGCGCTTGGCGATGATAACGCGCGACCCGCCAGCCTTGCTCGAAGCCATGCCCCGCATGCGGTTACACGCCGTTACCGATGAGCAGGTTTGGTTGCACGGGTTTGCCAGGCTGCGGCATAGACTTTGCGGCAAGAGGCGCATGGCCGCAGGCCGCAGACCAGACCGCAGGTCGGCCCAGACGCCTCGTTCACCAGACGGGAATCATCATGCGAGCAACGAACAAGTCGGACCGTGCAGGGCACGCAGCGCGTTGGGTGGCAGCGGCCGCATTGGCGGCGGTGGCAGCCGGGCTGACGGGCTGCGTGACGGCGCCGGCGTACCCCGGTTATGGCGCGGGCTACGGTGCAGGGTATGCCGCGGGCAGCAATGCTTACGCGAACAGCACAGGCCCGACCACCTACAGCAGCGGCTATACCAGCGGGTACGACAGCACGTACAACAACGCGTACAACAACGGCTACGGCAGCTATGACCCCAACGCGCCGCAGCCCTATCCGCAACAGCCTGCGCCGGCGTACTCGCAGCCGAACTATTCGCCGTATCCGGGCAGCAGCGACCCGTCTTATCAGGCGCCGGCGGATAACCGCTACGGCGTTGTCGAATACGTCGAAGCCGTGCCGGTGCGCGGTCAGCCGAGCGGCGTGGGAGCGGTGCTGGGCGGCGTCGTGGGTGGCTTGCTGGGCCACCAGGTGGGCGGCGGACGCGGCAACACCGTGGCCACCATTGGCGGCGCCGTGGCCGGCGCCATGGCAGGCAACGCCGTCGAGGGCAACACGATGGTCGGCCAGACCTACCGCGTCACCCTGCGGCTGAACGACAACTCCCGCGTCACGCTCACGCAGAACAATCCGAACGGCTTGCGTACGGGGGATCGCGCCCGTATCGAAAACAACATGGCTGTGCCGTACTAACCACATCGTGCATGGGCGGCCGCCCGGCCCGGCGTTGAACGGGCTTCAGAAACGGCGCGGGGCGGCCGATATAGCGGGGGCAATAACCCGCGGTGACTCCCATGCTCAATCGACTTTCCATCCGTTTCCGACTCAACGCAGCGCTGGCGGTCCTGGCCGCGCTACTGGCGGCCACCGGCACCATCGGCGTGGTCGGAATGCGCGCGTCCGACGCGAACATCAACGAGATCTACACCAATCAGCTCGCTTCGACCTCGCTGGTCGGCAAGTCGCAGCTGAATGCGGCGATCGTGCGTACAACGCTGGATCGCGCGGTCTTCCATCCGGATGCGGCCGACGTGCCAGCCATCCTCGACAAGGCTAACGGCTACCGCGCCAAGTCTGACGACGCGTGGAAGCAATACAAGGCGCTGCCCATGAGCGCGGATGAAGCGCGCCTGGCTGCGGACATGGAGGCCAAGCGCAACGCGCTCTTCCGCGACGGGATCGAGCCGTTGATGAGCGCATTGCGCGCCCGCGATGCCGCAGCCGCCGACAAGGTGGTGATGAACGTCATCCCGCCGCTGTCCGTGGCGCTGACTGCTGCTGCCGACGCGCTGGACCGCAGCCAGGTCGAACAGGCCAAGGCCGCTTACGAAAGCGCGGCGGCCCGCACGCACGCGTTTCTGATGCTGATCATTGGCGCCATCGTGGTGGGCATTGCAGCGGCACTCGGCTGCGCATTCGGCCTGCACCGCGCGATCTCGGTGCCGCTGTCGAAGATGCTCGGGCACTTCAGCGCGATCTCGAACGGCAACCTGACGGAACGCATCACTGTCAGCAGCAAGGACGAAATGGGCGCGCTCACGCAAGGTCTCATCAACATGCAGAACGGCCTGATCCGCACCATCCTGACGATGCGCGGCGGTAGCGAATCCATCGCCAGCGCGACCAAGCAGATCGCGGCCGGCAACATGGACCTGTCGCAACGCACCGAGGAGCAGGCGTCGTCGCTGGAAGAAACCGCGTCGAGCATGGAAGAACTGACGAGCATCGTGCGCCAGAACGCCGACAACGCGCGTCAGGCCAGCCAGCTTGCAGGCAACGCGTCGGACATCGCCGTGAAGGGCGGTGAAGTGGTGGGCCGCGTGATCGAGACGATGTCGGGCATCAACGACAGCAGCAAGAAGATCGCCGACATCATCGGCGTGATCGAAGGCATTGCCTTCCAGACGAACATCCTGGCGCTGAATGCGGCAGTGGAAGCTGCCCGCGCGGGCGAGCAGGGACGCGGCTTTGCGGTGGTGGCCGGCGAGGTGCGCAGCCTCGCGCAGCGCTCGGCCACGGCGGCCAAGGAAATCAAGGAACTCATCAGCGATTCGGTTGGCCGCGTTGAAAACGGCACGACGCTGGTGGCCGAAGCGGGCAGCGTCATCGACGAAGTGGTGGTCGCCGTCAAGCGCGTGACCGACATCATGGGCGAGATCAGTTCGGCATCGGACGAACAAAGCGCCGGCATCGAGCAAGTCAACCAGGCCGTCACGCAGATGGATGAGGTGACGCAGCAGAACGCCGCGCTGGTGGAAGAGGCGGCGGCCGCTGCGCAATCGCTGGAGGAGCAGGCCGGCGTGCTGCGCGAGGCCGTGGCGTCGTTCCGGCTGCCGGCGGCGGGTGCGCATGCGGGGCCGGTGCTGGCTCCCGTTGCTGCCAACCCCGTGAACGTTGCGAAGGTGGCGGCAGCGGTATCGGCGACGCCCGCTTCGTCCAGCACGACAGCGAAACCAGTCGCGCGCAAACCGGCCGCAGCGACAGCACGTGCAGCACGCAAGCGCCTGGCAGCGCCCGTCAAGCCGGTGGCTGTGCCGGCTCCGGATGCGAAGGCAGTCCCTGCTGTGGCAGCTGAGCCCAAGGCAGGCAAACTTGCCCTGGCTGCAGTGTCCAGCGATGCCGACGACTGGGAACAGTTCTGACACGCAAGCCGAGACGCTCTTTTTAACAAGCCGCGCCCTGAGCGCGGCTTTGTGTTTCAGCGCTGCAACCGATTTGCCGAATCGCTTGGGCCGATGTTGTCGGTCAGGCCGGCGATTTGCGCGGGGCAGTCGCTGCCGCTTCGCTCGTCCGCGCCGTCGGCCGTCTCCCAGGGGCGTTTCGTCTGGCAGACCCTTTGCGCATCAGGCTTTGCAGCCTGCATGCCGTTGCACGCCGCCGTCCCTGCGCCAACATGCGCGCCCCGCTCGTCAGGTGCACTTCCCGCTCGCCTAACCCAAACACCCTGTACTTGATCACCCACCACCTCCGTCATTTGTATGGAGGCCTTGTCCACTGCCCGGACGAATGTCCATCACGTCAGGCCGCACTGCATGCCGTGGCGTTGATCTTGGCACGCGCGCCGCGTGCGTCTTGCGTTCACGCATGCAACAACCCGACGCACCTATTCACCGCCTGAAGACGCATGCGGCGTGCTGCACCGCATAACGGCGCGCCTCGGCGGGTGTTGGTATGGTCCTCGCGTTCCTCCTCGCGAGAAGCAGGCTAGAGGGCGACGCGTCGATCCGATTGACAGCAGGCGATTGGGCCGGATGCCGCGGCGCAAGCGGTTGCGTCGCACGTCGAAGAAGACCTTGGGGGAAGCATGAGCGCCACAGCGCAAGGCGGGGGGTACGCCGGACACTGGCAACGCGTCCACTGGGCCGGGGCAGGGGAGCGGCCATGAGCGATCTGCCATGGGAGCTTTACCTCGCCTTGCTCAACACCTTGACGGTGGCGACCACGCTCGTCATCTTCATCAGCACCGCCGACGACTTTTTCCTGGATGCCTTCTATTGGGTGCGCGAACTGTGGCTCTGGCCGCAGCGCGGTCGCACGCCGGTCACGATCTCGGCGCAATCGCTGCGCGAACGTGAAGAGCAATGGCTCGCCATCATGGTGCCAGCGTGGAAGGAATACGACGTTATCGCCAAGATGGTCGAAAACACCCTGGCGACGATGGAGTACACGCGCTTCATCATCTTTGCCGGCGCGTACCGCAACGATGCGGAGACCACCACCGAAGTCGAGCGCATGGTGCGCCGCTACCCGGGCCGCGTGGTGCGTGCCGCCGTTACGCACGATGGCCCGACGTGCAAGGCCGACTGCCTGAACACCATCATCCAGACCATCATCCGGCACGAGGCCGGCCACGGCATCCGCTTTGCGGGCGTGATCATGCACGACTGCGAAGACGTGATCCATCCGCTGGAGTTGAAGTACTTCAACTACTTCATCCTCGATCAGGATCTGGTGCAGCTGCCCGTGCTCTCGCTCGAGCGCAAGTGGTACGAGTGGGTGGCCGGCACCTACATGGATGATTTTTCGGAGACGCACCAGAAAGACCTCGTGGCGCGCCAGGCGCTGACCGGCACGGTGCCCGGCGCAGGCGTCGCGCTGTGCTACAGCCGCCGTGCGATTGAAGCCGTGATGAAGGTGCGCGGCGATTCGCCCTTCAACACCAGCACGCTCACCGAAGACTACGACTTCAGCTTCCGCCTGCGCGAACTCGGCATGCGCGAAGCGTTCGTGCATTTCCCAATTTGCGAGAACGCAGAACCGGCCGAAGACGCCGAAGGCAAGGCGCGCACACGCTGGCGCCTGGGGCGGCGCAAGGGCGCGCGCCCCCAACTGCTGGCGACGCGCGAGTACTTTCCAAGTACCTTCCGCACGGCGTACCGGCAGCGTGCGCGCTGGGTGCTCGGCATCGCGTTCCAGGGATGGCTGCAGATGGGGTGGGACGGCAACCTCATCACCCGCTACATGTTCTTCCGGGACCGCAAAGGCGTGCTTACGGCGCTGTTCTCCATCCTGGCTTATGTGCTGTCGCTGAACTATCTGGCGCTGGGTGCGCTGATGGCCAAGGGCGTGGTCACGATTCCCGATGGAACGTTCGTGGTCGGCAGCCTCTGGATGCAGGATCTGCTGGCCGTCAACGCAGCGCTGCTCTTCAACCGGCTGGCGCAGCGCGTGTACTTTGTGGGTCGGCTCAACGGCCCGCTGCAGGGCGTGCTGTGCCTGCCCAGGCTGGTGGTGAACAACTTCATCAACTTCTTTTCGGTATGCCGGGCGTGGAAGATCTTCCTGATCTACTGCCTGACCGGCAAGCCCATCGCCTGGGACAAGACGCAGCACACCTATCTGTCGAACGACGCGCTGGGCCGCACGCGCTGCAAGCTGGGCGAAACGCTCATCAAGTGGGAAGTTCTCACGCAGGCGCAGCTCGATGCCGCCCTCGCCATTCAGAGCCAGACCGGGCGCCGGCTGGGGCAAGTGCTGGTCGAGCAGGGTTTGGTCACGCCCGACACGCTGGCCGATGCGCTGGCCGAGCAGGTCGACCTGCCGCGCGTGAGCCTGACCAACGTCGTGCTCGGCGCGCTGGCCGATTGCCTGCCGCGTGACCTGGCTGTGCGGCATCACGTGGTGCCGTTCTCGATCGGCGAAGACGGCTCGCTCAACATTGCCGTGTCGGAGCTGCCCAACGGCGAAGTGCTCGAAGAGCTGGCCCGTGCGGCGGGCCGCAAGGTCGCGTGCTTCATGGCGTGCGACCACGAGATGTCGGCCGAGCTGGCGCAGATGGCCGACCCCAACCGCCGTACCACGGTCGTGTTCGGACCGTCGGCGCATTCGGCCATGCTGGCCGTCGAATCCATGACGGGCGCCGGCCCAGGCATTGCAGCCGGCACGGCACCCGCACCCGAGGCTTCCACCATCCCCCCGATTCCTGTGCCGCCGGATCTGCCCCCTGGGGCAGGGCCGCGGCCGAACCCATCTGTTGCGGGAGGTGTGGCATGACACACGAGAGAGCCAACCGTTTAACCGTACGCCGTTTGCGCTGGCCGATTGCTGTGGCAGTGTGGGCGCTGTGTCATGGCGTATCGCTCGCCGAGCAGCCCGCGCCGTTGCCGCCCGACGCCTACTTTCGCGCCGACCGCGCCTACCGCGCCATCGACGCCAACAAGCTCGACGATGCCGAAGCCGCCACGCGCGCAGCATTGGCCGCGCAGCCAGACAGCCTGCAACTGAACCTGCTGCTGCTGGATGTGCTGACGCGCAAGGGCCAGTTGGATACGGCACGCGCGCAGGCCGATGCGCTGCTGCGGAAGTATCCCGACGAGCCCCGTGTGTTTGCACAGCACGGCTTCCTCGCGCAGAAAGCGAACGACCCCGCTGTCGCTGAACAGGACTTTGCACACGCCGTGCAAGGCACCGACTGGACCGCCCAGGAGCAGCGCAACCTGCATCTGGCCTGGTCGGACAGCGCATATTCCGCCAAGCATCCGCAGGCTGCCATCGATGCGCTCAGCGGCATGAAGGACGAACCCGATGCCGACGTGCAACTGCGCCTCGCGCAATCTCGCCTGCAGCTGGGCGATCGCGATGGCGCAACGCAGGCCGCCACGCTGGCTGCCGAGCACGCGACCGACCCGGCGCGACAACGCTATGCCAAGGCACTGCTTGCCCAGGCGATGGCGCCCGAAGCGCAGGGCGATGCCACGTCTGCCAATGATCCGCGCGTGATCGGCCAGCGCGAGTTGAATGAGGCCTACAGCCACCTGCGCGCGCGCGACGACCGTGCCGCGCTCGCAGCGTTCCAACGTGGTTTTGCGACGGGTCAGGGCAGTTGGACTCACTACGCCGATGCCGCCTATGCAGCGAAGCGCCAGGGCGACAACCCGACCGCCATCAAGCTCTTCCGCGAAAGCCTCGACCGCGCCGATGCCGACGCCAAGAGCGAAAGCGGCGGCAATGGCGACGACCGACTTCCGCCGGATCGCCGCTTCGGCTACCGGCGCGAAGTCGAGCAGATGCAGCGCACGTTCGGCATGGTCCTCTCCGGCGCGTATCAAACGTCTGCGTTCGGTTTGCCCAACACGGTGAGCGCGGGGCAGGCCGGCGCGGAGGTGTACTGGCAACCGCCCGGCATCGGCTACCGTGACGGCAGCATCTTCCAGTTCTTCGTGCGTGGCTACGACAGCGTGTACGACCGCAACGGCAGCACCGGCCTGCCGACCGCGCAGGGCTCCGTTGGTGCGCGCTACAAGCCGATCAAAGACGTCAACCTGGTGTTCACGGCCGAGCGCCTCTTCCGCATTGGGCAACTGACGACCAACGACACGCTGCTGCGCATCGGGTTCTCGACCGACCAGGGGCTCGACCTGCAGGTCCCCAAGCCGCGCTGGCAGACCTGGCAGGTGTATGGCGAGGGCGCCTATTTTCTCAACCAGGGCCGGATGATCATCAGCACGGAAATGCGCTACGGACACACGTGGCTACTGAACTCCATCAGCGATCGCCTCACGGTCTACCCGCACATCGTGCTGGCGGGCGATCACGACAACAAAGCGATCGGCCAGCAGCTTGCGCTGGGTGTCGGCCCAGGCATCAACTTCCGCTATTGGTTTCGCGAGTCGCACTACGCAGCGCCGGCCAGTTGGCTGGACTTGACGTTGCAGTACCGCCTGCCATTGACGCACGCGGATCGAGCAAAGGGGGTGGTCGCGCGCGCCATTCTTTGGTTCTAAGGCAACCCCGATTCAAGCAGACCCCAGTCAGAGGTGTCGCAGATGAAACGTTTTTGACCGCCGAGGGAAACGGGTAACAAAGAGAAACGGCAGCGACGTCCGCTGGATGGCGTCGCTGCGCCATGGTGAGTCAAAGCGGGATGCATGGCACGGCCTTCGCTCAATGGCGAAGTCTGCGCCGGCGTCAGAAGCGACACGTTCGTCGTCGCGCTTTGCGTGCGCCGATGCAGATGACTGGGGGGAATCATGACAGGGAAAATTCTGACCGTATTCGGCACGCGCCCGGAGGCCATCAAGATGGCACCGCTCGTGCAGGCATTGCAGGCCGAGGCAGGTTTTACGTCGGCGGTCTGTGTGAGCGCGCAGCACCGGCAGATGCTGGATCAGGTGCTGGAACTCTTCGGCATCGTGCCGGAGTTTGACCTCAACCTGATGCGGCCTGGGCAGACGCTGTCCGATATCACGTCCAACGTGCTGGGCGGCATCGACGGCGTGCTCGACGCCTACAAGCCCGATGCCGTGCTCGTCCACGGCGATACGACGACCACGCTGGCGGCAAGCCTGGCCGCGTTCTACCGGCGCATTCCGGTCGGGCATGTGGAAGCGGGTTTGCGTACGGGCAACATCTGGTCGCCATGGCCGGAAGAGCTGAACCGGCGCGTCACCGATTCCGTCACCACCTGGCACTTCGCACCCACGGCAGAGTCCCGCCAGAACCTGCTGGACGAGGGCGTCGACCCGGAGCAGGTCACGCTCACCGGCAATACCGTCATCGATGCGCTGCTGGCCGTGAAGCAACGGCTGGACGCGGATGCCGCGCTGTCGGCGCAGATGGCGGCGCGCTATCCGTTCCTGGAGGCCGGCCGGCGGATGATCCTGGTGACAGGCCACCGCCGCGAGAACTTCGGCGAGCCGTTCGAGAACTTCTGCGTGGCGCTGCGCTTGCTGGCGGCGCGCCATCCGGATGTGCAGGTGGTCTATCCCGTCCACCTGAACCCGAACGTGCAGCAGCCGGTCAACGCCATCCTTTCGGGCCACGACAACGTCCATCTGATTGCGCCGCAGGACTACTTGCCGTTCGTCTATCTGATGGACCGCGCCTACCTGATCGTCACGGATTCCGGTGGCATTCAGGAAGAGGCGCCCGCGCTGGGCAAACCGGTGCTGGTGACGCGCGACACCACCGAGCGTCCGGAGGCGGTGGCTTCGGGCACCGCGCGGCTGGTGGGCACCGACACGCAGCGCATCGTCGACGAAGCCGAAACGCTGCTCAACGATGCGGCCGAATACGAACGCATGGCGCAGGCGCACAACCCCTATGGCGACGGTCAGGCCTGCCTGCGCATTGTTGATGCATTGAAGCAGGCCTTTACCACGCAGCCGAAGAATGTCGCGCGCGGCCCGCAACTCACTCGCAAACCGGCCACCGAGGCCGAGATCATCGATCTGGAAGCGGCGCGTGTGACCGCGCAAGGGTCGTCAACACAGCACCGCCTGAACGGTTAGGAGGCTTTGATGAAAGCGAAGCAAATCGGGGGCGGCGTATTGGTTGCCTCCGCACTTGTCGCCGGTTGGCTGATCGTTGCACCGCCGGGAGGCCGGGATGGTGGCGTACCCCCCATCGTGACTGGCGCGACAGACCAGCGCACCCCCGGCGCCGACACGGACAAGAAAGCCCCATCCCCCGCGTCTTCAAAGGCGACGGCCATGACGGCGCAACCCGTGCAGCCCACCGTTGTGGCAGCAGTAACACACAGGCCCGTGACTGGAGGCGCGCGCGCCTACGGGTACGGCGTCATGGATGAGAACGGACAGGTCATCCCTCCACCGCGCCCAGCGGTCATGACTGAAGTCCGGCCCGGTATACCGGACAACGAGACAGCAGGCACAGACCGTGGTCACGATCGTGGCCCTAACTTCAACCTCGGGCTCTACCGCCAAGCGGACGGCTCGTTCTATCGCCCATGATTGCCATGAGTCGGAGAGTCATCATGAAGACATTGCTACGTAAGTTCCTGTGCGCGCTCGTCTTTGCGGGCGGCCTGCTCGGGGTCTCGCTGACAGCGCCAGCGCAGGCCGCCACTTGCACGATCGGGCTTGGGCCCATCTGCGTGACGATCGGTGGATCTGCGTCGGCCCAGACGGCACCTGCCCCGATGCTCGTGCTGTACGACGCGCCACCGAATGACCAGTACACCAACCTCGGCAAGTCGTACGCGATCATGCTGTACAACCTGCTCGCGCACTTCAACACCACCATCACGCTGCTGCCTGTGCAGAACTACACGGCCGGCATGACCGAGCAGTACACCGCCATCTTTTACATGGGGAGTTACTACAACAATCCCATCCCGGCAGCGTTTCTGTCGGACGTGACGACCACGCAGAAGACGGTGGTCTGGTTCAAGTACAACCTATGGGAACTTGCCTGGAATACGGCGTATCCGTTCACCTCGCGATACGGCATCACGTTCTCCAACCTGGCGGGCATGAATGCGGCGCCGTCAGCCAGCGCACCAAATCCTGGATTCTTTGACACGATTACGTACAAGAACCAGACGATGACGAAGTACTACGCCTTCGACGCCACGACCGGGGCGGTTTCCGCAGACCCCGATATCGGCGTGACGGCGGTGGCCGATGCCACCAAGGCGACGAGCCTGGTGACGATCACCAACTCGGTGACCAAGGCAACGGCTCCGTATGTGATCCGCTCTGGCAATTTCTGGTACTTCGCCGACATGCCGTTCTCGTACATCGGACCACGCGACCGCTATCTGGTGATCTGCGACATGCTGCACGACATCCTGGGCACCAATGCGGCGACGTTGCACCGTGCACTGGTGCGCCTGGAGGACATCAACGCCACCAACACGGTGACGTCCATCAACACCCTCACGGACTTCCTGTACAGCAAGAAGATTCCGTTCTCGCTTGCCACCATCCCGCTGTACAAGGATCCGAACGGCGTCTACAACGGCGGCGTTGCGCAGACGATCCACCTGGTCAATGCAACGGGGCTCAAGTCGGCGCTCAACCATGCGCTGCCACGTGGCGGGAAGATCCTGATGCACGGCTACACGCACCAGTACAGCAACATCCCGAACCTCATCAACGCCGTCAGCGCGAACGACTTCGAGTTCTGGCTCGCCACGCAGAACCGGCCCGTGAACGAAGATTCAACGCAATGGGCAGCGGGGCGGTTGTCGTCTGGGCTGCTGGAGTTTCAGCTCAACGGCTACGCGCCGTTCGCGTGGGAGGCGCCGCACTATCAATCGTCTCCGCTGGCCATCAAGGCGGTACCGCAGTACTTCAAGAACACGTATCAGCGCGTGGTGTACTACACCTCCGACAATCCGCAGACGCTGAATGCCTCGACGCCGGGTCATGATTTCTCGGTTGGCCAGTTCTTCCCGTACATCATTCAGAAGGACTACTACAACCAGCGCATCATTCCGGAAAACCTGGGCAACGTGGAATACAACATCTGCAATATCGATCCGTCGTCGTGCCTGACCTACACCGCACAAGACATCCTGACCAATGCGACGTATGCGCAGGTGGTGCGAGACGGCTTTGCCTCGTTCTTCTTCCACCCGTTCTGGCTTGAACCGGAGATCGGCACGCCGGGCTATGCGGATTTCCAAACCATCATCAACGGCATCACCGCGCTCGGCTTTACGTGGGTCGATGCCAGCACGGCGCAGTAGGCCATGCTGCGGATGCGCTCGGGTCTGGCGGCAGCCATGCTGGTCTTGAGCGCATCCACCCAAGCTGCAGGGCCGGTGGGCGCGATGCCTTCCGGCCCTGCGCCGTTGTATGGCGTGACGATCGATGCTGTCGACAACGTGCCCGCCGTGGTCGACGCGCTGTCGCACCTGTCGCGCACGCCCACGGTGCGCGTCGTCTTTGATGAGGGCATGGATGCGCCGCATTACGTCGGGCCCGTGGTCGCCATCCGCGACGTGGCTTACGTGATGGGCGAACTGGCCGATTCATCCACGCTCAAGCAATACACCGCGCCGCAACTGCGCCAGCGCGCCGCCGCATACCTGCACACGCTCGGCAGCAACGTCGACGTTTGGGAAATCGGCAACGAAATCAACGGGGAGTGGACCGGCACCACACGCGATGTTGTCGACAAGACGATGGCCGTCTACGAGGTCATCAAAGCGGGCGGCGGCCGCACCGCGCTCACGCTGTACTACAACGAGGGCTGCGCCGAGCAGCCGTCCCGTGCGATGTTCGATTGGGTGCAGCACAACCTGCCGCCACGCCTGCGCGGTGGGCTGGACTACGTGTTCATCAGCTTCTATGAGGACGACTGCAAGATCGCCCCGCCCGATTGGAACGCCGTATTCACCCGCCTGGGAGAACTGTTTCCGCATGCCGCGCTGGGCTTTGGCGAAGTCGGGACGCGGCATGCCATGCGCAAGGCCGCGCTCGTGGCGCACTACTACGGGCTCACGATCGCGCATCCGCGGTTTGTCGGCGGGTACTTCTGGTGGTACTTCCGGCAGGACATGGTGCCGCGTTCGAGGCCGCTGTGGCGCAGCCTCGATGCGGCGTTTCTCGGCATGCCGGTTAGCCGCTAGCCCGCGCGCTGACGCGCTGGGCGTTGGCTGTTGACTTGCGGTCTGCTAGCTCTTCGGGTTGAACGGGTTCGCCGTCACGGCGCACGAGCTGGATCGTGCGCGTGGGCAGGGCGAACGAGGTGCCCAGATTTTCCAGCCCTTCCAGGATCGTCAGGTTGATGCGCTGCTGGATATCCATGTACAGATTGAAGTCCGGATCGGTCACGAAATAGACGACCTCGAAGTTCAGCGCGTTCTCGCCAAACTCCTTGAAGTGCGCACGATCGAAGCGCGTGTTGCCGGCGGCTTCCACGGCATGGCGAACGATGTCCGGAATCTTCTGCAGCTGCGCGGCGCGCGCATCGTAGGTCACCCCAAAGGTGAAGACGATGCGTCGTTCCGACATCCGTTTGTAATTGTGAATCGTGCTTTTGAGCAGCGCCGTGTTGGAAGCGATGATCTCTTCGCCCGACAGGCTGCGGATGCGCGTGGTCTTGAGCCCCACGTTCTGCACTGTGCCGGCAATCGATTCGAAGACGATGAAGTCGCCGATCTCGAATGGCTTGTCCAGCCCGATCGCCAGCGACGCAAACAGGTCGCTCAGGATGCTTTGCACTGCCAGCGCCACCGCCACGCCGCCCACGCCCAGGCTGGCAACGAAGGCCGTGATGTTTACGCCCACGTTGGCCAGGATGGCCAGCAGCAGCATCGACCACAGCGCAAACCGCAGCACCCACGCGGTCATCGACGTGATCACCGGGTTGCGCGTGGCGTGCGTCTGTGTCGACAGCCGGTCGCGTGCCCACAGCTTCACGCCGCGGTTGAGCCACAGTGCAATCTGAAAGCCGATGATGACGAACCAGATGTGGTCGAGCTTGTTGGCAATGCGCGTGGGCAGATCGATGAAGTACGACCCGGCAAGCAATGCGGCCAGTGCAATGAAGAGCGGATGCGTATCGCGCAGCACTGCGGTGACGAGAATGTCAAAGCGATGGCCGGTACGGCGCGCCCGCGCATCAAGCCGGTTGCAGATGAGGCGCAACACGCTTGACAGCACCGCATACGCGGCGATGACAGTCAACGTAGCGGCGGCCCAATCGCGGGCCGGCACGCGCAGGAAGGTGTGGGCGTTGAGCCACTCCATGGGTTTCTCCGTGCAGACAACACGGATGCTGCGCCGCACATAGCGTGCCTGCGCTACGGCGGCAGCGTTGCCGCCGGGTCAGCGTCGGTCGATACGCACACGCGATTGCGGCCCTGGCGCTTGGCCTCCATCAGGCCCAGATCGGCATCGGCCAGCAGGCGCGCAAGGTCTTGCCCGGGGCGCAGCGCCGCCGCGCCCACGCTCACCGTCAGCGGCCCGACGGGCGTTTGCGTGCGGGCCACGGCAGTCTTGAGCCGTTCGACCACCGCAAGCGCGCCCGTCAGGCCGCAGCCCGGCAGCAGCACGGCAAACTCGTCGCCGCCCAGACGGCCGAAGAGGTCGGCTGGGCGCAGCACCCCCGCCAGCGCATCGGAGAGCGCAACGAGCGCTTCGTCGCCGGCGGCGTGTCCCCACGTATCGTTGATGGATTTGAAGTGATCGACGTCGAGGTACAACGCGCACAACGGCTCGGCATGATGCTGCGCGCGCTCGACCGCGAAGCTGCCGAGTTCAAAGAAGCGCTGCCGCGCGAGCATGCCGGTCAGGTGGTCCGTGTTGGCGCGATCGGCGAGGCTGCGTTCGGCCGCAAAGTGCCGGGCCATGGCGCGCAGCAGGTAGTGATGAATGACCGCCGCCGCGGCAATGCAGATCGGCAGGTAAAGCACCAGACCGAGCCAGCCGTGGCGGATTGCCGCGGCCGGTTCCGGCGCGATGAGCAGCGCGACGAGCGGCCCGGCGGCGCACATCACCATGGCAATGCAGAAATCGCGCCGGGTGAGCCACGCGGGGCTGGTGGCAAGCGGCATCAGATAGAACGCCGGGAGCACCCATTGGAGCCCGGCCTGATAACCGAACGCGATGATGGCCACCTCTTCGGCAAACAGGTGCGTGAGCGCCAGCAGCGCCCACAGGCCGGTATGCCGATGCCGCTGCGCCGTCACCACGATCGCCATCAGCAAAAGCAGCAGTCCAAGCAACGGCTCGGGCCGATGCAGCAGCCCGACCGACCAGCCCAGCATGATGGCGAAGCCGTAACCCAGCACGCCGCATTTGCTCAGCGCGAGGATCATCGGCACGAAATGGCGCGCCTGATAGTCGAGCGAGGTCGTGCGGGCGTCGGGCAGGTCGGAGGCGGTAGGCAGGTTCGCGCTCAAGGCAGGACAAGAGAGGCCTTCTGGCGCGACGGGATGATGCGGGCGCGGGCGTGGCCGGATTGCGCAACAAAGCGCGCATTCTAATGGCGGCGGGCAGCCCCGTGCGCGGATTTTTAGTGGGGGGAATCCCGCAATGCGCGTATCAGCCCGTCAGTACCTGCCATACCAGCCATACATTGGCGACGCCGATGACGACGAACAGACCCCACGCCAGCCACGACGTGAATCGGGTGTTAACAAAGACGCCCATCAGGGTGCGATCGCCCGTCATGCGGATCAGCGGAAACATCGCAAACGGCAACTGCAGGCCCAGCACCACCTGGCTGATGACCAGCAGCTTGCCGATGGCGTGGTCGCCCAGCATCGCCACGCCGATGAACGCGGGAATCAACGCCAGGGCCCGCGTGATCAACCGCCGCTGCCAGCACGGAATGCTCAAATCGAGGAAGCCCTCCATGAGGATCTGCCCCGCGATGGTGCCGGTAAAGGTCGAGCTTTGCCCCGCCGCCAGCAACGCGATACCGAACAGCAACCCCGCCAGCGCCGTCCCGACGACGGGCTCCAGCAGGTGATAGGCATCCTGGATGTCCGCCACGTTCTGATGGCCATGCGCGTTGAATGCCGCGGCGGCCAGGATCAGGATCGCGCCGTTCACCAGCAGCGCCAGCCCCAGCGACACGATCGTGTCCAGCCGCGACAGGCCGATGGCCTCGCGCTTGGCGGCTTCGGTGTTGGCCGTCATGCGGGTCTGCACGATGGATGAATGCAGGTAGAGGTTGTGCGGCATCACCGTCGCGCCCAGGATGCCGATCGCCAGGTACAGGGGCTCGCGCTGGCTCACGGCCTGCCACGACGGCACCAGCCCGGCCGCCACCGAAGGCCAATGCGGCTTGATGAGCACCAGTTCAACGAAATAGCAGAGCCCGATCGTGAGGATGAGCCCCAGCACGATGGCTTCCAGCTGGCGAAAGTTCTTGCCCTTCAGGCCCAGCACGATCAGCGTGTCGAGCGCGGTGAGCGCCACGCCCCACAGGATCGGCACGCCCAGCAGCAGGTGGAAGGCCAGCGCGCAACCGAGCACCTCGGCCAGGTCGCAGGCAATGATGGACAGCTCCGCCAGCAGCCACTGCACGCGCAACGCGCCGGGCTGATAGCGGTTGCGCGACGCCCGCGCCAGGTCCATGCCGGTGACGATGCCCAGCCGGGCCGACAGGCACTGCAGCACCATCGCCGCCAGGCTGGAGAGCACCACCACAAACAGCAGCGCATAGCCGTAGCGCGAACCGGCTTCGATGTCGGTGGCCCAGTTGCCCGGGTCCATATAGCCGACCGATACCAGCAGCCCCGGGCCCGCAAAGCGCAGCAGCTTCTTCCACAGCGGCAGGCCGGGCGGGACGGCAACGGTGCCGCGCACCTCTGAAGGACAGAAGGGCGCGGTGGCGGTGGTGGGCAGGCGGAACATGCGCGGTGGATTAAGGAAAATGCAATCGGAATTTCGGAATGATAGCCAAATGCCCCGTTGCATGCCCGAACCCGCGCCGGGGATGTGTTCGTGGGGCGACTTCCTCGTCACGTGTCTCCACACATTTAAGGCAAAGCTCAGTCCGTTGCGGTAGATTTCGAGCTTCGCCGGCGCCTGTTTTCCAGGTGCCGGTTGTCCGTTTACCGTCATTACCGCCGCCGAGATTCCCGCGCATGAACGCCATCCTCCTTATCGAAGACGATTTGCCGCTGGGCACTGCGCTGGCCCGCGCGCTGCGTCAGGCCGGCTACAACGCGACCTGGGTGCGCCGCCTGGTCGACGCGCAGAAATGGATCACCACCAACACCTTCGAAGCCATCGTGCTCGACCTGGGGTTGCCCGATGGTGAGGGCCATACCTTCCTGGAAGAACTGCGCGCGGCGCACAGCGACGTGCCTGTCATCATCGCCAGCGCGCGCGATGCGCTGTCGGAGCGCCTGAAGGGGCTGGATTCCGGCGCGGACGATTTTCTGGTCAAGCCGTTTCCCGTGGACGAACTCATCGCCCGCCTGCGCGCCGTGCTGCGTCGCCATGCAGGGCAGAGCACCAATCAGTGGAACGTCGGCAACCTGGTGGTGGAGCCCTCGCAGAAGCGCGTGACGCAGGAAGGCCAGATCATCGAACTCACGCCGCGCGAATATCAGCTGCTGCTCGAACTTGTGCGCCGGGCCCACCGCTGGGTGCCGCGCGAAACGCTGATGGACGCGCTCTATCGTGAGGGCGACAGCGTCAGTGCCAACGCGCTCGAAGTCGTCATCCACCACCTGCGCCGCAAGCTCGGCAACGAAACCATCCAGACCATTCGCGGTGTCGGCTACATGATCGGCGGCAACCGCGGGGCCGCCCAATGAAGCTGGCGGTTCCAGCCATCCTGCGGGTTCGCTCGCTGTCGTTTCGCCTGTACGTGCTGATCCTGTTGGCGCTGGTGTTGATGCTGCTGGTGCAGCTCGTCATCGCGCATCTGGAGATCTCGCGCACCAACAGCCGCCAGGTGGTGAGCGATCTGCGCATGTCGGCGCAGGCCTATGCGGACCTCACCACGCTCAACATGGACGATGTGCCGCGCCGCGAAGAATTCCTGCGCCGGCTCACCGACATCAAGCTGGGCCTGTCGCTGCCCAACATCCTGCCGGGCGAATTCCGCTACGTGCTGTGTGATCGCGCGGGCCACGTCATCACTGCGTTTCCGGGTGCGCCCACCATGCCGTGCGGCAAGGCGCACGACACCGTCGTCGAGATCATGCTTGAAGGCAAGCCGTGGCGCAGCTACACGGTCGACAGCGTCGACGGCAAGATTTCCGCCACGGTGGCGCAGCCGCTCACGGCCTATGAACGCGCCATCCGCGATCTGTTCCAGGAAGTGGCGGTGGCGCTGGCCATCCTGGCGAGCGCGCTGATGGTGATGGTCGGTTGGGCCGCGCACCAGGGCCTCAAGCCGCTGCGCACGCTCACGCGCCAGGTCGAGGCGCGCGACTCCGCCGACCTCGACCCCGTGCAGAGCGTGGAACATGCCGAGCTGAAGCCGCTGGTCGAAGCCTTGAACGGCTTGTTCGCGCGCGTGCGTCGCGGCATCGAGGCGGACCGCCGTTTCTTTGCCGATGCCGCGCACGAACTGCGCACGCCGCTCGCCGCCATTCAGGCGCAGGCGTATGTCGTGTCGCATTCCGACAGCGAAGACGACCGTTCGACCGCGCTGCGCGAATTTGATCGCGGCATTTCGCGCGCAACGCAGTCGCTTGCCAAGCTGCTCGCCATCGCCCGGCTGGACGCGCGCCGCGTCGAGGCGCAACTCGCGCAGGGCGCGTTGTCCGACCTGGCAGGCTGCGCGCGCAGCGGGGTGATCCAGCAGGCCTCGCGCGCCGAGCGTCGCAACATCACGCTGTCGTACGACGGCGCCAACCAGGCGTGGGTCTCGGTCTCGCATGAAGACGCCGCGACGCTGGTGGAAAACGTGCTCGACAACGCCGTACGCGAAACACCCAACGGTGGCGAGGTGCGCGTGGCCGTCAAGCGCATCGAGCAAGCCGGCGCGCCGATGGTCGAACTGCGCATCGAAGATTCCGGCCCCGGTATCCCGCCCGACGAGCGCGATCGCGTGTTCGAGCGTTTCTACCGCCCGCGCACCAGCCAGTCGCAGGGCAGCGGCCTGGGCCTGGCGATCGTGCGCCGTATCGTTGAATTGGGGAATGGCTCGGTGGCCATCGAAGACGGTCTGGCGCATGCGGAGGGCAGGGGTTGCGCGATCGTGATCCGCCTGCCTGCGCTGGATTCCGCGCCCGAGCCGATCGAGCCCGACGATGCGCCTCCCGGCATGGCCGATACGCCCAGCCATTGATTGGCGTGGCTCGCGTTGGGTTGTCCTGGCACTGGTGGCGCTGGGGCATCTGATGCTGCTGGCGTGGTGGCGCGATCGGCCGGCGCCGATTCCGCACGATGCATTCCCGGTGCTGCAAGGGCAGTTGCTCAGCCTCGAGATTCCGCATGCGCCGACGCTGCAGGCCGAGCGCAGCCGGCCGGCGGCAGCGCAGTTGCCTCCAACCCATTCCATGCCGCATTCGACCGAGCCAGCGCAGCAGCGTATGCCTGCCGCGCCGGCGGGTGCCGATGCGGTTGAGGCACGCACGCTCGACCTGGGCGCACCACCGATGCCCAGCCCGCACGCGCGGTCCCATGCCGAAAACAACATCGCCCAGAGCACTGGGCGCGGTACTGGCCACGCCTTCGGGCCAGACGTCGCCTCGTCGCCACGTGCCGCAAGGCCGATCGAGGAGTCGCGCGGCGCTGCGGGCCGTTGGCAAGCCCGCGTGGAAGTGGGCGGCAACGCTTACTGCCTGAGCGCGCAAGACCCAAGCCTGCGCCGCGATCCCTTTGAAAAGGCACTGGCCGTGCCTTCCCTCTGCCGCTGATCAGTAACCGACCGTGAAACGCTGGCGCGGGTGTGCGGGCTTTTCCGTTTCGTCGAGGAATGCGATGGCGAAGTCCTCCATCGAAATCCAGGGCTTGCCGTTCGCATCCACCAGCAGCGAATCCTTGCCGACGCGGAAGTGCCCCGTACGCTCGCCCGGCTCGAAAATGGCCGACGGCGAAACGAAGGTCCAGTTCAGCTCGGTTTCCTTGCGCAGCGCATTGAGGAAATCGCGGCCGGCCGAGGCTTCTTCAAAGTACTCCTTGGGAAACTGCGGCGTGTCGATCAGCGCGACGCCCGGTGCCACTTCCAGGCTGCCGGCGCCACCCACGACCAGCAGGCGCGGCACGGCGGCATTCTTCACCGCACCCACGATCTGGTCTGCATTTGCCTGCAGGAAACGCACGGTGCTGTAGACCACATCGTTGCCGGCAAGCGCCGCCACGAGGCCGGCCTGGTCGGCCTCGTCGACATCCTTGGTCGTCAGGCCGGCACGCGCCGGCAGCTTCGAGGCGGTGCGCGCAATGGCTGTCACCTGATGGCCGCGGCGCAGCGCTTCGTCGATCAGGCGGGTGCCCACGCGCCCCGTGGCGCCGATGATTGCGATCTTCATGGTCAATTCCTTGTGGTTGGTCTGGGTGGTTGAAACGTTATATGTAATTAATGCAGTTACATATAGGGGTAAAAAAATAGGCCGACATGTGGCCCGGCTAGGCCCGACGGCGGCGGCGCTGCGCGTGCCCCACCTCGCTGAGGATGCCGGCGATGGTCTGCGCAGCCAGCTCGGCCTCCAGCGCGGCCTGCGCGCGCTCCGTCACGCGCTCCAGCACGCCGGTGATCTCGCGGCCGACCTCGCACGCCGGGTTGGGTGCGTTGGGCGGCAGCGCAATCAGCACCGGAGATTCCACTACACGAAAGACGTCGAGCAGCGTGATGCGATCTGCTGGCCGCGCCAGCGTGGCGCCGCCTGTTGCGCCCATCTGCGAGGTCACAAAGCCGGCGTCCGCCAACTGCGCCACCAGACGCCGGATCAGCGCCGGGTTCGTGCCCACGCTGCCAGCAATGAGCGATGACGGCACCGGCCCCTCTGCGCTGGCAAGCAGGGTGAGGATATGCACGGCGACGGCGAAGCGGCTGCTGGTAGACATGGAGTTAGGCGCGAAAGTGTAACCATGTTAGATACACTTTGGCGCGCAGTCAACCCGGTGGCCAGACGTGCATTTCAGAAGGCTGCGCCCAATGCCGCCGCCCGCGCTTTGGCATCGGCCTTGGTCGCCGCCAGCAGATCGGGCGCCGTGAGCGTGGGGGCGGCGCTGATTTCGGTCACGTCTTCGATGCCGAGAAAACGCAGCCAGCGGCGCAGATAGGGCTTCTGGAAGTCGTCCGGCGATTCGCTGGCACCTTCCGTGTGTGCGGCGTACGCCCCGGCGCTGGCGTAGATGAGCGCCGCCTTCTTGCCCGAGAGCAGCGCCTGATAACCCGTGGCGGGCGACCAGTTCCAGTTCTGCCCCGGCAGCGTCACCACATCAATGAAGTGCTTGAGCCGATACGGCACACCGAAATTCCACATCGGTACGGAAAAGAGGTAATGGTCGGCCGCATTGAACCGCTGCGCTAGCGCCACGGCGCGCTGCCATTGCGCATGCTGCTCCGGCGTGGCGGTCTGGGTGCGCAGAACGGCAAACTTGGCGCCGATCATGTCGGCGTCGAATTCGGGCAGGTCGATGTCCCGGCTCCACAAGTCGATCGTGTCCATCTCGTGGCCGGGGTGCGCGGTGCGGTACGCGTCGAGAAACTGCTTGGCCACGTCGATGGAGTGGGACAGCGTTTTCATGGGCGAGGCTTCGATATAGAGCAGGCGAGTCATGCTGGGCTCCTGGATACGTTTTACGCAGCGTTGAAGAAGTTGAGGCCGACGGTGCCGGCAATCACGAGCCCGATGCAGGCCAGGCGCGCGGGCTGCATGCTCTCGCCAAAGAGCACGATGCCCAGCACCGTCACGCCCACCGAGCCGATGCCCGTCCAGATGGCGTAGGCCGTGCCGGCGGGCAGGCCGCGCATGGCATGCGTGAGCAGAAAGACGCTCGCAAGCGCCGTCACGATGCCGAGCACGCTGGGAATGGGGCGCGTCCACCCTTGCGCAAATTTGAGCGAGACCGCCATGGCGATCTCCACAGCCCCGGCTGCCAGCAGCCAGAGCCAGGCGGTTTGAAGCATGGGACCTCCGAGATGTCCGCTGCCGGGCCGGCAAGCGGATGCGTTGCGATGCACTCAGAGTAAGGACGGTGCGGTGCGGCAACAAGTACGCACCTGGAGGTAACCACCATGGGCGGCGCGGGTATGGGTCTCAGGGCATTCGGGCATCCGGGCATCCGGGCGCCCACCAAACGATCTGTGCGCCGCGTTGGCAAAAACGCAATTCGCTGCCGTGTCGCGGCGCCCGATCGGCACCATCGTCGGCACCGCTGCTCCTAAGCTAGACGCCATGCAAGGCGGCTTGCCGCCACCCTTGGATTCATTCTGGCGTTCAACCATTCAGGAGCGTTGTCATGGCCCTTCGGGATTTCAAAGTGCTGACTTTCGACGTCGTCGGAACGTTGATCGATTTCGAGGGCGGCATGCTCGCCTACCTGCGCCGTGCGGTGCCCGACAGCAAGGTCACCGACGAGGATTTTCTTGGCGCCTACCGGGCCGCGCGCAAACGCGGCCAGACCGAGTGGTACCCCGACGATCTGGTGCCGTGCTGGCACATCGTCGCGCAGCAGCTTGGCTTGCCCGATACCGATGCGCTGGCGCGCGGCTTTCGCGATTCGGTGGCCGAATGGCCGGCGTTTCCCGATTCGGTGGAGGCGCTGCAGCGGTTGGGCAAGCGCTTCAAGCTCGTCACCATGACGAACGCGCAGTCGTGGGCGCTCGATCATTTCCAGCGGACGCTGGGCGCACCGTTCGACCTGCTGCTCAGCTGCGACGATGCCCTGTGCGAGAAGCCCGATGCGCAGTATTTCGCCTATGCACGCGGCCGCTATGAAGGCGCGTGGGGCTTCAAGCAGGCCGACAACCTACACGTGGCGCAGAGCCAGTACCACGACATCGGCATCTCGAAACGCCTCGGCATCACCACCTGCTGGATCGAGCGCCGGTACGGCATGAAAGATTCGGGCGGCACCATCGAATCGGAGCACACCGTGCCGGATTACCACTTCCATACGCTCGCCCAGTTGGCCGATGCGGTCGAGGTCGGCAAGTGAAGCGCGACGACATTGCCGCCCCCGTCGCCGATCTGCTGCCGGACCTCGTGGCCCTGCGCCGCGACCTGCATGCGAATCCGGAGCTTGCGTACGAAGAACACCGCACGGCGGGCATCGTCGCGCAGTCGCTGCGGGTGTTGGGTCTGGAGGTGGAAGAAGGCATCGGCGGCACCGGCGTGGTGGGCACGCTTCGCGGCGGCCCGGGCACCCGCAGCGTTGCACTGCGCGCCGACATGGATGCCCTGCCGATGGTGGAGCTGGGCCGGTCAGCGCATGCGAGCCGCATGCAGGGCAAGCACCACGGTTGCGGGCATGACGGCCACACCAGCATGCTGATCGGCGCGGCCCGCCAGCTTGCGCGAACGGGCGTCGACGGCACGGTCCACTTCATCTTCCAGCCGGCCGAAGAGGGTCAGGCCGGCGCGCGCCGGATGATCGAAGACGGCCTGTTCGAGCGTTTTCCGTGCGACAGCGTCTATGCGCTGCACAACTGGCCCGACCTGCCGCTCGGTCATGCGCAGACACGGCCCGGCCCGATCATGGCGGCGGCCGACCGCTTCGACATCACCGTCCGGGGGCGTGGCGGGCATGCAGCCCAGCCTCACCACACGCCGGATGCCATCCTCGCGGCCAGCCAGCTGGTGGCGCAACTGCACACCATCGTGTCGCGGCGGATCGATCCGAACGAATCGGCGGTGCTGTCCGTCACGCGCATGGAAGGAGGGCACAGCCACAACGTGCTGCCCGCCGAGGTGCGCATCACCGGCACCGTACGCAGCTTCGATGCGGTATCGCAGGATCGCATCGAGGCGGCGCTGCGCGACACGGCCAACGGCATCGCGCTGGGCAGCGGCACGCAGGTGGAAGTGGATTACCGCCGCTATTACCCGGCGACCATCAACACGCGGGCCGAAGCGCTGCTCGCGTTGGATGCGGCGCAGGCGATCGGCCTGGAGGCTGCAGAGGCGTCACGCGCTGCCTTCACGTCCGAAGACTTTGCCTTCATGCTGCAGCGCAAGCCCGGCGCGTATCTCTGGCTCGGGCAGGGACGTGCCGATGCCGGCCCCGATGGCGAATACCCGCTGCACCACCCGTGCTACGACTTCAACGACGACGCGTTGCCGCTGGGCGTGCGCTGGTTCTGCGAGGTCGCCCGCCGCGCGTTGGCCGCCGTTCCATCTGGTTCTTGAACTGCGGCCATGCGCGTCGCCCTTCCGATATTGCAGCCCTAGAAATCCGCCACCTTGCCCCAGGCCGAGTGCTTGAAGCGCGCCGGGTCGTACGGGGCCGGGTCGAAGATCGGCTTTTCACCGGTCACCAGATCGGCAATCAGGTGGCCGGCACCGGGGCCAATACCGAAGCCGTGGCCCGAGAAGCCCGCGGCCAAAATGAACCCAGGAATCTCCGGCACCTCGCCGATACCGGGCACCCCGTCCGGCGTGTTGTCGACGAAACCGGCCCAGGCGTTGGCGATGCCCGCTTGGCCCAGCACCGGCAGCAGTTCGACGGCGCGGCTGTAGGTTTGCTTGACCGCTGCCGCATCGGGCCGTGGGTCGAGAATGCGCATGCGCTCCATGGGCGTGGGGGCATCGAGCCGCCACCGCGCGAGTGTTTCGTGGCCCGCGCGAATGCCTTCCAGCCCACCGGGGAACACATTGCGCCAGCGCTTCGCGAACATCGGCAGAAACTGCGGCGCGAAGCGCAGCAGCTGTGCCGTCGGGTCCACGCGTCCGCGACCGCTGATGGCCAGGTTGTAGCTGCCATCGCTGCGGCGCGTGATGGATACGCGTGCAGTGTGCAGGGCGTCAGGCACCGGCTCGGTCACTCCCGTCACACGCACGATGGACTGGCGAACGGTCGCCTGCGGAAAACGGATGCCCAATTGGCGACAGAACGACGAGGCCCACGCGCCGCCTGCAAACACCACGGTGCGGGTCTTGATGGTTCCGGCTTCCGTGACGACGCCGCTTACGCGGCCGCCCTCGATTTCAATGCCCCGTGCGGCGCAATTCTGGTGAACGGTGCCGCCGAGCTTCATGAGCGCAGCCGCCACAGACGGTGCAGCCTTGGCCGGGTCGGCCGTGCCGTCGCTCGGTGAGAACACGCCGCCTTTCCACGCGCGACCGGTCAGGCGGCCACGCTCGGAGGCTTCAGTGCTGCTCAGCATGTGCGTGGTCACGCCGGCCGTCTTTGCGAAATCGCGCCACTTCGTCCAGCGGGCAAGTTCTTCTTCGTCGTTGCTGAGATAGAGCAGGCCGCAGCGGCGGAAACCTGTGTCTTCGCCCGTGTCGGCGGCAAACTGCTCCCACAGTTCAAGGCTCTTGGTGGCCATCGGCAGTTCACGCGCATCGCGGTTTTGCTGTCGGCACCAGCCCCAATTGCGGCTCGACTGCTCGGCCCCGATGCGGCCCTTTTCGACCACGGCCACCGACACGCCGCGCCTGGCCAGGTAGTACGCAGCAAAGACGCCGATGATGCCGCCGCCGATCACGACGACGTCGGCCTGCGCTGGAAGGGGAGAGGCGCTCTCGATGAGGCGCAACGGTTGAGACATGACTCGCTTTCCTCGTTCGTTCACGCCTGGGCGTTTTGCACCACGTAGAACTTGGCGACGCGCTCCGTGCTGAGCCATCCGATGGCGGCGCCCTGCGGCACGAAGATGGCATCGCCGGCACTCACGGACAGCACGCTGCCATCCGGGCCAGCGAACTGCACACCGCCATCAAGCACGTACATGAACTCGTTCACCGGATGCGCGCGGACGATGCGGTGATAGGGCGTCGAGTCCCAGGTGCCGGCGCGGTATTGCGTTGGCTCGTCGGTGAAGACGTTGTCGCTGCGGCACTGCGGAACCGGCCCGATCAGCACTTCCGGCGCCGGGCCGCCCGAGGGTTTGAAGTCCGCATCGGCGTGCAGCGGGATGAGCGCCGGCGTGGTCGGTGTGTTGATGACAGCAGCGCAGAACACGAATCGAACGCCCGTAGCAGCCTCGATGCGCACGGCCGTGCCGGATGCGATGACCGCGCCCGCGCCCGGGCCGATCACGTGCGGTGCAGAGCCCGGCGCCGTGAGCGTCAACTCGCCCTCCACGACGGCGAGCGTCTCGGTATGGGGAAAGCTCGCGACATCCCGTTCGCCGACAAAGCTCGCCCGGCCGGCGCTCATCGCGTTGGGCCCTTCCCAGGCAATCTCCCGTTGTTGCGCGAAGGGGTCGTCGGGGCTCAGGGCGGCGGGCCGGAACGCGGTTGAGATTGGGGCGCCATCGGCGCGATGCAGCATCAGGGCGGTTGTCATGCAGGGTTGGTCCTCACCGCATCCAGCAGTGGACTCGGCTTCGAGGGCGTCAGCGTTGGTTGGGAAAGAGCCGTTCGATCGGACAGTGCGTTTTGATGAACGGCGATTTGATGACGATGTAGCTGAAATATTTGGCAATGCCGATGTTGCGCTCCAGCAGCTCTTCAATCACCTCCTGGTAGTGATTGACGCCGCGCGTGATGAAGCGCAGCAGGTAGTCGTAGCCGCCGGAGAGCAGGTGGCATTCGAGCACCTCGTCCACCTCGCGGATGGCCGCTTCAAAGCGCACGAAGGTTTCGCGGTGGTGGTCCGACAGCGTGACTTCCGTGAAGACGGTCAGCGTGTCGCCCAACTTTTCCAGGCGGATGTGCGCGCCGTAGCCGGAGATGTAGCCGGCTTGCTCCAGGCGCTTGACGCGGATCAGGCACGGGCTGGGCGACAGGCCCACGGCGTCGGCCAGGTCCACGTTCGTCATGCGCCCGTTCTTCTGCAGTTGGGCGAGGATGCGCAGGTCCAGACGATCGATCTTGAGAGCTTCGGTCATGGCAGGGGCGAAGGCGTGGAAGATAGATCCGATTCTGCGGCAGCCAGTGTCTTTTGTGTCAGCTTGTTGGGGCCTGTTGCTACCGGTTGCATCAGGCGAGCGCCGCACGCACGGCCGGCATGGCCAGCACGTCGTCGAGCGTCTTCTTCAGGCGCGCGAAGAGCTGGGCGAACTCGTCTTCGGTGTAGGTCAGCGCCGGGGCGAAGCCGAGGATGTTGTCGCCAAACGCCCGGAACACGAGGCCATTGCCGTAGGCCGCCGTGGCAATCAGGTTGGGCAGGCCAAGTGCCGCATCGAAGCCCCGCTTGGTGGCCTTGTTGCTCACGAGTTCGAGTGCGCCCAGCAGGCCGCGGTGGCGCGCGTCGCCCACCAGCGGATGCGTGAGCAGCCCGTCGAGCCCCGCTGCAAAACTCGTCGCGCCGCGCTGGCCATTGGCGAGGATGCCGCCTTCTTCGTACAGGCGCAGCACTTCGAGCGCCACCGCTGCGCTCACGGGGTGCGCCGAATATGTGGCGCCGTGGCCGATCGGCACACCGGCGGGCGCGCCGTCGGCAATGCCCGCGTAGAGCTGGTCGGAAATCAGCGTCGCGCCCATCGGCACGTAGCCTGCCGTGAGCCCCTTGGCCATCGTCATGATGTCCGGGTCGACGCCTTCGGCATCGCAGGCAAACATCGGGCCGGTGCGGCCAAAACCGGTGATGACTTCATCCACGACGAACAGGATGCCGAGTTCGCGCGTGGCGTCGCGCATGGCTTTGAGCCAGCCCTTGGGCGGGACGATCACGCCGCCGGAGCCCTGGATCGGCTCGCAGAAGAACGCGGCAACGTTGTCCGCGCCCAACGCCGCCACCTTGGCGCGCAATGCTGCCACCGAAGCGTCGATGATGCCTTGCGCGTCCGCCGGGTTGGCCGCGCGGTATGGGTTGGGCGAGGGGATGTAGTGCTGCGTAGGCAGCGGCAGGTCGAAGTCACGATGGAAGGCCGGCAGCGCCGTCAGCCCCGCGCCCGTGGAAGACGAGCCGTGATACCCGCGCTCCAGCGAAATGAAATGCTTCTTCGTCGGCTTGCCCACGGCATTGAAGTACTGGACGATGAAGCGCACGGCGGCATCCACCGCCTCAGACCCACCCAGCGTGAGATAGACGTGATTGAGCGAGCGCGGCGTGATCTGCACGAGCTTGTCGGCCAAGCGGATGGCGGGCTCGCTGCTGAAGTGAAAGTAGCCGGTGGCGTAGGGCAGGCGGCGCATCTGCTCGGCGGCGGCCTGCACCACGCTCTCCTGGCCATAGCCGACGTTGACGCACCAGAGGCCCGCGAAAGCGTCGAGCAACTCGTTGCCATGCGCGTCAGTCAGCCACGCACCGCGTCCGGATGTCAGCACGGTCGGCCCGCGTTGCTCGTGGGTGCGCCAGGCGGCCACCGGGTGGATCAGGTGTGCGCGGTCGATGGCGTCAAGCGAGGCAAGCTGGGGCAGATCGGTGAGCTGGGTCATGGCAGAGTCCGTTCGTGCAATGAAGGCAATCAATGGACTCAAGAGTAGGCTGTGCGGCCTGAGGCTTGGTGCTGCTTTGCGCGGGAAGAACGCAGCGTGCTGCTGTTGTTCGGCGCGCAGCAGCAGATCGTGCGGCGCGCCGTTTGATGCATCGTTTCAGTAGCCGCGCGAGCGGTCCACCAGCCCGACCATGGGTTCGCCGGCGGTGAAGCGGCGCAGGTTGTCGATGACCACCGCTGCTGCGGAAAGCGGCTGCGTCATGCTGGCAATGTGCGGTGTGATGTGGACGCGCGGATGGCGCCACAACGCATGGCCGGCGGGCAGCGGCTCCGGGTCGGTCACGTCGAGCATGGCTTCGCTGAGCTGCCCACTGTCGAGCGCTGCAAGCAGGTCGTCGTTCACCAGCTGCGGGCCGCGGCCAACATGCACCAGCGCGGCGCCTTGCGGCAGTTGGCCGAACAGCGCTGCGTTCAGCACACCGCGCGTGGCATCGGTCAGCGGCATCAGGCAGATCAGGATGTCGGTGCGCGCCAGGAAGGCGGCCAGTTCGTCTTGCCCGGCAAAGCACTGCACGCCGTCGATGGCATGGCGCGATCGGCTCCAGCCCGCGCAGTCGAAACCGAAACCCTGCAACTGCGCCAGCACGGCCTGCCCGAGCGAGCCGAGCCCCAGCACGCCAATGCGGCGTTCATTGGCGGGCCGCACCGGCAGCGGGTGCCATTGCTCCGCCTGCTGCTGGCGGCGGTAGGCAGGAATATCGCGGTGCAGGCTCAGCACGGCATGCGTGACGTACTCCACCATGCCGCGCACGATGCCGGGCTCGACCATGCGCACCACGGGCAGCGTGGGCGGCAGCGCTGCAAAGTTGAATTGATCGACCCCCGCGCCCGAGGAGAACAACACCTCCAGGTGCGGAAACTGGGTCGCGATATCGGCGGGCGGCTCCCAGGCCGCAAGAAAGCGCACCCGCAGCGGATCGCCGATGTCGGGCCAGATGCGGAAGTCGATGTCGGGCGCGTGCTGGCGGAACACCTCGGCCCATTGCCGACCGCGGACGGGGTCGGACTTGTAGAGGAAAGTGGTCGTCACGATACGGTGTTGGCGCGGTGTTCGAGGTTCAACCCATCGCCTGGGTCACGATGGCAAACAGCGTAGGGCCGCCGGGCGGCGTGGTCAGCGGCGCGCCGCGCACCATGGTGGTGGGGGCGTCCACGCGCAGCAGGCCGATGCTCTCCAGCCACTCCGCCAGGCCGCTGTCGAAATCGATATCGATGCGGGTGAAGTGGCCGGCGTTGATGCCTGCCAGATGCGCGATCAGCGCCTTGGCGCTCTCGGCATCCGGGGCGACCACGGGGCCGATGGCGTGGCCGCGTCCGAATCGGCGCAGCATCGCGAAACCGCGCGCCTCGCCGTCGTCGTCCAGTACGACGCAGGCGTCTGCGCTGGCGAGCAGATCGTCGATCAGTGCATCGCGCGGCATCCCCCGCGCCTGGGCGTCGAGCCGGCGCAAGTCCGCAGCCTCATTGAGCCCGGCGGGGCGCAGGCGCCAGCCGGCGGGCAGGGCGATCAGCGGCGTGGGTTGCGCAATGCCCTGGTGCTGGCGCATCTCGCCGGTGCGCACAAAGCCCAGTCGCTCATAGAGGCCGCGTCCTTCTGCGGTGGCATGCAGCAGCACGGTGTGGTTGTCCAGGCCGTCGAGCAGCGCGCTCATCAGGCGATGGCCGATGCGCCGGCCCTGGCATGCGGGCGTCACGATCACCAGCCCGATGGTGGCGTGGCGCGGGCCCCAGCGCCAACGTTGCGCGGTGGCGATGAGCTGGCCGTCGCGCTCGGCGACGATGCCCTCGGCGTGCGCAAAACTCTGCGCCCAGTCGGCCGGGCGGTGCGGCCAGCGCTGCTCTTCCGACAAGGCGTGCGTCTGGGCCAGATCGTCGGCGGTCATGGGGCGCAGCACCACGCCGTCGTCGGCGGGCAGGTTCTGGGCGGGGACGGACGAGGAAGACATGGGAGGTTCCTTCCGGCGAAGGATGAAGGTGGCACCGGCACTTATCTTGGACGACATCGCGGCCCGGAGCCAGATCGAATTCGGGTTTGCCCGCAATTTGCAAGCATCGTCTGCGCAGGGTGTGGCTTTCGCAATTCGATGCGGTAGCGCCCGCGGTTACGAAACCAAATGCCGAGCCTTCCTGCATAGGATCAATGACCTCATTTCGATATGGGTGCCGGGCTTCGGCGCCCCCCAATTTCGTGGCCAAATTCGACCCCCAGACCATCCGCGTGCCCTCCGGTCATTTCATCGGCGGCAGGCTTGTGCCCGACGCGGGCCGCATCACCGTGCGCCGCCCTTCCGACAACGCCGTGCATGCGGAGCTGCCGCTGGCGGACGCTTCCACCGTCGACGCTGCCGTGCAGGACGCTTGGCAAGCCTGGCGCACGACGGACTGGGCGCGCCGTGCCCCGCGTGACCGGGCACGCGTGCTGCGCCGCTGGGCCGACCTGATCGACGCCGACGTGGCAAACATGGCGCCGCTCGAGGCCGTGTGCTCCACGCGCCCGCTGCGCGACGCCGCTGCCTGGGACGTGCCATTCACCGCCGAAGGCCTGCGCTTCTTTGCCGAATACGCCGACAAGCTTGGCGGCGACGTGGCGGCCACGCGGCACGACAACCTCGGCATGGTGGTGGCCGAGCCGTATGGCGTGGTCGGCGCAATCACACCGTGGAATTTCCCGCTGGTGATGGTCTCGTGGAAGGTCGGCGCGGCGCTGGCCGCCGGCAACGCAGTCGTGCTCAAGCCTTCGGAATTGACGCCGTATTCCGCCATCCGGTTGGCTGAACTCGCCATCGAAGCGGGCGTGCCGCCGGGCCTTTTCAACGTGGTGCAGGGCGACGGCCGGACCACGGGCGACGCGCTGACGCGGCATCCGCTGATTTCCAAGATGACCTTCACCGGCTCGACACGCACCGGCGCCGCCATCATGGCGACCTGCGCCTCGCATGGTCCGAAGCCCGTCACGCTGGAGCTGGGCGGCAAGAGTCCGCAGCTCGTCTTTGCCGACGCGCCGGACATCGACCGGCTGGCAGGCATTGTCGCGGGCGCCATCACCGGCAACGCGGGGCAGGTGTGCGTGGCCGGCTCGCGTCTGATCGTGCAGCGGCAGATTGCCCAGGCATTGATCGAGCGCATCACCGCACGCTTTGCCGCGCTGCGGCCCGGCGCCACCTGGGACGACACCGCCACGCTGCCGCCGATCATTTCGGCCGCGCAGGCTGCGCGCATTCTCGACATCGTGGAGCGGTCGCGCGATGCCGGCGCGCAGGTGCGCTGCGGCGGCGGCCTGTTTGGCGACGGCCCGGGCGGGGCGTACTTCCAGCCCACGCTGCTCGAAGGCGTGCGCGCAGACAACCCCGCCGTGCAGGAAGAAATCTTCGGCCCCGTGCTGACGGTGCAGACCTTCGATGACGAAGAGGAAGGCCTGGCACTCGCTGCGCACGAACACTACGGCCTGGCCGCCGGCGTGCACACCGCAGACATCGGGCGCGCGCTGCGCGCCATGCGCGGCATCGCAGCGGGCACGGTGTGGATCAACCGTTATGGGCGCAGCGCCGATTTCGTCATTCCCACCGGCGGCTATCACCAATCGGGTATCGGCAAGGATCTGGGCCGGCAAGCCGTGGAGGCCAACCTGCGCTTCAAAAGTGTGCTGATCGATTTTGCTGCGACGCATTAACGTGCCTTGGCGGTGCGCGGGGCACGCCAGCGGTGCAGACCGCATGGCATGCCGCGAGTGCCATTCGAAACAGCAGCTTTCTCACGTGAGACCGCGCATTTCCCTACAACCGTTGCGAGTCTGCGTGCTTCAATGATTTCGTCATAACCGTGCTGCAAAGACGGCATAACGGCAGCCACCTTCAGGACCTGAGGACCTCAAACCATGACCTTCCGCCCCAAGTACATCACCTTTGACTGCTATGGCACGCTCACGCGCTTTCGCATGGGCGAGATGACGCGCGAGTTGTTTGCGGACCGTATCCCGGCCGAGCAGATGGAGCAGTTCATTGCCGACTTCACTGCCTACCGCTTCGACGAGGTGCTGGGCGACTGGAAACCGTACGAGGTGGTCCTGAAGAACGCCGTGCGCCGCCTGTGCAAGAAATGGAAGATCCAGTACTTCGACACCGACGGCCAGGCCTACTACGACGCCGTGCCGACGTGGGACCCGCATGCCGACGTGCCAGCAGGTCTGGCCAAGGTGGCCAAGGAAATCCCGCTGGTGATCCTGTCCAACGCCGACGACGCGCAGATCCAGAAGAACGTGGCGATGCTCGGTGCGCCGTTCCACCGCGTGTACACCGCACAGCAGGCCCAGGCCTACAAGCCGCGCCTGAAGGCGTTCGAATACATGTTCGATTCGCTCGGCTGCAACCCGGAAGACGTGCTGCACGTGTCATCCAGCCTGCGCTACGACCTGATGTCGGCCGACGACCTCGGCATCGTCAACAAGGTGTTCGTCAACCGCGGCCACGGCCCGGGCAATCCGGCGTACCGTTACACCGAGATCCAGGACATCGGCGGCCTGCCCGGTGTTGTTGGCCTCTAAGCCGCGTCTCCATCGTCGCCCCACATGACCTCCATGAAACTCGACTCCTACTGGAACGACTCGGTGCCCGCGCTGGCGCTGGACGCGCACGATCTGCCGGCGCAGGCAGACGTGGTGATCGTCGGTGGCGGTTTCACGGGGTTGTCGGCGGCGCTGGCGCTGGCCCGGCGCGGCGCCAGCGTGGTCGTGCTGGAAGCGGGCGAGAGGGTGGCGCCCGAGGCGTCGGGGCGCAATGGCGGTCATGTGAACAACGGCCTGGCCGTCGACTACGCCGACCTGGCCGCCAAGGTTGGCGTGGACCGCGCCCGCGCCTGGTATCACGCCTACGACGCCGCCGTGGATACGGTGGAGCGCATCGTGTGCGACGAGGGCATCGCCTGCGACTTCCAGCGCAACGGCAAGCTCAAGCTCGCCACCAGGCTGTATCAGATGGACGCCCTGCAACGCAGCGCGGACCGGCTGATTGCGGATGGTGTGGATCGGGATGTCGAGATACTCGATGCTGCCCGCGTGCGCGCGGAGGTGCAGAGCGAACGCTTCCAAGGCGGCTTGCTCTACAAGCGCAGCGGCCAGATGCACATGGGCCGTTTCGCGCAAGGCTTGGCCATGGCAGCGCAACGCCAGGGTGCACAGATTCATACGGGCACTTGCGTGCAACGCGTCGAGCGTGTGCAGGGGCAGGTGCATCGCATCCACACCGCGCGCGGCACGGTGCTGGCCAAGCAGGTGCTGCTTGCGACCGGCGCGTCGCGTCATGGCGGTTACGGCACGTTCGGCTGGTTGCGTCGGCGCATCGTCCCCATTGGCAGCTTCATCGTGACTACCGAACCGCTTGGTGCAGAGCGCGCGCACGCGTTGCTGGCAGCGCGCCGCACGTATGTGACGGTGGCGAATATTCACCACTACTTCCGGCTCACGCCAGACCACCGGCTGGTCTTCGGCGGCCGCGCGCGCTTTGCGGTGTCGAGCCCGCAGCAGGATGCGATGAGCGGCGAGGTGCTCCGCGCAGGCCTGACGGAAACCTTCCCGCAGTTGTGCGACGTGCGCCTCGATTACTGCTGGGGCGGGCTCGTCGACATGACGCAAGACCGCCTGCCGCATGCGGGTGAGCGTGACGGCTTGTTCTATTCCATGGGGTACAGCGGGCATGGCACGCAGATGTCCGTGCATATGGGCGAGCGCATGGCCGAAGTCATGGCCGGCGACGCTGCAGCCAACCCGTGGCGCGATCGCGCGTGGAGCGCCATCCCCGGTCACTTTGGCCCGCCGTGGTTTTTGCCCGCGGTCGGCATGTACTACCAGCTCAAGGACCGATTTGCCTGAGCGGCGCCGCAAACGCAGTCTTCCTCCGTATCCAACGATCGCAACGCATTCCATTCAGACCAGATCCACCAGGAGCCCCCCACCATGAGCGACAGCCATAACGAGTTCGAGAACCTTGTCGGTCCCGCCGAAAGCCAGCGCGTGATGGCGTCGCTCAAGCGCGGTGCCTCGCGACGCGACGTGTTGAAGATGCTGATGGCCGGCGGCATGCAGGCCACCTTGGCTGGCAGCTTGGCGGGCACAGCCGCCAGCGTGTATGCACAGACGCCGCGCCGTGGCGGGCGCATCCGCGTGGCGGCCGCCACGGCAGCAGCGACCGACACGCTCGACCCGGCCAAGCAGTCGAACCAGAACGACTACGTGCGCTGCAACATGGTCTACAACGGCCTGTTTGTGCTGGACGGCAGCCTGACGCCGCGCCCTGCGTTGGCGGAGTCGTACCACACGGCAGATGCCAAGACCTGGGTGCTGACACTGCGCAAAGGTGTGACGTTCCACGACGGCAAGGCCCTGTCCCCGGCGGATGTGGTGTATTCCGTCATGCGCCACAAGGATCCGACCACGGCGTCAAAGGCCAAGGTGCTGGCCGACCAGATCGAGAGCGTCAAGGCGACCGGGCCGAACGAAGTGACGGTGGTGCTGACCGCGCCGAATGCTGACTTGCCGGTGATCCTGGGCACCTTCCACTTCCATATCGTCAAGGACGGCACGACCGATTTCAACGCCGGCATCGGTACCGGCCCGTACAAGCTCAAGGAGTTCAAGCCTGGCGTGCGTACCGTCGTCGTGCGTAACGACGGCTACTGGAAACCGGGCAAGCCGTATCTGGACGAGATCGAGTTCGTCGGCATCGGCGACGAAAGTGCGCGCGTCAATGCGCTGCTGTCGGGCGGGATGGACCTGGTGGCCTCGGTCAACCCGCGTGCTGTGGCACGCGTCAAGAGCACGCCCGGCTACGCGATCTTCGCGACGCAATCGGGACAGTACTCCGACCTGATCATGCGCAAGGATACGGGCCCGGGTGCGAACCCCGATTTCGTGATGGCGATGAAGTCCCTGTTCGACCGCGAACAGATGAAGAAGACCATCGCGCTGGACTACGCGGTGCTGGGCAACGACCAGCCGATCGACCCGACCAACCGCTTCTATTTCAAGGAGCTGCCGCAGCGCGCGTTCGATATCGAGAAGGCGAAATTCCACCTGCAGAAGTCGGGCGTGACGGGCAAGATTCCCGTGGTGGCATCGCCGGCGGCACAGTATTCGGTCGAAATTGCCCTGGTCCTGCAGCAGGCCGGTCAGCGCATCGGTCTGGACCTCGACATCAAGCGCATGCCGGCGGACGGTTACTGGTCCAACCATTGGCTCAACAGCCCGGTCGGGTTCGGCAACGTCAACCCGCGCCCGAGTGCTGACACCATCCTCACGCAGTTCTTCAAGTCCGATGCGGCCTGGAATGAATCGCGCTGGAAGAGCCCGAAGTTCGATCAGCTGCTCACCGCTGCGCGCGCCGAAACCGACGTCGCCAAGCGCAAGCAGATGTATGCCGACATGCAGACGATGATCCATGGAGAGGCGGGCATCGGCATTCCGCTGTTCCTGGCCAGCATCGACGGGCACACAACCAAGCTCAAGGGCCTGGCGCCGATCCCGCTGGGCGGCCTGATGGGCTATTCGTTTGCCGAAAACGTCTGGCTTGATGCCTGACGGCGCGGTGGTAGCGTTCTTGCGGAAGGTGATGAAGGGGCTGTCATGAATCGAGTCATCCTTAAGCTGCTGATGCGGCGCGTGGCGCTGGCGCTGCTGTCGTTGCTGGCGGTGTCGGTCATCGTGTTCTCCATCACCGCTGTACTGCCCGGCGACGCCGCGCAAGAGCAGTTGGGGCAGGACGCCACGCCCGAAGCCCTGGCCGCCCTGCGCGCACAGATGGGCCTGAACGTGCCGGCGCCGCAACGCTATGCGCACTGGCTCGCCGGCATTGCGCGCGGTGACCTCGGGCAGTCGACCACCACGCAGATGCCGGTGGCCGAACTCGTGGCAAGCCGCTTGCCGAACTCGCTCCTGCTGGCGGCGGTGACGGCGCTGTTCTCGGTGCCGATTGCGCTCAGCCTTGGCGTTGCCTCTGCTGTCTGGCGCGGCTCATGGTTCGACCGGGTGGCCTCAACCGCCTCCGTGGCTGTGGTGTCGGTGCCGGAGTTTCTGGTGGCAACGCTGGCGGTGCTGGTGTTTGCGGTCAAGCTGCGCTGGCTGCCGGCGCTGTCGTACGTCAACGACATCGAATCGCTCGGCCAAATGCTGCAGGCCTTTGCCATGCCGGTGCTGAGCCTGTGCTGCGTGATCGTCGCGCAGATGATGCGGATGAGCCGCGCTGCCGTCATCGACCAGCTCGAAGCGCCTTACATCGAAATGGTGCGTCTGAAAGGTGCCTCGCCGATGCGCGTCGTGCTTGCGCATGCCTTGCCCAATGCCGTGGGACCGATCGCCAATGCGGTGGCGCTGTCGCTGTCGTACCTGCTGGGCGGCGTGATCATCATCGAGACGATCTTCAACTACCCCGGGATTGCCAAGCTGATGGTGGATGGCGTATCGCAGCGTGACATGCCGCTCGTGCAGGCCTGCGCCATGATCTTCTGCGCGGGCTACCTGCTGCTCGTGACCGCGGCCGATGTGCTGGGTATCGTCGCCAACCCGCGTCTGCGCCACCGTTGATGCTGATCCTATGAACAAGAGCCTGACGATGGAAACCACGCCAACTTCCCCTACGTTGCCGGCCGGCACACCACCGGCGCCGCCCGCACCGCGCCACCCGATACGGCGCCTGCTGAGCGGCTTCGGTGTCACGGGCCTCATCGGCCTGGCCGTGCTGGTGTTCTGGCTGCTTGCGGCAACGGTTGGGCCCGCGCTGCTGCCCGCGCACCTGATCACCAGCGGCGACGGCAACGGCGATGTCTTCGGGCCCATGAGCGCGGCCCACTGGTTCGGCACCGATTACCTCGGCCGCGACATGTTCGTCCGCGTGGTGGAAGGTGCGCGCTACACCGTGGGCGTGGCGCTGGTTGCCACCGTGATGGCGAGCGGCACGGGCACGGTACTGGCACTGTTTGCCGCCGCCATGGGCGGGCTCGTCGACGCCACGCTGAGCCGTGTGCTCGATACGCTCACCGCCATCCCGAGCAAGATGTTCGCGCTGCTGATGGTGGCCGGCTTCGGTTCTTCGGTGACGATGCTGGTGGTGACCGCCGCGATCATCTACGTGCCGGGGGCGTATCGCATTGCACGCTCGCTGGCGGTCAACATCAACGCGCTGGACTACGTGACCGTGGCGCGCACGCGCGGCGAGGGCACGCTTTACATCATGCTGCGCGAGATCCTGCCGAACATCCTCGGGCCCATGCTGGCCGATCTGGGATTGCGCTTTGTGTACGTCGTGCTGCTGCTGGCGAGCCTGAGCTTTCTGGGCCTCGGCATTCAGCCACCGTCGGCCGATTGGGGTTCGCTGGTGCGCGAGAACATCGGCGCGTTGCCGGATGCGGGTGCCTCCGTCATCGTGCCGGCGCTGGCCATTGCGAGCCTGACGATCGCCGTCAACATCGTCATCGACAACCTGCCGGGCCGGGGTCGTTCCGGTGCCCGCGAACGCGGAGGGCGTTGAACATGGGTGCGTCCGTCGTCGTAGAAGGCCTGCGCATTACCGCAGGCGAACAGACCCTCGTAGACAACCTGAGCTTTGCCATTCAACCCGGCGAAGTGCTGGCGCTGATCGGCGAGTCGGGTTCCGGCAAGACCACCACTGCGCTGGCACTGATGGGCTATGCGCGGCGCGGCTGCGAGATCGCATCGGGCAGCGTCCGCATTGGCGAAATCGATGTGCTGCACCTGCCGCCCGCAGAGCAACGCGCGTTGCGCGGGCGCACCGTGGCTTACATCGCGCAGAGTGCAGCAGCGTCGTTCAACCCGTCACGCACGATCCTGGATCAGGTGGTGGAGCCTGCGCGCATTCACGGCACGATGTCGCGCGCGCAAGCCGAGGCCAAGGCCGTGGAGCTGTTCCGCGAACTGGCGCTGCCCAATCCCGAAACCATTGGCGAGCGGTATCCGCATCAGGTGTCGGGCGGGCAGTTGCAGCGGCTCATGGCCGCCATGGCGCTCATCATCGATCCGGATCTGGTGATCCTGGATGAGCCGACCACCGCGCTGGACGTGACCACCCAGATCGAAGTGCTGCGTGCGTTCCGCCGTGTGGTGCGCGAGCGCCGCGCCACCGCCGTCTACGTGAGCCATGACCTGGCCGTGGTGGCGCAGATGGCCGATCACATCCTGGTGCTGCGCGGTGGGCAAATGCAGGAGATCAACCCGACCGCGCACATTCTCGCCACGCCCGATCACGACTACACCAAGAGCCTGCTGGCCGCGGCACGGCCAAAGGCGCGCCCGGCAGAGCACTGCCTGGGCGAGGGCGAATTGCTCCTCGATGTGCAGGGCTTGGGCGCCGGTTACGGGGCGGTGGATGCCAAGGGCCAGCCCGCCACGCGCATCCTCGACGACATCAACTTCAAGCTCTATCGCGGGCAGGCCATCGGCGTGATCGGTGAGTCGGGCTCGGGCAAGACCACGCTGGCGCGCGCCATTGCCGGGCTGATTGCGCCGTGCGAGGGCAGCATGACGTTCCGCGGGAAGGCGCTCGAGCCCTTGCTGGCAAAGCGCTCTCACGACGCGTTGCGCCGCATCCAGATCGTCTTCCAGATGGCCGACACGGCGCTCAACCCGTCGCACACCATCGAGCGCATTCTGGCGCGGCCGCTGCAGTTCTATAAGGGGCTGAAGGGCGAAGCGTTGCAGCGCCGGATTCGGGAGTTGCTGGATCTCGTGCGCTTGCCGCACAGCGTGGCCCAACGGCTGCCGGGCGGTCTCTCGGGCGGCCAGAAGCAGCGCGTGAACCTGGCGCGTGCCCTGGCGGCCGAGCCCGATCTGATCCTGTGCGACGAAGTGACTTCCGCGCTTGACACGGTGGTGGGCGCCGCAGTGCTCAACCTCATGGCAGACTTGCGGCGCGATCTGGGCGTGTCGTACCTCTTCATCAGCCACGATCTGCACACGGTGCGCGCGGTGTGCGACGAGATCGTCGTCATGCAGCACGGCCGCAAGCTCACGCAGGTGGCGCGTGCCGATTTCGATCGCGGCCCGCACCATCCATACTACGAACAACTTGCCAACTCGGTGCCCGAACTGCGCCAGGGCTGGCTTGACGAGCGGGACCGTACGGTGACCCATTCCGCGGCGGTCTCCATCTAACAGAGAAAAAAAGGAACGACATGATTCCCGCATTCCGCATCGCGATCATTCCAGGAGACGGCATCGGCAAGGAGGTCATGCCAGAAGGCCTGCGCGTCATCCAGGCGGCGGCCGAGCGCTTTGGCTTCGAGCTTGAGTGCCACACCATCGATTGGGCCAGCTGCGACTACTACCAGCAGCACGGCCAGATGATGCCCGACGACTGGAAGGCCCAGCTCAAGGGCATGGATGCGATTTTCTTTGGCGCGGTCGGCTGGCCCGCCACGGTGCCCGATCACGTTTCGCTGTGGGGTTCGCTGCTCAAGTTCCGCCGCGAATTCGACCAATACATCAACCTGCGCCCCGTGCGATTGTTTGAGGGCGTGCCGTGCCCGCTCGCCAACCGCAAGCCCGGCGACATTGATTACTACGTCGTGCGCGAGAACACCGAAGGCGAATACACATCGCTCGGCGGCGTCATGTACGAAGGCACGGATCGCGAAATCGTCATCCAGGAATCGGTCTACTCGCGCAAGGGTGCAGAGCGGCTGCTCAAGTTCGCCTTCGACCTTGCACAAAGCCGCCCGCGCAAGCACGTGACGCTTGCCACCAAGAGCAACGGCATCGCCATCAGCATGCCGTGGTGGGACAAGCGCGCCGAGGAAGTCGCGCAACACTATCCCGACGTCACGCTCGACAAGCAGCACATCGACATCCTGACCGCGCGCTTCGTGCTGCAGCCGGGCCGCTTCGACGTGGTGGCCGCCACCAACCTGTTCGGCGACATCCTGTCCGATCTCGGCCCCGCGACGACCGGAACGATCGGCCTGGCGCCTTCGGCCAACCTGAACCCGGATCGCACGTTCCCGTCGCTGTTTGAACCGGTGCACGGCTCGGCGCCGGACATCTACGGCAAGAACATCGCCAACCCGATTGCGATGATTTGGTCAGGCGCGTTGATGCTGGATTTCCTGACGCAAGGGCAGGGCGCGGGGCGTGCGGCGCACGACGCCATCGTCGCGGCCATCGAAGCCGTGTTGAAGGACGGCCCGCGCACGCCGGACCTGGGCGGCACCGCCAACACCACGCAGGTGGGCGAGGCGATTGCCGCGCACGTTGCGGGTGCCTGATTTTCATTTGCTGTGGACCAGAACACCATGTCTCTCTCGCTCGATCGCGCGGACCTGATCCGCAGCGGCAACTACATTTCCGGCGAATGGCTGAGCGCAACCGGCCCGCTGCTGGACGTGACAGACCCCGCCACCGGCAACCTCATCACACGCGTGCCGGATTCCGGCGCGGACGAGGCACGCGCCGCGCTGGGGGCCGCGCATGCCGCCTTCCCGGCGTGGCGCAAGGTGCCCGCCAAGCAGCGCGCGCAGATCATCAAACGCTGGAACGATCTCGTGCTGGCGCATCAGGAGGATCTCGGCAAGCTGATCTCGCTGGAGCAGGGCAAGCCGCTTGCCGAAGGCAAGGGCGAGGTGGCCTACGCTGCGAGCTACATCGAATGGTTTGGCGAAGAAGCCACGCGCATGAACGGCGAGGTCATTCCCGCGCCCGTGCCGGGCCGGCGCATGTTTGCGCTCAAGGAGCCGGTGGGCGTGGTGGCAGCCATCACGCCGTGGAATTTCCCGGCGGCGATGATCGCGCGCAAGATCGCCCCGGCGCTCGCGGTCGGCTGCACCGTCGTCTGCAAGCCCGCCGAAGACACGCCGCTGACATCGCTCGCCCTCGTGCGCCTGGCGCAGGAAGCCGGCGTGCCGCCGGGCGTGCTGAATATCGTGACCGCCTCGCGCGAGCGGACGCCTGAAGTAGTGGACGTTTGGCTGGACGATGCGCGCGTGCGCAAGATCACGTTCACGGGCTCCACGCCGGTCGGCAAGCATCTGGCGCGCCGCAGCGCCGACACGCTGAAGAAGCTGTCGCTCGAACTTGGCGGCAATGCGCCCTTTATCGTGTTCGAAGATGCCGACGTCGATGCCGCCGTGGATGGTTTCATGGCGGCCAAGTTCCGCAACGGCGGGCAGACCTGCGTGTGCCCGAACCGCGTGTTCGTGCACGACGCAGTGCACGATGCGTTTGCCGCCAAGTTGGCCGCACGCGTGGCCGCGCTCAAGGTCGGGCCGGCCGCCGACCCCGCTTCGCAAATCGGCCCGATGATCAACGCGCGTGCGGTCGAGAAGATCGACCGGCATGTGCAGGACGCTATCGCGAAGGGCGCCAAGGTGTTGACCGGCGGTGCGCGCCTGACCCAGCTCGGCGCCAACTACTACGCACCCACGGTGCTGATCGACGCCGATGCCACCATGGCTTGCGCCTGCGAGGAAACCTTCGGCCCCGTCGCACCGCTCACGCGCTTCACCACCGAAGACGAGGTGATTGCCGCTGCCAACGACACGCCGTTTGGGCTGGCCGCCTACTTCTACAGCCAGAACGTGCGTCGCATCTGGCGCGTGGCCGAAGCGCTGGAGACCGGCATTGTCGGCATCAATGAAGGCGCGTTGGCCGCCGAGGCCGCGCCGTTTGGCGGCGTGAAGGAATCCGGCTACGGCCGGGAAGGCTCCGTCCACGGGCTGGACGACTACCTCCACACCAAGTACGTCTGCCAGGGCCAGCTCGACTGACGGGCCACGTTGCAGGGTGGCACGATTGGCGGTACGGTCACGCGTATCCCAATCGTGTTCCGGAGGCCCCATGGCCGACAACCTGGCTCCGTCCTCTTCGTCTACGCCGGAAAGTCCCGCTGAAGGCACCGTGGACGCCTGCCCGTCCACGCGCGCGCTTGAACTGGTCGCCGGCAAATGGGCGCTGCGCATCTTCCCCGCTCTGGAAAATGGCCCCGTGCGCAACAACGAACTCCTGCGCCGCGTGGGCGACGGCATCTCGCAAAAAATGCTCACGCAGACGCTGCGCGAGCTGGAAGCCAACGGCCTCATCCTGCGCACCATCTACGACAGCGTCCCGCCGCACGTCGAATATCGTCTCAGCCCGCTCGGTGAATCGCTCAACCGCACGCTCGTCGGCCTGGACGACTGGGTGCGCGCGCATTGGCCCGAAATGGAACGGATTCGCAAAAGTCAGGTCGATTCCGATTGACATCCGGCCGATCTGCCCGACGTTGTGTGCAGATGCAGCATTTTTCCGATAGTATTCGGAGCCCATGTTTGTGACGAATCTTTCCTCCGCCTTGCCGACGTTGTCTCGCGCCACCGCGCGGGGCGTGCTGTCGCGTGCGCGCGGCGTGCGGTGGATCGTCACGATCTGGTGCCTGTTGTTCACGGTTTCGGTGTTCTCGGCCACCCATTTTCCCGATGGCCAGGCTGCGGACGACGCGCTGGAAGCCATCGAAGCCGTGGTCGACGACATGCCCGGCGATGCCCCGCCGGTTGCCAAGCCGAGCAAGGGTTTCGAGCGCGCCATCAAGGTCGCGCTCGGCAAGGCGGTCAAGCAGCCCGGCCAGTGCTTCAGCGTCGAACACTGGGTTGCGCACGCTCCCGATGCGCCTGATGCGCCCACCACCAGCGCCGCCGCCCCCGATCACCCCAGCGACGCGCCGGAACTCTGGCTGCCGCCGCCGCCCATGGTGTTGACGCCCGGCCTGCGTGTCGCGCGCGTCCGTGTTTCGCTTCCTCCGTTCCAGGCTGGCCCCACGCCGGCCCCCATGCTGCGCCCGCCCGCACGCGCCTGATCTCCGGCATTCGCCGGAAACCATCCCCTTGAGTTGCTAGTGCTGCGCCAACCGGCCCGTTGAGCGGCTGGGCGTTCGCGCTTGCCTGTTCTTCTTTTTCAGGATGATTTCGGATGTTGTCCAATCAGGATGCGGCCAACCCGCGCCCCGCAGCAGGCGCGCGCGCGTCGCGGCGTGCTGTTCTTTCCGCTGTGCTGGCCGCGATGGCTGTCCATGCCAATGCAGCGCCCCCGACACCGTCGCCACGTGGTGCCCAGACCGCCACCGCCCGTGCCGACGAGGCGCTCCCGCAGCCGCGCTACACCTTGCAGCAGTTGCTGGAACTGGCACGCGCCAACCACCCGGCGCTCGCCGCTTCACAGGCGCAGGTGCAGGCTGCGCAGGCGGGCATCGCCACCGCACGCGCCTGGCCCAACCCCGAGGTGGAAGCCATGGCCGGCCGCCAGCGTGCTCGCATGCCGGGTGCGGCGGAAGGCCGCACCAATAGCGTGTCGATCACGCAAAAGCTCGATTTGCCGTGGCAGCGCGCCGCCCGTACGCAAGCCGCCGACGCCGCGTACGAAGCGTCGCAAGCCACCGCCCGATCGCAGGCACGCGACGTGGAAGCCGATCTCAAGCTGCGCTTTTACGACGTGGTGCGCCGCGAGGCCGAGCAGCGCAACGCGCGCGAAGACGTGACGCTGGTCGAGCAGATCCGCCGTGGCGTGGCCGTGCGTGTGGAAACCGGCGAAGCCCCGCGCTACGAACTCATCCGCGGCGACGCGGAGTTGCTCAACGCGCAGCGCAACGAGCAGGCCGCCGCACTGCGTGTGCAGCAGGCGCTGGCTGAACTGCGCCGCGCCGTGGGCGCCGATCTGCCGCAGACGTTCGATGTCGATGCCGGGGCGGAGACGCCGTCGGTCGCGCATCTGCCGCCGCTGGCGGATCTCGTCAGCACGGTGCTCGCCACGCATCCGGAGCTGGAAGCCGACCGCGCCGCCGTGCGCGAGGCCGAAGCGCGTCTTGCGCACGAGCGCAGCCAGCGTTGGCCGTCGCTGGCGCTGCGCGGGTCGGTCGACCGCCAGCCCGATCTGCAGGACAGCCGCGTGGGCTTGGTGATGTCGATTCCGCTGTTCGACCGCCGCGATGGTCCCGTCGGTGAAGCCGTGGCCGCCCGCGAACGCGCCCGCGCCCTGTTGCGCGACCGGGAGTTGCGCACGCGCCAGGCAGTGGAATCGGCCTATCGCCAATACGAGATTGCGGAGTCGCAAGTCAGCGCACTGGAATCCGGCGTCATCAAGCAGGCCGAATCGGCGCTGCGCGTGGCCGAAGCCGCATACCGCCACGGCGAGCGCGGGATTCTCGACTACCTCGATGCCCAGCGCGTCTTCCGCCAGGCACGCAATGACCTGATTGCCGCACGCGCAGACCTGCGCGCCGCCGCCGTTGAACTCGACCGCCTGCGCCCGGAGGCCCCATGAAACGCCCCAGCCATCGCGTTGCCTCCCGAACTCACGAATCCAGCCAGACCATGACCGTACCTTCTTCTTTCTCTTCTTCGATCCGGCTGGCCGGCGTTGCCCTGGCGGCGATGCTGCTGCTGGGCGCTTGCGGCAAAGATGCCGCCAACGATGCCAAGGCCGCGCAACAGGCCGTCGACCCGAACCTCGTGGTTGCCCAGCCCACGCTGGTGCAGCGCCTGAAAGTAGCGCCGGTGGGCAAGCAGCCGATTGCCGAGCGCCTGCGCGTGCCGGGACAGATTGCGTTTGACGAACAGCGCGTGGCCCGCATCGGCGCCACCGTCACGGGGCGTGTGACCGAGCTGGTCGCCACGCCTGGGCAGAGCGTGAAGGCAGGCGACATCCTCGCGCAACTGCACAGCACCGAGCTTGGCGCCGCGCAGCTCGCCTACCAGAAGGCCGCCGCGCAGCGCGACCTGCAGGCGCGCGCGCTGGAACGCGCCAAGCTGCTGCTGGCCGCCGACGTGATCGGCTCGGCCGAACTCCAGAAGCGTCAGAGCGAACTGGCGATGGCCGATGCCGAAGTGCGCGCGGCCGTCGACCAATTGCGCGTGATGGGCGTGTCGCCCGGCACGCTGGCGAAGATGCGAACGGGCGGCATGTCGTCGATCTCGCCCGTGGTGGCGAGCATCAGCGGCACGGTGGTGGAGCGCAAGGTGACGCGCGGCCAAGTCGTGCAGCCGGCCGACGAGCTGTTCACCGTGGCGGATCTGTCGCGCGTGTGGGTGGTGGGTGAAGTGCCCGAAAACGCCGCTGCCGGCGTGCGCGCAGGCCAGGCCGTGGAGATCGACACTGGCGCGGGCGATCGCATTGTCGGCAAGCTGATCTGGGTATCGGACATTGTCGACCCGCAAACGCGGACGGTCACGGTGCGCACCGAAGTGGACAACGCAGAGCGCACGCTCAAGCCGTCGATGCTGGCCACGCTGCTCATCCAGTCGCGGCCGGAAGAACGCGTGGTGGTGCCGACGTCCGCCGTGGTGCGCGAAGACAACCGCGACTACGTGTTCGTGCGCGCCAGCGAGACGAACTACCAGCTCACGCCGGTCAAGCTGGGCGATGAATCGAACGGGGTGCGCCCGGTCATCTCGGGCGTGCAGGCCGGGCAGCCGATCGTCGTTGAAGGCGGCTTCCATCTGAACAACGAGCGCAAGCGCGCCGAGATGGAGGGCGCATGATCGACGCATTGATTCGCGGCGCGCTCAAGCAACGGCTCGTGGTGGCAGTGATTGCCGCCGTGCTGCTGTTCTTCGGGTTGGATGCCGCACGCAAGTTGTCGCTTGACGCGTTTCCGGACGTGACCAACGTGCAGGTGCAGATCGCCACAGAGGCGCCGGGCCGCTCGCCGGAAGAGGTCGAGCGCTTTGTGACCGTGCCGGTGGAAATGGCGATGACCGGCCTGCCGGCGCTGACCGAGATGCGCTCGCTCAACAAGCCGGGCCTGTCGCTCATCACGCTCGTCTTTACCGACGAGACCGATGTGTACTTCGCGCGCCAGCTTGTGATGGAGCGGCTGATCGAGGTGCAGTCGCGCATGCCGACGGGCGTGACGCCGGTGCTCGGCCCCGTATCGACGGGCCTGGGCGAGGTGTATCAGTACACGCTCGACAAACCGGATGACGGCGACAAGGAGCTTTCAGTGGAGGAACTCACCCAGCGCCGCATTGCGCAGGACTGGGTGGTGCGGCCGCTGCTGCGCTCCATTCCGGGCGTGGCCGAGATCAACTCGCAGGGCGGTTACGAGAAGCAGTACCAGGTGCTCGTCAATCCGGAGCGTCTGCGCCACCACAACGTGACCGTCAAGCAGGTGTTCGAGGCGCTGGCCGCCAACAACGCCAACTCGGGCGGCGGGGTGCTGCCGCACTTCGCGGAGCAGTACCTGATCCGCGGTGTGGGTCTGGTGCGCGACACCAACGACATTGGCGCCATCGTGCTCAAGGAAGTCAATGGCACACCACTCACGATTCGCGACGTGGCCGATGTGAAGATCGGCACGGCGGTGCGCGCGGGGGCGGTGGTCAAGAACGGCGTGACGGAATCCGTCGGCGGTGTGGTGATGATGATGCGCGGCGGCAACGCGAAGGAAGTCGTCGCCCGCATCCAGGATCGCGTGAAGGCCATCAACAACGACGGCATGCTGCCCGACGGCCTGAAGATCGTGCCGTACTACGAGCGTTCGGAGCTGGTGGATTCGGCCTTGCAGACCGTCATCAAGGTGCTGGCCGAAGGCGTGGTGCTGGTGGTGATCGTGCTGCTGCTGTTCCTGGGCGACATACGTTCGTCGCTCATCGTGGTCGGCACGCTGATCCTCACGCCGCTGCTGACCTTCATGGCGATGAACAAGCTCGGCATCTCGGCCAATCTGATGTCATTGGGCGGGTTGGCCATCGCCATCGGCTTGATGGTCGATGGCTCGGTGGTCGTGGTGGAGAACGCCTTTGCGCACCTCGCCAAGCCGCGTGATCCGAACGAGAGCCGCGCGCGCGTGATCCTGCATGCCGTGACGGAAGTGGCCACGCCCGTGATCTTTGGCGTGGGCATCATCATCCTGGTGTTCCTGCCGCTGATGACGCTGGAGGGCATGGAAGGCAAGATGTTTGCGCCGCTGGCCTTCACGATTGCGATTGCGCTGTTCTTCTCGCTGGTGCTGTCGCTCACGTTGACGCCGGTGTTGTCGTCGTATCTGCTCAAGCCCAAGGTGCACAAGCACGTGGAAGGCGAGCACAGCGACGACCCCCACGCCGAGCACGACGCGCATGACACGTGGCTGATCCGCAAGATGAAGAAGCCGTATCTGCGCTTGCTGGAGTTGAGCCTGAACAACGGCCGCAAGACCGTCATCGTGGCCGTGGCCGTGTTTCTTGCCACGGGCGCGCTGATGCCGTTCCTGGGCACGGCGTTCATTCCGGAGATGAAGGAGGGCTCGGTGGTGCCAGGCATCAACCGCGCGCCGAACATCTCGCTGGAAGAGTCGATCCGCATGGAGATGGAAGCCATGCGCCTGGTGATGCAGGTGCCGGGCGTGAAGTCGGCGGTCTCCGGCGTGGGCCGCGGGGAGTCCCCGGCTGACCCGCAGGGCCAGAACGAATCGACGCCGATCGTCTCACTCAAGCCGCGCGATGCATGGCCCAAGGGCTGGAACCAGGACGACATTGCCGAGGCGATGCGCAAGGCGCTGCAGGTGCTACCCGGCGTGCAGATCGTCATGGCACAGCCGATTTCCGATCGCGTGGACGAGATGGTGACCGGCGTGCGTTCCGACGTGGCCATCAAGGTGTTCGGCGACGACCTGAACACGCTGCGCGAGAAGGCCGAGGCGATTGCCAAGGTGGCGCAGGGCATCCAGGGTGCGCAGGACATGCGCGTGGAGCGGATCACCGGTCAGCAGTATCTGCAGATCGCGATCGACCGCCAGGCCATTGCACGCCACGGCCTGAATGCGGCTGACGTGCACAACGTGATCGAGACCGCCATCGGCGGCAAGGAAGCCACGGAAATCTTCGAAGGCGAGCGCCGCTTCAGCGCGGTGGTGCGCCTGCCGGACGCATATCGCGGCAGCGTGGAGGCCATCCGCAACCTGATCGTGGCCGCCCCCAATGGCGCACAGGTGCCGATGGAAAGCATCGCCCGCATCGATGTGACCGACGGCCCCGCGCAGATCAGCCGTGAGCTGGGCAAGCGACGCGTGGTGGTGGGCGTGAACGTGCGCGACCGCGACTTGGGCGGCTTCGTGGCCGAGTTGCAGGCGGCCGTCGCGCAGAAGGTCAAGCTGCCCGAGGGCTACTACCTGGAGTGGGGCGGCCAGTTCCAGAACATGGAACGCGCCATGGGCCACCTGAAGGTGATCGTGCCGATCACGGTGGCGGCCATCTTCTTCCTGCTCTTCCTGCTGTTCAACTCCGTGCGCTACGCCACGCTGATCATTCTGGTGCTGCCGTTTGCCTCGGTGGGCGGGATCATCGGCCTGTTCGTCACGGGTGAGTACCTCTCCGTGCCGGCATCGGTCGGCTTTGTGGCGCTATGGGGCATCGCCGTGCTCAACGGCGTGGTGCTGGTCAGCACGATCCGCAGTCTGCGCGAGCAGGGCATGTCGGTGGAGGAATCCGTGCGGCTGGGTTCACGCATGCGCTTCCGCCCCGTGATGATGACGGCCACCGTGGCCATGCTGGGCCTGATCCCGTTCCTGTTCGCCACAGGGCCGGGCTCGGAAGTGCAACGGCCGCTGGCCATCGTGGTGATCGGCGGTCTGCTGACCTGCACGCTGCTCACGCTGGTGATGCTGCCCACGCTGTACAAATGGTTTGATGAGGAGTCGAAGGCATGAAGGAAATCCGCATCGTAGTGCGCCCGCAACTGCTGGAACGCATGCATGAGGCGCTGCGCAGTTGCCCAGGTTTTCCGGGCATGACGGTGGGTGAGGTGAATGCCTATCCGCCAGCGGCTTCACAGGGCGGCGCGCATTCCATCAAGGAAGACCTGACGGAGTTTGTGCCGCGCGTGCGCATCGAGATCATCGCTTCCGATGCGCTGGCCAGCGTGCTGTTCGAAAGCGCCGTCAAGGTGCTGGAGCACGGCCAGACCGGCGAGAGCGCCATCTGGATGACCGACGTGATTCAGGCCACCTTCCTGCATCGCACGGGTTGATGGTCGTGTGACGCGCGCATGAAAAACGGCGGACCATGTCCGCCGAAAATCAGGAGCCACCCTTGCAGCGGGCCGCATCGTCAGACGCGGCCCGCTTGCATTGGCGCTTACCGCTTGATGTCGGTCAGATGCTTCATGAGACCTTCGTAGCGGAACTTGTGGATCGGGCGATCCATCGACTGCATTTCCTGCAACTGCACCGCTTGCGGACGCAGCGAGCCGGTCGGCTTCACAGACTGGGCGGCCAGGGTTGCCACCGCAGGCTGGAAGTTCTTGATGCCGACGATCTGGTCGTACTGCGCCTTAGTGATGAGCTGCGCGTTATACAGCTGCGTGGCATCGCCTGCGATGTTGGTCTTGGCCGCATCGCTGCTGATGGACCCGGCCTGTGCCAGCAGGTTGCTCCACAGCGTCGGGCTGTAGTTGGTCACGTAGTAGTCCAGGCCCGACGGGTTGGCCAGCACGGCCGAGCACGTCGGCAGCGTGACCTGCGCGGTCTGCTGGTCGAGCACGATGGTCTGCGATTGACCAAAGTTGTCGCCATAAGCCAGCGTGAGCGGCACGTTCCACTGGTAGCCCGAATAGACGTTCTTGTTCGGGAAGGCCTTCTGCGTGATGGTCAGCACGTTCTGGTTGGTGGCCGGATTGCACTGCGCATCGATCGTGACGAGCGGCAGGCCGGTCTGGCGCACGAAGCTGTCGCCCACCTTGCCCACCGGCTTGCCGCTGGCCGCTTCCAGTTCTGCCCACAGGCGCGGTGGCGTGCCGTTGCCGAACTTGTATTTGTTCAGGTAGCTCTGCAGGCCCTTGCGCATGGCGTCCTTGCCGACGTAGTTCTCGAGCATCTGCAGGACATGGCCGCCCTTGTTGTAGGCAAAGCTGTCGAGGAAGTCCATCGAGCCGGCGTCGCTCAGGTTGTGCTGCACCGGCACGGCTGTCGGCTGCAGATCCAGCGTGATCACGCGTTGCTTGACCGCCGCGTAGTTGGCCCACGTGTTGCCCTGGAACTCGGGGTGCAGCGTGATCTTCGTGACGTTCTCGAACCAGTTGGCGAAGGACTCGTTCAGCCAGATGTCGTCCCACCAGTCCAGCGTGACCAGGTCACCAAACCATTGGTGGGCCAGTTCATGCGACACCACGACGAACGAGCGTGCCTTACCCATCGAGTGGACCGTCGTCGGTGCGCCATCGGGCGGCACCAGCACCTGGTCGGCAAACTCGAAGATGGCGCCCCAGTTCTCCATGCCGCCAAAGCCGGCATTCTTGTTGTCGTAGCTGTCGTTGGCGACGATGGTGTCCATCTTGTCGAACGGCAGCGGGATCTGGAAGTAGTTGTAGTAGTGGTTCAGCGCTTCCTTCGTGAACTGCATGCCGGCCACTGCCGAGTGCGCCTCGCCAGGCGGCACCCACCAGCGCAGGCGCATGCTGCTGCCATCGAGCGGGTTGGTGAACTGGTCTTCCAGGATGTCGAACTTGCCGCCGCCGAAGAACAGCAGGTACGCCGGCATCGACGGTGTCTTGGCAAACGACACCTGCTGATAGCCATCCGGCAGCTTGGTGGCGCCCGTCTGCCTGCCGTTGGCCACGGCCTTCCAGTCGCCCGGAATTTCCGCCGTCACTTCGAAGGTATTGCGGAAGGCCGGCTCATCCCAGCTCGGGAACCATTCACGCGCGAAGTTCGATTCGCCCTGCGTGACGATAGCGTCCGAACTCTCGCCGGTTGCCGCCTGCAGGCCCAGCTTGAAGATGCCCTCGGCCTTGGTGAAGTTGATCGTGCCCGTCCATTCCATGTGCAGCACGTAGTTGCCGGGCTTGATGTCTCCGGTCGGGTCGCGCAGGTCATAGAAGGCGCCTTGCGATTGCGGAATCGGCACGAGCACGCGCGACGCGCCATTGCCCGAAGTGGGCGTGAGCGTCAGGCGCGAGGCGTCGAGCTTCAGGTCGCGCACGGCCAGCGTCACGGCGCCGGTCTGCTTGGTGACCTTGATCTCCACATCGGCGCGGCCCGAGAAGCTGTTCAGGTCTGCGCTCGGGCGGAACCACAGCTTGTAGTTGACCGGCCTGATGTAGTCCGGGAGTTCCACCGGCGGCACCGTCGCGTCGACGGCAGGTGCCTGCGCATTGGTGTTGCCGGTATTGGTATTGCCCTGCTGCTGCGAGCCGTTTGCGTCCAGCTTGCCGCCGGCCGGCGTGAGCGCGTCATCTCCGCCGCCGCCGCAGGCGGCCAGAATCAGCGCGGCCGCAGCCTGAGCCACGAGTGCCAGCTTGAATGAACGACGTGTCCGGGCGTTGTACGCGCGCCCGGTGTCTGTCGTGGCCGTACGACGGTGCGTTGTCGAATCCCGCATTGCATTTCTCCTGAGGTGGAAACGAATCGGCGGCCCAGGGCTCAAAAGAAATTGGGGGGCAGGCCGCAGAATCGGGACAAGGAATTACCCGCTTCTTGCGCGGTGCAAATCACAGCCCGCGCACGGGATGCACGGATTCTGGAGGAAACGGCCTGCGAATCGAGACGAAGTTTTTTAAATCACGTGCGAGAGAATCTGCTGCGGAATTTGCAGTTTTTGGTATGCGCATCCACGAAGCGGCGGGCGCCTTTCCGGGCGTTGGGTGACTTCTGCAAAGTGCGTTGAAAAAACGAAATGCGTCTCCCGCTTCATGAAAATATCTTAAAAATCGAAGCGGCGATTTTTACAACGCCAGATAAAGCAAAACTAAATACGGCGCAGCGCCGGAAAATCCCGCTGGGGAACTTTCCCGGCCTTCGACGAGGTATTGCGCTGCAGCAGCTGACCGCGCATCGGCTGCATGGGGGTAATCCTTCCGGATGAGCGAGGCGCTGTGCGCGGCTTTACACAAAACCGGTACGCTCGCAACGTTTGCGAAGTGTTTCCGTTTCCGTAGAGCGATTCATGCAATCCGCGTCCGATAGCGTCAGCAGCCCGGCGGCTGTGGGTGTCAACCTGATCGACTTCTTCGATGTCACGCCCACGTCATTGTGGCTGGAGGACTACAGCGATCTGCACCGCCTCTTTGCCCAATGGCGGGCGGCCGGCGTGACCGACCTGCAGCGCTTTCTGGAAGAGGACACCTCCCGCGTGGCCGCCTGTTCGGCCTGTATCAAGGTGCTGCGCGTGAACCGGCGCACGTTGTCCATGTACGCCGCCCCGGATGCCGAAACGCTCACCGCGCGGCTGGCCGACGTCCTGCGCGACGACATGCTCGAGGCCCACGTGGGCGAACTCGTGCAGCTCTGGTCTGGCGAGCCGTCGTTCGAGAGCCGCAGCGTCAATTACACGCTCGACGGCCGCCGTCTCGACATCCTGCTCAAGGGCGTGGTCCTGCCCGATCACGATCAGCCGTGGGACCGCGTGCTGGTGGCGGTGGACGACATCACCGAACTCGAAGACGCCCGCCGCCGTGCCGCCGCCAGCCAACTTTATGCGCGCGGCGTGTTCGAGCATGCGCCGGTGTCGCTGTGGGTGGAAAATTTCAGCACCATCAAGATGCTGCTGGACGAAGTGCGCATGCAGGGCATCACCGATTTCCGCACCTTTACCGACGTGCATCCGGAGTTTGTCGAACGGTGCATGCAGGAAATCCAGGTGCTTGACGTCAACGGCTTCACGCTGGAGATGTTCAAGGCGCGCCACCGCAACGACTTGCTTGGCCGCTTGCCGGAAATCTTTCGCGACGACATGCGCCCGCATTTTCGCGAGCAGTTGATCGACCTGTGGGAGGGCAAGCTCTTCCAGCAGCGCGAGGTCGTCAATTACGGGCTGGATGGCAACCCGCTGAACATCCACCTGCAGTTCTCGGTGTTCCCGGGCCGCGAGCAGGATTGGGACATGGTGCTCCTGGCGCTGACCGACATCACCGCGCGCAAGAAGGCCGAGTCGTATTTGGAATATCTCGGCAAGCACGACGTACTGACCAAGCTGAAGAACCGCTCGTTCTACGTGGACGAGATCAACCGGCTGGAGCGCAAGGGCCCGTTCCCGGTTACGGTCATCATGATCGACCTGAACGACTTGAAGCGCGTGAACGACCAGCTCGGCCACGCCGCGGGTGACGCGCTGCTGCGGCGCGCCGGCGAGGTGCTCGGCAAGGCCATCGACAAACCGGCACACGCCGCGCGCATTGGCGGGGACGAGTTTGCCGTGCTGCTGCCGGGCGCCGACGCGCAGGCCGGCACGGCGCTGGTGGAAAGCCTGCGCAAGCTGGTGGAACTCAACAATCAGTTCTATCCGGGTGCGGAGCTTGGGTTTTCCATGGGCTGCGCCACCTGCCACGGGGGCGGGCGTCTCGAAGAAACGCTGCGCGAGGCCGACGTCGCGATGTACGAAGACAAGCGGATGCAGCACGAAGGCAAACGCTCGACATAACAGCGGCGATTTGTGCGTGCGATGCACAGATCCTGTGCCACGGGCCGTCTGGTCGCGGCGCCGATGCGCTGAGAGACTGCGCTCCTGACAACTTTTTCAGGAGCCAGCATGTCCGGCCAAACACTGCGCAGCATTCTCGGCGCGACCACGCCCACGGCGCTACCCGCACGCGGCACCGCGTTGCTCGTCATCGATTTCCAGGACGAATACTTCACCGGCGCACTGCCGATTCCTCATGGTGCGCACGCGCTGCACAACGCCAATACCCTGATTGATTTTGCGGACCAGCAGGGCTGGCCTGTCGTACACATTCAGCACGTGGCGCCAGCCGAAGCACCGATCTTCGCCAAGCACGTCGCAATTCATGCGGATGTACGTCAGAAGCCCAACCACCGCTGTGTACAGAAGACGTCGGTCAGCGTGTTTGCGAGCACCGATCTGGCGAGCGAGCTGAAGCGCGACGGCATTACGCATCTGGTCGTGTGCGGGCTCATGACGCATGCCTGCGTGGCTGGCGCCGCGCGCGATGCGGTGCCAGCCGGGTTTGAGGTGATTGTGGTGGACGACGCTAGCGCCACGCGTGACATCGTGGTCAACGAATCGCTGCGTGTGTCGCACGACGTGCTGCATCGCGCTGCACTGGCGGAGATTTCCGACACATTCGGCGCGGTGCTGCGCACGCAAGAGGTGTTGTCGCTGAAGGCGGCCTAGCCCGGTTTGGCGCAGGGCAGCGTGATAGCATCCGACGCCTTGGCAACACGGGCACATTCGACCATGGATCAGTTGCTTGCAATGCGCGTGTTCTGCGCCATCGTCGAGGCGCAAGGGTTTTCCGCTGCGGCGGAGCGCCTCGACAGCACGCATTCCTCCGTGTCACGACAGTTGAAGCGGCTCGAAGCCGAGCTTGGTGTGCAACTGCTCAACCGGACGACGCGCCGCTTTGCATTGACGGCCGCTGGCCAGCGTTACTACGAGGCCTGCGTCGATATTCTCCAGCGGGTGGAGTCTGCATCGCAGGCCATGGCAAACGAGCATCAGCGTGTTGCCGGTACGTTGCGCGTCAGCGTGCCGCTGGTGATCGGCACGCTGGAGCTTCGCGACTGGCTGCCGGCATTCCAGCAGCGCTATCCGGACATCCGCCTTGATCTGTCGTGCAGCGACGAGATGATCGATCTCGTTGCACACGGATTTGACGTTGTCCTCCGGATCAGTCAGCCCCTGGGCGACAGCAGCCTCGTCGCCCGCAGGCTGGCCGAATCCGACATCGTGCTGGTAGCGTCGCCTGCCTATCTCGCCCGCCGCCGGCCGCCTGGCGCACCGGATGATCTGGTCGAGCACGAGCTGATCGCGTTTTCGGGCTCGCAAACCGCAACGGAATGGGCGATTACGCCGCCGCAGGGCGAGCCCGTCCAGGTGTCGCTGCATGGGCGGCTGACCACAGATGCCATTACGGCGGCGTATTCGGCGGCACTGGCTGGCGTCGGTATTGCGGCGTTCACTTGGCATACCGTGCGAGCGGCCCTGGCGTGCGGGGACCTCGTGCAGGTGCTGCCGGGCTGTACGCTCGGCAAGCGCATTTACTACGCGCTGTATCCGCACACGCGGCATGTCGCTCCGAAGGTGCGCGCGTTTGTCGACTTCATGAGCGAGCACTATCGCGCGCGCTAGCCCGCAGTGCCCCGCACCCCGGGCGTTATGGAGCGTGCGGCGAGCCCGGCAAGTGCATCAAGCCGGCGCAAAAAACCGTTCGTGCAGTTCCTCCAGCCCCAGCGTGCTGATCACCTCGTTCAGCCGCTCGGTTGGGCGGCGGCGCGGCAGGTCTTTGTACTGCGCGATGATCAGCTCGTTCTTCATCGAGTGTTCCCATCCCACGAGTTCCGTCACGCTGACCTGATAGCCGTGCGCTTCAAGCTGCAGGCAGCGCAGCACGTTGGTGACCTGGCTGCCGAATTCGCGTGTGTGCAGCGGGTGGCGCCAGATTTCCGTCAGCGCATTGCCGAGCGACTTACCCTTGTTCTTGCGCAGCACGCCGGCCACCTCCGCCTGGCAGCACGGCACGAGCACGATGTACTGCGCCTTCTTCTCCAGCGCGAAGCGGATCGCATCGTCCGTGGCGGTATTGCACGCATGCAGCGCGGTCACGATGTCGATCGTCGCGGGCAGTCCGTCAGAGGTAATCGACTCCGCCACCGACAGGTTCAGGAACGACATCCCCTTGAAGCCGAGCCGGGCGGCCAGTTCGGTCGATTTGGTGACCAGTTCTTCGCGCGTTTCGATGCCGTAAATGTGCGAGGTGCCATCGCCCGGCTGCTCCTTGCAGAACAGGTCGTACAGGATGAAGCCGAGGTACGACTTGCCTGCGCCGTGGTCGACCAGCGTGACATGCCCCTTGGTTTGCTGCACGTCGGCCATCAGCGGTTCGATGAACTGGAACAGGTGATAGACCTGCTTGAGCTTGCGGCGGCTGTCCTGGTTCATCTTGCCGTCGCGCGTCAGGATGTGCAGTTCCTTGAGCAGTTCGATCGACTGGTTGGGGCGGATTTCGTGGGTCTTGTTGGACATCGTCAGGACAGCCTGGGCGACATGTCGCACGGAATGGGACCGGTGCGGCGGCGCGGAGAAAAACGGAAAGAGGGCGCCAGTTTACCGAAAAGCGGGGTGGGCGACGGCAAGCGCACCCCAGGCGGCGTCATGCGCGACCTCGTTTGCCCGCGCCCTGTGGGGATGTGACAATAGCGCCCCGCTTGTCTGCCCCGCGCGATTCGATCCGTTCCTCCCCGCATGTCCGAAACATCCAACGCCCCTCTCGTTGCCGTCATCGGCGCCGGCCCCGCCGGGCTCATGGCCGCTGAAGTCCTGTCGCGCAACGGCGTGCGTGTGGAGGTGTTCGACGCCATGCCTTCGGCCGGGCGCAAGTTCCTGCTGGCGGGCATCGGCGGGATGAACATCACGCATTCGGAGCCGATCGACGCATTTCTCGGCCGCTATCGCACGCGGCGCGAGGCGCTGGCGCCGTTCATTGGCCGCTTCGGCCCCGACGACCTGCGTGCGTGGATCCATGTGCTGGGCATCGATACGTTTGTCGGCAGTTCGGGACGTGTCTTTCCGACCGAGATGAAGGCCGCGCCCTTGCTGCGCGCATGGCTGCACCGGCTGCGCGAGGCGGGCGTGCAGCTGCACATGCGGCATCGCTGGGTGGGCTGGGCAGAACCGTCAGACCACGCGCAGGTGCTGCGCTTTGAAACCGCCGATGTTGAACGGCTGGTGCAAGCCGATGCGGTGGTGCTGGCCATGGGCGGCGGCAGTTGGCCGCGCCTGGGCTCCGACGGCGCCTGGGTGCCGTTGCTTGAGGCGCGCGGCGTGCAGGTGCAGCCATTGCAGCCCGCCAACTGCGGGTTCGATGCCGATTGGAGCGCGTATTTCCAGGAGCGTTTTGCTGGGCAGCCCGTGAAGTCGGTCGCCATCGGTTTGCCGTCGGGCGATGGCGGTGCGCTGCAATTCCGCCAGGGCGAGTTCGTCGTCACGCAGACCGGCATTGAAGGCAGCCTGGTCTATGCGTTGTCGGCGCCCATTCGCGACGCGCTCGCCACAGAGGGCAGTGCGACGATCTGGCTCGACCTTGCGCCAGGCTGGAGTGCGCAACGCGTGACGGATGAACTGATGCGCCCGCGCGGCGCGCGTTCGATGTCGAGCCATCTGCAAAGCAAGCTGAATATCACGGGCGTGAAGCTCGGCTTGCTGCGCGAGTGCCTGAGCAAGGAAGCGTTTGCCGATCTGGCTCAACTCGCGAAGGCCATCAAGGCGTTGCCGTTGCGGCTCATACGCACGCGGCCCATCGACGAGGCGATCAGCACCGCGGGCGGTGTGGTGTTTGAAGCGCTGGATGCAAAGCTGATGATCGAGCGTCTGCCGGGCGTGTTCTGCGCCGGCGAGATGCTCGACTGGGAAGCGCCCACAGGCGGCTATCTGCTGACGGCGTGTTTTGCGAGCGGCGCCGCTGCGGGGCAGGGCGCACTCGACTACCTGGCGGCGATGGCCTGCTGATTCAACGGTTTACTGGCGCGCCTTCAGGCGCCACAGCGACGTGACCTCGGCAACCCGCGCGCGATAGAGCGGGTCGTTTTCATCGGACGCCTTCGGGTGCTTCGGCTTGATGTCTTGCCGGGCCACCACCTGCAGGCCGGCAGCGTCGATCATCGCCAGCAGGGCATCGCGCGTGCGCAGGCCAAGATGCTCGGCAAAGTCCGACAGGATCAACCAGCCCTCGCCATTCGGCTCCAGATGGGCGGCCAAGCCATCCAGGAAGCCGCGCAGCATGCGACTGTCCGGGTCGTAGACGGCGCGCTCGATGGGCGAGCTGGGTCGCGCCGGCAGCCACGGCGGGTTGCACACGATCAGCGGCGCACGGCCTTCGGGAAACAGATCTGCATCGACAACGTCCACCCGCGCTTGCAGACCGAGACGCGCCAGATTGTCGCGCGCACAGGCCAGCGCGCGCGGGTCCTGATCGGTGCCGATGACGTGCTTCACGCCGCGTTTGGCCAGCACCGCTGCCAGCACGCCCGTGCCCGTGCCGATATCGAATGCCAGGGTTTTCGAAGGCAACGGCGCATTCGCCACGAGATCGATGTATTCGCCGCGCACCGGGGAGAACACGCCGTAGTGCGGGTGAATGCGCTCACCACCGAGCGCCGGAATCTCGACCCCCTTCTTGCGCCACTCATGCGCGCCGATCAAACCAAGCAGCTCGCGCAGCGAGACGACGGAAGCAGCGTGGCTCGTGCCGTAGGCCTCGGTGCAGGCCTCGCGCATGTCGGGTGCGCGGCGCAGCGGGATCGTGTAATCCGCATCCAGCGGAATCAGCAGCATGCCCAGCGTGCGGGCGCGCTGCGATTGCGCCTGTCGATGCAGGTTGAACGCATCGATGGGCGAGGCGGGTTCCTTGCGCGCCCTGGCGGGTTTGCGATCCGTGCGGCGAGACATGGCCTGCAGCAGTTGGCGCGCGTTCTGGAAGTCGCCTTGCCAGAGCAACGCAGTGCCTTCGCAGGCGAGGCGGTAGGCGGTATCGGCGGGGGTCCGGTCATCTGCGATGACCACGCGCTTGGGCGGCGGGTTGCCGGCTTCGGACCGCCAGAGGGCGGTATGGACGGCGTCGCTGCTGGCTTCAGGGCGGTCGTCGGTCCAGGTGAGGGTGGGGTGTTCGGTCACGGGGGAAATGGGCGGGAAAGCGGGGAGGGTGCGGTAGTGGGCGACACGATACCGCTGTCGGCCTGATCGCACAAATGCTGGCGGGCAACCGAGCGGCGCGGCACTGACGCCGTTTCGGTGGGCCCCGTGTCAGAAAAGGCCCAATGCCACGCTATGAGCCGAAGGACGTCGCCCCGTATTGCCCGCGAGCCGATTGACCGCTGCGATTCTTCTGGCGAAGTGATTCTTCTGCCACCCAAAGACGCCAGTCCGACCCGGCAGGCAGTGTAAACTCCAGCCTTTTTTCGGCACTCGTAGCATGGCGCACGCCCAGCAACGCAGGGCGCTCAGCGGCCCCGCGCTGATCCGCATTCTTGCTCGCCTGACGGACGTCGACGTTTCCGCATCTGCGCAGCCCCTTTCTGACCGGTTAAGCCAATGGCTCAGCTGGACGGATGCCATCACGCTTTCGTCGGCATTGAGCGCGGCCCCGCCCGCCGGTGCCTCCAGCACGCGGCCCGTCGGGCCGGACGCCGAGACCATCGGCGGCCGTGTCCGTGCGGCGTTGACGAAATCCATCGCGTCCAGCTGCGCGCCAGAGACGAGGCCCGGGCCACGCGCACCGATCCAGAACCCGGCGGTGCCGGTGGTGGTCGACTATGCCGATTTCCGGCAGCGCTACGTGCTGATGCAGCAGACGATGGAACTGGAGATCGGCGACCTGCGTGGCCGCCTGCGGCGCCTATTGGCTGCCAGGACGCCCGACCTCGCGCGGCTAGCAGTGCTGGATGCCAGCATGGAGCAGGCGCTCGCCGGCCGCGAACGTTCGTTGCTCGGAGCCATTCCGTCGATGCTGGGGCCGTACTTCGAGCGCCTGCGCGCGGCCGAGCAGCAGCGGCAGGCCGAGCTGCCCGCGGAAGGCCAGGCCACCCCCTCCACATCCCGCGCCTGGCTGGACGCGTTCCGCAAGGATATGCAGAGCGTGCTCCTGGCCGAGCTTGATGTTCGTTTTCAACCGATCGACGGGTTGCTCGCAGCCCTTCGCCCCCGCTAAGCGGGACAGACACCATTCATGTCCAGACATCACCTGAATCTCATCGTTTTTTCTGTCGGGCTGGCGGCCTTGGGATGGATTGCCGTCGGCTACCTCGTCGGCGGAAACCTGCTGGCGCTGGCTGTCACGCTCGTAATCGGTGCCGCCTATGTGGCAGGCGCGCTCGAGCTGCGCCGCTATCGTCAGGCGACGGGCAGCGTCACGCAGGCCGTGGCGGGGCTGACCGAGCCACCGCCCAATCTGGCGGCGTGGCTGGAGCCACTGCACCCGAGCGTGCGCAATGCCGTGCGCCTGCGTGTGGAAGGCGAGCGCGCTGCGCTGCCGGCGCCCGCGCTGACGCCGTATCTGGTGGGCCTGCTGGTGCTGCTTGGCATGCTCGGCACGCTGCTCGGCATGGTGGTGACGCTCAAGGGCACGGGCGCAGCCCTGGAAAGCGCGACGGATCTGCAGGCGATCCGCGCTTCGCTGGCCGCCCCGATCAAGGGTCTGGGATTCTCGTTCGGAACCTCGATTGCGGGTGTGGCAACGTCGGCCATGCTGGGGCTGCTGTCGGCGCTGTGCCGGCGCGAGCGGCTGCAGGCAGTCCAGGCGCTCGACGCGAACATCGCCACCACGCTACGCATGTATTCGCATGCGCATCAGCGTGAAGAGACGTTCAAGCTTCTGCAGCGGCAAGCCGATGTGATGCCCGCATTGGTGGACCGCCTGCAGGCGATGATGGTGTCGCTGGAGCAGCAGGGCGCAGCCAGCAGCGAGCGGCAGATCGCCGCGCAGCAAGCGTTTCTCGACAAGACGGAAGTGGCCTACAGCCAGCTCGCGTCTTCGGTTGGCCAGTCGTTGAAGGACAGCGCAGCCGAAAGCGCGCGGGTTGCCAGCGCGGCGCTGCAGCCTGTGGTGGAAACGACGATGGCGGGCCTCGCGCGTGAATCGGCCGCGCTGCAGGAGACGGTCACGCACGCGGTGCAGCGTCAGCTGGAGGGCCTGTCGTCACGCTTTGAGGCTACGGCGGAGGCGGTCTCCGGCATCTGGAACAACGCCCTGTCGGCGCATCAACGCTCGAGTGAGGCGCTGGTCGGTCAGGTCGGCACGTCGCTGGACCGGTTTGCCGAGACATTCGAGCAACGCTCGGCGCGGTTGCTCGATGGCGTTGCCGAGCGACTGGACGCCACCGCAGGCGGCCTGTCCACCGCCTGGCGCGATGCGCTGGCCCGCCAGGAACACGCCCAAGCCGAGTTGGCCACCCAGAATCAGCGCGCGCTGGAAGCGGCTGCCGCCACGTTCGAGCAGCACGCCGTGTCGTTGCAAGACGCGTCGCGCCAGTCGCATACGGCACTGCAAGCCGCACTGGAAGCACGAGACGCGCAACGTCTGGCGGCCTGGACCGGGGCGCTCAGCGCAACGGGCGAAAAACTGAGCCAGGCGTGGGAGAAGGCCGGCGCCGATACGGCGAGCCGTCAACAAGACATCTGCGATGCGTTGGCGCAGACCGCGCGCGATATCGCCGCGCAGCAGGACGCATCGCGTCAGTCGCAAGCCGCGTTGCAAGCTGCGCTGGAAGCCCGAGACGCACAACGTCTGGCCGCCTGGGCCGATGCCCTCGGCGCCATGGGCGAGAAACTGACCCAGGCATGGGAAAAGGCCGGCGCCGATACGGCGAACCGCCAGCAGCAGATTTGCGACGCACTGGCGCAGACGGCACGCGACATCTCCGCGCAAACGCAGGCGCACGCCAACGACACGATCGGCGAGATTTCGCGCCTGGTCCAAGCCGCGTCGGAGGCGCCCAAGGCCGCGGCCGAAGTGGTGGCCGAGCTGCGCCAGAAATTGTCCGACAGCATGGTGCGCGATACCGCGATGCTGGACGAGCGTGCGCGCCTGCTGGGCACGCTGGAAACGCTGCTCGACGCCGTCAACCATGCGTCGACCGAGCAGCGCACGGCGGTGGATGCGCTCGTGGCGACGTCGGCGGATCTGCTTGAGCGCGTTGGCGTGCGGTTCACCGATCGGGTGGAAGCCGAGACCGGCAAGCTTGGCGCGGTGGCTGCCCAGGTGACCGGCAGTGCGGTGGAGGTGGCGAGCCTGGGCGAGGCGTTTGGCGCGGCCGTGCAGCTGTTTGGCGAGTCGAACGACAAGCTTGCAGCCCAGTTGCAGCGCATCGAAGCTGCACTCGACAAGTCGCTCACCCGCAGCGACGAACAGCTTGCCTACTACGTGGCCCAGGCGCGTGAGGTGATCGACCTGAGCATGCTGTCTCAAAAGCAGATCCTCGAAGACCTGCAGCGCCTGGGTGACCAGCGCGCACTGGCCGGGGCCGAAGCGGCATGAACGACGAGTTCGACGGTGGCATCGAGGCCACGGCGCCCGTGTGGGCCGCGTTTGGCGACCTGATGTCGGTGCTGCTGGGCGCGTTTGTGCTGATTCTGGTGGGTGTGATCGGCGTGCAGCTGGAGCTGTCCTCCAAGCTGGAAAACGAGGTCAAGCAGCGCGAGGCCGAAGCCCAGCGCCGCAAGACGCTGGAGCAGGCGCTGGCCGGCCCGCTGGCGGCCGGGCGCGTGACACTCGTCAACGGGCGCATCGGCATCAATGGCAATGTGCTCTTTGCGATCAACTCCGATCAGTTGCAGCCGGAAGGTCGCGCGCTGCTGAAGAGCCTGGCGGGGCCGCTGGGTGCTTATCTCACCTCGCGTGAAGAGATCTTGATGGTGAGCGGCTTTTCCGACGACCAGCAGGTGCGTGCTGGTAACCGGCTGTTTGCCGATAACTGGGAGCTGTCCGCCAAACGTGCCTTGACGGTGACGCGTGCGTTGATCGACGAGGGCATTCCTGCGTCGAGCGTGTTTGCGGCGGCGTTCGGATCGCAGCAGCCCGTGAGTTCCAATGCAGACGACGTCGGCCGCGCCAAGAACCGGCGTGTGGAAATCGCGCCTGTCCCGAGGCAGGCCGCTTCCAACGGTGGACGTCGTGAGCCGCATTGAGGCCTCGACGCAGGCCATGCTCGACAGCTGGCGCGCCAGCGGCGCGGACCGGCTGGACCGCGTGCGCTTTGGCTTCATCGAGGCATTGCATCGGCGTGCGGCCGGACAAACCGGCGAGGCGCGGCGCATTCTCGATGCGCGGCTCGACGAGCTGATCGCGGCCTACGCGGCAGACCTCGATCGCCCGACGGCAACGTCCGACGCGAGCGACGCAAAAGCGCCTGCCGACAGCGCGTTGGCCAAACTGCTGCGTGACATTGCCAGCCGGCAACGCACGGATGTCGGCGAGGCTTCGGATGGCGGATCTGGGCCTCATCCGCGTGCATTGCCGGAGCTGAAGATTCTCGAGGACGTGCGCGACACGTGGTCCCGCGTCAGCGCCGAGAAACAGTTGCGCGACGCGCTGGACAAGGTGCCGGTCAATGCCGGTCCGCTGAATTCGAGCAGTCTTGTGCATCGTTCATTGCTATTGATGCGCGAGGTCTCACCCGATTATCTGCGGCAGTTTTTGTCGTATGTGGATGCGCTTTCGTGGCTGGAACGCATGAGCGGGGACGGCGCCGTCGGTGGTCAGGATGCGGCACGCGGCGGCGGAAAGGGGGCTCGCAAGGCGCGCTAGGCATCACAGCACAGCGCCTTCGGCCATGCCGATTGGTCCGCGCCTGCTGCGTCTTCCGACCGGCAAGCACGAAAAAAAGGGAGCCGAGGCTCCCTTTTTCTTTGCGCTGGCGATCAGCCGTTGAGGGCTGCGTCCTTGACCTTTTTCAGGGCGCGGACCTTGACGCGCACGGTTGCCGGTTTGGCTTCGAACCACTGCTCCAGACCGGTGAAGGGGTTCTTGCCGAAGCGGCGCTTCGTTGCCGGCACCTTGACCGACGTCACCTTGAAGAGGCCGGGCAGCGTGAATTCGCCGACGCCCTTCTTGTGCAGCGAAGCCACGATGGTGTTCTCCAGATGGAGCAGCACCGCCTTCACCGCCTTGGCGTCGACGGCAGCCTGTTCAGCCAGATGGCTCACCAGGCTCGCCTTGGTGAACGTGTCCTTCAAGGGCTTGAGAGTCGGCGTCGTTGCAGCAGGCTTCTTTGCTGGCGCGGCCTTCTTTGCCGGCGAGGCCTTCTTTGCGGCGGTCTTGGCAGCGGTCTTGGTTTTGGTGGCCATAGTGAAAATAGATGGTTGGGTAAAGTTGACCATTCAATGGAAGCGACGCCTGTGCAGCGCGCTTCGAGCAAGCATAGCAAAGGTTGAGCGCCGTGGAAGCGTTATCTAGGCTGTTTTGAGGCTGCGGAACGCTTATTGCAAGGGATTTCGGGCGTGTATCACCCAGCTGAAGCATCCCGGGTTCAGCACAGACATGCCCCAACGTAAATCGTCGCAGAGCGTGGTGAGCCCCAAAAACCGCGCCCCCATACTCGCCCAGCTGCGCCAATCGAAGATGACGCGCTCCACCCATGCGTACGTTCGCGGCAGCACCGTAAAGTTCTACGAGTGGCTGAGCGAGGTGCAGTCGCACACGTTTCCCGAGGGGCCCACCATCTGGATTTGCGGCGATTGCCATGTCGGCAACCTCGGCCCGATCGGCGATGCTTCCGGCGCCACGCGCATACAGATCCGCGATCTGGACCAGACGGTGCTCGGCAATCCCGCGCACGACCTGATCCGGCTTGGCGTTTCGCTGGCGACGGCCGCGCGCGGGTCCGACCTGCCAGGCATCGTGACGGCAAGAATGGTCGAGGCGCTGATGGCCGGCTACCTGAACGGCATCGACCCGGATGCGGCGGTGCATCTGCCGCCGCGCCCCGCATCCGTGCGCACCGCCATGAAGGCCGCGACCGCGCGTACGTGGAAACAGCTGGCCAGGGAGCGGCTTGATGACACGTCTCCAACCATTCCGCTCGGGCGCCATTTCTGGCCGCTCTCCCGCGAAGAGCGGCGCGAACTGAAGCACCTGGTGAGCCAGCATGAAGTGCTTGCCCTCGTGGCGCGTCTTTACGAGATGCCCGGCGAGGCGTTGGTCAGCATCGTCGACGCGGCGTACTGGGTCAAAGGGTGCAGCTCGCTCGGGCGGCGGCGCTATGCCGTCTTGTTGGCCGTCGATCAGGACCGCGGGCCGCGATATCGGCTGATTGATATCAAGGAGGCGGCCAAGGCTGCAGCGCCCAGCGCGTCTACCGCCGAAATGCCACGGTTGAATGGCGAACGCGTGGTGACGGGCGCGCGCCGTCTTTCTCCCGATCTGGGCGATCGAATGGCTTGGGGAAGCATGCTGGGCAGCAGTTTTTTCATGCGCGAGCTGCAGCCGCAAGACCTGAAGCTGTCGGTCGACAAGCTGGAGCACAAGGACGCCACCGTCCTGGCCGCGTATCTGGGCAACGTCGTCGGCCTGGCGCATGGCAGCCAGATGCCGCGGGATGTTGCGAAGGCATGGCACCGTGAACTGCGGGCACGCCATGGGCGCTCCATCAACGCGCCGTTCTGGCTCTGGTCTTCGATTGTCGATCTGCTTGGACTGCACGAGCGGCAGTACCTCGAGCACTGTCGCGCCTGGGCAGGCTGATCGGCTCTGCTGCGTCCCTTCACTGGCATAAACGCTGCTATCGAACTTTCGGGGCCATCGCGAGCCGACGATGGCCGATTGCGCTCGGCGCTCGGCTGCCGAAGTGCGCAAGTAGACAGCGACAAGGAGGCGCGATGTACGTAGTGATGGGTGCAACCGGACATGTGGGAGCCGCGGTGGCGGAAACACTGCTGGCCAGTGGCGAAGACGTGACGATCCTGACCAGACGGCCGGAGCGTGCAGGTCGCTGGCGGGACAAAGGTGCATCGGTCGCGACGGCCGACGTGGAGGACGTCGCCTCGTTGAGGGCGGCATTCCGACGCGGGCGGCGCGCCTTCCTGCTCAATCCGCCCGCCGATATTGCCGGCGACACCGACGCTACAGAGCGCCGCACGATCGCCAACATCCTCGCCGCGCTGGAAAACTCCGGACTGGAGAAAGTGGTGGCCGCTTCAACTTTTGGCGCGCGCCCGGGGCAGGGCATCGGCGACCTCACCACGCTGTGGGAGTTGGAGGAGGGCCTGCGTCGCCAGTCCATTCCGGCGGCCATCAATCGCGGCGCTTACTACATGAGCAACTGGGCCAGCATGCTCGAAACCGTGGCGCAGACCGGCACGCTGCCGAGCATGTTCCCCGCCGACATGCGCATACCGATGGTCGCGCCCGCAGATCTTGGTGAGGCAGCCGCGGCGCGGCTTCTGACGCCGCCCGACGACGTGGGTGTGCGCTACGTCGAGGGCCCGCAGCGCTACACACCGCAGGACGTTGCGCAGGCCATGTCGCGCACGCTCGGCCGCGACGTGGTGCTCGAAGTGGTGCCGCGCGACCGTTGGGAAGCCGTCTACAAAGGGCTCGGTTTCTCTGACGAGGCGGCTCGCGCCTACGCGAAGATGACGGCCGTGACGCTGGACGAGGGGTTCGACCAACCGGCGGCGGACGACGTGCTGGGCCATGTTTCGCTGGCTGACTTCATTGCAGCAGCGTGGGTACGCGCGGCCCACGCCTGACCAGACCCGCTGCGCCGCCGCTGTCCCGCATCGCTAGGCGATGAGATGGACGAGCAGCGCGCCGTTCAACCCCGCCACCAGCACGGCCCCCACCGTCGCCAGTCGCACCAGGCCGCGAGTGGCGGCATGCTGGCCCATCAGGTCTGGCCGGCGTGCCAGCCAGATCAGCGCCGCCATCGGAAACGGCACCACCATGCTCAGCACCACCTGGCTGAGTACGAGCGCCCGTGTGACATCCATGCCCGCGCCGATGACGATGAACGCCGGCACCATGGTGATCAGTCGGCGCATCCATACTGGCAGGCGCACACGCAGGAAGCCTTGCAACACCATCTGGCCCGCCATCGTGCCGACCACGGAGCTTGAGAGCCCCGATGCGATCAGCCCAACCAGAAACACCAGCCCGGCCGATGCTCCAAACAACGGCGCCAGGGTGATATAGGCATCCTCAATGCCGGCCACCTCCGCATGTGCGCCGTGAAATGCGCCTGCTGATACCACCACCATGGCGAGGTTGATGCAGCCCGCGGCGGCCAGCGCTGCCACCACCTCGCGGTTGGAATAGCGAAGCAGTTGCGACGTCTCTGACGCACTCCGTGGGCGCACGCGCGTATTGACCAGTCCCGAATGGAGAAAGAGCGCGTGAGGCATCACCGTGGCCCCGACAATGCCGGCCGCCAACATGAACGCGTCGGGCGGCAGTGCTGTGGGAACGAAGGTTTGCCGCAGCGCCGCCGCCCACGAAACAGGCAAGATCCACACTTGGATGATGTAAGAGATACCGATGACGGCCACCAGCGCGCCAATCATCAGTTCAACGGAGCGGAAGCCCCGCCCCTGCAGCATCAGCAAAAGATAAGTCAGCACACCGGCGATGACCATGGCGTGCAGCAGAGGCATCCCGGTCAGGAGCGCGATGCCCACAGCGGCACCGACGAACTCGGCAAGGTCGGTCGCCATGGCGGCAAGCTCGCTGACGAACCACATGCCAAGACCGGCTGGCGCAGGCAGGTGCGTGCGGCAGAGCTGCGCCAGATTTTGGCCCGTCACGATGCCCACGCGTGCAGAGAGCATCTGGAACAGCATCGCCACCAGGCTCGATGCCAGCACGACCCATAGCAGCTGATATCCGTAGCGGGCGCCGGCCTCGATGCCCGTGGCGATGTTGCCGGGGTCGGTATAGGCGACTGACACCACCACGGCTGGACCAACGAACGGCGTGAACGTGCGCCAGCCCCGTCGGCGGCCTTCCAGCGCTGCGCGCGCCTGAGCGACGACGCTTCTCGATGCAGAAGAACTGTCGCGTTCAAGCGCGAGGGCGTCGTCCATGGGTGCTCCGGGAGATAGGCGGCGCAAGGCCCTTCGCAACGCGCGTACCCGACGGCGCAACGCGAGGCGTGCGGTACGCGATGGAACGGGTGTTGCGGAAAGGGTTGCGCCATGAAGGCATCCACCCATTCCCGGAGAACATCCATGTTCATGCACAACAAGCGATTGCAATACACCGTTCGGGTCAGCGAATCCGATCCCGGACTGGCCAATCTGCTGCTGGAGCAGTTCGGTGGCCCGCAAGGCGAGCTTGCCGCAGCGATGCGCTACTTCACGCAAGCCGTTGCAGAAGAGGATGCAGGCCGCAAGGACATGCTGTACGACATCGCGACGGAAGAGCTCAGTCACCTCGAGATCATCGGCTCCATCGTCGCCATGTTGAATCGCGGTGCCAAAGGCGAACTGGCCGAAGCGGTGGATGAGCAGGCGGAGTTGTATCGCAAGCTCAATGGCGCTGGTAACGACAGCCATGTGACGCAGGTGCTCTATGGCGGGGGCCCATCGCTGACGAACTCCGGAGGCGTTCCATGGACGGCCGCCTACATCGATTCGATCGGCGAGCCGACGGCGGACCTGCGCTCGAACATTGCAGCCGAAGCGCGCGCCAAGATCATCTACGAACGATTAATCAACGTCACCGATGACCCGGGTGTGCGCGAAGCACTTGGCTTTCTCATGACGCGCGAGGTGGCGCACCAGAAGTCGTTCGAGAAGGCGCTCTACGCCATCAACGGCAACTTCCCGCCGGGCAAGCTGCCGCCGGTGCCGGAGTTCAGCGATGCGTATTTCAAGATGTCGCGCGGTGGCCCCATCGTGCAAGCGCCGTGGAATAGCGGCACGGGTCTTGAGCTGGTCGCAGACCCGCCGGTGCCTGCGGACGGCGGAGACGGCAACGCATCGGTCAACCTCACCGATGCCGAACTCGAAACGCTGGAGGCCATGAAGACGCGTCTGGCTTCAGACCCGGCGGTCGATCCGACCACCGGCGCGGAGCTTGGTGAGGGGAAGGCGTAACGACCGCCTCCAGGCCCGGGCAAAGCGCCGCCCGGGCCTGGACGTTGCGTCTACGCCAGGAACAGCCCGTTTCAAGCACGAACAGACATGGAGACGCTCATGCATATGCAAGAACTCCTTGCGATCGCGGCGCTCACTCTTGCCGTGATTGCCATGTATTCGCTCGCCCGCGGCTTGCCTGCCGGCGTGTTCGGGGCCGGTGTGCAATCCGTCGCGCCGGTGTATTCGGGTGTTCAGCCCCCGCACCCATTCCTGAACGGAAAGCGATGATGCAGAACGAGACGACGCACGAAGGCGAAGCGCGCTTCGAGTGTGCGGGCCAGACCGTGACGGTGACTGCGGAGCAGGACGCGCAGGGCGTGTGGGTGCCCCGCATCTCAGTCGCAAACGGGGCGCGGCAGTTCGAAATCCGAGAAATATCCCAGACATGGCGAGGCTGGCACACCGAAGGCGAGGCCGTTCGAGACGGCATGGAGCAAGCCCGGCTGCTGCTCACGCATGGGCGGTCCTGAGTTTTGAACCACGCAACTGAACCGCGCAACTGCGCGCCACGGCTTCGGCATGACGCCGTCGCCCCGACAGAATCGACAAGGAGTTTGTGATGAAGGCACTCTGCTGGCACGGCAAACATGACATCCGCTGCGACACCGTTCCGGACCCGACGATCCAACACGGCCGCGACGCCATCATCAAGGTCACGGCGTGCGCCATCTGCGGGTCGGACTTGCACCTCTTCGACGGTGTCATGCCCGGCATGGAAAGCGGCGATGTGGTCGGCCACGAAACGATGGGCGAAGTCGTGGAAGTGGGGCCCGAGAACACCAAGCTGAAGGTCGGCGACCGCGTTGTGGTGCCGTTCACCATTTCCTGCGGCGAGTGCTTTTTCTGCAAACGCGGGTTCTATTCCGGATGCGAGCGAACCAACCCTGACCACGCCAAGGCCGCCAAGCTGTGGGGTCATTCACCGGCAGGTTTGTTCGGCTACTCGCACCTGCTGGGCGGATATGCCGGCGGCCAGGCGGAATATCTGCGTGTGCCGTACGCAGACGTGGGGCCCATTCGCGTGCCGGAGGGCGTGGACGACGAGACCTTGTTGTTCCTGTCGGACATCTTCCCCACCGGCTACATGGCCGCCGAGAATTGCAATATCCAGCCCGGCGACACCATCGCCGTGTGGGGTTGCGGCCCCGTTGGGCAGTTCGCGATCCGCAGCGCGTTCCTGCTGGGCGCGGAACGCGTGATCGCCATCGATACAGTGCCCGAGCGCTTGGCCATGGCCCGCGCGGCCGGCGCACAGACGCTCGATTTCAAAGCCAGCGATGTGCAGGAGGCGCTCAACGAAATGACGCAGGGCCGCGGCCCCGATGCCTGTATCGATGCAGTGGGCACGGAGCCCGAGACGACCGCCAGCTTCGACTCCGTGGTCGACCGCATCAAGGTCGCCACCGCGCTCGGTACGGATCGGCCCCACGTGCTGCGGCAGGCCATTCAGTGCTGCCGCAACTTCGGTACGGTCTCGATCGTCGGCGTGTATGGCGGGTTGCTCGACAAGGTGCCGTTTGGCTCGGCCATCAATCGCGGGCTGACGTTCCGGATGGCGCAAACACCGGTTCAGCGGTATCTGCCGTTGTTGCTCGAACGCATTGAGCGGGGCGAGATCGACCCGTCGTTCGTGGTGACGCATCGCGGCACGCTGGCGGATGGCCCAGACCTGTACAAAACCTTCCGCGACAAGCAGGACGGATGCGTGAAGGTGGTGCTCAAGCCCTGATGCCAGCGGCGCATTTGCGTGGAAGGAAGCGCCCTAGCTGCGTAGCGGCCAGACGCAGTCGTCGGCGACGGCAAAAAGCGCTTCTCCGGGCGTGGCCGGCGCGGTCCACAAGCCGGTGAACTCGCCGAATGCGGGGAGCAGGGCGCCGGTCGCTCCAAACCGGAAACACGGCAGCCGGAGGCGGTCCCGAGCCGGTCCACTGATGACGACGCCCGGGTGCACATGGCCGGCGATGACGTAGCGACCGGGCACCGCCTGCGGCTCATGGCAGAGCGCGAAGGGGCCGATCCCCCACGGCTCTTCGACCACGTTGAAGCGCAGGTCCGCAGGTGGGTCGCCCGCATGGCGGTCGTGGTTGCCGCGGACCAGCGTGCATGCGACCTCGGCGTGGCGCGCGCGCCAGGCGGCGAGTGCATCGATGGCGGCGTGCGCCTCGCGCGCGTGGAGAAGGTCGCCCAGCCACGCGATATGCGCCACCGGCAATCGGGCGAGCATGGCGTCTAGGCGGGCGACCGCCTGGCTGGTGCTGCCGGCCGGCACCGGCACCCCGCGCGCGCGAAAGGTCGCCGCCTTGCCGAAATGCGCATCGGCCACCATCAGCATGCGTTGCGCAGGCCACCAGAGCGCACGCTCGGGCAGCAGCCATACCGTCTCGCCTGCGCACTGCATGGCGACGTCATTGGGGGCAGTCATAGCAGTGGCAGCGGCTTCGATGTCTTGCGTGGCCGGCGCGCGGGGCGGGTGGATTTGCCCGCAGTGTCGGGCGATTCAGTCAGGCGCAGGGCGGCCTGGACCTCCGTCTCGATCTCCGGCCGTGTCGCGGCATCCGGATCGGTAGGTTCTGGGCCAGCGGCGCGCTCGGCTTCGGCGAGCATGCGTGCGATCCGATCAGCGAGTTTCTCCGTCGAAAGCTGCTCGCGAAACCGCTCCACCATCAACGGAAAACCGAACGGCGAAGGCCGCTTCAATGCGCAGAGCTGGAGCTGCAAGCCGCGCATGCGGATCAGAGCGGCTTCGATGCGGTCGAGGTCCAGCTCCTGGCGCAGCACTTCGGTTTCTGCCTGCGAGAGAAGCAGGTTGCCGGGGTCGTGGCGCCGGAAGACTTCATAGAACAGGCCGGACGATGCCTGCAACTGCCGCGCGCTCTTGTGCGCGCCGGGGTAACCCTGAAACACCAGCCCCGACACGCGGGCGATCTCGCGAAAGCGGCGCTGAGCCAGTTCTCCGGCGTTGAGGCTGGCCAGCACATCCTGCATCAGCGTGTGAGTGGCAAAGAGTTCGCCGCTGGCCAGCAGCGCCGGCCAGTCGATGGGCGTGGCCGACAGCAGTTCGAGGCCGTAGTCGTTGAACGCCAGTGAGAACGTCGCCGGCGTGCGATTGGCTGCGCGCCAGCCAAGCAGGCTCGCGAGCCCCAGGTGCGCATGCCGCCCGGCAAACGGGTACAGAAACAGATGCCAGCCCTCGCGCGACTGCAGCGTCTCGGCCACCAGCGTGGCCGTGGTGGGCAGCGCAGACCAGCGCGCCTGCAACTCCAGCAAGGGGCGCGCGGCCTGCATTTCGGGGCTGTCGAAGCGGGCGTGTGCTGCCGCATCAAGCTGCGCCACCACCGCGTGCGCCAGCTCGGTGGAAAGCGGCATGCGACCGCCGTTCCAGCGCGGCACGGCGGCGCGTTTGCCGGTGGCTCGCCGCACATAGGCGGTCATGTCCTGCACGCGCACCAGCTCCAGCAGGCGGCCTGCAAACAGGAAATTGTCACCGGGGTGCAGCCGCGCAATGAAACCTTCTTCAATCGACCCCAGCGCGCCGCCGCCGGATGCGTGCCACCAGCGCACGGTCATCGTTGCATCGCTGACGATGGTGCCGATGCTCATGCGGTGTCGCCGCGCAAGACGCGCGTCTGGCACGCGCCAGACGCCGTGTTCGTCGGGCACCACGCGATGGTAGTCGGGATACGCCGTGAGCGAGTGGCCGCCCTGCCGTACGAAGTCCAGCGCCCATTGCCATTCGTCGTCGCGCAAGTCGCGGTAGGCCCAGGCGCGGCGCACTTCCTCCAACAGCGCGTTGGGCACGAAACCACCGCCCAGCGCCACCGTCACCAGATGCTGCACCAGCACGTCCAGCGGCTTGTGCGGCGAGGTGCGGGCCTCCACCTGGCCCGACATGGCTGCTGCGCGGGCGGCCGCGCCTTCCACGAGTTCAAGGCTGTGCGTCGGCACCACCGTTACGCGAGACGGGCGGCCGGGCGCGTGGCCAGATCGCCCAGCGCGCTGCAACAGCCGCGCCACGCCCTTGGGCGAGCCGATCTGCAGTACGCGTTCCACCGGCAGAAAGTCGACACCGAGATCGAGGCTGGACGTGCAGAACACGGCCTTGAGCAGGCCCTGCTTGAGGCCGGTCTCGACCCAGTCGCGCGTTGCGCGATCCAGCGAGCCGTGATGCAACGCAATCAGCCCCGCCCATTCCGGCCGCGCGTTGATGACGGCCTGATACCACAGCTCCGCTTGCGACCGCGTGTTGAGAAACACCAGCGCGGTGCGGGCGCTTTCCAGCTCTTCCAGCACATGCGGCAGCATCGCCATGCCCAGATGCCCGGCCCACGGAAACCGGCCTACGCCGTCGGGGAGCAGCGTATCGATCTCCATGCGCTTGGGCAGGTGGCCCTGCACCAGCGTGCCGGGGGCGGGCGTTCCTGCATCGCCCAGCGCGTCCATGGCTTCCGCCAGGTTGCCCAGCGTGGCGGACAACCCCCACACGATCAGGTCCGGCGACCACGTGCGCAGCCGGGCCAGCGCCAACTGCACCTGCACGCCACGCTTGTTGCCGACGAGTTCATGCCATTCATCCACGACCACCACGTGCACCGAGCCCAGGGCCTCGCGTGCATCGGCGCGTGCAAGCAGCAACGACAGGCTTTCGGGTGTGGTCACCAGGGCGGTGGGCAAGCGGCGTGATTGCGCGGCGCGTTCGGCGCTGCCGGTGTCGCCGGTGCGCAAGCCGAGCGTCCAGTGCGGCGCCAGTGCCTGTGCCGCTTCGGTCAATGCGCGCGTGGTGTCGGCCGCCAGCGCGCGCATGGGCGTGAGCCACAGCACCGACAACGGCGGTGCGTTGCCACGCCCGCGCACCTGCGCCAACCGCTGCAACGCCCCGAGCCAGACTGCATAGGTTTTCCCCGCGCCTGTGGTGGCATGCAGCAGGCCCGATTCGCCGCGCGCCATGGCCGACCACACGGTGCGCTGGAACGGCATGGGAGTCCAGCCACGCGCAGCAAACCAAGCATCAAGATCGGGCAGTACAGGTTCGTTCATGACGGCGGTAGCAGGCCTTCCAGCGTCTGCAGCGTATCGGCCTCTGCGACTGGCTTGTCGTGTCGCCAGCGCAGCATACGCGGAAACCGCACCGCGATGCCGCTCTTGTGCCGAGGGCTGCGCGCAATGCCTTCAAAGCCCAGTTCGAACACCAGCGTCGGCGCCACGCTGCGCACGGGGCCGAAGCTCTCCACCGTCGTCTTGCGGATGAGCGCGTCGACCTGGCGGATCTCTGCGTCGCTCAGGCCGGAGTACGCTTTGGCAAACGGCACCAGCTTGCGCTCGGGTACATCCGGCGGCGCATCCCACACGGCAAAGGTGTAGTCGGTATACAGGCTCGCGCGCCGGCCGTGGCCGCGCTGTGCATAGATGAGGACGGCGTCCACAGAGAACGGATCGATCTTCCACTTCCACCACACGCCCACGTCCTTGGTGCGGCCCACGCCGTAGCGCGCGTCGCGCCGCTTGAGCATCAGCCCCTCCACGCCAAGCTCGCGGGACGCCTCACGCTGCTGGGCAAGATGCTGCCAGTCGTCGCCTTCCAGCAGCGGAGACAGCTCCAGCGCCGGATGGATGCAATCGGCAATCACGCGTTCGAGTTGCGCGCGCCGTTCGCTCTGCGGGTGCTCGCGCAGATCCTGCCCCTGCCATTCCAGCAGGTCATACGCCAGCAGCACGGCCGGCGCCTCGCGCAGCACGCGCGCGTTCAGCGTCTTGCGGCCGATGCGTTGCTGAAGCAGGGCAAACGGCTGCACGCGGCCCGCCTGCCAGACTACGATCTCGCCGTCGAGCACGGTGCCTGGCGGCAGTACCTCCGCCATGGCGGACAGTTCGGGAAAGCGATCGGTGATGAGTTCCTCGCCGCGCGACCACAGCCATGCGCTGTCGGCGCGACGCACGAGCTGCGCGCGGATGCCATCCCACTTCCATTCGATTTGCCATTCAGCGGGCGTGCCGAGCAGGGTGTCGAAGGCTTCCACGTCAGCCTGCAGCGGGTGCGCGAGAAAGAACGGATACGGGTGTCCGGTATCGAGCGCGTGGCCATCGACGCTGGCATCGGCCAGCAGCGCGCGATAGCGCTCGGCGGTGGGCGCCTGTCCGATGTCGGTATAGCCCATCAGCCGTTGCGCCACGTGCTTGGGGTCGGTGCCGCCCATCTCCGCCAGCGCGCGCGTGACCAGCAGTTTTGACACCCCCACGCGAAACGCCCCCGTGATCAGCTTCATCAACACCAGCCGCGCATGCAGCGGGAGCCCACGGCACAGCTCCGCCAGGCGCGGCAGCACCGCTTCGGGCGGCTGCCCGCGCAACGGCAGCAAGCGGGCTTCCATCCATTCGGCCAGGCTGGCGTCGTCTGCGTGATCTGCATCGGGCAGGACGAGCGCGATGGTCTCGGCCAGGTCGCCCACGGCCTGGTAGCACTCGTCAAACAGCCATTCGGGCAAGCCGGAGGTGGTCTGCGCAAAGCTGGCGAGCACGCGCACTGGCACCAGCTGGCGCGGCTTGCCCCCTGCCAGGAAGTAGACCGCCCACGCGGCGTCGGCATCGGGCGCCGTACGCAGATAGGCCACCAGCGCGGCCAGCTTGCCGTTGCTCGATGTGGTGGCGTCGAGCTGCGCGTACAGATCGGCGAAGGCTTTCATGGCGCAGGTGTGTCCTCTGGCGCGCTTGCTGTGGGCGTATCAGCTGTTTCAGCGGCATTGCCTTCTTCGGCCTCGTCGCCATACTCGGTGGCGAAGGCGCGCGCATCCAGGCCGCGTTCGCACAGCCAGCGCACCATTGGCGCGACCTGCCCGTGCGTGACATAGACACGCGTGGCGCCCGTGGCGTCGATGGCCTGCAGCAGGCCGGGCCAGTCGGCATGATCGGACAGCACGATGCCGCGATCGACGCCGCGCCGCCGACGTGCACCGCGAAGCTGCATCCAGCCGCTGGCAAACGCATCGGCGTAGTCGCCAAAACGCCGCATCCAGGCCGTGCGTTGTGCGGAGGGCGGTGCCAGCACGAGCGCGCGTCGCAAGTCCGCGCGCGGCACGTCGGTGGCGAGCTGCGTGGGCGGCAGCGCCACGCCCGCGTGCCGATACGCGGCATCCAATTGCAGCATGGCGCCGTGCGAAACGATGGGTCCAATGCTGGTATCGAGCCCGGAGAGAATGCGCTGCGCCTTGCCGAAGGCGTAGCAGAAGACGACGCTTGCGCGGCCCGCGTCGGCGTTGTCGCGCCACCATGCGTTGAGCTGCGCAAAGATCTCGGTCTGCGGCCGCCAGTGGTAAATCGGCAGCCCGAAAGTGGATTCGGTGATGAAGGTATTGCATTGCACCGGCTCGAACGGCGTGCAGGTGCTGTCAGCCTCCACCTTGTAATCGCCGGACACGACCCACACGTCGCCGCCGTATTCCAGCCGCACCTGCGCAGAGCCCAGCACGTGCCCCGCCGGGTGGAAGCTCAGCCGGACGCCGTGGTGGACGATGGATTCGCCGTACGGCAGCGTCTGCAGGGGGAGGTCGTCACCCAGCCGCGCGCGCAGCACGCCCGCCCCCGGAGCGGCAGCCAGGTAATGCCGGTGCCCGACACGGGCATGGTCACTGTGGGCGTGCGTGATGACGGCGCGGTCAACCGGCCGCCATGGGTCAACGTAGAAATCGCCTGCCGGGCAATACAGGCCGCTGGGCGTGGTTACGATCAGGTCCGCTGCGCTGGTCATCGATTGCTCTCATTGGATGCCCCTCATCCGACGCCCGGGACAGCCGCCCGCGACAGCATTAACGCAATGGCTGCTTGCGCACAGGCTCCGCACGCATGTCGGCCGGGCTCCCGGGGCCTGCGGCAGCGGCACTGGGGCCGGCCGAATCGCCACCACCGGGCTGGCGCGTTCCCGCGGAAGCGTCCGCGGACTGCGCGGCGGCCGCCTTTGGCGGCGAGGCGGGCATGGTGTCCGGATACCGTGACAAGGAGTGCTTTGCCGTCTTGGGTTGAGCCGTCGGAGCGCCGTCTGCAGACGTCGGCTGCGGCTCAGTGGGTTGCGCGAGCGAAAGCCCGCTGCCGGTTGTCGATACCAGAAAGAATAGCCAACCTGCGGCTGCTTGTTTTGTCACTCGTAATGCCTGATGCATGCGTGGCCTCCGTTGCGCTCTCGTGGCGGGAAGCAGTCGGCATGCCAGGGGTGTGGGGGCGTGGTTGCCGTGTGGCCGGTGTGGAGGCTGCGTGGCGGCCGGGCGTTTTTTCAATGATGAGGAAAAAGCGGCGCTCGGCTGCCGGCAATGTCGACTGCCCGAGGCAATCTGCCGCACTCGACATCAGCATGGAACCGGCAAGCACGGGCCTAAAAACATCGACGACGGAGGTTCGTGGCCCGGACGTGAGTCTCCAACAGTCGTGGTCGACCCTTCGCATTCTGGTCGCTGTTCAGACCAAAATCGCACTCAGTTCCGATTCAGTGCAGACGGGCAGTCGCCGAGGACGCGTATTTACTTTGCGTTCTTCTGTGGGTTGTCGAACATGGGAGTACGCAGGCAGTTAACTACCCCCGCATTTGCGTCTCCTCTGCGCCTGCGTCTTCCGACGTCCATTTCGAAGGCAGGCGTCAGCGCCCGGTGTGCAGGGCGCATTTTTTTTGATGGAGGGTGCAAGTAGCCGTTCCTCAATCAATCATCAGATGGTGGGGCGTACAGGATTTGAACCTGCCTGCCTGCGCCGGTAAACCGCCGCCGCTCGACCTATGAGCTACCGCCCCGCATTCACTATATCGACGCTTCCTGAGGAAATCCGAGTCGGGACATCCCCCTAGCCGGATCGGTCGGTGCGCCTTGCGGGCGGAGGCATCCGGATGCTCTACGCCGGAATGATCCTGCGCCGGCGCAAGTCGTCGAAGATGCGCATGAACATCGCTTCCGTCTCCACGTATTCGTGAAAGCCGAAGCGGCGTGCCTTGGAGCCGTCGCCGAACATGTCGTAATCCCACGAGAAGACGAAGTCGGCAAAGCGCCACGAAGACACATCGCGGTAGGGCGTGTTTGCCAGACCATGCTTGGCGATCATGCTCTGCCAGAGCGGCGCCTTGTCGGCCATGACGGTGTCGAGCGACAAGGGCAGCGGCGGGGCGACTTCCAGGTCAAAGTACCGCGCGATCCGGGGCCACATTTCGCTCCAGCGGAACAGGTCGCCGTTGTTGATGTTGAAGGCCTGGTTGGCGCAGCGCGGGTCGGTGGCGGCCCACACGGTGGCGCGGGCAAGCAAGCAGGCGTCGGTCATTTCCAGCAGGTGGTCGTACGCACCGGGTTTGCCGGGAAAGCGCAGCGGCAGGCCCAGCTCTTTCGAGATCGACGCATACACGGCAATGGCCACGGCAAGGTTCATCGGGTTGCCCAGCGCGAAGCCGCCTACCACCGACGGGCGGATGGCCGACCACGTCCACGCCCTGCCCTGCTGGCGCGCTTCCAGAAAGGTCTGCTGATCGAACATGAATTCGGGCGGCATGAAGTGCGCATCGGTTTCGCGCGCCGGCGTTTTGAATGGCCCAAGGTGACCGCCGTAGACCTTGTAGCCCTGCATCAGGCTGATGTGCGCAAGGTGGGGCGACGCGGCCTCGATGGCGTCGACCACGTTGGTCAGCATGGCGAGGTTGGGCGGCACCAGCTCGGCCCAGGTCGGACGGTCTTGATACGCGGCGTAGAAGACGTGGGTGACGTTGCCCAGTGCGCCGAGCTTGATGCGCGTGTCAGTCGCGTTGAGCAGATCGACGGCGATGTGCCGGATGCGCTCTGTCGATTCACCGCCGCGACGCGACAGGCCCACGATGCGCCAGTCGTCCAATGTGGCGAGGTGCTCGATCAGGTTGCGGCCGATCACGCCCTGCGCGCCCACGACGAGCGCGACTTTGTCCTGTGCAGTCATGTTGGTGTTGGGTGGAACCGAATCAGCAATGACCACCAGTATGAGAACGCCAGCATCTGTGCGATAGACTGCCTGTCAGAACAATATCTATGAATTGAAATCACAATGGCGCGGCTCGATGTCAATCGCTTTGGCGAGATGGAAGTCTTCGTCCGGGTGGTGGAAGAAGGCGGTTTCTCCGCGGCGGCGCGCGCGTGCCGGATGACGCCGTCGGCGGTGAGCAAGCTCGTGGCCCGGCTGGAGGTCCGCCTTGGCGCGCGGCTGGTGAACCGCTCCACGCGGCGCTTCCAACTGACGCCTGAGGGGGCGGCGTTCTACGCGCGCAGCGTGTCGGTGCTGGCCGATCTGGACGAGGCGGAGCGCGAGGCTTCCGCCGGAGCGCAGCCTTCCGGGCGCTTGCGCATCAATGCGAATGTGCCGGTCGGCACGCATGTGCTGCTGCCGATCGTGCCGGCGTTTCTGGCGTGTCATCCGGAGGTGTCGCTCGACATCGCGCTCACGGATCGTGTGGTCGATCTGCTGGAGGACCGCACCGATGTTGCGCTGCGCAGCGGGCCGCTGAAGAGTTCGCGGCTCGTGGCGCGCAAGCTCGGGCAGACACGCTTGATGGTGGTGGCCTCACCCGCCTATCTGGCACGCGCCGGCACGCCCCGCACGCCGGCTGAGTTGGCAAGCCACAACTGCCTGACGTTCAGCTACGCCCGCGCCGCAAACGCGTGGCCCTTTATCAAGCGCGGACGCCGCACCGAATTCACACCCCAGGGCAACACGCAGATCAGCGATGGCGAGGCGCTGCGGGCGGTGACGGTGGCCGGCCTGGGGTTGGCGCGTCTGGCCGAGTTCCAGGTACGTGCCGATCTGGAAGCAGGCCGCCTCGTCCCCGTCCTGGAGGATTACAACCCCGGCGAGACCGAAGACATCCATGCCGTCTATGTCGGCCAGGGGGCGCATCTGCCCGCGCGGGTGCGGGCGTTTCTCGATTTTCTGGTCGCGCACGCGAAGATTGCCTAGGCGTGTTTTCCCCCACCCAGGAAGGGCGTGAGCTTCACATTTGCAAAACGTCTTCAAGTTGCCAAATGCCGTGCCGTTTACCGCCACATAACGTGTGCATGAACGGGGGAAGACGCGATGTCACAGCATTCGCAGCACGAAGTCGATGAACGGACCAATCTGACGAACAACAACCGCTTTGAGCTGTTGTTGTTCCGCCTGGGCGAATCTGCGCGCTCCAATCAGCGCGAGATGTTCGGCATTAATGTGTTCAAGGTGCGCGAGATCATGGTCATGCCGCCTGTGACGCATGTGGCGGACGCCGGTGCCCATATCCTGGGGGCGGTCAATGTGCGCGGCCAGATCATTCCCGTGATCGACCTTGCCAGCGTGATCGGCACCCGGAACGGCAATGCGAACATCCTGTTGATTACCGAATACGCGCGCTCCACCCAAGGGTTTGCGGTGGAAGAAGTGGACGAGATCGTGCGCCTGGAATGGAGCCAGATCTTCCCGGCCGAGGCGAGCGTGGGCAGCAGCAATATCACCAGCCTGGCACGCCTGGATGGCAACGCCGACAACTCGCGCCTGGCGCAGGTGATCGACGTTGAGCAGATCCTGGTGGACGTCTTCCCGACGCGCCACACCGATCTGGCGCCCGACAATGACGAGCGTCCGATCAAGCTGCCGCCGGGCGCCAAGCTGCTGGTGGCGGATGACTCCGGTCTCGCACGTTCGCTGATCGCCAACGGCCTCGAAGCCATGGGCGCGCCGTACGTCATGACCAAGAGCGGCCAGGAAGCGTGGGATACGCTGCAGAACATCGCACGTGACGCCGCCCGCGAAGGCAAGACCGTGCGCGACAAGATCGCGCTGGTGCTGACCGATCTGGAAATGCCCGAGATGGACGGCTTCACGCTCACGCGCAAGATCAAGACCGAGCCGGCGTTCCAGTCGATTCCGGTGGTGATCCACTCGTCGCTGTCGGGCTCGGCCAATGAAGACCACGTGCGCCGCGTCGGCGCCAACGGCTACGTCGCCAAGTTCGAAGCCAACGAACTCGCGCAGGCCATCGCTTCTGCACTGGGCTAAGGCTAAGGTCAGGCGCTGAGCCAGCATCAGGGCCCGGGCGGCGTGCATTGCGCCACCGGGCCCTGTGTTATTTCCGGCTGTGGTGCCCGCCGCCCAGTGGGTCGACGACGATCATGGTGCGATCGAGCAGGCCGTTGTCGTCAAACAGGGCGTTGAAGTGCGCCTGCTGAGTCCCGGCGACATACATCCGATAGGACCACGCCTCCCGCTTCATGAGCGGGTAGTACTGCGTCGGCTCTTTCGGTGTGCCGAAGCGTTCGAGCACATCGCGTTTGGTCCACACACCAGGGCGCGCCTCGTAAATTTCCTTTTCCGTCAGCATCTGCCGATAGTTGGTCAGCTTGCCGTTGGCGTCAAAATCGGCGGCATACACCTCGTGGCCGAGTGGCTGCTTGGAATAAATCCAGCGGTGCGTGCCATCCGCAAGCTGATAGGTCTCGGTGGGTGCGCCAAAGGTATCTCGCACGGCACTTTCCGGCTGGCCGATCATCTTCTGCGCGGTCTGCACAGGGTTGAGCGAGGCACACGCGCAAAGGGCGAGTGCCGTCAGGCTGATCCATCTGCTGAGGTGTCTTGACATGGCGTTCTCCGGGGATGCTGGGATTGACCTTCCGGATGGTAAACGCGGCAGCTGCACGAAATATTCCCCCCGATCCAAACTGGCGCCTGCGCCGCACAACATTGGTGCGGTCAACCGGGTTTCTGGGCCGAGGCAGCGATGACGCGGTGCACGAACCGCAGCTTGTCGATCACGGGGGAAGCCAGCGTAAACGGGTAGCCGTCGGGCTGGCCCAGGCTCCGATTCAGGCCGTTGAGCACGTAGGTGAGTGGAAACCAGCGGCTCATCAGGTTGTTGAAGCTGGCCTCTTCCACCGGGGTCTGGTCGGTCAGTTCGGGCTCTTGCGGATGGTCGGGCAACAGTGCCAGGCCATATGACACGGCGGTGTCCAGCGCGTCGACCATGTGCAGGTAGTGCGCCCAGGTTTCAGCCCAGTCTTCCCAGGGGTGCATGGTGGCGTAGGCGCTGATGTAGTGCTGTGCCCAGTCAGCCGGCGGCCCATTGTCGTAGTACGTCTTGAGGGCGTCGGCATAACCGGCGCGTTCATCGCCAAAGCGCTCGCGGAAGGCGGCTTCCCACATCGGCTTGCCGGCAATCAGACGATCAAAGAAGTAATGCCCGGATTCGTGACGGAAGTGGCCAAGCAGCGTGCGATAGGGCTCGCGCAGCTCGGTGCGCGCCTTTTCGCGCGCGGCATCGTTGGCTTCTGCAATGTTGAGCGTGATGCGGCCGTGGTTGTGCCCGGTCATCACGGGCTCGCTGTTTTCCTTGCTTTCCAGAAACGCGAACTCCAGCCCTGTCTCGGGGTTCTCCAGCCGCGACTCCAGTGGCAGGCCCAGCGTCATGAGCGTATAGAGCAGCCGACGCTTGGCCACCTCCATCTTGTACCAATAGAACCGGTTTTCCGACACGGTCAGGTCGGGGATCGTTTCGGTGAACTGGCAGGCGCGACACAGCGTGTCGGGTGAATCGGCCGGGATCATCCAGTTGCAGACGTTTTCGACCGCGTAGTTGTGGCATTGGCGGTAGAGCTGGCCTTGTGCCTGGGGGTGCAGGCTGTGCCAGCGCTTGTGCGCGGCCGTTGCTGTCTCGGGCGTCTGCCCGGTCTGCGCTGTCTCTGTGGGCTCGTCGGCAGGTTCGAACGCGCTGATCTCGCCCACGTCAGGCAGGTAGCCGAGCAGGGCGTTGCAGCGCTCGCACAAGACGTTTTCAAAGAAGACGAGTTGCTGGCAACGATTGCAGTGGAACGTTTTCATGGCGGTCCAGGGGCAGGGCAAGGGCTGGCTTTCGGGGGGCTTCCCCACCAAGATGGTGGTGTGGCAGCGGCCAGCTGTCCAGCAAGCGTTGTACCGCATCGGCGTGTCATACGCACGGCCGTGCACGCGTGGCACGATGGGCCGACGCCCCGAGCCGAGTATGCCGCACAAAACGGCATGAACCTTGCTTGAACCGCCCGCCGGCACCGCGCCGGCCCGCCATTACGAGCCACCGAGGAGTCCGTGTGTCGATCCGAGTCGCGCTGAACCACGTTACCCATTATCGCTATGACCGGCTCGTCGAGCTGTCGCCGCAGGTGGTGCGCCTGCGGCCGGCGCCGCACTGCCGCACGCCCATCCATTCGTATTCGATGCGGGTGGAGCCTGCAGAGCATTTCATCAACTGGCAGCAGGACGCGTTTGCCAATTACCAGGCACGCCTGGTGTTTCCGCACAAGACGCGCGAGTTCAAGGTGACCATCGACCTGGTCGCCGAGATGGCGGTCTACAACCCGTTCGATTTCTTCCTGGCGCCCGAGGCGGAGTCGTTCCCTTTCAGCTACGCCGACGACCTGGCCGCGGAGCTGGCGCCGTACCTCGTCAAGCGCGAGATGACGCCGAACTTTGCCGCGTTTGTCGCCAGCATCGACCGCACGCCGCGCCGCACGATCGATTTTCTGGTGGAGCTGAACCAGCGGCTGCAGCAGGACATCCGCTACCTGATCCGCATGGAGCCCGGGGTGCAGACGCCGGAAGAGACGCTGTCGCTCGGCTCCGGTTCGTGCCGCGACACCGGCTGGCTGATGGTGCAGACGCTGCGGCAATTGGGGCTGGCGGCGCGCTTTGTGTCCGGCTACCTGCTGCAGCTCACGCCCGACGTGAAAGCCGTCGATGGCCCCAGCGGCACCGAGGTCGACTTTACCGACCTGCACGCCTGGTGCGAGGTCTACCTGCCGGGCGCCGGCTGGATCGGCTTTGACCCCACCTCCGGCCTCCTGGCGGGCGAGGGGCACATTCCCGTGGCCTGCACGCCGGAGCCCGGCAGCGCGGCACCCATCTCGGGCGCGGTGGACGAATGCGAGGTCGAATTCGAACACACGATGTCGATCACGCGCGTGCTGGAAGCCCCGCGCGTGACCAAGCCCTACACCGAGGCGCACTGGGCCGATGTCGTTCGCATGGGTGCGCAGGTGGACGCCGAACTCGACGCCATGGACGTGCGCCTGACCATGGGCGGCGAGCCCACCTTCGTGGCCGTGCGCGACCGCGATGCCGCCGAGTGGAATACGGATGCCCTCGGCCCCACCAAACGCAGCTATGCCGTGGCACTCATGGACAAGCTGCGCCAGCGCTACGGCGCCAACGGCTTCCTGCATATCGGCCAGGGCAAGTGGTACCCGGGCGAGCAACTGCCGCGCTGGGCGCTGTCGCTCTATTGGCGCACCGACGGCCAGCCCTGCTGGAACGATCCAACCCTGTTTGCCGACGAGCGCGAGCCGGGCCGCTATACCTCTGCCGATGCGCAGCGCTTTCTGCATCATCTGGCGCGCAAGCTGTCGGTGGACGAACAATGCATCCAGGCCGGCTACGAAGACACGTGGTACTACCTCTGGCGCGAGCGGCGCCTGCCCGTGAATGTCGACCCGTTTGATTCGCAGCTCGACGATGAAATGGAGCGCGTGCGCCTGCGTCGCGTGTTCGATGCGGGCCTGTCAGCCGTCACCGGCTACGTTCTGCCGCTGGCGCGCGAATCCGATGCCGCGCTGGGTGGCGCGCGCTGGGCGACCGGCCCGTGGTTCTTCCGCGATGAACGCATGTATCTGATTCCCGGCGATTCGCCGATGGGCTACCGCCTGCCGCTCGACTCGCTGCCGTGGGTGAGCAAGAGCGACTATCCGTATCAGCATGCGCACGACCCATTCGGCCCGAGCGCACCGCTGCGTACAGCGGCTGAGCTGCGCATGCAATACCAGGGTGAGACTGCCGGCGCGACGCTCGTGGCCGCAACGAAAGCCACATCGGCCGCACGCGGTACCGGCTCGGCAACGGATGCCCGTATCCCGGCGCGCAGCGAATCCGCCTCATGGGTCCATCGCACCGCGGTGTGCGTGGAAGCGCGCGACCCCGCCCGCGCCGCCGGTCCCAAGGTCGAGAACGACACCTTCGGCTCCGGGCACAGCCAGCTGCACGTATTCATGCCGCCGCTGACGGTGTTGGACGACTATCTCGACCTGCTGGCCGCCGTGGAGGCGACCGCCGACGAGCTGCAGGTGCAGGTCGTCGTCGAAGGGTATCCGCCGCCGCGCGACCCACGCCTGAAGCTGCTGCAGGTAACCCCCGACCCCGGCGTGATCGAGGTCAACATCCACCCCGCCAGCAACTGGGAGCAGTTGGTCGACCATACGGAATACCTGTACGAATCGGCCCACCAGTCGTATCTGAGTACGGAGAAGTTCATGCTTGACGGCCGCCACACGGGCACCGGCGGCGGCAACCACTTCGTGCTGGGCGGGGCCACCCCGGCCGACAGCCCGTTCCTGCGCCGGCCCGATCTGCTGGCCAGCCTGATTGCGTACTGGCATAACCATCCGTCGCTGTCCTATCTGTTCTCGGGCCTGTTCATCGGCCCGACCAGCCAGGCGCCGCGCGTGGACGAGGCGCGCAACGATCAGGTGTACGAACTGGAGATCGCCTTTGCGGAGCTGCAGCACCAGCTGGACCGCCTGGGCGCCGCGAACATTCCGCCCTGGCTGATCGACCGCATCCTGCGCAACATCCTCATCGACGTGACCGGCAACACGCACCGCGCCGAGTTCTGCATCGACAAGCTCTATTCGCCTGACGGCCCGACGGGGCGCCTGGGCCTGCTGGAGTTGCGCGGCTTCGAAATGCCGCCGCACGCGCGCATGAGCCTGGTGCAGCAACTGCTGCTGCGCGCGCTGGTTGCCCGCTTCTGGAAGACGCCGTACACCACGCGGCTGACGCGTTGGGGCACCGAGCTGCACGATCGCTTCCTGCTCGGCACCTTCGTGCAGATGGACTTCGACGACGTGCTGGCTGATCTGCGTGAAGCGGGTTACGCCTTTGAACGCGAGTGGTTTGCACCGCATTTCTCGTTCCGCTTCCCGCTGGTGGGCGAGCTGCATACGGGCGGGATCTCGCTCACGCTCAGCGGGGCGCTGGAACCCTGGCACGTCATGGGCGAGGAGGGTGCCCAGGGCGGCACGGTGCGCTATGTCGATTCGTCGGTCGAGCGGCTGGAGGTGCGCGTGCTCGGCCTGAACGAAAACCGGCACGTCGTGACGGTCAACGGGATTCCCTTGCCATTGCAACCAACCGGCCGCGTGAGCGAGCAGGTGGCGGGGGTGCGGTTCCGGGCGTGGTCGCAGCCGTCAGCATTGCATCCGACCATTGGCGTGCATGCGCCGCTGACGTTCGACTTGGCCGACACCTGGACCGGCCGTTCGCTGGGTGGTTGCCAGTATCATGTGGCGCATCCGGGTGGACGCAATTACCAGACGTTTCCAGTCAACGCTTACGAGGCGGAAAGCCGCCGCCGCGCGCGCTTCTTCACCATCGGGCACACGCCCGGGCCCATGGAAGTGCGGGCACCCGAGCGCAGTCTGGAGTTTCCGTTTACGCTGGATTTGCGCCGCTACTAATTTCATCCAGCCAAGCCGATCTTGTCTTATCAGTCGACCCTGCCGCTCGAACCCACTGCCGCCCACGCGGATGTGCTGGCCCTCCTTCGCATGTTGCCCGGGCGGGAGGGCCACTGGGACGAGCTGCGTGACGCCACCGGCGCGTTGCGCGAACCGTGGCGGCAGTTTTTCGAGCATGTGCGCGACGGGGGGATCGGCGGCCTGGTCGGGCTGGAGCAGGCCCGCGCCTCTGTCGCACAGCAGGTGCGCGACAACGACATCAGTTACAACGTCTACGCCGACAAGGGCGAGCCGCGCCCGTGGGCGCTCGATCTGCTGCCTTTCCTGATCGACCACGACAGCTGGGCCGTGATCGAGCAGGGGGTGATGCAGCGCGCGCGGCTGCTCAATGCCATCGTGGCGGATACCTACGGGCCGCAATCGTTGCTCGCGCAGGGGCTGGTGCCGCCCGCGCTGGTGTTCGGCCATCCTGGGTACCTGCGTGCGGTGCGCGGCTTTACGCCGCCGGGCGGCCAGTACCTCCACATCGTGGCAGTGGACTTGGGGCGGACGCCCAGCGGCGACTGGATGGTGGTCGGCCACCGCACCGAAGCCCCTTCGGGCCTTGGCTATGCGCTCGAAAATCGGCTGATCGTCTCCAGCCTGTTTGCCGATGCCTTTCGTGAGTTGCGTGCTACGCGCCTGGCGCCGACGTACTCACAGCTGATCAGCACGCTGGCCGCCGCCGCGCGCACCACCATGTCCGACGACGAGCCCGGCGATTCGCCGCACATTGCGCTGCTCACGCCCGGCCCTTTCAGCGAAACCTATTTCGAGCACGCCTTCCTGGCGCGATACCTGGGCGTGACCCTGGTGGAGGGCAAGGACCTGACGGTGCGTGGCGACAAGCTTTACCTGAAGACCTTCAACGGGCTGGAACGCGTGCACGCCGTGCTGCGCCGCCTGGACGACGTGTTCTGCGATCCGGTGGAGCTGCGCGCCGATTCCACCATCGGCGTACCGGGCTTGCTGCAGGTGATGCGCGCAGGCAACGTGATGGTGTCGAATGTGCCCGGCGCGGGGTTTGTCGAATCGCCGGCCATGCTGGGTTTCTTGCCGGGGATTGCGCAGGCGCTGCTCGGCGAGCCGCTCGCCTTGCCCAGCGTGCCGACGTGGTGGTGCGGCGAGGCATTGGCGCGCGATGAGGCGCAGGCCCGCCTGTCTGCCGGGCTGCTGTTGCCGACCTGGCCCGGACACTACCCCGACGGCCCACCTGGTATGGCAAGCGGCCCGCAATCGCTGGCCGACTGGCGTGCACGCATTGACAGCGCGCCGGACACCTTCACCGTGCAGGTCCCGTTGCCGTATTCCTGCACGCCCCGCTACGAGGCGGGCATGCTCGCGGGCCGGCCTTCCGTGTTGCGCGTGTTTGCCATTGCGGATATGGCCGGCGGCTGGCACGTCATGCCCGGCGGTTTTACGCGTCTGGCGGCCGAGCGGCAGGCTTCGGCGTCGATGCAGATGGGCGGCAGCAGCGTCGATACCTGGGTGTTGTCGAATCAGCCGCAGCCGGCTGCGCCGTTTTCCTTGCTGCCATCGCCGATGCGGCCGGCCGATCTTGCTCGCAAGCACCGTACGGTGTCGAGCCGCGCGGCAGAAAACCTGTTCTGGTCCGGCCGCTATGGCGAGCGCGCTGAAAACGGCGTGCGCCTATGCCGCCTGATTCTCGGCTCGCTGGAGGCCAACGACGCCGACACGATGTTCGGCACGCTGACGGAGCTGGCGGCGGAATGCGGCCTGATCTTCACCGCCGATGTGTTCGCGCGCAGCAGCCCGAGCGCGTTTGAGCGCGCACTGGTGGCGGGCCTGAGCGAGCAGTCGGGCACGGCCGGGATCGGGCAATGCCTGGCCGCGCAGGCGCGCTCGTCGGGTGAGGTGCGCGGGCGTCTGTCGAACGACCATTGGAGAACCATCCTCGCGGCGCGCAACGATTTTCGTGATGGGCTGGCCAACCTCACGGCCGAAGGCCCGCACGACCGTGTGGCGCTGGTCGATCTGCTCGAATATCTGGCGACGCAACTCTCCGCCATCAGCGGTGCGCAGGGTGACCGGATGACGCGTGACGAGGCGTGGCGCCTGCTGTTTGCCGGCCGCCATATCGAGCGCGTGTGGGCCATGGCGACGTTCCTGCGCGTGATTGCCGAGCAGGGCAAGCTCGCCACCGCCGAGGGTTTTGACCTGCTGCTGCAACTGTTCGACAGCACGCTCACCTACCGGTCGCTGTATCCGGGGCGGCTGGAGGTGCCGGCGCTGCTCGACCTGCTGGTGGTGGAGTCGACCAACCCGCGCGGGCTGTATGGCGTGTACGACCGGCTGCGGACCAAGCTGGCGCAGATCGAACGCGCCGCTGCCCCGATGTCCGCCCAGCGCCGCCCACCGTTTGCCGACCTGATGCCCGCGGTCGATGTGCTCCCCTCGCTGGAGGCGCTGTGCGAAGCCGATGCCGACGGCCGCTACGCCAACCTCATCGCCCTGTGCGACAAGCTGTGCGACTACGTGGCCGCCGCCTCCAACGAGATCAGCGCGCGCTACTTCAGCCACGCCAGCACGCCAACCGCGCAGGTGGCCTGATGGATGCACGCGCGGCGCTGCTGACGGTATCGCACAGCACGGTCTATCACTACGCAACGGCTGTCGAGACGGCGCAGCATCTGGCAACCATTCGCCCGCGTGCGTGCCAGTGGCAGGAGGTGGTCGAGCACGCCGAGCAGATCGAGCCTGCGCCTTCGTATCTGACCAGCCGCGTCGATGGCTTTGGCAACGACGTGCTGTATTTCTCGCTCGATACGCCGCACGACAGCCTGCGCATGACCAGCAAGACGACAGTGCGCCTGCAGCCGCGCTGGACCAATCTGGACCCGGCCGCCACGCCGGCCTGGGAGTCTGTCGCGCAGCGCCTGCGGTATCAGGCAGGTTCGGTGTTCTATCCCGAGGCCGAGTTCTGCTTTGCCTCGCCCAACATTGCGCTGAGCCCCGAGCTGGAGCGCTACGCACGTGCAAGCTTTGCGGCTGGCACGCCGGTCGTGGCCGGCGCCATCGACCTGATGCATCGGCTGCATGCCGACTTTGAATACGCGCCCACCGCGACCGCTTTCGATACACCGGCCACGCAGGCGTTTGACCTGCGCCGGGGCGTCTGCCAGGACTTTGCGCAAGTGATGATCGGCTGCCTTCGCGCGCTGGGGCTGCCCGCACGCTATGTGAGCGGCTATCTGCGGACCGAGCCACCGGCCGGGCAGCCGCGCCTGATTGGCGCCGATGCCTCGCACGCGTGGGTGTCGGTGTTCTGCCCGCAAAGCGGCTGGGTCGATCTTGACCCGACCAACGACGTGCTCGCCGACCTGGACCACGTCACCCTCGCCATCGGACGCGATTACAGCGACGTGTCACTGCTGCGCGGCATGATCCTTGGCGGCGGCGAGCACCAGGTTGACGTGGCGGTCAGCGTGCGGGAAGTGACGACTGATGAGTGATGAGTAACGAGTGATGGCCGCCTGAAAGTGGGATCGGAAGGCGGATTGGCAGCGCAGTGGGGGCATCATGAAAAAGGACATCTCTTGGCAAGATCTGCCCGACCCGGCAGACGTGTCGGGCGTCTTCGCCTTTGCCATGTCGTTCAACGGCTATGAAGAGCTGGGCTCGTTTGAAGCCTGCACCAGTGCCGCGCGCGAACGACGGCGCGCATCGCTGGTGGATTTGCGCAACGAACTGTTCTGCGCCGCACGCGCGTCGCGCCATACCGGTTCCATCGGCTATCTGGCGACATACGAAGCGTTGCTTCCGCTCTTTCAGCAGATGTTGGGCGCGCCCACGACCAATGCTTAGTCAGGGGTGGGCCGCCAACTCCTGTGCGGGGTGCCGGCGCCGTTGCGCGCCGGGGTGGGCTTCGGGCAAGCGATCGGTACCAAACAGCTTGCGGCGCAAGGTGCCCGGCGCATACGCGGTCTTGTAGACACCGCGATTCTGCAGCTCCGGCACGACCAGGTCGATGAAGTCCGCATAGCTTTCCGGCGTGACCGTACGCGCCAGGTTGAAGCCGTCGATGTCGGTCACCTCCATCCACTGCTGCAAAGCGTCCGCGACCTGCTGTGGGTCGCCGACGATGGTGGCGTAGCGGCCCCCCAGGGCGAGTTGATCGAGCAGGCGCCGCACGGTGAACTGCGTGTCGCCGCCGGTGGCGCGGCGGATGGATGACTCGATCGCATTCGTCTTCACCGCACGCAGCGGGTCGTCCAACGCATAGGTCGAATAGTCGACGCCGGAGCCCGCGGAGAAATGCGCAAGACCGGCTTCCGCGCTGGCATAGCGTTGGTATTCGGCGAGTTTTTCGCGTGCAAGCTTTTCAGTCTTGTCGACGACGACGGTGATGCCCATGAACACTTTGACGTCATCCGCCCGGCGCCCGGCCTGCACGGCAGCCTGACGCAACTGCGCCACCTGATCGCGCGTGGCCGATTGGCTCTGGCCCGACAGGAACACGCACTCCGCATGCTGCCCGGCAAAGGTCTGCCCACGCGCGGACGAGCCCGCCTGGAACAGCACCGGCGTGCGTTGCGGCGACGGCTCGCTCAAGTGGTAGCCCTCCACGTCGTAATAGCGGCCGTGATGCCGGATGCGGTGCACTTTGTCGGGCTGCGCAAACACGCGTGCGGCGCGATCACGCAGCACCGCATCGTCTTCCCAACTGCCTTCCCACAGTTGGTAGACCACATCGAGAAACTCATCGGCGCGGTCGTAACGCTCGTCGTGTGCGATCTGCTCGCGCAGGCCCATGGCGCGTGCGGCGCTGTCCAGATAACCCGTGACGATGTTCCAGCCGACGCGGCCTTCGGTCAGGTGGTCGAGCGTGGAGAAACGCCGCGCAAACAGGTACGGCGCCTCATAGGTCAGGTTGACGGTCAGGCCAAAGCCGAGATGCTCCGTCACGCCCGCCATGGCCGACACCAGCATCAGCGGATCATTCACCGGCAGTTGGATCGACTCGCGCAGCGTCAGGTCGGCAGACTGCTGATACACGTCGTACACGCCAACGATATCGGCGATGAACAGACCGTCGAACAAGCCGCGTTCAAGCAGCCTGGCGAGGTCCGTCCAATAGCTGAGCTTGCGGTAGTCGGCCGATGTATCGCGCGGATGGGTCCACAGCCCGTGGTTGATGTGGCCCACGCAGTTCATGTTGAACGCGTTGAGCAGGATCGGTTTCTTGGACATCGCGGTCAGATGGCGAGGCTGGTGAGGGCGGGCAGGGTGTCGGCAGGGCGTTGCAGCAATACGCCCAGAATCTCGCGCCGCCATGCGTCGTACAGCGGTACGTAGTTGCGCGTGTCGATGCCGGCGGCGCGTTCGTTCAGCGCCCACGATTCGCGCAGGTAATCGCCGAGCAGCACTTGCAGCCTGTCGTCGGCTTCCAGCACTTCGCTTACAAGCTGTTCGCGCTCGCCATCCGACGCGGCGTCGAGCCGGTCGTGCCACCACTCGGTGATGAGGATGCGGTGCACCTCCTCGTCCGGCATGATGCGGTTCTCGGCAAAGTCGCGGTTGGCAACATCGAGCACGCGCGACGTGCGCCGGTTGACCTGCAGCCGCGCGAGGATGTGATGCTCGTAGTGGAATTCCCACGCGAGAAACGCGGCCTGGCTTGTCAGCGGGTAGTCGCCAAGGACATCCCAGTGGTGCCGCACATCCCGCGTGATGCGTTCGATCTGGTCATGTCCGGACAGCACGCGAATACGCTCGCGCGAGGCCACTGCGTGAAAGCCGTCATCGCCGATCTGGCGCGACAGCGCGAGCTGAAAGTCGGGCGTGTCGCGAAACAGCCGGTCCAATCCCGCGCTCGCCAGTTGCACGATGAACAGGTCGTGCGCGGCGTTCCACACCGCGTAGTCGATCACGCCTTCGAGTTCTTCCGCCGTCTGTGCGTCGCGCGGCGGTTCCGTGCGCGCGGGCGGCAGGTGCGGCGCATGCACGGCGGCAACGCGGTCGAACAGGTCTTTTTCCAGCGCGGCGCCGTAGCGCGTGTGGGCGGTGGCTATTGTTTCGAGATGGGCTTGGGTCATGCTGACATCCTCGTCGCGGAGGGTCACTCCGGTTGATGGGCATGCACCCGCTGGGTGAGCGGGTGCAGCGAGGCTGTCATCGTTGCATTGAAGCTTGCGCTGGCAAACGAAGCGTTGCGCATGTCGTCAGACGCTGCACGCACATGGCGCGCTTTAGAGGCCGTTCTCCACCATTTCAACCACGCGCAAGGCGATGGCGCCGGTTTGCTCCGGCGGGCGGCTGCGCAGGGGCCCGTCGATGATGAGCAACGCGAGCCCATGCACGGCAGACCAGGCAAGATATTCGGCGCCGGGCCGGCGCTCGGCAGGCAACACACCTGCAGCCGTCATGCGATCCAGCGCGAGGCTCAGCAGCTGGAACGGGTTGAGCCCGCTGTCGCCTGCCTTGGCGGGGTCGGCGTCGTTCTCCACCTCGTCGGGTACGGCGAAGGCGGTGCGGAACAAGCCGGTCTCCATTTGCGCAAAACGCAGATAACCCACGCCGATGGCCCGCAGTGAAGCGCGCGCCTGTGCGTCGGCCGGCCACGTGGGGTCGATGGCATCCAGTTCGGCCTCCATGGCGCGTGCGAGCGCCGCGAGTGACGCTGCGCGTACCCCCTGCAGTAAATCGAGCCGCCCGGCGAAGTGGCGGTAAGCGGCATTTGGCGCGACACCGGCACGGCGCGTGGCCTCGCGCAACACGATGGCGTCCGGCCCGCCGGCACGTGCCAGCTCAATGCCTGCGTCAAGCAGCGCGCGCCGCAAGTCGCCATGGCGATACGTTGCGCGCACGGGCGGGCGGGGTGGTTCCTGGGTCATGCGATGAAACTCCGCAAAAGCGATGTGGACACTGTCCATTATGTCTGCTATCGTTTGTGGACAGTGTTCACAAATCAACAGTAGGTGCTGTCACGCAGGATGCCAAGCACTTTCAGGAGGTCGATATGACAAACGCGAGCGAGGCCGCGGGCGATGCATCGCAGCTGCGTAGCCTGATTGAAGCGTGGGCAGAAGCTGTGCGCGCCAAGGACATCGATGCCGTGATGCGTCACTACGCGCCGGACGTCGTGGTCTTTGATGTCATGCCGCCGTTGTTTGTGAAAGGCGCAGAGGCGTATCGCCGTCACTGGCAGGGTTGGTTCGATGCGCTGGAGGGTCAGGCGGATTTCCAGTTTGTCGAACTGCACCTCGAGGTGAGCGGCGACCTGGCCTATTGCTTCAGCGTGAATCGCCTGCGTGCGCGGTATCGAGACGGTGCAAAGCACGATGCGCAAACGCGCGCCACCGTGTGTTTTCGCAAGATCGATGGGCGCTGGCTGGTGGTTCACGAACATGCCTCGGTTCCCATGCCCGTACCCGAGACCGCTTGCAGTTGAGTTCAACGAAAGCGTCGAACGTAAGAGTCCAACGAAAGGCGAGCAAACGCTTTCCCAACCGCGCGTTCAAGTTGCCCGGTGCGCGGCTTTGCAGTCCCCCCAAGTCCACCCCAAGGAGTTGTGATGCAAGTTCAACCGTATCTGTTCTTCGAAGGTCGTTGTGAAGAGGCGCTGGAGTTTTACAAGAAGACGCTCAGCGCCAAGGTCGACGTGGTGATGCACTACAAGGACGCGCCCAAGGACGCGCAGCCTACGGCGGAGCAATGTGGCGGCATGGCACCCCCGCTCGACAAGGTCATGCATGCCGCCTTCCGCGTGGGTGAAACCCAGATCCTCGCCTCTGATGGCATGGCCGGCGGCAAGACGGATTTCAAGGGTTTCGGGTTGTCCGTGAGTGTGGCCGACAACGCCGCGGCCGAGCGCACATTCAAGGCGCTCGGCGATGGCGGCCATGTCACGATGCCGATGTCCGAGACGTTTTTCGCCCACGCGTTCGGCATGGTGACCGATCGTTTTGGCATCACGTGGATGGTGATCGCACCCAAGCCGATGTAATGGCCGTGCGTATGAAAACGGCCGCCGCACGGTGGCCGTTCTACGCAAACTCGTAGTCAGCTTGCCTTGGCGCTGGGCCGTGGCCCGGTGCTAGACTGCGCGGTCACCGGGGCCTGATCAATATCAACGAAACCCCCCCGGGGTTGACGATCGGCTGTTCCCGCCGCGACCCTTTGCATGGCCTGCGCAAAGGCGTCTATTCACCTGCTGCCCCATCTGTTGGAGCGTTCTTCATGCTGAAGATCATTGCGATCGTCATCGTCGTTGCGATCGTCGCTGTGCTGGGTTTTGCGGCCACGCGTCCGGACACCTTCCGCGTGCAACGCGAGATCGACATCAAGGCGCCGCCTGAAAAGGTGTTTGCCTTGATCGACGATTTCCACCGCTGGACAGCGTGGTCTCCGTGGGAGAAGCGTGATCCGGCGATGAAGCGCACCTATGGCGGGCCCGTCAGTGGCAAAGGCGCGAACTATGCGTGGGATGGCTCGCGGGAAGTTGGCGCAGGGCGCATGGAGATCGTCGATGCAGCATCGCCCAGCCGCATCCAGATTCAGCTGGATTTCCTGAAGCCGTTCGAAGCGCACAACACGGCGGAATTCACGCTGAAGCCTGCCGGCGACGGCACCCGCGTGACCTGGGCCATGTACGGCCCGAGCCCGTTCATCTCCAAGGTGATGGGCCTGTTTTTCAGTATGGACGCGATGATCGGCAAGGACTTTGAAGCCGGTCTCGCCAACCTCAAATCGGCGGCGCAGTCCTGAGCGACATTCAGGCGCAGCAGCCAAGCATAGGAGTGATTCCATGACGCATGGCATCGACGAACGCAAGCGTTGGCTTGCCCTCATCGTGCTCTGCCTGGGCGTGCTGATGATCGTGCTGGACACGACCATCGTGAACGTTGCGCTGCCGTCCATCCAGGCAGACCTGGGCTTTACCGAAACCTCGCTCGTATGGGTGGTCAACGCCTACATGCTCACGTTTGGCGGCTGTCTGTTGCTCGGCGGGCGATTGGGTGATCTGTTCGGGCATCGCAAGCTGTTCCTGCTGGGGCTGACGCTGTTCACGCTGGCATCGGCCGCATGCGGGCTGGCGAATTCGCAAGGGCTGCTGATTACGGCGCGCGCCGTGCAGGGGCTGGGCGGCGCGGTGGTGTCGGCGGTGTCGCTGTCGCTGATCATGAATCTGTTCACTTCGCCAGCGGACCGGGCCAAGGCAATGGGCATCTACGGCTTTGTCTGTGCGGGCGGCGGCAGCATCGGGGTGTTGCTCGGTGGCCTGCTGACGAGCACGTTGAGCTGGCACTGGATCTTCCTGGTCAATCTCCCGATTGGCGTGGCGGTGTACGCCGCCTGCGTGGCGTTGCTGCCGGTGGGCAAGCCGTTGGCCGATCGCACAAAGCTCGACGTGGCAGGCGCGATTGCCGTGACCGCATCGCTGATGCTCGCGGTGTACGCCGTCGTGCACGGCAACGAAGCCGGTTGGACATCGACGCAGACGCTCACGCAGCTGGGCATTGCCATTGCGTTGATGATCGCGTTCCTGGTGATCGAATCGCGCGTGTCGCATCCGCTGATGCCGCTGCATATGTTCGCGCTGCGCAACGTGGCCACGGCCAACGTGGTGGGCGTGCTGTGGGCGGCGGCGATGTTCGCGTGGTTCTTCATCTCGGCGCTGTACATGCAGCGCGTGCTCGACTACAGCGCGATGCAGGTGGGGCTGGCCTTCCTGCCGGCCAACATCATCATGGCGGTGTTCTCGCTGGGGTTGTCGGCCAAGCTGGTGATGCGCTTCGGCATCCGCGCGCCGCTGTCGGTGGGTTTGCTGGTGGCAGGCATTGGGCTGGTGCTGTTTGCACGCGCGCCCGCGGGCGGCAGCTTTGTGCTCGACGTGCTGCCCGGCATGCTGTTGCTGGGCCTGGGCGCCGGTGTGGCGTTCAACCCGGTGCTGCTGGCCGCCATGAGCGATGTGGCGCCCGATGAATCGGGCCTGGCGTCCGGCGTGGTCAACACGTCGTTCATGATGGGCGGCGCGTTGGGCCTGGCTATCCTGGCAAGTCTGGCTGCCGCCCGCACCGAAGGTCTGGCTGCGGCAGGGGCCGATGCCACGACGGCACTCAATGGCGGGTATCACCTCGCGTTCCTGCTGGGGGCAGTTGCCGCCGTGCTGGGTTCGGTGCTGGCGGGCGTGTTTGTGCGCACGCGCACGCAAGGCGCCGGGCAGGGCGAAGCCTCGTCGGCAGCGCCAATCTGAGTCACAGAAAAGGAACCTGAGGAGCAGGGCGCACCGCATGCCTCACACGAGGCATGCGGTGAAAACCGTTATTGACCGACCGGTCGGACGGTTTATAATCGATCCATCCAAAACACGGTGCGCATGACGTGCCGTGCACATGCCGCGCCAGCGGCCGGAGGATCGCATGTACACCCAAAGCCTCGACCTGCCCGGCGGTCTGCCTACGGAGCAGGAACTGGCCGCCGCCTCTCAAGGCGAAGCCGATTTGCAGGCGCGCTTCGATGCACGCATCGGGGCCGACCACAAGATCGAGCCGCAGGACTGGATGCCGGCGCCGTACCGCAAGACGCTGCTGCGGCAGATTTCGCAGCACGCGCACTCCGAGGTGGTCGGCATGCTGCCCGAGGGCAATTGGATCAGCCGCGCGCCGTCGCTCAAGCGCAAGGCCATCCTCCTCGCCAAGGTGCAGGACGAAGCGGGCCACGGCCTCTATCTCTATTCCGCCGCTGAAACGCTCGGCAGCTCGCGCGACGAGATGATCGACGCGCTGCACGAAGGCCGCGCGAAATATTCGTCGATCTTCAATTACCCGACGCTCTCCTGGGCAGACGTGGGTGTGATCGGCTGGCTGGTCGATGGCGCGGCGATCATGAACCAGGTGCCGCTGTGCCGTTGCTCTTACGGCCCGTATGCGCGCGCCATGATCCGCATCTGCAAGGAAGAGTCGTTTCACCAGCGCCAGGGCTATGAATCGTTGCTGACGATGATGGGCGGCACGCAGGCGCAGCGCGACATGGTGCAGGAAGCCGTCAACCGCTGGTGGTTTCCGGTGCTGATGATGTTCGGGCCGCCTGACACCGCATCGCCCAACAGCGCGCAGACCATGGCCTGGGGCATCAAGCGCATCTCGAACGACGATCTGCGGCAGCGTTTTGTCGATGCCACCGTCGAGCAGGCGCGCGTGCTCGGCGTGACGCTGCCCGACCCCGGCCTCACGTGGAACGAAGCGCGCGGCCATTACGATTTCTCGCCGCTCGATTGGTCCGAATTTAAGCGCGTGCTCGATGGTCACGGCCCGTGCAACCGCGAGCGCCTTGCCACCCGCAAGCGTGCACACGAAGAAGGCGAGTGGGTGCGCGAAGCCGCGCTGGCCTACGCGCGCAAGCAGGCCGAACGCGCTGCCGCCAATCAACAAGCTGCCTGAACCGGAAGGAACCCACCATGCATCAACACGAATGGCCGCTGTGGGAAGTGTTCATCCGCAGCAAGCAGGGCCTGGAGCACAAGCATTGCGGCAGCCTGCACGCCGTGGACGCCAAGCAGGCGCTGCAGATGGCGCGCGATGTCTACACGCGCCGGCAGGAAGGCGTCTCCATCTGGGTGGTGCCGTCGGCCGCTATCACCGCCAGCGAGCCCGACGACAAGCCCATGCTGTTTGACCCGATGGCCGACAAGATCTATCGCCACCCGACGTTCTATCGGCTGCCCGATGAAGTCAACCACATGTGAGCCGCGGTGATGACTTCCCACGCGCATCTGCAATACATCCTTCGCCTGGCCGACAACGCGCTCATCCTCGGCCAGCGCAACGCGGAATGGACCGGCCACGGCCCCGTGCTGGAAGAAGACATCGCGCTGTCCAACCTCAGTCTTGATCTGATCGGCCAGGCGCGGTTGCTCTACACGCGGGCAGGGCAGATCGAAGGCGAGATCACAGGCACACCGCGCACGGAAGACGACTATGCCTATTGGCGCGCTGAGCCCGCTTTCCGCAATTACACGCTGCTCGAGCTGCCCCATGCCGGGCCGCTGGTCGCGACATCGGCGACGACGCGCGACTACGCCGTCACCATCGTCCGCCACTTCCTGTACGCCGCGTTGATGGTGCCGCTATGGGAAGCGTTGACGCGTTCGACCGACGCCGAGCTGGCCGCCATTGCCGCCAAATCCGTGAAGGAGATGCGTTACCACCTCGCCCATACGCGCGACTGGCTCGTGCGCTTCGGTGATGGCACCGACGAATCGCATGCACGTGCGCAGGCCGCGCTCGATTGGCTGATGCCGTACACGAACGAATTTTTTGCCGCGGACGACGTTGAAACGGCAGCGGCCGAAGCCGGCATCGGCGTGCGTCCGGCAGACCTGCGCGACGCATGGGAGGCGACGGTGCGTGACGCGCTGGATGAGGCCACGCTGCGCTGGCCCGAGCCCGGCCCCTATGTCAGCACCGGCAAGCACGGCGTGCATTCCGAGCATATGGGCTATCTGCTGGCCGAGATGCAGGGATTGGCGCGCCAGTTCCCGGGGGCATCGTGGTAAGCGAGCGATTGCAGCGCGCGCGCATCGCGCTGGAGGCCGTCACCGACCCGGAGATTCCCGTGGTGACGATTGCCGAACTGGGCATCCTGCGCGATCTCCAGCTCGACGATGCCGGCACACTGGTCGCGACGATTACGCCCACGTATTCCGGCTGCCCTGCCATGGAGCAGATTTCCGATGACGTGAGCCGGGCGTTGCAGGCAGCGGACGTGGGTGCGTATCGCGTGCGTTCGGTGCTGTCGCCGGCATGGACCACGGATTGGATTACCGCTGAAGGGCGCCGCAAGCTGCGCGACTTTGGCATTGCCCCGCCGGCGCACGTGGCGGACGACGGCGGGGCTCGCCCGATTCGTCTCACGCGTCCCGCGCAGGCCGAGCAGATCGCCTGCCCGCAATGCGGGTCGCACGATACAGCGCTCATTTCCGCCTTCGGCTCAACGGCCTGCAAAGCGCTGTACCGCTGCCGCGCGTGCCGCGAGCCGTTCGACTACTTCAAGCCTTACTGAGCCCACCGGGCACGACCGCCATGACCCCGCAATTCCACCCCTTGCGTGTTGCCGAAGTGCGCGGCGAGACGGCCGATACGATTTCCGTGCGCTTTGACGTGCCGAATGACCTGCGCGATGCGTACCGCTTTACGCAGGGGCAGTTCCTGACGCTGCGCGTGCCGCCGGGCCAATTGCCCGGACATGAAGAACTGCGGCGTTCGTATTCGATCTGCTGCGCCGTGCAGGACTACGACGCGCACGGCGAGTTGCGTGTCGCGGTCAAGCGTGTCGATGCGGGGGTCTTCTCCAACCACTTGCACGATCGCATCCGCGTGGGCCAGACGCTCGATGTGCTGCCGCCGGATGGCCGCTTCTACGTGCCGCTCGCGGCCGAAAGCGCGCGCCACTACGTCGCCTTTGCGGCCGGCAGCGGCATCACGCCGATCCTGTCGCTCATCAAGACGACGCTGGCTGCGGAGCCGCAGAGCCGCTTCACGCTGGTCTACGGCAATCGCAGCATCGACAGCATCATCTTTGGCGAGGCACTCGAAGACCTGAAGGACCGCTATCTCGATCGCTTCGCGCTGTATCACGTGCTGTCGCGCCAGGCGCAGGAGATTGCGCTGTTCAACGGCCGGCTCGACGGTGCGAAGGTGCATGCGTTTCTGGACACGCTGATTCCGCCCGACGATATCGATGCCGCTTTCATCTGCGGCCCGTCGACGATGATCGATGCCGTGGAAGCCGCGCTGCTCGAGCGCGGTGTGCCGCGCGAGCGCGTGCATGCCGAACGCTTTGGCGTACCGGTGGGCGATGCGACGACAGCGGCCAAACCACGCAAGCATGCCGCCGTCGCGGGCGATGTGGCGCTGACCGTTGTGCTCGACGGCAAATCGCACGAGGTGCCGATGGCGGGCGACGCCAAGGTGCTGGACAGTGCGCTGAGTGCGGGGCTGGATCTGCCCTATGCGTGCAAGGGCGGCGTGTGCTGCACGTGCCGCGCCAAGGTGCTGGAAGGCCGTGTGGAGATGGAGAAGAACTTCACGCTGGAAGACTGGGAGATCCAGCAGGGGTTTGTGCTGACCTGCCAGGCGCGGCCGCTCACGCAGCGCGTGGTGGTCAGCTACGACGAGCGTTGAACGTCAGCCCTTCTTGCTGTCCGGGCCGCCGAGCCCGCCGAGCCCGCCGAGCCCGTTCTCCAGCATGTCGATCACCATTTCCGCATAGCCTTCATACGAAAGCGGCCCGTCGGGTTTGAGCCAGGTGAAGGTCCAGTTCATCATGCCGAACAGCATCATCGTGATGGGCGTGCGGTTGGCCTCGTCCACCTTGCCCGGGTAAGCCGCCCCGAGCTGTCGGCCCACCGCGGCCACCACGTCGCGTTCACGCGCGAGCACGATGTCACGCTGCTCCGGCGCCAGGTATTTCACATCATTGAGCAAGGCCACATGCCGCGTGCGCGATGTGGCGTATTCGGCCAGGAACGTACGGATCAGCAGATGCAGCGTGGCGCGTGCCGAGAGCTTGGCGTGGCGCGCGTCGCTCTCGGCGCGTTCGACCAGATCGGCCAGCCGGCGCGTGTAGCGGTCGAGCAGGTCGAACAGGATGGCTTCCTTGCCTTCGTAGTAGTGATACAGGCGCGATTTGGAACCGCCGCACGCAGCGGCCAGCTGGTTCATCGACACGCTCGGGTAGCTGTCGGCCGCAAAGGCTTCGGCGGCGGTGTCGAGCACGCTTTCGCGGCGCAACTCGAATTCGTCTTCGTTCTTGACGCGGGACATGGCGGGCGGCACATCGGTTGGATGGCCGCCATGTTAACCGGCTGCGTCGCGGTGTGTCGATGCTGCATTGATGCTGCAACAAGGCGTCAGACGGTTTCGTGCACGCCCAGGAAATCCAGCACGGCTTCAACAAACGCGTCCGGCTGCTCCACGTTGGCGAGATGCACGGTGTCGAGCAGGCGCAGTTGCGCGCCCGGAATGGCGGCGGCAATTTCCTCGCCGTGGCGGGCAGACGTCACGGTGTCGTGCTGGCCGGCAATGACGAGCGTCGGATGCGTGATCAGCGTGATCGTGCGGCGCAGGTCGGCATCGCGCACGGCTGCCCAGCCGCCGATGATGCCCTCGCGCGGCGTTGCCAGCAGCGTGCGTCGGAACGGCGCAACGGCCGGGTCATTGGCCTCGAGCATGCGCGCCGGAAACCAGTTGCGTAGAAACGTTTCCGTTGTTGCCTGCATGTCGGGCGCTTGCTGAAGCTCGGCGATGGCCTGATCGAAATACTGCGTCGGGCCGATGTGCGCGGCCGTATTGGAGAGGATCAACCGGTCGATGCGTTCCGGCACATGGATCGCCAGCCACTGCGCCACGATGCCGCCGAGCGACAGCCCCAGCATATGCACGCGCTGGATGCCCAGCGCATCGAGCAGCTCGACCACGTCACGACCGAGCCGATCGATCGAATAGGCGCCGGCTGGCGCATCCGAAGCGCCGTGGCCGCGCGCGTCGTAGCGCAGCACGTGGAAGTGTTCGGCCAGGCGCGGCACGGTCACGTCCCACATGTGCAGGTCGGTGCCGATGGAGTTGGACAGCAGCAGGACGGGCTTGCCGGCGGTGCCATCAAAGCGATAGGCGAGGCGTGTGCCGTCACCGGCGGTGAAGAAGGAGAGGTCGTTGCGGGTGGTCATGTCGGGCTCCTGAGAAAGACGGTGGAAACGATTGGGATGCCGTCATCCTAGAAGCCGACGCGGTTGGCGGATACTATGAAGTTTTGACGAACTTTGTAGGTTTTGCCGACAATGCAGAACTTCACGCTTCATGAGCTGCAGTGCTTCGACGCGGTGGTCACCGGTGGCAGTTTCCAGGCGGCAGCCGAGCGGTTGCATCGCTCGCACCCGTCTGTGTTTGCGGCGGTCGCCAAGCTGGAAGAACAGTTGGGTCTAAACCTGCTGGATCGCAGCGGTTATCGCGTGCGCTTGACGGAAGCGGGGCGATCGTTCCACCGCAAGGTGCAATCGTTGCTGCGTGAGAGCGAGGAGCTGCGGACCCACGCAAAACAGCTCGCGATGGGCGAGGAGGCCGAGCTGCGCGTGGTGCTGGGTGACCTGTGTCCGCTGCAGCCCGTTCTGGCACTGCTGAGTCAATTCTTCGGCCAGTGCCGGCAAACGCGGCTGCAATTGCAGTTCGAAGCGGTCACCGGGCCATGGGAGCGCTTGCTGGAAGACGATGCGGACCTGATCGTGCACCGCGTGCCGAAAGGCGACGTGCGCATGGAGTGGATCGACTTGGGCAAGATCGCCATGGTGCCGGTGGTGGCGCCGGGGTTTTTGCCGTTCGCCATCACGTCGGCCATCACGCCTCAGCAGATGCAGCGCTTCATGCAGTGCGTCATCAACGATTCCGCACGGAACCCGCCTGAGCAATCCCATTACGTCATCGACGGTGCGCCGCAGTGCGCCGTGCCGGACCAATTGATGAAGAAAGAGTTGATCCTCCACGGCATGGCGTGGGGGCATCTGCCGCGTTTCCTGATCGAGACGGAGCTGCGCGAGGGGACGTTGCTGTCGATTGCGGGGCGCCATTTTCCCGGCATGGTGCAGGAACTGGTGGTCGCGCGCCGGCGCGATCAGCCGCATGGGCCGGTCGCCAACCGGCTGTGGGACTTCCTTGGCGACCACGCGCCGGTGCTCAAGCCGGCGTTGGGCCGTATGCCACGTCAGGGGGCCGCGGCCGGCCGAAAGCGCGTGTAGTTTGCAGACACGTCCATGCCTGGGCAGGCTCGCCATCTAGTCGGCTTGGCGGAGTGCCCGCCGCGCGGTTCCGGACTATAACCATTCATGCCCGACCCTTTCACGGGCAAAGGTGGTGAATGATGAGCACACATGGCACCGATCAGGTTTTCTCGGGTTCCATTCCCGAGCTGTACGACACGCTGCTGGTGCCGCTGATCTTCGCGCCGTATGCGCAGGACATGGCCGCGCGGGCGGCGGCATGTCAGCCGCTGCGCGTGCTGGAGGTGGCCGCCGGTACCGGCGCGGTGACGCGTGCCTTGGCGCAAGCACTGCCGGCCACCACCGAGATTGTGGCGACCGATCTGAACCCCCCAATGCTAGAGCGTGCGGCGGCCGTGGGCACATGCCGGCCCGTCACGTGGCAGCCGGCGGATGCGCAGCAACTTCCGTTTGCCGACGGCAGTTTCGATTTGGTGATCTGCCAGTTTGGCGTGATGTTCTTTCCGGACCGGCCCAAGGCCTTTGCCGAAGCACGACGTGTGCTGACGGCGGGCGGCAAGCTGCTCTTCAGCGTGTGGGACCGGATCGAAGATAACGACTTTGCGAATGCGGTGACGAAGGCGCTGGCGAAACGCTTTCCCGAAAACCCGCCGATGTTTCTCGCGCGCACGCCCCATGGCCATTACGATCCGGCGCCGATTCAGGCCGACGCCCGCGCGGGCGGCTTCACCGCCGAGGTCACGTACGACGTTGTCACCGCATGCAGCCGGGCAGACACCGCGCGCACCGTCGCCACCGCCTATTGCCAAGGCACGCCGGTGCGCGCCGAGCTGGAGGCGATCGGTGGCAATGCACTGGCCGACGCCACTGACGTGTGTACCGATGCGTTGGCCGCCCGGTTCGGCGCAGGGCCGGTCGAAGGCAAGATCCAGGCGCTGATGTTCAGCGTGACAGCCTGAAGCGGGCGATCAAGCGGCTTGCTTGGTCGCGCTCATGTAGTTGCGGTTGTAGTTGAGCACCCGGCCCGTGGGCAGGTCATAGCCGACGCGCCCCGTCAGGGTTTCCAGCGCTCGGCCATACAGGTGGAAATGGCGGGTGGGTGTGTTGCCCAGCACGTGGATGCTGTGGATGTCGTCGTCGAGGAACGTGATGGGCGTGCCGGGCTGTACCACGACTTCGCGCGACAGGGCCAGTGTGGCGCGCTCGGGGTCGCGGCCGTCGTCGGTGCGTGTGTAGACGCGGTTCAACTCTTCGCCTTCGAGCGCCACGATGACGGCCCACGTGGTGTGGTTGTGCGGCGGCGTGGTCTTGCCCGGGTTGATGGAGTTCAGGTACAGCGCGAAGGTCTGATCGGGCTCCACGTGCAGCAGGTAACGGCTGGAGGCATCGGCATCGCCCGCAGCGGGCGGCGGGAAAGCGTCGAGCGGGAACAGCGCTTCCTGTGCGGCAAGTTCATGCAGGCGATCGGCAATGCGCGCAAGCGATGCCTGCGTAATGCCATCTTGCGCGGCAATGGCGCGGATGGCGACGAGGGTCTGGCGGACGGCGTGGTCGCGTTGCTGGGCGAGGCTCATGGCAGCTCAAAGCGGATCGGTGAAGCACTCAGTGTAGGGCGCCGGCAGCGCACGACCAACGCAGCATCCTGCATATGGTTAGACGCATCGGTTCGTTCTCGGGCGCGGGGTGGCGTGCCTAACATGGGCCCCTTCAGAAATACGCGAGGCCTGCATGACACGCTCTTCCATCGACGCCCATTCCAACGCGCCGGATGCCTCGGGTTCTCTTGCAACACGGCTCATCCACGTAGGCAGCCCGCCGTTCGTGGAGGGCACTGCGCCGGTCAACGTGCCGGTGGAGCGCACCAGCACCGTCCGCCATGCCAGCACCGCCGCGCAGCATGACGTCCACGCGCGCCGCAAGGCCGGCGAGAACATCGCTAGCTATGGCCGCCACGGTTCACAAACGCATCGCGCGCTGGAAGATGCGCTGCTGGCCCTTGAAGGCGGCGTGCGCGCGTTCCTTGTGCCATCGGGCTTGTCGGCGATTTCGCTGACGTTCCTGGCGCTGTTGTCACCCGGTGACCACGTGGTCGTGACAGACAGCGTGTATGCGCCCGTGCGCCGGCTCGACACTGGTCTGCTGCAACGCCTGGGCATTGAACTGACCTATGTGGACCCGCGCGACGGGCAACTCGAAGCGGCCATCCGGCCGCACACGCGGCTCATCTATACGGAATCGCCGGGGTCGCTGCTCTATGAAATCTATGACTTGCGTGCCATCGCCCGAATAGCGCAACGGCACGGCATCGCGCTGGCCACAGACAACACCTGGGCGTCTGGCATTCTCTTCCGGCCGCTCGATGCAGGTGCGGACATTTCAATCCTGGCCGCCACCAAGTACGTGGCCGGACATTCCGATGTGATGCTGGGTGCCGTCATTGCCCGCACCGATGCCGTGGCCGCGCGTATTGCCGCCGCACATGATGTGCTCGGCCTCACGATCGGCGCCGATGATGCTTATCTGGCGCTGCGTGGCGTGCGCACGTTGCCGGTGCGCATGGCCCAGCACCAGCGCAATGCCACGCGCGTGGCGCAGTGGCTGCAGGCGCAGCCGGGTGTGGGGCGCGTGTTTTATCCGGCATTGCCGGGTGACCCGGGTTACGCGCTGTGGCAGCGGGATTTCTCGGGCGCCAACGGGCTCGTTTCATTCGTGCTGGAAGGCGCGGATCAGTACGCCGCAGAACGGGTCGCCGATGCGTTGCGGTTGTTTGCGATTGGAGCGTCGTGGGGCGGGTACGAAAGCCTCGTCACCGTGGTTGCGCCCGAAAGGCTGACGGACCACGCGCAATGGGATCAAGCCGGTGCCGTGCTGCGTCTGCATGTCGGTCTGGAAGATGCCGATGACCTGATTGCCGATCTGGAGCAGGCGCTGCAGCATGCGCCCGTGGCCGCGCTGCATGCGATTGGCGGCTGAAGGTCACAGGTCAAAGGTCAGACGGCAAACGTCGCGCTGGTGAAGGCAGCGTGCCATGGTGCATGCACGGTCGGTCGCGCACCTGCATGACCCGATAGCGCGCGCGATAGGAATGCACGCGTGCGGTCGCTCGTCGGGGAGGAGAAAACCTGTTCTGCCGAGCCGCGTTCCACCACGACACCGTGTTCCGTGAACACCACCTCGTCGCTGATCGCCCGCGCGAAAGCCATTTCGTGCGTGACCAGCACGCAGGTCAAGCCATCGTCGACCAATTCGCCGATGACGTTGAGCACTTCGCCCACCGTTTCCGGATCGAGCGCGGACGTCACTTCATCGAACAGGATCAGTTCCGGCTTCATGGCCAGCGCACGCGCAATGGCCACGCGCTGTTGCTGCCCGCCGGACAGCTGCCCCGGGTATGCACGCGCCTTGTCTGCCAGGCCCACTTTCTTGAGCAGCGCATGCGCGGTGGCTTCAGCCTCCGACCGCGCTTTGCCGAGCACGCGCACAGGCGCGGCGATCAGGTTGTCGAGCACGCTCAGGTGCGGAAACAGGTTGTATTGCTGGAACACAAAGCCGATGCGCTTGCGCAGGGCAATGGTGTCTTCTTCGGTGTTGAGCTGGTCGACGCGGATGCCGTCCACGGTGATGCTGCCGCGCTGCGGCCGAAGCAAGCCGCTGATGCAGCGCAGGAGCGTCGACTTGCCCGAGCCCGACGGCCCGATGATCGACACGGCCTGGCCACGCTGCACGTCGAGGTCGATGCCCGACAGCACCGGCGTGATGCCGAAACTCAGATGCACGTCGCGGAGTGAGACAAGCGGTGGGGCAACCGGCGTAGATGCATCGAGAGGAAGAAGATCAGGCAGCGACATGCGCGCGCTCCATGCGCCGGGTCAGGCGCGAAATCGGGTAGCAGTAAACGAAGAACAGGGCGAGCACGGTGAAGTAGGTCAGCACCGTAAACGGCGTGCGATTGACCGTGTTGCTGGCGATCTGGGCGGTGTCGAGCAGATCGTGCACGCCCACCAGCGACGCCAGTGCCGTGCCCATGGTGATGACGGCGTACAGGTTCATCCACGAAGGCAGCATGCGCCGCACGCACTGCGGCAACACGATGCGCCAGAGGATGTCGCGCCGTGTAAACGCCAGCGACGCTGCGGCTTCCCACTGCGTATGCGGGATCGACTGCACCGCGCCACGGAAGATTTCCGCCACGTGCGCACTTGCTGGCAATGCCAGCGCGAACGTCACCTTGAGCCAATCCGGAAACGGGATCACATGGCCGCGCACGACAATTTCGAACGGCACCGCGTACGCAATGCCGTAAACCAGTACAAGCCAGGGAGCATTGCGAAACGCAACGACATAGCCGCCGGCGAGCTGCCTTAGCCCGCGCACCGACGACAAATGCAGTGCGCCGATCGCCAGCCCGACCAAGGTGCCGAGCCCGACGGCCAGCAAGCTGATGCCGACGTTGATGCCCAGCCCCCGCAGCAAAGCTGGCGACCAATGCAGAAGCGTGGCGAGAAGGGTGTCAGGCATGCGCGGCGCTCCCCAATGCGGCGTGGCCAGCGGCGCCGTAACCAGGCATCTGCAACCGGCGTTCGATCCATGCGCCCAGCGCATGCACGGCATAGGTCACCACGCCGTAGAACAGCAGCAACAGCACCATGCATTCGAGCACGTTGTCGCGCTGTGTCCAGATCATCAGCGCGCTATACGTGAGGTCGCCCACCGCAATGGCCGATGCCAGCGACGATGCCTTTACCAGTTCCACGGTGTTGTTCATCAGCGAGGGCCATGCCGCGCGAAGTGCGAGCGGCAGTTGCACGCGCCACAGGCGCTCGCGTGCGCTGAAGCCGAGCGAAGTTGCGGCTTCCAGCATGGCAGGCGGCACGGCTTCAATGCCGGCACGCAGGGCTTCCGCATGAAACGCCGCCTTGTGTAGCGAGAGCAACGTCACCGCCCAGAAGAACGGCGTGAGCGGATTGGTCAACTGCCACTGCGCCAGCGTTTGCGTGATCAGCGTGTTGACGACGAGAAACGCGCAGCACAACTGCACGAGCGTGGGCGTGTTGCGCGTCAGTTCGATAAAGCCCTGCGCCAGCCATCTCACGCGCTTATGCGGCGATACCAGCAGCCGCGCGAGCCCAACACCAAAGATGAGGCTCAGCACCACGGTGCTCAGCATCACCAGCAGCGAAACCTTCGCGCCTTGCAGCAGCGCATTGCGCTCGTACGCCTCGGTCAGAAAGCTGTAGTCGAGGCCGGTGTGGCGGACCAGCGCAATCGCCCGCGCGAGCAGATCGTCAGTCAACTGCAGCCTCTCGATCAGCCGCGCGTGGCCTTCAGCTTGTCATGCCATTCGACCAGCGCGGGCGAAGGCGGCAGGATGCCGTTCTTCTTCTCCGTTTCGATCAGCCAGCCGGTGCGGTGCCAGCCCTGGACGATGCGGTCGAGGGCGGCCACGGTGTCGTTCTCGCCCTTGCGCGCCCAGATGACCGTGGGCGAAGGGATGAGGTCCGGGCCGACGATGCGGTAGTCCTTCCATTCGGGGTTGCTGCGGGGCAGCGGCTGCAGCAGCGTGGCATCGTGCACGGCAGCAGCGCAGTTGTTGCCGCGCAGGGCCAGCAAGGACTCGGCCGGGCTCTTGAACCCCTTGGGCGTGGCGCCAATGTCGGCTGCCAGCGGCTTGGCATAGCTGCTGCCTTGCGACAGGCAGACGTCCTTGCCTTTCAGGTCACTCCACTGGTGCACCGCGCTGTCTTTCGGGACCAACGCCACGCCGCCCACGCGGTAGTACGGCGTCGGCACGTGGGCGAGCAGCTCTGCGCGCTCGGAGTTCAGCTCCATCGCCGCAACCAGGACGTCAACACGCCCCTGCTGCAGAAATTGCACGCGGTTCGAAGGTTGCACCTGCACCGTCTCCACTTCCACGCCAAGCCCGCGCCCGAGTGCCTGTGCGAGGTCGATGTTGAAGCCCGTACCGCGCTGCGTGACGGGATCGATGGAGCCGAATGGCCCGCCCGACAGCACCACGCCCACGACAAGCTTCTTGCGCTGCTGGATCTTGTCGAGCGTGGCATCAGCATGTGCCGCTGTTGCACTGAACGCGGCGGCCGCTGCCAATGCGACGGAAGCGAAGACGGATCGGCGGAACGAGGAAGAAGGGGCGGACATGGCACGCGACAGATTGTTTCTGAAGCAGCCATTGTCCGAGACGCCCGTCGTGCAACGAACGAATAAAAACCGGAAACGTTATGCGCCGCTCAGGGCTTTTGCGGCCCGAGGCGCATGCGCAAGGCCCGCCGGCGGTTGCGCATCCAGTCGACGGCGCGGCGGCCGAGGGCGATGGATGGCAGTTCGACATAGCGATGCAGCAGCACGGCCAGCGCCAGCGTGAGCGCGAGGTTGACGGCAAACAGCATCAACTGCGTGCCGAGCCACTCCGGCGCGAGCCGGCCCACCACGCGATGCGTGGCTTCAATCACGCTCGGGTGCACGAGGTACAGCGCATACGACAACTCGCCCAGCCAGACGGCGACGCGCGGCACACGAAGCTCGCCGCAGTGCTCCATGGCCACCATGCCGATCAACAACGCGCCGGTGGGCAGGCCCCGCGCGAGCAGATCGAATTTCGGGACCGGGCCGACGACCGACATCACGAACGTTGCCGCGCCAATCGCCATCAGGACACGCGCAACGGCCGGTGTCAGGCGATGCCGATGTGCCGCATACAGCCATGCCAGCCCGGCGCCCAACAGGAACTCCAGCACCAGCGGGTTGGCTGCCATGGCCTGCAATGGCGTGGCCCAGTCGTACAACGCTTCCGGGTTGCGCTGCACGACGCCGTTGTGCCAGAACGGCACGATGATCGTTGTCGTGAACAGCGCCAACGCCACCAGCCCAAGCGCGCGCCGTCCGAACAGCGCCAGCCCCATCGCGCACAACGCGTAGAAAAACACTTCGTAGTTGAGCGACCAGCCGACATACAGCGCCGGATAGCCGAAGTACGGTGCATCCACATTGGCCTGCGGCAAAAACGCCAGCGAAGTGAGCAATACGCCCGACGAGACGGGATTGAGCCACGTCGAATGCAGGACCGACATCAGCCAGTAGGGCGGCGCCAGGCGGAACGCCCGCTTGACGACAAATTCGTCGGCCGGCTCCGGCCCCTTGGGGCCGAGAATGGCCACCCACGCAATGATGAAGCCGCTGATGACGAAGAACACGTCCACACCGACATGCCCGCGCTTGATCACCTGCGACGTCAGCCACGCAAGCGCAGGGACGTCGACATGGGCCAGGGCAAGTCCGGAATGGAACACCACGACATACAGCGCAGCGAAGCCCCGCAGCGCCTGGATGCTGAGTAGAGAAGACGAAGAACGGTTCACGCGGGATGGCTATCGATAACGCAGAGAGCAACCCACGCTGGCAAGCAAGCTACGTGCCCATCACGTCTTCGTGTGCCGGTGTTGCGGGCGTTGAGGCAAAAGGTGATGTGCGCGGCGCGCCCACCTCGCCCAGGCGAATCAGCCGGGCCCGCACCACGTTGCGGCTGACCCCGAGCACGCGCGCGGCGTCGCTTTGGCTGTAGTGGCAGTACCGGAATACCTCCCGGAACAGCGCGTCTTCCACCACCTGATAGACATTCCCGACACTGTCGTTGCAGAGGTGCTGGATCGCCTGGCATAGCAGGGCAGCTTCGTCTGTACTGGACGGGTCGGGCGGTTGCGCGGTCGGCGGGGCGGTGGAGGCGATTGGCGGCTCGGTCTCGGGCCGGGCCTGCGCCACCGCCTGCGCCGGGGAACTGGCAGGGCGGCTGGACAGCCGCAGGTCGGACGCGTCGATGGTGTTTCCATCGCAGAGGAGGAGCGTCCGATGAATGACGTTTTCAAGCTCGCGCACGTTGCCGTGCCAGGGGCTCTGCGTCAGCAGGCGTTCGGCCTCCGGTGTGAGGGTCGCGCGCGCGTGGCCCAGTCGCTTGCTGTAGGTGTTGATGAAGTAGCGTGCCAGCGGAACGATGTCGCCCGGACGCTCCTTCAGCGTGAGGACGTTGAGATTGACGACATTCAGCCGGTAGTAGAGATCCTTGCGAAAGCGCTTCTCCTGGACCAGCGTTTCCAGGTCGACGGTCGTGGCCGCGACGATCCGGAGATCGACCGGAATGGGCGTGCGCCCGCCCAGGCGCACGATTTCTCGCTCCTGCAGCACGCGCAGCAGCTTGTTCTGCACAGGCAAGGGCAGGTCGTTGACCTCGTCGAGGAAGATCGTCCCGCCGTTCGCTTGCTCGAACCACCCCACCTGCGTGCCGAATGCGCCGGCGAACGCGCCGTTTTCGTGGCCGAAGAGTTCTGCATCGACGAGCGTGTCGGAGAACGCACCGCAGCTCACCACCACGAAAGGACCACCCTGCCGCGCGCTGCGGTTGTGCAGGTAGCGGGCAATCAGCTCTTTGCCCGTGCCGGTTTCGCCAGAGATCAGCACCGCCGCGTCGCTGGGCGCGACCTGTTCGACTTCATCGAGCAGGGCGCGGGAGCGCGGGTCTTCGAAGATCCATTCTGGCGTGCTGGCCGCCGGCTCCTGGCCAGGCGGCGGGGGCCATACAGGGAACGTCGCCATGATTTTCCATTCAGCGCGTGGGGTCAGGAATAGAAAGAAGGTTCGGGCAGCGTGCCGTTCAGCGCCCAGTCGCCCAACTCGTGCAGCTTGTAGTCGACAGGGTCGTGCAGCGTCTGCGTGCGCAGGTTGCGCCAGAAGCGGTCCAGCGCGAGCGCGCCGTGGGTGGCGCGTGCGCCGGTCGTCTCGAACATTCGGCTGGTCAGATCGAGACCGACCCGCGTGGCTGCAACCTTGGCGGTGGCGATGGCAACACCAACGTGGCCGCGCGCGCGTGCCGTCAACGTGGGGCCTTGCACCCACGCTTCGTCAAACCGTGTGGCCGCTTGCCGCGCCAGCAGGCGCACGCTCTCCAGGCCGACAAAGAACTCACCGTAGTGGGCCAGCGTGTACGGGTCTTCGCTCGCCCGTTTTGCTGCAGACCGATGCCACGGTCGCGCCTCGTGCAGCGTGTAGTGCCGCGCCTGCTCGAACGCACCTTCTGCCAGACCCAGGAACAGGTGCACGAACACCAGCTGCGCCAGCAACGGGCGCAACGACGAAAAAGGCGTGGTGAGCGGCCCCGGATCGCGGAGCAGTTCGTTTTCTTCCACACGGACCTTCTCGAATAGCGCGCTGCCGCTGTCGGTCTGGCGCTGCCCGAAGGCGTTCCAGTCGTGGTTGAGCGTGATGCCGGCGCGTGCAGTCGGCACCGCTGCAACCAGCAGCTTGCGACTGTGTTCATCGATGCCCGAGGCAATCAGCATTTGCGAATCCAAGGCGCCCGAGCAGAAGCTCTTCTTGCCTGAGAACTCGTACCAGCCGTCGAACCTGCGCACGATGGTGCGATCGTCCAGCGGGTTCAGCGCGTTGCCCCAGAACCAGTGCTTGCGCGCGGTCTGCTCGTACCACGGCTCCCACTGGTCTGGCCGCGCAAACAGGCGCACGGTCGCCAAAAGCAGATGGTGGAAGCCGTAAACGTGGGCGATGGAGCTATCCACCTGTGCCAACTCGCGCACGGTGTCCAACGTCTCGGCCCAACTGGCACCGTGCCCGCCATAGCGCTTGGGAATCGCCAGGGAAAGCAGGCCGCTGCGCCGCAACGCGTCGCGTTCGGCCAAGGGCGTGCCGCCCGCGGCATCGCGTTCCACCGCCGTCCGGGCGAACTCGGCAGCCAGTGCCTTGGCGGATGGCGGCGCCGGCACTGCAAGGGTTTCGGTGTCAGGAAAGATTGCCGTTTCTGTTGTCATGAACAATCGGGAAAGACGAATGGACGCCGCTCACGCCAAGGCTGGTGCTTGGCCCGCAACATCGCGGCCGAAATAGAAATGCTGGATGTCCTCACGCTCGCGCAACGCCTCAGCCGTGTCATTGAGCACGGTGACGCCTGCCTCCAGCACCGTGGCGCGATCGGCGTATTGCAGGGCCACCGTGGAGTTCTGTTCGGCCACCAGGATCGACAGCCCGTCTTCACGATTGAGCTGCCGCAGCCTCGCAAAGATGTCCTGCACGACCAGGGGCGCGAGGCCCATCGACAGCTCGTCCAGCACCAGCAGGCGCGGGCGTGACATCAGCGCGCGCCCAATGGCGGCCATCTGCTGCTCACCGCCCGACGTGAGGCCGGCGGCAACCCGGCGCCGTGCTTTCAGGCGCGGGAAGATCGCGTACACGCGTTCCAGATCGGCGGCCGTCTCCGCGCGCGAAGCGCTGCGCCCGAGCGCACCGGTAACCAGGTTCGCTTCGATGGACAGGTTCGGAAAGCAGCGCCGGCCCTCCAGCACCTGAACGAGCCCCAGGCGCACCAGCTGCGCAGGCGTGGTGCGAGCGACGTCATGCCCGTCGAAACGGATGGTGCCCGCAGTGACCTGTCCGCGTTCGGGCACCAGCAGGTTCGAGATCGCCTTGAGCGTGCTCGACTTGCCCGCACCGTTTGCGCCCAGCAGTGCGTGCACCTCACCGCGTTGCACGGTGAGGTTCACGTTGTGCAGGGCGACGATGGCATTCTGGTACGTCGCTTCGACACCGTTGACGTGCAGCAGCACAGCAGGATCGCGCATCGTCATCACGCTCAGGCCGCTTTGGCGATGGGCGGCGTCGCCGTGGTACCGGGCCCCGCACCGATCTGCCAGACATACGGCGGTTCGGTGCCGTTGATGTGCCAGTCGCCGATGATGCGCGCCTTGTAGATCAGCGGATTGTGCGAGGCCACCGTGCGCGCGTTGCGCCAGTGGCGGTCCAGCGCCTTGCCCGAGGCCGTAGCGGATGCGCTGAGCGCATTGAAGAACTGCGTGGACGCACGCAACACGAGATCGGAAATCGCCACCTGCCCTTGCGCGGATTCGAGTTCGGCGTCGATGTTGGCCTGGCGCTCCTGCGCAGCGTCGCCGGCCCAGCGGGCGTCATAGGCGCGTTGCGCGGCGAAGGTGGCGCGAATGGCCGTGGCCTCTGCCGCGTAGGCCAGTGCCGACACCTCGCCAACCACCTGCTGCACCTGCACGTCTTGCGCCACCGCCGAGGCGTTGCCGGTGCTGAAGATGCGTTTGCGCTCGCGCACTTGCTGCGCAACCTCGCGCGTGATGGCGCGCGCAATGCCAGCCAGCGTGGCCAGGTGGAACAGCTGGTAGAACGCCGTCTGATACTTGAAGCGGCTGCTGAACGGGAAGATGTTTTCGTCTTCCACGGCGGCGTTCTCATACACCGAGGTGCCGCTGCCGGTGGTGCGCTGGCCGAAGCCGTTCCAGTCGTCGTGGTGCGTCACGCCGGGCTGGTGCGAGCTGACGGCGGCGATCACGTCGGTGCCGTCTTCCAGGCGCGCGTACAGGTCGACCCAATCGGCAAAGATGCTTCCGGTGCTGTAGTACTTGCGCCCGTTGGCAACCCAGCGGCCGTCCCGTTTGGAGATGCGCGTGATGACATCGCCAATGGCCACGTCGCCGACTTCCGTCCACGCGTTGCCGACCAGGTCGCCGGCCACGAAGCGCCGCAGCCAGACTTCGTTGCCGGCATCGCGCGGTGCGTTCAGGCGATCTTCCACGAAGGCGAAATGCCCGCGCAGCGCCTGCACGATGTTGGAGTCGGCGTCGGCCAGCTCAATCAGCAGCTGGAACAGTTGGGGCAGCGTGGCGCCGTCGCCGCCATATTCCACCGGCACGCGCACCGCGCCGAAGCCCGCCTGCTTGAGCCACTGGATGGCGTCGACGCCGAGCTGGCGGTTGTGCTCGCGCTGCAAGGCGGTATCGCGGATGCGCTGGAAGACGGGGCGGTACTTCTGCGCAAGGGTTTCGTAGGGAGCGCCGAACAGGGTCTCGGCGTGCGGCTGCGTCATGGCGAACCTCCGGGTGGGTCGGGCAGGGTGGAGAGACAGCGGAATTCAATCGTTGATGCTCGTGCGCACCTTGATGTTTTTCTCTTTGGCGTACGCCAGCGACGATTTCTCGATGATGGGCCGCAGCAGTTTCCAGTCCGGTGCGATCCAGTCGGAGATCACGTTCCATTTCGTGCCATCCCACTGCTGGAAGGCGACGCGGCCGTCTCCTTCATGGTTGTCCCACGTGACGTTGATGGAGTGGAACAGGCCCTTGGCGCCCAGCGCAGCGGCGCGGGCTTCGTCAATCTTCAGGTTCTCCAGGCCCCAGCGGACTTCGTCGCCCGTCAGCGTGCGCTTGCCGAACTTGGCCTGCGCGATGCGGATGGCTTCCACGTTCAGGATGCCGTTGAGCACGCCCAGGTTGTGGTACACGCTGCCGATGCGCTTCTTGTCTTGCAGGTTGCCCTTGCCGTGGTCGTACAGCGTCTTGGTGATCTGCTGAACCACCGGGTATTGCGCACCCGCGGCCACCGTCGTGATGGCGACGTAGCCCTTGGCGGCATCGCCGGCCGGGATCACGTCTTCTTCGGAGTTGGACCACACGTTGCCGATGATGTGGTCGGCCGGAAAGCCTGTCTTCTGTGCCGTCTTGAGCGCCACCGGGTTCATCACGCCCCAGCCGCGCAGCACGACGTAATCGGGTTTGGCGCGGCGGATGGCCAACCACTGCGATTGCTGCTCATTGCCCGGGTGCGGCACTTCGATCTGCTGCACCGTGAAGCCGTATTTCTTCGCCAGCAGTTCATAGATGGGGATCGTCTCTTTGCCGTACGGCGAGCCGTGATACAGCACGACGATCTTCTTGCCCTTGAGCTTGTCGACGCCGCCTTCCTTGGTGCCGATGTAGTTGACGATGCCGGAGGTCTCGCTGTACGGATTGAGCAGCAGCGGGAAGATGTACTTGAACACCCGTCCGTCCGTCGTGTCGGTGCGGCCGTGGTTGATGGTGAGCAGCGGCACCTTGTCGGCCGTCACCCGGTCGAGCAGCGCATACGCAATGCCGACGGACAGCGGATTCCATGTGGCGATGCCGGGGTGCGTCTTCAGGCGTTCGTACACCTCCACGCCGCGTTCCACTTCGTACTGCGTTTCGCCTTCTTCCCAGGTCAGCTTGACGCCGCCCACGCCGCCGTCTCGCGTGTTGACGAGGTTCAGGTAATCGATGAAGCCGCCAAAGAACCCCGTGCCGCCGGCTGCATATGGGCCGACGCGGTAGCTTTGCAGCGGAAAGAACTGCTCATCCGCATGGGCGGCTTGTACGCCCAGACCGGTCAGGCCAGAAAGGGCCAGCGCGCCGGTCAGCAACGCCATCTTGATGGTGCGGGGGAAGGACATGGTGCAGATGCTCCTGGTATCGATGCGACGTAGGTCGAGTGGAGACAGAGGATGGAATCAGCGCCGGGAAGCGGGGCGCACGACGTTGCCTATCCGGCGCAGCACCCGCTGCCACAGGGCGGCAAGGCCCTGCGGCTCGGCAATCAGAAAGGCCACGATGAGCGCACCGATCACGATGCGTTGGCTGAGGTCCCGCACGCCGGAGTCGAACCGGCTGCCGAACACGAAAGCCCCAAAGCGGGACAGCAGCAGCGGAAACACCACCACCAGCGCCGCGCCAAGGAACGCGCCCCGGATGGTCGCCAGGCCGCCGATGATGACGATGAACAGGATCTGGAACGATCGATCGAGATTGAAGCCCGCGGGCTCCACCGTGCGCAGATAGATGAAGCCCCACAGCACACCCGCCACGCCAATGACGAACGATGAGATGGCAAAGGCGAGCAGCTTGGTCCGCAGTACCGGCACGCCGGTGACGCGTGCCGCCATTTCGTTGTCACGCACGGCAATGAAATGGTGGCCAGTGGGCGTTTGCACGAGTCGCCAGACCAGCGCCGTGAGGATCGCCACGACCGTGAGCGCGAACACGTAGCGCAGCGCTGGCGTGTCGAACGCGAAGCCCGCCACCACGATGGGCGGCGCGTCGATCACGCCCGATGCGTTGTTGTTGCTGAACCAGCCGTACTTGGTCAGTGCCCACTGCACGAAGAATTGCGCGGCGAGGGTCGATACGGCCAGGTAGAAGCCGCGCAGGCGCAGGCTCGGCAACCCGAAGGCGACGCCGATGGCGGTGGCGGCTAGCCCGGCCAGCACAATGCTGACAGGCAGCGGCAGACCGTCAACGCGCAGGTTGAAGTTGTACGCGGCGAATGCGCCCACTGCCATGAAGGCGGCCGAGCCCGCCGACAATTGCCCCGCGTAGCCGGTCAACAGGTTCAGGCCCACCGCCGCAAGCGACAGCGCAAGGAACGGAATGAGGATGGCATCCAGCCAATAGTCCGATGCCACCAGCGGCACGACGAAGTAGGCCAGCAGCAGCGTCACCGCGGGCGTTGCCCATGCGGGCCAGGACAGGTGCGTCCGCGCAGTGGAAGGGCGCGTGGTGTGCCCGGATGGGGCGTCCAATGCAGTCGACATGGCTCAGGCTCTCTCGACAGGGCGCAGGCCGAACAGCCCGCCCGGTTTGACCAGCAGGAAGGCCAGCGCGGCCACATAGGCGATCCAGCTCTCGATGCCGCCGCCGACAAATGGCCCCAGGTACACCTCGGCGAGCTTCTCCAGCGCGCCGATGATCAAGCCACCGACCACCGCGCCCAGGATCGAATCGAAGCCGCCCAGCACCAGCACCGGCAGCGCCTTGAGCACCACCAGCGACAGCGAGAACTGCACCCCCAGTCGCGCGCCCCACAGCAGCCCCGCCACGAGGGCGATGACGCCGGCTGTGGCCCAGACCGTTGCCCAGATGCGCGGTAGCCGCAAGCCCACGGCAATGGCGGCGAATGTGTCGTCCGCCACGGCACGAAACGCCAGCCCCACGCGTGTGTAGCGGAAGAAGACCGACAGCGCCGTCACCATGACGGCTGCAGTGGCGGCCGCAAACAAGTCAAAGCTGGAGACGAGGATGCCGCCGATCTGCAGCGGCGCATCGGAAATGCCGAGGTTCAACTCGTGTACCTGCGTGCCCCACACCAGCTGCGCCACGCCCTCGATCACGTACGACAAGCCGAGCGTCGCCATGAACAGCGTGATGGGCGGCTGGTTGACCAGCGGCCGAAGCACCGCGCGCTCGATCCCGAGCCCCAGCAGCACCATCAACGTGAAGGTGAGCAGCAACGCGAGCGGGAACGGCACGCCGCGCTCGAGCAGGCTGACGAATGTGAGCGCGGCAAACAGCAGTTGTGCGCCCTGCGCGAAATTCAGCACGCCCGAGGTCTTGTAGATCAGCACAAAGCCAATCGCCACCAGCGAATACATCACGCCGGACAGCAGGCCGCCCACCAGCACCTCGGCAAAGAACGCCAGGTCGAAGTCGCCCATCATTGGGCCTCGGCCGCACTTGGCGCGTCGTGTGCGACGCCGAGGTAAGCATCGATGACAACCGGGTCGTCGCGCACGGCTTGCGGCGTGCCGTCGGCGATCTTGCGGCCGTAGTCGAGCACCGCCACGCGATCGGACAGGCCCAGCACGATGCCGATGTCGTGTTCGATCAGCACGATGGTGGTGCCCCACTGGTCGCGCGCCGCGCGGATCAGGTCGGCCATCTGGACCTTCTCCGTCACCGTCATGCCGGCGAGCGGCTCATCGAGCAGCAATAGGCGTGGCCGCGCGACCAGCGCACGCGCCAGTTCAACGCGCTTTTGCAGCCCATAGGAAAGTGTGCCCGCGAGTTGGTCCTGCACGTCGCCCAGGCCGACAAAGTGGATTACCTGTTCCGCACGCTCGCGCGCATCGGCCAGCTCGCGGCGCGCGCGACCCAGCCCGATCAACTGCTCGACGAAGACGGAGCGGGTGTGCTGTACGCGGCCGAGCGCAATGTTGTCGCGCACGCTCAGGCCCTTGAACAACGCCAGGTTCTGGAACGTGCGCGCAATGCCAAGACCGGCCAATCGTGCCGGCGACACCTTGCGCATGGCGCGGCCATTGAGCCAGATGCCGCCGCGGTCCGGTTGGTACAGGCCGCTGATGATGTTGACCAACGAGCTTTTGCCCGCACCGTTGGGGCCGATGATGGCGCGGATCTCGCCCGGCGCCACTGTGAGGTCAATGCCCTTGAGCGCCTGAATGCCGCCGAACGACAGGTCGATGTCGGCCAGCCGCAACGCGGGTGCCGCGGCCGGTACGGCATGGGTGTCAACGCTGCGTGCAGGCGATGGCGCATCGGCGTTACGCGTGTCGGCGTAGCGTGCGAGCGGCGGTGGCGGGGCAGCAAGTTCGGCGGACGTGTGAGACATGGCGGTCTCCGCAAAGCGACAGGCAACAGAACTCCCCCGCGCCCACTCAACTGAGCGGGCGCGTGCGGGAAACGCGGGTATCAGGTCAGGCGGTCAGGCAGTCAGGCGGCTGACGTGGCGGCCTCGGCCTCGCGCGTGTCGGCGCTTGTGTCGGCGCCTGACGCAGCGCTTGTGGCAGCAGCGCGTTGGGCTTCCAGCTCGCGCACCAGCGGCAGCACCTTACGACCGAAGTACTCGACTTCTTCGATGAAGTGCAGGAAGCCCGCCAGGATCAGGTCAACGCCGATCGACTTCAGGTGCACGATGCGCTCCGCAATCTGCTGCGGCGTGCCGATCAGGTTGGTGCGGAAACCGTCGTTGTATTGAACGAGATCTTCAAACGTGGATTTCGCCCAGTTGCCTTCGCCTTCGGGCGATGCCTTGCCAGCTTGCTTCACCGCATCGCCAAAGGCATGCACGGCTTCCACGTGCGCATGCTTGATGATGTCGTCCAGCACCGCCTTGGCTTCTTCTTCGGTATCGCGCGCGATGATGAAAGCGTTCACCCCGATGCGGACCTTGTGGCCGTTCTCGCGGGCCTTTGCCTGGATATCGTCGATCTGCGCCTTGATGCCTTCGGGCGTATTGCCGTTGGTGAAGTACCAGTCCGATACGCTCGCCGCGTTGTCGCGTGCGGCACGCGAGCTGCCGCCCTGGAAGATTTCCGGGTGCGGCTTCTGCAGCGGCTTGGGGCTCAGCGTGTAGTCGTTGATGCGGTAGAAGTCGCCCTTGAAAGTGAACTTGTCCTGCGTCCAGATGCCCTTGAGCACGCGGATGAATTCGTTGGAGCGGCGATAGCGCTCATCGTGTTCGAGCCAAGGCTCCCCGAGTGCCTGGAATTCGCCCTTGAACCAGCCGCTGACGACATTGATGGCGATGCGGCCGTTGGAGATGTGGTCGATCGTGGCCAACTGCTTGGCCACCACCGCCGGATGCCAGGGGCCCGGCAGGATGGCGGCCAGCACCTTCAGCTTGGTGGTGGCGTGCAGGATGGCCTGGCTGAACGACACCGATTCGTGCTGATGCTCGGCGCCGTAGCCGGCGGTAAAGCGGATCTGGCTGAGCGCGTAGTCAAAGCCGGCTTTCTCAGCCGTCTGCGCCAGCTTCTGGTTGTATTCGAGGCTCCAGTCGGTGCGCTGCGGGATGGTGCTGACGACCAGGCCGCCGCTGACGTTCGGCACCCAGTAGGCAAACTTGATAGTGGCGCTGGAAGAAGATTGGCTCATCGCGATGGTCCTTTGCTCTGTGCGGGATGGGAACGAACGAAGCGGCGCTTCAGGCGGCTTGTGCCACCGGGGCGGTGCGAAGGTCTGCGGCCGGCGCCGTGCTCAGCAGCGGCAACGCACGCGTGACGGCCAGGGCGATCCGGTCACGCAGTGCCTGGCTGGTGATGTCGTAGCCGCTGAAATCCTGCTCCGATGCATACACGCCCAGTGGCAATGTGCGCGCCTGGAAGAAGCTGAAAAGCGGCCGCAGCTGATGATCAATCACCAGCGCGTGACGGTCGCTGCCGCCCGTGGCTGCCAGCAGGACAGGCACGTCGATGAGCGCTTCGTGGTGGACCAGATCAAAAAGATGCTTGAACAGACCCGTGTATGAGCCGCGATACACGGGGCTCGCGACCACGAGCACATCGGCCGATTCAATGGCGGCAAGTTCCGCCTGCACCCGGCCCGGCAGCTGGTCTCGATACGACGTGCCACCAATGGCTGGAGCCAGTTCTTCGAGCGTGATCAGGTGGACATCGATGGGAAGAACCTCAGCGAGGGCGGCCAGCAGTTGCTCGACCAATACGAGTGTCCGCGAGGGGCGCTGCACGCTGCCCGAGACGGCCACGACCTTGAACTTGCGACTCATTGTGAGTACCTCTGCGCTTGCGCGATCGACGGAACGATGTGAATGCATGAGCGCGGCCGGCCTTGAACCATGTCCTGCGCTTGCAAATCATTCTGCGTCGCACCATGCGCGGCGGCATACGTAGAAATCGGAGCATCTATATTTCAATGCTCGCGTTTCACGCTAAGTCTCTGAGCTGTAAAGAGAATTGAATTCAGTCTTCGGCGTTGGCGCGGTGTTGCCAATCCGCAATCGCGCGATGTCATATCGAAAGACGAATTCCGGATGCGTGCACGCGCGCAATCTGCTGGAGACTTGCTTCCAAAGCATCACGATCAACATGCACGTCGGTGTGATGAGCGACAGCGTCAGCCGCGGGCATTGCACCCGGCTGCGCGCTCGAGGAGCAGCGCACGCTCCTGCCGATTGTGCGTGAGTGCAGCAGCACGCTCGTACTCCGCGCGCGCCTCCTCCATGCGGTGGAGGCGTGCAAGAAAATCGGCGCGGACGCTGGGCAGCAGGTGATAGCTGCGCAACGCCGGTTCGGCGAGCAGCGTATCGACGATTTCAAGGCCCGCTTGCGGCCCATACGCCATCGCCACCGCAACGGCGCGGTTGAGTTCGACGACGGGCGAGGGCGTGAGTTGCGCGAGCGCGTCGTACAGCGCGGCAATGCGCGTCCAGTCGGTTTGCTCGGCGGTGCGAGCGCTTGCATGACATGCCGCAATGGCGGCCTGCAGCCCATACGGGCCGAGCCCTCGCCCGCGGGCTTCAGCCTGTGCCAGCGCGGCAAAGCCACGCTGGATGAGCAGGTAGTCCCAACGGCTGCGGTCTTGCTCCATCAGCAGGATGGGCCGGCCGTCGGGGCCCACGCGTGCACGCAGGCGCGAGGCCTGCAGTTCCATCAGCGCGAGCAGGCCATGCACTTCGGGCTCGCCGGGCATGAGGCCGGCAAGGATGCGGCCCAGGCGCTGCGCTTCTTCGCAGAGCGTGGGGCGCGTCCAGTCGTCGCCGGCGGTGGCGGCATAGCCTTCGTTGAAGACGAGATAGATCACCTGCAGCACGGCCGACAGCCGCTCGGGCAAGGCATCGGGCTCGGGCAATTCGAAGGGCACGCGCGCGGCGGCAAGCGTCTTTTTCGCACGCACGATGCGCTGCGCCACCGTCGGTTCGGGCACCAGAAACGCGCGGGCGATTTCGTCCGTGGTCAGTCCGCCAAGCAATCGCAGCGTCAGCGCCACGCGGCCTTCGTGCGGCAGCGCCGGATGGCAGGAAATGAAGACCAGCCGCAGCAGATCGTCGCCGATGGCCTCGTCGCGTGCGGCTTCGGCATCGGCCTGGGCCAGCTCGTGTTCGATCTCCAGCTCGATGGCGAGCCGCGCATGCTTCTGCTCCGCCAGCGTGTGATGCCGCAGCCGGTCAATGGCGCGGTGTTTGGCGGTGGCCGTGAGCCACGCGGCCGGGTTGTCGGGGATGCCGGATGCGGGCCATTGCTCCAGCGCCGCGACCAGCGCATCCTGGGCCAGCTCTTCTGCCAGGCCCACGTCGCGCAGCAGGCGCGCAAGCCCGGCAATGATCCTGGCCGATTCGATGCGCCACACCGCGTCGATGGTGCGGTGGATGGCGAGGGCCTCCTGCGTCGAATCGGCCATGACGCGCCGCCTATTGCTGCTTGGCCGCCAGTTCGGCGCGCAGGCGTTCTTCACGCTCGCGGGCTTCGGGCGTGAACTCCGCACCAAAATCTTCCGCTTCAAACACGCGCCGGATTTCGAGGCGCACATTGCCGCCGCCATCCAATGCCGGCCAGCGCTTGACCCATTCGAGCGCTTCTTCTTCCGACTTGACCTGCAGCATGGTGTAGCCGGCGATCAGCTCCTTGGCTTCGGCAAATGGGCCATCGATCACCGTCGGCTTGCCGCCCTTGAATTCCACGCGTGCGCCGCGCGAGCTGGGGTGCAGGCCTTCGCCGCCCAACAGCACGCCCGCCTTGGCCAGCTCTTCCATGTATTTGCCCATGGCGGTCAGCAGTTCTTCGCTGGGCATCACCGAGGCTTCGGTGTCTTGGTCGGCCAGTCGCAGGATCATGAATCGCATGGTGTTTCTCCTTGGTTCGGTTGGGTGAGAGGCTGCGCAAGATGTTTGCGCCTCTACTTGCACGTCGAATGAGGGGTGGGCGAAATCGACACGCTACGACTCAGAAGATGTAACTGCATGTAACTGCGACGCGGCGTGAGGAGAGCGGCGCCTTAGGCCGCCTTTTTTTGGCAGCCCTCGTGTGACTTCAAGTCGCCATGGCCTCGCCCCGCGCGCATTCCGGCACTTCGGCCGGCTCGCGGGACATCTCGCTCGTGCGATACGACTCGCCCCATTCGCGCAGGCTGATCAGCACCGGCGCGAGCGACTCGCCCAGCGGGGTCAGCACATATTCGACTTTGGGGGGCACCTGCGGATACACGTGCCGCGCGATGACGCCGTCCGCTTCGAGTTCGCGCAATTGCAGCGTCAGCATGCGCTGCGTGGCATTCGGAATCAGGCGGGTCAGCTCCATGAAGCGCTTCTTCCCAGGCAGGAGGTGGAACAGGATCACGGGCTTCCAGACCCCGCCGATCACGGAAAGCGTGACTTCGACGGCGCAGCCGCTTTTGCCGTCCAGACGTTTCAGACGCATGGTTTTATACCTACAAAATTGATAGTACCTGTGAAAATTGTACGTTCTTGCGACGCAGGAGGTACGCCGTGACAATGCCTGCAATGCGGTATCGCTGCAAGTTTTTGCGGCGCTGCCGTTTCGCAACCTTTCCCCTTTCCATTAAGGACGTCGTGCTCATGAAAGCCATTACCCTGCGCCAGCCCGCTGGCCTCGACAAACTTCACCTCGTTGATCTGCCCGACCCCGGCCAGCCGGGCGCCGGAGAAATCCGCGTGCGTGTGCATGCCAGCTCGCTGAACTTCCACGATCTGGGCGTGGTGACCGGCCGCATGCCCAGCGCCGACGGCCGCATCCCGATGTCCGACGGCGCCGGCGTGGTGGAGGCGATCGGCGAAGGCGTGGACGAGTTTGCCGTGGGCGATTCGGTTGTCTCGACGTTCTTCCCGACCTGGCTGGATGGCGGCCCGACCCTCGCCGATTTTGCGACCGTGCCCGGCGACGGTGTTGACGGCTACGCACGCGAATACGTCGTTCGCCCAGCGCATTGGTTTACGCACGCACCGCGCGGCTACAGCCACGCCGAAGCCGCAACGCTGACGACGGCGGGGCTCACCGCATGGCGCGCGCTAGTGGTCGATGCGGGCTTGAAGGCAGGCGATACCGTGCTGGTGCTCGGGACGGGCGGCGTGTCGATCTTTGCGCTGCAATTTGCCAAGAGCATGGGCGCCACTGTGATCGCAACCTCGTCTTCCGACGAGAAACTCGCGCGTGCGCAGGCGCTCGGTGCCGATTTCACGATCAACTACCGGCGCGATACCGACTGGGCGGCCAAGGTGCTCGAGTACACGAACGGCCGGGGCGTCGACAACGTGATCGAAGTGGGTGGGCCCGACACGCTGAGTCAGTCCATCCAGGCATGCCGCACCGGCGGCCATATCGCCCTGATCGGCGTGCTGACCGGTATTGCCGGCCCGGTGCCGACGGTCGAGCTGATGCGGCGCCACCAGACCCTGCAGGGTTTGATTGTCGGCAGCCGGAGCCACCAGCGCGACATGGTGCGCGCCATCGACGCAACCGGCATCAAGCCGGTGATCGATCAGACGTTTGCGCTGGAAGACATTGCCGATGCGTTTGCGCATCAGGCGGCGGGCAAGCACTTCGGCAAGCTCTGCCTGTCGATTTGAGTTGCCTGGGCGGCGCGAAACACCATCGGTTGCGGTGTTGCCGCCCTGTATCTGCCGGCCGATGCACCGGCGTGGGCGCCGCGCTTAAACCGTGAAGTATTCGGGCCGCAGTCGGCGCGTGATTTCCAGCACCGGCAGCACGTGGTCCAGATGCTCGCGCATGGCGCGCACAGCCCGCGTCGGGTCGTTGGACGCGAGAGCGTCGATCACCGCGCGATGCTCTGCCAGGACCTCGGTCATGCGACCCTCCAAGGGGAGGGTCAGCAGCCGATAACGGTCGATCTGCGTTTTGACTTCCAGGATGATCTGCCAGACACCGGGATAGCCCGACAACTCGGCCAGCGTGGCGTGAAACGCTTCGTCGGTGCGGAAGAAGCCGCGCCGGTTGCCCTCGCGCACGCATTGCGCCTGCCGCTCCAGCACGACGTTGAGCTTGTGGATGCCTTCGGGCGTCATGCGCTCGGCAGCCTTCTCGATGATGGCGACTTCCAGCGCGCTGCGCACCAGCATGGCTTCTTCCAGCGTATTGAGCGGAATGCGCGACACGAATGTCCCGACGCGCGCCTGGACGTCGATCAGCCCTTCCTCGGCCAAGCGCTGGACCGCCTCGTGCACGGGCGTGCGGCTGGTGCCGAATTCTTCTGCGAGGTCCTTCTCGACGATGCGCGTTCCGGGTAGCAACTCCATCTCGACAATCCGCTCGCGCAGACTGAGATACACGCGTCGAGAGGCGGTCATGGTGGCCTCGTCCTCAGGTGACGAGGGGAAAGGACGCGAAGTCATACAGCTCGCAACGAGTTCGGGTGGGAGTGGATGGGATTGCAACGGCGGTGCCTGGGATTGTCGATGCGGTCACAGGCCAAGGGCAGCGCGGGCATCATGATAGCGGCAAAGTCCGCGCGCTTGAACTGAGGCGAACCCGGCACAGCGTCGAAGCCGACACCGTGCCGGGCGCGTCAATCGGTCAGAACCGGTGAATCATGCCGACAGCCACCGCCAGCTGCGACCCCGTTGCCGAAGGTGCGCCGTTCTGGCCGTCGCCGATCGACGCCGTGGCATCGATGATGCTGCCCGTGGGCGAGATCGTCTTGCCCTTGGCTTTCTGATACGCCTCCAGAACGTACAGGCCCGTGCGCTTCGAGAGGCTGTAGTACTGCGACAGGTTGAACTGGTGATACGTCGCTGCATCGGCAATGCCGTTGGCCTTGGTGGCGCGCGTATACGAATATCCCGCAGCCAGGTCCAGCGTCGGCGTTGCCTTGTAGTGCAGCACTGCGCCGCCGGTATTGAAGATCGCCTGGCTGGCGAACTTGGAGTTCACGCCCGGGATGTACTGCACGTTGGTGTACGACACCGACACGTCCCATGCGGGCGAGAAGGTGTAAGAACCCAACACGGCAAAGCGCTGTTGCGCGGCCGCCAACTGGTAGCCCGCATTGATGGCGGACACGGCAGGTTCGCTGCCGCCGTTGGATAGCGATGAGTTCGCGCCCCATGCACCACCGCCCACCGTCGAGTTGTTCACGCGCATAAAACCCGCGCCCACGCCGACCGGGCCGTTGGCGTAGCGCGCGGCAAAGCTCCAGGTTGAGCCGTTGCCTGCGCTGCCCGGCGTTTCGCCCAAGCCGTATGAGCCGCTGAAAGTCACGCCGCCCAGCGTGGGTGACGTGTAAACCACGGAGTTGTTGACGCGGTAGTTGGTGTCGAGGGAGTCGATATCGCCTGGGTGCGCGCCGTAGAAGCCGGTCAGCCAGGTGATCGGGCTATATGGGGCGAGGATCGAAAAATACGCCGTGTACTGACGACCCAGCGTGACGGTGCCGAGGTCGCGGTTGGTCAGCCCCACGAAGGCCTGCCGGTTGAACATCAGCCCCGAGACCGATTGCGAGCCCGTGTCGCCGTTAAAGCCTTCTTCGAGCACGAACTGCGCGCTGTTGCCGCCGCCCAGGTCTTCGTTGCCCTTGAAGCCGAAGCGGCTGCCCGACCAGATGCCGCTGTTCTGCTTGACGACCGAATGGCCGTTCGAGGTGGAGCCGACCGAGGTCTGGTTGCTCTGATACCCGATCGACACGTCGATGTTGCCGTACAGCGTGACGCTGCTCTGTGCGTACGCCGATCCGGCGATGCCTCCTGTGAGTGCAATCGCTGCCGCGATGGCTACCTGGCTCTTCATGATGACTCCTTCCTTGATGTCGCAGCCATGGCTGCATGTTGGTTATTCGTTGAGGTGCCCTCAGTACACCGGGTGCCCGTTGATCACGCTCGGCAGCCAGGTCGAGAAGAACGGCATGTAGGTCACCACGTTGATGGCGGTGAAGATGGCGAGGTAGTACGGCCACGCGATCTTGGTGGTCTCGCCGATAGAGACCTCACCGATGGCGCAGCCGACAAACTGCACCGAGCCGATGGGCGGATGCACCAGGCCCAGCGAGCAGTTGAGCAGCAGCATGATCCCGAACTGCACCGGGCCGACGCCGCAGTGCATGGCCATCGGCAGGAACAGCGGCGTGGTGATCAGGATGTGCGCTGCCATGTCGACGAACGTGCCCAGGAACACCTGCAGGATGTTGATGTAGAGCAGCATCAGCCACGGTGCGGCGCTGGTCTGCGTGAGCATCTGCTCGATAGCGTCCGGGATCTCCAGGTAGGCCATCTGAAAGCGCAGCATGTTCGACACGGCAATCAGCAGCAGCACCACGCCGGTGGTTTTGGCGGCGTGGGCCAGAGCGCGGCGGAACTTGCTCCACGTCATGGAGCGATAGACCAGCACCGTGAGGCACAGCGAATAGGCGACCGCGATGGCGGCGGCTTCGGTGGCGGTGGCAATGCCCATGGCCACGCACACCAGGATCAGCGCAATCACCATCAGGCCCGGTACCGCACCCACAAAGGCGCGTGCGACGGCAAGCCAGCCGGGGAAGGGCGGCAGCTCGGTCGAGCCATCGGCGCGGCGCGGGAAGCCGTAGCGCTTGGCTTGCCAGTAGGCGGCGATCAGCACGAAGCCCATGACCCACAGCACCGGCAGCAGCCCGGAGAACAGCAGATCGCCAATCGACACGCCGCTCACCTGCTGGCCGTTGAGCGAACCCACGATGCCCTGCGCCGCAAAGGCGTAGATGATCATGTTGGTGGAGGTCGGCATGAGCGCGCCGGCCAGCGAGGCATGCGTGGTCACGTTGACGGCGTAGGCCGCGCTGTAACCTTCGCGCTTCATCAGCGGAATCACCACGCCGCCCATGGCTGACGTGTCTGCGGTGGGCGAGCCCGACACGCCGCCGAACAGCGTGCAGGCCACCACGTTGGCCATGCCCAGGCCGCCGCGGAAGTGCCCCACCAGCGATTGCGCGAAGCGCAGGATGCGGTCTGCAATGCCGCCGTGCAGCATCAGCTCGCCCGACAGAATGAAGAACGGCACGGCCAGGAACGAGAACGCGTTCATGCCGGAGATCATCGACTGCATGGCGGTGGCCGCCGGCAGACCTTCGTGCAGATACGTCAGCACGCATGACAGGCCGAGCGCGAACGAAACCGGTACGCCCAGCAGAAGAAACGCCAGAAAACTGACGGAGAGAATAGCGAGATCCATGGTGACTTAACTTGCGTCTTGCGCGAACAGCCCGATCAGGCGTTCGAGAGCGAATAGGGCGATGGCGACACTGGCCGCGATCGGAATCCAGTAGCGGACGGCTTCAGGCAGACCGAGGATGGGGATGCGGTCACCGAATGTGGTTTCGGCCATGTCGAAGCAGCCGATGAAGATCACAATCGCAAAGGCGATCAGACACAGCTTCTGCAGCACGTGCGCGGCGCGCTTGCCACCCGCGGGCAGGCGTTCAACAAAGGAATCGAGGCCGATATGGCCGCCTTCGCGCACCTTGAGCGCCGCCCCGAACATGGCGATGGCCACCACCATGAGCAGGGCGATGGGTTCAACAAAATCCGGCGCGTTGTTGAAGACGTAGCGCATGACCACGCCGTAGAAGACGAGCACGGTCAGCGTGGCCAGGCATGACGCCGCCACAAGCGTGAGCACAAGCGCAAACGCATCGTTGATGCGTTTGAGTAAAGACATCGATTGCATGCTGAACCTGGAGGGGAGCGCGGTATCGGAGGTGGGCAGGCGGGGGCCGGTGTAGGAACGTCGTCCATCGGCAGCCTGCCCGGCGCGGGGCCCGCGGGAAAGACGCAAGCCCTGCGCTTGAGCGGTGAGGCAGGCTTACTTGGTGGCGACGATCGCGTTGACGATGTCCTTCATCTGCGGCGTGGTTTCGTACTTCGTCCAGAGCGGCTGCATGGCCTTGACGAAGGCGGCGCGGTCGACCTGCGACGCCGGCACGATGGTGGCGTTGCCCTTGGTCACGGTGGCCGTGGCGGCCTGCTCGCGTGCGGTCCAGAGCTTCACGTAGTACGGCACCGAGTCTGCAGCGGCCTTGCGGATGGCGGCTTGCTCCTGCGGGGTGAGCGTGTCCCAGATCTTCTTGGAGAACACCAGCACTTCGGGCGTCATCGCATGCTGCGTTTCGGAGTAGATCTGCGCGACTTCAAAGTGCTTGGTTTCCTCATACGATGGGATGTTGTTTTCCGCGGCGTCCACCAGGCCCGTCTTCAGGCCGGTATAGACCTCGCTGAAGGGCATTGGTGTGGGCGTGCCTCCCATGGCCTTGATCTCGTCGACCATCAGATCCGACGGCTGCACGCGGATCTTCACGCCCTTCATGTCGGCCGGCGTGTGGATGGCCTTCTTGGCATAGATCGATCGCGCGCCGCTCTCATAGAACGTCAGCGCGACGAAACCCTTGGCGGAAAACGCATCCAGAATCTTCTGGCCGACCGGGCCGTACATCACCTTGCGGAAGTGCTCGATATCGCGGAACAGGAAGGGCAGCGAGGGGATGACCGACTCCGGGACGATCTCGTTGAAGGCTGCGCCGTTGGCACGCACCATGTCGATCGCGCCGATGCGCACCTGGTCGATGGTGTCTTTCTCCGATCCCAGCGCGCTGTTGCCGAAGACCTTGACAGAGTCCTTGCCGTCGGTGGCCTTCTTGATTTCGTCGCCCATGAACTTGACGGCCATGTTGGTCGGGTAGGTGTCGCCGTGCACGTCGGCCACACGGAAGGTGCGCGCCTGCGCTGCGCCGCTTGCAAAGGCGGCCAGCAGTGCGGCGAACAGCAGGGACGTACTTGCGATTGCGGGAGAACGTTTCATGATGGATGGGTGGGCAGCAGGATCGGAATAAAAAGGGCGCCGGCCGGTGGATCCAGCCGCGCGCGAAGGAGGCGGGTTGCTCAGCGGGCGTCGGTCACGGTGGTGTTGAAGGTCTGTCCACCGATCACGACGTTCTGCAGCGTGATGTCGTGCACGTTGTAGGCGTAGATCGGCCCCGGCGTGCTGGCGCTTGCCGGGCCCGCCGCCGTGGGCGTGCCGAAGTTGCAGTTCGAGATCGTCACGCCGGTGATTGGCGGGATGGCGGGCACAGGCAGCGGGCCGTTGTAGTCGAACGCCACGGGGCCCTGCGCAACGATGGCCTGGAAACACGAGCCCGTGAGGCCGCCCGTGGTGACGTTGCCGGCGGTCACGTTGGAGATGTTCACGTTCTGCACCAGGGCCGGCCGCGTGCGGATGGCGTCGGCAGCGGGCTGATAGTCGCAGTCGAAGGTGATGATCCCGCCTTGCGATGCCGACGGGTTTGCCGCGTTGGTCGTCACCACACCCAAGGGCACCGTGCCGTTGATCGGGCTGCCTGCGAGCATCTTGCTGCCGTAGCCGGCGCCCGTGAGATTGACGCCGTTGGGCAGGCTGACGTTGGTCACATAGAAGTTCTTCACGAACCCGCCACGGTTCATGTTCGTCTTGATGCGGATGGCGATGTTCAGGGAGTTCGTTGCCCAGAACTGATTGAGCATCGCCAGATTGCGCGCATAGATGTTCTGCACCCCGCCGCCCATCTCGCTACCCAGCGTGATGCCGCCGTGGCCGCTGTTCATCGTGCAGTTCTGGATGACGTGGTCTTGCGCCGGGCCGTAGCCGGTGTCGAGGTTCTTGCCCGACTTGATGGCGATGCAGTCGTCGCCCGTGTTGAACGTGACGTTTTCACACAGCACGTTGCTGCAGGCATCGGGGTCGAAGCCGTCGTTGTTGGGGCCGATGCTGTCGACCGTCACGCCACGGATGACCACGTTGGTGCAGTGCACCGGATGGTGCTGCCAGAACGGCGTGTTGATCGTGCGGTAGTTCTCCATCAGCACGTTGGTGCAGCCGATGAACTCCACCATGCAAGGGCGCAGGTAGTGCCCGAGCCCGAAGATGCGCTTCTCCACCGGAACGCCCGCTTCGGACAGCGCGGGCAGATAGTTCTGGTCTTGCTGCCACGGCGTCGCGGGATTGGTGAGCTGTGCGTACAGCGCGCTCGGGATGCCGGGCACAGCGGTCTGCAAGTCGACGTTGTTCGGGTTGCTGTAAGCCTGCGACGGCGTGCTCGAGCTTGCGCAACCATAGGCGCCGTTGGTGCCCTTGAAGGTCCACCAGCACGTGCTCGTGTTGCCTGTCCCGGCAAACGGCGTCATGGCCTGGCCGTTGAGCACCGAGGTCGCCCCTTCGCCCGTCAATGCGATGTTGCTGGCGTTGCGTGCGTAGATGGGTGAGCCGTAATTCAGGCAATCGTCGGCTTGCCAGCGGCTGTAGTACAGCTTGCCGTTGGCGCCGCAATCGATCGGGCCATCCTTGGCGTAATCGGCCGGATTGGCGCTGAAGTAGATCGTGCAGTTGGCGCTGAGGTGAAAGTTGACGTTGCTTTGCAGGACGATTGGCCCGGCGCAATACCATGTGCCCGAAGGCACTACTACGCGCCCGCCACCTGCTGCGCTGCAAGCTGCAATGGCTGCCAGAAACGCGGGGCGCGAATCGAATGCACCGGGTGCCTGCGTTGCGCCAGCGCCTGAGCTGACGGGCGACTTGGTCGGATCGGTGTAGGGGCTCGTCTGTGCGGCAACGCTGCAGGGCTGAGCGCCATACGCCTCGACCTGGAAATCCACGGCCGGGAATGCGCTCTGTGCCACGCCCTTCAGCGAAGAAATGATGGTGGTGGCCAGCCCGTTCGGACCCCAGATCGGATCTGCCTGCACGGGGGCCGTGGGCGTGGTGGCAACCGGTGTTGCTGCGTCGTCGGACCCACCGCCACAGGCGCTCACCATCGCCCCGCCCACGACGGCGCCTCCGTAACTCAGAAAGGCGCGTCGGGACGGATTGTGCGGGGCGCGGGCACTAGATGCCTGCCGCAGCCGATTACGGAAGGGCGCTGTCATTGGGTCTCCTCGTCAGGGTTTTCTTTGACATGTCGCCCTTGCAGCAGGCTGCTGACCGGTGCACGTCTTTTGATATATCAAAATTTATGGATTGATATATTAGGGGTCAAGGGCGGGTTTTCCCGGTCCCCACCCGCGGGGGTACGGAGGACGGCGGCAGCTATGTCCCTGTTCCGCGAAGCGTCCTGTCGGGCTGGTGTCGCCGCCGGCACGTGGATGAGGCAGCGAACGAGCGCCCGTTTGTCGTACGCCGCAGATGCTGTTGTGAGCCGGCGCAGCGCATGGCGGCGCGGCATCGGGCCGTTCCACACGGCCTTCAGATAGGCGCCGTGTTCCTATGCACGGAATTGTGATTCGATCCAATTGCGATTGAATCTGCATGACTTAAAGAAACGCCCCTGTCACACAGCATTCCTACCATGCGGATGCCAATCGATGTGACCGATTCACTTCATGAATCGCAGGCAATAAAAAGAGCATCGAACGCATTCGCTATCTGAGCTTTTTTGAGAGTGTTTTGTCTCGGAAGCTCAGTGCGGTTGACCTGTGTCGATGAGAACTGCCGCTTTTCAGGCATGACGTTCATTTCCCTTCGCGCGTTGGACCAGCCCCTGCGAATTGCGACGGCAATCGCTTTGCCTTCTGGGTAGCCCAAAACGTAACGGAGAGAACCATGTCAATGAAAAGTCGGGCCGATCAACAGCCGGTGACGCTGGACGATCTGGCGGCTGTTCCTGAATTGAAGCGCCGGCAGTTGCTGCGCATGATGCTTGCCTCGACCGCGGTCGGCCTGTCGGGTGCGCTGAGCGGGTGCGGTGGTGGCGATGCGTCGGACGCGTCGACGGGTTCCACCTCAACGGGTACGGGCACGTCCCCCGGCGCGGGCAATCCGGGCACCGGTACGCCTGCGCCAAAAATGGTGTCGTCATTTACGCTGGCGGCCTTGCCGGATACGCAGTTCTATCCGCGCTATGCATCGGCAAAAATGGGCGAGTTGTATCAAAAGAATTATCCGACCATCAATCCGCAATTCGATAATCCATTCAAATCGCAAACGCAATGGATTGCCCAGAATGCAAAAGCGCTGAAACTGGCCTTTACCACCCATCTTGGCGATATTGTCGATCAGTCCTGGTATTACACCTCTGAGGGTTCGGCACCGTGGAGCGCGAATACTGATCTGCTGAGTAACAGCCAGCTCAGCAACGGCACCGTGACCAAAGAGTGGGAACTGGCGAGCCAGGCAATGCAGGTGCTGGAAAAGGCCAACTGCAACTATTCGATTTGCGCGGGCAACCACGATATCGGCGCCATCGGCTCGTCGATGCAATGGGGGCCGGACTGGGGCGTGGGCGTTTCCGGTTTCGACAACACCGACGGATACCAGGACGGCGGCAACCACCGGCAAGGTCTTCTGGAGCCGTATCTGAAAGTGTTCCCGACCGCGCGTGCCCAGCAGCAGTCAACCTTCGGCGGCCGCCACGGTTCGGGCTTTCACGAGTACCACGTCTTCCAGGCGGAGGGAAACCAGTTTCTGGTGCTGTCGATGTCGTGGCGCGCTTCGGACGATGCGATTGCCTGGGCCAACTCGGTCATCGCAAAGAACCCCGGCATTCCGGTCATCCTGATTTGCCACCAGCTCGCGGGCATTGGTTCCGATGGAGTGACGGCAACCGATACGGCCTATTCGAGCTACCTGTGGGACAAGCTGATCAAGAATAACGACCAGATTTTCATGGCCGTGTCGGGTCACTATCACGGCGCCTGCAAGATGACGAAAAAGAACGCCGCCGGCAACGACGTCATCTTCATGGTCGTCGATTATCAGATGGCCTATATGGGCGGCAACGGCCTGATGCGCCTGTTCGAATTCGATCTGACGAACAACAGGATCGTCGCCAGTTCGTTCTCGCCGTGGGTGCCGGTCAAGCCGGAAGCGAGCCTGACCCCGTTCGATTCGGCGTGGCTGACGGCGGATAACCAGAACTTCTCGATCGACATCGATTTTGCCAAGCGCTTTGCCGGCTTCAATCCCGGCTTCAAGGCCGCGGCGGGCTCGGTGTCGGGCAGCCTGACCGACGTCGCCAAGGGCCTGATCCTGGCGAACTATCACAACCCGCCGCAGGTTGCGGGCAAGCCGGCGTCGGGCCCGAACGACTACCCCGTGGTGCCCAACACGCTGGCGCACTGGCGGTTCTACAACACGGCTGCGGCGGAGGGCCAGGCACTGTCTCCGTATCAGCCGGGCTTCCAGATCAAGGATGCCTCCGTGCCGGGCGATACCACGGCCGGCGCGAACCCCATTTCGCTCAACACGTGGATGGGCGGGCAACCCGGCGATCTGGTCTGGTCGAAAGACCATCACCCGCTGTCGTCGGCCCCCGGCAGCCTGCAGTTCAAGAACGCCAACCAGACGAGGTCTTCGTACTTCACGACCGACACGACTTCGCCGTTGAATGTGCAAACGTTTGCCAGCGGCTACACGATCGAGGCGTTCCTGAAGATCGATTCGGCCTGGACCGCGCAGAACAACGCGTGGATGGGCATCCTGTATCGACTCGGTGCGCGCAGCGCGGCCACCGGCGTGTCGTGGCCGGGCGATGTCGACCAGGGCGACACGATGGCGATGTTCGCCTTTTCCAACTTGATGGAGTTCCAGTGGGAGGTCATCCCGACCGACAACACCGAGAACCTGGCGTGCTGGTCCGGCGGTGTCTCGGCAGGGCAGTGGCTGCACGTTGCCATCGTCAACGACGGAAAGGGCAGCACGACGATGTACGTGGAAGGCGCGCCCATCCTGCGCAACAACAGCGGGATGGACGGCATCCGCTACGTGGCGAGCAACCAGCAGATGGCCATCGGCTGCGCGCAATACGGCGGCAGCATGGGCAACGGCTTCTTCGGCAGCCTTGGCGAGATGCGGATTGTCGGTGCGCCGCTGCCGCCCAGCCAATGGCTGACGGCACGCGCTTCATAAGGTAAGGGCGCTCCCGCCGTTGCAATGCGGCGGGAGCGCGGCCGGAACGCGTCGATGTGGCAGGTGTGCAGGCGGCCTGGGCACCGAAATGGCGACTCAATTCCGACTCATGCCTCCTCAAAAAGCGCGTTTTACGCTTCATTTCATTGACGATGTTGGCGGCACAGCGTTTCATGTCAGCAAAGCAGCTCTTGCATGGAGACGCACGTGCCACCCGAAGACAACGCGGCGCCGATGTACCGAAGCGGAACCGCCGCCCGCATGGCCAAGATGCCTGTATCCACCCTGCGTGTGTGGGAGCAGCGCTATGGCGTGATTTCTCCGGCCAAATCGGAGTCCGGCCAACGGCTGTATTCGAGCGAAGACGTCCGGCGCCTCGCGCTGCTGCGGGCACTCGTCAACCAGGGCCACGCAATTGGTGCGATTGCGCATGCGGACAGCACCGAACTCCAGCAGTTGCTGGAAGCGTCCGTGACCGTAGAGGCGCCCGCGCCGGCGCCATCCACCGCGGCCATTTCGCTGGCCGTCTGCGGCGCATTGCTGGCGGAGCGCGTCCGGCGCAGAAAGAGCACGCTTGCGTCGCTGGGCATCGAGCCCGTCATCGAACTGCCCGCGCTCGACGGCGAGGCGCACGTCGAACCGCCGCCGCGCACCGACGCGCTGGTCGTGGAAGCCGCCTCCCTGCATCCGGAAACGGCGGAAGCCGTGTTGGCCGCGGCACGCCGTTGCGGGGCCAGCGCCGTCGGCGTGATCTACAGTTTTGGCACGGTGCGCGCCACCGATATGCTGCGCGCAGCCGGCGTGCGGCTGTATCGCGAGCCCAACGCCCAGGGCGAACTCGACCAGGTTCTGCAGGAGTTGGCGCAGCTCGTACGCGTGGATGCCGTGTACGGAAAGCTCGAGCCGTTGCGGCGCAATGCGCGCAGGTTCACGGACCGCCAGCTGGAGATCTTCGCCAACGCCTCGCAGACGCTCGCCTGCGAATGCCCACGGCATCTTGTCGGGCTGATCCGCCAGCTCGACGCATTCGAGCGGTTCAGCGATGGCTGCGCGGTGCGGTCGTCGCTCGATGAACAACTTCACCGCTATCTCGGTGATGTCGCCAACCGCGCCCGTTTGATGCTCGAAGACGCGATGGAATTCGCCATTCGGGCTGAGACGCTGCATCCACCTGCGGGTTAGCTGCGTATAGGTGGATATGCGTCCCATCCACCTCGCGCGGCAGCTTGCCTGAGGCGGCATGGGCGGTGAAAGCACCGCCGACTTTTCGGAGGCAACTTCAATGAAACTGACTTTGGATCCGCCCGGGTTTGCCGGAGCGGTTGGCAGCGTGCCGCTTTCTGTCCGGATTCGGGAACGGCTGATGAGTGCCGGCCACCGTTTTCACGCCAACGACAACATCGCCGCCTACCTGCGCGAGGGTGAACTGGATCTGCTCCAGGCAGAGGTGGAGGAGCGCCTGCAGGCGGTGCTGCGCGCGCTCGTCATCGATGTGGAGCAAGACCACAACAGCCGGGAAACCGCGCGCCGCGTCGCCAAGATGTTTGTGCGCGAGGTGTTTGCCGGCCGCTACGTCGAAGCCCCCGAAGTGACGGCGTTTCCGAACGCGGAGCGGCTCAACGAGCTGATGGTGGTCGGGCCGTTGCGGGTGCGCAGCGCCTGCTCGCACCACCTGTGTCCGGTGATGGGGCGCGCGTGGGTCGGCGTCATGCCGCGCCAGGACTCCCAGTTGATCGGGCTGTCCAAGTACGCCCGGCTGATCGACTGGGTCATGAGCCGTCCGCAGATCCAGGAAGAAGCCATCAAGCAGATCGCCGATTTGCTGGAAGACCGCATGGCGCCCGACGGCCTGGCCGTTGTGCTGGAGGCCGAGCACTACTGCATGCACTGGCGCGGCACGAAAGACGACGAGTCGCGCATGGTGAGCAGCGTGATGCGCGGCGTGTTCCTGACCGATCCCAGCCTGCGGCGCGAGTTTCTTGCGCTGCTGCCCGGCCGCCACGGCGGATGAGCGCCCAGCCAATCCAAGAGGCATCGCCTTGAACATTCTTCAGTTTCCTGCAAAGCGCATTGCCGTGGTCGGCTCCGGCATCTCGGGGCTGGCGGCGGCGCATTTTCTTGCGAAGCGGCACGCCGTGACGCTGTTCGAGGCCGCGCCACGGCTTGGCGGGCACACCAATACGGTCGACATTGAGGAGGGCGGGCAGGTCTTTGGCGTCGATACCGGTTTTCTCGTGTTCAATGCCCGCACGTATCCGAACCTGATTGCGTTGTTCGACGAACTTGGCGTAGCGCATTGCGAGAGCGACATGTCGTTCAGCGTATCCGTCGACGGCGGGGCGCTGGAATGGGCCGGCACCAGCCTCAGCACGGTCTTTGCGCAGCCGCGCAATCTGGTGTCGGCGCGCTTCCTGTCGATGCTGAGCGACATCCTGCGCTTCAACCGGCAGGCGCACGCCAACCTGGCCGTGGCGCGCAACGAGCGCCACAGCCTCGGCACGCTGCTGGCAGCCGGCCGCTATGGCGAGCCGTTCTGCGCGCACTATCTGCTGCCGATGGCAGCCGCCATCTGGTCGACGCCGAGCCGCGAGATCCTGGCGTTTCCGGCCGAAACATTCCTTCGATTCTGTCTGAACCACGGCTTGCTGCAGGTCTTCAACCGGCCGCGCTGGCGGACCGTCAAAGGCGGCGCGCGCAGCTATGTGCAGGCGATTGCCGGCCGGCTGGCCGATGTGCGTGTCGCCACGCCGGTGCGCGGCATCCGCCGGGCAGAGGCCCATGTCGATATCCGCACGGATGCGGGAAGCGAGCGATACGACGCCGTGGTGCTCGCGACGCATGCACCGCAGACGCTGCAGCTGCTCGACGATGCCACCGACGACGAGCGCGCCGTGCTGGGCGCTTTCCGGTATCAGCCCAACACCGCATTCCTGCATCGGGATACCCGCCTGTTGCCGCGTCGGCGGCGCGTGTGGTCGGCATGGAACTATCTCGATGCACCCCACGCCGGTGCAACGGCGGGCGCGCCGTGCGTCAGCTACCTGCTGAACCAGCTGCAACCATTGCCGGTGTCGACGCCCGTGGTGGTCACGCTCAATCCATCTGCGCCGCCCGCGCCCGAGCTTGAGTATCGGCGCTTCGAATACGAGCATCCGGTGTTCGACCAACCGGCCATCGACGCGCAGGCCCGCCTGCCGGCATTGCAGGGCCGCAGCCGCACCTGGTTTGCGGGCGCCTGGACGGGCTACGGATTCCACGAAGACGGCCTGAAGTCCGCGTTGCGCGTCGTGGCGGATTTCGGCTGCGCTCCGGCCTGGGCACAGGTGGCGCCATGAACGGCGACGCACAGCTTCTCGTCGGCCAGGTCATGCACCGCCGCCTGCGGCCGGTGGCCAATCGCTTCGTCTATCCGGTGTTTGCCGTGCGCGTGAAACTCTCCGCGCTGGGTCGCCTGACCGGAGCGTGGTTCGGCGTCGACTGCCTCCGCCCGCTGTCCTTGCGTGTGCGTGACTACGGCCCGCGCGACGGCTCGGACCTGCTCACGTGGATACGTGGCGTGCTGAGCAGCGCGGGTTTGCCTGCCGATGGCGAGGTCTGGCTGCAGACCTTCCCGCGCATTGCCGGCTGGATGTTCAACCCCGTCTCGTTCTGGTATTGCCACGACGCGGCCGGCACGCTGCGCGCGGTCTTGGCCGAGGTCAACAACACCTTTGGGCAGCACCATCGATACCTGCTGTGCGCGCACGACGGCGGGGCCATCGACGCGCACACCGTGCTGACGTGCCGCAAGCAGCTGCATGTCTCGCCGTTCTGCCGGGTCGAGGGCGGTTATCGGTTCCGCTTTGCCGAGGGCGCTGCAACGGCGCTGGTACGCATCGACTATCACGACCGAGACGGCGCCTTGCTGCAGACCGCCGTCGGCGGCCGGTTGCAGCCGTTCGATGCCGCCCACCTGCGACGCGCGCTGCTGCGCCAGCCTTTGCTTGCACTGCAGGTCATCGGCCGCATCCATTGGCAGGCCCTGCGCCTGTGGTTCAAGGGCGTGCCGTTTTTTGGCCGCGTCCCGCACGACAGATCTTCTCCGGAGAACTCCCGATGACAGCCTCGCGCTCCCTTGCCTGGGTGCCGCCCCATGTTCCTGCTGCCGGCCGGCTGTTTTTAGCGCTGGCCGGGCGGCTGCGGCACGGCGTCCTTCACCTCGTCACGCCCGATGGAGAGGTGCAGATCGGCGATGCCCCGTCGCCGCTCGTGGCAGATCTGCGCATCACCGACTGGCGCGCTTGCGGACGCATCCTGCGCAGCGGCGACGTCGGCTTTGCCGAGGCGTATCGCGACGGATGGATCGACTCGGGCAACCTCACCAACCTGCTGCGGCTGGCCATCGTCAACGCGGCCACGCTGGACCAGGCGATCTTCGGGAATGCGCTGGCGCGCTCCGTCCTGCGCCTGCGCCACCTGCTGCGCCGGAACAGCCGCCGCGGCAGCCGTCGCAACATCCATCTGCATTACGACCTGGGTAACGATTTCTATCGCCTCTGGCTGGACGAAGGCATGGCGTATTCGTCGGCCTGGTTCAACGGCAATCTGCGGCATGGCCTTGCTGAAGCGCAAGCCGCCAAGTACCGGCGCGTGTGCGACCTGCTGCGGGTGGAGCCCGGCATGGATGTGCTGGAAATCGGCTGCGGATGGGGCGGCCTGATGGAGATGGCCTGCGCACGCGGGGCACACGTGCACGGCATCACGCTCTCGGAAGAACAGCGCCGCTATACGGCCGAGCGCCTGGCCGACGAGCCCCGGGCCCGCGTTGAGCTGCGTGACTATCGGGACCTGGACGGGGCGTACGACGCCATCGCGTCCATCGAGATGTTCGAGGCCGTGGGCGAGGCGTACTGGTCGAGCTACTTCCGGACGCTGGTGCGCTGCCTGCGGCATGGCGGCCGCGCGCTGGTGCAGAGCATCACCATCGACGAAGCGCATTTCGATCGCTACCGCGCCGGCACCGATTTCATCCAGCAGTTCATCTTCCCGGGCGGCATGTTGCCCAGTCGCGAGCGCTTTATCCGGCTGGCGGAGCAACACGGCTTACGTGTGGTCGACCGCCTCGACTTCGGCCGCGACTACGCAGAGACACTGCGCCGCTGGAGCCAGCGTTTCGAAGCCCGCCTGGAGGCCGTGCGCGCGCTCGGCTTCGACGAGCCCTTCATCCGCATCTGGCGGCTGTACTTCGCTTACTGCGAGGCCGGCTTTGACGAGGGCCGGATCGGCGTGTCGCAGTTTCTGCTGCAGCGGGGGTGACGATGTCGGCGATCGGCGTTGCACTGGTTGCGCTGGTGTTCCTGGTGGCGGTGTTCAGTGCCGTGTGGGCATGGCAGCTGAGCACCAGGAACGCCGGCATGGTCGATCCCGTCTGGGCGTTCTCGCTGGGCGTGGTGGCGTTGCTCTACGCGGGGCTGAGCACCGGTTCGTTGCCGGCGCGCTTGCTCGTCGGGGCCGGCGGAGCGGTGTGGGGTGCGCGCCTTGGGTGGCACCTGTGGCGTCGCAACGCCGGCAAGCCGGAAGACGCGCGCTACCGCAAGTTGCGTGAGGAGTGGGGGCCGGCCGCATCGCGAAACATGTTTGGGTTCTTCCAGTTGCAGGCGGCGGTGTCGATGTTCCTGTCGATCGCGTTTGCCGTCCCGAGCTACCGGCCGGATTCCCCCAGCGCTTTCGCCATGGCGGTTGCGGTGGCGCTGTGGCTGATTGCGGTGGCGGGCGAGGCCGTGGCAGACGGGCAATTGCGCCGCTTTGCAGCCGACCCGGCCAACCGGGGCAAGACGTGCCGGGTGGGGCTGTGGCGCTATTCGCGGCATCCCAACTATTTCTTTGAGTGCGTGCACTGGCTGGCCTATGTGCCCCTGGCGATCGGGTCACCCTGGGCATGGCTCACGCTGTTGCCGCCCGTGGCCATGGCGTGGCTGCTCGTCAAAGTCTCGGGCGTTCCGATGCTTGAGGCCCATATGCACGCCACGCGCGATGACTATGCCGAATACGCCCGCACGACGAGCGTACTGATCCCCTGGCCGCCGCGCCACTGATACCAGACGTACAGATCCAAGGAGCCCACATGACTGCACTGTCCACGCCGACCCTACCGCCGCAGGCTGCGGCCGACGCCAGTGACGGCTGGCTCATCCAGTGCTGCGAGCGCGGATGGCTGCCGGATGGGCTCGTGCGCGCCGGCATGCGCGCCCTCATGCGCCAACGCCTGCGAGACGAAGGCCTGAACGACGGCGAACTGCGTTCGCGGCGTTTCAATGCACTGCTGGACGAGCTGCACGGCAGCCCCATCGCCATCGAGACAGACGCGGCCAACACGCAGCACTACGAATTGCCGCCGGCCTTTTTCGAGGCCCATCTGGGGCCGCAGTTGAAATACTCCTGCGCCCTGTACCCGACCGGCAACGAAACGCTGGCCGAGGCCGAAGAGGCAATGTTTGCCTGCTACGCCGAGCGTGCCAGCCTGGCTGATGGTCAGTGCATTCTGGATCTGGGTTGCGGCTGGGGGTCGTTGTCGCTGTGGATGGCCAAGCGCTATCCCAACGCACGCATCGTGGCGTTGTCGAATTCGCGGGGCCAGCGCAACTGGATCGAGGCTCGCGCTGCCGAGCGTGGCCTGACGAACCTGACCGTGCACACCGGAAACATCGTCGATTTCGAGTTTGCCGAGATGCCCAAGGGCGGCCGGTTTGACCGTGTTGTCTCGATCGAAATGTTCGAGCACATGAAGAACTACGGCCTGCTGTTGAGCAAGATCGCGCGATGGATGCGACCGGACGCGGTGCTGTTCGTGCACATCTTTGCGCACCGCACGCTGGCGTATCACTTTCAGGTGCAGGACGGTACCGACTGGATGTCGAAGTACTTCTTCACCGGCGGCACGATGCCATCGGAGGCGTTGCTGCTGGAATTCCAGGACGACCTGCGCATGGCGCGGCACTGGTGGGTCAGCGGCACGCACTACGCGCGCACCGCCGACCATTGGCTTGCCAACCTGGACGCGGCCCGTGATCGTTTGATGCCGGTGTTCGTCCAGACCTACGGCAAGGCCCAGGCGGCCGTGTGGTTTCAGCGGTGGCGCATGTTCTACCTCGCAGTGTCGACGTTGTTCGGTTATGCAAACGGCAACGAATGGGGCGTGGCGCATTACCGGTTCGTCAAGCGCTAGGCACCGCAGCGGTAGTCAGGGCGAAATGCCGGTGCCGTCGCTGCGCTCGCCCATCCACACCAGCAGCGGCATCCATATCGCCCAACCGATGGCCAGTGTGCCGAGCGTGGCAGCCATCTCCGAAATGTGGGCTGCCCCCAGCGCTGCGCCCGCACGAAACGAGAGCGGGCCGGCAACGGCTCCCAGCACCATCGCCAGCCACCATCTGCCGCGCAGCCAACGAAAAAGGACATTCACTTGGATCGCGAACAGCACCCAGAGCGCCAGCAGCCAGGGCGGTGCGAATCCGGCCCACAACGTGCCGTGCGGATAGGCGATGAGGCCGGCGCGTATCAGGGCGGTTTCCCACGGCGCCGCCAGCACCACGACCCACACCACCAGCCGCAACTCCCACCGCGGCTGGGGGGCTTGCCGCAAGTGCAGCGCCAGCAGTCCGGCGACGAAGACGATGCCGACCCACGCGGCGTCGCGCGCGGCACTCAGCACGCAGACAAACCAGCCGGCCTGTCCGGCCACCGCATAGAGGAGAGCACGATGAGAACGCATCAAAGAGGCCCTCGTGGGGTCATCCTGTCAGGTTGGGCACGTTGTCTGGCCGTCGTCACGCTGGCGCTTGCCAGCACGGCCTGCTCCGGCCCGCCGCCGAATCCGAACCCGCTGGCGGCCGTGCCGCTGCAGACGGTTTCGGTCGACCTGCCGCGCTACATGGGGCGTTGGTATGTCATCGCCAACATTCCGTACTTTGGCGAGCGTGGCAACGTCGGCAGCTATGCCGAATGGTCGCTGCGGCCCGATGGCCGTATCGACGATGCGTACGTCTATCGGCCCGGCAGTTTCGACGCGCCGTTCAAACGCATGCAGTTCGTCGATTCTGTGGTGGACGGCAGTGGCGGCGGCGAATGGCGTGTGCGGTTGTTCTGGCCCATCTACGTGTCGCAGCTGACGCTGTATGTCGACCCCGAATACCGCGTGACCCTGCTCGGCTATCCGGACAAAAGCCTCGGCTGGGTGTTCTCGCGCGAGCCCAACATGAGCGACGCGGACTATCGCGCGGCATTGGGCCGTTTCCAGGCAATGGGTTACGACATTTCGCGTTTCCGGCGCGTACCGCAGTTCCCGAACCAGATCGGTCAACCGGGCTTCCAGTCGCCGGGAGACGCCAACTAGCCGTGCGCGCGTCAACGTGACTTGCCCAGCAGGTGACGGCGCAAGGACGGAGCGCGCGTGCCGGGTGCCAGCCAGATATCGAAGAAGGCGCGCGCGAACGCGGGATCGTTCACCTCGGTCGTCAGTTGTCCATTCGCGTAGAAGCGTGCTCCGCGGCCGGGCAGATACACGCCGCACAAAGTGTCGCCCGGTTTGACATCGGGGAAGGCGGGCGTCATGGCGCGCTGCCATTGCGCGAGCGTGTCGTCGGGCGGCACGGGGGTCTGCAGCCGCCGGATTTCGTCGATAGCGGTTTCGATGAGGCGGCTTCGCTCGATTGCGCGCCGGTATGTCACTTCCAGCGCAAAGGGCGCGTCATAGCTGGGCGGCAGCTCAGCGCTCCACAACTGCGCGTCGTAGAGGCAGAACCCCAGCAGGCACAGCGCTCCCTTGCCTGACAGCTGTGGCGCGGGCACCGTGTCGCGGCAGTCGGCCCAGGCGCCGACGCTCATGATGGAAGACAGGACAAGCGCCAAGGCTCGGGCGGCGTGAACGCGTTTGGCAGGCATATTGCGAGGGCGTGCGTGGGGTCAAGCGTTGAACAGGCTGCTTTGAAAGTCTACTGACAGAGCCTCTGACGCGGAGGCGCCGGTGCGAAATTTTCTCGATGCAAATCGTGCTCATGGCTTACACCGATCTGCAACGGGATTCATCGGGTGTAGACGCATTTGCCAACGCAAAGCGTGTTCATTGGTTGGAATGCGCCGCGGGTTCTGCTGCATTTCGTTGACGCGCTGCGTGGTGCAGCGTTTCATGTCGCCATGGGCGGCATTCATGTAGGGAGGGGTTGAATGGCAGATGCGTTGACAACCGCGTTTCAACGCGCGAAGCATGGCCTGCGTGCAGTGCGCGCGCGCTTGCAATGGTGGGCGCTGGTGCCGGTGCTGGCAGGCACGATGCTTCTGGCAGGCTGTGTGCCGACGAGCCCGCCCGAAGGCATCACTGCTGTTACGCCGTTCGATCTTCAACGGTATCAGGGGCGCTGGTACGAGCAGGCACGGCTCGATCATTCGTTCGAGCGAGGCTTGACCGACGTATCGGCCACGTACCAGCCCCAACCTGACGGCAGCGTGCGTGTGGTCAATCGTGGCTTCGATCCGGCCAAGAATGAATGGCGCGAGGCGGTCGGCAAAGCGCTGTTCGTGGGCAGCCCCGATACCGGCTCGCTGAAGGTGTCCTTCTTCGGTCCGTTTTATGGCGGCTATCACGTGGCGGCGCTCGATCCGGGCTATCGCTGGGCGCTGGTGGTCGGACCGGACCGCAGCTACTGCTGGGTGTTGACGCGGGACAGGCAACTCGACCCCGCGCAGCGGGAGGCGATCTTTGCGCGTGCACGTGCGCTGGGCATCGATACGAATGCGCTCATCTTGGTATCCCATGAGCGGCAGGATCCGTCTCAGTAGCGCGAGGACGTATGCACAAGACCGAAGGCGAGCACGCGGCGCAATGACATGAACCAAGGCGCAAAGATTCTCCGGCTGGTGCTGGGCGATCAGCTCAACCCGCTGCATTCATGGTTTGCGGAGGTGGACGCGGACGTCGTCTACGTGCTGATGGAAGTGCGTCAGGAAACGGACTACGTCCTGCACCACGCGCAAAAGATCCTTGCCATCTTTGCGGCCATGCGCGACTTTGCGCACGGTCTCCGGGCGGCGGGGCACCGCGTGCGGTATGTGGCGATCGACGATGAAAGCAACCGCCAGTCCGTGACCGAGAATCTTGCCGCGCTCGCCCGGCACTACGGCGCCGAGCGGATCGAATGGCAATCCCCCGACGAATGGCGCCTGGATGAACAGTTGCATCGTTGGGCCCAAGCGCAGTCGCTGTCGACGTGCGAAGTCGATACCGAACACTTCCTGGCGGGCAGGCATGAACTTGCAGCGATGTTTGACGGCCGCAAGCAATGGCTCATGGAGCGGTTCTATCGCGAGATGCGCCGCCGCTTTGGTGTGCTGCTCGATGGCACCGGGGCGCCAGCGGGCGGGCAATGGAATTTCGATCATGACAACCGCAAGCCTTGGCGCGGCTCGCCGCCCGAGCCCGCCGACGCGCGTCCTGTGCATGACCACCGGGCGTTGTGGGAGACCATTGAGCGCAGCGGTGTGAAGTCGTTCGGCAACCCGCAGGCCGGGGCATTGCGGTGGCCTTTGAACCGCGCTGAAGCGCTGGCCTGCCTGGATGCGTTTGTCGCGCAGGTGCTGCCGCACTTTGGCGATTTTGAAGACGCCATGAGCAGCAGCCACCAGCGGTTGTTCCACTCGTTGCTGTCTTTTTCGCTCAACGTGAAGATGCTGAATCCGCGCGAGGTGATCGATCGCGCCGAGGCAGCGTATCGGCATGGCAAGGCGCCATTGCCTGCCGTGGAGGGGTTTATCCGCCAGATCCTGGGCTGGCGCGAATATGTACGCGGCATCTACTGGGCGCAGATGCCCGGATACGCTTCGAGCAACGTGCTGAACCACGATGCGCCGCTGCCGTCCTGGTTCTGGAGCGGAAAGACGCAGATGCGCTGCCTGCAACTCGCCATCGGCCAGTCGTTGCAAACCGCTCATGCGCATCACATTCAACGCCTCATGGTGATCGGCAACTTCGCCTTGCTGGCGGGGCTCGCGCCCGACGAGGTGCACCGCTGGTACCTCGGCGTGTACATCGACGCATTCGAATGGGTGGAGCTGCCGAATACGGTGGGCATGAGCCAATGGGCAGACGGCGGCCGCATCGCCACCAAGCCGTATGTCAGTAGCGCCGCTTATCTTTCCCGCATGAGCGATTACTGCAAGGGCTGCCATTACGACAGCAAGCAGCGCGTCGGTGAGCGCGCATGTCCTTACAACGCGCTGTACTGGGATTTCTTTGCGCGCCACAGTGAAGTGTTCGGCCGTAACCCGCGGCTGTCGATGGTCTATCGGCAACTCGCCAAGATGGAACCCGAGGAGCGCGACGCCCTGCGCAAGCGCGCCGAAGAAGTGCGCGCAAGGCTCGAGGCGTTATGACTGCGTTGAACCGCAATAAGGAGGTCGCCCCATCGTGCGCATCCTGCTGACTGGAGGCACCGGATTGATCGGGCGGGCACTGTGCCGCCACTGGCAGGCGCAGGGGCACGATCTGCTTGTCTGGAGCCGTACGCCTGAACGCGTCGCGCGTCTGTGTGCCGGTGCGCGCGGCATTGCAAGGCTGCGAGAGCTGGACGGTGCCGCACCGTTGGATGCGGTCGTCAATCTGGCGGGCGCGCCGATTGCCGATCGCCCGTGGAGCGCGGCTCGACGAGAGCTTCTATGGCGCAGCCGGGTTGATCTGACCCGGGAACTCGTGGATTGGCTCGGCCGTTGCGAGCGGCCGCCTCGCGTGCTGGTTTCCGGATCTGCCACCGGCTGGTATGGCGATCGAGAGCAGGAACTCCTGGATGAAGACAGCGGCGCTGGCAACGACGACTTTGGCAGTCAACTCTGCGTCGCGTGGGAGAAGGAAGCGCGCCGTGCCGAGGCGCTTGGCGTGCGCGTCGTGTTACTGCGCACGGCCCCCGTGTTTGCAAGCGACGGCGGCATGTTGCCCAAGCTGCGTCTGCCGTTCAGCATGGGGCTTGGCGGTCGGCTCGGGAGTGGGCGTCAATGGATGCCGTGGATCCACCTTGACGACGTGGTCGGTCTGATCGATTTCCTTTTGCACCACGCCGATTGTTGGGGCGCCTTCAATGCGTGTGCACCGGACATCGTCAGCAATGCAGACTTTGCCCGCACGCTGGCGGCGACGCTGCGCAGGCCGATGTTCCTGTCGGTGCCTGCCTGGGTATTGCGCATGGCGCTGGGCGAAATGTCCGTGTTGCTGCTGGGCAGTCAACGATTGCAACCGCGACGGGCCTTGGAGGCCGGCTATCGGTTTCGCTTTCCGAATCTGGAGGAGGCGCTGGCGGGTCTGGTGGTGCAGGATCAGCATCCTGCTGCCCGGCAACCCGCAGATTGATGCTGAGCGGCGGGAACCACACTCGCCGCGTAGCTGGGTAGGGACCGGTGCCCGAAGGCCCCGGTCATGCGCATCAGCCTTGCCGCTGGCTGCGTGACGTGACCGCCACCGTGGTGGGGGATTCTGCGAGCGGCACAAAGCGGCGCGTCGCGCCATCCAGGGCGTCGATGCTGCCCCGCTCGATGTCATACACCCAGCCATGCAGGTTCATGCGGCCCTGCTCGAGGGCGAGCGCAACCGACGGGTGCGTGCGCAGGTTGGCAAGCTGCGCGATCACGTTTTCACGCACGAGGCCGTCCAGCTTGGCGCGGGGCGAATCGAACGTATGCGCCGCGTTGATGACCTTGGCTGCATCGGAGTGACGCAGCCAGTTGGCCACGGCCGGCAGGTGGTCAAGACAGGTGCAGCGCGAGATGGCGCCCATCGCGCCGCAGTCGGAGTGGCCGCAGATCACGATGTCCTGCACGCCCAGCACCGCAACGGCATATTCGACTGTGGCCGAAACGCCGCCCGGCTCAGGGCCATACGACGGCACGATGTTGCCTGCGTTGCGGATGACAAACAGCTCACCGGGTTCGCGTTGTGTCAGCAGCTCAGGAACGACGCGGCTGTCGGAGCAGGTCACGAACAGCGCCTTGGGGTTCTGTGATGTTGCAAGTTGTTTGAAAAGCTCTACCCGTTGCGGATAGATGTCGCGCTGAAAGCGCAGGAAACCGTCAATGATGTCGCGCATGGCGTTTTTCCCGTTCAGTGGTTGGATGCCGGCGCGGTCATGGGGACCAACGCGCCGGCACGGCCGCTATTGTCGTCGATATCGAGCGGAAGAAAAACGGGTCCATACGGATTGCAGGGCCATGAGGGTGATATGCCGGCGCCGGCCCTCAGGCACGGAAGACCGCCGTGTGGAACCGCCAACAGCCGAGGGGTCATGCAGTGGGCCGATACATTGAGGACAGCGCATCCAACGCGCGCAAACGCGCGTATACCGTTGAACGTCTTGCCTCGACCTGAAACCGTATGCGCTGCTACTTGACCCGTATCCACTGCAGCATGGGCGGCTCTGTCCGCCATCTGCGCGTTTGCCCGGCTTTGATGTTGCATGGAGCATGCCGATGCGTGGGGTGACTCGCCGAGCATGGATGGCAACCGCGTTGACGAGCCTCGCAGGGTGTTCGGCCCTGGATGTTCTCAACGCCGTGTCGACGTCCGACGCAAGTGTGCCGACGCTGAGCCTGCCCTACGGCGCGCATCCGCGGCAAAGGCTGGACGTCTACCGGCCGGTTCGCCCGATGGAGGGGCCGCCGCGTGCGGTCGTCTTCTTCTACGGTGGATCGTGGCGAGAGGGCGATCGCAAGGACTATGCGTTCGTTGGCGAGGCGTTGGCCGCAGCTGGGGTGATCGCAATGGTTGCCGACTACAGGCTGTATCCGGAGGTCCGCTACCCGGGCTTCCTGCTGGACTGTGCCGCCGCAACGGCCTTCGCGCGGCGGTGGCTCAATCGGCAGGGCTATGCCGACGCGCGCTTGTTCGTTGCCGGGCACAGCGCAGGCGCCTACAACGCCGCGATGCTGGCAACCGACGGCCGCTGGTTGGCGATGCAGGGCTCGCGCATTGAAACGCTGTCGGGCTGGATCGGCATGGCCGGTCCTTACAACTTCCTGCCGATCCAAGCGGCCGACGTGCGCCCGGTGTTCAACCATCCGAATGAAACAGCGGATAGCCAGCCGTTGTTCCACGTCAGCCAGGACTGGTTGCCCCCGGCGTTGCTGCTCACCGGCGAGCATGATGCGTACGTGGATGTCCGGCGAAATACGCTCTCTCTCGCCGAACGCCTGACCGAGTATCAGCACCGCGTCGAACTCAAGGTCTACCCGCGCCTCGACCACAAGACACTCGTGGCCGCACTGGCGCCGCCGCTGCAGTTTCTGGGGCCCGTGCTGTCGGATGTGACGCGCTTTGTGGCCAACGTCTGAGCGCAATACGCAATCCGCAACTTCGCGTCGCCAGGTCGCGAAACGTTTTGCAATGACGTGGCGGGGGTGATTTGAATCGGGAATGCGTTGGAAATTCGTGCTTGGCCAGCGCGGCAAGTCGTTCATTGCAAGACCGGGCGTCCTTATACTCGGACGGCGCGATCAAGCCGCTGAAGATCAATGAGCTACACCGTCGTCTGGTTCAAGCGCGACCTGCGGGTGCACGATCACGCCCCGCTGGTCGATGCCGCCCGCCGGGGAAAAGTCTTGTGTTTGTACGTCATCGAGCCGAGCCTTTGGGTGCAGCCGGACGCCGCATCGCAGCACTATTTCTTTATCCAGGAATGCCTGCACGATCTCGCGCAGCAACTGCGCGCATGCGGCGCACGGCTGCAAGTCGCCGTGGGTGAAGTGACGGAGGTACTCGGCCGGCTGCATGCGGCCGCGGCCTTCAGTCACCTGGTGTCTCACGAAGAAACCGGCAACGGTCATACGTTCGCGCGCGACAAGGCCGTCGCATGCTGGTGCCTCGATCACGGCGTGACCTGGCGCGAGTGGCCCCAGCATGGCGTGGTGCGACGCTTGCCGACGCGGGACCGCTGGCACGATCGCTGGGCAGAACATATGTATGCGCCGTGCGTAGCCGCGCCCGGCGTGGGCACCCTCAGCGATGTGGTCCTGCCATGGCCGGCGAAGGACTGGCCTGCGTGCGAAGCGCTTGGTTTGGATGCACATTCGCCACCGCGCCGCCAACGCGGCGGACGCACGCGCGGCAGTGAGGTGCTGCGCGATTTCCTGCTGGAGCGAAGCCGGAACTATCGGGGCGGCATTTCTTCGCCTTTGACGGCGCCGAGCGCGTGCTCACGTCTGTCTCCTTACCTGGCCTGCGGATGCCTCGGCATGCGCGAAGTGGTACAGGCCACCGAACAGCGCCTGCTCCAGCTCAAGACCAGCACAGATGACGATGCGGTATGGCAGCGTAAGGGGCTGGCTGCGTTTGTCAGTCGCCTGCATTGGCATTGCCACTTCATCCAGAAACTGGAATCCGAACCCGCCATCGAGTTCCGCAATCTGCATCGCGGCTACGACGGCCTGCGTGAAGACGCATGGAACGCCGCCCACTTTGCTGCCCTGGTCACCGGGCGCACCGGCTGGCCGATGGTGGACGCCTGTGTGGCCATGCTGAGAGAAACCGGATGGATCAACTTTCGCATGCGGGCCATGCTTGTCTCGGTGGCTTCCTACCCGCTATGGCTGCATTGGCGGCCGGTGGGCGTTTGGCTGGCCCGGCAGTTCATCGACTACGAGCCGGGGATTCACTGGAGCCAGATGCAGATGCAAGCCGGCACCACCGGCATCAACACCACGCGCGTCTATAACCCCATCAAGCAGGCGCAGGACCAGGACCCGCATGGGCGGTTTGTCAGGCGCTGGCTGCCGGCCTTGCGCCGCGTGCCGGATGCGTGGCTCTTGCAGCCGTGGCGCATGCCGCCCGATGTGCAGGCGCGCTGTGGTGTGCGGGTGGGCGAGGACATCCCCGTTCCGCTGGTCGACCTTGATGCAGCAACGCGGCAGGCCAAGATGCGCATCCATGCGTTGCGTGCGCGGCCGGAAGTTCACGCCGCCAATGAGGCGATCGTCAAGAGACACGCTTCGCGCTTGCGCCGTGACCGGGTCAGCAGCCCGCGTGGGAATGCATCCACGTCTTCGCAGCTCAGTCTCGACTTTTGAGTGCGCCGATGCACAAGAAGCTGAACCTGCCGGACAAACGCTGCCTGCATTGCGGCTTGCCATTTACCTGGCGCAAAAAATGGGCGCGGGACTGGGATGCGGTCAAGTACTGCTCGGAACGTTGCCGCAGAGAGGGCAAGCAGGGCAGGGCGCCGCATGGAGAGGCGCGTTGAGTACCGTGCTGTTCTGGTTTCGCAGCGATCTGCGACTGCATGACCAGCCGGCACTGCGTGCCGCGTGCGAGAGCGGCGCCACGCACCTCGTCCCGGTGTACTGCCATGCTGACTACGAAGAGCAAACGCCCTGGGGTTTCGCACGTGTGGGCGTGCATCGCCGGGCCGTACTTGCCGCGGCACTCCGTGATCTGAGTCGCCAGTTGAGCGGTCTCGGCAGCCGCTTGGTCGAGTGCTGCGGGCGGCCCGGAAAGGTTCTGCCCGCATTGGCGCAGGCCATGGGTGCCAGCGCTGTGTTTTGCGAAGACATCGCCGCGCCGTACGAACAGGCCGAGGTGGCCGAACTGCGAAGCGCAGGGTTGGAGGTGCAGACCGTCTGGCAGAGCAGCCTGATCGATCCGCTTGCGCTGCCGTGGCCAGTCAAATCGCTGCCGGCTGTCTTCACAACATTCAGGCAAGCGATCGAGCAGGCGCGCATTGCACCGTCGACGCCTCTGCCGCCGCCAACCGGCCTTCCGCCATGGCCCGTGGGCGTCGTCATTCCGCCCGGGCTGCAGCGCGAGTCGGCGCACGTTGCAAACGAAACGCTGCCGGCAGATTCGCGCGCGTCGTTTCCGTATGGCAGGCCGGAGTTTGATGGAGGTGAGACGGCCGGCCTTCGGCACCTCGCCACATACCTGCAGCGCAAGTTGCCTCACACGTACAAGCGCACGCGCAACGCCTTGGCTGGTGTGGATTTCTCGAGCAAGTGGTCGCCGTGGCTTGCCACCGGTGCGTTGTCGCCCCGACGCGTGATGGCAGAGCTGCAGCAGTTCGAACAATTGCACGGGCAAAGCGACGGGAGCTACTGGCTTTGGTTCGAGCTGCTGTGGCGAGACTACTTCCGCTTTCTGCATCTCCAGCATGGCGCTCGGCTGTACCGCGCACGGGGCCTCGCCGATGCGCGGCAGAACCCGGAGCGCCCAGATGCGCAAGGCTTCGAGCGCTGGCGCCACGCATCTACCGGCGAGCCGCTCGTTGATGCCGCGATGCGCGAACTGGAAGCCACCGGCTACCTCAGCAACAGGCTCAGACAGGTGGTCGCCAGTTACCTCGTGCATGAGCTGAAAGGCGACTGGCGCGCCGGTGCCGCGTGGTTCGAATCGCAACTCGTCGACTACGACGTCTACAGCAATCAAGGCAATTGGCTGTATATCGCGGGGCGCGGCACGGACCCGCGCGGCGGTCGGCGGTTCAACGTCCGGAAGCAGGCTTCCGAGTACGACCCGGATGGGGCTTATCTCCGGTTATGGGCGGCGGGATAGCCGGGCGCTCGCGGCAGCCTATGTCGCTCTTGATCGGTAAAAATAAAGTCTGTCGGAAAGGAGGGCCTTATAAGGGGTCGCCGTGCTCAAAAAAAGGCAGCGAGTCTGTCAGGCCCCGTCAATTTGGCTCGGTAACCCTTGCGAAATTGAGCAATAGTCTGTCGAGGCTAGGCCTGACAAGCCTTTGCGGGAAATCACCACTGTGGAAAAGCCAACGTCGGCGGGCAGACTCTACGGGCTTGTGTGTTTCCGCTGGGCCTTTCCAGCGCTGATCTTCGCTTTTCACGGGATGCCCCCCGAGCGCTCCAAAGCCAGAGATCTTCATTTCGCGGATGTACAGCGTTACTACGTCGAACCAGCTCAGGCGGCGGAGGCGCTCCGCACCTTGCAACTCGTGCCGATGAGTGACGGCACCACCTTGGAAGTCCCGCCAGGGTACTCCGCAATGGCTGCACAGTCGGCATACGATTCATGGCGCGCTGAGGCGGAAAGGGCCATCGAGCGCTTTATCGCGCGTTGAGTGGTTAGACCGGGCCCCACACTTCGATGTGGGGGCGGTTTTGGATAGCGTGATGACGACTAAACAGCGGCTGTTAAAACGAATGCTTCACGCCTGCCATCACACCGAGTTGATTGCCACCAGGAGTGGGGTTGCTCGTTCCTCCACTGCCGCCGGCGCTTACTGAGAGGTTCGACTGTCCACCATTGTCGATGTACCCGCCGGTGAGATACACCGACGTCCGCTTTGAGAATGCGTAGGTGCCCCGGATGGCGCCCAACCACGCCTTGTTGGCACTGTTGTTGAAGTGCAAGTAGTAGACCTGTCCTGCAAGATTGAAGGCGGGCGTGATGTCGTAGGAGGCACCTGCGTAGTACAACTGGCTGTGTGATGGCGCGCCACCTTCGTTGTTGCGGATCGAAGCGCCGATACCCACCTTTGTCTTGTCGAACAACGCGTAAGCCCCCAGCAGCAGACGATCGTCTTTGAGTTTGCTACTGCTGAGGCCGGCCGCTGCGCCGGGGCCACCTCGCAGCGAGTCGTACGCGGTTGAGATGCCCCAGGTGCCGGTTTCGTACATCAGCAAGGCAGACCACTCGCGGCACGCGCGACTGTCCGATGCCAGTTCGCCGGCGCAGTTCGTGCCGGCTGGATTCGTGCCTGCGTTGACTGTGTCGCGGCCAAAGCTATACGTCGCGCCCACCGTGAACCCACCGAACTTGCCCTTGTAAGCGATGGCATTGTCCGCACGCGCATTCGGGCGATAGCTGTCCAACGCGTTACCGCCATAGACGTTGGGTCCAAGGATGTCCGAGTCGAGAATCGCCCAGAACAGCATGGTGTTCTGCCGGCCAAACGTCAGTTCGCCCCATGGCCCGCTGAGCCCCACGTTTGCTTGCCGGCCGAACAGCCGTCCGCCCTGATTCGAGACGCCGGAGTCCGGCGCAAAGCCGGATTCAAGCGTGAAGACAGCATGCAGGCCACCGCCCACGTCTTCTTTGCCGCGCACACCCCACCGCGATGGCACGGTGCCTGTGAGGTTCGGCATGCGCACCAGCCCACCCTTCGTGGTCCCAACGTTATTGACGTATTCAACGCCGGTATCCACTAGGCCGTAGAGCGTGACGGACTGTGCGGCGGCCATCATCGGGGTGGCTGCACCGATACTCATGCCGATCAGCCAGGACCTGGTTTTCATGGTGAGGTCTCCTCTGTCTTGTACCCGTGGCTGACACCGCGACGGGTTCTGTCTGTTTTTTTGGATGTACGCCGCCGAGAGGCGGTCGCACGTGGCGACCCCTCTTGGGGCAATGCAGGATGGAAGGTAGAGGGATGGCGCGCGGCGGCGCCTCGATGCCTAGGGCGAGATGTCTTCGAGCGCCCGGTTGGTGGTCTCGATCATGCGCATGGCCGCCAGCAGGCCGATAACGTTCACCAGCGCAAACATGACAAACACCGAGGCGATGCCGTAGCCGGCAAGAACTACACCGACGATCGCCGGCGCAGCAGCCGATGCAGCACGCAACCATGACGTTGCCAGCCCGGTGCCGATGGCGCGCATGCGGGTTGGATAGATTTCAGGCGTGTACAGATACAGCAGTACGGTGGTCGTCCCCATCACAGCGTAGGCAGAAGACGCCAGGATCATCACGGACAGCGCACTGCCAGCACCGACCGCTGCCAATGCCGCCAGCAAGGCACCACTGATCAGGAAGCACGCCATGGCCCAGCGCCGACGACCGACGCGATCCACCAGCAACGCGCACACCAGCACCGCACAGGCGCTAAGGACGTTCGACACCGACGCCATATGCAGAGACTCTTGCAGCGGCAGGTGATACACAGTCTTGTACAGGCTGGGAAGCCAATTATTGATGCCGTTGGCGACAAAGTAGGAACTGGCCCACAGCAACCACACGACGAGCGTCCGCCCCCGGTAAAGCGGCGAGAACAGTTCCTTCCACGAGCCCTTGCGACGTGCGCGGATGCCATCGAGCAGCGTGGCGACTCGCGTGTCGATTTCAGTGCTGTCGCGTTGCGGGTCGAGATTGCGTCGGGGCGTGCTGGCTTCAATGTCCCGGATCACGTGTTCGGCTTCGTCAAAGCGGCCCTTGGAGATCAGCCAGCGCGGCGACTCGGGCAAGCGCATGATCAGCAGCGCCACGAGAATGCCAGGAATACCACCGACCAGAAACATGTATTCCCAGCCAAAGCGCGGCACCAGGAACGCGCCAACCTGGGCCGCTGCGAGCAGCCCCAGCGGAAAGATCAGTTCGTACAGGATGAAGAACCGTCCGCGCCCGTGCGCTTGCGACAGTTCGTTGATGTAGGTCGCCGCCACTGGCACTTCACCGCCGACGCCGATGCCCTGCAGGAACCGGCACAGGAACAGCATCTGAAAGTTACCGGCAAACGCGCACACCACACTCATGACGGACATCAGGCCGACCGTGATGGTGGCACTGCGCACACGGCCCAGACGCTCGGCCAGCCAGCCGAACAGCAGCGCGCCGACCACCTGGCCAAGATAGCCGGCGGCAATCAACACGCCGATCTCGCCCGGTGAGAGATGCCACAGTCCCACGAGCACCGGCATGACGAAGGCCAGCGAGAGCGCGTCAAAGGCATCGAACAGCGTGGCGCTGCCCATGATGATGCGGGCCTTCGTGTGCCAGCGACTGAAGGGGACGTTCTCGATACGAAAGAGGAGCTGTGCGGCGCGCGAGCCGGAATCGGCTGAGGCGGTGTGCGCGGTCTCCTGCACGCCGTGGTGTGCCAAGGCGGGCGTGGTGATGGTCATGTTGTCTCCAGATGTCATTGTTCTGATGCGAGGCCACGGGTTGCGTCCTGCATCGATGATCTTGTTGTTCTGGTGGCAGCCGTTGGTCGGCTGTGGCCGGGCGTGGCGCTTTGATAGCGCTTGTATCACGCCCGGACAGGTACTGCTTTTGGTGTGCCACGCCTCCAAGGCGTTGGCGTTGGCCTGCTTGCCTTACGCAGCAAGAGGCTGCACCACACCGGCACCCGGCCCGGTCAGGCCGGCCGAGCGCATGGCGTTGGCAATGTCGATCTCCGCACCGGGCTCCAGCGGCAGCAGCGGGGAGCGCACAGTGGCGTGCTCCAGGATGCCCCGTGCGACGAGCGCGTGCTTGAGCGCGACGGTGCCCTCCATGTGCGAGCCACGGTGGTAGACGTTCTTCGTGATCGGCAACAGCTTGTCGTGCAGGGCACGCGCGCGCGCGTAGTCCTTGGCCTTGCCGGCCGCAATCAGCTCGATCAGCAGCTCGGGCGCGATGTTGCCGTATCCCACCAGTGCGCCGTCCACATCGAACATGGTGTGCAGCAGGTATTCATCGTGACAGGTCAGGATCTGAAGGTCGGGATTCTCGCGGCGGATCACGGGAATTTCCGTATCCCAGCGGCGCATGTTGCGTACGCCGTTCTTCATGGCGAACACGCCGGGCTGCGCGGCAATCTCAAGCTGCGTTTCCAGGTTGTACGTTGCCTTGGTCACGTCCGGATACTGGAAGAGGATCAGCGGCAGGCCACTTTCCTCGTAGATGGCGCGATAGCGGTCCTGCGGTGCGCCTTTTTGGTAACCGAAGCGCAACCAGCCGTGCGACGGATAGACCAGACCAGCCGATGCGCCGGCCTTGACGGCACGCTTGGCCTCAGCCGCGGCCACCTGCGTGCCCTCGAGCGTGATGCCGGCGATGACGGGAAGCTTGCCGTCGACCGATTTCACGAAACTCTCGATCACGGCGGTTTGCTCGTCCTGTGACAGGAAGGTGCCTTCCCCAGCGTGCCCGAGCACGACCAGGCCCTTCACGCCGTCAAAGCTGCCGAGCCACTTGCCCAGGCGTTGAATGGCCGCGTGGTCGACAGCGCCATCGCGGGTGAATGGGGTCACGGGGGCGGGTACGAGGCCGCGCAGATCAATGTCTTTCATGGAGTCTCCTCACAAGTGGATCGATAGGTCTTCCCGAGGCGGCGTCATGCCGTTGCCGGGGAGCGCTCGTCGCCGGCGAAGCGTTGGAACGCCTGGTGGTCAACGTGCTTGCGATGCAGTCTAGGGAGGCACAAGACATGCCGGAAGTGTGAATTCAGGTATTTCAGATATACTGAATTGGCATATCAAGACCGTGGGGACGCCGTGGATTACGCGGGCTGGAAACTGTTCATCGAGGCCGCCGAACTTGGCAGCCTCAGCAAGGTGGCATTGGCGCATGGCACAACGCAACCGCATATCAGCAGGCAGATTGCCGAGTTGGAGCAGGCAGCCGGCGGCCGGCTATTTCAGCGGACGGGCCGCGGCGTCGTGCTGACGGAGTTGGGTCAGCGCATCGCACCGAAGGTGCGGGCATGGCTCGCAGGTACCGAGCAGTTGGCCAACGACATTCAAAGCTCGGCCGGCAAACCGATCGGGACCGTACGCCTGGGGATCATTCCCTCTACGGCGCATCCTTTGGTCAGCACGCTGTACTACCGTTTGCGCGAGCGCTATCCCCTCGTGCAGCTCAGCGTGCGAGAAGGTCAAGGCGCGCAGTTGGAAACGTGGCTGGAAGAAGGCAGCGTTGATCTTGCCCTGTTGTTCCGGCACAGCCCGACACCCAAGCATGGGGACATCTATCTCACCGAAGCCGCGACATACCTGGTGGGCAGACCCGGCGATCCGCTTCTGGCTGAGCCCACCGTGCCGTTTGCGGCTGTGAATGGCTTACCGCTGGTTTCGTTCTGCCGGCCCAGCAGTTGGCGCGATTGGCTCGACCACCTCGCGACCCAGCGCGGCATCTCTCTGAACGTCGTCGTGGAAGCGGATTCCCTCAGCCTGCAGACGCGCATCGTTGAGGACGGCGGCATGTACGCGCTGCTGGGCCCATATGCCATCGCCAACGCAGTGCGGGAAGGGCGGCTGCAGGCGGCCAAGGTGGTGGACCCGACGGTCTATCGATACATCGCGCTTGCGATGTCGCGGCATGGCGATCTGACGCTCGCCAGCCGCACGGTGATGCAACTCACAAAGGAGATTGCTCAGACGGGAACAGCGGTTTCTGAGCATGGCGACTGAGGAAGCCGGCCTTGGCACGCCGCGCGTCGAGAGGGACGCGTGGAGCCTTCACGTGCGCTGTTCCTCGAGGCGGACGAAACGCGCTGCAACGCTCACGGGTTGAGCGGCCATGTGGACGGCAAGCCACTTCGACAGACTTAATTTATATCCGACAGATTTTATTTTTACGGACCAGCCTCAAGCGAGCATTCCCGGATTTCGCTACACTATTAATTGACGCATCAATCGTTGATGTAGCATTTGTCTTGCCGCTCCCCCCATGGCCGTCCACACCGCGCTTCCGCATTCCCATACCCAGGTCCTGCCGTTCAAGGAATCGCTCCTGGCGATGATCGGCATTTGCTTTGTCGTCGTTCTGGTGGCGTTCGACCAGACCGTGGTCGGCACCGCCTTGCCGACGGTGGTGGCCGAACTCAAAGGCTTTGAGCTGTACGCATGGGTGGCGACGTCGTACCTGCTGACTTCCGTGGTGACGGTGCCGATCTTCGGGCGCCTGGGCGACTTTTACGGGCGCAAGCCGTTCGTGATTGCATCCATCGTCGTCTTCACGCTGGCCTCCGTCATGTGCGGCATGGCAGGCAGCATGACATTCCTGGTGTGGTCGCGGGCGTTGCAGGGCATTGGTGGCGGCATGCTGGTCGGCACGGCCTACGCGTGCATCCCCGATCTCTTTCCCGACGCGCGCGTGCGCTTGCGCTGGCAGGTGATGCTGAGCGCCTCGTTCGGTATCGCCAACGCCATCGGGCCAACGCTGGGCGGGTGGATGACGCAGGCGTTCGGATGGCGGTCGGTGTTCTACGTGAACATCCCGTTCGGTGTGCTGGGGCTGTGGTTTGCCTGGCGCTTCCTGCCGCATCTGCGTCAGAACGTGCACACCGGACGTATCCGGCTGGATTGGCAGGGCGCGGTGCTCATCACGGTGGCGCTGGGCGCGTTGCAGTTGTTCGTCGAATGGCTGCCGCGACATGGCCTGACGCTGGCGTTGTTCGGCTGGCTGGTGCTGTCGGCCGCAGCGTTCGTGGCGCTGTGGTGGTGGGAGCAGCGTGCGGAGCAGCCGCTGCTGCCGTTCGACATGCTGCGCAACCCGGCGCTGGCCACGCTGTTCATGCTGGCGTTGCTGTCCGGTTTTTCGATGTTTGCGGTGTTGTTCTACGCACCGTTGCTGTTTCAGGGCGGGTTTGGCATGTCGCCGCAGGAAGCCGGCCTGGTGATCACGCCGCTGGTGGTGTGCATCACGCTGGGCAGCATCATCAACGGGCGCATCGTCACGCGTATTCCCAAGCCCAACGCCATGCTGTATGCCGGCTTTGCGCTGCTGACGGTGGCGGTGGCGGGCATGTCGGTGTCATCCCGCGGCATGCCGCACGCGGTGCTGACGTTGCTGATGCTGCTGGCGGGGCTCGGGCTCGGTTTCGTGCTGCCCAATCTGACCGTGTTTGCGCAGCAGACGGCCGGCCGCGCGCACCTGGGCATTGCGACCGCGTTGCTGCAATCGCTGCGCATGGTCGGTGGCATGGTGGGCACGGCGCTGGTCGGCACCCTGGTGAGCGAGCGGTATGCCTCAGGCGTTGCCAATGCGCTGCGCGCGGACAGCGCGACGGAGTGGCTGCATCAGCTTGCCGATCCCGAAATTCTCATCGATCATGACGCGCAAGCCGCCTTGCTTTCGCAGTTGCATGCTGCCGGCCACGACGGTGCGGCGCTGCTCGAAGCTGCGCGCCATGTGCTGGTGGGTGCCATCCATATCGGCCTGATCGTGGCGACGGTGGTGGCGCTGATTGGCCTCTGGTATGTGCGGCGGGTGCCGCCCGTGGTGCTGCACCATGTCGAGCCCGTGCAACATACGGAATAGGCGCCGGATAGGCGAGACACGCCGGAGCGGTTAGGATGCGCGGTTTCCCAGCAATCTCAGCCCTGATCGATGACCTCTGAACGCGAACGCTTCGCCGTCATGCACCAGTTCGGACGCACCTATCGTGCGTTCACGGCCGCCTTCGAGGCGCATGTCGGCCAGCCGATGCCGCGCTGGCGCATCCTGCTGGCGCTGCACGACAACACCGGCGGCGGCATGGCCCAAAAGCAGCTCGCCGAGCGCCTGCAGATGGACCCGGGCGCGCTCACCCGCCAGCTCAAGGTGCTCGAGCAGCTCGGCTGGATCGAACGCGCGACCGATGCGCGCGACAACCGCCTGACCAACGTGTCGCTGTCAGATGCCGGCCTGGCTGTCGTGCTCGACTGCATGCCGCGCCGCATCGCCTTCATCAATGCCACGCTCGATGGGCTGCCGGACGATCTCGTCCACGCGCTGTCCGAAGCGCTGGCGCAAATCGAAACACGTCTGGCCGAAGTGCCGGCGCTGGCCACCGCGGCCTCCACCGCATCCGCCGCATCCGATAGCAAATCCGCAGATCAGCCCGCAGACCGCTAATGCGCGCTGAATGCGTTCCCGGAGACAACCATGTCCATGGTGATCAACAGCGCGCTGTACCGCAACGGCAAGCGTGAGCGCGACCTGTCCGTCGAGGCCATCAGCGACGTGCTGCACACACCGGGCTCCTTTGTCTGGCTTGGTTTGCATGAGCCCGACAACGCGATGCTCGACCTCGTGCAGGAGGAATTCGGCCTGCACGATCTCGCCATTGAAGACGCACGCAACGCGCACCAGCGGCCCAAGCTGGAGGTCTATGGCGATGTGCTCTTCATCGTGCTGAACACCGCGCAGATGGAAGATGGCAACGTCGTCTTTGGCGAAACACACCTGTTTGTCGGCCGGGACTTTCTTGTCTCGGTGCGGCATGGGCCGTCGGCGTCGTATTCGCCGGTGCGCGAACGTTGCGAGCGCACGCCGCAATTGCTGGCCAAGGGCGCACCGTTTGCGTTGTATGCGGTGATGGACTTCGTGGTCGACAACTATCAGCCCGTGCTGGAACGCCTGCAGGAAGAATTCGAGCAGATCGAAAGCCAGATCTTTGGCGACACGTTCGATCGCGCGGCCATCGAGCGGCTCTATACGCTCAAGCGCCAGCTTCTGCGCCTGCGCAACGCCGCGCTGCCCGTGGAAGACATCGCCGGTCAGCTCGTGCGCCTGCATGAAGACGTGGTGCCCAAGGAACTGCGCGCGTATTTCCGCGATATTGCCGACCATGCGCACCGCGCGGTGGGCGCGCTCGACGTGATTCGCGAAATGCTGACCACGGCCATCTCCGTGAACGTGGCGCTCGTGTCGGTCACGCAAAACGACATCGTGAAGCGGCTGGCGGGGTGGGGCGCTATTCTGGCAATTCCGACCGTGGTGTTCAGCAACTACGGCATGAACTTCAAGGGCATGCCGGAGCTGGAGCATCCGGCGGGGTATCCCATCGTGCTGGCGTGCACGGCCACCGCTTGCGTGTGGCTGTATCGCAAGCTGCGCAAATCGGGCTGGATCTAGGAGACAAGAGATGGCGCGTTGCTGCTGGGCGGGCGAAGACCCGCTGATGATCGAGTATCACGACACCGAGTGGGGCGTGCCCTCGCACGATGATCGCCACCTGTACGAGATGCTCATTCTCGAAGGTGCGCAGGCCGGGCTGTCATGGCAGACCATCCTTCGCAAGCGGGCGCGCTATCAGGAAGTGTTCGAGGGGTTTGATGCGGCACGCGTGGCGCGCTTCACGCCGGCGCGTATCGAAAAGCTGCTCGCCGATCCGGGCATCGTGCGCAATCGCGCCAAGGTGGAGGGCGCCGTCATCAATGCACGGAAGGTGCTGGAGCTTCAGGAAGAAATGGGTTCGCTCGACGCATTCCTGTGGTCGTTTGTCGATGGCAAGACCATCGTCAACCGCTGGGACAGCTACCGCGATGCACCCGCCGCGACCGACGCGTCCAAGGCGATGAGCAAGGCGCTGATCAAGCGCGGTTTCAAGTTTGTCGGCCCGACCATCTGCTACGCCTTCATGCAGGCCACCGGCATGGTCGACGATCACGAAGCGGGGTGCTTTCGCGCCGGCAAGGCTTAGCGCGTGAAGCCTCTTTTTGATCGGGCGAATGTCCGTTATTCTCGCCAGTCCCAACATTGACGGAGTCGTTCTTCATGTCGCTGAATTTTCTCGGCATTGCCGGTAGCCTGCGCCGTAAATCCACCAACCAGGGCCTGCTGCGCGCGGCATCCACCCGCCTGCCCGCAGGCGTGGAAATGGACCTGGCCGACCTGACGGATATTCCGTTCTACAACGCCGACATCACCGAGAAGCCCGCCTCGGTGGTGCGCGTGCTCGAGCAGATCGGGCGCGCCGATGCGCTGGTGCTGGCTTGCCCCGAATACAACTATTCGCTGGCGCCGGCGCTGAAGAACATTCTGGATTGGGCCTCGCGCGAGCCCAACAACGCGTTGCTGGCAGGCAAGCCGGTCGCGATTCTGGGCGCGGGCGGCGGCATGGGCACGTCTCGCGCGCAGTACCACCTGCGTCAAGTGTGCGTGTATCTGGATCTGCATCCGCTGAACAAGCCGGAAGTGTTCGCCAACGCGTTCGCCGGTGGCTTTAACGCCGATGGCGATCTGACGGACGAGCGCATTGCCGGCCTGATCACCGAGCAGATGCAGGCGCTGGCCAACTGGACGTTGAAGCACAAGGCTTGATCGAAGCCTTGCTGTAGCAATCTCACTCGCCGGCGTGCAGCGTACGGTTGCGTCCGGCGAGTGAGCCTGCCACGAGCGAGGCCAGCGCAATCGCGCTGAACAGCCAGCCCATCACGGCCCAGCTGCCAGTCAGATCGTGCAGCACGCCCATGAGATACGGCCCCGCAGCGGCCATGGTGTAGCCAATGCCCTGCGTCATGGCCGACAGGCTTGCCGCCACGCGCGCATCGGCCGAGCGCAGCACGATCAACGATAGCGCCACGCTGAAATTGCCGCCCTGGCCGAGCCCCAGCAAGACCGCCCACCACCACAGCGTGGACAGCGGCGCGTACAGGCAGCCCATCAGGCCGGCCCAGCACATCAGCATCATCAGGACGACGGCGGGGCGTTGATCGCGCCCGAGCCGCGCCACAAACGGCCCGCCCAGCGCGGTGACGAGCTGCACGAGAATCGACACCGCCACCACCACACCCGACTGCACGGCGGACAGCCCGCGGTCTTGCAGGATCACGGGCAGCCAGCCGAACACGCAATACGCCAGGGACGATTGCAGCCCCATATGGAGCGTCACCTGCCAGGCAATCGGCTTGTTCCACAGCGACACACGCTGCAGCCGCGTGGCCGCTCCCTTGCCGTGGGCATGCCGCATGTGCGGCCACCAGCCGACAAAGGCGAGCAGAGCGGGCAGCGCCCAGAATGCCAACGCCGGCTGCCATCCGCCCAGCCATGCCGAAAGCGGCGCGCTTGCCCCCGCCGCCACCGCCGCGCCAAAGCACAGCGCCATGGTGTAGACCCCGGTCATCAGGTCTGCCTGCCGGCCGAAATCGCGCTTGACGATGCCCGGCAGCAGAATGCCCGTCACGCCAATGCAGGCGCCCGCCGCCAGCGTGCCGATGAAGAGCGGCGCAACGCCGCCCGCGCTGCGCAACGCGATGCCTGCCGCCAACGCAATCAGCAAGCCCCCCACCGCGCGTTCTGCGCCAAATCGCCGAGCCAGCACCGCGGCGGCCGGCGCAAACAGGCCGAGGCACAGCACCGGCAGGGTCGTCAGCAAGCCCGCCGTGGCGCCAGACAGCCCCGTGCCTGCCGTCACCTGTTTAAGCACGGGCGACAGGCTCGACAACGCCGGGCGCAGGTTCACACCCACCAGCACCAACCCCACCACCAGCAGGATCAGCGCGCCGGATGAACGGGGTGCAGCGGTGTCATGTGCAGCAGGAGGTGGCGGCGAGTGCGGTGTGTGGGACATGGCAAAGCAGGCTGGCGGGCAAGCTGCCGATTGTAGGGCGCGCGCCGGATTGGTGCATGCGCGCCGCCCAATCCCAATGATGCCGACTCCGGAATTACGTAGGGTTGAGTCGCGCAGCCAGTTCGCTCAGCACATCTGCGGAGGGCGCGCCGCGCTCGGCGGCCAACGCCAGTGCGCGCCGTGTGAGTGCCGCGTACAGCGTGGCGTGATCGGCGCCGAGGGCATCGAGCGCTTGCAGATGTTTGTCGATGACGCCGCCGTCTCCGCGCGAGACCGGACCGGCGAGCGCTCCAGCTAGGCCGCGTGCACGGGCTGCCGCCAGGGTGCCGTCCACCAGCGGCCACATGGCCGCGACAGCGGCATCGCGGTCGATGCCAGCGGCTTCCCACAGCGTGGCGGCTTCATGCAGCGCGCACAGCAGGAAGCTGGCCGCGTAGTTGGCGCCAGCGTGATACAGGGCGCGTTGCCCGGCGCGCACCTTCAGCGGCGTGCAGCCGAGCCGCAGCGCAAAGCTGGCGAGCGCCGCATCGTGCGGGGCGTCGGCGTCAATGGCGATGGAGGCGCCGCCCAGGCGTTCCGCGTCATCCGGCAAACCGGCAAACAGGAAGAGCGGGTGGAAGCTGGCGGTCTCCGCGCCAGCTTGGCGGGCGGCATCCAGCAAGTTGCGCTCGCCCGCGCCGCTGCAGTGGAGGACGAGCTGGCCCGGTCGCCAGCGCACGTTGCCGACCACGCCCGGGATGGCGTCATCCGGCACGGTCACGAAGACCCAATCGGCGGCATCCGCCACGCCTTGCGCATCGACGGCCTTTGCGCCCGTGGCTTGTGCGAGCCACGCGGCGGCCGCGGCCGACCGGTTTGCAACCGCCACGGTGCGCACGCCTGCATCGTGTGCCCGTGTGGCCAATGCCCGCGCCAGCCGCCCCGTGCCAATCCAGCCCACGGAAATGGGCGCTTCGATTGCAAAAGACGTCATAGCAAACCTCAAATTTTTATCGTCAGCATCTTATAGCGAAGGATCGTCCGTAGACGGAGACGCAGCTATCGCGCGCTGTGACTGCGGCCGGTAAACTGCACGGCTTTACCGGCAGCGTGGGGCCGGGCGCAAGCGAGCGGTTTTCTTCAGGCGGATATGTCAGTGCAAGCAGGTGGTATGCAAAGCAAAAGTCGGGCAACACTCATCGGACTCATCGCCGTGCTGCTGTGGAGTTCGATCGTCGGATTGATCCGCGGCGTGAGCCAGCATCTGGGGGCTGTGGGCGGCGCCGCCATGATCTACACCGTCGCGTCGGTGCTGTTGATGTTCACGGTCGGCTTCAATCAACTGAGGACGTTTTCGCGGCGCTACCTGCTGTGGGGCAGCCTGCTGTTTGTGTCGTACGAGCTGTGTCTCTCGCTGTCGATCGGCTATGCCAGCAGCGGGCGGCAGGCGATCGAGGTCGGGATGGTCAATTACCTGTGGCCGACCTTCACGATGCTGGCGGCCATCGCCTTCAACAAGCAGCGGGCGAATGCGCTGATCGTGCCGGGCGTCCTCGTGTCCATCCTCGGAATCTGCTTCGTGCTGGGTGGGGACCAGGGGCTTGATATCGCCGGCATGGCCGGCAACGTCAAGGACAACCCGCTCAGTTACGGATTGGCCTTTGCAGGCGCGGTGATCTGGGCGGCGTATTGCACCGTGACCAGCCGCATTGCCAACGGCAAGAATGGCGCAACGCTGTTTTTCATCCTGACCGCGCTGGCGCTGTGGATCAAGTTCTTCGCCACGGGCGGCGGGGCCATGCATTTCAGCATGTCGGCGGTCGTCTACCTTGCGTTGGCTGCATCCGCAATGGGGTTTGGCTACGCGGCGTGGAACGTCGGCATCCTGCACGGCAACGTCACCGTGCTGGCGGGCGCGTCGTATTTCATCCCTGTGTTTTCGGCGGCGCTGGCCGCGGCGCTGTTGCATGCGCCGCTGTCGTTTGCGTTCTGGAAGGGCGCGTCGATGGTGGTTGCCGGGTCGATCCTGTGCTGGCTGGCTACGCGCGGTGGTCGCGCAAAGACGTTGTCTTCGTCCAAGTCTTCTGCCTGACGTAAGAAAGGGTGCATGGAAATCTTCAATGCGCCCACTGTTTCGCAATTAACTGCCAGGAATTCAAGAAAACTCCGAATGGAGCCAGCACGGGAACGGGGCGTGCTAGATGCCGTGTAAGCCGCAGCGCCACGACGGAACGGCGGCATACCAACACAGAAACAGGAGGCATCATGTTGAGCACCATCCTCATCATCGTTCTCATCTTGCTGCTGATCGGCGCACTGCCGTCGTGGCCGTACAGCCGGAGTTGGGGCTACGGCCCGACGGGCGGTCTCGGGCTGATCGTGGTGATCGTCGTCATTCTCGTGTTGCTCGGCTATATCTGACGCCGTGGTCGACGCCGATGCGCGCAGGCTTCTGAGCATTGCCTGACCAGTTGTCGAGGGTTGGCTGAGCACCGTGGCGGGGCGGGTGTCTTGCAGACGCTTGACTGGGCATAATCCCAGCTGCGTTTCAGAAGGACACTTCCCATGAAGACAGGTCGGACAGGTCGACTCGCCGGCAGCTACGCGCCCGGCGGTCGCGCCCGAATCGCGGCGCTGGTGCTGGCCCTGCTGCTGGCCGGATGCGCGGTCGGGCCCGATTACCACACGCCGCCCCTGAGCGGCACCGAAGCCCCGCAAGGCTGGCATGCCACGCTGCCCCACCACGGCAGCCGCATGGCACTGGCGCGCTGGTGGGAGCAGTTTCAAGATCCTGTGCTCACCCAACTAGTTGAGCAAGCCGATGCGACGAGTCCGACGATTGCGCAGGCGGTAGGTCGCGTGCGCGAAGCGCGGGCGAGCGTCTCGACCAGCCGCGCGGCGCTCGTCCCCCAATTGAAGGGTTCCGGCTCTGCCATGCGGCAGGGCGGGTTCGGCGGCAGCCAGTTTGCCGGCGGCGCGGGCGGGCTTTATGGGGGCGCACTCAACCCGACGCTGGGGCTCGGCACGATCACCACGCTGGCGGCGCAGGCCGACGCGTCGTGGGAGATCGACCTCTTCGGCGGCAAACGCCGCAGCCTGGAAGGCGCCGATGCGCGGTTGACGGCCAGCGAGGCCGATTGGCACGACGCGCGCGTATCGCTCGCCGCCGAGGTCGCCAATGCCTACTTGCAGCAACGCGAGTGCGAGGCGCTCGTGAATATCGGCGCGGCAACGCTGTCGTCCCGACAGGAAACGCTGCAACTGACCGAACGTAAATTCCGCGCGGGTTTTGTCGCGCCCGCTGACTTTGCGCAGGCGCAGGCCACCGTGGGCGATGCGGTGAATGCGCTGGAGGGCCAGCGTGCGCAATGCGCGCAGGGTATCGACAAGCTCGTCACCCTCACCGGCCTCGACCATGACGCACTGAACGGGCTGCTGTCCAAAGATAACGCGCAGATTCCGGCGCAGCCCGATGCCGGTGTGCCCGATGTGCCGGCGCAGGTGCTGTCGCAACGGCCGGATGTGTCGTCGGCCGAGCGCGCGGTGGCGGGAGCCAGCGCCGATATCGGTGTGGCGGTGGCAAGCCGCTTGCCGTCGATCACGCTGGCGGGGTCCATCGGCATCAATTCGTACCGCCTTGGCGGTCAATCGTTGACGAGCAAGTCGTGGTCGTTTGGGCCGTCGGTGTCGTTGCCGATCTTTGACGGCGGCTCGGGCGCGGCGCGTGTGGAAACGGCGCGTGCCCGTTACGACCAGGCGCTGGCCAGCTATCGCGGCAAGGTGCGCCAGGCGGTGCAGGAAGTGGAAGACGCGCTGGTGCGCCTCGATGCTTCGGACCGCCGCGTCGATGCTGCCGCGATGGCCGATGCGCAATACGCAAAGGTGCTGGAAGCGTCGAACGCGCGCTACCGGCTGGGCGCCGGCAGCCTGCTCCAATTGGAAGACGTGCGGCGTACGGCGTTGCAGGCTTCGCAATCGCTGGCGGCCGTCAAGCTCGAACGCGCACAGGCCTGGGTGGCGCTGTACAAGGCCGTCGGCGGCGGCTGGCGCGACGATGGCGCCAATCCTCATCCCGAAAACAAGACCACTGCGCCGGCCGCACAGGGCGGGGCGCATACCGGAACCGCTTCATGACAGGACAACGAGTTTGGATGGGCGCGCTGGCGGTGTTGCTGGCCGGCGCGCTGGCGGCGTGCGGCAAATCTGCGCCCGAGAACGAGAAGAAGCAGACGCCTGCCAAGCCGGCGCTGGCTGTCAACGTTGCGCATCTCGCACAGCAGGTGTGGCCGCGTGTCGCCACGGCCAGCGGTGCGGTGCAGCCGTGGCAGGAAGCCAGCATCGGCGCCGAGGTGAGCGGGTTGAAGCTGGCGGAAGTGCTCGTCAACGTGGGCGATGTGGTCAAGCAAGGCCAGCTGCTTGCCCGTCTGTCGGATGAAACCGTGCGGGCCGATGTCGCGGCGCAGCGTGCCAGCCTGGCCGAAGCCGAGGCATCGGCCGCGCAAGCCGCCGGCGAGGCGCACCGCGCGCACGAACTCGACAAGAGCGGTGCGATCAGCCAACAGGATCTGATCCAGTACGACACGCAGGCCAAGACGGCGGCTGCCAAGCTGGCCGCCGCCCGGGCGCAGTTCGAGAGCCAGCAATTGCGTTTGCGCTACACGCGTGTGGTCGCGCCGGACGATGGCGTGATCAGCGCACGCACGGCCACCGTGGGCGCAGTGGTGTCATCCGGCACCGAACTCTTCAAGCTCATCCGCAAGAATCGCCTGGAATGGCGCGCCGAAATGCACGGCGACGTCCTGCCGCGCATCCAGCCCGGCCAGGCCGCGCGCGTGCGCCGCATGGATGGCGGCGTGGTGAACGGCCGCGTGCGCCAGGTCGCTCCCACGGTTGACGCCAACACGCGCAATGGCCTCATCTATGTCGATCTGCCGCCGGAAGCTGCAACGTCCGGCGTGAAGGCCGGCATGTATCTCTCGGGTGATGTGCTGCTGGGCGATGCGCCGGCCGCGACCTTGCCGGAGACCGCCGTCTTCTCTCGCGATGGTTACGACTACGTGATGGTGATCGGCCAGCAAGGGCGCGTGCGCCAGACCAAGGTCACGGTCGGCCGCCGCCAGGCCGGAAACGTCGAAATCGTGCAGGGCATCGGCGCGAATGACGGCGTGGTCGCTGCCGGCGCTGCCTTCCTGAGCGATGGCGATGTGGTGCGTGTGGCGGCCGCCGGTGCAACGTCCGCACCCGCCGTGCCCGCCGCAGCGGCGCCGGCAGCCGGAGCCAAGCCATGAACTTTTCCGCCTGGGCGATCCGCAAGCCGATTCCGTCGATCCTGCTGTTCATCCTGATCACGGTGGCGGGGCTGGTGTCGTTCAAGATGCTGTCGATCCAGAACTTTCCGGACATCGACTTTCCTGCGGTTTCCGTGACGGCCAGCCTGCCGGGCGCCACGCCCACGCAGATGGAAACCGAGGTCACGCGCAAGATCGAAGACAGCATTGCGAGCATCGGCGCGATCAAGCACATCACGTCCACCATCAACGACGGCAGCTCGACCACGATGGTCGAGTTCCAGCTCGAGAAGGATGTGCAGGAGGCCGTGAACGACGTGCGCGATGCGGTCAGTCGCATCCGCGCGCAGTTGCCGTCCGACGTGCAGGAACCGGTTATTTCTCGCGTGACGTTCGCGAGCCTGCCCGTGCTGACCTACGCCGTGGAAGCGTCCGACATGGATGCGGAGGATCTGTCCTGGTTCGTCGACAACACGGTCAACAAGCGGCTGCTGTCGGTGCATGGCGTGGCCAAGGTGACGCGCCAGGGCGGTGTGGACCGCGAAGTGCGCGTGCAGCTTGACCCCGTGCGCCTGCAGGCGTTGAACGTATCGGCGGCGGATATCAGCGCGCAAGTGCGCGGCATGCAGCAGGAAGCGCCGGGTGGGCGCGGCAACATCGGCGGGCAGGAGCAGGCCGTGCGCACGCTCGGCACAGTGAAGAGCGCACGCGAACTGGCGCAGATGGACATCCCGTTGTCGGACGGCCGGCGCATCCGCCTGTCGGATGTGGCCGACGTGCGCGATACCGCGGCTGAGCCGCGCCAGATGGCGCTGTTCGACGGCAAGGCTGTCGTGAGCTTCCAGGTGTTCCGCTCGCGCGGCGCAAGCGAAATCTCGGTGGCCAAGGGCGTACGCGAAGCGCTGGCCGCGCTGCAGGCCGAGCGGCCCAACGTGCATGTGACCGAGGTCTACAACATGGTCAAGCCGGTGTCGGACGCGTACACCGCGTCGATGCACGCGCTGTACGAAGGGGCCATCCTCGCCGTGATCGTGGTGTGGCTGTTCCTGCGCGATTGGCGGGCCACGTTCGTGTCGGCGGTGGCGCTGCCGTTGTCGATCATCCCGACCTTCGCGGCCATGCAGTTGCTCGACTTCACGCTCAACGGCATCACGCTGCTGGCGCTCACGCTGGTGGTCGGGATTCTCGTTGACGACGCCATCGTGGAGGTGGAGAACATCGTGCGCCACCTGCGCAATGGCAAGAAGCCGCTGGAGGCTGCCATGGAAGCGGCACAGGAGATTGGCCTGGCCGTGGTGGCGACATCGCTCACGCTGGTGGCGGTGTTTCTGCCGACGGCCTTCATGGGCGGTATCTCGGGCAAGTTCTTCAAGCAGTTCGGATGGACGGCGTCGCTGGCGGTGCTGGCCTCGCTGCTGGTGGCGCGGCTGCTCACGCCCATGATGGCCGCCTACATGCTCAAGCCGCAGGACGAGCCCAACCGCGACAGCTGGATCATGACGCGCTATCTGCAGGCGGCACGCTGGTGTCTGGTGCATCCGTGGAAGACGGGTGGCATGGCGGCGGCGTTCTTCGTTGTGTCGGTCGCCATCATCGGGCTGATTCCGGCAACGTTCCTGCCGCCCGAAGACTGGGCGCAATTGCAGATGACGGTGGAAAGCCCGCCCGGCAGCACCATCGCGCAAACGCGCGACAACACCGAGCGCGTGCGCAAGATCGTGATGCAGCACAAGGAAGTCCGTCACGTCTATACGGCCATCGGCTCGGGCGTGATGGCCGGCGTGCCGGGCTCCAGCGGCGGCGAGGTGCGCAACGGCACGCTCACGATCTCGCTGACCGACCGGCATGATCGGCACGTCAAGCAGCAGGACGTCCAGCGCCAGTTGCGCGAAATGCTCGAAGGCGTGCCGGGCGTGCGGATCTCGTTTGGGGCGGTGGGCTCCGGCGAGCAACTCCAGGTGGTGCTGACCGGCGACGATCCTGCCACGCTTCAGCAGGCCGCGCGCGATGTGATGCGCGATCTGCGTACCGTGCCGGGGCTCGGCGCGGTCACGTCGTCAGCGAGTTTGCTGCGGCCCGAAATCGTCATCCGCCCAGACTTTGCGCGCGCGGCGCAGCAAGGGGTGACAGCCGCTGCCATCGGCCAGGCCGTGCGCGTGGCCACCGCCGGCGACTACGATGTCAACCTGCCGAAGCTGAACCTGCCCGAGCGGCAGGTGTACATCCGCGTTGAACTGGATCCGAAGGCGCGCAACCAGATCGACACGATTCGCCAGTTGCGCGTGCCGGGCCGTAACGGCGCGGTGCCGCTGGAGAACATCGCCGATATTTCCATCGGCAGCGGCCCCGCGCAGATCGACCGGTATGACCGCAGCCGCAACGTCACCATCAGCGTCGGGCTGGAAGGGCGCGCGCTGGGCGACACCAACATGGCGGTGGAGGCGCTGCCGTCCATCAAGAACTTGCCGCCGGGCGTGCGCCGCATTGCCTCGGGCGATGTGGAAGGCATGCAGGAGCTGTTCAGCAGCTTCTTCCTCGCCATGTTTGCCGGCGTGCTGTGCGTGTATGCAGTGCTGGTGCTGCTGTTCCACGACTTCACGCAGCCGGTGACGATCCTGGCGGCGCTGCCGCTGTCGGTGGGCGGAGCGTTCGGGCTCTTGGCGCTGTTTGGTTTCAGCTTGTCGTTGCCGGCGTTGATCGGCTTGCTGATGCTCATGGGCATCGTCACCAAGAACTCGATCCTGCTGGTCGAATACGCCATCGTTGCGCGGCGCGATCTCGGCATGTCGCGCACCGAGGCGATCATCGACGCCTGCCACAAGCGCGCCCGCCCCATCGTCATGACCACGGTGGCCATGACGGCGGGCATGGTGCCGATGGCGCTCGGCTTGGAAGGCGATGCCGGCTTCCGCGCACCGATGGCCGTGGCGGTGATCGGCGGTCTGCTGACTTCTACGCTGCTGAGCCTGCTCGTGGTGCCGGTGGTGTTCGAGAAAGCCGACGACTTCAAGGAGTGGGCCTTGCGCAAGTTCCGAGGCGTGCGCCATCACGGGCACCGGGCGGAGGCCGCGTCGGAGTACGGTCCGCGCTAGGTGTAGCATCGGGCGGTCTGCCAACGTACCGCGCTGCGGAGACCGCCCATGCCCGATGCTGTGCTCTTCCAGACCGATGGCCCGGTCTGCACCATCCTGCTCAACCGGCCCGAATGCCGCAACGCGGTGGACGGGCCGACCGCTGCCGCGCTGCTCAATGCGTTCGAGCGTTTCGAAGCCGATGACGCGTTGCGCGTTGCCGTGCTTGGCGGCACCGGCGGCCACTTCTGTGCCGGCGCCGACCTGACGGCCGTCGGCGATCCTTCCAGGCGCAATCATCTCGACCCCGATGGCGGCATGCCCGGGCCAATGGGCCCTTCGCGCATGCCGCTGTCCAAGCCGCTCATCGCTGCGGTGAGCGGCTATGCCGTGGCGGGCGGGCTGGAACTTGCGCTGTTGGCCGACCTGCGCGTCATGGAGCGCGACGCCGTATTCGGCGTGTTCTGCCGGCGCTGGGGTGTGCCCCTTATCGACGGCGGTACGGTGCGCTTGCCGCGCATCATCGGCATGGGCCGAGCGTTGGACATGATCCTGACTGGCCGCGCTGTTTCCGCTGACGAGGCGCTCGCCATGGGGCTGGCCAATCGCGTGGTCGGAATCGGCGAGTCGCTTGCCATGGCGCAGAAGCTTGCCCGAGACATCGCCGCCTTCCCGCAGCAATGCATGCTGGCCGATCGGGCGTCGGCGTATGCGCAGTGGGATTTGCCGTTGGCGGCAGCGCTGCAACAGGAAGGCGCGCGCGGCACGCCGATGGTGTTTGCCGAAGGGGTGGAGGGCGCCGCGCGATTTGCACGCGGTGCCGGCCGGCATGGCCAATAACCGAATCGCTCGCCGAGCAGGTTTTGCCCCTTAAAAAGTCAACCCGAAATCCGAGGGGGGCTTTGAGTTGACCGATTGCTGCCTTCATTCACCGCATCAGCCGTTACAATTCGCGCTTTGCTGAAAATAATGGACGCAATGACGTCCAGATAATGCAAGGGTGGTGTGGGAGCTTCGTCGCGGCATACAGCGTTGCCAACGCTGTCGGCGCGCGCATCCGCGATGGGTTTGCCTCTCGCGCGGAGCGTTGCGGGCCGATCCAAATTTCCTCTGTTTTCGAATCAAGCGCGGGCCATCCCGTGCCGATAGTGCCTGGGCGCTTCGCGTGAGTGCTCGAAATAATATTTTAGAAAATCAGATTTAAGAATTTTTAAGGGAGAAGTCGAATGAAGCAAACCTCGAAATTGATGATTGCCGGCGCCGCAGCGGTGGCACTCGGCATGCTCGGCGGGTGCGCGACCGAATCGTCGCAGGCGCTGCCGGTTGCCAAGGTGGAAAGCGCGAGCCGCCCATACGCCGGCGTGCGTGCCCCGATTGCGGTGGGCAAATTCGATAACCGCTCGGCGTACATGCGCGGCGTGTTCTCGGACGGCGTGGACCGCTTGGGCGGCCAGGCCAAGACCATCCTGATCACGCATCTGCAGCAGACGAACCGCTTCTCGGTGCTCGACCGCGACAATATGGCCGAGATCAAGCAGGAAGCCGCCATCAAGAACACCGCGCAGAAACTCAAGGGCGCCGACTACGTCATCACCGGCGACGTGACCGAGTTCGGCCGCAAGGAAACCGGCGATCAGCAACTGTTTGGCATCCTCGGCCGCGGCAAGGAGCAGGTGGCCTACGCCAAGGTCGCGCTGAATGTGGTGAACATCTCGACGTCGGAAGTCGTGTATTCGGTGGGCGGCGCGGGCGAGTACAAGCTGTCGAACCGTGAAGTGATCGGCTTTGGCGGAACGGCCAGCTACGACTCGACGCTCAACGGCAAGGTGCTGGACCTGGCCATGCGCGAAGCGGTGAACAACCTGGTCAACGGCATCGAAAGCGGTGCCTGGAAGCCGGGCGCGCAATAAGCGCAGACGCAGTCAAAACAAAAACACGAAATAAGGGGTAACAACAGTCATGAGCAAGGTGTTTGCGATGTGGCGCGTGGCGGCCGGTGTGGCCGTCGGGAGTGCAATGCTGGCCGGTTGCGCCGGTCCGAAGCCGCTGTACCAGTGGGAAGGCTACCAACCGCAGGTGTATCAGTACTTCAAGGGTGAAGCGAAGGAAGCCCAGGTGGCTGAGCTGGAGCGCGGCCTGGAGAAGATCAAGGCGACGAATGGCGCCGTGCCGCCGGGCTATCACGCCCAGTTGGGCATGCTGTATTCGGGCCTCGGCAAGGATGACCAGATGGTCCAGGAGTTCAATACCGAGAAGGCACTGTTTCCGGAATCGGCGACGTACATCGATTTCCTGATGAAGAACGTGAAGAAGGGGACCAACTGATGGCCAAGCGCTTTCTGAAACTGTTTGCCGCGGCCGGCGTGGTAACCCTGATGGCGGGTTGTGCTGTGCCGACCAAGAACGTCGACTATGCAGCCTTCAAGGCCAGCAAGCCGCGTTCGATCGTGGTGCTGCCGCCGCTGAATGAGTCGCCCGACGTGGGCGCTACCTACGGCATGCTCTCGCAAGTGACGGTGCCGCTGGCAGAGGCGGGTTACTACGTACTGCCGGTCGCGCTGGTGGATGAAACCTTCCGCCAGAACGGCCTGAACACCGCAGGCGACATCCACGGCGTACCGGTGGCCAAGCTGCATGACATCTTCGGCGCAGATGCGGCGCTGTACATCACGGTCACGCAGTACGGCAGCAAGTACATGGTGGTGAGCAGCTCCACCGTCGTGTCGGCTGATGCCAAGCTGGTCGACCTGAAGAGCGGGCAGACGCTCTGGACGGGTCGCGCAAGCGCGTCCAACAACGAAGGCGGAAACAACTCGGGCGGCGGCCTGATCGGCATGCTGGTGTCGGCGGCGGTCAACCAGATCATCGCCAACGTGACCGACCAGGGCTACAAGGTGGCCGGCACGACGAGCGCGCGTCTGCTGTCGGCTGGGCAACCGGGCGGGTTGCTGTATGGTCCGCGCTCGCCGAAGTACGGCACGGACTAAGCTGCCGTCTGCCGCAAGAAAAAACGCCAACCAGCGCAAGCCGGTTGGCGTTTTTCTTTGGTGCTATCGACTTTTAAGCCGTTGCACCTTCGTCCTGCGTCGCCTTGCTCCCCGCATGCAGCGCATTGGCATGCTTGGCGCGCAAGCGGCGCGTGGCTTCCACCATGCCTTGCAGTGCCGCTTCCACTTCCGGCCAGCCGCGCGTCTTCAGGCCGCAGTCGGGGTTGACCCACAGGCGTTGCACCGGCACAACCTGGGCGGCCTTGTCGAGCAGCGCTTCCATTTCTTCCACACGCGGCACGCGCGGCGAATGGATGTCGTACACGCCCGGCCCAATCTCGTTCGGGTACGCAAACTCCCCAAATGCGTCGAGCAGTTCCATGTTCGAACGCGAGGTCTCGATGGTGATCACGTCGGCATCCATTGACGCGATGGCCGGCAGGATGTCGTTGAACTCCGAATAGCACATGTGCGTGTGGATCTGCGTGTCGTTACGCACGCCGGAAGCCGACACGCGGAACGCACGCGCCGCCCATTCCAGGTAGCCCGGCACATCGGCGGCGCGCAACGGCAGGCCTTCGCGGAAAGCCGGCTCGTCGATCTGGATGGCGGCAATGCCGGCGGCTTCCAGATCGCACACTTCGTCGCGCAAGGCCAGGGCGATCTGCAGTGCGGTCTGCTCGCGCGGCTGGTCGTCGCGCACGAACGACCACTGCAGCATCGTCACCGGGCCGGTCAGCATGCCCTTCATCGGCTTGGTGGTCAGGCTTTGTGCGTACTTGGACCACTCGACCGTCATCGCTTCCGGGCGATACACGTCGCCGTAGATCACGGGCGGCTTTACGCAGCGCGAGCCGTAGCTCTGCACCCAGCCGTTGGCGGTGAAGGCGTAGCCCCACAGCAGTTCGCCGAAGTATTCGACCATGTCGTTGCGCTCGGCTTCTCCGTGCACGAGCATGTCGAGGCCGAGCGCTTCCTGGCGGCGCACGACGTCGGTAATTTCGGCGCGCATGCGTTGCAGGTAGTCCAGCGCGGGGAGTTCGCCGCGCTTGTGTTGCGCGCGCGCCTGGCGAATCTCGGCCGTCTGCGGGAACGAGCCGATGGTGGTGGTCGGCAGCAGCGGCAGGTTCAGGCGGGCTTGCTGTGCTTCTGCGCGGTCGGCGTAAGGTGCGGCGCGTTCTGCATCTTCTGCGCGGATCGCGGCGACGCGCTTCTTGACGCCAGCGTTGTGCACGCGGCGGGATTGGGTGCGCGAGGCGATGGCCGCGCGGTTCTCATCCAGCGCCTTCTGCACGGCGGCGGGACCTTCGACCAGCGCGAGCTTGAGGATCGCCAGTTCGTCCAGCTTCTGGCGCGCGAAGGCCAGCCAGCCTTTGAGTTCGTCATCGAGCTTGGTTTCGGCGGACAAGTCCACCGGCACATGCAGCAGCGAGCAGCTCGGCGCGACCCACAGGCGATCGCCAAAGGCTTCGGCCAGCGGCGCCACGCGTTCAAGAACGCGTGCGAGATCGGAGCGCCAGATGTTGCGGCCGTCGACCACGCCAACGGAGAGCACCTTGTCTGCGGGCCACGGTGCGAACGCGCCCAGCTGTTCCGGTGCTCGCACGAGATCCAGGTGCACGCCATCGACCGGCAGGGATTTGATCAATGCAGCGTGGTGGGACGCAGCTTCGAAGTACGTCGCCAGCAGCAGCTTCGGGCCGTTGGCAGCGACCAGCGCCTGGTAAGCGGGGCCGAATGCGTCTACCCAGGCTTGCGGCAGATCCAGCACCAGCGCCGGTTCGTCGATCTGCACCCATTCCACATTCAGCGCGGCCAGGCGCTGCAGCACAGCCGCGTAGGCCTGAAGCACTTGCGGCAGCAGTGCGAGCTTGTCGGTCAAGCCGTTGCGCGCCTTGGCCAGATGCAGGAACGTGACCGGCCCGATGAGTGCCACCTTCACGCGGTGCCCCGCGGCCTGTGCCTCGCGCACTTCGTCGAACAACCATTCGGTGCCTTGGCCCCATTGCCGATCGAGGAGGTCGGGCGTCAGTTCAGGCACGAGGTAGTGGTAATTCGTGTCGAACCACTTCGTCATTTCCATGGCCGCGTGGTCGGCATTGCCGCGGGCGAGCACGAACGATTGCGCCAGCGTCAGCTGCGCGGCGTCAAAGCCGTAGCGTGTGGGAATGGCGCCGAGCAGGGCGGCCGTCTGCAGCACCTGGTCGTACCAGGCGAAATCGCCCACGGTTACAAAGTCGAGGCCGGCGTCGCGCTGGGCAGTCCAGTGGCGCTCGCGCAGGGCACGGCCGGTGGCACGCAGGTCGTCTTCGGACGAGGCGCCTTTCCAGAACGATTCGAGCGCGAACTTCAGCTCGCGTTGCGCGCCGATGCGCGGGTAGCCGAGGGTGTGGATGGTCGTCATAGTGGTCGCAGGAGAGGCGATTCGGTTTTCAGTCCAGCGATGATCGGCGACCCGTTGTCATGAATCAAATGATATTATTTTCGATAACGTTGAATGAGATTCATAGATTGGAAATCGCACGAACATGCTCGAAATCCGCCATCTGCGCACGCTGATCGCCCTGGCCGACGGTGGCTCCGTCTCGCGCGCCGCCGAGCGGCTGCACCTCACGCAATCGGCGCTGTCGCATCAATTGCGCGCGCTGGAGTCGCACTATGGGTTGGCCGTCGTCCGCCGCAAGGGCCAGACGGTGGAATTGACCGAAGCCGGCGAGCGCATGCTGGAACTCGCGCAAAAGGTCGTCGCCGACATCCAGACCGCCGAGCGCGACCTTGAACGCATCAAGGGCCGCGCGGCCGGCACGCTCCGTATCGCGCTGGAATGCCACACCTGCTTTGACTGGCTGATGCCCGTGATGGACGCCTTCCGCCAGCGCTGGCCGGAAGTGGAGATGGACCTCGTGTCGGGTTTCCACACCGATCCGCTCGCCCTGCTCAAGGACGGCCGCGCCGACGTCATCATCGGCTCCGACGCCAAGATGCGGCGCGGCGTGGTATTTGCGCCGCTGTTCCGCTTCGAGATCCTCGCCGTGCTGCCCGTTGACCACGCGCTGCGCAACAAGAAGTGGCTGGAGGCGAAGGACTTTACGGACCAGACGCTCATCACCTACCCCGTGCCCGAAGAGCGCATCGATCTGATCCGCCAGGTGCTGACACCGGCCGGCATCGCATTCAACCGCCGCACGGCGGAGCTGACCATCGCCGTGCTGCAGCTCGTTGCCAGCCGCCGCGGGCTGGCCGCGCTGCCGAGCTGGGGCATCAAGAATTACGTCGATTACGAATACGTGGTGGCCAAGCGTGTCGGCAAGGAAGGCCTGTGGAGCGATCTCTACGCCGCCATGACGCGCGACTATGCGCAGGCGCCGTTTGCGCAGGACTTTATCGAGACGGCCAAGTCGATCTGCTTTGCGCAGTTGCCGGGCTTGATGCCGCTGGAAGCGTAATCAGGCGTGCCCCTTGCGGGGCAAGCGCGGCAACTTGCCTTGCAGGCCGTCTTTCAGGAAGTCCAGCAAGTGCCGCGTCGCGAGTGTCCGGTATCGACTCGGCATTGCCAGCATGTAAAGGCGGCTGCCAAACACGCTGAACCGATACGCGGGCAGCACGCGTTTGACGTGGCCGTCGCGCAGATCATCGGCCGCGGCGTAATAGGGCAGGATTCCCAGCCCATTGCCCGAACGCACGGCGGCTTGCAGGAACAGGTAGTTGTCGGACGAGACGCCCGGGTCCAGCGTCACGAGTGTCCGCTCATCGCCCAGTTGCGCCGACAGCCGCAACGGTTGTCCGACCGCCGGCGCGCTGACGATGGTGTGGGCTGCGAGCGCGTCGAGTGTTTTCGGCACGCCATGCACGGCCAGGTAGTCCGGCGCGGCGCACAGCACCCAGTCGACTTCATCGAGCAGCGTGGCGACCAGCGATTCCGGTGGGTTGGAAACGATGCGCAGCGCCACGTCGACGTCCTCGCTAATGAGATCGGACACCCGGTTGTCGAACCGCACATCCAGCCGGATATCCGGATACGCCCGCTTGAAGGCCACCAGCAGCGGCGAGACCAGCAAATGCCCCAACCCCGTCGGCACCGACAGCCGCACGCTGCCTTGCAGCGATTTGCCGAGCGACGAGACCAGCGCGTCGGCGGCGGCCATTTCGCGCAGGATGCTGCGGCCGTGTTCGTAGATGCCGGCGCCCACCTCCGTGGGCTCCACGCGGCGCGTGGTCCGGCGCAGCAGTTGCACGCCCAGTGCGCGCTCAAACGCCTTCAGCCGGTGGCTCACGTTCGAGCGCGTGGTCTGCAGCCGGCGTGCCGCCGCCGACAGGTTGCCCGCGTCGACGATTTCCACGAACAGCTTGAGCGCATTGAGATCCATGACGGCCCGCCAGATTGGTGAATGAGACTCGACATTCTGTTGATGCCGGTCCGGATTGTCAAAACGTCCCAACCCGGTAACATCGGCCGGAATATCCTCAGGAATCAGCGACATGGCGCTCGACGACGAATCCTTCGGCCTGCTGCAGCAATCGGTGCAGCGCTTCATCCAGGAACGGCTCATGCCGGCGGAAAACATCCTCGAGGAAGAGGATGACGTGCCCGCCGACATCGTTGCCGACATGAAAGAGATGGGCCTGTTCGGCCTGTCGATTCCGGAGGAGTACGGCGGCATTGGCCTGGCAATGGCCCAGGAATGCGAGGTGGTGTATGACCTCGGGCATACGGCGCTGGCCTTCCGTTCGGTGTTCGGCACCAACGTCGGCATCGGATCGCAGGGCATCCTGATGGACGGCACCGATGCGCAGAAGGCCGATTACCTGCCGCGCATCGCCAGTGGCGAACTGGTCATCTCGTTTGCGCTGACGGAACCGAACGCCGGTTCGGACGCCGCATCGCTGCAGACGCGCGCCACGCTCGACGGCGATCACTACGTCATCAATGGCACCAAGCGCTTCATCACCAACGCGCCGCGCGCCGGGGCCTTCACGCTGATGGCGCGCACGGGCAGCGAAGGCGCGGGCGGCATTTCCGCCTTCATCGTGCCGGCCGATACGCCGGGCATCACGCTCGGCAAGCCCGACAGGAAGATGGGCCAGCGCGGCACCAAGACGTGCGATGTCATGCTCGATAACGTGCGCGTGCCGGCGGCCAACATCATTGGCGGCGTGGCGGGGCAGGGCTTCAAGACGGCGATGAAGGTGCTGGACCGCGGCCGCCTGCACATCTCGGCGCTGGCATGCGGCATGGCGCACCGGCTGCTGACCGACGCAGTGGCCTACGCCAAGGAGCGCAAGCAGTTCGGCCAGTCCATCGCAGACTTTCAGTTGATCCAGGCCATGCTGGCCGACAGCCAGGCGGAGCTGTACGCCGGCATGTCGATGGTGCGCGACTGCGCGCGCCGCTACGACGCCAAGCCCATCGGAAAACAGGACCACGAAATCAGCATGCTGGCGTCCTGCACCAAGATGTTCTGCACCGAGATGGTCGGTCGCGTGGCGGACCGTGCGGTGCAGATTCACGGTGGCGCGGGCTACATTGCCGAGTACAAGGCCGAGCGCTTCTATCGCGATGTGCGTCTGCTGCGCCTGTACGAAGGCACCACGCAGATCCAGCAGCTCATCATCGCCAAGAACCTGCTGCGCGACTAGGCTGGCCCTAACAATCTGCCGGAATGTGGCTCTGTTTTGGAGCCACGTTCTGGTTCAGAATGGGCGCTTTCCTGTTCGATTGCACGATCGTTGCCGGAGTCGCCATGTACATCCCCGCCCACTTTGAAGAATCGCGTCCTGACGCGTTGCACGATCTGATCGCGCAGAATCCGTTCGGAACGCTCGTCACGCATGGCGAGCAGGGGCTGGATGCGAACCACATTCCGTTCTTGCTGCTGCCCGAAGAGGGCCAGCTTGGCGTGCTGCATGCCCACGTGGCGCGCGCCAACCCGGTGTGGAAAGACGTCGCCAACGGCGATGAGGTGCTGGTCATCTTCCGCGCGGGCGATGCGTACATTTCACCGACGTGGTATCCGAGCAAGCACGAGCACCACAAGGATGTGCCGACCTGGAACTACCGCGTGGTGCATGCGCATGGCCGCATCACCGTGCGTGACGACGAACGTTTCGTGCGCGGCGTGGTGGCTCGCCTAACGCGCACGCATGAGGCTTCGCAGCCTAAGCCGTGGAAGATGTCGGACGCGCCTGCCGACTACATCGATGACTTGCTGAAGGTGATTGTCGGCATCGAGATCGAGATCACGCGCCTTGAGGGCAAGCTCAAGCTCGGCCAGAACCGGGAAGCGCGCGATGCACGCGGCGCCGGCGAGGCGCTCAAGGCCAGCGGCGCGCATGTCGTCGGTGACGCGATGCTCGCTGCGCTGGCGGCAAAGACGGAATGATGCGAGCAGCGGACTCTTAATCCGCTGCTCCACACCGCATTACTTCACACTGCGCGCCGGCAGAATCTCGCCGCGCACTTCCCCAAAGCCCACGCGATAGCCATCGCCCTGGCACCAGCCGGTCATGGTGACTTCGTCGCCGTCTTCCAGGAAGGCGCGCGTGGTGCCGTTGCCGAGGTCCAGCGGCTGCTTGCCGTTGACAGTCAGTTCCAGCAGGCTGCCGTAGGAATCCGGCGTCGTTCCGCTGATGGTGCCCGAGCCCATCAGGTCACCCACGCGCACGTTGCAGCCGGACACGGTGTGGTGTGCAAGCTGCTGCGCCATCGTCCAGTACATCGCGCGGAAGTTGGTGCGGGCGATCGTGGTGCGCGCGCCGCCGTGCGGACGCAGCGCGGTTTCAAGGGCGATGTCGTAGGCGTTGGGACGGCTCTGCCGCAGGTACTCCAGCGGCTCGGGCGATTGTGCCGGGTTGGCAACGCGGAACGGCTCCAGCGCCTCCATCGTCACGATCCACGGCGAGATCGATGTGCCGAACCCCTTCGAGTTGAACGGGCCGAGCGGCACGTATTCCCATTGCTGGATGTCGCGCGCGCTCCAGTCGTTGAGCAGCACGACGCCGAACATGTGGTCCGGCGCTGCGTCGACGGAAACCGGCTCACCCAGCGCACTGGGCTTGCCGACCACAAAGGCCATCTCCAGCTCGTAGTCCAGCTTGCGGCAGGCCGTGAAGATCGGACGCGGCTGGTCGGGCAGCTTGATCTGGCCCATCGGGCGATGCAGCGGTGTGCCGCTCACCACCACGGAGCTGGCGCGGCCGTTGTAGCCGATCGGGATTTCCAGCCAGTTGGGCAGCAGCGCGTTCTCGGGATCGCGGAACATGCGGCCGACGTTGGTGGCGTGTTCTTTCGATGAATAGAAATCCGTATAGCCGGGGATGTCGATGGGCAGGTGCATCACGGCATGCGCTTGCGGCACCAGCGCGCGGGCGTGCAGCGTGGCGTTGTCGCGCACGTGCGTGTCGGCCACGCTGAACAGCGCTTGCAGCTTCTTGCGCGTTTCCGCCCAGACGGGCTTGCCGAGGGCGATGAAGGTGTTGAGCTTGCCGGTGCGGAACGCGCCGCGTGTTGCTGCGGGGAGCAGGCCAGCGTCATCCAGGGCGCCGAGATCGATGACCTGATCGCCCAGGGCTACGCCTGCGCGTGGCGACGGGTTTTCCTTGGTGGAGAAGATGCCGAAGGGCAGGTTTTCCAGGGGGAAGTGGGTGTCGGGGGTGTTGGCGGATTCTAGCCAGCTTAGTTGGCGGGTGGTCATGATGGGGCGGTGGATTGTTTGTTGAGTCGGTTATTGCTTGACGTTGCTGGTGCATCCCTTGTTTCACCCCCTGCCGGGGGCGACTCACTTTCTTTGTCTTGCCAAAGAAAGTAAGCAAAGAAAGGCGCGCCCGAGATGGCGACTTCCCCTTGAATTTATGTCGCAGGGAGGGAGGGGAGGCAAACTCGCTTCGCTCAAACAGGCCTCCCCTCTTTTTCCTCCCTGCAACAGAAATTCAAGGCGCCATCTAGGGCAAGGTACGGCCACACCTTCGCGGCGCTTGCCTTGGCGTCAATGTGAATTCGTCGATCGTGCTTAACGCTTGGTGGGGTCGAAATGCTTCTTCAGGCCTTGCCAGCATTCGAAGTACTTGGCTTGCAGTTGCGCGGATTCCGCTGCGAAGCGCGTGGGGCGGATCACGGCTGGCGTTTCGAACATGAAGGCCATCGTTGCGTCGACCTTGTGCGGCTTGGTGGTGTCGCCGTTGCTGGCTTTTTCGAACGTGTCGGCGTCGGGGCCGTGGCCGCTCATGCAGTTGTGCAGGCTGGCGCCGCCGGGCACGAAGCCTTCGGCCTTGGCGTCGTACACGCCCTGGATCAGGCCCATGAATTCGCTCGCGACGTTGCGGTGGAACCAGGGCGGGCGGAACGTGTTTTCGGCGGCCAGCCAGCGCGGCGGGAAGATCACGAAGTCGATCGTGTCCACGCCTGGTGTGGCGGAGGGGCTCTGCAGCACCAGGAAGATCGACGGGTCCGGATGGTCGTAGCTGATCGAGCCGATGGTGTTGAACAGGCGCAGGTCGTACTTGTACGGCGCGAGGTTGCCGTGCCAGGCCACCACATCCAGCGGCGAGTGGCCGATCTTCGCGGTCCACAGGCTGCCCTGGAATTTTGCGACGAGTTCGAAGTTGCCCTCGCGGTCTTCGTACCACGCGTGCGGGGTGAGGAAGTCGCGCGGGTTGGCCAGGCCGTTCGAGCCGATGACGCCCAGGTCCGGCAAGCGGAAGAGCGCGCCGAAGTTCTCGCAGATGTAGCCGCGCGCGTCGCCATCCGGCAGTTCGACGCGGAAGCGCACGCCGCGCGGGATGACGGCAATCTCCAGCGGCTCCACATCGACCACGCCCATCTCGGTCAGCAGGCGCAGGCGGCCTTGCTGCGGGACGATCAGCAGTTCGCCGTCGGCGTTGTAGAAGAAGCGGTCCGTCATCGACGCGTTGGCGGCGTACAGGTGGATGCCGCAGCCGGTTTGCGCGTCCGGCCCGCCGTTGCCGGCGAAGGTGACGATGCCGTCGATGAAATCGGTGCCGGCGGCAGGTGCGGGCAGCGGGTCCCAGCGCAGCTGGTTGGGCGAGGGCGGCACCTCGTTGAAGTTGCTGTGGAAACGGCTTTGCGCCATGGCCTCGAACGGCAGATGCACGGCGCCCGGGCGGATGCGATACAGCCACGAGCGGCGGTTGTGCGCACGCGGGGCGGTGAACGCCGTGCCGGAAATCTGTTCCGCATACAGGCCATACGGCGCCTTCTGCGGGGAGTTCTGGCCGTGCGGCAGCGCGCCGGGCAGGGCTTCGGTGGCGAACTCGTTGCCGAAGCCGCTCTGGTAAGCGGGCCGGTCCAGCGACGCGGGCGTGAATGCGTTCTTGACCGTCGGGGCGAGCATATTCATGGTGAAGTCCTTGGAGAAAAAGTCAGGAGCGTCTTCAGGGAAAGCGTAGTCGTTACCGGGCCATCAGGCGGGCTTGCCGGTTGCGCGACGTGAGGCAAAGCGTGCGGCGTCCGGGCCACTGGCGGCCAGCGTAAGCGCCAGCACCATGCCGAACGACACCATCGCCGGCACCGCGGCGGCCGAGAACAACGCCGGGCCGCTCCACTGCATGGCAATCAGTTGTCCGCCGATCACGGGGCCGATGACGGAGCCGATGCGGCCCACGCCGAGGCTCCAGCCGATGCCGGTGGCGCGCAGCGTGGTGGGGTAATACGTGGCGGCCAGCGCATTTACCGCAGGTTGTCCGCCGACGATGCAGAAGCCCGCCACGAACACCACCGCCACGAGCACGGGCAGCGCAGCCGCCACATGGCCGATCAGACCGACGGTGACGCAGGCGATCAGGAAGCACACGGCCAGCACGCGCACAAAGCCCAGGCGATCGATCAACCGGCCCAGCGTGAGCGTGCCGATCACACCGCCTACCTGCAGCGCGGTGGCGACCAGCACAGCGGTATCCGTCGGGTAACCGGCATCGCGAATCAGCGTCGGCAGCCAGTTCGACAGGAAGTACAGGTCGATCAGGTTCATGAAGTTGATGACCCACAGCACGAGCGTGACCTTGGCGCGGCCTTCCGTGAAGAGCGCGGAGACCGGCATGCCACGCGCGGCTGCCTCGGGCACCACGAATTGCGTCTGCGCGTTTACCTGCAGTTGCGGCGCCAGCTTGCCCAGCCAGCGAGCCAAACGCTGATGGCGTGTTTGTGGATCGCCCTTGAGCACCAAGTATTGGAGGGATTCCGGCAGCCACAGCACCATCATCACGCCAATGACAAGCGGCACCAGGCCGCCCACCAGAAACACGGCATGCCACCCAAAGCGCGACAGCAGCGCCGCGCTCACAAAGCCGCCAAGCGCCGCGCCGACAGTAAAGCCGCATGACACCAGCATCATCCAGGTCACGCGCGTGCGTGCGGGGCTGAACTCGCCGGCCAGCGCCATCGCGTTGGGCATGATGCAGCCCAGCCCCAGGCCCGTGACAAAGCGCAGGATAAGCAGGGCGTTCACCGTTTCCACCTGCGTGGTGGCCAGCATGCACGCTGCAAAAAAGAAGGTCGCAACGATCAGCACCGGCCGCCGCCCGAAGCGGTCGCCCAGCACGCCAAACACGAGCGAGCCGACCAGCATGCCGAACAGCCCCGCGCCGAACACTGGCCCGAGACTCGCCTTGGTGATGTTCCAGTCCTTGATGATGGCGGGCGCCACATAGCCCATGGCCTGCACATCAAAGCCGTCGATGATCAGGCACAGACCGCAGATGGCGAGCAACAGGATCTGGAAGCCGCCGACCTTGCCCTGATCGATCAGCCGGGCGAGGTCGATAGGCGCGGATGGGGCTTCGTGAACAGCGGGGGCAGGGCGCATGGTCGTCTCCGGTGGCGGCGTTGCCGCTCTGTTTTGGATTCTTGGTATGCGCGTATTGTCCGGATCGGATGAAAATTTGGAATATCAATGCGAGAATGCACGATATTGATATTGTGAATGTTGGGGCGCTGCCATGCTCAACCTGCGGGATGTCGACCTGAACCTGCTGGTGCTGTTTCAGGAAATCCTGCGCGAAAAGCGCATCTCCGTCGTGGCCGAGCGGCTGGGCCTGTCGCAGCCGGCGGTAAGCAACGCGCTGTCGCGCCTGCGCCAGACCTTTGACGATGAACTCTTTGTGCGCACCCCGCGCGGCATGATGCCGACCGCACTTGCTGAGCAATTGGCCGAACCGGTGGCGATGGCGCTCGACACGCTGCAGCGCGCCTTCGGCCAGCGCACGCATTTTGATGCGGCCACTTCCACGCGCACCTTCACGATTGCCATGAGCGATGTCGGCGAGGTGTATTTCATGCCGGTGTTGGCGCAGTTATGTGCCGAGCAGGCGCCCGGCGTGCGCATCGATACCATGCGGGCCGGCGGGTTCGACATGAAGGCCGAAATGGAGGCTGGCGCCATCGACCTTGCGATCGGCGCGTTCGATGATCTTTCCGGCGAGAGCCTCTTCCAGCGTCGCCTGTTCCGGCAGGATTACGTGACGATGTTCCGGCGCGGCCATGCGCTGTCGGAAGGCAAGCTGACGCTGGAGCGCTTTCGCGCAGCGTCGCACCTGGTGGTGGCAAGTTCGGCCAGCCCGTACAACGCCATCGGGCCGCTGCTCGACAAGGCGGGGATCACGCAGTCGGCGCGCTTTTCCGTGCCGCACTTCGTGGCGGTGCCGTACATCGTCAGCACGACCGACCTGGTGGTGACGGTGCCGCGCAAGCTGGCCGAGCGTGCGGCGCCGCCGTTCGGGCTGGAGTTCGTGGCGCCGCCGCTCAAGCTGCCCGCGTTGCAGACGAATGTCTTCTGGCACCGGCGTTTCCATCAGGACGCCGGCAACCAGTGGCTGCGCAACCTTGTCGCGCAGCGCTTTGCCGAACTGGAAGGCTAGGCGTCAGGCGGCCGAGACCGTGCGCTGCAATTGCTCGCCCAAGCCGGCGATGCCCAGGCGCATGGTCTGCCCAGGCTTGAGGTAGACCGGGTTCGGCTTGATGCCCAGTCCCACGCCCGGCGGCGTGCCTGTCGAGATGACATCGCCAGGCTGCAGGCTCATGCAGCGGCTCAGATACGCCACGAGTTGCGCGACACCAAACACCATCGTCCGCGTATTGCCGTTCTGATAGCGGTGGCCGTCCACCTCCAGCCAGAGGTCCAGCGCCTGCGGGTCGGGCACCTCGTCGCGCGTGACCAGCCACGGCCCGAGCGGACCGAACGTGTCGAAGCCCTTGCCCTTGTCCCACTGGCCGCCGCGCTCGATCTGCCATTCGCGCTCGGAAACGTCGTTGACGATGCAATAGCCGGCCACGTAGTCCAGCGCGTTGGCTTCGTCGATGTACTTGGCGGGCTTGCCGATGACCACGCCCAGTTCGACTTCCCAGTCGGTCTTGACGGAGCCGCGCGGGATTTCGATGTCGTCATTCGGGCCGCAGATGGCGCTGGTCCATTTGTTGAAGACGACCGGTTCGGACGGTACCGGCAGGCCGGACTCTGCGGCGTGGTCGGCGTAGTTCAACCCGATGCAGATGAACTTGCCGACACGCCCGACGCACGGGCCAATGCGGGGTTGGCCGCTGACGGCCGGCAGCGTGGCAGGGTCCACCTCGCGCAGCCGGGCGAGCGATGCGTCCGACAGCACGTTGCCCGCAATGTCGTCGACGATGCCCGACAGATCACGGAGAGTGCCGGTGGCATCGAGCAGGCCGGGTTTTTCTTGGCCCTGGGGGCCGAAGCGCAGCAGTTTCATGAAAAGCTCAGATCGGTTGGGGGAAAGGCATCAAGGTATCAATTTGACCAGCCGCCGTCGATCAGGTGGACTTGCCCCGTCGTAAAGGCGGCCTCGTCGGAAGCCAGATAGGCGGCCAGCGCGGCAATCTCTTCCGGCTGCCCGAGGCGCCCCATCGGCTGGCGTGCGACGAACGCCGCTTCGACTTCCGCGCGCGGCTTGCCTTGCGTGCGGGCTTGTTCATCGATGCGCTGGGCGAGGGATGGCGATACCACCGTGCCGGGGCAGATCGCATTGCAGCGGATACCGCGCGCCACAAAGTCTGCCGCCACGGATTTGGTCAGCCCGATCACCGCCGCCTTCGATGCGCCATACACAAAGCGGTTCGGCACGCCCTTGATGCTCGACGCGGCGGACGACATGTTGATGACACTGCCGCCGCCGCGTTCCAGCATGCCCGGCAGGAACGCGCGCAGGGTGCGGTACATCGACTTGACGTTGAGGTCGAACGAGAAATCCCACGCATCCTCATCGCACTCCAGCACCGAGCCGGCGTGTACGAAGCCCGCGCAGTTGAAGAGGATGTCGATGCCGCCAAGCTCGGCAGCGAGCGCATTGACCTGCCCGGTATCGCGCACGTCGAGGCGGTGGACCTCGAACGGCACATCGTTCAATGCATCGATGCGCAGGTCGGTGGCGATGACGCGGGCGCCTTCGCGGGCGAAGCGCTCGGCGCAGGCGCGGCCGATGCCTTGCGCAGCGGCTGTCACGAGCGCGGTCTTGCCCGCCAGGCGCCCGGGGAAAGCGGCGCCGCTCATTCTTTGGGCAGCAGGTAGGCCTGGCGCGCAAACAGGCGCCAGCCGTCCGGATGCTTCTTCCACACCTGCAGCACGCCGATATGCGCGGTGCTCGTCTTGCCGTCGGGCAGGTTGTTGACGGAGTCGAACACGTGACGCACCCAGGCGTTGTCGCCGTTGACCTGCACGGCCTGGTTGGTCAGCGCAATCGACTTGAATGAATTCGTGCCGTCCAGCGTCTTGAGGAAGGCTGCGCGGTCTTCCAGCTTGCCCGACGAGTGGCCGTAGGTCAGATCGTTCTCGATCAGCTTGGTGAGCGTGGCGCCGTCGCTGGCCACCATGGCAACGCGCAGGCGCTCCACGGCTTGCGCAACCGTGTCGGCATCGGTGGCGGCATGGGCGAGGGCGCTGCCGGCAGCGAGCGCAGCGGTCATCGCAACGCCCGCAATGCGGCGGACAAACGTGTGCAACAGCATGGGCAATCTCCTCTCTGATGGTGTGTGCGCTGCATCGCAGGCGGGGTCAGAAATGGGCTTCGCGGTGCGCGGCCTGTGGCGGCAGGCTTGCGGTTTCCGGCTCGGGCAACGGGGCCGCGCGGCCCACACGGCGCACCCACATCGCGGTCAGGATCGGCACGAGAATCGCAGTGACGAGGCACGCCGTGGCCACCAGCGCCGTGGCAGCCGGCACCATGGGTTTGAACCGGGGAATCATCTCGCCGATGATGGCCGGATTGGCGACCGCCGCTCCGGCCGTGGACGATGCCGCCAGCCCTGCGGCGCCATTGCCGCCGGCGATGAACTTGTCCGCCAGAATGAGCGGCACGCCTGTGATGACGATCACCGTCAGGCCGAGCAGCAGGCCCGAGAGCCCGCTGTTGGCAATCACGTGCAGATCGATGCCGTTGCCCAGCGCAAAGCCGAAGAACGGAATGAGCGGATGCACGCAGCGGCCGAACAGCTCGCGCAATTCACTGTCGAGATTGCCCAGCGTAAAGCCGATCAGGAACGGCAGTACCGCCCCCACGAACAACCGAGGCTCGAACACCGCAACGCCCGTCGCCCCCAGGATCAACATGCTGACGAGCGGGCCCGATTCGACCGACATCAGCACGAACGCGCCGGCTTCTTCCTTGGTGCCGTACTGCTGCATGACGGCGGCGTAGAGGCCGCCGTTGGTCATGTCCATCGACGTGGTGATGGCCAGCACCGACAGCCCGGCAAGGATGCCGGTCTTGATGCCTTCGTCTGGGATGAACTGCGCAGCCACCAGCGTCGCCAGCCACGCCACGGCAATCTTGGTGACGAGCAGCGTGCCCGACTTGCGCAGCACCACGCCGGTGGCATGCAGGTCGATGGTCGCGCCCATGCAGAAGAACCACACCGCCAGGATCGGCACCGTGCCGGTGATCAGGCCGTTGGTGAACGAGCCGAAGTACTTCCCGGCATCGGGCGCGAACGTATGCACGCATGCGCCCAGCAGCAGCGGCACGAGCATCAGCCCGCCCGGAATGCGGTCAATCGCCTTCTTGATCTTCACGTCTCCTCCATGAGCCTCTATGGGCTCGGTTGGTCAAGGTCCAACATCGTGGAGTGACTATAGCGGATGATGTGGAACGATGTTCCATATTTTTGACTTCGCGGATTTATCGTTTACCCTCGGCCGCAAATGTGTGCGGTGCAGCGTGCCCCAGCTTGATGCCGACTTCATCTCAAAAATATGGATCGACGTTCCGTATTTCTGTTTTTTGTGCTTCAATCCAACCCAGAACGGCCGGCGGCGCAGGACATGCCGGTACATCCCAACGGAGAAACGGCATGGAAGTGCGGCAAGGAATCCACAGCGAACACGCAAAAACCCTCGACACGGCGGGGCTGCGCCGGCAGTTTCTGGTGGAACAGGTGTTTGAGCGCGATGCGCTTCAGCTCACGTACAGCCATATCGACCGGATCATCGTTGGCGGCGCGTGGCCGGCGACGCGGCCGGTGGAGGTGCCGGCATCGCTGGCCAAGTCGATGGGCGTGAGTCATCTGCTGGAGCGCCGCGAGCTGGGTGCGATCAACATTGGCGGCGCGGGCTGGGTGGAAGTTGATGGCACGCGGCACGCCGTTGGCAATGAAGAGGCGATCTACATCGGCCAGGGCGGTCAGAACATCGTCTTCGGCAGCGACGATGCAGCGCGGCCCGCCAAGTTCTACATCAACTGTGCGCCGGCCCATACGGCGTATCCCACGCGCACGATCACGCTGGCGCAGGCGTCGCCCGAAACGCTGGGCGATCCGGCCACGAGCAACCGGCGCACGATCTACAAATTCATCGTGCCCGACGTGCTGCCCACCTGCCAGCTCTCGATGGGCATGACCAAGCTTGAGCCCGGCAGCCTGTGGAACACCATGCCGTGCCACACGCACGAGCGCCGCATGGAGGTCTATTTCTATTTCAACCTGCCCGACAACGCCGCCGTGTTCCACATGCTCGGCGAGCCGCAGGAGACGCGCCACATCCTCGTCCACAACGAGCAGGCGGTGATCTCGCCAAGCTGGTCGATCCACTCCGGCGTGGGCACCCAGGCGTACACCTTCATCTGGGGCATGGTCGGCGAGAACCAGGTGTTCCACGACATGGACCACATCGCCATCGCCGACCTGCGCTGACACCATGCGGCTCGAGAATCCCTATCTCCAGAGCGCAAGCCTGTTCGACCTGACCGGCAAGGTGGCCATCGTCACCGGCAGCAACACGGGGTTAGGCGCGGGCATGGCGACGGCGCTCGCGGCGGCTGGTTGCGACATCGTCGGGGCCAACCGCTCCGACCCGGCGGAGACGGCCGCGCGCGTGGAAGCGGCCGGCCGCCGGTTCGTCGACGTGCGCGCCGATCTGTCTTCTCTGGCGCCGATCGGCAGCATTGTCGAAGCCGCGATGGACACCTTCGGCCGCGTCGACATCCTCGTCAACAACGCCGGCATCATCCGCCGCTGTGACGCGCTGGAATTTTCCGAAGCCGATTGGGATGCGGTCATCGACGTCAACCTCAAGGGTGTGTTCTTTCTCTCGCAGGCGGTGGCGCGGCAGTTCGTGCAGCAAGGCGGGCGCGGCAAGATCATCAACGTGGCGTCAATGCTGTCGTTCCAGGGCGGCATTCGCGTGCCGTCTTACACGGCATCCAAGAGCGGTGTGCTGGGGCTCACCCGGCTGCTCGCCAACGAGTGGGCGGGGCGCGGCATCAACGTCAACGCCATCGCGCCGGGCTACATGGAAACCGACAACACAGCGCAACTGCGCGAAGACCGGCAGCGCAGCGAAGAGATCCTGGCGCGTATTCCGGCCGGGCGCTGGGGCGTGCCGGACGACCTTGCGGGCGCTGTGGTGTTTCTGGCGTCGGCCGCATCGGATTACGTGCACGGCCACACGCTCGCGGTGGATGGCGGCTGGCTGGCGCGATAGGCAAATCGGCGGGTGGATTGATGGAACGCGGTATGAGACCGGTTATGCTCTCTCCAGATTTTGAAATCACGGAACCACGAGAGATGAAAGCCACGCCCCGGCAACGCAAGCCGGAAGATCCGTCCGCCAATGAACCCCTTGATACCGGTGCGGATAAAGCCGAATCGGTCTCGGCGGTCGACAAGGTGTTCACCATCCTGGCCGCGATGGGGGAGCTTGGCGCCGTTGGCCCGAGCGAACTGTCGCAGCGCCTTGGCATGTCAAAGACGACCGTGCACCGTTTCCTGCAGTCGCTCAAAGGCCTCGGCTATGTTGCACAGGAAGGCGACACCGATCGGTATCGGCTGACCATCCGCCTGTTCGAGCTTGGCGCCAAGGCGCTGGAAAACGTCGACCTCGTCCGCGAGGCCGACACCGAAATGCGCCGCATCGGTCAGCTCACGCGCGAGGCCGTCCACCTCGGCGCGTTTGACGAAGACGCCATCATCTACATCCACAAGATCGATGCCGATTACGGCTTGCGCATGCAGTCGCGCATCGGCCGGCGCAATCCGCTGCACAGCACGGCCATCGGCAAGGTGCTGCTGGCCTACATGCCGCCGGAAGAGGCGCGCGAGGTGCTGTCGAAGGTCGAGTTCAGGAAGTCCACGCAGAAGACGCTCGCCTCCGCCGAGGCCGTGCTGAGCATCCTGCCGCGCGTGCGTCAGCAAGGTTTTGGCGAAGACAACGAAGAGCAGGAAGACGGGCTGCTGTGCATTGCCGTGCCGGTATTCGACCGCTTTGGCCGCGTGATTGCAGGGCTGTCGATCTCGTTCCCGACCATGCGTTGCGGCGCCGATACCAAGGCGCATTACGTTGCGCTGCTGCAGCAGGCAGGGGCGGCGATCTCGTCGCGCCTTGGGCATCACCCCGCATCCGCATCCGCATCTGACTGAGCGCTCTGCAGGATCAGCCAGTCCGTCCTATCCTCTGCGTTGTCTCTCGCATCTGAGATCTGAGCCTGTGCGCTCAGCATTCCATTCCCACCGTATTGGAGTCGATCACATGCGTTACAACCAGCTGGGCCGGACCGGCCTGTTCGTATCGGAGCTGTGCCTGGGCACGATGACCTTCGGCGGCAACGACGGCATCTGGCAGCACATTGGTGATTTGCAGCAAGCCGATGCCGAGCGCCTGATCGGGCGCGCGCTCGACGCCGGCATCAACTTCATCGACACGGCCGACGTGTACGCCAACGGCGCTGCTGAACAGATGACGGGGCAGGCGCTCAAGAACCTGAAGGTGTCGCGCGACAGCGTGGTCGTCGCCACCAAGGTGTTCGGCCAGACCGGTGAGAGCGTGAATGCGCGCGGCGCTTCGCGTTTCCACATCATGGATGGCATCAAGGCGAGCCTGAAGCGGCTGCAGCTCGACCATATCGATCTCTATCAGATCCATGGTTTCGACCCGGCCACGCCCATTGAGGAAACGGTGCGTGCGCTCGATACGCTCGTGCAGCATGGTCATGTGCGCTATGTGGGCGTATCGAATTGGGCGGCGTGGCAGATCGTCAAGGCGCTGGGGATTGCGGAACGCCTCGGCTGTGCGCGCTTCGAAAGCCTGCAGGCGTATTACACCGTGGCCGGCCGCGACCTCGAGCGCGAACTCGTGCCGATGCTCAAGAGCGAAGGCCTCGGCCTGATGGTGTGGAGCCCGCTGGCCGGCGGGCTGCTCAGCGGCAAATACACGCGCGAGCAGCACGGCGAGCAAGACAGCCGCCGCAACAAGTTCGACTTCCCGCCGGTGGACCGGGCGCGCGCCTACACCTGCGTCGATGCCATGCGCGTCATGGCCACGGCGCGCAGCGTGTCGGTCGCGCAGATTGCGCTCGCCTGGCTGCTGCATCAACGCGCGGTCACCACCGTGATCGTCGGTGCGAAGAAGATCGAGCAGCTCGACGACAACATTGCCGCCACCAAGGTCGAACTGACGGCAGAAGAGCTGTCGCAGCTCGACGAACTGAGCAAGCTTCCGCCCGAATACCCGGGTTGGATGCTGGAGCGGCAAGGCGAGTACCGGCGCGGGCAGCTTGCCGGAACCCGGCACGCTGCGCGCTAATCTGCCGGCTCAAAACCTTCGCCTTTGAAAACGCGGCGCGGGTTGCCGCGCTCCACCTGCAGATGGAGCGCGCGCCGCTGCGCACGCTGTGCCGCATCGGCAGCCGCATCGTGGTCCGCCAGCTTATGAGCGAGCAGCAGCACGGCCAGCCGCTTGTTGGCGTGCTGGCTGCGCTCCGTCTGCACCTTCACGCTGATGCCTGTGGCGATATGTGTGGCCCGTACGGCCGACTCCGTCTTGTTGACATGCTAGCCGCCCGGTCCCGAAGAACGTGTGGTCTCGAAGCGGATCTCGCCCGGTAGCGTTTCCGACGGCGCCGCACAGCGCGCCACCCCGGCGAACCAATTCTTGCGAGCGTGTCGCGGTCGATAGGGGCTCGGGCAGATCCATTGGATCGTGCCTTCCCAGGCTCGCGCCACGGTCTCCTCGGCATCGCCGTCCAGGCTGATCAAGGCAGAACGCAGGGTGCCGGCACGTTCACCGTCTTCCTGTTCCAGCAGTTCGAGCTGGACACCTGCGTCTGCGGACTCGCGTTGCAGGCGGTCCAGCGCTTTCGCCACGGCCAGCTCGCATTCGGCCGGCCCCTGCGCAGAAGAGAGTTGCAATAACACCATCAGCAGCACTCCCCGCGTGTCTTGTACGTCAGCACCGGGCGCAGGCGCGCGAGCACCTTGACCAGGCCGGCGTCCACCAGCGGCGCGATCACGCTCTCGATCGGCTTGTAGGCTTCGGGCGCTTCTTCGTAAATCAACTGCTTGTCTTCGCAGATGACGTGGCTGCCGAGCTTCGTGCGATTGAGCTGCGCAGGCGTGAAGCGGCGGATGAGCCGGTCTTTGCACTCGCTGCGCATCCACTTGCGACCCGCGCCGTGGGCGAGCGAGAACAAGCCGTGCTCGCTCGGGCGTGGCGCGACGAGGTAGCTGTAATCGCCACGCGAACCGGGAATGACGACCACGCCGGCATCCGACGGCGTCGCGCCCTTGCGATGCAGCCAGCCGCGTTCGCCAAACACCGTGGCCGGTGCGACAAAGTTGTGATGCACGTCGAGCAGCGCCTTGCCCTGCGCGTGCAGGCGGTCGAGCATGCGACGCGCGATCAGTTCGCGGTTGGCCTTGGCAAAGTGCAGCGCCGTGTCGTGGCGCGTCAGATAAGCGGCGCACGCCGCATCATCCTGCGCGAGCCCGGCGTGCCCATACGCGCGCACATGCTCATCGAGGATGGCTTGGCCGAGCCCGCGCGAGCCGCTATGCACGAGCAGCAGAAGCTGGCGCGGGTCCAGCGGCAGGTTCTCTGCATCGTAGATCTCGTCGATGCGCTGCAGCTCCGCAAAGTGGTTGCCACCGCCGATGGTGCCCAGCGCGGCATCGAAGCCCGTATCCGCCGGCGCCAACGCGGCGGCAAGCTCGCGCCAGCTTTCGTCGAGCGGCGTGTCGATGTTGCCCAGACGCTTTTCAAGCTTGTCGAGGCTGACTTTGCTGGCATCGAGGTGGGTGGACCACAGCGTCATGCCGCAGCCGATGTCGTTGCCGATTAGCGCCGGATACAGGCGGCCAACGGAGAAAAATGCGGCGCCAACGGGATAACCGCGACCGGGATGCAGGTCGGGCATGCCGGCCACATGCCGCATGCCGTCGAGCGCTTTGGTGGTTTGAAGTTGCCGGATCGCGTCGCCTTCGATCCAGGTGTCGTCCGAGGCGATCAGGGAGACGCCGTCGAACAAATGCAAGATGCAATTGCCCATGAATGGTCCATATCAGGTCTGAAAAAAAATCTGATGTGGCAGGCCGAAGGCCGGGGCAATGCGAAGACGCTGCGAACTACAGCGCGAGAGATTCGATCAACCCAGGCAAGGGCCTGCAAAGGGGAAAGCAAGGTGACGCATGATGTTTTTTCCTCCTATGCAAAATGGTTGATCGGTAAGCGGGGCGGATACTAGCACCGCGCTTTGCGCACTCGCAAGTACGATCAAACGTAAGTGTTGGATTGTTGAAACGCGACCGCGCTCAGGTGGCACCTGCTGGCAATGCCAGTCGCGCCGCGGTCAGCGCTTCGCGCAGGACCGCCATGTCGCCGATATGGTTTGCGAGCAGCAGGATGAGCTGCGCATTGAGCATCGCGCTGTGCTCGTCGCTCAGGTTGCGGTGCGCGTCGACCAGCGCCTCGTAGAAATCGTCCGGACGGGGCAGGTTGGGTTGCGTGTTCAGCGGCATGGTGATCGCGGTATTGGCTCAAGCGGAGACGGTCGCGCGCGACGTTGCCGCAGGCGCGGTCTGGCCGGTGGCGCGGAGCAACGCGGCGGCCAGCTTGGCCGGCGCCAGCGCGCGCCAGCGTGCGCAGACGTGCTGGTCCGGCCGGATCAGGTAGATCGTGCCGGGGCGCGCGTCATAGCGTTGCGCGACCAGCCCGTCGATGTCTTCCAGCGCCGTTACGTTGGCCGAGACTGTGCCCATGCCGCCGGCCGGGAAGATGGCCAGCGTCGGCAACGGCAGCGCGTCGACGTGTTCTCCCGCGCCGCAGAAGCGCAACGCGGTGAAGCTGCCGTGCAGATGGCTGAGCAGCCAGTCGGCGCGGCCATCGGCATGGCGTACCGGCGCATCGAGTGCGACAGCGCCGGGCGCGAGCGTGCAGGCGAAAGGCGCTTCATCCGCTGTCTGCAACGGAGAACCCTCAAGCACCGTCGGCATCGAGAGCCGCCCGCTGTTGACCAGCGTCCGCGCAAACGGATAGTGCTTGGCCAGGCGCAGCGTGGCATCGCGAAAGAGCCGGCTGACCGCGCTCTTGGGCGTGATGAAATCGGTCGAGCGTGTGGAGTGGCGGATGTTGTCGTCGGCGGCAAACTCGCGTTCGCTCGCGTACGTGTCCAGCAGCGTGTCGGGCGCATCGCCGGCCAGCACCATGCGCAATTTCCACGCGAGGTTTTCGGCGTCTTGCAAACCGCTGTTGGCGCCACGTGCGCCGAACGGCGAGACACGGTGTGCCGCATCGCCGATAAAGAGCACTCGGCCGTGGCGGAAGCGGTCCATGCGTTCGCACGAGAACGTATAGACGCTGACCCATTCCAGTTCGAAATCGACGCCTTCCCCCAGGAGCGCGCGCACGCGTGGGATGACGCGCTCGGGTTGCTTCTCGGCCACGGGGTCGGCGTCCCAGCCGAGCTGGAAATCGATGCGCCAGACGTTGTCGGGCTGATGGTGCAGCAGCACCGATTGATTCGGATGGAACGGCGGATCAAACCAGAACCAACGCTCGCTCGGGAAGGGCGCATCCATGCGCACGTCGGCGATCAGGAAGCGGTCTTTGAACGTCTGGCCGCGGGCTTCAAGGCCCATCATGTGCCGCACCGGGCTGCGCGAGCCGTCGGCGGCGACCACGTATTGCGCGCGCTGCTCGTACGTGCCGTCGGGCGTCTCGATGCTGAGCGTCACGCCGTCGGCATCCTGCGTGAGGGCCGTCACCTTGTTCTTCCAGCGCAGTTCGATGTTCGGCAGGGCTTGCGCGCGTTCAACGAGAAAGCCCTCGACGTAGTACTGCTGGAGGTTGATGAACGCCGGCCGGCGGTGGCCGGTTTCGGGCAGCAGGTCAAAGCTGTAGAGCAGTTCGTCCTTCAGGTAGACCTTGCCGACGTTCCAGCTCACGCCCTTGTCGACCATGCAGTCGCCGCAGCCGAGCCGATCGAAAATCTCCAATGACCGCTTGGAGAAACAGATCGCGCGCGAGCCGGTCGACAGCGTGCAATCGTCGTCAACGACGACCACGGCCACACCCTGCTGCGCCAGATCGATGGCCGTGGCCAACCCAACCGGCCCCGCGCCGACGATGACGACGGGGCGAGCCGCACGTGCCGCGCCGGGCTGCTGCTCGGCGCACGGCGCATACGCGAAGACGCGATTCTGGAAGTCGGGATTCATGTTCAGCCTTGCAGGGCGGCCCACATTTCCTTGTCGCGCTCGGCTGTCCAGATGCGCGGGTGCTTGATGCCGCTGGCCTCGTCAAAGGCGCGCGTCACGTCAAACGGCAGGCAGTGCTCGTAAATGAAGACGCTGCCGAATTTCGGGTCCATGGCCGCGCGGGTGTGCGCCATGGCGGCCTTCAGGTCCATCTTCTGCGCGACGGCTTCCTTGCCACGTTGCAGCAGCGTGGACACGAAATCCCGCGTATAGGCGAGCCCCTTGTCGACCTCGGCCGGATTGAGCAACGCGGGGCCGCGGCCGGGCACGAGCTTGTCGGCGCCGAGCGCGCGCAGCGCATCGAGTGTGGCGGGCCATTCTTCGAGCTGCGCATCGCCGCAGTAGCAGGCGGCGTCGTATTCGACGAGGTCACCGGAGAACAGCACCTTCTGCGACGGAATCCACACCACCGTGTCGCCCTTCGTGTGGCCGGGGCCGAGGTGCAGGATCTTCACTTCCAACTGGCCAAGGAACAGCGTGAGTTCGCGCTCGAACACCAGCGTCGGCCAGGTCAGGCCGGGCACGGTTTCAACGCCCGCGAACAGGCGCGGAAAGCGCTCGATCTCGGACTTCATATCGGCTTCACCGCGCTCGACGATCATTTCGTACGTGCCGCGGCTGGCAATGATGTTCTGCGCACCCTCGGCAAAGTAGGCTGACGCGCCGAGCACGCGCACCGCGTGATAGTGCGACAGCACCACATGCTTGATCGGCTTATCAGTGATGGCGCGGATGCGTGCGATCAGGTCTTGCGCCATCGCAGGTGTGGCGGTGGTGTCGACGATCAGCACCGAGTCGTCGCCGATGATGACGCCGGAGTTGGGGTCGCCCTCGGCGGTGTAGGCGTAAGCGTTGGGGGAGAGCTGGGTGAAGGTGACTTGTTTGGCCTCGAGGTCGGCTTGCGAGGCGAAGGCTTTGGCCATTCTGTCACTCCTGGTGTAGTGGATTACGGTTGGGGGAATTGTTCTTCAACGTGTATGGGCCCAAAAGCCAGGGTTGGGGTGCGGTAATACCGGGCCATACCGAACGCTGGCAATCATAGACCGCAGGGTCTGGAGATGCGCCTAGGGTATACGTGAATTATGATTAGAAGCATGGTTTCTACAATGCATAAAAATCAAAAAATAGCCGTCAGAGCGAGGCTGCGTGCTACGCTCGCAGCACTTTCTCGGCCCGACCCGGGCCAGCCCAGCCCAGCCCAGCCAATACGCCCCCGAGACATGGAGACCACGGAAGTCGAAGACGACCTGCCACCCGATGGCGATGCGGAAGACGCGCGCGCAAGCCGTGACCGCTCGGGCATCCAATCCATCGAAGTCGGTGCGCAATTGCTGGTGGCGCTCACGCGTGCCATGCGGGCGATGGCGCTCGGCGATCTGGCGCGCGCGGCGGGCATGCATCCTTCCAAGGCGCACCGCTATCTCGTGAGCCTGCAGCGGGTGGGCGCGGTGTCGCAGGACCCGCTGACTGGCCGCTACGAACTTGGCCCGTTTGCGCTGCGCCTGGGCCTCGCCAGCCTCAACCGCTCCGATGCCATCGTCCGCACACGCCCGTTGCTTGCCGGCCTGCGAGACCAGACCGGCCACACCATCGGCATTGCGGTGTGGAGCGATCGTGGCCCGACCGTCGTGCATTGGGAAAAGGCCGGCGGCGCGCCTGGCGTGAACCTGCGCATCGGCGACGTCTTGCCGATGCTCAATTCCGCCACCGGCCGCCTGTTCGGCGCCTATCAGCCGATGGAACAGACGCTGCCCTTGGTGGAACGCGAACTGCACGAGCGTGCCGGTGACGACCTCCCCGGCCTGCCGCGGTCTCTGACGGATTACTACCGCCTGTGCGAAGACGTCCGCACCGAAGGCGCATCGTGGGTGTCGGGCAGTCTGCTGCCGGGCGTGAACGCGCTGTCGCTGCCGGTGTTTGGCGCGCGCGGTCAACTTGTGCTGGTGTTGATCGCGCTGAACTTGCAACCGCTGTTTCACGCGCAGCGCGGCGGCGAGCTGGAACATACGCTGCGCACGTTCGTGATGCGCGTGTCTGCCATGCTGCAGGCGCCTGCGGAAAGTCCTCCGAAGGCCGGCGGCCGGCGGAGCAAGGCGGCGCGTTAGGGTTGTCGCCAATTTCATCCTGTCGTAAGAAATTTACTATCTCGTAACTCGTGGCGCCCCCTTGCCCGGTCGACATCCGGTGCGAACTCCACGACTACAAGAACGAGGAGCTTCATGGACTTGTCGATTGCCGCCATCCTGGCGCAAGACGGCGTGACATCGGGCGCGATCTACGCGCTGCTGGCGCTGGCGCTCGTGCTGGTGTTTTCCGTCACGCGCGTGATCTTCATCCCGCAGGGCGAATTCGTCGCGTATGGCGCGCTCACGCTGGCGGCCATCCAGGCCAACAAGGCGCCGCTCTCGGCCAGCATGCTCGTCGCGCTGGGCGTGCTGACGTTCCTCGTCGAGATGGGGCGCACGTTGCTGCAACCTGAACTGCGCCTGCATGCGCTGCGCACGGGCGCCATCTATGCGGGCAAATACCTCGTCTTTCCGGTTGCCGTGTACATCGCCGCCCGCATGCTCGCCCCGATGACGCTGCCGATGATTGCGCAGGTCGCGTTGACGCTGCTGATCGTCATTCCCATGGGCCCGATGATCTACCGCCTGGCCTATGAGCCGTTGGCCGAAGCCACCACGCTGGTGCTGCTGATCGTTTCGGTGGGCGTGCACTTTGCAATGGTCGGCCTCGGTCTCGTGATGTTCGGCGCGGAAGGCTCGCGCACGGATGCGTTTTCCGATGCGCGCTTTGACCTGGGCGCGCTCAGCGTGTCGGGCCAGAGCCTGTGGGTGGTGGCCGTGTCGGTGCTGATGATCGTGGGGCTGTACTTCTACTTTGGCCGCACGGTGTCGGGCAAGGCGCTGCGCGCGACGGCGGTGAACCGGCTTGGTGCGCGGCTGGTCGGCATCGGCACCACGCAAGCCGGGCGCCTGGCGTTCACGCTGGCGGCGGCATTGGGCGCCCTGTGCGGCATCCTGATTGCGCCGCTCACCACGGTCTACTACGAGTCCGGTTTCCTGATCGGCCTGAAGGGCTTCGTTGGCGCCATCGTGGGCGGGCTCGTGAGTTATCCGGTGGCGGCACTGGGCGCGCTGCTGGTGGGGCTGCTGGAGTCGTATTCATCGTTCTGGGCGTCGGCGTTCAAGGAAGTGATCGTGTTCACGCTGATCATTCCGGTGCTGCTGTGGCGATCGCTCACCACCAAGCATGTCGAGGAAGAGGAATAAGCCGATGAACACGCTGACCAAATCTTCCGAAGGCACGGCGCAGCGCGGCTGGCTGTCGCGCAACCGCGTGCTGACCGCGTTGTTCGTCGTTGTGCTGGTGTTGATCCCGATCGTGCCCACGCCCGAGTTCTGGATCACGCTGCTGAACTACATCGGGCTCTATAGCCTCGTGGCGCTAGGGCTGGTGCTGCTCACGGGGGTGGGCGGGCTGACGTCGTTCGGGCAAGCGGCGTTCGTTGGCCTCGGCGCATACAGCACCGCCTATCTGACAACGCAGTACGGTGTCTCGCCGTGGATCGGCTTGCTGGCCGGGCTGGCGATCACCGTGGTCAGCGCCTACGTGATCGGCCTGATCACGATGCGCATGTCGGGGCACTACCTGCCGCTGGCGACGATTGCGTGGGGCCTGTCGCTCTTCTTCCTCTTCGGCAACCTGGAATTCCTCGGCAAGTACGACGGGCTGAACGGCATTCCGGTGCTGAACGTGCTGGGTAAATCGCTGCAGACCGGCCGCGAGATGTTCTACCTGATCTGGGCTGTCGTTGTCGTGGCGGTGCTGGCGGTGCAGAACCTGCTGAATTCGCGCCCAGGCCGCGCCATCCGCGCGCTCAAGGGCGGTGGCACGATGGCCGAGGCGATGGGGGTGAACACCGCGTGGATGAAGGTGGTGATCTTTGTATTTGCGGCGGTGCTGGCGTGCATTTCGGGCTTTCTCTATGCGCATCTGCAGCGCGCGGTGAACCCCACGCCGTTCGGTCTGAACTACGGCATTGAATACCTGTTCATGGCGGTGGTCGGCGGCGTGGGACACGTGTGGGGCGCGGTGCTTGGCGCGGGTTTGCTGACCATCCTGAAAGACAGCCTGCAGAGCGTCCTGCCGAAACTGCTGGGCTCCAACGGCAACTTCGAGATCATCGTCTTCGGCGTGCTGCTGGTGCTGTTGCTCCAGTACGCGCGTGATGGCGTCTGGCCGTTCATCCGCAAGCTTTTCCCATCGGCCCCCACGGCCCATGCACCCGACGACGCCCCGGCACTCAAGCAGCGGGAGAAGCCGCAAGCCGGTGAACTGATCCTCGACGTGCGCGCCGCTCGCAAGGAGTTCGGCGGCCTGGTTGCCGTGAACGACGTCAGCTTCCAGGTGAAGGCCGGCGAGATCATCGGCCTGATCGGCCCCAATGGCGCGGGCAAGTCGACCACCTTCAACCTGGTGACCGGCGTGCTGCCTGTCACGCGTGGCGAGGTGCTCTACCGTGGCGAGCGCATCAGCGGCAAGCCTTCGCGCGAGATCGTCAAACGCGGTATCGGTCGCACCTTCCAGCATGTGCAATTGCTGTCGGGCATGACTGTCTTGGAAAACGTAGCGCTCGGCGCCCATCTGCGCGGCGATTTTGCAGCGCAGGGCGGCGTGCTCGCCAGCGTGGTGCGCATGAACCAGGCCGAAGAGCAGAAGCTGCTGTTTGAAGCACGCCGCCAGCTGGAGCGCGTGGGCCTGGCCGATTGCATGTACCAGGAGGCCGGCAGCCTCGCGCTGGGCCAGCAGCGCATTCTGGAAATCGCTCGCGCGCTGTGTTGCGACCCGGCGCTGCTTTTGCTCGATGAGCCGGCCGCCGGCCTGCGCTACAAGGAAAAGCAGGCGCTGGCTGCGCTGCTTACCAAGCTCAAGGCCGAAGGCATGAGCGTGCTGCTGGTCGAGCACGACATGGACTTCGTCATGAACCTCACCGATCGGCTGGTCGTCATGGAGTTCGGCACCAAGATTGCCGAAGGGCTGCCGCAAGAAGTGCAGCAGAACCCCGCGGTGCTGGAAGCCTACCTGGGCGGCGTGGAATAAGGAGAACGCGCATGTCAGTCATCCTGGAAGTGAAGGACCTGCACGTCCGCTACGGCAAGGTGGAAGCGTTGCACGGCGCCAACCTGAAGGTAGAGGCGGGCCAGATCGTGACCGTCATCGGCCCGAACGGCGCAGGCAAATCGACCATGCTGGGCGCCGTCATGGGTGCGCTACCGACCAACGGTTCGGCCAGCGGCGTGGTCACGTATCTCGGCCACAACCTGACCGGTTTGCCGGTGGAAAAGCGCGTGGCGCGCGGCATGTGCCTCGTTCCGGAAAAGCGGGAGCTGTTTGCCACCATGAGCGTCGAAGACAACCTCGTGCTTGGCGCGTACCGCCGTAAGCGTGCGGGCGAGCGCAACTATCTCGACCAGATGGAAGTGGTGTACGACTTGTTCCCGCGTCTGAAAGAGCGCCGCGCGCAGGAGGCCGGCACGCTTTCGGGCGGCGAGCGCCAGATGCTGGCAGTGGGCCGTGCGTTGATGGCCAAGCCCCAGTTGCTGATGCTGGATGAGCCAAGCCTCGGCCTCGCGCCGCTCATTGTCAAAGAGATCTTCCACATCATCAGCGACCTGCGCAAAACCGGCGTGGCAACGCTGCTGATCGAACAGAACGCACGTGCCGCGCTGCAGGTGGCCGACTACGGTTATGTGCTGGAAACGGGCGACATGACGCTCGAAGGTCCGGCGCAGGAATTGGCCGTCAACCCGCGCGTGATCGAAACCTACCTGGGTCTGGCCAAGAAGGCCGCTTGAGCGCGGCCCGGTGCAGGATCAATCGTCGTAATCGCGACGATGATGCCGGCGCCATTCACGCTCGCGCCAGCGTTGTTCGCGCCATTGGCGTTCCTGCCATTCGCGACCGCGCCCATCGTCGTAGTAGCCCGGTGCAACGATGACCGGCTGCGGCGCGACATAGGCGGGCGGCGCGTAGTACGCCGGGGGCGGGGGCGGGGCGTACACCGGCGCCGGTGCATAGACCGGCGCGGGTTCGACATAAACGGGCGCGACCGGCACGCCGATTCCAATGTCGACATTGACGCGGGCCAGAGCCGCCTGCGACGACAGTGCGGCAGCGGCTGCCAGCACGTACAGCGCGAAGTTCTTATGCATGTGGGAATTCCTCAGGACGCCGCACTGTAGTGGAACCGGGCGCGCGCAGTCTTACAGAAGCGATACGGATGTTGCAAATTGTAACGGAGTGACGCCATGGCCGCTCACAGCCACGCGCGCTCCATCAATTCCGCGTCTGTTCCGTAAATGGCGCGCAGTGCTGCCGATGCGGCGCTATCCACCTCGGCGGACCGATAACCCAGGCGCCGCCAGAACACATCCGCGCCTTGCACCGCCACCAGCCGAGAGTGGCGCAACCCCTGCGCATGGGCGCTGGCGAATGCCGTGGCGTAAAGCTGCTCGCCCAAACGCTGGCCGCGACCGGCCGGCGCGATGGCCATGTCGTGCACGAACCAAAGCACATCGGCCGCATCCGCAACGGGCAGCGGCACGTGCAGTTTGGGCGGCGTCCATGCATGCCACGCATGCGAAAGCAAGTAGCCCACCACCTCGCCGCCGCGCAAGGCGACCAGGCACAGGGCCGGACTGCGCGCCCAGCGGCTGGCAAGCGCGTCGCCCGGTTCGAGAAAGCCGTCTCCGTAACACGCCTGCTGCACGGCCAGGATGCCCGGCAGGTCCTCTGCAAGGATCGAGCGGATGACGAGTTCGGGCATGGGTGTGCGGTCGGACGAAAACGGCAGAGTTTAACGGAGCGGTTTCGCGCATCATGCCGTTTTCGCATAACGTGGCCACACATCGGTATTCGCGGCATGGCGCACGTATCCTATAGATTCGTTGGCAGGGCAGTCCCGCCCACACTTGAATCCTCTCTCCCAGCATGTCGCGAATCCTCTTCCTGAACGGCCAATACGTGCCGGCCGCCGAAGCCACCGTCTCTGTCATGGACCGTGGCTTTACCTTTGCCGATGGCATCTATGAAGTGACCGCCGTGGCGCGCGGCAAGCTCGTCGATAGCGACGCGCACCTCGCCCGCCTGACGCGTTCGCTGTCCGAGATTGGCATCGACAACCCGTACACCGCTGCTGAATGGACGCGTGTGTGCGAAGAGCTGGTGGCGCGCAATGGGCTGGAAGAGGGCGTGGTCTACATGCAGGTCACGCGCGGCGTGGCTGAGCGCGATTTCGGCATCCCGGCCGACATCACGCCGACGGCCGTGGCGTTCACCCAGGTCAAGTCCATCGTCAACAGTCCGCTGGCCAAGAAAGGCGCAACCGTGGTGACGGTGCCCGACCTGCGCTGGAAGCGTTGCGACATCAAGAGCGTCGGCTTGCTGCCGCAGGTGATGGCCAAGCAGATCGCCGCCCGCGCCGGCGCGCATGAAGCCTGGATGACCGACGGCGACCGCGTGACCGAAGGCGCGTCCTCAACCGCGTTCATCATCACCGCCGATAAGCGCCTGATCACGCGTCCGCTGTCGAACGCTGTGCTGCCGGGCATCACGCGTGTGTCGATCCTGACGCTGGCGCGTGAACATGGCCTGACAATGGAGGAGCGCACCTTTACCGTCGCCGAAGCTCAACAAGCCGCCGAAGCGTTCTATACGAGCGCGTCGACGTTCGTGATGCCCGTCGTGTCCATCGACGGCGTGCAGATCGGCAGCGGCCAGCCGGGCCCGCTCACGCAGGCGCTGCGCACGCTGTATCTGCGTTTTGCCGGCGTGGACGTTGCCGAGCCCGTCGACCAGATGTGACGTAAGCGGTTGCGCCAGCGCGGTAGAATCGCCCGCTGAGTTTTTTTGCAGCAAGGCGAGACACCCCATGAACACAGGAGGCTGGCGCTGGCAAAGCGCCATCGCGGCGACCGCTCTGGTTGCCGCGCAGTGGGCAGCGATGCCCGTATCCGCACAAACCATTTCTGCGTCGGCCGCTGTGCCGACGGGGGCCGCGCAAGCCGTTTCGGGCGATGCGGCACCCGCCCTCGAATCCGCCAGCGCCGATTCCCGGTGGCGCCGGTTCGAGAGCATCAACGGCATCGTTTCGTACATTGACCGGCAATCGGTCAAGCCGCAGCCCGGCGCCGCGGCGGATGCCAATTCGTCCACCGTGCACTTCCGGCTGCTGCGCAACGTGCTGCCCGACTTCACGATCAAGACAGCCGATGGGCAGCCCATCCGCTCGTCGGTCAAACAGGTCGTGCTCGATTGCGCGCGACACAGCTATACGGTGATTGCGCAAACGCTCTATCGCGCGCGCAACGCCACCGGCAAGCCGCTCTACCAGATCCACTACGGCGACGAAGCGCAAAGCCGCTCGCTGCGCGAAGGCAGCGTGTTCGAGTGGATCGCCGGGCGCTTTTGCGGGGCGGGCCACTAACGCTTGGGTCAGCATGGGCGGCGTAAATGCCGCCCGGGGCGTTCCCGTTCAGATGGGCGCAGCTTCGCGGCTGTCGCTTCCGTTCTCGCTTTCCTCGCGGCCCCGCGCGTAGGGCTGCCGCTCCTGCTCAAGCTCCGGATAACGGCGTGAGGCGAAGCCCATGGCGGCTTCGTACGAGCCAAACTGGTTCGATTCGGCGGCCACGCCGTCGTTGACCAGGATTGCGTACCACTTCCCGTAGAGCGGGCCGTACACCACGACCTTGCTTTTCATTGTCTTGTCCCTGTTTCTTGTATCGATGGCCGGCAATGCGGTTTGCGCGAAGCGGCGGCTCGAGCCGTCCGGGCGCCAGGTCATGGCGCGCCGTCAGCGTGGTGGCGGACGATGATTACAGTGTGTTACACGCGCGTCAACGTTTGCGTTGGGCGCAATCCTCTAGTGACGTAGGTGCATTAGGCGCATCAGGCGGGGCCCAGCGTGCCGGCCACGCGGGCCCGCTGCAGTTCAGCGGGCTCCTGCCCTGATTCGACATAGTCGGCAAAGCGGCGGATGTAGTCGGCGACCCACTCGGGGCGACGCAGGGGCAGCCAATGGCCGGCGTCGACCTCGTGGCGCCAGTAATGCGACACCCAGGCCTCCACAGCGCGCGTCACGGCGGGGCTGACGTAGCGATCGCGCGTCGGCACGATGAGCTGTACGGGCGCATGCGGCGCACGCGCCTGCGGGCGGGCGAGGCGGTCCCGAAAATTTGCGCGGTACATTCGCACGCCGTTGCAGGCATCGCGCACAAGCGTCGGTCGCTGGGTTTCGATGCGGATGCCCTCCGTTTTGTGCAGCCACCACGGCCAGGCGCGCGCGACCCACAGCCGCCACGACCATTCCGGCACCAGCGGCAAGTGGAAATACCCCACATACCAGGATTGCAGCCGCTGCTTCCACACTGCACGTTTGGCGGTCCATGTGCCGGCATCGAGCTGCGCGCGCATCCAGTGGCCGACGTGGTCCAGGCACGGGCCCGAGATCGACGTGTAGGACGCGATGCGCCCGCGCAGCCGATCGGTGGTCACCGATTCCCAGCTGTGGATGGAGCCCCAGTCGTGCCCGACCAGATGAAAGCGCTCGCCCGGCAGCAGCGCGTCGGCCACGGCGGCAAGGTCGTCGACAAATTGGGGGATGCGGTAACCGGCGGTGTCTGCGGGCGCATCTGACAAGCCGGCACCGCGCACGTCGAATGTGAGCACGCGGCGGTCGCGCGCCAGGGTATCGCGCACGCCGTGCCAGACGGAACTGTCGTCCGGATAGCCATGCACGAGCACGATGGCGGGGCGCTGCCGCGCGGACGCGTCGGCGGGCAGGGTCATGCGGGCATGCAGGCGAAGGTTGCCGGAGCGCACCACGTGGCTGCTGTGCATCGGGTCTCCAGTGAAATGGGCGCGGAGTCTCCAGCCTACGGGGTGATCGGCTGATGCGGCAACGCGTGTTTTTACCCGTTTCAAGCAGTGCCTGAGGCACTCGGGGCGGGTTCGGCCTGCAGCAGTGGTGTCGCTGCCGTGAAGGCCGCCAGATGCTCCAGCAACGTCCGCACCTTGCGTGGCAGCTGTTGCTGCGGCCACACCGCATAGATGGGCCGCTGCGGGGTCCGCCATTCCGGCAGCAGGCGTATCAGCCGGCCCGCCTCCAGCGCCTGGTGGCAGAGCGTGTGCGGACAGTACAGTAGGCCGAGGCCCGTTTCAGCCAGCGTCACGCCCAGTTCGATGTCGTTCAGGTCGCAGCGTCCATGGGGCTGCAGTTCGATGGTTTCCTCACCGTCGGGTGAGGTGAAGCGCCATGTCGAGAGCGGCGACGACACCAACAAGCGATGCGCTTGCAGGTCATGCGGATGGCTCGGCGCGCCATGCGCGGCCACATACGCAGGCGACCCCACCAGCACCATCCCGATCACGCCGAGCCGCCGCTGCCGCAGCTTCGGGTCGTCTTGCTGGCCGACGCGGATGGCCATATCGGCACCATGTCGCCACACGTCTTCATTGCTGTTGCTGAGCGACAGCTCCAGCCGGATCTCCGGCCATGTCGCCATGAAGCTCGCATAGGCAGGCGCCAGCAGCCCGCGCGACAGGTTCAGCGGTGCGAGCACGCGCAGGGTGCCCTTGACCTGGTTGAGATCGTCGTCGAGCGTGGCCGTGGTTTGCGCAAGCGCGGTCAACAGTGGGCGGCACTGCTCGTAGTAGAGCTGCCCCTCCGGCGTCGGTTTCAGGCTGCGGGCGCTGCGCAGCAGAAGCTGGCAGCCCAGCGAGGTCTCCAGCTTCTGCAGGCGTCGTGTCAGCGTGGCGGGTGGCAGGTTGGCGTGACGCGCTGCGGCCTGCAGGCTGCCGTGGTCCACGATGGAAACAAAGAGGGCCAGATCGTCGAGCATGATTCCATTTATGGAATTTAAGTTTCAATAAACGTTTATAGTTTCTTGAAAAGCGGTTGTCTAGCATACCGTCAATCACATTTGATGGCTTGCAAGGAGAACCGCCATGTCGACGCCTGTTTCCACTGCCACGCGGCTGCGTGTCATTTTTGCCTGGCTGATGTCGGGCCTGATGTCGCTGTTGATGACGGGCTGGATCGGCTGGATCAACGCCGGTATCAGCCCCGACTTTCTTGCCCGCTGGGCGCATGCCTTCGTGCTCGCCTGGCCGGCTGCCTTCACCATCGTGCTGGTTGCCGCGCCGGTGGTGCAGCGGCTGACACAGCGCCTCGTCGTGCCCAATCCGGTGCAGCCCTGAAAAGAAAACAGCCCACCGGGAGGACGGTGGGCCGCAAGGTTGACAGCAGGAAAGACCGATGGAAACGGACGCCGGACTGACATCCCGTAGAGTCCGGCGATGCGGCTGGTACAACACCCGACCCTTATCGTAGTGACGCCGATGTGCGTGGAGATCGCACTGCCCGATACCGGGTCGTGACCGGGCCATGGAGCGCACTGTAGAGGGTCGATGCTTTCATCAAACTTTCTTTCCGCGGTGGTTCTTCTGCGGACAATCCCTAGGGTATGAGCGTGGCACGGACGCTCCAATGGCGTGCGCTGCACATGGCAGCCGACCAGGCGCGCAGGCACGAGTTGGCGTAGTCAACATCAGCGCGCGGTGCCGTTAGGCTGATCCGCTTCTCAACGCTAAGGAAAACAGCATGACGATGATGATCGACGGCCATGGCCCTGGGTATCACGCGGTGCAAACGCGGCCCAGCCTTGAGGATTGCCAAAGGACGCTAAAGAAATTTGTGGATGAAGCTGCCTCACCAGCGGTGAGCGTGCAGGATCTGGTCGTGGCCAGCCGGGCCACAAAAGACAGAAACATACAGTGGTCGAATCAGTTGCCATTTACGCTACCCGATGATCTGAGTGACGCCGACATTGACGCAGCGCGCACGCGAGTCGGCCACGCAATGCTGGACGAGCAGGAGGCTACGGTGGCACTGCGCAATCTGTATTCGTACTTCGAGGAAGGCGCGTTGGGCGATGTTCCCGAGAGTGGTCTGGACTACCCCATAGGCAAAGGCGGCAAAAGCGGTGTGAGCGACGACGTGGGCAAGCGCTGTAAAAATGATTCGGGCGACAGGGTGAGCGAGGACTGCAAAAAGGATTTGGGTAACCTCGTGGCCACTGCTGCCATGAAGATCACGTTGACCAGCAGCGAAGCCCTGGAGGCCCTAATCGCAGTGGTGAAAACGCGCGAAAATGGTCAGACGGACTGGGCGAAGTACCTGGGCTACCACTGCAGCGAAGCGATTGCAGCGGAAAAGATTTCTTCCCCGATCGAGCAGATGTTTAGCAGAGGGGCCAACCCAGGACCGGAAGCGGACGGTGCTGCTCAAACAGTGCGCGCTGTAACGGGACAGTTGACCGACGCTGCTGCAACGGCGCGTGCGTTGCGGGAAGCCGGCGTCCCCGTTGATGCACCGCAACGGCTGGCGAGCGTGCAGCAATTGCAGACGGCGCTCGTGAGCGGCAGTAGCCGTGTCAACGACGCCAGACAGGTGCTGAGCAATGTGAGCGACGCGTCAGCGGATCTGCGCAACGCGGATCGCGATTTTGCATACCTGTACAAGACAAGCCTGCTGGACGCAGCTGACCAGCGCACCCAGGCGTTTGCTCAGCAACACGTGCCTCCCGGATACTTGAATACGATCGACTACGGTTCGCCTTACAGCCATGCGCTGGAAGCGGTTCAGGCCGAGCTGAAGCTGGATGGCGTCCATCCTTCCGCTTTCGGCCCGCGCTAACCCATCGGTAGGAAAGCCGGCTGCATGTGGAGCAGCCGGCTGGCAGAATGCCGGAGCGTTGCCACCCGCCCAGCTGACCATGACCGCACCTGCCGACCTCCACATCCGCCCCATCCACCAAGACGACTTTGCCGCCTGGAAACCGCTCTGGGATGGCTACAACGCCTTCTACGGCCGTGCAGGCGAGACCGCCTTGCCCGACACCGTCACGCAGACGACATGGCAGCGCTTCTTCGACGAAGCGGAGCCCGTCTACGCGCTGGTGGCCGAGCGTGGCGGCGAGCTGCTCGGCATCGTGCATTTCCTCTACCACCGCAGCACCACGCAAATCGGCATGAGTTGCTATTTGCAGGATCTGTTTACGGCGCAGGCAGCGCGCGGGCAGGGCGTGGGCCGGGCCTTGATCGAAGCGGTGTACCGTCGCGCGCAGGCCGACGGCTTGCCACGCGTCTATTGGCAGACGCACGAGACCAACGCGACCGCCATGCGGTTGTATGACACGTTGGCGGACAAGTCGGGCTTCGTGGTTTATCGCAAATTGTTCTGAGCGGCTACGGCATCCAGTAAGGCCTGAAGTGCGCGTGCGGCACCGGCCCGCGCGCAACTGGCATATGTGCTCGCTGCATTAGCAAAATCCGGAACACCGCATGTGCGGGCGGCACGTAAGGTCGCGGCATCTGAGCTTATGTGCTGCTGTATGCCTGTCACCTTGCCTGCGTTGGTGGACGCGTCCACTGCGTCGTCTTCTCTCGTTTTTTCTTCCGATCAGCAGGCGCGTCTGCGCGACCTCGCCGCGCAGATTCGCGACGCACAGCGCGCGGTGACAGCGGCGCAGCCTGCTCAGCCCATCGACCCCGAGACGACCGACCCCGCACGGCAACTGGCGCAAGCGGCTTACCTAGCGGCGCAGTTTGCCTTGCAGGCGCTGCAGGCCGAGCGTGCAGCATTGATCGCGCAGTCGCGTGGGCAACACGCCGAAGAAGCGGCCGCCCAAGCCGCGCGGCAGCAGGCGCAACGCAATGGGCAACTGGCGACCGACATGGCCGCCGCAGCCCGAGCACATCTGCAGGCCGATGCCGTGGCTGCGGCACAGCCTGGCAACCATGTTCAGACCGTGATGACGGTGCAGCAGAAGCAGCGCCAGGAGGCTGCAGTGCCCGCGTTGGTGCTTGCACGGGCACGGGCGGACGAGGCCGACGCGCGCGTTGCCCAGGACATGGCGCAGCGCGAGCTTGACGATGCGCGGCAAGTGCTGGATTCGGCCGAGGCCAGTGACCGCGCCGCGCGGCCGCCGGTGCGTAACTTGCCCGACGAGCCCTCCCAGGCCACCTTGGATGCGCGCACGCAATGGAGCGCCGCTCAGGCGGCGGCCCGCAATGCCACGCTCGTCCTTAACCACGCGCACGACGCGGTGCATGCCGACGCATTGGCCGTGCTTTCTGACGCCGCCAACCGCGGCGACTGGCAGACGTACCACGATGCCGTTGTCGCCGGCCGCGCCAGCGGGGCCATCCCCGACGACGAAGCGCAGAACCTCCAGCAGGCCGGCGACGATGCGCTCGTCAAGGCGCAAGCCGACGTCGCTCCAGAGCAGCGCGTTGCCGACGCACAGTACGCCGATCAACAAGCCCGACGGCAGCAGATTCTGCAGTGCCAGCCCCGCGCGCAGGCGCTGCCCACCACGGCGGCGCTTGCGCAGGCCCGTCAGGATGCGGTGCCGACGTGGACGGCTGCCTTCCTGGCTGCCGACAACGCCAAGACGCTCACCGGCAAGTTGGCGGGCGACGCGCAGCGACAGGCTGCGCACTCCCAGGCCACAGCCGACCGGGCGCAGGCGGAGCTGACGCGGCAGACTGCACAGCGCACGCTGCATGGCGCCGAGCAGGACTTGCACATGGCTCAAGCCACCGGCGCCGATGCGAAGACGCTTGCCGACCTGCGTGCGAAGGTCGACAGTGCCCGGCAAGGCACGCAAGACGCCACCCGCGCGCGTTTGCAAGCCCAGACCGACGAGGCCAGCGCGCACGCGCAGGATCTGCTTGCTGCGCTGTCACCGGCCCAGCAGGACGACGCGGACGCCCGTTTCGAGCTGTTCCGAACGCACGGCCAGGCGTTGGCCCGACCGTATCTCCAGCAGTTTTTCCTGCAGTTTGGCGATCAGGCCATCACCGTATCGTCGGCCGATCAATTGATGAATCTCGCGGGCCTGGCGTTCGGCATCCTGCCCGTGAACGATCTGGATGCGCCCACGCCGCAGGCACTTGCCGAGGCGGCCCGGCAGGGGCGCTGGTTTGCCGCGGCACCGGCCGATGTGCGGGCCCAGCTTCAGCGGATCGTTGACCGCGTCTATGGCGATGCCGATCGCACGCGGCCGCTGCAGGTGAACTTTCTGCCGTTTGTCACGGCCATCAAGCCCAGCTCCGAGCTGACGCCCGCCGACAGCGTGATCCAGGACGGCGCGCTGATGCAGTTCACGCGCGCCGATGGCACCACCGGCTGGGTGGATGCCGGCGCCAACCGCACCTACGATTCGCTCGACGACTTCCGCCATGCATGCGACCTGCCCGTCGGCGGCGATGCCGCATTGATGGTGGCGCCGGACTGTGACGCGCAAGGCGCCGATCGCTTCGATGCCGATGGGCAACTGCGTCTGTTCATGGGCGAGGCGCGCATCGAGAGTGTGTTCGAAGCGGCGAACCGTACGTTCCATCTGGACGCTGTGCTGGCGGGCGGTTTGTTGGCTGCGGGTGTGCTGACCGACGGCATCGTGCCGTTGCTGGCCGGTGCGGCGGGCCTTGTCTACGGTGCCGCGCGCTCGGACCTGCCGCAGATGATCTCGCACGACGAAGACCTCAACCCGCTGACGAGCGACCACGCGCGTCAGGTGTGGGGCACCGTGCTGACCGAAGGCCTTGGCGGCGCCGCGACGGTTGCGCTCGGGCGCGCGCTCGTGCTCGGTGCGCGGGCGGCGGCGGAGGGTGCAGAACTGGAGGCGTCGGCCGCATCGGCGCTGAACACGTCGCTTGCCCGTACGACTACCGTGGCCCGGGGGCTCGGCAGGGCGGCGGGCGTGGCGGGCGGTGTCAACCTGGCGGATGGCGTGGCCGAAGCCTTGCCGCATTTCGACGAGATGAGCGAGCACGATCGCGACGATTTGTGGGCGCAGCTCGTTCCGGACGTGGCGACCATGCTGCTGACGCACGCAGTCGACTACGTGGCGCCGGCGGAGCGCGCCACGCCGGCAGCGTGGTTGCATCCGGAGTTTGGGACGACGCGCGTGCCGCGCAGCGGGACCGGCGCCACGGAAATGGGCGTGGCGATGACAGCGGCCGAGTGGCGCGCCGGGGGCACGCCGCGCACCAAGCGCCAGCGTGCGGAGGCGCAGCCGGCCGGGGTGAACAAAATGCTGGTGGTGCTGGCGCACCCCGACGACGACACCATCATGGCCGGCATGCTGCGGCGGGCCATCGCGGCAGGCACCGAGATCCACGTGGTGTACATCACGCGTGGCAACGGCGGGACGATCTTCAGCACGGAGTCCGGCATTCCACTGCCGGTGTATGGCGGCGACGGTGCGGAATTTGCCGAGCCCGGCGCACTGGGCCAGTTGCGCGAAGAGGAGCTGCGTGCGTTCTATGCACGGCTGGGTGGCGGCTCACGCGTGAAGGTGACGGTGCTGCACGGCAACGCCGACATCAACCCATGGCGCAGGCCCGGCGAGCGCGTCCTGCGCTACAGCATCGTTGCCAGATGGAACATGCGCTTCATCGTGCGCTACCTGGCCGAACGCATGCGTACGGAGCAATACGATCTGGCCGTCGGGCTGCGTATCAACCGCAACGTGCATCCGGCCCACGCCGAAAGCAGCCGCCTGATGCGCCAAGCCGCGCGTGCGTACCAACGTTCCACAGGCCAGGCGATGCCTTTGATGTGGGCCAACGAGATCGGCTGGTATCCGACCTCCGTGCTGAATCTGCGCGGGCGGACCTGGACGCTGCAGTTGAACGATGCGGAGCGCAGGCTCAAGGCCGATGCCATCGCTGCCTACGCCTCGCAGCCACCCGCACATGCCCACCACTTCGGCAACGAGCGGCCTTACGAACAATTCACCTTTGCCGCCGGAACACCGGCCCAGGTGCGGATCGGCATTCAACGGTATTTCCTGCGCCGAGCGGCCGATCGCGATGCCGCGCCAGGAACAGCTCCCGCCTTCGAAACCGTGACCACGCCGCCTTTGCGATACCGGAAGGACTGGGGCTTCGCGCGCGTGGAAACCGTCGAACCGCCGTTGCCGCTACTCAAGCCGGCGCTGCCCAATCCGTCCGTCGATGCCGATGCCGCCGTCGAGCGCGCCACTGCATTTGCGTTGCGCGGCGAGGGCGTAGACCCCGAGCACATTTCCGACGAGCAGGAAGCGTGGCGCATGTTCTTGAGCAACCTTCAGCCGCGTCCGCTGGAGTGGCAGCCGCTTTGGCGCCGTCTGCTCAATGGCTTCTCGAACGAGCCCGGGCGATTCTGGGCTTCCCGTCAGCCGGAGACCGCGGTATTCGTGACAACCTCGCGGCCGCCGCAAACTGTTTTTGGCGAGCAGGGCATCGGCCTGGCGCTGGACGCTTCCGATACGCAGGTGTGGTCGTCGATCACGGCGGCGCGCGGCGATGCGGCGCGCCAGATCGCGCAGGCTCCGGGCGGGCGAGGCGTGCGGTTTACGTACCCCGTTGTGATGGGCGCGCGCGATCTGGGCCGCATGCTCAAGGTGGGCTGGCTGCCGCCCGAGTCGCCGCAGGGGGCCATCGTGACGGTAGACGCCAACAGCCGGCGTCATCACGAGAGCATTCCCAACCCGCGCAACGCCTACGGACCCAAGCCCGGTGAGCCCTATACGCCGCCGACCGTTTCCGGCGGCATGAAGATCCGTGGTCCGGTGTTCCGCGCGTTGACGTCGACGGCCACGATCGCGTCCGCCACCTACGCCGGCGTGCGCTACGGTCTACCGACTTTCACGCTGGCGGACTGGAACGCTTTGGGGCTCGGCATGCTTGGCCTGCGGTCGACGTTGGGGATGGTGTCGGATGGCGTGCGCGTGCGCATCGCGCGTCAGGCCGATGCCTCGCCGGCTTCTACGTGGCGCCTCATGACCGGCTGGCGCGGCACGTTGCGCGGTGTATCGAAAGCCGACCGGGACCGCTACCGCACGCTCGGCATGTTGCTCAAGGTGAATCCGCACGACAGCGATGCCCTGCGGCAGGTGGACGCCGCGCCCGGGCAGGTTTTGTCGGCCCGCAGCGAGCTTGGCTGGCTGCTTGAGACGATTCGCATGTGGAGCTACGGCCCGAACGATGTTTCCAACGTGTTGCACCTGATGCATCCGGGCTTCTTCGATCCGTCGTTCGCGTCGTTGCAGGCGGCAGGCGAGACGTTTTCGAATCTCGCGACGCTGATCTTTTCTGCTGTGCATCCGATGGCCAGCATCAGTGCGCGGCTGGGCCGTACGCTGAGCCTGCGGGCGGATCGGCTGCAGCAGGACCCGACCGTGCGGCCGGCAGGCGCCAGACTGCCCTCGATGTTCGGCGGAACAGAGCATCTGCCCCGGCCGCTGCAATGGCTGGTCGCCCTCGGGCATCGTCCGCTCGTCGTGTATCCGTTCCTGCCGGAGGTGGGCACGCCTACCAGCAAGCCGGTGCCTGTGACGTTGCTGCAGGAGTGGTCCAACAAGCTGGCCACGCTCGGCGTCTTGCCCTTTACCGGCGCCGACGCCGCCCATCTGCTGTTGGCAGCCGGCAGCAACCATTGGTCATCAGCACTCGTCGAACTTGGAAAGGTATCGGCGGACTGGTGGTTCTTCCGCGCGTTTCAGCAGATGCATGTCGATGCCTACCGCGCCCGGCGTGATCTTGGCCGGGTCGTGCGCCACAACAGCTTGCTGCCGTGGTGGCGCATGCCGGTCGGCGGCGCGGTCAAGGGGCCGAACGTGCCTGCAGCGGACGACTTTCTACTCGACAAGGGCGGGCTGTCGACGTTCCAGCCGGCACTCGTGCTGGGCGTCGGCATTGGCGCGCGGGCGCTGCTCGGGCTGCTGGCGCCGTGGACGGATGGCAATGGCTAGCGGTCGCGCCGCGCGCGCAGGGAGGTCGCCTAACAACCGTATTTCGGCACGTCGAAATGGCTCCAATCGCTACCGCCCTCGGCGCCGTAGCTGATGTGCTCATCGTTCGGACCCTGCAGCTCGACGCTGGTCCTGTACGTCGGCGGGTTGTTGCCCAACATCGACAGCAATTGATGTTCGTCGATGGTCTTGTCGATCTTGACGGAATAGCCGTCGCCGAGGTCCAGCGAGGTTGCCGTACCGTGCCCCCAAAGGTCGAGCAGCGAACTGTGGGAATCGATCTTCAAGTCGTTGGAATGCGTGCCGCCCACGACCTTGAGGGCGTCTTGAACACCGCCGATGTCCAAGTCGGCCAGGGTGGTCTGCTGGCCGTCAGGTCCGACCTTGTCGACCTTGATGTGGTGGCCGTCCTGCTGGATGACGGCAATCTTCTGGGCTTGATCCGTTCTCACCTCCATCGTGGCCTGGTTGGCCAGGGTGGGGGTGTTGATGGGCTCGCGGCCGTTGCTGTATGCGACGTAGAAGTTGGTCGGCGGCAGCGCGCAGACAGAGATGTTCACGCTCATGATGATCGACAGGTGCGGATTGAAGGAACGTCGATCGTAAGACGTCATTGCCGCGACAGAGGCCACGCAGCTTCGTAAGTCAGCCGGCGCACCGCACCGCGGGCGCGGTACCAAGACCGTTGTCCAGTGGGCAATCCGGCGGAGCCGCCGTCCACCGCCGCCGCATTTTTTCCGCGAACCATAGGGTAATCCCGCATCTGCGATTTCGAAGACGCGGTCTATAGTTGCACCTGTGTTCCAGATATTAACAGACGTTTCATAGGTAAAACAAGCGAAACGTGATGGAGTCGACAGAAATGCAATTGCAATACAACCCCGACCTCGCTCCGTGGGAGCCGATTTCTCCGAACAACGTCGCCGGCAAGGGCCGTGTCGAGCGCCCTGGCCACGTCGTCAATCTGGTGTGGCAAACGCGCGCTGCCGAGCCGACCGCCTATGAGAACCAGTTGGCCGATTCGCTGGAAGCGGCATTCCTGGGCGGCGCCCAAACGCCGGCTGACATCGTGGTCGTGCTGAATGAGCGTGGCCCGCGCAATGCGGCCGGTGGCGAGACCTGGACGGAAGACACCTTCCTGGCCGAGATGCGCCGCCTGGGCGCCTGAGACGAGGCCGGTTCCAACACGATTCGACGCCGCATTGCCCGCAGAGGCGCACGGCTCAACCCATCAGAAGAGGCAAGCAATGGAAGGCAACAAGGAAGCGCAGAAGGAAGCGCGCATCAACACCGGTCTGCGCAACTACTGGTATCCGGTGGCGGCGTCGTGGAATGTGAAAAACGCGCCGGTGGGCATCACGCGTTTGAGCCAGAACATCGTGTTGTGGCGTGACACCGCCGGCCAGGTCCATGCGCTGGAAGACCGCTGCCCGCATCGTGGCGCGCGCCTGTCGATGGGCTGGAACCTGGGCGACCACGTGGCTTGCTGGTACCACGGCGTTGAAGTGAACGGCCAAGGTACGGTGACCAGCGTGCCGGCTGTTGACGCTTGCCCGATGGAAGGCAAGACCTGCGTGCGCAGCTACCCGGTGCAGGAACGCGCCGGCGCCATCTTCCTGTGGTTTGGCGACAAGGCTCCGTCAGAGTTTGACGACGCGGTCGGCACGCTGCGCTTGCCTGAAGAGCTGACCAGCGACGAGCACAGCCACTTCCTCTGCTTCGCGCATTGGAACGTCAACTACCGCTACGCCATCGACAACGTCATGGATCCGATGCACGGCGCCTACCTGCACGCCGTGTCGCACTCGATGGCCAGCGGCGAGAAGAAGGCCGTGATGGAAGTGGTTGAAACCGACCACGGGATCATGTTCCAGAAGACCGGCCAGCGCGGCGTGAACTTCGATTGGACCGAGTTTGGCGAGACCGGCACGATGTGGCTGCGCCTGTCGATTCCGTATCAACCGAAGGTCGGTCCGGGCGGCCCGTTCACCATCATCGGCATCGTGACGCCGGTGGACGAGGATCACTGCATCGTCTACTTCTGGCGCACGCGCCACGTGCAGGGTTGGCAGCGCGACGTGTGGCGCTTCCTGTATCGCAATCGCCTCGAAGGCCTGCACTGGGATGTGCTGGAACAGGACCGTGTGGTGCTGGAGTCGATGGCGCCCGAGGCGCGCGAGCACGAGACGCTGTATCAGCACGACATCGGCATCACGCGTATCCGCCGTGTACTTGCACGCCGCGCCGCCGCTGAACTGGCCGACGCGCCTGTCGCCATGCTCAAGCCCGTTCCCACGGAAGCCCAACATGCCTGAGCGCAATTCAACTGCCGGGCTGCTGGCTGGCCGCAAGGTGCTCGTGACGGGGGCCGCGCGCGGTCTGGGTCTGGCCTTTGCCAAGTCGATCGCCGAAGCCGGCGGCGCCGTTGCGCTGGCCGACATTCTTGGCGAGCGCGTGCAGGAAGAGGCCGCAGCGCTGCGCGCGGCAGGCTTCGATGCGCATGGCTTCGCGCTCGATCTTGGCGATCCGGCTTCCATTCAGGCATGCGCCGCAGCGGCTGCGCAGGCGCTGGGCGGGCTCGACGGGCTTGTCAACAACGCGGCCATCACGAACTCGGGCGGGCGCGATGCATCGTCGATCGACATCGAGACCTGGGACCGCGTGATGAACGTCAACGTGCGCGGCACATGGTTGATGACGACGGCTTGCCTGCCGGCGCTCAAGGCTTCGGGCCGCGGCGCCATCGTCAATCTGTCGTCTGACACCCCGCTGTGGGGTGCACCGAACCTGCTGGCGTATGTGGCCAGCAAGAGCGCCGTCATCGGCATGACCAAGTCTCTGGCGCGCGAATGCGGCGCAGACGGCATCACCGTCAACGCCATTGCGCCCGGCCTGACGCTGGTGGAAGCCACCGAATACGTGCCGGCGCACCGCCATGCGCTGTACCGCGACCAGCGCGCCATTTCGCGCGATCAACTGCCCGACGACGTGTGCGGCGCCGTGCTGTTCGCGTTATCCGACCTTTCCCGATTCGTGACGGGCCAGACGCTGGCCGTCAACGGCGGTTTCGTCATGCAGTAATGCATCCACACATCATTCAGAAGAGGTATTCGATGAGCGATCTCTCCGAACAACAGCAAGTGCAACGCACGTGGGACCGCCCGGAAGGCGCGTCGTTTGAAGACTGGATGAACAGCCGCGTCGCGCGTTTTTCCACCCGCCGCTACGACTGGGACGCCCTCAAGTTCCAGGCCGACTTCGACCCGAAATACCGCCGTGCGCAAATGCGTTACCTCGGCACCGGCGGCACGGGCGTGGCCGCTGACACCAACACGGTGCCGGCGGAGCACTTCACGTTTTCGACGATGGTCATTCCGGCCGGCCATGAAGGCCCGTCGCATCTGCACACCGATGTGGAAGAGGTGTTCTTCATCATTCGCGGCAAGCTCAAGCTGGTGCTCGAGAAGGACGGCGAGCGCTACGAAACCATCCTGACCGATCGCGATCTCGTCTCGGTGCCGCCCGGCGTGTACCGCGAAGAAATCAACATCGGCGATGAAGATGCGCTGATGTGCGTGATGCTCGGCGCCAAGAAGCCGATCACGCCGACGTATCCGCCCGAGCATCCGCTCGCCAAGATCAAGCGTTGATGCCATGAGCGCGCAGGCTGTCATGTCTTCCCATCCGTTCCGCGTTGCCGACGCGCTTGCCGTGCTCGGCGCCGGGTTTGCCGAACGCACCGTCGCCATCAACGCGCACGGCGACCGCATCGGCTATCGGCAATGGGGCGAGCGCGGGCCGGTGGTGGTGCTTTTGCACGGCATCAGTTCCAGCGCTGCGTCATGGCTGCCGTGCGCGCAGGTTCTTTCGCACAACATGCGCGTGCTGGCATGGGATGCGCCGGGCTACGGCAGTTCCACGCCGCTTGCAGACGTGGCACCGCGCGCCGCCGACTACGCGCTGCGGCTGCAGGCGTGGCTTGCCGCGCTGGATGTGATGCCCGATGTGATCGTCGGCCACTCGCTGGGCGCGCTGATGGCGTCGGCGTATGTGGCCGCCGCGCCAGCGGCGATGCAGCCGAAGTGCCTGCTGCTGCTGAACCCCGCGCGGGGCTACGGCCAACCGGGGCAGGAAGACAAGTCCCGCAGCGTGCAGGCCCAGCGTCTTGCAACGCTGGACCAGCTTGGCATCGACGGCATGGCGGAGTCGCGCCACGCGCATCTGCTGCGCCCGAATGCCACCGACGAAGAACGCGCCTGGGTGCGCTGGAACATGAAGCGCCTCAACGACGGTGGGTATCGCCAGGCCGTGGCGATGCTGAGCGGCGACGACATCGGCACCTATCTGAGCAAACGCCCCGCATCCACACCCGCGCAGATCGCGTGCGGCGATGTCGACGGCATTACGCCGCCGCTGGGCTGCGAAGCGCTGGCGAAGACGTTCGATCTGCCATTTGCGCTTGTGCCGTCAGCCGGGCATGCCTCCTATATCGATGCGCCTGACGCTGTTGCAGGCTGGATCGAACATGCGGTTCTCTCCCAATCCCAAAACGCCTAAGCGCCAAGACGTATGAGCAACGATCTCATCCCAGAAGACGTGCAGGAAAAGTACATCGTGCCGGGGCTCGAACGCGGCCTGCGCCTGCTGTGCGAGTTCAGCCACAAAGATCGTGTGCTGTCTGCGCCGGAACTGGCGCGCCGCCTGAAGGTGCCGCGCTCCACGGTGTTCCGCCTGCTGACCACACTTGAAGTGATGGGCTTCATCGAACGCGTTGACGGCGGCCGCGATTTCCGCCTCGGCATGGCGGTGCTGCGGCTGGGCTTTGAATATCTCGCGTCGCTGGAATTGACCGAGCTGGGCCGCCCGCTGCTCGATCGTCTGCGCGACGAGATTCACTACCCGTGCAACCTCGTCGTGCGCGATGGCCGCTCGATCGTCTACGTGGCGAAATCCGTCGCGCCCACGCCGTTCACCAGTTCGGTGAATGTCGGCACGCGCCTGCCGGCTCACGCCACGGTGCTGGGTCGTGTGCTGCTGGCCGATCTGTCGCTGGCTGAGCTGCGCCAGCTGTATCCGGAGCCGCAGCTGGAAGTGTTTTCCGCCAACACGCCGCGCACGGTGGAAGAGCTGTTCGAGATGGTCCAGCGCGACCGCGAACACGGCTACGTGCTGCAGGAAGGCTTCTTCGAAGCCAACATCTCGACGATTGCTGCGCCGGTGCTCGACCGCGCCGGCAAGGTGGTGGCCGCGCTCGGCACGACGATTCCGTCGCCGCGCATTGAACCTGCACAGCTCGATCTGATGATCGACAAGGTGCGCGCCGCTGCCGGCGAGCTGTCTTATCTGCTGGACTACCGCCCCGCAGGCGGCAAGGTCGTCAACCTGTTCCGCGAATGACCATGCCGATGATCGACCTGACTGGCAAGACCGCAGTAGTGACGGGCGGCTCCTCCGGCATCGGCCTGGCCACCGTTGAACTGCTGCTGGAAGCTGGTGCCGCCGTGGCGCTGTGCGGCCGCAATGCCGAACGCCTCGCGCAAGCCGAACAAGGTCTGCGCCGCCGCTTCCCCAACGCCCGGCTCTTTGCTGCAACGTGCGACGTGCTTGACGCGGCGCAGATGGCAGCGTTTGCCGACGCCGTGGAGCAAGCGCTGGGCCCCGTCGACATGCTGGTCAACAACGCGGGCCAAGGCCGCGTCTCGACGTTTGCCGATACCGACGATGCCGCGTGGACGCAGGAACTGCATCTCAAGTTCTTCTCGGTGATTCATCCCACGCGCGCTTTCATGCCGCAACTCGAGCGCTCGGCGCACGGCGCGATCGTCTGCGTGAATTCGCTGCTCGCGCAGCAGCCCGAGCCGCACATGGTGGCCACCTCTGCCGCGCGTGCGGGTGTGCTCAATCTCGTGCGTTCGATGGCGACTGAATTCGCACCGAAGGGCGTGCGCGTCAACGGCATCCTGATCGGCCTGGTGGAGTCCGGCCAATGGCGCCGCCGCTTCGAGGCTCGACCCGAAGAAGATCGCCATCTCGACTGGGCTGCGTGGACGCGCCGCCTGGCCGCGCAAAAACACATTCCCCTTGGACGCCTGGGCCAGCCCGAAGAGGCTGCCCGCGCCATTCTGTTCCTTGCCTCGCCGTTGTCTTCGTACACCACGGGCAGCCACATCGATATCTCCGGAGGACACTCCCGTCATGCTTAAACGACAACAACAGGAACAACAGCTGGTCACGGTGGGCCACGCGATTGCAGCCTTCCTGGAGGCCTGCGAGGTCAGGGCCGCTTTCGGTGTCATCTCGATCCACAACATGCCCATCCTCGATGCGATGGGCGAGCGCGGCAAGATCCGCTTCGTCATGGCGCGCGGTGAAGCCGGCGGCGCCAACATGGCCGACGCCTATGCCCGGACCACGGGCGGCCTGGGCGTCTGCCTGACCAGCACCGGCACCGCGGCCGGCAATGCGGCAGGCGCCATGGTCGAAGCCCTGACCGCCGGCACGCCGCTGCTGCACATCACGGGCCAGATCGAAACGCCGTACCTGGACCAGAGCCTGGCGTACATCCACGAAGCGCCGGACCAGCTCACGATGCTCAAGGCCGTCTCCAAGGCTGCCTTCCGCGTGCGCAGTGCCGACACGGCTATCAGCACGATGAAGCTGGCCGTGCAGACCGCGTTGACGGCCCCGGCCGGTCCGGTGAGCGTGGAGATTCCCATCGACATCCAGGCGGCGCTGATTCCCATGCCGGATGACCTGCGCCCGCTGCTGGTGCCGCAGCATGTGCCGTCGGCCCACGCGCTGGACGAACTGGCTGAACGTCTGTCGCGCGCGCGGCGTCCGATGCTGTGGCTGGGCGGTGGTGCCCGCCACGCTGCGAAGCAGGTCAAGCGCCTGATGGACCTCGGCTTTGGTGTGGTCACCAGCACGCAGGGCCGCGGCATCGTGCCGGAAGATGACCCGCGCTCGCTGGGCGCATTCAACCTGCACAAGCCGGTCGAAGCGTTCTACCAGACGTGCGATGCCATGGTCGTGGTGGGCTCACGCCTGCGCGGTAACGAAACGCTGAAGTACGAACTGAAGCTGCCGCGTCCGCTGTACCGTATCGATGCGGATGCATCGGCGGAGGGCCGTTGCTACGCCAGCGACTACTTCGTGTGCGGCGATTCGGCGCTTGCGCTGGATGGCCTGGCCGACCGGCTGGAAAAGAAGATGCAGATCGACGCGACATTCGCGGCAGACCTGCGGGCGGCACACGAGGCGGCCGTAGGCGCGCTGATCGACGGCCTCGGTCCGTACGCCAAGCTGGTGGAGGCTTTGCAAGCCGCCGTGGGCCGCGAATTCAACTGGGTGCGCGACGTGACGGTGTCGAACAGCACCTGGGGCAATCGCCAGCTCCGCATCTTTGACTCGCGCGCCGGCGTACATGCGCTGGGCGGCGGCATCGGCCAAGGTTTGGCGATGGGCATCGGCGCGGCCATCGGTGCGGCTGCAACCGGATCGGGCAAGACCACGTTCTGCCTGGCCGGCGATGGCGGCTTCATCCTGAACCTGGGTGAATTGGCGACTGCGGTGCAGGAGCGCGCCAACCTCGTCATCGTGCTGATGAACGACAAGGGCTACGGCGTCATCAAGAACATCCAGGACGCGCAGTACGGCGGCCGCCGCCATTACGTGGATCTGCACACGCCGGACTACGCGGCGCTCGCCCAGTCGCTGCAACTGCGTCATCGCCGCGTCTCGGATCTGGCAGACGTGAGCAGCGCGCTGAAGGAAGCCACCAGCGGCGAGGGCCCGTTCCTGATGGAGATCGACATGCTCTCCATCGGCAGCTTCAAGACGATCTTTGCAGGCCCGCCGGTCAACCAGCAGGCCAAGGACGGCCAGGGCGAGCGCGCAGCCGAGCGCACGACGGTGGTGGCGTGAACCTGCAACCGAGCCAATTGAAGGAGCCGGACATGCTGCATGTATCGATGGTCGGGTGCGGAGCGATCGGGCAGGGCGTACTGGAACTGCTCAAGAGCGATCCGGATGTGTGCTTTGACGCCGTGATCGTGCCCGAGCACGCGATGGACAAGGCGCGCGAGGCCATCGCCCCGTTCGCACCGAATGCGCGTGTCACGACGCATCTGTCGGCCGACGCGCATCCTGATCTGCTCGTCGAATGCGCTGGCCATGATGCGCTTGAGGAGCATGTGTTGCCGGCGTTGGAGCAGGGCATCGACTGCCTGGTCGTATCGGTGGGTGCGCTGTCGGAACCCGGCGTGGCGGAACGGCTGGAGGCTGCGGCCCGCCGTGGCAACGCGCAGGTGCAGCTGCTGTCGGGCGCCATCGGCGCCATCGACGCACTGGCCGCTGCGCGCGTCGGCGGGTTGGACGCCGTGGTCTACACCGGCCGCAAGCCGCCGCGCGCCTGGAAGGACACGCCGGCCGAGCAGCAGTTCGACCTCGATGCGCTGCGCGAGCCGACTGTGATCTTCGAAGGCAACGCCCGTGAAGCTGCGCGTCTGTTCCCGAAAAACGCCAACGTGGCGGCCACGCTGTCACTGGCGGGCCTCGGTCTTGAGCACACGCACGTCAAGCTGCTGGCCGACCCAACGGTAGACGAGAACATCCATCACGTCGAAGCGCGCGGTGCCTTTGGCGGCTTCGAGCTGACGATGCGCGGCAAGCCGCTGGCGGCCAATCCCAAGACTTCTGCGCTGACGGTGTTCAGCGTGGTGCGTGCGCTGGGCAACCGCGCGCACGCCGTTTCGATTTAAGCGAGGCCATAGCGCCATGACTGTTTCCAACCCGAACGCAACCGCAACGTCCGTGTTGCCCATCTGCATTGCCGGCGATTGGCGCCTCGGCACGGGCGAGCGCTATGCCACGCGCTACCCGGCCACCGGTGAAGTCGTTGCAGAACTCAATGCCGCCAGCGTCGCCGATGTGGAAGAGGCTGTGGCGGGCGCCTACCGAGCCTTCCTGTCCAGCGGCTGGGCGCAGCGCAAGCCGCACGAGCGCGCGGCCGTTCTGTACCGCGTAGCTGAGCTGATCCGCTCGCGCAGTGAAGCGTTGGCACAACGCCAGCGCTTGGATAACGGCAAGCCGATCAACGAGACGCGCGCGCTGGTGGCAAGCGCTGCGGCCACGTTCCAGTTCTTCGGCGCCGCATGCGAGACGCTGGAAGAGTCGCTCACGCCCATGCGTGGCGATTGCCTGACGATGAGCGTGCATGAGCCCATGGGCGTGGTGGCCGCCATCACGCCGTGGAATTCGCCGATTGCCAGCGAAGCGCAAAAGATGGCGCCCGCGCTGGCCGCGGGCAACGCCGTCGTCGTCAAACCGGCGGAGGTTACGCCGCTGATGGCGCTGGAACTTGCTGCCATCTGCGAAGAGGCGGGCGTGCCCAAGGGCATGATCAGCGTGCTGCCCGGCAAGGGCTCCGTGATTGGGGATGCGATTACGAAGCATCCGCTGGTGCGCCGTGTGTCGTTCACGGGTGGCACGAACACGGGCAAACACATTGCCCACATTGCCGCTGACAAGATGATGCCCGTGTCGCTGGAACTCGGCGGCAAGTCGCCGACGATGGTGTTTGAAGATGCCGACCTCGACCACGCCGTGAATGGCGTGCTGTACGGCATCTTCAGCTCGTCGGGCGAGTCGTGCATCGCCGGTTCGCGTCTGTTCGTGGCGCGTTCGCTGTACGAGCGCTTCATGGATCGCCTGGCCGCTGCCGCAGCACGTCTGCGGGTCGGCAATCCGGCCGATGAATCGACGCAGATGGGCCCGCTGATTACCGATCGCCACCGCGAGACCATCGAGTCGTACGTCGCGATGGGCGTGGCAGATGGCGGCCACCTGCGCACGGGCGGTTTGCGCCCGGCAATTGCCGGCTGCGAGTCGGGCTATTTCTACACGCCGACCATCATCGAAGGGCTCACCAACAGCGCCCGCATTTGCCAGGAAGAAATCTTCGGCCCGGTGCTCGTCGCCATGCCGTTCGACGATGAAGACGAATTGATCGAGCAGGCCAACGACAGCGTCTACGCGTTGGCCGCCGGCATCTGGACGCGCGACTACAAGCGCGCATGGCGCATCGGCCGCGCAGTGCAGGCCGGCAACGTGTGGATCAACACATACAAGCAGTTCTCGATCTCGACGCCGTTTGGCGGCTGGCGCGACAGCGGCCTGGGCCGCGAGAAGGGCCGACTCGGCATCCTGCAATACATGGAGCAGAAGAGCCTCTACTGGGGTTTGAATGCACAGCCGCTGGCCTGGGCCAACGCCAACTAAGCGCCGCTAACAAAACCCTCCTGGCGTCGTTGTGCCGCCTTGCCGTACTTAAGTACTGTCTGCGGCGGCACGCCTAGCCAGGACCGCTTCGCTGGGTCTTGTTACCGGCTCTAACGCCGAAGCAAACACCCAGACCACAGGAGATCAAGATGAACACGATTCGAGGCATCGACGAAATCGTCTACGGTGCCGACGACCTCGCCGCCTGCCAGCAGTTCTTCCTGGATTGGGGCCTCGCCCTACAATCGGAAGACGCCAGCGGCCTGCTGTTCGAGACGCTCAACGGCTGCCGCGTGCGCGTCAAGCGCAGCGGCGATGCCGCGCTGCCGCCCGCCATGGAAGCCGGCCCGACGCTGCGCGAAGTGATCTGGGGCACCGATTCGCAGGCTGTGCTCGATCGCCTAGTCGACACGCTGGCTGACCAGCCCGGCTACGTGCACGCCGACGGCCGCGTCGGTTGCACCGACCCGAACGGCCTCGCCGTGCGCGTGCAGCTGTCCACCAAGCGCGACGTCGACGTGCAATGCGCCGCGATGAACACGTGGACGGACAAGCCGCGCCGCAACCAACCGAGCCCAATCTACGAACGTGCCACGCCCATCGAAGTCGGCCACGTGGTCTTCTTCGTCAAGGACGTGGCGGCCACGGAGCGCTTCTATGTCGAGAAGCTCGGCTTTGTGCCGTCCGACCACTACCCGGGTCGCGGGGCGTTCCTGCGCTGTGAGCCCGAAGGCGGTCATCACGACCTGTTCCTGCTGCAGACGCCGCAGGCCAAGAGCGGGCTCAACCACGTGGCTTTCACCGTGCGCGACATCCATGAAGTGTTCGGTGGCGGCATGCATGTGTCGCGCTGTGGGTGGGATACGCAGCTGGGCCCGGGCCGTCACCCGATTTCGTCGGCGTACTTCTGGTACTTCAAGAACCCGGCTGGCGGCCTGATCGAGTACTACGCCGATGAAGACCAGCTCGACGCCGACTGGCAGCCGCGCGATTTCGAGCCCGGCCCGACCGTGTTTGCCGAATGGGCCATCGACGGCGGCATTGACGGCAACACACGCCGGCAGAAGAACGTCGCCGGCCCCGAAGGCAAGTTCCTGACGGAAAAGCGCTGAAACGTTGCAGAGAGACGTGCTATGAATTCCCCCCTCAACCTGCGTGTGCATGCCATGCGCTACGAAGCCCAAGGCATCGTGAGCGTGGAGCTGCGCGATATCGACGGCAAGCCTTTGCCGGAGTACGCACCGGGCGCGCATATCGAATTGCATCTCGGCAACGGGCTGGTGCGCAGCTATTCACTGTGCGGCGCGCCAGAGGTGCGTGACCGTTACGTGGTCGGCGTGCTGCTCGATCGCAACAGCCGCGGCGGCTCGCGCTATGTGCACGAGCAGTTGCGCGTCGGTTCGATGCTCAAGATCGGCGGCCCACGCAATCACTTCGAGCTGGACGAAACGGCGCCGCGCACCGTGCTGGTTGCAGGTGGCATCGGCGTGACGCCCATCGTCTGCATGGCGCGTCGCCTGGCCGAGCAAGGCAAGACGTTCTCGATGCTGTATTGCGCCCGCTCGCGTGCCGAAGCGGCCTTTGCCGATGAGCTGGCCGCCCATGGCGAAGCGGTGCGTTTTCACCTGGACGCAGAAGTCGGTGGCCCCCCCGATCTGAAAGCGCTGCTTGCAGGGCATCCGGCCGATACGCATTTCTATTGCTGCGGCCCCGGCCCGATGCTGCGGGCATTCGAGGCGGCCTGTGAAGCGCTGGGCTACACCAACGTCCATATCGAACGCTTTGCAGCCGACCCCGGCGTGGAATCGGTACAGGAGGGCGAATACCAGGTCAAGCTCGCGCGCAACGGTGCTGAACTGTGTGTGCCGGCAGGCAAGTCGCTGCTCGACGCGCTGTTGGAGATTGGCGTCGAGGTGGAACACAGCTGCAAGGAAGGTGTGTGCGGCTCGTGCGAAACGCGCGTGCTCGAAGGCGAGCCCGACCACCGTGACAGCGTGCTTTCCAAGAGCGAGCGTGCCTCCAACCAGACGATGATGGTTTGCGTATCCGGCTGTAAGGGCAAGCGCCTGGTGATCGATCTGTAAGCGCAGGATGGTTTAGGCGCCGGCCTGACCAGCCGCGCCGTCTTTTTTTGCGCCCTGTTTTTCTTTTAAACGACGTTTCGTATACGAAACAAGGCAAGAACCACAACCAGCTCGTCCACCAAGACGGCGATAACAACTGGCGGGGCGGACACCTTGTCCAGTGGAGGAAACTGCAAATGAAGACAACCTTGTTCACCCTTGCGGCGATGAGCCTGGCCGGCACGGCGGCGGCCCAGAGCAACGTGACGCTGTACGGCAGCATTGATGAAGGCGTGGCCTACATCAGCAGCCTCAAGAGCGGCGCGTCTAGCGGCTCGGCGCTGCGCATGGACCCCGGCACGATGCAGCCGGACCGCTTCGGCCTGCGCGGCTCGGAAGATCTCGGCGGCGGTACGCAGGCCATCTTCCAGTTGGAATCGGGCTTTCTGGGGGACACCGGCAGCAGCGTGGTTGCCGGCAAGCTGTTCAACCGCACGGCGTGGGTCGGCCTGACGAACGATCGCCTGGGCAACATCCAGCTTGGCCATCAGGCGGATTTCATGTTCGATTACCTCGGCCGCCTGAGCAACGGTTTCCAGCTCACCAACTTCTACCTGTTCCACCCCGGCAACTTCGACAACCTGGCCAACCAGTTCCAGATCGACAACGCTGTGCGTTACGTCTCGCCCATCTTCGGCGGGCTGCAGCTGGGCGGCATGTACGGCTTTGGCGAGGTACCCGGTTCGCCGTCGAAGAGCCGCAGTTACAGCCTCGGCGCGTACTACACCAATGGCGGTTTCCGAGCCGCCGCGGCCTATACCGCGTCCAACGACCGCGCGCTGGACATCGCGGGTCGGTTGGGTATCACGAACACGCTCGGCACGACGCTCGTGCCCGGCGTGATGACGCCGATGAGTTCGGTCAAGTCGTTCGGTGCCGGCGCGCTGTATCAGTTCAGCGGCCTGCCGGTCCAGATCAACGCGGTCTATACGCAAACGCGCATCACGCTGGGTGGCGCCAACGCCCGCGCACAGAACGTCGACCTGGGCACCGCGTGGCATTACAGCGCCGCGAATACGCTCAACGTGGGCTATACCTTCAGCAAGTACGAGGGCGCCCGCTGGAACCAGTTCAGCCTCGGCAACGTGTATGCGTTTTCCAAGCGCACGCAGGTGTACGTACAAGGTACGTATCAGCGTGCGTCCGGCGATGCGCAGTCTGCTGCCATCAACGGCGTGGGTGTAGCGGCGCAGCGCAACCAGGTCGTTGTCAGCACCGGGGTGCACCACTCGTTCTGACGTCCTGACCCAACGCGCGCCGCTGGGCAGCGACCCGGTGGCGCATCAACTTCCTCGGGAAGGAGCTTCACATGAAGCCAGGTGTTTTGATTGATAGCGGAATTGACCACGATGCGTCGCGGGGTGCGATGAGCCTGGGCAAGATCGTTGCCCGCATCGAGCGGCTCAAGAGCAACGGCATGCACGTGCGTGCGCGTCTGCTGATCGGGTTGGCGACATTCTTCGACGGCTTTGACGTCATCGTCATCGCGGCCACGCTGCCGCTGCTGATTGCGCAGTGGCATCTGACGCCGGCCCAGATTGCGTTTGTGATCGGTGCCCCCGGTATCGGCCAGTTGGTCGGCGCGTTGGTGTTTCCCATGCTCGCCGAGCGATTCGGTCGCGTGCGCATGATCGGCTATAGCGCGGGCATCATCGGCTTGATGAGCCTGCTGTGTGGCGTGGCGCCCAGTTTTGCCGTGTTTGCAGCGCTGCGTATCGTGCAAGGCGTTGGCTTGGGCGGCGAGCTGCCCGTGGCGGCAACGTACATCAACGAAGTCACGCGCGCACATGGTCGCGGGCGCTTCGTGTTGCTCTACGAGGTGGTGTTCCCGATCGGCCTGCTGGTGTCCAACGCGTTGGGCGCATGGCTGGTGCCGCATTTCGGCTGGGAGGTGATGTACTTTCTCGGTGGCATTCCGCTGGTCCTGTTCTTTACGCTGCCCAAGGCCGTGCCGGAGTCCCCGCGCTGGCTGGCCACCAATGGCCGCATGGCTGAGGCCGACGCTGCGCAGGCTCGCTTTGAAGCCAAGGCGAAGGAGCCGCTACCTCCGCTGGGCGATACCTCGGCCTTCGAGCAGATGTCGCACCGCCACCCGAAGCGGGGCATGCGCGATCTGTTCGGCCCGGTGTACATCAAGCGCACGGTCGTTGTAGCCATGCTGTGGGCAACGTGTGGTTTCATCCAGTACGGTCTGTCGACATGGCTGCCCACGGTCTACAAGACGATCTACCATGCGCCGCTCCAACTGGCGCTGAATCTGGCGGCGCTGGCGTCCGTGCTGGGTGTGGTCGGCTCGTTGGTGTGCGCGATGATCGTCGACAAGGTTGGCCGCAAGCCCGTGATGGTGGTGTCGTTTGTGCTGTGCGGCGTCTCGCTGGCGCTGGCCGGGCTGCTGCACGAGCAGTCGCTCTATGTGGTGGCAGGGTTGTGCTCGTTGGCGCTGGGGTTGATGGCGTGCGGCTTTATCACCGCGTATGTCTACACGCCGGAGCTGTACCCGACCAACATCCGCGCGATCGGCTGCGGCATGGGCGGCGCGTGGCTGAAGATTGCGGCGATCTTTTCGCCGATGCTGATCGGTTCGACCATCGGCTCGGGCAACGTCAGCAATGCGTTCCTGCTGCTGGCCTTGGTGCCCATCCTGGCGGCAATCACCATCTACTTCCTCGGCATCGAGACCAAGGGGAAAGTGCTGGAGCAGCTCGAGCTGTAAGCCGGAAGCGCTTGATGGTCACAAGACGGCGAGGGTAGCGCTCGGTAGGCGCGCCCTCGCCGTTTTTGTTTCAGCCGATAGTGTGATCTGTCAGCAGCTCCAGCCCGTGCCTTAGGTGCTTGGCGCGCGCACATGGAAGCTGCTGCGGAGTAGCGGTATCCGACAGGGCGACCGGTCGCCCCGGGCTGTGCGCTCGGAGATGCATGAGAGATGCGCCCGGTGGGCGTTTGCGACGCGCGATGCCCTTGAGAAAGCGGGGTCTCGAAATAGCGGGCAAGAAGCGTCATTGCTCGTGCAATGACTTTGAGACCCCCTCTCATAGACTGAAAACGTGCCGATAAGAAGTCATCGGGCACGCCGAGATGGGAGGGAATATGTCCACCACAGCAGCCAACTGGATCGTCGTTCTGACATGTGCCTACATGGAATACAGCACATGGCGCGGCATGAGCGTCTACCGCCGCACGGTGGGCTATGAAAGCGTGGTGTGGTGCTGATCAGGCGCCGCGGGGCTTGGGCAGCAACCTGCGGACGAGATCGCCATGTACCGAATACTTCCCCAGCAGCGCGTCGCCGTCAGCCAGTTCGAATTCGCTGAACTCGAACCCCGGCGCAACGGTGCAGCCGACGAGCGTGTACCCATGCTCGCCCGGCACGCGCTCGGCTGCAAACCAGCGGCCAGCCGGCACCACCGCCTGGTACACCGCCGTCGCATCATCGGCCGCGTGGCCCAAATGATGCGTCTTCACCGTACCGTCTTCCTCCAACACATGCACATTGAGTGAGTCCCCCGCATGGAAGTGCCACAACTCGTCCGACTGGATCCGATGCCAGGCGGAATATGCATCATCCGCCAACAGGTAATAGATGGCGGTGGCGGCCGCACGTTCGATGGGCGGGATGCCTCGCTGGACGCGTTCCTCGCTGCGATAGGTCTCGCGATAGAAGCCGCCTTCCGGGTGCGGTTCGAGACCGAGGCGGGTGATGAGGTTCTGGGCGGCGAGGGCGAGCGGCATGATGGGAAACCTTCGACTCAGTTCTGCTGACGGCGGAACGGAAAGCGCTGCTGGTTGACGAACCCGTCGGGCATGTAGTCGCCCACCACGCCGTACTTCTCCGGGAGGGCCTTTTTCGATTTCACCGCGGTACCGAACAGGTAATCGATGAAGGCGAAATGTGCGGCGTAGTTCTTGTCGATCGCTTCGTCTTCCGATGAATGGTGCCAGTGGTGGAAATCCGGCGTCACGAAGATGTACTTCAGCGGGCCCCACGGCAAGTGCACGTTGGCGTGATTGAACACCGCCTGGAAGCCCACGATGATGATGTAGACATCGACCACGGCCTTGTCGAAGCCCAGCACGAACAGCGGCCCCAGCACTGCCACACGCGTGACGATCAATTCAAGAATGTGCTGGCGCGAGCCGGCCAGCCAGTCCATTGTCTTCACGCTGTGATGCACGGCATGGAAGCGCCAGAGGAACGGCACCTCGTGATACGCGCGGTGCGTGACGTACTCCATCAGATCGGCCACCAGCATGCAAAGCAGCAACTGCGGAATGAACCAGATGTGCTGCACCATCTGCTGGAAGTCTGCATGCACCATCCAACCGAACACGCGGTGGATCAGGAAGTTCACCACCAGCAGCACCAGCCCTACGATGAAGTGGTTCACCGCAAAGTGGACCATGTCGGTCTGCCATTCGGGGCGGAACACCGGCTGCTTCTTATAGAGCGGGAACAGCTTCTCGAGCAGCACGAAAATCGCCGTCGAACCGAGCAGGTCGAGAATGAACCAGTCCATGCCGATATACGGCGTGTGGTCCGGAAAATCACCAACCGGCACGCGTGAGCCGCCCAGCGCGACAGCAACCACCACGAAGAGGAACGCCAGGCCGTTCAGGCGACGGCGGTTATCCAGCACGATATTCGCCAGAGATAACCCGCCGGAAATCAACAGCGAGACAAACAGGATCTGCCGAATCACATCTACCGAATACGCGCGGCGTAATTCCGGCGTCGTCAGATACTGCGGAAAGTGAAAGGCCAGCACGCCCAGCAAGCACAGAAAGCCCAGCACCAGCGCCAGGATCGTACCGATCATGCCCCGGCCGAACTTCAGGCCGCCATTGGCATGCAGCAGCGCATTGGCATCGCGGATCGTCGCGTCGGCCACGCGGACAATGGCGGGGTGATGTTCCTTTTCGGGCATTGGCGCCAAAGGCTGTTTAGACGCATCCATGGATCTGACTCGCAGTATTGTTTTGTTTTATTAACAATGCGATTGCCAATCGAGTGCTGGCCCTCATTCGCATTGCGGCGCGATTATACGGACCGGTTTCACACATTCAAACGAGCTTTTTCGCGCGTAACAATCATCTGCGATTGCCACGCTTTTCTGTTGTGTGTCCGAGTCACGAATCCGCATCTGCAGCGTTGGATGCGCAACGCAGGGCGTTGCCTTTCCGTGCAAGGCGATGCATTGTGAGGCCCGCGCCTGACGGGCGCGCGACGATATAAGACTGAAAAGGGGAGCAACCATGTCCGAAGGATTTCACGTTCACGGTGCGCATGATCATGCGCTCGAGCACGCAGCAGAGAGTGGCCACGCCGACAGCTTTGCCGGGCGAATTGCTGTCATGACGGCGATTCTGTCGACGGCCGGCGCTATCTTCGGTTACCAGGGCGGGGCGACGCAAAATGCCGCGCTGCTTGCCAAGAATGAAGCCGCCATTCATAAGACCGAGGCCGCCAACCGCTGGGCCTATTACCAGGCCAAGGGTCAAAAGCAGGCGATTGCTGAGCTGACCGCCCAACTTCCCGGTACCGATCAGGCCGCTGCCAAGCGCGACGCCCAGCGCTACGCCGCCGAGAAGGAAGACATCCGCCGCCAGGCCGAAGACCAGGAGCGTCTTGCCAAAGAAGCCGACGAGGCCAGCGAGCTTGCCGTCCACCATCACCACCGGTGGGCGCAAGCCGTGGCCGCCATCCAGGTGTCGATCGCCCTGGCGGCCATCACCTTGCTTTCTCGCCGGCGCTGGATGCAGGTGCTTTCGTACGGCGTTGGCGCTGTCGGCGGTGTCGTCGCCGTGCTGGCGCTGCTTCACATCTGACCGCTTAGGTGCGCTGCTCACTGGCGGTTGCGAGGGAACATACCCAGCCGCCAGAATGGCGCGCTTGAAGGAGGCATCCCGCCTCCATGCATCAGGAATGAACAGATGACACGTGGAATGTGGATGTGGCGCACATTGATGATCGCAGGCTTGTTGGCCAGCGCATGGGCCATGGCGGCCGGCCCGGCCGTCGAGCCGGGCGAGTACGTCTACATCCTGGGCGGCAGCGCGAGCGGCACGATGACGGTCAAGGGCAGCAGCTTCAACATCACGACGATTGGCGGCAACTGCCACACGTGCGCGATCGAAGGCACATTCCGTGGCCGCGTTGGCGTTGACAAGGATGAAGGCACGTGCCGCATCGCCGTGTCAGGTAATAAGGATGCGCTCAAGCTGGATTCCTCCGCCACCGCCGAGGCCTGCCGAGCTTTCTGCGGCATGCGCGCCATGTTTGATGGCGACTACCGCCGCGCACCCGCCGCCTGCACCGACCGCCAGCGCCAAGCCCGCATCGGCCAGGCCCACAAGCAATATGCCGCCAAGGACTACGACGCAGCACGCACAACGCTGCGTTCGCTGCTTTCCGAGTGCGATCCCTTCATGGACTGGATCGAGCGCGACAAGGCCCGTAGTGATCTCGCCGTGACTGAATACCATCGCGGTGACAATGCCCAATGTTTGGCTGTGTTGTCCGAAACGACTGCCGTGAAGGCGCAGAAGGATGCATCACTGAGCCTGCCGCCGTGCGACGCCGACAATTACGCGTCGACCAGCAAGGCCATCCTCTACAACCAGAAGCTGTGCCAGTCGCCGGTCAAACATTGATGCCAACTGCATCTCTATAGGTAACGAGGCGACGGGCGACGGGCTGGCCCAATCTGTGTCGCAGACTGGGCGGTCGCGGCGTTCGCCGGCGTCTCAACCGTGCCATGACGCGGCAGCCCATGGCGATGCAGGCCGGTGATCAACAAGATTTTTTCGAGCGACTCACAAAAGTGCTTGCCAGCCGCGCGTCCACACATTAGTATTCGCCCCTCGCTGCAAAACACAGCGCCGAAACGCAAGTGGCGGTGGTGGAGTTGAGTGGTGGAGAAGCAGGTGTGGAGCGGGTTTGCGGTCGATCGGGTGGTAGGTGATTGGCGGTGGATCGAGTGGTAGTTGGCAGCGAGTTGATGGATAAAAATTCTTCGACGAGTTGTTGACAGCGACGAAAAAGCTCTGCATAATCTCGTTTCTCTGCTGCAGACAACGCAGCGACGCGGTGAACAAAGTTGATCGCGAAGTTCTTTAACAAGCAAACAGCCGATAAGTGTGGGCGCTTAATACTGGATGCGGCGGATTTCGATCCGCTAGCTAACAAGTAATGAAGTGCTCGCACAGA
>NZ_KK211140.1:0-313693 GCF_000620465.1 Ralstonia sp. UNC404CL21Col
AAGTGCGCGCGATCTACGACGTGATCCGCGACGGCAACGGCAAGTTCAGCGACATCTTCAACTTCTCGAAGGAAGCGACCTTCGGCGGCACGTACACGATCGGCAAGGCGAAACTGTTTGCGGTATATGAAAACCTGTCGGCGCCCGATGCGGCAGCGGGCGCCCCGACCAAGGCGAACCACTACTGGCTGGGCATCAACTACGAAGTCACGCCGGCGCTGACGCTGATCGGCGCGGCCTACCGCGTCAACGTGAACCACGGCGGCGGCAACGCCAACCTGTTCATGGCCGGCGCGAACTACAACCTGTCCAAGCGCACGATGCTGTACGCGAGCGTGGGCACGGTGCAGAACAGCTCCACCGCCAACTTCTCGGTGGAAGCGACCAACAACAACCCGGCCCCGGGCAAGAACCAACTGGGTGCCTATACGGGTATCGTTCACTCGTTCTAAAAACCGCTCATGATCGTGGTGCGCACCCCCAAGATTGACCCCGCGATGCTGCCGTTTCCGGACGACGTCCTCGTGAGCGGCGGCAGTTCTCAAGTCAACCTGGGGCCGCCCGCTGCGGCTCATGGATGGTTTAACCCGGGCCGTCTCCCAAGTCACACCAAGCAATGCCACGCATGAACATCCTCACCATCGATACCGGTACCACCAACACACGCGTTACGGTCTGGCGTGACGACGTTGCGCTTTGCCAGGCTGCGCGCCAGGTTGGCGTGCGCGACACCGCCATCACCGGCAACCGGACGACGCTGCAGCGCGGCGTGCAAGACACGATTGAAGCTGCGCTGCAGAAGGCCGGGTTCGGCATGAGCCAGGTCGACTTGGTGCTGGCGTCCGGCATGATCACCTCCAACGTCGGCTTGCACGAAGTCCCGCACCTGATGGCGCCGGCCGGCCTGCGCGACCTGGCGGCCGGGATGGTGCAGGCAAGCATCCCCGAGGTGTGCGCCCAGCCGATCTGGTTTGTGCCGGGCGTGCGCAATCCGGTGGACAACCTCGGCCTGCACAACATCGAGTCGATGGACATGATGCGCGGCGAAGAGGTCGAGACCATGGGTTTGGTTTCGCGTCTGGGCATCACGGAACCGGCGGTGATCGTGCTGCCCGGGTCGCACTCGAAGTTCGTGCACCTGGACGCCGACCAGCGCATCACCGGCTGTGTGACGACGCTGGCCGGCGAGCTGCTCCACGTGATCACGCACAACACCATCCTGGCCGACGCGCTCGACTCCGACTTTGCCACCGAGGTCGATCCGGAAATGTTGCTCTCCGGCGCGCGCAGCGCCAGCAGCATCGGGCTGGGGCGTGCCTGCTTCATGGTGCGCACGCTGGGCCAGTTCACGATCTACGAGCGCAATGCGCGGGCCAACTTCCTGCTGGGCGCGGTGCTGGGCGCGGATCTGCTCACGCTCAAGAACAGCAGCGCGATCCGCATGAATCCGGGCACGCAGTTCGTCATCACGGGCAAGCCGCTGCTGCGCGAAGCGCTGGCCGTGCTGGTGTCGGACGACGATTTCTTCTCGGGCAAGGTCACCGTCACCAGCAGTGAACAGCAGGAACACCTGGCCGGCAGCGGCGCGATCGCCATCGCCCGCGAGCGCGGCCTGGTCAAAACCTTGAAGGTGGCGTAAGGCCGGCGCGTACGCCATCCCTCTTTCATCCAACGCAGAACAGATGCCGCAATGACGGCATCGCAAGGAGACAACATGCAACAACAACGACGCGGGACATTCAAGGCCATTGCGGCCGCCACGCTGTTTGCCATGGCCGGCGGCCTTTCGGTGTTTGCCCATGCAGCCGATGACGTGAAGATCGGCTTCCTGGTCAAGCAGCCCGAAGAGCCGTGGTTCCAGGACGAATGGAAGTTCGCAGACCAGGCCGCCAAGGAGAAAGGCTTCAAGCTGGTGAAGATCGGCGTGCCGAGCGGCGGCGAAGTGCTGACCGCCATCGACAACCTGGGCGCGCAGCACGCGCAGGGTTTCGTGATCTGCGTGCCGGACGTGAAGCTCGGACCGGCGGTCGTCGCCAAGGCCAAGCAGAACAACCTCAAGCTGATGACGGTGGATGACCGGTTGGTCGACGGCGCAGGCAAGCCGATCGAAGCCGTGCCGCACATGGGCATCTCGGCCACGAAGATCGGCGAACAGGTGGGCGATGCCATCGCGCAGGAGATGAAGAAGCGCGGCTGGAACCTGTCGGAAGTCGGTGCTATCCGCATTGCCTATGACCAGCTGCCGACCGCCAAGGAACGCACCGACGGCGCCGTCGCCGCGCTCACCAAGGCGGGCTTTCCGGCCGCCAACGTGCTGACCAGCCCGCAGGCCAAGACGGATACCGAAGCTGCGTTCAACGCCGCCAACATCACCCTGACCAAGAACCCCAAGTTCAAGCACTGGATTGCCTTCGGCCTGAATGACGAAGCCGTGCTGGGCGCCGTGCGTGCGGCGGAAGGCCACGGCGTGAAGCCGGCCGACATCATCGGGGTGGGCATCGGCGGCAGCCAGTCGGCGCTCAACGAGTTCGCTAAGCCCGAGAAGACCGGCTTCTTCGGTACCGTGCTGATCAGCCCGAAGCGTCACGGCTACGAGACCTCGGTGAACATGTACGAGTGGATCAAGAACAACAAGGCGCCGGACCCGCTCATCCTGACCAGCGGCCGCCTGATGACGCGCGACAACGAAAAGGCCGTCCGCCAAGAGATGGGTCTGTGATCTTGCGGATGACGTTGTTGAAGGAGACTTGCCATGTCGGCGTTTCTTGAGTTTCGTGGCATCAGCAAGGTGTTTCCGGGTGTGCGGGCGCTGTCCGATGTGTCGTTCGGCATCGAATGCGGTCGCGTGCACGGCTTGCTGGGCGAGAACGGCGCGGGCAAGTCGACGCTGTTGAAGATTCTGGGCGGCGACTATCAGCCCGATGGCGGGCAGATCGTCGTCGAGGGAACGCCGACCGCATTTCCGACCACGCGCGCGGCGCTGGATGCCGGCATTGCGGTCATCCATCAGGAGCTGCAGACGGTGCCCGAGCTGACGGTGATGGACAACCTGCTGCTCGGCCACCTGCCGGCCAGCGGCGGGTTTATCCGTCAGCGCGAGGCGATGGCGTGGACGCGCGAGCAGCTCGGCCGCATCGGCGTCGACCTGGACCCGCGCGCCAAGCTGAAGCACCTGTCGATCGGCCAGCGCCAGATGGTCGAGATCTGCAAGGCGATCCTGCGCGATGCGCGCGTGATTGCGCTGGACGAGCCGACGAGTTCGCTGTCGATCCGCGAGACCGACATCCTGTTCCGCCTCGTGAAAGACCTGCGCGCGCAGGGCCGTGCGCTGATCTACATCTCGCACCGGCTCGACGAAATTTTCGAGCTGTGCGATGGCTGCACGATCTTCCGCGACGGCCGCAAGGTGGCGGATTTCCCGTCGATGGCCAACGTCACGCGCGACGAGCTGGTGGCGCAGATGGTCGGCCGCCAGATCGACGACATCTTCGATTACCGTGCGCGGCCGCTGGGCGAGGTGCGCTTGCGGGTGGATGGCCTGATGGGCCCGAAGCTGGCTGAGCCGGCAAGCCTGTCCGTACGCCGCGGCGAGATCGTCGGCCTGTTCGGGCTGGTGGGCGCAGGGCGCTCGGAACTGGCCCGATTGATCTACGGGGCCGATCGCAAGACGGCGGGCAGCATCACGCTCGACGGCGCGCCGATCCGCATCCGGGATGTGGCCGATGCCATCCGCCAAGGCATCGTGCTGTGCCCGGAAGACCGCAAGGAAGAAGGCATCATCGGCTGCCGCTCGGTGTCGGAAAACATCAACATCAGCTGCAGGCGCAACCAGCGCCGCTTCGGCCTCTTCGTCAACGACCGGCAGGAAGCGAAGACGGCCGATCACTACATCACACGCCTGCGCATCAAGACGCCCAACCGCGAGCAGCCGATCCGCCTGCTGTCGGGCGGCAATCAGCAGAAGGCGATTCTGGCGCGCTGGCTGGCCGAAGACGACATGCGCGTGTTGATCATAGACGAGCCCACGCGCGGCATCGACGTTGGTGCCAAGAACGAGATCTACCAGGTGCTGTACGAACTGGCCGAACGCGGCGTGGCCGTGCTGATGATTTCCAGCGAGCTGCCGGAAATCCTCGGTGTGGCCGACCGCGTGCTCGTGATGAGCGAAGGCCGCATCGCCGGCGAATTGCCGCGCGAACAGGCCAACGAGCAAGCCGTGCTCAAGCTCGCGCTGCGGCCAGAGTCCGCACCTTTGCCGCCGCTGGCGGCATGAGAACCCCGGAGTCCAAGATGTCCCAGTCTCAACCCCTGCAACATTCCGATGCGCTCGCCGCATCGGCACGCTCTGCCATGAACAAGACGCGCCTGCTTCGCCTGCTGGACGATTTCAGCCTGCCGCTGATCTTCGCCATTCTCTTTGCCGCGCTGTCGTTCTCCGTCGAGTATTTCTTCTCGTGGCAGAACATGGTCGGCCTTGCGTTGTCCGTCTCGCAGATCGGCATGGTTGCCTGCACGATGATGTTCTGCCTGGCGTCGCGTGATTTCGATCTGTCGATTGGCTCCACGGTGGCGTTTGCCGGCGTGTTGTGCGCCATGATCATCAACGCCACCGGCAGCATTGCACTCGGCATTGGCGCGAGCCTGGTGGCGGGCGCGATCATCGGCGGCATCAATGGTTTCGTGATCGCCAAGCTGAAGATCAATGCGCTGATCACAACGCTGGCCACGATGGAAATCGTGCGGGGCCTCGCTTTCATCGCCTCACATGGGCAGGCGGTGGGCGTGTCCGACATGGATTTCTTCGACCTCGGCAACACGATCTTTTTTGGTGTGCCGACGCCGGTGTGGGTCGCGGCGCTGTGCTTTGTCGTGTTTGGCGTGCTGCTCAACAAGACGATCTACGGCCGCAATACGCTGGCGATTGGCGGCAACCCGGAAGCCGCGCGGCTGGCCGGCGTGAACGTCAACATGACGCGCATCGTGATCTTCCTGATCCAGGGCGTGATTGCCGCGCTGGCCGGTGTGATCCTGGCCGCGCGCATCACCAGCGGCCAGCCGAATGCGGCGCAAGGCTTTGAGCTGAACGTGATTTCGGCCTGCGTGCTCGGCGGCGTGTCGCTGCTCGGCGGCCGCGCGACCATCAGCGGGGTGCTGGTCGGCGTGCTGATCATGGGCACCGTGCAGAACGCGATGAACCTGCTGAACATCGACGCGTTCTATCAGTACCTCGTGCGCGGCGCGATTCTGCTGGCGGCGGTGCTGGTCGACCAGTTGAAGAACCGCGGCGGCCGTGAGTGAGGCCGTGCAGATGACAACCGCAACCACGCTGTCCGATCTGCGCTGCACGCTGGGCGAAGGCATCGTCTGGGACGACGCCCTGCGCGTGCTCTGGTGGACCGACATCCAGGAATCGCTGCTGTGGCAGCACGATCCGGCGACGGGGCAGGAGCGTCAATGGCCGCTGCCGCAACGCGTCGGCTCTTTCGTGCTGACGGACGAGCCCGGCGTGCTGATCCTGGGCCTTGCCAAGAACATCGCCCGCTTCGACACGCGCACCGGCGCGCTCACTCTGCTGGCTGACGTCGAATCCGACAACCCGACCACGCGGGTCAATGACGGTCGCGCAGACCGCTCCGGCAACTACGTCTTCGGCACGCTGCACGAGGGCGGGCCCGAACCCACCGGCAGCTTCTATCGCTTCACGCCGATGGGAACGTTGCAACGCCTGTCGCTGCCGCACATCGCCATCGCCAACAGCATCGCCTTCAGCCCCGACGGCGAGACCATGTATTGGTGCGATACCAACAGCCGGCGCATCCACGCGTGCGGCTACGACGGGCAGACCGGCGCAGTCGCCAATATTCGCGTCTTCGCCGATCTGCGTGACCAGGATGCCGATGGCGCCCACAAGGGTTCGCCCGATGGCTCCACCGTGGACGCAGACGGCTGCCTGTGGAATGCCGAGTGGGGCGGCAACCGCCTGACGCGCTACGCACCGGACGGCCGCGTGCTGGCGCGCGTGTCCGTGCCGGCATCGCAGCCCACATGCCCTGCATTTGGCGGCGAGGCGCTCGACACGCTGTATCTGACGACGGCGCGCGACGGTTTGTCGGCGCGCCGCCTGGCAGAAGACGTGAATGCCGGCGCGACGTTGCAGCTTGCCGTGCCGGACGTACGCGGATTGCCGGAGGGCCGGTTCGGCCATGCCTACGTTGCAGCTTGAAAACGGCACGCTACGCGCCGAGGTATTGCCCGAAGCCGGTGGCGGCTTGCTGCGTTTCGATCTGCTGCGTGACGGCGATGTCGCGCCGATCTTCCGGCCGGGGACAGCAGAAGCCGCGCTGCACGATCCGAGAGCGCTCGCCTGTTTTCCGCTCGTGCCGTGGTCCAACCGCATCGGCGGTGGGCGCTTCCAGTTCGAGGGGCGGACCATCGAGGTGCCGGGCACGCGTGACGACGAAGCGTATCCCCTGCACGGCCACGGCTGGCTGATGCCGTGGGAGGTGGTCTCACAAACAGACACGTCAGTCGAACTCGCCGCAACGGTCCACCACGGCCGCCCCTTCCGCTACCTGACGACGCAGCGCTACACGCTCGTGGGCAACACGCTGGAAATCTCGCTGACAGTACGCAACGAAGGCGCGCCGCTGCCCTTTGGCCTGGGCGTGCATCCGTTCTTTCCGCGCACGCCGGATGTTCGGTTGCTCGCCAGCGCAACGGCCATGTGGGAATCCGCATCGGACCATCTGCCGACGGCTCTGCAGGCGCCACATGCAGATGCAGACTTTCGCAAGCTCCGGAAGCTCGAAGCCAACGCCGCCATCAATCACAGCTTTGAAGGCTGGGGTGGCCGCGCCGAGATCGTCTGGCCCAGCCGCCGCGTGTCTGTGCAGATCACGGCCGACACGGCGCGCTATGTGCTGTACACCCCAGCCGGGTACGACTTCTTCTGCTTCGAGCCGGTCGACCATGCCATCAACGCGCACAACTTACCCGGCCTGGCGCAAGACCACGGGCTGACGGTTCTCGGCACGGGTCGGAGCCTGCAGCGCAGCTATCAATTCACCGTGAACCGAACTGACGCATGACTGTTTCTCCGATGTCTTTTCCGCCGCGTCTTGCCGGCAAGGTCGCCCTGGTGACAGGCGCCACGCAAGGCATTGGCGGTGCGATTGCCAAGCTGTTCGCGCAGCATGGCGCGCGCGTGATCGTCAACGCGCTGGTGCGTGACGCGCGCGCCGAAGCCTTTGCCGCCGAAATCGGCGACAGCGTTGGCAACGACAACATCCTCCTCGTGCAAGCCGACGTGCGCGACCGCGCCCAGATCGACGCAATGGTCGCTGCCGGCGTCGAGCGTTTTGGCGGCATCGATGTGCTGGTCAACAACGCCGGTATCAACGTGTTTTCCGATCCGCTCGAGTTGAGCGAGGACGACTGGGCGCGCTGCCTTTCCGTCGATCTGGAAGGCGCGTGGCATTGCGCGCGCGCCGTGCTGCCGCACATGCTGGCGCGCGGGGCGGGCAGCATCGTCAACATCGCGTCGGTGCATGGACACAAGATCATTCCGGGCGCGTTTCCCTATCCGGTGGCCAAGCATGGGCTGATCGGGCTCACGCGTGCGCTGGGTATCGAATATGCGGCGCGCGGTATCCGCGTCAATTCGATTTCGCCGGGACTGATCCTCACGCCGATTGCCGAGGCCGGCTTTGCCGCTGCCCCCGATCCGGAAGCCGAACGCCGCCGCCAGGCCGAACTGCTGCCGTGCAAGCGCATCGGCGAGCCGGAAGAAGTGGCCTACACCGCGCTGTTCCTCGCCTCCGACGAGGCGCGCTTCATCAACGCGACCGACATCCTCATCGATGGCGGCCGCTCGCAGCTCTATCACGAATGACCTGGACAACCCACCTTCCGCTGATCGCCATCCTGCGCGGCATCCGGCCTGACGAGGTGCTCGCGCACACGCAGGCGCTGGTCGATGCCGGTTTCGACGCCATCGAAATTCCGCTGAACTCGCCCGACTGGGCGCAGAGCGTGCAGCTCGCCGCGCGTGCCTTTGGCGACCGCGCGCTGATCGGCGCGGGCACCGTGCTGCGCCCCGAAGACGTTGACCTGATGGTCGCGGCCGGCGGCAAGCTGGTCGTGACGCCCAATACGAATGCAGACGTGATCCGCGCCGCCGCTGCACGCAAGCTCGTCACCTGCATCGGCTGCATGACGGCCACCGAGGCTTTCGCCGCGCTCGACGCAGGCGCGCAGGCGCTGAAAATCTTCCCGGCCGGCAATCTCGGGACCGGTTATGTCCGGGCGCTCAAGGCCGTGCTGCCCGCTGACGTGCCGGTATTTGCCGTCGGCGGCATCACGCCGGAGAACCTTGCCGATTACCTTGCCGCCGGCTGCATCGGCGCCGGGCTCGGCAGCGACCTGTATCGCCCGGGCCAGCCCGTGGAGCGCACCGCCGAACGCGCGCGCGCCTTTGTCGCGGCCTACCGCGCCGTCCAATCTGTCCGCACCTGAACGCACCTTCGATTCGATCCATGAAAATCACCCGCCTGACCACGTACCGCCTGCCCCCGCGCTGGATGTTCCTGAAAGTCGAGACCGACGAGGGCGTCACCGGCTGGGGCGAACCCGTCATCGAAGGCCGTGCGCGCACGGTGGAGGCGGCGGTGCACGAGCTGTCCGACTACCTCGTCGGCCAGGATCCGAGCCGCATCAACGACCTCTGGCAGACCATGTACCGCGCCGGCTTCTACCGGGGCGGCCCGATCCTGATGAGCGCCATCGCCGGGATCGACCAGGCGCTGTGGGACATCAAGGGCAAGGTGCTGGGCGTGCCGGTGTACGAACTGCTCGGCGGCCTCGTGCGCGACAAGATGCGCACCTACAGCTGGGTCGGCGGCGACCGCCCGGCCGACGTGATTGCCGGCATGAAGGCGCTGCAGGCCGGCGGCTTCGATCACTTCAAGCTCAACGGTTGCGAAGAGATGAGCATCATCGACACGTCCCGTGCAGTGGACGCGGCGGTCGCCAAGGTTGCCGAGATTCGCTCGGCGTTCGGCAACACCGTCGAATTCGGGCTCGATTTTCACGGTCGCGTGTCTGCGCCGATGGCCAAGGTGCTCATCAAGGAGCTGGAGCCGTATCGGCCGCTCTTTATCGAAGAGCCCGTGCTGGCCGAGCAGGCCGAAACCTATGCCCGCCTGGCCGCCCACACCCATCTGCCGATAGCCGCTGGCGAGCGCATGTTCTCGCGCTTCGACTTCAAGCGGGTGCTGGAAGCAGGCGGGGTGTCGATCCTGCAGCCGGACCTGTCTCACGCCGGCGGCATTACCGAATGCGTGAAGATCGCCGCCATGGCCGAGGCTTACGATGTGGCGTTGGCGCCGCATTGCCCGCTTGGCCCCATCGCGCTGGCGGCCTGCCTGCATGTGGATTTCGTCAGTTGGAACGCCACGTTGCAAGAACAGAGCATGGGCATCCACTACAACAAGGGCGCCGAACTGCTCGATTACGTGCGAAACAAGGCCGATTTCGCGCTGGAAGGGGGCTATATCCGCCCGCCGCGCCTGCCCGGCCTGGGCGTGGACATCGATGAGGCGCTGGTCATCGAACGGAGCAAGGAAGCCCCCGACTGGCGCAACCCGGTGTGGCGCCATGCCGACGGTTCCGTCGCGGAGTGGTAAGCCGGGCGCGGGAGGGGGAGGCGTAGCACGTTTGACTGACCGCGATCACCCCAGCCGGGTCATTCCCGTCTGGTAAAATCGCGGTTTTCCCGCCTATCTCCTGCCGCAGGTTCGCATGACCGCCCCCGCACTCCACTCGAACACCACCCAGCCTACCCAGTTGATGGCCAATGCCATCCGCGTGCTTGCCATGGACGCCGTCCAGCAGGCCAATTCCGGCCACCCCGGCGCGCCGATGGGCATGGCGGACATCGCCGTGGCACTGTGGAGCCGCCACCTGCGTCACAACCCGCTCAACCCGCGCTGGCCCGACCGCGACCGCTTCGTGCTGTCCAACGGCCACGGCTCGATGCTGATCTACGCGCTGCTGCACCTGACCGGCTATGACCTGCCGATGTCGGAACTGAAGAACTTCCGCCAGTTGCACAGCAAAACCGCAGGCCACCCGGAATACGGCATCACCCCGGGCGTGGAAACCACCACCGGCCCGCTGGGCCAGGGCATCACCAACGCCGTCGGGATGGCCCTTGCTGAACGTCTGCTGGGCCAGGAATTCAATCGCCCGGGCTTTGACATCGTCAATCACCACACCTACGTCTTCCTGGGCGACGGCTGCCTGATGGAAGGCATCAGCCACGAGGCCTGCTCGCTGGCCGGCACGCTGGGTCTGAACAAGCTGATCGCCCTGTGGGACGACAACGGCATCTCGATCGACGGCGACGTCGTCCACTGGTTCAACGACGACACCCCGAAGCGTTTCGAAGCCTACGGCTGGAACGTGATTCGCGCCGTGGACGGCCACAACGTCGACGCCGTGGACGCTGCCATTGCCGAAGCCAAGAAGTCGAACAAGCCGACGCTGATCTGCTGCCGCACGCTCATCGGCAAGGGTGCGCCCAACAAGGAAGGCGGTCACGACGTGCACGGCGCCCCGCTGGGCGGCGTGGAAATCGCTGCCGCGCGCGAGGCGCTGGCCTGGCCGCACGCACCGTTTGAAATTCCGCAAGCCGTGTACGACGCGTGGGATGCCAAGGGTCAGGGCCAGGCGCTGGAAAAGGCCTGGAACGCGCTGTTCGACGCGTATTCCGAGCGTTACCCGGCCGAGGCCGCGCAGTTCGAGCGCCGCATGCGTGGCGAACTGCCGGAAGCCTTCGACAAGGCCGTCGCCGAGTTCATCGAGAAGTGCGAGCAAAAGGCTGAGACCATTGCCACGCGCAAGGCCAGCCAGAACACGCTGGAAGCCTACGGCCCGGTGCTGGGCGAGCTGCTGGGCGGCTCGGCCGACCTGACCGGCTCGAACCTGACCAACTGGAGCGGCAGCAAGGCCGTGCGTGTGGATGCCTGGGGCAACCACATCAACTACGGCGTGCGCGAGTTCGGCATGAGCGCCATCATGAACGGCATCGCGCTGCATGGCGGCTACATTCCGTACGGCGGCACGTTCCTGACGTTCTCCGACTACAGCCGCAACGCGCTGCGCATGGCCGCGCTGATGAAGATCCGCTCGATCTTCGTCTTCACGCACGATTCCATCGGCCTGGGCGAAGACGGCCCGACGCACCAGTCGATCGAGCACGTTGCCAGCCTGCGCCTCATTCCGAACATGGACGTCTGGCGTACTGCCGACACCACTGAAACCGCCGTCGCCTGGGCCGCCGCCATCGAGCGCCAGAACGGCCCGAGCTGCCTGATCTTCAGCCGCCAGAACCTGCCGTTCCAGGCTCGCAATCCGGCCACGCGCGAAGCCATTGCGCGCGGCGGCTATGTGCTCCGCGATGCCGCCAACGGCAAGCCGGACGTGGTCATCATCGCCACCGGCTCGGAAGTTGGCCTGGCGGTCGGTGCAGCAGACCAGCTCGCCGCCGAGGGCATCCACGCGCGCGTGGTTTCGGTGCCCGCCACGACCGTGTTCGACAAGCAGGACTCGGCCTACAAGGCGAGCGTGCTGCCGGCCGGCGTGCCGCGCATCGCCGTGGAAGCGGGCGTGACCGACTTCTGGTGGAAGTACCAGGTACAAGCCGTGGTCGGTATCGACACGTTCGGTGAATCGGCCCCGGCAGGCGTGCTGTTCAAGCACTTCGGCTTCACCGTCGAGAACGTGGTGAACACCGCCAAGAGCGTCATTGCTTAACTGAATTTGCGTACGCGGCACCCACGAGGTGCCGCGCTGGTTTTTATCGCATCGTCGATTTCTTTTCTGCTATCAGGAGACTGACCATGACCATCAAGATCGGCATCAACGGCTTCGGCCGCATCGGACGCATGGTGTTCCGCGCTGCCGCCGCCAACTTCAAGGACATCGAAGTTGTTGCCATCAACGACCTGCTCGAGCCCGACTACCTGGCGTACATGCTGAAGTACGACTCGGTGCACGGCCGCTTCGACGGTGAAGTGTCGGTCGACGGCAACACTCTCGTCGTCAACGGCAAGAAGATCCGCCTGACCGCTGTGAAGGACCCGTCCGAGCTGAAGTGGGGCGAAGTCGGCGCCGACGTGGTGATCGAATCGACCGGCATCTTCCTGACCAAGGAAGGCGCGCAAAAGCACATCGACGCGGGCGCCAAGAAGGTGATCATGTCGGCCCCGTCGAAGGACGACACCCCGATGTTCGTGTACGGCGTGAACCACGAAACGTACAAGGGCGAGGCCATCATCTCCAACGCTTCGTGCACGACCAACTGCCTGGCACCGGTTGCCAAGGTGCTGAACGACAAGTGGGGCATCAAGCGCGGCCTGATGACGACCGTGCACGCTGCCACCGCCACGCAGAAGACCGTCGACGGCCCGTCCAACAAGGACTGGCGCGGCGGCCGCGGCATCCTGGAAAACATCATCCCGTCGTCGACCGGCGCCGCCAAGGCCGTGGGCGTGGTGATTCCGCAGCTGAACAAGAAGCTGACCGGCATGTCGTTCCGCGTGCCGACCTCGGATGTGTCGGTCGTCGACCTGACCGTCGAGCTGGAAAGCGCCGCCACGTACGCTGAAATCTGCGCCGAAATGAAGGCGCAGAGCGAAGGCGCGCTGAAGGGCGTGCTGGGCTACACCGAAGACAAGGTCGTCGCTACGGATTTCCGCGGCGATGCACGCACCTCGATCTTCGACGCCGAAGCCGGCATCGCACTGGATGGCACCTTCATCAAGGTCGTGAGCTGGTACGACAACGAGTGGGGCTACTCGAACAAGTGCCTGGAAATGGCACGTGTGGTGGGCAAGTAATCCACCTTGCTGCAAAGAGAACGCGCCTTCGGGCGCGTTTTTTCATGGGCACGTCGGTCTGAGGCGAGCGGACCTCACTAAAACGCTGCTGGTTGGGCGCAGATCGGCGTTTGTTATGGGCTGAAACGAAAACGTTTGCGGATTAGCAAATTTCGAATTCGGGCTACAGGAATTCGCTTTGAAAATTGGGTTGCAGTCCGTACACTGAACAAATACTACATTCTGATGTGGCGGGCTTTGACGTCGCATCCGGCCCATTGCCTCGGCAATGGTTGCCTTTCCAGTTTTCCAACGTGTTCGAGCCAAGGCGTCCCATGGTCAACGTCGATACCAAGCTGCTGGTGATTTTTGTTGAGCTGCTCAGCAAGCGCAACGCCACCTACGTGGCCGAAAAGATGCACATGACCGCACCGGCTGTCTCGCATTCGCTGGGCCGTCTGCGTGAGATCTTTGACGATCCCCTCTTCATTCGCGTGCCGCACGGCCTGACGCCTACGCCCAAGGCGCTTGAGCTGGGCCCGAAGGTGCGCGAGATGCTCGACCTGTGGGCGGCCATCAACGAGGGCGATATCGCCACGTTCGATCCCGCCGAAGCCACCGGCACGTTCAACGTCAGCTTTGCCGGCACGCTGGGCGATGCGCTGTTCGATCGCTTCCTGCTGCGCATCAAGCGCCTGGCACCGGCATTGCAGGTGCGCCTGACCGAATCGTCTTCGTGGGAAGCCGACGTGGCGGCCATGCGCGCGAACGAACTGGATCTGGCGTTCTCGCCGTTCCCCACACGCCACCCCGAGATCATGGAAGAGGTTGTGACCTCCTTCAACATGTGGGTCTGCGCGCGCAAGGACCACCCGATCCTCGGCGATCGCTGCACGCTCGAGCAATACCTCGACTGCGAGCACATCTTCATCGCGCAGGGCAGCCCCGGCAGCCGTGTCGCGCCGTCGCTCATTCCGCTGGACTACGCCTTGCAGCAGCGCGGCCTCAAGCGCAATTCGACCATGACGGTGCATAGCTGGCGCACCCAGGGCGAAGTCGCCGCCCAGACCGACATGATCTTCACGGTCAATTCGCTGATGAAGGATATGGTCTGCAAGATGTACGACCTCAACGCGTTCCCGCTGCCGACCGAGCTGGAAACCGTGCTGGGCCTGAACATGCTCTGGCACCGCAGCCGCAATACGCACCCGATGCTGGTGTGGGCGCGTCAGCTCTTCAAGCAGGTCGTGGCTGAGTACACGGGGCAGGCGTCGGGCGCGCCGGCGCATTCGCCCGTGCAGGCCAATGAACATGGCAAGGCCGAGAAGGGCGGCCAGGGCGACGCAGAAAAGGAGGACGAGACGCGGCTGTCCGCCTGACATCCGCCCTCTCGCCGCTCCAATGAAAAACGGCCGCAGACGATGCGGCCGTTTCCTTTTGGCGACGACGCTTCAACGCTTTGGCCGATGCGGGCAGGCTTCCTTCGTGCAATTGCCATAGAGCGACAGCGCGTGCTCCTGCAGCGCAAAGCCGCGCGCACGTGCAATGCTCTGCTGGCGCTGTTCGATCTCGGCATCGAAAAATTCTTCCACGCGGCCGCAATCGAGGCACACCAGGTGATCGTGGTGCTTGCCCTCGTTGAGTTCGTAGATGGCCTTGCCGGATTCGAAGTTGTTGCGTGACAGCAGCCCCGCCTGTTCGAACTGCGTCAGCACGCGATAGACGGTGGCCAGGCCAATGTCCATGTGCTCGGCGAGCAGGATGCGGTACACGTCTTCGGCGCTCATGTGGCGCTCTTCGCTGGTCTGAAAGATCTCGAGGATCTTCAACCGCGGCACCGTGGCTTTCAGACCGATGTTCTTGAGGTCTGCAGGACTCGGCATGCGCCAGGCTCCCTAGAGTACAATGTTCGGATATTCCAATCATAAGGGTTTTGGCGGCAAAAGTCCTATTGACGGGCCTGCACGATGTGCCTGGGCCGTCGCCGATTCCTCCCGTACCGGTATGTCCGGAACCGTTTGAAGGCCGATCGCTCATGACCTTTTCTTTTGCGCGCAGTCCTGTCCGTTTTGCCCACGTCGCCCGTCGCGGCGGCCTGTTGGTGGGTGCCATGCTCGCCGCGTCGGCGTTGCTGGCCGGATGCGGCACCTATGACAGCACCACGCGCAAGATCGCCAACGCCATCACGCCGTATCGCATCGATATCGTGCAGGGCAACTTCGTGTCGCGCGAACAGGCGGCGCAGCTCAAGGAAGGCATGACGCGCGACCAGGTCCGCTTCGTACTCGGCACGCCGCTGCTGACGGACATGTTCCACGCCAACCGCTGGGACTACATCTTCTCGTTCAAGCGTGGCAACACGTCGGTTGTGCAGGAGCGCAGGCTGACGGTGTGGTTTGACGGCGACCGCCTTGCCAAGTGGGTCGGCGCCGATGAGCTGCCGTCCGAGTCGGAACTGATTTCCGAAATCGACGGCATCAAGCGTCCGAAAAAGGACGCCGCGCAGGCCGCCGCCGCTGCGGGCGCTGCGCCTGCAGCGCGTGCGCCGTCGATTCCGTCGGCTGAGGTGACGGACCGCGTGCAGTCGACCGCAGGCTCCAAAAACAACGTTGACGTGACGCTGCCGGAGCGCCGCACTGGCGGTGGTGGTACTGACACCAGCGTTCCGCCGCCGGCCACCCAATCGCAGTGAACGCCGTGAAGCGCGCATAGCCAGCGCGCCGGCATCACGACTTCGAGCGAGCGGCGGACGGGTTCCGCCGCTTGTGCGTTTTACAGACCGTTTTTCTTTTGCAGCTTTTCGCTTCCACCGACATGAAAATCGCGATTGCAGGCGCCTCGGGCCGCATGGGCCAGATGCTGATCGACACCGTACTGCGCACGCCGGGCGTGACGCTGGGCGCTGCGCTGGACCGCCCAGGCAGCGATGCCGTGGGCCAGGACGCCGGCATCAAGCTGGGCAAGACGACCGGCGTGATTGTGACCGACGACGTGCGCGCGGGTCTCTCGCAAGCCGACGTGCTGATCGACTTCACGCGTCCTGACGCAACGCTGAATCACCTGAACGTCGCTCGTGAGCTGGGCACCGCGGTGGTCATCGGTACGACCGGCTTCACGGCCGAGCAGAAAGCCAGCTTCAAGACCTACGGCGAGTCGATCGGCGTGGTGTGGGCGCCCAACATGAGCGTGGGCGTCAACGCGACCTTCAAGCTGATCGAAGTCGCCGCCAAGATCCTGGCGCAGGGCTATGACGTCGAGATCATTGAGGCGCACCACAAGCACAAGATCGACGCCCCGTCGGGCACCGCGCTCAAGATGGGCGAGATCGTGGCCGAGGCGCAGGGCACCAAGCTGGCCGATCGCGCGGTCTATGCGCGCGAAGGCGAGACCGGCCCGCGGGAGCTTGGCACCATCGGCTTTGCCACCGTGCGCGGCGGCGACATCGTCGGCGACCACACCGTGCTGTTTGCTGGCGACGGCGAGCGCATCGAAATCACGCATCGCTCCAACACCCGCCAGTCGTATGCCGAAGGCGCTGTGCGCGCTGCGGTCTACGTGGCCGGCAAGAAGGGTTTGTACGACATGAACGACGTGCTCGGCCTGTAACCAGGCTGGCGGCAGAAGGCGCTGGCAGGCTTGTCCGGCGCCTTTTTCCACTGCTCGCGATCGCCCGGATGGGGCGGTTGGCGACGGTATAATCGGGCCTTTTCCGTTATTCAATCCGGCTGCGCGCGTTGGCGGCGCGGCTGCAATCGCCGGGGCATCCGGGCGACCCATCACCATGCAAGACAAATACTCCCCGTCCGACGTCGAACAGCAAGCGCAGCAACACTGGCAGGCCCTGGATGCCTACCGCGTGACCGAACACGCGCGCGCTGCTGACGGCTCGGACAAGCCCAAGTTCTACGCCTGCTCGATGCTGCCGTATCCGTCGGGCAAGCTGCACATGGGCCACGTGCGCAACTACACGATCAACGACGTGATGACGCGTCAGCTGCGCATGAAGGGATACAACGTGCTGATGCCGATGGGCTGGGACGCCTTCGGCATGCCGGCGGAAAACGCGGCGCTCAACAACGGCGTGGCACCGGCTGCATGGACCTACGACAACATCGCTTACATGAAGAAGCAGATGCAGTCGATGGGCCTGGCGATCGACTGGTCGCGCGAAGTGGCGACGTGCAGCCCGGACTACTACCGCTGGAACCAGTGGCTGTTCCTGAAGATGCTCGAAAAGGGCATCGCCTACCGCAAGACCGGTACCGTGAACTGGGACCCGGTCGACCAGACCGTGCTCGCCAACGAGCAGGTGATCGACGGGCGCGGCTGGCGTTCGGGCGCGGTGGTGGAAAAGCGCGAGATCCCGATGTACTACCTGGGCATCACCAAGTATGCGCAGGAGTTGCTCTCCGACCTTGACCCGCTGGGCTGGCCCGAGCGCGTCAAGCTGATGCAGCAGAACTGGATCGGCAAGAGCGAGGGTGTGCGTTTTGCATTTCCGCACAACATTGCCGGTGACGACGGCAAGCTGATCAACGACGGCAAGCTGTACGTCTTCACCACGCGTGCCGACACGATCATGGGCGTGACGTTCTGCGCCGTGGCCGCCGAGCATCCGATTGCCGCGCATGCCGCGCAGAGCAACCCGGCGCTCGCCGCGTTCATCGAAGAGTGCAAGCACGGCAGCGTCATGGAAGCCGACATGGCCACCATGGAAAAGAAGGGCATGCCGACCGGCCTGACCGTCACGCATCCGCTTACGGGCGAATCCGTGCCGGTGTGGGTCGGCAACTACGTGCTGATGACCTACGGCGACGGCGCCGTGATGGGCGTGCCCGCGCACGACGAGCGCGACTTTGCCTTTGCCAACAAGTACCACCTGCCCATCAAGCAGGTGATCGACGTGAAGGGCCAGCCGTACGACACGACCACCTGGGCCGACTGGTACGGCGACAAGGAACACGGCGTGCTGTTCCACAGCGGCAAGTACGATGGCCTGAACTATCAACAGGCCGTCGACGCCGTGGCTGCCGATCTGGCCGCACAAGGCCTGGGCGAGAAGAAGACCACCTGGCGCCTGCGCGACTGGGGCATTTCGCGCCAGCGCTACTGGGGCACGCCGATCCCGCTGATCCATTGCGAGAGCTGCGGCGTCGTGCCCGTGCCCGAGCAGGACCTGCCGGTGCGCCTGCCCGAAGATCTCGTTCCGGACGGCACGGGCAACCCGCTCGCTAAGGATCCTCGCTTCCTGAATTGCACGTGCCCGTCGTGCGGCAAGCCCGCGCGCCGCGAGACCGACACGATGGATACCTTCATCGATTCGTGCTGGTACTACATGCGCTATACGTGCCCGGACGGCGAGACCATGGTCGATGCCCGCAACGATTACTGGATGCCGATGGACCAGTACATCGGCGGCATCGAGCACGCGATCCTGCACCTGCTGTATGCGCGCTTCTGGACCAAGGTCATGCGTGACCTGGGCCTCGTTAAATTCGATGAGCCGTTCACCAACCTGCTCACGCAGGGCATGGTGCTCAACGAGACGTACTACCGCGAAGATGCCGCAGGCAAGAAGCAGTGGATCAACCCCGCCGACGTCGACGTGCAGACCGACGAACGCGGCCGCCCGGTGGGGGCCACGCTCAAGGCCGACGGCCAGCCGGTGGTGATCGGCGGCGTGGAAAAGATGTCGAAGTCGAAGAACAACGGCATCGACCCGCAAGCCCTGATCGACCAGTACGGTGCCGACACGGCGCGCCTGTTCACGATGTTCGCCGCGCCGCCCGAGCAACAGCTCGAGTGGAACGACGCCGGTGTGGAGGGCGCCTCGCGTTTCCTGCGCCGTCTGTGGAACTTTGGCGTGGCGCACGCCGACGCCATTCGCGCCGGTCACGGCAATGGCGTTGTGGCGGGTGCAACGGATGCTGATCGCGCGCTGCGCCGCGAGCTGTACACCGTGCTCAAGCAAGCGAACTACGACTACGAGCGCCTGCAGTACAACACCGTCGTCTCGGCGACGATGAAGATGCTCAACGCGCTGGAAGGCGCCAAGGACGCCGGTGCCGATGCGCGCCGCGAAGGCTTGGGGTTGCTGCTGCGCGTGCTGTACCCGGTCGTGCCGCACATCACGCACGTGCTCTGGACGGAACTGGGCTACGCCGGTGCATATGGCGACTTGCTCGACGCCCCGTGGCCGCAGGTCGACGAAGGCGCGCTGGTGCAGAGCGAGATCGAACTCGTGCTGCAGGTCAACGGTAAGGTGCGCGGCAGCATCGTCGTGCCGGCCGACGCCGACCGCGCCGCCATCGAAGCGATTGCCGCCAAGGATGAAGCGGTCCAGAAATTTGCTGAAGGCAAGCCGCCCAAGAAGATCATCGTGGTGCCGGGCCGTCTGGTGAACGTGGTGGCCTGATCGGCCATCCCACTCAAGGAACGCATGGTTATGTCGTTGTCCCGAGGTTTGTCCCGCCGTCGCTTTGGCCGCTCTGTCCTTGCGCTTGCGATTGCGCTGCCGGCGCTGTCCGCTTGCGGTTTCCACATGCGGGGCAATACCGACTTCGCGTTCAAGCGGCTGTACATCAACTTGCCGCAGAACTCGCAGATGCGTGCGCAGTTGCGCCGGCTGATCGACAACGGCTCCGACACCGTCATCGTGTCGGATAAGAAAGACGCCGACGCGCTGCTCGACGTGCTGGCTGAAGACCGCGTGAAGACCATCTCGTCGCTCACGCCGCAGGGTGTGGTGCGCGAGTACCGCATCACGTACCGCTTCCGCTTCCAGCTGCGCGATGCGCACGACAACCTGCTGATCCCGCCGTCGGAAATCACGCAGTTCCGCGATCTCTCGTACAACGAGACGCAGGTGCTCGCCAAGGATTACGAAGAAGCGGCGCTTTACCGGGACATGCAAGGCGATACGATCAACCAGCTCGTGCGGCGCCTGGGCGCCGTGAAGCTGCCGTCGTAAGCGGCGGATCAGGGCAAGGTTTGCCATGCAATTGCGGCTCGATGCGCTTGAAGGTCATCTGAAGCAGGCCACTGCCAAGGGGCTCGCGCCGCTGTACGTGGTGCATGGCGACGAGCACCTGTTGGCGCTGGAAGCTGTCGATGCATTGCGCCAAGCCGCGCGCGCGCAGGGCTTTACCGAGCGCGAGGTGATGAGCGTCGAGCGGGGTTTCTCGTGGTCGCGCGTGACCGAGGCACGGCAGTCGATGTCGCTGTTCGGAGATCGCAAGATCGTCGAGCTGCGCATTCCGTCGGGCAAGCCCGGCAAGGATGGCGGGGAAGCACTGCGCGCATTGGCTGCGGGCACGCCGTCCGGGCCGGCCACCGACACCGTCACGCTGATCACGCTGCCGCGTCTCGATTTTGCGACGGCCAAGTCGGCGTGGTTTGCGGCGCTGGAAGGGGCGGGCGTGTCGATCAAGGTCGATTCGGTGGATCGCACCAAGCTGCCCGGCTGGATTGGCGAGCGTCTCGCGCGCCAGCAGCAACGTGTGGAGCCCGGTGAGCCTGGCCGCCGCGCCCTGCAGTTCATTGCCGACCGTGTGGAAGGCAATCTGCTGGCCGCGCATCAGGAAATCCAGAAACTCGGCTTGCTGCATCCGTCCGGTGTGCTGACGTTCGACGATGTGCACGATGCGGTGCTCAACGTGGCGCGCTACGACGTGTTCAAGCTGTCCGAAGCCATGTTGGCCGGCGATGTGCCGCGTCTGGTGCGCATGCTCGAAGGCCTGCGCGGCGAGGGCGAGGCCACGGTCCTGGTGCTCTGGACGTTGACCGAAGAAATTCGCGTATTATCAAAAATCGCCTCGGGCGCGGCCCAAGGCAAGCCGGTGGCGTCCATGCTGCGAGAACTCCGGGTGTGGGGGCCACGCGAGCGGCTGGTGCCGCAGGCAGCGCAGCGGCTGTCACAGCGCGAGCTGGAGGGTGCGCTCTCCATGGCCGCCAAGCTGGATCGGCAGGTCAAGGGCTTGCGCGAGCCGTCGCTGCCGGCCGAGCCATGGGACGGCCTGCTCCAACTGGCGATGCGCATCGCGCGGCCGGGCAGTCTTCCGGTGCCGGCCTGATCCACACCATCGGCCGCAAGCCTCCGAATTGTCCTCACACTGAATTTGCCGGCAGCTCGCCGGTCGCGATCATCATGAAGCAGCTCGACGTGAACGAATACATGGCCCTGGTCGGCCGTCAGGCGCGCACCGCCTCGCGTGGCATGGCCCGGGCCGGCACCGCGCAGAAGAACCGCGCGTTGTTGCACATTGCCGCCGCCGTCCGTCGCGATGCCGCCAAGCTCAAAGAGGTCAATGCCCGCGACGTCGAGCGCGCTCGCGCCAACGGCCAGGACGCCGCCTTCATCGACCGCCTCACGCTGACCGATCGTGCCATCGAGACCATGGCCGCTGGCCTGGAGCAGATCGCCGCGCTGCCCGACCCGATCGGCGAGATCAGCAACATGAAGTTCCGTCCCACCGGCATCCAGGTCGGCCAGATGCGCGTGCCGCTTGGCGTGATCGGCATCATTTATGAGTCGCGGCCGAACGTGACGGTGGATGCCGCGGCGCTGTGCATCAAGTCGGGCAACGCGACCATTCTGCGCGGCGGCTCCGAAGCGATCGAATCGAACGGCGCGCTGGCGGCGCTCATCGAGGAAGGGCTGGCCGATGCTGGCCTGCCCGCCAACGCCGTGCAGGTGGTGGCCACCACCGACCGCGCGGCGGTCGGCAAGCTCATCACCATGACGGAGTACGTCGATGTGATCGTCCCCCGCGGCGGCAAGAGCCTGATCGCGCGACTGATCGAAGAAGCGCGGGTGCCGATGATCAAGCATCTGGACGGCATCTGCCACGTCTACATCGACGTCGATGCCGACATCGAGAAGGCCGTGCGCGTGTGCGACAACGCCAAGACGCAGCGCTACGCACCGTGCAACACGATGGAAACGCTGCTCGTGTCGCGCGATGTGGCTGCGCGCGCGCTGCCGCCGCTGGCAAAGATCTACCAGGACAAGGGCGTGGAACTGCGTGTGTGCCCGGCCACGCGTGCGACGCTTGAAGCCGCAGGCTTCGGCAATCTGAAAGACGCCGTCGAGGCCGACTGGCACACCGAATATCTCGCGCCGATCCTGTCGATCCGCACCGTCGATGGCCTGGACGACGCCATCGAGCACATCAACACCTACGGCTCGGCGCACACCGATTCGATCATCACCGAGAACTACTCGACCGGCATGCGCTTCCTGCGCGAGGTCGATTCGGCCAGCGTGATGATCAACGCGTCCACGCGCTTTGCCGATGGTTTCGAGTACGGCCTGGGCGCCGAGATCGGCATTTCCAACGACAAGCTGCATGCGCGTGGGCCGGTCGGGCTGGAGGGGCTGACCTCGCTGAAATACGTCGTGTTCGGGCACGGCGAGATCCGCACCTGATATCGCTTGCTGCACATTGAGCGCCGCCATGAGCGGCGCGCTGTTTTTACCGATCGCGCTTCACACCATTCACGGGACGCTTCGCATGCTCTGGGTCAAAGCCTTTCACATCGTCTTCATTGCGTCGTGGTTTGCCGGGCTGTTTTATCTGCCGCGCATCTTCGTCAACCTGGCAATGGAGACTGAGCGCGCGGCCATCACGCGCCTGCTGATCATGGCGCGCAAGCTGTTCCGCTTCACGACGATGCTGGCGATTGTCGCGATCCTGCTGGGGCTGTGGCTGTTCCTGGGATATCGCATCGGGCTGTATCCGCCCAATGGCTGGATGCACGCGAAGCTCGCGCTGGTGCTCGTAACGATCGGTTATCACCATGGCTGCGGCGTGCTGCTGCGCAAGTTCGAGGCGGGCGCCAACAAGCGCTCGCACAAGTTCTACCGCTGGTTCAATGAACTGCCGGTGCTGTTGTTGCTGGCGATCACGATCCTGGTGGTCGTCAAGCCATTCTGATTTTTTCTGGTTTTCCGATGGCAACTGCTTACTTCGCGCCATGCCCCCGTGGGCTGGAACAGGCGCTGGCCGATGAACTGGCCGAAATCGCCATTCGCCCCGAGGTCGATGAGCTGGCGGCGTTCGAGGTGGGCCGCACCGTGCCGGGCGGCGTGCATTTCTTCGGCACGCAGGGTGCGGCGTATGCGGTCAACCTGCACAGCCGCATTGCCAGCCGGGTGCTGATGCGCCTGGCTTCGCGCGGGTATCGCTCGGAAGACGACATCTACGCGCTGGCCGCTGCGCAGCGCTGGGAAGACTATTTCACGCCCGACGAGATGATCCGCGTGGACGTGACCGCGCACAAATCGCCGTTGCAGAGCCTGAAGTTTGTCGGCCTGCGCGTGAAGGACGGGGTGTGTGACCGCTTCCGCCAGCGCATGGGCGCGCGGCCCAGCGTCGATACGGTCTCGCCGGACGTGCGCATCTACGCATACCTGACCGAGACCGACTGCACGATCTATCTCGACACCACCGGCGAGCCGCTCTTCAAGCGCGGCTGGCGGCAGGAAAAGGGCGAGGCGCCGCTGAAGGAAAACCTCGCCGCCGGCATCCTGCGCCTGACGGGCTGGACGGGCGCACATGGCATGCCGTTCTACGATCCGATGTGCGGCAGCGGCACGTTCCTCGTTGAAGCCGCGCAACGTGCGCTGGGTATTGCGCCGGGCGGGCAGCGCGCCTTCGCTTGCGAGTGGTTGCAGGACCACGATGCCAAGTGCTTCAAGCGCCTGCGCGAAGCCGCAGCCGATGCGGCGGCCGCATCCATGCGCCGGGCACCACCGCTGGTGGCGGGCGCCGACATTTCCACCGACATGCTCGCCTATGCCGCCGCCAACTGGCAGCGTGCCGGTCTGCCCGGCGAGCCCGTGCTCAAGCAGGTCGATGCGCGCTTCGGTAAGCCGCCGTTCGAGGCGGCCGGCGTGCTGCTGATGAATCCGCCGTACGGCGAACGTATCGCCGTGCGCGGTGCCCACGGTTCGCGCCGCCGCCGGCCGGAAGGCGAGGGCGACGAGGATGGCACCGTGTTCGAACGCGCCAGCCGCGCCATGGGTGCCCCGCGCGACGATGGCCGCCGTCCGATGCGCGAACTGCGTCAGCCGGAGCCACCGCTCCCGATCGACCCCGAGGAAGAGGCCGCCGCCAACGAATTTGCACAGGCCTTTGCGGGCACGCTCAAGCGTGAATTTGCTGGCTGGAAGGCGTTCGTCTTCACGGGCGATCTCTCGATGCCGCGTCGGATGCGGCTGAAGGAATCGCAGCGTACGCCGCTGTACAACGGCAACATCGAATGCCGTCTGTTCCGCTTCGACATGGTGAAGGGCGGCATGCGCGATCGCCCCGAGCGGCCTGTAAAAGGCGATGCCTCAAACGACAACGCCGACGCATAAGCATCGGCGTTGTGTGCCAACGGCGGGCTCCGTTCAGGCGGCCTGCTGACCTTGGAAATGCTCCATCCACGCCGCCAGTTGATCCGGCGTGAGCTGCGTCTGGTTGTCGAGCAGGCGCAGCTTGATCGTTGCGCCATCGCGCTCGGCCGTGAGCGACCACCCCTTGCCGTCGAGCCACAGCAGGAACGCCAGCCATTTGGCATGCGCTTCCGACACCTTGTGCGTGGACGCGGCTTCCAGGAATTCCGTCAGGGTGGTGAGATCCACCACCGCGGCAGCATCGCTGCCCGACGGCGAGACCTTGCCGTGCAGCACCTCGGCCAGCACCTCCAACGCCTGGGCTGCCGGCTTGCTGTCAAAGCGCGACGACAAGTCGAGATAGGCCTGCCGCACTGCGTGGCTGAACTCGCCGGTGCGCAGGCTTTCTTCACCGACCAGCTCGGTGTAGTCCTTCATCGCCCAGTCCGGCTGCGCAAGAGATTGCAGCCCCACGGCGGCGGCGGCACGGAGGTAATCGTTGACGGCGCTGAACGACGACAGTCCCGATACCGCCAGGTACAGCGTCTGCAGCGCCCCGATGCGGTGGGTGAGCGTCTGGCTCTGGCGCACGGTCATCTTCTCGCGCAGCAGCGCGTCGCGCTCGCGGCGCAGGTCAGAGAACTCCAGCGCCTGCTTCAGCTCCACGCGCAGCGCCGTGATGTCCCACGGCTTCTTGATATAGCGGTGAATCTGCCCCTGGTTGACGGCCTCCACCGTGTCTTCGATTTCGGAATAGGCGGTCGTCAGGATGCGCACGAGGTGCGGATACCGCTCGCGTGCATAGCGCAGCAGCTCGTTGCCGAGTTCGCCGGGCATGCGTTGGTCCGACACGAGCACGCCGAGCGTGGCGGCGTGCTGGTCGAGCATGCGCTTGCCTTCTTCGACGGAGGTGGCGGTGACGACCGGCGCCAGTGACCCGATGGCACGGCCGAAGTAAGTCAGCGCCAATGTCTCATCGTCCACGTACAGGATCTTGGGCTCATTGCCCCCGGGATTGGTCATCCGTCACTCCTCATAGCAAATGCAGCCGATACGGCAAACGCGCAGAACACGTGCGGCTTGGTTCGTAAGTCTTGTGGTCTTGTCATGGGAACGTCAGAGTCACGCGCGTGCCTGCGCTGGGTGCAGAATCAATCGCAATCGCTCCCCCGAACGATTGCATGATCCGCGTACAAAAAATCATGCCCATGCCGCTGCCGCCTTCTTCGGCGCGCGTCGTCACGGGGTCGATGGTCAGCCGCGCGAGAACGTCCGGCGCGATGCCGGGGCCGTTGTCTTCGATGCGGATCATGTGCTGCGCGCTGCCGGCATCCGCCGCACGGCCGGCGACGATTTCAAGCTTTGGAGCATGCGTTTGCCGCAGCGCCTGCAAGGCGTTGCTCGTCAGCGACGAGAGCACGAGCATCACGCAGTTGGGCAGCGTCTGGATCGGGAAGTCGTCTTCGACGCGGTACGACACCCATTCGCGCTGCGCGTTCGTGAACGGATACGTGTCGAACAACGAGCGGATCAGGCCGCCCGCGCTGTTGGGCGTGACGGCCGTGCCGGGCTTGCCGTAGGTGTTGCGCACGGAGTTCAGGAACGTGGCGATCACCGAGAGGCAATAGCGCGCGTTGTCCTGCACGCGATCGGCCGCGCGGCCAATCTCGGGCAGCGCGCCTGGCGTGGGCTCGGTCTGGTCCACGCGCATGCGGATGCCGCGCGCAAAGTTGGAGATGGCCGCCAGCGGCGTGTTCAGCTCATGCGCAAGAAAGGCCAGCGTTTCGTCGATTGCCATGAGGCGCTGGGTACGCAAGAGGCGATCCTGGCGCAGGGCCAGCGCCTCCTGCAGCGAGCGCCGAACGTCTTCGGGCTGATAGGGCTTCTCGAGGATCTTGAACACGCGCCCGGTGTTGACGGCCTGGATCAGCAGATCCTTGTCGGCATATGCCGTGACGAGGATGGTCGCAATGTCGCCGTATTCCGCATCGATGAAGCGCAGCAGTTCTGTGCCGTCGCCGCCGGGCATGCGGAAGTCGGTCAGCACCACGCTGATGCGCTCGTGCGAATCGCGCAGCACGGCCTTGGCCTCTTCGACGCTGTTGGCCGTGAGCACCTCGTAGCCGACACCGATCGTGCGTGCAAACCACTTGCAGGCCTGCACTTCGTCGTCGACGTAGAGGATGGTGACGGTGTCCGGCGTGGTGTCCATGATGCCTCTACTCCGAGCGCGGCAGATCGAACGTGAAGCGCGCCCATTCGCCTTCCTGGCTCGTCACCGCCAGGGTGCCGCCGTGGCGCTGGATCACGCTGTAGCTGATCGACAAGCCGAGTCCCAGGCCCTTGCCGACGTCGCGCGTGGTGAAGAACGGCTCGAACACGCGCGACAGGTTCTTCTCGGAGATGCCGGGGCCGTTGTCGGTCACCACCACATGCAGGCGGTTGTCGATCCACTCGCCGGCAATTTCGATGCGCGGGTTCTCGCGCTGCACCTTTTGCATGGCAAGCGCAGCGTTCGACAGCAGATTGATCAGTACGCCAATGATGGCCGCCTCGTCGCCGCGCACGAGCGTGTCGGCCGGCAGCTTGCGTTCGAGCGCCACGCCTCGCAACTCGTGGCTGGTCAGGCGGACGGCCGAGTCGATGGCCTTCTCGACCAGGAATGGCGCATCGGCTTCGCCTTTCTCGGGGCTGCGGTAGGCGAAGGTCTTCAGGTCCGACACGATGTGCTGCACGCGCTGCATGCCTTCCTTGGCATCGGTCAGGCATTCGAGCAGCATCGGGCTGCTCTTGGCGGTCGGGTCTTCCTGCGCCACCGCAATCGCCATCAGGCAGAAATTGACGGGGTTGTTGATCTCATGCAGCAGGCCGGCCGACAGCGTGCCGATGGCGGCCATCTTTTCCTGTTGCAGAAGCTGACCCTTGATGTCGGTGAGGTTCTGATTGGTCTGCGCGAGCTGCTCGTTCTTCTGCGCCACTTCTTCCTTGAGTCGGAAGAGCTGGAAGCGCCCGCGCTCATTGAAGTACGTGTACAGCGTGCTCGTCGCAATCGAGAACAGGATGAACATCGAATGCACGATGAAGATTTCGCGCGACTGGATACCGCCCGGGTGCAGCGTGCAGGCGATCACCCAGAAGATGTACGTGCAGGTGCCGAACAGCACGGCCTGCAGAAAGCCGATCGGCATCACCATGCCCACCGCATAGATCGCCAGGTTCAGCCCCGAGTAATACGGTGAACTGGCGCCCTCGGTGTCGTAGATCATCCACGAGATCATGATCTGCGGGCAGATCAGCCAGAAGAACGTCAGGCTTTGGACGTGCTCCTCGCCCCAGCGCGTGTACAGCACCAGCAGCGCGCCCAGCATGATGATCGACGTGATGACCCGCAGCGAAGCGAACAGCCAGAGCCTGTCCACGTACATGCCGTAGTCCAGCCCGACGCCTGCCAGCACCAGCACGATGCCGGTAATGGCGGCCATGCGGCTGAAGACGAGCCGGAACTGCTTCAGCTCGGCTTGGTATCCGCGATGTGTAATGGGCTCCATGGTGTTCCTGGGAAGCGGATTAGGCGGCGGATGCGGCGGGCCCGGCCACGCTGGCCTGGGCGAATACGTTGACGCCGGTCACGTCGGTATAGACGCGCACGTCGTGCGAGCCTTCGGGCAGCAGTTCGGCCATCAGCGGTTCATCGCGATAGACGAGATACCACTCCAGCACGTGCTCCATCACAAAGCGCATCGGGTTGTTGCCGTGCACGTTGGTCGCAAGAATGGCGCCGCCCCGGCGCGTGCGCGCGGCAAAGTAGGAGAGCAGGCGCTGGCAGACCTTGTTGGACAGATAGTCGAACAGGCCGGCGCAATACACTGCATCGCAATCGCCGGCTTGCGGGCTGTCGGCCGTGATGCGGCGCTTGAGCAGCTGGTGCACCGATTCGTGCACGAAATCGACAGTGACGGTCTTGCGCGCGCGGTCCATCGCACGGCGCATCTGCTCGCGGGTGTAATCGAGCGTCTCCTCGCTGAAGTCCACCAGCTCGAACGACAGCAGCGACGGCTCCGGATGCTGCTGAATGAAGCGCTGGATTTCCACCGCCGGCCCGCAGCCCACGTTCAGCACCTTGAACGTTCGGCCTGCCGCCTTCGCCTGTGCAGCCAGGTCGCTCAGATACTGCACAAGAATGTCGATGCGGTTGCGGTGCGCCTCGGCCACGTCGGTACGAAGGAAAGCGGCGTTGACGATCTGGAAATAGGTGTTCGGGCCCTCGCGCGGGTCGGAGAGGATCTGGTTGACCATTTCATAATCGCCTGCGTAGCCGAGTGGCTTGGTGTACGTGCGATAGATGAACGGCGCGCGCAACAGCAGCGGATGCAGCGCCGCCTGCGCGAACGTGCGGTGTGCGGGTGCAAGCTCCGCCTCGACCTTGCCGGCTTCCGATTCCAGCCCATCCATGTAGCCCTTGAGCTTGAGCATGATCGGCTCGGCCAGCTCCTGGAAGACATCCATGCGCAGCTTGTTGTCCTCGCGCGGCAATGTCTTCGACAGATCCACCTGTTCCACCCAGCGCGACACTTCGGCCAGGAACGCGCGCATCTCGTTGACGACGATCTGATAGTCGCGATGGATGCGGAAACGCTCCTGCCATTCCTGCACGAACGTTCGCGCTTCTTCGCCCACCGAGGCAGGCGTGTCGGCCACTTCCGACAGCTCGCGCCATTCGTCGATCAGCGTGAGCGAGACAACGGCGGTCAGGCCCGTGTTCACCAGGCTGATCACCACCGCCTTGCCGAGATAGGCCTGCCGCGTCCCCATCTTGATCGCGAGTTCGGACAGCACCTCGCTCACCTGCACGATCGAGTAGGGGTTGTAGATCTCCATCACCAGGGCACGCCGCTGCAGCGTGATGATGGTGCCGCGGACCTGCTGACCCTGTGAGTTGCGGAAGCTGACCGCGGGATCGATTTGGTTGGGTGAGTACACGGTGCGAATTTGCCGGAGACTTCAGGGAAAACGTCTGCCAAGCGGGACGCTCACTCCAACAACCGCGCACCCGGGGTCGCACCGCGATCCGGGCACCGCGAACACGGCGCGCCCCGCCGACACTGCCGGGCATGCCGCCGCATCAGTCGTGAAAGCGTGCTTGAAGCCGTCCGCTGGCCATGCGCAATACGCGCCAGCCCGGGCGTCTCTCGCCCAAACCCGCTCCGAGAAGATCGGGGAAGACGATCGACTGCAGCCGGTGCCTTCAGTACTACAACGACGGCACCTTTACTGCCTGCCGATCAACAGCGTGGCAACGGGAATCGTGCAACCGTGAACCATGACCAGACTGGAACGATGCACTCCCCTGACATCCGCAACGCGCGCTGCTTGAACGCGCGGCCCGCTGCTGCATCCCAAATCGTCTCTCAAGGAGAATCCCGCACAGTAATGAACTCCGGGCGCCGTATCGTATGTTGCGTGCCGGCGCCCGTGTTCGCCATGATGCCGCAGCTATGCCACGCATGCATCAGGGCGATTCAACCGGGCCATGCTCTGACGTCATGGCTGCCGAATGACCCAATCGATTGTACTTGCCGAATGTGACCCACACAATGCGGAAACCTGCAGTGCAGAGCAAAGCCGAACCACCATCTCAGCGTGATTTGCGGCCGGTGAGCGCGTCCGGATCCTGCTTGTAGTTGGTGAGGAACTGAGTGTAGCTGTAGACCTGTGCCGGCAGCAGGTGGCTGGGCATGTCGAACAGTGCGTAGTAGTACGGCTCGCGCCCCTGACACACCTCTGCGGGCAGGCAATATTGTTCCCACTCCACACAGGCTGGGGTGTACATGCCGTCGCCGGGCCAGAAGAAGGGGACGATCTGCTTGTCGTGCAGCCCCTTGAGCAGCGCGTCGGGCGCGTTGTAGGCCTCGGCGTTTTCCAGGTGCGTCAGCATGCTTGCGTTGGTCTCGATGACCATGAGCGTTGCCCGACCGTCGGCTGTGAGCAGCAGCACGCCGGCGGGGTGCGGATACAGGTAGTACTCGATGAAGCGGTACCGCGTGGACAGCTCGCGCACGAGCCGTGTGATCGCCGGGTCCGACAGAAAACTGAACGAGTGGCGCGACAGCAGATCGCGCAGTGTGCTCGACAGGTTGCTGAAGTAGCGCACCTGCAGCGCTTCGATTTCCGCGCTGAGCCGCTCGGCCATCGCCGGATTGTCTTTCTTGATGTAACGGTCGATCAGGCCGTCGTTGAAACCCTGCACGGCGATGCTCTCGTCGGCCATGCCGGTGAGCAGGATCGTCATGCACGGCAGGTCTTTGAGCTTGGCGCAGAATTCCAGCCCGTTCATGCGCGGCATGGAGTAATCCACCACGATGACAGAGGGCTGCAGGAAGCGGTTGACCTCGTGGATCTGGCGGTAGACGCGGTCGACGTCGAGCTGGATCGTGCGGCGTTCGGTCGAGAACGTCAGATCGTCGTGGGTGACCCGCACCGGCAGAAAACCCGGCATGCGCAGCGAATGCCACTGGCGCAGCCACGCCAGCGCCTCTTCCGGGTCATTGAAGGCCAACAGCGCACGCGATGGGTCCATCTGGAACCCAAGGCTTTCCACGAACGATTGGCTGTCGTCGACCACCACCGTCAGGGTCGGGTGGAAATAGACCGGCAGGGCGCTGTCCTGTTGCATACGTCGGGAAGAGTCGGAAGAGGGCTGGGTGCAGCGCCCGGCCGGTGTGGCCGGCGCTGCCCGTTTCCACTACGTTACTGTCTGCCGCCGCCGGGAGCAAGCGGAACCCGTCTGACCTGACGGACCGTTGACGGCCGTCAGTGGGGCCGCCAGTGCGCCGTTTTACTCGACGGATTTCACCATGTCCTCGACGACCTTCTTGGCGTCGCCAAACACCATCATCGTCTTGTCCATGTAGAACAGCTCGTTGTCCAGCCCGGCGTAGCCGGCGTTCATCGAGCGCTTGTTCACGATGATGGTCTTGGCCTTGTAGGCCTCCAGGATCGGCATGCCGGCAATGGGCGACTTCGGATCGTTCTTGGCCGCCGGGTTGACCACGTCATTGGCGCCCAGCACCAGCACCACGTCGGCCTGGCCAAACTCGCCGTTGATGTCTTCCATCTCGAAGACTTGGTCGTAAGGCACTTCGGCTTCGGCCAGCAGCACGTTCATGTGGCCCGGCATGCGGCCTGCGACCGGGTGGATCGCGTATTTGACCGTCACGCCCTTGTCCGACAGCTTTTCGGTCAGCTCTTTTAGGGCGTGCTGCGCGCGCGCCACCGCCAGGCCGTAGCCGGGGACGATGATGACGGTTTCGGCGTTGCCCATGAGGAAGGCCGCATCATCGGGCGAACCCGATTTGACCGGGCGCTGCTGCCCGCCGCCACCCGCTGTCGCTCCGGCGGACGCTTCGGAACCAAAGCCGCCCAGGATCACGTTGAAGAACGATCGGTTCATCGCCTTGCACATGATGTAAGACAGAATTGCACCGGATGAACCGACCAGCGAGCCGGCGATGATCAGCATCGGGTTATTGAGCGAAAAGCCGATGCCGGCCGCCGCCCAACCCGAGTACGAGTTCAGCATCGACACCACGACCGGCATGTCGGCGCCGCCGATCGGGATGATGATCAGTACGCCCAGCACAAAGGCGATGGCCGTCATGATGATGAACGGCAGCCAACTCTGGCTGAGGAAGAACAGGATGCCGAAGCCGAGAATGGCCACCGCCAGCAGCAGGTTCAGCATGTGCTGGCCGGCAAACTGCACCGGCGCGCCCTGGAACAGGCGGAACTTGTACTTGCCCGATAGCTTGCCGAAAGCGATCACCGAACCTGAGAACGTGATGGCGCCGACGAAGGTGCCGATGAACAGTTCCACGCGGTTGCCCAGCGGCAGCACGTTGTCGCCCGCCACGGTGATGCCGAAGGCTGACGGTTCTGCCACCGCGGCGACCGCAATACAGACTGCGGCCAGGCCGATCAGCGAGTGCATGGCGGCCACCAGCTCCGGCATCTTGGTCATCTCGACCGTGCGCGCCACGTAGGCGCCGATGCCGCCGCCGACCACCAGGCCCGCGAAGATCAGGATGAAACCCGTGGAGGCGCCGCTCTCGGTGCCCGCAAACATTTCGGCCTTGAGCTTGTAGATGAGCGCGACGGTCGTGACGGCGGCGATCGCCATGCCCGTCATGCCGAACGCGTTGCCGCGCCGCGCCGTGGTCGGGTGGGAAAGCCCCTTGAGTGCCTGGATGAAGCAGACCGAAGCCAGCAGATACAGCAGGGTGACGAGGTTCATGCTCATTGCTTGGCTCCCTCGCTCTGACCGCCCTTGGCCTTCGGCTCTTTCTTCTTGAACATCTCCAGCATGCGCTGGGTGACCAGGAAGCCGCCAAACACATTCACCGCCGCCAGTGCCACCGCCACCACGCCCATCGTGCGGCCCAGGCCCGTTTCCGTGAGGCCCGCCGCCAGCATGGCGCCGACGATGATGATGGCCGAGATGGCATTCGTCACGGCCATCAGCGGCGTATGCAGCGCCGGCGTGACCGTCCAGACCACGTGGTAGCCGACGTAGATCGCCAGCACGAAGATGATCAGATTGATCACCGTGTGATTGACCAGCTCCATTTGCTCCTCCTCGCTTCTTGGTCGATGTGCGAAGCGGCCAGACCGTTCAGGCCTGGCCGCCCGGCGCGTCAGGTTTCCTTGATGGCCTTGATCTTGTTGCCCTCGCCGAGCAGCACGACCTTGGGCTTGTAGCTGGCGACTTCTTCTTCGTTCATCGGTGCGTAGGTGCAGATGATCAGCAGATCACCCACGTGCGCACGGCGCGCTGCGGCACCGTTGAGCGAGATTTCGCCCGAGCCGCGTTTGCCCTTGATGATGTAGGTGGAGAAACGCTCGCCGTTGTTGACGTTGTACAGCTCGATCTTTTCGTATTCGCGCATGTCGGCGGCGTCGAGGAGGTCCTCGTCGATGCCGCACGAACCTTCGTAGTCCAGATCGGCCTGGGTGACCGTCGCGCGGTGCAGCTTGGCGCGAAGCATGTTGCGTTGCATGAAGCTTTCCTTGAAACAGAAATGAAATCGCCACTGGCGGCCGCGCCGGGTTGTGACGCCCGGCAGGCCGCCGTCTCCGTTCTTATTTGGCGGCGCTCGTGGCTGCGGGAGCGCGCACCACCTGGCCGGCCTGGCTGAGCAGGCAGGCGGCCACGATGTCGTCTTCGCGGTTGATGTTCAGGCCGCCATCCTTGTCGATGATCAGCTTGAGGAAATCGAGCACGTTACGGGCGTAGAGGGCGGAGGCGTCGGCCGCCACCATCGACGCGAGGTTGGTGTAGCCCACCAGCGTGACGCCGTGTTTGACGACCACGCGGTCGGCTTCGGTCAGTGGGCAGTTGCCGCCTTGCGCTGCCGCCAGATCGACGACGACCGAGCCGGGCTTCATGGCTTGCACGGTGGCTTCCGACAACAGCGTCGGCGCGCGGCGGCCCGGGATCAGCGCCGTCGTGATGACGATGTCGGCCTGGGTTGCGCGCGTGTGCACCAGTTCCGCTTGGCGGCGCATCCAGTCGGGCGGCATCGGGCGGGCATAGCCGCCGACGCCCTGGGCGATTTCGCGCTCTTCGTCCGTCAGGAACGGCACGTCCAGGAACTTGGCGCCCAGCGATTCGATCTGCTCTTTCACCGCCGGCCGCACATCGGATGCCTCAATGACGGCACCCAGACGCTTGGCCGTGGCGATGGCCTGCAGGCCGGCCACACCAGCGCCGAGGATCAGCACCCGCGCGGCTTTCACGGTGCCGGCTGCGGTCATCAGCATCGGCATGAAACGCTGGTAATGGTTGGCAGCGACGATCACCGCCTTATAGCCAGCGATGTTGGCCTGGGAGGACAGCACGTCCATGCTTTGCGCGCGTGTGGTGCGCGGCGCGGCTTCCAGTGCGAACGCGGTGACGTTGGCGGTGGCGAGGCGGGCCGTGTTCTCGTCATCGAACGGGTTGAGCATGCCGACCAGCACGGCGCCCGGCTGCATCTGCGCCAGTTCGGCCGCTTCCGGCGAGCGCACCTTGAGCACGATCTGCGCGCCCAGCGCCTCGGCGGCGGTGCCGATCTTGGCGCCGGCTGCCACGTAGGCGTCGTCGGGCTGGGCAGCGGCGACACCTGCACCCGATTGCACCGTCACCTGATGGCCAAGCGCCACGTACTTTTTCACCGTTTCCGGGGTCGCGGCAACGCGCGTCTCGTCCGCCCGCGTCTCCTGCGGGATGCCGATGTGCATCGTGTTCTCTCCTCGCTGATTATGGTTAGGATGCGCGCGAAGTGAACGAAGGCGCGCTGGATCAGGATCGACGTGCAGCTTACCCGAACTTTTTGGCGCACGGACGCTCGTCGAATGCCATGTCGAATATCCGAACCGACATGGAATGCGGGCCGATTCTGCGCAAACGTGTGCTCAATTGCTCACAACTCTGCGCCGGCGCGGCATGCTCCTGTTCCGGTGCCCCATGCAAGCGGGGAGGGCGGCCTCCAGCTACAATAACGCCTTGTTTTTGTTGCCTTTTTGCCATGAACCAAGCTGTCCGCTGGAAACCCAGCGTTACCGTTGCCGCCGTCATTGAACAGGACGGGCGCTTTCTGCTGGTGGAGGAGCACACCGATGTCGGCTTGCGCCTGAACCAGCCCGCCGGCCATCTCGACCCGGACGAAAGCCTGGTCGACGCCGTCGCGCGCGAGGCACTCGAAGAAACCGCGCACAGCTTTGTGCCGACCGCGTTTCTGGGCTGCTACATGGCACAGTTCCAGCCGCCGCAGGGCGATCCGGTCACCTACGTGCGGATGGCCTTTGCTGGCGAGCTGGGCCCCCAAGACCCGCGCCGCACGCTGGACGACGGCATCGTTCGCACCGTGTGGATGACGGCGGATGAAATCCGCGCCAGCCGCGAGCGCCATCGCAGCCCGCTGCTGCTCGCCTGCGTGGAGGACTACCTGGCCGGCAAGCGCTATCCGCTTGACGTTATCCACACACACGCGAGCGTGTACGGCCTGGGAGCGCAGTCATGAGCAAGAAGCGCATTGTCGTCGGGATGTCCGGCGGCGTGGACTCGTCCGTCACTGCGTGGCTGCTCAAACAGCAAGGCTATGACGTCGTCGGCCTGTTCATGAAGAACTGGGAAGACGATGACGACAGCGAATACTGCTCAACCCGGCAGGACTGGATCGACGTGGTCTCGGTGGCCGACCTGATCGGCGTCGACGTCGAAGCCGTCAACTTTGCCGCCGAGTACAAAGACCGCGTGTTTGCAGACTTCCTGCGCGAATACTCCGCCGGCCGCACGCCCAATCCCGACGTGCTTTGCAACGCCGAGATCAAGTTCAAGGCCTTCCTCGACCACGCGATGGCGCTTGGTGCCGACACGATCGCGACCGGGCACTACGCCCGCGTGCGCGAGGTCGACGGCCGCTTCGAACTGCTCAAGGCGTTCGATCACACGAAGGATCAGAGCTACTTCCTGCACCGCCTGAATCAGGCGCAGCTTTCACGCACGCTCTTCCCGCTGGGCGAGATGCCCAAGACGAAGGTGCGGGAAATCGCCGCCGAGATCGGTCTGCCCAACGCCAAGAAGAAGGATTCCACCGGCATCTGCTTTATCGGCGAGCGGCCGTTTCGCGATTTCCTGAATCGCTACCTGCCGACCAAGCCCGGCCCGATCAAGACGCCGGACGGCAAGACCATTGGCGAGCACATCGGCCTGGCGTTCTACACGCGGGGGCAGCGCAAGGGCATCGGCATCGGCGGCAGCCGCGACGGCAACGGCGATGCCTGGTACGTGGCCCGCAAGGACATGGCGGCCAACACGTTGTATGTGGTGCAGGGTCACGACCACCCGTGGCTGCTGGCGCATACCGTGCACGCTGACGATCTAAGCTGGGTTGCCGGCCACGCGCCCGCAGAAGGCACGCACCTTGGCGCCAAGACGCGTTACCGCCAGGCGGATGCGCCTTGCACGGTCGCACGCGCGGCCGACGGCGCACTGACGTTGGCCTTCCCAGAGGCGCAGTGGGCGGTCACGCCGGGCCAATCTGCCGTGTTGTACGACGGTGAAATCTGCCTGGGCGGCGGCATTATTTCGGCAGCCGAGCCTGCAGTCGTCGAAAAGGCTGTCGCTTAAGCGGTTTCTGCAACACTGCGTTGTGACGGCTGCGGCTGTTGCGGCACTCGTTTAAGCTTGCGCCCTGATTTGTCTTCACACAGGGTTGGTCATGCTGCCACGTCGTTACTGGGCCTTTGCGGGCGTTGTGCTGTTGTTTGCCGTCACCGCCGGGTTTGCGGTAGCGGGGCGCCTGCATTGGGTGTGCGCGGTCATTCCGGGCATGTTCGTCATCCTGGGCGTGCACGACATCACGCAGACGCGCCACTCGGTGTTGCGCAACTACCCGCTCTGGGGCCATTTCCGCTTCCTGTTCGAGTTCATTCGTCCGGAAATCCGCCAGTATTTCGTTGAAGACGACACCGACGAAAAGCCGTTTTCGCGCGCCCAGCGCAGCATCGTTTATCAGCGCGCCAAAGGCGAGGTCGATAGCCGTCCGTTCGGCACGGAAGTCGATGTAAAGGTGGCCGGTCACGAATGGATCGGCCATTCGCTGGCGCCAACGCGCATTGCCTCGTCGGACTTCCGCGTGATGGTCGGCGAGGGCCGCGCCAAGCCGTATTCGATGTCGGTGTTCAACATCTCGGCGATGAGCTTCGGGGCGCTGTCGGGCAATGCCATTCGCGCGCTCAACCGCGGTGCCAAACTCGGCAACTTCATCCACGACACGGGCGAGGGTTCGATCTCGCAGTACCACCGCGAAGAGGGCGGCGACCTGATCTGGGAAGTCGCCTCCGGCTATTTCGGCTGCCGCGATGCCAACGGCCGCTTTGATCCGGACCGCTTTGCCGAACAGGCGCGCAGCCCGCAGGTGAAGATGATCGAGGTGAAGCTGTCGCAGGGTGCCAAGCCGGGTCACGGTGGCGTCTTGCCTGCGGCCAAGGTGACACCCGAGATTGCCGCCACGCGCGGCATCCAGATCGGCAAGGATTGCATCTCGCCGGCCGCGCATTCGGAGTTCAACTCGCCGTTGGGTTTGCTGCAGTTTGTGGATCGCCTGCGTACGCTGTCGGGCGGCAAGCCGACCGGCTTCAAGCTGTGCATCGGGCATCCGTGGGAGTTCTTCGGCATCGTCAAGGCGATGCTCGAGTCCGGCATCCTCCCGGACTTCATCGTCGTTGACGGCGCGGAAGGCGGCACGGGCGCGGCGCCGCTGGAATTTACCGACCACGTTGGCACGCCGCTGCAGGAAGGGCTGCTGCTGGTGCACAACACGCTGGTCGGGACCAATCTGCGCGACAAGGTCAAGATTGGCGCGTCGGGCAAGATCGTCACGGCGTTCGATGTGGCTCGCACGCTGGCAATGGGTGCCGACTGGTGCAACGCTGCGCGTGGCTTCATGTTCGCGCTGGGCTGCATCCAGGCGCAGAAGTGCCACACCGACCGCTGCCCGACCGGCGTGGCGACACAAGACCCATCTCGTCAGAAGGCGCTGGTGGTGCCGGACAAGGCCGAGCGCGTGCATCAATATCACGCGCATACCCTGCATGCGCTGTTGGAGCTGACGCAGGCGGCCGGTCTGCAGCATCCTGCGGATTTCCGCGCGCACCACATCGTGCGGCGCGTGTCGGGCAACGAGGTGCAGTTGCTCTCGACGCTGCTCAAGTACCTGGAACCCGGCGATCTGCTGGCCGGGCGGTACCGTTATCAACTGTATGAGCGCTACTGGCCGATGGCCCAGGCCGAACGGTTTGATCCGGTGGCCGTGTAACGCTCGGCAGTTGCCCTGGATTACTGCGGCTGGGTTTCCATGAAACTCGGCCGCTTTTCAATGCGCACGTAGAACGCGGCGAGATTCGCGTGACGCTCGCGCCAGTCGATCTGCGGCTGGCGGAAATCCAGGTAGGCAAGTGCGCAGCCGACGGCGATGTCGGCCAGCGTCAGGTGGTTGCCGTTGCACCAGGTCTTGTCGGCCAGGCCTTGCGACATGGCTTGCAGGGCCTGATCGATCTTGTGGCTCTGGCGCGCGAGCCACGTTTCGCTGCGCTGCTCCGGTGTGCGCTGCGTATGTTCGATGCGCAGCATGAGCGCGGCGTCGAGCAGGCCGTCGGCCAGCGCTTCCCAGCAGCGCACTTCCACACGTTCCCGGCTTGATGGCGGAATGAGGCGCGCCACCGGCGACAGCGTGTCGGCGTATTCCGCAATGACGCGCGAGTCGAACAGGGCGCCGCCGTCGTCCATTACCAGGCAGGGCACCTTGCCCAGCGGGTTGAACTGGTGGATCTGCGTACCTGCGCTCCACACGTCTTCCAGCACGAACTGGTAGTCGATTTTCTTTTCAGCCAGGACCACGCGCACCTTGCGGGTGTACGGGCTGGCGTGCGATCCGATCAGTTTCATAGGCATGTCATGTTGGAGGCGGAAGTATAGCCGCGCACTTTCCCGAGTGCGCTGGGCGGCGCCTGAACCCAACTCAACCAAACGGAGGCTTGCTTTAGGCCGGATTGGCCGTGAAAGGCAGGTGCCGGGTGGTAAAATCGCGGGCTCGCTTGGGTGCGCGTATGCACCTTGGTTCAACGCGCAACGCTGCGTCCGGGTTGTCCGGATTGAGATTCCCTTCACATTTTTCCCCGCCTGCCATGTCGTCGCTTTCTGCCCTGACCGCTCTGTCTCCCATCGATGGCCGCTACGCTGCCAAGGCCGATCCGCTGCGCGAGTGGCTGTCGGAAGCCGCTTTCATGCGCAACCGCGTGAAGGTAGAGGTGCATTGGCTGATCGCCCTGTCGCAGGCCGGGCTGGCCGAGATCCCGCGTTTCTCGGCCGCCGCCGAGGGGGCACTGCTGGCGCTGGTCGAGAACTTTGCCGAGGCAGACGCCGCCCGCATCAAAGAGATCGAAGCCGTCACCAACCATGACGTGAAGGCCGTCGAATACTGGATGAAGGAGCGCGTGAAGGGTAACGCCGAGCTGGAAGCCGCCAGCGAATTCATCCACTTCGCCTGCACGTCGGAAGACATCAACAACACCTCGCACGGGATGATGCTCAAGGGCGCGCGCGACACGGTCATCGTGCCGACGCTGCGCCGCGTTCAGGCTCGCCTGGTGGAGCTGGCTCATGCCAACGCCGACGTGCCGATGCTCTCGCGCACGCACGGCCAGCCGGCCAGCCCGACCACGCTGGGCAAGGAAATGGCGAACGTGGCCGCCCGCCTGGACCGCGCCATCCGCCGCATCGAAGCGGTTGAACTGCTGGGCAAGATGAACGGCGCGGTGGGTAACTACAACGCGCACCTGTCGGCGTATCCCTCGCTGGACTGGGAGGCCTTCTCGAAGAACGTGATCGAGACGCGCCTGGGCCTGACGTTCAACCCGTACACCATCCAGATCGAGCCGCACGACTACATGGCGGAGCTGTTCGACGCCGTGGCGCGCGCCAACACGATCATCCTGGATCTGGACCGCGACGTCTGGGGCTATATCTCGCAGGGCTACTTCAAGCAGAAGACCAAGGCTGGCGAAATCGGCTCGTCGACCATGCCGCACAAGGTCAATCCGATCGACTTTGAGAATTCTGAAGGCAACGTCGGCCTGGCCAACGCGGTGCTGCGCCATCTGTCGGAAAAGCTGCCGGTCTCGCGCTGGCAGCGTGACCTGACCGATTCGACCGTGCTGCGCAACATCGGCGTGGCCTTCGGCTACAGCCTGCTGGCGTACGACGCCTGCCTGCGCGGCTTGGGCAAGCTCGAAACCAACCCGGCTCGCCTGGCCGAAGACTTGGACAACTGCTGGGAAGTGCTGGCCGAGCCGGTGCAGACCGTGATGCGCCGCTATGGCATCGCCAACCCGTACGAGCAGTTGAAGGAACTGACGCGCGGCAAGGGCATTTCGCGCGAGGCGCTGCGTGAATTCATCGCCACGCTGGCCATTCCCGAAGACGCGCGCAAGCTGCTGCTGGACATGACGCCCGGCAGCTACATCGGCAAGGCAGAAGAACTGGCGCGCCGTATCGCCTGATTGTTGCAAAAATTTGGTGGTACCGTCTTGAAGGACGGCCCGCTCTCGAATTCGAGGCGGGCCGTTTTGTTTGGTGTACTCCGCAGAACGGGCTGTTGCGCCACGTCCATAAAACTGCCTGGTCAATCAAAAAATTTGAATCGCTTCGTGAACTTCGCGCCGACTTGACGGGTCGGATCGCGCAAATAATGCACAATCGTTTGGCGCCGTGGTCTGACCCACAGGCGCCGCCAACTGAGCGCTTCACAATACCGAGGGAACCGATGTCTCAAGCTGCCCACTCGAATCCGGCCATGCGCGGCGCCGTTGACCACGGCGTCTATACCAAGCCGGCGATTGCGATGCACTGGATCATCGCGCTGCTGATCTTCGCGGCCTTCGGGCTCGGTCTGTACATGACCGATATCCCGGGCTTTACGCCCACCAAGCTGAAGCTGTTCTCGTATCACAAATGGATCGGCATCACGGTGCTGATCTTTGCGGTGCTGCGCGTGCTGTGGCGTCTGACGCATCCGGCGCCGGCGCCCGTGCCCGGTATGCCGAAGTGGCAACACGCCGCCGCCGAAGCCGCGCACGTCGGCTTGTATCTGTTGATTTTGGCGGTGCCGCTGACCGGCTATCTGCTCAGCGTCGCGGCCGGCGTCAAGGTTGTCTACCTTGGCCTGTGGGAACTGCCGATGCCGTTCGACAAGAGCGACGCGCTGAAAGACATCTTCGGCATGGCGCACGAATGGCTGAACTGGACCATGGCGGCCATCGTCGTGGTGCACATCCTGGCTGCGCTGAAGCACCACGTCGTCGATCGTGACGGCACGCTGCGCCGCATGGTGCCTTTCCTCCGCTGATTTCCAAATGCGCCGGTGCGCGATGTGTGCCGGTGCTTCTGCCTGTCCATCCTGACCAAGACCGCCGGCATGATCCGGCCTGACTGAAGGAGTCTGATGATGAAACGTGTTGTGCGCCCCCGCGCCATCGCCCTGGTTGCCGCCGGCGCGCTGTCGATCGCTGCCGTATCGGTATCGGCCATCGCCCAGGTGGATGCCGCCAAGAGCAGCGTCACCGCCACCGGCAAGCAGCTCGGCGTGCCGATGGACATCAAGTTCGGCAAGTTCGACGCCGTCGTCAATTACAACCCGGCCAACGTGGCCGCCTCGACGGCGAAGGTCGACATCGATGTCACCAGCGTCGACGTTGGCAGCAAGGAATACAACGACGAACTGAAGAAGAAGGACTGGTTCGATACGGCCAAGTATCCGAGGGCAACGTTCGTCTCGTCGGCGTTCAAGCCCGGCGCGGGCGGCAAGGTCGACGTGGTCGGCAAGCTGACCATCAAGGGCATCACGCAGGATGTGACTGCACCCGTCACGTTCAAGCAGGAAGGTGCCAATCAGGTCTTTGAAGGCGCTTTGCCGGTCAAGCGCAACGCATTCAAGGTGGGTGACGGCGAGTGGAAGGATACGTCGGTCGTCTCGGACGACGTGACGATCAAGTTCCGCGTCGTCATTGCCAAGAAGTAATCGGAAGTCTCACCCCAACGTTTTTCCGGCCCTCGTGTGCCGCTTTTATCCGCAGGAGTTCTCATGAAATTGCGTACCCTCGTTGCCGCACTGTCGGCCGTTGCTGCTACCGCCGCATTTGCCGCCCCCGCTACGTACCAGCTCGACCCGAGCCATACGTACCCGAGCTTTGAAGCCGACCACATGGGCGGTCTGTCGAAGTGGCGCGGCAAGTTCGAAAAGTCCAGCGGCACCGTGACGCTCGATCGCGCCGCCAAGACCGGCAGCATCGACGTGACCGTGCAGACCGACAGCATCGACTTCGGTCACGCCAAGATGAACGAGCACGCCAAGAGCGCCGAGATTTTCGACGTGGCCAAGTACCCGACCGCCACGTTCAAGGGCAACTTCACGAAGTTCAAGGGCGACGTGCCGACCGAAGCCGAAGGCCAACTGACGCTGCACGGCGTGACCAAGCCGGCGAAGCTCGAAATCGACGCGTTCAAGTGCATGCCGCACCCGATGCTCAAGCGTGAAGTCTGCGGCGCTGATGCCGAGATGAAGTTCAAGCGCGACGACTTCGGTGTCGACTACGGCAAGGCCTACGGTTTCAACATGGAAACCAAGCTGAAGATTCAGGTGGAAGGCATCAAGCAAGACGCCAACGTTGCACAGCAGTAAGCCTGGCAACACGCCACAGCTAAAGAAAAAGCCCCGCAATTGCGGGGCTTTTTTGTTGCCCGAGGAATGCGTCCCCTAGGCATTGGAGCGACCGGGCCTTCAGACTTGCGCGCCGAAGTTCGGATCGTCTTCCTTCGGGCCACCGGCCTTTTTGTCGGCCTTGACCAGATCTTCGCGCTTGACACCCAGCCACATGCACAGCGCAGCGGCCACGAACACCGACGAGTAGATGCCGAACAGAATACCGATCGTCAGGGCCAGGGCAAAGTAGTGCAGCGTCGGGCCGCCGAACACCAGCATCGACAGCACCATCATTTCGGTCGAGCCGTGGGTGATGATCGTGCGCGAGATGGTGCTGGTAATCGCGTGATCGATCACCTCGTGCGTGTTCATCTTGCGGTACTTGCGGAACGCTTCGCGGATCCGGTCGAAAATCACCACGGATTCGTTGACCGAATAGCCCAGCACCGCCAGCACCCCCGCCAGCACCGACAGCGAGAACTCCCACTGGAAGAAGGCGAAGAAGCCCAGGATGATCACAACGTCGTGCAGGTTGGCGATCACGCCCGCCACGGCAAACTTCCATTCGAAGCGGATCGACAGGTAGATGACGATGCCGACCACCACGAACAGCAGCGCCAGCAGGCCGTCGGTGGCCAGTTCCTTGCCGACCTGCGGCCCGACGAACTCGACGCGCTGCAGCTTGGCGTCGGGGTTGGCGGCGTTCAGGGCTGTCATCACCTGCTCGCTTTGCACGGCCGAGGCGATGGGCTTGCCGTCCGGGCCGGTCTTGAGCGGCAGGCGGATCATCACGTCGCGCGAGGTGCCGAAGTTCTGCACCTGGGCGTCGGCGTAGCCGAGCTTCTCAACGTCGCCGCGGATCTTCGGCAGATCGGCGGCCTGGGTGTAAGCGACTTCCATCACCGTACCGCCGGTGAACTCCACCGACAGGTGCAGCCCCTTGTGGAACAGGAAGAAGACAGCGGCGATAAACGTCAGGAACGACAGCGCGTTGAGGATCAACGCGTGCTTCATGAACGGAATGTCGCGGCGGATGCGGAAAAACTCCATGGTCTGCCCTTTGTGGCGACCGCCCCTTCGTATCGGGGGCGGTGCCGGTTATGCGAGATTCGTGGTGGGTGGCGTGATTACTTGGCGGGCGATTCCGTGTTCGTATTGCCCGGCTTCCACACCTGCCCGATGGCGACGCTCTGCAGCTTCTTCTTGCGGCCGTACCAGAGGTTCACGAGACCGCGGTTGAAGAACACCGCCGAGAACATGGACGTGCCGATCCCCAGGCAGTGCACGATCGCGAAGCCGCGTACCGGGCCCGAACCGAAGGCGATCAGCGCCAGGCCGGCGATGAGCGTCGTCACGTTCGAATCGAGGATGGTCGCCCAGGCGCGGTCAAAGCCGGCGGAGATGGCCATCTGTGCCGATGCGCCGTTGCGCAACTCTTCGCGCACGCGCTCGTTGATCAGCACGTTCGCGTCAATGGCCATACCGAGCGCCAGCGCGATAGCCGCAATACCGGGCAGCGTGAGCGTGGCTTGCAGCATGGAGAGCAGCGCGATCAGCAGGAACACGTTGACGCCGAGGGCCGCCACCGAGAACGCGCCGAACAGCATGTAGTACAGCACCATGAACACCGAGATGGCGAGGAAGCCGTACAGCGCCGAATCGAAGCCCTTCTTGATGTTGTCGGCACCCAGCGACGGGCCGATGGTGCGTTCTTCGATGATTTCCATCGGCGCGGCCAGCGAGCCTGCACGCAGCAGCAGCGCCAGGTCGGAAGCCGCCTCGGTCGAGCCCATGCCGGTGATCTGGAAGCGCGAGCCCAGTTCGGACTGGATGGTCGCCACCGTCAGCACTTCGCCCTTGCCTTTTTCAAAGAGCACGATGCCCATGCGCTTGCCGATGTTGTCACGCGAGACATCGCGCAGCATGCGGCCACCCTGGCCGTCGAGCGTGATGTCGACCGACGAATTGTGGTTCTGGTCGAAGCCCGCCGAGGCGCTCGTGATGCGGTCACCCGTGAAGATCACCTGCTTCTGCAGCAGGACGGGAGCGCTGCGCCCTTGCGTGAACAGCTCGTCGCCCAGCGGTACCGGATCGCCGGCACGCGGCACGAGCGGCGCGTTCGGATCGGCCAGGCGCGCTTCCAGCGTGGCCGTGCGGCCGATGATGTCCTTGGCCTTGGCGGTGTCCTGCACGCCCGGCAATTGCACGACGATGCGGTCCGGGCCCTGTTGCTGGATCACCGGCTCAGCCACGCCGAGTTCGTTCACGCGGTTGTGCAGCGTAACGATGTTCTGCTTCACCGCGTTGTCCTGCACTTCCTTCATCGCGGCGGCGGTGAAGGTGCCCGTAAGCGTGGCGCCGTCGGCGCTCTTGTCCACGGTGTAGGCCAGTTCGCGAGTCGAGTCGGCCAGCAGTCCGCGGGCGCGGTCGGCCTCGTCCGGGTTGCTGAACTTGATCGTGATCGTGTTGTTGTTGCGGTCGATGCCGCTGTGGCGGATGCCCTTGTCACGCAGCTGCGTACGGATGTCGCCAGCCAGCGAGTCGAGCTTCTTCGTCACAGCACCGTTCATGTCGACCTGCAGCAGGAAGTGCACGCCACCGCGCAAGTCCAGGCCGAGGAACATCGGTTTGGCGAAGAACGGTGCGCCGCTGAGCCACTGCGGGGAGCCCGGCAGCAGGTTCAACGCGACGATGTAGGTCGGGTCGGCTTGATCGGTGTTCAGGCCGCGGGCCAGGACGTCCTTGGCCTTGAGTTGCGTGTCGGTGTCGGCAAAGCGCACGCGCACGCTGGCGGAGGTGCCGTTGTTGTCGAAGAACACGCCGTCGGGGCGAATGCTGGCCGCTGCCAGCAGGCTCTCGACCTGCTTTTGCACGTTCAGATCGACCTTGACGGTGGCCTTGCCAGAAGACACCTGCACGGCAGGCGCTTCACCGAAGAAGTTCGGCAGCGTATAGAGGAACCCAATGGCAAGCGCCACCAGGATCACAATGTATTTCCAGAGCGGATAGCGATTCATCTTGGAATGCAGAGAGGCGACGCCGAGGGGCGCGGGCGCGGATTCTTAGAATAGGCGCTGCCTGGGGTTCCGGCGCCGGCGCAATCGTGCGCGGCGCCTGGATGGGGCGATTACAGCGCCTTGAGCGTGCCCTTGGGCAGCACGGTGGTCACGGCGCTCTTCTGGACAGTGATTTCGGTGTTGGCAGCGATTTCCACGGTGACGTACTGCTCGGCCACCTTGCTGACCTTACCGAGGATGCCGCCGGCGGTGACCACTTCGTCGCCCTTGGCCAGGGCTTCGAGCATCGCCTTGGTTTCCTTCTGGCGCTTCATTTGCGGGCGGATCATGATGAACCACAGCACCACGAACATCAGGATGATGGGCAGGAAGCTCATCAGGCCACCCGCGGCACCACCGGCTGCCGGTGCGGTTTGCGCGTAAGCGTCGGAAATCAGGAACACGTCAGAACTCCGTAATGGTTCGTCAATCGGTCAAAAATCGGACCGGACATTCTACCATTGCGATGCTGCGGCAAATGGGCGCGCCCGGCGCCCTGCGAAGGCGGCTTACAGGGCCCCGCGCGCGCGGTCTGCGGCGAAGCGCGCCTGGAAGGCGCCAAAGCCGTGGGATTCAATGGCAGCGCGCATTTCGGCCATCAATTCGAGGTAGTAATAGAGATTGTGAATGGTGTTCAGGCGGGCACCCAGGATCTCGCCGACGCGCTGCAGGTGGTGCAGGTAGGCGCGCGAGAAATTGCTGCAGGTGTAGCAGCCGCAGGTTTCGTCCAGCGGGCGCGGATCGTTGCGGTGTACCGCGTTCTTGATCTTGATGTCGCCAAAGCGGGTGAAGAGCCAGCCGTTGCGCGCGTTGCGGGTCGGCATCACGCAGTCGAACATGTCGACGCCGCTGGCGACGCCCGCCACCAGGTCTTCTGGCGTACCGACGCCCATCAGGTAATGCGGCTTGTTGGCCGGCAGACGCGGCGCCACGTGCTGCAGCACGCGCATCATGTCTTCCTTGGGCTCGCCGACCGACAGGCCGCCGATGGCATAGCCGCCGAAACCTTCGCCGCCCGCATCGGCGTCAATCGCTTGCAAACCGGCCAGCGATTCGTCGCGCAGATGCTCGAACATGCCGCCCTGGACGATGCCGAACAGCGCGTTCGGGTTGTTCTCGCGCGCGAATTCGTTGCGGGAGCGCTGTGCCCAGCGCAGGCTCATGCGCATCGAGGCCGCGGCTTCCGCCTCGGTGGCCGGCCGATCGCCGATCTTGTACGGCGTGCATTCGTCGAACTGCATGACGATGTCGGAGTTCAGCCGGCGCTGGATCTGCATCGAAATTTCGGGCGAGAGGAACAGCTTGTCGCCATTGATGGGCGATGCAAACGTCACGCCTTCTTCGGTGATCTTGCGCAGATCGCCCAACGAAAACACCTGAAAACCGCCGGAATCGGTCAGGATGGGCTTATCCCAGCCATTGAAACCGTGCAGGCCTTTGTGCGCGTCCATCACCTCCAGCCCCGGGCGCAGCCACAGGTGGAACGTGTTGCCCAGGATGATCTGTGCGCCGATGTCCTTCAGCTCCGCCGGCGACATCGCCTTGACCGCGCCATAGGTGCCCACCGGCATGAAGATGGGCGTTTCAACCACGCCGTGGTTCAGGGTCATGCGGCCGCGTCGGGCGAGGCCATCGGTAGTGAGCAGTTCGTACTTGAGCATGGTCAGAGCGATTGGGTTTCGCTGGGTTCGGCGGGAGCGCGCGTGAGCAGCATGGCGTCGCCGTAACTGAAGAAGCGGTAGCGCTGGGCGATGGCGTGCTGATAAGCCTCACGGATGGCGCTCATGCCGGCAAACGCCGATACCAGCATCAGCAAGGTCGACTTGGGCAGGTGGAAGTTCGTCACCAGCAGGTCGACGGCGCGGAAACGGTAGCCGGGGGTGATGAAGATGTCGGTCTCGCCGCTGCAGGCGTTGAGCGTGCCGTCCGGCTGCGCGGCCGACTCCAGCGCCCGCATCGACGTGGTGCCGACCGCGACGATGCGGCCGCCTGCAGCTCGCGTGGCCCGGATGGCTTCGGCGAGTTCAGCCGTAATTTCGTACCACTCGCTGTGCATGGGGTGTTCGGCGATGTTTTCCACCCGCACCGGCTGGAACGTGCCCGCACCGACGTGCAAAGTGAGAAAACCGCGCCGGATGCCCATGGCGTCCAGCTTGGCGAACAGCGCATCGTCGAAATGCAGGCCCGCCGTGGGTGCCGCCACGGCGCCCGGGTTGCGCGCATAGACGGTCTGGTAGCGCGTCTCGTCAAAGCTGTCCGGGTCGTGCTCGATGTAGGGCGGCAGCGGCAGGCGGCCGTATTGCTCGATCAGGTCGAGCGCCGGCTGCGGGAAACGCAGCGTGAAGAACGGCTCGGCGCGCGGCCCGACCGTCACGTCAAAGGCGTCGGCCAGGCGCAGCGTGGTGCCCTCGACGGGCGACTTGCTGGAGCGGATCTGCGCCAGCACCGTGTGTTCGTCCAGCAGGCGCTCGACGAGCACTTCCACCTTGCCGCCGCTGGCTTTGTGGCCAAAGAAGCGTGCCTTGATGACGCGCGTGTCGTTGAAGACCAGCAGGTCGCCGGGGCGCAGGTAGTCGACCAGATCGGCAAACTGGCGGTCTTCAAAGTGCACGGCGTCATCCGCGGGGCGTACGGCCAGCAGGCGGCTCGCGGTGCGGTCGGGCAGGGCGGTTTGCGCGATCAGCTCAGGCGGCAGATCGAAATCGAAATCGGACAGCGTCAGCATGAAAAGTGGCGCAGACGTGGATTGCGCCAAGTGATGGTCGCGGGCGCCGGTACAATCGGGCGACTCGCAAAGTTCGCCATTGTAAACGTCCTGTGCCGTCTCGCGCCCGTTCCGCCACTGATGCTGCTCCTATGCCCGACGCTGATACTGCGCCGGCGCCGAAGCCAAAACGCGCGGCCACGGCAGATAAGGCGGCCAAGGCAACGGCCAAAACCGCCCGCCCGGCAGACAAGCTCGCCAAGCTTGGCCTGCACCGCGACGTCGATCTCGTCCTGCATCTGCCGATGCGCTACGAGGATGAAACCACGCTGCTGACCATTGCCGAGGCCACGGCCCGCGCCAACACCGGGTGGGCTGCGCAAGTCGAAGGCACGGTCACGCGCAATGAAGTGGCGTTCCGGCCGCGCCGGCAGCTGGTCGTGCATATCGCCGATGACTCGGGCGAACTGGTCCTGCGCTTTCTCAACTTTTACGGCAGCCAGGTCAAGCAGATGGCCGAAGGCGTGCGCCTGCGCGTGCGCGGCGAAGTGCGCGGCGGCTTTTTCGGCGCCGAGATGGTGCACCCGACCGTGCGCGCGGTGGCGGACGATGAACCGCTGCCCGATCGCCTGACGCCGGTGTATCCGAGCACGGCTGGCGTGGCCCAAGCCTATCTGCGCAAGGCGATCCTGAACGCGCTCACGCGCACGCCGCTGCCGGAAACGCTGCCGAACAGCCTCATCACCGGCCCGCTCGCGCCGCTCAAGCTGATGACGCCGGCCGATGCCGTGCGCCTGCTGCATCAACCGACGCCCGATGTCGATGAGCACAGCCTTGTCGAGCGCACGCACCCGGCGTGGCTGCGCATCAAGTTTGATGAACTGCTCTCCCAGCAGCTCTCGCTCAAGCGTGCGCAGGCCGCGCGCCGTATGCGCAACGCGCCTGTCCTGCGCGACAGCGGCAAGGAGGGGCTGCTCGCGCGCTTCATGAACGCGCTGCCGTTCAAGCTGACCGGCGCGCAGGCCCGCGTGTGGGAAGAGATCCGCGCCGACCTCGCGCACCCGTACCCGATGCAGCGGTTGCTGCAGGGCGATGTGGGCAGCGGCAAGACCGTCATTGCCGCGCTGGCAGCCTGCCAGGCCATCGATGCCGGCTGGCAGGCGGCGCTGATGGCCCCGACGGAACTGCTGGCCGAGCAGCACTATCGCAAGCTTTCTGCGTGGCTCGAACCGCTGGGCGTGGACATCGTCTGGCTGGCCGGCAGCCTCAAGCGCAAGCAGAAGGACGAGGCGGCTGCGCGCGTGGCCGCTGGCACGGCGCAACTCGTGATCGGTACGCACGCGCTGATCCAGGATGCCGTCACGTTCGCGCGACTCGGCCTGGCGGTGGTGGACGAACAGCATCGCTTTGGCGTGGCGCAGCGGCTCGCCCTGCGCGGCAAGGCAAGCAACGGCGATGCACCTGCCGCCAACGCCCAGGTGCCGCACCAGCTGATGATGTCCGCCACGCCGATCCCGCGCACGCTCGCGATGACGTACTACGCCGACCTCGACGTCTCCGCCATCGACGAGTTGCCGCCCGGCCGCACGCCCATCGTGACGCGCCTGGTGAACGATGCGCGGCGCGACGAAGTCATTGAACGCATCTACGCCGCCGCCCGCGAAGGGCGACAGGTCTACTGGGTTTGCCCGCTGATCGAGGAAAGCGAAGCGCTGCAATTGCAGACCGCCGTTGAAACCTTCGAGACGCTTTCGCAAAGTCTGCAAGGCCTGAAAGTAGGCCTTGTGCACGGACGCCTGCCATCCGCCGAGAAGGCCGCCGTGATGAGCGCCTTCGCCGGCGGCGACCTGCACGTGCTGGTCGCTACGACCGTCATCGAGGTCGGTGTGGATGTGCCCAATGCCTCGCTGATGGTGATCGAGCACGCCGAGCGCTTTGGCCTTGCGCAGTTGCATCAGTTGCGCGGGCGAGTGGGGCGCGGCACTGCGGAATCGGTGTGCGTGCTGCTGTATCAGGCGCCGCTGTCGCCGACGGCCAAGCAGCGCCTGCAGACCATGCGCGAGACCACCGATGGTTTCGAAATCGCCCGGCGCGATCTGGAGATCCGCGGGCCTGGTGAATTCCTCGGCGCGCGGCAATCAGGCGAAGCGATGCTGCGTTTTGCCGATCTGAACCACGATGCGTGGCTCGTTGAGTTCGCGCAGGGTGCGGCGGACGCGATGCTCGCGCGCTTTCCTGAAGCGGTGGACACCCACCTCAAGCGCTGGCTGGGCGAGCGCGAGCACTACCTGCGGGTTTAAAGGCCGCGGCGCAAGCTTCAATGCGCCGGCTGTACCTGCTTGCGCAGGCGCTTGACGGTGTACATCTCGCGATCGGCCTGATCGAGCAGGGCGGTGATCTCCGTGCCGTCTTCGGGCATGACTGCCATGCCGATGCTGACGCGAAGGTCTAGCGGCTGGCCCTCGAACACGTACGGCTGCTGCACTTCTTCCATCAACCGCTCGCTTTGCGCCTGCGCATCGGCCCGCGCGCCGATGCCGGGCAGGATGACGGCAAACTCATCGCCGCCCACGCGCGCGACCGTGTCGGAGCGCCGCGCCGTGCGGCCCATGCGCTGGGCGGTCTCGCGAATGGCCGCATCGCCGGCGCGGTGGCCATGCCGATCATTGATGAGCTTGAGGTTGTCCATGTCGATGTTGAGCACACCCAGACCGCCATGCGCACGTTGTGCCAGATGGATCGACTGGCGCAGGCGGTCATAGAACAGCGCGCGGTTGGGCAAGTCGGTCAATGCGTCGTGCGTGGCGCGCAGGTACAGCTGATCGCGCTCGGCGTTGGCGGCGTGGAACATGGCTGCGGCAATCAGTTCAGACATCAGCTCGAGCACGCCGATGTCGCTTTCGCCGAAGGCATCGACTTCCGGCGCCACCAGCTTGAGCACGCCGACCGTGGTGTCGAGATGCCGCAGCGGCGTGACCACCATCGAGCGCAAACCCACGCGGCGGCAGGCTTCGCGGTCGACGCGGGCGTCCGTTTCAGAGTCGGTGCATTGCAGGATCTCGCCGGTCTGCACACACAGGCCTGACAGGCTGCCCTTGCGCGCCAGGCGCAGGCCCAGCAGCGTTTCGGTGAGGCCAGAGGTGGCGCGGTAGACCATCTCATCGCCCCCGGCCAATTCGATCACGGCGCCCGTCGCGCATGTCAGATGCTGTGCCCGCTCGGTGACCAGCGCCATGATCGCGCCGAGATCTGTGCCCAGCTTGGCGATTTCGGACTGCGCTCGCACGATTTCGAGCAGCGTGGCGGGGTTTTGCAGAGGCGGGTGAGCGAACGACATGGGGGCGCGGTGCGGGTGTGGCTGTGGTTTCGGGCGATTCTAGCCCGTCAACCGAATGACATAGATCGAAATGTCGCCGGTGTGAGGCGGCGTTACAACTTTCGTATGTACTGCGACGGGGCGGGGGCTTTTCGGCGGATGCTCCCCCTCTTGCTGCTCAGTTCCCCGCCGGCTCTAGGCGCAGTAGCGTGATCTCCGACGGCGCACCGAATCGCTTGGGCGGGCCCCAATATCCGGTGCCGCGGCTGGTGTAGATCCACAGGCGTCCAAGCCTGTGCAGCCCCGCCGTAAAAGGCTGCTGCAGCGGGACAAAGAGGCTCCACGGCCAGAACTGGCCGCCATGCGTGTGCCCAGAAAGCTGCAGGTCGAAGCCGGCCTCCGCAGCGGCGGGAGCGGTGCGGGGTTGGTGCGCGAGCAGGACGGTCGGCGTCACCCCAGGCGGCGAACCTGCCAGCGCCCGGGCCGGATCGCTGGTGTGCGCGGCGTCGAACTTGCCCGCGCTGAAATCAGTCACGCCCGCAATCACCAGCGGCGCGCCGTCGTGTTCGAGCACCGCATGCTCGTTCATCAAGACCCGCATGCCGAGCCGCTCGAACTCCGAGACCCAGGGGCCGACGCCCGAGTAGTACTCGTGATTGCCCGTCACCGCAAAAACGCCGTGCCTTGCCGACATGCCTGCCAGCGGCGCGATGTGCGGACGCAGCACCTCCACCTCGCCGTCCACCAGATCGCCCGTCACGGCAATCACATCGGGTCGCAGTGCATTGAGCCGTTCGACCACGCCAGCCACATAGGCGCGCTTGATGGTGGGGCCGACATGCAGATCGGTGATCTGCGCGATGGTGAAACCGTGCAGCGCCGCCGGCAGGCCTGCAATGGGCACCGTCACCCGTGCCACGCGCGGAATGCGACGCGCATTGATATAGCCGATCAACGTGACGAGCACGGTGAGGGCGACGACAAGCAGGGCCGAATCATGGCGGTAGGCGTCTGGAAGCACGATCAGCGCGATGTCGCGCAGCAGCGTCAGCACCAGCAGCGATGAGAACAGGCCCATCAGCAATGCCCCGAACCACGTCACGCGATCCGCCAGCGAGATGGGCCGGATCACAAAGCGCGCCGCCATCCCCGTGGGGATCATCACTGTCGATACGAGCAGGAAGACGATGCCCGCAGCCCAGCCGGCGCCATTCCAGCCCAGGTCGGGCAGCAGCCGCCATCCGATATAGAGATGCAGCGCTGCGATGAGCGCCACGGCCGTCGTCAGAAAGCGGCGCCTGCCGCGGGGCAGGGATGGGCTGCCGTTAGGTTCGTCATCACGCATGCTGGGGCGGCTCCTTTGGGTCTCGGTGGGGCGTGTCCACGGAAGATGGGGCGATTGGCAGCGTTGTCAATGCCAGGCACCCGTTCGAACGGCAAGCAACATCGCACGTCCCTTGGTAAAATCTATCGATATCCTCAAGCCGATTGATCGTCATGACGCTCACCGAACTCAAATACATCGTCGCCGTCGCGCGGGAACGCCACTTTGGGCGTGCCGCCGAGGCCTGCTTCGTCTCGCAACCGACGCTGTCGGTCGCCATCAAGAAGCTGGAAGACGAACTGGCCGTGCAGATCTTCGAGCGCGGCGCGTCGGAAGTGAGCGTCACGCCCGTCGGCGAGCAGATCGTCACGCAAGCGCAGCGCGTGCTCGAGCAGACGATGGCGATCCGCGAGATCGCCAAGCAGGGGATGGACCCGCTGGCCGGGCCGCTGCGGCTCGGGGTGATTTACACGATCGGCCCGTATCTGCTGCCTGCGCTGGTCAAGCAGATGATCGACACCGTCCCGCAGATGCCGCTGATGCTGCAGGAGAACTTCACCGTGCGGCTGGTGGAGCTGCTCAAGCAAGGCGAGATCGACTGCGCCATCATGGCCGAGCCGTTTCCCGAAGCCGGCCTGATGACGGTGCCGCTGTACGACGAGCCCTTTGTGGTGGCGGTGCCGCGCGGCCACGAACTGGCGAAGGCATCGTCGGTGGACCCGGAGGCGCTCAAGCAGCAGACCATGCTGCTACTCGGCAACGGCCATTGCTTCCGCGACCATGTGCTGGGCGTGTGCCCGGAGCTGTCGCGCTTCTCGCAGAACGCAGACGGCATCCAGAAGACTTTCGAAGGTTCATCGCTCGAAACGATCCGACATATGGTGGCCAGCGGCGTGGGCATTACCGTGCTGCCGCGTACGTCGGTGCCGAACATGCAGCCTGCCGCCAATGATCTGCTGACCTACGTGCCGTTCCAGGAGCCCGTGCCCGACCGCCGCGTTGTGCTGGCCTGGCGCAAGAGCTTCACCCGCATCGCCGCAATCGAGGCGGTGGCCAAGGCGGTCGCGCAATGCGATCTGCCCGGCATCAAGCTGCTGCCGCCCACCCCGCTGATCCATTGATTCACTGATCCGCTGAGTTGTCAGTTGCCGTCACCGCATGACGGCCATAGCGCACGTCTAATTAATAGATAAAAACAATCAAATATACGGATCAATAGCGTAAAGGTAGACTCTGTTCCATGGTGAGCGCATCGCTCACCGCCCGATCACCGTGGAGCCCGTCATGTCCTTGCCGCTTGCCTCGAACACCGTTGCGACCGTGCTGGAATGGCTCGCTGCCTATGGTGAATCGCACTGACCTGACGGATGCACGAAGTTGCTCGCGCAAATGGTGCGGGCATCAGGAAGGCGCAGGGTCGCAAGGAGAAGAAAACATGGCAATGGTGCGGATGTTCGTTTCGGAGTGGCAGGGGTTTGCGGGCACAGTGCGCGCCTCGCACGCAGAGGTGCCGACGCTGTCCGGCATGCCGGGCAGTGCAGCCGGTGGCCGCGGCCCACGCGCGGCTGAATCAGCCCGCCTGCAACGCAAGTGGGTGCGCAAGCAGATCGGTCTATCCATCGTGGCTGCCGGCGCTATGATCGTGCTCCTGCACGGTATGGTGCAGCTCACGGTCTGATGACCGGCCGATGCTCGGTTGCCAGCCGCTCTGCGTTTCGTCATAGGACGATGCGACGATCGGAACTTGCTGCGCGAGCGGCAACCGAAAGAAGGCTCCAAGCACGCGTGGCCCGACGCTGAATCCAGCGGACGGCATCGCGTTTTTGCACACCACTTCATAGGGGAATCCAGATGGCAAAGAAGAACAGCGGCGCGCCTGCCGCAGCCCAGATCAACATCGGCATTGCTGACAAGGATCGCAAGAAGATCGCAGAAGGCCTGTCGCGCCTGCTGGCCGATACCTACTCGCTCTATCTGAAGACGCATTACTTCCACTGGAACGTCACCGGCCCGATGTTCAACACGCTGCATCTGATGTTCGAGACGCAGTACAACGAACTGTGGAATGCCGTCGACCCCGTGGCCGAACGCATCCGCGCCCTGGGCTATCCGGCACCGGGCTCGTATTCGGAGTTCGCCAAGCTGTCGTCGATTCCGGAATCGAAGGGTATTCCCGAGGCGATGGACATGGTGCGTGAACTGGTGGCCGGCCACGAAGCCGTGACGCGCACCGCCCGCAGCCTGTTCCCCGACGTCGACAAGGCCGCCGACGAACCGACCGCCGACCTGCTGACGCAACGCATGGACATTCACGAAAAGACCGCGTGGATGCTGCGTTCGCTCCTGGCTTAAGGCTGACCTGACGGCCGTTCGCCACGTTTGCGACAGGCGTTTCGACAGCAGCGAATTGCGCCCCACCCGCGAGCCCGTTGTGTTGCGGGTGGGGCGGCATCAACCCCATGACCTAGACGAGAGAATCATGACGACTGAAGCCAAATGCCCGTTTTCCGGCCATGCTCCCGCTGCTTCGCACACCTTCGGTGGCGGTACGGCCAACAAGGATTGGTGGCCCAATCAGCTGCGTGTTGATCTGCTGAACCAGCATTCCGAGAAGTCCGATCCGCTCGGGTCGAGCTTCAACTACCGCAAGTCGTTCAATGCGATCGACTACGACGCGCTCAAGGCCGATCTGCGCCGCCTGATGACGGATTCGCAAGACTGGTGGCCGGCAGACTTCGGCCACTACGGTCCGCAGTTCATCCGCATGGCGTGGCACGCCGCTGGCACATACCGCACGGGCGATGGCCGTGGTGGTGCCGGGCGCGGCCAGCAACGTTTTGCACCGCTCAACTCCTGGCCGGACAACGTCAACATCGACAAGTCGCGCCGCCTGTTGTGGCCCATCAAGCAGAAATACGGCCAAGCCATCTCGTGGGCCGACCTGCTGATCCTGACCGGCAACGTTGCGCTTGAAACCATGGGCTTCCGCACGTTCGGCTTTGCCGCCGGCCGTGAAGACACGTGGGAACCGGACAACGACGTCTACTGGGGCAACGAGACCAAGTGGCTGGAAGCCACGCGCTATTCGGGCGAGCGCAACCTCGCGAACCCGCTCGCTGCCGTGCAGATGGGCTTGATTTACGTGAACCCGGAAGGTCCGGAACATGCCCATGGCGATCCGCTGGCCGCTGCCAAGGACATCCGCGAGACCTTCGCCCGCATGGCGATGGACGACGAAGAAACCGTCGCGCTGATCGCCGGTGGTCACACCTTCGGCAAGACCCACGGTGCCGGTGCGGCAAGCCACGTTGGCGCCGATGTCGAGGCCGCGCCGCTGGAAGCGCAAGGCCTGGGCTGGGCCAGCACCTTTGGCACCGGCAAGGGCGCGGATGCGATCACCAGCGGGCTTGAAGTCACCTGGACGCAGACGCCCGCGCAATGGAGCAACTACTTCTTCGAGAACCTGTTCAAGTACGAATGGGTACAGGAAAAGAGCCCCGCCGGCGCGCTGCAATGGGTGGCCAAAGACGCCGAGGCGATCATTCCAGGCCCGACGCCCGACTCGCCCAAGCGCAAGCCCACGATGCTGACGACCGACCTGTCGCTGCGTTTCGATCCGGCGTACGAAAAGATTTCGCGCCGCTTCCTGGACAACCCGCAGGCGTTTGCCGAGGCCTTTGCACGCGCCTGGTTCAAGCTCACGCACCGTGACCTCGGCCCGAAGTCGCGTTACCTCGGCCCCGAAGTGCCGCGTGAAGACCTGATCTGGCAAGACCCGCTGCCGGCCGCTACACACAAGCCGACCGAGGCCGATATCGCCGACCTCAAGGCGAAGATTGCCGCTTCCGGCCTGTCGGCATCCGAACTGGTTGCCGTGGCGTGGGCGTCTGCCTCGACCTTCCGCGGGTCCGACAAGCGCGGCGGCGCCAACGGCGCGCGCATTCGCCTGGCGCCGCAGAACGATTGGGCGGTCAACCAGCCGGTGGCCGGCACGCTGGCCAAGCTGGAGGAAATTCAACGCGCCTCGGGCAAGGCTTCGCTGGCGGACGTGATTGTGCTGGCAGGCAGCGTTGGTATCGAGCTGGCCGCGAAGGCAGCCGGCACGACGATCACCGTGCCGTTCACGCCGGGCCGCGTCGATGCGACGGCCGAGCAGACCGATGCCGCATCCTTCTCGGTGCTCGAGCCCGTGGCGGACGGTTTCCGCAATTACCAGAAGACGCAGTTTGCGGTGCCGGCCGAAGTGCTGCTCCTCGACAAGGCTCAACTGCTGACGCTGACAGCGCCGGAGTTGACCGTGCTGATCGGTGGCCTGCGCGCCATCAACATCAACGCGGATGGCAGCCAACACGGCGTCTTTACCCGCACGCCGGGCGCGCTGACGAACGACTTCTTCGTCAACCTGCTCGACATGAACACCGAGTGGAAGCCTGCCGGCGACATCTACGAGGGCTATGACCGCAAGACGGGCGAGCGCAAGTGGACTGGCACGCGCGTCGATCTGGTGTTCGGCTCGAACTCGATCCTGCGTGCGCTGGCCGAGGTGTTCGGCAGCGCCGACGGTAAGGAGCGCTTCATCAGCGAATTCGTGGCCGCATGGGTCAAGGTGATGAATCTCGACCGCTTCGATCTGGCCGCCGCCTAAGCTGCTTTCGGCGGGACTAAAATGGCGCCTTGCCTCGTGCAGGCGCCATTTTTCTTTGGTGATTTCCATGCAATCGTCCGCTGCCCAACCCAGCCGCCTCGTGCTCTATGCGCGCCTGATGCGGATGGACAAACCGATCGGCACGCTGCTGCTGTTGTGGCCGACGCTGTGGGCGCTATGGATGGCGGCTGATGGTCATCCGCCGCTCTCGCTGGTGGTGATTTTCACGGTCGGCACGTTCCTGATGCGCTCGGCCGGCTGCGCCGTCAACGACTGGGCCGATCGCGACTTTGACAAGCACGTCAAACGCACCAAGGAGCGGCCGATCACCGCGGGACTGATCGCCCCGTGGGAAGCGCTCGCGGTTGCGGCGGTGCTCTCGCTCATCGCCTTCGCGCTGATCCTGCCGCTCAATGCGCTGACGAAGTGGATGTCGGTTGCCGCCATCGTGATTGCCGGCACATATCCGTTCTTCAAGCGGTTCTTCGCGATTCCGCAGGCGTACCTCGGTATTGCGTTCGGGTTTGGGATTCCGATGGCGTACGCCGCGGTGCAGGATCAAGTGCCGATGCTGGCGTGGCTGATGCTCGCCGGCAATGTGTTTTGGGCCGTCGCCTATGACACCGCGTATGCGATGGTCGACCGCGATGACGATTTGCTCATCGGCATCAAAACGTCGGCCATTACGTTCGGACGCTACGACGTGGCGGCGATCATGCTGTGCTACGTCGGCTTCTTCGGGATCATGGCCTGGGCTGGCCATGTGATGGCGCTAGGCGTGGCGTACTGGATTGGATTTGCCGCCGCCGTGGTGTTGTCGCTTTGGTATTACCCGATGCTGCAGACGCGGGATCGGATGAAGTGTTTTTTTGTTTTCCGGCATAACAATTGGTTGGGGGCTTGTTTGTTTGCTGGGGTGGTGGGGGGGTATTTGATGCGCTAAGGGGTTTTTGGTGCATCCCCTTTTCGTACCCTGCCGGGCACGACCTACTTTTCTTTGTCTTGCCAAAGAAAAGTAGGCAAAAGAAAGGCGCGCCCGAGATGGCGACTTCCCCTTGAATTTGTGTGACCGGGCGGAGAGGGAGGCAAACTCGCTGCGCTCAGACAGGCCTCCCTCTTTTTTCCGCCCGCTCACAAAAATTCAAGGCGCCATCAAGGGCCTAACGTCAAAAGAAAAAGGCCAACCCATCGCGTGGTTGGCCTTGTCGCTTGAGCTGGCGCCCAGAAGGTTTGGCTTTGTCCTTTGACTTTCCCTGCCCTATGCGGCGCCTTGAATTTCTGTTGCAAGGAGGAAAAAGAGGGGAGGCCTGTCTGAGCGCAGCGAGTTTGCCTCCCCTCCCTCCTTGCGACAGAAATTCAAGGAGTCTTTCGCCGCATCGGGCGCGCCTTTCTTTGCTTACTTTCTTTGGCAAGGCAAAGAAAGTGAGTCAGCCCCGGCAGGGGATGAAACAAGGGATGCACCAACAACCCTCAATCCCTCCCAAACTCCTCCCCCATCTCCTTCCCCCGAGCCGCCGCAGCATGCATCGCCCGCACAAAAGCAGCCTTGATATCGGCCCCTTCCATTGAAGTCAGCGCTGCATAGGTCGTCCCACCTTTGGAAGTCACACGCTCGCGCAACACCTCAACCGGCTCGGTCGATTGGCCCGCCAGCGTGGCCGCGCCAATAAACGTCTCGACCGCCAGCGTGCGCCCATCTTCCGCCGACAGCCCCAGCTCCTGCGCCGCCTGCTGCATCGCTTCGATGAAATAGAACACGTACGCGGGGCCGCTGCCCGAGATGGCGGTCACTGCATCAATCTGCGCTTCGGCGGGCACCCAAACGCTCTTGCCGACAGCATTGGCGATGGCGCTGGCGGTCGCGCGGTCGGCGTCGGACAAGCCAGCGTTGGCGGCCAGGCCGGTCATACCCAGACCGGAGAGCGCAGGCGTATTCGGCATCGCCCGCACCACACGTGCGTGACCATTCAGCCAGCGCGACAGATCCTGGATCCGGATGCCCGCCGCCACCGACAGCACCAGGCTGTCGCGCAGATGCGGTGCCAGTTGCGCACAGACCTCGCGCATCTGCTGCGGCTTGACGGCCAGCACGATCACGTCGCGGTCGGCCAGTTCGGCGCCCGGAGCAGCGGTTGTGCGGGCGCCCCAGGTCTGCTCGGCGCGGCTGCGGGCGGGTTCGGTCGGATCTACCACCACGATGTTGGCGCCGTGCGCGCCCTTGGCGATCAGGCCGCCGATGAGGGCCGCCGCCATGTTGCCGCCGCCGATGAAGCCGAGTTTCAAAGTGTCGAGCATGAGAGTGGTGGTGTGAGAGGAAACAGGAATTCAGGCGTTGGCGTAATGCCGCGCGCCGAAGATGGCGCTGCCGACGCGCACAATCGTGGCGCCTTCGGCAATCGCGTCTTCCAGGTCGGCGGACATGCCCATCGAGAGCGTATCGAGCGGGATGCCGGCCTCGCGCAGCCGGCCCGCCAGGGCACGCAGATCAGCAAACGGCTTGCGCTGCGCCACGGGGTCATCGCTGGGCTCGGGCACGGCCATCAGGCCGCGCAACTGCAAACGGGGCAGGGACGAGACGGCTTGTGCCACGGCAAGCACCTCATCGAAATCGGGCAGCAGGCCATGTTTGCTGGCCTGGCGGCTGATGTTGATCTCGAGGCAGACCTGCAGGGGAGGCAAGGCGTCCGGGCGCTGGGCCGACAGGCGCTCGGCGATCTTCAGGCGATCGACGCTGTGCACCCAGTCGAATTGCTCGGCCACGGCACGCGTCTTGTTGCTCTGCAGGGGGCCGATGAAATGCCAGCGGATCGGGTCGATGCCCGTGCGCAGGTCGGCCAGCGCGTCGATCTTGGCGATGCCTTCCTGCACGTAGTTCTCGCCGAAGAGGCGTTGCCCCGCAGCATGCGCGGTGCGTACGGCATCGGCGTCGAACGTCTTGGAAACGGCCAGCAATGTGACACCCGCAGCATCGCGCGAAGCCAGTGTGCAGGCCGTTGTGATCCGTTGACGCACGGCTTGCAAGTTGGCGGCGATTACAGACATAATCCGGCGACGTTTGTTACAAATAAACAAGGTTCCGGCACGTCAAAACAACGGCTCGGAGCGCGTCTGGAGGCGCCATTGCGACGCCCGGGCGACATAAAAAAGTCGGGGGTCATTATAAGATGGACATCGCGCAGCTTCTGGCGTTTTCCGCCAAGAACAAGGCGTCGGACTTGCACCTGTCGGCCGGACTGCCGCCGATGATCCGGATCCACGGCGACATGCGCCGGATCAACGTGCCCCCGCTCACGCACCAGGATGTGCACTCCATGGTGTACGACATCATGAGCGACGGGCAGCGCAAGGTCTACGAAGAAAACCTGGAAGTCGACTTCTCGTTTGAGATCCCCGGCCTCTCGCGTTTCCGGGTCAACGCGTTCAACCAGAACCGCGGCGCTTCGGCGGTGTTCCGGACGATTCCGTCGAAGGTGCTTTCCCTGGATGACCTGAAGGCGCCGGCCGTGTTTGCCGATCTGGCGATGAAGCCGCGCGGCCTGGTGCTCGTCACGGGCCCGACCGGCTCCGGCAAGTCGACCACGCTTGCCGCGATGGTCAACCACCGCAACGAAAACGACATGGGCCACATCCTCACGGTGGAAGACCCGATCGAATTCGTGCACGAATCGAAGAAGAGCCTGATCAACCAGCGTGAACTCGGGCCCCATACCCACTCGTTCGCCAATGCGTTGAAGTCGGCACTGCGTGAAGATCCGGACGTGGTGCTGGTCGGCGAATTGCGTGACCTTGAAACCATTCGCCTGGCGCTCACCGCAGCAGAAACCGGCCACTTGGTGTTCGGCACGCTGCACACCAGCTCGGCAGCCAAGACCATCGACCGGGTCGTCGACGTGTTCCCGTCGGACGAAAAGGAGATGGTCCGGACCATGCTTTCCGAATCGCTGGAGGCGGTGATCTCGCAGACGCTGCTCAAGACGCGCGACGGGTCAGGCCGGATTGCGGCGCACGAAATCATGATCGCCACGCCGGCCATCCGTCACTTGATCCGCGAGAACAAGATCTCGCAGATGTACTCGATGATGCAGACCAGCAGCGGCATGGGCATGCAGACGCTCGACCAGTGCCTGTCGGAGCTGATCAAGCGCTCGGCGATCAACTACGCAGACGCGCGCGCCATCGCCAAGAACCCGGACGCGTTCGCGAACTGATACGCGAACTGATACGCTGACCGATACGTCAGCGCGCTTTCCAATTCTTTCCAGGAGGGGCACGCCATGCTGGACCGCGAAGCCGCCACCAAATACATCCACGAACTCTTGCAGTTGATGGTGAACAGCCGTGGCTCGGACTTGTTCATCACGGCAGAATTTCCGCCCGCGATCAAAGTGGACGGCAAGGTCACGCCGATCTCTCAGCAGCCGCTGAATGCCCAGCAGGCCCTCGGTCTGGTCAAGTCGATCATGAACGAGAAGCAGCTGCGCGAGTACGAAGACAGCTCGGAATGCAACTTCGCCATCACGGCGCCGGGTGCCGGGCGTTTCCGCGTGTCGGCGTTCATGCAGCAGGGCCGCGCCGGCATGGTGCTGCGGACCATCAACACGAAGATCCCGACGCTGGGCGAGCTGGACCTGCCGCCGATCCTGAACGAGATCGTGATGAGCAAGCGCGGCCTCGTGATCGTCGTGGGCGCCACGGGCTCGGGCAAGTCGACCTCGCTGGCGGCGATGGTGGGCTATCGCAATGCGAATTCGTACGGCCACATCATCACCATTGAAGACCCGGTGGAATACGTGCATGCGCACCAGAACTGCGTGGTGACGCAGCGGGAGGTGGGCGTGGATACCGAGTCGTGGCACGTGGCGCTGAAGAACACGCTGCGCCAGGCGCCGGATGTGATCCTGATCGGCGAAATCCGGGATCGCGACACGATGGAATACGCCATCCAGTATGCGGAAACCGGCCACCTGTGCCTCGCCACGCTGCACGCCAACAGCTCGAACCAGGCGATCGACCGGATCATCAACTTCTTCCCGGAAGAGAAGCGTCAGCAGCTGCTGATCGACCTGTCGCTGAACCTTCGCGCAATGATCGCGCAGCGCCTGCTGCCGCGTCAGGGCAAGAAGGGGCGCGTACCGGCCGTCGAGATCATGCTGGCGACCCCGCTGGTGCAAGACCTCATCTTCAAGGGCGAGGTGCATGAGCTGAAGGAGGTCATGAAGAAATCCCGCGAGCAGGGAATGATCTCGTTCGACCAGGCGCTGTTCGAGTTGTACGAACAGAACAAGATCACCTATGAGGATGCGCTGCGCAATGCCGACTCGCTCAACGATCTGCGCTTGCAGATCAAGCTGCACAGCAAGCGGGGCGGCCAGACCGACCTGTCGGCCGGCACCGAGCATCTGAACGTCGTCTGATGTGGCCCACGCGCTACACCATTTGAGGTAATTTGCGGCGCACAACGTTTGCGCAGCCTCCTGCACCCACCTGTCTTCATTAACTTTCCTTAATATTTGCTGAGAATTGCCGTATAAACCGGCGAGCACGCCTGTCGAGTCACTTGACGGGCGTGAATAACAAAGAATTGCCTCAGCAAATACGGGTGGGTGGAAACGTGGCAAGCAGGCCGATACGCCAGCGCGCGCAAGCGGCGCGGGGCTTTACGCTGATTGAGCTGATGATCACGGTGGCCATTGTTGGCATCTTGGCGATCATTGCTTATCCCAGCTACGTCAAATACATCGTCCGCTCCAATCGGGCAGCGGCGGAATCCTTCATGCAGGAAGTGGCGGCCGCGCAGGAGCGCTTCCTGCTCGACAACCGCGCCTATGCGCCTGACATGACAACGCTGCAATACGCCAGCAACGTCCCGGCCAACGTTTCGCCCAATTACACCTTCACGCTGAGCGCCAGCAGCGTGCCGCCGTCTTACCAACTGGCGGCGACTCCGCAGGGCTCGCAGCAGGCGAACGACGCCGCCTGCGGCACGCTCACGCTGACGAACACCGGTGCCAAGGCGGCTTCCGGCGGCGCCTCCAACTGCTGGAAGTGAGGCGAGCCATGAACACTCTGCGCAAGCCCACCCAAGGTTTCACGCTCACCGAGCTGATGGTCACGCTGGCCGTGCTCGCCGTCCTGGTGACGATTGCCGTGCCGTCGTTCTCGGGCATGATCGCGACACAGGCCACGCGCAATGCGTCGTTCGACCTGTCGTCTGCCGTGTCGTTGGCGCGTGCCGAGGCGGTGAAGCAAAACGCCGTGGCCACCGTCTCGACCACCAGCAACTGGGCGACCGGCTGGACGCTGACCGTAGGCACGCCCGCCACCGTGATCCGCACATTCGGCCCCTACAGCGGCGTGACCATCGCGGCGAGCAGCGGCAACACGCTGTCGTTCGGCAACGATGGCCGACCCACTGCAGGCGGCGTCACGTTCCAGGTCACGCCGACGAGCGCGTCGCAATCCGTTTCCTCGAGCTGCGTGCAGGTGGGCGGCACCGGCCGCGTCGCGGTGGTGTCGGGGACGTGCTCATGAGCGGCGCCGCAGGCTTTCGCCATCGCAGGTCGCGCAAGGCCGCGCAGCGTGGGTCGACCCTGATCGAAATCCTGATTTCGGTCGTGATTCTGCTGGTCGCGCTGCTGGGCGCAGCGGGGATGATGGTCCGCTCCAACCAGTCGGAGATGGAGTCCTACCAGCGTGTGCAGGCCCTGACGTTGTTGCAGGACATGGCCGCGCGGCTCAATGCAAACCGCCAGGTGGCCCCTTGCTACGCCGTGGCCGGCGCGATGACGACGGTCGGCACGGGCGGTGTCTCGGCGCCCAGCTGCACGATGGGCACGGCCACGCAGCAAGCCACGGTCACCACCGATCTTGCCGCGTGGAACAACGCGCTGCTCGGCAATACCGAAACCGCTGCGAGTGGGGCCGTCGCTGTGGGCGCCATGATCGGTGCGCGCGGCTGCATCGAAGCCGTCGACACCGTCAACCAGATCTACCGCGTGACTGTCGCGTGGCAGGGCCTGGTGCAGACCGTGGCGCCGGCCTTGCCCTGCGGCAGCGGCACCGGCAATTACGGAAACGACGCCTACCGGCGTGCCATCAGCGTGCAGGTGCGCATGGGGGTGCTGTCATGACGACGCCTTCCACACATCGCACACATCGCACACGTCGCACGCTGCGGCCTCTGCAGCGCGGGATGTCGCTGGTCGAATTGATGGTCGGCATGGCGCTCGGGCTGCTGCTGCTGACCGCGTTGGCGAGCTTGTATGCATCGACCTCGCAATCGCGCGTGCAACTCGGCAACAGCGCCACGCAGATCGAGAACGGACGCTATGCGCTCGACATCATCAGCCAGGAAGTCGGGCTGGGCGGCTTTCTCGGCGATCTGAACCTGCTGGGCACCTCCGCCGTTGCCACACCCGATGTCTGCGCCGCGGCCATCAATGCGCTCGGCTTCAGCACCGGCCCGGCAACGGTGCCGGTGGCCATCTACGGCTACGTGCCCGGCGCGAATGCGGCGCCGTGCTTGCCCAACCTGTCCCCCAACTCGGAAATCCTGGTGGTGCGCCGCGTGTCGAGCACCGTCACCTCGGCGAGTGCCGTCGCGGCAGGGCAGGCCTATCTGCAGGACTCGTTCTGCAGCACTGACACGTCGCCCTTTGTGTTCAGCGCCACCGCAACGGATTTCACGCTCAAGGACAAGACCTGCACCAATCTGGCAGACCTGCGCCAGGTCAGCGTGCGTGCGTTCTATCTGGCCACGTGCGACCGTTGCGGCACGGGCGGCGACAGCATTCCGACGCTCAAGATGGTCGAGTTTTACAGCGGTGCAATGCAGCCGCCCAACTCGATCGCGCAGGGCATCGACGACGTGCATTTCGCCTATGGCGTGGACATGGACGGCAACGGTTCGCCCGATTGCTACGTCGCCAATCCCGGCATCGACAACAGCGCCGCGTGTACCAACGTCGGCGGCTACAACTGGCTCGCATCCGCCGCGACCAACTGGAGCAACGTGACGGCGGTGCGCATCAACGTGCTCGCGCGCACGCTGGGCGTGTCACCGGGCTGGACGGATACGCGGTCTTACGACCTCGGCCGCGGCACGCTCACCCCACCTTTCAAAGATGGCTACAAACGGCACGTCTACGCGGAAGTCGCGCGCGTCGCCAATGTGGCCGGCCCACGGGAGTAGCCATGCGGCGCTTATCGGTTCGCCAATCGGCACGTCAGTCGGGCGTGACCCTCGTTGTCACGCTGATCTTCCTGGCGATCTTCATGGGCATCGTCGTGATGATGATGAACTCGGGCGTGATCAACACCAAGATCGCCGCCAACCAGCAATACGGCCTCGAAGCACGCAGCGCGGCGCAGCAGGGTATTGAGCAGGTCATCAGCGTGGATTTCACCTCCAACCCGGTCGCGACCAGCGTGCCGGTCGATGTGAACGGCGATGGCAAGGCGGACTACACCGCACAAGTGGCGGCACCCGCCTGCGTGGCCACCAAGCCGATCGCCAATACGCAGCTGACGACAGATACGACCAGCCCCAACTTTGCTGCCGACTCGTCCTGCTTCAGCGGCGTGAACAACAACTCCGACACCGGCATCCTGACCGCTGCCGGCACGCCCGGCGGCATGTCGAATTGCAGTGCGACGCAGTGGGATGTCGCTGCCACCGTCAACGATGCCAATGGCACGGCCGTGAACACCACGCTGCATCAGGGTGTGGCCGTTCGCGTGCTGACCGGCGCCGCGTGTCCGTAAGCCAACGCGCAAGCAAGGAACAACTCATATGCGCTCATTTGCTCAACGATTTGCGTTTGCCGCGACGGCCACCGCCGCGCTCGCGCTGGCGTGTGTCCAGCCTGCCGGGGCCGAGGATATTGATCTGTACACCGGGCTGCAACCGCAGGCGGGCAAGCCCAACGTGCTGATCATCATGGACAACGCGTCCACATGGAATGCATCCGCAACGTTCACCTGCGACACCAGCGGCGTCGTGTCGAGCAACAATGCGAACACCGATGTGGGTGCCGAGCAGTGCGCGCTCTATGACGCGGTGAACGCGTTCAAGAATTCTCCGTCGTTGCTGGGCAACCTGAATCTGGGCCTGATGATGTTCGGCTCCGGCAACAACGTCGGCGCGCAGTTCCAGTTTCCGGCAACGCCGCCCGCGCAGTTGCCCCTGATGGACCTCAACGGGATCAACAGCTTTCTCAACTACGTGTTGACGATCGACCGTCAGGCAAACAACTCGAACAACTCGCAGGTTGGCGGCGGCATGGAGGAGGCATGGGCCTACTTCAACAGCGGAACCGGCCCATCCGGAACGTCATACACGTCGGCCAATCCGATCAACAACCCGTGTCAGCGGAATTACGTCATCTACATCGGCAATGCCGTCAACAACGGCAAACCACAGGACACCGGCAAGAACATCCAGAGCGATCTGGCATCTGCACTGGGCCTTTCTGCCAACACGACGCCGCCGCAGATCGTCATACCGTCGCCCTACAACAAGTACCAGGCCAACTGGGGCGACGAGTGGGCGCAGTTCATGTACCGCTATGACCTGCAGACGAAGACGATCCCCAAGGATCATCCGCCGCAGAACATCATCACCTACACGATTTCCGTCACGGACGGAAACAACCCCGACTACGTGGCGTTTGACCAAAGCATGGCCACGAACGGCGGAGGCAAGGCGTATGTTGCCCAGCTTGGCAAACCGGACCAGCTGAAAGACATCCTGCTGCAGATCTTCAACGAAATTCAGGCTGTGAACAGCGTGTTCGCCTCGGTCAGCTTGCCGGCCGCCGTGAATGCGCAGGGCCAGTTCCTGAACCAGGTCTATGTCGGCATGTTCCGTCCGGACGCGAGCGCCGCGCCGCGCTGGATGGGGAACCTCAAGCAATACCAGGTGGGCTACGACGCCAACGGCACCCTGCAATTGCTGGATTCCGTCGGCAAACCGGCGCTCAGCAGCGCAGGCACCGGCTTCATTTCGCCCAACGCCGTCAGTTTCTGGTCGGCCGATCCACCGCTGGCTTTTGGCACCAGCGGCTACGGGTCGGGCGTGACCAACTGGCCGAAGAACGGATTCTGGATCAACAGCCCCTCCGGCGTCGGAGGCGCAAGTGACTCCCCTGACGGCGAGGTGGTCGAGAAGGGCGGCGCCGGTGAAATGCTGCGCGCCCAGTTCCTGACCGATCAAAGCACCCGTGTGCTCTATACCTGCAACGGCGTCGGCACGTGCCCGACCAGCGGTGCCATGCCGACGTTCGACACGTCGAACACGTGGCTGACCGGCGGTGCAGGGAAAGGGCTGGACGCGATCAACTCCTACAACAGCGTGAACGGCGCCCCGGCCATCACCTCGAGCGAGCAGAACTACTTCATCAACTGGGTGCGCGGCCGCGACGTCTACGCGATGGACGGAAGCACCAAGGCACCGACGGTGGGGCAGGAAGCTGAGACAGGCCCGGGGTCTCCGGTGACGATCCGCCCGTCGATCCACGGCGACGTGTTGCACTCGCGCCCCGTGGTGATCAACTACGGAACATCGACCGCGCCCAACGTCGTCGTCTATTACGGCACCAATGACGGCGTGTTCCATGCCGTCAACGGCAACCAGGCAACCGGCATCAAGACCTCGTCGACGAACATCGTGCGTCCGGGCGGCGAGCTGTGGGGCTTCATCCCGCCCGAGTTCATCGGCAAGCTGAGCCGGCTCTATGCCAACACGCCGGAGGTTGCGCTCTCCACCACGCCGGGCGGCATCACACCCAAGCCGACACCACGCGACGACTTCTTCGACGGCAGCACGACCGTCATGCAGGATCAGCGCGTGACCGGCAGCCCGCGCACGGTCATCTACCTGACAGCGCGTCGTGGTGGCAGCCTTGTGTATGCGCTCGATGTGACCGACCCCGTGAATCCGCGCTACCTCTGGTCGCGAAGCAACACCGACATTCCCGAACTCGGTCAGACGTGGTCCAAGCCCCGGCTGATGCGCGTGGCGGGCTATACCAATCCCGTGCTGATCATGGGCGCGGGCTACGATGCCGCCTCCGAAGACAGCGACCCGGCACCCGGCACCGACACCGTCGGCCGCGGCATTGTCGTGCTCGATGCGTACAGCGGCGTGCCGGTGTGGAGCGCCTTGGCCAACTGCAGTGGCGTCGCGGGCGTGTGCGTGAAGAACACCAGCCTCACGCGCTCGATTGCCTCCGACGTCACCACGGTGGACCGCACGGGCAGCGGCTACATCCAGATGGCCTACGTGGGCGATGTGGGCGGCAACATTTGGCGCGTCGATTTCCAGAGCGCTGCCGGCAACACCCCCGCCAACTGGGCACTGACCCAATTCGCGACGCTGGGCGGCGCAGCCAACACCAACAATGCGCGCAAGTTCTTCTATGCGCCCGATGTGGTGCCCACGGCCGGCTTCAATGCGATCCTCGCCGGCACCGGCGATCGCGAGCATCCGCTGTATTCGGCGTCGAACGCGCCCGGTACCGCATACAACGTGGTCAACCGGTTCTACATGCTCAAGGATCCGAACCTCGGGCCGGTGCCCGCCGGCTGGACGCCGCTGACCGAGGCCAACCTCGTCGACGCGACCTCGGGCGCGTACAACGGCACGGGCTCCGGCTTCTTCATCACGTTGCCGAATGCAGGCGAGAAGGTGGTGAATGCACCGCTGACCGTTGCGGGCTATACGACGTTCGGCACCAACACGCCGGCAGTGCCGAAGGCCGGCATGTGCTATCCGAACCTCGGCGTGGCGCGTACCTACTCCGTCAGCTTCCTCACCGGTGCGGGTCAGAACCCCGACCGGTCCGTCATGCTCGATGGCGGTGGCTTTCCGCCGTCGTCGGTGTATGGCGTGGTGCTCGTCAACAACGGCAATGGCGGCACAACGCCGGTGCCGGTGTGCTTTGGCTGTGGCAACCAAACGGGCACGGGTGGTGGATCGTCACTCGCTCCGATCAAGGTCTCCCCGACGGGCCTCGGCAAACGCAAGCGCACGTTCTGGTTCTCAGAAACCGACAAGCACTGACCCGCATCGCCCCGCATCGCTCCCAAACGGCCCGCCCAGCGCGGGCCGTTACAATTCCGGCCAGATGCCGGAGCATTCCCGTTCCCGCAACCATCCGGAGAGTAGCCATGACTGACGTTTATGCATTCGAGGCCGATTCGCTGACCGGCCAGCGCGTGCCGCTGTCGCAGTACAAGGGCAAGGTCCTGCTGATCGTGAACACGGCCAGCAAGTGCGGATTCACGCCGCAGTACGCGGGGCTGGAGGCGGTGTACAAGCGGCTGCACGACAAGGGGCTGGAAGTGCTCGGCTTTCCCTGCAACCAGTTCGGCAAGCAGGAACCGGGCGGCGAAGACGAAATCGGCGCGTTCTGCGAGAAGAACTACGGCGTCTCGTTCCCGATGTTCGGCAAGATCGACGTGAATGGCTCAAGCGCGCATCCGCTCTACAAGTGGCTGACCTCGGAAAAGCCCGGCGTGCTCGGCATCGGAGCCATCAAATGGAACTTCACCAAGTTCCTGCTGCGCCGCGACGGCACGGTGTACAAGCGCTACGCGCCGATGACCAAGCCGGAAGAGATTGCCGGCGATATCGAGCGGCTGCTGGCGGAGCCCGATCCCGCCTGACGTTGCGTTCGTCGGTTACGGTTGTTAATCCGACGAGCCCCGCACCTTGCGCATGAAGTCCGCCAGCGAGCGCTCGGCGGATTCGGCAAAGTGGCGCTCCAGAATGTCCACTTTGACGCAGCGGTCGAGGCGGAAGGTGCGGTAGTCCTGGCGGTGTTCGCACCAGGCGGCCACCAGCCAGACTTGCCCCCAGAAGAACAGACCGAGCGGCTGGATGCAGCGTTCGGTCAACTGGCCCTGCGCGTCGCGGTAGGACAACCGCGCAACGGCGTGGCGGCCCAGCGCGGCATGCAGCGTATCGAACACCTGCTTGACCTCGCTGCCCATGCCGTAGCCGGGCGCGAAGATGCGTGTGGTCTCGGCTTCGGCGCGGCGTTCGGCGGGCAGGGCGCCCATCAGCTTTTCCAGTGCGGCTTCCACGGAGTCGGCCATGGTGCCACCGCTCCACGCCTTGATCATCCGCGCGCCGGCCACCAGCGCTTCGACTTCGTCGGCGGTGAACATGAGCGGCGCGAGGTCGTAGCCGGCACGCATGCGGTAGCCGATACCGGCTTCGCCTTCGATCGGCACGCCAGAGACAGACAGATCGCGGATATCGCGATACACCGTGCGCTCCGACACGCCGAGGCGGTCGGCCAGCATCGCCGCCGTGGTCAAACGGCGGCCTCGCAGGATCTGGGCAATCTGGAACAGGCGGTCGGCGCGGCGGGTCATGCGCGGCATTGTAGTGGGCTTCTTGCCGCGCGCAATCCGCACAATCTTTCCCCTACGCGCCGAAGGGCGTCAGCTCGCGCTGCGGGTGGATGTCGACGATATCCACCTGCTCGCCACGGCGCAGCATGCGCTTGCCCAGTCGCGGGAAATCGGCAATCTCGATGTTGAGATGTTCGCCGCCGCACAGGTAGACGAGATCTTCCTTGCCGCAGTTGCGCAGGTGGTGCGCGACGCCTGTGGGGAAGGCCATGAAATCACCGCTACGCACGGTGAAGATGTTGTCGTCGATCTCGGCCTGCGCTTCGCCGGAAAGGATGTAGATCCATTCCTCTTCGCGCTGGTGCGAGTGATAGACGAACGACTCCTTGCCCGGCGGCACGCGCGCAAAATTCACGCCGGTGCGCTTGAGCCCGAGCAGCCGGCCCATCATCGTGCCGTGAATTTCCGACAGGCTGTTCCAGGGGTGCGAAAACGACTGCGTGCGCGCGGTGACATCCGCGGCACGCATGAGATACGGGGATTGGCTCGGCATGGTGTTCTTCTCTGTCTCATGGTGAAGGCCGGCGCCCGCGCACCGGCTTTGGGGAGCGTTACTGCTATTACTGCTGCAGCAGGTACGCCTGCGTCTTGGCATCCGGCTCGTGCAGGCCGACGCGGTTGCCTTCGGTGTCGACGATGTGGGCGATGCGGCCCATGTGGTCGGGCAGCGTCATGGGGCCGAACACGCATTGGCCGCCGCTGCCGTTCACGCGCTCGAGCACGGCATCCAGGTTGGGCGCGTTCAGGTAGACCACACTGCCCTTGTCGGACGGCGCAAAGCCCTCGCCCTTGACCAGCGCGCCGTGGATGGTCGTCTCGCCCGCCGGAAACACGCCCATGGTCAGGTCGCCCATGTCTTCCTGCTTGAGCTGCGTGTCGAAGACGTTCTCGTAAAACTTCACCGCGCGCGGGAAATCGTTGGCGGGGATTTCAAACCAGTTGATGACGCTTGCCATGGTGTTCGCTCCGGTAGGTGGCTCAGGCGGTTGGGAGTGCCGTTGCCGGTTAAGTTGGAGCGATTCTGGCGGGGGGCTCCTGACAGCGTTCTGTCAGGAGCATTCAGGAGGACGGAGGATCGTGTTGCTGGTTGCCCAGGCAGTAAATGCCGGGGCGGAGGGGAAGGCGGCTCAGTGGGGAATCCAGCCCGCCAGCAGCGGCACCAGCACCGCTGTCAGCACGCCGTTCAGGCCCATGCCCAGCGCCGAGAACGCACCCGCTTCCGGGTTGACCTGAAACGCGCGCGCGGTACCAATGCCATGCGCCGCAATGCCGGTGGCAAAGCCGCGCACGCTGTACTCGCGCACGCGCAGCAGGTTCAGCAGCCGCGTCGTGGTCGTCGCGCCGACAATGCCGGTAATGAGCACCAGCACCGCCGTGATGGTCGGCGCACCGCCGATCTTCTCCGAGATGCCCATGGCGATCGGGATCGTCACCGATTTCGGCGCCATCGAGCGCAGCGTTTCCGGCGATGCGCCCAACAGCCACGCGATGCCCACGGCTGACACCACCGCCACGACCGACCCCGCAAGCAGCCCGGCCATGAGCGGCAACGCGTGGCGGCGCAGCTTCGCCCATTGCTGAAACAGCGGCACCGCCAGCGCCACCGTGGCCGGCCCCAGCAGGAAGTGCACGAACTGCGCGCCGTCAAAGTAGGTCTTGTATGGCGTGCCTGTCACGGTCAGCAGCGTGCCCAATATGACGACCGCAATCAGCAACGGATTGACCATCGGATTGAAGCGACTGCGCTCATGCAGACGCACGCCGATCAGGTAGGCGATGAGCGTGGCGGTCAGGCCCAGCAGCGGGCTGGCGGCCAGGTAGACCCAGAGTTGATGCAGGTTCGGAGCCATCGCGTTCATGGGGCCAGCTCCTCGTGGGCTTCGCCGTGGTCACCCATCCGGCGCATCAGCGCGCGAGTGACGAGCGCACCGGCGGCAATCGACAGCCACGTCGATACGACGGTCGCCACCACGATCGGCAGCCATTCCTGCCCGATGCGGTTCAGTTGCGTCATGACGCCCACGCCGGCCGGCACGAACAGAATGGTCAGGTGCCGCAGCAGTTCACTCACGGTGCCCTGCATGACTTCGAGCACGCGGCCCTTGTCCACCAGCAGGTAGATGACCAGCAGCACCATGCCGATCACCGGACCGGGCACCGGCAGGTGCATCGAATACGTCAACAGCTCACCCACCGACTGGAACGTCAACAGGATCGCGAAGGTTTGCAGCATGGGGCCTCCGGGCAAAACGAAGCGGCCAGTATAGAACCGGGTGCGTTCGTTTCAGACGAGCATGCGGTCGACCAGCTCGATCCAGTGTTCGACCGGCGTGTCGGTGCCGCTTTGCAGATGCGTGACGCAGCCGATGTTGGCGGTGACGATGCGCTCGGGCTGTGTCGCTTGCAGCTTGGCGAGCTTGTCGTCGCGCAGCCGGTAGGCGAGTTCCGGTTGCAGCACCGAATACGTCCCCGCCGAGCCGCAGCACAGGTGGCTGTCGGCGCAGAGCTTGACGTCCACACCCAGCGAGCCGAGCAGCGTTTCCACCGCGCCGCGGATCTGCTGGCCATGCTGCAGCGTGCACGGCGGGTGCCACGCCACGCGCGGGCGTTGCGCTTCGGGTTTGGCCTTCTGCAGAAGCTGCTGCGAAAACGCCGGCAGTACCTCGCACAGATCGCGCGTCATGGCGGACACGCGTGCCGCGCGCTCGGCATAGGCCGGGTCGTCGCGCAGCAGGTGGCCGTATTCCTTGACCATCGCGCCGCAGCCGGAGACCGTCATGACGATGGCCTCGGCGCCCGCTTCGATGTGCGGCCACCACGCGTCGATGTTGGCGCGCATGTTGCCCAGGCCGCCCGCATGGTCGTTCATGTGATACCGGATCGCCCCGCAGCAGCCCGCACGGTCTGCACTGATGAGCTGCACGCCCAGCTTGTCGAAGACACGCGCCGTGGCGGCATTGATGTTGGGCGACATGGCGGGTTGTACGCAGCCTTCCAGCAGCAGCATCTTGCGTGCGTGCGTGGTGCTTGGCCGCACGCCGGCGTGGGGTTGTTTCGCCGGAACCTTGTTGCGCAACACCGGCGGCAACATCGGCCGCACCGCCTGTCCGAGCCTGAGCGCGGAGCCGAACAGCGCCGGCCGCGTCAGGCCCTCGCGCAGCGCCCAGCGTATGGCGCGTTCGCCGAGCGGGCGTGATTCGCCTTTCGCGTCGAGCTGGTCGTCGACGATCTTGCGACCGATCTCGACCAGGCGCCCGTAGGTCACGCCGGACGGGCACGTCGATTCGCAGTTGCGGCAGGTCAGGCAGCGGTCCAGGTGCAGGCGCGTCGCGGCGCCGGCGGGCTGGCCCTCCAGCACCTGCTTCATCAGGTAGATGCGCCCGCGCGGGCCGTCCAGTTCGTCGCCGAGCAGTTGGTAGGTCGGGCAGGTGGCGGTGCAGAAACCGCAGTGCACGCACTTCTGCACGATGCTTTGGGCTTCTTCGCCGTCGGGGGTGTTGCGCAGGAACGCCGCGAGCGTGATTTGCATGATGGGCTTGCGTTAGAAGTCGGCAGTCAGAACGCTGAATACAGGCGGCCCGGGTTGAAGATGCCGTGCGGATCGAAGCTGTCTTTCAGGCGTTTGTGCACGGCCATCAACGGCGCGGCGACGGGCGTGAAGATGTCGCTGGTGCGGTCGCCATTGCGGAACAGCGTGGCGTGGCCGCCGGCCTTGCGTGCTGCATCGCGGATGACATCCGCGGAGGTGTTGGCGGTGTCGATCCACCAGCGCTGGCCGCCGCCCCATTCAACGAGTTGCTCATCGGCCGACGCATGGCCCAGCGCCAGCGGCGGCGTGGCGGGGGGCAGGGCGATGCGCCACAGCGGGAGACCGCCTTGCACGGCGCGCGCGAAAAACGCATGCGATTGTTCGCGCAGGTCGCGCCAGAACGCCGCCGCTTCTGCGTCGTCAACACGCTCGCCGCCAAGCTTGGCGATGGCTGCGCGCACCGCCGCATCGGCACCGCTCAGGCGCACCCACAGCGCACCGTCGATCCACGCAGACGCCGCGATCGGCAGCGGCTGGCCGCCCCAGCGGTTGAGGGTATCGATGGCCCCGCCCTGCGCCATGGCAAAGCGCAGCGTTGCATCGCAGAACGGCATCGGCAGCACCTTGAGCGACACCTGCACGATCAGGCCCAGCGTGCCGAGCGCGCCGGCCATCAGGCGCGAGACGTCGTAGCCGGCCACGTTCTTCATCACCTGGCCGCCGAAGTTCAGCATGTCGCCGCGGCCATCCATGACGACGGCGCCGAGCACGAAATCGCGCAATGCGCCCACCGATTGCCGACGCGGCCCGGACAGGCCCGATGCAAACGCACCGCCCACGGTGGCCTGTTGGCCATTCGCAGCAAAGTGCGGCGGCTCGAACGCCAGCATCTGCTTGTGCTCGGCCAGCGCAGCTTCGATCTCGACGAGCGGCGTGCCGCTGCGCGCGGTAACAACGAGTTCAGCGCAGTCGTAGTCGACGATGCCGGACCATTCGCGTGTGTCGAGCACGGTGCCGTTGGGCTGCGGGGCGCGGCCGTAAAAATCCTTTGTACCGCCGCCGCGCAAGGTCAGCGGCGTGTGGCTGTCGGCCGCGTGCGCAATGGCGTCGCGAAAACGTGCGAGCGTTGGCGAAAGGGCGGTGTCTGGCGTGCTTGGCATGGCGAACCTTCGGGTGCGCAGCTCACTGGCTGGGCGCGGTCTCGGTGGGGGGAAGCGGAAGCCTGGTGCCGCAGCGCTTGCAGAATGCGGCGTCGATGTCGTGACGGTCGAACGTGCAGCCTGTGCAGGCGCGCGTCGACGGCGAGGGTGGGGTGGGGCTCGGGGTTGAGGACGAACCGTCGCGCATGGTGTTCACCAGTTCCGCGCCGATGATGCCGGTGGGGAACGCGATGATGCTGTAGCCGAGCAGGATGGTCATCGACGTGATGAACTGGCCCAGCGGAGTTTTCGGCACGAGGTCGCCGAAGCCCGTGGTGGTGAGCGTGACCACCGCCCAGTACATGCTGACCGGAATGCTGGTGAAGCCATGCTGCGGCCCCTCCACGACGTACATCACCGTGCCCAGGATGATGGTGATGATGAACACCGTGCCCAGGAACACGAAGATTTTGCGTCGGGCGTTGACCAGCGCGCGCAGCAGGATCTGCGCTTCTTCAAAGTACACCGTGATCTTCAGGATCCGGAAGATCCGCAGCAGGCGCAGCAGCCGCACATCGAGCAGGTAGGCCAGTTCGGGCACAAAGATCGCCAGCCACGTTGGCAGGATCGAGATGAAATCGATGACGCCGTAAAAGCTCAGCACGTAGCGCCAGGGCTTGCGCACCACGAGGATGCGCATGACGTATTCCGCCGTAAACAGCAGCGTGAAGAGCCACTCGAGCACCGTGAAGAGCGTGCCCGCGCGGCCGCTTACGCTCGGCAGGCTGTCGAGCATCACCACCAGCACGCTGGCGAGGATGGCCCCCAGCAGGGTCAGGTCGAATAGCCTGCCGGATCGTGTTTCGGCTTCAAAGATGATGACGTACCAACGGCGGCGCCAGCCGTCCTCTTCAGGCTTGCCGAGGTACGCCGCCAGCCGCGTGTTATGCGCGTGCCATCGGCTGGTACGGGAGGGGTTCTGACTCATGACAACGCTGAGCGGCTTTAGAAGCGCGGCAGGTCGGGATGCGGCAGCAAGCCGTTGCGCACGTGCAGCTTGCCGTATTCGGCGCAGCGCGCGAGCGTGGGGATGGCCTTGTCGGGGTTCAGCAAACGCGCCGGGTCGAAGGCCGCCTTGACGCGCAGGAAGGCGTCACGCTCTTCGGTCGAGAACTGCACGCACATCGAGCTGAGCTTTTCCACGCCCACGCCGTGTTCGCCAGTCACGGTGCCGCCCAACTCCACGCAGGTCTCGAGGATGTCGGAGCCGAACAGTTCGGCGCGGTGCCATTCGTCCTGGTCTTCGCCGTTGAAGAGGATGAGCGGATGCATGTTGCCGTCGCCGGCGTGGAACACGTTGATGCAGCGCAGGGCGTACTTCTGCTCCATCGCCTGGATGCGTCGCAGCAGTGTGCCGATGTGCTTGCGGGGGATGGTGCCGTCCATGCAGTAGTAGTCCGGCGAGATGCGCCCGGCTGCCGGGAAGGCATTCTTGCGTCCGCTCCAGAACTTCAGGCGCTCCGCCTCGCTTTGCGAGACCTGGATCCGCGTGGCACCCGAGGCGCGCAGCACTTCGCTCATGCGCGCGATTTCTTCGGCCACTTCTTCGGGCGTGCCGTCGGATTCGCACAGCAGGATGGCGGCCGCGTCCAAGTCGTAGCCGGCGCAGACGAATTCCTCCACGGCGGCGGTGGCGGGCTTGTCCATCATCTCCAGCCCGGCCGGGATGATGCCCGCGGCAATCACATCGGCCACGGCGTTGCCGCCCGATTCCACATCGTCGAAGCTCGCCATGATCACCTGCGCCAGTTGCGGCTTGGGGATCAGGCGCACGGTCACTTCGGTCACCACGGCCAGCATGCCTTCGGAGCCGATCACCGTGGCCAGCAGGTCCAGGCCGGGGGCGTCGGGCGCTTCGCTGCCGAATTCGACGACCTCGCCGTCCATCATCACGGCGCGCACGCGCAGCACGTTGTGCACGGTCAGGCCGTATTTCAGGCAGTGCACGCCGCCCGAGTTTTCATTCACGTTGCCGCCGATGGTGCAGGCGATCTGCGACGACGGATCGGGCGCGTAGTACAGGCCGTGCGGGTTGGCGGCTTCCGAGATGGCAAGGTTGCGCACGCCCGGCTGGACCACCGCCGTGCGCGTGTACGGGTCGACCTTCAGGATGCGCTTGAACTTGGCCAGCGACAGCACCAGCCCACCCGGGGTCGGCATCGCACCGCCCGACAGGCTCGTCCCCGCGCCGCGCGGCACCACGGGCACGCCCATGCGGTGGCACACGCGCAGGATTTCGACGACCTGCGCTTCGGTGTCCGGCAGCACCACGGCCAGCGGCACCTGCCGGTAGGCGGCCAGGCCGTCGCATTCATACGGAGTGGTGTCTTCGCGCTCCCAGAGCAGCGCGTCGTCGGACACGATCTGGGACAGCGCGGCGGTCAGCTCGGCCTGCAGGGCGGTCAGATCGCGGGCGGTGGCGGACGACGACGATGGCGCATTCATGGGGTGTCTCTCATGGTTCTGCCCGCCAGCGGTGGCCGGGGTGGGAGGCACTATAGCCCGGCCGCCGTGCCGCGCGGCGTGTTAAGGACTTTTGCGGCGATGAATTTGGCTCGCCGGGGCGGCCAATGCGGTTCATCGCGGTGCAGCAAGGTTTCGCCGCCCGTTGGTGGAGGTCCGATCTTCACGATCGAGCCTTTGACTACCAACGGCGGGGTTCAAAACACCGACCTTCACACTAAAAGTTTCGAATCTGAGGTTCGGATACCTCACGCGTGAGGCAAATACAGTCGGCGTTGATGAAAAAAACAGCAACGATGACGTTCGGAACGTCGACTTCGAGGCTCAGAGGGTCGACCTATGACGCTTTTTGCTCCGACGTTGCTGCTTTTTTCATCAACGGTGGGGTTCCGAACGTCAACGTCGATACTAAAAGTTTCGAATCCGGTGGTTTGAGGCCCGGCGACGCGCCTCCACTGCCCACGGCGGGCGGCCGACGGCTTACCAATCCAGCCCGAGCAACCAGTCCACAAAATGCTGCGCCTCGGGCTTCATCGGTGCCTGCTCGCGCTGCACGATGTAGTAAGCATGTGGCGACGTCGATTCGATGTCCAGCAGCCGCACGATCTGCCCCGAGGCCAGCCAGTTGCGCGCCATCGCCTGCCGCACCAGCGCCACGCCCTGGTTGGAGGCGACGGCTTCCAGCATCAGCCCGATGTCGTTGAAGAGCGAACCCGTGGCAGGCTCCGGCGCATCGAGCCCCGCTGCCTCGAACCACGGGCGCCACGGCTCCAGCGGGCTGCGCAGCAGCGTGAGGTTCAGCAGTTGCGATGCCTCGGTGATGGTGCTGCCGCTGATCTGCTCGAAGTAGCCGCGTCCGCATGCGGGAAACACCGGCTCGTTGAGCAGGAGCGTGGTCTTCAGGTCGGGGTAGCGGCCGGTGCCGTAGCGGATCTCGACGTCGGCGTCTTCGGCCTTCACGTCGAGAAACGGGATGGCGAGGTGCAGCTCCACGTCGATGTGCGGATACAGCGCGTTGAACTCCGGAATGCGCGGCACCAGGTGCTGACGCCCGAACGTGGGCGGGATTGCCACACGCAGCCGCGCGCGCTGTTTGCTGAATTCCGGGCGGGCCAGCTCATGCAGGCTCTTGAGCGCGTCCTGCACGCTGCGCAGGTAGCGCGTGCCGGCGGCGGTCAGCCGCAATGCCGTGCCGGTGCGCACGAACAGGTCTTCGCCCCACAGCTCTTCGAGGTTCTTGATGCGGTGCGAGACCGCGCTGGGCGTGACGGACAGCTCCTCGGCCGCGCGCGCGAAGCTCGCATGGCGTGCGCCCGCTTCAAAGGCAATCAGCAGGTGCAGCGGAGGAACGCGCTTGAAGACGGAGGCCATTACAGGTGGAAGATTTTGCCGGGGTTGAGGATGTGCTTCGGGTCCAGCGCGAGCTTGACGCTGCGCATCAGGTCGATCGCATCGTTGCCGTGTTCGGCGATGAGGAAGTCCATCTTGTGCAGGCCCACGCCATGTTCGCCCGTGCAGGTGCCGTCCATGGCAATCGCCCGCGCGACGATGCGCTGGTTGATGCGCTCGGCTTCTTCCAGTTCTTCGGGCTTGTTCGGATCGATCAGCAGCGCGACGTGGAAGTTGCCGTCGCCGACGTGGCCGACGATGGGGGCGGGCAGTTGCAGCGCGCTGGCGAGCAGGTCCTTCTCGGTCTCGACCACGCATTCAGCCAGGCGTGAGATTGGCACGCACACGTCGGTGGTGACGGCGCGGCAGCCCGGCTTGAGCTGCAGGAACGCGAAATACGCGTTGTGTCGGGCGTTCCACAGGCGGCTGCGGTCTTCGGGGCGTGTTGCCCATTCGAAGCCCTGGCCTTTATGTTCGGCGGCGATCTGCTGGACGGTCTCGGCCTGTTCCTGCACGCCGTGCTCCGAGCCGTGAAACTCGAAGAACAGCGTCGGCATCTCGGGCAGCGTCAGCTTGTCGTATTGGTTGATCGCCCGGATGGCCAGCGCATCGACAAACTCCACGCGCGCAATCGGCACGCCCATCTGGATGGTGTCGATCACGGCCGACACCGCATCCCCCATGCTCGGGAAGGCGCACACCGCCGCGGACACCGCTTCCGGCTGCGGATACAGCTTCAGCGTGATCTCGGTGATGATGCCGAGCGTGCCTTCGCTGCCGATGAAGAGGCGCGTGAGGTCATAGCCCGCCGACGATTTGCGCGCGCGGTTGGCCGTCTTGATGATGCGGCCGTCGGCGGTGACGACCGTCAGGTTCAGCACGTTCTCGCGCATCGTGCCGTAGCGCACGGCGTTCGTGCCGGACGCGCGCGTCGCGCACATGCCGCCGATGGACGCATCCGCGCCCGGGTCGATCGGGAAGAACAGACCGGTATCGCGAATCTCGGTATTGAGCTGCTTGCGCGTGACGCCCGGTTCGACCGTCACCGTCAGGTCTTCCGGGTGCACCGACAGCACGTGGTTCATCTGCGAGAGATCGAGGCTCACGCCGCCGGCTACCGCCAGCAGATGGCCTTCGAGCGATGAGCCGGCGCCATACGGGATCAGCGGAATCTCGTGCTCGAAGCAGAGCTTGGCGACGGCCGCGACTTCCTCGGTGGTCTGCGCGAAGACGACGGCGTCGGGCAGCATCGGGTCGTAGGCGGATTCATCGCGGCCGTGGTGGGCGCGCACGGCTTCGGTGGTGGAGACGCGGTCGCCGAAGCGGGCACGCAGCGCGTCGAGCATGACCGGGGGGATCGGCTTGCGCACCAATCCGGGATGGGGAATCGGGTGGTTCATGGGGGTCTCGCAATGTTGTGCGGCTCTCGGCGGGCCAATGGATCATTCTAACGCCGGGGTTGCACGCCGCTTGCGATAATGGCGGCTTGCAACGCGCCAATACAGCTACAGGAGACGCACCGTGGGCAATCGCCTATCCAAAATCGCCACCCGCACCGGCGACGACGGCACCACCGGCCTCGGCGACGGCAGCCGCACGGCCAAGGACAGCCTGCGCATCGCCGCCATCGGCGACGTCGACGAGTTGAACTCGCATATCGGCGTGCTGCTGACGGAATCGCTGCCCGACGGCGTGCGCGCGGCGCTCACCGCCATCCAACACGACCTGTTCGATCTGGGTGGCGAACTCTGCATTCCCGGCTACACGATGGTGACGACCGCGCACGTGTTGCGGCTCGATCAATGGCTGGCCGATTACAACGCCGATCTTCCGCGGCTGGCCGAATTCATCCTGCCAGGCGGCAGCCGCGCCGCGGCACAGGCGCATGTGTGCCGCACCGTCGCGCGCCGTGCCGAGCGGAGCATCGTCGCGCTGGGCCGCGCAGAGACCATCGGCGAGGCGCCGCGCCAGTACGTCAATCGCCTGTCGGACCTGCTGTTCGTGCTGGCGCGCGTGCTGAATCGCGCAGATGGCGGCACGGACGTCCTCTGGAAACGCGACGAGCACAAGCCGGCGTAATCGCCGTCCGCATCAAACAAAACGGCCCGGCGAGGTGACCTTACCTCGCCGGGCCGTTTGCTTTTGCGGCGCGCAGAATCAGTTCACGATCGTTGGCGTCGTCGTGCTTTGCGCCACGGCGGCCAGCCCCGCCAATTGCCCTGGCGTGGTGATCGTCAGCGCCTGCGATGGCGTGGGCGCCGGGAAGCCGGCTTCGGCCAGCGCTTCCTTGATGGTGCGGTTGGTGTCGAAATAGACCTGCCAGTAGTTGTCGTTGTGCGTGTACGGGCGCACGGCCAGCACGGGCCCGACCAGGTTGAACTCCAGAATCTCAACATCGACCGCCGGATCGGTCAGCACGTTCGGAATGGCGGCCACCTTTTCCTTGAGCAGCGCGATGGCGGCGCGGTGATCGGCGCTGCCGGCCAGTTGCGCCTTCAGCTCGACGCGGCGGAACGGGTTGGAGGTGTAGTTCTGGATCGTGTCGGCGAAGATTTTGCCGTTGCCGACAATCGTGACGACGTTGTCCGGCGTGTTGATGGTCGTGGCAAACAGGCCGATCTCCTTGATCGTGCCCGTCACGCCACCGGCCGTCACGAAGTCGCCCACCTTGAACGGCCGCAGCACGATCAGGAACGCGCCCGCCGCAAAGTTGGACAGCAGGCCCGACCACGCCATGCCAACCGCCACGCCGGCGGCGGCAATCAGCGCAGCGAACGTCGTCGTCTGAATGCCGAAATAGCCCAGGATGCCGATCACCAGCAGCACGTTCAGCGTAACGGTGATGATTGACCCGACGTAGCGAAGCACGGTCGGATCGACCTTCTGCCGGGTCAGCGAGCCTTCCACCATGCGTACCGCCAGATGGATCAGCCAGCGGCCGACCACCCAGAAGACGATGGCGGCGAGGATCTTCATGCCGACGTCGGTGGCGTACTGCGCCACGATTGCCTGGTACTTGCTTGCGGTGTTGACGGCGGTGTCCGCCAGGTTGTCTGCCATGGGTGCCTCCGAAAGAGCAGGGGGGGAACCCACCTACGATATGTCAAAGACAACGCACTTGTGTGGCTTTGATACGTTTCGCTCACATTTGTTATAGATCTGCGCGTTGATGCGCGCGCAAAGAAAAAGGACGCCCGCAGGCGTCCTTCCCAAATCACGCTGATGGCGTCTCAGTTGCCGCTGCCCGGCACCAGACGGCGCTTGCGCACGGCGTCGGCCAGCGTTTCCAGCACCTTCACCGAATCGTCCCAGCCGATGCAGGCGTCGGTCACGCTCTGGCCGTAGGCCAGGTCGGACACGGGCGTGCCTTGCACGTGGTCCTGGCGCCCGGCGTTGATGTGCGATTCCACCATCACCCCGACGATGCGGTTGTCGCCGGCAGCCATCTGGCGGCCGATGTCTTCGCACACCGGAATCTGGTTCTCGTGTTTCTTGCTGCTGTTGGCGTGCGAGGCGTCGATCATCAGGCGCGCGGCCAGGCCCGATTTGGAGATGGCGTCGCAGGCTTCCTGCACGCTGGCCGCGTCATAGTTGGGCGCCTTGCCGCCGCGCAGGATGATGTGGCAATCCTCGTTGCCGGCCGTCGACACGATCGCCGAGTGGCCGCCCTTGGTCACCGACAGGAAGTGGTGCGGCTGCGATGCGGCCTTGATGGCGTCCACGGCGATCTTCACGTTGCCGTCGGTGCCGTTCTTGAAACCGACCGGGCACGACAGGCCGGACGCCAGCTCGCGGTGCACCTGGCTTTCGGTGGTGCGCGCGCCGATGGCGCCCCAGCTCACCAGATCGGCGATGTACTGCGGGCTGATCACGTCGAGGTATTCGGTGCCGGCGGGCAGGCCCAGCTCGTTGATGTTCATCAGGAGCTCGCGTGCGGTGCGCAGGCCGTCGTTGATCTTGAAGCTGCCGTCCATGTGCGGGTCGTTGATCAGACCCTTCCAGCCGACCGTGGTGCGCGGCTTCTCGAAGTACACGCGCATCACGATTTCCAGCTCGTTCTTGAAGCGCTCGCGCTGCTCGACCAGGCGGCGGGCGTAGTCCATCGCTGCCTTGGTGTCGTGGATGGAGCAGGGGCCGATGATGACGATCAGGCGGTCGTCCATGCCGTGCAGGATGCGGTGCATCGCGTTCCGGCTCTGGTAGATCAGGTCGGACACGGTGTCGCTGCACGGGAATTCGCGGATCAGATGCGACGGCGGCGTCAGCTCTTTCAGTTCGCGAATGCGCAAATCGTCGGTGTTCTTCGGCATGGAAAGCTCCGGGGATGTGTCTTGAGTTCTATTGGAAACGTCTACTGTGTTCGGATCATGTTTCGCGTCGGTGCCGGGGTGGGGCAGGTGACAGGGCGAAAAAAAACCGCCAGGGTCGCTGGCGGTTTTCGGTATCTGCTGGGTGCTTTTATTTTTGCTGCAAGCGCCCCTCTCCTTCCGCCAGCGGTGCGAGATGCCAAAAGTAAAAGTAAAAAAACTTGGCGAAGGACATGAGAGGAAAACGAGGCAATGCAGGAAAAATTGTGGCGCTCAGTTGGCTTGAACCTACTGCGCCGCACCAATCGAACCGTCTTTATAAACCCTTTTTTTGAGGGCCGCAAGCGCGGATTTTCCGGGCCTGCGGCGTCAAAACGACGGTTTCAGGGCAATCAGGCGGTGCCGCCCACGGTCATGTTCTCCATGCGCAGGGTCGGCTGACCGACACCCACCGGCACGCTCTGACCTTCCTTGCCGCACACGCCGATCCCCGAATCGAGGCGCATGTCGTTGCCGATCATGGTCACGTGCTTGAGCGATTCCGGGCCGCTGCCGACCAGTGTCGCGCCCTTGACCGGAGCGGTGATCTTGCCGTCTTCGATCAGGTAGGCCTCGCTGGCCGAGAACACGAACTTGCCGTTGGTGATGTCGACCTGGCCGCCGCCAAAGTTGACCGCATACAGCCCCTTCTTGACGCTGGCGATGATCTCTTGCGGGTCCTTGTCGCCGCCCAGCATGTAGGTGTTGGTCATGCGCGGCATGGGCAGGGCGGCGTAGCTCTCGCGGCGCGCGTTGCCGGTCACGGGCATCTTCATCAGGCGCGCGTTGAGCGTGTCCTGCATGTAGCCGGTGAGGATGCCGTCTTCAATGAGCGTGTTGCACTGCGTGGGGTTGCCCTCGTCGTCGAGGTTCAGCGAGCCGCGGCGGTTGGCCAGCGTGCCGTCGTCGACCACGGTGACGCCCTTGGCCGCCACGCGCTCGCCCATGCGGCCGGAAAACGCCGACGAGCCCTTGCGGTTGAAGTCGCCCTCCAGGCCGTGACCGATGGCCTCGTGCAGCAGCACGCCGGGCCAGCCCGGGCCGAGCACCACCGTCATCGTGCCGGCCGGTGCCGGCTTGGCTTCCAGGTTGACGAGCGCGGAAGAGACCGCCTCGTCCACGTATTCGCGCAGCAGTTCGTCGGTGAAGTAGCCGTAGGCATAGCGGCCACCGCCGCCGGAGCTGCCCATTTCGCGGCGACCGTTCTGCTCGGCAATGACGGTGACGGAAATCCGCACCAGCGGGCGCACGTCCGCAGCGATCACGCCGTCGCTGCGCGCAACGAGCATCACGTCGTATTCACCGGCCAGACCGGCCATCACCTGCACCACGCGCGGGTCTTTGGCGCGGGCGAGCTTTTCGATCCGCTCGAGCAGGGCAACCTTTTCGGAGGCCGTCATCGAATCGAGCGGGTCGTTCGGTGCATACAGCGAGTGGCTGCCCGGGGTGCTGGCCAGGCTGTTCGCCACCTTCACGCGGCCGGCGCCGGCTTTGCCGATCGTGCGCGTGGCACCGGCGGCCTGCATCAGCGCGGGCAGGCTGATGTCGTCGGAATACGCGAACGCCGTGCGGTCGCCCGACACGGCACGCACACCCACGCCCTGGTCGATGCTGAAGCTGCCGGATTTGACGATGCCTTCTTCCAGGCTCCACGCCTCGTTACGGGTGTACTGGAAGTAGAGGTCGGCGTAGTTCACGCGGTGCGTGAAGATGTCGGCCAGCGCGCGCTGCAGGTGCGCTTCATCAAGGCCGTACGGATCGAGCAGCACGCGGCGCGCGATGGACAGATTCTGGATGGCGATGTCGCCTGCGTTCATGATCGGTTCTCGTAAAAAAATTCGATTGGCTTACATCACGCGGTGCTTGAGCGCGGGCAGGTCTTGGCGCACCTGCGCGAGGCGGGCGGGGTCCATGTCGCCGATAGCGACGCCTTCCCCCTCGGGCACGGAGGCAATGATCTCGCCCCACGGATCGACCAGCATGGAATGGCCCCACGTGCGGCGGCCGTTTTCATGGCGCCCGCCCTGCGCGGCGGCGAGCACATAACACTGGTTCTCGATGGCGCGGGCGCGCAGCAGGATTTCCCAGTGGGCGGCGCCCGTCACATAGGTGAAGGCCGCCGGCATCAGAATCAAGTTCAGGTTGCCCTGTGCCGCCAACGCCCGGTACAGCTCCGGAAAGCGCAGGTCGTAGCACACCGACATGCCCACGCGGCCGCACGGCGCATCAAAGGCGACCGGCGTGGCGCCGGGTTCGATGGTGCGGGCTTCGTCGTAGCGTTCTTCACCGCGCACGAAGTTGAACAGGTGGATCTTGTCGTAGCGTGCGACCCGCAATCCGGCCGGGTTGAATGCGAGCGACGTATTGCGCACGCGCTGTTCGTCTTCGCACCACATCGGCAACGTGCCGCCGACGAGCCACAGCTTGTGGCGGCGCGCGGCATCGGCGAGAAAGGTCTGGATGGGGCCGTCTTCGTCGGCTTCGCGGATGGCGACCTTGTCGGTGTCCTTGCGGCCCATCATGCAGAAGTACTCGGGCAGCAGCGCGAGTTGCGCACCTTGGGCGGCGGCCTCGGCGAGCAGGGCGTCTGCCCGTGCCAGGTTGACGTCCACGTCGATGGCCGTCACGGTCTGGATGGCGGCGACGCGAAAAGGTGCATCGAAAGGCGCATCCATACCGGATGCGACGGGGGCCGGAGCAACGGTGGTCGAGGTCATGGCGCCTATTTTGCCGAGGTTTGCGATTGGCTGCCCGAATTACCGTTGGAGGCCACTTTTTCGATCTTCGGATCGGCCCAGCTGCCGGTCACGTGGTATTGCGTGACGAAGGCCTTCGACAACTGGTCGCCCAGAACCAGTTGCGCGGCCAGCGTGCCCAGCCCGATGGCCGGGTTGATGAACGCCGCGGCCAGCGAGGCCGATGTGGCGTCCACCTTGGGCGTGACCTTGACGCGCAGGTCCTGCGTTTCATCGAGGATGTTGGCCGAGCCCTGCATGGCCACCTGGAATTGCGGGCCCTTCACGGCGAAATCTTCGGTGTGGGCGATGCCGCTGGCGATGGTGCCGGTGGCTGCCACGCTCTCGAACGGCGTGCCGCGCCCGGTGGCGCTGCGCAGGTCGGTCGCAAAATGCAGCAGCCCCTGCAGGCTCAGCACCCCGGCCAGCTTGGCCAGGCCCGGATCGACGGGCAGGAACTGGCCGCGCTCCAGGTTCAGCGCCATGCGGCCGTTGAGCGTCGGGTAGTCGATCGACATGGGCGAGCCGCGCCAGACCACGCGGCCTTCCAGCTTGCCCTTGGCACCGTCGATGACCTTGGCGAAGCCCATCTTCTGCAGCAGGTCGCCGGTGTCGCGCAGGTCGAGGTTGAAGTCGAGCAGCGTCCGGCGCTCTGGATCATCGCCGCCGCCGCGCAGGCGTCGCGGGATGCGCCACGTGCCGTGCGCCGTGAGCGTGGCGGCCGGCTGCTCGATCTTCAGCGTTTCGAGCGTCCACACCGGCGCGCCGTCGGTGATCTGGCTGCGCGCCTTGATTTCCAGCTTGCCGAGCGCCTTGCCGCGCAGGTCGAACTTGTCGGCGACGAGGTCGAGCGACGGAATTTCCTGCGAGCTGCTGGCCAGCGATTCGGTGAGCGCCGTCTCTTCCTTGGCGTCGGGGATGCTCATGCGCGACAGGCGCATCGTCAGCTCGCCGAAGGGCACGGCGGCGCTTTCGGCGTGCCAGCGCGCGCTGCCGGCAATTTCGCGCGATTCGATGGTCGATTGCCAATTGGCACCGTCGCGCGTGGCGTCGATGCGCACGGCGTTGAAGTCGCGGCCCAGGATGCGCAGCGTTTGTGCGCGGGCGTTCAGGTGGCTGGGCAGATACGCGCTGTGGTTGCTGGAGGCGTTGGCCGCATTGGCTGCGTTGGCGGCATGTTCGGCGGCAATCTGCGTGGCGCTCTTGTCAGGGGCGGGTGCAGCAAAGGCATGGCGCCAGGCGTCGACGTCCAACTGATCCAGCGCCAGATTCGCCTGGACGCCTTCCTGCGGCTGCGGCACCGGTTGCCGTATGCCGATGCCGCCGCGCAGCACCTCGACGCCGTTGCCCGTGTTGCGTTGCTCGTAGCGCGCGCTGACGATGTTGCCGACCTGCAGAACGATTTCGTCGATAGCGTTGTTGGATGCCAGCGGCTGCATCTCGAAACGCACCGGCAGCGGCTGCCCGGCCGCCTTGTTGAGCGGCGCCGGCAGACGCACCGTCATCGGCGTCAGATCAGACTGCACCTGGATGAGAGGCCGATGCTGCTTGACGCTGATGGTCGCGCTGTACGGTGCGCTGCCCTCCAGCGAGCGGGCGACGGCGGCCACGGGGCTGTTTTCGGGCGTCGTCTCGCGCAACCCTTGCGCCGACGCGGTGCCCGCCACCTGGATGCGGATCGTACCGTCGGGCGCGGTGCCGCCCGTGGGACGGATTTCGCCACCGGCAAAGCGTGCGCGCAGATTGTCGAAACCGATGCCCTTTTGCGTGAAGGTCAGCGCGCCGGTCACATCGGTGAGCGGCGGCGCCTGGGGAACCAGCGTGACGTCATTGCGCAGGAACGTGACGCTGCCCTGGGCGCGCGTCGAGTGCATCTCGTGCAGCGGCAGGTCCAGCTTGAGCGCCAGCGTCGCGTTGCCCTGGGCGCGCGCGTCCTTGGTGAAGTGGCCAATCCACTGGCTGATCGGGCTGGCCTCGATGTATTGCAGGAAGTTTTGCGTAGCCCCGTCGCCCCGGCCCTCGATGGTGAGCAGCGGGTTGTGGTCGCCCATGTCGGGCAGGCTGCCGCTCACGTCCTGCAGGTTCACGCCCATCACCTTGGCGCGCGCCACCTTGAACGCGAGCGATGCCCGATCGAACGTCACGGTGCCGTCGATGTTGGTGAACGCCGGCCAATCGCCCGGGTGCGTGGGCACCCGACCCGGCGGGTTGTGCGCGGCTTCCGGAGGCGCCGATTGGTACGTCACATCCTGGATCGGCACTTCCACGCGGAAGACGCCCTTGTGCGGCGGACGGAACGGAAAGTCGTGCAGATCGCCCGCCAACGCGAAATTGACATTGTTAGCCGTGCCGGCCTGCAGTGCCCCGCCGAGGTAGTCGCGCAGATGCTGCCCGATCGACAGCGGGAGATAGCGCGGCACACGCGGCACGTTCGCGCGTTCCAGCGTGCCCTTCAGGTCGATGGTGCCGAGGTGGCTGGTGTCTGGCGCGTGACGATAGCTGCCCGTGATGCGCGCCGAGAGGTCGTCGTTGGAGAACGCAAGGTTGTCGCTCGTGACGACCAGTTCCTGCTTGCGATACGTCCAGCTGAACGTGCCTTGCAGCCGGTCCAGCGACACGCGGGCATCGGCAAAGGTGCCGGGCAGCAGCAGCGCGGTGTCGTTGGACTCGATGCGCAGCGTCCCCTTGTCGTCGGAGAAGACGGCGTTGCCGGAGAGGTTTTCAACGCCCGGCACGGCCGGCTCGGGATGCTGGCCCGGCGGCACCGCAGGCAGCGCGCCGGGGCCGAACGACACCTGGCGCATCGTGGCGCGGCCAGTGAAGTGCACGGGCGCCGGTGTATTGGGCCGCCAGCGGGAGACATCGCGCTGCCAGTTGATGTCCAGATCGTCGATGCGGCCGGACGGTTGCTTTGTGCGCAGGGGTTCCAGCACGCCGCTGGGCAGCGGCAGCGCGGTGGCGATGTTGCGCAGGTCGGCCAAATCCAGTGTCGTGGCCTTGACTTGCAGGTTGCGCAGGGCGTCGCGCGAGTCCAGCGCCCACCCCACGGTGACATTGCGCAAGCCGCGCGGCGTGCCCGCCGGGTTGGCCGGCGTCTGGATGCCGGGGCCTGCCAGCTCGGGGACCGACAGCGGCTGGGCGGGCAGGTTCAGCGGTTGCCAGAGCAGCGTGTCGACGCGCAAGGTGTGCTCGCCGCGCGCATTGCGCTGATGGGTCGCCAGCGCCTGGAGGCTGCGCAGCTGCAGCGGGTCAAGATCCTTGCGGACCTGCAGATCGAGCTGCTGCCCCGTCAGGCGTGCCTGGCTGCGGGTGAACACGCCGTCGGCAAACTCCACCGAACCATCGGACGTGAGCGTGCCGCTTGTGGCCGCGGCCAGCACGGGCACGTAGCGCTGCACGGACGCCAATTGCAGCGTATCGACCTGCCAGGACGCCTGGCCATGCCAGTGGTGCCAGTCGCCGGGGCGGGCAAGCAGGTCGTGGCGGAAATCGGCATGCAGCTTGATGGGGCCGCTGAACAGCGTGGGCGATGTGCCGCTGGCCTCCAGCCGATGGCGCGTCGGTCCGCTGCGCAGCTGCACGCGCACGTTGCCCAGGGCGACTTCGGGCAGCTTCTGCTGTTCGTCGAGCCAGCGGACCTCGCCTTGCTGAAAGTCGATGTTGCCCTGGGAAAGCAGCTGGTCGAGGAAATTGCTGTCGCCGCCGGCGTCGGGGTTGAGCGGCATGCCGGCGACGGAGAGCGCGCCTTGCGGGTCGCGCCGTACCAGCACGTCGGCCTGGCTGGCGTGCAGGGCGGCAAAGGTGATCTGCACGCGCAGCAGTGAGCGCCAGGACAGCCGCGCCTGCACGTCCTGTACCGCGAAGGTGCGGCGGCCTGCGGTGTCGTGGGCATCGATGCGTTGCGCGCGGAAGGCCGGGTGCCAGCCTTCCCAGTAGGTTTCGAGCGAGCCGATTTCGACCTTGGCGTGCAGTGCGCTGGACGCCTCGCGCTCCATCCACTCGCGCGCCACGCTCGCGCGCGGCCACAGAATGAAGCGCACTGCCAGCATGCCCACGACGGCCAGAATGGCCAGCGCCGCCGCCGTTTTCCACAGCACGCGCCACAGCTTGCGCCAGATCGGGGCGCGGAAAAAAGCCCCGATGCCCGCGCCGATGCGGCTGACGAGTCGGACCGACCGCGCCCAGGCCGAGGGCCGGCTCACCCCGCGTGTGGACAGGGTGCTGGCGTGTCCACCATCGGACTTCGGCGATTCTGGGGGCTGGGACGGGCGGGGCATGATGCGGATTATCCGATATTCAGGAGGCGGCGCCACATTTGGAGGCCGGGCGCCGCGCTTGCTGAGCGGCAAGCACGGGCAAGCACACCCGATGCCCGCGAAGCCGGAGACCGCTAGCCGGCTTTGCCTGCATTTCAGCGAGAATGGATGCTTCCGCCAATGCCCGATGGGTTCGCATGACCGATTCCGCCTTGTCCGCCCAGCCATTTCTGAAAGCCCCGGCCCGCCGGCCTGAGACGCCTGCGCCTGCGCTGCCCTTTGCGCTGGCGTATTCCCGCTACCTCCAGCGCCAGGCGCAAGCGCGCCAAGGTTGGGCCGAGCGCGTGCAGGCCAGCGCCGACCGTCCGGTTGACGGCGCGTGGCTGTCGGCGCGCTTTGCCGAACTGTTCGACACGAAGGCCGTGGAGGTCGAGGTCGCGCTCAAGCGGGCGTTGCGCCTGCTGCGCAATGAAGTGTTCGGCGTACTGGTCGAGCGCGATTTGTCCGGCGCCGCGACGCTCGATGAGGTCACGGGCACGATGACCGACCTGGCCGAGTTTGCCGTGCGCACAGCCATTTCCGTGATCGGCCAGGAGCTGAGCGCACTGCATGGCCAGCCGATCGGGCAATCCACCGGCGAGGTGCAGGAACTGGTGGTGGTCGGCATGGGCAAGCTGGGCGGGCGCGAGTTGAACGTCTCGTCCGACATCGACCTGATCTTTCTCTACGACGACGACGGCGACACCCAGGGTGGCTCGCGACCGCTCTCCAATCATGAATATTTCACGAAGCTTGGCCGGCGGCTGATCAACGCGCTGGCCGATGTGACGGAGGACGGCTACGTCTTCCGCGTCGACATGCGCCTGCGCCCAAACGGCGATGCGGGGCCGCTCGCCTGCAGCCTGGGCATGCTGGAGGAGTACTTCGTCGTGCAGGGCCGCGAGTGGGAGCGCTACGCCTGGATCAAGGGCCGCGTCATCACCGACCCGGCCAGCCCGTATGCCGGCCGCGTGATTCAGCAGTTGGAGCGCGTGACGGGGCCGTTCGTGTTCCGGCGCTATCTGGATTACGGCGTGATCTCGGCCATTCGCGCGCTGCATGCGCAGATCCGCAGCGAAGCGGCCAAGCGCAGCAACGGTGCCAACCAGCAGCGCGACGGCGAAGGCCACCTGCAGGCGCGCTCGCCCAACATCAAGCTCGGGCGCGGCGGCATTCGCGAGATCGAATTCGTGGCGCAGGTGTTTCAGCTGATTCGCGGCGGGCAGGATTTCGGCCTGCGTGTACGGCCCACGCTGGAGGTGCTTCGGGCGGCGTCCGAGCGCGGCCTGATCGACGCCGAAGCCGTGGCGCGCCTGACCGAGGCTTACCGCTTCCTGCGCCAGCTGGAACATCGCCTGCAGTACATCGAAGATGCGCAGACGCACAACCTGCCGGGCTCGCCCGAAGATCAGCTGCGCGTGGCGCGCATGATGGGCTTTGACGATTACGCGGCGCTCGTCACCAAGCTCGAGGCGTATCAGGACGAAGTCGCCCAGCATTTCGAACAGACCTTCTCCGACAAGCAGGACAGCCAGCCGCCGTGTGCCGCCGTCTGGCACGCCGACCTGCTCGACGACGAGCACACGGAAACCGCTCGCGCACAACTCGCCGAACTCGGCTATGCAAATCCGGAGAGCGTGCTGGAGCGGCTGCGTGCGACGCGCAATTCGCCGCGTTACCGCGCGTTGTCCGAAGTCAGCCGCCAGCGTTTCGACTTGCTGATCAACCGCGCGCTGGACCAGGCTTCGCGGCAGACCGATGCCGATGTCACCATCGCGCGCTTTCTCGATTTCTTTGATGCGATCAGCCGGCGCTCGTCGTATCTCTCGCTGCTGAGCGAATACCCGCAGGCCATGGAGCGCGTGGCCCACACGCTGCATGCATCGCGCTGGGCGGCGGACTACCTCACGCGCCATCCGCAACTGCTCGATGAGCTGCTCGACGTGGAGGCGCTGTCAGCCGAGCCCGACTGGCCGGCGTTCAGGGCGCGCGTGCGGGAACGCCTGGAGGCCGCGTCCGACCATGTCGAGATGCAGATGGACATCCTGCGCCAGGAGCACCATGCGGAAACCTTCCGCGTGCTGCTGCAGGACCTGCAGGGCATGCTGAGTGTCGAGCACATCAGCGACCGGCTTTCTGACCTGGCCGACGCCATGCTGGACCTCACGCTGGAAACGGTCTGGAAGCAGGTCGCCACGCGCCACCGGGAGGTGCCGCGCTTTGCCGTGGTTGCCTACGGGCGGCTGGGCGGCAAGGAACTCGGCTATGCGTCGGACCTCGACATCATCTTCCTCTACGACGACGATGACGAGCGCGCGCCGGACGTGTACGCGTCATTCGCGCGCAAGCTCATTACCTGGCTGACCAGCCATACCGCCGCCGGCACGCTGTTCGACGTTGATACGCGCTTGCGGCCGAACGGTGCGGCAGGTCTGATGGTCACGCACTTCGAGGCCTTCCGCCGCTATCAGATGCGCGAAGGCGACAACGCTGCGTGGGTGTGGGAGCACCAGGCGCTGACGCGGGCACGCTTCTGCGCGGGCGATGCGGAAATCGGCGAGCGCTTTGAGGCACTGCGTACGGCCGTGTTGCGCCAGCAGCGCGAACGCGGCCCGCTGCGCGACGAGATCGTGGCGATGCGCGAGCGCGTGGCGGAAGGCCATGCGAATCCGACTGCGCTGTTTGATCTCAAGCACGACCGGGGCGGCATGGTGGATATCGAATTCACCGTGCAATTCCTGGTGCTTTTGCATAGCGCCGCGCACGCCGAGCTGACACGCAACAAGGGCAACATCGCACTGTTGCACATGGCCGGCGAGTTGGGCCTGATCGATGCGACGGCGGCCGCGCAGGTTGCCGATGCCTACCGTGATTTCCGCGCGCGCCAGCACAAGTTGCGGCTCGATGGGCACTCGGCCGCGCGCGTTCCGGTTGATACCTGCGCGCACGAGGCCGCCCACGTGCGTGCGCTCTGGACGCAGGTGTTCGGGCCCGAGCAATGACGGCACAGCGGCACACGTTGCACACGTGGAGCGCGTGCGTTGGTGTGGCGGCGCTGTCGGCCGCCTTCTCGTTCGTGCCGTGGCTGTACGCGGTCGGTCTGTATCAACGCGACGCTGTGCGCGCCGGGCAGTGGTGGCGCATCGTGACCGCCATGTGGGTGCATCTGGACACGTGGCATTGGTTGGCCAATGCGATGGCGGCAGCAGGGCTCATCTTGCTGCTCGCGCGCGTGGTGCGGCCGCAGGTCATTGTTGGAGCGTTGGTGGTGTGCGGGGTGCTCGTCCAGGTGGCGCTGCTCAATCAGCCGGCGGTGCAGTGGTACGGCGGGCTGTCCGGCGCGCTCCATGGCCTGGCGGCATGGGGCGGGCTGCGGCTGCTGAAGCCGTCTGTGAGCGATGCCGAGGATGGCTTCTCGCGCTGGACTGGCGTGGCGCTGTGCGTGGGCGTGCTGGTGAAAGTGTGGCTCGAGCAATCCTGGCTGTCGCCCATCGCCTTTGACCCGCACTGGGGGTTTGGCGTGGTACGCATTGCGCATGCCTTTGGCGCGGTGAGCGGATTGCTGATCTGGGTGCTGGGGGAGTGGCGCGCGCAAGGGAGCAGGCAGACGCCACGCTGATCGGCAGAGAAGTCACGTGCCGATGCAAAAAACGGACACGCTGGCGGGGCCAGGGTGTCCGTTTTTGCGTTGAAACGATCGCGAGAGTACTCGATCAGCCCTTGCGACGGCGGGAGGCCAGTGCACCGCTGATGAATAGCAGGGCCGCCAGTCCCAAGGGGAAAGCGCCACCGCCACCGCTCTGGTTCAGCGAGCCCGTTCCGCTGGTGCCGCCACTGAAGGGCAGCGTGCCCGTGCCGGTGCCGGTGCCAGGCGTGGTCGTCGGCGGCGCCGTTGCGGTGACGGAAGTCGACGCCGAAGCCGTGCCGCCCAGATTGTTCGTCACTGTCACCGTGAAGCTGTAGGTGCCGGCGGCGCTGGGCGTGAAGGTGGCGGTGTAGTTCCCGTTGCTGTCCGGTCCTGCGGTAGTGGGGTTCACACCGGGGCCGGCAGTTTGTGCCCACTGGACGCCACCGCCAGACAGCGTGTTACCAAAACCCGCGCCGACCACGGCTGTAAGCGTGACTGCGTTATTGGCTACAACCGTGCTGGCCGAACTCGACACGGTGACCGTCGGGGTGCCGACCGACAGCGCGATGGCCGCGCCGGCATCCAGCATGCCGGCTCCGCAAGCGCCCGGGTTCTGCGCGCAGAACGTACCGGCCGGGAAGGCGCGTGCCGATTGTGTCAGGATCGCCTTGATGTCGTCCACGCTCAGCGTTGGCTTGTGGGACAGCAACAGGGCCGCAACCCCGGCCACGTGCGGCGTCGCCATCGAGGTGCCCATCTCGGTGGTGTAGTAGCTGGTGCCGGTGTCCGGGGTGGTCAAGCTGGCGTTGGACAGCGAGACGATCTTGTCGCCGGTGCCTGTGACGACCTGACCCGGGCCGCCGCCCGGTGCGCTGATCGTTGTACCGGTACCGACGTTGGCGTAGAACGCGTTGTCGCCATCGATCGTGTGGGCTGTCACGGCAATCACGCCGTTGCAGTTGGCTGGTGAGCCAATGAACGGTGCGCCGTCGTTGCCGGTTGCCACCACGATGGTGGCGCCGCGGTTGCGGGCGGCGGTAATGACCGCCTGTTCCGCCGAGGAGCACGCGCCCGCGCCGCCCAGGCTCATGTTGACCACCTGCGCCATCGGCGAATTTGCGGTCAAGGCCGTGCCGCCGGCACCGGGGACGCCGCTGGCGCCAGTGACCCAGGCCAGAGCGTCGAGGATGTCCGATGTGGTGCCGCCGCATTTGCCCAGTGCGCGAGCCATCTGGATCGTCACGTTGGGCGCAATGCCCGCGATGCCGACCGAGTTGTGCTGCGCGACGATCTGGCCCGTGACGAAGGTGCCGTGCCAACTACTGTCGCTGTGAGTCCCTGCGGTGCCGCAGTAGCTGGGGTAGTTGGTGGTGTCTTGTGCCGACACCCAGTCACCCGGATCAGACGGGTTAGTGTCGCGGCCGGCGGGTGTGTCCAGCGGGTCGTTCTCGACAAAGCCCAACGGCACCGTTTTGTTGGTGGCGGGGTCGGGTGTGCCGTGGTACGCGTCGCTGCTGATGAAGTCGTAACCCGGGCGGATATTCGCGCCCACGAAATCCTCGTGATTGGTCAGCAGGCCTGTGTCGATGACAGCCACATTGACCGAGGGCGCGCCCTTGGTGCTATCCCAAGCGGTGGTGATATTGGCGCCACCTGCAGATGGGGTCGGGGGGCCGTTGGCCACCACGGTGCTCGGCCACAGGCTCCACTGCTGAGTGAACTTCGGATCGTTCGGCACGGAAGTCGGCCGCATGATGCGATCCGGCGAGACGTACTCGAACTGGCCACTGGCTTCCATCCGCTGCGCAACCGTTTGTGCATCGGCCAGCGACATCCCGTTAGGCAGGGTGACCACGTGCGCACCGCCCGACATGGCGCGCTTGTACATCACCGGCAGTTGTGCGGCGACTGACCAACGTTGCACCGCCGCAACGTCAGCGCGCGCAATGGGGGTTCCCGGCGCAACCGATTGCGTCTTCAGGCTGCTGTTTTTCTCTTTAACGATGAGCTGCATCACCCATTGCAACTGCGGTGCCGGCGTGGTGGTTTTGCCCACTGCCAGCGCCGGCATTGCGTGATACGACAACAGCCCGAGCGCCACCAGCGCGCGAGCCACACCCCCTGAGACCCCTGTCTTCATGCGAATCGCCTCGATTTTTTTGTGAGGATTGCGAAATTTGCCGAGGCATTTTCCTAAAGGATTTCCATGTCGCGAATGTTCGTTAGGTTTAAGTAGAAACCCTAGTATCGCGAGCCTGGGCTGCTATGGACCGGGCAACGCCCGCTGAAAGGCGACGCATGTCTGCGTCGAGCCATAAAAAAACCGCCTCGCAGGGAGGCGGTTTCGTGCACCGTATGACGGTGTCAACGCGAAAGCGGACGTCGTTTGCGGCTGGCTAGCCCCAGCGCCAACAGCAGCGCAGCCCCAATCAGCGGCACGGCCCCACCACCGCCGCCACCGCCGCTGCTGGTACCGCCGGTCGACCCAGTGGAGCCGCTCGACCCCGAGGTGCCGCTGCCCGCGCCTGCCGGCGCCGTGTTCTGCGCATAGCTGACGGCACCGGCGGCGTCCAGCAGGCCCGCGCCGCAGACGCCTGTGTTCACAGCGCAAAACGTGCCGCCCGGATGCGGTCGCGCAGTCTGCTTCAGCCCTGCGAGCACCTGCACGTTCGACAACTGTGGCTGCACGCTCAACATCAGCGCGATGGTGCCGGCTGTTTCTGGCGTCGAGAAACTTGTACCTGCGACCGACTTGACCGTGGGGTTGCCGACACTCTGCGTACCGTCGTTGGAGTCGGCCTGGATGACCGACGTTGTGCCCGAGCAGCCGGCGCTGGTGGCCTGCGAGTTGCCGCAGCCACCGCCGGGCGCGGACAGCGCGACCTGCGGCCCCACGTTCGCGTAGCTGGCGTTCTCGCCGCTGTCGACGTGCGCGGTGACGGCGATCGCACCCGTGCAATTGGCCGGTGCGTCAACGGTTTGCGCGGCCTCATTGCCGGCGGCGGCCACCACGATGGCGCCGCGTGCGGCCAACTGGTTCACCGCGTCCTGTTCTGCTGCAGAGCACTGCGTGGTGCTGCCCAGGCTCACGTTCACCACCCGCGCCGGGTTGGCGTTGGCCGGCACGCCAGACACGTTGATGCCGCCCGCCCACAGCATGCCGTCCACGGTGTCCGACAGCAGCGCGCCGCACTTGCCCGACACGCGGACCGGCACGATCGGCGTGTTCCAGCCCACCCCTGCGATATCGAGCACATTGTTGGTCTGCGCGGCGAGCACGCTGCTGACCTCGGTGCCGTGCCAGCTGCTGTTGCCGACGTCGTTGCTGGTGCAGCCCGGAATGTTCTGCCATTGCGTGCTGGTCACGCCGTCGCCAAGGTCATGCGCATCCGTTCCCCGGCCGAATGAGTTGCCCGCGCGCGCCGGGTCCGAAATGAAGTTGTAGCCCGGCAGGATCTTGCTCGACAGATCGGGGTGATCCGTGTAGCCGGTATCGACCACCGCCACCACGATGCTCGTCGAGCCCTGCGTGATGTTCCAAGCCGCAGCCGCGTTGATGCCGCCCGGCACCAGCGCCGGCGCGGCCAGATTGTTTTGCGTAGCGAACAGCGGGTCGTTCGGAACGGTGTTGGGCCGCAGGATGCGGTCCGGCACCACGTAGGCCACGCGGGCGTCCTGCGCGATCTTGTTGACGGTGGCCTGGATGCTGGCGGCATCGGTCAGGCCGGTGTGCATGAGTTGCGCGTTCGTCGCCAGCGTGCGCTTGACCTGCAGCGTGCTGCCCGCCGCTTGCGCCACCGACAGCAAGCGGTTGCTTGCCTCGCTGGCCGAGAGCGTCTTGCGCGTGCCACTCGTGTCGTCGCGCCATTTGATGATCAGGTCACCGGTGTACTGCGGTTGCGGCGTGGCTGCTGCGGCCGCTGTGGCGACTTGGCCGCCCACCATCCAGGCAAGACAGGCAAGGCTGGCGCCTGCGCGGCGCCAAGACTTCAACCGGAAGAGGGAGGGGGTCATCAGCGCGGGCTCCGTGGTGTCTCGTTGTGATGAGAAACGTCGTCAGGATGTGATCGTTGACAGACCGTTACACAAAAACAAAGGTAGCACGCGACTCGTCCGCTTGGTGTGGTGGCGAATGGCGATGACGTTTGCGCGGGGAATGGGCCTGCCAATGCGCCGCCATCGCAGCAGAATACGGACCCGGCTGCGACGAAGAACCGGAAATCGGACGCCGCGTGGCACCCGATGATTCACAGTGTGGAGCGGTGTTGCGGTGGCTCAGCGTTGGATCTTCACGACGCGATCCGGATCGGCTGAAGCAACGCCTGGCGTGTTGCGCAACGCGGTTACCGCGCCGTCCACCGTGGCCGATGCATCGCCCGAGGTGGCGCGCACCAACCAGAATCCGCCCGACATCGGGCGTACTACCGCAAAGGCCAGTCGCGGTGTTGCGCGCGCGCCCGCGGCATCCAACAGGCCTTGCACGGTGGCCGATGACGTGGTCGGCGTGCTCAGCCCGATGATGACATCGCCCACGCTGTGTGCGGCGGACACCGAAGCCGGCGGCTGGGTGTTAGTCGATGCCGGGTCCATGGCAGGCGGCTTGCCGGGATCAATCGCCGGCACGGACTTGCATGCGGCCAGCAGGCACAACCCAAGAGCCACCGCCAGCGCAGATTTGGCAGACGACAACAGCGATCGAGGGCGGGCGGCCGATTGGATCATGCGGGCCATGAAGTTCTCCTTGGATTCGGTAGACGACGTTTGCGTCGGGTGCAGCCGGAACCTTCGTGCCAACGACGGCAGCCATGGTTCCGGTATAGGCGATCACTGCGCCACGCGGCGGGATTTCCGCGTGGAGGTTTCCGGCGCCGATTGCGCGCGGCCGGCAGCGAGCATTTCGTCCGCATGGCGGCGCGTGGTGTCGGTTAGCGACGCGCCGCCCAGCATGCGGGCGATCTCGTCCACGCGGCCGGTGGCGTCCAGCACCACGAGGTCGGAACGCGTGCTGCCGGCCACCGTTTGCTTGGCGACCTGAATGTGGTGATTGGCCAGCGCGGCTACTTGGGGCAGGTGCGTGACGCACAGCACCTGGCGGCGCATGCCGAGTTCGCGCAGGCGTCGTCCCACGACCTCCGCCACCGCACCGCCGATGCCGGAATCCACTTCGTCGAAGATCAGCGTGGGGGTTGGGCTGGCCTCGCTGGCAATCACCGAGATGGCCAGGCTGATGCGCGCCAGCTCGCCGCCCGAGGCGACCTTCGCCAACGGCCGCGGCGAAACACCTGCATGCCCGGCAACGAGGAATTCGACCTGTTCCAGCCCCGCCGCGCCGCCTTGGTCCAGCGCGTGCAGCGCGATGTCGAAGCGCCCGCCGGCCATCGACAGGCCTTGCATGGCGCCGGTCACGGCATCGGCCAGCTCGCGTGCGGCCTTGGCGCGGTCGCGCGACAGCGATTGCGCCACCGTCATATAGGCAGCGTGGGCTTGGGCTTCCTGAGCCTGCAGCGCGTCAAGGTCGGACGCGGCTTGCAGCGCCGCCAGTTGCGCCTGGCGTTCAGCCAGTTCGGCAGGCAGCGTTTCAGGGGCGACGCGGTATTTCCGCGCCATGGTGTGCAGCGCCTGCATGCGCGCATCGACTTCGGCCAGCCGATCCGGATCCAGCTCCGCGCGGTCGGCATAGCGCGCGAGCGTGTGCACGGCTTCCTGGATTTGCACCTCGGCCGGCTCAAGCGCAGCCAGCACATCGGCAAGCGCGGGGTCGATCTCGGCCAGTTCGCGCAGCGTATGGAGCGTCGCGCCCAGTTGCGTGAGCACCGCGCCTTCGGATTCGGACAAACCGTCCAGCGCCGCGCGCGTGCCTTCGATCAGGCTGGCCGCGTGCGACAGGCGGTGATGCTCGGCCTGTATCTCCTCCCACTCGCCGGGTTGGGGGCCAAGCTTCTGCAATTCGTTGACCTGCCATTCGATGCGCTCGCGTTCGAGCTGGGCTTCGCGCGACTGCTGCTCGGCAGCTTCGCGTGCGCGCACCACGGCGTGCCACTCTCGGTAGCGCTCGCCCACCATGCGCACGGCGCTTTCCAGGCCCGCATGGGCGTCGAGCAAGCTGCGCTGGGCGTCTGTTTTGAGCAGCAGTTGATGCGCGTGCTGGCCGTGGATGTCGACCAGTTGCTCACCCACTTCGCGCAGTTGCGCCAGCGTAACGGCCGCCCCGTTGATGAAGGCCTTGCTGCGGCCGGCGGCATCGACCGTCCGACGCAGCAGGATCACGCCCTCGTCGTCGTGCAGTTCATGCGCTTCTAGCCATGCGACCACGTGCGGATGCACGTCGAACTCGGCGGTGATGTCGGCGCGCGGCGCCCCTTCGCGGACGACGGCCGCATCGGCGCGCTCGCCCAGCGTCAGGGCAAGTGCATCGATCAGGATGGATTTGCCCGCGCCGGTTTCGCCCGTGAATACGGTAAAGCCGTCGGCCAGATCGAGATCCAGCGCGTGAACGATGACGAAATCGCGGATAGTGAGACTGCGCAGCATGGAAGAGGTGTTAGAGCCGGTTGTCTTCGGTCGGGTACTCGTGCCAGTGCAGCTTCTTGCGCAGCGTGGCGTAGTAGTTGTAGCCGATCGGGTGCAGCAGCCGCACCGTGCGCTCGGAGCGGCGCACGACGATGCGGTCGCCGGGCAGCAGGGACGTGAGCGACTGCATGTCGAAGTTGACGCTGGCATCACGCCCGCTGGTGACCTGGATGACCACCTCGGCGTCGTGCGGAATGACGATCGGCCGGTTCGACAGCGAGTGCGGCGCGATGGGCACCAGCACCAGACCCGACAGCGCCGGATGCAGGATCGGGCCGCCCGCGGACAGCGCATACGCCGTCGAGCCGGTCGGCGTGGAAACGATCAAGCCGTCCGAACGCTGGTTGTACATGAAGAAGCCGTCGACCGACACGGCCAGTTCCACCATCCCCGAAGTGCCCGAGCGGTTGACCACCACGTCGTTGAAGGCGAGGGCGGAGAAGATGACCTCGTCGTCGCGCACGACCTGGGCCTGCAGCAGCGTGCGGGTTTCGGCCTCGTAGCGGCCCGCCAACATGTCGGGCAGCACGGTGTGCACGTCGTCGAACGGGATGTCGGTCATGAAGCCGAGGCGCCCGTGGTTGACGCCGATCACGGGGACGCTGGCGCCAGCCAGGTGACGCCCGATGCCGAGCAGCGTGCCGTCGCCGCCGAGCACGACGGCCACATCGGCGTGGCGCGCCATCTCTTCGGGCGGCAGGGCGGGGTAGTCCTGGACGCCGATGTTGAGCGCCGTTTCGCGCTCGAACACAATGTCATGCCCGCGCCCGGCGATGCAGGATGCCAGCTCCATGAGCGGGCCGGCAATGTTGGCGGCCGAATACCGGCCGACCAGCGCAACGGTCTTGAAAGGCGAGACAGGCGAGGCGGCGGGAGCTTGCGGGGCCACGGCGGACGGGGAAGTCGACATGCGCGCATTACACCATATCGATATGACCGTCGCCACGTTAGCGCGAGTTTCGTGGAGAAACGCCGACATCACCCGCAGACAGGCGCCGATTTTGCGTAAAATTGACGAATCATGGACAAGCGCGCAACCATCCTCCTCAAGACCCTGATCGAACGGTATATCGCCGAGGGCCAGCCCGTGGGCTCGCGCACCTTGTCGAAATATTCGGGGCTCGATCTGTCGCCGGCCACCATCCGAAATGTGATGTCGGACCTGGAGGAGATGGGCTTCATCGCCAGCCCGCACACCTCCGCCGGCCGCGTGCCGACGCCGCGCGGCTACCGGCTCTTTGTCGATACGATGCTGACGGCCAGCCCGCTTGACGTGCTGAGCACGCAAGACCGCATGGCCCAGCAGATGGTTGGGGCGATTGCGGAGCAGGTCCGCACGCAGCTGGCCTCGCATGGGTCGGAATCGTCGCAGCGGGTGATTGCGGCGGCGGCGCAAACCTTGTCCAACCTCTCGCAGTTTGCCGGCATCGTGATGACGCCGCGCCGCACGCATGCGTTCCGGCAGATCGAATTCCTGCGGCTGTCGGAGTCGCGCATCCTGCTGATCGTCGTCACCCCGGAAGGCGACGTGCAGAACCGCATCATCCATACCGATACCCCCTACACCCCGTCGCAGCTGGTGGAAGCGGCTAACTACATCAACGCGCACTACGGCGGCCAGACGTTCGACGCGGTGCGCGAAAGCCTGAGGGGCGAACTCTCTGCGCTGCAGGCCGACATGACGGCGCTGATGCAGGCGGCTGTGGAGGCGGGCAGCAGCGCCGTGTCGGAAGAAGAACCAGTCGTCATCTCGGGCGAGCGCAAGCTGCTGGATGTGGAAGACCTGTCTTCATCCATGGATAAGCTGCGCCGGCTCTTTGCCGTGTTCGAGCAGAAGACCGGCCTGCTGCAACTGCTCGACGTATCGAGCCGCGCCGAGGGCGTGCAGATCTTCATCGGCGGCGAAAGCAGCCTCGTCCCGCACGAAGACATGGCGGTCATCACCGCACCGTACGAGGTGGACGGCAAGATCGTCGGCACGCTCGGCGTGATCGGGCCGATGCGCATGGCATATGAGCGCGTGATCCCGATTGTGGATATCACGGCCAAGCTGCTGTCCAGCACGCTCAGCCAATATTGATCTCCCGGTTGTTCTGTCTGCGAGCTGCATAAGCTCAGCCGATTTTCTTCGACGACAGCCCACGCTGCCGTCTCTCACAATCGACTCCGGCGCATGTGCGCGATTCTTTTCTGCCGGAGTCTTTCATGGCTGGTTCTTCCTTCTCCCGTTTGCTGGCTGCAGCGATGTCTGCGGCCATTTCGTTCGCCTTGTTTGGCGCTGCTCCTGCACGCGCGGCCGACCGCGAGGTTGTGATCGCCTATCAGGACATGGTGCTGCCCTGGCGCTACGCCCAGGCCACGGGCGAGGTCGAGCGTGCCACCGGCTATAAGGTGACGTACCGCCAACTCGCCAGCGGCGCCGACGTGGTGCGCGCCATCGCGTCGGGTTCCGTGCAGATCGGCGAAGCGGGCTCCAGCCCGATTGCGGCCGGCGTGTCGCAGGGCGTGGACCTGTCGCTGTTCTGGATTCTCGACAACATCAACGATGCAGAAGCGCTGGTTGCCCGCAACGGCAGCGGCGTGTTGCGCGTGGCGGACCTGAAGGGCAAGACCTTGGGCGTACCGTATGTCTCGACCTCGCATTTCCATGCGCTGGTGGCGCTGCAGCAAGCCGGGCTCGAGCCGCGCGACGTGAAGGTCGTCAACCTGCGGCCGCAGGAGTTGTCGGCCGCGTGGGACCGGGGCGATGTCGATGCCGCCTTTATTTGGGATCCGGTGCTCGCCAAGGTGAAGAAGAACGGCACCGTGCTGACCACCTCCGGCAAGATCGCCGCCGCCACCGGCAAGTCGACCTTTGATGGCTTCGTGGCGGACCGCAAGTTTGCGCGCGACCATGCCGAGTTCATCGCCAAGTTTGTTGAAGTGCTGTCCAAGGCCGATGCAGCTTATCGCGACAACAAGGCCGCGTGGACGGCGACGTCGCCGCAGGTGGCAGCCGTGGCCAAGACGTCGGGCGCGACGGCGGCGGATGTGCCGGCAAGTCTTGCGCTGTATGCCTTCCCGGATGCGGCGGAGCAGGCTTCCAAGCGCTGGCTGGGCGGCGGCGCGCAGTCGGGCGCAGCGCAATCGCTGCTGGCCACGGCGCAGTTTCTGAAGACGCAGGGCACGATCCAGACGGTGCTGCCGGATTACGGTGCCACCATCGACTCGCGCTTTGTCCAGCGCGCGGCCAATGCTGGCAACAAGGCCGTCGCCACCGCAGCGCGATGAGCCGCATCGATGTGCGCGGCCTGGGCGTCGACTACATCGACGCGCACGGCCGCACCACCCGCGCCCTGGCCGGTGTGGATTTGTCGATCAACGCCGGCGAGTTCGTCGTGGCCCTGGGGGCTTCCGGGTGCGGCAAGACCACGCTGCTGAACTGCCTCGCGGGTTTTGTGGCGCCCACGTCGGGGCAGATTCTCCTGGACGGCCGCGAAATCGATGGGCCGGGCGCGGACCGCGGCGTGGTGTTCCAGCGCTATGGGCTCATGCCGTGGCTGAACGTGCGCGACAACGTGGCGCTTGGCCTCAAGCTGCGCGGTGTCGACCGCAAGACGCGGCATGCGCGTGCGCTGGAGTTGCTCCGGCTGGTCGGCCTTGAAGCGCATGCCGCATCGCCCGTCTATGCCCTGTCCGGCGGTATGCAGCAACGCGTTGGCATTGCCCGCGCGCTGGCGACGGAGCCCCGCGTGCTGTTGATGGACGAACCGATGGGCGCGCTCGACGCGTTCACGCGCGAGACCATGCAGACGCTCGTGCTCGATGTCTGGCAACGCACCGGCACGACCGTTTTCTTCATCACGCACGACGTGGAGGAGGCGCTGTTCCTGGCAACGCGCCTGATCGTGATGTCGCCATCGCCGGGGCGCATCGTGCAGACATTCGATCTGCCGTTCTCGCGGCAGGCGCTGGCAGGCGGCGACGCCCGCGCGGTGAAATCGTCGCCGGACTTCATTGCCTGGCGCGAGCGTGTACTGGCGCTGATCCACCATGCCCCCGAGGAGCTGCTCGCATGAGCGCGCTCGAAACTCCCGTGCTGCAGCGCGCCTCGGCCGATGCAGCGCCGCCTTCCAGCAGGCCGGCGCGCAGGCTGCGCGGCTATCGTCTGCCGGGCGAGGGCAGCGCATTGGGGCTCAGCGTGTTGTCCGTAACTGCGCTGCTCGTGCTTTGGTGGGCCGCGACCACCTTCCATTGGGTGCCGCCGTTGTTCCTGCCTTCACCGCAGGCCGTCGGGCGCGCATTCATCGATGCGTGGCATGGCGATATTCAAGGCGGCCAGCCGCTGGCGTCGCATCTGGGCTGGAGCGCGTTGCGCGTGTTCGGTGCGTTTGCGCTGGCTGCCGTGACGGCCATACCGATCGGCCTTGCGATGGGCGTTTCCCGCACCGCGCGCGGCTTGCTGGATCCGCCCATCGAGTTTTATCGCCCGCTGCCGCCGCTGGCATACCTGCCGCTCGTGGTCATCTGGCTGGGCATTGATGAGCGCGCCAAGATTGTCGTCATCTATCTTGCCTGCTTCGCACCGATTGCCATGGCCGCGCGTGCCGGCGTGCGCAGCGCCACGCTTGAGCAGATCAACGCCGCGTATGCGCTTGGCGCGAGCTTCACGCAGGTGGTGCGACATGTGATCCTGCCGGCGGCGCTGCCCGAGATCCTGACCGGCTTGCGCATCGCCATCGGCTTCGGCTGGACCACGCTGGTGGCAGCGGAAATGGTGGCGGCCACCGTGGGCGTGGGGCAGATGGTGCTCAATGCGTCGAGCTTTCTGCGCACCGACCTCGTGGTGATGGGCATCGTGCTGATCGGCGCGATTGCATGGGCGTTCGACTTGGCCATGCGCGCCATCGAAGCGCGCGTGGTGCCCTGGAAGGGCCGCAGCTAACCGAGACTCAGAAGCTGCCCGTGAACTGATAACGCCCGCCCGGATGCCACATGGTCGCCACGGACGCGACCTGACCCTGCGACAACGTTTTTCGCCGCAGCATCAGGCAGGGCTCGCGCACGTCCATGTGCAGCATTTCGGCGATCTCACGGGTGGGCAGGCGCGCCTCGATGCCGTAATCCACGCCCTGCAACGGGGCGGCACGCATGAGGTACGCGTTTGGCGTGGTCTGCGTGAAATCCTGCTCCATGTATTCCGGCGCCAATGCCGCGTTGACCCAACGGTCTTCCACCTGGATCGGCAGGTCGTTTTCAAAGTGCACGATCAGTGAATGAAAGAGCACGCGGCCGGCGGGCACGCCAAACGAAGCTGCCATCGCTTCGTTGGCGCGGGCGCGTTCCAGCTTGTGCAGTTCGGCGCGGTGCCGATGGCCGCGCGCTGCAATTTCCTCGGCGATATTGCGGATCGCCACCAGCGTCGCCTGGTATTTCTGCTGCGCGACGAATGTTCCCAGCCCCTGCACGCGCGTGAGGATCTGCTCGGCGGTCAACTCACGCAGCGCGCGATTGACCGTCATGCGCGACACGCCAAAGGTCTGCGCGAGCGTCGTCTCCCCCGGAATCATTTCCCCTTCCTGCCACTCCCCGCTACGAATGCGCGTGAGGATGTCTTCCTTGATGCGCTGGAAGGCGGGCGTGCTGGCGGACGGGTCGTGTGACATGGGCGTGGCTTGCAGTGCGGTGGTGGCCGCGGATGTGATGTGCGGATGGCGGTCATCATCAGGGTTTGCTCTTAGCTTGTAAAGTTTTCTTGCCTAAGTTGTATATACAACATAAGATGCGCTCCATGACAAAGGAGTTCGCAGGAGACCTCACATGAACGCCCCGACCCACGCTGCCCACCTGACCAACGATCCGCGCTACGACGCTTCGCGTGAAATCCGCGCCCCGCGCGGCACCGAGCTGCACTGCAAGAGCTGGCTGACCGAAGCGGCTTACCGGATGCTGCAGAACAACCTCGACCCGGATGTGGCCGAGAACCCCAAGCACCTCGTCGTGTATGGCGGCATCGGCCGCGCCGCGCGCGACTGGGCCTGCTTCGACAAGATCCTGGAAACGCTGCGCGAGCTGAACGACGACGAATCGCTGCTCGTGCAATCGGGCAAGCCGGTGGGCGTGTTCAAGACCCACCCCGATGCGCCGCGCGTCCTGATCGCCAACTCCAACCTCGTGCCCAAGTGGGCGAACTGGGAACACTTCAACGAGCTGGATCGCAAGGGCCTGTTCATGTACGGCCAGATGACTGCCGGCAGCTGGATCTACATCGGCAGCCAGGGCATCGTGCAGGGCACATACGAGACGTTTGCCGAAGCCGGCCGCCAACATTACGACGGCAAGCTGGCCGGCAAGTGGATCCTGACCGCCGGCCTGGGCGGCATGGGCGGCGCCCAGCCGCTGGCCGCCACGCTGGCCGGCGCCGTGTCGCTGAACATCGAGTGCCAGCAATCGAGCATCGATTTCCGCCTGCGTACGCGCTACCTCGACAAGCAAGCCAAGGATATCGACGACGCATTCAACCTGATTCGCCACCATTGCGAGCGCGGCGAGGCCGTGTCCATCGGCCTGCTCGGCAATGCGGCGGAAATCCTGCCGGAGCTGGTCAAGCGTGCCCGCGCCGGTGGCCTGAAGCCGGATCTGGTGACCGACCAGACCTCGGCGCATGATCTGGTCAACGGCTATCTGCCGATTGGCTGGACGGTCGAGCAATGGCGTGCTGCGCAACGTGACCCGTCGCAGCACGCCCGCCTGACCGACGAGGCCGCCAAGTCCTGCGCCGTGCACGTGCAGGCCATGCTCGATTTCCAGGCCATGGGCATCCCGACGGTCGACTACGGCAACAACATCCGCCAGGTCGCGTTCGACCAGGGTGTGAAGAACGCCTTCGACTTCCCGGGCTTCGTGCCGGCCTACATCCGTCCGCTGTTCTGCGAGGGCAAGGGCCCGTTCCGCTGGGTGGCGCTGTCGGGCGATCCGGAAGACATCTACAAGACCGACGCCAAGATCAAGGAACTCTTCCCGCACAACACGCACGTGCATCGCTGGCTCGACATGGCGCGTGATCGCATCGCCTTCCAGGGCCTGCCCGCGCGCATCTGCTGGCTGGGCCTGGGCGAGCGTCACTTGGCCGGTCTGGCTTTCAACGAGATGGTCAAGAATGGCGAGCTGAAGGCGCCGATCGTGATCGGTCGCGACCACCTCGACACGGGTTCGGTCGCCAGCCCCAACCGCGAAACCGAAGCCATGCGCGACGGCACCGACGCCGTGTCGGACTGGCCGCTGCTCAACGCGCTGCTCAACACGGCCGGCGGTGCGACGTGGGTGTCGCTGCACCATGGCGGCGGTGTCGGCATGGGCTATTCGCAGCACTCGGGCGTGGTGATCGTGGCCGACGGCACCGACGCGGCGGCCAAGCGCCTGGGCCGTGTGCTCGTCAACGATTCGGGCTCGGGCGTCATGCGCCATGCCGATGCCGGTTATGAAACCGCCATCGCCTGCGCCAAGCGCAACGGTTTGAACCTGCCGATGATCGGCTAAGTTAAAGACATCCTCTCGCATTGCTATGAACACCATGACCACGCCCCCCATCATCACGTTGCAGCCGGGCGCAATGTCCTTCGCCGACCTGCGCCGCGTCTGGCTCGCCCCGACGCCTGTTGCGCTGTCGGGCGATTGCGCGGCCGCCATCGAAGCGTCTGCGGCCACCGTGCAGGCCATCGTTGCCAAGGGCGACCCGGCCTACGGCATCAACACCGGGTTCGGCCTGCTGGCCAAGACGCAGATCCCCACACACGAGCTGGAGCGCCTGCAACGCAACCTCATCCTCTCGCACGCCGTCGGCACGGGTGAAGACCTGAGCGACAACGTCGCGCGCCTCGTGCTGTTGATGAAGGCTGCCAGCCTGGCGCGCGGCTATTCGGGCGTGCGCCGTGTCGTGATCGACACGCTGCTGGCACTGCTGAACGCCGGCATCGTGCCGTGCATTCCGTCCAAGGGTTCGGTGGGCGCGTCGGGCGATCTGGCGCCGCTCGCGCACATGACGCTGGCCCTGCTGGGCGAGGGCGACGTGCGCGTGAACGGCGTGCGCACGCCGGCGCGTGCCGCATTGGCCGCCGCCGGAATCGAGCCGATCGCGCTGGCCGCCAAGGAAGGCCTGGCACTCATCAACGGCACGCAGGTGTCGACCGCGCTGGCGCTCAACGGTCTGTTCTTGGCCGAGCGACTGCTGCAAGCCGCTACGGTGTCGGGTGCGTTGTCGGTGGATGCTGCCAAGGGCAGCGATGCCCCGTTCGACCCGCGCGTGCACACCGTGCGTGGCCAAGCCGGCCAGATCGCGACCGCGGCCGTGTACCGCAACCTGCTGGCCGGCAGCGCCATCCGCCAATCGCACCTCGTCGGCGACAAGCGCGTGCAAGACCCGTATAGCCTGCGCTGCCAGCCGCAAGTCATGGGCGCATGTTTCGACCTGATCCGCCAAGCCGGCGCCACGCTGCTCACCGAAGCCAACGCCGTCACCGACAACCCGCTGGTCTACGCCGACGCCGGTGAAGTGATCTCGGGCGGCAACTTCCACGCCGAACCGGTGGCGTTTGCTGCCGACATGCTTGCGCTGGCGATTGCCGAGATCGGTGCGCTGTCGGAGCGCCGCATCGCGCTGCTGATCGACTCCACGCTGTCGGGCTTGCCGCCGTTCCTGGTCGAGCAGCCGGGCCTGAACTCGGGCTTCATGATCGCGCACGTCACGGCCGCGGCGCTGGCTTCGGAAAACAAGACGTTCGCCCACCCGGCCAGCGTCGACAGCCTGCCGACTTCGGCCAACCAGGAAGACCACGTCAGCATGGCGACCTTCGCGGGCCGCCGTTTGCAGGACATGGCCGAGAACACCGCCACCATCGTCGGCATCGAAGCGCTGGCGGCGGCGCAGGGCATCGACTTCCACAAGCCGCTGGCGACGTCCGACACCCTGCAGAAGGCACATGGCTGCATCCGCGCGCGCGTGGCCTACTACGGTGAAGATCGCCTGTTCGCCCCCGACATCGAAGCCGCCCGCCGCCTCGTGCTCGACGGTGCCCTCGGCGATTCGTGCCGGGCGCACGTCGGCGAACTCGCACTCGTCTGACCATGCTTGCCCAAGCCGAACCGAACGTCTGGCAAGGCCGTGTCGATGCGGAGGAAGGCCCGCTGGGCTTGCGTTGGCACCAGACGGTGCGCCGCATCGACGCATCGACGCCGCTGGCCAACACCGTCGCCCTGGCGGGCTTTGCCTGCGATGCGGGTGTGGCGCGCAATCACGGGCGAACCGGTGCGCAGGCGGGCCCGGCCGCCATCCGCAAGATGCTCGCGAACTTGCCCGCGCGTGCCGGCCGTGTGGTCGTCGACGCGGGCGACGTGACTTGCCAGGGCGATGCGCTGGAAGACGCGCAGAGCGCATTGTCGGGTGTGCTCCACGATCTGCTCGACCGCGGCGCATTTCCGATCGCGCTCGGCGGCGGGCACGAGATCGCGTGGGCTTCGTTCGGCGGCTTGGCGCGGCATCTGGCGGCGAAATCCGACCAGCCCCCGCGTATCGGCATTCTCAATCTGGACGCGCATTTCGATTTGCGTGCCGGCGAGCGCGGCAGCTCGGGCACGCCATTCCGCCAGATCGCCGAAGACTGCGCGCGGCGCGGATGGCCGTTCCACTACGCTTGCCTCGGCGTGAGCACTTACGCCAACACCGAGGCACTGTTCGCGCGTGCGCGTCAGCTCGGCGTGCGCTGGATGCACGACGATGAGATGGACGTCACGCAACTCTCGCACGTGTTGAAGGTGGTGGAGGTGTTCCTGAGCCAGGTCGACCACGTCTATCTGACGATGTGCCTCGACGTGCTGCCGGCCGCCGTGGCCCCCGGCGTGAGCGCGCCGTCCGCACGCGGCGTGGGGATGGACGTGATCGAACCCATCGTCGATCTTGTGGTCAGCTCGGGCAAGCTGCGGCTGGCGGATGTGGCGGAACTGAACCCGTCGCTCGACATCGACAACCACACGGCGCGTGTCGCCGCCCGTCTCGTGGCGCGCGTGGCAGACGGCATTGGCCTGCAGGGAGCCGCACATGACTGATCCGGCCAACCCGCACTGGGACGCGCTCTGGACCAACGTCCACCTCGCCACGCTCGCCGCCGATGCCGACGGCTACGGCGAAATCCGCGACGGGGCCATCGCCATCAAGGATGGCCGCATTGCTTGGCTTGGCTACCGCGCCGATCTGCCTGCGAACGCTCACGCCACACGCGAACACGATGGCGGCGGCGCGTGGCTCACGCCCGGCCTGATCGATTGCCACACACACCTCGTCTACGCCGGCAACCGCAGCAATGAATTCGAAGCGCGCCTGAACGGCGTGCCATACGAAGAGATCGCGCGCGCGGGCGGCGGCATCCTCTCGACCGTTCGCGCCACGCGGGCCGCCAGCGAAGACGCGTTGGCCGACGCCAGCCTGCCGCGCCTGAATGCCCTGCGCGCCGAAGGTGTCACCACCGTCGAGATCAAGTCCGGCTACGGCCTGAACCTGGAAACCGAGCGCTGCATGCTGCGCGTTGCACGGCGCTTCGGCCAGTCATTGCCGGTGCGCGTGCGGACAACATTCCTCGGCGCGCATGCCGTGCCGCCCGAATTCGCCGGCCGTGCGGATGACTACATCGATCATCTCTGCGCCGATGTGCTGCCCGCGCTCGCTGCGGAAGGTTTGGTCGATGCCGTTGACGCCTTCTGCGAAACCATTGGCTTTACGCCCGCACAGACGGCGCGCATGTTCGACGCGGCGCAGCGCCACGGCTTGCCGGTCAAGCTGCACGCCGAGCAGCTCTCGGATCAGGGCGGCGCTGCGCTGGTGGCTCGCTACGGCGGCCTGTCAGCGGATCACCTCGAATGCCTGACCGAGGCCGGCATCGCAGCCATGGCGCAAGCCGGCACGGTGGCCGTGCTGCTGCCCGGCGCGTTCTACTGCCTGCGCGAAACGCGCCTCCCGCCGATGGCCGCGCTGCGCGCCGCCGGTGTGCCCATGGCCGTGTCGACAGACTGCAACCCTGGTACCTCGCCGTTGTCGTCACTGCTGCTGGCGATGAACATGGCGTGCACGCTGTTCCGCCTGACGCCGCTGGAAGCGCTGACCGGCGCCACGCGTCATGCTGCCGCAGGGCTGGGCCTGTCCGGCACGTGTGGCGTGCTGGCTCCGGGCTGCGCGGCCGATTTCGCTCTGTGGCGCATCGACCGGCCCGCCGATCTGGCGTACGCGATGGGGCTGAACCCGTGTGTGGGCGTGGTCAAGGATGGCACCGTGGTGGCGTAAGGAACACGCGATGACGCGGCTCGTATAATCGGCCGGTCTATCGCGAACCCGCGCCCATGCCCTTCTTGCCCGAACCCCTGTTCCAGCACGGCCAGCCTGATCGCACGGCGATCCTGCTCGTCAACCTCGGTACGCCTGACGGCACATCGCCGCGCGAGGTCGGCCGCTACCTGCGTCAGTTCCTGTCCGACCCCCGCGTTGTGGAAATTCCGCGCGCGGTGTGGTGGTTCATCCTCAACGGACTGATCGTGCCGCTGCGTTCGCGCACGTCGGCGCACAAATACGAAAGCATCTGGCTGCGCGAGGCCAACATGACCGGCTCGCCGCTGCTCGTCTACAGCGAGCGCCAGGCGCATGCGCTGCAGCAGCTGCTGAACGCGCAGGGCCACGATGTGGTGGTCGCCTGTGCGATGCGCTATGGCAATCCGTCGATTCCGTCCGTCATGCAGGCGCTGCGCAAGCAGGGCGTCGAGCGCATCCTCGTCTTGCCGATGTATCCGCAGTATTCCGGCACCACCACCGCGACGGCCTTCGACGAGGTCTTCCGTGTGCTGGGCGAGATGCGCAATCAGCCGGAGTTGCGGCTGGTCAAGCATTTCCACGATGACCCTGCCTACATCAATGCGCTGCACCAGCAGGTGGGGGCGTATTGGGCACAGCACGGCGCTCCAGATTTTGCGCACGGCGACAAGCTGGTGCTGTCCTTCCATGGTGTGCCGCGACGGACGCTGGAATTGGGCGATCCGTATCACTGCGAGTGCCTGAAGACCGGCCGCTTGCTGGGCGAAGCGCTCGGCCTGCAGCCGGGTCAGTACCTGGTCACGTTCCAGTCACGCTTTGGCCGCGCCGAATGGTTGCAGCCGTACACCGCGCCCACGCTGGAAGAGCTGGGCCGCGTCGGCACCCATCGCGTCGACGTGTTCTGCCCGGGTTTTCCGGCCGATTGCCTGGAAACGCTGGAAGAGATCGCCATGGAAGGGCAGTCGACCTTCCGTGTCGCCGGCGGCAAGGAATTCCATTACATCCCGTGCCTGAACGACAGCGAAGCCTGGATTGCCGGCATTGCCGACATCGCGCTGGCGCATCTGCAGGGCTGGCCGCTCACGCTCACGCATCCGCATGTGCTGGAGGCCAGCCGCACGCGTGCGCAGAGCAAGGGAGCCGCCGCATGAAGGTGAGCACCGACGCGGCCGATCGCGTTCGCATCGACAAATGGCTGTGGGCTGCGCGCTTCTTCAAGACGCGCTCGCAGGCGACGGATGCAGTGGAGCGCGGTCGCGTGCAGATCAACGATCAGGCGGTTCGCCCCGCCAAGGACGTCAAAATCGGTGATCACGTGCGCGTGCACGCGCATGAACAGCAATGGGAAGTGGAGGTGTTGGCGCTGGCGGAAGTGCGCGGCCCCGCCTCAATCGCGCAAACCCTCTATGCCGAGACGGACATCAGCCGCTTAAAACGCGAAGAGAGTGCGGACAAGCGCCGACTGTATCGGGAGCCGGCCACACAAATCGCCGGCCGGCCGACCAAGCGGGACCGGCGGCGCATCGACAAACTCGGCGGAGAATGACGCAATCCGCGCGAGTGTGTGCTAACTTGATACGCTCATCAAGCCGCGCGGCATCTGCTGCATCTGTGCCGGCTTGATGATGTAGTGCTTGAAGAATGCCTTGCCGCTGCCGTACTCCGTATAACGCGGCGTGACGGCACCCGACAGGCAGATGAACGTTGTGGCTGCGGTCAAAGTCAACAGCAGGAGCACGGTCAGAACGGGCAATTTGTTGTGCATGGTACGAACCCTCAAAGAAGCTCGCGCCCCCCAATTTTTTCTTGCATCATAGGCGGCCAATTGGGGCCTCGCAATTGCTGTGCCGTTGCAGTCTGATGAAAGTTGTAACCCCATATTTCGTGATGCACGACGCACAGTTGTCGCGCATCCGGCGCCCTTGAAAAGCGCGCCAATTGCCCCATAACGGGGACAAATCGTTTGTAAAAATCCAGCGGATCGATTCCGGGCACATACCGTGCGTCGATCCCGTTTATCCAGCGCTATGAAACACACTTCGGACACCCAATCGAACTCGGACATGTCAGCGGACAGCCAAGCCACCCAGCCGAACGCATCGGCGACGGGCCAAGCGGCCCATGCCTATTCGAGCCAGGCGCAGCGCGCAAGTGCAGACGCCCAGGCTGTTGCCGGTGACGAAGCCGCCGTGGCGGAAGCCGTGGCTGACGTGGACGTCGCTGAACTGCGCCGTCAACTCGAAGCCGCAGAAGAAAAGGCACGCCAGAACTACGAAAACTGGGCCCGCGCCACGGCCGAAGGCGAGAACATCCGCCGCCGTGGTCAGGACGACGTGGCCAAGGCCCACAAATTCGCCATCGAAGGCTTTGCGGAATATCTGCTGCCCGTCATGGACAGCCTGCAGGCCGCCTTGGCCGACACGTCGGGCGACGCCACCAAGCTGCGTGAGGGCGTTGAACTGACGCTCAAGCAGCTGTACGCCGCATTCGAAAAGGGCCGCGTCACCGAGCTGAACCCGGTGGGGGAAAAGTTTGACCCGCATCGCCATCAAGCCATCTCGATGGTGCCGGCCGATCAAGAGGCCAACACCGTGGTCGCCGTCCTGCAGCGCGGCTACACGCTGGCCGATCGCGTGCTGCGGCCGGCCCTGGTGACGGTGGCAGCGCCCAAGTAAGCTGACGCGCCCCATGATCCAAAGCACAGTCACTTCGCACGACGCCCACGGCGCGATCCCGGTCGACAAGACCGCGTTCGCGGCGTTCGGTATGCGCGAGGTGAACACCGAGACGTTCGACGCGGCCATTGCGGCCGCGGGCGATGCGCTCGTGTGCGTGTTCTTCTGGGGCGTCGATTGCTTCAACTGCGAGATGGCCAAGAAGGCCATGCTCGCGCAACCGGCCGCCGTGCGTGAACTGGGGCTGACCTGGCTGCATGCCGACGTCTATGCCCACCCGGAGCTGGGCCAGTGCTTTGGCCTGCACGGTATTCCGGTGTTCATGTTCTTCCATCGTGGCAAGAAGCTTGGCCGGGCGACCGGCTGGCACGGCCATGCGCAGTTTGCCGCCGCGGTTGCCAATGCGCGCAACAAGCTGGCCGGCAAGCCGCTCCTCTGAGGCTGCGACCATGATGACGTCGACGCCCATGGCTGCGGCCTTCTTTCTTGCTTCGCCTTCCCGTGCTGTGCGCCCCAAGCGCATGGCGCGCACCTTGCCGCGCGCCGCTCAGGCGATGACCGCGGCCCTTGCCGCCGCCCGGCGGTCGTTCTAGTGCCCCTGCGGCACGTTGCCGCCGGGCTCGCTCTCTTTCACCAGCAGTTTTAGTGCGTATTACCGCCGGCCGGCCTGTGTGCCCGCCGGTTTCCTTGTCGCTGCTTTGCGTTGGCCTGCGGGGCCATCGGCAGCGGCTTTGCTTCGTGTTGAACACAGACTTGTAGGAGATCGTCATGTCCAAAGCAGCCGCCATCTACTTGACCGAGCTGGACCTCACCCGCCTGGAAAACGCTGCCACGCGCGCGGGCAGCAATTCGCCGCTGGCCGATCTCGTCGATGACCTGATCGCCCGCGCCAACGTGGTCCCCGGCAACAAGATTCCGGCCGATGTGGTCACCATGAACTCCGTCGTCTGCGTGGTGGACGACGCCGGCGCGGAGCAGGAGTGGACGCTCGTCTACCCCGAGGAGGCCAACGTTGCGTCGGCCAAGCTGTCGGTGCTTTCGCCGATGGGCGCGGCGCTGCTCGGCGCGCGGGCAGGTAAGTCGGTCAAATACTCCGCGCCCAATGGTGCACAGCGTTCGTTGCGCATCGATCGCGTGGCGTTCCAGCCCGAGGCCGCCGGCCAGCATACGCTGTAAGCCGGCTGCGTCCTATCGCGAGAGGCTGTAACCGACGCGCAACTGCGAGCCCAGCTTGTGGTTGTAGTCGAGCAGGCTCTCGCCGTAACCGGTGAAATACTGGATGAACAGATAGCCCGCCGTGCCAGTGAAGATCCGGCTCATCGGATACGTCAATTGCGCGTCGACGCTGCCATAGGCCTTGCGGGTGCCCTTGCGCAGCGTGGCGGCCAATTCCCAGCCATTGGGCGCGCCGTACGACACGCGGAAATCCCCAAAGCCGCGGTAGTGCGCGATATCGGTGTTGCCCGTGCGCGTGAGGTAGGCGTAGAGCTTCGGCTCGAACTTCCAGTGGTAATCGTTCAGGTCACCAAAGTGGAACGTCGGCCGGACGAAGACGGTGTTGATGGCGCGTGAGGCATCGCCGTCGCGGCCGTTCGATTCGTGCTCGATGCCGCCAGCGAACGACAGCCGGGTGAGCGCGCCGCCATGGATGCCCGTGTCGGGGCGGTAATAGAAGATGCTTGGCCGGTAATTCGTATCGCGGAACGGCGCGGATTCCTTGCCCAGATCCCACAGCGAGAACTGCGTGTAACCGAAATACAGGTTATCGAGCAGCGCTGCAGATGCCGGATTCTCTGGCTGAAAAATCCGGAACTTGAAGCTCAACTGGAACTTGGCGTTCAGGCCTTCGTGCGCCCCGATGGCGGCGAACATGGGTTCGTGGAATGTCAGGCGCGCGGTCTCTTCGGGCGGGCGGGCGGCTTCGCCGTTGCCGGCCACGGCGATGGGAACGGCAGGCGTAGCCGTTGCATTGGCAGCGGGAGCGCTCGGGTTGGCGCCCAGCGCGCCGCCGGGCCTCGTCGCCTCGGCGGCGGCGTTGCGGACGGCGCCATTGGGCGCACCTTCCGCAGCGATCTGCGGGGCGTCGGGGCCGCGCACGAGCGTGACCAGAACGGGCGCCGCATCCAGATCCGGAACATCGATCCGGACGGTACCGCGCAGCACCTCGGGCAGCGTGCCCGTATAGGCGACGGTGCGGACCTGCCCCGGGCGCAGATGCAGGGTCTCCGCCCCGGCGTTATGTCGATTGAGAATCACTTCCACCGCGCCTTGCAGATCGGCGGTGGCCGTTGCACGCAGCTTGGCCGGCACGGCATAGCTGCGCTGGGCGGCATCGCCAGAAATGACGAGGGTCAGGGTGAAAGGCTGGTTGGCATCGATGCGGCGGGAAGGCTGCAGCAGGGCCACAGCGGCATCGGCGGAGGGCACGGCGCATGCGGCAAGGAGCGCAGCGCCAAGAATGGATCGAAGCGGATGCAAAGGCATGGGCGCAAAAGCCGGGTTGGCGTCCGGCGAGTGGCAATGCGCGCAAGGGTAACACCCAGACCTTTTGTGCCCGGTTTGCGGCGGTGAACGTTCGAAACGGACGTTTTTGCCTGGTAGCGCACGTTTTCGGGTGCTTTCCCAAGAAAAACCGGCCAAAATGCTCAACTTTTCAAAATTCGGCCTTGAAAAGCCGGACGGCACTCCCACATCCGATCCAAGTTTGTATTCAGTGCAGTCCTGACACCAGATTCGAGGAGCAAGAACATGGGCAAAATCATTGGTATCGACCTTGGTACCACCAACAGCTGCGTCTCCATCATGGAGGGCAACACCCCCAAGGTGATCGAGAACGCCGAAGGCGCTCGCACCACCCCGTCGATCATCGCCTACATGGAAGACGGCGAGATCCTGGTCGGTGCCCCGGCCAAGCGCCAGGCGGTGACCAACCCGAAGAACACGCTGTACGCCGTCAAGCGCCTGATCGGCCGCAAGTTTGAAGAGAAGGAAGTCCAGAAGGACATCGGCCTGATGCCGTACACCATCACCAAGGCCGACAATGGCGACGCCTGGGTGGAAGTGCGCGACAAGAAGATGGCGCCGCCGCAGATTTCGGCTGAAGTCCTGCGCAAGATGAAGAAGACCGCCGAGGACTACCTGGGCGAGGAAGTGACCGAAGCCGTGATCACGGTGCCGGCCTACTTCAACGATTCGCAGCGCCAAGCCACCAAGGATGCCGGCCGCATCGCCGGTCTGGACGTCAAGCGCATCATCAACGAGCCGACTGCCGCTGCGCTGGCATTCGGCCTGGACAAGAACGAGAAGGGCGACCGCAAGATCGCCGTGTATGACCTCGGCGGCGGTACGTTCGACATCTCGATCATCGAGATTGCCGACGTGGACGGCGAGAAGCAGTTCGAAGTGCTGTCGACCAATGGCGATACGTTCCTGGGCGGCGAAGATTTCGACCAGCGCATCATCGATTACATCATCGGCGAGTTCAAGAAGGAGCAGGGCGTCGACCTGTCGAAGGACGTGCTCGCGCTGCAACGCCTGAAGGAAGCCGCTGAAAAGGCCAAGATCGAGCTGTCGAGCACGCAGCAGACCGAAATCAACCTGCCGTACATCACGGCGGATGCCTCGGGTCCGAAGCACTTGAACCTGAAGATCACGCGTGCCAAGTTGGAAGCGCTGGTCGAAGACCTGATCGCCCGTACGATCGATCCGTGCCGCACCGCCATCAAGGATGCTGGCGTGAAGGTGTCGGACATCCACGACGTGATCCTGGTCGGCGGCATGACGCGTATGCCGAAGGTGCAGGAAAAGGTGAAGGAGTTCTTCGGCAAGGAAGCCCGCAAGGACGTGAACCCGGACGAGGCCGTTGCCGTGGGCGCTGCCATCCAGGGTCAGGTGCTGGGCGGTGACCGTACCGACGTGCTGCTGCTGGACGTGACGCCGCTGTCGCTGGGCATCGAAACGCTGGGTGGCGTGATGACCAAGATGATCGGCAAGAACACGACCATCCCGACCAAGTTCTCGCAGACGTTCTCGACCGCGGACGACAACCAACCGGCCGTGACGATCAAGGTCTACCAGGGCGAGCGTGAGATGGCCTCCGGCAACAAGCTGCTGGGCGAATTCAACCTCGAAGGCATTCCGCCGGCACCGCGCGGCACGCCGCAGATTGAAGTGTCGTTCGACATCGACGCCAACGGCATCCTCCACGTGGGCGCCAAGGATAAGGCGACCGGCAAGGAAAACAAGATCACGATCAAGGCAAGCTCCGGCCTGTCGGAAGCCGAGATCGAGCGCATGGTGAAGGACGCCGAGGCCAACGCCGAAGAAGACAAGAAGCTGCGCGAACTGGTCGACTCCCGTAACCAGGGTGAAGCGCTGGTGCACTCGACCAAGAAGGCACTGGGCGAGTACGGCGACAAGCTGGAAGGCGGCGAGAAGGACAAGATCGAAGCCGCGATCAAGGAACTTGAAGAGACCCTGAAGGGGACCGACAAGGCCGCGATCGACGCCAAGACCGAAGCGCTGGCGACCGCCTCGCAGAAGCTCGGCGAGAAGGTCTATGCCGACATGCAGGCCAAGGGCGAGGCGGGTGGCGCTGAACACGCTGCCGGTGCCCAGGCAGGCGCGCAAGCCGGACAAGGCGCTCCGCACGACGATAACGTCGTCGACGCCGAGTTCAAGGAAGTGAACGACAAGAAGTAAGCCAACTCGTCCGCCAGGCGGACGTTACGGTACGCCGGGCAGTGGTCATCGGGTTGTGCGGGACGCACCTGATGTCACGCTCGGCTTTTTTGCTATTCGACACGCAGTAAAAAACAGGCGACGACTGAAGCCACCATGGCAAAACGTGATTACTACGAAGTGCTCGGGGTGGGCAAAAACGCGAGCGACGACGAGATCAAGAAGGCGTATCGCAAGCTCGCGATGAAGTACCACCCGGACCGCAATCCGGACAGCAAGGAAGCGGAAGAGAAATTCAAGGAGGCCAAAGAGGCCTACGAGATGCTCTCCGATGCAGAAAAGAAAGCGGCCTACGACCAGTACGGCCACGCGGGCGTCGACCCGAACATGGCCGGCGGCTTTGGCGCGGGCGGTGCAGGCTTTGGCGGGGGCTTTGCCGAAGCCTTCGGCGACATCTTTGGCGATATCTTTGGCCAAGCCCAAGGCCAGGGCGGGCGCCGCGGTGGCGGCCCGCAGATGTATCGCGGCGCTGACCTGCGCTACAGCATGGAAATCACGCTGGAGCAGGCCGCGCATGGCTACGATACGCAGATCCGTGTGCCGCACTGGGACGAGTGCGACCACTGTCACGGCAAAGGCGCCGAGCCCGGCTCCAGCGTGGAGACGTGCCCGACCTGCCACGGCGCTGGTCAGGTGCGTGTGTCGCAGGGCTTCTTCACGATGCAGCAGACGTGCCCGAAGTGCCACGGCAGCGGCAAGTACATCCCCAAGCCGTGCACCAAGTGCCACGGCCAGGGCAAGCTGAAGAGCCAGAAGACGCTGGAAGTGAAGATTCCGGCCGGCATCGATGAAGGCATGCGCATCCGTTCGTCGGGTAATGGCGAGCCGGGCATCAACGGCGGGCCGCCGGGCGACCTGTATGTGGAAATCCACATCAAGCCGCACCCGGTGTTCGAGCGCGACGGCGACGACTTGCATTGCCAGATGCCGATTTCGTTTGCGACGGCAGCCATCGGCGGCGACATCGAAGTGCCGACGCTGGGCGGCCGCGCCTCGTTCACGGTGCCGGAAGGCACGCAGGCCGGCAAGACGTTCCGCCTGCGTGGCAAGGGCATCAAGGGCGTGCGTTCCGGCTATGCGGGCGATCTCTATGTGCACATCAACATCGAGACGCCGGTCAAGCTGACGGAGCACCAGAAGGAGCTGCTCAAGCAGTTCGACAAGTCCGTGCACGAAGGCGGCTCGCGGCACAGCCCGCAAGAGCAGTCGTGGATGGACAAGGTAAAGAACTTCTTCTCCTCGTAAGAAGCCGCGTAAAGCTACTGCGCGGCCAGAGGTTGGTCCTGCGATACTCGCCGTACTCATGTACGGCTGCGTTTCTCGGACCAACCTCTGGCCGCTCGCTACGCTTTTCGAGGCTTCTTAAACACCACCTTTTCAATCAAGGACATCGTCATGCAGCCGCTCCAAGCGCCAGAAGCCGGCGCGCCGTTCGCGCTGCTGGACGATGCCACCTCGGGCGGCGCGCCGTGCTCGCGCTGGTACACCGATTATGTCGGCGAGTTCTTCCGGCCGGTGGGCATCCTGGATGGGCTGGACGATGACCTTCGTGCCGCCTGGCGCCAGGGCTTGCATGCCCTGATCGTTGCGCCGTACGAGTTTGGCGAGCCGCTGGTTGGTCTGCCGGCTTCCACTGAAATCTCTTCGTCCTTGCCCGGCCACGATGGCCGCCTGCGCGTGCTGCTGTTCCGCACGATGCAGGTGCTGTCGCCCGCAGAGGTCGACACGCTGTTCGGAGCTTGGCCTGAAGCGGCCGGGGCGGCCGGTCTGTTCGACTGTGCTGCCAGCGTTGATTACGCCACCTATACCAACGCCATCGCACGCATCCACGACTGGATTGCGGCGGGCGACACCTACGAAGTCAACTACACGTACCGCCTGCGCATGACGGCGTTCGGCGCGCCGGCGGCGTTGTATCGGCGCCTGCGCGCGCGCCAGCCGGTGCCGTACGGCGCCTTCATCGGGCTGCCCGAGGGCGGCGCGATTCTGTCGTGCTCGCCGGAGCTGTTCTTCTCGCATCACGCCGGCAAGCTTGTTGCGCGGCCGATGAAGGGCACCGCGCCAGCCTCCGGCGACGTCGAAGTCGACGAAACCCGCGCCATCGCGCTCGCAGCTGACGAGAAGAACCGCGCCGAAAACCTGATGATCGTCGATCTCTTGCGCAACGATCTGGGCCGACTCGCGCGTGCGGGGTCGGTGCGTGTGCCGGCGTTGTTCGAGGTGACGCCGTTCGGCAGCGTGCTGCAGATGACGTCAACCGTGGAGGCCGAGATTCCGCCTTCCACTGGCTTGGCCGATTGCCTGCGAGCGCTGTTCCCGTGCGGCTCCATCACGGGCGCGCCCAAGCGGCGGACGATGGAAATCATCAAGGCGCTGGAGCCTGAGCCGCGCGGCCTGTACACCGGCGCGATCGGCTGGATCGATGCGCCTGCCGATGATCGCGCGATGGGCGACGCATGTTTCTCCGTGGCGATCCGCACGCTGGTGCTGAGCGCGCCCGGCACCGATGGCCTGCGCCGCGGTGAACTCGGTATCGGCTCCGGCATCGTGCACGACAGCGTCGCCGATGAGGAATACGCGGAGTGCCAACTGAAAGCGCGCTTCGTGACGGCGCTTGACCCGGGGTTGTCGTTGTTCGAGACGATGCGCGCGACGCGCGACGGCGTGCCACTGCTGGATTGGCATCTGGCGCGGCTGGAGCGTTCTGCTGCTGCCTTTGGTTTCCCATTCGATCGGACTGCGCTGACGAACGAGGTGGCACGTGCCTGCGCAACGCTGGACGGTGATGGCGCCTATCGCATGCGCCTATTGCTCACACCGGACGGTGGAGCCAACGTATCGGCCGTGCCGTTATCGCCACTGCATGCGAGCTGGGATGCGCCGGTCCGCCTGCTCGTCGCACCGCAATCGCGCGAGATCACGCACAGTCTGCCGACGCACAAGACCACGTTGCGCGAAGGCTACGATGCTGCGTGGCAGGCCGCCGAGCGCGAAGGTGCGTTCGATGCCGTGTTCTTCAACGCTGATGGCACCTTGGCCGAGGGCGGGCGCAGCACGTTGCTGGTCAAGCTCGATGGTGCGTGGTGGACGCCGCCGCTGTCAGCGGGGGTCTTGCCGGGGGTGATGCGCGCCGTGCTGCTGAAAGATGCTTCGCCGTGGCTGGGTGGGCCGCTGCAAGAGCGTTTGCTCACCCGCGCCGATGTTGCCCGCGCCGAGGCCGTCGCCGTATGCAATGCCCTACGCGGCGTGGTGCCCGCGCATTTCGAGCCGGCCCTGACCGTCGACGTGCTCTAGTTTCCAGCGCGCCACGCCGGGCAGGTTGATGAGTTCGCGGTCGTGGCAGACCATCAGCAGTGTGCGGCCCTCCGCTGCCAGCTCGCCGACCAGCGCAATGACTTGCTCGCGCGCAGCGCCGTCCAGATTCGACGTCGGTTCGTCGAGCAGCAGCACATCCGTGTGCAGGGCGCGCGCCCGCGCCAAGGCAAGACGTTGCGTTTCGCCGCCGGACAGTCGCTCGGGCGGCACATCCACCACGTGCTGCAGCCCCGCCCAGCGCAGCGCATCGTCGACGCGCGCAGCCAACGCTGCATGCGCCACGCGGTGTGGGCCCGTCGTCAGCCCATAAGCGAGATTCCCGCGTACCGACGTGCGAAACAGATACGGATGCTGGTGCACGTAGGTCAGCCGCGCGCGCAGCTCGGCCGGATAGGGCGACAGCGCCTGCCGCCCCCGACCCATGTCAACGGTCGCACCATGGGCGGGCGCAAGCCCGGCCAGCATGCGCAGCAGCGTTGTCTTGCCGACTCCGTTTGCGCCGGTGATGACGATCGCGTGCCCCGCGGACAGCGCCAGGCGCGGAATCTCGAACAGAACGCGCGCGCCGTGCTGGCAGCGCAGGCCTTCAAACACCATCGTGGGCTGCGACGACGCGCTCATGCCGGCTCCCTGCGATAGTTGCCAGCCCCTTGCAACCACGCCAGCACAAGGTTGACGAGCAGTGCCAGCCCGATCAGCACGATGCCCAGCGCGATGCCCTGTGCGAACTCGCCCTTGCTGGTTTCCAGCGCAATCGCCGTGGTCATGGTGCGTGTGACGCCTTCGATGTTGCCGCCGACCATCAGCGCCGAGCCCACTTCGGCGATGACGCGCCCGAAGCCGGCCACCACCGCCGCCATGAGGCCGAAGCGCAATTCACGAAACACCGTCAGCAGCAGCCGGACGCGCCCGGCGCCCAGCACGCGTGCGGTTTCGGCGAGACGCGGATCCGCGCGCTCCAGTGTCGTCAGTGCAAATGCGACGATCACCGGCAGGCCAAGCACCGCTTGCCCGAGGATCATCCCGCCTTGCGTGAACAGCAGCCCGAAGCCGCCCAGCGGCCCCTGGCGCGACAGCAGCAGATACAGCAGCAGCCCGATCAGCACGGTCGGAAACGACAGCGACGCCTGCGCCAGCACCACGAGGGCACGGCGCCCCGCAAACCGGTGCATGGCGATGAGATAGGCGATGAGCAGGCCGGGAGGCGCCGCCAGCAGCAGCCCCGCGATCGCCACCTTCAACGACACCCAGACGATCCGCCACAACGCCGCATCGCCGCCGGCAAGCAGGGCGAAGGCGTCGACGGTGGCCGACCAGATTTCCATGCGGAGGCCGCTCAGGCGAAGGTGTGTTCCGGGCCGGGGAACGTGCCGTCCTTGACGGCCGCCACATAGGCCGCGACGGCGCCGTCGATAGTGGCTTGCCCGTCCATGAAGTTGCGCACGAACTTCGGGCGGTGGCCGGGGAACACGCCCAGCATGTCGTGCATGACGAGCACCTGGCCCGAGCATTCCAACCCCGCGCCGATGCCGATGGTCGGAATGGCCAGCAGACGCGTCACCTCGCCGGCCAGCGCCGCAGGAATCGCTTCCATCACGACGAGTTGCGCGCCGGCGTCCTGCACGGCCAGCGCGTCAGCTTTCAGTTGCGCAGCCGCTTCATCGCCGCGGCCCTGCACCTTGAAGCCGCCGAACGCATGCACCGATTGCGGCGTCAGGCCGATGTGCGCACACACCGGAATGCTGCGTTCAACGAGAAACTTGATCGTCGGCGCGAGCCACACGCCGCCTTCGAGCTTGACCATCTGCGCGCCGGCCTGCATCACGCGCACGGCGCTGTGGAAAGCCTGTTCGGGCGTGCCATAGGTGCCGAACGGCAGGTCGGATACGAGCAGCGCTTTCTCGATGCCGCGCGATACGCATTCGGTGTGATAGACGATGTGATCGAGCGTGACCGGCAGCGTGGTCTTCTGGCCCTGCATCACGTTGCCGAGCGAATCGCCGACGAGCAGCACGTCGGTGCCGTTGCGGTCCATCAGGGCGGCGAAACTGGAGTCGTAGGCGGTCAGCATGGCGATGCGCTCGCCGGCGGCACGCATGGCCTGCAGCGAAGTCACCGTGACGGCCTTGCGGTTCGATTCCTGGAGATAGCTCATGGACTGAGACTCATTGGGGCATCGCGAGCGCCCACGCAGACCATGCGGTGCGTCGACTGACTAGCGCGTTGCCAGCTTGATGAATTCCTTGGGTCCGCGCATCGCGTCGATGCGGGCGAGCAAGGTGCGGAAATCGTCGTCGTTGCCTGCGGGGTCGAAGGCAGCGGTGTCGACGATCATCGTCGGTGCGGCATCGTAATACAGAAACAGCTCGCCGTACGCGGCGCAGATGCGTTCGAGATACTCCGCATCGATGCCTGTTTCGTAAGGAACGGCGCGACGGGTGATGCGCGGCAGCAGGTCCTCGGCGCGCGCCTGCAGACAGATGACGAGGTCGATGCGCTGTTGCGGCAGGGCCAGCGCATTGGCCATCGCGTCGTACAACGCGAGTTCATCGGCGGGCAGCGTGAGCTGGGCGAACAGCCGGTCGCGCGGCAGGAAGCTGTCGGCGACGATGCGCTCGCCGGCGAGCGTCGCCTTGTGCCACGCCTTCAGACGCTCGGCACGTTGCAGCAGGAAGCGCAGCTGCACCGGCAGCGCATAGCGCGCGGGGTCTTCGTAGAAGCGGGCGATGAAGGTGTTTTCGGCGGGCGTCTCGAATGACGTCGACGCGCGCAGGTGATCGGCCAGACGCTGGGCCAGCGCGGTCTTGCCCACGCCAATGGGCCCCTCGACAACGATACGGCGCAGGTGGTCCAGGGCCATCGGCAGGTGTTTGTGCGTGGTGCGGATGATCAGGCGGCGGGCTGCTTGGCGCGCATGCACTGACACATCGTGGTCTTTTCGATGCGCTGGTCGGCCACGCCGGGCAGCAGTGCAGCCACGGCGCCAATGCCCGGAATCACGAGGTCGGGCGCCAGTTCGTGCAGGGGCAGCAGGGTGAAGGCGCGCTGGCCCACGCGGGGGTGCGGCACCGTCAGCTCGGGTGAGGTGAGGACGTGGTCCCCGTAGAGCAGCAAGTCCAGATCGAGCGTGCGCGGCGCGTTGTGGAACGGGCGCTCGCGGCCGAACTGGTCTTCGATGTGGTGACAGATGCGGAGCAGCTGGTCGGCGGTGAAATGCGTATCGATGCGCACCACGGCGTTGATGTAATCGTCGCCGCTGGATTCGACGGGCGCGCTGCGATACAGGCTCGATTTGCCGGTGACGGTGATGCCGACCTGCTGTGCGAGGCAGACCACGGCGTCTTTCACTGCCTGGCGCGCGTCGCCCAGGTTGGCGCCGATGCCGATGTACGCCACTGTCTTCACGTTTCCTCCGAACTTCCCGGATTGACGTCACCGACTGTATCCGATTTTGCCGGACCACGTCGGCGGCGACGGCGCTTGCCCGGGCTGGCCGGACCGGCATTTGCCGAGGGGCTCGGAGCGTGCTTCGCTTGTGCCATGAGGGCTTCGCGGGCTTCGCCGTCACCGTTCTGGAAGTCGGTCCACCAGTCGGCGAGTTCCTGCGGCAATTCGCCCGAGGCGCAGCGCAGGACAAGGAAATCATATCCGGCGCGGAAGCGCGGCGATTCCAGCAAGCGATACGGCATGCGGCCCGAGCGCTTCTCAAAGCGCGGCTGCATGCTCCAGATTTCCTTCATGTCGGAGGTGAAGCGGCGCTGGATGGCGAGCTGCTCGGTCTGGCGGTCGAGCACTTCGTCCATGGCGGTATGCAGCGCCGGGATCAGCGGCTCGCCGGCGGCGCGGCGGCGGTTCCAGTGCTCGACCACGTGATGCCACAGCAGCGAGGCAAACAGGAAGCCCGGCGAGACCGGCTTGCCGGCCTTCACGCGATCGTCGGTGTTGTCGAGCGCGAGCTGCACGAAGCGCTGGCCCATCGGCTGCTCCAGCGCGACGTCCAGCAGCGGCAGCAGGCCGCGGTGCAGGCCCGCCTTGCGCAGCTCCTGCAGCGATGCCCAGGCATGGCCCGACATCAGCAGCTTCAACATCTCGTCGAACAGGCGGGCGGCCGGCACGTTGTGGATCAGCGGGCCCAGCTCGGCGATCGGCGCGCGCGTGTCAGGGTCGATGTCGAAGCCGGTCTTGGCCGCGAAGCGCACCACGCGCAGCATGCGCACCGGGTCTTCGCGGTAGCGGGTGTGGGGATCGCCGATCATGCGCAGCGTGCGGGCGCGCATGTCTTCCATGCCGTGATGGTAGTCATGCACGGTTTCGTCGGCGGGGTTGTAGTACATCGCGTTGACGGTGAAGTCGCGGCGGGTGGCGTCTTCGGCCTGGGTGCCCCAGACGTTGTCGCGCAGCACGCGGCCGCTGGCGTCGACGGCGTGCGTGTGGTGGTCCAGCTCGGTGCGCTTCACGCGCTTGCCGGCCGGCACCTGCTCGGCGTCCACCGCGTCGACGAGCGCACGGAAGGTCGAGACTTCGATGATTTCCTGATCGCGTCCGCCGTAGAACGTGACGTGCACGATCTGGAAGCGGCGTCCGATGATGCGCGAGCGGCGGAACAGGGCCTGGACCTGATCGGGCGTGGCGTTGGTCGCCACATCAAAGTCCTTCGGCTTGATGCCGAGCAGCAAGTCGCGCACGGCGCCGCCCACGATGAAGGCGGCATAGCCGGCGTCCTGCAGCGTGGACGTGACCTTGACCGCGTTGCGCGAGAGCAGCTTCGGGTCGATACCGTGCTCGTCCACGCTCCACACGCGCGCCTGGCGCGGCACGCCACCGGCGGACTTGGTGCGCGCCTTGGCGGTTTTGGCTGCCTTGGGCGTGCGGGCCTTCCGGGCGGCGGGCGCACCCGGTTCAGCGGGAACGGTGGGCTCTGCGGAGGTTTTGCCCAGCAGGCGATTGATGAGTTTCTTGATCACGCCGCGCCTGCTTAGAAGAGATCCATGATGCGCCAGTTGCGCGCGGCTGCGAGGTTGCGCAGCGTGTCGTCCGGATTGGTGGCGACGGGGTCGGTCACTTCCTCCAGCAGCGGCACGTCGTTGGCCGAATCGCTGTAGAAGGTGCTGCGCTCGAAATCGCTCCAGCCGCGGCCCATGTTGGCCAGCCACTCATGCACGCGGGCGACCTTGCCTTCGCGGAAGCTCGGTGTGCCCGCCACGTCGCCCGTGAAGGCGCTGTCCGGGTTGCCGTCAGCAGTGGCCGGTTCGGTGGCGATGAGGTGGTCGATGCCGAACGCTTCGGCAATCGGGCGCGTGACGAAGCTGTTGGTGGCGGTGACCACGCAGCACAGGTCGCCGGCGTCCAGGTGCTTGTAGACCAGCGCCTGCGCCTGCGGTGTGATCTTCGGACGGATCACGTCGTGCATGAACTCGGCGTGCCACTGGGCGAGCGTGTCGCGCGGGTGGGCCGCGAGCGGTGCCAAGGCAAAGCGCAGAAAGGCATGGATATCCAGCGTGCCGGCTTTGTAGTCGGCATAGAACTGATCGTTCTTGCGCTGGTATTCGGCTTCATCTACCACGCCGCGGCGGATGAGGAAGCGTCCCCACTCGTGGTCGCTGTCGGTGGGGATGAGGGTGTGATCGAGGTCGAAGAGGGCCAGATTCATGGGGCGCGATTTTACCCGAACGTTACATAACCGGCCGCGCCAGCCCTGGTTTCACTTCATCAGCGCGAGCATGTCGCGCACGAGCGGCAGGGTGACGGCGCGCTTGCGGGCGAGCGAATAGGTGTCGAGGGCGTCCAGCAAAGCCATCAGGCTCGGCATGTCGCGGTAGGAGTGCGTCACAAGCCACTGCGGCACGTCCGCCGAGAGCTGCATGCCGCGTTCGCGAGCGGCTTGGCGCAGGGCTTCCACCTTGTCGGCGTCGGACAGCGGGCGCAGCCAGTAGACCAGGCCCCAGCCCAGGCGGGTGCGCAGGTCTTCACGCAGCGGCATCGCCATCGGCGCGGCCGCCCCGGAGATGGCGATGGCGGCATGCGGATGCGCGCGCACTTCATTGACGAGGTTGAACACGGCGATCTGCGCCCATTCGTCCAGGCGCTCGGCGTCGTCGATGGTCCAGACGGTGATGGTCGGGTCGAATTCGAAGGCTTCGGGCGGGGCGTCCGGCTCCAGCGTGCGGACTTCGTAGCCGCCGGCTTCGGTCTGGGCGCAGATGGCCTGCAGCAGGTGGCTGCGGCCGCTGCCTTCCTCGCCCCAGAGGTAGACCAGGCGGTCGGTGGCGGTGCCGTCCACCACTTGCGGAATCAGGGCGCGCAGGCGCAGCACCGCCTCTTCGTTGCCGGTGGCGACGAAGTTGTCGAAGGTCGGGGCGGGTGTCGCACCGAGTTCGAGCGGGAGCTGTTCGGGTGTGGCCATGAAACGTGGAGTGGAGTCGCCGTACTTTTCAGTTGCCTTCAGTCGCCTTCAGTGGCTTTCAATCCTGGTAGAGCCGGCTGCCCAGGTAAAGCTTCCGGATCTGCCGCAAACCGACCAGCAGCACAGCACTCATCGGTAGGGCGAGGAGGATACCGAAAAAACCGAACAATTGGCCAAAAGCCAGCAAGGCGAGGATGACCGCCAGCGGATGCAGGCCGATGCGTTCGCCCACCAGGCGGGGCGTCAGGTAGAAGCCTTCCAGGAATTGGCCGATGCCGTACACCACGGCCACCGCCAGCAGGCCGTAGAGGTTGCCGAACTGCAACAGTGCGGCCAGGATGGCCAGCGTCAGCCCCACGCCAAAGCCGATATACGGGATGAACACGGCCAGCCCCGTAAAAATGCCCACCGGCAGCGCCACGTCAAAACCCGCCAGCGCCAGCCCCGCGGAGTAATACACCGCCAGCACCAGCATCACGATGATCTGCCCGCGCAGGTATTGGGAGAGCAGGCCATCGGTTTCGGCGGCCAGTTCACGTGTTTTTGCCAGCCAACGGCGCGGGACGGCGGTTTCGATCCGGCGCATGAGCATGTTCCAGTCCATCAGCAGGTAGAACATCACAATGGGCACGAGAAAGAAGATGCCCAGCACCTGGATGGCTGCCGAGCCTGACACGCGCAGATAAGTCAGTACCCGAGCCACCACGTCGTCCGGGCTGGCGGCGAGCTGTTCCGTGAGCAGGGCGCGCAGGCCGGGAAAATCGAAGCTGACATGCAGGCCCAATTCGTCCAGCTTGGGCGACAGAAACGCATTGAGCTTGGCAAGCATCCCAGGCAATTGATCGCGGATCGCCGGAATCTCCCGCTGCAGCACCGCCAGGATCAGCAGCATCAGCGCCACGCCCACCACCGTCAGCACCAGGATCATCAGAAACACGCCCAGCACGCGCGGTACGCGATGGCGCTGCAGCCATTCCACGCCCGGGTGCAGGATGTACGACAGGATGAACGCGAAGACGAAGGGCGTGAGCGTCGGCGCCAGCGCCTTGAGCAGGGCCAGGAAGACAAGCGCCACGGCGATCCAGGCGAGCGTGCGCTTGGTTTCCTGCGACAGCACGGGGGCGTTCATGGGGGGCGACGGTTCCGATGGCGGGGTGGAGGAGTCGGAAAAGCGGCCATCGGGACGGCCGCATCCGGTAAAATCGCGATTTTACTGGACCGGCGGGTCCGATTTTTGTGACTTCCCGCCGCCGTCTCGCTTTCTTTCCCGGTTTTTTCAATTCAGACGACTGTATGAGCGCTTCCGAAACCCCATCCGCATCGACCGGCCTGTCTTACCGCGACGCGGGCGTCGACATCGAGGCGGGTGACGCCCTTGTCGACCGCATCAAGCCGTTTGCCAAGCGCACCATGCGCGAAGGCGTGCTGGGCGGCATCGGCGGCTTCGGCGCGCTGTTCGAGCTGTCCAAGAAGTATCAGGAACCGGTGCTGGTGTCCGGCACCGACGGCGTGGGCACCAAGCTCAAGCTGGCCTTTGCGCTGAACCGCCACGACACGGTGGGCCAGGATCTGGTCGCCATGAGCGTGAACGACATCCTTGTGCAGGGCGCCGAGCCGCTGTTCTTCCTGGATTACTTCGCCTGCGGCAAGCTCGACGTCGACACCGCTGCCACCGTGGTCAAGGGCATCGCCCAGGGTTGCGAACTGGCTGGCTGCGCGCTGATCGGCGGCGAAACCGCTGAAATGCCGAGCATGTACCCGGACGGCGAATACGACCTGGCCGGCTTTGCTGTCGGCGCGGTCGAAAAGCGCAAGATCATCGACGGCACCACCATTGCCGAGGGCGACGTGGTGCTGGGTCTGGCTTCGTCGGGCGCGCATTCGAACGGCTACTCGCTGGTGCGCAAGATTATCGAGGTGTCGCGCCCGGACCTGAACGCCGACTTCCACGGCCAGCGCCTGCAGGACGCCATCATGGCGCCGACGCGCATCTACGTGAAGCCGCTGCTGGCGCTGATGGAGAAGCTGACCGTCAAGGGCATGGCGCACATCACCGGTGGCGGTTTGACCGAAAACGTGCCGCGCGTGCTGCAAGAGAACCTGACCGCCGTGCTGCACAAGGACGCCTGGACGCTGCCGCCGCTGTTCCAGTGGCTGCAAAAGGCCGGCAACGTGGCCGATGACGAAATGCACCGCGTCTTCAACTGCGGCATCGGCATGGTGGTGATCGTGTCGGCAGCCGATGCACCGGCCGCCATCGCTCACCTGAAGGACGCGGGCGAGACGGTCTACCAGATCGGCGAAATCCGCGCCCGCCAGGCAGGCGAAGCGCAGACGATCGTGGTCTGACGCGAGCTTCGCCCCCAAAAAAAACCGCCGATGCGTTCGGCGGTTTTTTTATGCGCGTCGTCTTGCGGGCGCTTATTTGAGCGGGACGTATTCGCCGCTGGCGGGGTCGTCCTTCTGCAGCGCGCCGGTGTTCTTGTCGATGAGCAGCGTGACGACGCGCGGTGCGGTGTTCGGGTCGCCGCCGCAGGCCGGGGTGTGGTTTTCCAGCACTTCAACGCTGTTGTGCGTGTCGTCGGCGCGGTCCACCACGAACGACAGGCATTCCTGCGACAGGGTGGTCAGCTTGTATTTCTCGATGGCGGCGCGGGCCAGGTCGACGGCCTTGGCCTGTTCGGCTTCGCTGACGGCGGGGGCGCTGGCGGTCGGCGCATTGGCCGAATTGGCCGCGTTGGACGCGCCAGGGGCGGGGGCCGCAGGTGCGGAAGCCGGAGCAGGCGCGGCAGGCTTGTGCGCGTCGTCGGAGCGGCCGCAGCCGGCGAGCGCAAGCACCGTCAGCGCGGCAAGCAGCAAAGGTTTGGTCATGATGGGCGAAGCGTGTCTGCGATGATCAGCCCACGACTTTACCCGCAACCGGCCGATCTTTTCCATGCTGCATACGCCTGTGGCATGCACACGGCGCAGGGCCGGTAGCCGGCGGCGCGCGCATCGGCTTCGTTCAGGAAAAATACGCGGTGGCGCACATAACCGCCGCGCGCGATGGCCCGGCGTGCGGCGGCGCAATCGAGGCGGCCATAGATGCGAGCACGTCGATGCCCGCCCAGCGTGCCGGGCACGGCGCTCTCATAAGGCTGGCCGCTGGCGCCGATGAGCGTCCACGTTCTCACGCGCTTTCGCGCTTTCATGCGGCGGATTGCGACTCGCGCTCCAGCAGCGCCAGCTTGCGCTCCACGCCCCAGCGATAACCGGAGGTGTTGCCGTCCCGGCGGATCACCCGATGGCACGGAATCGCCACCGCGATGTGATTGGCCGCGCAGGCCTGCGCGACGGCACGGACGGCCTGGGGCGCGCCGATGCGTGCGGCAATCTCGGTGTAGCTGGTGGTGCTACCGGGCGGCACTTCGCGCAGCGCCTGCCACACGCGCTCCTGAAACGCGGTGCCGCGCACGTCCAGCGGTAGGTCCAGGCCGATGGACGGCGCTTCGACAAAGCCCACCACCTTCGCCACCAGATCTTCAAAGCCCGCGTCACCACCGATGAGTTCGGCCTTCGGGAAGGTGTCCTGCAGATCGCGCGCGAGAGCGTCGGGGTCGTCGCCCATCAGGATCGCGCAGATGCCGCGATCGCTCTGCGCCACCAGGATCGAACCGAGCGAGCATTCGCCCACCGCAAAGCGGATCGTCGTCTGCACGCCGCCGGCGCGGTAGCGGCTGGCCGTCATGCCCAGCACGTTGTCCGACGCCTCGTAGAAGCGGCTGCTGGCGTTGAATCCGGCGTCGTAGATGGCCTCGGTGACGGAGCTGCCGCGCCCCAGTTGCGCGCGCAGCTTGCGGGCGCGATGCGCATCGGCGTAGGCCTTGGGCGTGAGGCCCGTGACGCTTTTGAACAGGCGATGAAAGTGATACGGGCTCAGGCCGGCGTCTTGCGCCAGCGCCTCGAGCGTGGGCGGTGTGTCGGCTGCCTCGATGCGGCGGCAGGCTTGCGCGACCAGCGCGGCTTGCTGCGCCCGGACGGTGGTCTGATCCGGGCCGGCGCGGCGGCTCGGGCGGTAACCGGCGGCTTCTGCGTCGGCGGGCGTGTCGAAGAACTCGACGTTTTCGGGGCGCGGCAGGCGCGACGGGCTGCTCGGCTGGCAATACACGCCGGTGGTCTTTACCGCATAGACAAATTGCCCGTCGGCAGAGGCATCGCGCGCCAGCACGCGAGCCCAGCGCGGGTCATGTTCGACGGAGGTGGTGTCCGGTACGGTACGGGCGGAGGTTTGCATGGCGTCATCCAGTGGACTGCGATGACTGTACTGTAGGTGTGGCCCCCCGGCGGGACACTCCGGGTCTTGCGGTCAAATTCGAAACGCCGCAGGCGTCACCCGCCTCTGCGCGTTCACGGGCGCGCGGCATTCGCGGGCACCCGCCATAAATACCAGGCCGCGATGGTTCGATATGGGCTCCACGCCAGACCAATGGTCTCCATCTGTTTGCGTGTGGGTGTGGCATCGAGCCGCTTCAGGCGGCGGTAGCCATCGCGTACGCCGAAGTCGTCTGCGGGCAGGATGTCGGAGCGCTCCAGCGTGTAGATCAGGAGCATTTCGACCGTCCACCGGCCAACCCCGCGCAGTGTCACCAGCCGCTCGATGAGCGCTTCGTCGGGCATGGCCAGCGCCTGCTCGCGCGTGGGCACGACGCCGTCGAGCGCGGCTTGGGCGATGCCGCGAATGGTCGCCAGTTTGGTCGCAGAGAAGCCGCACGCGCGCAGCGCTGTCTCGTCCGTGTCGAGCACCTGTTGCGGCGCGGGAAACGCAGCAGCCGGATAGAGCGCGAGGAAACGGCCGAGGATGGCGTCACCCGCCTTCGCGTGCAGCTGCTGATAGGCGATGGCGCGGACCAGCGCTTCATAAGGCTCGCGCGCAGGCTTGGCGGCGTGGCCGCAGGGCCCGACGGCGGCGACATGGCGCGCCCAGTCTTCGTCCAGCGTCGCCAGAAAAGTTTCGGCTTGCCGGTAGGCGCTTTCGGACAGGTCTGCGGCGATGGTCATGCGCGGGATTGCCGGTCAGCCGGCCTTGCGGAACGTGAGGTTGATGCGCTGGCTGCCCAGCGATGCGTGCGGATGGTCTTTGAGCGGCGCGACGCCGTGATAGCGCAGGCGATCCGGCCCGCCCCAGACGACAACATCACCGTGAAACAGGGGAATGCGCTGCGCCTTGTCGGCACGGCGATGGCCGCCAAACAGGAAGACGGCCGGCATGCCGAGCGACACGGAGACGATCGGCGCGCTGTAATCCTGCTCGTCTTTGTCCTGATGCAGCGACATGCGCGCGCCCGGCACATAGCGGTTGATGAGGCACGCGTCCGGCGTAAAGGCGGGAAAGCCTGCTTCTGCGGCGGCGTTGCGCGCCAGCCGCACGAATGCGTCGGGCAGCGGCGGCCACGGGTTTCCCGTGAGCGGGTCGAGCGTGGCATAGCGGTAGCCGCGGCGGTCCGAGGTCCAGCCGAGTTCGCCGCTGTTGGTCAGCGCGACTGACATCTCGAAGCCGCCCGGCGTGACCATGTGCCGAAACGCGGCCTGCTGCGCGATGGCGTCCACCGCCGCGATCAGGCCCGGCGCCTCCGACAGTGCAAAGCCGCGCAAGACAAACGCCGCCTCGCCGAGCGCAATGCGCGCGTCGTCAGCGGGTGAGTGATCGGCAAACAGATCGCCGGTGGTCATGGTCGAGCCTCTACAGCGCGTCGTGGAAGATGATGCCCACAGTATGCCGCTGGCCCGAGCGCAGGCGGCTCACGCCGTGGCGCAGGTTCACGCGGTATGTGCCGCGCGTGCCTTGCACGGGGCGATGGTGTACCGCGAAGACCACCACATCGCCTTTGCGCAATGGCACCACCTCGGGCCGCGACTGCATCCGCGGGCGCTGCTCTGTCATGACGAACTCGCCGCCGGTGAAATCGACGCCCGGTTCCGACAAGAGGATGGCGACCTGCAGCGGGAAGACGTGCTCGCCATAGAGGTCCTGATGCAGGCAGTTGTAGTCGCCGGGGCCGTATTGCAGGATCAGCGGCGTGGGGCGCAGCTGGCCGGCTTCGTGGCAGCGACGCAGGAAATCGGCGTGCTTGGCCGGATAGCGCACGTCGATATCCATGGCCTGGTTCCAGCGGTTGGCGATGGTCGCCAGCGGCGGATAAAGCGACGTGCGCAGTTGCGCGATGAGGTCCGGCAGCGGATACGCGAAATACTGGTATTCGCCGCGCCCGAAGCCATGGCGCTCCATCACCACGCGCGAGCGGTATAGGCGGTCCTGCGGGTACAGCGCGGTCAGGGCGTCACAGGCATCGTTGTCCAGCAGGCTCGGCAAGACGGCGCTGCCGACATCGTTGAGCGCGTCTTCAACGGCGTGCCAGTCGACGCCTGCTAGATCGGGACGGTGCCCCGCGCCGACATGTGCGGCGGCCGTGGAAGGCGGCATATGCGCTCCTTCGGAGATGCGATATGCCAAGCCTACGCTCACCGGCGTGCGCGTGACACTCCGGAGCTTGCGGTCAAATTCAGGCCTGTGCGGCCAGGCTGGCGGGCATGGTGGTAGCGGCAAGCTTTGTGAGTGCATCGCCGGTGGCGCGGCAGATGCGCCACTCCGGCAGCACATCGGCACCCATGGCTTCGTAGAAAGCGATGGACGGCGCATTCCAGTCCAGCACGCTCCATTCGAAGCGGCCGCAGTCCCGCTCCTGCGCCAGGCGCGCCAGGTGGATCAGAAGTGCCTTGCCGATGCCCAGGCCGCGGTATTCGGGCTCCACGAACAGGTCTTCCAGATACAGGCCCGGCTTGCACAGGAAGGTCGAGAAGTTGTGGAAGAACAGCGCAAAGCCCACGGCCCGGCCGTCGACTTCCGCCAGCACCGCCTCGCAATACGGGCGCGGCCCGAACAACATCGTCGCCAGCGCTTCGGGCGTGGTCCGCACCAGGTGCGTGAGCTTTTCGTACTCAGCCAGTGCAGAGATCAGGCGAACGAGTGAGGCGCAGTCGTCCGGCGTGGCAGGGCGCAGCGTGAAGCGGGTCGCTGTGGTGGCGGTCATTGTGATTGGGATTCCAGTGAGGTTTGGACCAGGCGCGCAACCTGCTCGACGTAATCGGATGCGAGGCAGTCGACAACGTGCCGCTCGGGCGTGCTGCGCAGCCACGTGATCTGGCGCTTGCAGAGCTGGCGCGTGGCGGCGATGCCTTGTTCGCGCAGGCCGGTCATGTCGATTTCGCCGTCGAGGTAAGCCCACGCCTGGCGATAACCGACGCAGCGGATGGACGGCAGCGTGGGCGAAAGATCGCCGCGGCGGCGCAAGGCCTCCACCTCGTCGAGCAGGCCGCCGGCGAGCATCGCGTCAAAGCGCTGTGCGATGCGCGCATGCAGCACGAGGCGGTCGGACGGTTCCAGCGCGATCGTCAGATACGGCGCAGCCGCATCGTGCTGCTGGAATGCATTTGCGCCAACCTCGCGTGCGAGCAGGGCGGACATCGGCTGGCCCGTCAGCCGATACAGCTCCAACGCGCGCTGGATACGCTGCGCGTCGGTCGCGTGTAGTCGCGCGGCCGTCACCGGATCGACCTGCGCCAGTTTGGCGTGCAACGCCGGCCAGCCATCGCGGGCGGCTTCGGCATCGATCTCCGCGCGGATGGCGGGATCGGCGCCGGGCAAATCGGAGAGACCTTGCGTGAGCGCCTTGTAATACAGCATCGTGCCGCCGACGATCAGCGGCAGCCGGCCGCGCGCGCGGATGGCATCGATCAGCGCATTCGCATCGTTGGCAAACTGCGCGGCGGAATACGCATCGAGCGGATCGATGATGTCGATCAGGTGATGCGGAGCGATGGCTTGTTCTTCGGCGCTGGGCTTGGCGGTGCCGATGTCCATGCCGCGATACACCAGCGCGGAATCCATGCTGATGATCTCGACCGGCCAGCGCTCGGCCAGCTTCAATGCGGCGGCGGTCTTGCCGGAGGCGGTCGGCCCGAGCAGGCAAATCGCGCGCGGGGCGCTTGCAGCAGACGCAGTCATCGGAATTTACTGGCCACGCAGGAAGAGCCGATCCAGGTCAGCCACGGTGAGCTGGATCCACGTCGGGCGACCGTGGTTGCATTGGTCGGCGCGTTCGGTGGCTTCCATCTGGCGCAGCAGCGCGTTCATCTCATCGAGATTCAACCTGCGGTTGGCGCGCACGGCGGAGTGGCACGCCAGCGTGGCCAGCAGTTCGTTCTGACGTTCCGCCAGCACGCGCGAGCCGCCGTAGGCCTGCAGATCGCGCAGCACGTCGCGGGCCAACGCCTGCGCATCGGCCTTCTGCAGCAGCGTCGGCACCGATCGCACGGCCAGCGTGGTCGGTGACACGGCGGAGATGTCGAAGCCCAGCAGCGTGAGCGTGTCGCGGAACTCCTCTGCGGTGCCGATCTCCACCGGGCTTGCGGCAAACGTGACCGGAATCAGCAGCGGCTGCACTTCCACGCGCCTGGCTTCCAGCGCGGTCTTGAGCTGTTCGTAGAGGATGCGTTCGTGCGCGGCATGCATGTCGACGAGCACCATGCCGCGCGTGTTCTGCGCCAGCACGTAGATGCCGTGCAGCTGAGCGACGGCAAAGCCGAGCGGGTGCACATCGTCGTCATCGGCGTGCTGCACAGCGGCCGGCTCCGCAACGGCGACAGGCGCTTGCGCAGTCGCGGTGCCGCCGTCGAACAACGTCGCGGCGCTCGGCACATCGGTCATCCAGGCGGGGCGGCCCGACGGCATGGGCGCGCTATCGCCGCGCATCATCGACAGGTATTCCGCACGCGGCTGCGCAATGCCGAGCGACGTCTGCCGCGCGGCCATCTGGTTGATCCAGCGCGTGGTGTTGTCTGCGGGCGAGGGCGCCGTCGTGACTCCCGCAACTTCGGGCGCATCGGCAATGTCGGTGCGCAGGCTGTCGCCCTGTTCGCCGGCGTGGCGGGACAGGGCGCGTTGCACCGCGTGATAGACGAACTGGTGCACCGCGCGGCTGTCGCGGAAGCGCACCTCGATCTTGGACGGATGCACGTTGACGTCCACCGCTTCGGGCGGCAACTCCAGGCACAGCACGTAGGCGGGAAAGCGGTCGCCGTGGAGCACATCTTCGTAAGCGCTGCGCACGGCGTGCGTGAGCAGGCGATCCCGCACGAAGCGGCCGTTGACGTAGAAGAACTGGTGGTCGGCCCGGCCGCGCGACGCGGTCGGCAGGCCGGCAAAGCCGAACAGACGCAGCTCGCCGGCGGATTCTTCGAACGGCAGGCGCGCGCGGGCGAATTCGGTGCCGAGCACGGCCGCTGAGCGCGAATCCGCCTGTGTGGCGTTCCAATGTTCCAGCGGCTTGCCGTTGTGATGCACGGAGATGGCCACGTCGGGCCGCGCCAGCGCGGTGCGGCGGATCACCTCCATGCAGTGGCCCAGCTCGGTCTGCTCGGTCTTCAGGAATTTGCGGCGCGCCGGCGTGTTGAAGTACAGATGCTGGACATCGACCGTGGTGCCGACGCCGCCCGAGGCGGGCTGCGCTCGCCCCGTTTGCGCGATGATCTGCGTGGCGTGGGCATCATTGGCGGTGCGCGACGTGAGCGTCAATTCCGCCACCGAGGCAATCGAGGCCAGCGCCTCGCCCCGGAAGCCGAGCGTCGCCACCGATTCCAACTCTTCCAGCGAGCCGATCTTGCTCGTCGCATGCCGCATCAGCGCGACGGGCAGTTCATCGGCCGGAATGCCGCCGCCGTTGTCGGTGATGGCAATGCGCCGCACGCCGCCTTCCTCCAGCTTGATCTGCAGATGCGTGGCACCGGCGTCCAGTGCGTTTTCCAGCAGCTCCTTGACCACGGACGCAGGCCGTTCGACCACCTCGCCGGCCGCGATCTGGCTGATCAGCTGGTCGGGAAGCGGGCGAATGGGGCGGCGGGAAGTCGAGGCGGAAGTCATCGCGGCATTATAAATGTCGCGCCCTGTGCGGCGCACCGACGCAAGCCCCGCCAAGGGCTAGGGGAAATCTAAGTCACATCCGGTATCATTTCCCGCTCGTTCAGGGGGATGGTTTGGATATCGTGATGCAATTGGTCGACATCGTGCTGCATGTCGACAAGTCGTTGGGTTTGCTGATTCAGCAATACGGCGCGTGGGTCTACGTGCTGCTGTTCGCCATCGTGTTTGCCGAAACCGGCCTCGTGGTGCTGCCTTTTCTGCCGGGCGACACGCTGCTGTTCATTGCCGGCGCCATGTGCGCCACGGGCCAGATGGACGCCTGGCTGCTCATCGTGCTGCTGGTGATTGCCGCCACGACGGGCAACACCGTCAACTATTTCGTCGGCTCCTGGATCGGCCCCAAGGTATTCGACGGTCACATCCGCTTCCTCGATCACGAGGCGTTGATGAAAACGCACGGCTTCTATGAACGTCACGGCGGCAAGACGCTGGTGATGGCACGCTTCATCCCGGTGGTGCGCACGTTCGCGCCGTTTGTGGCGGGCGTGTCGAAGATGACGTTCGCGAAGTTCCAGCTCTTCAACATGATCGGCGCCGTGCTGTGGGTGGCGATCCTGGTGCTGTCGGGCGAGGCCTTCGGTAATGTGCCCGTGATTCGCGATCACCTGAACACGATCGTGCTGATCGGCTTGGGCGCGGCGATCGTGCCGCTGGCGCTGGGCGGGCTGTGGAAGCTGCTCAAGCGCCGTCGCGGCGTGGCGCCGAAGTAGGCGTCAATTCAAGTGCTTGCTCATGGCGCGCAGCGTCGGCATGCGCTCCTTGAGCTTGGCCGTGTCGGCTGCGTCAGGCCGGGCATCGACGTACGCTTCCAGGTCTTCCAGCGCGGGCCGGAAGCACTCCAGATTGGCGTAGGCCAACCCCCGATCGCGCACCTCCTCGATTGAATCGGGCAGCAAAATCACCAGCCGCTGCTGCACCGCCAGCAGGCGCTGCCAGCGCGATTCCTGCAGGTAGATCGCCTTCAGATTGCGCAGCATGCGCGCGATGATCTCGCGGTGCGTGGCCACTTGCAGGAACACCCCGAGCGGCACCGTGTTCGGATCTTCGATGCCTTCCTTTTCCAGGTACGGGTCGAGCATGTCCTGCAACTCTTCCTTCGACAGCGTCTGCCCCGTCAGCGGATCGAGCACAACCTCGCCCGCAGGAATGCTCATGCGCACCAGGAAGTGGTTGGGGAAAGACACGCCCTTGAGCGGCAGGCCGATCTGCTGGCCGATCTCCATCAGCAGTACGGCCAACGAGATCGGAATGCCGCGCCGGCTTTGCAGCACGGCATTCAGATAGGAGTTCTCGGGATCGTAGTAATCGTTTGCATTGGGCCCGAAGCCCAGCTCGCGATAGAAGAACTGATTGAGCAGGCGCAGGCGCTGGATGGCCGGCGTGCCGTCGGCGATGCGGTTTTTGATCCGCGCGACGAGCACGTCAATGGCGGCCAGCTCGGCTTGCAGGTCCAGATCCGGGTACGCGTCCTGCGCAATCGACAGGGCGGTTTCTGTGAGAGGGATGCTGTCGTCGTCCGCGACCAGGGCCGAAAAATAATCGAGGACTTTAGTGGTCATCAGATGGCCTTTTTTCGGAACGTGGAGAACTTCAATCCGGTGAGCCACAGTGTACCGAAATAGACCACCGCGCACAGGACCAGGCTTGCCCCGAGCAGCGCGATGCGCACAAGCGGCTTGGCACCCAGTCCCACCCAATCGAAATTGTGCGCGAGCCACAGCAGCGCCCCGGCCAGCAGCAATACCGCCGACATCACCTGCGCGATGAACAGCCCCCAGCCCGGCAGCGGATGGTAATAACCGCGCCGACGCAGGCCGAAGAACAGCAGCGCCGCATTGATGGTCGCGCCAAAGCTGATCGACAGCGCCAGCCCCGCGTGCCCGAAGATCGGCACGAACACATAGTTGGACAACTGCGTTGCCACCAGCACCACCAGTGCAATCTTCACCGGCGTGCGAATGTCCTGCCGCGCATAGAAGCCGGGCGCCAGGATCTTGATGACGATCAGCCCGATCAGCCCGACCCCGTACGACGTCAGCGCCTGGCGCGTCATCTCGACGTCCATGCCGGTGAATTTGCCGTAGTGGAACAGCGTGGCCGTGAGCGGTGCGCCAAACACGAACAGCCCCACCGCAGAGGGCACCGCCAGCAGCACGGTCAGCCGCAGGCCCCAGTCGAGCAGCGATGAGTATTCTTCACGGTTGTTCTCGGCGCTGGCCTTCGACAGGCTGGGCAGCAGGATCGTCCCGAGCGCCACGCCCAGCAGCGCGGTCGGGAATTCCATCAGCCGGTCTGCGTAGTTCAGCCACGACACGCTGCCCGTGGGCAGGCGCGACGCAATGTTGGTGTTGATGATCAGGCTGATCTGCGCGACGGACACCGATAGCGTTGCCGGCAACATCTGCTTAAGCACGCGCCGCACGCCCGGGTGATGCCACGCCGCCCGCACGTTGAACGACACGCGCGGCAGCATCCCGACCTTGCGCAGCGACGGAATCTGAATGGCGAGCTGCAGGATGCCGCCCACCATCACCGCGTAGGCCTGGGCGTAGATCGGCGTCTCAAGGTGCGGCGCCACAAACACCGCTGCCACGATGAACGACAGGTTCAGCAGCACCGGCGTGAACGCCGGCACCGCGAACTGCCGCCACGTATTCAGAATGCCCGACGCCAGCGCGACCAACGACACCAGCCCGATGTACGGAAACATCACGCGCGTCATGAAGATCGCCGAAATGTACGCCTGGCTCTCGTGCTCCTTGAAGCCGGTGGCGACCGCGGTGACGATCAACGGCGCGCCAATCACGCCCAGCGCCGAGATGATCACCAGGAACCACGTCATCACCGTGGCCACGGAGTCGACCAGCGCACGTGTTTCGGCTTCGCCCTGGCGGTTCTTGAATTCGCCCAGGATCGGCACGAACGCTTGCGAGAACGCGCCCTCGGCGGACAGCCGACGCAGCAGGTTGGGAATGCGGAAGGCGACGTTGAAGGCGTCGGTGTAGACCGAGGCACCGAAGGCGCGGGCGATCAGCGTCTCGCGAATGAGCCCCGTGATGCGCGACAGCATCGTCAGGCCGCTGATCGTGGCGAGGGTTTTGAGGAGATTCAAGATGAATGCGTGGTTGGGCGCCGCCTGAGAGGCAAACACGGCGATGGCGGTCTGACCGACGGCGCCATGCAGGGTTCGCGCCCGGCGTGACGAATGTGACCGGAAGGCACAATTGCGGCCGTATTATAGGGACCGGCTCGCCACGCGCCCAAAAGTGCCGCAAAAGTCGCAAACTGCGGCTATCCGGGCGATTTCACAACAGGGTTTGCGTTGAAGGCGGAAGTCTGCGTATAATTGCCGTCTTTCACCAATTTGCGCGCTTCGGCCTTCCGTGTCTCCCGGGGCGCTTGCTACCGTTTCTTCAGGGATTTTTCCATGGCAAACACCGCACAAGCACGCAAGCGCGCACGCCAAGCCGTCGTTCAAAACGCTCACAACTCGGCTCTGCGCTCGCGTCTGCGTACCGCAATCAAGGGCGTCCGCAAGGCTGTGGCTGCTGGCGACAAGACTGCCGCTGCTGCTGCATTCAAGACCGCCCAAAGCACGATCGACAGCATCGCTGACAAGAAGATCGTTCACAAGAACAAGGCTGCACGCGCCAAGTCGCGTCTGTCCGCTGCCATCAAGGCAATGGCTGCCTAAGTTCGGGTGATGCCGGCCTAGCCGGCCTGGCGCGACACGCAACGTCGCGCTCCGACGATAAAAAAGCCCGTCTTCGGACGGGCTTTTTGCATTCTGTGCGCCTGCACCGTGCACGGCGTTGCGTGGAGGCGTTCTTGGGGTATCAGGCTTTCGCTGCAGCGCCGCCTTCCGGCAGGATGCAGGCTTCTACGAGCTGGAGATTGTTGTCGTGCGCGAAGTTCAGCACGAAATCCAGCGCCTTGGGTTCGATGTCGCGCAGGCGCTCGTCGACGAACACGCTGCGGATGCCGCCCGACATGACGGGGCGCACATACGGGGAATAGGTGAAGCGAGGATCTCCGGAATCGCCGGCAGGGCGGAACTGCGCCATCACACCGCACAGCCGGTCGGCCCAGTCGCTCGGGCGGAACGTTTTTCCGTCGCGGGTGACGCCCTGGATAAAGAATTGGCGAGGGTTGGCTGCCATGGACTGCGTGGGGCTGTGGAGATTTGCAAACGACTTCGACCGTGCGGGTGCCGCAACGTTCGAACGGGGTGCACTTGTGGTGCGGATGATGCGCCTGCCTGGTTGCCGATTCGTGAACCGGACAGACCGGTTTGTCGTACCGGTGTGCGGACGGTTGGAGCATCCGAGGCAGCCAGTATTATATCTTATATAAGACTTTCATCGGCCTTTCAGCCGGGCCTTTATGGTAGCGGGCGCGCGCGGGCGCGAAACTCGCCAAACCGGTGGCGATCCCGTATGATGGGCTGAATCTTCAACAGGCAAGGCGGCTAGGGCGACGTGCTACGGGATGTTCCCGGTGCGTCATCTGCAGGCCGCCTTCGTTGTTTTATGAACCCACCAAGCTCGATCAAGCACTACCTGCAGTTCAAGGACTTTTCGCTGGAAGAGTACGAATACCTGCTGGACCGTTCCGCGATCCTCAAGGCCAAGTTCAAGAACTACGAGACGTGGCACCCGCTGCACGACCGCACGCTGGCCATGATCTTCGAGAAGAATTCCACGCGTACGCGCCTGTCGTTCGAAGCCGGTATTCACCAGCTCGGCGGCCACGCCGTCTTCCTGAACACGCGCGACTCCCAACTCGGGCGCGGTGAGCCGATCGAAGACGCGGCGCAGGTCATCTCCCGCATGACCGACATCATCATGATCCGCACGTTCGGGCAGGAGATCATCGAGCGCTTTGCCGCACATTCGCGCGTGCCGGTCATTAACGGGCTGACCAACGAATACCACCCGTGCCAGGTGCTGGCCGACATCTTCACCTTCATCGAGCACCGCGGCCCGATCAAGGGCAAGACGGTCACCTGGGTGGGTGATGCCAACAACATGGCCTACACGTGGATCCAGGCAGCTGAGATCCTCGGTTTCCGCTTCCATTTTTCTGCGCCGAAGGGCTATCAGCTGGATCCGGCCATGGTGGCCGATTCCGCTTTGCCGTTCGTCCATGTGTTCGAAAGCCCGCTCGAGGCCTGCGACGGCGCGCATCTGGTGACCACCGATGTGTGGACCAGCATGGGCTACGAAGCCGAGAACGAAGCGCGCAAGAAGGCCTTTGGCGACTGGATGGTCACCGAGGCGATGATGCAGCGCGCACAACCCGATGCGCTGTTCATGCACTGCCTGCCCGCGCACCGCGGCGAGGAAGTCGAAGCGGCCGTCATCGACGGCAAGCAGAGCGTCGTGTGGGACGAGGCGGAAAACCGCCTGCACGTGCAGAAGGCGCTGATGGAATACCTGCTCTGCGGTCGTTATTGAGCGCGCAGCCACCCCAATCTGCAGGCATAAAAAAGGCCGCTCCGATTGACGTCGGAGCGGCCTTTTTGCCTTGAAGCGGCAGGCAGTTACTTCTTGCCGCCGTCGAGTTGGGGCAGCGCGTTGGCGGTGCCCAGCGACAGCAAGCCGGCCTTCGAATAGATGGCCAGCTTGTCGCGCGTGTCCATCAGGTCGAGGTTGCGCATGGTCAGTTGGCCGATGCGGTCAGCCGGGCTGAACGGTGCGTCTTCCACCTTCTCCATCGACAGACGCTCCGGCGCGTAGGTCAGGTTGGGCGACTCGGTGTTCAGGATCGAGTAGTCGTTGCCGCGGCGCAGTTCCAGCGTGACGGTGCCGGTCACGGCGCGGGCCACCCAGCGCTGAGCGGTTTCGCGCAGCATGATCGCTTGCGGGTCGAACCAGCGGCCCTGGTACAGCAGACGGCCCAGGCGCAGGCCGTTGATGCGGTACTGCTCGATGGTGTCTTCGTTATGGATGCCGGTCACCAGGCGCTCGTAGGCGATGTGCAGCAGCGCCATCCCCGGGGCTTCGTAGATGCCGCGGCTCTTGGCTTCGATGATGCGGTTTTCGATCTGGTCGCTCATGCCCAGGCCGTGACGGCCGCCGATGCGGTTCAGCTCCAGGAACATCTCCACCGGGTCGGCAATCTCGCGGCCGTTGACGGCGACCGGACGGCCTTCGTCGAACGTGACCGACACTTCTTCCGCCTTGACCTCGACTTCCGGCTTCCAGAACGCCACGCCCATGATCGGGTTGACGATGCGGATGCCGCTGTTCAGGTGCTCCAGATCCTTGGCCTCGTGCGTGGCGCCCAGCATGTTGCTGTCCGTCGAGTAGGCCTTCTCGGCGCTCATCTTGTAGCCGAAACCTTCCTTCGTCATGAAGGCCGACATTTCGGCACGGCCGCCCAGCTCATCGATGAAAGCCTGGTCGAGCCACGGCTTGTAGATCTTCAGTGCCGGATTGGTCAGGAGGCCGTAGCGGTAGAAGCGCTCGATGTCGTTGCCCTTGAAGGTCGAGCCGTCGCCCCAGATGTTGACGTCGTCTTCCTTCATGGCGGCGACCAGCATGGTGCCGGTCACGGCGCGGCCCAGCGGCGTGGTGTTGAAGTACGTAATGCCGCCAGTGCTGATGTGGAACGCGCCGGATTGGATAGCGGCAATCCCTTCATTGGCCAGTTGCGGGCGGCAGTCGATCAGGCGGGCCTTCTCTGCACCGTACTCCATGGCCTTGCGCGGGATGGCATCGTAGTCTTCCTCGTCGGGCTGGCCGAGATTGGCGGTGTAGGCATAGGGCAGCGCGCCCTTGTTCTTCATCCAGCGCAGCGCAGCGCTGGTGTCGAGACCGCCCGAGAAGGCAATGCCGACCTTCTGGCCGACGGGAACGTGTTGCAGGATGGTTTCCATGGTGTGTCTCTTCAGTCTTTCAGTTCTGTGAACCTGTTCAGAATCCGTAGCGAGCGCTCCGAGGTTGGTTCGAGAAGCGCAGCCGTACACGGGTACGGCGAGCATCACAAGGTCAAGATCGAGCCGCGCAGTAGGATCCTGGGCAGGTTCAGGCGTAGTGGCAGATGTAGTGGTAGGCCTCGGTCACCCGAATGTCGAACTTCGAGTTGGCCGGAACCTGGAAGCTTTCGCCTGCGCCGGACGTCTTCCATTCATCGGTGCCGTCGAGCTTGTATTCGCACGAACCGCCCACGCATTCCATGATCTCCGCGGCGGCCGTGCCGAAGGTCAGCGTGGCCGGCAGCACCACGCCCACGGACTTCTTGGTGCCGTCGGGCAGGGTAAAGCTGTGGCTGACGCACTTTCCGTCAAAGTACACATTGGCCTTGGTGGTCAGGCGGACGCCGTCAAAGGTTTCGGTGGTCATGAAATGGAACGCGAAAAGGGAGGTCGTGGGGTCAAACCAGCCATTTTAGGCCATTGGATCGACCGCGGGTACGTCTGGCGGGGGCTGCCTGAATCCAGACACGCTGCATGTGGCGCAAGATGCCCAGTGCGCCCATCCGGTCGCCTGTTTACACCACGACCGGCTCAGGTTCGATGCGCACGCCAAAGCGTGCATGAACCGCGTCCTGGATCTCGCGCGCCAGCGTCATCAACTGGACCGCGCTGCCGCCGCCTCGGTGCACCAGCACCAGCGCCTGTTTTTCGTACACGCCCACCGCGCCGCTTTGCCGGCCCTTGAAGCCGCACTGATCGATCAACCAGCCGGCGGCGAGCTTGTACGTGCCGTCGGGCTGCACATATCCGACCAGATTTGGGAAACGCTCGGCGAGGGCATCGCGCGTGGCGGCATCGACGATGGGGTTCTTGAAGAAGCTGCCGGCGTTGCCGATCTCGGCCGGGTCGGGCAGCTTGCGGCGGCGGATGGTGACCACCGCATCGAAGATGTCCTGCGCCGTTGGGCTTGCGATGTTTTGCGCGGACAGCTCCCGCGTGAGTTCGGCGTAATGCGTGTCGGGCTGCCAATCGACCGGCAGGGCGAAGGTGACCTCGGTAATGACGTAGCGATCGGCGCCGCTGCGCTTGAAGAGGCTGTCGCGATAGCCGAAGGCGCAATCGGTGGCGGTGAGGGTGACGAATTCGCCGGCGTGGCGGTCGTAGGCGCGCAGCGAATGGAACCGGTCCTTGATCTCGACGCCGTACGCGCCAATGTTCTGGATGGGCGCGGCGCCCACCGTGCCGGGAATCAGCGCGAGGTTTTCCAGCCCAGGCAAACCATGCGCCACCGTGTGGGCGACCAGGCCATGCCACGATTCGCCCGCGCCTGCGGTGACGGTGTGGACTGCGCGGCCATCGACCATGCTTCGGCCGGTGGCGATGCCCGGAATCTCCATCAGCAGCACCAAGCCTTCGAAATCGCGTGTGAGCACGACGTTGCTGCCACCGCCCAGCACCAGCACCGGCAAGCCCTGCACGCGCGGGTCGGCCAGCGCGGCGGGAATGTCGTCCGGCGTGCGAATGTGGGCGGCATAGCGCGCAGTGGCCTCGAAACGGAACGTGTTGTGCTGGCCTAGGGGATAATGCGTGTCGAGCAACGCCATGACGCCAAATCTGCTGGGAAAGCCGAGATTATAGAAGCCATGGCGCACGCGGCCCCCGCACACAGGCGCCGCAGCAACCCGATTCAAGTCTGCAAGGAGAACACGATGCCGTCGTTTGACGTGGTATGCGAAGCCAACATGGTGGAAGTGAAGAACGCCGTGGAACAGGCCAACAAAGAAATTTCGACACGATTCGACTTCAAGGGCTCCGACTCCCGCGTCGAGCACAAGGAGCAGGAACTCACGCTGTTTGCCGACGACGATTTCAAGATCGGTCAGGTCAACGACGTGCTGATGAACAAGCTTGCCAAGCGCAACGTCGACGTGCGCTTCCTGGACTACCAGGACAAGCAAAAGATCGGCGGCGACAAGATGAAGCAGGTCGTCAAGATCAAGAAGGGCGTCTCGGGCGACCTGGCCAAGAAGATCGTCAAGACGATCAAGGACAGCAAGATCAAGGTGCAGGCGAGCATCCAGGGCGACGCGGTGCGCGTGACCGGCGCCAAGCGCGACGACCTGCAAAGCGTGATCGCCATGCTGCGCAAGGACGTGAGCGACACCCCGCTGGATTTCAACAACTTCCGCGACTGAAGCCGCCAGGCTTCCAGGCAAAACGCCCCGCACGAGCGGGGCGTTTGCGTTTGCAGCGGCAAAAAGCTTACTGCGACAGCTTGGTCACCTTCAGTGCCGGATCGGCGGCGATGGCGGCTTCCGAGAACGGCAACCGATTCCAGCGCTTGGCCGAAAACTCGCGCATCTGGTCGAACGCATGCGGCGAGGCCGGGTCGGTCGATTCGCCGTAGGTCAGCAGCGCATCCGCCACCGGGCCCTGATCGTCGAACGTAACCGTCTGGATGTAGCTCGTGCCGAAATACACCTGCAAGCCCTTCGGCCCGATCGGCGTGCTTTGCAGCTTGTTGAGCACGCCTTCGTACTCCTCGCCGCCGTGCAGGGCGATGTCGCCGCCCGGCGCGTGTGCCGCCTGCACAGCGCCCAACGGTGCATCGAGCGCAAAGCCGGCCGTGCGGACCGCGCCCACGGCGTCCTTCAAGGCTTTGAACACCGCTGCGCGCACGGTGGGATCGCTCATGCGCAGACTGTGCGGCGTGTAGACGGGATCCGCCGGGTTGAAGTCGACCGCGTAGACATTCGGGATGTCCTTGGCGCGCATCCAGAACTCGCGGAACACATGCGCGGCGCGCGCGTCGACGTTGTCCGTGAGGTTCCATTGCGCCAGGGCAGCGCAGCCGTCGCGCACGTCGGCGTCAAGGTTTGCGGTGGCTTTGCAGGCGGTCAGCAGATCGTCGCGCACGAGGTGGCCGGCGAGGTTGGCATTGCGGAAGATCATCGACTGCAGGTTCGGCAGGTTCACCTTGTTGCCCGGCAGCCCATCAGTCCCGGCGAGGCGACGCTCGATTTCGATGATGCCGATGCGGGTGCGCAGGCGTTGCGGCACGTCGGTCGAGCCCATCACCGGTGAGAAGCCCATGAGCTTCTGCGCCGGGTTGGTCAGCCACGAGCTGTCGTTGCTGTTGGCGACGTAGTCATCGCGCTCCAGCACGGGCATGCGCGCAGGCGCCACCAAGCCTGGCACCGGCGACGCCGGATCGATCTGCCAGTTACACGCGCTGCGTGAACCGTCGAGCAGCACGAGGCCCACGCCCTTGAAGAGTTTGTCTGCGAGCGGCGACGGCGCGCAGCGCTTGAGCGCTTCGGTCGACACGTCCGGCGTGGTCGACACATCGGCAAACAGCGCACGGCCGTTGCGGTCGGTGGCGATCGTGTTCACCCACGGGATGCCGAGGTTGCCGATCGCCTGCCGGATCCCCGCCACATCCTTGGCCTGCGCGATATGCAGCCACGTATCGATGGAGCGCGTGTTGTTGCGATTGACATCGCGCAGCGTGTAGGCCTTCTGCGAGGTCCACGGCATGCCACCGGCGGGCATCGACAGCACCGGCCCGTACACCGTGTTGTAGAAGGTGTGCGTGCGGCGCTCGATGCGACCGTCCGGCAGCTTCACGTCAAACGCCACGGTGCGCGTGGTCATCTTGTGCGGCTTGCCGTCGATCAGGTAGGTGGTCGGGTCGCCTTCGGCCAGCTTCAGTTCAAACAGCGTAAAGCGGCGGCCGGTGGAAACGGTATGCGTCCACGCCACGTCCTTGTTGAAGCCGATGCTGACAACGGGGAAGGCGGCAATCGATGCGCCCATCACGTCCAGCTTGCCCGGCACGGTCAGGTGGACCTGGTAGAAGCGGTTGGTGGTCGTCCACGGGAAGTGTGGATTGCCGAGCAGCACGCCGCGGCCCGTATCCGTGGCGGTCTTGCCGAAGGCCCAGCCGTTGGAGCCGATCGGCATGTCGCGCAGCTGCAGGTCGCGATCGAGCGCGGCGGTGTCGACGGCATGCGGTGGAATGACCGCCGATGCCGGTGCGCCCCCCGGCGGCTGCGCTGCGACGATGCTTTGCAGCATGGCGCCCGCGCTCGCCTGAATGGCTTTCTCTTCGCCCATCAACATCATGTCGGCCACCGTGAGCGGGCGCACCCAATCGGCATTGCGGCAGGCGGCCGGGCGGCTGGCGGGCGGCGTGTCTTTCAGATAGCGGTTGTAGCCGACGATGTAGCCGCGCAGCAGCTCGCGCGCCTCGGGCGACATCTGTGCATAGCCGGCGCGCAGGCCAGCCTCGTCGAATGCGCCCTTGAAGAAGGCGTCGGCTTGCGTGTTCGGCACGGGCTTGAACGACACCACGACCGTGCCGTCCGGCCCGAACGTCTTCGAACGTTCGCCGTTGACAGTGACGACCTGGTCGGCCAGCAGGCAGACGTTGTCCTGCGCATAGGCGTAGGCCATGCCGAAGCCGAGGCTCGCGTAGTCGTTGGCGCGGACGTGCGGAATGCCGAAGCGGGTGCGGCTGATGTCAGCCGAGAGGCCGGTGTCCGAAGGCGTGGCCCAGCCGCTGTCTGTGCTTGCGCAGCCGGCCAGCGCCGCAAGCGCGGCCGTGGCAAGCGCGCCGCGCGCGAATCCCTGCATGAATCGCTGCATTGTGCGTTGTCTCCTGATGTCGATGTTGTTATGGGCGGTTGCGTCTGTGCGCAGCCACCGCGGCATCGTCAATCGGGCGGGTCTGATTCGAAAGAGGTATTCCCGCCAGAATTCGGGGCGATATCGCCATGCCTATTGCCGCCCAGACCTATACTGCGGCATGCCGAAAATCGACTTGCTGACCTTTCCTGACGCCGGTTCCTCTATGCTGGCCACGGCTTCCGACACGCTTGGCGTGGCCAATGCGCTGGCTTCCATGCAGGCCGGCAAGCGGGCCAATGCCGCCAAGGCGCCGGTGTTCGGCTGGCGGCTCATCGCGCGGGACCCGGCGCGTTGGCAGGTGGCTGCAGAAACGCTCGCTTGCCGTTGCGATGCACTGCCGCAAGACGACACGCAGCTGGGCGACGCGTTGATCGTTCCGCCGCTGCATTTCGATCACATCGGCACGCTGGAGCAGCGTCTGGCCCTGCTGGACGCTGAGCGCGCCACCATCCGGCGTTATCTGCAGGCCGGCCGGCTCGTGGCATCGCCGTTCACGGGGGTGGCGATGCTGGCTGATGTGCTGCCGCCCGGGCAGCGCCTGACCGTCACGTGGCTGATTGCCGGGTGGGTGCAGGGCAATTTCCCCAGCCTGAAGGTGGTGCCGGCACAGCCGATTGTCACCAGTGGCAACGTCATCACCGCACGGGCGATGGAGCATGGCGTGGCGCTCACGCATCGCGTGGTCGCGCGATTGGCGGATGCGCGGCTTGCACGCACGCTGGGCAATACGGTGCTCGATCACCCCTCGCGCGGCGAGGCGATCGGCATCTGGCTGCGCAGCAAACCGGCCATCCGCGACAGCGTCGTGCTGCGCGCGCGGCGCTACCTGCAGCAGCATCTGCACGAACCGTTTGATCTGGAAAAACTCGCGGCCGCGGCCTCAACCAGCGAGCGGACGCTGCTGCGGCATTTCGCGAAAACAGTGGGGATGTCGCCGCTGCAATTGCTGCACCGGTTGCGCGTGGAGCGCGCGTGTCACCTGCTCGAAGTCAGCACGCTGAGCCTGACGGCGATTGCCGAGCAGTGCGGCTACCAGGACATGTCCGCCTTCCGGCGATTGATCCGGCGGCACACGGGGCGGCCGCCGGGAGAACATCGGCGCGCGCACTCGGTGCGCGCCGAGCTGCGGAATTAGGCCGTTTTTTTCTTCTCGCCGATGCGGCTTTCCTTGCCGGCGAGCAGCTTGGCGATATTGGCGCGGTGGCGCGCGATGAGCAGCACCGCCATCAACGCAACCGCCCCGGCAATCCAGTCGAAGCCGTTCATCAGCACGTAGAAGAACGGCGCGAACACCGCCGACACCAGCGCCGCCAACGACGAATAACGGAAGAACACGGCGATGATGAGCCACGTGGCCAGCGTGGCCAGCCCGAGCCACACGTTCAGCGCCAGCAGAATGCCTGCCGCCGTGGCCACGCCCTTGCCGCCCTCAAAGCGATGGAACACCGGAAACAGGTGGCCCAGGAACACGGCAATCACCACCAGGGCGATGCCGGTTTCGTCCACGCCAAAGCGCGCGGCCAGCCATTGCGCCAGCCACACCGCCAGCCAGCCCTTGGCCGCATCGCCCAGCAGCGTGAGGATGGCCGCCTTCTTGTTGCCCGAGCGCAGCACGTTGGTGGCGCCGGGGTTGCCCGAGCCGTAGGTGCGCGGGTCTGCCAGACCCATCGCGCGGCTCACCACCACGGCAAACGAGATCGAGCCGATCAGGTAGGCGGCCACGGCAAAAATGACGGTTGCGACGACTGGGGACATAGGAAATCGGTGAAATCAGGCTGCGGGATTGTAGCGCGCCGCGTAGGGTGCCCCAGCCGCCGCGTTCGTTTCAATCGGGGTTTGCACAGTTGACGGGCTGCGCGTTCAGCACGGTGGTCAGCACGCTGGGCGCGATGCTCACGAGAAAGCCGCGCCTGCCGCCGTTGATGTAGATGCGCTCCAGCTCCAGCACGCTCGCTTCCACATACACCGGCATCGCCTTGCGCACGCCAAACGGCGACGTGCCGCCCACCAGGTAGCCGCTGTGCCGTTGCGCCACCTCGGGCTTGCAGGGCTGCACGTTCTTGCGCCCGGTCTGGCGTGCAAGGTTCTTGGTGGAGACCGAGCAATCCCCGTGCATCAGCACGATCAGCGGTTTGGCATGCTCGTCTTCCATCACCAGCGTCTTGACGACGTGGTGTTCATCGACGCCAAGCTGGCGCGAAGACTCGGTCGTACCGCCCTTGTCGACATAGTCGTAGGTGTGTTCGGTAAAAGCGACGCCATGTGCCTTGAGAAACTGCGTGGCGGGCGTCTCGGAAACGTGCTTGGACTTGCTCATACGGGGCAGGGATACGATCGCTATCCGCGCGGATGGTGCTGCGCATGCAGTGTGCGCAGACGCTCGCGCGCGACGTGGGTGTAGATCTGCGTGGTGGAAATGTCTGCGTGGCCGAGCAGCATCTGCACGACGCGCAAGTCTGCGCCGTGATTGAGCAGGTGCGTGGCAAACGCGTGCCGCAATGTGTGCGGCGACAGCGGCGCGTGAATGTCGGCCAGCAGCGCATAGCGTTTGATGAGATACCAGAACGCCTGGCGCGTCATGCCTTCGCCGCGCGCGGTGACGAACAGCGCGTCAGCGGTGCGTTCGCCGAGCAGCGCCGTGCGGCCATCGCGCAGATAACGCCGCAGCCAGTCGCCCGCTTCCGCGCCGAACGGCACCAGGCGGTCCTTCCCCCCCTTGCCGCCAACCACGCGCACCACGCCTTCATTCAGGCCGACTTCCACCGTTTTCAGCGCGACGATTTCCGACACGCGCAGCCCGCTCGCATACATCAGTTCGATCATCGCGCGGTCGCGCAGGCCGAGCGGTGTGTCGACATCGGGCGCGTTGATGAGCGCCTCGACTTGCGTTTCGGACAACGTCTTCGGAAAGCGCGGCGGCTGCTTGGCGGTGGGCAGCAGGCGCGACGGATCGGTGCTCACCACATGCTCGCGCAACGCCCATTGAAAGAAACGCTTGAACACCGTACGGCGCCGGTTGGCGGACGATGCGCGGCTCTCGGCGTGGCGTGCGGCGAAGTAATCGGCCAGGTCACCGTCTTCGGTTTCGGCGATGGATTTGCTGCGCTCGGCGAGCCACTGCGCGTAGAGGGTGAGGTCGCGCCGGTACGCATCGAGCGTATTGCGGGCGAGGCCGTCCTCCAGCCACAGGGCGTCGCAAAAACGCTGGATCGCGTCTGCGCTTTGCGACGGCAGGGACGGTGCTTCGGCGTCTTTCCGTGCGGCCTTTCTCATATCAGCATCACGCCTTCATGGCGCAGGAGCCAGTGCTTGATGTTCAACAGGTAGCCATCCGTGTGATGCGAAAACCCGCCGATGCCGGACGCACTCACCACGCGGTGGCACGGGATGAGGATCGGGAACCAGTTGTCACCGCAGGCCTGGCCCACCGCGCGTGGCACGCTGCCGATCTGTTGCGCGATGGTGCCGTAGGTGATGACGCTGCCGCATGGAATGGCGCTGATGGCGTGCCATACGCGGTGCTGGAAATCGGTGCCGGCGCGCGCGAGCGGGATGTCGAATGTCGCGCGAGGGTCGCTGTAGTACGCGTCGAGCTGACGGGCCAGCCTTGCGATCAACGCGTCGGATGAATCGACGCGGGGTGTGCCTTCCGGCAGATAAACGAGTTCACGAAGCGCGCCGTCGGCCACGCGCACGCCCAGCTTGCCGAAGGGCGCTTCGAGAACGGCGTCGAAAGGGGATGGCATGACAGGGGCCGGCGCTGGAAAACAATCCTGCGAATCTAGCACAGGCCCCACGTGAGGCTGGGTTACTGATCCAGCTTGATGTTCTGCTGCTTGACCAGGGTGCGCATCTTGTCGAATTCGCGTTTGATCTCGGCCGCGTATTGCTGCGGCGTATTGCCCACAGGCTCAGCGCCGGCACCGCGGAATCGATCGACCAAGCCCGGGTCTTTCAGCGCCTTCACGGCGGCTTCGTTGAGCTTGCGGATGATGTCGTCGGACGTGCCCGCCGGTGCGACGAGGCCATACCACGCCGGGTCATTCGCATCCTTCAGGCCGACTTCGGCAAAGGTCGGCACATCGGGCAGGCTATCGATGCGTTTGTTCCACGCCACCACGATCGGCCGCAGCTTGCCGCCCTTGATGAACTGAATGGACGACGGCAGGTTGTCGACCATGATCGGCACCTGGTTGGCCAGCACGTCGTTCAACGCAGGCCCCGCGCCGCGATACGGCACATGGACCATCTGCGTCTTGGTCAGCACCTTGAACTCTTCGCCGAGCATGTGGCCGATGCCGCAGGTGCCGGATGTCGCAAACGAATATTTGCCAGGATTGGCTGTCAGCACCGCGACAAATTCCTTGTAGTTCTTGGCCGGAAAGGTCGGGTTGACTGCAATCACGTTGGCCACCGTGGCCAGGTTGGTGATCGGCTTGAAATCCTTGAGCGGGTCGTACGAAAGCTTCGGGTTGCACGCCGGGTTGACGGCATGCGTGGAGACGGTGGCGATGCCGATCGTGTAGCCGTCCGGCGCCGCCTTGGCGATGGCGTCTGCGCCGATCGAACCGCCGCCGCCGCCCTTGTTTTCCACCACCACGGCCTGGCCCAGCACCTTGGAAAGCTGGTCGGCCACGCCGCGGCCCACGATGTCTGTCGTGCCGCCGGGCGGAAACGGAATGATCAGTTTGAGCGGCTTGGTAGGGTAGTTGTCGGCCAGCGCGGGTCCGCACAGCGCCATTCCTGTGGCGCCGATCAGGCTGGCCATCAGTCGTCCCTTGGTCATCGTCTCCTCCTTGTAGCTTGGTGTGCGTTCTGCGTTCTTGTGGGGAAACTGCTGAATAGCACAACGGCAAACGCCAGCCACACGGCAACCGGGGAAACCCTGAAAAGCCAATCGTCAGCTTGTCAGCTTCCGAGCAGCCCGTTTTTCAGATCGCGGTCGACCGGGCTGTTGCCGATGAAGATGCTGAGCACGGCCTGGTAGAAGTCTTCGCCGGGGATGGCCTTTGTGCGTGCCACCCCGTTGATGCTGATGGTGGTGCCGGTATGGGGGGCGTAGTCGAAGTTGATGGTGTCGCCGCGCTTGGTGGAGCCGATCTGGCGCATCGCGTCTTCCAGCTGCGTCAGGCGGTCGGCCAGCTTCTGCACTTGAATTTCGGTCTGGTTGCGGTGGATGCCGTCGTTCAGCGCGTGGATGAACGTGTCGGCACCGACGTCGCGCAGCGGATGGATCTGCAGCCGCTTCGGCCCCTTCATGCCGAGGACGACTGCCGCGTTCTTGGCGCGCTCCGGCAGGTACAGGCCCGCCACATAGCCCTTGATGACGAACACCGAACGCAGGCCCGTGCCGTTGAGCAGCAGTTCGCGGCCGGCCACACGAGCGGCGTCGTCGAAGGGCACACCCTCGACGTTCACCGCTGCCCATGCCGTGCTCACACACGCAGCGCAGAACATCGCGCCCAGGACGCCACCGCGCCACGCGCGTGCCATCCGGGATGAGCGGGCACGGATACCAGCCTGCAATGCGCGACGGAGATCAACAAGAGCGGAAAACATCGAAGTGGACGGTTTAGGATTAAGCCGCCATTTTCCCGATATTTTATTTACAAACAATTAGTGTCTGCCCTGATGCGCAAGCGTTTGCGTACTAGGCGGTATAAGGCCCTGCTGGCGTCAGCATTAAGCGGCATTCATGGGTCTGTGCTAGACACGCATTGTTTTGTTTTTAAAACAAGCTGCAGGCTGCGTGAAAAAACAGATTAAGCGCGCGTCACAGTGTTGATGCGCTGGTGTGTTGCGCCACAGGGAGCGCTCACGTCATTGGGCGAGCGCCCATGCGACGTGTTCACGCACGAGTTCCGACGCGTCATCAGCGCGTGCACGCAGGGCGGCGGTCAGTTGCGTGCGCGCGGCATCTGGCAGCGGCCCGCGCAGCGCGTTGCCGATCGCCACGGCAATGTTGCGCAGCCAACGCTCGTGCCCGATGCGGCGGATCGGGCTGCCTTCGAGGCGCTGGTTGAACTCGGTGTCGGTCCAGTTGAACAGGCCAGCCAACGTGGCCGCGTCCAAGCCGTTGCGCACGTCGAAGTCGGGCAGGTTGGCCGGCACGGCAAATTTGTTCCATGGGCAGACGAGCTGGCAGTCGTCGCAGCCGTAGACGCGGTTGCCCATCGCCGGGCGCAATTCAACCGGGATGCTGCCCTTGTGCTCGATGGTCAGGTAAGAGATGCAGCGTCGCGCGTCCACCGTGTATGGCGCGACGATGGCCTGCGTGGGGCACACGTCGATGCAGCGCGTGCAGTTGCCGCAGTGGGGCTCCACGGGCGGGTCGACGGGAAAGGGCAGGTCGACGAGGATCTCTCCGAGAAAGAACATCGAGCCCGCATCGCGGTCGAGCAGCAGCGTGTGTTTGCCGCGCCAGCCGAGGCCGCCGTTGGTAGCCAGTGCGACTTCCAGGACCGGCGCTGAATCGGTGAATACGCGAAAGCCGTACGGCCCGACAGCGCCGGCAATCTTCTCTGCCAGCTTCTGCAGGCGCTGGCGCAGTACCTTGTGATAGTCGCGGCCGCGCGCGTAGAGCGAGATGGTGGCGTCTTCAGGGCGGCGCAGGCGGTCCCACTCGATGGTGCGCCAGTCGCTGCCGGGTGTTTGCGGATCGGTCAGATGTGGCAGATACGGCATCCGCGCGACGATGGCGCGTACCGTTCCGGCAACAAGTTCGGCCGGGCGTGCGCGGAGCATGCCATGGTTCGCCATATAATCCATGTCACCGTGAAACCCCTGCGCAAGCCATGTCTGGAGCCCTTCTTCAGCATGCGACAGGTCGACATCGGCGATGCGGACCGCATCGAAACCGAGTTCGGCACCCCAGGAGCGAATCTGCGCGACAAGCGCTTGCATGCCGGCCGCATCGGCTGGCAGGCGTGCATCGAGGTTCGTTTCGGGTGATGACGTGGGGGTGGCGGACATGCCCAAATTGTACGCAATGCCCACCGTGCTCCCTGCTGACGCGCCTTCTGGTCTGACCCCTCCGCTCGCTGAGCGCACGCTTTCGCTCACCGATGAAGCGGCCACGTCGGCCTTTGGCGCGGCACTCGCGCAGGCCGTGCTGGCATTGGGTCCGCGGCCCGTGCAGGTGCAGCTTTCCGGCGATCTGGGCGCGGGCAAGACGACGCTGTCGCGGGCCATCCTGCGCGGCCTCGGGCACACCGGACGCGTGCGCAGCCCCACCTATACGCTGGTCGAGCCGTACGACGTGGCCGGAACCACTGGCACGCAGAAGGTCTATCACTTCGACCTGTACCGCTTTGCCGATCCCGAAGAGTGGACCGATGCCGGGTTCCGTGACTGTTTTGCCGAACCCGCGTTGTGCCTGGTCGAATGGCCCGAGAAGGCGCAGGCGCTGCTCGGTACGCCCGACCTGCACATCGCTTTATCGGTCGACGTTGTGCACGAAACCTACGATGACGGCGTTGAGCATGCACCGCGCGCAGCCCGTCTGAGCGCACGCACGCAGACCGGCCTTCAACTTCTACAGTCGTTGCAACACCTGTTCCCATGCTGATCAAGCATCTGCCGACCGACCAACCGGATGATCCCAACCTGCCGAGCCAGGCCCGCCGCCAATGGCTCACGCGCATGGCGAAGGCCGGCGCGGGCACGGTCATCCTGAGCCTGGTGGGCCCGCAGATTGCACGCGGCGCCAACATCGTCGCGGTGCGCGTGTGGCCCGCCGAGGACTACACGCGCGTGACGATCGAATCCGACGTCGCGCTCAAGGCCACGCATCAGCTCATCAAGGATCCGGATCGTCTGATGGTCGACATCGACGGGCTCGACCTGAACCCGACCTTGCGCGAGTTGGTGGCCAAGATTGCGCCGAACGATCCGTACATCCGCCAGGTGCGCGTGGGCCAGAACCGGCCGAGCGTCGTGCGCCTGGTGTTCGACCTGAAGGAAAGCGTCAACCCGCAGGTGTTCACGTTGCTGCCGATTGCTGGCTATCGCAACCGGCTTGTGTTCGACCTGTACCCGACCAACCCGCCCGACCCGCTGATGCAGCTCGTGCAGGCCACCGAGGGCAAGCAGGAGCGCTTTGCCGCGTCAGGCGGTACGCCGATGCCGACGCCGTCGGATGACGATGACCCGATCGCCGCGCTGGCACGCCGCGACAGCGGCGCAAGCTCCACCAAGCCAGCGATCGAAGAGCCGCAAGCTCCGGCACTTGCCAGCCGCACACCGCCTCGCAAGACGCCGCCTTCGACGTCAATGAATCCTCCGTCGACGCTCGCCAACGCGCCGAACACGCCGCCGCTGGAGATCGTTCCCGAACAACCTGTGCCGCGCACGCCCTCAAACGGCCCGCGCATGCGCCGCCTGCTTACCGTCGCCATCGACCCCGGCCATGGCGGAGAAGATCCAGGCGCCACGGGCGGTGCCGGCACGCACGAGAAAGACGTGGTGCTATCGATCGCCCGCATGCTCAAGGCCAAGATCGACGCTCAGCCCAACATGCGCGCCATGATGACGCGCGATTCCGACTACTTCGTCCCGCTGGGCGTGCGCGTGCAGAAGGCGCGCCGCGTGCAGGCGGACCTGTTCGTCTCCATCCACGCCGATGCCTTTCTCTCACCGGAGGCGCGCGGGGCCTCGGTGTTCGTGTTGTCCGATCGCGGCGCTTCGAGCGCGCAGGCCAAGTGGCTTGCCAACAAGGAAAACGCGGCCGACATGATCGGCGGGGCGAATCTCGGCTCGAAAGACGCGCAGGTCACGCGCGTGCTGCTGGATCTGTCGACCACCGCGCAGATCACCGACAGCATGAAGGTCGGCAAGGCGGTGCTGGACCAGATTGGCGGCATCAATCGGCTGCACAAGGGGCAGGTCGAGCAGGCGGGCTTTGCGGTGCTCAAGGCGCCGGACATTCCGTCGATCCTGGTCGAGACGGCCTTCATCTCCAACCCGGAGGAAGAGGCCAAGCTCAACGACCTGGGTCACCAGAACCAGCTTGCCGACGCCATCCTGCGCGGCATTCGGGCGTACTTCGCCAAGAACCCGCCGCTGTCGCGCAACCCGGGCGTCTGAGGCATGACGACGCTCGTGTTGCGCGAAGGCAGTGCATCCGACGCCGGCACCATCGCCGACATTCATACGCGCAGCTGGCAAAGCGCGTACCGCGGGCTGGGCGTTTTGTCGGACGCGTATCTCGATAGCCGCGCAGCGACCGACATCCAGGCGAAATGGCGTGAACGCATGGCCGCAGCCGTGGCCGGACAGCAGGTGTGGTGTGCCGATCTGGACGGCCAGACCATCGGTTTTCTGTGCGCCCTGCGTGAAAACGGCACGCCCTTGGGTGCGTTCGTCGATAACCTGCATCTGCTGCCAGCCTCACGCGGCCATGGTGTCGGCAAGCGTCTGATGGGCGAAGCGGCGCGTTGGACCGCCGCTCAGGGCATCACGCAGTTGCATCTGCTGGTGTACGAGGCGAACACCGCTGCGATCGGCTTCTACAAAGCCCTGGGCGGTGTGTCGGTCAGCCGGGACTGGCTGGAGACGGCCGATGGCGGCCACGCTTGGGTGCGCACCTACCACTGGCCGGAAGCGGAATTCGCGGGCCTGACGCGCTTGCCTTGATCAAGCCGCGCGGCTTGCCGGGACGCCTGCGCTGGCCTCGGCGTGGGCAACGCGATCCGCATACCTGCGCGCCAGCGTCGAGCACACGATCAGCTGCAGCTGGTGATAAATCATCAGCGGCAGAACGATCAGGCCCAGCGCCGGGTTGCCGGCAAACAGGATCTTCGCCATCGGCACGCCGTTCGCCAAGCTCTTCTTCGAGCCGCAGAACACAGCGGTGATTTCGTCGGCCAGGCTGAAACCGGCGCGCCGCGACAGCCATGTCGTCGCACCGAGCACGACGAACAGCAGCGCGCCGCTCATGACAGCCACGGCCACGATGGTCTCCCACGGATACTTCGACCACACACCCGCGTGGGTCGAGTCGGCAAACGAGTTGAACACGATCAGCAGGATCACCGCGCGGTCGACCTTGTTGATGATCGCCTTGTGCTTGTTGATGAACCCGCCGATGACCGGGCGCAGCAACTGCCCCAGCACGAAGGGCAGCAGCAGTTGCTCGGCCACGCCCAGCAGCGCCTTGCCGACCGACAAGTCCGCGCCCGACGCCTGGATCACGAAGCTCATCAGCAGCGGCGTGGCGATCATGCCGATCAGCCCCGAGATGGTCGCGTTGAAGATGGCGGCCGGCACGTTGCCCTTGGCCATGGCCGTCATCGCCACTGACGACGACACCGTGGACGGCAGCGCGCACAGATAGAACACGCCCAGCAGCAGCTCAGCCGGAATGAACGGCTTGCAGACAAACAGGATGACCGCGCCGATCAGCGGAAACAGGATGAAGGTGCAGCTCTGCACGAACAGATGCAGACGCCAGTTGCGCGCGCCTTCGACGATCTTCTCGCGCGAGAGCGCCGCGCCGTGCAGGAAGAACACCAGCGACACGCCGACGATGGTGACGATGTCGAGCCGCAGCGGGCCGTCGCTCGCGCCAAGCGCCGGGAAGAAAAGGGCCAGGGCGACCATCACCAGCATGGCGCGAATGAACCCATCGATCTGGGACAACAGCGGAGATAACAGCGGGATCTTCATGTGCGTGCGCGGTCACCATTACGTAACGGCGCGGATTGGATGGCGGGATAGCCGCTATTGCACAACATCCCTATCTAGAATACAAATGCATTGATCGAATCAATTCATACGCCGTCAGCATGAATGTGACCTTGCGCCAGTTGCGCGTCTTTCTCGCGGTGGCACGCGCGCACAGCTTCAGCCGGGCGGGCGACACCATCGGCCTGACGCAGCCGGCCGTGAGCCGTTCGATCTCGGAGCTGGAAGGCGAACTGGGCCTGAAGTTGCTCGATCGCACCACCCGTGAAGTCGTGCTGACGGAAGTGGGGCGCTCGCTGGCGACGGCGCTCGATCGCCTCGTGGCCGATCTGGACGACACGTTGCAGCAGGCGCGCCAGGTCGGCGAGCAACGGCGCGGGCGCGTGGTGGTGGCGTCCAGCCCGACCGTGTCGACACGGCTGATGCCGGTGTATGTGGCCGAGTGCGCGGTGCGCTATCCAGACATCCGCATGATCGTGCGTGACTCCGTGCAGGTCGACACGCTGCAGTTGATCCGCACGGGCGGCGCCGATTTCGGTGTGGTGGTGGAGCCGCTCGATACCGAAGGCCTGTGGACCGAGCCGCTGCTGATTGATCCGTTCTGCCTGGTCTGTCGCAGGGATCACCCATTCGCGCAGCGCAGCAGCGTGCGGTGGAAAGACCTGCATCGCACAGCGGTCGTCCTGCTCGATCACGCCTCGGGCAGTCGCCCGCTGATCGACCGCATCTTCCTGCGCCACGGCGTTCACCCTGATGTTACGCAGGAGATGGGCCACAGCAGCGCGGTCTTCGGGATGGTGGAAGCGGGCATCGGTGCGGGTGTGGTGCCGTCGCTGTCGTTGCCGCTGCCATCCTCGTCGCCATTGGTGGCGGTGCCGCTGTCGCCCAAGGAGACGCGCGCCATTGTGCTGGCGCGGCGACACGACCGATCGCTTTCGCCGGCGGCCGAGGCAGCGTGGCAGATGATCCGCCGGATGGCGCTGCCAGCCGCCTGACGACCTGACCGCGCTTATTTCGGCTGCATGCGGATGGCGCCATCCAGGCGGATGGTCTCGCCATTGAGCATCGGGTTCTCGACGATCGCGCGCGCGAGCTGCGCATATTCCGCCGGCTTACCGAGGCGCGGCGGAAACGGCACCATCTTGCCCAGCGCGTCCTGCACTTCCGCCGGCATGCCAAGCAGCATCGGCGTCTCGAAAATGCCCGGTGCAATCGTCATCACCCGGATGCCGTCGCGCGACAGGTCACGCGCAATCGCCAGTGTCATCGCCACCACGCCGCCCTTGGACGCCGCGTAGGCCGCCTGGCCAATCTGCCCGTCAAATGCCGCCACCGATGCCGTGTTGATGATCACGCCACGCTCGCCGCCGGCATTGGGTGTGTTGCCCGCCATGGCCGTCGCTGCCAGGCGGATCATGTTGAACGTGCCGATCAGGTTGATGTTGATCACGCGTGCAAATTGGTCCAGCGGGTGCGGCCCCGTCTTGCCCACCGTGCGCGACGCCGTAGCGATACCCGCGCAGTTCACCAGCCCGCGCAGCGTGCCCAGCGACGTGGCGGCGTCCACCACCGCCTGCCCCTCGGCTTCCGACGTGACGTCGCAGCGCACGAAGCGGCCGCCCAGTTCTTGCGCCAGCGCGGTGCCGGCGGCCTCGTTCAGGTCTGCAATCACCACCTTGCCGCCCGCTTCGGCCAGCGTCCGTGCCGTACCTGCGCCCAGTCCCGACGCGCCGCCGGTCACGATGAATACCTGATCGCGAATCTCCATGCCGTGTCTCCTTGTGTGTTGTTTGCGAGTTACTTGACGTTTACGTTCGCGTCAAGTTCAGCGTCATATGTTAGCGCGAAGCGGCCGGCGAACGAGCAAAAAAAAGCGCCTCATGATCGAGGCGCCTTTTTTCGTGGCGGGTATTGCGGGGTGCGCTCAGTCCTGCAGCGCGCCGAATACGCGAGCCGTGATTTCATCGACGTTGCCCACGCCGCTGATCTTGCGGTACTTCGGCGGCGCAACCTTGGCGGCGCTGTTGCCGTTGGCGGCCCATTGCGAGTAATAGTCGACCAGCGGACGCGTCTGGTTCTCATACACGTCCAGGCGCTTGCGCACGGTCTCTTCCTTGTCGTCGTCGCGCTGGATCAGCGGTTCGCCGGTTTCGTCATCCACGCCTTCGGTCTTGGGCGGGTTGTACTTGACGTGGTACGTGCGGCCCGACGCCACGTGCACGCGGCGGCCGCTCATGCGCTCGATGATGGCGTCGAACGGCACGTCGATTTCCAGCACGTAGTCGATCGCCACAGCGGCGTCTTTCATGGCTTCCGCTTGCGGAATGGTGCGCGGAAAGCCGTCGAACAGGTAGCCGTTCTTGCAGTCGGGTTGTTGCAGGCGGTCTTTCACGAGGCCGATGATGATGTCATCCGACACCAGGCCGCCGGCATCCATCACCTTCTTTGCTTCGATACCCAGCGGGGTACCTGCCTTGACGGCCGCGCGCAGCATGTCGCCGGTGGAGATCTGCGGAATGCCGAACTTTTCGCAGATGAATTTGGCTTGCGTACCTTTGCCGGCGCCGGGCGCGCCCAACAGAATCAACCGCATGGTGACGAGTTCCTCAAGTTTTCAAATCCTGTCGCGCTGTCAGGCTCAGTGAAGCGCGTTGGGAATCGGTCCAAGAGGGCGGATTCCCAATACGCCTGGTGATCAAGCCATGGCGACGCAATCGACGCGAACAGGCAGCCTAGCGGGCGAAGTTGACGCCAGCCTTACCGGACTCTGGGGAATCAGGCGTCCGCCGGACGGCGGCACCCATGGCTCGATTTGTCTCCCTGTCGCCGCTGTAGCGCCTGCGTGGGCGCCGTCATGCGGCTTGTCGTCCTCGCGATTATGCCATGGCGAGGACGGGGTTTTGGCAGCCCCGCACGCAAAGTTCAGAGAAATGCGGGCTCAGGGGCCATCCTGAGCAAGAAGCTCGCCCCAGGCCGCGCGCACCCGTGCGAGGTCTTCGGGGGTGTCGACCCCGGCGGCGGGAGCGTCATCGGTGGTCAGCACGGCAATGCGTTCACCGTGCCACATGGCGCGCAGCTGTTCCAACTGCTCCGTCTGTTCGATGGGGGCGGCGGCCAATTGCGGGAAGCGGCGCAGGAATCCGGCGCGGTACGCGTAGATGCCGATATGGCGCAGCACGGGCATGGCCGGCAACGGGCGCTCCACAACGGACCGCGCCATGACGGCGGGCGTCCAGGCATCGCGCGCCCAGGGCAGCGGTGCGCGCGAGAACAACAGTGCGCGTTCGGCAGCGTCGAGCACGACCTTGACAACATTCGGGTTGAACACGTCGGCCGGGTCGTGGATCGGATGCGCCGCGGTGGCGATGGCGCAGTCGGGATGGTCGCGCAGATGCGCGGCCACGTTGTCGATCAGCGTCGGTGCGATCAGCGGCTCGTCGCCTTGCACGTTGACGACGATGGCGTCATCGGGCAAACCCAGCACGGAGGCCACTTCGGCCAGGCGGTCGGTGCCCGAGGCGTGGTCGGCGCGCGTGAGCACGGCTTCCACGTGATGCTGCATGCAGGCATCGGCGACCGACGCTGCATCGGTGGCGACCACCACGCGTGCGGCGGACGACTGATGCGCGCGTTCAGCCACGCGCACCACCATCGGCTTGCCGTCGATGTCGGCCAGCGGTTTGTTGGGCAGACGCGTGGACGCCAGCCGCGCGGGAATGACAGCGATGAACGGCGCGTGCGACATGGCGGCGACCTTCGTATCAGGCCGGATCGACCGGCGTGCCTTCCACGGTCTGGCGCGCTTCGTCAGCCAGCATGACGGGGATGCCATCGCGGATCGGGTAGGCCAGCTTGTCGACGTGGCAAATGAGTTCGTTGTTGGCGCGGTCGTGTTGCAGCGTGCCCTTGCACAACGGGCAGACGAGGATTTCCAGCAGGCGATTGTCCATGGCGGTAGAGGCTCCGTGGCGGCCGCGCTCAAGGCGGAGGGCGGCGCGCCGGTACAGCGGAAGGGTGGCGTTATTGTGCGCTTGCCTTGAGCGTTGCGCGATCGGCCAGGGCGCGCACGCGCTGGCAGACCTGTTCGACCAGCGCGGCGTCGACCACCGGTGTGGTCGGCACCACCCAGATGCGCGGGTCGTCGAGATGGCCGCATTTTACGGCATCCTTTTCGGTGATCAGGATGACCTCGGCGTGGCTGTCGGTGAACGGGTTGTCAGCGAAATCGTAGTGATCGGGCAGCTGCAGGGTGCTCGGCTTGAGGCCGGCGGCGCGCAGCGAAGCGAAGAAGCGCTCCGGGTTGCCGATGCCGGCCGCGGCCAGCAATTGCGCGCCTTCAATGCGGGCGAACTGGGTCAGCGGGCGGCGCAGCGCGGGGTCGGCCAGGTTGTAGGCGTCCTGCAGCTCGAGGTGCATGCCGAACACGTCCGGGCGGTCCGGTGTGGCGCGGTAGTTCGGATCGTTGATGAGCGTGGCGTCACGGCGGCGCGTCATCGGTTCGCGCAGCGGGCCGGCGGGCAGCAGGAAGCCGTTGCCCCCCATGCGCGTGTCGAACACGATGATTTCGATATCGCGGCGCAGGCGGTAGTGCTGCAGGCCGTCGTCGCAGACGATCACGTTGCAGCCCGGGTGCGAGGCCAGCAGCGTCTGCGCGCACAGCACGCGGTCGGGGAAGACCCACACCGGCAGATCGGTGGCGCGGGCGATCAGCAGCGGTTCATCGCCGACGTCTTCTGCGCGGGAGTGTTCTCGCACAGGGCGGGGATGCTTCAGTTGCGCACCGTAGCCGCGCGAGACGATGCCCGGGCGCAGGCCGGCTTCAGCCAGCGCCGAGGCCAGCGCAATCACGGCGGGCGTCTTGCCGGCGCCGCCCACGGTGACATTGCCGATCACCACCACCGGCATCGGTAGCCGCACCGAGCGCAGCACGCCAAGGCGGAACAGCAGCCGGCGCAGCGCGCTTACCCCACCAAACAGCCACGACAGCGGCCACATCACCCACGCAAACCAGCCGCGTTGCTGCCATTGGCGGGTGACGAAGCTGGCGAGACGGTGCTGGGCGACGGGCATGCGTGATGGTGGTTGAGAAGCGATCTCTTAACGGGCGTTGCCGGTTTGCGTGGCGAAGGTCAGGTGCGAAAGACCGGCCACTCGCGCGGCTTCCATGACATTGACCACCGCTTGGTGCGCGGCTTGCGCATCGGCGTTGACGATGACGATGGGCTCGGGGCCGCCGGCCTTGCCTGCGGCATTGCGCAGTGCATCGGCCAGGCTGGTGACATCTCGGGTGTCGAGCACCTGCTTGTCGACAGAGTAGACGCCGTTGGCGGTGACGGACACGACGATCTGGCCCGGACGCTCGGTGGCTTTCTCAGCCTCGGCGGTGGGCAGGTTGACCTTCAGTTCGGTGTAGCGGGAATACGTGGTCGTGATCATCAGGAAGATGAGGATCACGAGCAGCACGTCGATCAGCGGGATCAGGTTGATCTCCGGCTCTTCGCGGGCACGGCGCGGGCGGAAGCGCATGGCTGTTTCCAGTAAGGCGTGGCCCGGATCAGCCGCGCCGCGGCGGCAGGATCGCGTCGAGGTACGTGGTGGACAGATGCTCCAGCTCGACCACGTAGTTGTCCACCACGCCACGGAAGTAGCGCCAGAAGATCAGCGTCGGGATGGCCACCACGAGGCCCAGCGCCGTGTTGTACAGCGCGACCGAGATACCGTGCGCCAGCGCCTGCGGGTTCGTGCCCGCGGCCGTCTGGCTGCCGAAGATCTCGATCATGCCGACGACCGTGCCGAACAGGCCCATCAGCGGCGCCACCGAGGCAATCGTGCCGAGCGCGTTCAGATAGCGCTCCAGGCGGTGGGCAACGTTCTGGCCGGCTTCTTCCACCACTTCCTTGGCGGCATCGCGCGAGGTGTTCGGATTCAGCACCACGTGGCGCAGCGCAGCAGCCAGCAGGCGGCCCAGCGGCGAGCCCTGTTCCAGCGTGTTCACCACTTCCGGTGTGGCGCGGCGCTGATGCGCGACGGCCAGCGCCTCGTCATAGACCTTGGGCGGAATGATCTTCTTGCGTTGCAGGGCGACGAAGCGTTCGATGATGAGCGCGAGTGCGAGCACCGAGGCGATCAACAGCGGCCAGATCGGCCAGCCGGCGGCTTGAATGATGGAAAACACTGGACAACCCGTTTTGTCGTTGTGGAAGGAGTGTGATTCTGATGGTGTGCTCGTGCCGTCCGCGTCCCCGAACGCTGTCCGTTGCGGCAAAAACAGGCAGCACTCTAGCGCGTCGGACCTGCCTCGGCAACACGATGGCGCAGCATCGCGACATGCGCGGGCGACGGTCAACGCGCTGTCACGAAAGAGACTGGCCGCGCAATCCACAGGCAGGCGGGACAGTCTTGTGGACGGGTTGTGGACATTGCCCGAACAAGCAAACTAAGTGCTTGATACGAAAGGGTGTTCGGGGTCTTGCTTAAAAAATATGCAACCGGCGTTTTCGCGGGCCATCCATGAAAAAGCGCGCGCTGGCCCGGCAAAACGGCGGGTAATCCACACCGCTGCGGGACAGTCTTGTGGATGGGTTGTGGACATTGCCTCAACAAGCACGCTAAGTGCTTGATCTGAAAGGAAGTCCGACGGCCTGCTTAAAAATGAAGCAACCGAGGGTTCTGGCCTCGATCTGGTGGAAAACGAGGGTGCGCCTCGAAAAACCGTGAGGAAATCCACACCGACACGGGACAGTCTTGTGGACGGGTTGTGGACATTGCCCGGACAAGCACCTTAAGTGACTGATTCAAAACGGTGTTCGGTGTTGCGCTTAAAAATTGAGCAGCGAAGTTTCCCGCGAAAAACTGTGGAGACACACCTCGGACGTGTGAGAATCGACGGCCGATTTATCCACTGCCCAGGCGTCACACCACGGTTTTCCAGCGATGCTGTGGATAACTTTGTGAACATCCTTGGGGCGCTCGCGCTAAATGCTTGACGCAGAACGAAATTACTTGCGTTGCTGAAATTTTGACATGGGCGGATTTTTCATAAAAATCAAGGGGTTGCGCCAAAATGCAGAGAGCGCGTCACCTGACCTCTGTCAAGCTTGACAAGCACGTTATGCTGTGGACAGGTAGCCCACTCCGCGTGAGTTGCCTCCCCTATTCAAGGTAGATGTCGCCCCGAAGCCTCATCGTTTTGCGCTCCTCGCACCACTTATGACCCCGCCGCCGTCTTCCCGCCGACCGTTTTGGATGGATGCCTCCGCGCCTGCGGCCCCATCCGCCCCCGACACATCGGCCGCCGCTGCCGCCCCGGCTGCACCGAATCGGGGCTCGCAGGATGTGCTGACCGTCAGCGACGTCAATCGCCGCATTGCGGGGCTGCTCGAACGCAACTTTCCGCTGGGCTGGGTGCGCGGCGAGATTTCCAACTTCACGCGCGCGGCCAGCGGCCATTGGTATTTTTCGCTCAAGGACACAGGCGCGCAGATCCGCTGCGTGATGTTTAAGGGCCGCAACCAGTACGCCGATTTCACCCCGCGCGAAGGCGAGGCCGTCGAAGTGCGGGCGCTGGTCACGTTGTACGAAGCGCGTGGCGAACTGCAATTGAGCGTCGAAGCGATTCGCCGGGCCGGCCTGGGCAATCTATACGAGGCCTTTCTGCGGCTGAAGGCCGCGCTGGAGGCGCAAGGCCTGTTCGATGCCGACCGCAAGCGGCCACTGCCACGGCATCCGCGCGCGATTGGCGTGGTGACGTCGCTGCAGGCGGCGGCCTTGCACGACGTGCTGACCACGCTGCGCCGGCGTGCGCCGCATGTGCCGGTGGTGGTGTATCCCGTGCCGGTGCAGGGTGCCGGGGCGTCGGAGCGCATCGCCGCCATGCTGGAACGGGTCAATGCCCGGGCAGAGGTCGACGTGGTCATCCTGTGCCGGGGCGGCGGCAGCATTGAAGACCTCTGGGCCTTCAACGAAGAACCGGTCGCGCGCGCGGTGGCTGCATCGCAAATTCCCATCGTAGCGGGCGTCGGGCACGAGACGGATGTGACCATCGTCGACTTTGTTGCCGACGTGCGCGCGCCCACGCCCACCGCCGCGGCTGAACTGGTCAGCCCGGACCGTGCACGCATGCTGCGCGATGTGGGGCGTGACTGGGATGCGCTGTCTGCCCAGTTCCGCCGGCAGCTCGATCGCCGCGCGCAGACCGTCGATTGGCTCGCGCGCCGCCTGCGCAGCCCGCAGGCGCAGATGCGCGAACGCCGCACCCAACTCGCCCATCTGGAGGGCCGTCTGCGCTTTGCCCTGACCGGCCGCGTGCAGCGCGCGGAACATCTCCAGCGTCTGCTGACGATGCGCCTGTCCGCGGCGCGCCCCGACGCCACGCGAGAGCGCACGCGCCTTAAGCAAGCCGAAGCGACGCTGGCACGCGTCATGCGAGACACGCTGTCTCGCGCCCACGAACGCCTGGCGCGTCAGCACACCGGCCTGGAACTGCTGGCGCCGCAGCGCACCCTGGAGCGCGGTTATGCGGTGCTGCTTGATGCCAAGGGCCATGCCATCCGCGATCCGAACGCATTGCATGCCCGGGCGCGCATCGAGGCGCGGCTGGCGCAAGGCACGGCCGACATCGAAATCGCCCGCGTGCAACCGAAGCTCGAACTGTGACCAGCGCATGACCTTATAGCGGCAATGATCGCGATTCCGCACGCGTTTAGCGGGTATTCCGACTATTTAGCCTGCGGTTTGCGCCGGTTTTGCAAGTCTCCTACAATCGTCGCTCCCAACCTGTACAACCCACAGAAGGCAAGAACAATGGAACACACGCTCCCCCCGCTGCCGTACGCCCAAGACGCTCTGGCGCCGCACATCTCCAAGGAAACGCTGGAGTTCCACTACGGCAAGCACCACCAGACCTACGTCACGAACCTGAACAACCTGATCAAGGGCACCGAGTTCGAGAACCTGAGCCTGGAAGACATCGTCAAGAAGTCCTCGGGCGGTGTGTTCAACAACGCCGCACAGGTCTGGAACCACACGTTCTACTGGAACGGCCTGAAGCCGCAAGGCGGCGGCGCTCCGACCGGCGCGCTGGCTGACGCCATCAACGCCAAGTGGGGCAGCTTCGACAAGTTCAAGGAAGAGTTCACCAAGACGGCCATCGGCACGTTCGGTTCGGGCTGGGCCTGGCTGGTGAAGAAGGCCGACGGCTCGCTGGATCTGGTGTCGACCTCCAATGCCGCCACGCCGCTGACGACCGACGCCAAGCCGCTGCTGACCTGCGACGTGTGGGAACACGCTTACTACATCGACTACCGCAACGCCCGTCCGAAGTACGTCGAGGCGTTCTGGAACCTGGTCAACTGGGACTTCGTTGCCAAGAACTTCGCCTAAGGCGACTCGCTCCGGCGATTCAGAAAAAACCTCCGCACCAGCGGAGGTTTTTTTATGCCCGCACGCTGCCCAGCATGTCGTGCAGCTCGTGGCTCATCATCGCCAGAAAGACGACCAGGCCGATGTAATACACGGTGTAGGTCAGGCGAGATTCGTTCGAGATGCTGTAGTACGCGCGGTTTTCCGGCGCATGTGGGTCGTAGCGCCACGCCTTCATCAACTGCGGCACGGCCAGCACCGCAATCACGATCAGGATCGGACTCGGCCGCCAGACGAACAGCGCCACCAGCACCGGCACGCCCAGAAACCAGATGCGCGGCGACAGCACCGCCGTAATCCGTCCGCCGTCAAACGGTGAGAGCGGGATCAGGTTGAACAGGTTGAGGAAGCAGCCCGCGTACGCCAGCGCCAGCAGCAGCTGGCTGTCGGTGTAGCGCGCGAGCCCGTAGCAGAGCATCGCGCCGACCGTGCCGGCGACGGGGCCGGCCAGGCCGATATGGGCCTCGGTTTCCACATCCATCGGCTGCTCTTTCAGGTCGATCCACGCGCCCACGAAGGGGATGAAGGTGGGCGCTCCCACGGCAAGCCCGCGTTGGCGTGCCGCCATGAAATGGCCCATCTCGTGGATGAACAGCAGCACCACGAAACCTACCGCATAGCGCCAGCCGAACACGAAGGCATAGGCCGCCACCGACAGCAGCATCGTGCCGCCGGTGGTCAGCAGCTTGCCGAACTTCAGCCCTGAAAACAGCAGGATCAGCAGCTTGGCCACGGCTTATGCGCTCGGCTTGCGCTTGAAGAACTTGGCGATGGCGGCGCCAAAGCCTGCCACCGCCAGGATCGCCACCTTGGCGAACTTCGCCAGGAACGCGGCGACCACCGCGAACAGGCCCAGCTTTTTGGCGGCGATGCCACCGACCAGCGCGGCCAGGCCGTACTCGGCCACCTTGTCGGTCTTCGCGTTGAAATCGGTGTAGCGCTTGCCGTCTTTGAAATCGAGATCGGCGAGCAGCTTTTGCACGGCGGGTTTGTCGGCGTCGACGTGGTTGCGGCCGGTGATCAGGTTCAGGCTGATGTAGCCGTCGCGGCCCAGTGCATAGGTGTTGTAGTTGACCGCGCCGGGGTCATCAGCGGGCTGGCCCTTGGAGCGTGCAGCCATCGACCAGATCAGGCGGTGCGTGGCGGCGTCATAGTGCGGACGCTCGACCCAGCCCTGGATTTCCAGTGCGGGGATGCCGCGCTTCTCACGCTCTTCGTTGGCGGCAGCGGTGCCTTCCTTGAGCGATTTGTACAGGTCGTCGACGTTCCAGTCGCGGGCGTCGTCGTCCTTGATGTAGCCCGATGCCTCGTACTTGGCGACGACCATCCATTCGTCATCATCGCTGGTGGGCATGACGAGGCCGAGCATGTCGGGGTTGTTGCTGTTGCCCATGGCGTGCATGAGCTGCCCCGCGGCCGGCTGTGGAATGAAGACCTCGTCCTTGCCGATCTTGAGCGTGGCCTGGTCACGCAGTTCGATCGACGTGGGGCCGACCTTCGCAGCGGCCTTGGCGGCGGCCCAGGCTTGCTTCATTTCCTGTTGCCGATCGCTGGCCTGCTGTGCGTGGGCAGCCGTAGCGCCCGCCAAGCTGGTTGCGCCCAGCACCGCTGCGCAGGCGAGCGCGCCCGCGCAGGCGCGCAATGCGCCCTGAAACCCCTTTCCCATGGACTTCTCCCGAAGATGTTCTTGTGTGTTGATTGGCTCGATTCTTCTGACGCTTGGGCAGCCGCATCAGCGGTTCGCAAGCTGGGCCGAAGCATAGCGGGCGCAGGGAGCAGGGCTGTTAATGGGCGTTAATGAAGCCGTGTGGATTACGGTTGAAGGCCCATCTGCCGCAGCAGCGTCTGGTTGTCTTCCAGGTGCCAGTTTTCGGCGATCTTGCCGTCGGCGATGCGGTACAGGTCGAAAGCCTGGAAGTCGATCGGCTGGTTCTGCCCGTGCGTGCGGCCGAACTCGCCGGTGAAGTGTCCGCGAAAGCGCAGGTGAACCGAGACGCGGTCGCCGGCGACGACCATGTCTTCGATCTCCACGCGCATGTCCGGCACGGCCGTGCGGAACGCCTTGGACGCATCGAGTGGGCCTTGCGTGCCCTGCACGCGCCCGGCGGGCAGTGTGCGGTCGACAAACGCAGGCGACAGCGCTTCCGTGGCATAGCGCGCATCGCCGGTATGCCAGAAGGTGGCGTAGCGGCGCGCAGCGAGCACGGCAGCCGCGGCCTGCGGCGTGTCCGCTGCGGCGACGTGGTCCGGGCGGATGAGGTCTGCATCGGACGTTGGCGCAGCTGCAGCCGGGGCGATGGCGAGCGCCATCGGCAGCGCGAGCGCGGCGGCGGCAAGCAGGGCGGGGCGGATGAACATGGTGAAACTCCGTTGGGGTGGCAATGCGCTGCACTGTAGATTTCCAATCGCAGACGATAAAGGGCCTGTGAGTCGATCTGGTTTCAATCCGGATTTGATGATCGATCGCCACGCCGCTCCTCGCCGCGAACGCAATCCGGCGCACGTGATAGTCGGTATCGCGCGCCCAGCTGCGTTCAAATGGTCCGCGCCGCGCCAGGTTTTTCTAGACTGGCCTCTCATTGAACAGACACATAAAAACAAGGGAGGGGACGGTGGATCTGAGCCATATCCTGTCGCGCACGGAGCGCGGCACGCAGGAGCTGCAAACGCGCAGCGGGCACGTCACGCATCGGCAGCGGGCGATCCTGCTGCTGGTCAATGGCGAGCGCTGCGCGGCGGACATCCTGGCGCAGTTGAGCAGCGCCGGCCCCGATATCGAAGACCGCGCCGAAGACCTCGCGCGCCTGATTGCCGACGGCCATGTCGCAAGCCGCGCGCCCATCAAGACCGCGCCCCAGCCGCCCAAGCCGGTGCCGGCTGCGCCGCGCCACGTGCGGCAGGCCTCGATTGCGGACTGGCGCCTGAGCCAGGCCGGCGCCTTCTCGGCTTTGCAGCGCTATCTCGCCGAAGGTCCGGACGCGCCCATCGACTTTCTCAACGGCCTGGCCGCACCGCTGTACGCCGCGCTGACGACCTGCCGCAGCGAGGCATCGGCCCACGCCGTCGTCGCGTTTCTGGAAGCGCGATTGGACGAAGGCGCCGGAAATGTGACCGATGCGTCCTAGGTGTAAATACCGAATTCGCAATGTATTCCCGTCCAATGGGAATGTTGAATTGATGAATTGAGAAAATCGTCGCATTCTCCGTCGCAACATCACTCGACGGAGTTTCGCGATGACCGAGCCGGGCTTGGCCCCTTCGCCAGCACAATCCGCTGCCGCCACGAGCGGATCGGACCGCGTGCTGATGGTGCTCGCCACCATCGCGCGCCACGGTCGCCCGGTTGCCGCGCGCGAGCTGGTCGAACTGACCGGCCTGCCGCAGAGCACGTTGTACCGCCAGGTGGCGATGCTCAAGCGCTGGGGCTTTGTGCTGGAATCGGCCGGCACCTATGCCCCGGGCCCGATCAGCCTGCAGCTCGCACTCGGTTTCGACCACGCCTCGCACCTCGTGCAGGAAGCGCGCATCGGCATGGCCAAGCTGGTGGCCGAGTCGGGCGAATCCGTGGGATTGGTCGTGGCCGTCAAGGATCAGGCCGTCTGCCTGGAAATGGTCGAGAGCCAGCAGTCGCTGCGCTGCTCGTTCGAAAAAGGGCGTGGCGTGCCGCTGCTGGCCGGCGCCTCTGCCAAGTCGTTGCTCGCCTTCATGCCGCCCGCAGCGGCGCGCGCCATCCTCGCCGATCTGCTGGCTATCGATGCCGACACTCAGGCGCAACTGCAAGCTGAACTCTCCGACATTCGCGCCGCGGGCTACGCGCTGTCCGAAGGCGAGGTCGACCCCGGCGTCTGGGGCGTGAGCGTGCCGGTGTTCCGGCTGCCCGGCCACGCGCTCGGCTCCATTACGTTGATGGCGCCCGCAACGCGCGTGCGCGGCAAGGAGCACCGCCTGATTGATATGACCGTTGCAGCGGCTGCGTCCATTTCTGCGCGATTGCAGGACCTCTGAATTTTCGATTTTTCCGGTTCTTTTTTTCTCACCCCACATGCATCACACAAGGAGACCACTCATGGGGAATCGTCGTCACTTCATGCATTCGATGCTGGCTTGTGCCGTGGCGTTGTCCGCTGCGGCGTCTTTCGCAACCGCTGCGCACGCTGCTGGGGAGCCGCTGCGCGTCGCCACCGACGCGACGTTCGCGCCGATGGAGTTTGTCGAAAACGGCAAGCGCACCGGCTTTGATGTGGACCTGATCGACGCGCTGGCCCGCACCATGGGCCGTCCGGTCGAGTGGACCGACATCGACTTCAAGGGACTCGTGCCGGGTCTGATCTCGCGCCGCTTCGACGTGGCCATCTCGGGCATCTACATCACGGAAGAGCGCAAGAAGGTGGTCGACTTCACCGTGCCGTACTACCACGGCGGCCTGGTCGCGCTGGTCAAGCAAGGCAACACGGCCATCAAGACGCCGGCTGACCTGAATGGTAAGAAGGTGAGCGTGCAGGTGGGTACCAAGTCGGTCAACTACCTGCGCGAGAACTACCCGAAGGTCGAGCGCGTGGAAGTCGAGAAGAACAACGAGATGTTCAACCTCGTTGAGATCGGCCGCGCCGATGCCGCAGTTACGGGCCGCCCCGCTGCCGCGTACTACGTGAAGGCACGCCCTGGTCTGCGTCTGGTTGAGCCGGCGCTCACCACCGAGGAATACGGCATCGCCGTGCGCCGTGATCAGCCTGAACTGACCAAGGCGCTGAACGCCGCGCTGGAGAAGATCAAGGCCGACGGCACGTACGACCAGATCGTCAAGAAGTGGTTTGGCGCCGCCGCCAAGTAACGACAGACGGACACGCTGATGGAACTGGATTTTTCCCCCGTCTGGGCCGGCTGGCACGACATCCTGCGCGGTGCGCTCGTCACCGTTGAGGTGACGGCCGCGGCGCTGGTGCTCGGCTGCGTGCTGGGCCTCCTGATCGGCATCGGGCGGTTGAACCCGCGCCGCCGATTCATCTACGGCATCTGCACGGTGTACGTGACGTTCATCCGCGGCACGCCGCTGCTGGTGCAGCTCTTCCTGCTGTTCTTCGGGCTGCCGCAGTTCGACATTCTGCTGCCGGCGTTTGTGTGCGGCGTGCTGGGGCTGGGCGTGTATTCGGGCGCGTATGTGTCGGAAATCGTGCGCGGCGCGATCCAGTCGGTGGATCGCGGGCAGATGGAGGCGGCACGCTCGATCGGCATGTCGTCGGCGCAGTCGATGCGCGCAATCATCCTGCCGCAGGCCGTGGTGCGGATGATTCCGCCGCTGGGCAACGAGTTCATCGCACTGATCAAGAACTCGGCGCTGGTGTCGCTGCTGACGATCCATGACCTGATGCACGAAGGGCAGAAGATCATCAGCGTGTCGTATCGCTCGCTGGAGGTGTACCTGGCGATTGCGCTGGTGTATCTGGTGCTGACGAGTGCCGCCAGCTATCTGCTGCACCGTCTTGAGCGCAACATCCGTGCGGGAGGCATGGTGCAATGAACATGACGAATGCGAACCTGCAAACGCTCAAATCGGCGCTGGATGTTCCCATGATCCAGATCCGCGGGCTCACCAAATCGTATGGCGATCACACCGTGCTCAAGGGCATCGACTTTGATGTCGACGCCTCGCAGGTGGTGGTCGTCATCGGCCCCAGCGGCTCGGGCAAGAGCACGTTCCTGCGCTGCTGCAACGGGCTCGAAACAGCCGAAGGCGGCACCATCGACATCTGCGGCAATCGCCTGATCGACAACGGCAAGCTGCTGCCCGACGGCGAGTTGAATCAGCTGCGCCAGCAGGTCGGCATGGTGTTCCAGTCGTTCAACCTGTTCCCGCATCTTTCAGTGCTGCACAACGTCACCGTTGGCCCGCGCATGCTGAGCGGCAAGTCGAAGCACGAAGCAGAGACGGAAGCGCGCGAGCTGCTGCAGAAAGTGGGCCTGGCGCACAAGGCCGACGCGATGCCAGCAAGTCTGTCGGGCGGACAGAAGCAGCGCGTGGCCATTGCCCGTGCGCTGGCGATGCGGCCCAAGGTGATGCTGTTCGACGAGCCGACCTCCGCGCTTGATCCGGAACTCGTTGGCGAAGTACTGCAAGTGATGAAGCTGCTCGCCAAGGAAGGCATGACGATGCTGGTCGTCACGCACGAGATGGGTTTCGCGCGCGAAGTGGCCGATGTGGTCGTGGTGATGGACGGCGGCGGCATCGTCGAAGCCGGGCCGCCGTCGGTCATCTTCGGCGAGCCCAAGGAAGCGCGCACGCGTTCGTTCCTGCAAGCGGTGCTGACACGCGCATGACGATGACTGAAGCTGCAACGTTCGATGCTTCCATCTGGCAGGGGCGTGACGACACCGGTGAACGCGGTGACGTGACGCGCCTGTTCCAGGTCGTGCAATCGGCTGATGCGACGACATTGTCCGGCACGCCCGCGTTGCTGGGTTTTGCGTGCGATGCCGGCGTGGTGCGCAACCACGGCCGCGCCGGTGCTGCGCAGGGCCCGCGCGAAATCCGCCGTGCCTTGGCCAACGTGCCCGCGCATGGCCTCTCGGTGCTTGCCGACGCGGGTGATGTCACGTGTGACGATGGCGATCTGGAACGCGCGCAAGCTGCGCTTGGCAATAGCGTGTGCGCGCTGCTGGATGCCGGTGCGCGGCCGGTGGTGCTCGGCGGCGGCCACGAGGTGGCGTTCGGCACGTACCAGGGCCTGCGCCAGCATTGGCAGAAGCAAGGCTGGCGCGGGCGTCTTGCGGTCGTCAATTTCGATGCGCATTTCGACCTGCGCACGAGCCGGCCCGGCAACTCCGGCACGCCGTTCGACCAGATCGCCGAAGACTGTGCTGCGCACGGTATCGACCTGACGTATTGCTGCCTCGGTGTCAGCCGTCTGTCGAACACGCCCGCGCTGTTCGACCGCGCCGACGCACTGCACGCGCACTACGTTGAAGACACCGACGTGCAGGAGCGGCACCTCGATGCGCGCATGGCGGATCTCGATGCATGGCTGGCTGATGCCGATCACGTCTACCTGACCATCGACATGGATGTGCTGGCCGCCGCCGTGGCGCCCGGCGTGTCCGCGCCTGCGGCCTACGGCATCACGCTGCCGGTGCTCGAAGCCCTGGTGCAGCATGTTTGCGTCACCGGCAAGGTGCGCGTGGCCGACATCGCCGAAACCAACCCCGAATACGACCAGGATCGCCGCACCGTGCGTGTGGCGGCGCGTCTGGCGTATCACTTGTTGCGCCGTTCATGAAACTGATTCCTGCAGATGCAATGCGCCGCATGCCGTGGAAGAACGGCGGCGGTGTGACGACCGAAATCGCCATCGCGCCGGCTGGCGCCACGCTCGACAATTTCGACTGGCGCGTCAGCACGGCGCAGGTGGATGCGGCCGGGCCGTTCTCGCGTTTTGCCGGCATGGACCGTTCGCTGGCGGTGATTGCGGGCGGCCGGCTGACGATGCATCGCGCCGATGCCGAGGCGGTGACGCTGGCGCCCGGCGAAGCGCCCGCACGCTTTCCCGGTGAGGCCGATGTGCATGCCACGCTGGATGCGCCGCTGTCGGATTTCAACGTGATGACGCGGCGCGACGCCTGGGCGCATCACGCCGAGGCCATCGCGCTGGCGGCCGGTGAGCGTCGTTCACTGCCGCGCTTGCATGCGGGCATGCAATGGCTGGTGTATTGCGTGCACGGCGTGTTGTCGATCGGCGCTGAGGATATCCCGCAGGGCGCCGCGGCCTGGCTCGATGCAGAGGGCGATGCCGACACGGTTGTCGCGCGTGTCGGCTCGGTCGGTTACTTGGTGGCCCTGTGGCCGGTCGGCTGATGTTGCGCCAGATCAAACACGCCAAAAGAAAAGGGACCCCGTAGGGTCCCTTGCAAGTCTCCCGGCCAGGCACGCATGCCGGGCTCGGCAGAAGACTCTTACTTCTTCTTGTTCACGGCGTCCTTGAAACCCTTGCCAGCCGTGAACTTCACGGTCTTGGTTGCCGGGATCTTGATGGCTTCGCCGGTGCGCGGGTTGCGGCCGGTGCGTGCTGCACGCTTGCCCGACGAGAACGAACCGAAGCCAACCAGCGTGATGGTGCCGCCCTTGGCGACGGTCTTCTTGATGTTTTCCAGCGCGGAGTTCAGCGCGCGCTCGGCGGCGGCGTTGCTCAGTTCAGCGTCTTTCGCAATGGCGGCTACGAGTTCGGATTTGGTCGTCATGTCAGTTCCCCACTTCAGGTTTGTTGGACAGCGTTGTACTGCGACCCGTTTTATATCACCGTTGCGAAGGGTTGCACATCCCCTAACTGCAAGGGTTTGCGGGCCGTTGCTTGCAGCCGACACTTGCCCCGTATGGGTTTGCGGGCGGGCATCCGGGAAACACCTGATATCGACACGGTTTGTTTGCATTTCCGCCAGCGTTCTTCACGTGACGAACGCACCGAAAGCGCGCAGGCGGCACGGCAAAGAACCGGTTCGCCGGACGCCGTACACTGTGTTCCAGCGCCTGTGCCAACTTCATGGAGAACATCATGTCGAGTGCGCAAATGCCTGTCGGACAAGGCTTCGCGGCCAGCGGCGAAGCGCCGGAGCAACCGCGCGGGCCGTCCGTTCTGGTGGCCGGCGCCAACGGGCTGGTGGGCCGTGCGGTGGTGCGTCGGCTCGTCGCGCAGCCTTGGGCTGGCAGCGTGACGGCCCTTGTGCGCCGGCGCGGGGCCTTGACAGCAGGGCACGCGGCGCCCGGTCGATTGCGCGAATGCGTGGTCGACTTCGACCACCTCGATGCCCCAGAAACGCAGCCTGCGTTTGCCGCCGATATCGTCATCTGCGCGCTCGGCACGACCATCCGGCAGGCCGGTTCCCAGGCGGCATTCCGGCGCGTTGATGTCGAGTATCCGGTGGAATTGGCGCGGCGCGCGTTTGCCGCCGGCGCGCATCATTTTCTGCTGGTGAGCGCGCTGGGCGCCGATGCGCGCTCGCGCGTTTTCTACAACCGCTGCAAGGGCGAGGTGGAGGCAGAAATCCTGTCGATCGGCTTTCCGTCGGTGACGGTGGTGCGGCCTTCGCTGCTGCTCGGCACGCGCGCAGAATTCCGGCCCGGTGAACGCGTTGCGCAAGGCGTGTCGCGCGCAATCGGATGGATGGTGCCCCGGACGTGGCGGCCGGTGTCGGCGGAATCGGTAGCGGCTGCGCTCGTCACGGCAGCGCGGGTGGATGCGCCGGGTGTTCGGGTGCTGGAGAACGCGGCATTGCTGGCCGCAGAAGACGAACGGCCGGTGGGGTGATCCACCGGCCGTTGTTCGAGCGTATTTCGCCTGACTCTATTTCAGACGATTATTTTTCGATCGGCTTGCCCGTGCGGTCATGCATCAGCGACAGCGCAAACACGCTGATGATGGCAGCGGCCATCACGTAGTACGACGGTGCGAGCTTGCTGCCGGAACTCGCAATCAACCACGTGACGATCAGCGGGGCAAAACCACCGAAGATGGTGACCGCCAGGTTGTACGAGATCGACAGGCCGGTGGAGCGCACCGCCGTCGGAAACTGCTCGGCCAGCACGGCGGGAGCCGGGCCCGTGAACGCCGCCAGCAACACACCCAGGATCACCTGCACCTGCAGCAGCGTCTGCACCGTCGGGTGGACGTTGAGCCAGTGGAAGAGCGGATACGCTGCCGCCGCGATGATGAGCGCCACCGTGCCGAGCATGCGTTTGCGGCCGATGCGATCGGACAGCGTGCCCATGAGCGGGCACAGCACGAAGATGATCGCGCCGCACAGCGCCGTCGACTGGAACGTCGCGCCCAGCGGCAGACCGAGCTGTTGCTTCGCATACGTCGGCATGTAGAACACCAGCGTGTAGGTGCAGACCGTCCAGAGAATCGTCACGCCCAGGCCGCCGAGCACTTCGCGCGGATGATCGCGCAGCACTTGCGACAGCGGTGCCAGGCGCGATTCCTTCGCGGCCTTCGCCTTCTGCGCTTCAAAGGCGGGCGGTTCATGCAGGTGCGAGCGGATGTACATGCCGACCGGCCCGATCAGCAGACCGAACAGGAACGGAATGCGCCAGCCCCATGCATCGATCTGTTCCGGCGACAAACCGTTCGTGACGATCGCGCCCATGGCGGCACCGAGGATGAACGAGATGCCCTGGCTCGCTTGCTGCCAGCTGGCGAAATAGCCGCGCCGTTCGTCCGGTGAATACTCGATCAGGAACGCCGTGGCGCCCCCGACTTCACCGCCGGCCGAGAAGCCCTGGATGAGTCGTGCGATCACGATCAGGATGGGCGCGCCGATACCGATTTGCGCGTACGTCGGTGCAAGGCCGATGATGGCCGTGCCGATCGCCATCAGCATGATGGTGAGCGTGAGTGCAGCCTTGCGGCCGACGCGGTCGGCGTAGATGCCCAGCACGACGGCGCCAACCGGGCGCATGAAGAATCCCACGCCAAACGTGGCGACCGTCAACATGAACGAGGTGAAGTCATTGCCGGTGGGGAAGAACAGCTTGGCGATGATGACGGCGAAAAAGCTGTAGACCGTAAAGTCGAACCATTCGAGGCCGTTGCCGATCGTGGCGGCGATGATGGCCTTGCGTCGGGTGGCCGCAGAGATGGCCGGTGCCGGTGCCCGATCGCCTTGAGTAGGCGCTGCCGTGGCTTGCATGGATGTGTCCTCCAGTGTTTATGGGCATCGCCTGCCTCGATCTCTCCCCAGCGCGGGCGGCGAAGCGGTCATGGTAAGTGATCCGGCAGCGATTCGCTGCTGCGGTAGGCGAAGTCCTTGGAATTGAACCGGCCAAACACTGTCGAACGCATATCCACATGCATCCAACGGAGCACATCATGGACCGCGCATCGCAACCTGGCCGCCGTGCCGCCATCCTGCCGGGCGCGCTGGCCGCGTGCGCGGTCGTCCTGCTGGGCGGCTGCGTGGTCGCGCCGTATTACGACGCCTACGGCAATCCGATCGCCCCGACAGCCGTGGCGCCCGCGCCGGTGGCAGCCTATCCGTCCTATCCGTACGATCCTTATTACTACTACGGGCCGGCCTACTACCCAGCACCGGTTTACCCGGCGCCGGTGTTCGGCAGCGTGTGGATCGGCGGCGGCGGGTGCTGGGGCTGCCATCGCGGATGGGGCGGCCGCGGGTGGGGCGGGCGCGGCTGGGGACATGGCGGAGGATGGGGGCACCGTCATTGAATCGTCATCGTCGACGTGACGAAGACGCCCATCTGGAGCCGATGAACGCCAGTTCCGCCGGCAGTTCAATACGCGTGATTGCGTAACGGAATCTGTTGCATCGCGACATACAATCCTTCGCTCTTAAAAGAAAAGCATACGAGGAGATTGTCGATGTCCGTCATCATCGTGCTGGCTGCGCTGGCATTTCTGATGTTCGCCGCGTATCGCGGCTACAGCGTCATCCTGTTTGCACCACTGGCCGCCCTCGGCGCGGTGCTGCTGACCGATCCATCGGCCGTGGCGCCGGTGTTCTCCGGCATCTTCATGGAGAAGATGGTCGGCTTCGTCAAACTGTATTTCCCCGTGTTCCTGCTGGGCGCCGTGTTCGGCAAGGTGATCGAGCTGTCGGGCTTTTCGCGCTCGATCGTCGCGTCGGTCATCCGTGTGGTGGGGGCAAAGCGGGCGATGCTTTCCATCGTGCTGGTGTGTGCGCTGCTGACGTACGGCGGCGTGTCGCTGTTCGTGGTGGTGTTTGCCGTGTATCCGTTTGCGGCGGAGATGTTCCGCCAGGGCAACATCCCCAAGCGCCTCATCCCGGGCACCATCGCGCTGGGCGCGTTTTCGTTCACGATGGATTCGCTGCCGGGCACGCCGCAGATCCAGAACATCATCCCGACCACGTTCTTCCACACCACGTCTTGGGCGGCGCCGTGGCTGGGTACCATCGGCGCGCTGTTCATCATCGTGGTGGGCATGGCGTACCTGGAATGGCGCCGCCGCGTCGCGCTGCGCAATGGCCACGGTTATGACCACGGCCTCACCAAGCTGGTGAACGAGCCCGAGACGGCCGAGACCGGCGTGCTGGCGCATCCGCTCGTCGCGCTGTCGCCGCTGGTGCTCGTGGGCGTGATGAACCTGCTGTTCACGCGCTGGATTCCGACCTGGTACGGCAAGGTCGTGACCGTTGCATTGCCGGGCCTGCCCAAGCCGCTCACCGTTGAAGCCGACAAGCTGACCGCGATCTGGGCCGTGGAGGCCGCGCTGTTGATCGGCATCATCGTGGTGCTTGTGTTTGGTTTCCGCGCTGTGAAGGACCGTTTTGCCGAAGGCAGCAAGGCTGCAGTGTCTGGCGCGCTGCTGGCCGCGATGAACACCGCGTCGGAATACGGTTTCGGTGGCGTGATTGCCGCGTTGCCGGGTTTCCTGGTGCTGGCCGATGGCCTGCGCGCGATTCCGAATCCACTGGTCAATGAGGCGGTCACGGTGAGCACGCTTGCAGGCATCACCGGTTCCGCGTCGGGCGGCATGAGCATTGCACTGGCGGCAATGGCCGATCAGTTCGTGCAGGCAGCGCAGGCGACCGGCATTCCGATGGAGGTGCTGCACCGTGTGGCGGCGATGGCCTCGGGCGGCATGGACACGCTGCCGCACAATGGCGCCGTGATCACGCTGCTGGCCGTGACGGGCCTGACGCACCGCGAGGCGTATCGCGATGTGTTCTGCGTGACGATCATCAAGACGCTGGCCGTGTTCTTCGTGATCGCCGTGTTCTATGCCACCGGCATCGTCTGACGCAGGCATTGCCGCAATGAAAAAAGCCGACGCGCAAACGTCGGCTTTTTTCATGGGCAGGTTGCGGTTATTGGCCGCTGCCCGCGGCGTCGGAGCGACGCTCGCGGCAGACGCGCTGGGCTTCACCCACCAGCGAGTCGCACTGGTTGGCGCGACGCGACCAGAATGCGCGGTCCGACGACGACTCCGCCGTCGCCGTGCCTTTCCCCTTGCCGTGGCGGTGCGTGACGTGCTTGTCGACCCACTTGTCGGTCTTCACGTGCGCGCGGTGGACTTTCTGCTTGAGCGTGCCGGGCGTGGCTTCCGGCTGCGCGCCGGTCGCGTTGTTGTGATAGCCGGGGTTGGCAGCCGCATCGGCATTGCGCTGAACCTGGGTGCGCGGGCCTTCCATCTGGCTGTCGACACCCGTCACTGCGCTGTGATCCTTCTGCTGGGCCTGCGCGGGCGCCGCGCCGATCCACGCACAGGCGGCCACGGCGATCGCTGCGGCCAGACTCGACATCTTGCGTGCTTGCATGCTCGTTCTCCTTGTTGTGAAACAGGGTCGACTTCATGGCACGCATGCCGCGTGCCACGGGGTGCATCCCGAACGTCACAATAGGAAAGGGTCAACCCGGCAGACAGTAGGCGCAGACTGAACCGCCTGTCGGACAAACGCTGTCAAGCCGCCCTTGGATGCCGCATTCAGGCACGCATGAACAGCCACACCGTCAGGATGATCCCGACGATGACGACGAAGCCGCGCAGTACTTTTTCCGGCAGCCGGTGCAGCAGCCATGCGCCGGCAAATCCGCCCGCGATGCCGCCAATGCCCAGCGCCACCACGGCCGCCCAGTTCACCTGCGGCGAGAACGCAAACACCGCCACGGCCGATGCATTCATCGTCATGGCGAGCACGTTCTTGGTCGCGCCCGCCATGCGCACCTGCTGGCCGGCCACCGTCAGCGCGGCGAGCATCAGGAAGCCGATGCCGCCACCGAAGTAGCCGCCGTAAATCGCAATCGCAAATTGGATGGTCGCCAGCGTGGCGGTCGACATGCCCGATGCCGCATGCAGCGGTTTGCGGCGGAAGCTGCCCCACGCAAACACGCTCGTCGCAAACAGCACGAGATACGGCACCAGCTTGGCGAAGAACGACGGCGGTGTCGCCAGCAGTAGTAGCGCGCCCAGCACGCCGCCCACCAGGCTGATGACGATGAGCTGCTTGAGCGAGAGGTGATGCTCGCCGGCATCGACGCCGCCGGCCAGTTTGCGCCCGGCAATCGACGAGGTGATCTGGCTGGGGAACAGCGCGATCGTCGAGGTCATGTTGGCGCCCAGCGGGTTGAGCCCCGCCAGCAGCAAGGCCGGAAACGTGATGAACGATCCGCCGCCCGCGAGGGCATTCTGGGCGCCGGCATAAACGCCGGCCGCCGCGACGAGCAGGGCGGTGGAAAACGGGAGCGTGGTCATAGGCGAGGCGTGCTGCGCGGCTGGAATGACCGCGATGTTAATGGAACTGGAACGCCCGCGCGCGTGCTCGCTAGTGCTGTGCGTTGCTGCTGCCGTGTCGGCGCAGCCACCATTCGGCCACCTCGAACGCGGCCTGCACCAGCAGCGCCAGCACCGCTGCGGGGACGGCGCCTGCAAGCAGCGTTGCGCTGTCGTTGAGCGCGAGCCCCGTGGCGATGCGCTCTCCATAGCCGCCGGCGCCGATGAACGCGGCAATGGTCGCCGTACCGACGCTGATGACTGCAGCGGTTTTGACGCCGGCCAGGATGACCGGCAGCGCCAGCGGCAGATCGACCACCCGCGTGCGTTGCGACGGCGTGAACCCCAGCGCCAACGCCGCATCGCGCAGGCCGTCCGGCACCTGCTCCAGCCCGACGATCGTGTTGCGCACGATGGGCAGCAGCGCATAGACCGCCAGCGCAATCAGCGCCGGCACCACGCCAATCGACCCGACGATGGGGATAAGCATCGCCAGCAGCGCGAGGGACGGAATCGTCTGCAACACGCCCACCACCGCGAGAATCGGCTGCTTGACCCGGCGGCGCGCGGCCATCAGGCCCAGCGGTACGCCCAGCAGCACGGCAACGCCGGTGGAGATACCGACCAGCATGAGATGCCGCTGCGTAAGCCGTCCCAGGCCGTCCGTGAGCCGGCTGAAGAACGCGCGCGCCGGGGTGGATGCCGGCACATCGCCATACCCGGCGAGAAACTGCCGCGCTGCTTGCGAGAACGACTGGCCTTCGAGTTCGACCGCGGCATTCATCGCCACCATGTCGTCGCGCTGGATGCGTCCGGCGAGTGTGTTGATCGCCTGCCATTGCGCCGGATACCGCTGCGCAACGTCGGCGCGATACAGCAGCACGGCGTCGTAGCGCGGGAAGACGTGCGCCGGGTCGTCGAGCACCCGCAGGTGTTCGCGGCCGATCTTCGCGTCGGTGGAGTAGATGTCGATCACGTCGACCTGATTGGCGCGCAGGGCGTCGTAGGCAACGCCGTGGTCGAGGCCAGTGGGGCGCTGCGGCAGTTTGTAGTGCTGCGCAATCGCCGGCCAGCCATCGGCACGGCCGAGAAATTCGTGCGATAGGCCAAGCCGCAGCGTCGGATGCGTGGCAAGGTCGGCTAGCGTGCGGATGTGTTCGCGCTCGGCATCGGCGTCGCGCATGGCCAGCGCGTAGGTGTCTTCAAAGCCGAGCGGCACGCCGGCCGCCAGGCCCATCGGCGCAAGGCCGCGGTTGACGTCGACCAGCAGCGCGGCTTGATCGGGATTGGCCGCTTGCTCGGCGGGCAGGTGCAGGATTTCAGCGGCGATGGTGCCGAGGTAATCCGGGTAGACGTCGATGCTGCCGTTTTTGAGCGCGGCAAAGACGATGGCGGTGTTGCCCAGGCCCGGTACGTGTTCGGCCGGGCCGCGCGGGTTTGCGGTCTGGGTGAGGATTTCTCCCAGCACGTACGACTCGGTGAAGCGTTTGGAGCCGATCCGCAAGGGTTGTTCGGCGAAGGCCGATGCGCTGCACGCCAGCCAGCCCAGCGCAAGCCATGCCAGCAGGCGCCGCAGAAAGGGATGACGGATCAGTCGCCGTGTATCCAAAGTTCGTTGAGGTCGGTCAGGCCCCAGTCGCGGGGTTCTTCTCGCGAGACGATCTGGTCGCCGGTATGCGCCAGATCGATGAGTTCGGGCGCAATCCGCGTGCCCGACGATATCGAGAAGAATACCTTGACCGTGGGCGTGAGCAACGCGCCCGGCGCATGCTGCATGACCACCGCCAGCCTGCCCGAGCGCAGCCGCACCAGCGAGCCCACCGGATAGATGCCTACGCTCTTGACGAAGGCGTTGAACACCATCGGGTCGAAATGGTTGCCGCGCCATTCGACCATGCGCTGCACGGCGTAGGCGGCTTCCCACGCTTTCTTGTATGGACGGTCGGACGTGACCGCGTCGTATACGTCGCAGATGGCGCCCATGCGCGCAAACAGCGAGATGCCTTCGCCGGCGAGCTTGTGCGGATAGCCGGTGCCGTCCATGCGTTCGTGATGATGCAGGCAAACGTCGAGCGCGATGTCGCGCATGCCGCTGTCGCCGGCCAGGATGTCGTGCCCTGCCTGCGGGTGGACGATCACGTGGCGGAATTCCGCATCGGTCAGCGCGCCGGGCTTGTTCAACACCTCGGGCGGAATCGCGATCTTGCCGATGTCGTGCAGCAGCCCGGCAAGACCGGCGTCGCGCACTTCGTCATCGGACAGCCCCAGCTGACGGCCCAGCGACACCATCAGCGCGCATACCGCCACGGAATGCAGGAACGTATAGCGGTCTTTCGCTTTCAGGCGCACCAGGCTTGTCAGCGCGCTCGGGTGGCGGTCGACCGAGCCTGAAATGGCTTCCACCAAGGGCAATGCGTCGCGCGCTTCGATCGTGCGGCCCATGCGCGCATCGGCAAACATGGCCTGCACGGCCACCTCGGCTTTGCAGATGAGGCGGGCGGCATGGCGCATTTCTTCCGCATGCGTGATGGCACGGGGGGTAATGCTGGCGTCGGCCGAGCAGGCGGGCGGCGCCGGCATTTCCGGGGCCGGGGGTGCCGCGTTGGCGGCAGCCACGTCGGTGCCGCGCGTGGTGTCGATCCACACCTCGCGCACGCCGCTGGCACGCAGGCGTTGCAATTGGGCAGCATCTTCCACGCGAAAGCGGGCCCGCCAGAACGGGTGTTCCAGCCAGGAGCCGACGAATTCGTCGAGGTACATGCCCACCCGCAGGTGTTCGATAGCGATGCGCTTGCGCATGTTGATGTTCAGAGATCGGCCGTGGCGGGGCGCGTTATGGCGCAACGGGTCCAGGGGAAGGCTACCCGCCAACGAATGCATTCTCTTCTATCGGACGTGTGGCGGCGGCCTTGAGGGGGAAAAGTCCCGGCTCGCCATGTGAACGCTGCGGGTGTAGGCGAAAAAAAAGCGGCCACAAAGGCCGCTTCAGTAAGCCGGTACCGGCGCCAACGCGGGCTCCGGCATCGGGGAGGGAGAGTGATACAGGGTGATACGGACAGCCGATCGACGACTTATTGGCCGTCGCTGAACGGGTCAGCCTTGCCGACCAGGGCGCCATCGGTGTACGGATCAGCCTTACGCAGGGCGCCATCCGTGTACGGGTCAGCCTTGCGCACAGCGCCGTCGGTGTAGACGTCTGCCTTGCGGGCGCCATCGGTGTACGGATCAGCCTTGGTCACGGCTTGGCCGTTGGTGTACGGGTCTTTGTTTTGCACGCCGGCAGCGAAGGCGGGAACAGCGGCAACAGCGATCAGCGAGGCGAGAATCAGGTTCTTGGTCTTCATGATGGACTCCACAACAGGGGGGTGAGCATTGCCGCGGGGCAGTTTCGCTGCGGTGCGGTAACGCGATGGCATAAGCTTAGTCGTTGCTCGAACAGTAAAAAAGCAGTTCTATTAAACTCTTTGTTCAAAAAATAAGAACAATTGTGGCCCTTCGAGCACCGCAATCCGCACATAAGTCATTGAATTGACATGGAAATGTGAGATACGGGATAACCCTTAATGCGAAGGTCTGACGACGCACGAAGCAAAAAATTCCTGCCTTCTCGCGGAGAGATTGTTGCGACGCATTACAGCCATGGGGATTCCCCTCCCCTCAGGGGGGCCGTGCGACGGCTAAACATTCGGCGTGGATGGTCGTTGATGCAGGTACGGGCGGCGTTTTCCGCCCCTTGCAGCAGGAAGGTCACCATGTCCATCACCACCGCTTCCATCGCCCGTTTCGAAATTGACGGCGTCGCTTATCAGGCGAGGCTGTTTGCCATGCCGTTTCACGTGCCGGAAAACGGCCGCGTGCGCGCGCATGCGATTGGGCGTCCGGACATGCCGTTCAGCGGTGTGCACGTGCTGGCCGGGTGGCTGAAAGAGCGCGTGTTGCCCGAGGGCGTGGGCCTGGTGATGGCCGATCGCCTGTTCTCGCACGGCGCGGTGGAGCAGTGGTCGGGCGCCGACGGCGCGCGTGCGGCCAAGGTGCTCTCGCAGGTGGCACTTGGCAGCAAGAGCAGCCATCGCCTGTGGCGCAATACCGTGGCGGGTGGTTTCCGCGACGAGACCGCGTTCTTCCTCGGCGCCGCCTTTGTGCAGACCGACGCCGCCGTCGACGACATCCGCCTGCTGGGCGACCTGATTCCGGCGGCCGAATGGTCCAGCGTGGCCGATGCCGCCTCGACGATGATGGGGCTGCACCTGTATCGCCCCGACGAGCCCGAAACGCTGGTCAACTGCGCGCTGCTGGCGCCGTCCTGGACGGAAGCCGCCGTGGAGCGCGCCGACGGCTATCGGGCACTGACGCTGCTGCATTCCTTTACCGAAGACGACGAGGTCATCCACGTCGACATCGAACTGCTGCCGCCGGGCCAAGTGGTGCTGCAGGTGGAGTCGTGCTCGACGCGTTTTTCTGCGCGCTTCGACCCGGCGCTCCTGGGCCGCGACATGACCGACGCATTGCTGCGCGACGCGCTGGCCCTGCAACACGGCGATCGGAGCAGCCTCCACTAAGCTTGCCGGCGGCTTTCGCCGGAGCGCTGTACGACGCTACAAGCCGCTGCAAGGCGCGTACTTCCACGGCATCATCTCGTCTTTCGATTTTCGAAGCGCTGCTGCCCCGACGGGCGCGCGGCGCATTCGCATGCCTGCTTTTGCCGTCATCCTCTTTACGCTGACGCTCGATGCCATGGGCGTCGGGCTGATCCTGCCCATCCTGCCGAGCCTGCTGCGCGAGCTGGATCACACGGGCGACATCGCATTCGAATTCGGCCTGCTGATCGCGGCGTACGCGGCGATGCAGTTTGTCTTTGCGCCGATCCTGGGCGCGCTGGCGGACCGTTACGGGCGCCGGCCGGTGCTGCTGGTGTCCCTGGCGGGCGCGGCGGTCGACTACCTCGTCATGGCGCTGTCGCCGCACGCGTGGGTGCTGTACGTCGGCCGCGTGGTGGCAGGCATCACCGGTGCCAACTATGCGGTGGCGACGGCATACATCGCCGACATCACCGCGCCGGCCGATCGCGCGCGCCGTTACGGGCTGATGAACGCATGCTTCGGCCTCGGGTTCATCGCCGGGCCGGCCTTGGGCGGGCTGCTCGGCGACTGGTGGCTGCGTGCGCCGTTCCTGCTGGCCGCGGCGCTCAATGGCGTCAATTTTTTGGTGGCCTGCTTCGCGTTGCCGGAATCGCGCCGCGCTGAACGTGCCCCGTTTGCGTGGCGTGCGCTGCTGCCGGTGCAATCGCTGCGTCGCGTGGCGCGTGTACCGACGCTGTTGCCGTTGCTGGCCGTGCTGGCCATCATCGAAATCGTCGGGCAGATTCCGCAAACGCTGTGGGTCATTCACGGCGAAGCGCACTTCGGTTGGGACACCCGCGCCGCCGGCTTGTCACTGGCGGCTTACGGGCTGATGCATGCGCTGGCGCAGGCATTCCTGACCGGGCCGATTGCCCGTGCGCTGGGTGAGCGCCGCGCCGTCGTGGCGAGCGTGATGATGGATGTGGCCGGCTTTGCGGCGATGGCGTGGATCAGCGCCGGCTGGATGGTCTATCCGACCATGGTGCTGCTGTGCATGGCCGAGATCGGCATGCCTGCGCTGCAGGCGATGCTCTCGCGCCAGGTGGGCGAGCATGAGCAGGGCGAATTGCAGGGCGCGCTGGCCAGCCTCGCCAGCGTGGCCGCCATGATCGGGCCGCTGGCGGCCACAGCGTTTTATGCGCTGACGGCGCCGGTGTGGTCCGGCGCGGTCTGGTTGATGGGCGCGCTGCTGAACGGCGTATGCCTAATGTTGCTGATGGGCGGCGCAGCCAGGCGCGCCGCACGGACATAGCACCGCTTACTTGGCCGCAGCATTCCACGGATACGCCAGCCACGCATCGAAGCGCTTGGCGAACTCACCGCTCTCTGCGGTCTGCCGCAGCCACTGGTCGACGAAGTTCTTGAACACGACGTCGCGCGGCAGCAAGTAGGCCTTTTCGGAGAAATCGAACGGCGCTTCCGGGTGCACGGCGCACAGTTCCGGGTGCAGCTTCTGCTGCAGCTTCGTTTCCACCGCGTCGGTCATCATGAGGTCTGCGCGGCCGGCGACGATCTCATTGAAGATCGTCACGTTGTCCGGATACACACGAATCTGCGCTTGCTTCAGATGCTCGCGCGCGAATTTCTCGTTGGTGCCGCCCGGGTTGACCACGGCACGCACATTCGGCTGGTCGATCTGCGCCAGCGTCTGATATTTCGACTGGTTCTCGCAGCGCGTGATCGGCGTCTTGCCGTCGCGCTGATACGGGATCGAATAGAACGCCTTCTTCTGCCGCTCCAGCGTGACCGACACCCCGCTCATGGCGATGTCGTAGCGGTCGGCCGCAAAGTCCTGCATCAACGTCGACCACGTGGTCGGCACGATTTCCAGCTTCACGCCGAGTGCTTTCGCCAGGCGTTCGCCCATCTCGACGTCCAGGCCGATGAAGCGGCCATCGGAGGGGTTCTTGTAGGTAAAGGGCTTGTAGTCTCCGGTGGTGCCGACGCGCAGCGTGCCGCGCGCGATGATTTCGTCGAGACGGTTGGCGGCCTGGATGGTGGCCGGGTTGGTCGGCGCGGTTTGCGCCAGGGCGGGTGCCGCGGCGCACGCGCACAGCAGCAGGGCGCTGGCGCGGATGAAACGGTTGAACATGGAATCCCCTCCTGAAAAATCAAAAGCGCGGCCGCCCAGTCACCCGGGCCGGTCGCGCCCATCTCAACGCCGGCTTACTGGCCCGACGCCTTGTTCCATTGCAGCGCGTTGAGCACCGCCAGCGACATCGCCGTCACGCCCGTCTTGATGGACGGCTCCGGCACAGGCGCGAACAGCGGCGAATGATTGGTCGGCAGCGGCTTGGCGCCCGGCTTGAGCGAGGCGAAGAACGTCTGCGGATCGTTCACGCCGATGAAGAAGAACATCGACGGGATGCCCGCGTCAACAAACGCCGAGAAATCTTCGCTGGCCGTGATAGGCGGCACGCGCAGTACGCGGTCGTTGCCGAAGGCGGTCTTGAACATCGCCTCGGTGCGCGCGACCACGGCCGGGTCGTTGTTGACCGCCTTGCCGCCCTCGGTGATCTTGATCTCGGCGTCCGGCGCGCCCGACATTTCGGTAACGGCCTTGGCCGTGCGGCGGATACCGTCGAGCATCTTCTGGCGCACAGCCGGCTTGTACGAGCGGATCGTGCCACGCAGCAGCACGCTGTCAGGAATGATGTTTTCAGCGCTGCCGCCCTGGATGGCGCCGATGCTCACCACGCCGAATTCCTGCGGATCCTTCTCGCGGCTGATCACGCTTTGCAGGTCGACCACGAAGCGCGCCGCCATCATCACGGGGTCGATGGTCTTGTCAGGTGCGGAGCCGTGCCCGCCGCGGCCTTTGAACGTAATTTCCAACCCGTCGGAGTTGGAGGTGACGGGGCCGCTGTTGAAGACGATCGAACCGTACGGCCCCGGGCCCGTGTGCAGCGCAAACGCATAGTCGGGCTTGGGGAAGCGCTTGAAGAAGCCGTCGTCGATCATGCTCTGCGCGCCCGATACGGTTTCTTCGGCCGGCTGTGCGACGAACACCAGCGTCCCGTGCCAGCGGTCCTTGAGCGACACCAGCGTCTTCGCCGTGCCAACCCACGACGCCATGTGCAGGTCGTGCCCGCAGCTATGCGCGACGCCCACGTCTTCGCCGCGCCATTTCGTGTGGACGTGGCTGGCGTAGGGCAGGCCGGTTTTCTCCTCCATCGGCAGCGCATCGAGTTCGGTGCGCACGAGGATCGTCGGGCCGGCCCCGTTGCGATAGACCGCCACCACGCCGGTCTTGCCGACATGCTCCGTCACGTCAAAGCCGATCTTGCGCATCTGCTCCGCCAGCTTGGCCGCCGTGCGCGTTTCCTGAAACGCCAGTTCCGGGTGCGCGTGGATGTCTTTGTAGAGCAGGTCGAGCTGACCGTATTCGGCATTGACCGCAGCATCCACCGCCGGTTTGATCTGCGCCACGTCGATCCCGCCGGCCGTGGCGGCCGCCTGTGCGGGCGCAGAAGACGCGCCGCCCGTGCTGAATGGAATCTGTGCGAATGCCGGCAAGGCAGCACCGGCCAGCATCCAAGCCAGCGCAGTACGTTTCAAACGGATGGGTGGCGTGATCATGTTGTCTCCTGTCGTTGTGGTGGCGCCAACAAAGTCGTTGCTTCGTCAATCGAATCGATTATGCAACGTGATTCAGAGCATGTGCACCGGGGGCATCCCCAAGTCGATCTTCGTGGGCCCGGCGGCACACGGAAACGCGCGCTCAGGAATGAGCGTCACGCTTGGCACTCGATAGGCGCTTTCCTAGACTGGGTCAGGTGTGCTGTTCCAGTGAATCGAACATCGAAACGCGGATGAATCCGACGACGTCCTGTCTACAGCTAGCGTTTCGCGATGCCCCGCCCGGGGAGACGGCGATTCGTGCGGCGCTGGAAGCCGCGCAGCGGGTGCTTGAGCGCAGCGGGGTGTCCCCGCGCGAGGCGTTTGCGGCCTACCAGGCTTTCGCGAGCGGAGCGGGGAGCCCCGACACGCTTGCGCTGACGTTCGCCCGGGCGGAAGCCGAGGCCATGGACACATTGGCCGCGCACGGCTACGCCCGCTACGGCTCGGTCAGCCTGGCGGCGCTCTAAGCGCCCGCGGTGGCCGCGCGTTTCAGCTTCAGACTTCCGCTGTCTTGCCGCCCAGCCGCCGTGCCGTCTCGGACACGTGGCGATGGATACGCGCGAGGAAATCGATCTCCGCTGCGCGCGTCGGCGAATGCCCCAGCGCCTGCGAGAGATGTGTCGCCACGAATGACGACTGCGGCGCCAGCATGCTGATCAGCCGCAGCAACTCGCGGCGCGCCTGGCTGGCGTCGTAACCGAGGTGATCGGCCAGGGCGAGCAGCGCGTCTTGGTCGATGGCGTCGTAGCGCGCGTGCGCGTCCGGCGAGAGTTCATCGGCATTCCATTCGTTGGCGTAGACCGCCGCACAGAACAGGTGATCGTGCGCGGCGAGGCGGATGCCGTCCGCACCGATGTGGAAATGCAGTGTGCCGGCCGAGGCATTGCGTCCGCCGATCAACAGGCAGAACACCATCCAGCGGAACAGCGCGGCGGTTGCAGACGCCGGATCCGCGCACAGGCGTGCGCATTCTGCGACCTGCTCGACGGTGATCGGCAGGAAGCGGTGCTTGGGCGAGAGCCCCAGCAATTGCACCGCCGAGACGACATAGCGCGCCTGCACCAGCGCAGTGTCGTCGCTCTTGCAGCGCAGCGTGCGATCAAGGCGCTGCACTACGGCGGCAGTTTCCGGAAATTGGCGCAGCCCGATGAACGGCGTGTCCAACCCGATGCTGCGGCCCAGCAGCGTGGCCCAGCAGTGATTGATGGTGGCGTAAGGAAGTTGCGCGCCCTCGCCGAGATCCAGCCGGACGAAGTGGCTCGATTGCGCGGCATTGGCCGGCGCGGAAAACCGGCCCAGCCACATCGATACAGGCAAGCCATTCGAAGCCAGGAAGGGTAGGCTGATTTCTTCGGGTGCTTCAGCAGCATCGGCGCCATAGCGGGCGCGAGGTTCGGCCACGCGCAGCGGCGTGCTGCGGGGCGGGCGCCCGACGGTTTGCTGGAACTGCAGCACGAGATCGCGTTCGGACAGCCCGTCGGCGCGGCCGCTGCACGGCTTGAGGCCGCTGGGCACCAGCGTCAGCGGGCCGTCCAGATGCGGCGCCGCTTGTGCAAGATGCTCCAGCGCCGGGGCCGCCGCCTTGGGCGTGTTGCGCGCCGCTTCCGGCAGCAGGTATTCAAAGAAGTGGCGCACCGGCTGGGCTTTTGCCGTGTCGGCGATATTGCCGGCGGTACGTGGCAGGTGCGGGCTTAGATCAAAGCCCTGCGACGAAGCCTGCCAGCGGGAATCGTATTCGAACGCCCAACCGCTGCGGCCGCACGATAGCTGACCGATCAGATGCTTATTCAGGTAGACGTCCAGCATGCGCGTATCCAACGTATTTGATGGAGCGTGCGTAGTCGGCTGTGCAGCGGAGAACCCGCCGGCAATTGGGAATTTGGCTGTTTTGCAGTCAATACGCCATTCCCTTGCACGCCCCTCATCGACCGAGGGCGAGCATAACAAAGAAAATCCGCTCAACAAGCCGAGATATCCGATTTCGATGATGCAATTTTCTCAAATCGGATTATCGGATCGTTAAGATCGAGTGCGCGTTGGTCGATGTTTCAGGCGTCTACTTCAGCTTTGCAGATTTTTTAAATCGTGCCGCGGAGCCAATGCCGACGCCATTGAATAAATTGCACGAGGGTTGCGGCGGCATGGCATTCATTACAAATTCTGGATTTAACGCCGTCGCAATGTGGAGGCAGCGATGACATCGCCGCATTGGTGGGGAATTCAACCGCGGTTTTAAGCGTCGGCTTCAAGCGGATTTGCGCAAGCCACGGCGCCCCGAACCGCCGGGGCGATCACTCGGCAATTCAGCGGCCGGAACGCAAAAGCGAATCTTTTTCGCTTGCGGCTGGGGTCGCATTTGCATCGGCTTTTTTTCCTGGCGCGAATACGCCGGTCGACAGCGACGTCCCGAGCAGGATCACGGCGCAGCCGATCACCATGTTCAGCGTCAGCTGCTCGCCCAAGAACAGGATGCCCCACAGGACGCCAAACACCGGGATCAGGAAGGTGACCGACACCGCGCGCGTCGGCCCCACATGCGCGACCAGGCGGAAGAACAGGATGTAGGCCACGCCCGTGCAGGCGATGCCCAATGCGATGACGTGCAGCCACACGCTGCCGGTGGGCGTCTGCGCGGGCCACAGCCAGTAGGCCAGCGGTGCGAGCACGATGGTGGCAGCCACTTGGCTGCCGGTCGCCACGGCCAGCGGCGGTACGCCGGTCAGGAAACGCTTGGTGTAGCTGCTCGCCACGCCGTACAGCACGGTGGCCGACAGCGCTGCAGCCACCGCCACGCCGCCCTGCTTTGCATCGATGACAGACGACCCGCCCACCAGCACGATCACGCCGATGAAGCCGATCGCCAATCCCAGCACGCGCAGCGACGACATCCGCTCGCCCAGCCATGTAAAGGCAACGATGGCCGCAAACAACGGCGCGGCCGCATTGAGCACCGAGGTAAAGCCCGCCGTGAGCGTAAGTTCGGCATAGGCGAAGAGGCAGAACGGGATGGCCGAATTCAGCACGCCCACGGCCAGCAGATGCGGCCAGTGCGTGCGCAGCGCCCCCATGCCGCCGCGCACAGCAAGCGTCGGGACGAGGAAGCACGAGGCAATCGCCACGCGCAGCGCGATGAGTGCTACGGGCCCGAAGGGCGGTGCGGCCACGCGCATGAACAAAAAGGAGCCGCCCCAAAGGGCAGCCAGGGTGAGGAGTTCAAGCACATCGGAGCGGCGCATTGGGGGTCTCGTTATCGTTGTTGGATGATGTGCGCGCATTGTCCGCGCGATTTGGTTTTTATGCAGGCAGTAACGCCAGCAAGCCTTGGCGACCGTCGCCGGGCATGGGCAGGCGTTCGCCAACCTGCGCGGGGTGTCCTTCGATCCGCAGCAGCGCGGCCTTGCGTGGCAACCCCCCGGCGTAGCCCGTGAGCGCACCATCGGCGCCCACCACGCGGTGGCACGGGATGGCAATCGAGATCGGGTTGCGGCCCACGGCGGTGCCCACCGCGCGCGCATGTTCGCGCGTGAGCCCCAGGCGAGCCGTGATCTGGCCATAGGTGCTGCGACTGCCGAACGCGATGTCGCACAGCAGACGCCAGACGTCTTGCTGGAACGGCGTGCCGTCAGGTGCCATCGGCAGATCGAAGTCCTGCAACTTGCCGGCAAAGTACGCCGTGAACTGTGCCTGCGCCTCGCGGATGACTGCGACCTCCGCACCCGCCGCCATGCGCGCGGCGTTCACGGGAATCGTCTTCTGGCCGGGAAAGAACGCGCCGGTCAGGTGGGTGTCGGTGGCGGTCAGCAGCAGATCGCCGAGGGGGCAGGCAAAGGTGTGGCGGTACATGGCGGTCGAATCGTCAGTGCGACGCAGGTTGGGCGAGGGCATCCTCGCGATGCCAGAGATGCATGGCGGCATACGCGCGCCACGGCGCCCAAGGTTCTGCACGCTCGACCATGGCGCGGCGCGTGGGCAGCGTGCCGTCGCCGTCTGCAAGGCGTTTGCGCAAGACGTAGTCGCCCAGCGGAAATGCGTTCGGCCAGCCCAAGGCGCGCATGGCCACATATTGCGCTGTCCATTCGCCGATGCCGGGCAACGCCTGCAACGCGGCCAGCGTGGGAACGAGCGGCACCAGCGGTTCGAGCCGCAGGCTTCCGCTGTCGACGGCGCGGGCGAGTTCAACGACGGCGGCAGCGCGGCTGGCCTGCAAACCGGTCTGCGCCGACAGCGCCTGCGCATCGATGTTTGCCAGTGCTGCAGCGCTCGGAAATGCGGTGGACAACCCCTCGCGCGGTTGCTGCAACGGCACGCCATACACGGCAGTCATGCGCCCGAGAATGCGTCGCGCCTGCGCGAGCGAAATCACCTGCCCGGCGATGGCGCGCACCGCAATTTCGAAGCCGTCCACGGCGCCCGGCACGCGCAGGCCGGGCGTCTCGGCAGCAAGCGTGCCGAGGTGCGCATCGACCAGATCCGGCCGGCAATCGAGATCGAACAGCCGCCGCGCGCGGGCCAGCACCGGCGGCATGGCGTGCAGCAGGCTGGGCGACAGCGTCAGTGCCACCGCGTGGCGTTGCGGCACATTGCGCGCGTGCAGCCAGCCGATGTGCCCCGCGCCGCCGTAGTCGACGGTGATCGTGCGCGCGTAGCTGTCGGCGTCGACGACCTCCACGCCATCCACGGCACGGGCGCGCAGAAACTCGAGCAATGCCTGCCACGCAAACGGCGGCCGGTAGCCGAGCATGAGCGTGGGGCCGTCTTCGGTGCGGGGCGCTGTCGTGCGCGAACGCAGGCGCGTCGGTGCAAAGCCGTAATGCTCGTTAAAGCCGCTGTTCAGCCGTCGGACGCTTCCGAAGCCGGCCGCAAAGGCGACATCGCCGACTGGCATGGCGGTGTCGGTCAGCAGCTGCTTGGCGAGCAGCAGGCGCTGCGTTTGCGCGTATTCGATGGGCGAGACGTCGAACTCCGCGCGGAAGATGCGGCGCAGGTGACGGTCGGTCACGCCCACGGCTGCGGCCAGCGCGGCTAGGTCGTGCTCTTGCAGAAAGCCCTCGTCGATCATGCGGGCGGCGGCACGGGCAAGGTTGGACGACATCTCCGCCAGGCTGTGGCCCGGTGCCAGTTCCGGCCGGCAGCGCAGGCACGGCCGAAAGCCCGCGCGCTCGGCCGCGGCGGCGGTGGCGAAGAACCGGCAGTTCTTCTCGATCGGTGTGCGGACCGCGCAAACCGGGCGGCAATATACGCCGGTGGATGTCACACCGACGAAGAACCAGCCGTCGAAGCGACGATCGCGCGACTGCACGGCGTGGTAGCAGGCGTTGTGGTCGAGATGCATGGTGGTGATCGGGGAAGCTGGCAGCTAGTCTAGCCCTGTCGAGTCGGAGGAGTTCGCCGGATTCGGACACATCCCTCGATGCCAAAACATCGGTATCTCGGCACAATTGCGAACACAACAACACATCGGGAGACCGGCATGTCCAAGACCATCGTCATTACCGGCGGGAGCCGGGGTATCGGTCGCGCCACGGCGGTGCTGTGTGCGCAACGCGGCTGGTCTATCGCGCTGCAATATCGCGGCAACAGGCAGGCGGCGGAAGAGACGGTGGGCCTGATCGAGCAGGCCGGCGGCCATGCGCTGGCCGTGCAGGGCGATGTATCGAGCGACGAAGACGTGATTGCCCTGTTCGAAGCGGCGGCCGGACGCTTTGGCGCGCTGCACGGCGTGGTGAACAACGCCGGCATCGTGGCCGAGGCGCAGGACGTGGCCGACATGACCACGCACCGGCTGCGCACGATGTTCGAGACCAATGTCCTCGGCGCCTTTCTGGTGGCGCGCGAGGCGGCGCGGCGCCTGTCAACGTCGCGCGGCGGCGTGGGCGGTTCAGTGGTGAACGTGTCGTCGGCAGCGTCGCGGCTGGGGTCGCCGCATGAATACGTCGACTACGCTGCCTCCAAGGGTGCCGTCGATACGATGACGCTGGGATTGGCCCGTGAACTCGGGCGCGATGGCGTGCGCGTGAATGCCGTGCGCCCCGGCTTGATCGAGACCGATATTCACGCCTCGGGCGGCCAGCCCGACCGCGCTCAGCGCCTGGGCAGCGCCACGCCGATCGGCCGCCCCGGCACGCCGCAGGAAGTGGCCGAGACCATCGTCTGGCTGCTCTCCGACGCGGCGTCGTACGTAACCGGGGCGCTGCTGGACTGCGCGGGCGGGCGCTGACTGCGGATCAGGCGTCGGCCCCGGCGCGGAAGGTGTCGCACTGGCGAAGATCGCCGCCGTCGAAGCCCTGGCGGAACCAGTACATGCGCTGCTCCGACGTGCCGTGCGTGAAGGCATCGGGCGTGACGCTGCGGCCGGCGTTGCGCTGCAAGGTGTCGTCGCCGATGGCGTGTGCGGCGGTGAGCGCCTGTTCCAGGTCGCCGCGCTCCAGCAGGCCGCGCTGCTGCGCAAAGTGGCCCCACACGCCGGCCAGGCAATCGGCCTGCAGCTCCAGCTTGACCGACAGCGCATTCGCCCCGGCCTGCGATTTGCCGGCCTGCGCGCGGCTGACCTTTTCCGACACGCCCAGCAGATTCTGCACATGGTGGCCGACCTCGTGCGCGACGACGTACGCGGCGGCAAAGTCGCCGGGCGCGCCAAACTTGCGGCGCAGTTCGTCAAAGAAGCCGAGGTCGAGATAGACCTTCGTGTCAGCGGGGCAATAGAACGGGCCGACGGCCGAGGTGGCGTCGCCGCAACCTGAGCGGATGCCCTGGCGGAACAGCACGAGCTTGGGCGGCTGATACGCGCGGCCGGCTTGCTTGAACAGTTGGCTCCACGTGTCTTCGGTGTCGCCCAGCACGTGCGAAACCAATTGCTTGCTGCGGTCATTGTCGGTTTCCCCGGTCGGCCGGCTTGGGTTGTGCGGCGCAGATTGCGTCGGTGCATTCTGCGAGACCTGCATCACCATGCTGAGGATTTCCAGCGGGTTCTTGCCCATCAGCAAGCCGACCACGGCCACGATCGCGATGCCGCCGACGCCCAGCCGCATGCCGCCGCCGCCAAAGCCGCCGCCCGAGGATGCGCGCTCATCCTCCACGTTGTTGCTTTCGCGCATGTCATCCCAACGCACGATGTTCTCCTTAAGGCCGGTGAGGCGAGTAGGGCAAGGTAAGGCCGGATGTCACACCCGGTAAACTTTGCAAAGTCTACCTGCTGTGCGTACGTACGGACATGCCACCGCGCTGCCGAATCGTCTGCGCGCAGCGCCGATGCGAGGATTGGCAAGGGTTTGCGGGCGTTTGCGGCGCTGCACCAAAGCCGGCAAGAAACTTGCTAACCAAGGCTGCTCATCCTCCGTCCGGCTGTCACACACATGACATGCGGCGGTTCCCGAATAACGATCGGCAGAAGTTGACGCTGCCGCTCCATGATGTCGAGTTCTCACCATGCGTTTGCCCGCTTCGATCACCGCTCAACCTCCCGTTGCCACAGAGCCGTCGCATCTGGCTGCGACCCATGTTGATCCGACCGAGGTGTCGGACGTGGAGCAGACCGCTGCCGAGCGCAAGTCGTGGTGGGAACGCGTGTCGGGTGTCGTGTTAGGCGGCGCATTCAGCAGTGTGGCCGCTGCGTTGATTGCCGTGACGGGCGCGATCTACGTGGGGATGTACCACGCGCCCTGGGTGAAGAGTCTTGCCAGCCACACACCGACGGCCGAGCAGGCCGGCGACGCGATGAGCGTTGCCATGGCCGCCGGCCCGGCCAACGCTGCTGCCCCCGCGTCGACCGCTGCCCCTGCGCCGGCGGAAGCTGCCACGCAGCCCGCATCGCCCGACCGGGTTGCGGCCGCGCGCGACCGGATGGAGCAACGCGTCTATTCGCAAGTGCAGCAGCCCCGCGCCCGCACCGTGGCCGAACGCGAGACGATGCAGGACAACGACGATGCGCCGGCACCTGCCAGCCCGCGCCGTCATCATCGCGGCACGCGCTATATGCGCCATAGCGCGCCGTTCAACGCAGCCTGGTACAAGGGCGCCTGAGCTGTCCTCACAGCCTCTAGGCCAGTCGTAACGGGCAATCCGCTTCGACGTTTTCCAACGCGTGCATTGCTGCCACCAGGCGGCGGTGCAGCGATTCGGACACCGGCAGAATCGGCGCGCGCGTGTCTGCGCCAATGCGTCCCTCCGCTGACAACAACGCCTTGACTGGCGCCGGATTCGGCTCTGCAAACAGCAGCGCAGCCAACGGCGCCAACGCGTCGGCCAGGCGTCTGGCCTCGTCGATGCGGCCAGCGCGATGATGCGCGACCAGCGCCACGAACAACTCCGGCCGCAGATGCGCGCCAGCCAGGATGCCTCCCGCGCCGCCGTGTGCGAGGCAATCGAACAGGGCGCTGTCGTCGCCGCTCAGCACGTCGAGCGGCCCGCCTCGCAACGCGCTGAAATGCTCGGCCACACATTCCTTGATGGCGATGATGTTGGGCTGATCGGCCAGCGCCAACGCGGTATGCGGGGCGATCGAGACGCCTGTGCGTTTGGGCACGTTGTAGAGCACCACCGGGCGGGCCGTGCTGGCGGCCACCTGCGCGTAATGCCAACGCAATCCCGCTTGCGACGGGCAGACGTAATAAGGCGGCGGCACGAGGTAGCCCGCGCTGTTCCAGCGCTCGTAATGACGGATCTGCGCGCACACTTCGCGCGTGTCCGCCGCGCCTACGCCGATCAGAAAAGGGGTGTGGTTGCCGCAAGCGTCCGCAATGGCCTCCAGCACGGTGTAGCGCTCGATCTGAGAGAGCAGCGCGGCTTCACCGGTCGTGCCCAGCGCAACGAAGCCCGACACGCCCGCGCCCTGATAATGGCGCACCAGTCGCCGGAGGGCAGCGGTGTCGACCTGGCCATGGTGGAACGGCGTGACCAGCGGAATCCAGATTCCCGAAAACATGGCGCGCCTCAGTGCAGCAGCGCATGCGCGCATTTGCGGGACGTGCTCAGCGGCGTGATGCGGCCCAGCGTGGCGCGGGGCAGGCCACGCAGCAACGCGCCCACCACCGCATCGACATCCGCATGCGGCAGTTCGAGGTCAACTGTGACTGCCTTGCGGCGAGCGTCATGCCGGACGATGTACAGCCCCAGCGTGTCGCCAAGCAGCGCATGCAGCTGCCGCCGAACCGCATGCGGTGCATCGCCGGGCACCGTCACGCGCAGGCACACATATTGGCGTGCCGGCAGCGCTACCGGGCGAGGCACCGTCGCCGGCGAGGGCGGCAGCAATTGCGGAATCAGCGAAGACAGGAGCATCGATCGCGCCATGATGAGTTGGCGACGGCCCGCGTCGCCATGTCGTTGAACATGACGACACCGTATCGATTCGCTCGTAAAAAGCGTGAAAAAGGGGCGTGACGCTGCGTAAAGAAAGCGTAAATGCTCAGGCAGCGCGCACAGCCTTGCGACGACGCAGCGCGATGATCGTCAGCGAGATGCCGCTCACCGCGGCGGCCGTCAGCACGTAGTAGCTCGGTGCCAGCGTATCGCCCGTCGTGTGGATCAGCCACGTGACGATGAACGGTGCGAACCCGCCAAACAGCGTCACGCCGAGGCTGTAGCCGAGCGACAGCCCGGTCGAGCGCACGCGCGTGGGGAAGATCTCCGACATCAGCGCCGGCATCGGGCCCGAATACGCTGCCTTGAAGATGCCCGACACGGCTTGCAGCGCCAGCAGCGCACCGATGGTCGGATACGCGCGCAACAGCGCAAACATCGGGTAGATCAGCAGGATCATCAGCACCGACGTGGTAAGCATGATGCGGATGCGGCCGATGCGATCCGACAGTGCGCCCATCACGGGCGAGAGCAGAAACTGCAGCCCGCCATTGAGCACCACCACCGCGAACGACTGTGCGGCCGGCAGATGCAGTTGCTTGACGGCATACGTCGGCATGTAGAGCTGGAGCACGTACACCGACACGGTGGACTGCGCCACCACGCCCACCGCCAGCAGCAGGTTCGTCCACTGCGCTTTGAACGACGCTTGCGGATCGACGGTCGTCTTCTTCTGCTCGGCGACGAACTCGGGCGTCTCATCCAGATGTCGGCGGATGTAGAAACCCACCGGGCCGACCAGCAAGCCGAAGACGAACGGCAACCGCCAGCCCCAGCCTTCCAGATCGGTCGGCGTGAGTGAAGCGGTGAGCAGCGCCCCGAGCCCGGCCGCCAGAATGGTGGCAATACCTTGGCTGGCGAATTGCCAGCTGGCGTAGTAGCCGCGCCCGCGCGTGCTGTGCTCGACCATGAAGGCGGTCGCGCTGCCGAATTCACCGCCCACCGCAAAGCCCTGCACCAAACGTGCGAGCAGGATCGTGATGGGCGCGACGATACCGATCTGCTGATAGCTCGGCATCACGGCAATCGCCAGCGTGCCGACGATCATCAGCAGGATCGACAGCGTCAGCGCCGCCTTGCGCCCCTTCCTGTCGGCATACATGCCCAGCACGATCGCGCCCACCGGCCGCGTGATGAACGACACGCCAAAGCTGCCCACCGCAAACAGCAGCGACACCCATTCGTCATCGGCCGGAAAGAACAGCTTGCCAATCACGGATGCAAAGAAGCCGTAGACGAGAAAGTCGTACCACTCCAGCGCATTGCCGATCGACGACGAAATGACGATGCGGCGTGCATGCGCTGCACTCGTTGTTGCGGGCCGAGCAGGCGCAGCAGTGCCTGCCGCAGAGGGGGCGGTCATGATGAGGGTTCCTTTGGTGCCGGCCGGGATCGTTTTTATGGGAACTACAGCGCGTTGCCCGCCCGGTCCGACGGGTCAGCGCGCTGGTGCGGCGGGGGCTTTCTTAGAAGCCCACCGCGTGGCCGTCGCGGCGGCTGTCGCTCGCGGCCACATAGCCGTGATCGGCGTCGTCCGACAGGCGCCAGATGAACTGGCCGGAGCCGAAATCCATGTACGGATCGGCCACCGATTCGAGCTTGTGCCCGCGTGCTTCCAGCGCAGCGACGGTCTTGGCGTTCATCGTGCCTTCCACGTCGAGCGTGAAATCGCGGTTGACCTTCCAGCGCGGCGCGTCGCACGCGGCCTGCGGCTGCTGCTTGTAATCGAGCATGCGCACGAGCGTCTGCAGGTGGCCTTGCGGCTGCATGTCGCCGCCCATCACGCCAAAGCTCATTTGCGGCTGGCCGTCCTTGGTCAGGAACGCGGGGATGATCGTGTGGAACGGCCGCTTGCCACCTTCCACCACGTTGGCCGAGCGCGCATCCATCGAGAATCCGAAGCCACGGTTCTGCAGGCTGATGCCGGTGCCGGGCACCACCACGCCGGAACCGAAGCCCATGTAGTTCGACTGGATGAACGAGACCATCATGCCGTTCTCGTCAGCGGCCGTCAGGTACACCGTGCCGCCGGCGCGCGGCATGCCGAAGGTCGGCATCTGCGCGCGGCCCATGTCGATGAGCTTGGCGCGTGCATCGAGGTACGCGTCGTCGAGCATCTGCTCTGGCGTGACTTCCATCGAGCGCGGGTCGGCCACGTATTTGTAGAGATCGGCAAACGCCAGCTTCATCGCTTCAATCTGCAGATGCTGCGAATCGGCGGAGTCGACCGGCAGGGCGCCAAGATCGAAGCGATCGAGAATGCCCAGCGCGATCAGCGCGGCGATGCCCTGGCCATTCGGCGGGATCTCGTGCAGGTCGTAGCCGCGGTAGCGCTTGGTGATCGGTTTGACCCAGTCGGGGCGATAGTCGCGCAGGTCTTGTGCGGTCATGCCGCCGCCGCATTCGCGCGAATAGGCGGCGATGCGCTCGGCGAGTTCACCTTCGTAGAAATCGCGGCCGTTGGTCTGGCCGAGGCGGCGCAGCGTGGCGGCTGCGTCGGGCAATTTGAATTTTTCGCCCACTTCCGGCGCGCGGCCGTGCGGCATGAAGGCCTGTGCGTAGCCGGGCTGGTTGTGCAGCTCGGGAATGGCCGCCGCCCATTTGTGCGCGACGATCGGCGCGATGGTGTGGCCACGCTCGGCAATCTCGGCGGCGGGTTCCAGCACATCGGCAAACGGCAGCTTGCCGAAACGTTCGTGCAACGCAGCCCATGCGGAGATGGCGCCGGGCACGGTCACAGCGTCCCAGCCGCGCGTGGGGCGCTTGGGGTTGCCGTTGGCGTCTTCGCCGTATTTCTTGCGGAAGTAATCGAGGTTCCAGGCCTGCGGCGCGGTGCCGGAAGCGTTCAGGCCGTGCAGTTCCTTGCCGTCCCAGAGGATTGCGAATGCATCGCTGCCGAGGCCGCACGAGACGGGTTCGACCACGGTCAGCATGGCTGCTGCGGCGATGGCCGCATCCACGGCGGTGCCGCCCGCGAGCAGCATGCGCAGCCCAGCCTGCGCGGCCAGCGGATGCGACGTGGACACAACGTTGCGCGCAAACAGCGGAATGCGCACGGTCGGATAGGGGTTTTGCCAGTCGAAGCGATGGGACATGGGGCTCAAGCGGTGATCAGCGGGAAGGGTTGACGAACGATTATTTGCGGTGCGCTGGATTTAATAAAGTTAAAATTCATTGGATATTGCTTAAGAAAAACTTGAGAGTCCGCTGCGCATTGCCGTGAGTACCGTCCGCTTTCTCCGCACCTTTGTCGCCGTGGCCCGTCACGGCTCGTTTGCCGCCGCCGCGGAGCGCGTGGCGCTGACGCAGGCCGCGGTGAGCCTGCAGATGCGCGCGCTGGAAAACGAACTGCGCCGGGACCTGTTCGACCGGTCCGGCCGCACTGTCACGCTGAATGCGCACGGCCGCGCGCTGTTGCCGCAAGCCGAGCACCTGCTGGGCCTGTACGACGCCATGCGCATCGGCGATGAACCGCAGACGGAACTGTCCGGCGCGGTCGCGATCGGCGCGGTGGTGTCGGTGATGGGGTCGCTCGCGCATGCGGTGGCGGGGCTCAAGCAGGTGCACAAGGGGTTGGACGTCAAGCTCATCACCGGCAAATCGGGCGAGCTGGCGGAGCAAGTCGAGGCGGGCGAGCTGGATGGGGCGCTGGTGGTCGAGCACCTTGAGCGCCTGCCCGCCAACCTCGCGTGGCACCCGCTCTATACCGAGCCGCTGGTGGTGGTGGCGGGCCGGCATACGCGCGGCCGTGCGGAAGAAGTGTTGCGCACCCATCCGTTTCTGCGCTTCGACCGCGCAGTGCGCACCGGCGCGCTCATCGACCGGGCCCTGCGCAAGACGCACATGGCGGTCAACGAGTTCATCGAAGTCAATTCAATCGAGGCGATTGTCGAGCTGGTGCGTCAGCAGGTCGGGGTCACGCTGGTGCCGCGCCTGCGCCGTGCAAGCTGGGAGAGCGATCCAGCCCTGCGCGTGCTGCCCATGCCGCCGCACACGCCGGTACGCACGGTCGGCATGATCGAGCGAAAAGAGCATGTGCGGCACGGTGTGATTCAGGCGGTACTCGATGCGCTCGAAACCACACTTGGCAATTCCAGCGCCTAGACTGATTGCACCAAGGCTCGCTCTGGAGGCCGCGATGGACGCTTTCATTCAACGCTGGCGGGACGAACTGATCCTGCTTGCCCGGATTCTGATGATGGTGTTGTTTGTGATGTCGGGCTGGGGCAAGCTGACGGGCTTTCAGGGCACGGTCGGCTACATGACCAGTACAGGTGCGCCCATGCCGATGGTGGCCGCGGCGGTTGCCGTTGTCATGGAGTTTGGTGTGGGCATCGCCTTGCTGATCGGCCTGTGGACGCGGCCGCTGGCGCTGCTGATGGCGCTGTTCGTGCTCGGCACGTCGTTCATCGCCCATTCCTACTGGGATATGGAAGGCGCCATGGAGGCCGCCAACAAGATCCAGTTCTACAAGAACCTGAGCATCATGGGCGGGCTGTTCCTGCTGGCGGCTGCGGGGCCGGGCAGATACGCGGTACAGAAGTCATAACGCGCCGGTTCAGCGCAACGACCGCTGCACCAGTACCAGCACGGCAAACAGGCCGCACGCCACGGCAAACCAGCTGAAGAGCTGCGTGCCGGCCAGCAGCGTGGCTTGGCGATCGATTTCCGCGGACAGGCTCGCCAGGCGCTCGGGCGTCATCGGGTTCATGGTCTGCAGGTCAGAGGTGAACCGCGTGACATGCGCCACGATCAGCGAGCGCGATTCCGCCTGTTGCGTTTGCAGCGACACGGCGGCCAGCCCTGTGCCCACCGCCGTCGCAAACTGGCGCGCGATGTTCTTCATCTGGTAGCCGTGCGCAAAATCTTCCCGGTCCAGATCGAGGTACGTCATCATCGCCACCTGGATCATCACCGCGCCCGGCGTGATGCCTTCCAGCATCGACACGGGGAAGAACGCGTAGTCCGGTGCGCCCGGCATCAAGCTTGTTCCCAGCACCAAGGCCGCGGCCGCATACACGGCAAAGCCCATGGCGATGAAGCGGCGCTTGCGGAAGAAGAACGGCAGCCAAATCGTCATGACCACGGCCACCACGGTCGAGACCGCCCCGCTGATCATCAGGAACAGCGTGGTCGTGCGGAATGTAAAACCCAGGCCGCCTTGTGACACCGCCGGAAACAGGTACGACCAGTACCCGCTCATCAGGTAATAGACGCCGTAAAAGCCGATGCCCCACAGATAGCGGCGACCGTTCAGGCGGGACAGATCGAGCCAAGGGTCGGGGTGCGTGCGCAGGCGGTGGATGGCCAGCAGCAGCGAAGCCGTACCGCCCAGCAGCAACAGCGGAATCACCGGCGAGGCGGTCAGCCGGCTGTAGCGCAGCTCCGACAGGCCCATCAGGAACGACAGCGCTCCGATGGCCATGGCGCCCACGCCAATCCAATCCCATCGGCTTTGTTGCGGCGGTGCTTCATCGGGGCGGCGTGCGGCGCGTGTGCGCGGCTGATGATGCTCGGGCGGCAGGAAGAACACCGCCATCCAGGCCACGCCGGCCAGCACCAGTTCAATCCAGAAGATCACGCGCCATTCGCTGTATTCGAGCACTTCAGCGCAGATCCACGGTGCTATCGTGGTCAGCCCGAACAAGCCGACGCTGAACATCAGCATCGGCGGAATGCGTTCGTCGGGCTCCGCCGTGAGCTGCACCAGGATGCGCGACGCCGAGAACAGCCCGCCGGCCCCCAGGCCCTGAATGGTCCGTCCGATGACGAGTTCGCCGATGTTGTTGGATTGCGCGCACACCACGCAGCCAATAGCGAACAGCACGATGCCCACCAGCGAATACATCCGGTAGCCCACGTGCGCCGCAATGCGGCCGATGGCGAGGTTGGCGACGACGGCCGCCACGGCATACGCTGTGACAGCGTACAGATAGGCATCGGGGCTCGCATGCACACCGCCCTGGATGTGCTGGCCCGCCACGGCGAACATCTGCGACGAGACGAAATCAAGACCCGTTGAGAGCCCCATCGCCAGCCCAAAAGCATGGACGCGCGCCGAAGAAAAGTGGGGAAATGCCCGCAGCGACGCGGGTTTGAGGATTTGCAGCGACATGTGCCCGAGCATAAACTTGCCCGCCAGCCGGATAAACGGCCAACTCTAGGAACACTGTCCAGTCATGCGAACAATGGAGTGGAACGACTGGGAAACCTTCTGCCGCGTGGTGGAGGCCGGCAGCTTCACTGCCGCCGCCGAGGCGCTGGGCATCCCCAAATCGACCGCCAGCGCCGCCGTATCACGGCTGGAAGCCGCGCTGGGCGTGCGGCTCATGACACGCACCACGCGCCAGTTGCGGTTGACCGAAGCGGGCTCGCACTTCTACGACGACATCGCGCCCTTGTTCGAGCGTCTGCGCGAAGTGCACGCCGACACCACCGCAGCCAGCGAAACCGTGGCCGGCACGCTGCGCATCGCCGCGCCGTACGAAGTCGGTGCGCAGCACCTGACCGAACCTGTGTGCCGCACGCTCGAGAAATACCCGCATCTGCAAATTCAGGTGCACATCTCGTGGGAGCAGCCCGACTTGCTCGCCAGCGGTTATGACATCGTCTTCGTGATGGTCGATCAGGTGCTGCCGGATTCCTCGCTGGTGGCGCGCCGTGTGGTGCTGATCCCGCGCGGTTTGTATGCGTCGCCGACCTTGCTGGCGGAACGCCCGCCGCTCAAGACGCCAGCAGACCTCGCCGGCTGGCCCTGTCTTTCGGGCCCCGACGACGCGAGCTGGGCCTTCCGCCCCATCGGCGAGCCGACCGCCGAGCCGATCGAAGTCCCGATCCAGCCGCGCCTGCAGACCCTGAACGCCGAAATGCGCGCCCGCGCCGCCGTGCGCGGCCTGGGCGTGGCACGCATGGCGCGCTCCGTAGGCGATACGGAAGTCGCGGCCGGCAGGCTCGTGCGCGTACTGCCCGATTTCGAGCTGACCGCGCTGCGCGTCTACGCGCTGATGCCGGCTCGCAAGCTGGTGCCGCGCAAGGTGCGCGTGTTTCTGGATGCGCTGGAAGCGGAGGGCGCTTCCGCCACACCGGCACCCGCCTAGCCGAAGACCGGCGCTGGATGTCACAATCGGCGCTTCCCTATTCGGATTGTGAGGACCGGCGGCCATGCGTCTGCGCCAGATTGAAGTCTTCCGCGCCGTGATGCTGGTCGGGACGGTCAGCGAGGCGGCGCGCATGCTGAACGTGTCGCAACCCGTGGTGACGCGCGTGCTGCAACACACCGAGCTGCAACTCGGTTTCCGCCTGTTCGACCGCACCAAGGGCCGCCTGCAGCCCACCGCCGAGGCGTTCGAACTGTTCAGCGAAGTCGAGCGGCTGTACCAGGAGGTCGAGCGCGTGCGGCGCGTGTCGGCCAATCTGCGTCACAAGGGCGCCGGGCGCTTGCGCGTGGCGGCAACGCCCAGCCTGGCCCCAAGCATCCTCGCACCGGCCGTGCGGCGTTTCTCGCAGCGCCATCCCGATACGCTGGTGCGCGTGTTCACGCATCACACGGCCGAGATCGTGCAGGGGTTGCTCTCGCAGGACATCGACGTCGGCTTCGCCTTTGCGCCGCCCGTGCATCCGGCCATCAGCACCACGCCGGTCGCGCAGGGCCGCATCCTCCTGGCCGCGCCGCGCGCCTGGGTGGGCGGCAAGACCGACGGCCGCGCGTTGCACAAGCTCGTTGCCGAGAAGCCGTTTATCGGGCTGGAAGACCAGATTTCGCTCGGCTCGCTGGTCGGGCAGACGCTGGCGCGCGGCGGGCTGGCGCCGCAGTCGACGCTGGAAGTGCAGACGTATTCGCTGGCGCGTTCGCTGGTGGAGGAATCGCTCGGCGTGACGATGCTCGATCAGTTCACGGCCGCCACCGGCAGCATGGAGCGCATCGCGCTGTTCGCGCTGGAGCCGGCGCAGACATTCGATGTGCGTGCCATGCGTGCCGAGCATCATGCGCCGTCATCGTTGGCCGATAGCCTGGTGCAGTGCTTTGCGGAGGCCGCGCGTGCGCTGTCCGACGAACTTCCGCAGCGCGTCGAGCCGACCGCATTCGTGCTCAAGCCCACCGAACCTGACAGCGACGCGGCGGACTAACCGACTTGCGCTGACCATTTTCAGGAGACGGATCCATGCGTCGTTTCGCAACTGCAGTGATGTTCGGGCTGGCGCTGGGCGCCGGCATCTTCAGCGGCGTCGCCACCGCCCAGCAATCGCCGGTGCCCGGTATGTCGTCCGACGATCTGAACACCGCGCTCGACTTCGCCAAGGCGGGGCTCAACAAGGCGATCGATCAGGCGCGCGCGTATTCCGCGTTGCCGATCAAAGACCCGCACGACGTGCGCTACACGTGCGAGGGCGGCAAGACGCTCCTCGTGAAATACATGACGGTGGGCGACACACCGCTGGCAGCCATGACACTCAACGGCAAGACGCTGGTGTTCGCCAACGTGATGGCCGCTTCGGGCGCGCGCTATGCGTCGGGGCAGTATGTGTGGTGGACGAAGGGCGCCACCGGCTTCCTTGCCGACGAGACCCAGCCCGGCAGCCGCAATCAGCTCTACCGCGATTGCAGCGAGGCCACCAGCGGCCGGCCTTAGATTTCCTGCAGATCGTGCCCGACGATGATCTCGCCCTTGAAATGCGGGCGCACGGCATCGAGCCAGACTGAATCTTCCAGATACGGATAGCCGCCGGGCACGAAGTGCGACAGCACCAGCGTCTTCACCTTGGCCTCGGTGGCAATGCGGCCGACCTCTTCGGTGGAGGTGTGGCTCGCCAGCAGATGCTCGCGCAGCGTCTTGGCGTTCGGCTCGGTGGACAGCAGCTTGTCGAGCGACGGCAGGTGCATCACCTCATGAACGAGCACATCGGCGCCGTATGCCAGGCGCACGAGGTTTTCGCTCGGTGCCGTATCGCCGGAAATGACGATCGAGCGGTCTGCCGAATCGAAGCGAAACGCAAATGCCGGCGACACCGGCGGATGCTTGACCAGCGCGCTCGTCACCTTCACGTTGGCATCCTGCATGACAAGGCCGCCTTCGGTCAGCTCGTGCGGATGCAGCATCGGTGCCAGCGGCGGGCGGCCTTCGTCGGCAATGCGGGTGCGAATGTCGTAGTCGTACAGCTCGAGGAACTTGGTCGTCATCGCGGCCAGCGGGGGCGGGCCCCAGGCGTCGACGGGGCCGGTCAGGTCGGTGGCCCACGCCAGCAGCATCAGCGTGCCGTAGTCGGCGTTGTGATCGGAGTGCTGATGCGTGAGGAAGACGTGGCGGATGTCCTTGAACTTGAGGCCCGCCGTCACATACTCGCGTGCGACACCGTTGCCGCAGTCGACCACGTACGACACGCCGTTGATGACGATCACCTGTGCCGGCGCCGAGCGGTTCTTCTTGGGTGTCGGCCCGCCTGCCGTGCCGAGCAGGATCAACCGCGTGCCCTTCTTGGGCGCATCGGCGGCTAAGGCACCCAGCGGCAAACCTGCCGACGCCGCGCCCGCACCCACGGCCAGCGCGCCGGCCTGCCGCATCCAGCGGCGACGGTTGTTGTCGAAAGCGTGCATGCGGCGGTCTCCTCTCTGTTGTTGTATGTGCGTGGGCCTTAGCGCGGCAGCCCGCCCACCTTCATGCCGGGCTTGACGCCCTTGCGTGCAAACCAGCCCTTGTTCATTTCCAGCGCATAGCTGCCGGCCTTGGTGGGGCAGTGGTTGTCTTCGGTCTGCGGTTTCATCTCGGCAATGTCGGAGATGGTGCCGTCGTCGGTGATGAAGGCGATGGACAGCGGCAGGTCGGTGTTCTTCATCCAGAAGCAGTGGCCGGCGGATTCATCGAACACGAAGAGCATGCCTGCGGTATCGGGCATGGTCTTGCGGAACATCAGGCCGGTCTCGCGCGTTTGCGGGGTGGCCGCCACCTCAGCCTTGACCTTGTACATGCCGATGGTCAGGTCGACCACGGGCAGGCCGGTATTGGGCGCGGTGGGTGTCTGGGCGAGCGCTCCGGTGGCGGCAACGGCCAGCGACAGAGCGGCAAAGAGGCGGGACAGGGTGGTCATGGCGCGAACGGGTCGGAAACGAAACGCTCCATGATCGGCACTCGGCCAGCCGCCGTCAATCAGACAGCCGCTGGCCAGGGCGACGAAGTTGTTACCGCGTATTGGTGGCTTGCCGGCCGACGGCGATCGTCTGCGGGGCCGCCTTGGGCGCATGCGCAGCGCGCGCCTTGTCCGCCGCCGGATCGGGCATCAGCGCCACGTAACGCGCATCGGTGAGCGTGCGCAGGAACGCAACGATGTCGTCGATCTCGTCTTCCGTCAGCGCGGGCGTGGTGCCGGGGCGGCGGTTCATCGGCACGGCATTCACGTTGATATTGCACTGGTATTTGGCGGGCACGTCGTTGAAACGCTTGCCGCCGGGGTACCACTGCGCGGGGTCGGTGGAGCGCGTAGCATAAAACGCCACCGTGTCGCGCAGCGTGCGGAACACGCCGTTGTGCATGAACGTCTGGCGCACCGCCACGTTGCGCAAGCCCAACGTGCGGAAGTAGCCGCACCACTGATCGGGTTCGGGCCATTTGAGCGTGCGGGCGGTCTGGCACAGGCCGACGTCGAAGTGGCGTGCGTCCTTGTTGGCGGGCAGCAGCGGGTTGCGCGGTACGGCGATGGCGTCGTAGCCGAAATCCGTGAACAGCGAGCGCTCCGGCCGTGACGACGATTCCACCATCAGATGGCACGACGCGCAGTTGCCTTTGTCCGGGTTGCGGAACAGCGCGAGGCCGCGCATCTCTGCGGGCGAAAGGGGCGTGCGCTTGCGCAGGAAATCGTCAAAGCGTGAGGTGAACGGCGCCAATTCGTCGCTCTGGAAATACGCCTCCAGCGCCTTGCCCAACGCGCCGACGAGGCGTTCGGGCTCACGCACTGCATCGGCGCCGAACTGTTTCGTCAAGGCCTGGCCGAGGTCCGTGCCGGCCACCTTGCGCTGCAGCTCGCGCGCCGAACGGTTGCCCATCTCGTCGGGATTGAACAGCGGGCCGCGAATCTGCTCGGGGATGGAATCGGCACGGCCATCGGCAAAGAAGCCGCCAAACGGCGACGGGAAGCTCGCGTCGTCGTCCTGGAAGAAATAGCGATGCGGGATGTAACGCAGATACAGCAGCGACGGCGCGTTGCGTGCCGCCACATGCCCGGGGCGGCTGCCCGCCGGCACGCCGATGCGCAGCGCCTCGCCCTTCAGCGTGGGCGCGAACGCGCGGCCGGGGTCATGGCACGCCGCGCACGACGTGCCTTGCGGCTCCGACAGGCGCGGGTCGAAAAACACCCGCCTACCGAGCGCGACGAGGTTCGGGTCCGGCTTGAACGCGGTCGACTCGGCAGGCGGCGGCACGGCGTCCAGCCTGGGCGTCATGCCGATCGATTCGGCCGCCGCCACGCCCGGGATGAGCGCAGCGGCGACCCACAGCGCAATGCTCAGGCGCTTCAAGGTGCGACGAAGCCGGTCTTGTCGCACACCAGGGTCGTGCCGTTCTGCGTGCACGTCGTCAGCAGCTTGCCGGCCACGGTGTAGGCCTTGAACAGCCAGCCCTTGGCGGGCGCGGGCTGGCGGTCCATCACCATGAAGCCGAACGAGTTGTTGTGGGAGATGCTGCCCACCGTTACGCCCGAAGCCGGACTGATGGCCGGGAACGGATCGGGCAGCGCCACGTCGAGCGAATCGCCGGCGTTGCCTGCAACGATGGTCGCCGGATGGTTGCTCGTGAAGTTGATGGCCTGGAAGTCATGCACGTGGCCGTGCAGCGCGACCTGCACGCCCGGCGGGTAATACGCCGTGGCGTTCAGGCTGTTCATGACCGACAACAGCGCCGCATTGCCGCCCAGCGGCGTGCTGCCCGCGATCGGCACGAAGCCCAGGATCGGGTGGTGATTGGTAAAGATCGACATCACGCCCGGCTTGGCGGCCAGCGTGCCCACCGTGCTGAACTGCTTCTGGTAGGTCTGGAACCACGGGTCGGTCGTCGCCAACGCCGTCGTGCCGGCCTTGGCCGAATCGAACACGATGACCTGCGTATCGCTGCCGATGGCGACGGCGTACGGGTCCGACGCGTTGGCTGTCGTGTCGTTGGCCGGGTTGTCGCACGAGCGGTCGGCCGAATACGGACGCGGATCCAGGAAGCGGTACCACCCCTGGCCGGCGCGCGCGCATTCCTCGTGGTTGCCGCGCACCAGCACCCACGGAGCCGCAGCCATCAGCGGGGCGGCGGGCTGGAACAGGTCGGCCTGCCACGTATCCCAGCCGTATCCCCAGGGGCTGCCCTGGCAGCCGGCCACGTCGGGCGGGCAGGCGTTTTCGCGGTAGTGGTAGTCGCCCACGTGCAGGACGAGGTCCGGGTTCATCTTGGCGGCCGTGGCGGCAGCGCTCGCAAACGGCCACGACAGCGGGTCGTTACACGACTGGAACGTGTTGCTCGACTTCTTCATGCGGCAGCCGGTGTCCGCCAGGATCACCACGCGCTGCGGGTTGGCCTTGGGCAGCGGCAGCACGCGCGAGCCGATCGACGCGGCCTTGGCCGTGGAGGCCACGGTGGCTTCGCAGGCATTCACAGGGAACGACGAGGCTTTCGAATCGCTGGCGGCGCTGGCCGTGGTCCGCTGCGCCGGCGTGCCGGCCGCCACACGCAGCGTCATGCGCGTGGAGGTGCCGTCCACCGTCAGCAGCGGGCAGACCGAGCTGTCGACGGGCGAGGCGCTGTTCGTATAGCTCGTGACGGCGCGTACGACAGCCTGGTTGCTGTCGCCGATCTCCACCCACGCGGCCTGGATGTTGGCGTCAGCCGTGGCCGCATCCGACGGCGTGGCCGTCGACACCGGCGTCGAATCGGACGACGAGCCACCGCAGCCTGCAATCACAGCGGCAGCGGCCAGCGCGGCAAGAGAGAGCATCGTGAACACGGTGCGTTTTCGTCGCACCGGAGCGAACATCGATCGGAATTCCATTGCGCCATCCCTGTTTCTTGTTGTGAGGAATGGGCAAGGTACTCAAGCTTGATGGCGCTATTTTGACAGCCCTGCATGCGCGTCCGGGTTTCCGCTCAGCACGTGAGGGCGAAAAAAAAAAGCAGATGCATAAGCACCTGCTTTTTCTGTATCGGCCGAGCCACGCGGGCCCGGCAGAAACACAAGCTTATTGCTTGGCGGCGTCAGCAGCCGGAGCCGAAGCGTCAGCAGCCTTCTTGGCAGCCTTCTTGTGGTGGTGCTTCTTAGCCTTCTTGGCCTTCGGGGCAGCCTTTTCAGCAGCCGGAGCAGCAGCTGCGTCAGCAGCCGGAGCGGAGGCTTGGGCGAACACACCGGTGGCGAACAGGCCGGCGATCAGGGCAGCGATCAGCTTCTTCATGGTGAATCCTTTTATAGATCAGTGAGTTAACCAACGACCCGCTAAATGAGTCATCTGCAATAACGCTGGCCGTTACAGGCGCGTTGACATGTTCCGTCGAATTTTTTGTGGGCCCCGGCGAAAGCCGCTGCGCCGCCGGATCCGCCATGTGGCGCATGTTGCGCTGCGCAAGAAAGGTGCCCGCCGGACGATGCGTCGTGACTGCGTTTCGGACCCATCTGATTGGATGCGGGCGCCTGCGCCTCGAAAATGCGAGCCGATTTTGTTCAAGGCCCGCCGTGTCTCTGCCGTCGTCATCTCCCCGCCCCACCAAGCCCGCCCAGCCCAGCAAGCCTGCCCATTTCCGGCGCCGCGATTTTGTTCTGGGCTGCGGCGCCTTGCTTGTGCTGGGCGCCGCGCCGGGTTTTCGTCCGCCTTCGCATGACGCTTCCAGCCTCGACGATTTCATGCTGGTGTCGCAGACGATCTCCGGTGCGCCGCTGGACCGTCACGTGGGGCTGTCCTGTTTCAGCCATTTGCACCGGACTGACGATCGCTTCATCGAACACATCCAGACGCTTGCGTGGCTGGTCCGGCGCAATCCGGGCCTGGACGGCGTCGGCCTGGTCCGCTTGGTCGATGCCGACAACGCGTGCGACCTGCGCGCCGCGTTGGCCCGCCTGGTGGATGCCTGGAGCGCCCGGCTGGATGCGGATCCCGCATGGGGGGACATCCGCCCGCTCATCGTCAGGGCTTCTGAGGCCAGCCTGTCTGGCAGTTGACAGCCGTCCCGCCTCGTGCGGCAGTGTGGCGGATGGTGAAATTTTCCGGCATAATGCGGAATTCACTCTTGTGTCTTATATAAGAGTTGCGGCTTGCGCGGGATGCGAAATTTGTGCGGTGCATCGTGAGCGCGTCATCGTAGGCCGTTAGAATCGCCAGTTCATTGCAGCGCGCCACGCCGGCCAACCCGAGAGCGGCGCGCTGTGCTGTCAACCCCCACCGTCCACCCGCTACCTGCGGTCTGCACTGGAGTCGTCCATGTATCAACACATCAAGGTCCCGGCCGGCGAGAAGATCACCGTCAACCAAGACTTCTCCCTCAATGTTCCGAACAACCCGATCATTCCGTACATCGAAGGTGACGGCACCGGCTTCGACATCACCCCGGTGATGATCAAGGTGGTGGACGCGGCGGTTGAGAAGGCTTACAAGGGCGAGCGCAAGATTTCCTGGATGGAAATCTACGCCGGCGAGAAGTCGACCAAGGTGTACGGCCCGGACGTGTGGCTGCCGGAAGAAACCCTGCAAGTCCTGAAGGACTACGTGGTGTCCATCAAGGGCCCGCTGACGACGCCGGTGGGCGGCGGCATCCGTTCGCTGAACGTGGCGCTGCGCCAGGAGCTGGACCTGTACGTCTGCCTGCGCCCGGTGCGCTACTTCAAGGGCGTGCCCTCGCCGGTCAAAGAGCCGGAGAAGACCGACATGGTCATCTTCCGCGAGAACTCGGAAGACATCTACGCCGGTATCGAATTCGAAGCCCAGAGCGACAAGGCCAAGAAGCTGATCAAGATTCTGCAGGACGAGTTCGGCGTCAAGAAGATCCGCTTCCCGGAAACCTCCGGTATCGGCGTGAAGCCGGTTTCGCGCGAAGGCACGGAGCGTCTGGTGCGCAAGGCCATCCAGTACGCGATCGACAACGACAAGCCGTCGGTCACGATCGTGCACAAGGGCAACATCATGAAGTTCACGGAAGGTGGTTTCCGTGACTGGGCGTACGCGCTGGCACAGAAGGAATTCGGCGCCGAGCTGATCGACGGCGGCCCGTGGTGCAAGTTCAAGAACCCGAAGACGGGCAAGGAAATCATCGTCAAGGACGCGATTGCCGATGCCTTCCTGCAGCAGATCCTGCTGCGTCCGGCCGAGTACTCGGTTGTGGCCACGCTGAACCTGAACGGTGATTACATCTCCGACGCACTGGCTGCACAAGTCGGCGGTATCGGTATCGCCCCGGGTGCCAACCTGTCGGATTCGGTGGCGATGTTCGAAGCCACCCACGGCACCGCGCCGAAGTACGCTGGCAAGGACTACGTGAACCCGGGTTCGGAAATCCTGTCGGCTGAAATGATGCTGCGCCACATGGGCTGGACGGAAGCCGCTGACCTGATCATCTCGTCGATCGAGAAGTCGATCCTGTCGAAGAAGGTCACGTATGACTTCGCCCGCCTGCTGGAAGGCGCGACCCAAGTGTCGTGCTCGGGCTTTGGTCAAGTGATGATCGACAATATGTAAGCACGCGCTTCGCGGCTTCGGCCGTGATGCAAAGGAAAACCCCGGCAGCTTCGGCTGGCCGGGGTTTTTTATTTCGCACCGCCAACGGCCACTTGCAGACGCTTGCAGTTCTGGCCGCGCTTGTACGCAAAAAGGGCGGGCGAGCCCCAACAAGCCCGAACGCCGATGCTGCAACAACGGCGCTGCAGGCCCATGCGCCGGGCCTCGCCCATTGATCAGCAGGAGTGTTCGGGACGTCCCGGCGAGTCGGCCGTGCTCGTTGCGGAATGCTTGGGGGCTGCGGCGCGCGCGGACATTGCACGCAAAAACTCACGCGCAGCGCCAACACCTTTTTGATATTCGGTGAGCGAATCGCCGGCCGGGGAATTGGCGGATTTGGAGATCGAACGGGTCACGGCATTCCTCTTCATCTGATGAACGGAACCGCGCCCAACCCTGGCAGGAGGGGTGGGCGAGCACAGGCAAGGTGGAAAACCGAGGTATAGCGATCGGCACGGCCGAAGCCGTTCAAGCCTGGCTCGCCCCAGGAAGGAGACGAAGCCAAGCCATAGCGGTTGAGGACAAGCACCTATGCTCGGCGCTTGCCCGCTATACCCGAGGTTTCCACACCTCGATCACTTTCTCTATGGCACTGAAAGCGATGGCGGGAGTGTACCGATGGCTGCTTCGTCTGAGCAGGGGCGAAACTATAAATCAGAATTTGCTTAGGGGATGCGCATGCGCGGCGCGGATGCTGTTTCTTGCCGCTGCGCGTTCGGATGGTGCCTCAGTGCGGCAACCGCGTTGTGCCGGGCGATTGTGGCCCAGGCGAGCGCCCGCGCAGCGCATCGCGCAGCCGCCGCACGCCGCGCCACAGCTTGGGCAGCAGCCACACCGATACCAACAGCAGCAGCGCCAGCACCACCAGAAACGCAATCGGCAGGAAGAACGCCATCAACAAACCGCCGCTGGCCGCCACGTCTTCACTGAATGACGCCACCCAGTTCGAGAACGGTTCCGGCGACGTGTTGATCAGTGCGCGCGTGCCTGCCTTGGTGGCATGCGCCGTGCCGGCCAGCGTCCCGCCGATCAGTCCCGCGGCCACCATCCATTGCGGATCGAGCTGTCCGAACGCAGCCGCAGCCAGGATCGCACCCGCAGGCACGCGGATGAAGGTCTGGATGCCATCCCACACCGAATCGAAACCGGGAATCTTGTCGGCCAGGAATTCCGCCACCGCCAGCACGCCGGCCAGGCCGATGACCCACCACGATTCCAGCATCTGCAGGCCGGGCGGCAAATGCAGCCAACCCGTGCGGCCCAGCACGCCCGCAGCAAATACGGCCAGGTAGAGACGGAATCCGCTGGTCCAGGAGAGTCCGGCAGCCAGCGCGGCGGTTTCCAGCATGAGGTTCCTCAGGAGCGAAGAAGGGGCGGGCGAACGGCGAATCAATATTGCAGTGTAGTGCGCGCTCGCCTGCGCAGCGGCTTAAAGCAGCGATTTGCCCTGCGCCAATATCTTGTCGCAAGCCTGCCGGGTGATTTGCGACTTGAGGGCGCTCAAGTCGAATGTGTTGCCATCCGCGCTGGTCAGGATGCCCTTTGTGCCGTCGGTGTAACCCGGGTTGGAGGCCGGCGCACCGCCCAGCTTGCCGAGCAGCTTGTCTTTGACCGAGGCCGCGTCGGTGGCGCCGCCCAAGTAGTTGTTTTTCATGCAGAACTCCAACACGCCCGCCACATTGCTGGTGCTGCCCGACGTCAATGCGCCGAGCGAAGGCATACCGGCCAGGCTACCGATGCTGCCGAGGCTACCCGTGGCGCCCTGGCCGTTGCCCTGCGTGGCCCCCTTGAGGAGTTCTCCCAACTGGGCGTGGGCGGCGGCGGGAAGCAGCGCGGCAATCAGCAGCGTTGCCGTGGCGGCGGTGCGGGTCAGATGGCGTTTCATGTGGGGGGCTCCTGGAAATGACACGGGGATTACCACACCGTAGTGCGCGACCCGCCGAAATGACGTGTTGCGCGCGGTGCATCCCCGGCATTGTCCTGCGCCCGGGCAACAAAAAACCCGGCATGTCGCCGGGTTTTTTGCATTTGGACACCGCCGCCGTCAGGCGGGGTGCCGTGCAACGCCAATCAGGCAGCCTGGATGTTGGTAGCCTGCTTGCCCTTCGGGCCTTGCGTCACTTCGAACGAGACGCGCTGATTTTCCTTGAGCGTCTTGAAGCCAGCCATTTGGATGGCCGAGAAATGCGCGAACAGCTCTTCGCCGCCTTCGTCAGGCGAGATGAAACCGAAACCCTTGGCGTCGTTAAACCATTTGACCGTACCGAGTGCCATGAAAACCCCTCCGTTAAAACACAAGTCAGAGCCGGGAGGGTATGCCTGTCGGGGCAGTGCAGAGCGGTACCGCGCAGTCATCGCCCGGCCGCCGGCCTGCGAGGCACGACGAATGGCGCGGGTGGAACCGCGCCGCAAGCGATCGGTCTTCTTGTGGCAAACACCACAGCCTGAAGCGGTTGTCGATCTGTTGTCGACTGGTGTGAGGCCTCCCGGGCTCACCATTCATGCGGCTCGCTGCCAACGGTTTGCGGGGCAGTAGGGCGCACATGTTGAATTCGATTGTTCGAGGAATGCAACAGACTGTCAAGGCCACAATAGGTGGGTCTGTGGCGAAAAACGGTCAGTTTCTGAAGAGGATTTGCTCGAAATCGGCTCGAACGTCCCAAAGTACGGAAAACGATTGGCGTTTCAGGCCCGGACCTTGCGCCCGTTCCCACCAGCGTGCAGGCGGTAAAACCCTTTGCACCCGAGGGCTGATGGACGCACGCGGCGCTGGCCAAACCGTTTGTAGACCTTGAAGTCGGCGTTATTTCCCCAAATTGCGAACTCGAAAGGAGTGGTTAGAATAAGACCATGGCAATCCGGCAAGCGACCACTCCACAACACGATGCAGGCACCGTCCTGGAGCGGAAAGAGCAAGCGCTCAAACCGCCCGCGATGTACAAGGTGCTGCTGCTCAACGACGACTACACCCCGATGGAATTCGTCGTGATGATTCTTCAGCAATACTTCAGCAAAGACCGGGAGACTGCCACACAGATCATGCTGACTGTGCATCGGGAAGGTAAGGGCGTGTGCGGTATCTACACTCGGGATATCGCCGCGACGAAAGTGGAATTGGTATCAACCCATGCACGGCAAGCGGGTCATCCGCTGCAGTGCGTGATGGAGGAAGCATGATCGCGCAAGAACTGGAAGTCAGCCTGCACATGGCGTTTGTCGAAGCCCGCCAGGCTCGCCACGAATTCATTACGGTGGAGCACCTGCTGCTTGCGCTGCTGGACAATCCGACGGCCGCGGAGGTGCTGCGCGCCTGCGCCGCCAACATCGAAGATCTCCGCACGCACCTGAAGAACTTCATCGCTGACAACACGCCTGTCGTGCCCGGCACCGACGAGGTGGACACGCAGCCGACGCTCGGCTTTCAGCGCGTGATCCAGCGCGCCATCATGCACGTGCAGTCGACCTCCAACGGCAAGAAGGAAGTCACGGGCGCGAATGTGCTGGTGGCCATCTTCGGCGAGAAGGATTCACACGCGGTGTACTACCTGCAGCAACAGGGCGTGACCCGGCTGGATGTCGTCAACTTCATCAGCCACGGCATCCGCAAGGACCAGGCTGAACCTGCCAAGCAGGGTGAAGGCAACCCCGAAGGCGAAGGCGGCGACGGCAAGGAAAGCCCGCTCGAGCAGTTCACCCAGAACCTGAACGCGCTGGCCAAGGCCGGCAAGATCGATCCGCTGATCGGCCGCGAGCAGGAAGTCGAGCGTGTGGTGCAGGTGCTGTGCCGCCGCCGCAAGAACAATCCGCTGCTGGTGGGCGAGGCCGGTGTCGGCAAGACGGCCATCGCCGAAGGTCTGGCCTGGCGCATCACGAAGGGCGAAGTGCCGGACATCCTCGCGAAGTCCGTCGTCTACTCGCTCGACATGGGCGCGCTGCTGGCCGGCACCAAATACCGCGGCGACTTTGAGCAACGCCTGAAGGGCGTGTTGAAGTCGCTCAAGGACAACCCGAACGCCATCCTGTTCATCGACGAGATCCACACGCTGATCGGCGCGGGCGCTGCATCGGGCGGCACGCTGGACGCGAGCAACCTGCTCAAGCCGGCGCTGTCGTCGGGCGCGCTCAAGTGCATCGGTGCGACGACGTTCACGGAATACCGTGGCATCTTCGAGAAGGACGCAGCGCTGTCCCGCCGCTTCCAGAAGATCGACGTGGTGGAGCCGACCGTCGATCAGACCGTGCAGATTCTGCGCGGCCTGAAGTCGCGTTTCGAAGAGCACCATGGCGTGAAGTACGCGTCGTCGGCGTTGACTGCGGCGGCTGAGCTGTCGGCGCGCTTCATCACCGACCGTCATTTGCCGGACAAGGCGATCGACGTGATCGACGAAGCCGGTGCGGCCCAACGCATCCTGCCGAAGTCGAAGCAGAAGAAGACGATTGGCAAGGGCGAGATCGAAGACATCGTTTCGCGCATCGCTCGCGTCCCGCCGCAAAGCGTGTCGCAGGACGATCGCAGCAAGCTGCAGACGCTGGAGCGCGACCTGAAGTCGGTCGTGTTCGGGCAGGATCCGGCGATCGACGCGCTGGCTTCGGCGATCAAGATGTCGCGTGCCGGCCTGGGCAAGACGGATAAGCCGATCGGCTCGTTCCTGTTCAGCGGCCCGACGGGCGTGGGCAAGACGGAAGTCGCCAAGCAGCTCGCGTTCATCCTCGGCATCGAGCTGATCCGCTTCGACATGTCGGAGTACATGGAGCGCCATGCGGTGAGCCGGCTGATCGGCGCGCCTCCGGGCTACGTGGGCTTTGACCAAGGCGGTCTGCTGACGGAAGCCGTGACCAAGAAGCCGCACTGCGTGCTGCTGCTGGACGAGATCGAGAAGGCGCACCCAGACATCTTCAACATCCTGCTGCAGGTGATGGACCACGGCGCGCTGACGGACAACAACGGCCGCAAGGCGGACTTCCGCAACGTGATCATCATCATGACGACCAATGCGGGCGCCGAGACGATGAACAAGGCAACGATCGGTTTCACTACGGCGCGCGAACAGGGCGACGAGATGGCCGACATCAAGCGCATGTTCACGCCGGAGTTCCGCAACCGTCTGGACGCAACCATCAGCTTCCGCTCGCTCGATGAGGAAATCATCATGCGTGTGGTCGACAAGTTCCTCATGCAGCTGGAAGAGCAACTGCACGAGAAGAAGGTGGATGCCATCTTCACCGAGAAGCTGCGTCGCTTCCTGGCGAAGAAGGGCTTCGACCCGCTGATGGGCGCGCGCCCGATGCAGCGTCTGATTCAGGACCTGATCCGCAAGGCGCTGGCCGACGAGCTGCTGTTCGGCAAGCTGGTCAACGGCGGAAAGGTGGTCGTGGATCTGGACGATGCGGATGCGGTGAAGCTGGAATTCTCCGAAAACGAAGCGCCGCCGGCACCTGCCCAGGAAGAAGCGGAAGCTTGACCTGTCAGACGCCCCAAAGAAAACGGCCCGGAAAAACTCCGGGCCGTTTTTTTATTTGCGGACGATGCGCTCAGTGGCGTCCAGTGCTGCCGAAACCACCGGCACCGCGCTCGCTCTCGGCAAAGTCGTCGACGATGTTCAGCTCGGCTTGCACGACCGGCACGATCACGAGTTGCGCAAGGCGCTCCATCGGGTTGAGCACGAACGCCGTGCTGCCACGGTTCCAGGTGCTGACCATCAGCTGGCCCTGGTAATCCGAATCGATCAGGCCCACCAGGTTGCCCAGCACGATGCCATGTTTGTGGCCCATGCCCGAGCGCGGCAGGATCAGCGCGGCATAACCGGGGTCGGCCAGGTGGATGGCCATGCCGGTCGGGATCAGATGCGTGGTGCCAGGCTCGATGGTGAGCGGGGCGTCGATGCAGGCGCGCAGGTCCAGCCCGGCGCTGCCGGTGGTGGCGTACTGCGGGAGTTGTTCGTGCAGGCGGGCGTCGAGGATCTTGACGTCGAGTTTCATGCGGGGCAGGCCGACGAGGTTGCAGAAGGCGGAGATGGTAGCGCAAACGCCTCGGCCAGCAGCTCGTACGAGCGCAGGCGGGCCTTGTAGCTCGGCGCGACGGTCAGCACGATCAGCTCGTCGGCGACAAAGCGGTCCTTGAGCGCGTGCATCTGCTCGGCCACGGATTCCGGCGTGCCGATGATGCTGCGCGGCCGCTCGCGCATGGCGATGGCCTGGTCGCGTTCGGTGTAGACATGCGCTTCGCCTTGCTCGACGGTCGGGATCGGGCCATTCACGCCAATCGCCATCTGCACGCGGCGCAAATCAATCGCAGCTTCGTAGCGGCGCGCCTCGGCTTCAGTGTCTGCCGCGATCACGAAGACGGCGGCAGCGCTGTACGGCCGTGTGTCGTAGCCGGGTTCGAAATCCGTGCGGTACTGCTGCGCGACGATGTGCCCGACGTGCGGATTGATGAAGTGCGCAAACGCGAAACGGATACCCAGGCGCGCGGCCAGCGCGCCGCCAAAATCGCTGGAGCCGAGCACCCACAGCTCGGGTTGGGTGTCGATCTCGGGCTGCAGGATGACGCCGTAGGCGGGGTGATCCGGCGGCAGCGTGCCGGTGAGGTGCCAGATCAGTTCCTGCACCTGCTGCGGGAAGATGTCGCCGCGGTTGTAGTCGCCCATGGCCACGGCCTGCGCGGTACGCATGTCGCCGCCGGGCGCGCGGCCGACGCCCAGGTCGATGCGGTTCGGGAACAGTGCCTCCAGCAGGCGGAACTGCTCGGCCAGCTTGAACGGGCTGTAATACGGCAGCATCACGCCGCCAGAGCCCACGCGTAAGTGCTTCGTGGCGCTCGCCACGCGGGCGATCATCACTTCCGGCGCCGGGTTGCTGACGCCCCGCAAGCCGTGGTGCTCGGCGCACCAGTAGCGCGTGTAGCCGAGTGAATCCGTCAGTTGTGCCAGGTCGACCGTCGCGGCGATGGCATCGCGTGCGCTGTGGCCGTAGATGACGGGGCTTTGGTCCAGGACCGATAGACGGATCGGCGCGGCGCTCATGACCGTGCTCCGTGCACGCGGTCGGCGATGGCCGCGACGATCTGGCGTGCCAGCGTCAGCTTGTCGGCGCGCGGCAGGCGCGTAATGCCCTTGGCATCGAAGAGCGCGACTTCATTGTCGTCGCGGCCGAAGGTCTGATGCCCGAGATTGCCGACCAGCAACGGGATGCCTTTTTTCTGACGCTTGGCCTCGCCGAACTCTTCCAGGCGTTCGGTTTCTGCCGCAAAGCCGACGCAGAAGGGCGCATTCGCACGGCGCGCCACGGCGGCCAGGATGTCGGGGTTTTGCGTGAACGTAAGTGTCGGTACGTCGGAATCGCTCTGCTTCTTGAGCTTCTGCTCCGCGGCTTGGGCCACACGCCAATCCGCCACGGCCGCCACGGCAATGAAGATGTCGTTTCTCGTGGTGTCCAGCTCGCGCATGACGGCATCGTGCATCTGCTGAGCGGTTTGCACATCGATGCGCAATACCCCTGCAGGCGTGTCCTGATGGCACGGCCCAGCGACGAGCGTGACCTCCGCACCGGCCTGCGATGCAGCCCGCGCCAGCGCAAAGCCCATCTTGCCGCTGGACAGGTTCGTGATGCCGCGCACCGGGTCGATTGGCTCGAAGGTCGGACCCGCCGTCAACAGCAGGCGGTGGCCGCGCAGCAGCTTGGGCTGGAAGAAGCCGATGAGTTGCTCGACGATGTCTTCGGGCTCGAGCATGCGGCCGTCGCCGACTTCGCCGCAGGCCTGGTCGCCGGCATCGGGGCCGAGCAGGGTGACGTCGTCAGCGCGCAGTTGAGCGGCATTGCGTTGCGTGGCGGGCGCGGCCCACATCTGGCGGTTCATCGCGGGTGCCACGAGCAGCGGGCAATCGCGCGCGATGCACAGCGTGGAGAGCAGGTCGTCGGCCATGCCGTGCGCGAGCTTGGCGAGAAAGTCGGTGGACGCCGGCGCGATGACGATGGCATCCGCCTCGCGCGACAGGTCGATGTGCGGCATGTTGTTGCCGATGCGGCCGTCCCACTGCGACGTGAAGACCGGGCGACCGGAAAGCGCCTGCATCGTCACTGGCGTGATGAAGTGCGTGGCGGCCTCGGTCATCACCACCTGCACGGTTGCGCCCGCCTTGGTCAAGAGCCGCACCAGCTCGGCCGACTTGTAGCACGCGATGCCCCCGGTCAGGCCGAGCACGAAATGTTTGCCTTGCAGTTCCATAACAACCCGCTTGGGAATCCGATTGACGCAATATGCGCGGGCAGGATACAACCCGTGGCCCGGGCTTCCTGCTGAACAGTGGCGATGATACCGGCTTGCCCCGGGGCGCGTCTGGCGCTCGGGTTTTTCCTCAAACGCGCATTCTCGATATGGTTTTCGGTCATTCCGCAGTACGCAATGTCCTCGCCTGGATTGGCGGTTGCGCCATCGTGGCGGTGGTGGTCGGCACTACGCTCGTGTGGGGGGCGAAGACATGGCTGCGCGAGGAGCCGAAGCTTGGGCACGCAGACGTGATCGTCGTGCTGGGCGGCGAATCGGGCCAGCGTGTGATCGGCGCCGCCGAGCTGTACCACGCAGGCATCGCGCCACGCGTGTTTGTCAGCGGGCAGGGCGACTGCCTTCTCATCGCGCGCCGTTTGGAAATGGCCGGTGTGCCGGCAGAGCGCATCGGCCACGAATGTGTGTCCGGCAGCACGATGGAGAATGCGCGGATGACGCGCGAGACGCTGGCGGACCAGCACGTCGACAGCGCAATACTGGTCACGAGCTGGTATCACACCGGCCGGGCGCTAGCGGTGTTCCGCAAGGTCTGGCCGGAGGTCGCCTGGGGTGCGCGGGGCGTATTCCCGGGTGACACGCTGGCCAAGTCAGTTCCGATCTACGAAGCGGGGTCGATTCTTGCCGAGTACGTCAAACGGGCGTGGTACGCCGTCCGCTATTGGGCGTGAGCCTCATTCGGCAGGCATGGGCCGCGCATCGGCGGCCAGGTCGTCCAGGGACGGGACGAAGCGGATCGTGTCGCGCTTGTTGGATTCCCGCACCCAGTCGCGCAGCGCGCTGCTGGCGTCCAGGTGCGCCGAGATGTCGCCGACCACGGCCAGCTTCAACCGGTAGTTCGTGATCTTCTGCGCGATGCCGCCGGCCAGGCCGGTGCGCAGCGCAAAGAACGCGGCGTCGAGGCGGCTGACCGGCACGGCAACCATCGATGCGCCATGCCCCAGCGCCTCGCCGATCAGATGATCCAGTGCGTCCTGTTCGCTGGCGATGCGCGGGCCGGCCTCATCGAGGCACAGCACCGCTTCGCCGTTCCAATGCTGGAGGTTTGACACGGCAGCCTTAGCGACGCACGCGCCGCAGTTCGTCGACGATCAGCAGCACCGCGCCGATGCAGATACCGCAGTCCGCCACGTTGAAGGCGGGCCAGTGGTAGTTGTGCAGGTAGAAGTCGAGGAAGTCCACCACGTGACCGTAGATGACGCGGTCGATCACGTTGCCCAGCGCGCCGCCCAGAATCAGTGCCAGCGCAAAGCAGAACATCTTCTGCCCGCTGTGCCGCTTGAGCAGCCACACGATGAACAGCGCAGCCGCCACGCCCAGGCCCGTGAAGAACCAGCGTTGCCAGCCGCCCGCCGCCGCCAGGAACGAGAACGCCGCTCCCTTGTTATAGGCAAGCACCAGGTTGAAGAAGCCGGTGACCGGCCGCGACTCGCCGTACGTGAAGGTTTTGAGGACGGCGATCTTGGTCAACTGGTCCAGCAGGATCCAGATGACGGCCAGGCCGAGCCAGGGGCCCACGCCATGACCGCCGCCGCTCTTCTTCATCCCGATCGATTTGCTCTTGCCGTTGTTGCGAGTGGCCATCAGGCAGCGCTCCGTTGTTCGCCGGCGCCGAACAGGTTGTCGGTGCAGCGCTTGCAGAGGGTCGGGTGGGCGTGGTCGTGGCCGACGTCGGCGCGGTAGTGCCAGCAGCGCTCGCACTTGGCGTGCGTCGACGGCACCACGGTGATGAGCAGATCGCCGCCTTCCGGGGCGCGTTCCAGCTTCGCCGCCGACGTGATCAGCACGAAGCGCAGGTCGTCGCCGAGGCTGGCCAATGCGTCATGCACCGATTCGCCCGCCGAGACCGTCACTTCCGCCTGCAGCGACGAGCCGATCTTGCCGTCGATGCGCAGTGCTTCCAGTTGCTTCGTCACTTCGCCGCGCACGTTGCGGATGGCGGCCCACTTCTCCAGCAGCGCGCTGGCGCCTTGCGGCACCGGGGCGTCGTAGTAGGTGCTGGTGAAGATGGTGTCGGTGTGCTCGGTGCCGTGTGCGAAGACCTGCCACGCCTCTTCGGCCGTGAACGACAGGAACGGCGCCATCCAGTGCAGCATGGCCTGGGTGATGTGATACAGCGCGTTCTGTGCCGAGCGGCGCGCGATGGAATCGGGCGCCGTGGTGTACAGGCGGTCCTTCAGCACGTCGAGGTAGAAGCCGCCCAGGTCTTCCGAGCAGAACGTCTGCAGCTTGGCGACGACCGGGTGGAATTCATACACGTCGTAGTGCGACAGGACTTCCTTCTGCAACGCATCCGTTAGCGCCACGGCATAGCGGTCGATTTCGAGCCATTGCTCGGTCGGCAGCGCGTGTTTGGCGTGATCGTAGTCGGTCAGGTTGGCGAGCAGGAAGCGCAGCGTGTTGCGGATGCGGCGATAGCCTTCCACCACGCGCTTGAGAATTTCGTCCGAGATGGCGAGTTCGCCCGAGTAGTCGGTCGAGGCCACCCACAGGCGGATGATCTCGGCGCCCATCTTGTTGGCGATTTCCTGCGGCGCGATCGTGTTGCCGATCGACTTCGACATCTTCCGGCCTTCGCCGTCCACCGTGAAGCCGTGCGTGAGCAGGCCCTTGTACGGCGGCTTGCCGTACAGCATCGAAGCGGTCAGCAGCGACGAGTGGAACCAGCCGCGGTGCTGGTCGGAGCCTTCCAGGTACAGATCGGCCAGGCGACCGTCCGGCAGGTCGGCCGAAGCGTCATACAGATCCGCCGCATGCGAGCCGCGGATGACGTGCCAGTGCGTCGTGCCCGAGTCGAACCACACGTCGAGCGTGTCGCGATTCTTCTCGTACATGTCAGCCTCGTCGCCGAGCAGCTCGCGCGGGTCGAGCGTCTGCCAGGCTTCGATGCCGCTTTGTTCGATGCGCTGCGCGACCTGTTCCAGCAGCTCAGGCGTGCGCGGGTGCAGCGCGCCGGTTTCCTTGTGCACGAAGAAGGCCATCGGCACGCCCCATTGGCGCTGGCGCGACAGCGTCCAGTCCGGGCGGTTGGCGATCATGTTGTGCAGGCGCTGCTTGCCCCACGACGGATAGAACGCGGTGGCATCGATGCCGGCGAGCGCCGTTTCGCGCAGCGTGGCGTTGCCGTCGTTAGGCTGCACGTCCATCCCCGCAAACCACTGCGACGTGGCGCGATAGATGATCGGCGTCTTGTGGCGCCAGCAGTGCATGTAGCTATGCGCGTACTTGTGCGCATCGAACAGGTTGCCCGAGTCGCGCAGCACCTCGACGATCTTCGGATTGGCATCCCAGATCATCTGGCCGCCGAACAGCGGCAGCGTCGATGCGTACACGCCGTTGCCCATCACCGGGTTGATGATTTCCGAGTCGGGCATGTTGTGGGCCTTGCACGACTGGAAGTCTTCCACGCCGTAGGCGGGCGCGGAGTGGACGATGCCGGTGCCGGTGTCGATGGTCACGTAGTCGCCCAGATAGACCGGCGAGGTGCGGTCGTAGCCCGCGTCCATCTTGGCAAGCGGGTGGTGGAAACGCACGCCCGACAGGGCTGCACCTTCGCAGGTGGCCAGCACGGTGCCTTCGAGCTTCCAGCTTTGCAGGCAGGCCTCGACGCGCTCTTTGGCGACGATCAGCAGCCCGCGCGGCGTGTCGACCAGCGCGTATTCGATTTCCGGGTGCAGGTTCAGCGCCTGGTTGGAAGGGATCGTCCACGGCGTGGTGGTCCAGATCACGATCCAGCCCGGCTTGGCCTTGAGCACATCGGCGCCGACGTGGAAGGCGCTCGCCAGCGCGTCGATGTCGGCGAATGGGAAGCCGACGTCGATCGACAGGTCGGTGCGATCCGCGTATTCGACTTCCGCCTCAGCCAATGCCGAGCCGCAGTCGAAGCACCAGTTGACCGGCTTCAGGCCGCGGAACACGTAGCCCTTTTCCAGGATCTTGCCCAGCGCGCGCACTTCATCCGCTTCGTTGCGGAAGTTCATGGTCAGGTACGGATCGGCCCAGTCGCCCAGCACGCCCAGGCGTTCGAAATCCGCCTTCTGGCGTGCGATCTGGCCCGTGGCGTAGGCACGCGCTTTCTCTTGTACTTCCTTGACCGGCAGGCCCTTGCCAAATTGCTTTTCGATCTGGATTTCGATCGGCATGCCGTGGCAGTCCCAGCCCGGCACGTAGACGGCGTCCAGGCCGGTCAGGCCGCGCGCCTTGATCACCATGTCCTTGAGGATCTTGTTGACCGCGTGGCCGATGTGCAGATCGCCGTTGGCATACGGCGGGCCGTCGTGAAGGATGAACTTCTTCGCGCCTTTGCGCGCGGCGCGGATCTTCTTGTAGAGCTGCTTGTCCTGCCATTGCTTGACCCACAGCGGTTCGCGCTTGGGCAGGTCGCCGCGCATGGGGAAGGGCGTGTCCAGCAGGTTGACCGGGTACTTGCTCTTCTCCGGCGTAGGCTTCTTGGAATCGGACATGGTGTGATGTGGGGCAGATTCGGGCAATTCGGGTGGGTGCAGGCGCGGCTGACAGTGCAGGGCGCGCGTGCGCAGCGTGTGGCTTCTGGGCGGCGAACGTGTCGGCCGCCTACTGAATTCGGTCGGTGGCGGAGGTGGCGAAGTCGCGCCGAAGCATTGGCGACTCGCCGGCCGGCGGAACGGGCAGGCCGAAGAACTGCCGCGCGTGAACACAGTCCTGCGCGATGGCGTCCTTGAGCGCATCGAGCGAATCGTAGCGAGCCTCGTCGCGCAGCTTCTTCATGAATTCCACGCGGACCAGCTTGCCGTAGACGCTGGCGTTGTAATCAAAGACATGCACTTCCAGCAGCACGCGGCCGGAGTCGTCCACCGTCGGGCGTACGCCAATGCTGGCGACGGCAGGCAGCGGTTTTTCAGCCAGCCCGTGCACCTGCACGACAAAGATGCCGGCCACTGCCGGCTTGCGGTGCGAGATGCGCAGATTCAGCGTCGGGAAGCCGAGCGAGCGGCCGAGCTTTTGCCCATGCACCACGTGCCCGCTGATGGCATAACCGTGACCGAGCAGGCGGCGGGCATGTTCGAGGTCGCCCGCGGACAGGGCCTCGCGCACCGCCGAGCTGGAGATGCGGATGCCGGACTCCGACACCGAGCCCATCTGCTCGACTTCAAAGCCGAACTGCGCGCCGGCGGCCTGCAGGTAGGTGAAATCTCCGGCGCGCTTGGCGCCAAAGCGGAAGTCATCGCCCACCAGCAGCCAGCGCGCGTGCAGACCATCCACCAGAACATTGCGGACGAATTCGTCGGGCGTTTGGCCGGCAAAATGCGCGTTGAAATGCTCCACGACCACGCGATCGACGCCCTGGCGGCGCAGGCTTTCCAGCTTGTCGCGCAGCAGGGCGATGCGGGTGGGCGCGCGGTCCGGCATGAAGAATTCGCGCGGATGCGGCTCGAACGTCATCACCGTGAGCGGCAATCCGCGTGCGTCGGCCGCCGCGCGTGCGCGGGCCAGCAGAGACTGGTGCCCGCGGTGCACGCCGTCGAAGTTGCCGATGGTCAACGCGCAAGGCGCGCGACTTTCGGCGTTGGGCAGGCCGCGAAAGACTTTCACGAGAAGCGTCGGTGGTCGAGGAAGGGGGAAGTGCGTTTTGTACCGGATTGGCGCGGCAGCCGGCCAAAATCCAGCAAAACGCACATTATATAAGGGATTGCCCCATCCCCGGCGGGTCAAGGGAGGATGAAGCTGGGTGTTGCACAATCGTCCGAACGATGCGCCCGCGCGGTTCATGCTTGCGGCACAATCCGGTATCCAGTTTCTTGCCGACATCTCCTTGAACGCCTCGCTGCGCCTTTTCTTCGCCAAGTTCGGGCTTGCCAGCCGCGCGCCGCTTGAACTGGATGCCCGAGCCAAGCTGCTCGCCGCCGTGCATCGCGGGGCGCCCATGGGGATTGCCGCCTCGGTCGTCCTGCCTGCCTTGACGGTCGCCGCATTCTGGGATGCCTCGAACCGGCCGGGGCTGCTGGGCTGGTGCCTGATCATGCTGTGCCTGACGGCGTCGGGCCTGCGCTTCTATTTTGGTTATCGCTACGACCTGACCCGCATGACGCTGGCCGCGCACACCCGCAAGTGGTGGACGGGCATGCACGTCATGTCGGCGGTGGGCGGGGTGGCGTGGGGCTGTTCGGCAGGGCTGTATCTGATGTCGCCGTCGCTGGAGTTCAGCAGCCTGCTGATGATCGTGATCATCGGTGTGGCGGCGGCGGCGGTGTTGTCGCAGGCGCCGGTGCCATCCAGTTTGCTGATCCTCGGAACGGGCATCCTGGCGCCGCACTTTGTGCTGGCCGAGCAGGCGTTTCCGGGGCACGGGCTGTATTTGCGCGGCGTGCTGCTGTTTTTTGCGGCGCTGCTGACGCGGCATGCCGTGAACATCCACAACACGCTGGTGCGCGAAATCCAGCTGGAGAACGAGAGCCGCCAGCTCGCGCGCCGCTACCAGGATGAAAAGCAGCGCGCATTGTCGGCGTCGGAAGAAAAATCGCGCTTCCTGGCCGCGGCCAGCCACGACTTGCGCCAGCCTGTGCATGCGATCGTGCTGCTGGTGGAGGCGCTACGGGCGCGCAACCAGTCTGAATCCTTGGCGCCGCTCGTGGAGCAACTCGCTTCGGGCGCTGCGACCATCGATTTGCTGTTCCGCTCGCTGCTGGACTTGTCCAAGCTGGAGAGCCGCAAGACCTCGCCGACGCTGGAGCCGGTGGATCTGGGCGAAGTGATCACCGAGGTGGTTCAGCAGTTCATGCCGGATGCACGCGCCAAGGGCCTGACGCTCGCGGCGCGCATCCCGCCGCTGCCCGTATTCGGGATGGCCGAGCCGGTGCTGCTGCGCCGGGCGCTGTTCAACCTCCTGCAAAACGCGCTGCGCTACACCGAGCGCGGGGGCGTGATGGTGGCGCTGCGCGTGCGCCAGAAGCATCTGCGGATCGAGGTCTGGGATACCGGCATCGGCATCGCGCCTGAGCACCAGAAAGACATCTTCTCGACGTATTACCAGGTCGAAAACCCCGAGCGCGATCCGAGCCAGGGTCTCGGTTTGGGCCTGTCGATCTACAAGGAATGTGTGCGTCTGCTGCGCGGCACGTTCGGCGTGCGCTCGGTGCCGGGGCGCGGCTCGATGTTCTGGATGGCGCTGCGGCCCGTGCCCGCGGAGATCAAGGCGCCGCTGGCGACGCAACCGCGCGCCGAGCAGAAGCGCGCCGTGCTAGATCAGCCGCGGTTCTCCGGCGTGGTGCTGGTCGTGGATGACGACCCGCAGATCCGCAAGGCCTGGCACGCGCTGCTCGAAGCGTGGGGCGTGGAAGTCCACAGCGCCGCAGACGGCCGTTCCGCCGAGCAACTGCTCGCGCGCGGCATCCGTCCGCAGATCATCTTCTGCGACTTGCGCCTGCCCGGCGAGGAAGACGGCCTGCAACTACTTGAGCGCTGGCAGGTCAGCCACCCCGATGCCCACGCTGTGCTGCTGACCGGCGATCGCAACTCCGCCGCCCTGGCGCGCGCCGAAGAAGCCGGCTACCTGCTGCTGGCCAAGCCGATGGACCCGAACATGCTGCGCGTGCTGCTCAAGCGCTGGCTGCGCGGCCGCTCAGCCGAGCCGCAGGTCGCTTACTGATACGGACGGGAATGTGAAACGGCGCCGTCGATGGCGGCGCCGTGATGGTCAGGCCAAGCGTGCAGATCAGGCCGCGCCTGTCAGGCGGAAGCGCTCCATGCGCGAAATGATCTGGATGCGCGTGCGCACGCCGAGCCGCTGCAAAATCGCTGAGACGTGTTCTTTGACGGTGTTCTCCGTCAGGCCCAACTGGCGCGCAATCGACTTGTTCGGCAGACCTTCGAGCAGCAGCGCCAGCACCGAGCCCTGACGCGGCGTCAGCCCCAGTTCCGCCGGCGTGATCGGGATGCCGTGCGAGGCGCCGCCCTTGCCGTTCGTGCCGCCCATATCGTCTTCCGACGGGAAGGATGCATCGCCGCCAAAGATGCCGGCGACTGCCTTGGAGAAGGCATGCGCATCGGCGTGCTTGCCGATGAAGCCGATGGCGCCCAGCGCTTGGGCCTTGGCGACGATTTCCGGCGTGTTTTCCGCCGACATGAAGGCAAAGCGCGCTTCCGGCAGTTTGCCGCGCAGCTCCCGCATGGCGTCGAAGCCGGTGCAGTCGGACAGCCACACGTCCAGCAGCACGACGTCCGGACGGACGCCTTCTTCGACCAGCGCAAGCGCCTGGCGCCGGCCAATGGCCGCGTGCACCTGAACTTCAGGCAAGGCGTGTGCAAGAAACGTGGTCGTGCCAGACAAGGCGAGAGGGTGGTCGTCGACCACCAGCAGGCTACGCAGCGAGCTCGTCATTCTTATTCCCCGGTGAGGGCAGGGCCCTCTTGTTGTTGTACGCGTGTCGACCCGGCGCGGGCGATGGTCGACGGGCCGGGCGTATCACCCTGTGCCGATCGACCGTCACGGTATCGCCCGCACGATGTTGCAGCGCGGGATGAACGGCCGCCGGATACGCGTCGGATCATCGCTGGCTGCACACCCGACCCCTCGGGAGCGCGGACAATTATGGTGCTGAGATTATCAGAGCGCGCCAAAGCACGCCAACGGTTGCCCCTTCCTTTTGCCGGCGCGACAGGGTTTTTGCCGGCACGCGTCGGCAAAATGCCACGGTGCCTGCAAAAGCGCCCGCGGCATGGCCCCGCAGCCGTCACACCCGATTTTCTCGGGGAACTGCGGCGCACTTGATAAAATGCCGCGATGAAAAACATCGTCATTCTCATTTCCGGACGCGGCTCCAATATGGAAGCCATTGTCCGCGCCTGTCAGGCCGAAGGTTGGTCGGGACGCATTGCCGCCGTCATTTCTAATCGGCCCGAAGCGGCAGGACTTAAATTTGCCGCGTCGCACGGCATTGCGACCGCGGTGGTCGACCACAAGGCTTTCCCCGATCGCGACAGCTTCGACGCCGCTCTGGCGCAGGTGATCGACGGCTTTTCGCCTGATCTCGTGGTGCTGGCCGGTTTCATGCGCATCCTTACGCCCGGCTTTGTAAAGCGCTACGCGGGTCGCATGCTGAACATTCACCCATCTCTGCTGCCGTGCTTCCCTGGTTTGCATACGCACGAGGCCGCGCTGGCCATGGGCGTGAAGGTGCACGGCGCCACAGTGCATTTCGTGACCGCTGACCTGGACCACGGCCCGATCGTGCTGCAGGCCATCATCGACGTGCGTCAGGACGACACGCCTGACTCGCTCGCCGGGCGGCTGCTGGTACAGGAACACACGATCTACCCGCGTGCCGTGCGCTGGTTCGTGGAAGGGCGGTTGTCGATCGAAGACGGTGTTGTGCGCGTCTCGCCGGATGAATCGCAGCTTGTCATTGGCGTCAACGCCCGGGAGGCAGCATGAGCCAGGATCGTCAGCGTTCGCGCGGCAACGGAAACGGCGGATCAGGCAACAAGCGTGCGGGTTCGGGTGGCGGTGGCTGGTATCGCGCACCGCAGGGCAAGCCTGCCCCCCGCAGCGCTCCGCGTCCCCGCACGGGCGTGCATGGCAGCCATCTGGAGCACCTCGACAAGGTGCTTGCTCGCCTGCTGCACTTTGCGGCGCCCGCCGACATGGTGGTCAGCCAATACTTCCGCGAGCACCACGAACTTGGCCACCGCGAGCGCGGCATCATCGCCGAAGCGGCCTTTGCCGTGTTGCGCCGCAAGGTGGAATTCGGCCAGTTTGCCGAGAGCGGCACGGGCCCGGCGCGTCGCCGTCTGGTACTGCTCGGCTTGTTGCAGACGGCCGGACGTGAGCCGATTGCCCCGTTCCTGAACCCGGCCGAAGCCGAATGGCTGGATCGCTGGGAAAACCGCGACCGCGCCGCGTTGGCGGCCCGCGTGCGCGCCAATCTGCCCGACTGGCTGTTCGACGCACTGGTTGCCCAGCACGGTGCGGAATTCACCGAAGCGCTGGCTCAGGCGTGGTTGACGCCAGCACCGCTGGATCTGCGTGTGAACACGCTCAAGGGCGAGCGCGACGCCGTGCTCGCCACGCTCGCCGAAGCCGGCATTGAAGGCGCTGCGGCGCCGCTCTCGCCGGTGGGCATTCGCCTGGCCGGCAAGCCGGCGTTGAACAAGCTCGACATCTTCACCAACGGCACGGTCGAGGTGCAGGACGAGGGCAGCCAACTGCTGTGCCAATTGTTGGCACCCAAGCGCGGCGAAATGGTGGTCGATTTCTGCGCCGGCGCCGGCGGCAAGACCCTGGCGATTGGCGCGGCGATGCGCTCCACCGGGCGCCTGTATGCCTTCGACGTATCGGAAAAGCGCTTGTCGAACCTCGGCCCGCGACTGGCGCGCAGCGGTCTGTCAAACGTGCACCCGGGCCGTATCGACAGCGAGCACGATGCCAAGGTCAAGCGTCTGGCGGGCAAGATCGATCGCGTGTTGGTCGACGCACCGTGCAGCGGCCTGGGCACGTTGCGCCGCAATCCGGACCTGAAGTGGCGCCAGTCGGCGCAGGCCGTGGAAGAAATGTCGGCCAAGCAGCTGTCGATCCTGACATCGGCGGCGCGGCTGCTGAAGGCGGGTGGCCGCCTCGTCTACGCGACTTGCAGCGTCCTGGCGCGCGAGAACCAGCAGGTGGTGGAGCAGTTCCTGGCGGCACATGAAGACTTCGTGCTCGTGCCCGCCGGCGAGGTGCTGGCCGCGCAGAAGATCGCGCTGGAAATGGGGCCCTACCTCGAGCTGTATCCGCACACGCACCAGACCGACGGCTTCTTCGCGGCCGTGCTGGAGCGCCGCGCATGATGGTGCGGCGCTTCGGTTGGCTGCTGGCCGCATGGCTGGCCTTGGCTGCAGGTGGCGTCGCACTGGCCCGCAGCGCGCCGCCGGTGCAACCCGCCAAGGGCACGGTGCAGGCCGCGTTCACGCCCGATGACGACATCGAAGGATTGTTGGCCGATGCCATCGACCAGGCGCGTGAGCAGGTGCTGGTGCAGGCGTATCTGCTGTCGAATAAGGCGATTACCCGTGCACTGCTCGCGGCGCATCAGCGTGGCGTGGATGTGCGTGTGCTGGCCGACCGCGAGCAGATGACGCGCTCCGGCGGCAGCCGTGTGCCCGAGGTCGCCAACGCGGGCATCCCTGTCTGGCTGGAGGTGCGCTACAAGAATGCGCACAACAAGGTCATCGTGATCGACCCCCGCGGCGCGCATCCGGTGCTGGTCACGGGCAGCTTCAACTTCACGCAGACCGCGCAGCGCGGCAATGCCGAGAACGTACTCATCGTGCGCGGCGACGCCGATCTCGCCCAGCGCTATGCCGCCAACTGGCAGAAGCATGTGGGTGACGCATTGCCCTATCGGACCCAGTAAGGGTTTGCAATCACCCGCCAACCCTATGAACGGATTGCCGCTGAACCTGAACCACATTGCGCTGGGCCACATGATCGACGACATCGTCTCCGATCTCGGTGGCCCGCGCTTCATCTGGCAACTGGGCGCGCTGGTGCTGATGCTCGTTGCCGCCTGGCTGATTGCGCGGCCAATCTCGCGGCGCCTGCATGCGGCGCATGTGAACGAGACGTTCGCCCTGCGTTTTGCCTGGTCGAGCCTGGAGCGGGCGATGTTCCCGCTGATCGGCTGGTTGCTGGTGGTGGGCGCGCGCTATGCCCTGGTTGGCACCATGCCGATCAGCGTGTTCCGGCTGGCCGCGGTGCCGCTGTTTGGCCTGGCGATCCTGTATCTCGGCTTCTACGTGTTGCGCCGCGTGCTGTCGGCCAACGGCGAGCTGCACGGCATGCTCGTCCTCGCAGAACGCGTGCTGACCACGCTGATGTGGATCGGCATGGTGCTCTACGTGCTGGGCGTGCTCGGCGATGTGGTGGATTACCTCGACGGCATCCGTTTTGCGCTGGGCGGCAAGCAGAAGGTGAGCCTGGCGGCCATGCTGATGGGCGTGGTGTGGATTCTCGTCACGGTGCTCGTGGCGATGTGGTTCGGCTCGTGGCTGGACAGCCGCATCACGCGTGCTTCGGCCATTGATGCCAACCTGAAGGTGGTGCTGTCGCGCGTGACCAAGGCGGTGCTGCTGCTGGTGTCGCTGCTGCTGAGCCTGTCGCTGGTGGGCATCGATCTGACGGTGCTGTCGGTGTTTGGCGGCGCGCTTGGCGTCGGCCTGGGCTTCGGCTTGCAGAAGATCGCCAGCAATTACGTCTCGGGCTTCATCATCCTGCTGGAGCGCTCGCTCAAGCTGGGCGATCAGATCACGGTCAGCACGTACACCGGCATCGTCACGCAGATCCGCACCCGCTACACCGTGGTGCGCAATGGCGATGGCGATACGCTCGTCCCGAACGAACTGATGGTCGCGCAGGCCGTGCAGAACCACAACGAGCGCGGCACCGTGCGCGTGGCGGTGCGCGTGCAGGCGTCGTATGCCGCTGATCCTGAAAGCGTGTTGGCGCTGCTGCTGCAATGCGCCGAGGGCATCCCGCGCGTTCTGCCAGAGCCGGCGCCTGCCGCCTTCATGGCGTTGTTTGCCGACAGCGGCATCGAATACGAACTTGGGGTGTGGATCGGCGATCCGCACAACGGCAAGCTCGGCGTGCAATCCGACCTGAACCGCGCCATCTATCGCCGCTTCAAGGAAGCCGGCATCGAGATCCCATACCCGCAACGTGAAGTGCGGGTGCTCGGGGCCCAGGCGCTGCAACAGGGCGCTTCGAGCACTTCGGGTGATGCGGGAGCCGCATCGAACCCGTCCCCCTCGGCCTAACACACCTGCGCGGGGAACGGCGCCCCCTTGTCCGAGGTCAAAACGGCGGTTTTCCCCCATGGAATAGAGGGGGTATTCGGTTAAAATGCCGATTGCTCCCACGAAGGATTAGACGGCTCGTCGCAAAGGCTCAGTATTTGCGACAAAGCGCTGCGAATGCCTTGTATTGCGCAGGGGCGGAGGTCATATAAGTGGCGGCAGGAAGCTGGCCGATGTGACGCGCAAGCCGGGTGCCAACACCCGAATCCCCGCCAACACGACCCCGTTGTCGTAACGCTGCGACAACGGATGGCCTTAAGAGGCAGCATGGTCTGTTCGATTGACGGACCAAGAACTGCTTTGATCACCCGAGTTGACCACGGAGAACACTTTGATCGACTCCTTTCTGACTTTCCTTGCCAACGGCACCCTGGATTGGGCCTGGTGGCAAATCCTGATTTTCACGCTGGTGATGACGCACATCACCATCGCCAGCGTCACGATTTTTCTGCACCGCTGCCAAGCGCACCGGGCGCTGGACGTGCATCCCATCGCCGGACACTTCTTCCGTTTCTGGCTGTGGCTGACCACCGGCATGGTCACGAAGGAATGGACCGCCATTCACCGCAAGCACCACGCGAAGTGCGAAACCGAAGAGGATCCGCACAGCCCGCAGACCCGAGGCATCCGCAAGGTGCTGATGGAAGGCGCGGAGCTGTATCGCGCTGAGGCCAAGAACAAGGAAACGATCCAGAAGTTCGGCCACGGTACGCCGGACGATTGGGTCGAGAAGAACGTGTATTCGAAGTTCACGTGGCAAGGCGTCGGTTTGATGCTGATCCTCGACGTGCTGATGTTCGGTGCGCTGGGCCTGACGGTGTGGGCCGTGCAGATGCTGTGGATTCCAATCCACGCTGCCGGCATCATCAACGGTCTGGGCCACTTCTGGGGCTACCGCAACTTCGACTGCGAAGACGCTTCGACGAACGTGTCGCCGTGGGGCATCATCATCGGCGGCGAAGAGCTGCACAACAACCACCACACGTACGCCACGTCGGCCAAGTTCTCGGTCAAGTGGTATGAATTCGACATCGGCTGGGGCTACATCCGCGCGCTCGAAATCGTCGGTTTGGCGAAGGTCAAGAAGGTGGCGCCCAAGGCCCGCTTTGGCGACGTGAAGCCGGTCGACCAGAACACGCTGGAAGCCATCATCGCCAACCGCTACGACGTGATGGCCCGCTATGCCAAGACCGTCAAGGCAGCCTATCGCCAGGAGCTGGCCAAGCTGAAGGATTCGCGCGCTGTCGAGTACCGCGCGCTGAAGCCCGCCCGCAAGTGGTTCCACCGCGACGAGACCAAGCTGGGCGCGCCGCAGCGCGAGCAGCTCTCGCAAATCGTGTCGGACCACTCGGCGCTGCACACCTTCGTTGAGATGCGCCGCGAGCTTGGCGCCCTGTGGGGCCGTTCGAACGCCACGCGCGAGCAACTGCTGCATCAGCTGCAGGAATGGTGTAAGCGCGCTGAGGAAAGCGGTATCCACGCACTGCAGGAATTTGCTGTGCGCCTGCGCCGCTACGCCTGAGTTTCTTGTTTCATAGGTGAAGCCCCGCTCCGCAGCGGGGCTTTTCTTTTGGGTAAACTGCCCCAATTCCCATTTTTAATACGCCGCGACAATGTATCGCGGTGCCAGTCCTCCTCACACGCCGTCCGTTTCATTGCCGCGCCAGCTTCTTGGCGCCTTCACAGCGCGAATGGACGCGGAGACCACCATGGAAACCCACATCAAGACGGTTGAATTCGAGCGCCCGGATATGCTTTCCGAGGCGCAATCCGGTGCAAGCTGCGTCGCCCATGCCTGGGCCAAGGTGCCGCCGGTGCTGTCGCGCGAGGAACGCGACGACCTGAAGGCCCGCATCAAGCGCCTGCTCAAGGAGCGCGAGGCCGTGTTGGTTGCGCACTACTACGTGGACGCCGACCTGCAGGACCTGGCCGAAGAGACCGGTGGCTGCGTATCCGATTCGCTGGAAATGGCGCGCTTTGGCCGTGATCATTCGGCCAAGACATTGGTCGTGGCGGGCGTGCGCTTCATGGGCGAGACCGCCAAGATTCTGAGCCCCGAGAAGACCGTGCTGATGCCGGATCTTGACGCCACCTGCTCGTTGGATCTCGGTTGCCCGCCGGATGAGTTCGCCGCCTTCTGCGATGCGCATCCGGATCGCACCGTGGTCGTCTATGCCAATACCAGCGCCGCAGTGAAGGCGCGCGCCGACTGGATGGTGACCTCGTCCATTGGCCTGAAGATCGTGCAGCACCTGCACGCTCAGGGAAAGAAGATCCTGTGGGCCCCTGATCGCCACCTCGGCAGCTACATTCAGAAGCAGACCGGTGCCGACATGCTGATGTGGCAGGGCTCGTGCCTGGTGCACGACGAATTCAAGGGCGTCGAGCTTGACCTGCTGCGCGCCGAACATCCGAACGCGAAGATTCTCGTGCATCCGGAATCGCCGGAATCGGTGGTGGCGCAGGCTGATGTGGTGGGTTCGACTTCGCAACTGATTGCCGCGGCGCAGTCGTTGTCGGCGCAGGAATTCATCGTGGCGACCGACAATGGCATCCTGCACAAGATGCGGATGGCCGCCCCCGGCAAGCGCTTCATCGAGGCCCCGACGGCGGGTAACGCTGCCACGTGCAAGAGCTGCGCGCATTGCCCGTGGATGGCGATGAACGCGCTGACCAATCTGGCCGAGGTGCTGGAAACCGGTCGCAACGAGATTCACGTCGATCCGGCCATCGGGCGGCAAGCCGTGGTCTGCATTGACCGCATGCTCGACTTTGCCGCGCGCGAGAAAGCCGCGGTTCGCCCGCAAGGCGACCTGGCCGCCAACGCACAACTCTTCCAAGGAATCGGCCCGGCATGACGGCAACACAGATGAACACGACAAGTCTTGCCGCTTCGGCTGAGGCAATTTTCGATAGCTTTGGTCCGGCGCTGCGCGAGGCGTTAGCCGCCAACGTGGCCGCAGCCATTGCAGAGGACGTCGGCACGGGCGACCGCACTGGCTTGCTGATCCCCGCCGATCGCCATGCGCGCGCGCGCGTGATCGTGCGCGAGGACGCTGTGCTCTGCGGCACGCCCTGGTTCGACGCCTGCATGCGCGCCGTTGACCCGACGCTGCTCGTCACGTGGCGCCAGCACGAAGGCGATCGCATGGCGCCCGATTCCGTGGTGTGCGAGATCGAAGGCCCAGCGCGTTCGCTGTTGACGGCGGAACGCCCGTCGCTGAACTTCCTGCAGTTGCTGTCCGGTGTGGCGACGGCAACTTCCCGTTACGCCGCAGCCGTCGAAGGCACGCGCGCCCGCGTGCTCGACACGCGCAAGACGCTGCCGGGCTTGCGCCTGGCGCAGAAGTACGCCGTGCGGATCGGTGGCGGCGAGAATCAGCGTCTGGCCTTGTACGACGGCATCCTCATCAAGGAAAACCATATCGCGGCGGCAGGTGGTGTGACGGCGGCCCTGCGCGCGGCGCAGGCGTTGAATGCCGGCGTGACGATCCAGATTGAGGTGGAAACGCTCGCGCAGCTGGATGAAGCGCTGGCGGCCGGTGCCACTTCTGTGCTGCTCGACAACTTCGAGCCGGCTGCGATGCGCGAGGCTGTGCGCGTGACCGCGGGAAGGGCGCTGCTGGAGGTGTCCGGCGGCGTGAACATCGAGACGATCCGCACCTTTGCCGAGACGGGCGTGGACCGCATCTCCGTCGGCGCGCTCACGAAGGACGTGCGCGCAACCGACTTCTCTTTGCGGATCGTCGACTAAGCCCAGGCCTCAGCGTTTCCGGGCGATCTGCCGATGGGTCGGCTGCATGACCGTCGGCAGCGCCTTGGGCAACGTTTCGGGGTAGTCGCGCGAGAAATGCAGGCCGCGGCTCTCATGCCGTGACAGCGCGCTGTCGACGATGAGCGAGGCAGCCTCGACGAGGTTGCGCAATTCCAGCAGATCGTGGCTCACGCGGAAGTTGGCGTAGTACTCCGTGATCTCTTCGCGCAACAGCGCAATGCGGTGCTGCGCCCGCTCCAGCCGCTTGTTCGTACGCACGATGCCGACGTAGTTCCACATCATGCGACGCAGTTCGTCCCAGTTGTGCGAGACGACGACTTCCTCATCGGGATCGGTCACGCGGCTTTCGTCCCATGCGGGAATTTGCACCGATGTTGGGTCCGAGGCCGGTTGCGCAAGGATGTCTTCCGCCGCGCCGCGCCCGATCACCATGCACTCCAGCAACGAATTGCTCGCCAGCCGGTTGGCGCCGTGCAGGCCGGTGTAAGCCGTCTCGCCGACGGCGTACAACCCAGCGATATCCGTGCGCCCAAGATGGTCCGTCACCACGCCGCCGCACGTGTAGTGCGCTGCCGGCACAACGGGAATCGGTTGGCGCGTGATGTCGATGCCCAGCTCCAGGCAGCGCGCCATGATGGTCGGGAAATGCTCCTGGAGGAACGCCGGGCTCTGATGGCTGATGTCCAGATAGACGCAGTCCAGGCCGCGCTTCTTCATCTCAAAGTCGATGGCGCGGGCGACGATGTCGCGCGGCGCCAGCTCCGCTCGCTCATCGTGCGCAGGCATGAAGCGCGTGCCGTCGGGCAGGATCAGCTTGCCGCCTTCGCCGCGCACGGCTTCGGTAATCAGGAAGGACTTCGCGAACGGGTGGTACAGGCACGTGGGGTGGAACTGGATGAACTCCATGTTCGCCACGCGGCATCCCGCACGCCACGCCATGGCAATGCCGTCGCCGCTGGCCGTGTCCGGATTCGTCGTATAGAGATAGACCTTGCCCGCACCGCCCGTGGCCATCACGGTCTGGCTCGCGGTAATCGTCTTGACGTGGCCCGACGCAATGTCGAGCGCGTACAGGCCATGGCAGCGCATGCCGGACAGGCCCAGCTTCGCGTCGGTAATCAGGTCGATCGCGAAATGGTCTTCCAGCAGCGTGATGTTCGGGTGATTGCGCACCTTCTCGACCAGCGTCGTGACCACGGCATGGCCGGTGGCATCGGCGGCGTGGATGATGCGGCGATGGCGATGGCCGCCTTCACGCGTCAGGTGGAAGCCGAGTTCGGCCTGCTCGTCACGCGTAAAGGGCACGCCATGGCCGATCAGCCATTCAATGGCCGAGCGCCCGTTCTCGACGATGTAGCGGGTCGCGGCTTCATCGCACAGTCCTGCCCCGGCAATGAGCGTGTCGTCGACGTGCTCGTCATGGCTGTCGCCCGAATCGAGCACTGCGGCAATGCCGCCCTGTGCCCAGTCGCTGGCACCTTCCGGCAGGCTGCGTTTGCTGATGACGACCACGCGGCGGTGATCGGCTAGGTGCAGGGCGACGGTCAGGCCCGCCAAGCCGCTGCCAACAACGGCAACATCGAAATTCATGGAAGACGCGGGATGCGGTGCAGGCGCGGCTGGAGGTAACACAGTCGCATGTCAATCGGAAAGAGGAGCAGTGTACACCGCAGCATGCGCCAAACAGCAGGCAACAAAAAACCCGCCTGAAAGCGGGTTTTTGCTGTCGGTCATGCCGACGGAAACAAGATGCGCAATCCGCGAGGATTACTTGATCTTGGTTTCCTTGTAAGCGACGTGCTTGCGGGCGACGGGATCGAACTTCATGATCTCCATCTTTTCCGGCTTGGTGCGCTTGTTCTTGGTGGTCGTGTAGAAATGACCCGTACCTGCGGTCGATTCCAGCTTGATCTTGTCGCGTCCGCCTTTGCTGGCCATGTTTAACTCCTAATTAGACTTCGCCGCGTGCGCGCAGGTCCACGAGCACTTCGTCGATGCCTTTTTTATCGATCAGGCGCAGACCAGCGTTCGAGACGCGCAGGCTCACCCAGCGGTTTTCGGATTCGACCCAGAAGCGGCGATTCTGCAGGTTCGGCAGAAAACGGCGCTTGGTCTTGTTGTTTGCGTGGGAAACGTTATTGCCGACCATCGGCGCTTTCCCGGTCACTTGACAGACGCGTGCCATGGAGCACTCCTAACTAAATTCGTTGGCTACAGTTTGCGACCGGGCGCTGGGACCAAAACCAAGCGCAGCGCCACTGTAGAGGTGGGACTTCAGCGAAACGCGGATTATACACACAAAACCGCTGACAAATCAACGAGATCGACGGATTGCTGTTGGGCACCGTGCGATGCGGTGTCGGCACTACATTTTGCCGTGTTCCAGGAAGCCGTAGACGTGGCTGCGGCCGACGATCATGTGATCGAGGACGATCACGTCGAGCATGGCCAGCGCGCGGCGCAGCTCGCGGGTGAGGGTGATGTCGGATTCGCTGGGCTGGGTATCGCCCGTGGGGTGGTTGTGGGCCAGGATCACGGCGGCCGCATTGTGATGGAGGGCGCGCTTGGCGATCTCGCGCGGGTAGACGCGCGCCTCGGTCAGGGTGCCGCGGAAGAGTTCTTCCCACGCGATCAGCCGGTGTCGTACATCTAGAAAGAAGCAGGCGAACACCTCGTGCGGGCGGTGCCCCAGTGTCAGACGCAAGAAATCCTTCACGCTTTGAGGCGATTCAAAGGTCTGACCGTGCGCGAAGTCTTCTTTCAGTGCGCGCCGGGCAACCTCCAGCAGCGCATGCAGTTGTGCGTATTTGGCCGGGCCCATGCCGTTGATCGAGGAGAACTCTTGTTGGGAGGCGTGGCACAGCCGCGCGAGCGATCCAAAGTGAGAAAGCAGTTCGCGGGCGAGGTCGACGGCGCTTTTGCCTGGCATGCCGACGCGCAGGAAGATGGCCAGCAGCTCCGCATCGGAGAGGGCGGCGGGGCCGTGGGCGAGCAGTTTTTCACGCGGCCGCTCGTGGGCGGGCCAGTCGACGATTGCCATAGGGTGACATGAGCGATGGAAACCCCCCGACCGCAGGAGTGCGGCGTACGTCGCGCCTGCGGCCGCGAGGAGGGCTGACGTACAATAACGGGTCACTTTTTGGTCAAGCAGGTTGAGCGTGCAAAATTTGGTGAACGAGGCGTCCGCGACGACGCCAGACGGCGCAGGCAAGGTGGTCGGCCCGGATTCATTTCTGACGCTGCACTATCGCATCGCGTTGGAAAACGACACGGACATCGTCACCACCTTCGACGACAAGCCGGCCACGCTGCTGCTCGGCCAAGGCCAGATGGCGCCCACGCTGGAGCAGGCGCTGCTCGGTATGCGCGAGGGCGAACGCACGACGTTCCGCCTGGCGCCCGAGCATGCGTTCGGTCCGCGCAATCCGGAACTGTTGCAGCGCGTGTCCCTGGCCACGCTGCGCGAAAACTCTTCGTTCGAAGAGGATTACCAGCCGGGCGACCTGGTCGAGTTCAATGCGCCCAGCGGCGGTAAATATGCCGGCGTGCTCAAGGAAGTTGGCGAGACGTCGGCGCTGTTCGACTTCAACCACCCGCTGGCCGGCCAGACGATCGTGTTTGAAGTCCAGCTGATCGGCATTCTTTGATATGGGTAACGCTGTGAACGCCCCGCTCGACTCCATTGATCCGGTCACCCAGGCCGACGCAGAGGTTTTGTTGGCGCAGCCACGCGGCTTCTGTGCTGGCGTGGATCGCGCCATCGAAATCGTCGAGCGCGCCCTGGAGCTGTTCGGCGCGCCCATTTACGTGCGTCACGAGATCGTCCACAACGCCTATGTGGTGGGCGATCTGCGCAACAAGGGCGCGGTGTTCGTGCAGGAACTCGACGATGTGCCCGTGGGCGGCACGGTCATTTTCAGTGCGCACGGTGTGTCGCGGGCGGTACGCGAGGCGGCCGAAGCGCGCGGCCTGCGTGTATTCGATGCGACGTGCCCGCTGGTGACGAAGGTGCACGTCGAAGTCTCGAAGATGCGTGCGCAAGGCTTCGAGATCATCATGATCGGGCACAAGGGCCATCCCGAGGTGGAAGGCACCATGGGGCAGGCCAACGACGGCATGCTGCTGGTCGAATCCGTCAATGACGTGGTGCATCTCGAGGTGAAAGACCCGACGCGCCTGGCCTACGTGACGCAAACCACGCTGTCGGTGGACGAGACCCAGGAAATCGTGGCCGCCATCAAGGCGCGCTTCCCGGCGGTGCACGAGCCGAAGAAGCAGGACATCTGCTACGCGACGCAGAATCGCCAGGACGCTGTGAAGTTCATGGCGCCGCAGGTGGAAGTGGTGATCGTTGTCGGCAGCCCGAACAGCTCGAACTCGAATCGCCTGCGTGAGCTGGCCGAAAAGCTGGGCGTGCCCGCCTATATGGTGGATACGCCTGAACAGGTAAAGCCCGAGTGGGTGGCAGGCAAGCGCCGCGTGGGCCTGACCGCCGGTGCTTCGGCGCCTGAGGAGTTGGCGCAATCGATCGTCGATCGGCTCAAGGCGCTGGGCGCGCGCACCGTGCGTCCGCTCGACGGGATCCAGGAAAACATGTCCTTCCCCCTTCCGAGGGGGCTTCAAATGAATTGAATGCGTTTATGTAAATGCCCACTTAAAAGCGCACAAAAACTGTGCGCCCTAATGCGGTGCATAAATCGCTTTTGATGATTCAACGGCCACTTCTTTCGGGAGTGGCCGTTTTGTTTTGTGCATTGCAAAAACCCCTTCAACGCCCGCGAACCCTTGATTTACCGTGGAAATCGCCCGCCAAGCCGCCTGGATAGGGGGTTTCCCCTACTCTGGCACGGTTCTTGATATGCCTATGCGCCGTTCGCGAATGCCTGCGCGAAATGACGCCTGTTTGGGCATTGGGGAAAGCCCGTAAAGCGGCGTAGTTACTGTAAAAATCGTTGTTGCGACGCGTATTGCATCCGCAATAAAAGGGGATACAATTCGCGCGTTTCAAATTGAAACAATCGGCGCGGGGGGAGCGGCCGGGAGGCAGGACGCTCTTCTTGCTCTTGCGAGATCTAGGAGATCACTCATGCAAATTAAGTTTGCCAAAGTTCTGCCGCTTGCGGCTGCCGTGGCACTCGTAGCAGCTTGCGGTAAGAACGAGGAAAAGCCCGCAGACCAAGCTGCTGCACCTGCAGCAACGTCGGCTCCGGCTGCTGCTGCCGGTGGCGGCGAGACCGTCATCAAGATCGGTCACGCGGCTCCGCTCACGGGCGGTATTGCTCACCTTGGCAAAGACAACGAAAACGGTGCACGCCTGGCCGTTGAAGAAGCCAACAAGGAAGGCCTGACCATCGACGGCAAGAAGATCAAGCTGGAACTGGTCGGTGAAGACGATGCAGGCGATCCGAAGACCGGCACCGCCGTGGCGCAGAAGCTGGTTGACGAGCACGTTGTTGCCGTCGTCGGCCACCTGAACTCGGGCGTTTCGATCCCGGCCTCGAAGATCTACAGCGATGCAGGCATCGTGCAGATCTCGCCGTCGTCGACCAACCCCGACTACACGAAGCAAGGCTTCAAGACGACCTACCGCGTGGTTGCAACCGACGCGCAACAAGGTCCGGCACTGGCGAACTACGCCGCCAAGACCCTGGGCGCCAAGACCGTGGCCATCGTCGACGATGCCACCGCCTACGGCAAGGGCCTGGCCGACGAGTTCGAGAAGACCGCGAAGGCAGGTGGCGTGAATGTCGTGGCGCGTGAGGCAACCAACGACAAGGCGACCGACTTCAAGGCCATTCTGACCAAGATCAAGGGCAAGAAGCCGGACGTGATCATGTACGGCGGCATGGACGCCACCGGCGGTCCGTTCGCCAAGCAAGCCAAGGAACTGGGCATCACGGCCAAGATCGTTGGCGGCGACGGCGTGTGTACCGACAAGGTGGCCGAACTGGCTGGCGACGCGATCGACAACATCGTCTGCTCGGAAGCAGGCCTGGCGCTGTCGAAGATGGAGAAGGGCGCAGACTTCGAGAAGAAGTACCAAGCGCGCTTCAACACGCCGGTGCAGATCTACGCACCGTTCACGTATGACGCCGTCAACGTGATCATCGACGCGATGAAGCGTGCCAACTCGACCGACGCTGCCAAGATCCTGGCTGCCATGCCGGCAACCAACTACAACGGCGTGATCGGCAACATCGCGTTCGACGACAAGGGTGACCTGAAGCAAGGCTCCATCACCCTGTACAACTACAAGGACAAGAAGAAGAGCGTTCTTGACGTTGTGAAGATGTAATCGAAGGGCTACCGCCCTGAAAACGGCACCGCGCCTACCCTAGCGGTGCCGTTTTTTATAGCCTCGCCAGTTACACAAGGCCCTCACCATGGGCGCGTTCGGCAGGCCGCTTACCAGCAACCTCACCTTACCCATCCGATTGATCGCATACCTTGCGGGCACGTCATCCCGTCGCCTACAACAAAGCAAGGCATAGCAGGAGCTGTTCTCATGGATATCTTTATCCAGCAGATCGTGAACGGTCTGGTGCTCGGCAGCATTTACGCGCTGATCGCACTTGGCTACACCATGGTCTACGGTATTCTCGGCATCATCAACTTCGCCCACGGCGATGTTCTGATGGTCGGTGCAATGTCTGCCCTGACCGCCATCAACTTCCTCCAGAAATATTTCCCCAATCTGCCTGACTGGCTCACGCTGGTGTTCGCATTGCTGTTTGCAATGCCGGTCTGCGCCATCGTTGCCTACACCATTGAACGTGTCGCTTACCGGCCGCTGCGCAATGCGCCGCGCCTGGCGCCGCTGATCACCGCCATCGGCGTGTCGATCGTGCTGCAGACGCTGGCGATGATGATCTGGTCGCGCAACCCGCTGACCTTCCCGCAACTGCTGCCTTCGAACCCGATCGATATCGGCTCCACGGGCGCGACCATTACGGGCAAGGAAATCGTCATCATCGTGGTGTCGATCCTGGTCATGGTCGGGCTGATCCTGCTGGTCAACCGCACCAAGCTCGGCCGTGCCATGCGCGCGACCGCCGAGAACCAGCGTGTGGCAGGCCTGATGGGCGTCAACCCGAACTTCGTGATCTCCGCCACCTTCATGATCGGTGCTGCCATGGCAGCGGTTGCCGGCGTGATGATGGCAACCAACTACGGCAACGCCCACTTCTACATGGGCTTCATCCCCGGCCTGAAGGCGTTTACCGCCGCGGTGCTGGGCGGCATCGGCAACCTGGCTGGCGCCATGGTCGGCGGCATGCTGCTGGGCCTGATCGAAGCACTGGGTGCCGGTTATATCGGCGATCTGACTGGCGGTGTGTTCGGTTCGAACTACCAGGATGTGTTCGCATTCATCGTGCTGATTGGCGTGCTGCTGTTCCGCCCGTCCGGCATCATGGGTGAACGCGTTGCGGACCGCGCATAAGAAGGGGAGCGCCATGACAGAAAATTTCAAAGCGCCGATGAAGACGCGCGCCGCGTTGTACGGCTTCCTGATCCTTGCGATCTTCGCGCCGTTCATCGTGGGCGCCGCAGGTGGCAACTACTGGGTGCGCGTGCTGGACTTCGCACTGCTGTACATCATGCTGGCCCTGGGCCTGAACATCGTGGTGGGCTTTGCCGGCCTGCTCGACTTGGGCTACATCGCGTTCTACGCGGTCGGTGCCTACATGATGGCGTTGCTCGGTTCGCCGCACCTGACCAACCAGTTCGAGTGGATCCACAACCTGTTCCCCAATGGGCTGCACCTCATCGTCTGGTGGGTGATTCCGCTGGGTGCCGGGCTTGCGGCGCTGTTCGGCATTCTGCTGGGCACGCCGGTGCTGAAGCTGCGCGGTGACTACCTCGCCATCGTGACGCTGGGCTTTGGTGAAATCATCCGGATCTTCATGAACAATCTCGACCGCCCGGTGAACATCACCAACGGTCCGAAGGGCATCAACCTGATCGAGCCGGTCAAGATCTTCGGGTTCGACTTTTCGAAGCGCCACGATTTCTTCGGCATCCGCTTCGACTCGGTCTACATGTACTACTACCTGTTCGTGATCCTGGCCGCGATCATCATCATCGTGTGCCTGCGGTTGCAGAACTCGCGTATCGGTCGTGCATGGGTGGCGCTGCGTGAAGATGAAATCGCCGCCAAGGCGATGGGCATCAACACGCGCAACATCAAGCTGCTGGCCTTTGCGATGGGTGCCTCGTTCGGTGGTGTGTCGGGTGCGATGTTCGCGTCGTTCCAGGGCTTCGTGTCGCCGGAATCGTTCGTGCTGTGGGAGTCGATCTACATCCTGGCGATCGTGGTGCTGGGCGGTATGGGCCATATCCCGGGCGTGATCCTGGGCGGCATTCTGCTGGTCGGTTTCCAGGAGTTGCTGCGTGCGCTGGCCGAGCCGGTGCAGAACAAGCTGTTCGGCCATGTGATCGTGGAAGCGGAAGTGCTTCGTCAGCTGCTGTTCGGCCTGGCGATGGTGGTGGTGATGCTGTATCGCCCTGCGGGCCTGTGGCCCTCGCCGCGCAAGGAAGACCGTCCGCAAAAGCAGCGGGCTGGTGGACTGTCCCGTATCTGATGGAGGCACGCACATGAGCAACAACAACGTCCTCCTCTCTATCCGAGGAGTCCAGAAGCGTTTCGGCGGCCTGCAAGCGCTGTCCGACGTGAGCCTGGAAATTCGCGAAGGCGAAATCTACGGTTTGATCGGCCCGAACGGCGCCGGCAAGACCACGTTCTTCAACGTCATCACGGGGTTGTACACGCCGGATGCCGGCGAATTCGTGCTCGGTGGCACGCCGTACCAGCCGACCGCCGTGCATGAAGTGGCCAAGGCTGGCATTGCGCGCACGTTCCAGAACATCCGCCTGTTTGGGGACATGACTGCGGCGGAAAACGTCATGGTCGGCCGCCACGTGCGCACCAAGGCCGGCCTGATCGGCGCGGTGTTCCGCACCAAGGCGGCACGCGAGGAAGAGCAGTCGATCGAAGACTGGGCGCACGACCTGCTGGATTACGTCGGCATCGGCAAGTACGCCAACTACACGGCGCGCAACCTGTCGTACGGTCACCAGCGTCGCCTGGAAATCGCCCGTGCCCTGGCCACGCAGCCCAAGCTGCTGGCCCTGGACGAGCCTGCCGCCGGCATGAACGCCACGGAAAAAGTGGAACTCCGCGGCCTGCTCGACAAGATCCGTTCCGACGGCAAGACCATCCTGCTGATCGAGCACGATGTGAAGCTGGTGATGGGCCTGTGCAACCGCCTGACCGTGCTGGACTACGGCAAGGTGATCGCACAAGGCCTGCCGCAGGAAGTGCAGAGCAACCCGGCCGTGATCGAGGCCTACCTCGGCGCGTCAGCGCACTGACGCAGAGGAACGGAATATGAAACCAGTAATGTTGAAGATCGACAGCCTGAAGGTCGCTTACGGCGGCATCCAGGCGGTCAAGGGCGTGGATCTGGAGATTCGCGAAGGTGAGCTGGTCACGCTGATCGGTGCCAACGGCGCCGGCAAGACGACCACCATGAAGGCCATCACCGGCCTGCAGGGCTGGGCCGGCGGTGATGTGCAGTATCTGGGCAAGTCCATCAAGGGCGTGCCCAGCTACAACCTGCTCAAGCAGGGTCTGGCGATGGTGCCGGAAGGCCGCGGCGTGTTCGCGCGCATGACCATTACCGAGAACCTGCAGATGGGCGCCTTCACGCGCAACGACGAGGCCAACATCAAGGCCGACATCGACCGCATGTTCGGCATCTTCCCGCGCCTGAAGGAACGTGCAAACCAGTTGGCCGGCACGATGTCGGGCGGCGAGCAGCAGATGCTGGCCATGGCGCGTGCGCTGATGAGCCAACCGAAGCTGCTGCTGCTGGACGAGCCGTCGATGGGTCTCTCGCCGATCATGGTGGAGAAGATCTTCGAGGTCGTGCGCGACATCTCGGCGCAAGGCGTGACCGTGCTGCTCGTTGAGCAGAACGCGCGTCTGGCGTTGCAGGCTGCGCACCGCGGCTACGTGATGGACTCCGGTCTCATCACCATGAGCGGCGATGCCAAGCAGATGCTCGACGACCCGAAGGTGCGTGCCGCCTACCTGGGCGAATAAGCACCCTCAAGCATCATGAAGAAGCCCCGCAATTGCGGGGCTTTTTCTTTGCGTGTGCCCGACGTTTCAGGGCGACGTTGCTGTGTAGATGTTCGGCCGATGCAATTGCATGAAGCCAATGCCTTCGGGCACATCGGTGAAGCCGTGCTTGCGATAGAGCCAGTCGGCGCCCGTGGTGACCAGCACTGTACGGCGCAGCGTCTGCAGGTCAGGATGCTCACGCAGAAAATCCATCAGCGCGTGCGCGAGGCCTTTCCCACGCCACGCCGGCAGCACGAACACATCGCACAGATACGCAAACGTCGCGCGGTCGGTAATGACCCGTGCAAAGCCTACGAGGTCGCCATGCGAGCCATCGTCGTTCCGACGATAGGCGGCGAAGCACAGCGAGTTCGCGACCGATCGGTCGAACACCTCTCGCGGCAGACCGCGGGCCCAATACGTTTCCTGCGAAAGGAAGTGGTAGATATGGTCCAGCGGGAGCCACGCGGAATCATCGGACAAAACGATCCCCGTGGCCGGAACTTCTCGCGTCACGGCCATGGCAAACCTCAGAGTGGGAACAGGGGTAAGGCGATGCAGGGCGACGCATTGCGCGCCGCCCCAAGTAATGCGGCGCGCCTTAGGCGTGCGCCTTCAGCAGCGTGCGCAGCATGCCGATCATCGTGTCGATTTCTTCAGTCGTCACGTTCAGCGCGGGCATGAAGCGCAGGATGTTCGGACGCGGGGCGTTCAGCAGCAGGCCCGTCGGGTTCATCTCGCGTGCCGCTTCAACCAGTTGACCGCCGATGTCCTTGCCGAGCAGCAGCGCGCGCAGCAGGCCGTTACCGCGCTCGCCGGCCAGGCCGAACTCTTCGCTCAGTTTGAGCAGTTGCGTGCGCAGATAGGCGCCGCGTTCTTCCACGCCAGCCAGAAAGCCTGGCGCCAGCAGTTGCTCGATCACCGAGCAGCCGACCGCCGTCATCAGCGGGTTGCCGTTGTAGGTGCCGCCCTGGTCGCCGGCTTCGAAGCTCGCCACTTCATCGGTGCACAGCAAGGCCGACAGCGGCACGCCGCCGCCGATGCCCTTGCCCAGCGTCATGATGTCCGGCTCGATGTTCGAGAGCTGGTAGGCGAAGAGCGTGCCGCAGCGGCCGCAACCGGCCTGCACTTCGTCGACGATCAACAGGATCTTGTGCTTCTTGGTCAGCGCGCGCAGTTGCTGCATGAATTCCGGCGTGGCCGGCAGCACGCCGCCTTCGCCTTGCACCGGCTCAAGCATCACGCCGACCGTCTCGTCGGTGATGAGCGCTTCGACCGAGGCGATGTCGTTCAGGATGGCCTTCGGGAAGCCCGGCACTTGCGGGGCGAAGATGGTGTCCCAGCCTGCCTTGCCGGATGCGCTCATGGTGGCGAGCGTGCGGCCGTGGAAGCTGTGGTCGAACGTGATGATCTGGAAGGCGCCGTTCTTATGCTTCTTGCCCCACTTGCGGGCGAGCTTGATGGCGCCTTCGTTGGCTTCGGCGCCGCTGTTGGCGAAGAACACCTTGTCGAAGCAGCTGTGCGCCGTCAAGAGGCCGGCCAGCTTGGCCATCGGCTCGTTGTAGAACGCCGGGCTCGGGTTGATCAGCTTCTTGGCCTGCGCGTTCAGCGCTTCGATCATGCCGTCGTTGGAGTGGCCGAGGCAGTTGACGGCCCAGCCTTGCACGAAGTCCAGGTATCGCTTGCCGTTGTGGTCCGTCAGCCACGAGCCCTTGCCTTCGGTGAAGACGATCTCGGGCCGGTTGGTGATGTACATCAGGGACTGGACGGGGTAGTCAGCAAACGCCATGGCAAAGCTCCAGAAAAAGGCGGCAGGAAGATGAAAAACCGAAAAAACGCGCGTTGGAAAAAGACAAAGGCCACGGGGGGCGCCCCGTGGCCTTGTGATCGTCGAATCCTGTGAACCCGATATGCAATCAGCAGACAGCCGCGTGGCTTCCCGGAGGGAGCAACGTACGGCGGCGTCGGAGGTGCAGGGCTTGGTTCATAAGGCGCAAGAATAAGACGGATGCCAAGTCAAGTCAAAACGAAATTTTGGCCTTCTTTGGATTTGTGCAACGTCAGCCGGCCGGATGGAGATCGGCCTCCGAGGTGAACGAATCGGCGAAGAATGCGTCCGGATGCATTCCGCACTGGGCAGCGAAGTCCGTGCGGGCCGAGTTGATCACCACCGGCGCGCCACAGGCGTAGACCTCGTGCCCCGACAGATCGGGGTAGTCGGCCATCACGGCCTGGTGAACGAAACCGGTGCGGCCCGTCCAGGCGTCTTCGGGCAGGGCGTTGGAGACGACCGGCACGTACGTGAAGTTCGGCAGCGTGCGCGCCCATTCTTCGGCCTTGGCGTGCATGTACAGGTCTTGCGGGCGGCGGCCGCCCCAGTACAGCGTCATCGGGCGCGTGCTGCCGATGAACTGGGCATGCTCGATGATTGCCTTGATGGGCGCAAAGCCGGTGCCCGAGGCCAGCAGGATGATCGGCTTGTCGGATTCTTCACGCAGGAAGAAGCTGCCCAGCGGACCTTCGAAGCGCAGGATGTCGCGCTCCTTCATGGCCGGGGCGCCTTCCTTGGCGCCAAACACGTAGTCCGTAAACGCGCCGCCCGGCATGTGGCGGATGTGCAGCTCGATCGGGCCGTCGTCGTGGGGCGGATTGGCGATCGAGTAGCTGCGGCGCTTGCCGTCGCGCAGGAGAAATTCCACGTACTGCCCGGCCAGAAATTGCATACGCTCGGTGGCAGGCAGTTGCAGCTTGACGATGGTGACGTCCGGCGCGGCCTTCTCCAGCGACGCGACACGGCATGGGATCTTCTTGATGGGGACATCGCCGGCGCCGTGCACTTCGCGCACTTCGATGGTGACGTCCGTGGCAGGCGTGGCGCAGCAGAACAGCGCGCGGCCTTCGGTGGCCTCCTGGGCGGTCAGCGCGTTGGGCGAGTGGTTGCCCTGAACGATGGAGCCCTCGCGCACCTGGCCCTTGCACGAGCCGCATGCGCCGTTCTTGCAGCCGTACGGCAGGCCGATGCCCTGGCGCAGCGCTGCTGCAAGGATGGTCTCGCCGTCTTCGGCCTGGAACTGGCGGCCGCTGGGCAGCACGTTGATCTGGTAAGCCATCTACAATCCGAATATGTTGAAAAGAGTGTCTGGTCGCCCTGATGGGCATGCAATGGTGGTCAATCCGGCAGCACGTCCGATGGTGAATCAGTCAGTCGCTCGGCCATCCAATCCTGCACCACGTCTGGGACGCCCGCGCGTGCTGATCGTCGGCTGCGGCGATGTCGGGCAGCGCTGCCTGACGTTGCTGCGCTCGCGTTTTCGCGTCTTTGCCGTCACCTCGCGCCTTGAAGGTCGCGCTTCGTTGCGCGAAGCGGGTGCCGTGCCGATTGTCGCCAACCTGGACGATGCCGCGTCGCTGCAACGGCTGCGAGGGTTGAGCCCCCGCGTGCTGCATCTGGCACCGCCGCCCGCAGTTGGCAACGATGATCCGCGTACCGCCGCGCTGCTGCATACGCTGGCGCAACCGTCCCCGAATTCCACCGCCACAAAACGTCGCATTTTACCCGAGCGGGCGCACAAGTCTGGTGGCCTCACTGGCCGCTTGAAAACCCGCCTCCAAGCGCGTGCGTTTGTCTATGCCAGTACCAGCGGTGTCTACGGTGATGCGGGAGGCGCCTGGGTAGACGAAGCCCGGCCCGTGAAGCCCACCACGGCGCGTGCGCAGCGCCGGGTCGCCGCCGAGCGCCGCGTGCGCTGGTTCGGCGCGGGCGGCGGCTGGCGCACGTCGATCCTGCGCATTCCCGGCATTTATGCGGCGGATCGGCTGCCCGTTGCGCGGCTGCAGCGCGGTACGCCCGCCCTGCGCGCGGAGGATGACGTCTACACCAACCACATTCACGCCGACGACCTCGCGCGCGCTGTCATTGCCGCGCTGTTCCGGGGCCGGCCGCAGCGCGTCGTGCATGCGAGCGACGCCTCGGAGCTGCGCATGGGCGATTACTTCGACGCCGTGGCCGACGCACGCGGGTTGCAGCGGCCGCCGCGCATTTCGCGCGCCGAAGCGGCTCAGCAGATCGAGCCGGCGCTGCTGTCGTTCATGAGCGAATCGCGCCGGCTGCGCAACACGCGGCTTGCGCGTGAACTGCGGGTGGCGCTGCGCTACCCGACGGTCGCGGATTTCCTGGGCAGCGAGGCCTGACATGAAGGTGCCGGCGCCCGCCCCAACGTCGTCGCATGGCGCCCGGCTGCGCATTGCGCGATGGGCGCTTTGGCTGTCTGCGGCGCTGGTGGGCGTGGGTGTCTCGTGGTTTGCCGCCTGCTTCGTGGCCGATTCGATGAGCGCGCGCGACGTGCAGCAGATGGTGGATGCGCGGCGCCAGTTGGGCGCCCAGGTGGCGGAGGGGATGTCGAGCCAGATCACCGCCGACGTGGCCCTGCTGCGCGCGCTGCCGCAGACGCTCGCGCAGATCGACGCCATCCCGCGTGCGGTGCAGCGTGTCGACACCCGGCGCTGGAACCTGATGGACCAGGGCTCGCGTGCGGAACAGGCGATGTCGCATCCCGAAGTGGTCGACATCGACGCATTCCTGAATGCCACCGCCGGCAATCTCGGGCTGGACTACGTGTGGGTCGTGAACCAGAACAATTACGTGGTGCTGGCCAACAATGCCGGTCGTGCCGATTCGTTCGTCGGCGTGCAGTCGAGCATGCAGCCGTATATGAAGGAGGCGATGCTGGGCGGCCTGGGCGAGCAGTTCACGGTGGGCCGGGTGACGGGCGTGCCGGGCCTGTTCTTCGCCGCGCCGGTGTATGACGCGGGTGGATACCTGATCGCGGTGATGGGCACCAAGGTGAGCCTCGCGCGGTTGCAGCACTGGGTATCGCATCCGACATCGCTGGTGACTGATCCGAATGGGCTGATCATTCTGTCGACCGATGCGTCGCTGGTCGGCAAGATCCTGCCCGATGCGCGCCTGCAGCGCATGGGCGCCAGCGACCGGTACAACGCCTACCAGCGCGTCGACTTCGAGCCGTGGCCCTATCAGCCGACCGCGAAGGCGCATCCCGACGTGCCGAGCTGGGTGCCGGCCGAGGTGCGCGATACGTTGGCCTGGCGCGAGGGCAGTGCGATTCCATCGCTCACCGTGTCGCGCAATGCGAGCGCAGACCTCACCGTTGTCGTGGCCGAGCCGCTGCCGGCGTGGGGGCAGCAGATCGCCAACCATGCGCGCAATCGGATGATCGGGTTCGTGCTGTTCGTGAGCGTGCTGGCTACGTTCGTGCTCGTGGCGTGGTCGTTGGTGCGCGAGCGGCAGCACCACCGTGTGACGCGCCATCTGAACCAGCGGCTGCAGCGCACCAACAGCGCACTCGCCAATGAAGCGCATTTCGACCATCTGACAGGTGTTCTGACGCGCCGCCGCTTCCTGGCGCTGTTCGACACGGTGCTCGCGCGTGCCCACAATCGCGCCGAACCACTCGTGCTGGTGCTGGCCGATCTGGATCACTTCAAGCGGATCAACGACACATGGGGCCACGCTGTGGGCGACATGGCGCTGCAGCGCTTTGCGTCGCTTGCCACGGGCGTGCTGCGCAGCAGTGACCTGGTTGGGCGGTTGGGCGGCGAGGAATTCGCCATGGTGATGGGCCGCACCACGCTGGAAACCGCCACCGAGGTGGCCGAGCGCCTGCGCACCGCGGTGGCCGAGAGCGACGAAAGTTTTCCGACCGGGCTCTCGATGACGGTCAGCATGGGCATGACGGTCTGCCGGCCGGGCGATACCGCGTCGGAAATGCTCAAGCGCGCCGATCTGGCGCTGTATCGCGCCAAGGAAAGCGGGCGCAACCGGCACGTGGCCGGCTGAGCGTTGGGACTAGCGCGCCGCGCGGCCCGCGCGACGACGGCGAAGTTCAAGCTGCGTGCGTGCGCCCGACAGCGGCACACGGCGGAAGCGTTCACGGCGCTGTTCTTCATCGAAGAATGCCAGCGATGGTTTGACCAGATCGCTGCGCGAGACAATGCCCACCAACGCGCGCGACTGCGAATCGGCCACCACCGGGAGCCGCTCCAGCCCATGCACCGCCAGCCGCGTGGCAACGATGCGGCAGGTCTCGCCCGGCAACGCCATCACGGGGGCGTTCGCGCCAAACAATTCGGCCACGGTGACGGCGCCGCGCTTCTGGGCCGCCAGCAGCGCATCGCGGTCGAGCATGCCGATCAGCCTGCCATTCGGACCGCCTTGCACCACGGGAAATGCACGGTGCGCCTGTCTGACGCCAAAGCGGTCGGCGAGTGTATCGGCCAGCGTGGCCTGTGCGTCGATGGTCTGCACGGAACGCGTCATCACCTCGTCCACGGCGTGGCGCTCGAGCGGATCGACAGCGTATTCGCGATAGATGTGGAAGCCGCGGCGCGCGATCTTCTCGGTCATGATCGAGCGTGGCATGGTCAGCACGACAAAACCGTAGGACACCGCGACCGCAAGCAAAATCGGCAGCAGCGCATTGACATCGTGCGTGAGCCCAAAGGCGAAGACGATGGCCGTGAGCGGGGCGCCCAGCACACCGGCCAGCATGGCGGCCATGCAGACAAGCGGCCACAGGCCCGGATCACCGCCCGGCAGCACAGGCCCGACGAGCACACCAAGACCAGCGCCCATCATCAGCAGCGGAGCGAGCACACCGCCCGACGTGCCGGAGCCCAGCGCGATTACCCAGATGATGGCCTTGACCACCAGCAGCGCCAGCGCCACGCGGATGGCGAGATGGTTGTGCAGCAGGTCGCCGATGACGTCGTAGCCGACGCCCAGGGCGCGCGGTTCGAAATAGCCGCCAATGCCCACCACCAGGCCGCCGATGGCCGGCCACCACATCCAGTGGATCGGCAGGCGGCCAAACAGGTCTTCGGTCTTGTACAGCGCCATCGACAGCGAGCGCGCCAGCGCGCCGCACAGCAACCCGGCGATCACGCACGAGCCCAGCGCAGGCAGCGTCGCGGGCGCGGTTTCCAGCGGGAAGAGGGGGCCGGGCTCCAGCACCAGCACACGGAGGAAGCCCGCCACCGCGCAGGCCACCGCCACGGGCAGCATGCTGCGCGGGCGCCATTCGAACAGCAGCAGTTCCACCGCCAGCAGCAAGGCGGCGACGGGCGTGCCGAACACGGCCGTCATGCCAGCGGTGGCGCCGGCCACCAGCAGCGTCTTGCGCTCGGCGGCGGTCAGCTTGAAGAACTGCGCGAACAGCGAGCCGATCGCGCCGCCGGTCATGATGATCGGGCCTTCCGCGCCAAATGGCCCGCCGCTGCCGATCACGACGCCCGACGACAGCGGCTTGAGCACCGCCACCTTCGGCGACATCTTGCTCTTGCCGAACAGGATCGCTTCGATGGCCTCGGGAATGCCGTGCCCGCGGATCTTCTCCGAACCGAAGCGCGCCATCAGCCCGACGACGAGCCCGCCGATGAGCGGCACCGCAATCACCCAGGCGCCGAGCGTATTGGTGGCCGGCGATCGATCCGCCAGCGACAGCGTCTGGAAAAAGAACAGGTTGGTGAAGAAGCGGATCAGGTGGAGCAGCACCGTCGCCGCCAGCGTTGCAAACGCAGCGATGACGACAGCCAGCGCCGTGGTGCGGAACAGCGTGGTGTCCGTTGCAAAGTCGCGCCGATGCTGTGGGTGTTCAACGTTGTGCATGACGTTACTGCTCGGCCGTGGGTTCGGCAGGTTGATCGAGGTGCGGAAGCTTGAAGGCGCGGCTGAAGGCCGACAGCTCGCTCTGGTGCAGCTCGGCCAGCAGCGCAACGAGGTGATCGCCCTTTCTGGAAAGATGCACTTCCACCTGGCGCGCGTCGGTATCGCTCTGACGGCGCACGACCAGGCCGGCTTCTTCGCAACGCGTGACGAGCGCCGCCGTGCCGTGCGGCGCCGCCTGCAGGCGCTCGGCCAGTTCGCCAACGGTGGCCCATTCGCGCCCGGCATAGCCTTTCACGTGCAGCAGCAGTTGATACTGCAGCGGGGTGATGCCCTTGGCCTGGATCAGATCTTCGGACGCGCGCAGGAAGCGGCGCAGGTGGTAGCGGAAATTGGAGAGATTCTCGAAATCCTGCTTGGACAAAGGGCGTGCGGAAGTGGACATGGCGCAAATAATGGGTTTGCGGCCGAATATATCACTATGTGACATATATTGGAAAGCCGACGCGCGCGCTGTGCTGACACCCTGCAGTGCGCCCCAATCCACATGCATTGTTGATTGACAATCAAGACTGTTTCGTCGGCGGACGGGTTTTTCTGCAAAGGTGGAACCCGCACACTGCCATCCATGCTCATTACGCCGGTCGCAGGCGCTGTCTCTTCAGCGCCGTTTGAACCGGTCACAACCATGTCCCCCGCACTCGACAAACTGACACACGGCGGCTTCAGCATCGGCATCGAGTTGCCGCTCGACAACGATTGGTCCCCGGCCGGCGACGCGAAGCGCCTGCGTGACGGGCGCCGTCACGGTGTCCCTGATCTTGAACACCACGCGACGCTCGCCAAGCTCGCTGATTCGCTCGGTTTTCGTGCCCTGTGGGTGCGCGATGTGCCGGTCTACGACCCGGCGTTCGGCGATGCGGCGCAGGTGTTCGAAGTGTTCTCGTACCTCGGCTACCTGGCCGGCATCACGCGCAACATCCTGCTCGGCACGGCCGCCGTGGTGCTGCCGTTGCGCGAGCCGCTGCTGACGCTCAAGTCGGCCGCGACGATCCAGGAGTTGAGCGGCGGTCGTCTGCTGCTCGGCGTGGCCAGCGGTGATCGGCCTGTCGAATATCCGCTGTTCGGCCGCGACTTCGAGTCGCGCGGCGCCAACTTCCGCGACCAGATCGCGCTATTGCGTGATGGCGCGCGCGACAGGTTGCCCGCCGGCTTGGAAGTTCTTCCGGCCGTGCGCACGCCGGTTCCGCTGCTGGTGGCCGGCCTCGCGCAACAGACGCCGGCCTGGATCGGCGCGCACATGGACGGTTGCCTTGCCTATCCGGGCACACCGGCCGATCACGCGCAACGCGCCGCCGCATGGCGTGCCGTTGCCGGCGACAAGCCCTACGTGAGCTTCATCCACCTCGATCTGGCGGATGACCCGCACGAACCGCTGCAACGTCATCGCTTTGGCGCACGCGCCGGGCGCATTGCATTGTCCGAAGAATTGGCGGCGATGCGTGAGGCCGGTGTGCAGCATATCGGGCTGCATTTCCGCCGAAATCGTCGCCCGCTTGCTGAAACGTTTGCGGAAATCGCGGCAGAAGTCCTGCCCGCTTTCCATTCCTCTGCCTTGGAGTACACCGCATGAATTCCATCCAAACTTCCACCGAGCGCGAACGCAGCAGCGCCACGCTGCCACTGCTCGCGCTTGCCGCCGGCGCCTTTGGCATCGGCACGACCGAGTTCTCGCCGATGGGCCTGCTGCCCGTGATTGCCGACGGCGTGCATGTATCGATTCCGCAGGCCGGCATGCTGATCAGCGCATACGCCATCGGCGTGATGGTCGGCGCGCCGATCATGACGCTGTTGCTCGCACGCTGGCCGCGCCGCAAGGCGCTGATCGCGCTGATGAGCATCTTCACCATCGGCAATCTGCTCTCTGCTGTGGCGCCGGATTACACGACGCTGCTCCTCGCCCGGCTCGTCACCAGCCTCAACCACGGCGCATTCTTCGGGCTGGGTTCGGTGGTAGCCGCCAGCCTTGTGCCGCGGGAGAAGCAGGCCAGCGCCGTGGCAACGATGTTCATGGGCCTGACGATCGCCAACGTCGGGGGTGTGCCGGCCGCGACGTGGCTGGGCCAGATGATCGGCTGGCGCATGTCGTTTGCCGCCACGGCAAGCCTGGGCCTGATCGCCATCGCGGGCCTGTTCACCGCACTGCCGAAGGGCGATGCCGGCAAGATGCCCAACCTGCGCGCCGAGCTGGCCGTGCTGACACGTCCCGTGGTGCTTGGCGCGCTTGCCACCACGGTGCTCGGTGCCGGCGCGATGTTCACGCTTTACACGTACGTTGCCCCGACGCTCGCCCAGCTGACCGGTGCCTCGCCGGCGTTCGTGACGGCCATGCTGGTGCTGATCGGCATCGGCTTTTCGATTGGCAACATTGCCGGCGGCCGCTTGGCCGATCGCTCGCTCGACGGCAGCCTGATCGGTTTCCTCGTGCTGTTGATCGTGACGATGCTCGCGTTTCCCGTGTTGGCCAAAACGCACGTCGGTGCGGCCGCCGCGTTGCTGGTGTGGGGCATTGCCACGTTCGCGGTCGTGCCGCCGCTGCAGATGCGCGTGATGCGTGCCGCGGCTGAAGCGCCGGGCCTTGCATCGTCGGTCAATGTGGGTGCATTCAACCTCGGCAACGCGCTGGGCGCGGCAGCGGGCGGTGCGGCCATCTCCGCAGGCCTGGGCTATGCGGCGGTGCCGATTGTCGGCGCGGTGATCGCTGCGGCGGGCCTTGCGCTGGTGGGACTGCACGTCGTGCAGCGTCGGGCACGCCTCGCCATGAACCCCTGATTCGATTTTCCCTGGAGCACAAGATGAACAAGATTCCCGCTTTCGGCCTCGGCACGTTCCGCCTGAAGGGCCAGGTTGTCATCGACTCGGTTCGCAATGGCCTGGAACTCGGCTACCGCGCAATCGACACCGCACAGATCTACGGCAACGAAGCCGACGTGGGCGAGGCGATTGCCGGCTCAGGTGTGCGCCGCGAAGACCTCTTCCTCACCACCAAGATCTGGGTCGACAACTACGCCAAGGACAAGCTGGCGCCGAGCCTCGAAGACAGCCTCGCCAAGCTGCGCACCGATTACGTCGACCTCACGCTGATCCACTGGCCTGCGCCCAACAACGGCGTGTCGCTCGAAGAATTCATGACTGCGCTGGCCGACGCCAAGGCCCGGGGTTTGACGCGCGAGATCGGCGTCTCGAACTTCAATATCGCGCTGACGCTACAGGCGATGGCGGTGGTCGGCAAAGACGCCATCGCGACGAACCAGATCGAGCTGAGCCCGTATCTGCAGAACCGCAAGCTCGTCGAATTCCTGCAGCGCGAGGGCATTCATGTCACGTCGTACATGACGCTCGCCTACGGCAAGGTGCTGGGCGATCCGGTGATCGACGCGATTGCACAGCGGCACGAGGCGACGCCGGCGCAGGTCGTGCTGGCCTGGGCGATGCAGCTGGGCTATTCGGTGATCCCGTCGTCGACCAAGCGTGAAAATCTTGCGAGCAACCTGCGCGCAAAAACGCTGCAACTGACCGCCGACGACATGGCGCAGATCGCCGCGCTTGAGCGCAACGGCCGCGAGGTTTCACCAGACGGGCTGGCGCCGCACTGGGATTGAACATAGCAGCACCGCCGCAATAGAAAAAGCCGCTCCGAAGAGCGGCTTTTTTCACGTGGATCGAGCGCTTGGCCCGTGCTGCGTCAGTCGTCCAGTTGCGACAGGTCGCGCACTGCGCCCTTGTCCGCCGACATGACGAGCTTGGCGTACGCCTTGAGCGCGGCCGACACCTTGCGCGGACGCGGCTGCGCAGGCTTCCAGCCCTTGGCGTTCTGCTCTTCGCGGCGACGCGCGAGTTCTTCATCCGACACCAGCACGTTGATCGTGCGGTTGGGGATGTCGATGCGGATCTTGTCACCGTTGCGCACCAGGCCAATCGCGCCGCCTGCAGCCGCTTCCGGCGAGCAGTGACCGATCGACAGACCCGAGGTACCGCCCGAGAAGCGGCCGTCCGTCAGCAGCGCACAGGCTTTGCCCAGGCCCTTGGACTTGATGTAGCTCGTCGGGTACAGCATTTCCTGCATGCCGGGGCCGCCCTTCGGGCCCTCGTAGCGCACGACCACCACGTCGCCGGCCTTGACCTTGTCGGCGAGGATGTTCTCGACCGCTTCGTCCTGCGATTCCGTCACATGCGCCGTGCCTTCGAACACGAGGATGCTCTCGTCCACGCCGGCGGTCTTCACCACGCAGCCGTCCAGCGCGATGTTGCCCCTCAGCACGGCCAGGCCGCCCTCCTTGGAGAACGCATGTTCGTGCGAGCGGATGCAGCCCTCGGCGCGGTCCAGGTCCAGGCTGGGCCAGCGCGTGTTCTGGCTGAACGCGACCTGCGTCGGGATACCGGCCGGGCCGGCACGGTAGAACGTCTGCACGGCTTCGTCCGACGTGCGGACGATGTCCCACTGGTCCAGCGCGTCCTTCAGCGTGGGCGCGTGCACGGTGGGTGCGTCGGTGTGCAGCTTGCCGGCGCGATCCAGCTCACCCAGGATGGCCATGATGCCGCCGGCGCGGTGCACGTCTTCGATGTGGTACTTGTTCGTGTTCGGCGCAACCTTGCACAGCTGCGGCACGACGCGCGAAAGGCGGTCGATGTCGGCCATCGTGAAGTCGATCTCGGCTTCCTGCGCGATGGCCAGCAGGTGCAGGATCGTGTTGGTCGAGCCGCCCATCGCGATGTCCAGCGTCATGGCGTTCTCAAATGCCTTGAAGCCGACCGAGCGCGGCAGCACGCGCTCGTCGTCCTGCTCGTAGTACTGGCGGGCCAGTTCGACGATGCGGCGGCCGGCGCGCTTGAAGAGCTGTTCGCGGTCTGCGTGCGTGGCGACCACGGTGCCGTTGCCGGGCAGCGACAGGCCGAGTGCTTCGGTCAGGCAGTTCATCGAGTTGGCCGTGAACATGCCCGAGCACGAACCGCAGGTCGGGCAAGCCGAGCGTTCGACTTCGGCCACTTCCTCGTCGGAATACTTGCTGTCGGCCGCGATCACCATCGCGTCGATCAGGTCGAGCTTCTTGATCTCGATGGCCTTGGTGACGGGGTTGGCCAAGCGCGTCTTGCCTGCTTCCATCGGGCCGCCCGAGACGAAGATCACCGGAATGTTCAGGCGCATGGCGGCCATTAGCATACCGGGGGTGATCTTGTCGCAGTTGGAGATGCAGACCATGGCATCGGCGCAGTGCGCGTTGACCATGTATTCGACCGAGTCGGCAATGATGTCGCGGCTGGGCAGCGAATACAGCATGCCGTCGTGGCCCATGGCGATGCCGTCATCCACGGCGATCGTGTTGAATTCCTTGGCAACACCGCCCGCGGCTTCGATCTCACGCGCGACGAGCTGGCCCAGGTCTTTCAGGTGCACGTGGCCGGGAACGAACTGGGTGAACGAGTTGACCACCGCGATGATCGGCTTCTGGAAGTCTTCGTCTTTCATGCCGGTGGCGCGCCACAGCGAGCGTGCCCCCGCCATGTTGCGGCCGGCGGTGGAGGTTTTGGAACGGTATGCGGGCATTTTGGGTGCTGAAGAAAGTCGATGGTGGGGCGGGCCACGCGGATAAAGGCCCTCGCGCGCCCGTGCGATCAACCTCTTGAGCCGCGCCCGGGCGCAAAACCGCCATTATCCCACGCCGCGCTGGGCGTGTTGCCGGCTGTCATCGCGTTGCCGAACGCCCAATGAAAAAGCCGCTTCTGCGTGAACAGAAGCGGCTTGAATTCTGGTGCCCGAGGCCGGAATCGAACCGGCACGCCTTGCGGCGGGGGATTTTGAGTCCCCTGCGTCTACCAATTTCACCACTCGGGCAGGTGCTGATGAGCCGGCAATTATGCCAGAAGTCCGGCCAGGCAAACAAGGCGAGCCGGAAGACGCTCAATCCGGCTGCTGGTTGTTCTGCTGCTCGAGCACACGCAGCAGCGACGCCGTGTCGTCATACCCCCAGCCGTTGGCGACCAGCGTATTGAGCTGCGAAGCCACCAGCTCCATCGCCGGCATCTGCAGGCCGAGTTCCTGGGCGATCTCGCGTACGAGGCCGAAATCCTTGTCGTGCAGACGCGCTTCGATGCCGGCGGCAAAGTTGCGCTCGGCCATCTTGGGCCCCTCCAGGTCGAGCATGCGGCTGCCGGCAAAGCCCGGGCCGATGGCAGCCAGCACGCGCGACGGATCGGTACCTTGCGCGCGCGCAAACAGCATGGCTTCGGCAATGCCCTGGATGTTGATGACCTGCACAATCTGGTTGCACGCCTTGGCGACTTGGCCGGCCCCGTGATCGCCGACGTGCGTGATCGTCGTGCCCAGCAGTTGGAGCAGCGGCCGCACGCGTTCCAGCACATCGGCCTTGCCGCCGACCATGATCGACAGCGTGGCCTTTTGCGCCCCGGCAGTGCCGCCTGAGACCGGCGCATCCAGGAACTCCAGGCCCGCCGCTTCCAAATCGGCCGCGATCCGGCGTGTGGCGACAGCGGAGATCGTGCTGTGATCGATGCACACCGCGCCACGCGGCGCGCCATGGATGACGCCGTCCGGCCCGAGCAGCACGCTTTCCACATCGGCCGTGGACGTGACGTTGGTGAAGATCATCTCCGCGTCGCGCGCCGCTTCGGCGGGCGTGTTGACGGGCTCGGCGCCGAGGGCGCGGGCGTTGTGGGCCGCTTCCGGACGGCGCACATAGGCGCGCACGGTGTGCCCGGCGGCAATCAGGTGCTGGACCATCGGCGTGCCCATGTTGCCGAGGCCAATGAAGGCAATGCGTGTCATGGCGAATCTCTGCGTGGTGGATTAGCGCGGGCCGGCGTATGCGAAACGGCCGTTCTTGATGATGCCCATCACGCGCGAACGTTGGTCGAAGCCTTGGTGATCCTGGGCATTCAGGTTCAGCACGCCGTTGGGCACGGTCAGATCGCGCGTCGTTTCCAGCGCGTCGCGCAGGGCGGCGCGGAAGGCGGGGGTGCCGGGCGTGGCGCCGCTCTTGAGTGCCCGCGCCGTGGCGTTGTCGAGCAGCTGCCACGCGCCCCATGCATCGCCCGCGAATTGCGTGACGGTGTTGGCGCCGTACTTAGCTTCATAGCGATCGGCAAATTCCACGGCGACCTTGCGCACCGGGTGGCCGGCCGGCAACTCGCGCGCCACGACCACGGGGCCGGTCGGGAAGAGCGTACCTTCCACATCCTTGCCGCCCACCTTCAGGAATTCGGTGCTGGCGATGCCGTGCGTCTGATAGATGCGGCCCTTGTAGCCGCGCTCCACCAGCGTGCGCTGGGGCAGGGCGGCGGGGGTGCCGGCCCCGGCAATCAGGATGGCGTCGGGCTTGGCCGCCATCAGTTTGAGAATCTGCCCCGTCACGCTGGTATCGGTGCGCGCAAAGCGTTCGTTGGCCACAACGCGCAACTTGCGCACGTCGGCCAGCTTCGAGAATTCACGCCACCAGCTCTCGCCATACGCATCCGTAAAGCCGATGAAGCCGACGGTGTGCACGCCGTTGTCCGCCATGTGCTGGGTGACGAGCGTGGCCATCTGCGAATCGTTCTGCGGCATCTTGAAGGCCCAGCGGCGCTTGGCGTCCTGCGGTTCGACGATGGAGGCCGAGGCGGCGAGCGTAACCATCGGCGTTTGCCCTTCGGCCACGGCATCGAGCGAGGCCAGTGCCGTCGGCACAATCGTCGGGCCAACGATGACATCGACCTTGTCTTCGGCGATCAGCTTGCGCACGTTGCGCACGGCCATCGACGGGTCGGAGGCGTCGTCGAGCACGATCACCTGCGCGCGCTGGCCGCCGATGGTGGCCGGCCACATCTGCACGGTGTTCTTGCTGGGAATGCCGATGGCCGCGGCGGGGCCGGTGGTGGACAGCACCACGCCCACGCGGATGTCGGCTTGGGCAGGCAGGGCAAGTGCAGCAGCGCTGGCAAAGAGGGCCATGCCGCACAGCAGGCGACGTCGGGTCGTCATGGAATCTCCGGGAGGTTCGAGTGTTGCAGATTGCCGGCGGATCAAAGCTCGTACGCTTCGTGATCGCCGGACATGAGTTGTTCGACCAGCTTGCGCGTGAGCGTCGGCGCAAACAGTTCGATGAAGGTGTAGACGAAGCCGCGCAGGTACGCCCCTTGTTTGACGCCCAGGTGCGTGACGTTGGTGCCGAACAGGTGTCCGGCCGGAATGGCGCGCAGGTTGCGGTCGCGCTCGGCATCGAACGCGACACCGGCCACGATGCCCACGCCCAGGCCCACTTCCACGTACGTCTTGATGACGTCGGCGTCGATGGCTTCGAGCACGATGTCGGGCTTGATCTGGCGCAGCTCGAACGCGTGGTCGATCTTGGGCCGGCCTGCAAAGTGGTGGTCGTACGTGATGATCGGGTAACCCTTCAGGTCGTCCAGCGTCAGGTGCTGGCGCGACAGAAGCGGGTGGTCAGGCGGCGTCACCACCACATGCTGCCACTGGTAGCCCGGGATCGAGATCAGATCCTTCACGTGCGACATGCCTTCGGTGGCGATGGCGATGTCGGCCTGGTCGTGCAGCACCATCTCGGCGATCTGCGCGGGCGTGCCCTGCTGAATGGAAAGGCGGACCTTGGGATATTTGCGCGTGAATTCGGCGATGGCCTTGGGCAGCGCGTAGCGCGCCTGCGTGTGCGTGGTCGCGATGGTGAAGTTGCCCTGGTCCTGTGCGGCGTAGTCCTTGCCGACGCGCTTGAGGGTTTCGACTTCTTCGAGCACGCGCTCGACGGAGGCGAGGATGCGCCGTCCCGGCTCTGTGAGACCCCGGATGCGCTTGCCGTGCCGGGTGAAGATATCGACGCCCAGCTCCTCTTCCAGCTCGATGATGGCCTTAGAGACACCAGGTTGTGATGTATAGAGCGCTTTTGCGGCCTCTGTCAGGTTGAATTTCTGCCGCACGGCTTCGCGCACGAAGCGGAATTGGTGGAGGTTCATGGCTGCGCGGTCAATAAGAAGAACGGGTGCGAACTGAACGCTACTTATAACCGACGCCATATAAACAAACAATTTTTTATTGGTTTGGGATATGAGGCCAGTTCATTACGATGCTCGAACTTCGTGATAACACGCCCTCACTGTCCCTGCGCCATGACGCTTGCCTATACGATTTCCGGTCTGCTGGTTGGCCTTCTGGTCGGCCTGACGGGCGTTGGCGGCGGCTCGCTGATGACTCCGCTGCTGACGCTAATGTTCGGCTTTTCGCCGGCGACCGCCGTGGGCACGGACCTGGCATTCGCCTCGCTGACCAAGGGCGTCGGCACGATCGCGCACCGCAGCCACGGCCATATCCGCTGGGACATCGTCAAGCGCCTCTGCCTGGGCAGCCTGCCCGCGGCGCTGGTGACGGTGATCGTGCTGAAGAGCGCCGGCAATCTCGATGCTGAATGGATGCACGTGATTCGCCTGACGATCGGCGTGTCGGTCATCCTGACGGTAATTTCGCTGCTGTTCCGCCAGCGCGTGCTGGGCTGGCTGGCCCGCAATCCGCGCTATCGCCTGCAGGGCACCACGCTCGCCGTGGCGACGATTCTCGTTGGCGCGGTGCTGGGCGTGCTGGTGACGGTGTCGTCCATCGGTGCCGGTGCGGTGGGCGCGACGCTCATCCTGATCCTGTATCCCGAGTTGAAGAGCGCCGAAGTGGCCGGCACCGACATCGCCTATGCCGTGCCGCTGACGGCCGTGGCGGGCCTGGGTCACATGTACCTGGGCACCATCGACTGGAACCTCCTGGTGTCGCTGCTGGTCGGCTCCATCCCGGGTATCTGGCTGGGCGCGCGCCTGTCCAAGAATCTGCCGGAACGTCTGGTGCGCGGCGCGCTTGCCGCCACGCTGACGATCACGGCCATCAAGCTGGTGTCGTGATGCGTGAATTCATGCCGGCGCCGCTTGATTGCCGCTGTTGTCGCTGAGACGACAGCAGCGCCATAACGAAACGCATTCCCCCAATTGAATCGCATGCCGGCCCAGCCGGATTGGACTGAACAGTCATGTACCAATACGACGCTTACGATCACCGCCTCGTCGCCGACCGCGTTGCGCAGTTCCGCGACCAGGTGCGCCGCCGTATCTCGGGCGAACTGACCGAAGAAGAGTTCCTGCCGCTGCGCCTCCAGAACGGCCTGTACTACCAGCGCCACGCCTATATGCTGCGCGTGGCGATTCCGTACGGCCATCTGCGCGCCAACCAGATGCGCATGCTCAGCCATATCGCGGCGGAGCACGACCGCGGCTACGGCCACTTCAGCACGCGCCAGAACATCCAGTACAACTGGATCGAACTGGAGCAGGTGCCGGACATCCTGGCCAAGCTGGCCTCGGTCGAAATGCACGCCATCCAGACTTCGGGCAACTGCATCCGCAACATCACGACCGACCAGTTTGCCGGCGTGGCACCGGACGAGGTGATCGACGCGCGCCCGCTGGCGGAAATCCTGCGCCAATGGTCGACGTTCATCCCCGAGTTCGCCTTCCTGCCGCGCAAGTTCAAGATTGCGGTGTCGGCCTCGCGCCAAGACCGCGCCGTGACGCAACTGCACGACATCGGCGTCTACGCCTATGAGAAAGACGGCCAGACGCTGCTGCGCATCCTGGCCGGTGGCGGCATGGGCCGTACCCCGATCCTGGGCGCGATCATCAAGGAAGACCTGCCGTGGCAGCACATGCTGTCGTACATCGAAGCTGCCGTGCGCGTGTACAACCGCTACGGCCGTCGCGACAACAAGTACAAGGCGCGCATCAAGATTCTCGTGAAGGCCATCGGCGCTGAGGAGTTTGCGCGCCAGGTGGAAGAAGAGTGGCAGCACATCAAGGACGGCCCCTCGACCATCACGCAGGCCGAATTCGACCGCGTGGCGCAGTTCTTCGCGCCGCCCGCGTATGAAAAGCTGGCCGACACCGATGCCGGCTATGAAAAGGCGCTGCTGGAGAACAAGGCGTTCGCACGCTGGGTCAGCCGCAACGTGCATCCGCACCGCGTGCCGGGCTACGCCGCGGTCACGCTGTCGCTCAAGCCGGGTGCGGCGCTGCCCCCGGGCGATGCCACGGCCGAGCAGATGGCGCTGGTGGCGGATTGGTCGGAGCGCTTCGGCTTTGGCGAGGTGCGTGTCGCGCACGAGCAGAACCTGATCCTGCCGGACGTGAAGAAGCACGACCTGCTGGAGCTGTGGCAGCTGGCCAAGGAGCACGGCATGGCCACCGCCAACATCGGCCTGCTGACCGACATCATTGCGTGCCCGGGCGGCGATTTCTGCTCGCTGGCCAACGCCAAGTCGATCCCCATCGCGCAGGCAATCCAGGCGCGTTTCGACGATCTCGATTACGTGCACGACCTGGGCGAGCTGTCGCTCAACATCTCGGGTTGCATCAACTCGTGCGGTCACCACCACGTTGGCAACATCGGCATCCTGGGTGTCGATAAGCACGACGAAGAGTGGTACCAGGTGTCGCTGGGCGGCGCGCAGGGCAACGATTCGGCGATCGGCAAAATCATCGGGCCGTCGTTCAAGGCCGAAGAAATGCCCGACGTGATCGAGCGCATCATCGACACCTTTGTTGCCAACCGCACAGAAGACGAGCTGTTCATCGACACCTATCACCGCATCGGCATGACCCCGTTCAAGGAACGCGTCTACGCCCGTGCAGAAGCCTGAATGCGAGGGAAACGAACATGAGCAAGATCATCAAGCTGCAAAACGGTGCCCCGCAAATCGTGGCTGACGAATGGACCGTGCTGCGCGCGCCGGAAGGCGGCGAACTGACGCAAGCCGATGTGGATGCTGCCGCGCACGCCATCGTGCCGCTGGCCTATTGGCAAGCCCACCGCGACGCACTGCTCGGCCGCGCGCGCGCCGGCACGCTGGCCGTCTGGTTAGCTCCGGACGACGAGCCGTTCGCCCTGGAAGCCGATCTGCCGAACCTGTCGCTCGTGGCGGTGGATTTTCCGGTCTTCCGCGATGGCCGAGGCTACAGCACCGCGTTCCTGCTGCGTCAGCGCCTGGGTTTCACGCGTGAACTGCGCGCCATTGGCGACGTGCTGCGCGACCAGCTCGACTTCATGCGCCGTTGCGGTTTCGACGCCTACGCCGTGCGCGCAGACAAGAACATCGACGATGCACTGAATGGCTTCGGCGAGATCAGCGTGCGCTACCAAGGCGCCGTCGACGAGCCGCGTCCGTTGTTCCGTCGCGAGCGTGCCGTTCAGGAGGCCGCGTGAGCGACGTGCAAGACGTGAGCGTGTCCGAAGTGCCGGTGTCCGCAATCGGTCGCCCGGTGCTCTGGACGCGTCCGGCCTACACCGGCACGGCTGAAGCCCTGGCCGCGAAGGAAGCCGCGCTGTTCGAACGCCTGGCTGAGATTGCCGCCAAGCACGGCGTGGCGAAGTTCGCCACCAGCCTCGCTGCCGAAGACATGGTCGTGACCGATGCGATCCTGCGCAGCCCCGAGGCCGTGCGCGCGCACCTGCCGATCTTCACGTTGCAGACGGGCCGCCTGCACGCCGAAACGCTGGAGATGCTCGATCGCGTCCGGGCGCATTACGGTTATGCCATCGAGCAGTACGCGCCGGACGCTCGCGCGGTGGAAGCCTACGTGCGCGACCACGGCCTCAACGCTTTTTACGACAGCATCGAGCTGCGCAAGGCCTGCTGCAACATCCGCAAGGTGGTGCCGCTGAACCGCGCGCTCAAAGACGCCGACGCGTGGCTTACGGGCCAGCGCCGCGAACAGGCCGTCACGCGTGCCGATCTGCCGTTTGCCGAAGATGACGAGGCCCGCGGCATCGCCAAGTACAACCCGCTGTTCGACTGGTCCGAGGCCGAAGTCTGGGCGTACCTCGAGCAGCACAACGTGCCCACCAACGCGTTGCACGACAAGGGGTATCCCAGCATCGGCTGCGAGCCTTGCACGCGCGCGGTGCGTGCTGGCGAGGATGTGCGCGCCGGCCGCTGGTGGTGGGAATCGCGCGACAGCAAGGAATGCGGTCTGCATGCGGCAAATGCGGTGACAAGTTCGGCGACGCACCCGTCGCAACAGAATTGAGCGAAAGCGAAGGAAGAATCATGGGAGTGATGAGCGAGATCCCCGGCACGGCCCTGACGCCGGTGCAGAACGAACACCTCGACTGGCTGGAAGCCGAGTCGATCTACATCATTCGTGAAGTGGTGGCCGAGTGCCGCAATCCGGCGCTGCTGTTTTCCGGCGGCAAGGATTCGATCGTCATGCTGCATCTGGCGCTCAAGGCCTTCCGTCTGGGTGACCGCAAGATCGAACTGCCATTCCCGCTGGTGCACATCGATACGGGGCACAACTACCCGGAAGTGATCCAGTTTCGGGACCAGCGCGTTGCCGAACTCGGCGCGCGCCTGGTGGTCGGCCACGTGGAAGATTCCATCAAGCGCGGCACCGTGCGCCTGCGCAAGGAAACCGATTCGCGCAACGCCGCACAGGCCGTCACACTGCTGGAAACGATCGAAGCGAACGGTTTCGATGCCCTGATGGGCGGCGCCCGTCGCGATGAAGAGAAGGCCCGTGCGAAGGAACGCATCTTCTCGTTCCGCGACGAATTCGGCCAGTGGGATCCGAAGGCGCAGCGCCCGGAACTCTGGAGCCTGTACAACGCCCGCATGGCGCAGGGCGAGCAGATGCGCGTGTTCCCGATCTCCAACTGGACGGAACTCGACGTGTGGCAGTACATCGCCCGCGAGAACCTGGACCTGCCGCCGATCTACTACGCGCATCAGCGTGAAGTCGTGCGCAAGAACGGCCTGCTGGTGCCGGTTACGCCGATCACGCCCAAGGCCGATGGCGACGTGAGCGAAGTCCTGTCGGTGCGCTTCCGCACCGTGGGCGACATCAGCTGCACGTGCCCCGTGGCGAGCACGGCCGCCACGCCGGCCGAGATCATCGCCGAGACAGCCGTGACCGAAATCACCGAACGCGGCGCCACGCGCATGGACGACCAGACGAGCGAAGCCTCGATGGAGAAGCGCAAGAAGGAAGGGTATTTCTGATCATGACAAATCAAGCATCGCACCAAGGCCTGCTGCGCTTCATCACCGCCGGTTCCGTCGACGACGGCAAGAGCACGCTGATCGGTCGCCTGCTGTACGACAGCAAGGCCGTGCTGACTGACCAGCTGCAAGCGCTGGCCAACGCCAAGAACAAGCGTACCGCCGGCGAGCAGATCGATTTCTCGCTGCTGACCGACGGCCTGGAAGCCGAGCGTGAGCAGGGCATCACGATCGACGTGGCGTACCGCTATTTCTCGACCGCGCGCCGCAAGTTCATCATTGCCGACACGCCGGGCCACGAGCAGTACACGCGCAACATGGTGACGGGCGCCTCGACCGCGCATGCCGCCATCATTCTGATTGACGCGACGCGCGTGACGACCGTCGACGGCAAGACTGAGCTGCTGGCGCAGACCAAGCGCCATTCGGCCATCGTGAAGCTGCTGGAACTGCAGCACGTGATCGTGGCCATCAACAAGATGGACCTGGTCGACTACAGCGAAGCGCGCTTCAACGAAATCCGCACCGCCTACGACGCACTGGCCACGCAACTCGGCCTGCACGACGTGCGCTATGTGCCGGTGTCGGCGCTGCGCGGCGACAACATCGTGCATGCCTCCGAAGCTATGCCTTGGTATCAGGGCGAGCCGCTGCTTGCGTTGCTCGAAGACCTGAAGGTGGAAGAGACCGCGCCGGTGGGCGACGATGCGCTGCGCTTCCCGGTGCAGTTGGTGGCACGCCAGGATGGCTCGCAAGCCGATGATTTCCGCGGCTACATGGGCCGTGTGGAAGCCGGCACCGTACGCGTTGGCCAGGCCGTGCGCGTGCTGCCTGCCAACCGCGAAACCACCGTGGCCGAAGTGCTGACGCCCAATGGCTCAGCTGATGCGGCCGGCCCGGGCGAGACCATCACCGTGCGTCTGGCCGACGATGTGGACATTTCGCGCGGCGACACCATCGTCGCGGCTCCGACCACTGCCGCCAACGCCGCCAAGAAGCTGCACGCCGACCTGTGCTGGTTCGACGAACACGAGCTGAACCCGGCGCGCAAATACGTGCTCAAGCACACCACGGCCACCGTATTCGCACGCGTGTCGGATGTGGAACGCGTGCTCGACGTGCATACGCTGTCGCACGAAACCGGCCGCAAGCAGATCGCGCTCAACGATATCGGCACGGTCAATATCAGCCTGCAGAAGCCGATCGTGTGCGATGTGTATGGCGATAACCCGGCCACCGGCGCGTTTATCCTGGTGGACGAAGCCACGCACCATACGGTGGCGGCTGGCATGATCCGTGCGTTTTCCTAATGTAAAAGGGGCGCAGTAACTTGCGCTCCGCCAGGAAAAGGCAAAGGAAGCTGCAAATGGAAGCGAAGACCCACAAGACACTCGGCCACGTGAGCCTGATTGGTGCGGGCCCTGGCGCTGCGGACCTCATCACGGTGCGCGGCGCACGGTTGTTGGGCGAAGCCGAGGTCGTGCTGCACGACGCCCTCGTCTCGCCAGAGGTCTTCCAGTACTGCCCGCAGGCCGTGCTCATTCCGGTGGGCAAGCGATGTGGCAAGCGTTCGACGGCGCAGCGCTTCATCAACCGGCAGCTCGTCGATCTGGCCACGAAGTACCAACGCGTGGTGCGCCTCAAGGGCGGGGATCCGATGCTGTTCGGCCGCGCCGATGAAGAACTGCAGGCGCTGGAGCAAGCCGGCATCGACTACGAAATCGTTCCGGGCATCACGGCCGCGCTGGCAGCCGCATCGGCCATTCGTCAGCCGTTGACCAAGCGCGGCGTCGCTCGCAGCGTCGCGTTTGTTACGCAAGCCAAGGCAACCGATCCGGACACGCCGCAACCCGAAGGCGTCGTGCCCGGCCCCGTCGCGCAGGCCGATTCGCTCGTCTACTACATGGGCCGTGATCAGGCTGCCTCCATCGCAGCCGACCTGATCGCCCGTGGCCGCGTACCGTCGACACCCGCCTGGGTGGTCGAGGCTGCGACCACGCCGGAGCAGCGCTCGGCGTGCTTCACGCTGCAGCAGATGGCCGATGGCGCTGCTGCGCAGTGGATCAACCCCGAGCATCCGAGCCTGCTGATGATCGGCGACGCCTTTGCCGTGCGTGCCTCGGCAGCGGCGCCGGAAATTCTCGCGGGCGAGCCGCATATCCTGGCTGCGTGAGGCCTTCAGCCGGCCTCAGAACGTCAGCGCAATCTTCCCAAACACCTTCCCGGCCTGCAGTGCCCCGAACGCTTCGGGCGCGTCCTGCCAAGGCAGCACCTGATCGACGATCGGGTGCAGGCCGTGCAATGCCAGCGCGCGGTTCATCGCTTCAAATGACGCGCGTGGCCCAACCGAGGCCGGCCGGATTACCGCCTTGCGCGCAAAGATCTCCAGCGGCGTGACGCCGCCCTCGCGCCCGGCGAGGTAACCGACGAGGTGAATCTGTCCCCCCATCCGCAACGCCTTCAGCGAGCGCTGCAGCGTGCCGCCGCCGCCCACTTCGATGACGTGATCGACGCCCCGGCCTTCCGTGCGTGCCAAGACGGCTTCATGCCAATCCGGCGTCGATCGATAGTTGATCGTGTCCGACTCGGGAACGCCCAGGGCCCGGACGCGCTCCAGCTTGGCGTCGCTGCTGGATAGCACGATGGGCCGCGCGCCGGCCATCCGCGCAAATTGCACGGCGAACATCGACACGCCGCCCGTGCCCTGCACAAGGACGGTCTCGCCGGGTTGCAGGTTGCCTGCTTCGATCAGGCAATGCCAGGCGGTGACCCCCGCGCAGGGCAGTGTGGCCGCCTCTGCGTCGCTCAGGTGCGCAGGGACGATCACCGCGCCACCGGCGTCCAGCCGCATGGTGTCGGCCAGCCAGCCGTCGATGGGGCCGCCGAGCATGCGGCGCGTGTCGGCGTTGCGGAAGTCGCCGGCATCCCAACGTTGCCAGAACGTGCCGGCCACGCGGTCCCCGGGGCGCACGCGCGTGACGCGTTCGCCCACCGCCACGACCTCGCCAACCCCGTCCGAGAGCGGAATCAGCGGCAACGGAAAGCGCGTGAAAAAGGTGCCGCAGACGATTTCGAGATCGCGGTAGTTGAGCGATGCGGCGCGCGTCCGAACGATGACCTCGTCGGGCGCGGGCGTCGGGTCATCCCGTTCGATGGGGCGCAGGGCATCGATGCCGTAACCGTCGGTCAGAGCCAGGGCTTTCATGGGTTCCTCTTCGCTGAAGTTTTGGTGGCCGCGCACGAGGCGCGTCTGGCACGACTGTGGCGCATGTCATAAGATGAATCCAATTCAATTTGGTCAGAAAAAACATAACGAAGAGGAATGTCGACATGCTCGAGGAAATGCGTACCTTTGTGCTGTTGGCGCAGACGGGCTCGATCGCTCGCGTAGCGGAGCGCCTGCCGCTCACGCAGCCGGCCGTCACCAAGCAGATTCAGCGGCTTGAACGCGCGCTGGATACCGTGCTCTTCGACCGTCGCGTCAAGCCATTCCGCCTGACAGCCGAGGGCGAGGCGGTGCTTGCCCGGTGCCGCACCATCGTCGGCGAATTCGAAGCGTTGCGCGGGAGCGTGCGGTCTTCGGGCGAACCGGAAGGCGTGCTGCGTGTGGGCGTCAGCCACGCCGTGGGCGACGCGCGATTCGCGCGTGTACTGTCCGGCCTGCGGGAGCGCTATCCGGCGGTGTCGTTTTGTTTGAGCTGCGAGTGGGGCGGCGTCCTGCGTGAGCGTCTTCAGCGCGCCGAGCTGGATGCAGCGCTGTGGCTGGCGCCCTCAGGTGTTACCGGCCATCGATCGGACGGCGGTATCCGCGTGATCGGCACGGAGCCGGTCAGTCTCATTGCCGCGCCCTCGCGCAAGCTGCCGGCCGCCGTGTCGATGGCGCATGTCCGGGACGAAGCCTGGGTGCTGAATCCGGCCGGGTGCGAGATGCGCGCCTGGTTGCTCGGGCGCTACGAGGCTGATCGGCTGACACCAAACGTGGCTGCAGAGGTGCAATCGGTGCCGTTGCAGCATGCGTTGGTGGCGGAGGGTTTCGGGCTCGGCTTCGCGCCGTTGCGACTCATCGGCGCCCAGCTTGCCGAGGGCGCGCTCTCGGCGCACAAGCTGGCAGCGGCGCCCGCACTCTGGGATGTGTGCGTGCAACGGGGGCCGTCGCTCGGCCGGCTGGGGCGGGTCGTGGATGCGCTCGAAACGGCGCTGTCCACTGAAGCCGCGGTGGTGCGTTAATCACCTAACGTTCTTTTCAGGCGCCTGCGATGCCGCACGTCATCATTGAATACACCGCGAATGTCGAACCCGATGCGCGCATCCCCGAGCTGATGCGCACGCTCAACGATGTGCTGATCGGCCACGCCGATGTATTTCCCACCGCGGGCATCCGCACGCGCGCGCTGCGCCTGGACCAGTACCGCATGGCCGACGGCGGTGCGGACGACGCCTTCATCCACGTGACGTTCAGGATCAAGGCTGGCCGGCCCAAAAACGTGACGGGGCCGATCTGTGCGGCTATGTTCGCCGCCATGCGCGCGCATCTGGCCGACGTGTTTGCGCGCCGTTATCTCGGGCTGACACTGGAGCTGGTGGAGTTCGACCCGCACGGCTTTCACGTCGAGAACAACGTGCATGCGCGCTTTGCGCGCGTAGCCCAATCGCAGCAGGACGGTCTGGCTTAGCCGAGTTGGCGGACGCAGTAACCGGCGATGGCGTCGAGCACGGCGTCGTCTTCGCCAACGGCGTCGACGCAACGGATGGAAAGCGTGGGGTGAGCCTGCGCGCATTGCGCGATCAGCGCAGGCAGATCGCGCCGCAAGTGGCCGCCCTGGCCGAAGAACACCGGCACGATGGTGATGCTCCGCGTGCCCTTTGCGGCCAGGTCTTCGATAGTGCCCGGCAGATCGGGCGCCATCAGTTCGAGAAAGGCGAGGCGTGTGTCGACGTTAGGCTGCTGCGTTGCCAAACGCTCGCGCAGGCGGTCGAACGGTTCACGCCAGCGGGCATCGCGCGCGCCGTGCGCAAACAGAACAAGCGCGCGGGCCGCCATCAGTGGCGCTCCACCCAGCGCAGGCTGACCAGCGCCAGTGCCAGATACAGCGCGCCCGGCACGATGGCCGTGAAGATGGCCGGCCAGGTGTTCAGCAGGCCGACGTGCGAGAACAGATTGTTGACGAGCTGGAACGACAGCCCCAGCATGATGCCGCCGAACACCTTCAGGCCGACCGCCCCCGCACGTGCATGCAGATACGCAAAGGGCAGGGCCAGCGCCATCATCACCAGCACGGTGAACGGATAGACCACCTTCTTCCACAGCGCGATCTCGTAGCGCTGCGTGTCCTGCTTGTTGTCGCGCAGGTGGCGGATGTACTGGAAGAGGTCCAGCGTGGCCATGCGGTCGGGTGTGACCATCAGCACCGACAGGATCTGCGGCGTCAGCTCGGAGCGCATCTCCTGGTGCGGCAGCTTGGTTTGCTCGCCGCGGAAGTCGGGCGCCAACGCATCGGGTGCGCCCGGCACGGCCTGCACGGTGTCTTGCGGGGCGACTGTGCCGGGCTTGCGCGGGAATTCAATGAAGCGCGTCTCCGTCACGTCGTTCAGTTGCCAGTTCTGGTGGCCCTGGTAGCGCGCCTGCTCTGCCACGCGGATCGAACTCAGGCGGTAGTCCGAATCGAATTCATAGATGCGCAGGCCCTTGATGGACTGGTCCGGCTGCAGTGCGCCCACGTTGACGAAGCGGGTCACTTCGCCGCCCGTGCCGTCGGGCTTGGCGGGGCCACGATCCTTCACCCACACGCCTGAACGGAAGCCGGCCGACACCGTCGCGCCCAGCGCTTCCAGTCGCACCTTCTGTGCGTACTCTTCTGCTTTCGGCCCGATGAATTCACCAAAGATGTACGTCACGAGAGCCAGCGGCAGCGCAATCTTGAACAGCGACAGCAGCGCCCGCCGCGTATCCAGCCCCGCCACGCGGAAGATCGTGAACTCCGACTGGCTTGCCATCTGCGAAAACACATAGATGGCGCTGATGAGCGCCGCCACCGGAATCACCTCATACACCCGCGTCGGCGCCTGCAGCATCACGTGGAAAAACGCGACCAGCGTGGTGTAGCGTCCGACCACCGAGCCCAGCTCGCCCAGCATGTCGAAGAAGATGAACAGCGCCAGCACCGCAAACAGGATGAAGACGAACACGCCGTAGATCTGGCGCGCGAAGTACTTCTCGTAGACGGGCATCTTCATCATGCACCCGCCTTCTTGGGCGCAAAGCCGAGCACGGCGGAAATCCCCTTCAGGCCGGCCGCACTGTAATGCCGGAAGCGGAACAGCAGCACCGCGCAGATGAAGGCGACGAGGTGGATCGGCCACCAGGCCATGAACACGTTCATCTTGCCCTGCGAAACCCACGCCTGCGACAGGTTCAGCAGGTTCGAATACGTCAGGTAGATCAGCACCGCGAAGATCATCGGTGTGTAGCGGCCCAGACGCGGGTTGACGTAGGCCAGCGGAATGGCGATCAGCACGAAGTTCAGCGCCAGCAGCGGCAGGCCGATCCGCCAGACCAGTTCGCCGAGGTTCTCGGGCGTCGGATTGGCGAGCAGGTCCTTGGTGGAGCGGCTCTTGGTCGGCAGGTTGGCGTCGGCCTGGGGTGGCTTGTTGGCGACCTTCACGCCGTATTTGTCGAATTCGACGATGCGGTAGTCGAGCTTGCCGGGCGTGCCTTCATAGCGGCGGCCCTTGTCGAGCACGACAAAGCGGTCGCCGTTGGGCATGGTCTTGAATTCACCGGTCTTGGCCATCGCCACGCCGATCTTGTCCTGCTCGGCATTGGCGACGAACAGGTTGCGGGCGTGCTTCATGCCGTTATCGACGCCCTCGATGAAGAGCACGTAGTTACCGTGCGCGGGCTCGATGAAGCGGCCGGCGGAGATCATCGACAGCACGTCGCGCTGCTCGAAGCGGTCGCGGAACAGCGCGCTCTGCTGGTTGGCCCACGGCCAGCCGAACAGCGCCAGCAGCGCCACCAGCACGATGAACGGCAGCGAGAAGCGCAGCACGGGGCGGATGAAATCCGTCAGGCTGATGCCCGAGGTGAACCACACCACCATCTCGGAATCCTTGTACCAGCGCGTCAGCACCAGCAACACCGAGATGAAGAGCGTGGCGCACAGCAGAATCGCCAGGTAGCCCAGCGTTGCCAGGCCGATAAGGAGCAGGACGTCGTTCGGATTCGCCTCGCCGTTGGCGGCCATGCCGAGGATGCGGATCACCAGGGTGGTCAGCATGAACGTCAGCAGCACGAGAAAGACGGCGCCGGCGGTGAAGGACAGCTCGCGTCGCAGGGCTTGTTCGAAAATCATGCGGATGCGGGATGGGAGGGCGAGGTCGTGACCAGTGTGCGTTCCACCGGAGCCCCTGCGCAAAATCGCGGATAATATGGGCTTTCGTTGACTCGCCTCATAGAGAGAAGCGCGATGGAATTTAGCACAAAAGCCCTGGACTGGGCCAAAGCCGGCGCGTTGGCCGCCAAGAGCGATTGCCTCGTGATCGGTCTGTTCGAGTCGCAGACCCTGGCCGGCGCCGCAAAGGCACTGGACGTGGCCACCAAGGGCTTGGTTGCCCGCCTCGTCAAGTTGGGCGATTTTGAAGGCAAGCGCGGCACGTCGCTGCTGCTGCACGAAGTGGCCGGCGTGGGCGCCGCCCGCGTGCTGCTGGTCGGTCTGGGCAAGGAAGCCGACTTCACCGACCGCGCCTACGCCGAAGCCGTGCGCACCGCACTGCGCGCGCTGGCCAGCACCAAGGCCGCCAGCGTGACGTGGACGCTCACCGAGCACACCGCGCGCGACAAGGACACCGCCTGGGCCGTGCTGACCGCCGTCACGCTCATCCGCGAAGCCAGCTACCGCTTCATCGAGCGCCACCCGGAACTCAAGAGCAAGCGGGACAAGAGCAGCACCGGTCTGCGCAAGCTCGTGCTGTCGGTGCCGGCCGCCGACGCCAAAGCAGCCAGCGTGGCCGCCACGCGCGGTACCGCCATCGCCAACGGCATGGACCTCACACGTGACCTGGGCAACCTGCCGTCCAACATCTGCACGCCGACCTACCTGGCCAACACCGCACGCCAGATCGCCAAGGATTTCAAGCTGAAGGTCGAAGTGCTCGGCCGCAAGCAGATCGAAGCCCTGAAGATGGGCGCCTTCCTGGCCGTGACCAAGGGCAGCGAAGAGCCGCCGCAGTTCATCGTGCTGCGCTATGAAGGCGGTCCCGCCAAGCAGGCTCCGGTGGTGCTGGTCGGCAAGGGCATCACGTTTGATACGGGCGGCATCTCGCTCAAGCCGGGTGAGGGCATGGACGAGATGAAGTACGACATGTGCGGCGCTGCCTCCGTGCTGGGCACGCTGCGCGCTGTGGCAGAGATGGGCCTCAAGCAGAACGTCATCGCCGTGGTGCCGACCTGCGAGAACATGCCCAGCGGCATCGCCACCAAACCGGGCGACGTGGTGACGAGCATGTCGGGCCAGACCATCGAGATCCTGAACACTGACGCCGAAGGCCGTCTGATCCTGTGTGATGCGCTCACCTACGTGGAGCGCTTCAAGCCGGCCGTGGTGATCGACGTTGCAACGCTCACGGGCGCCTGCATCATCGCGCTGGGCCACATCAACACCGGCATGTACGCCCGCAGCGATGCGCTGGCCGATGCCCTGGTGGCGGCGGGCAAGCAGTCGCTCGACACCGCGTGGCGCATGCCGCTGGACGAGGAATACCAGGAACAGCTCAAGTCCAATTTTGCCGACATGGGCAATATCGGCGGCCGCCCGGCCGGCAGCGTGACGGCCGCCTGCTTCCTGGCGCGCTTTACCGAAAAGTACGACTGGGCCCACCTCGACATCGCCGGCACGGCGTGGAAGAGCGGCGCAGCCAAGGGCGCCACGGGCCGCCCGGTGCCGCTGCTGACGCGCTTCCTGATGGACCGCGGTTGACGAGCCGGAGGCACTGCACTGTATGACCCGCGTCGATTTCCACAGCAATGTGCCCGGCAAGCTGGCGTACGCGTGCCGGCTCGTGCGCAAGGCCTACGGCGCGGGCCAGAAGGTGATTGTGGTCGGAGATCACGCTGCGCTGGAGGCGTTCGACACGCAGCTGTGGACATTCAGCCAGCTCGATTTCCTGCCGCACTGCGGCCTGCGGCATCCGCTCGCCGCGCAGACACCCATCCTGCTGGCCGATGCAACCGAGCCGCTGGACGACGCGCCGCATCACGACATCCTGGTCAACCTGTCGCCTGAGCCGCCTGCGCTGTTCGCGCGCTTCAGCCGGTTGATCGAAATCGTGGGCGATGACGATGCCGATCGCGCCGCTGCGCGCGATCGCTTCCGTTTCTACCGCGATCGCGGTTATCCGATCCAACACCACGACGTGGGGCGCGCATGACCGACGGACGCTATCCCGGGTCCCAGGCGGACAACAACATCCCGGTTCTGACGGAGATCGTCGAACTGGTGGACGCTGCACCCGCTGTAGCGCCCGCCGCACCGCCGCGCACGCCTGCTGAAGCCTCCAACGCAGACATCCCGCCCGCCCTGCGCGAGCAAGGCCTTGCCCCCACGTCGGCCATGCCGCCCGCAGGCACCGACGCCGCCCGCGTGATGGGCGACGTGATGTGGCGTTTCCAATCCGAATGGCCTGCGTTGATCGAAGCGCAATGCCGCGCCGCCATGGAATCGCGCCTCTCCTTGCTGAGTGAACAGCTCGCAGCGGAATTGACGCGCACGCTGGAGGCCCGCCTCATGGATTGGCTGGGCGCCGCGCTGGACGATGCGCTCGCCGCGCAGCAGAAGCCGCCGCAGCGCTGATCGCGCAAAGAAAAACCCGCCGTCTGGCGGGTTTTTTGTGGGTGTCGCCAACAACTCAGTCCGTTACCGCACCCTTGCTGGCCGTTGCTGCCAGTTTTGCAAACTTCGCCAGCACACCACGCGTATAGCGCGGCGCCGGCTGCTTCCACGCGGCACGGCGGCGGGCAAGCTCGTCGTCGGGCACATTCAACTGAAGCAGTCGCTGGTGCGCGTCGATGGTGATCGAATCGCCTTCGTGCACGAGGCCGATCGTGCCGCCCACATACGCTTCAGGCGCGACGTGGCCGACCACCATGCCCCACGTACCGCCCGAGAAACGTCCGTCGGTGATAAAGCCGACCGACTCGCCCAGGCCCTTGCCGATGATGGCTGACGTCGGGGCCAGCATCTCCGGCATGCCCGGACCGCCCTTCGGCCCCAGATAGCGCAGTACGAGGATGTCACCGGCCTTGATCTGGTCGCCCAGGATTGCGCTCATCGCGCTTTGCTCGTCGTCGAACACGCGCGCCGGGCCGGTGATGACCGGGTTCTTCAGGCCGGTGATCTTTGCTACGGCGCCTTCCTCGGCAAGATTGCCTTTCAGGATGGCGAGGTGACCTTCCTTGTAGAGCGCCTTGTCGATGGGCAGGATCACGTTCTGATCGGCGCGCGGCTGGTCGGGCACATTGGCGAGTTCTTCCGCCAGCGTCTTGCCCGTGATGGTGATGCAATCCCCATGCAGCAGGCCGGCGTTGAGCAGCAGCTTCATCACCTGCGGGATGCCGCCGGCCTCGTGCAGGTCGGTGGCCACATACTGGCCCGACGGCTTGAGGTTGCAGATGACGGGCACGCGCTGGCGGACCCGCTCGAAGTCATCGATGGTCCATTCCACTTCCGCCGCGTGAGCAATGGCCAGGTAATGCAGCACGGCGTTGGTCGAGCCGCCGGTCGCCATGATGACGGCCACGGCGTTTTCGATGGATTTGCGCGTGATGATGTCGCGCGGCTTCAGGTCGCGGCGCACGGCTTCGACGAGCACGCGGGCGGATTCGGCGGCGCTGTCGACCTTCTCCTGATCGGGATTGGCCATCGTCGATGAATACAGCAACGACATGCCCAGCGCTTCAAACGACGAACTCATCGTGTTGGCCGTGTACATGCCGCCGCACGAACCGCTCGACGGGCAGGCGTTTTTCTCGATGCCCTCGAAGTCCTCCTCGCTCATGCGACCGGCGGTGAATTCGCCCACGGCCTCGAACGACGAGACGATGGTCAGGTCCTTGCCCTTCCAGTGCCCCGGCTTGATGGTCCCGCCGTACACGTAGATGCCCGGAACATTCGTGCGCGCCAGGGCGATCATGCCGCCGGGCATGTTCTTGTCGCAGCCGCCGATGACGATGACGCCATCCATCCATTGGCCGTTGACGCAGGTCTCGATGCAGTCGGCAATCACTTCGCGCGAGATCAGCGAGAACTTCATGCCCTCCGTGCCCATCGACATGCCGTCGGAAATGGTGGGCGTGCCGAAAATCTGCGGATTCGCGCGGGCGTCCTTCACGGCAGCCACCGCGGCATCGGCCAGTTTCTGCAGGCCGGAGTTGCACGGCGTGATGGTCGAATGGCCGTTGGCCACGCCGATCATCGGATTGTTGAAGTCGTCTTTCGTGTAGCCCAGCGCGTAGTACATCGAGCGGTTGGGCGAGCGCGCCACGCCCTGTGTGATGTGCTGGGAACGCTTGTTGTCTGGCATGGGGGTCTCCGTGGGATCGGCACTATCGTTGTAGTCAACTGGCTGGCGCCCAGCATGCGCTTGGAGAAATGGCGCGTCAAATATATTATTGAGCGATTATTGAGTCGTAAAAAGTATCAATTGCCGATATGGATCTGCGCCAGCTTCGCTACTTCGTGACCGTTGCCGAAGAACTGCATTTCGGGCGCGCCGCCGAGCGGCTTTCGATGACGCAGCCGCCGCTGTCGCAGCAGATTCGCGCATTGGAAGACGAACTGGGCGTCACGCTGTTCCACCGCACGCAGCGATCCGTGGCGCTGACGGCCGTCGGCGCGCGCTGGCTGGGCGAGGTGCGGCGCGTGCTGGCAGAGGCGAACGCGCTGCCGGGGCTCGCACAGCGGCTGGCGCGCGGGGAGGTGGGCACGCTGTCGCTGTCCTTCGTCAGCACCGCCGATTACGGCATCCTGCCGGCCTTGCTGCGGCATTTTCGCGATGCACGCCCCGATGTGCAGCTTCTGCTGCGCGAGGCCACGAGCGAAGTGCAAATCGAAGCGCTCCTGGCGGGCGATGTGGATGCCGGCGTCGTGATTGCACATCACGCCGGCTCCGTGCCGGGCGAGCTGGAATACCGCCCGCTGGTGCGCGAGCGCCTCGTGCTGGCGGTACCCGCGTCGCGCGCGGCGCAATGGGGCGCGGCGCCCGGCGAGCCGATTGCCCTGGCGGACGCCGCGGCCGAACCGCTGATCATCTTCCCGCGGCGGTCCGCGCCTGCGCTGTATGACATCATTACCGGCTATCATGCCGCGCACGGCGGACGGCCCGAAGACCCCGGGGCCGCTACGCGCATCGGCCAGGAAGCCATTCAGATGCAGACCATCGTCAGCCTGGTTTCCGCCGAGATGGGCGTTGCGCTGGTGCCGGCATCGCTATGCAACCTCCAGCGGACCGGCGTGGTCTATCTCGAACTCGCCGCGCCAAGCCCGATCATCGAGACCGGCCTGGTGTGGCGGCGCGATGCGGCTTCGCCGGTGCTGCCGTGGTTCGTGGCCAGTGCCGAAGCCGTCGCCAGGCTGCAAGAAGACAACCAAACCTGACACCCACAGGATTCATGCTCATCCATCCGCAATTCGATCCCGTCGCCCTGCATCTGGGGCCGCTCGCCATCCGCTGGTACGGCCTGATGTATCTGGCGGCGTTCATCATGTTCCTGTGGTTCGGCCGCCTGCGCACGCGCCAGCCGCACATCGCCGCCGAAGGCTGGACCGGGCGCGACCTCGACGACATGCTCTTCTATGGCGTGCTCGGCGTGATTCTCGGCGGTCGCCTCGGCTACGTGCTGTTCTACAAGGCCGATTGGTATTTCGCCCACCCGCTCGACATCTTCAAGGTCTGGGAAGGCGGCATGGCCTTCCACGGTGGCTTTCTCGGCGTGGTCGTGGCGATGATGCTGTATGCGCGCATGCGCGGCCGCTCGTGGATGCAGGTGACCGATTTCATCGCGCCGATGGTGCCGTGCGGCCTCGCGGCGGGACGCCTTGGCAACTTCATCAACGGCGAGCTGTGGGGCCGCGTGTCGTCGCCCAACCTGCCGTGGGCGATGATGTTCCCGCAGGCGCAGGGCGAAGACCGCGAGTGGTTGCTTTCGCATGCGCAGGAGGCCGTCACCAGCGGCCTGCAGGCCATTTTCGACCAGTACCACATGCTGCCGCGCCACCCCTCGCAGATCTACCAGTTCCTCGGCGAGGGCGTGCTGTTCTTCATCCTATTGTGGCTGTATGCGCGCAAGCCCCGGCCGATGGGTGCGGTGTCGGGCGCATTCCTGCTCGGCTACGGCGTGTTCCGCTTCGCTGCGGAATTTGCGCGTGAGCCGGACAACTTCCTCGGCCTGCTCGCGGCGAACCTGTCGATGGGGCAGTGGCTGTCGTTGCCGATGATCCTGATCGGCATCGCCATGCTGGTCTGGTCCTATCGTCGTGCAGGCAACGGTGCAAAAAGCCAGGCACACGCCTGACGTCGCCGCCGCGCAAAGAAAAAGCCACCGGACTTCGGTGGCTTTTTTCATGGAGCGGCTCGCGGCTTACTTCAGCATCTGCACGGCGCCGGAAACCGTCACCGTCACCTGCGCCTTGCCGCCCTCGATGGGCACCGGCGCCGAATCGAACGATGCCGGAGCGGCTGCCATGCGCATCATCGGACGCGGGCCCGGATTGTTGCTGCCCTCGCTCACGTGCACGTCGCGGATCGTGTAGCTCGAGTAGCCAAACAGCTTGGTGGTCGCCAGAGCCTTGTCGCGGAACGAACTCACAGCCTGATCGATCAGCTTGGCTTCCGCCGCCGTGCGCGCTTCGCGCGAGAGCGTGAAGTTCACGTTCTGCACCTGCATCTGGTTAGCCAGCTGGCCGGCCAGCTTGGACGCCGCCGCAAAGTCCTTCGACGTGATGCGCACTTCGGCCCGGCCGCGCCAGACGCTGATCTTGCCGTTGCGATCGGTGTTCGGATAGATATTGAAGCCGCCCGTTTCGGCCTGCACGCCGGTCGTGCGCTTCGCCTGGTTGATCACCTCATCGGCCTTGCGCGACAGCGTTGTGGAGATGGCGCCCGGGTCCGCTCCTTCCTGCTCGGCGCTTAGCGTGAGCGTGACGGTGTCGGTCGGCACTTCGGCCACGGCCTGGGCATCCAGCGAAAGCACGCCCGAATGGTTCGTCTCAGGAGCGGCCTGTGCGAAAGCAGTCGTCATCATTGCAGTCCCCAAAATGGTTGCGGCCAGGACAGATTTCATTGTGTTCTCCCAAAAAAGCAATGTGATGCGTCTGACTGGCTCCTACGCGCATCGTTCATCACGTTTGTAACAATTTCCCGCCGCGCACCGTCATTTACTCAGGATCGCGCATCAATTTCGTGGTGATGTAACGCCACTGCGCCGGTGTGACGGGTGTGATCGAAAGGCGGTTACCGCGTTGCAGCACCGTCATGTCGGCCAATGGTTCGTGCGCACGCAGCGTCGGCAGATCGATCAGTGCGCACTTGCGTACGAACTTCACGTCGACGAGCATCCAGCGGGGCGCTTCCGGCTTCGACGCGGGATCGTGATAGTGGCTTTTGGCGTCGAACTGTGTGGGATCCGGATAGCTGGTCGAGCAGACTTCCGCCAGCCCCGCGATGCCGGGCTGCGGACAGGACGAGTGGTAGAACAGCACGCCGTCGCCGATGCGCATGCGGTCACGCATGAAGTTGCGCGCCTGATAATTGCGCACGCCGGTCCAGGGCAGGGTGCCTTCGGCGTGCAGCGTGTCGATGCTGGCCTCGTCGGGCTCGGACTTCATCAACCAGTATTGGGTGGCCATCGTGTGAGACGCGCGGGCGACGTGCGGAAGTGGCGGTGTGCGCAGCATAGCAACACGGCCGCCGCCTCGCCATTGGCCGCGCACCAACGGCGAGCGCATTCACGATAGGCAAAGAAAAAGGCGGTAGCGCACATGTGCACTACCGCCTTTTGTTGGGTCCCCACCTTGGCCGCTAGACCCGCATCCTGAACCCAAGTGAGGTTCAGAGTGGCAGCGGAAGCCGCATTTCGGGTACATCACCGGCGCAGGGAGCCCACGACTTGCGTCGCACGCTATGCACTGGAAGACGCGCTCGCCCACACGGCATATCCCGCACCAAGCAATGCTTATCGGTTCAAGGAATTAATGGCCATGGCGAACCAGGCAGGGAAACTGTCAGACGCATCATCACGCTGTGTTTCGAGCGCATGGCGATGCGTCTGAGAGATTCATCGCAGGCAACCGTTTTTCTCGACTCTGTAGCCGCTAAAGCCTTATGGTGTAAGGGTTTGCGGGAGATGCCGGAAGCCATTGGGTGACACTATACACCCGTTCGCATCCGAACCCAAGCCCGGATGCGATCCGGTTACAAACACGTTTTGTACTGAATCAAATGACTTCGCCGTACTGGCGCAGGGCCTCGTCCGTGCGGGCGTTCAGGTCGGCCAGCTTGGCGCGAATCGTGTCGATCGGCAGGGCGGAATCGGATGCCGCCTGGCGTTGCATCGACAGCAAATCCGATGCGATGCTGATGGCGGCCATCACGGCGACGCGCTCGATGCCCTTGGTGTTCGAGCCGTTCTTGATGCGCGTCATCTGGTTGTCGACCATGGCTGCGGCTTCACGCAGCGCGGCCTCGTTATCGGCGGAGACAGCGAACTTGTAGGGCTGCCCGGCGATGTTCACTTCAATTTGCTTGCTGCTCATGCTTAGGTCTCCGAGTGCGGGGCGGGGGCGGCCGCTGTATCGTCGGCGCCTGCGGCCTGGCCGAGGAGGTCAAGCTGGCGGGCGTCGGTGGCCGTGGGCAGCTTGTCGAGAATCGATTGGATGCGCAGTTGCGCTTCTTCGATCTTGGCATTGAGCACGCTGCGATCGGCGACCATCGCGTCGCGCTCGGTCTTGAACGCCTCGGCTTCCGCCTGAAGCCGCTCGACTTCGGCGCGCAGGCGCTGGTTCTCGGCGGCGAGCGCATCGGCGTGACGCAGCACGCGCGCGATCTTGCCGGCAAGTTGTTCGAGTTCGTTCAGCATTGTTTGTCAATCAGAATCGAGTGGGGGGATTTTAGCCGATCATGCGCGTCGCGCCTGTCCTCCATACGGATGCGCGATAGGCGGCGGCATGAGGCGACGCACTGGGCACAACGTGCGGAGGTGTGTTTTTACCGCGACTGCGACGGGTTTGGGGTGCCTTTTCCGTTAAACTTCGGCGCGTCCTGGTGCCCGCAGCACCATCTGCAGTTAAACGGGAAGCAGGGAGCGCGCGCCCCAAGCGATGCGCCAACCTGCGCTGCCCCCGCAACGGTAAGCGAACGCCGCGTGTACCCGCCATCTCGCCAACAAGAAGATGGGTGCCGCGCGGTCTGTCCATACGCCACTGTTCCTTCGGGAATGGGAAGGCGGACAGGCCGCTTCGCCAGCCCGGATACCGGCCAGGACGGTGGATCTCAGAGCCGATGTGCAACCCTGGAGGGAACCGCATCGAGATCCTGCTGCCAGCGACCCGCGGGGGAACGGGTCCGGCTGACGCTTCTTGTCTTTTCAACATGAGCTTGACTACAAAGCGGCCACTCCGGATGCCCCGGACGGCCATGCGCGCGCTTGCCGGCGCACTCACGGGGGTCATGGCAGGTGCAGTTGCGCCGGCCTGGGCACAAAGCACTACACAGGTTGCCAGCACGCCCGTCGGCGAGCTGAATCCGACAGTGGTGACGGCCTCGCGCAGCGAGCAGCCCCTGTCGGACGCGCTGCCCCACACGACGGTCATCAGCCGCGCCGATATCGAGCGCTCGCAGGCGCCGGACGCGGTAACGCTGCTGCGCCGCGAGGCCGGTATCGAAATCGCGCAAAACGGGGGCCCCGGCACCAACGCCAGCCTGTTCATGCGCGGTGCCAGTTCCAATCAGACGCTGGTTCTGATTGACGGTGTGCGCGTGGCGTCCGGCACTTCGGGCGGCGCTCAGATCGGGCAATTGATGGCCGATCAGATCGATCACATCGAGGTGGTGCGCGGCAACGTGTCTGCGCTGTACGGCTCCGATGCGATCGGCGGCGTGGTGCAGATCTTCACGCGCAACGGTCGCGGCCACGGCCCGCTCGCCAATGCCGAGATCGAATACGGCGCCCGCAATACCAAGCGCGCGCAGGCCGGCATCAGCGGCTCGCTGGGCGAGAACGGCGATACGTCGTTTGCGGTGTCGGTGTCGGAATTCAAGACCAACGGCTTCTCGACGATGAACCCGTTGCAGGCGCCGAAAGCGAATCCGAACGACAATCCGTACACGAACAAGAGCGTGTCGGCGCAGTTGTCGCATCGTTTCTCCGCAGATTGGCAAGCGGGCCTGACGTACTTCCAGACCTGGGGCGATGTCAGCTACGACAACGCCTTCGGCAAGCGGACGGACAACAACGTTGCCCACAACGTGGTGCGTTCGATGTCGGCTTACGTGGACGGCAAGGTGACGCAGGACTGGAAGACGCGCGTGACGCTGTCGCAGGGTGACGACCGCAGCCTGAACTTCACGAACGGTGTTCTGCAGGTGCCGTCGCGTTTCAACACGCGCAATCAGACGGCGAGCTGGCAGAACGACTGGGCTTTCATGCCCAACCAGTTGCTGAAGGTTGGCCTGGAGCACCTGCAGACCAGCGTCGACAGCGATGCGTACAACGTGCCTACGCGCAACGTCGATTCCGCCTACATCGGCTACGAAGGCAAGTTCGGCCCGCATCAGCTGCAGTTGAACCTGCGCCGCGACCGCTACTCGGACTTCGGGGGCGCCAACAGCTATTACGCCGGCTACGGCTTCGCGTTCAACCCGCAATGGAAGGCGGTGGCGAGCGTGAGCAATGCCTTCCGCGCGCCGAGCTTCAACGAGCTTTACTACCCGTTCTTTGGCAGCCCGAACCTGCAGCCCGAGAAGGCGCGCTCGGTGGAAGCCGGCGTGGAGTACAGCAGCGCGATGGGCCTGGTGCGCGTGACGGCGTTCGAGACCGACTACAGCAACCTGATCACGAGCGCGTTCGATCCGGTGTCGGGCAACTACCTCGCCGCCAACGTGAACCGCGCACGTGTGAACGGCGTGGAAACCTCGTATCGGGGTTCGATCTATGGCGTGGACCTGCGGGCCAGCTTTACCATGCAGAACCCGCAGGACTTGTCGGCGAACCAGTTGCTGTCGCGCCGGGCACGGCACTTCGGCAGCGTCTCGGCGTACAAGACGTTCGGGCCGTTCTCGGCGGGCGTGGAGTGGAATGCAGCGGGTGACCGCCAGGATTCGACCAAGACGCTCGGCGGCTACGGCTTGCTGAACCTCGTCGGCCGCTACCAGATCACGCCTGACTGGGCAGTGTCGGCACGTGTTGAAAACGTGACGAACAAGAACTACCAGTTGATCTATCCGTACAACACGGCATCGCGTGGGGTGTTCTTCACGCTGTCGTGGCAACAGCACGAACCGAAGCGATGACAACTCCTGCACTGCCCGCACGTGGTTTTGCCTGGCGACTGTGGTCGCTGCTGGCACTCGCGTGCGTGGTGGTGCTGGTGGCGTCGTTGATGCTCGGCAGTGTGAGGTTGTCGCCCGCCGAGGTCTGGCGGGCCCTCTTTTTTGGCAATAGCGGTGGCGATAGCCTGGCTGCGGGCATCGTCACCGAATTGCGCCTGCCGCGTGCGGGCGCTGCGTTTGCTGCCGGCGGGCTGCTGGCCTTTGCCGGGGCGCTCATGCAGATGCTGCTGCGCAATCCGCTGGCCGATCCGTATGTGCTGGGCGTGTCCGGTGGCGGGGCAGTGGCGGCGCTCACGGCGATGTTGTTTTCGCTGCCGTGGTGGGCGGTGCAGACGAGCGCCGGCGCGGGCGCACTGCTGTCGATGGCGCTGGTGGCCGCGTTGGCGCGCCAGCACCTGTGGCGCGGCGAGCCCGGCGAGGCCAACGCGCGCCTGTTGCTCGGCGGCGTGGTGATGGCCTCCGGCTGGGTCGGCCTGATCACGCTCATCTTGACGGTCGCACCCGAGAACAAGCTGCGCGGCATGATTTTCTGGATGGTCGGCGACCTGGGTGGCGCCGATCGTTATGCGGGCGCGTTGCTGGCGCTCGTGGCCGCGGTGGCCGTCGTGTTGCCGCACGCGCGTGACCTGAACGTGCTGCTGACCGGTGAAACCCGCGCCCGCGCGCTGGGTGTGCCGGTGGCGCGTGTGCGCGCGTTGATCTACGTGGTGGCGTCGCTGTGTACGGCAGTGGCGGTCACGATTGCAGGCTCGGTCGCGTTTGTTGGCCTGCTGGTGCCGCACATGGTGCGCCTGGCATGGACGCGCGACGTGCGCATCCATTTGCCTGCTACGGCGATGGCCGGTGGTGGGCTGCTGATGCTGGCCGACCTGATCGCCCGTACGCTGATGGCCCCAACGCAACTGCCCGTGGGTGTGATTACCACCATGCTGGGCGTGCCCACCTTTCTGTACTTGCTGATGCGGAGCGCACGATGAGCTGGTGGCGCCGTCCAAGTCCCGCTCCGGATGCATTCGCGCAATTGGACGCAGCGCCCGAACTGGCGCTGCGCGATCTGCGAGTGGCGATCGATGGGCGTGTGCTGGTCGAGCGGTTGTCGATGACGGCCACCGCCGGGCAGCTCTGGTGCGTGATCGGCCCGAACGGCGCGGGCAAGTCGACATGGCTTTCGGTGCTGGCGGGCTTGCGTTTGCCGGACGGCGGCAGCGTCGCGCTCGACGGTGTGCCGCTTGCCCATTGGCCGGCACTGGCGATGGCCCGCCGTCGCGCGTTTCTGCCGCAGACCTTGCATGACACGTTCCCGATCACTGTGTACGACGCTGTGATGACCGGCCGCCACCCACACCTGGCGCGCTGGGAGTGGGAGGGCGACGCCGATGCCCGCGCCGTCGATGCGGCGGTGTCTGCGCTGCAGTTGCAGCCTCTGGCACAACGCGATGTGCGCACGCTTTCTGGTGGTGAACGTCAGCGCGTGGCGATGGCTGCCGTGGTGGCGCAGGAGGCGCGCGTGCTGCTGCTCGATGAACCTGTCGCCCACCTCGATTTGCATCAGCAGATCGCCGTGCTGCACCTGCTGCGCGAGGGCTGCCGCAAGCACGGCTGGCTGGTCGTGCTGACGGTGCATGACTTGAACCTTGCGCGCCGCTTCGCCACGCACGTCCTGTTGATGGACGGCGCGGGACACACCCACGCCGGCATCGCGGCCGATGTGCTCACTCCCGAGCACTGCGCGCGCGTGCTGCGCACCCCCATTGCCGAGGTGGCCGACGGCCGCCACACGGCCCTGATTGCTGATACCCCCGATGACGACTGAAGACAACAATGATGGCCTGAACGAGCGCCACCGCTCCCGCATGCAACGCAAGAAGGCGGTGGTGGATGCGAAGATCGCCGCCGCGACCGACGTGCGCGGTCTGCTGCTCGTCAACACCGGCAACGGCAAAGGCAAATCCAGCTCCGGCTTCGGCATGGTGATCCGCGCCATGGGCCACGACATGCAGGTCGGCGTGGTGCAATTCATCAAGGGCGCGATCCCGACGGGCGAAGAACGCTTCCTGCGCCGTTTTCCCGAACAATGCCGCTTTCACGTGATGGGCGAAGGCTACACATGGGAGACGCAGGACCGCACGCGCGACATTGAAAAAGCCCAGGCCGCATGGGCCTGCGCTCGTGAACTTCTGAGCGATCCGACCATCGGCCTGGTGCTGCTGGATGAACTGAACATCGCTCTGAAGTATCACTACCTTGACGTGCAGACGGTGCTGGCCGACTTGCGCGCGCGGCCGTCGGCGCAGCATGTGGTGATTACCGGCCGCGGCGCGCCGCCGGAGCTGATCGACGCTGCCGACACCGTGACCGACATGACGCTTGTCAAGCACGCGTTTTCCCAAGGCATCCAGGCGCAGCCGGGAGTCGAACTGTAATGAAACAAGCGATGCACATTCCGCCATTTGACGATGCGCTGCGCGCGCGCCTGCAGGCCGCCGTGGATAGCAAGACCAAGCCGCTCGGCGCGCTCGGCCGGCTTGAATCGCTCGCCGTGCAGATCGGCCTGATCCAAAACACCGACACACCGCAGCTGACGCGCCCCGCAATGGTCGTGTTTGCCGCGGACCACGGCATCGCCCACGCTGGCGTGAGCGCGTATCCGCAAGCGGTGACGGCCCAGATGGTGCTCAACTTCATCGCGGGCGGAGCGGCCGTCAACGTGTTCTGCCGCCAGCACGGGTTTGCGCTGGAAGTGGTGAACGCAGGCGTCGCCGCGCCGCTGTGGACGGCCGATACGCCGGGCCTGATCGATGCGCCTGTTGGCCCCGGTACGTGCAACTTTGCCACCGAGGGTGTTCAGCAAGCTGCCATGACCGCCGACGAGCGCGATCGCGCCATGGCACTCGGCGCGCAGCGCGTGGCACACCACGCGGCGCTCGGCACCAACGTGATCGCGCTGGGCGAAATGGGCATCGCCAACACGGCGTCTGCCGCCTGCCTGATGGCGCGCTTGTGCGATCTTCCGGTCGCGCAATGTGTTGGCCGCGGCACCGGGCTCGACGACGACGGCCTCGCCCACAAGCGCGCCGTGCTGGAAGCCGCGATGGCAAAGCACGTTGACGTCCGCGAGCCGCTGGACGTGCTTGCCTGCTTCGGCGGCTTCGAGGTCGCGGCGATGGTGGGGGCGATGCTGGAAGCGGCGCAGCGGCGCCTGGTCATCCTCGTCGACGGGTTTATTGCGACGGCCGCGGTGCTGGTGGCGGCCCGTGTGGCGCCCGACGTGCTGCGCTATTGCGTGTTCGGTCATGTATCGGACGAACGCGGGCATCGCGCGTTGCTGGAGGTGCTCGATGCGCGGCCATTGCTGTCGCTGTCGTTGCGGTTGGGCGAGGGCAGCGGTGCGGTGCTGGCGTATCCCCTGGTCGTGTCGGCGGTGGCGTTCCTGCGCGAGATGGCGACCTTCGCCAGCGCAGGCGTGAGCGAGCGCGCATCGCCATGAATGCCTGGCGCGAACATTGGCAGGCGCTGTGGACGGCGGTCGGGTATTTCACCCGCATCCCCGTGCCGGCGTCGGTCGGGTTCTCGCAAGCGGGGTTGAATCGCGCGGCGCGCTACTTTCCGTTGATCGGGTGGCTGGTGGGCGCCGTGGCAGCCGCGGTGTACTGGCTCGTGTCGCACACGGTGCCCGCGCCAGGTGTGGCGGTGGCCGTGTCGATGGTGGCGACGCTGTTGCTGACCGGCGCGTTTCACGAAGACGGTCTGGCCGATTGCGCCGACGGCTTTGGCGGCGGCTACACCCCTGAAGACCGGTTGCGCATCATGCACGACTCGCGCATCGGCGCGTTCGGGGCGATTGCCGTGTGCATGGCGCTGCTGCTGAAGTGGCAATTGCTGAGCGCGATGGCGCCGCATGGCATTGGCATCCTCGCGGCAATGGTGGCGGCGCACGCTGCCAGCCGCGCCGCAGCCGTCAGCTACCTGCTCACGCATGACTACGTGCGGGCGGAAGGCAAGGCCAAGCCGGTCGCGCAACGCATGCGATGGAGCGACGCACTGTGGGCCGGCGCGTTCGGTGTCGCGCCTCTGCTGTGGTTCGGGCCGATGTGCGCGGCGTTCATCGTCGTCGGCTTGATCGTTGCGCGCTGGCTGCTGGGCCGCTACTTCGTGCGCCGCATCGGTGGCATCACGGGCGATTGCCTGGGCATGGCGCAGCAGATTTTCGAGCTGCTGATTCTGTGGGGGGTGCTGGCATGGATGTCATCCTGATTCGCCACGCGCGGCCCGCCATGACGGCAGGTCTCTGCTATGGCCGCACCGATCTGGAGCTGGCCTCGCCGATGGACCCGGAGCCGTCGGCCATCGTCGAGAAACTCGCCGCGCACACTCCGCATCGTCTGCTGGCCAGCCCGTTGCAACGCAGCCGCCTGACGGCCGAAGCGATGGTGCAAGCGGCTCAACTCCCTGCGATCGAACTCGATGCGCAATTGATGGAACTCGATTTTGGTGCCTGGGAAGGCTGCCAATGGGATGACATCCCGCGCGCCGAAATCGACCGCTGGGCCCGCGATCTCTTGCACGGCAATCCGCATGGCGGAGAATCGGCGGCGGATCTGCTGGCCCGCGTGACGACGTGGGCGACGGCAATGACCGCAGCGATCGCGACGCCGGGCGCGTGCCTGTGGGCCGTCACGCATGCCGGCTGCATGCGTGCGCTGGCGGCGCATTGGTTGCAACGGCCGCTGGCCGAGACGCTGCAATGGCCGTTGCAATGGGGGGCAGCCTGCGGCTTTCGCGTGCTGCCCGACACGTTGCCGGTGCTGCTGTTCTGGAACCGCTGAGCGGCGCGAGGTTTAACGACCCGGCCCGCTGACGGCTTGTGAACCGAGGCGCCGCGTGCGGGCTTGCTCCAGGTCTTCGCACAACACGGTCGCGGCTTCCACAAGGCGCGGACCAAAGCGGTTGATCAGGTCACCGTTGATGCTGAAGAGGTTGCCGCGCTGCACGGCAAGCAATTGCGGCCAGCGCTTCCACACGTCGAGCGTATCGATCGGACGGCTGCCTTGCGTGGCGCCCATGCTGGCGGTCAGCAGCACTTCCGGGTTGGCCGCGATCACGGCCTCGGGCGAGACGGTCGGCACCAGCAAAGGCTCTCCCGCAAACACATTGCGGCCGCCGCACAGCGCCAGCATGTCAGAGAAGATGTGCTGGCCGTTGAGCGTCATGAGCGGTTGTTCCCAGACCTGATAGAACACCGAAACCGGCGGCCGGCTCGCGTAGCGCTGGCGCAGCGCATCGGCGCGTTGGCGAAATTGCTGCGCGGCGTCGTGCGCGCTCGCGCGGGTGTCGAGCAGCGTGCCGAGCGCTTCGATCGAGCGCGGAATATCGCTCATGCGATGCGGCTCGGAGAAGAACAGCGGAATGCCGAGCGCGCGCAGGCGGTCGATCTGTTTCTGCGCGTTGCCGTGGCGCCAGACCACCACCAGATCAGGCTTGAGCGCGGCGATGCGTTCCAGATCGAGCGAGCGGTTATCGCCCACGTGGGGAATGTCCCGCGCGGGCGGCGGGTAATCGCTGTAAGCCACGGTGCCGACGATGCGTGCGCCGCCGCCTGCCGCGAACAGCAACTCGGTCGCATGCGGCGCAAGGCTGACGATGCGTTGCGCAGGGCGCTGCAGCGTCACGGCAGCGCCGGTATCGTCCGTGACGGAAATGGCCGCACATGCCGGTGCGGAAGCGATCGTGAGCGCAATGGCGGACAGACCGCACACATACAGGCGACGGGCGAGGCGAGAGAGACGAGCGGGCATCGGGGGGAGGTCAAGCGGAGTGCGACAGCGATGCTAGCGCATCGGCAAGGCGTTGCCATCCGGTCTCGTCCGGGGGCAGGCCGAAGCGCAAGCCGCTGACGTGCGCATCGAACAGGCGCGTCCAGATGCCGAGGCGCGCCAGGCCTACGTGCAGCGCCTGGGCGTGCGCACCGGGTGCCCAGGCAAACAGCGGCGTTGCGACATTCGGCAGCCCGTGGCGATCAAGCAACGCCGAGAGCCGCGCGCCTGCCCCCTGCAGTTGCGCGCGTGTGGCAGCTTGCCAGGCGGTATCGGCCAGCGCCGACCGCACGACGGCACGCGCGGGACCGTTGACGGTCCAGTGTCCCAACGCCTCGCGCAGCGCGGTCAACAGCTCCGGTGCCGCCAGCGTGAAGCCGATGCGGGCCCCCGCGAGCCCGTAGAACTTGCCGATCGACCGCAGCACGACGAGCCCCGGCGTTCCTGCCAAAGGGGCCAACGTGGGGCCATTGTCGAACGCTTCGATAAACGCCTCGTCGACGATCAACGTCCCGCCGCGCGCATGCAGACGCATGTGCCAATCGCGCAGCGTTTCCGCGGGCAGCAGGCGTGCCGTGGGGTTGTTCGGATTGACGACCACCAGATGCCGCACATCCTTCGGCAGGTCGCCGAGGAAAGCGGATTCGGGCAGCGGCACGACGTCGTGGCCGGCGCGCGCAAAGGCGGGCGCGTATTCGCTGTAGCCGATCTGCGCGATGCCGGCTCGCCCTTGCGGCAGCAGGGTCGGAAGGGTGCGGATCGCCGCCTGCGAACCTGCAACCGCCAGCACGGCGCGCGGGTCGATCACGCCGTAGTGCGCGGCGGCCAGCGCTTCGAGGCCGTCGTCTTCGGGCAAGCGCAACCAGGCGTCGGGCGGGATCGGCGGAATGGGATAGCCGTGCGGATTGATGCCTGTGGACAAGTCCAGCCAGCCGCCCGCTGGCTCGCCGTGCCGCGCGCGTGCCGCAGCGAGATTGCCGCCATGCATGATGCCGCTCACGACAGACCCCACGCCAACGCTGCGATCAGGCCGAGCGCGCCGAGCCACAGCCACAACGTGTTCGACACGAGCGTCAATGCACGGGTGATATCGGCGGCTGTTGCCGGCTTGCCCGCGCCAAGCGACGGACGTGCTTCCTCCACGCCTCCGTAGCATGCGGCTCCGCCAAGCTGAACGCGCAGGCTGCCTGCGCCGGCCGCCATCACCGGGCCGGCGTTGGGGCTCGACCATTGGGGTGCCTGCGTGTGCCAGCAGCGCAGCGCATCAGTGGTGCTGCCAAGCAGCGCGTAGCTGACGGCCGTGAGTCGCGCGGGAATCCAGTTGAGCACGTCGTCGATGCGTGCGGCTGCCCACCCAAAGCCGGTAAAGCGCGCATTGCGGTAGCCCCACATTGCATCGAGCGTGTTGGCCAGCCGGTACAGCATCACGCCGGGCGCGCCGGCCACAACCAGCCAGAACAGCGGCGCGAAGACGGCATCGCTACCGTTCTCCAACGCCGATTCCACTGCGGCGCGCGCAATGGGCTCGTCGGCCGCTTGCGTGAGGTCACGCGAGACGATGCGCGAGGCGAGGGCGCGTGCGCGGGGCAGATCCGCATCGCGCAACGCAAGCGCGATCGGCGCGATGTGTTCATGCAGGCTGCGCGCGCCAATGGCGAAATAGAGGGCGATCGCATCAAGCGCGACCACCAGCCACGGCGACGCATTGCGCGCGATGACGACGAGCCATCCTGCCAGCAGCACGAAGGGCAACACGGTCGCCGCCCATGCAAGAAGGCCGATGATGCGCGACCAGCCGAGCGCAGCCGGCCTGCGGTTCATGCGACGCTCCATCGCAGTCGCGATGCGTCCGAAGCCGACCAGCGGATGCCAGCGCGGCACCTCACCGAACAGCCGATCGAGGAATACGCCTGCCAGCGCGGCCAGCGTCACGAGCGTCCACCCGAGATCGAACACGCCCCCCGACGATAAGCTCACGGTGCCGCGCCGAGTGCCGGCCCTTTCACCACCATCGGAATGCCGGCCACCAGCAGATGCACGTTGTCGGCCAGTGCGGCGAGGCGTTGGTTCAGCCGGCCCAGTTCGTCCACGTAGAACCGCGTGACGGCGCCCATCGGCACCACGCCCAGGCCGATTTCGTTGCTGACGAGGATGACCTCGCCGGGCAGCAGCGGCAGAGCGGTGAGCAGTGCGTCGATTTCGGTCGTCCAGGCTTCGGGCGGCGTGACGAGGCCTGTCTCGGGGTATTCGTGGTGCTCGGAGAAGAGCAGGTTGTTGAGCCACAGCGTCATGCAATCGACGAGCACGCAGCCACCGTGCTGCGCGTGCGTGTAGAGCGCTTCGGCCAGGTGCACGGGCTCTTCGACCAGCCCCCAGTTGGCGGGACGGCGCGCACGGTGCAGGGCCACGCGCAGTTGCATTTCCTCATCGCCCTCGCCGGCGGTGGCGACGTACGTGACGGGCCCCGCGCATTGCAGCGCGAGCTGTTCGGCGTGGTGGCTCTTGCCTGAGCGGGCACCCCCGAGAACGAGTGTGAGGCGGCGTGACATTCCCGCATTCTAGCGAGGGCGGAGCAGCTAGGCACGACAACGCCGATGCGATAATCCGCGCATGTCGAAAGCTCCATTTCCTGTGCCGCCGGACTCGCTTCGGGGCACGCTGATGATCCAGGGCACCACGTCCGACGCCGGCAAGAGCACGCTGGTCGCCGGCCTGTGCCGCGTCGCGCATCGTGCGGGTGTGCGCGTGGCGCCGTTCAAGCCGCAGAACATGGCGCTCAACAGCGCCGTCACCGCAGATGGCGGAGAGATCGGCCGCGCGCAGGCGTTGCAGGCGCAGGCGGCGGGGGTCGCCCCCACGGTCGACATGAACCCCGTCCTGCTCAAGCCCAACAGCGACACCGGCGCGCAGATCATCATCCACGGTCAGCCGCGCTGCGACCTCGACGCCCGTGCGTACCACGACTACAAACCCACCGCCATGGCCGCCGTGCTCGAATCGCACACGCGGCTGCGCGCGCGTTACGACCTCGTGCTGGTCGAGGGCGCGGGCAGCCCGGCGGAGATCAACCTGCGCGACCGGGACATCGCCAACATGGGCTTTGCCGAAGCCGTCGATTGCCCCGTCGTGCTTGTCGCCGACATCGACCGCGGAGGCGTGTTCGCGCACCTTGTCGGCACGCTCGCCTGCTTGTCGGACAGCGAACGCGCGCGCGTGACGGGCTTCATCATCAACCGGTTTCGCGGCGATATTTCATTGCTGACGCCGGGGCTCGACTGGTTGACCGCGCAGACGGGCAAGCCGGTGTTTGGCGTGCTGCCGTATCTGCATGGCCTGCACCTCGACGCAGAAGACGCGGTGCAGACGGCGCAGCGCGCAGCCTCGGCCGATGCGCTGCGCGTCGTCATTCCGGTGTTGCCGCGCGTGTCCAACCATACCGATTTCGATGCGCTGCGCGCGCATCCGCAGGTGGACGTTCAACTGGTCGGCCCTGGCCAGCCGATTCCGCCCGCCGACCTCATCATCCTGCCCGGCAGCAAGAGCGTGCAGGCCGATCTGGCCTGGCTGCGCAGCAACGGTTGGGAAGCGGCCATCGCGCGGCATCTGCGCTACGGCGGCAAGTTGATCGGTATCTGCGGCGGCATGCAGATGCTGGGGCGGCGCTTGCATGATCCGCAGGGGCTGGAAGGTGCGGCAGGCAGTGTCGATGGCCTCGGTTATCTCGATTTCGAGACCACGCTGGAGGCCGCCAAGCAGTTGCGCCAGGTGCGCGGCACGCTGGCGGAAAGCGGTGCGGCCATCGCCGGCTACGAAATCCACATGGGTGTGACCGATGGCCCTGCGCTGACATGCCCCGCCGTGCTGCTCGATGATGACCGGGCAGATGGCGCGATTTCCGCCGACGGGCAAATCTTCGCGACGTATCTGCACGGCTTGTTCGACACGCACGAGGCCTGCCGCGCGTTGCTTGCCTGGGCCGGCGTGCGTGACGCGCAGGCGCAGGACTACGCCGCGTTGCGTGAGGCATCGCTCGAACGTCTGGCCGACACGTGCGAGACGCATCTGGATCTCGCCGCGCTCTTCCGAACGCTGCCACGTGCAGGCTGAGCCATAATTGCCGGATGGGCAGATTCGCCGGGTGATCGACTCGGCACATGATTCAACGAGCGCAAGGAGGCAGGCATGCCGGTGGCCGTTGTAGCGAATCCGAAGGGCGGGGTGGGCAAAAGCACGCTGGCCACCAATCTGGCCGGCTACTTTGCCGCGCAGAATCACGCCGTGATGCTGGGCGACACCGACCGCCAGCAGTCCTCACGCGAGTGGCTGGCCCTGCGTCCGGAAACCGCCAAGCCCATCCGCACCTGGGAAATCAACGCCGACCACATCGCCAAGCCGCCCAAGGGGACGACGCACGTGGTGCTCGACACGCCGGCGGGCCTTCATGGCTGGCGGCTGGGGGATCTCGTCAAGATGTCCGGCTACGTGATCGTGCCGCTGCAGCCTTCCATGTTCGACATCCTCGCCACGCAGGCCTTCCTGCGCAAACTGGCCGATGAAAAACCCGTGCGTCATGGCGAGGTCAAGCTGGGCGTGGTCGGCATGCGCGTGGATATGCGTACGCGCGCGGCCGAACAGCTTCAACGTTTCGTGCAGGGACTGGACGTGCCCATCCTCGGTTATCTGCGCGATACCCAGAACTACGTGCAACTCGTCGCGCATGGCCTGACGCTGTGGGACGTGGCACCGTCGCGCGTGGCGAAGGATGTGGAGCAGTGGAGCGGCATTCTCGAGTGGCTGGGAGAATCGCCCCCGCAGACCAGCGTTGCCGATACGTCGGCGGCGGCATGAAAAAAGCCCGGCACTGCCGGGCTTTTTCGTGGACCAAGGCGCCGTCGCTCAGATTTCGAGATTATCGATCAAGCGCGTCTTGCCGAGTTTGGCAGCCGTGAGCACGACCAGCGGTTCGCCGGCAGCGATGTTCTCGGGCGTCGGTTTCTGCAGGTCGGAGCGGCGGCGCACGGCCACGTAGTCGGGCTGCCAGCCGCGGCCCCGCAGGTATTCCATGGCCTTGGCCGTCACCTCTTCGTGCGACGCCTGGCCTTGCAGCACGGTTTCCAGCACGTCCTGACGGACCTGGTGGAGCGTGCGATACAGCTCGGGCGCTTCGGCGCGCTCTTCGTTGGTCAGGTAGACATTGCGCGACGACAGCGCGAGGCCGTCATCCGCGCGCACCGTTTCGGCGGGAACAATATCGACCGGCAACGCAAACTGATGCGCCATGCGGCGCACGATCATCAGCTGCTGGTAATCCTTCTTGCCGAACACGGCCACGCGCGGCTGCACGCAGCAGAACAGCTTCATCACGACCGTGCACACGCCCTTGAAGAAGCCCGGGCGGAATTCGCCTTCGAGCGTGTCGCCCAGGTCGTGCGGCGGGTCGACGCGGTATTCCTGCGGCTCGGGGTACATGTCGCGCTCGGTGGGCGCAAACAGCACGTATACGCCTTCCTTCTGGAGTTTTTCGATGTCGTCCTGCAGCGTGCGCGGGTATTTGTCGAAATCTTCGTTCGGGCCGAACTGCAGGCGGTTCACAAAAATGGACGCCACCACCGGATCGCCATGCTGGCGCGCCAGGCGCATCAGGCTCAGGTGGCCCTCATGCAGGTTGCCCATGGTCGGCACGAAGGCGACGCGGTTCTGGCCGCGCAGCTGGTCGCGCAGTTCCTGGATCGACGAGATGACTTTCATAGTTGTTGTATGACCTGGCGCTGAGTCAGGTCGGACGAATTACGTCGGTGAATAGGCGAGACGCACGTAAATGGGCGCGTACGGTTCGGCCTGCGTGATTTCGAGCAGGGATTCGCGCGAAAGCTCGAGCATGGCGACAAAGTTGACGACCACGATGGGCGCACCCTTGCCGGACTGGATCGCTTCTTCGAACAGCTCGGTGAACTCCATGAACCGCGCGTGCTGCAGCCGGCGCAGGATCTGGCTCATGTGCTCGCGCACGGACAGCTCTTCGCGCGAGATCTTGTGGTGCTGTGTGAGCTTGGCCCGGCGCAGCACGTCGGCCCAGGCGGCACGCAGGTCGTCGGAATTGACGTCGGGGTAGCGCGGCGCGAGGCTTTGCTCGATGTAGACCTGCGCACGCAGGAAGTCGCGGCCCAGTTGCGGAACGGTGTCGAGCTTCTGCGCGGCAAGCTTCATCTGCTCGTATTCGAGCAGGCGGCGGACCAGTTCGGCGCGCGGGTCTTCGGGCTCGACGCCTTCGTCGGTCTTCTTGACCGGCAGCAGCATGCGCGACTTGATCTCGATGAGCATGGCTGCCATGAGCAGGTATTCGGCGGCCAGCTCAAGGTTGGTCGCGCGAATCTGCTCGATATACGCCAGGTACTGCCGCGTGACCTGCGCCAGCGGAATGTCCAGCACGTTGAAGTTCTGGCGCCGGATCAGGTACAGCAGCAAGTCCAGCGGCCCTTCAAACGCTTCAAGGAAGACCTCAAGCGCATCGGGCGGGATGTAGAGATCCTGTGGGAGCTTGAACAGCGGCTCCCCGTAGAGCCGTGCAAAGGCGAGGCCGTCGACCTGCGCGGGCGTGGAGTCCTGATCGGGCGCCACGCTGGGCAGCTCGACGGGCAGTGGCAGCTTGTCCTGCGCGGAAGTGGTCATGCGGCGGCGCGCCTGGCGGGCTGAAGGCCGGTCGGCCGATCAGTCCAGCGAATAGACGTACGGCTTTTGCGCCACGCGCGCGGCCTTGGCGCGTGCCCGCTCTTCCAGGTCGATCGGGTCCTTGTCCCACAGCAGGGAGCGACCTTGGCGCTGTTGGGCTTCCAGGTCGGGCTTCTGGGTCTTGAGTTCTTCCAGGAACTGGGTGATCTCGGACTTGTACAGGGCCATGGCGGTATGTGATGTTGGATGAACTTGCCCGCACGGAAGGCACCCCGGCGGAAAACCGGCGCATTTTACCGTATTGGCCGTCGCTCCGGCCCTTGGCACGGCGCGTGCGGAACGCCTCCGGCCGATCCGGAAGGCAGTATTCGTTGCATTTGCCCGGGCACCCGTGCGGGTCGGTATGGTCAAATACGCCTTTCCTTCGACTCAGCCGGCCCGTGGGGCGGCGCCACGCTTGCCACGATGACCGGCTCCAATCGACCATCGCGACCGTCACGACCACCACGCTTTCGCCTTTATGGTTTGCCCGCCCTGATGCTGGCGGCCGGCTGTGCCGTGTCCTTGGCCTGCGCGCCGGCGCACGCGGAATACGACGTCAAGATCGACGCGCCGAAGTCCATCCGCGACTTGCTGGAGCGCCACCTGGATCTGTCGCGCTACAAAGACCGCAAGGACATTACCGACGACCAACTGCAGTACATGGTCGAGACCATTGGCGACCAGGTCACCAAGCTGACGGCCACGGAAGGCTATTTCGTACCGAAGGCGACCGCGAAGCTGGACGGCCCGCCGGACCACCGCGTGGTCAACGTGAAGGTCGAGCCGGGGCCGCGTACCACCATCGACAATGTGGCGCTCGACTTTACCGGCGCCATCACGCAAGACGCCAAGCGCATCGACGAGTTGAAAAAATCGTGGAGCCTGCAGCACGGCATGGCGTTCCGCCAAGCGGGCTGGGACAAGGCCAAGGACGACAGTCTGGCCGCCCTGCAGAGCAAACGTTATTACGCGGCCAAGCAGACGTCGTCGCAGGCGCGTGTCGATCCGGACGAAAGCAAGGCGGACCTGTCGGTGGGCTATGACAGCGGTCCGGCCTACACGCTGGGGCCGCTGGATGTGCAGGGCTTGTCGCGCTACCCGATCAGCATCATCAATCACGTGAACCCGCTGCGCGTGGGCGAGGACTACTCCGCTGATCGCCTGCAAGCGCTGCAAGCTGCTATCCAGGGACAGCCGTATTTTTCCAATGCGATCGTCGACCTGGGTGACGACCCGAAGAACCCGGTCAACGCGCCGGTGCGGGTGCGTGTGCGGGAGTACCCGCCCAACCGCATCACCAGCGGTGTGGGTTACGGCACGGACACGGGCGCCTCGCTGGAAGGGCGCTATCAATATCTGAACCTGTTCAGCAAGGCGTGGGTGCTCGACACGCAGGCCCGCATCGAACAGCGCCGCCAGTACCTGTTTGCCGGCGTGACGGTGCCGCCTGACGACAAGCAATACGTCAATAGCCTCTACACGAGCATGGACCGCACCGACACGTCGGGCACCGAGACGCGCAGCTATCGTTCGGGCTTCAAGCAGACGCGTGTGCGCGGCATCTATGAAACCTCGTTCACCGTTGATTTCTACTACGACGACCTGCGGCCCGACGGCGCCGAGCGCCAGTTGAGCAAGGCGCTCGTCCCCGGTTTCGCCTGGACGCGCCGCGATGTGGACGACCCGCTGTTCCCGCGCCGCGGCAACATCATCACCACGCAGATTGGCGCGGCAGTGAAGGGCGTGCTGACGGACCAATCGTTCGTTCGGTCGTATAGCCGCATCCGCCAGTTCGTGCCGGTGGGGCAGCGCGACATTTTCGTAGCCCGCGGCGAGCTGGGCGCGGTCATCACCTCCGGTTCCGGCGATGGCGTGCCCGCCACGCTGCGCTTTCGCACGGGCGGTACGCAGTCGGTGCGCGGCTACGATTTCCAGAGCATCGGTAACGACGTCAACGGCAGCACACTGCCGACCAAGTTCCTTGTCACTGGCGGGCTGGAGTATCAACGCTGGTTCCTGCCGCAATGGGGCGCCGCCGTGTTCTGGGATACCGGCACGGCCACCGACAACTGGTCGGAGCGCCGCTGGTTCAACGGTGTGGGTGTCGGTGTGCGCTGGAAAAGCCCGGTCGGGCCGATCCAGCTCGACATGGCCTATGGCATCCAGCAGAAGCAGTTCCGGCCGAGCGTGTCGCTGGGCATCGCGTTCTGAACATGACGATGACCGATCCGCAAACACCTGAACCGAAGCAACCCGAAGCCCCTCGCTCTGCGCGTACCAAGCGTGGCTGGGGCCACCGCACCCTGCGCTGGCTCGGCGGTTTGATCGCACTCGTCCTGGTAATCGTGCTGGCGCTGGCCGGCTGGCTGCTTTGGGCCATCCATTCGCAATCGGGCACGGCGCAGTTGTGGTCGCTCGCCACGCGCTTCGGCAACGCCTATGTGTCGGGCAAGCTGGAGGGCGGCACCGTGAGCGAGGGCCTCTCCCTGCGAGATCTGCACGTCCGCGCTGGCAGCACCGAAGTGCGCATCGACCATGTGGAAGGCCGCTGGGCTCTCACGCGCGGTCCGTGGCATGCGCACTTCGCGTATCTGCGGGCCGGCAATGTCGACGTGATCCTGCATCCGACGCCGCCGACACCGCCGAGTGGTCCGCCCAATTCGCTGGTGCTGCCGCTGGCCCTGGATGTGGACCGCCTTGCCGTCGATCGCCTCGCCATCCGGCAAGGCACGTCGACCACCGAACTGAAGTCGATTGCCGGCAGCCTGCACACCGACGGCACGCATCACAACGTGCTGCTCGACGGCATGGAGACGCCCGCCGGCAAGCTGGCCGCCACGCTGCGCATGACCGGCACTCGGCCGTATCCGCTCACCGGCGCGGCAACACTCGCGACGCAGTTCGAGGTGAACGGGCAGAAGCAGGATGCGGCGGTGTCGGCGCAGCTGTCAGGCTCGCTGGAGGCGCTGCATATCGACGCGACCGGCACCGGCGCCAAGCTGACCGCGCAGGCGCTGATCGACGCCACGCCGTTTGGCGCGTTGCCCTTGTCGCGCGCTGTGGTGTCGGCGGAACACGTGAATCCGCGGGCGTTTGCGCCGGGCGCGCCGGAAGCATCGCTGTCGATCCACGCAGATCTGCGCCCCGACGAGCAGGCCAAGACGCTGACGGTGGCCGGCCCTATTCAGATCGACAACGCGCAGCCCGGCACGCTGGACAAGCAGAAGCTGCCGCTGCAATCGCTGCGCGCACAGGTGCGGCTGAACGAAAACGATCAGCAACTCACCGGTCTCGATGTGCGGCTGCTGGGCGGCGCGGTGCTCACGGGCGGCGCCGATGTGCAGAAGGGGCATGGCGCACTGCGCGTGGATGTGCGCCAGCTTGATCTGCAGGCGCTTCATGCGTCGTTGGAGAAAACGAAACTCGCTGGCCCCATTACCGTCGATTTTGCGGGCGGCACGCAGCATGTGGCGCTCGACCTGGCGGGCGGCGACATGCGTGCGCAAGCGAAAGCCGTGCTCGATGCCGCGCAGGTCGCGGTGGAAAGCGCCCAGGTGTCGCTGGGGCGCTCGCGGTTGACGCTGGCGGGCACGCTCAAGCACGACGACGCGCAGTCGTTTGCCTTCAAGGGCAATCTGGCGGAGTTCGATCCGTCGCGGCTGGCCAAGGTGGCCAAGGGCCGCATCAACGCCGAGTTCGATGCGCGCGGCACGCTGGGTGAGCCGATCGACGCCGCCGTCAAATTTGCCGTGCGCGATAGCGATTACGCCGGCTTGCCGATGACCGGCGACGGCAATGTCCACCTGCGCGGTGAACGCCTGCTGCCCAGCGACGCCAGGCTCGACGTGGCCGGCAACAAGGCCAGTCTGCGGGGCAGCTTTGGCGCGGCGGGCGACCGCATGCATGTTGAAATCGATGCGCCGCAGCTCGCACGCTTTCAGCTTGGCGTGAGCGGGGCGGTCACCTTGTCCGGCGATGTCTCCGGCACGATCAAGCGCCCGCAGGTGGATGCCACATTCCGGGCGAGCCAGCTCGCCTATGAGGGAAACAAGATCGATACCGCCAACGGCCGTGCGCAGATCCGCGACGGCATCGACGGGCCATTGCTGTTCGAACTGACCGCGCAACGCGTGACGGGCCCGAGCCTGTCGTTGCGAGAAGTGCATGCCACGCTGGACGGCACGCGACGTGCCCACCGCTTCCGCGCCGATGCCGACGGCAACGTCCGCAACCAGCCGTTCAAGTTTGCGCTGGCTGGCGACGGTGCGCTGACGCCGGGCAAGGATGGCGACGGGTGGGACGGCACGATTTCCACGCTCTCGGCGCAGGGCGCGCCCAACCTGCAACTCACGGCGCCAGTGAAGCTCTCGGTGGCGCCCGGTCGCCTGATGATGGGCCGTGCAGACCTGACGCTGGATCAGACGCCCATCCATATCGAGCGAGTCGAATCCGCCCAAGGCCACGTGCGCAGCGCCGGCCGCGTCGACGGCTTGCAGATCGCGCGGGTGCTGGAGCTGGTGCGCACCTGGACGGGCCAGGCTCCGCCGGTGCGCACGGATCTCGTCGTCGACGGCCAATGGGATCTGGACCTCGGCAGCGCGGCCACCGGCACGGCGCGCGTCACCCGGCGCAGCGGCGATCTATCAATCAACGCGGGCCGGGGCTTCACGCCGCTGGGCCTGACCGAAGCGACCGTGGAGGCGCGCGGCGAGGGCATGCGCCTCGGGCTGCGCGGCACCGTGCAGTCGACGCGCGTGGGTAACCTTTACCTCGATGCGGGTGTCGGGCTCGTGCGTGACCCAGGCCCGGGCACCTTGGCGCTCATGGCGCCCACGTCGCCGCTCTCAGGCGGCTTGACGATCAACCTGCCGCATCTCAAGAGCATCGGTGATCTGCTCGGGCCGGACGTCGCGACGGACGGGCAGCTTGCGGCCAGCCTGACATTTGCGGGCACGGTGGGGGCGCCCAAGGTGAGCGGCTTCCTGACCGGCCAGGACGTCGAGGTGGCGCTGTACGACCAGGGCATCCGCCTGACCAAGGGCGTCGTGCGTGTGGCGCTCGATCAGAACGTGGTTGACCTGCAAGAGGTGGTGTTCCACGGCGGCGACGGCACCGTGCGCGCGCAGGGCCGCGTGCAGCTCGGCGAGGCCAATCCGAACCTCGCGGGCTCCATCGTTGCCGACAAGCTGCAGCTCTTTGCCGATCCGGACCGCACGCTGGTGCTGTCGGGTCAGGCGCGCATTGCCAACGACAATGACCGCGTGGCCATCACCGGCAAGTTCAAGGTCGACCGCGGCCTGTTCGATCTGCCGAAGGACGGCGCGCCTTCGTTGGGCGACGACGTGGTGATCGTCCGCCGCGCCGATGCCGCCCGCAACCAGGCTGAGCGCGGCGTCAAACGTGAAGAGAAGCCGGCCGGCCGCTTCAGCCCGGTGGTGGATGTGGACGTCGATTTTGGCGACAACTTCCGCTTCAAGGGCGCGGGCGCAGACCTGTCACTCGGCGGCCAGATGCACGTGCACAGCGAGCCGCTCGTGCCGCTGCGCGGCACCGGCACGATCTACGTGCGTCAGGGCAGCACGTACGAAGCATTCGGCCGCAAGCTCGCCATCGAGCAGGGCGTGCTGAACTTCGTCGGGCCGATCAACAATCCGTCGTTCAACATCACGGCCATGCGGCGTAACCAGGAAGTCGAAGCGGGTGTACAGGTGACCGGCACGGTGCGCCAGCCACGCGTCAAGCTCGTCTCCGAGCCGAACGTGCCCGATGAAGACAAGCTTTCGTGGCTGATGTTCGGCTACAGCGCATCGAACGCCGGCCTGGGCCAGCAGCAAGCGATGTCCGGCGCGGCGCTCGGCCTGCTGGGCAACGTGGCAGGCAAGAATGTGGCCCGGCGCTTCGGGCTCGATGAGTTCTCGATCGGGCCTTCTACCGCCGGCTTGACCGACCCGCAGGTGGTGAGCCTGGGCAAGGCGATTTCGGAGCGCATCACCGTCGGCTATGAGCAGAGCCTGTCGACCGCGGACTCCATCGTCAAACTGACGTGGCAATTCTCGCGGCGGTGGTCGGTGGTGGCACGCGGCGGCACGATCAACGGTGCATCGGTCCTGTTCAACAAGCGTTGGTAATCGGATAGCCCGGCTGCCAGAATGGCGACGGGTACAAGTTTCGAACGAGGAGTTCCATGTCGCATCTTCGTCAACTCGCACAAGTGGGAGTCACCATGGGCATTCTGGCTTCATTGCTGGGGTTGTTCGGCTGTGATCAGCAGAAGGTCGACCAGGCAGTGGATCGCGTGGGCGATGCCGCCAAGCGGGCGTGGCAATCGGCCAAGCCGGACAACCTGCTGTTCAAAGGCATCGTGGCCGGGCAATCCACCGAGGACGATGTCAGGGCCACCGCCGGCCAGCCCGAGACGATCTGGGAGAACGAAGGCGGCACGCGGCAACTGGAGTATCCGCGCGGCCCGGAAGGGACTTCAACGTGGATGGTGACGATCGGGCCTGACGGGCACGTGCAGAAGATCGAGCAGGTGTTGACCGCCGAGAATTTTGGGCGCGTGCGGGTGGGGCAGAGCAAGGATGACATTCGCCGGATGCTGGGCAAGCCGGGGAAGGTGGAGGTGTTTAAGCTGAAGCAGGAAGAGGTTTGGGGGTATCGGTGGATGGAAAGCGCGACTGAACGGGCTTTCTTCAATGTGCACTTTGGGGTGGATGGGCGTGTTACGACGACTTCGCGGAGTGATGATCGGTTGAATGGGGGGTAGGGTTTTTGTTTTTTGGGTTTTTGGCTCTGGTCTTTTTTTGTGGTGCATCCCTTGTTTCATCCCCTGCCGGGGCTGACTCACTTTCTTTGGTCTTGCCCAAAGAAAGTAAGCAAAGAAATGCGCGCCCG
>NZ_KK211140.1:313963-1194137 GCF_000620465.1 Ralstonia sp. UNC404CL21Col
CTCGGGCGCGCCTTTCTTTTGCTTACTTTTCTTTGGCAAGACAAAGAAAAGTGAGTCGGTCCCGGCAGGGAACGAAAGGGAGATGGACCACCAAGCCCAACTCCCCATCAAACCAAATCAACGCACCCGCATCCCCGGCACCGCCCCAGAATGCGGCTCAAGAATATAAAGCCCCGGCTGAGCCTTCTCATCAGCAGCCGAAGCCGCCAACACCATCCCTTCCGACATCCCGAACTTCATCTTGCGCGGTGCCAGGTTGGCAACCATCACGGTCAGCTTGCCCACGAGATCTTCCGGCGCATACGCCGACTGGATGCCCGAAAACACATTCCGCGTCTGTCCTTCACCCACATCCAGCGTCAGCTGCAGCAGCTTGTTCGATCCTTCCACGCGCTGGCAGGCGACGATCTTGGCGACACGCAGGTCGATCTTGGCGAAGTCGTCGATGGTGATGGTCTCGGCGATCGGCTCGATGGCGGCAGCACCGTTGGAGGCAGCAGCCGGGGCATCGGCGGTCGCCTGCAGGGACTGACGATTTGCCTCCACCAGCGCATCCACCTGCTTTTTGTCCACCCGCGTCATCAGGTGCGAGTACGGCTGGATCGGCTTGTCCGACGAAAGTTGCGAATCGATCGAGCGCCACGTCAGCGGCTCAACGTTGAGGAACGCCTCGATGCGCTCGACCGTGGTCGGCAGAATCGGCTTGAGGTACACAGCCAGCAGGCGGAACGCTTCCAGCGCGACCGAGCACGCGGCGTGCAGCTTTTCGCGGTTGGCCTCGTCCTTGGCCAGATCCCACGGCTTCTCGGTGTCGACGAAGGCGTTGACGGCGTCGGCCAGTTCCATCACGGCGCGCAGCGCCTTGCTGTACTCGCGCTTTTCGTACAGATCGGCAATCTGCGGGGCGGCTTCGCGCAGTTGCACCATGAGCGGATGACCCAGCGCGGCATCGCTCACGCGGCCCTCGAAGCGCTTGACCAGGAAGCCCGCCGAGCGGCTGGCGATGTTGACGAACTTGCCGACCAGATCACTGTTCACGCGCGCGATGAAATCGTCCAGGTTCAGGTCCAGATCTTCCATCGTCGCGTTCAGCTTGGCGGCGAAGTAGTAGCGCAGCCATTCCGGATTCAGGCCAGTGTCGATGTAGCTCTGTGCGGTGATGAACGTGCCGCGCGACTTGCTCATCTTGGCGCCGTCCACGGTCAGGAAGCCGTGGGCGAACACGTTGGTCGGCGTGCGGTGGCCCGAGAACTTCAGCATCGCCGGCCAGAACAGCGTGTGGAAATACAGGATGTCCTTGCCGATGAAGTGGTACTGCTCGGTGGTGGAGTGTTCGTTGATCCACGCGTCGAAATCGAGACCCCGCTTGGCGCACAGGTTCTTGAAGCTGGCGTAGTAGCCGACCGGCGCATCCAGCCACACATAGAAGTATTTGCCCGGCGCGCCCGGAATCTCGAAGCCGAAGTACGGTGCGTCACGCGAGATGTCCCAGTCCGAGAGCTTGGCCTCGCCTGCCTCGCCGAGCCATTCGCGCATCTTGTTGGTGGCTTCGGGCTGCGCCAGGTCGGCCACCCAGTCGCGCAGGAAATTCTCGCAGCGCGGGTCGGACAGCTTGAAGAAGTAGTGCTCCGACGACTTGCGCACCGGTGTCGCGCCCGACACCACGGAATACGGGTTTTTCAGGTCGGTCGGCTGGTACGTCGCGCCGCAGACTTCACACGAATCGCCGTATTGGTCTTTCGCGCCGCATTTCGGGCATTCGCCCTTGATGAAGCGGTCCGGCAGGAACATCTCCTTGACCGGGTCGTAGAACTGCTCGACCTCGCGCACGTCGATCAGGCCGGCTTCCTTGAGCTTGAGGTAGACGTTCTGGCACAGCTCCTTGTTTTCGTCGGAGTCGGTGCTGTAGTAGTTGTCGAACGAGACGAGGAAGTTGTCGAAGTCGCGTTTGTGCTCCGTCCAGACCCGTTCGATCAGCTGGCGCGGCGTCAGGCCTTCCTTCTCTGCACGTAGCATGACGGGCGTGCCGTGCGTGTCGTCGGCGCCCACGTAATAGGTCTCGTGGCCGCGCATGCGTTGGAAGCGCACCCAGATATCGGTCTGGATGTACTCGACCAGGTGGCCGATGTGAATCGGCCCGTTGGCATAGGGCAGGGCGGAAGTGACGAGGATGCGACGTTCGGACATGGGCAGGCCAGAAAGGTGCGGGCGGGCCGCAAACAGGGCGCGGCGCGCGGAGAAACGCATATTTTAGCGCGCCCGGCGGTATCGGGCCGGGTGCAGACGAATCTGCGGAATGGCGGGTGTGATCGTCCGCTTTGACCCATGCGTCAAGATGCCGCGCATGGCGTGGCCCAAAAAAAAGCGCCGGTCAGCGCCGGCGCAGCTTTCCACAACGGAAAAGGAGGAGAAATCAGGTACCGCCCGGGAGGTCAGCCACGCATCGCGAGCCAGCAACGTGTGGCAAGCGGCACCTGTTTTCTATGACAGGGTTACCCCTGAATTGGTTTCAAATAAATTTCGACGCGGCGATTTTGGGCGCGGCCGGCCTCCGTGGCGTTGTCGGCAACGGGCTGGTTTTGGCCGCGGCCTTCGGCGGACAGGCGATTGCGCGCCACACCTCGGTCGGTCAGGTAGCTCGCCACGCTCTGCGCACGTTTTTGCGACAGCGTCATGTTGTAGTTCGGGTTGCCGGTGCTGTCCGTGTGGCCGACCACATTGGCCGCCAGTTCCGGATGTTGCGTCAGCGTTTGTGCCACGCTATCCAGCGGGCCGCGGAACGACGGCTTGATCACCGCGCTGTCGGTGTCGAACGAGACCTGGCTCGGAATGTTCAGCTTGAGCGAGCCGTCGGGCTGCTCCGAAATTTGCGTGCCCGTGCCGGCCGTATCGCCAGCCAGCTTGGACTTGATGGCGCCCCAGTTGTAGCCGACGGCTGCACCGGTGGCCGCGCCCAGCGCACCGCCAATGGCGGCGCCCTTGCCGTTGCCGACCAGCGCGCCGATGCCAGCGCCCACGGCCGCGCCAACGCCGGTGCCCATGGCGGTCTGGTTCTGCTGCTCGGTGGCGCAGCCGGCGGCCAGCAGGGCGATGAGCGAGACGGAAATAAGCTTGGCTTTCATGGTTTCTCCTACGGGTAACGGGATCGGTTCTTGTGGATTTGCCGATATCCGGCGCATCGGAGGGATATTGGGGGAATCGGACGGAGGATGCGCCGGCAAAATACAATAGCAAAACAGTACGTAGAGTGGCCAGGGCGCCGCAAAGTTCATGCCGCGTCACCGTTGGCCCGTCCCCCATTCGCATTAGATTTGTGGAGCAAATGTTGAGCGTAACCATCGAACAGATCACCGAAGCCCTGCGCGGCGTGGTGGATCCCAATACCGGGCGCGACCTCGTGTCGTCCAAATCGGCGCGCAACATCCGGGTCGATGGCGGCGAGGTATCGCTCGACGTGGAGCTGGGCTATCCGGCCAAGAGCCAGTTCGATCCGATCCGCAAGTTGGTGATCGGGGCGCTGCGCCAGGTGCAAGGTGTCGAAAATGTGAGCGTGCAGGTATCGATGAAGATCGTCGCGCACGCCGTGCAGCGCGGCGTGCATCTGATGCCGAACGTGAAGAACATCATCGCCGTGGCCTCCGGCAAGGGCGGTGTGGGCAAGTCGACGACCGCCGTGAATCTGGCGCTGGCGCTGGCCGCGGAAGGTGCCAACGTCGGCATTCTCGACGCCGATATCTACGGTCCGAGCCAGCCGATGATGCTGGGCATCCAGGGCCAGCCGGAGTCAGCCGACGGCAAGACGATGGAGCCGATGGAGGGCCACGGCCTGCAGGCCAATTCGATCGGTTTCCTGATCGAGCAGGACAACCCGATGGTTTGGCGCGGCCCGATGGTCACCTCGGCGCTGGAGCAACTGCTCAAGCAGACGAACTGGCGCGACCTGGATTACCTCATCGTCGACATGCCGCCGGGCACGGGCGACATCCAGCTCACGCTGTCGCAGAAGGTGCCCGTGACGGGCGCGGTGATCGTCACCACGCCGCAGGACATCGCGCTGCTCGACGCCAAGAAGGGCCTGAAGATGTTCGAGAAGGTGGGGATTCCCATCATCGGCGTGGTCGAGAACATGGCGGTCTACTGCTGCCCGAACTGCGGCCACACCGAACACATTTTCGGTGCCGGCGGCGGCGAGAAGATGTGCGAACAGTACGGCGTGCCGTTCCTGGGCAGCCTGCCGTTGAATCTGTCCATCCGCGAGCAGGCCGATTCAGGCCGTCCGACCGTGGTGGCCGACCCGGACGGCGCCATTGCCGGCGTCTACAAGCAGATCGCGCGCCGCGTCGCCATCGCCGTGGCCGAAAAGGCGAAGGACATGACGAGCAAGTTCCCGTCGATCGTCGTGCAGAACACCTGACGCCATGGAACCCACGTCGCCGCTGCCCGCCGACCGCCCGTCCGTACGGGTGGCGGTGGTGCTGTGCCGCCGCCCGACGGCCAACCGTTGGCAGCCGTATCAGTGGCGGCTGGAAGCGGTCGTGCCCGACCTGGGCGAATACGGCACGGCGCCGCGCTGCCTCGATCGAGCCGACGATGGGACCGGCGAAGAGCGTTGGCTCACGCCAGGCTTCTCCGTTACGCTGTTTCGCGACGAGGCCGAAGGCTATTACTTGAACGTGACCTCCGCCGCGCCCTGCTGGTTTGTGCTGTGGCGCCTGGGCGAGCCGGGCACGGCCGACGAAGGCCGCGCGATTCCGCATACGGTTTCGCTGAGCTACAACGAAGCCGGTCGCTGGCTCGACGGCGGCGAGACGGTCGAAAACGTGCCGTTGGATGCCGCTGCGCTGGAGTGGCTGCAGGCGTACGTGGCTGAAAACTACCGGCCCGAGCCGAAGAGGCGGCGCCGACCGGAGTCGTTTCTGCCGCCGGAAGACCGCGCGAAGTTCTGAGTGAAGCTGCTGTGAGCGAAGAAACTTTCCTCTCGCGCTGGTCGCGCCGCAAGGCTGCCGAGCGGCGGGGCGAACCCGAGCCGGAACCGCAACCGCCAGCGGCCCCGCCCGCCGAGCCTGCGCCGGTGGCCGTGCCCGAAGCGTCGGCGGCCGCGCCCACGCCGGAGGCGCCACCGCCGCTGACGCTGGCAGACGCCGCCAAGCTGACGCCCTCCGATGATTTCGCGCCGTTCGTCGCGCAAGGGGTGGACGAAGCCGTCAAGCGCGCCGCGCTCAAGAAGCTCTTTGCCGATCCGCACTTCAACGTGATGGACGGCCTCGATACCTACATCGACGACTATTCGCAGCCTGACCCAATCCCCCCCGAGATGTTGCGCGAGCTGCGCCATACGGCGGAATTACGGTTGTTCGAGCCGCTTGACGACGATGTGGCGCCGCCGGTAGGAGTCGAACCGGTATCGGACGCTTCGCCCGCTGTGACCGGCGAGACCCCGCCTGAAGCCGCGGATGCCGAGCCGCCCGCCGACGACCCCGCCCAGGCAAGCCCGCATGGCGGCGCTAAGCCACCGTCCGTAGAATAAAAAAAGAGTACCGCCCGGCAACGACCGTGCGGCCATGTCCCCACAGCCTGCGCCATGCACGCAGGCGCTTACGCTCAAATTCATGCCGACGCTGCTCTGCAGTTGCAATCACACCATGCCGCTCGATGCCGATGCGGTGGGCGACGCCCTGCGCGCGTCCGACGCCGCCATCGATGCGCCCGGCAAGACGCACCACCTGCTCTGCCGCCGCGAGATCGGCGCCTTCACGCAGGCGCTGGACGGCACGGAAGACGTCATCGTCGCGTGCACGCAGGAAAAGGCGCTGTTTGCAGAAGTGGCCGCACAGCATGAAGGCGTGACCGCGCCGATCCATTTCGTCAACGTGCGCGAAACGGGCGGGTGGTCGGCCGGGGCCAAGCGCGATGCGCGCGGCCTCCATGCCAAGACAGCGGCGTTGTTGGCCGTGGCAGGGTTGCCGGCGCCCGATCCGGTGCCGGTGGTCGACTATCGCTCCGAGGGCAATGTGCTGATCGTCGGCCCTGCCGAGCGCGCGATGCCCTGGGCGGAGCGCCTGGCCGCCCAGTTGAACGTGACGTTGCTCGTCACCGGACGCGACCGCGCGAAGGGTGCGCTTGTGCCGCCGATGGAGCGTCGCTGGCCCGTACACGCAGGCGAGCTGGCGGAGATGAAGGGCTGGCTCGGCGCGTTCGAGGTGAAGTGGCGCAACCGCAATCCGATCGACCTGGACCGCTGCACGCGCTGCAACGCCTGCATCGATGTCTGCCCGGAAGGCGCCATCGATGCGCTCTACCAGATCGATCTGGATGCCTGCCGCGACCACCGCGCGTGCGTCAAGGCGTGCGGCGACGCAATGGCAATCGATTTCAGCCGCGTGCAGGCACCCCAGGCGCTATCGGGGCAATTCGACCTGATTTTCGATTTGAACGACGCGCCGGCGTTTGCCCAGCACCAGCCGCCGCAGGGCTACTTTCATGCGGGCGCCGACGCGGGCCGCCAGCTGACGGCATCGCTGGCGCTGCTGCAGATGGTGGGCGAGTTCGAGAAGCCAAAGTTCTTCCAATACAAGGAATCGATCTGCGCGCATGGGCGCAACGGCCAGGTCGGTTGCGACGCCTGCGTGCAGGTGTGTTCTGCTTCGGCCATCGCATCGCAATGGAAGGACGGCCGCGGCAGCGTGCAGGTCACGCCCAATCTGTGCGTTGGCTGCGGTGCGTGTACGACCGCGTGCCCGACCGGCGCCATGACGTATGCCTATCCCAATGCGCCGTACCAGGGACGCAAGCTCAAGACGCTGCTGAGCACCTACGCAGCGGCGGGCGGGCGTGATGCCGTGGTTCTGCTGCACAACGGTGAGCGCGGCCGCACGGTGATCGAGCAGCTGGGCCATGCCGCCCGCATCGGCAAGGCGCAGGGCGTGCCGGTGAATGTGCTGCCGGTTGAAGTTTTCCATGCGGCATCGACGGGGTTGGATCTATGGTTTGCCGCCCTGGCTTACGGCGCCGCGCGCATCGCGATTTTGCTGACGGAAGACGACGCACCGCAGTACCGCGCGATGCTCGCCGAGCAGGTTGCCGCGGCACAGGCCATTCTGCACGGGCTAGGCGAGCCGGCGGACGGGGCCGGCGTGGTGCTGATCGACGTGGCCGATGCGGCTGCGCTCGACGCGCATCTGGGCCGCGCTGACGTGTCGGGCCCGCTGCGCGGCTTTCGCCGTGACATGCCGGCTGCCACCTTTGCCGTGGCCGCAGCCAAGCGCGAAACGCTCGATTTCGCCCTCGACCACCTCGCGCGCCACGCCAAGGCCACCGAGGCCGTCATCCCGCTGCCGGCCGGCGCACCGTTTGGCGCCATCACCGTAAACCGCGAACGCTGCACGCTGTGCATGGCGTGTGTTGGCGCGTGCCCGTCGCAGGCGTTGCGCGATCAGGCCGAGCGCCCCGTGCTGGCCATGATCGAGCGCAACTGCGTCCAATGCGGCCTGTGCGAAACGACGTGCCCCGAAAGCGCCATCGCGCTCGTGCCGCGGCTGAATCTGTCGGCCGAAGCGCGCCAGCCGGTCACGCTCAACGAGGCGCAACCGTTCCATTGCATCCGCTGCAGCAAGCCGTTCGGCACCGCGCAGATGGTCACGACGATGCTGGCCAAGCTCGGCGCGCATCCGGCGTTCTCCGGGGCCGCCGCCGAGCGCCTGAAGATGTGCAGCGACTGCCGCGTGATCGACATGATGCAGCACGGCGAACGCCCGGGCGCCCCGCACTGAAAACCGCGTATTGAAGCCGCGCATTGAAGCCGATCCCGATCCCATGACCGACGCCCAGCCCCTGCAATTCCAGCCCGCCGCCACGCCTGCCGACAGCGCCGAGGACCTCGCCCGTGCGGACCTCTACGGCCTGCTGGCCACGCTGTTCTTCCACGCCGCGGACGCCGATTTGCTGCAGCGCATCGCCGCCGCGCCGCTGGGCCCGATAGGCGATGACGATACCGCCCCGGCCGACGCGGAAGCTGCCGCCAGCAGCGCACTCACTCAGGCCTGGCGGAGGCTCGTCGCCCGCGCCGGCAAGACGACCGCCGCGCAGGCTGACGACGAATACACCGAACTGTTCATCGGCGTCGGCAAGCCCGAGGTGTTCCTGTACGGCTCGTACTACCAGGCGGGTTTCATGAACGAAAAGCCGCTCGTCGTGCTGCGGGACGATCTGCGGCGCTTTGGCCTTGAGCGCGCCGAGGGCGTCACGGAAACAGAGGACCACCTCGCCACGCTGTGCGAGGTCATGCGTTATCTCATCGCCGGCGATGACATCCACCTTGTGCGCATCGAAGAGCAGCGCGCATTTTTCCAGCGTCATCTGGCGCCGTGGGTCGATACGGCTTGTGATGCTGTATTGCAGCATCCGCGCGCTGCCTTCTATGCCGATGTGGCGGGATTGGCGAAAGCGTTTTTCGACGTCGAGCGGCTCGCCCTTGAATTGGCGTGACAGCCATCGCCTGGCTGCCTAAAAATTAAGCGCAAGCCGAAGAGCCGCGCCCCGCCCACGTCACGGCGGACCGGTTCAAACCGCACTCATTGAAAAAATTCATCGGTAAATCGTCAGAAAAATCCCAGGAAGAGGGGTTTTGGGCATGGTTTTCCCATGCCGTTGCTCCTAAAATGTGTTCAAAAATTCCTATTACATTCGGTCATCGGTTTGATTGAGCCGGGGAGCATCGAAATGCCAAGTCCGAACACCGTCGTCCCTTACGCGCGCCCAGAAGCGGATTCCGCTGATGCTGCACCCACTCGCCGCCGCTTTCTGATGGGCGCAGCCGTTGCAGCCGCCGCTGCAGGCACAGCCGCCACAGCGGGCCATCTGGTGCAAGCGCCCACCGCTCCGGCTACACCCGCCACTGACGCAGCGGATGACGGCGCCACCGGCTACCGTCTGAGCGAACACATCCGCAAGTACTACAAGACGACGTGGATCTGACGCGGCCGCATGCGCGCCGCTTCCGCTTCATCGTCATTGCACGCACCCCACATCCTCAGGTGACCTCATGCTTCTGACCCGCAAACCGGCGGTACAGGACACCAAAGCCGCTTCGGCGCGACGTTCACGCGGCCAGGGCGCTTCGTCGCTCACTGGCAGTTTGGCCCGCAGCCTGGCCGGCGCATTGCCGACCATGGACCGTCGCACGTTCCTCAAGCGCTCTGGCATCGGCGTCGGCGCAGGGCTGGCCGCAACGCAACTTTCGCTGGTGAAGAAATCTGTGGTGGGCGACGCCCAGGCCGCCGAAGGGAAGGGGGACATCGTCGTACGCCGCACGGTGTGCTCGCACTGCTCGGTCGGATGCTCGGTGGACGCCGTCGTGCAGAACGGCGTGTGGGTGCGCCAGGAGCCGGTGTTCGATTCGCCGATCAACCTCGGCGCGCATTGCGCCAAGGGCGCCGCCCTGCGTGAGCATGGGCACGGCGAATACCGCCTGAAGACGCCGATGAAGCTCGTCGACGGCCGCTACCAGCGCATCAGCTGGGAGCAGGCGTTGAACGAGATCGTCGCCAAGATGCAGAGCATCCGCCAGGAGACCGGACCGGATTCGTTCTTCTTCGTCGGCTCATCCAAGCACAGCAACGAACAGGCGTACCTGCTGCGCAAGTGGGTGTCGTTCTTCGGCACCAACAACTGCGACCACCAGGCACGCATCTGCCACAGCACCACCGTCGCCGGCGTGGCCAACACGTGGGGCTACGGTGCGATGACGAACTCGTACAACGACATGCAGAACGCCAAGTGCGCGTTGTACATCGGTTCGAACGCAGCCGAGGCGCATCCGGTGTCGATGCTGCACCTGCTGCATGCCAAGGAAACGGGCTGCAAGGTCATCGTCGTCGACCCGCGCTATACGCGGACGGCGGCCAAGTCCGATGAATACGTGCGCATCCGCTCGGGCACCGACATCGCGTTCCTGTTCGGCGTGCTGTATCACATCTTCAAGAACGGCTGGGAAGACAAGCAGTACATCCACGACCGCGTCTACGGCATGGACAAGGTGCGCGAGGAAGTGCTCGCCAAGTGGACGCCGGACAAGGTCGAAGAGGTGTGCGGCGTGCCGGAAGCGCAGGTCCACAAGGTCGCCGAGATGATGGCGATGAACCGCCCCAGCACGCTGGTGTGGTGCATGGGCCAGACGCAGCACACCATCGGCAACGCCATCGTGCGCGCATCGTGCATCGTGCAGCTGGCGCTCGGCAATATCGGCAAGTCGGGCGGCGGTGCCAATATCTTCCGCGGCCACGACAACGTGCAGGGCGCGACCGATGTCGGCCCGAACCCCGATTCGTTGCCTGGCTACTACGGCCTGGCTGCCGGGGCGTGGAAGCACTTCGCCAACGTCTGGGGCGTGGATTACGACTGGATCAAGGGCCGCTTTGCTTCGCAGGCCATGATGGAGAAGTCGGGCACCACCGTCTCGCGCTGGGCCGATGCGGTGCTGGAGAAGAACGATCTGATCGATCAGGACAACAACGTCCGCGCGGTCTTCTACTGGGGCCACGCGCCCAACTCGCAAACGCGCGGGATGGACATCAAGCGCGCGCTCGACAAGCTCGACCTGCTGGTCGTGATCGATCCATACCCGTCGGCCACCGCGGCCATGGCCAACATGCCCGCCGCCGACGGCACGCCGCCCAATCCGAACCGCGCCGTCTACCTGTTGCCGGCGGCCACGCAGTTCGAAACGTCCGGCTCGTGCACCGCATCGAACCGCTCGCTGCAATGGCGCGAAAAGGTCATCGACCCGCTGTTCGAGTCGCAGCCGGACCACGTGATCATGCAGGCCTTTGCCGATCGCCTCGGCTTCGGCAAGGAGCTGTCGAAGAACTGCAAGATCACCGAATACAAGCGTGCCGGCATGACATGGCGCGAGCCCGAGATCGAATCGATCCTGCGCGAGATCAATCACGGCAACTGGACGATCGGCTACACGGGCCAATCGCCGGAACGCCTGAAGGCCCACATGCGCAACATGCACCTGTTTGATGTGCGCACGTTGCGCTGCAAGGGTGGCAAGGATGCCGAAACCGGCTACGACCTGACCGGCGACTACTTCGGCCTGCCGTGGCCGTGCTACGGCACGCCGGAACTCAAGCACCCCGGCTCGCCCAACCTGTACGACACCAGCAAGCATGTGATGGAAGGGGGCGGTAACTTCCGCGCCAACTTCGGCGTGGAGCGCGACGGCGTCAACCTGCTGGCCGAAGATGGCTCGTTCTCGCTCGGCTCGGAGTTGACCACCGGCTACCCCGAGTTCGACCACGTCTTCCTCAAGAAACTCGGCTGGTGGGATGACCTGACCGATGCCGAGAAGAAGGCCGCCGAAGGCAAGAACTGGAAGACCGATCTGTCCGGCGGCATCCAGCGCGTGGCGATGAAGCACGGCTGCCATCCGTTCGGCAATGCCAAGGCACGCGCCATCGTGTGGAACTTCCCCGACGGCATTCCGCAGCACCGGGAGCCGCTGTATTCCACGCGGCCCGACATGGTCGCCAAGTACCCGACGCACGACGACAAGAAGGCCTTCTGGCGCCTGCCGACGCTGTACAAGACGGTGCAGCAGCGCAATATCGAAAACAAGGTCTACGAGAAATTCCCGATCATCCTCACGTCCGGCCGCCTTGTCGAATACGAGGGCGGCGGCGAAGAGACGCGCTCCAACCCGTGGCTTGCCGAGCTGCAGCAGGAGAACTTTGTCGAGATCAACCCGAAGGCTGCATCTGACCGCGGCATCCGACACAACGATTTCGTCTGGGTCAAGACGCCGACCGGCGCCCAGATCAAGGTGCGCGCGCTGGTGACGGAGCGTGTGGGGGTCGACCACGCCTTCATCCCGTTCCACTTCTCCGGCTGGTGGCAGGGCAAGGACCTGCTCGATTACTACCCGGAAGGCGCCCACCCGATCGTGCGCGGCGAGGCCGTCAACACGGCCACCACCTACGGCTACGACTCGGTGACGATGATGCAGGAAACGAAAACGACGGTCTGCCAGATCGAGCGGTTCGCATAAGGACGGGGAGATCAACATGGCACGCATGAAATTCATCTGTGACAGCGAGCGCTGCATCGAATGCAACGCCTGCGCCACGGCCTGCAAGAACGAACACGAGGTGCCCTGGGGCGTGAACCGGCGCCGCGTGGTCACCATCAACGACGGCATGATCGGCGCGGAGAAATCCATCTCCGTGGCGTGCATGCATTGCTCCGATGCGCCGTGCATGGCGGTCTGCCCGGTCGACTGCTTCTACCGCACCGAAGACGGCGTGGTGCTGCACGACAAGGACGTCTGCATCGGGTGCGGCTATTGCTCGTATGCGTGCCCGTTCGGTGCGCCTCAGTTCCCGAGCCAGGGCACGTTTGGCGTGCGCGGCAAGATGGACAAGTGCACCTTCTGCGCGGGCGGCCCCGAGAAGAACGGTAGCGAGGAAGAATTCGAAAAGTACGGCCGCAACCGCCTGGCCGAAGGGAAGCTGCCGCTGTGCGCGGAAATGTGCTCGACCAAGGCGCTGCTCGGCGGCGATGGCGACGTGATTTCCGACATCCTGCGTAACCGCGTCATGAAACGCGGGAAGGGCGGGGAGTTGTTCGGATGGGGCACGGCCTACGGCGGCGCGCAGGGCAAGGGCGGTCAGGCGGCACCGGCAACTCCGGCCGCACCGGCCACGCCGGCTTCCGCGCCGGGAGCGCAATCATGATCGCCCGGGCACGATCGACCGGCCTGCTGGTCGCGCTTGGCGCCGTGCTGCTGCTCGGTGCCTGCGGCGAGCGCCCGCAAACCGCGTTCGCTTCGCATCGCAAGGACGACGCGCCTGCCTACAAGGGGGCGGAAGGCGACCCGTTCATGGCCAAGAACTGGACACCCGGTGACCGCACGAGCTGGCAGAACCAGATCCGCGCACGCGGCCAATACCAGAACGAGTACAACAAGACGCCATGACGCGCGCAAGCGGAGGTTCGTCCATGGGCACTTCCTGGAAACATCTTGTGATGGCCGTGTTGCTGGGCAGCGCAGCAGCGTTGGCGAGCGCGCAGCAGCCGGCCAGTGCGCCCGCGGCCGACGCCGCCCCGGTCAATCCGGCCGTACAGCCGGCACAGCCGTTCTCCAACATCGTCTCGGAGAATGTGTTTGATCTGCAGAAGCGTGATCTTTCCAAAGAGGCGCACGACCAGGCCGCGCGCCGCGCCGCGCAACCGGGCAACAATGCGCCCGTCTGGCGTGAAGTGAACTCAGACCAGGCGCATTACGCGAGCATTCCCGGGCTGGAGGCCGGCGTGCTGATTCAGCGCACCGGGCAGAAATGGCGGCTGTTCCGCAATGGCGTGATCACCGTGTGGGGCGGTTGGCTGATGGTGCTCGTGCCGCTGGTCATCCTTGGTTTCTTCCTTTGGCGCGGCATGATCCCGCTGAAGGAAGCGCCCACCGGCCGCAAGATCGAGCGCTTCACCCCCACCGAGCGCTACGTGCACTGGACGATGGCCATCTCGTTCGTCACGCTCGGCGTGTCGGGCATCGTCATGCTGTGGGGCAAGCATTTCCTCTTGCCGATCCTCGGCCACCAGTTGTTCGGCTGGCTGACGTATGTGCTGAAAAACCTGCACAACCTGGTGGGGCCGCTCTTCACGGTCAGCATCATCGTGGCCTTCGTGATGTGGGTGCGGGACAACCTGCCGCGCCAGGGCGATGTGAAATGGCTGCTGAGCCTGGGTGGCATGTTTGCCGGCGAACACGGCGCAGAAGTGCCGTCGCACCGTTTCAACGCCGGCGAGAAACTCTGGTTCTGGGGCGGGCTCGTCGTGTTTGGCCTGATCCTGTCGGCCTCAGGCTGGACGCTCGATCGCATCGTCCCGGGCGTGGATTACTACCGCAGCACGATGCAACTGGCCGAGATCATTCACGCGATTGCGGCGGTTGGCATGATGTGCATGTCGCTCGGCCACATCTACATGGGCACGATCGGCATGGAAGGCGCTTACCGCGCCATGCGCGACGGCTATGTCGACGAGGCCTGGGCGAAGGAGCACCACGAGCTTTGGTACGACGACGTCAAGGCCGGCAAGATTCCGGCGCAACGTTCCCAGCCGCCTGCACCGCCGTCGCCCAGCGAGCAGCCCGTCAAGTCATGACGCCATCGACCGCCACCGATTCGAGGAACCTCTCCATGCATGCATCCGCGCTGACCCGCGCCGCAGGTATGGCGCTTGCTGCCGCCATGCTGAGCCTGACAAGCGGACTGGCCGGCGCCAAGCTGCCGGCGCCGACGGAAGAACAGAAAGCCCAGGCGGACTTGGCGAAAGCCAAAGCGGCCTGGGGCGACAAGGTGGCCGCGTTCCAGACGTGCAAGGCCCAGGACAAGGTGGCGGCGTCTTACCAGGCCGGTGGCAAGGCGGCGCATACGCAGCCGGGTGCGCCGTGCGTTGACCCCGGGCCGTTTGTCGCACCTGTCCCGCCCGCGTCAGGGCCGGCGGCCAAAGGGTGAGCCGTTGCTGCCAATGTTGCTTGTTCATCATCCGGCAGTACAATCGTCCGCTCCCCGAGTGAACCCTGACTGGAGGTGACACATGAAGCAACTCGTGATTGCACTCGCCGCGATCGGCCTGATGGCCGGCTGCGCATCGAACTCAGCGTCGACGGCCAAGGCCGGCAATGCCGGTGACGGCGCCATGGCGGCCTCCGCCGTGCTCGCACCCAAGAGCGGCAGCACCGTGCAAGGCAGCGTGAAGCTCGCACAGCAAGGCGACAATCGGGTTGCCATGGCGGTGGATATTTCCGGCCTGCCGGCCAACGGCATGTTCGGTTTCCACGTGCATGAGAAGGGCGATTGCTCCTCGCCGGACGGCAATAGCGCGGGTGGGCACTTCAACCCGACCGGCCAGCAGCACGGTGATCCGCGTCAAGGCGCGCATCACGCCGGCGACATCCCGATGCTGCAATCCGATGCCAACGGCAAGGCTGTCGGCTCGATCGTTCTTTCCGGCGTGACGCTGTCGCCCGGGCCCACCAGCCTGGTCGGCCACGCGTTGATCGTTCACGCAGGCAAGGACGACTACATGACTCAACCCACCGGCAATTCCGGCGGGCGCGTCGCCTGCGGCGTGATCGTGGCGAACTGATCGCCCGCACGCGGTATCCGCTTTCGGGCGGGTACCGGCGGCACCATGCGCACGCTTGCCGTGCGCATTTTTATTTGAACGAAGACATTGATGCCGCTGCGCCCAGAACTGACCAACGCTTCCGTTCCACTGCTCGACGAGGTTGAAGTGCTCGACGAGCTGGGCCGCGCTCGCCATGTCTACATTCCCGGCGAGCGCCCGCTCACCGTCTACCTCGACAAGCGCGAACTCGTCACGCTGATGACGCTGGGCGGTGCCCCCGAAGCGCTCGTGCTGGGCTATCTGCGTAACCAGCGCCTGGTCGGCAGCATCGAAGACATCGCCTCCATCCAGGTCGACTGGGAAACCGAATCGGCTGCTGTCACCACGCGCGCCGGCATTGCCGACTTGGACGAGAAGACCGCCCGCCGCACCGTGACCACCGGCTGCGGGCAGGGCACCGTGTTCGGCTCGCTGATGGACGAGATCGACGCCATCCATCTACCGCCCGACGCGCGCATGACGCAGACCACGCTGTACCGCGTGGTCGACACCATCCGCCTGCAGCAGTCGATCTACAAGCAGGCGGGCTCGGTGCATGGCTGCGCGTTGTTCGACGCGCAGGGCGAACTGCTGCACTTCATCGAAGACGTCGGTCGCCACAATGCCGTGGATGCCATCGCCGGCCGCATGTGGCTTGAGGGCATGGACGGCGGCGACAAGATCTTCTACACCACCGGCCGTCTTACCTCCGAGATGGTCATCAAGGGCGCGCAGATGGGCATTCCGTTCCTGCTGTCGCGCTCGGGCGTTACGCAGATGGGCCACCAGATGGCCGAGCGCGTCAACCTGACGCTGTTTGCGCGGTGCACTGGGCGGCACTTTCTGCTCTACACGGGGCGCGACCGCTTCGTGGCCGAACCCGAGATGGCGGGCACCGTGGGGCCGCGCGGCGAGTTGCCCCAGGCGGCGGAATCCGGTCGCTGATCCGCTCGGCGGGTTCGATAAGGCCAGCGCAAGCCATCGGCTGCCACGGGGTTTTCCGTCACGGGTTTGGGAGTACAATCCGCGTTCCAAAACCGGGCCAAAGATCGACGGCCTGGCTGGCATGACCAAATGGGGACAGTTTTCGCACCGCGAAGCCTGCCCCCATTTGTTCATCCAAGGTATCTGGACGCTCCATGAGCATCAAATCCGACAAGTGGATCCGCCGCATGGCCGAGCAGCACGGCATGATCGAGCCGTTCGAGCCCGGTCAGGTGCGCGAATCCGAAGGGCGCCGCATCGTTTCCTACGGCACGTCGAGCTACGGCTACGACATCCGCTGCGCCGACGAATTCAAGATCTTCACCAACATCAACAGCACCATCGTCGATCCGAAGAACTTCGACGAGAAGTCGTTTGTCGACTTCAAGGGCGATGTGTGCATCATCCCGCCGAACTCGTTCGCGCTGGCCCGCACGATGGAGTACTTCCGCATCCCGCGCACCGTGCTGACGGTGTGTCTGGGCAAGAGCACGTACGCGCGCTGCGGGATCATCGTCAACGTCACGCCGTTCGAGCCCGAGTGGGAAGGCTACGTGACGCTGGAGTTCTCCAACACTACGCCGCTGCCTGCCAAGATCTACGCCGGCGAAGGCTGCGCGCAGGTGCTGTTCTTCGAGAGCGACGAGGAATGCGAAACCTCGTACAAGGATCGTGGTGGCAAGTACCAGGGCCAGCACGGTGTGACGCTGCCCAAGACCTAGTTTTTGTAGTCCGTTTCCGCGCGTTCAGGCGTATCCGGAGCGGTGCCTTTAGCTTCATCCATAAGGAACCACGATGAAATTCCGTTTTCCCGTCATCATCATTGACGAGGACTTCCGCTCCGAGAACATCTCCGGGTCGGGCATTCGCGCGCTGGCCCAGGCCATCGAAACCGAAGGCATGGAGGTCATCGGCCTCACCAGCTATGGTGACCTGACCTCGTTCGCGCAACAGTCGAGCCGCGCGTCCACCTTCATCGTCTCGATCGACGACGATGAATTCATCAACCCGGACAACGACAAGCCGGAACCGGAGGCGGTCGAAAACCTGCGCGCCTTCGTGGCCGAAGTGCGTCGCCGCAACGCCGACATCCCCATCTTCCTGTACGGTGAAACGCGCACCTCGCGCCATCTGCCGAACGACGTGCTGCGCGAGCTGCACGGCTTCATCCACATGTTCGAGGACACGCCCGAGTTCGTGGCCCGACACATCATTCGTGAAGCGCGCAATTACCTGGATTCGCTGCCGCCGCCGTTCTTCAAGGCGCTGATCGACTACGCGCAGGACAGCTCGTATTCGTGGCATTGCCCGGGGCACTCGGGCGGCGTGGCGTTCCTGAAGAGCCCGGTGGGGCAGGTGTTCCACCAGTTCTTCGGCGAGAACATGCTGCGCGCCGACGTCTGCAACGCCGTGGAAGAACTCGGCCAACTGCTTGACCACACCGGCCCCGTCGCCGCGTCTGAGCGCAACGCTGCGCGCATCTTCGGTTCGGACCACATGTTCTTCGTGACCAACGGTACGTCGACGTCGAACAAGATGGTGTGGCACGCCAACGTGGCGCCCGGCGACATCGTGGTGGTCGACCGCAACTGCCACAAGTCGAATCTGCACGCGATCATGATGACGGGCGCGATTCCCGTGTTCCTGATGCCGACGCGCAACCACTTCGGCATCATCGGCCCGATCCCGAAGAGCGAGTTCGAGCCGGAAACGATTGCCAAGAAGATTGCCGACCATCCGTTTGCCAGCAAGGCCAAGAACAAGAAGCCGCGCATCCTGACCATCACGCAGGGTACGTACGACGGCGTGCTCTACAACGCCGAGATGATCAAGAACATGCTGTCGACCGAAATCGACACGCTGCACTTTGACGAAGCGTGGCTGCCGCACGCATCGTTCCACCCGTTCTACGAGAACATGCACGCGATCGGCCACGGCCGTCCCCGCAGCAAGGACGCGCTGGTCTACGCGACGCAGAGCACGCACAAGCTGCTGGCCGGTCTGTCGCAGGCCTCGCAGATCCTCGTGCAGGATTCCGAGACGCGCAAGCTCGATACGTATCGCTTCAACGAGGCGTATCTGATGCATACCTCGACGAGCCCGCAGTACTCGATCATTGCCTCGTGCGACGTCGCCGCGGCGATGATGGAAGCGCCGGGCGGCACCGCGCTGGTGGAAGAGAGCATTGCCGAGGCGCTGGACTTCCGCCGCGCCATGCGCAAGGTCGAGCACGAATACCTCGGCGCGAATGGCGGCAACGGCCGCGGTGACGACTGGTGGTTCAAGGTCTGGGGCCCGAACGACCTGTCGGACGAAGGCATCGAAGAACGCGCAGCGTGGATGCTCAAGGCCAACGAGCGCTGGCACGGCTTCGGCAACCTGGCCGAAGACTTCAACCTGCTCGATCCGATCAAGGCCACCATCATCACCCCGGGCTTGGATGTGGACGGCAAGTTCAGCGATTCCGGCATCCCGGCCGCCATCGTCACGCGCTACCTGGCCGAGCACGGCATCATCGTCGAGAAGACCGGTCTGTACTCGTTCTTCATCATGTTCACCATCGGCATCACCAAGGGCCGCTGGAATTCGCTCGTGACGGAGCTGCAGCAGTTCAAGGACGATTACGACAACAATCAGCCGCTGTGGCGTGTGCTGCCGGAATTCGTGCGCCAGTATCCGCAATACGAGCGCATCGGCCTGCGTGAACTGTGCGACAGCATCCACAGCGTCTATCAGGCCAACGACGTGGCCCGCGTGACGACCGAGATGTACCTGTCCGACATGGAGCCGGCGATGATTCCGTCGGATGCCTGGGCCAAGATGGCGCACCGAGAGACCGAGCGTGTCGCGATCGACGATCTGGAAGGCCGCATCACCGGTATCCTGCTCACGCCGTATCCGCCGGGCATTCCGCTGCTGATTCCGGGCGAGCGCTTCAACAAGACGATCGTGCAGTATCTGCAGTTCGCACGCGAGTTCAACAAGCTGTTCCCGGGCTTCGAGACCGACATCCACGGGCTGGTCGAGGAAGAGGTCGACGGCAAGATGGGGTACTTCGTCGACTGCGTGCGCTGAGTTTCAGTCGTACCAAAAGAAAGGCCGCGCGAGAGTATCGGGCGGCTTTTTTTTCGTTTGGCGCTTCTGCGATGCGTTCGGCGGTATGAAGTGTTACCGACCGCTGCAAGGCAAAAAAACTTGAGCTATCGGTTCTTCGCCCGGAGGTGTTGCAGCCGCTGCTGCTGCGATGGCTCCAGCGCTCGGGTTGCTTCCCTGAAAGTCAAAGCCGACATCTCGGCAGCATGTCGCTCCACGAAGCCGATCGTTCGCAATGGTGTTTTTTTGCAGGTCGAGCGCAGCACCCATCCGATTGCCTTTCGGATGAAGAACTCCCGCTCCTGCAGCAGCGGAACAGCCCGCCGGTCGAAACGTTCGAAGTCACCTTGGCCGGCTGCGAGTCGGTCATGACTGGCTAACAGCGCACTGCGCCGCACCCAGAAATTCGTATGTGCGGACCATTCGTCCAGGTCCGTCTCGACCGCTGGTATCCGGGTGGCCAGCGCGCCAACCACTTTGATCGCAAGCCAGTCGACATGAGCCCACGTCGTGCTTCGATCGATCAGGCCCTTCAACCATCCGACATCCGATTTGCGGAGCAGGTCGCTCCGCAGTTCGAGCACCGCGATTCCAACAGATCGCAATTCATGGGTGTGTGTATTCCAGAGCGCCTCGACCAGCCCCTTGAGGTCTTCCACAGTAAGGGCGGGGCAGTCGGCGACAAAGGTTCGGGCCACCCGTCGCACAGCTGGCACGGAAGCACCGATGAAGCGGAGGTCGCTCTTCAAGTATTGCTTTTCTTTTTCCGCCCTCTCGGCAGTGGCGTCCCCGGCAAGGGACTCGGCCAGCTGGCCGACAACGGTCGTCTGGTCGTTCAAGGATGGCCCTCCTGTGCGCGTTGGCTTGCAGCATAGCCGTGCTTCGCAAATATCGGCAATTCGCCAGACCGCGCCAGCGTGCGTCACAAACAAAAACGCCGCGCTGATCAACTCAGCGCGGCGTTTTGTTTAGAGCGTGCAGCGGATTATTCAGCCAGCGCAGCGCGCGCAAACGCAATGGCCTGCTTCACCTGCTCCGGCGCTGTCCCGCCGATGTGGTTGCGCGAAGCGACCGAGCCTTCCAGCGTCAGCACGGCGTGCACATCGTCGCTGATCAGATCGGACTTGTCGCCGAGGCCGCAGATGTCACGCAGTTGCGCAACCGACAGGTCTGCCAGGTCGCAACGCAGGTCGTCGCACGCGCGCACGGCGTGGGCCACGGCTTCGTGCGCATCGCGGAAGGGCAAGCCGCGCTTGACCAGGTAGTCGGCCAGGTCGGTGGCGGTGGCGTAGCCCTGCAGCGCGGCGGCACGCATGGCGTCGGCCTTGACGGTGATGCCCGGCACCATGTCGGCAAAGATGCGCAGCGTGTCGACCACCGTATCCACGGTGTCGAACAGCGGTTCCTTGTCTTCCTGGTTGTCCTTGTTGTACGCCAGCGGCTGGCCCTTCATCAGCGTGAGCAGGCCGATCAGGTGGCCGTTGACGCGGCCGGTCTTGCCGCGCGCCAGTTCGGGCACGTCCGGGTTTTTCTTCTGCGGCATGATCGAGCTGCCGGTGCAGAAGCGGTCTGCAATGTCGATAAAGCCCACGCGCGGGCTCATCCACAGCACCAGCTCTTCAGAGAAGCGCGAGATGTGCGTCATGACGAGCGCGGCGGCGGCGCAGAATTCGATGGCGAAGTCGCGGTCGGACACGGCGTCCAGCGAGTTGCGGCATACACCGTCAAAGCCGAGTTGCTGGGCGACGAATTCGCGGTCGATCGGGTAGCTCGTACCGGCCAGCGCGGCGGCGCCCAGCGGCAGGCGGTTGACGCGCTTGCGGGCGTCGAGCATGCGCTCGGTGTCGCGCGTGAACATCTCGACGTAGGCCAGCAGGTGGTGGCCGAACACCACCGGTTGCGCGACCTGCAGGTGCGTGAAGCCCGGGACGATGGTGTTGGTGTGTTGCTCCGCCAAGTCCAGCAGCGCGCTGCGCAGAGCCTTGAGCAGACCGACGATGTTGTCGATCTCGCTGCGCAGCCACAGGCGGATGTCGGTGGCGACCTGGTCGTTGCGCGAGCGGCCCGTGTGCAGACGCTTGCCCGCGTCGCCGGCCATGGCGGTCAGGCGCGCTTCGATGTTCAGGTGGACGTCTTCCAGATCCAGCTTCCACTCGAACGTGCCGGCCTCGATCTCTTGGCGGATCTGCGCCATGCCCTTTTCGATGGCGGCGCGATCGGCTTCGGCGATGATGCCCTGCTTGGCGAGCATGGCAGCGTGCGCCAGCGAGCCCTGGATGTCGAACAGTGCGAGGCGCTTGTCAAAGAACACCGACGCGGTATAGCGCTTGACGAGATCGGACACCGGCTCGTTAAAGCGGGCGGACCACGCTTCGGCCTTCTTGGCGAGTTGGGAGGTCATGGGCGGACAGCAGGAGGAGCGCGGCCGGCGAGGCGCCAGCCGCAAATTCAGGAAACCGCGATTATATCGCCCGCCGGGCCTTCCGGCCCCCGCGCCGGGGTGCCTACAGCGTGCTGTCGATCAGCGCGCCCTTGAAGACCACCGGGCCCGTCGGCCCCTCCGGATTGGGCGAGCCACCACGCGGTTCCACGCTGATGGCGAGCGCCGGCACTTGCCGCAACGGCTGCGCCACCGTCAACCGCACGGCGCGCTGGTGCCCGATCACCCCAAGTGACTGCGGATGCCCGCCGGGCGGCAGCGCCCAGAGCTGCAAGGCCTGTTCGGTATTGAGCGGCGTTGCGTCCAGCCGCTTGAGCGACAGCGTGCCGGTGCGCGCATCCCAGGTGACGAGGACGGCCGCCTGGGCCTGCGCGTCCTGCAGCACGGCCACGGCGTTGGCGACAGGCGCTTCGCGCAATTGCTGCGCCAGCCGCAGGTTCAGGCCGATCGCCACCGCCGCGACCACCGCCGCGACGGCCGTGGCGCTGCGCCAGAAGCCTGCGCCCTGCCAAAGCCGTTGCCAGAGCGCCTTCTGCTGCGGCGCGGGCTCGCGCCAGCCGAGTTGCACTTCGATGCGGCGGAGAATGTCCGCCAACGGTGCCGTGGCCGGCTGAAGCGAGGGCAGGTCGGCCAGATAGCGCTGCCAGCGTTCCACCGTCGCGCGCGTGGCGGCGTCGTGGCGAATGATCTGCTCGAAACGGCGGCGTGCGCCGGCGCGCAGCGTTCCGACCGCGTATTCAGCGGCCAGCTTGTCGACGAGTTCGGGGTGGCGGCGCGGGTCCATCACGGTGCTCCAAGGCATTCGCGCAGGCGGTCCAGCCCCCGCCGCATCCAGGACTTGACGGTGCCCAGCGGCAGCGACAGCGATTGCGCCAGCTCGCTGTGCGACAGGTCACGCAGATACGCGAGCGACACGACCTGGCGCTGCTTCGGGTCGAGCCGCTTGAGGCATTCGGCCAGCGCGCGGGCCTGCTGACCGGCGAGCGCGATGTCCGCAGGGCCCGGGGCGTGGTCGGCCAGGACATCGGCGTAGGCGTCGTCCAGGGGCACGGATTCCTGCACGCGCTCGGCATGCTGCCGGCGCAGGCAATCGAGTGCACGGTTGCGCACGATGGTGGTCATCCACGTCATGGGGGCGGCCAGATGCGGGCGGTAATCGCCGGCATGGCGCCAGATGTTGACGAAACTTTCTTGCAAAACGTCCTCGGCCCAGTCCTTCCTGACCAAGATACGCAGCGCGAGCCCAAACAGTTTCGGTGCGCAGCGCGTATATAGCGTGCGCAGGGCGTCGCGGTCGCCCAGGCTGATGCGTTGCAGCAATGCGGCCAGCTCTTCAGCGTCGGCGCTCGGGGGGCGCGCTGCCGCGGACGTCGCTGGCGGGTCGGCAGGTTGCTCGGCGGGGTCTTCGGCGGAGCGCTGATAGGAGAGCACGTGGGCAGTTTTCTGTGGACGGTTTTGCCCAAAGTGTAGGTAGAAACGGTGCCCGTGGGTGAATTCACGTGAAAGGCGCTGAGGTTTTTTTGCATCCAGTTGGGTACGCCGTTCGTACAAGCGATCAGGCGGTGAATAAACGCCCGCGATTCGGACTTCGTACCGCACGGGTCGCGCTTCCTTCCCACAATGCAAGGAGATCGACGATGGATACAACCCAAGAGATGGATCAGTTGGCGAGCGACAGCCCACGCATCGATGTGCGTCGTCGCGTGCTGCTGCGCGCGCCGGGGCTGATGGCGCTGGGCTCGCTGGCGGCGGTGTCGCTGGGGCAGTCGATGCCGGCCTGGGCGCAGACGCAATCCGGCAGCGTGAAAGACGACGTCAACATCCTGAACGTGGCGCTCGGCCTCGAATATCAGGCCATCGCCGCCTATCAGGTGGGCGCGGAAAGCGGCCTGTTGCAAAAGCCCGTGCTGGCAACCGCGGTGAAGTTCCAGGGCCACCACAAAGCGCATGCGTCGGTGCTGGCAGGCGCGGTGTCCAAGCTGGGCGGCACGCCCGTCATGGAGAAAACGGCGGCGGAATACAACTTTCCGGTCAGCCAGCTGAAGACGCAGGCCGACGTGCTGCGTTTTGCCGCGGGCCTGGAGAAGGGCGCTGCCTCGGCTTACCTGGGCGTGATACCGAGCTTCTACACGCGCGACCTCGCCAAGGCCGCCGCCAGCATCCTGGGCGACGAGACGATGCATTGGGCGGTGCTGCTCTCGGCGCTGGGTGAAGACCCGGTGCCCGTCGCGTTCATCAGCTAAGCGGTTTGTTGGGCCGCCACACCGGCCGCTCGTTACGGTGTGGCGGTTTTTTTTGGCGCGTCGAACGCTTCGACGATGCAATCGAGCAGGGCACGCACGCGCGCGGTCTTGTGCAGATCGGCGTGCGTCACGAGCCAGACGTCCTGCATGCTGCGCCGATTGGGCAACACACGCACAAGTTGCGGATAGACCTGCGCACGCCTGCACACCAGTTCGGTCATGCCAATGCCTGCGGCCACCGCCTCGAACAGCGCCAGCGCCGAGTTGCTCTGCAAGACGACACGCCCGCGCGTAATGGGCTCGCCGCAGAGGTCTTCCCACATCCACGGCACTTCGTTGCGCGGATAAAGCACGAGATCGTGCCCCGCAAAGGCCGTCCCTTCCTCGGGCTCGCCACGCGCGGCCACGTAGCTGCGGCTCGCATAGATACCGGTTTCCATTTGCCCGATGCGCCGCGCGATGAGGTCCGGAGAATCGGGCCGTAGCGTGCGCACGGCCACGTCGGCCTCGCGCTTGGTGAGGTTGGCAATGCTCTTGGACGCCATGCAGACGACCTCAATGCCCGGATGCCGCTGCCGTAGCTGCGCGATGGCCGGCAGCACAAACGTGGCGGCCATGGTGTCGGTCGTGGCCACGCGGATCGTGCCGGCGAGTTGATCGTCGATGCCGGCAACGCGGCGCTCAATGGTGTGCGCCGCCTGCTCCATCGCTTCGGCCGGGCCGATCAGCGCTTCTCCGGCCGGGGTGAGCACCAGCGCGGTCGACGTCCGCAAGAAGAGTTTGGCTGACAGCTCGTCTTCCAGCGCGGTGATGCGGCGGCCCACCGTGGCCTGATCCACGCCCAGACGCTGAGCCGCACCGCGCAGCGTGCCGGTGCGCGCCACGGCCAGGAAAAAGCGTCCGTTATCCCAGTTCACGTCTGGCTCCGAATGTTCGTAGATGGATGATGCAGATTTGCAGTGGTGCGATGCAAAAACGCTGCTTTTTTGCATGCAATCCCCAGCCTACACTGGGCTGCATGAAATTTCCAAACGGTTCCGCGATGTCTTCATGCAACGCCAACTCCATGGGAGCGGCGCCCCGGGCTGACTTGCAACCCAACCTCAGCCGGTGGCGCCGCAACGCCACGCTGGGCATTCTCACGTCGGGCGTGTTCATGGCAGTGCTCGACACCACCGTGGTCAACGTGGCGCTCATCGCCATGCGCGACAGCCTGCACAGCAGCGTCGCAGAACTTGCCTGGATCGTTGACGCCTACACGCTGGCGTTTGCCGCGTTCATCCTCACGGGCGGTTTGCTGAGCGATCGCATTGGCGCGCGCACCGTGTTCATGGCAGGAATGGCGGTCTTCATCGTTGCATCAGCCGGTTGTGGAGTGGCGCCTTCCGTGACCACGCTGATTGCCGCGCGCATCCTGCAAGGCGTGGGCGCGGCGATGTTTCTGCCGAGTTCGCTGTCGCTGATCCGCAGCACGTTTCAGGACCCGCGCGAGCGCGCCTGGGCCATCGGCCTGTGGGGCGCCATCGTCGCGACTGCCGCAGCCGTGGGCCCGGCGTTGGGCGGCGTGCTGGTCGACACATACGGCTGGCGCAGCGCCTTCCTGATCAACGTGCCGCTGGGCGTGGTCGGCATGCTGGGCACGTGGATGATCGTGCGCAACGACACGCCGGCACGGGCCAAGCCGTTCGACTGGGCGGGGCAGGTGACGAGCGCCGTGATGCTCGCGGCGCTGTGTTTTGCTGCCATCGAGTGGCCGGTGCGGGGCGCGCGATCGCCCTGGGTGTGGGGTGCCGCGCTGCTGACGGTGGCGGCCGGTGCGCTGTTCGTTGTGGCCGAACGCCGTGCGCGCGCGCCGCTCGTGCCGCTGGCCTGGCTGGGGCATCGCACGCTGGGCGCGGTCAACGGCGTGGGGTTCCTGCTGAATTTCGGCTATTACGGTGCCCTGTTCGTGCTGAGCCTGCATTTGCAGAACATCGAACATCTCAGCGCACGGCAGACCGGCCTCGTCATGCTACCGATGGCGGTGAGCCTGTCGGCGGGCAACATCTTCGCCGGCAAGCTGATGGCGCATTTTTCAACGCCGACGATGATGCTGAGTGGCCTCTTGATCGGCGCAGCGGGTTTGCTGGCAACGTCGGCTGCGCTGACGGGCCATGCGCACCTGTGGGTGGTGAGCGCAACGATGGTGGCTTACGGCGGCGGTACCGCGCTGGCGATTGCGCCGATGACTTCGACGATCCTGTCTGCGGCGCCGGGCGAGCTGGCCGGCACGGCATCGGGCCTGCTCAACGCCGCCCGGCAGACGGGCAGTTTGCTGGGCGTGGCAGCGGCGGGCGCCGTCGTGACGGTGGTGCCCGAGCTGGCGCACGCCTCGCCGATGGTGTTTGGCCTGATGACGCTGTCGTACGCCGGCGCGATGGCGATGGCGTGGATCAGCCGACGCCCGGCCGCCACCGCGCTGGCAGCCTGATCAGCCGCTATTGCGAAGGCCCGCGGCAATCCCGTTGATCGACAGATGGATGCCGCGCCGCACGCGTGCATCGTCGCTGCCGGCCTTGCCAGAGCGGAAGCGCTTGAGCAGCTCGACCTGCAAATGGTTCAGCGGGTCGAGATACGGGAAGCGGTTCTTGATGGAGCGCGCCAGCAGCGGGTTGTCGGCCAGGCGCTCCGACTGCCCCGTGATGGCGGCCAGCATCTGCTCGGTCAACGTGAACTCCGCCGAGATGCGCGAGAACACCGCGTTACGCAGCTTGCGGTCGTCGCAGAGCTGCGCGTAGCGCGAGGCCACGTTCAGATCCGCCTTGGACAGCACCATGTCCATGTTCGACAGCAGGTTCGCAAAGAACGGCCACTGCTTGTGCATGCGCTTGAGCGTGGTCAGGCGGGCGGCGCGGGCCTTGGCGTTGCCGGCGTCGTCCAACCAGCGCTGGACGGCGCTGCCAAAGCCGAACCAGCCCGGCAGCAGCAGACGGCATTGGCCCCACGAGAAGCCCCACGGAATCGCACGCAGGTCTTCGATGCGGCGGTGCTTCTTGTCCATCAGCTTGCGCGAGGCCGGGCGCGAACCGAGGTTCAGGTCGGCAATCTCGGTGATCGGCGTGGTGGCGAAGAAGTAGTCCTTGAAGCCCGGCGTTTCGTAGACGAGGTTGCGGTACGCGGCAAAGGCGTTGTCCGAAAGCGCCTGCATGGCGGCTTCGAACTCTTCCAGGCCCTCGGGGCGGTTGCGCGTAGGCAGCAGCGTCGCTTCCAGCGTGGCAGCGACGATGGTCTCCAGGTTGCGCCGGCCGATCTCGGGATTGGCGAACTTGCTGGAGATGATTTCGCCTTGTTCGGTCAGACGGATCTGGCCGTTCACGGTGCCTGGCGGCTGCGACAGGATGGCCTGGTAGGTCGGGCCGCCGCCCCGGCCCACCGTGCCGCCGCGGCCGTGGAACAGGCGCAGGCGCACGCCCTTGCGCTCGAACAGCTCCACCAGCGCCAGCTCGGCCTTGTACAGCTCCCAGTTGGAAGTGAGGAAGCCGCCGTCCTTGTTGGAATCGGAATAGCCGAGCATGACTTCCTGCTCGTTGCCTTGCGCGGCCAGCACGGCATCGAAGCCGGGCAGGGCCAGCAGGTCGCCCATGATTTCCGGGGCGTTGCGCAAGTCTTCGATGGTTTCAAACAGGGGGATCACCATGACGTCCAGCGCGGCGCCACCGCTGCCATTGGCGCCCGTGCGGTACATGCCGGCTTCCTTCTGCAGCAGCATCACTTCGAGCAGGTCGGACAGCGTCTCGGTGTGCGAAATGATGTAGTTGCGCACGATGCGGTTGCCGTAGCGGGCACGCACCTCGCGCGCGGCGCGGAAGATGTCGATTTCCGACGTGGTCTGCTCGCTGTACGCGTGGAACGGCAGCGTCAGCACGCGCGGCTGTTGCAGCTCGCGCAGCAGCAGCGTGCGCTTGTCAGCCTCGGACAGCGCCGCATACGCGCCTTCCACACCGGCCACCTTCAGCAGCTCGGCGACGGTCGCTTCGTGCACGTCCGACACTTGCCGCAAATCGATCGATGAAAGATGGAAACCGAACACATCGATCGCGCGCGCCAGCGATGCGAGCCGCGCGTCGGCCAGCACCTCGCCGTGGTGCGCCGCCAGCGAATCGATCACGATCTGGATGTCGGCGCGCAGTTCTTCTGCATTGCTATAAGCCGGAGCGGGCCCGACGGCGTGGCGGCCGGCGTCTTCACCGGTCAGCTCACGGCAGGTGGCGGCCAGTCGCGCATAGACGCCGATCAGCGCCCGGCGGTACGGCTCGTCCGCGCGATGTTCAGAGTGGTCGGGCGAGCGCTCGGCCAGCGCCTGCAGCTCCGCGCTCACGTCCACCAGCGAGGTCGACATCGACAGTTCCGCGCCCAGCGCGTGGATCTCTTCCAGGTACCACGCCAGGATCACGCTTGCCTGCTTTTGTGCCGCGTCGCGCAACGTTGTCGCGGTGACAAACGGATTGCCGTCGCGGTCGCCGCCGATCCACGAGCCCATCTGGAAGAAGGGCGGCAGCGGGGCCGGCTCACCGCGTGCGCCGCGACGCGGGAACACGGTCGCGATGTCTTCTTCCAGCTCACGGTACAGCGCCGGGATTTCGCGCAGGAAGGTGGTCTGGTAATACGACAGCGCGTTTTCGATCTCATCGGCCACCATCAGGCGCGTGGTGCGCAGCATGCGCGTTTGCCACAGCTTGGTGACGTGGGCGCGCAGCAGCGCCGTGTTGCGCTCGCGTTCACGCGTGGTCAGCGGTGCGTCGCGTTCGGCCAGCAAGCGCGCGATTTCGCGTTGCGCATCGAGCGTGCTCTTGCGCTGCACCTCGGTCGGATGCGCGGTCAGCACCGGCACGATCAGCGCGGTCTCGAAGAATCGGCGCAGCACGTCGCCCGACAGGCCTTCGTCTGCGGCAGACAGCAGCGCGCGCATCAGGCTGCCCGGCTGCGGCGGCGATCCGGCCAGCGCATGCACGCGGCGGCGGCGATTGTGATGCTGGTCTTCAGCGATGTTCGCCAGATGCGAGAAGTAGCTGAAGGCGCGCACCACCGACGTGGTCTGGTCGCGCGAGAGCGTTTTCAGCAGCCGGTCGAGATCCTGCTCGGCCTGGCGGTCGCCGTCGCGGCGGAAGCGCACGGCGGTCTGGCGGATGGTCTCGACGGTTTCGAAAACGGTGCCGCCTTCCTGGTCACGCAGCACGTCGCCCAGCAGGCGCCCGAGGAAGCGGATGTCTTCCTTCAGCGGCTGATCCTTGGCCGCGGCGCTGCCCGACGAGCGTCGGGAAGTGGGGCCGAGTGTTGCGCCATTGGCTTCGTCCGCGCCATTGGCCTTGGCCACCGGTTTCGCGGCGGGCTTGGCTGTCTTAATGGCCTTGCTGGTCTTGGCGGGGGCGGCGGAAGCCTTGCGGGCGGTGGTCGCGCGCGAGGAAGCGCGGCGCGCGGCGGGCTGCGTCATGGTGTCTCCTAGGTTGGGTGCTCGAAGGTGCCTGAAGGGCCCTCGTTTCTGTATCACTTCAACGTGATAGCCGGACTGTCGCGAAAAAGCTGCGTGCTACCATTGCCGCATGTCTTCCAACGCCCGTCCGACTCCCGTCGAATCCCAGCTTGCAACGACTCCTGCAGCCCAGGCGCCGACCAAGCTGGTCATTGCCTCGCGCGAAAGCCGGCTCGCCCTCTGGCAAGCCGAACACGTGCGTGCTGCATTGCAAAAATACTATCCCGCGTGCGACGTGTCCATCCTTGGAATGACCACGCGCGGTGACCAGATTCTCGACCGCTCGCTCGCCAAGGTGGGCGGCAAAGGTTTGTTTGTGAAGGAACTGGAAGTCGCGCTGGCCGAGGGTCGTGCCGATCTGGCGGTCCATTCGCTCAAGGATGTGCCGATGGAACTGCCGGAAGGCTTTGCGCTGTCGACCATCCTCGAACGCGAAGATCCGCGCGACGCCTTTGTTTCCAACGACTACGCCGATCTGGCTTCGTTGCCTGCCGGCGCCGTAGTGGGCACGTCGAGCCTGCGCCGCGAGGCTTCGTTGCGGGCGCGGTTTCCGCATCTGGTGATCCAGCCGCTGCGGGGCAACCTCGATACGCGCCTCGGCAAGCTCGATCGCGGCGACTACGCCGCCATCATCCTGGCTGCCGCCGGGCTCAAGCGCCTCGGGTTGGTCGATCGCATTCGCTCCACCATCGCGCCGGAAGAGTCGCTGCCGGCAGCGGGGCAGGGTGCACTCGGCATTGAAATTCGCGCGGATCGTGAGGACGTGCGCGCGTGCCTCGCGCCGCTGCACGATGCACCGACTGCGCTGGCCGTCACCGCTGAGCGCGCTGTTTCGCGCATTCTTGGCGGTTCGTGCCAGGTGCCGCTCGCCTCGTTCGCGCAGTGGTCGGACGCGGGCGCCTTGCGCCTGCGTGCCTTTGTCGCGTCGCAGGACGGCACCCGCAAACTTGCCGCAGATGGCGAAGCCACGCCATCTACGCTGGCCGAAGCTGACGCACTGGGTGTGCGCGTCGCCCAGCAGATGCTGGCCGGCGGTGCACGTGACATCCTCGCCATGCTGGGCGCCGACGCGCCGCCTGCTACCTAACTCCCACGGCCCGCCATGGACGACCACTTGCCACCGCGCTTGTCACCATCGTCGCCCGCATCCAGCACGCCGCCTGTTCAACCGGCACCCCCACCCGTGGTGGTGGTCACGCGGCCGCGCGCGCAGGCGCCCATGCTGGTGGCGGCGCTTGAGCGCCACGGCCTGCGCACGCACCAGTTTCCGCTGCTCGACATTGCGCCGACGCCCAATCTCGACGATTTGCGTGCCGCGCTGAGCGATCCTTCGCGCTATGCGCTGGTCGTGTTCGTGAGCCCCAACGCCGTGCAGCAGGCTTTTGCCGCCATGCCCGAAGGGTTTCGCTGGCCGCAGGAAGTGCCGGTGGCCGTGGTGGGCCCCGCGAGCGCACAGGCGCTTGCCACGCACGGGGTCGCGCCGCCCGCGCACCGTGTGATCAAGCCCGACACGCATGCCGACGATGCGCGCCAGGATTCCGAGGCGTTGTATGAGCGGCTGGATGTGCCTTCGCTCGGCGGTCGTGAAGTGCTGATCGTGCGCGGCAACGGTGGCCGTGAATGGCTGGCCGATCAACTGCGCGAAGCCGGTGCATCGGTCCGCACGGTGGAGGCCTACCGCCGCAGCGTCCCGGTGCCCGATGCTGCTGCGTGGCTCGCGTTGCGAGCGGTGCTGTCGGCCCGCCATGCCTGGACGCTCACCAGTTCGGAAGCCGTGCGCAATCTCGATGAGCTGGCTCGCGCGAATCTGTCGCCGGCCGATCTCGACACGCTGCATGGCGCGCCGTGCTTTGCTTCGCACGCCCGCATCGTCGAACAGGCCAAATCGCTGGGCTTTCGCGACGTGACGCTGACCGGCGCTGGCGACGACCGGCTGCTCGCCAGCGTGCTGGCCTGGGCCGGGCCGGTATCGGCGCCCGAGCATGGGTCGCCGGCGGTGCCGGCTGAATCAACCCCGTCTACTTCTTCTTCCACTGTGACGCAGACTCCCGTTCCCTCGTCCGCTCCCGCTTCGACATCCGCACCGGAATCCGCGCCGGCCGCCGCCACGCCCACGCCGGCCCCCGCGCCTGCAGCGTTTGCGCCCACCATGACGGTCAGCCATGCGCCAGCCCGCGGCGGTTGGTTGATTTGGGTAGTCCTGGTGGCCGTCGTGGCGGCGGTGGCCGCGCTGCAGGTGCGCAACGAGCGCCTTGCACGCGAGATTCGCCAGCACGCCCAAACGAACGAAGCGCTGGCGCAGGAGATGCGCGTGCTGTCCCGCGCGGATCAGGATTCGGTTTCCCAGTTGCAGCAGAAGTTCGGCGCGCTGGATGCCCGTACCGCGGAAACGCGCGATCGCCAGGCTGCGCTGGAGCAGGCCAATCAAGACCTCCTGCGCAACCGCGACGACTGGCAGCGCGCCGAGATCCAGCGTTCGCTGGAAGTCACCGCCGAGCAGCTGCAACTGACGGGCAACGTCGCGGGCGCACTGGCGGCGCTGCAAACGGTCGATGCGCGCCTGGCCACGCTCGACAAACCGCAGTTCAACGCGGTGCGCCGCGCGGTATCGCGCGACATCGCCAAGCTCAAGTCGATGCCGTCGTTAGATCTGGCCGGTGCCGCGCTGCGATTGGACGACGCCATCAACGCGGTCGATACACTGCCGCTCATCTCGTCGGCCCAGCCGCTGGAGGCGGAACAGGCTGCGCAGGCGCCGCCTGCTGTCGCGAAGTCCACGAAAAATGCCAAGGCGCAGGCTGCGTCGGCACCGGCGGCATCCACGCCGCCAAACGCCGGATGGTCTGCTGGCGTACGCGCCTGGTGGGGCCGCTTGTGGAACGACGTGCGAGGCGAACTCGGCCAGATTGTGCAGGTCCGCCGCGTCGATCAGACCGAGGCGCTGCTGCTGTCTTCCGACCAGGCGTGGTTCCTGCGCGAAAACCTCAAGCTGCGCCTGATGAATGCGCGCCTGGCGCTCCTCTCGCGCAATGACGACGTGTTCCGCGCCGATCTCAGTCGCGCCGATACGCTGCTCGCGCGTTACTTCGATACGCAGTCTTCGCGCGTGACCACGGTGCAGAATCAACTGTCGCAAGTGCGCGCGACGGTGGGCACGCTGCAGGTGCCGACGCTGGCTGACAGCCTTGCCGCCGTGCGCGGTTCGGGCAAGGAGTGACCATGCGCTGGGTATTCTGGGTCGCGCTCCTGTTTGCCGCCGCCGTCGGGCTGGCGCTGTTTACTGAACTGAACCTGAGCAACGTCGTGCTGTTCTACCCGCCGTACCGGGTGGAGATGTCGCTGAACTTCGTGCTGGCGGCACTGCTGGCGACGTTCGTGGTGCTGCATCTCGTGATGCGGCTCTTCCACCATGTGGCCGGTATGCCGGCGCGTGCTGCGGCGTATCGCGAGCGAAACCGCATCCTGAAGGCATCCGCCGCGCTGCGCGAAGCGATGGAAAGCCTGTTTGCCGGCCGCTTCGGCCATGCGGAGCGCCAGGCGCGAGAAGCCCAGGCCTGGGAGCCACAGCGCGAGACGGCCGCACTGATCGGCGCGCGTGCCGCACACCGCATGCAGGAAACCGAACGCCGCGACGCGTGGATGGCAGAAGTCGCCTCGCCCGATCGTGAGCAGGCGAAGCTCGTGTCGATGGCGGAATTGCTGGTCGATGCGCGCGATGCCGAAGGCGCGCTGGAAAAAATCGCGCAATTGCAGTCGCAGGGTTCGCGGCAGATTCAGGCGCAGCGCATTGCACTGCGCGCGCATCAGCATCTGAAGAATTGGGGCGAGGTGCTGCGCCTCACGCGCGCACTGGAAAAGCGCAACGCGATCCATTCGGTGTTGGCCGCGCGTCTTAAGCAGATGGCGTGTGAAACGCTGCTGGCCGAGCGCCGCCACGATGCTGATGCCCTCAACGGCTTCTGGCGCGAACTCACCACGGAGGAGCGCCGCTCGCCGCGCATTGCCTCACAGGCGGCGCTGTATTTTGCGCAGCTGGGTCGCACGGATGACGCCAAACGCATCGTCGAGGACGGCTTGAAGGCGCATTGGGATGGCCGTCTGATCCGCCGTTATGCCGATTGCGCCGTGCCGGGCAAGGCACTGCCGCTGATCCAGCAAGCCGAGAAATGGCTGGGCCAGCATCCGGTGGATGCCGACCTGTTCTACACGCTGGGCATGTTGTGCTTCAAGGAGCAGCTCTGGGGCAAGGCGCAGTCGAGCCTGGAATCGGCGCTGAAGTATGCCGATGCAGATCATTCCGGCAACCTGCGCGCCCATGCGCACTTGGCGCTCGCCCAGATGTTCGAGCAGACGGAGCGGATGGAAGACGCCCAGCGACACTATCGGCAAAGCGCCTTGCTTGCCGTGAAATGAAAAAGGCCGGGATGACCCCGGCCTTTTTTCTTGCGCGCGACGGCGCCTATTTGTTCACCATCCGCGCCGGCACGGAAAGCGTGAGGACCGCGCCCAGCACCATCGATGCGGCCAGCATGTACATGCCCGAATCGGTACTCTGCGTCGCGTCTTTCAGCCAGCCGACGGCGTAGGGGCTCAGGAAGCCGGCGAGGTTGCCCAGAGAGTTGATCAGCGCAATGCCCGCCGCAGCGCCGGTACCCGCCAGGAAGGCAGTCGGCAGGCTCCAGAACAGCGGCAATGTGGTCAGGATGCCCATGGTGCCGAGTGTGAGCGCTGCCATGGCCAGCGTGGTATCGGCGTGCCAGACGGCCGACAGCACGAGCCCCACGGCGCCCACCACTGCCGGAATCGCGATGTGCCAGCGGCGCTCGCGCAGGCGATCGGCGCTGCGTGCCACCAAGACCATCGCGACGACGGCCGCGCCGTACGGAATCGCCGTCAGCAAGCCCACTGAGAACGGATCCGCCACGCCGGTCTGCTTGATCAGCGTGGGCAGCCAGAAGCTCACGCCATACAGGCCCATCACGAAGGTGAAGTAAATCAGGCTCATCAGCCATACGCGCGGGCTGGACAGGACGGTGCCGATGGGCGGGTCTTCCTTATCGGCGTCTTCCGCGGCGATGTTGCGGGCGAGCAGCGCCTTCTCTTCGTCGGTCAGCCACTTCGCGTGGGTGATGCGGTCGTCCAGATACGCCAGCACGAAGATGCCGACGATGATCGACGGAATGCCTTCGATCAGGAACATCCACTGCCAGCCGGCCAGGCCGTAGACGCCGGCAAACGCCTTCATCGCCCACCCCGAGATGGGGCCGCCGATCACGCCCGACAGCGCAATCGCCGTCATGAAGAAGGTGGTGGTGCGCCCGCGCCGCTGCGCCGGATACCAGTACGTGAGGTACAGGATGATGCCCGGGAAGAAGCCGGCTTCTGCCAGCCCCAGGAGGAAGCGCATGACGTAGAACATGGCCGGCGTGGTGACGAACATCATGGCCGCCGAGATCACGCCCCACGAGATCATGATCCGCGCGATCCAGATGCGCGCGCCCACCCGGTGCAGGATCACGTTGCTCGGCACTTCAAAGAGGAAGTAGCCGATGAAGAAGATGCCGGCGCCAAGGCCGTAGATGGTCTCGCTGAACTTGAGGTCGTTGAGCATCTGCAGCTTGGCAAAGCCCACGTTGACGCGATCGAGGTACGCGACCACGTAGCACAGCAGCAGGAACGGAACCAGTCGCCACGTCACCTTGCGGTACGTGGCTTCTTCAAACGCGCTGGCGGATTGAGGCGGCAGCGTACCTGCGCCGCCGACCGGTGAGGTGGGTGGGGTGGTGATGGCCATCGGGTCTCCAGAGTTATTGTGAGTTCAGGCCGAGTGCTCCTCGTTACCTACCTCGGCCTGGAAAACCGCCACAGCATTCTGCGCTTCTCGGGCGGGCGCGCCAAGACGCCCGCCGGCAGGGTTTATACGCAGCGCCCGCCGTCCACTTCCAGGCACGTGCCGGTAATGAACTCCGCTTCGTCCGATGCCAGATACAGGCATGCGTTGGCCACATCCTGCGGCGTGGACAGCCGCCCCATCGGGATCGTCGCCAGGAAGCGCGCGCGGTTCTCGGGCGTGTCGGGTACGCCCATGAACTGCTCGATGAGGCCCGTGGCGCCCATCACGGGGTTCACGCAGTTCACGCGGATCTTGTCCGGGCCCAGCTCGGCTGCCATCGCCTTGCTGGCCGTGATGACGGCGCCCTTGCTGGCGTTGTACCAGACCAGTCCCGGTCGCGGCCGGATGCCCGCCGTGGACGCCACATTGACGAACACGCCGCCGCCGCGCTCCCGGAAGTGCGGGACGATGTGATGCGCCGTCCAGTAAATGCTCTTCACGTTGACGGCCATCACGCGGTCGAACTCGTCTTCGGTGATCTGCAGCAGCGGCTTGTTCTTGTGCGTGGTGCCGGCGTTGTTCACGACGATATGCAGATCGCCATAGCGCGCCAGCGTGGCACCGAGCAGCTTGGCAACAGAATCGCCATTCGAGACGTCGGCCTGCACGAAATGGGCATCGCCGCCGGCCACACGAATGGCGCTGGCCACGCGTTCTCCAGCCTCCGCATTCAAGTCGTTGACAACGACGCGCGCGCCTTCGCGGGCAAAGGTGTTGGCGATGCCCTCGCCAAAGCCTGAACCCGCGCCCGTGACGATGGCAATCTTGCCGGCAAGCCGCATGGTGTCTCCTCGTGTTGTGGGTGGAATGCTGCGTGGTGCCTTTAGCCGTGGCGGATGGCGATGGTCTTGAGCGTGGTGAAGCCGTAGAGCGCTTCGAAGCCCTTTTCGCGCCCGTGCCCCGATTGGCCCGTTCCGCCGAAGGGCAGCTCAACGCCGCCGCCCGCGCCGAAGTTGTTGATGAAGACCTGGCCGGCCCTGAGCTTGCGCGCAAGGCGCATCTGGCGGCCGCCGTCGTTTGTCCACACGCCGGCCACCAGGCCGTAAGGCGTGCCGTTGGCCAGGGCCAGCGCTTCGGCTTCGGTGTCGAACGGCATGGCGGCCAGCAGCGGGCCGAACACTTCCTGCTGCGCGAGGCGGTGCGTGTGCGGCACATCGCGCAGCAGCATCGGTGCCTGGTAATAGCCGGTCTCGGGCGCTTCGGGCACCACCTGGCCCTGCGCCATCACCGGAATGTTGGCGTGCTGCGCATCCGAGACGAAATCCCACACGCGCTGCTGCTGCTTGGGGTTGATGAGCGGGCCGCAATCCAGGTCCAGCGACGACGGGCCCACCCTGATGGATTCGAACACCATGGCCAGCCGATCCAGCATCGCCTCATACACGCTGCGCTCGATCAGCACGCGGCTGCCGGCGGAGCACGTCTGCCCGGCGTTCTGGATGATGCCGTTCACCACGGCCGGAATGGCCGCTTCCAGATCGGCGTCGGCAAACACGATCTGCGGAGATTTGCCGCCCAGCTCCAGCGTGACGGGCACGTGGTTTTCCGCCGCGGCGCGAACAATCGCCTTGCCCGTTTCCGGCGAGCCCGTGAACGACACATGGTTGACGCCGGGATGCGCCGCCAGAGCCGCACCGGCTTCGTGGCCATAGCCGGTGACGATGTTGAGTGCGCCATCGGGCAGACCGGCCTCGGCGGCCAGCTCGGCCACGCGCAACACCGACAGGCACGCATCTTCCGCCGGCTTGACCACGCACGCGTTGCCGGCCGCCAATGCAGCGCCCACGCTGCGCCCGAAAATCTGCATCGGGTAGTTCCACGGGATGATGTGCGCGGTCACGCCATGCGGCTCGCGCACGGTCAGCACGGTGGTATCAGCCGGATAGGGGATGGTCTGCCCGTGCAGCTTGTCGGCGGCGCCGGCGTAGAACTCGAAGTAGCGGGCGACGGCGCGGGCATCGGCGCGCGCCTGGCGCATGGGCTTGCCGGTGTCGCGGGCTTCCAGGCGGGCCAACTCTTCTTCGTGGTCGGCCAGGCGCAGGGCTACGCGCATGAGCACGCGGCCGCGCTCGGCCGGCGCCAACTGGCCCCACACGCCTTCGAACGCCCGCCGCGCGGCATGCACGGCCACGTTGATATCGGTGGCGTTGCCGCGCGCAATCTCGGCAAAGGACTGGCCGTCCGACGGATCGAACACCTTGATGCGCATCCCCGAATCGGGCGACATCAGACGGTTGGCGATGAAGTGCTGGGCATGCATGGGGGGTTCCTGCAAAAGATCGGCAACGCGCGATTTTCGCACGCGCGCGCGCCGGGTAGGGCAAGCGGCCGGGTGTGAGGGGCTATAATGCCCGCCGACAGTTTTTTACGCTTCTTTCCAACCATTTGCGTCGCGTTTTTACGCACTTCGCGCATTCCGGAGCATTTTCATGAGCTTCAACAACGTCTCGCCGGGCAAGGACATCCCCAACGACTTCAACGTCATCATCGAGATCCCGGCGCAGAGCGACCCGGTCAAGTACGAAGCCGACAAGGAAACCGGCCTGCTGTTCGTGGACCGCTTCGTTGGTACCGGCATGCGCTATCCGGCGAACTACGGCTTCATCCCGCAGACGCTGTCGGGCGATGGCGACCCGGTGGACGTGCTGGTCGTCACGCCGTTCCCGCTAATCCACGGTTGCGTGGTGCGCTGCCGTGCCCTGGGCATGCTGAAGATGACGGACGAATCCGGCGTGGACGCCAAGCTGGTTGCCGTGCCTGTCAACAAGCTGAGCCCGGCGACGGCCCATGTGACCGACCTGTCGGACATCGGCCAGAACCTGCTGGACCAGATCAAGCACTTCTTCGAGCACTACAAGGCGCTGGAAGCCGGCAAGTGGGTCAAGGTCGAAGGCTGGGGCGGGATTGAAGAAGCCCACAAGGAAATCGCCGACGGCGTTGCCAACTATAAGAAGTAAGCTTTTTTAGGATTTCGCCGTACGGCGTGTCTGACAAATCCCGGTCTTCGGATGGAGCGCCGGGATTTTTTCTTTGCAAAGTCGCGATCGGCCTGATGCGTCTCGGTTGGCCAACTCGCGTCAGATCGCCATCTCCGCGCGGTGTCGGTGTTCTATGTGTTTCATGATCATTTTCATGAGATTCGCATACTTACCGTCCGGTAGTTCTGCTACACAGAGATTTAAGAAACGCTCATTTGCCCACCGGAAACGACGCCTCTAGACTCCCCGTCAAGTTTGACTCCAACCCCTGGTACTGCGATGTTGAACAAGACTGTTGTCGTTCCCGTGCTGTCCGCTGTGGCCATGGCTGCATTCACCGTGTGGGCGTTGCTGGTGGGTCCGCCGGACGCAGCCCACGCTGGCGAGCGTGCCGTCGCCTCGGCCTCCATGGCTGTTGATTCGAACGCCGCACATTGCGTGATTGCTCAGCAGAAACCTGCCGCGCACTAAGCTTCGCCCCCGCGTCCGCCGTTCGTGCGGACGCTGTCTTTTCCCGCCTTCGCTGTTTTCCCGCCGCTAGTCCGATTCCAGCCGTTGCTTGAACGGCGAGCGGTCCGTCAGTTCGTCCAGATACGCTTCCATGCCGGCCGTTTCGCGGTCAAGGAACCTGCCCACTGCATCGGCAAATGCAGGGTGCGCCAGCCAGTGCGCCGACAGCGTTGCCACGGGCTCGAAGCCGCGTGCCATCTTGTGTTCGCCTTGCGCGCCACCTTCGAACGTGCGGATGCCGTGCGCGATGCAGTACGTCAGCGGCTGGTAATACGCCGTCTCGAAGTGCAGGCAGGGGTGATGCTCGATCGCGCCCCAGTAACGGCCGTACATGACCGACGCCTCGGGGCGCATGTCGATCACCAGCAGCGCGCTGGCGATGTCGTTGCCGTCGCGCGAGGCGATCACCAGCAGGAGGTTTTCCGGCATCGTCCGGCCGATCTGGCGGAAAAACTCCAGGTTCAGATACGGCGACGAGTGATGCTCGCGGTAGGTGGTGCGGTAACACCGGTGGAAGAAGCGCCAGTCCGCGTCCGTCGCGGCTGCGCCGGGCACGTGGCGGAAGGTGATGCCTGCGTCGTGCACGCGCCGGCGCTCGGCACGGACGTTCTTGCGCTTCTTCTGTTCCAGCGCGGCCAGAAAGTCGTCGAAGCTGGCAAAGCCCGGATTGCACCAGTGGAACTGCACGCCGTGTCGCAGCAGCATGCCGGCGCCGCGCAGTTGCTCAGCTTCATCAGCGGTGGGAAACAGCACATGCAGCGATGACAACTCGCTCTGCCGCGCCACCGCCAGCATTGTGTCGACCAGCGCCGCGCGCGCAGCCGCATCCCACGCCAGCAAGCGCGCACCCTGCACCGGCGTAAACGGCACAGCGGACAGCCATTTCGGGTAGTACTCCAGCCCGTGCTGCGCATAGGCATTGGCCCACGCCCAGTCGAAGACGTACTCGCCGTAGGAGTGGCCCTTCACGTACAGCGGCACGGCCGCCGCGAGCACTTCGCCGTCGGGGCCGTCTTGCCACAGTGTCAGGTATTGCGGCGACCAGCCGGTGTCGGGCGATGCGCTGCCGCTCTCATGCAGGGCGTGCAGGAAATCGTAGCGCAGAAAAGGCGTCGCTTCGGGCTGCAGGGCAAGCAGGGCATCCCACGCGTCGCGGCCGATGTCGCGCAGATCGGTCACAAGTCGCGTGCGATAATTGGCCAATTCGTGTCGCGAACCAGCGCGCGCTTGAGGCTCGGGAACAAGGGGGCGAGAGGTCATGCCGCCGATTCTAATTCCAGCTTCGACTGGCGCGCTTGCAATCCATATTGCCCCCATGACCGTCTCTGTCGCTCTCGCCCAGATCAACTGCACCGTCGGCGATTTCGCCGGCAATGCCGCCCGCATCGTCGCCGCGGCGCGCGAAGCGCACCAGGCTGGTGCGCGGATTCTCCTCACGCCGGAACTGTCGCTCACGGGCTATCCGCCCGAAGACCTGCTGCTGCGCCCGGCGTTTATTGATGCCAGTGCGCGCGCGCTTGACGCGCTCATCGCCGAACTGGCGGCCTTCCCGGGTTTGCACGTGCTGATCGGGCACCCGCAACTCTCGCTGGAAGCGCCGGCGCCTGGTGTGCTGCCCAAGCCGACCAACAGCGCGACGGTGGCCGTCGACGGCCGCGTGGTCGGCCGGTACAACAAGCTCGAACTGCCCAACAACGAAGTCTTCGACGAGAAGCGCTACTTCCAGCCCGGCACCGAGCCATTTGTGTTCGAAGTGGACGGCACGCGCTTCGGCGTCGTCATCTGCGAAGACGCCTGGTATGCCACCGCGACGGCTTACGCCAAGGCGGCCGGCGCGCAGGTGGTGCTGATCCCCAACGCGTCGCCGTATCACCTCGACAAGGAAGACCTGCGCGAGCGGATCATCGGTGCGCGCGTGAAGGAATCGGGCTTGCCGCATGTGTATGCAAACCTCGTCGGCGGGCAAGACGAGTTGGTGTTCGACGGGGGCTCGTTCGTGCTCGATGCCGAAGGCAACGTCGTCGTGCGGATGGGGCAGTTTGTCGAGGGCGTCGGCTACGTGCAGTTCGACGGTGGACGCGCGTTGCCGGGCACGGTCGTGCCGGAGGCGCCGCTGGAGGCCCAGGTGTATCAGGCGCTCAAGCTGGGCGTGCGCGATTACCTTGGCAAGAACGGCTTCCCGGGCGCGATCATCGGCTTGTCGGGCGGTGTCGATTCAGCGTTGGTGCTGGCGATTGCCGTCGATGCGCTGGGCGCCGACCGTGTGCGCGCAGTGATGATGCCCTCGCGTTACACGGCGGATATCTCGTGGGTCGACGCCCGCGACATGGCGGCCCGCCTGGGCGTGCAGTACGACGAAATCGCCATCAGCCCGATGTTCGACGCATTCAAGGACGCGCTGGCGGAGGAGTTCCGCGGGCTGCCGGAAGATGCGACGGAAGAGAACATCCAGGCGCGCATTCGCGGCACGCTGCTGATGGCGCTGTCGAACAAGAGTGGCCGGATCGTGCTGACGACCGGCAACAAGAGCGAAATGGCCGTGGGCTACTGCACGCTGTACGGCGACATGGCCGGTGGTTTTGCCGTCATCAAGGACATCTTCAAGACGCTGGTCTACCGCCTGTGCCGCTACCGCAATGCGTTGTCGGAAGTGATTCCGGAGCGCATCCTGACGCGCGCGCCGTCGGCCGAGCTGCGTGAAAACCAGACCGACCAGGACAGCCTGCCCGAATACGATGCGCTCGACGCCATCGTGCAGCGTTACATGGAGCAGAACCAGCCGGTGGCCGACATCATCGCGGCCGGCTTTGCCGAGGCCGACGTGCAGAAGATCGTGCGTCTCATCAAGATCAACGAATACAAGCGGCGTCAGGCGCCGGTGGGCATTCGCGTGACGCAGCGGGCGTTCGGGCGCGACTGGCGGTATCCGATCACGTCGCGCTTCAAGGAATAGGCCGCCGCCATGCTCGACTACTACGCCAAACGTGCCCCCGAATACGAGCGCATTTACACGAAGCCCGAGCGGCAGGGCGATTTGGCGTGGTTGAAGGCGCGCGTGCGTGATCTGACGCGCGGCGCGCGGGTGCTGGATCTCGCGTGCGGTACCGGTTTTTGGACCGAGGCGATGACCGACGCGCGCAGCATCGTCGGCGCCGATTACAACGACACCGTCCTGCGCATTGCACGCGGCAAGGGCATCGCCGGGGCGTCGTTCGTGCGCGCAGACAACGATGCGCTGCCGTTCGCGCCCGGCACCTTCGACGTGATGACGGCGGGCTGCTGGTGGTCGCATGTACCGCTGCAGCATTTGCGCCGGCATGTCGAAGGGCTGCATCGCGCCCTGGGGCCCGGCGTGCGCGTGCTGTGGTTCGATAACCAGTATGTGTTTGGCTCCAGCACGCCCATTGCCTACAACGACGAACATGGCAACACGTGGCAGCGCCGCCCCCTGCGTGACGGCAGCCAGCACGACGTGCTGAAGAACTTTCCCGACGATCCGACGCTGCTGCAGACGGTGTCCGGCATCGCCGAAGATGTGCGCATTAACCGGCTCCAGTATTATTGGACGCTTGAATACTTCACCAACTAGTGAGCGAGACACCCATGAAACAGATCACCGCCATCATCAAGCCCTTCAAACTGGACGAAGTGCGCGAGTCGCTCGCCGACGTGGGGGTGACCGGCCTGACCGTCACTGAGGTCAAGGGTTTCGGCCGTCAGAAGGGCCACACCGAGCTGTATCGCGGTGCGGAATACGTGGTCGACTTCCTGCCGAAGATCAAGATCGAGGTGGTGGTGGCCGAAAGCCAGGTCGAAAACGTGATCGACACGATCGTCAAAGCCGCCAAGACCGGCAAGATCGGCGACGGCAAGATCTTCGTGATGCCGGTGGAGCAGGTGATCCGCATCCGCACCGGCGAAAAGGACGAAGCAGCGGTCTGAAGCCGCCGCCTGTGGCCGGCGCGCTCGCGCCGGTCAGCGTTGATCAACGCGGCAGGGTGATGTTCCAGCGCAGCGTCACCAGCCGCCCGACCACGATCGCCAGCGTGGCGATCACCACAGACACGCTCGGCAGCAAGTCCGTGTGTGTCAGCCCGACGTAAAGGAAGCACCCGAGAAACGCGCACGTTGCGTACGGGTGATTGTCCCGCAGCAGCATCGGCACTTCATTGCAGACCACATCGCGCAGCAGGCCGCCGAAGGCCGCCGTGATCACGCCCATCATCACCGACACGAAGACCGGCACACCTGCATCGAGCGCCAGCTGCGTGCCGAGCACGCCAAAGAGCCCCAAGCCGATGGCGTCGGCCACGATCAGCACGCGGTCGGAAACCAGCTGGCTCACCAGCCGGATCACCCAATTGGCAAACAGGCTCATCACGAACAGCGCGAGCAGGTATTGCTCGTGCTCGATCCAGTAGAAGGGCCGCCGATCCAGCAACAGATCGCGCAGCGTGCCGCCGCCGAACGCGGTCAGAAAGGCGACGATGAACGCGCCCACGGCATCGAGGCGGCGCCGTTTGGCCTCGGCCAGCCCTGAGATGGCAAACGAGAAGACCGCGAGGATCTCCACCCAGTGCATCACCAACTGCAGGCGTGTTACGTGCATGCGTGTGCTGTCCGACCGCGCATCAGGAACCGTACGGCTGGCGTAGCAGCACGAGCACGGCGCCCGCGCCGCCCGCCGTGTTGCGCGGCTCGACGAAGGCGATTACCTCTTCCTTCTGCACCAGCCACGAGCGCACCTTGCCCTTGAGCACGGGCGTTTTGTCGGGCGAGCCGAGGCCCTTGCCGTGGATCACGCGCACGCAGCGGATGCCGCGCTGCACGGCACGGCGCAGGAAGGCGGCCAACGCCTCGCGGGCTTCTTCGCGGCGCATGCCGTGCAGGTCGATCTGGTCTTGCGTGGCCCACTCGCCGCGGCGCAGCTTTTTGAGCACGTCGTCACCGATGCCCGGGCGACGGTAGGACAGCGTGTCGTCGGTTTCGAGCAAGTTGTCCACATCAAATTCATCCGACAGGGAATCGCGCAGGACGGTCTGCTCTTCGGCGCGCGAATGCACGGGGTCGGGCGCGGGCGGATTGCGCGGATGTTCAACGCGCTTGTTCTGGCGCAGGGCGCTCACCTCGCCGATGCTGGCGCGGAACACGTTGGCTTCTTCGGCCGCCTTGCGTGCGGCGGCTTCGGCGCGCTGGCGCTCGGCTTCGCGTGCCTCCGTCTCGTGTTTGAGCTGGTCACGCAGGCCGGCCAGGTCGGTCAGGCTGAGCTTGTTGGCGGAGGAAGAAGCGCGTTTCATGGTGAAGGGCGGGCGAGCACGTCGGGTGGAGCGTCTATCGATTATACGAAGGCGCCGCACATGGCAAAACGGCCGATGGTTACCCATCGGCCGCGTTGCTTGCGCCCGGGAAACCCGGGGCGGTGAAGCTTATTCCAGGCTTTCCAGGTAGCGCTGGGCGTCCAGCGCGGCCATGCAGCCCGTGCCGGCGCTGGTGATGGCCTGGCGGTAGATGTGGTCCTGCACGTCGCCGGCGGCGAACACGCCCGGGATGTTGGTGGCCGTGGCCATGCCGTCGAGGCCGCTCTTCGTGCGGATGTAGCCCGTGTCGTTCATGTCGAGCTGGCCGCGGAAGATGTCGGTGTTCGGCTTGTGGCCGATGGCGATGAACACGCCAGCCACCTTGACCTCTTCGACCTTGCCTTCGTTCTCGTTCGTGCCCTTCAGGCGGGCGCCCGTCACGCCGGAGTCGTCGCCCAGGATCTCGTCGAGGACCATGTTGGTCTTGATCTCGATCTTGCCTTTCTTCTCCTGCTCATGCAGGCGGTCGATCAGGATCGGCTCGGCGCGGAACTTGTCGCGGCGGTGGATGAGCGTGACCTTGCTGGCGATGTTGGCCAGGTACAGCGCTTCTTCCACGGCGGTGTTGCCGCCGCCCACCACGGCCACTTCCTGGCCCTTGTAGAAGAAGCCGTCGCACGTTGCGCAGGCGGACACGCCGCGGCCCGCGAAGGTTTCTTCCGACGGCAGCCCCAGATATTGGGCCGAAGCGCCGGTGGAGACGATCAGCGCGTCGCAGGTGTATTCGCCCGAATCGCCTACCAAGCGGATCGGCTTTTCCGTCAGATGCGCGGTGTGAATGTGGTCGAACAGCACTTCGGTCTTGAAACGCTCGGCGTGCTCCAGGAAGCGCTGCATCAATTCGGGGCCTTGCAGGTGTTCCTTGTCAGCGGGCCAGTTTTCCACGTCGGTGGTGGTCATGAGCTGGCCGCCTTGCGCCAGGCCGGTGACGAGCACCGGGTTCAGGTTGGCCCGGGCAGCGTAAATCGCGGCCGTGTAGCCAGCGGGGCCGGAGCCAAGGATCAGCACTTTTGCGTGTTTTGCCATGATGCGTTCTGTGTGTGCGCGGCACGAGGGGTGGAGCGCCGCCGTGCAGGCTAGGTGAGGGTGATGGGCGCCATTATAAAGTGGCACCCCCTCGTCCGCCCGGTTGTAAATTCCAATGGCGGTGATAGGGCCGCGTTACAATCCTCGGCATCGTATTTGTGCTGTCCCAAGCCGCGTGGCCTTGCCCAAGCGGCACATCCGTCTCTCCGCGTCTCCCGCATGGCTCGAGCTTCCACCACTCCGACAACACGCACTGATCCATCCGCACTGCCGTCCCGCATTGGGCGGCTGCTGGGGGAGGTCCGCTGGTTCCTGTTGCTGGCGGTGACCATCGCCTTCCTGATCATCCTTCTGTCATACAACCGGGCCGACCCCGGTTTCACCCACGCCAGCCAGGTCGATGAGATCCGCAACCTGGGCGGCCGCGTGGGCGCGTGGCTGGCCGATCTGCTGCTGTTTGTCTTTGGCGCGTCCGCCTACTGGTGGGCGGTGCTGCTGGTGCGCAAGGTCTGGCGCGGCTGGCGCGAGCTGATGTCGGACGAACGCCTGCCGCGCACGGCCATGCCGCGCGTTGACGCCAGTGTCACGTGGATCGGCTTTGCGCTGATCCTCGCTTCCAGCATGGGTTTGGAAGCCATTCGCATGTACTCGCTGCACATGAAGCTGCCGCGCGCGCCTGGGGGCGTGCTGGGCGATGTGATCGGCGGGGCGGTGCAGCATTCGCTGGGCTTTACCGGCGGCACGCTGGCGCTGCTGTTTGCGTTCCTGGTGGGGCTGTCGCTGTTCTTCCATTTCTCGTGGCTGAACCTGGCCGAGCAGATTGGCGCAGGCGTCGAGATGCTGTTCGTCGGCTTCAAGACACGCCGCGAGAGCAAGCAGGACCGCGCCATCGGCGAGGCGGCCAAGGTTGAGCGCGAAGAGGTGGTTGAAACCCGCCGCGTGCGCATTGAAGAATCGCCGCCGGTGCAGATCGTGCGCCCGACGGCCGTGGTCAAGAGCGAGCGCGTGGAGCGCGAGAAGCAGCAGCCGCTGTTTGTCGACATCCACGATTCCGACCTGCCGCCGCTGGCGCTGCTTGATCCGATCCCGCCGGTCGTTGAAACCGTCAGCGCCGAGACGCTGGAATTTACCTCGCGCCTGATCGAGAAGAAGCTCAAGGATTTCGGCGTGGAAGTGCAAGTGGTGGCGGCCTACCCGGGCCCGGTCATCACGCGCTACGAAATCGAGCCTGCTACAGGCGTGAAGGGCAGCCAGATCGTCAACCTGGCGAAGGACCTGGCGCGTTCGCTGTCGTTGGTGTCGATCCGCGTGGTGGAGACGATTCCGGGCAAGAATTACATGGGCCTGGAGCTGCCGAACCCCAAGCGCCAGGCCGTGCGCCTGTCGGAGATTCTCGGCTCGCAGGTCTACAACGAGAGCGCATCGCAGCTCACGCTGGCGCTGGGCAAGGACATCGCCGGCAAGCCGGTGGTGGCAGACCTCGCCAAGATGCCGCACTGCATGGTGGCCGGCACCACGGGTTCCGGTAAGTCGGTCGGCATCAACGCGATGATCCTGTCGTTGCTGTACAAGGCCAAGGCCGACGCAGTGCGCCTGATCCTGATCGACCCGAAGATGCTGGAGCTGAGCATCTACGAAGGCATTCCGCACCTGCTGTGCCCGGTCGTGACGGACATGCGCCAGGCCGGCCATGCGCTCAATTGGGCCGTGGGCGAAATGGAGCGCCGCTACAAGCTCATGAGCAAGATGGGCGTGCGCAACCTGGCCGGCTTCAACAAGAAGATCGAAGAAGCCGCCGCGCGCGAAGAAAAGATTCCCAACCCGTTCAGCCTCACGCCCGACGCGCCGGAGCCGCTCGACAAGCTGCCGATGATCGTCATCGTGATCGACGAACTGGCCGACCTGATGATGGTGGTCGGCAAGAAGGTCGAAGAGCTGATCGCGCGGATTGCGCAGAAGGCGCGTGCGGCCGGCATCCACCTGGTGCTGGCGACGCAGCGTCCGTCGGTGGACGTGATCACGGGCCTGATCAAGGCCAACGTGCCGACGCGGATTGCGTTCCAAGTCAGCAGCAAGATCGACTCGCGCACGATTCTCGACCAGCAGGGCGCCGAAGCGCTGCTCGGCATGGGCGACATGCTGTACCTGGCGCCCGGCACCGGCTTGCCGGTGCGCGTGCACGGCGCGTTCGTGTCGGACGACGAAGTGCATCGCGTGGTCGACAACCTCAAGGCGCAGGGCGAGCCGAACTACATCGAAGGCATTCTCGAAGGCGGCGTGGCCGATGGCGAGAGCGGCGGCGATGGTTTTGGCGGCGGCGCTGGCCTTGTCGGTGCGGGCGGCGGCGAGGCCGATCCGTTGTACGACCAGGCGGTCGACGTGGTGCTCAAGAACCGCCGCGCGTCGATCTCGCTGGTGCAGCGTCACCTGCGCATCGGCTACAACCGCGCTGCTCGCCTGCTCGAAGATATGGAAAAGGCGGGGCTTGTGTCCGCCATGTCGGGCAACGGCAACCGCGAAATCCTGGCGCCCAACCGCAACGGCAACGTCGTCGAAGAGGAATGACGCTGCCCGCATGGCGCGCGCATTTGCCCGCATTTTGCAGTTACATCGCGTTACCGCGCGGGCGGAATGTTCCGGCGCGGCCGGCCACTAACAACAAGATCAACTGAAACCGGGATTCCTATGTTTGTGTTGAAAGCACGTCACCTGATGGCCGCCGGGCTGGTCTCGCTGGCGGCATGGTCTGCCGGCGCCTATGCAGGTGCGGTCGAACAGCTCAACGCCTTCGTGAGCAATGTCAGCACCGCGCGCGGCGAGTTCGTGCAGCGGCAAGTGAAGGGCGGCACCAACGGCAGCCCGCTGCGCGTGGCCGGGACGTCCAACGGCGATTTCGTTTTCTCGCGGCCGGGCCGCTTTGTCTGGCGCTATGTGAAGCCTTACGAACAGCAGCTCTCGGCCGACGGCCAGACGCTCTACATCTTCGACAAGGACCTGAACCAGATCACGGAGCGCAAGCTCGATGCGTCGCTGGGCTCCAGCCCGGCCGCCATCCTGTTCGGCAGCAACGATCTGGCGAAGAATTTCACGCTCAAGGAAGGTGGTACCAAGGACGGCATCGACTGGGCCGAACTCACGCCCAAAGCGAAGGACACCCAGTTCGAGCGCATCGCCATCGGCTTTCGCAGCGGCGAGCTGCAGGGGATGGAGCTGCGTGACGCCTTCGGGAACACCACCCTGCTGACGTTCTCGAACATCCAGAAGAATCCGCAACTGCCGGCCAACGTGTTCCGCTTTACGCCGCCCAAAGGGGCCGACGTCATCAAGCAATGACGCGTGGAGGCCGGCGCCGTTGCTGTCCTAGACCAGGAGACCGACCATGCCTTTGCCGTTCACCACGTCGCTGCACCGAGCCGCCGCTGTTGTCGCTGCGGCGTCAGCGGCGGTTGTCTTCGCGGGATGCGCCTCCACGGGTGCGTCCCGTTTTGATGTCGATTCGTTCCTCACCGCGCCAGACACGGTGCTGGCCGAGGCCTTGGTCAACAAGGATTTCCTGCATGCGACCGAGCTGCCCAGCGCCGAGTGCAGTGCCTTGGTGAAAGGCCACGCTGGGCAGGTCGTGCCGATCCAGGCGCCGGTTGATCCGCGTCTGCCAGAGGCTTCGGCGCGTCAGCCGTTCGTGATTCAGCCGCCAGCCAGCGAGAACGTGTGGCTGCTGCTGCGCGCGGCCAACGGCACGCAGTCGTGCCATGGGCCGCTTCCGGCCAAGGCGTTCATGGGATTGGTGCAGCGCGCGTCGAACTGACGGCGTGCGCGTCTTTTAGGCGTGGGCCGCTTTCATGTCGGCAATGAAGGCGGCCAGCAGATCATTGCGCCGGGCATCGCGGCGCACCACCATGTCGAACGGCACCTCGTAGCGCATGGCAGCGGGTGCCAAGGGCGTCAGCAGGCCCTGCGCCACATAGGGCGCCGCAAAGTGCTCCGGCAGGTAACCCAGGTGCCGGCCGGACAGCACCAGCATTGCCACCGCTTCCATGTTGTCTGCCACCGCAGTCACCGGCCGCTCGGCCGGCGACCCCGCCGCTTCCGGCAGCGGATAGCTGCGCCACGCCCACGCGTGCGCCAGCGCCTGCGCGGGCGTCACGTCCCCAGCCTTGCTGAACAGCGGATGGCCGCGCCCCGCATACGCCAGCTGCGTCTCGTGGAAGATCGTCGTGTAGTCCAGCGCCGGCACGCGGTGCCAGAAATAGCCGATCGCCATATGGATCTTGTTGTCGAGCAGCAGTCCTTCCAGCTCCCCGGGCGGGCGTACCGAGACCGTGAAATGCACGGATTCATCGCGTTGCCGAAAGCGCTCGATGGCCTGGCTGATGCGCGCATTCGCGTTGACGGGCGCATGGCCGATCAAGCCGAGATTCAATGTGCCGACCAGCGTGCGGCCCACCTTGCGCGTCTCGGCGCTGAAGACGTCGAGTGCGCCCAGCAGCTTGCGTGCGGAATCGACGAAGCGTTCGCCGCGCGCGGTGAGCCGGAAGCCGCTGCGGCCGCGCTCGCATAGCCGGTAGCCCAGTCGCGTCTCCAGCGTGGACAGCTGCGTGCTAATGGTGGATTGCCCCACGTTCAGCGTTGCCTGGGCAGGGGTGATGCCACCCGCGTCGACCACGGCGAGAAATACGCGGATCAGTCGCAGATCAAGATCGGAAGCTTGTCCCAGCACGGTGGTCGATACATCGATTTATATCGATGTTTGATTCGGAGATTTCGCATTCTACGTGCGAAATCCATCAGCAAGAATGCAGTGTATTGACACTCCTTACATCGGCTCGGGCCGATGTGACCATGCGACTGCCATGAACGACCGCGCCGACCTCTTCCAGCCCGCTTCGGGCAACGCCATGCCCCGCTTTGGCGGCATTGCCACCATGATGCGGCTGCCTGCCGCCACGTCTGCTGCCGGGCTGGACGCCTGCTTTGTCGGCGTGCCGTTCGACCTTGGCACGTCCAACCGCAACGGCGCGAGGCTCGGCCCCCGGCAGATCCGCGCAGAATCCGTCCTCCTGCGGCCGTACAACATGGCCACACGCGCGGCGCCGTTCGACTCGCTGCGCGTGGCCGACATCGGCGACGTGCCGACCAACCCATACAACCTGCATGACTCGATCGCGCGCATCGAGGCCGCATACCGGGAGATCATCGCTGGCGGCTGCCGCCCGATCGGCCTGGGCGGCGACCACACCGTCACGCTGCCCATCCTGCGCGCGATGCATGGGAAGTACGGCCGCATCGGCCTCATCCACGTGGACGCGCATGCCGACGTCAACGACACGATGTTCGGCGAGAAGATCGCGCACGGCACGCCATTTCGCCGCGCGGTGGAAGAGGGCTTGCTCGATTGCAACCGTGTCGTGCAGATCGGCCTGCGCGGCACGGGCTACGCGGCCGAGGATTTCGACTGGTGCCGTGAACAGGGCTTTCGCGTGGTGACCGCGGAGGAGTGCTGGCACCGATCGCTCGCGCCGCTCATGGAAGAGGTGCGCGCTCGCGTGCAGGGCGGGCCGGTCTACATCAGCTTCGACATCGACGGGATCGACCCGGCCTATGCGCCGGGTACCGGCACGCCGGAGATTGGCGGCCTGACCGTGCCGCAGGCGCTGGAGATCGTGCGCGGCGCACGCGGTCTCGACATCGTCGGGGCGGATCTGGTCGAAGTGTCCCCGCCATACGACCCGTTCGGGACGACGGCGTTGCTCGGCGCCAACCTCGCGTTCGAGATGCTGTGCGTGCTGCCCGGCGTCGAATACCGCGCCTGACGCGACACCCATAAGAACAGAGAGGAGACCCCATGCAAGCAGCGCAGTCGATCGCTCAGCCACGCCGTGCGGCGATGGCATCGTTCATCGGCACCACCATCGAGTGGTACGACTTCTACAGCTACGCCACGGCGGCGGCGCTTGTCTTCGGGCCGCTGTTCTTCCCGGGAGAGAACCGCTTGCTGGGGCTGCTGGCTTCGTTCGGGTCGTTCGCCATCGGATTTCTCGCGCGGCCCATCGGCGGCGTGCTGTTCGGCCGCATCGGCGACAAGCTCGGCCGCAAACGCGCGCTCATGGGCACGCTCACGCTCATGGCCGTTGCCACCGTGCTGATCGGTTGTCTGCCCACCTATGCGCAGGCCGGATGGATTGCGCCGGTCGCGCTGGTGGCGTTGCGTGTGGTGCAAGGCATTGCCGTGGGTGGCGAGTGGGGCGGCGCGGTCCTGCTGGCCGGCGAGCATGCGCCGAAAGGCCGGCGTACGTTCTTCGCCTCGTTCGCGCAGCTTGGCAGCGCCGGTGGCTTGATCCTCTCGATGCTGGCCTTTTCCGCCGTCAGCCGGCTTGAGCCGGAGGCCTTCATGGCGTGGGGCTGGCGCTTGCCCTTCCTGGCGAGCGCGGTGCTGCTGGCCGTGGGTTTTGTGATCCGCATGTCGGTCAACGAATCGCCGGAATTCGAGGCGATGCAGGCCTCCGGCGACGTGGCGAAGCAGCCGCTGGCGGAGGCGTTCAAGGCGTGGCCGCTGATCGCGCTGGCCATCGGCGCCAACGTGTACGGCATCGCGGGCGTGTACTTCAGCAATATCTTCATGATTTCGTATGCCACGCAGTACCTGCAGCTCGATCGCGCGATGATTCTCGACTGCATGTTCTGGGTCGCCGTGCTGCAGTTCTTCGTGCAGCTTGGTGCGGCCACGCTGGCCGACCGTTTCGGAACACGCCGCATGCTGGTCATCCTCGCGGCCTTCGCGGTGGTCGTGCCGTTCATCATGCTCCCGCTGGTCCGCATGGGCGAGGCGCATACCGTGTTTGCAGGAGTGGCCATCGCAACGCTGGCCGAGTCCGGCTACTACGCGATCATCGCGGGCTTTGTCAGCGCCATGTTTGCGGCGCGCATCCGCTACACGGCGATCTCGTTGTCGTATCAGGTGTGCGGCGCATTTGCGGGTGGCCTGACACCGCTGCTTGCGACGGTGCTGGCTGATCGCTTTTTCCCGCTGTGGTGGCCGATGGCGATCTTCTATGCCGGTTTTGCGGCGCTGTCGCTGGTCTGCGTGCTTTTGATCGGCCGGAGCAGGCTGGCCGCAGAGGCGCCGGCGCTGGACGCACGCGCCGCCTGAGGTTGCCGGGGAAGCGGCCGGCGGGCGGATTCTGCGACAATCTCCGCATGAACGCTTCCGCATCTCTCTTCCCGGACGCGCCCGCCCACATGCCGCTGGCCGAGCGCCTCCGCCCCCATTCCGCCGACGATGTGATCGGCCAGCAGCATCTGCTGGGGCCGGGCAAGCCGCTGCGCGTCGCCTTCGCGTCCGGCGAACCGCATTCGATGATCCTCTGGGGGCCGCCCGGCGTCGGGAAGACCACGCTGGCGCGGCTGATGGCCAATGCGTTTGACGCAGAATTCATCGCGCTGTCCGCCGTGCTCTCGGGCGTCAAGGACATCCGCGAGGCCGTGGAGCGTGCGGAGCAGTTTCGCGCCAATGGCCGACGCACGCTCGTCTTCGTCGACGAGGTCCATCGCTTCAACAAAAGCCAGCAGGATGCCTTTCTGCCGCACGTGGAAAGCGGGCTGTTCACCTTTATCGGCGCGACGACGGAAAACCCCTCGTTCGAAGTGAACGGCGCATTGCTGTCGCGTGCCGCGGTGTACGTGCTCAAGAGCCTGTCGGACGACGAGCTGAAGCAGCTTGCCGAACGCGCACGCCAGGAGCTGGGCGGGCTGGAGTGGACGCCCGCCGCACTCGACGCCATCGTCGCGTCGGCCGACGGCGATGGCCGCAAGCTGCTCAACAACGTGGAAATCGTCACCCGCGCCGCGCGTGCGCAGGCCGAGGGCGATACCGTTCCGGTGATCGACGAGGCGCTGCTGGCCTCCGCGCTGTCGGAAAACCTGCGCCGCTTCGACAAGGGCGGGGACGCCTTCTACGACCAGATCAGCGCGCTGCACAAGTCCGTGCGCGGCTCCGATCCGGACGGCGCGCTGTACTGGTTCTGCCGCATGCTCGATGGCGGCGCAGACCCGCGCTATCTCGCGCGCCGCATCGTGCGCATGGCGTGGGAAGACATCGGCCTGGCCGACCCGCGCGCCGGCCGCATCACGCTCGACGCCGCGGAAACGTACGAACGCCTGGGCTCGCCGGAAGGGGAGCTGGCGCTGGCTCAGGCGGTGATCTACCTGGCCATCGCGCCCAAGTCGAACGCCGGCTATAACGCCTACAACGCGGCGCGCGCCTTCGTCAGTCAGGACAAGTCGCGCAACGTGCCCGTGCATCTGCGCAATGCGCCCACCAAGCTGATGAAGGAACTCGGCTACGGCCATGCCTACCGCTACGCGCATGACGAGCCCGAGGCCTACGCTGCCGGCGAAACCTACTTTCCCGACGATCTGTCGCCGCAGAACTGGTACGTGCCGACGCCGCGCGGCCTGGAAGGCAAGATTGGCGAGAAGCTGCGGCACCTCCGCGAGCTGGATGCGCAGTGGCACGCCCAGCAGGACAAATCCTCTCGTAACAAATAGGCCCCACGGCCGGTACGATAAAATCGGCGTTTTCGATCGTTCAGATCGCTCGCAATCTTCGGTTTCCTTTTTCCCACCATGCTTGATATCCAACTGCTGCGCAAAGACATCGACGCCGTCGCCGCGCGCCTCAAAGATCGCGGCTACGTGCTCGACGTGGCCGGCTTTGCCGCGCTCGAAGCGGAACGCAAGGCCATCCAGACCCGCACCGAAGAGCTGCAGGCCCGCCGCAACAGCCTCTCCAAGCAGATTGGCATGCTCAAGGGCAAGGGCGAGGACGCATCGGGTGTGATGGCCGAGGTGTCGGGCATCGGCGACGAGCTGAAGGCGTCTGCCGCGCAACTCGACGTGGTGCAGGCCAAGTTGCAGGAGCTGATGCTGTCGATCCCGAACCTGCCGCACGAAAGCGTGCCGGCCGGCCGTGACGAGACGCAAAACGTGGAGGTGCGCCGCGAAGGCACGCCGCGCACGTTCGACTTCCCCGTCAAGGATCACGTGGACCTGGGCGCCGCGCTGGGCCTGGATTTCGATGCGGGCGCCAAGCTGTCGGGCGCGCGATTCACCGTCCTGAAAGGGCAGGTGGCGCGTCTGCATCGCGCACTCGCGCAATTCATGCTGGACACGCACACGCTTGAGCACGGCTACACCGAAGCGTACGTGCCGTACATCGTCAACGCTGCGTCGATGCGCGGCACGGGCCAGTTGCCGAAGTTCGAGGAAGACCTGTTCCGCGTGCCGCGCAAGATGGGGCACAGCGCCGAAGGCGAAGACGGCGAGCGCGTCGAGAATTTCTACCTGATCCCGACCGCCGAAGTGCCGCTCACGAACCTCGTGCGCGATGAGATCGTGGCCGCCGATGCGCTGCCGATGATGTTCGCGGCGCATTCGCCGTGCTTCCGTTCCGAAGCCGGCTCGTACGGCAAGGACACGCGCGGCATGATTCGCCAGCATCAATTCGACAAGGTCGAGATGGTGCAGATCGTGCAGCCCCACACGTCGTTCGACGCGCTGGAAGCCATGACGAACGCCGCGGAGAACATCCTGCGCAAGCTGGAACTGCCGTTCCGTACCGTCGTGCTCTGCACCGGCGACATGGGTTTCGGCAGCACCAAGACGTACGACATCGAGGTGTGGATCCCGGCGCAGAACACGTACCGCGAAATCAGTTCGTGCTCGAACATGGGCGACTTCCAGGCGCGCCGCATGCAAGCGCGTTTCCGCAACGCGCAGGGCAAGCCGGAACTGGTCCACACGCTCAACGGCTCGGGCCTCGCCGTGGGCCGTACCCTGGTGGCCGTGCTGGAGAACTACCAGAACGCGGATGGCTCGGTCACGGTGCCGACGGTGCTGCGTCCGTATCTGGGCGGCCAGGAAGTGCTGAAACCGGCAGTTTGATGAGGTGTGCCGACCCTCTTGATCAGGTCGGAAAAATTTTGTTATACTCGCGGTTTCGCGATTCAGCGACCCAGTTACCGGAGAGGTGGCAGAGTGGTCGAATGTACCTGACTCGAAATCAGGCGTACCGGCGACGGTACCGTGGGTTCGAATCCCACCCTCTCCGCCAGCAGTAGCAAAAGCCCCTTGGTTTTACGACCAAGGGGCTTTTTGTTTGGCGCCTAGATTTGGTCTGGCGAAAAAACATCGGCACCGGTGGTCACGCTGCGCCGCTGGCCCGCCCGCGCCAGCATGTTCTCAATCTGCTGATCTTTCTCCTCCCACAGTTGGGCAAGCCAGCGGTGGAAATCGCTGCGGAAGGCGGCGTCGGTGCTGTAGTCGTGCGTGCAGAAATCCGGCGGAATCGGCAGTTCGCGAATATGCACCATCACGCGGCCGGCTTGGCCGCAGGCCAGTTGCCAGAAGCTCGGCGTGCCGTCCGGATAGGCGATGCTGATATCGAGCAGCGACTGGAACCGCTGGCCCATGGCGTTGAGCGTCAGGGCCAGCGCGCCGGCCTTCGGCTTGAGCAGATGGCGATAGGGGGACGACTGCCTCCGGTGCTTTGCCGGCGTGTACCGCGTGCCTTCGGCAAAGTTCATGACGTTGGTCGGCACGTGGGCGAACTTGGCGCAGGCGCGCCGCGTGGTTTCGCGGTCTTGATTGCGCAGCTCGGGGTGCTTGCGCAACGCGGCTTTGGAGTGCCGCCGCATGAACGGAAAATCCAGCGCCCACCACGCCAGGCCGATGACCGGCACGTAGATCAGCTGTTGCTTGAGAAAGAACTTCAGCAGCGGGATGCGCCGGTTCAACACCCGCTGCAGCACGAAGATGTCCACCCAAGACCGATGGTTGCAATTGACCAGGTACCAGCCCGCGTAACGCAGGTTGTCGGCGCCTTCCACGCTCCAGGGCTCGCGTTGCAGCACGCCGATCCAGGCGTTGTTACAGCCGATCCAGCACGTGGCGACCCAATTGAGCATCGGGTCGATCCGGCGGCGGACGGCTACTGCCGGCACCAGCAGCTTGAACGCCGACAGCGTGAACAGCGGCACACTCCAGAACAAGGTGTTCAAGGCCAGCAGGATGAGGCTGAGCGTGCCGAGGACAAAGGCAGGCAGGACGCGAATCAAGGCACCTCCAATGAGCGCCCGCCGCGTGGGTGCGGCAGGCAGGAATCGTGACGTTGAGAATATTTCAGCGTAGCGCGGATCGCCTGTCCAGACCATGCGCTGCGTCAGGATTCCTCCTTCATATCCCGAGGCCCAAAAAAAAACCCTTGGCGTTGGCCAAGGGCTTTTCTTACTGCTTGGGTGCCGCTCAGAACGAATGCTTCAGCCCGACGCCTGCGAGTACGGTCTTCGCGCCCGGCGCCGTGCCGCCCGCAACGATCGACGTCTTGAGGCTTTCCAGCGGATCCGCCGTACCCACTGCGCCTGCACTCACGTACACGAGTTGCGCGTACAGCGTGGTGCGCTTGGAGAACGCGTAGTCGTTGCTCAGCACGATCGATTTGGTGGAGCTGTCGTGCGTGCTGCTTTCGTACTTGCTGTAGTAGCCGGCCAGCGTGGCGGTATTGGCAGGGCTCCACTTGTAGTCGAGCCCGACGCCGATCGATTTGACGTCTGACACACGTTGCCCGGTCGGCGCATTGTTGGTGACGCCGATGTAGTTGACCCGGCCCGTGAAGGCATCGAACGGCACGGCGACGCCTGCGCTCCACAAGCGGCTGAGGGTCTCGCCTGTGCCGCTGTCCGCCGTCGATTGATAGCCGAGACCGACGGCGACCGGGCCGGTGTATGTGGCCCCCAGCGACAGCTCGTTGCCGCGCTTGAAGCTGCCGGCGGTCTCTCCGAATGAATAGGCAACGCCCAGCCACACGGGGCCGAAGTTGTTGGAGTACTGCAGTGCGTTGCCGATGAACACGCCCACGTCGTTGCCGGGGTTCGTGCCTGCGCCCATCGCGTTGCCCGGGGCGGGGAGCTGGTTGTAGGCCCAGCCGTACAGGTTCGAGAACTGCTCCTTGAAGCCGCGCGCTTCCGTGCCGATCGTGCCGATGAGGGCTGGGCTGTACTGGCGCCCCAGCGTGATCGCCCCCCAGTTGCCGCTCAGGCCGACGTTGGCTTGCCGGCGGAACAACTCTGAGCTGAAGCCCGGGCCGGTGGTAAGCGTGCCGGTGTCGCTGCTGAAATGCCCTTCGAGGTTGAAGTTGGCTTTCAGCCCGCTGCCCAGGTCTTCCGAGCCCTTGAGGCCCCAGATGCTGGGGCTGATGCCGCCCGAATGCATTTCGGTGATGCTGCCGCCGGCCGCACTGCGGTTTTGATACTGGAGTCCGGCATCGACGGTGCCGTAGATCGTGACCGACGATTGTGCGATGGCGCCACCCGCTGCACAGCCGAGGGCGGTTGCGATGGCGGTCAGGACGCCGGGTCGAAGGCGTGAGTTCTGCATGTTGTCTCCGTATTGTCGTTGTCTGATGCGTCCATTGAATGGGCTCGGACGCATGCGGTGTTGGCGCCAAACACGCGGGGGCGCGCTCAACGCCGGCGGGACTTTGCAATATGCGTACCACGGCGTTCGCAGTGGATTGCAAGGAGTTGCATGCCGTTGATTAACGTTTGCGACACGCGTGCCGATGGGGGCGATGTGGCGTGGCGGGACAGTCGGCGCAACACCTGTCCGCGGTCTGTTCCGCAATGGAGCAGCCGCGGTCAGGCGCTCGGCGCGCTTTGCATCCAGCGATCTTCAAGCTCGCGCCATGCACGTCCGACGTTCAGCGCATGGCGAGGGTGGAAGTTGCGCCAGTCGCGGTAGGTGTCGCCCGGGACGTAGTCGAGTGCGCGGGCCGCGTCGCCGCCGGCTTCAATGGCGCGCGTGATGGTGCTTGCGAGCATGTCGAGATACGACAAGGTCGGGCGCAGCATCTGCGCAGGCGTGCCGATGCTGGTGCCGACGACGATGTGGGCGGGCAGTTGCTCCAGCCCATGCAGCGCGCGTTGCCACCCAACCAGCGAGCCGTCCTGCAGGTCTGGGACGCGCTGCCGATATGCCAGCCCACCTGTGCACAGCACCCCGCGCTGCGGCGCGTACAGCACCGTATCGGATGCGCTGTGTGCTGCTGTGTAGACGTGCACCTGCCACGCCGTCTTGCCGGTGTGCAGCCAATCGCCATCGCGCAGTGCCGGTTCCGGATACACGATCTGCGTTTCATGCATGACGCGCGCACCGAGCAGGGTGGTCAGCCGCGCCAAACAGGTTTCGCAACGCTGCCGCATGAGGTCAGCCGTGGCGGCGGATGCCAGGAAGGCCGGGCGCGGCTGCAGTTGTGCGAAGGCGGCGTTGGCCAGCACATGCTCGGGATGCGCGTGCGTGTTGACGACCCAGCGAATGGGCTCGGCCGTGATGTGCCGGATGGCCGCGATCAGTTGGTGTCCCCATCGCGCGTGCGGGCCAGGGTCGACCACGAGTACGCCGTTGCCTGTGGTGTGTACCAGCGTGGGCACGACTTCTCCGGCATTCGCGCGTGAGGCTTCTGCGTTGGCAGCGCGCGCGGCGTAGAGGCCGTCCTGCAGGCGCAGCAGCGTGACACGTGCGGGTGCCGCAGATACGGTCGGCGCCGGGGTGATCAAGGTCGCGAGCATGATGCGCATCCAGCGTCGCCGGGCGGGGTCTGGCGCCATGTCAGGGCGCCAGGGCGGCGTGCTCGTAGCCGGGGTAGAAGCGGGTCACGTTGCGCGTGTACTCCGCGGGCATGCCACCCCACTGCGCGTAGGGCGCGTCTACCGGCATCGCAATCACCTCGGCCAGGTCGCGTCCTTCGGTTGCCGCGCGGCGCATGCGGGCATCGAGCCACTGCAGGTACTGGCGTGTCTGGGCGATGGCGTCTGCGTTGCCCAGGGCGGGCCCGTGGCTCGGGATCAACACGCGCGCGCCGCTGTCGGCAACGATCTTCTGCAGCCGATCGAGGCTCGCCAGCCAATGCGCAATGTTGGCGTGCGGCGTGGTGGGAATCCGGTCGCGAAAGGCAATGCCGCCAGCGAAGACCACACCGCTCGTCCGGTCCACAACTACGAGGTCGTCATCGGTATGTCCGTCGAGGCGGATGAGGTCGATGCGATGGCGCCCCATGGTGCGAGCTCCCGGGCTCAATGGCGTGCCGGGCGGTGTCGATACCGTGTTCTGCATCCACGCACCGCAGATGCGGTAGAGATTGTCGGCATAGGCCGCGCCCTCGCGTTGCGCACCGGCGATGGTGCCGGGTAGCGCTTGCGCGCCGACATCCGCATAGGCCTGGTTGCCGAAGAAATAGTCGGGGTGCAGGTTCAGGTTGAATACCCAGCGCACCGGGGCCGATGTGACCGTGCGAATGGCTTCGCGCTGCTGCTCGCCGTACTGCAGCGACGGCCCGGTATTGATGACGAGCACGCCATCGCCGGTATCAATGAAGCCGGTGTTGATGATGTTGCAGCCGTTGCGCGCAGAAAAATCCGCGTTGGCGCCTTCCAGCACCCAGACGTCCGGCGCAACCGCGCGCGGTACGAGGTGGTAGTCGGGGCCCGCCGCACGTGCCAGGGCACTCAACATTGCAAGACACAGCAGGAGGCCCAACCATGGGTGGCGTCGGCTCATCGTGTCACCTGTGCGCGGATGCGGTTGCCGTTGTTGTCGACGCCGGCGACGCTGATGCCGCGTTCAACGGGGCCATCTATATCGAACGAGAAGATCGGGTTCTCGGCGACGGGCTCGTACAGCGCGAGTTCAAGCATGGGCTGGCGCTTGGCATCGAGCAGGTTGAGCTGCTCGATATGGAACGACGGAATGCCCGCCACCAGGCCGGTGTCCATCGGATGCATCACGCGCACGCGGATGCGGCTGCCTGCGCCGTTGAAGCCCGGAAACACGCGCGACTCGACCTGGTTCAGCGTGGTGCTCCAGGTGGCGTTCTGGCGCGTGGCGCCCGGCAGCGTGCAGCCGCCGCCGGTGGCGTCCACCTGCAACGTACCGACATGCCAGACACCGTCCTGCGTACGCGCCGCCACGCGCAGTGCAGACGCTTCCTGCAGCTTGAACCGGAACGACAGCGCCGGCCGCGCACGCATCGGCGTGAATTCCAGCACCTTGCGGATCGGGTTGCGATCCACCACGACGATGATGCGCTCCACCTTGCCGAGCGCCGACGCATCAAACGCAATCGGCACCTGCATCGGATCTTCCGCAAATGCCGGCCCGGTGATCCTGATGCGGTTGTCGAACGTCGTCCGCGCTGGGCCAAACACTTCCTGACGAATCGTCGGCCACAGCGGCGAGCCTGCAGGGTCGACGTTCGTATCGGCGCAGGCCTGCGATGACAGACACGCCACGGCCAGCGCGGCAGCGGCAGCAGCATGAAGGGGAGCCGTTCTCATGGTGTGGCGTGGAAGTTCGGATGAAAGGCTCGCATCGCGAAAGTCGTGCCATGCGTGCAGCGTGTTCGCACGCGGGGCCGCCCGTTGTTCAGGCGATGGGGCGTTGCGCTTTGCAACACCTGCTGTTCCATTCTGGAGCAGTCCGGCAAGCCGGCCGAGGTGAACTGCCGATCTGGAGAGGACGCCACATCCGCTTCAGGGGATGGCCCGGGTTTTGCAGATGACGACCGGACACAGCGCAGACAACGACGCTGCGGTCATCACTCAAACATCAGGAGACAACCCATGCGTTACGCTCATCCCGGCACTCCCGGCGCCATCGTTTCGTTCAAGCCGCGCTATGGCAATTTCATCGGTGGCGAGTTCGTGTCGCCGGTCAAGGGCCAATATTTCACCAACACGACTCCGGTGACGGGCGAGGTGATCGGTGAATTCCCGCGCTCGACTGCTGAAGACATCGACCGCGCGCTCGACGCCGCGCATGCTGCCGCTGACGCCTGGGGCCGCACCTCGGTGCAGGACCGCTCGCTGATCCTGCTGAAGATCGCCGACCGCATCGAACAGAACCTCGAACTGCTGGCCGTGACCGAAACGTGGGACAACGGCAAGCCCGTGCGTGAAACGCTGAACGCCGACATCCCGCTGGCCGTGGACCATTTCCGCTACTTCGCCGGCTGCATCCGCGCGCAGGAAGGCTCCGCTGCCGAGATCAACGAGTACACCGTGGCGTATCACATCCACGAGCCCCTGGGCGTGGTCGGCCAGATCATCCCGTGGAACTTCCCGCTGCTGATGGCCGCATGGAAGCTGGCGCCCGCACTGGCTGCCGGCAACTGCGTGGTGCTCAAGCCGGCCGAGCAGACACCGCTGGGCATCTGCGTGCTGATGGAGCTGATTGGCGACCTGCTGCCGGCTGGCGTGCTCAACGTTGTGCACGGCTACGGCAAGGAAGCCGGCGAGGCACTGGCCACCAGCAAGCGCATCGCCAAGATCGCCTTTACGGGCTCGACGCCGGTGGGTTCGCACATCATGAAGTGCGCGGCCGAAAACATCATCCCGTCGACGGTGGAGCTGGGCGGCAAGTCGCCCAACATCTACTTCGAAGACATCATGCAGGCCGAGCCGACCTTCATCGAGAAGGCGGCCGAAGGCCTGGTGCTGGGCTTCTTCAACCAGGGCGAGGTGTGCACGTGCCCGTCGCGCGCGCTGGTGCAGGAATCCATCTACAGCCGCTTCATGGATGCGGTGATGACCAAGGTGGCCGCCATCAAGCGCGGTGACCCGCTCGACACCGAGACCATGGTTGGCGCGCAGGCTTCGGAGCAGCAGTTCTACAAGATCCGCAGCTACCTGGAGATCGCGCAGGAAGAAGGTGCCGAATGCCTGGTCGGGGGCGATGTGGAAGTGCTGCCCGGCAATCTGTCGAAGGGCTACTACATCAAGCCGACGCTGCTCAAGGGCGACAACAGCATGCGCGTGTTCCAGGAAGAGATCTTCGGCCCGGTGATTGCCGTAACGACGTTCAAGGACGAAGCACAGGCGCTGCAGATTGCCAACGACACCGACTTCGGCCTGGGCGCCGGTCTGTGGACGCGCGACATCAACCGCGCGTATCGCGTGGGCCGTGCCATCAAGGCAGGGCGCGTGTGGACGAACTGCTACCACCTGTATCCGGCGCACGCAGCGTTCGGTGGCTACAAGAAGTCGGGCGTGGGCCGCGAGACCCACAAGATGATGCTCGACCACTACCAGCAGACCAAGAACCTGCTGGTGAGCTACGACACCCAGCCGCTGGGCTTCTTCTGATGGTGTAGCAGGACGGCTGGCGCACGGTCATCGACACCCGCGCGCCAGCCGCTGACCGGCGAGGCAACGACCCCGCAGGCAAAAAAAAGAAGAGGAGACATGGCCGTGTGCCAACCATTTGCCCTGCCGCAACGCGCGCAGGTGTCTTCCCCATTGCCGCTGACTCCCTGCCGGGATTAGCCACCGCCACGCCGTTCTCCGGGATGCGTCATCGAGACCCGCGCCCCGAGAACCGCGAGCGAGAACATCAGGGAGACACTTCGTGCATTCGAATACCAGCCGTTCAGGGAAGGGCGCCTGCCGTGCGCGCAATGCCGCGCCGCGCCTTGCTGGCGGGGTGGCTGCGCTCGCTGCCGTGGGGCTTTGCTCGCCCGCGTCGGCCGAAGACCAGATCGTGGCGGTGGCATTGCCGACCGCGCAGGTCGTGGGCTCCACCCCGATCGACAGCATTGGCGTGCCGCTGTCGCAGTTTCCGGCCAATGCGCAGCGCGTGAGCGCCAAGGATGCGCGCGAGCAACGCAACTCGAACCTGGCCGACCTGCTGAACGACAACCTGGGTCAGGTGAGCATCAGCAACGGGTCGGGCAATCCGTACCAGAACGACATCAACTACCGCGGGTTTCAAGTGTCGTCGCTGCTGGGCGTGCCCATTGGCGTGTCGGTCTACTTTGACGGCGTGCGAATGAACGAGCCCTTCGGCTCCATCGTGAACTGGGACCTCATTCCCATGAACGCGATGTCCAGCGTCAACATCCTGCCGGGCTCCAATCCGATGTTCGGCCTCAACACACTGGGCGGCGCGCTGGTCGTCAACACCAAGAACGGCAAGGACAACGCCGGCACGTCGATCGAGGCGCTGGGCGGGTCGTTTGGCCGCCGTGCGCTGAGCTTTGAGACCGGTATCGTCGACAAGGCACACGGCACCGATTACTTCGTCGCCGGTAACGTCGACCGGCAAGACGGCTTTCGCGATCACTCGGGTTCGAACGTCAAGCAACTGTATGGAAAAGCGCGGTGGCACGGCAACGACGGCGCTACCAAGCTGGAGCTGTCGGCCGCACTTGCAGACACGTCGCTGAGCGGCACGCAGTCGTTGCCGATGGACATGATGGCCAACCGCAGTGCCGCCTATACATGGCCCGACACCATCTCAAACCGGATGGCGCTGCTGAACCTGAAGGGCAGCCATTGGCTGAACGACACCAACCAGCTGGCCGGCAGCGTCTACTACCGCAAGGCCAGCCTTCACAACGTCAACAGCAATGCGCAGCTCGACGACGGCTGTTTCAACGACGACGGCTCCCTGGCAACGACCACCGCTGACGGCCTCACCACGTACAAGTGCGCGAACAAGGCGCCCAATGGCACGGCAGTGAATGCCGTGACGGGCGCGAATGCGCTGGCGCTCGGCTACGGCCGTTGGACCAACGCCATCAACACGAGTGTCGTCGATTCCGCCACGCATGAAGACACGGTGGGTACGTCCCTGCAGTGGTCGAATTTCAGCCAACTGGCGGGACGCAACAATACGTTCACCTTCGGCGGTGCGTTCGACCATTCCCGCATCACGTACGACCAGACCACATCTCTGGCACGGTTGATCAACTATCAGGCGGTGGTGACGCCCAATCAGGCGTACGGATTCACCGCGAATGGATCGGCACCTTCGGCGTCGAATCCGGCATCGTTCACAGGCAGCAACGTCATCGGCGCGGTCAACCTGTCGTCCAACGTCAACAACTTCAGCCTGTACTTCACCGATACGTTGAGCGTGACGGAAAAGCTGAGCGTGACCGCATCCGGCAGCTTCAACTACACCACGCTCAACCAGGGCGGCGCCAACAACCGGTACCTGAACGAAGACGGCGGCTATTCCTGGACAGACGAAGTCTCGGGTGTGTCGTACTACAACCCCGGTTACGCCAACGCGTATCGGTATTCGAACGCGGGATCGGGCGCAGCAGCGGCTCCGAACGGTGTCCCGCCCGGGGCGGTGGCCGGACCGGAAACCAACAGCCTGGCCGGCTCGCACCGCTATCACCGGTTCAACCCGGCGCTCGGTTTCAACTACGACCTGGGGGCGGGGCAGGGCATCTTCGGCAGCTACAGCGAATCGATGCGAGCACCGACATCGATCGAGTTGTCGTGCGCCGATCCGAACAGCCCGTGCTCGCTTCCCACGGGGTTCAACGGCGATCCGGACCTGAAGGCCGTGGTGGCCAAGACCATCGAGTTCGGCGGCCGCGGCAAGCTGGGCAAGTCCACCTACTGGAGCGCGTCGGTCTACGACTCGCGCCTCAGCAATGACATCCAGTTCATCGCCACATCAAACACGTACGGCTACTTCGCGAATGTCGGCAAGACGGAGCGGCGCGGCTTTGAACTGGGCGCGAGCACGAAGATCGACAAGTGGTCGCTGTCGGCCAACTTCGGTTATGTCGACGCGATCTACAAGTCGGCATTCACCACGGCCAGCGGCCAGAACGTCGTCAGCGGCAACAAGATCCCGGGCATCCCCGCGAAGACGCTCAAGCTCGGCGCCTCGTACGCCTTCAGCCCGAACCTGTCGATGGGCGGGAACGTGATCCTCGTCAGCAAGCAGATCGCGCACGGCAACGAAAGCAATGCCGACCCGAACGGCGAGGTGCCGGGCTACGGCCTCGTCAATCTGAACCTGCATTACAAGCCGACGAAACATCTCGAGATTTCAGCGTACATCAGCAACCTGTTCAACAAGCGCTATTCCACGTACGGCCTGTCGGGCATGCGGAGCATCTACACGCTCGCGACGCAGCAGTTCATGACGCCGGCATCGCCGCGCGCGATCTGGATTGGCCTGACGTATTCGTTCGGAGGCAAAACCGCGGGTGCCGACGCGGACTGAGCCCCTCAGAAGAGACCACCATGAACGCACTGACCTTTTACCTCCGGATCGCCACGCTGCTGTGCGTGGGCTGGGTATCGACGCTCCAGGCGGTTGCCGTGGTGCCGGACCCCGTCGCCTATGTCACCAATCAGGGCGGTGGCGTCACGGTGCTGAACGCACACACGCTCAAACGGCTCGACGAGATTGCCGTGGGCAAGGACCCGCGCGGCCTTGCTGTCACGCCCGACGGCCGCTGGCTGCTGACGGCCAACCAGGGCAGCGCCGATGTGTCCGTGGTCGACACGGCCACGCGCAAGGAGGTCAAGCGCATCGCGGTCGGCAGGAACGTTGAGTTCATGCGTATCTCGCCCGACGGCCGCCGGGCGTTCGTCACGTACGAGCCATCCTCGGAAGGCGGGCCGCCAGGCAAGAACAATCCAGGCAAGAAAGAAGGGGACGATGAGAAGGACGAAGCCCCCGCTGAAGTCGCAATCATCGATCTCAACCAGTGGGCGGTCGTCGGCCGCATCAAGGCCGCACGCGAGACCGAAGCCATCGAGTTTTCACCGGCCGGCACGTTGCTGCTGGTCGCCAATGAGGGCGACAACACGGTCGGCGTTTACGAGCTGTCGACGCTCAAGCAGATCCGGCGGGTGGATGTTGCACCGTTCGGCAATCGGCCGCGCGGCATCAAGATCGCGCCGGACGGAAAGACCTATGTGGTGACGCTGGAAAATTCGAACAACCTGTTATTGCTGGATGCAGGTTTCAACCCGATCAAGACCGTGCCGACGGGGCAGGGCCCATACGGTGTCGCGTTTGATCGAGAGGGCCGATATCTCTGGGTGGCCGCCAGCCGCGCAGATCAGCTGCAGGTGTTCGATGCCCGCACGTTTGCGCCGGTGGCCACCATCCCGGTCGGCAAGCGTTGCTGGCATTTCAGTTTCACGCCGGGTGACCAGAAGCTGCTGCTTGCCTGCGGCCGCTCGAACACCGTGCAGGTGATCGATCCGCAGAAGCGCGAGGTTGTCGATGCACTGCCGGGCTACAAGCTGCCCTGGGGCGTGGTGACGTATCCAACCTCGGTGGGCAGCCTCGATGCGCCGCGCTGATCCACCCGTCTACGCGGGCCTGCCGATCGCCTTGCATTGGGTGAGCGCCTTGCTGTTAGGCAGCCTGTTCGCGCTGGGCTTCTACATGACCGGTCTGGCCAAGGGCGCGCCGGGGAAGGCGGCCTTGGTGAATCTGCATAAATCGCTCGGGCTGACGGCGGCGCTGGTGATTGCGTGGCGCGTGGTTGTGCGTGTCCGCCGCGCTGCGCCACCGTCCATTCCAGGGCTGCACTGCTGGGAGACGGAGCTGGCGCGCATCACCCACCGCCTGCTCTACATGTGCATGGTCGTCATGCCGGTGTCGGGCTATCTCGGGTCTTCGTTCAATGCATACGGAACGCGTTTCTGGGGTGTGCCGCTGCCGCGCTGGGGCTGGGTCGACAGCGCACTGCAGCACATGTTCTACACGGTGCACAGTACGACGGCCGATCTGTTGCTCTGCCTGATGGCGCTCCACGTTGCCGGGGTGATCAAGCATCAGTGGTTCGATGCGCAGCGCTGCGTGCAGCGCATGTTGCCGGGCCGGCGCACGCGCGCGCTGTAAAGCTGCGCGGGCTGCATGCATTGCGTTGCTCCATTTCGCAACAGAACAAACGATGTGTTGCGGTATGGCACGCAACACCGCGCTGCAAGTCGCCTGAAACCGCGATTTCACGGCGTTTTTCGATGGCACGGGATTTGCCCTGAGTCCGACCGGTGTGACATCACACTGCCGGACCTGGACCATAAAGAGAGGTAGAGGAGACAAGAATGAGGACACTACGAGTGATTGCACTTGCGGCTGCCATGGCGGCAGCAAGTGTTGCCGTGCACGCGGCAACGCCCCCCGTTACCGACGCCATGATCGCGAACGACGCGAAATCGTCGAACGACGTGCTGACCTGGGGCATGGGTACGCAAGGGCAGCGCTTCTCCACGCTCACCAAGATCAACACGAAGAATGTCAGCCAGCTTGTGCCGGCATGGTCGTTTTCGTTTGGCGGTGAGAAGCAGCGTGGGCAGGAAGCCCAGCCGCTGATCTACAACGGCAAGATGTTCGTCACCGCGTCGTACTCGCGCATCTATGCGATCGACCTGAAGACCGGCACGAAGCTGTGGAAGTACGAGCAGCGTCTGCCCGAAGGCATCATGCCGTGCTGCGACGTGGTCAATCGTGGCGCTGCGCTGTATGACAACCTCGTCATCTTCTCCACGCTGGATGCGCAGCTGATCGCGCTCAACCAGGACACCGGCAAGATCGTCTGGAAAGAGAAGATCGATGACTACGCGGCCGGTTATTCGACCACCGCTGCACCGCTGATCGTGAAAGGGATGGTGCTGACTGGCGTGTCGGGCGGCGAGTTTGGCGTGGTGGGTCGTGTGGAGGCGCGCGACGCCAAGACCGGCCAGCTGATCTGGTCGCGGCCGACGGTCGAAGGCCACATGGGCTACAAGTACGACAAGGACGGCAACAAGACCGAGAACGGCATGACGGGCACGCTCAACGCAAGCTGGCCCGGCGAGACGTGGAAGACCGGTGGCGCATCGACGTGGCTGGGCGGCACGTATGACCCGCAGACCAACCTGGTCTACTTCGGCACCGGCAACCCCGGCCCGTGGAACAGCCATCTGCGCAAGGGCGACAACCTGTATTCGTCTTCCACGCTGGCCATCGATCCGGACACCGGCAAGATCGTCTGGCACTACCAGAACACCCCGAACGACGGCTGGGATTTCGACGGCGTGAACGAGTTCGTGACGTTCGACATGGACGGCAAGCGCGTCGGCGGCAAGGCCGACCGCAACGGCTTCTTCTACGTGAACGACGCCAAGACCGGCAAGCTGCTCAACGCGTTCCCCTTCGTGAAGGTCAATTGGGCAACCGGTATCGACCTCAAGACCGGCCGCCCCAACTACGCGTCGGACCACCGCCCCGGCGATCCGGCCGAAGCTGCGGGTGAAGAGAAGAAGGGCAAGTCGGTGTTTGCCGAGCCCGGCTTCCTGGGCGGCAAGAACCAGATGCCGATGGCGTACAGCCCGCAAACCGGCCTGTTCTACGTGCCCGCCAACGAATGGGGCATGGACATCTGGAACGAGCCCGTCAGCTACAAGAAGGGCGCGGCCTACCTGGGTGCCGGCTTCACCATCAAGCCGCTCAATGAGGATTACATCGGCGCACTGCGCGCGATCAACCCGAAGACCGGCAAGATCGAATGGCAGATCAAGAACAACGCGCCGCTGTGGGGCGGTGTGATGACGACTGCCGGCGGCCTGGTGTTCTGGGGCACGCCCGAAGGCTATCTGAAGGCGGCCGATGCCAAGACCGGCAAGGAGCTGTGGCAATTCCAGACCGGCAGCGGCATCGTCGCGCCGCCCGTCACCTGGGAAGACAAGGGCGAGCAGTTCGTGGCCGTGGTGTCGGGTTGGGGTGGTGCAGTGCCGCTGTGGGGCGGTGAAGTGGCCAAGCGCGTGAACTTCCTGGAGCAGGGCGGTTCGGTTTGGGTGTTCAAGCTGCACAAGAACTGACGTGCGTGGTGGAGTGCTGTGCGCCCCGTGCGGCGCGCAGCCTCTCGCACAGCTTCAAGGAGTTTCAGATCGTGATGATGCGTAATGGAGTGTTCTCGCTGCTGGCCGTCGTGTCTGCAGCAATCGGGGCGGCGCCCGCCCACGCTGCGCCCGACATGCAGGCCCTCGCAGACAAGAGCGGTTGCTTTTCGTGCCACAGCATGCATGCCAAGATCGTCGGCCCCGCCTTTGCCGACGTGGCCGCCAAATACAAGGGCGATGCCGATGCGCCAGCCAGACTGGCGCAAAAAGTCCGTGAAGGCGGCAAGGGCGCGTGGGGCCGCATCCCGATGCCCCCGCATCCCAACCTCAAGGAAGACGAAGCAAAGCAACTCGTGACCTGGGTGTTGAGTACGGGCTCCTGAGTTTCTGCGGTGTTCGCCAGGAAAAAAGGGCCGGCATTGACCGGCCCTTTCTCTTTTCCGGGATTGCGTTCTATGGCCGCGTGAGCCGGCGCGAGTTGGCATCCGTGCGAAACACGATGGGGACCTCGCCGGTGCGGGTGTCGCGCATGTGCCCGAACCCGTTCATCGCGGCCATCCGGCCTTGCAGCACCACCGTCTGCAGCGTGCCGCGATCTGCCGATTTGCCACACACCGGGTCGGTGCGCGTCGCGTCGCCCGTCAGCAGATAGGCCTGACACCGGCAGCCGCCTGCGTCTTCCTCGCGCGACTCGCACGACTGGCACGGCTCGGGCATCCAATGCGTGCCGCGAAAGCGCTGAAAGGCGTCGCTGCTTCGCCAGATGTCGCGCAGCGGCTGACTGAGCACGTTGGGCAGTTCCAGCCCGGGCAGCATGCGCGCAGAGTGGCAGGGCAGCGCAACGCCATCCGGCGCGATGCCGAGAAACGTCGTGCCCCAGCCGTTCATGCACTTCTTCGGGCGCTGTTCGAAGTAGTCCGGCACGACGTAGAGCAACTGGCATCGGCCGCCGATGCGGGTGCGGTAGTCGTTCACCACCGCTTCGGCATCGCGCAGTTGCTCGAGGGTCGGCATCAGCGCCAGGCGGTTCTCCCAAGCCCAGCCGTAGTACTGCGTGTTGGCCAGCTCCAGGTATTCAGCGCCGATCTCCAGCGCCATGTCGATGATGGCGCCGATGTGCGGCAGGTTGTGCCGGTGCATCACGCAGTTCATCACCATCGGATAGCCGTGGGCCTTGATCAGGTCCGCCACGCGGCGCTTCAGGTCAAAGGTGCGCGTGCTGGAGAGAAAGTCGTTCAGCTCGCGCGTGGAGTCCTGGAACGACAACTGGATATGGTCGAGCCCCGCCGCGCGCAATGCGCCAAGCCGCGCATCGGTCAGGCCCACCCCCGACGTCACGAGGTTCACGTAGAACCCGAGCGCATGCGCATGCGCGACCAGCGTTTCGAGATCCTTGCGCAACAGCGGTTCGCCGCCCGACAGGCCCAGCTGCACCGCGCCCAGCGCCCGGGCCTGCGTGAATACATCGCACCACTGCTCGGTGGTGAGTTCCTGATCGTGCTGCGTGTAGTCGACCGGGTTGGAGCAGAAGGCGCAATGCAGCGGGCAGCGATAGGTCAGCTCGGCCAGGAGCCAGAGCGGCGGCCCGGGCGTGGGCGTCGCCGCGGGTGCCAGCAGCGATTCGGCGTCAAACGAGCCAGCCGCGTTCGAATGCATGTTTGACAAAGGCGTGGACCTCCGGAGCGATGCCCTGCACGCCAAAGGCGGATTGCAGGTCGTCGATCAGCATGTCGAGGGTATGCGCACCGTCGCAGCGCTGCAGGATTGCGGCGGCGCTGTCATTGAGCGTGACCATGCCCTCGGGATACAGCAGCACCCAGCTTTGCTGCATGTCTTCCCATTGCAGCCGGAAGGTCCGGTGCAGCGTGGGGTGGGCTGGATCAGACAAGGGCGGGTTCATGGGCGTGGGCCTGTTGGATGGCATCGAGCATCGACCAGAGGATGTCGAGCTTGAACTGCAGGATGTCCAGCGCGCGCTGTTGCTGCTCGGGCGTGCGGAAGTAGTCGAGTGTCACGCGCAGGCCGTGCTCCACGTCGCGCGAGGCCAGTGGAATGCGCGAGCGGAAGTACGCCAGCCCGTCAGGCTGCACCCACGGGTAGTGGTCGGGCCAGCCGGCCAGCCGTTCCTTGTGGATGTCCGGCGCGAACATCTCCGTGAGCGAGGAGCACACCGCCTCCTGCCACGGCGCGCGGCGCGCAAAGTTCACATACGCATCCACCGCAAAGCGCACGCCCGGCAGCAGATGCCGGTGAGACCACAGTGCGTCGCGCGTCAGGCCCACGGCAACGCCTAAGCGCAGCCAGCTCTCGATGCCGCCCGGCTGCGCGTCGTCGCCGTCGTGGTCATGGATGCGGACGATCCACTCGCGCCGCGTTGCCCGGTCGGGGCAGTTGGACAGGATGGCTGCATCCTTGAGCGGGATGTTGACCTGGTAGTAGAAACGGTTCGCCACCCAGGTGCGGATTTCCTCTGGCGTGCATTCACCCGCGCGCATGCGCAGGTTGAACGGATGATGAATGTGATAGCCCGCCTGCTTCGCACGCAGCCGTGCTTCGAACTCTTCGGCGGTCCAGGCAACAGGGTGTGTCATAGCGAGATTTCCATGCCGTCGTAAGCCACCTCGATGCCGTGTGCCTCCAGCTCCCGGCGCTGCGGCGACTCTTCATCGAGGATCGGGTTGGTGTTGTTGATGTGGATGAGCACCTTGCGCGTGGCCGGCAACTGGTCGAGCACGTCGATCATGCCGCCGGGGCCGGATTGCGCGAGGTGGCCCATGTCGGCTGCCGTCTTGGTGGAAAAACCGAGGGCGAGCATCTCGTCGTCTTGCCAGCAGGTGCCGTCCACCAGCACCACGTCAGCCGCGCCCATTTCGTCGAACACATGCGGTTCGACGCGCGCGAGACCGGGCGCGTAGAACGCACGCCGGCCGCTCTTGCGATCGACGATGCGCAAACCGATGTTGTCGCCCACGCGGCGCGCGTTGCGGCTGGGCGAGTAGGGCGGCGCCTTGCTCTCCAGCGGGATCGCTGTCAACGCCACGTCGTCGAGTGGCGGCACCGAGAACGCCGTGCCGTCCAGCGCCAGCGCGCGCGTGTCGAGCCCGCAGTAGTGCGACAGCATGCGCGTGAGCGGGAAGGCCGTCGACAGATCGCTGATGACCGCGGCGCTGGCATAGACAGGCAGCGCCTGGCGATGCTCGCGCAGCATCAGCAGACCGGTTACGTGGTCGATCTGTGCATCCATCAGCACCACGCCGACGATGCCCGTATCGCGCGGCGTGCGTGCCGGTTGCAGCGCCGGCGAACTGCGCAGCTGCGCAAGGATGTCCGGCGAGGCATTCACCACGATCCAGTTGTGCTGGCCGTCGCCCAGTGCGATGGAAGACTGCGTGCGCGGGGTGGCGCGCACGGTGCCGCGCCGCACACCGTCGCAGTTGCGACAGTTGCAGTTCCACTGTGGGAAGCCGCCGCCGGCGGCCGAGCCGAGAACCCTGAGTATGGTCATGATGCAAATCCAACGTGTCGGGCGGATTGAGCAAGAAGTCGGCCAGGGGATAGCGCTAATGCACGCGCACAGCGAGCCGAAAAAAAACCCGCCGTGAAGAACCGGCGGGTTCGTGGAGCCTTGCGTGCTCAGCCGTGCAGCATCAGCGGTTGGCGATGTACATGGTGATCTCGAACCCGAGTCGCAGTTCGGTATAGGCGGGCGTCGTCCAGTTCATGTCTCCTCCTTGAGGGTTGGCATAGTTAGTGAGTGCACTGCGGTGTTCAGCGGTGGCGCAGGCGTTTGCCCGGCGCTGCCGCATCGTCATCAAGGCAACATCCATGCCCACTTCCGACTGGCCGGCCACCTCCGTCGGCTTCAACCTGCGCACGCCGGACGGCCACCGCCTGCATGTGCGCCAATGCGGGCCCGACAGCGGTGAACCGTGGCTGGTGCTGCATGGCGGGCCGGGCAGCGGCTGCACGCCGTCAATGGCGGCCTGGTTCGATCCGCTGCGGCATCGCGCGGTGCTGCCGGACCAGCGCGGTGCCGGGCGCTCGCGACCGGCCGGCTCGCTACGGCGCAATACGGTGACGGCGCTGCTGGCGGATCTCGAGCAACTGCGCATTGCGCTCGGCATTGCGCGCTGGGGCGTGGTCGGCGGGTCATGGGGCGCAGCGCTGGCATTGGCCTATGCCGATCGCTTTCCCGATGCTGTATCGGCGCTGGTGCTGCGCGGCGCTTTCCTCACCGGTTTCGACGATGTGCAGGCGCTGTTCAACGCGCGCGGTGCCGGTCGCGGTCTCTTGCGAGGCGTCGGTGCGCGACGCGAGGGTTTTCCCGCGGCCCGCGGTCGCCTTCTCGTTGCAACAGACATGTTGCAGCTTGGTACAACTGTTCAGAAATTGAACATCGCCCGGGCGTGGCAGCGCGCGGAACAGCGGCTGCTGGAATTGCGTCCGCAGGCACGTCGCCAGACGTGGCCGGAGCAGCTGGCGTTGGTGCGCAAGTACCAGCTGCAGGCGCATTACCTGTATCGGCGGGCGGGGCTCGGGAAATCTGCGTTGCTGCTGGCGGCTGCGCGCATCGGTGCGAGGGGATTGCCCGTCACGCTGCTGCATGGGCGCAAAGACAACGTTTGCCGACCCGGCAATGCGCTGCGGGTGTCTGCAGCGAATCCGCATCCGCGGCTGGTGTGGGTGCCCGGCGGGCACCTGGCGGTGGGGGAGATGGCGAAAGCGCTGGCCGCTGCCATCCGTGCGTCGGCGTGGTCAGTCGGTGTCTGAGGGCAGGCCGCCGGCTTCGTCGATCCTGCGGTAGATCGTGTTGCGCGAAATGCCGAGCGCCTTGGCCGCGGCGGAGATGTTGCCGTTATGCGCCTTCACGGCCGCCATGATGGCCATGCTCTCCACGTCGGCCAGCCGCTTGGGCTGCGTGCCGCCAACGGTTTGAGCGACAGGCGGCGCAGCCGCTGCCACCGCGCCTGCCCCTGCCCCAGCCACGTTCGCAGCCGGCTGGTCACCATGCCGCGCCTGCCAGTCTTCAAGAAAATCGTCCGGCAGATGGTCTTCGGTGATCTCCGGCGCGCCTTCCGCCATCAGCCGGGCGGTGCGCAGCAGATTGCCGAGCTGGCGGATGTTGCCGGGCCAGTGATAGCTGCGGAACATCTGCATCACGGCTTCGCTGATGGGCGGCGCGTCGGCCTGTTCGAGTTTCAGCAGCTTGTCGGCCACCACGTCGAGGTCGGTGCGCTCGCGCAATGCGGGCAGCCGCACGACCAGCCCGTTCAGGCGGTAGTACAGGTCTTCGCGGAACTGCCCGCTGGCCACCATTTCCCGCATGTTGCGGTGGGTCGCGCATACGACGGTTACATCCACCTGGATCAGCTTGTTGCTGCCCAGCGGCGACACCGCGCGCTCTTGCAGCGCCCGCAGCAGGCGGGCCTGCAGGTGCAGCGGCATGTCGCCGATCTCGTCGAGGAAGAGCGTGCCGCCATTGGCCAGCACCATCTTGCCGATGCCGCCCTTCTTGCGCGCGCCGGTAAAGGCGCCTTCTTCGTAGCCGAACAGTTCGGATTCAATCAGCGCTTCCGGAATCGACGCGCAATTCACGGCGATGAAGGGGCCGGCGTGGCGCGGGCTGTCGGCGTGGATGGCACGCGCGAGCAGCTCCTTGCCGGTGCCGGTTTCACCGAGGACCATGACCGGGATGTCCTTGCCGATGACCTTGCGCAGCTTGCCGATCACGGTCTGGATCTGCGCGTCGCCGGTGTCCAGCGCTTCGAGGCTGGCGGGCTGCCGGGGCGGCTCGATGTAGGCCCGGCGCGGGGTGCTGTCGCGGTCGGCGGAGAGATCGGCGCCCATCGCGCCGCCCACCATGCGGTTGGCCAGCTGCTTCCATTCCACGCGCGCAAACACCTTCACGCCGCTGGGCAGCTGCAGCTGCACGATGCCTGCTGCGGCGGTGCGTTCGCGGTCGATCAGCTGCGACATCGACAACCCAAACAGCGACGAAAACGTATGGGCATGCAGCGCGCGGATCGACAGGCCGAGCTGGAATTCGCCACTGCGGTTGGCCGACAGGAAGCGCCCCGCCGGCGTGAAGGCTGCAATGCCTTCGACCAGCGTGCCGATGAATTCCGGGCGTGAGTGAAAGTGGATGCAGACCACGTCCTGGAAGGTGTTCGCAAACAACTGGTTCTCGATCATCTGCGCCGACATGCGCACCAGCGCCATGGTGTGCTTGTGGAAGCCACGATGATCGCCCGTCACATCGAGCGCGCCGACGGTGGCGCCGTACGGATCGAAGATCGGCGCACATGAGCAGGTGAGGAACTGGTTGGCCTGCAGGTAATGCTCGGAGCCATGGACCAGCGTGGGTTTGCCGTCGGCCAGCGCCGTGCCGATGGCGTTCGTGCCGCGGCTGGCTTCCGACCACAGCGCGCCCGGCTGCAGCGCCACCTTGCTGGCCTGGGCGAGGAAATCGTCGTCCCCCATCGAATGCAGGATCAGGCCCGAGGTGTCGGTCAGGATCACCATGCTCTGCGTGTTGACGATCTGGCTGTAGAGCGTCTCCATCACGGGCAGCGCGTGCGTGAACAGCGACTGACTGCGCTCGATCTCGGTCTTCAGCTCGCTGTGCAGCACCGGGCAGAAGTCGGGCGACTCGTAGGGCCGCAGGCCGTAGGACTTGGATCGTTCATGGGATTGCGCGATCAGTTCGGGCTGATCGTGCGGTGCGTCACCGAGCGTGGCCGGAGCGTTGTCGGAAGCGCGCGGGCCGGGCGCCGCGTGAGGGGTCATGGTGTGTCTCCTTTAACCTCGCCCGCAATCTGTGTGCGGGTCGCCCGGATCGCCTGACTTCGTCAAGTTACGAACCGGAAGTGTTGCGCCATGAAGCAAGACCCTTGCCAGGGTGTTGCATTCCTGAGCACCTGTGCCAACCCCGGCTTCCGGTCTCTGGAGCGCCTAAGGGACGTTGCCCGGGATTGCCGGCAGGTTTTCGCCTTGGTATGGCTCTTGCAGAAATGCCTCCAAAAGATCGCTTCAACGACAACAAGGAGACACTCTTGAAAACGCCTCGCAACTTGCTCGCGCTGCTTTCTGCCTGCGCACTTCTGGCCGGGGGATTGCCCGCAGCCGCATCCGCTCACGGCGATGTCACACCGCAGGCCGTAGACACGCACACCTTACCGCAACTCGGCGCCGATTGGCGTCAGGACAATCCATACCGGACGGGCCCCGCACACGACGAAGCACTGCGGATCGGTTCGTCTGCGTTCAACCAGAACTGCGCGCGCTGCCATGGGCTGGAGGCCATCTCCGGCGGCATCGCCCCCGACCTGCGCAAGCTCGACACCGACTGCATGTCGCTGGCCGACGCCAAGAAGAAGGAAGCCTGCTACGGCGAGGTCTCGCAGTACTTCACCGCCACGGTCCGCCACGGGCGCACCCGCGACGGCCGCGTCTACATGCCGCCCTTTGACGGCGTGCTCAGCCAGGAAGCGGTCTGGTCGATCAAGACGTATCTGGAATCGCGCCGCGTACAGGAGTAGTAGGTCGGCCTGCCGCTATGGCAGCTTTGCGAGCCGATGCTGTCCCTGCCTTCGTGTGCGTCGGCTCGCGCATTTTTTTCCGCCAGGAGAGGTCTCATGAACGCCCGTTTTCGGTTGGCTGCGGCCCGCGTCTTACGTCGCCTTGCCAGCCTGCTGTTGGCTGCGGCAGCCATGGTGGGCAGTATCGCGCCGGCCCACGCCGACATGGCGAAGATCCGCCAGAGCGGCGCGCTGAAAGTCGCGCTGTACAAGGGTCTGCCGCCGTTCTCCGATAACGTCGGGGGGCAGTTCAGCGGCATCGACGTGGCGCTTGCCAACGCGCTCGGCAAGCAGATGGGGCTGTCGGCGTCGTTGCTGCCGTTTGATGCCGATGACGACGGCATGTCGGGCGACCTGCGCAACATGGTCTGGAAGGGACATTACCTTGGGTATGGTCCGGCCGACGTGATGCTGCATGTGCCGGTCGACCCGAACTTCATTCGCCAGAATGGCCAGGTGCTGATTTTTGCGCCGTACCTGCGCGAAGCCTATGTGCTGGTGTACGACAGCGACCGCGTTGGCAAGGTCAGCAGTTTCGAAGACCTTGCCGGCCAGGCGACTGGCGCCGAGCAGGGATCGGGCGGTGCGAGCGCACTGCTTGCAGGCGCCAACGGCGGCCTGCGGGACAAGGTGAAGATCTATCCGGAGGCCAACGAGGCCCTGCGTGCACTGTTTTCCGGGCAGATTGCCGCGGCAATGGTGACGCGCGCGCAGTATGAAAACGCGCTGAAAACGCAGAGCCAACCTGCCACGCGCTTTGTGGCAACCGAACTCCAGTCGCCGCTGTTGCCGCCACGTGGCTGGGCGATCGGCATGGCCGTCAAGGCGGACCAGCGCGAACTGGCGCAGGCGCTCGAGAGCGCGCTCAACGCGCTGCGTGCGAGCGGCGAACTGCAGCGGATTTTTGCCCAGTACGGCGTGTCGATGGTGGCCCCGTAGGCGCCACCGCTTGCGCACGGAGCCGAACGTGTCGACGCAGCAGAAGGGCGCTCACTGCGGGCTGGCCGCACCGGCCAGCGCACGCGCTACGCCTTTTCCGCCGCGGCGTGCTTGGAGGGCAGCGCACTCACGTTGTCGTCGAACGCCGAATCCACGGGGATCTTCGAGAAGTGGTGGATCTTCGGCGCATGCGAGTCGTCGCCCTGCGCGTCGTGCGGCTCGATGAACGACATTGCCGTGCGGCGCCGGAGCATGTGTGAATCGCGCGATTGCGATTCGCGCCACAGCTCAGCAGTGAACTTGAGCCCGGCGCGCAATGCGTGGGCGCTTTCCTGCTTGCCCTTGCGCTGGTCGGAGACGCGCTCGATGCCCTTCTTGACGACGTCTTCCAGGAACGTGATACGGGCGCGGTAATAGTCCGCGTGCATTTGTGCATCCATCACGCGCTGCTCTGCCTGGTACAGCTCCATGCGCAATTCGCTTAGCGCGCGTTCGGCCTGCTTCTCGGGAGAGGGTGCGTGGCTCAAGGCCCAGTTTGCAATCCACCGCAACATGGTCAAGCCCTCCTGTCTTGCGGTGTCCGCCGCCGGTGGGAAGACACCGTTCACTGCCCGCGCATTGATCGGAAGTGATCGCCGCTTGCGAAACAGACTAGCAAAAAAAGCAGGGCGATTGCGCTAATCCAGGTGCATGCCTGTTGTGAAAAGGAAGCATGGTCCGTTTGGGTGAGAGGCGCGCGGGGCAAGTTCTGGTTTCATGATCGGATTGCCTCGTTCGCACGAGGCGCAAGGCAAACAACCTCCTGCCTGCGCAAGCGATTGCGCACATCGCGGCGCCCGATGCTGGCGGAAATGTCAGCGGAACCGGTACGTGAGCGATGCCATGGCCGTGGTCTGCTGGCGGCGCTGCGTGATCGGGCTGTCTGCCGCATCGCCACGCAGTCGCGCGACGGTGAGCGAGCCATTGGCCGTCCACCGGTCATCGAGCTTGCACGTGACGATGGCGTTGAAGTGGATGTCGCGCAGCCCCGCATGCGTGGCAAATACCGGCAAGCCCGAACGCGCGCTCTGCCCATCGTCCACGCCGAAGAACGTACGCATGTACTGGCCGTTCGTCCACGACACGCCGGTCCCGAGGCTGAACAGCCAGCGGCCGACCGGCGCACTCGCGTAGACATCGGCATTGGCGATCAACCCCTGGCGGTTGCCAAGAATGTCCTGCTCCGCATCGGTGGACAGCGTGAGGAACGACACCGTGTACTGCGCGAACGCCTTCGCGCGCACCGTGGCGTTGACATTGCCGAGGCCATTCAGGCGCGCGTCGTCATGCGCATGGCGCCATGTCGGGTCGAACTGGAAGTTGCCGCCCACCTGCCACGTGTCGTTGTTGGCGAGGTACACGCCGGCAAAGTCCATCCCTTTCGAAAAGAACCGGTGCTTGTATTCGATTTCCTGATCGATCCACGGAAACACGAAGCTCGATTTCGCGCCCGGATACTTTGGCGACGTGTAAATCGCCGGGCCGACAGCGATGCTCCAGTCGCTGGCTTCGGCGGTGTTTTCCGCGTTGGCGGCCGGTGCTGTCTGTGCCCTCGCGGTGGTGCTCAATGCGCCGATGATCATCAGAAGGAAGAACGCAAAGCGGGGCAGGGCACGCGAGGACAGCGGCATGGGAGGGCGGAAATTCGAAAGGAATGTGAGCGACGGAAACGGCGGGCACGCCATTCTAGTGGAACCGTCGGAGCGCTGGACCCCGATCGAAGAGGGGAAGCCTCTGAGGCATCTCTGCATGGATGCAATGGGAAACAGGCAAAAAAAAACGCCGGGAATATCCCGGCGTCTTTCATGGCGCGACTGCCTTATTGCTTGGCGGGCGCGGCGGCCTTCGGTGCCGAAGCGGCGTCGGTCTTGGCTTCCGACTTGGCTGCAGCCTTGTGGGCCTTCTTGTGAGCGTGCTTCTTCTCGTGCTTGGCTTCAGCCTTCGGTGCCGAAGCGGCATCGGTGGTCGTCGCTGCAGCGGTCGCTGCCGGTGCAGGTGCGGCGGCCGGTGCGGAGGCGGTGCCAGCTGCGAACACGGGGGCTGCGAAGGCACCAGCAACGATCAGAGCGGCCAGGGATTGAGCGACTTTCATGTGAGACTCCTTAATCAGATACAAGCGGGATGTTGGGACTCCAGATACATGGATCTCGTCCCATTTGCGATCCATGCCTCCAAAAACGCCTGACATTGCGCACGCGCTGACCGCCGTTTGTAAGCGTTCTGCCCACGGTGTAAGCGCGCGTAACAAAGCACGTTTCTCCGGCTCCGATGTTCGTTGCGATGGGTTGAGACACATCAAGGCGCTGCCCAGCGCGTGGGCGTACTGTCAGGCTTCGGGTGGACAACCGCTGGCGCCTACACCACACTGCGTGGTGATGCGCGGGTCATTCCGATGGGGTCATTCCGATATCGGGCCGCGCATTGCACAGCAGGCGCGGGAGCGCATTGGGTCACGCTCCATCCGATACCGGAACGCGCCACAAACCAGTCTCTTCTATAAGGACAACACGATGAACAAGCTCTTGGCTGCCCTTGTGGCTGCAGTCTTCAGCGCCGGCGCATTCGCGCAGGCATCCGCCCCGGCCGCTCCAGCCCCTGCTGCGCCCGCCGCCGCGCCGGCACCGGCGGCGTCGGCACCGGCCGCAGGCGAGAAGAAGGCACACCATCACAAGAAGAAAAAGAAACGCGACCACCGTCCGAAGCTCCAGGACAAGAGCGCATACGGCGTGGGCGGCTGATCAGCGGCAGCCTGCCGTTTTTTCTGCACACCCAGGCGCCGGCCTCCGAAAAGGGGCCGGCGCTTTGTTTTGGGCGGTCCGGAAGAATTCGCGTAAAGTCGCTTGACTTAGAGTGCGCTCTAACTTCTAAGCTCCGTTCATGACCACATTCCTGACCATCGCCCAAGTTGCAGAAGCCACCGGCCTGTCGACGCATACGTTGCGCTATTACGAGCGCATCGGCCTGCTCGACAGCGTGCAGCGGCGTGACAACGGCCATCGTGTCTTCCGAGCCGAAGACATGACGTGGCTGGAGTTCCTGCTGCGCCTGCGCGATACCGGCATGCCGATCGCGCAGATGCAGGCGTACGCCGCGCTGCGGCGGCAGGGCGACAGTCTGGAGAGTGTGTCGGCGCGCCAACGCCTGCTGGAGTTGCATGCGGCGGCGCTGGAAGCGGAGCTGCGCGCGCGGGCCGAAACGCTGGCCGTGCTGCGCGTCAAACTCGTCGTCTACGACGGCATCCGGGCGCGGATTGAAGCCGCGGAAGGCACGGAGGCCACGGAAGGCGCGAAGGGCTCTGCTTCCTCATCTCTCAAATCGAAGCACAAGCCGAAACGCCAACCGAACGAGGACGCACATGACCCCGACCGCCCACACCGCACAAGCGGCAAACCACGCCAACCTGCAGGACGACCGCTACGCGCGGGGCTGGCAAAAGCTCAAGGAAGTCGATGATGTGGCCGGCGAGCGCGTGGTCGAGGCCATGGCCGACATCGCGCCCGACCTCGGCCGCTACATCGTCGAATTCGGGTTTGGGGATGTCTACTGCCGCCCTGGCCTGACGCTGCGCGAGCGCGAAATCGCCACCATTGCCGCGCTCACGGCGCTGGGCAACGCGGCCCCGCAGCTGAAGGTGCACATTGCGGCAGGGCTCAACGTGGGGCTCACGCGCAAGGAGATCACCGAGACGATCCTGCAGATGGCGCTATACGCGGGCTTCCCGGCGGCGCTCAACGGCATGTTTGCCGCCAAGGAGGTGTTTGCCGCTCACGACGCCGAGGGCACGGTCGCTGCCGGCGGGTCGATGCGCCGCGACACCAGCAACTGATCGATGCGGTGGTTGTCGATGTCGAGCACTTCAATATGCAGCGGCCCGATATCGACGCTTTCGCTCTTCTTGGGAATGCGCTTGAGCGCGTAGATGACCAGCCCGGCAAGCGTTTCGACATGGTGTTCGCCGGGCAGGTCGTCAAGGTCGAAGGCGCGCTTGACGTCGCCCAGCGGCGTGACGCCGTCGATCAGGCAGGAGCCGTCATCGCGGCGCACGATCTGCTCGTCTTCGCCCAGGTACAGGATGTCGCCCATCACCGCGCCGACAATGTCGTCGAGCGTCACCACACCCACCACCAGCCCGTATTCGTTGACCACCGCGCCAAAGCGCTCGTGCATCTCGCGAAAGCGCGTGAGCGCCTGTGACAGGTTGAGCGTATCGGGCAGCACCAGCAGGTTCTTGTCGTAGTGCTTGCTGATGTTGCGGATCACGGAGGAGGATTCCTCCGACAGGATCTGCTGCAGGATGTCCTTGGACGCAATGAAGCCGAGCACCGAGTCGATGTCTTCGCGGCAGACGAGGTATTCCGCGTGCGGCTGCGCAATGATCTTCATCTTGATCGACTCCAGCGGCTCGTCCACCGTGAAGTAGATCACCTCGTCGCGCACGGTCATGACCGAAGTGATGGTGCGCGATTCCAGCTCGAACACGTTCTCGATCACGGCCAGCTCGTGCTTGCGCAGCACGCCGGCCTCGGCACCCGCGCCCACCATGGCGGCGATGTCTTCGGTGGTGATCTGCTCGACGCGGTGCGTCGGCACGCCAAACAGCTTGAGGAACATGTCAGCCGCCCCGTTGAACAGCCACACCACCGGCCGCAGCACGCGCAGGCACGACTGCATCGGCCCGATGATCGACATGGCGCAGCGCTCGGGGTAGAGCACGGCCAGGCGCTTGGGCAGCAGGTCGGCAAAGAGGATGAACAGCGCCGTCACGATGATGAAGCCGGCGATGCTGCCGATCCGTTCGGCGCGGGCAGCCGGCAGCCAGTCGCTCAGCACCGCGGCCAGCGGCACCGAAATCTGGCTGTCGCCGATGACACCGGCCAGGATGGCCACCGCATTCACCCCGATCTGCACCACCGTAAAGAAGTTGCCCGGCATGTCCTTGAGCTGCAGCACGCGCAGGGCGCGGGTGTCGCCGTCGTCGGCCAGGGTTTGCAGACGCGTGCGCCGCGAGGCCGTCAGGGCGATTTCGGAAGCGGAAAAAAAGGCGCTGATCAGGACCAGCAGGGCAAGGAGGAGGGCTGACATGGTGTCGATTGCGGCCGTCGCTGTTGCGCTGCGGAAGAGGATGGTGTGCGTCAATGCGCCGCGCGGCCGCCTGAAATGTGGCTTCGGCTGATCATGGTGCAGCGCCGATCCCTTTGTCAAACCAGCACTTTTGGCACCTACCGCAAACAATTACCTATGTCCACCGTAGGGGGTTGGGCATCCAAAATGTGGTTTGCTGCGTACCCATGGCTTGGGCGATACTTGCACGGGCTGACCATACTGTCCCGATTAGCCTTGCGGGGCCTGCGTTTGCAGGCGGCGATCGAGAGTGAAGACAGATGTTCGGCCGGGCGCAAACGGAGGCGCCGTATGTTCATTGGGGTGCCGGCGCAGATCGGCCTGAAGTGTATGCACGTCGTTGCATAGGAGTGGGTTATGTGGATTCTCTGCCGTTCAGTGCGGCATTCCGGGGGGAAGCGGGGGAATACAGGACCAGCAAGGATCATCGGGCGCTTGGCGGCAGTATTGACGGCCGTGCTTGTATGCATGCCTTGGGCGGCGCGTGCCCAGCAAACGGCTGGCGCATCAGAAAACACATCCTCCGCTGCGGCCAGCGCGCCGAACATCGCGTGGTACTACGGCGACAAACCGCCCGTGGGCCAGTTGCGCGCGTTCGATGCCGTCGTGGTCGAGCCGGACCACGGCTTCGACCCATCCCAGTTCAAGACGCCCAGCACGCAGTGGTTCGCCTACGTGAGCCTGGGCGAGGTCACGCCCGAGCGCCGCTGGTTCAAGGAACTGCCCAAGGCGTGGTTGCTCGGCGACAACGCCGCGTGGGCCTCGCGCGTGGTCGACCAGGCCCAGTCCGAGTGGCCGGCGTTCTATGTCGAACACGTGATCAAGCCGCTGTGGGACAAGGGCTACCGCGGCTTTTTTCTCGATACGCTCGACTCGTACCAGCTCGTTGCCAAGGACGACGCTTCGCGCGCGGCCCAGGAAGCCGGCATGGTGCGCGTGATCCGTGCGATCAAGGCGCGCTACCCCGATGCCAAGCTGATCTTCAACCGCGGCTTCGAGATCCTGCCGCAGGTGCACGACCAGGCGTATGCCGTGGCGTTCGAATCGCTGTATCGCGGCTGGGACCAGGGCGCCAAGCAATACAAGGAAGTGAACGACGCCGACCGCGCGTGGCTGATGGGCCAGGCGCGCAAGATCCGCGACGAATACCACCTGCCGGTCATCTCGATCGACTATTGCCCGCCGGCTGACCGCGCCTGCGCACGCGACACCGCCAAGCGCATCAAGGCGCAGGGGCTGATCCCGTATGTAATCGATCCGGCGCTGTCGACCATCGGCGTGGGTCGCATCGAAGTCCTGCCGCGCAAGGTGCTGATCCTGCAGGAGCGGGCGCCGCGCACGACCATCGAGACCAGCGAGGGTGTGCGCTTTGTCGCCATGCCGCTCAATTTTCTCGGCTACGACGTCGAATACGCCGACATCAATCAACCGCTGCCCGCCGACGTGCCGCCCGACCGCTATGCCGGGGTGGTGGTATGGGTGAATACGAGTCCGGTCAAGCAAGTCGGGGCGCTCAATGCGTGGGTGCGCGCCCGCATGCGCGACGGCGTGCGCATTGCCTTCATGAACCGTTTCGGCCTGCCGGTGGACGGGAGCCTGGCCGACATGCTGCACCTGCAATACGTGCGCGGCATGGCCAATGCCGGTACCAGCAGCGGCGGGCCGGTGTCGGTGGTGTCGCAAGACAGGATCATGGGCTTCGAGATGCCGCCCCGGCCGCTGGCGCGCGAGACGGTGCCCATTCGGGCCGGCGCATCCGCGCAATCGCTGCTGCGCTTGAAGTCCGGCAGTCAGGAGTTTGACGCCGCCGCCATCACCGATTGGGGCGGCTACGTGATGTATCCGTTCGCGGTGTTTGCGCTGGAGACCATCGACCAGGCGCGCTGGGTGGTGCAGCCCATCGAATTCCTGCGCCGCGCGCTGGCGCTGCCTGACATGCCGATCCCCGACCTGACCAGCGAAAACAGCCGCCGCCTGATGCTCGTGCATGTGGACGGCGACGGGTTTGCCTCGCGGGCGGAATTTCCGGGCCCCGAATATTCGGGCGAGGTGCTGTTGCAGGAGGTGTGGGACAAGTACCGCATTCCGACCACGCTTTCCGTCATTGAAGGCGAGGTGGGCCCGACGGGCCTGTACCCGAAGATTTCGCCGCGGCTGGAAGGCATCGCGCGCAGGATGTTCGCGCTGCCGTATGTCGAGCTGGGCTCCCATACGTATTCGCACCCGTTCGACTGGAGCCGCACGGTGCAAAGCCCGACGGCCGGCCCCGGCAAGGACGCGGGCGGCGGCGATACGGCCTTCGCGCTGACCATTCCCGGCTACAAGTTCAGCCTCGACCGCGAGATCGCCGGCTCCATCCGCTACATCGACGAGCGCCTGGCGCCGCCGGGCAAGCGCGTGAAGGTCCTGCAGTGGTCGGGCGACTGCCGGCCGCCCGAAGTGGCCGTGCGCATGGCGTGGCAGGCCGGTGTGGTCAACATCAATGGCGGCGACACCATCATCACGCGCAGCTCGCCGTCGTGGACGGACATTGCCTCCATCGGCATCGACAAGGGCCCCGGCGCTTACCAGGTGTTTGCGCCCAATCAGAACGAAAACGTCTATACCAATGACTGGACCGGGCCGTACTACGGCTTTGAACGCCTGATTGAAACGATGCAGATGACGGACGCGCCGTACCGCTTCAAGCCGATCAACATCTACTACCACATGTATTCGGGTACCAAGCTTGCGTCGCTCAAGGCCCTGAAGAAAGACTACGACTACGCGCTCTCGCAACCGGTGTTTCCCATCTACTCCACGGAATACGTCGCCAAGGTGATGGACTTCCGCGACATGGCCATCGCCCGCGATGACGACAACTGGATCGTCCGCGGCAACGGCGACCTGCGCGAACTGCGCTGGATGGCGCCCGGCACGCCGCGTCTGGCCGATGCCCGCGGCGTGGTCGGCTACGACAAGGCGCCAGGCGGCATCTACATCCACATGGACAACGGCGCGGCACGCTTTGCGGTCACGCCCGCCGCCGAGACCGCCAAGCCGGCCTACATTGCGGAAGCTGCGGCCTTTGTGCGTGACTTCACGCGCAGCGGCAACGGCCTGTCGTTCGAAGCCGGCGGCTATTACAAACCGTTTGTCCGCCTGGCCAACGTTGGCGCGTGCCGCGTGAAGGTCAACGGCGCGCCGGCCCACACCACCCGTGCACAAGGCGATACGGTGCGCGTTGACTTGAACGGCGTTGCCGCCCAATCCGTGACCTACCAACGTATCGATGTGGTCTGCTGACCTGACGCCGCGCGAACGGCTGCTTCCGCCCTGGCTGATCGGCACGCTCGGCGCGCTGATCGGGCTGGCGCTCGCCCTGATGTTCCCGCGCGAGCGGCTGGAAGCGCGCCTGCTGGAAGGCGGCAAGGTGGATGCCCTGTCGGTGGCGTACCTCGAAGCCTGGCTGCGCGTGCGCCCGAACGACGGCGAATTCCTGAGCGTGCTGGCTGCGCAGTACGTGCGCACCGGCCGTCTGGACGAAGCCGAAGCCATGCTCAACCGCATGCGCGCCCTGCACGACAAGTCGCTCGAACGTGAAGCGCTGTTGCTGGAGATTGCGATTCGCGAGCAGCGCGCCTATGCGCTGGCGCCGAACGACCCGCAGCGCGCGTCGATCCTCAATGACTTGCGCGGCCTCCTCAAGCAGGCCTTGGACTACCGCTGGACCGCCGCCGAGCTGGAAATCCTGGCCGGCAAGGCACGTGCCCTGGATCAGGGCGCGATTGCCGTGCAGTTGTACCAGCGCCTGGCCAAGCAGGACGTGGCCCGCGCCGCGCAATGGCAGGCCCGCACGGCAGAGATTGCGCTGGGCGTGGGCGAATACCGTGCGGCCGCCGCCGCCAACTTTGCCGCACAGGCCAGCGCCAAATCGCTCGACGAGCAGCGGCGCTACTTCATCGCCGGGCTCAAGGCGCTGCAGGGCGGCAACCTGCTCGACGACGCCATGACCGAAGCGCAGCGCCGGGCAGGCCCGCTCCTCGACGACACCGAAACGCTGCGCTTCCTCACGCGACTGGCCCTGGCGTGTAACCGGCCCGACCTGGCCGATCAGTACGCGCGCCGGCTGCTGCATCTATCGTGGCGGCAGACGGAAGAGGGCATTGCGCTGGCGGCAGGTGCGGCGCGGCATGACTGGACCTTCGCGGGCCGGCCGGAGCCGTTGCCGTCCCCAACGGATGCGGTGTTCATGGATGGGCCGGAAGGGCTGGCCCGCCGCCAGCGCCACGTTGCGCGCATCCGCCGCGTGGCGGACAAGGTGAGCGATGGCGCAGCCCCTGCCGCTGCTACCGCACAGCCCACCGGCACCGAGGCCATCGCGCGCGGTATCGCGCCGTTCAATGCAGACGATTACGACCTCGCGTACCGCGTCTTCATGAGCAGCGGCAACCTGAACGACGCGATGCGCGTGGCCGAAGCCGCCGTGCGCCAGCGCCCGGACCTGAAGATCTGGACCGAGCGCGCCGCGCAGGTATCGGAGTGGAACCGCCAGCCGATGTCCGCGCTGAAGTACTGGCTGGCCTACGCGCAGTCGACCGGCGACGACGCGGCCTGGCAGAACGTGCTGCGCCTGGCGCCCGCACTGAACGAAGACCACGCCTATCTGGCCGGCCTGCGCTATCAGGCCCGCCGCCAGCCCGGCGACATGAAGCTGCTCGACCAGGTCATTGCCGCGTATGAGCGCTTGGGCGAGCCGGTGGAAGGGCTGGCCTACTTGAACAGCATTGCGCGCGGCCCGCATCGCCAAGCGATCCTGGAGCGCTACGCCATGCTGGCCGAGCGCGCCGGCAAGGACGATCAGGCCTACGACACCTACGTGCGCCTGCAGAAGGAATTCGGCCCGAACGCGCGCTATGCGCTCAAGCTCGCCAACATGCTCTACGTGCGCGCGCAGTTCGAGCAGGCGCTATCCGCCATGGAAGTCGCCAGCAAGGTGGCCTCGCCGACCGACGATCTCTACTGGCGCACGTTCGCGCAGCTCGCACGCCTGAACCAGCGCGACGATCTCTCGCGCGAGGCGTATCGCCAGCTGCTGATCGGCGGCAATGCGCAGCCCGACGACCTGTCGGCCATGATCGATTTCTACGACGCCAGCCCGATCGATGCCGGCCGCCTGGCTGAACTGGCCTTCCACAAGAGCGGCACGATGGCCTCGTTGCAGCAGGCCATCTATTACTACACGCGCGCCCGCGCCTTCCGCCGTATCGACGGGCTGCTGGCCTCGCTCACGCCTGAACAGCGCCGCGCCGCGGAGCAATCGCCCGGCGTGTTGGGCGCCCGCGCCGAGTACTTCCGCCAGAGCGGTCACTGGGATCTCGCCATGCGCGATCTGCGCCGCGCCGTCTCGTTGCCCGATGCCGGCAGCGACGTGAAAGCCGCCTTCCTGTGGGGCCTGCTCGATTCCGGCCAGAACGATGAACTCAAGCGTGCGCTGACCCTGTGGCGTGGCGAAGCCGAAAACGATTCCGCCTACTGGGGCGCCTATGCCGCCGCCGGCCTGCAGCTGTTCGACGCCAACCTCGCGTTGCGCTTCCTGGGCCGCCAGGGCAAGTCGATGCGCAACGATCCGCTCTGGCTGCTGGCCTTTGCCGATGCGCGTGAAATGGCCGGGCAAGCCGACGCCGCCTGGCGCCTGCGCCGCGAGGCGTGGTGGCTGCTGTGGCGTGCCGACGGCGCCAACGGTGCCGGCAGCACTGATCGCGCCGAGAATGCGAACGCCAAGGACAAGGCCCCGGCCAGCCGCCGCGTCGGCACGCGTGTCGTCGTGGGCAGTAACGGGGCAGGCAACGACGCCGTACCGCTTGAAGAGGGCGCCCGCACCGAGCTGCGCGCCCGCCGCATTGCGCTGGCGCAGACGTTTGGCTCGGGCGATCTTGCCCAGCGTCTGCTGATCGAGCTGCTGCGCGATGACCGCCGCGCCACGCGGCAGGCCCGCGAAGGCGGCAGCGCGACCGTGCAGAAATCTGAGCTTGGCGACATCGATACGCTGCCGCCGGAGCCGCCCGAAGACCCGGCAGACAAGCGCAAGAACACCCGCGTGAGCGACCAGCTTGTCTCTGCTGTCGCCAAGGAAGCGGCGCTGGGCTGGGCGCTGTCGCAGGAGGCGAATGATCTGGCGCGTGCGTGGCTGCTGCAGCAGTACACGCGCCGCATGACGCGCCCGGCCTATGCCGAGATCTCCATCGCCCTGGCCGAGCGCGATCTGCAAACGCTCAACCGCCTGCTGGACGACACGCCCGATCGCATCCCGCTCTACAACCGCATCGATGCGAACACGCTTACGGACCGCCTGGGCGAGGCGCAGCGCCTGTCGTTCGAAGGCCTGACGACCGCACCCGACGACGAGCAGATTCACCAGCGCCTGCAGGAAACCCTGCTGACGAACGCGCAGGCGCTGGAGCCGCGCGAAACGTGGTTCAAGCAGGCGCCGCTCACGTACTTTGAAAGCAGCGCGGCTGCCGGCATCCGCCTGACCGATCACTACAGCATGCTGGTGCGCGCCACGCAGCGGAACCAGCGCTCGACCGACGAGACGCAACTGACCGGCGTGCCCGCGCAGGACCGCCGCGTCGACTGGATCTCGCAGTACCAGACGCAAGACAGCCAGTGGAAGGGCACGGTGGGCTGGCGCCAGGGGTTGGCGTCGTTCTATGCGTTCCGGCTGGATGGTTTGCTAGGGCAGACTGGCCCGTTCGGCACCGAGCTGTCGGTGGGGCGCAACCAGCCCGCCGAAGAAACCACGCAACTGCGCGTGGGCGGCGTGAAGGATCTAGTGTCGATCGGGGGCAACTGGCGCCTGACGCAGCGCGAATACATCCGCGCCCGCATCGAAGGCAACCGCTTCTACGGTCAGGACCGTTCGTTCCTGGGCAGTGGCATGGTGTTCGACGCCGAAGCCGGTTACCGCTTCCGGGTGGAATACCCCGACTACACGATCCGCGTGGTGGGCACGCGGGCGAACTACAGCGCTTCGGGCACGCCAAGCGCGTTGCTGGGGCGGCTGTTGCCGGCAGCGGCCACGGCGGATACGGCGCCCGATGCCACTGCCTTCATGCCGCAGTCGTTCACGCAGTTCGGGCTGCTGTTCGGCTTTGGCACGGACTATCTTGATCGCTATACCCGCGCGTGGCGGCCGTTCATGGATGTCGGGCTGCTGCATGACAACCGCGAAGGGTGGGGCACGCAACTCCAGCTGGGGGTGGCGGGCAGCGTGTTCGGCAACGACCATCTGGCGCTGGTGTTCAGCCATGCCTCCATCACGCGCGCCGGTACCTCACCGATGACGGAGATCGGCCTGCGCTACCGCTGGCTCTACTGACGACAAGCAAGAACAAGACAACGGGGAAGAAACGACATGAAGCACACAACGGAAGACTCCAGGGAGAACGCGATGACACCCTTGATCAACACGATGAAAGCCGGCCGCCGGCGCTGGCTGGCGCTGGCAGCAGGCGTTGGTGCAGCGCTGGCGTTGTCCGCCTGCGCGGTGGTCGACAGCGCGCGTGCGCCGGCAACCAGCGCATCCGACGCCTGGGTCGTGCTGCCCATCGTCAACTACACCGAAACGCCGCAGGCCGGCCTGCGTGCCGAGACGATCGCGGCCAGCATCCTGAAGGCGCGTGGGTTCTCCAACCTGAAGCAATATCCGGCCAACCTGAACAGCGAATCGCTGTTCGAGCCGGCCGAGCGCGAGGCCGTATCGCGCGCGCTGGATTGGGCGCGCGGCGAGAAAGCGCGCTACGCGCTGACCGGCGCCGTGGACGAGTGGCGCTATAAGGTCGGCGTGGATGGCGAACCCGCCGTGGGCATCACGCTACAGGTGATTGATGTGCAGACCGGCAACGTGATCTGGAGCGCAGCGGGCAGCCGCACCGGCTGGAGCCGCGATGCCGTGTCGGCGGTGGCGCAGAAGCTGCTGCGCGAACTGCTCTCGCCGCTGGGCCGGGGCTGATGAAGACCGAGTCTGCAGGTTCCGCCCAATCGGCCTCGGCATCGGCGTCGGCGTCGGCAGGCCGCGTCGCCCCCGATGCGGGCGGCCAGGGCGGGCGCAATGAGCGTCGGCGCAACGCGCAGGGCATTGGCGCGTCGACCTGGTATGGGCGGCTGATTGCCCCGGCGGTGTCCAGCCCGAGCGCTGTGCTCGAAACGCTGGGCGCAGTGGTGGCGGCCATCGGCATCGTGTGGCTGTTCGTGCCCGACAACCCGCTGCTGCTCGGCTACGGTTTTCCGTGGATGTGGCTGGTGCCGCTCATCCTGGCGCTGCGCTACGGCACGCTGCTCGGCGCGCTGGCCGCGCTGGTGGTGCTGGGCGCCTGGGCCGTGTTCTACGGACAGACGGCCGCCGCCGGCAGCTTCCCGCGCATGTACTTCCTGGGCGGCCTGATGCTGGTGTTGATTGGCGGGCAGTACGGCGATATCTGGGGCGCACGGCTGTCGCGCGCCCGCACCGTCAACGGCTACCTGAACGACCGGCTGGCGGCGCTCACCAAGAACCACTTCCTGCTGCGCCTGTCGCACGAGCGCCTGGAAAACGACCTGCTGGCCAAGCCGACCACGCTGCGCGACACGCTCACGCAGCTGCGCAATATCGCGCTGGCCGCGCGCGAGCACGGCGCGGGCGACAACGCGCCTGACGTGGCGCAGCTGCCCGGCGCCGAGCCCTTCCTGCAATGGACGGCACAGGCCTGCCAGCTGGAAGTGGCGGCCATGGTGCGTGTAACGGGCAACCGCATCGATACCGAACCGGTCGCCCGCGTCGGCACGCCGTTCGATATCGTTGCCGATGATCCGCTGATCCGCCATTGCATCGACACCCATACGCTCGGCCACCCGCAGGCGCCCGAGCTGCGGAATGTGAACAACCCGGAAGACAGCTCGCGCTACGTGGCGTGCGCGCCCGTGCTGTCGGGTGCGGACGAGCTGATCGGCCTGCTCGTCGTGCACCAGATGCCGTTCCTCTCGCTGTCGTACGAGAACCTGCAGTTCCTGCTGGTGCTGCTCGGCTATTACGCCGACGGCGTGCGCCACCTCACCGTCAGCTCCGAGATCCTGGACCTCGTGCCCGACGCGCCGTACGAGTTCGCGCTCGATCTCGGCCGGCTGGCGCGCCTGCATCGCGATACCGGCATCGACTCGTCGGTGGTGGCGCTCATTTTCGACAAGGACGAGACCAGCGACGCGCTGTTCGAGAGCGTGGTGCGCAGCCGCCGCGCGCTGGATGTGGTGTGGCAGGCCAACGGCAAGAACCGCCGCGCCATCATCACGCTGATGCCGCTGTCGGGCGCGGGGGCCGTGTCGGCCTATCTGGTGCGCATTGAAGACAGCCTGCGCGCGCAGTTCGGCGTCGATTTCGAAGGCGGGCGCATCAGCGTGCAGACCTTGCACGTGACCGGCGAGCATCCGGGCGAAGCGCTGCAGCGCTTCCTCTCGCGCTGCCATCTCGATGCATAGGGGCGCATAGGCATGCGGATCGACCATGTTTAAGCTCACGCTCGGCGGCATCTCGGCCCAGATTGCGGCAGTGGCGATGGCGCTGCATGCCGGCAACAGCCTTGCGCTGCTGCTGTCGTGCCTGATGCTGCAGGGCACTGCCGCGGCGCTGATCGGGCTGGCTGCGTGGCGCTTGCTGCCGCGCCGTTATCGCGTGCCGTTCGTGTGGACGTATGGCTACCTGACGGCGCTGTGCTTTTTCGTACCGGTGGCCGGTGGCCTGCTGGTGCTCGGCAGCCTGCTGCTGGGCAAGTTGTTCCCCAAGCCCGAAGACGACAAGGACATCGCCGAGATCGGCCTGCCGGTTTTTGTGGCCCATTTGATCTCGCGCGTGACGCACGGGGGCGGGGCGCGGCTGCGTGCGCAGCTCAGCAACGAGCGCGCGCCGGTGCAAAGCCGCATGACGGCGCTGGTGGCCATGCAGTCGATGCCCACGCGCACGGCCAGCCCGGTGCTGCGCGACCTGCTGGCCGACCCGGTGGACGATATCCGCCTGCTGGCCTACGGCATGCTCGACAACGCCGAGAAGGTGCTCACGCAGAAGATCCTGGCCGAGCTGCCGCGCCTGGAAGAAGCCACCACGCCCGAGGCGCGCTACGAGATCAACAAGCGCCTGGCCGACCTGTACTGGGAGCTGATCTACCAGAACCTGGTGCAGGGCGACGTGTACCGCTACACCGCCGAGCAGGTCGAACGCTATGCCAGCGCCGCGCTCGACATCCAGCCGGACAACGCCGCCCTGTGGTACATGCGCGGTCGGCTTGCCCTGTCGCGCCGCGAGCCCGATGTGGCCGAGTCCCACCTGCGCCGCGCTGAATCCCTCGGCTTCCCGCGGGACCGCCTGCTGCCGCCGCTGGCCGAAGCCTGCTACCTGCGCCGCGACTATGCCGGCGCGCGCGCCGCGCTGGCACAGTTCTCCAGCCGGTCTCCGCTGCCGTTGCTGCGCCCGCTGTTGCGCTACTGGACATCATGAGTACCGACAACTTTCCTCGTGCCCAGTCCGCCGATGTTGCGCTGCTGCTCGAAGGGACTTTTCCCTACGTGAGCGGCGGGGTGTCGAGCTGGGTCAACCAGATGATCCGGGCGTTTCCGGACATTCGCTTCGCCATCGTCTTCATCGGCAGCCGCCGTGAGGATTACGGCAAGCCCGTCTACTCCATTCCGGACAACGTGGTGCACCTGGAGTGCCACTACCTGTACGACTTTCCGCCGCCGCCGCTGGTGCAGGCCAGTGGTGGCGATACCGCCGCGTTCGAGCGCTCGCGCAAGCTGCACGACGCGCTGCGCAATCCGGCCAACAAGGGCGAGACGGCCGAGCTGATCCGCGCCTCGATCGCCGACCTGCGCGACGATGGGCCGCTGGCGGAGGAACAGTTCCTCTACAGCCACCGCGCGTGGGACATGATGACGGACTACTACCGGCGCTATTGCACCGACCCGTCGTTCACCGACTACTTCTGGACCGTGCGCATCATGCACAAGCCGCTGTGGCAGCTTGTGCGCATTGCAGAAAACCTCATCCCGGTGAAGGTGTTCCACACCATCTCGACCGGCTATGCGGGGTTCCTGGGCGCGCTGCTGCGTTACAGGCGCGGGCGGCCGCTGCTGGTGTCGGAGCACGGCATCTATACCAAGGAACGCAAGATCGACCTGTTCCAGAGCCAGTGGATTCGCGACAACCGCAGCATCTTCGAAAAGGACATCGCGCAGATCAGCTATTTCCGTGACCTGTGGGTGCGGTTTTTCGAGACCATGGGCCGGGTCTGCTATGACGCGGCCGAAGACATCGTCGCGCTGTACGAAGGCAACCGGCAGCGGCAGGTCATCGACGGCGCGCCGGCCGAGAAGACACGCAGCATTCCCAACGGCATCAACCTGCCGCGCCTGGCTGCGCTGCGCGAGAAGCGGCAGGCCAGCGTGCCGCGCGTGATGTGCCTGATCGGGCGGGTGGTGCCCATCAAGGACGTGAAGACGTTCATCCGCGCGATGCTGACCATCACGCGCGAGATGCCCGATGCGGAAGGCTGGATTGCCGGCCCGGAAGACGAAGATCCGGAATACGCGCAGGAATGCCACAGCCTGGCTGAAAGCCTGGGCTTGGGCGACCGCATCAAGTTCCTGGGCTTCCAGAAGATCGACGACATCCTGCCGAAGGTGGGCGTGCTCGTGCTGAGTTCGATCAGCGAGGCGCTGCCGCTCGTGGTGCTGGAAGGGTTTGCCGCGGGCGTGCCGTCCGTCACCACGGATGTGGGTTCGTGCCGGCAGTTGCTGTTCGGGCTGGACGGCGAAGACGCGGCGCTGGGCGCGGCCGGCGCCGTGGTGCGCATTGCCGACCCGGCTGCCCTGGCGGCCGAAGTGCTGACGCTGCTGCGCGATGAAACGCGCTGGCATGCGGCCCAGGCGGCCGGCATCGCCCGGGTGGAGCGCTACTACACGCAAGAGATGATGGTCGGCAGTTACCGCGAGCTGTACACGCGCCTGCAGACCTTGCCCGACCTGAGTACCGAGCACGGCGCCAAGGCCGCCTCTGCCGCTGCGGCGGCCTGCCCGTACCACGCCCAGCAGAACAAGCCACATGAGGGAGCCCGCTGATGGCCGGCATTGGTTTTGAGCTGCGCAAGATGCTCAAGCGCGACAGCCTGCTCGGGCTGCTGCGTGCCTACACCTACGCCGGCATCATCAGTTCCGGGCCGTGGATTCTCTCCATCGTGGGGATTCTGCTGATCGGTATCCTCAGCCTGCCGTTCGTCATTCCCGGCTCGCTCATCACGCAGTTCCAGGTGTCGGTTACCTACCTGATTGCGATCAGCCTGATCCTGACCGGGCCCCTGCAGCTTGCCTTCACGCGGTTCACGTCCGACCGCCTGTTCGAGAAACGCGACGACCTGATCCTGCCCAACTACCACGCCGTGTCGCTTGTGATGACGCTGGTGGCCGGTGGCCTGGGGCTGCTCGTCATCCTCTTTGCGTTTCCGCAGCAATCGGCCATCTACCGGCTGCTGATGCTGGCCGGTTTCGTGGTCATGGCCAACATCTGGATCGCGGTGATCTTCCTGTCGGGCATGAAGCAGTACAAGGCGATCGTGTGGATCTTCCTGATCGGCTACACGCTCACTGTGCTGCTGGCGCTGCTGTTCAACCGGCTCGGGCTGGAAGGGCTGCTGCTGGGCTTCGTCACGGGGCAGCTGTGCCTGCTGATCGGCATGGCCGCGCTCATCTACCGCAATTTCAGCGGCCGGCGCTTCCTGTCGTTCGAGGTGTTCGACCGGCGGTTCGCGTATCCGTCGCTCATGCTGATCGGGCTGCTGTACAACCTTGGCATCTGGCTCGACAAGTTCATGTTCTGGTATGCGCCGGGCACGGGGCAGCAGGTGATCGGCCCGCTGAATGCGTCGGTCATCTATGACATTCCGGTGTTCCTGGCCTACCTCGGCATCATTCCCGGCATGGCCGTGTTCCTGGTGCGCATCGAGACGGATTTCGTCGAGTACTACGACGCCTTCTACGACGCCGTGCGCGGCGGCGCCTCGCTTGAGCACATCGAAGACATGCGCAACACGATGGTGCAGACCATCCGCGCGGGCCTGTACGAGATCGTGAAGATCCAGGCAATGGCCGCGCTGGTGCTGTTTGCCGTCGGCGCCTCGGTGCTGCGCGCGCTGCAGATTTCCGAGCTGTACCTGCCGCTGCTGTATGTCGACACCATTGCCGCGAGCTTGCAGGTGGTGTTCCTGGGCGTGGTGAACATCTTCTTCTACCTCGACCGGCGCCGCGTGGTGCTGGCGCTGACGGCGGCGTTTGTGGTGCTCAACGGCGCGCTGACCTGGATGACGCTGCAGCTTGGCCCCGCCTGGTACGGATACGGATTTGCCGTCTCGCTGCTGTTGGTGGTGATGGCCAGCCTCGTGATCCTGGACCGCAAGCTGGATCGGCTGGAATACGAGACGTTCATGTTGCAGTAAGGGTGCCCGACAGCCTCCGCTGCCGTCCGGAACCCCGCCCGCAACACTTCACCCCCCGTTCACGACCCTTCAAGCCTCGCGCACGGCGCTCCAAGCGCCAGCCGCGAGGCTTTTTGCTCTGCGCGTGCTGCTTTTTGCAGCAACACCATGACGCTTTTTGCTCCGTCATCGGAGCCTGGAGGCTGGCGCGCCGGGCTTTGTGGTCCACGCGTGGGGGTTCGAACTCGGCCATCGGCACTTTTTGCTCGAAAATTTCGAGTTCTGAACTCGGAGGTCGGAGCTTTGCACCCCATGGATGGCGTTTTGAACTCGACAGATGGAGCTCTGAGCTCGACGGTAGGAGCTTTTTGCTCGGCGGATGGAGCTCCGAGCTCGACTGCCCGAGCTTTTTACTCGACGGATGGAGCTCCGAGCTCGGCGGCCTGAGCTTTTTGCTCGGCGAATGGAGCTCTGAGCTCGGCGGCCCGAGCTTTTTGCTCGACGGATGGAGCTCTGAGCTCGACTTGTCGAGCTTTTTGCTCCACGGATGCGGTTCTGAACTCGGCAGCCCGAGCTGCTCGCTGCTTCCTCGCCGCGTAGAGAGCAGCCCTGACGGTAGATGGCGTGCCGTGTCCCCTCCACCGAGCCGACTGGGCGAACACTGCCCGGCAGACGTGGCTTCAGATTCTTCACTTCGATCCGATAGGAAAGAAGGGCCTCTTTGAGGGAATGGTTTCTCGCACCCCTCGTCCCAATCAAGATTTCTTGGCCGATTCGTTTTCTCTATTGCGCATCGCTTGGCTGCCGCTCCGGCGCTGAACTCACCACCCGGACTGCTGTGCAGCTGACGAAGCATCGGCGGAGAGCGTCAGCAGACCAGGGCCACGCGGGTGGCGAAGGGAACGGAACACAATGCAGCTCATCAGGAACATGGGAATCGGCAAGCGTCTTGCCTTCGGATTTGCCGTTGTGCTGGCGTTTTCCGTCGTCATCACCGCCATTGCAATCTGGCGTCTGGACAATGCCGCGACGGCCACGCGGGCCATGATGAATGAGCCGCTGCTCAAGGAGCGTCTGATTGGCGACTGGTATGCCAATCTGGTCGTCGGCATCCGCCGCACCATTGCGGTCGCAAAGAGCGCCGATCCCACGCTGGGGCCGTATTTTGCGCAAGAGGCGGCGGCGTCATCAAAGGCCTCGGGCGAGTACCAGAAGAAGGTGGAAGCGCTGCTGTCCACCGAAGAAGAGAAGACGCTGTTCGCCAAGATCGGTGAGCTGCGCAAAGGCTATCTGAGCGCGCGGGATGCCATCAACGCGGCCAAGGCTTCGGGCAATCCGGACGAAGCCCAGCGGGTGCTCGACCAAGTCTTTGTGCCGGGTGCCAACGCGTACCAGGACATCATGCGTCAACTGCTAGAGGTGCAGCGCCGGTCCATCGACGATATCGCGAAGGACATCGACGCCAGCGCCGCAAAGAGCCGCACGTTGCTGATGGTGCTGGAAGGGCTCATCTTGGCGCTTGGCCTTGTCTTTGCCTATTTCCTGACAGTGAGCATCACCCGGCCATTGCATGTGGCGGTGGGCATTGCAAGCCGTGTCGCGGCAGGGGATCTGTCGAGCGTGGCGGCTGCCAACTCGAAGGACGAGACCGGCAAGCTGTTGCAAGCCCTGGCTGACATGACGCAGCAACTGGTGGGCACGGTTGGAAGCATCCGCGTTGCAACCGAGTCGGTGGCCGGCGCCGCAGGCCAGATTGCAGCGGGCAACATGGATCTGTCCACGCGCACCGAGCAACAGGCGGCTTCGATCGAGGAGACCGCGGCGAGCACGACGGAGCTGACCGAGGCAGTCAAGCGGAACGCCGAGAACGCACGTCAAGCCACGTCGCTCGCAGCCAGTGCGAGAGAGATGACGGAAGCCGGACGCGCTGAAGTGACGGCGATGGTGCAAACGGTGAGCGAGGTCAGCACGGCGTCCAAGAAGATTGCCGAGATCACCGGGCTGATCGAGGGTATTGCGTTCCAGACCAACATCCTGGCACTCAATGCTGCCGTGGAAGCCGCGCGAGCCGGCGAACAGGGCAGGGGATTTGCCGTGGTGGCAGGCGAAGTGCGATCGCTGGCGCAACGTGCATCGGGTGCTGCGAAGGAAGTGAAGGAGCTGATCGAGGCGTCCACCGGAAAAGTGGAACTCAGCTCCGAGCAGGCGTCGGGCGTGAATGCCGCGATGGCCCGCGTGAGTGTGGCCATTGAAGGTGTCTCGAGCATCATCGCCGAAATTGCAGTGGCATCGGACGAGCAAAGCCAAAACCTCGAGCAAGTGAGCCAGGCAATCAGTCAGATCGACCAGGTGACGCAGCAGAATGCCGCGCTGGTGGAAGAGTCTGCGGCGGCGGCGCAAGCGATGCAGGAGCAATCCGGGAACCTGCGCCGCGCAGTCAGCGTCTTCAGGCTCGGGGCAGGCTAGCGGCAAGCAGGTGGCGCGGCGTGACACGCCGCTAACGCACCGAATTTCACCCCCGGCGACCACTCAATCCCCGCATGCGGCGTGCGCTCCCAGCACGCCGACCTCACCCCACCACCGGTTTGGCCTTTGACGTTCCTGCCCTAGATGGCGCCTTGAATTTCTGTTGCAGGGAGGAAAAAGGAAGGGAAACTGTCTGAGCGAAGCGAGTTTTTCCCTTCCCCTCCCTGCGACATAAATTCAAGGAATCGGTCGCCATCTCGGGCGCGCATTTCTTTGCTTACTTTCTTTGGGCAAGACCAAAGAAAGTGAGTCAGCCCCGGCAGGGGATGAAACAAGGGATGGACCACCAGTCCGAAAAGAACCCACCAAAAACCCATAGCCCCACAACATCCCCCCCAACAACTCCGCATTTGCCCAACCACCTCCGGGCTCCTTAAGCTGCACCCGACATTCTCCATCTCGCAGCTTCTTTCATGCACATCGCAGTAGTCGGCGCCGGCATCATCGGCATCAGCACGGCCCATGCGCTGGCTCAGGAAGGCCATCAGGTCACCCTGGTCGAGCGCCATCCGGGTCCGGGCGAGGGCACCAGTTACGCCAACGGCGGCCAGTTGAGCTACAGCTATGTGGCGCCGCTGGCCGGCCCCGGCGTGCTTTCGCACGTACCCGGCTGGTTGCTGCGCCGCGATTCGCCGCTGCGCCTGAAGCCTTCGCTGGACCCGGCGTTGCTGCGTTGGGGGCTGCGCTTCATTGCGGCCTGCAATCGTGACCGGGCCGATCGCACCACGCGCGAGCTGCTCGCGCTGTCGTTCTACAGCCGCGCACGCATGGAAGCGTTGCGGGAGGCGTCGCCGGATTTGGTGTTCAGCTTTGCGCGCCGCGGCAAGCTGGTGGTACATCGCGATGCTGCGGCGTTTGAATCGGCACGCGCACAGGTCGGCTATCAGGCGACGCTCGGCTGCGAGCAGCATGCGCTGTCCGCCGACGAAACGGTCGCCCACGAGCCCGCGCTTGCCGGCGTGCGTGACCGGATCGTCGGCGCCATCTACACGCCCGACGAAGACGTGGCCGATTGCCACCAACTCTGCGTCGGCCTGTTCAACCGGCTGCGCGCGATGCCAAACGTGACGCTGCGCTTCAATACCGGTGTGGATGCGTTGTGGACCGAAGGCCGCCGTGTGCGCGGTCTCAACCTGGCCGGTGGTGAGCAGGTTGCCGCTGATGCCGTGGTGATGGCCGCGGGCGTGACGAGCGCCAGGCTGCTCAGCCCATTGCGCATTGACGCAGGGCTGTATCCGCTGAAGGGTTACAGCATCAGCCTGCCGCTCGGGGAGGGCGATGTTGCCCCGGTGATCAGCGTGACGGATGCCGCGCGCAAGATCGTCTACGCCCGCATTGGGCAGACGTTGCGTGTGGCGGGCATGGCCGATCTGGTGGGCTGGTCGACGGCGCTGGACACGCGCCGCGCCCAGACGCTGTATGACGAAACGCGGGCGCTGTTTCCGGGTGCCATGCGAGCCAATGACGCGGGTGCCGATGCGGCGCCGTGGGCTGGCATGCGGCCTGCAACGCCAACGGGCGTGCCCGTGGTCGGGGCGTCGCCGGTGGAAGGCTTGTGGTTGAACGTGGGTCACGGAGCGCTGGGTTTTACGCTGGCGCTCGGCAGCGCAGGCTTGCTGACCGACCTGATTGCCGGCCGCAAGCCCGCGATTTCCCCAGTGCCGTATGCGCTGGCCGCGTGACACAAGAACGAGATACGAGATTCAGAACGAGATTCAAAGACCGAGCGCGCAGGCTTGACGATGTGCCTCTGGCCCGCGCCCATTGGTAACCAAAGTAGTCTGGAGCGAACACACCCATAGGAGGGGAAGCATGAAGACCTTGCAATCGACCAAACGGATTCTGTGTGGCCTGACGCTGGCTGCGGCCGGTGCGCTGGCGGCGCTGTCGACCGGTGCGCAGGCGCAGTCAACCGACACGCTGGCCAAGATCAAGCAATCGGGCGTGATCTCGGTGGGCTATCGCGAGTCGTCGATTCCGTTCTCGTACCAGGCTGACGCGAACACCATCACCGGCTATTCGCAGGAGATCTCCAACATGATCGTTGCCGGCGTGGAAAAGGCAGTGGGCAAGAAGCTGCAGGTCAAGCTCACGCCGATCACGTCGCAGAACCGCATCTCGCTGCTGCAGAACGGGACGATCGACTTCGAGTGCGGCTCGACCACCAACAACCTCGAGCGTCAGAAGCAGGTCGCGTTCTCGAACAACATCTTCATCTACGGCATGTTGATGCTGGTGAAGAAGGATTCGGGCATCAAGGACTTCCCCGACCTGAAGGGCAAGACCGTGGTGACCACCGCCGGCACGACGGAAGACCGCATCCTGCAGAAGATGAATGGCGAAGCGAAGGACGCCGACAAGATGAACCTGATCCTCGCGAAGGATCACGGCCAGGCATTCCTGACGCTGGAATCGGGCCGCGCCGTGGCATTCGTGATGGATGAGCCGCTGTTGTACGGCGAGCGCACGAAGGCCAAGAACCAGGCTGACTGGGTGGTCACGGGCACGCCGCTGCAGACTGAAACCTACGCCTGCATGATGCGCAAGGACGATCCGGCGTTCAAGAAAGTGGCCGACGACGTGATTGCCGACCTGATGAAGTCGGGCAAGGCGAATGACCTGTACAAGAAGTGGTTCCTGTCGCCGATTCCGCCGAAGGGTCTGAACCTGAACTACCCGATGACGGCCGGCATGAAGGAGTTGTACGCACACCCGAACGACAAGGCCATTCAATAAGCCGCGTTGCCGCGCATCCAAAGAAAACGGGGAACAGTGTTCCCCGTTTTTTAATTGGCCGCCCGCTGCGTGAAGGTTCAGGCCGGTTCGCTCCACGGCGAGCGGATGTCCGCCAGGAAGCGCTGCGCACGCGGGTGCTGCGGGCGCTGGAAGAAATCTTCGGGCGTGGCGCGTTCCAGCACCTGACCCTGGTCCATGAACAGGACGCGGTCGGCCACCTCGCGTGCAAAGCCCATTTCGTGCGTGACGCAGACCATGGTCATGCCGTCGCGGGCGAGGTCCTTCATGACCAGCAGCACCTCGTTCACCATCTCCGGGTCCAGCGCGGAGGTCGGCTCGTCGAACAGCATGACTGGCGGCTTCATGGCCAAGGCGCGCGCGATGGCCACGCGCTGCTGCTGGCCGCCCGACAGCTCGCCAGGGTAGGCGCCGGCCTTGTGCGGCAGGCCTACGCGTTCGAGCAGACTCATCGCAAAGTCCTTCGCTTCCTGTGGTGCCATGCGCTTGAGCTGCACCGGCGCCAGCGTGCAGTTCTGCATGACGGTCAGGTGCGGAAACAGGTTGAACTGCTGGAACACGAAGCCGATGCCGCTGCGCAGTACGTTGACGTCGACGCCCGGCGCATGCACTTCGTGTCCGTTCACGACGATGCGGCCTTTCTGAATGGCTTCGAGCCGGTTCAGCGTGCGGATGAGCGTCGACTTGCCGGAGCCCGACGGCCCGCACACGACCACCACTTCGCCCTTGGCAACGGTTTCGTTGATGTCGACCAGCGCGTGGTAATCGCCGTACCACTTGTCGACGTGTTCGATCGTGATCATGTTCATGGTTTGGACGGTGCATGTGCTGCAAGGCGGCGTTCAAGGTAGAACGCCACGCGCGTCAGGCTGAAGCACATGATGAAGTAGCTGATGCCGAGCAGGCCGTACACCTCGGCAGACTTGACCATCACGGCGGTGCTGATCTGCCCGGCCACGAACGACACCTCGGGCAGGCTGATGATGTAACCGAGCGAGGTCTCCTTGATGGTCGACACGAGCTGATTGACGAGCGACGGCAGCATGTTGCGCAGCGCCTGCGGCAGGATCACGCGGCGCATCGCCTGCATGTACGACAGGCCCAGCGAGCGGGCGCTTTCCATTTGCCCGCGCGGCAACGCCTGGATGCCTGCGCGCACGATCTCCGCCAGATATGCGCCGTCGAAGATCACCAGCGCGGTCAGCATGGTGCTGAACTGGTCCGTGCGCTGGCCGGTAACGGACGGCAGCAGGAAATACGCCCAGAAGATCACCATCAGCAGCGGCGTGCCGCGCACGATATAGACGAGCGCGGTGGCGGGCCAGCGCAGCGCGGCAATCGGGCTGACGCGGCACAGGCCCAGCAGGATGCCCACCGGCAGCGCAAGCACGAGGCCCGCGGATGCCAGCAGGAACGTCAGCGCCAACCCGCCCAGCGGCCCATTCGGGTACTGGCCGATCAGGTAGTAGATACCGTAGGTTTGAATGAGATCGAGCATGGCTACAGCGTCCGGACGGGGTAGCGATGCTGATACCAGGCGGAGAACACCGTGATCGCGATCGAGATGGTCAGATAGGCCGCGGTGGCAAACGCAAACGCCTCAAAGCCGCGGAACGTGGCGGACTCCACCTGCTGCGCCTGGTACATCAATTCGGCCACGCCGATCACCATGGCGATGCTGGAGTTTTTCCACAGGTTCAACGTTTGGCTGACCAGCGGCGGGACGGTCACGCGCAGCGATTGCGGCAGCACCACCAGCCGCATGGCCTGCAGGAACGAGAGTCCGAGCGCACGGCTGGCTTCCAGCTGTTCCTTCGGAATCGAGCGGATGCCGCTGCGGATGTCTTCCGCCATGTAAGCAGCCGTGTAGAGCACGAGCGCAATGACGGCGCTCGCGGCCTCGTAGTTCATGCTGTAGAGCCAGTCCCGGATGAACTCCGGCAGGATCTGCGGCGCGCCGAAATACCAGAACAGCATGTGGGCGAGCAGCGGCACGTTGCGGATGGCTTCGACGAAGGCTTGGCCGATGCCGCGCAGCGGTGCAGCCGGCGCCAGGCGCAGCAGCGCCACGACGATGGCAAGCGGCAGCGCCAGCACGAAGGCCAGCACGGAGAGCTTGATCGACAGGAAGAAACCGCTGACGAGCCACTGGTGATACTGCCCCGAGAGCAGCATCGACAAATCAAAATGGGGCATGGAGATTCACCGCCCGGACGCAGTTTGGAAATCCGGTCCGGGCGGCCCGACCTTTAGCGATTAATCGATCTTGTCGGTAGAAATCTTGAAGGTGCGCTGCGGGAAGGCCATCTTCGTATTCGGGCCGAACCACTTGTCGAACAGCTTCTGCGCCTCGCCGCTCTTTTCCATGCCCAGCAGCACGTCGTCAACCTGCTTCTTGAAGGCCGGCTCGCCCTTGCGGATGCCCAGTGCGAGGTGTTCGGTCGACAGGTTTTCCGGCAGCAGCGCGTAGTCCTTGGCCGCCGGGCCCATCTTGGCCATGTTGCCGATCAGCGTGGTTTCGTCGTTCACGTAGGCGACGCCCTTGCCTTGCTGCAGGGCCAGCAGTGCCTGCGGGCTGTTGTCGAACGAGACAACATCGGCGTTCTTGATGGCCTTGGCAATGTTGGCTTCCATGGTCGAACCCTTGACCGTCAGCAGCTTCTTGCCATCCAGCTGGCCGAGCGACGTGATGCCGCTGCTCTTCTTCACCATGGCCTTCTGGCCGGTGATGAACGTCGACACCGAGAAGTCGATCTGCGCCTCGCGCTCCTTGTTGTGCGTGAGCGAGGCGGCCAGCAGGTCCACGCGGCCTTGCTGCAGTTCGGGCAGGCGGGCGGCCACGGCCAGTTGCTTGAGCACGGGCTTGACGCCCAGGCTCTTGGCGATGGCGTCGCACATGTCGACGTCGTAGCCGACGATCTCGCGGCTCATCGGGTCCTTCAGGAAGCTGAACGGCTCGTCGGTGCCGAGCACGCCGCAGACCAGTTCGCCCTTCTTCTTGATGTCGGAAACTTGATCAGCATGCGCGGTGGTGGCGACCAGGGTTGCCGCAGCCAGGATGGCGGCACCCGCAAATTGCGTCAGACGTCGGTTTGTTTTCATCGGATTTCCTCCTTGACGACTTCGGTGGTGAATAGTGTGCGAATCAGAACCGCCCGCGAGCATACCGGCGTAAGCGCCGTTTGCATGCGCGGACTTCGGATAACCATATGACGCCGAGCGAAACGCCCAACTATAGTCCATGCCGGCGTGGCACAGATGGCGGACGGCAAGCAGGGCGGGGTGCGGTGCACAGGCGGGATTGTGGGGATGGCCGGGTTGCGAGCCCGCAGCCTGGTAAGGCTGGCGCGGCAAGGCAGCAGCCCGGCGGACGTTGCATGAAATGAGACGTTGTCTGCCATTAATGACATGGCAGCCGACTGCGCTCCATCAGGGGATTCCCGGGGCGAAGCGCGCGCTTAGAGCGTGCCGCAGATCGATTCGTTGATGGGCACGTCGCCCACCGTCTCGTGGTCGTTGCCGCGATAGCGGTAGACCAGGCTCAGGCCCAGGCGCGTGAGGATGCGCACGTCGCCGTTATTGCAGATGTTCTTCTGCAGGATCGGCACGAAATTCAGCCGAAAGCCCTGCGAGGCGGCCGAGTGCGCCGCGTAGTTGGTCAGCGTGATGACGAAGACGAGATTCTTCTTCTGCGCCAGCGAGCATTGCGCCAGCGCGGTCTCACGGTCGAGCGGGACGGGGGTAAAACGGTTGATTTCGGCGCAGGCCTGGGCGAGGGCGCGGTCTGCATTGCGAGCGGGGCCCGTGAGGGCGGGCACGCCGGCGGCGGCCGTGCTGCGACCCGTGGCGGCGCCCACCAGCATGCGGGCCAGCGGCGTCAATTCCTGCATGGCCGTCGCCAGCGGCGTCGATTGGGCCCAAACAGGGCTAGACAGCAACGGGAGGGCAAGCGCCAGGACGCGCGAAGCACGCACCCGGCGTTGGCAACCTTTCACATCCAGACCGGTGTGAATGGCGGTGTGTTGAGTCACAGACATCCTCTTTGCCCACGGAGCCACAATTTTATTGAAAAAACTGTCGGGATGCGAGGCGCGAAGCGCACTGGCGCTGGCGCTTTCAACTCAGGTCAGGTCCGTACGCGCACCATGGCCGAAATGCGCTCGGCCGCCTGCTGCAGCGGGCCGAGAAACTGCTTCGTCATCTGTTTGCCGGAAGTTCGGTTGGCTTGGCCGCTGATGTTCATGGCCGCGATGATGTCGCCCGCCCGATTGCGGATCGGCGCCGACAGCGAAATCAGCCCCTCTTCAAGCTCCTGGTCAACCAGCGCCCAACCCTGTTGGCGCACGCCGGCAATGACCTCTTTCAATGCGTCGACGTCTGTAATGGTGCGCTGCGTGCGGGCGCGTCGGTCCGATTCACGCAATGCAATGTCGAGCCGATCTTCGGACAGGCCCGACAGCAGCACGCGGCCCATCGATGTGCAGAAGGCCGGCAAGCGGCTGCCGACTGACAGGTTCAGCGCGATGATCTTCTGCGTGGGCACGCGCAGGACGTAGACGATTTCCGTCCCATCCAGTACCGAGGCAGAGCAACTTTCGTGCACTGTCTGCACGAGTTCTTCCATCACCGGCTCGGCGAGGTTCCAGAACGGCATCGACGTGAGATAGGCGAACCCGAGATCGAGGATCTTGGGTGTAAGGCGGAAGAGACGGCCTTCAAAGCTGACATAGCCGAGGCTGACCAGCGTGAGCAGGATGCGGCGGGCGCCGGCGCGGGTCAGGCCCGTGGCCTCGGCGACTTCGGAGAGCGTTTGCTCCGGGCGTTCGGCGTTGAACGCACGGATGACCGACAGCCCCCGTGCAAATGACTGGACGTAGGAATCGCTGGGTTTTTCGGTGGGTAGTTCGGCGGCGGACATGCAAAGACAGGCGAAAGCGGTGCAGTGGACTCAAGACTACTGGCATTGCCTCGGTTTCGCCACTCGAACAGACGATCGGGATGCGTACGCCTTGACACCCTGGCGTGGGCAGGCGTAGATTAGTTCTCGGATCGAACGTTGGTTCGTATATCGAACAAATAAAGCAAAGCAAGCGTGGGCCGGACAGCAAAGGCCTGTGTCGATCCGATCGTCAAACAGGAGACTCGCAGGCCGCTTGATAGCGGCCCGGCCATGTCCGGCCGCGCGATGCTCCGCCCTGCGCCAGCCATCGAGAATGTGCGGCGCCCTTGCCGGAGAATGCACGTGATCAACAAGCTTTGTCCGTCTGTGGAGGCCGCCCTGGCCGATATCCCGGACGGTGCCACCATCATGATCGGCGGGTTCGGTACTGCCGGCATGCCCTCGGAACTCATCGACGGGCTGATCGCGCATGGCGCGCGTGAACTGACCATCATCAACAACAACGCCGGCAATGGCGAGACGGGCCTGGCCGCGCTGCTCAAGGCGCGCCGCGTACGCAAGATCGTCTGCTCGTTTCCGCGTCAGGCCGATTCCTATGTGTTCGATGCGCTCTACCGCGCCGGCGAGATCGAACTGGAGCTGGTGCCGCAAGGCAACCTCGCCGAGCGCATCCGCGCTGCAGGTGCCGGCATTGGTGGTTTTTTCTGCCCGACCGCCTACGGCACGCAATTGGCCGAAGGCAAGGAAACGCGCATCATCGACGGCAAGCCGTACGTGTTCGAGTTGCCGCTGACGGCGGACTACGCCCTCATCAAGGCGTTGCGCGCTGACCGCTGGGGCAATCTCGTCTATCGCAAGACCGCTCGCAACTTCGGGCCGGTGATGGCCATGGCGGCCAAGTGCACCATCGCGCAGGTCAGCGAGACGGTGGAGTTGGGCGAGCTGGACCCGGAACACATCGTCACGCCCGGCATTTTTGTGAAGCGCGTCGTGAAGCTCGGCAACGCTGCGCAAGCCAAGGAGGCCGCATGAGCGCCGAAACCACCACCAAGATTCAACGCTGGACGCGCGATCAGATCGCTACCCGTGTGGCGCGTGATATTCCCGACGGCTCGGTCGTCAACTTGGGCATCGGTCTGCCGACGCTGGTGGCGAACCAGCTGCCGGCCGATCGCGAAATCATTCTGCATACCGAGAACGGTCTGCTCGGCATGGGCCCGGCGCCCGCTCCCGGGCAAGAAGACGAAGACCTCATCAACGCCGGCAAGCAGCCGGTCACGGTCAAGCCTGGCGCATCGTTCTTCCATCACGCCGATTCGTTTGCCATGATGCGGGGCGGCCATCTCGACTATTGCGTGCTCGGCGCCTTCCAGGTATCGGCCACGGGTGACCTGGCCAACTGGCACACCGGAGCACCGGATGCGATTCCCGCCGTGGGCGGCGCGATGGACCTGGCTATTGGTGCCAAGCGCGTCTTCGTCATGATGGAGCACCAGACCAAGCAGGGCGAAAGCAAGATCGTGCCGTCGTGCACGTACCCGCTGACGGGTATCGGCTGTGTCGATACCATCTACACCGACCTTGCCGTGATCGACATCACGCCCGAGGGGCTGGTGGTGCGCGAGATGGCCGACGGCCTCGATTTCGATACGCTGCAGACGATGACGGCGGCGCCGTTGCGTCGTGCCTAGAACCATTGGAGACAAAACCATCATGACCGAAGCCTTTATCTGCGACGCCATCCGGACCCCCATCGGGCGATACGGCGGCAGCCTGTCCGCCGTGCGCGCGGATGATCTGGGCGCAGTGCCGCTCAAGGCGCTGATGGCGCGCAACCCGCAGGTCGACTGGTCGGCCATCGACGACGTGATCTTCGGCTGCGCCAATCAGGCGGGCGAAGACAACCGCAACGTGGCGCGCATGTCGTCGCTGCTGGCCGGGTTGCCCGACAGCGTGCCGGGCTCGACCATCAACCGCCTGTGCGGCTCGGGCATGGACGCCACCGGCACCGCCGCGCGTGCCATTCGCTCGGGAGAAACCGCGCTGATGATCGCGGGCGGCGTGGAAAGCATGAGCCGCGCGCCGTTTGTGATGGGCAAGGCGGCCAGCGCCTTCTCGCGCGATGCTGCCATCTACGACACGACCATCGGCTGGCGCTTCATCAACCCGCTGATGAAGGCGCAATACGGCGTCGACTCGATGCCCGAAACCGCCGAGAACGTCGCCACCGACTACAAGGTCAACCGCGAAGACCAAGACCGCTTCGCGCTGCGCAGCCAGGCGAGCGCCGCACGTGCGCAGGAAGACGGCACGCTCGCGCAGGAAATCACGCCGGTGACGATCCCGCAGAAGAAGGGCGACGCCATCGTTGTCAACCGTGACGAGCATCCGCGTGCGACAACCATGGAAGCCCTCGCCAAGCTCAAAGGCGTGGTGCGTCCGGACGGCACGGTGACGGCCGGCAATGCGTCGGGCGTGAACGACGGCGCCTGCGCGCTCCTCCTTGCCAACGAAGAATCTGCCAAGCGTTTTGGCCTGACGCCGCGTGCGCGCATCGTCGGCATGGCCACGGCCGGCGTGCCGCCGCGCGTGATGGGCATCGGCCCGGCACCGGCGTCGCAAAAGCTGCTGAAGCAGCTGGGCCTGACGATCGATCAGATGGATGTGATCGAGTTGAACGAGGCGTTTGCCGCGCAGGGTTTGGCCGTAACGCGCCAGCTGGGCCTGCGTGACGACGACCCCCGCGTCAACCCGAACGGCGGCGCCATCGCACTGGGCCACCCGCTCGGCATGAGCGGCGCGCGCCTGGTGACGACAGCGATGTATCAGTTGCAACGCACCGGTGGACGCTACGCGCTGTGCACGATGTGCATTGGCGTGGGCCAGGGCATTGCGCTGGTCATCGAACGCGTTTGAGTTTGACACGGCCATGACCAGCGGACTGCTCGATCGCGCCTTCTCCACACCGGCCATGCTGGCGGTGTGGTCCGATGCCGCCACGGTGCGCGCAATGCTCGATGTCGAGGCCGCGCTGGCGCAGGCCGAAGGCGCTGTGGGCGTGATTCCGGCGGAAGCCGTTGCGCCGATTCGCGCGGTGTGTGCCAAGGCGACGTTGGATCTGGACGCGCTCGGCAATGCCGCTGCCAGCGCAGGCAACCTGGCGATCCCGCTGGTCAAGCAACTGACTGCCGCTGTTGCACAGCACGATGAAAACGCTGCGCGCTACGTGCACTGGGGCGCGACCAGCCAGGACATCATCGATACCGGTCTGATGCTGCAGTGGCGGCAATCGACTGCCTTGCTCGAAGCGGATTTGCAAAAGCTGGCCGACGCGCTCGCTGCACTGGCGCAACGTCATCGCAATACGCCGATGGTGGCGCGCACGTGGTTGCAGCAGGCCCTGCCGACGACGTTTGGGCGCAAGGTTGCGGGCTGGCTGGAAGCAGTGCATCGCGCGCAGGATCGTTTTGCCGCGCTGCGCGCGCATGTGCCCGTGCTTCAGTTTGGCGGGGCGGCAGGCACGCTTGCCAGCCTGGGTGAACATGCACGCGCCGTTGCTCAAACGCTGGCGCACGAACTTGATCTGCCGCTGCCAGCACTCTCTTGGCACGGCGAGCAGGATCGAATCGCCGAGATCGGCACGACGCTCGCGCTGCTGACCGGCACATTTGGCCATGTCGCGCGCGATCTCTCGCTGATGATGCAAACAGAGGTGGGCGAAGTTGCGGAGCCGTCCGGTGCCGGCAAGGGCGGTTCTTCCACCATGCCGCATAAGCGCAACCCGGTTGGCTGCGCGACTGTGCTGGCTGCGGCCACGCGCATGCCTGGCCTGGCGAGCACGCTGCTGGCTGCGCTGCCGCAGGAGCACGAACGCGCGCTCGGCGGTTGGCAGGCGCAGTGGGCGCCGTTGCGCGAGATGGCCTGTCTCGCGGCGGGCGCGCTCGATCGGATGTGCGAGATCGTCGGAGGTTTGCAAGTCGACGCTGCTCGCATGCGCGCAAATCTAGACCTTACGCACGGCCTGATTCTTGGTGAAGCCGTGATGCTGGCGCTGGGGGCGGATCTTGGCCGCCTGCAGGCGCACCATGTGGTTGAAGCTGCCAGCCGCAAAGCGGTACAAGAGAACAAGACGCTGCATGACGTACTGGCGCAGGATGCCGACGTCCTTCGTATCTGGGGTGCAACCGCGCCGCAACGGCTGAGCGCGCTGCTCGACCCCACCCATTACCTTGGCGATGCGGGCGCCGCTGTCGACCGCGTGCTTGCGGAACACGCCCGCCGCCACCCCTGAACACGCATTCCACGGAGACACCATGCCCTGGCTTGAACACGACAACGTCCGCCTGTATCACGAATTCGACGATGGGCCCGCCACGGGTAAGCCGGTGCTGGTGCTGTCGAATTCGCTCGGCACCAACCTCGGTATGTGGGAGCCGCAGCTCGACGCGCTGCGCCAGCACTTTCGCCTGTTGCGCTATGACCAGCGCGGCCACGGGCGATCGAGCGTGCCGGACGCGCCGTTTGGCGTCGCGCAACTCGGCAGTGATGTGCTCGCGCTGCTCGACCACTACAACATTGAGCTGGCGCTGTTCTGCGGCCTGTCGATGGGCGGGCTGACCGGCCTGTGGCTGGCCGCGCATCACGGCGAGCGTTTCCCGCGCATGGTCGTGACGAACACCGCCGCGCTGATCGGCACGCAGCAAAGCTGGAATACGCGCATCGCGCAGGTCGAGCAGGGCGGCATGGCAAGCATTACGGAAACGGTGCTGGAGCGCTGGTTCACGCAGGGCTACCGCGATGCCAACGCCAGCCGCGTCGACATCGTCAAGGCGATGTTGCTGTCCACACCGGACGCCGGTTACAACGGCAACTGCGCAGCCATTCGCGATGCGGATCTACGCGCGCAGCTGCCGAACATCCGCGTGCCGATGCTGGTGATTGGCGGCACGCACGATATTTCCACGCCGGCTGCACAGACCAAGCTCATTGCCGACGGCGTGCCAGGCGCCCAGTACATCGAACTGTCTGCCGGCCACCTCGCCAACTGGGAGCAGGCCGACGGCTACACCGCAGCGCTGGTCAGCTTCTTGACGACCGGCGTGGTGCGCGAGGTTGCCCATGGATGATCGCGAACGCTACGCCGCCGGCATGGAAGTGCGCCGCGCCGTGCTGGGCGATGCCCACGTCGACCGTGCCAACGCCGCGCAGACCGATCTGACGGCTCCGTTTCAAGACCTCATCACGCGCTATGCCTGGGGCGAAATCTGGACGCGCCCCGGCTTGCCGCGCCACACCCGCAGCCTGCTGACGATCGCCATGATGGTCGCCCTCGGCCGCGACGGCGAGTTGCGTTTGCATCTGCGCGCCGCCGCCAACAACGGTGTCACGCGCGACGAGATCCAGGAAACGCTGCTGCAGACGGCCATCTACTGCGGCGTGCCGGCTGCCAACCATGCCTTCCACCTCGCGCAGACAGTGTTTGCCGAGATGGATGCGGAGGGCGCTGCGAAGAAGTAACACCGCCGTCTCCGGAGAGACGCCACGCAACACACCGGGCAAACCGGCCGCCGAGCTGGAAAAAAATGCCCAAGGAGGAGACCCATGCTCAGCGCATTGGGTGTGTTGTTCGACGGGCTGGCCTACGGCAGTCTGTTGTTCCTGATCAGCATCGGCCTGTCGGTCACGATGGGCTTGATGAACTTCATCAACCTCGCGCACGGGGCGTTCGCCATGGCGGGCGGCTATGTGTGCGTGGTGCTGATGAACCGCCTCGGTGTGCCGTTTCTGGCAACGCTGCCCATCGTTTTCCTTGTCACCGCAGCTATCGGTTTTGTGCTGGAGCGCACGCTGTACCGGCGGCTCTATCGCGCGAGCCCGCTCGATCAGGTGCTGTTCTCCATCGCGCTCGTTTTCATGGCGATGGCGGGTGCGACTTACGTGTGGGGGCCGTCGCAGCAGCCTGTCGAACTACCGGAGATGCTGCGCGGGCAATGGCGGGTTTTCGATAGCGGATTGGAAGTCGGGCGTTATCGCCTGTTTCTGATTGGCGTCGTGATTGCGCTGACGGCGCTGCTCGCGTGGCTGATCGAGCGCACGCGCTTCGGCGCGCAGGTGAGGGCGTCCGTGGACAACCAGCAGGCATCTGCAGGGCTGGGCATCAACGTGAGCCTGGTGTTTTCCGTCACGTTCGCGCTCGGCTCGGGGTTGGCAGGGCTGGGCGGCGGGTTGGGCATCGACGTGCTCGGGCTCGACCCGGCCTTCCCGATCAAATACATGGTGTACTTCCTGCTCGTGGTGGCAGTTGGCGGCGCCGGTTCCATCAAGGGCACATTGCTGGCGGCGCTTGTGCTCGGCGTGTTCGACGTAGCCGGCAAGTACTACGTGCCCGACGTGGGCGCGTTCGTCATCTACGGGTTGATGGTCGTGCTGCTCGTGTTCTTCCCGAGCGGTTTGCTGGGGAGGCGCGCATGAGTGTGCTGCAGCAGTTGAGGCGGTCAGCCCGGCCTGTTGAGGGCTCCGCCGCACATGGGTTGCCGGAAGCACGGTGGTCACCGTTCGAGATCGCGTTCTGGTGCGTGCCGATTGCGGTGTTCTTTCTTCTTCCCGATTACCTCGTCTTCGGCAGCCAGGTGCTGATCGTCGGGCTGTTTGCGTTGTCGCTCGATCTGGTGCTCGGCTATGCGGGCATCGTGTCGCTAGGGCATGCAGGCTTCTTCGGGCTTGGCGCCTACACCGCCGGACTGCTCGCGGCGCATGGCTGGGGTGAACCGCTCAGCGGTCTGGCTGCTGGCGCTGTCGTGGCTGCGCTGGCCGGCTTCTGTGTGAGTTTTCTCGTCGTGCGCGGCCAGGACCTGACGCGACTGATGGTCACGCTCGGCATCGGCCTGATGCTGTATGAAGCGGCCAACAAGATGGCGTTTCTCACGGGCGGTGTTGATGGCCTTTCCGGTGTGACGATGCGCAACCTGCTCGGCACGTTCGCGTTCGACTTGGAGGGGCGCACGGCTTACGTCTACAGCCTGGTCGTGCTGTTTCTGGCGTTTGTAGGGTTGCGTCGCCTGGTGCGCTCGCCGTTCGGGTTGTCGCTGCGCGGCATTCAGCAGGGGCCGAAGCGCATGCCAGCCATCGGCGCGAATGTTCGCATGCGGCTGGTTGCGGCGTTTACCGTGAGTGCGGCGATTGCCGGTGTCGCAGGCGCCTTGCTCTCGCAGACCACGCAATTTGTCGGACTGGATTCGCTGGGCTTCTCGCGCTCGGCAGAGCTGCTGATCATGCTCGTGCTGGGCGGTGCCGGCCGGTTGTACGGCGCGCTGATCGGCGCAGCGGTGTTCATGATTGCACAGGACGTGTTGGCCGGCATCAATCCTGTCTATTGGCAGTTCTGGATCGGCCTGCTGCTGATGGTGATTGTGCTGTTTGCGCGCGGCGGCATTCTCGGCGGGCTCGAGGCTGCCGTATCCGCAGTCAAGGCGCGTGGTGCTCGCAAGGGAGGTGCGTCGTGACTGCACCGAAGATGCATCCTCCGCCCACATTGAGCACGCGCGGCCTGTCCAGGCGCTGGGGCGGCTTTCACGCCAATTCCGATATTTCGCTGTCTTTTGCGCCAGGCGCGCGCCACGCGTTGATCGGCCCGAACGGCGCGGGCAAGACGACTTTCATCAATCTGCTCACCGGCGCGCTCGCACCCACGGCGGGCCAGGTGCTGTTGGACGGGGAAGACATCACCCGGCTGCCCGCGCACCAGCGCGTCAAGCGCGGCATCACGCGCACATTCCAGATCAACACGTTGTTTCCGGGATTGACGGTGCTGGAATCGGTGATGCTCGCCATCTTCGAGCGCACGGGCGCGTCGTGGCAATGGCACCGTACCGTCGCGTCGCACAAGGATGCCCGCGACGAAGCGATGGCATTGCTGTGCCGCCTGCAACTCGGCGCCGACGCGCTGTCGCCCACGCACGCGCTGCCTTACGGCAAACAGCGTCTGGTGGAAATCGCCCTGGCGCTCGCGATGCATCCGCGCATCCTGCTCCTCGACGAGCCTGCCGCCGGCATCCCGAGCGGACAAAGTACCGAACTGTTCGAGGTCATCGCCAGCTTGCCACGCGACATCACGATCCTCTTCATCGAGCACGACATGAACCTCGTGTTCCGCTTTGCCGAGCGCATCAGCGTGTTGGTCGCCGGGCGCGTGCTGACCGAAGGCACGCCGCAGGAGATCGCCGCCGACCCGCGGGTGCGCGAGGTCTACCTCGGGGAGGCCGAGCATGCGTGACCTGTTGTCGTTCGAACATGTGACCGCCGGCTACGGTAACGCTGTCGTCCTGGACGATGTGTCGTTCGCGTTGGAAACTGGCGGCAGTCTCGCGCTGCTGGGCCGCAACGGTGTGGGCAAGACCACGCTGCTCGCCACGCTGATGGGCTTTACACGCCTGCACGGTGGGCGTATCCGCTGGCAGGGCGCGGATATCGCCAAGGTGCCGCCGCACCGGCGTGCCCGTGCGGGGCTCGGCTGGGTGCCGCAGGAGCGGTGGATGTTTCCGTCGCTGACGGTGGAAGAGCATCTGACCGCCGTGGCGCGACCCGGCGCCTGGGATGTGGCGCGCGTCTACAAGACCTTTCCGCGTTTGCAGGAGCGGCGCCACAATCTCGGCAATCAGCTGTCGGGCGGGGAGCAGCAGATGGTCGCCATCGCCCGCGCGCTTGTGACGAATCCCGCGCTGCTGTTGTTGGATGAACCGATGGAAGGGCTCGCGCCGATCATCGTGCAGGAGCTTGGCCGCGCCATCCGCGCGCTCGTGGAGGAGGGCGGCATGGCGGTGATCCTGGTGGAGCAGCATGCGCGTCTGGCGCTGCAACTCACGCAGCGCGCGCTGGTGCTCGATCGCGGCCGGATCGTGCACGCATCGGCCAGCGCCGATCTGCTGGCCGATGCGCCGTTGCTGCAACGGCTCGTGGCGGTTGCGTAGGATTTATTTGCCTGGGTCCTTCACGTCGGCAAACTTGTCGAACTCGACGTTGTACAGCTCGTTGCCGACTTTCTCCACCTTGCGGATGTAGACGGTCTGCACCACGTCGCGCGTGGCCGGGTCGATGGTGATCGGCCCGCGCGGGCTGTCGATCTTCATGCCCTTGAAGGCGGCCATGGCCTTCTCGCCGTCGATCTTGCCGCCGAGCTTGTTGATCACGTTGTAGATCGCGCCGATGCCGTCATACGCGGCCACCGCCATGAAGTTCGGGCGGCCTGCACCTGGGTTGGCGTCGGCAAAGGCTTTCAGGAAGGTCTTGTTCTGTGCGGAGTCGTGCGCGGCCGAGTAGTGGAACGACGTGATGACACCCAGCGTCGAGTCGCCCATGGCTGGCAGCACGTGGTCGTCGGTCAGATCGCCTGTCGCGATGACCTTGATCCCGGCCTGCGCCAGCCCGCGCTCGCGGAAGCCCTTCATGAACGCCACACCTTGCTCGCCGGCCGGCAGGAAGACGAACACAGCTTGCGGCTTGGTGTCTTTCACGCGCTGGATGAACGGTGCGAATTCAGGATTGCGCAACGGCGCGCGTACGGCTTCCACGACCTGGCCGCCCCCGGCAGTGAACGTCTGCTTGAACGCGTTTTCCGCATCAATGCCCGGCGCGTAATCGGCTACCACCGTGGCCACCTGCTTGATGCCGTTCTTCAGGGCCCACGAGGCGATCGGCGTGGAGATCTGCGGCAACGTCATCGACACACGCGTCACATAATCCGACTTGGTCGTGATGGACGACGATGCCGCATTGAAGATCACCATCGGCTTCTTCGCCTGCTGCGCGATGGGCGCCACGGCCAGCGCTTCCGGCGTGAGGCCGAAGCCGGCCAGGAAGTCCACCTTGTCGCGCACTACCAGTTCCTGCGCGAGCCGCTTGGCGACGTCCGGCACAGGGCCGGTCGTGTCCTTTACGATGATCTGCACTTGCCGCCCGCCGGCGGTCGTGCCGTGCAGCTTCTGGTATGCCTTGATGCCGTCTTCCATCTGCTTGCCATAGTCGGCAAAGGGCCCCGAGAAAGGCGCGATCAGGCCGATCTTGATGGGCTCATCCGCAAAGGCGGGTAGGCCGATCATCAGCGCACCGGCAACGGCAGTCAGCAGCAGCACACGACGTTTCATGAAGGTCTCCAAAGGTTGATCGGCAAGCGTGAGCCGAAAGGCACTGCAACGGCGTCGCCTGCGCGTGCCAGCGATCCTAAAGGCTCCTTGTTCGCAATGCAATCGAGTGTTCGTATCGTGAACATTCGCCGCGGCGCTGCTATTTCGTGTTCTTGCGTTTGGCAGGTCGATGGCCGGGTTCGCGCCATTCGTCCGCCTCATCGTTGAACAGCGATGACACCAGCGCCCGGAACCACTGGCTGCGCGTGTCGTTATGGAACTTGCGATGCCAATGCTGCTTGAGATCGAAGCTTGGCAGTTCCAGAGGCGGCTCCATCACGCGGATGTTGGCGTGCGATTGCATGAACGACAGTCCGACGGCGTGCGGCACCGTCGCAATCAAATCCGTGCGCGCGAGGATGAACGGAATGCTCATGAAATGCGGGGTGAGCAGAGCCGGTGTCCGTCGGATGCGTTTGCGCTCCAGAAAGCGTTCGTACAGTTCCTGGCTGCGACCCTCTGCGCGCACCACGGCGTGGCCGTATTCCAGAAACTGCGCCATCGATAGCTTTGTGTTGCCGCCGCGCGTGACGGGATGATCGGCCCGCACGATGCACGTGAAGTAGTGAGTAAACAACCGCTGCTGGAAGAAGTTGTTCTTTTTCAGGTCGGGGAAGTAACCGACGGCGAGATCGAGCGAACCGGTCTCCAGCGCCCGTTCGAGCTGGGCCGGCGGCAGCGACACGGACTGCACCGACGCCCGAGGCGCCTGCCGCGCCATCGCCTCGACAATGCGCGGCAGGAAGACCATCTCACCCACGTCCGACAACGAGATGGAGAACGTGTGCGTGGTGGTGACCGGATCGAACGCGCCGGTCTCGAGAATGCCTTCCTGCACACGGGCCAGGACGTCGCGCGCCGCAGGAATGATCGCCAGCGCCCGTGGCGTCGGCTCCATGCCGCGCGAGGTGCGCACGAACAGCGGATCGTCGAATGCAGCGCGCAGCTTGCCCAGCGCTGTGCTCACGCCCGGCTGGCTCATGCTGAGCTGTTGCGCGGCCATGCTGACGCTGCGCGCGTCGTGCAGCGCGAGCAGAATCGGCAACAAGTTCAGATCGAAGTCGGGCAGGGTGGACATGGCAATCGCACTATCTGAATTAGCGATAAAGTTTATCGCCAATATTGCATTGTGCGATATCAAGGTGCGCGCCAACAATGGTTGCCAGAACGATTCCAAATTCATCCGGAGACAACCATCATGCGCACCCAGGTCGCCATCATTGGCGCAGGTCCGGCAGGCCTTTTGCTCGGACAGCTTCTGCACCGCAACGGCATCGACGCCGTCATCCTCGAAACCAAGAGCCGCGCGTACGTTGAAGAGCGCATCCGCGCCGGCGTGTTGGAGCAAGGCACGGTCGACGTGCTCAACGAAGCGGGCGTGGGCGAGCGCATGCGGCGCGAGGGGCTTGTGCACCACGGTATCGACTTGCTGTTCGGCGGCAAGCGCCACCGTATCGACCTGACGGCGATGTCGGGCGGCCGCTCGATCACCGTGTATGGGCAGCACGAGGTGGTGAAGGATCTGATTGCCGCACGCGTGGAGCAGGGTGCGCCGCTGTTGTTCGATGTGAGCGATGTGTCGGTGCACGATATCGAGTCGGCCACGCCGTCGGTGCAGTTCGTCCACGACGGCGTGCCGCAGACATTGCAATGCGATTACATCGCCGGATGCGATGGCTTTCACGGCATCTGCCGGCAGGCGATCCCGGCACAGCGGCAAGCAGTGTTCGAGCGCGTCTATCCCTTTGCGTGGCTTGGCATCCTGGCAGAAGCCGAACCGGCGGCGGAAGAGCTGATCTACGCAAACCATGATCGCGGCTTTGCGCTGTTCAGCATGCGCTCACCCAAGATCACGCGGCTTTACCTGCAATGCAAGCCGGACGAGAACCTGGCTGAATGGTCAGATGCGCGCATCTGGGATGAGCTGCACACGCGCCTGGAAAACAACGACGGCTGGCGCCTGAAGGAAGGCCCGATCCTGCAGAAGAGCGTCACGCCGATGCGCAGCTTCGTCTGCGAGACGATGCAGTATGGGCGTCTTTTCCTGGCGGGCGATGCTGCGCACATCGTGCCGCCTACCGGCGCGAAAGGCATGAACCTCGCCGTCGCCGATGTGCGCGTCCTGGCCCAGGCGCTCACGGCACGCTACAAGCAGAACGACATCGCCCAGCTCGCAGGCTACGCCGAACGCTGCCTGCAACGCGTCTGGCGCGCCGAGCATTTCTCGTGGTGGATGACATCGATGCTGCATCGCTTTGACGACCACACGCCGTTCATGCAGAAGCTGCAGCGCGCCGAACTGGACTACGTGACCAGCTCGGCTGCCGGCGCGCGCGTGCTGGCCGAAAACTACGTCGGCCTGCCGTTTGCCGATGCACCGGCCGGTGCGTCGTTGAGCGTGGTCAGTCATTCCAGGGCGGCGTAGTCGTCGGCTTGGACAGCGCAATGCGCGAGACCAGCGGGCGGAAGCCTTGCCCGCGCGACGCCGTGTAGACCTTCTGCGCGTTGGCGGTCTTCAACGCGTAGTCGATTGTGAAAACGGGCACGTTGCCGGCGCAGTATTTCTGCAACTGCTCGATCGTCCATTGCGTGTCCACAGCGCTTGCAGCCTTGTCGCCACCGGAGGTGCTGCTCCATGCGGCCCCGGCGCTGCCGCCGAACCACGTGTCTTCCTGCGAGATGCCATCGATCGTCGCCAGCAACGTTGATCCACCGCCGTCATCGATCAGCGAAGGTGCGTTTTGCTGGATTACCGCAAACTGGGGGTTGATGGCGCGCCCCGCCGCACGAATCTTGGCGATGAAGTCCACCATGGCCTGGGCCGGGTCGACGCCTGCCGTCTGGGCCGCGTCCACTACCGAAGGCTCGGCATACGCCTCGACCCAATCCAGATAGACGCCATCGAACCCTTCGCGCGCCAGTTGCGCAACGGCACCGTTCGGCCCGAGCCAGAGCGCTTGCCAGCGCGGGTCCCAGAACGCGACGGGGTAGTCGCCCGCCCAGCCATCGGGGTCGGCCTTGATGATGAAGTCAGGAATGCCGGGGCCGCTCGCTGTGGGCGCCTTCCAGCTCGGTGTCCAATAGGTGCGGAAGTCTTCAGCCTCGCCAATGTCGATGTAGGCGAGCACCTTGCGGGCGGAGCCGTCGGGCTTGGTGCGCAGGCGCGCGACCATGTCGACTGTGTTGAAGTTTTCGAGCCCCTTGATGGTGTTGTTGGCATCGATTACCAGCATGTCGTACGGCTGCGCGTCGAGTGCGTCGATTTGCGCGCTCGTCGTCATGCCCTGCAACTGATACATCCACGTCTGCACGCCGGCCAACGGGGAAGTGCCGTTGATGCCGCAAGCGGGGGAGGTACTGGCGGCCGCCGCAGCGGGGGTTTTTGAGGCTGCGTTCTGCGCATTGGAAGCCGTGCTGGCTTGCGGGCTCAATGACGAACCGCCGTCGCCGCCACCGCAGGCAGACAGCATCAGCCCGGCACACGCCAGGGCAATCGGAGAGATCAGGCGCATTGTCATTCTTCAGGGGATTGAGAGTCGGTGCCTTGCTGTGGACGTCGGGCACCGGTTGAATGCCGTGGCAAGCACCAATTCAAGCTAGCACAATCGGATTGCGCCGCACCCTGCCGTGGAGGGGTGACGATGTGAAACTTCTTCAGACCAGCCTTCGCGGTGATGCCGAAGGCGTTGCCACGGCTGGCGGGCGTGTGCTTGTTGCGCTCTGCCCGCAGTCAAACGTTGCCGTCGCTTTCATCGCCATGCAAAACGCACGGGTGTATAGTCAGACAGCACTCGACGTTCAAGAAGGGGGCATTTCAGATGGACACTTCGCCGGCGGGCCAATACAAAGGCTTCGACATTTATCCGTTGGCTTTCCAACATGAACGCACGGCACGCTGGCCCGAGGCCAGGGAAGACCGCAGCTACAACGCGGCCGTGATGATCTGTCGGGCGGGGGAGTCGCCCGAACCCGGACAGACCCAGGTCTTCCGCCTATCGGGGGACCGGCAATTCAGCAATGTGGGCGCTGCGCGCATTGCCGCGCTGCGCTTCGCTGAGAGCATCATCGATGGCGACGTTCCTGAACTGTCGCTTCCTGCTGACGGCGCCTGAAACCGCGGAACCCGCCCGTGGTAGAATAGCGGGCGAATCCGGCTCGCCGCCGCGCCAGTCATGGCCGGCAGCAGCTGAGTCCAGCACCGGGGAATACCCCGCGCCGAGTCGGGCGGCGCGCATCTGCGACCGCCACCCATCCTCGCTCTCGCTTGCACGAAGCGGCGCACGCCATAGGCGGGCCCGATTTGTGTTTCGTGCAACTCGGTACCCCCCAAGCCCGCTGTCCGGGCAGATGATCGCAGCGTACCGCTGCATGCCGTTCCAGGCGTGTGGCGTGGTTCGGGTGGGTCATCACATCATTGCAACCATCGGCGCAGCCGCGTGCTGCATACAAAGGAACGAGTTTGGCCAAGGAAGAACTGATTGAATTTGAAGGGGTGGTGTCTGAAGCACTGCCCGACAATCGTTTTCGCGTGCAGTTGGAAAACGGCGTGGAAATCTGGGCTTACGCATCGGGCAAGATGCAGAAGCACCGGATCCGCATTCTCGCGGGCGACCGCGTGAAGCTGGAAATGTCGCCGTACGACCTCACCAAGGGTCGCATCAACTACCGGCACAAGTAAAAACGGCTGTGTCGCCAAGACGTCCGTCCAGCGGGCGTTTCAAAGAAACCGCGTGTCCTGCAGACCCGCGGTTTTTTTATTATTGTTGCGTAAGCAGCGTTAAATTTCGTTGATCTCCCGGCAACATCCGGTATCATCCCGCTTGGCTGTCGACGGGGGGAACACAGTTGGCAGCCAACTGAAGTGCAGGGCTTGTCATATTTTCAAGCCGCGAGCAGCCTCCGGGCGTGCCCGCGCCAGCTGTACCAGTCCATCAATAAGCGCACGGCCGTTGATCGATCCATCGACTCAGCAGGACCTCTAATCGCGCATCCATTCGCCGACCGGGGCGTCATCTGACGCTCGCACCCGTTCGGTGTTCAGTGTGTCAAAGGAGTCACACCACATCGGGATACCGCACAGGTAGGACGGCGCTTGTCCATCGAAGTACTGGGCGTAAGGTTTTGCGTCCGAGGGAATAGAAAATCACAATGTTGGAAACCAAGAAAGCAGCACAGAGGGCGGCGCGCATGAGCCTGCGCGCTTTGGTAGGTCTGACGGCGGCGGTGACGCTGACAGGCCTGGGAACACAAACCGCCTCGGCGCAGGCCACGCGCCCGAAGGCACCGATTTATGGCGTCACGCTGGATGACGTCAGCAGCATCAACGCGATTGTGGCCTCGCTCACCCACCTGCCGTACAAGCCGACCGTGCGCGTGGTCTTTGATCCGGGTACATCGGCGGCCGACTACTACGCACCGCTGGTCAAGCTTCATCAAGTTGCCTACGTGATGGGCGAGGTGATGGACTCGTACTATTTCCCGACGGATCTGCAGACGTACACCAGCCGCACCAACGAGCTGGTGGGCACGCTGAAGAACGTCGTGGACGTGTGGGAGATCGCTAATGAAATCAACGGCGAATGGCTGCGTCCGAACCCGTCGGGCACCACTGCCCAAGTGACGAGCCAGGAAACTGCCATCGGCAACATGGTGGCTGCGGCCCACGACATCGTGAAGGGTGCAGGTGGTTTGACCGCCGTGACGATGTACTACAACGACGACGGCAAGGGCACGAACTGCTACGAGAAGCCGGCTGACTCCTGGCGCACCTGGGCCCAGACGTTCCTGCCCGCGCGCGTGCGTCAAGGTGCGGACTACGCACTGTTCAGCTACTACCCGTACCAGGACTGCCCCGGTTTGAATCCGACGTGGGCAAACGATTTCAAGTTGCTCGAAAGCATCTTCCCGGTGGCAAAGGTGGGCTTCGGCGAGATCGGCACGTCCAGCACGTCGGCCCCGCTGTCCGTGCAGCAGAACCTGATCAAGTCGTACTACCCGATGGGGACCACCACGATGGCCGCGGACTCGCGCTTCATCGGCGGCTACTTCTGGTGGAACTACGCTGAGCAGATGCTTCCGTACAGCACCAGCTCGTATTGGAGCCTGCTGAACAACACCATCAAGCCGCTGGCAGCACCGCAATAAGAAGAGGCTGCAGCCTCTCGTTGCAAAAGGGTGGGACTCCGCGCCGGACGGACGGGACACGATCCGGCAACAAAAAACCCGCGCTAGCTCACGCTGCGCGGGTTTTTTCTATGGCGACGTGCGCGTTGGGCTCAGCCGCGTGCCGCCAGATACGCGCGGAATTCGTCAGCGACTTCCTTGTGCTTGAGCGCCAATTCCACCGTGGCCTTCAGGTAGCCCAGCTTGCTGCCGCAGTCGTAGCGCACGCCCTTGTAGCGATACGCCAGCACCTGTTCGGCCGACAGCAGCGACTGAATGGCGTCCGTCAGCTGCAGCTCGCCCCCCGCGCCCGGCTTGAGGTTGCGGATGTGATCAAAAATGCGCGGCGTGAGGATGTAGCGGCCGACCACGCCGAGGTTGGACGGTGCATTTTCGGGCGCCGGCTTCTCGATGATGCCCGACATCTTGATCACGCTGCCGTCTTCTTCCCACGGGCGGCCATCGACCACGCCATACGAGCGGCTCTGCTCCGGGTCGATCTCTTCCACGCCGATCACCGAGCAGTTGTAGTGGTCGTACAGGTCCACCATCTGCTTCATGACGGGCGGCTCGCCGTCCAGCAGGTCGTCGGCCAGGATGACGGCAAACGGCGCATCGCCGACGAGCTTTTCGGCGCATTGCACCGCATGGCCCAGGCCCAGCGCTTCCGGCTGGCGCACGTAGAAGCAATCCACATGCGACGGCTTGATCGAACGCACGACTTCGAGCAGCGCGGTCTTCTGCTTGGCTTCGAGTTCGGCTTCCAGCTCGTAGGCCTTGTCGAAGTGATCTTCAATGGCGCGCTTGCTGCGGCCGGTCACGAAGATCATCTCGGTGATGCCGGCAGCCATGGCTTCTTCCACGGCGTACTGGATCAGCGGCTTGTCCACGACCGGCAGCATTTCCTTCGGGCTCGCCTTGGTGGCTGGCAGAAAGCGGGTTCCGAGCCCCGCGACGGGGAAAACGGCTTTAGTGACGCGTTGCATCGTGGTTTCCTTGGTATCGGATGATCGATTGTTCAGGGCGCTCAGGCAGCCTGCACCGGCAGCCGTGCAATCTGGGCTTCCAGCTTGGTCAGCGTGGCTTTGAAATCGGCCACACGCTTTTGTTCCTGTTCCACCACGGCGGCCGGTGCCCGGGCGACGAACGATTCGTTGCCGAGCTTGGCTTCGCACTTGGTGATCTCGCCGCGCAGGCGGTCGATTTCCTTCGACAGGCGCGCATGCTCGGCAGCCACGTCGATTTCGATCTTCAGCAGCAGCTTGTTCTCGCCGACGATCGCGACCGGTGCGCCGGCGCCGTCCTGTTCCATGGCCGCCGCGTCCGTGTAGACCTTCACCTCAGACAGCTTGCCGAGCGCTTGCACGTACGGCGCAGCCACCTGCAGGAACTCGGCGTCGCCGTTGACGTACAGCGGCACGCGTTGGGCGGGGGAGATGTTCATCTCGCCGCGCAGATTGCGGCAGGCATCGACCAACGCTTTCAACTGCTGAACCCACTGCTCGGCCTGCTCGTCGATCTTTGCCAGCGCGGCGCGCGGGTATTCCTGCAGCGCGAGGCTTTCGGTGCCGTCGCCCTTGGCGCGGCCAGCCATCGGCGCAACCTTCTGCCAGAGTTCTTCGGTAATGAACGGAATGATGGGATGCGCCAGGCGCAGCACCGTTTCCAGCACGCGCAACAGCGTGCGGCGCGTGGCGCGCTGCTGCGCCGGCGTGCCGGTCTGGATCTGCACCTTGGCCAGTTCCAGGTACCAGTCGCAGTATTCGTCCCAGACGAACTTGTAGATGGCGTTGGCGATGTTGTCGAAGCGGTAGTCGGCAAAGCCTTTTTCCACTTCGGTTTCCACGCGCTGCAGCAGCGAGACGATCCAGCGGTCGGCCTGCGAGAAGTCCAGATGGCCTTCGGGGCCGCAGTCACCGACGCATTCCTGCATGCCGCAGTCCTGGCCTTCGGTGTTCATCAGCACGAAGCGCGTGGCGTTCCAGAGCTTGTTGCAGAAGTTGCGATAGCCTTCGCAGCGGCTGGGGTCAAAGTTGATGCTGCGGCCGAGCGTGGCGAGCGAGGCGAACGTAAAGCGCAGCGCGTCGGCACCGAATGCCGGAATGCCGTCCGGGAATTCCTTGCGCGTGCGCTTCTCCACCTTCGGCGCGTCCTTCGGGCGGCGCAGGCCTGTTGTGCGCTTGGCCAGCAGCGGTTCCAGCGCGATACCGTCGATCAGGTCGACGGGGTCGAGCGTGTTGCCTTCGGATTTGCTCATCTTCTTGCCTTCCGAATCGCGCACCAGGCCGTGCACGTAGACGGTGTGGAAGGGCACCTCACCGGTGAAGTACAGGGTCATCATGACCATGCGCGCCACCCAGAAGAAGATGATGTCGTAGCCCGTGACCAGCACGGTCGAGGGCAGGAAGTGCTTCAGTTCCGGCGTATCGGCCGGCCAGCCCAGCGACGAGAACGGCACCAGCGCCGACGAGAACCACGTATCCAGCACGTCGTCGTCACGCGTGAGCGCGCCGGTATAGCCCTTGGCGGCTGCTTGCGCTTTGGCTTCTTCTTCCGTGCGGCCGACGTACACATTGCCCGCGTCGTCGTACCACGCCGGAATCTGGTGGCCCCACCACAGTTGGCGCGAGATGCACCAGTCCTGGATGTTGTTCAGCCACTGGTTGTACGTGTTGACCCACTGCTCCGGCACCAGCTTGATCTTGCCGCTCTGCACCGCGTCCAGCGCCACTTCAGCGATGGAGCGGCCCGGGAAGCGCGTGCCTTCCGGCGCCGGCTTGCTCATGGCAACGAACCATTGGTCGGTCAGCATCGGCTCGATGACCACGCCGGTGCGGTCGCCGCGCGGCACCATCAGCGTGTGCTTCTTCACCTCGGCCAGCAGGCCCTGCGCTTCGAGATCCTCGACGATCTTCTTGCGCGCGTCGAAGCGATCCAGGCCGGCATAGGCGGCGGGGGCATCGGCAACGATCTTCGCGTCGAGCGTCAGGATCGACAACTGCGGCAGCTTGTGACGCTGGCCAACCGCGTAATCGTTGAAATCGTGGCCCGGCGTCACCTTGACCACGCCGGTGCCGAATTCGCGGTCGACGTATTCGTCGGCAATCACGGGAATCTTGCGATCGGTCAGCGGCAGGTGGACAAACTTGCCGATGAGGTGCGCGTAACGCTCGTCCTCAGGGTGCACCATCACGGCCGTGTCGCCGAGCATCGTTTCCGGACGGGTGGTGGCCACCGTCAGGTGCGTCAGGCCATGCACGGCGTCCGGTTCGGCCAGCGGATAGCGGATGTGCCACAGCGAGCCTTCTTCTTCCTCGCTCACCACTTCCAGGTCGGACACAGCGGTGCCCAGCACCGGATCCCAGTTGACGAGGCGCTTGCCGCGGTAGATCAGGCCCTGCTCATACAGACGCACGAACACGTCGCTGACGGCGCGCGACATCTTCGGGTCCATCGTGAAGTATTCGCGCTCCCAGTCGATCGAAGCGCCCATGCGGCGCACCTGGCGGGTGATGGTCGAGCCCGATTGCTCCTTCCATTCCCACACCTTTTCGACGAACTTCTCGCGGCCCATGTCGTGGCGCGATACGCCCTGGGCATCCAGCTGGCGTTCGACGACGATCTGCGTGGCGATGCCCGCGTGGTCGGTGCCCGGTACCCACAGCGTGTTGGCGCCCGACATGCGCGCGTGGCGCGTCAGGCCGTCCATGATGGTCTGGTTGAACGCGTGGCCCATGTGCAGCGTGCCCGTCACGTTCGGCGGCGGAAGCTGGATACAGAAGTCGGGCTTGCCGGCTTCGAGCGTCGCGCGGGAGACGCCCATCGCTTCCCACGCCGCGCTCCACTTCTGCTCGATGGTGGCGGGTTCGAAGCTCTTGGCGAGGGACTGGTTTTGATCGGTCATGCTGACAGGGCGCAGTGGGCGCAAAAAGACGTTTGGCCCAGGAAAATGGCGGGCGAAAGCTTGGAATTATACGGCGTGTCGATGTCCGGCACGGGCGAAGCGGCGAATGCGGCCGGTATAATTTGAGGATTCTGCCGAGGCTCCTCCCGCATGTCCGATCTGCTCGCCAATCTGAACCCCGAACAACGCGCTGCCATCACGCTTCCCGATGAATCGGCGCTGATCCTGGCGGGGGCGGGCAGCGGCAAGACGCGCGTGTTGACCACCCGCATCGCGTGGCTGATCCAGAGTGCGCGGGTGTCGCCGTCGGGTGTGTTGGCCGTCACGTTTACCAACAAGGCGGCCAAGGAAATGACGGCGCGCCTGCAGGCCATGCTGCCGATCAACACGCGCGCCATGTGGATCGGCACGTTCCACGGGCTGTGCAACCGGTTGCTGCGCGCGCATTTCCGCGATGCCGGTCTGCCGCAGACATTCCAGATCCTGGATACGCAAGACCAGCTCTCCGCCGTCAAGCGCCTGCTCAAGTCGCTCAATATCGACGACGAGAAATTCCCACCCAAGAACGTCCAGTACTTCATCAACGGGGCCAAGGAGCAGGGCCTGCGCGCGGGCGACCTGGAAATCGCCAACGAGTACGACCGCCGCATGGCCGATCTCTACGCCGCTTACGACGCGCAATGCCAGCGTGAAGGCGTGGTCGATTTTGCCGAGCTGCTGCTGCGCTGCTACGAACTGCTGCGCTACAACGATGCCATCCGTGCGCACTATCAACGGCGCTTCAAGCACATCCTGGTCGACGAGTTCCAGGATACGAACAAGCTGCAATACGCCTGGCTGAAGATCCTCGCCGGGCTGGGCGAGCCCGGTGTCACGCCCAACGCCATCTTTGCCGTGGGCGACGATGACCAGAGCATCTATGCGTTTCGTGGCGCGAACGTCGGAAACATGGTCGACTTCGAGCGCGAATTCCGCGTCGAGCACCGCATCAAGCTGGAGCAGAACTACCGCTCGCACGGCCATATCCTCGATACCGCCAACCATCTGATCTCGCACAACACGCGTCGACTGGGCAAGAACCTGCGCACCGACGCCGGCCATGGCGAGCCGGTGCGCGTCTACCAGGCCGCGACGGATGGGCAGGAGGCCGGTTGGATCGTCGATGAGATCCGCGACCGCATTGCCACCGGCATGTCGCGCTCGGAAATCGCCATCCTGTATCGCAGCAACGCGCAGTCGCGGGTGATCGAGCATGCCCTGTTCTCGGCCGGCATCCCGTACAAGGTGTACGGCGGCCTGCGCTTTTTTGAGCGCGCGGAAATCAAGCATGCGCTTGCGTATCTTCAGCTTCTCGAGAATCCCGACAATGACGCGGCGTTTGGTCGCGTGGTGAATTTCCCGGCGCGTGGCGTCGGGGCGCGTTCGCTGGAGCAGTTGCAGGATGCAGCGCGACTCTATGGCATTTCGCTCGCGGCGGCGGTGCCGTATCTGACGGGCGCGGCGGGCACCAAGTTGTCGGCGTTTGTGCGCCTGATCGAACAGATGCGTGCGGACACGCGTCAGATGACGCTGCCCGAAATCGTCCAGCACGTCATTCACGCCAGCGGCTTGATCACGCATTACCAGGGCGAGAAGGAAGGCCAGGACCGCATCGAGAACTTGCAGGAACTGGTGACCGCCGCCCAAGCCTTCGTCGCTGAAGAAGGCTACGGCGTGGATGCGATTGCGACCGCGCTGCCCGTGCGCCACGACGCCATGCTGCGCATCGAAGGCGGCGAGATCGATACCGCTTCTGAACTCGTCACCGACGAAACGCCTGCAGAGATGACGCCGCTCGTCGCGTTCCTCACGCATGCCTCGCTGGAAGCTGGCGACAACCAGGCCCAGGCGGGCCAGGATGCCGTGCAGATGATGACTGTGCATGCGGCGAAGGGGCTGGAATTCCACGTCGTCTTCATCACCGGGCTGGAAGAGGGGTTGTTCCCCCACGAAAACAGCCAGATGGAAAAGGACGGCCTGGAGGAAGAGCGTCGCCTGATGTACGTGGCGATTACCCGGGCCCGCGAGCGGTTGTATCTGTCGTTCGCGCAAAGCCGCGTGCTGCATGGTCAGATCCGCTACCACATCCGCTCACGCTTCTTTGACGAGTTGCCCGAAGACACCTTGAAGTGGCTGACCCCGCAGCACGCCGGCTACCAGGCTACGCGCCGCGTGCAAGGTGATACCGCGTGGGGCAAGGATTGGTTCAAGCGCCCCGAGCGCGGCGATGACGATGCCTACACCGGCCGCCCGACCGGCGGCATGGACACCGGCAAGAACTACGCCGACGCCAAGCGCGCAGAGGCCACGGGCTTCCGCGTGGGCCAATCGGTGTTCCACAACAAGTTTGGGGAAGGCGTCATCACGACGCTGGAAGGCGAGGGCGCCGAGGCGCGTGCCCAGATCAAATTCAACCGCCACGGGGTGAAGACGCTGGCGCTGGGTATCGCCAAGCTCGACCCGATCAACTGAGCGCTGATCGGGTTGTGGGCCTCGATCAGGCGGTCGTGTCAGTCGTCTGGCCGGCCGCTTGCGTCACGTTGAAGCAGCCGCGGTAGGTGGCGTAGAACGAGCAGTACAGCACGGCCATCACCAGAATCCGATACGGCGTGGCGATGATGGGGGCGATGTTGTTGGCACCGCTCGACGCGAACAACGCATCGATGAACAGCGGCACCGCGATCAGCAGGATTGCCACCAAGACGCCGTACGCGATGAACGCGGCGCGGTTGCGCCAGACGGCCATCCAGCTGAAGAACAGCGCCTTGCCCACGGGAATGCCGTGCCACGCCACCAGCAATGGCGCAAACCAGAACAGCACCGCCACCGGGATATACAGCACCGAGCCCATCACCATGGCGAGGTAGAACTCGCGGATGGCATCCGTGGTGAGCGGCTTGTCAGTGACTACCGTCATCAGCGTGTCGACATCCACCATGGTCATCAGCACGCCGCTGACCACCAGCACCAGCACGCCATAGATGCCGCCAAGCTTGAGCAGAGCGCGCATCGCATCCTTGCCGTACGCACGAAAGCCGGCGATGAGCGACGCGGGCCCGACGCGCTTGCCCGCCACCGTATCGCGGCAGGCCGACATGAAGCCGACGAAGATGGCTGGATTGACGAGCAGGATGGCGAACACACCAATCGGCGGCACCAGCAGCATCAGCAGGTTGACCGCAAACAGGTAGATGAACAGCAGCAGCAAGAATCCGATCGGGTTCTTGCGAAACAGCCACGCACCCTGGCGTAGCCAGACGTAGCCTTGCTTGGCCGGTACTTCAATCAGTTGCATGGTTGGGGAAGATCCAGAGTCAGGCCACCCGCGCCAACCCGTTCGCGCAGCACGCGCTCGAAGTGGGCGGGGTCATGCGGCTTGAGCAGTTCGGCATCGCGCGGGAGATAGAAATCCCACAGGCGCGAGACCCAGAAGCGGTATGCCGCGGCACGCAGCATGTCTTGCCAGTGCCGCGCTTCCGTGTCGGTAAACGGGCGCACTGCGTGATACGCGCCCAGCATCGCACGTGCCCGCTCGGCGTCCAACACGCCGGTGGCCAGGTCGATGCACCAGTCGTTGACGGTGACGGCCACGTCGAAGAGCCACTTGTCGACACCGGCAAAGTAAAAGTCGAAGAAGCCGCCGAGGCGCTCCGGCTGGCCGTCCGCGGCCGGCTCGAACAGCACGTTGTCGCGGAAGAGGTCGCAGTGGCACGGGCCTTCGGGCAGCGCAGCGTAGTCGGCGCTGGCAAAGAAGCGTTGCTGATGTGCGAGTTCGCTTTCGAGCAGCGCGCGCGTGTCGCCGTGCACGAACGGTACGACATCCGGCACGACCTCGTTCCACCACGGGAGGCTGCGCAGATTTGGCTGATGGCGCGGATAGTCGCGTCCGGCCAGATGCATGCGCGCGAGCATGTCGCCGACGATGGCGCATTCCGACACCGTCGGCGCCAGGTTCGACCGGCCCGCCAGACGTGTCACGATGGTCGCGGGCTTGCCGTTGAGGGTGCGCAGGATCTCGCCGTCGCGGCCGGCAATCGGCGCCGGCACGCTGATGTCGTGCTGCGCCAGATGCTGCATCAGATAGAGGTAGAACGGCAGTTGCTCGAGCGTCAGCCGTTCGAACAGGGTGACGACGTATTCGTGCGTCTGCCCGTCCTTTTCCGTGGTCAGGAAGAAATTGGAGTTTTCGATCCCGGAGGGGATGCCGCGAAATGCGCGCACGGCGCCCACATCGTATTGATCCAGCCAGAGAGCAATCTCGGCGTCGGAAACCGGGGTGAAAACAGCCATGCTTCAGGAACGGGAAACGGGTGGAGGGAAATGCAGCCGGCCCACCGTGGAGCCGGCTTGCAGGCGCCGCACTTGCGGCACGGGCTTAGAACTTCAGGACGTTGACCGAGGGCACCCGGTCGATATCGCCGCGCTCGCGGATACGCGGCGAGCTGTCTTCAGGCTTGCTGAGGTTGTAGGACGTGCCCATGCCGGACTTGACATGGATATCCGGCGCCTGGCCCTTCTGGAACCGGTATTCCTCAACCTGCGTACCGTCGTTGTCGCGGTAGTCGAAGCTCGGCTTGACGCGCTCGTTGTGGATCGCGCCGCGGGTCGGCTTGGAAATCGGCTGATTGTTGATCGCCTTGACGTCGGGCAGATCCAGGCCGGCGCTGTCGGAAGTCACCTCGGCGTGCACGGGCAGGGCGAGGCAGAAAACGGCCCCTGCCAGCAGCCCAGCGCGGCACATCAGGCGTGCGGCGCTGGTAAAGCCGGAGTGGGCAGGGGTGGACGGGTGAAGCAGCGAATCCATCATGGACTCCGGCGGGTGATCTGGGACCCTACATTCTAGCAGTCCGGCCTCCCGCCATCGTCCGTTCGTCTGGCGCCGAATGTCACACCCGAGGTTACAGATAGAACATCTCTTCCTTGGGCGGAATCGGCGAGGTGCCTTCGCGCTTTTCGTAGAACTCGTAGACGGCGTCCAGCGCGTCCTTGGGTTCGTCGACGATGCGCATGATGTCGAGGTCGTGTTCCGCAATCAGGCCCATCGGTAGCAGGGTAAAGCGGAACCAGTCCAGCAGACCCTTCCAGAAATGGCTGCCGAACATGACGACCGGCACGCTGCGCGATTTGCCCGTCTGGACCAGTGTCAGCACTTCGGCCAGCTCATCGAGCGTACCGAAACCGCCCGGCATGACGATGAACGCGTCCGAATTCTTCACGAACGTGACCTTGCGCGTGAAGAAATGGCGGAAGCGCATCGAAATGTCCTGATACCGATTGCCTTGCTGCTCGTGCGGCAGTTCGATGTTCAGGCCGACGCTGGCCGACTTGCCGGCGTGCGCGCCTTTGTTGGCCGCTTCCATGATGCCGGGGCCACCGCCGGAGATGACGGCGAAGCCCGCATCCGAGAACAGTCGGGCGATTTCGATGGTGCGTTCGTAGTACGGCGAATCCTCGCGCAGGCGCGCGCTTCCGTAGATCGAGACGGCTGGACGGATCTCCGAGAGGTACTCCGTCGCCTCGATGAACTCTGCCATAATCGTGAACATCTGCCAGGAGGCGCGCGCTTTCTTCGCAGTAGCGCGTTCTTCGTCGGCGAGTGCCCGCAGGCTGGGGATCATCTTGCGATCGGTACGGCCATGTGACACGTCTGCTTTGGGCTCGTGTTCAACGCCCACTGTCACGTTGACGTCCATGTCGGCCGTGGTGGCCTGGCGCGAGGGGCTTACTCCGGTCAGTTCAGCCGCCGACACCTCGGCCGAGGAAGCGCCTGCAGCCTGCTTTGCCACGCCGCCTTCTGCGGAAGCGCCATTATCGGAAACGCCTTTTGGCGTTCCAGTCACTTTAGAGTCCATGGGAATGTCGGAAAGTCAAGAAACGCTGTTGCTCGTCGATGGCTCGAGTTATCTGTACCGTGCCTATCACGCACTGCCCGACTTGCGAAACGGAGAAGGGTTTCCTACGGGGGCCATCTACGGCATCGTGAACATGCTGCGCAAACTGCGCAACGACTACCCGGCCAAGTATAGCGCTTGCATTTTCGACGCCAAAGGCAAGACCTTTCGCGACGACCTCTATCCGGCCTACAAGGAGCACCGCGCGCCCATGCCCGACGACCTGCGCGCGCAGATCGAGCCGATCCACGAAGCCGTGCGGGCATTGGGCTGGCCCATTCTGGTGATCGAAGGTGTCGAGGCCGACGATGTGATCGGCACCCTGGCTGAACGGGCTGCTCGCGAAGGCGTTCGGACCATCGTCTCAACGGGTGATAAGGACCTCGCCCAACTGGTGAATGACCATGTCACGCTGGTCAACACCATGACCAACGAAACGCTCGACCCGGCCGGCGTGCAAGCCAAGTTCGGCGTGCCACCCGAGCGCATCGTCGACTATCTCTCCCTCATTGGCGACACCGTGGACAACGTGCCGGGTGTGCCCAAGGTCGGCCCGAAAACCGCGGTGAAATGGCTGACGGAGTTCGGCTCGCTCGACAACGTCATCGCGCGCGCAGGCGAGATCAAAGGCGTGGTGGGCGACAACCTGCGCAACACGCTCGAGTGGCTGCCCAAGGGCCGCGAACTGCTGACCGTGAAGCTCGACTGCGACCTCAGCAAGGAGGTGCCGACATTCGACGCGCTGATCGACGGCGGCGAAGACAAATCCAAGCTCGTCGATTTTTTCTCGCGTTACGGTTTCAAGACGTGGCTGCGCGAGGCTTCCGGCGATGCGCTGCCCGATACGCGCAGCGTGGGCGCGGCGCGCAGGGCCGCCACGCCCGTGAAGAATTACGCCGGCGAGGCTGCACAACTGCAAGCCCAGGCCAACCTGTTCGACGTTGAGGCGCCGCCCGACGAAATCCAGTATGAGACGGTGACGACCGAGGCGCAGCTCGAATCGTGGATGCAGCGCCTGGACGAAGTGGATCTCGTCTGCATCGACACCGAGACAACGTCCATCGACCCGATGCTCGCGCAATTGGTGGGCATTTCGCTGTCCGTCAAGCCGGGCGAGGCTTGCTACATTCCGGTGGCGCATCGCGGCCCGGATGTGGCGGGGCTCGATGCAGCGGCGCAGCTTTCGCGCGACACGGTGCTCGCGCGCATGAAGCTGTGGCTCGAAGACGAATCGCGCAAGAAGGTCGGACAGCATCTGAAGTACGACGCGCATGTGTTAGCCAATCACGGCATCGCGTTGCGCGGCATCGAGCACGACACGATGCTCGAATCGTATGTGCTGGAATCCCACCGCAATCACGGCATGGATGCACTGGCCGAGCGCGTGCTGCACTTGAAGACGATCACCTACGAATCGGTTTGCGGCAAGGGTGCATCGCAGATCGGCTTTGACGAGGTGCCGCTCGATCGCGCGACCGAATACGCGGCGGAGGACGCCGATATCACGCTGCGTCTGCATCGCACGCTGTTCCCCAAGGTGTCCGAAGACGACAAGCTGCGCTACGTCTACGAGCAGATCGAAATGCCGACGTCCATCGTGCTGCAGAAGATGGAACGCAACGGCGTGCTGATCGACGCCGAGCGGCTGGCCAAGCAGAGCAACGAGCTGGGCTTGCGCCTGATCGATCTGGAAGCCGAGGCGCACAAGCTTGCGGGGCAGCCGTTCAATCTCGGCTCACCCAAGCAGATCGGCGACATCTTCTTCAACCAGATGAAGTTGCCGATCATCAAGAAGACCGCGAGCGGTGCGCCGTCGACCGACGAAGAAGTGCTGCAGAAGCTGGCCGAAGACTACCCGCTGCCGAAGCTGCTGCTCGATTACCGGGGCCTGGCCAAGCTCAAGTCGACCTACACCGACAAGCTGCCGAAGATGGTCAACCCGCGCACTGGCCGCGTCCACACCACCTACGGTCAGGCGACGGCGGTGACGGGGCGTCTGGCCTCGACCGATCCGAACCTGCAGAACATTCCGGTGCGCACGGAAGAAGGGCGGCGCATCCGCGAAGCGTTCATCGCGCCGGAGGGCAGCGTCATCGTATCGGCCGACTACTCGCAAATTGAGCTGCGCATCATGGCGCATCTCTCGCAGGACGAAGGCCTGATGCGCGCATTCCGTGAGGGCCAGGACGTGCACCGCGCCACGGCCGCCGAAGTGTTCAACGTGACGCCGCTGGAAGTCACGCCCGACCAGCGCCGTGTGGCCAAGGTGATCAACTTCGGCCTGATCTACGGCATGAGCGCGTTCGGGCTGGCGAGCAACCTGGGCATTGGGCGCGATGCGGCCAAGCTGTATATCGACCGCTACTTCGCCCGCTACCCCGGCGCCGCGAGCTACATGGACGAAACCCGGCAGAGTGCGCGCGAACGCGGCTACGTGGAGACGGTCTTCGGCCGCCGCCTGTGGCTGCCCGACATCAACGGCGGCAACGGCCCGCGCCGCCAGGCTGCCGAACGCGCCGCCATTAACGCGCCGATGCAAGGCACGGCGGCTGACCTCATCAAGCTGTCGATGCTGGCCGTGCAAGGCTGGCTCGAAGCGGAAGCGATGCGCTCGCGCCTGGTCATGCAGGTGCACGATGAATTGGTGCTGGAAGTCCCGCAGGACGAGCTTGCCGTGGTGCGCGAGCGCCTGCCCGAGTTGATGTGCAGCGTCGCAACGTTGCGCGTGCCGCTGGTGGCAGAAGTTGGCGTCGGCGCCAACTGGGAAGAGGCGCACTGACGCAATCGCTTGCTCCGTGAGCGCCACGCCGTAAACCCAGGCGTGGCGCGGGCTTGCCTGCCGAGGCAGGCTGCGGATTGCGTTGGCATGCGGTTGCCATGATTCGCCATATCCATGCGTCCGGGGTTGCGGCAGGTTTTGCGTTGCAGCAGACTGCACCTGACAGATCGAGTGATCGAAAAGATTCAACGGCTCCAGGAGAGGCACATGGCAGGGCAGACGGATGGCGCAGGCGGAACGAACGGGCCGCGCATTGTGGTGGTCGGCGGAGGTGCCGGCGGGTTGGAACTTGCCACGCGGCTCGGTGACAAGCTCGGCAAGCGCGGCGCGGCCCGGATCGTTCTGGTCGACCGCAACCCCACACACATCTGGAAACCGCTGCTGCATGAAGTTGCTGCCGGCAGCATGGATCCGAATACCCATCAGCTCGAATACGCTGCGCAGGCGCGGTGGCATGGCTTCGAGTTCCAGCAGGGTGAACTGAAGGGCCTCGACCGCGTCGCCAAATCCATCATCGTGTCGGGATGCGTTGATGCGGACGGCACCGAGGTGCTGCCTGAGCGTGCCATTTCGTACGACACGCTCGTGCTGTCCATTGGCAGCGTGACCCATTTCTTTGGCGTGCCGGGCACCGCTGAGCACGCCATTGCACTCGACACCGCATGGCAGGCAGAGCGCTTTCGCCGCAAGCTCATTGCGGCATGCATGCGCGCACAGAATGGCGTGGCCGATGCGCGTCCGCAGGTCGACATCGCCATCGTCGGTGCGGGTGCCACGGGCGTGGAACTGTCGGCGGAACTGCGCAACACCGCCCACGTGCTGGCGGCTTACGGTCTGCATAAGCTGGACCCTCGCCACGACATCCGCATCCACCTGATCGAAGGTGGTCCGCGCATTTTGCCGGTGCTCAAGGAGCGCATTTCGGCGGCCACCACGGAGCTGCTGCACAAGCTCGACGTGGACGTCATCACCAGCGAACGGGTGACGGAAGTCACCGCCAGCGCCGTCAACACGGCCAGCGGCAAATCCATTCCGGCAGACCTGACCGTGTGGGCCGCAGGCATCCGCGCGCCGTCGGTGCTGGGCGAGCTGGGGCTGCCGGTGAACAAGCTGGGGCAGGTGATCGTTTCGCGCACGCTGCAGGTGGAGGGTGACGATTCGATCTACGCCTTTGGCGATTGCGCGAGCTGCCCCTGGCCGGAGGCGTCGTCCAGCGTGCCGCCGCGTGCCCAGGCCGCGCATCAGCAAGCCACGTATCTGTTCGATGCGCTGCGCAAGCGCATGGACGGCAAGCCGGTCCAGCCTTTCGCGTTCAAGGACCTCGGCTCGCTGGTGTCGCTCGGCCATTTCAGCGCAGTCGGCAGCCTGATGGGCGGGCTGATCGGCGGTTCGATGTTCATCGAAGGGCTGATGGCGCGGCTGATGTACACGTCGCTGTATCGCATGCATGTGCTGGCGCTCCATGGTTGGGTGCGCATGTCGGTCGATACGGTCATGCACTGGCTGCGCAGCAAAACGAATCCGCGCGTCAAGCTGCACTAGGCCGGTCCTGGTACTCGGGCCGGATGCCTGGCTCGGCAGCAATACATCTGCTTCGGTAGACTAGCCGCTTCGTTCACCGTAACCGCCCGCGGGGCGCGAGGAGAGTGCGATGCAGCTTGATGCAGAAGTGGAGAGTCTGGTACCCGGCCGCAGCTTTGATCGTCGCGGCTTCATGAAGACGGCGCTGGGCTCGGCCTTTGCGGCGGCGGTGCTGCCGGTGTCGGCGCAGACCGTCCATACCGATTTCAATGGGCTGACGGCGGGCGAAGTGACCGTGCCCGTCGGTGATTTCAAGATGCCGGCCTACCGCGCCCAGCCCGAAGGCAAGACGCAGCTGCCGGTGGTCATCGTCGTCAGCGAGATCTTCGGCGTGCACGAATACATCGCCGATATCTGCCGGCGCTTTGCCAAGCTCGGTTATCTGGCGATCGCGCCTGAGCTGTTTGTGCGACAGGGGGATCCCCAGTCAATCGGCACCATCGCTGAGCTGCAGGAAAAGATCATTTCGAAGGTCCCGGACGCGCAGGTCACGGGCGATCTGGACGCAACGGTGGCGTGGGCCAAGCAGAACGGCGGCGATGCGGCGCGCATCGGTATCACCGGGTTCTGTTGGGGCGGTCGCCAGACGTGGTTGTTTGCCGAGCACAGCCCGGATATCAAAGCCGCTGTCGTGTGGTACGGCCATGTAAAAGGCAATCCGACCGCGCTGCAGCCCGCTTTTCCGATCGATAAAGTGGACGATCTCAAGGCGCCGGTGCTGGGCATGTATGGTGCAAAGGACACTGGCATTACGCAGGATGCCGTCAATGCGATGAAGCAAACCTTGGAAAAATCCAAGAACCCCAAGGCGCACGCGTCGCGCATCATCGTCTACCCGAATTCCGGCCACGCATTTCATGCCGATTACCGCCCCAGCTATGTCAAGGCCGACGCGGAAGACGGCTGGAAGAAGTGCCTCGCCTGGTTCAAGGACCACGGCGTGGTGTAGCAGCGCGACGCGCTCAACGCGAAAGGCTCTGGGGAGTCGCCCCGGGGCCTTTTTCTTTTGTCTGCACTGGCAAAGGTTGATAAAGCGGCATACAATTCGCCCTTCTTGCAACTCTGTTGCGTTTATCGGCTTCCGCTGCGTTACGTCCGCATGACCTTCGATACCACCCTGTTAGGCATTCTCCTAGCCACCGCGCTGTCTGGCATCGGCAGCATGGCAGGCGCTGCCGTGCTGTCGCTGACGGTGTTGTCGCGCATGGTCGATCGGATGGTCAGTTTTTCGGTGGGCGTGCTGCTGGCCACGTCGCTGTTGCATTCGTTGCCCGAGGCATTCGAAGCGCATCGCGGCATCGAACCCAATACGCATGCGCTGTTCGCCACGTTGCTGGCCGGGCTGCTCGGTTTTTTCTTGCTGGAAAAGATCTCGCTGATCCGCCACTCACATCACCACGAGGGCGATGGACACGGCCATCACCACGGCCACGACCGGCAGGAAGCGGGGCGGAGCGGCCTGATGATCCTGGTGGGCGATGGACTGCATAACTTCTCGGACGGCATCGTGATTGCCGCGGCGTTCCTGGCGGACACCAAGGTTGGCATTGTCACGGCGCTGGCGATTGCAGCACACGAGATTCCGCAGGAAATCGGCGATTTCATGGTGCTGCTCAACGCCGGGTTCTCCAAGACGCGCGCCTTCGTCTACAACCTGATCTGCAGCGTCTGCGCGCTGGTGGGTGCGGTGCTGGGTTACTACCTGCTGGACCGTCTGACGTCTTGGATTCCGTACGTGCTCGTGGTGGCGTCGAGCAGCTTCATCTACATCGCGGTGTGCGATCTGATGCCGCAAATGAAACGCCGGCCGCGCTGGCAGGAATCGGCGGTGCAGGTCGCATTGATTGCTGCAGGCATCGCGATGATCTTTTTGCTGACCGAAGGTCTGCACGGCCACGCGCACTGAGGTGCCGCATCGCTAAAAAAAAGCCCGGTCGATGCCGGGCTTTTTGCTGCGCGCTGGATTTGCAGATTACGGGTTCGGCCCCGTCGCCACCGGGCGCGACGGATCGCTGCACCATTCGCTCCATGAGCCGGCGTAGAGCGCGGCGCCCGTGAGGCCAGCGATCTCCATGGCCAATGCGTTGTGGCAGGCGGTCACGCCCGAGCCGCATTGCAGCGTCGCGTCTTGGGGCTTGGCGCCGGCCAGCACGGCCGTAAAGTCGGCGCGCAGTTGGTCTGCCGGCTTGAACGTGCCGTCGGCCTGCAGGTTGTCCCGGAAGAAACGGTTGCGCGCGCCAGGGATGTGGCCGCCCACGGGATCGAGCGTTTCGTTTTCACCGCGATAACGGTCGGGGGCGCGGGCATCGACGACGGGCTTGTCGGCGTGGCCGAGGTATTTCTGCACGATATCCGCCGTCACCATTTGCACGAGCGAGGGTTTGCGCGTGATATTGCCGGGCGTGGCGTTGAGCTGCGGTTCTTCCGGCACGATCTGGTCGACGGGAAAGTGCGCGGCTTCCCACGCCTGCACGCCGCCATCGAGCACCGCCACATCGGCATGACCGACCCAACGCAGCAGCCACCACAGGCGCGCCGCATACATGCTGCCCTGGCGGTCATACGCGACGACCTGCGTGTCGTCATTCACGCCCAGCGCCTGCAGGCGCGCGACGAGTGCCTCTGCGTCGGGCAGCGGGTGCCGGCCATTGGTGCCGGTTTTGGGGCCTGACAGTTCGTTGTCGAGGTGCATGTAGAACGCGCCCGGCACGTGGCTGGCGTGATACGCGTCGCGCCCCGCAGCGGGGTTGGCGAGGTCAAAGCTGCAATCGATGACGACGAGCGCCTCGGGCGCGCTCTGCTGCAGCGCGGCCAGTTGCGGCGCGGTGATGAGGGTGGCGTAGTGAGCGCGTTCGCTCATGGCAGCAATCTCCAGGGTCGATCAAACTTCCGGGTGAATCTCCGCTTCGGGGCCAGATACGGCGGTCTGCGGCGTCGGATGCTCGTTGCCCGACTGGCGGGCGCGCATGACGGTGGTCACGATACCGCTGCCGATGATGAGCGCCATGCCCGCCCACGACAGCGCATTCAGGTGATCATTCCACAGCAACATACCCCAGCCGCTCGCAAAGACGATGCCGGTGTATTGCAGGTTCGCAGTCAGCAGCGTGTTGCCGCGCTTATAGGCGCGCGTCATGGCGGTCTGGCCGAGCGTGGCGAGAAGCCCGACCGCCAGCAGCAGGCCGGCGCTATGCCACGTATGCGACTGGGCGCCGCCAATCAGCATCCACACGCCGCCGGCAATTGCGCTCACCAGAGAAAAATAGAACACGATGCGTGCTTCGTTCTCGCCCAGGTCGCCCAGTTGGCGGACCTCCACATAGGCGAGCGCCGTGAACACGCCGGAGACCAGCCCGACCATGCCGCCGGCCAGTTGCGATGGCCCGCTGCCCACGCTCGGTTGCAGCAGGCACAGCACGCCGACGAACGACATCAGGATCGCGGCCACCATTTTCTTGTCGGCGCCCGCGGCCTTGCCGGCCATTGCTGCACCTGCGCCGATGATCAACGCAATCCACACCGGCGACATGTAGTTCAGCGTCATGGCTGTCGCCAGCGGCAGCAGGCTGATCGACGTGAACCACAGCAGCAGCGACGTCACCCCGAACACGCTGCGCTTGATGTGCGCCGTGAGGTAGGGCGTGCGGATGCCCGCGCCCGTCTTGGCGAGGATGGCGCCCATCACGGTCATGCCGATCACGCTGCGGTAGAAGACGATCTCGCCCGTGCTGTAGTACGCCGAGGCCAGTTTCACGCACACGCCCATCGCCGAGAAGGCGAACGCAGCGAGGATCATCCACAGCGATTGGCGGGAGGAGCTTTCAGCCGTCTGGGTGGCAGTCGGGGCGGCGGTTGCAGTGTGGGCGGGCATGGCGAGGGGGCGGGCGGGCGAAAAAAAACGGTGCGGCCCGTGGGGCTGCACCGTTCCTATTGTGACGCGGAAGGGGGCGGATGCCTACCTTCCGTTGTTGCTTAGTAGTGCATCACGCGTCGATACCACTCGTGGAAGTGCTGCATGCCGTCCTCCATGGGGGACTGGTACGGGCCGACCTCGCTCGTGCCGCGCTTGAGCAGCGCCAGGCGCCCGGCGTCCATGCGCTCGGCGATCTCGTCGTCCTCGATGCACGTTTCCATATAGGCGGCGCGCTCGGCTTCAACGAATTCACGTTCGAACAGCACGATCTCTTCCGGGTAGTAGAACTCGACTACGTTGCGCGTTTTGGTCGGGCTCAGCGGGTGCAGCGTCGAGACCACCAGCACGTTCGGATACCACTCGACCATCACGTTCGGGTAGTACGTGAGCCACACCGCGCCGTACTTCGGCATCTCACCGTTGTTGAAGCGGAGCACGGCGTCGTGCCACTTCTGGTAGGCCGGTGTGCCGGGCTTGCGCAAATTGGCGTGGATGCCGACGGTCTGCACGCTGTGCCACTCGCCAAACTCCCATTCCAGGTCGTCACACGAGACGAACTGGCCGAGGCCTGGGTGGAACGGCACGACGTGGTAGTCCTCGAGGTACACCTCGATGAAGGTCTTCCAGTTGTAGTTGCAGTCGTGCACCTCGACGTGATCCAGCATGTAGCCGGAAAAATCGAGGTCGCGCGCCACGCCCAGGCGGGCGAGGTCTTCGCGTACATCGCGCTTGCCTTCGAACAGCAGGCCGTTCCAGTTCTGCAGCGGCGAGCGCGACAGATGCACGCACGGCTGCCTTTCGAAGTGCGGCGCGCCCAGCAGGTCGCCCTTCAGGTCGTACGTCCAGCGATGCAGCGGGCAAACGATGTTCTGGGCATTGCCGCGCCCATTGAGCATGATGGCCTGCCGATGCCGGCACACGTTGGAAAGCAGTTCGACGCCGTTCGGATTGCGCACCAGCACGCGGCCCTCGGCCTCGGCGGCAAGCGTGTGATAGTCGCCGATTTCCGGAACCATCAGCTCATGGCCGACGTAACCGGGGCCATGTTTGAACAGACGTTCGATTTCAGTTTGATACAGCGCCTCGTCGAAGTAAGCAGAGACGGGCAGCTGGGTTTCAGACGGCACCAGATTCAGTGCGGCGCTGAGATTGGACATTATCCCCACTCCCAATAACGGTGAAAGCAGTGAACAACCCAACCATCGACAAGATCGATTTGGGAAAGGACGCCATCGGCAGGTGGCCTAGGGTCTGTTGAGGTAGGAAACGAGCGCTTGCTGGCCCCCGCTTGGGCCAACGACCATACGTTCAATGGGCCAACAGACCCAAACCATCGTGCGGAGCGGCGTACGCCGGCCCGGCCTTTGGAGGAAAGGGGGGGATTGTACCCCAGGGAAATTGATAAGTCCCTGATTTTCGAACCCTTTCCGCCGCCGGCTATTTGACCGTCAGATGGGCGCTGCCTCGCGTCGCGACCACGAATCGTCATCTCGCACCCTGTGGGATGTGCGCAGAACGCACGCGGAATTGCCGTAAAATGCCGGATTGTCCTTTTCTGATTCGCAACCGGCATGCCCCGTGCCTCAAACGACGCCTCCAGCAGCGCGTCCGCCACGCCCTCCGCTACGCCGGCTTCCTATGAAGCGGCCATGGCCGAACTCGAAACCCTTGTCGCCAGCATGGAATCCGGTGAATTGCCGCTGGAGGCCTCGCTTGCGGCGTATCGACGCGGGGCTGAGCTGGTCAAGTACTGCCAGCAGGTGCTGGAACGTGTCGAGCAGCAAGTGCGTGTGCTGGACGGCGATGCCCTGAAGCCGTTGGGCGACGACTCCAACGCGAACGAGCAGGGCGACGCATGAGCGATTTCGCCCAATGGATGGCGTCCGTGGTCGCGCGGACGGAAAGCGCGCTCGAGCACACGTTGCCAGCCGAAACCGTCGCGCCGCAACGTCTGCATGCCGCCATGCGCTATGCCACGCTCGGGGCGGGAAAGCGCGTGCGTCCGCTGCTGGCCCACGCTGCCGGTGCGCTGGGCGATGCATCGTTGGAGGCGCTTGACGGCGTGAGCTGCGCGGTGGAAATGATCCACGCCTATTCGCTCGTCCACGACGACATGCCTTGCATGGACGACGACGACCTGCGCCGCGGCCGACCGACCGTGCATCGCGCCTATGATGAAGCGACGGCTCTGCTTGTCGGCGACGCCTTGCAGACGCAGGCGTTCATCGTGCTGGCCGAGTTGGGTGCCCTGAGCCCGGCGACGCGGGCCGTGCTGGTCGGTGAATTGGCGCGTGCTTCGGGCTCGCTGGGGATGGCGGGCGGTCAGGCTATCGATCTGCAAAGCGTGGGCATCGCGCTGTCGCAGGACGAGCTGGAGGCGATGCACCGCATGAAGACCGGAGCGTTGCTACGGGCGAGTCTGCGGATGGGCGCGCTGTGTGCTGGCGTGAATGCCGCTGCCTTGGAGCATGTCGATGCATATGCGGGTGCTGTCGGCCTCGCGTTCCAGGTGGTCGACGACATCCTCGACGTGACGGCCGATACTGCAACGCTGGGCAAAACCGCCGGCAAGGACGAGGCCAACGACAAGCCGACTTACGTGTCCATCCTCGGGTTGGACAAGGCCCGGGCGCTGGCCGATGAGCTGCATGCTGCGGCGGGAGCGGCGGTCGCAGAACTGGCCCGCGAACTGGGCAAGGCCCGTACCGTCCGATTGGCCGAGATGGCCGACCTGATCGTGCGGCGTGGCCACTGAACAACATTGCATCGACGTTAGAAGTCTTTGCCAAAACGCCTGAGCGGCGGTCCCACATGACGTACGAACTTCTGAACACCATCGACGATCCGGCCGACCTGCGCCGACTGGACCGCCGCCAGCTCGGGCCGCTGGCCAACGAGTTGCGCGCTTTCGTGCTCGATTCCGTCTCGCAAACGGGCGGTCACCTGTCGTCGAACCTGGGCACGGTCGAACTGACGATCGCACTGCATTACGTTTTCAACACGCCGGAAGACCGCATCGTGTGGGACGTCGGCCACCAGAGCTATCCGCACAAGATTCTGACCGGGCGCCGCGACCAGATGGGCTCGCTGCGCCAGCTGGACGGCATCTCCGGCTTCCCGCGCCGCAGCGAAAGCCCGTACGACACGTTCGGCACCGCACACTCCTCCACGTCGATTTCGGCCGCGCTGGGCATGGCTCTGGGCGCCAAGACCAACGGTGAAGACCGCGTCGCCATTGCCGTGATCGGCGACGGTGCGATGAGCGCCGGCATGGCGTTCGAGGCGATGAACAACGCGGGCGTCTATAAAGACCTGCCGCTGGTGGTGGTGCTGAACGACAACGACATGTCGATCTCGCCGCCGGTGGGAGCGCTGAACCGCTATCTGGCGCGGCTGATGAGCGGCCAGTTCTACGCGGCCACCAAGAAGGGCGTGGAAAAGCTGCTGTCGGTGGCGCCGCCGGTGCTCGAGTTCGCCAAGCGCTTCGAGGAACACACCAAGGGCATGTTCGTGCCGGCCACGATGTTCGAGGAGTTCGGCTTCAACTACATCGGCCCGATCGACGGGCACGATCTTGAATCGCTGGTGCCGACGCTGCAGAACATCCGCCAGCGCGCGCGCGAAGGCGGCGGCCCGCAATTCCTCCATGTCGTCACCAAGAAGGGCCAGGGTTACAAGCTGGCCGAGGCTGATCCGATCCTCTATCACGGCCCGGGCAAGTTCAATCCGCAGGAGGGCATCAAGCCTTCGGGGCGCCCCGCCAAGGTCACGTATACACAGGTGTTCGGCCAGTGGCTGTGCGATATGGCGGCCGCCGACAAGCGCCTGGTGGGTATCACGCCCGCCATGCGCGAAGGCTCCGGGATGGTGGAGTTCGAACAGCGCTTTCCCGACCGCTATTACGACGTCGGCATCGCCGAGCAGCACGCCGTCACCTTTGCCGGCGGCCTGGCATGCGAGGGGCTCAAGCCGGTCGTCGCCATCTATTCGACGTTCCTGCAGCGCGGCTATGACCAGCTGATTCACGACGTGGCGCTGCAGAATCTGCCGGTGGTCTTCGCGCTGGACCGCGCAGGCCTGGTCGGGGCAGACGGCGCCACGCACGCGGGTGCGTACGACATCGCCTACCTGCGCTGCATCCCCAACATGATGGTGATGACGCCGGCCGACGAGAACGAATGCCGCCAACTCCTGAGCACGGCCTTTGCGCAGGATTGCCCGACAGCGGTGCGCTATCCGCGTGGTGCCGGCACGGGCGTGGCGGTGCAGCCGACGCTGGAGCCGCTGCCGTTGGGCAAGGCCGAGGTGCGCCACGCTTCCGCGGCCCCGGCTGGCCAGCGTGTGGCGATTCTTGCGTTTGGCTCGATGGTGGCCCCGGCGTCGGCAGCGGCCGAGCGTTTGGACGCGACCGTCGTCAATATGCGCTTCGTCAAGCCGCTCGACGTGGCCTGCGTGCTGGAAATGGCCCGCACGCACGATTACGTGGTCACCGTAGAAGAAGGCTGCGTGATGGGCGGGGCAGGTAGCGCCTGCCTGGAAGCGCTGGCCGCCGCCGGTATCGCCACGCCGGTGCTGCAGCTGGGCTTGCCTGACCGCTTCGTCGATCACGGCGACCATGCGGCGCTGCTGGCGCAATGTGGTCTGGATGCCAACGGCATCCTGGCCTCCATCCGCGAGCGTTTTGCCGTACAGCCGCGCGCTGCGGCCCCGCGCGTCGCCTGAAGCATGAAGCACTTCTGGCGCTACCTCATAGGCAGAATCAATCACCCGTATTGCGGCTGCGGGTTTGAGTAGTTGACTGCAAAGGTAGGAAATTTCTTTTACACTCCGCCAGTCCTATTTCTGAATTTTGTGTGCGCAGTCGCGGGATGGGCCGATTCGATCACTTGAGGGGTGGTCAGCATCAGCCAGGTTCCGCGGTTTCACACTCGTTGCGTGCCGGCCGACTGCGATGGCCGGGCGACCGTAAAGGAAACCGATCATGAACGATATGAACCCGGCTTTCGCGATGCCGGACGTGCAGTCCAGCCACGATACCCGCCAGATTCCCATTCAGCGTGTTGGCGTGCGTGGCGTGCGTTACCCGATGTCGCTGCAGACGCCTTCGGGCGTGCAGAACACCGTCGGCACCTACAACCTCGACGTGCATCTGCCGGCCGACCAGAAGGGCACGCACATGTCGCGCTTCGTCGCGCTGCTTGAAGAAGAGCGCGAGCCGCTGAACCTGGCGCAGTTCCAGCTGCTGCTGGAAAAGATGCTGGAGAAGCTCGAAGCCGACGCCGGCCGTATCGAAGTCCACTTCCCGTATTTCGTCAGCAAGACGGCCCCGGTGTCGGGCGTGCAGTCGCTGATGGACTATGAAGTGACGATGATGGGCGAAGTGCGCGACGGCCACACGAAGGTCCGCGTCAAGGCGCTGGTGCCGGTGACGAGCCTCTGCCCGTGCTCGAAGAAGATCTCGCAGTACGGCGCGCACAACCAGCGTTCGCACATCACGATCGACGCCGAGCTGGCGGCCGATACGCCGGTCGAATCGCTGATCCGCATGGCCGAAGAAGAAGCCTCGTGCGAACTGTGGGGCCTGCTCAAGCGCCCGGACGAGAAGTTCGTGACCGAGCGTGCGTACGAAAACCCGAAGTTCGTGGAAGACCTGGTGCGCGATATCGCCATGCGCCTGAACCAGGACGACCGCATCGTCGCCTACACGCTGGAAGCGGAAAACTTCGAGTCGATTCACAACCACAGCGCCTATGCGCTGATCGAGCGCGACAAGCGCACCGATAAGTAATCGACGCACCGCTCCAAGAAAAAGCCGCTCAACCGAGCGGCTTTTTTCATGCTTGGTGGATGCGGATGTCTTCGAGGTCCCAACGCGGCGTCACGCCGTAGCCGTAGCCGTCCTGCACTTGGGCGGGGTCAGCCTGCAGCCGCATCGCGCCGGCAAAGGCGATCATGGCGCCGTTGTCGGTGCAGAACTGCAGATCGGGGTAGTAGACGCGCAGGCCACGCTTTTTGCCCTCGGCGTTCAGCCCTTCGCGCAATTGGCGATTGGCGCCCACGCCGCCGGCCACGACGATGCGCTTGAGGCCATGCTCGCGTGCGGCGCGCAGCGTCTTCTTGACGAGCACTTCGACGATGGCGTCGACAAACGCCCGGGCAAGATCCGCGCGCGGCTGGTGGCAGGCCTGGCTGTCGGTCAGGTTGAGCTTGCGCACCTGGGTGAGCACCGCCGTTTTGAGGCCCGCGAACGAGAAATCGAAATTGCCCGAATGCAGCATCGGTCGGGGCAGGTCGAACACGCCCGGGTTACCGAACTCGGCGAGCCGCGAAACAGCAGGGCCGCCCGGATAGCCTAGGCCGAGCAGCTTGGCAGTCTTGTCGAAGGCTTCGCCGGCGGCGTCGTCGAGCGTCTCGCCGAGCAGCGTGTACTGGCCGACGGCATCGACGCGCATCAACTGCGTATGCCCGCCCGAGACGAGCAGCGCCAGAAACGGAAACTCCGGCCGGTCCGCCTCCAGCAGCGGCGAGAGCAGGTGCCCCTCCAGGTGATGCACGCCTACGAGCGGTTTGCCGAGCGCAAACGCCAACGCATTGGCCACCGAAGCGCCAACGAGCAGCGCGCCGGCCAGCCCCGGGCCTTTCGTGTAAGCGATCGCGTCGATGTCCGCGCGCGTCGCACCCGCTTTGGCCAGCACCTCTTCCAGCAGCGGAATCACGCGGCGGATGTGATCGCGCGAGGCCAGCTCGGGCACCACACCGCCGTATTCGCGGTGCATGGCGATCTGCGAATACAGCGCATGCGCGCGCAGACCGGCATGGGTGTCGTACAGGGCGACGCCGGTTTCGTCACAGGAGGATTCGATGCCGAGGACCAGCATGGCAAGCGGGGCGTGAGGAATGTGCAATGGGAAGGCCGCCGAAGATAGCACAAGTTAAAATGCGCGGTTTCTTCAAGAATAGGGCGGCGCAGCGATCATGATGCGGTGCGATGTAGCGGTGATCGGCGCAGGCGCGGCCGGGATGATGTGCGCGGCCGTGGCCGGGCAGCGCGGCGCACGCGTGGTGCTGCTCGACCATGCCACGAAACTGGCCGAGAAGATTCGCATCTCCGGCGGCGGCCGCTGCAATTTCACAAACGTCAACGCGGGTCCCGCCAACTACCTGTCGAACAACCCGCACTTCAGCCGTTCAGCACTGGCGCGGTACACGGCGCAGGACTTCATCAGCCTCGTCTCCAGCTACCGCATTCCGTATCACGAGAAACACAAGGGCCAGCTTTTCTGCGACGACAGCGCGGAAGACATCATCCGCATGCTCGAAACGGAATGCGAGCGCGGCAATGTGATCTGGCGCACCGGCTGCTCCATCGCTGAAATCGGCAAGGACGGCGAGGCCTATCGTCTGTCGACCAGCGCAGGCGAGATCGTCGCCAACAAGGTGGTGATCGCCACGGGCGGCCTGTCGATTCCGAAGATCGGTGCGACGGATTTCGGGTATCGCATTGCGCGGCAGTTCGGCTTGAAGATCGTTGAGACGCACCCGGCATTGGTGCCGCTCACCTTCAATGCTGAGCATTGGGCTCCGTTTTCGGCGTTGTCAGGCGTGTCGATGGAAGTGGACGTGACCGTTGCGCAGCCCCCGGGCAAGGGCGGTCGCAAGGGGAGCGCGACGACGTTCCGCGAAGATCTGCTGCTCACCCATCGCGGGCTGTCGGGTCCGGCGGTGCTGCAAATCTCCAGCTTCTGGAATGCCGGCCAGCCGCTTCTCATCGATCTGCTGCCCGACACCGATGCCGGGCAGTGGCTGTGCGACGAGAAATCCGGCTCGCGCAAGCAACTCGGTACGGTGCTGGCGCAGCGCCTGCCGGAACGCGTCGCGCAGGCCTGGTGCGCCACGCACGGTGCCAACCCGCAGGCCCCGATTGCCGAGTTGCCCGACAAGGTGCTTCGCACCCTTGGCGTGGCGCTGAACCGCTGGGAACTGACTCCGTCGGGCAGCGAAGGGTATCGGAAGGCCGAAGTGACGCGCGGCGGGGTCGATACGCGCGCGCTGTCCTCCGCCACGATGGAAGCCCAATCGGCGCCCGGCCTGTACTTCATCGGCGAGGTGGTCGACGTGACGGGCTGGCTTGGCGGCTACAACTTCCAATGGGCGTGGGCTTCGGCCGTCGCGGCGGGAGAGGCTGCCTCCGCCCGCTGATCCCCCACGGATCGGTTCTGGAACTGTCCAGGTTCTGTGCTACGATCAGTGATCCATTTTTCCAAGTTTGCAACCCGCTGGACCACCGTCCAAGCGGGTTTTGCCGTTTATCGGAGTTCGGAATGTCGCAGTTGTCCCTCAAGGCCCAGATCACGGAAGACATGAAGGCGGCCATGCGCGCCAAGGAAACGGATCGTCTCGGCACGATCCGCCTGCTGCAGGCTGCCATCAAGCAGCGCGAAGTGGATGAGCGCATCGAGCTGGATGACGCTGCCGTGCTGGCCGTGATCGACAAGATGCTCAAGCAGCGCAAGGATTCCATCACCGCATTCCAGCAAGCCGGCCGTGACGACCTCGTTGCCAAGGAAGCGGCAGAAGTGGCTGTGCTGCAGGTCTATATGCCCGCGCAGCTGTCGGAAGCCGAAGTCGACGCGGCGGTGCGTGACGCCGTGGCCAAGGTCGGTGCCTCGGGCCCGCAGGACATGGGCAAGGTGATGGGCGTCCTCAAGCCGGCGCTGGCCGGCCGTGCCGACATGACGCAAGTCTCTGCACGCGTGAAGGCCGCCCTGACCGGCGCCTGAATCCCCTCCACACTCGCCGCATCCACATCCAAGGGGCGCACCCCGCGTGATCCCGCAGCCGTTCATTGACGACCTGCTCAACCGCGTCGATATCGTCGACGTGGTGGGCCGTTACGTGCAGTTGAAGAAGGGCGGCGCCAACTTCATGGGGCTGTGCCCGTTCCATAACGAGAAGTCCCCGTCGTTCTCGGTCTCGCCCACGAAGCAGTTCTATCACTGCTTCGGGTGCGGCGCGCATGGCTCGGCGATCGGCTTCCTGATGGAGTTTTCCGGGCAGTCCTACGTCGAGGCCATCAAGGACCTCGCGCAGTCCGTCGGCATGGTGGTGCCCGAAGAGCGCGGTGGCTTGCCGCCTGCAGCCCGCGCCGAACAGCAAGCCAAGACCGTCGCGCTCGGCGACGTCATGGCCCGCGCCTGCGAGCACTACCGCAAGCAGCTGCGCAGCGCTCCCAATGCCATCCAATACCTCAAGGGCCGCGGCCTGACCGGCGAGATTGCCGCGCACTTCGGTCTCGGCTACGCGCCGGACGACTGGCAATCGCTCGAAGCCGTGTTCGGTCCGTATCGCGAAGACGCCACTGCGGCACCGCTCATTGAAGCCGGGCTCGTCATCGAAAGCGAGAAGACCGGCGCCGATGGCTCGCACCGCCGCTACGACCGCTTTCGCGATCGCATCATGTTCCCGATCCGCAATACCAAGGGCGTGGTGATCGGTTTCGGCGGCCGCGTGCTGGGGCAGGGCGAGCCGAAATATCTGAACTCCCCCGAAACGCCGTTGTTCAGCAAGGGCACAGAACTGTACGGCCTGTTTGAGGCGCGCAACGCCATCCGCGAGTTCGACTACGTGCTCGTCGTAGAAGGTTATATGGACGTCGTCGCGCTGGCGCAGCTGGGGTTTGCCAATGCGGTGGCCACGCTGGGCACGGCCTGTACGCCCGTCCACGTGCAGAAGCTGCTGCGGCAGGTCGACACCGTCATCTTTTCGTTTGACGGCGATAGCGCCGGGCGCCGCGCCGCCCGTCGTGCGCTCGAGGCCTGCCTGCCGCACGCGACCGACAACAAAACGATCAAGTTCCTCTTCCTGCCCTCCGAGCACGATCCCGACAGCTTTGTGCGCGAAGAGGGCACCGAGGCCTTCGCCCGTGAAGTGCACAATGCGATGCCGCTGTCGCGCTTCCTGCTGCAGGCAGTGACCGAAGACCTCGACCTGCGCCAACCCGAGGGCCGTGCGCGCGCCCAATATGAGGCCAAGCCGCTGCTGAACGCCATGCCGGCCGGCGGCCTGCGCCTGCAGATCGTGCGCGGCCTGGCCGAAATGACTGGAACCACGCCCGCCGACATCGAGGCGCTGTGCGGCCTTCGCAGCGACCCTGCGCAAGCGGGGCGGATGACGCAGAAGCGCCCACGCGTGGCCCGCACCGCACCCACGGCGCTTGAGCAGAAGGTGCTGCGGCTGCTGATGCGCTACCCCGCGCTGGCCGCCCGGCTCGATGCCGATGCCCGTACCCAGTTGACAGCGCCCCATTTGCCCCAAGGTGAGGTATTGGCGGCGCTGCTGGCCGAATGCGATGCTGCGGGGCCGGAAGTGCACTTCGGCGCCTTTGTTGAGCGCTTGGGCCAGACGCCCTACGCCGAAGCCTTCGCCGGATTGCGTACGGCTGTGCTCCAGGACGACATCGAACTGGAGCCGGCCATGTCCGAATTCGACGCCGCCGTACAAAAGATGCTCGCCGAGCCGCTGAAGCGCGAGCTGGAGATGTTGCAGCGCAAGATGGAAGCCGGTCATGCCGGCGACGACGACAAGGAGCGCATGCGCTGGCTGGTAGGCGAAATCAGCCGCCGCCGGCAGCTCGTGTAGCGCATGAGCCGCAGAGCCAAGCTCCAAGCGGGGCGGGCAATTGCGGGTAGCCCCTTGATTTTTCAGGCGAAAACCCGATTTTCGTTTAGACCGGCTGGGTCTGGCGTGCTAGAATAGCCGGTTTGGATTGCAAGTCCTTTTTCCCATTTTTGGGGGAGTGAGCGTGCCCATGGTGAAGGTGAAGACCTCCGCGAAGGCCGGTTCCAAGGCCAGTCCTGCTTCTGATTCTGCCAAGCGATCCTCATCGGCGCGCGGCTCGGGAGGAGGAAAGCCACCAGCGGGAACGGCGAAAGTCGCGAATGGTCGGACCCATGTAGGGCAGGCGGGATCGACAGGAGTGAAGGCCACTGCGCCGGCAAAGACGGGGAAAACCCAGCCGCGCCAGACCGCCGATATCACCGTCACCGCCAAGACTGTCAAACCGACAGCGCGCACAAAGGGCGCGATCCAATCTTCAACCTCAGGCAAGGTCTCGACGTCGATGAGCACGAGCGCCAGACCTGGCGGCACAGCCGCTTCCGTCGCACTCAAGGGCAAGACAACCACCGTGGCGAAATCGAAAGTTACCGAAGTCGAGAGCAAGCAGACCACTGCCAGCGCAAGCGCAACCAAGACGGGTACCGCTCGTACCAGCACCGCAGCCAAGCCAGCCAAGGCAACCGCGGAAGACACCAAGCGCACCGCCCAGGCAGGGGCCACCCCCACAACTCCTCCCGCGCCCCGCGCCGAGGTCGCAGCCGAGCCCAAGAAGCGCGGCCGCAAGCCCAAGGCAGAGACGCAGGCAGACGATGACAGCAGCACGGACGTGACTGAAGAATTTGACACCCCCGCCGCTCCGGCACCGAAAACCGAAAAGCTGAAGGCCCGTGACCGCAAGGCCAAGGAAAAAGCCCTGCTCAAGGAATTCGCTGCTTCGCAGCAAGGCGGTTCGGAAGAAGAGCTTGAGGCCCGCCGCCAGAAGCTCAAGGCGCTGATCAAGCTGGGCAAATCGCGCGGCTACCTGACCTACGCTGAAATCAACGACCACCTCCCCGACGACATGGTCGACGTGGAGTCGATGGAAACGTTGGTTGCCACGCTCAACGACATCGGCGTTGCCGTGTACGAGCAGGCTCCGGACGCCGAAACGCTGCTCCTGAACGACAACGCGCCTTCCGTGACCACGGAAGAAGAGGCTGAAGAAGAAGCCGAAGCCGCGCTGTCGACGGTTGACTCCGAATTTGGCCGTACGACTGACCCGGTCCGCATGTACATGCGTGAAATGGGCACGGTCGAGCTGCTCACGCGCGAAGGCGAAATCGAAATCGCCAAGCGCATCGAAGCCGGCCTGAAAGACATGGTCATGGCCATCTCGGCCTGCCCGGTCACCATTTCGGAAATCCTCGCCATGGGCGAGCGCGTGGCCAACGATGAGTCCAAGATCGACGAATTCATCGACGGCCTGATCGACCCGAACGCTGAAGCCGAGGCCGCTGCCGCCGCCGAGGAAGAAGAGGAGTTCGAGGAAGAAGACGCCGAAGAAGAGGGCGACGAAGAGGAAGACGAGGACGACGAAGGTGCCGGCGCTGCCGCAGCTTCGGCCCGTCAACTCGAAGAACTCAAGCAGGCTGCACTGGTCAAGTTTGGTGTGATCGGCGAGCAGTTCGACAAGATGCGCCGTGCGTTCGAGAAGGAAGGCTACAAGTCCAAGCCTTACGTGAAGGCGCAGGAAGCCATCCAGGCCGAACTGATGACGATCCGCTTTACGGCACGCAACGTCGAGCGTCTGTGCGACACGCTGCGCGGCCAGGTGGACGAAGTGCGCAAGCTTGAGCGTGCCATCCTGAACATCGTGGTCGACAAGTGCGGCATGCCGCGCGGCGATTTCGTTGCGCGCTTCCCGGGCAACGAGACGAACCTGAAGTGGATCGAGACCGTGGTGGCTGACGGCAAGCCGTACAGCACCATCGTCGAGCGTAACGTGCCGGCCGTCCACGAACTGCAGCAAAAGCTGATCGACCTGCAGGCGCGCGTGGTGCTGCCGCTGACCGAGCTGAAGGACGTCAACCGCAAGATGTCGGAAGGCGAGCGCCGCGCCCGTGAGGCCAAGCGTGAGATGACCGAGGCCAACCTGCGTCTGGTGATCTCGATCGCCAAGAAGTACACGAACCGCGGTCTGCAGTTCCTCGACCTGATCCAGGAAGGCAACATTGGCCTGATGAAGGCGGTGGACAAGTTCGAATACCGTCGTGGCTACAAGTTCTCGACGTACGCCACGTGGTGGATCCGTCAGGCCATTACGCGTTCGATCGCCGACCAGGCGCGCACCATCCGTATTCCGGTGCACATGATCGAGACGATCAACAAGATGAACCGCATCTCGCGTCAGATCCTGCAGGAAACCGGCAACGAACCGGATCCGGCAACGCTGGCCGAGAAGATGGAGATGCCGGAAGACAAGATCCGCAAGATCATGAAGATCGCGAAGGAGCCGATCTCCATGGAAACGCCGATCGGTGACGACGACGATTCCCATCTGGGCGATTTCATCGAGGATACGAACACGCTGGCCCCGGCCGAAGCAGCGCTGCATGGCTCCATGCGCGGTGTGGTGAAGGACGTGCTCGATTCGCTGACGCCGCGCGAAGCCAAGGTGCTTCGCATGCGCTTCGGTATCGAAATGAGCACCGACCACACGCTGGAAGAAGTCGGTAAGCAGTTCGACGTGACCCGCGAGCGTATCCGTCAGATCGAGGCGAAGGCACTGCGCAAGCTGCGCCATCCGAGCCGCTCCGACAAGCTGAAGAGCTTCCTTGAGGGAAGCTGATTCTAGCGAAGCAGGCGATTTTCCGAGTGGGCTTGCGCCCACTTTCGGGTAAAATCCCGCACCAGGCCCGGCCTAAGCGCCGGGTCTCTTTTTTTCCTGTTTGACAGGGCCGGACGCCGTGCTGGTTGCAGGCAGCGGACTCATAATCCGCCTCCGAAAGGACACCGTGGGTTCGAATCCCACCCGGCCCACCATCCTTTCCCTCCTGCCTTTTTCGCTCCCTTCATCCGCGTTTGCGCGCCATGTTATGTGGCGGCTTTCTCCTGTCTTGCGCGCCTTATTGTTTCGGGAGCGTATTTTGCTACCGCCTTCGCTTTCGGCGAAATATATTCATTTCGACATAATTGAATAACCCGCATTGCACCCACATTCCCCCCAATCGGAGGGGAGGGGTTTAAAACGCTTCAAACGAAACGGTTTCATTCCCTCGTTTGAAAAGTCGCCAAACCGCGCCGTGCCTGCTTGCGCGAGAGATTGCGGGAGTTGTTTTGAATGAAATCTCTATTTACTTCATACTCTGACCGGACCATAGTTTCGGCCATAACGATAAGTAAATAGCCAGTAGCGTACCCTTCGGAGACACAGGATGTTACGCATTCAAAACGGGCCCTTCCAGCATTCCGCTTTTGCGCGTGCCCACGCGCGTCATCGCCATCGTCACCACTGCAGCAGCGGTGGCGAGGTGCGTCCACGCTAGCAGCATTACCTCGATTGTTCTTGGGATCGGCACCTCGCCGATCTGCGTGATACCGGCCGACCGTCGGTAACGCGACCAAAGCACGCCCGTCGTTTTTGACGTTTGCAAGTCGATCTGCCGACGGGGCAGATCGTGCGCTGCCGGCTGTCGTTTGCCGGCAGACGGGGTATTGACCGGCTGTCGCACACATTCGCCGGCCCAAAACACAACAAGTTTCAAAACGTGAGGAGACAACCATGGGTAGTCGACGTCATCTTTTTGTTGTCATGGCAACCAGTTGCATAGTGGCCATGCCGTTTATTGGCGGGTGCGGCGGGGCGGATGATCCCGGCTCGTCGGACGTTGCGCAGTGTTCGGGCAGCTCTTGCCCGCCTAGCGGAGCGGTTACCACGCCCAGCACGCCGACCAGTCTGTGCCCGGCAGCGCTTGACTACACGACGACGTACACGGGCGGCTCGGGTAGCGGCGAGTACATCAAGGTCAAGTTCGACACGAGCAAGAACACGTACCAGATGCAGTTTCTGGAATCGTCGGTGCCGACGTCGGCGGGCCAGGTCAATACGACGCGCAAGGGGTTGACCATCAACGGCACGTTCGTCCATCCGACCAACTTGCCGACGCCGGAGCAGAACCGCTGTGCTTTCGTGCTGCAGTCGGGCAGGACGGCGGACAACAGCTACGCGATCACGGTGAATCCACAAGACCCGCCGATGCTGTTTGTCGGCCAGGGCATTGTGGGGGGCGGCATTCCCGGCGCGACCATCCAGTTCGACGGCATCCAGCCGATTCCGGGGGTCGTGATTGGCGCGGTGCCCTCGCGCACGTTTGATTTCTATCCGTTCCTGGGCTTTTCCGAGACGGTGACGGATTTCTCGCAGGTGGCGGGGCGCTACAACCAGCTCGGTGTGCATGTCACGCCAACGGGTTCGGGCAGCCAGACCTCGGCGCCGCAAGGCTGGCAACCTGATGCCGTCAACTGGACGCAAACGTTGAATGCCGATGGCACGTGTACGGCGGAAGGGATCGACTATTCCTGCCACACGACGGGTACCCCGTGGACGCTGCGTCAGAACGCCGATGGCTCGCAAGACAACGTGTTTGTCAGCAACCCGACCAGCAGCAGCGTGCCGTATCCGTATGTGGGCCAGGTCTCGCCGCTGGTGCTGCTGGCGCCAAGTCAGGCCAAGGGCATTCTGATTGCCGGCAAGCTCAACGGGCAGGTGGTGCCGGTGGTGATCCGTGTCGGCTACTCGCATAGCGATCCGGCGAACCTTCTGGCTTCGGTGGCGGATGATCAGATCGGCATCTCGATCCTCTCGCCCGCAACCGCTATCCCGGCCAACGCACTCAAGGGTGGCTATGTCGGGGCGACCAGCGGCTCGGCATGCGGCGTGGTCACCAACAACGGCCCGAGCGGTGCGCCTGCCAGCGGCAACGGCTTGAACGCGACGATTGATCACCCGGAACTGTCAGGCTCCTATAGCGGTGGCTTCTTCCACGCCAACGCCGGCAACTGCAACGACGGCACGGCTGTATCGACGCTGGCCGCCAACTACACCTCCACGCTGTTCCAGAACGGCACCGCCGCCTTCATCAACCCGCTCACGTCGCGTGTGACGGCGCAGTTCGGGCTCGACTACACGCAAAGCTCGCCAGGCAAGTTGATCGTGACCGCGCAGAACGACTTCAACGCGAAGGGCGCCAGCGGCAACGTTGCGCTGTTCAAGGCCGGCGACACCGGCGTGGCCGTCAAGGTGGGCAACGTGTACGCAATGCTCATGAACAACAACAAGTACAACCCGTTCTTCACGGTCGGCGCATTCGTCCAGTGAGGCGCGCACCAACGAAACCCCATGCGGCGGCGTGCGTGACCTGTGCACGCTGCGCCGCCGCGACGGAACAACAACACGGAGGAAACGCAAATGCAATGGCGTAAATGGTTGGTCGTGCTCGCTTGCGCACCGATGGTGACAGCGTGCGGAGGCGGCGGTGATGATTCGCCCGCTCCGGTGATCCAGCGCCTGTGTCCGCAGGCCATCGACTACAACACCGTCTTCACTGGCGGGTCGGGTTCGGGCGAACTCGTGAAGGTGCAGCTCGACACGACGAAGATGACGTACCAGATCACGTATCTGGCCTCGCCGATTCCGGTCAAGACGGGCACCGTGGCGCCCACCCGCGATACGGCGCCCAATAACGTGCAGACCGGCACGCTCACGCAAGAGACGGCGCTGCCGACCGAGAAACTGAACCAGTGCGCGTTCCGCCTGAATAATGCGAGCCTCGATCCGAGCCGTCCGGCGCGGTTCTTCCTGGGGCAGGGCGTGCTGGGCGGCACGATTCCGGGCGCGACGATCCAGTTCGACGGCATCGTTGGCGTGGGCAGGATTCCGCAAACCACGTTCCCGTATTACCCGTTCATCAGCTTCTCGAACACCGAGACCGATCTGAACAAGATTGCGGGCAACTACAACCAGCTCGGCTATCACCAGGTGCCGTCGCAGAACTTCTCGCAGCAGGCGGTCGATGCGCGGTTCACCATCAATGCGGATGGCACCTACACCGAGTGCGACAACCTCGGCGTGAAGAACGGCGGGGCGTGCCTGACGTCAAGCGCGACGGTCAACCAGAAGCTGACGCTGCGCGGCGATGCGCCGGCCTTCACCACGCTGAACTATCAGCCGCAGGTGCCGGCAACGGTGTCGTCGCTCGACCCGGCCAAGGCGGGCAAGGGCGTGATGATCGTGGGCAAGCTGTATGGCCAGCTCGTGCCGATCTTCATCCGCGTCGGTGCGGCCAATTCCGATCTGACGGCCGGCCCGCCGGTGGCAGATGACGAGTCCGGCATTTCGATCATGGCACCGGTCGGCAACATCGCGCAGGGCTCGCAAGACGGCGAATACACGGGTGTGGACAGCACGTTCAACTACCGTGCCACGGCGCTGGTGGGAGCGCAGGCCACGATGCTCGATCCGTTCAACGCATCGCAGGCAGCGCTGGCGCGACCGCTGAATCTCGACTTCACGCAGAGCGTCCCGGGTGTGATCCGCACCACGCAGACCAGCGCACCGGCCGGCTCAGCCCCGACGGGCAAGCTGATCTTTACCGGCAAGACCTTCGGCTTCCTGGACATGAGCGATACGAAGAACCCGTACTTCACCGTGGGCGCCTTCGTGCAGTGACGTTTCCGGAATAACACGCCACGGGGCGCGGCACAGACCACCGCGCTCCGCTCAGAACAACAGGAGGAAGCATCATGAAGAAACTGACTGTCGCATTGATGGCGGCCTGCGCATCCGCAGGTGCCATGGCGCAGCAGGCCGGTGACAACGTGGCGACGGTGGGCTGGTTCCACATCATGCCGCAGGACTCGAGCAACAACCTGACCACGAGCGTGATCAACGCGCCGATCAATGATCCGCTGCGCTTGCCCGGCAGCTTCACGTCGCCCAACAGCGGGCTGCGTGTGAGCAACGCCAACACGCTGGGCCTGACGCTTACGCATTTCTTTACCGACAACATTGCGCTGACCACGATTGCCGGCGTGCCGCCCGAATTCAAGCTGACCGGGCATGGCGTGATCCGCGCGCCCGGGCCCGCAGGGGCGCTCGGCCACGTCGATCTGGACGACCCGTCCAACCAGCCGGCCGTGCGCAAGGCGCGCCAATGGAGCCCCGGGGTCATTCTGCAGTGGTACTTCGGGCACGCGCAGTCGACGTTCCGTCCGTTCGTGGGCGTGGGTGTCGTCTACAGCTTCTTCACCAACATCGAGCTGAATCCGTACTTTGCGGCGGCCGTGAATCGCGAACTGGGCAGCGTCCTGGCAGCGGGGGCGGGCAAGCCTGGGCCGACGTATGTCGAGGGGAAGTCGTCCTCGTCGTGGGCGCCGATCTTCAACCTCGGGGCGAGCTACGCGATCAACAAGCAATGGGCCTTGACGGCAACGGTGTCGTACCTGCCGCTCAAGACCGAAGCGGCGACCGTCATCAAGGCATCGGACGGCACCACGCTGGCCACTACGAAGACCACGCTCAAGGCCAATCCGATCATCACGTTCGTTGGGGTGTCGTACAAGTTTTAGCCGGGTGTCGGCTGTCTGCGCCTGGCTAATCGGCGCGGCGTGAATCGAGCGGGAACTGGTTTGCGCCGCATTCTTAAGGCGGTTTCTACCGTCAGTTCTAGTGAGGCAATAAATGAGCACACGTAAAGTCGTATCTCTTGCAGTTGCACTCGCACTTGCCACCGTAGCAGCCACACCCGCACTTGCCGTCACCGTTTCGCGTGTCGATGGTCAACCGATGAACCCGAATGGCGAGCCATTCTCGGTCACCGGCCAGACCACGCTGTCCAAAGGCTCCATCAGCGCCAATTGCACAGCGACCTTCACCGGCACGATCACGCCTTCGGGCATCGTCAACATCACGTCCACATCGTTTACCGGCGGCGGGACGTGCGGCCTCATCTCCGGCGCGACCCCGTGGACAGGCCAGGCCGACAGCACCACCCAGCTGTCGATCAACAATGCGGCGGTCAACGTGTTCCTGCTGGGCAGCTGCGGCCCCAGCAAGGTCGTGACCGCCTGGAACGATCCGAACTCGTCGCTCACGTTTACCAACGCACTGCTCACGCCGGACTGCACGGTGAGCGGCACGGTGGTATCGACGCCGAAGTTCCACGTGCAATAAGCACGTACCCGGTTGACGGGCGGTTGCGCAGCCGCCGTCGATTGGTCTGAAGCATGGGCCCGGCATGTCGGGCCTTGTTTCTTTTGGGGCGCGTATTTCTCTCTGGGCAATACCCCTGTCGCCAATGGCGGCAATGCAATGTGCTGCGGCGATGGCATGATCCGGCTTTTGCCGCTGCACCGGGGCAGCGGCCTTTTACGGGAGCCAAGACATGCGTTTGCTTACTTCAGTCGCCGTGGCCGCAGCGATGGTGGCGTCCATCGGATCCGCCTATGCCCAGACGCCAGCATCTGCCGCCGCCGCGCCAACGCAACAACGCACCCAAGTGCCAGGCTATTACCGCATGGCGCTCGGCGACGATGTTGTGACCGCGCTCTACGACGGCTACACCGATCTGCCCGCCAAGACCTTGCTCGGCCTAAACGCGCAATCGGTGCAGAGCCTGCTAGCGCGGATGTTTATAGCAAACACGCCGGGCATGCAGACGGCTGTGAACGGCTTTCTGATCGACACGGGTGCCAAACGCATCCTCGTCGACACGGGTTCGGGCACGTGCTTTGGTCCGACGATGGGCGGTCTGGCCGGCAATGTTCGCGCATCGGGTTATCAGCCCGAGCAGATTGACGCCGTGCTGTTGACGCACCTGCATCCGGACCACGCATGCGGACTGCTGACGCCGCAGGGCCAGCCGGCCTTTCCGAATGCGCAGGTGTATGTGGCCGCCCCGGAAGCCGATTTCTGGCTGAGCGAAACGATCGCCGCTTCCAAGCCGAGCGACATGCAGCCGTTCTTCAAGATGGCGCGCGACTCCGTGGCGCCGTATGCGGCAGCGGGCAAGCTCAAGCAGTTCAAGCCGGGCGATGAGGTGGTGCCGGGCGTGCGCTCGGTCGTCGCCAACGGGCATACGCCGGGGCACAGCGGCTATCTGTTCGCCTCGAAGGGACGCAGCCTGCTGGTGTGGGGCGACCTCGTGCACAGCCATGCCGTGCAGTTCCAGCACCCCGAGGTCGCGTTTGAATACGACGTCGACAAGAAGGCCGCCATCGCCTCGCGCCGCAAGCTGTTTGCGGAAGCAGCGCGCGACAAGCTGTGGGTGGCCGGCGCACATCTGCCGTTCCCGGGCCTGGGCCACGTGCGCCGCGATGGCAATGCCTTCGCCTGGGTGCCCATCGAATACGGCCCGCTGCGCACGGACCGCGCTGATTGATTTTCGGCCTGACCGTTTAAGTGCCGGCCGGCCGCTTCATCTTGCAAGCGGTCGGCAGGTCCAGGTCTTTGGCCGCGGTTGTGCTCTCCGTCTTGTGGCCCCACTGGGTGCCGTCGTAGCCGACCTTGACGGTCTTTCCGTCCACCGGCGCGATCGTCGAGACCACCTGCGGAAGGAGCAACTGGTGGTCGACCTTGCGCATCGTGACGTCGCCGAGAAAGCTCTGCTTCTGCATACCTTCCAGCGCCAGCGCAATCTTCAGCGGATCGGTCGAATTGGCTTTGCGGATGGCGTCCGTGACCAGCTCGACGGACAACACGGTGCGCGGTGCGAAGTGCTCCCCGGCCGGCGTCTGCCGCACGCGCGCATCCATCTGCATCAGTTGGGCGTTGCCGTTACCCGGCGTCCATTCCGACACCCAGGTCACCTTGCCGATCTTGGCCTGCGACACGGCCAGCACCGTTCCCGGCGCGCCCGCGCCGCTGTGGTTCAGATAACGCACGTCGTAGCTCATGTCGCCGGCAGCCTTGATGAGCAGGTTCAGGTCTTGCCCCCAGTTGCCGGTGAGGAGCGTGTCTGCGCCCGTCGCCTTGGCCTTCGAGACGTAAGGCGCGAAGTCCTTCACCTTGCCGATCGGGTGCAGCGTTTCTCCGGTGAACTGCACGTCGGGCCGCGCGGCCGAGATCATCTGCTTGCCCAGCGACGCCCACAGCCGGCCGTGCGCGTAGTCCTGGTTCAGCGAATAGACCTTGCGGATATCGGGCTGCGTCTTCACGAAGTTGGCCAGCGCGCGCATCTTCATCGCGGTATTGGCCTCGGTGGCGAAGTGCCAGAAACTGCAATGCGCGCCGGTCAGGTCAGGGTCGATTGATGCGTAGTTGATGATCAGCACACGGCTGTTCGGATTGCGCTCGTTGTGCTTGGTGGCCGCATCCACCATCGCCGCCACCACTGACGAGCCCGAGCCGCCGGTGAAGACGATCTTCGCCCCGGCGTCGATGGCGCTCTGCAGCGCCGACAGACTGTCTTGCGCCGAGAGCTTGTTGTCGTAGGTCGACAGCTCGTAGCGCGCACCGTTGAGCACGCCTTGCGGCTGCGCATTGGCATCGTCGATACCGAGTTTCAGATTCGCCAGAAACTGCTCGCCCACATTCGAGAGCGGCCCGCTCAGCTGATCAATGAACGCCACCTTGATCGGCGCCGGGTCTGCGGCATGGGCCAGCGGTGCGAACAGCAACGCTGCCGCACAAGCCGATGCGGACAACGGACGGGCAAAGCGGATCACTGCGAGCATGTCTCCTCCTTGTGTGGGTTCTCGGCTACCAGGTGTCGATGAAGCCGCGCGTGGCCGGGTCGCGTGTGTGCCTTGGCGGGGCGGGCGGCGCCGATTGCAACCCGCGCAGCAGCCAGCGGCGCGTATCGGCCGGGTCGATCACGGCGTCGATCTCCAGATAGCTGGCGATGTTGAGCGCGCGGCCTTCCTCGTAGGCGGCGTCGACCATCTTGCGGAACAGGGCCTCGCGTTCTGCCGGGTCTTCCACGGCTTCCAGCTCTTTGCGGTAACCCAGGCGGATGGCGCCTTCGATGCCCATGCCGCCAAACTCGCCGCTCGGCCACGACGCGGTGAACAGCGGCGCGCGAAAACCGCCCGCCGCCATGGCCATCGCCCCAAGGCCATAGCCTTTGCGCAGCACGATGGTGAAGAAAGGCACGCGCAAGTTGCCGGCCGTTACGAACATGCGGCTGACGTGGCGGACGGTCGCGGTCTTTTCCGCCTCCGGCCCGACCATGAAACCCGGTGTGTCGCACAGCGAGACGATGGGCAGGTCGAATGCGTTGCACAGCTGCATGAAGCGCGATGCCTTGTCTGCCGCTGCAGAATCGATGGCGCCGCCCAGATGGCGCGGGTTGTTGGCAATGCAGCCGAAGGCGCGGCCCTCGATGCGGATCAGCGCGGTAATGATGCCCACACCAAAGGCTTGACGCAGTTCCAGAACCGAATCCGTATCGGCCAATGCATCGATTACGGCGCGCATGTCATAGCTGCGCATGCGGTTTTCGGGAATCACGTGGCGCAGGTGGCGCACGTCGCCGGCTTCCCAGTCGGCGAGCGGCCCCTGGAAATAGCTCAGGTAGCGGCGCGCGGCGTCCACGGCTTCGGTTTCGTTTTCGACCAGCACGTCGATCACGCCATTCGGCGCCTGCACGTTGACGGGGCCGACCTCCTCGGGCGCGTAGACGCCAAGACCGCCGCCTTCGATCATGGCGGGGCCGCCCATGCCGATGGTCGCGTCGCGCGTGGCGATGATCACGTCGGCACAGCCCAGCAGTGCGGCGTTGCCTGCGAAGCAGCGGCCCGACACGATGCCGACGGTCGGCACCAGCCCTGAAAGACGCGCGAAGTGGATGAAGGTCGGGCAGTCCAGGCCGCTGACGCCACGCTTTTCAGTGTCGCCCGGCCGACCGCCGCCGCCTTCGGCGAACAGCACAACGGGCATCTTCCATTGCTGCGCCAGCTCCAGTGCACGGTCGGTCTTCTTGTGGTTGAAGGTGCCCTGGGTGCCCGCCAGCACGGTGTAGTCATACGCGAGCACCATGCAGCGCGCGTCCTGATCGGGGAAGTGCGCGCCGTTGACGGTCCCGATGCCGGTGATGATGCCGTCGGCCGGCGTCGAGCGAATCAGGTCGGCGAGTGCGCGGCGCTGGCGTTGCGCTGCGATGGCGAGTGCACCGTATTCGATGAACGAGTCGGCGTCGCACAGGTGTGCGATGTTCTCGCGCGCGGTGCGCTGCCCGGTCTTGCGGCGGCGGGCAACGGCCTCCGGACGGTTCGCGTCGAGACCGAACGCATGGCGCTCGATGACGGCTTGCAGGTCGGGGCGAATGTGGTCGAGGTCGATTTCGGCATTGGCGGCTGCGGTGTCATGTTGTGCGTCGGCGGGATGCAGCACGGCCAGCGGTTGGCCTTCGCGCACTGTGGCGCCCGATTGCGCGCAGACCTGCAGCACACGACCAGCAGCCGGTGCGGTGACGACATGCTCCATCTTCATCGCTTCAATGACGGCCAGCACCTCGCCGCGCGCGACCGCGGCACCGGCTTGCGCGGTGATCTGGATCAGTGCGCCATCCATTGGCGCGGTGAGCACTTCGGCGTCGTCAGGAAGCTCGTCGAGGAATGACGTAGCGGGCGTCAGGTCCGGGGTGGCGACCGACGTGGCGTGCAGTGCGGGATGCGCTTCGCCGTTGCCGGCGGCCAGGTCGGCGAGCTTCGCATCGAGAAACTGCGTGTGCACGGCGTTGGCCTGCACGTCAGCATCGCGCAGCAGGTCTTGCAGCAGCCGCTTGTTGGTGGCGAGCCCTTCGATGCGGAATTCGCACAGCGCGCGGTACGTCTGTGTCAGCGTCTGCGCATACGTGCCGTGCGGCGCGTGGACGATCAGTTTGGCCAGCAGTGAATCGAAGCGCGGGTTCGGACGGTAGCCCGCATAGCCGCAGGTGTCGACGCGCACGCCGGGGCCGTTGGGCGGCTCGAAGGCGGTCAGCATGCCGGTGGACGGGTGCGGCTGACCGCTTGCATCGAGGGTCTCCGCATTGATGCGCACCTGCACGGCGTGGCCGCGCGGCGCGATCGGCTGAGCAAGCCCGACATCTGCGAGCGACGCACCCTGTGCCAGCGCCAGCTGGGTCACGACCAAGTCGATACCCGTCACCATTTCCGTGACCGTGTGTTCGACTTGCACGCGCGGGTTGGCCTCCATGAAGTAGAAGGTGGTGTGCGGCGTGCCTGCCCCTTCCACGAGGAATTCGAAGGTGCCGATGCCGCTGTAGCGTGCCGCCTTGGCCAGCGTGACGGCAGCCTCGGCAATGCGTGCACGCAGCGCATCGTTCAACGCGGGGCTGGGCGCGATCTCGATCAGTTTCTGGTGACGGCGCTGCAGGCTGCATTCACGCTCGCCGAGGTGCGCAACGTGGCCGTGCGCGTCTGCAACGATCTGGATTTCGATATGGCGCGGCGCGGGCACCAGCGCTTCTACGTAGACGTCGCCGCCGCCACCCGCGGCGGTCGCTTCAGATATGCAGCGCGCGTACGCGTCGGCAATCGCCTGCGCATCGTGCACGGCGCGCATGCCGCGTCCGCCGCCGCCGGATACGGCCTTGATCATCATGCCGTGCGAGGGCGGCAGCGTGGCGAAGAAGGCGCGCGCCTCTTCCAGCGTGGTCGCGCCTTGCGTGCCGCTGACGATGGGAATGCCGGCCTCGTGTGCAAGGGCCCGCGCGCGTGCCTTGTCGCCGAAGAGTTCGAGCACGCGCGGCGGTGGCCCGATGAACTGCACGCCGGCCTCTGCGCACTGGCGCGCGAAAGCCGCGCCCTCGCTCAGGAAGCCGTAGCCCGGGTGAACAGCATCGGCACCGACTGCGCGTGCAGCGTCGAGGATGGCCGCACCGTCGAGATACGCGCGCGGGCCGGTTCCAGGCAAGGGCACGGCTTCATCGGCGCGTAGCGGATGCAGCGCGTCGCGATCGTCTTCGGAATAGAGGGCGGCGGAGGGCAAGCCGATCGTGGCGGCTGCGCGGGCAATGCGAATGGCAATCTCGCCGCGATTGGCGATCAGCAGTTTGCGAAACGTCATGGAGCAGGGTGGGTTAGAGCTGTTCAGCGAGTGGAGCGAGATCCTGCTTGCGCACCTTGCCGGTGGCCGTGAGCGGCAGTGCATCGACAATGCGCACGATGGGCACCTTGTAGACGGCCATGTTCTCGCGGCACCAACCGGTGAGCGTGGCGCTGTCCAACGTGCCGACGGCCTCGGGGCGCAGCATCACGAAGGCGACGGGCAGCTGGCCGCGTTGCGCGTCGGCGCGGCCGACCACGGCAGAGCCCAGGATGGCCGGATGCTTGCCGAGCATGGCTTCGATCTCCGCCGGGAATACGCTCATGCCATTGACCTTCAGCATCTCTTTGCGGCGGCCGAGATAGTGCACGTAGCCCTGTTCGTCGATGCAGCCGATGTCGCCGGTGTGGAACCAGCCGTTGCGCAGCGTCTGCGCGGTGGCGTCCGGCTTGTTCCAGTAGCCCTTCAGCAACGTTGGCGTGCGCACGCAGAGTTCGCCTTCGGCGCCGATCGGCATGAGTTCGTGCGTGTCAAAGTCGCAGATCTTGAAATCGGTGCCGGGCACCGGCAGGCCCACGAAAATCGGCTGCGAGCGCAGATCGAAATCATCGTCCTGCATGCCGACCGTGAAGCTGTTGCAGGTCTGCGTTTCCGTCATGCCCCAGGCGCTCTCGGCCATCATCGAGCCGGTCAGTTCGCGCCACGCGCGCCGGTATTCCGGGTTCAGCTTCTTCACGAAAGACGACACGCCCGTGTGCCGCAGCGAACGCAGGTCGTACGCATGCACACGCGGATGCGCCATCACCTCCGCCGCGCTGTCGACCAGCATCGAACCGTTGGTCACGCGGTAGCGCTGCACGCCCGCCATGAAGGCTTCGGCGTCCCAGCGGGCGAGCAACACCAGCGGCACGCCAAGGAAAGCAGGGAAGATCAGCCCGGTGTTCTCGCCCGCAATCCAGAATTGCGGATAGAAGCTGAGCAGGACGGTGTCGGCATCCGCGCGCAGCGACACGGCCGAGAACGCAGCCGCCATGTCGACCATGTCCCCTTGCGTGTGGATGCAGCCCTTCGGTAGCCCCGTCGTGCCGCCGGTGTAGTTGAGCGCGGCAACCGCATCGAGCGAACCCGGCGGCAAGGGGATCGGCGTGGTCTGCGCCAGTGCCGGCAACAAGTCGATGGCGTCTTCGCAGGGCAGGGCCGGCTCGGTCAGCATGGCCGGGAGCGGCAGCGTCGGCTGTGTGGGGAGCACATCTGCGTAACGTGTGACGAACACGTGCTCGATCGATGTTTCGGCGCGCACGTCACGCACCAGCGGCATGAGGCGGTCCAGCGTGACGATGGCGCGTGGTGTTGCGTCGCTCAGCGCATGCATCAGTTCGGCACGCTGTGACAGCGGACTGATCGGCACGTACACGGCGCCCAGCTTGAGAATGCCGAAGAACACTGCATTGAACTGCGGGCAATTCGACAGGAAGACCGCCACCCGGTCGCCTGCGCCAATGCCGTGTTGCGCGAGCAGCGCGGCAAAGCGGTCCGACAGATCGTCAAGCTGGGCGAACGTTGTGTCGTGCCCGTAGAAGTGGATGGCCGGCCTGTCTGGCGTGGTGCGCGCCCAGTGCCGCAGATAGTCGGTGAGGGCAACGCGCCCGATCGGGTAATGCGGCTCACGCGGGGTATCGACCGGCCATGCGCGCGCCCAGAGCGCGCGAACGCGGCCGAGATACTCGGACTCGTCCATCGCCAAAGCTTGTCTCCGTTGGGTTGTGCAGCGCGTGCGCAGCGTGGCGCCGCACTATCTATACTGAGAAGTAACTTTTTATACCAACGGGTAAGAATATAGAAAGCGTTCTTTGATGCGTCAAGCATCGAAGCGAAGATGTCGCCAAGATGCGCGCATGCCACGACGCATCTGCGGGCGACATGCGAAAATATGTGTCATGTCCACCGTCCGCAAATCTGCCGTTTCCGACGTGCACCCGTCTGCTGAAACCGAGGCCGCCGAGGCCCCCGGCGTCACACCGCCGGCCACGCGCCCGCACATCGCCGAGCGGCAGGAGGCCCGCCGCCGGCAGATTCTCGACACGGCCGCGCAGCTCTTCTTCACCAAAGGGTATGCCGGCATGACGATGAGCGACCTGTGCAACGCGCTCGGCGTGACCAAACCGGCGGTGTACTACTACTTCACGGACAAATACGAGATCTTTGACATCCTGTGCCGCGAGGCCGCGCAGATCTGCCTGTCGGCCATCCGGGAAACCGCCGATCCGGCCCTGCCCGTGCGAGAGCGCCTGCAGGCCTGCCTGCTGGAAATGGCGCGCCGGTGCATCGACTGCCACTACGCTGCGGCACTGACGTATCGCGATCGGCAATACCTGCGCCCGGAAACGGTGGAATGGCTGCACGGCATGTCGCGGGCGTATTACCGCGATCTCTATGCGCTGCTCGACGAGGGCAAGCGCGCCGGCGTGTTTGACTTTGGCGATGCGCGCGTCGCGGCGCACTCGATGGGCGGCGTGATGGGGTTCATGTATACGTGGCACGACCCGTCGCGCATCGACGCCGGGGTGCTGGCGCACGAGCTGTCGAGCGCCATGATGAAGATCATCCTGCCGGCTGCCCCGGCTTCTGGCGCTACGCGCGCGTCTTGATCGTTGCGCCGGCTGCCGCCTTCGGCAGGGCGGGCAGGCGGAAGATCTCCGGCGTCATCAGGTCGATGCCGCAGTCGAGCGTCTCGACCCAATCGATGAACCGGTTGACCATGGCTTTGCCGCGAAACGCCTGGCCGTGCTGCGGCACGATCCATTCAATATCGAGCCCCCGCACCATCTGTGCCCACAGCCGGCATACCCGGTTGCCGCTCATGTAGCGACGGTGGAAGGGCGCCATGAGCGGCAGGTGCGCATCAAAATCGCCCACGGGCTTGGCCGCAACGTTGGCATGCACCATCGATGCACCCAGATCGCCCGAGAACAGGATCCGCGACACCGGATCGTAGAACTGGAAATTGCCTTCCGAATGCAGGAAATGCGCGGGCACGGCCAGCAGATGCGACTGCCCCAGCGGAATCGCCATACCCGTATCCGGGATCGGCACGATGCGGCCTTCAGTCTTGCCGACGTTGCAGAAATGCGGCAGGAAGCGCTCCCACACGCGCGAGATCAGGATGTCGCAGCTGGAACTCGTAAGCCAACGTCCCGCCGAGGCGACGATGTCCGGGTCCGCATGCGAGGCCAGCACGTAGTCCAGCTGCTTGGGAGGAAAGTACCGGTTCATCGCCAGAAACAGCGCGTTATAGGTCATCTGACCGCCCGGATCGATCAGTGCGCCGTGGCCGTGATCGACGATGAGGAACTGGTTGGTCTGCACGGGCAGGTCGTCGTGATCGTCGACCAGGTCGGAAAACATCAGGCAAACGTGCTCGGGCGATTCATAGAGCGTGGTGACCATGGGAGAGGGCAGGGCGCAGGTTGGAATGCCTGGATGGTGGCGCAGCGCGTGCCCGGCCCACTTGATCCGTGTCAAGGCAGCTGTGGCGCTGCCGTCGGCTGGTGTGGGCGGATCATCCGTCCCGGGCCGGTTCTCACGTGATAAACTTTTGATTTTTAACGCTTTGCGCGAGCCGCACGCGGGTTTTCCGCCTGGGTTTGGCGCGCCGCCATGCCAACCGGCATGCCGCATCTCCCCCTATGAATACTGCAACGATGTCTGAAGCGTCAGAAGCACCGGCCAATGAATCGGTGACGTTCGACAGCTTCGGCCTGCATCCGGACGTCCTCCGCGCGCTGACCGAAAGCGGTTACACCAAGCCCACGCCCATCCAGGCCGCCGCCATTCCGGTGGTGACCGCCGGCCGCGACGTCATGGGCGCTGCACAAACCGGCACCGGCAAGACCGCCGGTTTCTCGCTGCCGATCATCCATAACCTGCTGCCCGACGCCAATACGAGCGCGTCGCCGGCGCGCCACCCGGTGCGGGCGCTGATCCTCACGCCCACGCGCGAACTGGCCGACCAGGTGTACGACAACGTTGCCAAGTACGCGAAGTACACGGCGTTGCGCAGCGCTGTCGTGTTCGGCGGCGTCGACATGAACCCGCAGACCGAGCAACTCCGCCGCGGCGTCGAAATCCTCGTGGCCACGCCGGGCCGCCTGCTCGACCATGTGCAGCAGCGCAGCGTGAACCTGTCGCAGGTGCGCATGCTGGTGCTCGACGAAGCCGACCGCATGCTCGACATGGGCTTCCTGCCCGACTTGCAGCGCATCATCAACCTGCTGCCGGCACACCGCCAGACGCTGTTGTTCTCGGCGACGTTCTCGCCGGAGATCAAGAAGCTGGCCGCCAGCTACCTGCGTCATCCGCAGACCATTGAAGTGGCCCGCAGCAACGCCACGGCAGAGAATGTCCGCCAGGTCATCTACACCGTGCCGGACAACCACAAGCAGGCGGCGCTCGTACACCTGTTGAAGCAGCGTGCCGAGCAAGGCTTGCCGCGCCAGTGCATCGTGTTCTCCAACAGCAAGATCGGCTGCTCGCGGCTGGCGCGTGCGCTGGAGCGCGAAGGCATCAACGCCAACGCCATTCACGGCGACAAGACGCAGACCGAGCGCATGCAGACGCTCGAAGCGTTCAAGCAAGGTACCGTCGATGTGCTGGTCGCCACCGACGTGGCAGCGCGCGGGCTCGACATCTCGCAGATGCCGTGCGTGATCAACTTCGACCTGCCGTTCAACGCAGAAGATTACGTGCACCGCATTGGCCGCACGGGTCGTGCCGGCGCTTCGGGTGACGCACTGTCGCTGTTCGCCCCGGGCGATGAACGTCTGCTGGCCGATATCGAAAAGCTGATCAAGCGCAATTTGCCGCGCGAGCAACTGGCCGATTTCGATCCGACCGGCGAACAGGCGCGTGACCGTGAACGCCGCGAGCGCGATGAAAAGCGTGCCCGCAGCGAAGTTCGTCGCGCCCGTGAGCGCGATGAGCGTAACGGCGCCCGCGTGCTCGATCACACGATCGTGCGCCCGGCGTTCCGCCCATCGGACGATCCGTTCTTCAACCGCCCGTACGAATCGTCTGTGCCGGCGGAATCGGCGGAGGCCGCCAAGCCGGCACAGCCCGCCGGACACCCGCGCACCGCCAAGCGGCCGATTGCGGCGCTGCTCGGTGGCGTGCCGCGCAAGCGTTAAGTCAGTCGACGGAAAGGGGCGGCGCTCCTGCCGCCCGGGTCAATTGCATCAGGCCAGCTGCGCCAGGCGATTGGCCCATGCCGGGACGGCGTCCCGGTAGAACCCTTCCACATCCCCTGCACGGATTTCCAGCCCGAGGTGCTGTGCCGCTTCGGTGAGCGCCGCTAGCGGTTGACTGCGGTTGATGGCGCGCGCGCCGGTCTGCTTGCTGAGCTTTTCGCCGTCTGGGTTCACGACCACCGGCACGTGCAGGTAGCGCAACGCTGGCAAGCCCAGCAGCTGTTGCAGATAGATCTGGCGGGGCGTCGAGTCGAGCAGGTCGGCGCCGCGCACGACGTCCGTGATGCCTTGCGCGGCATCATCCACCACCACCGCAATCTGGTACGCCCACATGCCGTCGGCACGCTTGAGCACGAAATCGCCGACAGCCTCGGCCAGGTTCTGGCATTGCGTGCCTTGCCAGCGGTCGTCGAAGCAGACCGTGGCCGCGTCGGCGTCTGGCACACGCACGCGCCATGCGCGCGCGGGGCGGCCGTGCAGCCCGTTGCGACACGTGCCGGGATAGATCAACGTCTGGTGACGCACGTGCCCGTTCGCGTCGATGCTGGTGACGGAATCCGCAATTTCGCGGCGCGTGCAGCCGCACGGGTAGAGGCGGCCGACGGCCTGCAACTGCTCAAGCGCCTGTTCAAAGCGCGGAAGGTGCGTGCTCTGCCATTGCGGGGCTTCGTCGGGATTGAGCCCGAGGGCTTCCAGCGTGGCAAGGATGTCGCGATCGGCGCCGGGCACATTGCGCTGGAAGTCGATGTCTTCGATGCGCACGAGCCACGTGCCACCGTGTACGCGCGCATCCAGCCAGCTTGCCAATGCGGTGACCAGCGAGCCGATATGCAGCGGCCCCGTGGGCGAGGGCGCAAAACGGCCACGGTATTGGCCGCGCGACGAGTTGGCGGATTCCGGAAAATCGAGATTGGCTTGGGACAACGCAACGCTCCAGGCGCAGAGGTCGATGGCGCTATTGTGCGCGATTTGGCGGCCAGAGGCGCTTACTGCATCATCAAGGCCTGCCCCAGGCGCGGGTCTTCCAGCTTGTCGACCCACCATTGCAGCGCCTTGCCGCGCATGTTGTTGCGCCACGCCACCTGGAATGTGCCGGCGCGCTTGTCTTCGGTGGTTTCCTTGGCGATCAGCACGCCGGAATCGAGATACGGTTGCGCCAACGGCACCGGCAGCCAGCCGCAGCCCAGGCCGCGAATCTGCGCTTGCACCTTGTCCGCCATCGAGGGCACCACGAGCGTGTCCTGTCCGGCCATCACGCCGATGGTGCGTGCGGGCAGGTTGCGCGACGTATCCCCCACGGCAACGATGCGATGCCGCGTAATGGCAGCGGCAGGCAAGGGCTCTTCCATCTGCGCAAGCGGGTGATGTGCTGCCACCGCAAATACGAAAGGAATGTTGCCCACCGTGCGCGTCTGAATGCCCTGCACCTGCATCACTTGCGCTGGTCCGATCAGCAAATCCGCGCGGCCCGAGAGCAGCGCGTCCCACGTGCCGGCCAGCACCTCACGGCAGAAGCGCAGGCGCGTGGCGGTGTTCTCAGCGTAGAAATCCTGGATGACGGGCATGAGTGCGCGGAAGTGCACGAGATCGTCGACTACGATGGTCAACGTGGCTTCCCATCCGGTGGCGAGGCGTTTGACGCGGCGGGCGAGTTCATCGGCAGCCTGCAGCAGGTGGCGGCCTTCGTCGAGCAGTGCGCGGCCGGCGGGTGTGAGTTCGGCCCGATGGCGGCGTCGGTCGAACAGCAGGACGTCGAGATCGTCTTCCAGCTTGCGCACCACATAGGTGAGCGCGGACGGTACTTTGCCGAGTTCATGCGCCGCGGCGGCAAAGCTGCCCTTGCGTTCGATCGCGTCCAGCACTTCCAAAGATTCCAGCGAGAGCGCCATATTCAGAATTTTTGATGTATTGAATCAAAGCTATACCGCGCAACTATAGCCAATCTGCGTACCATTCACACATCGACGCAGTAATTTGGATAGGAGATTCATCAAAATGATTGAAATCCGCCCCTCTCAAGATCGCGGGTACGCAGACCACGGCTGGCTGAAGTCGTATCACAGCTTCTCGTTCGCCGATTACATGGACCCGGAGCACGTTCAATTCGGGCCGTTGCGCGTCATCAACGAAGACCGCGTCGCCGCCGGCATGGGCTTTGGCACCCACGGCCACCGCGACATGGAAATCATCAGTTACGTGCTGGATGGTGAGTTGGCGCACAAGGACAGCATGGGCAACGGCAGCGTGCTGCGCCGCGGCGACGTGCAGCGCATGACGGCTGGGACAGGCGTGCGTCACTCCGAGTTCAACCACGCGCAGGACCAGACCACGCATTTTCTGCAGATCTGGGTGCTGCCGGCGCAGTTGAACCTGACGCCGGGCTACGAAGAACGCCATTTCGACGAGGCGGCCAAGCGCGGCAAGCTGGCGCTGATCGCCAGCGCCGACGGCCGTGACGGATCGGTGAAAGTGCACCAAGACATGGCGCTCTACGCCGGCAAGTTCGATGGCGCAGAAACTGCGTCCCTGCCGATCGTCGCAGGCCGCCGCGCTTATGTGCATGTCGTGCGCGGCAAGGTGAGCGTTAACGGTCGCACGCTGGTCGGCGGCGACGCAGCCAAGCTGACGCAGGAAGAGACGGTGATGCTCTCCGGCGGCGAAGACAGCGAAGTGCTGGTGTTCGATCTGCCGTAATGTGGGTGGCGCACGCTCTGTGCGCCATTTTTCTTTTCCGTTGTTCCCCGCCGTACCCCTAACCCCAAGAGGATTCCCATGGCACGAGTTGCAGTCGTTTATCACAGCGGTTATGGCCACACCAAGAAGCAGGCCGAGGCCGTATTTGCAGGCATTCAAGGCGCCGGCGCCGAAGCACACCTGATCTCCGTCACGGACGTCAACGACGACACCTGGGCGCTGCTCGCCGGCGTCGACACGATCGTCTTTGGCGCGCCGACCTACATGGGCGGCGTGTCGGGCGACTTCAAGAAGTTTGCCGATGCATCGTCCAAGGCGTGGTTTACCGGTGCATGGAAGGACAAGATCGCTGCGGGGTTCACGAATTCCGCATCGATGAACGGTGACAAGTACGCGTCGATCCAGTATCTGTGGACGCTGTCGCAGCAGCACGGAATGATCTGGGTCGGCACGGGCATGATGCCGGCCAACAGCAAGGCGGCCACGCGCAACGACGTGAACTACCTAGCTGGCTTTGGCGGCGCGCTGGCGCAATCGCCGTCGGACGCGAGCCCGGAAGAAGGTCCGCTGCCCGGCGACCTGGAAACCGCCAAGCTGTTCGGCGAACGTATTGTTGCCATCACGAACCAGTTCGTGCGCGGTCGCCAGTAAAACGGATCGCCCAAAGAAAAACGCCGGCATGTCCGGCGTTTTTTTGCTGGCGCGCTGCGAAAGGTCAGAAGCGCGTGCCGGCTCCGCAGAAGACGCCGCGGTTCGATCCGCCCTCGCAGCTCGCCGCGCAACCGCCCAATGCCGCAAGGCACAGCGCGGTGACGAGGAGGCGGGCGGCGAGGCGCTTCATGCGGCGGCGCGCGTTTGGTTGCCGGCGCAATGTGGGCAGCGCTGGCCGGGGATGTAGTCGGGGGACTGCTGCTCTTCCGGCGTCACCACGGCGCGGCAGGCAAAGCATTGCTTCGGGCCTGCCGGCAGCAATTCGGCATTGAGCGCTGTGCGGTGATCGAACACAAAGCAATCGCCGTCGTAATGCGCGCCGCCGACTTCCTCGAAATACTTCAGGATGCCGCCTTCGAGCTGATAGACGCGCTCGATGCCGATCTCCTGCATGTGAATTGCCGCCTTTTCGCAGCGGATGCCGCCGGTGCAGAACGACACGACGGTCTTGCCGGCAAAGTCGTCCTTGTGCGCGGCAATGGCGGGCGGGAATTCAGTGAACTTCTTGAGGTTGTATTCGACGACGTTCTTGAACGTGCCAACGGCGACTTCATAGTCATTGCGCGTGTCGAGCATCACCACGGGGCGGCCTTCGTCGTCGTGGCCCTGGTCGAGCCAGCGCTTGAGGTCCGGCGGTGCGACCGACGGCGCGCGGCCTTCTTCGGGGCGGATCAGCGGATGGCGCATGGTGATGATTTCTTTTTTCATGCGCACCAGCAGGCGGCGGAACGGCTGGTGGTCGGACAGGCTTTCCTTCGGTGCCAAGTCAGCAAAACGGGGGTCGGCGCGCAGCCAGCCGACGATGCCGTCAATGGCCTCACGCGAGCCGGCCAGGAAGATGTTGATGCCCTCGGGCGCCAGCAGCACGGTGCCCTTCAGCTCGCGCGCCTGGCACTCGGCCAGCAGGGCGGGGCGCAGGGTCTCGCGGTCATTGAGGGTGACGAATTTGTAAGCGGAAATATTGACGATCTGCATGTGCTGCCGCGCCGTTTTCCGGCGCCTTGGGTAACCCGTTGATTCGTAAGCCGAAATTATAGCCGCCCGCGCAGCCGTGCGGGGTTGCTGCAGGTCAATCGGGCACACCCGGAATGCTTTGCGGAAGGTGTCACCCGTTACAATACGCGGATGAATTCGCCGCGCTTCGTCCACCTCCGTCTCCACTCCGAATATTCCGTCGTCGATGGCAACGTCCGTCTCGACGATGCCGTCAAGGCTGCCGCCAAAGATGGCATGGGCGCCTTGGCGCTGACCGATCTCGCCAACGCCTTCGGGCTGGTGCGTTTCTACAAGGAAGCGCGTGGCAAGGGCGTGAAGCCCATCGTCGGGGCCGACGTGTGGATCACCAATCACGACGAGCGCGACAAGCCGACGCGCCTGCTGTTGCTGGTGCGTGACAAGCAGGGTTACCTGAACCTGTGCCAGTTGCTGGCCCGGGCGTGGCTCTCCAACCAGCATCGCGGCCGCGCGGAAATCGCCCCCGAATGGTTCGACGAGCCGGGTGTTGAAAACGCGCCGCTGGCCACCGGTCTGCTGGCGCTCTCGGGCGCGATGGCGGGCGATATCGGCATGGCGCTGGCCAACGGAAACGATGCGCTGGCGCGCAAGCTCGCGACGCATTGGTCGCGCGTGTTTCCGGGCGCTTTCTACATCGAGCTGCAGCGCGCCGGGCACGCCGGCACCGAAGCCTACATTCAGCAGGCCGTGAAGCTGGCGTCGGCCATGCAGTTGCCGGTGGTGGCAACGCATCCGGTGCAGTTCATGACGCCGGACGATTTCACGGCCCACGAAGCGCGCACGTGCATCGCCGAGGGCGAGCTGCTCGCCAATCCGCGCCGCGCCCGTCGTTTCACGACCGAACAGTATTTCAAGACGCAGGACGAGATGTGCGCGCTGTTTGCCGACATCCCGTCTGCGCTGGCCAACGCGGTGCAGATCGCGCAGCGCTGCAACCTCAAGCTGGAACTGGGCAAGCCCAAGCTGCCGCTGTTCCCGACGCCCGATGGCATGTCGCTGGATGACTACCTCGTCCAGCTCGCCAAGGAAGGGCTGGAAAAGCGCATGGAAGTGCTGTTCCCCGACGAGGCCGTGCGCGAATCCAAACGCGCCGAGTACTACGCCCGCCTGGAATTCGAGACCGGCACCATCATCAAGATGGGCTTCCCCGGCTACTTCCTGATCGTTGCAGACTTCATCAACTGGGCCAAGAACAACGGCGTGCCGGTGGGGCCGGGCCGGGGCTCGGGCGCAGGGTCGCTGGTGGCGTATGCGCTGGGCATTACCGATCTGGACCCGCTCAAATACAACCTGCTGTTCGAGCGTTTCCTGAATCCGGAACGTGTGTCGATGCCCGACTTCGACATCGACTTCTGCCAGCACGGCCGTGACCGCGTCATCCAGTACGTGAAGGAAAAGTACGGCAAGGACGCCGTCTCGCAGATCGCCACGTTCGGCACCATGGCCGCCAAGGCTGCGGTGCGCGACGTGGGCCGCGTGCTCGATCTCGGCTACAACTTTGTTGACGGCGTGGCCAAGCTGATCCCGTTCAAGCCGGGCAAGCTCGTCACGCTGGAAGAAGCGAAGAAGGAAGAGCCGCTGCTGGCCGAGCGCGAGGCCAACGAAGAAGAGGTCAAGCAGCTGCTGGAACTTGCCCAGCGCGTCGAAGGTATGACCCGTAACGTCGGCATGCACGCTGGCGGTGTGCTGATCGCCCCTGGCAAATTGACCGACTTCTGCCCGCTCTACACGCAAGGCGGTGAAGACGCCGGCGTCGTCAGTCAGTACGACAAGGACGATGTGGAAGCCGTCGGCCTGGTCAAGTTCGACTTCTTGGGCCTGACCACGCTGACGATCCTCGACTGGGCCGAGCGCTACATCCGCATGCTCGATCCGTCCAAGGCGGATTGGAACTGCAGCCACATTCCGCTGACGGACAAGAAGGCGTTCGACATCCTGAAGACGGCCAACACGGTCGCTGTGTTCCAGCTGGAAAGTCGCGGCATGCAGGGCATGCTGAAGGACGCCAAGCCTGACCGCTTTGAGGACATCATCGCCCTCGTGGCGCTGTATCGCCCCGGCCCGATGGACCTGATCCCCAGCTTCTGCGCACGTAAGCACGGCCGCGAGAAGGTGGAGTACCCCGACCCGCGCGTCGAGCCGGTGCTCAAGGAGACCTACGGCATCATGGTCTACCAGGAGCAGGTGATGCAGATGGCGCAGATCGTGGGCGGTTACTCGCTCGGCGGCGCCGACTTGCTGCGCCGCGCGATGGGTAAGAAGAAGCCCGAAGAGATGGCGCAGCACCGAGAGCTGTTCCGCGCGGGCGCTGCCAAGGACGGGCTCTCCACCGAAAAGGCCGATGAAATCTTCGACCTGATGGAGAAGTTCGCGGGCTACGGCTTCAACAAGTCGCACGCGGCCGCGTATGCGCTGCTGGCGTACTACACGGCGTGGCTCAAGGCGCATCACCCGGCCGAATTCATGGCAGCCAACATGTCGCTCGCCATGGACGACACCGACAAGGTGAAGATCCTTTACGACGATGCCCGAGGCAAGAACGGCCTGACCATCCTGCCGCCGGATATCAACGCCAGCCAGTATCGTTTTGCACCGACCGACGCCAAGACCATCCGCTACGGACTGGGCGGCGTGAAGGGCAGCGGCCAGGGCGCGATCGAAGACATCCTGCGTGCACGCGAAGACGGCCCGTTCAAGGACTTGTTCGACTTCTGCGAACGCGTTGACCGCCGCCAGGTCAATCGCCGCACGATCGAAGCGCTGGTGCGCGCCGGCGCCTTCGACAGCCTCAACGCCAACCGTGCGCAGCTCCTCGCTTCGATCGGCCTGGCCATGGAAGCCGCCGAGCAGAAGGCGGCGGCTGCCAACCAGGTGTCGCTGTTCGACCTGATGAGCGGTGACGATGCCGAGCAGCATCGCCCCGAACTCGTCGACGAACCGGCCTGGACGACCAAGCGCAAGCTGCAGGAAGAAAAGCAGGCGCTGGGTTTCTACCTTTCTGGTCACCTGTTCGATGAATACCGCGACGAGGTGCGCCGCTTTGCACGCACGACGCTGGCCGATCTGGCTCGCGAAGTGACCGACAAGGGCAATGGCGGCGGCTACGGCAACCGCGATGCACGTAACAAGACGGTGGCCGGCGTGATTGTCGGGCAGCGTACGCAGATGACGCAGCGCGGCAAGATGCTGATCGTCATGCTCGACGACGGCTCCGCCAGCGAAGCCACCGAAGTGACGGTTTTCAACGAAGTTTTCGAAGCCAATCGCGCGCTGTTCAAGGAAGACGAAGTGCTGATCGTGCAGGGCAGCGCCCGCCACGACATGTTCACTGGCGGCGTGCGTGTGACGGCCGAATCCGTCATGGACATGACGCAGGCGCGCGCCAAGTTTGCGCGGGCGATTCGGCTGTCGATGAACGGCGATTCGACAGCGGCCAAGCTGCGCGATCTGCTTTCGCCGCATGTGGCGGCAGATGGCAACGGCGTCTCGGTACGCATCAACTACGTTTGCGAGCAGGCCCGCTGCGAAGCCGTGCTTGGCGACGCGTGGCGCATTGTTCCGAGCGAAGCGGCAATCGCCGCGCTGCGTCAGGCGCTGGACGCCGAGAACGTAGCAACGGTGTACGAGTAGTTCGAAGATGGCGCGGGGGGCGCCATTGCCGGGCGGGCGCTCGGCTCGACTGCAGTCTCAATACGATTATTACTAGAGCATCCATGAACGTCGGAATCTCGTGCAACGCGCTGGGCTACAGCGGCGGCAGCGAGCGCTACGCGATGGACCTGGTGCGCGGTCTGCATGAGCGCGCCATCCGTCCTGTGTTCTTCGCCAAGATGGTGGACAAGGCGCTTCCCGAATACCGCCAGGTCAAGGCCGTTGCATTGCCCACGCGCAAGCTGCCCGGCAAATTGAATGACCACGCGTTCGGCTGGCTTGTGCGCTATCTGGCCAAGCGCGAGCACATCGATCTGATGATCGGCTGCAATCGCACGGGCGCTTCGGATATCGCTATTTGTGGCGGTACGCACGTCGGCTATCTGAAGAGCTTTTCAAAAGAGCCAGCCTTCTGGGATCGCCAGCAGATCGCCCTGGAGCGCCGCGACTATGTGCGCTCGCACGTTGTCGTTGCGCACTCGCGACTGATGGCGCAGGAAGTGCTCGACTACTACGACATTCCCGCTGACAAGGTAAAGACGGTGTACCCCCCCGTGAGTGAGACGAAGTTCTCGCCGGTGGATGAAGCGGAGCGTCAGCGCCTGCGCGATGAGCTTGGCTTCGCGAAGGACCGCGTCACGTTTGTGTTCCCGTCGTCGAGTCACAAGCGCAAGGGTTATCCGCTGCTGGAGGCGTTTTTCTCGAAGACGGATTTGCCTGTGCAGCTGGCGGTGATCGGGCGGCCGGTGTCGTCGTCCTCGCCCAACATCCGCTACCTGGGATACCGCAAGGACATCGAGAACGTCTACCGCGCGGCGGATTACACGATCCTGGCTTCGCACTACGAGCCGTTCGGGCTGATTGGCGTGGAGTCCGTGCTGTGCGGCACGCCCGCCGTGCTCGCAGCCAATATTGCCTGCACCGAGGTGATCTCGGAAGACGGGGCGCCTACCTTCGATCTGGATGATCCGGCCACGCTCGGGCGCACGATTGAGGCGGCTGTTGCGCGCGTGCACGCGGGGCAAGCGCGCCTGTCAAATCCGCGTGAGCACCTTCGCTATGACCCGGGCATCACGGCGCACATCGACGCGCTCCTGGCGCTTGCCCCTGGCGCGGGGACATTGCGATGAGCGGCTTGATGCAACGTGGCCGGACGCTGATAGCGAGCGCGCCGGCGGCGCTGGCCGTGTTCGGAATCTCCATCCTCCCGGCCTTCATGCTGTCGGTCCGTGGCGCAGCGTTCCTGTCGTTCTTGCTGCTGCTGGTGGCCGCGTTCTGGTCGATGCTCGCCGCGCCTGCAGAGGTGTTCAGCCGACTGCGGACGATGTGGCGCGAACATCGCTGGCTGATCCTGGCCATGGCCGCCATGCCAACCGCCATGCTGATCAGTGCTCAGTTGAACCCCGCGGCGCCGCGCAGCGTGCCATTTGCCTATGGCCGGCTCTGGCTGTTCGGGCTGGCGCTGTTTGCGCTGTTGCAATTGCGGCCTAAACAGCTGGAGAGCGTGCAGTGGGGATGTGTGGCGGGCGCGCTTGCCTCCGTCGTATGGGCTTATCTCGAATTGCGTATCGGACGGCCAGACAAGATCGGTGCATTCGCCAACACAATCCCGTTCGGCAATCTGTCGTTGCTGATGGGCTTGTTCTCGCTGATTTCCATTGGGTGGTCTAAAGAGGATGGGTGGCCCCTTATTGCGTTGCGTTTGGCAGGCGGGGGCGCTGGGCTCTTTGCCTCATACATGTCGCAGTCGCGCGGCGGCTGGGTTGCGATTCCTGTCCTGCTGCTGATCGCCGTGGCGACACTGCGTCACGTGAGCTGGAAAAAGCGAGTGGCAGCGTTGCTGGTCTTCTTTGCGCTGTTGGCAGCGGTATGCGTGTCGTCGAGTATGGTTCGTGCCCGTTTCGATCAGGCAGTCAGCGATTTGCACGCCTATCAAGCTGGTCAGACCAACACGTCGGTCGGTATCCGCTTCCAACTCTGGAGAGCCGCGACCTTGATGCTGACGCGCCACCCGCTGGCCGGGGTGGGGCGAGGCCAATTCGAGCCCGCTCTCAAGGCAATTCACGCTGAAGGCCTGATCACACGGGAAGCGACTGCCTTCGAGCATGCCCACAACGAGTTTCTATACAATGGCGCCACGCTTGGCGTGCTGGGCATCGGCGCATTGCTGGCGCTGTACCTGGTGCCCGCCGCCTACTTTCTGCGCGCCGCGCTGTGCGACGACCGCATCTTGCGCACGACGGGCGCGATGGGCCTCACGTTGTGTGTCGGCTTTCTACTGTTCGGGCTGACCGAAGTGATGCTGATCATCGCGCAGACGGTCGTGTTCTACAGCGTGATGGTGGCCGTGTTCACCGCGCATATTCACCGGCGCCGGCAGCAGCTTGGTGCCGCTCCTGTTTTCTGAGATTGTTTTCGCATGCCTGCATCCAATCGAGCCACGCTCGCCGTCATCATCGTCGCCAAGAATGAAGCCGCTGATATCGGCGATTGCATCCGCTCGGTACGTGACTGGGCGGACGATGTCATCGTCTTCGACTCGGGCAGCACGGACGGCACGCAGGACATCTGCCGCCAGCTCGGTGCGCGCGTGTTCGAGACCGACTGGCCCGGCTACGGCGAGCAATCCAACCGCGCCTTGCGCGAGGCGCGCACCGACTGGGTGCTTTCGCTGGACGCCGACGAGCGCATCAGCCCCGAATTGCGGGCCGAGATGATCGCCGTACTGGAATCGGGCAGCCCGCACACTGTCTACTCCATGCCGCGCAGCTCCAGTTTTTGCGGCCGCTTCATGAAGCATTCGGGCTGGTGGCCGGACCGCATTCGTCGCTTTTTCAAGCGCGAACAGGTGACGTTCTTCGATGCGCCGGTGCACTCGCACTTGGTCTTCGAGGGTACGGTGGGCGACTTCCGCGCACCGATCATCCACTATTCGATTCCGGATCTGAAGGCTGCGCTGGACAAAGCCAACGATTATTCGACCGCCGGTGCGGCCGCAGCTTATGCCAAGGGCAAGCGCGCGTCGTTGGGCAGCGCCATCGGTCACGGGCTGTGGGCGTTCATCCGTACGTACATCATCCAGCGGGGCTTCCTCGATGGTGCGGAGGGCTTCATGCTGGCCGTGTCGAACGCCGAGGGCACGTATTACCGCTACGTCAAGCTGATGATGCTGCATCGTCATGGCAAGCGCTGAGCCGCCGCGTCGCATCGCCCTCATCGTTACGACGTATAACCGCCCGGACGCGTTGGTTCGCGTACTGGCCGGCTGTGGCGCACAGACCGATCGCGCATTCGATGTCATCGTCGCCGACGATGGTTCGCGCGATGACACACGCGTGGCGGTCGAAGCCGCTGCCAAGACTGCGCCGTATCCGCTGCGTCATGTCTGGCATCGCGACGACGGATTTCGCGCTGGTGAGATCCGCAACCGCGGCGTGCTGGCGACGGACGCCGACTACCTCCTTTTTCTCGATGGCGATTGCGTGCCGCGTCCGGATTTTGTGGCGCGGCATCGCGCGTTGGCCGAGCGGGGGCGCCTGCTGTCTGGCAGTCGCATCCTCCTGAATGAGGCGATGACGCGTGAGGTCGTCACGCAGCAGATCGACATTCACCTGAAGGACCGCGCGTATTGGTTTGCCGCCTGGCGCGCGGGTCGAATCAACAAATTCTTGCCGCTGTTGGTGCCGGGTTTGCCGGTGCCGCGCACTTTCAAGGACACCAGCCTGCGCGGCATCAAGAGCTGCAACCTTGGCGTGTGGCGCAGCGATTTCGAGCGCGTAAACGGCTTCGATCAGAGCTTCGTCGGGTGGGGTCATGAAGACGCTGATCTGGCGGTCCGCCTGTACAACGCTGGTGTGCGGCGCAAACGTGGCTTCTGCGCGACCGAGGTCTTCCACCTATGGCATCGCGAACAATCGCGCGAGCAGGAAAGCCCCAACTATCAACGCATGATGGCTCGGCGCAATACCGACATCATCCGCGCAGACGTTGGGCTTGCAGAGCTGCGAGAGCAGGGCGCCTGAGCGCGCGCCGTCTGCTCACCAAGTCTTCTTCTGCTTAACGATGCCGAGAAACGGCCGCACGAAGATCTGATAGAGGAACTTGCGCACGAAGATCTGGCGGAGATGATGGCCGAGCCCCAGGCGGTCATCGGCTTCGCGGCTTTTGATGGCGCGATCGGCTTCCAGGTTCGAGCCGCTATCGAAGTTCTGCACGCCAATCACATAAGGCACGACCGCACGCATCTGCACGATGCCTTCGCGCTCGAACTTGTACCAGTAGTCTGCGGCCAGCCACACGGGATAGAGCTGCTCGACCATGCGCTTGGCCGCGGCGCGCGTGACGAAATAGCCATGAGCGAGCCACTGGTAGTTGGCGAGTTTGACCGTGCGGTGGTTCGCTGTCAGCGGCCGGGCACTGCGCTTGTAGTAACGGTCGATGTGCGTGAGCAGCGTGACAACGGGCTCGTCGGGTGACACGCTCTTTGCCAGGGCGTCGAGTACGGCAGGCACCTCCGGCCCGAGTTTGGCGTCGTCTTCCAGAATGAGCGCGTAGGGCAGGTCCTGCTCGATCATTGCGCGGTAGACGCCGAGGTGGCTCAGCGCGCAGCCGACTTCGCCGACGGTCAATTCGCGGCTTTGGCTCGTAGCGCGTGCGTGGTCATAGTGGCGCGCAAGTTCGTCGGCGGGAAGTGTCTTGCCGTACACACCGGGGAAGCGGCGATGCGGCAGGCCCAACGCATCGAGTTGTCGCTCCAGGGCCTCGCGGCGCCCGGCGTCGTGGTCGAGATTGATGAAGAACGTGGGAACGCGCGAACTCATTGCGGAAGCGTCAGGTGATCCGCCGGCCAGTCTGGACCGGGCATTGCGCAGCAGGATGGGCCGGGTGGTGGATTGCCGCTAAAATGCCGGGTCGCCCGTCTGTCGGATGACAGCCGCTGCAACGCACTTTATGGCGGCCATGCGATCGCCATGCGACGCAAGCTGCCCACCCTCATTTGAAAACGCCGTGAGTATACAAGCAAAGTCTGACCACCCAGCGCCCGCCAAGCCGATGCTCAAGCGGTTGTGGGGCTACCTTCGCCCCGAATTGACCGCCTTCATCCTGGCAATGGTCGCCATGGGTGTGGTGGCGGCCACGGAGGGGATCATCCCCAAAGTCGTGAAGGATTTGCTGGATCAGGGCTTCGGCGGTGAATACGCCGGCAAGCTGTGGCAGGTGCCGGCCATGCTGGTGGGGATTGCCGTGGTGCGCGGCATTGCGCAATTCGCGTCGACGTATCTGCTGAGCCTCGTCTCGAACAAGGTGCTGCTGAATCTGCGGATGAAGATGTTCGAACGGCTGCTGCAGGCGCCGGCTTCGTACTATCAGCGCAATACGGCAGCGTCGATCATCAACGCGGTCATCTTTGAAGTGAACCAGGTGCTGCAGGTGCTGACCGGTGTGTTCATCACGCTGGTGCGCGACTCGATGACGGTGCTGGCGCTGCTGGTCTTCCTCTTCTATACCAACTGGCGTTTGACGCTGGTAGTGGCGGTGATCCTGCCGATCATCGGGCTGCTGATGTCGCGTATCAACCGTCGCCTGCGCTCGCTCAACCGCGAGAGCCAGAACCTGACCAACCAGGCAGCCTATGTGGTGGAAGAAGCCGTGGGCGGCTACAAGGTCGTCAAGCTGCATGGTGGCGAGGCGTACGAATCGCTGCGCTTCAATGCCATGACGAACCGCCTGCGTGGTTACGCCATGCGCGTGGCCGTGGCGGGCGGCCTGAACCAGCCGGTGACGCAGTTCCTCGCGGCGCTGGCGCTGTCGGTCATCCTGGCCATTGCCATGTTGCAGGCGCAGGCCAACCAGACCACCGTCGGCGGCTTTACCGGCTTTGTGATGGCAATGCTGCTGCTGATCTCGCCGCTCAAGCACCTGACCGACGTGAATCAGCCGCTGCAGCGCGGCCTGACCGCCGCCGAATTCATCTTCGGCCTGATCGACACGCCGATCGAACCGCAAGAGGGCGGCAAGAAGATCGATCGCGCCCGCGGCGATGTCCGCTTCGACAACGTGACGTTCCGCTATGGCGAAGATGGCCGGGCAGCGCTCGACAACGTCAATCTGCACGTCAAGCCGGGCGAGGTCGTTGCGCTGGTCGGGCCGTCGGGTAGCGGCAAGACCACGCTGGTGAACCTGCTGCCGCGCTTCTTCGATCCGACCTCGGGCACGATCTCGCTCGACGGCGATGCGCTGGCGGATCTGGCCCTGCACGACCTGCGCCGGCAGATCGCCTTCGTGAGCCAGGATGTGGTGCTGTTCAACGACACCATCGCAGCCAACGTGGCGTATGGCGCGCGTGACGCCTCCGAGATCGACATGGCGCGCGTGCGCCGCGCGCTCGAAGCGGCCTACCTGACCGATGTGGTCGACAACCTGCCCGAGGGCATCGATACCAATATCGGCGACAACGGCTCGAAGCTGTCCGGCGGACAGCGCCAGCGCCTCGCGATTGCCCGCGCGATCTACAAGGATGCGCCGATCCTGATCCTGGACGAAGCGACGTCCGCACTCGATTCGGAGTCCGAGCGCCAAGTGCAGGCCGCGCTCGAGCGGCTGATGGAGGGCCGTACGACGCTGGTGATCGCGCACCGCCTGTCGACCATCGAAAATGCCGACCGGATCATCGTGCTGGAGCACGGCAAGATTGCCGAAGCCGGCACGCATCGCGAACTCATCGAGCGCGATGGGTTGTATGCTGGACTCCATCGCATCCAGTTCGCCACCCAGTAAGCCCTCCCGCTGGGGCGGCGCGCTCAGGATGCTCAATCAAAGGAGACATCGTGACGATCACCACGCCGCCCATCAGCCGGTTCCCCGTTCCTGAACTGGCCGACATTCCCGAAGACATTCGCGCGCGCATCCTCGAGGTGCAGGAGAAGAGCGGCTTTGTGCCGAACGTCTTCCTGGCGCTGTCGCATCGGCCCGACGAATGCCGTGCCTTCTTCGCGTACCACGACGCGCTGATGCTGCGCGAAGGCAGCAGCCTCACCAAGGGCGAGCGCGAGATGATCGTCGTCGCCACCTCCGCCGCCAACCAGTGCCTGTATTGCGTGGTCGCGCACGGCGCCATCCTGCGCATTTACGAGAAGAATCCGCTGGTGGCCGACCAGGTGGCCGTCAATTATCGGAAGGCCGACATCACGCCGCGCCAGCGGGCCATGCTCGACTTTGCGATGAAGGTCTGCACCGCCTCGCACACCGTCAATGACGCCGACTATGAAGCGCTGCGCGCGCACGGCTTCGATGATGAGGACATCTGGGACATCACCGGCATCACCGCCTTTTTCGGTCTGTCGAACCGCATGGCGAATGTGATTTCGATGCGGCCGAATGACGAGTTTTTCCTGCTCGGCCGCGTGCCGCGCGAAAAGAAGTAGGGTGCAGGCGGCGGCTACGCCGTCAGCTCGCGCAGCGCTTCAAGCAACTTGACGGCGGGGCCGGGCAGGATGCCATGACGCCGCCGGAAGGCAGTGAGCGTGCGGCGCGCTGCCAAGCCCGGAATCGGCAGAGGTTCGATCACGCCGGCGCGGCGCTCGGCGTCGATCATCGGTTCGGCCATCCAGCTCAGGAAACCCGAGCGCGCCACCAGGCTCTTGAGCGCCGTCACCGAGCGCGTTTCCACCACGATGTTCGGCAGACCCAGCCCGGCAGCCTCGAAGACCTGTCGCATGTGCTCGTACGGGCCGGTGCCGCGCGGTGGAACGGCCCACGGCGCCTCCAGCGTATCGGCCAGCATCAGGCCGCGTCGGTGGCGCAGCGGGTGCTCCGGTGATGCGACCACGAAACTCGCATCCTCCCACCGGCAATCCGCGATGGCGATGATGTCCTCGGTATCCGGCATCGCCATGGACAGCGCGAGGTCAATCTCGTGCTTGACGAGTCCCTCGGCCAGCCGGTCCCACACGCCCTCCAATATCTCCACGCGCAGGTTCGGCCAGCGCGCCACCACGTTGCCCACGGCCAGCGGCAGGACGTAGCTTGCGATGCTGCCGACTGCGCCGACGCGAATCGTGCCCTTGGCAAGCCCGCGCATGGCGTCGATCTCTTCCCGTGCGTAGTCCGCTTCGCGCTGCAGCAATGAGGCATGCGGCAGCAACGCCTGCCCGATAGCGGTCAGCTGCATGCCCTTGGAGTGCCGCTCGAACAGCGGCGCACCGACTTCGTCTTCCAGACGCTTGATGATGCGGCTCAGTGCAGGCTGGGTGACGTGCAGGACGTCCGCGGCACGCCCGAGGCTGCCGGCGGAAACGATGGTGGTGAAGGCGCGCAGTTGGCGCAGATCGAAGGCCATGCAAAAAGGTAATGACTTTGACAGAATAATTCAATATCGCGTTAAGAACTACGGATTCCATACTGGCAGCCTGTTCCAAGGAGATGGCCCGTATGACCCGCACCTCGCTCGCGCTGACTACCGTGCGCGACGCCACCATCGAGCTGCTGCGCCGGCTCGGCATGACCCACGTATTCGGCAATCCCGGCTCGACCGAGCTGCCGATGTTTCGCGATTTTCCGGAGGACTTCCGCTACATCCTGGGTTTGCAGGAAGCGGTGGTGGTGGGCATGGCAGACGGCTTTGCGCAGGCAACCGGCAACGCGGCGCTGGTGAACCTGCATTCGGCGGCGGGCGTGGGCAACGCCATGGGCAACATCTTTACGGCCTTCAAGAATCGCACGCCGCTTGTGATTACGGCGGGGCAGCAGGCGCGGTCCATCCTGCCGTTCGATCCATTTCTCGCCTCCAACCAGGCGACGGAGCTGCCCAAGCCGTACGTCAAATGGAGCATCGAGCCGGCGCGCGCCCAAGACGTGCCGCTGGCGCTGGCCCGCGCGTATCACGTCGCGATGCAGGAGCCGCGCGGCCCGGTGCTGGTGTCGATTCCCGTGGATGACTGGGATCAGCCGACGGAGCCCGTCGCCGTGCATGAAGTCGCCTGCGAAGTACGGCCCGATCCGGTCACGCTGGCGCGCATCGGCGACCTGCTCGATGCGGCACAGCGGCCGGCGTTCGTGGTGGGCGCAGCGGTCGATCGGGCTGGCGCCTGGGATGCCGTCGTGCAACTTGCCGAGACCCACAATGCGCGCGTGTTCACCGCACCGATGGCCGGGCGCGGCGCATTCCCTGAAGACCACCGCCTGTTCGCCGGTTTCCTGCCCGCGATGCGCGAGAAGATCGTCAGCCTGCTGCAGGGGCACGACGTGGTGTTTGCACTCGGCGCACCGGCGTTTACATACCACGTGGAAGGGCACGGGCCGCACGCCCCGATTGGCGCGAAGCTCGTGCAGTTGATCGATGATCCGGCGACGGCTGCGTGGACACCCCAAGGCATTTCCGCCGTTGGCAACATCCGCCTGGGCGTGCTCGATTTGCTCGACCGCCCCGCACCGCCAGCGCGACCGGCGCCGCCGCTACGCGCCAAAGCGCCGCGCGCCGAGCCCGGTTGGCCCATGTCGGCAGCCTTCGTGTTGCAAACGCTCGACGCCGTACGCGGCGCGACAGACATCATCGTCGAAGAGGCCCCGAGCGCGCGGCCGGTCATGCAGGCCTATCTGCCGATGCGGCGCCCCGGCGGGTTCTACACGATGGATAGCGGCGGCTTGGGCTACGGCATGCCCGCTGCAGTCGGTGTTGCCTTGGCGACGCCTGGTACGCGCGTGATCGGTTTGATTGGCGATGGGTCGAGCATGTATTCGATCCAAGCGCTCCGGAGCGCGTCGCTGCTTGAACTTCCCATGACATTCGTCATTCTCAACAACCACCGCTATGCGGCTCTGCAGGAGTTCGCCCCGGTGTTCGGCTTTGCCGCCACCGACGTGGTACAGGGGACCGACTTGAACGGTATCGACTTCGTCGGTCTGGCGCGCGCGATGGGCTGCACTGGCGAGCGCGTGAGCGACCCGCATGCGCTGGAAACCGTGCTGCGCACCGCATTGCAATCCGCAGGACCAACCGTGATTGAAGTGGAGATTGCCTGATGACCAATACGAACATTGCCCCGCTGGATGCGGCGCAGAACATCTCGATGCTGATCAACGGCGAGCGTGTGCAGGCGGCCAATGGTGCGGTGTTCGAGCGGCGCAATCCGCTTGACGGCACCGTCGCCACGCGTGCGCCGGCCGCGACTGTGGACGATGCCCGTCGCGCCGTCGACGCTGCCGCCGCAGCGTTCCCCACCTGGGCCGCAATAGGACCGACGGAGCGCCGCGCGCTGCTGATGCGCGCCGCACAAGCGCTTGAAGCCAAGGGCGAGGCATTTGCCACGGCGATGGCTGCCGAAACGGGCGCCTCCGCATTGTGGGCCGGCTTCAACGTGCATCTGGCCGCGAGCGGCTTGCAGGAAGCCGCCGCCATGGTCACGCAGATTGCGGGCGAGATCATTCCGTCTGACGTGCCCGGCAGTCTCGCCATGGGCGTGCGCCAACCGGCCGGCGTCGTGCTGGGCATCGCACCGTGGAATGCGCCGGTCATCCTGGCCGTGCGCGCCATTGCGTTGCCGCTGGCGTGTGGTAACACGGTCGTGCTCAAGGGCTCGGAAGTTTCGCCCGCCACGCACGGGCTCATCATTGAAGCCTTGCAAGAGGCTGGATTGCCAAACGGCGTCGTCAACTTCGTGACGAACGCCCCGGCCGACGCGGGAGCAGTGGTGGAGGCGATGATCGCCCACCCGGCCGTGCGGCGCATCAACTTTACGGGCTCCACGCGCGTGGGCCGTATCATCGCGCAGACGTGCGCGACGTATCTGAAGCCCGCTGTGCTGGAACTTGGCGGCAAGGCACCGTTGCTGGTATTGGCGGATGCGGATATCGATGCTGCTGTCGATGGCGCGGCCTTCGGCGCGTTCGCCAATTCCGGCCAGATCTGCATGTCCACCGAGCGCATCATCGTCGACGACTCCATCGCCGATGCATTCGTCGCCAAGCTGGCTGCCAAGGCAGCAGCGCTGCCGTTGGGCGACCCGCGCAAGGGGCCGGCGGTGCTCGGTTCGGTGGTCGACATGAGCACGGTCGAACGCTGCAATCACCTCATCGACGACGCACTCGCCAAGGGTGCGAAGCTGCTCTGCGGCGGCAAGGCGACCAGCACGCTGATGCCCGCCACGCTGCTCGACCACGTCACGCCCGACATGCTGATCTACGCGGAGGAGTCGTTCGGCCCGGTCAAGGGCATTGTGCGCGTGAGCGGTGACGATGCCGCCATCGCCTGCGCGAATGACAACGCGTACGGCTTGTCGTCGGCCGTGTTCAGCCGCGACGTAGCCCGCGCCATGAACGTCGCGCGCCGCATCGAATCGGGCATCTGCCACATCAACGGGCCGACGGTACATGACGAAGCGCAGATGCCGTTCGGCGGCGTCAAGGCGAGCGGCTTTGGGCGTTTCGGCGGCCGCGCTGGCGTGGCGGAGTTTACGGAGCTGCGCTGGATGACGGTGCAGACCACGCCGCGCCATTACCCGTTCTGAGCCGCGATGCCGATGAAGATCGCAATCCTCGGTGCGGGCGCGATGGGCTCGCTGTTTGGCGGGCTGCTGGCCGAGGCCGACCAGCACGTCACGCTGCTCGACATCAACGACGCGCACTTGCACGCCATCGCTGCACACGGTTTGCGGTTGGAAACCGATCGCGGCGATCGGCACGTGCGCAACCTCCAGGCGCTGCGTCCGGGCGATGCGGCAGAGGTGCCCGATTTGCTGATCGTCTTTACGAAGGCGATGCACACGCGTGCCGCATTGGCGAGCGTGCGTCATCTCATCGGCGCGTCAACGCATGTCCTGACGCTGCAGAATGGGCTCGGCAATGTGGAGGCGCTGGCGTCGACCGTGCCGGCGGAGCGCATCTTCGTCGGCGTGACGACGTGGCCAGCGGATCTTGCCGGGCCGGGCCACGTGCGTTCCCACGGCGCGGGCGTGATCCGCCTGATGACCGCAGACGGTGCGCCGCGTCCGATGTTGGCACGCGTGGTCGATACGCTCTGCGCCGCCGGTCTGAACTGCCAGGCCGATGCCAATGTGTGGGGCGCGGTGTGGGAGAAAGTCGCCTTCAACGCCGCGCTGAATCCGCTGTGCACCGTGCTGAATCAGCCCGTCGACGCGCTGGGCGCGATAGAAGACGGCCCCGCCTTGGCGTTGACCATTGTGGGCGAAGTGCTGGCCGTGGCGCGCGCCAGCGGCGTTACGGTTGACGCCGCCAAGGTGAACGACAACGTGCGGCACGCCATCGTTGCGCATCGCGGGCACAAGCCGTCGATGCTGCAGGACGTGCTGGCCGGGCGGCCCACCGAGATCGAATCCATCAACGGCGCCGTGGTGGCGACGGCGCGCCGGCATGGCGTGCCGGTGCCGCACACCGAAACGTTGATGCAGCTTGTACGGCTGGTGCAGGTACAGGCGCAGGCCGCACACCAGCAGGAGCGTTAGCGGGCCGAGCGATCCAAGCTTTCATTCGATGGCGCGCAGACGCCACCTCAACGGAGACAAACCATGATGAGCAGTTCCACATTGGTGAGCGCGACGCTGGTCTTGCGTTGCGCTTTCGCATGTTCGGCGTCCCAGCGGAGGCCGGCATGAGGCAGAACCCCACCACGGTCGATATCGGCACCGTCCTCGATGACGGGCCGTTTTCTCTCGCGCAGAAGATGGCGGTCCTGCTGGCGGCCTTCGCCATCGTCATGGACGGCTTTGATGGCCAACTGATCGGCTTCGCCATTCCCGTACTCATCAAGGAGTGGGGCATCACGCGTAACGCGTTTGCGCCGGCGGTAGCTGCGGGCCTGATCGGCATGGGGCTGGGCAGCGCGCTGGCGGGCCTGTTTGCCGATCGCTTCGGGCGACGCTGGGCGCTGATCGGCAGCGTGTTTCTGTTCGGCGTGGCGACGTGCTCGATCGGCTTTGCGCCGAACGTTGCGACGATTGCCGCGCTGCGGTTTATCGCAGGCCTTGGCATTGGTGGCGCGCTGCCAAGCTCCACCACGATGACGGCGGAGTTCACGCCTGCGCGTCGTCGCACGCTGGCCGTGACGGCCACCATCGTCTGCGTGCCGCTGGGCGGGATGCTGGCGGGCCTGTTTGCGGGCCACGTGCTGCCGCTCTACGGCTGGCGCGGGCTGTTCTGGATCGGTGGCGCGCTGCCGCTGGTGCTTGGTTTCGTGCTCGTGGCGGCGCTGCCCGAATCGCCGCGCTTCCTGGCGCGCCGCCAATCGCGCTGGCCGCAGCTGGCGCAGTTGCTGTCGAAAATGGAGCGCGATGTGCCCGGCAATGCCGTGTTTGCCGATGTGGCTGGCCAGAAGGTCATTCAACACGCGAGTTTCCGCTCGCTCTTCGCGCCTGGGCAGGCACGCGACACGATGGCGCTCTGGGCAGCGTTCTTCATGTGCCTGCTGGCCGTGTACGCAGCGTTCAGCTGGCTGCCGACGATGTTGACTTCAGAAGGCCTGAGCGTAAGCGTGGCGGGCTCGGGGCTGACGGCGTACAACCTGGGCGGCGTGATCGGTGCGCTGGTCTGCGCGGTGACGATTGCGCGATGGGGTTCGCGTTGGCCGATGGCGCTGTGTTGCGTGGGCGCGGCCGCGAGCGCCTTTGCGCTGCAGGGCGTCGATGCCAAGCTGAACACCAACCTGCTGATCGTCGGCCTGGGGCTGCATGGGCTGTTCGTCAACGCCGTGCAATCGACGATGTACGCGCTGTGCGCCTATGTCTATCCGACGGCGGTGCGCGCCACGGGTACGGCGTTGGCAGTGGCATTCGGGCGGCTCGGCGCCATCCTCAGCGCGTTTGCTGGCGCGCTCGTCATCACCGCTGGCGGCTCGGTGGCCTATCTGGCCATGCTCGGGATCGTGATGCTGGTGGTACTGGCAGCGCTGCTCGCCATGCGCGAGCAGATTCCGCGTCTCGCGGAGCGTGCGAAAGCCCCCATGGCTGCCGTGCCGGTTTCGCAGGGCAGCCCGGTCAAGCCGTAGCTGACGGCCAGGGGGAGCAGCACTACATCAGGATGATGTCGTACTGCTCCTGGCTGGCCGCCGACGATTCCACCTGCAGCGAAATCGGCTTGCCGATGAAGTCGCCCAGCATCGCAAGGTGCTGGCTTTCTTCTTCCAGGAACAGGTCGATCACCGACTGCGACGCAAGGATGCGGAATTCGCGCGGATTGAACTGCCGCGACTCGCGCATGATCTCGCGCAGGATGTCGTAGCACACGGTGCGCGGTGTCTTCACCTGGCCCTTGCCCTGGCATACCGGGCACTGCTCGCACAGCACATGCGCGAGCGATTCGCGCGTGCGTTTGCGCGTCATCTCCACCAGCCCCAGCTGCGAGAAGCTGTTGACCGTGATGCGCGTGCGGTCGCGCGACAGCGCCTTGCGCAGTTCCGCCAGCACCGCATCGCGATGCTCGGCCGACTCCATGTCGATGAAGTCGATGATGATGATGCCGCCCAGGTTGCGCAGCCGAAGTTGCCGCGCGATGGTGTGCGCCGCTTCGAGGTTCGTCTTGAAAATCGTGTCGTCGAAGTTGCGCGCACCCACGTAACCGCCGGTGTTGACGTCGATCGTCGTCATCGCCTCGGTCTGGTCGATCATCAGGTAGCCGCCCGATTTCAGGTCGACCCGGCGCGACAGCGCGCGCTCGACTTCCGCCTCGATGTTGTACAAGTCAAAAATGGGCCGCTCGCCGGTGTAGTGCGTCAGACGCTCGACCACGGCCGGCGTGTATTCCTGTGCAAACTCGATGAGCTTCTGGTGGTTCTCGCGCGAATCGACCTGGATGCTGCGCGTTTCGTCCGTCACGAAATCGCGCAGCACGCGCTGGGCGAGGTTCAGGTCCTGATACAGGATCGACGGCGCGGGCAGGGTCGTCGCGTTGTGACGGATGGTCGCCCAGATCTTGCGCAGGTAAGCGACGTCGTTGGCGAGTTCTTCGTCGGTCGACTCCTCGGCGATCGTGCGCACGATGAAGCCGCCGCGCTCTTCGACGGGCACCATGGCTGTCACGCGCGCACGCAGCGCTTCGCGCTCGGCCTCGTTGCCGATTTTCTGCGAGATGCCGATGTGCGGGTCTTGCGGCAGATACACCAGCGTGCGGCCGGCAATGCTGACCTGCGTTGACAGCCGAGCGCCCTTGGTGCCGATCGGATCCTTGATGACCTGCACCATCAGCGCCTGGCCTTCGAACAGCGTCTTCTCGATGGCGACCTGCGGGGTGGGCGGCGCGTCCTTGGCGTCGCGCGGGTGCCAGATGTCGGCAACGTGCAAGAACGCCGCGCGCTCCAGCCCGATATCGATAAAGGCCGACTGCATGCCGGGCAGCACGCGCACCACCTTGCCAAGGTAAATGTTGCCGACCAGGCCGCGCGTCAGCGTACGCTCGATGTGAAGCTCTTGAACGGCGGCTTGCTGGACGATGGCCACGCGCGTTTCTTGCGGCGTGATATTGACGAGGATGTCTTCGGACATGGAGAGGTACCAGGAGAGCGGGTTTCAGCACCCGCCTCTAGGCTTGATCGTATGCGCCCGAAGCGTGTCTTGAAACCGGCCCTCGCACGCTGTCCGGTGCGTGCTTCAGCGGCCGGTCAGGGGCGAGTTACAGCGTGATGCCCGCCTGTGCGAGCAGTGCTGCGGTCTCGAACAAGGGTAGACCCATGATACCCGAATAGCTTCCCGAGATATGGGCCACAAAGGCGGCTGCGCGGCCCTGGATGCCGTACGCGCCGGCCTTGCCGAAGGGCTCGCCGCTGCCGATGTAGTGGGCGATGTCGTTGTCTGTCAGCACCGCAAAGCGCACGTCGGAAATGGACAGCGCGTGCATCGGCGTGCCGCTGGCGGTGACGACCGTTACGGCGGTCAGCACACGGTGCTCGCGGCCGGACATCGCGCGCAGCATGCGGTGGGCATCGGCGGCGTCAGACGGTTTCCCGAGGATCTCGCCGCCCAGGCATACCGTGGTGTCCGACGTGAGGATCGGCAGGGCGGGCAGGTTGCGTGCGAGGCGGCGGCGCACCGCAGCCTGCGCCTTCAACGCGCAGACTCGCTGGACGTAGTCGTCGGGCGTCTCGCCGGGGAGCACGGCTTCCAGCGCTTCCGCATCTTCCTCGTCGCCGGCCAGCAGCAGCTCGAAGCGCGCGCCGATCTGGCGCAGCAGTTCCTGCCGGCGCGGGCTCTGTGAGGCGAGATAGAGGTGCGGCGCGCCGGGTGCATCCATGGTCATACGCGATGGTACGGGTGGTTCTGCGTGATGCTCCACGCGCGATAGAGCTGCTCGGCCAGCAGCACGCGCACCATGCCGTGCGGCAGCGTCAGGCTCGACAGGCGGATCAGCGTGCGGGCTTTCGCCTTGAGCGCCGGGTCCAGCCCGTCCGCGCCGCCGATGACGAAGGCGATGTCACCGCCTTCCTGTTGCCATCCGGTGAGCGATTCAGCCAGCGCGACGGTGGTGAGGTCCTTGCCTCGCTCGTCCAGCGCGATCATGCGGCAACCCTTGGGCAGCGCGGCTTCAATGCGCGCGGCTTCGAGCTGCATGACGGTGGCGGCGGTGCGGCTGCCCGAGCGCTGCTCGGGCTTGATCTCGCGTAGTTCGATGCGCAGTTCGGGCGGCATGCGCTTGGCATACTCGGAGAAACCGTCCTCGATCCAGGACGGCATCTTGTGCCCGACGGCGACGATCAGCAACTGCATGGCGAGACAGCCTGCCCGACGTTACGCCGCGCGCTTCTTTGCCGGCGCGCGCTTGGCTGCCGTCTTGGTGGCGGTTTTTGCGGCGGTTTTGGTGGCCGTCTTCGTGGCGGTCTTGCCCGTACCAGCCGCGCGCTTGGTGGCGGGCTTCTTGGCAGCCGTCTTGGCAGGCGCCTTCTTGGCCGGCGCTGCAGCCTTGGTCGGGCGCTCGCCTGCCAGCTTCGGCTTGGTGGTCCGGCGCTTGGCGGGCGTGACCTCTTCGGCCTCGTCTTCCTCGTCGTCGTAACCTTCGCTGGCCTTGGGCAGGCCACGCTTGCCCGTGCCGCCGAGTTCGATGCGCACAGGCTTGTCACCCCAGATTTCTTCGAGGTTGTAGTACTGGCGCAGTTGCGGCTGCATGATGTGGACCACGGCGTCGCCGCAGTCGACCAGCACCCATTCGCCCACGTCTTCGCCTTCCACGGCGATGATGTGGCCGCCGGCTTCCTTCACGGCGTCACGCACCGATGCGGCGAGGGCCTTCGTCTGGCGATTGGACGTGCCGCTGGCGATGACCGTGCGGTCAAACAGTTCGGTCAGGTGCGTCGTATTGAAGACCTTGATGTCTTGCGCCTTGACGTCTTCGAGCGCGTCGACGATCACGCGTTGTAGTTTGCGAATATCCATACTGAGTGAGAAGAACGTTTAAAGGGCGAGAAAAAAGGTCAAAAAAGCGCGTGAATGCGGTCAATCACGCGGTCAAGCACTGACTGTGCCATTGGCACGGCGGTACAGCGAATGCGATTGGATCAGGTCGGCCACGCCGGCGGGCAGGTCGGCGTCGCACCGAGCGCCCGTCGCCAACTGCTGGCGCAGGCGGGTGGAAGACAGGTCGACGGCCAGGGTCTGGTCGATCCACATGTGGCCGGCGGGTGCGCATTGTATCAATGCCGTGTCGCCGCGGCGCACATCGAGTTCGCGCTGCACCGGCACATGCAATGCCTGAAGGTCGAAACCCGGGCGTGTGGCGACGCACAGGTGGACGTATTCGAACAGGTCCTGCCAGCCGTGCCAGGTGTCCAGGCCGACGAGCTGGTCGGCCCCCATGAGCCACGCCATGGAGGTATCCGGGCCGTAGACGCCGCGCAAATCGCGCACAGTGTCGATGGTGTAGCTGGGGCCGTGGCGATCTACTTCCATGCTGCTCACGTGGACGCGCGCGCGGCCACCGCGTACCGCTTTGGCTGCCAGTTCCGTCATGGCGAAGCGCAACGGTGCGGGCGTGATGTCGGCGGCTTTCTGCCACGACACGCCGGTGGGAATCCACAGCAGCTCATCCAGGTCGAGGCGGGCGATGCACAGTTCGGCCAGGGCGATGTGGCCGACATGCGGCGGATCGAACGTGCCGCCCAGCAAACCAAGCCGGTAGGGGCGATCGAGATCGGGGTGCACGAATGTGGGAAGCGTCATACCCAATCGCGCGCCGGCAGGAAATCGGTGTACAGGGCGGCTTCCGGCGAACCCGGCTCCGGCTGCCAGTCGTAGCGCCAGTTGGCCACCGGCGGCATCGACATCAGGATCGATTCCGCGCGGCCGCCGCTTTGCAGGCCGAACAGCGTGCCGCGGTCGAATACCAGGTTGAACTCGACATAGCGGCCACGACGATAGGCCTGGAAGGCACGTTCGCGCTCACCGTAGGGCGTGGCGTGGCGTTGCTCGGCGATGGGCAGCCAGGCCGGCAGGAAGGCGTCGCCCACCGAGCGCATCATCTCGAAGCTGCGCTCGAAGCCCAGCTCAGCAAAGTCGTCAAAGAAGATGCCGCCGACGCCGCGCGCTTCCTTGCGGTGCTTCAGATAGAAATAGTCGTCGCACCATTGCTTGAAGCGCGGGTACAGCTCATCGCCGTAAGGGGCCAGCGCGCCTTGGCAGGTGCGGTGGAAATGCGACGCGTCTTCGGTGAAGCCGTAGTAGGGCGTGAGGTCCATGCCGCCGCCGAACCACCAGACGGGCTCCGCGTCCGGGCGCACGGCGACGAAGCAGCGCACGTTCATGTGCACTGTCGGCACGTACGGGTTGCGCGGATGGAAGACCAGCGACACGCCCATCGCCTCGAAACCGCGTCCGGCCAATTCGGGCCGGTTGGCCGTCGCCGACGGGGGCAGGGTGTCGCCCATCACGTGCGAGAAGCCGACGCCGCCGCGCTCAAGCAGCGCGCCGCCTTCCAGGATACGGGTGCGACCGCTGCCGCGCAGGCGCTCGGTGGGCGGCTTCTCCCATGCGTCGGTGATGAACGTGCCGCCGTCCAGCGCGCTGGCGGCAGTGGTGATGCGGTCCTGCAGGTCCAGCAGGTAGGCGCGGACGGCTTGGGTATCCATGCGATCAGAAGGAGGCCGCTCGCAGGGGCGAGTCGGGCCGAGTCATACGGTTGTCACCATTGTAGCGGGCGGGCCGCGCGGGCAAGTTGGGGATCACCCGGGGTGACGGATGCCGCGCCTGCCCCATCGTGGGGCATCGGCGCGGCGGGCGGTCGCTCAATGGCGGATGGCGCGATGTCCGATATCGGTACGGTACTGGGCGCCGTCAAAGTGGATCTGCTCGATGGCGTTGTACGCCGCACGCTGCGCCGCCTTGACGGTATCGGCCAGGCCGACCACGCACAGCACCCGGCCGCCGTTGGTGGTCAGCACGCCGTCCTTGAGCGTGGTGCCAGCGTGGAACGTGACGCTGTCTTCGGTTTCCTTCGGGATGCCGGTGATGACGTCGCCCTTGCGCGGTGTATCCGGGTAGTTATGGGCGGCCATCACCACGCCCAGCGCGGTGCGGCGGTCCCAGTCCAGCTCCATGCCGTCGAGCTTGCCGTCGATGGCGCGGTCGAGCACGTCGTACAGGTCCGTCTTCATGCGCGCCATGATCGGCTGCGTTTCCGGGTCGCCCATGCGGCAGTTGAATTCGAGCGTCTTGGGATTGCCTTCTGCATCGATCATCAGGCCGGCATACAGGAAGCCGGTGTACGGGATGCCGTCCTTCTCCATGCCGCGGATGGTCGGCAGGATGATCTCGCGCAGCGCCCGGGCGTGCAGCGTCGGCGTAACGACTGGCGCAGGCGAGTAGGCGCCCATGCCGCCCGTGTTGGGGCCGGCGTCGCCGTCGAGCAGGCGCTTGTGGTCTTGGCTGGTGGCCAGTGCCACGACGTTCTTGCCGTCGCACACGACGATAAAGCTCGCTTCTTCGCCGGCCAGGAATTCTTCGATCACCACGCGCGCGCCGGCGTCGCCCAGGCGGTTGTCGGCCAGCATCATGTCGATGGCGCTGTGCGCTTCCTCGGCGGTCATCGCCACGACCACGCCCTTGCCGGCGGCCAGGCCATCGGCCTTGATGACGATCGGCGCGCCTTCCTGGTCAACGTACGCATGTGCCTGCGCAGCATCACCGAAGGTCTGGTACTTGGCAGTCGGAATGCCGTGGCGGTGCATGAACGCCTTGGCGAAATCCTTCGACGATTCGAGCTGCGCGGCGGCCTTGGTCGGGCCGAAGATGCGCAGGCCCTTGGCGCGGAACAGGTCGACGATGCCGGCCGCCAGCGGCGCTTCCGGACCGACCACCGTGAAGTGGATGCCTTCGCGCTCGGCAAAGGCGGCCAGCACTTCCGGATCCGTGATCGGGAGGTTCTGCAGGCGCTTGTCGAGCGCCGTGCCACCGTTGCCGGGGGCCACGTACACCACCTGTACCTTGGGCGAGCGTGCCAGCTTCCATGCCAGGGCGTGCTCTCGACCGCCCGAACCGACCACCATCACTTTCATGCTGTACCTACCTGAAATTGCAAATCCGATTCGAAATCTGGAAAACAAAAACGGCGATCGTGAGGTCGATCGCCGTTATGCGCGCGTCCGGGGCTTACTCCCCGATGACCGCGTTGGTGAAGACTTCCTGCACGTCGTCCAGGTTTTCCAGGACGTCGAGCAGCTTCTGCATCTTGACCGCGTCTTCGCCGGTGAACTCGACTTCGGTCTGCGGCTTCATGATGACTTCGGCCAGTTCGGCCTTGAAGCCGGCCGCTTCCAGCGCGGTCTTGACCTTGGCGAAATCGTGCGGCGGGCAGATGACTTCAAGCGAGCCGTCTTCGTGCGTGAGGACGTCGTCGGCGCCGGCTTCGAGCGCGGCGTCCATCAGCTTGTCTTCGGGCGTGCCGGGGGCAAAGATGAACTGGCCGATGTGGTCGAACAGGAACGCGACGGAGCCCGACGTGCCCATGTTGCCGCCGTACTTGTCGAAGCCGTGACGGACTTCGGCCACGGTGCGCGTGCGGTTGTCGGTCAGGCAGTCGACGATCACGGCTGCGCCGTTGATGCCGTAGCCTTCGTAGCGGATTTCTTCGTAGTTCGCGCCTTCCAGGCCGCCCACGCCGCGCTGGATGGCGCGGTTGATGTTGTCCTTGGGCATGTTCGCGTCGGTGGCCTTGTCCATGGCCAGGCGCAGGCGCGGGTTGGAGTCGGCATCGCCGCCGCCCAGACGGGCCGCCACGGTGATTTCCTTGATCAGGCGCGTCCAAATCTTGCCGCGCTTGGCGTCGGCAGCGGCTTTTTTATGCTTGATATTGGCCCATTTGGAATGACCGGCCATGAAACTCTCCGAGCGGAATGCAGTGGAATCTGGCGCTCAGATGGCGGTTTGACGCCACCTGCACGCTCTATAATCGGTCGCAGATTTTAGCATGCTGCACACGCCCGCCGCCCCGTCCATCCGGTCGACTTGCCGGTGTGTCCTCCCCAGATTGATCCTCGTCCAAACGCCATGACCGATCCCATCCTGATTGCCAAGAACGCCAAAGCCGAGCTGGTGCTGCTGCCCCAGCTCGCCAACCGGCATGGCCTGATCACCGGCGCCACCGGCACCGGCAAGACCGTGACCCTCCAAACCATCGCCCAGGGCCTGTCGAAGATTGGCGTACCGGTTTTCCTGGCCGACGTGAAAGGTGATCTGACCGGCATTTCGCAGCCCGGCCAGTCGAACGACAAGCTCAAGGCCCGCCTCCGGGAGCGCGGCCTGGAAGAGCCGCAATGGGCCGGTTGCCCCGTCACGTTGTGGGATGTATACGGCGAGCGCGGCCACCCCGTGCGCGCCACCGTGTCCGACATGGGGCCGCTGATGCTGTCGCGCATGCTGGAGCTGAACGACATCCAGACCGGCGTGCTGAACCTTGTCTTCAAGATTGCGGACGACTCGGGCCTCGCGCTGCTCGACATGAAAGACCTGCGGGCGATGCTCCAGCACGTTGGCGAGCATGCTTCGGACTACACGAACAAGTACGGGAATATCTCGTCGGCCAGCATCGGGGCCATTCAGCGCAACCTGATCGCGCTGGAAGAGCAGGGCGCCGACCAGTTCTTCGGCGAGCCGATGCTCGACATCAACGATCTGATGCAGACCGTGCGCGGCCAGGGCGTGATCAACATCCTGGCGGCCGACAAGCTGCTCAACGCGCCCAAGCTGTACGCGACGTTCCTGCTGTGGATGCTCTCCGAGCTGTTCGAGCATCTGCCCGAGGTGGGCGACGTGGACAAGCCCAAACTCGCTTTCTTCTTTGACGAGGCGCACTTGCTGTTCAACGATGCACCGCCGTCGCTGCTGCAGAAGGTGGAGCAGGTGGTGCGGCTGATCCGCTCCAAGGGCGTGGGCGTGTACTTCGTGACGCAAAATCCCGCCGACGTGCCGGACACGGTGCTCGGCCAGCTCGGCAACCGCGTGCAGCACGCGCTGCGGGCCTTCACGCCGCGTGACCAGAAGGCCGTGAAGGCCGCGGCCACCACGATGCGCGCAAACCCCGAGTTCAGCATCGAAGAGGCCATCGGCGAACTGGCCGTGGGCGAGGCGCTGATCTCCATGCTGGACGAGGGCGGCCGCCCAGAGATCACGCAGCGTGCGTTTGTCGTCCCGCCCGCGTCGCGCATCGGGCCGATCTCGGACGACGAGCGTCGCGCGCTGATGACGAATTCGTTGGTGGCCGGCCGTTACGACACGGCAATCGACCGTGAATCGGCGTACGAAATCCTGAGCGGCCGCGTGGCGAAGGGCGGGGCGGCATCGGCGCCGGCTCCCGGTTCCATCGGCACGGACTTCGGGGCATCGACAGGCTCAGCGCCCGCGCCTGCACCTGCGCCGGCGCAACAGGAGAGCGGCGGCGGTTGGCTGGGCGATGTCGGATCGATCCTCACGAAGGGCACGGGCCGCAGCGGCCGTGGCGATTCGATTGTCGAAACGTTGGCCAAGTCGACGATGCGCACCATCGGTTCGACCGTCGGGCGCGAAATCGTGCGCGGCGTGCTGGGCAGCATTCTGGGCGGGTCGAAGAAGCGCTGAGCGCATCCGAGGCACCAAAGACAACAGCCGGCATTGCCGGCTGTTTTTGTTTGCGCTGAGACCGTGCGCGATCAGTTTTTCGTGCCGAACAGACGATCGCCCGCGTCGCCCAGGCCCGGGATGATGTAGGCGTTTTCATCCAGGTGCGAATCGAGCGATGCCACGAACAGCTTCACGCCCGGATGCGCCTGCTGGAACACCTCCACGCCTTCGGGCGCAGCCACGAGCGCCAGGAAGAGGATGTTCTCGTCGGGCACGCCGCGCTTCTTCATCACGTCGACGGCGTGGACGGCCGAGTAACCGGTGGCGACCATCGGATCGCACAGGATGAAGGTGCGGTCTTCCAGGTCGGGCAGCCGCACGAGGTATTCCACCGGACGGTGTTGGTCATCGCGGTACACGCCGATATGGCCGATACGCGCCGACGGAATCAGCTCCACGAGCCCGTCGCTCATACCCACGCCCGCACGCAGCACCGGCACCACGGCCAGCTTGCGGCCGGCGATGACGGGCGCTTCCATCGGGCCCATCGGCGTGTCGATGTGGCGGCTGGTCAGCGGCAGGTTGCGCGTGATCTCGTAGCCCATCAGCAGCGTGATCTCACGCAGCAGCTCGCGGAACGTGCGCGTGGACGTGTCCTTGTCGCGCATGTGCGTGAGCTTGTGCTGGATCAGCGGGTGATTGAGGATGAACAGGTTCGGAAAGCGCGGATCTTGTTTCATGGCGGCAGGGGATTCTCAGATGGGGCGCATTGTACCGGCGCGCCCCGTGTCGATTTTGGAAGCGCTCAGCGGCGGCCGCGCATCAGGAGCACATACACCACGGCCGAGATCGCCAGGCCCACGAACCACGCATACGTGTACAGCGCTTCGAACACGCCCGGCACGCTGGCGACGAAACCGGCCTGCTTGAAGAAGCCCGGCAGATTGGGCAGCACGCCGATGATGAGCGCGACGATGGCGCGGCCGTTCCAGCCGTTGCCGTAACCGTACGGGCCGTCTACGCGGAACAGTTCTCCGGTCTTCAGCACCGTGCGGCGCACCAGGAAGTAATCGACCATCATGATGCCGGCCACCGGGCCCAGCAGCGCGCCGTAACCAACCAGCCACGTGAAGATGTAACCCTTGGTGGTTTCCAGGATCTTCCACGGCATCATCGCCAGGCCGATGCCCGCCGTGATGTAGCCGCCGATGCGGAACGAAATGCGATGCGGCGCCAGGTTCGAGAAGTCATACGCCGGCGAGACCACGTTGGCGGCGATGTTCGTCATGAGCGTGGCGGTAATCAGCGCCAGCAGCGCGACGATGACCGACGGGCCGGTCATCTTGCCGGCCAGCGTGACCGGATCCCAGATGGCCTGGCCGTAGATGACCACCGTGGAGGACGTGACGAGCACGGCCACCAGCGCCAGCAGCCCCATCGGCAGCGGCAGGCCGATCGCCTGCCCGACCAGCTGATCGCGCTGGCTGCGTGCGAAGCGAGTGAAGTCGGGAATGTTCAGCGCGAGCGTGGCCCAGTAGCCGACCATGGCGGTGAGCGACGGCCAGAAGAAGCCCCAGAACTCGCCGGCGCGCTTGCCGCCTGCAGAAAACGCCGACGGCGCCGACAGCATCGGGCCGAAGCCGCCCGCATGGACATACGCCCACCAGACCAGGCCCAGCGCGGCCAGGATCAGCAGCGGGGTCGCCAGCGCCTGGAAGCGCTTGATCGATTCGAGCCCCTTGGTGATCAGCCAGATGTGCAGCGCCCAGAACAGCAGGAAGCAGAATCCCTGGCCGGGGTTGATGCCCAGCCCCGGAATGTTGCTGCCGACCAGCATGTTGTCGGTGACGACGTTGAGGATCGTGTAGATCGCCTGGCTGCCGAGCCACGTCTGGATGCCGAACCAGCCGCACGCCACGATGGCCCGCAGAATGGCCGGCAACTGCGCGCCGCGCACGCCGAACGACGCCCGCACCAGCACAGGAAAGGGAATGCCGTACTTGGTGCCAGCGTGGCCCACCAGCACCATCGGCACCAGCACGATCAGGTTGCCGAGGAACACCGTCAGCACCGCCTGCCACCAGTTCATGCCCTCGCTCATCAGCCCCGAAGCCAGCATGTAGGCCGGCACCGACACCACCATCGACACCCACAGCGCGGCGTAATTGGTCGCCGTCCAGGTGCGGGCCGCGGGCGGGGTGGGGTTGAGGTCTTCGTTCCAGAGGGTCGGGTCGGGTGCCCCGGCGGCATCCGCGGAGAAGGCGGAAGAGGTGGTTTGGCTCATGTCGATGTGGGATCCGTTGTCGTTGTAGATATTCGGAATGCAGGCGCGATTGTACGGCGCTCCCCGGCGTGCTCAAGCGAAAGCTGTGCCAAGTGCAGCGCACCCCGCGTCGGAACGTTTTGTTGAATTCCAATACAATCGACGACGCTCTCCAACACCGCCCGCGGTTCTTCCGCGTTCCGCTGTGAACACCGCGTCTTCTGCGTCCACCACTCCCGCAAGAACCACCGACACCGGCGGGCTGCTGCTTGCCTCCGCGGGCGCCGTGCTGTTTTCCGCCAAGGCCATCGTCGCCAAGCTGATGTATCGCTACCAGGTGGACGCCGTCATGGTCATCACCCTGCGCATGCTGCTGGCTGCGCCGCTGTTCATGGCGATGGGGTGGTGGCAGTCGCGCCGTGCGGAGCCCCTGACCGTGCCCGACCGCTGGCGCATCGTCGGCTTGGGGCTGATCGGCTATTACCTCTCCAGCTTTCTCGACTTCCTCGGCCTGCAGTACATCACGGCCGGGCTGGAGCGGCTGATCCTGTTCTTGACGCCGTCATTCGTGCTGCTGATCACGTCGACGGTTTTCAAGCGGCGCATTACCGGCTTGCAGTGGGTGTCGCTGGCGCTGGCCTATGCCGGCATCGTGCTGGTGTTTGCGCACGACCTGAATCTGGGCAACAACAACGTCTGGCTGGGCGGCGGGTTGGTGCTCGCCAGCGCCGTCAGCTACGGTATCTATCTGCTGGCCAGCGGTGAGCTGGTCAAGCGCGTGGGTTCGATGCGGCTCGTCGCCTATGCGATGTGCGTGTCGACTGCGGCCTGTATCGTCCAGTTTCTGGTGCTGCGGCCGATGTCGGCACTGGTGTTGCCCTGGCAGGTGTATGGGCTGTCGGCCATCAACTCGGTGTTCTGTACGGTGGCGCCGGTCACGATGACGATGATGGCGGTGGCGCGCGTGGGTGCGCCGGTGGCGTCGCAGGCGGGCATGATCGGGCCGGTGTCGACGCTGCTGTTGGGCTGGTGGCTGCTGGGCGAGCCGATCACGATTTGGCAGATTGCCGGCAGCGCGCTGGTGCTTGCCGGTATGGCGCTGCTGTCACGCCGTCGCGGCTGACGGGCGGCCGATCGAAATAATCCAAATAACAATCACAAGGAGTCAGACAGATGGACTTGGGCCTGAAAGGCAAGCGCGCGCTGGTGTGCGGCGCAAGCAAGGGATTGGGCTTTGCGTGCGCCGACGCGCTGGCTGCCGAAGGCGTGGATGTGGTGATTGTCGCGCGCGGTGCCGAAGCGTTGTCGGCAGCCGCAGAGCGCATCCGCACGGCGCATGGCGTGCGCGTGGAAGCCGTGGCGACCGACATCACCACGCCGGAAGGCCGCGCCGAAGCGCTGCTCGCGTGCGAGCGCCTGGGCGGATCGCCCGACATCCTCGTCAACAACGCAGGCGGGCCGCCGCCGGGCAACTTCCGCGATTGGGACCGCGACGCATGGAATGCCGCGCTCAACGCCAACATGCTCACGCCCATCGACCTCATCAAAGCCACCGTCGACAAGATGATCGAGCGCCGCTGGGGCCGCATCGTCAACATCACCAGCGGTGCGGTCAAGGCGCCGATCGACGTGCTGGGCTTGTCCAACGGCGCGCGGTCCGGCCTGACCGGCTTCGTGGCCGGCCTGGCGCGTGAGGTCGCCAAGCACGGCGTGACCATCAACAATCTGCTGCCGGGCCAGTTCGAGACCGATCGCCTGACCAAGACGCTGGAAGCGGGCGCCAAGGCTGCCGGCATCAGCGCAGAAGAGAATTTCGACCGCAAGCGGCAGGGCAATCCGACGCGACGCTTTGGCCAGCCGGCCGAATTTGGCGCTGTGTGTGCCTTCCTGTGCAGCCAGCACGCCGGCTACCTGAACGCGCAAAACATCCTGCTGGATGGCGGCAGCTTCCCTGGCACCTTTTAAGCCAATCGACATGACTACCCTTACGCCAATTACGCCCGAAAGCGCAGTTCGCAAACGCCGCGTCGCCCTGATCGCACACGACCACAAGAAAGACGACATGGTCGCTTTCGCACAAACGCACCAGGCCTTCCTGTCGCAATGCGACCTGCTGGCGACCGGCACCACCGGCGGCCGCCTGGAGAAGGAAGTCGGCCTGACCGTGCAGCGCATGCTGTCCGGCCCGTGGGGCGGCGACCTGCAGATTGGCGCACAACTGGCCGAAGGCCGTGTCGACGCCGTCATCTTCCTGCGCGACCCGATGACGCCGCAGCCACACGAACCCGACATCAACGCGCTGGTTCGTGCCTGCGACGTCCACAACATTCCCTGCGCCACCAACCTCGCAACCGCCGACCTGGTGATGTCGGCCCTGCAACGGGTGGCGCCCGATCCGAAGGAGATCCACGCATGACACAAGCGAAAGCCATCCGCATCTTCGAGACCGGCGGTCCGGAAGTGATGCAGTACGTCGATGTCGACGTGCCTGCACCCGGCCCCGGCGAGGCCACCATCAAGCAGCACGCCATCGGCCTCAACTACATCGACGTCTATTTCCGCACCGGGCTGTATCCGCAGCCGCTGCCTGGCGGTATCGGCATGGAAGCCTCCGGGGTGGTGGAAGCGGTGGGCGAGGGCGTGACGCATGTCAAGCCCGGCGACCGCGTGGCCTATGCCGGCCGCCCCACCGGCGCTTACGCTGCGGTGCGCACGATGCCGGCCGACATTCTCGTACGCCTGCCGGATGCGATCGACTTTGAAACCGGCGCCGCGATGATGCTGCAGGGCATGACCGCGCAGTACCTGCTTCGCGACAGCTACCGCGTGCAGCCCGGCGATACGGTGCTGTTTCACGCAGCCGCTGGTGGTGTCGGGCTGATTGCGTGCCAGTGGCTGAAGGCGCTCGGCGCCACGGTGATCGGCACCGTCGGCAGCGATGCCAAGGCCGAACTTGCCCGCGCGCACGGCTGCGATCACACCATCGTCTACACGCGCGAGAACTTCACCGAACGCGTGCGTGAAATCACGGGCGGCAAGGGCGTGCCCGTGGTCTACGACGGCATTGGCAAAGACACGTTCACGGGCTCGCTCGATTGCCTCGCGCCGCGCGGGATGATGGTCACGTACGGCAACGCATCGGGCCCCGTGCCGCCGGTTGACCTCAGCGTGCTGAGCGCAAAAGGCTCGCTCAAGATCACGCGACCGACGCTGATGACGTACACGGCGCGGCGCGAGCTGCTGGAGCCGATGGCGGCAGAGTTGTTTGATGTGGTGAGCAGCGGCAAGGTGAAGATCGAGATTCAACAGCGCTACGATCTGCAGAACGCGGCGCAGGCGCACCGCGATCTGGAAGCGCGCAAGACGACCGGTTCGACGATCCTCTTGCCGTAAGTTGAGACGTTACCGCCCGGAGGGCTTCACCCGCCGGGCGGCGGCAAAGCGCGCATCCTCGCGCACGCGGTCGGGCAGGCCGCGCAGCAGCATGTGCAGCGCAAACGGCACCAGCACGATGTCGTCCACCCAGCCGATTACCGGGATGACATCCGGGATGAGGTCGACCGGCGATACCACATACCCCACCAGCAGCAGCGCAGCCGGCGCCAGCCACCACGGCTTGTCGGGATGGCGCAGCGCAAACCACAGCAGGCGCACGTCGTTGCGCACCACGCTCCACAGGCGGAAAAGTCGTCCGAACATCGTGGGCTCCTTGATGAAAAGCCGGCGTCACATGAGGGCGTTTGGCCAGCAAACCATCGTATCAGCTTGGGGAAATGGCCCGGTTTTCAAGATGAAGCCCCATCGTCCATGAAAAAAGCCGGCCCTCTTGCGAGGTGCCGGCTTTTTGCCGCGACGGGTAGAACTCAACCCGGAATCTTGCCTTCCACGCCCTCGACGTAGAACTTGATGCCGTGCAGGAAGCCGTCGTCGGCGACCTTGTCGGCGGGCAGGACTTCCTTGCCGGTGTTGTCCTTGAGCGGACCCTTCCAGATCGGTGCGGAGCCGTCGATGATGCCCTTCTTGCGGGTTTCGATCAGCGTCTTCACGTCTTCCGGCACCACAGCGTTGTAGGCGCCCAGGTCGATGGCGCCTTCCTTCAGGCCCCACCACACGGTTTCCGGCTTCCACTTGTTTTCGAGCACGTCGCCGACGACCTTGGTGTAGTACACGCCCCACTTGTTCATCGAGGCGGCCAGGTGGGCCTTCTCGCCGAACTTGGTCATGTCGCTGTCCCAGCCGATGGCGTAGACGCCTTTTTCCTGGGCCGTTTGCACGACGGCGGCGGAGTCGGTGTTCTGCATCAGCACGTCGACGCCCTGACCGATGAGCGTGGTGGCCGCTTCGCGCTCCTTGCCCGGGTCAAACCACTTGTTGACCCACACCACGCGGGTGGTGGCCTTCGGGTTGACGCTGCGCGCGCCCAGCGTGAACGAATCGATGTTGCGGATCACCTCGGGGATGGGCACCGAACCCACCACGCCCAGCTTGCCCGACTTGCTCATCTTGCCGGCCACCACGCCCGCGAGGTACGCGCCTTCATACGTGCGCACGTCGTACTGGCCGAGGTTGTCGGCAGTCTTGAAACCGGTGGCGTGCTCGAACTTCACGTCCGGGAATTCCTTGGCGACCTTGAGCATCGATTCCATGAAGCCGAAGCTCGTGCCGAAGATGACCTTGTTGCCCTGCGTGGCGAGATCGCGGAACACGCGCTCGGCGTCCGCAGCGCTTTCGGGGACGCTTTCGACGAAGCTGGTCTTGACCTTGTCGCCGAACTTGGCTTCGACCTCCTTGCGGCCGGCGTCGTGGGCGTATGTCCAGCCTGCGTCGCCCACCGGGCCGACGTAGACGAACGCAACCTTCAGCGGCTCATTGGCCGGTGCCGGTGCGGCAGCGGCGGGGGCCGACGATGCGGCCGGCGCGGCATTGCCGCCGGCGTTGTCGTTGGACTTGCCGCAACCCCAGAGGGTCAGGGCAGCGCCGGCGGCCAGGGCGGCCAGCGTGATCCTGCGAGTGACGTTCATCGATTTCTCCTGTTGTGTGGCTCGTTGACTGTGTTGAAGCAAATGAAAGCGGAATGCAGAAGCTGAGGCTGCATGCAGTTTAGGCAGCCCCGGGGCGGAACGGCTTGCCAAGCGATGCGGGCATGTTCAGGCGAATCCAGTCCGGGTTGCGCGAGATGATGGCCAGCACGACGATGGTGGCCGCAAACGGCGCCATCGACAGAATCTGCGACGGCACCGACACGCCCATCCCTTGCAGGTGGAATTGCAGGATCGTCACGCCGCCGAACAGCAGCGCACCGAACAGGATGCGCAGCGGGCGCCAGGTGGCAAACGTGGTCAGCGCGAGGGCAATCCAGCCGCGGCCGGCGACCATGTTCTCGACCCACATCGGCGTGTAGACCAGCGACAGGTACGCGCCGGCCAGCCCGCAGCATGCGCCGCCAAACAACAGCGCGCCAAAGCGGACGGTGCGCACCGGAAAGCCAAGTGCATGCGCCGACTCCGGCGATTCACCGATCGCGCGCAGCGTGAGACCAGCCCGCGTCTTGAACAGGAACCACGCAATCGCGCCGCACAGCAGCAGGCTGAAATAGACCATCCAGTGGTGCGCGAAGAGGGCGGGGCCGACAAACGGGATCGACTCCAGCCCGGGGATGCCGTGCGCCTGCGCCGGCAGCGACATGCCGACAAAGCGCTGGCCCATGAAGGCCGACAGCCCGGTGCCGAAAATCGACAGGGCGAGGCCCGTGGCGACCTGGTTGGTGACGAGTACCAGCGCCAGCCATGCAAACAGCGACGCCATCACCATGCCGGCAATCGCTCCGGCAGCAAAACCCAGCAGGGGAGTCTGCGTCTGGTAGCCGACCATGAAACCGACCACGGCCGCCACCAGCATCATCCCTTCGGCGCCGAGGTTGAGCACGCCGGAGCGCTCGTTCATCAAGAGGCCAAGGGCGGCCAGCAGCAGCGGAGTGCCGGCGTTGATCGACGCGGCGATCAGGGGAGCGAGACTGTCCATATCAGTGGTGCGCGCGCCAGCGCAGGCGGTATTCGATGAGCGTGTCGCAGGCGAGCAGGAAGAACAGCAACATCCCCTGGAACACTCCGGTAATGGCCGACGGCAGCCCCAGGCGCGATTGCGCAAGCTCGCCGCCGATATAGAAGAGCGACATCACGATCGCGCCCAGCACGGTGCCGACCGGATTCAAGCGCCCGACGAACGCCACCACGATGGCGGCAAAGCCGTAGCCGGGGGAAATGGATGGCAGCAGTTGCCCGATCGGCCCGGTCACCTCGAAGGCGCCGGCAATGCCTGCCAGGCCGCCCGACACCAGCAGCGCCGTCCACAGCGCCGCCCGCGACGAGAAACCTGCATAGCGCGCGGCTTGCGGCGCCAGGCCACCGACTTGAAGGCGATAGCCCGCAAAGCTGCGGAAGACGAACAACGTCATCGCCGCCGTCATCACCAGCATGAACAGGAAGCCGACGTGCAGGCGCGTGCCGGCCACGAGCGTCGGCAGAACGAACGCGCTGTCGAACACGATCGATTGCGGGAAGTTCATGCCGTTCGGGTCTTTCAACGGTCCGTTGACCACGTACAGCAGCAGCAACTGCGCCATGTACGTAAGCATGAGCGAGACGAGGATCTCGTTGGCATGAAAGCGATCGCGCAGCAGCGCGGTGATCGCCGCCCACAGCGCGCCGCCGACGAGGCCGGCAACGATGGCCAGCACCAGCGCAAAGCCGCCGGGGATGGCGGGCGTCGGCGTATCGAAGTAGATGATGGTGGCCGCTGCAAAGATGCCGCCCACGATGAGCTGCCCCTCCGCGCCGATGTTCCACACGTTGGCGCGATAGCACACCGACAAGCCCAGCGCGCACAGCACCAGCGGCACGGTCTTGAGCAGCACTTCACCGATCGCCCGCTTGCTGACCAGCGGTTCGACCAGGAACACGCGCAGGCCCGCGACCGGGTCCTTGCCCAGCAGCGCGAACAGCAGCAAGCCGAACACCATCGTCAGCACCAGCGCGATGAGCGGCGAGGCGTAGGCCATGGTGCGCGACGGAATGGCGCGCAGCTCGAGCGAAACCGGCAGCGCCAGACGGCTGCCATGCATGACGTCAGCCATGGGCCACCTCCGAGCTGGCGGCGGCCGGCGCCGATGCTTTGTCCCACATGCCGCTCATCCACAGGCCGATCTGTTCGCGGTCGGTGGCGTGCGTGGGCGTGGAGGGCGAGAGGCGCCCGTTGGCGATCACGTGCAGGCGATCGCACAGCGCAAAGAGTTCGTCGAGTTCTTCCGACACGATAAGGATGGCGCAGCCCCCCGCCTTGAGCGCGAGGATTTCGTTGTGGATCTGGGCAGCGGCGCCCACGTCGACGCCCCAGGTGGGTTGCGCGACGATGAGCACGCGCGGCGCGCATTCGATTTCGCGGCCGACGATGAATTTCTGCAGGTTGCCGCCCGACAGGCTCTTGGCCAGCGCGTCGGGGCCGCCAGCCTTCACGCCAAACCGGCTGATGATGGCGGTAGCCAGCTTGGCGGCGGCCTTTTTGTCGATGAGCCCGCCGCGCACCTGGGGCGCACGCTGATGCGTCAGCAGCGTATTGGCTGCCAGCGACAGCGTTGGCACGGCGCCGCGCCCCAGACGCTCTTCCGGCACGAACGACAGCCCGCGCTTGCGGCGCGCACGCGGGTCCAGCTTGGAGACCGGCTCGTTGCCGATGCTGATGGTCTGTGCCGACGCGCGGGTGTCTTCGCCGGACAGGGCTGCCAGCAGTTCCTGCTGCCCGTTGCCCGATACGCCTGCGATGCCGACGATCTCGCCGCTGCGCAATTGCAGCGCGATGTCACGCAGCTCCGTCGCAAAGGCGTGGGCCTTGGGCAGCGACAGGCCCGCCACCTCCATGCGCACCTCGCCCGGTGTGGTCTGGGGCCGCAATTCGCGCGGAGGCTCGCCGCCGATCATCATGCGCGACAGCGACGCTGCCGTTTCCTGGCGCGGATCGCACACGCCCGTGACCTTGCCCATGCGCATCACCGTGGCGGTGTGGCACAGGGCCTGGATCTCGTCGAGCTTGTGGCTGATGTAGAGGATGCTCGTGCCTTCTGCCGCCAACTGGCGCAGCGTCACGAAGAGCTTTTCGACGGCCTGCGGCGTCAGTACCGAGGTCGGCTCGTCAAGGATCAGCAGACGCGGCTTGGTGAGCAGGGCGCGCACGATTTCCACGCGCTGGCGCTCGCCCACGGAGAGCGTATGCACATGGCGATGCGGCTCCAGCGGCAGGCCGTATTTCTCGCCCGTGCTGCGCACCTGGTCAGCCACGTCGCGCAAATCGGTGCCTGCGGGCAGGCCGAGCAGGATGTTCTCCGCCACCGTGAGCGTGTCGAACAGCGAGAAGTGCTGGAACACCATGGCGATGCCCAGGGCGCGCGCCTGGTGCGGATTGGCGATCTCGACGCGCTGGCCGTCGAGTTGCATCTCGCCGGCGTCAGGCTGCACGGCGCCGAAGATGATCTTCATCAGCGTCGACTTGCCGGCGCCGTTTTCGCCCAGCACGGCGTGGATCTCGCCCGGCGCGACAGTCAGGCTGACGCCGTCGTTGGCGACCACGCTCGGGTAGCGCTTGGTCATGCCCGTCAGCGACAGGCGTGGTGGGAGTGGTGTCACAACAGTTGGCTCGTGGTTTCCGTGCCGCTCACCGTGCGGATACGCATCGGAGGCGGTCTCTTTTTGGGTGTTGACGACACTTCACAACAGGCAACGCCGACGCAGATTCGCGCCGACGCATCGCAGCAAACATCATGGATGGGTGATGCTTTCCATCAGCTTGGAATTATATCGTTCGGCACTGCGCCGAACGGCGATTTCGGCCCGCTTGCGCCTGCCTCGTACGAGGGGTGGCGGAGTGCAAATCCCGTGCCGGGCCCATTGGGGCCATTTGCCGCTTCCAGCTTGTCATGCCGACGTATCCAGGTGGCACGCGCAGCCCTTGGGTGGGGCGCGCACGCCGTCTTGCACCTGCCCGGTGCGCGCACGTGGCGCGCCGCTTTGCGCTACAGTTCTCGGTTTGCTCCGGCGCGGGCCTCCCGTCCGCCGCGTCCCGCTCTGCCTTCATGACTGCTCCCGCTTCCGCACGATCCCGCATGCCCGGCCCGATTCCCGGCTGGCTCCTGCTGCTTGGCGCGCTCACGGCCATCGGCCCGCTGTCGGTCGACATGTACCTGCCCAGCCTGCCGACCATCGCGCGCGACCTGAATACATCGTCGGCTGCGGCGGGGCTCACGCTGACGGTCTTCCTGATCAGCCTGGCGATCGGCCAGCTGATCTACGGCCCGGCCAGCGATCGCTTCGGCCGCAAACCGCCGCTCTACATCGGCCTGGCGATGTACGTCGCAGCCTCCATCGGCTGCGCTTTCGCCACGGATGCCACGATGTTGGCCGTGCTGCGCGGCGTGCAGGGGTTTGGCGGCTGCGCGGGCATGGTCATCGCGCGTGCAGCCGTGCGCGATCGCATGGATCCGGCTGGCGCCGCACAAGCGTATTCGACGCTGATGCTGGTCATGGGCGTGGCGCCCATCCTGGCGCCGATGATTGGCGGCGCAGTGCTGCAGTTCACAACGTGGCGGGTCATCTTCGCCTTGCTGACGGCGTTTGGCGTGCTGTCGCTGGTGGCGGTGCATTACCTGATGCGCGAGTCGCTGGCGCCTGAGCAGGCGCGCAAGCTGGCAGTCGGCCACGTGCTGCGCGATTACTGGGAACTGCTGCGCGATCACCACTACGCCGCCTATATGGGGTGCGGGGCGGTGTTTCTGTCGGGCATGTTCGCGTACATCACCGTGTCGTCGTTCGTGCTGATCGACGGTTATGGGCTGACGCCGTCGCAGTACGCCTGGGTGTTCGGCAGCAACGCGGCCGGAATGATCGCCGCCTCGCGCGTGAATGTGCGGCTGGTGCGCAAGTACTCGCCGGCGCGCGTGCTGCGGCGGGCGCTGTGGGTGCCGGCCATCACCAGCGTGCTGGCCGCCGCCGCCGCCGCGGCCGGCTTTACGCCGCTGCCGCTCGTGCTGGCGGCGCTGTTCTGCTACGTCGCGTCGATCGGCTGCATCTCGCCCAACACCGGCGCGCTGGCAATGGCGGGGCAGGGCGCGCGTGCGGGTACGGGCTCGGCGCTTATGGGCGCCATGCAGTTTGGCCTCGGCATGGTGACCGGCACGGTGGTCGCCGCCATCGGCCAGACCGCGCTGCCGCTGCTGGGCATGATGGCTGTGTGCGCCATCGTCGCGCTCCTTCTGGGTCTGCGCATCACGCGCGAAGAGCCCGCTGCCTGACCCCCACTTCCGGGCTCGGTCTACGCCTCTTGTTCTAGGGGCGTCTTCATCCTTTCATATGACTTTGGCATAACATGCCCGTCACGCTGATCGTGTTCGGCACCTATGATGAGTGCAGCCGGACCGCGTTCAGCAGCGACGTGGCCCTGAATGACTAAGGGTTACTTCTTATACAGAATTTATCGACAATTTATTAACGTATCGCTTTCGTTTTCAAACACGCGTCGTTTTGCCGGGATCTTCCCGCCAACGGCGCAGACGAGACGGGGGTTAAGTTGCAGTGCACGATTCACCGGCTGGGCGAACTCGCGCTGTTGTGCGAAGTGCCGCCACCGGCCACCCTGAATTGCCAGCAGCGCATCTGGGCCATGGCGTCGCGCGCGTCCAACTGGGCGGGCGTGGTCGACGTGGTGCCCGGCATGAACAACCTCACGCTCGTGTTCGGCCCACTGGCCGATGCGCAGCGATTGACCACCCAACTGCGCGAAGCCTGGGAAGAAAGCCAGGCGCTGGTGGCCGACGGCAAACTCGTCGACATCGAAGTCGCCTATGGCGGTGACGAAGGCCCCGACCTGCGCGAAGTCGCCAAGCACACCGGCCTGAGCACGGCCGAAGTCGTGCGCCGTCACACTGCGCCGGAATACATCGTCTATTTCCTGGGCTTCCAACCCGGCTTTGCCTACATGGGCGGGCTCGACAAGTCGCTCGCCACGCCGCGTCGCGCCGAGCCGCGCATGGCCGTGCCGGCCGGTTCGGTCGGCATCGGCGGCGAGCAGACCGGCATCTATCCGGCCGCATCCCCCGGTGGCTGGCAACTGCTAGGCCGCACAGACGCGGCGCTCTTCATACCGCAGCGCAATCCCCCCACGCTGCTGGCGCCCGGAGACCGCATCCGCTTTGTCGCCTCGAAGGTGCGCGCATGAGTTCGAAACCCCAACCCATGATCGAGATCGTGCGGGCCGGCGTGCTGGCGTCTGTGCAGGACCTGGGCCGCACCGGCTATCGCCGCTTTGGCGTGTGCACGTCGGGCGCACTGGATCCGCTGTCGCTGTATGTGGGCAACCGGCTGGTCGGCAACCGCAGTGACGCCGCGGGCATCGAGTTCACGCTGGGCAACGCCACGCTGCGCTTCCACGCCAATGGCCTGATCGCGCTGACGGGCGCCGATTGCCGCGCCACGCTCGACGGCGCGCCGGTGCATGCGTGGCGTGCCATCCCTGTGCAACGCGGGCAGATGCTGACCTTGCGGGTGGCGCAGGGAGGCGTGCGCGCGTATCTCTGCGTGGCCGGCGGCATCGATGTGCCGGAGATGATGGGCTCGCGCAGCACCGATCTGAAAGCCGGCTTCGGCGGCTTCGAGGGGCGCCCGCTCAAGGACGGCGACAGGCTGCCCGTGCTGCCCGCCGATACGACGTACGCTCCCGACATCAGCGGCGACACCGTTGCCGTGAAGGCAGCCCGCTGGACGTTCGACCGCGCGCAGAAGGACACGCCCGTCATGCGCGTGCTGCCCGGTCCTGAATACGACGATTTCGTTGCCGACGCGCAAGCTGCGTTCTGGGAATCGGACTGGACGCTCACGCCCAACAGCAACCGGATGGGCTTTCGCCTCCAGGGGCCGGAACTCCAACGCAAGAAGCAGCGCAGCGGCGATCTGCTCTCGCACGGCGTGGTGCCGGGCGTGATCCAGGTGCCGCCGTCCGGACAGCCCATTGTGCTGATGGCCGATGCGCAAACCACCGGCGGCTATCCGAAGATCGGCTCCGTCATCCTGGCCGACCAATGGCGCCTGGCGCAGATTCCGCTCGGCACGCGCGTGCGCTTCGAGCGTGTGACGCTGGAAGAAGCCGAAGCCGCCCGCGCCGACGTGGCACGGTATCTGCAGCAAATCGAAACCGCGCTGGACTGGCAGCGCCAGGGCATTCTGTCGAGCGCGCATCGCACCGCAAAGACGCGACTGAACGCCTGATGCACCGGAAGACAACATCATGACTGCAATTGATCTGAACGCCGATCTCGGCGAAGGCTGCGATACCGACGAGGCGCTCCTCACCCTGGTGAGTTCCGCCAACATCGCCTGCGGCTGGCACGCCGGCGACGTCAACACGATGCGCCAGACGGTGGGCTGGGCGCTGCGCCAGGGCGTGTCGATCGGCGCGCATCCGAGCTTTCCCGATCGCGAAAACTTTGGCCGCACTGAAATGCACCTCCCGCCGGATGAAATCTACGCGGGCGTGCTGTTCCAGATCGGTGGCCTTTCGGCGATCGTGCGTGCGCAGGGCGGCAAGCTGGCGCACGTGAAGGCGCACGGCGCGCTGTACAACCAGGCTTCGCGCGACCGGCCGCTGGCCATGGCCATCGTGCGCGCGATCCGTGATTTCGATCCGTCGCTGGTGGTGTTTGGCCTGGCGGGCGGTGAGCTGGTCAAGGCCGCGCGTGAACTTGGCCTGCAGGCCAAGGAAGAGGTGTTTGCCGATCGCGGTTACAACCCGGACGGCTCGCTCGTCAAACGCGGTACGCCGGGCGCCCTCATCGACAGCGAAGATGCCGCTCTGGACCAGACGCTGACGATGGTGCGCGAGCAGCGCGTGAAGGCCATCGACGGCACGTGGGTTCCGATCCGCGCGGAAACGGTTTGTCTGCACGGCGACGGCGCGCATGCGCTGGCGTTCGCGCGACGCATTCGGGAACGGCTTGGCAGCGAAGGCATCGCTGTCCGCGCCGGCGCCTGAGCCACGGCCCCGTCCTTCCAGCGGGGCTTTTTATTAACTTGGGGGGAAGCACCACATGGGTACGGCAGTGAATCTATGGCCGCTGATCGGGGTGGTCGTCATCATCGCGGGGTTCATCCTGCGATTCAATCCGATGCTGGTGGTGGCCGTGGCCGCCATCGCCACCGGCTTTGCGGCATCGATGTCCATCGAACAAATCCTGACGGCGATCGGGACGGGCATCATCAAGACGCGGACGTTGCCGCTGATCATCCTGCTGCCGCTCGCGGTGGTGGGCCTGCTCGAGCGCCACGGCTTGCGTGAACACGCGCAGAACTGGATCGCGCGCATTCAATCGGCCACCGTTGGCCGTCTGCTGATCGTCTACCTCGCCGTGCGCGAGCTGACGGCAGCTGCCGGTCTGACGAGCCTCGGCGGTCATCCGCAGATGGTGCGTCCGCTGCTGGCCCCGATGGCCGAAGGCGCCGCAGAGAACCGTTTCGGCAAGCTGCCGGCGCCGGTGCGCGAACGCCTGCTGGCGTTCTGCGCTGCCACCGACAACGTCGGCCTGTTCTTCGGCGAAGACATCTTCGTGGCCTTCGGCGCCATCGCGCTGATGCACACGTTCCTGCTCGGCTCGGGCATCGACGTGGAACCGCTGCATATCGCCGTATGGGGCATCCCGACTGCGGTCTGCGCGTTCCTGATCCACTCGGTGCGCCTCAAGCGCCTGGACGGCTGGCTTGCCCGCGAAATGGGTAACCAGCGGGGCGCCGCCGGCAATACCAACACGGCTGCGGCCAAGCAGGGGTAAGCCATGATTCTGTCGATCAACTATCTGTACTGGCTGGCCGGGATCATCCTGACGATCACCGCGCTGATGACCTTTGCCGACAAGAACCACCCGCGCCGCTGGACCACGGGCCTGTTCTGGGCGATCTTCGCCGTCATCTTCCTTGTTGGCGACAAGCTCCCGCCGATCGTGGTGGGCGTGGGTGCCGTGGTGATGGCACTGCTGGCCGGCACGGGCGGCGTGACGCTGGGCAAGCACGGTGAACTGCCGGCAGAAGAGCGCCGCGCATCCGCCAAGCGCCTGGGCAACCGCCTGTTCATTCCGGCGCTGACCATTCCGCTGGTCACCGTCATCGGCAGCGTGTTCCTGAAGGACGTGAAGATCGGCGGCGATTTGCTGCTCGATCCGAAGAACCAGACCTTCGTCTCGCTGGGCCTGGGCTGCATCATCTCGCTGGCGCTGGCGTGCTGGTTGACGCGTGACACGCCGGTGCAGGCGATGCGTGAGTCGCGTCGGCTGACGGAGTCGCTCGGCTGGGCGCTGGTGCTGCCGCAGATGCTGGCCATGCTGGGTCTCGTCTTTGCCGATGCCGGTGTGGGCAAGGCCGTGGCGCACCTGACCACCGCCTACATCAACATGGACTATCGCCTCGTCGCGGTCATCGTCTATTGCGTGGGCATGGCGTTGTTCACCGTCATCATGGGCAACGGCTTTGCGGCGTTCCCGGTCATGACGGGCGGGGTGGGGGTGCCCATTCTGGTGGGCGTGTTCCATGCCAACCCCGCAGTGATGGCGGCGATCGGCATGTTCTCGGGCTACTGCGGCACGCTGATGACCCCGATGGCGGCGAACTTCAATATCGTGCCCGCCGCGCTGTTGGAGTTGTCCGATAAGAACGCTGTGATCAAAGCGCAAGTCCCGACTGCGCTACTGTTGCTTGCAGCCAATATCGTGCTCTTGTACTTCCTGATGCTCCACTAATCGTGTTTAATGCGACGCGTGCGGTGCGCGTCACGCTGGCGGTTCTCAGCCGGCAGACGCCACCGAGCGCGGTCGCTGCCCGCGAGACAAGGGCACGCGGTCGTAGACCTCGCATCGTGCTCTTCTCCGGGGGGATTCATGAGCAGCCAGATGACGAGCGGCCGTTCCATGTCGGGACGCCGCTTTTTTTGTGTTCTCGCAGCCAGCGCGCTGTCGTTGATTTCCGCCGCGCAAGCCCGTGCGGAAACGCTCCGAGTGGCCACGCCGTATCCGGCCCTCAATTTCCATACGCAAAACCTGCAGGCCTTCGCAAGTGCCGTCAGCAGCGCCACCAATGGCGGGCTCAAGCTTGAGGTCTATCCGAACGGCACGCTGCTCAAGCCGGCCGCCATCTTTGACGGCGTCAAGGAAGGCAAGGCCGAGGCGGGCGAAGTGATGTTGTCGACGCTGGCGCAGCGCGATCCGCTGTTCGGCGTGGATTCGATCCCCTTCGTGGTATCGGGCTACAACGATGCGCGCCTGCTGTGGGATGCCTCGCGCAGCCACATCGAAGCGTTGATGAAGGCCAACGGATTGCGCCTGCTGTACGCCGTGCCCTGGCCGCCGCAGAACCTGTATTCCGAAACACCGATTGCCCGTTTGTCCGACCTGAAGGGACATCGTTTGCGCACGTATAACGCGGCGCAAAAGCGCATTGCCGAGTTGTATGGCGCGCAGGCCGTGCAGGTGGAAGCCGCCGATCTGAGCGCCGCGATTGCCGGTGGCCGCATCGACACCATGGTCACCTCGCCGTCCACCGGTCTGGAGACGAAGGCCGGCCAGCGCATGACGTACTACTACAAGGTCAATGCGTGGATTCCCAAGAATGCCGTGTTCGTGAACGAAGCGCGCTTTGCCAAGCTCCCGCCCGCGATGCAGCAGACGGTGCTCAAGCTCGCCAAGGATTACGAAACGCGCGGTTGGGATTCCAGCCGCCAGACCTACGAGCGCGATGAAGCCGAACTCGCCAAAACCGGCGTGCGCGTGCTCAATCCCGACGTGACCCTGCAGGGCGACATGCGCCGCCTGGGCGAGCGTCTGACGCGTGAATGGCTGCACACCGCGGGCACGGAAGAAGTCGACATCCTGTTGAACTTCGAGAACAAGCGCAGCAAGGCAAACTGACGCCGCAACGCGCTTGGGCATGATGTTCGACGGACGTTTATCATCGTTTTTGTCTTACGCAGCAAGCAGGAGAACGTCATGCCTACCGTCCTCGTCACCGGCTTCGATCCGTTCGAGAACGAACCCATCAATCCGTCGTGGGAAGCCGTGCGCACCCTCGATGGCCAAGGAATCGCAGGCGCCGACATCGTCGCGCGCCAGTTGCCGACCATCTTTGGCGAGTCCAACAAAGTGCTCGGCAAGTTGCTGCAAACGCTGCAGCCGGATGTGGTGATCGCCGTGGGGCAGGCCGGTGGCCGTGCCGAGATGGCTGTCGAGCGCATCGCCATCAATGTCGACGATGCGCGCATTGCCGACAACGCCGGCAAACAGCCGATCGATATCGCCATCGCGAGTGACGGGCCGGCCGCGTATTTTTCAACGCTGCCGATCAAGACCATCGTGCGCGAACTGCGTGCGGGCGGCGTTCCCGCGTCCGTCTCGCAGACGGCGGGCACCTTTGTCTGCAACCACGTCTTCTATGGGTTGATGCATGCCATCGCCCGCCACAAGCTGCCGACGCGTGGCGGCTTCATCCACATCCCGTATCTGCCGTCGCAGGCCGCCAAGCACCCGGGGCAGCCGAGCATGGCGCACGACACCATCGTCACCGGCCTGCGCATCGCCATCGAGACAACGCTGCGCACGCTGCACGACGTACGCGAAACCGGCGGTCAGTTGCACTGAGCCGGCGTGGCGGCACGCGTTATGGTCAATCCGTGAAGCGCGTATGCCGTTGCAGTTCGATACGCACTGGCGTGCCCGGCGCTGCATAGGCTGAGGTGATCGGCGCCGTCGCGGCCGTTTCCCACTCGACTTCGATGGTCGCTGGCGCCTCGTCGTGCAATACGGGCAAGCGCTGCAACTTCGGCGGCGTCGAGGCGGGCACGGCGGCCTGCGCCACGGGGCGCGGTCGCCTCGGTCTCGCCGGCAATTGCGTTACGGCCGGCGCTGCTGCGGCGATGACCGGCGTGGCGACTTCCGTTTCGTCGAACACCACGTCGGGCGTCTGGACAACGTCGGCTGCGGCTACGGCTGTCGGCGCCCCCGCGGACTCCGTGGCTTCATTGGGGTCCGCCGACGCCGCCGGCGTCGCAGCGGAATGCTCAAGCGAAAGGGGCGGTACGGTCTGCGGAGCGATGGCGGCCACGGTTGCTTGATCCCACTCTGCGGCTGGCTGCCGATGCTGCCCGGTCTGCCAGCCAAGCAGCGCGGCCGCCAAAGTACATGCCATGCCAACCGAGAGCGCTGTCATGCGTTGACGCCACTGCCCATGACGGGCTGTACCGGCGTCACCGCACGTGTGGGCTACCGGATCGGACGATGGGCTTACCTGTGTCGCGGGGCTGGGCTGCGCGCTGTCGAGCGCAGGCCCGAAGGGCGGCGGCATGCGCACCAAGCCCGGTAGGCGCAGGTGTCCGTCGATGATGAAGTTGGGGGATTCCAAGTCCGTCTCCGCTGATGGCCGCAGCGGACGTCAAAGCAAAGCCGGCCGCGCAAGCAGGCGCCATGCTAAGCGGCAGATGGACGGTGGTCGATCAGACTGTTCTTAAGGCGATGCGCGTTGCATCGAAGGCGGAGAAGTCGCTGGCCCGCCCATCTTGGGCAGGCCAGGAAGGTGCCGTCAAAGACGTTACGGTGCAGGCGACCAGTGCGGATCGTTGAGCTGCTTTTCCAGCAAGCGGATCTGCTGCTGCAGCGATTCGACCTGGGTCTGGTACGCGCGGCGCTCGATGTCCAGTGCCTTCGTTTCCTGACGCATGGTTTGCTGTTCGGTCAGCATTTTCTGGCGCTGCGCCTGCATGATCCGCACTTCCTGGCTCAGGGATTCGGCGCGCTGCTGGGCTGCCTGGGCTTCGCGCTCCAGTTGGGCCTTCTGCCCGGCCGTGACGGCGCGGCGCAGATCGTCTTCGGCCCACGTACGGGTCTGGCCGGCCAGCGTTTCGTACGCGCCCTCGGCCGGAGCGACCGACGCAAACTTGTATACACGCCACAGTTCTTTGCGATACGACAGCGCGACGTAGGCCGTGGTGTCTTCGTTGACCAGCAGCAGGCTCGTGCCGTAGTCGCCGTTGTAGGTCGTGCGCAGTTCGGTCAGGCGCTTCTGCGCCAGCAATTGCTGCAGTTCAGCGACGGTGCCGCCCGACGCAGCCGTGGACACTGCCGGCGCTTGTGGTGCACTGGCTTGCGCGTGGACGAGGCCGGCGCCCGCAACCGAGGCTGCGGCAACGAACGTGAGGACGGTTCGGCGGAGTACGAGAGACATCGCAAAGTTCAGAAATCGGAGGCGACGCGACTATATCAGCTTTGTGCGCCCGGCCCCGCAGCGAGCGTACCGATTTGACCTTCCGTCGCCTTTGAATCATGGCGGCGTCGCGCCTCGGCCACGATGCACTGCCATTCGCTGAAAGAGACGCGCTCGCGGAACATCTCGATCAGGAAGTCCCCGACGTCCTGATGCCGCTTTGACGTGCCAAGCGCGGCTTTCAAGCGCCGCAGCTCGCTCTGCAAACGCGTGACGCGGGCCCGTGCGTTGGCCTGTTGCAATGAGCCGATGGGGAATGTTCTTACGGATGCTTCGGCCGCTGCCAACGCTCGCACGAGATCGGCGCGTTGCTGCTGAAGCGATTCAAACTCGCGCTGGAGTTCACGGCTGCCGTCTGGGGAGGGGGATTGCGATTGCTCGGGGCGAGCGATGGCATGGCGCACGTTGGGGCCTCCTGCGATGGGTTGGTATCCCGCTCCCTGACGCCAATCAGGGTGGCCGGGCACAAGGTAGAGTTGGCGTACCGGTATCGCAGGCAACCGGCGAGCGCGAGCGCTCCCCCACCAAGGCCCGACCATAGGAGGCGCTTGATGTACGGGCGTAAAAAAACCGCCAACCGGCGGTCATACCCGCCTGCGATATTCCCGGACGCCAATCCGAGGTCACGTTGTGTGCGTGACGGGCGGCAGTATAGCGCAGGGGGCACGCGCTATTTGTGCCAGATGGTGATGCGACGGTGCCGTGATATCGACGGGTGGCCGGGCACAAGATGGAGTTGGCGTACCGGCGATACAGGAAACCGGTGAGCGCAAGTGCTCCTCTACCAAGGCCCGGCCATGAACAAAGCGGGATCAGCGGCTTTGCATCTCTTTGAGCCACAGGCTCATCAGCCCAGCGCGGCCACGCACGCCGAACTTGCGATAGACGCTCGTGATGTAAGAGTGCGTGGTCGATGTGGCCAGACCGAGCTGTTCCGCAATCTGCTTTTCTGCGGCTTCAGTCAATAACAACTGCAATACCCTGGATTCATGAGGCGCGAGACGCGCCTGCAGTTGCGCCAAGGGACTGCGCTCGGCCGCCGTTCTTGTTGCGGTGACGTTACGTGCCACGCCGATGCGGAGCCGATGCTCCACGTTCCACTGTGCGGACCACGACAAATGGACATCGGTGCCAAGCTGGTGCCGATAGCGATTCTCAAATCCGGTGCACTTGATGCCAGCCTGAACGCGACCCGCTTGCTTTTGCGTTCTGTCGCGGTCGTCAGGCGCCACGAGTTCGAGCATGGTTTGCCCAAGCAGGTCGGAGGGGCGGTAACCAAGAATGTCTTCCCACGCAGCATTGGCGTGACGGATCCGCCCACGCTCGTCGACCAGAAAGACGCCATCTGGAAGACTATTGGCCAACGCGATCGCGCTTACATCCTTGAGGACTTCCATGGTCGGCTGCGGTGGGTTGCAATACAAAGAACCGGTAGCCAGGCGCCGGTGAGCATTACCAGGTTCGGCCGCCATCTTCAGGCAGCGACAAGCGGTTGCACAAAGTTGTGATTGCCACGAGTCTGCCCCATTCCCCGCGCGCTGGCTCGCGTGAACGGCGTGCCGGCACGTTCTTACCCTCTAATTAGCAGGGTGCCAGCCAGAATAGCGTCTGTTATCGTTTCCGACAATATTCGGCATCGGCATCACGCCTGATAAAAAAGTTCAGCGCCCGTGCGGTTCCATGGAGCCGACGCAGGCGGGTAACGGGGAAAGCAGCAAGTCGCTTGGCCTAGCCAGGTCAGGCCAGCTTCGAAAGAATGGGGTGAGCGGATTCACCCTGTTTTTTCGAGTTGGCATTCCGGCGATATTGCTTGGCGTTGATGCGCAGGTGATCACCAATCGGATGATTGGTGAAAACCACATAAAAACGAGTCATACCTGCTTCGAAGAACGGGGGAGTGTCTTTACGCGCTCGGCCTGCCTCAAGCCTCTCGGGGCTTGGGGTAGTGCTTGCGTCCCGGCTTTGCCAACGGGGCATGACAGCGCGCCGCCGGGTTATTTCATTCCACAAAAGAATAAGAAATAGAACTATTTTGTTTTAACGCTCGAATCATATGGACTTGATTTGCAAGGTCAGGTTGTACCAAGATCGCGGCAATTATTTTGCGGTGTTGGTGGCGCCGGACGCGATGTGCTCCAGCACCGGGCGAAACGTAGCCGAAGCGTTAGCAAATCTGGGTCGTTCCATGGCGGAGAATCCTCTCCCTCAATCGGTCGATCTCCCCATCAAGCCGAAAGAACGCAAGAAGAGAAGCCCGGCAGGGGGATTGCCGTCGGATCCTCGTGAAGCTTCCCGCGCTGTCCCACTCGTTAAACGCCTCCTTGAAGCGCGCTTCGGCAAGACCACGCTGCGTGGGCTCTCGGAAAAACTGGGTTTGGACGATGTCACGCCGCAATTGCTGTCGTCTTCCATCGCGGGCAATGGAGCGAAGCGCGTTCGCCTCGCCATCGCCCAGGCGCTCGGAGAAGACGCCGATGTGCTGTGGCCCACGGCGCGGCACTGAAAAAGCGGCGCGGGTTGGAAGAGTAGGGGGGGAGAAATCCGGAGCGCCTTGGAACCAAGGGCTGGCGGAAGCGGTGAGATTCGAACTCACGGATGGGTCACCCCATCGGCAGTTTTCAAGACTGCTGCCTTAAACCACTCGGCCACGCTTCCTTCGTACTGCGCTGCTCGTTGCGAGCAAGGGCGCCATTGTAACGGTACCTGGCGCAAGTTGGCACCGGGTACTGTCAGTTTTCGTCGTCGGCCAAGAACAATGCCTGCAAATCGTTGAGGAATCGCTGCCCCAGCTCGGTCGGGCGGATGGCGACATGGTCGCGCGTGAGCAAACCGCGCTGCTCTGCGACATCGAGTTGCCGCTCGATCGAGCGCAGCGGCAGGCCCGTGCGTTCCTGGAACAGCGTGACGGGGAAGCCGTCGGTCAGGCGCAGCGCATTGAGCATGAATTCGAACGGCAGGTCGGCGGCGCCGACTTCGCGCTGCTCCTGCATGACGGCCGCACCGCCGGCGGTCTCGGCCTGACGCAGATACGTGTCCGGATGCTTGTGCCGCATCTCGCGGATGACCCGATGCGGAAAGCTGAGCTTGCCGTGGGCACCGGGGCCGATGCCGAGGTAATCGCCGAATTGCCAGTAGTTCAGATTGTGCTTGCAGCGCTTGCCGGCCTTGGCGTATGCCGACACCTCGTAGTGCTCGTAGCCTGCCGCCGCCAACCGCGCGTGAATCCAGTCCTGCATTGCAAACGCCGCGTCGTCATCCGGCAGCGCGGGCGGGTACTTGGCGAAGTACGTGTTCGGCTCCAGCGTCAGGTGGTACAGCGACACGTGGTTCGTATCGAATGACAACGCGGCCTCCACGTCGGCCTCGCACTCGGCCAGCGTCTGGCCGGGCAGGGCAAACATCAGGTCGACGTTGATGTTGTCGAAGTGCGCGCGGGCGATGTCGATGGCGGCGCGCGCTTCAGCGGCGCTGTGGATGCGGCCCAGCGCCTGCAGGTGCGCGTCGTTGAAGCTCTGGATGCCGATCGACAGGCGGTTCACGCCGCTGGCGCGATAGCTGCGGAAGCGTTCGGCCTCGAAGGTGCCGGGGTTGGCCTCCATCGTGATCTCGGCGTCGGCGTCAACGGGCAGCAGCATGCGGATGTCCGACAGAAGGCGATCCAGCCCCTGCGCTGACAATAAGCTCGGCGTGCCGCCCCCGATGAAGATCGTGTGCACATGCCGGCCCCACACCATCGGCAGCGCGGCTTCCAGGTCTTGCCGCACGGCGGCCAGAAAACGCTCCTCCGGGATGCCCTGTTCCGGCTCCGCATGCGAGTTGAAATCGCAGTACGGACACTTGCGTACGCACCACGGCACGTGCACGTACAACGACAGCGGCGGCGAGGCCGGTAGGCTGATCTTGCCCGGCTGCAGGAAGACGGAGGTGACCTTGTCACCGGTTTCAGCGGCGGTCGCGGAAGGCGTCTTGGCTGCGCCGGCGGGGTGAATCGGAATCATCGGAACGTCACGCGTTTTCAAAGGTGCGCAGCCGTTCGACGAGCTGCGCGAGGGCTTGTGCACGATGGCTCACGCTGTTCTTCTCGGCTTTGGTCAGCTCGGCGGCGGTTTTGCCGAGGTCGGGCAGCAGGAAGTACGGGTCGTAGCCGAAGCCGCCGTCGCCGCGCGGTGTGTCGATCACCTCGCCAAACCAGTTGCCTTCGGCAATGATCGGCTGCGGGTCATCGGCGTGGCGCACGTAGACGAGCACGCAAACATAATGCGCGCCGCGGTCGGCCTTGCCGGCCAGTTCGCGGACGAGACGGGCGTTGTTGGCGGCATCCGATTTCGGCTCGCCCACCAGTTGCGCATAGCGCGCGGAATACACGCCCGGCGCGCCGCCCAAGGCATGCACGCAGATGCCGGAGTCGTCTGCCAGCGCGGGCAAGTCGGACGCACGGCTCGCGTGGCGTGCCTTGGTGAGCGCGTTTTCAACGAAGGTCGCGTAGGGCTCCTCCGCCTCGGGAATGCCGAGGGCGCCTTGCGGCGTCACGTCGAACCCGAGGGTGCCCAGCAGCGCGTTGAATTCGGACAGCTTCCCGGCGTTGTTCGATGCGAGAACGATCTTGCGCATGGCCGTGTCGCTCAGAGGCCCAGCGCCTGCTTCTGCAGGCCGATCAGCGTGCGGATACCTTGGTCGGCCAGGCCCAGCAATGCATCCATTTCAGCGCGCGAGAACGGCGTGCCTTCCGCTGTGCCTTGCACTTCCACAAAGCCGCCGCTGCCCGTCATGACGACGTTCATGTCGGTATCGCAGGCGGAGTCTTCAGGGTAGTCCAGGTCGAGCACCGGTACGCCGTCGACCACGCCCACCGACACGGCGGCCACGAAATCGCGGATCGGGTTGCCCACCAACTGGCCCTTTTCGCGCATGACGGAGACAGCGTCATATGCCGCGACGAACGCGCCGGTAATGCTGGCCGTGCGCGTGCCGCCATCGGCTTGCAGCACGTCGCAGTCGAGGTGCAGCGTGTGCTCGCCCAGCGCCCGCAGATCGAACACCGAGCGCATCGCCCGGCCGATCAGGCGCTGGATTTCCTGCGTGCGGCCGGTCTGCTTGCCGCGTGCGGCCTCGCGGTCGGAGCGCGTGTGCGTCGAGCGCGGCAGCATGCCGTATTCGGCCGTCACCCAGCCCTCGCCGCTGCCTTTCTTGTGCGGCGGCACCTTGGGCAGCACGCTGGCCGTGCAGAGCACTTGCGTGTCGCCAAAGCACACCAGCACCGAGCCTTCGGCGTGGCGCGTGAAGTTGCGGGTGAGGGTGACAGGGCGGAGTTGGTCGGGCTGGCGGCCGCTGGGTCGCATGTGGGGTCTCGCTGAAGAAAACGGATAGCCCGACATGATACCGGCCCGCGCTGCGCTTGGCAGGGCGGGCCGGAGGTGGGAAATGCGAGGACTGCGAGGACTGAGCGACGGCGCTTAGCGCGTCAGATTGCTCGTCTTGTCGATGGCGGCGCGGATTTCCGCGATGGAGCGCTCGATTTCCTCTTCCGACATCAATCCTGATTCACTTTGCGGCGCGTCCAGGATCGACGTCGTGAAGGCGTTCAGGGGCAGGGTGTCGGTCTGCACCGAATCCTGCGTGGTGGTCACGGCGTCCAGCTCCCACATCATGGAGATGGCGGTCGTGTTGTCGGCGGTGTCGCCGGCGTTGCGCAGCGCGCGGGCGATCAGCTCAGGAATCGCCTGCGTGACCGAGAAGCTCGTGCAGGTGTCGATGAGTTCGTCTTCTTGCACGCTGCCCCACAGGCCGTCGGAGCACAGCATGGCCACGTCGCCCGGCTCCAGGTTGACCGGCCCGCCGATGTCGATCAGCGGCAGGTTGGGCGAGCCCAGGCAGTTGTAGATCTTGTTGCGCTCGGGGTGGTGCGCGACCTGCATCGGCAGCACACGGTCCTGTTGCAGCAGGTTCTCGATCTTGGAGTGATCGCGCGTGCGCGTCACCAGTTCGCCCTTGCGCATGAGGTACATGCGCGAATCGCCGGCGTGCGCCCAGTGCAGCGAGCCGCGCTGGGCCAGCGCGCAGACGATGGTCGTGCGCGGCGCATCGGGCAGGCCGTTCGTCTCGGCATAGCGATGGATGTCACGGTGCGCGAGCATGATGCTCTCGTGCAGGAAATCACGCGGATTGCGAATCGACGGACGTGCGTGGCGCTGGAACTGGCGCGCCATGGTCTGCAGCGCCTGCTGGGCCGCGACTTCGCCCAGCGAGTGTCCGCCCAGGCCGTCGCACAGCACCATCAGCATGGCGTCACGCGTGAAGCAGTAGCCCATGCGGTCCTGGTTGACGCGTCGCGCGCCTTTTTTGCTTTCTTGATAAACCGAGAATCGCATTGCGGCTAGATGAATATTCGGTGAGGGAGGCGGTGCAGCGGCAAGTCCCGCCTAGTGTTGCACCATTTTGGAATCATACTCCGCCTGTCAGCGGCAATCGGGCGCTCAACTGTCCCGGCGGCGCAACAGACGGCTCATGAAACGCGTCGTCAACGCCTCTTTTTCTTCTGTCACGGGCCCGCCTTGGGTGACAGCGGTCAGCGCCTGCAATTCGGTCAGCGCGTTGCTTTCTTCGCGCAGCACCTTTTGCAGGCGGAACACGCTCTGCGGGCGTTCTTCGGGCTTCATCTTCAGGCACCAGCCCACCAGGTCGATGAGGCTGGCCGTGTAGACCTTGCGCAGGCGCTCCAGGCCTTCTTCCAGCTTGTCGTCTTTCTCGCGCTGCGTGGCTTCCTGCGGCGGCGTGCCGGCCATGCAGGCATAGATCGTGGCGCCGATGCTGTAGATGTCCGTCCACGGGCCCAGCTCGTTGTGCTTGCGGTACAGCTCCGGCGCGGCAAAGCCCGGCGTGTACATCGGCTGGAAGCGCGAAGCCTCGGCGGTGAGCGTCTGCCGCGCAGCGCCGAAGTCGAGCAGGATCGGCGAAAAGTCTTCGCGCAGGTAAATGTTGCCGGGCTTGATGTCGAGGTGCAGCAGCTTGTGGATGTGGACTTCGCGCAGCCCGCTCATCAGGTCATGGAACACCTGGCGGATGAAGCGCTCGCGCAGCATCTTCAGCTTGCCTTGCTGGCGCGCGGTGAGGATGTGTTCCTGCAGCGTTTTACCCTGCTCATACGTCATCACCATGTAGACCGTGCCATTTTCCCGGAAGAAATTGAGCACGCGCACGATAGCGGGGTGCGAAATCTTGGCCAGCGACCGGCCTTCTTCAAAGAAGTATTTGAGCCCGAGGCGGAATGCGCTCGCGCTTTCTTCCGGCACGACAGGAATCAGTTCGCCCGGCGCCCGACGGGCCAGCGAAGAGGGCAGATATTCCTTTACGGCCACCGGCGTCCCATGCTCGTCGGTCGCAAGATAGACGAAGCTGAACCCCCCGCTGGCCAACTTCTTTACAATACGATAATTGGACAGCAAGGTGCCGACCGGCAACGGGGCACTGCGTGGCTGTCCTGAGCCTTTTGACTCTGTCATGGGTTTGTGTGGCGAAATGGCTGTCGGATTCTCCCTGACCAGTCCACACGTTGTAAAGCGACAAAAGGTGGGGGATTCCCCGCCAATTCCGGGCGTTAAATACCGCCACCGGATTTCCCGATTCGACCAAGAACAACACACCACGATTCCATGATCCACAGCATGACCGGCTACGGCGTTGCCACACGCCAGGCAGCCTTTACCGATGCCCATGGCGCCCCCAGCGGCAGCGTCGCTACCGTCTCGGTCGAATTCCGCACCGTCAACTCCCGCTTTCTCGATCTGCTGTTCCGCGCCCCCGAAGAGTGCCGCGCCTTTGAGCCGGCCCTGCGCGAAATGCTGATGAGCGCACTGTCGCGCGGCAAGCTGGAATGCCGGATCAACCTGCAGCGGCAGGAAGCCGCCAGCGATGTTGCGGCGCTCAATGTGGAACTGCTGCAACAATTGGCCAAGCTGGAGCAGGCGGTCACGCGGTATCTGCCGGCATCGGGTTCGCTGCGCATGGGTGAAATCCTGCGTTGGCCCGGCGTGCTGGCCGAGCCGCAGCTGACACAAGACGCGCTGCGCGACGCCGTAATCGAAGCTGCCAAAGAGGCGCTCAAGCAACTTCTGGAATCGCGCCGTCGCGAAGGCGATGCGCTCAAGGCTGTGCTGCTCGACCGCGCTGATGCAATGCTCGCCATCGTCGACAAGCTCACGCCGATGGTGCCCGTCCTGATCCAGCAGCATCAGGACAAGCTGACCGAACGCCTGCGCGAGGCGTTTGGCCTGGCCGCGCCCGAGGGCACGCCGGCGCTCACGCGCGACGAGCTGTCCGAGCGCATCCGCCAGGAAGCCACCGTCTACGGCATCCGCATCGACATCGCCGAAGAACTCTCGCGCCTCCAGGCGCATCTGCGCGAGACGCGCCACATTCTCGAGAAGGGCGGCCAGATCGGAAAGCGCCTGGACTTCATGATGCAGGAGCTGAACCGCGAGGCGAACACGCTGGGTTCGAAGGCGGCCGCCAAGGAACTGGCCGATGCATCGATGGAACTGAAGCTGCTCATCGAGCAGATGCGCGAGCAGGTCCAGAACCTCGAATAACTTGAAACGCTAGAACGACAACATGCCATCCTCTCAAGCGCACTCTGCCGTCGATACGCCCATCGAGAACCACTTCCCGGGCAGCCTGTTCATGGTCGTGGCACCGTCCGGCGCCGGTAAGTCGACGCTGGTGAATGCGCTGCTGGCGCACGATTCGTCGATTCGCCTGTCGGTTTCGGCCACCACGCGCAAGCCGCGTCCGGGCGAACAGCACGGCCGCGAATACAACTTCATGACCGTCGAGGAATTCAAGGCGTGCCGTGATCGCGGCGAGTTTCTCGAATGGGCCGAGGTGCACGGCAACTACTACGCCACTTCGCGCGTGTGGATCGAAGAACAGATGCGCGCCGGCACTGACGTGCTGCTCGAAATCGACTGGCAGGGCGCGCAGCAGGTCCATCAGCGTTTCGCCAATGCCGTAGAGATCTTCATCCTGCCGCCGTCGCTTACGGCGCTGGAGGATCGTCTGAAGAAGCGCGGTCAGGACGAACCCAACGTGATCGTGCGCCGCCTGCTCGCTGCGGGCTCCGAGATGGCGCACGCGCCCGAGGCCGACTACGTGATCATCAACGAAGTGTTCGACACGGCATTGGCCGAGCTGCGTACCGTGGTGCAGGCCACGCGCCTGCGCTTCGGTGCCCAGAAGGCGCGCCACGGCGAGCTGTTCGTCGAGCTGGGCATTCACTGAGCCAGCAGCGCAATCGCGTTTTTCAGCGCGGTTGTGAAAGTGTGGTAGCGCCTGTGCCCAAGTGCAGTCGGAAGGGAGCGCTGCGCTGCTGCTAAAATATCGAGATCAACAAGATTTGCCACCAGGTGGAGTTTTCATGGCGCGTATTACCGTCGAAGATTGCTTGAAACAGATTCCGAATCGCTTCGAACTGGCATTGGCCGCAACGTACCGCGCCCGTCAGTTGGTACAGGGCCACACGCCCAAGGTCGATGCCAAGGACAAGCCGACCGTGACCGCATTGCGCGAAATCGCATCGGGCCAGGTCGGTATCGAGATGCTCAAGAAGGTTCCGTCCTGAGCTGACACGCGTTACTTGGCATTACCTGGCGTGGTACGCTGCCTCGGTCACTGATCGTTCTTGCGATCTTTCGTGGATGTGAAAGCCGCGAACGCACTAGACCCCGGCATGCCTACCTCGCCCGCTTCTTCTTCGCCCAGGACCCAACATTCCGCCACGCACGAACACAACGTGCCGTCGGTGGAATCGTCCGCGAGGTCGTCCGGTCCTGAGTCGGGCACTTCCACGGTCCCCTCCGGGTCCTCCACCGCTTCCGTCGTTCCCATGCCGTCATCCGCTTCCGGCTCCGGCCCCGCGTCGCCCCGTACGGGCGCGCCGAACTTGCCTGATCCGCGTGGTGCCGACTTGGTGGGGGAGCGGGCAGCCCTGCCGCCCAAATCGCATAAAGGTGCAAGCGCCGACGCGCCCGCGCCGGCTGCCAAGCCGGAGAGCGGCGACACGCTGTTCATCGATGCGGTGCTGGAGCAGACCTATCGGCATTTGTTCGGCCCGACTTCGCAGCCGGCCGCACCGCCGCGCCAGCAGGTCGTCTCCATTTCGGGGCTGACCGAAAAGCTGTCGTATCTGAAGCCGGCCGATCTGAAGCTGGTGAAGGAAGCCTTCCACTTTTCCGACGAGGCGCATCTCGGGCAGTACCGCCAGAGCGGCGAGCCGTACATCACGCATCCCGTGGCCGTGGCAGAGATCTGCGCGGGCTGGAAGCTGGATGTGCAATCGATCATGGCAGCGCTGCTGCACGACGTGATTGAAGACCAGGGTGTGACCAAGAGCGAGCTGGCCGAAAAGTTCGGCCCCAAGGTCGCGGAACTGGTCGACGGCCTGACCAAGTTGGACAAGCTCGAATTCCAGAGCCGCGAGCAGGCGCAAGCCGAGAGCTTCCGCAAGATGCTGCTCGCGATGGCGCGCGATGTGCGCGTGATTCTCGTCAAGCTCGCCGACCGTACGCACAACATGCGCACGCTCGACCACGTGCCGCCGGAAAAGCGGCGCCGCATTGCCGGCGAGACGATGGAGATTTACGCGCCGATCGCGCACCGCCTTGGCCTGAATACGACATATCGGGAACTGCAGGAATTGAGCTTCCGTATCGGTTCGCCGTTCCGGTATGCCACGTTAGAGAAGGCGGTGAAGGCTGCGCGCGGCAATCGGCGCGAAGTCGTGAGCCGCATTCTTGAAACGGCGCAGCGTGCGCTGACCGACGCGGGCATCCCGGCCGAAATGACCGGGCGCGAAAAAACGCTGTACAGCATCTACCGCAAGATGCACGACAAGCAGCTGTCGTTCTCGCAGGTGCTGGATGTGTATGGCTTTCGCGTAGTGGTCGACACGCAGATGCAGTGCTACATGACGATGGGTGCGCTGCACAGCTTGTACAAGCCGATGCCCGGCAAGTTCAAGGATTACATCGCCATCCCCAAGATCAACGGTTATCAGTCGCTGCACACGACGCTGGTGGGGCCGTTCGGCACGCCGGTCGAGTTCCAGATCCGCACGCGCGAGATGAACCAGATTGCGGAAGCCGGCGTGGCCGCGCACTGGATGTACAAGCAGCACCACGACGAGCCTGATCGCGCACAGCAACAAGCGCATCAGTGGCTGCAATCGTTGCTCGACATTCAGAGCCAGACGGGCGACTCGCAGGAGTTTCTTGAGCACGTCAAGATCGACCTGTTCCCCGATGCGGTCTACGTGTTCACCCCGAAGGGCGAGATCCGCGCCCTGCCGCGCGGCGCCACGGCGCTGGACTTTGCGTACGCAGTGCACAGCGATCTGGGCAACCAATGCGTGGCAGTCAAGATCAACAACGAGCTGCTGCCGCTGCGCACGGAGCTGAAAAACGGCGACATCGTCGAGGTGGTGACGGCGCCGTACTCGAAGCCCAACCCGGCGTGGCTCACGTTCGTGCGCACGGGCAAGGCGCGCGCGGCGATCCGGCATTTCCTCAAGACGGCCAAGCTGGACGAGGCGATTCAACTGGGCGAGCGTCTGCTCGAACAGGCGCTGCGGCAGATCGGCATCGACATGAAGGCCGTATCCGCGCAGGTGTGGGATCGCGTCGTGCAGTGGACGGGCAACAAGGCGCGCGAAGACGTTTTTGCGGATCTCGCGCTCGGCCGCCGCGTGGCCGCGGTGGTGGCGCGCCGCCTCGAAATCCTCCTGCAGGAAGGCGGGCACGAGGGCGACGAAGCCTTGATGGCCGCTGTACACACCTTCACCGGCGACGAGGCGCCGGCCGTTACCGTGAGTGGCGACGAAGGCATGGCGATGGTGTTCTCTTCATGCTGCCGCCCGATTCCCGGCGACCCGATCGTCGGCTATATCGGCAAGGGCGAAGGCTTGCAGATCCACGTGCAGGAATGTCGCGTGGCCAAGCGTCTGCATGGCAAGGATCCGGAGCATTGGATTGACGTCATGTGGGCTGAGCACACGACACGCGCCTTCGATGTGTCGATCAAAGTGCTGGTGCGCAATACGAAGGGCATTCTGGCGCGCGTCGCCGCCGACTTGACGTCGGCTGATGCCAACGTGGCACACGTGTCGATGGAGCAGGAGGGCGATCAGGAAGCGACGTACATGACGTTCCTGATCCAGGTGCATGACCGCGTGCACCTGGCCGATGTGATGCGCGCGCTGCGGCGCAACCCGGATGTGATTCGTATTACGCGAGATCGCGGCCTGGATTGAGGCTTCCGGGCGAAAGCAAAAAAAGGCGAGGCCGCGGGGCTTCGCCTTTTTTGTTCATGGTCCGCTTGCCGTACACACAACAGCGCGTTGACGTAGCGCTGCATGCGAGTCCGACGTGGACAAAAGAAAAGGGCTTCCATTTCTGGAAGCCCTTTTCATTCTCGTATTAGGTTGGCGCGGCTGGCAGGATTCGAACCCACGACCCCTTGGTTCGTAGCCAAGTACTCTATCCAACTGAGCTACAGCCGCAACCGAGAAATGAGATTATACAGAGATTTTCTGTCTTGTGAACCCCCTTCTTCACTTTTTCTTCGAGAGGGGCCAACTTTCTATAATGGAGCCTTGATCCACCGTGGCTTCCATCATGAACAAGGCTTTCGTCCGGGAAGATTCCGGCGATGACGAAGACGATCTGCCCGAAGGCGCCGCGCCCTTGCCGCCGGGTTCCAAGAACTACATCACGCCCGCCGGCTACGAGCGTTTGCGCACTGAGCTGATGCACCTGATCGACACCGAGCGGCCCGAAGTGGTCGGCATCGTGTCGTGGGCCGCGTCCAACGGCGATCGCTCTGAAAACGGCGACTACCTTTACGGCAAGAAGCGTCTGCGCGAGATCGATCGCCGCATCCGCTTTCTTACGCGCCGTATCGAGAAGGCCGAGGTTGTCGACGCCAGCTTGCAGGGCGACAACGATCAAATCTTCTTTGGCGCGACCGTCACCTACGCCAACCAGCGCGGTGAAGAGACGACCATCACCATCGTCGGCATGGACGAGGTCGATCTGGACATCGGGCACGTGAGCTGGATCTCGCCGATTGCGCGCGCGCTCATCAAGGCGCGCGAAGGCGATACGGTGCCGCTGCGCACCCCCACGGGTGTCGAGCAGATCGACATCCTTGAAGTCAAATATCCGCCGCGCTCAGCATGAGTTGTGTCCTCACGCCGGGTGGCCGAGGCAGTAGGCACCGAAGGCGATGACGGAGCAGGCCGACAGGCGCCGCGCGGTGAGCGACTCCTTCAGGAAAAGTCGGCCGAGCAGCGCGGCAAATACCACCGACGTTTCGCGCAGGGCCGACACAGGCCCCATCGGCGCGAGCGTCACTGCCCAGATGACGATGCCGTAGGCGATGAGCGAGACCACGCCGCCGCCAAAGGTCTTGAGTGTGTTTGAGTCGCGCAGATCGATGTTCAGCGGGCCTTTCCACACGCGATAGAGCAGCACCATCGGCAGGCCGTCGAGCATGAACAACCATGCCGAGTACGCATTCGCATTGCCGGCGGCCCGTGCGCCGATGCCGTCGCACACCGTGTAGCACGCGATGAATACGCCCGTGCTGAGCGCGGCCAGCGTCGAGCCAAGATCGGCCTTGCGGCCGCGCGCCAGACTGAGAATGCCGCCGCTGACCAGCACCACGCCCGCGAGTGCAATTACGCCCGGCATTTCACCGGCGAAGAGCGAAGCGCCCACCGTGACGAGCAGCGGTGATGAGCCGCGCGCGATCGGGTACACCTGCCCGAACTCCCCAAACCGATACGCGCGTGCGAGAAACACGTTGTAGCCGACATGCAGCACCGCGGACAGCGCCACATAGGGCCATGCAGCCGGTGCCGGCAACGGCAATGCAATCGCCATCGGTATTGCGGCCACGCCCGAGGCCAGCGTCATCAACGTGATGGCGCGCAGTCGGTCGGAGCCGCTTTTCAGCAGTGCGTTCCACGAGGCATGAAGCAGGGCGGCGCAGAGAACCAGGGCGATGACGGCGGGGGTCACGGTGACGATATGCGCGGAGCGCGAAAGTGAAAATCGGGTCGATTTTTCTCACTCGATGCTGGATCGGCGAGAGCAGGAAGGCCACAGCGTAGCGCCGTATAGTGCGCTCAACAATCGATATATACTGACTCGATCTGTGCAAAAAATTCACGCGATATGCGCAAGCTGCCCCCTCTGAATGCCGTGCGCGCCTTTGAATCGGCGGCGCGCCATCTGAGTTTTACGCGCGCAGGCGAAGAACTGAACGTCACGCATGGCGCGATCAGCCGTCAGATCCAGGCGCTGGAGGCGTGGCTGGGTGTGCCGCTGTTTCGTCGGCTGAATCGGCGTGTGGAACTGACCGATGCGGGGCAGCGCTACCTGTCGGAGATTGGCGTGGCGCTCGATCGAATCAGCACGGCAAGCCAAGCGCTGCGTGACTGCGATGCGGTGCGCATCCTGCGCGTGAACAGCATCCCGACGTTCACGATGCGGTGGCTGATTCCGCGGCTCTCCACGTTCCAGATGCGCTTTCCGCGCGTCGAGGTGCGGCTGACCACGTCCATCGAAGAGATTGAGGACCTGCCCGATCATTTCGACGTCATCATCCGCGGCGGGCCGGAGATTCATGCGGGCTTTCAGTCGGGGCGCTTCCTGGACGAGAGCCGTTTTCCGGTGTGCAGCCCGAGGTTGCTGGAGCGCTTGCCGCTCGCGGCCCCGTCGGACTTGCGGCATCACACGCTGCTGCATTCGGACACGTTGCCTTCGGTATGGCCCAGCTGGCTGGTGCTGGCCGGCGTGCCGAACCTGCGCCCCGCGCATGCGCTGACGTTCGAGCATTTCTATCTGTCGATTCAGGCCGCCATTGATGGGTTGGGAGTCGCGATGGGGCCATCGGCGCTGATCACGGAGGACCTAGAGGAGGGGCGTCTGGTAGCGCCCTTTCCCGATCTCGCGTTAGTGGCGCGCAGCTATTACTGGTACAGCCCGGCGCGCAATCTTGGTGACGACGTGGTGCAGGCATTTTGTGCGTGGCTTGGTGAGGAACGCCCCAACACGTCACGCAAACGTGAACACATTTCCGGCCTTCGGTAACGGAGGTAACGCCGCGTAACACCCTAGAGGCGACGGCGAAACCCGATGCTACGATCCACTCAAGTTCGATGGGTTTGAAAAGGAGGTCCCCAATATGAAGAAGAATGCATGGATTCTCGCTTCGTGCCTGGCCGCCGCCGGTGTGGCAAGTGCGATCGCCTTGCCCGCGCAGGCGCAGGTGTCGATCGGTGTGCAGATCGGCCCGACCTACGCGCCGCCGCCGCCTCAATATGAGCCTGTGCCGGTTCTGCAGCCCGGCTACGTATGGGTGCCGGGTTACTGGCAATGGCGCGATGGCCGCTATGTCTGGCGTCGTGGCTATCGTGAACATGGCCGACCGGGTTACCACTGGCGCGAGCCGCGTTGGGAGCAGGGTCCGCATGGCTGGCAAATGCGTGACGGAGGCTGGGACCGCGGAGACGACGGCCGCTGGCGCGGTCGGGATCGCGACTGGGATCACGGTCGCCGCGATCGAGACGACCGTTACCACTGCCCCCCGGGCCATGCGCGCAAGGGCGAATGCTGATGATGCAATGACAGGCCGGTTATGTACCGGCCTGTTTTTTGCGGGCAAGTCTTTCGACGCCGCGATGGCTGCATGAGAGATTGCGGCGCCTTCCGGGAGTCAACATGACAACGGAATCGAACTGGCGCACCGAGCTGTACAAGGACTTCGATGTCTACGTACTGGCCATTCCTCGCGCCGAACGCAAATCGGATAAGAGCGGGCAGGGCCCCGCACAGTGGGATTTTGTCGTGCGCATCTGCGAGTCCGGCGCGGACCCGACGGCCGTCGAAACGCTCGTCGCCCATTCGCATGACGAGCGTCCGCTGCCCACGCGTGAAGCCGCCGAAGACGCCGGGCTCACGCGCGGCTATGGCTTGATCGACGAATTGCTTGGGCGCAACGCCGTGCAGCAGTCGATCGATCTCTGACGTCTGCTTACGCCGCGAGCGCTGTATCGCGAATGTGCCTGCGCGCAAATTGCCACCACAGCCACGTCGCATCGGGCCCCGGCGCGTGGAACGCGTAGCGCGGGTCGCCGCCGCTCCACGCGTGGCCCATGGCGGTGAGTTGGCACAAGCTGACGATGCATTCGCCGTCGCGCATGTCGTTGCGCAGGACATAGCCGTCGCCGCGCGTGGTGTCGCGCGAGACATGGCCGCCATCGCCCAGATGATTCAGTGCGCGGAATTGTGCCGCCAGTTGCGCCTGATTGGCCGGGTTGACGGCCTCGTCACGCAGCCCGTGTAGAAGCATCGTCGGCATGCCGGGGTAGGTCGCTACATCGACCACGCTGGAGAGCGCCTCGACAGCATCGACCCGTGCCCCGCGTCGCATCAGATTCAATGCAGATGCGGGCGAGCGCGCCACGCCCAGCGCCGGGCCCGAATGCAATGCCAGCGCGGCGAACAGCTTCGGATGACGCAGCGCCATCAGGCCGGCCAGTCCCGCGCCGGCAGACAACCCCGCCAGATACACACGCGACGGGTCAGCACCGGTTTGTTCCAGGGTTTGTTCGATCAGTTGAGCAATGCCGTCGGCCTCGCGCGCGCCGGCGTGCTCCGGGTCATACCAGTGCCAGCAGCATTGCGGATGCGCGCGGCGCGGCTGCTCCGGATACAGCACGATAAAGCCTTCGCGGTCGGCCAGTGCGTTCATACGCGTGCCATGCGCCAGCACTTCGGCCGATTGCTTGCAACCATGCAGCATCACCATCAGCGCGGGGGGCTTGCTGCCCCGGAGGGGCGGTGTGTACAGCCAGTATTCCGGCCGGCGCGCTACTACGACAGGCGACTCGGGTTGGTAGATGAATTGCTCGCGGACGAAGGTGCCCTCGGTGGGGGTAGGACGCGCGCGGCGCGGGCCGTCGCGGCGCGCCGTCGGATTGAGCGGCTTCACCGGCTTCGGTGGCCATGACTGGCGGCCGAAGCCTGGCGTGGTCAGGGCGTCGACAAGGCGGGTGATCGATTTCATCCACGAACGGTGCATGGCGGCGGGGAGGGGAACTCCGATGAGGGCGATGGTGCCCGTGCTCTCCGAGGAGTCGCAAGTGGTTTCAACGGTAGTAAGACAGTGTGCCAGCGATTTTGTTGCGATGCAGCATTGAAAGTGGGCGAAGCGCCGCATCAGGGCACAAGTGGAGCGCAAAGTTTGCAATTGAGCGCGACTGTCATGGAGACACCGTTGGTGAGCGGCTACACTGCCGCGACGGGCGGGCCCTGCAACGGCACGCCTTTCCGCTTTCCCGTTCCCCGTTGTGTACTTATGGAGGTCGTTATGGGTTTTTTTGACTTCATCAAAGAGGCTGGCGAGAAGCTCTTCCATGGCGCTGCTGCGGCCGCGCCCGCCGATGCGTCAGCAGATGCCGACGCCGCCAAGGCGGCCGACGATGCAAAAGGCCAAGCCATTCAGGACTACATCGCGCAGCAGGGCCTGAGTGCCACGGCGCTGTCGGTGCAGGTGGAGGGTGATGCTGCCAAGGTGTTTGGCGTCGCGCCCGATCAAGCTACGCGCGAGAAGATCATCCTGTGCTGTGGCAACGTCGAAGGCATTAAGTCGGTCGATGACCAGATGTCGGTCAACACCGAGTCGCAAGAATCGCAATGGCACACGGTGGAGCGCGGCGATACGCTGTCGGCCATCGCCAAGAAGTTCTACGGCGATGCCAACAAGTACCCAGCCATCTTCGAGGCCAACAAGCCGATGCTGTCGAATCCGGACAAGATTTATCCGGGGCAGAAGCTGCGTATTCCGGCGGCGTGATTTGGCTGGCGCAGGTGCATCGAAACAAAGGGCCTTCGGGCTCTTTTCTTTTGCCAACGCAGGACGGTCGGGTGAGACACCTGTCGCATTCGCTGCGACGGTTGTCTCGTTCGGTCGCGCTTTGCCGAGACGTCTCCAGATGTGCCGCAATCTCGCGGTGAATCACCGCAACGCTTTGCCACCTAAGGCCTTTGGAGCATTCTCCATGCATGCGAGCCGCTTGCGTTTGCAGCCGGCACCCCTCTTGCAATCGCCGGTCAGCCGGCCCAGCAGCCGGACACCGATACGAGAGCAAGAGAAGACTTTGCATGGACCCCTACCGCGGCTTCTTCTGCGGATGGCGGCTTCCAGGAAGACGGTTTTGACGCCCTGGAGGGTGAGCAGGTCTGCGGCGTGGTCGTACTTGGTCAACGCGCCATCCGGGTAGAGGGTGACGGTTTCCTTGGGCGAGTGGCTTGGCACGTCGTTGGCGGCCGAGGGAATGGCGCACGGGAGGATGCCGTTGGATGGGTCGCCACTGGGGCAGAGCAGCACGACTTGCTCGCCCTTGGTGGGCGGGTTCCAGGTGCGGGTGGCGCCGGCGGGCGAGTTCTGCGAGGTCCATGCCTGCAGAGTGCGTGCGCGCGCGAGCCATTCACGCGGTGGCTGTTGTAGGGGTATGCTTCATCACAGAGCCGGTTTCTTCACCCGCGCATCCAGACGCAACAGGGGCGAAACCGATTCGGTGGGAGTTTTTCACGGGATCGCGTTTGAACGGATGGAGCACTCCGGGATGCGCCCTTTGGGCGCATTAGTTGCTCTGTCATTGTTGTTGGACCGTGCATCCCTATGAAGACCCGTTTTCGTATTGATGGCCACTTGCTTGAATGTACGTCTGAGCCCTTGGAAGGCACGTACTTTCGAGTCTCTTGGAATCTTCGGGCGGTAGATCGCCCCGTATCCGAAGAGCCGTTGCAAGCCGAGTCGTATGTCTGCCGAGCCGGCACCGAAGCAGAGGCGCAGGACGTCGTGCTGACTCGCGCACGGCTGATGAGCGGGCTCCGCCTAGGCAGCGCCCTGGCGGTCGAGCCGTCTGAGCCTGACCCCACCACCCAGACGAACCCCAATGTGGCTCCTGATGCACCGCTTGTGAGTGGTCGTTAACGCGGCTGCCTACACATTCCCTATACTCCGGGGAGCACCCCCTAATTAGAGGTATGCGTGTCGCCATCGCCGCCGCCATCGTGGGCACTCAACATACTGCGCGACGTCGCCGAAGGCTTTTACGGCAGAGGTAACGTGTTGCTCGCAGATGACCAAGCGGACAAGGTCAGAGCAGCTTACTACGCTTACTGGGACGCCCTGGGTCAGCCGGACAGTGAAGTGCACCGGTGCCTGGCCACCGCGCTCTTTTCCGCAGAGACCATTCGAATTGAGTTTGTTCAGCCCACCGTCGCCGTGATGATCGGTGAAGTCGGGCTCATCGACCCAGTAGATAAAATTTGCACGTCTGGCTCCGGTCACTGCGAATTTTTGCCAAAGGAAGTTGTGCTAGCCCATGCGGGCGATACCAAGGAAGACTGACCGACTGCACCATTACCTCCGTGCCGCTCGCTTTCGAGTGTGCGGCACCCCGGGAGGGGTGTGCCTCCCGTCCCTCGGAAGCCAAGCGTGTCCACGCTTGGCTTTTTTTTCTTGGCGAATGAACGCCCACACGGCGCGTGCCGAGCTGCGGCCGATGGGGCTCGTGTGGCGTGCCATCGAACTTGCAGCCGCCCCTATCGACAACCGCTGAATTGGTATGCACTTTGCTCCCCCCACGATGTGGAGGAAAGTCCTATGACGCGCACATCACGCGTGCACGGGTTCACCGTTCAATGTTCGGCCCACCCTCTTGAAGCACCGTATTTCGAGGTGAGTTGGCAGGCCGTTCGTGAGCAGGAACTCCTGAAGGGCGAGACCTATATCTGCCGCGCGGGTAGCGAGGAGGAGGCAGAAGATGCTGTCGCCAATCGAGCAAAGTGGATTGTCGGACTCCACCTATCACGGGGGCTCTGAAGCGATAACGGTCGGCCGTCTGCACTGCCCCTAGCTCCGCTGTTCCAGCCCGATGACAGAGGTGAAACATGAGCAATTCGAGAGCGCAAAGCGTCTTGGATGAACTGTGCGAGCAGGTCGGTGAACATTACAACCGGAAGCGGTTCATTCTGCGGGGCCGCGAGGCCGAGACCGTCCGTAATTGCTACTACCGATACTGGCTGGCGAGCGGGAAACCGAATTCCAGATTGCACAAGCGCATCGCCCGATCGGTGTTTGCAAGTCGGAACATTCACCTGCGCATCCTCCTGCCGGCACTTGCCCGGTTGAGCGGGCACAACAGCCACGCTGCTCAATAGGGGGCGCTGCTCAGTTTGCGGGGCGCGGGTGAGCAGAGGTGCCGGCCTGGCCGACGCCTCGGGCGGCCAGTCATCTCGCCATGTGTTCAAAGATGAGATCGACAACGCGCTCGCTGTCAGCGTCTTGCAGCCCTAGTAGCTCTCGTGCCGCGTATTTGACGGTAAGCCCGCTCGCGCGTTGACGCGATCCCGCAGCCCAAAGTGATGCACGGCGGCAACGCGTTTCACTTCGTCCCGGAAAGTCACGACCGCCATGTTCGGGCTCGCCTCGATGCGCATGGACTTTGCCATGCGCAGCCTTGTGAACATCCCCCGTCGAATGCCGCCGCGCTTGTGCCGAAGCTGCGGCTTGCGCGGCTCGTACGGCGTGCCATCAGGGTTGCGCTGCGCGGCGATGCGCGATGACTGCCGGGGGCGCAGCTCCACCGAAACCGCGCGGGCCAGCGCCCGCCGCTGCGGGGCTTCCAGCTTGGCAAGCAGGCCGACCAGGTAGGCGTCCAGCTCGTGCAGGTTGCTCACGCAGGCCTCCACGTGGCCGGGTCGTCGTCTGCGTTGATCGGCTCGGGATGGTGTTCGACCTGGTAGCCGCGGCCATCCACCTTGACCGTCACGCTCCCGGAGAGCTGCAGCTTGACCGAGATGTCGACCGTGTCGTGCGGGAGGATCTCTGCTTCGAACTTGAAGGCGTCTTCCCGCTTGTCTGGATTGGTGAATGCGTCGGGTTGGTGGGTGCGCACCCAGGCCAGAACGGGCACGACGATGGTGTCAGAGCTGTCCGGGTAGTCGCCTGACTGGGCGTGAGCGAGCACGCCGGACGGCGCGATACCGGGTCGATTCGCGGATGGCCTTGCCATTCGTCGCCGCTCTGCCCTGGAAAAAGATCACAGCGTGCGGGCGAAATAAGTGCGACGCCTGTCCGCGAATGAGCGTAGATTGGGATCAGACGCTGCCGCAGTCAGCGCACTCGGCAGTTGGTAGGGGTGCTCGACGTTGTCCCTGGCGTTCTTCGCTTCAGGTTGTGCGGGAACGGCGAGCACCGGCGAGATCGCCCCTTGCGTGCCCGTGGACAGTCGACCGAGTGGGCATCTGCTGCATAACCGTAGAGGGGCAAGCATGGATAGAGAACAGGGTGTCGTGAAGTGGTTTGACTCTCGGAGTGGGGTCGGCCTCATCGAGCCCCAACGAGGTGGAGATGACGTCATTGTTATTTTTCCGAGGTCATCTGCACTGGATCCTCCTGCACTCCAACACGGGCAGAAAGTCTCTTTCGTTCGAGGCCTAGGACGCGTGGCGCGTACAGCAACCAAGCTTCTGCTCTTCTAAGCCGCGCTTTCGCGCTCGCGCGCCTACGGCCGGCTTTGTTTCCAAGTAAAGGTCGGATGCTGGCACTGAGAACAATGTGCCCGGGAGGCAATATGTCGACGCGTACCACTGAGTATCGTGGCTTTCAGATTCATGTGGAGCTTGTTCAGACGTCCGAGGACATGTTTGATCTGTGGTTCCGGATCGAAGGGCCGATGGAACCCGCAGGCGTGGTAGCCCTCGGCAAGCGGATCAAGGCTCATGGAGGGCCCTTTTCACGACGATGGGCGCACTTGGTGGGGGAGGTGGCGGGGCGCGCGGCGGTGGATGTGATTCTCGGCCCTGAGGATGTCCCGCCGACGACGCAGGAATGGTGAGCGTGCTAGTAGCTTACCAAGTGCAAATGGCTTGGTCGGTAGCCATTGGCAGATCGGCCTTTGGCTCAGCGCTTGGAAGCGCATGGACCTGGACGTTGGGACATGCGGGTTTGACATCGCCAAAGATCATTGCGATGGGGACTTCAGTGGCATCGCGACCCGTACCGATTCGCAAGAGCCCCATGGGCACCGATGCGTTTGACGGATCGACCAGGTTCCATTGATTGCCCAGGTAAACCTCGACAAATGCGTGGAAGTCCGGCGGGCCGAGAGCGGGATCGGCGCCGTAATCGACGCTCGTCGCAAAGCGGGCCGGGATACTTAGTGCACGACACAACGCGATCATCAAGTGAGCATAGTCCCGACATACGCCCTGCCGATCCACCAACGTGCCCACGGCGGAGGTTCTCTCGTTCGTGGATTGCGGGGTGAACTGTACATACCGGCAGACCCAATCCCGAATCGCAAGGACAAGTGCGTACCCGCGCTGATGCCCGCCAAACTCCCGGCGCGCGAACCCCATGAGGCGGTCTGATTCGCAATACCGGCTGGGGGCCAGGAAGGGAATAACGTCCAGCGGCAAATCTGCCACACCGACCTCAAACAATGATTGCGGCGGTGTGAGCAGGTGATGCAAATCAACCGTCGCTACATAGTTGATCGCGAGGTCGCCGCGCGGCGCCCGCAACCGTAGATGACGATTGCGCAGGCCCGGTTCAGTCTGAAGTTTGGTCGGAACAGCAGGGGTCAGTTGCAACGATTCGGCAACGATTGTCTGACGAGCGGTCTGCGCTGCATGGAAATTGAAAATGAAGTCTGCAGCCTGATCGTGAATCGCATAAGTTAGGCAGATCGAGTATTGCATTCGAACCATGCGAACTCCTGGGGCCCAGCATTGCTTGGGTGTTTGTTCAGACGATGGCGCTTGAAACGCCACCGGGCAAACCTTCCAATTTGGGTCTTACAGGACCCTCTACTCGCCCGCCATGGATTGGCCAGGCACGAGCCCATCGATGATTTCTTCGGCGCCGTGCGTGGCCGCGCGTTTTGCAGCGCCTACGTTGTCCCACGGCTCGCCTCTCAGACGAAAGACACGGGAACGCTCATCGTCCAGGGTCTCACCTTCAAGGCAGATGACGACCGAGACGCTGTACGCGCGGTCGGGGCGTTTTTCGTGCCATTCGCGTGGCGGGTTAAATGGGTAAATCAGGGGGTAAATTGCGAATCCTTTGTAGAAGGATGTCGGGTAGGTATCCATGGCGGATCTCCCATAGGAAAAGCGAGCAGGCCGGGGCTACTGGACGTGCTGCTCTGTAGGCAAGACGAGAATGCCCCGGGGCAAGTGAAGTGCGGGCCGCGCCGGAAAACCGGTTCGGCAAAAGGCAGCGTAGGTGGCTGGATCGAGGTGGGACGTCGGCGACGCGTCGATCAGAGGCGAGGCTAATTTCTCTTGTGCAGGGGCTGATGATTGCCCCGCTGGAATCCGTACCTCACTCTACTCCGATATCGGGATCATGGGCTTGGGTATTTTCGGAAGCGGTGTGAGGCGCGTCGCGCTCGCTACATCTGTGTCTTTTTGCTCACAATGCAAACGATCGTGTCGATGTTAAAGCGGGCGGTGAGAGAGCGGCGTCGCAGACCGTGCGCGCGCCGTTGGGGCCCCGCCTCACCCGCCCGGTTCTTTGAGTTATTTTTCTGCACCAGCATAGGCGCCCTAAACCGGCCCGAAACAAGACATTTCTGGACGGGAAGAATCACTGCCAAAGCGAGGATATCGGAGTGGACAGGCGGACCACATCTCCTGTCCATCGCAATCCTGGTTGCGCTCGGCTCATCTGCAAATCTGGTGGGTTTTCAGAAATTAGCCAAAGAGTGTGCTGCTAAGAAAATCATGTCGTATTGCTCGCTCACGCTTGTTATTAACGGCTTCTTTTGCGGCCAACGCATATCGAGCAGGAACTTTGCTGGCGGCGACTTCCAGGCGATCTCTGGCCTGGGGCGGTGTTAGAGTCCCTAAGGAATCCTTGTTCGCATACCTTTGCTCGATGACCTGTAAAGGCTTGTGCCACAAGGCTTGAGGCCGAAACCGCTTGGGAGGTTACTGAGATTACCTTTTCCCGATGCCGGCCTGGTGTAGAAAGGGGGAGGGTGTGCCGCTCTCCGCGTGCACTACCGGGCCAGCTACCGATGTTGACTGTGACGTGCTGGCAGTACGCCAGATTTACGCCAGAAAAGACAAAACCCAAGCACTGGCTTGGGTTTTGGGTGATGTCCTGGTGCCGCTGACCGGAATCGAACTGGTGACCTTCGCATTACGAATGCGCTGCTCTACCGACTGAGCTACAGCGGCGTCGGAAACAGCGATTCTAACAGAACTTTTTGTCGCTCTGCAAGAACCGCTGAAACAACGGCCCTACATGGCGTCGTTACGCCGTCTTCTTGGCCTCGAGGTGATACTGCGTGACGCGATCCACCTCGTTTTTCGATCCCAGGACCACCGCCACGCGCTGGTGCAGCTTTTCGGGCTGGATATCCAGAATGCGTTGCTCGCCGTTGGTGGCCGCGCCGCCAGCCTGTTCCACCAGGAAGGCCATCGGATTGGCTTCATACATCAGGCGCAGCTTGCCGGCCTTGCCCGGCTCGCGCTTGTCCCACGGATACATGAAGATGCCGCCGCGTGTGAGGATGCGATGCACGTCCGCCACCATCGAGGCGATCCAGCGCATGTTGAAATCCTTGCCACGCGGGCCTTCGGTGCCGGCCAGGCATTCGTCGATGTAGCGGCGCACGGGCGGGGCCCAGTGGCGCATGTTCGACATGTTGATGGCGAATTCCTTCGTGTCGGCCGGAATCTTCACGTCGCGGCTGGTCAGCACGAAGCTGCCGACTTCGCGGTCGAGCGTGAACATGTGCACGCCGTTGCCAACCGTCAGCACTAGCGTGGTTTGCGGGCCGTATACGGCGTAACCGGCGGCCACCTGCTTTGCACCAGGCTGCATGAAGTCGGCCTCGGTCACGGCTTGGCCGGGCTTGGGCATGTGCAGCACCGAGAAGATCGTGCCGATCGACACGTTCACGTCGATGTTGGACGAGCCGTCGAGCGGATCGAACAGTAGCAGGTATTCGCCCTTCGGATAGCGGTGCGGAATCTCGTAGAACGATTCCATTTCTTCCGAGGCCATGGCGGCCAAGTTGCCGCCGTATTCGTTGGCTTCGAGCAGGACTTCGTTGGCGATCACGTCCAGCTTCTGCTGGGTTTCGCCTTGCACGTTGCCGGTGCCAGCCGAGCCGAGCACGCCGGCAAGGGCCCCCTTGTTGACGCTGTGCGAGATCGCCTTGCAGGCGCGCGCCACGACTTCGAGCAGCAGGCGCAGCTCGGCCGGGATGGTGTTGTGCTCGCGCTGCTCTTCGATCAGGTAGCGGGTAAGGTTGATGCGCTTCATGGGTTCTCCTGAGACGGGCGCGATTTTACGATACAAGCGATGACATTCAGGCCAGCGCCTTGCCGACGATCTCCCGCACATCGCGCGAGAGGCTCGGATGTGCCGCCACGCGCTTGAGCGCGTCCTGCATGGCGTCGCGCAAAGTGGGCACGTATTTGCGCCAGCGGTCCAGCGCGCGCGCCAGGCGGGCAGAGACCTGCGGGTTGATGGCGTCGAGCGCCAGCACCTGCTCGGCCCAGAACGCATAGCCGGAACCATCGGCGGCGTGGAACTGCGCGGGGTTGCCCGAGCAGAAGCTGAAGATGAGCGAACGCGCGCGGTTCGGGTTGCGCAGCGTGAAGGCCGGATGGGCCATCAGCGCACGTACGGTGGCGAGCGTCGGCTTGCCTGCGGCGCCCGGTTGCATGGCCTGCAGCGAGAACCACTTGTCGATGACGAGTGCGTCGTCGGCAAAGCGCGTGTAGAAATCGGCCAGTGCTGCCTCGCGGCCGGGGGCATAGCTGTTGACCATCGCGGAGAGGGCACCCATGCGGTCGGTCATGTTGGTGGCACCGGCATATTGCTGTTCGGCCAGGGCCAGCGCCTCAGGGGCTTCCGTTTCTACCAGGTAGCCGAGGGCGATGTTCTTGAGTGCGCGCTTGCCGGCAGACACCGCATCGGGCGAGTAGGGGCCGTCGGTCTGGTTGTCCTGATAGGCGCGCAGCAACTCTGCGTTGAGCTTCTCCGCGAGCGTGCGGCGCAGCCTGCGGCGTGCGGTGTGAATGGAAGCCGGGTCTGCCACGTCCATGCGCTCGGCCAGGTAACTCTCGGCCGGCAGGATCAGCATCTGCTCGCGGAAGGCCGGGTCAAGCGAAGTGTCGGCGACCACGGCGCGCAGGGCTTCGACCAACGCTGGGTCGACCGCCGGTGCGCGGCCGTGCTGGATGTCCGTCACCATGCGCAGCAGGGTGTCGGTGGCCAGGCGCTGGCCGGCTTCCCAGCGATTGAACGGGTCGGAATCGTGCGCGAGCTGGAATGTGAGCTGCTCCGTCGTATAACCGTATTCGACGATAACCGGCGCCGAGAAATTGCGCAGCAACGAGGGCAACGGCGCTTCGGCCACATCTTCGAAGACGAAGGTCTGCTTGGTTTCGGTGAAGTCCAGCACGCGCGTGGTCACGGGCGAGGGCGATGCGGCCTCGCCACGCAAACGCAGCGGCAAGTCGCGGCCGTTCTTGTCGATCAGGCCGATCGCAAACGGAATGTGGAACGGTTGCTTCTGGATGCCGCTGTTCACTTCGATACCGACCGGCTCGCAGCGCTGGCGCAGCGTGAGCGTGTAGGTGTGCGTGGCGGCATCGTGGTGGCCTTCGACTGCCACGACCGGCGTGCCGGCCTGGCTGTACCAGCGGCCGAATTGCGTGAGGTCTCGGCCGTTGGCATCGGCCATGGCGGCGCGGAAATCGTCGCAGGTGACGGCATGGCCGTCGTGACGCTGGAAGTACAGGTCCATGCCCTTGCGGAAACCGTCGCGGCCGAGCAGCGTCTGGTACATGCGGACGACTTCGGCGCCTTTTTCGTACACCGTGACGGTGTAGAAGTTGTTGATTTCTTCGTAGCTGTCGGGCCGCACCGGGTGGGCCATCGGGCCCGCATCTTCGGGAAATTGCGCCTGGCGCAGCAGTCGCACGTCTTCGATGCGCTTGACGGCGCGAGCGCTGGCAGCGGCGGCTTCATTGCCGGCTTGCGCGGCCGCTTGTGCCGCCATGTCGGCGGAGAATTCCTGATCGCGGAACACCGTCAGGCCTTCCTTCAGGCTCAACTGGAACCAGTCGCGGCACGTGACGCGGTTGCCTGTCCAGTTGTGGAAGTATTCGTGGCCGACCACCGATTCGATGTTGGCGAAGTCAACGTCGGTGGCCGTCTCTGCATTGGCCAGCACGTACTTCGTGTTGAAGATGTTCAGGCCTTTGTTCTCCATCGCGCCCATGTTGAAGTCGCCCACGGCGACGATCATGAAACGGTCGAGATCCAGCTCCAGGCCGAAGCGGCGCTCGTCCCAGTGGATGGAGTGGATGAGCGAATCCATCGCGTGGCGGGTCTTGCCCAGATCCTGCGCTTCCACCCAGACCTGCAGCAGCTTCTCTTTGCCCGAGGCGGACTGGATGCGTTCTTCAATGCACTCAAGCTTGCCCGCCACCAGGGCGAACAGGTACGACGGTTTCTTGAACGGGTCGTGCCACACGGCTTCGTGGCGGCCGTCCGGCAGGTCGCGTTCCGACACGAGGTTGCCGTTGGAGAGCAGCACCGGGTAATCCGCCTTCGATGCGCGCAGCGTGACGGTGTAGACGGTCATCACGTCCGGGCGGTCGAGGAAGTAGGTGATCTTGCGGAAGCCCTCTGCCTCGCACTGCGTGAAGAAATTGCCGTTGGAAACGTACAGACCCATCAGCGACGAGTTGGCGGCGGGGTTGCAGTACGTCGTGAGTTCCAGCGTGAAGCTGGCGCCAACATCGGCCGGCACGGCCTCGATGGTGAGCGTGTCGTCGGAAGCCTGCAGGCCGGACAGCGCCTTGCCGTCGACCGTTGCGCCCGCCAGTTCCAGCCCTTCACCCGCCAGCACGAGCGGCTTGCCGGCATCCGTGCGCGTCAGGCGCATGCGGTTGACGACACGGGTGCGCTCGGGCACGAGATCGATCTCCAGGGCCACTTCGTCAATGCGGAAAGCGGGCGCGGTGTAGTCCTTGCGGTAAATCGTGACGGCGGTATCGGTGCGCAACATCGGTAACATCCTCGTAGAGGTACGCAAAAGGCCATTGTACTCAGCCCCTCGGCGGGAATCTTCCGCGTAGGGCGTCACTCTGAGTAACAGACCGCGCGCAGCCTGTTTCCGGGGCCCGCGGCCATCTGTCTGATTGAGAGTAGGGGGATTTTTATGTGGAAATGGATCAAGTCATCGGGCGTCTGGCCGATGGCCGGCGCGTTGATGGCGGCCAGCCTCCTGGCGGGCTGTGCCAGCACGGTCACCAGTCAGGTGACGGCGTTCCGGCAACCCGGCTGGACCGACACCCCGCCGCGCACCTATGCCTTCGAACGCCCCGCAGCGCACCAAAATGACTTGGAACGCCAGACCTACGAGGCCTGGACATCGGACCAACTGGCCGCCCACGGTTTTACCAGCGTACCGCGCGCCAGCGCGCGCTATGTGGTCCGCCTGGACTATTCGACGGCAACGCGCCTCGTGCAGGTGCGCCAGCCCGTGTATCCGGATCCGTACTGGGGCCCCGGGCCTTGGGGGCCGTGGCGCAGTCCCTGGGGGCCCTGGGGCCCGTGGGGTCCGCAATACGTCGACACGAACGTCCAGGTGCCGTTCTACGCCTATCACGTGGAAATTGACGAGGCAGCCACTGGTCAACGTGTTTATCAGGTGACGGCGCAAACGCAGGGTGGGGATGGATCGCTGACGGCTGTGATGCCTTATCTGGTGCGCAGCGCTTTTGCCAATTTCCCGGCGCCGAATGCGCAGCCCATCCTCGTGGAACTGCCGGTTGATCCATCGGTGAAACCGGCGGCGAAACCAGCATCCGGGCCGGCACCTAAGTAGTGCGCCCGGGTGGGTTTTGGCCGGCGGTCTACGTTAGAATGCGGGACCTAATCTGTAGGCCGCCAGCCGTACCCGCTTGAGCGTTGTCACTTCATCCCGTCTCGCGCCGACCGCCACCCTTGGCCGGCGCTGCGTCCGCTCCGTCGCTACCCTCCTGACGGTGCCCCAGAACGCGTGCGGCCTCGCCCCCGGTTTCTCTCTGTTCCCACTGGTTTTTGCCACTTTGTCTCAGGGAGTTTCTGCCTGAGCGCTTGAGCGCCTCTCCGCGGAACTCCCCATCAGGATGCATTGCTATGAACGACAAGCTTCACGACGCCTCGCCGGATTCCCAAGACCAAGGCGCCGAGGCCGAACTGCGCCGCGCGGCGTTTGAATATCATCGCGCTCCGACGCGCGGCAAGATCGAGGTTCGCCCGACCAAGGCGCTGATCAATCAGCGCGACCTCTCGCTGGCGTATTCGCCGGGCGTGGCGTATCCGTGTACCGCGATCGAGCAAGACCCGTCGCTGGCGGCGGAGTACACCTCGCGCGGCAACCTTGTCGGCGTGATCACCAACGGCACCGCGGTGCTGGGTCTGGGCGACATCGGCCCGCTGGCCAGCAAGCCCGTGATGGAAGGCAAGGGCTGCCTGTTCAAGAAATTTGCCGGCGTGGATGTGTTCGATATTGAACTGGCCGAGCGCGACCCGGACAAGCTGGTCGACATCATCGCCTCGCTTGAGCCGACACTGGGCGGGATCAACCTCGAAGACATCAAGGCGCCGGAGTGCTTCTACATCGAGCAGAAGCTGCGTGACCGCCTGAACATTCCCGTCTTCCACGATGACCAGCACGGCACGGCGATCATCTCGTCGGCGGCGCTGCTCAACGGCCTGAAGGTTGTCGGCAAGGACATCGGCAACGTGAAGGTGGCCGTGTCAGGTGCGGGCGCCGCGGCGATCGCCTGCCTGGACGTGATGGTGGGCCTGGGCGTCAAGCGCGAGAACGTCTACGTGGTCGACTCCAAGGGCGTGATCTACGCCGGCCGCGACGCCAAGATGGAGCCGAACAAGGCGCGCTATGCGCAAGACACGTCGGCCCGTACGCTGGCCGACATCGTGCGTGATGCAGACGTGTTCCTGGGTTGCTCGGCGGCCGGCGTGCTGACCGCCGACATGGTCAAGACCATGGCCCCGAAGCCGATCATCCTGGCGCTGGCCAACCCCGAGCCGGAAATCCGCCCGGAAATCGCCAAGGCCGCGCGCCCGGACTGCATCATCGCCACGGGCCGTTCGGACTACCCGAACCAGGTCAACAACGTGCTGTGCTTCCCGTACATCTTCCGCGGTGCGCTCGATTGCGGCGCCACCAAGATCACGGAAGAGATGAAGCTGGCCTGCGTGAAGGCCATTGCCGAGCTGGCCGAAGCCGAAACGAACGATGCCGTGGCGCAGGCTTACGCCGGCCAGGACCTGACTTTCGGCCCGGATTACATCATCCCGAAGCCGTTCGATTCACGCCTGATCGAGAAGATCGCGCCGGCCGTCGCCAAGGCCGCAGAAGAGTCTGGCGTAGCCACGCGCCCGATCAAGGATCTGGACGCCTATCGCGCCCAGCTGAGCGACTTCGTGTACCACACGGGCCTGACCATGCGCCCGGTGTTCTCGGCCGCCAAGGCCAACCCGAAGCGCGTCGTGTACGCCGAAGGTGAAGAAGAGCGCGTGCTGCGCGCGGTGCAGACGGTGGTCGACGAAGGCTTGGCCAAACCGATCCTGATCGGCCGCCCGCACGTGATCGAAATGCGCATCCAAAAGGCCGGCCTGCGCCTGAAGCCAGGCGTGCATTTCGAGCTGGTCGATCCGGAAGACGACCGCCGCTATCACCAGTACCACACCGCTTACCACGAGCTGATGGGCCGCAACGGCGTGACGCCGGACATGGCGAAGTCGGCGCTGCGCCGTTCGAACACGCTGATCGGTGCACTGCTGGTGCGCCTGGGCGATGCCGATGCGCTGCTGTGCGGCACGGTCGGCCGCTTCGACGCCCACCTGGAACACGTGCGCGACGTGATCGGCTTGGCCCCGAACGCCAAGGTGTTTGCCGCCATGAACGGCCTGATGCTGGAGAAGCACACGCTGTTCATCACCGACACGTTCGTCAACGAAATGCCGAGCGCAGAAGAGCTGGCCGACATCACCAAGCTGGCGGCAGAAGAAGTGCGCCGTTTCGGCCAGGAGCCGAAGGTCGCGATGCTGTCGCACTCGATGTTCGGCTCGTCGAAAAATGCATCGGCCCGCCGCATGCGCGCTGCGTATGACCTGCTGAAAGTGGAAGCGCCGGACCTGCAGGTGGAAGGCGAGATCCAGGGTGATGCGGCGCTGTCGGAAGACATCCGCCACCACTTCCTGCCGAAGAGCGCGTTCTCGGGCAGCGCAAACCTGCTGGTGATGCCGTCGCTCGACGCCGCCAACATCGCGTTCAACCTGCTCAAGATCACGGGCGGGCAGGGCGTGACGGTGGGCCCGATCCTGCTGGGCGCGGCCAAGCCGGTGCACATCCTGAACCCGTCGGCCACATCGCGCCGCATCGTCAACATGACGGCGCTGGCGGTGGCGGACGTGTCGGCTACGCGTTGATCGGTTGATCCGACGCTTGGGCCGCAGAAGGTGGGCGGCCCAAAAGAAAACGGCGCCTGGGGAAAGTCCAGGCGCCGTTTTTCTTTGCTGCCGACTGCTTAGAACTTCGCGCGGATGCCCACGCCAAAGGTGTCTGCCGAGCTGAGGTTCGTCACCTTGTCGCGCATGTACGCGGCGTACACATCGGTGCGCTTGGACAGCGAATAGTCGTAACCGACGGCCCACGTGTTGCGCTTCACGTCGGCCGCGCCCGAAGTCTTCGTGTACGCGTACGACGCGAGGATGCTGCCCGGGCCGACCGGCACCGATACCCCCAGCTGCCCGCCGTTGCTCTTCGCATCGCCGGAGTTGATGGCGTTCTTGATGTACTGGTACTGGCCGTAGACCTTGGCCACGCCAAAGTCGTACGTGGCACCCAGCTGCGCCGCGGTCTGGCGCGAGAAGCCTGCCACCAGTGCGTTCAGGTCACCCGGAGCGGAGTCGAAACGCACCTGCTGGAACGCTGCGGTGGCCGCGAAGTTGCCACGGAAGTACAGGACGTTGCCGCCCCACTTGTTCTGGCCGTTGTGACCAGCCTGCTCGCCCGCGCCGTAGATGAAGTTGGCGGTCAGACCATTGAAGTCCGGCGTCGAGTACATGATCGAGTTGTTCCAGCCCGAATCGCCGACGAGCCCCGAGATGCCGCCGGGGCCGCTCAGGCCGTTGCCGAGGTACGTGTGGAACACCATCGGCGAAAACGTGTACGAATCGATGAACGGGTTGAACAGGATCGTCGACACGAAATACGGCGGCGTCAGGCGGCCGAGCTTGATCGAGCCCCAGGTGCTCGATTGCAGACCGACGAACGAGTTGCGGGCGAAGAACGTGTCGCCGTCAAAGCGGCCGTACTTGCCGGTGTCGGGGCGGAAGAACGCTTCCAGCGTGAAGATTGCCTTCAGGCCGTTGCCGAGGTCTTCGCTGCCCTTCATGCCCCAATACGACGTGGACATCCCGCCCGAGTTGACGCCCCAGGCGCGGTCCGATGCGCCCAGGCTCTTGGTGGCGCCCGCCCAGGCATCCACCTGGCCGTACAGCGTGACGGACGATTGCGCCTGCGCACCGGCACTTGCTGCCCCCAGTGCCGATGCCACTGCCAGCGCGGCCATGCCACGCTTGAATTTCGACTGCATTGCTACCTCCTTTGTTGTTGAAGATCACTGCAGGTTGCGCCGCATTCTTTGATGCAGTCACAGGCCGGCTGGTCAGGCTCCATGCCGGACGGTGTCCCATGCCCCATGACACCGCGCCCACAGCGTTGTTTTTTGCTGATGACCCTGAAAAATCAGTTTGCTGAAATCAAATCGGCCAGGCGGAAACCTGCAATGCGATGAATCTGTTCGAGCGACGCACGCAGCTCGGTATCGCGGTCGTTTTCCACGCGCTTGCTGAAGTTGTCGATGATCCCGTGGCGGTCATAGCCGCGCACTGCCAGGATGAACGGGAAGCCGAACTTTTCGTTGTACTGCGCGTTGAGTGCCTGCAGGCGTGCAAACTCTTCCGGCGTGCACTGGTTCAGGCCCGCACCGCTTTGCTCGCGCGTCGACTCGGCGGTCAGTTCACCGCGCACGGCCGCCTTGCCCGCCAGCTCGGGGTGAGCGCGCACGAGCTTGAGTTGCGGCTCAATGCCGGCGGTGTCCACGGCATTGCGCATGGCAGCCGCGAGCGCCTCGGCCGAACCGAACGGGCGCTGCGTGGCGGCCTGTTCGGCAACCCACGGCGAGTGCTCGTAGACGCCCCCGAGGACTTGCACGAACTGCGATGCGTCCATGCCGTTGAGTTGCGAGAGGGTGTAGGTGGTCTGGCTCATGCTGTGGTGCTCAAAACGGGTTGCTTGGCATACGGATGGTTCTGGATCCAGTGCTGCGCGATGTCGATACGGCGGCAGATCCAGACCTTGTCGTGCGATTGCACGTAGTCGAGGAAGCGCTGCAGCGCACGGAAGCGCGCCGGGCGGCCCAGCAGGCGGCAGTGCATGCCGATCGACAGCATCTTCGGCTGCGCGAGGCCGTTCGGATCGCCTTCCTCGTACAGCACGTCGAAGGCGTCCTTCAGGTATTGGTAGAAGTGGTCGGCCGTGTTGAAGCCTTGCGGGCTGGCAAAGCGCATGTCGTTGGTGTCGAGCGTGTACGGCACCACCAGGTGCGGTTTGTGCTCGCCGGACGAGGTTTCGACTTCGGTCCAGAAGGGCAGGTCGTCGCCGTAGTAGTCGGCGTCGTAGGCAAAGCCGCCGTGCTCGACCACGAGGCGGCGCGTGTTGGGGCTGTCGCGGCCGGTGTACCAGCCCAGCGGTGCATTGCCGGTCAGCTCGCGAATGATCTCGACGCCGATGCGCATGTGCTCGCGCTCGGTGGCTTCGTCGACGTTCTGGTAGTGGATCCAGCGCCAGCCGTGGCAGGCGACTTCGTGGCCCAGGTCAACGAAGGCTTGCGTCACGTCCGGATGGCGCTGCAGGGCCATCGACACACCGAAGATCGTCAGCGGCAGGCCGCGCTTTTCAAACTCGCGCAGGATGCGCCATACGCCCGCGCGTGATCCGTATTCGTAGATCCCCTCCATGCTCATATGGCGGGCGGGGTAGGCCGCGGCGCCGATGATTTCCGAGAGGAACTGCTCGGAGCCGGCATCGCCGTGCAGCACGCAGTTCTCACCGCCTTCCTCGTAGTTGAGGACGAACTGCAGGGCGACGCGCGCGCCGCCCGGCCAATTGGCGTTGGGCGGGTTCTTGCCGTAACCGATGAGATCGCGCGGATAGTTATTGTTTGTCATGGTTTTTCATGTCGAGGAGACTTCATACAACACCGGTCAGACAGTGGAATGCGGCTTTCCAAATTCACGACATCACAGCGGCGTCATGAACCAGGCAAGGCGCCATCGCGTCAGGCCGGGACTGCCCGGGCAGCCTGCGCCAGTTCCAGCGCGAGCTTCCGGTGAACCGTGAGATGGGCGTCGAGTTCAAGCGTGGTCAGGCGGCCGTCTTCGACGACCACGCGCCCGTTGATCACGCTGTGCGCCACGTTGGACGGGGCGCAGAACACCAGCGCCGCGACGGGGTCGTGGTCGGCACCGGCAAAGCCGACCTGGTGACGATCGAAGCTGACAAAGTCGGCCGACATGCCGGGTGCGAGCGCGCCGATGTCGTCGCGGTTGAGCACACGTGCGCCGCCGAGCGTGGCGATCTCCAGCGCCTCGCGCGCGCTCATCGCCGCGGGGCCAAAGCCGACGCGTGCGAGCAGCATGGCTTGGCGCGTTTCGCCGAGCATGTGTGCGCCATCGTTCGACGCGCTGCCATCCACGCCCAGCCCGACCGGCACGCCGGCATCGCGCATGGTGCGGATGGGCGCAATGCCCGACGCCAGCCGCATGTTCGAGCACGGGCAATGCGCAACGCCGGTGCCGGTGCGTGCGAACACGTCGATGCCGTGCGCGTCGAGCTTCACGCAGTGCGCATGCCACACGTCGCGGCCAACCCAGCCGAGGTCTTCCGCGTACTCGGCCGGCGTCATGCCGAACTTCTCGCGCGAGTAAGCGATGTCGTTGTCGTTCTCGGCCAGGTGGGTGTGCATCGATACGCCGTAGCTGCGCGCGAGCTTGGCCGACTCGCGCATCAGGTCACGCGAGACGGAGAAGGGCGAGCACGGCGCCACCACCACACGCAGCATCGAATGGCGATCGGCGTTGTGCCATGTTTCGATCAGGCGCTGCGTTTCCTTCAGGATGGCTTCTTCGCCTTCGACGACGCGGTCCGGCGGCAAACCGCCCTGGCTGCGGCCGACGCTCATGCTGCCGCGCGCCGCGTGAAAACGCATGCCGATCTGCTGCGCGGCTTCGATCGAATCGTCGAGCCGGCTGCCGTTCGGATAGAGATACAGATGGTCGCTGGACGTCGTGCAGCCCGAGAGCAGCAGTTCCGCCATAGCGGTAAGCGTAGACACGCGCACCATCTCGGGCGTGAGGCCGGCCCACACCGGATACAGGTTGGTCAGCCAGCCGAACAGTTCAGCATCCTGTGCGGCGGGCAGGGCGCGCGTCAGGCTTTGATACATGTGATGGTGCGTGTTGACGAAACCCGGCGTGACCACGTGGTCGCGCAGTTCCATCACGCGTACGTTGGGTTCACCGATGGCCTCGCGATACTGCGACGGCAGATCGGCCGTGGCGCCAACCCATTCGATCACGCCACCGCGCGCAACCAGGGCGCCGTCGGCGATCTCGCGGCGTTGCGCATCCATGGTGACCAGCACGTCGGCATGACGGGCGATCAGAAGCGGGTCGTTGTGCGCGACAGTGGCGTTCATGCAATTACTCCGTGCCGTGGGTGTTGGCGGCAGCGTCGCGCATTGCGTGTTCGCTCGACTGCATGCCGTTGTAGTACAGGTTCAGGATGACCGCGACCAGCGTGCCCAGCACGATGCCGCTGTGCGTAACAGGCTCCAGCCAATGCGGCAGGTATTGGAAGAAGGTCGGTGCCAGCGTCGGGATCATGCCGAAGCCGATCGAGATCGCCACGATGAACAGGTTGTGGCGGTACTTGTTGAAATCGATCGAGCCGAGAATGCGCACGCCGGTAGCGGCCACCATGCCGAACATCACAATGCCCGCACCGCCCAGCACGAACGAGGGAACCGATGCCACGATGTGCGCCATCTTCGGGAACAGGCCCAGCGCGATGAGAATCACGCCGCCCATGGCCGCCACGAAGCGCGAACGCACACCCGTGACCGTCACCAGCCCGACGTTCTGCGAGAACGATGTGTACGGGAACGTGTTGAACACGCCGCCGATCACGGTGCCAAGACCGTCGGCGCGCAGGCCGCGTGTGAGGTCATCGGTGGACAGTTTCTTGCCGGTGATTTCCGCCAGCGCCAGGAACATGCCCGTCGATTCCACCAGGGTGATCAACATCACGATGCACATCGAGGCGATGGCGCCGAAGTGGAAGGTCGGCATGCCGAAGTGCAGCGGCGTGATGACGGCCACCCAGTCGGCGTCGGTAATGCCGGCAAAGCTGACCTTGCCGAACGCCATGGCGATGAACGTGCCGATCACGATGCCCAGCAGCACGGCAATGTTGCCGATCAGGCCGCGGCCGTACTTCGTCAGCAACAGGATGATGACGAGCACCGCCAGCGCGATGCCAAGGCCGCTCAGGTCGCCGTAGGCCGGGTTGGGCACGGTCTTGAGCACGCCGTCGACCATGGTCTTCATGGTCGGCTGGCCGCCTGCGGCCCAGTTGATGCCCACGCCCATCAGCGACATGCCGATCAGCGTGATGACGGTGCCCGTCACGACCGGCGGGAAGAGCCCGAGCACGCGCCCCATGAGCGGCGCGACGATGATGCCGAACAACCCCGCCGCGATCACGGCGCCGTAGATGCCGAGCAGGCCGATGCTGGGGTCGGTGCCAATGGCGATCATCGGGCCCACCGAGGCGAAGGTCACACCCATCATGACCGGCATGCGAATGCCGAACTTCCAAATGCCGAAGGCCTGGATGAGGGTGGCAAGGCCGGCTGCAAACAGATCCGCGTTGATCAGGAAAGCGAGCTGTTCCTTGGGCAGATGCAGTGCACCGCCCACAATCAGAGGCACTGCCACGGTGCCTGCATACATCACCAATACATGTTGCAGACCCAATGCGAGCAGGCGTCCGTACGCCACGCGCTCATTGGTCAGATCCGCCGTGGGGGCGGCGATGGTGCTGCTTGCCATAAAGGTCTCCTTTGGGTGGTAAGCCGGACGGCGTCCGGCTTGGAGCCTGTCCACATTCCTGCTGCGCGCCCCGGTTCTGGCCTTGTGACACGTGCCGTCCTGATGTCGGGCGGTGTCTCTCGGGCCAACCTTCGGCGGGTCGCTACGGATCGTGGACAGGTTCTTGGGCGGCCGGCCTCTGTCGTGCCAGCTCGCCCAGTACAGCTAAACCGGTCCTAGACTTTGTCCTTCCCGCCGCGCGGGCCCAATACCGAACGCAGATCGAAATCAGCGGGCGCTTCGGGGCGCACGCGATCGGCGCAGCATTGCAAGTGCTGGGCCATGTGGGCCTGGGCAGCGCTGGCGTCGCCACGCTCCAGGGCATTGAGGATGTCGAGGTGTTCGTCGAACGAGCACGCGTTGTTGCCGGGAGCCTCCACGCTGGCGATCATCAGCGTGGTGCGCGACACCAGTCGACGCATCATCTCGACCACCAGCGGATTGCCGGATTGCTCGGCCAGCGCCACGTGAAATTCCGCAGACAGCCGAATCCAGCGCGGACGATCCTGCGTGACAAACGCCTGGCGTTCCTGTTTGACGAGTTCGAGCAGCGGGGCGACGGCTGCCTTGGGATTGCTGCTGCGGCCGACCTTGTCGAGCACCGCACGCTCCAGGATCTGGCGCAGCTCGAACATGGCGTGGGCTTCGTCGATGGAGGGCGCCGCGATGAACGCGCCGCGATTCGGCTCCAGGTCGACCAAGCCGTCAGCGGCCAGTTGGGAGAAGACCTTGCGCACCGTATGACGCGCGGTGGCATAGATTTCGCACAGCGCATGCTCCGTCAGCTTGGTGCGCGGGGGCAGGCGGTGCTCCATGATCGCGTCGTAGATCTCGTGATACATCCGTTCTTCGACCGACATGCGTGTTGCTCCCGATGCCTTGACGCCCGATTTCGACGTCGCTTCCGTGGAGACCAGCTTGAGATTCTTGGACATGGCAGATCCGCCTTTGAGTAACGCGCCGCAGCATAAGCAACTGCGAAAATCTGTTGACAATTATTCGTGGCGGCCTTCAATATTGTCAACAAAATGCGTTCGGGAATCCGACAAACTAGGGAAATCCCTGTTTCAAGCCGAGTCTAGCGACTCGGCAGAAGCAAGGCGTCGGACCCAGGACGAGCGACGGCTTTGCCGGTTTGGCATGCACCCTCCAAACATGGGCGGCAGGCGTAAACCGGCTGGACGCGCGCCGGGATGCGTGCACAGCACGTACCGAGCGGGCCCCGACGCCAGCCCTTGTCACACAAGGGTTTGGCGCGAGGTGCAAGTGGAGGCAGCGGCGCTTCTGAAAATTCGAACTACAGAGGAAGACAAATGGGACGCTTGACCACCCATGTGCTCGACACCGCTGCAGGCACGCCGGGCCAAAACCTGGCGATCGCACTGTTCAAAATTGTCGACAATCAGCGGCAACCGATCAAGTCGGTCCGCACCAATCACGATGGCCGTTGCGATGCGCCGCTGCTTGAAGGCGACGCGCTGCAAACCGGCGTGTACGAGCTGGACTTCGGCGTGGGTGAGTACTACCGCGCCGCCGGCGTCAAACTCCCCGAGCCCGCGTTCCTGGACGTGGTGACGCTGCGCTTCGGCGTGGCCGACACCAGTGCGCACTACCACGTGCCGCTGCTGGTGTCGCCGTGGTCGTATTCGACCTATCGCGGTAGCTAACAGGGCAGGGAGTCATCATGGAAGGCTATATCCTCGACTGGGCCAACTTGCTCTTGCGTTGGCTGCACGTGATCGTCGCGATCGCGTGGATCGGGTCGTCGTTCTACTTCGTCTGGCTCGATAACAGCCTGACCAAGCCGACCGCGCCGGACCTGAAGGACAAGGGCGTCGACGGCGAATTGTGGGCGGTGCACGGCGGCGGGTTCTACAACCCGCAGAAGTACCTGTTGGCGCCGAAGCAACTGCCGGACCATCTGCACTGGTTCTACTGGGAGTCGTATTCGACCTGGATGTCGGGCTTTGCCCTGCTGACGGTGGTGTACCTGTTCAACGCCAACGTCTACATGATCGATCGCAGCGTGTTCGACATGACGGCGACGACGGCCGTGCTGCTGGCGCTGGGCTTCCTGGTGGTCGGCTGGCTCGTGTACGACACGATCTGCCGCGTATTCGGCAAGAACGACCGCGTGGTCGGCATTCTCGTGGCGATCTACGTGGTGATCGCAGCGTTTGCGGCATGCCATCTGTTCTCGGGCCGCGCGGCATTCCTGCTGATCGGCGCGATGATCGCAACGATCATGAGCGCCAACGTGTTCTTCTGGATCATCCCGGGGCAACGGAAGGTGGTCGCCTCGCTCAAGGCTGGAGAAAAACCGGACCCGATCCACGGCAAGCGTGGCAAGCAGCGCAGCGTGCACAACACGTATTTCACGCTGCCGGTGCTGTTCGCGATGCTGTCGAACCACTACAGCATGACGTACGCCGCCAAGTACAACTGGGTTGTGCTGGTGCTGATCATGCTGGCTGGCGTGCTGATCCGTCAGTTCTTCATCCTGAAGCACAAGGGCGTCGTGAACTGGGGCTATCCGGCAGCTGGCGTGGCTGTGCTGTTGGGTGTGGCGGTGTGGCTGGCTCCGGTGTCGCGTCCGGCAGCCCCGGTGGCAGAAGCCCCGGCGGCGACGGCGCCTGTAGCAGCGGCAGAAGGCAGTGCTTCGGCACCGGCTGCAGCAGGCCTGGCCACTGCGGCAGCTGCAGGCGGTTCGGACTTCGCCAAAGTACAGGCAGTCGTTACCGCACGGTGCTACCAATGTCACTCGGCTCATCCTACCCTGATGCCTTCGCCGGCTAAGGGCGTGTTGCTCGATACGCCGGAAGAACTGGGCAAGCATGCACAGCTCGTCTACCAGCAGGTCGTGCAGCAAAAGCTGATGCCGCTGGGCAATGTGACGCAAATCACCGACGACGAGCGCACGATCATCGCCAAGTGGTTCGAAGGCGGCGCCAAGACGAACTGAGGCGCTCGCTGAGCAACAACAGAACGGTTTATCGGAGCATGCCATTCGTTCCCTAGCGGATGGCATGACCGGTGAGGGTTGAACGGGGCTGCGGCCCCGTTTTTTTTCGCCTGAAGCGTCTGCAGTGATGTGTCCGTGGCTGGGCTGAATCGCCGCTGCGTCACCAGCCCCAAGGGGCGCCGACAGGGCAACCCCAGAGCCTCGGATTGGCGACTTATTTCCCGACGCCGAGCAACGCCAGCACGCCCAGCACCAGGAAGATCAGCGCCGCAATCCGATGCACCAGCGTGATCGGCATGCGCGCAGCGAACTTGTTGCCCATCAGTACTGCCGGCACGTTGGCGAGCAGCATGCCGACAGTCGTGCCCGCCACGACAGAGAACACGTCGTGAAAGCGCGCGGCCAGTGCCACGGTCGCGATCTGCGTCTTGTCGCCCATCTCGGCAAAGAAGAACGCAACGATGGTGGTCCCGAGGATGCCCAGGCCGCGCTGCGTCGTCGAGGGCGCTTCGTCGTCGTCGAGCTTGTCCGGAATCAGCATCCACCCCGCCATGGCGATAAAGCCGACGCCCAGGATCCACCGCAGCACGTTCTCGCCGAGCACGTGCGTGATCCAGCCACCGACGGCGCCGGCCAGTGCGTGGTTGACGAGGGTGGAGATGAAGATGCCGAGAATGATCGGCACCGGCTTGCGAAAACGCGCGGCCAGCAGGATCGACAGCAGCTGCGTCTTGTCGCCGATTTCTGCGAGCGCGACGATGCCGGTGGAGACGAGAAAGGCTTCCATGTTGTTGTGGTGTCCGGGCCGTATGCGAACCAATGACGCGCCACTGCCGGCCCTGTCCGCAGTGGGTTGTCATCGGTCTCGCCAGGCGCGTCACCGGGTGCATGGATGGCACCCTGAGTGCGGCTGACCACGCCATAACCACCTGTCGTTGCGACGGCGGTCAAGTCTGTTGACGTGGCCCTCGAAGTGACGACTTCGAGCGGCTACTCCCCAATGGAAGCCGCGATTATAAGTGCATCAAGCGTTGGCGCCAACCGCAAATTTCGCCGGTTCACCCTGCACGTATGTGGCGGATACCGCACGGTCCTCGCCCAGGAGCGCCAACGAGAACAGCAGCTCTTCCAGCGTTTCCGAGCGGGCGTTGCGGCGGGCCAGCAGCGGCGTGGCGGCGGGGTCCAGCACGATGAAGTCGGCTTCGGCGCCCGGTACGAAGCTGCCGATGCGGTCTTCCCAGCCCAGCGCTTCGGCGGCGCCGCGCGTGGCCAGGTAGAACATCCGCAACGCCGTCAGGTGATATCCGCCCATGCGCGCGACCTTATGCGCAGTGCCCATCGTGCGCAGCATCGAGAACGAGCTGCCGCCGCCAACGTCGGTCGCCAGCGTAAGCGCCAGGCGGTACGCGTCGTTCTTGTGGAAGTTGTAGAGGCCGCTGCCCAGGAACAGGTTGGAGGTGGGGCAGTGCGCAACGGCTGCGCCGGATTCGGCCATGCGTTGGCGGTCACCGTCGTCCAGCCAGATGGCGTGGCCGTAGAAGGCGCCTTTGCGCAGCAGCCCGTAGCGGTCGTAGACGTCCAGATAGCTGCGTGCGTTGGGGAACAGGTCGGCCACCCATTTCACTTCGTCGGGGTTTTCTGCGACGTGCGTCTGGATGAAGACGTCCTTGTATTGCTTGGCGAGTTCTGCGCAGGCCTGCAGCTGCGCTTCGCTCGAGGTGGGCGCGAATCGCGGCGTGATGGCGTAGGCCAGACGGTCCTTGCCGTGCCAGCGCGAGATCAGGTCGGCCGTGTCGCGTGCGCCGGATTCGGCCGTGTCGCGCAGGTATTCCGGGCAGTTGCGATCCATCATCACCTTGCCCGTGATCATGCGCATGCCACGTTGCCGGGCTTGCGTGAACAGCGTCTCGGCAGAGCCGCGATGCACGGTGCTCCACACCATCGCGCTGGTCGTGCCGTTGCGCAGCAGTTCGTCGAGGAAGAACGAGGCGACGCCGGCGGCGTACTGCTCGCTTTCGAAGCGGTGCTCTTCCGGGAACGTGTACGTCTCCAGCCAGTGCAGCAGGCCCGGCGACGGCGACGCGATCATGTCCGTCTGCGGGAAGTGGATATGTGTGTCGATGAAGCCCGGGACGATGAGCTTGCCGCTGTAGTCGTGCAGTTGCGTACCGAGGGGCAGGTCTTCGCGCAGCGCGGCATAGTCGCCGGCCTTGACCACCTTGCCGTCCGACACCACGAGCAGGCCGTCCTCCCAGTATTCATAGGCATCGCGCTCGCGATACTGCGGGTCGTGCAGGAAATGCAGCACACGGCCGCGGTAAGCGTGAACGGAATTGGAAGTCGGAGGCATCGTGGTCATCGTCGTCTCGTGGATTTTTAGTGTGCGGCTTTCCAGTGGTCGTCGACCTTGGCAAGCCACAGGGCTTTGTCCTGTTCGGGCAGGAAGGACGCCTCGAAGCTGTTGCGCGCGAGCGCGTGGGCATCGGCCGCAGACAGGTCAAGGGCGTTGAACGTGGCGAGCCAGTTGGTGTTCATGTAGCCGCCAAAGTAGGCCGGATCGTCGGAATGCAGCGTCACGGCGCAGCCGGCGTCCAGCAGTTGCTTGAGCGAGTGGTCGCGCAGGTCGGGGTAGACCTTCAGTTTTTCGTTCGACAGCGGGCAGACCGTCAGCGCGATGCGTTCGGCCGCGAGGCGCTTGACGAGCGCGGCATCGTCGATGGCGCGGACGCCGTGATCGATGCGCTCTACCTTGAGGATGTCGAGGGCGTCGATCACGTATTGCGCCGGGCCTTCTTCACCGGCGTGGGCGACCAGGCGCAGGCCGAGTTCCTTGCAGCGTGCGAATACGCGTGCGAATTTTTCGGGCGGGTTGCCACGCTCGGACGAATCCAGCCCCACGCCGATGATGCGGTTGGCCGGGTCCTGGATATAGGGCAGAGCCGCTTCGAGCGTGTCGAAAGCGTCTTCCTCGCTCAGATGGCGTAGGAAGCAGAGGATCAGCGCGCTGGAGAAACCGTGCTCGCGCTCGGCGTCATCCAACGCGCGGACGATGCCGTGAATGACCACATGCATCGGCACGTTGCGGGCGGTGTGCGTCTGTGGGTCGAAGAAGATCTCGGCGTGGTGGACGTTGTCGGCAAGCGCGCGTGCCACGTACGCGGCCGTCATGTCGTAGAAATCCTGCTCGGTGAGCAGCACGCTCGCGCCGGCGTAGTACAGGTCGAGAAACGATTGCAGATCGTCGAAGGCGTAGGCCGCGCGTACTTCTTCAACGGATGCATACGGCAGCTTTACACCGTTGCGCTCGGCCAGCGCGAACATCAGTTCGGGTTCGAGCGAGCCTTCGATGTGGATGTGCAGTTCAGCTTTCGGGCTGGTGGCGATGCGTTCTGCAAGCGCGGAAGAAATCGGCATGATCAGACAGACGTGGGGACTCGGTAAGGGACCGCCGCGCCGCTGCTGGCGCTGGTGAGCGCTTGTTGTTGCAGCTCTCGCACCTGGAGCAGTTGCGCGACGACGGATACCGCAATGATATCCGGCGCCTTGTCCACAATGCCCGCCACGCCGATCGGGCACACCATTTCCGGCAGGCGCGTAGGGTCCACGCCGTGTTCGACCATGCGATGCTCGAAGCGCGCGCGCTTGGTCTTGGAGCCGATGAGGCCGAAGTAAGCAAAGTCCGTGCGGCGCATGATGCGTTCGCACAGCGCAAGGTCCAGCGCATGGTTGTGCGTCATGACCAGGAAGTAGCTGCCGGCGGGCGCCTGATCGATCACGGCTTCCGGTGTGTCGGTGGATTCGATGACGACGTTCGGCGGCACTTCCGTGGGAAACGGGAACATCGCATCGCGCTCGTCCACCCACGTCACGCGGCACGGCAGATGAGCCAGCGCACGAACGATGGCGTGACCGACATGGCCCGCGCCGCACAGCACGATCGACATGTCGGGCGGCAGCACGGTTTGGGTGAATCCGCTGGCGTCGAGCGTCACGCCGGCTGCGGCGGCATCTCCGATGCTCGCTTGGACAGGCGCTTCCACATTGGCCGGCACAAACCGGCGCAGGCTGCGGCGTTGGCGCATGGCGTCATCCGCAAGGCGGATCCATTCCACATCGCGCGCATCGAGGCGCTCCAACGACAGGCGGACCACGCCGCCGCAGCATTGGCCGAGCGCCGGCCCCAGCGGAATACGCACGAACTGGCGGCGCGCTTCGCCGGTGGCCTCGGGCGCGTCCATCATCGTCTGGGCGATTTCCATCGCGCGCCACTCGAGATGGCCGCCGCCGATGGTGCCGTAGAAACCGTCGGTGCCCACCAGCATGAGCGTGCCCGGTTCGCGCGGCGCCGAGCCCTGCACGTCTGTCACCGTGACCAGCACGCACGGCTGCCCGGCCTGCACGGTGGCAAGCACATCGGCGAAGCGGAATGGGCGCAGTTGCGTGTGGTCCATGGTGTCTCCCAACTCAGGCGGTCAGCGGGGCGCTGCGGATGGCATCCACGGCCTTGAGGATTTCCTCGCTGGTGGCCGGCGCGTTCAGCGGCGGGTTCGTGCGGCCATCGCCAACCGCAGCCACCGCATCGCGAATGGCGAAGAAGACCGAGAACGGCAGCAGCAGCGGCGGCTCACCCAGCGCCTTGGAACGGTGGATGCTGTCTTCCACGTTGGCGTTGTTGAACAGGTTCACACGGAAATCCGGCGGGCAGTCGTTGACCGTCGGGATCTTGTAGGTGGACGGCGCATGCGTCATCAGCTTGCCGTTCTTGTTCCACCACAGCTCTTCGGTCGTCAGCCAGCCCATGCCCTGGATGAACGCGCCTTCGACCTGGCCGATGTCGATAGCCGGGTTGATCGAGCGGCCGGCGTCGTGCAGCACGTCGGCGCGCAGCAGGCGCCATTCACCGGTCAGCGTATCGACCACCACTTCCGACACGGCTGCGCCATAGGCGTAGTAGTAGAACGGACGGCCCTTGAGCTTGGATTGATCCCAGTGCAGCTTGGGCGTGGCGTAGAAGCCGTCGGACCACAATTGCACGCGGGCAACATAGGCCTTGCCGATCAGCTCGTCGAACGGCACGCGGCGCGTACCGATTTCGAGATGGTCGCCCACGATCGCCACCGTCTCGATGGGCGCTTCGTAATGCTCGGCTGCAAACGCGATCAAGCGCTGGCGGATCTGGCGTGCGGCGTCTTGCGCAGCCTTGCCGTTCAGGTCGCTGCCTGTCGATGCCGCCGTGGCGGACGTGTTGGCCACCTTGCTGGTGTCCGTGGCTGTCACGCGGATGCGCGTGAACGACACGCCCAGTTCGTGCGCCACGACCTGCGCGACCTTCGTGTTGAGGCCCTGGCCCATTTCGGTGCCGCCGTGGTTCACGAGGATCGAGCCGTCGTTGTAGACGTGCACCAGCGCGCCAGCCTGGTTGAAGTGCTTCACGTTGAACGAGATGCCGAACTTCACCGGCGTCAGCGCCAGGCCGCGCTTGAGCACCGGGCTGGTCGCGTTGAAGGCGCGAATCGCTTCGCGCCGGGCGCGGTAGTCGGACGTCGCTTCCAGTTCGTCGAGCAACTCATGGATGACGTTGTCTTCCACCGTCTGCCCGTACGGCGTGACGTTGTTCTTGTCTTTGCCGTAAAGATTGGCGCGGCGCACATCGAGCGCATCCTTGCCGACCGAGCGCGCGATGTTGTCCATGATGTATTCGATGGCGAACGCGCCTTGCGGGCCGCCGAAGCCGCGGAATGCGGTGTTCGACTGCGTGTTGGTGCGCGCGCAGAAGCCGTCGATTTCCACCTCGGGCAGCCAGTAGGCGTTGTCGAAGTGGCAGATGGCGCGCGTCATCACCGGGCCTGACAGGTCGGCCGAGAAACCGGCGCGCGACGTCATGTCGACCTTGACGCCCTGGATGCGCCCGTCGTTGTCGTAGCCGGCTTCGTAGGCGAAGCGGAAGTCATGCCGCTTGCCGGTGATCATCATGTCGTCGTCGCGGTCCGGACGCAGCTTGACGGGGCAGGCGAGTTTCCACGCCGCCAGCGAAGCGCAACAGGCAAACAGGCCCGACTGCGATTCCTTCCCGCCGAAACCACCCCCCATGCGGCGGCATTCGACCAGCACTTGGTTCGCGTGCCAGCCCAGCATGTGCGACACCATGTGCTGCATCTCGGTCGGATGCTGCGTCGAGCACCACACGTGCATGCCGTTGTCTTCTTTCGGCACGGCGTACGAGATCTGGCTTTCCAGGTAGAACTGCTCCTGCCCGCCCAACGACATCTTGCCGGCTTCGGAGTGCGGCGCGGCAGCGATGCGCTCGGCCGGTTCGCCCCGCTTGAGGTGCATCGGCGGGAGCACGGACTTGCCGGCGGCGCGCGCTTCTTCGGGCGTCAGCAGCGGGGGCAGCACTTCGTATTCGATGTTGCCCAGACGCGCTGCGCGTCGCGCCGCATCGTGCGACGTGGCCACCACGATGAACATCGGCTGGCCGATGAAGTGCACCGTGTCGGTCGCCAGGATCGGGTCGTCGTGGATGATCGGGCCGCAATCGTTCGTGCCTGGAATGTCGGCCGACGTGAATACCGCCACCACGCCGGGCGCGGCCTTCACGCGATCCAGATCCATGTTCACGATGCGCGCATGCGCTTGCGTGCTCATGCCCAGCGCCGCGTGCAGCGTGCCGGCCAGCTCGGGAATGTCGTCGGTGTATGTGGCGGTGCCCGCAACATGCAGGTGCGCAGATTCGTGCGGGCGCGAAATGCCCACCACAGCGCCGCGCTGGCCGGGCATGGCGGCAGCAATATCGGCTTCCGCCAGCAGGAAGGCTTCGGTTTGCTTGTTCATGTTCTTAGGCTGCCGTGAGGGTATTCAATTCGACCGCGCGCACATTGATCTGTTCGGGCGTGAGCGGCGCATCGACGCGGGTTTCCAGCCAAAAGCGGTACACCGTGTTGGCAGCCGATATGCGACGGTAGTTGTCGGTCGCGCGCATGTCGGTCAGCGGGGTGTAGTCGCGCGACATGGCTGCCATGGCAGCGCGCACGGTCGCTTCGTTCCACGGCTGGCCGACGATGGCGTTTTCCGTCTCTGTCGCGCGCTTGGAGGTCGCCGCCATGCCGCCGTAGGCGATGCGTGCGCTGCGCACGCGGGTTTCGCCATCCTGGCTGTCCAGCTCGATGGCCAGCGCCGCGCACACGGCGGAAATGTCCTCGTCAAAGCGCTTCGAGAGCTTGTACGTACGGAAGCGCAGGGCATCGCGGCCCTCACGTGCGGGGATGCGCAGGCCCGCAACGAATTCGCCTTCTTCCATCGCGTTCTTCTGGTACGCGAGGTAGAGGTCTTCAAGCGGCAACTCGCGGCGGACTTCGCCACGCTGCAGCACGACGCGCGTGCCGATGGCGATGAGCGCGGGTGCCGAGTCACCGATCGGCGAGCCGTTGGCGATGTTGCCGCCCAGCGTGCCGGCATTGCGGATCGGCAGCGAGGCAAAGCGCTTCCACAATTCGGTCACTTCCGGGTAGTCCGCAGCCAGGAATGCGTAGGCCTTTTCCAGGGAGACGGCAGCGCCGATCTCGATCCAGCCATCACGCTTTTCCAGTGCGTAGAGATCAGCCACCTGGCCGATGTACAGGATGTCGCCCAGGTCGCGGAACTGCTTCGTGACCCACAGGCCGACGTCGGTGCTGCCGGCCAGGATGCGGATGTTCGGATGCGCGGCCTTGATGGCGGCAAAGGCGGATGCGGTACGCGGTGCGTAGAAGCGTGGCGCATTCTCGGTGCCGACGGGGGCGTAGCTGAAGGTGTCGTTGCGCTGCAGCTTGCGCAGCGTTTCAGCCAACTGCGTGCGGTCGATGCCTGCCGGCGCCGGGAGTTCGAACATGCGTTCGCCGGCGTCGATGATGGGGCGGTATCCGGTGCAGCGGCACAGGTTGCCGGTCAGCGAATCGCAGATGGTCTGGCGCGACGGAATCGGCGCCTGGTTGCCGGTGTTTTCGTACAGCGCGTAGAGCGACATCACAAAGCCAGGCGTGCAGAAGCCGCACTGCGACCCGTGGCACTCCACCATGGCCTCTTGCACGGGGTGCAGGGTGCCATCCTTGCCGCGCACGTCTTCCACGGTGAACAGCGCCTTGCCGTCCAGCGTGGGCAGGAACTGGATACACGCGTTGACGGCCTTCAGCCCGACGCTGCCGTCTTCCTGCAGTTCGCCGAGCACGACGGTACACGCACCGCAATCGCCCTCGGCGCACCCTTCCTTGGTGCCTGTGCAGTGTGCGTCTTCACGCAGGTATTGAAGCACCGTTCGGGTGATCGGGGCATCCGTAACGGTGCGGACCTGACCGCGGTGGAAGAAGCGGATGGGCTGAGTCTCCATGGGGGTTCTACGCCTGTTTGTGTGTGTAACAGAACCATAGCACCGGCCTAGGAATGCAATATTTGGCCCATGTGATAACCCGCATCGGAAAGCCAAAATCCGGGGTATACCCGCCGGTAGCGGTCTGGCGGCGCGGCGTGCAACTGACATACACTGACAGCGTCCCCAAGCACGTTTTTTTAGAAGGGTCGGCGCAGCCGTTACCCGCCTCCAGATGCACGGCAAAGATCACCTCGATACCTACCTCCTGCGCGTTCTCTACACGCTGCTCACCGAGCAGAGCGTGACCCGTACGGCGGTCAAGCTCGGCCAGTCGCAACCGGCCATCAGCAACACGCTCAAGCGCCTGCGGGAGATCACCGGCGACGCCATCCTGGTCCGTGGCAAGAACGGCATGGTGCCGACCGAGCGCGGCCATGATCTGCTGACGCTGGCCCAGCAGAGCCTGGAGGCAATGGAACGTATCGCCCGCCCGTCTCAGGAGTTCGACCCCGGCAACACCACGCGCACGTTCCACCTGGGGGCACCGGATTACCTTGACGCCTTCTTCCTGCCCAACATCGTCGAGCGTCTGCGCAAGCAGGCGCCGCAAGCCAAGCTGGTGGTGCATCCGCTCAATGCCGGGGTGGATTACCTGGCCGCGCTGGAGCAGGGCGGTATGGACCTGGTGATTGGCAATTGGCTCTCGCCGCCGGAACACCTGCATATCTCGCCGTTGTTCGACGATGAAGTCGTTTGCATGCTGGGTGCGCAGCACCCGCTGGCGCGCAAGGGCATCTCGCTCAAGCACTATGTGGAGATGCCGCATCTTGCGCCGGCCCCGTATGCCGTCATGCAGCGCAGCATGATCGATCAGGCACTTGCCGAGCAGGGACTGAAGCGGCAGATCCAGGTATCGCTGCCGTATTTCGGGCTGGTGCCGTATGTCCTGATGCGCACCGATCTGGTCTTCACCACCGGCCGCCAGTTCGCCGCGCATTGCGCGCAGTATCTGCCGATCCGCATCCTGCCGCCGCCCATGGCGTTTCCAAAGATGCGCTTTTACCAGCTCTGGCACGAGCGCAGCCATGCCGCGCCCGATGTGATGTGGCTACGCCGCATGATCGGCGAAGTGGCGGCCGAGTTGCCGCAGCATTCGCAGCTGGAATCGGCGGTGGCCTAAACCTGCGCCGGGCCGGGCTCACTTTCCGCTTGCGACGGCCTTTCCGTAGTTGGGGAAAAACACCTGCTCCCCGTTGACCTTGAAGTCGGCAATGACCTGCTGGCCCGCCGGTGACGTGATCCATTCGATCAGCTTGGTGGCATCGGCGTAGTTGATGCCCGGATGTTTCTTCGGGTTGACCGCGATGATGCCGTAGGGGTTGAACATGCGCGGGTCTCCGGCCAGCACGATGTCCAGGCCCGTCTTGGCGCGGTAGGCGCCGTAGGTTGCGCGGTCGGAGAGCGTGTAGGCATTCATCTGCGCGGCCATGTTCAACACTTCGCCCATGCCGAGTCCTGCGCTCACGTACCACGGCTTGCCCTTCGGGTCGATGTTGGCGGTCTTCCAGTAGGCCTTTTCCATGACATCGGTGCCGGAGTTGTCTCCGCGCGAGATGAACTTGGCGCCGGCTTTTTCGCCTGCCACAGCGATCGTCTCCATCCCCTGAATGACGTTCTTCTGGCCGCGCACGTGGGCCGGGTCCGTGTCTGGGCCGACGAGGATGAAGTCGTTGTACATCACGTCGCGGCGGTCGATGCCGCCCCCTGAGGCGACGAAGGCATCTTCCAGTTGGCGGGCGTGCACGAGCACCACATCCACATCCCCCGATTCGCCCAGTTTGACCGCCTTGCCCGTGCCAACGGCAATCACCTGCACATGAACGCCGGTGGCCGCCTCAAATTTGGGCAACAGGACCTTCAGCAGACCGGAGTTTTCGGTACTGGTAGTGGTGGCCATGCGGAGATCACCAGCATATGCGGCACTGGCAACCGCGAGCGTCAGACAAATGAGGGCAGGTAGCCGAAGGGCTTTGGACAATCCGGGCATGTTGTGGGGGTTAGCGCGAAGGCGTGGACGCTTTATGTCGGATGCTGCATGATGGCGGCAACGTCGGGGGCAGCCAGCGACCACGAGATGCCCGCCCCGGAATGGGCAGGATTGTTCTCCCGGGCCACGGCGGAAGTAAATAGGAAACCATAAACATAATGACATTCCAGTTCGAGGTATTTCCGGTGGTGGGGCCGGACGACAACCCGCGTGCGAACGGCAAGGTGTTTCAGTTGCTGCGGGCTGTTCGAGAGACGGGGTCCCTGCATCGCGCGGCGAAACAGGTGGGGCTGTCGTACCGGCACGCCTGGGGGGTGATGCGGTCGTGGGAAGAGATGCTCGGCCGCTCCCTGCTGGACATGGAGCGGGGCCGGGGCGCTTCGCTCACGCTTTTCGGTGAGCGCATGCTGCGCGCAGAGATGCGCCTGCGCGAGCAGCTCGATCCGGCACTGCATCAGGCCATGAGCCAATTCCTGTCCGAGCTGGACGACGCCTCGCAGTCGCAGGCGCGCATCCGCTTCTCGGGCAGCCATGACCCGGCCGTGGAACTGCTGGCCGAGACGTTTGCGCGGCAAAGCCACGGCGCCCATATCGACACCGTATTCTGCAGCGCCGTCGAGGGGCTGATCTGCCTGCAGGAAAAGCAATGCGAGGTGGCAGGCTTCTACGTGGCGCCGCAGCAAGGGGCGGGATCGATCGCGCACCAGACCCTGCGCAAGTGGCTGCGGCCCACCGCCGTGCGCCTGATCGCCCTGGCCGATCGCGAGCAGGGGCTGATGATGTCGGCGGAATGGGCGGGACGGGTGCAGTCGCTGGGCGATCTGGCGCGCACGCAGGCGCGCTTCATCAACCGTCAGCGCAGCTCGGGCACGCGCTTGCTGTTCGATCAGTTGCTGGTGGCGGCCGGGCTGTATCCCGACCAGATCAATGGGTATGACGAGCAGGAATTCTCCAGCGACAAGATCGCCGTGGCCGTCCAGGAAGGGCGGGCGGACGTCGGCTTCGGCCTGCGCCCCGGCGCCGAAGCCCACGGCCTGCATTTTGTGCCGCTGACGCGCGAAACGTACTACCTGGCGGTGCGCCGCAATGACGCGCTGTCGCCTTGGGTGCGCGAGCTGATCGAGCGCATCGGGCAGCCGGCCTTCCGCGAAGGCCTGGGCCATCTCGCCGGCTACCGGCCGACCGAGCACGTTTCGCTGCTCACCGCGGAGCAGGCGCTGCCTTGGCACGCTGACGAGGCCCGCGCGCTGGCCCGCTGAAGTCGTGCGAACATGGCGGGGTTTGCGCCATTGCGCGCCTCGTCCATGTTCCGCCCATGTCACGTTTCTCCGTCTGGACCCAAGCCCTGCGCATGCTGCGCCGCGACTGGCGCGCCGGTGAACTGAACCTGTTGCTCGTCGCGCTGGTGCTGGCGGTGGCCGCGCTGGCGTCCGTCAGTTTCCTTGCCGATCGCATGCATGCCGGTCTGGAGCGCGACGCGCGTCAACTGATCGGCGCGGATGTGCTTGTCGTGTCCGACCAACCGCTGCCGCCCGACATCGAAGCGTATGCGCGCGCGAGCGGCCTGCAGGTCACGCACACCGCCACGTTCCCCAGCATGGCGAGCACGTTGACCAAGGGCGCCTCGGGCGAACCTGCTTCGCAACTCGCCGCCATCAAGGCCGTCGACGTGGGCTACCCGCTGCGCGGCACGCTGAAGGTCAGCGATGACGGTCGGGATACCGCCGGTGCGCCCATTCGGGGCATTCCCGCCGCCGGTACAGTGTGGGTGGATGCGCCGCTGCTCGAAGCGCTCGGCCTTCGCGTGGGCGATGCGATACGCCTCGGCACGCGCACCTTCAAGATCGCGCATGTCATCACCCAGGAACTCGATCGCGGCGCGGGCTTCATGAATTTCGCGCCTCGGGTGATGCTGCCGATGTCGGACCTCGGTTCGACGGGCCTCGTCACCTACGGCAGCCGGGTCACGTATCGCCTGCTGGTGGCGGGTCCGGATGCCGCTGCCGGCGCGTTCCACACCTGGGCCGAGAACGAAGCGAAGACGCGCCAGTTGCGTGGCGTGCGCGTGGAATCGTTGCAGAACGGCCAGCCGCAGATGCGCGAAACGCTGGACCGTGCGGAGCGCTTCCTTTCGCTCGTCGCCTTGCTGGCGGCCATGATTGCCGCGGTGGCGATCACCATGGCCGCGCGCCGCTACACCGCGCGGCATACCGATGCGGTGGCCGTCATCAAATGCCTGGGGCTCAAGCAAGGGCAGATTCTCGGCACGTTCGCGCTGGAGTTTTTGCTCATCGGCGTCATTGGTTCAGCGGTGGGCGTGGCGCTGGGTTATGGCGCGCATTGGCTGTTGCTGGCGTCGCTTGGCGACCTGGTCACGGTGACATTGCCCGCGCCATCCATCTGGCCTGCGGTCGTGGGCGTGACGGCAGGACTGGTGCTGCTGATCGGCTTTGCCGTGCCGCCGTTGCTGAGCCTCGTGCGCGTGGCGCCGCTGCGCGTGCTGCGGCGCGATGTAGCCGAGCGCGCGGTTGCCGCATGGATTGGCTATGCGCTGGGTGCTGCTGCGTTCTTTGCGCTGCTGGTCGTGTCTGCGCGTGACGTGAAGCTTGGCGCGCTGACCGCCGCCGGGTTTGCCGGCGCCATCGTCGTGTTTGCGCTGCTGGCAGCAGGCGGGTTGCGCGCGCTGGCGATGTCGCTGGGGCGGGGTCGTGCGCTGAGCGTGGGTTGGCGCTTTGCGCTCGCCGTGCTGGAGCGCCGTCGCGGCGTGAGCGTGCTGCAGACCGTGGCGCTTGCGGTTGGTCTGATGGCGCTGCTGCTGCTCGCCATGACGCGAAACGACCTGATCCGCTCGTGGCATAACGCCACGCCGGCCGATGCGCCCAACCGGTTCATCATCAACATCCAGCCTGACCAGATGCAGGCGGTGGCGCAGGCCCTCGCGCAGGCCGGCGTGGCCGATCCGAAACTCTATCCAATGGTGCGCGGGCGCCTCACGCAGGTGAACGGCCAGGTGATCGATCGCCAGACTTATGCCGAATCGCGCGCCCGCAATCTGGTCGAACGCGAATTCAACCTGTCGTACGCCACCGCGCAGCCGCCTGAAAATCGCATCGTTTCCGGCCAATGGTTCAGTGGACAAAAGCCCGAGGCCTCGGTGGAAGAGGGCATTGCCAAGACGCTCAACCTTCACCTGGGCGATGTGCTGCGCTTCGACGTCGCCGGGCAGACGGTGGATGCGCCCATCACGTCTTTGCGCAAGCTCGATTGGAGTTCGATGCGCGTGAATTTCTTCGTGATCCTGCCGCCCGTGGCGCTGCGCGACATGCCGCAGACCTACGTGACTGCGTTCCGCATTCCCGCCGGGCACGCCGATCTGCCGGCCAAGCTTGTGCGCGAGTTTCCGAACCTGACGGTGGTCGATACCGAGCTGATCCTGCAGCAGGTGCAGGGCGTGCTGGACCAGGTAACGGCGGCGGTGGAATTCCTCTTCGTCTTTACGCTGGCGGCGGGTGTGCTGGTGTTGTACGCGGCGCTCTCCGGCTCGCGCGACGAGCGCCTGCGTGATGCCGGCGTGCTGCGCGCGCTTGGTGCAAGCTCCGGCGTGGTACGTCAGACGCAGTACGCGGAAGTGCTGATCGTGGGTGGCCTCGCCGGGTTGATGGCCGGCGTGGGCGCGATCGCCATCGGCTGGGTGCTGTCGGCGTACGTCTTCGATTTTCCGTATCGTTTCAACCCGGCGATCCTGCCGGTGGGCATCGTGAGCGGCATGGCGTGCGCCTTTATTGGTGGCTGGCTGGGCTTGCGCGACGTGCTGCGTCGCCCCGCCATGGCAACGCTCCGTGACGCATGATGGCGCCCGAATTTTTAGAAGTGACCAACGCTGTATGACTGATGCAACTTCCGGCCAGGAAACCCTGGCGTTTGATCTGATTGGCGGCGAGGCGCGCGTGCGCGAACTCGTTGACCGCTTCTACGACCTGATGGATCTGGAGCCCGAGTTTGCCGTGCTGCGCGCGCTGCATCCGCAAAGCCTCGATGGATCGCGCGACAAGCTGTTCTGGTTTTTGTGCGGCTGGCTTGGCGGCCCGAATCATTTCATCGAGCGCTTTGGCCACCCGCGCCTGCGTGCGCGCCATATGCCGTTCGAGATCGGCACGCAGGAGCGTGATCAGTGGATGCGCTGCATGGCCCTCGCCATGCAAGACATCGGTCTGGACGAAGCCCTGCAGATGCGGTTGATGCAGGCCTTCTGGCAGACCGCCGACTGGATGCGGAACGTGCAGCGCTAAGGTGCCGCGCGAAAGCGCACCCTACAAGAACATATTCGAGGAGACCCTGATGATCGGTTTGCCCACCGCAGACGACGTGCTCGCGTTCTGGTTCGGCACTGCGCCGCTGATTGACGCCCGCCCGGAGTGGTTCACCAAGTCCGATGCGTTCGATGCCGAGATCCGCGCGCGTTTCCTGCCGCTGTGGGAAGCGCTTTCCACGGGCGACGCCGACACCTGGATGGACACGCCGCTCGAGGCCATCGCGCGCATCGTCGTGCTCGACCAGTTCTCGCGCAACATGTTTCGTGGCACTGCGCGCGCCTTTGCCAGCGACGCCGCTGCGTTGCACACCGCGCAGATTGTCGTGGCCGCAGGATGGGATGCGCAATTGCCAACGCGCCATCACCGTGTGTTCTGCTACCTGCCGTTCGAGCACAGCGAGGCGCTGTCGGCGCAGGATGAGTCGATTCGCCTTTACACGCGCCTGCGCGACCAGGAAGGTGATGCGGACCCGCTTATCTGGGCGGAGAAGCACCGCGAGATCGTGGCGCGCTTCGGGCGCTTTCCGCATCGCAACGAAGCGCTCGGGCGCGTTTCCACGCCCGAGGAAGTGGAGTTTCTGAAACAGCCGGGGTCGTCGTTTTAGCCCTGGCGGGGCTTACGTGCGCTCGCGGCGCTCCGACCATTTGTCGACCGTCTCGCGCGGCGCACGGGCCAGCATGTCGATCAGGGCGGCGGGGTCGTCGCTCACGTGCAGCAGGTCAGCGTGGTGACGCTTGAGGAAGCCTTCCTGCACCGCATGGTCGATGAAGGCGAGCAGCTTGTCGTAGAAACCCGCCACGTTCAGCAGGCCGATCGGCTTGTTGTGATAGCCGAGCTGCAGCCACGTGAAGGTCTCGAACAGCTCTTCGTAGGTGCCGACGCCGCCGGGCATGGCGATGAAGGCATCGGCGCGATCGGCCATCATCTGCTTGCGCTGATGCATGCTGTCGACGATGTGCAGTTCGGTCAGCTCCTTATGCCCGACCTCCTTGCGCACCAGCGATTTCGGGATGATGCCGATGACCGGCCTGCCGCCGTGCAGCACTGCGTCGGCCACCACGCCCATCAGGCCGACGTTGCCGCCGCCGTAGACGAGCGTGAGGCCGCGCTTGACCATCTCGTTGCCCAGCGCGATGGCGTTGGCTTTGTATTCCGGGCGCTCGCCCGGGCTGGAACCGCAATAGACGCAGATCGATTTCATTGAGCAGGGGTGTTGTTGCTAGGGGTGCCCGGGGTGCCGATAGGCGGATCGTTGCTGCGGCTCACGGCCAGCAGATCAAACGCCCGCCGCGGCTTGCCGCGCAGGTAAGGCGCGAGGATCGACAGGATGTGGTAGCTCGCGCCGTGCAGGTGATCGCGGATCGCGTTCTGGTCGTTGTACTGCCGCGGGTGCTGCACGAACTGGAACGACAGCCAGTAGGTCGCAATCACCACGATATTGGTGCAAATGACGTCGACCTGCTCGGCCGTGGCTTCCATCTCGCCGTCTTCGATGAACTGGTGACAGATGTCCATGGCGAAGTGGCGCTTCTGCTCGACGATGCGCTTGAAGTTCAGTTCAAGCATGCGGTTGCGCGCGAGCAGATCGTTGATGTCGCGGTACAGGAAGCGGTAGTTCCACAGGAACTCCGACATGTACTGCAGGTAGCCCCAGGTTTCGTCCAGCGTGGCTTTGTGGTCATCCGGCAGCTTCAGGCGACGCGCGATCTCCTGCTCGAACTGCACGAAGATCGAGTTGATGATGTCGTCCTTGTTGCGGAAGTGGTAATACAGGTTGCCCGGGCTGATCTCCAGCTCTTCGGCGATCGTCGTGGTCGTGACGTTGGGCTCGCCCAGTTCGTTGAACAGGCGCAGCGACACTTCGAGAATGCGATCGCGCGTCCGGCGCGGGCCGGTGGAATGCTGCTTGGTTTCCATTGAACTGCCAAGGCCGGTGGCCCTGTCTCCGTGGCGTATTGGTGCCCGGATTATAAGAGATCGTGCTTGTGCAACGATCCCCACATGCTGCGGGGAATTCATAGCCAAACGTTGTCGCAGGCTTTTCGCTGGTGTTCCTAGCGCAACAGCGATGCCGCCCACGGCCAAGCGATCGCCACCCACGTCCCCACACACAGCAGCAGAGCCAGCATGACGGCCGCGCTGCCGAAATCCTTGGCCCGCTTTGACAGCCCGTGCTGCTCCAGCGAGATGCGGTCGACCGCCGCTTCCACGCTCGAATTGAGCAGTTCCACGATCAGCACCAGCACCAGCGTGCCGAGCATCAGAATGCGCTCGACCACGGTGGCGGGAATGACGAACGCGCACGGCAGCAGGATCGCGCACAGCGTCAGCTCCTGGCGGAACGCGCTTTCCTCGTCGATGGCGAAGCGGATGCCGCTGATCGAGTTCTTGAGCGCAAACCACGCGCGCGTGATGCCGCGATTGCCTTTATGCGGGTTGTCGGCCGGCGAGTACGCGCCTGGCGCCGGCGGTGCGGGCGGATTTTCCAGTCGCCGATCCGGCGGGGTGGTGGGCTTCATGGAACGCAAGACTCAGGCACCCGCAGCGGTGGACGGTTCGGCAGCCTTGGTGTTGCCGGCGGAGGCCGCGGGCATCGGACGCAGGTGCGCGAGGAATTGCTCCGAGGCGGCGCGCCACGAGAACTTCTCGGCATGCGCCCGTGCCGTGGCACGGTCAATACGCAGCGCTTCCAGGCAGGCTTCGCGCAGGTCTTCGCGCAACGCGCCGGCCGGGGAATCGCCGAGTACGTCGATCGGGCCCGTCACCGGATATGCGGCAACCGGCAGGCCGCTCGCAAGTGCTTCCAGCAATACCAGGCCGAACGTGTCGGTGCGGCTCGGGAAGACGAACACATCCGCCGAGGCGTACACCTTGGCCAGCTCCGGTTGCTTCAGCACGCCGAGGTAGCTGGCATTCGGGTACTTAGCCTTCAACCCGGCCAGGGCGGGGCCTTCGCCCACCACCCACTTGGAGCCCGGCAGATCGAGTTCCAGGAAGGCTTCAACGTTCTTTTCCACGGCCACACGGCCGACGTACAGGAAGATCGGGTGCGCCGTGTTGAGCACGTTGCTGCGCTGGGCGGTGAAGATGTCCAGATCGACGCCGCGCGTCCACAGCACGCCGTTGGTGATGCCATAGTCGGCAAGGTCTTTCAGCACCACGGGCGTGGGCGCCATCACGGCTTGGGCGGGGCTGTGGAACCAGCGCAGGAAGCGATACGTCCAGGCCAGCGGAATGCCGAAGCGCGCCTGCACGTATTCCGGAAAGCGCGTGTGGTACGCCGTCGTGTAGGGCAACTTGTGGCGCAGCGCATAGGCGCGTGCGGCCAGACCCAGCGGGCCTTCGGTCGCGATGTGCAGGGCTTGCGGGGCGAACTGTTCGATGCGCTCCCGCACGCGCTTGGACGGCAGGATCGACAGGCGGATTTCCGGATATGTCGGGCACGGCACCGTCTTGAATTCCAGCGGCGTGATCATGTCGACGATGTGCCCCATGGCTTCCAGCTCACGACGCGTCTGGGTGAGGGTGCGGACGACGCCGTTGACCTGCGGTTCCCAGGCATCGGTGACGATCATGACTTTCACGGGCTCTCCTTGGGGGGTAGGGTGGGCGGCAGCGGGCTGCACGAGGTCGATGCTGGTGTGGGTCATAGAGGCTTCCATCAGGCGGCGGCCGCAGCGGCACGGCGTGCGCGGCGGGAGGTGCGCGGCGCATCGAGCAGATGCGTCCAGTAGACGATCTGCAGTTCGCCTTCCATGGTTTCGACCAGTGCAGAGAGGCTCTCCACCCAGTCGCCGTCGTTGCAGTAGAGCTGGCCGTCGATCTCGCGGATTTCGGCCTTGTGGATATGCCCGCAGACCACGCCGTCGCAGCCACGGCGGCGCGCTTCGTCCGTCATCACACGCTCGAACGAATTGATGAAGTTGACCGCGTTCTTGACCTGGTGCTTCAGGTATTGCGACAGCGACCAGTACGGAAAACCCAGCCGCACGCGGATGCGGTTGAAGTGCCGGTTCATCGCCAGGATGAACGTGTAGAGCGAGTCGCCGACGTAGGCCAGCCAGCGCGCGTGCTGCATCACGCCGTCGAACAGGTCACCGTGCACGACCCACAGGCGCTTGCCCGTGGCGGTCACGTGCACTGCGTCTTCAGCGACTTCGATATCGCCAAAGTTCAGGCCGTGGAACTGGCGCGCCATCTCGTCGTGGTTGCCCGGGATGAACACGACGCGTGTGCCTTTGCGCGCGCGGCGCAGCACCTTCTGCACCACATCGTTGTGGGCCTGCGGCCAGTACCAGCCCTTGCGCAGTTGCCAGCCGTCGACGATGTCGCCCACGAGGTACAGCGTGTCCGATTCGTGGTGCTTGAGAAAGTCGAGCAGGTAGTCGGCCTGGCAGCCCGGCGTGCCGAGGTGGATGTCCGACAGCCAGATCGTGCGGTAACGCTGGATTTTTTCGGCAGGCGGATCAGTGTCGGTGTCGGCCGATCGATCGGGCGCCAGCGTCGAAGCCGGCGTGGCGACCGGTGCTTCGTGCTCGCGCACATCGCCCCGACCTGCCGGTACAGCCGAGCCCAGCGCACCCGCAGCGGCGAGTCCGGCGGCCATTTGCATCAGCGGCGGTGGAGCGTTCCAGTCGGAACCGGTGAGGGGAGCAGCGCGAAAGCGTTGCGCGAGGCGGCGGAGAAATCCAAGGCGCGATGGCAGATTTGGCAGGACCATGTCGGCAACAGAGGCTGCGTTGGACGGATTTCGCCATCGCCGCATGAAGAAGCCGTGTCAGAAACATGACCGTCACATGACGCAGTTGCCGAGAAAGAGAGAGGTGTGCGCCGAAGAACTGCGCCCAGCGCGCGTTTCAGGCAGAGGCCGTCGCAGCGATGCTCTCAATTCGTGCGAGTTCTGCCAGCACCGCATCGCGCACGCGTGCGTCGCATAGCAGCGACACATGGCCAACGCCCGCGAATGGGACGTGCCGCGCGCCTTCCAGCCAAGACGCACCAGGCGGCCCGACGATGGAGTCGTGCCACGAAAAAATGGAGGTGATGCGCGCGCGAACGGCTGGCGTTTCAGACGCCGCAAGTTGGCGCAGCCACGGGCTCGCCCACGCCATCTGACGAACGTTGCGGCCGCGCGCTGTACGCGCCATTGCCGTGCCCCGATGTGGCGTGCCGAGCGTGATGACATGCGCGACGGGGCACGGCTGCACCTCGCGCAGCAGCGCTCGTGCGGCGAGCCCGCCCATGCTGTGGCAGAGCAAGACGGGCGCGCGGCCGTGCGTGCGTATCAGTCGCGCGACGGCAGCAGCAATGTCCCGGGCGTATTCGTCGATGTCGCCCAGCAACGGCATGAGGTCGATGGCGTCTGTCGGGTGTCCGGCGGCGGCCACATGACGCTGCATCGGCAGCCACACCGCGCGATTGCAGCCATAGCCATGAATCATCAGCACCGGCACGCGCTTGCCCTCATCTGCCGGCGCATCGAACGAAGCATGCGCCCCGAAGGGTTGCAGCACGTTGAACATCCAAGCGACGGAGACACACTCGCGCAACCAACACGCGATAAAGCCCGCGATGCCGATGCGCTGTTCGCGCGGCACGGGCATGCGGTCCCACATGGGGTCGTCCGGTATCGCGGTGCCCAGGCTCTTCAGTGACACCAAGAACGCCCACCCGATCGAAACGAGATACCCGAGCACCAACGCCACGCCCGCGAGCACACCCGCTGCCTGCCAACTCCATCCGCCCCACCGATGTGCCGCCCAGCCAACCGCCAGCGTTGCCGCGCACTGCAGCGCCACGGCAATGCGACGCGCGGTGGCTGCGGTCAGAAAGGCGAAGGGAACGGGGGAGGTGGGCAGATCGGCGCGCGTCATGGTGGGGGTCGCCGCCGAGTGTGCAGCCGATCAGTCGCGCACCAGCCGCGTGCCGGCCAGGCGATCGTGCAGGAACTGGCGCTGCGGATCGAGCCACGCCAACGCGCCCCAAGCCAGCAGGCATGCGAGAGCGACACCGGCACCGGCCCAGCGCGACGCGCCGCTCAGGTGGATTACGCCAACTGCTGTGGCCACCCACACCCACGCCAGCAGATAGCGCGCAACGGCACGACCCAGCGAAATACGTGACCCGTCGGCGTTGACCACGCGCATGCGCCATGTCTGCATCGCCAGCGTCTGGCCGCGCTTGCGCCAGAACCACACGAAGTACAGACCCAGCGCCAGAAAGCCCCATACCTGCAGTCCCACATCGCCGGTCCGGGCAAGGGGTGGGACGATCAGGCGCAGCAGCAGGAAGACAGCCGTTGCGCCAAACATCACGCCAAACAGCAGCAGGCCTTCGTACAGCATGGCGGCAAGACGGCGACGCAACGTGGGTGCTGTGAGCGGATCAGGCGTCGCGACCGGCGAAGTCGAAGAAGCGGAGGTGGCCATCGAACAGGGTGTGAGCGCCGTCAGCGCAGTCCATCATGGGCCCGCGCGGAGGCCGCGCGGCACGTGGTTCGGATTATGCCAAAGGGTGTGCGGGTTTCAGCCGCCCAGCACCGTCGACGGTGGCGGGTTGCCCGAGTCTCCACCCGTGGTCGCAGGCGGTGCCGCGGGGTGCGCGGGCACCGTCGGCGTGCTTGCCGGTGCAGGTGCCGCTGCGGCAGCCGCGGGTGGTGCCGCGGGTGTTGCAGCCGGCGCGGATGCCGTGGCGGTCACGTTGTTCGTCGGCACCGATTTCGTGGTGCCAGGCTTGGTACGCGCACCGTGGTGGAGCGACTTGGCAGCGTCCTTCGCCAGGCCTGTGCCGCCCGGAAGCGCCGTGACGGCAGACGGGTGCTTTTGCGCCTTTGCCGCGGCAGCCAGTGCTTTTTTCTGCTCTTCCGTCAACTGCTGATAGCTTTGCCACGCCTCGCTCTTCTTCTGCACAGGAAGCGACTTGGTGGTCTGAAAATTTTCGCGCGCGCGGTGGCGCTGTTCCGGTGTGAGCTTGACCCAGTCCGCCATGCGCGTTTGCAGGCGCTGCTGCTGGGCGGGCGTGTATTTCGGATACGCCTGGGCAATCTGCAGCCACTTCTTGCGGGCCAATTCCGGCAGGCCATTCCACTCCGGGGCCAGAGGCGCGAAGATGCGCTGCTGGACGATGGTCAGCTCGCCCCAGTTCGGGTGAACGGCGGGTAGGGGGTTGGTGGCAGGCGGCGTCGGCAGATCGACCGGCGCGTTGACTGTCACGCCGGGTGCTACAGCAGGCGCCGAAGCGGCCGGAACCTGCGCGATCGCAAGCCCCGTCGTCAGGCCGATCGCGCCGATCAAGCCAACGATGCCGGCGCGCAGGCGCAGTGTCCGTCCGCCTCGCGGTGGTTGGCCGTGGGTGTGCTGGAAGTTGCTCATCGATCAGCCTTTCACTGATCGTGCTTGAGGTACTGATGGAAGCCTTGATCGGCGTAAGCGGCCAGCGGCAGATCGTCGAGCAGCATTGCGGCATCGACCTCCGCGAGTTCGTCGACGCGTTGCTGCTGCTGCCACTGATAGATGCCCGCGAGCCCAGCCACCAGCGCGATGGTCGGCCACAGCAGGCCGAGGCGGCGCAGGACTGCGGCGGCGCGCTGCAGCGGCGACGGTGCTTCGCCTTCGGTGTCGAAGGACACCGAGCCGAGGCCCGGCATTGCCAAGGCAGGCGAGCGCACCGTGCTCGGCACTTCCGCTTTCTTGTGCGCAAGCGCCGTCCGGCGCGCCGCTGCGAGGCGGTCGCGCACGTCGGGCGGCAACTGTCCTGCCGACTCGTTCAGAGCGGTTCGGACGGCATGCACAAAACGGCGTTCTCGAAGTTCTACCTTGTTCATAGTCGGATCCCTCGCGCCCGCAGCGCTTGGGCCAGGGCGTGTGTCGCCCGCGAGCAGTGCGTCTTTACACTGCCCTCGGAACAGCCCATCGCCTGGGCTGTCTCGGCAACATCCATGTCCTCCCAGTAACGCATCAGGAAGGCCTCCCGTTGACGCGTGGGGAGTTTCTCGATTTCGCGTTCCAGGATTTCCAGCATTTGCGAGCGCTCAACCTTGTCGGCGCTGCTTTCCGCCGCAGTGGTGCCGGCTTCGCTTTCGATCAGCTCCAGCGGGTCGGTGTCGTCGCCCTCGGCGTCCGTGCGGAAGCTGGAAAACAGGCTCACCCATGTGTTGCGCACCTTGGAGCGGCGAAACCAGTCGTGAATCGTGTTCTGCAGAATGCGCTGAAAGAGCAGGGGGAGTTCGGCCCCCGGCTTGTCGCCGTATTTCTCGGCCAGCTTGATCATGGCGTCCTGCACGATATCGAGCGCGGCGTCGTCGTCGCGCACCGCGAAGACCGCCTGCTTGAAGGCGCGTTTCTCGACGCTTAGGAGAAAGGCCGACAGTTCCTGTTCAGAGGCCATACAACGGCGGGTGCGAATCCTGTGAGGCAGCCGCGCGAAAATTCACATTCTCAAGATGTGATGATCACGCCGCGTGGCGTCAACGGCCTTGGCCGTGAAAAATGTTGCGATGCTAGCAAAAATGCGGCTCCGCGGACAGTCCGACTGTCTGGCGGACCGCTTGCTAGCGAGAATCGCGCCGGCGCTGGACCGCTATGCGGCATTGCAGTATCATCCCCGGTTCACAACATCTGTGGTTTGTCTCATCTGGACGCCCATCAGGCGGACCATCCATGCAGACGCGCACCGCTCAAATCCGCGCCACAAGCCCGGTAGAGAGCATCCAAACAATTTTTTGCCGAAAATTGCAAAGGACTGACATGAATATGCCAAGCGCGGAATTTTCCCACGCCAATAGCGGTTCATCTGCCGACATGATGGGGGCTGACATCCTCGTCAATGCGCTCGCGGCAGAGGGCGTCGAGTTCGTCTGGGGTTACCCCGGCGGCGCGGTGCTCTATATCTACGACGCGTTCTACAAGCAAAACAAGATCGAACACATCCTGGTGCGCCATGAACAGGCTGCAGTCCATGCGGCTGACGGCTATGCGCGCGCCACGGGCAAGGTCGGTGTCGCCCTCGTGACGTCCGGCCCGGGCGTGACCAATGCCGTAACGGGCATCGCCACCGCCTACCTGGATTCGATCCCGATGGTGATCATCACCGGTAACGTGCCGACGCACGCCATCGGCCAGGATGCCTTCCAGGAGTGCGACACCGTCGGCATTACCCGCCCGATCGTCAAGCACAACTTCCTGGTCAAGGACGTCCGCAACCTCGCCTCGACCATCAAGAAGGCGTTCTACATCGCCGCAACGGGCCGTCCGGGTCCGGTCGTGGTGGATATCCCCAAGGATGTCTCGCGCGAACTCTGCAAGTACGAGTACCCGAAGACCATCGAGATGCGCTCGTACAGCCCGGTCAACAAGGGCCATTCGGGGCAGATCCGGAAGGCAGTGAGCCTGCTGCTGCAGGCCGAGCGTCCGTATATCTATTCGGGCGGCGGCGTGGTGCTCGCCGAGGCCAGCGAAGAGCTGCGCCAGCTGGCTGCGCTGACCGGTTACCCCGTGACGAACACGCTGATGGGTCTGGGTGCATTCCCGGGCACCAGCAAGCAGTTCGTGGGCATGCTCGGCATGCACGGCACGTACGAAGCCAACATGGCGATGCAGAACTGCGACGTTCTCATTGCCATTGGCGCGCGATTCGATGATCGCGTGATCGGCAGCCCGGCGCACTTCACCTCGCAGCCGCGCAAGATCATCCACATCGACATCGATCCGTCTTCCATTTCGAAGCGGGTGAAGGTCGACATCCCCATCGTCGGCAACGTCAAGGACGTGCTGCAGGAGATGATCGCCCAGATCCAGTCTGGCGAAGCCAAGCCGAACAAGACGGCGCTGGCCAAGTGGTGGGAACAGATCGAACAGTGGCGCAGCGTCGACTGCCTGAAGTACGACCGCACCTCCGAGATCATCAAGCCGCAATACGTGGTCGAGAAGATCTGGGAACTGACCAATGGCGACGCTTTCATCTGCTCCGACGTCGGTCAGCATCAAATGTGGGCCGCGCAGTTCTACAAGTTCAACGAGCCGCGCCGCTGGATCAACTCCGGCGGTCTGGGCACGATGGGTGTCGGCCTGCCGTACGCGATGGGTATCAAGAAGGCGTTCCCGGACAAGGAAGTCGTCACCATTACGGGTGAGGGCTCGATCCAGATGTGCATTCAGGAACTGTCGACCTGCCTGCAGTACGACACGCCCGTGAAGATCTGCTCGCTCAACAACGGTTACCTCGGCATGGTCCGCCAGTGGCAGGAAATCGAGTACGACAACCGCTACTCGCATTCCTACATGCAGGCGCTGCCCGACTTCGTGAAGCTGGCCGAATCGTATGGCCACGTCGGCATGCGCATCGAGAAAACGTCTGACGTCGAGCCCGCACTGCGCGAGGCTTTCCGACTCAAGGATCGCACCGTGTTCCTCGACTTCCAGACCGACCCGACTGAAAACGTCTGGCCGATGGTCCAGGCGGGCAAGGGAATTTCTGAAATGCTGCTCGGCGCGGAGGATCTGTAATGCGCCACATCATTTCTGTCCTGCTTGAAAACGAACCGGGCGCGCTGTCGCGTGTGGTGGGCCTGTTCTCGGCGCGTGGCTACAACATCGAGACGCTGACGGTCGCCCCGACCGAAGACCCCTCGCTGTCACGCATGACGATCGTCACGACTGGTTCGGACGACATCATCGAACAGATCACCAAGCACCTGAACCGCCTGGTGGAAGTCGTCAAGGTCGTCGACCTGACCGAAGGTGCGCACATCGAGCGCGAGCTGATGCTCGTGAAGGTGCGCGCGGTCGGCAAGGAGCGCGAGGAGATGAAACGCACCGCGGACATCTTCCGCGGCCGCATCATCGACGTGACCGAGAAGACCTACACGATCGAGCTGACCGGCAACGGCAGCAAGCTCGACGCGTTTCTCGATGCCATCGATCGCACTGCCATTCTCGAGACCGTTCGCACAGGCGGCTCGGGCATCGGCCGCGGCGAGCGCATTCTGAAGGTTTGAACCGGCGCGTGCACCAGCGTGCAACTGCGGCCGGACCCCATCGATATCGAAGTATTTGAAAATTAGGACATCAACATGAAAGTGTTTTACGACAAGGACGCCGACCTCTCCCTGATCAAGGGCAAGAACGTCACCATCGTTGGCTATGGCTCGCAAGGCCACGCCCACGCCCTGAACCTGAACGACTCGGGCGTGAAGGTGACGGTCGGTCTGCGCAAGAACGGCGCGTCGTGGAACAAGGCCGTCAACGCCGGCCTGCAGGTCAAGGAAGTGGCCGAGGCTGTGAAGGAAGCCGACGTTGTCATGATCCTGCTGCCGGACGAGCAGATCGCCGATGTGTACAAGAACGAAGTGCACAACAACATCAAGCAGGGCGCCGCACTGGCATTCGCCCACGGCTTCAACGTGCACTACGGTGCCGTGATCCCGCGTGCGGATCTGGACGTCATCATGATCGCCCCGAAGGCGCCGGGTCACACCGTGCGCGGCACGTACACGCAAGGTGGCGGCGTGCCGCACCTGATCGCCGTGCACCAGGACAAGTCGGGCGCCGCACGTGATATCGCTCTGTCGTACGCCACCGCCAACGGCGGCGGCCGTGCCGGCATCATCGAGACGAACTTCCGCGAAGAAACCGAAACCGACCTGTTCGGCGAACAAGCCGTCCTGTGCGGCGGTACCGTTGAACTGATCAAGGCTGGTTTCGAGACGCTGGTGGAAGCCGGTTACGCTCCGGAAATGGCTTACTTCGAGTGCCTGCACGAGCTGAAGCTGATCGTCGACCTGATCTATGAAGGCGGCATCGCCAACATGAACTACTCGATCTCGAACAACGCCGAATACGGCGAGTACGTCACCGGCCCGCGCGTCGTGACGGAAGAGACCAAGAAGGCCATGAAGCAGTGCCTGAAGGACATCCAGACCGGCGAATACGCCAAGAGCTTCCTGCTGGAGTACAAGGCCGGCCAGCCGACGCTGATCTCGCGCCGCCGCCTGACCGAAGAGCACCAGATCGAGCAAGTTGGCGCCAAGCTGCGTGCGATGATGCCGTGGATCGCCAAGAACAAGCTGGTCGACCAGTCGAAGAACTGATCGGACGCATCTTGTGCCAGAAAGCCAGCCTTCGGGCTGGCTTTTTTTATGCTGATTCCAGGGCGCCAGACATTGTTTCAAGTGCTGGCGCGGCCCCGTGTCGGCTAGAATGCCGCATTTCCTTCAAGACGCTGTCGAGGTCTGATTTGAACAACACGTATCCGCATCCCATCATCGCCCGCGAGGGTTGGCCGTACCTGGGCGGGATTTTCATCGTCACGCTCATTGTGCAGGCTGCCGCCGGCTTCGGCTGGGCCTGGCCGTTCTGGGTGCTGACGCTGTTTGTCCTGCAGTTTTTCCGCGATCCGGCGCGCGCCGTGCCAACACAGGCCAATGCGATTCTTTCGCCGGCCGACGGCCGCATCGTCGCAGTCGAGCAGGTGCGTGACCCGTATGCGGATCGCGACTCGCTGAAGATCAGCGTGTTCATGAACGTGTTCAACGTGCACTCGAACCGCGCACCGGTCGATGGCACGGTGCAGCAGGTGCAGTACTTCCCGGGCAAGTTCGTCAATGCCGACCTGGACAAGGCGTCGCTCGAAAACGAGCGCAACGCCATCGTGCTGCGCCGCGCTGATGGCCAGCTCGTCACTTCGGTGCAGGTGGCCGGATTGATCGCGCGGCGCATCCTTTGCTATACCAAGGCAGGGGAAGTGCTCACGCGGGGCCAGCGCTATGGCTTCATCCGCTTTGGCTCGCGCGTTGATGTGTATCTGCCGCTGACGGCACGCCCCCGCGTGACCATTGGCGAGAAGGTGTCCGCCACGCTTACGGTGCTTGCTGAGCTGGACTGATCCGGAGGCCGCCATGCCCGCGTTCAACCGACGCAAGAAGCGTTTTACCGCCGGCAACGTGACGCACTTGCGTCCGCTGCGGCACAACCAGCCGAGGCCGGATGACGACGATCTTGAGATCGTGCGTCCGCGCCGCCGCGGCATCTATCTGCTGCCCAACGCGTTTACGACGGCTGCGCTGTTCGCCGGCTTCTTCGCCATTGTGCAGGCGATGAACCTGAACTTCGAGACGGCTGCCATCGCCATCTTCGCGGCGATGGTGCTCGATGGCATGGACGGCCGCGTCGCGCGCATCACCAACACGCAAAGTGCATTCGGCGAGCAATACGATTCGCTGTCGGACATGGTGTCGTTTGGCGTGGCGCCCGCATTGGTCATGTACGAATGGATTCTGCGTGACCTGGGCAAGTGGGGCTGGCTCGCGGCGTTCGTGTATTGCGCTGGTGCTGCACTGCGTCTGGCGCGTTTCAATACGAACATCGGGTCGGTCGACAAGCGCTTCTTCCAGGGCATGCCGAGCCCGGCCGCCGCCGCGCTCATCGCCGGATTTGTCTGGCTGGCGATCGACAATAAGCTGCCCGTCAAAGAGCTGTGGATGCCGTGGGTCGCCTTCGGGCTGACGTTGTATGCCGGGCTCTCGATGGTGTCGAACGCGCCGTTCTACAGCGGCAAAGCGCTGGATGTTCGCCACCGTGTGCCATTCGGCGTGATGGTGCTCGTGCTTGTGTTGTTTGTCGTGATATCGAGCGATCCGCCGGTGGCGTTGTTCGGTCTGTTCGTTGGTTACGCAGTCTCGGGCTACGTGCTTTGGGGCTGGCGCGCGCTGCATGGGCAGCAGGGTAGTCCGCGCCTGCCGAAGCAGGCGTCAGACGACGCGCATGAGTGACCCATGCGCTTCATCAGTGTGCGCTTGCGTCAATTTTTGAATTCGTCTATAGTCGTTCGCATGCTTTCGCGCCCGATTTCCATTCTGATTACGCTAGTCTCGATTGATGGCCTACTAGGTCGTCAGGTCGGGACACGTGCATAGGAAATCGCAAGACAAGGCAAACAGAAACCGCCAAGTTTTCGCGAACCAGAATTCACAGCGCCCCGGCCTGCAACCATGCACGCCGGGGCGTTTTGCATTCTGCGCCGCAAGAAACCATCCAAAACACCACTAAGACCGACGCCAAAAACGTCACCCCACCAAGGAGCCGCCATGAGCGACAAACTCATCATTTTCGATACCACCTTGCGCGACGGCGAGCAGTCCCCCGGGGCGTCGATGACCAAGGAAGAGAAGATCCGCATCGCCAAGCAGCTCGAGCGGCTCAAGGTGGACGTGATCGAAGCCGGCTTCGCAGCCAGCTCCAATGGTGACTTTGAAGCGATCCGCGCGATTGCCCAGTCGGTCAAGGATTCGCGGATTTGCTCGCTGGCCCGTGCGAATGACCGCGACATTTCCCGCGCTGCCGAGGCGCTCAAGCCGGCGGGGCAGTTTCGTATCCACACCTTCATCGCCACATCGGCGCTGCACATGGAAAAGAAGCTGCGCATGTCGCCGGACCAGGTGTACGAGCAGGCGCGCCTGGCGGTGCGCTTCGCGCGCCAGTTCACCGATGACATCGAGTTCTCGCCGGAAGACGGCAGCCGCTCGGATATGGATTTCCTCTGCCGCGTGCTGGAAGGTGTGATCGCCGAAGGCGCGACCACCATCAATCTGCCGGATACGGTGGGCTATGCGGTGCCGGAAGGCTACGCCGCGCTGATCCGCTCGGTGCGTGAGCGCATTCCCAATTCCGATAAGGCGATCTGGTCGGTGCATTGCCATGACGATCTGGGCATGGCTGTTGCCAACTCGCTGACCGCTGTCCAGTTGGGCGGCGCACGCCAGATCGAGTGCACGATCAACGGCCTGGGCGAGCGCGCCGGCAACACCAGCCTCGAAGAGGTCGTGATGGCTGTGAAGACACGTCGCGACTACTTCAACCTCGATGTCGGTGTCGACACCTCGCAGATCGTGCCGGCGTCCAAGCTGGTCTCGCAAATCACCGGTTTCGTCGTGCAGCCGAACAAGGCGGTCGTTGGTGCCAACGCTTTCGCACATGCTTCGGGCATCCACCAGGATGGCGTGCTGAAGGCGCGCGACACGTACGAAATCATGCGGGCCGAAGACGTGGGCTGGACGGCCAACAAGATCGTCCTCGGCAAACTCTCTGGCCGCAACGCGTTCAAGCAGCGTCTGCAGGAGCTGGGCATCGAGCTGGATTCCGAGGCCGAACTGAACGCCGCCTTCACGCGCTTCAAGGAGCTGGCCGATCAGAAGGCCGAGATCTTCGACGAAGACATCGTCGCCATCGTTTCCAACGAGGCGCAGCACAGCGAGGGCGAGCACTTCCGTTTCGTGTCGCTGGCCCAGCGTTCGGAAACCGGCGAGCGGCCGCATGCACGCATCGTCTTCGTGGCAGACGGCAAGGAAGTGACGGGCGAAGCGGAGGGCAACGGCCCGGTCGACGCCACGCTGAATGCGATTGAGAGCAAGGTTGCCAGCGGCGCAGAGCAACTGCTGTATTCCGTCAACGCGATTACGACGGGCACGCAGGCGCAGGGCGAGGTGACGGTGCGGCTGTCCAAGTCGGGCCGCATCGTCAACGGCGTGGGCACCGATCCGGACATCGTTGCGGCTTCGGCCAAGGCTTACCTTGCCGCGCTGAACAAGCTCCAGGACAAGAGCAGCGAAAAACTTAACCCGCAGATCTGATCGCGGGTTTCATCAACACACGCAGGAGTCGGCCCAGACCCCAACACGATCACCACTGAGCGCGCACCCGGTTATCCACCGGAACGCGAAGCGGGTGCGGCGGCACCGGGCACGTCAGGAGCGTGCACCATGCCAGCCGTCTTTGAGAGCGATGTCTGTGCGATCCACGACATGGCCGACCCGAACGTCCACGCCGGGCGATGCGCCTCGCGTGGATGTTGCCGTTCTGGCTTTTGACGCGGGCTCAGCGGCTGGAATCGTGATCGTGGTCGTACATCGGGTCGGGGCTGACCTGCGTGAGCCGCACGATGCCGTCGGGGTCGAAATAGAAGTGCATCAGCGAGGGCCACACGCCTTCATGCTTGAAACGGTAGGACCAAACCTGCCGATCCATCAGCCGGAAATACGCGGTTTCTTCGGGCTTGCCGAACGTCTGCAGCACATCGTTTTGCGTCGCCGTGCCGACGCGGACCTGTGCAAAATCCATCGTGGTCAGAATCTGCCGGAACGAGACGAGCTTGCCGCTCGCATCGAAATCGGCGGCATAAGTGAATTGCCCGTAGGGCTGCGTCGGATAGAGCCAGCGCGTGCCGCCACCGGCGTGCGGATACCGTTCCGGTGGTGTGCCAAATCGTGCTTCCACGGCGGAAGCGGGTTGGCCGACGAGTGCTTCGCCCGTTTGTACGGGCGCCAACACGGTACACGCGCTTGTTGAAGCCAGCGCTACGGCGAGCAGCGCCGCGCACTGCCATGTCGATCGAATGCTCACAATGGGTCCTCCCGATGGCTTCAGTGTAGGCGGCCGCGTGATTTGCGCTGGCTTGTGTCGATACGCGGCGGCGCTTTACCATCCGCGCTTCACGGAGATTTGCCATGATGGTTCGTTGGTTTGTGGCCGCGTTGGCGGCCGTGGGGTTGTGTGGGGCAGCAGGTGCCCAGTCCGAAGCCGCGCCGATCCGGTTGGCGCTGATTGAAGGTCTTTCAGGCCCGTTTGCCAACGCGGGCGAAGCAGTCGAGCGCAATCTGCGCATGGCTATCGAAGGTGTGAATGCGCGCGGTGGTGTGAAGTTGCCCGATGGCAGCCATCCGCTTGCGCTGGTGCGCTTTGATAGCAAGAACACGGTTGATGAGTCGTTGCTGCAGTTGCAAGCCGCTACGGATGCCGGTATCCGCTTTGTGCTGCAGGGCAACAGTTCGGCGGCAGCGGCAGCGTTGTCGACGTCGATCTCGCGCTACAACGAACGTCATCCGGACGCGCGCGTGCTCTTTCTGAACTACGCCGCCGTTGATCCCGCGCTGACCAACGAAGCATGCAGCTTCTGGCATTTCCGCTTTGACGCATCGGCCGACATGCGCATGCACGCGCTCACGGAAGTGATTCGCGCGGACAAGGCCGTCAAAAGGGTCTACCTGATCGGGCAGGACTACACATTCGGCCGCCAGGTAGCGCAACTGGCGCGGCAGCAGTTGAACGAGAAGCGGCCAGACGTCGCAATTGTTGGTGAGGTGTTGCACCCCATCGGCAAGGTGAAGGATTTTGCGCCGTACGTGGCGCGCATTGCCGCGTCCGGTGCGGATACGGTCGTCACCGGCAACTGGGGGAATGATCTGACGCTGCTCGTCAAGGCCGCGCGGGATGCCGGACTGAAGGCGCGGTTCTTTACGTTCTATGGCAACTCGCTGGGAGCGCCAGGTGCGATGGGCGACGCAGGCGTTGGCCGTGTGGTGGCGGTTGCGGAATGGCATCCGAATTTGGGCGGCGCCAAGTCCGACGCGTTCTATAAGGCCTTCCGTGCCCGCTATCCCGCCCCCGCCGACGACTACCCGCTGCTGCGTGACCAGATGATGGTCGACATGCTGGCGGCGGCCATCAAGAAAGCGGGAACCACGGAAGCTGCCGCCGTCGCACGTGCGCTGGAAGGCGCTTCTCTGGACATCGGATTCCACCGCATCACGCTGCGGCCCGAGGATCATCAAGCCATCCAGCCCCTTGTTGTCACGCAGATGGAGCGTGCGGGCACGCCCGGTGCGCCTTTCGATATCGAGGGCTCCGGCTATGGGTTTCGTACGTTGAAAGTGATTCCGGAAGCTCAAGCAGCCCTCCCAACGACGTGCAAGATGGCGCGCCATTGAGGGAAACCAGGTGGGGCTGTCGCTGAAGTGGGGTTCTAGGCTATAATCGCGGTCTTGCTGTCCAGGCCAGACTCGGGCGGGGCGGCAAGATCATTGTTCAACACGGCACCAACGGCGGCTATTCAGGCGCTGCAGTGTCCGCAAGTCAAAGGAATCAAAATGTCCGTCGCTGACATCAAAAAGCAAGACATCGTCAAAGATAACGGCCGCAGCGCCAACGATACGGGTAGCCCGGAAGTGCAAGTTGCACTGCTGACCGCTCGCATCAACGAACTGCAGCCGCACTTCAAGGCGCACATGAAGGATCACCACAGCCGTCGCGGCCTGCTCCGCATGGTGAGCCGTCGTCGCCGTCTGCTGGACTACCTCAAGAGCAAGGACGCTGACCGTTACACCGCCCTGGTTGCGAAGCTGGGTCTGCGTAAGTAATGGTGGGTATCACGCACTGCGCGTGATGAAAAGTGCCTGCGTCAGCGTGCTGATGCAGGCATTTTGTTTTTGGCGGCTGCGTTTGTGGCCGCGCCGGGCAACCGGTGACTGATGGCAGTCGGCCAGTTCAAGATGAAGCGGCTGCCAAGGACCGGGGGCGGCAGGAAGCAGGGCCTTGTGTCATTCCAACGCGGCATTGATGCCAGCGCTGCGTTGGAATGGCATAAAACACACCTCTGCAACCGCACCGTCTTACGGAACGTGTTTGTCGCGGTGAAGCGCAATGAAGCGCGCCGCGAATACCGAACAGGAGATGCTATGACCATGTTCAATAAGGTCGTCAAAGAATTCCAATGGGGCGGCCATAAGGTCCGCATGGAGACGGGTGAGATCGCCCGTCAGGCGAGCGGCGCTGTGCTGCTCGACATGGACGACACCGTCGTGCTCGCCACCGTGGTGGGCGCCAAGAACCCGAAGCCGGGCCAGGACTTCTTCCCGCTGACCGTCGATTACCTCGAGAAGACCTACGCCGCCGGCAAGATCCCGGGTGGCTTCTTCAAGCGCGAAGGCCGTCCGTCGGAAAACGAAACGCTGACCTCGCGTCTGATCGATCGTCCGCTGCGTCCGCTGTTCCCGGAAGGCTTCTACAACGAAGTCCAGGTCGTGATCCACGTGCTGTCGATGAACCCGGAAGTGCCGGCTGACATTCCGGCGCTGGTGGCGGCTTCGGCTGCGCTGGCTGTGTCGGGCCTGCCGTTCAACGGCCCGGTGGGCGCTGCCCGCGTGGGTTACAAGGATGGCCAATACCTGCTGAACCCGAATCGTGCTCAACTCGCGCATTCGGATCTGGACCTGGTTGTGGCCGGTACCGAGCGTGCCGTGCTGATGGTCGAGTCCGAAGCGCAGCAGCTCTCGGAAGAAGTCATGCTGGGCGCCGTGGTGTACGGCCACGAGCAGATGCAGATCGCCATCAACGCGATCCACGAGCTGGTGCGCGACGGCGGTAAGCCCGAGTGGGATTGGCAAGCTGCTCCGAAGAACGAAGCGCTGGTCGCCAAGGTGTCCGAGCTGGGCCTGGCCGATCTGCAAGCCGCTTACCAACTGCGCCAGAAGTCGGCCCGCAGCCAGAAGCTGAAGGAAGTCTACAAGTCGGTTGCGACCAAGCTGGCCGAAGCCGGTGTGGAAGCCGACGGCGTGGAAGTCGACAACATCCTGTTCGAACTCGAATCGAAGATCGTGCGCGGTCAGATCCTGAACGGCGAACCGCGTATCGACGGCCGCGACACCCGCACGGTGCGCCCGATCGAGATCCGTTCGTCGGTACTGCCGCGTGCCCACGGCTCGGCCCTGTTCACGCGCGGTGAAACGCAAGCGCTGGTGGTGGCCACGCTCGGCACCAAGAGCGACGAGCAGATCATCGACGCGCTGCAAGGCGAGTACCGTGACCGCTTCATGCTCCACTACAACATGCCGCCGTTCGCCACGGGCGAAACCGGTCGCGTGGGCAGCCCAAAGCGCCGCGAAGTCGGCCACGGCCGTCTGGCCAAGCGCGCACTGATTCCGGTGCTGCCGAAGGACGACGAATTCGCTTACACGATCCGTCTGGTGTCGGAAATCACCGAGTCGAACGGCTCGTCGTCGATGGCTTCGGTGTGCGGCGGTTCGCTGGCACTGATGGATGCTGGCGTGCCCCTCAAGGCGCACGTGGCCGGCGTGGCCATGGGCCTGATCCTGGAAGACAACAAGTTCGCCGTGCTGACCGACATTCTGGGTGACGAAGATCATCTGGGCGACATGGACTTCAAGGTGGCGGGTACCGACGCAGGTATCACCGCGCTGCAGATGGACATCAAGGTGCAGGGCATCACCAAGGAAATCATGCAGGTGGCGCTGGCGCAAGCCAAGGAAGGTCGCTTGCACATCCTGGGCAAGATGCAGGCTGCCATGGGCGGCGCTCGCACCGAGCTGTCGGAGCACGCCCCGCGCATGATCACCGTCAAGATCAATCCGGAGAAGATCCGCGACGTGATCGGCAAGGGCGGTTCTACCATCCAGGCGCTGACCAAGGAAACCGGTTGCACGATCGACATCCAGGAAGACGGCACGATCACTATCGCGTCGACTTCGTCGGAAGGCATGGCAGAAGCCAAGCGTCGCATCGAAGGCATCACGGCCGAGGCCGAAGTGGGCAAGATCTACAACGGCACGGTTTTGAAGCTGCTGGACTTCGGCGCGATCGTGAACATCCTGCCGGGCAAGGACGGTCTGCTGCACATCTCGGAAATCGCCAACGAGCGCGTGAACCAGGTTTCCGACTATGTGAAGGAAGGCCAGGCCGTGCGCGTGAAGCTGCTGAGCACCGACGAGAAGGGCCGCATGCGTCTGTCGATCAAGGCTGCCAAGGCTGAAGAAGGCGACGTGCCTGCCGCTGCACCGCAAGCCCCGGGTGCTGGCGACGCTGCCTCGCAGCAACAGCAGCAACAACAGCAGTAAGCGAGCGGTTTTCGCCAAGAAAAACGGCTGGACGATGTCCAGCCGTTTTTTTGTTTACACTGCGTCGCGAGTTCCCCTCCCGTTGTCTCTTCGCGCCCCATCATGAGCCGCCTGTTCGAGCAAAACCGCATCGCCATCGTCTGGGATTTCGACAAGACGCTGATCCCGCGCTACATGCAAGTGCCGTTGTTCGACCGTTTCAATATCGCCGAGCAGGGTTTCTGGGACGAAGTGGCCGCGGGCGCGCGCGAAATCGAATCGCGCGGCCAGAAGGTCAACCAGGAAACGTTCTACCTCAACGTGCTGCTGCGCCATGTGCGTGACGGACGCATGGGCGGCCTCGACAATGCCACGCTGCGCGAACTGGGCGCTGAACTCGAATTCTTTCCCGGCGTGACCGATTTCTTCGAGCGCAGCAAAGCGTGGGTGCGCGACAACGCGGCCTATCAGGCGTTCGACATCAAGCTCGAGCACTACATTGTCAGCACGGGTCTGACAGAGATGATCAAGGGTTCGCCCATTGCTCCATACATCGACGGCGTATGGGGCTGTGAATTCCTCGAGGCGCCCGATTCGAGCGCAAACGGGCGACCGGTCATCTCGGAAGTCATCTACGCCATCGACAACACCACCAAGACGCGGGCGCTGTTCGAGATCAACAAGGGCGTCAACAAGCACCCGGAAGCGGTGAGCGTGAATTCGTCGATTGCCGAGGACGAGCGCCGCGTGCCCTTCGCCAACATGATCTACGTGGCCGATGGACCGAGCGATATTCCGGCGTTTTCGGTGGCCCGCAAGGGCGGTGGCCGCACCTATGCGGTCTACAACCCTGAGAGCCCTCGCTCATTCGAACAGGCCGACAACTTGCGTGCGGATGATCGCGTCGACATGCTGGGCCCGGCCGACTATCGCGCTGGCTCGCCGACGGAGATGTGGCTCAAATTGCATATCGGCAAGATCGCCGACGGCATCGTCCACGGAAAACAAGAAATCATGCGCGAGACGACGCGTGGCATTCCGCAGCACTTTGTCGAGCCCAAGCGTAGCGTCTCGTAACTCACGCCCTGCGTCTTAACCTCATTGATCCGATTCCCATGAAAGCGATTGAAATCACGCAATACGGTGGTCCCGAAGTCTTGCAGCTTGGCGAGCGGCCGATGCCGGAAGCCAAGGCCGGCGAGGTGCTGATCCGCGTGCGCGCTGCCGGCGTGAACCGGCCGGATGTATTTCAGCGCACGGGCAACTATCCGGTGCCGCCTGGCGCCTCGGATATTCCGGGGCTGGAAGTTGCCGGCGAGATCGTCAGTGGCGATCTGACGCATGCTGACAATCGCTACGGCTTGAAGGCGGGCGATCGCGTCTGCGCGCTGGTGCAGGGCGGCGGCTACGCGGAGTTCTGCACCGCGCCTCTAGGTCAAGTGCTGCCCGTGCCGGCTGGCCTGTCCGATGTCGAAGCGGCCGCGTTGCCGGAGAACTACTTCACCGTTTGGTCGAACGTGTTCGATCGCGGCTTGCTGGGGCGGGGCGCGCACGGCGCCGAGGAAACATTGCTCGTGCAAGGCGGCTCAAGCGGCATCGGCACGACGGCCATTCAGATCGCCTCCGCATTGGGCCACCGCGTTTTCGCAACGGCGGGGAGCGCCGACAAGTGCGCCGCCTGCGTCGAACTCGGCGCCACGCGCGCCATCAATTACAAGACCGAAGATTTCGTCGAAATCGTCAAGGCCGAAACGGGACGCGGCGCCGACGTGGTGCTCGACATGGTCGGCGGCAGCTATGTCGCGCGCGAAATCGCCTGCACCGCCGACGACGGCCGCATCGTATTGATTGCGCTGCTGGGCGGTGCCAAGGCCGAGGTGCCGCTCGGCGACATCCTGCGTCGGCGCATCACGCTGACGGGCTCGACGCTGCGCCCGCGTCCGGTTGCATTCAAGGCGGCCATCGCCGCCAATCTGTATGAAACCGTCTGGCCGTTGCTGTCGTCGGGGCGTATCAAGCCGGTCGTGCACGAGGTCATGCCGGCCGCACAGGCGGCGCAGGCGCATGCCTTGATGGAATCGAGTGCGCATATCGGCAAGATCATGTTGGTTTGGGATTGACGCCAGGACGCCAAAATTGACCCTGTTTTTGCCGCCGCGGTAGAATGCCGGGTTTATTTGACAGTCGACCGGGCAAAACGTGAACGCAAGACCGAAGCTGGTGGTGGGCAACTGGAAGCTGCATGGCAGTCTGAGCACGAACGCCGCGCTGCTTGAGCAGATCAAAGCCGCAGGCAAAACCGGCGCCGCGCTGGCGGTGTGTGCGCCGTTCCCGTACCTGGCGCAGTGCCAGTCGCTGCTCACCGGTTCTGCGGTGGCCTGGGGCGCGCAGGATGTGTCCGCTGAAGCGCGCGGCGCCTTTACGGGCGAAGTGGCGGCGTCGATGCTGTCGGAATTTGGTTGCGGCTACGTGATCGTTGGCCACTCGGAGCGCCGCTCGTACCACGGCGAAACTGATGCGCAAGTGGCGACCAAGGCCCTGCGTGCGCTGGAACACGGCATCATCCCGATCGTCTGCGTAGGCGAAACGCTGGCGCAACGCGAAGCAGGTGAGACCGAACAAGTGGTCGGCCGGCAATTGGATGCGGTGCTGGAGGCGCTGTCGGTGGAGCAGCTGGGCCGTATCGTCGTGGCCTACGAGCCGGTCTGGGCCATCGGCACCGGCAAAACCGCCACGAGCGAGCAGGCGCAAGCTGTGCATGCGTTCCTGCGGGCGCGCGTTGCTGCCCGTGACGCAGGTGTGGCGCAGCGCCTGGCAATTCTGTATGGCGGCAGCGTCAAGCCGGACAATGCCGGCGAATTGTTTGCTATGGCGGACATCGATGGCGGCCTGATCGGCGGTGCGTCGCTGAAGGCGGAAGATTTCCTGGCGATCGGTCGCGCATAAACGACGAATCGGGTCGCCATGTCCCCATGTGCGGCTGCAACATAATATTGAGAGAAACGAAATGGCAATTCTGAAGACTCTGCTGCTGGTGGCGCAAATTCTGAGTGCGCTCGGCGTGATTGGTTTGGTGCTGCTGCAGCACGGCAAGGGCGCCGACGTCGGGGCGGCGTTTGGCTCGGGCGCGTCGGGTAGCTTGTTTGGTGCCACGGGCTCGGCCAACTTCCTGTCCCGTACGACGGCCGTGCTGGCTACGGTGTTCTTCATTGCCACGCTGGCGCTGACGCTGATCGGCACCAGCAAGGGCAGCGTGTCTGCGGGTGTGATGGGTTCGGTCGCACCTGTTACGTCGACGGCATCGGCGCCGGCAGCCTCGGCTCCCACCGCTGCTCCGGGTGCGGCTTCCTCGCCGGCCGTGCCCAAGTAATTTGATGTAACGATCGCGGCGTACTGTCTGGGTTTTTCAGCGCGCCGCGAAGCATAAGATTTTTCTTTGTGCATTGAACAAAAGCTTCGCTTTGCGGTAGAATGCAAGGCTTGAAACAATACGGAAAACGGGCGGGGGCACTAAGTCTCAACCGGGTTCCTGATAGAGTTTCTTCCCCCAGCCGACGTGGTGAAATTGGTAGACACGCTATCTTGAGGGGGTAGTGGCGAAAGCTGTGCGAGTTCGAGTCTCGCCGTCGGCACCAATCAAATTCGGGGTCTGTTCCACGGGATGTTCCGCGCAGGCCCCTCCGCAAGACGACGCGCAGTCGAGGCGTCGTAAGGCTGCGGACCCGGCGCCTTCGATGGGGCGACAAGGCGCCGCCTGCGGGCAGTGCTGTTGCAACCATTCAAAAAGGCGGGCGTCCCTTGAACCTCGAAGCCTATTTCCCCGTACTGTTGTTCATCGTTGTCGGTGTTGGCCTCGGCCTTGCTCTGATGACCATCGGCCGAGTCCTCGGTCCGAACAATCCCGATCCTGACAAGCTCTCGCCGTACGAGTGCGGCTTCGAAGCATTCGAAGACGCGCGCATGAAGTTCGACGTGCGCTATTACCTCATCGCCATCCTGTTCATCCTGTTCGATCTGGAGACCGCGTTCCTCTTCCCTTGGGGCGTGGCGCTGCGTGAGATCGGCTGGCCGGGGTTCTTCGCGATGGGCGTGTTTCTTCTCGAGTTTCTCGTGGGCTTCGTCTACATCTGGAAAAAAGGCGCGCTCGATTGGGAGTGATGTGAAATGGCGATCGAAGGCGTACTCAACGAAGGCTTTGTCACGACAACCGCTGACAAGCTGATCAACTGGACCCGTACTGGGTCCCTGTGGCCGATGACGTTCGGTCTGGCATGCTGTGCCGTGGAAATGATGCACGCTGGCGCGTCGCGTTACGACCTAGACCGTTTCGGCGTGGTGTTTCGCCCGTCACCGCGTCAGTCTGACGTGATGATCGTGGCCGGCACGCTGTGCAACAAGATGGCGCCCGCGCTGCGCAAGGTGTACGACCAGATGGCTGAGCCTCGCTGGGTCATCTCGATGGGTTCGTGCGCGAACGGTGGCGGCTACTACCACTACTCGTATTCTGTCGTTCGCGGCTGTGATCGCATCGTGCCGGTCGACGTGTACGTGCCCGGCTGCCCGCCGACGGCCGAAGCGCTGATCTACGGCATCATCCAGTTGCAGGCCAAGATCCGCCGCACCAACACCATTGCGCGCAAGGCCTGACATGACCGAGAAGCTTGCCACCCTGAAGGCCGCGCTGGAAAAGGCGCTGGGTAATCGCGTTCAAAGCCTGACCGAGTCGATCGGCGAACTCACTCTCGTAGTGAAGGCTGCCGATTACTACGACGTCATGCACACTCTGCGCGATGATGCCTCGCTCAAATTCGAGCAACTGATCGACCTGTGTGGCGTCGATTATGCCGACTACGGCGACGGTGCCTGGAACGGCCCGCGTTTTGCCGCTGTGGTGCATCTGCTGTCGATCACGCACAACTGGCGTGTCCGCGTACGGGTGTTCGCGCCGGATGATGATCTGCCCGTGGTGCCGTCCGTGACCACGATCTGGAATTCCGCTGACTGGTATGAGCGTGAAGCGTTTGATCTCTATGGCTTGGTGTTTGAAGGCCATCCGGACCTGCGCCGCATCCTGACCGACTACGGCTTCATTGGCCATCCGTTCCGCAAGGACTTCCCCGTGTCGGGTTACGTTGAAATGCGTTACGACCCGGTGCAGCGCCGCGTGGTCTACCAGCCGGTAACCATCGAGCCGCGCGAGATTACGCCGCGTGTGATCCGTGAAGATCAATACGGTGGTCTGAAGCACTGAAGGGCGCCCGATCATGGCAGATATCAAGAACTACACCCTTAACTTCGGTCCGCAACACCCGGCCGCGCACGGCGTGCTGCGCCTTGTGCTTGAGCTGGACGGCGAAGTCATTCAACGTGCCGACCCGCACATCGGTCTGCTGCATCGCGCGACGGAAAAGCTCGCCGAACAGAAGACCTGGATTCAAAGCGTGCCGTACATGGACCGTCTCGACTACGTGTCGATGATGGTCAACGAGCACGCCTACGTGATGGCAATCGAGCGCCTGCTGGGTCTCGAGGTGCCGCTGCGCGCCCAGTACATCCGCGTCATGTTCGACGAGATCACGCGGATCATGAACCACCTGATGTGGATCGGTTCGCACGCGCTGGACGTGGGCGCCATGGCGGTGTTCCTGTACGCCTTCCGCGAGCGCGAAGATCTGTTCGACATGTACGAGGCGGTGTCAGGCGCGCGCATGCACGCGGCCTACTACCGTCCGGGCGGCGTGTATCGCGACCTGCCCGACACGATGCCGCAATACAAGGCATCCAAGGTGCGCAACGAGAAGGCCTTGGCCGCCCTGAACGAAACGCGTTCGGGCTCGCTGCTGGAGTTCATTGAAGACTTCACCAACCGCTTCCCGAAGTACGTTGACGAATACGAAACGCTGCTGACGGACAACCGGATTTGGAAGCAGCGCTTGGTTGGCATCGGCGTGGTAAGTCCGGAGCGCGCACTGAACAAGGGCTTCTCCGGTGCGATGCTGCGTGGTTCGGGCATCGAATGGGATGTGCGTAAGAAGCAGCCGTACGAGGTGTACGACCGCATCGATTTCGATATCCCGGTCGGCGTGAACGGCGATTGCTACGACCGTTATCTGGTGCGCGTGGAAGAGATGCGCCAGAGCAATCGCATCATCCGTCAGTGCATTGAGTGGCTGCGCAAGAACCCGGGTCCGGTGATCACCGATAACCACAAGGTGGCGCCGCCGTCGCGCGTGGACATGAAGACCAACATGGAAGAGCTGATTCACCACTTCAAGCTCTTCACCGAAGGTATGCATGTGCCAGAAGGCGAGGCGTATGCCGCCGTTGAGCACCCGAAGGGCGAGTTCGGCATCTATGCCATCTCCGACGGCGCCAACAAGCCGTACCGTCTGAAGATCCGCGCACCGGGCTTCGTTCATCTGGCCGCGCTCGACGAAATGGCGAAGGGTCACATGATTGCCGATGCCGTCACGATCATCGGTACGCAGGACATCGTGTTTGGCGAGATCGATCGCTGAACCCGCAGGAAACAACGGTTTGACGCGCAGGCAAGCGCGGCTGTGAAACGAGGACGCACGCCGGGGTAAGGCAGTCAGGTAATACGCCCCGCGTCCCGCACCAATCGCAACGAACATGCTATCAGCAGAAGCTCTCAAGGAAATCGACCGGGCGGTCGCGAAATATCCCGCCGACCAGAAGCAGTCCGCCGTGATGGCGGCGCTGGCGGTCGCGCAGAGCGAGAAAGGCTGGGTCTCGCCCGAAGTCATGCAGTTCGTGGCCGAGTACCTCGAAATGCCGCCGGTGTGGGTCGAGGAAGTGGCGACGTTCTACAACATGTATGACACCAAGCCGGTTGGCCGATTCAAGCTGTCGGTGTGCACGAACTTGCCGTGTGCGCTGTCGGGCGGCGAACGTGCTGCCGACTACCTGAAGAAGAAGCTGGGCATCGGTTTCAACGAGACCACCGCCGACGGCAACTTCACGCTGAAGGAAGGCGAGTGCATGGGCGCGTGCGGTGATGCACCGGTCATGATCGTCAACAACACCCACATGTGCAGCTTCATGAGCAACGAGAAGCTCGACGCGCTGATCGCTGACCTCCAGTCGAAGGCGCCGACCAACGGAGCAGGCAAGTAAATGACCTCCCTGCACGATCGACATATCCAGCCGTTGATTCTGGCCGGTCTGAACGGCGACAACTGGCACCTCGAAGATTACGTCAAGCGTGGCGGCTATCAGCAGCTCAAACGCATCCTTACTGAGAAGATCACTCCCGAGCAGGTCATTGCAGACGTGAAGGCCTCGGGCCTCCGCGGCCGTGGCGGTGCAGGCTTTCCGACGGGCCTGAAGTGGAGCTTCATGCCGCGTCAATTCCCGGGCCAGAAGTATCTCGTCTGCAACACGGACGAAGGTGAGCCGGGCACGTTCAAGGATCGCGACATCATCCGGTACAACCCGCACGCGCTGATCGAAGGCATGGCCATCGGCGGCTACGCGATGGGCATCACCGTAGGGTACAACTACATCCACGGCGAGATCTGGAACGAATACAAGATCTTCGAACAGGCACTGGAAGAGGCGCGCGCTGCGGGTTTCCTCGGTGACAACATCCTGGGGTCCGGCTTCAACTTCCAGCTGCATGCGCACCATGGTTATGGTGCCTACATTTGCGGTGAAGAGACCGCACTGCTCGAGTCGCTGGAAGGCAAGAAGGGCCAGCCGCGCTTCAAGCCGCCGTTCCCGGCGAGCTTTGGCCTGTACGGCAAGCCGACGACCATCAACAACACCGAAACCTTTGCCGCGGTGCCGTTCCTGCTGGCCATCGGTCCGGATAACTACTTGAAGATGGGCAAGCCGAACAACGGCGGCTCGAAGATCTTCTCTGTGTCCGGCGACGTGGAGCGTCCGGGCAACTACGAGATTCCGCTGGGCACCCCGTTCTCCAAGCTGCTCGAGCTTGCCGGCGGCATGCGCGGTGGCAAGAAGCTCAAGGCGGTCATCCCGGGTGGATCGTCGGCGCCGGTGGTGCCGGCTGATCTGATGATGGCCTCCGACATGGATTACGACTCGATCGCCAAGGCCGGCTCGATGCTGGGCTCGGGCGCTGTCATCGTGATGGACGAAACGCGCTGCATGGTGAAGTCGCTGCTGCGCCTGTCGTATTTCTATTACGAAGAGTCGTGCGGCCAGTGCACGCCGTGCCGTGAGGGCACCGGCTGGCTGTACCGCGTCGTCGATCGCATCGAGCACGGCAAGGGCCGCCAGGAAGACCTTGACCTGCTGAACAACGTGGCCGAAAACATCATGGGCCGGACCATCTGCGCACTCGGCGATGCCGCTGCGATGCCGGTCCGCGGCATGCTCAAGCACTACTGGGATGAGTTCGCGTATCACGTCGAACACAAGCAGTGCATGGTGCCCACCTACCTTTAAGCGTGGCAGAACATGGTTGAAATCGAAATTGATGGCAAGAAGGTCGAGGTTGCCGAAGGCAGCCTGGTGATGGAGGCGGCCCGCCAGACGGGCACCTACATTCCTCACTTTTGCTATCACCGCAAACTGTCGGTCGCGGCCAACTGCCGGATGTGCTTGGTCGAGGTCGAGAAGGCGCCCAAGGCGCTGCCGGCCTGCGCCACGCCCGTCACCGCGGGCATGAAGGTCTTCACAAATTCCGAGAAGGCAGTGAAGGCGCAGAAGTCCGTGATGGAGTTCCTGCTGATCAACCACCCGCTGGATTGCCCGATCTGTGACCAGGGCGGCGAGTGCCAGTTGCAGGACTTGGCCGTGGGCTACGGCAAGTCTGAATCGCGCTACCAGGAAGAGAAGCGTGTGGTATTCCACAAGAATGTGGGCCCGCTGATCTCCATGGAAGAAATGACGCGCTGCATTCACTGCACGCGTTGCGTCCGTTTCGGCCAGGAAATTGCCGGCGTGATGGAACTGGGCATGCTCAACCGCGGCGAGCATTCTGAGATCACGACGTTTGTCGGTCAGACTGTTGACTCCGAGTTGTCGGGCAACATGATCGACCTGTGCCCCGTTGGCGCGCTGACCAGCAAGCCGTTCCGCTATTCGGCCCGTACGTGGGAACTGGCACGCCGCAAGTCGGTGTCGCCGCACGATGGCCTGGGCGCCAACGTGATCGTCCAGACGAAGAATCAGCGCGTGATGCGGGTTCTGCCGCTGGACAACGAAGCCATCAACGAATGCTGGCTGTCCGATAAGGACCGTTTCGCCTATGAAGGCGTGAACAGCGACGACCGTCTGACCCAGCCGATGCTCAAGCAAGGCGGTCAGTGGAAGGCGGTTGACTGGACCACCGCGCTGGAATACGTGGCCAACGGCCTCAACGAAATCAAGCGCGATCACGGTGCCGAGCAGATCGGTGCATTGGCGAGCCCGCACAGCACGCTGGAAGAGTTGTTCCTGTTGCAAAAGCTGGTGCGCGGCATTGGCAGCGACAACGTCGACTTCCGTCTGCGTCAGTCCGACTTCTCGGTCAAGCCCACGGGCGCTCCGTGGCTTGGCATGCCCATCGCCGACGTGTCGCTGCTGCAGCGTACGCTGGTCGTAGGCTCTTTCCTGCGCAAGGATCACCCGCTGCTGGCCGCGCGTCTGCGTCAGGCAGGCAAGAAGGGTGCCCAACTGAGCGTGATCGGCGCAGGCGGCGAAGATTTGCTGATGCCTGCCACGCAGTTGCTGGGCGCGCCGTCGCAATGGTTGTCGCTGCTGTCGCAAGTTGCCGTGGCGGTGGCGGCTGCCAACAACGTTGCCCGCCCGGGTGGCACCGATAGCATCGAAGCCGGTGACGTTGCCAAGCGCATCGCTGCGAGCCTTGCGTCGGGAGAGCGTAAGGCTGTGTTCCTGGGTAACGCTGCTGTAGCGCATCCGCAGTTCTCGCAACTGCATGCGCTGGCCCAGTGGGTGGCGCAGCAGACCGGCGCGACGCTGGGTTTCCTGACGGAAGCGGCCAACACCGTGGGCGGCTACATTGCAGGTGCGTTGCCGCAAGGTAATGGTCTGGACGCCGCCGCTATGCTCGCGCAACCGCGTCGCGCTTACGTGCTGCTGGGCGCTGAGCCGGAATTCGATACTGCGAACCCCGTGCAAGCCCGTGCCGCACTGGACCAGGCTGACACCGTGATCGTGCTCGCCCCGTTCGCTTCCCGCGCCGCCCTTGAGTACGCGGACGTGCTGCTGCCGACGGCTCCGTTCACGGAAACGTCGGGCACGTTCATCAACTGCGAAGGTTTGCCGCAAAGCTTCAACGGCGTTGTGCGCGGCCTGGGCGATTCGCGTCCGGCGTGGAAAGTTCTGCGCGTGCTGGGCAACCTGCTGAACGTCTCGGGCTTTGAATACGACAGCTCAGAAGTGGTGCGCGACGAAGTGCTGGCCAAGCCGGTCAGCGAGCGTTTGTCGAACGCGACGACCGCACAGACCGCCGCGCCTGCTGCCGCTGCGGCAGGCATCGAACGTCTGGCCGATGTGCCGATCTACCACGCCGACCCGATCGTGCGTCGTGCGGGCTCCCTGCAACTGACGGCTGCAGCACGCGCCGCAGTGCGCGCTGGCGTGCCGGCAGATCTCTATGCACAGCTGGGCCTGGCCAATGGTGATGCCGTGCGCGTGACGCAAGGGCAGACCAGTGTGGTGCTGCCGGCAGTGCTGGACAAGTCGCTGGCTTCCGGCGTGATCCGTGTGCCCGCCGCGACCGAGGCCTCGGCGCAGCTGGGTGCCATGTTCGGTGCGGTAAGCGTTGAGAAGGTTGAATCGTCCGCGCTGGCGGCTACGGTGTAAGGGTCAACATGATCGAGTCGATTACTTCTTTCGGTACCGCCACCTTCGGTGGGTGGTGGCCGCTGATCTGGACGCTGGTCCGTGCGGTCTGCATCATTCTGCCGCTGCTGCTGTGCGTGGCTTACCTGATCCTGTGGGAGCGCAAGCTCATTGGCTGGATGCACGTGCGTCTGGGCCCGAACCGCGTGGGCCCGATGGGCCTGCTGCAGCCGATTGCCGACGTGCTGAAGCTGCTCCTCAAGGAAGTCATGGTGCCGAGCGCGGTCAGCCGTGGCATGTACATCATCGCGCCGCTGATGGTGCTGATGCCCGCCGTGGCGATCTGGGCGGTGATTCCGTTCCAGGCCGAGGCGATGGTGTCGAACATCAACGCCGGCCTGCTGTACGTGATGGCGATCAGTTCGGTCGGCGTGTACGGCGTGATTCTGGCGGGCTGGGCTTCGAACTCGAAGTACGCGTTCCTCGGTGCGATGCGTGCCTCGGCACAGATGATTTCGTACGAAATCGCGATGGGCTTCGCGCTCGTGACGGTGCTGATGGTGACGGGTAGCCTGAACCTGTCGGACATCGTTAACTCGCAGAACCGCGGTTTCTTTGCAGGTCACGGTATCAACATCCTGTCGTGGAACTGGCTGCCGCTGCTGCCGATGTTCGGCGTCTACTTCATCTCGGGTGTGGCTGAAACGAACCGCCACCCGTTCGATGTGGTGGAAGGCGAATCCGAAATCGTGGCCGGCCACATGATCGAGTACTCGGGCATGGCGTTCGCGCTGTTCTTCCTGGCCGAGTACATCAACATGATCGTGATCTCGGCGCTGACGGCGACCCTGTTCCTGGGCGGCTGGGCTTCGCCGATCGACGCACCGGTCCTCAACTGGATTCCGGGCTTCTTCTGGCTGCTGATCAAAGTTTTCCTGCTGCTGTCGGTCTTCATCTGGCTGCGTGCATCGTTCCCGCGTTATCGCTATGACCAGATCATGCGTCTGGGCTGGAAGATCTTCATTCCGCTCACTGTGGGCTGGCTTGTCGTCGTCGCCATCTGGTTGGTGTCGCCGTGGAACATCTGGAAGTAACGGGACAATAGGAAGGCACCATGTTGCTTGCCATTAAGGAATTCTTTAACAGCCTGCTCCTGAAGGAACTCTTCAAGGGACTGGCGCTGACTGGGCGCTACCTGTTTGCGCGCAAGATCACTGTTCTCTTTCCGGAAGAGAAGACGCCGCTGTCGCCGCGCTTTCGCGGTCTGCATGCACTGCGTCGCTATCCGAACGGGGAAGAGCGCTGCATTGCGTGCAAGCTGTGCGAAGCCGTTTGCCCGGCCCTGGCCATTACGATCGAGTCGGATCAGCGCGACGACGGCACCCGTCGCACCACGCGCTATGACATCGACCTGACCAAGTGCATTTTCTGCGGCTTCTGCGAAGAGGCTTGCCCGGTGGACGCCATCGTCGAGACGCACATCCTGGAATACCACGGTGAAAAGCGCGGCGACCTGTATTTCACCAAGGACATGCTGCTGGCCGTGGGTGATCGCTTCGAGCCGGAAATTGCGGCCAACAAGGCGGCCGACGCAAAGTACCGCTGATTCAAGACGTCCGCCGTGCAGCTGGAGTTGGCGGGCGTTGCAGTTGACATCCCGGTTGGACAACGGCTCTTCGAGAGCCAACCAGTTGCGGTGGCGTCATGCCACCGCGGCTTTGGACAAGCGCGTGCCGCAAAACGGCCCGTGCCAGGATCATGGAAATCACGACGATCATCTTCTACTGTTTCGCGCTCGTGCTGGTGCTCGCAGCGCTGAAGGTCATCACCGCGAAGAACCCGGTGCATGCGGCGCTGTTCCTCGTGCTCTCGTTCTTCACCGCGGCGGCGATCTGGATGCTGCTCAAGGCGGAATTTCTCGCCATCACGCTGGTGCTGGTCTACGTTGGGGCGGTGATGGTGCTGTTCCTGTTCGTGGTGATGATGATCGATATCGACATCGAACACCTGCGACGCGATTTCTGGACCTACGTGCCGATGGCAGCCTTTGTGGGCGTCGTCATCATCTTGGAAATGGCTGTGGTGCTGACCAAGACCTTCATGGGCCGTGTGCAGCCCGTGCAAGAGTTGCCGAAGGGCTTTACCGGCCCGAACACGCAGGCGCTCGGGAAGCTCATCTACACCGATTACATCTATGCCTTTGAAGTGGCCGGCGCGGTGCTGCTGCTCGCGATTGTCGCGGCCGTGGCGCTGACCGCACGCCGTCGCAAGGACACTAAGGCACAGAACGTGTCCGATCAGATCCGCGTGAAGCGCAAGGACCGCGTGCGTCTGGTCTCGATGCCGGCGGAAAAGTCGGCTGGCGCAGCTTCGGCTGAATCCAAGAGCTGAGCCCCGGGAGAATCCATATGTCTTCGCTATCCCTTGCCCATTACCTCGTGCTCGGCGCGGTGCTGTTTGCCATCAGCATCGTCGGCATCTTCCTGAACCGCAAGAACGTCATCGTGCTGCTGATGGCGATCGAACTGATGCTGCTGGCGGTCAACCTGAACTTCGTCGCGTTCTCCCATTACCTGGGAGATCTGGCGGGGCAGGTGTTCGTGTTTTTCATCCTGACGGTGGCCGCGGCGGAATCCGCGATCGGTCTCGCCATCCTGGTGGTGCTGTTCCGTAATTTGGACACCATCAACGTCGACGATCTGGACAGCCTCAAGGGCTGACCTCCGCATCCACCTATAAGAAGCGTTCCATGGCTACCACGCTCAATCCCAACCTGCTGCTGGCGATCCCGCTCGCGCCGCTGGCCGGCGCGGCGATCGCCGGGCTGTTCGGCACCAAGTTCTTTGGCGAGAAGATCGGCCGCACGGCATCCCACAGCGTCACCATCCTCGGTGTTGCGATCGCCTTCATTCTGTCGGCGCTGACGCTGTCCGACGTCATCAACGGCGCCGGTTACAACGGCACCGTCTACGAATGGATGACGGTGGGTTCGCTGAAGATGGAAGTCGGCTTCCTCATTGATTCGCTCACGGCGATGATGATGTGCGTGGTGACCTTCGTCTCGTTGATGGTGCACATCTACACCATCGGCTATATGGCGGAAGACGACGGCTACAACCGTTTCTTCGCGTACATCTCGCTGTTCACCTTCTCGATGTTGATGCTCGTGATGAGCAACAACTTCCTGCAGCTGTTCTTCGGCTGGGAAGCTGTGGGTCTGGTGTCTTACCTGCTGATCGGCTTCTGGTTCAAGCGTCCGACGGCCATCTACGCCAACATGAAGGCGTTCCTGGTCAACCGCGTGGGTGACTTCGGCTTCGTGCTCGGTATCGGCCTGCTGCTGGCGTACAGCGGTAGCCTGAGCTACGCTGACGTGTTCGCCGCCCGCGACAACCTGGCCACGATCGGCTTCCCGGGCACGGACTGGCACATGCTGACGGTCGCCTGCATCTGCCTGTTCATCGGCGCAATGGGTAAGTCCGCGCAATTCCCGCTGCATGTGTGGCTGCCGGACTCGATGGAAGGCCCGACCCCGATTTCCGCACTGATTCACGCGGCCACCATGGTGACGGCCGGTATCTTCATGGTCGCACGTATGTCGCCGCTGTTCGAGTTGTCGGACACCGCGCTGTCGTTCGTGCTGATCATCGGCGCTATCACCGCGCTGTTCATGGGCTTCCTGGGCATCATCCAGACCGACATCAAGCGTGTGGTGGCGTACTCCACGCTGTCTCAGCTGGGCTACATGACCGTCGCGCTGGGCGCATCGGCCTACCAAGTGGCCGTGTTCCACCTGATGACACACGCCTTCTTTAAGGCACTGCTGTTCCTGGGTGCCGGCTCGGTCATCATCGGCATGCACCACGATCAGGACATGCGCAACATGGGCGGTCTGCGCAAGTACATGCCGATTACGTGGCTGACGTCGCTGGTGGGTTCGCTGGCGCTGATCGGTACGCCGTTCTTCTCGGGCTTCTATTCGAAGGACTCGATCATCGAAGCGGTGCGTGAATCGCATCTGCCCGGCGCCGGCTTCGCCTACTGGGCCGTGCTGGCGGGCGTGTTCGTGACCGCGTTCTACTCGTTCCGCATGTACTTCCTGGTGTTCCACGGTGAAGAGCGTTTCGGCAAGGCCCACGCCCACCACGACGACCACCATGAAGAGGAAGAGGGCGATCACGATCACCACCACGGTTTGGCCCCCGGCCAGAAGCCGCATGAGTCGCCCTGGGTTGTGACTGTGCCGCTGGTGCTGTTGGCGATCCCGTCGGTCATCATCGGTGCAATGGCGATCCAGCCGATGCTGTTCGGCGAATTCTTCAAGCACGGTGTGGTGTTCTCGGAAGTCATCTTCAACAGCGAAAACCATGAAGCCATGAAGGTGCTGGCCGAAGACTTTCACGGTTGGGTCGCGATGGCGCTGCACGGCTTCACGTCGGCACCGTTCATTCTGCTGGTGTTGGGTGTCGTGCTGTCGTGGTTCTTCTACTTGAAGCGCCCGGATATTCCGGCGGCGATCGCCAAGCGCTTCTCCGGCGTCTACAAGCTGCTGGACAACAAGTACTACATGGACAAGATCAACGAGATCGTCTTTGCCAACGGTGCGGTCAAGTTTGGCCGAGGCCTGTGGAAGGGCGGCGATCAAGGTGTGATCGACGGTGTTGTCGTGAACGGCAGCGCGCGTCTGGTGGGCTGGTTCGCGACGGTCGTGCGCCTGCTCCAGTCCGGCTTCATCTATGACTATGCGTTCGCGATGATCATCGGCACGGTTGGGCTGCTGACGTATTTCGTGTTCCTGGCAGGCAAATAAGGGATTACAAAAATGGTTCTGTCTTTTGCGATCTGGCTGCCGATCTTCTTCGGCGTGCTGGTGCTGGCCTCGGGCTCAGACCGCAATCCCGGTTATGTCCGCTGGATGTCGCTGATCGGCTCGCTGATCAGCTTTGTGATGACGTTGCCGCTCATCACGCGTTTCGACAAGACGACGGCTGCCATGCAGTTCGTCGAGAAGTCGTCGTGGATCGAGCGCTTCCACATCAGCTACTACCTGGGTGTCGACGGCATTTCGATGTGGTTCGTGGTGCTGACTGCGTTCATCACCGTCATCGTCGTCATCGCCGCCTGGGAAGTGATTACCGAGCGCGTGGCGCAGTACATGGCCGCGTTCCTGATCCTGTCGGGTCTGATGATCGGTGTGTTTGCGGCGCTCGACGGTCTGCTGTTCTACGTGTTCTTCGAAGCCACGCTGATCCCGATGTACATCATCATCGGCGTGTGGGGCGGCCCGAATCGCGTCTACGCAGCATTCAAGTTCTTCCTCTACACGCTGCTGGGCTCTTTGCTGACGCTGGTTGCGCTGCTGTACCTGTACTTCCACAGCGGCACGTTCGAAATCCTGCAGTGGCATCAGGTCAAGCTGTCGATGAACGAGCAGATCCTGATTTTCCTGGCGTTCTTCATGGCCTTTGCCGTGAAGGTGCCGATGTGGCCGGTGCACACCTGGCTGCCGGATGCTCACGTGGAAGCGCCGACCGGTGGTTCCGTGGTGCTGGCTGCCATCATGCTGAAGCTGGGCGCCTACGGTTTCTTGCGGTTCTCGCTGCCGATCGCGCCGGATGCCAGCCACAGCCTGTCCGCATTCATCATCGCGATCTCGCTGGTTGCCGTGATCTACATCGGTCTGGTGGCGCTGGTGCAGGCCGACATGAAGAAGCTGGTTGCGTATTCGTCGATCGCGCACATGGGCTTCGTCACGCTGGGCTTCTTCATCTTCAACGAGATCGGTGTGGAGGGCGGTATCGTCCAGATGATCTCGCACGGCTTCATCTCGGGCGCGATGTTCCTGTGCATTGGCGTGTTGTATGACCGGGTGCACTCGCGTCAGATTGCCGATTACGGCGGTGTGGTGAACACGATGCCGAAGTTCGCGGCGCTGTCGGTCTTCTTTGCGATGGCCAACTGCGGCCTGCCGGCAACCTCGGGTTTCGTCGGCGAGTTCATGGTGATCCTGGGTTCCGTGAAGTTCAACTTCTGGATTGGCCTGTTGGCTGCGACGGCACTGATCTTTGGCGCAGCGTATTCGCTGTGGATGGTCAAGCGCGTGATCTTCGGTGATGTGACGCACAAGCATGTGGCTGAGCTGAAGGACCTGAATTGCCGCGAGTTCTTCATGCTGGGCGTGCTCGCGATCGCCACCCTGTACATGGGCCTGTATCCGAAGCCCTTCACCGATGTCATGCATGCGTCCGTGGTCAATCTGCTGACCCACGTGGCTCAGTCGAAGCTGTAAGCAGCGAGAAGAAACTATGCAATCGTCCTCCTCTATTGCGGCTTTTGCCCCAATCGTTTTTCTCGCGCTGGGCATTGGTGCCGTCAACTGGATTGACTTGGCACGCGGCCAGAAACGAAGCAGCGTGGCCTATCCGGTTTCGCTGGTGATTACGCTGGTGCTGGCGGTGTGGTTCGCGCTGAATGCTGCGAACGGTGAGACGCACTACGTCTTCGGCAACATGGCCGTGATCGATCCGATGGCCAACGTGCTGGCGTCGTTCTGTGCGCTGACGCTGTTTGCCACGCTGGTATACACGCGCCGCTATCTGGCCGACCGTGACATGTACGCGGGCGAGTTCTACATGTTCGCCCTGTTCACACTGGGCGGTCAGGTGGTGATGATCACCGGCAACAACTTCCTCGTGCTCTATCTGGGCCTGGAACTGCTGTCGCTGGCGTCGTACACGCTGGTAGCGCTGCGTCGCCGTTCGAACGTGTCGTCCGAATCCGCCATGAAGTATTTCATCCTGGGCGCGCTGGCATCCGGCCTGTTGCTGTACGGCATGTCGATGCTGTACGGTGCGACCGGCTCGCTGGAACTCGGCAAGGAGTTTGACGCCATTAAGAACGGCGAGATCAACAAGACGATCCTCGTGTTTGGCGTGGTGTTCATTGTTGCTGGCCTGGGCTTCAAGCTTGGTGTGGCGCCGTTCCACATGTGGGTGCCCGACGTGTACCAAGGCTCGCCGACGGCCGTGACGCTGCTGATTGCCGGTGCGCCGAAAGTGGCCGCCTTCGCAATGACGCTGCGTATTCTGGTGGAAGGCCTGCTGCCGCTGGCATTCGACTGGCAGAACATGCTGATCGTGCTGGCTGTCGTGTCGCTGGCCATCGGCAATATCACGGGCGTTGTGCAGACCAACTTCAAGCGTCTGCTGGGCTATTCGACCGTCTCGCACATGGGCTTTCTGCTGCTGGGCCTGGTATCGGGCGTCAGCTCCGGCAAGCCCGATTTGACGGCGCAGGCCTACAGCGCGTCGATGTTCTATGCCATCACCTACGTGCTGACCGCGCTAGGCGCGTTCGGCGTCATCCTGCTGCTGTCGCGCAAGGGGTACGAGGCGGAAGACATCGCCGACCTGAAAGGCCTGTCGAAGAAGAGCCCGTGGTTCGCGCTGCTGATGCTGTTCATCATGATGTCGCTGGCGGGCCTGCCGCCGACGGTCGGCTTCTACGCCAAGCTGTCGGTCCTGGGCGCAGTCGTCGATGCTGGCATGTCGTGGCTGGCCGTTGTGGCGGTGCTGTTCTCGCTGGTGGGTGCGTTCTACTACCTGCGCGTCATCAAGGTCATGTACTTCGACGTGCCGGCTGACGAAGGCCCTGTGGAAGCCACCTTTGGTCTGCGCTCGCTGCTGTCGATCAATGGCTTGCTGGTGTTGTTGCTCGGTATCTTTCCGGCCGGCCTGATGGCCGTGTGCTATCAGGCGATCCGCCTGACGCTGGCTTCGTAATACGCCGAGCGTCATGAGCACGTCGACGGGCGGCCTGTTTGTCATCGTGTTGGCACTGATCTGTGCCAACCTGCCGTTCGTCAACCAACGCGTGCTGGCACTGGTGCCGGCACGCTGGCCGCGCAAGCCGTTCTGGCTGCGCGGCACCGAGCTGATTGCCATGTATGTTGTGGTTGGGCTGATCGGCTTCGGTATTGAATCGAGCCAGGGCAATGCGTTTGCGCAAGGCTGGCAGTTCTACGCGATCACCGCATGCCTGATGCTGGTGTTCGCGTTTCCGGGCTTTACGTGGCAATACCTGGTTCGCCATCCCCGCGATTCCCGTTAAATCCCGCCGGGCAGGTTCCCGCTGTCTCGGCATGAGAGAGCGCCATGTCCGATCACACCCCGCTGAACGAAACCTCTGAGACTGCGCAGGACTCGGACGCCGGCCTGCGCGAGACGCAGGTGGCCTCTGCGCTGATGCACCAGGGTAAATTCCTCACGCTCAAGCAGGACATCGTCCGGCTGCCGGACGGCCGAAATGCCAGCCGCGAATACCTGGTTCATCCGGGTGCAGTGATGATGATTCCGCTGTTCGACGATGGCACCGTGCTCATGGAGCGCCAGTTTCGCTATCCAGTCGACAGGGTGATGATCGAGTTTCCAGCCGGCAAGCTCGACCCGCAGGAAGGCGCGCTGGCATGCGGCAAGCGCGAACTGCGGGAGGAAACCGGCTACACGGCCGAGCGCTGGGACTACCTCACACGCATTCATCCGGTCATTTCGTATTCCACCGAATTCATCGACATTTATCTTGCCCGGGATCTGAAGCAAGGCGAGGCGATGCTCGATGAAGGCGAATTTCTCGAGACTTTCATCACGTCGGCTGGCCAGCTCATCGATTGGGTGCGCGATGGCAAAATTTCGGACGTGAAGACCATCATCGGGACGTTCTGGCTTGAGAAGATCCTGTCCGGAGCCTGGACCCCAGGTGCAGCCTGAGCCGCTTGCTGCCGTCGCTTGATCGCACGATTTTGCTGTCTTCGCTACCATGGCGAACGGTCGTGCGAAAAAATTAGCACGACCGTTCACAAATTTTTGAATCGGGGATACACTCATCCCCATGCGCTGGACCGATCATGAAAGTGCTGGACCTCCGCTGTGCCAATGACCACCGCTTCGAAGGCTGGTTCGGCTCCGATGCCGACCTGCAATCGCAGCAAGAACGCGGGCTGTTGACGTGTCCTGTCTGCGGTCACAACGAGGTTGAGCGCTTGCCGAGTGCGCCGCGCCTGAATCTGTCGTCGTCACGAACGGAGGCCGCCCAAAAGGGCGCTGCCGCCAAGACAGCCGAAGGCGAGGGCGGTGTATCCGCAGCCCTGCAACAGCTCTATCTGAAAGCCGTGCGCCATGTCCTTGCCAATACCGAGGACGTCGGCGAGCGGTTTGCAGAAGAGGCGCGCCGCATGCACTACAACGAGGCGCCGGAGCGAGGCATTCGCGGGACGACGTCTCGGGAGGAAGCGCAGGAACTGGCGGAGGAAGGCATCGACGTGATGCCGCTGCTGGTGCCCGACGCGCTGAAGCAGCCCGTGCACTAGCAGCCCCGATTCAGGTCCGCGCCGGTCCGACAGAACGTTCTCCGCCGATTTGCCACGGTGGGGAGCCAACCACAGGAGACAGGCATGGATCTGAACTACTCGGCGGCCGACGATGCGTTCCGCCAGGAAGTCCGCGGCTGGCTGGAAGCCAATCTGCCCAAGGACATCCAGGACAAGGTGTTGAACCACCGCCGCCTGAGCCGCGACGATTTCGTCCGCTGGCACAAGGCGCTCGCAGCGAAGGGCTGGTCGGTACCGCACTGGCCGGTCGAGTGGGGCGGCACCGGCTGGTCCCCCATCCAAAAACACATCTGGGACGAAGAGTGCGCGCAGGTCGGCGCACCTGGCGTGCTGCCGTTCGGCGTCAGCATGGTCGCGCCCGTGATCATGAAGTACGGCAATGAAGCGCAGAAGCGCTACTTCCTGCCGCGCATTGTTGATTGCACCGACTGGTGGTGCCAGGGCTATTCGGAGCCGGGTTCCGGGTCCGATCTGGCTTCCGTGAAGACACGCGCCGTGCGCGAAGGCGATCACTACATCGTCAACGGCCAGAAGACGTGGACGACGCTCGGCCAGCACGCCGACATGATTTTCTGCCTGGTTCGCACCGACCCCGATGCGAAGAAGCAAGAAGGCATCTCGTTCCTGCTGATCGACATGAAGACGCCGGGCATTACCGTGCGCCCGATCATCATGCTGGACGAAGAGCACGAGGTGAACGAGGTCTTCTTCGACAACGTCAAGGTGCCCGTCCAGAACCTGATCGGTGATGAGAACCGCGGGTGGACGTACGCCAAATACCTGCTCGGCCACGAGCGTACGGGCATTGCACGTGTGGGCAATTCCAAGCGCGAATTGGCGTTCCTCAAGCGCGTTGCCAAGCAACACCAGAAGAACGGCAAGCCGCTGCTGCAGGACCCGGTATTCGGTGCCAAGGTGGCGTCGCTGGAAATCGAACTACTGGCGCTGGAGATGACGGTGCTGCGCGTGGTGTCGAGCGAGAATGCAGGCAAGGGCCCGGGGCCCGAGGCGTCGCTGCTCAAGATCAAGGGCACGCAGATCCAGCAGATGCTGACCGAGCTGATGGTGGAGGCCGTGGGGCCATACGCCCAGCCGTTCGACCCGAGTTACCTTGAAGGCGACACCTCGCAGGCCGCGACGGGCGACAACGATGCCGCGCCGCTTGCGCCGTACTACTTCAACTATCGCAAGACCTCGATCTACGGCGGGTCGAACGAAATCCAGCGCAACATCATCTCGCAGATGATCCTTGGCGTCTGAGCAGAACGGCGACAGAACACATAGCGGAGACAAACATGGATTTCTCGTTCACCGACGAACAGAAGCAACTGGCCGACGCGGTGCGCCGCTTCATCGAGAAGGACTACAGCTTTGAGGCGCGCAACAAGGTCGTGTATTCGCCGGAAGGTGTGTCGCAGGGCCACTGGGATGCACTGGCCGAACTGGGCCTGACCGCGCTGCCTGTGCCCGAAGCACAAGGCGGTTTCGACGGCCGCGCGATGGACCTGCTGGTGGTGATGCAGGAACTCGGTCGCGGCCTGGTCGTGGAACCGTATCAGGCCACCGTGCTCGGCGCCCAGGCGCTGAAGCTTGCGGGCGGCCAAGAGGCATTGCTGGAAGAAGTTGCTGGCGGCGCCGTGAAGCTGGCCATTGCATTCGGCGAGCGCCAATCGCGTTACGAGCTGTTCAACGTCACCACGCGCGCTACGCAGCAGGGCGGCGGTTGGACGCTGACCGGCGAGAAGGCGGTTGTGGTGCATGGTGCGCAGGCAGACAAGCTGATCGTCTCGGCGCGTACCGGTGGTGAAGCGCGTGATACGTCGGGCCTGTCGCTCTTCGTGGTCGACCGCGATGCGGCTGGCGTGACGGTCAAGGACTACCGCACGATCGACAACCTGCACGCCGCGGACATCCGCTTCGACAACGCGCCGGCAACGCTGCTCGGCAAGGCCGGCGAAGCGTGGGAGACCATCGACGCCGTCGCCGATCTCGGCTGCGTGCTGTTGTGCGCTGAAGCGATCGGTCTGATCGATGCGCTGAACGCCGCCACGCTGGAGTACACCAAGACCCGCCAGCAATTTGGCGTGCCCATCGCGCGCTTCCAGGCGCTGCAGCACCGCATGGTCGACATGTTCATCCATGGCGAGCAGGCGCGTTCGATCACGTATCTTGCGGCTGCCCACTTTGAAGATGGCGATGTCGAGGCGCGCCGCCGCTATGTGTCGGCGGCCAAGGCGCGTGTCGGCCAGGCAGCGCGTGATGTTGGCCAGGAAGCGGTGCAGTTGCACGGCGGCATGGGCGTGACGAACGAACTGCCGGCCGCACACATGTTCAAGCGGCTGACGATGATCAACACGACGTTGGGTGACGTGGATCATCACCTGGCACGCTTCGCATCGCTGCCCGGCTTCCAGCAGGCGGCGTAACGGCAAACCTGAACGCCCCGCATTCGTGCGGGGCGTTGTCATTTGGAGGAGACGACATGGTGGAAAACGAAAACGCAGCGGCGACACGATCGTACGAGTTCTACTTCGACGATTTCGAGGTCGGCCGCACGCTGCAGATGGGTACCTACACCGTCACCGAAGAAGAGATCCTGACCTTCGCGCGGCAGTACGATCCGCAGCCATTCCACATCGATGCAGAGGCCGCCAAGCACAGCATCTACGGCGGCATTATTTCGAGCGGCTGGATGACCTGTTCGATCATGATGCGGCTGATGGTGACCGGCTTCCTGGGCAAGGCAGCCAGCATGGGCTCGCCGGGCGTGGATGAAATCCGCTGGATGAAGCCGGTGTATCCGGGCGACACGCTGTCGGTGTCGAGCACGTGCATGGAAGTGCGTCCCTCGCAGTCGAAGCCGGACCGCGGTGTGGCGGTCAACCGCTGGGAGGCCCGCAACCAGCGCGGCGAACTTGTCTGCACGGTCACGGGCATGGGCTTGTTTGGTCGACGCCCGAAGGCTTGATGACACCTCATCGCATCACAACAAGGAGACAACCCAGATGCGCATCATCGAATCGCTCGACGAGCTGAAAGGTTTGATCGGCCAGGAAGTCGCCGTGAGCGACTGGACCGAGATCACGCAGCAGCAGGTGAACCTCTTTGCCGAGGCCACGGGCGATCACCAGTGGATTCACGTGGATGTGGAGCGCGCCAAGCGTGAGTCGCCGTTTGGCGCACCGGTGGCGCACGGTTTTCTGACGCTGTCGCTGCTGCCGATGCTGATGGCCAATGCGATCGAGATGTCCGACGTGAAGATGGGCGTGAACTACGGCCTGAACAAGGTCCGTTTTACGGCGCCGGTGCCGGTCGGCAGCCGCGTGCGCGCGCGCGTGAAGCTGGTCGAAATGGACGCGCTGCCGCCGCTGCCCAATGCCCCCGCGTTGACCGGCGCACAGATGACCTGGGCCGTGACCATCGAGCGTGAGGGGCAGGAGCGCCCCGTGTGCGTGGCCGAATCGATTTCGCGCCGCTATTCCTGAGTCCCGTTTTTCGCAAGGCTCCGAGGCCGGCGCAATGCCGGCCTTTCTTTTTGCATCGGCTTGCCCTTGCGCCCCGCTTGTTTTGTGCTTGTCTTCTTGCGCCCCAAGCATGCGCATTCCAACGGACAAATGCGCTGACTTGGCGCCGTTTTGGCACCGTTTTGGCGCGAATTTCCCTTCGAATGAGCCAAATGCGATGGCACGGTAGTTGCACTTTTGGGCCCCGGGGAGTCGTTCTCGCCACCAATAAACCCAAGGAGCCGCAATGAAACGTCGTGAGCTGTTGAAGCTGTCTGCCGTCGCCGCCGCAACGCTGTTGTCCGTGTCGAGCCTCGCGTTTGCTCAGGCAAAAGAACCGATCAAGGTCGGCGTCCTGCATTCGCTGTCGGGCACGATGGCCATCTCCGAGACGTCGCTGAAAGACGTTGCGCTGATGACGATCGACGAGATCAACAAGAGTGGTGGCGTGCTGGGCCGCAAGCTGGAGCCGGTGGTGGTGGACCCGGCATCGAACTGGCCGCTGTTTGCCGAGAAGGCGCGCGGGCTGCTGACGCAGGACAAGGTGGCTGTGACGTTCGGCTGCTGGACGTCGGTGTCGCGCAAGTCGGTGCTGCCGGTCTATGAAGAGCTGAACGGCCTGCTGTTCTACCCGGTGCAGTACGAAGGCGAAGAGATGTCGAAGAACGTCTTCTACACCGGTGCTGCGCCCAACCAGCAGGCCATTCCGGCCGTGGAATACCTGATGAGCAAGGAAGGCGGCGGTGCCAAGCGCTTCTTCCTGCTCGGTACCGATTACGTCTATCCGCGCACGACCAACAAGATCCTGCGCGCCTTCCTGCACAGCAAGGGCGTGAAGGACAGCGACATCGAAGAGGTCTACACCCCGTTCGGTCACTCCGACTATCAGACCATCGTTGCCAACATCAAGAAGTTCTCGCAAGGCGGCAAGACGGCCGTGGTGTCGACCATCAACGGCGACTCGAACGTGCCGTTCTACAAGGAACTCGGCAACGCCGGCCTGAAGGCCAAGGACGTGCCGGTGGTGGCCTTCTCGGTGGGTGAAGAAGAACTGCGCGGTATCGACACCAAGCCGCTGGTGGGCCACCTGGCGGCATGGAACTACTTCATGTCGGTCAAGAACCCGGTCAACGACGACTTCAAGAAGAAGTGGGCCGCATGGGTCAAGGCCAACAACCTGCCCGGCGGCGACAAGCGCGTCACCAACGACCCGATGGAAGCCACCTACGTCGGCATCATGATGTGGAAGCAGGCCGTCGAGAAGGCCGGCTCCACCGACGTGGACAAGGTCCGCAAGGCGATGTACGGCCAGCAGTTCAAGGCACCGTCGGGCTTCACGCTGGTGATGAACAACAACCATCACCTGAGCAAGCCCGTGATGATTGGCGAGGTGCGCGGCGACGGCCAGTTCAACGTCGTGTGGAAGACGCCGACGGTGATCCGCGCCAAGCCGTGGAGCCCGTACATCCCGGGCAACGAGGGCAAGCCTGACGAAGTGAAGTAATCAGGCGGACCGGCGGCGCATGCAGCGCGGCCGGTCCTTTGAACGACGCTGCACGACGTGGCGGACGGCCCAACACCGGCCGCCACGCATCGGATTGCCATGATGCGCTTGTCCCGCTGGTTGTTTCATTCCCTTGCCGCACTGCTGTGCGCTTTCTGTCTGGCTGCGACGCCCCAGGGCTCTGCGTGGGCCGCCGGACAACCCCTGACCCAGGCCGATCTCAAGCCGCTGGCCGAAGACGACTTCGATGCCAAGGTCAAGGCGCTCAATGCGCTGACCGCTGCGCCCGCCGAACAAGCCGGGCCGATCCTGCAAGCCTTGCAGAATGACGCGCTGTTCTTCGCGCCCGCCGCCGGCATGGTGCGTCAGGACGGCGAGAAGTACCTGGACGCGATCACTGGCCAACCCGTCACCGTCAAGGCCGACGATCTGCAGTCCCTCACACTGAACAATGCCCTGCGTGCGCAAGTGGACAGCGCGGCGAGTGGCTTCGTGCTGCAATCGCCGGACCGTGCGGTGCGCGCGCAGGCCGTCGATACGTTGCTTGCGCATCCCGAGACGGCGTCGCGCCCCATTGTCGACGCGGCGCGCAAGCATGAAACCGATCCGGAGTTGCGCAGCAAGCTGCATGTGCTCTGGGCCAATCTCGCGCTCGACGACGGCACGCATGCCGAGAAGCTCGAAGCGCTCAAGCTGCTTGCGGGCGATACCAACCCGCAGACGCGCCAGCGCATCGCCCCGTTGCTTGCCAAGGACAGCGGTGCCGACGATGAACTGCGCGCCGCGGCCCAACAGGCGCTCGACGGCCTCGCCGCGCAGCAACGCAAGGCCGAGCTGGTCGGCAACCTGTTTGCGGGGCTGAGCCTCGGTTCGGTGCTGCTGCTGGCGGCGCTTGGGCTGGCCATCACCTACGGGCTCATCGGCGTCATCAACATGGCGCACGGTGAGTTCCTGATGATCGGTGCGTACGCCACCTACGTGGTGCAGACGATTTTCCGCAACTACTTTCCGAACGCGTTCGACTGGTATCTGCCCGCGGCGCTGCCTGCTGCGTTCCTGGCGGCGGCCGTCGTCGGCTTTGCGCTGGAGCGGCTGGTGCTGCGTCACCTGTATGGCCGTCCGCTCGAAACGCTGCTCGCCACGTTCGGGATCAGCCTGCTGCTGATGCAGGCCGTGCGTTCGATCTTCGGTGCGCAGAACGTGGAGGTGGCGAACCCGAGCTGGATGAGCGGCGGCATTGCGCTGTATCCGGGCCTCGTGCTGCCTTACAACCGGCTCGTCATCCTGCTGTTTGCGCTGGCCGTGGTGGCGATTGCGTGGGCGGTGCTCAACCGCACGCGCCTGGGCCTGTTCGTGCGGGCCACCACGCAGAACCGCACGATGGCGGCCTGCGTTGGCGTGCGCACGTGGAAGGTCGACAGCTACGCGTTTGCATTCGGTGCCGGTATTGCCGGCCTGGGCGGCTGCGCGCTCTCGCAGATCGGCAACGTCGGGCCGGACCTCGGTCAGAGCTACATCATCGATTCGTTCATGGCCGTGGTGCTGGGCGGGGTGGGGCAACTGGCGGGCACGATCATCGGCGCGTTCGGGCTGGGCCTCATCAACAAATTCATCGAGCCGTTCTATGGCGCGGTGCTGGCAAAGATCATCGTGCTGGTGCTGATCGTGCTGTTCATCCAGAAGCGTCCGCAGGGCCTGTTCGCCCTCAAGGGCCGCAGCGCCGAGGCCTGATATGACGACCACCAAGTTTTCTCTCGATATCCCGGCGCGCATGCCGCTGCTGTCGCGGCGCGGGTGGTCTGCGCTGGTGCTCGTGTCGCTCATCGTGTGCATTGGCGCGCCGGTGTGCGCGCTGCTGGTGCCGGAGGGTAGCCCGCTGCATCTGTCGGCGTATGCACTCACGCTCATCGGCAAGATCATGTGCTACGCGCTCGCGGCGCTGGCGCTCGATCTGGTGTGGGGCTATTGCGGCATCCTGAGCCTCGGGCACGGGCTGTTCTTCGCGCTCGGCGGCTATGGCATGGGCATGTACCTGATGCGCTCCATCGGCCGCGAAGGCGTGTACAAAAGCGATCTGCCGGACTTCATGGTCTTCCTCGACTGGAAGGAGCTGCCGTGGTTCTGGCACGGCACCGAGCATTTCGCCTGGGCCATGCTGCTGGTGATTCTGGTGCCCGGCGTGCTGGCGTGGCTGTTCGGCTTCTTTGCCTTCCGATCGCGCGTCAAAGGCGTCTACCTGTCGATCATCACGCAGGCGATGACGTACGCGGCCATGCTGCTGTTCTTCCGTAACGAAACGGGCTTTGGCGGCAACAACGGCTTTACGGATTTCAAACGCATCCTCGGCTTCCCGATCTCCGCATTGCCGACGCGCACCGTGCTGTTCGTGGCGACGTTCGTGGCGCTCGTGCTGGCGTTCATCGCCTGCCGCGCCATCGTCACGTCCAAGTTCGGCCGCGTGGTCACCGCCATTCGCGATGCCGAAGCGCGCGTGATGTTCTCCGGCTACAACCCGCTCGGCTACAAGCTGTTCGTGTGGACGTTCTCCGCCGTGCTGTGCGGCATTGCGGGCGCGCTCTACGTGCCGCAGGTCGGCATCATCAACCCAGGCGAGATGTCGCCGGGCAACTCCATCGAGATGGCCGTGTGGGTGGCCGTGGGTGGGCGCGGCACGTTGATCGGCCCGATCATCGGCGCGTTCCTCGTCAACGGCGCCAAGACGTTGCTCACCGCATGGGTGCCGGAGTACTGGCTGTTTGTGCTCGGCGCGATCTTCGTGCTGGTGACGCTGTATCTGCCGAACGGCGTGCTGGGGCTGCTGGGCAAGCTGCGCATGAAAAAGCGCGCGCCCACGCCAGCCGAGGCGCATGAAGCCGCGACCGTCACCGGAGACCACGCATGAGCACGTTCACCGAACTCCCCGACCGCGCGGAGACCGGCACCGCCACCGGCATGGGCCATCTGGTCGAGCCGGATACGATCGACGTCTCGCACGGCGCCATCCTGTATCTCGAAGACGTGACCGTGCGCTTCGGCGGCTTTCGCGCACTGAACGCGCTCACGCTGTCGATCGACCACGGCGAACTGCGCTGCATCATCGGCCCCAACGGCGCGGGCAAGACCACGATGATGGACGTGATTACCGGCAAGACCGGGCCGCGCAATGCAGACGTGACCGGCCGTGTCTTCCTTGGCCAGACCATCGACCTGCTGCGCCTGACTGAGCCGCGCATCGCCCAGATCGGCATCGGCCGCAAGTTCCAGAAGCCGACCGTGTTCGAGCAGCACACCGTGTGGGAAAACCTGGAACTGGCCATGAAGGCCGACAAGCGCTGGTGGGTCTCGCTGCGCGCGCGCCTGCTGAACGACGGCCGCCAGCGCATCGAAGAAACGCTCGGCCGCATCCACCTGGAAGCGGAGGCCTATCGGCCTGCCGGGCTGCTCTCACACGGGCAGAAACAGCGGCTGGAGATCGGCATGCTGCTGATGCAGCAACCGCAACTGCTGCTGCTCGACGAACCAGTCGCCGGCATGACGGATGAAGAGACGATGCAGCTTGCAACGTTGCTCAACGGCCTGCGTGGCACGTGCTCGATCATGGTCGTGGAACACGACATGGAATTTGTCGCCGCGCTGGCGGGGGCAGAAGGGCGCGTGACCGTGCTGGCTGAGGGCAGCGTCCTGGCCGAAGGCACGCTCGACGCCGTCAAGCGCGATGAGCGAGTGATCGAATCCTATCTGGGGCGTTAGAAGGCTCCGCAAAACTACTGCGCGTCCCGATCTTGCCCCTGTGATGCTCGCCGTACCCGTGTACGGCTGCGCTTCTCGGGCCAACATCGGACCGCTCGCTACGTTTTTCAGAGCCTTCTCAAGGCAAAAGGAAAGAACGCGATGTTGCAGGTCCAACAACTGAACCAGTACTACGGCGGCAGCCACATCCTGCGCAACGTTAGCTTTGACGTCCCTACGGGCAAGCTGACCACGCTGCTTGGCCGTAACGGCGTGGGCAAGACGACGCTGCTCAAATGCTTGATGGGGGTGGTGCCCACCGCCAGCGGCGCGATCGATTGGGAAGGGCGCACCATCCAGAAGCTGCCCGCGTATGAGCGTGTCTCGCAGGGGCTCGCTTATGTGCCGCAGGGGCGCGAGATCTTCCCGCGCCTGACGGTGGAAGAGAACCTGCTGATTGGCGCGGCCGCCAAGCGTGCGCCGTCCAAGGTGCCCGATTCCATCTACGAGCTGTTTCCAGTGCTCAAGGAGATGAAGGGCCGGCGCGGCGGCGATCTGTCTGGCGGCCAGCAGCAGCAACTCGCCATCGGCCGCGCGCTGATGAGCGAGCCGCGCCTGCTGATCCTGGACGAGCCGACCGAAGGCATCCAGCCGTCGATCATCCAGGAGATCGGCCGCACGCTGCGGCGCCTGGTGGATGAGTTCGGCATGTCGGTGCTGCTGGTCGAGCAGTACTACGACTTTGCGCGCAGCATTGCCGACCGCTACGTCGTCATGAGCCGCGGCGAGGTCATCGCCCAGGGCGACGGCGCCAATATGGAAGCCGATGGCGTGCGTGATCTGGTCGCCGTTTGATGCCCCGGCTGATGCCCCGGCATTCGACGGAAAAAGTCGAATGCCAAATCTGTGGCATCTGGCTATGATGAGAAAATTCCTAGCCGCCGTGCTGCCTTCCTGATGCGCCATCCCGATTTTCCTGTCCCGCCGCAGACCGATTCGTTCGCGTCCTGGGAAGCCTCGCTGCACCTGGCGTTTGCACGGCGCGGTGAGCGCACCGTGCTGGCCACCTGCCGGCATCAGGGGCCGCTGCGGGTGCAGAAGGCGCTGTATCCGGAAGGCGAGGGCGTGTGCCATGCCGTCATGCTGCATCCGCCTGCAGGCATTGCCGGCGGCGATGTGCTCGATATCGACATCGAACTCGGTGCCGATGCGCATGCCGTGCTGACCACGCCCGGCGCCACCAAGTGGTACAAGTCGCTCGGCCGCACGGCCACGCAGCGCGTTGCCATCCGGGCGGAGGCGGGGGCGCGGCTCGACTGGCTGCCGCAAGAGAACATCGTTTTCAACCAGGCCCGCCCGATCATCGACCTGACGCTGGACCTGGCACCCGGCGCCACCGCTATCGGTTGGGACACCACCATGCTCGGTCGCCACGCCGCCGGTGAATCGTGGGCCGAAGGCCGCATCGCCATGCGCACCGCCTTGCGTTGCAACGGTCAACCGCTGTGGATTGAATCGGCGGCGTTCGACGCGCAATCGCCCGTGCTGAATGCGACGATGGGCATGGCCGGCTTCCACGTCGTTGGCACGCTGTGGGCCGTGGGCGAAGGCGCCACCGAAGCCCTCGCCGAATCGATGGCCGAGCACCTGCCGTACAACGCCGACCTGCGCGCGGGCGTCACGTGTCTCACGCAAGACGCGCCCGGCCTGCCAAACGTTTTGTTGCTGCGCGTGCTCGCACGCCGGCCCGAAGATGCGCGCGCGTTGCTGTCACAGACGTGGCTCGCGCTGCGCGAACCGATGCATGGCGTGGCGGGCCGTCCGCTGCGCCTCTGGTCTACATGACGGCCACATGATGGCGACGTGACCTCGCATCGCCCGATCTGCACTGAACTGAATTGACCCTCACTGAAGAGAGCCCCTCGTGGAACTGACCCCGCGCGAAAAAGACAAGCTGCTGATCTTCACCGCCGCCTTGCTGGCCGAGCGCCGCAAGGGCCGCGGCCTCAAGCTCAACTACCCGGAAGCCGTCGCCTTCATCAGCGCCGCCATCATGGAAGGCGCACGCGACGGCAAGACGGTCGCCGACCTCATGCACTACGGCACCACGCTCCTCACGCGCAATGACGTGATGGACGGCGTGGCCGAGATGATTCCCGACATCCAGGTCGAAGCCACGTTTCCGGACGGCACGAAGCTCGTCACCGTCCACCATCCGATTGTTTGAATTTCGAAGTTTGAAGCCCGCACGCCACTCACCACTACGAGTCCTGCCATGACGCCTACCCTGTCTCGCTTCGTCCGGCCCGCTGCGGCCATCGCGCTTACGTTTGGCGCCTCCATCGCGTTTGCCCACCCTGGGCACCCGGGCCATACCGCTGAAGGCAGCCTGCTCGCCGGGTTCCTGCATCCGCTCACGGGTGCAGACCATTTGCTGGCGATGGTGGCCGTGGGCGTGTGGAGCGCACTGGCCTCGCGTTCGGTGCGCGATGCGCTGTGGGCGCCCGTCGCCTTTGTCGCGTTGATGATCCTGGGTGCGTTGCTGGGCGCCGGCGGTGTGGCGGTGCCGATGGCCGAGCCGATGATCGCCGCATCGCTGCTGGTGTTCGGCCTGCTGATTGCAGCGCGCGCGCAATTGCCGACGTGGGGCGGTGCGCTGCTGTGCGGCGCGTTCGCGCTGTTCCACGGCTATGCGCACGGCACGGAATTCCCCGCAGGGGCGCAGGCCATGTTCCCGTATTTCGTCGGAGGCTTTGCCGTGGCGACGGCGCTGCTGCACACCGCCGGCATCGGCGCGGGCTTTGCGCTGAAGCCGCGTCTGGCATGGCTGGCGCGTCTGTCGGGCGTGGGCGTGGCGCTGTACGGCGCAGGCCTGCTCGTCACGGCCATCTGAGGGGGCTTGCACCATGATCCCCGGCGAACTCCTGCCGCAAGACGGCGATCTCGAACTCAATGCAGGCCGCGCGACAGTGACGGTCACGGTGGCCAATACCGGTGATCGCCCCGTGCAGATCGGCTCGCATTACCACTTCTATGAAGTGAATGACGCGCTGCGCTTTGACCGCGAAGCCGCGCGCGGGTATCGGCTCAATATCGCCGCCGGCACCGCCGTGCGCTTCGAGCCGGGGCAGGAGCGCACGGTCGAACTCGTGGCGCTGGCCGGTGACCGCGTGGTCTACGGCTTTGCCGGCCGCGTGATGGGCAAGCTTTGAGCGAGACACGGACATGACATTGAAGATCAATCGCCGCGCGTATGCGGAAATGTTCGGCCCCACGACCGGCGACCGCGTCCGCCTGGCCGACACCGAACTCATCGTCGAAGTCGAACGCGACTTCACCCTCTACGGCGAGGAAGTGAAATTCGGCGGCGGCAAGGTCATCCGCGACGGCATGGGCCAGAGCCAGCGCGAATCGAAAGACTGCGCCGACACCGTCATCACCAACGCGCTGATCATCGACCACTGGGGCATCGTCAAGGCCGACATCGGCCTGAAGCACGGCCGCATCTCGGCGATCGGCAAGGCGGGCAATCCGGACATCCAGCCCGGCGTGACGATCGTCATCGGCCCCGGCACCGAGATCATCGCGGGCGAGGGCATGATCGTCACCGCCGGCGGCGTCGACTCGCACATCCACTTCATCTGCCCGCAGCAGATCGACGAGGCGCTCAACAGCGGCGTGACGACGATGATCGGCGGCGGCACCGGCCCCGCCACCGGCACCTACGCCACCACTTGCACGCCGGGCCCGTGGTACATGCAGCGCATGCTGCAAGCCGCGGATGCGTATCCGATGAACATCGGCTTCCTGGGCAAGGGCAACGGCAGCCTGCCGGGCGCGCTGCGCGAGCAGATCGACGCAGGCGCCATCGGCCTGAAGCTGCACGAAGACTGGGGCTCCACGCCCGCCGCCATCGACTGCTGCCTGGGTGTGGCCGACGACACCGACACGCAGGTCGCCATCCACACCGATACGTTGAACGAATCGGGCTTTGTTGAAGCGACCGTCGCGGCATTCAAAGGCCGCACGATCCACACGTATCACACCGAAGGCGCGGGCGGCGGGCACGCGCCCGACATCATCCGCGTGTGCGGTGAATCGAACGTACTGCCGTCGTCGACCAACCCGACGCGGCCGTTCACCGTCAACACGCTGGACGAGCACCTCGACATGCTGATGGTGTGCCATCACCTCGATGCGTCCATCGCCGAAGACATCGCCTTTGCCGAGAGCCGCATCCGCCGCGAGACGATTGCCGCTGAAGACATCCTGCACGACCTCGGCGCGTTCTCGATGATCTCCAGCGACTCGCAGGCCATGGGCCGCGTGGGCGAAGTCGTACTGCGTACGTGGCAGACCGCCCACAAGATGAAGGTGCAGCGCGGCAAGCTGGCCGGTGATCCGAACGATGCGCGCGGCGGGCATGACAATTTCCGCGTCAAGCGGTACGTGGCCAAGTACACGATCAACCCCGCGCTCACGCATGGCATCGCGCACGAAGTCGGCTCGGTTGAAGTCGGCAAGTGGGCAGACCTCGTGCTATGGAAGCCGGCGTTCTTTGGTGTGAAGCCGAGCCTGATCCTGAAGGGCGGGATGATTGCTTCCGCGGCGATGGGCGATGCGAATGCGTCGATCCCGACGCCGCAGCCGGTGCACTATCGGCCGATGTTTGGGTCGGCGGGCGGGGCGCGGGGGCGGACGTCGTTGACGTTTCTGTCGCAATCAGCTGCTGCGGCTGGCGTGGCGGAGCAGTATGGGTTGGCTAAGACGACAGCGGTGGTCAAGGGCACGCGTACTGTGAGCAAGGCGGACATGATTCATAACGACTGGCGGCCTGACATTACTGTGGACCCGGAGACGTATCAGGTGGTGGCGGATGGGACGGTGTTGACTTGTGAGCCGGCGGAGGTGTTGCCGATGGCGCAGAGGTATTTTTTGTTCTAGCTGGTGGGGATGGGCTTGGGCTTTTTGTTGTTAGTTCATCCCTGTTTCGTACCCTGCCGGGCACGACTCACTTTTCTTTGTCTTGCCAAAGAAAAGTAAGCAAAAGAAAGGCGCGCCCGAGATGGCGAAAGACTCCTTGGATTTGTGTCGCGGGGAGGGAAGGGAGGCAAACTCGCTGCGCTCAGACAGGCCTCCCTTCTTGATCCTCCCCGCAACAAAAATTCAAGGCGCCATCTAGGGCAGGAACGTCAACGGCCACACCGGCGGGGAACTGAGGTGGGCGCCGGGATCGGTGAGTGCGAGTGCGAGTGCGAGTGCGAGTGCGAGTGCGAGTGCGAGTGCGAGTGCGAGTGCGAGTGCGAGTGCAAGTGCAAGTGCAAGTGCAAGTGCAAGTGCGTGCGATGGTCCCAGTCGTACAACGGAGTGGCGCACGGACAGAAGATTGTGTGCTTTACCCCTGCCCTAGATGGCGCCTTGAATTTTCGTAAGCGGGCGGAAAAAGACGGGAAACTGTCTGAGCGCAGCGAGTTTTTCCCGTCTCCGCCCGGTTACGAAAATTCAAGGGATGGGTCGCCATCTCGGGCGCGCCTTTCTTTGCTTACTTTCTTTGGCAAGACAAAGAAAGTGAGTCGCCCCCGGCAGGGGGTGAAATGAGAAATGCGCTGCCACGCCGAGATCAAAACTCCACGCTTGGGGATCAGAACTCGGCGTTTGGAGACCAGAACTCGACACGTGAAGTTCCGAACCCGATGCGTGGGGTCTCTGAACCCAAAGCTTGGAGTTCAGAACGCGACGCTTGAGGTTCCGAACTCAACCTTTGAAGTTCAGAACCCCACGCTTGAAGTTCCGAACCCGGCGCTTGCAGTTCAGAACTCGACGCCTGGAGTTCCGAACCCGGTGCTTGCAGTTCAGAACTCAGCGCGTGGAGTTCAGAACTTCGAGCTTCATAGTTGGATGACGAATCAGGTCGTAAAGATGCTTTCCATCAACAAACACCTCCCCGCGCCACATGGCCTGGCCTCCGTTCTGGTCAAGCGTGCGCCCAAGCTGGTGCTCCCCTTCCTGGAGCGCAGCCGCAGCCGCCTGCGCGCCACCCTCGACGATGGCCGTGAAGTGGCCGTCGTGCTGCCGCGCGGCACCGTCATGCGCGGCGGCGATGTGCTGGTCGCTGAAGACGGCACGCTGGTGGAAGTGCAGGCCGCACCGGAGCAGGTCCTGCGCGTGAGCAGCGACAACCGTCTTGCACTGATGCGCGCTGCCTACCACCTCGGCAATCGCCACACGCCCGTGCAGGTCAGCGCCGATGCGCTGCAGCTCGAGGCCGATCCGGTGCTTGAAGACATGCTGGTCCGCCTCGGCGTGACCGTCGCGCATGTGGAAGCGCCGTTCGAGCCCGAGGCGGGCGCCTATGGCGGCGGCCATCGTCACGGCCACGATGCGACGTTCGAAGAGGACTACGCGGCCGCACAGGCGCTCTACCACGAGCACCACGGGCACGATCATGGCCACAGTCACGCGCATGACCACGACCATGGTCACTCGCATAGCCACGATCACGCGCACGGTCACGGTCACGATCATGACCACGGCCATGTGCATGGCCCCGGCTGCGGCCATCACCACCATCACCATGACTAACGCGGCGCAGCTCACCGCCTTGCTGCATCTCGCGTCCCCGGCGCTGCCGGTGGGTGCGTTCAGCTATTCGCAGGGGCTGGAGGCGGGGGTGGATGTGCGGCACGTGACCGATGAAGGGTCGGCTGCGGCGTGGATTGCCGAGGGGCTCGACGTGCTGGCCGCCTGCGAGGCGCCGCTGTGGCTGCTGCAGTTTGCGAACTGGCAGGCAGGCCGCTTCGATGCCGTGGCCGAGCGCGATGCGTGGTTCCTCGCGACCCGCGAGACACGCGAGCTGCGGCTCGAAACGTCGCAGATGGGCTGGTCGCTCAGTCGACTCATCCAGCTGATGGCGTGGGGCGACGAAGCACTGCGCAGCGCATTGGCCGCGCGCGCTTCAGTGACGTTTCCGACCGCCTTTGCCGCCGCCGCTGCCGCACTGAATGTCGACCCGCGCGACGGCGTGACGGCGTACTGCTTTGCCTGGGTGGAAAACCAGATGGCGGCGGCAGTGAAGGCCGTGCCGCTCGGGCAGGCTGCGGGGCAACGGATTCTCTTTGGCCTGCACGCAGCGGTGGCGCGTGCGGTGGAAGAAGCCACGCGCCGTGCGGCCTGTCATCCGCCTGAACTGTCTACGTTTTCGCCCGGGCTGGGCGTGTTGTCTGCCCGGCATGAAACGCAATACTCACGACTCTTTCGATCCTGAACCTGATCAACATGCGAACCAAGAAACTTCCTGCCCTGCGCGTTGGCGTGGGCGGCCCGGTGGGCTCCGGCAAGACCACGCTGCTCGAAATGCTCTGCAAGGCCATGCGCGAGCGCTACGACCTCGTGGCGATCACCAACGACATCTATACGAAGGAAGATCAGCGCCTGCTGACCATCTCCGGCGCGCTGCCGGCCGAACGCATCATGGGCGTCGAAACCGGCGGGTGCCCGCACACCGCCATCCGCGAAGATGCATCGATCAACCTCGAAGCGGTGGATCGCATGCTGTCCAAGTTTCCGGATGCGGACGTGGTTTTCATTGAGTCGGGTGGGGACAACCTCGCGGCAACGTTCAGCCCCGAGCTGTCGGACCTGACCATCTATGTGATCGACGTGGCGGGCGGCGAGAAAATCCCCCGCAAGGGCGGCCCGGGCATCACCAAGTCGGACCTACTCATCATCAACAAGACGGACCTGGCGCCGTATGTCGGGGCATCGCTGGAGGTGATGGAGAGCGACACGCGCAAGATGCGCGGCGATCGGCCGTTCGTGATGTGCAATCTGCGGGCGCAGGGTGGGTTGGATGAGGTGATTCGGTTTATTGAGAAGCAGGGGATGTTGGTGGGGGGCTAGTTTTTTGGGTGGTGTGTTTCCTGCGGTGGGCGCTTGTGGTCCATCCCTGTTTCGTACCCTGCCGGGCACGACTTACTTTTCTTTGTCTTGCCAAAGAAAAGTAAGCAAAAGAAAGGCGCGCCCGAGATGGCGACTTCCCCTTGAATTTATGTCGCAGAGAGGGGAAGGGAAAAACTCGCTTCGCTCAAACAGTTTCCCTTCCTTTTTCCTCTCTGCAACAGAAATTCAAGGCGCCATCTAGGGCAGGAACGTCAACGGCCAAACCATCGACCACCAGTGCAGTAGGAACCAGCAGCACAACGCGACGCAAAGCGAGCAACACCGCAACAAACAAGAGCCACCTAGGACAGCACACAGATTGTGTGGCCGTACCTTGCCCTTGATGGCGCCTTGAATTTCTGTAAGCGGGCGGATAAAGGAAGGAGGCCTGTTTGAGCGAAGCGAGTTTGCCTCCTTCCCCGCCCGGTTACAGAAATTCAAGGAGTCTTTCGCCATCTCGGGCGCGCCTTTCTTTGCTTACTTTCTTTGGCAAGACAAAGAAAGTGAGTCGCCCCCGGCAGGGGGTGAAATAGAGATGCACCACAAGCGCCAGCCCCCGCAGGGGAACAAAACAAAACCCAACCTCAAAAACAAAAAAGGCCGCCAAACAAGGCAGCCCCCTCCAGCAAAGGAAAACGCCGAATCAACGCCGCTGATACTGCGTAGCCCCAAACAAAATCTCCTTCGCCTTGTCGTCCTGCACCGCAGGCCGTTCCTGGGCCAGCACCTTCACCGCGCGCTGCACGGCCGGGCGTTCTTCAATGGCCTCAAACCACCGCTGCAGCTTCGGATAATCCGACAGCTCGATCCCCTGGTTCTTCCAGCTGCGCAGCCACGGCCACGTCGCAATGTCGGCGATGGAGTAATCCGCGCCGCCGAGGAATTTCGATTCGCCCAGGCGCTTGTCGATCACGCCGTACAGACGCTTGGCTTCGTTGCTGTAGCGGTTGACCGCGTACTCGATCTTCTCGGGCGCGTAGATGCGGAAGTGATGCGCCTGGCCGAGCATCGGGCCGACGCCGCCCATCTGGAACATCAGCCACTGCAGCACTTCGTATTTGCCGCGCACGTCGTCGGGCAGGAACTTGCCCGTCTTGCCGGCGAGGTACAGCAGGATCGCGCCCGATTCGAACAGCGAGATGGGTTTGCCGTCCGGGCCATCTTGATCGACGATGGCCGGGATCTTGTTGTTGGGACTGATCTTGAGGAAGTCGGGTTTGAACTGGTCGCCGGCGCCGATGTTGATGCCGTGAACGCGGTAAGGCAGCTCGCATTCTTCCAGCATGATGTGCACTTTGTGCCCGTTGGGCGTGGCCCAGCTATAGACGTCGATCATCGAGTTGGCTCCTTGGCTTCTGGCCGGGAAGAGAGGTGCGGGCCACCAGCAGCCCGCAAAGTGTTCCATTCCAGCACAGAACGCAGAAACGCGCAGACGCCGGGCAGCGGGCAAAAAAATCCCCGCTCAAGGCGGGGTTAAGGAGTGAACGGTACGGCCGTGCGGCGTATCAGGCGCCGCGCGTGACCGGCATGTCGACAACGTCCTTCAGGTGCAGATGCTTGGCCAGTTCCAGCTTGGCGATGGCGGCGCGGTGCACTTCGTCCGGGCCGTCGGCCAGGCGCAGCGTGCGCTGGTGCGCGTAGGCCGAGGCCAGCGGGAAGTCGCCCGACACGCCGCCGCCGCCGTGTGCCTGGATCGCCCAGTCGACGATCTGGCAAGCGATGTTCGGGGCCACGACCTTGATCATCGCGATCTCGGCCTTGGCGACCTTGTTGCCGACGGTGTCCATCATGTACGCGGCCTTGAGCGTCAGCAGGCGGGCCTGTTCGATCATGCAGCGGGCTTCGGCAATGCGCTCGTGCCAGACGCTGTGCTGCGCGATGGCCTTGCCGAACGCGATGCGCGAACTCAAGCGCTTGCACATCAGCTCCAACGCACGCTCGGCCACGCCGATGCTGCGCATGCAGTGGTGGATGCGGCCCGGGCCGAGGCGGCCCTGCGCGATCTCGAAGCCGCGGCCTTCACCGAGCAGGATGTTGCCCACCGGCACGCGCACGTCTTTGAGGTCGACTTCCATGTGGCCGTGCGGCGCATCGTCGTAACCGAACACGCTCAGCGGACGCATGACGGTGATGCCCGGCGCGTTGGCCGGCACCACGATCATCGATTGCTGCTCGTGGCGGCCGGCATCGGGGTTGGTCTTGCCCATGACGATGTAGACGGCGCAGCGCGGGTCGCCGGCGCCCGACGACCACCACTTGCGGCCGTTGATGACGTACTCGTCGCCTTGGCGTTCGATGCGGCATTCGATGTTGGTGGCGTCCGACGAGGCCACGGCCGGCTCGGTCATCAGGAAGGCCGAGCGGATCTCGCCGCGCAGCAGCGGCTCCAGCCAGCGGTCTTTCAGTTCTTCGGACGCGTAGCGCTCCAGCGTTTCCATGTTGCCGGTGTCGGGCGCGGAGCAGTTGAACACTTCCGGCGCCCAGGGCACCCGGCCCATGATTTCGCACAGCGGCGCGTATTCGAGGTTCGACAGCCCTTCGGGCGCGCGCGGCGAACGCGGCAGGAACAGGTTCCACAGCCCGGCCTTGCGTGCCAGCGGCTTGAGTTCTTCGATGACCTTGGTCGGAATCCACGCGTTGCCGGCACGGCGGTTGGCCTCGATTTCTTCGTGGAAGCGGTGCTCGTTCGGGTAGATGTGCTGGTCGAAGAATTCAAGCAGGCGTGCCTGCATTTCCTTGACCTTGGGCGTGTAATCGAAATTCATGGTGTCTCCTCAGTACATCGAACAAGCGCCTCGAACGGGCAGCCATCAATCAGTTCAGACCCGGCGCGCGCGGCCATGCGTCAAACACGCCCGCCGAGCACGGCAAACACGGCACTCGCGCGCGCAATCAACCGGTCGCCGCGATGGAAGAGGGCCTGCGCAAAGGCCAGCTTGCTGCCGGTGCGCAACCCTTCCGGGGTGATCTCGATCCAATCGCCTTCTCCGGCAGAGGCGATGAAATCCACCGTCAGGCTGGCGGTCGACATGGCCAGCGCGCCGCCGGTGCCTTCGCCAGGCTCAGCCAGGCAATAACCGAGCGCCGCATCGGCCAGCGATGCCACCACGCCGCCATGCACGATGCCGCGCCGGTTCAGGTGGTGATGCTGTACGTGAAAACCCATCACCATCGACGCGCCCATCCCCTTGGCATACACCGGCCCCAGCATCGTCAGAAAGGGGCTCGGCTTGTTCAGCAGTTCAAAGCCCGTCGGTACGGCGAGATTGGGGGTTGTGGTCATGGCACGCGGCGCAACTCACAAGTGGTGTCCGCAGAATAAGCCTTCGCCTACAATAAGAGAAATGAATTTCGTAGATTGCAGTCCATCAATGTCATGCATATATCGCGCGTCGATCTGAACCTGTTTGTCGTTTTCGATGCCATCTATACGGAAGGCGGGATTACGGCGGCCGCCCGCACGCTCAATCTGACGCAGCCGGCCGTGAGCCACGCCCTGGGGCGGCTGCGTGAGTTGTTTGACGACCCGCTGTTCGAACGGCGCGGGCAGGGCATGGTGCCGACGCCGCTGGCGCGCACGCTGATCGCCGAAGTCCGCACAGCGTTGCAGGGCTTCGAGCGCACCCTGCGCGAGGGCACGCGCTTCGACCCTGCCACGAGTGAGCGCCGCTTCACGCTGTCGATGCGCGATGCGCTGGAAGCGACGTTGCTGCCACCGCTCATGGCCGCCATCGCCAAGGAAGCGCCGCGCATCGACGTGACGACCGTGCGCGGAGACCGCCGCCAGCTTGAAACCGAGTTGCTGGCCGGGACCATCGACGCGGCAGCGGACATTCTGCTGCCGGCATCCCCGGCCATCCGGCATGCGCCGCTGCTGACCGACCCGATGGTGGTGCTGGCGCGCCCCGGCCATCCCATCGCCAATGAACCGCTGACGCTGGAGCGCTACCTCGCGTGCGAGCACGTACATGTGTCGTCGCGGCGCCGTGGGCCCGGGCTGGAAGACGTGGAGTTGCGCCGCCTGGGGCACGAGCGGCGCGTGCGGCTGCGTTGCCAGCATTACCCGGCCGCCTGCCGCGTGGTGAGCTGCACGGATCTGCTCGCCACGTTGCCGATCCGCTACGCGCGCATCGCCAACGAGCCGTATGGCAACGTGATGCTGCCGCTGCCGTTCAACGTGCAGCCGCTGGAGCTGTATCTGTACTGGCACACCAACAGCGACCAGGATGCCGCCAGCCGTTGGCTGCGGGACCACGTATTCGCCGCGATGGCAGAGGTGGCCCTGGACGACGCCGTGGCGGCATTCGCAGACGGGCGTTGACGAACGCAAGGGCGGACGCAATCATCGGGGCTGCGCGGCGCAAATGGCGTAACCACGCCGGTTTATGACAGATTGATGGCATTCGGTGTGCCGCTGTCCAGCGCCTGCGCCTCCCGGCAAACCGTCTTCTCTTCCGATGTATGACTGCGACTGCGTCCGCGATCAGTTTCCAATCTGACAACACCGGTTTCATCTGCGGCTTTCGCTTTGAACCGGGCAAGCCCGGCGTGGCGCTGGATTCGTCCGAGATTGCGGATGCGCTCCAGCATGCAGAGAGCGAGGATGCCGCCGACGCATTCATCTGGCTGCATTTCAACCTGTCGCGCGCGGGCTGCATGCGGTGGCTGCAGGGCCATCTCGATCTGCCCGAATCGTTTCTTGAGTTGCTGGGCGAGGAGGCGCACTCCACGCGCATCGAGCAGCAGGACGGAGCGCTCGTCGCGGTCTTCAATGATGTGATCTTCGATTTCGAGCGCACGCCCACGCAGGTGGCAACGCAGTGGGTGTACGCACACCGGCGCCTGCTGGTGACGTTGCGCCGCAAGCCATTGCATTCGGTCGACCGCCTGCGCGAGTGCGTGCGCAGCGGGGAGACGTTTCGCTCGCCGGCCGCCCTGCTGGGCCATTTGATGTGCGATCAGGCTGATCTGATGACGCAGATCGTCCGCACCACCGGCATCGACATCGACCGCATCGAAGACCGTTTCCTTGCGTCAAAGATCACGTCAGGGCGGCAGGAGCTTGCGGGTACCCGCCGCGTGCTGGTACGCCTGCAGCGCATGCTGGCACCGGAGCCCGGTTCGGTCTTTCGCCTGCTGGCCCGGCCGCCGGCGTGGCTGCATCCGGAAGATGTGCAGCAATTGCGCGAATCGACCGAGGAGTTCTCCGTCGTCTTGCGCGACATGAGCGGACTGATCGAGCGCATCAAGCTGCTGCAGGAAGAGGTGATTGCGCGCCTGGACGAGCAGAACAACAGGACGCTGTTCACGCTGACGCTGGTGACCGTGCTGGCCCTGCCGATCAATATCGTCGCAGGGCTCTTCGGCATGAATGTGGGTGGCGTGCCGCTGGCCGACAACCATCACGGCTTCTGGCTGATGGTGGGGCTGGTGGCGGCGTTCACCTGCGTCGTTGCGTGGTGGGTGGTTCGCCGCCGCAACAACCAGTAAGAACGTCTACGTATTCACGGTGACGGCCGACTTGGCTTTGGCGGGTTTGGGCGATGCCGTTGCCGCCTTTGCCGTCTTTGCAGCCGGGAACGGGTAACGCGCGCTGAACTCCGCAAAGCGCGCGGCAAGAAAATCCGCGCACGCCGTCAGCCGTGCGGGCCGATGGCGGCGTGCTAGCGCCACGAGCTGCAGCGGCGTGGGGGCATGGCTCCATGCCGGCAAGGCCACCTCCAGCCGTCCCGCGCTCACGTCTTGCGCGACATCCAGCCACGACTTGAAGGCCAGGCCGCGCCCGGCGATCGCCCAGTCGCGCACCACGGCGCCGTCGTCGCACTGGAAATCGCCGCGTACGTCGATCGGGGCAGGGCCGCTGGCGTGCGTGAGTTGCCAGCGGGTGACGGGCTCGCCGTTGCGCAGGAGGATCAGGCAGCGGTGGTCGGCCAGGTCGCTCGGGTGGGCAGGCCGGCCGTGCTGCTTGAAATACGACGGCGCGCCTACGATCACACGCGGATGCGACGCAAGCGGCCGCCGCACCAGCGCCGAATCTTGCAGATGCCCATAGCGCAGCGCGAAGTCGAGGTCTTCGCGCATCAGGTCGGCCAGCCGGTCGCCGAGCACCAGCGTGATCCGCACGCCGGGATGCTCGTCGCAGAAGGCATCGAGCCACGGGCGCAGGATGTGCCGCCCCAGGTCGGATGTGGCCGCAATGCGGATGGGACCCGACAGCTCGGTGCGATCCTGCCCCAGGCTTTCGGCGCCTTCGTCCAGCGCTTCCAGCGCCTGTCTTGCATACCCCAGATAACGCTGGCCGGCTTCGGTCGGACGCATGCTGCGTGTGGTGCGCTCGAACAGGCGGGCGCCGAGTTCGGTCTCCACGCGTTTGAGCGCTGCGCTGGCAGTGGCTGGCAGCCAGCCGAGCTGACGCGCGGCGGCGGAAAGGTTGCCGGCGTCGGCAATGCGCACCAGCAGGCGGAGGTCGTCGAGGGCGATCATTGTCAAAGCAGATTTGGAGAATCATCAAAGCATAGCCAGATTATCTTGCTTTTGTTTGATGAAAGAATGGCCCCAGTCGATTGACGGTTTTTTCTTTCTCTTCTCAAAGGAGCATTGGCATGACTTCGAAGACCTTGCAGGACCAGTCTGTGGTGGTGTTGGGCGGTACGGCCGGTATTGGCCAGGCGGTTGCACGCGCGGCGGCAGCCGAGGGCGCGCGCGTGACGGTGCTGGGGCGCTCGGCCAAAGCGACGGACGGCACGCACGGCATTGCTGTCGACGCGAACGATACGGCGTCGCTGGCGGGCGCGTTGGCGCAGGCAGCCGAGTTGTCGCCCAGTGGCAAGATCGATCACCTTGTCATCACCATCGGCTCGCGCACGAGCCCGCCGCCGTTTGCCTCGCTGCAACGTGCCGATCTTGAGCAGGCCTTCGGCACCAAGTTGTTTGCGGCGCTGATGGCGGTGCAGGCAGCGTTGCCGTATCTGACAGAACGCGCATCGATTACGCTCACCTCGGGCCTGCTCTCGCGCAAGGCGACGGCAACCGGCTTGCTGCGTGGCTCGATCAATGCTGCAGTGGAAGCCGCCGCCAAGAACCTGGCGAAGGAACTCGCACCGCGCCGCGTCAACGTGATCAGCCCCGGCGTGGTGGATACGGAAGTGTGGGGCGCGCCGGCCGATCGGCAGGCCATGCTCGCGCGCATCGGCAGCGGCTTGCCGGTGGGCCGTGTCGGCACGCCGGACGACCTCGCCCAAGGCTACTTGCTGGCGATGAATAACGGCTTCATGACCGGCGCCATCATCGACATTGAGGGAGGCGGTTTGCTATGACGACTGACAGCGATTGGACCTTCGACCACGTGAACTTTCACGTGGCAGGAGAGGCGCCCATCCTGAAATTCTTCGCTGATGTGCTCGGCTGGAAACCGGGGCCGCGCCCGGCATTTCCGTTTCCCGGCACGTGGCTGTACCAGAACGACGATGCGCTGGTCCATCTCGTGACGCAGGCGGGCGATACGCCGGAACTGGTGTTCTCGCATATCGCGTTCCGCACCGGGAAGGATGCGGCCGATGTGCTGGCCGCCGTGCGCGAAAGCGGCGTGCCGCACCAGGTCAGAAAACACCCCGCGCGGCCTGCCGCACAGATCTTCGTGCAGTTGCCGGGCGGGGTGGTGCTGGAGTTGGAGGCGCCGCTGTCCGGTCCGCTGGAAGCGGCGCGCGAGTACGAGAAGCCGGTTACGGAGTGAGGCGCAACATCATGCGCCGGCCTGCTGGGCGTACTTCCAGCCCAGTTCGGCCATCGGGCGGGCGCGCTTGCCTGCTTCCATCGCCTGCGCCGACGACGCCGTGCCATCCACCACGCGCTTCATGATCCCCTGCAGGATGCCGGCAATGCGGAACATGTTGTAGGCGAGGTAGAAGTTCCAGTCGCCCGTGATACGGCGGCCGGTGCGTTGTTCGTATTGGCGGATGTACTCGGCTTCTGTGGGGATGCCCAACGCGGCGAAGTCTAGGCCGGCGACTCCGCGGAACTGTCCCGGCTCGATGTGCCAGCTCATGCAGTGGTAGCTGAAATCGGCAAGCGGGTGGCCGAGCGTCGACAGCTCCCAATCGAGGATGGCCAGCACGCGCGGCTCGGTCGGATGGAAGATCAGGTTGTCGAGCCGGTAGTCGCCGTGAACGATGCTGGTGATTTCCTCGGCTTCCTGCGGCACGTGCTTGGGCAGCCATTCGATCAGGTTGTCCATGGCCGGAATCGACTCGGTTTCCGACAGCTTGTACTGCTTGCTCCAGCGCTCGATCTGACGCGCGAAATAGTTGCCAGGTTTGCCGTAATCGGTCAGGCCGATGGCGGCGTAGTCCACCGTGTGCAACGCAGAGATGACGCGGTTCATCTCGTCATAGATCGCGGTGCGTTCGGCGGGCGCCATGCCGGGCAGGGCCTGATCCCACAGCACGCGGCCCTGTACGAACTCCATGATGTAGAAGGCGCGACCTATCACGGCTTCGTCTTCGCACAGTGCATACATCTTCGCGACGGGCACGTCGGTCTTGGCGAGAGCATCCATCACGCGATATTCGCGTTCGATGGCGTGTGCGGACGGCAGCAGCTTCGCCTTCGGGCCGGGCTTCGCGCGCATCACGTACGTGCGCGACGGGGTCATCAGCTTGAACGTCGGGTTCGACTGGCCGCCCTTGAACTGCTCAACCGTGAGCGGGCCGGCAAAGCCATCCACGTGTTCGCGCATCCACGCTTCCAGCGCGCCGATGTCGAACTTCTGCTGCTCCGCTACCGGGCGCGTGCCCTCAAAGGCCGAGAAATCCTGCTGGTCCGTTTGTGCCATGGGTGTGTCTCCGAATCTTGTTGTGTATCGAGGAAAGTTCAGGTCGGTTGGCGATGGCGAAGGTACTGCTGCAGCAGTACTTCCATCGTCGTCAGCCGCGAGCCGACATGCGCGGGCGACGGCGCCGAAAAATTGCTCATGCGCAGCACCCAGTCGGTCGGGGCCTCGCCAACATCGAGCACGTTGATGCAGCCGGCGGTCTGCGCGAGGCTGCCGAAGAACACGCGCTCGCCGCCGGTGATGGCATGCGAGAGGATCGCGCGGTTGGTGCCGCCATGCAGCACGAGCAGCACGGTGTCCCAGTCCGTTTGCGCGCGCAGCCGGGCGATGGCCGGAATCACGCGGTCAAGAAATTCGCCGATGCTCTCGCCGTTGAGGAAACGCCGGTCTTCGGACACCGTGCCTTCAAACGCGCCGATGAAGGCTTGCGCGAGTTCGTGCTCGGGAATTTCCGCCAGCTTGCCGCCGCGGATTTCCTGCAGCTCGGGCCAGTGCTCAAGCGCGATGCCGCGTTCCTGCATTGCGGGCATCTCGGCCAGCACGCGCTGCGCGGTTTCTACCGTGCGCGGCAGGCCGCTGACGATCACGCGGTCGAAGACGATGTTCTCGGCCGCAAAGATCTTGCCGGCGGCGGTGGTCTGGCTGCGGCCCAGTTCGTTGAGCGGCACGGCTTCGGGCGACGGAACGGGCCGGCCGGTTTCGTCGAAGTACGTCACCGCGCCATGACGCATCAGGTAGACGCGTCGGCGGTTGGGTGTCGGAAAGGGAACCATGCGAGCCGGAAATTAGCGGTATTGGGGTTTGCGCTTTTGCAGGAAGGCGGAAATGCCTTCGTTGCCATCGGCGTGATGCAGCGCTTCGACAAAGCTGTGCTGCTCGGCCTTGAGGTGATCGTGCAGCGAGGCGCCTTCGGCGTGCGCGATCAGGCCCTTGATGCGGCCCACCGCGTGCGGCGATTGCGCAGCGAGTTTTTCCGCCAGTGCCAGCGCCTGGTCCAGCGCCTCGCCGGGTTTGACCACCTCATTGATGAGGCCGAAGTGCGCGAGCCGCTCCGCGCTGACAGGCTTGCCGAGCATGATGATTTCGCTCGCCAGCGGGCGCGGCAGGAAGCGCGCGATGTGCCATGAGCCACCGCCGTCCGGCGTCAGCGCGACGTTCACATACGCCATCACGAACTTCGCATCCGACGCGGCAATCGCAAAGTCGCACGCCAGCACCAGCGAGAAGCCCGCGCCGGCCGCTGGACCTTCCACCGCCGCAATCACGGGCTTGGGAAACGTGCGGATCGTCTCGATCCAATGGTTCAGCGCGTCGATGCCGTCTTCCTGAACGCTCCTCGGCTTGCTTCGGTTTTCTAGCAGGCGGTTCAGGTTGCCGCCCGCACAGAACGCATTGCCGTCGCCCGTGAAGATGATGGCGCGAATTTCGTTGTCGTTGGCGGCGCGGTCCAGCGCTTCCATCGACGCGGTGTACATCACCGGGTCCAACGCGTTGCGCGCGTCAGGGTTGGACAGCGTCAGCACCAGCGTCGAGCCGATGCGTTTGGAGAGCAATTGCGCGGTCATGGCGGCCTCGTCAGGGTAAGCGGCAATCAGGCGTCAGGCGTATCAGGCATCAGGCGTGAGCAGCGACATGCCGAGACGGGCACGGCGCAGCAGCCACGGGCTCGGGCGATAACGCGGATCGCCATACAGCACGTAGAGGTTCTGCAGGATTTCAAGGATGGCGTTCGTCCCCAGCGTATCGCCGAGTGCCAGCGGCCCTTTGGGATAACCGAGCCCCAGCGTGACAGCGAGGTCGATGTCGGTGGGCGTGGCAATGCGCTGCTGGGCGATGTCGCACGCGATGTTGACGATGCACGCGACGATGCGCTGCGCCACAAAGCCACCCGAATCGCGGATCACCGTGACGGGCACGCCGTCGGAGGCCAGCAAGCCGTGGGCGGCATCGCGATAGGCCGCATCGGTGGCGGGCGTGGTCATCAGCGTGCGGCGCTTGGTGGCGGCAAACGGATAGAGCGTGTCGAGCGCGACGGTGCGGCGTGCGTCGAGCCCCTCGGCGGCCACGCAGGCCGTGGCATCCAGCCCGCGCGGCGTCACGATGATCAATGCATCGGCGGACGGTTTGGAACCGGCTTCGGGCGTGATGCCCAGATCGAGCAACAGGCGCTGCGCTGCGGCGTGGCCGGCGTCATGCGCGCGGCTGATCCACACCGAAGACGGGCGCGCGGACGGGGCAGGCGTTTCCGCCGGCACCTGTTTCTGTCCTTCCGGATAGCGGTAGAAACCTTCGCCCGTCTTGCGGCCCAGAATGCCGCCGGCAAAGCGCACCGCCGTGATCTGCGACGGACGGTAGCGCGGCTCGTCATAAAACTGGCGGTAGACCGATTCCATCACCGGGTGCGAAACGTCCAGCCCCGTGAGGTCCATCAACTCGAACGGTCCCATGCGGAAGCCGGCTTGCTCGCGCATGATCGCGTCGATGTCCGCATAGGCCGCCACACTTTCCTGCGCCACGCGCAGGCCTTCGGTATTCATGCCGCGTCCGGCGTGGTTGACGATGAAGCCCGGCATGTCGATGCAGCGCACGGCGGTGTGACCCATGCGCTTGGCCAGTGCGGCCAAGGCATCACCGGTGGCGGGCGCGCTGCGCAGGCCGTCGATGACTTCGACCACCTTCATCAGCGGCACCGGGTTGAAGAAGTGGAAGCCAGCAACGCGTTCCGGGTGCTTGCATGTGGCGGCAATCGCGGTGATCGACAGCGATGAGGTATTCGACGCCAGGATGGCATCCGCGCGGACGATGTCTTCGAGCTGGCGGAAGAGGTCGCGCTTGACGTCCAGTTTTTCGACGATGGCCTCGACCACGAGATCGCAGTCGGCCAGATCGGCGAGCGCGCCCGCAGGAATGAGCCGCGCGACGGTGGCGTCGGCTTCCTCCGCCGTCATCTTGCCCTTGGCGGCCAACTTGGCGAGCGTATCGGCCAGTGCAGTGCGCGCCGCTTCCACGGCTTGCGAGTTGGCGTCGAACAGTTTGACGCGCAAACCTGCCTGGGCCGCGATCTGCGCAATGCCGCGCCCCATGGCGCCCGTGCCCACAATCCCGATAGTCTGCATATGAAATCCGCTGCGATCGAAAGAAGTCTGGCTAAAATAGCACGAGCGTGCGATTTCTGGCATCCGCACCGACCATAACCAGCGGCCAAATTACCAAGGAGACGCGTTCATGCTGACGCTTTACGGCTTTTCTGCGAGCAACTACTACAACAAGGTCAAGCTCGCCCTGCTGGAAAAGGGCATCCCTTTTGAGGAATCACTGTGCTGGCCGGAGCAGACCGACGGCGAAATCTCGCCGCTGCACAAGGTGCCGTATCTGAAAGATGGCGATCGCGGCATGTGCGAATCGCAGGTCATTGTCGACTACTTGGAAGCGCGCTATCCGGAACATCCGCTGATTCCGGCCGATCCGTTCCAGGCGGCCAAGGTGCGCGAGGTGGTGACCTTCCTGGAGCTGCACCTGGAGTTGGTGGCGCGCCAGCTGTTTCCCGAAGCGTTTTTTGGCGGCAAGATCAGCGACAACCTGAAGGTCAAGGTGCGCGAGCAACTGCAGAAGAACATCCCGGCGGCGGCCAAGCTGTTCAAGTTCTCGCCTTACGTTGCGGGCGACACGTTCACCATTGCGGACTGCGCGGCCATCGTGCACTTCCCGCTGGTCAGCCAGGCCACCAAGATCATCTACGGTGAAGACCTGCTGGCGCAGGTGGAGGGCGTCAAGCCTTACCTGGCCCAGATGGCGGAAAACCCGAACGTGCAGAAGGTTCGGGCAGACAGCAAGGCCAATCTGGAAAAGATGCTGGCGCACTACGCCAGCAAGCGCTGATCGGCCTCAGCTTTACGGTCTTACACCTTCGACAAGCGCTCCAGGGCAACCTGGAGCGTTTCGTCTTTCTTGGCGAAGCAAAAGCGCACCACGCCCGATTCGTGCGGCTGGGAATAGAACGCCGATACGGGGATTGCCGCCACGCCAATCTCGCTCGTCAGCCACTTGGCGAACTCGGCCTCGGGCAGATCGGAGATGGCGCTGTAATCCACGCACTGGAAGTACGTGCCCTGGCAGGGCAGCAGCTTGAAGCGCGTTCTCTCCAGCCCGGCGCGGAACAGGTCGCGCTTGTGCTGATAGAACGCCGGCAACTCCAGATACGGACGCGGATCCGCCATGTAGTTCGCGAGGCCGTGCTGCACCGGCGTGTTGACGGTGAACACGTTGAACTGGTGCACCTTGCGGAATTCCGCCATCAGCGCGGCGGGGGCCGCCACGTAGCCGACCTTCCAGCCCGTCACGTGATACGTCTTGCCGAAACTCGACACCACGAAAGCGCGCCGCGCCAGTTCCGGAATGCGCGCCACCGATGCATGGGGCACGCCGTCGTACACCATGTGCTCGTACACCTCGTCGGAGAGCAGCAGCACGTTGGTCGGCGCCAGGATCTCCGCGAGCTTGCGCATGTCGTCCGCATGCCAGACCGTGCCGGTCGGGTTGTGCGGCGTGTTGAGCATGATCAGACGCGTGCGCGGTGTGATGGCCGCCGCCAGCGTGTCGAACGGGATGCGGAAGTCCGGCGCGTTCAGCGTGATCGGCACGACCTTGCCGCCCGCCAGTTCAATCGACGGAATGTAGCTGTCGTACGTCGGCTCGAAGACGATGACTTCATCGCCCGGATGCACGCAGCACAGCACGGTTGTCAGCAGCGCCTGCGTGGCGCCGGCGGTGATGGTGATCTCGCGATCGGCATCGTAAATGTGGCCGTACAGATTGGCGATCTTCGCGGCGATGGCCTGGCGCAGCGCAGGCACGCCCGTCATCGGCGGGTATTGGTTCAGGCCGGCGCGCATGGCGTCGGACACTGCATCGACGATGCGCGGATCGCAATCAAAATCCGGAAAGCCCTGGCCCAGGTTGACGGCCTGCTTTTCCACGGCCAGCGCAGACATCACGGTGAAGATGGTGGTGCCGACATTCGGTAGCCGCGACGGCGGCGGGGCGATGGGTGCGAGCGATTCAACAGTGGTCATGACCAGACGGCTTCAGGCTTGATTCGGGATGGCAGCTAGTGGCGTGTTTTCCAGCTGGACCAGCGCGACGAACTGCTTGGGCGGCAGCACCGCCACGTCGCAATACTTCGCCATGCGGCGCTTGAGCTTGAGCACGGCACGGTCCTTGGAAACGAGATAGGCAACGTTGGCGGCATCGGCCAGCGCGAGAAATTTCTGGTCGTCGCGATCCTTGCAGCGCGGGACGAACGCTTCGCCTTGCACGCGGGCCGCGTCTTCAGGATCGGCGACGGACCGGGTCACGCGATCGACCCATGCGAGTGCGGCCTGCGCGTCGACGGCGTAGCGCGCGAATTGCGGATAGTCGAGCACGCGGCGCAGTTCTTCGCGGCAGGCGGGGCTGATGATGGCGTCCAGCCGGCCGGCTTCCAGCGCGGCGCGGATGGGGCGCGCAACCGCATCGTCGAAGATCAGGATGTCGACCCAGATGTTGGAGTCCAGCACCACGCGCGGGGCCGGAGCCTGGGTGGAGTGGGCGAGGGCGGCAGCGTCTGCCATTCGATACAATTCCAGACTTGTGAACCGCGATTCTGACATGATCATCGTCCTCTCGCCGGCCAAGTCGCTCGACTACGACACGCCGCCGCGCACCAAGACCCACACGCTGCCCGATTTCATCGCGCGCTCCGCAGAACTCATCGAAGTGCTTCGCAAGCTGTCGCCGGCCCAGATCGGCACGCTCATGCACATTTCCGATCCGTTGGCGGCGCTCAATGCCACGCGCTACGCCGATTGGTCGCCCGAATTCACGGCCGAGAACAGCAAGCAAGCCGCGCTCGCCTTCGACGGCGACGTCTACGGCGGACTCGACGTCAATTCGCTGGCGGTCGACGATCTGCAGTTCGCGCAGAAGCATCTGCGGATTCTGTCGGGGCTGTACGGCATGCTGCGCCCGCTCGATTGGATGCAGCCGTATCGGCTGGAAATGGGCACGCGCCTTGCCAATCCGCGCGGCAAAGACCTGTACGCCTTCTGGGGCGACGAGGTGACGCTGGCGCTCAACAAGCTCTTCAAGCAGGACGACGATCCCGTGCTCGTCAATCTCGCATCGGAAGAGTATTTCAAGGTGGTGCGGCCCAAGGTGCTCAAGGCGCGCATCGTCGCGCCGGTGTTTGAAGACTGGAAGAACGGCCAGTACAAGATCATTTCGTTCTATGCGAAGCGTGCGCGTGGTCTGATGGCGCGCTACGCGATCGAGCATCGCATTACCGATCCGCGCAAGCTCAAGGCGTTCGATGTCGACGGCTATGCCTTTGCCGCTGCCGATTCCGACGACGAGCGCTGGGTCTTCCGCCGCAAGCTCACCTGATGACAGGATCCGACATGACAGCCAATCAACCGCACATTTCCAGCGCATTCGACAGCGGCGCCATCGAAATCGTCGATGTTGTCCGCGCCGATGCCATCCGCCTGCGCATTCGCCGCGATTCGCACGCAGATTTCACGCAATGGTTCCACTTCCGCCTGCAAGGCGTGCGGGGCCAGGCCTGCAAGCTCGCACTGGAAAACGCCGGCGAATGCACTTACGCCGCCGGCTGGAAGGACTACCGCGCCGTCGCCTCGTACGACCGCGAGCATTGGTTCCGTGTGCCGACCCGCTACGACGGCAAGACGTTGACAATCGAGGTGACGCCCGAGCACGACAGCATCTGGTTTGCCTATTTCGAGCCGTATTCGGACGAGCGCCACCTTTCGCTCGTGGCCGCTGCGCAAACGAAACCCGGCGTGCGCACGCAGCGCTTGGGGCAAACGGTGCAGGGCCGCGACATGACCAGCATCACCGTCGGCGAACCCGGCCCCGGCAAGAAAAACGTGTGGATCATCGCGCGCCAGCATCCGGGCGAGACGATGGCCGAGTGGTTCGTCGAGGGCCTGCTCGCGCGTCTGACGCGCCAAGGTGTCTGGAGCGGCGATCCCGTCGGCCGTGTGCTTGCCGAGCGCGCCGTCTTCCATATCGTGCCGAACATGAATCCGGACGGCTCATCGCTGGGCAACCTGCGCACCAATGCCGCGGGCGCGAACCTGAACCGCGAGTGGATGGAACCCGACGCGCAGCGCAGCCCGGAAGTGCTGGCGGTGCGCCAGGCCATCGAGCAAACCGGCGTCGATCTGTTCTTCGATATCCACGGCGACGAGGCGCTGCCTTATGTGTTCGTGGCCGGCAGTGAAATGCTGCCCGGCTTTACCGATGCACAGCGCGCCGACCAGGACCGCTTTGTGGCGGCGTTCCTGCGAGCATCACCGGATTTTCAGACGCGATACGGCTACGAGGCCAGCAAGTACAACGAAGACGCGCTCAAGCTCGCCTCCAAGTACATCGGCCACACGTATGGCTGCCTGTCGTTGACGCTGGAAATGCCGTTCAAGGACAACGCCGACCTGCCCGACGCACGCGTGGGTTGGGACGGCGCCCGCAGCGCCGCATTGGGCGCGGCCATGCTGCAGGCGATCCTGGAGTATCTCGGCTGAAGATAAACGCCGCGCCGCCGGGGTCGGCGGCGCGTTGCGCTTAGTTGGAGGACGACTTCTTCGTCGTCTTCTTTGCCGTCGACTTGGCGGTGGATTTGCTTCCCGTGGTCGACTTGGTCTTGGCGGTGCCGCTGCCCTTGGCTGACTTGGCCGTCGCTTTTGCCGAGGCCTTGCCCTTGGCGGTGGTCTTGCCGTGTGCCGCCGCATTGGTCGTGCAGCGATGACCGCGGCGGCAGTGCGTGCGCGCTGTCGACGACGAAGGCGCAGCGGCCGGCGCGGCGAATGGCTGACCGTTGGCGTCGAGCAGTTCATACGCCAGCATCATCCCTTCGTCATACCCGCAGCGCACGCGCACGGGTTCCCACTGGTCATTGCCCGTGCCGCGCTTGTGCACGGCGGCATTGAAGGTGATCACGCTCGACACCTTGATCGCACCTTGCTTGCTGGACGAGAAGCGCGAGTCCCATGGCTCGACCTTGGCCTGGTCGTTGGAAAGCGCACCCGTCGGCAGGCGGAACTGATCGAAATTGGTCGAGCGCGGAATGATCCAGCTCGCATGCGCAGCGCAGTCGGCCACGTCGGGGCGGGCACCTTCCGATTGAATCAGGCGGTCACGGGTTTGTGCGCGGTACTCGGACAAGCTCATCTTGTCCTTGGACGGCAGGTTGACCGTGGTGGTGCCGCTGCTGTCGGTCGAGCCGAAGACGATGGGCGGCGTGGTCGGGGCGGGCGGGGTGGCCGGCTTGGCTTGCGCTGCCGGAGTGCTCGGCGTGGCGTTGGTGGCCTGGGCCGACGCATCGGTCGGCTCAGTCTGCAAGTTGGAGCAGGCGGCCAGCAAAGCGACGACGCCGAGACAGAGTAGTTTGGGTCGCAACATCACGAGTGTTACAGGGTGTCGGCGTGGAAATCGCCATGATAGAGGAAAGCTCAGGACGAAAGTTCCTGCTAGTTACCCCAATGCGGCACATCAGGCCAATTTGCTGTAACAGCGCGTTACGGCACGGTGTTCGTTACCAACCCATCATTATTGCTTGGTGAACAACCAGGCAAGCGACCATTCGTCGGTCCGGGCCTCGTAGCGAATGCCCTTGCGCATGGCCCACGTGGCGAGCTGGTGATGCGATGGGATGATCGCGTAGTCGGTCTGCGCAAAGCGCGCCGCGGTCTTGGCGGCCTGCTCGTGTGCCTGTTCGCTCGACACCGTCGAGAGCGACGTCTGTACCAGCTTGTCCAGCTCCGGATTGCTGTAGCGGCCCCAGTTCCACGAACCGTAGCCGGTTTGCGCGTTGGGCGTACCGAGAATGCTGCGCAGCGCCACATCCGCCGCCACCGAGCCCCAGCCGAGCATCATGAACGAGAACTCGCCCTGACGTGCGCGCGAGAAATAGGCTGCCACGGGCAACGTTTCCACCTTCGTCTGGATGCCGATGCGCGTGAGCAGCTGCGCAGTAGTCTGCGCGACCTGCGCGTCGTTCAGATACCGATTGTTCGTGGCGTGCAGCGTGAGCCCGAAACCGTCCGGGTAACCGGCCTCGGCAAGCAGTTTCTTGGCGCGCGCCGGGTCATATGCGATCGGCTTGCCGCCCGGATGCCCGAAGATTTGCGGCGACACGATGCTCGATGCCACGACGCCCTGGCCCTCCAGCACGCGGCTGACAATGGCATCGCGGTTGATGGCCAGCGCGATGGCCTCGCGCACGCGATGGTCCTTGAGCGGATTCTTGGCGAGGGGCTTGCCGGCCTTGTCGGTCACGAACGGCGAAGCATCGCGGCTCTGATCCATCTGCCAGAAAATCGTGCGCCACGACACCTGCTGTTCGAGGTGGAATTTGGGGTCTTGCTTGATGCGCGGCACGTCCGCAGCCGGTACGGCCTCGACGACATCCACATCGCCCGAGAGCAGCGCGGCTGTGCGCGCCGCATTGTCCGTGATGATCTTGAAGGTCACCTTGTCCCACTGCGGCGCGCGGCCCCAGTAGTGCGGATTCTTCTTCAGGACGATTTCCTGCCCGCGCGTGAAGTGGTCGAACAGGAATGGACCGGTGCCGATCATGGCGCGGCCCGCATCGAAGTCCGCCTGCGCCGCATCGGCCACCTTTTTCGGGATGATGGGCAGGCTGTTCAGATCGTTGGGAATGCTCGCGTAATTCGGTGTCGACAGTTTCAAGCGCACCGTCAGCGGATCGACGATCTGTACTTCGGTGATCGACTTCGTATAGCTCGTGAACGGGCCCGGGCTGTTGGTCAGGCGCGCCGGCCGCTCGATCGATGCCTTCACGTCTTCGCCGGTGAACGCCGTGCCGTCGCTCCACTTCACGTTGGGGCGGAGCTTGATCTCCCAGGTGTTGGCGTCGACGGGCTTCCAAGAGGTGGCCAAGCCAGGCGTGTAGCGGCCGTTCTTGTCGAGAAAGACCAGCGACTCGAAGATGTGCAGCGCCATGGCGTTGTTGGGGCCGGCGTTGTTCCACTGCGGGTCCATCGACGTGACGTCGGCGGACAGGCCGATGCGCAGGTCGTCGGCGTGCGCGGCGAACGGCGCCGCGGCAGCCGCTGCCAGCGCACAGGCTGCGAGGTTGCGGATCAGGGCGCGGATGGGAACACACAAGAGGGCACGGGTTGTCATCGGGAGGCTCCTGGGGTTCGGCGGTGATGCCATGTGGCGGAAGACCGTCATTGTGCCGCAGCCCGGCAGGGCGCGTGCGACGCAAACCGACAATCAATATGAACGATCGCGGAGCAATAAAAAAGCCACCCGAAGGTGGCTTTGATCACGCGCGTCGCCCGTCAGTGGAACAGCGGCTGCTGCGTCGGCGCGTCTTCCGGCATTTCTGCGTGGACGATTTCGGCCGAGCGGTCTGCATAGAGCGGGGCGCCGCAGTCTTCGCAGTACTCGGGTTCGAAGAGCTGGCCGTGGCGGAAGATGTCTTCGATGCCGCAGGCACGCAATTCATCGCAAATCTGCTCCAGTGGGCTGCCCGGTTCGCCTTCCGCGGTGACATCCGTGGCGCCGCCGTCGCGGCCGTAGACGGGCCAGACAATGCCGTAGATGAGGTCTTTCTCGCCGCGCACCGTGAAGGCCACGCGGTATTCCTCGATCTGTTCTTCACCGAACGCGCCGATGATGGCGCCGAAGCGGTTGGCCGGCATATCGAGCGCGCCCTGCAGGTAATTGACGGCAGCGCGCACGGTCAGCGGGCGGATCTGCTTGTCGGACTCGCGGCAGGACAGGAAGAAGGCGTCCGGCAGCAGCAGGTCGAACTCGCAGCCAGGCATCAGCGTGGAGATGGTCGGCGTGACCTGTTCGCGCCATTGCTCCAGGCAGGCGGAGCGCTCTGCGTGGTGCTCCTTGGCGTCTTCCTGCCAGCGGAACAGCGCCTGGCCGTGCTGCGCCACGACGATCGCCACCAGGTAGCGAGGGTCGGCCAGGATCGGCGCCGTTTCCGGCATGTCGCGCAGTTCAACCTTGGCTGGCTGGCCCGACAGCGCATACGCGGCCAGCTTGTGCGTGAGCGCAAAGGTGTCGGAATGCGTGCGCGGCAGCTGATCGATGCTGTACAGGTAAGGGGCCAGCGCCACACGGGCGTTGGAAGCCATCACATGCGCCTGCAGGTGTACCTGCAGCGTTTGCGCCATCTCGGGCTTGATGGTGCCCGAGGGGATCATGTAGCGGGTGTGCGCCAGGATGGGCGCCGCGATCAGCAGCGCGTCATATTCGACGCCGCCCGAGCTGAGGATGGCGGATTCTGCGAGCGTCTCGGCCTGCTCGGCGAGCACGTCGGAGGCTTCCTCGTTGTGCTTGAAAAGATGGTCTAGCGCGGCGTCGAGCGCGGTCTGGCTGCCGTTCTTGAGCAGCCGGGAAAGACGTTCGGACAGCCTTTGTTCCCAATAGACGTCTTCGATGCGGCTGCCCGACGCGTCGAGCGCCAGCGCATCGGCCACCAGCCGTTCTGCATCGGGGGAAAGACGTTGGGGAGCCTTGGAGCGGAATCCTGCCATGCTGTGCCGTACCGTTCGTTGGAAGAATGAAGGGGCGTTATTTTACCCTTGTACGCTGCTGCGCGACGCCCGTTGCGAAACCTGTCAGGCGAAAACCTTAAGGCTTGGCCGCAGGCGCCGACGCTGCGGAGGCCGCGCTGCTTGCGCTCGCAGGTGCGGAAGCCGCTGCGGGTTCGGATGCAGCCGGCGCGCTGGCCGGTGCCGGATGCGTCTCGGCAACCGGCGCGGAAGCTGCCATTGGCGGAGGCGGGGGCACAGGCGCCGCTGCTACGGCGGGCGTTGCCGGGGCTGGCGCCTGGGCGTCGGTCTGCGGTGCCTTGAACAGGATGTAGAACACGGCAGCCGCCACGACGATGAAGGCAAGTACCACTTGGGCCATGGGTGCGGGACTCCAGCAATGAAACGGTCAGGCGAGGCCGGGCGGCGAGCGTGCCGCCAACGGGGCGGGCACATCACACGGCCGATTCGGCACACTGTACCAAAGCCTGCTTGCCGATTGGGGCATCGTCACCTTGTTTGATTTGGCAGGCAATAAAAAACCGGCTCCGAAGAGCCGGCTTTCGATCTGCGCCTTCGCGGCGTGGTGGCTTGAAACTTAAGCCGCCAGCAGCTGGCGCAGCACGAACGGCAGGATGCCGCCGTGCTTGTAGTAATCCACTTCGATCGGCGTGTCGATGCGCAGCAGCACTTGCGCACGCGTGGTCTCGCCGTTGGCGCGATGGATGACCAGGGTGACGTCCTGTTGCGGCTTGATTTCGCCGTCGAGGCCTTCGATGTCGAAGGTCTCGTCGCCCACGATGCCGAGCGATTGCGCCGAGTCGCTGCCCTTGAACTGCAGCGGCAGCACGCCCATGCCCACCAGGTTCGAGCGATGGATACGTTCGAAGCTGCGTGCGATCACGGCCTTCACGCCCAGCAGCTGCGTGCCCTTGGCCGCCCAGTCGCGCGAGCTGCCCGTGCCGTACTCTTCGCCACCGAACACGACCGTCGGCGTGCCTTCGGCGATGTACTTCATGGCGGCGTCGTAGATCGACATTTGTTCGCCGCTCGGCTGGAACAGCGTCTCGCCGCCTTCCACGCGCGAACCGTCGGCCTTGGCGGGGATCATCAGGTTCTTGATACGCACGTTGGCGAACGTGCCGCGCATCATCACCTCATGGTTGCCGCGGCGCGAACCGTAGCTGTTGAAGTCGGCCTTGAGCACGCCGTTGGCCAGCAGGTATTTGCCGGCGGGCGACGTTTCCTTGATCGAACCGGCCGGGGAGATGTGGTCGGTCGTCACGGAATCGCCGAACACGCCCAGTGCGCGGGCGCCCTTGACCGATGCCGAAGCAGCCGCCGGCGTCATGTCAAAGCCTTCGAAGAACGGCGGCTCGGCGATATACGTCGACTTCGGCCAGTCGTAGACCTGGCCCTTCGTGCCCTTGACGTTGGCCCACAGCTTGGACGGCTTCTTGACCTGCTCGTAGTTCGTGCGGAACGTGTCGGCGTTCATCGCGAACTTCATCAGCTTGGCGATCTCGTCCGAGCTTGGCCAAATGTCGCCCAGATACACGTCCTTGCCATTCTTGCCCTTGCCGACCGGCTCGGTCATGAGGTCGCGCGTCACGTTGCCGGCGATCGCGTAGGCCACGACCAGCGGCGGAGAAGCTAGGAAGTTGGCGCGGATGTTCGGGTGGATGCGCGCTTCAAAGTTGCGGTTGCCCGACAGCACGGCGGCCGCAACGATGTCGTTCTTCACGATGGCTTCGTTGAGTTCCGGCGTCAGGTCGCCGGCGTTGCCGATACAGGTCGTACAGCCGTAGGCTGTCACGCCAAAGCCGAGCTTTTCCAGATACGGCAGCAAGCCGGCGGCTTCCAGATACTTCGTCACCACGCGGCTTCCCGGGGCGAGCGACGTCTTGATGTGCGGCGCCACTTCCAAACCGGCTTCGACGGCCTTCTTGGCCAGCAGGCCCGCTGCCAGCAGCACGCTCGGGTTCGACGTGTTCGTGCACGAGGTGATGGCCGCGATCAGCACGTCGCCGCTCTTCACGTCGACGCCGTTGGTGGTCGTGAAGGTCTTGTCGAGGTCTTCCGCTTTCTTGTTGAAGCCGTTCTCCGCAACCGGCTTCGAGAACAGCGACGAGAACGTCGACTTCACGTTGCCGATTTCGATGCGGTCCTGCGGGCGCTTCGGACCGGCCAGCGACGGGGCCACCGTGCCGAGGTCCAGCGTCAGCGTCTTGGTGTAGTCGATTTCGCCGGCCTTCGGCACGCCGAACAGCTTCTGCGCCTTGAAGTAGCCTTCGAACGCAGCGATTTCTTCCTGCGTGCGGCCCGTGCCCTTGAAGTAATCGATGGTCTTTTCGTCGACCGGGAAGAAGCCCATCGTGGCGCCGTATTCCGGAGCCATGTTGCCGATGGTTGCGCGGTCCGGCAGCGACAGGCTGGCCGTGCCTTCGCCGAAGAATTCGACGAACTTGCCGACGACCTTCTCCTTGCGCAGCATTTCGGTGATCGTGAGCACCAGGTCGGTGGCGGTGCAGCCTTCACGCAGGCGGCCCTTCAGCTCAACGCCGACGACGTCCGGCGTCAGGAAATACACCGGCTGGCCCAGCATGCCGGCTTCCGCCTCGATGCCACCCACGCCCCAGCCCACCACGCCGATACCGTTGATCATGGTGGTGTGGCTGTCAGTGCCGACCAGCGTATCCGGGTAGAACACGCCGTCCTTCTTGTGCACGCCGCGCGCCAAGTATTCCAGGTTGACCTGGTGGACGATGCCGAAGCCCGGCTGCACCACGCCAAACGTGTCGAATGCCTGCATGCCCCATTTCATGAACTGGTAGCGCTCGTTGTTGCGCGAGAACTCCAGTTGCATGTTCAAGTCCAGCGCCTTCTTCTCGCGGAAGTGGTCGATCTGCACCGAGTGATCCACGACCAGGTCGACCGGCACCAGCGGCTCGATCTTCTTGGGGTTCTTGCCCATGCGCTCGGCCACGTTGCGCATGGCGGCCAGGTCGGCCAGCAACGGCACGCCGGTAAAGTCCTGCAGCACCACGCGGGCGACCACGAAGGGGATTTCGTCGACGCGCTCGGCGGTCGGCTTCCAGTTGGCCAGTTGCGCGACGTGCTCTTCGGTCACCTTCTTGCCGTCGCAGTTGCGCAGGACGGATTCCAGCACGATGCGGATCGACACCGGCAGGCGCTCGATCGCCACGCCCAGTTCCTTGCCCAATTGCGGCAGGGAGTAGAACTTGCCGGTCTGGCCGCCGTTGATCTTAAATTCCTTGAGTGTTTTTTTCAGATTGTGGGGCATGGCATGACTCCAAGGCTTGAGGATTGCGCGGGGTGCCGGGGCGCCCCGTGCGGATACATCAAATCGACAAAATCAATCACATACAAACCGGCAAATGCATTGACCGGCATGGCTGCTGGCCGGTCGGGTACTGCGCCACGACGCCGCTGAACGTCTTGCCGCCGTGGATGCGGGCGGGGATGCCATGGGCAATCGAACGCTTCTTGGCGTCGAGGTCATTCGTGGTGAAACGCTTGTCGCCAACGCGGGCAATTTTCATGCGCAGCGCATGGGTGCGTTGGCCGCGGGCGACGGTATCTTGGTGCGCCTCGATTGCCCGAGGGACGGCGAGGGCGGTGCCTGGAGCCATCGTGCCATGTGGCTCGACGGCTCCAGCTGCGGCCGGCCCAAGGCGCCCGGCGCATCCATGCAAGGTCACGTCGTCGACGATGACCTTGTCCGGATGCGGGCGGATGTTCGCAACGGGTGCGGACATGGGCGGTTCCTGTGGGCCTGTTGCGTGATAGCGCGTTATTGCTGGGCCGGTTGGGCGGTGCCCGGTGCCGGAGCGGGGGCCGGGGCGGGAGCCGCGCTGTCCGGCGTCATCAGCGGCAGGCCGGCCGGAGCGCGCAGGGCGCCGGCTTGCGTCGGGGCCGGTGCGCCGGCAGCCATTTCGGCGGTCTGGCACTCATCGGCCAGGCGGTGGCCTTCGTTGCGGTCGAACAGCATGGCCTTGGCCGGGATCACCACCAGGTCGAAGCCGGTCTTCTGGTCGAAGTAGCGGTCAGCGCCGGTGCGCGTCAGCTGGCGCGGCAGGTCGTAGTTCTTGCCCTTCCAGTGCAGCTTGATGATCTGGTCACGCGTCATGTCGCCTGCAATGTAGAGTTCGTTGCCGAGTTCGCACTTCCATTGCACGCCTTCAGGCTTGGCGGCGACAACAGGCGCTGCCTTCTTGGTGACCTTCTTCTTGGCCGGAGCCTTCTTGGCGGCCGGCTTTGCGGGCGCGGTCTGGGCGGTTGCGTACTGCGATGCAGCCAGCGAAAGAACGCCGGCACAGGCGCCCACGATGAATTTGTTCATAGGGTTTCCTTCGGTAATTCGGTAAGACAGAGTAGGGAGGCGGCAGCCAGGTCACGGATGCCACGGCATTTCGCACACCGGCCGGTATTTTGACCGATTTGCACGCCGTGCCCAACGTTCTGTTACATGCGGGTCCGACATCTCCGCCAAACGGGGGTGTCGTGCCGGCATCAGCATCGTTTTTGGGGCGTTCCCGGGCAATTTACCCCGCCACTTTTGCCTTCCGTTCTCCTTGCTTGCGTTGGGATGGATGCTGGCCGGCTCAGCCGCGGTTCTGTGCGAAGAGCGCGTCCAGCTTGGCTTCGTAATCGTGGTAACCGATGCTGTCGTAGAGTTCCATGCGCGTCTGCATGGTGTCGACGACGTTCTGTTGCGTGCCATCGCGGCGAATGGCTGCGTACACGTTCTCCGCAGCCTTGTTCATCGCGCGGAATGCCGACAGGGGATACAGGATCATCGACACGCCGGCGGAGGCCAGCTCGTCGCGCGTGAACAGCGGCGTCTGTCCGAATTCAGTGATGTTGGCCAGCACCGGCACCTTCACCGCGTCGACGAACTTGCGGTACATCGACAGTTCCGTCATCGCCTCGGGAAAGATCGCATCCGCGCCGGCTTCCACACAGGCCACGGCGCGTTCCAGGGCGCGGTCGAACCCTTCGACGGCCAGCGCATCGGTGCGGGCCATGACGACAAAGTTGGCGTCGGTGCGGGCATCGACGGCTGCCTTGATGCGATCGACCATCTCGTCCTTCGAGACGATCTCTTTGTTGGGCCGATGGCCGCACCGCTTGGCGCCGACCTGATCTTCGATATGCATGGCCGCGGCGCCAAACTTGATGAGCGACTTGGTCGTGCGCGCCACGTTGAATGCGGAAGCGCCAAAGCCCGTGTCAACGTCCACCAGCAGTGGGACGTCACACACATCGGTGATGCGGCGGACGTCGGTCAGAACGTCGTCCAGGCCAGATATGCCGAGGTCAGGCAAGCCCAGCGAGCCTGCCGCCACACCGCCGCCCGACAGATAAATCGCGCGATAGCCGGCGCGCTTGGCCAGCAGCGCATGGTTGGCGTTGATGGTGCCGACAATCTGCAGCGGCGATTCTTCGACCAACGCCTGGCGGAAGCGGGCGCCTGCGCTGGTTTGGGTGTTTGCCGTCATGGCGAATCTCCTCTCTATGCTCGTCACGCGAAGAAGCGCGCAACGGCGTCGGCGGGCATTTCCACGCCGGTGGTATGCGCGCGTTGCAGCACGGCCCACCAATAGCGATAGCTCGCGCGGTCGTGCAGCCGGCCTTCATGCTGGATCGGGCCCCACGCGGCATCCTGCGCAGCCGCAAGAATGGCGCTCGCGTGTGTCACTTCTTCGTGCGACGGGCGGAACGCCGAAACGATCGGCGCGATCTGGTCCGGGTGGATGCTCCACTTGCGCAGATAGCCAAACTCGTTGCGAGCACGGGCGGCATCGGCGCCGGCGCGGTCCGGATGCTTGATATCGGTGCTGACGTTGTGCGACGGCACCTTGCCGTGCGCGTGGCAGGCGGCCGAAATCTCGGCAAGCGCGCGGCGGATCAGCGGATGCTCGAACTGCTCGGGCGAGTCCATCGCCGCGCCGGGAATCGCACCGTTGTGTGCGGAAACGAAATCCATCAGGCCGAAACTCAGGCATTCGACCTGTACCAGCGACGCAATATCGAACACCTGCGTCAGCGCGCCATGCGTTTCGATCAAGACGTGGATCGGCAGGTGCCGTGCAATGCCCGCCGCCTTGGCGGCCTGGTTGATGCGATCGGTCACGCGCGCTACTTCCACCACGTCACGCACCTTCGGCACGGTCACGTAGGCGAGGCGGCTGCCGGCAAGGCCGACGAGGATGTCGACGTCTTGCGTCCACGCGTCGTGGTTCGGATCGTGGATGCGCACGCCGACGCGGTTGAAGCGGTTGTCGTCGCTGTTGATGAGCGCGGCGGCCAGTTCGGCGTGCGCGCGCTCATGACCGACGGCGGCGCCGTCTTCGCAGTCAAACGTGATATCGAAAACGGGGCCAAGGGCTTGTTGCAGGGCGAGCGACTTGCGCATCAGCTTTTCTGCGCCCGCGTAGTGGTCGCAGACCGGCAACTGGGCCGGCAGGGCATCGTCCTGGAACAAAACCTCGGTGGGGTGCACGGGGTGGTATCGGTTGGGCGGCGTGGTAACGCCTGCGTTTTGTTCGAAATGCAGGTGTAAAAAAACCGGAGGGGTCGCTGCCGATCCGCTCCGGTTTCTTCTTTTAGATCATGCGGATCACAGCAGATGCTGCACGCCTGCACGCTCGCCTTCCAGCTCGTCGAGCGTGATCTTGATCTTGCCTTGGCTGTACTCGTCGATTTCCAGGCCTTCGACGATCTTGTACTTGCCGTTTTCCGTGGTGACCGGGAAGCCGAACATCACGTCCTTCGGAATGCCGTATTCGCCGTTCGACGGGATGCCCATCGTGACGATCTTGCCGTTGCTGCCGAGCACCCAGTCACGCACGTGGTCGATGGCGGCGTTGGCAGCCGAAGCAGCCGACGACAGGCCGCGCGCTTCGATGATGGCGGCGCCGCGCTTGCCAACGGTCGGCAGGAACACGTCGTTGTTCCACACCGGGTCGTTGATCATGTCCTTGACGCTCTTGCCGTCGATCGTGGCGTAGCGGTAGTCGGCGTACATCGTCGGGCTGTGGTTGCCCCACACGAACAGCTTTTCGATGCTCGACACCGGCTTGCCGGTCTTGGCGGCGATCTGCGACAGGGCACGGTTGTGGTCCAGGCGCAGCATGGCGGTGAAGTTTTCGCGCGGCAGGTCCGGCGCCGACTTCATGGCGATGTAGGCGTTGGTGTTGGCCGGGTTGCCGACCACCAGCACCTTCACGTTGCGCGAGGCAACGGCGTTCAGGGCCTTGCCTTGTGCCGTGAAGATTTGAGCGTTGGCCGACAGCAGGTCAGCACGCTCCATGCCCGGGCCGCGGGGGCGGGCGCCCACCAGCAGGGCCACGTCGACGTCCTTGAACGCGGTCATCGGGTCGGAATGCGCTTCCATGCCAGCCAGCAGCGGGAATGCGCAGTCTTCGATCTCCATCATCACGCCCTTGAGCGCCTTCTGGGCCTTCTCATCGGGGATTTCCAGCAGTTGCAGGATGACGGGCTGATCCTTGCCCAGCATTTCGCCGGCGGCGATGCGGAACAGCAGGGCGTAACCGATCTGTCCAGCAGCGCCGGTCACTGCGACGCGCATGGGTGCTTTTGCCATGAGAACTCTCCAAACGGTAGTGAAAGCGGATCGCACTGCGCGCGGCCGGCATCCCGGCAGGATGTCGGTGCAGCCTCGCAGGCATTGCCGGCAACGGTCGGCGCCTCGTGGGCGGTCGGCTCAGAATCGGCAAGAGCCTCGCAGTTTACTGCGTCCGCATGACGATGTGGAAACACACTTGCGATTGACCGTGAGGCCGTCGTGGCGTGTGTGTGGGCCGTCGCCCGGAACAGGCGCGAGTGTAGGTCCGGCCTTGCTCGAAAGTCAATTAATCTTCTGTCTTATATAAGACATAAGACATTCTATAAACGGGCTGGACGCCTTTGTCGCTTTTGTGGTGAAATCGGCAGTTATGTCGAGCACACCCAGCCCTCTATCTGCTGCGATGCCGCCCTCGGGCGGCGAAGGCGGCGCGTCGCCTGCGTCTGCTGGCGGCGCGGGCGGCTCTCCCACCTTCAGCCCGCTGTATCAGCAGATCAAGACGCTGATCCTGCAAAGCTTGCAAGCCGGCGAATGGAAGCCCGGCGAGATGATCCCCAGCGAGATGGAATTGGCGGCCCGCTACAAGGTCAGCCAGGGGACCGTGCGCAAGGCGATCGACGAATTGGCCGCCGAAAACCTGGTCGCGCGGCGCCAGGGCAAGGGCACCTTCGTGACCACGCATTACGAAGAAGGCGTGCAGTTCCGCTTCTTGCGTCTGATGCCGGAGCAGGGCGAGCAGCATTACCCGAGCAGCCGCGTACTCGAGTGCAAGCGCATGCGGGCGCCGGCCGAGATCGCCAGGCTGCTCGAACTGAAGGCCGGCGACAGCGTCGTGCAGATCCGCCGCATCCTGTTCTTTTCGGGCGAGCCGACGGTGCTGGAGGAGATCTGGCTGCCGGGCGCGAGCTTCAAGGGCCTCACGGCCGAAAAGCTGACGGAGTGGAAGGGGCCGATGTACGCGTTCTTCGAGGCGGAGTTCGGCGTGCGCATGTTGCGTGCCACGGAGCGCATCCGCGCTGTGGCAGCGGACGCTGCTACGGCCGAGTTACTGTCGGTGGCGGTTGCCTCGCCGCTGCTCTCGGTGGAGCGCGTCTCGCACACGTTCGGCGACAAACCCGTGGAAATACGCCGTGGCCTGTACGTCACGACGCGGCATTACTACCAGAACGAGCTGAGTTGACGGTGCGTCCTCAGGCGCGATTCGTGCGGCTGAGCCAACTCAATGGCGTTTCACCTTGTGCGTCGCGCAACAGCGCATTGCGCGTCATGAGGGCAAGGTAAAGAGGACAATCTGCCCCCGTATCACGCCGCTGGCAGGCGAGGGCACGAAGCACAAAAGTGGAGCGCGTCGCATGGAATTATTGGTGCGCTGCGCAACAAAAGCGCGCTAGAATCTCGCGGATTTGTGCAAAGCTGTTTTGTTTGTTGATTAGCCAATTGGGGTCTGACCATGGCAGAAGCCATCAAGAAAGCCAGGCCGGTCTACAGGAACATCGGTTTGGGCGATATCGCCCGCTACCGCTTGCCCTGGGCCGGTAAGGTGTCCATCCTGCACCGTGCCAGCGGTGCGCTGATGTTCCTTCTTCTTCCGTTCGTGCTGTACTTGTTTGAGCAAAGTCTCACGTCGGAAATCAGTTTCGCCAAGTTCTCGGCGCTTCTGTCCAACGGCTTCGCCAAGGTTGTCGTCCTAGCGCTCATCTGGGCTTATCTGCACCATTTCTGCGCAGGTATCCGTTACCTGATCCTCGATCTGCATATCGGCATCGACAAGACCTCGGCCTCCAAGTCGGCTGTGAGCGTGCTCATCGTCAGCCTGCTGCTGACGGTGGTGTTCGGCGCCAAGCTGTTCGGCCTGTTCTGAGGAGTCCCTGATGGCAAATAACAATATCGGTCCCAAGCGCCTCGTTGTCGGCGCGCACTACGGCCTGAAGGACTTCCTCGCGCAGCGCGTCACCGCCGTGATCATGGCGGTCTACACGATCGTGTTGCTGGCTGCATTCCTGCTCTCGAAAGACACGTCGTACCAAAGCTGGGCCGGCCTGTTCTCGAACCAGTGGATGAAGATGCTGACGTTCCTGGCGTTCGTGTCGCTCACGTATCACGCCTGGATCGGTGTCCGTGATATCTGGATGGACTACGTGAAGCCCGTGGCAGTGCGTTTGACGCTGCAAGTGTTGACGATTCTGTGGCTCGTCGGTTGTGCGGGCTACGCAGCTCAGATTCTCTGGAGGGTTTAAGACATGGTCGCAGTCAAGACTGGGCTGCCGCGCCGCAAATTCGACGTCGTGATCGTCGGTGCGGGCGGTTCGGGCATGCGCGCATCGCTGCAGCTGGCAGAAGCCGGCCTCTCCGTGGCCGTGCTGTCCAAGGTGTTCCCCACCCGCTCGCACACCGTTGCGGCGCAGGGTGGTATCGGTGCTTCGCTGGGTAACATGAGCGAAGACAATTGGCACTATCACTTCTACGACACCGTCAAGGGTTCCGACTGGCTCGGCGACCAGGACGCGATCGAATTCATGTGCCGCCAGGCCCCGAACGTGGTCTATGAACTGGAACACTTCGGCATGCCGTTCGACCGCAACGCCGACGGCACGATCTACCAGCGTCCGTTCGGCGGTCACACGTCGAACTACGGCGAGAAGCCCGTGCAGCGTGCCTGCGCCGCGGCTGACCGTACCGGCCACGCGCTGCTGCACACGCTGTATCAGCGTAACGTGCGGGCCAAGACCCACTTCTTCGTCGAATGGATGGCGCTGGATCTGATCCGCGATCAGGACGGCGACGTGCTGGGCGTGACCGCGCTGGAAATGGAAACCGGCGAGGTGTACATCCTCGAAGCCAAGACGACGCTGTTCGCTACGGGCGGTGCAGGCCGGATCTACGCGGCTTCCACCAATGCCTTCATCAATACCGGTGACGGCCTGGGGATGGCAGCGCGCGCAGGCGTTCCGCTGGAAGACATGGAATTCTGGCAGTTCCACCCGACCGGCGTGGCCGGCGCGGGCGTGCTGATCACAGAAGGCGTGCGCGGCGAGGGCGGCATCCTGCGTAACAAGGATGGTGAGCGCTTCATGGAGCGCTATGCTCCGACGCTGAAGGACTTGGCGCCGCGTGACTTCGTGTCGCGCTCGATGGATCAGGAAATCAAGGAAGGTCGCGGCTGCGGCCCGAACGGCGACTACGTGCTGCTCGACCTGACGCACGTCGGTGCCGAGACGATCATGAAGCGCCTGCCGTCGATTCGCGAGATCGGCCTGAAGTTCGCCAACGTCGACGCCATCAAGGAACCGATTCCCGTGGTGCCGACCATCCACTACCAGATGGGTGGCATTCCGACGAACTATCACGGTCAGGTCGTGGTGCCGAAGAACGGCAACCCGAACGAGGTTATCAACGGCTTCTACGCGATCGGCGAATGCTCGTGCGTATCCGTGCACGGCGCCAACCGCCTGGGCACGAACTCGCTGCTCGACCTGGTGGTGTTCGGCCGTTCGGCGGGCAACCATATCATTGCGCAGAACCTGAAGAACCGCGAGCACAAGCCGCTGCCGGCCGACGCTGCAGACCGTGCGCTGTCGCGCCTGGCGAAGCTCGATTCGTCCAGCTCGGGCGAGTATGCGCAGGACGTCGCCAACGACATCCGCCGCAACATGCAGTCGCACGCTGGCGTGTTCCGTACGCAGAAGCTGATGGATGAAGGCGTCGAGCGCATCCTGGAAGTGGCGGAACGCGCTGGCAACATCCACCTGAAGGACAAGTCCAAGGTGTTCAACACCGCGCGCGTTGAAGCGCTGGAAGTGGCCAACCTGGTGGAAGTGGCGAAGGCAACGATGGTGTCGGCTGCCGCCCGCAAGGAGTCGCGCGGTGCACACGCCCACAGCGACTTCCCGAACCGCGATGACGAAAACTGGATGAAGCACTCGCTGTGGTATTCCGAAGGCAACCGCCTGGACTACAAGCCGGTGCAGTTGAAGCCGCTGTCGGTGGAAACCGTGCCGCCCAAGGCGCGTACGTTCTAACGGATAAGAAGGACCCACAAAAATGAAGCGTATTTTTGAAGTCTATCGCTACGATCCGGACAAGGACGCAGCGCCCCGCATGCAGACCTACGAGGTTGAACTCGACGGTCACGAGCGCATGCTGCTCGACGCGCTTGTCAAGCTGAAGAAGCTGGACGAGTCGATCGCGTTCCGTCGTTCGTGCCGCGAAGGCGTGTGCGGCTCCGACGCCATGAACATCAACGGCAAGAATGGTCTGGCCTGCCTGACCAACATGCGTGAACTGCCCGAGAAGATCGTGCTGCGTCCGCTGCCGGGGCTGCCCGTGGTGCGCGACCTGATCGTCGACATGACTCAGTTCTTCAATCAGTACCACTCGATCAAGCCGTACCTGATCAACGACGAGCCGCCGCCCGAGAAGGAGCGTCTGCAGTCGCCGGAAGAGCGTGAAGAGCTTGACGGCCTGTACGAATGCATTCTGTGCGCGAGCTGCTCGACGTCGTGCCCGTCGTTCTGGTGGAATCCGGACAAGTTCGTCGGCCCGGCGGGTCTGCTGCAGGCGTATCGTTTCATCGCTGACAGCCGTGATCAGGCCACCAGCGAGCGCCTGGACAACCTGGAAGATCCGTACCGCCTGTTCCGCTGCCACACCATCATGAACTGCGTCGATGTGTGCCCGAAGGGTCTGAACCCGACGAAGGCCATCGGCAAGATCAAGGAATTGATGGTGCGTCGCGCTGTGTAAGGCGCGAGTCAGGGCACTTTGGCATTGTGTGTCGCCGGAGCGGTTTCTCCGGCGACACATTTCTAGAAAGTATGGTTGCTGTGAACACTCCGACGTTCTCCCATCAGTCCGATCCGCACAAGCGTGCCCGTTTGCGCTGGCGTGCCCGACGCGGCCTGCTTGAGAACGACATCATCGTCGAGCGCTTCTTCAACCGCTATGAGACGGAACTGTCGGACGACGACGTTGCCGCACTCTCGCAGTTGTTTGAGCTACCCGACAACGACCTGATGGATCTCCTGCTTGCACGCAAGGAGCCGGAGGGCGAACTCGACGTGCCCCACATTCAGCACGTCCTGACCTTGCTGCGCTCGGTCTGAACCGGCGCGCGAGAGGTTGCCGCAAGACGAATCGATCCAGCCGCCCCCGGCCGGCGCCCCTTGATCCGTCTGGCGGGAGTCTCCCGACTTCATTTTTATAAACAGCAGAGAAGGAAACCGACATGACGCCGTCCGAAGTGAAAGCCACCCTATCGTTTTCCGATGGCTCGCCCAGCGTCGAGCTGCCGATCTACAAGGGCACGGTTGGCCCGGACGTGATCGACATCCGCAAGCTGTACGGTCAGACGGGCAAGTTCACGTACGACCCCGGCTTCATGTCGACTGCGTCGTGCAATTCCAAGATCACCTATATCGATGGTGACAAAGGTGAGCTGCTGTACCGCGGCTACGCCATCGACGATCTGGCCAGCAAGTGCGATTTCATGGAAATCTGCTATCTGCTGCTCAAGGGCGAGCTGCCCAACGCCAAGCAGAAGGAAGAGTTCAACCATGTGGTGACGAATCACACCATGGTCCATGAGCAGATGCAGTTCTTCCTGCGCGGTTTCCGCCGTGACGCCCACCCGATGGCCGTGCTGACGGGCTTGGTCGGTGCCATGAGCGCGTTCTATCCGGACGCTGCCAACATCAATGACCCGCGCGAGCGTGAAATCTCGCAGATTCGCCTGATCGCCAAGCTGCCGACGCTGGTGGCCATGGCATACAAGTACAACATCGGCCAGCCGCTCATCTATCCGCAGAACAACCTGTCGTACACGGGTAACTTCATGCGCATGATGTTTGCGACGCCGTGCGAAGACTACAAGGTGAACCCGGTGCTGGAGAAGGCACTGGACCGCATCTTCATCCTGCACGCAGACCACGAGCAGAACGCCTCGACGTCGACGGTGCGTCTGGCGGGCTCGTCGGGCACCAACCCGATCGCTGCCATCGCTGCCGGTATCGCCTGCCTGTGGGGCCCCGCGCACGGCGGCGCGAACGAAGCTGCGCTGAACATGCTGGAAGAAATCGGTACCGTGGACAAGGTGCCCGAGTTCATCAAGCAGGTGAAGGACAAGAACAGCGGCGTGCGCCTGATGGGCTTCGGCCACCGCGTGTACAAGAACTACGACCCGCGCGCCAAGCTGATGCGCGAAACGTGCCACGAAGTGCTGAACGAGCTGGGCCTGCATAACGACCCGCTGTTCAAGCTGGCGATGGAGCTGGAAAAGATCGCCCTGGAAGACGAATACTTCGTCAGCCGCAAGCTGTACCCGAACGTCGACTTCTACTCGGGCATCGTGCAACGCGCGCTGGGCATCCCGACCTCGATGTTCACCTGTATCTTCGCGCTGGCCCGCTCGGTGGGCTGGATTTCGCAATGGGAAGAGATGATCACCGATCCGGAATACAAGATCGGCCGTCCGCGCCAGCTGTTCAACGGCGCAGCGACCCGCGAAGTGCCGTCGATCGACAAGCGCTAAGCGAAGCTGTTCGCCTTGCAGAAACCCCGCCCGGGAAACCGGCGGGGTTTTTTGTTGCGCGCCGTTTGAGGTGCCCGGAAAGGGCCTTCGCGAAATGGCGAAACCCCCTTTCGCCAGTCACGTCCGGTGCCCAATGCACCGAGTGGCATAATCGATCACTCCCCACGAAACAGCTCGCGCAGCGGCCCTGAATTTCCAAAAAGGGCACGTTGTGTACGGATCGCATCATGGCCAAGACGCTCTACGACAAACTTTGGGACGATCACGTCGTTCATACCGAAGAAGACGGCACGACCGTCCTCTACATCGATCGTCAACTGCTGCACGAAGTGACGAGCCCGCAGGCGTTCGAGGGCCTGAAGATGGCCGAGCGTCCTGTGTGGCGCATCAGCGCCAACCTGGCTGTGTCGGATCACAACGTGCCGACCACCGACCGCTCGCACGGCATTGCCGATCCGGTTTCCAAGCTGCAGGTCGACACGCTCGATGCCAACTGCGACAGCTACGGCATCACGCAATTCAAGATGAACGACAAGCGTCAGGGCATCGTGCACGTGATCGGGCCGGAGCAGGGCGCGACGCTGCCGGGCATGACGGTGGTCTGCGGCGATTCGCACACCAGCACGCACGGCGCATTCGGCGCGCTCGCGCACGGCATCGGCACGTCGGAAGTCGAGCATGTACTGGCCACGCAAACGCTGCTCGCCAAGAAGAGCAAGAACATGCTCGTGAAGGTGGAAGGCACGCTGCCGCGTGGCTGCACGGCCAAGGACATCGTGCTCGCCATCATCGGCAAGATCGGTACGGCCGGCGGCACGGGCTACGCCATGGAGTTCGGCGGTTCGGCCATCCGCGCGCTGTCGATGGAAGGTCGCATGACGGTGTGCAACATGGCCATCGAGGCAGGCGCCCGCGCCGGCATGGTCGCCGTGGACGATGTCACGCTGGAGTACGTCAAGGGCCGCCCGTTCGCGCCGCAAGGCGTGGAGTGGGAGCAGGCCGTCGCCTACTGGCGCACACTGCATTCTGACGAGGGTGCGCATTTCGATCAGGTGGTCGAGCTGCGTGCGGAAGAGATTCGCCCGCAGGTGAGCTGGGGCACGTCGCCTGAAATGGTGGTCAGCATTGAAGACCGTGTGCCGGATCCCGACAAAGAGAAAGACCCGAACAAGCGCAATGCCATGGAGCGCGCGCTCGAATACATGGGCCTGCAGCCGAACGTTGCCATCAGCGACATCAACATCGACAAGGTCTTCATCGGCTCGTGCACCAACAGCCGGATCGAAGACATGCGCGCCGCAGCGTGGGTCGTGCAGAAGCTGGGCAAGCGCATTGCGTCGAACGTGAAGCTGGCGATGGTCGTGCCGGGCTCGGGCCTCGTGAAGGAGCAAGCCGAGCGCGAAGGGCTCGACAAGATTTTCAAGGCGGCAGGTTTTGAGTGGCGCGAGCCGGGTTGCTCGATGTGTCTCGCCATGAACGCGGACCGCCTCGAGCCGGGCGAGCGCTGCGCATCCACGTCCAACCGCAACTTCGAAGGCCGCCAGGGCGCGGGTGGCCGCACCCATCTGGTAAGCCCGGCGATGGCCGCTGCGGCCGCGCTGGAAGGCCACTTCGTCGACGTGCGCAAGCTCGCTTGAGCGGCAGGATAGAGAGAGCAATCATGGAACAATTCACCATCCACACCGGCCTCGTGGCCCCGCTCGACCGCGAGAACGTCGACACCGACGCGATCATTCCGAAGCAGTTCCTCAAGTCGATTAAGCGCACCGGCTTCGGCCCGAACCTGTTCGACGAGTGGCGCTACAAGGACGTGGGCGAGCCCGGCCAGGACAACAGCAAGCGACCGCTCAACCCCGACTTCGTGCTGAACCAGCCGCGTTACAAGGGCGCCTCGGTGTTGCTGGCGCGCAAGAACTTCGGCTGCGGCAGCTCGCGTGAGCACGCACCGTGGGCGCTGCAGCAGTACGGCTTCCGCGCCATCATCGCGCCGAGCTTTGCCGACATCTTCTTCAACAACTGCTTCAAGAACGGCCTGCTGCCGATCGTGCTGACGGAGTCGCAAGTCGACCATCTGTTCAACGAGACGCAAGCCTTTACGGGCTACCAGCTGACCGTCGATCTGGACAAGCAGGTCGTCGTCACGCCGGGCGGTACGGCCTATCCGTTCGACATCACGGCGTTCCGCAAATATTGCCTGCTCAACGGCTTCGACGACATCGGCCTGACCTTGCGCTACGCCGACCAGATCAAGGCTTACGAAGCACAGCGCCTGGCCAAGATGCCGTGGCTCGCCCACAAGCTCGTCGGCTGAGCGGATACCAGAACAACAAGGACAACCACATGACCAAGATTGCAGTGTTGCCGGGTGACGGCATTGGCAAGGAAATCGTCGCCGAGGCCGTGAAGGTGCTCAAGGTGCTGGGCGAGTCGTTCGAGATGGAATTCGCCCCGGTGGGCGGCGCCGGCTACGAGGCCAAGGGCCATCCGCTGCCAGAAGACACGCTCAAGCTCGCCAAGGAAGCCGACGCGATCCTGTTCGGCGCCGTGGGCGACTGGAAGTACGACACGCTGGCGCGCGAACTGCGCCCGGAGCAGGCCATTCTGGGCCTGCGCAAGCACCTGCAGCTGTTCGCCAATTTCCGTCCGGCGATCTGCTATCCCGAACTGGCCGGCGCATCGAGCCTGAAGCCGGAGATCGTGTCCGGTCTCGATATCCTGATCGTGCGCGAACTGACCGGCGACATCTACTTCGGCCAGCCGCGGGGCGTGCGTGCCGCACCGGACGGTGTGTTCGCCGGCGCGCGCGAAGGCTTCGACACCATGCGCTACGCCGAGCCGGAAATCCGCCGCATCGCGCACGTCGCCTTCCAGGCTGCCGCCAAGCGCGGCAAGAAGCTGTGCAGCGTCGACAAGGCCAACGTGCTCGAGACGTTCCAGTTCTGGAAGGACATCGTCACCGACGTGCACAAGGAGTATCCGGAAGTCGAGCTGTCGCACATGTACGTCGACAACGCGGCCATGCAGCTCGTCAAGGCGCCGAAGAACTTCGACGTGATCGTCACCGGCAACATGTTCGGCGACATCCTCTCGGATGAGGCGGCCATGCTGACCGGCTCGATCGGCATGCTGCCGTCGGCGTCGCTCGACGCGAACAACAAGGGCTTGTATGAGCCGTCGCACGGCTCCGCGCCGGACATCGCGGGCAAGGGCGTTGCCAACCCGCTGGCGACGATCCTGTCCGCCGCGATGATGCTGCGCTACTCGCTGAACAAGGCCGAGCAGGCCGATCGCATCGAAAACGCCGTCAAGAAGGTGCTCGCCCAGGGCTATCGCACGGGTGACATCCTGACGCCGGGCTGCAAGCAGGTCGGTACGGTGGAGATGGGCGACGCGGTGGTCGCTGCCCTGTAAACGCAACGCGCGTTGCGGTGCCGTCACATCCGGCGCCGCAATCGTCGTTTTTTCGGTGGACACATGTTGCAGTGCATTGTGTGGCCGCCAAATCGTGTATATTTTTGCAGATGATCTCGATCGCGCTCCCCGTCCTCGTACTGGGCATTCTGGGCACCCTGGCTATCGCCGCCAAGGGCACTGCCGCGCGCGCTCGCATGACGCCTGTCGAGATTCGCACGACCACCAAAATCATTACCAAAAAAACGATCTCGTAGATCGTCCGTCGTGCCCGTTCGCCTTCCCCGCGCGGTCACGCCGGGCGACCGAGGCGGGGAAAATCACTAGAGGTTCACAATCATGAAGGTAGGTCTCGTCGGTTGGCGCGGCATGGTCGGCAGCGTGCTGATGCAGCGCATGCAGGAAGAAAAGGATTTCGACCTGATCGACACCGTGTTTTTCAGCACCAGCAACGCCGGCGGCAAGGCGCCCGCATTCGCCAAGACGGATGCGCCCCTGGCCGACGCCAACGACATCGAAGCACTGAAGGCCTGCGACACGATCATCACGTGCCAGGGCGGTGACTACACGACCGAAGTCTTCCCGAAGCTGCGCGCTGCCGGCTGGAAGGGCTACTGGATCGACGCCGCCTCGACGCTGCGCATGGAAGACGACGCCGTGATCGTGCTGGACCCGGTCAACCTGTCGCTCATTAAGAACGCGGTGGCGGCTGGCACCAAGAACTTCATCGGCGGCAACTGCACCAACTCCATCCTGCTGATGGGCGTGGGCGGCCTGTTCCGCGAAGGCCTGGTCGAATGGGTCAGCTCGATGACCTACCAGGCGGCTTCGGGCGGTGGTGCGAACCACATGCGCGAACTGCTCAAGGGCATGGGCGTGATCCACGGTGCTGTCGCCGATGAGCTGGCCAATCCGGCTTCCGCCATCCTGGACATCGACCGCAAGGTTGCCAAGACCATCCGCGAAGATGTGCCGACCGAATTCTTCCCGGCGCCGCTGGCCGGTGGCCTGATTCCGTGGATCGACAAGCAGCTCGACAACGGTCAGTCGAAGGAAGAGTGGAAGGGGCAGGCTGAGGTCAACAAGATCCTGGGCACGGCGCAGACGATTCCGGTCGATGGCCTGTGTGTGCGGATCGGCGCAATGCGCTGCCACAGCCTGGGCCTGACGCTCAAGCTCAAGCGCGACCTGCCGCTCGACGAAATCGAGCAGATCATCCGCTCGGGCAACCCGTGGGTGAAGTGGGTCCCGAACGATCGCAGCATCACCGAGAAGGAACTGACGCCGGCATCCATCACTGGTGGCCTGGAAATCGGTGTGGGTCGCGTGCGCAAGCTCAACATGGGGCCGGAATATGTGAGCGCCTTCGTGATCGGTGACCAGCTTCTGTGGGGCGCCGCCGAGCCGCTGCGTCGTACGCTCCGTATCCTACTGGGCAAGTGATTCAGGCTTTGCTTTCGTTGTCGGACCGTGCATCGGAGGCCGTCGTTGCGGCCTGACAACAGAAAGTGTGCTTTTTCAACCAACGCCGCGCGGCCTGCGCGGCGTTGTGCCATCTGGATGCCCACGGCTTGTAACGTTGGTACACAATAGCGGCCGGAACGCCGTCCGCCCATTCGTGGGGTGGACGGAGCACGGGGAAGGGTTAGCGCCACATGAAGCACGCGCATTCCGGGGGGTACGTCGGGTGCTTCAGAATCTCGCCAATTGTGTCGTTTTCATAAAAATTGACGGCGGTTCTTATCCAGCATTTCACGTTTTGGGTGAACTTGCTGCGCTAACTCGTTGATGTTAAGTTCGTTTGCACATTAAAAGATAACGGAGTCGAAGGTGAGGGTGAGCCAATACCGCCGGAGAGAATCGTCCCATCGCAGTCCTCGCTGGTCGGCCGTCGCGTTTGCTGCGGCGAGCCTGCTGCTGATCCAGCCCGCTGCGCAAGCGGCGGGTTTCGGCGCGCTGCATGTGCGTTCCAGCCTCGGCCAGCCGCTGCAGGCCGAAATCGATCTGACCGGCGTGACGCCCGAAGAGGCGCAAAACCTGGTCGCCAAGCTGGCTGCACCGGATGCCTATTCGCGTGCCGGGCTGACCTACAACCCGATCGTCTCCTCGCTGCGTGCCTCGTTGGAACGCCAGTCGAACGGCAATTACGTGGTGCGCCTGCGCTCGACGCAGCCCGTCGCGGAGCCGTTCGTCGATGTTCTGGTTGACCTGAACTGGGCGAGCGGCCACGTTTCGCGCGCCTATACGTTCCTGCTGGACCCGGTTGGCTCCAGCAATACCGCACAGAATTTCGCGCCGACGCCGGTTGTGCAGGCCACGACGCCTGGCGCGGCTGAACCGACACCGTCTGCTTCGACTGCTCAACCGCAAGCGGCGGCCCCGGCTGCCGCCTCGCCGGCACCGACGCGGCAGCCCCGTGCTGCTCGTCAGGCGGCACGTCCGCAGCAAGCGGCGCCTGCTGCCACCGCGCCGGATGCTACGCCGGGTGGTTCGTATACGGTGCAGCGCGGCGATAGCCTGTACGACGTGGCATCGACGGCCGCGCAAGGTCAGGACGCCGTTTCGCTCGACCAGATGCTGTTGGCGCTGTATCGCAACAATCCCAACGCTTTCATTGGCGGCAACATCAACCGTCTGCGTACCGGCTCGGTACTGAAGGTGCCGTCGCAGGCCGAAGCGCAGAAAACGCCGGCGCGCGAAGCACGCCGCGAAGTCATTGCGCAGACGTCCGGCTTTGGCGGGTATCGCAACCGCCTCGCCACGGCGGCTGAAGCCAACGCCGCCACGGATACCGACTCCGCCCGCCAGCAGAGCGGCAGCGTGTCGGCCCGCGTGCAGGATCAAGCCACGCCGGCTGCCAGCGGCCGCGACGAACTGCGTCTCTCCAAGGCAGACCGTACCGGCAAGGCGGGTGCGGCAGCCGCCCGCGATGAGGAACTCGTCGCCAAGGAGCGTGCGCTCAAGGAAATGGAATCGCGCGTTGCGCAGTTGGAGAAGAATCTCTCCGACATGCAGCGCCTGGTCGAATTGAAGAACGCCGAACTGGCCAAGGCGGCCAGCGCCGCCAAGCCTGCCGCTGGTGCTGCGCCGTCGACGGCCGCGCCTGCTGTGGCCGCGGCCAATGCCCCGGCACCCGCACCGGCCGCTGCTGCTTCGTCAGCGCCGGCTCCTGCTGCCGCTGCACCTGCAGAAACGGCCGCTGCTGCACCGGCATCCTCCGCGACGGCTGCGACGGCAGCTTCCGCGCCGGAAGCGGCATCGGCGCCGGTAGCGGCAGCTTCGGCACCGCAGGCGGCCAGCGCCCCGGTGGCAGCTGCCTCCGCGCCCGCCGCCGCGCCGAAGAAGGCACCGGTGGTTGTGGCCCCGCCGCCCCCGATTCAAGAGGAATCGTTCCTCTCGTCGTTGCTGGGCAACCCGATGGCCCTGGGCCTGGGTGGCTTGGTCGTCGCGCTGCTGGGCGGTCTGGTGGTGTATCGCCGTCGACAGCAGAAGCCTGAGCAGGCACATGGCTTCCAGGACAGCTTGCTGTCACAGGAAAGCACCGTGATGGCGGGAGCCAACTCGCTGTTCGGCGCGGCCGGCGGTCAAAGCGTCGACACCTCGCAGCACAGCGTGTTCGGTGCGGATTTCCGTATCGGCGGCGGCAACGAGAGCAACGAGGTCGATCCGATCGCCGAAGCCGATGTCTACATCGCCTACGGCCGCGACGTGCAAGCCGAAGAAATCCTGCGCGAGGCATTGGAGCAGCATCCGGAGCGCCAAGCCATTCGCCTGAAGTTGATGGAAATTTACGCCAATCGCCAGGATGCCCACGGCTTCCAGACCATTGCTGAAGAGATGCTGGCGCAAGTTGGCGCGTCCTCGCCGGAATGGGCGGAGGCTGCCGCAATGGGCCGCAAGTTCGATCCGGCCAACCCGCTGTATCTGACGGTGCAGGGCGACGGAAGCCATCCGGGTGCCGAAGCGCACGCAGAGCCCAGCCATGCAGGTGCCGCGGTTGCAGGCGCCGCTGCGCTGGCAGGTGTGGGCGCCGCAGTGGCCGCCGAAGCCTTCAGCCCGACGGTGACGGGGCAGACCACCCGTCGCGGTGATGACTGGACGACGTTGTCCCCGGATCTGGATCCGTCCGCGCCGTCGACCAAGGCACCGCAACTGGCCGATTTCGATCTGCCGCTGGAGTCGTTCCCGGTGCCGGCAGCGGGCGAGCCGATCACCGCGCCGGAAGAGGCCTCGGATATCTTCAAGGTGCATGCCGAACCCCAGGCCGATCTGCCGCAGTTCAACGCGCACGCTGGCGAGGCCTATCAGCCCGTCGCTGCGCCGCCGCTGCACATGGATCTGTCGGACCTGTCGCTCGACCTGAACCCGACGCCGCCCGCCGCAGAAACGGCGGCTCCGGCAGCATCGGTCGCTGCCGAGGAAAGCCTGCCGAGCTGGGCGCAGCCGGCGGATCTGTCGCAGGCCCCGATGCACTTCGAATCCGAGCCGCATCATGCGGAGCACGCCGAGGTTGCCAACGACGAGCCGCAATCGGCGATCCGTCTGGACACCAACTTGCCGCACACGCTGTCGGGCGAGCACGGTGCCGATGGTGTGCGCGATCTGCAGATCAAGTTCGATCTGGCCAAGGCCTACATCGAGATTGGCGACAAGGAAGGCGCTCGCGAACTGCTGCAGGAAGTGCTGGACCTGGGCGATCCGTCGTTCCACGCCGAGGCGCAAGCCTTGATGCGCCAGATCGGCTGACGCACCGCGTTCCACGCCATCGACAGCGCCGGCAGGGTGGTATCCTGCCGGCGTTTTTCTTTCCGCATGAGGATTCACACGGCATGACGCGCATCGCGCTTGGCATCCAGTACGACGGTGCCGCGTTTTCGGGTTGGCAATCGCAACCGCACGGCAACACCGTGCAGGACGCGCTGGAGGCGGCGCTGCGGCAGTTTGCTGGCGTGGCATTGCCGACCACGGTGGCCGGCCGCACCGATGCCGGTGTGCATGCGCTGGGCCAAGTGGTCCATCTGGACACTGACCTCGTGCGCGAACCGTTCTCCTGGGTGCGCGGAACCAACGCCTTTCTGCCGCCGACGGTGGCCGTGCGATGGGCGCAGGAGATGCCGGACGATTTCCACGCGCGTTTCTCCGCGCATCGCCGCACCTATTACTACGCACTGACCTTTGGTCCGACGCGGGCTCCGCTGCTCGAAGACAAGGCCGGCTACGTGATGCTGCCGCCCGGCCAATCCCTTGACGTGGCAGCCATGAACGAGGCGGCCCAGGTGCTGGTTGGCGAGCACGATTTCTCGTCGTTTCGCGCGGCCGAATGCCAAGCCAAGTCGCCCGTCAAAACGATGTACTCGATCGAGGTGCGAGGCGAGGGCGAATGGGTGTTCGTGCGCATTCGCGGCAGCGCGTTCCTGCACCACATGGTGCGCAACATCATGGGCTGCCTCGTGGCGATCGGGCGCGGCCGCCAGCCGGTGTCCTGGATGGGCGATGTGCTGGCCGCCCGCAGCCGCGTGGCCGCCGCGCCAACTTTCATGCCTGACGGCCTGTATCTGGCCGAGGTCGGCTATCCTGATGCTTTCTCGTTGCCGGCATCTCCGGCATCGTCCAGCCTGTTTCGCGGCGTGTTCGACGAGCACGCCGGCCTGTGAATCCCGCTTCCGCCATGCCGTTGCACCGTACCCGTATCAAGCTGTGCGGCCTGACCCAGCCGGCCGACGTCGACCACGCAGTCGCGCTCGGCGCCGACGCGATCGGTCTGGTGTTCTATCCGCCCAGCCCGCGTTACGTCGCCATCGAGCGCGCGGCTGAGTTGGCGCGCCGCGCGGGTCCGTTCGTCACTGTGACGGGCCTGTTCGTCAACGCCACCGCGGATGACGTGGCGCGCGTGCTCGACCAAGTGCCGCTGACGTTGCTTCAGTTCCACGGTGATGAGCCCGCAGAGCTGTGCGCCGAGATTGCCGGGCAGGTCGGGCTGCCGTGGCTGCGCGCCCTGCGTGTTCAGCCTGGGGCCGATTTGGTAGAATTCGCGGATCGGTATGCCGCTGCCCAAGGCCTGCTGCTCGACGCATTTGTCGAGGGGTATGGCGGCGGCGGCCACGTCTTCGACTGGACCCTCATTCCTCCGCAATGGCTCCCGCAATCGCCATCCTTGCCAACCACAAGCGCCGCTCCTCGGCTCGTTTTGAGTGGTGGGTTGAGCGCGCAAAACGTCGCTGGCGCGATTGAACGCGTGCGGCCTTACGCTGTTGACGTCAGCAGCGGAATCGAAGCCGCACGGGGCGTGAAAGATCACGCCCGGATGACCGCATTTGTGCGTGCGGTCCGCGAGGCCGATGCAGCCCTGGGCGCATCGGTGCAGGCCTGAGCCGATCCGGCAGGTCTTTCGCGACGCACGCCTTCCTGAATATCTCCGCCGACGGGGCTGCTCCCTGACCTCGGCGGACGCCTCGAGAGATTGCCATGTACAACCTGCCCGACGCCCACGGCCATTTCGGTCCCTACGGCGGCACCTTCGTTGCGGAAACGCTGTCCCACGCGCTCGATGAACTGCGCGACGCCTATGCGCGTTACCAGCACGATCCCGAGTTCATCAAGGAATACGAATACGAGCTGAAGCACTTCGTCGGCCGGCCGTCGCCGATCTATCACGCACGCCGCCTGACCGAACACTGCGGCGGCGCACAGATCTATCTCAAGCGCGAAGACCTGAACCACACCGGCGCGCACAAGGTGAACAACGTGATCGGCCAGGCGCTGCTGGCGCGGCGCATGGGCAAGCCGCGCGTGATTGCGGAAACGGGCGCGGGCCAGCACGGCGTTGCCACCGCCACGATTGCGGCCCGCTACGGCATGGAATGCGTCGTCTACATGGGCAGCGAAGACGTGCGCCGCCAGGCCGCCAACGTCTACCGCATGAAGCTGCTGGGCGCGACCGTGGTGCCAGTGGAATCGGGCTCGCGCACGCTCAAGGACGCGCTGAACGAAGCCATGCGCGACTGGGTGACCAACGTGGCCGACACCTTCTACATCATCGGCACGGTGGCGGGCCCGCACCCGTATCCGATGATGGTGCGCGACTTCCAGGCCGTGATCGGCGAGGAATGCAAGGTGCAGATGCCCGAGATGGCCGGGCGCCAGCCGGACGCCGTGATCGCCTGCGTGGGCGGCGGCTCCAACGCCATGGGCATCTTCTATCCGTACATCGACCATGCCGACGTCAAGCTGATCGGCGTGGAGGCGGCGGGCGAGGGCATCGAGACCGGCCGCCACGCCGCGTCGCTCACGGGCGGCTCGCCCGGCGTGCTTCACGGCAACCGCACCTATCTGCTGCAGGATGAAGACGGCCAGATCATCGAGACGCATTCGATTTCGGCGGGGCTCGATTACCCGGGCGTCGGTCCGGAGCACGCCTGGTTGAAGGACGTGCAGCGCGCCGAATACGTCGGCATTACCGACAAGGAAGCGCTGCAGGCTTTCCATGACTTGTGCCGCATGGAGGGCATCATCCCTGCGCTGGAATCGAGCCACGCGCTGGCGTATGCGTGCAAGCTGGCGCCGACGCTCCCGAAGGATAAGGTCCTGCTGGTGAACCTGTCGGGCCGCGGCGACAAGGATATGCATACCGTCGCCGAATTCTCCGGCATCAAGCTCTGACGGACGCCGCATGACCGAGCGCGCCATCGATGGCATCTTCAACGAGGACTGCATTACCGGGGTCGGGCATCTGGCCGACGGTAGCGTCGACCTCGTCATCGCCGATCCGCCGTACGGCCTGGGCAAGGATTACGGCAACGATTCCGACAAGCTGTCGGGTGATGCCTATCTCGCCTGGTCCGAACGCTGGATCGATGCGGTGCGGCCCAAGCTGGCGCGCAGCGGATCGCTCTACCTGTTCTGCACGTGGCAATACGCGCCGGAACTGTTCGTGATGCTCAAGCGACGCCTCACGATGGTCAACGAGATCATCTGGGACCGCCGCGTGCCGAGCATGGGCGGCAGCACGCGCAAGTTCTCGTCGGTGCACGACAACATCGGCTTTTTTGCCGCTTCACGCGATTACTACTTCGATGTCGACGCCGTGCGCATTCCGTACGACGCCGAAACGAAGAAGGCGCGCAGCCGCAAGCGTTTCGAGGGCAAGAAGTGGCTGGAAGTCGGCTACAACCCGAAGGACGTGTGGAGCGTGTCGCGCCTGCACCGGCAAGACCCCGAGCGCGCAGAGCATCCGACGCAGAAGCCGCTGGAACTGGTGGAGCGCATGATCCTGGCAAGCTGCCCGCCGGGCGGCCTGGTGCTGGACCCGTTCCTGGGCAGCGGCACCACGGCGGCCGCGTGTGCAAGGCTTGGCCGCCGTTTCGCCGGCTTCGAGATCAACGCCGACTATTGCCGCGTGGCGCGCGAACGGGTGGCTGCTGTGCATGCCGCCGCTGACGCCAACGCGCAACCGACTGAATCGCAGGCGCCTGAGACCATCAAGGTCGCCTGAAACCTGATCCCCCTATGTCCCGCATCGCTCAAACCTTCTCACAACTGTCTGCGCAGGGCCGCAAGGGCCTGATTCCGTTCATCACGGCCGGCGATCCGTATCCCGAGATGACCGTCGACCTGATGCACGCGCTGGTCAAGGGCGGCTCCAACGTCATCGAACTGGGCGTGCCGTTTTCCGACCCGATGGCCGATGGTCCGGTGATCCAACGTGCGTCCGAGCGCGCATTGGCCAAGAAGGTGGGCCTGCGCACGGTGCTGGAGTATGTGCGTGTTTTTCGCACCACCGACTCGACGACGCCCGTGGTGCTCATGGGCTACGCCAACCCGATCGAGCGGATGGGCGTCGAAGCCTTTGCCAAGGCGGCATCCGAAGCGGGCGTGGACGGTGTCCTCGTGGTCGACTACCCGCCGGAAGAATGCGAGGCCTTTGCCAAGACCATGCGCGCCGCCGGCATCGATCCGATCTTCCTGTTGGCGCCCACCTCCACCGAAGCACGCATCGCGCAGATTGCCCGTGTGGCCAGCGGCTACATCTATTACGTCTCGCTCAAAGGCGTGACGGGCGCCGCCACCATCGACCTGGACGCGGTGGCTGAACGCATTCCGCAGATCCGCCAGCACGCGCGGCTGCCCGTGGGCGTCGGTTTCGGCATCCGTGATGCGGCAACTGCTCGTGCGATCGGCGGTGTTGCGGATGCGGTGGTCATCGGATCCCGCATTGTGCAATTGTTGGAGGAAGCTCCTCGCGAACAAGCGGTACAATACTTGACTGATTTCATCGCGGAGATCCGCCAGGCGCTGGACGCCTGATCTGCGCGACACCGCATTCAAGGAGCACGCATGAGCTGGCTGGACAAACTGCTTCCGCCCAAGATCCAACAGACCGACCCGTCGCAGCGCAAGGGCATTCCCGAAGGCCTGTGGGTCAAATGCCCGGCTTGCGAGTCGGTGCTGTATCGGACCGACGTCGAGGCCAACCTGCACGTTTGCCCGAAGTGCGATCACCATATGCGCATCGGCGCCCGCGCCCGCCTGGACGCACTGCTGGACGCCGAAGGCCGCTATGAGCTGGGCCAGGAGATCCTCCCGGTCGACGCGCTCAAGTTCAAGGACACGAAGAAGTACCCCGACCGCATTAAGGCGGCGATGGACGACACGGGTGAAACCGACGCCATGGTCGTGATGGGCGGCGCCATTCACGCGCTGCCGGTCGTCGTGGCGTGCTTCGAGTTCGAATTCATGGGCGGCTCGATGGGCTCCGTGGTGGGCGAGCGTTTCACGCGCGGCGCACAGACGGCGCTGGAGCAAAAGGTACCGTTCATCTGCGTGTCGGCCACCGGTGGCGCGCGCATGCAGGAAAGCCTGCTGTCGCTCATGCAGATGGCGAAGACGACGTCGATGATCCAGAAGCTGGCTGAAGCCAAGCTGCCGTTCATCAGCGTGCTGACCGATCCGACCATGGGCGGCGTGTCCGCCAGCTTCGCCTTCATGGGCGACGTGGTGATCGCCGAACCGAAGGCGCTGATCGGCTTTGCCGGCCCGCGCGTGATCGAACAAACCGTTCGCGAGAAGCTGCCGGAAGGCTTCCAGCGCGCCGAGTTCCTGCTGCAGAAGGGTGCCATCGACATGATCGTCGATCGCCGCAACATGCGCCGCGAGATCGCCGAGCTTCTGGCGCTCCTGCAGAAGCAGCCGGCCGACGCACTGGCCTGATGCCGCACATCTGTTGAACCGAAGCGCGGGCGAGAGTCCGCGCTTCTTGTTTTTGCGCGGCCCGATTCGCTGACGCCGCGCCACCTATTTCGCATGCCTACATTCGACACGCTGCCCGACTGGCTCGCTCACCTGGAAACCGCACACCCGGTCGGCATCGACATGGGCCTGGCGCGCATCAGTCGCGTGCGCGATGCGCTCGGGCTGGAGTTCAAATCAGTCGTCTTCACGGTGGGCGGTACCAATGGCAAGGGCTCGACTTGCGCGATGCTGGAGGCGATCCTCCTGGCCGCTGGCTACAAGGTGGGTTGCCATACCTCGCCGCACCTGATCGATTTCAACGAGCGTGCACGCGTGAATGGCGAGATCGCCACCGACGCGATGCTGCTGCCGCACTTTGAGGCGGTGGAACGCGCGCGCTGCAGCTTTTCCGAGCCCGTCGGCCTGACGTACTTCGAATTCACCACGCTGGCGATCATGCATCTGTTCGCCAACGCGGGTCTCGATGCGGTGATCCTGGAAGTCGGCCTGGGCGGTCGGCTGGATGCGGTCAACATTGTCGATACCGATTGCGCCGTCATCACCAGTGTCGATCTCGACCACATGGCGTACCTGGGGGACACCCGCGAGGCCATCGGCTTTGAGAAAGCCGGCATCTTCCGCGCAGGCAAGCCGGCGATCTGTTCTGACCCGGTGCCGCCCATCTCCCTGGTCAAACACGCTGAAGCGATCGGCGCAGACCTCTGGCTGATCGGCCGCGATTTCAACTTCCAGGGCGACAAGCAGCAGTGGGGTTTCAGCGGGCGCGGGCGTCGTTGGCCTAGCCTCGGCTACCCGGCATTGCGCGGGGCGAACCAACTGCTGAATGCATCGGCCGCGCTGGCAGCGTTGGAGTCGGTGCGCGACCGGTTGCCGATCTCGGCGCAGGACGTGCGTCTTGGGCTGTCGCAGGTGGTGCTGCCGGGGCGTTTCCAGGTGCTTCCGGGGCGTCCTTCCGTCGTGCTGGACGTCGCGCACAACCCGCACGCGTCGGCCGCGCTAGGTCAGAACCTGGAGAACATGGGCTTCTACCGTTACACCTACGCGGTGTTCGGTGCGATGCAGGACAAGGACGTCGCCGGTGTGCTGGGCCACATGCTCGACAAGGTCGACCACTGGTGCCTGACCGATTTGCCCACGCCGCGTGCGGCGAGCGCCGCGAGCTTGGCGCAGGCGCTGGCCGACGCCGGTTTCCGCGCAGGGAAGGAGTCCAGCGTGAGCACATTCAGCGATCCCGCCACAGCCTATCGCAACGCCATGGAGCGGGCGACCGAGGATGATAGAATCGTGGTCTTCGGATCGTTCTACACCGTTGCCGGCGTGCTGGCGGAGCGCAAGAGTCGCGCGCACTAAACCCGGGGCCCTCATGGGACTGTTTTCCATCTTCTCCTCCCGCAAGAACGCTGAAGGCGAACGCACACGCGGCGCAACCGCCGGCAGTGCTGCCGATGTGGCCCGTGATGCGGTGCGCGGCTCTCGCGCATCGTCGAATGCCCGCAGCCGGGCCTCGCGTCGCACCGACGATGACGACGACGGCCTTGATCCCGAACTCCCGCAAAAACAACGCGCTCGCCGCCGGCTGATCGGCGCCGTGGTGCTCGTGGGCGCCGCCGTGATCGTGCTGCCGCTCATCTTCGACGCCAAGCCGCGCCCCGTGGCGGATGCCGTGGCCGTGCAGATCCAGGATCAGCCGGTCGATCGTGGGGCAAAGCCGTCGACCGACGAGCCGAAGGTCGCCAGCCGGCGCTCCGCCTCGCGTCCTGCAAATTCGTCGAACGATCAGGCTCAGGCGCTTGATCAGGGCGAAGAGGTCGTGGCCAACAATGAAGCGCCGGCAGCTCAAGACGCACCGGCTTCGGCTAAGCCGGCGACGTCGCCCAAGCCGGTTGCCAGCGTGACGCCACCCGCCGAGCCCAAGCCAGCGACGAAACCCGCCCAACCCGCCGCCCAGCCCGCACAGCAAGCGGCTGCACCGAGCACCGATGCCAACGGCGGCAAGTTCATCCTGCTGATCGGCGCCTTCGCTTCCGAAGACCGCGCCCGCAATTGGCTGGGCAAGCTCAAGGGCGAAAAGATTCCCGGTTACATCGAACACAAGAAGGTGCCTGAAAAGGGCGATCTGGCGCTGCTGCGTGCGGGCCCGTTCAACGATCGTGCGTCCGCCGAAGCGGCGCAGAAACGTGCCGAGCAGATCGGCCTGACGCCCAAGCTCGTACAGCAATGACGATGCGGCCGACCGTGTATTCAGCGCACGCCGCATTCCGCCACCGTCAATGCAAGCCGCTGCGTGATGCAACCGACTTTTTTTGACTACGGTGTGCTGTTCATCATCGTCACGTCGGCGCTGATCGGGTTGTTTCGCGGGCTGATTCGCGAAGTGCTGGCGCTGCTCGGGTGGTTGTTTGCCGCGTGGGTGGCGTACACGTTTTCGGGTGTAGCGGCGGGCTGGATGCCAGAATCGCTGCCTGGCGGCCCGGTCGCACGCACCATTCTCGGTTTCGTCCTACTGTTTATCGTGACGGTGATTGCGACTTCGTCGGTGGGTGCCTTGCTTTCAGCGGCGCTGGCAAGCGCAGGCCTCAAGCCGGCAGATCGCGGCCTGGGGATGGTGTTCGGATTGGCACGCGGTGGCGTGATCATCCTCGTGTTGATGACGGTGGCCGGCTTTACCAGTCTGCCCGAGCAACCATTTTGGCGCGACGCGATCACGCGGCCCTATGCGGAGCAGGCGGCACAAGCAGCCAAGCCGTTGTTGCCGCCGGATGTCGCAAAGTATGTTCACTATTGATCTGGAGCGTCTGGCCACAAGCTAGGCGATCCGGGAAGCTTTTTCGGTGCCCGCAACGGGTGTGGGCGCCATCAAATACGTTCTCGCTGGAGTTCGACATGTGCGGTATCGTTGGGGTGGTCTCCGCCACGCCCGTCAATCAGCTGATCTACGACAGCCTGTTGCTTCTGCAACACCGGGGGCAGGACGCGGCGGGCATCGCCACCGCATCAGGCAGCACTTTCCACATGCACAAGGCCAACGGCATGGTGCGCGACGTATTCCGCACCCGCAACATGCGCGGCCTGCCGGGCACGAGCGGCATCGGCCAAGTGCGTTATCCGACCGCGGGCTCGTCCAGCGAGGAAGAGGCCCAGCCGTTCTATGTCAACGCGCCGTTCGGCATCGTGCTGGCGCACAACGGCAACCTGACGAACTCCGATCAGCTTCGCGAAGAGATGTTCCGGCGCGACCGCCGCCACATCAACACGCAGTCTGACTCTGAAGTGCTGCTCAACGTGCTGGCCGACGAATTGCAACGCGCCAGCAACGATATTCCGCTGAACCGCGATTCCATCTTCACCGCGGTGGAAGGCCTGCACCGCCGCGTGCGCGGTTCGTACGCCATCGCTGCCGAGATTTCGGGCTACGGCGTGCTGGCTGTGCGCGATCCGTTTGGCATCCGCCCGCTCGCACTCGGTAGCCAGGAAACGCCGGAAGGCCACATCGAATATATGGTCGCGTCGGAGTCGGTGGCGCTGGAAGGCATCGGCTTCAAGTTCGAGCGTGACGTCGCGCCGGGCGAAGCCATCTTCATCGACCTCGAGGGCAAGCTGCACACCAAGCAGTGCGCCGCCAACCCGGTGCTTTCGCCGTGCATCTTTGAATACGTGTACCTGGCCCGTCCGGATTCCCGCATGGACGGTGTGTCGGTGTACGACGCCCGCCTGCGCATGGGCGATTACCTGGCAGAGAAGATCAAGCGCGAGGTGACCGACAGGATCGACGTGGTGATGCCGATTCCGGATTCGTCCCGCCCGGCTGCCATGCAGGTGGCCAATCACCTGGGCGTGCCGTACCGCGAAGGTTTCTTCAAGAACCGCTACGTGGGTCGCACCTTCATCATGCCGGGCCAGGCGGTGCGCAAGAAGTCCGTGCGCCAGAAGCTCAACGCCATGGCGATCGAGTTCAAGGACAAGAACGTGCTGATCGTCGACGACTCCATCGTGCGTGGCACGACGTCGTCGGAGATCGTGCAGATGGCGCGCGATGCCGGTGCCAAGAAGGTGATCTTCGCTTCGGCCGCGCCGCCGGTGAAGTTCCCGAATGTGTACGGTATCGACATGCCGACGCGCGGTGAACTGGTGGCTTACGGCCGCACGCACGAAGAGATCGCCAAGATCATCGGCGCAGATCAGCTCGTGTACCAGGACGTGGAAGACATGAAGCGCGCCGTGCGCGACGTCAATCCGGCACTGAAGGATTTCGACGCCTCGTGCTTTGACGGCAAGTACGTGACGGGCGACATTGATGAGGCGTACCTCGATCGCCTGGAGGCTGCGCGGAACAATTCGGCCAAGGCGGATCGTGAGAATGCGCAGAACGATGATCCGCGCACGCAACTGCACCTGCAGCGCTCTGCCGTGAACGAGTAAATCTCGAACGCAGCAAACGAAAAGCCCGTCATTGCGACGGGCTTTTTTGTTGGGCGTTGCGATCGTGCCTTACTTGAGCATGCGACGACGCAGCAGCCACAGGCACAGCAGCAGCGCGGCCACGGCGTACAGCAGCAAGACGCCGAGGTGCAGCGCGATGTTGTCAGGCGTGCGCCCGAGCATCAGGGGTCGGATCAAGTCCACCGCATGCGGCAATGGCAGGACGCTTGTCGCCGCGCGCACAGGCGCCGGCAGCTGCGACAGCGGGAAGAACACGCCCGAGAGCAGCATCATCGGCGTGATCACCAGCGTCTGGTAGAACATGAAGAAGTCGTAGTTGGGCGCAAGCGCCGTCATGTTCATCGCCAGGCAGGCGAACGTGAATCCGGTCAGCACGATGACGGGCAGGGCAAGCAGCGCCTGCGGCATCGACGCATAACCAAGGGCGCCCGCGACGAGCATGATCGCCAGGCCAGAGAGCACCGACTTGCTGGCCGCCCAGAACAGCTCGCCGAGGACCACGTCGCCCAGGCTCAGCGGCGCGTACAGGATCGCCTCCCACGTACGTTGCACGTGCATGCGCGAAAACGCCGAATACATCGCTTCGAAGCTCGCCGACATCATCGTGCTGGACGCCACGGTGCCGGCCGCCAGGAAGGCGATATACGACACGCCGTCAACGCGCCCGACGAGCAGGCCGAGCCCGAGGCCGAGACCGAACAGGTAGATCATCGGGTCGGCCAGGTTGCCTGCCATCGACGGAATGGCCAGCTTGCGCCACACCATGAAATTGCGCAGCCAGACGTATTGCCAGTTGCGGAAGTTGAGCGGCAGCAGCGGCTGCGGAAAGGCCTGCTGCTGTGGCGGAGTGAGTGCGGTTTCAGTAGACATGTGCGGTTCTCTCAGTCACGCATTTCGCGGCCGGTCAGGCGCAGGAACACATCTTCGAGATTGGCCGGGCGGTGCAGGTAGCGCAGGCCGGGCATGGTGTGCGTTTCCGCCTGTGTGCGCAGCGCGGCCACGAGCGGCTGCGGATCGCGCGCGTAGCAGAAGAGCGTCTCGCCGCTGATTTCGACGCGCTCCGCCAGTGGCGTGAGCAGTGTGCGAAGGGCGTTGAGATCGTCGCCGTAGACTTCAACCACGTCGCAGCCGATTTCGCGAGCGATGAGTTCCTGCGGCTTGCCTTGCGCGATCTTGCGGCCGTTGTCGATCACGCAGAGTTCGTCGCACAGGCGCTCGGCTTCTTCCATGAAATGCGTGGTCAGCAGGATGGTCTTGCCGGCAGCGAGCAACGAGCGCAGGCGTTCCCAGATCAGGTGCCGCGCCTGCGGGTCGAGGCCCGTGGTGGGCTCGTCCATGACGAGGATGTCCGGATCGTTGATCAACGCGCGTGCGACCGTCAGCCGCCGCTTCATGCCACCCGAGAGCGCGCGCACGGGCGCATCGGCCTTCTGTTCAAGCCGCGCAAATTCCAGCAAGGTTGGGATGCGCTCGCGAATGGTCGCCGCCGACAGGCCAAAGTAGCGGCCGAAGATGCGCAGGTTTTCCGAGACGGAGAAATCAGGGTCGAGATTGTCGAACTGCGGCACCACGCCTACGCGCATGCGAGCGCGGTGCGCGGCTTCGGGAACCGGCTCGTCGCACAGCCTCAGGCTGCCCGCATCGGGCATCGTCATCCCGAGCAGCATGCGCAGCGTGGTGGTCTTGCCGGCGCCGTTGGGGCCGAGCAGCCCGAAGCACTGGCCGCGCCGGACGCTGAAGCTGAGGTTGTCGACCACCGTCTGGTCACCGTAACGTTTGCGCAGGCCTTCGACGCTCAGGATCGGTGTGCTGCTCACGCCAAAACCCTCTTGCTCGTATCGCACATTGCCTCCGTTGCAAAACGCCGATTATGCGCCGGCATTTGCATATGCGTATGAGGGGAATGTGCGATGGCGTGGTGTTGCTCTCAGGCAATAAAAAGGGCCAGGCGACATGGCCTGGCCCGAGCTTGCAGCGCGCGCATCGCAGCGCGCTTGGCGGGGTTACTTGGTGACGGCGTTACCGACCACGCCACCCAGCGCAGCGCCGCCGAGCGTCGCGCCCGGGCCGCCCCAGATGGCCGCCCCGGCGACACCACCTGCGGCTGCGCCCAACGCGGTATTACGCTGCTTTGGCGTCATGTCCGCGCATCCGCTGACGGATGCCAATGCGGCCGCCAGAACCAAGGATACGAAGGCACGCATAACAAACTCCTTTTGTCGTTTGTGTGCCTCTATTGAAGGTCGTGCGCGCCATGATGTGCAGGTGACGTTGCCTGAAAGGCGTGTCAGCCGATTCCCACACATCGCGCACGGCTTCTGATGGCAAAGCTCCGCCGGTCGTCAGGCCTTGGCAGGCTTCTCCTGCCGTTCGTATTTGAATTCCGGCAGTGCCTTGATGGCGTCTTTGGTTGCGCCAGGAAGCACGATCTTGCCTTGGTCGTACTTGAATTGATTCACAGGGATCGCAACGTCGTGGCGCCCCACGCCCACAAAGCCACCCGCACCCACGATGGCGAACGAGACGGCGTTTTCGGGCGTCACGATCAGATCCTGCACATTGCCAACCTTCTCGTTGGCCTCGTTGTAGATGGTCTTGCCCAGCACTTGTTTCTTCACACTCACGCCCTTGATGACCGCATCGAGTTCGGTCACGGATACACCGAGCGCGGCGTGGCCCGCGACTTGCGCGAAAGCTTGCGGCGCGGCGGCAATGGAGGCGGTAGCGATCAGGGCAGCAGCGAGACGTTTCATCGTGACTCCGTGGTCTGGTGAAGGATGCGATCGACTCTAACGCGCACATGGCTGCCGGCGCAGGCGAGCGCGTCCGAAACACCTGTAGGACAAACGGGTGATGTCGCGGAAATCGGCTTCGCACGCAACTACACTGAAACGCCCGGCACCTGCTGGCCGTAATCATCGATCTCACGAGGGAGCAACCGACATGATGACTCTGGAGCAACTCGGCGTTCTGCAACGATCACAACTTGAAACCTGGATGGCCGTCACTGAAGAGGCGGTGAGCGGTGTCAATCGCCTGATCGGGCTTAATCTGCAGGCCATCAAGGCGGGTCTTGGCGAGACGGAACATTGCCTGCAAGACGCCGCTGGCGCACAGGACGCAGGCGAATGGTGGAATGCGCAAGCGCGCTATCTGCAACCCGCCGGCGAACGCGTCTCCGGCTACACACGCAACTTTGTAGAGATTGGCGTGGAGACCCAAAACGGCATTGCCCGCGCCTTGCAACGCCACGGCGATGAAGTGCGTCGCCAATGGGGTTTCGTTGCCGAGAATCTTGCGGACGCGGCGCCTCCTGGGGCCGAGGCGGCAGTGAATTTTTTCAAGGCGTCCGTGGGTCTGGAAGTGGCCGCCGCAGAAGCGGCTGAGGATGCCGGCGGGAGCCGGATTCTGGTGCCAAGTGACGTGGCCGCCAGGGACGGCACTGCACGCTGAACCTCCTCTATACGGGTGAGAAGCGTCGGCGTGGGCCGACAGTCGTTTCGGTACAGTCCTACAAAACAGCACGGGCGGAGGTCGACAGTCCGCCCGTGCGCGCATCTCTACACTTCCTACATGCCTATCAACATGTAGGAGGTCGTCATGTCCTATCTCGTTGCGTGGCTCTTGGGTGTTCCCGCGATTGTGTTGCTGGTGATCTGGCTGTTCGTGCATTGACACGCAGCCTGGCTTATCCAATACGACACGGAGGACGCATGACTTTCCGAGACGACTGCAAAATCGAGGTATCTGCCTATGAACTCTCGCCGCAAGCGTGGCGCGCCGAAGTCAGTATCCTGCGCGTCAGCGATGGCGAGACCCTGTTAGCCCGTACGACGGTGCGCGCATCGGCCAACACGTATCCGAGCGCTTCAAGCGCCATGGAGGCGGCGCGCGCATATGCCGAAGCGATGATCGCTTCCGGCGAGCTTGACTGCAGCCCCGCGCTGGATTGATGTCAGCGATTTTGATGATGCTGGCGTCGCGGCGCGGCGTTACGTTCTGTTACCAATTCGCCAGCGCCGTATCACCTGTGTCAGCGGCCCTGAATACAATACAAATACCGTATTCCGCGCCGGCTACGGATTTGCCCGGCGCTCCAAGCCGCAGGTGATGAAGATGATTCGACGCAATGTGCTGTGGATTGCAGGTGCAGCCGCACTGGCAGCGCTGGCTGTGCCGCAGATGGCGTCGGCGCACGTGAGCGTCGGCATCGGATTTGGCGTACCGGTAGCGCCTGTGTATGTGGCACCGGCGCCGGTGTATTACCCGCCGCCGCCCCCGGCTTACTACGCGCCGCCTCCGCCGCCTCCGGCGTATTACGCCCCGGCGCCGGTCTACTACGGTCCGCCTGCCTATGGTCCGGCACCTGTGGTGGTGGGCGCGGGCTGGTACCGTTGGGGCCCGCGTTACCGCTGGTACGACGGCCGTCACTGGGGGCACTGGCGTTAAGCCCTCTGCCGACAACAAAGGCTCCTGCGGAAGCCTTTTTCTTTATCGGCGTGCGCGGGCGTGGCACAGGAACTGCGTCGATTTGCACGACGGATAGGCGCCCACCTGCACCGCGACAAAGGAGCGCGGGGCAGAACCGGCGGTCTGCCTACCCGGTCGATATGACGTCCGCATGAATGATGCGGGCACGTGTGCCGCAGCGGTGCACGTCATGTTCGCAGTGTCATGACCGAAGGAGTTCCTATGCAAGTCACCACGCAACGCATTGCAACGCGCACCCTGATTGCCGCCGCAAGCGGCTTGGCCTTGGCGCTGGGCGCAGCGGTCGCGCACGCCGGCTCGCTTGATCCGTATCAGCCCGCCCAAAAGGTCAGCCGCGCCGACCCTTACACAGACGGCGCCAAGGCCGGCCGTGCCGATCCTTACACCGATGGCGCGAAGATGGGCCGCGCCGACCCCTATACCGACGGGGCCAAGACGGGTCGTGCCGATCCGTACACGGACGGTGCGTGCAACGATCATCAGAAATAAGGGAAGAGCGGCAGAGGCGCTGCCGCATCGCAACATCAAGCCCGGGCGATACCCGGGCTTTTTCTTTGTGCATCTTTCTGATGCAGGGCGCGTGCTAACGTCGGCCCGCAACGTTCCGCGAAACACTGGCGTACGGCGCAAGCGGAACGATCCTCAACCATACTGAAGCGCAGGAATGTATCGGCTCTTTTGCGTCATTGGTTCAGGAAGAGTCGTGGAAGCGGTCGATGCCAGTGGCATACTTTTGCCTGATACGGGCTCTACGCAGCCCTTGCGCCATTGCACTACAACCACCAAGGAGAACGTCATGAAAACGAAACCGTGCCTGTGCCAGGACGATGTCACCAAGATCCTGGATGCCGCCGAGAAAGAAGCGCGCGCGCACCAATGGAACGTGACGATTGCCGTGGTGGACGATGGCGGCCATCTGATGGGCCTGCGCCGCATGGACGGCTGCGCCACCATCTCGGCGTACATCGCCCCGGAAAAGGCGCGTACCGCAGCGCTGGGCCGCCGTGAATCGAAGATCTACGAAGACATCATCAACAATGGCCGCATCTCGTTCCTGTCGGCGCCGCATCTGCAGGGCATGCTCGAAGGCGGCGTGCCGGTGATGGTGGAAGGCGTCTGCGCCGGCGCGGTAGGTGTGTCGGGCGTGAAGTCGACCGAGGATGTCGTGATCGCCAAGGCGGGTATCGCCGCCGTGAACGTGATCTGCTGATACGCGATCACGCAACAGATTCAAAGGGAAGGGCGCGGCGGAGGTCGCGCTCTTTTTCTTTGGGCGCGGTGGGGCAGAAAGAAGGGCTTGGCTGGCGGTCGTCCGGCAATGCGAAATGACGACGGCTGGCTACGGCCGAATGTCTCCTGAGAGAGACGTCCCCACAAAAGTCGGTGCGTGTTGCGGCGTTACTTGGTCAGGATCAGTTTGCCGAAGCGCGTCACGCGCAGCGTGTAGACCGCGCCGTTGTGACGGATGGCCACCGCGTTCTGCCCGGCAAAGAGTTGTTCGGAGGTCATCGTCCGGGTGTCGCCGATGGTGGCGACTGGCATATCGCGAACGGTGTCGGCCGCGGACGTTGCCGCAGTGGCGTGCAGCTCGGCAGGTTGCTTGCGGGCCACGATGACGTGGCGACGGCGGGTCACGGTACGTCCTGCGTCTTGGTGTTCGGAAGCGTTCATGGCGATGTCCTGGCGGGCGGAAACATGGGCTGAGACGTTGGCTGGCAAAGGGTTTCCAGCGAATGCCAAATAGATTAAATGAGAATCGTTATCATTACAAGTGTGGACTGACGATGTGCTGATCCATGCCTGAAAAAACAAAACCGGGCGCGAGGCCCGGTCGTGTAGATGTGCTGTGAGTCAGCCGTGCCGCGACGCCGGACGTTCTGCGAGAACGGCGCTCGGGCAACGTGGTGATGCCGCCTTAGTGCTGCGGCTCCGTTACAAAGCCGATGCGTGAGAGGCCGCCGCGCTGGATGGACGCCATGACCTGCGCCACGCGCTCGTAGCGCACGTTGCGGTCTGCGCGCAGGTGCATCTCAGGTTGCGGCTGCTGCTGCGCGGCCTGGGCGATGTCGGCTTGCAGTGTCGCCTCGTCGACCGGCTGGTTGTTCCAGAACACCTGGCCCTGTGCGTCGATTTCAACGTTCACGCTTTGTGGTTTGGCGTCGTCGGGTTTGTTGGACGCGCGCGGCAGGTCGATCTTTACCGCGTGGTTGATCACCGGAATGGTGATGATGAAGATGATCAGCAGCACCAGCATGACGTCGACCAGCGGCGTCATGTTGATCTCGCTCATCACCTCGTCATCGCTGTCGAAAGATCCGAAGGACATGGCCCCTCCTTACTGCTGCTTGACCGCAGCGAGGCGCACGCCAGCCTCGTCGCGCGGGGCGCCCGGGCGCAGGCGCGCGCCGGTCACGAAGTAGGCATGCAGGTCGTGCGCAAAGCGGTTGAGCTTGGCGATGATGGCCTTGTTACCGCGCGTCAGGGCGTTGTAGCCGAGCACCGCCGGAATGGCCACGGCCAGACCGAAGGCCGTCATGATGAGCGATTCACCCACAGGGCCGGCCACCTTGTCGATGGTGGGCACGCCCACGGCGCCGATCCCGAGCAGGGCGTGATAGATGCCCCACACCGTGCCGAACAGGCCGACGAACGGTGCGGTGGAGCCGACCGATGCCAGCACGGCCAGGCCCGACTGCATCTGACCCACTGACTCATCGATGGCGCTCTTGAGCGAACGCGTGATCCAGTCGGAAATGTCCATCACATCATGCAGCTGCGGCTGGCTGGCGCGGTGATGCTGCGCGGCCTCGCGACCCGTTTGCGCGAGCGTGTGGAACGGGTTGTCCTTGGGCGAGCCCAGCGTCTGCATGGCGTGATCGAAATCGTCCGAGTGCCAGAAACGCTTTTCAGCGCCTTGCGCCATCGACTTCAGACGCACGATGTCCCACGCCTTGGTCAAGATGACGATCCACGAGGCGAGCGACATGATGAGCAGCAGAATCGCCGTCGCGCGGGTGACGATGTCGCCTTGTGTCCAGAGGTGGGAAAGACCGAGTTCCTGCATGATGAATGTCCTGAATTGAGCGAAAGGCTAAGCGAGAAACGGAATCGATTAGTTATCGAGCTTGAACACGAACGGCTTGCTGGCCACCACGGGCACGGCGCGGCCGTTCTGCTTGTAGGGGCTGCATTTGATGGCGCGCGCGGCATCGGTGGCGGCGCGGTCCAGGCGCGGCGAGCCGGACGACGACGTCACCGCCACGTTGGTGACTTCACCGGCCGTGCCGATGGAGATCTTCACCATGGCGCGGCCTTCCTCGCCCATTTTCTGCGACATGCTGGGATAGACCAGCGGCGGCTCGCTGCACTGGATATCGTTGATGCCGATGCTGATGGGGCCAGACGGCGCAGGTGCCGGCGCGGGCGCGGGTTCTGGAGCCGGTGCCGGCGGCGCGGGCGGGGCGGCGGGCACCACGGGGGCGGTATCCGACGGCGGCAGCGCGGGCGTCGGCATCGGCGTGGGTTTGGGTTGCGCGACCGGCTTGACGATGTTGACGGGCTTGGGCGCCTCTTGCTTGACCGGTTGCTGCTTGGGCGGCTCCGGTTGCTTGATCGGCTGAGGCGCGGCGGGAATGATGTGCGCCTGGATTTCCAGCGGTTCTTCGACGGTCGGGCGCGGCGCGATCAGGCCCAGCTGAATCAACATCAGCACGCCCGCGTGCAGCAACAGCACGACCACCAGAATCTTGAGAGTACGAGGGTGAATCATCAACGACCGGGAATCGAAAGCAGAAAAAAGGAATGCGATGCGATGGTGGTGGGATGAACAACGAAAGCGGCGCAGCGTCAGCGCTTGCCGAAGACGATCAGTGAAATCCCAATGCTGATGAGCAGACTCAGGAGCAATTCCATGGCGCCTAGCGTTGAAGCCGGCGGGGTCGCCGCCAGCGTGACAGATATTGTAGGCCCGCAACTGCAACAGTGTTGCGACAACCGAGCACGGTTTGCGTTCAGCCTATTGTGTCGATAGGCGAAGTATAAACGATAATGATTCCTATTTGCGCGGAAATTCCCTGTCTTTCGTGGGGTGGGAATCACGTCCAGACGGCTGATGGCGCGAAACTGCCTGTGCAGGCGGTTGGCGATTCCGGGCGCTGTTGGCGCGTAACTTGCAAAGACACGGGTCGACCCGGGGTACGCTGTGTGCGCAAACGCGCTAGGATGAAAATCATTCAAACACGGTGACCGGCCGGCCAACCGTGAAACGGGGAAGAAGGGGGCGACCATGGATGAAGCCAACCTCAACATGGACGACGCTGACGACGATGGCACGTTCGTCCCCACGGGCGGAAGGCAGCCGCAGGCGCCGATATTGTCCTCGCTCGATTCCATGTGCGCACAGTTTGCTCTGCGCACGGTGTGTGCGATGGGCTTGCGCTTCAACCTGCGGACCAATATCAACGACATCCTCACCGTTTGCGCGCCGGAGCTGATCTGGCCGGTGACGGTCATCCAGCGCCTGCAACGCTTTCTCTCTGCGCGCTGCGCCGACATGCCGGGCTGGCGCGCCGTCGGCAAGCTTGACCTGCCTACGTTCATGGATCGGCACGGCCAGTGGAGCAGCGCCTTCGATGAAGGCTCGCTGTTCTATTACCTGGACGAATACGTCAAACATCACGCCAAGGACATGTTCACCGTGTTCGGCGCGTCGTGCGATGCCCTGGGTGAGCGGCTCTCCGGCGAGCGCGTCTTGCTGGTCGGCAACATCGACATGCTGGCCCGCGTGCTCGGCCTGCCGCCGCACGAACGCGCGTTGCTGCTGTTCGCCTCCCTCGTGAAATACAAGCGCGACCTGCGCGCCGTGATGGTCGACTGCAAGGTTGCGCACAGCCAGGAAGCTTTCCAGTTGCTCGCCAATCTGGCGGGTGCAAGTACGGCCGAGGTCGCCGCGTCATTGCGGCCGGGTTCTCGGCTCGAGACGCTGGGGCTGATCGAGCCGCCGCTGCCCGAGAACAGCGTCACCGATCTGGGCGATCTGATGCGCATCTCCGACCGCCTGTTGCACGTCTTGCTGGGTGACTACACCAGCGAAGCGGACATGATGGCCGTCTTCACGCGCCCCGCGCCGGCGACCATGCTGTCGCAGTCCGACTACCCGCATGTGGAAACCGATGCACGCTACCTTACGGCGCTGTTGGAGAACGCCTCACAGCAGCGCGCGGCCGGCGTGAACATCCTGCTGTATGGCGCCCCCGGCACCGGCAAGACCGAACTCGCCCGCGTGCTGGCGCGCGATGCCGGTTGCGAGCTGTACGAAGTGGATTGCCTCGACAAGGACGGCAACAGCCTCACGGGCAAAGACCGCTATCGCTCGCTGCAGGTGTCGCAGGCATTTCTGCGCGGACGGCCCGGCGCAGTGCTCCTGTTCGACGAGGTGGAAGACGTCTTTCCCGGCCCGACGCGCGAACTGATGAGCCTGTTCGGCCACGAGGAGCCGCGTGGCTCCGTCAACGGCAAGGCGTGGGTGAACCAGACGCTGGAGCAGAACCCCGTGCCGGTGATCTGGGTGTCGAATTCCATTCGCCAGATCGACCCGGCGTATCTGCGCCGCTTCCAGTTCCACCTCGAGCTGAAGGTGCCGCCGCCGACGGTGCGCGAAAGCATCATCCGCAAGCATCTGGAAGGGCTGGAGGTGTCGGACGCCTTCATGGCGAAGCTGGCGGCGCGCAAGACGCTCACGCCGGCGCAGATCGACTCTGCCGCACGCTTTGCGCGCCTGACGCAGCCGGCAATGGAAGAGTCTGCTGAATCGCTGATCGAGCGTCAGCTCGACCACGCCGATCAGGCGATGGGCTTGCGCCCGGAAGTGCAGGCGCATCGCGTCGTGACTGAATACAAGCTGGATTACCTGAACCTGGAAACCCGGTTTTCTGTGGAGCGGATCATCGAGGCGCTGCGTGCGCGGCGACGCGGAACGCTGTGCTTTTACGGACCGCCGGGCACCGGCAAGACGGTGCTGGCCGAGCATATCGCCGCGCAACTCGACATGCCGTTGATGATTCGCCGCGCGTCAGACTTGATGAGCAAGTACGTCGGCGAAACCGAGCAGCAGATTGCGGCGATGTTCGCGCGCGCCGAAGAGGAACGCGCACTGCTGTTGCTCGACGAGGCGGACAGCTTCATGCAGAGCCGCCAGGGCGCGGTGCGCAATTACGAGGTGTCGGAAGTCAACGAGATGCTGCAAGGCATGGAGCGCTTTGACGGCATCTTCGTCTGCACCACCAATTTGTTTGATCGGATTGACGAGGCGGCGCTGCGGCGGTTCGCATTCAAGATCCGCTTCAAGCCGCTGGTGCGTGCGCAGCGCGAGCAGATGTTCATTGCCGAGGCCCTGGGCGGCAAGGCCGAAGCGCTCAAGCCTGTGTGGCGCGAGATGTTGGCGTCGCTGGACATGCTCACACCCGGCGATTTCGCGGTGGTCAAGCAGCAGTCTGTGCTGCTGGGCGAGACGCTCGATCCGGAGGCCTTCCTCGCACAATTGCGGCAGGAGCATTCCATCAAGCCCGAGTTGCGCGAGCGGCGCTCCATTGGATTCACGCCGCGTTGACGGTGCGGTTGTAGACGGTACGAACGGATGCCGGCCGCAGCGACTGAGGCCCGGCTCGGCCGCGCGTGCCGGTCAGTCAACGATAAACAGCCGGGCCCCTGTTTTCGTGTGGGACTGATGGGCCTCGGCATCGTCGCCTACCTGATAGCTCATGCCCGGCGTGAGCGTGAACTTCCGGCCGTCTTCCAGCGTGGTTTCCAGCTCGCCCTCCAGGCAGAAGAGGATGTGGCCTTTCTTGCACCAGTGATCCGCCAGGTAGCCGGGGGTGTACTCGACCAGGCGCACGCGGATGCGATTCGATTCGTCGCCAAAGTAGCGCGTGCGCCAGATCGCCATGCCGGTCTCACCGGTGTGTTCGGTGGGCTCGATGGTCGACCAGTCGGTCGTGCCAAAGGCGAAGGGCGCCATTTTCATCGCGGGACTCCGGTGGGTGAGCTGAATCCAGGATGGTATCAGCGGCCGGCGTGATGCAGGCTCCGCATTTTGAGTGCTGTCAGCGGCGCTTGTTGGTACGCCCCGACGGTATTGCGTGGCGCTCAATAATCCACTTACAACGCGGGATTCCGCTGCCCGTGCGGCCTTGCAGCAGGGAGCCGATGGCGTCATTTCAATGTATGCAGAAATTGCATGGTGCTATGCAACATCGACATAACGATCGCCATGCGCTTCTCTAATATCGTCGCTTTTTACAAAGCGTGACGAACTTGGGCCGGCCCTTGGCCCCATGAGATCCGCGTCTGTCGCGCGCCGTCCCTCCGGCCACGATATTCCTTGGAGAAAGTCTTGAACACCAAACGTCTGACCTCCCACATCGGGCTGGCAATGCTGCTGGGCATTGCCGTCGGCTGGGGTTGCCACGAATACGCCAAGGACGCCGCGGCGGCCAAGGACATCGCTTCGTACTTCAGCATCATCACCGACATCTTCCTGCGCATGATCAAGATGATCATTGCGCCGCTGGTGTTCTCGACGCTGGTGACGGGGCTGGCGAGCATGAGCGGTGGCCGCTCCGTTGGCCGCGTCGGCTTGCGCGCGATGATCTGGTTTGTGTGCGCGTCGGCCACGTCGCTGGCGCTGGGCATGCTGCTGGTCAACTTCTTCCAGCCGGGCGTGCACATGAACCTGGCGCTGCCGGATGTGTCGGCCACGTCGGGTCTGAAGACGGGTGACTTCACGCTCAAGGCATTCATCACGCACGTGTTCCCGCGCAGCATCGTGGAGGCCATGGCCACCAACGAAATCCTGCAGATCCTGGTGTTCTCGCTGTTCTTCGGCGCGGCGCTGTCGACGATGAAGAACCCGATGGACACCGTGATCGGCCGCGGCCTGGAAGAGCTGACCAAGCTGATGTTCCGCATTACCGACTACGTGATGCGGTTTGCACCGCTGGGCGTGTTTGCCGCCATGGCCGCTGCCATCACGGTGGAAGGCGTCGGCGTGCTGCTGACCTACGGCAAGCTGATCGGCGAGTTCTACCTGGGCCTGGCGCTGCTGTGGGCGATTCTCTTCTTCGTCGGTTATGTGCTGCTGGGCCGGTCGCTGGGCCGTCTGCTGGGCTTGATCCGTGAGCCGACCATGCTTGCGTTTGCCACGGCGAGCAGCGAATCGGCGTATCCCAAGACGATGGAAGCGCTGGAAAAGTTTGGCGTGCCCAAGCGCGTGGCCAGCTTCGTACTGCCGCTGGGGTATTCGTTCAACCTCGATGGCTCGATGATGTATCAGGCGTTTGCGGTGATGTTCATCGCACAGGCCTACAACATCCAGATGAGCTTTACGCAGCAAGTCACGCTGCTGCTCGTGCTGATGCTCACGAGCAAGGGCATGGCCGGCGTGGCGCGCGCCTCGCTGGTGGTGGTGGCGGCCACGCTGCCGATGTTCCATCTGCCGGAAGCGGGTCTGCTGCTGATCATCGGCATCGACCAGTTCTTCGACATGGGCCGCACGGCCACCAACGTGATCGGCAACAGCCTGGCCACGGCCGTGGTGGCGAAGTACGAACCGGCTGAAGAAGAAAGCGAGGCTGAAGTCGCCGCGCAGCCGAACCTCGGCTAAGGCCCAAAGTAAAAACGCCACCTACCCAGGTGGCGTTTTTTTTATTCAGCTTGCGAAGCGAGGGAGGTCGCTGCAGGGGTGAGCGGCGCATCGCCAATGTCGACGCGCTGCGCCATGGGTGCCTCTCCGAGCAATGCAGCCACCATGGCTTGCAGCGGAAGCACGTCGCCGGTGCTCATGAAGCGCGGCGAAGCAGCCTGGCCTGACGCGTGCAATCCCGCCGCCGCCAGCGTGCGGCCGAGATGGCGCGCGACGGCATGTCCGGTGTCGATCAATGTCAGCCGGTCGCCCGCAATCTCGCGGATGGCATCTTCCAGGAATGGGTAGTGCGTGCAGCCGAGCACCAGCGTGTCGGCATTCGCATCGAGCATCGGTTGCAGATAGGCCTGCAGCAGTTCCAGCACCGCGGGCGAGTGGGTATCGCCGCGTTCAATCAGCGGGACGAGCCCGTAGCCGGGTTGGCTCAGCACCTTGCAATCACCGGAGGCAGCGGCCAGCAGGCGCGCGAATTTCTCGCTGCGCAGGGTGCTTTCCGTCGCCAGAACGCCGACCACACGGCTCCTCGACGTGGCAACCGCCGGCTTCAAGCCCGGCTCCACGCCAATCACCGGCACCGCGAGTTTTTCGCGCAGCACGTGCACGGCCTGCGCCGTGGCGGTGTTGCAGGCGATCACCAAAGCCTTGCAGCCTTGATCGACGAGCCATTCGCACACACGCAACGTGCGGTCGGCGATGTATTGGGGGGATTTTTCCCCGTACGGGGCATGGCGGGAATCCGCCAGGTAGAGAAGCGATTCGGCCGGCAGTTCGGCGCGAATCGCGCGCAGGACGGAGAGCCCTCCGAGGCCGGAATCAAAGACCCCGACCGGTGCCTGCGCGCGTGTCGTCATATGAATGTGAGTGAACGGATCAGCCTGCCGCGACCGGAATCTTGCCGATCTTGGCCTGCCATTCCGCCGGGCCGGTCTTGTGGACCGACGTGCCTGAGCTGTCCACGGCGACGGTGACCGGCATGTCCTTCACATCGAATTCGTAGATGGCTTCCATGCCCAGGTCTTCGAACGCCAGCACCTTCGAGCCGCGGATGGCCTTCGACACCAGGTACGCCGCGCCGCCCACGGCCATCAGGTAAGCCGACTTGTGCTTCTTGATGGATTCGATGGCGACCGGGCCGCGCTCGGCCTTGCCCACCATGGCGATCAGGCCCGTCTGGGCGAGCATCGTCTCGGTGAACTTGTCCATGCGCGTGGCCGTGGTCGGGCCTGCCGGGCCGACGACTTCATCGCGCACCGGGTCGACCGGGCCGACGTAATAGATCACGCGGTTGGTGAAGTCGATCGGCAGCTTCTCGCCCTTGGCGAGCATGTCGGCGATGCGCTTGTGTGCGGCGTCGCGACCGGTCAGCATCTTCCCGTTGAGCAGCAGCGTCTGGCCCGGCTTCCACGAGGCGACTTCTTCCGGCGTGAGCGCGTTCAGGTCGACGCGCTTAGACGTTTCCGTGTTCGGTGCCCACTCGACCTTCGGCCATTGCGACAGGTCCGGCGCTTCCAGCTTGGCAACGCCGCTGCCGTCCAGCGTGAAGTGCGCGTGACGCGTGGCGGCGCAGTTCGGGATCATGGCGACCGGCAGATTGGCTGCGTGGGTCGGGTAGTCCAGGATCTTCACGTCGAGCACGGTGGCCAGGCCGCCCAGGCCCTGCGCGCCAATGCCCAGCGCGTTGACCTTCTCATACAGCTCGATGCGCAGTTCTTCTGCGCGGTTGCTCGGGCCGCGGGCGATCAGGTCTTGAATGTCGATCGGCTCCATCAGGGCTTCCTTGGCCAGCAGCATGGCCTTTTCAGCCGTGCCGCCAATGCCGATGCCCAGCATGCCCGGCGGGCACCAGCCGGCGCCCATGGTCGGCACGGTCTTGAGCACCCAGTCGACGATCGAATCCGACGGATTCAGCATCACGAACTTCGACTTGGCTTCCGAGCCGCCGCCCTTGGCCGCGACGATCACGTCCACCGTGTCGCCCGGCACGATCGACATGTTGATCACGGCCGGGGTGTTGTCTTTCGTGTTGGTGCGCTTGCCGGCCGGATCAGCCAGCACGCTTGCGCGCAGCTTGTTGTCGACGTCGTTGTACGCGCGGCGCACGCCTTCGTTGACCATGTCTTCCAGGCTCATCGTGGCGCCGTCCCAGCGCACGTTCATGCCGACCTTCAGGAACACGGTGACGATGCCGGTGTCCTGGCAGATCGGGCGCTTGCCTTCGGCGCACATGCGGCTGTTGGTCAGGATCTGCGCGATGGCATCCTTGGCCGCCGGGCTCTGCTCCTGCTCATAGGCGCGGCCCAGAGCAGTGATGTAGTCCATCGGGTGGTAATAGCTGATGTACTGCAGCGCGTCGGCGACGCTCTGGATGAGGTCTTCTTGACGAATGACGGTCATGGTGGGGGACCAACGTATAGGAATGAAAAGCCGGTGCGGCAGGGCAGTGGTCGGTGACTTTCACTCCCTGCCCGTGACCTGGACGGCGGGCGCCGCAGGCTCAGAACAGCCTGAGATCATACACCCAATGTCGGGCGCGGATTGTCCGAGCGCGTTCGTCGGAATCGCCGCGCCAACAAGGGCACAGCGTCAATGTGCGTCGGCAGCCTCGCCGTGCGGATGCGCGTGCGAAACGATGCGGTCCACCCACGCCATCACCAGCGCAGACACCAGGAACGCCACGTGGATCGCCACCTGCCACAGGATCGTGTGCGTGTCTTTCTGCGCCGCATCGATGAACGTCTTGAGCAGGTGGATCGACGAGATGCTGATCAGCGCCATCGACAGCTTCACCTTGAGCACGCCCGCGTTGACGTGGTCCAGCCATTCGGGCTCGTCTTCGTGGCCCTCGATGCCGAGCTTGGACACGAAGATGTCGTACCCGCCGATGATCACCATGATCAGCAGGTTGGAGATCATCACCACGTCGATCAGGCCCAGCACGGCCAGCATGATCTTGGTTTCGTCCATGTCGCCCAGGTGCGAAACCAGGTGCCACACCTCGACGACGAAGAGGTACACATACGCTGCCTGGGCGATGATCAGCCCCAGGTAAAGCGGCAGTTGCAGCCAGCGGGAAAAGAAAATCAGGCGCGGAATTGGGCGCAGCGGAGCGATGGGCGACTTCATGGGCAGGACAGGCGAGTGGTCGAAAAACCGCGTGATTGTAACGGTCCGTGATTGCGGAATCGCTTACCGGAAAACGCGAGTGACGCGCTTCATTCCCGGTCCAGCGACGGATCCAGCGGGTCCAGCGGATCGGCCGCGCGACCGCGCTGGCGCCCCCGCTGTATCGGCTGGCGTGGCCGCGCCGGCCAGCTCGCCACGAGAATGCCCGCCACCACGCATGCCAGCGCGATGCCGTGCGGCCACCCCGGCGTTTCTTCCAGTGCGACGATGCCGTACGTGGCAGCCGCAATCGGCAGCACGGAGGTGAACACGCCTGCAAGGTGAGCGGGCACGTGGCGAATGCCCTTCATCCACAGCCAGAACGAGAAGATGCTGGCCGACAGCGCATACCAAAGCACCAGGCCCCAGATCGGCAACGGCACGCCGGACAGATCGAAGGTGAGCAGCGGCACCAATCCCAGCGGCAGCATCAGCAGGCCGCCGATCAGGTGCGTGTACGCGCAGATCTCGATGGCGGGCAACGTTTGCGTCAGGCGCCGCGACAGGATCACGTAGATCGACTCGCATAGCACCGCGCCCATCACCAGCGCATTGCCCAGCAACGCCTGCGCGGCATCGGCGGGCGCAGCGCCCGAAGATTCGCCGCCGCGGTAGGCGTTGAGGATCGCGACGCCGGCCACCGCCAGCACCACCGACGCCAGCGTCCGCCCCGAAGGCTTTTCACGCAGCACCAGCCACGACAGCAGCGCCACCGCGGCTGGAATCGTGCTGGTGATGATGCCCGCGGCCAGCGCCGAGGTCAGCCGCACGCCGTTCAGCATCAGCAGCGTGAAACCGAACGTACCGAAGAAGGCCTGGAGGAACAGGTTGGTCCACTCGCCGCGCGTCACGCGGCGCATGCGCGCGGGCTTGTACCAGGGCGCCATGCAGACGATGGCAATCAGGAAACGCAGCAACGCAAACAGCATCACCGGCATGACGGCGACGATCGATTTACCGAAACCGACGTTGCTGCCGACCAATGCCATGGCAGCAATCAGGAAAAGGGCGTGGATGGGCACGATGAGAATTCAGTGGAAACCGGCACGGGACGCGGCTCTTTGGCCGGTTATGTTGCGTTGCGATGCGTGCCGTAACAAGAAGTGACGCATTATAGTAATGCCCTTCACGTCGGTTTGCGGCGTAGAAATGCGTAAGGCTGGAGTCAGGTCAGCCCCTTAGATTCGCCGCAAAACGACTACAGACATCGCTATCAGGAGACACCATGGCTGGCATTGAATCTGTCCTGCAGGAAACGCGCGTTTTCAACCCGCCCGAATCCTTCGTCAAACAGGCAAACATCGCCGGCATGGATGCGTACCGTGCCCTGTGCGCCGAAGCCGAGAAAGATTACGAAGGCTTCTGGGCGCGCCTCGCCCACGAGCACCTGCTGTGGCACAAGCCCTTCAGCAAGGTGCTGGACGAATCCAACGCACCGTTCTACAAGTGGTTTGAAGACGGCGAACTCAACGCGTCTTACAACTGCCTCGAGCGCAACCTTGAGAACGGCAACGCCGACAAGGTTGCCATCATTTTCGAAACCGATGACGGCAATGTCTCGCGCATTACGTATCGCGAACTCCACGCGCGCGTCTGCCGCTTCGCCAACGGCCTGAAGGCCCTGGGCATCAAGAAGGGCGACCGCGTGGTGATCTACATGCCGATGTCGGTGGAAGGCATCGTCGCCATGCAGGCGTGCGCGCGCATCGGTGCGACGCACTCGGTGGTGTTCGGCGGGTTCTCGGCCAAGTCGCTGCAGGAACGCATCGTCGACGTGGGCGCCGTGGCGCTCATCACCGCCGATGAACAGATGCGCGGCGGCAAGGCGCTGCCGCTCAAGGCCATCGCTGACGAAGCGCTCGCCATGGAAGGCACGGACGCCGTCAAGCACGTGATCGTCTATCGCCGCACCAACGGCAACGTGAACTGGGTGGAAGGCCGCGACCGCGCGATGGACGAGGTCGAAGCCGGCCAGCCGGACACCTGCGAAGTCACGCCGGTGAGTGCGGAACACCCGCTGTTCATCCTCTACACCTCGGGCTCGACCGGCAAGCCGAAGGGCGTGCAGCACAGCACGGGCGGCTACCTGCTGTGGGCGCTGCTCACGATGCAGTGGACGTTCGACCTGAAACCCGACGACATCTTCTGGTGCACCGCCGATATCGGCTGGGTGACGGGGCACAGCTACATCGCGTACGGCCCGCTCGCGGCCGGCGCCACGCAGGTCGTGTTCGAAGGTGTGCCGACGTATCCGAACGCCGGCCGCTTCTGGGACATGATCCAGCGTCACAAGGTCAACACGTTCTACACCGCGCCGACGGCGATCCGCTCTCTGATCAAGGCCGCCGAGGCGGACGAGAAGGTCCACCCGAAACAGTACGACCTCTCCAGCCTGCGCCTGCTGGGCACTGTGGGCGAGCCGATCAACCCGGAAGCCTGGATGTGGTACCACACGAACATCGGCGGCGGCCGTTGCCCGATCGTCGATACGTTCTGGCAGACCGAAACCGGCGGCCACATGATGACGCCGCTGCCGGGCGCCACGCCGCTGGTGCCGGGTTCGTGCACGCTGCCGCTGCCGGGCATCATGGCCGCCGTTGTCGATGAAACCGGGCACGACGTGCCGAACGGGCAGGGCGGCATCCTCGTCGTCAAGCGTCCGTGGCCCTCGATGATCCGCACAATCTGGGGCGACCCGGAGCGCTTCAAGAAGAGCTACTTCCCGGAAGAACTGGGCGGCAAGCTGTATCTGGCCGGCGATGGTTCGATCCGTGACAAGGAGACCGGCTACTTCACCATCATGGGCCGCATTGACGACGTGCTGAACGTCTCGGGCCACCGCATGGGCACGATGGAAATCGAATCGGCGCTGGTGGCGAACCCGATCGTGGCCGAGGCCGCCGTGGTGGGCCGCCCCGATGACATGACCGGCGAGGCCATCTGCGCGTTCGTGGTGCTCAAGCGTTCGCGCCCCGATGGCGACGAAGCCAAGCAGATCGCCAACGAGCTGCGCAACTGGGTCGGCAAGGAAATCGGGCCGATCGCCAAGCCGAAGGACATCCGCTTTGGCGACAACCTGCCCAAGACGCGCTCGGGCAAGATCATGCGCCGCCTGTTGCGCTCGCTGGCCAAGGGCGAGGACATCACGCAAGACACGTCCACGCTTGAAAACCCAGCCATCCTCGATCAACTGAAGGAAACGCGCTAACTGCCAGCGCTGGCCGCCGATCTTGGCCATCGACACCCAACAAGACAGCCGCTTCCGCAAGCGGCTGTTTCTGTATTACGGGCTCTATACCGCGGGGCTGCTGCTCTTCATCGTGATGATGGGCGCGATCGAGCACGTGCGCGGGCCCGGCGTGTGGCTTGGCTATGTGTTCCTGTTTGTCACCATCGCCATCTATGCATGCATCGGGCTGATCTGCCGCACGGCCGATCTCACCGAATATTACGTGGCGGGGCGCCGCGTGCCGGCGTTTTTCAACGGCATGGCGACTGCAGCCGACTGGATGAGTGCTGCCTCGTTCATCGGCCTGGCGGGCATCGTGTTTGCCTCAGGCTATGAGGGGCTCGCCTACGTAATGGGCTGGACGGGCGGCTACTGCCTCGTCGCTTTCCTGCTGGCGCCTTACCTGCGCAAGTTCGGTGGTTACACGGTGCCGGATTTCCTGGCCAACCGCTATGGCAACGGAGAGCGCGGCGGCAGCTCGGTCGTGCGCGGCATCGCGGTGCTGGGCGCGACGCTGTGTTCCTTCGTCTACCTTGTCGCGCAGATCCAGGGTGTCGGGCTGGTCGTCACGCGCTTTATCGGCGTCGAGTTTTCGGTGGGCGTGTTCTTCGGGCTGGCGGGCATTCTGGTGTGCTCGTTCCTGGGTGGCATGCGCGCCGTGACGTGGACCCAGGTGGCACAGTACATCATCATGATCGTGTCGTTCCTGGGCGTCGTGGGGATCATCGGCTGGCATCGGTATCACGATCCGGTGCCGCAGTTGTCGACGGGCCGCCTGCTGGTGCAGATCGAGAAAGAGGAGCGGCGCATCGCGCACGACCCTGCCGAGCAGCACGTGCGCGATCACTTTCTGAACGAAGCCCAGGCGCTGCAGGAGCGAATCTCGCAGTTGCCGCAGTCGTTCGACCATGCGCGTGAAGCGCTGAATGCGCAGCTCAAACTGGCACGCGAACGCAATGCGCCGCTGCGTGAGATCAAGGCGCTGGAGCGCGAGCGCGAAGAGTTTCCGCCCGATGCAGCCACCGCGTCGATCCTGTGGAACCAGCAACGAGAAGACGCACTGGCGCGCAGCCGCATGGCACCGCCATCCACCGAGCCGTTTCCGTCTGCATCAGAAAACGAGCGCGGCACCGAACGGCTGAACTTCGTGCTGCTAGTGTTCTGCCTGATGGTCGGCACGGCCAGCCTGCCGCACATCCTCACGCGCTTTCACACCACGCCGTCGGTGCGTGAGACACGCAACTCAGTGAGCTGGACGCTCGTCTTCGTGGCGCTGCTGTATGTGTCGGCGCCGGCGCTGGCGGCGCTCGTCAAGCTTGATCTGCTGCAGCACCTGGTGGGTGCGCCGTTTGCCGACCTCCCGCAGTGGATCGTGCCTTGGCGCAAGGTCGACCCGCCTGTGTTTGCGCTGCATGACATCAACGGCGACGGCATCGTGCAATGGGCCGAGGTGATGATGCAGCCCGACATGATCGTGCTGGCCGCCCCGGAGATTGCGGGGCTGCCCTACGTGCTGTCCGGGTTGATTGCGGCCGGTGCGCTGGCCGCGGCACTGTCGACGGCCGACGGCCTGCTGCTGACCATTGCCAACGCGCTGTCGCACGACGTGTACTTCCACATGATCGACAACACGGCGAGCCACCAGCGGCGTGTCACGAGCGCGAAGGTCGTGCTGCTGGGCGTGGCATTGCTGGCGGCCTATGTGACGTCATTGAAGCCGGGCAACATCCTCTTCCTGGTCGGCGCGGCCTTCTCATTGGCGGCGTCGTGCTTCTTCCCGGTACTGGTGCTGGGCGTGTTCTGGAAGCGCACCAACCGCGCCGGCGCCATCGCGGGCATGCTCACAGGGCTTGCCGTGAGCGTGTACTACATCATCGCCAACTACCCGTTCTTCACGCGCATGACTGGCGTGCTGGGCCAGCCGTGGTTTGGCGTGGATCCGATCGCCTCCGGGGCGTTCGGCGTACCGGCCGGGTTTGTGGCGGCGATTGTCGTGAGCCTGCTGACCAAGCCGAACCGGCCGGTGGTCGACAAACTCGTCGGCTACATTCGCGACCCGCTGTAAAAAAACCGGCTCCCGACGAGCCGGCAAAGGGCAGGGCCGAAGTGTGGGGCTCCGGCCCTTGGGGCTGACCTCTCCCGCCAGCCCGCATCGCGAGTCCGGGCGGCGCGGCGAAGTGGCGCGCGCTCAGTCCGGTAACGGATGGATCTGCGGCTTGTCGTTCGAGAGCGTCTGGATGGCCCGCTCGAGCGGCGCGGCACTGACGCTGACTTCGCCCGCAAACGGCCGGTCCACGGCCAGCACAAAAAAGAACGCCAGGCCCAGCGTGGTGGCCCACACCGCCACCAGCGCCATGTGAAAGCGCGTGGCCGGCAGCGCATAGAGCAGCACGAGCGACAAGCCGCTGGCGATCAACATCACGCCCCACAGCGTGGCGGGCATGGCGGCTTCCAGGTTCTGCAATCGTTTCTCCCGATGCTTCACCATCTCGTTGACGCGAGCGAGCACTTCGATCAGCAGCACGCGCTCGCGGTCGTCGCGCGGTGTGATGCGGTTGGCCGTGGCGAACATGCTGTTGAATGCGACCTCCGTGTCGGCATCCGGGCGCGCTTGCTGCTGCATGCTCGGCCATTCGTCATGGACGACGCGTTCCAGATACACGATCAGCTCGCGTCGCGCGGCAGCGGCGCTCGGGTGCGAGAACGCCGAGAGATCGCGGGCAAGTTCCGTGGCGCACGCAGCTTCGGCGGCCACGATGTCCGCGGCGGCTTGATAGGCGCCCCATACCGAGATGGCCGAAAACGCGACCAGCAACGAGTTGATGGTGGTGACGGCCGTCATCATGGCGAGGGTCATGTTGCGCTGTTCGGCATCGAGCGTGACCGGAAAAATGCATCGGAATAGCGCGTAGCCCGCCAACGCTACGAAGAGCGTCGCGAAGACGATGACCGCGCCCATTGCCCATGCGGGGATGTTGTAGAGGAACAGCATGAGGTCACTCCTTGGAAGGGCTGCCGGCCGTGAGAGACGGCGATGGGGCCGCCGCCGGGTCGCTGGCGGCGAGCATGGCGCGCGTGAAGTCGGCCAGGCGCTTGCGCATCGCCTCGGGAGAGGCGGTGCCGTCAAACGACTGCTGCAGATCGATCAGGTTGGCGGCGAGTTCGCTTTGCCACTGCGTGCGCTCGCTGGCGGCACGGGCCCGGTAGGCCTGCATGGCGGCGTCGGCATCGGCGGAGCGATCGCCGCGCACGAGCGTTTCCAACGCATCCACCAGCCGCTGCAGCAGCCGGTGCACCGCCGTGGCAGAGAAGCCGCCCAGCATCGCCAGCGCCGGTTTGCCGAAGCTGTGCATGCTGCCCCGGTCAAACAATTGTGCGGGCAGCATCTCCACCAGGATCAATCCGGCAATCACCCCGAGGATCAACCGCGCGCAGTAGGAGGCGTCGTACTTCGGGTCGTACGTGGACGCGGCCACGTAGCGATGTGCCTGGAACAGCGTGGCAAACGACGCGCCCAGCCCCGCGCAGAACAGCAGGAACAGCGTGTTCCATAGCAGGGGCGCGCCGTCCGAATCCAGAAAGCCCCGGTCGATGTTCGCGCTCGATACATCGGGCGACATGCCCGTGGCAATCACGGCGATCAGGAAGACGATCGCGGCGCTGGTTAGCAGCCGGATCAACGGCACCGGGCCGAGCCACGGGAACGGATGATCGCTGCGATGCTGCGCGTCGAGCAGCGTGACGGCCTGCGGCGTGGCCGGTGCAATGGCGGCGGCAAGCTTGCGGTGGATGGCAGCCAGCGCGTGATGCGGTGTGGCATGCGCCGGCATCTGGCCGTCGATGAGCGCACCGAGCTGAGCGATGAGATCCGGCGCCACGGGCAGCCCGTGGTGCAGGGCGTAGCGCGCCATGGCCTCGCACTCTTCACGCAGTTGTTCAGCGAGGGCCGGACTGGGTTGGGGCCGCGTTTGTGGCTGCGGCTTTTGCACCGCGCGCAGCCGCAGCCACTGCGTGAGGGCGAGCGGGATCATACGGGCCTCCCGTGGCTGGCTGGCGTGTACGGCATGGCAGCGCCGAACGCGCTGCGCCGCAAGTCTGAGGTCTTGGCTTGCATGGTGACCTTCGTCGGCAGGGCGGGCCGTGCGCGGCCCGAGCTTGCTCCGTCAAGGGTGTTGGACGGGGCAAGTTCACTGTGCGTCGCGCGGGCAAGTCCGCCAATGCAGCGGAAGTCACGAACGACGGCCTAACGAAAGACACAGAACACAAAAAGAAAAAGCCCGCGGCCTTCCGGCGGCGGGCATAAGGACAACTTGGAGATGACGGCTACTACGGTAACTGTGCCCCGGTCAGGCGTGTACGGCGTGCGGATCGACGCGGAAGAACGACATCGTCGCGTTCAACTCCTGCCCCTGGTCCTGCAGCGATTGCGATGCGGCGGCGGCTTCTTCCACCAGCGCCGCATTGCGCTGCGTGACTTCATCCATTTGCGAGATCGCCTGGTTGACCTGTTCGATGCCGCGCTTCTGCTCAACCGATGCGGCGGCAATCTCTTCCATGATGTGCGTGACGCGGGCCACCGCTTGTGTGACCTCCGTCATCGTCTCGCCGGCCTCGCCCGCCAGCGTGGAGCCGTCGTGAATGCGTTCCACCGACGAGGCGATCAGTTCCTTGATCTCCTTGGCCGCCGTTGACGAACGCTGCGCCAGGCTGCGCACTTCGCTGGCGACGACCGCAAAGCCGCGGCCTTGCTCGCCCGCACGTGCGGCCTCCACGGCGGCGTTCAACGCGAGGATGTTGGTCTGAAACGCAATGCCTTCGATGATGCCGGTGATGTCTGCAATCTTGCTCGAGCGCTCGCTGATGTCGTGCATGGTCGATACGACTTGACCAACGACCGTGCTGCCCTTGAGCGCTACTTCCGACGCGGTGGAGGCGAGCGCGGTGGCGTGCTGTGCATTCTCGGCGTTCTGCTTCACGGTGGACGTCAGCTCTTCCATGCTGGCCGCCGTTTCCTGCAGCGACGAGGCCTGCGCTTCGGTGCGCTGGCTCAGGTCGGCATTGCCGGCGGCAATCTGTTTGGCGGCGCCCGCGACGCTGCTGCTGCTGTCGCGCACCTTGTCGACGATCTCGGTCAGGCGGCCGTTCATGTCGCGCAGGGCGGAAAGCAGGTGGCTCGTTTCATCCTTGCCGCGCACGTCGATGCGGCTGCTCAGGTCACCACGCGCCACCGTCCGGGCGACATCGACCGCCGTGCGGATCGGCTGCGTGATCGAACGCGTGATGACCATGCCGGCAATCACGGCCAGCAGCACCGCGCCGATCGACAAGCCGGTCAGCAGATTGCGCTGCGCGACGTACTGCGCGTCATACGCCTGCACGAGCTGCTCCTGACGTTCGTGCGTGTAGGTGGCATACGCGTCGGTGGTCTTGATGAGCGCTGCCAGCAGCGGGCGGCATTCGTTGTCCATCTTCTGGACGGCCTCGTCGCGTTTGCCGGCCAGTGCCAGCCCGAGGATGTCGGTGGCTACGGGGCCGTACTGCGCTTCCACGCGATTGATGTCTTGTACCAGCGAGCGCCCGCGGTCAGTTGCGTCCTTGGCGCTCGCGATCATGTCGTTGAGTTGCTTGAGCTTGTTCTTCACATCGTCGTGCGCGCGCAGGACTTCTGCCTTTTCCAGGTCCAGGTCTTTTTGCGTCACCACGAGAACCAGGTTGCGCGCGGCAATGGCGCGGCGGTCGACCGCCGTGCGCACGTCGTTGGCGACATCTGCGCGGGCGCTGATGCCGTGCACATAGCTCGAGAATCCTTCGGTCGACTCGGACAGGGCCCGCAACGACATGCCCGATACCACGACAACAATGGCTGCCAGCACGCCAAAGCCCGTGGTGAGCTTGGCCTTGATGGTCATCTGGGAAAGGTTCACAGCGTCCTCCGGTTTGCTGAATGAATTGAGATGAGGTCGCGCACCGGAGCGGCTCGAAAAGGACGGTCGACGACCACGTTTGTTATAGGCAAGGTGCTGCGCACTTGAGGAAGATGCAGGTTATGTCATGGTGTGACCGAATCATCCTTGTCCGATTTTCCGGTCTCCACGGGGTTATCGGCATTCAAAAGAAAATCCTGAATAACTTTCTCATGCGCGTTTTTACTTAATGCATGCGGGGGGATTGTTTTGCCGGTGAAACCTTGTGTGGCAAGGGCTGGCTTTCCATCATTTCGAATCGTGCGATGGATTATGCGGACCGGGTGACGCCAACGTTTTCCTACCGTATTCAAGTTATTTAATGTCAGTTATCCGTGTTTATCTTCGCATCACTTGCTGTGCGTAGTTTTACGTATGGAATTAGCCCGCTAGGTAATTTGGTGGTGTCGGGTGTGTAAAGAAAACGGCCCGCCGAAGCGGGCCGTGTGATTGCCTGAAGCGGCTTTTGCTACAGCGCAGTGGCGGGCACCACGGGCAGAACCACCTTGGACGGGTGGGCCGCATCGCTATAGACGGTCAGCACGCCGATCAACGAGTTGAGCAGCGTAGGCAACGGCGGCACGCCCTGCGGCAGGTTGCTTGCGCCCACCGCTACGCGCAGCTTGTGGCCTTTGGCGATGAGGGCACTGGTCGGGAACACCTCCACCGGCACCATGACGGCCTGGCCCGGCACGAGCGGCTGGACGGAGCCGGGCGTGAACGGATGCCATGGCTGGATCATCAGGCCGTTCATCGTGCGCGAGCGGCCTGCGTCCACCGCGCGCAACGAAGCCGTCTGGAGGCCATCAGTGAGCGGCGTGACGTTGCCAGCGGCGTCCACGTCGTCAATGCGTACCGAGACGCCGGCGTCCAGTGCGGTGGTCGAGATCCATACATCCGCTTCGATCGGGCCGTTGAGATAGACGTCGGCCGGCATGGGCGGCGTTTCGAACTTCACGTCGGCGGCTTCGGCAAGCGTGTCGTCCGTCTGGCACGCCAGCGGGATGAAGCCCGTCAGGCCTGCCGTCCATTGCGACAGGCTGATCGAACACGCCCCGTTCAGCGGCTGCTGCGCGACCTTGTTTGACGCTTCGTTGGCGGCTGGCGCGGTGGTCGACAGGCTCTTGTCGCCGCGCAGGAAGAGCTGCTGTGCCTGCACTTGCGGATGGGGCCAGTCCGTGGCGGTGGCGTAGTGGCCGAGGCCGGTCACGTACTGCGTCACGTTGGGCAGCGCATCGGCACCCACCTTCATGCCTTTGACGTACTGGTCGAACCATTGCAACTGAATGTGGTTCAGCGGCGGCACGCCATCGACCGGCAAGCCGCTGCCCAACGCGGCCTGCAGATGCGTCCACGGGCCGATCAATAACTTGGCCGGCGCCTGCGTCTTGATGCTCTCGTACGTGAGCGGCTCGCTGCGCTGGAAAAGATCGTGCAGGCCGCCCACCACGAAGGTCGGCACCTTGATCTTGCCGTCGTTCTCCAGCGGCGAGCGCGTCGCCCAGAACGCGCCGTCATAGGCCGTGGCGGTGCTGCCCAGCAGCGCTTGCAACATGGTCGGCAACTGGAACGTCGTGACCGCTGACACCAGATGCTGCAGCACGGCCGGCAGACCGATCGTCGGGTCTGTCACCAGCGTCGGGTCGGTCAGGCTCAGCACCGACACCAGCCCGAACCACGCCGGGATGAAGGTCAGATTGGTCTGCCCGCCTGTGAAGACGATGTCGCGGTAGCCGTCGCCGATCGGCACGATGGGGAAGGCCGCCTTGACTGCCGGATGGTTCTGCGCCGCCGTGATGACCGTCGTGATGCCGAGGTACGACACGCCGTACAGGCCGATGGCACCGTTGCTCCACGGTTGCTGCGTCACCCAGTCGACCACGTGGCCGTAGTCGCTCTGCTCATCGGCGCCAAAGGCGTCCCACGTGCCTTGCGACTGGCCGGTGCCGCGCACATCCACCACCACCGTCGCGTAGCCGTGCTGGACGATGTACGGATCCGCCGCGCCCAGCGCTGCGCCAATCGATGCTTCGTATTGCGCGTTCCCGCCGTTGTACGAGGTCTGCACGAGCACCGTCGGGAAAGTGCCGGTCGCTGCTTTGCCGGATGCGTCGGCGGGCAGCGTCACGTATGCCGCCAGCTTTGTACCGTCGGGCATCGTGATGTACTGCGTGGCTTGCTTCGCAACGCCTGCGTAGAGCGCGGGCGGATTGTAGTCGGCCCACTTGGCGCCGGCGTTGCTGGTGATGGACGTTCCTGGTTGCGCCGGCGTGGTGCGCGTGCCAAGCGTGGTCCAGTTGACAGCGGCAGGCTGTGCCGGCTGCGTGGGCTGCGTTGGTTGCGTGGTGGTGTTTGAATCGGCGGGTGTGCTGTTGGCGACGGTGGAACCGTCACCGCCGCCGCAGCCCGACAGCGAAAGCGCCGCGCACAGCAGCGCCGACATGAGCATGCGGCCGTGCCGCACGCGTGGGTTGCCCATCTGCATGGGGGTCTCCTCTTGAATGCTCTTGTTGTGTTTGTGTGGGGGGATGGCCGGCGCGCCGAGGGTGGCGGCACGCGGCCGATCGCTCCGGGTGGGGAAGCGAAGCAAGCGAAGAGGCCGGCGCAGAAGAGGGGTGGGTGACACGACCGACCGCGCGCCAGCGGGCTTGGGCGCACGGGTGAAGCACCAAGCATGCCTGTGTACGCGTTCCCCGCAGATGGCGTGGTGCCGCCGTGCGAGGCGCGTGATTGGGTTGTGGAACGCCCCGCGCGTTACGTAACGTTCCGCGTAACGCGCCGGCCGGCGGGGCCGTGTTCAGATGAGAATTCCGCACCCCACCAACGTAGGGATGCTGTCCGCCAACCCGCGTCAACAGGGCGTTTCAAACAGATCAAAACGACAACGCATGCATGCACAAACTGCCAATGGAGCGGCCGCCGTGTATTGGCATGGACGTTGCATAGTCAGGCTGCACGCCCGGCACAGGGCACCGCGAACAGATCGCAAAAACAGCACAGACCGCAAGGGGGCCATCATGAATCGCACCGTTCAAGACATCGAGATTGCCGCTGCCATTGACTCGGACCTGCTTCGCCGCCGCGAGCAGTTTGCCGGTCAGCCCTCCGCGTGGCGCGTGTGGTCCGAGGCTGCGCACGTTGCCACGCTGAATGAGCGCGCACGCAACGCGTTTATCGAACACGTGGCAAACAGCCGTGGTGCCGATATCGCCTTGCGCCTGCTGCTGAAAGCCCAATCGATTCGCGATCAGGTTACGCAGACGCTGCTGACGAGCGAGACGCCCGCCACGCTGCATTGAGTTACGCGAGGGGATGCCGACCGCGCAGACGCGTCGGCGGTGGGATGCAAAAGGCCTTGTCGGGAGACTGGGCCTTTTGTTTTTGGGCGATGGAGGGTGCCGCAGAAATGAAAATGCCCGCTAGCGCGGGCATTTGTGTTCTGGCGGAGAGAGGGGGATTCGAACCCCCGATAGGCTATTAACCTATACACGCTTTCCAGGCGTGCGACTTAAACCACTCATCCATCTCTCCGGAAGCCCGCGATTGTAGCACACCGGGCGAGCTAGCCAACCCCTGCTGCCCTGGTCTGGACGAGGTTGTCGGTTCTCCGGCGCAGCAAGCAACCGAGGGTGACCACTATTGCCGCTCCCAGCCGTTTGAACGTACGCTTTGCCAGCATAAAAAATCACAAGGACTAGGAGACCACCGCCCCATGGATCTGGACGTCAACCACAAGCCGGTCAGCGTTGATTGCGACCCGGCCACGCCCCTGCTGTGGGTGCTGCGTGATCACCTGAACCTGACGGGTACGAAGTTCGGCTGCGGCGTGGCGGCGTGCGGCGCATGCACCGTACACGTTGACGGCGCAGCTGTGCGGTCCTGCGTGCTGCCGGTGGCCGCTGTGGCCGGCAAGCACATCACCACCATCGAAGGCCTGGCCGGCGGCGAAGGGAAGCGCCACGCGCTGCAGCAAGCCTGGGTGGATGAGCAGGTGCCCCAGTGCGGCTACTGCCAGTCCGGCATGCTGATGGCCGCGGCGGACTTGCTGGCCCAACATCCCGATCCGACTGATGCCGACATCGACGCGGCCATGACCAACATCTGCCGCTGCGGCACGTATCCGCGCATGCGTACCGCCATCAAGCGCGCTGCCAAAGCGCTGCGGGAGGGCCGCGCATGAACGCGAAGGCAACGAAACCGCGCAGCGGACGCCGCCGTTTCCTGCTGGGTGCGCTTGGCATTGGCGGCGCACTGGTGGTGGGTTGGGGCGTGATGCCGCCGCGCAGCCGCGTGGGCGATCCGGGCATCTTCCCCGAGCACAACGGCGAGATTGCGCTGAACGGCTGGATCAAGATCACGCCAGAAGGCAACGTCGTGCTTGCCATGCCGCGTGTGGAGATGGGCCAGGGCATCCACACCGCGCTGTCGATGCTGGCGGCCGAAGAGCTGGACATTCCGCTCTCGCGCGTGGGCATCGAAAGCGCACCGGTGGAGCGCATCTACGGCAACGTCGTCGCCATGGGCGACAGTTCGCTGCCGCTGCATCCCGACAGCGCTGACAAGACGTGGGCCCGCGCACTGCACTGGATCATGGCCAAGAGCGCGCGCGAGATCGGCCTCATCATCACCGGCGGCAGCAGCAGCACCGCCGACGGCTGGCAGCCGGTGCGCGAAGCCGCCGCCACGGCGCGTGCAGCGCTGGTGGAAGCGGCAGCGCGCGCATGGAACGTGCCGGCTGCCGACGTCAGCATCCGCGAAGGCCTGCTGATCGGCCCCGGCGGCAAGCAGTCCACGTTTGGCGAGATGGCCAAGTCGGCGCGTGGTATTTCTGCGCCGTCCAGCGTGACGCTCAAGCCGGCCTCGCAATTCCAGTTGATCGGCAAACCGGCGCCGCGCAACGACCTCGCCGCGAAGACGGATGGCAGCGCGCGCTTCTCCATCGACACGCGCCTGCCGGGCATGCTGTATGCCGCCGTCGTCATGTGTCCGGTGTTTGGCGGCAAGCTCAAGACGTTCCAGTCGAAAGCGGCGCTTGGCATGCCGGGCGTGCGTTACGTGGTGCCGTTCGAGGGCACGGGCGGTGGTGCACCGGGCGTGGCCGTGGTGGCAGACCATTACTGGCAGGCCCGGCAGGCGCTGGCAACGCTTGAGCCCGTGTGGGACAACGGCCCGCATGCCAAGCTCGATTCCGCAGGCATCCGGCAGCAGCTTGTCAGCGCGCTCGACAGCGACAAGGGCGGCTTCACGTACCGGTCGATGGGCGATGGCCTGAAAGCCTTCGACAAGGCCGATGGCGCCACCCTCGTCGAGGCCGAATACAGCGCGCCCTATCTCGCGCACGCGACGATGGAGCCGATCAACTGCACCGCGCAGGTAACGGCAGACGGCGTGCATCTCTGGGCGCCCACGCAGGTCGCCACGCTGGCGCAGCTGGTAGCGGCGCGCGCGGCCGGGGTGAGCGGCGACAAGGTCCACATCGACATCCCGCTCATCGGCGGCGGTTTCGGGCGACGGCTGGAATCGGACTTCATCGGCCAGGCCGTGACCATCGCCACCAAGACCGAAGGCAAGCCGGTGCAGGTGATCTGGTCGCGCGAAGAAGACGTCCGCCACGACTTCTATCGCCCGCACGCCATCGCCCGGCTCAAGGCGCGCGTCGAAAACGGCAAGGTCACCGCGATTGCCTCGCGCAGCGCCGGACAATCGATTCTTGCGGGCGAGCTGGATCGACTGTTCGGTGCGCCATCAGCAGGCATCGATCGCTACACCGCCGAAGGCCTGTTCGACCTGCCGTATGAAATCGAGCACGAGCACATCGCGCATCTGGCGGTCGATTTGCCGGTTCCCGTGGGCTTCTGGCGCAGCGTGGGGCACTCGTACAACGGGTTCTTCATGGAGGGCTTTCTCAACGAGGTGGCGACCCAGGCCAAGCTTGATCCGCTGGCGATGCGGCGCGAGTTGTTGAAGGACCATCCGCGCGAGTTGAAGGTGTTGGACACGGCGGCGCAGGCTGCCGGTTGGGGGCAGCCGCTGGCACCCGCCGCTGACGGCGCACCGCGTGCCCGCGGCATTGCGTTGCATCCGAGCTTCGGCTCCGTGGTCGCGCAAGTGGTGGAGGTGTCGATGAAGGATGGCAAGCCGCGCGTGCATCGCGTTGTGTGCGCGGTGGATTGCGGCACGGTGGTCAACCCGGGCATCGTTGCGCAGCAGATGGAAAGCGCGGTCATCTTCGGCCTGACGGCGGCGCTGTACGGCCGGATCGACATCAAGGACGGCCAGGTCGTGCAGTCGAACTTCCCCGACTACCCGGCGCTCAAGATGGCGGAGACACCCGTCATCGAAACACACTTCGTGCCGAGTACCGCGGAGCCCAGCGGCATGGGCGAGGTGGGGGTGCCGCCGATCGCGCCCGCCGTGGCGCATGCCGTGGCGCAGTTGACGGGCAAGCCGGTACGGCAGTTGCCAATGGTGTGACGCTGCTGCGTTGAAACACAAAAGCCGCAGGCGCACACCTGCGGCTTTTTTCTTGGGAGCGATGCCGCCCGTCTCAGGCCGCGTCCGGAAACACGGGTTCGCCCAGATTCAGCATCAGCCGATTCGCCCACGCAAAGATGGCCACGGCGTGTATCAGGTCGAGAATCTCCGCGTCGGTCAGGCCAGCGGCCTTGAGGGGCTGCAAGTCTTCGCCGCGTACATCGCCCGGGCGCATCGTCAGGTCGATCGAGAACAGCACGATGGCTCGCTCGCGCGCGTTCGTGCCGGCGATGTGCGGGTCTTCAAAGACCTGCTTGATCACGTCGTTGCGCTTGGCCAGCTGCTCGAAGCGCTGTGCGTGGACGGATGCGCAATACACGCAGCCGTTGACGCGCGAGACCACCGCGCTGGCGAGTTCGCGCTCGGCACGCGACAGGCCGCCCGGCGCATACATGATCGCGTTGAATGCCGCCGACCGCTGACGCAGGATCTCGGGCTGGTGAACGAGAAACCGGTAGTAGTCCGACGTTTTCGCCTTCGGATGGCTTTCTTCCAGCACGGCGATCTGCTCGGGCGTGGCGCGGTCGAGGTCGACCACATCCAGCCACGCTTGCCATTCAAGCGATTCGTTGGTGAAGCCGTGGGCGCGGATGATCTCGGTCATGCTGCGGTCTCCGTGGAGGCGGTGGCGCTGCCGCTGCCGGCGGCTTCGCGGAGGGCGCGCAAGCCGGCGACGAGCCGCGTCTGATACGACAGGAAAGCGATGAGTTGCGCGAGCGTCACGACGTCGGCCGTGGCGAGGCCCGCTGCGGGCAAGCGCAACAGCGCATCGCGGTCGCCCTCGATGGGGCGTTCGACGAGTGTGCGCGTGAAGGCGAGGATGGCGCGCAGGCGGGCGTCGGTCAGCGTGTCGATATCGCCGTGGTTGACGGCTTGCAACGCATCTGCGTCGACCGGCGTATTCGCGAGGCGTGCGCGGTAGTGTTCGGCCAGTTCAGCCGCCGGTGTCAGGCGGCAGGCGTACAGCGCGACGAGCAGGCGTTCGCCCAACGTCAGCCCGGGCAGGCCTGCGTCGAACAATGCGTCGTAGCTGCCCTGCGTGGCCGTGGCGACCTTTTCGCGGGCATGGCGCAGCGCGTGCGTGGCGCTGCCGTCTTCCAGGCCGGCAACCTGGTCGACCACATCTTGTGCGGGCGTGAAATCCATCGATGAAAGACTCCGGGAATCGGGTACGGACGCCCCGCGCGCGGCCACCGCGCTGGCCAGGAAGCGAAGCACTGCTGACCACGATTGGGCGTCGGCGCGGGCATTGGCACGCGGCTCGCCGCCGCCGGTGCTGATGCGGCCCGACACCGGGTGCGCATAGACGAGCTGCGTGGTCGGCACGTATGGGAAGACGATGGCGTGACCCGCGCCTTCGTAATCGAAATGTTGGACGGGGTAGGGGTGGCGTACCTCGGCCAGTTTGGTGGTCACCATGCGCGAGTAGTCGCTCGAGGGCCACGAGCCGTCATCGGCGGCGGAGAGCAGCAGCACCGGACCGCGCGCGCGCTCAATGCGGATGCGCGCGCGTGCCACGGCATCGGCATCCTGCAGCGCGGTGCGGATGGCGCGCTCGTGGCGATGCGGCGCGGGGCCTTCGTCGAACGGTGCCCAGGTCGCGGTGCGGTTGCCTTCCCACAGATGCGGCAACGGCTGACCGCGATACAGCCACGTCGGGCCTTCGCGGCCGACGGCAGGGTCCGCGGCGTTCTGTCCGCTGTGCACGACGGCGCCCGGCACGTAGCCAATGACCGCAGACACGGCTTCCGGGAATGTCGCGCCCAGCAGCAATGCCAGTTCACCCCCGCGCGACTGGCCGCTCACGGCAACGAAGTCGTGCAGCGGCGCCACGCGTTTGCGCAGCCAGGCAAGCGCGCGCTCGAAATATTCCAGCGGCGTATTCGAGATGTAGTCCGACAGCCCCGGCGCCTTGAAGTAGGCCAGCGCAAACGCCGCATAGCCGTGCGAAGCAAACAGCGCCGCGCGTGGCTCGTTGATGCCGCCACCCGAGCCGTTGAGGATGAGCACCGCAGGGCGCGGCCCCGGGTGCGCATACGGATCGGGCAGGTACAGCGTACCGACCAGACCATCGTCGCGCACATCGTGGCGCGTCACACCCGGCGCGGCCAGCCGTTGCACGAAGCTCGCGTGGACCGACTCGCCGTTGGCCGTGGCCGTCAGCGTGGTCGTCAACGGCTCCGTGACTGGCTGTGGAAACACCTCGCGTGCCTTGCCGTCTTCCGGGCGCTGGCTCCAGACGATGCCCATCGCGCTGACGCCGGCGTAGTCCCCGGAGATGGGCGCGTCGCGCGTCAGGTCCACGGTGCCGTGTGCATCGGCAACGAACGCGGCGCGGCTGTGCCACAGCACGCCATTGCCACGGCTCGTTTGCGCGACGATACCGACCTGGGCGCCGGGCGCGAGCCCCGTCACGACGATGCCGCGCGATACGTCGATCAGGTCATCCGCCGGCGTCACGCTGACCGCGAACGTTCCCATGGCGCTTACTTGCCGTCCTTGGTGACCATTTGCGCCGCCGTGCGATCGCTCGTCATCGGCGTCACCTTCAGGCCTTTCTTGGCGGCCCACACGTTCTGGTAGTGGTACAGCGGCATCACGCCAACATCATCCGAGACCAGCTTGACGGAGTGGCGAAGAATCGCCGCGCGCTTTTCCACGTTGAATTCCTCGGTGGAGGCGTTCAACGCGTTGTCGACAGCCGCGTTGCTGTAGTGGCCCCAGTTGGATGCGCCCAGACCCTTCTTGGTGTCGACGGTGGCCAGCACGTTGACCAGCGCGTAGCTTGCTTCGCCCGTGCCGTTGCCCCAGGCCAGCATGCTCATCGCATATTCATTCTTGTTGGCGCGGCCCGAGTAGACCGACCAGGGCACCACTTCCACGCGCGCCTTCACGCCGATGCGCGTCCAGAACTGCGCCACCGCCTGCGCCGTTTCGGGGCCTTGCGGATAGCGGTCATTCGGCACGTGCATCACGAGGTTGAAGCCCTGCGGAAAGCCTGCGTCGGCCAGCAGCTTCTTGGCCTGCGCCGGGTCGTAAGCGATGTCCTTCACGTCGGGGTTATAGCCGTACGTGTCCGACGGCATCCACTGGTTCGCGACGGTGGCGGCGCCTTGCAGAATGCGGTCGACGATGGCCTTGCGGTCGATGGCGAGCGACAGCGCGCGGCGCACGCGCACATCCAGCAGCGGATTGTTCGGCAGCGGCTTGCCGTCGTTGCCGGTGATGTAATCGTTCGGCCCCTTGCGGAAGCTCGGTTGCAGCAGCATCACGCGCAGGCCCGGATAGGCGAACACCTTCACGTTGGGCGACTGGCGCAGGCGCGCCAGGTCAGACACCGACACCTTGTCGATGACGTCCACCTCGCCTGAGAGCAGGTTGGCCGTACGCGCGGCAGCATTGTTGATGTAACGGTAGTTGACCTTCTCCCAGAGCTGCTTGCCGCCCCAGTAGTTGTCGTTGCGCGCCATCACCACGCGGTCGCCCGGCACATACGAGACGAACTTGTAGGGGCCCGTGCCCACCACGGCACGGCCGGCGTTGTAGTCCTCGGTGGACGATTTCTCGCCCACATGCTTGCTGACGATGTGCACGGATGCGAGGTTCAGCGGCAGGTCCGGGTTCGGGATGTTCGTCTTGATGATCAGCGTCAGCGGGTCTTTGGCCGTGACGGACTCCACCGTGCGCAGATAGCCCGCGAACGTTGCCACGCTGCCCGGCACGCTGCGCGCGCGCTGGTACGAGAAGATGACGTCATCGGCCGTGAACGGCTGGCCGTCGTGCCATTTCACGTTCGGGCGCAGCTTGAATTCCCACGTCTTCGGATCCAGCGTCTTCCACGACAGCGCCAGGCCGGGCTGCAGCTTGTTCCACTTGTTTTCGACCAGCAGGTCCCAGAAATGCACATCGACGGAGCGGTCGCCGGCGTGGTTGTTCAACTGCGGGTCGAGCGACGACAGCGGATCGGCAAAGGCGATGTTCAGCGTCTGCGCGCTGACAGCGCCGGCAGCGGCAAACAGCGCTACAGCAAGCGACGAGGCTAGGAGGCGTTTCACGTGGGTTCCCTTTTCCTGTTTTTGGAATCGTTGGCTTATTGAATATCGTTCAGGTCGCGTCGTTCAGATGGCACGCGCTGACGTGGTTGACCGCAATGCCGCGCAGCGTCGGCGTCTCGGTCTTGCAGCGGGGCATGGCGTGCGGGCAGCGCGGGTGGAAATGGCAGCCGGTCGGCGGGTGCAGCGGGCTCGGCATCTCGCCTTGAATGGCGGTAAACGTCTTGTGCCGGGCCGACAGGCGCGGGATTTCCGCCAGCAAGGTCTGCGTGTAAGGATGGTTCGGGCGGCGGAAGACTTCCTCCGCCGGGGCCGATTCCACCACGCGGCCGAGGTACATGATCACCACCCTGTCCGACAGGTGTTCCACCACGCCCAGGTCGTGGCTGATGAACAGGTAGGTCAGGTTGAGCTGCTCGCGCAGGTCCATGAACAGGTTCAGGATCTGCGCCTGGATCGACACGTCGAGCGCGGCCACCGCCTCGTCGCAGACGAGCATCGACGGCTGCACCGCCAGCGCGCGCGCAATGCCGATGCGCTGGCGCTGGCCGCCGCTGAACTGATGCGGATAGCGGTCGCGCAGGGCGGGGTCGAGGCCGGCGCGCTGCATCTGCGCAGCCACGTAATCGGCAAAGTTGGCGCGGTCGGTCAGGCCGTGCACGCGCGCTGCCTCGCCGACGATCTCTTCCACGCGCAGGCGCGGGTTGAGGCTCGCATACGGGTCCTGGAAGATCATCTGGATCTTCAGGCGGGCCGCGCGGGCTTCCTCGGCGGAGAGTGTGTCGACAGCCTTGCCCTCCACGCGCACCTCGCCGGCCGAGGGCGGCATCAGGCCCGCAGCAATCCGGCCGAGCGTGGATTTGCCGCAGCCCGATTCGCCGACGAGGCCGACGACTTCACCGGGCTGGATCGCGAGGTCGACACCGTCGACCGCACGAACGATCGCAGGCGGATGCGCCAGGCCGGCGCGCTGCAGAACGCGATCGGCCACGCCGACTTTGCGATCGCCAAAGCGTTTGCTGACCTGCTTGAGTTCGACGAGCGGCGTGCTCATGCGACCTCCTGCGAGGAAGCGTGCTGCGCGCCCGGGTGGAAGCAACGCACGAGGCGGTCGGGTATTGGCTGCGTGATGTCGGGGCGTACGCCGCAGACCTCGGTGGCACGCGGGCAGCGTGCCGCAAACGCGCAGCCCGCGGGCAGCGACAGCAGGTTCGGTGTCATGCCGGGAATCTGGCGCAGGCGCTGGCCGCGACGGTTCTCGCTGGGCAGGCTGTCGATCAGGCCCATGGTGTAGGGGTGCAGCGGGGCATCGAGCACCGCATCAACCGGGCCGTGTTCGACGATGCGGCCGGCGTACATCACGGCCACCTCGTCGGCCAGCCCGGCCACGACAGACAGGTCATGCGTGATCCAGATCAGCGCCGTGCCGTGCATGCGCGCGAGCTTCTGCACTTCGGACAGGATCTGCGCCTGGATGGTCACGTCCAGCGCCGTGGTCGGTTCGTCGGCAATGATCAGGTCCGGCCGATGCAGCATCGCAATGGCAATCGCCACGCGCTGGCGCATGCCGCCCGAAAGCTGATGCGGATAGGCGCGCAGCCGTTCTTCGGGGCTGGGAATGCCCATCAGACCGAGCGTGTCCCGCGCGTGGTCCCACGCCTGTTTGTGGCTCATGCTGCTGTGCGCGCGCACGGCCTCGATCATCTGGGCATCGATGCGCAGCACAGGGTTGAGCGTCATCATCGGGTCCTGGAAGACCATGGCGATGCGGTTGCCCTGCAGCTTGCGCAATTCACGCGGGGGCAGCTTGGTGAGGTCGCGGCCCTGGTAGAGGATCTCGCCGCCGACGACGCGGCCGGGCGGGTCCACCAGACCCATGATCGAGAACCCGGTGACGGACTTGCCTGAGCCGGATTCGCCCACCAGCCCGAGGATGCGCCCGCGCGCGAGCGAGAACGACACGTCGTCCACGGCCGGCAGCACGCCTTCGCGCGTGAAGAAATGCGTGCGGAGGTTGCGGACTTCGAGGGTGGTCGCGTTGGTGGACGCCGTCATCGTTGCGTCCTCGGGTTCAGCACTTCGCGCAGGCGGTCTCCCACCAGGTTGATGGCCACCAGCGCCAGCAACAGCGCGATGCCCGGATAGAAACTGATCCAGTACTGGCCAGACAGCATGTATTGGTATCCGTTGGAAATCAGCAGGCCAAGAGACGGCTCGGTAATCGGCACGCCCAGGCCCAGGAACGACAGCGTTGCCTCCAGCGTGATCGCGCGCGCGACCTGCAGCGTGCCCACGACGATCAGCGGCGGCAGGCAGTTCGGCAGGATGTGCCTGAGCGCAATGCGCCAGCCGGGCAGGGCGAGCGAGCGCGCGGCTTCCACGTACTCGCGCCGACGCTCGACGAGGGCCTGACCGCGCACCGTGCGCGCGTAATACGCCCACTCCAGCAGCACGAGGGTCAGCACGACATTCGTGATGCTCTTGCCGAGATAAGCGAGGATCATCATCGCCACCAGCACCGATGGGAACGACAGCAGCAGATCGACCGTGCGCATGATGATGCTGTCGACGCGGCCGCCGGCATACGCGGCAATCAGACCGAGCAGCGTGCCGATCACCGCCGCCACGGCTGCCGAACCGATCCCCACGCCCAGGCTGATGCGCAGGCCATAGAGGATGCCGGAATACAGATCACGCCCCTGGCCATCGGTGCCGAGCCAGTACGTGAACGTCCCCAAGCCATTCGGCGAACCTGGCGGCAGGCGCGAGTCCAGCACGTCGAGCTGCATCAGGTCGTATGGGTTCTGCGGCGTGATCCACGGTGCGGCCAGCGCGGCGAGCATGAGGATCACGACCACCACGAGCCCAAAGACGGCGGTCTTGGATGCCAGAAAATCGGACACCACGCGGCGCCACGGCGATTGCTTGCGCGGGGCGGCAACCGCCGCTGCGGTGGTGGGTTGCGGAGTGGTATTCATCATGCAGCCTCCGCGCTGTCCGCCGCACGCACGCGCGGGTCCAGCAGCCGATACAGGATGTCGACGATCAGGTTGAGCGACACGAACAGGCACACCACGACGATGAGGTAGGAAACGATGACCGGCCGGTCCAGCGAGTTGATGCTATCGAGGATCAACTTGCCCGCGCCGGGCCACGCGAAGATGCTTTCCGTCACCACCGCAAAGGCGATGGTCGAGCCCAGCTCCAGGCCCAGCACCGTCACCAGCGGGATCAGCGTGTTGCGCAGCACGTGCGCGAGCACCACGCGCAGCGGCGACAGGCCCTTTGCACGCGCGAACTTCACAAAGTCCTGCGGCAGCACCTCGCGCACGCCCGCAGACGTCAGCCGCAGCACCAGCGAGAGCTTGAACAGTGACAGGTTGACCGCCGGCAGCACGAGATGCCGCAGGCCATCGACCGTCAGCCACGACCATTCGATGCCGAACAGGCGCGCCGTTTCGCCGCGTCCGCTTGCGGGCAGCCAGCCGAGGCTCACGCTGAACGCCATGATCAGCATCAGGCCCACCCAGAACGTCGGCAATGAGAATCCCACCACGCTGCCCGTCATGAGCAGGCGCGACACCGGATGGCGCGGATACAGCCCAGCGAACAGTCCCAGCGGCACGCCGACCACCACCGCGATGATCAGCGCGGAAAACGCCAGCTCTAGGGTGGCCGGCAGGCGTTGCAGGATCAGCTGGATGGCCGGTTCGTTGTAGACGAAGCTCTTGCCGAGATTGCCGTGCAGCGCGCCGTTCAGAAAGGCGAGGTACTGCTCCCACAGCGGCTTGTCCAGACCCAGCTCGGCAATGATGCGGGCGCGGTCGATCTGGTCCACGTCCTGGCCGATCAGGATGTCGACCGGGTTGCCGATGGCGTGCAGGCCGATGAAGACGATGACCGTCATCACCAGCACGACCAGCAGCGCCTGGCCGATGCGTCGGATTAACCAACCTGTCATCGTGCAGCCTCCTGGCCGGAAGTGGCATTCGCTTCCACGCCGGGCGGCGGGGCGGGCGTCCATTCATCGCCAAAGATCTCGGGCTCGGCATAGGCCTGGATGGCGGCGTAGTGCGCGTCCATGTCTTCCTGGTACAGCATGCCGGCAATGCCTTGCGCGAGCCGCTTCGCACCTTCGCTGATGGCCGGGATGTCGCCCGAGACGCTGCCGTGGGTGACCGACGCCGGATAGCAGAAGCAATGCACGCGCGACAGGCCGGGCAGCGTGCCGGGCGTTTTCTCGCGAAATTCGAACGCGTGGCCGAGGTCGGGTGAATCGGCCAGTTCTGCATCTTCCTCGCCGGGGCGCGGTGTGTAGCGGTCGCGCCATTGGCGAATGTGCGGTGCCAGTGCGCTGAACTCTGGGCGCGAGGCCCAGTCGGTGCGAAAGCCCGTCGAGAAGATCAGGAAGTCCAACTGGAAGACGCCCTTGGTCGTGGCCACGTGCAGCACACCGTCGTGCTCGTCCACGCCCAGGATGCCGCAACCCAGGTTGAAGCGCGCATTCGGATGCCGCGACACACGCAGCGTGCTGCCGCGCGGCGGGGGCACCTGCTCGACATTGATGTAATGGCGGATGCGCCATTTCCATGCGTCGGGCAGGTGCAGATGACCATGCACGAGGCCCGGGCTGCCGGCCCCTTTGCCCTTGTTCACGCGCGGCAGGTCGGGGCGGCGGATCAGCATGTCGACGCTGGCGGCACCGGCTTCCAGCGCCGTCGCGGCCGAATCCATCGCCGATGCGCCTGCGCCGATCACGCCCACGCGCTTGCCGGCCAGCGTGCCGTAGTCCATCTCGTCAGACGAATGCGCCCACCAGCGGCGCGGCAGCCGATGCGCGAAGTCGGGCACGGATGGGCCGCCAAGCCCATCACGGCCGGTGGCCAGCACCACGCGGCGCGCAAACACGCGCTGCGTCGGTTGACCCGGCGCGTCGATCAGCAATTCAACGGCGCCATCCACGCGCGGGTGGATCGCCTTCACGTGGTGTTCGTTGCGCACGTCGAGCTGCAGCACGCGGCGGTACCAGCGCAGGTAGTCCATCCATTGCAGGCGCGGGATCTTGTCGAGCACCTCCCACGCATCGGTACCGAACTGCGCTTCAAACCAGGCGCGGAACGTCAACGCCGGCAGGCCGAGCGCAGGGCCGGTCAGTTGCTTGGGCGAGCGCAGCGTTTCCATGCGCGCCGTCGTTGCCCACGGGCCTTCGAAGCCGGCGGGCGAGCGGTCGAATATCACCGCGCCGATGCCAAGATGCTTGAGCGATGCCGCCGCCGCCATGCCCGCCATGCCGCCCCCGATGACGGCCACGTCCAGCACGGGTTGCCCTTCTAACGTGTGGGGCAGCGTCCAGTTTTTTGCGGGGAGTTCGAGCCAGGACAAGTCCTGGTGCAAACGGGCTTCCAGCGCTGCAAGCCCGGTGACTTGCAGCGCGTTGTCTTGTTGTGCAGCGGTCATGCGGACGCGCCTTCGGTTTCGTTGATGGGTTCGCCATACAGCACCTGCAGCATGCTGGCATGGCGTGCCGGGTCGTGCAGCTTGCAGTCCGGCAGCAGGCGCTGCGCTGCCTGCGCGAGCGCGTCGGTCAGGGAAGTCACCGCCGCCGATGGCCGCTTGGCCTCGGGGGTGATCACACCAAAGAAGAAGGGAATGTCGGCGTCGATTGGGCGCACGGTGACGCCGTCGATCGGCACGCCGTAGGCCGTCACGGGCTCCAGCAACGCGACGCCCAGGCCTGCACGCACGGCGGTCAGCGCGTTCAACGAGGCATTCGTCTCGATGAGGGAGTTCGGTTCCACGCCGGCCTTCGCCAATGCCTGGTCCAGACGGCGGCGCAAGCGATAGGGGTTGTGCATCGTGATGATGCGCTGCCCGGCGCAATCGGCCAACGCCACGCGCTGGCCTGCAGCGAGCGGGTCGTCTGCCTGCACAGCGGCCACGCACGCCGCTTCGCCGATCCAATGCACAGTCACGCCGCGATGCTCCAGCGGCAGGCTGCTGAGGCCAAGGTCGGCCGCGCCGGTCAGCACGGCGTGCACCACCTGCTCGGGCGAGGCGCTGCGAATCTGGACGTGTTGCGCGAGTTCCGGCTCGTCGGCCAAGGCGGCGGGCAACAAACCGGCCGCCAATGCCGACGTGGCCGCGAGGCGCAGCGGGCGGGCCTCGCCGCGCGCAATTTCTTCGGCACGGGTGCGGATCTGACGTAAGCTGATCAGCGTATGCTCAACGTCTTCGTACAGCAGGAAACCCTGCTCCGTGGGCGAGACGCGCGGCCCCGCGCGCGTGAACAGGGCGTAGCCGATTTCGGCTTCCAGATCCTGGATGAGCCGGCTGATGGCAGGCTGGGAGCGTCCCAGCAGCTTGCCTGCCGCAGTGACGCTGCCGGTCGACATGACCGCGGCAAAGGCTTCGAGTTGTCGGAGTTCCATCCGCCTGATTGATCCCAGTCATGCATGTGGTTCATGCATTCTGGTAGAGGCAGTATGCGAATTCCAAATAGTATTTTCTTATGTACTCATGCGTTTTGCGCTGGCAACCGCTATTTCGTGCGGTGCAGCCACTGCCCAGGCAGCGCCGCGCCACCGCCGCCTGTTTCTATTTGACGAACGTGCCGTTCGGCCCGATGACCGTCAGTTCGACGTAGTTCGATCCTTTGCGCAGGTTGGGGCCGTAGCGAACCTCCAGCCCGCCGAGGTCGATCGTGCCGGCCGACTCCAGCCCCGCGACAAAGCTGGCGCGCGTGGGCGACTTGCCGGCGCGCTTGAGCCCTTCGACCAGCACGCGCGCCGCTGCATAGCCTTCCATCATGGCGTAAGACGGCGCCACGCCGGCAGACTTTGCGCCGGACGCCAGTTCCCGACCCAGCAATGAAGTCGATCGCACCGGCGAGGGCATCACCTGCGAGATCACCACACCGCGCCCCAGCGCGCCGAGCGATTTCGCAAACGCCAGGCCGGCGTTGTTGGACAGCGCGGCAATCTGCGTCACCGTGCCTTGCTTGTTGAGCGCCTCGATCATGGCGCGCGCGGTCGTGCCGGGGCAGGCCAGGATGACCGCTTGCGGGGCGAACTTGCCCACGTCTGCCGTGGCCTTGGCGATATCCGGTTTCAGGCGGTCGACGGTGAAGATGCTGTGCGCGTCGGGCGGCAGCTTTTTCGTGGCGTTGCTGAAGCCGATCTCGGTGTCCTTGCCGAAGGTGTCATTCACGTTGACGAGCGCCAGACGGCGCAAACCGAGCGTGTCGAAGTAATGCACCAGCTCGGCAATCTCCGCCTGGTATTTCGCGCGCACCACGAAGAGCAGCGGGTCGGGCTGATCGAAGAAGGTTGACGCCCCGGTGGACGGCGCCACCACCGGCGCGCCGAGCGGACGCGCCTCCGTCATGATCGCTTCGGTGTTGGGCGTGCCGCGCGGCAGGAAGAGGGCGAAGACCTGCTTGTCGACCAGCAGCGCATGTGCGTGCTTTTTTGAGGCGCTGGCATCAAAGCCGTCGTCCTCCGAGATCAGTTCGATCTTGCGGCCGTTCACGCCGCCGGCGCGGTTCACCGCATCGAGGTAGAGCTTGGCGCCTTGCGTCATCTCCTGGACTTGCTCGCCGGCGGGCCCGGTGAAGCCGGCGGTCTGTCCGATGACGATCTTGCCATCGGTGACGCCCGGCTCGGCCATCGCCGGCCCCGACGCCAGCAACAGCCCCGACAGCCATGCGCACGCGATGGCGCGCTGCAAGGCGGCATTGCAACCTGTCATGTCTCCCCCCTTTTTCTGGGTGATTGTTTTTTGTGTGCCGAGACGGCGATACGCATCGCAACCTCGGTATCGCAAACTCGGCGGGACGATGCTAGCGGAGAAGCCGTGTGGCGCCGCCTCCGGATTTCCCTAGGGCTGCGACATTGCCGCAACGGCTTATCCGATTTCGCGCAAAAAAAAACCGCCGTACGAGACGGCGGTATTGGCAACCAGCGATGCGCAGATCAGTTGTTCTGCTTCGTGATCTTGGTGCCTTCGATCGACGCGCCGGCCATCAGGCCTGCGTTGGTCAGGTTGAAGCCGATGATCGGCTGCTGGGCGGTGTTGGTATCGACCGCGCCGTTCGCGCCGATCTTTGCCAGTGCGACGGTGGCATCCACGCCGGCCGTCCAGCCCTGGCTGGCCTGGAATTTCTGCAGCGCTTCGTCCGTCATGAACAGAATGATGAGCGCACGCGATTGCGCGCCGGCCTGGAAGCCCACCGACGCCGACGCGATGTTGTAGTAGCCCAGCGGACGGCCGCCGCCGGTGCGCAGCACGCCTTCGCCGTACTGGCCGCCCACCACGAAGCCTGCGTTCAGCACCGACGGGAACACCAGGACGCCCTTGGCGCGTCCCACCAGTTCACGCGAGCCGTTGGCGGTGGTGTACAGGCGCGAGAGCACGGAATCCGCCTGCGAGTTGGTGGTCGCGTGCTTGTTGGTCGACGACATCACGTCGGAGCCCTGCGCATTCGGGCTGGTCGTGGTACACGCGGCGAGCTGGGTACCGAGCAGTGCGACAGCAGCAAGCGCGGCGGCGCGGGTGACGATGGTCTGGCGGCTAATGAGGTTCTTTTTCATGGCGATTGATCTCACTGTCTTTGTTGTTGACGAGGGACACAGGCACACGCGTCCCCGCTCTGACTCGGTCCCATGCAACGAGCAAGGGTTGTCGAAGGAAGGTGGAGCAAGCGGCGTGCCCGCCATATCGCATAAGCGCCGGAGCGCTCAATTCCTGACATTAGGCGAGATTTGTGGCTGATGTGGCGCTTTTCCTTCACTGCTTTGTAAAAACGCAAGCCGACCGCAATGTGCGTAGCTTTTTCACGCGCAACAAAAACCGGCGCTTCAGGCCGGTTTCTTGTGCGATGCGGGACGAGGTTCAGCGCTCAGATCCAGATGATCAGCGCTGCCACGCCAATGATCAGACCGAACTTCACCACGTAGTAGACCTTGCGGTTCCACGCCTTGAACCGGCGGCGGTACTGGCCCATCACCCACACATAGCGGAACAGCTTGTTGATGCCGCCGGTCTGGTCACCGTCGTCGTTGGGCGAGCTGGCGGCGGTCATGACCTTGCGGCCCAGCCATTTGTTGACGCGCTGCGCCCAGCCGAATTTCATCGGGCGTTCGATATCGCAGAAGAGAATCAGGCGGTCCTTGTCGGAGGCGTTTTCGGCCCAGTGCAGATAGGTTTCGTCAAAGACGACGCCCTGGCCGTCGCGCCAGCTGTGGCGCTGGCCGTCGACTTCGATGAAGCATCGGTCGTCGTTGGGCGTAGACAGACCCAGGTGATAGCGCAGCGAGCCGGCAAACGGATCGCGGTGCGGGTTCAGCTTGCCGCCCGGCGGCAGCTCGGCAAACATCGCCGCCTTCACGCTGGGCAGATCGCGCAGCAGCGCGACGGTCTGCGGGCAAAGCTGTTCAGCCGACGGATGATGTGCCTCATACCACTTCAGGTAGAACCGCTTCCAGCCGTTCTTGAAGAACGAGTTGAAGCCGGCATCGTCGTTCTTCTCGGCGGCCTTGATCTTGCGCAGGTTGATGAGCGCCAGGCCTTCGTCGCGAATCTGCGGCCACGCGGCCTGCAGCTTTTCCAGATCCGGGAAGCGCTCGACCGGCACATACGGCGTCTGCGGCACGCCCGAAAACGCGTACATAAAGCAATTGACCGGTGCCACGACGGCCGAGTGGTCGAACATCTGGCGCCAGAATTTCAGACGCACCTTGCCGCGAAAGTGCACGTACAGAATGGAGCCCAGATAGAGGGCCACGATAATCCACTTGATCAAGGCGATTTCCTTGCCGCGCGAAGGCGGTCAGCAATTGAGTGCATGCGCTGTCAGCGCAATCCGGCATTTTACCCGTGGCGGAGCCGCGCCGCGTGGACAGCCGCCAACAGTGCAGCGTGGTTTGTGACGCCACGTTATCGTTTGCGCGGTCTTTGCAATAAGGAACGTCTGTGTCGATTTGTCGCGAAATGTGCGTCGCGTTCTACAATTCTGTTTTCGTCCGCCAGGCACGCTGGTCACGGACGATCACCGGAGGGAGCGATGGACGTCAAAAAACGCGACGAAGAATCCAGCGACATGCCGACCACCATTGGCGTGGGCCTGGGCAATGCGGAATCGCTTGAAGCGTCCATGCGCCGAGCGCAGGAAGCGCTGTCTGCAGTGTCGGCGCGGCTGGCAAACCGGCCACCGATGCCGCGACCAGACCCGGCTACCGAGCGCTTCGTCGAAACGGACGAGGCCATGTCACCCGCGCAAGCGCGTGCGCTGGCCGAACGTTGCATCGCCGGCGAGGCCGCAGAGCCGGCGAGCCTCGCGCGCGCGTTTTCTGCGTTGCTCGGACAAATCGATGGATTGGAAGCCGACCATGCCGGCCGGCGCCGCGTGCTGCGGCAGTGGATGGTGAGCCAACTCACCTACAAGATGCTGTATCTGCACCACACCGGTCAGGATTCGACCGTGCCGCCGCGTGCGTTGCGCGCTCAGAAAGAGCGGGTGAAGGCGCAGGTTTCGGCCTTGCTCGATGCCGGGCGTTCCTACGCCGATGTGCGCCTGACCGACCTGCGCTTTGCCGAGGATGGCGGCGCCGCCGGTCAGGGCTGAATGATCACGCGATCAAGCGATTGGCTCAATCGTCCTCGTCGTCGTCCGGTTCGGAGTCGAGAAAATCGCGGCGGGTGAGCCAGTCGGCGATGGCCTGGTCGCAGGCGTTCTTCAGCTTGGACTTGTTATCCACCTTGTCGAACAGGGTGAAGTTCATCAGGGCCAGGCCCAGATCGGTGATGTAGAACATCCGCTTCGGGTTGTCGAAGTGGACGATGCGGCCGTCGATGTCGCCTTCGTCTTCGGGCTCGGCAGGCGCGTCTTCGAGTTCGACCACGCGGCAAGTGAAGCGGGGTGTGCGGGTGTGCGTCAGATATTCGAATTCATCGTGCGACACTTCGCCGGACGGTGTGACGGCAATGGCGAAGCCCCAAATAAAGCGCGGGGTCGGCAGATCCGACAGCTCGTCGATTTCATCCATCCTTGTTTCTCCAGTCTGATGACGGCTTGTATTAACGGCGCATTATCGCGCGACCCGTGCTGCACGGAAAGCACAATGCACGCCCGACATTGTGGGGCGCCGGCATGACGGACTCGCGCATCCAGCGCATCCGGGACGGTCTGGCGGCCCGGCAGGCGTTCGACGCCGACGCGCTGATCCCGTGGGTTGTTGCCGGACAACGCGTCGGCTGGCTGAGCCGCGAGCGCGCGTCGCTGCTTGCGCGCTGGCCGCAGTGGTTCGACGTGTCGGCGAAGCGGGTCGATTTGCGGGAGACGCTCGCCAACGAGGCCGCCCGCACCGCAGCGCTGGCCGAAGTCATCGCGCGCCTTGCCGAAGATGGCCACGTGCGGGGTTGGCGCGACGAGCGTTTCGCCGTCAACACCGGCTGGGGCACGCCCACGCTGGCGCTGATCGAGCGCGCCGCCGCGCGTTTCTTCGGCATTCGGACCTATGCCGCGCACATGAACGGCCTGATTGCCGGCGCGGATGACGTCGGGCCGGCACTCTGGCTGGCCCGCCGCGCCGAAACCAAACCGATCGACCCCGGCATGTGGGACAACCTCGTCGCCGGCGGCATCGGTCATGGCTTCGATGCACGCGGCGCGCTGGAGAAGGAATGCTGGGAAGAGGCGGGCATCGGCGCCGAGCTGGCAGCGCGGCTGGTGCCGTGCGGCACGCTGGACGTGCTTCGCGAAGTGCCCGAAGGCATCCAGTGCGAAACGCTGTTCGCCTTTGACCTGACGCTGCCGGCCAGCTTCGTCCCAGCCAATCAGGACGGGGAGGTCGCCGGCCACTTGCGTGCCAGCCCCGACGCGGCGCTTGATATCATGGCGGACTTCGCGATGACGGTCGACGCGACGCTCGTCACCCTCGACGCCCTGGCGCGGCTGGGCTCGTCCCCTACGCCACAGCGGTTTGCGCCCGACAACAATACATAAAACGCTTCATGAGTCACTCCGGTTTCATTCTTACCTTGTCGTGCCCGGACCAGCCCGGCATCGTCCACGCCGTGTCGGGCCTGCTGTTCGAGCAAGGCTGCAATATTCTCGATTCCGACCAGTTCGGTGACGAATTCACGGGCCGTTTCTTCATGCGCGTGCATTTTGTGCCCCAAGGCCAGCCGCTGGACCTTGGCGCCCTGCGTGACCGTTTTGCGCCCATCGGCGAACGTTTCTCCATGCAGTGGGGCATGTTCGACGCGGCCATCAAGCCGCGCGTGATGATCCTGGTCTCGAAGATCGGCCATTGCCTGAACGACCTCCTGTTCCGTGCACGCGCAGGCCAGCTGCCGATCGAGATTGCGGCCATCGTGTCGAACCACCGCGATTTTTACCAACTCGCTGCGTCGTACGACGTGCCGTTCATGCATCTGCCCCTGCTGCAGGCGACGGACGCGCAGAAGGCCCAGCAGGAAGCCCGTATCTGGGAAATCGCGCAGGAGCAGCAGATCGACCTCGTCGTGCTCGCGCGCTATATGCAGATTCTTTCCGACGATCTGTGCCGCAAGCTGGAAGGCCGCGCTATCAACATCCACCATTCGTTCCTGCCGAGCTTCAAGGGCGCCAAGCCGTATTACCAGGCGCACGAGCGTGGTGTGAAGCTGATCGGTGCAACAGCCCATTACGTGACGGCGGATCTGGACGAAGGCCCGATCATCGAGCAGGAAATCGAGCGCGTGGACCACAGCATGGACCCGGAACAGCTCACCGCCGTGGGCCGCGACGTGGAATGCGTGGCGCTGGCCCGTGCCGTGAAGTGGCATGCGGAACACCGCATCCTGCTCAATGGCCACAAGACCGTCGTCTTCAAGTAATCCAGTCAGAGTAGGGGAGCGCGCGATGCGACAGATCATTCTCGATACCGAAACCACCGGCCTGAATGCCGCCACCGGCGACCGCGTGATCGAAATCGGCTGCGTGGAGATGGTCAACCGCCGCCTGACCGGCCGCAACCTGCACTTCTACATCAACCCCGAGCGCGAGATCGACGCGGGCGCGATGGCCGTGCACGGCATCACCAACGAGTTCGTGGCCGACAAGCCGAAGTTTGCCGAGATCGTCGACGAGATCCGCGACTACGTGCAGGGCGCCGAGGCGATCATCCACAACGCCGCGTTCGACTTGGGCTTCCTGGACATGGAATTCCAGCGCCTGGGCCTGCCGCCCTTCCGCGAGCACCTGTCGGGCCACATCGACACGCTGCGCGAGGCGCGCCAGATGTTCCCCGGCAAGCGCAACTCGCTGGATGCGCTGTGCGACCGTCTGGGCGTCAGCAACGCGCACCGTACGCTGCACGGCGCATTGCTGGATGCGGAACTGCTGGCCGAGGTCTACCTCGCTATGACGCGCGGCCAGAACACGCTGGTGATCGACATGCTGGAGTCCGGCGAGGGCGCGTCGGACGAAGCCGTCGCCGTCGACCTGAGCGCGCTGCAACTGCCGGTGCTGCTGGCCACCGAAGCCGAGGCCGAGGCGCACGCCGGCGTCCTGAAGGAAATCGACAAGGCCAGCGGCGGCAAAACGGTCTGGACGCGCGAGGCTGTGGAAGCTGCGCCGGCTGCCTGATCAAAAAAATGTGCGGCCAGGGTATTTACACGGCCGCGCCTTTTCGCCATAATCTCGTTTTCACCGCATTCGGGTGGTTAGCTCAGCGGTAGAGCACTGCCTTCACACGGCAGGGGTCACAGGTTCAATCCCTGTACCACCCACCAAACTGGCGAGAAATCGCTTAAAAGGCCCTCAGGCAAACGCCGAGGGCCTTTTTCTTTGTCCGCGTTCCCTGTGCGGGCTTTCCCGTACGCTCGTCCGAAGTGTCCGGCAAAACTTTTCCTGTGGCGCAAAAAAGAGACATCGTCTGTCGATCCGTTCCCTCCTTCCCTCGGGCGGGGGTGCCGGACCTGAAACGCATTTCGCCCAATACTTTGCACAATGCGTTGTTGCGTCACGGCGAGAAAAGCTGCCGCTACAAACGTACCGCCCCGGGGCTGGTGCCATGCGCAATCTCTGCGTTATCACAGTTGGCAACGCGCTGAAATGCAGGGATATCCCCCTCCTGTATTCAGCGTGCGTGCGGGAACTCCCGCAGATCGGTTACGTACCAACCTGCGAGCGCGGCGGATGTCATGGGTACGCTTTCTGCTGTGCTCGGGGGCAGCCGATCGTCGTGGTGCATGCATGGGCTGATGCATCGTGCAAGGTGCGTTTAGCACTTGATGCAGTCGAGCGCTAACGCAATTACGACGAGTTGTGCACCGTTCCAGGTCGTCAACCGTTCTTGTGCTCATCGGTGATTCGTCTACAGTGGAATCAGCAACGCACGCAAGAACTAGCCTGGCTCTCGCTTGTTGGTGTGGAGTAGGGAAGAAATCTACGGGGGAGATATGGATATTTTCCGCCACTACGCAACGCGTTTTGAAGCTCGCAAAGAGGACGAGTACAGCATCCAGGAGTATCTGGATATCTGCAAAAAAGACTCGACCGCCTATGCGACTGCCGCCGAGCGCATGCTCACCGCGATTGGTCAGCCGGAACTGGTGGACACCCACCACGATCCGCGGCTGTCACGATTGTTCTTCAACAAGGTCATCAAGATCTACCCGGCCTTCCGGGAGTTCTACGGCATGGAAGACACGATCGAGCAGATCGTCTCCTTCTTCAAACATGCCGCGCAGGGCCTTGAGGAACGCAAACAGATCCTTTACCTGCTCGGGCCTCCGGGCGGCGGCAAATCCTCGCTTGCCGAGAAGTTGAAGTCGTTGATGGAGCAGATCCCCATCTACGCACTGAAGGGCTCGCCGATACACGAGTCCCCGCTCGGGCTGTTCTCGCCCGAGGAAGACGGCAAGATTCTGGAGGAAGACTACGGTATCCCGAGGCGCTATCTGAACTCGATTGCTTCGCCGTGGGCGGTCAAGCGGCTGCACGAGTTCAATGGCGATATCACGCGTTTCCGCGTGGTGAAGCTGCATCCGTCGGTGTTGTCGCAAATTGCGATCTCCAAGACCGAGCCGGGCGACGAAAACAATCAGGATATTTCGTCGCTGGTCGGCAAGGTCGACATCCGCAAGCTGGAGGACTATCCGCAAGACGATCCGGATGCGTATTCGTATTCGGGCGGGCTGTGCCTGGCCAACCGCGGGCTGCTCGAGTTCGTCGAGATGTTCAAGGCGCCGATCAAGGTGTTGCACCCGCTGCTGACGGCCACGCAGGAAGGCAACTACAAGGGCACGGAGGGCTTTGGCGCAATCCCCTTCGATGGCGTCATCCTTGCCCACTCGAACGAGGCGGAGTGGCAAAGCTTCAAGTCTGATCGCAACAACGAGGCGTTCCTTGATCGGATCTACATCGTCAAGGTGCCGTACTGCCTGCGCGTGTCGGACGAGGTGAAGATCTACGACAAGCTGCTGCGTAACAGCTCGCTCGCGGCGGCGCCCTGCGCGCCGAACACGCTGAAGATGATGGCGCAGTTCGCGGTGCTCACGCGCATCAAGGAGCCCGAGAATTCCAACATCTTCTCGAAGATGCGCGTGTACGACGGCGAGAGCCTGAAGGATGTCGACCCGAAAGCGAAGTCGTATCAGGAGTACCGCGACTTTGCCGGCATCGACGAGGGCATGACGGGCTTGTCGACGCGCTTTGCGTTCAAGGTGCTCTCGAAGGTCTTCAACTTCGATGGGACAGAGGTGGCCGCCAATCCGGTGCACTTGCTGTACGTGCTCGAGCAGCAGATCGAGCGCGAGCAATTCCCACCGGAGACGGAATCCAAGCTGATGTCCTACATCAAGGAGTACCTCACGTCGCCGTACGTGGAGTTCATCGGCAAGGAGATTCAGACCTCGTATCTGGAGTCGTATTCGGAGTACGGGCAGAACATCTTCGACCGCTACGTGGTGTTTGCCGACCTGTGGATCCAGGACCAGGAATATCGCGATCCGAACACCGGCGAGATTCTTGATCGCAGTGCGTTGAACGACGAGCTGGAAAAGGTGGAAAAACCGGCGGGCATTTCCAACCCGAAGGACTTCCGCAACGAGATCGTCAATTTCGTGCTGCGGGCGCGGGCCAAGAACGGCGGCAAGAACCCGGTCTGGACGAGCTACGAGAAGTTGCGCGCGGTGATCGAGAAGCGGATGTTCTCCACCACGGAGGATCTGCTGCCCGTGATCTCGTTCAATGCCAAGTCGTCGCATGACGACAAGGAAAAGCACGAGAACTTCGTCAATCGCATGGTGGAGAAGGGCTACACCCAGAAGCAGGTCCGCTTGCTGGTGGAGTGGTATCTGCGTGTCAGGAAGTCATCTTAAGGAGACCAGAAGAGGGCAAGGACACCCAGCAGACTTCCAATCGAGGGCAGTTACATGGGCACGATCATTGATCGGCGGGAGAACGGTGGCGGCAAGAGCACCGTCAACAAGCAACGCTTCATCAAGCGTTACCGAGACCAGATCCGCCGCGCGGTGGCCAAGGCCGTGACGGGCCGCAAGATCATGGACATCGAGCAGAGCGGGCAGGTGTCCATTCCCGTGAAGGACATCTCCGAGCCCATGTTCCATCACGGCTCGGGCGGGCGCCGCGAGGGCGTCCACCCGGGCAACAAAGAGTTCATTCGCGGCGACAGCTTTGACCGCCCGCAGCAGGGCAGCGGCGGCTCAGGCTCGCAGGCCAGCGACTCGGGCGAGGGCGAAGACGATTTCATCTTCACGCTCTCGCGCGAGGACTTCCTTAACTTCTTCTTCGAAGACATGGCGTTGCCCGATCTTGCCAAGCGCAGCCTTGCCAAGATCGCCGAGGTGCGCAAGGTACGCGCGGGTTTCTCGCTCGATGGCACACCGTCCAACCTGTCGATTCTGCGCACGATGCGCAGCTCGCTCGGTCGCCGTATCGCGTTGTCCAGCCCGTACCAGCGCCGCCTGCACGAGTTGGAGCGCGAGTACAACGAAGAACTGGAAAACGACGGGCCCTACAGCGTACGCGCGCAAGAGCTGATGAAGGAAATGCGCCATCTGCGCTCGTGCCTGGATCGCGTCCCGTTCATCGAAAAGCTTGACCTGCGCTACAACAACCGCGTGATGCGCAAGCGCCCGCAGGCGCAGGCGGTGATGTTCTGCGTGATGGACGTGTCCGGCTCGATGGATGAATCGCGCAAGGATTTGGCCAAGCGCTTCTTCATGCTGCTTTATCTGTTCCTGAAGCGGAACTACGAACGCATCGACGTCGTCTTCATCCGTCACCACACTGTGGCCAAGGAGGTGGATGAAGAGGATTTCTTCCACTCGCGCGAGTCGGGCGGCACTGTCGTGTCGAGCGCACTCAAGCTGATGGCGGAAGTGATGCAGGAGCGCTATTCGCCAAGCCAATGGAACATCTATTGCGCACAGGCTTCGGATGGCGACAACTGGGCAGGCGATTCGGAACTGTGCGCAAAGCTGCTGCGCGAAACGATCTTGCCCCTGACGCAGTATTACGCCTATGTCGAGGTGGTCTCCACGGAGCCCCAGAACCTGTGGGAGGAGTATCTTACGTTGAAGGCGGGGCACGAAAACTTCGCGATGCAGCGCATTCTCAAGGCGGATGAAATCTATCCGGTCTTGCACGAGCTGTTTCAGAAGCGCGCCGCCTGATCGCTGATCGGGCAGCAGCAGCTTGCTCCGGCCCGGCACCGCTGTGCAGTGGCAGCGCGAGCCATGGCGAGCACGCCACCTGTGACCCTGTGTGATGGACCAACGGGAACGAGCATGGCCTACCTATCTACGGGCTCGGAGTGGACCTTCGAGCTGATCAGGCGCTACGACCAAAGCATCGCCCAGATTGCCGCAGACTTCGGTCTGGACACCTATCCGAACCAGATCGAGATCATCACCGCCGAGCAGATGCTCGACGCCTACGCGTCGTCCGGCTTGCCGCTGGGCTACAACCATTGGTCGTACGGCAAGCACTTCCTGGCATCCGAACGCGGCTACCAGCGCGGCCTGATGGGGCTGGCTTACGAAATCGTCATCAATTCGAACCCCTGCATCGCCTACCTGATGGAGGAGAACACGATGCCGATGCAGGCGCTGACGATCGCGCATGCCTGCTATGGCCACAACTCCTTCTTCAAGGGCAACTACCTGTTCCGCACGTGGACGAACGCCGACGCCATCGTCGACTACCTGCTCTTCGCCAAGAACTACGTGGCCGAATGCGAGCAGCGATATGGCGAGCAGGAGGTGGAACTACTGCTCGACTCCTGTCACGCATTGCAGAACTACGGGGTCGATCGTTATCGGCGGCCCAAGAAGCTGTCGATCAACGAAGAGCAGGCGCGTCAGGCGGAGCGCGAGAAATACCTGGAAGCGCAGGTGAACGACCTGTGGCGCACGCTGCCGACGCACCGCGCGCGCGCTCTGGCAACTGCGGACGACATACCCGAACCCGATCCGCAATTCCCGCCGGAACCTGAAGAAAACCTGCTGTACTTCATCGAGAAGAACGCGCCCAAGTTGCAGCCTTGGCAGCGAGAGATCGTGCGCATCGTGCGCAAGATTGCGCAGTACTTCTACCCGCAGCGGCAGACCAAGGTGATGAACGAGGGCTGGGCGACCTTCTGGCATTACACGATCCTGCACAAGCTGTACGACGAAAAGCTTGTCAACGACGCCTTCATGCTCGAGCTGTTGCAGGCGCATACCAACGTGATCTACCAGCCGCCGTTCAACAGCCCGTACTACAGCGGTCTGAACCCGTACACGCTCGGTTTCCTGATGTTCCAGGACATCCGCCGCATTTGCGAATCCCCGGACGAAGAGGACTACCGCTGGGCGCCGGAGATTGCCGGCAGCGACTGGCAAAAGACGCTCGACTTCGCCATGCGCAATTTCAAGGACGAGAGCTTCCTGCTGCAGTTCCTCTCGCCGCGTGTGATCCGTGAGTTGAAGCTGTTCTCCGTGCTCGATGACGACCGCGACGCGAGGCTGCGCGTCACCGCCATCCACGATGACGATGGCTATCGCAAGATCCGCGAGTTGCTGGCAGGGCAGTACGATCTGTCGAACATCGAGCCCAACATCCAGGTGACCAACGTCGACGTGGGCGGGGATCGCTCATTGACGCTGCGCCACCTGCAAAGCAACCGCCGCCCGATTGGGCCGAACTACGAAGAGATGCTGCGGCACGTCGTGCGCCTTTGGGGCTTTACCTGCCGGCTGGAGGTGGTCTATGAAGACGGCCGACGCGAGATGAAGCACGAGTGCAAGCCTGATTAGCCCGCGCCTGCTTCCACAAGGCCAGCCTTGCGCTGGCCTTCTTCTTGTCTGCCGCCGACACGGATGTCGACCATGCTGCTCACAGTGCAGCTACATGCCGAAGCGGAAATGGCCGCTGCGCAGCACGATGTTGTGTGAGTCCGTCAGCTTGAACAGCGACCGCGCCATGTCTTCAATGGTGCCGCGATGCGATTCCATTGCTTGCAGCAGATCTTCCTGCCGCCACGAGCGCGCGCCGAAATGCTCCTCGAGCGCTTCCGCCGTCACCGCGTAGCAGGCCGGGACGCCGTCGACGCTTGCCGTGCAGGTGAGCGTGAGGTCCGCGGCGCAATAGCGTGGCGGGCTGGCGTGGAATTCGATGGTTTCCATGGGCGGCCTCCATGAAAAGACGGCGATGCACCGTGCGCCGCCTTCCAACCAGTGTATGGCGTGGTCGCGTGAATGCAATGTCGCCGCTCAGTGTTTTCACCGGCGGCGTAACCCTGGCCCGCAACGTCCGACCAGGGCAGGGGCCACGGGCGAGGCGGGCGGCGCTACATCGCACACATCTGCAGACGGGCAAGGCTCGCCTTGCAACGCGACAGCCACAGCGCTGCTTCCGTCCGATTGTTGACGCCGATCTGCCGGAACAGTGCGTACAGATGGTTCTTGATCGTGCCTTCAGCCACGTTCAGCACGCGACAGATCTGCTTGTTAGATTTGCCCTCTGCAAGCAGTTGCAGCACCTCATGCTGTCGCGGCGTGAGCCGTCGCCAAAGTTCGGCCGGGCTTTCTCCCGATGTTTGGCGCGGATCGTCGGGGTAGAGATTGCTGATGGGCGGCAGGTACACCGCGCCGGAGGTAATGCGCTGCAGGGCTTCTAGCAGAACGTCGGCCGTGGCCTGCCGGTCGACCACACCGGCGGCACCGAAGCGCAGCGCGTCGCCCACCACGTGCCGCCCGACCGCTTGCACCGTCAGCAACACGGGCACTTCGGGCAGCACCGCTTTCAACTCCGATAAACGTTGTCGTGCGTCGTCGTCTTCTGCGCTCCATTCCATGACGACGGCGCTGGGTTCGGCTTGCCTGCAAGCCGGTCCGATTTGCGCCGTGTAGTGCGTATCGATAAACACACCCTGTGCGTCGAGTGCATTCAATACATTGGACACACCTGCCGCAAAAAGCGGCAAGCTATCGATTACCAGAATATTCATCGACCCCTCGTACTTCAGTTAATTGTTTTCAGCGAAACCGATTATTTTGTAGAGCGGGATCGATCCGGATGCATTGAAACGGAAGTTCAGTGCCGAAAGTCACGGGCTGGCTATCGCCATGTACTGGGCCGCTGTTCCGTGGCCTTGGCTGGGACTTTCGAGGCATCGAACCCAGCAGGAAAAACTCTTACTTTGGATTCGGGCGCACAAACCTGCGCGTCCGAATAATTCAATGTGAGGAGTTTTAAATGGACAACGGACTTATCGGGTCGGTTATCAATGCGCTGCCGATCGACAAGATGATCTCTGCGCCGCTGCAGGCCATGATCGCAGCGCAAACCTCGGCGGCAAAATCCTATGCGGATTTTCTGTTGCAGGTCTGTATTCAGAACGGCAAAGCCGTTGCGGTGCAATTTGACTACGACGAAACCATCGTCGACGAGAAGGGCGTGTCGCAGGGCACGATCCAGAAGACGATGCGCATTCCGCTGCTGTGCGCGGTCGTGCATCCGGTGATCGCCATCGAGGAAGGCACGATCGACTTCGAGCTGGAGATTTCGCAGTCGGAGAAATCGTCGTCCACCACCGAGGCGGAAGGGTCGTTCCAGGCCAAGCTGGGCTGGGGCCCGTTCAGCGTGTCGGTGTCGGGCCGCGCTTCGCACAAGTCGGAGCAGACGCGCAGCACCGATACGCGCGCCAAGTACTCCTTCCACACCCAGGTCAAGCGCCAGAACCCGCCGGAAGCGCTGATGCGTGTGATGGAGTTCTTGACTGACGCGGCAACCAAGCCGGTGGTCGTCAAGGGCAAGGAGAACGACGTCAAGCCGCTGCCGGCCACGCCGACCGACGGCACGATGGTTGGCGAAAAGGTGCCGGCTGGCGGCAACGCTCCGGCGCCGGCTCCGGCAACGCCGTAAGCCGCCGCGGCGATGGACGCCGACCGGCCTCCCCACGGTCGGTGTCCTGATCGGTGCGCGCCTGCGCGCCGCCCATTGATCTGTTCGATTCGACCGACCCGACACCATGTTCAAACTCTTCAGCCGCCGCGGGCGTGACGATGGCCGTGCATCGTCAACGCCCGCCACACCGCCAGCGCCCGCCGCCAGCGCGCCACCCACGCCACCTGTCTCTTCCGATGCCGCGCCGCTTCCCGAGGCGGCGTCCGATGCGTCTCCGCCGTCGCCACCGGGTTCGGTTCCGCCTGGCGGTGGCAGCGGCGGCGGAAGCAACAGCAATAGCAATAGCCACGGTCATCCGGGCTTGAATGGCCTGACGCTGGACGACATCACGCGCGGCATGCAGCACGCCGCAGCCTCCGCCAACCAGATGCTCGCGCAGCAGTACACCACGCTGCTCGACCAGTTTTTCGACGCCGACGAGGGCGGCACGCTGGTCGCCCGCGAGGTGGAACTTGCGCTCGACAGTCAGCACCGGCTGGCGCTGCCGCTGGTGTCGCTGGCGATGCCGCGCGGTCTCGCACTCGACGAAATGACGGTGAACATGACCGTGCGCAGCGACCTCGCCGAGGCCTTGCCCTTGCACGGCGCAGCCACCGGCGGTGTAGGTCGGTTCTACGTCTCGCTTGCGCCGCATTCCCAGCGTGAGACCGGCCGCGACAGCGAGCACATCGACATCGAAATGAAGTTCACCGCGCTGCAGCCGCCGGAAGCCGTGATGCGCGTGATCGACGAATACACGAATCGGCTCGTGCCACGGCCCCTGGAGCCCAATGCCGCGGGTTCCGACGGCCCCGGCACACCCAGCACGCCCCAGGAGAAAAACGATGAGCACTGAGCACAACCCACGCACCACAGGCGAGCGAGGCCTCGCGCTGATCAAGGAATCGGAGGGGCTGCGTCTGTCGACGTATCTGGACGCGGTCGGCAAACCGACCATCGGCTACGGCCACCTGATCCGGCCCGGGGAGACCTTCAATGGGCCGATCTCTCAGCAACAGGCCGAAGCGCTGCTGCGCAAGGACCTTGCCGACACCGAGCAGGGCATTGCGAAGGCCGTGCGCGTGTCGATCACGCAAGGGCAGTTCGACGCGCTGGCGTCGTTCGTCTTCAACCTGGGGGCAGGGCGGCTGCGCTCGTCGACGCTGCTGCGCAAGCTCAACGCGGGCGACTACGCCGGCGCGGCCAACCAGTTCCTGCTGTGGGACAAGGCCGGCGGCAAGCCGCTCAAAGGGCTGACGAAGCGTCGTCAGGCCGAACGCAAGCTGTTCCTGTCCTGATTCACCACCACGTTAGTTCAACGGAGAAGCTCACATGCATACCGAACCGATGTCCGTGATTCCCACCACCCGCCCACGCCGCCTGTATCGCGTATTGACGTGGCTTGCCGCCGCGGCGGTTGCGATCGGCATGTCCTACGCCCGCGCGGCAGACAATGCTGCGCCGACATGCGCCGCCGAAGCGGAGCGCATCCGCAACGAACTCGGCAAGCAGGATCTTCCGACGTTCAACGAGCAAGCCGGGGGCTACCTGACCGACACGCTGAATCAGCTCTACGCCTACGGCACGCTGCCTAACCGCTACGTGCCGGAGCGCCAGGCCAACTGGGAGCCGGGCGCGAATCGCCCCGTCATGATGCAGAAGCGCAGCATCGGCGGTGATGCATGGGCGCAGACCGGTCTGCTGCAGGCGGATATCGACGATGGCCTTTCCAAGCGCGGCCCGCTGCGGCTCGTCTATGCGCAGGACGGCAAGCCGCAGTACGTCACGACCACCGCTGCAAATGCGCCGCAGATCCCGACGCAGCGCTGCGCGGGCAAGTGAGCGTGTGCGCGGCCGCGTCAGGCTTTTGCCTGACGCGCCATTTCGACGCCCTTGTTGGCCAGCGCATCAGCGCGCTCGTTGCCGGGGTGGCCGGCATGGCCCTTGACCCAGTGCCAGCTCACCTCATGTCCGGCGACGAGTTCGTCCAGCGTGCGCCAGAGATCGTCGTTCTTGACCGGCTTCTTGTCGGCCGTCTTCCAGCCGCGCGCCTTCCAGCCGGCCAGCCATTCGCTGATGCCTTTCTGAACGTACTGCGAATCGGTATAAACCTGCACCCGGCATGGCCGCTTCAGCGCGCGAAACGCCTCGATCACGGCCATCAATTCCATGCGGTTGTTGGTGGTCAGCGCTTCGCCGCCAAAGAGTTCTTTTTCGTGGCTGCCCGAGACGAGCACGGTGCCCCAGCCGCCAAGGCCGGGGTTGCCCTTGCACGCGCCATCGGAATAAACGGTGACTTCCTGCATTGAGAAACGATGGGTGATCAGTGAGTGGAACGGGCGTGCTCAGACGCCCGATTTGCCGTCACGCGCGGTGGCCGATGGCGTCTTGCTCGAATGCGAGCCCGAAGGTGTCGCGACCGGCGTACCAGCCGGCACCAGCGCCGGCGATTTGCGCGTCTTCCATGCCGGGCCGACCAGGCGCATGGTGCGCACGCGCTTGACGGCCTGCAGCATGTACACCGCGCCGAAGATCGGCCACCAGCGGTCGCCGGCCTTTTCCATGAAGGCGGTGCGCTGCAGCCATTTGTCCGAGCGATTGGGCGGGCAGTAGCAGCCGAAACGGCCGCGCACGATATCAAATCCAAGCAGCTTGAGCCAGTCCTTCAGGCGCGTGAACGCAATCATCTGGCTCTGCGCAGGCAGAAACGATTCCGTGCCCAGGCGCCGCATGCCCTGTCGCATGCCCCATAGGCTGAGCGGGTTGAAACCGGTGATGACGAGACGCCCCTCCGGCATCAGCACGCGCGCCACTTCGCGCAGCACTTCGTGCGGATCGTCAGTAAATTCCAGCACGTGGGGCAGGGCGACGAGATCGATGCTCTGCGAAGCAAAGGGCAGTTCGTCATAGCGGCAGATCACACGGGGCGTGGCTTGGCGCTGCGGCGTGTTGGTGTCCGGGTCTGCGTCGGCGGCATCGGCGGATTCTGCCGGGTTGCCGTCCATCGGGTCGAGCGTTTCGATGGGGGCTGTCGGATCGATGTCATCCACCACGCGGGCGATCAGCGGGATGCGGTTCTCGCGCAGCGCCCCAAAACCCGGGTGGCCCAACTGCAGCGCGTGATAACCGAACATGTCGGCCACCGTGCGATCGAATTGAGCCTGCTCCCAGCGCAGGACATATTGCCCGGGCGGCGAAGCCAGCCAGTGGTGCCAATCTATAATGCGACGATCGTTAGAGGAGTCGGACATGGTCCAGGGTGGTGTGCCGCGTGGTGTAGCGCTTGAGGTGGAGGCGATCGCTGCGTTTACCGACAATTATATTTGGGCACTACACGATGGCCGTGTGGCTGCTGTCGTCGACCCGGGCGACGCGCAACCGGTGCTGCGCTTCCTGAAGGAGCGCGGGCTCGCGCTCGGTGCCATTGTAATCACACATCATCATGGCGATCACGTCGGTGGGGTGCGCGAACTGCTCGCGGCGTATCCGGAGAATCCCGAGGGAGCGCCGCTGCCCGTCATCGGCCCAGCCAACGAATCGATCCCGTGCCGCACGCAGGCCGTGCGCGAAGGCGATGTCGTCACGCTCGCGCAGCCGGCCGCCACCTTCCGGGTGCTCGATGTGCCCGGGCATACCAGCGGTCATGTCGCCTATGTGGGACACCTTCAGGGTAATGCCGCATCGGCGAGCCTGTTTTGTGGCGATACACTCTTCGCCACCGGTTGCGGCCGGCTTTTTGAAGGGACGCCCGCGCAGATGCGCGCGTCGCTGGCCAAGCTGGCGGCGCTGGCACCCGATACGCGTGTCTATTGCGCGCATGAATACACTGCATCGAATGTGCGCTTTGCGCGCGCAGTCGAACCTGGCAACGCCGACTTGGCCGCCTGGGAGGATGAGGTAACGGCGTTGCGGGCCGAGGGCCGCTCGACTGTACCCACGACCGTTGGCCACGAGCGGGCGACCAATCCCTTCATGCGATCGGATGACGCCAATGTGACGCAGGCCGTGGCAGGCCATGCGGGTATCGACGCCGATGATCCGGTTGCGATATTCGCTGCGTTGCGCCAGTGGAAGAACGATTTCCGTTGAGAAACCTTGGCGCGCGGTGATGGCGCGGCCAGATGTGATGCATCCAGCAGGCGCCCCGCCGGGTGAACGCGGGTTGACGCGGTCGGATGCGTTTCTTACTATCTGGGGCAATTTTTAGCCCTAACCCCACAGAACTTGATGCGATCCGTGCGACTTCTTGCGGCAACTGTGCTCAGTCTGCTCCTCGCGGCCTGTGCAACGGCCCCCGGGCCGAATGCCGACACGGCCAGCACCAGCGCCTCCACCGTCTCCGGCCAAGCGTCTGCGCCGGTCGTCAATATCGATCAGCAGCCCGTCGCGTCCCTGAAAGGGCCGGCCAAGGACCTCTGGGCGCGCATTCGCCAAGGTTTTTCCATGCCCGATCTGCAAAGCTCGGCCGTGGATGATCGTACCGACTGGTATGCGCAGCGCCCGGACGCCTTCCGCCGCATGGTGGACCGCTCCAACCGGTACCTGTATCACATTGTCGAAGAGCTGGAGCGGCGCAACATGCCCACCGAGCTGGCGCTGCTGCCGTTCGTGGAAAGCGCGTTCAATCCGCAGGCGGTGTCGAGCGCCAAGGCCGCCGGAATGTGGCAGTTCATCCCGAGCACCGGCAGAACGTACAACCTCAAGCAGAACGTTTTCCAGGACGAGCGCCGCGATGTGCTGGCCTCGACCGACGCCGCGCTCGACTATCTTTCCAAGCTGCACGACCAGTTTGGCGACTGGCAACTCGCGCTGGCCGCCTACAACTGGGGTGAAGGCGCGGTGGCGCGGGCGATTGCGCGCAACCAGGCCGCCGGCCTGTCGACCGATTACGTCAACCTGAACATGCCCGCCGAGACGCGCATGTACGTGCCCAAGCTCCAGGCGGTGAAGAACATCATCGCCAACCCGGAGCGCTATGGCGTCACGCTGCCCGAGATTCCGAACCATCCCTATTTCGTCACCGTTACCACGTCACGCGATATTGATGTGACGCTGGCGGCCAAGCTGGCGAATCTGCCGATGGATGAGTTCAAGGCACTGAACCCGTCGTTCAACCGGCCGGTGATCCTCGGCGCGTCGAACCCGCAGATTCTTCTGCCGTACGACAACGCGGAAACGTTCCAATACAACCTCAACACCTATCGCGGCGGCCTTTCGAGCTGGACGGCCGTGACGGTCGGCAACCGCGAGCGTGTGGAAGCGCTGGCGGCCCGGCTCAAGGTCGACCCCGACACCATTCGCGAGATCAACCGCATTCCGAAGGGCATGCGCTTGAAGGCGGGCTCCACCGTGGTGGTGCCGCGAGTGGACGGCGCGCAGGAGAACGCACCCGACATCAGCCCCGAGCTGGCCGAGAACGCCACCATGGCGGTCGAGCCGGACATGCCCGACCTCAGGAAGGTGGTGGTGCGCGCGGGCAAGCGCGACACGGTGGCGGGTCTGTCGCGGCGTTACGGCGTATCGGTTGCCCAGATTCGTGCGTGGAACCAGTTGCCTGGCGACGCCATCCCGAAAGGGCACAGCGTCGTGCTGATGCTGCCGCAGGCGCGCGGTGGCAGTCGTGGCGGGCACGTGCGTGTCGTGCGCGTATCGGCCGCAACGTCGCGCGCCGCAACGGCAACCCCGCGCGTGCCGACCGCGAAGGTGGCCGGCAAGCCGGTGGTCAAGGCGAAACCGGTGGCCACCTCATCCAGTTCGGTCAAGCGCAAGAAGCGCTGAGGCTGGCAACAAACGGCGTCCTGCGGGGCGCCGTTTTGTTTTTGAGGGCGGCGGTAAGACCTGCGTAAGTTGGCCGCCGCACAGTAGGCGCATCCAGCACATCCAAGATCGAGCCATCGCACACGATGGCCAGGAGACAACGTCATGCCCATGTCCGCCGCATACCGCGCGCTGTATCAGCGTTCCATTGACGATCCCGCAGGCTTCTGGGGCGAGCAGGCCCAGCGCATCGACTGGCAGACGCCGTATTCCGCAGTCCTCGACGATTCGCGCCTGCCGTTTGCCAAGTGGTTTGTGGGCGGACGCACCAATCTATGTCACAACGCCGTCGATCGGCATCTCGCCACGCGCGGCGAACAGGCGGCGCTGGTTTATGTCTCTTCCGAAACCGGTGTCGAGACGATGTACACGTATCGCCAGCTCCATCGCGAGGTCAACCGCATGGGGGCGAGCCTGCAGGCGCTGGGTGTCAAGCGCGGCGACCGCGTGCTGATTTACCTGCCGATGATCCCCGAAGCCGCATTTGCCATGCTCGCTTGTGCACGCATCGGCGCGATCCATTCGGTGGTGTTCGGCGGTTTTGCCTCCAACAGTCTCGCCACGCGCATCGACGACGCCACGCCGCGCGTGATCGTCAGTGCGGATGCGGGCTCGCGCGCGGGCAAGGTGGTCGAGTACAAGCCGTTGCTCGACGCTGCGATTGAGCTGGCAGCGCACAAGCCGGAGCGCGTGCTGCTCGTCGACCGCAAACTCGCGCCCATGCAGCACAACGCGCGCGACGTCGATTACGCAACGCTCGCTGCGCAGCATGCCAATGCCGATGTGCCGTGCGAATGGATGGAATCCAGCGAGCCCTCATACATCCTCTACACCTCCGGTACCACCGGCAAACCGAAAGGCGTGCAGCGTGATACCGGCGGCTATGCCGTCGCGCTGGCGGCGTCGATACCGCTCATTTTTGGCGCGCAGCCTGGCGACACGATGTTCACCGCATCCGATGTGGGCTGGGTGGTGGGGCACAGTTACATCGTCTATGCGCCGCTGCTCGGGGGCCTGACGACGGTCATGTACGAAGGCACACCAATCCGCCCGGACGGCGCGGTCTGGTGGCGCATCGTCGAGCAATACCGCGTCAACGTGATGTTCACCGCGCCGACCGCCATTCGTGTGCTCAAGAAGCAGGATCCCGCGCTGCTGCAGCGGCACGACCTATCGAGCCTGCGCCGCCTGTTCCTTGCCGGCGAGCCGCTGGACGAGCCCACCGCAAGCTGGATCGGCGAGGCGCTGCAAAAGCCCATCGTCGACAACTACTGGCAGACCGAGACGGGCTGGCCGATGCTGGCGATTCCGCAAGGTGTCGAGCCTTCCGTGCAAAAGCTCGGCTCGCCGGGCTTCCCGGTCTATGGCTACAAGCTTGACATCCTGGATGAGGCCACTGGCGAGCCGTGCGCCCCGGGCGAGAAAGGGCTCCTCGCCGTTGCGGCGCCCCTGCCACCGGGCTGCATGACCACCGTCTGGGGCGACGACGCCCGCTTCCTGAAGACGTACTGGTCCGCGTTTCTTGGTCGGCACATTTATTCCAGCTTCGACTGGGGCGTGCGGGACGAGGAGGGCTATGTGACCATCCTCGGCCGCACCGACGATGTCATCAACGTGGCCGGCCACCGCCTCGGAACGCGCGAGATCGAAGAAAGCCTGTCGTCGCATCCCGCCATCGCCGAGGTGGCGGTGGTGGGCGTGGCGGACCAGCTCAAAGGGCAGGTGGCGATGGGGTTTGCCATCGTGCGTGACGCTTCGCGCATTGCCGAGCCCGCAGGGCGCCTGGCCCTCGAAGGCGAACTGATGCGCACGGTGGAGGCGCAGCTTGGCGCCGTGGCGCGGCCCTCGCGGGTGTTTTTTGTCGGCGCGCTGCCCAAAACGCGCTCCGGCAAACTGCTACGCCGCGCAATGCAGGCGGTGGCGGAAGGGCGCGACCCCGGAGACCTCACCACCATCGAAGATCCCACGGCGCTGGCCCAGGTCCAAGCTGCTCTGCGAGGCGAATGAGGAGCAGGGTGGGAAGTGACGTTCTCGTCAGCTCTGAGCAGCCCTTGCCGGCTTCGCGAGACGCCCGAATTCGGAGGCTGCACGCCGTTAAGTCCTTCCTTTCATTGAGTTTTTTGCGGCGTCGGGGTATACTCGTCGGGTTTGAGTTCAGAAACCCATCACCCTAGCGCCAACCGCTTCCTACCTCCCGCCTACCGCCCCGTCTGCCTCGCTTCTCGGTGATTTCTGGTGAGTTCTGTCCCAGCCCCGACTCGACGCGCAAACGGTCAGGATTCCGCGCAGCCGGAATACCGCTTTGGCGCCAAGGTGATCAGGTCGGCACAGGGTGAATCCAGCAGGAGCTACCCGTGTTGCCGTCTTTCCCGCCCGCCATTCTCGCGCTTGCAGACGGCACGGTCTTTCGTGGCTATTCCATCGGTGCGGCCGGTCATACGATCGGCGAAGTGGTGTTCAACACCGCGATCACCGGCTATCAGGAAATCCTTACCGATCCGAGCTACTCGCGCCAGATCGTCACGCTCACGTACCCGCATATCGGTAACGTCGGTGTGAACCGTGAGGATGTCGAAGCCACGAAAGTCCATGCCGCCGGTCTCATCATCAAGGATCTGCCGATCCTGGCGTCGAACTTCCGCAAGGAGCACTCGCTCTCGCACTACCTCAAGGGTGAGAAGGTCGTCGCCATTGCCGCCATCGATACCCGCAAGCTGACCCGAATCCTGCGGGAGAAGGGCGCCCAGAACGGCTGCATTCTCGCGGGCGAAGACAACGTGCAGAAGGCCATCGACCTGGCGCGCTCGTTCCCGGGCCTGTCGGGTATGGATCTGGCGAAGGTCGTGTCCGTGACCGAACCGTACGAGTGGACCCAGACCGAATGGGCGCTGGGCCGCGGCTACGGCAAGCAGGAAGCCCCGAAGTACCACGTGGTCGCGTACGACTTTGGCGTCAAGTTCAACATCCTGCGCATGCTGGCCGAGCGCGGCTGCCGCGTGACGGTGGTGCCGGCGCAAACCAGCGCAGCCGACGTGCTGGCGCATAACCCGGATGGTGTCTTCCTCTCCAACGGCCCCGGCGATCCGGAACCGTGCGACTACGCCATTGCCGCTGCCAAGGAGTTCCTGGAGCGCCGCCTGCCGACGTTCGGCATCTGCCTGGGTCACCAGATCATGGGCCTGGCTGTCGGTGCCAAGACGCTCAAGATGAAGACCGGCCACCACGGCGCCAACCACCCGGTCAAGGATCTGCAGGACGGCCGCGTGGTTATCACTTCGCAGAACCACGGCTTTGCAGTCGACCCGGAATCGCTGCCGGCCAACGCACGCGTGACGCATGTTTCGCTGTTTGACGGCACGCTGCAGGGTTTCGAACTGACGGACCGTCCGGCATTCTGCTTCCAGGGTCACCCGGAAGCGTCGCCCGGTCCGCACGACATCGCGTATCTGTTCGACCGCTTCACCGCGGCGATGGACGCAGCCAAGCAGTAAAGCAACGAGAGCGCATCCGTCATGAACGCCTTCATGCTCGCCCACTTCGGCATCACCGAGTTCTGGACCTTTCTGCTCGGCACGATCTTCATCGTGCTGCTGCCCGGGCCGAACTCGATGTACGTGCTGTCGGTGGCGGCCCGCCGCGGTGTGCGCGCGGGCTACCAGGGCGCGTGCGGCGTGTTTCTGGGCGATGCCATCCTGATGGTGTTGTCGGCAGCGGGCGTGGCTTCGCTGTTGAAGGCGAGTCCGGCGCTGTTCTACGTCGTGAAGTACATCGGTGCGGCCTACCTGGCGTGGATCGGCCTGCAGATGCTGCGTGGCGCGGTGCGCAATTGGCGCGTGCGCCAGGCCGGCGAGTCCGTCGCACAAGACGCGGCGCCGGCTGACGAGTCGCACCCGTTCAAGAAGGCGCTGATCATCAGCCTGCTGAACCCGAAGGCGATCCTGTTCTTCATCTCGTTCTTCATCCAGTTCGTCGATCCGCACTACGCGCTGCCGGTGGTGTCGTTCGTCGTGCTGGGGTTGGTCTGCCAGATCTGTAGCTTCCTGTACCTGACCACCATCATCTTCGTGGGCGCGCGGCTGGCCGCGGCGTTCCGCGCGCGACGACGTTTGTCTGCCGGTATGAGCAGCGGCGTCGGCGCCATGTTTATCGGCTTTTCCGCCAAGCTGGCGACGGCCACACTGAATTAATCGAATCGAGCGGGTTATGCCAAAACGTACAGATATCAAAACCATCCTGATCATCGGCGCGGGTCCGATCATCATCGGCCAGGCGTGTGAATTCGATTACTCCGGCGCGCAGGCTTGCAAGGCGCTCCGTGAAGAAGGCTTCAAGGTGGTCCTGGTCAACAGTAACCCGGCCACCATCATGACCGACCCCAACACGGCCGACGTGACCTACATCGAGCCGATCACCTGGGAAGTCGTCGAGCGCATCATCGCCAAGGAACGCCCCGACGCGATCCTGCCGACGATGGGCGGCCAGACCGCGCTGAACTGCGCGCTGGACCTGCATCGCCACGGCGTGCTGAAGAAGTACAACGTTGAGCTGATCGGCGCATCGCCCGAAGCCATCGACAAGGCGGAAGACCGCCAGAAGTTCAAGGACGCGATGACCAAGATCGGTCTCGGTTCGGCCAAGTCGGGCATCGCACATTCGATGGACGAAGCCGTGGCTGTGCAGTCGCAGATCGCCAAGGAAACCGGCACGAGCGGCTACCCGATCGTGATCCGCCCGTCGTTCACGCTGGGCGGCACGGGCGGCGGCATCGCCTACAACCGCGAAGAATTCGAAGAGATCTGCAAACGCGGTCTCGACCTCTCGCCGACCAACGAGCTGCTGATCGAAGAATCGCTGCTCGGCTGGAAGGAATACGAGATGGAAGTCGTGCGCGACAAGGCCGACAACTGCATCATCGTCTGCTCGATCGAGAACTTGGACCCGATGGGCATCCACACCGGTGATTCCATCACCGTGGCCCCGGCGCAGACGCTGACCGATAAGGAATACCAGATCCTGCGTAACGCCTCGCTGGCCGTGCTGCGCGAGATCGGCGTGGATACCGGCGGCTCGAACGTGCAGTTCTCGATCAATCCGAAGGATGGTCGGATGATCGTGATCGAAATGAACCCGCGTGTGTCGCGTTCGTCGGCGCTGGCGTCGAAGGCCACCGGTTTCCCGATCGCCAAGGTCGCTGCCAAGCTGGCCGTGGGCTACACGCTGGACGAGCTGAAGAACGAAATCACCGGTGGCGCGACCCCGGCGTCGTTCGAGCCGTCGATCGACTACGTGGTCACCAAGGTGCCGCGTTTCGCGTTCGAAAAATTCCCGCAGGCCGACAGCCACCTGACCACGCAGATGAAATCGGTCGGTGAGGTGATGGCCATGGGCCGGACCTTCCAGGAATCGTTCCAGAAGGCACTGCGCGGCCTGGAAGTCGGCGTGGACGGCCTGGACGAAAAGTCTACCGACCGCGACGAGATCATCGAAGAGATCGGCGAAGCCGGTCCGGATCGCATCTGGTATCTGGGCGACGCATTCCGCCTGGGCCTGTCGATCGACGAGGTCTACGCCGAAACGTCCGTTGATCCGTGGTTCCTGGCGCAGATCGAAGACATCGTCAAGACGGAAGCACTGGTAAAGGCCCGCACGCTGGAAAGCCTGTCGGCCGCCGAGCTGCGTCTGCTCAAGCAGAAGGGTTTCTCCGACCGCCGCCTCGCCAAGCTGACCAAGACGACCGCCAAGGCCGTGCGCGAGAAGCGTATCGCCGAGAAGGTGCGTCCGGTCTACAAGCGCGTCGACACCTGCGCTGCTGAATTCGCGACCAACACGGCGTACCTGTACTCGACGTACGAAGCCGAGCATGGCGAGTGCGAAGCCGAACCGACCAGCAACAAGAAGATCATGGTCCTGGGCGGTGGCCCGAACCGGATCGGCCAGGGTATCGAGTTCGACTACTGCTGCGTGCACGCCGCGCTCGCACTGCGCGAAGACGGGTACGAGACCATCATGGTCAACTGCAACCCGGAAACCGTCTCGACCGATTACGACACGTCCGATCGCCTGTACTTCGAACCGGTGACGCTGGAAGACGTGCTCGAAATCGTCGACAAGGAAAAGCCGGTCGGCGTGATCGTGCAATACGGCGGCCAGACGCCGCTGAAGCTGGCGCTGGACCTGGAGGCCAATGGCGTTCCCATCATCGGTACGTCGCCGGACATGATCGACGCGGCTGAAGACCGTGAGCGCTTCCAAAAGCTGCTGCACGAGCTGGGCCTGCGTCAGCCGCCCAACCGCACCGCGCGCGCTGAAGACGAAGCCCTCAAGCTAGCCGAAGAAATCGGCTACCCGCTGGTGGTGCGTCCGTCGTATGTGCTGGGCGGCCGCGCGATGGAAATCGTGCACGAGCCGCGCGATCTCGAGCGTTACATGCGCGAAGCCGTGAAGGTGTCGAACGACAGCCCTGTGCTGCTCGACCGCTTCCTGAACGACGCCATCGAATGCGACGTGGATTGCCTCTCCGACGGCAAGCGCGTCTTCATCGGCGGCGTGATGGAGCACATCGAGCAGGCCGGCGTGCACTCGGGCGACTCGGCTTGCTCGCTGCCGCCGTATTCGCTGTCGCAGGCGACCGTCGACGAACTAAAGCGCCAGACCGCCGCGATGGCCAAGGCGCTGAACGTGGTCGGTCTGATGAACGTGCAGTTCGCCATCCAGCAGAAGGGCGGCGAAGACATCGTCTACGTGCTGGAAGTGAACCCGCGTGCTTCGCGTACGGTGCCGTACGTTTCGAAGGCGACCGGTGTTTCGTTGGCCAAGGTTGCAGCCCGCTGCATGGCGGGTCAGTCGCTGGATTCGCAGGGCGTCGAGACAGAAGTCGTGCCGGCGTACTACAGCGTCAAGGAAGCGGTGTTCCCGTTCAACAAGTTCCCGGGTGTCGATCCGGTGCTCGGACCGGAAATGCGCTCGACTGGCGAAGTCATGGGCGTCGGCAAGACGTTTGGCGAGGCTCTCTTCAAGAGCCAGCTCGCCGCCGGTTCGCGCCTGCCCGAGAAGGGCACCGTGCTGATGACCGTCAAGGACAGCGACAAGCCGCAAGCCGTGGAAGTTGCCCGCGCGCTGCATACGCTGGGCTACCCGATCGTGGCGACGCGCGGTACCGCCTCGGCCATCGAAGCCGCCGGCATTCCGGTGCGCGTGGTCAACAAGGTGAAGGACGGCCGTCCGCACATTGTCGACATGATCAAGAACAGCGAGATCGCGCTCGTCTTCACGACCGTCGACGAGACGCGTGCCGCGATTGCCGACTCGCGTTCCATCCGCCAGGCTGCATTGGCGCAGCGTGTCACGTACTACACGACCATCGCCGGTGCGCGCGCCGCGGTGGAAGGTCTGAAGCACATGCAGCACCTGGATGTGTATGACCTGCAGGGCCTGCACGCCACCCTGTAAGCCCATCGTCAGGGCCCGCGACGCGGCATAGCGTCGCGGTGAACCGCCCGGAGAGGAGCAGTTGCCGCCTCCGGACGGTTCGCCTAAACTAGAGCGTCCGTGTCAAAACAACGACAGCCGCCGTCAGGCGGGTGTGCGCTACGCGCCCTCCCGCTTCGCAGCGGCTGATTTTTTTGTGATTTCGAATTACTTACGATGAGCACCATTCCGATTACCAAGCGCGGTGCCGAGATGCTGAAAGAGGAGCTTCAACGTCTGAAGACCAAGGAGCGTCCGGCCGTCGTCAACGCCATCGCCGAGGCACGTGCCCAGGGCGATCTGTCCGAAAACGCCGACTATGATGCCGCCAAGGAGCGCCAGGGCTTCATCGAAGGCCGCATCCAGGAAATCGAGGGCAAGCTGTCTGCCGCGCAGATCATTGATCCGGCTTCGCTGGACGCCGACGGTCGCGTGGTTTTTGGCGCCACGATCGACCTGGAAGATCTGGACTCGGGCAAGCCCGTCACGTATCAGATCGTCGGCGATGACGAAGCTGATCTGGAAACCGGCAAGATTTCGATCAGCTCGCCGATCGCACGTGCCTTGATCGGCAAGTTCGAAGGCGATGTCGCTACCGTGGTCGCCCCGGGCGGCGAGCGCGAGTACGAAGTCCTGGCCGTCAAGTACCTCTAACCAGATCGGGGGCAACCACCATGCCGCAGCGCTTCTTCCAGTTGCTTGCCACGGTATGGTGCGGTTCGCTCTGGACCATCGGCTACATCGTCGCGCCGACGCTGTTCGCGATGCTGGAAGATCGCCAGTTGGCCGGCTCGATTGCCGGCCGGCTGTTTCATGCGGAAGCGTGGATCGGCCTGGCGACAGGGTGTTTGCTGCTGCTGGCTGCCACGGCGCTGGTACGCCGCGGTGAGGTCGGCTACCGGCGGCTGCGCTGGCTTGTGCTGGCGATGCTGCTATGTGTGCTGGTGGGCTACTTCGGCCTGCAGCCGTTCATGGCTTCGCTGCGCGCACAGGCCGATGCGCTTGGCGTGGCGGTGGGGGATTCGCCTTACCGCGCACAGTTCGGCATGCTGCACGGCGTATCGAGCGTGTTCTATCTGGTGCAGAGCCTCTTGGGCTTGGCGCTGATCTGGAAGGCAGCCGGTGCTCGGCAAGCCGTCTGAGGCCCAGAAAAAGACCGGCTGAAAAGCCGGTCGTTTTCTGTGCAGCCCCCGAATTGGATCAGGACAGCGCTTTCTTTTTCTGGCTGGTTTGGCGCGGCTTTGCACGTTTGACGTTGCCGCCGGCCGTGACGCGTTCGTTGCCGAGGACGCTCAGTCGCACCGGCTTCGGGCGGCGCGCGCTATTCGGGTTCGGCTTGCGCACGGTAACCGAGCGTGGACCAGCGCCCACCGCGGTCTTGCGCGGCGGCTTGAGGTCTCGCGGCTGGTTTTCCTTCAGGTACGCCGGGCCTTCGCGCCAGATCACCAGCAGCTTGCCGATGTGCTGTACGGGGGCCGCCTGCAGGCGGGCGCAGATGGTGTCATAGAGTTCGATGCGCGCTTCGCGGTCATCGCCGAAGACGCGGATCTTGATCAGCCCGTGGGCCGCCAGCGAGCGGTCGATTTCGGCCAGAACGGCCTTCGTCAGACCCTCCGCACCGATGATGACGACCGGGTTCAACGCGTGCGCTTCGGAGCGCAGTTCCGATCGTTGGGCAGGGGTGAGGGTAAGGGCGGGCATAAATAAGGGCGAGATCGCGCAAAAAGACAAACGGCGCGTATTATCCGCCAAAACCAGTCCTGGCCGCCATGTTTGGCGCTACATCCGGGCGAAATTGCAACCAATTCGATGGCAAAGAACAAGTTCAACCAGTCGTGGCTGCACGACCACATCAACGATCCGTACGTCAAGCTGGCGCAGCGCGAAGGCTATCGCGCGCGTGCCGCTTACAAGTTGAAAGAGATCGACGAGCAGGACAAGCTCATCAAGCCGGGCCAGGTCATCGTCGATCTTGGTGCCGCGCCCGGCAGCTGGAGCCAGTACGTACGCAACAAGCTGGCCGCCTCGCCGCGCGCCAAGGACGGCCGGATTGACGGGGCGATCGTCGCCATCGATATCCTGCCGATGGAAGCCATCGCCGACGTCACCTTTATTCAGGGTGACTTCCGGGAGGACGACGTTTTCCGGCAACTGGAAGAAATCGTTCTGGAAGCCACCGGCGGGGGGAAAGTGGACCTTGTTTTGTCCGATATGGCCCCCAATCTCTCTGGCGTGGCGTCGGCAGACGCCGCACGCATGGAGCACATCGCCGAGCTGGCTGTGGAATTTGCCATGGCGCACCTGAAACCTGAGGGCGCGCTGCTAATCAAATGTTTCCACGGCAGCGGCTATAGTCAGATCGTCGAGATGTTCAAGCGTCATTTCAAGATCGTGGCGCCACGCAAGCCCAAAGCCTCGCGCGACAAATCGTCCGAGACATTCCTGTTGGGCCGTCAGCTCAAGCATCCGGGCTGACGGACGATACTCAGGAAAGGGCCCCGCTGGCGTGTGGTCCGTTGGTCTTGCGGGCAATCAACCCGCGGCGGTGTCCGTGCATTACAATGCCAAGCATCCCGTCAAGGCATTTCTAAAGGAGTCTCGCCTTGAATAACAACTGGTTTCAGAAGGCGGCCATCTGGCTGGTGATTGCCTTGGTGCTGTTCACCGTCTTCAAGCAGTTCGACAAGCCGCGCACCCAAGAAGGTGTGACGTACTCGCAATTCATGGACGACGCAAAGGCCGGCAAGGTCAAGCGCGTTGAAGTCCAGGGCCGTACGTTGTTGGTCACGCCCAACGAGGGCAACAAGTATTCGATCATCTCGCCGGGCGACATCTGGATGGTCGGCGACCTGATGAAGTACGGCGTGCAGGTGACCGGCAAGGCGGAAGAAGAGCAAGGTGTGCTCCTTACCGCGCTTTACTACCTCGGCCCCACGCTGCTGATCATCGTGTTCTGGTTCTACATGATGCGGCAGATGCAGGGCGGCGGGAAAGGCGGCGCCTTCTCGTTCGGCAAGTCCCGAGCGCGGTTGATTGATGAGAACAACAACAGCGTCACGTTTGCTGACGTGGCAGGCTGTGATGAATCGAAAGAAGAAGTCGTCGAACTGGTCGACTTCCTGAAAGATCCGCAGAAATTCCAGAAGCTTGGCGGGCGCATCCCGCGCGGCGTGTTGCTGGTGGGCCCCCCGGGTACCGGTAAGACGTTGCTGGCGCGCGCCATTGCTGGTGAAGCCAAGGTGCCGTTCTTCAGCATCTCCGGTTCGGACTTCGTTGAAATGTTCGTCGGCGTGGGTGCAGCCCGCGTGCGCGACATGTTCGAAAACGCCAAGAAGCAGGCGCCCTGCATCGTGTTCATCGATGAAATCGATGCGGTTGGCCGTCATCGTGGCGCCGGCATGGGCGGCGGCAACGACGAGCGCGAGCAAACCTTGAACCAGATGCTGGTCGAGATGGACGGCTTTGAGGCCAACTCGGGCGTCATTGTGATCGCGGCAACCAACCGTGCGGACGTGCTCGACAAGGCGCTGCTGCGTCCGGGCCGCTTCGACCGTCAGGTCTATGTTGGGTTGCCCGACATCCGTGGCCGCGAGCAGATTCTCAAGGTGCACATGCGCAAGGTGCCGATCGGCAACGACGTCGATGCGTCGGTGCTGGCGCGTGGCACGCCGGGCTTCTCGGGCGCCGACCTGGCCAACTTGGTCAACGAAGCTGCACTGTTTGCTGCACGCCGTAACAAGCGCGTGGTCGACATGCAGGACTTCGAAGACGCGAAGGACAAGATCTACATGGGTCCGGAGCGCAAGTCGGCCGTGATCCGCGAAGAGGAACGCCGCGCTACGGCGTACCACGAGTCCGGCCACGCGGTTGTCGCCAAGCTGCTGCCCAAGGCTGATCCGGTGCACAAGGTCACGATCATGCCGCGCGGCTGGGCGGGCGGTCTGACCTGGCAGCTGCCGGAGCACGACAAGCACTACGCCTACAAGGACACGATGCTCGAAGAGGTCGCGATCCTGTTCGGTGGCCGTGCCGCAGAAGAGGTGTTCCTGGGTGCAATGAGCACCGGTGCCTCCAACGACTTCGAGCGTGCGACCAAGATGGCTCGCGATATGGTGACGCGCTATGGCATGAGCGACGCGCTCGGCACCATGGTCTACGTCGATACGGAACAGGACGGCTTCTTCGGTCGCATGGCATCGAAGACGGTGTCCGAGGCGACTCAGCAGAAGGTGGATTCGGAAATTCGCCGTATCGTTGATGAGCAATACGCCCTGGCGAAGGGCCTGCTCGAAGCGAATCGCGACAAGGTCGAAGCCATGACTGCGGCGCTGCTTGAGTGGGAGACCATCGACGCCGACCAAGTGAACGACATCATGGACGGCAAGCCGCCGCGCCCCCCGCGCTACGGCTCGACCGGTGGCGGTAGCACGCCGCCGGGTGGCGGTACGCCGGCTGGCGTGAGCCCGGGCAACGTGCCTGCCACGGCGTGATGACGCTCCATTAAGTTTGTCGCCTCGAGGCGACGCAGAAGAGCCGGTGCAAGCGCACCGGCTTTTTTGTTGGCGCTTTCTGGCGCGCCTGGCGTAGCATTCCGGTCCTGCGCAGCACTTCCGTCGATCTATCTTGTCTGCCTCCATTCCGACCACCACACACTTCCAGTGCGGACGTTTTCTTTACGCGCGTGACCGGCGCCCGCTGGTCATGGGCATTCTTAACGTTACGCCCGACTCCTTTTCCGATGGCGGGCAGCACGCCACGCGCGATGCAGCCTTGCGCCACGCGGAGCAATTGATTGCCGAAGGCGTCGACATGATCGACATCGGCGGCGAATCGAGCCGCCCGGGCGCCGAGCCGCTGAGCCTGCAAGCGGAATTGGACCGCGTGATGCCCGTCGTCGAGGCGCTGCGCGATTGCGGCAAACCGCTGTCGATTGATACCTACAAGCCCGAGGTGATGCGTGCCACGCTGCAGGCAGGCGCCGATCTGATCAACGATATCTGGGGCTTTCGCCGGCCGGGCGCGATCGAGGCTGTGGCCCAGGGCAATGCGGGCCTGTGTGTCATGCACATGCAGCGCGATCCCGAAACGATGCAGGAAGCGCCCAGCTATACGGATTTGATGGGCGAGGTGGAGGCTTTCCTCCGCACGCAAACGGAGGCCCTGCTGGCTGCCGGCGTGGCACCTGAGCGTATTTCGCTTGATCCGGGATTTGGCTTTGGCAAGACGCCGGATCACAATCTCACCATGCTCAATCGCCTGGCCGAGTTCGAGCGGATCGGTTTGCCGCTGCTGGCGGGCTTGTCGCGCAAATCGACGCTGGGCGCCGTGCTGGGCGGCAAACCGCCTGCCGAACGGATCACGGTCAGTGTGGCGGCCGCGCTTCTGGCGGTGGAGCGGGGGGCGTTCATCGTGCGCGTGCACGACGTGCGGCCGACCGTGGAGGCGATTCAACTCTGGTGGGCCATGCGCCATGAGCGCGTAAATCCGCCACTGGCCTGACAGCCGTCCCGGCCTCACGCGGCCGGGGGTCGAGCGAACAGAGGATTGCCCGGCGATGGCCGGCGCCTTACAAACAAAGAAAGAAACATTCTCCAGGAGAGACTCCCAATGTCCAGGAAGTATTTCGGCACCGACGGTATCCGCGGGCGTGTCGGTGAAAGCCCGATCACGCCGGATTTCGTGTTGCGTCTGGGTTATGCCGCCGGTCGCGTGCTGGCCCACGGCGGCGAGGCGCATGGTCACGGCCGTCCCACCGTGCTGATCGGCAAGGACACGCGCCTGTCGGGCTATATGCTTGAAGCCGCGCTGGAAGCGGGCTTTACCGCAGCCGGCGTGGACGTGCTGATGAGCGGGCCGCTGCCGACGCCCGGCGTGGCGTATCTGACGCGTGCATTGCGGTTGTCGGCTGGTGTGGTGATTTCTGCATCACACAACCCGTATTACGACAACGGCATCAAGTTCTTCTCGGCCACGGGCGACAAGCTTCCCGACGAAACCGAGCTGCAGATTGAGGCAGAGCTGGAAAAACCGATGGCGTACGCCGCCTCCGATGCGTTGGGCCGCGCCCGCCGTATCGAGGATGCCGCAGGCCGCTACATCGAGTTCTGCAAGAGCACGTTCCCGAGCGACCTGAACCTGTTCGGCATGAAGGTCGTGCTGGACAGCGCGCATGGCGCGGCCTACCACATCGCACCGCACGTGTTCCATGAGCTGGGCGCGGACGTGGTGTCGATCGGTAACCAGCCGAACGGTCGCAACATCAATGACGGCTATGGCGCGACGGCGCCGGGCAAGCTCGTCGAGGCCACGCGCGAGCATGGCGCCGACATCGGCCTGGCCTTCGACGGGGATGCTGACCGTCTTCAGGTGGTGGACCGCAATGGCCGCCTCTATAACGGCGACGAGCTGCTCTACGTGATGGTCCAGGCGCGCCGCGCGGCAGGTCAGGCGGTGCCGGGCGCCGTCGGTACGCTCATGACGAATCTTGCAGTGGAGCTGGCGCTCAAGGCGCAGGGCGTGGAGTTCGTCCGCGCCAAGGTGGGTGACCGCTACGTGCTGGAAGAGCTGAAGAAGAACGGTTGGCTGCTGGGGGGCGAAGGGTCGGGCCACTTGCTCTGCCTGGACAAGCACAGCACTGGGGACGGCATCATCTCTGCGCTGCAGGTGCTCGCGGCATTGCGTCGCAGCGGGCAGACGCTGGACGAGATGCTGGACGGCGTGCGTCTGTTCCCGCAAAAGCTCATCAACGTGCGGGTCGAAAAGGGTTTCGACTGGAAATCGCACGCAGGCTTGCAGGCCGCGCTGAAGACCAGCGAAGCCGAATTGGACGGCAAGGGGCGCGTGCTGATTCGCCCCTCCGGGACGGAGCCGGTCGTGCGCGTGATGGTGGAAGCGCAGGACGCCGAACTGGCCAACCGACATGCGGAGCGTCTTGCCGCCACGTTGCGGTAAGTTCCTGCCAGATCAAGCAAAGACGTCCAAAAGCGGCCTTCGGGCCGCTTTTTTTATGCGTGCGAGTCGACTTTCGTGCCTTGCAGGTCAGTTATGAGAAGTTTTCGTGTTGTCACAGAACTGTCATTTGGGCGGCCTAAAGTTCGGGTGTCAAAAATCTGTCATCGCTCAACCGCTCCTCTGGAGAACTCATGAAACTGGTCAAAACCGCACTCGCTGGCGTGGCTGCACTGGCTTTTGCTGGTGCCGCATTTGCTGTCGACATCACCGGCGCTGGCGCAACGTTCCCGGCACCCGTCTACAACAAGTGGGCGGCCGACTACAACAAGGCAACCAACACCAAGGTGAACTACCAAGGGATCGGTTCGTCGGGTGGCATCAAGCAGATCACGGCCAAGACCGTCGACTTCGGCGCATCGGACATGCCGCTGAAGGACGAAGAGCTGAATAAGGATGGTCTGATCCAGTTCCCCACCGTGATCGGCGGCGTGGTGCCTGTGATCAACCTGCCGGGCGTGAAGCCGGGCGAGCTGACGCTGAACGGTCAATTGCTGGGCGACATCTACCTGGGCAAGATCAAGAAGTGGAATGATCCGGCCATCGCCAAGCTGAACCCGAAGGCCAAGCTGCCGGACCAGGACATCCTGGTGGTGCGCCGTGCTGACGGTTCGGGCACGTCGTTCATCTTCACGAACTACCTGTCGAAGGTGAACGCCGAATGGAAGAGCAAGGTCGGCGAAGGCACGACCGTGAACTGGCCGACCGGCACGGGCGGCAAGGGCAACGAAGGCGTAGCCGCGTTCGTGCAGCGTCTGGGCGGTGCAGTTGGCTACGTTGAGTACGCCTACGCCAAGCAGAACAAGATGACGTACGTGAATCTGCAGAACAAGGCGGGTGCCACCGTGCAACCGACCGCTGAAGCCTTCAAGGCCGCAGCTGCCGGCGCCGAGTGGAGCAAGTCGTACTACCAGATCCTGACGGACGAGCCGGGCAAGGACGCGTGGCCGATCGCCGGCGCAACGTTCATCCTGCTGCACAAGACGCAAGCCAAGCCGGAGCAGGGCGCTGAAGTCATGAAGTTCTTCGACTGGGCCTACAAGGGCGGCGACGACGCTGCCAAGAGCCTGGACTACGTGCCGCTGCCGGACGCTGTGAAGAACCAGATCCGCGCAACCTGGAAGTCGAACGTGAAGGATGCATCGGGCAAGGTCGTCTACAACCAATGATCGTTGCCAGCTGCATAGCGATGCGTAAGTAGGTGCAGCACAAGGTGCGGAGGGGCAGTAAGAACGACCCTCCGCATCATTCCAAAAGCTTCTTTCACGGCTGACCGGTTTCCCTCATGGCCACGCTCTCTGATTCCTCCGGCGCTTCCCGTATGCGCGCACCCAGCCGCCTTGGCGATCTGGTGTTTGGCGGCCTGACCCGCCTTGCCGCAATCGTGACGCTGTTGCTCCTGGGCGGCATCATCATCTCGCTCATCATCAGCTCCTGGCCCACGATCCAGAAGTTCGGCCTGTCGTTCCTGTGGAATTCGGAGTGGGATCCGCCCTCCGACATTTATGGCGCGCTGGTGCCCGTCTACGGCACCCTGGTCACATCGCTGATCGCGCTCATCATTGCCGTGCCTGTGAGCTTCGGCATTGCCCTGTTTTTGACCGAGCTGTCGCCGGCCTGGCTGCGCCGACCGCTCGGTACCGCCATCGAGCTGCTCGCTGCAGTGCCGTCCATCGTCTACGGCATGTGGGGCCTGCTCGTGTTTGCGCCGATCTTCGGCGAGTACTTTCAAAAGCCGCTGGCTGCGACCGTCGGCAAGATTCCCGTCATCGGGGCGCTGTTCCAGGGCGCGCCGATCGGCATCGGTCTGCTGTGCGCGGGCGTGATCCTGGCGATCATGATCATTCCGTACATCTCGGCGGTGATGCGCGACGTGTTCGAGATCACGCCGACGCTGCTCAAGGAATCCGCCTACGGCGTGGGCTGCACGACGTGGGAAGTCATGTGGAACGTGGTGCTGCCGTACACCAAGGCTGGTGTGATCGGCGGTGTGATGCTGGGTCTCGGTCGTGCGCTTGGCGAGACCATGGCCGTGACGTTCGTGATCGGCAACACCAACCTGCTGTCCGATGCGTCGCTGTTCTCGCCGGGCAACAGCATCACGTCTGCGCTGGCCAATGAATTTGCGGAAGCGGGCCAAGGCCTGCACACCGCGGCGCTCATGGAGCTGGGCTTGATCCTGTTCGTCATCACGTTCATCGTGCTGGCGGCGTCCAAGTTGCTGCTTCTGCGCCTGCAGAAGAGCGAGGGTCAAAAGTGAACCAACGCGATCTGCCTGACGCTATGAGACCCAACACCATGCGTACGTCTTCCATCCCTGCCGTCCGCGCCGACTCTGAAAAGATCAAGGCACGCCTGCAGGCCCGCCGCCGCAACGTCAATGGGATTGCGCTGGCACTGTCGCTCGCCGCCATGGCTTTCGGCCTGGTGTGGCTGGCGTGGATCCTGTGGACCACGCTTTCGCTGGGCGTGGGTGGCCTGTCGATGTCGCTCTTCACGGAGATGACGCCGCCGCCCAACACGCCCGGAGGCGGTCTCGCCAACGCCATCGCAGGTTCGTTCCTGCTGGTCGGCATGGCCACGCTGATCGGCACGCCGCTGGGCATCCTGGCCGGCATCTATCTGGCCGAGTACGGCAAGACGTCGATGCTGGCGAGCGCCACCCGCTTCATCAACGACATCCTGCTGTCGGCGCCGTCGATCGTGATCGGCCTGTTTGTGTATGCCGTCGTGGTGGCACGCGTGCAGCACTTCTCGGGTATTGCCGGCGTGCTTGCACTTGCGCTGCTGCAGATTCCGATCGTGGTCCGCACGACGGAGAACATGCTGAACCTGGTGCCCAACGCCATGCGCGAAGCTGCCATGGCGCTTGGCACGCCCAAGTGGAAGATGATCCTCTCGATTACGCTCAAGGCATCGTATGCCGGCGTGATTACCGGTGTGCTGCTGGCCGTGGCCCGCATTGCCGGCGAGACTGCGCCGCTGCTCTTCACCGCGCTGAACAACCAGTTCTGGAGCCTGGATCTGAATCAGCCGGTGGCCACGCTGCCGACCGTCATCTTCAAGTTTGCGATGAGCCCGTTCCCCGAGTGGCAGCAATTGGCCTGGGCCGGGGTGTTCCTGATTACGCTGGGTGTGCTGGGGCTGAACGTCCTCGCGCGTGCCTTGTTCACCAAGAAATGACCATGACTGCTACGTCCCTCGAAGTGCGCACGCAAAGCCCGAAGATCGATGTTCGCGACCTGAACTTCTACTACGGCAAGTTCCACGCGCTGAAGAACATCTCGCTGCAGATTCCCGAGAAGCAGGTGACGGCGTTCATCGGTCCGTCGGGCTGCGGCAAGTCCACGCTGCTGCGTACGTTCAACAAGATGTACGCGCTGTATCCGGAGCAGCGTGCCGAAGGCCAGATCAACATGGACGGCGAGAACCTGCTGACCTCGCGCATGGACATCGCCCTGCTGCGTGCCAAGGTCGGCATGGTGTTCCAGAAGCCGACGCCGTTCCCGATGTCGATCTACGACAACATTGCCTTTGGCGTGAAGCTGTTCGAGCGCCTGTCGCGCTCCGAGATGGACGACCGCGTGGAATGGGCGCTGACCAAGGCCGCGCTGTGGAACGAAGTGAAGGACAAGCTCAACCAGTCCGGCTACGGCCTATCGGGCGGCCAGCAGCAGCGTCTGTGCATCGCGCGCGGCATTGCCATCCGCCCCGAAGTGCTGCTGCTGGACGAGCCGTGCTCAGCGCTGGACCCGATCTCCACGGGCAAGATCGAAGAGTTGATCGCCGAACTGAAGGATGACTACACGGTTGTCATCGTCACGCATAACATGCAGCAGGCGGCGCGTTGCTCCGACTACACGGCGTACATGTACCTGGGCGAGCTGATCGAGTTCGGCGATACCGAAAAGATCTTCATCAAGCCGCAGCGCAAAGAAACCGAAGACTACATCACCGGCCGCTTCGGCTGACCTGCCACAACGCTGAAGCTGAAGCGACAAGGAGAAACCGATGTCTGAAAAGCATCTGTCATCGCAGTTTGATACCGACCTGACCTCCATCAGCACCAAGGTGCTGCAGATGGGCGGCCTGGTGGAAGCGCAGATCGCACGCGCCATGCGCGCACTGGCCAACTTCGATACCGCCATGTGCGATCAGGTCCTGGCCGTGGAACTGGAAATCAATGCGCTGGAGATCGAGATCGACGGCGACTGCAACAACATCATCGCGCGCCGCCAGCCGACCGCACGCGACCTGCGTTTGGTGATGGCGATTTCCAAAACCATCACAAACCTCGAGCGCGCCGGCGACGAAGCCGAAAAGATCGCCAAGCGCACCAAGCGCATCATGCAGGACCCGTCGGCACATGCGCTGAACTACGCCGGTGTGGAGCGCTCGGGCGAGATGGCCGCAACCATCCTGCGCCATGCGCTGGACGCCTTTGCACGCCTGGACACCGCAGCCGCCGTGTCGATCCTGCAAGAAGACAAGGCCATCGATGAGGAATTCCGCGGCTTCATGCGCGAACTCATCACGTACATGATGGAGAACCCGCGCACGATTTCGGTGGCGTTGGATCTGCTGTTCATTGCCAAGGCCATCGAGCGTATCGGCGACCATGCCAAGAACATCGCCGAGTTTATTATCTACATCGTCAAGGGAACGGACGTCCGGCACGCTTCGCGTGAAGCGCTGGAACGCGAGATCCTGGGTGAGTAAAAAGGCAGGACTGGAGACGTGAGCATGCCGAGCAGCATTCTCGTCGTAGAAGACGAACCGGCGATCGCTGAGCTGATCGCCGTCAACCTGCAGCACGCGGGGCATTACCCGATCCGTGCGTACAACGCCGAGCAGGCGCTGTCGCTGATGAGCGACGTATTGCCCGATCTCGTCCTGCTCGATTGGATGCTGCCGGGCAAGTCGGGCGTGATGTTCGCCAAGGAGCTGCGCGCCAACGAGCGCACGCGCCAGATCCCGATCATCATGCTGACGGCCCGCAGCGAAGAGCAGGACAAGATCATGGGGCTGGACAGCGGCGCGGACGACTACGTCACCAAGCCGTTCTCGCCCAAGGAATTGCTGGCCCGTATCAAGGCGGTGCTGCGCCGTCGCGCACCGCAGCTGACCGACGACGTGGTGGCCATCAACGGCCTGAAGCTCGACCCGGCCACGCACCGCGTGACGGCCACGAACGTCGAGGCCGAAAACCCGATCAAGCTGGACCTTGGCCCGACGGAGTTCCGCCTGCTGCATTTCCTGATGACGCATCCGGAGCGCGTGCACAGCCGCTCGCAGCTGCTCGATCAGGTGTGGGGCGACCACGTGTTTGTGGAAGAGCGTACGGTGGACGTGCACATCAAACGCCTGCGTGCGGCGCTCGCTCCCGGCGGCTACAGCAACATGATCGAAACCGTGCGCGGCAGCGGCTATCGCCTGGCCCGCAATCCGGGGCAATAACGCACCTGTCAGACGAACGCGCGAGCGGGGCTTTTTTCAATCGCGCGTTCACACGCCCGTCGCGGTCCAGCGCTTAGAATGCCTTCATGAACGTCTTCTGGACCCGCTTTGCCGTCTTTGCCGCCCTCATGGGCATCGTCACGGCATGCCTGTACTTCTTCGTCAACCATGTCGTTGCGCTGGCCGTGCTCAGCGCAATGCTGCTGGCGATGCTCCTGTATTACATCTACCAGATCCAGCGCCTATGGCGTGTGCTGGACTCGCCGGCCTATGGCGAGATCCCGAGCGCGCTTGGCCTGTGGGGCGAGGTCTACTACCGCCTGCACCGGTTGATGAAGGGTTGGCGCACCCAGGTGCTGCAGGTCGAGCAGCAGCACAGCCGCTTCATTCAGGCCATTCAGGCATCGCCCAACGGCGTGCTGATGCTCGATGGCGAAGACCAGATCGAATGGTGCAACGCGGTAGCCGAAGAGCACTTCGGGCTCTCGGCCAAGCGTGATCTGCGCCAACGCATTACCCACCTGATCCGCCGACCGGAGTTCGTGCGCTACCTGGCGCGCGGCGAGTTCGAGGAGCCGCTCACCATGCACGACGTGGGCCCGCACAAGCAAAGCATCGTCTCCGCCCAGATCTTGCCGTATGGCGAGGATCGCAAGCTGCTGGTGTCGCAGGACATCACCAAGCTGGAGAACACCGAAGCGATGCGCCGCGATTTCGTGGCCAACGTCTCGCACGAGCTGAAGACGCCGCTGACCGTGCTGTCGGGCTTTCTGGAGACGGTGCGCGACATTCCGCTGCCGGAAGAAGACAAGAGACGCTACCTGGACATGATGCATACGCAAGCCATGCGCATGCAGCATCTGGTGGAAGACTTGTTGGCGCTTGCCACGCTGGAAGGCAATTCCGAGCCGCCGTCGGTGGCCCCGGTGCCGATGCAGCGCATGATGCTGCAGCTCCAGCACGATATCGAAGCGCTCTCTGCGGGCCGGCACACGGTCAGCATGACATGCGACCCCGCCGTGAGCGTGTGCGGCGCCGAGCTTGAGTTGCTTTCGGCGTTCAGCAACCTGGCGTCCAACGCGGTGCGCTACACGCCGGATGGCGGCAGTATCCGACTCGATTGGGGCGTGCGCGACGGGCATGCGGTGTACTCCGTCACCGATACGGGAATCGGGATCGCGCCCGAGCATATTCCGCGTCTGACCGAGCGTTTCTATCGCGTTGACCGCAGCCGTTCACGCGATACCGGCGGCACCGGGCTGGGCTTGGCCATTGTGAAGCACGTGCTGTCGCGCCACGGTGGAGAACTGCAGGTGACCAGCGAGCACGGCAAGGGCAGCACCTTCCGCGCCGTGTTCCCGCCCGAGCGCACGGTCGTGCGTAGCGCTACCGTGACCGACGAGCGCGTCGCCTGAGCGCGGCGCCTCTCTGTTTATTGAGCCAATGAAAAACGCACGCTGTTGAGCGTGCGTTTTCGTTTGAGGCAAGCCGAGCATCAGCCTGCGGAGATCTCCACCGGAGCGCGCACCGTCGGTTCAGCGGCCGTCGCCGCCGCCACCGCGGCCGCCGTTTCCGCAGCTGCAGCCGCCTGCGGCGAGAAGTGGTTCAGCAGTTCCAACTGGCTGACGCGCACATGCTTGCCGCGCGTCTGGCGCTGCACGTAGCGACCATCCTGTTGCATGATCCACGCCGATGCGTTGTCGCGCAGATGCACCTGCAGGCTCTCCTTGATGACGCGCGCCTTGAGCTTGCGATCGAGCACGGGGAAGGCCACCTCCACGCGGCGGAACAGGTTGCGGTCCATCCAGTCGGCGCTCGAGAGATAGACGACTTCCTCGCCGCCGGCATGGAAGTAGTAGACGCGGTGATGCTCCAGGAAGCGCCCGACGATGGAGCGCACGGTGATGTTCTCCGACAACCCAGGTACGCCCGGCTTGAGCGCGCACACACCGCGCACGATCAGGTCGACTTTCACGCCCGCGCGCGACGCCTTGTACAACTCGTCGATGATGGTCGGTTCCAGCAGCGCATTCATCTTGCCGATGATGCGCGCACGTTTGCCCGCACGCGCGGCGCGCGCCTCGGCGCGGATATGCTCGATCAGGTTGTCGTGCATCGTGAACGGCGAGTGCCACAGATGATGCAGCTTGACCTGCGCGCCCGTGCCCGTCAGCAGCTGGAACACGTGGTGCACGTCTTCGCAGATCTGGTCGTTGGCCGTCATGAGGCCGAAGTCGGTGTAGAGCCGGGCAGTCTTGGGGTGGTAGTTGCCGGTGCCCAGATGCGCATAGCGGCGCAGCTTGACCGTCTTGCCCTTGCCGGACACCTCCCGGCGCACCACCAGCAGCATCTTCGCGTGGCACTTGTGGCCGACGACGCCGTACACAACATGTGCGCCGGCCGATTCCAGCTGGTCGGCCCAGTTGATGTTCGTCTCTTCGTCAAAACGCGCCAGCAGTTCGACGACAACGGTCACCTCCTTGCCGTTGCGCGCCGCCTTGATGAGCGCTTCCATGACCGTCGATTCGTTGCCGGTGCGGTAGACAGTCTGCTTGATGGCAACCACGTCGGGGTCGCGCGCGGCTTGCTGCAGCAGCTCCAGCACGGGCGTGAAGCTTTCGTAGGGATGGTGCAGCAGGATGTCGCCCTGGCGGATGGCGTCGAACACGTTCGAGCTGTTGGCGACCTGCCTGACCGTTGCCGGCACGTGCGGCGGGTATTTCAGCACCGGCTTGTCGACCATGTCCGGCACCTGCAGCAACCGCACGAGGTTCACCGGGCCCTTGACGCGGTAGCAGTCCGCTTCCGTCAGGCCGAACTCCTGCAACAGACGCACGACCAGCGCCGGCGACGTGTCGTGCGCGATTTCGAGACGCACCGCATCGCCAAAGTGGCGCGTGGACAGTTCGCCCTGCAGTGCTTCGCGCAAGTCCGTGATTTCATCTTCCGACACGAACAGGTCGGAGTTGCGCGTCACGCGGAATTGGTAGCAGCCATGTACGTCGATCTGCGGGAACAGCTCATGCACAAAGCCCTGCATGAACGACGACAGCAGCACGAAACCATACTGATAACCCGACAGCTCCGGCGGCATCTGCACAAGCCGGGGCAGGGCGCGCGGCGCCTGCACGATCGCCAGTTCAGCCTCACGGCCGAAGGCATCCTTGCCAGACAGCTCGATGATGAAGTTCAGGCTCTTGTTGAGCACGCGCGGGAAGGGGTGCGCCGGGTCCAGCGCCATCGGCGTCAGGATCGGCACCAGTTCGCGCTGGAAGAAGCTGCGGCACCAGGCGCGCTGGGCTTCGTTCCAGTTGGTGGTCATGTGGAAGAAGACGCCTTCCTTCTCCAGCAGGGGCAGGATCTCATCCTGCAACATGGCATACTGTTGCGCGACCAGTTGCCGCACCCGCTCAGAGACCACGCCAAATGCCTGCTGCACCGACAGCCCGTCGGGCGTGACCGACGAAGGGTTGTCGCGCATCTGCTCCTTCAATCCGGCAATGCGGATCTCAAAGAACTCATCGAGATTGCTCGACACGATGCAGATGAATTTCAGCCGCTCCATCAGCGGCACACCCGGGTCAGCGGCCTGGGCGAGCACACGGGCATTGAATTCCAGGATGCCCAGTTCGCGATTGAGCAGATCGCCCGCGGGCAATGTCGACATGTTGTGTTCAGACGGATGACGATCCGGCCACTTTTTCATAGTTCAGTGTCAAATTTGTGACACATTGGATTTGTCACGTTCGGGACACAATAAAGACATATTTTGTTGCGCATTGTTTCGAACGACAATACTCCGCGCCCCTGATCCTGCTTCTCACCCGTTTTCATTCATGAGTCCCACCCCCCGCCTGCTGGCTGCTGTCGACATGGGCTCCAACAGCTTCCGGCTGATGATCGGCCGCGTCGACGAAACCCCTGGTGCCAACGGCGCCAGCAGCGCCCAGATCTTCCAGGTCGACGCGCTGCGCGAGCCGGTGCGTTTGGCCGCCGGGCTAACGCAAGATAAATACCTGGATCAGCCCGCACGCCGACGCGGCGTGGATGCCTTGCGCCGCTTTGGCGACCGCCTGCGTGATTTCCCGCCCGAGCATGTGCGCGCCGTGGCCACCAACACCTTGCGCGTGGCCAAGAATGCGCAGGAGTTCCTGATCGAGGCGGAAGCCGCGCTGGGGTTTCCCATCGAAGTGATTGCGGGCCGCGAAGAGGCACGGCTGATCTATCTCGGTGCATCGCATGACGCGCCGGCGTGCCAGGGCAACCGGCTCGTCGTCGACATCGGCGGCGGCTCTACGGAGTTCATCATCGGCAACGGCTACAAGCCCAAGCTGATGGAGTCGCTGTACATCGGCTGCGTGTCGCACAGCCGGCATTTCTTCCCGAACGGCAACGTTGATGAATATGCGATGAAGCAGGCCGAGTTGGCCGCGCGTCGCGAGATCCAGGTGCTCGTGCAGCAGTACCGCACGGCAGGCTGGAACCAGGCCGTCGGGTCATCGGGTACGGCACGTGCGCTGGCCGAGCTGATCGAGCTGAACGGCTTCAATGACAAGAGCAACGAACACGGCATCACCCGCGAAGGGCTGGAGCGCCTGAAGCGCGCCCTCGTCAAGTCGGAGAACACCAACCGCCTGAAGCTCAACGGCCTGAAGGCGGACCGGATTCCGGTGCTGCCGGGCGGGCTGTCGATCATGCTGGGCGTGTTTGCGGAACTCGATGTCGACCGCATGGACGTGACCGATGGCGCCTTGCGCCTGGGCGTGCTGTACGACCTGCTCGGCCGCACGCATCACGAAGACATGCGCACGGTGACGATCGAACAGTTCATGCGCCGTTACAACGTCGACCGCGCGCAGGCGAGCCGTGTCCGGGATGCGGCGACGGCCCTGCTGTCGCAGTTTCCCGATCCGCCCGACGAGCGCCGCGAAGACAATCTCGCGCTGCTGGGTTGGGCGGCCAACCTGCACGAGATCGGCATGAGCATCTCGCACAGCGGATACCACAAGCACTCGGCGTACATCGCCAGCCATGCCGATATGCCGGGCTTTTCCAAGACCGACCAGGCGCGCTTGGCGACGCTGCTGCTGGGCCATGCTGGCAAGCTCGGCAAGCTCTCGGGCGGAGGCAAGTTCCTGGATTGGCGGATGCTGTTCAGCCTGCGTCTCGCGTTTGTGCTGTGCCGCCGGCGCGGGGCAATCCAGTTGCCGGGCTTGCGCGTGCGTCATAGCGAAGGCGAACTCAACGAAGGCGGTTTCGAAGTCGAGCTGCCGAAGAGCTGGATCGAGCAGAACCCGCTCGTGGAATACAGCCTGATGAAGGAAGCCGATGAATGGCAGCGCATCGGCCGCCGCTACAAGGTGGTGTACGTGTAAAGCGTTGCGCCGCATCCAAAGCAAAACGGCCCGGAGTGACCCGGGCCGTTTTCTTTGCGGCGAGCTGTTCGGCTTGATATCAGCCGCGCAGGAAGTGGCGTGCGTAGCGCGGGTTGATGTCCGACAGACGCAGCAGCGTGAGGAAGTCGGCGACGTTGAAGTCGGGGTCCCACGCCGGTGCGCCGCAGATGCGTGCGCCCAGGCGCAGATAACCCTTCACGAGCGCAGGCGGCTCGACTTCGAGGTCCTGGTTCAGTTCATCGACCGGCAGTGCTACGCGCGGGAAGGCGTGGTACTCGATCGGTGCCAGCGAACCATCGTCGACAAAGCTGCGATACAGGCTTGCAGCAAAGTGACCGCCGTCGCCCATCGACACGCTTGCGCAGCCCAGCATCGATTCGAAGCCGTGGCGCTGCATGTATTCGCCCAGACCGGCCCACAGCGCCATGATGACGCTGCCCGATCGGTAATCGCGGTGCACGCACGAGCGGCCGAGTTCGACCATCTTCGGGCGGAGGTGGGCCAGGCGCACGAGGTCGAATTCCGACTCGGAGTACAGGCAACCGATCTGCTTGGCGGCGTCCGGGCGCAGCACGCGATAGGTGCCGACCACGCGCAGGGTCTTCTGGTCGCGCACGATCAGGTGGTCGCATACGGCGTCGAACATGTCGACGTCGAGTTCGGTGTGGGCCGAGGGCAGGCGGGCGCCCATTTCTTCGGCAAACACCTTGTAGCGCAGGCGCTGTGCTTCCGTTACTTCATCCTGATGGCGCGCCCACGAAACGGCCAGAACAGGCTTGTCACGCGCCGGAACAGCTTCGGGTGAGCGAGGAAGGCCCCTCCGAGCGTTGCCCAGATTCAGGCTCGGCAGTGCGTCGATCAACGGCTGGGTGGGCGTGGGCAGGTCTCGCATTCGTGCATCCCCAAGGGTGGATTTCGGGGCGATTCTAGAGACGCTGCATGACAGATCCGCGACAAAAGCGTGTCAATCGTGACCATTGCGTGAATTTTGCGTGGCGATCCTGTGACCAGGGTGATGTGTCACACGAGATCGGGATTCACCACCGCACGCAGCACGGTCTGCGCTTCATCTTCGCGCATGCGACGGCAGAGCCACCACACACCGGCTTTCTTCACGCTCCAGTCCATTTCCGTGCCCGCGATGAGCAGGCTGGCGAGGCGGCCGAGCCACGGCTGATGGCCGACCAGCAGCAGGTTCGTATTCGACGGCCAGTCCAATGCATCGAGGATCTCGCTGACATCGGCGCCGGGCGCGAGTGCGGTCAGCGTCTGGAAATGCTGCGTAAGGGCGCGGGCGGTCTGCTGCGTGCGCACGGCCGGGCTGGCGAGTACGAGCGTGTCGTCCGGCAGGCGAGGCCGCAGCCAATCCGCCATCTTCTCGGCCTGCTTGTGGCCGCGCTTGGTGAGTTCCCGCTGGAGATCGGTGTTGCGCTGAATGCGCAGCGATGCGGCCACGTCTTCGGCTTCAGCGTGGCGCCACAGGATAAGGTTCATGGAGGAAGTGAGCGGCATTGCACGATACGGATGCTGTCGTTATAGCATCGGCAGATGACACCCTGCGACGTTCGGTTTGCTGCACAAATTGGAATCGCGGCCGCAGGATTTGGACCTGCGGCGCCCAGCGCTGGCACGTCGCTATTGAAGGCGCCCCGAGTGGCTCGAGCATTCCATGCATTTGCAGGTTTGAGGTCGCCGTTGTCGTTGTCTATGTTGATTGACGGGGCAACGTTGACGGGTGAAATGATGCTGGCCACTATCCTAGATCGCATTCCGACGTGGGCCTTGATGGCAGGGTTGCTGGCTCTATTCGGATATGGCTATGTAAGCGACCAGTTGGCAAACGAGCCTAACTGTGAGGCCTATAACAAGGCTTATGGCTTAAAGGGAGACTGCGAGAGCGCTGTTTTCAGATGGTTCAAGCAGTAGGTGACCAGAACCTTCGCGGCATGTAAATGCCGGCGCGCAGAAGCAATAAACAAAAACGGCTTACGTAGTGAACGTAAGCCGTTTTGTTTGCTGCTCAATTCTGGTCGGGGCGGCAGGATTTGAACCCGCGGTCTTCCGGTCCCAAACCGGACGCGTTACCAGACTACGCTACGCCCCGAAGACCGCGATTGTACCGCTTTCGCAACACGCCGGTCAAATCAGTGTTCGGGCGATCATCCCAAGCGCCACGACGCCTGCGAACGCGGCAAAGCCTTGCTGCAGCGCCGGTCCTGCCAAATGCTGCGCAAAGCGTCGTCCCACCAGCATGCCGGTCAGGGCGCCGGCTGCAAACGGCAGTGCGATATGCCAATCGACATGTCCGCCGATGGCCGAAGCGACCACGCCGCCCGTGGACACCAGCGCAATCACTGCCAACGAGGTGGCGACGATGGTCTGCATCGGCAGATCGGTCGCGCGGCGCAGCGCGGGCACGATGACAAAGCCGCCCCCCACGCCCAGCAGCCCGGACAGAAAGCCTGCCCCCGCGCCGGCTGCAGCCAATGCGCGCGCGCACGGCAGCGTCCAGACGAGCCTGGCCGTGGTGGTATCAAGGTGGCAGGGCGGTCCTGTCCGCGTCGGCTGCGACTCGGTTGCCGGCGCTGCGCGCGCTTGGCGGAACATGCGCACCGCCACATAGGCGAGCACCAAGGCAAACAGCAGCGTGAGCGGCGTGTTCGGCACGCGATGTGCAACCCAGATGCCGAACGGCGAGATCGCCACGCCGCACAGCGCCATCAACCCGGCGGCCTTGTAGCGGACCTTGCCTTCCCGCAAGCCGAGCATCGCACCGAGCCCCGCGGACAGCCCCACCGCCAGCAGCGCGATGGGCGCAGCCTCCGGCACCGACAGATGCAACCCAAAAATCAGCAGCGGCACCGCGACAATGGCGCCGCCTGCGCCTGTCAACGCCAGGATGAGCCCGACCACAGAGCCCAGCCCCGCGCTGACGATCCAACCCGCTTCCACAGGCGACATGGTCAACGTCCCGCCATCTTCTTCAAGACCTTGCCGCAGTAAAGCTCGGACAGCGTCTGCATGATCTGGATGACCTCGAAGCTGGCGAGCCGGTAGTAGATGTATTTGCCTTCGCGCCGCGTGGTGACCAGCCCTTCGTCGCGCAATACGCCCAATTGCTGCGACAGGCTGGGCTGATGCAGGCCGACCAGCGCCTCAAGCTCGCCGACATTGCGCTCGCCCTGCGTGAGCTGGCAGAGCAGCAGCAGGCGGTCTTCGTGCGCCATGGCCTTGAGCACGGCACACGCTTGCGACGCAGAAGCGCGCAGCATGGAAATGGCGGCATCGGGCAGTGGCACGACGTCGGGATTGGAAGTGGAGTGACTCATCGCGGTGTGATGCAGGGGCTATTCGCGCGTTTCGCGCTATTGGCAGACAGAATGTCAGACGATATTCTATAAAAATATAGATTGTTAGCAAAAGCCCGCCATGCACGCCCAGATCGAATCCTTCTTCGACCCCGATACCTGCACCGTGACCTACGTGGTGCACGCGGGGCCCGGCACGCCGTGCGCCGTGATCGATTCCGTACTCGATTACGACCCGAAATCGGGCCGCACGACGACGCGGTCCGCGGACCGGGTTGCGGCATTCATCGAAGCGCAGGCCTTGCGTGTCGAATGGCTGCTGGAGACGCACGCGCATGCCGATCACCTCTCGGCCGCGCCGTATCTGCGTGGGCGTTTCGGCGGGCGCATCGCCATTGGCGAGCGTATTCGCGTCGTGCAGGGCGTGTTCAAGCCCATCTTCAATCTCGAGCCGGCATTCATGCTCGATGGCTCACAGTTCGATCATCTGTTCGCGCCGGACGAGGTGTTCCATATCGGCGATCTGCAAGCCAAGGCGCTTGCCGTGCCGGGCCACACGCCGGCGGACATGGCGTATCAGGTGGGCGATGCAGTGTTTGTGGGCGACACGCTGTTCATGCCCGACGTGGGCACCGCGCGCTGCGATTTTCCGGGCGGGAATGCGGCCACGCTGTATCAGTCGATCCGCCGCCTGTTGGATCTGCCGCCGGAGACGCGGCTCTACATGTGCCACGACTATCCGCCCGCCGGCCGCGAAGCCGTGTGCCACACCACCGTGGCCGAGCAGCGCCGCGCCAACATCCATGTACGTGATGGCGTGACCGAGGCCGAGTTCGTCGAGATGCGCACGAAGCGCGATGCCACGCTCGGCATGCCCACGCTGATGCTGCCCGCCATTCAGGTGAACATTCGCGCGGGCTTGTTGCCGCCGGCGGAGCCGAACGGCGTGCAGTACCTCAAGATTCCGCTGAACGCGCTGTAACGCTCAAGGTGCAAGTAGCGCGGCCCGCGCTGCCGTCAGCACTTGGCGGCTGAGTTCGTCGAGCAGCACGGAGGCGGCCCGCGCGTGCTGCCAATACAGCGGAACGTCCAACGGCGTATCCGGCACCAGCTCGACCAGCGAACCGTCTTCAAGATGCTGCGCAATCAGCGCATGCGGATGCAGCCCCCAGCCCATGCCCGCCACGGCCGCGGTCACAAACGCCTGTGACGACGGCAGCAGATGGCGCGGCAATTCCACGTGTCGATGGCACAGGCGCCGCGCCCAGGTGGCTTGCAATGCATCCTTGGTGTTGAACACGAGGCAGGGCGCTTTCGCCAGTTCACCTGCGCCGACACCGTCCGCGAAATATTGCTGCACGAAAGCGGGGCTGGCCGCCGCCAGATAACGCATGGCCCCGAGAGGACGGCTGTTGCAGCCCGCCGCCGGCCGAGCCGCGGCGGTAACAGCCGCCAGCACGGCACCGCTGCGCAGCCATTCGCTGGTGTGATCCTGGTCATCCACGGCCACCTCCATCAACACCGGGTGGGCCGCAGCGAATGTGGCGATGGCCGGCGTGAGCCACGTCGCCAGGCTGTCCGCATTCACGGCAATGGGCAGCGCAACGCGCGCGACGCCTTCCGGCGCCAGCGTTGGCAGCGCGCCTTGCAGTTCCTGTTCGAGCAGACGCACGCGATCGACGTGCTGGCAAAGCCGCCGGCCGGTTTCGGTCGGGCGGCACGGCTGGTCGCGCACGACCAGCGCGCAGCCGACGCGCTCTTCCAGCAACCGGATCCGCTGCGAAATGGCCGATGGCGTGACATGCAGTGCGCGGGCTGCCCGTTCGAAACTGCCTTCTCGGATGACGGCAGCCAACGCCGCCAGGGCGGAATAATCCAGCACGTAAATTAGAGAAACTGAATTGAATGAAGAAAAGATAGTTTGTCTTCATTCAATCGGGCCGGCAAGCTGCGCGCATGACGACCTCGATTGCAACTTCCTCTTCCGTCTTCCTGCAGGGCTTGGCCTTGAGCTTTGGCCTGATCGTGGCCATCGGCGCGCAGAACGCGTTCGTGCTGCGTCAGGGCCTGCGCCGTGAGCATGTGGGCAGCGTCGTGCTGTTCTGTGCGATGGCCGATGCGGTGCTGATCCTGGCGGGCGTGCTGGGCATGGCGCAGGCGTTGGGCGAACGACCCAGCCTCGCGCGATTTCTTGCGTTGGCGGGCGCCGCGTTCCTGTTGCTGTATGGCGTGCAGGCGCTGCGGCGCGCGCGGCATTCCAACCAGTTACGGGCGTCCGCAGGCGGAGACGGCCTCAGCCGGCGCGCGGCGCTGGCGCAGGCGGCGGCCTTTACGTTGCTCAATCCGCACGTCTATCTGGATACGGTGCTGCTCGTGGGCAGCATTGGCGCGCAGCAAGCCTCGGCATTGCGTGGCTGGTTTGTGGCGGGCGCAGGGTCGGCCAGCCTCTTCTGGTTTGTGTCGCTGGGGTTTGGCGCGCGCTGGCTCGCACCATGGTTTGCCCGGCCGAAGGCGTGGCAGGTGCTGGACGGGTTGATTGGCGTGACGATGCTGGTGCTGTCCGCCTTGCTGCTGCGCCACGCCCTGGGCGGTTTTTGATTCGGTTCCGTGCCCGTTCGGTGCCTGTTATGCCGCCGCCGCCAGCATGCCCTTGCGCGCGCGGAGCACGCCCAACGACTTCAACAACGCATGCCCCTGCAGCGTGACGCGCGGCTCGCTCACGCCGGGGCTTGGGCGTTCCAGCGTGATGAGCTGGAGCGCCAGCAGCGTTTCCATATCGAGCGTATCCAGGTCCCGTGGGTGCGAGTCGCCGCAGAGCAGAACCAGCGTCGCAATTTCGTGTGGGCTCAGCATCGTTGTCTCCAGCTTGTTTTGTAAGGGACGGTGCTTGTTTTGTCGCGCGGATGGCCTTTGTACAAAACCGTGCGTAAGCGTTACTGCATGGCCTGCATCGGAGGCGCGAACGGTCGCTCTGCGATGTGCTGTCAGGCGATCTGAAGTGCGTTTCCTTTGGCCCAGACGCCGGCGTTTGTCGCATCGGGCGCGGGGGAGGACGCAATTGCCATTCCCGACTCAGCACTGCGTTGTTGGCAGGGCGGTATGTGTCCTGCTGACCGACATACGTTCAGCACGAGAAGGACGCGAGGAGGCGAAATGGCAACCTGGACGGGCAGTTGGCGGAACCAGTACGGCTCCGTCGTGACATTGAAAGAAGAGGGCGAGCGGCTGTCCGGCACATTCCGCACGGCGCTGCACGACAGCGGCTTCTTTGGGCGGGATTACGACGTGGTCGGAACCTGCCACGGGGACTGCATCGCATTCGCCTTTGCTGGAGCCACCCCCAAGGGCGACATGGTGTGCGCGTTCACCGGCGTGCTGCGAGCGGGGAGGTTGGAGACGGTCTGGCACGTTGTGTCTGATCAGGCGACAGAGGGCGACGGCAAGCGCCCGTGGCCGCACGCGGTCATGACCAACGCCGACACGTTCGAGCGTGTCTCGGAATAGGCGGCGGCGTCAGCCGCGCTTTCTTGCGGCGCGCACCTGCGGTTCAGCGGCCGGTTGTTCCAGCGGCCGGAGGTTCATCTTGTCGAACACGCGGCGGGCGCGGTCGGCGCAGTCTTCGCCGTCGGGCTCGTGGTCCACTTCGCGGATGAGCGCAAGCAGGTCGCGCTTGTTTTGCGCCAGGCGCTGCTCGAGCACGCCGATTTCCGCGACCTTGCTGTGCAGCGCTTGCAGCAGGTCTTCGCGTGGCCACGCGCCTTGGTGTCCGGGCAAGAGCGCGCGAATCTCTTCCAGCGAGAATCCCGCGCTTTGCGCGCGCAGGATGATCTGCAGCCGCGTCACCGATTCCGGCGCGTACTCCCGATAGCCGTTGGATTGGCGCTCCGCCGGCTGCAACAGGCCGCTGGCTTCATAAAACCGGATGCGGGAGGCGGCCACGCCGCTCAGGCGGGCCAGTTCACCAATCTTCATGTGCGTGCTCCGCAGACTTGACATTCAAGTTGACTTTAAGCTTAGGGTTCAGGTGTCGTCAAATGTCAAATCCTTCGCGGATGCCACCATGAAACTCTTCACGCCCCTCGTTCTGCCCAACGGCGCGGTGATTCCAAACCGCCTGGCCAAAGCCGCCATGGAAGAAAACATGGCCGATGCCGATCACGCGCCTTCCGACGCGTTGCTGCGTCTGTATCAGGCCTGGGCCGCAGGCGGTGCCGGCCTGATCCTGACCGGCAATGTGATGGTCGACCACCGGGCCATGACCGGCCCCAACGGCGTCGTGCTGGAAGACGGCGCGCATCTCGAACGCTTTCGCCGCTGGGCCGAGGCGGCGCGCGCACATGGTGCGCATGCGTGGGTGCAGATCAACCATCCGGGGCGCCAGATGCCGGCATCGCTCGGGCAGCCGACGGTGGCGCCTTCGGCAGTCCCGCTGGCGCTGGGCGCGCTGTCCAAGCAGTTTCCGATGCCGCGCGAGATGACCGAGGCGGATATCCGCGACGTCCAGCAGCGCTTCACGCGCAGCGCGCAACTGGCCGAGCAGAGCGGCTTTACCGGCGTGCAGATCCACGCCGCGCATGGCTATCTGCTGAGCCAGTTTCTGTCGCCCATTTCCAACCGTCGGCAGGACCAGTGGGGCGGCCCGATCGAGAATCGCGCGCGCCTGCTGCTCGATATCGTGCGCAGCGTGCGCGCCGCCGTGTCGCCGGAGTTTGTGGTGGCGGTCAAGCTGAACTCCGCCGATTTCCAGCGCGGCGGCTTCAGCCCCGACGACGCGAAGCAAGTGGTCGAGCTGCTCAACCCGCTGGGCGTCGACCTCGTTGAATTGTCCGGCGGCAGCTACGAAGTGCCGGCCATGCAAGGGCAGGCGCGCGATGGCCGCACACTGGCCCGCGAAGCGTATTTCCTGGAATTCGCCCGCGACATTGCCGGCATTGCCCGCATGCCGCTGATGGTCACGGGCGGCATCCGGCGCCGCGCGGTGGCGGAGCAGGTGGTCGACAGCGGCGTCGATATGGTGGGCATTGCGACGGCGCTGTCCATCGATCCGAACCTGCCGCGGGACTGGGCGCGCGGCAAGAACAGCGCGCCGGTGCTGCAGCCCATCACGTGGAAGAACAAGGCGCTGGGCGCACTCGCCAACATGGCTGTCGTCAAGTTTCAGCTCGGCCGGTTGAGCAAGGGGCGCACGACGGCCCCTGGCGTGTCGCCCCTGCGTGCGCTGATCGAGCAGCAATTGGCCGCGGCCTGCCAGTCGCGGCGCTATCGCCGGTGGGCGGCGCAACGTCAGGCGCGCTAGCCGTATTTTCTGACCGGACGGGCGCGAGCTTAACGGTGCGCCGCGTCTCTTGTAGATTCATGTTTTGCCTGACCGATCGGAAAGCACGACATGAAACACGTCACTCTGCCCAACGGCGAACGCGTCCCTGCACTCGGCATGGGCACCTGGAACATGGGCGACGACCGCGCCACGCGCGCCGAAGAAATCGCCACGCTGCGCTTGGGCCTCGACCTGGGCTTGCGGCTGATCGACACGGCCGAGATGTACGGCGAAGGCCGCTCTGAATCGCTGATTGGCGAGGCCATTGCCGGACGGCGCGATGAGGTCTTTCTTGTCAGCAAGGTCTATCCGCACAACGCCAGCCGGCGCGGTATCGCCGCGGCGTGCGAGCGCAGCCTGCGCCGGCTCGGCACCGACCGGCTCGATCTGTACCTGCTGCACTGGCGTGGCGATGTGCCGTTCGAAGACACGTTGGAAGGCCTGCAGGCCCTGCAGCGCGAAGGCAAGATCCGCCAGTACGGCGTGAGCAATCTCGACCTGTCCGACATGGAGGAGTGGTGGGACGCGCCCGGCGGCGATCAGACCGCCGTCAACCAGCTGCTCTACAACCTGAGCCGGCGCGGCATCGAGTGGGATCTGTTGCCCTGGCTGCGCGAGCGCCGCGTGCCGGTGATGGCCTATTCGCCCATCGAGCAGGCGCGGCTCGTTCGGCATCCGAAGCTGGTGCGCTTCGCCCAGGCGTGCGGCATGACGCCGGCACAGGTGGCACTCGCGTGGCTGCTGGCGAATGACGACATCATCGCGATTCCCAAGACCGGCCACCGTGACCGCTTGCGCGAGAACATCGGGGCGCTGTCGCACACGCTCACGGCTGAGCAGCTTGCGACGCTGGACAGCATTTTCCCGCCGCCCAAGGGGCCGCGCGCGCTGGAGATGCTCTGAGCGGCTAAGCGCGCTAAGCGCTCAGCGCGACTTCGCCAGGTAGCGCGCGTGGTCGACGTAGCCCATCAGGTAGACGCGGGCCTTCTCGCGCGTGTCTTGGGTGACGCGGTCGGCGGCCTTGCGCGCGCCGGATGAAGACATCGACGTGCTGAGGTGGTCGCGGAAACCGTCGTGCATGGTGCGCAGGTCGCTTTCGCACGCGTCGAGCGCGGAGGCGACCACAGCCTTCGTCTGCGTGGTGCCCGGCACGCCGCTATCGGCCTGGCGCTGCACGCACGCCATGTAGTTGGCGCGCAGCACCTGCCAGCCGTTGTCTACGCTGGCGTCAGTGGCGGCCGCAGCGGCGGTGGTCGAATCAACGGGCTGCTGTTGCGGGTGCGATGCGCAGGCACCGAGCAAGGCCAGCAGGACAAGAGACGAGCAAGTCAGGGCTTTTTCCATGGCATGGAATGTACTGCAGGGCCTCGCTGCTTGCGCTACGCGAAGTCGACCGGGATGCACGCCGTAACATTTGGAAACGAAAAAGGGCGCTGACGAAACGCCCTTGGCTGAACCCGCCGCACGACCGATTTCAGAAGACCCTGCCTGGGCGTATTTCGCTGCGCCGATGCATCGACCGCAGCGAGCGCCGCGATTCAGCCTGCCACGCACCGACACTAAAGCGAGACGCGCGAGCCAAAAAGCTCGGGCCGTCGAGCAAAAAGCCTCGCGGGCCGAGTTCTGAGCCTCAACCGCCGAGCAAAAAGCTCGACACGCGGAGCAAAAAGCTCGGCACGTGGAGCAAAAAGCTCGGCACGTCGAGCAATTAGCGCCACACGCCGAGCAAAAAGCCTCAAACGTCGAGCTTCGATCTCCGCGAGCCGAGCTGAGTGCCTCGCGAGTGCAGCTTGTTCAGCGCATCCACGGCGCGTCGGCCATGGTCGCGTGTTTGCCGTAGCGTGCAGCCGCCTCACGCACCACGGCGTGATCCAGTTCACCGTCGTCGGCGAGCGCCTTCAGTGCGGCGATGACGATGGACGCGCGGTCCACTTCGAAGAACGCGCGCAGCGCCCGGCGGGAATCGCTGCGGCCGAAGCCGTCGGTGCCGAGCGTGACGTAGCGGCGCGGCACGTGCGCACGGATCAGCTCGGGCACGGCGCGCACATAGTCGGTGGCCGCGACGACGGGGCCGCGCGATGCGCGCAAGACGGTTTCCACATACGACGGCGCGGCTTTTTCGCCCAGGCGGGCAACGCGCTCCACAGCGATGGCTTCGCGGTGCAGCTCGGAAAAGCTCGTGACGCTCCAGGTGGCCGCGTCGATGTTCCAGTCGTCCTTGAGCATCTGCGCAGCGGCCATGACTTCGCCCAGGATGGCGCCCGATCCGAGCAACTGCACGCGCGCGGTCGGCAGGCTTTGCGGGGCCAGCGGATACATCCCTTTGAGAATGCCCTCGCGCAGATCGCGATCCGGCATCGACGGCTGCGCGTAGTTCTCGTTCGTCACCGTGAGGTAGTAGAACGTGTCTTCCTGGCGCTCCAGCATCGCGCGCATGCCTTCGTCGAGGATGACGGCCACCTCGTAGGCAAATGCCGGGTCCCACGCACGGCAGTTGGGCACCGTGGATGCGGCAAGGTGGCTCGCGCCGTCCTGATGCTGGAGGCCCTCTCCGCCGAGCGTTGTCTTGCCCGCCGTGGCACCGATCAGGAAGCCGCGCGCGCGTTGGTCTGCCGCTGCCCAGATGAGATCGCCAATGCGCTGGAAGCCGAACATCGAGTAGTAGATGTAGAACGGCAGCATCGGCAGATCGTGCGTGCTGTAGGCGGTGGCGGCAGCAATCCACGACGAGATGGCGCCGGCTTCCGAGATGCCTTCCTCCAGTATCTGCCCGCCCGTGTCTTCGCGGTAATACAGCATCGAACCCAGATCTTCCGGTTCGTATTGCTGGCCCAGCGGCGAATAGATGCCGACCTGGCGGAACATGCTCGCCATGCCGAACGTGCGCGCCTCGTCCGCCACCACCGGCACCATGCGCGGGCCCAGCGTGTCGTCTTTCAGCAGGTTGCCGAACATCCGCACGATGGCCATCGTGGTCGACATCTCGCGGCCTTCGGCTTGCAGCGCGAATTGTCCCCAGGATGGCAACGCAGGCACGGTCAGCGCCTGTGTTGCCGCCTTCCGCCGTCTGGGCAGATAGCCTCCGAGGGCAGCCCGGCGTGCATGCAGGTATTGCATCTCCGGGCTGTTTGGCGCTGGCTTGTAGAACTTCAATTGCTCGACATCGGTGTCCGACAGCGGCAGGCGGAAGCGGTCGCGAAACGCCTTGAGCTGATCGACATCGAGCTTCTTCTGCTGGTGCGTCGTCATCCGGCCTTGCCCAACGCTGCCCATGCCGAAGCCCTTCATCGTCTTGGCGAGGATCACCGTGGGCTGGCCGGTGTGCTGCAGTGCGCGGGCGTAGGCGGCGTGGAGCTTGCGCACGTCGTGGCCGCCGCGGCGCAGGCGGTCGATGTCTTCGTTGCTGAAATGCGAGACGAGCGCGGCAAGCTCGGGGTTCTGGCCAAAGAAGCGCTCCCGGTTGTAGGCGCCGTCGTTGGCGGAGAAGGTCTGGAACTGGCCGTCGACGGTCTGCGCGAATGCACGCAGCAAGGCCCCCGAATGGTCGCGGGCGAAGAGGGCATCCCAGTCCGAACCCCACAGCACCTTGATGACGTTCCAGCCCGCGCCGGTGAACTGCGCTTCCAGTTCGTCGACGATGCGGCCGTTGCCGCGCACAGGGCCGTCGAGCCGCTGCAGGTTGCAGTTGATGACGAACACGATGTTGTCGAGCCGCTCGCGCGCCGCCAGCGACAGCGCGCCGATCGATTCCGGCTCGTCCATTTCACCGTCGCCAAAGAAGCCCCACACCTTGCGTTCGGTGGTGTGCAGCAGGCCGCGGTTGTGCAGGTAGCGCATGAAGCGCGCCTGGTAGATCGCATTGATCGGCCCGATGCCCATCGACCCGGTCGGGAACTGCCAGAACTCGGGCATCAACCACGGATGCGGATAGGAGCACAGCCCGGGTCCCGTGATTTCGCGCCGATAGTGTTCGAGATGTGCCTCGTCGAGAAACCCTTCGAGATACGCCCGCGCATAGACGCCGGGCGACGCGTGCGGCTGGAAGTAGACGAGATCGCCGCCGTGCGCCGCGTTGTCTGCTCGGAAGAAATGATTGAAGCCGACTTCGAACAGATCGGCGGCCGATGCGTAGCTGGCGATGTGCCCGCCCAGCTCGCCGTAGGCCTGGTTGGCGCGCACGACCATGGCGAGCGCGTTCCAGCGCAGCGCGGCGGCCAGCCGCTCTTCGGTATCGATATCACCGGGATACGGCGGCTGCGCTTCAACGGGGATCGTGTTGGCGTAGGGCGTAACGCGGGCGAGGGCGGTGCCGACGCCCAGCGTTGCGGCGCGTTCCGCCAGGCGGTCGAACAGGAACTGCGCGCGCGCGGTGCCGGCATGCTGGACGACGGCCTCCAGCGCGTCGAGCCATTCGGCGGTTTCCCCTGGGTCGCTGTCTTCGATGCGGTGCGCGAGGGAGCGCATCGACGCGGCGCCGGTCGATAAATCCGTCATGACGGGTCCTGCCTGAAGGAAGGATGGGAAGGCGGGCCGTGATCATGCGATGCACGCCCGCGCCCGGATGCGCCGCCGCGGCGGCGCTGCATCAACCGTTGCGGAAGATGAAGCTGTATGCGTTGAGCGCCGGCACGCCGCCCAGGTGGGCGTAGAGCACGCGCGAGCCTTCAGGAAATTCACCGTTGCGCACCATGTCGATCATGCCGTGCATGGATTTCCCTTCGTACACGGGGTCGGTCAACATGGCTTCCTGGCGTGCGCACAGGCGAATGGCTTCCAGCGTGCCTTCATTGGGCAAGCCGTATTCCGGGCCGCCGTAGCGCGTGTCGAGCACCACGTCCTTCTCCGTGATGTTTCGGCCGAGGTCGACCAGTTCGGCGGTGTGCTGTGCGATGCGGAGGATCTGCGCGCGCGTCTGTTCCGGCTTGGCCGAGGCGTCGATACCGATCACCTTGTCGGCCCGGCCATCCGCCGCAAAGCCGACGACCATGCCGGCTTGCGTGCTGCCCGTGACCGAGCAGACGACGATGTAGTCGAACTTGAAGCCCAGCTGCGCTTCCTGCTGGCGCACTTCTTCGGCAAAGCCGACAAAGCCCAGGCCGCCGAGCGGGTGTTCGGAGCAGCCGGCCGGAATCGGGAACGGCTTGCCGCCGCGCTTGCGCACGTCTTCCATGGCCTGTTCCCAGCTGGGCCGGATGCCGATGTCGAAGCCTGCGGCATCGAGGCGCACGTCGGCGCCCATGATGCGCGACATCTCGATATTGCCGACGCGGTCGTACACGGCGTCGGAGTAGTTCACCCAGTTTTCCTGCACCAGCACGCACTTGAGGCCAAGGTGCGCGGCCACGGCGGCCACCTGGCGCGTCTGGTTCGACTGAATCCCGCCAATGGACACCAGCGTGTCATACCCGCCTTCCAGCGCTTCCGGGATCAGGTATTCCAGCTTGCGCGTCTTGTTGCCGCCGAAGGCCAGGCCGCTGTTGCAGTCTTCGCGCTTGGCAAACAGCTCCACCTTGCCGCCCAGATGCGCGCTCAATCGTTTCAGCGGCTGGATGGGCGTCGGGCCGAACGTCAGGGGATAACGGGGAAATCGCTGCAGGTTCATGAGGTGGCTCCTTCAGTGCCGCAAATGGCGGGATGTCGGAAACCAATGGTACGCAGAACGCCGCGAAATGAGGTTGCAAAGATCGTCTACTATCCAGAACGTAGCTGGCTGTAGATCAGTTAGCGAATCTCTTTATTTCTTGAAAATGAAAAAGAGCGAAACAAAATTGCAGGAAGATTCTGACGCGTCGGCAGCTTCGGCGCGCCACGCCTTGGATCGCACCGATCGCGCGATTCTCCGGGCGCTCCAGCGCGATGCGTCCATCTCCAACGTGGCCCTGGCGGCCAAGGTGAACCTCAGCCCGCCGGCCTGCCTGCGCCGCGTGGAACGGCTCAAGGAGCTGGGGCTGATCAAGGGGATTGTTGCGCTGCTCGATCCGCGGGCGCTGGATCTGGGGTCGCTGGTGATGATTGGCGTCGTGCTGGATCGCTCGACGCCGGAATCGTTCACCGCATTCGAGAAAGCGGTGCAGAAGGTGCCCGGTTGCCTGGAGTGTCACGTCGTGACGGGCGAATTCGATTACTTCATGCTCGTGCGCACGAAAGACAACGAAGGCTACAACCGGCTCCATGCCGAACAGCTGCTGTATCTGCCGGGCGTGCGGCAGATCCGGACGTTCATGGTGCTCAAGCAGGTGCTGTCGACGACGGAGCTGCCGGTGGCGTAGCCGGGCGGGGCTGAGGCTCAGCCCTTGCGCTGCTCCATCAGGCGGTTCCACAGCATGCCCGCCCGGTTGCCGCTCCTGCAATACGCGAGGATGGGCTTGGGCAGCGTGTCGACCAAGGCGCCGAACGCGGCAACGTCTGCATCGCCAATGCCATTCGGCTCGACGGGCAGGTAGCGCGCTTCCAGGCCCAGTTCGCGCGCGGCGGCGGCAATGTCCTCGAAGGCGGGCTGGTCGCTGCTTTCGCCATCTGGGCGGTTGCAGATGACCGAGCGGAAACCTGCATTGCGGATGGTCTTCAGATCGGCCGGCATGATTTGCCGCGATGCGGTCAACCCGCTCGATGCCGTGGCGCGGCATTGCTCGATCGCTCGCTGGAAGCATGCAGCGGCAAAGTCGACGTCCTGTTCGGTCGCAAAGCGGCCCAGGCTGATGCGGACGGTGCGGCCTGCGGCATCGGCATCCAGGCCGATGGCCGTCAGCACGTGCGAGGGCGTGCCTGCTGCAGAGTTGCACGCCGACGTGGACGACACGGCAAGGTCGTCGCCCAGCATCATCGGCATGAAGCCCGGCGCGTTGACCGTCAGGCTGAGGGTGTGCGGAATGCGTCGTGCCACATCGGCGTTCTGCACCACGTCGCCGAGAGCGAGCACCGCTGCCTTCAGCCGCTGGCTCAGCGCAGCAATGCGGGCGGTTTCGTGCTCCAGTTCTGCCGCAGCCAACTCGCACGCCACGCCCATCCCGACAATCTGATGCGTCGCCAGCGTGCCCGAGCGCAGGCCGCGCTCATGGCCGCCGCCGTGGATTTGCGGTGCAATGCGCGAGGCGATGTCGCGGCGGACATACAGCGCGCCGATCCCCTTGGGGCCATACACCTTGTGGGCGGACATCGACAGCATGTCGATGCCGAGCGCGCGCACATCGATCGGCGTCTTGCCGAGTGCCTGTGCAGCGTCGACGTGGAACAGCGCGCCAGCGGCATGCACGATCTGCGCGATCGCGCCAACGTCGGTCAGCGTGCCCAGCTCGTTGTTCACCAGCATGAGCGAGACGAGCCCGGTGGCGGGCGTCATTGCAGCGGCGACCGCTTCGGGCGTTATTTCGCCGTCGCGTGTCGGCGAGAGATACGTGACCGAACAGCCGCGCGTCGACAGGTTCGCCATCGTGTCGAGAATGGCCTTGTGTTCGATGCGGCTGGTGATGAGGTGGCGCTTGCCGGTGGCGGCGTCTGCGTAGCCCTTCAGCGCGAGGTTGTTGGATTCGGTGGCGCCCGACGTCCAGATGATTTCGTCGGCATCGGCGCCGATAAGCGCGGCAACTTGCTCGCGCGCTTGCTCGACCTTGTTCCGCGCGACGCGGCCGGTCGCATGCGAACTCGATGCAGGGTTGCCGAAGGCGCCTTCCATGCCAAGGCAGGCGGTCATGGCTGCAATCACGCGCGGGTCTGCCGGCGTGGTGGCCGCGTAGTCCAGGTAGTGGAGGGTATTGCTGTCGCTCATTTCGTTTCTGTGCTGCGGTGGATGCTGGGAAAATGATACGGCGGACAGCCCAGAAAAATAATTCAAAGTTTCCTGTGAATTCCTCGATATGGTGGGGAATATTCCCTAAAATTCAGCTTCCATAGAAGAAAATTTCTCTACCGAAATGGATGCCATTGACCGCGAACTACTGAGGCTGTTGCAGGCCGATGCGACGCTGCCCGTCGCAGAGCTAGCGCAGCGCGTGAATCTCTCGCAAACACCGTGCTGGAAGCGGGTGCAGCGGCTCAAGGACACGGGCGTCATCCGGGCCCAGGTGGCGCTGTGCGACGCGCGCAAGCTGGGCGTCGGCACCACGGTGTTCGTGGCCGTGCGCACCGATCAACACACCGAGAAATGGGCGCAGCGTTTCACGCAGGTGGTGCGCGATATGCCCGAGGTGGTGGAGGTCTACCGGATGAGCGGCGAGATGGACTATCTGCTGCGCGTCGCGGTGGCCGGCATCGAAGACTATGACCGCGTGTACAAGCACCTCATCAAGTCCGTGCCGCTGTCGGATGTGAGTTCATCGTTCTCGATGGAGCAGATCAAGTATTCGACGGCGCTGCCCGTGCGGGATGGGGGGCAGGGGGATTGAGGGCTTGGGTGGCGCGCCAAGCAGTTGGTTGTATCGCGGCTGAACGTGGGGCTCGTCAGTGCTCCCGCGCCCAGCGTTCAACAAGTTCCGCCGGAATCGCCTGAAACACTTCATCAAAGCGCTTGCCGGTCAGCCGTTCGGCTTGCTTGAGCAGAAGCGCCACAGGGCTACTCGGCTCATGCGCCTCAAACCAGATCCGGGCGGCTTGAATGGAGGCAAGGGCGGTATTACGGTCCATGATGGGCTCAGGTGGGTTGCTATCAAGCGGCGTTACTACCGAGCCCTCGATGGCGGTGCCCCTCAACCCTTGTGCGGCGGCCGGCGAGCGTTCCGAGACCGGAAGTGCAATCACAGCAGATGCTGCCGGTGGTGACGCGCCAGTCACCGTATCCAGCAGGCGCAACAAGGTTCCCAAGTCAGGATAGTCGTCCGGAAGGTGATGTCGCGCCCAGGAGTCGATCGATGACGCAAAGGCTTGAGCCTCGTCCAGCGCGGACAGTACCGCGTCGTTTTGGTTGCGCAGTTCGTGGAGCTGGTGATGCACTGCCTCGGGTGCCAACGCGTCTGCTGCGCGTGCAGTGCTCAATGATCGCTCGACGTCGCGCACTCGCAGGCGTAACACGCCGTTGGTTGAGATCACTAGATCGCGCACGTCCTGCATCAGCCCTTGCGGGTCGGCCAACGCGGCCAGCGCGTTAGCGCGCACGGCCGGGTCGGGCTCACCGTCCACCACCACTTGCGGGTAGATGGTCTCCGGCCATGTCTCTAGCAATCGAGACAGAATGCACAGCCCGTCCCGCAACCCAATTGCCTGGTCCAACCGGACCCGGCAGCGCACCAGCAATATGAGGATACGAATATCCCTCGTGCGCAGCAGCAGGCGACGGCAGTCTCGCTCCACTTCCGTCCAGTTGATTGCCTCGGGAGGGCTGACAAAATCACCATACTGAGCATCTTGCTTAGGCGTGACCTTGCCTTGCAGAAGAACGAATTCGGGGTCGTATTCCAGATCGTTTCCGCACGGGTGCGCCTCGGAGATGGGCTCCAACAGTTCGGGGAAGATCAAGGCACGGAGCGCGGGCTGCGCATCTTTGGTTTTCTTGCTGAAGAACATGTGATGAGTAAGCGGCGGCTATTGCGCCACCGCCATGTGGTCATTTCGTTGGGCGGAGGGTTGTTGATGGAGCGTCTCAGTGCTTTGCGTACTGCTCCGGCTCGAACACCATGCCGGTAATGGCACGGCTGCGGTCAGGCTCGCCGAGCCAGGTCGACCATCCCAGGCGTTCCGATGAGCCGAGCACGGCTGGCGGAGCGGCGTCAGGAATCACCTGCAACTCAACCTCCCACACGAACTCGTAGCCAACGAACGAGCGCACCCATTCGATCAGCACGGGCAGGTCCCGTCCATTGGGCGTGAAATTCAGATACTGCTGCAGGTTCAACGGCCCGATGACGAGCCGAAATTTGTGCTGCCGATCTGGCACCATCTCGCCGAGCATGGCGCCTTGCCCCATCATGCTGGGCGGGCCCGGGTGCCCCAGCTGGGAAAGCTCATCGGGGTCAACCGCGATCCAATGCAGCACGAACTCATCAAGGCGCACCGGCACGCCAAAGAAATGGGCCAGCGTGGCGACAATGCCGTCCGGGCTGCGCGATTCGCGCACGTGGTGCGCGCTGGCGGCCAACCGCGCGTGCGGTGGTAGCGGGCTTCCTGCAATCTCGGCTGCATCGGACCCGGCCAGCCACCCGACATAGCGCGAGAACACCTCGTCATCCGGGCGATCCAGCCCCGCCGTTGACTGTGAATGCGCCCACGCTTGATAGAACTGCGTCAGCGCCCGGTGGTGGAACAGGTCCAGGAAATCCGCCGTGGTGGTGTCGCGATGTGCCTCCGTGCGCTCCCGCACGATTTCTGTGAAGTGAAGCGGCAAGGCACCATTCGGCCCCAGCATGCCCAGCCCGAATAGCTGGATCTTGAGCTTGCCCTGCACTTGCTGCAGCTGTGCGATTTCGCGCGGTGCAAACGTCAGGGAGGCCAGTTGCCCGATCCGGAAATGCTCGTCCTGTGGACGGCTTGCTTGGCCGATCGGTGGCAAATCGGGGCGATGTGCTGCCAGTTGACGTAACAGGCCCAAGAAACTAAACCGCCAGGGCTCGCTTTGCGCTGCGGATATCACTGGTATGGCCGGTGAGCCAGTTGTCGGCGGCGTGCTGTCGTCAAAGCCTCGATACATGGCTACACCGTACTCCGCGTGCCCATGCGCACTGGCCACCGATGCACGCGCCCACGCTGAATCGAATGCAGCTCTGTCTCTGTGAACGAGTTTACCGACACATGCCGGGTCAGGAACTGCTCAAGCACCATCCCAAAGAGATACGGGCTGATACCCGAGAACCCCGTCTCGTCCACTGTCAACTGGCACTGCACACCACGGCCGTAGATGATGGGGCCGCTGCCCGGTAGCCGTCGGGTGACCGGTTTGACCTTCGAGCCAATCAGGCTGTCGATCTGGCGTAACTGGGCTGCGTCATCACTGGCCACGAACAGGCGCAACATGTCGCGCAGGCCCTGTCCGCCTTCGCGGTGATCCAGGTCGGTCAGCGAGAGATAGTTGAATCCCAACTGGCGGATCAACCGCCAAGCCATTTCGCCTTCAGCAAACGGCGCACGCGGGGCGGACGGTGGCCGAATCAAGCCGACACCTGTCACCGGAATCGAATCCGGCGAGCGCAGATCATTGAAGCCATTGCGCGGCACCAGACTCGATAAGTCCCGATTGGTGGCCATCGCGTCGACCGAGAGGTATCGCAAATCGTTCGGGTAGGGCGCTTCCCTTTGATCCACGAGAGAAACAAAGACCTCTGTGCCGGTATACGCCGTCCGGGTTCCGTACTTGCGAGCATGGTTAGAGGCCAGCCGCCGCTCGCGGCGCACCGAAAAATATCGCCCGTGGTTGCCTTCATCCCGATTGAGGGTCGCGAAGAGCGGCCGGAATTCGACTGCAGTAGCATGTTCATGCGCCTGCCCCGACAGCGTCTGGACCGAAAAGATCTCGTAGTCGAGCGGGCGACGGCGGCTTGCCACCAAGTGAAATTCCGTGCGCCCGGGCTGAATCTCCATCCGATCGGTACGCATCGGAAAGAGGTTGACGACGGGGGTGCAGAAGAGCGCAAACTGCCCTGCATCCACTTGGTTGACCAGTGCTTGTGGAGATTTCGAGAGCAGCACAACCAGCTCGGCTTCTCGGCTGTTGATTCCGCGCAAGCCTGGCGCGAGGCCATTGAGCCCGAAGAAATAGAAGCGCTGCGGGCATGCAAAGTACTCGTGCACTAGGTTATGGCCGTGGAATTTGTTCCAGTCCAGCGGCAATGCACTTTCTTCGGGAGCCATGCCGACACGGCTCACCGCGTTGGTTGTTACAGCATGCAAGCGCTCGCCCATGGCTCCCGGCTTGCCAATCAGTACGGCACAGCCCGCGCTGTGCAGCAGCTCGAACAGGTGGGATGCAATTTGATCATTGCCGCACAGGTGGATTGGCAACGTATCCAACCCATCCAACTGAGAAAAGGTGCCTTCGCCATGAAGTCGCAGCCGAAGGCGTAGCGCACCTTGAATGGTCACATGGGACGGCACATAGCGCTCCAGCCCCTGGATGTCGGGCGGAATGCCAGTAAGGCGTGCCTCGGCAATCTCGATGGGCCACAGCGACAGTGGTTGTGTCGTGCGGAATTCGCATTCCGTGGCTTCCCCGGCGGGCGCCCGCGCATGCAGCATCGTACCGCGCGGTACCGCCATGCCGCGCATCAATCCCCCTTCCTGATAGCTGGGGTGGAACTGCGCCACAGCAATGGCGGGGGTCGGCGCCACGTAGTTGGGATAGATGACTTCCAGCAGTCGTTGAGTAAAGCGCGGAAACTCCGCATCCAGCTTGATCTGCGTGCGTGCGGTCTGAAAGCAGAACGCCTCGATCAGCCGCTCCACATAAGGGTCGGCCACCTCGATGCCATGCATGCCCAGGCGCTTGGCTACCTTGGGGTGCTGCTTGGCGAATCCTCCCGCCAGCTCGCGCATGTAGACGAGCTCGCGGTTGTAGTAATCCAGCAGTTGCGGGTCCATGGTGTCAGTTGGCGTGAATGGAGCGAACGTTCATTCGGCCGGTTTCCAGGTCCAGAGAACTCTGTGCGGTAAATGCCATCGGATACGGGTCCATGTGGATCAGCCCGCTGATCTCGAACACCAGCATGTTGTAGCGCATCGGGGCGTCTTCTTTGCGCAGCGGATTGACCTCCAGCGAGCCCGGAATAAGCCGCGGCTCAAAGTCCAGAATCGCCCGCCGCACAATCTTGACGATGTCGGCCCACTTGTGTCCCGACATGTAGGAGCCGGCAACCGGTGGGACCCCATAGTTGATGGCCGATGCGGCCGCCTCCGGGTATTGAACCCGTTCGATCTCATCTTCGCGATTGGTGGTGTTCAGCAGGTAGGTCAGATCGCGCTGAATGATCTCGCGCATCTGCGTGCGCTTCATGGTGTATTCCTCCGGGCCTTCGGTCTGGCGGGGCGGCGCATCATCACGCAATCGATCAAACAGCGTCGGCAGGAGTTGTGCATTGGGGCGCCGGGGCGCGCGGTACTCACTCATCGGCGTCGCCCAAGATCAGCGTCGACACGTCCAGCAGCCCAGCGTCACCCGCGCTCGTCATCCACGTCTTCTGGCCAAGCGCGATGATGCCGGTCTCGCCGACCTCCGACCAATGTGTCTCGCGCGCCAATCGCAGCGCATCGCTACCGCGCTGGGAACCCGGATAGCGCACCGGCGTGAAGCCACGGTGGATAGAACCATCCGGCAGAGTGACCGTTGCTGAGCGCCAGACCAGATCGAGTAGGCCTGTCACCGGCCCCATCTCCAGCTTGCGCATCTGCGCAAATGGCAGCCAGGCATAACGCCCGCCCAACACAATTTCGCAGGTCGGGCCATACCGGGTGTCGCTATCGGCAATCCAGTCAAACGAGGTGCCATTGAAAGCGCCGCCACAGTCTGACACTTCGGATAACGCTTGCTGCCGGCAATGATCCGCACCGTTCATGTCACCCGCCTCAGCGAGCGCAAGGGCATTGCGCAGCGGCGTCACCCAGTCAGGCGAGGGCAACAACCCCCCCGGCTCACGCCTGCCCTTGACGACATCGACTCGAAGCACCTCGACCCGAATCAAGTCTCGGTAAACATGCGCAGTCTGTGCAAGGTCCGGCATCAACTGCGTTGCCACCTGCAATTGCTTGAGCGCACGCAGCCAATCTTCCATCACGCACAGCCATTGGAATAGCTGCCAACGCTCCGCAAACGCGCCAGGCTGCTGGCGCACGCGTACCTCCGCATTCTGCAGCGCCTGGGCAACCGAACCACTGTGCTGCAAAGCCGTTGCCAGACTGGATTTCAAGGCAGGCTCCAAGAGCGAGGTATCAGTCGTCATGGGAATTCGGCTCCTGTGGTTGTGCCGGGGCAGGGTGATAGGCGCTGTCCATCGACACGAGGTGATGCTCGCGCTTTGTCAACGCCGCCTTGATGCCACGCCGGTCGGGTACAGGGATGTCACCCGCAAAGAGGTGCAGCACGTCCGGCATGGCGGGCGCCGCAAACAAGGGAGCACCGAGCGAATCGGGTCCGCCGATCAGGCTTTCGATACGTGTTGGACCTGCTAGTAGATCCAACAGGCTCGCGTCCTTGGCGGAGGCGTCTGCTGGCATCGGGTCGTCCGTGTGGCCAGCAGGCTGCACAAGCTCTCCCTTGGGCGAGGCCAGATACCAGTTGACCTTTGCCAGCTCGGGGTTGCGCAGTACGGCCGCGGCTTCACGGCTGAGTACCGCCAGAACATCAGTGGATTCAGCCGCTGCATCCGGCACAGCGGGGAGGGGCGTCGCGCTATTGGTGCGCAAGATCGAGAACGGGTCATCCACACAGCCCTTCCAAGGGGAAGCCTCACTTGTTGGCACCAAGTCGTCGAGGTTTCCACCCGTTGAAGAATGGCGTTGCTGGTTGCTCATGATATCCGCGCCCACTTTTTCTCAGAAAAACGGCGCCGATCATAGACGCAAACCACCGAATAGAGGAATGCATCACAAAAAATATGATTTTCTGATTTAGAAAATCAGAATTAAATGTAATTGGTGGTTTGGTGTTCTTTTTTATTGTATTGGATTGGTTGTTGTGAGCATTCCTGATTTAGTCAATGACCTCGGTATTTGTATCTGTAAAAGCTTGTGCTATTGGTGTCGGTGCGGTGGGTATTAGTCAAATTTTTACGAGTGTTATGGGCTGACGCGACTACCGGTTCCACTGGGTATGTGGAGAATCATTGATTGTAAATAGTTGTGCCTATTTTTAGAGAATTAATTCGGTTGCTTTATTTTGTTTTCATCCAATAACATAAATAAAGGGAGTGATTTATCGGCTGCATTGCGATGCGGGCTGGACCTATAAATAAGAAAACATGGACATTTCACGTCAGGCCCTGTTTGGTCGGTTAAATCCGACGCTTTTCAAGGCGATTGAAAGCGCCACCGCTTTCTGCAAGCTGCGCGGCAACCCGTATGTCGAACTCGTACACTGGCTGCATCAGCTGGTGCACGCCCCGGACGGAGACATGCAGCGTTTGTTGCGGCACGCCGGAGCAGACCTCCAGGCATTGGAGTCCGATCTTGCGCGCGCACTGTCGGCGTTGCCCGCCGGCGCCACGTCTATCAGCGACTTCTCCTTCCAGATCGAATCCGCCGTCGAGCGCGCCTGGGTCTACGCCACTTTGGCGTTCGCAGACGACCGCGTGCGCGGTGCCTATCTGCTGACCGCACTCCTCAAGACCCCAGAACTTCGCCGCACGGTGCTGGGCATCTCGCCCCAGTTTGCGAAAGTGCGTGCGGACGATCTGGTAGAGACCATTTCCGCCCTGGTCGCGCAGTCCCCCGAAAGTACCGAAGCCGCCTACGACCGCAGCGGCCTGGCACTGGCGGTCCCAGGTGAGGCCAACAAAGCCATGTCTCCTGGCGCTTCGGGCAAAGGCGCCCTGGACCAGTACTGCCGAGACCTAACCGAAGACGCTCGCGCCGGCCGTCTCGATCCCGTCATTGGCCGCAAGCACGAAATCCGCACCATGACGGACATTCTGTTGCGCCGCCGTCAGAACAATCCACTGATCACAGGCGAAGCCGGTGTCGGCAAGACCGCCGTGGTCGAGGGCCTGGCGCAAGCCATCGCTTCCGGCGAGGTCCCACCGAGCCTCGCCGATGTGCGCCTGTTGAGTCTGGATGTCGGTGCATTGCTGGCCGGCGCCAGCATGAAGGGCGAATTCGAAGCGCGCCTCAAGGGTGTGCTGGAGGAGGCTGCCAAATCGGCCAATCCGATCATCCTGTTTGTCGACGAAGCCCACACGCTCATGGGTGCGGGCGGCCAAGCCGGCACGGGCGACGCCGCCAACCTGCTCAAGCCCGCGCTCGCGCGGGGCGCACTGCGCACGATCGGCGCCACCACGTGGAGCGAATACAAGCGCCATATCGAGAAAGATCCTGCGCTCACACGCCGCTTCCAGGTTCTGCAAGTCATGGAGCCACAGGAAGCCAACGCCGTCACCATGGTGCGCGGCCTGGTACCGACCTTTGAAACGCACCACAAGGTGCTGATCCGCGATGAAGCCGTGCGCGCCGCCGTCAAGCTCTCGAATCGCTACATCCCCTCGCGCCAGTTGCCGGACAAGGCCATCAGCCTGCTCGACACCGCCTGCGCGCGCGTGGCCCTCTCGTTACACGCACCGCCCGCCGCCGTTGAGCTGCCACGCCAGCGCCTGGCTGCCGTCGAGGCCGAGGCAGCGCTGCTGGCCAAGGAAGCGGCCTTCGGCAGACAGGACAACCGCCGCGTCGCTGACGTGGAGAACACGGTCCGCGAGATCAAGACGGAGCTTGCCCAGACCGAAGCACGCTGGCAGCAAGAGGCCGCATTGGCAACCGGCGTACTCGCGCAACGTCAGGCCATTGTCGAGTCCTTGGCTGCGGGCACGGAAGATGCGGCCCGCGCAGCGTTGATGGCGTTGGAATCCGAACTGGCATCCGCGCAAGGCGAGACGCCGCTTCTGTATACCGAGGTGGATGAAGCCGTCGTCGCGGCCATCGTGGCGGACTGGACGGGCATCCCCGTCACCCGCATGGTGGCCGACGAAGTCGTGACCGTGATGGCGCTACCGCAAACGCTCGCTGCCCGCGTCATCGGCCAGGACCACGCCTTGGTCCAACTGGGCGAACGCATCCAGACCGCCCGTGCCCAGCTGACCGACCCGAACAAGCCCGTGGGTGTGTTCCTGCTGGTCGGGCCCTCTGGTGTCGGCAAGACCGAGACTGCGCTGGCACTGGCCGATGCGCTCTACGGTGGCGAGCAGAACCTCATCACCATCAACCTCTCCGAATTCCAGGAGTCGCACACGGTCTCCACGCTCAAGGGCGCGCCGCCGGGCTACGTGGGCTACGGCGAGGGCGGTGTGCTGACGGAAGCAGTGCGCCGCCGCCCCTACAGCGTCGTGCTGCTCGATGAGGTCGAGAAAGCCCACCCCGACGTGCACGAAGTCTTCTACCAAGTCTTCGACAAGGGCTATATGGAAGACGGGGAAGGGCGCCACATCGACTTCAAGAACACCATCCTGCTGCTGACGAGCAATGCCGGTTCGGACCTGCTGAGCAGCCTCTGCGATGACCCAACGTTGATGCCCGAGCCCGCCGCGCTGCGCGATGCGTTGATGCCCGAGCTGCGCAAGGTGTTTCCGGCAGCGTTTTTGGGCCGCCTGGTGGTGGTGCCGTATCTGCCGCTTGCGGCAGAGAACCTCGGCCGGATCGTACGCCTGCACCTCGACCGCGTGGTCACCCGCACGCGTGAGCAGCACGATATTGCGCTCACTTATGGCGACGCCGTGGTGTCACACATCGTCGAGCGCTGCCCGTTAGGGGAGACCGGTGCCCGCAAGCTCATCAGCTTCATCGAGCAAGTCATTCAGCCGCAACTGGCCAAGCTCTGGCTGGGGGCGCTCGCCGAGAAGCGCCAACTGCTGGCCATCGACATCCACTTAGCCGAGGGTGACAGCGCTGAATTGCTCTACCACCCCGAATACCTTCCCGGCCGTACCACCACTCCGGCGATTCCCGCAGCCGAACCGGCCTGAGGCCGTGCGGCACCTCAACCCTTCCATGTAACCCACTGGGGAGATTCATGTCTGTTGTGAACAGCTCGCAGAAATTCATCGCACGTAACCGCGCGCCGCGTGTGCAGATCGAGTACGACGTCGAAGTGTATGGCTCGGAAAAGCGCATCGAGTTGCCCTTCGTCATGGGCGTGCTGGCCGACCTCTCGGGCAAGCCCGCCGAGCCGTTGCCGCCGGTGGCCGACCGCAAGTTCCTCGAAATCGACATTGACAACTTCGACGAGCGCATGAAGGCCATGAAGCCGCGCGTGGCGTTTGCCGTGAACAACACGCTCACGGGCGAAGGTCAACTGATGGTCGACATGACCTTCGAGAGCATCGAAGACTTCTCGCCCGCTGCCGTGGCCGGCAAGGTCGATGCGCTCAAGCAACTGCTCGAGGCCCGCACGCAACTGGCGAACCTGCAGACCTACATGGATGGCAAGTCCGGCGCCGAGTCGCTCATCAACCAACTTCTGCAAGACCCGGCCCTGCTGCAAGCGCTGGCCAAGGCGCCGAAGTCCGAACCTGCCCAAGTCCCAGCGGGCGCTGACTCGGCCGAGTCCTGAATTACGCGGTTTCGCGCCTTCCTGAATTCCACCTTTGAGCGAACAATCCATGGCTTCCGCACAACAACGTCAAGAACAGACCGTCGCAACGGTTGATCAGTCGGACTTCGCGTCGCTAATCAACCGCGAGTTCTCCCCCAAGACCGACCAGGCACGCGAGGCTGTCGACCTGGCCGTCCGCACGCTGGCCGAGCAGGCACTGGCCAGCACCTTTACGATGAGCGACGATGCCTACAAGAGCATCGAAGCCATCATCGGCGCGATCGATAAGAAGCTCTCCGAGCAGATCAACCTGATCCTGCACCATGAAGACTTCCAGAAGCTGGAATCCGCTTGGCGTGGCCTGCATCACCTGGTGTCGAACACCGAGACGGATGAGAAGCTGCGCATCCGCGTGATGGACGTGTCCAAGGAAGAACTGCGCCGCACGCTGCGCCGCTACAAGGGCATCGGTTGGGACCAAAGCCCGCTCTTCAAGCGCCTCTACGAAGAAGAATACGGTCAGCTGGGCGGCGAGCCCTACGGCTGCCTAGTCGCCGATTACTACTTCGACCACACCCCGCCCGATGTGGAACTGCTGAGCTCGATGGCCAAGATCTCGGCTGCGGCGCACGCGCCGTTCATCGCAGGCGCTTCGCCGTCGGTGCTGCAGATGAACTCGTGGCAAGAGCTGGCCAACCCGCGCGATCTGTCCAAGATCTTCCAGAACTTGGAATACGCACCGTGGAACGCGCTGCGCAACTCGGAAGACGCCCGCTACGTCGGCCTGGCCATGCCGCGCTTCCTGTCGCGCCTGCCGTATGGCATCAACACCAACCCGGTGGATGCCTTCGACTTTGAAGAAGACACGGATGGCGCTGACCACCGCAAGTACGTGTGGAGCAACGCGGCCTACGCCATGGCGGTCAACATCAACCGCTCGTTCAAGCAATATGGCTGGTGCACGCTGATCCGCGGCGTGGAGAGCGGCGGCGTGGTCGAGAACCTGCCGTGCCACACCTTCCCGACGGACGACGGCGGTATCGACATGAAGTGCCCGACCGAGATAGCCATCTCGGACCGCCGCGAAGCCGAGCTGTCGAAGAACGGTTTCATCTCGCTGGTGCATCGCAAGAACACCAACTACGCCGCCTTCATCGGTGCGCAGTCGCTGCAAAAGCCGGCGGAGTACTACGATGCCGATGCCACGGCCAACGCCAACCTGTCGGCACGCCTGCCGTACCTGTTCGCCTGCTCGCGCTTCGCGCACTACCTGAAGTGCATCGTGCGCGACAAGATCGGCGCGTTCAAGGAGCGCGAAGACATGCAGCGCTGGTTGAACGAATGGATCATGAACTACGTGGATGCCGACCCGGCAAACTCCTCGCAAGACACCAAGGCACGCCGCCCGCTGGCTGCCGCTGAAGTGGTGGTGGAAGAGCAGGAAGGCAACCCGGGCTTCTATAGCGCCAAGTTCTTCTTGCGCCCTCACTTCCAGCTCGAAGGCTTGACCGTGTCGCTGCGCCTGGTGGCACGCCTGCCATCGGTCAAGGAAGCTGCGTAAGCCAAGACCCCCTCAATTTCAACCAAAACCGTATCTCTCTGGCCTGTATCCGCAGGCCCGTGGGGGACTGTTTCGGCTTTTTGCTGTACCGCTAACAATCAAGGAGCTTTGCAATGGCACAGGACATCTTCCTGAAGATCAATGGCATCGATGGCGAATCGCAAGACGCGTCGCACAAGAACGAAGTGGAAGTGCTCAACTGGAGCTGGAAGATCGAGCAGCTCTCGACCATGCACTCGGGCAGTGGCGGCGGCGCTGGTAAGGCCACCGTGTCGGATCTCACCTTCGAGCATCACATCGACCGCGCCTCGCCCAACCTGATGAAGTACTGCCTGACCGGCAAGCACATCGACCAGGCCACGCTAGTGGTGCGCGAGGCTGGCGGCAACCCGCTGGAGTTCCTGAAGATCACGATGAGCGATGTGCTCGTAACACAAGTGGCGCCGGGTGGCTCCACTGACGACAAGGTGCGTTCACGCGAAATCGTGTCGCTGTCGTTTGCCAAGGTCAAGCAAGAGTACGTCGTGCAGAACGCCCAAGGTGGCAGCGGCGGCGCTGTGACGGCTGGGTACGACATCAAGGGTAATAAGGAAGCTTGATGAACCTCGCCCGTCTGTCGTCGTTGACGGACGGGCGATCCCAAGCGCAGCAGAAAACCACAGCACGTCAATGTGCTGTTGAGGTGTTCGAAAGAGGGTAGGGAACAATGGGTGCAGCAGAGCAAGTCGCCAACCTGATGGGCAGCCACCGCACAGTCAAAGCCACGAGCGCAGCAATCCCCAAGTTACTGGGGCAGCCGCAATTGGAGTTCGTGCGCGTGAGTGGCCGCGAAGCCCTGAGCGAACTGTTCACCTACACGGTCGACCTGCGCCCAGTCTCCCTGGCGGCCGAGCAAGCCATGCTCGAAGCCGACCTCGACGACGCCATTGGCCTGGAGATGACGCTGACGATTGAGTTGGACGGCATCGGCACTGGCTTGATGGGCGGCGTGGGCTCGGGCGAGCGCCAAATCACCGGCCTCATCACCGCCGTCGAACAAATCGGTGGTGTGGCCGACAACCGCCTCTACCGGTTCACCCTGCGCCCCTGGCTCTGGCTCGCCACCCAAACCGCCGACTACAAAGCCTTCCAGAACAAAAGCGTCATCGACATCCTCGACGAAGTCCTGGCCGACTACACCTTCAGCGTCGACAAACGCCTGGACGAGAGCGCCTTCCCCAAACTCGAATGGGAAGTCCAGCACGGCGAAACGGATTTCGCCTTCCTCCAACGCCTCACCGAAGAATGGGGCATCACCTACTTCTTCGAACATGACGGCGGTCACCACCGGCTCGTCCTCGTCTCCGAATCCGGCGCCTGGCGCAAATTCCCCAGCGCCGCATACCACACCCTGCCGATCTACCCGCAAGGCTTCAAGGTTGACGAAGAACACCTCACACGCTTCCAACCCATCAACCGCCTGCGCACTGGCAAGATCACCCTCAAAGACTACGACCCGCGCCAACCCAAGGCCGATCTCACCACCGGCGACAGCCTCCCGCGCGACACACGGTTCTCCGAGTTTGAACGCTACGAATACGAACCCGGCAGCTACACGAACCGAGACCTCGGCAACCAGCGCGCCCGCATCCGCATGGAAGAGCGCCGCGCCAAAGGCCGTCGCGTGCGTGGAGCAGGCGCCCTGCGCGGCATCGCAGCCGGCTGCACCTACCAGATCGCCAAACACGACAAGGACGACCTCAACCGGGAAATCCTCATCGTCAGCACCGAATTCCAACTCGAAGACGTCGCCATCCAATCTGGCAGCGCCCAGCGCTACGCCTGCCACGTCCGCTTTGAAGCCCACCCCACGGATGAAGTCTTCCGTCCACCGCTGACCACCGCCAAACCGCGCGTCAGGGGCATCCAGCGTGCCGTCGTCACCGGCCCCGAGAACCAAGAGGTCTGGACCAACGACTTCGGTTGCGTCAAAGTCCAGTTCGAGTGGGACCGCTACGGCCAGTACAACGAAAACTCTTCCCCCTGGATCCGAGTCGCCAACGGTTGGTCAGGCGACCAGTTCGGTGCAATGCACGTGCCGCGTATCGGGCAGGAAGTGCTTGTGGATTACCTCAACGGTGATCCGAACACGCCCATCATCATCGGGCGGGTGCCGAACCAGTTGAACCTGCCCCCATGGGCACTGCCCGGCCAGCACGCCCTCAGTGGCATCGCCAGCAAGGAACTGTTTGGCAAACGGCGCAATCATCTGGTGATGGATGACACCCAAGGCCAGATTCAGGCCCAACTGTCGTCTGACCACCAGACCAGCCAACTCAACCTCGGCTATCTGACGGGCGTACCCGGCAACCCGGGGCGCAAAGACCCACGTGGTGAAGGCTTTGACCTGCGCACCGATGGGCAGGGTGCTATCCGTGGTGCCAAGGGCTTGTTCCTCACCACGGAAGGGCAGGTTGCAGCGGTGGGCGGTCACCTCGACCGGCAAGAGTTCATCCGCTGCATGGAGGCCGCGCTTGAAGCCGCCAAATCCCTGGGCGACTACAGCAGCCAGCACGAGGCCCTGAAAACCGACGCAGACCCGCAATCCACTCTCACGAAAGCCATTGAGGAATGGGATGCGGGGGCAAACAACCATCAGGACAAGCCAGGCCAAGGTGGCCAGCCCGTGCTAGGCGCCTACGCGCCGGCCGGTATCGCCTTGGCTACACCCAAAAGCTTGACTAGCTATGCAGGCCAGCACATCGACACCGTATCCAAGCTGAACCAGCAACAGACTGCAGGGCAGCAATACCTCGTCAACGCCGGCACTGGCATTAGCTTGTTTGCGCATAGCGGTGAGTGGAAGGGGATTGCCCATCAAGGGCAACTCGTGCTGCAAGCCCAGCAGAAGAGCATCACCGCCAATGCCAGGCAGGACGTGGTGGTTACCGCCACGGACGGTTCCATTCTGCTCAACAGCAAGACCGGCATCACGCTCATGAGCGGCAACGCGGGGATTCGGATTGCGGATGGAAAGGTTGAGGCCTTTGGGCCCACGCTCATCCACCTGCATACGGGGAACTTTGATGTGCCAGGGCCGGAGGGCGTCAATGGGGCGCTGCCGCAGTTTGATTCGGCCAAGGCCGAACGTGGTTTCGAACTGGTTCGGGCACACGACAAACAGCCCATTCCTAACGCTCCCTACACCCTGGCCAAAGCGGACGGTGGCGTCGAACAGGGCATCGCTTCCAACGGGACGACAGAGCAATCTGTGACGCAGACCATTGAACAAATGACGGCGGCATTTAATGCGCCCAAACTGTACTAAGGCAAGACCCCATGAGCGAAACCAGCTTCCACAATCCTGAAGCCAGCGTCATTGCTCGAGCCACCGACATCACGCTGCCCAGCGGCGGCGTTCGCAAGGTGCCCTGCATACCGCTGCCCGGCATCATCATCTTCGTGCACGGCGTGAACTCGATGGGCGAATGGTTCAACGCGGCAGAGGAAGGCCTGTGCGATGGACTGAACGAGCGCCTGAACCGAAAAGAGTTTGGCAAACCAGTAGACGACACGATCGAGGGCTTGTTGCGCGCCGCGCAATACAGCCCCGAGTTGACGCCCTCGGGCTATCTCGTGCGTACCAAGTCTGAGGACGCTGTTGAGGGCCAGGACTTCGTACAGGGCGCCGAGGCCAGCCCCATCATCCGCTTCCGTTGGGGTTACGTCGCCAACAAGGAAGACTTGGCTGTCGTCGGCCCGAACATCTTGCTCGACGAAGACAATGCCTGGGGCGGTGGCCCGTTTGCCAACGGTTGCTCTGCGCTGCCTGATTTGTGGAGCAACGGCACTGTGACGGACTTGTTTCTGGGCCTGCAAGTCGAATACATGAACACCGAGACGAGCCGTCTCGTCTACAACTGCCCGGCTCGACACTACGGCGCGCATGCCGCATGGCGGCTTGCCGCGCTTGTTGCACAGGCACGCGAGCGGCATCAGAAGCACTATGGCAAGGAATGCCCGGTCACCATCGTCTGCCACAGCCAGGGCAACATGGTGGGCTTGGCCTCCGCGTTCATCGGTGACAAGAAGTTTGGAGGCAAAGGTGTGGCGGATACCTACATTCTTGCCAATCCGCCTTACTCGGTACTGCCCAACTTTGCTGACAACTTTGTGCAGTACGACAGCGTCAACGATCTCGGCCGAGTCACTACGCTTTCGCGGCGCAAAACGCTGGATGCCTTCTTCGGCATCGTTAAGAACCGCAATGATGATCTTGCTAGCGACGATTGCGTGAATGCGTGGATCGGCAATCAGCGCAAGCCATGGGAACGAGGGAGTGACCAGGAAACGTATCCCTCGCACAAGCGCGTTTTTCTGTATGCCAACCCACACGACCAAGTGATCGCGGTTTCCACCGTCATGGGCATGGGCTGGATGGGGCTGCCGCAGAATGTGCTAGCCGGCCGTGACGACGACATGAAGGGCGCCAAACAACCCTACGCCTTCAAGAACGCAGAAGGTGTGCTGTACCAACGTATCTGGGCACAAGGTAATCCCGCGAAGTACAGCAAGGACAACCCTTTCATGGTGGGTGTCGCGCCGGGTAAAGCCTTTGTGTATTACGACAAGAACAATCCCGCCAATGCAGATGGCATTCAAGGTGGTAAGGGCCAGTTCTGGCTGCGCAAGCCGCTGGAATTGCGTTTCCACTTCCGGCGCGTTTGGGAAGACGAGAGAAAGGGGCTTGGTGGAAAGGTCGGCGCCACCATGCTCGGTGGGCTCTACGAGATCGCCATTGGCCTTGTCCGGATTGTGACTTTGGACAAAGTGCAGCCCTACCCTCCAGTCAATGCCACGCCTCCAGATGGCTGGACCATTCATGTCAACGCTCACAAGGTGCCCAATCCGATTGAGCCGGTGTCGATCCACTTGTATCACCCGCAGACAGACAAGACGGGGCAGCAACCCAAGGATGACGGACAGCGCCGGCTCGATGGCAAGGGCGGTGCACCCCGGGGCAAGGTCAGTGGCGTCTTCAACCAAGGGCCGCAGTCGCACACCGATGAGTTGAGCCCCAATGGCGGAAAGACGGGCGACATCTACGACAAGTACCGCGCGAAAGGGCAGGGCAGTGCAGACGATGAGGCCGCGCTGCGCTACGAGCACAACGCCAGCGTGCGGCAATTGGCTCGACGTAAGGAAGGGGATCCCTATCAGAGCGCCGTTGATCTGATGAGCGAGAAGGGCAGCGGCGCGCTCTCTGGCGATGAATACAAGGACTTCTGCAAGTTCGATCAGGAGAAGCGCGAGTACTTCCTCAGGAAAGCGGTGGATCTCAACGCAACCAATCACTCGACGATTCTGACCAACCCGGCGCACAGCCGGCAGGTCATGGCGTACGACGTGAACGTGGGGCTGAATATTTTGCCGTTCGATCAGATGCAGTGGCTGCGCAAGTTTGCGGATTGGAGGTATCAGGATAGGGCCGATCCGGTCATGGCATTTTGGCGTGAGTACTACATGGAGGGCCGAATCAAAAAAGGTACTCCACTGGAGGACTACGACGACTACAAGCCAAGTGTTCCAATTGAACTCGGCATCGATACTGAACGCAGCAACAGCGGGGCTTTCTCGCAGGAGCACCGCGAGGCACCGCAGGAATCAACCCAGCGCCGTGAACTATCGGCCTGGGATCAGCAACGCGAAGACTGGCGCAATCAGCAGTCCCGCTATCGCCGCCCAACTGACACCGATGATGTTCTTGGAGGAGGCCCCAATGGTTGAGTTCTGCCCTCAACGCCGTAACCGATTGCACGCGCTTGCCGGCCTAGTTGCCGCTGCCATCTTGACTATTGCCTGTACCGGAACTGCCATGTCTCAGCCTCAATATTCTCGAAAGCCGACTCCGTATCCGTTGGCCTCCAAGACGCCGGCTGCCACCGGTCCGAACGCCCCTGCCGCCTATGTGATGGGTGTCGTCTGGCGCAGTCCGCTGATGTGGATCGATTACCCGACGCATTGGAACCTGCTGTGGACCCAAGGCATGGCGGATCGCAATCCGAGTGACACCGATAGTCCTGACCTCAAGCTGGGCGATGCGACAGGAAAGCTGGTGAGTCCAGTGCGAGTGGTTTGGCCGGATGACAACCCGAATCCGGTGTATTGGCATCCTCTTGAAACGCTGATTCGCGATCCGTTGTATTCAATGGGGTATCACTACGCAGTGGATAAGGACTATTTCTATTCGGTTAGCAACGGCACTAACCGTCCCGGTTTTGGGGACATCCGTGTGTTTGCTGGAATGCCGCAGGAGTGGATCAATACGCCAACTTACATTCAAGAAAAATGGCGCTATCTAAATGGGGGGGATGCATTGAGAGAGCACTTTAGGCAAGGCATGCCAGCGCCATCCATTCTTGCTGAGAACGAAGACCATGCGGAGGCTCGCATGTCGTGGCTGTATACGAGAATGTACACGGATGAGAATGGCAAGCCATACCGAGGCTTGGGACACTCGACTTGGATGGTCATCGGCCTGCCAACCTTCACTTTGAAGGCGGCTCGCCGCTTGTTCACCAGCGAAATCTACGGAGAGGCTGAGGGGCGGAGCCTGAAGTTCTACCCTCAAACCAAGGTGCCCGACGTCACTGTGATGGCCGGTACCGAAACGGTGGGCTTCTACGACCTGAAGGAAGCCATCGCGTACCTGAACGCCAATCCCCGCAAAACCGTGTGGGTCTACACGATGGACGCCCCCGGCTACCCCAAGGGTGGCCGCACGGACGAAAACTCAGTTTTGCTGATTCTCAGCCATCCCAGCGCAGATTGGGGCTACACCCCGCTATCAGCCATCTACCTGCCTCAACAGCACGAAGGCGGGATCGGCAACAAAGCCGCCAATCCGGGCGGTGCCTGGAGCGGGCTCCTGCAGACCATGCAAACACAGGCACCGCAGGAGCATCCGGTCGGCCGCGTCTATCACGACGTGTTTAAGCACGACCCCAACGTCGACAAGTTGATGCAGCCGCTGCGCGCCGCTGTACACCAACAGTGGCCCGACTTGGACCAGATCAAGGATGTGCAAAGCGTTGCGGAGCACGCCATCGGCGGGCTGCGTGCTGCAAGTGCTGGCCTGAACATCGCTCGCGCTACGGCCTACGCAGACCAGACCGGCAACAGCGCTGTAGTCACCAGCGCTGCCAATCCGAATGATGCGTGGAGCGTATTGATTGCGCCGCCACCCGGCTGGGTCAAGCAAGAGCCGCGCAAGGTCTGGCCGCGCGCAGCAGGTCGGACCAATGCGTATTTGCCATGGTTTGGCAAGCAGACCAGCGGAAAGTAACCGGGGTGGGTGATAGCGTGATGCGCGGATTGTCAATTTCGGAGTGTTGTGCGGCAGCGTGGCGGAAATTCGCCATGCTGGCGGTTGCCTGCACGCTGGTCTCTGCTGGCTCCGGAACTGCCATGTCTCAGCCTCAATACTCTCGCAAGCCGACACCGTATCCGTTAGCTTCCAAGACCCCGGTTGCCACCGGTCCGAATGCCCCCGCTGCCTACGTGATGGGTGTCGTCTGGCGCAGTCCGCTGATGTGGATTGATTACCCCACGCATTGGAACTTGCTGTGGACACAGGGCATGGCGGATCGTAATCCGAGCGATACAGATAGTCCTGACCTCAAGCTGGGCGATGCGACAGGAAAGCTGGTGAGTCCAGTACGAGTTGTTTGGCCGGATGACAACCCGAACCCAGTCTATTGGCACCCCTTACGCACGCTGATTCGCGATCCACTGTATTCGATGGGGTATCACTATGCCGTGGACAAGGACTACTTCTATTCCGTCAGCAACGGCACGAATCGTCCGGATTTCGGAGACATTCGTGTGTTTGCCGGTATGCCGCGCGAATGGATCAATACACCGACCTACATCGAAGAGAAATGGCGGTACATGAATGGTGTTGACGACTTGGCTGAACATATTCGCCTCGGTATGCCAGCTCCATCCTTCTTGGCCGAAAACGAAGATCACGCCGAAGCACGCATGCCTTGGCTGTTCACGAAGATGTACGACAACCGAGGCAGGCCACAGCGTGGTTTGGGCCGCATCACCGAAATGGTCATTGGACTGCCCACCTTGACCTTGAAGGCTGCCCGTCGCCTGTTCACCAGCGAGATTTACGGTGAAGCTGAGGCGATGAGCCTGAAGCTCTACCCGCAAACCAAGGTGCCTGAAGTCACAGTGATGGCGGGCACCGAAACCGTAGGCTTCTATGACCTAAAAGAAGCCATTGCCTACCTGAATGCAAATCCACGCAAGACTGTGTGGGTCTACACGATGGACGCCCCCGGCTACCCCAAGGGTGGCCGCACGGACGAAAACTCAGTTTTGCTGATCCTCGCTCACCCTAGCGCAGATTGGGGCTACGCCCCGCTGTCATCCATCTACTTGCCTCAACAGCACGAAGGCGGGATCGGCAACAAAGCCGCCAATCCGGGCGGTGCCTGGAGCGGGCTCCTGCAAACCATGCAAACACAGGCGCCGCAGGAGCATCCGGTCGGCCGCGTCTATCACGACATGTTCAAGCACGACCCCAACGTCAACAAGTTGATGCGGCCGCTACGCGCTGCTGTACATCAACAGTGGCCCGACCTGGACCAGATCAAGGATGTGCAAAGCGTTGCGGAACACACCATCGGCGGCCTGCGTGCCGCGAGTGCTGGCCTGAACATCGCTCGCGCTACGGCCTACGTAGACCAGACAGGCAACAGCGCTGTAGTCACCAGCGTTGCCAATCCGAATGATGCGTGGAGCGTATTGATTGCTCCGCCGCCGGGCTGGGTCAAGCAAGAGACGCGCAAGGTCTGGCCGCGCGCAGCAGGTCGGACCAATGCGTATTTGCCATGGTTTGGCAAGCAGACCAGCGGAAAGTAACGCCAGATGCGAGAGAGAAATTTATGCGAAGTGAATTACCTAGTCGAGGCTGGCAAGGGTGGCGAGCCATGGCGGCGTGCTCCCTGGTTGGATTGCTTGTCACCGGCTGCGCGAGCGACGGGCGCTCCTCCGGAGGACAACCGGGTTGCAAGTTCCAAATCGTCAGAGGATTCGACCAAGTGCCGATTCCGAACGTGCCCTACGACATCGTCGACAAGAACGGTGTTGTTGCGATGAGCGGCGTGTCTAACGCTCAAGGTGAAACGGTTTCGAAACAAGCTTTCTGCTCTGTCGACTTGCGGGCTATTCCCAAGCCCAAGCTTTATTGATCATGCCGATACCGCTCTGCGGCACTGAATTGCATAAAGAGGATTTGATATGTCCGCACCAATCATCACCGTAGGCGACGTAGGCGCCCACGGCTCCGTTGTTACCACGGGCTCGCCCACCAGCAAAATCCGCAGCCGTCCTATCGCCCGCCAGGGCGACCTCGTCACCTGCCCAATCCACGGCGTCAACCGCATCGTCAACGTGAGCGGCAGCGCCAAAGTCGGCGGCGAAGTCATGGCCCGTGCAGGTGACGGCACCGAGTGCGGCGACATCCTGATCGGCAGTCAGCCAGGCAAAGCATGATTTTCCGTTTGCTGATGCCGTGGGCGCTGTCGCTGGCGCTCGCAGCCTGCTCCACCGCCCCCGCCCAACCTGAGCAACTGAAGCTCGACCTGGCCATCCAGGCTGGCGACTCCCTCAACCCTGACGACAAGGGCAGGGCGTCCCCTGTACTGGTGCGCCTGTACGAGCTCAAGACCTCCAGCACCTTCGAGCAAGCCGATTACTACTCGCTCGAATCCACCGACCGCACTGTGCTGATGCAGGACTTGCTCGCCCGCGACGAGTTCATCCTGCGCCCTGGCGAGTTCCAGGACATCGAGCGCAAGCTCAACCCGGACGCGCAAGCGCTCGGCATCCTCGTCGGCTACCGCGATTTGGGCAAAGCCACCTGGCGCACCGTCTACAAGCTGCCACCTGCGCCCGCAGCCGCGTGGTACCGCGCCGCCATCCCAGCCCGCAAGGTAAAACTGCAGATCGTGCTCGATCAGCAAGCCATCACCCTATCCAAACCTGATTGAAGTCATGAGCTGGTACAACAAAGTCGTCTGGAGCGAAGGGCTCTTCTTGCGCCCCCAGCTTTTCCAGCAGCAGGAACGCTACTTGGAGCACTTTGCTCACAAGCGCGCCGCTGCCTTGAGCCCATTCTTTTGGGGCTTCCACCACTTCGTGATCGATACTGAATCGCTTGCCCTCGGCAAACTGGTCGTCTCCGGCGCCGCCGGTATTTTTCAGGACGGCACACCGTTCGAAGCGCCGGCCCACGCCAAGCTGCCGGCGCCGCTGGCATTGCGTCACGAGCACCTGAACCAGACCATCTACCTGGCCGTCCCCATTCGCACGCCGAACACCGAAGAAACCACCTTCGATCAGGATGCCCAGGATTCGCTGGCCCGCTATCGCAGCTTCGAGCAGGACTTGCTGGACGCTAACTCCATCGGCCAAGGTCCCAAGCTTGTCCAACTGGGCGATCTGCGCCTACGTCTGTTGCCCGAGAAGGAATTGACTGAGTCCTGGCTCGGCATGCCGCTGGCCAAGGTCACGGAAATCCGGGCCGACGGCAGCGCCCGCTTGGACCCGGCGCTCGTCCCGCCCGTCAACGTCTACACCGCGAGCGCCTTGCTGCACACGTGGCTTGCTGAGGTGCATGGCCTGCTGCGTCTGCGCGCTTGCGCGATGGCCGAACGCCTGACCGCCTCCAGCACGCGCGGCGGAGATGCCGCAGAAATCTCCGAATACCTCATCCTGCAACTGTTCAACCGCGTTGAGCCGGTGCTCACCCATATGCTCAACGCCAAGAGCGCCTCGCCCGAAGCGCTCTATGTGGAGCTGACCGCGTTCGCCGGAGAACTCTCCACCTTCGTGCGTGCCGCAACCCGCCGGCCGGTGGAATATGACGCCTACCGGCACGACGAGCCGCACACCTGCATCAAGCCCGTCGTGGATGACTTGCGTGTCCTGCTCAACGTCGTCCTGGAGCGCAGCGCGCAGCGGATCGAACTGCGCAACCAAGGCAACGGCATACAACTGGCCGTGTTGGAGCCGTCCGAGTTCGACCGCTTCAGCACCTTTGTGCTGGCCGTGGGTGCGCAATTGCCGTCAGACACGCTGCAACAGCAATTCCCTGCCCAAGCCAAGGTCGGCCCGGCCGAGCGCTTGGCCGAACTCATTCGCTCGCACTTGCCGGGGGTGCCCCTGCAAGCCATGCCAGTGCCACCGCGCCAGATTCCATTCAACGCAGGTCAGGTGTATTTCGAGTTGGACCAGGATCACCCGCTTTGGGCGCAGGTCCAGCGCTATGGTGGGCTCGCCCTGCACGTCGCCGGCCAGTTCCCGGAATTGCGGCTTGAATTGTGGGGGGTACGGCAATGAATAATCCCGCAACAATTGGCGGCATCAATCCGCACGTCCCAGCGCCCGACGTGGCCCAACAGGGCGGCAAGGCACACGATACGGCCGCACAAGCCGCCAACGAGCCGCGCCAAAGCAAGCGCAAACCAATCGAGCAACGCGTCGAGAAAGCACTGAATCAGGTCAATCCATTGCTCTCGGCTGCTCGCCCCTTGCTGCGTGCACTGGCGGACATGCCCGCCGAATTGCGCGTTGATCAGGCCGACTTGCTGAAGAAAGTCCTGGTGCAGGAGTTGCACGACTTTCAGACCGTCTGCGAACGTGCTGGCATCCGCACAGAACACATCCTGGCGGCACGCTATAGCCTGTGTACAGCGCTGGACGAGGCTGCCCTCAGCGCCCCGTGGGGTAGCCGGAGCAACTGGGCGAGTGAGAGCCTGCTGATCAAACTGCATGGTGAGCACGAAGGCGGCGAGAAAGTCTTCCACGTGCTGGGCCGGCTGGTGAACAACCCGGAAGAACATATCGACGTCATCGAGGTGGTCTACTACCTGCTCGCATTGGGCTTCCAAGGCCGCTACGGCAACATGACCGATGGCGACCGCCAGCATCTGGCCATCCGCCAGCGCCTCTACGATTTGATCCGCAAGCATCGTGGCGCTGTCCCCAGAGAGCTTGCCGCGAACCTGAACGTTGCGCCCGCCGGGCGGTTCTCCATGGTCCGCACCATCCCCATTTGGCTGAGTGCCACCGTGCTGGGACTGGCCGCATTTGGCCTATTCGCCTGGTACAAGTACCAGCTCGCACTGCGTACGCACGATCTGGAGCAGCAGATCCAGGCCATCGGCCAGATCACGCCTCCACCGCCGCCCAAGGCCGCACCATTGCGCCTGGCCGAGTTGCTCAAAGACGAGATTGCCCGTGGCGTGGTGACGGTCAACGAAGACGCCAAACACAGCGCCGTCATTTTCCGTGGCGACGACATGTTTGCCGCTGGCCATGCCGACGTCAACGCCAAAGTTCAGCCGTTGCTGGACAAGGTGGCCGCCGAGATCGCCAAGGTGCCGGGCAAGGTCACTGTCACTGGCCATAGTGACAACCAACCTATCCGCACCGCCCGATTCCCCTCGAACCAAGTGCTGTCGGAAGAACGTGCTGCGCACGTCTCGGAATACCTCGCCAGCAAGGGCGTCGCGCAGGGGCGGCTGGAAGCCATCGGCAAGGGCGATACCGAACCTGTCGCAGATAACACCACGTCGGACGGCCGGGCAAAGAATCGCCGGGTCGAGATCGACGTCACGCAGCAGTGAGATTGCAGACATGAAATTTCTGAAACAGGTGGGCACCGCCATGGTGTCCTGGCAGGCGCTGGCCCTCACGGCGATCGTGCTGCTTTCTACCGCTGTCTGGTGGATTGGCCCGCTACTGAGTTTCGATGGCATGGTGCCGCTAGCCGGTGTTGGCACGCGCGTCGCTGTCATAGCATTGCTGCTGGCGCTGTACTTCTTCCTGGTGTTCGGGCTGCCGCTGTTCTTTGTCGCGGCCACCGCGTTGTGCCTGCTTATTTGGCATGCCGGTCCGTTGCTGGCATTCAATGGGCAGCACCCGCTGCAGGATACGACGCCGCGTCTGCTGCTGATTGCCGTCATTGCACTCGTATCGGCGGCCTATCTCGTTTACCTGCTGTGGCACCGCTTCCGGACGGACGAGGGATTTCGCAACTGGGTGATAGGTACGCAGACCAAGAATGATGAACCCGTCGCAGGCGCGGACACTAAGGCCGTCGCAGCCAGCGTGGAAGCTGCCATGCGCCAGCTGAAGGCGCTGCGCACCGGGAGCGGCTTGTCGAAACTGCTCGATGGCCGCCGCTATCTATACGAGTTGCCGTGGTACCTCACCCTGGGTCCAGCCAATGCGGGCAAGACCAGTATGCTGACCAACGCGGGCCTGGGTTTTCCGCTCACCGGTGGCGTCGGTTCGCCATCGCAAGCCAATGAGGATCGCAAAGCCCCGATATGGCGATTCACCAATGAGGCCGTCTTGATCGACACCGTTGGTAATTTCACCAGCCAGAACAATGCATCGGATGCCCTGCGGGCAGAATGGGAGAAGTTCCTAAGCCTGCTACGCAAGTACCGAGGGCGAGCCCCCGTCAACGGCGTGGTGGTCACCGTCAGTGTGCGGGATCTCGTTGGGCAAACTGCGCAACAACGTTCGGACGAGGCACAGAAGATCCGCGCACGCTTGGCGGAACTGCGGCAGGAGCTGCGCATCCAGTTCCCCGTCTATGTCGTGGTGACCAAGCTCGATCTGTTGAGCGGTTTCGCGCAGTACTTCCAATACCTGGGTAGTGAAGGGCGTGCGCAGCCGTGGGGCTTTGGCCTGCCCACCGATCGGAAGGCCAAACGCAACCAAGTTCTGCCGCCGTTGAGCGAGCTCTGCCGCACCGAGATGGCTGCGCTGGAGAAACGTCTGGTCGCTGGCGAAGCCGATCGCTTCAACGAAGAATTCGACGCCGGCCGGCGCAAGGTCCTGCTCGGCCTGGTTGAGGAGTTCGATGGCCTGACCGAACCCCTTGCGGACCTCGTCGAGCACATCTTTGCCGATTCGCGCTACGACAACACGCAGAACAAGGCGATGCTCCGTGGCGTGTACTTCACCAGTGCCGCACAGACCGGCGAGTCGGTGGTCGCTGCCAGTGACACGGTGGCCTCGCAAGTCCTGGATGGCAAGACACCGTCTGAAGCGCAGTCAGCGCGTTCCACGGTGGGCTCCGACAGCTACTTCCTGTCGGACCTGTTCAAGCGCGGTATCTTTGCCGAATCACACCTAGTGCGGCCCAATCTGCGTTGGGAATTCCGCTTCCGCTTGATGCGGCTGCTGGCCCATACCGCAGTGCTGGCATTCGTTCTGTGGTTGGTGCTTGGGTTCTATACGAGTTTTGGCTACAACACCAACTACCTCGACGTGGTTCAGGAGAAGGCCAAGGCCCTGACCGTCAAGGTGACTGGCTTCTATAAGAAGCCCGAAGCCGACGGTGTGCCGGACCTGCTGGCCGCGGCGCATGACCTGCCAGAATTCACGAACCTGAACCTGCTGGACCCGTCACTGAGCTGGCGCTACGGGCTGTATGTCGTAGCGCCCGTGCTCGCAGTGTCCACGGCCACCCACGTCAAACTGCAGGACAACCTTTTGGTGCCGTATCTGGTCCGTCGCGTGGAAGCGGTGCTCTCCGCCGCCATCGTCGACAAGGATGCCAAGCTGACCTACGACACCCTGCGCGTCTACCTCATGCTGTACGACAAGGAGCAGTTCCGTGCTCCCGACGTACGGAGTTGGGTGCAAAACGATTGGGCAACGGGTGGCGCGGATGCCTTTGGCGGCCGGATCACTGTGGTCGAGCAGCTCGACAGCCTGCTCGATGGCAGGCGAGCGATCCAATCGCCCTATGCCAAGAATGAGGCGTTGATTCGCTCCGCACGAGACTTCCTGGACGGCAACACCTCCACGGAACGCCTATACGAGCGTGCCAAAGCCGCCATGATGGAAGAGGCCCCGGCCGATTTCACGCTTGTGCGTGCGATCGGCCCGCAGGCCGGTACGGTCTTCTCGCGCGCCAGTGGGGAGCCGTTGGAGCGCGGTATTCCCGGCCTGTTCACCTACGCGGGTTATCACAATCTGTTCAATGCCCGCCTGCCGGAGTTTGTCAACAAGGCCCAGGCGATTGACGTTTGGGTGATGGGGCGTGCAGGCGGCGCTCAAAAAAAAACGCTTGAGAGCGCCGCTGGCAAGCTGACCGGCGACGACCCCGTCACGCGAGAAATCCGCCGCCTGTACCTGACGGAATACGCGCAGAGGTGGACGGAATTCTTGCGCGATATTCGCGCGCTCACCGGCAACAACCTCACCTTCGACCTAGAGGTGCTGCGCAACTTCGCTGCCCCGGACTCGCCGCTCGCGCGTCTAGGGCGTGTCGTCGTCAAGGAAACGACCCTCAGCCAACCGGCAGAACAAGAGGACAAGTCCCTGGCCGACAAGGCGCTCGCCGCTCTGGACAACAAAGCCGACAAAATCACGGGGTTCGCATCCCGCGCCGAAGCTCGCCAAGAGCGTGCGTTGGTCGACAACCGCTTCGCCGCGTTGCGCGAAGTTGTCATGGGGCAGGCCGACGTTGCTGTCCCCAACGCGCAAGCCGCCAACAACAAGCCGCGATTAGATGCCATTGCCGGTATGGTCAACGCGTACTACACCTCGTTGATGGTCGCCAGCAACGCGTTGGAGACTCGCAATTTGCCACCGCCTTCCGAAGCCGGTGCACAGTTGCGCATGGAAGCCGCCAAGCTGCCGGCGCCGCTCAAGGAGGTGCTAGCAGATTTGGTGATCCAGGGCACGCGTGACGTCAACAAGGGAATCGGGGACATCCTGATCGCGCAGATGAACGCAGTCATCGGCGAGAGTTGCCGCAGCGCTATCGACGGCAAGTACCCGTTCACGCCGACATCCAAGCAGGACGTGGATACGGAAGACTTTGCGCGGGTTTTCGCCAGCGGCGGTGTGCTGGATGACTTCTTCCACAAAGTCCTGGCGCCACATGTGGACACGACCATTTCGCCATGGCGCTACAAGCTGACCGCGCCGGATGTACCACCGGTTGCCGGCCCCAGTCTTGTTCCGTTCCAACGGGCCAGAGAAATCCGCGAAGTGTTCTTTCGCGACCCTGGTGCCAAGAAGATAGCCTGGAAAGTCGACTTGAAGGTGGTAGAACTGGACCCGGAAATCGTTGAGCTGACGATGGACTTCGATGGCCAGAGCCAGCGCTACGTCCACGGGCCGGTGATTCCGCTCAAGGTGACGTGGCCGGGGCCGCGTGGCGGGCAGGGCGCGGAAATCACGGCCAACCCGCGTGTTCGGCCCGAGACTTCCTCGCTCATCGCCAACGGCCCCTGGGCCATGATGCGCGTGATTGCCAAGGGCAAGCTGGACAACTCGGCGTCGCCCAGCCACTTTGTGGCTGAGTACGATTTCGATGGACGTAAGGCAAAACTCGATGTCAACACCGGCAGTCAGGCCAATCCGTGGACGACTGGGTTGCTGCAGGGCTTTCAGTGTCCGGGGAGGTCGGGGTGATGGATCACCGGTCACAGTCGAAGAACCACATCCTTCGCCTCGCCCAACCGCTGTTTTGGTTGCTGGCTGAGCTGTCGCCTGAGCTGGAGTCGGCGGCGCGGCTCGATACCCTCCGATCGGAGGCCCGCACACGGTTGAGGACCTTCAAGAAGGCCTCCCTGGCAGCCGCACTCAATGCCGACAGCATCGAGGCGGTGCATTACTGCTTCTGCGCCGCCATCGACCAGGCGGGGAGCCAAGTGCGCGGACGTGCGAACAGCCTGCGTGGCGTCTGGCTCCAACATGGGTTGCTCGCGGAGTTCTACTACGAAAACGCCTGCGGTCAACGCTGCCGTGGATGGATCGAAAAACTCCAACAAACACCGAACGCCAGCGCAAACGCGCTGGAAGTGATCGCCGAACTGACCGCGCGCGGCCTTCGTGATGAGTGCGGCTTGCCATTGCCGAAGATCGCATTGCCAGCGCGCCAGCAGCTCGCATCCACGACGACGGGCATTCCCCACATCCCCTACGGACGTTGGATACCGGAGTGGGCCGGGCCGGTCAACAAACCTGCACCCGAAGTTGTTCTTCTGCGAGAAGCGCCTCTGGAGCGGTCTTGGCTGCCCATCGTTGTTGTCACCGGGCTCATCGTGACAGGGATCGTGCTCGGCATGACGTTTATGCTTCGCCGCCAGCATCAGGACAATCAAGCGCTGGTTACGAAGGTGGAAGCTCTGTCCGCGCAACTGGCCCAGCAGCGTGAATCGTCGGCGGATCGCATTGCGCGCGCGTTGGCGCCCGAGGCCGGGGAGGCTCCGGTCGGCATCAGCACAAAAGACGATCGAATCTATCTTGCCTTTAATAGCGACGAAGGTTTCGCCTCCGGGCAAGCCGACCTTATGCCGATGCTCGCGCGCCAGCTCGATCGACTTGCCACCGTGCTCGCCGACACGCGCGGCAAGATCATCGTTCTTGGGCACACCGACGATGCCCCCGGCCCGCGCGATCGCATGGCATCAAACCTTGCGCTGTCAACCTCACGCGCCACGGCGGTCGCGCGGCATCTGCAAGAGCGCGGGATCGCTTCGGACCGCTTGTCCATCATCGGTCGCGGCGTGAAAGATCCCGTTGGAGATAACCGCACCGCCGCGGGCAGGGCGTTGAACCGACGCGTGGAGATCGTTCTTGAAAGCGTGCCAAATTCAGAGCCGACAGGCCTTCAGCGATAGTGGGGCAACGAGGCAAACTTGTGTGGCGAGTGAAGGGGAAACAGTGGCGTTGACGGCCAGTCGAGACCGAGCGATACGTGCCAAGGATGAAATCCGGTCACACTTTCCCGCGCTCACTTGTTAAACCGTCGCAGTGACGCTTAACGTGCGCGTTTTATCCACAAAGGTGATTGGCCTGCCCAGAGGGATTCGAACCCCCGACCGTCGGCTTAGAAGGCCGATGCTCTATCCAACTGAGCTATGGGCAGATATGCAGATGTGCAGGCTGCCCAGGCATACCAAAAACGTGCGGCCTCCGGTGCCTGGGAGGCCGCGATTCTAACAGATGGGATGTTGCGCCGCGCTAATGCTGGGGCGGGATTTCCGGCGGTACCTCCCCGGGTGGTAGTTCGATTGGGGGCGTTTGCGGTTCGGGGTCGTGCACCGGGTCGTGGGCCGGTTCATCGGGTGGCGGCATCTCCGGCGGCGGGTGCGGGGGCTGTTCGGGCGGCTGCGGCGGCGTGATATGGGCGCGCTTGGTCAGATCGGGCGAAGCGGGCATGGGCGGCCTCCATACATGGGTCGGATTCGGGGTTTGCCCTAATCGCGCCCGCAAGCGTCGTTCCTGCGCATCATCCGAAAGGTCATATACCCAAAATGCGTACCCCCCAATTGGGGGGATTTTTGATACATTTCGTGGCGTCGGGTAGTGCCACACAACAATAACGTTTCATTCGAAATTCCGCGCAATGACGCGGAACGCCGTGCCTACGCACGCCAACCGGCGTGACGAAGCCTTTTCGGTTCCGACCAGACGGGAAATCAGGGAGTCTTGTTTGGGCAGCCATGGAGCGATCCATGGGGCTGCTGTGTTTCGCCATGGCTGCAGGGAGCCGGGCGAGGCGCTAGCCATGGGGCAGGGAGGAAATAATGAACACGCGTCATGCACGACGCCCGGCTGGGTCGTCACGCACCACTTACATCCGTAGTGCCCAGAGCGGGCGCATCGGCGATCGTTCCAACGCCAGCGATCATCGTCTGCCGCCCAGCGGCGTGCCGCGCATGCTGCTGTGGCTGCTGGCGGCGACGGTCCTCTTCGCGGTGGCGAACTACACGTTCAAGCTGTTCGGCTGAAGCAAGGCCGGATCGCCCTACAACACCTTCCCCGGATTCATCAGGCCGCGCGGGTCCAGCGCCTGCTTGATCGCGCGCATCGCCGCCAGTTCAACGGGGCTCTTGTAGCGCGCGTTGTCTTCGCGCTTGAGCTGGCCGATGCCGTGTTCGGCTGAGATGGAGCCGCCGTGCGCATGCACGCTGTCGTGCACGATGCGGTTGATGCCGTCTTGGTTGGCGAGGAATGCGTCGTGCGCATGGCCTTCCGGCGGCGACACGTTGTAGTGCAGGTTGCCGTCGCCAAGGTGGCCGAACGTCACCATGCGGATGTCGGGGTAGGCTGCCGCCAGCGCGCGGTCCGTTACGTCAATGAAGTCGGCAATGCGCGAGATGGGCACGCCAATATCGTGCTTGATGTTCTTGCCTTCGTCGGCCTGCGCCAGCGGAATGTGTTCGCGCAGGCTCCAGAAGTCGCGCGACTGCGCCACCGATTCCGCCACCGCCGCATCGTCGATCACGCCGCGCGCGAGCGCGTCTTCCATGAGCGATTCAAACAGCGTGCGCGCATGCTCTTCGCTTTCCAGATCGGACAATTCCAGCAACACGTATTGCGGATATGCCTGCGTGAACGGCACGCGCAACTGCGGGTAATGCTTGCGCACCAGTTCCAGGCAAAACGCCGACATCAGCTCGAAACCCGTCAGCAGCGTCCCTGCATGGCCTTGCGCCAGCGATAGAAACGCCAGCGCCTGACGCGGCGATTGCAGCGCCGCCAGCGCCGTCACCTTGGCGCGCGGTTGCGGAAACAGCTTCAGCATCGCGCCGGTGATGATGCCGAGCGTGCCTTCCGCGCCGATCAACAGGTCACGCAGGTCGTAGCCGGTGTTGTCCTTGCGCAGGCCACGCAGGCCATTCCACAGTTCGCCGTTAGGCAGGACCGCTTCGATGCCCAGACACAGCTCGCGCGCATTGCCGTAGCGCAGGACGGCGGTGCCGCCGGCGTTGGTGGCAAGGTTGCCGCCGATCGTGCAACTGCCCTCTGCAGCGAGGCTTAGCGGGAAGAGGCGCTCCGCATCGGCGGCAGCCTGCTGCACGTTGGCCAGGATGCAGCCAGCATCGACGGTGATGGTGTTGTTGATGGGGTCGACGGCGCGCACGCGCTGCATGCGCTGCAACGAGATCACCACCGCGTTGCCTTCCATGTCGGGCGTGGCGCCGCCGCACAGGCCGGTGTTGCCGCCTTGCGGAACGATCGGCACGCCATGTTCGCCGCACACGCGCACGAGCGCTGCCACCTCGTCAGCGCTGGCGGGGCGCAATACGGCGCGTGCGCGGCCCGAGAAACGCTTGCGCCAATCGGTGAGGTAAGGCGCCTGGTCTTCCGGTGCGGTCAGGACGTGCGTTGCCCCGATGGCATCAACGCAGGCTTGCAGGAAGGCATCGTGGGTCATGGCGGGTCAGGTGCTCTGGCTGGCGCGGGCTTTGGCGGCCCGCTTGAATGGACGCAGGTAGAAGATGGTCGCCGAGAAAAACACCACGCTGAGCGCTACTTCGCCCCATGCCAGCGATCGCGAGAGCCCAACGTCCGATGTTGCCCGCACGATGCCTTCGGTAAAGAACAGCAGGATGAACATCGACGCCCATTGCATCGTGTAGCGGTTCCTGCGCAGCACGCCGGGCAGCGGCCACGCCAGCAGCAGCGCCTTGAGCGCCAGCCACGAGCCGCCTGGGCGCACGGGCGCGAGCCACAGCTCCCACGCGGCGCACAGGATGATCAATGCGATGAGGCTGCCTGCGCTCGTCAGCGCCAGCGCCCGGGATCCGGTGACGGCGTTGTTGGAGGAAGTCATGCGGCGAGCTTGAGAGCAGTCTGCGCCAGCCGCCGGCCCATGGCTGTGGCGAGTGTGCGTTCGTGTGCGGTCAGCGGTGCGGTATCGCCGCGGTGCGCAACGTGCGACGGCCCGTATGGCGTGCCGCCGGCGTCGGTGGAAAGCAGTTCGCTGTGCTGATACGGCAGGCCCAGGACGACCATGCCGTGGTGCAGCAGCGGCAGCATCATCGAAAGCAGCGTGGTTTCCTGCCCGCCGTGCATGCTGCCCGTGGAGGTGAACACACATGCCGGTTTGCCGGCCAGCGCGCCCGCCAGCCATTGCGGCGTGGTGCCATCCAGGAAGTACTTGAGCGGCGCGGCCATGTTGCCAAAGCGCGTGGGCGAGCCCAGCGCCAGGCCCACGCATTGTTCAAGGTCGCGTACCTCCACGTAAGGTGGACCGCCATCTGGCACGTCGGGCTGTGTGGCCTCGCAGACGGTGGAGACCGCCGGCACGGTGCGCACCCGCGCCTGGGCGCCATCGACGCTTTCGATGCCTTGCGCAATGGCTTCGGCCAAAGCGCGCGTGCTGCCGTGACGGCTGTAGTACAGGACCAGGATATCTTTCATAACAAAGCGTGGAGAGCGTCGCGGTATTATAGTTGCGCCCCCCAACCCCGCGTCCCGCCTCATTTTTCATGCTTTTTGACACCCGCGCGCTTCGTCAATGGAATGCCGCCAAGCTGCGTGCGCTGGCGCGCTACGCCTTGCGCCGCGCCGGCGAAGACCGCCTGCCGCAAGTGGCCGGCAGCCTGACCTTCACGACCGTGCTGTCGCTGGTTCCGATCCTGACGGTGGCGTTTGCGCTGTTCACGGCCTTCCCGATGTTCAAGAGCTTCCGGGCGGACATCGAAGGCTACATGTTCAGCAACCTCGTGCCGGGCAGCATCAGCCGTCCGATCCTGACGTATCTGAACCAGTTTTCCAGCAACGCCAAGGGGCTGACGGCCGCAGGCCTGATCGGCCTGGTCGTGACGTCGGTGATGACCATGCTGACCGTCGAAAACGCATTGAACGCCATCTGGCGCGTGCGTCATCGACGACCGCTGGCGCAGCGCGTTCTCGTGTTCTGGGCGTTGATGACATTCGCGCCAGTGCTGATTGGCGCGAGCCTGTCGGTCAGTTCCTACCTCGTGTCGATCTCGGCGGGCTATGTGCACAAGCTGCCGTTCGGCCTGGGCGTGATCGTGAGCCTGATCCCGATTCTGCTCTCGGCGATTGCGTTCGCGATGCTTTACGTGTTCGTGCCGAATACCAACGTGGAGCGGCGCGATGCGTTCATTGCTGGCCTGATTGCTGCGGGGGCATTCGAAATCGCGAAGCGCGTCTTTGGTGCTTACGTCGCGCATATCCCCACCTACACGGCCGTCTATGGCGCGTTTGCCACGCTGCCGATCTTCTTGACGTGGATCTACGTGAGTTGGCTGGTGACGTTGCTTGGCGCGACCATCGCATCGACGCTGCCGATCATCCGCCAGGGCTACTGGCAGCGGCGCACGTTTCCGGGCAGCGAGTTCTTTGATGCGCTGGGTGTCCTGTTGCTGCTGTATCGCGCACGCGAACAGGCGCCGCGTACGGTGGCCGAACGCGATATCGGCCGGCGCCTGCAATTGGAAGCCGATTACCTCGTCGACCTGCTGACGAAGCTGAAGGCGCTGCATCTGATCGGCAAGCTGCAACAGGATCGCGGTGAGGCTCACTGGGCGTTGCTGTGCGATGCGCACACGACCACGCTGCGGCCGCTCTATGAAAAGCTGGTGCTGAATCTGCCGCGCTTGCCGCGCACCGCGCTGGCTCGCCATCTGGGTGACACGCACGCGCTGGTTAGCCAACTGCAGAATCCCTCCCTCGATGCCACGCTCGAGAGCATTTTTACGAGTGGCGAACGCGGCGTGGCGGCGGCCGCGCACGCGGCTACCGCAACCGCGCCGGCTTCGGCAATGCCCGCCGCTGCCAGCGCCAGCGCCTGACGTTTTCTCAGAACGGGATCTTGCCCATCCAGATGTCGCGGTACATCACCCAGTCGCCCATCAGGCTGTAGAAGGGGTGGCGGAAGGTGGCGGGCCGGTTCTTCTCGAACCCGAAGTGCCCCACCCACGCGAACGCGTAACCGCTCACGGCCGCCCCCAGCAACCACCACAGGTTGCCCGTGAAGACCAGCAGGAACAGGCATACCAACGCTACCGTCGAGCCGGCAAAGTGCAGGCGCCGGCAGGTGCGGTCCTGGTGCTCGCTCAGGTAGTACGGATAGAACTCGGCGAAGCTGCCGAAGCGGTGGGTCTCGGTGGTGGCCATGATGCGTCTCCGGGAGGCGACTTATGCGGCGACCGGGTCTCGTTCGCGCGCAAACGCAATCAGCGCGTCGAGTGTGCCGTCGGGGCATTCTCCCATGATCGCGTGCCCGCCCGGCAGGCCCACGACACGGCTGCCGGCCAGTCCTGCCGCAACCTGACGACCGGCTTTCGCTGGGGTCATCTGGTCTTTCTCACCGACGATCACGAGTGACGGGCACTTCACGGCGGCCATGGCTTCGGCGCCGCGCGCATAGGCGTTGCAGGCGGCAAAGTCCGTGTGGAAGACGGGCGCGTCGGTACCGCGCGCGACACGCTCCATTAGCCGCTGGCTGCCACCGTGCATCCAGAAGCCCGGGCCCGGCGATGACGGCTTGTTTGCCAGACTGGAATGCGACCAGGCATTCACCATGTCGATGGCGCCCGGTGTGTTGTTGAGCGCGGCGTCGAGCAGCGCATCCGACACCTTCATCGGCCAGGCCGTCGCGACCAGCGCGATGCGGCGCACGCGACTCGCATATCTGGACGCGCACTCCAGCGCAATCAGCGAACCCATGCTGTGCCCGACCACAATCACCGGCCGCGTGACCCCAGCCTCGTGCACCAGCGCCATCACCCAATCGGCCATGGCTTCCACGGTCTGCAGCGGGGCGCCGGCGCTGCGGCCGTGCCCCGGCAAGTCGACCGCCAACACACTGAAGCCGTGGTGCGCAAACCAGCGCGTCTGCAGGCCCCACACGGAATGATCGTTCTGCGCGCCATGCACAAATACGACGCACGGCAATTCGGCGTTGAACGGCTTGCCGCCGGTGTAGGCGTAGGCGCGCTCGCCCTGTACGGTCCATTCCATCAGCGGGCTCCCGTTGCGTTGGCGGCTTTGCCGGGCGCGGTGGACATCGCGCGCTCGGCGGCTTTCAGGCCGCGTTTGAGATCGTCGATCAGGTCGTCGGCGTCTTCCAGGCCGATGGAAAGGCGGATCGTGCCTTCGCTGATGCCGGCCGCGGCCAGCGCGTCGGCGTCCATGCGGAAGTGCGTCGTCGATGCGGGGTGGATGACCAGCGAGCGTGCATCGCCCACGTTGGCAAGGTGGGAGAACAAGCCGAGCGATTCGATGAACTGCTGGCCGGCACGCCGGTCGCCGCGCAGATCAAAGCTGAACACTGCACCGCAGCCCCGCGGCAGCAGGCGCTTGGCCAAGGCGTGATCGGGGTGCGATTCCAGCTCCGGATAGGCGACCGACGCCACCATCGGGTGGCTTGCCAGGAAGGCGACGACGCGGCGGGCGTTGTCCACGTGCCGCGCCATGCGCAGCGGCAGGGTCTCGATGCCTTGCAGCAGTTGCCACGCGGCCATCGGGTTCATGCAGGCACCAAAGTCGCGCAGGCCTTCACGGCGCGCGCGCAGCAGGAAGGGCGCGACGGTGCTTTCCTCGGCAAACACCATGTCGTGGAAACCCGCGTACGGCTCGGTCAGCTCGGGGTGCTTGCCGGCGGCCACGTAGTCGAACGTGCCGCCGTCGACCAGCGCGCCGCCGATGGTCGTGCCGTGCCCGCCCAGGAACTTGGTGGCCGAGTGATAGACGAGATCTGCGCCGTGCGCGAACGGCTGCAGCAGCCAAGGGGTGGTGAAGGTCGAATCGACCAGCAGGGGCACGCCTGCGTCATGCGCAATCGATGCGATGGTCGGAACGTCCAGCACATCCAGCCCCGGGTTGCCGAGCGTCTCGCCAAACAGCAGCCGGGTGTTCGGGCGGATGGCAGCGCGCCAGCCATCGATGTCGCCGGGCTTGACGAAGGTCGTCTCGATGCCGAAGCGACGCAGTGTGTAATGCAGCAGATTGTGCGAGCCGCCATACAGCGCCGAAGACGCGACGATGTGCGAGCCGGCCCCCATGAGCGTGACGATGGCCAGATGCAGCGCCGCCTGGCCCGACGCCGTGGCAATGGCGCCTACCCCGTTTTCCAGCGCGGCCATGCGCTCTTCGAACACGGCAACGGTCGGGTTGGAGAGGCGCGAGTAGACGTGGCCCGCGCGTTCCATATTGAACAATGACGCCGCATGTTCGCTGTCGCGGAACACGAAAGACGTGCTCAGGTGGATGGGCGTGGCGCGTGCACCGGTGGCCGGGTCTGGCGCGGCGCCGGCATGCAGGGCCAGCGTGTCGAAGCGGGCTTTGGACATGGATTCAGGCACCCGGAAAGGGCGCGGGAACAGGTTGGGACGGGGCATGCTAGCACTGCTCCCTGTTGCAGCGCATTCCGGGCAAACGCCGAGCGGGCGCGGTTTTTGACGGGTTTTTTCTGCGCTGCATGCTTGTCGAAGCGATCCGGTTTGGGCTAGGATCGAAGCACAACCATAACCACAACCCGCGCGCGGTCGCTCCCCCGGCAGACCGGCACCCCGAACTCTGGGAGACGCAATATGAAAGTCAGCGACATCCTCCACGTGAAGGGCAACACGCTCTACACCGTGGCGCCTGAAACGAAGCTCCAGGTGGCCGTGCAGACGATGGCGGAAAAAGACATCGGCTCGCTCGTTGTCATGGAGTACGGCGAACTGGTCGGCATGCTGACCTTCCGGGAGATCATTAAGGTGGTCGCCAAAAACCACGGTTCCGTGGGCGACGGCACGACCATCCGCAAGGTGATGGACGATCATCCCGTCACCTGCACGCCCGAAACCGAAGTCAACGAAGTGCGCCGCATCATGCTGGAGCACCATGTGCGCTATCTGCCTGTGCTGGACAGCCGCACGCTGATGGGCGTGATTTCCTTCTACGACGTGGCCAAGGCCGTGCTGGAAGACCAAAGTTTCGAGAACAAGATGCTCAAGGCGTACATTCGCGACTGGCCCGAAGAAAAGGCCAACGAAGACTGACCTGCGCGATCTCTCTACCGCATTCCTGAAACCCGCCCGCCGTTGCGAGCGGGTTTTTTGTTGAACCCAGAACCGCCTGCCGATGAGCCAATCGAGCCAGTTTTCGCTGCTGAAGCAGCGTCGCTTTTCACCGTTCTTCTGGACCCAGTTTCTGGGCGCGATGAACGACAACGTTTTCAAGGTGGCGTTTTCCTCGTTGGTCACCTACCACGCTGCGCTGTTTGGCAATGCAGACCCGGCGTCGGCGGCATTCCTGATTTCTGCGATCTTCATTGCGCCGTTTGTGCTGCTGTCTGCCACCAGCGGGCAGATTGCCGATCGCATGGACAAGGCGCGGCTGATCCGTCTGGTGAAGACGTTGGAAATCGCCATCATGGCGATCGGCTGTGCGGGTTTTGCGCTGCGGCATGTTGAACTGCTGTACCTGTGCACGTTCTTGATGGGCGTGCACTCGACGCTGTTCGGGCCCGTGAAGTACGCCTATCTGCCTCAGCATCTGCAATCGGCAGAACTGGTGGGCGGCAACGGGTTGGTGGAAATGGGCACCTTCGTGGCCATTCTGATCGGCACCATCGGCGGTGGCGAGCTGGCCAATTACACGCGCGATGGCGAACTGATCGGCCCGATGTTCACGGGCATCGCATGCATTGTCATCGCCGTGGCCGGCTGGCTGACCGCGCGTGGTGTGCCGGTGTCGCCGGCCTCGCAGCCGGACTTGCGCATCAACTGGAACCCTATCTCTGAGACCTGGCGCAACCTGAAGCTTGCAAGCAACCAGCGCGCGGTGTTCCTGAGTCTGATGGGCATCTCGTGGCTATGGTTCGTGGGCGCGACGTTTCTGACGTCGTTCTTTGCCTTCGCGCGCAATGTGCTCGGCGGAGACCAGAACGTTGTGACACTACTGCTGGCGGTGTTTTCGGTTGGCATCGGGTTGGGTTCGGTGCTGTGCGAAAAGCTCTCGGGGCGCAGGGTGGAAATCGGCCTCGTGCCGTTCGGCTCGATCGGCATGACGGTGTTTGCGGTGGACCTGTACTTTGCCTCGCATGCCGAGGCACTGGTCGCGCACGACGTGCTGACGGGCATTTCCGGCTTTCTGCAGAACCACGGCCATTGGCGCGTGCTGGCCGATCTGTTCCTGCTAGCAATGTTTGGCGGTTTCTACAGCGTGCCGTTGTACGCGCTGATCCAGAGCCGCTGTGAGCCGACGCACCGCGCCCGCATCATTGCTGCCAACAACATCCTCAACGCGCTGTTCATGATCGCTTCAGCGGTGCTGGCGATGGTGCTGACACGCGCCGGGTTCACGATCCCGCAGTTGTTTCTCGTCACCGGCATCCTCAACGCCGTGGTGGCGATCTACATTTACTCGCTGGTGCCGGAGTTCCTGATCCGCTTTGTGATGTGGCTGCTGATCCATACCGTCTATCGTGTGAAGGTGGAGGGCTCGGAGCAGATTCCCGATGAAGGCCCGTGCCTGTTGGTCTGCAACCACGTGAGCTTCGTCGATGCCGTGGTGGTGGGCGCGTTCGTGCGCCGCCCCGTGCGTTTCGTGATGGACCACCGCATCTTCAAGGTTCCGCTGCTATCGTGGTTCTTCCGCACGGTCAAGGCGATTCCGATTGCGCCGATGCATGAAGACCCGGAGATGCTCAAACGCGCCTACGACACGATTGCCGCGGCGCTGGCGGAAGGCGAGGTCGTCTGCATCTTCCCGGAAGGCAAGATCACTGCCACGGGCGAGATGAACCCGTTCAAGGACGGCATGCGTCGCATCATCGAACGCACGCCCGTACCGGTGGTGCCGATGGCGCTGCGCGGCCTCTGGGGCAGCTTCTTCTCCCGCAAGGGCGGGGCGGCGATGTCGCGCCCGTTCCGTCGCGGTTTCCTCAATAAGCTGGAGCTGTGCATCGGCACGCCTGTGCCGGCACATGCCGTGTCGCCGGAAACGATGCAGGCCGCCGTACTGGCGCTGCGCGGCGAGCGGCTTTAGCGCGTGGCGAGCCTCCAGACTTCGATACACTGCCGATCGGCCCGCAATCGGCCTTCATACGTTTTTCTGACCTCCAACTCTCCCGTTACCTGCCATGAAACACGTTTCCCCGCTGCTGTGTGCTTCGTTGCTTGCCCTGGCTGCCGTTAGCGCGCAAGCCGCATCGCCGGCCTCCGAGACGCTGCCCTCCGGTGTGATCGTCCAGACGCTGACCAAGGGCACCGGCCCGTCGCCCAAGGCCAGTGACACGGTCAAGGTCCACTACCGCGGCACGCTGACCGACGGCAAAGAATTCGACAGCTCCTACAAGCGCGGCCAGCCGATCTCGTTCCCGCTGAATCGCGTGATTCCGTGCTGGACCGAAGGCGTGCAGAAGATGCAGGTGGGTGGCAAGGCCAAGCTGACCTGCCCGGCGGCCACCGCTTACGGCGAGCGTGGCGTTCCCGGCACCATTCCGCCCAATTCCACGCTGAACTTCGAGGTCGAGCTGCTGGGTATCGGCGGCTGATCAAGGGGCCGATAGATCGGCCTTACAATAGCGTTTTCCTGATGTTTCGCGCCGCGGCCGTCGCGGCGCTTTCCTGAGCACGATCATGTCTGGCAATACCCTGGGCCTGCTGTTTTCCGTCACCACCTTCGGCGAGTCGCATGGCCCGGCCATCGGCGCAGTCATCGATGGCTGCCCGCCCGGCATGACGCTGTCGGCAGAAGACATCCAGCCCGATCTGGACCGCCGCAAGCCCGGCACCTCGCGCCACGTTACGCAGCGCAAGGAGGAGGACCTGGTCGAGATCCTCTCCGGCGTGTACGAAGGCAAGACAACGGGCACCCCGATCTGCCTGCTGATCCGCAATACCGACCAGCGCAGCAAGGATTACAGCAACATCGCCGAGACCTTCCGTCCCGGCCATGCCGATTACACCTACTGGCACAAATACGGCATCCGCGATCCGCGCGGCGGCGGCCGTTCTTCCGCACGCTTGACGGCACCAACGGTGGCTGCAGGCGCCGTCGCCAAGAAGTGGCTGCGTGAGAAGTTCGGCGTTGAAATCCACGGCTTCATGTCGCAACTGGGCGATATCCAGATTCCGTTCGTTGACTGGAGCGAGGTGCCGAACAATCCGTTCTTCGCGCCCAATGCCGAGATCGTTCCTGAGCTGGAAACTTACATGGATGCACTGCGCAAGGACGGCGATTCCGTCGGCGCACGCATTGAAGTGGTGGCCACCGGCGTGCCCGTCGGCTGGGGCGAGCCGCTCTTCGATCGCCTGGATGCAGACATCGCCCACGCCATGATGGGACTGAATGCGGTGAAGGGCGTTGAGATCGGCGCAGGCTTCCACGCGGTCAGCCAGCGCGGCTCCGAGCATGGTGATGAGCTGACGCCGGAAGGCTTCGTCGGCAACAACGCCGGCGGCATCCTGGGCGGGATTTCGACGGGGCAGGACATCTCCGTGTCGCTCGCAATTAAGCCGACGTCGAGCATCCGTACGCCGCGCCGTTCGATCGACAAGGCGGGTGATCCGGCGGTGGTGGAAACGTTCGGCCGCCATGATCCGTGCGTTGGCATCCGTGCCACGCCGATCGCCGAGGCGCTGCTGGCGCTGGTGCTGATTGACCATGCGCTGCGCCATCGTGCGCAATGCGGCGACGTGTCGGTCGAGACGCCGGCGATTTCGGCAAAAGCTCCCTGAATCGATTCGCCCGGGCAAAAAAAAGACGGCTTCAAGCCGTCTTTTTTGTTGGGCGGTCGCCCGCCGCTTACATGCCGACGTAGTTCGGTCCGCCACCGCCTTCCGGCGTGACCCACACGATGTTCTGCGTCGGGTCCTTGATGTCGCAGGTCTTGCAGTGCACGCAGTTCTGCGCGTTGATCTGCAGGCGCTCAGTGCCTTCGTCGTTCTTGACGAATTCGTACACGCCTGCCGGGCAGTAGCGCTGCTCGGGGCCGGCAAACTGCGTCAGGTTGATGCGTGTCGGAACGGTCGGATCTTTCAGCGTCAGGTGCGCCGGCTGATTCTCTTCGTGGTTCGTGTTCGAAATGAACACCGACGACAGGCGATCGAACGTGATCTTGCCGTCCGGCTTCGGATACTCGATCTTCGGGCATTCCGATGCCGGCTTGAGCGACTGGTTATCCAACTTCGTGCCGTGCAGCGTCCAGGGCGGGTTGCTCACGCCAATCTTGGGCAGCAGCCACTGTTCGATGCCGGTCATGATCTTGCCCAGGGTCGGGCTCTTCTTGAACCACAGCTTGAAGTTGCGCGACTGGTCCAGCTCTTCCTTCAGCCAGCTCTGTTCGAAGGCGGCGGGGTAGGCGGACAGCTCGTCAGCGGAACGGCCGGCCGTCACGGCTTCGAACACGGCCTCACCGCACATCATGCCGCTCTTGATGGCCGCGTGGCTGCCCTTGATACGCGCCGCGTTCAGGTAGCCAGCATCGCAACCGACCAGTGCACCACCCGGGAACACCGTTTTCGGCAGCGCTTGCGGCGTACCGTTGTTGATGGCGCGCGCGCCATAGCCGATGCGCTTGCCGCCTTCGATGTGTGCGCGGATGGCGGGGTGAGCCTTCCAGCGCTGCATCTCTTCGAACGGGCTCATCCACGGGTTCTTGTAGTCCAGCCCAATCACAAAGCCCAGCGTGACCTTGTTGTCTTCCAGGTGATACAGGAAGCCGCCGCCGAAGGTGTCGTCTTCCATCGGCCAGCCTGCGGTGTGGACCACTAGGCCGGGCTTGGCCTTGGCCGGATCGATTTCCCAGAGTTCCTTGATGCCGATGGCGAAGGTCTGCGGGTCTTTGCCGGCGTTGAGCTTGAATTTCTCCAGCAACTGGCGGCCCAGATGGCCGCGCGCGCCTTCCGCGAAGATGGTGTACTTGCCGAGCAGTTCCATGCCGAGCTGGAAGTTCTCGGTGGGCTCGCCGTCCTTGCCGATGCCCATGTTGCCGGTGGCCACACCACGCACGGCGCCCTTGTCGTCATACAGCACTTCGGCTGCGGCAAAGCCCGGGAAAATTTCCACGCCCAGCGCTTCGGCCTGCGTGGCCATCCACTTCACCACGTTCGACAGCGAGATGACGTAGCAGCCGTCGTTGTGGAAATTGCGCGGCACAAGCCAGTCAGGCGTGCGCTTGGCGTCGGTTTCGCTCAGGAATAGCACGTCGTCGCCAGTGACCGGCTGGTTGAGCGGGGCGCCGTCGGCCTTCCAGTTGGGGAGCAGTTCGGTGATCGCGCGCGGGTCCATCACCGCGCCCGACAAAATGTGGGCACCGGGCTCGGAACCTTTTTCCAGCACGACGACGGACACGTCCTTGCCCGTCTCGGCAGCCAGTTGCTTGATGCGAATCGCTGTCGCCAGGCCGGCGGGGCCACCGCCGACGATCACGACGTCATACTCCATGGACTCTCGCGGGCCGTATTGTTCGAGGAGCTGCTGCTGGTTCATAAGTGTCTCTTCGCTGCTTTGGGGACAGTTAGGGGCGTTTGCTTATTGGTATGACGGATTGCTGCATTAGAATTTTCCGCATTGTCCGGGACACGCCCGGATGCGGCAAGGGAAATTTCTGAACGATCGTTCGATTTTTTGCTAAGCTGCGCTCAAATCACATGCCGATGTTGCTTCCGAGCAGCCGGGCGCCTGCCAAACCAACACACGGGGAACACGCATCATGGGTCTGTCGATCAATCTGGAAGGCAAAGTCGCGCTGATCACCGGCGCATCGAGCGGTCTGGGCGCGCGTTTCGCCCACACGCTGGCCGCCGCGGGCGCGAAGGTCGTCTTGGCCTCGCGCCGTGTGGAGCGCCTGAAGGAGCTGCGCGCCGACATCGAATCCAAAGGCGGCAGCGCCCACGTGGTCCGCCTGGACGTGACGGATCCCGACAGCATTCGCGCGGCCGTCGCACACGCTGAAACCGAGGCTGGCACCATCGACATCCTCGTCAACAACTCGGGGGTTTCGACCACGCAACGCATGGTCGATGTCACGCCCGATGATTTCGATTTCGTGTTCGATACCAACACGCGTGGCGCCTTCTTCGTGGCGCAGGAAACGGCCAAGCGCATGATTGCCCGGGCCAAGGGCGCGGAGAAGAACGGCTCGCCGCTGCCGCAATCGCGCATCGTCAACATCGCGTCGGTGGCGGGGCTGAAGGTGCTGTCGCAGATTGGCGTGTATTGCATGAGCAAGGCTGCCGTGGTGCACATGACCAAGGCCATGGCGCTGGAGTGGGGCCGTTACGGCATCAATACGAACGCGATTTGCCCGGGGTATATCGATACCGAGATCAACCATCACCATTGGGAAACCGAGCCCGGCCAGAAGCTGGTGCAGATGCTGCCGCGCAAGCGCGTGGGCAAGCCGGAAGACCTGGATGGGCTGATTCTGCTGCTGGCGTCGGATCAGTCCGATTTCATCAATGGCGCGGTCATCAACGCCGACGACGGCATGGTGTAACGCTTCAGCAGCCTTAATGCCCCATCAGCCGCTGCACAAGTTCGAGTGAGGTGTTGGCGGCGTACTTCTTCATCAGCCGCGCGCGATAGATTTCAACCGTGCGCGGACTGATTTCCAGCTGTTTGCCGATCTGCTTGCTCGTCTTGCCCTCGACCAATTGAGCGGCGATGTCGCGTTCGCGCGGTGTGAGCGCTGCCGTGACCGGGCGGTGCGCTGACAGATCTTCGAACGTCCAGATACCTTCGCCCAGCGGTTTCGCGCGGTCCAGTGCGCGGCCCGTGACGTGGCACCAGAACAGTTCGCCATTGGCGCGCTTCATGATGCGTTCGTCGGAGTAGCTGCCGCGTGCATTCATGACGGGGATGATGCGCGCACCGGTGCGTTCGTATTCGTCATGCGTTGGATAGAGCAGCTCGAACGATTGCCCCATCATGGTCGTGCGTGGGTGACCGAAGATGCGGGCGGCTTCGTCGTTGACGTCGAGCATCACCCGCTCGCGGGACATCACCATGCCGACAGGGGCAAGCTGGAACGCAGTCTGGTAGTCGAGGGCGGGCATATGTATTCGTACGTATTGCTGCGTCGCGCGACGCTTGCGTATTCTCGCCAGATTGTATCGTTACTATTTTCCGGCGCTGCACCGCACAAACCCCAAGTGTGCGTGCGGTCAAAACCCGGCCGGATTCGTTGGACCACCAAGGAAGGAGCACGCATGAACAAAATCTTCGCCAGCGCCAGCGAGGCGCTCGCGGGCGTCGTCAAGGACGGCCAGACCATCGCCGTGGGCGGCTTCGGCCTGTGCGGCATTCCGGAAGCGCTGATCGCCGCGCTGCGCGATTCGGGCGTCAAGAATCTCACCTGCATTTCCAACAACGCGGGCGTCGACGGTTTCGGCCTTGGCCTGCTGCTGGAAACGCGCCAAATCAAAAAGATGATTTCGTCCTACGTGGGCGAAAACAAGGAGTTCGAGCGCCAGTATCTGGCCGGTGAACTCGAGTTGGAATTCACCCCGCAAGGCACGTTGGCTGAAAAGCTGCGCGCTGGCGGCGCCGGCATCCCGGCATTCTTCACGAAGACCGGCGTCGGCACGCTGGTTGCCGAAGGCAAGGAGCTGCGCGAGTTTGACGGCGAGACGTACGTCATGGAGCGCTCGCTGGTGCCCGATGTGGCGCTGGTGAAAGCGCAGGTGGCCGACAAGTCCGGCAACCTGCGTTTCAACCTGACCGCGCGCAACTTCAACCCCGCTGCCGCAACTGCCGGCAAGATCTGCATCGTCGAGGTCGAAGAGATCGTCGAGGTGGGCGAGCTTGCGCCGGACGACATCCATCTGCCCGGCATCTACGTGCACCGCATCGTGCTGAATGCCACGCCCGAAAAGCGCATCGAAAAGCGCACCATCCGCGCAGCCAACTAAGGAGACCGACATGGCCTGGACACAAGACCAAATGGCGGCGCGCGCTGCCCAGGAGTTGCAAGACGGTTTCTACGTCAACCTTGGCATCGGCATCCCGACGCTGGTTGCGAACCACACCGGCGACAAGGAAGTCTGGCTGCAAAGCGAAAACGGCATGCTTGGCATCGGCCCGTTCCCCACGGAAGAGGAAGTGGATGCCGACCTGATCAACGCAGGCAAGCAGACCGTGACCACGCTGCCCGGCAGCGCGATCTTCGGCAGCGACCAGAGCTTTGCGATGATTCGCGGCGGCAAGATCAACCTGTCGATTCTCGGTGCGATGCAGGTGAGCGAGACGGGCGACCTCGCCAACTGGATGATCCCCGGCAAGATGGTCAAGGGCATGGGCGGCGCGATGGACCTCGTGGCGGGTGTCAAGCGCGTGATCGTGCTGATGGAGCACACCGCCAAGAAGAAGGACGGCACCGAAGACCTGAAGATCCTGCCCAAGTGCACATTGCCGCTGACGGGCGTGGGCGTGGTGGATCGCATCATTACGGACCTCGGCGTGATCGACGTGACCGAGCAGGGCCTGAAGCTGATCGAAACCGCGCCGGGCGTTTCCCGCGAAGAGGTCCAGGCCAAGACTGGCGTCAACCTGCTGTAATCGTCGACATCCGGAGACACGCATGCTGCAAGGAAAAACCGCCCTCGTCACGGGCTCGACCAGCGGGATCGGTCTGGGTATCGCCTGCTCGCTGGCCGCGCAGGGCGCCAACATCATCATGAACGGCTTTGGCGACGTGGAAGCGCCCAAGGCGCAGATCGCGGCCGCTGGCAAGAATGCCATCCGCATCGGATACCACGGCGCCGACATGAGCAAGCCGGCCGAGATCGAAGCGATGTTCGCCTACGCCGATGCAGAATTCGGTGGCGTGGACATCCTCGTCAACAACGCCGGCATCCAGTACGTGGCCAACGTGGAAGATTTCCCGACCGAGCGCTGGGACGCCATCATCGCCATCAACCTCACCTCGGCTTTCCACACGACGCGGCTTGCCGTGCCGGGCATGAAGCGCAAGAACTGGGGCCGCATCATCAACGTCGCTTCGGCGCATGGGCTGGTGGCGTCGGCGCAGAAGTCGGCGTACGTGGCAGCCAAGCACGGTATCGTCGGCTTCACCAAGTCGGTGGCGCTGGAGACGGCGCAGACGGGCATCACGTCCAACGCGATCTGCCCGGGCTGGGTGCTGACGCCACTGGTGCAGAAGCAGATCGATGCGCGTGCCGAGAAGGAGGGCCTGTCCGCGCTCGAAGCCAAGAAGGATCTGCTGATGGAAAAGCAACCCTCGGGCGAGTTCGTCACGCCGGACCAGCTGGGTGCGCTGGCAGTGTTCCTCTGCAGCGATGCGGCTGAGCAGGTGCGTGGCGTGGCCTGGAACATGGATGGTGGCTGGGTCGCGCAGTAAGCTGAGTCGCCTTTCGGAAAAGCCTCGCTCCGGCGAGGCTTTTTTGTTTTGGACCGCCGCGGATGTCTGCTGCGCCGCCGCATGCCTGCGGGGCCGCGTACAATCAGGCTTCGCTGTCTCCGTCATTCACGTGTAGGAGTTGTTCATGCCAGTTTCGCCGCGCCTTGCCTTCGTGCAGTGCCTGAGTCCGTCCGGCTTGCACCGGATGGCGTATCACGAGTGGGGCGACTCGCAGAATCCGCGCGTGCTCGTTTGCGTGCATGGCCTCTCGCGCACCGGGCGTGATTTCGACGTGCTGGCGCAGGCGCTGTGCAACGACTATCGCGTCATCTGTCCGGATGTGGTGGGCCGCGGGCGCTCCGATTGGCTGGCCGATCCGAAGGGCTATGTGCTGCAGCAGTACGCGTCCGACATGGTGACGTTGCTCGCGCGCCTGAATGCCGAGTCCGTCGACTGGTTCGGTACCTCGATGGGTGGCCTGATCGGCATTGGCCTGGCAGGCTTGCCGAAATCGCCGATCCGCAAGCTGCTGCTCAACGATGTGGGCCCGCGCGTCACGGAATCGTCGTTGACGCGCATCGGTGCTTATCTCGGACTGAACGTCCGCTTCAAGACGTTCGATGAAGGGCTGGCCTACCTCAAGACGATCAGCGCTTCATTCGGCCCGCACACGCCGGAGCAATGGCGTGAGTTGAACACGGCGATCCTGAAGCCGCAGGGCGGCGAGTGGATCCTGCATTACGATCCGCGCCTGGCCGAGCCGTTCAAGAACACCACGCCCGAAGTGGTCGCGGCCGGCGAGGCGATGCTCTGGAAGCTGTTCGAGGCGATTCCCGGCGAGGTGCTGGTGGTGCGCGGCGCGCATTCCGATTTGCTCACGCGCGAGACCGTCGAAGCCATGATGCAGCGCGGCCAACATGTGAACACGGTGGAAATTCCCGATGTGGGCCACGCGCCGACCTTCGTCCAGCCGGATCAGGTGGCGATCGCCCGCAAGTTCTTCCTCGGTCAATGACCGTTTGTCCGACCCCATTCGATTTGCAAGATGAGCACTGAACTGAAACGTTACAACGTCGAACATCGCTATTCGGACGCTGCTGTCTATAACGGCGTCGTCTACGTGGCCGGCCAAGTGCCCGAGACCACGCTGGACGCCGGCATTGCCGAGCAGACGGCGGAAGTGCTCGCCATCATTGATCGCGTGCTGGCCGCCAACGACAGCGACAAGACGCGCATCCTGATGTGCCAGATCTTCCTCAAAGACATCAGCGAGATTGGCGAGATGAACAAGGTGTGGGACCAGTGGGTCGCCGCCGATTCCAAGAACTCGCCGCCGCGCGCCACCGTTGAAGCCGCGCTGGCCAATCCGAAGTACCGCATCGAAATCGTCGTGACGGCCGCACAGAAAAGCTGAGCCCGTCACGCAACAGGCCAGACGCAAGCAGGACGCATCATGGAGAACAAGACCGAACGGCCGGCCGAGGGGTCCGGATCGACGGCAGAGCAGGTCGCTCGGGCGATCGAATACCTCGTGGCGAATGCCGCGGACAGCGTCACGCTGACCGGCGAGCCGCTGGAGTCGCACGCGCGCGGCACGATCGCCATCCTTGAAGGGCTGCGCGTCGATACGCCGTCGTTGCAGGCGGCCGCGCTGTTTCTGTTGCCGACGCTGGCAATGGACAACGAAAAGGCGCTCGAGCCCGCGTTCGGGGCCGAGGTCGTGAAGCTTGTGCACGATGTGCGGCAACTGCTGCGCATTGGCGCCATTGCCGGCCTCGTCAGCCCGACCGACGCCAGCGTCACGCGCAAGAACGAAGCCGAAGCACGCCGCGCGCAAGTCGAGGCGTTGCGCAAGATGTTGCTCGCGTTCGCGCAGGACATTCGCGTGGTGCTGATCCGGCTGGCGTCCCGGTTGCAGTCGCTGCGCTGGCTGGCGCAGACGAAGCGCTCGGCGCCGGAAGGCATGGCGCGCGAGACGCTGGATATCTACGCGCCGCTCGCAAACCGCCTGGGCATCTGGCAGCTGAAGTGGGAGCTTGAAGACCTCGGCTTCCGCTTTGAGGACCCCGATACCTACAAGCGCATCGCCCGCCTGCTGGACGAAAAGCGCATCGAGCGCGAGAAGTTCATCGGCCAGGCCATCGAACAACTCCAAAAGACCTTGCACGATGCCGGCATTCAGGCGGAGGTCAGCGGGCGGCCCAAGCACATCTACAGCATCTGGAAGAAGATGCGCGGCAAGGAACTCGACTTTGCCGATCTGTACGACGTGCGCGCCTTCCGCGTCATCGTCGACGACATCAAGGATTGCTACACGGTGCTCGGTTTCGTGCACCACATGTGGCAGCCGATCCCGAAGGAATTCGACGACTACATCTCGCGTCCGAAGGCCAATGGCTACATGTCGCTGCACACGGTGGTGATCGGCGACGACGGCCGCGCGCTCGAAGTGCAGATCCGTACGCGCGAGATGCACCATTTTGCCGAGTACGGCGTGGCGGCGCACTGGCGCTACAAGGAGGCCGGCAGCAAAGGCTACGCCGGGCAGTTCTCCGCCAGCGAACGCTACGACGAGAAGATCGCCTGGCTGCGCCAATTGCTCGCCTGGAAAGATGACGCCGAGCACACCGTCGCGCACGAGGATTCCCCGTGGGAGCAGCTCAAGCACACCGAGCTGGACGATCACATCTACGTGCTGACGCCGCAGGCGCGCGTGATCGCGTTGCCGCAAGGCGCGACGCCGGTCGACTTCGCTTATTACCTGCACAGCGATCTCGGCCACCGCTGCCGCGGCGCACGCGTCGATGGCACGATGGTGCCGCTGAACACGCCGCTCAAGAACGGCCAGACGGTCGAGATCGTCACCGTCAAGCAGGGCGGCCCGTCGCGCGATTGGCTGAACACCGAGCTGCACTATCTGGTCAGCCCGCGTGCCCGCACGAAGGTGCGCGCATGGTTCAACGCGATGGAGCTGGAAGAGACGCTCGCCCAGGGCCGCGCGCTCATCGACAAGACGCTGCAGCGCGAAGGGAAGACCGCCGTCAACCTGGAAGAGCTGGCCGCCAAGCTCGGCTACAAGACGCCGGATGATCTGTACGCTGTCGTCGCCAAGGACGAGCTGAGCCTGCGCCGTATCGAAGCGGTCTTGCGCTCGGATGGGGCGCCGCCGCCGGCACCCGTCGACGACGAAGCCGCCATCACCAAGAAAAGCCGCGCCACCAGCGTGGCCCGTGGCGCCAAGAGCGGTGTGCTCGTGGTGGGTGTTGATTCGCTCCTCACGCAGATGTCGCGTTGCTGCAAGCCTGCACCGCCGGACCCCATCGTCGGCTTTGTCACGCGTGGCCGTGGTGTCTCGATCCACCGACAGAGTTGCGCGACGTTCCAGCAACTGGCCGCCCGGGCGCCGGGCCGTGTGATCCAGACGGAGTGGGGTCAACGCAGCGATTCGGTCTATCCGATCGACATCCAGGTCGAAGCGCTGGACCGGCAGGGCTTGTTGCGCGACATCTCGGAAATCCTCTCGCGAGAGAAGATCAACGTGACCGGCGTGCGCACGCTGTCGAGCAAAGGCGTCGCGAAAATGCAGTTCACTGCGGAGGTGTCAGAGGCGACGCAGCTGCAGCGCGCGCTGACTTTGATCGAAGAAGTGCAAGGGGTATTGACAGCCAGAAGGAAGTGACGGTATAGTCTTGTTCTTCGGCAGGCTCGTAGCTCAGCTGGTTAGAGCACCACCTTGACATGGTGGGGGTCGTTGGTTCGAGTCCAATCGAGCCTACCAACGCATTTAGCAGGACGCGTCGGGTAGGGTGTCCAAGCCGTCATCCTCGTAATTCCCGGGTTTGTCCCGTACAACTGAACACAGGGCGAAATATGATTCAGGCACCGCGAACTACAACCGCTTCGGAGCGACAGTAGTCAAGGTGCGTTTTTCGCCCTTTGCGGTCTGCCCAAGCGGTAGATGACGCAAATGAAAACGCGGCCTTGGCCGCGTTTTTTTTCGTCCGCAGTTTCATGTCACGCGTGGCGATCAAGCTGAAAGCGCTTCGAAGCATTCGATTCGACAACCTGCTGCGCTGACTTGGCGCGGTGCACGACAGAATAACGACCGCTGTGCATCTCTGAAACCTGAAATGCGCAACGGTGACTCCACAGGAGCAAGCATGATCGCAATCACGTTGCCGGATGGTTCCCGGCGTGAGTTTCCCGGCCCGGTGACGGTCGCAGAAGTGGCGCAAAGCATCGGTGCAGGCCTGGCCAAGGCGGCTCTGGCGGGCCGCGTGGACGGTCAGATGGTCGACACGAGCTACACGATCGACCGCGATGCCAAGCTCGCCATCATCACCGACAAGGACGCCGACGGCGTCGACGTGATCCGTCACTCCACGGCCCACTTGCTCGCCTACGCCGTCAAGGAGCTGTATCCGGACGCGCAGGTCACCATCGGCCCGGTTATCGAGAACGGTTTCTACTACGACTTCGCCTACAAACGCCCCTTCACGCCCGAAGACCTCGCTGCCATCGAAAAGAAGATGACCGAGCTGGCCAAGAAGGACGAGAAGGTAACGCGTGAAGTCTGGAATCGCGATGATGCCGTCAAGCTGTTCGAGGGCATGGGCGAGAAGTACAAGGCGGAGATCATCGCCTCCATCCCGCAGGATCAGGAGATCGGCCTGTACCGCGAGGGCAACTTCGTTGACCTGTGCCGCGGTCCGCACGTGCCATCCACGGGCAAACTGAAAGTCTTCAAGCTGATGAAGGTGGCGGGCGCGTATTGGCGTGGCGACCACAACAACGAGATGCTCCAGCGCATCTACGGCACCGCCTGGGCGAAGAAGGAAGACCAGGAAGCCTACCTGCACATGCTGGAAGAGGCCGAAAAGCGTGACCACCGCAAGCTCGGCCGCGAACTCGACCTGTTCCACATCGACGAGTACTCGCCCGGCACGGTGTTCTGGCACCCCAAGGGCTGGACGTTGTGGCAAGAGATCGAGCAGTACATGCGCCGCGTGTATCGCGAGAACGGCTACCAGGAAGTGAAGGGGCCGCAGATTCTCGACAAGACGCTGTGGGAGAAGACCGGCCACTGGGACAAGTACCGCGAGAACATGTTCATCACGGAATCGGAAAAGCGCGAATACGCGCTGAAGCCGATGAACTGCCCCGGCCACATCCTCATTTACAAGCAGGGCATCAAGAGCTACCGCGACCTGCCGCTTCGCTTCGGCGAATTCGGGGCGTGCCACCGCAACGAGCCTTCGGGTGGCCTGCACGGCATCATGCGCGTGCGCGGCTTCACGCAGGACGACGGCCACATCTTCTGCACGGAAGACATGATCCAGGCCGAGGTGACGGCGTTTACGACGTTGCTGCAGAAGGTCTACAAGGATTTCGGCTTTACCGAAATTCTCTACAAGCTGTCGACGCGTCCAGACAAGCGCATCGGCACGGAAGAAAGCTGGGACCGCGCCGAGGCTGCGTTGGCCGAGGGCTTGCGTGCGTCGGGTTGCGAATTTGAGTACTTGCCGGGTGAAGGGGCGTTCTACGGTCCCAAGATCGAATATGTGCTTAAAGATGCACTTGGCCGTCAGTGGCAATGCGGCACGATCCAAGTCGACCCGAACCTGCCGGAGCGCCTGGATGCTGAATTTGTCGGCGAAGATGGCGCGCGCCATCGCCCCATCATGCTGCACCGAGCTATCGTTGGCAGCCTCGAGCGCTTTATCGGTATCTTGATCGAGCAATATGCCGGAGCGCTGCCGACGTGGCTTTCCCCCGTGCAGGTTGCAGTGCTCAGCATCACCGATTCGCACGCCGAATACGCACAATCCGTTGTGCAATCCCTGCAAAAACAAGGATTTAGGGCGGTCGTTGATTTGCGGAATGAGAAGATTGGGTATAAAATCCGCGAGCATTCCGTCCAGAAGGTCCCATACCAGATCGTGGTTGGCGACAAGGAACGGGATGAAAATCAGGTGGCCGTGCGTGCCCGTGGCAACGTCGATCTAGGCTCCATGCCGCTGTCGGCGTTCGTTGAGCGACTGCAGAACGATCTCGCCAACAAGTCATGAGCTGGGCACGGCCTGTTTTTTTGATTCTTCGAGGACATCAACATCGCTACTGAGAAATCTCACCGCATCAACCGCGAGATCAGCGCACCGGAAATCCGGCTGACCGGGGTTGAGGGAGAAGCGCTCGGCATCGTCAAGCTGTTCGACGCATTGCGTCTGGCAGAAGAAAAAGACGTCGACCTGGTCGAGATCGCGCCGACTGCGCAGCCGCCCGTTTGCCGCCTGATGGACTATGGCAAGTTCAAGTATCAGGAGCAGAAGAAGGCTCACGAGGCCAAGTTGAAGCAGAAGGTTATCCAGGTGAAGGAAGTCAAATTCCGCCCGGCTACCGACGACAACGACTACGGCGTCAAGCTGCGAAACGCCACGCGCTTCCTAGAGGATGGTGACCGGGTGAAGGTTACCTTGCGTTTCCGGGGCCGCGAAATGGCGCACCAGGAGCTCGGTATGCGCGTGCTGGAGCGTATCAAGGCTGACCTGGAGGAATTCGGTCAGGTTGAGCAGATGCCGAAGATGGAAGGCCGCCAGGCAGTGATGATGTTGGCGCCCAAGAAGAAAAAGTAATGCAGCGGCGGCCGGGCGATTCCGGCCGCGCTGAGCAGGTTCCAGACGGAAACGTCGGAAGACGCGGCAGGTGTCAAAGCCTGCCGCGATACAACAAGTGAGCCCGGGTCTTGCAAGTGTCGGCGCCAGCCGTCCACCTGGCTTCATGTCAAAAACGGAGTTGTTCCATGCCGAAGATGAAGACGAAGAAAAGCGCTTCCAAGCGCTTTACTGCCCGTCCTGGTGGCACGATCAAACGTGGCCAAGCCTTCAAGCGTCACATCCTGACCAAGAAGACCACCAAGAACAAGCGTCACCTGCGCGGTACCGAGGGCGTCCATGAGACGAACCTGAAGTCCGTTCGCGCAATGATGCCGTACGCCTAACCCTAACTAACTACGAAAGGAGCATTTCATGCCTCGAGTAAAACGTGGGGTCACAGCGCGGGCCCGTCATAAGAAGGTTATCAGCGCAGCCAAGGGTTACCGCGGCCGCCGCAATAACGTCTATCGCATCGCCAAGCAGGCGGTCATGCGTGCTGGCCAGTACGCCTACCGCGATCGTCGCAACAAGAAGCGCGTGTTCCGTGCGCTCTGGATTGCACGTATCAACGCTGGCGCACGCGAGCATGGTCTGACCTACAGCAAGTTCATGAACGGCCTGAAGAAGGCGTCCATCGAGCTGGACCGCAAGGTGCTGTCGGACATGGCCATTCACGACAAGGTGGCTTTTGCTGCCATCGTGAACCAGGTGAAAGCCAACGTCGCCTGAATTGGATTGGCCGGGCAGGCTGCTGGAATTGCCCAGTGACTTTGCCGGCTGATCACCCTGACGGGGCTCTCACCGAGCCCCGTTTTTTATTCCGCGCATTTCGCGGACCCGAATCACCCGAATTTTCTCGCTCGCCTTCCCATGTCACTGGATCTGGATCAAGTCGTCGTCGATGCCCAAAACGCGTTTGCCTCTGTGGAGGACAACGCCTCGCTGGAAAACGAGAAGGCGCGCTTTCTCGGTAAGTCCGGCGTGCTGACCGACTTGCTCAAAGGCTTGGGCAAGCTCGATCCGGAGACACGCAAGTCCGAAGGCGCGCGCATCAACCAAGCGAAGAGCCGTGTTGAGGAGGCCCTGAACGCCCGCCGCCAGGCGCTGGCCGATGCGCTGATGAACGCACGCCTCGCGGCTGAGGCGATCGATGTAACGCTGCCCGGTCGTGATGTGGCCGAAGGCAGCCTGCATCCGGTGATGAACACCTGGGAGCGCGTCGCCAAGATTTTCGGCTCCATCGGTTTCGATGTGGCCGACGGCCCTGAAATCGAATCCGACTGGATGAACTTCACGGCGCTGAACAACCCGGATAACCACCCGGCGCGCTCGATGCAGGACACGTTCTACATCGACGGTCGCGACAGCGAAGACAAGCTCCTGCTGCTGCGCACGCACACCAGCCCGATGCAAGTGCGCTATGCCCGCATGCACGTCGAGAAGTACAAGCACCTCGACCGCATTCCGCCGATCAAGGTCATCGCTCCGGGACGCACGTACCGCGTTGACAGCGATGCCACGCACTCGCCGATGTTCCATCAGGTCGAAGGCCTCTGGATTGCAGACAACATCAGCTTTGCCGACCTGAAGGGCGTCTATACCGATTTCCTGCGCAACTTCTTCGAGCGCGACGACATCCAGGTGCGTTTCCGCCCGTCGTATTTCCCGTTCACCGAGCCGTCGGCCGAGATCGACATGGCATTCGGCAACGGTAAATGGCTGGAGATTTCCGGCTCCGGCCAGGTGCACCCGACCGTGGTGCGCAACATGGGCCTGGACCCCGAGCGCTACATCGGCTTCGCGTTCGGCTCCGGCCTGGAGCGCTTGACGATGCTGCGCTATGGCATCAACGATCTGCGCCTGTTCTTCGAGGGCGATGTGCGTTTCCTGCGCCAGTTCGCGTAAGGCGCCGAGCGCTCGCACTGGTACTTCATCGCCCCGCTAATCGAATTCTCTTTCCTGTCGCGCCATGCAATTTCCGGAATCCTGGCTTCGCAGTTTCGTCAATCCGTCGATCACCACGGATGAGCTTTCCCATCGCCTGACGATGGCTGGCCTCGAGGTGGAAGAGGTCGACCCCGTCGCGCCGCCGTTCTCGCAGATCGTCGTCGGGCATGTGGTCGAGGTGAACAAACACCCGGACGCCGATCGCCTCAACGTGTGCAAGGTCGATGCGGGCACGGGCGAATTGCTGCAGATCGTCTGCGGCGCGCCGAACGTGTCGGTAGGGATCAAGGTGCCGTGCGCGCTGGTCGGCGCCGAACTGCCGCCGGGCGAAGACGGCAAGCCGTTCAAGATCAAGATCGGCAAGCTGCGTGGCGTGGAGAGCTACGGCATGCTGTGTTCGGCGCGCGAGCTGAAGCTGTCGGAAGACCACGGCGGTCTGCTGATCCTGCCGGAAGACACGCCGGTGGGCGAGGACATCCGCAAGGTGCTCGATCTGGACGACCAGATCTTCGTCATCAAGCTCACGCCGAACAAGGCCGACTGCCTGTCGATCCATGGCGTGGCGCGTGAAGTGTCCGCGCTGACGGGCGCGCCCATCACGGTGCCGTCGATGGCGCCCGTGGCGGTGACGCTGGCCGACAAGCTGCCGGTCAAGGTAGAAGCGCCGGACCTGTGCGGTCGTTTTTCGGGCCGCATCATCCGCGGTGTGAATGCGCACGCGAAGACGCCGGCCTGGATGGTGTCGCGCATCGAGCGCGCGGGCATGCGCAGCGTGTCGGCGCTGGTCGATATTTCGAATTACGTGATGCTGGAGCTGGGCCGTCCGTCGCACGTGTTCGACCTGGACAAGATCCACGGCGGCCTGACGGTGCGCTGGGGCAAGGCTGGCGAACAACTGAAGCTGCTCAACGGCGACACCATCACCGTCGACGAAAAGGTCGGCGTGATCTCGGACGAGCAGGCCATTGAAAGCCTCGCCGGCATCATGGGCGGTGACAAGACGGCCGTCACGCTCGATACGCAGAACATCTACGTCGAGGCCGCATTCTGGTGGCCGGAAGCCATCCAGGGCCGTGCACGCCGCTACAACTTCTCGACCGATGCCGGCCATCGCTTCGAGCGCGGCGTGGACTATGCGACGACCGTTGAACACATCGAGCGCATCAGCGCGCTGATCCTCGAAATCTGCGGCGGCCAAGCTGGCCCGATCGACGATCAGATCGTCAACTTGCCGAAACGCGAGCCGGTGCGCATGCGTGTTGCACGTGCGGCGCGTGTGCTTGGTATTCCCCTGTCGCACGATGTCGTGGCGGACGTGTTCAAGCGCCTCGGCCTGACGTTCAGCGTGGACGGCGATGTGTTTATCGTCGAGCCGCCGTCGTACCGCTTCGACCTGGAAATCGAGGAAGACCTGATCGAAGAGGTCGCCCGCATCTACGGTTTCGAGCAGATTCCCGCCAAGCCGCCCGTGGCCGAGAGCGCGATGCGCCCGACCGACGAGGCGCGCCGCACGATGCACGACGTGCGTCACGCCGTTGCCGCGCGCGATTACCACGAGGTCGTGAACTTCGCCTTTGTCGAGACCGAATGGGAAGCGGATTTTGCCGGCAACACCAACCCGATTCCGCTGCTGAATCCGATTGCCAGCCAGTACTCGGTGATGCGCAGCACGCTCATCGGCGGTTTGCTCGACAAGGTGCGCTACAACCTGAACCGCAAGGCTTCGCGCGTGCGCATGTTCGAAGTGGGGCGTGTGTTCCACCGCGATGCGAGCGTCGCTGACGGTGGCCTGTCGATCGCCGGCTACGCCCAGCCGATGATGGCCGGCGGCATTGCCTATGGTCCGTCGAAGGAAGAGCAATGGGGCGTGCAGACGCGCCCGGTCGATTTCTTCGATGTGAAGGGCGATGTCGAGTCGCTGCTGTGGCCGCTGCAGGCGCGTTTCGAACGCGCTGAGCATCCGGCGCTGCATCCGGGCCGCTCGGCGCGCGTAGTGCTGAATGGCCGTCCCATCGGCTGGCTCGGCGAGCTGCATCCGCGTTGGCTGCAGAAATACGATCTGCCGACTGCGCCGGTGGTGTGGGAGCTGGAACTCGACGCAATCACGGCCGTCGGGTTGCCGAAGTATCGCGAAGTACCCCGCGTGCCCGCAGTGACGCGCGACATTGCGCTCGTGGTGCGCCAAGACGTGGCCGTCCAGGACTTGGTCGATACCTTTGAAAAGACGGCTGTTGGCACGCCTTGGCAGCGCTATCTGCAAGGCGTTGTGCTGTTCGATGAATTCCGTCCGAAGGCCGCCACGGCTGCCATTGGGGCGCAGGAGAAAAGCCTTGCCTTCAGAATTACGTTGCAAGATACTGACAGCACCCTTCAGGACGACATTGTCGAGGCCGCCACACAGCAACTGATTCGAGCGGCCGGCGATGCATTCGGCGCGCGCCTGCGCGCTTGACGTCTCAGACGTCCGCACTGCGCTAGAGACAGCTCGAACGAACCTCCGCATTCGGATCGAATACGCTAAGCGAATCCTATGAACGATCAACACGCGCCAGCGTTGGCGGCATCCTTGGGCGACTCGCTCGGTTCTTCTTCGACAGCGTTGGGCGACGCACGTGACGCGCGCGCTCAGGACGTGCCGACGCTTACCAAGGCGGAGCTTGCCGAGATGCTGTTCGAGCAGGTCGGCCTGAACAAGCGTGAGTCGAAGGATATGGTCGAAGCGTTTTTCGACGTGATTCGCGAGGCGCTCGAGCAGGGCGACAGCGTCAAGCTGTCGGGCTTCGGTAACTTCCAGTTGCGCGACAAGCCGCAGCGGCCGGGCCGCAATCCGAAGACGGGAGAAATCATTCCCATCACTGCGCGCCGCGTCGTTACGTTCCACGCCAGCCAGAAGCTCAAGGCGCTCGTTGAAGAGCGTGTCGAGCCGCTGCCGGTCGACGTCGCGTAATTCTGCTGAGCGATTTCGTTCAGCCGTCCGTTCAATCCGTCTCTTTCGCCAGCCCTGTAGTCCAGTCCTGTATGGCCGCCGATAAACACACGGAGCGGGTCAACCTGCCCCCGATTCCCGCCAAGCGCTACTTCACCATTGGTGAGGTGAGCGACCTATGCGCCGTCAAGCCGCACGTGCTGCGCTATTGGGAGCAGGAGTTTACGCAGCTCAAGCCGGTCAAGCGACGCGGCAATCGGCGCTACTACCAGCATCATGAAGTGCTGCTGATCCGGCGTATTCGCGAGCTGCTGTACGAGCAGGGCTTCACGATCAACGGCGCGCGCAATCGGTTGGATGAGTTGCGGCATGGCGCAAGTGCGGCGTCGCAAGTCGAAGCTGATGAGCCGGAGATGGACGTTGCGGCGCCGATGGCAGCTGCTGTGACCGGTTCGGTGGATGTGCAGGGCTTGCGGCGCGCGCTGTCCGCTGTGTTGGAAGTCCTGCGTACCGACAAGCCGTAATTGCAGTCAACGAGCGCGCAGAGAGCACGCAAAAAGGAAACGAAAAAGCCCGCGTAACGTGATCCGTTACGCGGGCTTTTGTTTTGGTCGGGGCGGGCCTGGCCGACCGCGCCATTGGCGCCGTGGCCGGCATTGTGCGTTGGCGGTGGCGGGGCTGTGGGTCACCCACATCATCCGACAAGGCAAAGCCAATGAACTTCGCAACCCTCCGGCTCCTGGCAGTGGCAGCGGTGGCTGCAGCAGCCGCGTGGGCCTGGCAAGCCGATCGCTACGACAAGACCATCGCCCAGATGCAACGTGCCACCGCTGAAAACACGCGTCTGCAGCGCGCTCTTGCTGCAGGTGATGTACGGATGACAGTGCGCGCCCGTTGCCAGCCCGACGCCGGTGTCGGCACAGGTGAAGATCAGCCCGGCCCCGGCCTGGGCGATGGAGCCGCCGGCCGATGTGAGCTATCTGGAGAGGATGCGGCGGATCTTGTCGATCTCTTCGCCGGGGCTGAGCGGGATTGGGAGAAACTGAGATACTTGCAGGCGCGTGAACGTGCAGTCGAGAGGGCTGGCGTTTGCGTCTCGCCGTAAAGTGGGGTACCTGAGCACGAGGTATGGAAAGCCTAGCCGCCATCCGCTTCCGGCCAAGAGCGGCCATTCGGCTGACCTAACAGCCTGCCAGTGCGGGGTACCAAAACGAATGAGAATCTACTGATGCTGATTTGGGCGCCAACGCGGAAGTCCCTTGATGGTCGAGGCACGCATCCAGGTACGACCAGGAAAATCGAGATCGAACAACTTAGCGATGGAAGCTTCCTGATGATGCGGTATGAATCGGTAGAGGCGCCCCTTCCGACGTCGGGCCACTGGTATGCGTCGCGCGAAGAGGTGTATGACGAGTGCGAGCGAGTCTATGGCATTACTCACGACGATTGGCGCCAACGATGAGCGCAGGGGGACGCTCAATAGTGGATGCAGATCACATGAATCCACAGTTGGCGGTCTGCCAACGTTTCCATGCCGAGTATTTCGGTTGCGACAAGATGCTGAAGGTTGGCGTCTCGCGCAATGTTAGGGAACGACTGCGCCCCCTTAACGGCTTGCAGCTAAAGCTAGAAGGCGAAACGTCGGGCTGGTACATCTGGGCGGGGGAGCAGTTCTCAGAGTCCCCCGACTTCTTCGTGCCTCTACATGTTTCGCATTTGCTGGAATGGGCTCCGCTGCAATGCCATATCTCGGACTGCCGCTAGGGTGCCCGAGTCGGGTTCGCTAATGGTGTGGGCCCGATCGTCTTCAGTCCTGACGGCCGTTGCTGTTGCCGTGTTACCCAACACTGGGCGCTCTAACCGTCTTCCACGTTACTGTTGCCTGCCAAGCCAGCCAAACTAGCAAAATCACCGAGGCAAATGGCCAGAAATAGAAAGGCCAAAGCCATAGGTACTCTGGCATGGCAGTCTTGAAGCTGAGAGGCGGCTCCACCGAGAAAATGACGTGCTCGCCGCGAATCTGACGGCCGACATCTTTAACGATGACGGTTAGCTGGCTCTTGCCTGCAGGTATCACTGGAAACTCGCGAGCCTCCTGATGGAGTGGTAGAACGCTGCCTGCTGGCAGTCCCGCAACCGGCATCATCAGCAGGCGTCCTATCTTGTCACCACCTTGGGAAGCTGGGCCCGCCTCAAGGATGTAGCGCTTTGATGCGTCGCCAAGCTGTACCTCGAGCCGGACAGGTTCACCAACGTTAGCGAAGTAGGCATATTGGGCGCCTCTTTCCGCTGCCCGATGCTCAAATCTTCCGAGCTCTGCGCGATCCTGGCCAAGCGTATGGTCAAAGAGCAGTTGGGCTTGAAGGTTTGACGCAATCGGACGACTGATCGCGACCGACGCTGTAGTGCCTGGAGTGAGTTCAATCTCGGTGTCGATGCCTTGTGCGGCCCAGTCGTTGAGATAAACGCCGGCAGCGAGGAGCAGACTGAAGAACAGCCAGGCTGCCCATCCCCAGACAACAGATCTTTTCATGATTTCCAACGAGACGGTGTCTTGGGCCACGATCGCGACAGTATCTTTCGGACTGGGCTGAGTGGAAGTCGATATAGCATCGTATCTGCGGCATGGAGTCGACATGCCAGCTGTGGTCCCGGCAGCCCCGGGAGGTCATTATGCTGCGTGCTGAGAGGGCGATGGCTGAGACATGGAAAGCGTTGGGTGTGGTTGCAGAGGGAACGCCGATAACACTCGCGGGAATTAATCTTTGGTCCTTTAGATGGACCAAATTACCGCGGCCGGCGGTTGACTTGCCCCATCCACAATACCAAGCTCAACGGTACATGGTGCATGTCTTTGAAATTCGAACGGAAGCTGAGACTCTGCAATTTGCTGCTGCCGAAGTTTCCGCCGGTGTGTGGGCGTTTTACCGACCTAGCGTTGAATGACTGCGCTTCGCGTGGAGCGAAAGATCCTGCCAGCGCAGCAGAGGGAGGCGCCTCTAATCTACCTGCCGCATATCGAGCCTGAAACACTCGAACTCAACGGCCGTCCCGTTGGGCACGAAATCTAGGTCGCCGACGTCAATGCGGAAGCCGAGGACTTCAATGATTCCTTGTTCCTGATCGACGACGTGTCCATATCCGCGGTAGCCATAAGGCTGTCCCGTTTTCTCGATACGTTCCCGGTGGAACTCGTTTTTCAGGTCATCAGGCCAATCTTCCAGATATGCGGCGCTGTCAAGGGCGGTAAGAGAGGCATGCACAATGTCGCCTACATGTGCGACGCATCCGAATAGAAAGGCTGTGACCTCGGTGGTACCGCAGCGGAGGGTTATTGATGCATCATCAGTTTCGGTTCCGCCGCCAATTGGCTCGATACTGACTACTGTTACATTTTGCACACGCACGCTCCGTCTTCATGGAACATCTGACCATCTACTTCACTCACGACATCCGCGACATCCTTCCCTACAGCGACTTTATCGCAAAGATGCGGCCCGCTATCGAAGCGAACGGTGTTGGTGAGTACCTTGGTGACGACATGGCGATTGACGGAGGAGACGCCCAAGGCGTCTTCGCTTGTCAAAGTGCAAGGGCTCTCTTCGAGTTCATTCGGCCCCAGCTTAGTAAACTGGCGTTCATCAAGGGGGCGAAGGTGACTTTTGTCTTTGGGGCGCTGGACTCCGACGCCGACACAGAAGAGTTCTATATCTGAGCCCACGCCAAAAGGTCGGCGTTCTTACGCAAATAGCAGGGTCATTGAATGAATCTGTTTGCTTGGATTGAACGCGGTGTACATCATCCCGGTTGGACGGGCACCGCCTTTCGTGTGCCGTTGTGTCTCGCAATGGTGGCGGCCGTCTATTGGTTGCGCGATGGCGTGCTGTGGCTGAACGTCAATGTACTGCACAGCGACAGCATTGTTCCGAGTGCCGCAAAGCATCACGGCACCGTTGTTATCTTCAGATGGTTCGGGGCGCTCTGGCTAGCTCTGGAGGCGGTCCTCGCGATCCGGCTCATTTTCCGGCGCAAGCTGAATCAGAAGGGCAGTGAGCATTCGGCGCCTTGATGCGGCCGCGACGCTGTAGAAAGACCTTCGCGGCCAGCGACTCTACATCCCTGTCTCGCTGCCACAAGCTGCCGTTCGCGAACGCCGTTCAATCGGTGGCAACATGAATAGCGAAGTCAGCATGTCGGCTGGCATCCAGTCCCGAAAAAAACGATTAGAGCGCTTCGAATGCAACTACACATCAAGCCAGTTTGGACCGACGATGACGGGCTCATGCACTTGCGCGTGTCTGTGGAGGGCAACGAGCGCCAATGGTGGGGCGAAGCCTACTGCTATCCGGCAGCCTTCTCAGAGTTTGGGCAGGCGCTAATAGACTTCCCCAGCTCGATCTCCGATGAGGTCAAGCTCGAGCTCGGTTCAATGGACCCTACGTACGCTGACTACATGTTGGTGCGCGCGTTTGTCTATGACGGTGCAGGCCATTGCGCAATTGAGTTCAAAGCGGAATCGCGGGGCGATGCCATGACTTCTTGGTCCGTCCGGTTTGCGGTTCCAACGGAGGCCGCGTCACTGAACGAGATGGGCAGAAGGATCGTGGCCTGGTCGCTGTCGCCAACTGAACCCTTTGCCTTCGAAGGGGCGGGCCGGTGACTCACTGATCGCGCGCACCGCCGCCAACTCGGGCGGCGATGCGAGCCCCATGGCAACCGACCGCGCCTCTTTCCGCGGCGAGAGGACAAAAAAAAGGGCGACCAACCGGCCGCCCGTTCTACCCGTTTCACATCGGATGATATTTGCCAAAGCCCATGTAGTCATAGAAGACCTGGTTGGCCTCCTCCCAGCTCGCGGCCTCGAACGTTTTCACCAACACCGAATCCTCTTCGAAGACCTGCGGTTGATTCTCTTTGGCTCCTTTCTCAACCAAGATCGGATCTCGTCGGAGAGAGGGCGGTGAGGCCCAGATTTCATAAGTCGTCATGGCAATCGGTCATGGTGCGAAGGCAAGTCCCTATTTAACCTCAATACGGGAGGCGCTGCAGGGTGCGGTCAAGCTCCTCGTCGTCGATTTCAACGAACGCCCAGATGGCACCCGCGTACTCGTCTTGCTTGGTCAGGTCTTCAATGGTCGAGCAGGTTACGTCTACGTCTTCGCCGAGCGCTGCCAGTGTCTGCAGATGCCCCGCGATGGCCTCCCGCGTGTTGCGGATGGCTTCATCGACGGTATCGCCCCACGAGTGCACGCCGGGAATATCCGGCACCGTGACGCCATAGACGCTCCCCTCGTCTTTGTGAATCGCGATGGGGAATTGCATGGCTTTTCTTCCTAGGTTGGCAAGCATGCTGCAAGAAGATTCATATCTGATAGAAATAATTTGAAATCGAGCGTCGGTCGCGTTCGCATAGAGTTTGGCGCACAAACAATAGTGACGACCTTCGGGGGCGGGGGAATAGATGGGAATTTTGCGCCTGTTGATAACGGCCATCTTCATGATTGGTGCCGTTAGCGCGCACGCTGAGATCGGCTCAATCGCCGGCTACAGATGGCAGTATTACTTGTCGACCACCGGTCCCTACTACCCCTCAGCGGAAGTCGCCTGCCGGACCATTGCTGGGTCCGTTCCCATCAAGTACATCACTCCAACGGTGCCCGGAGAATACGCCTGTTGGTTTGACATCGGCGGTTACGACAGCAACTTTTTTGTTGACCTGGACAGCACCGGCTGCGCCGATGGTTATACGCGCCAGGCTGACAAGTCGTGCGCTCCATCGACTCCAGAGGTCAAGGCATGCCCCGTCTCTCATCCCGTTTATCCGGGTACGGGCGCGAAGACACTTACCGAGCGCGACGACGCCGGTAGCGAAGAGCTACCCATCTCCCGCACTTACCGTTCTGATCTTCGTTTCCGCACCAACGGCGCAGCAGGCGGGTGGACGTTTAATTGGCAGCGCGCCCTAGACGTTGCTGTCGTCGGCAGCTATGCGTCTAGTCCAATCACGACTTTGCGAGACGGCGGCACAGTGCGCGTGTTTTCGAAGTCAGGCACCGTTTGGACAACGGCGGGCATTCGCGACACGATCGAGCACGTCGGATCCAATTGGATTTACAAGGTTCCGACAGAGGGTATCGAAGAGACGTACGACGCCCAAGGCAACCTGCTCTCCGTACGCGAACGCAATGGCCGCGCCACGGCGCTGCAGTACACGACCACCGGGCGACTGAGCAAGGTCACTGCCTCCAGCGGCCGGAGCCTGACCTTCGACTACAACCCCCAAGGCCGCATCTCCAGCATTACCGCGCCCGATGGCGCCATCACCCAGTACGCCTACAACGCGAACGGCATGCTGACCACCGTCACGTGGCCAGACAACACCACGCGTCAGTACGTATATGAAGACACCCGATTCCCCACGGCCCTCACGGGCGTCATCGACGAAGCTGGCGTGCGGTATGCCACCTACGCCTATGACGATCAGGGGCGGGCGATCACCAGTGAATTGACCGCCGGCGCAGATCGGTATCAGTTCCAGTATCAGGCGAACGGGCAGACGACGGTCCTGACGCCGGATGGCGGCAGCAGCGTGTATAGCTTCCTGAAGCAGAACGGTGTGTTGTTGCCGACTGGGGTGAGTGCGCCGTGTCCGACGTGTGGGAGCACGTCGCAGAGCACGGACTATGACCCCAGCGGGAACGCTACGCGGAGGGTCGGCTATGACGGCTCGGCAACGACGTATACCTATGATGCGCAGGGGCGGGAGACACAGCGAGTAGAGGCAGCCGGTACTCCAAACGCGAGGACGATCACAACAGAGTGGCATCCCACCTGGCGGCTACCTACAAAGGTGGCGTCGCCGGGGCGCATTGACGGCTTCACCTACGACGACAAAGGGCAACTGAAAGGCTATGCCTGGTTCCCCACCAGCGATGTCGATGGGAGTAAGGGAATGGGCTCCGTTCGCAACGGTTCCATTACTAGTTCTGGATGGACATACAACGATGCCGGTTTGGTCATCGCTGCTGTCGAATTGCTCGACGACACTGTGACCGGCTCGTGGGAATTTACGTACAACGATCAAGGAAACCTGCAGACGTTGACCAATGCAGCCGGCAAGGTCGGCACGGCGCTGCAATATGACGGCGCCGGGCGGCTGCTTGAGGCCGTCAACACCGATGGCCAGCACATTCGTTATCAATACAACGCGCGAGGCAATCTGGTTTCGTACGAAAGGGACGGGCAAACCGTAACGTACGAGTACAACCCGGTGGGCTTTCTGACAGCCGTTAAGGGGCCGGGCACAGCCTATCTTGGGTATGAATACGACGCTACACATCGTCTGGTGGCGACACTTCGACCACAGGACGCTGCAACACTGACGGACGCAAGCCCATTCGGCACCACGTCAGTTGGCGGCGCTCCGGACGCTCAAAGCCAGGATCTTTGGACACAATTGTGGACATGGCTGAAGGCTTGGCTTGGTTCCTGGATTAGTGAGGCGCATGCTCAGGTAGTTCTGATTCGTACACCCATTCCGACGCCGGCGCCTGGGCAGAGCCAAGCTCGGGCGATTAACGCCGGGGACCCTGCAGATGGTCTGGAGCAAGGTGCAGGTGCGAGACGCGATCCAGTGTCCGCGCTGCTGTCCAGTTTGATCCGTGGGGCAGGAAACATATGGGATTCAGTGCGTAGCGCTGTTAGTTCCAGTGCGGAGGAGGATTGCGATCGAGAGCAAGAATGCGAGGAGGGGCGTAATGAGGATGAGGCGCTATGCGCCACGGCCAAGGCACGCTACGGCCCTCGTGGAGAAGGGGTGTGCATGACGTCGGCAGCAAAACGCTACTATGAATGCCGGAGAGTGGGGCGGGCAAACATCACCATTCCGCTTCATGGCATTGAAACGCCGCTGTGATTCTGAAATCGATCAGAGAGAAGACAAATGGAAGTCCTAGGTAACGAGTGGAAGGTCGTTTTCAATCAGCAAACCGAGTCCCTGGAATTTTGGAGCCCAAAGAATGGGGCGCGGCCCCTGGTGGAGCTTCGTATGGAGACGCTCGCTAAGATGTCTTTTGGCGAGGCATCACAGTTTGTAGGGGAGCGCCTGCTCCTCCTGATTCCGAAGTACCACGAGGTGTTCAAGGACTACCTTTGGACTGACGACGGAAATACGCCACCCAAGAAGGATCTCCATGAGCGGTAACGCGGTGCTGTAAACGCATAGCAGACCGCCCAGAGCCGGCTTCGATAGAAGACTTGCAGAGAGCGACAAATGGTGGACGACGCGATCGCAGCGGGTTGCATTTCCGAAATAGCAAAGAACTCTCCTTTCGGAAAAGAGGTCATCTCCTACGAAATACAAGACGACTTCCAATTTGTTCTTCTTTCTGTAGTGACAGATGGGGTGAGTGATGTGTCGCCTCTGGACAGAAAGAGAATCGCGGCTCTTGTGGACGGTATCGTTCCGAAGAGGAGCGGAGAGTATTCCTGGATGGTGAATTTCACTTTGAACGGGAAGATCTTTGATAGCTATTTTGGTGGTGATTTGCTGTCGCCTGACTCTGGCCTGTAAGGCCGGGGCTCGCGCTCCGCTCGTTCTCTTCTGACCTCATGGACGATCCGAAGACCCCGCCAACTTGCCTTGTCGAGTATCTGAAGTCTCCCGTGCTGGAGCGCTCGGACACGCAGATTCGAGCCTTTCTCGGCAGAATGAGTCATGTGGTGGAAGTCGCAGAGGCCGTGGGGCAGTGGACCGCCAAGAAGGAACGCACGGCGTTCGAGTTGCTTGATGACATCGACGCCGATATCAACGTGATCCTAGGCTCGGGCCTAAGTGACGATGGTTCCGACACGGTTTTCCTGATTCACTCCTCCTGGACAGCAGATCTAAGTGCCGCGGCTATGTACGAGAGCCTACGCGCAGATGTCGTGGACTTCGTCTGTTCAGGGTTCGGAAAACTTCTGTTGAGCGAGCGAGATGTCGAGAAGTGGCTGACAGCGTGGCGGTCAGCGATTTCTGCAACGCTGGACGATTTCCAAGTTTCACGTACCGCTGATGAAGCAGTCGGTCGCGTCCTCGGAGTGAACTTGCTGCTCAGCAAATTGCAGATGTTCAGCGCTATGGCTCGTTTGAACCCGCTGCTGGAGCGTGGTGCATGACTTCTGCGAAGGCGAGCATCTGGATCTAGGTCCCGACCATGCGGATTGACATCGATTTCAGCATCTTCGACTCTCCAGTGAGCGCCTATGGGAACGCGACGGGAGATATCGAAGTTAAGACTCTGCCAAAGGTTGGGGATGTTGTGAACTTGTTCGAAGGTCGAAAGGCTTTCGAGTTGGAGGGGTTCTCGGGGCGGCTTAAGGTGATTTCGGTGGACAAGGTCGAGACCTCCGGCAAAGCCATATTTGCTCTCGAAGATGTCGTTGTCTCGTCAAGATCGGTGGCGGCGGAACTGGCAGGGCGGCTGGAGACGGAGCTCGGCTTGTTCTGTATAGATTACGACCAATAGGACACCGCCTGGCTGCATTGAATGCCCTGTGGTCGCAATGGTGTTTGCTACGGCGAGATGGAAAAGCACAAACTCGAAGAATCAATTGTTGCCGCGTTCGCGGATGTGGAAGCCCCTCCTGATTGGGCCCTGGTGGGCAGTCGCGAGGGCTCTGAGCCCGCAGAAGTAGATGCGATCTTTCGCTGCGTGAAGGATTGGAGAAACCTGCACGTCTTCAAGATGGATCAGGATGCGGTCTTGTCCTTCCTGTCCGATGAAGCTTTCAGGTACTACATACAGGCGTTCATGATCTACGACCTCAAGGGCGAGATCCAGTACAACGACGTCGTCTTCCACCTGACATATGGCCTTCAAGACCAGAGCGCGGCGGAGCCGTTGAATCCTCGCCGATACGGAAGCCGTACCCTTCGGGATGTGGCCGTTTATCGGAACTCGATGTTCTCGCCGGCGCAAGCTGTTGCGATCGTTGAGTATCTGAAGAGCAAGCTGGCGGCTGAGGGGCCTGATGGATTTGATGCACCGGCGATTCGGCAGGCGCTCGACAACTACTGGCTTGCACGAGCAGAGCTATCGGGGGCGTGAGCCCGCTTAACTTAGGACGCGCCGCACATGCGCGGTCGCCGTGGATGATGGAAACAGTGTGATTGTGCTGAACACCGGGCCACAGGTGATGTGCGAGGGAAAATGAAATGAAGGAACCATACTTGGCGCTCTACGTAAGGGATAACGCTTTGTGCGTTGCCAAGAAGTTGCCTACAGAAAGCAGCCCTCGAGACATTTTCGAGATAGGCGTGGGCGAAGTGACCTCGAATGAATTCGACGAGGCAGCCAGAAAACTAGGGGGCACGGTTCTTGGAATTCTGAGTCTCTGGCATAAGGACTCGTTCCCCGGTTGGGGTGATGCTCTTACTCAAATCGAAGAAGGCGAAGAAGACGACCTCTATGTGGCCCATCGCTTGATCAGCGAGTCTGTGACGAAGAAAACGGCAGCGCACGTGAAATCGATCGACCTGTTGCTGAGGTGGGCGTCTGCAAAAAACGAAGATGCGAAGCAATTCCTCGAAGAAGCTTGGCCGTTGGTTCGAGAGCGGTTGAATAGCTTCGAGAATTGAAGCAGTTACGATGCTATGAATTTCCTGTCCAATTCCCTGGTCGTTGAGGTCGATACCCCAACCGGAAACGTTTTAGTGTCGCATCCAGACCGGAGTAGCGTTCCCAGCGCACTGGTCACCATTCGCCCCGAAACATTGGAGACGATGGAGTTTGATGAGGCGGCGCACTTTCTGGGGGCGAGACTGTTGCTGTTGATGCCGGCGATGCGGGAGCACTTTCGAACCCACATAGAACGCTTGGCTGCTTCTCCGGACGGGAAGCTTGATTAGCCCGTCCATGAACCTATATCTGATCGCTGCTTTCGCATTCGCTGTGGGCGGCGGAGCAGAATTGCTCCACCGAAAGCGCCGTCAGGCCAGCCTGCGGGCGCTTTCGGAGCGGGAATCGCTGGCCGACATTGAGATCTACAGGCAGTTCTACGCGGGCGGCAATTTTGACGAAGCCGCAGTTCGCTCAGCCTGGAACGAGATCGCTGAGACGCTGCGAGTGCCAGCCGACAAGTTGCGCCCAACTGACAAGTTCGGAACTGACATTGGCGTCTGGTTTATCACGAGCGACGAGCTGGACACGCTCGCCGAGTTGGCAGCGCAGCGTGCCGCTCGGCGTGGGAAGGAGGTCGATATCTCCGCTATCGCAACAGTTGATGATTACGTGAAGGCGTTCGCTACGGCTTCAGCGCCCAGCTAGTTGGGCGCTCGGCGGAAATGTTTTGCACTCGTACCGTAAGGAAGCAACGGGATGGCAACGATTTATGAGATGTGGGAGGTGGTGGACCCCGAAGGCGCTCACAGATAGCGCTCGTCGAAAAAGGACAGTTCGAGGCGCAGCGGCATATGTACGACGGCAAACCAGAGTTGCTGACCTCGTTCGAGGCCGAAACGTTCGATGAGGCAGCCCAGAAACGTAACGACTACTTTGGCTGGGGCAAATATCAGCCAATGGACTAGCTTGGAAACGGGGTAGGGTTGCCGACATGAAATACGCAGACGGACAGCAAGTGCAAGTCGGCGATCGCGTCGGCCTCGGCGCCGACGCCGGCGGCGTGGTCGTGTGTTCGATCGAGGACGGCGTGTTCAGCGCCGGATACTCGTCGGACCAATGGGCCTATCTGGAAAAGCGATTCATGGTCGAATTCCCCACGCTGGGCCTGATCCACTACGAAGTTGCCGAGGAAGACCTGCGGTTGATTTCACGCGCGGTGTCATAGGCCAGCCACGCGATGCGCGTAATACGGCCGCAGCTTGTCCTCAAGAATCGCGTCTGACGCCTCGTGGTCGTGCGCTTCCGGGTTCAGCCATGCATCGATTTTGTCGGGCTTGATCGGAATGAGCACGCGGTCGTGGCCGGTCGCGGCGATCTCCGGCGGTGGGTCTTCCGTGATGATGGCGAACGACAGCAGATCCTTCTCGCCGGGCTTGGTCGCGCGCCAGTGTGACCACACGCAGGCGACGAGCAGCGTCTGCGGCGGGTCGGGGCGGAATTCGAGCACGACGTTTGTACCGTCCGGCTGCTTCACCTGTTCATAGAACGCGTCGACGAGGATCAGGCCGTGCGTGTGGCCGTATTGGCCTTTCCAGAAGCCGCGCAGGTTGTCGCGGCGGGCGCAGTAGGTGCCGGGATATTGCGTGTCGTAGAACGCAGGCTTGCCGGCAGGGCGGCAGTGGTAGCGCATCGGTTTGACGACGCGCCGGCCGTTCTCCATGACCATCACCGGCGCGTACCAGCCGGGGAAGATGCGCGAGTCGCGCACGCCGGGATCTGTGCGGGGGGGGGGCGTCCCGTGACGGACGGCCCTATCGCGATTCGTGGGCCGGAGAGCTACGCGTCAACGTAGACAATGCAGACGTGGAGCGGGGTTGCACCTCGCTCGGCTGGCGGGCTTTCGGAGCCGTGTCGCTAGTGCTTTACCGTCTCGCCGGAGAGCAACAACGACTTCAGTTGCCCCGGCCGGCCAGGATACGGCTCCCAAGTGGCAAGACCGTAATACGCATTAACCAACTTCTCGATCGTTCCACCGGAGTGCCATTGGGCTCCGATGAAGTCAGGGGCGGAGAATTTTCTGTGTGGGGAGAGTCGAGGATCCACCAGCAGCGCTCCAGATCCAATCACTTTCCAGTAGCCTTTTTTTATCTCCGCCCTCGCGACCGAGGTCACGGAGATAACTGCAGCAACGGAAAGCGAGGAGGGGTCGAAACTTTCTTGGGCTGGAATGGCGCAGTCAAAGACTGCAATACACACGACGCCGACGTACCATTCCTCGAGGACTTGCCCGACAACCATCTGCCCGTCCAAACGGGGAATGCCGAAAAGAGTCCCTGGAGCTGCTGTTTGGCGCTTTCGCGGCATGTCGACCTCTGTTGGCCTATTGGTTGTCGGAGTCCAATTGCCGCGGACGCTGCCGGCGCACCGAACTCGCCAAGGCCAGTAGTACGCACAGGCCAGCTAGCCAGAGCGGCAAACGTGTAAGTCCGAAGGTCGCCGCCCGGTAGCTCCGAAGCGAGGCGTACCACTCTACCGTTTCCGGCTGTGCAGAAAGTATGTACGTCAAAAAATGAGCGGTGACGGCGACTAGCCAAGCGCCAAGAACTATCCGCGTGCGAGCCATAGCTTGATCGCGTTATTTACTTCGGCGGAGATCTCAGGGGCCGCCAACCTGTCTGTGTAGATCGACCCGCTTCCCGACACGCCGGGCGCTGAGTACTGAATGGCGTGCGCCAGTTCGTCCAGGTAGGGGCCGCCTCGGCGCCGATACTTCGCAGCCTCGTCGCTGTTGAGCTGCATCGTGAAGCTGTAGTATGCAAAGCTGTGATTGCAGTTCACGTCGAGGTACAGCTGCTGCCCGTCTCTGAGCAGGTACCACGCGTGTGGGCCGTATTCGAGGACTTCCACTCTTCCCTCAATTTGATCTTGTCGTTCTATGCGGCCAACAGATCTCCGCTATGTCGCGGATGAGTGTAGCGCTTCAAGCTGGACGAGGTAGAGCGCGTCTACCAACGGCAGCACGTGTCTGGTCGCTTTGTGGGCTGCGGACGAGCGCCTACCCGTGCGACTCGTACGAGCGCGAGGCGGGTGTGGATTAGAGTGTTTGCGGCACGGAGCGACGGATCGGCGCACTCGAATATTGGACACTGTCAAATATTCGGCCCCAGCCGCGCTGCGCAAAGAAATAGAAAAGCCAGTGTAATCGCTTGATTACACTGGCTTTTGTTTGGTCGGGGCGAGAGGATTTGAACCTCCGACCACCTGCACCCCATGCAGGTACGCTACCAGGCTGCGCTACGCCCCGAAGCCTGAAAGTATAACAGAGGCGTAGCGTTGATGACTAGTAGTTCGCTCGCAGTTCGAGCGCAGCGTCATATGGTCGTGTTGCCGATAGTGACGACAAAGAAATCCCTTGCGCTAGAGTGCGCTCTAGCACCTGTAATCAGGAGCGTTCACGCCAGGAGGCTCACAATGAACGCACTTGATAACAAGCACATCTTGCAGACCGTCTTTGCCGAACTCGCTGTGAGCAACGCCAAGCCTTTCGTTGAACTCATGGCGGAGGATTTCTGCTGGGTTTGCACCGGTACGACGCTGTGGTCTCGGCGCTATGAAGGCAAGCAGACGGTGTTGAACGAGCTGTTCGGTCCGCTGCGCGCGAAGCTCGGGCGCATCGCGACCGTTGCCAGCCGCTTTACTGCGGAAGGCGATACCGTCGTCGTGGAGGCGCAAGGTCGCAACACAACGCGCGACGGCGTTGCCTATAACAATCAGTACTGCTTTGTCATCCAGATGCGCGAGGGCAAGATGCGTGAACTGATCGAATACTTCGACACCGATCTCGTCAACCGGGCCCTCGGCGATCCCGCCGACCTTTCTGACCACGCCCATGGCTGAGCGCGATCCGGCCCGTTTGCTGATTGGCGCCCTCGCTCAACGCACGGGCCGCAGCATTCATACGATTCGATGGTATGAGGCGCAGGGGCTGATTCCCGGCGTTGCGCGCGATGCGACAGGGCGACGTGTCTATACCGAACAGCACGTCAACTGGCTGGAGTTGATGGAACGCCTGCGCAATACGGGGATGTCCGTTGCGCAGATGCGCGAATATACGGCGCTGGTGTGCGAGGGCCGCGGCACCTTGAAAGCGCGGCATGCCTTGCTGGTTGCTCATCGCGCTCAGGTCATGCAGACGATTGCTGAGTGGACGCGCTCGCTTGCGCTGATCGACGGCAAGATCGATTTCTACGGCGAATGGGTCGCCACAGGAACGCGCCCAGCGCGTGAGCCCAGCCTGCCACAAACCGCTGCGAAAACGCGCACGCATCGCACGCCGGAGCGCTAGCGATGGCGGAGGATCAATCCGTCGCCCGCCGATACCGCGCAGGCGTCATCCCCAGGTGCTGCTTGAACGCCTTGCCGAACGCCGCTTCGGATTGATAGCCGACACGCGCGCCAACTTCGCCTGCGCTGAGCCGTGTATGAACCAACGCGTCGCAGGCCAGCGTCATGCGTACGCGCGTGAGGAAATCCCATACCGTCATGCCGGCACGTGCCTTGAAATGCCGCGCGTAGGTGGCGCGTGACATGGCGGCGAGGTCGGCGAGGGCGTCGATGGTCCACGCGCGTTCGGGCGCGCTGAGCAGGGCTTGTACGGATGGCCCCAGGCGCGCGTCCGACAGCAGCGTCAGCGTGCCGGGGCTCGCGTTTTCTCGCTGACCGTAGGCGCGCAGCGCCATCGTCAACAGCGCTTGGCTCAGCGCGGTGACGATCGCCAGCGCGCCCGGTGCCCGCGTTTCGGCTTCGTCGCGCATCAGCCCAATGAGTGCTTGCAGCGCCGGAAACGACGCACTATCACTCAATGACACATGCAACGGGTCGGGCAGTGTGCGCACCAGCAGCGTGGTCGAGCCCCGCTCGTGAACGAAGCGGCCGCAAAGCAGATCTACGTCAACCGCGCCCCGGCCGGTTTGGCGGAGCGGCAGCATGCCGTCGTGCGAGGTGCGCGGCTTGGGAATCCGCGCCTCCGCAGCGCTTGAGTCGTGAATCGTATGGGCTTCACCGCGTGGGAACAGGATGAAATCGCCTTCGCGCAGCGTGAGCGTGCGGCCGCCGGTGTCGAGCCGGCAACAGCCCGACAGCACGAGGTGAAACAGCGCCTGCCCATTCGGCTCCTGATCATGCGGGATCGAGAAACGCCCCTGGAACAGGCAGCGCAAATCCAGGCTGGCCTGCGGCCGGATGAGTTGAATGAATTGGCTGAGCGCGTCCATTGAGACGATTTCGACAAAAATTGCGTTGATGAAGTATTCAACGGATCACGCATCAAGACAATACTCTTTCCAACGGCGCCGACACCGGGTCAGCGCCACACCACCGGAGCACATCATGCTGAACTGGGTCGAGTATCGGAAGGAATTGCTGGGTCGCATTGGCGAGATCGGTCAGATCACGCCGGATACCGTCAAGGGCTACAAGACGCTGTCGGCTGCCTCGACGGGTAGCCTTGACGCGAAGACGCGTGAGCTGATCGCGCTGGCCGTGGCGGTGACCACGCGCTGCGATGGCTGTATCACCGTGCACACCGCCGAGGCCATCAAGCATGGCGCAACGCACGAGGAGATTGCCGACGCGCTGAGCGTGGCGATCTCGCTCAATGCCGGGGCAGCCTTGGTGTATTCGGCGCGCGTGATGGATGCGGTGCAGGCCTACGAAAAGGCCTGAGCGCGTCGGCTACCGGGCGATCCGCAGACGGCAGGTGGCCTGCCGCGCCTCGCCCGGGGCGAGCAGGTGCAGGCCTTCACCGTGGTGGATCGCATTCGGCAGGCCCATCCACGGTTCGACGCAGTAGAAGTCGGACGTGGCGTTTTCCGTCCACGTGGTGATGGCGTGCCAGGGCACCGGCGCGCCGTCGACTTCGAAACGAATGCGGCGGCCGAGCGGTGCTTCCGGGTGCGGCGGAATGACCAGCGTTGCAGCGCCAGCGTCATCGAGCAGGTGATAGCGGTCTTGCAGCGCCGGGTCGTCGAGCTGGTAAGTCCTGCGCCCGGGTTCGGGGCGGTCGAGACTGCCATCGGGCAGTTGGCGTGACAGCCGTGCCGGCGGCATCAACAGCTCGGTCGCGCCGCGCAATGCATGCGGCAGCGCCAGGTAGAAATGATGGCCGGCGTAGAAAGGCATCGGGGCATGCGCGTCACCTTCGTTCAGATGCTTGACCGAGAAGGTCGCCTCGAGCCCATCGTCAATCAGCCGGTACGTCACGCGAAACTCAAAGGCGAACGGATAGCCTTGACGTGTCCCGGGGCTGTCGCGCAGCAACAGAACGATGTGCGCGTCGCTTGCGTCTTCCACCTCGAACGGCATGTCACGTGCGAAGCCGTGTTGCGGCAGGGCGTGAAGTTGCCCGCGCGCGTCGCGCCAGCGGCCGATCTCGCCTGCTACGAAGTGCCGGCCGATGAAGGGAAACAGCAGCGGATTGCCGCCACGGACCTTGGCTGGGTTTGACCAATCGGCCGGCTCCGGCCAGAAGAGAATGTCTTCGCCGCGATGGCGCCAGCGCACGAGCCGGCCGCCGGCATCGGGTGCCAGCAGCAGCATGGAGCCATTGGCATGCGACTCACCGATGCGGATGAGCGTGCGGTCCTGAAAGCGGGCGGTGGGCAGGTCGTGCATAGGCGGGCAAGGTGGCTTGTTGGCATGGGAATCGCGTACTAGATTGTCAATGCGTTTTGCCCGGAGGGAAACCATGTCCGTCAATTGCGTGCTGCCCGCACATACCGTTCCCCCGCCCGACGAGCCCTCGCCACCGGGCATTCCGCCGGATCTGCCATCGCCCGATGAGCCGCCGCCGCCCGTCGAGCCACCGGAGATGTTGCGGACGTAATCTGCTGTTACCAATCGTCACAGCTTTGTGGGAAGCGGTTCGTAAGATAAGCGCCAGTTCTCGCGCAACTGCGCGTTTCTACAACGACGATACGAGCCCAAACATGTCGATTCTTCCGCGTCTGACCCTGTGCGCAGTCCTGGCGGCCTCCATGGCCGGTTGTGTCGTGGCGCCGCCGCAGCCCACGCGTACGGTGGTGGTGCACGAGCCGGTTCCGGTCGCGGCACCTGCACCGGTGGATCCGCGCGCGCGCTTCGACCAAGTGCAGGGTCGCCTCGCGGAAGAATTCCACCGTATCGACGTTCGCCAATCCCAGGGCTACATCGATCCGTATCGCGCGGATGGCCTGCGCGATCGTCTGCGCCGCATCCGCCAGGAAGCCAACGACATGGCCAGCCAGCATCGTGGCGGCTTGTCCGGCGACGAGCAGCGCGCCCTGAATGACGAACTCGGCGCCGTGGCGCACGATATCGGCCGCTAAGCCGCTTTTCCGATCCCTTCATTCGTCGATGTTGCGTTGCAATATCGGCGAAATGCATTGTTGCGCCGTGTTGCGTGCGCGGCCCGCGGAAGCTGATACCCTTGCGTTCCTCCTGAACGAGCAAGCCCGACGCCGCTGCCGCCTCCCGCAGCCGGTTCTGGCCTTGTGCCGTGCGAAAGATCATCCACTGCGACTGCGATTGTTTTTACGCCGCCATCGAAATGCGCGACGATCCGCGCCTGGTCGGCAAGCCGCTGGCCGTCGGTGGGCGGCCGGAACGGCGCGGCGTGGTCGCGACTTGCAATTACGAAGCACGCAAGTTCGGCATCCATTCGGCGATGCCCATGGCGCAGGCCGTCAAGCGTTGTCCCGATTTGCTGATCGTGCCGCCGTCCATGGAGAAGTACCGCCAGGTCGCGCGCCAGATCTTCGCCATCTATCACAGCTACACGCCGCTGGTGGAACCGCTCTCGCTGGACGAGGCGTATCTGGACGTGACCGACAGCCCGATGCTCGCGGGCAGCGGCACCCGCATCGCTGAAGACATCCGCCGCCGCGTGCGCGAAGAGATCGGTATTACTGTGTCGGCGGGCGTTGCGCCCAACAAGTTCATCGCCAAGATCGCCAGCGACTGGAACAAGCCCGATGGCCTGTTCGTCGTGCGGCCGGAGCAGGTCGACGCGTTTGTTGCCGAACTGCCCGTCGACCGCCTGTTCGGCGTGGGGAAGGTGACGGCCGCCAAGCTGCGTCGCCTTGGCGCGGAAACTTGCGGCGACCTGCGCGCCTGGGGCACCGACCGCTTGCAGCAGCATTTCGGCGTGTTCGGTTTCCGGCTGCACGACCTTTGCCGCGGCATCGACCACCGGCAGGTGCAACCTTCGCAGATTCGCAAGTCGGTCAGCGTGGAAGAAACCTACGCCACCGATCTGCGCACGCTCGAAGACTGCCAGCGTGAGTTGATCGTTCTCGTCGAGCAGCTTGCCGCCCGCGTCGAACGTGCTCGGGCTGGCAACATGATCCATAAAACCTACGTCAAGCTGCGTTTTGCCGATTTTCGCGGCACGACGGTGGAGTGCATCTCGCCGCAGGTGTCCTTGCCGGTGTTCTCCAAGTTGCTCACCCAAGGGTTTGAGCGTCGCGGCATTCCCGTGCGGTTGCTCGGCGTGGGCGTGCGGTTGTATGAGTCCGACGCGCATGCGCGTCAGCAGCCGCTGTTTACCGAAGACCCGGCCGCCGCCGAATAAGGGTGCTGCTCTACGCGGCCACGCGACCACGCGGCAGTTGGTTGGGAATTGTCCTATTTTCCTGTCTGCATCCCGGCGATAGAAGGGCGGAATGTCGCCTGCGGGTAGAATGCCCGCTTTTTTGCATAATCCGCCGCCGCGCATCACACGTGCGCGACAGTGCATGCCGTCACATTCGGCCGCACGCAGACAGGAGACGCAGTAATGAGTTTGTTTCGTACCAAGAACGTGGATCACATGATCCGCACGGGCCACAGCGACACCGGCCTGAAGAAAGTCCTCGGACCCCTCGACCTGACCTTCCTGGGTGTCGGCGCCATCATCGGAACCGGCATCTTTGTGCTGACCGGCACCGGCGCGCTGACGGCCGGGCCGGCGCTCACGCTGTCCTTCATCGTCGCGGCGCTCGCCTGCGGGTTTGCCGCGCTGTGCTACGCCGAGTTCGCCTCGACCATTCCCGTGTCGGGCTCCATCTATACGTACGCCTACGCCACGATGGGCGAACTGGTCGCCTGGATCATCGGCTGGGACCTGATGCTCGAATACGGCCTGGCCACATCCGCTGTTTCGGTGGGCTGGTCCGGCTATTTCCAGTCGCTGCTGTCAGGCTTCGGCCTGCATCTGCCGGTGGCGCTCACCGCTGCACCGGGCGCGATTCCGGGCGTGCAGACGCTGTTCAACCTGCCGGCGCTGGTGATCATGCTGCTGATCACGACGCTGCTCTCGTTCGGCATTCGCGAATCGGCGCGCGCCAACAACATCATGGTGGCGATCAAGGTGACGGTCGTGTTGCTGTTCATCGCCGTGGGTGTGCGCCATGTGCAGCCGGCCAACTGGCAGCCGTTCATGCCGTTCGGCATGGAGGGCGTGTTTGGCGCCGCCGCCATCGTGTTCTTCGCGTTCATCGGCTTCGATGCGGTGACGTCTGCGGCGGAAGAGGTGCGCAATCCCAAACGCGATTTGCCGATCGGCATCATCGGTTCGCTGGCAGTCTGCACGATTCTCTATGTGCTGGTGGCCGCCATCATGACGGGCATCGTCCCCTTCGCGAAGTTTGCGGGCGTCGATCACCCCGTGTCGCTGGCGTTGCAAGTGGCCGGTGAAAGCTGGGTGGCGGGCTTTGTCGATCTGGGCGCCATCATCGGCATGACGACCGTGATCCTCGTGATGGCGTACGGCCAGACCCGCATCATCTTCGCCATGTCGCGCGACGGTCTGCTGCCCAAGCGCCTGTCGCACATTCATCCGCGCTATTCGACGCCGTTCCTGAATACCTGGGTGGTCGGCATTGTGTTCGCGTTGATTGCCGCTTTTGTTCCGCTGAACGTGCTGGCTGAACTCATCAACATCGGCACGCTCGCGGCCTTCTCGTTGATCGCCGTGGCTGTGCTGGTGCTGCGCCGTACGCGTCCGGACCTGCATCGGGGCTTCCGCTGCCCTGGCGTGCCAGTCGTGCCTCTGCTGGCGATCGGCCTGTGCCTGTTCCTGATGAGCCATCTGCAGGCCGTCACCTGGATCGCCTTCGTGGTGTGGGTCGTGATTGGCTTGCTGGTGTACTTCGGCTATGCGCGCCGCCGTTCGTTGCTGCACGGATCCACGCACGGCGCAGCGCCGGTTTCCGAGACGGTGCACTGATCGGAGCGGCGCGTCCATTCCCTGACGACATGGCTGCCACGTGGGTGCCACTGTCGTCAGGGCCGCCGGTTGAGGAGAATTCGCCTCAGCCGGTGCGCAACTATTACAACGCCGGTGTATTGCGTTCAAAGAGCGCACTTTTTTGGCACGGTTTTCAGCGCTTCCCGCACTGACATCAACGTGTCGCCAATCATGTGGTTGCATTAGCAAGCGCGTCTTGGCTCTGTATCCGGCACGCGCCTTGCATGTGGCTTTCGCTTTGCTCAACGGGCACGTGCGCGACCCTGACAAAAAAGCATAGCTGTGACCGTTGGCCCCACAAGGCCTGATCCCGCCTGGGATGGCAGCTTCAAGCCCGCGCTCGAGGGCTGCGATGCTCGAAATCGCGCTCGCACGTGCATCGCAAGCTGTGGTTAAAATGATTTGCGCAGCCAGACCCATGTCTGACGAAACCTTGCCGGCCCCCCCGCACGGTTTCCACGCAACAGCGTGTGCGTTGTTGTCCATTGCAATCGGAGGGCTTTGACGATGGAAATCAAGTTCGAAAAGAAAGAGGCGTACGACATCAACAACGAAGGCCTGCTGTTCGACGCACTCGTCGACGGCGAAAAGGTGACTTGCGTGGCAACGCGTGAGGCGCTTTGGGAAGGCCTGGAAGGTGACCAGGTGTTGTCGCTGCAGGCAGCCTTCGAGGCTGGCCAGGAGCGGATCCAGGATGCCGCGCGCGTGCTGATTGCCGACGGTGTCCAGCGATCTCATGGATTGGAGGATTTGCCGCAACCGGTCGTGGTCAAGCGCGCGCACATTGCCGTGGCTTGAGTCTGATCGATTGCCCGCGTAGACATCGGCTTGCCCGATGACTCTGCATGGCGGACAGCGCGTCCGCCGCCTGAAAAAAGCCGGTCCGTGTGACCGGTTTTTTTCATGGCGCCGCAGTTTCCCGACTTGACATGACTGCAATCCGACTAGATTATTAACATGTTAATTATATGAGCTAGGAGGAGGCGCAATGCGGCGAGCCAGAGTGACATTGCCGGACGGCCGGGTACGGGAAACCGTGTTTGCGTCTGCCACGGAACCTGCAGATTCCTGGCGCTGGCTCCCCCCGGTCGAAGGCACGGTCGTCGGGACCTTGTTGAACTACCGCGGAGAACTCGATGCGCTGGGCGGCGCGTTGTCTGCGCCGCCTTACCAGGCGCCACCCAAGGCGCCCATTCTGTATCTCAAGCCCGCCAACACGCGTATCGGCCATGGTCATGATGTTGTCCTGCCGGCCGATATCGAGAGCGTCTGGGCGGGTGCTTGCCTGGGCGTGGTGATCGGGCGGACTGCCAGGCGCGTGCCTGCGCGGCGCGCTGCAGATTTCATCGCCGGCTACACCATCGTCAACGACCTGACCGTGCCGCATGCGAGCTACTACCGACCGGCGATCCGCCACAAGTGTCGCGATGGTTTCTGCCCGATGGGGCCATGGATGGTTGACCGTGACGATGTGCCCGATGCCGATGCACTCAATATCGCCGTGCGCATCAATGGAGAAATCAAGCAGCGCGCAAACACTTCGACGCTGGTGCGGCCAATCGGGCAACTGCTTGCCGACGTGACGGCCTTCATGACGCTGGAAGTGGGCGACGTGCTGCTCGTTGGCATGCCGGAGAATCCGCCGCTGGCGCGCGCCGGGGATTGCATCGATATCGACATCGCCCACATCGGCACGCTGACGACAGCCCTGGTTCGCCACGCGCAGGAGGCCTCGCGATGAAGCACGCGCGTATTGCCTATGACGGCGCCATCCATCGCGCCACGGCCATGCCGGGCGATGACACCCACCTGCGACTGGCCGACGGCCGCGTCCTGCATGAAACCGAGGTCGTCTGGTTGCCGCCGGTCGAGCCGCGCACCGTCTTCGCGCTGGGCCTGAACTACGCCGACCACGCCAAGGAGCTAGCGTTCAAGGCGCCGGAGGAGCCGCTCGCGTTCCTGAAAGGACCGAGCACGCTGATCGGCCATCGCGCCCGGACCGTGCGCCCGAATGGCGTGACTTTTATGCACTACGAATGCGAGCTGGTCGTGGTGATTGGCGAGACCGCGCGCAATGTGTCTCGTGAACATGCCTACGAATATGTGGCGGGCTATACGGTGGCCAATGACTACGCCATCCGCGATTACCTCGAGAACTACTACCGCCCGAACCTGCGCGTGAAGAGCCGCGATACGTGTACGCCCATCGGGCCATGGCTCGTCGACCGCGACGATGTACCCGATCCGATGCACCTCGCGCTGCGAACCACCGTCAACGGCCGTGTCACGCAAGAAGGCAGCACGCGCGACATGATCTTCGACATCCCCGCGTTAATCGCGTGGTTCTCCAGCTTCATGACGCTCAGCCCCGGCGACATGATCCTGACCGGCACGCCCGAGGGTTTGGCCGATACGCAACCCGGCGACGAAGTCATCACCGAAATTGAAGGCATCGGCAGGCTGGTGAGCACCATCGTTGCCGAAGAATCGAACAAGGAGCCCGTATGAGCCGCGTCAACATGGACCCTGTCAAGCATTGGATCAACGGCCGCCAGGTCGACAGCGTCGAGCGTTTCGTCACGACCAATCCGGCCACGGGCGAGGCCATTACCGAGGTGGCCTCGGGCGGTGAGGCGGAGATCAACGCGGCGGTCGCGGCGGCCAAGGCGGCATTTCCGGCCTGGGCCAACACGCCGGCCAAGCAGCGCGCCAAGCTGATGCGCCGACTGGGCGAGCTGATCGAACAGAACGTGCCGCACCTGGCCGCGCTGGAGACGATGGACACCGGGCTGCCGATCGCGCAGACGAGCAAGCAGCTCATTCCGCGCGCTTCCGAGAACTTCCATTTCTTTGCCGAGGTGTGCACGCAAGTCAACGGCCGCACGTATCCCGTCGATGACCAGATGCTGAACTACACGCTGTATCAGCCGGTGGGCGTTTGCGCGTTGATCTCGCCGTGGAACGTGCCCTTCATGACGGCCACGTGGAAGGTAGCGCCGTGCCTGGCGCTGGGCAATACGGCGGTGCTCAAGATGTCGGAGCTGTCGCCGCTGACAGCGGACCAGCTTGGCCGGCTGGCACTGGAAGCCGGCATTCCGCCCGGCGTGCTGAACGTGGTGCAAGGCTATGGCGCGACGGCTGGCGATGCGCTGGTGCGTCATCCGGATGTGCGGGTGGTGTCCTTCACCGGCGGTACGGCGACCGGCAAGCGCATCATGGAGCGGGCCGGCCTGAAGAAATTCTCGATGGAGCTGGGCGGCAAATCGCCCGTGCTGGTCTTCGACGATGCGGACCTGGATCGCGCGCTGGATGCGTCGCTGTTCACCATCTTTTCGATCAACGGCGAACGCTGCACGGCCGGCTCCCGCATCTTCGTGCAAGAGAGCGTCTACGACGATTTCGTACGCAAGTTTGCCGAACGTGCCAAGCAGCTTGTGGTGGGCGATCCGGCGGATGAGACAACCCATGTCGGCTCGATGATCACGCGCGCGCACTGGGAGAAGGTCACGGGCTACATCCGTCTGGGCGAACAGGAAGGCGCGAAGATTCTGGCCGGCGGCGCGGAGAAGCCCGCTGGCCTGCCCGGCCACCTGCAGAACGGCAACTTTGTCGCGCCCACGGTGCTGGCCAACGTCGACAACCGCATGCGGGTGGCGCAGGAAGAAATCTTTGGCCCCGTGGCTTGCCTGATCCCGTTCAAGGATGAGGCCGATGGCCTGAAGCTGGCCAATGACGTGGAATACGGTCTGGCCTCGTACATCTGGACGCAGGATGTGGGGAAGGTGCACCGCGTGGCACGCGGCATCGAAGCCGGCATGGTGTTCGTCAACAGCCAGAATGTGCGCGACCTGCGCCAGCCTTTTGGCGGTGTCAAAGCGTCCGGCACGGGGCGTGAGGGCGGCGAGTACAGTCTGGAGGTGTTTGCCGAGATCAAGAACGTCTGCATCTCGATGGGCAGCCACCATATTCCGCGCTGGGGCGTTTGACGCGCGGCCGGACACACCACAACACACCACAACAAGGGCGGAAGGAGACACCATGGGCAAGCTGGCCTTGGCCGCGAAGATCACCCACGTGCCGTCGATGTACCTGTCGGAGCTGCCGGGCAAGCACCATGGCTGCCGGGCGGCGGCCATCGAGGGCCACCGCATCATCGGGCAACGCTGCCGCGATCTGGGCGTGGACACCATCGTCGTGTCCGACGTGCACTGGCTCGTCAACGCCGGTTACCACGTCAATTGCAACGCGCGCTTCGAAGGCGTCTATACGAGCAACGAGCTGCCGCATTTCATCAAGGACATGCGGTATGCCTATCCCGGCAATCCGGCGCTGGGCCGATTGATTGCAGAGACGGCAACGGCGCGCGGCGTGTTCACGCGTGCGCACGAAATCGATAGCCTCGAACTCGAATACGGCACGCTCGTGCCGATGCGGTACATGAACAGTGACCAGCACTTCAAGGTCGTGTCGATTGCCGGTTGGTGCGCGTGGCACACACTGGATGAAAGCCGCCGTTTCGGGGCCGCGCTGCTCGAAGCCATCGAGGCGAGCGACAGCACCGTCGCGTTCCTCGCCAGCGGATCGCTCTCGCACCGCTTCAACGACAACGGCAGCCCCGAAGAATCCATCCACCAGATCAGCCGCGAGTTTTTCAGGCAGGTCGACCTGCGCGTGGTCGAGCTATGGAAGCAGGGCGACTGGAAGACCTTCTGCGCAATGCTGCCCGAGTACGCATCGCTGTGCGAAGGTGAGGGCGGCATGCACGACACGGCCATGCTGCTCGGCCTGCTTGGCTGGGATGCCTATGACAGGGGCGTCGAGGTCATCACCGAATATTTCGCCAGCTCCGGCACGGGCCAGATCAACGCGGTCTTCCCCTTGCCCGAACGTGAACAAGTTGAAGCCTGAGGAGAGCGACATGCCGCATGTCATCGTCGAATACACCGACAACCTGGGCGACGACGCCCGCATTCCGGAATTGCTGCAGGCGATGAACGAGACGCTGATGGCGCAGAACGGCGTGTTTCCGACCGGCGGAATCCGTTCGCGCGCCATGAAGCTGACCGACTACCGCGTGGCCGACGGCAAAGAGGACGACGCCTTCGTCCATGTCACGCTCAAGATCGCCGCGGGTCGTACACCGGAGGTCAAGAAGGCCGCCGGCGATGCGCTGTTCGAGGCAGTCAAGGCACACTTTGCCGAGGCCTTTGCGCGCCGCTATCTGGCGCTGTCGATGGAGCTGACCGAGTTTGACGAGGGCGGCAGCTACAAGCACAACAACATCCACGCGCGTTTTCGCAAGGCTTGACGCATGCTCGACACCACGATCATCCAGACCATCGCGCGCCAGCTGCACCAAGCCGAGATTGACCGCAGGCAGATCCGCCAGGTTTCGCTTGACCACCCCGACATCACCATCGAAGACGCCTACGCCATCCAGCGTGAGTGGGTTGCGATGAAGCTGGCGGCGGGGCGGCGCCTGAAGGGGCACAAGATCGGCTTAACGTCGCGTGCGATGCAGCAGTCTTCGCAGATTGACGAGCCAGACTACGGAGCACTGCTCGACGACATGTTCTTTGCCGAGGGGAGCGAGATTCCTGCCGGCCGCTTCATCGTGCCGCGTGTGGAAGTCGAACTCGCCTTCGTGCTGGGCAAGCGGCTGCAGGGGCCGGACGTGACGCTGTTCGATGTGTACGACGCGGTGGACCACGTGATCCCCGCGCTGGAGATCATCGATGCGCGGTCTCAATCGATCGACCCGGACAGCGGGCGTCCGCGCAAGGTGTTCGACACGATTGCGGACAACGCCGCGAACGCCGGCGTCGTGATGGGCGGCCGTCCCATCCGCATGCGCGATGTGGACCTGCGCTGGGTGAGCGCCATTTTTTCACGCAACGCCGTCATCGAAGAGACGGGCGTGGCCGCCGGCGTGCTGAACCACCCGGCCAACGGTGTCGTCTGGCTGGCCAACAAGCTGGCACCGCACGGCGTTGCGCTGGAGCCGGGGCAGGTAATCCTTGGCGGATCGTTCACGCGGCCAGTGCCAGCCCGGCCCGGTGATACATTCCATTGCGACTACGGTCCGCTTGGCAGCATCGCGTGCCATTTCGTCTAACCCGTCTAACCCGTCTAACGCTCAAAGGATGTCCTCGCCATGCAGCTTCCGGTGAACAACTTCAAGCGCGCGCTGGCCGAGCGCCGGCCGCAGATTGGCCTGTGGCTCGCAATGACGCATCCGTACCCGGCAGAAATTGTTGCCTGCGCCGGCTTCGACTGGCTGCTGATCGATAACGAGCACGCGCCGAATCAATTGCAATCGACGCTCGCGCAATTGCAGGCCGTTGCACCCTACGCATCGCATCCCATCGTGCGGCCTGCCTGGAACGATCCGGTCGAGATCAAGCGCCTGCTGGATATCGGCGCGCAGACACTGCTGGTGCCGATGGTCCAGAACGCCGACGAGGCGCATGCCGCCGTTGAGGCGATGCGCTATCCCCCGAACGGTATCCGCGGCGTCGGCAGTGCGCTGGCTCGTGCATCGCGCTGGAACCGTGTGGATGATTACCTCCACCAGGCCGATGCGCAGATGTGCACGCTTATCCAAGTCGAAACCGCGGAATCGCTTGAGCATCTCGATGCGATTCTCGCCGTGCAAGGCGTAGACGGCGTCTTCATTGGTCCTGGCGACCTGGCAGCGTCGATGGGGCATCTTGGAGCGCCGGGGCATCAGGAAGTCCGCAACGCGATCGACGGCGCCATTCAACGCATCGTCGCGTCCGGCAAGGCGGCGGGCATTCTGTCAGCCGATCAGGCGCAGGCGAAGCACTACCTGTCGCTGGGTGCGACGTTCGTTGCAGTCGGAACGGATGTCACGCTGCTGGCGCGCAGCGCAGAGCAACTGGCCAAGGCGTTCAAGGGAGAGAACGCCGCTCATCCCGAGTCAGCCGGCAGTGTGTATTGACGGGCGTTACTCGTCGCCGACGAAACGGCCCATCGGGGTGTGCGTTTCCATGAGCTGGATCGACTCATCGATCGCAGCGTAGAGCGCGTCCAGCCGCGCGCGGCCGAGCTGGGCTTCGATGCGTGCGTATTCCGCATCGACCTGCGGCTCCACGTCGGCCAGGAACTGGCGGCTTTTGGGGGTGAGGGAGATCACCTGGCGTCGCTGATCCACCGGCGACTTCGTGCGCACGATCATCTCGGATTGCTCCATCGCTGCCAGCATGCGCGTGAGGCTGGGGCTCAGGATCAGGCAGGCGTCGGCGAGCTGGTTGGGCTCCATGTCGCCGGTATCGTTGAGCGTACGCAGCACGCGCCATTGCTGCTCGGTGATGCCGCGCTCGCGCAGGATCGGCCGGAAGCGCGCCATGAACGTCTCACGCGCGCGCAGCAGGAGATGCGGCAGATTGCGGTGCTTGAAGGCGGAAGCCATGCAGGCGCTCCTTATGCGCTGCGCAAGGCGGCGACCACAGGCGTGTGGTCCGACGGCTGGTCCCACGTGCGCGGTACCCGGTCGATATGGCACGACTCGCACAGCTTGGCGAGTTCGGGCGACAGCATGATGTGGTCGATTCGCAGGCCCGCGTTGCGCTTGAAGCCGAACATGCGATAGTCCCACCACGAGAACAGCTTGTCTTCCTGCTCGAACATGCGGAAGGCATCGACGAGCCCGGCGCCTTGCATCGCCCGAAACGCCGCCCGCTCTTCCGGCGACACCAGGTTCTGACCCTCCCACTTTTTCGGATCGTGCACATCGCGGTCTTCGGGGGCGATGTTGAAATCGCCCAGCAGCATCAGGCGCGGGTTTGCTGCCAACTCGCTTGTCAGCCACGCCTGCAGCGCCTCCAGCCAGCGCAGCTTGTAGACGAACTTGTCGGAATCGAGCGCCTGTCCGTTCGGAATGTAGGCGGAGATCACGCGGACCGGGCCACCGTCCACGTCGTACGTCGCGGCCACGATGCGCTGCTGCTCGTCATCAAATCCCGGGATGTTCTTCACCACATCGCGGCCTTCAGGCACCGACGCCTTGCGCGCGAGGATGGCGACGCCGTTGTACGTCTTCTGACCGGTGAACAACGAGCTGTAGCCCGCGGCGTCCAACTCGGCGAGCGGGTAGCGGTCATCGGGCAGCTTGAGTTCCTGCAGGCAGAGCAGGTCGATGGGCGTGGCGTCGGCTTCGCGCTGGGCCAGCCATTGCAGCACGTGCGGTAGGCGCACCTTTAAAGAGTTAACGTTCCAGGTTGCGACACGCATGAGGGCTCGATCCTTGCAAATGGCAACGGCGCGCACTTTGGCGCCGTTCAGGGGTGCGATATTGTGCCATCAAGCGCTGCGGGCTCGAATGAAAACGCCGCTTCGGCACGGAGGCACGAAGCGGCGTTGTCACGCCTGGCCAAGCAGACCGTCAGGCGGTTTCCGCCACCATGCCGCCATGGCGCAGCAGTGCATCGATGCTCGGTGCGCGGCCGCGGAAGGCTGTGAACGATTCGATGGCCGGGCGGCTGCCGCCCACGGCCAGCACTTCACGGCGATAGCGGGCGCCGGTTTCCGCATCCAGCACCGAGCCCCCCAGCTTGCTCGCTTCCTCGAACGCGGCATAGGCATCCGCCGACAGCACTTCTGCCCACTTGTAGCTGTAGTAGCCCGCCGCATAGCCGCCGGCAAAGATGTGGCTGAACGTGTTCGGCCAGCGCGACAGCTCGGCCTGCGGCACGACGTGGAAGCGATTGTTGATCTGGCGCGACAGCTCCAGCACCGAGGTCGCGCCCTTCGGGTCGAAATCCGTGTGCAGGTGCATGTCGAACGCCGAGAACACGATCTGGCGCAGCGTCGCCATGCCGTTCTGGAAGTTCTTCGCGGCCAGCATGCTGTCGTACAGCTTGCGCGGCAGCGGTTCACCGGAATTCACATGGCGCGTCATGCGCGAGAGCACTTCCCATTCCCAGCAGAAGTTTTCCATGAACTGCGACGGCAGCTCCACCGCGTCCCATTCCACGCCGTTGATGCCCGACACGCCCAACTCATCCACCTGCGTGAGCATGTGGTGCAGGCCATGGCCGAACTCGTGGAATAGGGTGATGACTTCGTCGTGGGTGAACAGCGCGGGCTTGTTGCCGACCGGGCCGGAGAAGTTGCACGTGAGGTAAGCCACGGGGGTTTGCACGCCCGCATCGCCCAGCAGCTTGCGACCGCGCGCGTCGTCCATCCACGCACCGCCGCGCTTGCCTTCGCGCGCGTAGAGGTCGATGTAGAACTGCGCGAGCAGCTCGCCCTGTGCCGATTCGACGCGGAAGAAGCGGACGTCCGGGTGCCATACCTCAGCCGCCTCCGGTTGGATCTTCACCGAGAACAGCGTCTGCACGACGTTGAACAGGCCGTCCAGCACGGCAGGTTCGGGGAAGTACTGCTTCACCTCCTGCTCGGAAAACGCGTAGCGCGCTTCGCGCAGCTTTTCCGACGCGTACGCCATGTCCCACGGTTCGAGCTTGTCGATGCCGAGTGTGGTCTTGGCGAACGCCTGCAGTTCTTCCCAATCCTTCTCGGCGAACGGACGGGCGCGGTCGGCCAGTTCGCCCAGGAAGCGCAGCACATCTTCGGGCGAGTCGGCCATTTTCGGCACGAGCGACACTTCGCCGAAATTGCGATAGCCCAGCATGTGCGCTTCTTCGGCGCGCAGCGCGAGCTGTTCGGCCATGTTGGCGGTGTTGTCCCACTCGGCCTTGCCGCCGCCGTACTGTGCGCCCAGTTCGGACGCACGCGTGACGTTGGCTTCGTACAGCGTGCGGCGCAGCGCGCGGTCGTTCGCATATTGCAGCACCGGGAAATACGAGGGGAAGTGCAGCGAGAACTTCCAGCCGGTCGCCTCGGGATTATCGCGGCGCGCAGCTTCCTGGGCGGCCTGCTTGGCGTCTTCGGGCAAACCGGCCAGGCGCGCTTCGTCGTCGATGACGAGCGCGTAGGCGTTGGTCGCGTCCAAAACGTGGTCGCTGAAGGCCTTGGTCAACTGCGCCTGCTGTTCCTGAATCGCCGCAAAGCGCGGCTTCTGGTCTTCGGGCAGTTCTGCGCCGCCCAGGCGGAACCCGCGCAGTTCGTTCTCAAGCAGCTTCCTGCGCGCGGGCGACAGCGTGGCGTATTCGGCGCTGTCGGCAATCGCCTTGTACTTTTCGAACAGTTCCAGATCCTGACCCAGGCCCGACCAGAATTCGGTCACGCGCGGCAGATTGGCGGCATGCGCTTCGCGCAGCTCCGGCGTGTCGGCGACGGCGCTCAGGTGGCTGACGATGCCCCAGGCGCGGCCCAGCGGTTCGGTGGCGTCTTCGAGTGCGGTGACGACGGTGTTCCAGCTGACGGGCGTGGCCGGGTCTTTGACCTGCGCCACCGCCGATGCGGCGCGCTCGAGCAGCACGTCGACGGCCGGCGTGATGTGTTCGGGGCGGATGTCCGCAAAGCGCGGCAGACCAGAAAAATCGAGCAGCGGATTGTTGGCCGGGGTGGCAACCTTGGGCGAAATATCGGTCATGGCGGGCTCGGTAGAGAAATTCGGCGGACAAAAAAAGCGTCCGATCCAACAGGTGGGGACGCTTTTTCCGTTTCCAACTGGATCAGGGTGAAGCTTACGCCGCCAGGGCGGCTCCTTCAGCAGCGCGCTCGGCGGCTTCCAGGGTGTTGATCAGCAGCATGGTGATCGTCATCGGGCCGACGCCACCCGGCACCGGCGTGATGTAGCCGGCAACTTCCTTGACACCGGCAAAGTCGACGTCGCCGCACAGCTTGCCGGCATCGTCGCGGTTCATGCCGACGTCGATGACGACCGCGCCCGGCTTGACCATGTCGGCGGTGATGATGTTGCGGCGGCCCACGGCGGCCACGATGATGTCGGCCTCTCGCGTGTGTGCGGCCAGATCGCGCGTCTTGCTGTTGCAGATGGTGATGGTGGCGCCGGCCTGCAGCAGCAGCATCGCCATCGGCTTGCCGACGATGTTGGAGGCGCCGACCACCACCGCATTGGCGCCGCGCACCGGGTAGTTGATCGATTCCAGCATCTTCATGCAGCCGTACGGCGTGCACGGGCGGAACAGCGGGGCGCCGGTCATCAGCGCGCCGGCATTGGCCACGTGGAAACCGTCGACGTCTTTTTCAGGCGCGATGGCTTCGAGCACCTTGTGGCTGTCGATGTGCTCGGGTAGCGGCAGCTGGACCAGGATGCCGTGGATGCGCGGGTCGCGGTTCAGTGCGTCGATGCGGCCGAGCAGGTCGGCTTCGGACAGGTCAGCGGGGTAGCGGTCGAAGCTGGACAGGAAGCCGTTGTCTTCGCACGCCTTGATCTTGTTGCGTACATAGACCTGGCTGGCCGGGTCTTCGCCGACGAGGATGACGGCGAGGCCGGGCTGGTGGCCGCGCGCGGTCAGGGCAGCAGCGCGTTGTGCGGCCTCGGCGCGGAGTTGTTTGGCAAGCGCGTTGCCGTCAATGAGTTGGGCGGTCATGGCTGGGCGGAGGAGGGAGAGGGCAAACCGCGATTATAAATCGCCGCCTCCCTTCCGGCCGCCCGGATGATCGCCTGGTTTTTCCTGCAGCCGAATCAGGCGTTGCGCGACAGGGCCAGGCGCAGCAGGTCTGCCACGGTGTTCACGTTGAGCTTTTCCATGATGTTGGCGCGGTGCGCTTCCACCGTCTTGATGGAAATGCCCAGATCGTCGGCGATCTGCTTGTTCAGGCGGCCGGCCACGATGCGCTCCAGGACTTGCTGCTCGCGCGTGGTCAGGCGGCCGAGCAGGTCCTTGGCGGCCTTTTGTTCGCGGGCGACCGAGTCTTCGCTGCGGGCCTTGCTGAGCATGCGTTCAACCAGCTCGCGCAGTTCGGATTCGTCGAAGGGCTTTTCGATGAAGTCGACCGCGCCTTTCTTCATGGTCGACACTGCCATCGGCACGTCGCCGTGGCCCGTGACGAACACGATCGGCATGCGGCTGTTTTCGGCCAGCAGGCGGTCTTGCAGCTCGGGGCCGCTCATGCCTTGCATGCGCACGTCGAGGATCAGGCAGCCGACGCCTTCGCCGCGTTTGTCGTCGACCAGGAATTCTTCGGCGCTGCGGTACGTGCGAACGGTGTAGCCGTTGCCTTCGAGCAGCCAGGTCAACGAGTCACGCATGGCTTCATCGTCATCGACGACGAACACGGTTTCGTTGCGCGGCGCAACTGCGGCGGGCGTTGTGCTCATGGAGGAGTCCTCGGTCTACGTTCTATGTTTTAAAAACGATTTACAGCGGATTCAGCGGCAGGATGATTTTAAACGTACAGCCGATGCCATCGGCGTTGTTTTCTACCCAGAGTCTGCCGAGGTGGGATTCTATGATGGAGCGGCAGATATTCAGCCCCATCCCCATGCCGTCGGATTTGGTACTGAAGAACGGCTCGAACAGCCGCTCCTTGGTGCTGTCGTCTACGCCCGGGCCTTGGTCGATCACCTCGATCAGCACGGAATTTTCCGGGTCGTTGATCAGGTTGGCGTGCAGGCGCAGGACGCTGGCGGCACGCAGGCGCGGGTGCGCGGCCATGGCTTCGGCGGCGTTCTTGAGCAGGTTGACGAGCACCTGCTCGATCAGTACCGGATCGACGTACAGATGCGGCAGGTCGCCCGGCAGGCGCGTGAGGATGGTGATACCGCGCCGCGTGGCCTCCAATTCGGCCAGGCCGACGGCGTCGGCGACGATGTCGCGCAGGTCGGATTCGCGCCGCTGCGGCTGGCTGCGTTTCACGAAGCCGCGGATGCGCTGGATGATGGTGCCGGCACGCACGGCCTGGGCGGACGTCTTTTCCAGCACCGGGATCAGTTCTTCCGGCGTGCTGCGCCCGGACTTCAGGCGGCCGACCGCACCCATGCAGTAGTTGTTGATGGCCGCCAGCGGCTGGTTCAACTCGTGCGCCAGCGACGACGCCATCTCGCCCATCGTCGTCAGGCGGCTGGTGAACTGGAGGCGCTCTTCGTGCTGGCGCGTCATCTCTTCAGCGGCCTTGCGCACGGTGATGTCCGTGGCGATCTGCATCTGCGCGAGGTGGCCGTCGACCCACTGGATGTAGCGGCGCCGCACTTCAAACCATTTCTGCATCGACGGCACGTAGATTTCCCGCGCGTCCGCCGCGTGCGGCGTCAGTTCGGAGGCCGGCAAGCCGGCGTAGGCGTCGACCAGGTCGAGCGCATCGCTGGACACGTCTTCGGTGTTGACGTCGTTGCCGGAGAGCTGCAGGTGGCCGAACGCTTCCCAGCCGAAGAGCTGGCGGTAGTAGCGGTTGGCGAACAGCAGTTCGGCCTTGTCGGTCGAGAGCACTGACACGGCCGCGTCCAGGCTCTCGAGCACCGTGGTGAAGCGGTCGTGCGCGGCGGCCAGGTCTTCGCGGGCGCGCTTGGGCTCGGTGATGTCCGTGATGGAACTCATCCAGCCCGTATGCCGGCCGCGTGCGTCGATCAGCGGCGAGACGTACATCCGCGCATAGAAACTCGTGCCGTCACGGCGCATCATGCGCAATTCCATGCCGTTGGCGGGCGCCTTGCCGCGCAGGGTCAGCTCGATGTGCTTCTGCATCTCGCCGATCTCGTTGGGCGGCCAATACGGGAACGGCGGCATGCGGCCGACCAATTCGGCCTCCGTCCAGCCGATCATGCGGCAGAAGGCCGGGTTCACGTAGGTGATGCGGCCGTTGAGGTCGAGCGAACGCATGCCGATCACCATGGAGTTTTCCATGGCGCGTCGGAACGAGGTCTCTGCCAGGAGCGCGCGTTGGGCTTCCGAGCGGCGGCTGGTGTGGCGCCACACGCTCCAGAGGCTCCAGATCACGAAGCACGACAGGCCCGCCACCAGCCACATCAGCATGTTGTTGGGCAGGTTGGACGGGGCCGGATATGCCTCGGCCCGCAACGACAGCGAATGGCCCGGCGGATCCAGCAGCACTTCATACGACGCGGCGGCCTTGGGCACCGGTCGCAACGAGGTGCTCGCGCGGACCACGTTGTTCTTGTCGACCAGCGAGAAGCGATAACGGTCGGTCAGCTCGCCAGGCAGCAGCTGCGTGAGGATGCCCGTGACCGAATACATGGCGCCCACCGTGCCGAGGAATTCGTTGTCGCGCACGATTGGGACTTCCATGAGCATGAAGCTCTCGCCGCGCTCGTTCTGGATGGGGCGGGAGTAGACGGCGCGCTGCGTTTCCCGGGCAGCGTCGTAGGCAGATTGGATTTCGGGTTCGAGCGGATGGTCGCGCGTTTCGCGCACGCGTGCGGTGAATTCGGAATTTGATGGGAACGCCCAGCGCGGGCGGCGCGTGGCATCCAGCCAATTGATGAAGACGAGTTCCGGGTTCTCACGCAGAAGCTGGCGGGCGGCATCGCGATAGGCGCTCGGGTCGAGCTGCGCGGCACCAATGTCGCGCGCGAGGGCGGCCACCTGGTCCTGGTTGCTTTGCAGTGACAGGCGGACCTTCTGCTCCGCCCAGGCGGCATCGCGGTAGAGGGCGTCGCGCTGCTGCTGCACCTCGGTGGCGTGCAACTGATACAGGATGAAAATCATCGCGCCGGCAAACAGGACGATCGCCACCAGCGGGATGAACATGAACCAGTTGGTCGTCCACAGGCGGCCCAGGCGCGTCAGCCAGAGGCGCCGCGGCACGTTCGGGCGCACGGCTTCGTCCGAGGGCAGTTCCGGCGCGTTCACGGAAATGCGCGCAGGCGCGGCAGGCGTTGACGGCTCGGACTTGGCGGCCGGGTCCTGCGAAGCGTGGGAGGGGGCAAGCATGATGGGCGGACGAACGCCGGAATTCTGCGGAGGTAAGGGAGTGGACATCTGTGCAACTGCGCAAAACTAAGTGTAACGGCAATCAACTTGCGGGTCGCTTGGGGAAACCGCTTGGTGAGGTGTTCTGAGCGCTCAATAAATGCTGCAGTGCAATGTCAAAAGTGATTTGTTTTGCATCGCCGCAATATTCCACATTATAAAAAACCATATCGCAATTTGAAAATTCCGCTTGTGCTGCATTTGCGGGTGCCCATAGAATCAGCGCAAAAGTCGGGGTGGTCCTTGCGCGCGTGCAAACGTGCGTGCGAAAGACGCCCCACAAGAGACGCAACTACCGTTACTGCTACCAAGGAGACCGCCATGTCGGCCGTACCAGAACAAGTCCTGGGTGCCACGAGCGCCAGCGACGCTGATCCCCAGGAAACCAAGGAATGGCTGGAGGCGCTGCAAGGCGTCATCGGCGCGGAAGGCCCGCAGCGCGCGGCATTCCTCCTTGATAAGCAGATCGAGTACGCACGCATCAACGGCGTGACGTCTCCGCTGCACGCAGAAACCCCCTACATCAATACGATCCCGGTCGAGAACCAGGACCGCATTCCTGGCAACCAGGAAATCGAGCACCGCATCCGTTCGTATACGCGCTGGAACGCCATGGCGATGGTGCTGCGTGCGAACAAGGACACGAACGTCGGCGGGCATATCTCGTCGTTCGCTTCGGCGGCCACGCTGTATGACGTCGGCTACAACCACTTCTGGCACGCCCCGTCGGACAAGCACGGCGGCGACATGGTCTTCGTGCAGGGCCACTCGGCGCCGGGCGTGTATTCGCGTGCCTTCCTGCTGGGCCGCCTGACCGAAGAGCAACTCGACAACTTCCGCCAGGAAGTCGACGGCAAGGGCATCTCGTCGTATCCGCATCCGTGGCTGATGCCGGATTTCTGGCAGTTCCCGACCGTGTCGATGGGCCTGGGCCCGATCATGGCGATCTACCAGGCGCGCTTCACTAAGTACCTGGCCAGCCGCGGCCTGATCCAGAACTGGGAAAACCGCAAGGTCTGGGCGTTCCTGGGCGACGGTGAAACCGACGAGCCGGAATCGCTGGGCGCGATCGGCATGGCCGGCCGTGAAAAGCTGGACAACCTCGTCTTCGTGATCAACTGCAACCTGCAGCGCCTGGACGGCCCGGTGCGCGGCAACGGCAAGATCATCCAGGAGCTGGAATCGGAATTCCGCGGCGCCGGCTGGAACGTCATCAAGGTCATCTGGGGCAGCCGTTGGGATCAGCTGCTTGCCCGCGACACCAAGGGCCTGCTGATGAGCCGCATGATGGAATGCGTCGACGGCGAGTACCAGACCTTCAAGTCGAAGAGCGGCGCCTATGTGCGCGAGCACTTCTTCAACACGCCGGAACTCAAGGCCATGGTGGCCGACTGGTCCGACGACGACATCTGGGCGCTGAACCGCGGTGGCCATGATCCGCACAAGATCTACGCGGCATTCCAGTCGGCGACCAACCACAAGGGCCAGCCGACCGTCATTCTCGCCAAGACCATCAAGGGCTATGGCATGGGCGAAGCCGGCGAGGCGATGAACATCGCCCACCAGCAGAAGAAGATGCCGGTGGATGCCATCCGCAAGCTGCGTGATCGCTTCAATATTCCGGTCGCCGACGACCAGCTCGAGCACGTTCCGTACGTCAAGTTCGAAGAGGGCTCGAAGGAACTCGAATACATGCGCAAGGCGCGCATGGACCTCGGCGGCTACCTGCCGGCCCGTCGCCAGAAGGCCGACCCGCTGCAGGTTCCGGCGCTGTCTGCGTTCGACGCGTTGCTCAAGGCCACCGGTGAAGGCCGCGAAGTGTCCACGACGATGGCGTTCGTGCGCATTCTGAACATCCTGCTGAAAGACAAGAACATCGGTAAGCACGTTGTGCCCATCGTGCCGGATGAGTCGCGTACGTTCGGCATGGAAGGTCTGTTCCGCCAGGTCGGCATCTGGAACCAGGAAGGCCAGAAGTACGTGCCGCAGGATCACGACCAGCTGATGTTCTACAAGGAATCGCAGACGGGTCAGGTGCTGCAGGAAGGCATCAACGAAGCCGGCGCCATGTGCGACTGGATCGCCGCCGCGACGTCGTATTCGACGCATGGCGTGGCGATGATCCCGTTCTACATCTACTACTCGATGTTCGGCATCCAGCGTATCGGCGACCTCTGCTGGGCCGCCGGCGACATGCGCTCGCGCGGCTTCCTGCTGGGCGGCACCGCTGGCCGCACCACGCTGAACGGCGAAGGCCTGCAGCACGAAGACGGCCACTCGCACGTGTACCACGCCGCCATCCCGAACTGCATCTCGTATGACCCGACCTTCCAGTACGAACTGGCGGTGGTGATGCAAGACGGCCTGCGCCGCATGTATGTCGAGCAGGAAGACGTCTATTACTACCTGACGGTGATGAACGAGAACTACGAGCACCCGGAAATGCCGGCGGGTGTCGAGGCCGACATCATCAAGGGGATGTACCAGTTCAAGAAGGGCGTCGAAAACAGCAACGCGCCGCGCGTGCAACTGCTGGGCTCGGGCACGATCTTCCGTGAAGTGATTGCCGCGGCTGATCTGCTGAAGAAGGACTGGGGCGTGGAGTCGGACCTGTGGGGCTGCCCGAGCTTTACCGAGCTGGCCCGCGAAGGCAACGCCATCGCACGCTGGAACCTGCTCAACCCGACCGAGCCGCAACGCGAGTCGCACGTTGAGAAGCTGCTCAAGAACGCACGCGGCCCGGTCATCGCATCGACTGATTACGTTCGTACGTTCGCCGAGCAGATCCGCGCCTTCGTGCCGCGTCGCTACGTGGTGCTGGGCACCGACGGCTTCGGCCGTTCGGATACCCGCGAGAAGCTGCGCCACTTCTTCGAGGTGGATCGCTACTGGGTGACGGTCGCGTCGCTCAAGGCACTCGCCGACGAAGGCGTGCTGCCGCGCGAAAAGGTGGCCGAGGCACTGAAGAAGTACAACCTCGATCCGAACAAGCCCAACCCGATGACCGTATAACGGAGCCGCCGGGCGCGTGGGTTGCGTCCCGGCCGGGCACCGCCCCGACAGACTTCCCGCAACGTGCATTTGCCTGCACGATGCGGTAGCCTGCGGGGCAACGCGTGTCCGCCGCCGGATGCTCTCGCCGCCAGACCCTCTGGAGACAGAAGAATGAGTCAAGTCGTAGAAATCAAGGTGCCGGACATCGGCGACTACAAAGACGTCCCGGTGATCGAAGTGCTGGTCAAGGCGGGCGATACCGTCAACGCCGAGGATTCGCTGGTTACGCTGGAATCGGACAAGGCGACCATGGACGTGCCCTCGCCCAAGAGCGGCATCGTCAAGGAAGTGAAGATCAAGGTGGGTGACACCGTGTCGGAAGGCTCGCTGGTGCTGCTGCTCGAAGAGCAGGGCGCTGCTGCCGCACCGGCCCCGGCACCTCAAGCTGCGCCCGCACCGGCTCCGGCCGCTCCTGCACCGGCACCCGCACCGGCCGCGCAAGCTCCGGCCCCTGCGCCGGCTGCCGCCGGCGGCGGCACGATCGAAGTGAAGGTGCCGGACATTGGCGACTACACCGACGTGCCGGTCATCGAGATCAGCGTGAAGGTGGGCGACAAGGTGGAAGCCGAGCAGTCGCTGATCACGCTCGAGTCGGACAAGGCCACGATGGATGTGCCGTCGCCGGCCGCCGGTACCGTCAAGGACATCCGCGTGAAGGTGGGCGATGCCGTGTCGCAAGGCACGCTGATCGTGGTGCTGGAGGGCGCAGGCGGTGCAGCTGCTGCGCCGGCACCTGCGCAAGCCCCAGTACCGGCACCCGTAGCCGCACCGGCGGCCGCTACACCGAGCCCGGCCCCCGCGGCTGCTCCGGCCGCGGCGCCTGCTACGTACACCGCTGACACCGTGGGTACGGTTGGCAAGGCCGCCCATGCCAGCCCCTCCGTGCGCAAATACGCGCGCGAGCTGGGCGTCAACGTGAACCTCGTTGGCGGCACGGGCCCGAAGAACCGCATCACGCAGGAAGACGTGCAACGCTACGTCAAGGGCGTGATGAGCGGCCAAGCTGCTGCGCCGGGCAAGGCTGCGGCTGGCGCACCGGCTGGCGGTGGCGAACTGAATCTGCTGCCATGGCCGAAGGTCGACTTCACCAAGTTCGGCCCGGTCGATCCGAAGCCGCTGTCGCGCATCAAGAAGATTTCCGGTGCGAACCTGCACCGCAACTGGGTCATGATCCCGCACGTCACCAACAACGACGAAGCGGACATCACCGAGCTGGAAGCCTTCCGCGTGCAGATGAACAAGGACCACGAAAAGGCCGGCGTGAAGTTCACCATGCTGGCGTTCGTGATCAAGGCGGTCGTGGGCGCGCTGAAGAAATTCCCGACGTTCAACGCGAGCCTGGACGGCGACAACCTGGTCTTCAAGCAGTACTTCCACATCGGCTTTGCGGCCGATACGCCGAATGGGCTGGTGGTGCCGGTGATCCGCGATGCGGACAAGAAGGGCCTGATCGACATCGCGAAGGAAATGGCCGACCTGTCGAAGGCAGCCCGCGAAGGCAAACTCAAGCCGGACCAGATGCAAGGCGGCTGCTTCTCGATCTCGTCGCTGGGCGGCATTGGCGGCACGCACTTCACGCCGATCATCAACGCGCCGGAAGTGGCCATCCTGGGTCTGTCGCGCGGCTATCAAAAGCCTGTTTGGGACGGCAAGCAGTTCGTGCCGCGCCTGACGCTGCCGCTGTCGCTGTCGTACGATCACCGCGTGATCGACGGCGCGGAGGCTGCGCGCTTCAACGCGTATCTGGCCAGCGTGCTGGCGGACTTCCGCCGCGTCAGCCTGTAAGCCCACGCGGGCGCGGCACGCATCTGGCTTCGGGCCTGTGCGTGCCGGCCCGGTTGGGTTTGCAGCGGTCGGCGGACTGGTCAGTGGACTGATGGCGAGGACGACATGACGACGTGCGTGGTGGTCAAGAAAGACGGCGAAGTAGCCATTGCGGCCGATTCGCTGGTGACATTCGGTGATACGCGCTTGGCGCGTGGTTACGAGCAGAACCAGAAGATCTTCCAGGTGGGCGATTCGCTGATCGCTCTGGCGGGCACAACGGCCCACTTTCCGGTCATGCGCAGTCTGCTGGCCGGGCTGGCCGATGAGTGCCGCCTCGGTACGCGCGACGACGTCTTCCGGACCTTCCTCAAGGTGCATGAAAAGCTCAAGGACGAGTATTTCGTCAACACCAAGGAAGACGACGACGACCCTTACGAGTCGTCGCAGATCACCTGCCTGATCGCCAACGCCACCGGCATCTACGGCGTGTATTCGTACCGCGAGGTGTTTTCGTTCGACCGCTTCTGGGGCATCGGCTCGGGGCGCAATTTTGCGCTGGGGGCCATGTCGGCGGTGTACGACATGCCGGGCAAGTCGGCGGCGGACGTTGCCCAGGTGGGCGTATCCGCAGGCGTGGAGTTCGACAAGAGTTCGGGCGGCCCGATCGAAGTGCACACAGTCCGTCTGCAGGATTGAAAAGCGTCAGCGGGCCCGGGCGATGCCGGGCGCCGACGACAAGAACAAGGAGTCAGGAATGAGCGTGGTGGAAATCAAGGTGCCGGACATCGGCGACTACAAGGACGTGGACGTCATTGAAGTGATGGTGAAGGCGGGCGATGCCGTCACCGTCGATCAGGCGCTGATCACGCTGGAAACCGACAAGGCCACCATGGACGTGCCGTCGGATGTGGCCGGCAAGATTGTCGAAGTCAAGATCAAGGTGGGCGACAAGGTCAGCCAAGGCACGGTGATCGCCACGGCGGAAGCCGGTGCGGCGGCAGCTCCGGCGCCTGCTCAAGCACCGGCTCCGGCCGCCACGCCCGCTGCAGCACCCGCCGCATCGGCCCCCGCTCCGCAAGCGGCCAAGCATGCCGGCGGCGCCGACATTGAATGCGAAATGCTCGTCCTCGGCTCGGGCCCCGGCGGCTATTCGGCAGCCTTCCGCAGCGCCGATCTCGGCATGAACACTGTGCTGGTGGAGCGCTTCTCTACGCTGGGCGGCGTCTGCCTGAACGTGGGTTGTATCCCGTCGAAGGCGCTGCTGCACACGGCGGCCGTCATGGACGAAGTGAAGGCGATGGCCGCACACGGCATTGTCTACAGCGAGCCCACGGTTGATATCAACCAGCTGCGCAAGCACAAGGAATCCGTCATCGGCAAGCTGACCGGCGGGCTGGCCGGCATGGCCAAGGCACGCAAGGTGCAGGTCGTGCGCGGTGTCGGTGCGTTCCTGGACCCGAACCACCTCGAAGTGCAGCTGACGGACGGCGACGGCAAGGCAACCACGGGCGAGAAGAAGGTCATCCGTTTTGCCAAGGCGATCATCGCTGCAGGCAGCGAGGCCGTGAAGCTGCCGTTCATTCCGGAAGATCCGCGCATCGTCGATTCGACCGGCGCGCTGGAATTGCGCGAAGTGCCGGCCAAGATGCTGGTCATCGGCGGCGGCATCATCGGCCTGGAAATGGCGACGGTGTACAGCACGCTGGGCGCCCGCATCGACGTGGTGGAAATGCTCGACGGCCTGATGCAGGGCGCTGACCGCGACCTCGTCAAGGTGTGGGACAAGATGAACAAGAGCCGCTTCGACAAGGTCATGCTCAAGACCAAGACGGTCGGCGTTGAAGCCAAGCCGGACGGCATCTACGTCAAGTTCGAGGGCGAAGCCGCACCGGCCGAGCCGCAACGCTATGACATGGTGCTGGTGGCTGTGGGCCGCGCGCCGAACGGCAAGCGCATCGGCGCGGAAAAGGCCGGCGTGGCCGTGACGGACCGTGGCTTCATCGACGTGGACAAGCAGCAGCGCACGAATGTGCCGCACATCTTCGCGATCGGCGACATCGTCGGGCAGCCGATGCTGGCACATAAGGCCGTGCATGAGGGCCACGTGGCAGCCGAAGCCGCACACGGCGAGAAGGCGTATTTCGATGCCAAGCAGATTCCGTCGGTGGCCTATACCGATCCGGAAGTGGCTTGGGCAGGGCTGACGGAAGAGCAGTGCAAGGCGCAGGGCATCAAGTACGGCAAGGGCGTGTTCCCTTGGGCGGCTTCGGGCCGGGCCATTGCCAACGGCCGCGACGAGGGTTTCACCAAGCTGATCTTCGACGAGGAAACTCACCGCATTATCGGTGGCGGCATCGTTGGCACGCATGCGGGTGACCTCATCGGCGAGGTTTGCCTAGCCATCGAGATGGGCGCGGACGCCGTGGATATCGGCAAGACCATCCACCCGCACCCCACGTTGGGTGAGTCGGTGGGAATGGCTGCGGAAATCTATGAAGGCGTTTGCACGGATGTGCCGCCGGCTCGTAAGCGCTGAATTGCAATTAACCGCCAGGATTTAGAGGCAACTCCGAAGTCTGGCCGGCAAGAAGAAGGGCCGCTCGATTGGGCGGCCCTTTTCCTTTGTTGCGGCGCTGAGTCCCGAGGCAAGTCAATGCCGAGGCCCGGCCGGGCGCCGATGTCGGCGGAGCAGGCGTAGCGCCGCAGTGAGACGGCGCCACATTTGCTGCATCAACCCATGCCGCCGGGCTCGCCAGACGGCAATTCGTACCTGAAGGGCTTGCCAAGTCGGTGTCGACTGCAGGGCAGCCACCATCCGCCGTTTCCAAGCGAGGAAGGCGAATTCCCAGCGGGCATACCAGACGATTGTATGCAACTGCGGTCGTACGGCGGAATAGATGCGCACGCCCAGACCGGTACTGATGATTTTCGCTGCGATCAGCACAAACGTCCCTGCAATGACATGGCCTCGCGCCAGCACATAGACGGCGGCCAGCTTGAACGGCAGCAACGCCAACATCGGCAGGGCAAACGCGCAGAGGGCTTCGATCGGCTCGAGCTGCGCCAACTTTCGCTCCGCGGCTTGGACCCACGGATGCGCCGCCAGGCGGGCAGTGGCCCGCTGCATCACGTTCCAGATCCATTCTTCCAGCAACAGGATGAGCGCCGCCGTGACGATCAGACTGCGCTTGACCAGGGATTCGCGAGACATTGGGAGTAAAAAGGGGGCGGGGGCCGCAATACAGAATGGAGCGTCTGCTGCCTGCAAAAGTTCGCAATTTGAAGGCACGAGACGTTTCCAGCGCACACAAAAAACCCGGCCGAAGCCGGGCTAAAGGTACCCACTGATCACCACTGAGGACAGGTTTCGGTAGCGGGACCGAGGAGACAATCTAACGAACACGATGGGATGGACCGGTGGGCCTGCGTTTCGGTTCCGCGCAAATGCTCGCAAACGACGTGTTTGGAGGATGGGTTCGACCGCCAAAACAAAACGGGCCTCCCGAAGGAGGCCCGCTTCAACAACCAGACGACTAAAGCGGCTTAGCGCTTAGGCAGCGGTCGTTGCCGACTTCTTGCCGGTGGCAGCGCGCGCTTGAGCCGAAGCCTGAGCGGTTGCCTTGCTGGCAGCGTTGGCCGCAGCGTGGAAGTTGCTTTCAGCCAGTTCCACAGCTTGCTTGGTGGCCTTCTGCACCGAGTCGTAGGCATTGTTGGCGGCCGACAGAGCCGACTTCACCAGGGCAACAGCCGATTCCGAACCAGCCGGAGCGTTCTTCGACACGTTGTCGACCAGCGCTTGCAGCTTGCGGCTGTTTTCAGCGATTTGCACTTCAGCAGCCTTGCTGAATTCGGTTTGCGTGTCCGAAGCGATTTCGTACAGGTGGCGGCTGTAAGCCAGAACCTTTTCAGCCAGCGGCTGGACAGCGGCGGTTTGCACCGACAGCAGCTCTTGGGCGTCCTTGGCGGTCAGTGCCTTCTTGGCGTGTTCGACGTTCTCGGCCAGGGTGGCCTTGACGACTTGCAGGTTCAGTTCGACCAGCTTTTCGACGCCTTCAAAAGCCTTGTTGGTCAGGCCGAAGAACGTTTCCAGGTTGGCCTTGTGCGCCGCAGCGATCTGTTCCTGAGTCAGCATGTTGTCTCTCCAAATACAAAGGTGGGTCGGGGAATCAAAATAAAAATTTAGATCGCCCAGATGTACAAAGCATGACGGTCAGCGTCGGGCCTTCCAGGCGACATCGCGATGAATTCGGGATGGTGCATCGCAACAATTTCATTGTTGTTGAATGGCAAATCAGTGTCAAGCATTCTTTGTGCATCGCACAAAAATCAGAATTCGCCGATTTTTCGTGCACAGGAATTGCGCGACCAACCGTTTGGCGTAATTTTTTGTGGCAGAAAAATGCGCGCTCGTGGTGCACGTGGAGTACCGTTGACCACTTTCGGCCGTAATTCCGTCTCAAAAAACACACGAGTGCAGCCTAGGTTAGGATGCGCCCGAGTGCCATTTTTGTTGCGTTGCGATTTGTTATTCACATGCGGGCGTTCTACACCGACCACTTTGTATTGCCGTTGCCGCCGGGCCATCGGTTTCCGATGCGCAAGTACAGCGACCTGCGGGCGCGTGTCTTGGCCGACGTGCCGGGTCTGACCATGACCGAGGCGCCGCGCGCCGATGACGATGCGTTGTTGCTGGCGCACACGCCGGAATATGTGGATGCGGTGAGCGCCGGTCGGCTCCACCCCGCGCGCCAGCGCGAGATCGGCTTTCCGTGGTCGCCCGAAATGGTCGAACGCAGTCGCCGGTCGGCGGGCGCCACAATGGCCGCGTGCGAGGCTGCGCTGGCCGATGGCATTGCCGTCAATCTGGCGGGCGGTACGCACCATGCCTATGCGGACAAGGGCGGCGGTTTCTGTGTATTCAACGACGCGGCCGTCGCCTCACGCTGGATTCAGCGCCAAGCGGGCAGGACGCCCGCGGATTTTCCGGTGGCCATCGTCGACCTCGACGTTCATCAGGGCAATGGCACGGCGTCGATCTTGCGCGATGACGCCACCGTTTTCACCTTGTCGCTGCACGGCGAGAAGAATTACCCGTTCCGCAAGGAGGCGTCGGACCTGGACATCGGCCTGCACGATGGCTGCGGTGACGAAGACTATCTTCAAGCGCTGACCGGCGCACTGGACATCCTGGCTGGGCGCTTCAAGCCGCAGTTGATCATCTATCTGGCCGGCGCGGATCCGCATGAGGGCGATCGGCTTGGCCGGCTCAAACTGACGCTCGAGGGCTTGGCCCGGCGCGACCAGGAAGTCTTCGATTTCGCGTATCAGCGGCGCATACCGGTTGCCGTTACCATGGCAGGCGGCTACGGCAACAATATCGACGATACCGTGGCCGTCCACGCGCAGACCATCGCGCTGGCTGCCCGCCACGCACAGCGCTGGGCAGCACGCGACGAGGCCGCTGGCGCATCGACCTCTCTTCCGCTTTCCGCATGACCCAAGTGTCTTCCGTCGCGCCGAACTCCGCGCGCGATTCCCTGTTTGTCGTCGCCATGCCGTGGCTGTTCGTGCTGATCTGGAGCACGGGCTTTATCGTGGCCAAGTACGGGATGCCGTACGCGGAGCCGATGACCTTTCTGTTTTTCCGCTTCGTGGGTGTGCTGGTGTGCCTTCTGCCGCTGGTCTGGCTGGCGCGCGTGCCGCTGCCGCGCCGCGCCGGCTCGGGCGACACTGACTGGGCGGCCGTCAGCCACATCGCGGTGGCTGGTTTGCTGATGCAGTGGGGCTACCTGGCGGGCGTCTGGGCCGCGGTCAAGCTCGGCATGCCGGCTGGGATGACAGCGCTGATCGTCGGCATGCAGCCGATTTTGACCGCCCTGTATGTATCCATGCGCGGCGAGCGTGTGTCGAATCGCCAATGGCTGGGGTTGCTTTGCGGCATCGCGGGCGTGGGCCTGGTGGTGGCGAACAAGCTGCACCTGGCAGGCGTTGGCGTGACGACGCTTGCGCTGTGCGTGGGCGCGCTGCTGTCGATTACCGTCGGCACGCTGTATCAGAAGCGCCATTGCCCGGTGTTCGACCTGCGGATGGGCGCGTGCATCCAGTTCGGGGCCTCGGCGCTGCTGTGTTTGCCGTTCATGTTCTTGTTTGAGACGCGTGAGGTGCATTGGACGCTGCCGATGATCGGCTCGCTGGTGTGGTCGGTGCTGGCGCTGTCGATTGGGGCGATCTCGCTGTTGTTTGTGCTGATCCGCAAGGGCGCGGCCACCAAGGTGACGTCGCTGTTGTACCTGACGCCACCCACAACCGCCGTGATGGCCTGGGCGCTGTTCGGCGAGCGCTTTCCGCCGCTCGCGGCGCTGGGGATGGTCATCGCCGCATGCGGTGTGGCGCTCGTCATCCGCAAGTGACCGAGGGCGAGGGGCTGGCGTATCCTGATCACTTTCCACTGCCACCTGCCTGCCGCCCATGAGCACGCCCCGTCAGACGCGCGACGACTACCGCCACTTCCACACCATCACCACGCGCTGGATGGACAACGACGTCTACGGCCACGTCAACAACGTTGTCTATTACAGCTACTTCGACACCGTGGTGAACGCCTACCTGATCGAGCAGGGCGTGCTGGACCCCGAGCACAGCGACACCATTGGCCTCGTCATCGAGACGCAATGCAACTACTTCGCGCCGCTGTCGTTTCCGGATCCGGTGGTAGCGGGGCTGCGTGTTGCGCGCCTGGGCAACACGAGCGTGCGCTATGAGGTGGGGCTGTTCCGCGGCGACGCACAAGAGGCGGCCGCGCAGGGCCATTTCGTGCACGTCTACGTCGACCGTGAAACGCGTCGGCCCGTGCCGCTGCCCGATGCGCTGCGTGCCGTGCTTGAGCCGCTTGCGTCCAATATTCCTGCCTGAATTCTGCGCATCGCCATGGCCGACCGACGTCCCACCTCCGCAGAAGTCGAACTCGTCGATCAGGCAATCACTTCGCGCCGCTCCGTGCGCGCGTTCCTGCCGACGCCCGTCGCACGCGAAGACATCGAAGCGATTCTGGATGTCGCGCGCCGTGCACCGTCAGGCAGTAATACGCAGCCGTGGAAGGTCTATGTGCTGACGGGCGAATCGAAAGCGCGCTTGTCCGAATCGGTGTTGGCGGCGTACGACCACCCGGAGGCGGACACGCTGCATCGCGAGGAGTATCCGTACTACCCGCGCACGTGGATCGATCCGTACCAGAGTCGGCGCCGCAAGGTCGGTTGGGACCTTTATGGCCTGCTCGGCATCGGTCGCGCCGACAAGGAACGCATGCACGCACAGCATGCGCGCAACTTCCGATTCTTCGATGCGCCGGTCGGCATCATCTTCACAATCGACCGCGTCATGGAGCAGGGCAGCTGGCTCGATTACGGCATGTTCCTGGAGGCCGTGATGGTGGCGGCGCGTGCCCGCGGCATCGATACCTGTCCGCAGGCCGCTTTCACGCAGTTCCATCGGGTCATCGCAGAGCATGTTGGACTGACCGATGACGAGATGGTCGTCTGCGGCATGTCGATGGGTTACGCCAATCCGGCTGCCATCGAAAATACGCTGGTCACTGAGCGCGCGCCTGTCTCCGACTTCACTCGGTTCCTGGGCTGACGTCGTTATCACGCCTCCGCTTGCACGCTACAGCGCACATCTTCGTGCAAAGCGAGAATTGGCGGTGAAAAGTCATCGAATTATGTCAACAGATACAGCCGATCCGTCGTTAGACTTCAATCTGCGACTCGACGTACGTCACGCGCGTGTTGTCAGGAAGTGTTGGGACTGGTTGTAAACCGTGATTGTCGTCATTGACGACGAGATCCCGGGGTATTCTCCGCCCCCAATTTCCGACTCCACACCGGGCGCAATATGCGTCTTGAGCAACTTTCTTCGCAATTGGGTTCCTGCTCCAGCAGACAATTGCGTCGAAATGATGACCGAATGATAAGGCTCCAGAGGTCAAACTTTAAGGCCGTGAGCTAAGTCCTTCATCTTGCTAAGAATTTTGTTTTTGCCTACACTTGCGCCATCTCACGCGCGGGTGATCGAACCATGTCACGGTCTGTTTCCTCATTTTTTCGACGTCTCGGCTTTGTTTCGCTGATGACCGTCGCGCTCGCTGCCGTCTCTGTCGCTACCGTGGCCAACGCTGCCACGACCGACAAAAAACCCGCCGCCAGCAAGAAAGCCAAATCCAAAGGCAAGACCGTCGCCAATCGCAAGGCCAGCGCCAAAGTCGCGGCGGCGAGCAGCGATGAAGTCGCCTCCAGCAAAGTGCGCAAGGTCGTCACCGTCAAAGGCAAACGCCGCGTGATCATGGTCGAGCGTGGTGCACGCCCCGTGCGCGCTGCGTTTGTGCCCGCATCGCCGACGCTTGGTGAAGCGATGGGCCTGCGTTCGACGCCCGATGCGTTGGCGCTGCGTTCCTCCGTCGCGCTGGTGATGGACCAGAACAACGGCGAAGTTCTGTTCCAGAAGAATTCGTCGGCCGTGCTGCCGATTGCCTCCATCACCAAGCTGATGACTGCGCTGGTCGTGACCGATGCACATCAGCCGATGGACGAGCTGCTTGAGATTACCGATGACGACCGTGACTACGAGCGCAATACCGGCTCGCGTCTGCGTTTCGGGACGATGCTCACGCGCGAAGACCTGCTGCTGCTGGCGCTGATGTCGTCGGAAAACCGTGCAGCCTCCGCGCTTGGCCGCAACTATCCGGGCGGTCGTCCGGCATTCGTTGCCGCGATGAATCGCAAGGCGCGCGAGCTTGGCATGAACGACACGCACTATGTCGATTCGAACGGCCTGTCGAGCAGCAACGTGTCGAGCGCGCAGGATCTTGCCAAGATCGTGATGGCCGCCTACAAGGTGCCGCTCATTCGTCAATTCACGACGACCCCTGAACATACGGTCAGCGCCAACGGCCGCACGCTGCACTACGTCAACACCAACCGTTTGGTGCGCGGTGGCGAATGGGATATCGGTCTGCAGAAGACCGGCTTCATCAACGAAGCAGGCCGCTGCCTGGTGATGCAGGCCAATGTGCATGGCCGCAATGTGGTGATGGTGTTCCTGGATTCGGCCGGCAACCTCACGCGTTTTGCAGACGCCACGCGCGTGCGCAATTGGCTGGAGCGCAATCCGCACATCGAGCCGGCTACGCAGGCTGCAGCGCCGCTGCGAAATGTGCCAGTGTCGACGCAGCCGGCAACCGTGCTGGCATCGGACCAGCACGGCGCTTGAGCCGGGCATCGCCCAACAAAAAAGCGCGTCATCGAACGCGCTTTTTTGTTGGTCAACGCCGGCGGCTTACTCTGCGCGCACAGTATCTTCCTCGTGCGTGTAGCCCATCCCTTTGGAGATTTGCAGCGCGGTGTCTTTGAGATTGTCGAGCCAGCTGTCCTGCAACCGGTCAGCCGGTGCGGACAGTGACAAGCCCGCCACGAGCCGGCGCGAATCATCATAGATGCCGGCGGCGATGCAGCGCACGCCAAGTTCCAGCTCTTCGTTGTCACGCGCATAGCCGTTGGTGCGCACCCAGTTGAGTTCACGTTCCAGCTTGGGCAAGTCCGTGATCGACGTGCGGGTGTGGCCTGACAAGCCGGTGCGTGTGGCATAGGCCCGCACACGGCCGAGTTCGTCGGCGGCCAGGAACAACTTGCCGACCGAAGTCAGGTGCAACGGCGCGCGGCCACCGATAGCGCGCACCACTTGCATGCCGGAGCGCTCGGAATAGGCGCGCTCGATGTAGACGATCTCGTCGCCCTGGCGTACCGAGAGGTTGACGGTCTGGCCGGTCAGGCGGTGCAGGGCGCGCATCGGCGCGAGCGCCGCTTCCCGTACCGAGAGCCGCGCCTTGACGAGGTTGCCGAGTTCCAGCAAGCGCATGCCGAGACGGTAGCTGCCCGGGTCGGAGCGGTCGACAAAGCGGCAGGCCACCATGTCGTTCAGGATGCGGTGCGCGGTGGACGGGTGCAGGCCGGTGCTGGCCGACAGCGCCTTCAGGCTGACCGGATCGGCGTGATCGGCAAGGGCGTCGAGCAGCATCATCATGCGTTCGATGACCTGGATGGACGTCTTGCCGGGGTCCTTGTCTGCTTCTGCCATGGGTGCAGTGGGTTGCGGATGCGATGCAAAATTCTATCCCACGATGTGAAAATGCGCACCCTCCCGACGCATGATTCCGGGTATTTTCGAGGGCTTTCTCGGTCGGCCAGCAACTGTGCTTGGCGCCACCTCGTGAAGCGCACTCACCACCCGCATGAAGAAGTTCTGTGCCCGTAGACCCGCGCCACGCGCGGCGGCAGGCGCATAATGGCGGCTTCCCGCAGAACACACGAGACTCCCATGCGCGTAGGTTTGTTCGTCACTTGCCTGATTGATCTGATGCGGCCCGAGATCGGGTTTTCGGTGCTCAAGCTGCTGGAAAAGGCGGGTTACGACGTCGTGGTGCCGCCCGCGCAAACCTGCTGTGGTCAGCCAGCCTACAACTCCGGCGATCGCCCCTTGGCCCGCGACTTGGCCGAGAAAACGCTCAAGGAATTCGAGCAGTTCGACTACGTCGTCATCCCGTCCGGTTCGTGCGGCGGCATGATCCGCAAGGGCTACGCCGATCTCTTTCGCGATGATCCGGAGCTGGCGGGTCGCTATGAGCGCCTGGCGCCGCGTGTGTACGAACTGACTGATTTTCTCGTCAACGTGGCGCGCATCGAATCGCTCGACTCCGAATTCCACGGTCACGTGACGTATCACGATTCGTGCTCCGGCCTGCGCGAGTTGGGCGTGAAGGCGCAGCCGCGAGCGCTGCTCGGCAAACTGCCCGGCGTGCAGCTGACCGAGATGCCCGCCTGCGAAGCGTGCTGCGGTTTCGGCGGCACGTTCTCAATCAAATATGGCGATATCTCCACCGCGATTGCGGATGAGAAATGCGCCAACATCAAGGCCAGCGGCGCCGATGCCGTGGTGCTCGGCGACGTTGGCTGCATGCTCAATATCGAAGGCCGGCTGCGCCGTACGGGCGACACGCACACGCGCGTGCTGCACATCGCGCAAGTCCTCGCCGGCGACGCGTAATCGCGACGCCAAGAACACGACGGAGACGCAATCGCATGCAAGTCCGCAGCATGGAATTCAAGGCGCGCGCCGGGCAAAAGCTCGCCGACAAGCGCCTGCAGCAGAACCTCACCAAGCTCTCGACCAAGTTCGTGACAGCACGTGCGGCGGCCATCCAGGACATCGATTTTCCGGCCACGCGCGAAGCGTTGAAGGAGCGCCGCAACCGCGCGCTAGAAAACCTTGACGTGTGGCTCGCCACGTTCGAGGCAGAGGCGACGCGCCGTGGTGCCAAGGTGCTGTTTGCCGAAACCACGGCCGATGCCGCGCGCTTGGTCGCCGAGATCGCCCGCAAGCACGACGTCAAGAAGGTCATCAAGAGCAAGTCGATGGTGACCGAAGAAATGCGCCTGAATCAGGTGCTCGGCGAGATGGGCGTGCAGAGCATCGAGACCGATCTGGGCGAGTACATCCTGCAGATCAACGACAGCGAGCCGCCGTCGCACATCATTGCGCCGGTGGTGCACAAGGATAAGGAAGAGATCGCCGATCTGTTCGCCAGGACGCACAACAAGCCGCGGCTGACCGATATTCCCGAGATGACGCGCGAGGCCCGCGAGGTGCTGCGGCCCGCGTTTCTCTCCGCCGACATGGGGGTCACGGGTGGCAATTTCATCATTGCCGAGACGGGCTCCGTGGCGATCGTCACCAATGAGGGCAACGAGGGCATGTGCACGATCATGCCGCGTGTGCACGTTGCCGTGACGGGTATCGAGAAAGTGCTGCCGACGCTGGAGGATCTGGCGACCGTCATGCGCTTGCTGCCGCGCTCCGCCACGGGGCAGGCGATCTCGAATTATTTCTCGCTGCTGACAGGCCCGCGCGCGCCCGGCGAGAAGGACGGCCCCGAGCATATGTACTTCGTCATCGTCGACGGCGGTCGCAGCGGGCTGATCGGCGGCGAATTCCAGGAGATGCTGCGTTGCATCCGGTGCGGCGCGTGCATGAACCATTGCCCGGTCTATCAGAAGATCGGCGGCCACGCGTACGGCTGGGTGTATCCGGGCCCGATGGGCAGCGTGCTGACACCGAGCTACGTTGGGCTGTCGAACGCGCTGGACTTGCCGCAAGCGGCGACGCTGTGTGGTGAATGCAATCGCGTGTGTCCCGCGTCGATTCCGTTGTCGGACCTGCTGCGTACGCTGCGCGAAAAACAGATGGAGCGCGAACTTCGCCCGCAGGCGGAACGCTTCGGTTTGCGCGTGTGGGGCTTCATGGCACGGCGACCGGCGCTGTATTCGGCCGGTACCTGGGTGGCAGCGCGCGTGCTGCGCTGGATGGGCGGGGACAAGAAGTTGATCCACTCGCTGCCCGTCGGCAAAGGTTGGACGGATACACGCGACATGCCGGCCCCCGCAGGCAAAACATTCCGTGAGCTGTACCGTGAAAAGAAGGCCCGAGCATGACCATCGCTGAATCCCTCCAAACGCTGCGCGACGCGCTCGATCGCCACGCAAAGTCAGCCGATTTGCCGCACCTGCTCAATCAATGGCGCGACGATGCCGTGCTCGCACCGTTGGCGATCTTGCCTCCGGCGTACGATCAGGTGCGGTGCTCCTTGCTGCAGCGGCTCGATATGGCGGTGTCGTTTGGCGAAGAGAGCTGCTCGTTCTCGCCGTCGTCGCTTCTGGCCGAAATGCGGTTGTGGACGGATAAGGCCGAGGCCAAATTGGCGAGCATGTAATCGCTGGTCGACATGGAACGCGGGATGCGTGCTAGTGTCTGAGAGCTTATCCCCGTGTCAGCCAATGCCATGAACCAGACCGCCCGCGAAATCATGCTGTACGACGCCCAGAAGAAAAGTTCGGGCGTGGCTTACCTGTGGTGGTTTCTGCTGGGCTTCCTGGGGGCGCATCGCTTCTACCTGAAGCGGCCGGGCAGCGGTATCGCGCAGGCCATCGCCAACATCGGCGGTACATGGCTGGCATTTCGTGACATGGGTAACACCGCGGGCTGGGTGCTGGCTGTCATCGGTGGGCTGTGGGTGCTGGTGGACATGTTCCTGATTCCGGGCATGGTCCGCACAAACAACACGGCGCTCGCCGAGCGGCTTTCGACCACGCCCTGAAAGGAATCGACCTCATGAACAAAACCACTTGGTGGAAGCGCGCCGCACTCTGGACGGCTGGTTTGGTTTGCGCAGCCGGCGCGTTGGCAGGCTGCACGACTTCGCGCGATCAATACCGCGAGAGTTCCAACATCAGCACGTACGGCGTGGTCGATGTCGGGGTCGAGCGCACGTCGCGCTGATCATCCTTCCGCGGCTTGCGGCGCGACGTCTTCAAACCGCCGCCACTCGCCATTGACAAGCAGTTCCAGCGGCTGGAACAAGGCCTTGTAGGCCATCTTGCGGCTCTGCTCGATCCAGTAGCCGAGATAGACGTAGGGCAGGTCCAGCGCCTGCGCCTGGGCGATCTGCCACAGGACGTTGTACGTTCCGTAACTCGCCCTCTGCTCGATCGGGTCGTAGAACGTGTAGACCGACGACAGCCCGTCTTCCAGCACGTCGATCATGCTCACCATGCGGAGTTTGCCCGCCGATGGCGATTCGGGCGGCTCGCGAAACTCCACCAAGCGCGAATTCACGCGGCTCTGCAGCAGGAACTGCTCGTATTGATCGCGGCTGTCGTGATCCATGCCGCCGCCCGCATGGCGGACCGACTGGTACAGCAGGTAGAGCTGATAGTGCTCTTCGACATAGGTGAGCGGTGCAACCAGGGCCTCAAGGGCTTGATGCCGCTCGGCGGCGCGGCGCTGTGCCCGCGACGGTGCGTATTGATCGACGACGACACGGCACGGCGTGCATGCGTGGCAATCGTCGCAGTGCGGCCGATAGGTGAAGATGCCGCTGCGCCGAAAGCCGGCGCGCACGAGCTTCGAGTAGACGTCTGCGTTGATGAGATGTGCCGGCGTGGCGACCTGCGAACGCGCCAAGCGGCCATCGAGATAGCTGCATGCGTACGGCGCGGTTGCATAGAACTGCAATGCCGAGAGGGGAAGTTCCTTAAGCTTGCTCATTGCGCACGGTCCACCGACGGAGCACCGATTTGTCGAAGTGCCACGGCACGATGGCCGGCGCGTTGGCCGCCTCGCGCACATGTGCGAGAAACGCCGCGCGCGGCACCGGGGCACCGCCCAGCGACGCCAGATGCTCGGTCTCCTGCTGGCAGTCTATCATCGCGACGCCCTGACCGCCGAGGAAGGCGCAGAGCGCCGCGAGCGCGATTTTCGAGGCATCGGTGCGATGGGCAAACATCGACTCACCGTAGAACATGCGGCCCAGCGCCACACCGTACAGGCCCCCCACGCGCTGCCCGGCGTGCCATGTTTCGACGCTGTGCGCGTAGCCACGGCGGTGCAGGGCGGTATACGCCTGAATGACATCTTCGGTGATCCATGTGCCGTGCTGCCCAGGGCGGGCCGTGGTGGCGCAGGCGACCATCGTTTCGCGGAAGCCGTGGTCGATGCGGATTTCCCAGGCCGGATCGTCAAGCGCGCGGCGCAGCGTCTTGCGAAACGTGGTCGACACGCGAAAGTTTTCTGGGCGCAGCACCATGCGCGGATCGGTGCTCCACCACAGCACCGGCTGGCCCTGGGCGTACCACGGAAAAATGCCTTGCCGGTACGCAATTAAAAGCCGTTGCGGCGATAGTTCGGCGCTGGCGGCCAGCAGCCCAGGCGCTTCAGAGTCTGGCCCGAGCGCGCGATCGACCGGCGGGAAGGGATCGTGCGGATCCAGCCAGGCGATCATGATGCGGACAACGTTGGTGGCGTGTTAAGGCGTCGTGGCCGGTGTATCGATCGCGGCGGAGCGCATCGGCTTATAGATGTCGAGCGTATGGAGGCGGAAGCTGCCGTCGGCGAGCTTGCCGGCCGCGCGGTCTGCAAAGAAACAGCGCAGCGTGTGGATGACAGTCGGGAAGGCCAGATCATCCCAGGGGATGTCGGCTTCGTTGAAGAGTGCGACTTCCAGGCTTTCTTCACCTGGCGCGAAATCCAGATCGTTCAGCTTGGCCAGGTAAAACAGGTGGACCTGGTGCACGTGCGGCACGTTGAGCACCGAATACAACTCACCGATTTCGACGTTGGCGCCGGCTTCTTCCTGGGTTTCGCGATTGGCGGCCTCGGCGGTGGTCTCCCCGATTTCCATGAAGCCTGCGGGCAAGGTCCAGAAGCCGTAGCGCGGCTCGATCGCGCGCTTGCACAGGAGGATCTGATCGTTCCAAACCGGCACGGTGCCGACCACGTTGCGCGGATTCACATAGTGAATCGTATTGCAATGGTCGCAAACGTCGCGCAGTCGGTTGTCACCGGCGGGAATGCGCGAGACGACTGACTGGCCGCAGTTGGAACAGAATTTCATGGGGAATCGTCGCGGGTGGAATGTCTCAGTGTATCACCGCGGCGATGCGGTCCCGTGCGGCACGGGGTGGGGCGCGCGTATCGACTGAGTTGCACGCGAAACGCTGCGTAGAACCGTGCAAAACACTGCCCGGAAAAGCAAAAAGCCCGCTGGGTGCGGGCTTGATGATTCGGCTCAGGTCTTGGAGCGAGCCGTTCTACTTAGCTGGTTGCGGGGGCAGGATTTGAACCTGCGACCTTCGGGTTATGAGCCCGACGAGCTGCCAGACTGCTCCACCCCGCGTCCGTAGAAACGCATTCGACTTTCTGGCTGGTTGCGGGGGCAGGATTTGAACCTGCGACCTTCGGGTTATGAGCCCGACGAGCTGCCAGACTGCTCCACCCCGCGTCCGTCGAATAAAAGAGTATAGCGAGACCTGTGCGGCGATGCAACACTTTTCTCGTGCGGCATGCATATTGATGGTGCGTGCTGCCCATGTAACGGGCTCGCGAACCCAGGCGCAGACGCATCATTGGACACATCGCGCGCCGCTACGTTCGAAAGCGGCGCGCGCGATGCATTGCGACGTGCGGGCCGTTTACAATGCCGCCTTTCGCGTTCTTCTCTTGATTCCGACCGTGCTCAACGCCCTGTACCCGCTTGCCCGCCCGCTGCTGTTTTCGATGGACCCCGAAGACGCGCATCACTTCACGTTGAACCAGCTCAAGCGGGCGCACGCGATGGGCCTTTCCGGCTGTATCGGTGGTCGTGTCGCCGCGCAGCCGCGCACGGTGATGGGTGTGAAGTTTCCCAACCCGGTGGGGCTGGCTGCCGGCCTGGACAAGGACGGCGCGTATATCGACGCGCTGGGCGCGCTTGGCTTCGGCTTCATTGAAGTCGGGACGGTCACGCCGCGCGCGCAGCCCGGTAACCCACGGCCGCGCATGTTCCGCTTGCCGGCGGCCAATGCGCTCATCAACCGCATGGGGTTCAACAACGGCGGTGTCGATGCATTCATCAATAACGTGAAGGCTTCGAAGTGGCGCGAGGCCGGCGGCGTGCTGGGCTTGAACATCGGCAAGAACGCCGACACGCCTATCGAGCGCGCCGTCGACGATTACCTGCATTGCCTGGAGCGCGTGTATCCGCATGCAAGCTACGTCACGGTGAACATTTCGTCGCCGAACACGAAGAACCTGCGCCAACTGCAAGGCGCGAGCGAGCTGGACAGCCTGCTGGGTACGCTGCGCGACGCACAGCAGCGTCTGGCAGATCAGCACAAGCGCTACGTGCCGGTGGCGCTAAAGATCGCGCCGGATTTGGATGACGACCAGATTGCCAACGTTGCCGACGCGCTCCTGCGCCACAAGATGGACGGCGTGATTGCGACCAACACGACGATCAGCCGTGAAGCCGTGGCCGGTCTGGCGCATGCGGAAGAGGCGGGCGGCTTGTCGGGCCAGCCGGTGCGCCAAGGCTCGACACGGGTGATTCGCGCCTTGCACGGTCTGCTGGGCGATGCGGTACCCATCATCGGTGTGGGCGGCATCCTGGCCGGCGAGCATGCGCGCGAGAAGATCGACGCGGGCGCGCAACTGGTGCAGCTTTATACGGGATTGATCTATCGTGGCCCCGCCTTGGTTGCCGAATGCGCGCGCGCGTTGGCGCGCTAAAACAGGTGCGGCAAACGCGCCGCCCTTAGCGGCGGAGCAGGAAGATGATGAGCGCGCTGGCAGCCACCACTGCGGCTGCCAGGTCGTATGGGCCGGCGTAATCGGCCCAAACCGCCGGGTCGAGGTTCTGCAGGAAGGCCGATTGCGCCCACGGCAGGATCATGCGCGGGATCGCAAACAATAGCGCGGCCACGACCAGCAACACGATCAGTGCAGTCAGTGAAGGCTTGGAGCGACCCAAGATGCGGATGGATGAGTGGGGCAAAGCCATCCCCGTTTCGGAAGCGTCGGGCGGGCTGGTTACCAGTCGCTCAACAAAGTTTGCAATGAAGGTTTGTCAGGCATTTTCCTACAAAGTTCTGTCGGCCGCTGTCCTACTTTCGGCTATGTGCAGCACAGCATGCACGGTCTGTGGTGCTTGCGCCAACTGAGGCGACCGGTACCCGACAATGTGGTTTCAGCGGGTTTTCGATGCCAGGGCAATTTTCTTTCCGCCGCGTGGAACGCTTTGCCGGCAGGCCGGTGCATCGTGATGCACTGCGGCAACGAATGGCCGTTTGAGGGGTTGGCGCGACGAAGCCGGGGAGTACAATCCGCCCTCATTGTGCAATGCACGATTTTTTGAACGGCCAGCCGTCCGGCCGATTTCCAAGTTCATGAGTCAAGCTCTAACAGCAACCGGGTCGCCCCAGACCAACGTGAACCTGCGCGCCATGGTGATCGGCGCCGTCGGTGTGGTTTTCGGAGACATCGGCACCAGTCCGCTGTATTCGCTCAAGGAATGCTTCAGCCCCGATCACGGCATTCCGTTCTCCAGTGCCGCGGTGCTCGGCATCATCTCCATGCTGTTCTGGGCGATGGTGATCGTGGTATCGCTCAAGTATGTGCTGTTCGTCATGCGCGCCGACAACAACGGCGAGGGCGGCATTCTCGCGCTGATGGCGCTGTCGCTGCGGACGGCCAATACCGATTCGAGGCGCATGTCGCTGCTGATGATGCTGGGCGTCTTCGGCGCGTGCATGTTCTATGGCGACGCGGTCATCACCCCAGCCATCTCGGTGCTCTCCGCGATGGAAGGCCTGGAGATCGCCGCGCCCGCGCTGTCGCCGTTTGTGCTGCCGATCACGATCGTGATCCTGGCGGCGCTGTTCCTGATTCAGCGCAGCGGCACATCGGTGGTCGGCAAGCTGTTCGGCCCGGTGATGCTGCTGTGGTTTGCCGCCCTGGCTGCGCTGGGCATGATGAATCTGGTGAAGGCGCCGCAGGTGCTCGTAGCCATCAACCCGATGTACGCGATTTCGTTCCTGCATGACCACGCGCTGCAGGCGTTCATCGTGCTCGGTTCGGTGTTCCTGGTGCTGACGGGTGCTGAAGCGCTGTACGCCGACATGGGCCATTTTGGCGCCCGCCCGATCCGCTGGGCATGGTTCTTTATCGTGGCGCCGAGCCTGCTGCTCAACTACTTCGGCCAGGGCGCGATGCTGCTGACCGACCCGAGCACCATTGAAAACCCGTTCTACCGTTCAGTGCCCGAAGCGTTGCAACTGCCGATGGTGGTGCTCGCCGCGGCAGCCACCGTCATTGCTTCGCAGGCCGTGATTTCGGGTGCGTTTTCGCTGACGAGCCAGGCGATCCAGCTTGGCTTTGTGCCGCGCATGCGCATTCGCTACACGTCGGAAGCCGAGATCGGCCAGATCTACGTGCCGATGGTCAACTGGATGCTGCTGATCCTGGTGGTGGGCGTGGTACTGGCGTTCAAGAAGTCCGACAACCTGGCCGCTGCTTACGGTATTGCCGTGACGACCACGATGGTCATCACCACGGTACTGGCCGCGGTGGTGATGCGTTCGGTCTGGCGCTGGCACCCGGCGTTGGTGACGCTGGTGAGCCTCTGCTTCCTGGTCGTCGACATGGCGTTTTTCTCGGCGAACCTGTTGAAGATCCGTGATGGTGGTTGGTTCCCGTTGACGCTGGGCGGTGCCGTGTTCTTCCTGCTGATGACCTGGTACAAGGGCAAGAAGCTCGTCCGCGCGCGCAGTCTGGAGGATGGCATTCCGCTGGAGCCGTTCCTGGCTGGCCTGCTGGCGCATCCGCCGCATCGCGTGGAAGGCACGGCCGTCTTCCTGACCGGCAACACTGAATTTGTGCCCGTGTCGCTGCTGCATAACCTGAAGCACAACCGCGTGCTGCACGAACGCGTGATCTTCATCAGCTTCGTCACGCGCGATATTCCGTACGTGGACGACAAGCACCGCGTGTCTGTGCGGGATTTCGGCAGCGGCATCTACATCGTCAAGGCGGAATACGGCTTCAAGGAAACGCCGGACGTCTACCGCGTGCTCGAACTCGGTCAGCCGCAGATCGGCTCGCGCTGCGAATTGATGGATACGTCGTTCTTCATCGCGCGTGAGTCGGTGGTGCCGTCCAAGCTGCCGGGTATGTCGATGTGGCGCGAGCGTCTGTTTGCGTGGATGCATCAAAACGGCGCCAAGCCGTCGGACTTCTTCCACATCCCCGCCAACCGCGTGGTGGAGCTGGGTACCAAGGTCGAGATCTGATCAACCTACCGCTGCATAGCAAAACGGCCCGTGCGAGAGAGACGCACGGGCCGTTTTGTTTGTTGGGGCGGCGCTGCAATTACATCTTTGCAGCGGCGTGATTGCGCTCGCGGACTTCATCGTTGCGGGCGTGGACGTCGTGGTTGCGGTCCTTCACGTCGTGCCGCAGGTCTTTGCGATCGTGGTGCAGGTCGCGACGCTCGGCGTTGACTTCATGCTGCTCTTCGGCGCGCTTCTTGTTCCAGTATTCGGCGCCCCCGACGTTGCCATTGGCCAGGTCACGGTTTTCGCGGCGTTGATCGGCGTTGCGGGCGGCGCGGTCGGCATTCAATGCGGCCTTGTCGGCGCCGATGTCCGCGCGATCACGGCGGATATCGCGGTTGTCGTGGCGGATGTCACGGTTGTCCTGGCGAATCTGCTGATTGTCTTGCTGAACTTGCTGGACGGGCGTGGTCTGCGCGAAAGCGGCGGTACCGGCAACAGCAAGCAGGGCGGCAATCAGGGTATGGCTCGTCTTCATGGCGTTTCTCCTCGTGGGTCCCAGGCGGTGCGCCTGTGTCTCCTTAACGGGCCGAAAAGACGGGCCGACGACGCATGAGTGTTAGGAAAGATCCATGCGCGTAAGGACTTGTAACGGCCGCACGCGGCGATGAAAAAACCCGCCGAGTCCGAAAACCGGGCGGGTTCCACTCAACAGAATGCACGTTAGCGCTTGAGCTTGGCGAACGCTTCTGCCATGGCGCCGGACGGTTCCGGCGGGCGACGTTGCTGGCCGCCGTGGCGACTGCCGCCGCTGCTCGGGCGGTCGCCGCCGCCGGTGCGCGCGGCCGCCTGACCGGGCTCATCCGACAGGCGCATCGTCAGCCCGATGCGGTTGCGCTTCACGTCCACCTCCATCACCTTGACCTTGACGATCTGGCCGGGCTTGACCACCTCATGCGGGTCACGCACGAACTTGGTCGACAGCGCCGACACGTGTACCAGGCCATCCTGATGCACGCCGATGTCGATGAAGGCGCCAAACGCCGCCACGTTCGTCACCACGCCTTCGAGCACCATGCCGGGCTGCAGGTCCTTGATGTCTTCCACGCCGTCCTGGAACGTCGCCGTCTTGAACTCGGGGCGCGGGTCGCGGCCGGGCTTTTCCAGTTCAGACAGGATGTCGACCACGGTCGGCAGGCCGAATTTCTCGTCGGTGAAGTCACGGGCGGTCAGACCGCGCAGCGCCTCGCGGTTGCCGAGCACGTCGCCGATGCCTTTCTTGATGCTGTCCAGGATGCGCTTGACCACCGGATACGCTTCCGGGTGCACCGAGGAGCGATCGAGCGGATTGTCGCCGTCATTGATGCGCAGGAAACCGGCGGCCTGCTCGAACGTCTTGTCGCCCAGGCGCGGCACTTTCTTGAGCGCGTCGCGGTTGGGGAACGCGCCGTTCGCATCGCGGTACTCGACGATGTTCTTGGCGAGGATCGAGTTCAGCCCCGACACACGGGCCAGCAGCGGGGCAGAGGCCGTGTTGACATCCACGCCGACCGCGTTGACGCAATCCTCGACGATGGCGTCCAGTGCGCGGGCCAGCTCGCGCTGGTTAACGTCATGCTGATACTGGCCGACACCGATCGACTTCGGATCGATCTTCACGAGTTCGGCCAGCGGGTCTTGCAAGCGTCGTGCGATCGACACCGCGCCGCGCAGCGACACATCCAGCTCGGGGAATTCCTTGGCCGCCAGCTCCGACGCCGAATACACCGATGCGCCGGCCTCGCTCACCACGATCTTGGTCAGCTTCAGCTCCGGCGCGTTGCGCATCAGGTCTTGCACCAACTTGTCGGTCTCGCGGCTGGCTGTGCCGTTGCCGATGGAAACCAGTGCCACGCCGTGCTGCTTCGCCAGCCGGGCGAGCGTGGCCAGCGAGCCGTTCCAGTCACGACGCGGCTCGTGCGGATAAATGGTGGCCGTCTCCAGCAGCTTGCCGGTGTGGTCGACCACGGCCACCTTGCAGCCGGTGCGGATGCCCGGATCGATGCCCATCACGGCTTTCGGGCCAGCCGGCGCGGCCAGCAGCAGGTCGTGCAGATTGCGGCCGAAGATCTTGATGGCCTCGGCTTCTGCCGACTCGCGCAGTTGCGTGAGCAGCTCGGTCTCGATATGCGGCTGCACCTTCACGCGCCAGCACCAGCGGCACACGTCCGACAGCCACTTGTCAGCCGCGCGCCCCTTGTTTTCGATGCCGACATGGCGCGCGATCATGACTTCGCACGGGTGCGGGTTCAGCGCGTCCTGTTCTTCGCCCAACCCGAGTTTGACGAACAGCACGCCCGCATTGCGGCCGCGGAACAGCGCCAGCGCGCGGTGCGACGGCACGTTGCGGATGGGCTCGCTATACGCGTAGTAATCGCGGAATTTCTCTTCTTCGGCGGTCTCCTTGCCTTCCACGACGGTCGACGAAACCTGGCCTTGATTCCACAGGTGGTCGCGCACCTTGCCCAGCAGCTCGGCCGTCTCGCCAAATTGTTCGGAGAGGATGTCGCGCGCGCCGTCCAGCGCTGCCTTCACGTCCGGCACGCCGCCGTCGGCGGTCGGGTTGCCGTTGACGAACTTGGCGGCTTCGGTTTGCGGATCAAGCGTCGGGTCAGCCAGCAGCGCCTGGGCCAGCGGCTCCAGGCCGCATTCGCGGGCAATCTGGGCGCGCGTGCGGCGCTTGGGCTTGTAGGGCAGGTAGAGGTCTTCCAGCACCTGCTTGGTCTCGGCCGCCTCGATGGCGGTGCGCAGGACGTCCGTCAGCTTGCCTTGCTCTTCAATGGAGGCGAGGATGGCCGCGCGGCGGTCTTCCAGTTCGCGCAGGTACAGCAGGCGCTCTTCCAGGTTGCGCAGTTGCGTGTCGTCCAGGTTGTCCGTCACTTCCTTGCGGTACCGTGCGATGAACGGCACGGTGGCGCCTTCGTCCAGCAGTTGGACGGCGGCGGCAACCTGCTGCGGCCGGACCGCCAGTTCAGTGGCGATGCGGGAGACGATCTTCTGCAACACGGAATCAGTCATTGCTTCCAGAGAGTGCGATGGAAAGCCGCGCATTTTGCCACAACGCGAACCCTGTTCCTGAGCGTAAATCCGTGGCCGCGCGGCGTTTGCCGCACAGGCGCGGTGATAAAATGCGCGTTATGCCTACGCCCCTGTTTTCTGCCCGTCGCCGCGCTGCTGCGCGCCGCGCCTCCCAGCTGGTTCTGCCGGCGTCCGTGCTCAGTGCTGCGCTGCTTGCCACGCCTGCATGGAGCCAGTCCCAGCCCGCCGCTGCGCCGGCTGCCGCAGTGTCCGCCACACCGCCCGACTTTGGCGCCGAGCACGATCGCATCAACAGCGCCAAAGCGTGGGCCGAATACCGGTACGCCGAGGCCGAACGCGCTTGCTACGACAAATTCCTCGTCACGCGCTGCATCGACAAGGCCAAGGATGTGCGCCGCACGGAACTGCACACCATCCGCGAGCGCGAGCTTGCGCTGGACGAGGCCGAGCGTGCCGACCGCGCTGCCCGCCGCGACCAGGAGCGCGCCATCCGCGATGCGCAGTACAACGCCGAACGCCCGCAGCGCGAAGCCGCCGAGCAAAAAAATCGCTCCGATTTTGACAACAAGCAGGAGCAGCAGCGCCTGAATGAAGCGCAGCGCCAGGCCGAAGCGCCGCAGCGCGCCGCCAATGCCCAAGCTGCGGCCAAGAAGCAGGCGGATTACGACGCCAAGCTGAAGGCCGCGCAGGAGCAGGGCGCTGCAAACGCCGCCAAGCGCGCCGAAAGCGCCAAGCAGTTCCAGGAAAAGCAGCAAGACGCCGTCAAGCGTCAGAAAGAACTGGAAGAGCGCCGCGAACAAGCCAAGCGCCGCAACGAGCAAAACCAGAACAACACCAGTCCACTGGGGTTCTAAACTTCAGCCAAGGCCGGGTTTCCGGGAGGAAAGCGATGGACAGCGATCTGAATACGATCTCGCGTCGCATCATTGAGTTGCAGATCGAGCACCGCGATCTCGATTTTCTGATCGACCGGCTGGCGGCTACAGCCGATCACGACGAGTTGCAGCTGCGCCGTCTCAAGAAACGTCGCCTGAAACTCAAGGACACCATCACCCTGCTACAGTTGCAGCTTGAGCCGGACGTGCCGGCCTAGCGCCTGCCCAAAGTTGGTTCGATTTTCATCCTGAGAGGCCGCAATCACGTGCGGCCTCCGTCATTTGATCCCACGGATTCCGCGTTGACTTCGCTTTCCCCGCTGGCCGAGCCGTCGGCTGACTCCGACGCCGATGCCGGCGACGCTTCGGCTCCCGCCGCTTCGGTACCTGCCGATGCCCATCATGCCGAACTGGCGACGCTGTTCGCCGACGACGGCACGCTGGCCAAAGGTATCGATGGTTACCGGCCCCGCAGTGCGCAGCTGACGATGGCGCAGGCCGTCGCCAACGCCATCGAAGCCGCCGATTCGATCATCGTCGAGGCCGGTACGGGCACGGGCAAAACGTACGCCTACCTTGTTCCTGCGATGCTGTGGGGCGGCAAGGTGATCGTCTCCACCGGGACGAAGAACCTGCAGGATCAGCTTTTTCTCCGCGACATCCCCACGGTGCGCAAGGCGCTGAATGCACCGGTGTCGGTGGCGCTGCTCAAGGGGCGCGCCAATTACGTCTGTCATTACCACGTCGAGCGCACGTCGCAGAACGGGCGTCTCTCTTCGCGGCAAGACGCCGCATGGCTGCGCCAGATCAATCTGTTTCTGAAGACCACGAAAACGGGCGACAAGGCGGAACTTGCCAGCGTCCCCGAGAACGCGCCGGTGTGGAATCTGGTTACGTCCACGCGCGATAACTGCCTGGGGTCGGACTGCGCGTACTACAAAGACTGCTTCGTCATGCGCGCCCGCAAGGAGGCGCAGCAGGCCGACGTGGTCGTGGTGAACCATCACCTGTTCTTCGCGGACGTGATGTTGAAGGACACCGGCATGGCGGAGTTGCTGCCTGCTGCCAACACGATCATCTTCGACGAAGCGCACCAGCTGCCAGAAACCGCCACGTTGTTCTTTGGCGAGACCATCTCGACGAACCAGATTCTCGAACTCGCGCGCGACAGCGTGGCAGAAGGCCTTTCGCACGCACGGGATGCGGTGGATTGGGTCGCGATTGCCGCGCCGCTGGAGCGTGCCGCGCGTGATTTGCGCCTCGTTTTCCGCCAGGACGGCTCCCGCCTGTCGATCAAGCAAATCGACAACGATGCGGCCCTTGCCACGCCGTTCTACGAGGTCCTGCCGAAGCTGGAACAGGCGCTTTCCGACTTTACCGGCGCGCTGGAAGCCCAGGCCGAACGCGCCGAGACCATCGAGCAATGCCATCGCCGGGCGGTGGCGCTGTGCGAGAAGCTTGAAGCGTGGGCCGATCCCAAACCGCCCAAGGCACCAAAGAAGGAAGGGGATGACGCAGGCGCGGACAGCGAGAGCGCGGCCCCCGTTGACGACCGTGTGCGGTGGGTCGAGGTATTCGCCAATTCCGTGCAGTTGCACCTGACGCCGTTGTCGATCGCGCCAATCTTTTCGCGCCAGCGTGCCGGCCAGCCGCGCGCGTGGGTCTTCACGTCCGCGACGCTTTCGGTGCGCGGCAACTTCACACACTACGCTGCGCAGTTGGGCCTGGACCGTGATCGCTCCATGACGCTCGACAGCCCGTTCGACTACGCATCGCAAGGCTTGCTGTATGTGCCGCGTGATCTGCCGCAGCCGAGCGATCCGCGCTTTACCGATGCGGTGCTCGACGCCACCTTGCCGCTGATTGAAGCGGCGGGTGGCAAGACGTTCCTGCTATGCACGACGCTGCGCGCCGTGAATCGCGCCGCCGAGCGGTTGGCCGATGAATTCGCCCAACGCGGTTGGGATTTCCCGCTGCTCGTGCAGGGACAGGCCAGCCGTACGGAATTGCTGGACCGCTTCCGGGCGCTGGGCAACGCCGTGTTGATCGGCAGCCAGAGCTTCTGGGAGGGCGTGGATGTACGCGGCGAAGCGCTCTCGCTGGTCGTGATCGACAAATTGCCGTTTGCCCCGCCTGATGATCCGGTGCTGAGCGCCCGCATGGAGGCGCTTGAAAAGAAGGGGCTGAGCCCGTTTGCCGTGCACCAATTGCCGCATGCAGTCATCACGCTCAAGCAGGGCGCAGGGCGGTTGATTCGCTCGGAGACCGATCGCGGTGTGCTGATGATCTGCGACCCGCGGCTCGTTGAGAAGAACTACGGTCGCCAGATCTGGCAGAGCCTGCCGCCGTTCAAGCGTACGCGCGAGGCCGAGACGGCTGCCGATTTTCTGCGTTCGCTGCGGCCAGATTCGGAAGAGGCGTCTGCCGGCGGGTCTGAAGACTGATCTGCATGCACAAACAAAAAGCCCGGCCAATCGACCGGGCTTTTTGCTGTGCTGTTCAAGCCTTGCTTACCACCATTGGTACCAGGGCTTGTCTTTCTTGCGCTGGCCGTAGGCGAGGAAATCGCTCTTCGGGTAGTTCTGCTTGATGATGCGTTCGGTGTCGTCGCGCATGTCTTTCATGCCCAGCGCTTCATACGACTTCATCATGATGTACAGCGCTTCTTCCACTGCCGGGGCGCGATCGTAATCCTTGATGGCGTCCTGCGCGCGGTTGACGGCAGCCAGGTAGGCGCCGCGGCGATAGTAGTAGCGCGCGGCGCCCACTTCATGCTCAGCCATCGCGTTGACGATGTACTGCATGCGCTGGGTGGCGTCCGGCGTGTACTTGCTGTTCGGGAAACGCGTGATCAGCGTCTTGAACGCGTCGTAGGCTGCGCGTGCGGCCTTCGGGTCGCGCTCGCTCAAGTCCTGGTTCGAGAAGCGGCCGAGCCAGCCCAGGTTGTCGTTGAAGTTGATCAGGCCCTTGAGGTAGTAGGCGTAATCGACGCTGGGGTGATTCGGGTGCAACTGGATGAAGCGATCCACCGCGGCCAATGCGGCAGCCGTCTCGCCATCCTTGTAGTTGGCGTAGGCGGTTTCGATCTGGGCTTGTTGAGCGTACTGGCCGAACGGATAGCGGCTTTCGAGCTTTTCGTAGTACTTGACCGCCTTGGCGTAGTCGCCGCCGTCGAGCGAGTCCTTCGCTTCCGAATATAATTTGTTGGCTGACCAGCCAGCCGTTTCGTCTTGCTGTTCCGGCAGGATGCCGCAGGCCGAGATAGCCAGGCATGCCACGCCTGCCACCAACACTGCTCCGATTTGCGCGCGGATTCGATTGCCGACTCGACTAACAATACGCGCCTGCTTTACGCTCGTGACCGACATGGGCACCTTTTCTGAATGAAAAATCGCATCAAGCATTATAGCCCAAGCCCTGTGTCAGACGACGCACTGGCTGACGTTTCCCTCACTGCGCCGGAGACGGAAGACGCCCTCGACGATGAGGCGCTCGATTTGCCTGCCGCCGGTGCGGCTCCGGCTGCCGAACCGATCATCGTGGAGATCCCCGAAGCCATGCATGGCGAACGCCTGGACAAGGCGCTTGCCAAGCTGCTGCCCGACTATTCGCGCAGCCGCCTTCAGCAATGGATTGATGCCGGTGCGGTGCGCCTGCGCGGTGAGGTGGTGCGCCCGCGTGCGGCCATCTCCGGCGGTGACCGCATCGAAGTCGTGCCGCAACGAGCGGCCGACGAAAACGCCTTCGTCGCCGAGCCCATCGACCTGGATGTGGTGTACGAAGATGACACGCTGCTCGTCATCAACAAGCCTGCCGGGCTGGTGGTGCATCCCGCCGCGGGCAACTGGAGCGGCACGGTGCTCAACGGCCTGCTGCACCGCTATCCGGACGCCGTAGAGTTGCCGCGTGCCGGCATCGTCCACCGCCTCGATAAAGACACTTCCGGCCTGATGGTGGTCGCCCGCACGCTGCCTGCGCAGACCGACCTCGTGCGCCAATTGCAGGCACGTACCGTCAAGCGGACTTATCTCGCGCTGGTGTGGGGCGAAACGCCTGAAGAAGCCACGATCGATGCCCCGATCGGCCGGGACCCGCGCGACCGCACGCGCATGGCCATCATCGAAACGGCGAGCGGCAAGCCGGCGCGGACGCATTTCAAGACGCTGGACGTGGTCGACCTCGGGCGCGCCCAGGTGTCGCTGGTGCGCTGCCAGCTTGAGACCGGCCGGACACACCAGATCCGTGTGCACTTTGAGTCGGAGGGGCATCCGTTGCTGGGCGATCCGGTCTATACGCGCAACTTCCGGCGTGGCCAGCCGCAGACGATCAAGGCGCCGCTGCCGGTGCCTTTTGCGCGGCAGGCGCTGCACGCGGTACGCCTGGGGTTGGTGCATCCCGCCACGGGCAAATCCGTGCATTGGGAAGCCGGCGTGCCGGACGACTTCGCCGATCTGCTGGAAGCCCTCGACATGGATCCCGATGCCGACATCAACTGATTGGATCGTTCCCGACTGGCCCGCGCATCCGCATGTCAAGGCGCTTGCCACGACGCGGCTGGGGGGCGTCAGCACGGGGCCTTACGGATTAGCTGGCGGCCTGCCCGGCGGCCTGAACCTCGGCCAGCACGTGGGTGACGCCCCCGACGCCGTCGATCAGAACCGCCGCATCCTCCGTGCGGCGCTACCTGCCGAGCCGACGTGGATGGAGCAGGTGCACGGCACCGGCGTGGCCGATCTTGATCAACTCGTCGGTACATCCGCGCCGGTGGTTGCGGACGCGGCGGTGGCGTCGTGGCGGGATCGTGTCTGCGTGGTCATGACGGCCGATTGCCTGCCGGTCTTGCTGAGCGACGCCCGAGGCGTCACCGTCGGTGCGGCGCATGCGGGTTGGCGCGGTCTATGCGGCGGGGTGATCGAACGCACGCTGGAAGCCATGATGCAGCGGTTGCGCGCCAGCGGCCAGGAAGCCGATCCGACGTGGCTGGCGTGGCTCGGGCCGGCCATCGGGCCATCGTGTTTCGAAGTGGGGGCGGAGGTGCGTCAGGCATTTATCGACGCTGCGCAGCCCGACGAATTGCCCGCCACCGAGGCGGCGTTCGTGGAAGGCGCCTCCACCGGCAAGTTCTTCGCCGATCTGTATGCGCTGGCCCGACTGCGGCTGGCACGCGTGGGCTGTACCGACGTGTACGGCGGTGGCCTGTGCACGATGACGGACGCTGAGCGCTTCTATTCGTACCGCCGCGAGCGCACCACGGGCCGCATGGCCACGCTGATCTGGCGCGCCGAGTGACCGTTCAGGCGGTGCCGTCGCCCGTGTCGTTGCTCAGTGTGGGGCTCGCATCTGCGTTGTGCTGGGCGGCTTCGCGGGCTTTCCGGCGCCGCCTGCGTGCCGGGGTGCCGACAATCCACAGGAAGAGTGATAGCGGCGCAACGCCGTAGAAGACAAATGTGCCGATGCCGGCAATCCAAGATTGCTCAGTCAAGGACATCATCAGCACGACGTAGAGCCAGGCGATGGCGACGATATACATGGGAGACAGCGGTGCCCGGCGTTTGCGCAATGTGGCAGTCTCGCATGAAATTACGCAGATTGGACCAGAGCCCCGGCACCGCGCTTAGCCATTCGGTCGGCTCCGCTTTCGTCGAATGCGGCAAAACCCGCGCGGGGCCGGCGTTTCCAGGCGATCCTCAGGTAACTCCGATTGACAGCCTTGAAACGGCAAGGCAACAATGCCCCGCAATACTACGAGTTGCGCCGCCGTTCCAACCGGAGCGACGCATATCGTCGGATCGAGGGCACTATGGCATCGCGTCAATCGACATCATCCAAAGCATCTAGCGCCCACACTCAAGCTCCCTGGCAGGGCTTGTCGGACCCTACGCAGTGGGCCGAACAGTTCAAGCAATGGCAAGCCTTTGCGGGTGGCTTCGCGCAACCCGGCACGGCGGCGCCGGGCCTTGGTCAATTCAACGGCGCGGCGACGGGCGATGGCGCGGCGCCTTTCGCGCTGATTCCGCCCGACCGGCTGGCCGAAATCCAGCAGAAATATCTCGAGGAATGGCTCCAGATCTGGCGCCACATGAGCACCGGCGAAAGCGCCGAGGCCGTGGCGCCATCTGATCGTCGTTTCTCGAACGAGGCGTGGCGCAAGAGCCCGCTCTATGGCTATGCCGCCGCGTTCTACGTGCTCAATGCCCGTACGTTGATGGAAATGGCCGACGCCGTGCAGGCCGATGCCAAGACCCGCGAGCGCGTGCGTTTTGCTGTGTCGCAATGGACGGCCGCCATGTCGCCGTCCAACTTCCTGGCGACCAACCCGGAAGCGCAAAAGCAGCTGATTGAATCGCGCGGCGAATCCCTGCGCACCGGCATCCTGAACATGCTGCAGGACATGGAGCGCGGCAAGATCTCGCAGACGGACGAGACGGCGTTCGAGATCGGGCGCAACGTCGCCAACAGCGAGGGCGCCGTCGTCTTCGAGAACGACTATTTCCAGCTCATCCAATACAAGCCGCTGACGACCAAGGTGCACGCGCGCCCGCTGTTGCTCGTGCCGCCTTGCATCAATAAGTACTACATCCTCGATCTGCAGCCGGCCAATTCGCTCGTGCGCTATGCCGTGGAGCAGGGCAATACCGTGTTCCTGGTGTCGTGGCGCAATCCAGATGCGAGCATGGCGTCCCGCACGTGGGATGACTACATCGAAGGCGGCGCGATCGAGGCCATTCGTGTCGCGCGCGAGATCTCCGCGCAGGATCAGATCAACGTGCTCGGCTTTTGCGTGGGCGGAACGATCCTCTCGACGGCGTTGGCCGTGCTGGCGGAGCGCGGCCAGCATCCGGCCGCAAGCCTGACGCTGCTGACCACGCTGCTCGACTTTACGGACACCGGCATTCTCGACGTCTTCGTCGATCAGGCCCAGGTGGAAATGCGAGAGCAGACGATCGGCCCGAATGCGCCGACCGGCCCGGGCCTGCTCCGTGGCGTGGAACTGGCAAACACGTTTTCGTTCCTGCGCCCGAACGATCTCGTCTGGAACTACGTTGTCGAGAACTATCTGAAAGGCAAGACGCCCGCGCCGTTCGACCTGCTGTACTGGAATGGCGATTCCACCAATCTGCCGGGCCCGTGGTACTGCTGGTACCTGCGCCATACGTATCTCCAGAACGACCTCAAGACGCCGGGCAAGCTGAAGGTGAACGGCACGCCGGTAGACCTCGGCAAGATTGAGGCGCCGGTCTACATCTACGGTTCGCGTGAAGACCACATCGTCCCGTGGAAGTCAGCTTATGGTTCGGTGCCGCTGCTCAAGGGCAAGCGGCGCTTCGTGTTGGGCGCTTCGGGCCATATCGCAGGCGTGATCAACCCGCCTGCCGCCAACAAGCGTTCGCACTGGATCAACGCCAAGCTGCCTGACTCCGCCGATGCGTGGTTCGAGGGTGCGAAGGAGCATCCGGGCAGCTGGTGGCCGGATTGGTCAACTTGGCTCGCATCCCACGCCGGTGCGCAGAAAGCTGCACCCAAGGGCTACGGCAATGCGGACTACCCGGCCATCGAGCCGGCGCCCGGCCGCTACGTCAAACAGAAAGCGTAAGATCGCGCGCATGAACCCCCGTTGCCGTCGCGGCTTCGGCCGCCGACGGTGTCCAACGACCCTCTCTTTCGACAGTGGAAGGTAAGCAAATGACCGATGTTGTGATCGTATCGGCGGTACGCACCGCCGTGGGCAAGTTTGGTGGCTCGTTGGCGAAGATCGCTGCGCCTGAGCTTGGCGCGGCCGTTATCCGCGAAGCGCTGGCGCGCGCCAAGGTGGCGCCGGACCAGGTGAGCGAAGTCATCATGGGCCAGGTGCTGACGGCAGGCTCGGGTCAGAACCCGGCGCGCCAGGCCGTCATCAAGGCTGGGCTGCCGAACATGGTGCCGGGCCTGACCATCAACAAGGTGTGCGGCTCCGGCCTGAAGGCCGTGATGCTGGCCGCCAACGCCATCATTGCGGGCGACGCCGAGATCGTCGTGGCTGGTGGTCAGGAAAACATGTCCGCCGCGCCGCACGTCCTGCCGGGCTCGCGCGACGGTTTCCGCATGGGCGATGCCAAGCTGATCGATTCGATGATTGTGGATGGGCTGTGGGACGTCTACAACCAGTACCACATGGGCATCACGGCGGAAAACGTCGCCAAGGAATACGGCATCACGCGCGAAGCGCAGGACGAGTTCGCCGTCGCGTCGCAGAACAAGGCCGAAGCTGCGCAAAAGTCGGGCCGCTTCAACGATGAAATCGTTCCGATCCTGATTCCGCAGCGCAAGGGCGATCCGATTGCCTTCGCGCAGGACGAGTTCGTTCGCCATGGCGCCACGCTCGAATCGATGGCTGGCCTGAAGCCCGCTTTCGACAAGGCCGGCACCGTGACGGCGGCCAACGCCTCGGGCCTGAACGATGGCGCCGCCGCTGTCGTCGTGATGTCCGCCGCCAAGGCCAAGGAACTGGGCCTGACGCCGCTGGCCACGATCCGTGCTTACGCCAGCGCTGGCCTGGACCCGAAGGTCATGGGCATGGGGCCGGTGCCGGCATCCAAACGCTGCCTGTCGCGCGCCGGCTGGTCGGTGGGCGACCTCGACCTGATGGAGATCAACGAAGCGTTTGCGGCCCAGGCACTGGCAGTGCATCAGCAGATGGGCTGGGATACGTCGAAGATCAACGTCAACGGCGGGGCGATTGCGATCGGTCACCCGATCGGCGCGTCGGGCTGCCGCATCCTGGTCACGCTGCTGCACGAAATGCAGAAGCGCGATGCGAAGAAGGGCCTGGCTTCGCTGTGCATCGGCGGCGGCATGGGCGTGGCGCTGGCCGTTGAGCGCCCGTAAGTTTTTTGCAGTGAGATTGGCGTGAGGCGGAACGAATGCCGCACGCGCCAATCGGAGACACCTGAGCATCTGCTGCCCGGCAAGAGGCCGGGCGGTTCTAACAACAAGGACTAGGAGTGGACATGACCAAACGCATCGCATACGTCACCGGTGGCATGGGCGGTATCGGAACGGCGATTTGCCAGCGCTTGGCGCGCGACGGCTTCACCGTTGTCGCAGGCTGCGGCCCGAACTCGCCGCGCAAGGCGAAGTGGCTGGAACAACAGAAGGCGCTCGGTTTCGATTTCGTGCCGTCCGAAGGCAACGTCGGCGATTGGGAGTCGACGAAGGCCGCGTTCGACAAGGTCAAGGCGGAAGTGGGCGAGGTCGATGTCCTGATCAACAACGCCGGTATCACGCGCGACGTGGTGTTCCGCAAGATGACCCGCGCCGACTGGGATGCAGTGATCGATACCAACCTGACGTCGCTGTTCAACGTGACGAAGCAAGTCATCGACGGCATGGCGGATCGCGGCTGGGGCCGAATCATCAACATCTCGTCGGTGAACGGCCAGAAGGGGCAGTTTGGCCAGACCAACTACTCGACCGCCAAGGCTGGCTTGCATGGCTTCACGATGGCGCTGGCGCAGGAAGTCGCGACCAAGGGCGTGACGGTCAACACGGTGTCGCCGGGCTATATCGCGACCGACATGGTGAAAGCGATTCGTCAGGATGTGCTCGACAAGATCATCGGCACGATCCCGGTCAAGCGCTTGGGCGAACCGACCGAGATCGCCTCGATCTGCGCATGGCTTGCATCTGAAGAGTCCGGCTTCTCCACCGGCGCGGACTTCTCCCTCAACGGCGGCCTGCACATGGGCTGACGCTCCACGCCCATGCTGCGGCAATGCTGCAGCATGGGCGCAGCATTTATTCCCCTGAGTCGCTTGCATGCTGCGATGCTCGATTGCATTGCAGCAGGCATCTCGCGTCCGCTCTGGACGGCTGTTCGAGTGCGTGAATCGCATCAAAATGCTGCGGGTTTTTACCGGGGGAGGTCGCCTTTTCTTTGCAGGGCGATCCGCATAGAATCCAACCACGGAGGCGCTCCGCAGGGAGACACGGGGCGTCCGATCATAACCGGATGCATCTGCGCTGCTCTTGAATCCAGCAGTCGCGCGCAGATCGGAACAGCCGGGCAACCGCGTATTTTGCTGCATCGCTCGGTGCAGTCATTTCGCACTGCATCGACTGCACCGCAGCAGCATCGCCAACACGGAAAGGCACGATGGCCACCAGCAAGAAGGGCACCGAACGGCTGATCAAGAAATATCCCAACCGCCGACTCTACGATACCCAGACCAGCACGTACATCACGCTGGCAGACGTCAAGCAGCTCGTCATGGAAACCGAAGAGTTTCGCGTCGTCGATGCGAAATCCGGTGAAGACCTGACCCGCAGCATCCTGCTGCAGATCATCCTGGAAGAGGAAACCGGCGGCGTACCGATGTTCTCGGGCGCGATGCTCGCGCAGATCATCCGTTTCTACGGCAACGCCATGCAGGGCATGATGGGCACGTATCTGGAGAAGAATATCCAGGCGTTTGTCGACATCCAGAGCAAGCTGGCCGAGAACTCGAAGGATCTGTACAGCGGCAACACCTTCAACCCCGACATGTGGTCGCAGTTCATGAACATGCAGGGGCCAATGATGCAGGGCATGATGAGCAACTACATCGAGCAGAGCAAAAACCTGTTCGTGCAGATGCAGGAGCAGATGCAGAGCCAGGCCAAGAACATGTTCGGGACGTTTCCGTTCAACCAGCCGCCCGAGAAGAAGTAAGTTCGGCGGGCTGGGAAAACAAGGCGAATCGCTTGGCGGTTCGCCTTTTTTGTTGGGCGCACGCCGGAGAGGGCGGCAAGGTAAAATACCGGTCCTTCAGGTGAGGTGTACGCCTCTCCGACGATCACGATCCCGCACCGGTTTCCCCATGTTTGATGTCCGCCCCTGGCCTGCGTGCTGGCTGTCTTCCGTTTTGCCATGAGCCGGCTTTTGCTCGCCCCGATGGAGGGCGTTGCCGATTACGTCATGCGCGACGTGCTGACGCAAGCTGGCGGCTACGACGGATGCGTCTCGGAGTTCGTCCGCGTGACGGGCTCGTTGCTTCCCGCGCGAACCTACGAACGTGAGACGCCTGAGATTCGCAACGGCGGCTATACGGCCAGCGGCACGCCGATGACCATCCAGCTCCTCGGCAGCGATCCGGAATGGCTGGCCCGCAATGCGGCATACGCGGCAACCCTCACGCCGCATGGCATCGACCTCAACTTCGGGTGCCCCGCCAAGGTCGTGAACCGCCACGGCGGCGGCGCCATGCTGCTCGCCACGCCGGAAGTGCTGTACGACATCGTCCATGCCGTGCGGGCCGCGGTGCCGGCCAATATCTCGGTGACGGCGAAGATGCGGCTGGGCGTTTCCGATACGTCCCGCGCGATTGACTGTGCGACGGCGCTGGCGGAAGGCGGTGCGGAATCGCTCGTCGTGCATGCCCGCACGCGTGACCATGGCTACCGTCCGCCTGCGCATTGGGATTGGATCGCGCGCATCGCCGACGCCGTGAGCATTCCCGTCACCGCCAACGGCGAAGTCTGGACTGTGGCCGACTGGGAGCGCTGCCGCGCCGTCAGTGGCTGTAGTGACGTGATGATCGGCCGTGGCGCCGTGTCCGACCCATTCCTGGCGCAGCGTATCCGCGGGCAGATGGACGAGGCGCCGTCCGCGGCGGAATGGCCGATCGTGCTCGGCTATCTCGCCGATTACCTGAAGAAACTGCATGCGCGCATCTCGGCCAAGCACGAGCATGGCCGCGTCAAACTGTGGCTGAGCTATCTGAAGCGGACGTGGCCGCAGGCCGCAGAGCTGCACGATGCCATTCGCAGGCTGCAGGACGCGCTGGAAATCGAGCGCGTGATTGAACAGATGCAGCTTCGGCTTGGTCGCCCAAACGCGGCGAACGGTTAAAATACGCAACCGCGCGGCACACCCCACGTGCGCAGCGCAAATCCTCTCCCACATCAGGTTGTTCCCATGTCCGACGTCAGTACCCAGAGCCCCAAGGTGGGGTTCGTCAGTCTCGGTTGTCCCAAGGCCTTGGTCGATTCCGAGCAGATCATCACCCAACTGCGCGCGGAGGGGTATGAGATCTCCGGCACGTACGGCGGGGCGGACCTGGTGGTTGTCAACACCTGCGGCTTCATCGACGAGGCCGTGCAGGAAAGCCTGGATGCAATTGGCGAGGCGCTGGCCGAGAACGGCAAGGTGATCGTGACCGGTTGCCTGGGCGCCAAGAAGGACGCCGTGGGCCAGGACATCATCACCAGCGTGCACCCGAAGGTGCTGGCTGTGACGGGCCCCCATGCGCTGGGCGAGGTGATGGAAGCGGTGCACACGCACCTGCCCAAGCCGCATGACCCGTTCATCGATCTGGTACCGCCGCAGGGCATCAAGCTCACGCCCAAGCACTACGCGTATCTGAAAATTTCGGAAGGCTGCAACCACCGTTGCAGCTTCTGCATCATCCCGTCGATGCGCGGTGACCTTGTCTCGCGCCCGGTGGCCGAAGTGATGCTGGAAGCGGAAAACCTGCTGAAGGCCGGCGTCAAGGAGCTGCTCGTCATCTCGCAGGACACCAGCGCCTACGGCGTCGATGTCAAATTCCGCATGGGCTTCTGGAACGGCCGCCCGCTGAAGACGCGCATGACCGAGCTGGTCGGCGCGCTGGGTGAGCTGGCGTCGCAGTACGGCGCCTGGGTGCGCCTGCATTACGTCTACCCGTATCCGAGCGTGGATGAGGTGATGCCGCTGATGGCTGAAGGGAAGGTCCTTCCGTATCTGGATGTGCCGTTGCAGCACGCCCACCCCGACGTGCTCAAGCGCATGAAGCGCCCAGCCAACGCCGAGAAGACGCTGGACCGCATCCGCGCCTGGCGCGAGGTGTGCCCCGAGCTGACCATCCGCAGCACCTTCATCGCCGGTTTCCCCGGTGAAACGGAAGAAGAGTTCCAGACGCTGCTCGACTTCATCGCCGAAGCCGAGCTGGACCGCGTGGGCTGCTTCGCCTATTCGCCGGTCGAGGGCGCCACCGCCAACGACCTGCCGGGCGCATTGCCCGACGAGGTGCGCGAGGAGCGCCGCGCGCGCTTCATGGAAGTCGCCGAGCGCGTGTCTGCACGCCGTCTGCAGCGCAAGGTGGGCAAATCGCTGCGTGTGCTCGTGGATGAGGTGAACCAGGACGGCGGCATTGGCCGTTCGTCGGCTGACGCGCCCGAGATTGACGGCCTGGTCTATATCGCTCCGCCGTCGAAGCCTTACAAGCGCTACAAGGCGGGCGATTTCGTGTCGGTCAAGATTACCGGCGCGGATGGCCACGACCTGTGGGGCGAGGTCTGACCCGCTTAGGTAGTCGTACCTAAATTTTGCGAACGGTCGTGCGTTTATACTGGCCGCCATCCAATTTCGATGGCTCAGGAGACAGCAATGGCACGTGAAGTGGTGGTGGTCAGCGGCGTTCGTACCGCAATCGGGACGTTTGGCGGCAGCCTGAAGGATGTGGCGCCGTGCGAACTGGGCGCGCTCGTTGTGCGCGAGGCGCTGGCCCGCGCAGGCGTGAAGGGCGAGGAAGTCGGCCACGTGGTGTTTGGCCACGTGATCAACACCGAGCCGCGCGACATGTATCTCTCGCGCGTGGCCGCCGTGAACGGCGGGGTGTCGGCCGAAACGCCTGCATTCAACGTGAACCGCCTGTGCGGCTCGGGCCTGCAGGCCGTGGTGAGCGCCGCGCAAACCGTGCTGTTGGGCGACGCCGATGTCGCCATTGCCGGCGGTGCGGAGAGCATGAGCCGTGCGCCGTACCTGGCGCCTGCTGCCCGCTGGGGTTCGCGCATGGGCGACGCTAAGATGGTCGACATGATGCTCGGCGCGCTGCACGACCCGTTCCACACGATCCACATGGGCGTCACCGCAGAAAACGTCGCCCGCGAATTCGGCATTAGTCGCGAGCAGCAAGACCAGACCGCGCTGGAATCGCATCAGCGCGCATCGCGCGCCATCCAGGCCGGCTACTTCAAGGATCAGATCGTTCCGGTGACGATCAAGTCGCGCAAGGGCGATATCCAGTTCGATACCGATGAGCATGTCCGCCACGATGCAACCATCGACGACATGACCAAGCTCAAGCCGGTTTTCACGAAAGAAAACGGTACGGTCACGGCAGGCAACGCTTCAGGCCTCAACGATGCAGGCGCGGCGCTGGTGCTGATGGAGCGTTCGGTGGCCGAAAAGCGTGGCCTCAAGCCGCTGGCCCGGCTGGTGTCTTACGGCCATGCGGGGGTGGATCCGAAGATCATGGGCATCGGCCCGGTGCCGGCGACGCGCAAGGCGCTGGAGCGCGCAGGCCTGTCGGTCAACGATCTGGATGTGATCGAAGCCAACGAGGCGTTTGCCGCCCAGGCCTGCGCCGTGACGAAGGAACTCGGTCTGGACCCGGCCAAGGTCAACCCGAACGGCTCGGGCATCTCGCTCGGCCACCCGATCGGCGCAACGGGTGCGCTTATCACGGTCAAGGCGCTGCACGAGCTGCAGCGCATCGGCGGTCGCTACGCGCTGGTGACCATGTGTATTGGTGGAGGACAGGGCATTGCGGCGGTGTTCGAACGCATCTGAACGCATTTTCTCGATTGAACGTCTGATTCGGCCAACCGGCGCGCTGTTTGCGCTGGTACTGGCCGCAGGCGTGGCGCCGGTGTCTGCGCAGACGCCGGCTGCCGACAACGGCTACGACGTGTCGACCGGCAGCACGAACGTGCAGCCCGGCGACCTGGGCCTGAACCGCGCCATTGCCGATGGCGACAAGCGTCGCGCTCAGGCCAGGAAGGGCGACAACGGATTCTCGGCGCAGACCCCGCCGCTCCGTGTGCTGCAACCCCAGCCCGACTACGCAAAATATCCCGTCTATACCGGCGTGATCGGCGACATGCCGATCCGCATGCGTCTTGGCCGCAAGGCCGGTGAAATTGACAGCGTCCACGGCGAATACGTCCCGGGCAATGCGGCGGGCGTGCGTCTGGTGACCGGTGAATACGAAAACGGCGGCTTTCTCATGGAAGAGTCCGATGACGGTACGCACGTCACCGGCACGTGGGAGGGCGCCATCGACGGTCACGGCGTCGTGCGGGGCACGTGGACGGACGTCGCCCACGACGGCCATACGCTGCCGTTTGTGCTGCGGCCTGTCGCGGTGGTCGTGATTCCGCCGTACGATGCCGCAGCCAACAGCAATGCGGCGACGCCAGCCACGCCAATGACGCCGCTGGTTCCGGCCGGGCCGGGTCAGATCGCGCCACCCCGCGGCAATCCAACACGATCAAGCGCGCATTGGTAAGCCGCCCCAAATCGCTCATACGCCATCAAACAGGAAACCACGTGACCGACGACACCAAGCTCCCGCCGATGTTTCCCGCAACCCAGGTTGTGCATCCGGACCTGCATATCCCGCCGGGCTTCACGGCGTTCTCCCATGCGACGCATCGTGCGTCGACGGTGGTGTTCAAGAATCTCGCCGACATGCGCGCCTTCGGCAGCGGCAGCGTGGTGCACTGGCGCTATGGGCTGCATGCCACACCCACTTCCGACACACTGTGCCAGGCACTGGCGCAGATCGAGGGCGGCTCGCACACGCTGCTGCTCCCTTCAGGGCTGGCGGCGATTTCGCTGGTGTACTTCTCGCTGATCAAATCGGGCGACGACGTGCTGATTCCGGACAACGCCTATGGTCCGAACCGTGACCACGGCGAGTGGATGGCGCGCCAGTTTGGCATCACCGTGCGCTATTACGACCCGATGATCGGCGCCGGCATTGCCGACCTGATGCGCCACAACACCAAGCTCGTGTGGCTCGAAGCGCCCGGATCCGTCACGATGGAAGTGCCCGACTGCACGGCCATCGCCGAGGTGGCGCGCAAGGCCGGCGCCATCACCGCCATCGACAACACCTGGAGCGGCGGCGTGTACTACCAGCCGTTCGAGCACGGCATCGACATCTCCGTGCAGGCGCTGACCAAGTACCAATCAGGCGGCAGCGATGTGCTGATGGGCGCCGCCATCACGAACGACGAAGCGCTGCACCACAAGCTGCTGGCCACGCGGATGCGCATGGGCTGGGGCGTTTCGGCGGACGACTGCTATTTCGTGCTGCGTGGCCTGCCGAGCCTGCCGACGCGCCTGGCCGCCCATGACGCGCATGCCCGCGAAGTGGCCGAATGGCTGGCGGACCGCCCTGAAGTCGTGCGCGTGCTGCACCCGGCCCTGCCCGATTGTCCGGGCCATGAAAACTGGAAGCGCGACTTTACCGGCGCGAGCGGGTTGTTCTCGATCGTGCTGCATGAGCGCTATTCGCAGGCGCAGATCGACGCCTTTATCGAAGGCCTGCGCTACTTTGCGATTGGCTTTTCGTGGGGCGGGGCGCACAGCCTGGCATTGCCGTACAACATCCCGTCGATGCGCACAGCGACCGCTTGGCCTCCGGCCGATTGGGAGAACGCGGGCGGTTTTGTGCGGCTGTATATCGGGCTGGAAGATCCGCGCGATTTGATTGCGGATTTGAAGCAGGCGATGGAGACGCACCTGCGGGCTTGACCTTTCAAACTTTGGAAGGCGGTGATGGCGGGGCGTGCGAGTTGATCGTGACCCCGTTTTCAATGGCCGTGACTACAGCGTTTCAAGCAGGCGCGCAATGGCTTCCGGCGATGGCAACTGGTCTTGTAGCTCCTTCGGCAAGCTCTTGGTGATGGCGTAAGTCGCGACACCGATCGGTTTCCTTGCGTCGCGCAGCGCGTATTCGACGATGGTGCGCTTCTTTTCCTTGCACAGAATGATGCCGATGGACGGGTTCTCATCGTCCTGGCGAACCTGATCGTCGAGGGCGGCGAGGTAGAACTGCATCTTGCCGACGAACTCGGGCTCGAATTTGCCGATTTTCAGTTCGATGGCGACTAGGGAGCGCAAACGGCGGTGGAATAGAAGCAGGTCGATGAAATACTCGTCGCCGTCGACCTCAAGCCGGTATTGGCTGCCCAGGAAGGCGAACATGCCGCCCATTGCGCGCAGGAAGTCTTCGATGCGGATGATGAGTGCACGCTCCAGCTCCCGCTCACTGTGCCGGTCGCCGAGTTCGAGAAAATCGAAGGCGTATTCATCTCTGACCGCCAACTTGGCTTGCGCGCGCAGGGCGGGCGTCAGCGCTTTGTCGAAATTGGTCTGGCCCAGGAGCGATTTTTCGTAGCTCTGGTTATCGATCTGATGAGCCAGAACGTTTTTCGACCAGCCGAATTTGCGGGTCATGCGCAAGTAGAACTCGCGCTCTTGAGCGTCTTTTCAGCGCTCAAGAATGAGCAGGTTATGGCTCCAGCCAATTTCTCGCACCAGTGGTGCGAGTCTTGCCGCGTTGCAGTACGTTTCGAAGAAACCCTTCATCCGCCACAGGTTGGATGCGGAAAAGCCGCCCGTGCCGGGAAAGCTCGCCTGCAGGTCTGTGGCGAGGTGCTGCACGACAGCTTTGCCCCAACCCTCGGTTTGCTGCCGTGCCACGATCAATTGACCGATGTCCCAATACAGGCCTACCAGTTCTTTGTTGACTGCTCGCAGGGCAGCGTATTGCGCAGCCTGAATGCGGGCCCTGATCTCGGTCAGCAGCGCAGCGTAGTCTTGCGCGTCTACCGATTCTCGCACCATCGGTGCGAGTTTCCTGCTGGCAGGTTGGCGTGTCGCCATCGCGGCTTATTGCTGCGGAAACAGATTCAACAACCCATCCAGGCCGACAACGTTGAACGCCACGTCGGCCTGTGCCTGCACGATGGGCTTGGCGCGGAACGCGACCGACAGGCCCGCCACGCCCATCATCTTCAGGTCGTTCGAGCCGTCGCCCATGGCGATGGCGTTATGCGGCGACACGCCCAGTTCCTGGCAGAACGCCTTGAGCGTCTGCGCCTTTACATCCGCGTTGACGATCTCGCCGAGTACGCAGCCGGTCAGCTTGCCGTCCACGATTTCCAGCGTGTTGGCGCGCGTGCGATCCAGCCCAAGGCGCTCCTGCAGGCGCGAGGTGAAGAATTCAAAGCCGCCCGACACCAGCAGTGTGCGAATGCCCAGTGCCTGCACGGCCCTGAGCATCTTTTCCGCGCCGAGGGAGAGCTGCAGGCGCTCGGCGTAGACCCGCTCCAGCACGCTTGCATCCAGGCCTTTGAGCAGTTCGACGCGGCGCGTCAGGCTCTCGTTGAAATCCTTGATCTCGCCGCGCATCGACGCTTCGGTGATGGCGGCTACTTGCGGCTTGAGCCCGCAGAAATCTGCGATTTCGTCGATGCACTCGATGGTGATCAGCGTCGAATCCATGTCCATCGCCAGCACACGGAAATCGCCGAACGTCCATTCGTCGGGAATCCACGCGTAGTCCAACTTCAGGTTGGCGCAGATGGCATCAAGCTGGACGCGCAATTCGCTGGGCAGTTCGTGCACCCATTCGATGGCCGCGACGTTGGGCGCACGCATCTCATAGGTGGCGCTGCCGAACAGGCTGCGGATGGATTCAATGTCGCCGGTCGACAGCGACGACAGGCTTTGCAGAATGACGGGCATGGAGTGACAGGAGCGGGTGCGGCAGTTCGGCGCCGGGGAAGCCCGCTATTGTAGCGAACGCCCCGGGCGGCATGCGCCCCACCAAAAGGTGAGGCGTTGCTGTGTAAGCGTTAGGCGGACGCGGTTTCGACCATCAGGCTGCGTGCCACCTTGGCGAGGAAGCGGTCGCAGGCGTCGAGCTGGGCCAGTTCGACGTATTCGTTGGCCTTGTGCGCCTGTTCGATGTTGCCCGGACCGCACAGCACGGCCGGAATGCCGGCGCGCTGGAAGAGGCCGGCTTCGGTGCCGTAGGCGACCTTGCGCTTGTCGTTATCTTCGGTCAGCACGCGCACAAGCTGCGTGATGGCCGCTTGCTCCGAGGCATCCAGCGACGGCGCGGCGGCAATCTCGTCGAGTTCGATGCGGGCATCCGGGTGCTCGCGCTGCATGGCGGGCTCGATGGTTTCACGCACATAGCGCTCGACGCGCGCGCGGATGGCCGGCGCATCCACGCCCGGCAGGTTGCGGAATTCGAATACCAGCTCGCACAGCGCGGGGATCGTGTTCAGCGCAATCCCGCCGTTGATGAGACCCGTCGATGCCGTGGTGAAGGGCACGTCAAACGCGTCGTCGAACGGGCCCTTGGCGCGGAATTCATCGGCAAGGTCACGTACGAAGCAGATGATGCGCGCGGCGTATTCGATGGCGTTCACACCCTGCGGCGTGAGCGACGAATGCGCGGCGCGGCCGTGCACGCGGCAGCGGTAGGCGTTGATGCCCTTGTGGGCAACGATCGGGCGCATGGAGGTGGGCTCGCCGACGATGCAGCCGGCGGGCTTGATGCCGCGGGCGATCAGGTCTTCGATCATGCGTGGGGCGCCCACGCAGCCGACTTCCTCGTCATACGACAGCGCGAAATGCACCGGCTCGCGCAGCTGGGCCTGCAGCAACGACGGCACCAGCGCCAGCGAGGAGGCGATGAAGCCCTTCATGTCGCAGGTGCCGCGCCCGTACAGCTTGCCGTCGCGCACTTCCGGCGCAAACGGGTTGCTGTCCCATTTCTGGCCGTCCACCGGGACCACATCGGTATGGCCCGACAGCACGATGCCGCCTTGCACGCTGCCGTCCGCGGCCGGAATCGTGGCGAACAGGTTGGCCTTGTTGCCATCGTCGTTGTGCGACAGATGCGATTCGACGCCGACGCCGCGCAGGTAGTCGCGCACGGTTTCGATCAGCGCCAGGTTGGAGCCGCGGCTCGTGGTGTCGAAGCTGACGAGCTTGGTTGTCCAGTCGAGGGTGGAGAACGGGGTGACGGCGGTGCTCATGGTGGTTTCCTTGTTCTGATCGGCGGATGCTACCGGATCACGCCAATTGCCGCATGGCATGGCGAATCGTCTGCGTCAGCGCGGCGAATTCGGCCGGAATGTTCTCGATGCGCAAGCGATCCTGCCCCGCCAGCTTGATCTGCCGGTTCTTCTGTACGAGATCGATGATCTTGATGGCGTCAACGGGCGGGTTCGGGATGAACTGCAGCGTGACGGCATTCGCGCCCGTGTCGATCTTGCGGATACCCAGCGGCGCGGCGGCAATGCGCAGCCGGTGCGTTTCGATGAGCGATTGCGCCTGCGGCGGCAGCTTGCCGAAACGGTCGATCAGTTCCTCCTGGATGTTGTCGATCGTTTCGCTGCTTTCGCAGTTGGCCAGGCGCTTGTACAGCGACAGGCGTTCCTGGACATCGCCGCAATAATCTTGCGGCAGCAGGGCGGGCGTGCCGAGGTTGATCTCTGTCGTGGCCGCGAGGGGCGCCATCAGGTCGGGTTCCTTGCCGGCCTTCAGCGACTTCACCGCCTGGTTGAGCATGTCGGTGTAGAGCTGGAAGCCGATCTCGGAAATCTCGCCCGATTGCTTGTCGCCCAGCACTTCGCCGGCGCCGCGGATTTCCAGATCGTGCATCGCCAGGTAGAAGCCCGCCCCCAATTCTTCCATCTGCTGAATGGCTTCAAGGCGGCGCTGCGCCTGCTTGGTCAGACCGTCGACGTCGTGCACCAGCAAATACGCATAGGCCTGGTGGTGCGAGCGCCCGACGCGGCCGCGCAACTGGTGCAACTGCGCCAGGCCGAACTTGTCGGCGCGGTGGATCAGGATCGTGTTGGCGGTCGGCACGTCGATGCCGGTTTCGATGATCGTCGTGCACAGCAGGATGTTGGCGCGCTGCGCCACGAAATCGCGCATCACGCGCTCCAGCTCGCGCTCGTGCATCTGGCCGTGCGCCACGACCACGCGCGCTTCCGGAATCAGCTCTTCGAGCTTGGCGCGCTTGTTCTCGATGGTTTCGACCTCGTTGTGCAGGAAGTAGACCTGGCCGCCGCGTTTCAACTCGCGCAGGATGGCCTCGCGCAGCACGCCGTCTTCCTCGCGGCGCAGGAACGTCTTGATGGCCAGACGCTTTTGCGGCGCCGTGGCGATCACCGAGAAATCGCGCAGGCCTTCGAGCGCCATGCCCAGCGTGCGCGGGATCGGCGTGGCGGTGAGCGTGAGCACGTCCACCTCGGCGCGCAGCGTTTTGAGCGCTTCCTTCTGGCGCACGCCAAAGCGATGTTCTTCATCGATGATGACGAGCCCCAGACGGTCGAACTTCACGTCCGGCGAGAGCAGCTTGTGCGTACCGATCACGATGTCGATCGTGCCGGCGTTGATGGCTTCGATCGCGGCGTCGATCTCTTTCTTGTTCTTGAAACGCGAAATCTCGGCAATGCGCACCGGCCAGTCGGCAAAGCGGTCGACCAGCGTCTGGTAATGCTGTTCGGCCAGCAGCGTGGTCGGCGCAAGGATGGCCACCTGTTTGCCGCCCATCACCGCAACAAATGCGGCACGCAGCGCGACTTCCGTCTTGCCGAAGCCGACGTCGCCGCAGACGAGGCGGTCCATCGGCTTGCCCGACGTCATGTCGCCGATCACCGCTGCGATGGCGGCGGCTTGATCGGGTGTTTCTTCAAAGCCGAAGCTCTCGGCAAACGTGGCGTAGTCCTCCGGCGTGAGCGGGAACGCGAAGCCCTGGCGCAGCGCCCGTCGCGCGTACAGGTTCAGCAGTTCGGCGGCCGTATCGCGAATCTGCTGCGCCGCCTTGCGCTTGGCCTTTTCCCACTGGCCGGAGCCGAGCGAATGCAGCGGCGCGGTTTCCGGATCGGCGCCCGAATACCGCGAGATCACGTGCAGTTGATGCACCGGCACGTAAAGCTTGCTGCCCTTGTCGTAGTCGAGGTGCAGGAATTCTTCCTCGCCGTTGCCCATGTCGATGGACACCAGCCCCTGGTAGCGCCCGATGCCGTGTTCGCTGTGGACCACGGGGTCGCCGATCTTCAGCTCGGCCAGATCGCGCACCATCGAATCGACGGCGGTGGCCTGTTCCTGCTTGCGGCGACCGGCGCGGCGCACGGTTTGCGCGTACAGCTCGGTTTCGGTAATGAGCGCGATGCGTTCGTCGCCGAGGATGAAACCCTGGTACAGCGGCGCCACGCCCAGCACGAACTTGGCATCGCCGCTCATCAGGTCGGCGAAGTCCGCGACGCTTTCAGGATGCAGACCGCTGGCGGCCAGCATTTGCGCAAGTGTCTCTCGGCGGCCTGCGGATTCGGCGCAGATCATCACGCGGCAATTGCTGCGCATCAGGAACGATTCCAGATTGACCAGCGGGTCTTCCGCGCGGCGGTTGACGGCCACGTTCGGCAACGGCAGCGAAAGCGGTGCATCGCCGGGCTCCGCGCGCAACACCAGACGTGCGTGCGGCTTGGCGGCGACGAAGAACGCCTCTTCGTCCAGATACAGCGCCGACGGCTGCAGCAGCGGCCGCTCGCGGTCGTGGCGCATGAAGTTGTAGCGCTGCGTGGTGTCGGCCCAGAAGCGGCGCACGGCGCCTTCGATGTCGCCAACGAAGGCAAGATGTGTGGCGCCCGGCAGGTAGTCGAACAGCGTCGCGGTCTCTTCAAAGAACAGCGGCAGGTAATACTCGATGCCGGCGCTCGGTACGCCATTGCCGATGTCTTTATAGATAGGCGAGCGCGTCGGGTCACCCTCGAACACCTCGCGCCAGCGACCGCGGAAGGCCGTGCGCGAGGCCTCGTCCATCGGGAATTCGCGGCCCGGCAGCAGGCGGACTTCGTTGACCGGGTAGAGGCTGCGCTGCGTATCGGGGTCGAACGAGCGGATGGTCTCGATTTCGTCGCCAAACAGGTCAAGCCGATATGGCAGCGGCGAGCCCATCGGGAACAAGTCGATCAGGCCGCCGCGCACGGAGTATTCGCCTGGGCGCATCACGGCGCTGACGTGCTCGTAGCCGGCCAGCGTGAACTGCGCTTTGAGCGCCGCCTCGTCCAGCTTTTCGCCCTTTTTGAAGAAGAACGTGTAGGCCGCCAGGAACGATGGCGGCGCCACGCGTTGCAGCGCCGTGGAGGCCGGCACGAGGAGGATGTCGCACGCACCGTTCTGCAGGTCATGCAGCGTCGCAAGCCGCTCGGAGATCAAATCCTGGTGCGGCGAGAAATTGTCGTATGGCAGCGTTTCCCAGTCCGGTAGCAGCTTCACGCGTGCCTGCGGGGCAAACCAGCGTAGCTCCTCCGCCAGGCGCTGAGCATCGACGGCATTGGCGCAGACCACCGCCAGCATCGGCACGGCGGCGCGATGCTGCTCGAGGTAGCGCGCCAGCAGCAGGGCATCTGCCGCCCCCTGCAGGCCGCTGAAGACGAAGCGCGAGCCCGGTTTGACGGCGGGCAGGGCGGAGAGCGAAAAATCGGACATGAGGCGTGAGGTTGTGTGGGGCACGACTGCAAGACAAAGCACGACACCCCGCCGGCATGTGCAGGCGGGGTGTCGTGACGCAGACCGCTATTATAAAATCCGCGCCAGTCGCGCGCTTGGCGAGGGCAAAACCCACGCAAATGCTGCGCCCACGTTCACTTTCCCGCCTGTCATGTCGATTTCCCACCCTGGCCGACGCCGTTTTGCGCTGATTCCCTCGGCCGGCACCGGCTCGCGCGCCGGCGGCGATCTGCCCAAGCAATATCAGGCGATTGCCGGGCGGCCGATGCTCTGGCATACCGCGCAGGCGTTCCTGGCAAGCCCCGAAATCGACACCGTGCTGGTGGTGACGACGCCCGGCGCACAGCCGCTGGTGCAGCGCTTTCCCGACGGTGGTTTCGATGCGCCCAAGCTGGTGGAGGTCGATTGCGGCGGCGATTCACGCCACGCATCCGTCACGCATGGGCTGGCGGCATTGCGCGGCCTGGGTGCACACGATGACGACTGGGTGCTCGTGCACGATGCGGCGCGCCCGGGCCTGACGCCGGGCCTGATCGCGCGTTTGGTCTCGGTGGTGGAGGCCGAAGGCACGCAAGCTGCGGGGGGCATCCTTGCGCTGCCCGTGGCCGACACGCTCAAACGCGCCGACGCAGCCCAGCACATCGACGCGACCGTGCCGCGCGACGGCCTGTGGCAAGCGCAGACGCCGCAGATGTTTCCACTCGGGCTGCTGGAGCGCGCCTTGCGGGAAGCGCTGCTGCAACATCGCATCGTCACCGATGAAGCCAGCGCGATTGAAGCTGCCGGTCACTCGCCGCTGCTTGTGCCGGGGGCGCTGCGCAACTTCAAGGTGACGTATCCCGACGATTTCGCGCTCGCCGAGGCCATCCTCGCGCAGGGCGCACAACCGAACGAGGCATCGCAAGCATGAACTGGATGGACATCCGCATTGGCCAGGGCTACGACGTGCACGCGCTGGTGGAGGGCCGCAAGCTGATCCTGGGCGGCGTGGAGATTCCGCACACACGCGGGCTGCTCGGCCACTCCGACGCCGATGCGCTGCTGCATGCGATTACCGATGCGCTGTTCGGCGCCGCCGGCCTGGGCGACATTGGCCGGCACTTTCCCGACACCGATCCGGCCTTTGCCGGCGCCGACAGCCGCGTGCTGCTGCGCGAAGCCGTGCGCCGCGTGCACAAGGCCGGTTATGCGATCGGCAATGTCGATGCCACCGTCATCGCGCAGAAGCCGAAGCTCGCGCCGCATGTGCCCGGCATGGTGGCCAATCTTGCGGAAGACTTGGGCATTGCGCCCGAGCGTTGCAACGTCAAGGCCAAGACGAACGAGAAGCTCGGCTTCGAAGGCAAGGAGGAAGGCATCGTCGCGCAGGCGGTGGTGTTGATCTATCGCGCAGAAGCCGCCGAGCAGGACTGAGTTCCCGCCGCATCGCGCAACGCAAAACGGCAGCACCGGAGCGAATCGGGCTGCCGTTTTTCGTTTGTGCAATCGGCGCGTTACTCGGCGGCGATGACCTGCGCCGCCGCGTTGATGACAGCCGCAATGCGGCCGACATCGCGCAATTGCTGCGCGCTCATGCCCTGGTGATTCTTCAGCAAGTCGTAGTGCGATTTGATACAGAAATGGCATTTGCCGATGATGGACGCGGCGAGGGCGTACATCTCGAACCTGCGCTTGTCGACGCCGCCATTGTTGGCGTAGGCGTTCATCCGCAACTCGGCTTTCTGCTGCGCCAGGTCGGAATCGTCGGCCATCTCGACGTACGGATACCAGACGTTGTTCATGCCCATCAGGGCAGCCGCGGTCAGCGCGCCGTTCACCTCCTCGGGCGACAGCACCCCGGCATTGCGGATGGCGTCGGTCAGCACCTTGCTCTTCGCGGCAAACGCGGCCGCCAATGCGACGCCGACCGGATCATTGCCTTCCAGCGAAGAGCGTGCAATCGTGCCGTCCAGATTCAGGCGGATGTCTTTGGCGTAGTCGGGAATCCGGCTTTTGAGCGTCTGCAAAAATTCCATGAGTGCCTCCCGTCAGCAGCACCGAAAAGGAAAGCCCGCGGCAAAAGCGGGCTTCGGCTGAGTAGGGCGCCGCGCGGCCGTTACAGCGTCGAGCCGCCGACTGCGCGGTTGCACGGGCACAGTTCGTCCGTTTGCAGGCCGTCGAGAATGCGCAGCACTTCGTCCGGGTTGCGGCCTACGTTGAGGTTGTTGACCGACACGTGCTGGATGACGTTGTCCGGGTCGACGATGAACGTGGCGCGCAATGCCACGCCGGCTTCGTGCTCGCGTACGCCAAGCTGGTCGACCAGGGCACCCGTGGAATCCGCAAAGGACCACTGGTTGAGCTTGTTCAGGTCTTTGTGCTCGCGGCGCCATGCGAGCTTGACGAATTCATTGTCGGTGGAGCCGCCAAGCACGATCGTGTCGCGGTCGGCAAAGTCGTCGTTCAGTTTGGCGAAGGCGACGATTTCGGTCGGGCAGACAAAGGTGAAGTCCTTCGGATAGAAGAAGATGACTTTCCATTTACCGGGGAACGAGGTTTCGGTGATGTCTTCGAACGCCGACTCGCCGTTCTCTTCGTGATTGTTGAACCCGGGCTTGACGCCGACGACCTTGAACGGTTCGAGCTTGTCACCAATGGTCTTCATGAGCTTCTCCTGGAGTTGTGTGGCAATGGGTACGGAACCCAAACGGGGATTTGCAGACACACGCTCACCGGCCGCCCGGGGTCCGATTGGGGAAACGGACGGAGACGAAGAACGCGCAGGCGCGCAGCCTGGCGGCTGGAGTATTGGCGATGATTTCAAAACCGGCCAATTGATATTCTCAACGCCAGCCATAGCGCTGCCTGCCGCCGCACCTTATCGGCGACGCATGACAGTGGTGGGAAGCAGGGGGTGTGCCCGGATGTGCCGGGAAGCGCCAGCCCGGCGGTGTGCGTGATCAGGCGCGCGAGTAGCAGGCGCTGACGAGCAGTCCGGTTTCGGGCGGTGTGCGGTTCTCGAGCGCAAGCCGGCCGCCGCTGCGCTGCAAGATGCGATTGACGATCGACATGCCAAGCCCGGCGCCCTTGGCTTCGCTGCGTGCTGATTCGAGGCGGTAGAACGGCCGGGTGAGCAACGCAAGCTGATCCGTCGGCACACCCGCACCGCGATCGGCCACGCACAATACAACCTCGTTGCCTTGCAGGAACGTGCTGACGGTAATTTCGGCGCGGTTCGTGCCGGGCGTCTTGCCGTAGCGCCGTGCGTTTTCGATCAGGTTGTCGAGAATGCGCTGCGTTTCCATGCGGTTGCAGCGGGCGATGGCTTCGGGCGCGAGTTTGAGCGTGAGGTCGATGTCGTCGTGTGCGGAGTAGACGGGCGCCGTGTCGCGCACGAGTTCGGTCAGGTCGACGTCTTCGAGCATCTCGCCGCTGGGGCGCGCGTAGTCAAGGAACTGGCCGATGATCGCGTCCATCTGCTCGATGTCGGCCACCATCAGTTCGCGCGTCTGCTCGTCGACCGGGCTCATCTCGGTTTCCAGGCGCAGGCGGGTGAGCGGCGTGCGCAGGTCGTGCGAGATGCCGGCCAGCATGACGGCGCGGTCGGCTTCAAGCTGCTTCAGGTCACGCACCATCTGGTTGAAGCTGTGATTTGCCTGCGCCACTTCGGTGCCGCCGCCTTCGGGCAATGCCTTCGGGTCCTCCCCGGCACTGATGGCGCGCGCCGTATCGGCCAGACGCTTGAGTGGCTGGTTCACGCGTGACGTAATGAACGCCGCGCCCAGCACCGACAACACCAGCGCTGCCATCGACCACCACAGCCATTGCAGCCCAGGCACGTGCTCGAAACGGTCCGGGCTGATGGCGACCCAGTAGTCGTCGCCCTCGATCTGGAAGCTCACCCACACGCCCGGGATGTCGTTGACGGCCGTGGCGATCACCGCGTCGGCACCGAGCCGGTTGCGGATTTCCTGCTGGACAAGCTGCGTCAGATACGGGTTGGTGTGCGGTTCGCGGTATTCGTCTTCCTTCTCGCGCGGGTAGACCTTGATGCCCTCGTTCTGCACGAGATCGAGCAAGAGGAAGCGGCGTCGCGACGGATCCGAATACAGCAGTGCCGCCCGCGTGAGCTTGACCACGCTGACCACCTGCATGGCGATCTGCTGCGCGCGCGGCTCACGCTCGAAAATACGGAAGCTCTGGAACCACACGCCCAGAGAGATCGCGATCAGCAATGCGATCAGCATGAAGGTTCGCCAGAACAGCGAACCAAACACACTGATCAGCAGACGCCGCAACGCGGCCGGACGCGGGATGCGCAAGTCGGATGCGGAAAAGAAGGGTTGCCCGGACGCTTACTTGGCGCCGTCGGGAATGAACACGTAGCCCAGGCCCCACACGGTCTGGATGAAGCGCGGGTTGCTGGCGTCGGGTTCGATCAGCTTGCGCAGGCGCGAAATCTGCACGTCAAGGCTGCGGTCGAACACTTCGTATTCGCGGCCGCGCGCCATTTCCATCAGCTTCTCGCGCGATAGGGGTTGGCGCGGATGGCGTGCAAACACCTTGAGCACGGAGAATTCGCCCGTCGTGAGCGTGATCTCTTCGTCGTTTTTCTTGAGCGTGCGCGTGGCCAGGTTGAGGACGAAATCGCCAAAGGCGAACGTTTCCGGCGTCTCCGACGGCGCACCCGGGATTTCGGCCGGGCCGCGGCGGCGCAGCACGGCGTGGATGCGCGCAATCAGTTCGCGGGGGTTGAACGGCTTGGGGAGGTAATCGTCCGCGCCCATTTCAAGGCCGACAATGCGGTCGACGTCTTCGCCCTTGGCGGTGAGCATGATGATCGGCGTCTGATCGTTGGCGCCGCGCAGGCGACGGCAGATCGACAAGCCGTCTTCACCGGGCATCATCAGGTCGAGCACCAGCAGGTCGAAGCGCTCGCGCAGCCAGAGTTTGTTCATGGCCGTGGCGTTTTCCGCCACCAGCACGGTGAAGCCCTGTTCCCCCAGGTAGCGGCGCAGCAAGTCGCGCAGGCGGGGGTCGTCGTCGACGACGAGAATCTTTTGACCGGAATTTTCCATGGCGCTTATGGTAACGACAAAAACATGGGCCCAATCGACAACAGGAGGCAGTAAAAGCCCAATTGAAACAGACGGTTACATTATTTACCGAGTCACGCGAACAGTCTGTAGGACGCGCAGCTACACTGCCTTGGCAGTTCCTCGCAACGGTTTGGGGTCTGTTTCCCCCCTGCGGAGGGGACTGGCGTGCAATGCGGTTGCCTGTTATCGATTGTCGCGCAATGATGCATGGCGCATCGGTTTCCAGCAACAAAGACGTGGCTTCTCAACTCCCTTTTTCGAATCGCTTAGTGATGTTTCGGCGGCGCGCGGCGCTGTTGACCTGTGTTCTTGCCCTCTGTGCGGCCGGCTCGCAGGCGCACGCGCGCGGCGATCGCGGTGGCTTTGGCGGATTCGGCGGCTTTTTCGGCGGCGGGCATGCGATGCAGGCCGGCGCACAGGAAAAAAGGGGCGGGCAGGGTCCGGCGCGCGGCCATGGCGGCGATGAACGTAGCCGCCGCGCCGCTGCGATGGAAAACCGCCGTGGTGAGAATGCCGATCGTGGGTCTGGGCAACGCAAGCTGTCTCCCGAGGAACGCAAGCAATTGCGTCAGAACATCTATGACGTCACGCGGGATATCTACCACCGTGGCGGCTAGATAGGGGCCGAGGAACGGCGCACGAGTCGCTGCCCCGGCAAAGCGGTAGGGTCGTTTCGGGGGACCGACATGCGAATCCGTAGCACCACGATCTTCTTGGCGCTGGCAGCGGCCGGCGCATTCTCACTGCAGACCGCGCATGCGGTCACGCAGGGCAAACAGCATCGCCACACCGCGCAGGGCAAGGCACCCGCTGCCGACGAGCAGCGCCTGGACCGCGACGATGCGCGCTATTTCCTGACCCGCGTCGGCTTTGCGCCTTCCGAGAACGAACTCGATGCCTACGCCGGGCTCACGCACCGCGAGGCTGTCGATCGCGTCCTTGCCCAGACGGGCACCGTCGCCACGCAAGCGCCCCCGGCGTGGGTGAACGAGCCGATCGTCCCCTACAACAAACTGCCCGATGAAGACGCCCGCAAGGCGGCGCGCCAGAAGAATGCCGCGCACGAGCTGGAATTGCGTGCCTGGTGGATGGGCGAGATGATCAAGACGCCGTCGCCGCTGACAGAGCGCATGACGCTGTTCTGGCACAACCATTTCGTTTCCAGCTCGCAGAAGGTGCCGTTCGCGCAGTTGATGTATCGGCAGAACGTGCTGCTGCGGCAGAACGCGGTCGGCAACTTCGGCACGATGCTGCACGCCATCGGCAAAGACCCGGCGATGCTGATTTATCTGGACGGTGCCGAGAGCCGCAAGGGCAAGCCGAACGAGAACTTCGCGCGGGAAGTGATGGAGCTGTTCACGCTCGGCGAGGGGCATTACACCGAGCAGGACATCAAGGAGGCCGCGCGCACCTACACGGGCTGGAGCATCGATCGCGAGCACGATTTCGCCTACATCTGGCGGCCGCAGATTCACGACACGGGCGTGAAGACGGTGTTCGGCCAGAGCGGCGATTACGACGGCGACCAGATGCTCGACATCCTGCTGTCTCGCCCAGAGACGGCCAATTTCATCGTCTCCAAGCTCTGGCGCGAGTTTATTTCGCCCGATGTCGACGCAGCACAGGCGCAGCGCGTGGCCGACGCGTTTCGCGCGAGCGGCTATGACATCAAGGTGGCGCTGCGCGGGCTGTTCTTGACGCCGGCGTTCTGGGCGCCGCAATCGCATGCGACGCTGGTGAAGTCGCCGGTGGAGATGATCGTCGGCACGCTCAAGCAGTTCAACGTGCAGTACACCGACCCGACGCCGTTTGCCATCAAGTCCGCGCAGCTCGGGCAGAACCTGCTGGCCCCGCCCAACGTGAAGGGCTGGCCCGGCGGCGATGCGTGGATCAACGCGACGACGTTGCTGGGGCGCAAGCAGTTTCTCGATCAACTCTTCCGCTCGACGGAGATGAAGGCGCCGTCAGCCCAGCAGCAGGCCCAGCAGCAAGCCCAGCAACAGAAACCCGGCGTGATGATGGCCGCCATGCGCGAAGACCTGAAGCAGGGCGGCGCCGTGCAGGGTCTGGGCCAGGCGCTCAAGGGCATGGGGCAGGAGGGCCGCTTCAAGCTGGCGCAGTCGCAGACGATGGTGTCGTTCAACTCGGCCAAGTGGCTCGCACAGTTTGGCGCGGATGGCGATGATCCACCGCAGCTGGCGCCGCGCATTTCGATCCAGCGCGCCGTGTTGCCCATCGAACCGACCGCGCCGATTCCCGTCAAGCTGGCCGGTACGGCGTACCTGCGTACGCTGATGATGGACCCGGCTTACCAGTTGAAGTAACGCCACCGCCGCAGGAGCACACATCATGGAACGTCGCGATTTTCTGAAGGCAGGCGCCATGCTCGGCATGGGTGGCGCAGTACCGGGGATTGTCTTCGCGCAAGGGCAGGATAAGCGCAAGGGCTACGGCAACCTCCTCATCCTCATCGAACTGAAGGGCGGCAACGACGGACTGAACACCGTGGTGCCGTACACGAGCGCGCAGTATTACGCACTGCGCCCGCGCATCGCCATCAAGCGGGAACAGGTGCTGCAGTTGGATGACCGCTACGGGCTGCATCCGTCTTTGCAGGCGATGATGCCGCTGTGGCAGGCGGGGGAATTGTCGGTGGTGCAGGGGTTGTCGTATCCGCAGCCGAATCTCTCGCATTTCCGCTCGATCGAAATCTGGGACACGGCGTCGCGCTCCGACCAATACTTGCGCGAAGGCTGGCTGACGCGAGCGTTTGCCGCGCAGCCGGTGCCGGCATCGTTCGGCGCCGATGGCGTGATCATCGGCAGTGCCGACCTGGGGCCCCTCGACGGCGGCGCACGCGCGGTCGCACTCGCCAATCCCGATGCATTCCTCAACGAAGCCAAGCTGGCGATGCCTTCGCACGCAATGGGCAACGCCACGCTCGCGCACGTGCTGAAGGTCGAGGCGGATATCGTCAAGGCGGCCGACGGACTGCGCCCGAAATCCGGCAAGTTCGCGTTCCAGACGCGCTTTCCTGACGGCGGTTTCGGCAACTCGATCAAGGCGGCGATGCAGGTGGTGGCGGCCCCGGGCCATGGCGGCGCGGACGTCGCCGTGGTGTGCCTGTCGCTGGGTAGCTTTGATACCCATACCAATCAGCAAGGCACCCAGGCGAACCTGCTGCGGCAGTTGGGCGACGGCATCGCTTCACTCAAGAGCGCGTTGACCGAGTTGGGCCGTTGGAACGACACGCTGATCGTCACGTACTCGGAGTTTGGTCGCCGCCCGCGCGAAAACCTGAACAGCGGTACGGATCACGGCACGGCGGCCGCGCATTTCGTGGCCGGCGGCCGCGTGAAGGGCGGGCTGGCGGGACAGGGGCCAATGCTTGAACGGCTGGACGGCGGCGGCAATCTCGACCCGTCGGTCGATTTCCGCTCGCTTTATGCCACGGTGCTGGAGCGTTGGTGGGGGATGGATTCGCAGCCGGTGCTGGCGGGGCGGTTTGCGCCGCTCGATCTCATCAAGGCCTGATCAACCGCGGATCTGCGTCTTCCAAGCCAGCCACAGCTTGCGCAGCGGCGTCAGGTCCGTGCGCTGCGTGAGCACCTGGAAGCCGTCCGCTTCCACCTCGTCGAGGAGGCGCATGGCGAGCACGCCGCGAATCAGCGCCGAGCGCTGGGCGCGGCGGTCTTCGGCCGGCAGCGCGGCGAGTGCTTCCTTGTACGTTGCCCGGGCGCGCTCAGCCTGAAAGGTCATCAACGGCTTGAAGCCTTCTGCATACCGGCGATTGAACAGATCGGCGGCCGGTACGTTGAAGCGCTGCAGCTCATCCACGGGGATGTAGACGCGGTTGTGCCGCACGTCTTCGCCCAGGTTCCGGATGAAGTGGACAAGCTGTTCGGTCAGCGCCATCAGCCGCGCGAATTCCAGTGTGCGTGCATGCGTCTGTCCGGCAATGCGAGCCATCAGCCGGCCTGCCACGCCTGCTACCTGATCGCCGTGGCGGCGCAGGTTGGGCCAATCCAGATAGCGGTTCTGCATGGCATCCGCCTCGACGCCGGCCAGCAATTCACCCAGATGCACCGCGCCGATGTCGTAGCGGGCCAGATGCGGCTGCAAGGCTTTTGCGGCCGGATGCTCGGGGCGGCCCTCGAACAGCCGCGCAAGCTCCTGTCGCCACCACTGCAGTTTCGATTGCACGACCGCCGGGTCGCTGGCGTCGCGCACGGCGTCTTCCAGCTCACGGCGCACGGCTTCCAGGGCGATCGTCGCGCGGCGGCGTTCGGGCGTCAGAAACAATACGCTGTAGTACACGTCGCTGCCGGGCGGTGCGGCCTTGTCGGCGCAGTAGTCGTCGGGGGTCACGGAAAGGGCCGTCGTGGTGAGGTTTTAAGCAGGGCGGCCATTCTACAGCGCGTTGCGGTGCAGCATGCCGTAAAGCCTTGCCTGAGCACTTGCCAAGAAAAGTCAATCGGACGCGGCCGTGTCGTTGACCCTGCGCATTGCCGTGGGTATATTACTGACCGGTCAGTTATTTACTGAGAGCGTGTCATGCCAGCGTTGCGTTTGCCGTACCCGCATTCCGACTTCACCGGTTTCTCCGACACGCGGTCTCGGCCGCGCCGGCGTTCATTGCCGACAGCGGTATCGGTGGCTTTGCTGACCGGCGCGGCGCTGCTGGCCGGCTGCAGCAAGGATGCGCCCAAGGCGCCCGACGTGCGCCCCGTGCGGACCATGACGGTGACCAGCGAGCAGGGCGCCGGCACCGCGGAATTCTCCGGCGACGTCCGCCCGCGCATCGAATCGCGCCTGGGCTTCCGCGTGCCGGGCAAGATCGTCGCCCGGCTCATGGACGTTGGCGCCACCGTCAAGAAGGGCCAGGTGCTCGCGCGGTTGGACCCGACCGACCTGGCACTCGCCCAGCAATCGGCTCAAGCGCAGTTGTCGGCTGCCAAGACCGACCGCGATCTGGCCGCAGCCGATCTCAAGCGCTATTCCGAACTGTTCGCAAAGGGCTTCATCAGCGCGGCGGAACAGCAGCGCCATCAAGCCAACTATGACGCCGCGCAGGCCCGCTACGAGCAAGCCGGGGCCGGCTATCGCAACCAGGTGAATCAAGCCGGCTATGCCACGCTCGAAGCCGACGCGGATGGCGTGGTGACGGGCGTCGACGCCGAAGTCGGGCAGGTGGTGTCCGCGGGTCAACCAGTCGTGCGTGTGGCCCAGACGGCCGAGAAGGAAGTCGTGGTCGGCATTCCCGAGGATCAGGTCGATACGCTGCGCAAGTCGCCCGAGGTGAGCGTGAAGCTGTGGGCGGATCAGTCGCGCAGCATTCCGGCCAAGGTGCGTGAGATTGCGCCAGCGGCTGACCCGGTCACCCGCACTTACACCGTGAAGATTTCGGTACCGAACCCGCCGCCTGAACTGAAGCTCGGCATGACGGCGGTGGCGACGTTCGTGCGGCCCGGCGGGGGGGGTGATAGCGGCGGCATGGGCGTACGCGTGCCGATCAGCGCGCTACTCCAGGATCAAGGCAAGAACGTCGTGTGGCTGTACGACGCTGCATCGCAGACGGTCAAGCCTGTGCCGGTGACGGTGGGTGCGCCGCGCGATAACGTGCTGCTGGTCACAAGCGGGCTCCAGCCCGGCCAGACCATCGTGACCGCCGGCGTGCACCTGCTCAAGGCAGGTCAGAAGGTGATGCCGATGGCGCCAGCCGATCAGCCGTCGGCGCAGTCCGCCATCACACCGCGCCGGTAAGCCGCAACCGGCTCCCGCCCCAACACGCCAACCTTCGCGCGTATGGAACATTCCCGTTTCAACCTGTCACGCTGGGCGCTTGAACATCAGCCGCTCACGCGCTTCTTGCTGGTGGCGCTGTTGCTCGGCGGCATCTTTGCGTATTCCAAGCTCGGGCAGGATGAAGATCCGCCCTTCACCTTCCGCGCGATGGTCGTGCAGGCCTTCTGGCCCGGCGCCACGGCCGAGCAGATGTCGCGCCAGGTGACCGACAAGATCGAGAAGGCGCTGCAGGAAGTACCGTACGCCTGGAAGATCCGCAGCTACTCCAAGCCTGGCGAAACGCTCGTCACCTTCCAGCTGGCCGACACGTCGCCCGCCAAGGAAACGCAGCAGCTTTGGTACACGGTGCGCAAGAAAGTGGGCGATATCGCGCCGACCTTGCCGCAAGGCGTGCGCGGGCCGTACTTCAACGATGATTTCGGCGACGTGTATGGCTCGATCTATGCGCTGTCCGCCGATGGCTTTACGTACCGCCAGCTCAACGACTACGCCGATGCGATCCGCCAGCAGCTGCTGCGCGTGCCGAACGTCGCCAAGGTGGAACTGCTGGGCGACCAGGACGAAAAGATCTACATCGAGTTCCAGCAGGCGAAGCTGTCGCAGATGGGGCTCGACATCAACAGCATCGCCACGCAGATCAGCCAGCAGAACAACATCGGCCCCAGCGGCGTGCTGGTCACGCCGACTGACAACGTGCAGATCCGCCTGTCGGGCCAGTTTTCGGACATCCGCGATCTGGAAAACCTGACGCTGCGCGGCCCCGGCGGCACGACGAATATCCGCCTGGGCGACATCGCCACGGTCAAGCACGGTTACGTAGACCCGCCGCACGCCAAGATGCGCTTCAACGGCAAGGAGGTGATCGGCCTGGGCATCTCGATGACCAAGGGCGGCGACATCATCCAGCTCGGCAAGGACTTGCGCGCCACGGTCGACAAGATCCGCGCAAAGCTGCCGATGGGCATCGAGATGCAGCAGGTGCAGAACCAGCCGAAATCGGTGCAGAGTTCGGTGGGCGAGTTCGTGCACGTGCTGATCGAGGCGGTGGTGATCGTGCTGGGCGTGAGTTTTCTCTCGCTCGGGTTGCATACCAAGCCGAAGCTGCGCATCGACGTGTGGCCGGGCCTGGTGGTGGGCCTGACGATCCCGCTGGTGCTGGCGGTGACGTTCTTGTTCATGAACATCTTCGACATCGGCCTGCACAAGATCTCGCTCGGTGCGCTGATCATCGCCCTGGGCCTGCTGGTGGACGACGCGATCATCGCGGTCGAAATGATGGTGCGCAAGCTGGAAGAGGGCTTCTCCAAGATGGAGGCGGCCACCTTCGCGTACACGTCGACCGCCATGCCGATGCTGACCGGCACGCTGATCACCGCCACGGGTTTCCTGCCGGTGGGGCTGGCGCGCTCGACGGTGGGTGAATACACGTTCGGCATTTTTGCGGTGACGGCGCTGGCGCTGGTGCTTTCGTGGTTTGCGGCAGTGGTGTTTGTGCCGTATCTGGGTTTCCTGCTGCTGCGGACGAAATCGCATGTGGAGGGCGGCGGGCACCACGAGCTGTTCGACACGCCGTTCTACAACCGCTTCCGCGGCTGGGTGAACTGGTGCGTGGAGTACCGCAAGACGGTGATCGTCATCACGCTGGTGGCGTTCGGGCTGGGCGTGTTCGGCTTCAAGTATGTCGAGAAGCAGTTCTTCCCCGATTCGAGCCGCCCGGAACTGATGGTCGAGCTGTGGCTGCCGGAGGGCTCCAGCTTCAACCAGACCGAAGCCGAAGCCAAACGCTTTGAGGCGCTGATGCGCAAGGAGCAGAACGTTGACAGCGTGACGCTGTTCATCGGCTCCGGCGCGCCGCGCTTCTACCTGCCGCTGGACCAGATTCTTCCGCAGACGAACGTGGCGCAGGCCATCGTGATGCCCACGTCGCTGGAGGCGCGCGAGGGTGTGCGGCAACACGTGATCGGGTTGCTCAAGTCGCAATTCCCGCATCTGCGCGGCCGCGTCAAGCTGCTGCCGAACGGGCCGCCGGTGCCGTATCCGGTGCAGTTCCGCGTGATGGGCCCGGACATTGGCGGGGTGCGCAAGATTGCCGATCAGGTCAAGGCCATCATGAGCGCCAATCCGAACACCGTCGGCGTGAACGACAACTGGAACGAGAACGTCAAGGTGCTGCGCCTGGACATCGACCAGGACAAGGCGCGCGCGCTCGGCGTGTCGACCGGCTCCATCTCGCAGGTCACGCAGACGGTGATGTCCGGCGCGCCCATCGCCCAATACCGCGACGGCGACAAGCTGCTCGACATCGTGATGCGTCCGCAGGAAGACGAGCGCAACACGCTCGACGCACTGCAGCGCGTGCAAGTCCCGACCGGCAGTGGCCGCACGGTGCCTCTGACGCAGGTGGCGCGAGTTGGTTTTGCGTGGGAACCCGGCGTGATCTGGCGCGAGAACCGCGACTACGGCATCACCGTGCAATCCGACGTGGTGGACGGCGTGCAGGGCCCGACCGTAACAGCGCAGATCAACCCCTTGCTGGATAAGATCCGCGCCGACTTGCCGCCGGATTACCAGATCAAGATTGCTGGCGCAGAAGAGGAAAGCGCCAACGCGGGTGCGTCCATCGCTGCGCAGATGCCGCTCTGCATCTTCATCATCTTCACGCTGCTGATGCTGCAGCTGCACAGCTTCTCGCGCTCGGTGATGGTGTTCCTGACGGGGCCGCTGGGGCTGATTGGCGCGGCAGCCACGTTGCTGCTGCTGCGCGCGCCGATGGGCTTCGTTGCGCAACTCGGCATTACTGCGCTGATCGGGATGATCATCCGCAACTCGGTCATTCTGGTGGACCAGATCGAACAGGATGTGGCGGCCGGCGTGCCGACGTGGAACGCCATCGTCGAGGCAGCCGTGCGTCGGTTCCGTCCGATCATCCTGACCGCGGCGGCGGCCGTGCTGGCAATGATTCCGCTGTCGCGCAGCGTGTTCTGGGGGCCGATGGCCGCCGCCATCATGGGTGGTCTGATCATCGCCACGGTGTTGACGCTGTTGTTCCTGCCGGCGCTGTATGCGGCGTGGTTCCGCGTCAAGCGGCCCGAGGCGCAAGCGGCGGCCCCGACGGTCTGACTGACGGTCGAGCCCGGCAGCCGGTGCGAGGGAGGGGACTCGAACCCCTACACCACGCCAAATAGCGCAGGGGATGGAAACCCCCGAACGACTGCGATATAATCGCGGGCTTCCTTTCCGGCGCTCCTGCTCAGGGGCGCCGCGATCCATCCGGCGAGGGTGGCGAAATTGGTAGACGCACCAGGTTTAGGTCCTGACGCCAGCAATGGTGTAGGGGTTCGAGTCCCCTCCCTCGCACCACCGACCTCAACTCGAGGTTTCCCCAATCTGTCTCATTTGCCCGCAAAGCCATATCCTGCAAGGGATCACGGCGGATGTGCCGTTTTGTGCGTTTCCGCTTTTTCTCGCTAAAACACACCTTAGAATCCGCCGCTTTCCCCAAAAATTACCCAAGGCTTACCCATCTGATGGCATCAATCCAAAAGACGGTGACGGGGTGGCGGGCGCAGGTGGCCGTGAAGGGCAAGCGCGACAGCCGCACGTTTGATACGAAGGCGCAGGCGCAGGAATGGTCGGCACGCAGGGAGACGGAGCTGCGTTCGATTCAGACCGGCCTGGGAAGTAAGACGCACACAGTCGGCGACGTGCTCGACCGGTATGAGCTTGAGGTCTGTGATTCGCACCGTGGAGCACGGTGGGAAAAGCTGCGACTGGCCTTAATTGGGCGGCAGATCGTGGAGGGCACGCAGTTCCGGCATATCCGCCTGGCTGAACTCAGGTCGAGCCACATCACAGCTTGGCGCAACGTCAGGCTACGAGATATTTCCGGTGCCAGTGTCTCGCGGGAGATGACGCTGCTGTCCAATGCGCTGCGCTATGCGCGTGAGGAGTGGCACTGGCTTGTGACTGACCCGATGACCGGTGTTCGAAGGCCGCCGGATAACCCACCCCGCGAACGGCTGATATCCAGTGCCGAAATCGACGCGCTTCTGATTGCGATGGGGTACGCGGAAGAGCAGCCCGTTATCCGATCAAGCCAGCGCGTGGCGGTGGCGTTTCTGGTGGCAATTGAGACGGCGATGCGGTCAGGGGAACTGCTTGGCCTGACAAGCCGGACGGTGGACTTCGAGCGGCGCGTCGCCTACCTGCCCATGACAAAGAATGGCAACTCCCGCGAGGTGCCGCTTTCCCGGCGAGCGGTTGAGCTTCTGCAGAAGCTGCCAGCGGTCGAGCCCGGCGAGCCAATGTTTGCCCTGGCCGCTGCGAGTCGGGATGCGCTGTTTCGCAAGGCAAAAGAAAAGGCCGGTATTGCCGACCTTACATTTCATGATTCCCGCCACGAGGCCATCACACGCCTTGCTGCAAAGCTCCAGCCGCTGGACCTCGCGCGGATGACGGGGCACACAAACCTCAACGAACTGCTGACGTACTACAACGCCAGCGCCGCCGACATTGCGCGCCGCTTGGGCTAGTTGTGATCCGGATGGCCACCCAGCGCGCGGCCCCGGTGCGACTCCGCCCAGGCGATGACTTCAGCAGCTTTCCAAAGCGGCTGCCCCTTGTTCCCGGTGGTAGTCGGTAGGCGAATTGCAGTCGGAAAGCCGGGTAGGGTTACAACGCGTTCAAGTACGACAGACGGCGCGCGATGCAGGTACGCCGCTACCAGTTTGCAGTTCCAGAGGCGCACATTGAGAGGCACGGTAGGCTGTACACGCTCTGCCACGGCTTCTGCCAGGCGGTCGATCAGATCAACATTGCTCATGGTGTCTTTCATGGGTGGGACTGAGATTGCGGAAAGAGGGCTTGGGCGCGTTTCAGTACGGCTCCGCGCCCCGAGCGGGGATTAGGGGCGGCTGGCTTCAAACACCCAACACTTCACCGTTTCCGGCCGCTTGGGCTGCGTGATGTATTCCCGGTTGAAGTGCGCATTGATCGCGCTGTTGACGGCGCGGATGTCGACAAACTTGCGTTGGCGCGAGGTCTTGAGCACGCGCTTGAGGTCCGCGATCGGGGGCAGTTCGATGCGGCGTTCGCCGGCGACTTGTTCCATGTGCTGCAGGTTGATGGCGATGAGGCCGTCGCCGCGTGCGTGGTTGAGGATCGGGCGGTCGTCGTCGGCGGACTCGATGTACTCGTACACCTCCCAGAACTGCTGCACGTGCTTGTGATCTGCGCTGATCGCCTGCTGGCGCGCTGCGGCCATGCGGCCCAGCTCGTTCAGGGCGGCGGCGTGCTGCTCGTCGGTGAGCGGCAGCACGTGGCGCATGCTGTCGACCATGGCCATGATTTGCGCGTGGTTCTTGGCGATACGCACGGTCTTGATGTCGGGGCGTGCCATCAACGCCTGTTCGTGGACCGACACGCGGGCGGCGAAGGTTTCCAGCACTTTGGACTCGGCCATGACGGTGGCGAGCAGGAATGCGGACACATCCTCTACGGGGATGCGCTCGAGCGCTTCGGCTGCGGCGCGCGTGGCTGAGGTCTGCGCCGAGCGGTCGCAGTAGATGTGGACGATCCGCTGCAGCACGGCGTCGCTGGCGCTGACTTCCGCGTTTTGGCTGATGACGATGGCGCCACGGAAGGGCGGTTCGTACGTCTCGTTGCCACCGTTCTTCATGCCGCGCGCGCGGGTGCTGCGGCCGTTGTAGGCGGTCTTCAGCTCGTCCCAATCGAAGCCGCGTTGCTTGGCACCTTCGTCGCCGCGGTCGCCCTCGATGAGCACGACGGGCAGGTTGGCCACCTGGGCGAAGTTTCGGGCCCGGGCCGCGAGCGATGACTTGCTCGGGTCAAAGCCTTCGTAGTCGCGCCGGCCGCAGAGCTTCCAGAGGAATTCAATGAGCGTCGTTTTGCCGGCGCCGGGCTCGCCCACAAGCTCCAGGAACGGGTAGCTCTTGTGCTCCTGGCGGATCTGTTCTGCGAACAGGCTGCCGAACCAGAACGCCAGCGCGGCCAGGCCCTTGGCGCCGAAGGCCTGCCAGAGCAGCGGCAGCCAGGTCGTCTGCATGCCCTGCACGTCGGTAGAGAGCGACAGCGTTGCGGCTTGGCTGATGGTCTTGATGGAAAGCTTGCCAATGTCGAAGAAGTCTTCGTCGTTCAAACGGAAGAGCTTGCCGCCTTTGACCGCCACGTCGCCGTAGACGTAGCAGCCGTGTTCCTTGGTGTAGCCCACAAAGTCGATGGTCTGCACGGTTGGGATGCGGGCGAGCTGGCGCGCGAGATAGCCGTCGAGCTGGTGACCGCTGCCGGTGTACATGGCGCCCGGCGCAACGCCCAGCAGGCGCTTCTTGAACTCGCTGCTGCTGGCGATTTGCGCGCTGGTGAAGGTGGCCTTGATGGGCTGGCCATCGTGCGGGAAGGCGACGCGGAAGTAGTACCAGGACTCGTCCGTCTGCGGGCTGGCCTGGTAGTAGAGCGCCGTGGGCAGGCAGTTGGCGATGGGCTGCACGACGCCGGCGCGCAGCAGCGCCTGCTCGCGTATCTGCTCGTCGTTCTCGCAGATGTTGGCCTCGCGCACGGCCGTTGTCTCGCGCTGGAAGGCGTCCAGCTCCAGCTTGAACCAGTAGAGGCGGCTGCGGTGCTCGAATGGGAACTGCGCGTCGCCGGTGCGGTTGTACATTAGCCGCGCCTTGTCTGACGGCGTGGGCGCGGTGAACAGGTCGCCCAGGTAGCGGTATTCCTTCAGGTCTTCGGCCGACAGGCGGTCGCGCATGTGCAGCTCGTTCCAGTCGAGCTTTGCCCGGCCGGTCTGCTTGGGCAGCGCGGCGGATGCTGACCAGCCATCGTTCTGCGCGCGCTCGATGTGCTTGAGCGCGTAGCGGCGGCCGGCGGCGTCGTTGTCCAGGGCGAACACCAAGTGCGGGCGCCGGTGGCCACCGGCGGCGCATTGTTCGGCCAACGCGGCCAGTGCGGCGGTCGGGTAGTGCGAGCAGGAGAACGTGGCGACAGCGGCTACGTCGTGATGCAGCAGGGCGATGGCATCAAAGATGCCCTCTACCAGCCACAACTCCTTTGGCTGGGCCGGCAGGGTGGGCGGTTGCCACCAGGTGCCCGCGTATGACCCGCTGAAGGTGGCCTTGCGGTCCCCAAAGCGCTCGGGCTGGTCGATGATGCGTTCCCAGTAGCGGCCTTCGCTCAAAGGGAATCGGACGGTTGCGCTGCCAATCTTCAGCTCGTGGCTGTAGTAGCTCTCTTGCGTGTACCAGCCGGCGATGCGCGCCAGGTCAAAGCCGCGTGCGTCGCGCATGTAGGCATCGGCTGCAGCGTGGGGCGCTTCCGGTGTTTTGACGTAGCGGTCGCTCCAGGAGGCGAAGAGATCGGGGTACAGCTCTTTGGCGTGGAATTCAGCCGCGCAGTTGTTCAGCCGGTTGCAGCGCACGACCCAGGGCGCATCTGCAAAGGCCCACAGCGAGCGCTTGCCGCACGAGGGACACGTGCCGTTCTCCAGCTTGTTCGATCGTTCCTTGAAGCCGTAGTCGTGCACCAGGCGCGACGCAAGGGCGGAGGAGAGGTCGAGGTTCATTGCGATCAGGGGGATGGGTCAATCGTCGACGTCGCCGGCGGCGCGGCGTTTGAGGTCGACGGTGGATCGGTTGGCGCGGCGGCGCTCGCGCACCGTTGCCATCGCCTTTGCGGCGGCGGTGACAGCGGCGCGCAGCGGCGGCGGCATGGCGTCGTAAGGGGTGGTCAGACGCAGGAAGCGGTGCATCCGGCGCACGTCCACATCGGTCACGACCGGCTCAGGCATGGCGGGCGCTCCTGCAGAAGAAGCCGAGCCACACGCCGCGCCCGTAGCAGACGACAAAGAACACCGACGCAGTGAACATGCCGGCCTCGCCCGTGATGTGCGTGAGGTAAAGCCACGCAGGCTGGCCGAGCAGGCCGACGACAGCGCCCCAGCGCTGCGTGCGCGGGCTGTAGTTGAGCAGCGCCACGGAAACGAAAGCCGTGAGCAGCATCCAGAGATTGACGAGGGCGAGCATTACGCGGCCTCCGCAAAGACGCCGTAGGCCATCAGACCCGCGACGACAAACGCGCCGCCGATGCACACCACAGCAAGCCACAGCAGCACCCGAGCAAGCCCGTTGAAGGGCTTCGGCTGCACCGTGTATCCGTTGACGGTCGGGTCGTTCTTGCTGCGCCAGGCGAACAGGAAGCCCACGGTAGCGGCCTGCACGGCGAGGGTAGCGAACATGGCAACGAGCTGCAGGACGTTCATGCGGGCCTCCCGACCAGGCGGGCCGAGCCGGCGCGTGCGGCCAGGCCGAGTGCTTCAGCCGTGCGCAACACGGTCATGAGTGCATCCGTGCTCGATGCGGCGATGGTGTGGAAGGACAGGCGATGGCCGCCGGCGGCGACGCGGACGAGGTAGGTTTTCATGCCGGCCCCCTTAAGCAATGCCCTGCAGGCTGTTCTGGCGCGCCACTGGCGCGAGCACGCCAATGGGCTGCGTTTGCATGCCCAGCAGCCGGGAGACGTGCTGCAAGTTGGCGTACAGCTCAACCGCGAGCGAAGCCGTACGGGCGTTGGCCAGCTCTTTGGCCAGGGTGCCGCGATAGCGCAGCGCTGCCAGCCGCTGCGGCACGGTCATGCGGCCAGTCTCTTGCGGCACCAGGCGGCCTTCCAGCACGTCGAGCACCCAGCGGCGGAACGCCTTGGCGCGCTCGGTGCGCGCCAGCATGCCGAGCAGGTAGCAGCCGCGCGGGCTGAAGATGCGAACTTGCTGACGGCCGCCAGCGGTATCCAGCTCGACGACCTGCGTCATTTCATCTGTGAACTCGTCAGCGCTACGGGCGTACAGGTTCTGGATGTCCGACGTTGGGTTTCGGTAGCCCAAGGCACTTGCAACTTGCAAGCCCCTTAGCCACGGGGTGTTGTGGATGTCGACCACATCGAAGTCGACGTTCTCAAAGGTCAGAACAGCGTTGGTTTGCATACGGGCCTCGAAAAAAATGGGCAAAAAAAGCCCCCCGCACCCCGGACGGGGAGCGTGCCAAAACGGATGCGAGGGGAAGGGGGTAACTGAAGCCGCTGGCGCCTATTCGGGCAGCAGGCTCAATTGGCCGGTGCCGTTGGGCAGCACACGCGTGCGGCCAACGGGCAGGTAGGCCAGCGGGTTGGGGTTGATGCTGGGCGCGATGGTGCTGATGATCGACAAGATGGCCTTGCCGGTATAAGCGCAATGCTCTTCAGGGCAGCGCACGTAAAGCTCGCGCGACGTGAGAGAAACGGCGCGGCTGGTGCGGATATGCAGGCGGGTGCCGCAGTGGGGGCAGAGGTGTTTCATTTCGTGCCCCCTTGCGGGCGACCGCATTCGCCAAGGCCCTCGCGCGCGCACTCGCAGAACATGCCGACCTCGCCCAGCGTGGCAACGGCATCCATGTACTTGCGCGTAACAAGCACGTAGCCGCAGACGCCAACGAGCGTATCCAGCTTGTCGATCAGCACGCCTTGTTCGCCGCTCAGGAAGCGGCTCATGGCGCCTTTGTCCCAGCCCATAGTCTGCTGCACGTCTTGCCGCGATGGGCCAGAGAGCTTGCGCCGCAAGGCGTGTTCGATTCGGTGTTGGGTGTGCATGGTCAATCCTCCACAACGGATGTTGCGTGCCGTTGGGGCACGTCTTGCTTAAGCTTGTTTGGGCTCGGTTGAGCCAGGGCGCTGAGGATCAGGACGCGGCCCATGTTGCCGAGTGACCGGCCTTCAGTGACGGCGCGGGCTTTGAACTTTTCAAGCTCCTCTGGCCGTAGGCGGATATAGATGGGCTTGTCAGTCACGACGCCAATTGGCGCGCGACGTTTCGCGACATTTCCACGGGGCATGGCGGATATACTCGTGAAAGAGAATCTTGCATAACATGAGCATTCTAGTAATCAAACGAATATCCATGAAGTCAATTTGTGTCAAATTGGTCTTCAAATGAATACTCGACAAATAGCCGAAAGACTCCGCGAGGAGCGCAAGCGCCTTGGCCTTACACAAGAGCGGTTTGGGGCGGAGGGAGGCGTCGGAAAACTGGCGCAGCTCAACTACGAAAAGGGCGAGCGTTCGCCGGACGCTGCTTATCTTTCTGCCATCGCGCTAGCTGGCGTTGACGTGTCATACGTGCTCACTGGCGAACGGGGCGGCGCTTTGGCGCCAGACGAAGCCGCGCTGCTCGCCGCGTATCGCGCGCTTGACACTCGTGGCAAAGCGGCCGCTGTTGGCGCAGTCGCAGGGCTGTCGGTGCAGCCGCATCTCGGTGGCACAGGAAATCATTCGCAGGTCGTTGTCGGCGGCTCCCACAACGTCCAGGTGGGCACCGTAAAAAAATCGACCAAGAGAAAGGCAAAGCGCGATGGTGAATAGGCTCTACGATCCGCTCGAAAAGTTGCCGGACACGCTTGCCGAGCTGCAATCAATTGTGGCTGCGTCGCTTCGCGGATAAAGAGGAGAGGGGAATGGAAAAAGCACCGCGCCATAAATGGCCAGTCGCAGTGTTGTACGTCGCGCCGTTGATCTTGTTTGTTGTCGTCCTGTACTTCCCCGCGATGCTGGACAGGCTCGGAGCTTGGCCCAAGCCACCTGCCGAGTGGCAGTTTCGGATGATGAGGCTGTGGTTCTGGATCGCGGGGGGCGCGCCTATTGCCCTTCACATGTGGCTGGCACACGTAATGGGGGCACGCCGCCATCTTTGGCGTTTGCTCGCCATGCTCGTGGTGCTGCACTACGTGCTGACGCTGATACCTGTCACGGTCGCGCTCAGTGCCGGGGGGCAGCTCTCTTTTGGCGGATTGGGCCAGGTGAGTTTGATGCAGGTTGGCCTGCAGGCCATGGTCGCGGTTGCGTGGGCTTTGTTGATCGGGGTGGCGTTGCTGATTGAGCGAGTTGCGCGAGCTGTTGTTCGTCCTTAGTGAAAGCGAGATGGGCTAGCTATCGACATGAACACCACCACTGTCTTTGACGCACTTGAAGCAACTGTCGACGAAGCATCTTTCTTGCAGTTTGTCGATGCGTTGCTGTCTGAGCGGCGACGTGCCGATGGACTGCCCCTCGAGCTAGATGGCTTTCAGGGGGAGTGGGCAAACAATACGGTTTCCGAGTTCCTGAGCGCTGCGAAGGCATGGGCGGAGGATTCTGATTTCGGTGCGCGACCAGGCCCAAAGAGTCTCAACCCTTGGCGGTTGTTTGCTGACTTTCTGTATGCGGGGCGCGGGTACGAGTAGGTTGCTGGAAATCCGCCCTAGAGCCGCAGAAAGAATATGAAATGGACCCCCGCGCCGCAAGGCGATAACCCAGCGCCTCAGTGGCTTAAGACAGCCGTAACACTGGCCTACCGTGCCTCCCTGGTGCTATTGGCCCTCGCTGCGCTGGTATTCCCCGTGATACAACTTTTCAGACTGCCTATTGAACTGGATTCGCTTCGGTTGGCTAGGTTCGGCGTGCTGGATTGCGGCTTCATGGCGGTGGCACATGCATGGCGAATTTGGCTGTTGCGCTTGCCTGTCCCGATCCGCTTCTCAGCGCCCGTGCCGTATGGCTATCCGGGGTGGCGGACCATTCTCCAATCTCAACTTGTTTCCGGGTGCGTGCTTCTCGCGTTTGGTGCGGTGCTCTTTCTCCTATGACCAAAATCCACTAAGGGTGCCGTCTTGCTCACCGTCAATGAACTGATCGACCGCATAGACGAATTCAACGGCAAGCCTGTCGAAGTGATGGGGCTTTTGACGTTCGAGTTTGAGGACACCTCGCTTAACCACTTTCCGAAGTCAGAGCGTCGCGATGTTACGGAAGAGGCAGATTTGCCGTTCTATCGATCAAGTGTATGGCTGGCGTTTGGGGGAGGGAGTATTCGCCCGAATGAACAGGTGCTCACGCAATGGCACGGCAAGCGCGTACGGGTAACTGGAATCGCCTATAGGCCCCACGTCGGCGGATGTGGCCATTTTGGCGGCCGGGGTTGCGAGATTGAACCCTATAGCATTGAGCGCGTTTGAGGTCTACCGGTCTCGTTCCAGCACAGCAATTCTTATAGAGCAGTAGCCGCGCGGGGGGCGCGGTATACGGCCTTCTTATCAATCTGGAAACGGGGTGATTCAGAGGAGCAGACGTGCAGGATGCGTTTGCCAGCTTTGGCGTTTTCGTCGGCTATGTTTGGCTGACTGTTTGCGGATGGATTGACTTGGTGCGTGGTCACGTTGCCCGAGGTGGGCCACCGTGGCGCGGACACCTAATTGCGCTTTTTGCCGCGCATGTTCCCGGCTTCATGTTTATCTGTGCGGCGGTAGCTTCAAGCGCCGATGATCTGGGCGCTGGCGGTAAGTTGCTAATGTGGCTATGCACCTTCGGAGCTTGTTGGGCATATCACCGATATGGCCAGGGAGAGACGAAGGCTCCAGGACCGGCGATTCAGCCAGTTTTGCGACCCGTTTCAGGGCCATTGCGCGAGCGGCTCGGTGCGTGGTGTCGGGAGCTCAATTACGTGCCCGGCGACGTGCGTCAGATGTCGCCGTCTAGCCTTCCGACCAGCGCAAGTGCAACTGGCACGAAAGCGAGTGGTGCGCCGACCATTCAGTCTGATTCGGTTCAGCCGCCGAGACGGGCTACGCCGGCAGCAAAGTCGAAGGGCAGGGAACCGGAGATCTACCTGTCGGCAACTGTCGAACCGATCCAACTGCCCGACACAATTTCATTCCGGTATCGCAAGGCCGATGGAACGGAGCAGAGACGCACGGTGACAGCGTTTCAGGTGGTGGACATAAAGGGCAGGCCATACATGGACGCGCACGACCATGATCGGAAGGCGACGCGCTCTTTCCTGATCCACCGCATTGTTGGCTCGGTTACCCGCTCAGAGACGGGGGAAGTCATGAGCGCAACCTCTTGGCTTTCCGCTGTAGCGATGTCGCCGGATTCGACCAAGCGGAAGGAAAGAGGCCGGCGCAAAGCAGAGGCATGGGATTGGCAGACAGCGGTGGTATTCGCCGGCCTGCACCCCACTCGACGCGACGCCTTGGAGGCGCGCGCGTTGGATGTCGGCTGGGATGTGCGAGAGAGAATCACTAGGACCGTGACCTATGTGGTTGCCGGGCCGTTGGTGGGACACAAGCAGCTTGCTCAGGCCGAGGCGCTGGGGATTCCTGTAATGAATGAGGACGAAGCGATCGCGCTCATGATGCAGTAGCCGCAGGGCGATGAGGCCCGGCGAGCTTAGTCACCATAGGCGACAGCGTGCGTTCTGAAGCATTCCAATAGAGCAGTAGCCGCGCGGGGGCGCGGCATACAGCCTTTTTATCAATCCACACAGACGGGAAGGTAGAAAGGAGCAGTAAATGAAAGTAGTGAAGTGGCTGTTTGGCCTGGCGATTGCCGCCATCGTGATTGGCATTCTCAGTGACCTGACTGACCCGAAACCGAAGTCGACGAGCGCATCCACACCGGGCAGCGCGATAGAGACAGCAGAAGCGGCCGAGCCACCGTTGCCAGTCAAGGCAGATGCGCTGTTCCGCGCATATGACGAGAACGAGGTGGCCGCCGATCAGAAGTACAAAGGCGAGAGCCTACTGGTGACCGGCACGGTGCAGAGCATCGACAAGGACTTCACAGACAGCATCGTGGTGAAGCTCGCGTCTGGCAACCCGTTCATGGCGGTGCATGCGTATCTGGACGATCAGCATGCGGCCATGGTGGCTTCGCTGAAGAAGGGGACGAAGGTGGCTTGGGTGTGCCAAGGGGATGGGCGGATTGTGGGCAGCCCGATGTTGAAGGGGTGCGGGCCGAAGGGGTAGAGAGTACGAGTCCCCGCATCAGTTGCGGGGCTATTCCTTAGACCGCTTGCGCAAATAGATGCTCATCTGCTCCTGGTTGACAGGCATGGTGCGCGAGAACGCTGAAGGGTCGTCGCAGACCTCTTTGTATGGGCTGCTACCGGAATTGGTCGTAGGCCAGGCACACATCGAAGTGCCTGCACCTCCCCAACCCATCAGGGGCTCGAATATGGTCACGCTGGCAACAGAGGGGCCGCCAAAACAGTCATCGCCGAAGGTCACATCCTTAAGGATTTCCTCGTCATCCCTGGTGAGGTTCAATTTGATTGACGGTTGCTCGCCGCACATCCCGGGGGAGTAAGGGTCTTGTTGTTTCGTTGTGAGACGGTATACGGCGTCTCCTACTTTGCACTCGTAGTGGAGATCCGAGGGTACGTAAAAGCCATGTTGTCTCCAGATGGCCTTCCGCTCTTCCATGCGCTTGTCGTCGTATTGAGCGTCGGACCAAGCGCTGCTGCCGTCGAGTCCAACCCATTCGAAGCGGAAGAAGCGTGCATCCGGGTTGCATGAAATTCTGACGAAGTCTTGTGTCCAGTCTGCCATTGCTGGTTTGGCGGACAGCGTGAGCAAGATGGCCAGGAGGGCAACACGTGCGAACTGTGACATAGCACTGGTCGTCGTTATAAATCAGGGGTGGGGCGCTGCTTCGCAACGCATCGCGGGGAGGCGGGGCTGGGCAGCCTGCATCTTCAACACGGCATCATTCGGAAACCAATTATCTTCACGCAATGGCTGTGTAACGTGCCAAACGATGGTGTCTCCATCCCTGATCAACGTTGCTTGGCCCATTTCGCCTGTACGCGCGCTTTTGAAGGTCAGGGTCACCACGTTTCCCGTGGCAGTGCCTATCACTGACGGCCCCGGTCCGGCGAGGTCTCCTTCGTCGACCCTGTTGCCAAGCTGACCCGTCGCGAGGTGGTACCCGCAGACTCGTCGCCCTTGCTGCAAGAGGCTCAAACGGAATTCGTCGCGCGAGCCTTGCTTGCAGCGGTCCGCGTACGCGCCGGTAGCGGTTTCGCAGGAGTAGGTGAACGCCCATTCGCCGTCAAATGGTGCCGGCGCATTCTGGCCCCACACAGGTGCCGTAGCGAATAGCGTCCCGACAAGGGCTGGTAGAAGCTTGGTGCCAGGCATCGTCGCTGCTGCTCCTGTTGTTGGTTTCTCACCCTACGGCCGGCTACGCTGTATGGACCTGCGCCCAATAATCTCGCCAGTCTGCCACGGTGACCCAGAGTGCTGCTCGCAGTTGCGCGTCTGTCATTGAGCCCAAGCAAGAAGCACCATACCGGCGCTCGCACAGTTCCATTGTGGCGGCCCGCAACCCACCCCGAATACCCCACATCCGCATGATCTCCCGAATCATGCCGGTACGCGGAAGGTTGTCACCACGGGCGCAGGCTAACCAGCCGTCCAGGTAAGACCGAGCCGCCCAAAACTGCTCGTGCGACAACTCGGTGTTGTCTCGCACTTCCTCCAGGCCTCGCCCGTTGAGGTGGTTGCAAAGGGCCTTCCAAACGGTGCCGGCGTCTATGGCACCTTCCTCTGCCAATTCGATCTGCAATGCGATGTGAGTGAGTTCTGCCCGCTGCTCGATGGTCATGCGTTCTTTGGCTGGCGCCGGCGGAGTGGAGCAGCGTGGGCGGGCGGCCGACCCGCATAGGATGACCTGGCCGATTTGCACGTTGCCATTGCCGGCGGAAATGCTCTGCTTGATGTTCGTCTTGTTGCTCACTTACGTATCTCCCACAGCGGCGCGGGGCCGCGTGGGGAGGCTACGGCGGGGTGGCGGGGCTGTGGGTTAACGAGTGTGGCAACGCGTTTGACGTTGAGCTTAGTGCGGGGGTTGGCGAAGTTGAAGGGCGGGGGAGGTGGTGTAACGATGGTTTGCGATTGAGTGAGCCGTTTTGCTGGACGTGAAAGTAGGTGTGTACGCAGATGTCGAGCTTATAGGGCCTTGGAGGCGCGTTCGACGGACGAGCGGCGTGGGAGCCGTTACTGTGTGCTGCCTCGAAGGGAAACGACCTCTGAAGGGCCGGAAGAGGTTAGCAGCGACTGTTACTATCTTGCTCGTCTGTCTCACAACCTGCGCATACAGTCCCAATGGCGACCTTCCACAAAAGCGACATCGCGCGATCTCAGCTAGAGACCGCTGTGGACATTTTTTTTCGCCGCCTTAGCTTCCATTCCGTGATCACCCTTGCAGGAGCAGCCAGTGGGATTCTGAGTGGTCTCGTACACGCTGCGGGCAAGGAGACGTTCGTGGACTATGCGCGGCGCGTTCACGAAGGCATGCGGGGGTTCACCCCTAAGCGGAGCTCATACGCCCACCATATTGAGCAATTTCTTGGGATCTCCGCACACAAGCATCTATCTGAGAGCGACACGGAGACCATCGAGCTGGACTTGGAAGAGCTGGCGTCGGACGCGCTGGCTAGAGCGATCGCGGATTATGTGACGCTGTATGGACAGAGCGAACCCTTCGTGAGGGCGTATCTTCAGTGGGCGTGGGAGACAAAAGATGGCCCCGGACTGATGACTCGGTATGAAGCCGTACCGGCGGGCATGAGGCCCAAGTCAGAATGACTACCAGGACCTACACTCGGCTCGAACTGGCGGCAGATCAGCTCTATGCGGCGGTCTGCCTCTTCGTCGCTGGCCGCGATCGTTTCTCGGTGATCACTCTAGCAGGGGCGGCGGACGTGATTCTTTCCCGTCTCGTCCTCAACACGGGGCGAGAAAACTTCACCGACTCCATCATTCAAATGGAAGTCGAGAAGGGGGAGCCCAAGCGGACGCGGGAAGATGCAGGCAAAGCAGTTAACGACATGCTGCTTATCAACGCATTGAAACACTTCGATCCGGGCGAGGACGGTGTCGTAACAGTGGACGATCTGGAGGAATGCGCGTTTGCCGCGGTCCTCAAGGGGATCGCCAATTACGTCATGCTGGCCGGTCCAAATGAAGACTGGGTAAAGGCGTTCTTACTGTGGGTGAAGCAGAACATGGATCCGAACAAATACAACGTCAATTGTGATCCAAACTGGCAGCCCCCAAAGCGGGCTTAACAACCTCAGCCGTCGAAGGCCGGCGCGGCCGGCAAGCATAGTGCGGGGGTGGTTGACCTTGAAGGGTGGGGGAGGTGGTGTAACGATGAATTGCGACTACCCGGCCACGAGGGGCCGCCGGGGGCCGGACTCATCAGCCTATGCATTCGTGTGTTCGGAGATTATCTCAGATCAGGGCATTCCGAAGCTCCTCAGCAGAGGCGCATGCGTGCCATCCAAATATGGACTTCTGGAGGGTGGCTGCCGTATTCGAGTAGGCGACGAATGGCGTGCATACCACTCCGTGTATTTCGCGGTACCCGGAAAAATCGAAGTTGTCCCCCCTTGGGTTGTTGCGGATGTCCTCAATCTTGGCGTTCCAATCGGCAACGGCCTTGTCAATGGTTGACTGAAGGTTCTTCACCACCCGGAATACGCCTTTGTCATAGTCGCCGTCGTAAACGAGGCTCTTGCACGAAACCAGCAGCAGTTGGCCATCCCGGCAGCCGATGGCGTCGACATCAGTGATGTTGTCTCCATTACGCCTTAGCTGCCTTCGGCGCTGTTGCTTAAGCGCATCCGGCGGCATCCACGAGCTTGCATCGATCATCTCTTGGCACTCATCCTCGAAGATGCCCGCTCGCACGTTCCCTATGGTCGGGTCTCTATCAATTTGCTGCCTAGCAAGTAAGGAATTGGTCGCTGCTGAAAAATCTATGAGCGTAATGTCCCCCAGCTTTCGCAGGACGCCTCCCGATTTCAGAGGCCATAGGGTTGGTTCAACAGAGTTAAGGCTGTTGATCCAGTCGTCGTACTTGCCGGGCCAGGCAATCTCAGCGTAACGCTGTGAGAGCTGCCCAGCGACATGCTCTAAGTTCTTATCTGCCCATGCGCGAAGCTGCGCATCCATAGTTAGAAAGTACCCACGTTGCTGAACGGTCGAAAACGCCCACGGGAATTCAACGAAAAGTGAGGGCAGCAAGATCAGGAGCTGCACCAATGCAGACAGTTGTTGCACATAGGCGGGAGTTGGTCCGTGTCCTGCTAAAAACGGGCGGATGATACGGTCGACACTTGCGGATTGAAGAATAAACCGCGTCGAGACAAGCCCGGCTACAAGCTGTCCTTCATGTGGAAAAATTGTTGGGGCGTCTATCTTGTCGCCATGGAAGGCGAACACAAGGTGCGCTCGAGCTATGTCCGGCTCAGTGAAATGTTCCGGATCCGGGAAGTCAGTATTTCCTTCAGCGATCCCAAGGCGACCACCATTGTGTTGTCTCGCTGCGTCATGCCGCTCGTCATAGAGATTAATGGCGGCCTCTGTTGCAGCATCAGTATGAGCACGTACTTCCTTTGAATTGACCGTCAGTCTTGATCCCTTTCCAACCCGCCGATATGCAATGTGAAGCTGCGAGAGCAGCTTGATCCTTCCGATGAACCTTGCGAGGTGTCTTGCAACTGACTCATCGCATTTGAACGCGAGTGGACTGCCCGAGGGGCTGGCGCCAGCTTGCGGGCAGTACCAAGATAGCGACTCCGCTAATGCGAGGTCGTACGCAAGCGTCGTATGGTAACTACCCATCAAGGGAAACTCAGGCATTCGACGGATGTACCAGAGCCATTGCACGGCGCCGTATGCCTGCTGTTTCTTAATGATGGCGGTTTGCGCTAGAGGAATCAGCCCCTCAAGGAAGGTCGCTGCCAATTCACCTTCCATCTCCTCGGCAGGGGGCGGAGCTTCCTTCAGTATTTCGGCAAGCAACTCGTCACTGGCACTGAAGGCCAAGGATGCGAACTTGATGTCCGAGAAGTGGTGTTCAAGCTTGGTGGCAGCCGAATCAGTAAGACGCATGAGAAAAATCCAACCGAAAGTTGGATTTCATTATCGACTCGTATGCAGAAGTGGAGAATCCCCCACTGCAGGTGGTGTCCAAGCATTGAGCAAACTAAAACGGTTAATACTTTGTTCCTCGATGGTCAACTAGATCCGATGGAAACGTCTGAAGTTCGATGGTTGTCATGAAGCCGGCGTCATTCAAGCTGTGAACGACACGTCCGACAGACCAACCCGTCCCATCAATCTGCGGCTTCCATCCGCTGACCTGCGCATGCAGCGAGGGAAACAACTCCGCCCGCCCACGTGCCAGCGTGATGTTGAACGTCGCCACCCCGCGCTGAATCTTCTGCCACTCTGCACGCGCGGCGCGCTCTGCGTTGAACCGTGACGCGTACGTGTGCCGCAGCACCTTCACGTTGTCCGGGTTCGGGCTGGCCTGCACCATCTCCGGCTTCTTCTTTTTCTTTTTCCCTTTGGCGGTCCGCTGCTCCTTGGTCGCCACGGCGTTGGAAGCGTCGATGACCACCTCGCCGCGCACACCGGCGCGCGTGTCCTGGTAGTGCGCCTTCACGCCGTTGTAGTTCTCCCGATCGGCAACGCTGAAGGTGTGGGTGTCGCCGGATGCGCGGGTGATGCTGACGGTGGGCAGCGGCAGGCCCGATCCGCTGGTCGGCTCGCCGGCGGGAATGAACAGCAGCGTGCCGTTCTTGACGGTGGCAATGGCGTCGAACTCTTTCGCCAGGCGCGAGAGGAAGTTCGCATCTGACTCGCCGGTCTGGTCGACGTGGGTGATGACCTGGCCGGCCAGCTTCTTGCCGACCAACCAGGTGAACGTGTTGCGCAGGGCGATGGCCTGGACGACTTCAGCGACGGTCTTGCCGGCGTAGGAGTCTTCGCGGCGGGTGGTGAGGCCGCCGTCCATGTCGGCGCTGCGGGCGCGGATGACCAGGCGATCCGGCGGGCCGGTGTGCTCCAGCTCGTCGACCTTGTAGGTGCCTTTGTCGACCAGGCCGGTGCCTTCCCACCCGAGCGAGAGCGACAGGCGTACCCCTTTCTCGGGCAGGTCGAGCTTGCCGTCGCTGTCGTCCAGCTCGATGTCGAGCTGGTCCGCCTCGAAGCCGCTGTTGTCGGTGAGCGTGAGCCCGATGAGCCGGCCCTGGAAGCGGCCGGTGATGTCTTTGTCGCCCACCTTGATGCGGTAGGCGGGGCGCGGTGACAGGTCGGCAGCGGTGTTGTCCGTCATTGCAGCAGGCCGGTTGCAACGCTGGCGACCTGGGAAAGCAGGCCATCATCCACGCGAGTCAGCTTGAGGGTGAAGTCGCACGCGCGGGCGGCGCCATCCTGGAAGAAGTAGGTACGGGTGGTGTCCAGGCCGTTGATGACGAACTGGCCGTAGTAGTGGCCGGTGCCCTCGATGAGGGTGTAGGCGTCGCCACTGTCGGCCATCAGCTCCAGGGCAGAGAGGGTCCATTCGCCGCCCGTCAGCTCCGGCAGCAGCTTGCCGGATAGGGTGATGGTTTCTTCGTCTGGCCCGAGAAATTGGTACGACGGCCGGCGGCCGACGCGGTTGTTGCTCGGATGGCGCCAGCCGACCTGGCGTTGGAATTCAGAGTAGGGCGCCGTGTCCAGGCTGAACACGAACAGGCCCAAGGCCATCATCATGGTCAGTCCCTGTCTGCGAGGCGCGAGCGCTGACGGGCGGCTCGCTGGTTTTCGATCTGGCGCAGCTCGTCGCGCACCAGGCGGGCGATGGCCTGCGGGTCTGCGCCGGCGGGCGGGTGGATGTGGATGGTGATGGGCGCGGCTGCAGCAGCCGGCGCCGCGGCTACCGCGCTGGTGGTGAGCGGCGGGCGCGTGTCAAAAGAAATGGGTGCGGCCACCGCTGCCGTGCTGCCGATGGCGATGCCGGCGCCGATGCCGGTCAGCTTGGTGGCCAGGCTGTGCACCGCCTGCAGGGGCGCGTTCTGGCCGTCTTCCAGGCCTTGGGCGAGGCCTGCCATGGTGAAGCCGCCCAGTATGGCGAACACGCGGCTGGGGCTGTGAATGCCGAGCTTTTCCTTGAACCACGTTGCAACGCCGTCCGCCAGCTCGCCCACCTTCTGCTTGAGCGCGGCCCATCGCTCGGAGATGCCGGAGAGCAACCCGTCGACCATGGCGCGGCCGGCGTCGAGCAGCTTGTCTTTGGTGGAGGTGAACCAGTCGGCAATGCCGCTGGCCTTCTCTTTGATCCAGTCCCACGCGCGGCCGAAGGCGTCTTTGATGCCTTGCCAGAGGGCGGCGAGCTTGGGGCCGAGGGTCTCCCAGTTCTGCCAGATGTAGATGGCGCCGGCGGCGATCAGGGCGATGACCGCCAGGAGCGGGTTGGCGAGCGCCAGGCGGGCGACCCACATCAGTGCCTTGGCGAGGCCGCCCGCGCACTTCATGAGCAGGTTGAAGGCGCCGGCAAACAGACGCATGACGATGGAGCCACCCTTTGCGCCGCCGGTGAGCGCGGCCATGATCGTCCGCAGCTTGGCGAGGGGCCACAGCACGGATGCAATGGTGAGCAGGATCGGGCCAATGGTGAGGAGGGTTGCCGCCAGCACACCGACGCCCACCGCCATGGCCTTCGCCACGCCCGGGTTCTCCTGCATGAACTTCGTCACGCGGTCGGCGGCATCGGCGACCCATTCCAGCGCACGCGCGTAGAGCGGCATGACCTTGTCGCCAATCTCCTTCTGCAGGTCGTGCACCTTGGCGAGCATTTCCAGCTCTTTGCCCTGCGGCAGGCGCTTGGCTGCGGTGTCGAGCTGGTCGATGCCGGCGGCGCCCTTGTTGAGGCGCATGTTCTTGTGGATCTGATCGCGCTGCAGATACATCTGCGACATCAGGTTTGACGCCGTGCGGTTGGAGAAGATGCTGCCGATGGCGTCCAGCACCTGGTCTTTCTCGGTGATGCCCTTTTCCTTGAGGGTAGGGAGCAGCACCTGCTCCAGCCAGGCGAATTGATCCTTGCGGAAGATATCGGCGCCCTTGAGCGCGCCGGGGTCCATAAATGAGACTTGGCCGGCCTTGTCTTCCTTGACCTTGCTGCGGTCTGCAATGAGGCCGAAGCGGTCCAGGTTGCCGAGCGTGCGTTTGGTGGTCTTGCCTTGGTAGAGGTTTTGGTACGCGCTCATCATGGCGGTGCCGACGGTGTTGCCGCCCATTTCCTGCACCAGCGGTTCCAGGGTGTAGTAGAAGGCTTCGCTCTCCATGCCCTTGGCGGCTAGGCCGCCGCGCTTGATGACGTTGAGCCATTCATCGGCCTGCACGCGGCCGCCGGTGGCGGTGATGACGCGTTGAACCATATCCGCCTGGTTGCGGAATTCCGCCTCGCTGGCCAGGCCGCCGCGCAGCTCGATGACCTTGAGCAGGTCCATGAACATGCGTTCGTTGTCTGCCCCCTGCGCTTGGCCGAAGACGGCCTTGTTGGCGAACTTCATTTTGGCGAGGGTGGGCAGCACCATTTCTGCATGGTGCGCATCGGCAAACGTGCTCAGGGCGTCGCGCATCAGCTCGGCCTTGTCGACCTGGCTGACGCCGTAGGCCTTCATCTGCTTGGCGAACTCGATGGATTCCTTGGTAGCGGCGTCGCCCAGGCCGAGCGCGCCCATGCGGGTCTTTTCCAGCTCGTAGTGCTTGGCTTCGCCGAGGCCTTTCCAGATGGGGGCGGCGGTGGCGGCGCCCGTAACGGACGCGCCGGCGCCGGCGGCGGCCAAGTTGCCGGCGTGCGTGCGCATGCGCTCGGCCGCTTGCTGACTGGCGGCCATTGCCCGCGCCCGCGCGTTGTGGGTCTTCAACTGTGCGTCCTGCTTGGCAAGCGCCTGTGTCGCTGCCGTCGTGGCCCGCTGTAGGTGCTCCTGGTACTGCGCCATCGTCATGGAGCCACGACCGGCCTGCTGAAGCTTCTGGCGCACCTCCGCGAGCTGCGTCTGCTGCGTGCGAAACTTGTTGGTCAGCCTTTCCGCCGTGGCAGAAGCACGCTTGAAGTTCTCCGCGAGCTGCCCGCTTGGCGCCTTGGCGTTCTTCAGCGCCTGCTCCAACCGCTCCACGCGCTCGCGCGCCTTGCGCATCTCGCCCACGGTTTCGCGGATGCTGCCGCGCAGCCCATCAAACTGACCTGTCAGACCCTTGGCGCGCTCCAGCGCTTTGAGCTGGTCGCGCGTTGCCTTGACTGTGCGGGCCAGGTCTTTGTTGGTGTTCAGCAGGCGTTGAAGCGGCCGCGTGGCCTTGTCGACAGCCTGCAGCACAACCTCCAGGCGCAGGCGGCGGGCGTCGCTCATTCCTGCGCCTCGCTGCGCTCACGGGCGCGCTCCCGCCATTCCATCAGCTCGGTAATGCTCATCGCGTACAGCTCCTCCAGGCGGAAGCCAAAGATCACTGCAACGTCTGCGGCGGCGTTTTCGACTCGGTCAGGAAGGCGTCCTCCCGATCCTGCTTCGAGAGCAAAAAACCGGTCACTTCAGTGGCGATCTTGACCATGTCGGCCAAGTCGAGCTTGCTCACGTCTGCGGTGGTGAGGGTGGGCGCGGTGATGCGCGGTAGGACGGTATGCAGGGCGGAGACGTCCATGCGCATGAGGTCCATGAGGCTGACGCCGCGTAGCTCGCCGCTGCCGGGCTTGCGCAGTGTCAGCACGCTGATGACCTGGTCGCCGCGCTTGATGGGGGTGTCGAGGGTGATGTTGCTGGTGAGTTGGTCCATTGTGGTCAGGGCTCAGAAAGTGGAGGGGATGCCGGGTGGCGGTGTAGTCGCCGATTAGAGGCCGATGGCCTTGCGCTGCTCGGCCAGGCGGTCGACGCCGAACACACGCTCGATGAAGTTGACGTGGTCGATTTCGATCCAGTCTTCGCCGTTGACGGTGAGCTTGTAGTACGAGAGCGACGACTTCACCTTGAAGGGTTCTTTGCCGCCAGCCTTGGCGTTGCCGAATTCAAGTTCGGTATGGCGGCCGCGCACGGTGATTTCCACGGCATCAACGGCGCCGGTGTCTTCGGACTGATAGGCGCCGGCAAAGCGCACGAGGGCGCCGTCCACGGTGGTGGTGCCGTACTGCTTGAGGATGTCGCGCATCAGGCCACCGTAAGTGGTTTCCAGCTCCAGCTTTTCATTGCCGAGGTCGACATCGATCGGGCCGTTCATGCCGCCGGCGCGGTATTCCTCCAGCTTGCGGGTGAGCTTGGGCAGGGTGATCTCTTCCACCTCGCCAGCGTGCGAGTTGCCGTCAGCAAAGACGTTGAAGTGTTTGAGGATGCGAGGGAGTGCCATCGTGGTTCCTTATCAGTTTTGTGCGCCGCTCAGGCCGCGCTGACGGCGTCGGCGAACTGCATGAGGTAGCGGTCTGTGATGCGCTGGCGGAAGGTGAGGTCTTCCAGCGGAGGGACGGGCGTGTAGTCGTAGTCGATGGCGAGCTGGCCAGCTTTGAGCGTGTCTTTGCCGTTGGCGGCGGGGTCGAACCACGCTGTGCCACCGAGCAGGTAGCCGTTACGCACCAGGCTGCGCAGCTTGGCGTTGACGCCGGCTAGGATGTCGCGCACCAGAGATGGCGTCATGGGCAGGTCGTTCGCCCACATGTGCGCTTCGGCCATGGTGTCGGCCAGCACCTGAGCGGTGCGGGTGTAGTTCTCAAAGGCGAAGAGCTTGTCGGCGCTGCAGGTGCGTGAGCCCCAGAAGCGGAAGCCGTTCTGGTGGACGAGCGTGGTGACGTCGTGCGAGTTGAGGTAGCCGGCGTCGGTGGCCGGATTCTGCAGATCCCAGTACACGTCACGCGAGAGCCCCGTGACGCCATTGACGGGCACGTTGGAGAGCGTCTTGTGCCAACCGGTCTCGTTGTCGATTTTGGCGCGCAGGCCGACGGCGCGGGCCGTGGCCCATAGGGTGCGCTCGGCGTTGGCGGCGCTGTCCCAGCCCACAAAGTCGGGCCAGAGCACCATCAGCTCCCGCGCGCCGAAGTTCTGGCGGTAGGCGACGACGTCTTCCTTGGTGTTGCAGCCGGCGGCGCTGACGTAGGCAAAGGCGCGCAGCTTTTGCGCGATGCTGGCCAGCTCGGATGCCACGGGCAGGGAGTCGAGCCCAGGCGCTGCCAGGATGCGCGGCGTGACGCCGAAGCGGTTGCGGGCGGCGAGCAATGCTTTCATGCCGGTGTAGCGGCCCTGGTCGTTGGTGGTGCCGATCAGGTTGCTGGTGGTTTCGCCTTCGGCCTTGCCTTCAGCCACGCGCACGACAACGGTCAGCGGGCTGGTTTGGTCTGCGATGGCCTGCAGCGTGCGGGCGAGCGTGCCCTTGTCGCCGGCCTTGCCGATGGCGCCTTGCACGTCGGTGAGCAACACGGGGGTGTCGAGCGGGAAGGCGGCCGCATCCGCGTCGCTGGCCGTGCACACCACGCCGGCGACGGCGGTTTCAATGGTGCGGATGGGGCGTGTGCCTTCGTTGATTTCGATGACACGGACGCCGTGGTGGTAGTCGGTGGGCATGCATTCCTCCGGGGTGAGCCGACGTTGGATCAGACCCGGCAAGGATGCGGCGCGCGCGCGAGCGTGTCGCGCGCTGGGTGTTGTGGGGGAGGGGGTTACAACAAGACTGGCGTCAGGTGGCGTCCGGCGGGTTCGGCCAGGTGAAGTCGAGCGGGAAGCCGGGCAGCGATGTCACGTCTCGCAGCGCCTTGCGGTATTGGCCGGCCAGGCGCATGCCTTCTGTATCGCCCGCGTCCATCGCCTTGTAGACCAGCGCGTCAGCCTCTGTCAGGCGCCGGTCGCGCTCGATACGTGCGTCGCGCGCTGCAATGTGGGTGCGCGCTGCGTCGCCATGTTTGCGCACCAGCGCCTGCAGTTCTTCTTCGGTGGGCTCTGGCTCCGTGGCGTGCCAAGCGGCGATGCGTGCCGGTTCAATCTGGGCGCCGGTCTCGCGGGAGACGGTGTGGCAGACCCAGAAGTGAACGCCGTGGGTGAGGTGCGGATACTGTTTCGAGATACAGAAGCTGAGTTCGTCGTGCGTGAGCATGGCGTTATTGCTGGGTGAGGTAGGTACCGCGCAGGTAGATGATGGTGGTGTTGCCGACGTTTCGCAGGCCGCACATGACGTAAGGGGCTGGCAAGTCCAACGTCTGGTTCCCGCCCTTTGAGATGTCGATGTAGCTGAATTCGGTCACGGCGTTCACCTGGGCGGTTGCGCCTTTGGTGGCCTTGCCGTTGTTCAGGCTGAAGAGATAGTCGGACAGCCACATTCCAGCCCACTGCATGTAGACATTGCCGTTCTGAGTGAACTTTCCGCCAGTGCTCATGTTCACGTCGCCGCCCAACCATAGGTGCCGGGTCACTGTGGCGTCGCCATAGGCGTCAAATCTGAATGCGTTGGTGTTGGTGCCAACATGGAACGAGATGTATGGCGGCGTGAGACCGTTACCACCCGCATAGCAGTCAATGGCACCCAGGTGTCGCTTGCCCCACTCCGTCCACCGGATGCCCATGTAGGCGGCTTGGTTGCTGGGGCAATCGACTTGCAGGGCGGGCGTCCGGCTGGCGTTCCACTCAACGAAGGCACCGCCGATGGAGTCCGTGCCATTCGAGGACACCTGCAGCGCGTACCTGCCGTAGCCAACGCCAAAATTGAAGCCCCGTTGTGCCGTCAGCCAGCCGCCGTCTGTCGTGAGCGGATTAGGCAGGTTGGCTGAATCCCATGGCGTTGCGCCGTTAAAGGATGGACGCGTCGCAAAAACAAACTTGCCCGACACGTAGTCGATATAGAACGGCTGGTGCCTGTTTGTCCCATCGGTGTTGTAGCTGTTGAGGATGAGATTGCCGCTGGGGCCATGCATGAACAGGCGCCAGATAACGGTATCGCCACCGAACTCCAGGAAGCCCCGTCCGTCGTCGTTGTGAGCCGGTAGGTTGACGTTGGCCTGCGTCCGGATACCGCCTCCGGTGAGCATGCCTGGTGCGGCCACGTTTCCATTGCCGTCAATCCAGCACATTCGCGCGTAGGTGGAGAACGAGCCATCGGGCGCCGTGTTGCGATCAATGATGAGCTGGCCGGAGTTGGAGACAACCCGGAAACGGCCGATCGTGATGGGCTGCTGGTTGTCGGTGAAGCGCAGCTCGTTGGACGGCCCCGTCATGTCGATGATGCCGGTCATGTCACCGCCAGAGCGCGGAAGGGCGGCCTTGGCGGTGGCCAGGGCATCGGTGGCTGTGTCCTTCGCATCTTTGACGGATGCGGGTGTTGCATAGCGTTCGTCAGCCTGGCCGAGTGGCACGGCATGCTCGGTTGACGTCGCCGGCGCCACTGAAAACACCTGTTTGGGGGAGCCGGCAAGGTCGGCCTTCTTGGCGAGCCGCTGCGCCAGCTTCCGGGGTGTGACAGCCTTCCCGTCATCCTTTCCGCTCACGATTTCTGCCTCGGTGGCGAGCTGCACCAGGCCGGTACGGTCTTCGGTGCCTGTGCGGGCGTTCAGGCTTGCCGGCGTCACTGCGCGCTGCGCGTCGGCGCCTTCTACCGTCTCCGCAGCGGTTGCCAGCTCAACGACGCCTTGCCGTTCGGTTGTTGCCGGCGGGTTGGTGAAGGCGGCGTCGCCAAACGACAGGGCGGTCACATCAAGCTGCTTGAAGACCATGTCGACGGCGAGCAGCAGGATAGCCACGGGCGCTTTTTCCATGATGGGCGTGGCCTGGCAGTAGGTGCCCAGCAGCACGCCGTTATCCAGATACAAGCCGAAGCCATAGGTGGTGTACTGGTCGGCGCTGTCGTCGCGGATGGTGGCGTGGACGGTGTCGGCGGCGATGGTCTCGCCGGAGATGGTGGTGAGGCGCTTGAGCTCATTGGGCAGCGCCTGCAGGCCTGCGTCGAACGTGAAGGGCGCGGTGGCGATGCCGGCCTGCACGATCTTGCGGGCGGCGGTGCCGGTGTGGTCTGCGTTGACCAGGGCGGCGCGGCCGGCGTCGGTAATGTTGATGGTGGTTCCAGCCATGTCAAACGTCCGAAAGTGAAAGGCGGGTGAAGAGCGCGGGGCGGATGGCGGCGGCGATGCCGATGCCGCCTGACTGGTTGAAGCCTTGGGTAAAGGTGTAGTGCGCGCGTACGGGCTTGGTGCGGTCGATCTCGGCAACGATGTCGCCGATGAACTCCGCGGTCGGTGGGTTGCCGTCGCGTGCGCTGACGGTCATGACCAGGTCGAAGGTGCCCGGCGGCCCGGGCGGGTCCATCTGCCACCACTCGCGCAAGGCAATGTTGGCGCCGAAGGAGGCGACCACGGCGCGCACGGCTGCTGCGGTGCCCTTCTTGCGGGCGATGGGAATGGCTGCCTTTACGCGCGCGCGCTTGATCTGCTCGGGCCAGTAGTCCTTCCAGGTATCAATGCCGAGATGCCAGGCGAGCCAGGGCAGAAGGCGAGCGGGGATGGCGTCCGGGTCGATGAGGGCGCGCAGCGGCACGGGCAGGTCGCTGATGGCGCTGTTCGTTTCTGCGAGCCGGCGTTCCAGTGGGGTGGCGTTGGGCGGCAGGAGGTTAGCCACGGATGCCCCCGTGCTTGATGTCGGCCGCCGTGCAGTACGGCGCCTGAGTCGCATCGGCAGTGATGTTGGCCGTGGGGGACCGCAGCTCGACGCGTTCCACGCCTTCCACGTGCAACGCGGCGTAGACGCCGGAGAGGGTGACTTCACGGCCAAGGCGATGGCAGGCCTCGACGTAGGCAGCCAAGCGCTTGAGTGCGAGCTGCAGCACGACGCCGGAATCGGGGCCGGGGAACGTGTAGATGGTGGCGTCGACCTGGTACCGCAGGATCTCCGCGCCGCGTACGGTGACGAGGTCTGTGAGCGGGCGCACGTCATCCGCGCGCAGGCTGGCGGCCACGCGTTCCAGAAGGTCCGCCGGCGCGGTGCCGTCGCCTTCGCGCGAGAGCACGGTCACCAGCACTTCGCAGGGGCGCGGACTGGTGGCGGAGGCGTCGAGCACGCGACCGTCTGAGTTGAGCGCGTGCGAACGGTAGGCGCCTTCCGGTCCAGCCACGGAGAACGACTGCGGCGCGAGCTGGACGCGCATGCGCAGGTCGGCGTCGTCTTCCATGACCGCCGGGGTGCCTGTGACAGGATCAGCCGGCTTGACGACCAGGCGCTGCAATTGGAAGAGGGCGGCAACGTGTTCCAGGTCGTTGCCCTTGGCGTAGGCGAGCATCACGGCCTGTGCAGCTTCATTGATGCGCTGGCGCAGGACCAGCTCGCGGTAGGCGTTTTCCTGCAGGGCCTTGGTCAATGGCTCGGATTCCAGCTCCAGCACTGCTGCAACGGCGTCCCGCTGTTCAGGCGGGTGCAGCTCGATGAGCCGCGCTTTACGCCCGGCAAACAAGGTCTCGAAATCCAGGCTTTCCACCACGTCGGGCGGTGGGAGCTGGGAGAGGTCGATCAGGCTGGCCATGTTCACACGCTCCGCAGCGGCACACTCAACGCGCCAAGCGCCTCGCCGCGCGGGCCGTCGACGCGGTCTGCCTCGATGTCGAGCGCTGCGCTGCCGTCAGCGCCCACGGAGAAGCGTACGGACGCAATGCGGATGCGCGGCTCCCAGCGAACGAGGGCGGAGACCGATGCGGACATCAGGCGCAGGCGGGTGGCAGGGTTCGCGGGCTGGTCGATCAGCTCGGGAATGAGCGAGCCGTAGTCACGGCGCATGAGGCGGGAGCCGATGGGCGTGGTGAGGATGTCGCGCACGGATTGGCGGATGTGGGCGACGTCGCTGACGGCGCGGCCGGTGGTGGTGTTCATGCCGGTCATCGTGTGCCGTCCGTCCAGCTTCCGCCTTGCTTGATGCCGCCGTGGCCATGGTCGTCCAGCACGACGCCGTTGGAAGACAGCTTGCCGTCTCGGTGCGTCAGGTCGCCGGTGATGACGTTGCCGTTGTCACCGCCCTGGCCGGCTATGCCGTTCATGAAGGACAGCAGGCCTTTGACCGTGACCGCGCCGTCGAAGGTGGTGTCTGGGCACTTCACCAGCACGCTGGTGGCGGCTTCCAGGAAGACGGTTTTAACGCCCTGCACGGTGAGCAGGCCTGCGGCGTGGTCGTACTTGGTGAGGGCGCCGTCCGGGTAGAGCGTGACGGTTTCATTGGGCGAATGGCTCGGCACGTCGTTGGCGGCTGACGGGATGGCGCAGAGAACGATGCCGTTGGACGGGTCGCCGCTGGGGCAGAGCAGTACGACCTGCTCGCCCTTGGTGGGTGGGTTCCAGGTGCGGGTGCTGCCGGCGCGAGCTTCGCACCACGGGCGCCAGGTGGTGGTGATGCCACCGGTGCGCACGCGTACGGCCGGCGGGTTGCCGTGGCGCACATCGGCCACGGTGCCGATGCGGATCAGGTTTTCGATGAGGCGGGCGAGTTCTGCGAGGTCCATGCCTGCAGAGTGCCGTGCGCGCGCGTGGGGGTCACGCTGGGGATGTTGTGGCAGTACTGGTCACAACGAACGGTCAACAGCTCGACGGGATTGGTCGGAAAATGCAGCTTTACTGAATATCAAACTCGCCCCAAGCCGGAATCTTTCCGGCCTTGATAACGTTGCATAGGATCTGCGCACACAGCCGAATGGCATCATCTACCAACTGCTGCGGCGTGTATGTTGTGTCACCTATCTGCTTGTTTTTGGTCTCGTCGATTCCCGTGTGGACGAGCTTGCTTCGGGCGTTGTATATCCAGGCCATTACTGCGGCATTGTGCTCCCGCTCGGTAGTTGATCCCCCTAGCAACCGAACCGAGCGGACCTTGACTTTGTGCGTCATCTCGCTGTTGCCGCCGTCGCTCAAAATAGTCTCAAACGCTGTTGCTAGTTCGACGCACTGGTCACCGACGCCGTGGCGATATTGCGCGAGAGAGAGGCGCTTTAGCGCGATGCGAACCTTGTTTCTTATTTCCCCACTTAAGCCTAGGAACGCTTGAACCACATCTTTCGCTTCGCCCCCCTCAAGCACCGGGTATGTTGGGGATCGTAGAGGCAATACTTCCATAAGGGGGGAGCGACGGAAGGAGCCATTTATCGCGAGCTCCAGGTCAGGATCGTCGAGGGTAAGCCATTGCGCTGCAATGGTTACGACGCGCGGGCCAACAACTGTCAGCGCTAGCGAGACATCGTTGAGCATCTCGCAAAACTTCACGTATTCTGCGTTTGCCTCGGCTCCATCGTCGTCGGGGCCCGCGATAAAGGGACGAACTGTATGCCGAGCAACTATCGCAGACTCCACGGGTGTGAAATCGAGTGCAGATGCCACTGACGACTGCCTACGATGTTCGCTAAGCCATGTCTTATTTCTGCTTTCCGGAATGTCGTTGATTGGAACGATGGACAAATGAGGCGTCAGCCTGACCTCGCTGGACACTTGCAGACCCCAAAGGGCACACACTACGCTACCACTGGCCTCAGTGGTCGAAAGAACCTTCTGAAGCCATTCAATCGCAAGCCGTGGCGACCGCTTTTGGACGAGGGCGCGCACCATTGGCGCTCCAATAAAATTCGGATAGAACCCCATTCGCCCGGCATCCAAACAGATCATTCGAACGTTGTCGCCGGGAAATCGATCATCCCGCATGAAAAGTGCAGGTATTTCCTGGGCGATGTTGTCCGCCATTAACCAGGCATCAAAGTAATCTTCGTCCAAGTCCGTCGGAGGACGTCGCAATACGTCCATGACGCGTTCTGGAGATCGCTGTATCTGAGCCGCGTCTAGTTCACTATATATGGACGTCAGTTGGGACAACAGTATGTCGTCTTGCTTTTGCATGGTGTTGTCTACCGCAGGCCGAGTTCAAGAATGCTGACTTTACCGCTGTGTTTTATGCAAGTCCCCAAATGCCTGACTAACGCTCTCGTGTTCCCTCAATCTACGCAGCAAAATGGTCTACGACTATGGCAGTGATGTAGTCGATCTCTTTGTCTCTAAGGCCCAAAAGCTCCCGGGTAGGATACTTCGCAGTCAATCCGTTCTTGTTGACTCGATCCCGCAGCCCAAAGTGATGCACCGACGCGATCCGCCGCACCTTCCCAGCGAACGTGATGACCGCCGCGTTCGGACTCGCCTCAACACGCATGTACTTCGCCATCCGCAGCCGCGTGAACATCGAGCGCCGGATGCCGCCGCGCTTGTGCCGTAGCTGCGGCTTGCGAGGCTCGTAGGCGGTGCCATCCGGATTACGCTGCGCGGCGATGCGGGCCGACTGCCGGCGGCGCAGCTCCACTGCAATGGCGCGGGCCAGCGCTCGGCGCTGCGGTGCTTCCAACTTGGTCAGCAGGCCGACCAGGTAGGCGTCCAGTTCGTGCAGGTCGCTCAAGCAGGCCTCCACGTCGCAGGGTCGTCGTATTCATTGACCGGTTCCGGGTGGTGTTGCACCTGGTAGCCCTTGCCGTCCACCTTCACCGTGACCCGCTCGGTCAGCTTCAGCTTGATGGAGATATCGGCCGTGCTGTGGTTCAGGATTTCGGCCTCAAACTTGAAAGCGTCTTCGCGCTTGTCTGGGTTGGTGAAGGCGTCGGGCTGGTTGGTGCGCAGCCAGGCCAGGACAGGCACGACGACGGTGTCGGAGCTGTCCGGGTAGTCCGTCACGATCAATGTGAGCGTGTATCGGTATTCGAAGCCGAGCGACCGCGCGCCGGTGCCGACCACGTTTCCTTCATCGACAAAGACATGCAGTGCATCGGGGTGCGCAGCCAGGTAGGGCACGGCGGCCGTCAGGGCTTCGCGCAGGCTGTTGGGCTTCATCATGGCGCGGCGGGCTCCCCAATGATGGTCACGCCCTGATCGCGCAGCGTCTGCTGCAGGCTGGTCAGTCGCGCGGCGTCGACGTGGCAGTCGGTGTAGTTGGCTGCGACGGTGCCGGCGACGGCAGAGAGCGCAATGCCTGCGGGGGCCGCATCAGCATCTCCGGTATCTGGATTTGGCACGGTGCCGGCGGCTGCGGCGTCGTGCAGGCGCACAAAGCCGCGAGGAACAACGCAGGCAGCGTCAGCTTGAACGGGGACATAGCGAGGCACTTCCTTGATGATGGTGTCGCCCTTGAGGCGGATGACGCGCTCGCGGTCGACGTACTGCGTGACGGTGACGGTGGCGGCCTTGGCGTTGGCGAGCTGTTTGCGCAGGGTGGCTGCGGTGGACTCGGCCAGGGCGGCGCTTTGGACTGCGGCGTTGTAGCTGGTGGTGGCCCACCAGGCGAGGCCTGCGGCGATGGCTAGCAGCGCGAGGACGGCGGCAGCGCGCTTCATGCCGCGACCTCCGCTTCGGCCTGGTAGCGGTCAAACGCTCGGGCGAGCTTGACGTCGTATAGGTTGGCTTCGTAGGCGGGGCCGTTGTACAGCCTGGCAAAGGTGGGCCACTTGCGGGCGCGCAGCGCCTTGAGCAGGGTGGGGTCGGCTTTGACGAAGCGCACGAAGGCATCGAGCTGCGCGGCCTCGCTGGTGCGCATGGAGGCGACGAAGTGCTGCACGCTGGGGTAGTCGAGCAGGTTCCAGTGAAACCCCATGATCTGGAAGGCGCCCCAACTGGCCGAGGCGAGGGCACAGTCTTCGTCTATCTGGATGGCGCGGGCCAGGCGCATGTGCTCGCCGGCATTGCCGACGTAGCCGCCGCGCTTGGGGTTGACCAAGTTGGGGAACTGGCGGGCCAGGGCGTCGGCGTCTTTGCCGGCGCGTGTGAGCTGGCGATGCATGATGTGCCGCTCGAACAGGATGACCGGGCGGCCGTCCGGCAGGAAGCCGTTGCCGAGGCTTTCGACCTCGTTGACGGCGCGGATGGCGGCCAGGGGCACGTCGAGCGTTTCAGCGGCGGCCTGCAGGTCGGCGCCAGTCAGGTGGCGGATGTCGCGCGCGCCGGACTGCAGCGCTGCCATCGTCTTAGGGCCTGCAATGCCGTCGACGACCAGGCCGAAGCGGATCTGTGCCACGCGCACGGCGGCGGCGGTGTCTGCGCAGTAGACGGCGGTGTCCGGGGCAGTGAAGCCGTTGGCGGTGAGCAGCCGTTGCAGCTCCAGCACGGCGGCGCCGACCATGCCTTCTCGCAGGATCGTCATGCGGACCTCCGCAGGATGCGAACAAACCACCCCTGACGCGCACCGCCCATGCGGAACAGCTCGACCACGTTGCCGCGCACGGCGTAGACGGCGATGCACAGCACGGCGGTGATGCCGTTCTGCGCGGCGAGCGCCCAGTCATACCGGCCGAACAGCACGCTGATGGTGACGGCGCCGGCGAGCACGACAAGGCCGTACGCCAGGCGTGACGCCCAGGGCCGGTGCGCGGCGCCGTTGCGCTTGAAGAGCAGCAGGCGCAGGGCGATCAGGGCGCACAACGCGGCCTGCACGATGAAGAGCGTTTTCATGGTTGCTTGCCTCCCTTGTCTGCGCCACCCTTGAGTGCGGCGAAGAGGCGGTCGCTGTTGTCTGCCAGTCGGATGAGGGCCAGGAGCAACTTGACCACTACGGTGGAGGCGACCAGTGCACCCACGGCATGGCTGACTTCGGTGTTGGTGGGCAGCGCCTTGGCGATGAGCGCGGCGGCCAGCGGGGCGGACAGCAGCCCTGCGACGATGGATGCGGCCAGGAAGCCGAGCTTTTTGACGGTGCCAAGCTCGCCGCTGTTGAGGACGAAGACGGCGGCGCCGGCGAAGGCGCCCAGCACGGTGCCGGGGTCGACGCCTGGCAGCAGGGACAACGCGCCCACGCCCGTGACGGCGAGGGTGGCGGTGGAGCCGGTGGAGATGGGTTCAGCCATTGGGTTCCTTGTGGTCAGTCCCAGAGCTGGACCATTTGCATGGCCGGCTGCGGGGAGATGTCGGGCATGACCAGCTCGGTGCCGTGCGGCAGCACGGGGCCAAGGTCGGCAATGCCCGGGTTGGCGGCGAGGACGGCCTCTGTGACGCCTGCGGTGCGGCCGTAGACGCGGTGGCAAATGGCGTCGACGGTGTCGCCCTGGATGGCCCGTACGCGCATCAGATGAGCTCGACGGTGGTGCGGGCGACGCCCTCGATGTCGCTGATGGCCCAGCGGGCGTCACGGCGCAGGTCTTCAACGCCGAGGTTTTCGGCTTCGGCCTTGCGGTCGCCGGCGGCGGTGGCGTCGATGGTGCGGTAGCGCTCGATGAGCCAGGCGGCGGCCAGGCAGTGCACCGCGCGCCGGTAGCGGTGCAGGTGTGCGCTTTCGCCATCGATCTTGGGCGCCGGCACTGCGGCCAGCGTGTTCCGGCCGAACGAGACCTGCGCGACCTTCCAGGCCTGCAGCTCGTCATTGACGGAAATGACCGCCTCGACCAGCGCGGCGCGCATGCGTTGCTGCGTGACGGTGCCATCAAGGCGCATGGCGGCGTAGGCCTGGTCGACGTCGATATCGGGGAAGAAGCCGTCGTTGGCGATGGGCGGGCCGCCTGCCACGGCGGGCTGCGGTACAGATGCGGCTGCGATGAAGGAGGACATGGGTTCAGTGGGCTGGGAGGCGGTGGACGGGGCGAGGCTTCGCGGCACGCCGGAAGACTGCCCCGTGCCGCCTGATGCGCGGGGTCACGCTCGGTGTCAGCTCTTCCCGTCGCCGGGCTTAGCTGCGTTCTTGATGTCGCGCTCGATGCGCTCGATGTCTTTTTTCACGCCGGATTTGTCGTGCAGTTCCAGCGCGCGGCGCAGGTGCGCGAGGGCTTCTTCGCGGCACGCGTTGGCGGTGGCCTGGTCGTGGCCGGTGGCCACCGCCGCGATGACATAGCCCAACGCCTTGTGCAGCTTGGCGCGGACTTCATCGGGCATGTCCTGGTCGCGCACGAGCGCTTCCACCGCGATGAGCGCTTCAACGTCGGCCGACTGGATGGCGGCCGGGTCTTTCAAGACCATGTTGGCGAACTCTTCTGCGATGAGGCAGGCGGTGGTGCGCTGGTACTGGTCGGGCATCGCCAGCTTGTGGCGGATGGCGTAGTCGGCCAACGGCAGGGCGCCGGCGAAGTCGCCCACGTCGATGCGCCAGACGAGCACGGTCATGAAGATGTCGTCTTGCGTGCCGCTGTCGGCCTGCAGGACGCCTTCCACCCACGCCGCGTACTCGGGGAGCATGCGGCGTTTGGTGTCTGCCTTGCGCTCGACGGACTGCACCTGCTTGAGCTGGCGCTTGTGCTCGGCGAGCTGCGCGAGCATGAGTTCGTAGCCGTTGGCGTGGCGCAGCGGGTTGGCTTCCTGCTCGGCCTGCGCCGCCAGGGCGGCGGAGGCCCGCAGGAAGTGGTTGCGGGCGGGGCTGGTCATTGCGCACCGATGGCGATGTTTTCGACCAATGCAGCGCAGCCCAGATCCTCGATGACGTATGCGTCGTTGCTCGACTCATAGTTCTCGATGCGGTCACGCTTGGCGTTGTCGACGATGGTGCGGCGGCGCGCGCCGTCCTGGTAGTAGATGGACAGGTTGTCCAGGCGCGTCACGAGCAGCCCGTTGGCGGGGAAGTACGGCACACGCACGGCGGGCAGATTGCCGATGCGCTTCTGGCTGACGATCATGTCCACCGCCAACGTATCGGTCGGCCGGTTGGGCTGATTGATGATCGGGAAATACTTGTCGGCCAGGAGCTGACGGCCGCACACGACGACCAGCTCCGGGTCCTCTGCATACCACGGCTCGACCAGGTGATTGACCACATCGAAGACGAGCGCGTCGAGGTTGCCGTAGTCGCCGCCGGCGCCGACGATGATCTTTCCCGCGTCCTTGCCGTCTTTCATCACGCGCTGCGGCGCCAGGTCACGCAGGTATTGCAGCCAGCCCCGGTTCACGTCCTGCAGCAGAGGATTGGTGGCGCGGTCGGAGGTGGGCACACGCTTGACGCCGTTGAAGCCGATGGTCATGCGGTCCAGCGCCTGGCGCTTGATGATGGCGTCGCGGATGCGCGTTTGGAAGTCTTTGAACTTCGCCCAGGCATCCAGCTTTTGGTACGTGATGTGTGTATCCGAGTTGGTCTGCTCGCAGCGATAGCGCAGGCCGTCCAGCGTGGAAATGTCGGCGGTCTGGCGGTCTTGCTTGGTGGTGTCCGTGGTGCTGGCCACCGGACCCGAGACGCCCAGGCCGACCTTTTCGGCTTCCTGTTCAGGCACGCCATAGACGTTCACCTTGGACAGGAATTGGCTGGATTCTTGGATCTTCGTTTCGAGGCGCTGCTGCACCGTCGCGTTGACGGAAAACTTGGTGTCGACGCGGTCAACGCCGTTCAGCTTGGCAACTTCGGCGGTGTAGGCATCGTAGAGGCGGCGGGTTTCATTGCGCATGGGGTGCTCCGGGTGTTGGTCGGGGTTGTGCGGCGTCGGCCGGGTCAGCAGTCGGTCTTGATGTCGGCGGTGCCGTCGCCGCCGGTGGCGGGCGGCCGGGCGCTGAAGGCGGGCGTGGTTTCGAGCCCGTGCTTGAGCGTGTTGAAGGCCTTGTCGCGCTCGTCAGCCTGGGCCTTGAACTCGGCCAACTGGTCGTTGATCGTCTTGAGCCCTGCGGTGAACTGGTCGCCCAGCGACTGCACCTGCGTGGCGATGATCTGCACGGCGTCCTGCACGTCAGAGAAGCGGGCATCGTTGCCGGTCTCGGCTTTGGTCTGGCGCGAGAACAGGCGCTTGATGCTGTCGGCCAGGCCTGCGGTAGCGCTGGGCTGCTCGGGGGTGAAGTCAAGGTCGACTTCTACGGCTTCGGTGAAGAGGTTGTCGGGGTCTTGCTTGCGCGCGGCGAGCGGGTTGACCTTGGCGGTGGCGCTGAACTGCAGGACTTCACAGCCGAGGCTTGCCGGGTTGTCGGTGACGGCCAGGCCGACGAGGTAGGCCTCTTTGGTGTCGGCGAAGCTCGGCTGCACTTCCATCGACGAAAAAATCTTCTGGCGTGCCTTGGTGAGCGCGATCAGCTCGTCGGTAGGGTCGAGCTGCGCGTACAGGCCCATCTTGCCGTCTTGCTCTTCCGCTTTCAGTGCGATGACATCGCCGTACGCCTTGAAGGGGCCGGCCGGCGAGTAGCCGCGGATGTGCTCCATGTTGATGCGCGCGGAATACGTCTTCGGGTCGTAGTTGTTCGCCATCTGCACGAGCATGTTGCGATCAATGACGCGGCCGTCGCTGGTGGCGCCTTCGGTGGCGATGCGGAAGAACCTGTTGGCCTTGGTGCCCATGTTGTCCTCGTTGGTCGGTGGTTCGTTGGTGCTGACATCTTCAGCGCCGTGCATCGCGCGGGCAACGCGTTGGTGTTGTGCGAACCCGCGCCACAACAGGCAGCGCGTGGCACGCGCGCGCGCGGCCGGTAGCGTTGCGGCATGACTACGTTGCCGCCTATCGCTTCTCTCTCAATCGACCCGGAAATGGACCCGCGCCGCGTGGCGCGTTCGCTCTACTGGCAGGGCTACCGCGTGGCGCGCATCGCGGAAATGCTCAAGGTGAAGCCGGTGACGGTGCACAGTTGGAAGCGCCGCGATGCATGGTCGGATACGACGCCCGATGAGCGCGTGGCGCTCACGATTGAAGAGCGCTTGATGCGCCTGGTGACGAAGGAGCAGAAGGAAGGGCGCGATTTCAAAGAGATCGACCTGCTGAATCGCCAGCTCAACAACATCGCGCGCCGGGAGCGGTACCGCGACGGCGGCAACGAGACCGACCTCAACCCGAAGGTGGCGAACCGCAACGCAGGGCCGCGCAAGAAGGCGGAGCGCAATGCGATGAGCCCCGAAGAGCAGGAGCAGTTGCAGGAGGCCTTCCGCGATTCTCTGTTCGGGTATCAGGAGGTGTGGCACCGCGTGGGTGAGGCGGAGCGGATTCGCAACATCCTGAAGTCACGCCAGATTGGGGCGACCTGGTATTTCGCGCGTGAGGCGCTGATCGATGCGCTGACGACCGGGCGCAACCAGATCTTCCTTTCCGCCAGCAAGGCGCAGGCGCACGTGTTCAAGCAGTACATGGTCCAGTTTGCGAAGGACGCGGCCGGCGTTGAGCTGAAGGGCGACCCGATTGTGTTGCCGAACGGCGCGACGCTGTACTTCCTGGGCACGAACGCGCGCACGGCGCAGAGCTATCACGGCAACCTGTATTTCGACGAGTACTTCTGGGTGCCGCGCTTCCAGGAGCTGCGCAAAGTCGCCTCCGGGATGGCGATCCACAAGCACTGGCGGCAGACGTATTTCTCGACGCCTTCCAGCCTGGCGCATGACGCGTATCCGTTCTGGTCGGGCGCGCTGTTCAACCGGGGGAAGGCGAAGGACAAGCAGGTCAAGATCGACGTGAGCCATGCGGCGCTGCGCGATGGCCTGCGCTGCGCGGATGGGCAGTGGCGCCAGATCGTGACGGTGGAGGATGCGCTGCGCGGTGGCTGCAACCTGTTCGACCTGGATCAACTGCGCCTGGAGTACAGCGAGCCGGACTACGCGAACTTGCTGATGTGCCAGTTCGTGGATGACACGGCGTCTGTGTTCCCGCTGTCGATGCTGATGCGGGGGATGGTTGATAGCTGGGAGCTGTGGCCGGACTTTCGGCCGTTTGCGCCGCGTCCGTTTGGCAGCCGTGAGGTGTGGCTCGGGTATGACCCGAACGGGGGCGGGCCGACCGGTGACAGCGCTGCGATTGTGGTGCTGGCGCCGCCGGCGGTGCCCGATGGCAAGTTCCGCGTGCTGGAGAAGCACCAGTTCAAGGGCATCGATTTTGAGGAGCAGGCGAACGCCATCCTCCGCGTGTGCGACCGCTACAACGTTGCCTTCATCGGGATCGACCGGACGGGCGTGGGCGATGCCGTCTACCAGCTCGTGACGAAGGCCAGGCCGGATGCCCATGGCTTCTCGTATTCCGTGGATGTGAAGACGAACCTGGTGTTGAAGGCGTACGACGTCATCAGCAAGGGCCGCCTGGAGTTCGATGCCGGCTGGACGGACTTTGCCGCGTCGTTCATGTCGATCAAGAAAACCGTTACTGCCTCCGGCGCACGCGTCACCTACCAGGCGGGACGCTCGGAGGAAACCAGCCATGCCGATCTGGCGTGGGCCTGCATGCATGCGCTTTCCTACGAACCACTCGAAGGCACGACCTCGACCAATACCAGCTTTATGGAGTTCTTATGAGCCGCAAGAAGAATCGGCGCGCCACTGGCACCGCGACGCCCGCCGCGCCCCTCAACGACCACGCGGCCCGCCCGGAGGTCTTTTCGTTTGGTGACCCGATGGAGGTGCTCGACCGGCGTGAACTGCTCGACTATCTGGAGTGCATGCGGATGGGCAAGTGGTTCGAGCCGCCCCTGCCGTGGGATGGCCTGGCGAAGTCGTTCCGGGCCGCTGCGCATCACAGCTCGGCCATCTATGTGAAGCGCAACATCTTGGTGAGCACGTTCATCCCGCATCCGCTGTTCCCGCGCGCGGCATTCGAGCGATTTGTGCTCGATTGGCAGGTGTTTGGCAATGCGTATCTGGAGAACCGGTTGAGCTGGGCGGGCTCCAGCATGGGGCTGGCGCCTGCGATGGCCAAGTACATGCGGCGGGGTGTCGATCTGTCGACGTACTACTTTGTGCAGGGCGCAGGCGAGCCGCATGAGTTCGCGCGTGGCACCGTGTTTCATCTGCAGGAGCCGGACATCAACCAGGAGGTGTATGGGTTGCCGGAATACCTGTCGTCGCTCAACGCGACCTGGTTGAACGAGTCAGCGACGCTGTTCCGCCGGAAGTATTACAAGAACGGCTCACACGCGGGCTTCATCCTGTACATGACCGACGAGGCGCAAAAGATGGAGGATGTGAAGGCGCTGCGCGACGCGATCGCGTCGTCGAAGGGGCCGGGCAATTTCCGCAACGTGTTTATGTATGCGCCGAAGGGGAAGAAGGACGGGATTCAGCTTCTGCCCGTGTCCGAGGTGGCGGCGAAGGATGAGTTCTGGAACATCAAGAGCGTGACGCGCGATGACCAGCTCGCTGCGCATCGGGTGCCGCCGCAGCTCATGGGGATCATTCCGTCGAACACCGGGGGCTTTGGCGATGTGGAGAAGGCTGCGCTGGTGTTCGCGCGGAATGAGGTGAAGCCGCTGCAGGATCGGCTGTTGGCGATTAATGAGTGGGTGGGGGAGGAGGTGGTTAGGTTTGAGGAGTATGGGCTGAAGTGACGGCGCTCTGCGGCGCGTTTGTGCCCCGTATTACTCGCTGTCGGCCGCTAACGGTATGGCGACGGTTGTGCACCGTTCCAGGCTCTCAACCGATCTTGTGATCATCGGTGATTCGTCTACAGTGAAATCAGCACCAGAGCAGCTTGCCCAATAGGCGAAAGCCCCGGGGTCGTTGGCGCGGCCCGGGGCTTTCTGGTGCCAACCACTTGTCGGTTCAAGAGGAGGCTATGGACAAGGATAGCAAAGAGGAGTTGCAAGTAAACCGGTGTCGGAAGGGGTGGACCGCCAAAGCACTGGTATTGGCGCAGGTCTGCTTTGGAATTGCTGCGGTGTTGAAGGCGGCGACACCGATGCTCAATCGACTCTTAGGAGGGTAGTCCGCTTCGGCCGCGACCAGCTTACGCAATTGGTCGTGGCCCTTTCGATCCTATTGCTTTTCCGTTGTTGCCAGCTTCGTCCTGAAAAGATATCGCACGTCAAATGAGGACCATCTCCGGATGGCTTATTGACGTTCGTTCTGAGCCTGCGGAGAGACGAATTCGATCTTTACGAGATAGACACCAAGCGTGCTGACCTTTTCGGTAACGCTGATCGTGCCGCGTTCCGGTAAGGCGTCGAGTTTCCAGAGCGATGCGCAGGTCTGGATAGTTCCGGCACCGCCCGGATCGACAAACTGGAGCGCCCAGTGGCAGCTTTTCGCCCCTCGTACCCTAGTAAATTCCGTTTGGGCGCTGACCACGCGATCTGCGGTGAAACGCGGCAGTGCTGTCGCCCATGTCCACGTCGTGAAGGCCCCGTACAGCGCAAAGAAAACAAATTGCTCCACCGGCCCGATTCTGCGTCTGGACGAGGTGTCCGATGTTGGAAAATCAAGTATGGCAAACAGCGTTGCCACAATTACCCCTCCAGCCAAGGCGATATAGACCCTCGGAAATAGGGACGGCGCGTAGCAATCGCGGGCAAGAAAGAACGCCGGGTAGACCGACAGCAAAAAAAGGAACAGCAGAGACAGGTCTAGGATTGCTTTGTGGCGGGCCAGCATTTCGAGTGTTCAGGGGGAGCGTGTGTCGCCGAAGGCGGAAGGATATGCTGCTGCGCATCTGCCAGTTCTTCGGCCATGGGTCAGCGAGGCCGATAGAGCGCAGCGTGCTCGAGCTCATAGCTCGGCAGAGGGCCCTTGCGAATCAAAGCTGACAACAGTTGATCGTGCGGTTTGACGTATACAAAAGCGCGGGTGAAATCGTTGGCCCCTGCGCTTTGAGCTGGCGTCACGTCTATCTCCCGGCGTCGATAGCCATCTGCCGCGCTGATCCTCTCCAGCCTGTCCATGTCAGCTAGCACTTGGCCGTCGACGATGAACAGCTGACCCGTAATGTGTTCACCTTGCCCGGGAGTGTCGATCATCCACGGGGAGTGACGATCTCCAACCAAGTACAAGGGGTACCGTTGCACCGTTCGATACTCTCCGGGAATGCGCTGGCCCCGATTTGTCGCGAAGTTGGGGAATCCCTCCTTCAAAGTCCCAAATACGAAAACGATGGACTTATCGGATTCGCTCATCTCTCACTCCCTCCGCATTTCGATCAACGTTTATCTGTGAATGATTGTAGCCCCCGGGTTTCGTGCTTCGTGCGCCCGTTGCTTCCCCGGGCCGGCTTCAGGTCAAAACAAGCGTCAAGTCGCAAGCCGGTGTGTGTAATACGGCCGCAGCTTGTCCTCAAGAATCGCGTCTATCGCATCGAGGTCGCGCGGCCCTGGGTTCAACCACGCATCAATGTTCTCCGGCTTGATCGGAATCGGGCAGCGATCGTGCCCGGCCTCGGCAATCTCCGGCGGCGGATCGTCGGTGATGATGGCGAACGACAGCAGATCCTTCTCGCCGGGCTTGGTCGCGCGCCAGTGTGACCACACGCAGGCGACGAGCAGCGTCTGCGGCGGGTCGGGGCGGAATTCGAGGATGACGTTTTTGCCGTCTGGCCCGGTCACGTTCTCATAGAACGCGTCGACCAGGACTAGGCCGTGCGTGTGGCCGTATTGGCCTTTCCAGAAGCCGCGCAGGTTGTCGCGGCGGGCGTTGTAGGTGCCGGGGTACTGTTCGTCGTAGAAGGCGGGCTTGCCGGCGGGGCGGCACTGGTAGCGCATCGGTTTGACGACGCGCCGGCCGTTCTCCATGACCATCACGGGCGCGTACCAGCCGGGGTAGATGCGCGAGTCGCGCGGCTTGAGCTCGGTGCTCTTGAGTTCTTCGAGTTTGCCTTTGGCCGCCGCGATCTTGTTGGTGGCGATGCGGACGTCTTCAGCGGCCTTCTTGGTGGCCTTGGCGGCGAGGCTCTGTTGGGCTTTCTCCAGCCGTTCGGTTTGCCTGGCCAGCTCTTGCAGCAGAGCGATCTCGTCTGCGGCCATGCGCGCGCGGATGACCTCGGCGATCTTCTTTTCTTCGTCAGTCTCGGGCGATTCGAGGAAGTGCACGGTCATCGCCCTGGGCACGCGCATCTTCGGGTTGGCGAAGTACTCCATCACCATCCGCGTGAAATCGTCGAGCGACATGATGGCACCGTACTCGTGTACGAACCGTCGATAGTCGGCTTCGATCTGGGCGGAGTAGCACATTGGCGGCTCCCATAGACTGGGCCATCATAGATCAGCGCCGAGCTTTGGCAATTCGCTCTAACGCGGCTTCCTCATCGGGAAACCATTTTAGTGGCGGCACGTTGGGCGAAGGGTGTTGCCGTAGCGAATCCAGCAAGACCGCGAGACGGAATTGGAATGGTCTTTCGATGCCAGTCACCTCAACCACCGTCGCGACGTAGCGAGCCAAATGAACCTCTTGCCGTAGATACCATATCTCCCAGATAAGCCGATGCACATCCGGTGTTCGGTTCCGGCCCCAAATTTCTTTGATCTCGTCGACCGTGAGCCGAGGCGGTTCTTTGCGCCGGCCACCGCCAACACCCGGTCCGATTTCTGGCGGCGTGTCGGAAATCTCCATCCGCGATTGCTCGATGGGCTCCCATTTCTCCACAACGCGATAGCGCCCAGGTCCAGGCGCAAAAAACTTTGCGGCATCTTCCTCGCTCATGTGGTGGCGAGTGGATTTCCAGTTCTTTTTCCCCGCTTCGAGGTAGCGATAGCGGTGGCGGAAGTGGGACGGAGAGGGCGTTGCCATGATTGCAAAATACTGTATGGATGTACAGTATCTGAGGCGCGATCCTACGAGTCAATGTAGACAATGCAGACGTGGACGGAGAGGCACCTAGCAGGCGGTAGGAGCGCTTCTATGTGCACAGGCTGCCTAGGCGTCATCCCCAGTGGTGAATGTGCCGCTACGCGCGCTCTGCGCAGGCCGGAAGGGTTCTGGTGTCACAGCGGAGGAGGCGGGCGTCGCGACCCGGCGCGCGCCGTTGGGACCCCGCCTCACCTGCGCGCTTCATTGAGTCGTTTTTATGCAGGTGAATCAACGCCTGCACCAGCCCTGCAGCAGGGCGCGGCTGGCCGCGTACAGCGTCGCCATCGCGTGCGGATTTATGCAATTGGCCTATGCGCTATAGGAGCCGCCGTTGCGCCGACAGACCTGGACCCAACTGGCTACTCAAGTCGGCTGTCGCCGGCCGCAGAATGAGACCCGAAGTCGATACATCACGGTCTGCTGCCGTTGACAGGCTCCTGCTATCAACTGTGCGACGAGGCTTGAAGGCTGGATGTCACTAGATCTGATGACTTCGGTCAGGAGGACCTATGTCAGCGCAGTACTATCTTGCTTCAGCGCACATCGTTTTCAGAGTCCCAATATGAAATACATCAAGCTGAAGCGCCGGTACGACCCTGCCGACTTTAAGGCAACGCGATACCGTGTGACTCTATTTCGACCTCTGGGGCTCTATCCTCGCGGCATCTTTTGCTTCCCAGAGGCAATGTTCTACGCGGACGAAGAGATCGTTTTCGCCGTGACATATGGGTCAACATGGATGGGAACGTTTGATGACCTTCCATACAGTGAAGTTGACTGGATGCACCCGAACCTAGTGCGACTGCTTGGTGCCATGATGATGGCCGAACGCTTTGACGAAGGGATGCGCTGCAGATTCTATGTCGTACCCCATACGGCGTTCATCCTGAACGAAGAAATAGTTCAATTCACTCCCAGTGCCGCCCGGGCAATAAAAAAGGCACTACTGCGGACGGTGGACAATCGCTTGTGGCCGAAGCATGTACATGACCGGTGGAAGGAGTGTCGAGGCAATGAGTTCTACCTCTTTGACCGCGAGGAGTTAGAACTCGATGTTCTGCCAAAGCTCTGGGAGAAGGTCTCCATTGAAGACCATCTCTTAATGCGCGGAATCCAGGCGCTAATCAAGTCCGACATGCTTGGACATCATTATGAATTCCAGGAGGAAGGGACGATTGCAACTTTTATCGCCCTGGAGGCTTCCTTCCAAATGGTGCTGCGACATCTCAGAGAAACCGGAAACCCCAACCCGTCAGCAAAGGACGCCGGGAGCTGGCTGTACCAGACGTTCGATAAGTTGCTCGACATACACAGTGGTGCGGAATTCAAGTATTTCGAGTCGTTTTACGATCAGCGTGTGCAGACGGTGCACCCTGGGAGTCGCTTTGGAGACATGCCGTTTGCACCTGTCATGGTCGACGACCGAATCCATCTTAGAGGCGTTCTGCCAAGCATCTTTGCCTACCTGACGCTTGGGGTGCACATGCCTGACTTCTTGAGAGCCGTCGCAGAGCAGCAGCGCTTCAAAGCCCCACATGCTTCTGGGCATGGCCCAGAGGGGGGCCTTGACCTGCAAGTGCAGCCTTTCCCCTTGGTTTAGGGGTTATGCGGGGACCTGGGTCGGAAAAAGGTAATTTCCGTAATCCCATCCCAAAAGCAACGCATCTCTTTGATTTATAACCGCTTTTCGGATTACCTCTAGAAGGTAATGTTCGGTAATCGAAAAGGTAATCCCCTCGTAAGTCCTTGATTCTTATAGGTCCGCGCAAGGCGAGAAGTGACTCTCTACAAAGGTAATGAGATTACCGATAGGTTACCAATAAATTACCTTTGTTTGATGACCTGCAAAGCCTTGTCCCACAACGGTTTGCAGGCGAAACGGCTTGAGGGGTTACCGGGATTACCTTTTTCCGATGGGAGGCCAAGACGCGTAGTGGGCATGTCGTGTCAGCGGCGTTGAGGCGTTGCGTCGATACCAATGCCTATCGACGGGGCAAGAGGGACGTGTGTTGGGGATTTACCCACTGATTCCCCTTGAGTGGTGGAAGCGCTTGATATTCCAAGCATCTTGGGTCCCCTCCCTCGCACCAAAACTCCCTTGAAGATCAACGACTTGAATTTTCAAATCATTGAAGATTCAGCCGTTTTCCCGCGTCCGGCTTTTCGCTCGGTTTGACTTCTTTCTGTCGTTGATGACGGCGGCGGCCTAGCAGACGCCCGCCGTTCTCCAGTCGCCCACACCTCCATCTGGGACCCACCTTGCTGGAGGCTCCGAGGTCATCCGAAACCGAGGCCCGCTCGGCAGCCGATCTGCCAGCTTTTGAGCAAACAAAAAAGGCGACCACCCGGTCGCCCTTTTTGTCGGCTGCCCACATGGGATGGACGCTAGCGCGCCGCGCCCATGCGCACGCCCGTCAGCGGGACTTCTTTGCAATGTCCTTCGCTGCTTCCTTGACGTCTCCCGCATCCTTGCGAGCTTGGCCGCCGGCCTGCTGGAGGTCGCCCTTCAGCTCACGCGCAGGGTTGTTCGTTGCTTTGCCTACGGCCTCGTTGACCTTGCCCTTCATTTTCTCGACAGTACCCTTCACTTGATCCTTGTTCATGGTCTGCTCCTTTGAAAATGCGCTTTTGCGCACTGCGAGTGGTAGCAGGCCGCGTGCCTACGGCGTCGCCAATGCGCGTCGGGCGTGGCGACGCAGCATGAGGACGCCGTATTCGACGGTGCCGAGCAGTTGCGCTACGCGTCCGGCGTTCCGAGCGCTTTATTGATCCGCAGCGCCACCAGCGTCCCGACCACACCTGACAGCAGATACAGGCTCACCGCGCCGAGCCCGAACAACGAAGACAAACCTAGCGCCACGAGCGGCGCGAATGCTGCACCGAACAACCAGCCAAAATCGGTTGTCAGGGCTGCACCCGTATAGCGGAATCGGCTCTCGAAGTTAGAGGTCACCACGCCGGCCGCCTGACCGTAGGACAACCCGAGCAGGCCGAAGCCGACCAGGATGAAGGCGTCCTGGCCCGCGACGCCGCCATCGAGCAGCCAGGGCGCCGCCAGGCTGAAGAGGCCGATCAGCACGGCCATTGCCGCCAACGTGGTGCGTCGACCAAAACGGTCTGCAATCAGGCCGGAAACCAGCGTACCCACAAACGCGATTGCTGCGCCGATGATCTGGACGGTCAGCACGGCGGGCACACTTTGCGTCTTGCGCAGCGACACCCACGACAGCGGAAACACAGTGACCAAGTGGAACAGCGCATAGCTGGCCAGCGCGGCAAAGGCGCCCAAGAAGATGTTGAACCCTTGCGCGTTCACCATCTGCAGGGTGCTGATCGGTTCCAGCTGTTCTTCCTCAAGCAACTGCGTGTATTCGTGGGTGACCACCAGCCGCAGCCGCGCAAAGAGCGCCACCACGTTGATGGCGAAGGCGACGTAAAACGGATAACGCCACCCCCAATCAATGAATTCCTGAAACGTCAGGCTGGTATAGAGGAACAGGAACAGCGCCCCGGCGATGATGAAACCGGTGGGGGCGCCCAGCTGCCCGACCATGGCGTACCAGCCGCGCTTATTTTCAGGCGAGTTCAGCGCCAGCAAGGAGGGCAGGCCATCCCATGAGCCGCCAAACGCGATGCCCTGCATGAAGCGGAAGAGCGCCAGCAAATAGATGGCCGAATGGCCGATCGATGCGTACGAGGGCAAGAACGCAATGCCCACCGTGGCCGTGCCAAGCAGGAACAAGGATGCCGTCAGTTTGGTACTGCGCCCCCATCGGCGCTGGATGCGCATGAACAGCGCCGTGCCGAACGGGCGGCCGATAAACGCGAAGGAGAAGACCGTGAAACTGAACAGCAGCCCGGCCAGTTCACTGGCAAACGGAAAGTAGACTGCAGGGAAAACCAGCACCGAGGCGATGCCGTAGACGAAAAAGTCGAAATACTCCGACGCTCGCCCGATCACGACGCCTATGGCGATCTCGGCCGGGGCAACTTCATGGTGTCCTGGGGCGGGCGGTGCAGTGGGCGACGCGCGATGCTGGTGGGTCAGACTTGCCATCGTGGAGTCTCCATCGGGATTCGGGGGAGGGGATGTCGTACGGCAATCAAAAAGTCCGTCATCACAAGACCAGAATAGCGCCTAAACTGCAACGACAAGTCGAAAGATCGTTGGGCCATCCCAGCGCGACGTTAACCAAACGCCACTTCCGAGACCCATGCCACGCTTCAATGCAGTAGTGACACCCCTTGGAATTACGGGAAGGTCGCTTTGGCGAGGTGCAGCAATTGCCTTGTTGGTGACCCTTACAGGTTGTAGCCACGCCGTGCTGTTGTCGCCGGCTGGCGACATGGCGGTGCGACAGCGGGACTTGATCATCATCGCGACATGTCTGATGTTGCTGATCATCGTCCCGGTGATCGTGCTCACGCTGTTGTTTGCGTGGCGGTATCGGGAAAGCGCTGAAAACGCGCACTACAACCCCGATTGGGATCATTCCACCGTGCTGGAGCTGGCCATCTGGGCCGCTCCGCTCCTGATCATCATCACGCTGGGTGCCATCACGTGGGTCAGCACCCATCAGCTCGATCCGTACCGGCCGCTGACGCGGCTGGATCAGGACCGGCCGGTGCCCGCCGAGACCAAGCCGCTCACCGTCGAAGTCGTGGCAATGGACTGGAAGTGGCTGTTCGTCTATCCCGAGCAGGGCATTGCCACCGTCAACGAGCTGGCCGCCCCGGTCGACCGCCCCATTGCGTTCCGGATCACGGCCACCACGGTCATGAACGCGTTCTTCGTGCCGTCCCTGGCGGGCATGGTCTATGCGATGCCGGGCATGGAAACCAAGCTTCATGCGGTGATCAACCGGCCCGGCGTCTATGACGGGCTCTCTTCCAACTACAGCGGCGCGGGCTTCTCGCACATGCGGTTCAAATTCCACGGACTGTCGAACGACGAGTTCGACCGGTGGGTCCAGCAGGTCAAGTCGTCGGGCACGTCGCTGTCGAAGGACACCTACCTGAAGCTCGCCAAGCCGAGCGAGAGCGAACCCGTGCAGCGCTACGCCAGCGTGGCGCCAGACCTTTACGACCGCATCCTGAACCGCTGTGTGGATGGGCAGGCTTGCCTGGCCGACACCATGGCGAGCAACCGCAACGTGAAGCGCTTCGACCCGTCGGCGGAAATCTGTACCGCCAGCAATACGGTCGATGTCATGCCCATGTTTGCGCCGGATGCGGCCATCAACGATGGTCGAAGGTTGTTGCGGTAAGCCGGAACTCGCCCGTTCGGCTTTCTAGCGCTTTCCGCCCCGTTGATGTTTTTCGCCAACATTGATCGGCCAGAATTGGTCAATACAGGCCCAGGTGACATCCATGCCCGAGCGTTCTGAACTCGCCAACATCATTTTTGGCCGCCTGACGTGGGAGGCCATTCCGTATCACGAGCCGATCCTGCTCGCCACGTTTGCGGTTGTCGCGCTGGGTGGTCTGGTGCTGGTCGGCGCGCTGACGTACTTCCGCGTCTGGGGTTACCTCTGGCGTGAATGGTTCACCAGCATCGACCACAAGAAGATCGGCATCATGTACGTCGTGCTCGGCATCGTGATGCTGCTGCGCGGTTTTGCCGACGCCGTGATGATGCGGATACAGCAGGCGGTGGCCTTTGGCGACAACTTGGGTTACTTGCCGCCGCACCACTACGACCAGATCTTCACCGCGCACGGCGTGATCATGATCTTCTTCGTCGCCATGCCGCTGGTGACGGGGCTCATGAACTTTGTGATGCCGCTGCAGATTGGCGCCCGCGACGTGGCATTCCCCTTCCTCAACAACTTCAGCTTCTGGATGACCACGGGCGGCGCCATCCTGGTGATGATGTCGCTGTTTGTGGGCGAATTCGCGCGCACCGGCTGGCTGGCCTATCCGCCGCTGTCGGGCATCCTGGCCAGCCCCGATGTGGGCGTGGATTACTACATATGGGCGTTACAGATCGCGGGCGTCGGGACTGTGCTATCGGGCATCAACCTGCTGGTCACCATCGTCAAGATGCGTGCGCCCGGCATGACGTTGATGCGCATGCCGATCTTCACCTGGACGGCGCTGTGCACCAACACGCTGATCGTTGCCGCCTTTCCGGTGTTGACGGCCGCCGTGACGCTGCTCGCCCTGGACCGTTACCTTGGCACCCATTTCTTTACGGTCGAGCAGGGCGGCAGCGCGATGATGTATGTGAACCTGATCTGGATCTGGGGCCACCCCGAGGTCTATATCCTGGTGTTGCCCGCGTTCGGTATCTTCTCGGAAGTGGTGGCCACGTTCTCCCGCAAGCGCCTGTTCGGCTACGCGTCGATGGTGTACGCCACGGTCGTGATCACCGTGCTGTCTTACCTGGTCTGGCTCCATCACTTCTTCACCATGGGCTCCGGCGCCAGCGTCAACTCGTTCTTCGGGATCACGACGATGATCATTTCGATCCCGACAGGCGCCAAGATCTTCAACTGGCTGTTCACGATGTACCACGGGAAGATCCGCTTCGAGCCGCCCATGCTGTGGACGATCGGGTTCATGGTGACGTTCGTTATTGGCGGTATGACGGGCGTGCTGCTCGCGGTGCCACCCGCGGACTTCTCGCTGCACAACAGCCTTTTCTTGATCGCGCACTTCCACAACGTGATCATCGGCGGCGTGCTGTTTGGCCTCATGGCCGGCATTACGTACTGGTTTCCCAAAGCCTTTGGGTACCGCCTTGTTTCATCGTGGGGCAAGGCGTCGTTCTGGTTCTGGTTTGTCGGCTTCTACATCGCGTTCATGCCGTTGTACTGGCTGGGCATGCTGGGTGTCACACGCCGGATGAACCATTTCGACGATCCCTCCTTGCAGATCTGGTTCCAGATTGCCGCATTGGGTGCCTTGCTGATCGCCATCGGCATTGCCTGCTTCCTGGTCCAACTGGTGGTCAGCTTCCTGCGTCGAGAAGAACTGCGCGACACGACCGGCGACCCGTGGAATGGCCGCACGTTGGAATGGTCGACCTCGTCGCCGCCGCCGCAGTACAACTTCGCCATGACGCCGCTCGTACATGACGCCGACGCCTGGTGGCAGATGAAGCAGTACGGCTACCGGCGCCCGCAGGAAGGTTTCAAGCCGATTCATATGCCCAAGGGCACCGCTGCCGGCATCGTCCTGGCGGGGCTCTCGACGCTGTGCGGCTTTGCGCTGATCTGGCATATCTGGTGGCTGGCCATCGCGTCGTTCGCGGCCACGATCATCGCGGCGATCATTCACACCTTCAACTACAAGCGCGACTACTACATTCCGGCGGAAGAGGTGATCCGGACCGAAACATTGCGCACCCAACTGATGGCAGGCCATGGCTGAAACGACCGCATCCCTGCATGTGACCGGCCCCAGCGGCACCACCACGGTGGACGACATACCGCCGGGCGGCTACCAGTTCCACGTCACCGAAGAGCCGCACGTGCCAAACGGCACGCTGCTCGGGTTCTGGCTGTACCTGATGAGCGACTGCCTGGTCTTCGCGTGCCTGTTTGCCGCCTATGGCGTGCTGGGCCGCGAATACGCAGGCGGCCCTACCGGGGCGGAAATCTTCGAGCTGCCGCTGGTGGCATTGAATACGTCCTTCCTGCTGCTGTCGTCCATCACCTACGGCTTCGCGATGCTGCAGCTGCAGCAGAACAAGGTCTCGGCCATGCAGATCTGGCTGGCCATCACGTGGGTCTTCGGTGCCGCGTTCCTTGCGGTGGAACTCTATGAGTTCGCGCATCTGATCCACGAAGGTGCCGGGCCGACGCGCAGTGCATTCCTGACTTCGTTCTTCTCACTGGTCGGCACGCACGGGCTGCACGTGACGTTTGGCCTGATCTGGCTGATCGTGCTGATGGTGCAAGTGTCGAAGCATGGTCTGATTACGGCCAACAAGCGTCGCCTGATGTGCCTGTCGATGTTCTGGCACTTTCTGGACGTTGTCTGGATCGGCGTCTTTACCTTCGTCTACCTGATGGGAACGCTGCCATGAGCGCGCAAGATCAAACGATGAACGGCCACGGTCATGGCCACGAAGGTCACCATCACGAAGAAGAGATCGGGCCGCATGCCACGCTGGGCGGTTATCTCACGGGCTTCGTGCTGTCCGTCTTCCTGACGGCGATTCCGTTCTGGCTGGTGATGGCGAACGTCTTTGACAGATCATCGATCACCGCGGTGACGATCCTGCTCATCGGCGCGGTACAGATCGTGGTGCACATGATTTTTTTCCTGCACATGAACGCCAAGTCCGAAGGCGGCTGGAACATGCTGTCGCTGATGTTCACGTTGGTGCTGGTCGTCATCACGCTCAGCGGTTCGCTTTGGGTGATGTACCACCTGAATACCAACATGATGCCGCACATGCGGCCGGCGCAGACGACCCCTGCCGTGTTGCCGGCCCGCACGCAATAGAGGCAATACGGTCTGCATGCGGGCTCCAGAAATCATCGTGACCGACGACGCCGATGACGAATCGATTCAGATCATCGGCAACGGGCTGAACCACTTCAACGATACGCACGTCGGCTATGGTGACCGCCGACCGCTAGCAGTGCTCGTCCGCGACCCCGACAGTGGTGATGTCGTTGGCGGTGCGAGCGGCCGTACATCGCTCGGGCTGCTGTTTCTTGATCTCTTCCATCTGCCCGAAACGTTGCGCGGTATGGGCATTGGCACCGAGGTGTTGCGCAGGTTTGAAGACGAAGGGCGCCGACGCGGTTGTCGCTCGGCCGTGGTCTATACGATCAGCTTTCAAGCCCCGCAGTTTTACCAACGCAACGGCTGGGTACGGTTCGGAGAGGTGCCGTGCGACCCGCCCGGAACGAGCCGGGTCTTCCTCAGCAAGACTTTGTGAGTGAAGCCTTCAAGGTTTCACGTTTTCCTGCGCCGCGGCTTCGAGGTATTCCAGAAAGCGGCTGGCGACTGGCTCTGCATCGCCCGAGCGTCGTAATGACAGCACGGGCGATTCTTTTTTGTCGCCGGCCAGCGGCACAAAGCTGACGCGTGCGTCGCCGGCGTGTTGCAGTGTTTTGGGCACGAGCGCCACGCCCATGCCGAACCCCACCATCGTCACCACCGTTTGCCACAGCCGCGCCTCGTGACGGATCACTGGGCTGAAGCCGGCGTCCACGCACAGCGCGATGATGAGGTCGTGATAGTGCGGCGACACCGTGCGCGGGAAGAGGATGAACGGCTCGTGTGCGAGCGCATCGAGTTTCAGACTCTTGCGACGGGCCAACGGGTGCGCCGTAGGCAGGCAGGCGACAAAAGGCTCCGAGAAGATCGGCGTGGAAACGACTTCCGGCGCGAACGTGCCCCAGTAGGCGCAGCCCAAGTCAATCTGCTGCCGCTGGATGGCCTGGACCTGCTCGCCGGTGTTCATTTCACGCAGGATGATTTCCACGGCAGGGTGATCGGCCTCGAAGCGCTCCACCGCGCGTGGCAGGCCGCGATACAGCATCGAGTTGACGAAGCCGACGCGCAGCCGGCCAGCCAACCCGTGGGCCGAGCGCTGCGTAATGCGCTCGACCTCCGCCGCTTGCTGCAACAGCTTGCGTGCCTCGTCCAATAACACCTGGCCGGCGTTGGTGAGCGCCACGCTTTTGTTGGTGCGCGCGAGCAGTTGCACGCCGAGTTGATCCTCGAACTTGCGGATATCAAAACTGAGCGCCGGCTGCGAGATGAACAGCCGTTGCGCCGCACGTCCGAAGTGCAGCTCTTCCGCCACGGCAACGAAATAGCGCAGCTGTTTCAAGTCCATGGCAATCTCGGTAAACGATAAAGACAAATTATCGTACAGGACAAAACGTGTATTGGACGATTATCGATCCCGTTTCTATGCTGGCCGGACAAAACAGGAGACAGCGAGGCCATACGCATGAACGACATCGCCCGCGAGCCGCTTACGACCCAGCCGAGCGGCCATCAGAACATCCCCGACAGCCGGGGCATCAATTTCTTCCATGTCGATCCTGACCTCGGGCGCCTGTTGCGGCTGCACCTGGGCGAGGCTCGATACCGCGAGCTGGAGCCTCAGCTCCAGTCGCTCGGGCAACGCGCCTCCGACGAACTTGACGCCTGGGCCATCAGCGCGGACCACAACCCGCCGCAGCTACGCCACCGCACTCGCCGTGGCGAAGCCCTGCAGACCATCGACAAGCACCCCGATTACGTTGCGCTGGAGCGCGTGGCCTACGCTGAGCTGGGCCTCGCGTCGATGAGCCATGTGGGCAACGCACCGCCTCCGCTCGTCAAATATGCGCTGACCTATCTGTTCGTGCAGGCCGAGTTCGGTTTGTGCTGCCCGGTCAGCATGACGGATTCGCTCACGCGCACGCTGCGCAAGTTCGGCGACCCGGCACTCGTAGCGCGCTATCTGCCGATGCTGGCGTCGCGCGACTTTGACGTGCTGTACCAGGGTGCGATGTTCATGACCGAGCAGGCTGCCGGTTCGGACGTCGCCCGCATTGCCACGCGCGCCGCGCTGGAAACCGCGCCCGACGGTACGCAAACATGGCGCTTGTACGGCGACAAGTGGTTCTGCTCGAACGCCGATGCCGATCTCGCCATGGTGCTCGCCCGCCCGGACGGTGCGCCGTCCGGCATCAACGGCCTCGCGCTGTTCCTGTTGCCCAAGACGCTGCGCGATGGGGCGCGCAATCACTACCGTATCGTCCGCCTGAAAGACAAGCTGGGCACCCGTTCGATGGCCAGCGGCGAGATCGTGCTTGAGGGCGCCGCCGCTTACCTGATTGGGGAGATCGGCCGCGGCTTCCATCAGATGGCCGACATGATCAACATGTCGCGGCTGTCGAACGGCGTGCGCGCTGCAGGCCTGATGCGTCGCGCCGTCACCGAAGCGTTGCACATCGCGCGCAACCGGGAAGCCTTTGGCCGCAAGCTGATCGACATGCCGTTGATGCAGCGCCAGCTTCTGAAGATGCTGCTGCCGGCGGAGCAGGCGCGGTCGATGTTCATGCAGATCGCGCAACTGCTGCCGTTGGCCGATGCGGGCGACGCGCAAGCCGGCAAATGCGTGCGCATCCTGACGCCGCTCATCAAGTTCCGCGCTTGCCGCGATGCGCGCCGCGTGACGGGAGACGCGATGGAGGTGCGGGGCGGCACCGGCTACATCGAAGAGTGGAGCGATGCGCGCCTTGTGCGCGACGCCCATCTGGGCTCCATCTGGGAGGGCACGAGCAACATCGTCGCGCTCGACATCGCGCGCGCCGTGAAGCGCGAAGGCGCGTTGGAGCCGCTGCGCGCGTATCTCATCGGCCTGCTCGACGGCGTCAGCCTGCCATCGCCAAGCGATGTGTTGTTGCGCGGCACGCTTGATCGCGTATGCCGGGCAATCGCCAAAGTGGCGGAAGACGGCAGCGACGAACTGGTGCGTCAGGCCGGCTCGGCGCTGTATCACATCACCACGGCCATCTCCATGGCAGTGGAGGGCATGCGCTTGGCGCCGGATCATCGGCGTTTGGCATTCGCGCATCTGGTGCTGCGTCACAAGCTACTGCCGATGGATCCGCTGGACCTGCCCACAAACGATGACGCATCGCTGTTTGATGCGCTCGTCAAGCAGCGTGAGGTGCCGCTTGCGCTGGCCATGCAAGCCTTGCCAACTGGAGCCGCGCAATGAGTGGACCCAACGGGGCATTGCACGGCCTGAAGGTCATCGACCTGAGCCGGGTGCTCGGCGGCCCGTATTGCACGCAGGCGCTTGCCGATCACGGTGCGCAGGTCATCAAGCTCGAACCGCCAGTTGGGGACGAGACGCGCACCTGGGGCCCGCCCTTCGACGAAAGCGATACCGCCTGGTACTTCAACGGCGTCAATCGCAACAAGCTCGGTATCTCCGTCGATTTGACGTGTGATGAGGGCCGCGCCGTGCTCTGGCAATTGCTGGAAGACGCCGATGTGCTGGTCGAGAATTTCAAGCCCGGCACGCTCGCCCGCTGGGGCATGGATTTCGAGCGCCACCTGCAACCGCGCTTCCCGCGCTTGATCCACTGCGCCGTCTCGGGTTTCGGCCCGGATGGCCCGCTCGGTGGACTGCCCGGCTACGATGCCGCCATCCAGGCGATGGCCGGCCTGATGAGCGTCAACGGCGAGCGCGACGGTGGCCCAATGCGCGTCGGTCTGCCGATCGTCGACATGGTGACCGGGCTCAACGCGCTGGCCGGCATCTTGCTCGCGTTGGCGGAGCGTGAAAAGAGCGGGCATGGGCAATCCATCGACATTGCGTTGTATGACTGCGGCGTATCGCTGCTGCATCCGCATCTGCCCAATTACTTCGGCTCCGGCAAGGTGCCGCAGCGCAGTGGCAATGCGCATCCAAACATCGCCCCATACGACAGCTACCAGACTGGCACCGCGCCGATCTTTCTGGCGGTGGGGAACGACCGCCAGTTCGCCAAGCTTTGCACGCATATCGGCGCAGCGGAATTGACCCAAGACACGCGCTTTGCCGACAACCGCAGCCGCTGCGCACATCGCGCGGAGCTGAAGCACGCGCTGGAAGCGCAACTGGCACGCTTCGATTGCGAGACGCTTGCCCAAGACCTGATCCATGGCGGCGTACCGTGCGGGCCGGTGTTGACCGTCGATGTCGTGGCGCGCCATCCGCATACGTTGCACCGGCAGATGGTGGTCGAGCTTGGGACCTACCGTGGGACCGGATCACCCATCAAGCTGTCGCGTACGCCGGCAACGTATCGCAACGCACCGCCTGCGCTCGGCGCCGATACCGATGCCGTGCTGGCGTCGATCGGCATTGACGCAGACACCCGGCAACGCTTGTTTGAAGCCGGCGTTCTGAAATGACGTAAGCCAGGTTCACCACCACAAGGCAGACAGCCCAGCAGAGGCTGCGCCAAACCGGCAGTACACCAAGGAGACCAACATGCCTCATCAGCCTGCGCCCCGCGCCATCGCAGCTTCAAACCTGCAGCCGCGGCGCGCCGCGGTTGCCGCGTTCATCGGCACCACCATCGAGTGGTACGACTTCTACATCTACGGTCTTGCTGCCGCGCTTGTCTTCGGCAAGGTGTTCTTCTCCAAGACGCTGGACCCGGGCATCGCCACGCTGCTCTCGTTCGTCACGCTGTGGGCCGGCTTTGCGGCGCGTCCGATCGGCGGGATCATCTTCGGGCATTTGGGCGACAAGATCGGTCGTAAAACCACGCTCATCATCACGCTCATCCTGATGGGCGTAGCGACCATGGGCATTGGTCTGCTGCCGGGCTATGCGCAGATTGGCATGTGGGCGCCAGTGGGGTTGGTCGTGCTGCGCGTGGTCCAGGGTGTGGCCGTGGGCGGCGAGTGGGGCGGCGCGGTGCTGATTGCCAGCGAGAGCGCCCCCAAGCGCAAGAGCATCCTGTACTCGGCGTTTGCGCAGCAGGGCTCGCCTACAGGCAACCTGCTGGCGACGCTGGTGTTCTTTGCGCTGAGCGCGTTGCCGACACCGCAGTTCATGCTGTGGGGCTGGCGCGTGCCGTTCCTGCTGTCGGCGCTGCTGGTCGTGGTCGGCATGGTCATCCGCCTGAAGCTGGAAGAGTCCGACGATATGAAACGCGTGCTGGCGCAGAAAAAGACGGTCAAACTGCCGCTCAAAGACGTGGTGCGTGACCACTGGGGCCTCGTGCTGCTGGGTGCCGGTACGCTGCCGCTCATTCACGTGACGTACCTGAAGAGCAACTTCGCGCTCGCCTGGGCCACGAAGGAACTCGGCTACGCGCAGGACACCTTCCTGGGCATCATCGCGATCGCGCTGGTAGTGCAGTTCATCACACAGCCACTCGGCGCCTGGCTGGTCTCGCGCATGGACATGCGCCGCGCCATCTGCCTGATGGTGCTGCCCGAGTTCCTGCTCATGCCGGTGATGTTCTTTGCCATCGAGACCAAGGTGTATTGGATTGCACTGTTGGGCATGTGCCTGGCAACGGTTCCGCACTCCATGTTCTATGGCGCCATCGGCGGCATTCTGGCGCGCGTGTTCCCGACACGCATTCGCTATACCGGGTTGTCGTTGGCGTATCAGCTGTGTTCGCTCGTGGTGGGCGGGGGCACGCCGGTGTTCGCCCAGTGGATGCTCAACGGTACCGGCAACATCGTTGGCGTGGCGGTGTCGTCGGCGCTGTATGCGCTGGTATCGCTGGCGTGCACGCTGATACTGCTCAATCGCACGGGCTATCGCGCAGACGAGCTGTCCACCGCCGAACGCGCCGATGCCATGGACCTGGGGCAGGGTGATGCCGATGCCTCCCGGGCGCACACCGGTCCAATGGGTAAGCCGGCGGCGGCCGTCTGAGTTGATGGGGCCACCGTCTCCTACGCGAAACGCGTGGTGGCACACCTGGCGCACGTTCCCTACGATGACAAGGCAAGTCACGCACAACGGGGAGGCGCGCCATGTCCATCTTTGACGAGAACGAGCACCGCGAGGCCTTCTGGGAAACCGTGCGCCAAGCCATTGAGGCGCGCGAGCAAGCCGACGAGGCGCGTCGCGCAGGGCGGTTGACCGGCCTGGCGATCGGCTTGTCAGTGGCCGCGCTTGCGGTTGCACTGATGGCTTGGCGGCGCCGGTCTCCAGACGATGTAGCTTGAAGCCTTCGCGCTGGTCCCGGCGCAATCCTTAGCACTTCCTTTTCAATCCACGTTTGCAAACGTGGTTTTTTGTTGCCTAAAATGAGAATGATTCTCATTTGTATGGGCGCGATGTGTGCGTTTCTGTGCGCGGGCGCCCGGTGGATTCCCGGGAGCCTGCATGCCAGCCGTTCAGTCCGAGCCGCGGCACGAGATCGACACAGCGATTGATGCGCTTTATGTGCAGTACAGCGACTGGCTGCTCGCCTGGCTGGGCAAAAAGCTGGCATGTGCGGAGGAAGCGGCGGACGTGTTGCACGACACGTTCATGCGCGTGATGGCCGCGCCGGACAGGTTGGGGGAGTTGCGCGAGCCGCGCGCATATCTGACCACGACCGCCAAGCATTTGATGATCGATCGGGCGCGTCGTCGACGTGTTGAATGCGCATGCCTGGATGAACTGACGTTGCGGTCCGCGCAGTATGGGCATGCGCCATCGCCCGAGCAGCGCCTGGCGCAGATGCAGTCGTTGCAGCACACGAGCGCGATGCTGGAAACCCTTTCGCCCAGCGCGCGCGAAGCGGTGCGGCTGCGCTACATCGAAGGGCAATCCCACGCGTGCATTGCCGAGCAGCTTGGCAAGTCGACGCGCATGGTGCGCAAGTATCTCGTGCAGGCCGTGGAGCGTTGCGCGACATGCGCGATGCGTTGATCGAAAAAAAGATTCCGCGGCGGTTCCGCTTTTGCGGTGTGGGTCGTCGATGGGTGTGGAAACCACACGCATCTTCCAACACACCATGCCAATGCAAACGAACACAACAACGGTTTTTCCATCCGATACGTTCTGCCGTACAACGCTGCGCCCGATGGCGCTTGCCGCGCGGCTGACCTGCGCAGTGCTGCTGGGGGCGGCGCTGCCAACGCAAGCGATCGCGCAAAGTACCACTGGCGAGGTCAGCGCCACGCTGCCCGCAACCACGGCGGTCGGCCGAGGCGAGACGGCGCAAAGTCCGGGCAAAGGCTTCGTTGCCAGGCAGAGCGCGGCCGGTACCAAGACCGATACGCCCATCATCGAAACGCCGCAGTCGATTTCGGTAGTGACGCAGCAGCAGCTGGACGACCAGAAGCCGCGCGGCATTTCGGAGGCGCTCAACTACACCTCGGGCGCATTTACCGCACTGGTCGGCGCGTCCAACCGCTACGACTACGTTGCGCTGCGTGGCTTCAATGACAGCAGCGTCGACAACACGTTGCTCGACGGACTGCGCTTGATGAGCGACCAGGGCAGCTACAGCTCGTTCCAGGTCGATCCGTATTTCCTGCAGCGCATCGATGTGCTCAAAGGGCCGGGTTCGATCCTGTACGGGCGTGCGTCGCCGGGTGGCGTGGTGGCGCTGACGAGCAAGAAGCCGCTCTTCCAGCCGTATCACGAGGTGGAAGTCACGGTGGGCAATCGCAACCGTCTTGAGGGCGCGTTCGATATCTCCGGGCCGATCGACCAGAACGGTGTGATGGCCTTCCGGGTGACCGGTCTGGCGCGCGGCATGGACACGCAATTCGAGCACGTGCGCGAGCAGCGGTTTGCGATTGCGCCGTCGCTCGCCATCAACTTCACGCCCGATACGCATCTGCTGTTGCAGACCTATTTGCAGCACGATCCGGAAGGCGGCTATCACAGCGGCGTGCCGGCGGAAGGCAGCATCTTCCCGCGCAATGGCCGCTACATTTCCCGCTACTTTTTCGATGGCGACCCCACGGTTGAAAAATACCGCCGCACCGAGCGCATGGTCGGCTATCAGTTCGAGCATGCGTTCAACGATCGGCTGACCGTACGCCAGAACTTCCGCTACGTGTTCGGCGATACGCGTTTGCGCCAGATTTACGGCTTCGGCTGGGCCAGCGCCGATGAACTGACGCGGTACTACTCCGGCGCCAAGGAGGCCACGCACGCTTACACGGTCGATAACCAGCTGGAAGGCAAGTTCACCACGGGCGCGGTCAAACATACGATGCTGTTTGGCCTCGATTATCAGAAGCGCCATGTCGATGGCTTCTGGGAGTCCGGCAGCGCTGACCCGATCAACGCGTTCAATCCTGTATATGGCAGCCCGGGGCTCACGGGCGTCACGGCGTCACCGGTCGATCGGTGGCTCGAGCAGACCGGCCTGTATCTGCAGGATCAGATTGCTATCGACCGGTGGCGCTTGACGCTGGGCGTGCGCGAAGACCATGCGAAGGCGTCCAATCTGTACGGTACCGGCACGCCGTCGGAGTGGAGCGGCTCCAAGTTCACCAAACGTGCGGGCGTGGTCTATCTGTTCGACAACGGTATCGCGCCGTATTTCAGCTACTCGGATGGTTTCAACCCGAGCCTGCGCGCGGACCAGCGGGGCAATCTCCTGCAACCGGCCACAGCTAAGCAGTTCGAGGCCGGTGTGCGTTATCAGCCGAAGGGCTCCAGCACGATGCTGTCGGCGGCGGTGTTCAACCTCGATCAGGAAAACGTGGCGACCAAGCCGGTGGGGCAGATCTACTACGTGCCGAGCGGCAAGATCCGCACGCGCGGCGTAGAGCTGGAAGCGCGCACGCAGGTGACGGACACCGTGTCGGTGCTTGCCAACTACACCTTCACCAACATGAAGTTCATCGAGTCGGCAGAAGGCTTCGTCGGCAACACGCCGTATCAGGTGCCGCGCCATATGGCGTCGGCGTGGGTGGACTGGACCTTCATGCCGGGCTACACCGCCGGCATGGGCTTGCGCTACGTCGGCACAAGCTGGGGCGACAACGCCAACAGCTTCAAGGTGCCGCCGTATACGCTGGTGGATCTGATGTTGCGCATTGACCTTGCACGTTGGGATCCGTCGCTCAAGGGCGCCAAGCTGCAATTGTCTGCCAAGAATCTCTTTAATAAGAATTACGTGGCATCCTGCTTGAGCAACGCCTATTGTTATTGGGGTGATGCGCGCAATGTGATGGCCACCATTTCTTATCAATGGTAATTACATTTTCTTCACACAAGCATTCCATTTTCTGTGTAGTATTGTGACTTAGATTGTTGCTCGGCGATGGGCTTGTATGGCATCGCCGGGCATTTCGAATCTGTTCCCGATATCGCGCTTGCGATATTCATGATCATTCAGCAGCCGGCACGCATCGGCTGTGATCAAAACCCCACCTGAATTCACCCAGCCTAGGCGCGGCCCCAAGCCGCCGGCCGACGGAGAGCGCGTGCGCTGCGCTTCCCCGGTCGCGTTCCTGGTGCTGTCGTTTGGTAAATGCAGTCTTTGCAAATCAGGAGGTTCAAGCGTGATGAAGTCCGATGTTTATGATTTTATTGCAATTGGTTTAGGGCCATTCAATTTAAGTCTGGCCTGTCTGGCAGAACCGATTGAAAGTCTGAATGGCCTATTTCTGGAGCGCGCCGAAGAATTCAATTGGCACCCCGGCATGCTGATTGATAAAACCACATTGCAGAATCCATTCCTTGCCGATCTGGTAAGTCTGGCCGACCCGCAAAGCCGCTTCAGCTTCCTGAATTACTGCAAGCAGGAAGGCAAGATCTATTCGTATTACATCCGCGAGAACTTCTATCTGAGCCGCGCGGAATACAACCGTTACTGCAAATGGGTCATCGCGCAACTCCGCAGCGTGCATTTCCACCATGACGTGGACGCGCTGGCCTATGACGCCCAACGCGGCTGCTATGTCGTCACGGGCTTTCGTGGCGCGGAGCGGGAACCGTTCGTGCTGCGTGCACGCAAGCTGGTGCTGGGCGTTGGGTCATCACCGTCGTTTCCCGCATGCGTGCCGCGCGATGGGCATCGCTACCTGCACACCGCCGACTACATCGACGTGCGGGACGCGCTGCGCGAAAAACGCTCCATCACCATTGTCGGCAGCGGGCAAAGCGCGGCGGAGGTCTATTACGACCTGCTCAAGGAGAGCGACAAGCACGATTACAGCCTCGTCTGGATCACGCGTTCTCCGCGCTTCTTCCAGATGGAGAACACCAAGCTGACGCTGGAGATGATCTCTCCGGACTACATCGATTACTTCTTCAATCTGCCGGATGGCCGCAAGGAGAGCATCCTCCGCAAGCAGGACAGCCTCTACAAAGGCGTCAACGCGAGCCTGATCAATCAGATCTACGATCTGCTCGACGACAAGCGCAAGACGGGCGCGCTGCGCACGCACCTCATCACCAACTGCGAGCTGCAAGCCTGCCGGCACGATGCCGCTACCGGCACCTACGAGATCGAATTTCAGCAGCTCGACAGCGGCGCGCGCTATGCACATCGCACAGAGGGGCTCGTGCTTGCCACGGGCTATGAGCAGAACATCCCTGCGTTTATCGATGGCATCCGCCACCGCCTGCGCTGGGACGCCAAGGGCCGCTATCAGCTTTCGCGCAACTACGCGGCCGATTTCAACGGCAACGAGGTCTACGTGCAGAACGCCGGCCTGCACACGCACGGCCTGACCAATCCTGACCTCGGGATGAGCTGCTACCGCAACTCCTGCATCATCCGCGAGCTGACCGGAGTGGAGCACTACAAGATCGAGCGGCGCATTGCGATCCAGGATTTTGCGATTCCGTCCACGCCCGATTTCATTCCGCTGGCGGCCAGGGAGTCAGCCAAGGAAGCAACCAGGGACCGCGTGCCGGAAATGGCGGAAGAGACCGCCGGGGTGGCCGCATGACGTTGCGTGTGTACATCATCCTGATGACGACTTTTGCCGTCATCAGCGATGCCATCCTGATTCCGTTCTATCCGCAGTTCTTTGCTTCGCGTTATGGGCTCGACAGCCCCGTCCACGTGGGCGCATACGTCGCGGCGATCTCCATCGCGGTGATGTGCACGCTGCCGGTCTGGGCGCGCGTAGCCAAACGCGTGGAACCGCTGCACTTGCTGGTCTACACGCAGTGTGCGGCGGGGACATTCAGCCTGCTGAGCGACTGGGCGCCCGACGTGGTGACGTACTGGGTGCTGTCGATGCTGATGTTCATGTGCAAGAGCAGCTACCTGCTGATGTATCCGTACATGATGCGGCTCACGCCCAAAGAGCAGCACGCCGCCACGGTGGGCATTCTGTCTGTGGTGGTGCACTTTGGCGCCATCTTCGGTGCCGTGGTGGGCGGCTTCGTGCTGCAGACGTGGGGGCCGCGTGCCAGCATCGTCGCCATGGCAGCGGGCGATTTCTTCCAGATGGCTGTGTGCCTGTATCTGATCCGCAGCGGCAAGATCGTGCGCGTCAATTCGGGCGAGCACGCAGAAGCCGCGGCCGCGGAGGCGCCGCGCACGCGCTGGCGTGATCGTCTGCCGATCCTGCGCCTCGCACTGGTGATGCTGGTGTTCGATTTCAGCGCATACCTGATTCGCTCGTTTTTTTCCGTGTACTGGCAGCAGGTGTCCGGCCACGACAGCGAGTTCGTTTCAGGCATGGTCTTCGCGATACCGGGTGCCATGGCCATCCTTGCGCTGCGTTTGCATGCCCGTATCCGGGCGCGCGGTGGCAAGTTGCCGGACCACACGCTGGGCAATCTGCTGCTGGGCGCGGCCGGGCTGCTGCTGCAGGCTGCACCCAACCCTGTGCTGATCGTCATCGGGCGCGTGCTCTATGGCTGGGCGTTGTTCCAGATCATCGTGAAGCTCGATGTCAACCTGTTCCGGCTTTCCACACCGCAGCGGTATGCGCACGACTACAGCATCACCAATTTCTTCCAGAACCTGGGTGTGCTGCTGTCTTCGTTTGCGGCCGGGGCGATCGTCAATCGCTACGGATTGCACGTGCCGTTCCTGCTGGCTGCGTGCGGCTTTGTCCTGACGGCGCTGCTCGACCGGCTGATCCTGAACGTGCCGAGCGCCACGCACGCAGGCGAAGCGGGCAGGGCAGGCGAACCCATCAACGTGGAGGAGCCCGCCCATGCCAATTGACCTGCATGCCATTCATCGGCGCGCCGACGCCAGCCGTGCACCGCACACGGATGCCGACGGCTACACCTTCCGTCTGCTGCGCATTCCGGAAGACATCCCGACGCTGCACCGCTGGTTCCAGCCGGAGCGTGCATCGTTCTGGTTGATGCGCGACAAGACCGAAGCTGAGATCGGCCAGATCTATCAAGAGCTGATGGATTCCGGGCATGCCACTGCCTATCTCGTCTGGAAAGCAGGGCGCCCGGTCTTCCTGGCCGAGTGCTACGACCCCGCGCACGACCGCATCCGTGCGTTCTACGACGTGCGGCCCGGCGACTTGGGCATGCACATCTTCATCGGGCCATCGGATGTGCGCGTGCCCGGCTACACACGCGTGGTGTTCTTCGCGTTGATGCGTTTCATGTTCGAACACCTCGGGGCGGCCCGCATCGTGGTCGAGCCCGACGCCAACAACGAACGCATTCACGCCATCAACCGCGCCGCAGGTTTCGTCTACGACCGCAACGTCGCCTTTACCGAAAAGATCGCCAGCCTCGCCTTTTGCACTCGGCGGGATTTTGAGCGGGCTATCGCCGCCACCGCCGCTACCACCGCCACCGCTTAACCAACGACAGGATTCGCCATGAACGTGACGCTTCAGAACCAGCTCTCCCAACACCCGGCACAGGCCGCCGCCCACCTCACGCCCGAAGTGTGGGCACAGGCCAATCGGCTGCTGCTACGCAAGGCCATTGCCGAATATGCGCACGAGATCATCCTGGAACCCGAACACGTGAAAGATGCGGCCAACGGCTTCGCGCTGTATCAGGTGTTTTCTGACGACGGCAAGGTCTGCTACCAGTTTGAGGCCCGGCGGTTGGCGCTGCGCCATTGGTTCATCCGGCCGGAGTCGATTCGCCGCCTGGTCGATGGCGCTGAGCAACCGTTGGATGCGCTGCAGTTCATCATCGAATGCCGCCAGCGCCTTGGCATCCGCGACGACCTGCTGCCCATCTACCTTGACGAAATCAGCAGCACGCTCTTCGGCAGCGCCTACAAGCGCATGAAGGCCGACGCGCCAAGCAGCGCACAACTGGCCGACGCCACCGACTTCCAGACCATCGAGGTCGCAATGATGGAAGGGCACCCGGGCTTTGTCGCCAACAACGGACGCCTCGGCTTCAACGCCGTCGACTACCAGGCCTATGCGCCGGAGGCCGGCTCCGACATCCGCGTGATCTGGCTGGCCGTGCACAAGGACCACGCCACACCGTCGACGCTGTCCACGCTCGACTACGCGCAGCTGCTGGCCGAAGAGCTGGGGCAGGACACGGTGGACGAGTTCACCCGCCAGGTGGCCGCCAAGGGCGTCGACCCCGCCGACTATCACTTCATGCCGGCGCACCCGTGGCAGTGGTTCAACAAGCTTTCCATCGCGTTCGCCGGCTACGTGGCGCAACGCAAGATCATCTGCCTCGACTACAGCGCGGATCACTACATCGCGCAGCAATCCATCCGTACGTTCTTCAACACGAGCGATCGCACCAAGCGCTATGTGAAGACCTCGCTGTCGATCCTAAACATGGGGTTCATGCGCGGGCTGTCGCCGTACTACATGTCCGGCACGCCGGCGATCAACGAATTCATCAAGGAGCTGGTGTCGGGCGATGCTTTCCTGCGCGAGAACGGTTTCACGATCCTGCAGGAAGTGGCGGCCATCGGCTTCCGTAACTTCTATTACGAGGCCGCGATTCCCGTAGATACGCCGTACAAGAAGATGTTCTCGGCGCTGTGGCGCGAGAACCCGCTGCAACTGCTGCAACCGGGGGAACGCCTGATGACGATGGCCGCATTGCTGCACGTCGACAAGGACGGCGTTGCGCTGATGCCGGAACTGATCCGGCGCTCCGGCCTGCCGGCACTGACCTGGGTGCGTCGATACCTGCAGGCGTATCTCACGCCGCTGCTGCATTGCTTCTACGCACACGACCTGAGCTTCATGCCGCATGGCGAAAACCTCATCCTCGTGATGGACAAGCACGTGCCCGTGCGCGCCATCATGAAAGACATTGCCGAGGAATCTGCCATCCTGGAAATCAAGGCACGTGAATGGCTGCCTGAGCGTGTGCAACGCCTGGCCGTGGAGGTGCCGGATAACTTCAAACTGCTCGGCATCTTCATCGACGTGTTCGATGGTGTGTTGCGCCACATCAATCACGTGCTGGTGGAAAACGGCTGCTGCACAGAAGACGAGTTCTGGGGTGCGGTCGCGGATTGCGTGTACGACTACCAGGACGCGCATCCGGAACGCGCCGCCAAGTATGCCCACTACGACATGTTCGTCCCCGAGTTCCTGCATTCGTGCCTGAACCGCCTGCAGCTGGGCAATAACGTGCAGATGGTGAATCTGGCCGACCCCGCATCGAGCCTGAAGATGGCCGGCAACCTGGTCAACCCGATCGCCAAGTTCCGCCGTACAGCGCAGGGCCGTTCGGTCGCGGCGGCCGAAGCAGCGGAAGCGGCTGCATGACGGACGGCATGCGCGCCTTCGTTGAAGACGCCAGCGGGCCGGGCTTCGCCACGGCGGTAGCCTGGCGGCCATCGCCTGCGCCGGATCTCGCACGTGTATGGGCGGCGGTGCAGCGCGTCCTGCCCAGCTTGCGCGGCGAGCAGGGCGGCGTGGCACCGGCGGGCGCGCTGCGCCTCGGAGACGACGATGCATTGCGCGCCCTGTGCGACCACTGGGCGCGTGCCTATCCGGAAGCTGGCGCCCATTACCTCGCCCTGCGGTGCTGGGGCCTGGCGATCTGGCAGCCGATCTATCTCTGCGTGATTGCAGTCCATCTGGATGCGCCTGTGCCCAGCCTGTCAGGTCTTGCACAGCCGATGAAGAACGGTTTTCCGAGCGGCCTGCACTTGCCTGCACAGGTGCCGGTTGAGGGGACGTTCGCTGCGCGAAGGGAAGTCGCCGCCACTGAGCTGCGCGCGTTCTGCGCGGCGATGCGTCGTGCGCTGAAACCGATGGTCTCGTTACACGATCGCGCTGCCGATCGGCTGCAAGCCGAGTGCGTGCTTGGCGCCCTCATGGCCGTGCGTCCGCATGTGCCGCTGTCCGATGCGGCCCTGGTAGCAGCCGGGGAAGACTGGCTCGCGCATCTTGGCATCTCCGGCGGATGCGGCTTCTTTGCCTACCGCGCCCGAGACGGCACGCCCGCACTCGCCCTCGACCGCAAGGTCTGCTGTCACCATTTCCGCCGTCACGACGGAGAGAAGTGCAGCACGTGTCCGAAGCTCTCGCTGGACGCCCGCATCGCCCGCCTGGTGGCGGAAGCGGGCTGACCGTCCCCGCGAGCACATTCCCCCGATACCCGATGGGGCGGATGTGGTTGGGCCCATTGCCAAACCGCCCGCCACACCGTGTTGGAGATTCTCCGATGACTGATGTCGGACGCCTGGCGCACGTGATGCCAGCGCATACCCAATTGCCCGTCGCCGCGTATTTTGATGACGCCTTGTTCGCGTGCGAACTCGAAACGATCTTCAAGCAGTCTGCCTGCTACGTGGGCAGCGAAAAAGCCGTACCCGAATCCGGCGATTGGCGCCGCCTCCCACAGGAAGGCGGCGGCCGCGTGCTCGTTCGCAACGCTGGCGGCGTGGAGTTGATGTCCAACGTCTGCCGGCATCGCCAGGCGCTGATTCTTGGCGGTGAAACGGGCAATGTGCGCGGCCCCGCCAATGCCACCGGCAACTTGCGCACCGCCGGCGGCAATATCGTCTGCCCCTTGCACCGCTGGACGTACACAGACCACGGTGAACTGATCGGCGCGCCGCAGTTTCCCAGCACGCCATGCAAGAACCTGCAGCGCTTCACGCTGCGCAACTGCCATGGGTTGCTGTTCGAAGGCCCGCGCGATCCGGCACGCGATATGGCGCCGCTGTTCGCGCGTCCGGAATTCGACTTCGGTGACTACGTGCTCGATCACGTGGAAGTCCACCAGTGCAACTACAACTGGAAGACGTTCATCGAGGTCTATCTGGAGGATTACCACGTCGCGCCGTTCCACCCCGGCCTCGGCCACTTTGTCACCTGCGACAACCTTGAATGGGAGTTCGCCGACTGGTACAGCATGCAGCGCGTGGGCATCAACGAGGCGCTCAGCCAGCCGGGCTCCGATGTCTACGGCGCGTGGCACGATCGACTGCTGGACTACCGCCGTGGCGCACCGCCCGACTTTGGCGCGATCTGGGTGACGTATTTCCCGACCCACATGATCGAGCTGTATCCGCACGTGCTGGTGCTTTCCACGCTGTATCCGAAAGGGCCGCAGGACACCGTCAACGTGGTCGAGTTCTACTACCCGGAAGAGATCGCCGCGTTCGAGCGCGAATTCGTCGAAGCACAGCGCGCTGCGTATATGGAAACCTGCATCGAGGACGACGAGATTGGCGAACGCATGGATGCGGGTCGCCGTGCGCTGATGGAGCGCGGTGTGTCGGAAACGGGGCCTTACCAGTCGCCGCTCGAAGACGGCATGCAGCACTTCCACGCGTGGTACCGGCGCGTGATGGGCACGCTGCCCGTCGCCGACGTGTAACGCAGAGCCGCTGCTCTAGGTCAAGGCGCCGGGAAGGGGCGGCGTTACAATTCGCCGCTTCTTCCCAGGGTGCTTCATGCCACGCGGCCTTGTTCTCGCTACGCCTCAGCTCACGTCGGACGGCACGCCGTTCTCCGCGCAGTACGACGACGTCTATCACAGCTCCGAAGGCGGTCTGGCGCAGGCGCATCACGTTTTCCTGGGCGGCAACGGCTTGCCAGGTGCATGGCAGGGCAAGCGCGCCTTCACCATCGTCGAAACCGGCTTCGGCCAGGGCCTGAATTTCCTCGCCACGTGGGCCGCATGGCGCGACGATCCGCAGCGTTGTGCGCGGCTCGATTTCGTCTCGATCGAGAAGCATCCATTCGATCGCGCGGGGTTGTCGGTCGTGCATCCAGCCAGCGGCGCGCTGGCCCCGCTCGCCGAGATGCTGCGTCGATCATGGCCCGTGCCGGTGCCCGGCGTGCATCGTTTGACCTTCGACGACGGCCGCGTCACGCTCACGCTGCTGCTCGGTGATGCGATGGAGACGCTGCCGCAACTCTCGTGCGCTGCCGACGCGTTTTATCTCGACGGGTTCTCTCCCGCAAAAAACCCGGATCTGTGGCAGCCGCGCGTGTTCAAGCAGCTTGCGCGGGTGGCACGCGCCGGCGCGACATTGGCGACGTACACCGCCGCAGGATTCGTACGACGCGGCTTGCAGGAAGCCGGCTTCGAGGTACGCAAGGCGCCCGGTTTCGGCAGCAAGCGCGACATGACCGTCGCGCAGTTCCCGACCCATTGGCGCACGCGGCGCGGGCCGGTGGAAGCGCCAGTTTGGGGCCAGCGACACGCCATCGTGCTCGGCGCCGGGCTGGCAGGGTGCCCCATTGCGGAGCGGCTCGCGTCGCGCGGCTGGCGCGTCACCCTGGTCGACGAAAACGACGGCCACGCACGCGGCACCTCGGCGCATCGCGCAGCGGCCATGCATCCGCATGTATCCATCGACGACAGCGTGCTGTCGCGGCTATCGCGCGCAGGCAACCTCCTTGCGCGCCGCCATTGGGACGCGCTGGATTGCGCCGGCTTCGCCACAGGCTTCCAATGCACCGGCGTGCTGCAACTCGCTGAAGACGCCGACGACGCCACCGAGCAGCAACGGATCGTGCAAACGCTCGGCTATCCGACCGATTACATCGACTGGCTCAATGTAGAGGAGGCCGCGCAACGCGTCGGCGCCAGCGTGCCGCAGGGCGGCTGGTGGTTTGCGCAAGCCGGCTGGGTCGCTCCGCCGGATATTTGCCGCGCCAATCTAGCCGCTGCCGGTACTGCAATCGACACACGCTGGAATACGCACGTTGGATCGCTGCGCCAAGACGGCGATCAATGGCAGGCGTTGGATGCGCAGGGCGCTGTGATTGCGAGTGCGCCGGTCATCGTTCTGGCCAATAGTCTCGGAGCGGCACGTCTGGCACCACTGAATTCCGCGTCGCTCAAGCCGGTGCGCGGTCAACTCACGGATGTGCCCGTCGCCGGGTTTGAGGCGGGCCTCGCATGGCCGAAAGCCGTTGTTTGCGGCAATGGCTATCTGCTGCCTGCCGAGCCGGGCGCGCGGTCGGTGCGCATAGGCTCCTCATTCCAACCGGGTGAATCCGATCTGACGGAGCGTGTCGCCGATCATGCCGCCAACCTCCGGCGGCTGGCCGGATTGCAGCCTCAGCAATCGGGCGCGCTGGCGAAGCTCGACGTGGCGCAACTGCATGGCTATGTCGGTGTGCGGTGCGTCTCGGCCAATCGGTTGCCATTGATCGGCCCGCTGGTGGATGAGGCGGCGGCCACGGCGCCCGGCTTCCGTTTGCGTGGTCCGCATGCACAGCTGCCTCGCCTTGCCGGGCTGTATGCAGCACTTGCGTACGGCTCCCGGGGCCTCACATGGTCGGTACTGGGCGCAGAGTTGCTGGCGGCGCAGATCGACGGTGGCCCGCTCCCGCTGGAATCGGACCTGGTTGCGGCGCTTGACCCCGGCCGGTTTGTTCTGCGTGCGTTGCAGCATGGGCACCATCAAGGACAGGGCGCGACACCCCCGGAAAACGAAGCCGCGGAACCGCTGGATTAACACGCGGTTTGAAGGGTTTTCCTAGCGTTCCGACCCAAAAAATCAGGGCCGCCGAACGTTCCATGCCATAATATGCGTTTTGCGTTTGCCAGCCTGAACGCGCCCGTTGTGCCGTGCATTGTCCAGTCAAGCGGCCCTCGCGCCGCATTCCTGCAAGCCCGGCAACACCAAGAACTTTGAACCACGGCTGCTGCTGGCGCTGCGCCGTTCGACGCAACCATCTTCTGAATCTGGAATTACGACCATGTCGACTATCGAAAACCTCGGCAAGCTTGATCGCAAAGTGACCCTGGCTGTCCCGAAGGCCGAAGTGGAGCAAGAGAAGCAAAGCCGTCTGGCGCGTCTGTCCAAGACCGTCAAGATGTCCGGCTTCCGCCCGGGCAAGGTCCCGATGAAGATGGTCGAGAAGCAATACGGCCAACAAGTCGAATTCGAAGTGCGCTACGACAAGGCTGCCCGCCAGTTCTTCGACATCACGAACGAGCAGGGCGTGAAGGTTGCCGGCCAACCGCGCTTCGAACTGAAGACCGAAGGCGTGGCTGACGATCAAGTCGCCTTCGACGCGACGTTCGAGGTGTATCCGGAAGTGAAGCTCGGCGATTTGGCCGGCGCGGAACTGACCCGCACCAAGACCGAAATCACCGACGCCGAGATCGACAAGACTCTCGACATCCTGCGCAAGCAGCGCGTGCACTACCATCCGCGCGGCGAAGCCGGCGACCACGGCGACGGCGGTGCAGCGGTTGCACAGAATGGCGACCGCGTGACGGTCGATTTCGTCGGCACGATCGACGGCGTGGAATTCGCCGGCGGCAAGGCTGAAGGCTTCAGCTTCGTGCTTGGCGAAGGCCGTATGCTGCCCGAGTTCGAGCAAGCCACCCTGGGCCTGAAGCAAGGCGAGTCGAAGAAATTCCCGTTGGCGTTCCCCGAGGACTACCACGGCAAGGACGTCGCCGGTAAGACTGCTGAATTCACGGTCACGCTCAAGCAAGTCGAGTGGGCGCACCTGCCGGAAGTCAACGAAGCCTTCGCACAATCGCTCGGCATCGCCGACGGCAACCTCGACAAGATGCGCGCCGACATCCGCGAAAACCTGGAGCGTGAAGTCAAGCGCCGCACGCACGCGCTGCTCAAGGACCAAGTCATGGAAGCGCTGCTGAAGGTGGCAGAGCTTGACGTGCCGAAGTCGCTGGTCGAGCAAGATCAAGAGCGCCTGGTCGAAATGGCCCGCCGCGACCTCGAATCGCGCGGCATGCCGAACGCCAAGAACATGCCGATCCCGGCCGAAATGTTCACGCAGCAAGCTGAGCGCCGCGTGAAGCTGGGTCTGGTGCTGGCCGAAGTGGTGAAGGCCCACGGCCTGGAAGCCAAGCCGGAGCAGATCAAGGCGGAAATCGAAGAGTTCGCCAAGAGCTACGAAGATCCGAAGGAAGTCATCCGTTGGTACTACGGCGACCAACAGCGCTTGGCCGAGATGGAAGCCTACGTGCTCGAAAACAACGTGGTAAATTTTGTGTGCGACAAGGCCAAGGTCACTGACAAGGTCGTGTCGTTCGAAGAGCTGACCGCCACGCCGGCGCAAGGCTGATTCGATCGATAGAGTTTCCGAAATAAGCACCGGAGAACCGCATGATCCGCAATGAACTGATCGACCAACTTGCCCGTACCCAGGCTTCCGCGCTCGAAACGCAGGGGCTCGGTCTGGTGCCGATGGTGGTCGAGCAGTCGGGCCGCGGCGAGCGCGCCTACGATATCTACTCGCGCCTGCTCAAGGAGCGAGTGATCTTCATGGTGGGCGAGGTCAACGACCAGACTGCCAACCTCGTGGTGGCACAGTTGCTGTTTTTGGAAAGCGAGAATCCGGACAAGGACATCTCGCTGTACATCAATTCGCCGGGTGGTTCGGTCTCGTCCGGCCTGGCGATGTACGACACGATGCAGTTCATCAAGCCTGACGTGTCGACGCTGTGCATGGGCATGGCAGCCAGCATGGGCGCGTTCCTGCTCGCGGCCGGTGCCAAGGGCAAGCGTCTGGCGCTGCCGAACTCGCGCATCATGATTCACCAGCCGCTGGGCGGTGCGCGCGGCCAAGCCTCCGACATCGAGATCCAGGCGCGCGAGATTCTGTATCTGCGCGAGCGTCTGAACACGGTGCTCTCGGAGGCGACCGGTCAGCCCGTCGATAAGATCGCGCGCGACACGGATCGTGATAACTTCATGAGCAGCGAACAGGCCAAGGAATACGGCCTGATCGATCAGGTTATCGCGAAGCGCTGAAGTGTCGATGTAATGCGTCGATGTGTGTAGATGGTGGCTGGTGCGTTTTACGGCACACCGGCTAACCGCACGAAACATGTCAAGCGGTGTCAAAAACGAGGCTTCGCGCCTCGTTTTTGCTTAGAACAACACCTGCGGATCGTCGCCAGATAATTTGGCGTATGATGCTGCCAAGAACTACTGGTAATCGTTATGGCGGACAAGAAAGGCTCGACTGGCGAAAAGCTGCTGTACTGCTCGTTTTGCGGCAAGAGCCAGCATGAGGTCAAGAAACTGATTGCCGGCCCCTCGGTCTTCATCTGCGATGAATGTATCGACCTGTGCAACGAAATCATCCGGGACGAAGCCGCCATCTCCGAAAAGGAAGGTGGTCTGGCGGTCAAGTCCGATCTGCCCACACCGCATGAAATCCGCCAAAGCCTGGACCAATATGTGATTGGTCAGGAGCAGGCCAAGAAGATCCTGGCGGTCGCGGTCTACAACCATTACAAGCGTTTGAAGCACCTCGGCAAGAAGGACGATGTCGAGCTGTCGAAGAGCAACATCCTGCTCATCGGGCCGACTGGCTCGGGCAAGACCCTGCTTGCTCAAACGCTGGCGCGTCTGTTGAACGTGCCATTCGTCATCGCCGACGCCACCACGCTGACTGAAGCCGGCTACGTGGGCGAGGACGTCGAAAACATCATCCAGAAGCTGCTGCAGAACTGCAATTACGAGGTGGACAAGGCCCAGCGCGGCATCGTCTACATCGACGAGATCGACAAGATTTCGCGCAAGTCTGACAACCCTTCCATTACTCGGGACGTTTCTGGGGAAGGTGTGCAGCAGGCGCTGCTCAAGCTGGTGGAAGGAACGATGGCTTCGGTGCCGCCGCAAGGTGGCCGCAAGCATCCGAATCAGGACTTCCTGCAGGTTGATACGACCAACATCCTGTTCATCTGCGGCGGCGCGTTCGACGGTCTGGAAAAGATCATCATGCAGCGCTCTGACAAGACCGGTATCGGTTTCGGTGCAGAAGTGCAGAGCAAGGAAGAGCGCGACGTCAGCGAAGTGCTGCCGCAAGTGGAGCCGGAAGATCTCATCAAGTTCGGCCTGATTCCCGAGTTGATCGGCCGTCTGCCCGTGGTGGCGACGCTGGCCAAGCTCGATGAAGCTGCCTTGATGGAAATTCTGGTCGAGCCCAAGAACGCAATCGTCAAGCAGTACCAGAAGCTGCTGGCAATGGAAGGGGTGGAGCTGGAAATTCGTCCGAGCGCGCTGACGGCAATCGCCCGCAAGGCGATCAAGCGCAAGACGGGGGCGCGTGGTTTGCGTTCCATCGTCGAGCACGCTTTGATGGATGTGATGTATGACCTCCCCAACCACAAGGGTGTGCAAAAGGTGGTGATCGATGAAAGTACGATCTCCGACGAAGGCAAGCCCTTGCTGATTTACGAAGAGCAACCCAAGGTTGCAGGTTCCAACTGACGCGAATGCCCGGCCGGGATGCGCCGTATGCGTCCCATGCAGGAAGCCGTTCGCTCGCGAGCGGCTTTTTTTGCTTCGGGAAACCGGGTCGGCATGCGACTTGCAGCAGCGGTCTTGTAAAACCGTCGCTGTGCCCAATTTAGCCCTTACATGACTTTCTGGGGAAAATAATGTCCGGAACCCAACTTTTACCCGCTGAGCAGATTCGCCTGCCGCTGTTGCCGCTGCGTGACGTGGTGGTGTTTCCGCACATGGTGATTCCGCTGTTCGTGGGGCGCCCCAAATCCATCAAGGCGCTGGAAGCTGCGATGGAGGCGGGCAAGAGCATCATGCTCGTGGCGCAAAAGACCGCCGCCAAGGACGAGCCGACCGACAAGGATCTGTACGAGGTCGGCTGTATCGCCAACATTCTGCAGATGCTGAAGCTGCCGGACGGCACCGTGAAGGTGCTGGTCGAGGGCACGCAGCGCGCCAACATCCTGTCCGTCACCGACGACGAATCGCACTTTTTCTGCGAAGCCGTGCCCGTCGGCCCGGAACCCACTGAATCGGCTGAGACCGAGGCGCTGCGTCGCGCCATCGTGTCGCAGTTCGATCAGTACGTGAAGCTGAACAAGAAGATCCCGCCGGAGATCCTGACTTCGTTGTCGGGCATCGACGAGCCGGGTCGTCTGGCTGACACCATCGCTGCGCACCTGCCGATCAAGCTCGAGCAGAAGCAGAAGATTCTCGAGATGTTCAACGTGACGGAACGCCTGGAGAGCCTGCTGTCGCAGCTTGAGGGCGAGATCGACATTCTGCAGGTGGAAAAGCGCATCCGCGGCCGCGTCAAGCGCCAGATGGAGAAGAGCCAGCGCGAGTACTACCTGAACGAGCAGGTCAAGGCCATCCAGAAGGAACTGGGCGAAGGCGAGGAAGGCGCCGATCTCGAAGAGCTGGACAAGAAGATCAAGGCCGCCCGCATGCCGAAGGAGGCCAAGAAGAAGGCCGAGTCCGAGTTCAAGAAGCTCAAGCTGATGTCGCCGATGTCGGCCGAGGCAACGGTCGTGCGCAACTACATCGACACGTTGGTCGGTCTGCCGTGGCGCAAGAAGAGCAAGGTCAACAACGACCTGTCGAATGCCGAGCAGGTTTTGGATCAGGACCATTACGGCCTGGAGAAGGTCAAGGAACGCATCCTTGAGTACCTTGCAGTGCAACAGCGCGTGGACAAGCTGAAGGCGCCGATCCTGTGCCTCGTGGGGCCGCCTGGTGTTGGCAAGACCTCGCTCGGGCAGTCGGTGGCGCGTGCAACGAACCGCAAGTTCGTGCGCATGGCGCTGGGTGGCGTGCGTGACGAGGCCGAGATTCGCGGTCACCGCCGTACGTACATCGGGTCGATGCCCGGCAAGATTCTGCAGAGCCTGACCAAGGTCGGCGTGCGCAATCCGCTGTTCCTGCTGGACGAGATCGACAAGATGGGTGCGGACTTCCGCGGCGACCCGTCGTCGGCCTTGCTCGAAGTGCTGGACCCGGAACAGAACCACACGTTCCAGGACCACTATATCGAAGTGGACTTCGACCTGTCGGATGTGATGTTCGTGGCGACGTCGAACTCGCTGAACATTCCGGCGCCGTTGCTGGACCGGATGGAAGTGATTCGCCTGTCGGGCTACACGGAGGACGAAAAGGTCAACATCGCCCGTCGCTACTTGCTGCCCAAGCAGATCAAGAATAATGGTCTGAAGGAAGGCGAGATCGAGGTGACCGAAGCCGCGCTGCGCGACATCATCCGCTATTACACGCGGGAAGCTGGTGTGCGTTCGCTCGAGCGCGAGGTTTCGAAGATCTGCCGCAAGGTGGTCAAGCAGTTGCTGCTGAAGAAGGAAGCCGGCACGTCTGTGAAGGTGGATTCGGACAACCTGGACAAATTCCTCGGCGTGCGTCGCTTCGACTTTGGTCTGGCCGGCAAGGAAGATCAGGTCGGCCAGGTGACCGGTTTGGCATGGACGGAAGTGGGCGGCGATCTGCTGACCATCGAAGCCGCGCTGATGCCGGGCAAGGGCAACATCACCCGCACCGGTTCGTTGGGCGACGTGATGAAGGAGTCGGTCGAGGCTGCGCGCTCGGTGGTGCGTTCGCGTTCGGCGCGCCTGGGTATCAAGGATGAGATGTTCGAGAAGCGCGACATCCACATCCACGTGCCCGAAGGTGCGACGCCCAAGGACGGTCCGTCGGCAGGTATTGCGATGACGACGGCGCTGGTGTCGGTGCTGACCGGAATTCCGGTGCGCGCTGATGTGGCAATGACCGGCGAAATCACGCTGCGCGGCGAGGTGTTGCCGATCGGCGGCTTGAAGGAAAAGCTGCTGGCTGCACACCGTGGCGGCATCAAGCTGGCGCTGATTCCGGAAGAGAACGTCAAGGACTTGGCGGACATTCCGGACAACGTGAAGAACAGCATCGAAATTCAGCCGGTGCGCTGGATCGATAAGGTGCTGGAGCTGGCGCTGGTGCGTAAGCCGGAGCCGCTGCCGGAAGAGGAAGCCAAGCCTGCGCCCGCCAAGGGCGACGACGGCAAGTCGCAGGAAATGGTGCATCACTGACACCGCGGCCTGCCAAGGTTGAAGAAGGGCCCGACATGTTCGGGCCCTTTTTCTTTGCACAGGCTACGACGTGTAGCACGCAGTTCTTCGCCTTGACACGTCGATTGACGGCCACTTTAATGAATCCACACTGAGCGGGTGTTCGGGGAGGTGGCACGATGAATAAAACAGATCTCATCGACCATGTGGCGACGCAGACCGACATGTCAAAAGCCGCGGCGGGGCGCGCCATCGACGCGCTGATCGACGGCATCAAGGATGCGTTGTGCGAAGGTGGGTCGGTCACGCTGGTCGGCTTCGGTACGTTCCTGGTCGGCAAGCGGTCTTCGCGTAATGGGCGTAATCCCCGCACGGGAGCGGCCATCACGATCGAAGGCGGTAAAGTTGCGAAATTCAAACCTGGCAAAGCGCTGAAAGATGCGCTAAACTAGCGGGCTTTGGTGCTCGTGGGTGGCAACACGGGCGCCGGACAGTCCGGCTCACGCCGGCAGTACGAACGGGTGCTTAGCTCAGTTGGTAGAGCAGCGCCCTTACAAGGCGCGGGTCGGGAGTTCGAGCCTCTCAGCACCCACCATCGTTCGTATTGCCGCTCACGCGTCGGGTGGTCCAACCCAATCTGGAGCGGTAGTTCAGTCGGTTAGAATACCGGCCTGTCACGCCGGGGGTCGCGGGTTCGAGTCCCGTCCGCTCCGCCAGATTCCTGTACAAAGGCCCGATTCGTTCGGGCCTTTGTCTTTTCGGCGGCGAATGCTTGCAGGTCGTGCCTGTGCGCTGTGCCGCGATTGTCCGGAATGTCGGCGGCACCTGATAGAATCGCCGGATTTTCCATCTTCCATTCACCTCCGGTCCAGCATGCTTGATTTCGTACGTACGCATCGGCGCTTGATGTTTCTGGTGCTGCTGATTCTGGTGTTCCCGTCGTTCGTGTTCTTCGGCGTGCAGAGTTATTCGAGCTTCATGGATAGCTCGCATGACGCAGCCAAGGTCGACGGCAAGGTCATCTCCACCAACGAAGTCGACGCGCGCGTGCGCGAGCAGACGGAGCGCCTGCGCCAGATGCTTGGCGCGCAATATGATCCGCGCCAGTTCGAAGGTCCGCAGATGCGCCGCGACGTGCTCGACGGCATCATCCAGCAGCGCGTGCTGGCCAATGAGGTTATGCGTGCGAACCTGACCATTTCGAACGACAAGATTCGCGACACCATCCTGCAGATTCCCGCTGTGGCAGCGCTGCGCAAGCCGGATGGCTCGTTCGACCAGGAAGCCTACGTGCGGCTGCTCACTGCGCAGAACATGACGCCCGAGCAGTTGGAAGGCAATCTGCGCTTCGAGCTGTCGCAGCAACAGATTCCGCAATCGATCGTGTCGTCGGCGTTTGTGCCGAAGTCGCTGGTGGAGCGCCTGATCCAGGTACGCGATCAGCAGCGCGAAGTTCAGACGCTGCTGTTCAAGCCGGCCGACTACGCTGCAAAGGTCAATGCGGACGAAAGGGCCATCCAGGCTTACTACGATGCGCACCAGCAGGAATTCTCTGTACCGGAGCAAGTCAAGGCCGAGTATGTCGTGTTCTCGGGCGAGGACATGATGAAGCAGATTCCGGTCACGCCCGAGCAGATCAAGGAGTACTACGATCAGAACGCTGCGCGCTTCAAGACACAAGAAGAACGCCGCGCCGCTCACATCCTGATCAAGCTGCCGGACAACGCCAAGCCTGCCGACAAGGACGCCGCCAAGAAGAAGGCCGAAGAGGTCCTGGCCGAGGTACGCAAGAACCCCGCGAGCTTTGCCGAACTGGCCAAGAAGTACTCGGGCGATCCGGGCTCGGCCGCGCAGGGTGGCGAGCTGGGCTTCCTCGGCAAGGGCGCGACCGTGCCGCCGTTTGAGAACGCGCTGTTTGCGCTCAAGCAGCCGGGCGACATCAGTGACGTGGTCCAAAGCGATTTCGGTTTCCACATCATCAAGCTGGAAGAAGTGAAGGGCGGCGGCGTGCAGCCGTTGGAAGCCGTCAAGCCCGAGCTTGAGCGTGAAGTGCGTACGCAGCTCGCCAACAAGAAGTATTCGGAGCTGGCCGACGCGTTCTCCAACACGGTGGAAGACCAGTCCGACAGCCTGAAGCCGGTGGCCGACAAGCTCAAGCTGCAGATCCAGACGGCCGACAACGTCACGCGCACCCCGAGCCCGGCGCAGTCCGGCAGCCCCATCGGCAACGACAAGGTGCTCAAGGCGCTGTTCGCTGACGACGTGATCAAGAACCACCGCAACACGGCCGCCATCCAGGTAGGTCCGACCACGCTGGTTGCAGCGCGCGCGGCGGAGTATCGCCCGGCCACGGTGAAGAAGCTGGCCGACGTGCGGGAACAGGTCAAGGCCAAGGTGATCGCCGAGCAAGCGGCTGCGCTGGCAAAGAAGGCCGGCGAAGAAAAGCTGGCCGCCGTGAAGCAGAGCAACAGCGCCGATGGTTTCAACGCTGCACAGACCCTCTCGCGCCAGCAGGCGCAGGGCACGCCGCCGGCAGCATTGACGGCGATCCTGCGTGCGGATGCGACCAAGCTGCCGGTCACCATCGGCGTCGACCTCGGTGCCCAGGGCTACGCGCTGTATCGCATCAACAAGGTGCTGCCGCCGGCCAATGTGGACGAGGCGCGCCGCACTGCCGATGCACAGCAACTGGCGCAAGCGGCAGGCCAGACGGAGTTCAACGCCTACTACGAAGCGCTGAAGGCGCGCTCGAAGGTGAAGATCAACAGCAGCGCGGTCGACACCAGCAAACCTGCCAATACGGCAGAGGACTGATACCGCGTCCTGCGACTAGCCAGACAAAAAAGCCCCCTCTACAACGAGGGGGCTTTTTCTTTGCCTTTTTTTTGCCGACTAGTCCAGCGGTTTGCCGATGCGCGCCACGCGCGGCATGTACCAGTGATCTGGATCGAACGACAGGGCTACGTGGGAAGCGCGCGCGATCAGGTTCTTGCGAGGGACCAGGCCGAAGTAACGTGAGTCTCGGCTGTTGTCGCGGTTGTCGCCCAGCATGAGGTAATGGTCTTGCGGGACGGTGATGGGTCCGAAACTGCGCAGCGCACGCACCTCCGGCAAGACCATCACGGTGTGCTCGCGGCCGGGTAGCGCTTCCGACCAGAGTTCGTGCGGCAGTGTCGCCGTTGCCTGCGGCAACGTGCCGGGTGCGACGTCTGGCAGCGGCGCATAGGCAATCCGCTCACGATTGATGTAGAGCGCTTCGTCACGCATTTCAACCACGTCGCCGGGCAGCCCGATGAGTCGCTTCACCAGCTTCGTGCCGTCTTCGGGGGAGGAGAAGACGACGACATCACCGCGTTTCGGCTCGCTGCCGCGCTTGAGCCAGACGGTCGTGGCCGGTACGCGTACCCCGTAGGCCAACCGGTTCATCAAAATGTAGTCGCCTTCGATGAGCGTGGGGTTCATTGAGCCGCTCGGCACGACTGCCCAGTCGGCAATGCAGGCGCGGAACGCAAAGAGCAGCGACATGCCGACGAGGAACCGCTTGTTGTCGCGCGCTGCGCGTAGCCCGCTTGCCAGAAGCTTCATGGTGTTCGCCCGAGTGAGAGGTGGCCGCCGTTCCGGAGTAGAGAATCGGATGCGCCGCATGCAATCGGTGCGGCAGAAGGGTCATCTTCCGACCCGCGCTTTAAGGAGAGGTTCCAGTTTGGGCCATACGTTATCGAGCATCGTTGGCTGCGCTGCGGCAATGGGATGGATGCGATCTTCCTGGAACCAGTCGGGCCGTTGCGCAACGCCTTCCAGCAGGAACGGCACCAGCGGCAGCTTGTACTGCTGCGCCAGCTTGCCGAACATGGCGAAGAAGCGCTCGCTGTACTCCGGGCCGTAGTTGGGCGGGATGCGCATGCCGACCAGCAACACCTTCGCGCCTGCGGCTTGCGATGCTTCGATCATCGCCTTCATGTTGGCCTCGCTGGAGGCGAGCGAGAGGCCGCGCAGCGCGTCGTTACCGCCCAGCTCCAGAATCACGACGGAGGGCCTTTCGCGTGCCAGCACGGCGGGCAGGCGTGAGCGGCCGCCGGCCGTGGTGTCGCCGCTGATGCTGGCATTGGCGACGCTATAATCGGGCTTCCGTTCTTTGAGGCGCCTGTCGAGCAACGCGACCCAGCCTGTGCCTTGCGCCAGGCCGTATCCCGCCGACAGGCTGTCACCCAGCACCACCACGCGATGCGATGCCGGCGCGCCTTGTGCTACAGCCGTCTGTGCGAGCGGCAGCATGCCGAACACTGCGCAGCCGAGCGCCGCTGCAAGCCACTTCACGCTGCGCCTTCTACTACCAACCCGTCCAATCATGTCGTCTTCTGCTACCTGGGTGATTGAAGTCGATTCGCTGCACAAGACTGTGCGCGATGCCACCGGTGAGTTGCCTATTCTGAGCGATGTTGCCTTCCGTGTGGAAATGGGCGAGACACTGGCGATTGTTGGCGCCTCCGGCTCGGGCAAATCGACGCTGCTCGGGTTGCTCGCCGGACTGGACTTGCCGACATCGGGCTCGGTCAAGCTGCTGGGCAACGACCTGTTCAAACTGGACGAAGATGGCCGTGCCGCCGTGCGCGGCAGCCACGTCGGCTTTGTCTTCCAGTCATTCCAGCTGCTGCCGCACCTGACGGCCCTCGAGAACGTGATGTTGCCGCTGGAATTGCAGGGCGATGTGAGCACCGCTGAAATGCGTCGTCGTGCCACGGTGCTGCTGGAGCGCGTCGGCCTCGGCGCACGGCTGTCGCACTATCCAAAGACACTCTCGGGCGGCGAACAGCAACGCGTGGCTCTGGCACGCGCGTTTGTGACCGAGCCCGACATTCTTTTTGCCGACGAGCCGACCGGCAGTCTCGACACTGCCACCGGTGAGGCCGTGATCGCGCTGATGTTTGAACTCAACCGCAGTGCCGGATCCACGCTCGTGCTGGTGACGCACGACCGCTCCGTCGCTGCCCGTTGCAGCCGCATTCTCACCATCGAAGCCGGGCATCTTGTCGGCGACGAGATCGTCACCGAACTCTGAACGTTTGCGTCAGAGCGCGACTTTGGCGCGGCGGATCAGTGCCGCCGTCGATGCGTCATGCGCCACCGAGGCCGGTGCACCTTCCAGCTCTGCCTGAATCGGCTTGGCGAGTTTCTTGCCAAGCTCCACGCCCCACTGATCGAACGAGTTGATGTTCCACACCGCGCCCTGCACGAAGGTGCGGTGCTCGGCGCAGGCAATGAGCGCGCCGAGTGAGGCAGCGTCCAGCCGTTCCATCAGGATGGTCGTGCTCGGGCGATTGCCTTCGAACACCATGTGCGGCACCAGCGCTTCGTCGGTGACGCCTCCCGCGCGGACTTCATCGGCGGTGCGCCCAAGCAGCAGCGCCTCGCCCTGCGCGAAGCAGTTTGCGAGCAGTTTGGCGTGGTGGCCAGGCAGGTTGCGCACCGGCTCGAGCGTGGTGATGAAATCCACCGGCACGATCTGCGAGCCCTGGTGGATCAACTGGAAATACGCATGCTGCCCGTTGGTGCCGGCCGTGCCCCAGACGATGGGGCCGGTATCGGTATCGATGGCCGCGCCGTTGCGCTGGACCGATTTGCCGTTGCTTTCCATCTCGAGCTGCTGCATGAAGTCGGTCAGCAGTTCCAGCGGCGCGCAGTAGGGCACCGTGCACGCGCTCGCCGCATCGAAGAAGCCGCGATACCAGACCGAGAGCATCCCGAGAATGAGCGGCAGGTTTTCGCGTGGCGCGGCCGTCGCAAAGTGGCGATCCATCGCGCGAGCACCATCGAGCATCGCTTCGAACTGTTGCGGCCCGATCGCCAGCACGATCGACAGGCCCACCGCCGACCACAGCGAGAACCGCCCGCCAACCCAATCCCAGAACGTGAACATGTTGTCCGGGTCGATGCCGAACTGCACGACGGCCTCGCGGTTGGTGGAGACCGCGACGAAGTGGTGCTTGAGCTGATCTTCCGCCACGCCATGTTCGACAAACCACCGGCGCATGCTATGCGCGTTCGCCATCGTTTCGAGCGTGGTGAACGTCTTCGAGCAGACGATGGCGAGCGTGGTATCCGGATGCAGATGATCCAGCGTTTCGGCCAGGTCCGTGCCATCGACATTGGAGACGAAATGCACGCGCACCTGCGGCACGGCAAGATGGTCGAGGGCGCGGCACACCATGCGGGGGCCGAGGTCCGAGCCGCCAATGCCAATGTTCACGATGTCCGTGATGCGCTGGCCCGAGTGGCCTGTCCAGGCGCCGCTATGCACGCGGTCGGCGAAGTCGTGCATCTGGGCGCGCACGCGCAGCACTTCCGGCATGACGGGCTCGCCGTCGGCACGATAGTCGTCTTCCGCGCGGCCACGCAGGGCTGCATGCAGGACGGAGCGGTGCTCGGTGTTGTTGATGCGGTCGCCACGCAGCATGGCATCGCGCAGCGGGAGCACGCCGGTCTCGTCGGCCAGTTGCAGCAGTAGCGCCAGCGTCTCAGGCGTGATGCGGTTCTTGGAGTAGTCGACCGTCAGGCCAGCTGCCTCTAGCGTGAAGGCGCGTACCCGTTCCTCGGCGTCCGGCGCGGCAAACCAGTCGCGCATATGTGTCGCGCGGATCGATTCTGCGTGTTGCGTCAGGGACTGCCAGGCGGGTAGGGCTGTGGGCATACGGCGTGAGGTGACGTGAGGTTGGTGCGGGAAAACGAATGGGCAGTATAACGGCGCTGTATTTCCTATTTCTATCGGCGAACGTCCGACGCCAGCAAGGCGTTGAGTGCACGTCGCGCCGGCGCGCATAGCTCGCTTGCGTGCAGGCCGATGGGGCCGACGCCCGCCTGGACCAGATCGTCCGCGGCACGACCATGCAGCCACACACCGGCGAGTGCAGCTTCGCGCGCTCCCATGCCTTGCGCAAGCAGTGCGCCGATCATGCCGGTCAGGACGTCGCCCGTGCCGCCGGTGGCGAGCCCGCCGTTGCCGGTGGGGTTGATGGCCGGCGCGATGCCCGGCGCCGCGACGATTGTGCCTGAGCCTTTGAGCACGACCACCGCGCCCGTTCGATTGACCAGCGCCTGGGCGGCGGCCAGCCGATCGTGCTGAACGGCGCGCGCATCGGTCTGCAGCAGGCGCGCGGCTTCCAGCGGATGCGGCGTCAGCACCAACGGCACACCGCTTCTGGCCAACTGCGTGAGGCGGGCGAGCAGCGCGGGCGTTTTCGCAAAGAGATTCAGTGCATCGGCGTCGAACACGGCAGGCGTGTGCGCGGACAGCATGCGGTCCAGCAGATGCTCGAGCGCCGCTTCCGATTCCTTGCCGGTGCCCATGCCGGGGCCCACGGCCAGCGCTTGCATGCCGCCCAGATCGAGTGCGCCCCAGCTGTGCAGCATCAATTCCGGTTGCGCGGGATCGACACGCGGCGCATCGGCGGCCAGCGAGGCCACGTGCACCTTGCCCGCGCCCAGATAGAGCGCGCCGCGCGCCGACAGCAGCGGCGCCCCAACCATGCCTGCGGCGCCGCCCACGATCGCCACGCTGCCGTACGTGCCCTTGTGGCCGTTATGCCGCCGGCGCGGCACGTGCGCGAGCCAGCGTGACGGCGTGTTGACGAAGGCGTCTGCTTCGACCACGCCGTCATAAGCCGGCTGCGCGGCTTGCAGGTCGGCCAGCGCGATGTCGCCGGTGGCGTCACGGCCATCGCCCGTCAGCAAGCCCGGTTTGATGGCGAGGAACGTGATGGTGGCGCGCGCCTGGATCACCGGTGAATCCGGGGCGGGCGGCTGGCCGGTATCGCCGTTCAGCCCGGAGGGAATGTCGAGCGCATACACCGGCAATCCGCTGGCATTGATGGTGTCGACCAGTGCCGCATGCAATCCCGTCAGCGGCCGGGCGAGTCCGACACCAAAAAGGCCGTCGACGATGGCCGAGGTGGCAGCCGGCACTGAAGCCGGGGTGTGCAGCTGTTCGATCGGAACATTCGCGGCACACGCCTCCGTCCAGGCGCGGCGCGCATCGTCGGGCAGCTGTGCCGGGTCGGCGGCAAGCCATACGGTGACGGCGCGCCCGGCCAGATGCAGCACCGTCGCCGCCACGAGCGCATCGCCACCGTTGTTGCCTGGGCCGGCAACGAGCAGCACATGCCCATGTGGCGCGCGCGTCTGCAGCCAGTCCGCGGCGGCGTCGCCGGCGCGGGCCATCAAGGTGAAGGGTTCGAGGGTCCGGTACGCAGCCGCTTCCAGCGCGCGGATTCCGGCCGTGCCGAATAGCAGATCGGCGCCGTGGTGCGCGGCCAGGGCGCCGTCGATCAGGATTTCGCGCCAGGTAGGGTGTGAGGACATGGCAACTACGCCTTTTATCCATGCAGACATGACGATCTATTCTCTTACAATAGCCCGCGTTTCCGGTCCTTTCCCCGCCCGTTGCAATGTCCAAATCGCCGACCACCCCGAAAGCCGATCTGCCGCAATCCGCAGCCAATGAGGATGCAGGGAAGGGCGGGCCGATCGTCTCTTCGTCACACCTGGTGTCGGCGCGCAGTCCGGAGCTGTCGGAGTTCGAGTTTGCGCTCAACACCGCCTACAACGCCTACAACCGCTGGTGCATGCGCTGCATGGCCGCCGCCGGTGTGCGCGACCTGACCTTCCTCGATGTGCTGGTGGTGCATCACGTCAACCACCGTGGCCGCGCCAAGCGCCTGGCCGACATCTGTTTCGTGCTGAACGTGGAAGACACCCACCTTGTCACGTATTCCCTCAAGAAACTGCAGGGGATGGACCTGGTGGAGGGCACGCGCAACGGCAAGGAAGTCACCTACACGACCACCGAAGCCGGCGAAAAGGCCTGCGCCCGGTACCGCGAGATCCGCGAGCAATGTCTGACCAGCAATATTTCGCCCAGCGGCGAGGAAAATGCCGAAATTGGCGAGCTGGCGCGCCTGCTGCGCGTGCTGACGGGCCTGTACGAGCAGGCGGCACGGTCCGCCACGTCGCTGTAAAACGGGCGTTTTCGACAATTTCCGGCCGAGGCAGGCGCATTTCAGGCCGATTTGAGGGTCGGTAACAAGGGCCGGGCAAGGTACAATAGCGGTTTTCCCGCGCACGCCGGGAAATCCCTCCTTCCAGCTACTGCCTGCCTTGCCCACCATGGCGCATTTCTCGTGCTTTCCCGGCGCTCTCGCGCTGTCCGCCTTCCGCCAGCAACGCCTGCTTTCCACCCTCAAGCGCATCGATCCGGACATCGATGCCGTCAGTGCCCAATACCTGCACTTCGTGGCCGCCGACACGCCGCTGTCGACCGATGAAGCCGCCCGTGTGCAAGCGCTGCTGACCTACGGTTCGCCCGCCCCGGCCGATGTCGAGGGCGACCGCTTCGTGGTCATCCCGCGCTTCGGCACGATCTCGCCGTGGGCCAGCAAGGCGACGGAAATCGCCCGCCACTGCGCACTGCCGCAAATCCATCGCATTGAGCGCGGCGTGGAATTCACCGTCACGTGCAAGAAGGGCCTCATCCGCAGCCTGACCGGCGCTGCCAAGCACCTCGACGACGCCACTCGCGCCGCCGTTGCCGAGCATCTGCACGACCGCATGACCGAAACCGTCATCGACTCGCGCGAAGCCGGCTACGGCCTGTTCGACGTGTTGCCCGCCAAGGCATTGCGCTTTGTCGATATCGCCGGTGGCCAGGATGCTGGTCGTCGTGCCTTGGAAGCCGCCAACGTCGAAATGGGCCTGGCTCTGTCCGACGATGAAATCGACTACCTGGTCGACGCCTACCGCAAGCTCGAACGCAACCCGACCGACGTCGAGCTGATGATGTTTGCGCAGGCCAACAGCGAGCACTGCCGCCACAAGATCTTCAACGCCGACTGGACCATCGACGGCGAGACACAGGACAAGTCGCTCTTCGCGATGATCCGCAACACGCACCAGCTCGCGCCGCAGGGCACGATCGTCGCGTATTCCGACAACGCCGCCGTGATGGAAGGCGGCATGGCCGAGCGCTGGTTCCCGCACGCAGGCACGGAAGCCGCGACGGGCGTGCCGCAATACGGCCGCCGCGAAGCGCTTACGCACACGCTGATGAAGGTGGAGACGCACAACCACCCGACAGCCATTTCGCCGTTCCCGGGTGCGTCGACGGGCGCGGGCGGCGAAATCCGCGACGAAGGCGCGACGGGCCGCGGCGCCAAGCCCAAGGCCGGCCTGACAGGCTTTACGGTGTCGAACCTGCTGCTGCCGGAAGCCGTGCAATCGTGGGAAAACGCCCGCGATACCGCCCAGCCCGTGGCACACCGCAATCCGAATGAAGCCGTACCGGGCCCGGTCGGCAAGCCTGACCGCATCGCCTCGCCGCTGCAGATCATGATCGAAGGCCCGATCGGCGGCGCTGCGTTCAACAACGAATTTGGCCGGCCCAACCTCGGCGGCTACTTCCGCGTCTACGAGCAGAACGTCGGCGGCACCGTGCGCGGCTATCACAAGCCGATCATGATCGCGGGCGGCATCGGCAACATCGATGCCGGTCACACGCACAAGCACGGGCTGCCGGCCGGCACGCTGCTGATTCAGCTGGGTGGCCCCGGCATGCGCATCGGCATGGGCGGCGGCGCTGCCAGCTCGATGGCCACCGGCACCAACACCGCCGACCTGGACTTCGATTCCGTCCAGCGCGGCAACCCCGAAATGCAGCGCCGCGCGCAGGAAGTGATCAACGCGTGCTGGGCGCTGGGCGAAGACAACCCGATCCTGTCGATCCACGACGTGGGCGCGGGCGGCATCTCCAACGCCTTCCCGGAAATTGTCGACGGCGCCGGGAAGGGCGCGCGTTTCGACCTGCGCCAGGTGCATCTGGAAGAGTCGGGCCTGAGCCCGGCGGAAATCTGGTGCAACGAATCGCAAGAGCGCTACACGCTGGCGATTGCCCCCGGCGATTTCCCGCGCTTCCAGGCCATGTGCGAGCGCGAGCGCGCGCCGTTCTCGGTGGTCGGTTTCGCCACGGACGAGCAGCAGCTGCAAGTGGTCGACAGCGATACCGCAGCGGATCTCCCCGAGCACTTCCCGGTCAACATGCCGATGGACGTGCTGCTCGGCAAGCCGCCGCGCATGCACCGTGACGTGCGCCGCGTTGCGCAGGAACTGCCGGAAGTCGATGTCACCGGGCTGGACCTGGAAGTCGTCGCACGCGACGTGCTGCGTCACCCGACCGTTGCCAGCAAGTCGTTCCTGATCACCATCGGCGACCGCACTGTGGGCGGCCTGAACACGCGCGACCAGATGGTCGGCCCGTGGCAGGTGCCGGTGGCCGACGTGGCCGTCACCACGCTTGACTACAAGGGCTACGCCGGCGAGGCGATGACGATGGGCGAGCGCACGCCGCTGGCTGTCATCAACGCACCGGCATCGGGCCGCATGGCCATCGGCGAGTCCATCACCAACATCGCCGCTGCGCCGATCGACTCGCTCACGCAGCTGAAGCTGTCGGCCAACTGGATGGCTGCCTGCGGCGTGAACGGTGAAGACGCCCGCCTGTACGACACCGTCAAGGCCGTCGGCATGGAGCTGTGCCCGGCACTGGGCATCAGCATTCCGGTGGGCAAGGATTCGCTGTCGATGCGCACCAAGTGGGAAGACGAAGGCGCAGCAAAGGAAGTCGTCGCGCCGGTCTCGCTGATCGTCTCGGCGTTTGCCCCGGTGACGGATGTGCGCAAGACGCTCACGCCGCAGCTCAAGCAAGTCGAATCGGCGAACGCGCCGGCCGACAGCACGCTGATCCTGATCGACCTGGGCCGTGGCAAGAACCGCATGGGCGGCAGCATCCTGGCGCAGGTCACGGAGCAGATCGGCAACAGCGTGCCCGACGTGGACGACGCCGAAGACCTCAAGCGCTTCTTCGCGGCCATCCAGCAACTGAACGCGAGCGGCTCTCTGCTGGCGTATCACGACCGTTCCGACGGCGGCCTGTGGGCGACCGTCTGCGAGATGGCCTTCGCCGGCCACTGCGGCGTGTCGATCAACGTCGACATGCTCACGCTCGACGATGCAGCCGATCATGGCGACGCCAAGAACTGGGCGCAGCAAGTCTCCGGCCGCCGCGCCGACCTGACGCTGCGGGCGCTGTTTGCCGAAGAACTCGGTGCCGTCATCCAGGTGCCGCTGGCTCAGCGCGACGCCGTCTTTGCGGTGCTGCGCGAGCACGGCCTGGCCGGCTGCAGCCACGTGATCGGCGCGCCCAACGCCAACGACCACATTGAAATCTGGCGCGACGCCAAGAAGGTGTTCAGCGCGTCGCGCATCGAACTGCAACGCACCTGGACGGATGTCTCCTGGCGCATCGCCAGCCTGCGCGACAACCCCGAGTGCACGCAAAGCGAATACGACCGCATCCTCGACGCTGAAGACCCGGGCATCTCGCCCAAGCTCACGTTCGATATTGCGGAAGACGTGGCCGCACCGTTCATCGCCACGGGCGCCCGCCCGCGCATGGCGATCCTGCGCGAGCAGGGCGTGAACTCGCAGATCGAAATGGCCTATGCGATGGACAAGGCCGGCTTCGACACCTACGACGTCCACATGAGCGACCTGCTGGCAGGCCGCACGAACCTCGCCAGCTTCAAGGGCTTCGTCGCCTGTGGCGGTTTCAGCTACGGCGATGTGCTCGGCGCGGGCGAAGGCTGGGCGAAGACAATCCTCTTCAACAGCATGCTCGCCGAGCAGTTCGCCGCCTTCTTCAACCGCACCGATTCGATCGCGCTGGGTGTGTGCAACGGTTGCCAGATGATGGCGAACCTCGCCCCGATCATCCCGGGCGCCGGCGCATGGCCGAAGTTCACGCGCAACCAGTCGGAGCAATACGAAGGCCGCCTGGTGACCGTGCAGGTCGAAGCATCGCCGTCGATCTTCTACGCGGGCATGGAAGGCAGTCGCATTCCCATCGTCGTTGCGCACGGCGAAGGCTATGCCGACTTCTCGCAGCAGGGCGACATCGGCAAGGTGGCCGTTGGCCTGCGTTACGTCGACAACCGCGGCGAAGTCACGCAGACCTATCCGCTGAACCCGAACGGCTCGCCGCAGGGCATTGCCTCGGTGACGACGCACGACGGTCGCTTCACGGCCCTGATGCCGCATCCGGAACGCGTGTTCCGCGCCGTGCAGATGAGCTGGCATCCGAAGGAATGGGAAGCCGCCGGCGACGGCAGCAGCCCGTGGATGCGGATGTTCCGCAACGCGCGGAAGTGGATGGCGTAAGCAGTCCGCTCAGCAGCAAAACGAAAAACGCGCCGGGGCGACTCGGCGCGTTTTTTTTTTGCGCTCCGTTGGGACGACGAGGCCGGACAACAACCCTTACCGACAGCCCGGGCAATATTTCCTAGGCAAATGTTATATTTCGCGCGCATGCGCCCCGGCCGATGAGCCTAAAACGCGGTTCCCGCAGCCGGCGCGCCAGAGAACGACAACACAAAGAACGGGTCATTCGCGCCACGGTCCTGCCTCTCCATGATCAGCGCCCGACCCATGGGTCTATGCGACGAGGGGATCAACATGAACCGGGTCTATCGGCTGGTCTGGAGCCGCACCTTGCGTGCTCCGCAAGTGGTATCGGAACTGACCAAGGCATCGCACGGGGGCGTTGACGCCAGCGGCGACACGACGCATGCGCGTCGGCGCGCTTCCATCATTTCAATCAGCGTATCGCTTGGGCTGGCCGGTGCGGCGCTCCCCGGCTGGGCCGCGACCTGCTCGTCGAGCACGATCGCAAACTGCAGCGCCGCTGGCGGCGCCGGCATCCCGGACCGCAGCGGCAATGGGGGTAGCGGCAACGGCGGTGGCGGCGGTTCTTCGACGCTGGGCGGCGGCTCGGCCACTGTCCAAGTTCCGGGCGGGCCGACTTCGGGCGGGACGGGCGGTACCGGTGCCACGAATGACAGCGGGCAGGGCGGCGCGGGAGGCTCACCGGCCGTCGTGCTCGCTGGCGATGCCGTGGTCAATGCAAACGCGCAGGGCGGGTCCGGCCAAGCGTTCGACGGATTCAATTTTGCAGCCGGCGCGGGTGGCGGCGGTGCGGGCGTGTATTCCACGGGCATCAGCGTCACTGTCAGCAATGGCGTAACTGTGCAGGGCGGCGCGGGCGGAAATGGCGGTGCCGGCACATCGGGGCCGGCCTCCAACGGCGGCGGCGGCGGCGGCGGCGGCGCAGCGTTGGTCATGGTGACGCCGGCTGCTGACGTGAACAACCAAGGCACGCTGATCGGTGGCAACGGCGGCAACGGAGGTTCTGCCGGGAACCCGGGCGGCGGCGGTGGCGGCGGCGACGGGTTGCTGACCTTGGGCTCCGGTACTCAGGTGACCAACATTGGATCGATCGTGGGCGGTGTAGGCGGTGCCAGTGGTGGCGGTGGCAGCACGGCCGGTGCCAGCGGTGCCGGCGTCAATCTGGCTGCCGGGTTCAACGTGCTTTCCAACGTGGGCACGATCACTGGCGGGGCCGGCAATGGCGGTGCCGCGGGCGCGGGTGTCATTGCCAACGGCGCCGTCATCGTCAATGGCGGCACGATCAGCGGCGGGTTGTTCAGCGACGGCGTGACGCGTGCGGCCGCCATCCAGTTCAACGGGACGAACAACACGCTGCAACTGCTAACGGGTTCCAACATCATCGGAAACCTTGACGTGGCGGCGGGCGCAGCAGCCAAGATCACGGCCGGCAGTGCAGGGCTCTCGCTGTCCAACAACGTCACGCTGGCAGACGCCACGTCGCGTGTCACGCTCGATTCGACCACGACGAACCTTGTGGTGTCAGGCGTCATATCGGGCGCGGGCAGCGTGGGCGTCACCGGCAGTCGAACGATCACGCTGACGGGCGACAACACCTACACAGGCGCGACCACCATCACCACCGGCACGCTGCAGATTGGCAACGGCGGCACCACCGGTTCGGTGGCCGGCAACATCGTCAATAACGGCACACTGGCTTTCAATCGCAGCGACGCTGTGACGTACGCCGGCACCATCAGCGGCGCCGGCAATCTGGTGCAGGCCGGGGCCGGCACGTTGACCATCTCGGGCACGGCGGGCTATGGCGGCAGCACGGCCATCAATGCGGGCACGCTCGCATTGTCTGGCGCGGGCAGCATCGCGGCTTCGAGCGGTGTCGTGAACAACGGCACGTTCGATATTTCGGGGACGACCGCAGGCGCCACCATCAACGCATTGACCGGCTCGGGCGCCGTCGCCCTGGGTGGCCGGACGCTCACGCTTGCCAACGCAGCCGGCACGTTCAGCGGCACGATCGGGGGGGCGGGCGGCCTCACGGTCAGCGGTGGCGCGCAAACGCTGTCGGCGATCAATGGATTTACCGGCGCAACGACGATCAGTGGCGGCACGCTCGTGCTGTCCGGCGCTGGGAGCATTGCCGCGTCGAGTGGCCTGGTGAACAACGGCACCTTCGATATTTCGGGGACGACGTCCGGCGCCACCATCAACGCACTGACGGGTTCGGGCACCGTCGCCCTGGGCGGCAGGACGCTCACGCTCGCCAACGCAGCCGGCACCTTCGGCGGCGCGGTCGGCGGCACAGGCGGGTTCACGATCGCAGGCGGAACACAAACACTGTCGGGTACCAACGGCTTTACCGGCGCGACGACGATCAGTGGCGGCACGCTCGCCCTGTCCGGCGCCGGCAGCATCGCTTCGTCCAGCGGCGTGGTGAACAACGGCACCTTCGATATTTCGGGGACGACGTCCGGCGCCACCATCAACGCATTGACCGGCTCCGGCACCGTCGCCCTTGGTGGCCGGACGCTCACGCTTGCGAACGCAGCCGGCACGTTCAGCGGCACCATCGGGGGGACAGGCGGCCTCACGGTCAGCAGCGGCGCGCAAACGCTGTCGGCGATCAATGGATTTACCGGCGCGACGACGATCAGTGGCGGCACGCTCGCGCTGTCCGGCGCTGGCAGCATCGCGGCTTCGAGCGGCGTAGCGAACAACGGCACGTTCGATATCTCTGGGACGACGTCCGGCGCCACGATCAACGCATTGACCGGGTCGGGCACCGTCGCCCTGGGCGGCAGGACGCTCACGCTCGCCAACGCAGCCGGCGCCTTCAGCGGCGCAATCGGCGGCACAGGCGGCCTCACGTTGAATGGCGGCACGCAAACGCTGTCCGGCGTGAACACCTATGGCGGTGCAACGACGATCAACGCCGGCACGCTGGCGTTGACGGGTGCCGGCCGACTGGCCTCGGGCACGACCGTCACGCTCACGGGCGCAACGTCGGCACTCGATCTGTCCGCAGGAGCCAGCCAGACGGTCGCCCATCTGTCTGGCGTCGCTGGCAGCCGCGTGGTGCTGAATGGCAGCGCGCTGACGCTGGCTGACGACTCGTCCCAAGCCTTCGGCGGCAGCCTGAGCGGCAGCGGGTCGTTGATCAAGCAGGGCACGGGCACGCTCACGTTGAACGGTGTCAGCAGCAGCTTCTCTGGGTCGACCACGGTGGCAGGCGGCACGCTGGCCGTCGGCGATGCGGCAAACGCCAGCGCCGTGCTTGGCGGCAATGTCCTGGTGAACGCGCTGGGCACGCTGCGCGGCCACGGCACGGTTTCGGGCGATGTGAGCAGCAGCGGGGTGGTGGCGCCGGGCGGCTCCATCGGCACGCTGTCCGTTGGCGGCAATTACACGCAAGCGTCGGGCGGGACGCTCGCCATCGAGGTCAGCCCGACGGACGCCTCGCAACTGCGCGTGGGCGGTGCCGCAGCGCTCGGCGGGTCGCTTGCCATCGTGTTTGATCCGGGCACCTATACCGCGCGCCGCTACACCGTGCTGAGCGCGGCCAACGGCGTGACGGGCCGCTTCGCCAACGTCAGCACCGCCACGGCCGGCGCCAGCCTCGGCACGCTGCAGACCTCGGTGGACTACGGAGCAAATGCGGTCGATCTGCTGCTCGCGGAAGCAACGGCGCCCGGTGCACCTGGCGCACCCGGTGGCGGGACCGTCGTCGCTCCGACACAAACCTCCATCTACACGGCGCTTGGCACGACGGCGCTGCTGCAGGCGCAAAGCGCCAACGCCGCGCTGCTCGGCCGGTTGTCCGGACCGCAATACGCGCTGGGCGGCGCCAACAACGTTTGGGCTACGGCCAGCGGCTCCAGTACGAAGGTGGGCGGCACAGGCAATGCGCCGGGCTTCCTCACGCACGCCTACGGGTTCCTGGCGGGAGCGGAGGGCCGCATGGGCGCGGCCACCGTCGGCGCGGCGGGCGGCTACACGCACACCACGCTCGGCGAGGACACCACCGGCGCATCGGGCGCCATCGACACGTTGCGCGTGGCGCTTTACGGCGCGCAGCCGATGGGCGCCATCAATCTGTCGGCCACGGTCGGCTATGGGCTCGATTTCTTCTCGCAGAAGCGGCCGTTCGGCAGCGTGGGCACCGCCGAGGGCGACCATCTCGCGCACGAATTCACGGCTGCCACGCAAGCCAGCTTGCCCCTGGAGATGGGCGGCCTCCGCCTTGCGCCGCACCTGGGCCTGCGCTACGCCTACGTGCGCGGCAGCGGCTTCGGAGAGGACGGCGCCCACGGCCAGAACCTCCAGGTCGGCCCGGACAGCGCGCGCAGCCTCCAGCCGTATGTGGGCGTCACGCTCGACAAGGCCTTCGGAGACGTGCGCCCCGTCAACGTGCAACTTCGCTTGGGCTATGCGCATGAGCTGATGAACGCTGGCCGCGTCGTCCAGGTGCAGAGCCAGGACGGCACTGTGTTCGCGGCCCCGGGCACCGATCTGCCGCGTTCGTTCCTGACGACGGGGGCGAGCGTCACGCTTCAGGCGGCCAAGGCAACCACGGTGTCCTTGGGTGTGGATGCCACCATCAATACGAGCCACGTGTCTGCGCAGTCTGCGTATGTGCGGGTCAACCATCGGTTTTAACGGAAGCCGCGTGCTGAAAGAAAAAACGCGCCGACGTGATCTCGGCGCGTTTTTTTTCACCAGCACCAGCGGCGCGTCTAGCGGCCAAACTTCTCGACAACGCCGCGCCACAACGCATCACGCTCGGCGCCAAGGTGCGCGCCGCTTGCATCGCCCGACGCGTCCTGGCCCACCGCAAGATGGACCATGGTGAGCCCGGATTGCGGGTCCACGTAGATCGCCTGCCCATGGACGCCGAGCAGCACGAATCGCCGTACTTGTCCCGGCAAAAGCCAGACCTGGAAGCCGTAGCCGTAATAGCGGCTGCCGTGATACGTCATCTGCCCCGGGCGAAACGCATCGGGCTGGCGCGCTGCGTCGGTCATGTCGAGCAGGAAGTCGCGCGGCACGACTTGCCGGCCTTGCACCACGCCATCGTTGGCCAGCATCGACCCGAGGCGCGCGTAGTCCCGCGCCGTTGCATTGAAGCCGCCTTGTGCAAACGCCGATCCGTCGGATTGGCGCAGGAGGTAGGCCGCCTTGGCTTCGGCCCCCATCGGTTTCCATAGCTTGTCGTCAACGAAGTCGCACAGGCTGCGGTGCGTCGCCGCCTGCAGCACGAGCGCCAACACTTCGGTTTGCGCGCCTGCGTAGTTGAAGCGCGTGCCCGGCGCATCGGCGCGTTCGTTGACCTGGGCCGCGGCCGCGAGCACGCCTTGCTTTGCTGCCGTCTTGAGAAAACGTGCACGGTCGTCAGTGGGGGTGTAGTCCTCGACGTACTTCGCGCCGGAGGCCATGCGCAGCAGATCGACGATGCGCGTTCCACCGTACAGCGTGCCTGCAAGGTCCGGCACGTACTGGTCAACACGGTCATCCAGCGAGTGCAGGCTCCCGTCTTCCAGCGCCTTGCCGATGGCCAGTGCAACCAGCGTCTTCGCCATCGAGTTAGACAGCATGCGCATGTCGCGCGTGCGGTCGTAGCCGTAATGCTCGGCCAGGATGACGCCGTCCTGAACGATCAGCACAGCGGTCGCGCGCTGATGCTCCATGTAGTCGGCCAGCGTGTAGTCATGGTTGCGGAAGCGATACCGGACATCCGCCTCCTTGTCTGCGATCTTGAGCTGCACCGGTTGGTCGGCCGGCGCCAGTTCGCAAGACGGCGAGATGCGGTCCATGCCGCTGAAGGTGCCCACGATGTACTGGGCCTCGTGGATGCGCGCCGCGCTAGGCGCAAGCGGATAGCCTTGCGCCTTGCCGAGTCGATCTTCATCGGGAGAGGCGACGGCGACGCTGCAAGCGAGCAGCGCGCACATCGCGCAGTGTTGGAGAGCGTTCATTGGCTGGGTCGGGGGTGAGATTGCTGGCGGCGGCAAGCCGTGAGACTACACCGGCCGCATGGCGGAGCGCCTACGCATTCGTGCCCAGCGGTTCCAGATACGGGCCCAACAACTCGCTCATCCAGTTCATGAAGACCTGCACCCGAACCGGCAGGTTTCGCCGGTTCGGATACACCAGCGAAACCGGCATTGGCGGCGGCCGGAAGTCGGGCATGACGTCAAGGAGCGTACCGTCCGCAATCGCCGAGGACAGCCCCGCGTACACCGGTGCCTGGATCATCCCCAGCCCCGCGCGGCACGCTGCGTCGTAGCTCTCGGCCGAACTGACGGTCACCGCGCCTTTCATCGGCCGGAACGCGGAGCGGCCGTCCACCGTGTATTCCCACCCCGGCGACTTCGTGCCCAACGTCTGCACGTAATGGACGATGCGATGGTGGTCGAGGTCGTCGAGCGTTTTCGGCATGCCATAGCGCGCGATGTAGGCTGGGCTGGCGCAGTTGACCTGATGCAACTGGCCGAGCGGGCGGGCGATGAGGCTGCTGTCGGTCAGGGTGCCGATGCGCAGTACGCAGTCGAAGCCTTCGCGCACCGGGTCCACGCGGCGGTCGGTGCTGGAGAGTTCGATTTCCAGCTCGGGGTGCGCATCAAGCAGCGCGGGCAGGGCGGGGATGACGATGCGGCGCGCAACGCCCACCGGCATGTCGACGCGCAGCCGGCCGCGCAGCGCCTGCGGGCTCTGGCGGAACATGGTCTGCAGTTCGTCCATGTCGGCCAGCAGATCCTGGCAGCGCTCGTAGAACGTCTGGCCGTCCTGCGTGAGCTGCACCTTGCGGGTAGTCCGGTGCAGCAGACGCGTGCCGAGCATCGTCTCCAGCTGCTGCACCGCCACCGAGGCGGCCGGCTTGGGAATGCTCAAGGCTTCTGCCGCGCGCGTGAAGCTGGCAAGTTCAGCCACGCGCACAAAAATCTGCATGGCTTCGAGTCGGTTGGTGGACATGGCGGGTGAGTTGATTGTTATCTGTGAGCAAACACAGCGATAGGATAAGCGAGATTTATTCTTTGTTTGTCGCCCAATACCATGCTCTCACGGTGTTCGACACCCACCCCGAAACCAACCGGAGAGCAAACATGACGCAGACCCACACCCCCATCGCGATCGTCACCGGCGGCAGCCGCGGCCTTGGCAAGAACATGGTGCAGAAGCTGGCCCAGCGCGGCACCGACGTGATCTTCACCTACCGCACCAACCGCGCGGAAGCCGATGCCCTCGTCGCTGAACTGACTGCCCAGGGCCGCCGCGCCGCCGCCTTGCAGCTGGACGCCGGCAAGATCGCCACGTTCCCGGCCTTTGCCGAAGCCGTGCGCGGCGTGCTGGCGCAGTGGAAGGTTGAGCGCTTCGATTACCTCGTCAACAACGCCGGCGTTGGCGTGCATGCCGCCGTGGCCGAAACCACCGAAGCCCAGTTCGACGAACTGATGAACGTGCATTTCAAGGGCGTGTTCTTCCTCACGCAGATGCTGCTGCCGCTCATGGCGGACGGCGGGCGCATCGTGAATATCTCGTCGGGGCTGGCCCGCTTTGCGCTGCCGGGCTACGGCGCGTATGCGGCAATGAAGGGCGCGGTGGAAGTGCTGACGCGCTATCTGGCGAAGGAACTCGGCCCGCGCGGCATTGCCGTGAACGTGGTGGCGCCGGGCGCCATCGAGACGGACTTTGGCGGCGGTGCGGTGCGCGACAACGCGAGCCTCAATGCGATGGTGGCGTCCAATACGGCGCTGGGGCGCGCTGGGCTGCCGGACGATATTGGCGGCGTGGTGGCCTCGTTGCTGTCGCCGGATAACCGGTGGATCAATGCGCAGCGCATTGAGGCATCGGGCGGGATGTTCCTGTAAGCAGAGCACGTCCCTGCGCATGGGGTTCAGAACGTCAACTGTGGGGTTTTGAACGCCGCGCGTGGGGTTCTGGACTTCATGTGTCGGGTTCGGAACGCCATGCTGTGGGGTTCCGAACTTCATGTGAGGAGTTTTGAACGTCATATGCCGGCGTTCTGGACCTCATTTGTCGAGTTCGGAACCCCATGCGGCGGGTTTTGAACCTCATGCGTGGAGTTCTGAACTCCATGTGTGGGGTTCGGGAACCGCATGCGTGGGGTTTTCGGCTCGGTGTGTGGGGTTCGGGACTCGGAAACGTTGGGGCTTGAGGTGTGGCGCGGCGGCGCAGCGCTTGTTTCTCCCCCTGCCGGGGGCAACTTACTTTCTTTGTCTTGCCAAAGAAAGTAAGCAAAGAAAGGCGCGCCCGAGATGGCGACTTCCCCTTGGATTTTTGTAACCGGGCGGAGACGGGGAAAACTCGCTGCGCTCAGACAGTTCCCCGTCTTTTTTCCGCCCGCTTACAAAAATCCAAGGCGCCATCAAGGGCAGGAAAGTCAAAGGCCACACCGTCGGTGTGCTGGCCTGGGTGGCACTGGTTTGCTGCTGGTGTTGCTCGCTTTGCTTCGCGTTGTGCTGTTGGTGCCTGCTGCACGGGTGATCGATGGTCTGGCCTTTGACGTTCCTGCCCTATGCGGCGCCTTGAATTTCTGTTGCAAGGAGGAAAAAGAGGGGAGGCCTGTCTGAGCGCAGCGAGTTTGCCTCCCCTCCCTCCTTGCGACATAAATTCAAGGAGGGGGTCGCCGCATCGGGCGCGCCTTTCTTTGCTTACTTTCTTTGGCAAGACAAAGAAAGTGAGTCAGCCCCGGCAGGGGATGAAACAAGAGATGCACCACAAGAAACAACCCAAAACCAACAACCCCAAAACTAACAACCCTTACGCCACCGCCTTAGCCGCAGCCCGCCCCCGCAGCCATTCAAACGTCAAAAGCAGACACGTCGAAAACACAATCAGAATCGTCGCCAGCGCCGCAATCGTCGGCGAGATGTTTTCGCGAATCCCGGTAAACATCTGGCGCGGCAGCGTCACCTGATCGGCCCCCGCCAGGAAGAGCGTCACCACCACTTCGTCAAACGACGTGGCAAACGCAAACAGCGCACCGGAAATCACGCCCGGTGCGATGACGGGCAGGGTGATGCGGAAGAACGTCATGACCGGGTTGGCACCCAGCGACAGGCTCGCCCGCACGAGGTTGTGATTGAAGCCCTGCAGCGTCGCCAGCACGGTCGTCACCACAAACGGCACGCCCAGCGCCGCATGCGCGAGGATCAGCCCGATATACGTGTTGGCCAGGCCCAGCGGGGCAAAGAACAGGTACATGCCGACGCCGACCACCACCACTGGCACGATCATCGGCGACACCAGTACCGCCATCAGCAGGCCCTTGCCGCGAAAGTCTGCCTTGTTCAGCCCGATGGCGGCCAGTGTGCCGAGCACCGTTGCGACGATCGTGGCGGCGGGCGCGACGATGAAGCTGTTCTTGGCGGCCATGCGCCATTCATCCGACGTGACGAGGTTCTGATACCAGCGCAGCGAATAGCTGGGAATCGGGTACGACAGGAACGTGCTCGACGAGAACGACAGCGGCACGATCACCAGCACCGGCAGCACGAGGTACAGCAGCGTCAGCACGGCCAGGCCGCGCAGCGCGAAGTACCACAGGCGCTCGATGAGGGAGGTGTGCGGGGCGAACATCGGTTTGGCGAGTTTCATGTTCGATGGGCTCCGTTCAACCAACGCGGACCTTGGACCGCGTGAAGCGTCCATACACGGCGTACAGCACCAGCGTGGCCAGCAACAGCAGCGCCCCCAGCGCGCACGCCATGCCCCAGTTGATCGTGACGTTGGTGAAGTACGCCACGTAGTAGCTGACCATCTGGTCGTTCGGCCCGCCCAGCAGCGCGGGGGTGATGTAGTAACCGAGCGCGAGGATGAACACCAGCAGCGCACCGGCGCCGATGCCCGGATACGTCTGCGGCACATACACGCGCCAGAAGGCGGCAAACGGATGGCTGCCCAGCGACACGGCCGCGCGCTGGTACGTGGGCGGGATCGACTTCATTACGCTGTAGAGCGGCAGGATCATGAACGGCAGCAGGATGTGCGTCATCGAGATGTACACGCCCACGCGGTTGAACAGCAGCGCCAGCGGCTCCTTGATGATGCCGAGGTCGATCAGGCCGTGGTTGATCAGGCCTTCGGTCTGCAGGAGCACGATCCACGCCGCCACGCGCACGAGGATGGACGTCCAGAACGGGATCAGCACCATCACCATGACGAGGTTGGCGCGGCGCTCCGGCAGCGAGGCAATCCAGTACGACAGCGGATAGCCGAGCAGCAGGGCGAACAGCGTCACCATCGCGCTGATGACGAAGGTGCGCACGAACACCGTCACGTAGATCTGCTCGTCGGGGTCGGTGGCTTCGATGTGGCCGAAGGCGTCTTGCCGGTGGTCCAGCGCGGCCAGCAGGTAGAACGGCGACGTGCGGCTGCTGTTCTTGGCGATGGCCTGCCAGTACGTGACATCGCCCCAGCGCTCGTCGACTTCAAGCAGCTTGGCGCGGGTCTGGCCGGGCGTGAGCGTCAATGCCTTGCCCTGGTCATCGGTCAGCGGCATGGCGCGCGCGGTCTTGGCCACCAGCGAGCGGAAGCCTGGAATTTCTGTGTTGAGGCGGCGGGCCAGTGCGCCCATCGCCTCGCCTTCGCTCACGGTCGTGAGGTCGGCGGCGAGCGCGGCGTAGGCGGCGTCGGCCGGCGGGCTCTTGCGGTCCCAGCCCTTCAGGGCGACGACGGTTTTGGGCAGCGCGTCGGCCACCTCGGGGTTCTGCACGGCGCGTGTGAGCAGGGCGCCGATCGGCACGACAAAGATCAGCAGCAGGAAGATGGCGAGCGGCGCCACCAGCGCCAGCGCCATGGCACGCCTGCGCGCCTCAGCGCTCTTCAATTCGCGTTTGAGTTTGGCCGTCGATTCCGGAACCGATTCAGCCGCGATCGTCATGGTGTTCAATGCTGCCTCGCCATCGCTACGGGAATTCATCCGGCGGATGCCTCGCCAAACCTGCAGGGCATCCGCGCGGTCACTGCGTTACACCGCTATGCGGTTACTTCGACGCCCACGAGGCGAAGCGCTGTTCCAGCTCGTCGCCGTGGTCGGTCCAGAACTGCAGGTTCTGCAGCACCGCGTTCTTGCTGTTCTCGGGCGAGTTCGGCATGTTGGCCTGCGTCTTGGCATCGAGCGCCTTGATGGCCGCCACGTTGGCCGGGCCATACGCGATGTGCTTGGCGTATTCCTGCTGCGGCTTCTGCGACAGTGTGTAGGCGATGTACTGCTCGGCCAGGGCCTTGTTGGGCGAGCCCTTCGGGATGGCCCAGTAGTCGAGGTCGTAGATGCTGCCGTTCCACACCACCTTGAGGTTCTTGCCTTCGCGCTGCGCGGCGTCGATGCGGCCGTTGAAGGCGGTGGACATCACCACGTCACCCGCCACCAGGAACTGCGGCGGCTGTGCGCCGGCTTCCCACCACTGGATGTACGGCTTGATCTGATCGAGCTTCTTGAACGCGCGGTTCTGGCCATCCTTGGTGGCCAGCACCTTGTAGACATCCTTGACCGGCACGCCGTCGGCCATCAGCGCGAATTCCAGGTTGTAGCGCGCGCCCTTGCGCATGCCGCGCTTGCCCGGGAAGGTCTTCACGTCCCAGAAATCGGCCCAGCCCTTGGGGGCGGTCTTGAGCTTGTCGGCGTTGTAGGCCAGCGCGGTGGACCACACGAAGAAGCCCACGCCGCAGGTTTGCGGTGCTTCCGGGATCAGGTCGGTCTTCTTGGCGATCTTGCTCCAGTCGAGCTTCTCGAACAGGCCTTCGTCACAGCCGCGGCCGATGTCGCCGGATTCGACTTCCACCACGTCCCAGTTGACGTGCTTGGCTTCGACCATGGCCTTGATCTTGGCCTGCTCGCCGTTGTACTCGACCACGGTGACCTTGTTGCTGGTCTGTGCCTCGAACGGCTTGTTGAAGGCCGCCTTCTGCGCGTCGCCATTGGCGCCGCCGAAGTTGACGACGGTGATTTCCGCTGCATGCGCGCCGAATGCAATGGCGAACGCGCCGGCAAGCACGGACAGACGCGTCTTTGTGGTGTGTTTCATTCCTGGCTCCTCTTATTGGCGTGTGGGTACAACGTGTGGTCGTGGCATGCGGGCAGGGCTGCCCGCGTGCGTCATGCAAAAACGCGCAGGTGTTCCGGTGCGAACTCCAGCTGGATCGGCGCGCCCGGCGCGAAGCCTTCGAGCGCGCGCGTGCCCAGCGGCACCTTCACGAAACATTCGGGTTGGTCGGGCAGGGCGCAGCGCATGCGCACGTGGTCGCCAAAGTAGACGAGGCCGCGCGTCTGCCCGGTGATCGCATTGCCGGCGGCGGAAGCGCCTTCGGCCAGACGCATGCGTTCGGGGCGGATGCAGCCCGTGGCCGTGGCCCCGACGTTGGCGCCGGCCACGTTGCGGCCGACCACGCGGGCGCCGTCGTTGAGCTGAAGTTCGCAGTACTCGCCGTCAACGCGGGTGACGGTGCCGCGCAGCGTGTTGCTGTCGCCGATGAAGTTGGCGACGAACTCGTTGCAGGGGCGCTCGTAGAGGCTGTCGACCGTGTCGAGCTGCTGCACGATGCCCTTGTCGAACACGGCGACGCGGTCGGACATGGTGAGCGCCTCGCCCTGGTCGTGCGTCACGTAGACGAAGGTCACGCCCAGCTTTTCGTGCAGCGATTTCAACTCGTACTGCATGTGTTCGCGCAGTTGCTTGTCGAGCGCGCCCAGCGGTTCGTCCATCAGCACGAGCTTGGGCTCGAACACCAGCGCGCGGGCCAGGGCAATGCGCTGCTGCTGTCCGCCGGAGAGCTGCGCGGGGTAGCGCTTGGCAAAGCCTTCCATGCGGACCATCTGCAGGGTCTTGTGCACGCGCTCGGCACGTTCGGCGGCGGGCAGCTTGCGCACGGTCAGCGGGTATTCCACGTTTTGCGCCACTGTCATGTGCGGAAACAGCGCGTAGTTCTGGAACACCATGCCGATGTTGCGCTTGTGCGGCGGCACGTTGTTGAGCAGCGCGCCTTCGAGGCGGATCTCGCCGCCGGTCGGGAATTCAAACCCGGCCAGCATCATCAGGCATGTGGTCTTGCCCGAGCCGGAGGGGCCGAGCAGGGTGAGGAACTCGCCCTGGTAGATGTCCAGGTCCAGGTGCTTGACCACGAGGGTCTCGCCGTCATACGTCTTGCGTACACCGCGAAAGCTGACGATCACGTCGTCGGTCTTCATTGCTGCTTCCTCCATACCATGTCGGTCATCGGGCTGAGCGCTGCCGGCTGCAGGCGGCATTTGCTGGCTTGCCCCACGCTGCCCGTCGCGCCGTTCCCCGATCCGTTCGGGTCGGCCAACATGCCGTGTTGTGACGAATTGTTGATGGACTATAGCGGCTCATTGTTCTGCCAAGTGGACCCAATCCTGGTTATTTGATGGAGCCATTTATCGCCGCCGCGCAGGCACATCCCATGGGCGTGCGGGCCCGCGGCACCACAATAGGGAAAACCCCGGATGCCTTGCCCGAGCAAGCTCGGCGGCCGATCGTGTGGTCGTCGCGATGTGTTTCAGTTTAGGTCGTGCGCCAGCCCACGTGCGGCGGGCATAACAGAGCCAGGATGGAACCAATTTGGCCGGAACAGCAGCCCGTCCGGCCCGCGCGGAAATGGTGCGCCGCGTCTTCACGTAAACGGTGCATCGCCTGGGGGCACGCGCAACCGCTACACAACGATGTTGTCGTGCAGCAACCGGTTTTTTTCAGGCCGTCGGCTCTTCCATCAAGGCCAGCGCCAGGTAGACGGAGACGGTCAGCCCTCCGCCGGGCGTTTCCGACAGCGCCACCGTGCCGCCATGCAGGCGAGCAATCTCGCGGACGATCGCCAGGCCCAGGCCGCTGCCGTCGTGGCCTTCCGATGCCGCGCCACGATAGAAACGGCCGAAGACCGCATCGCGCTCCGGCACGGCAATGCCGGGGCCGTCGTCTTCCACTTGCAGCACGGCCTGCTCGCCGAGCATCGCCATCGCCTGCCGCTTGACCCGCAGCGTGACGCGCGCGCCGTTGCCGGCATACAGGATGGCGTTGTCGAGCAGGTTGCCGACCAGTTCCTGCAGCCATTGGGGTTCGCCGGCCACCGTCACCGGCTCGCTTTCAAAGCCGAGGTCGACGCCGGAGCGGCGCGCAACGGGCGCCAGTTCCAGCGCGACATCGCCGGCCAGTGTGTCAAGGCGTAGCGGCTGGAGTTGTGGCGCGTAGCCGCTGTCGGTCTCCAGGCGCGAGAGCGACAGCAGTTGCTGCACGCCGCGCGCGGCCTGGCGCACGGTGCCGTGCAGCGGCTCAAGGTGGCGGCGAATGCGTTCTCCATCGGGCTCCCGCAGGGCCAGTTCGGATTGCGCCTGGATCACGGCCAGCGGCGTCTTCAATTGATGTGCGGCGTCGGCAAAGAAGCGCTTGCGGGCCTGCACCATGCGCAGCAGGCGCGCCACGTACTGATTGATGGCCTCGACCAGCGGCGCGACCTCTGCCGGCAGGCCCTGCTGCGGTAGCGGTGCAAGCTCATCGGTGCCGCGGCTGGCGACGGTTTCGCTCAACTGGCGCAGCGGCCGCAGGCCGCGCCGCACGCCCAGCCAGACGATGCCCACGGCCAGCACCACCAGCAGCACTTCCTGCTGCAATGAACCCGCCAGGATCTCGTGCGCCAGCGCCTCGCGCGGCTCCAGCGTTTCGCCCACCAGCAGCCAGATGACCTGCGTTTCGGCCGACTGCGCATCGCGCACCGGCAGCGGCTGCGCGGCCATGCGCACCTGCATGCCGCGAAACTGCGTGTCGTAGAACAGGGTGCGATAGGGCGTGGGGCGCCGCCCGCCCGGCATGGGCAAATCGTCGTAGCCGGTGAGCGTGCTGCCGCCGGCATCGACGATCCGGTAGAAGATGCTGCTGCCGGTTTCCGATTCGAGAATGTCCAGCGCGAGGTAAGGCAGGTCGATGGCGAATTGCTTGTTGCGCAGTCGCACGCCTTCGCGCATGGCCTTGAGCGAGGCTTCGAGCGTGCGGTCGAACGCGGCGTTGGCGGCCGTCATGGCGCGCGTGTAAGTCAGCCACGCATCGAGCGCGAGCAACCCCAGCAGCGGCAGCAGCAGCCAGAACGAAAGCTGCCGGCGCAGGCTCGACGGGTTCATGGCGCCGCGCCTTCCGTGGCTTCCAGCAGATACCCGAGCCCGCGCAGCATGACGATGGCCACGCCGCTGCCGTCGAGCTTCTTGCGCAGGCGGTGCACGTAGATCTCGATGGCGTCGGCGTTGACGGATTCGTTGATGCTGAAGATCTTTTCCGAGATGGCGGCCTTGTTGACGGCGCGACCGTCGCGCAGCATCAGGACTTCCAGCACGGCGCGCTCGCGGCCGGTGAGGGCGAGCAGTTCGCCATGGAGCGTGAAGGCGCCGCTGATGCCGTCGTAGTGCAGCGGGCCGCATTGCAGCTGCGTGCTTTCGTGGCCGTGGCTGCGTCGGATGAGCGCGCGGGCGCGGGCTTCGACTTCAGTCAGGTCGAACGGTTTCGCAAGGTAATCGTCAGCCCCGAGGTTGAGGCCGCGCACGCGCTCTTCCACGGCGCCATGTGCGGTCAGGATCATCACCGGCAGCGGGTTCTTGCGGGCGCGCAGGCGGCGCAGCACTTCCAGCCCGTCCAGGCGGGGCAGGCCAATGTCGAGAATGGCCAGCGCGTAGTCCTGCGTGGTGAGCAGCAAGTCGGCCGCGTGGCCGTCATGCACGCAATCGACCGTGAAGCCGGCCTGGCCCAGGGCTTCTTCCAGCGTGCTGGCCAGCTTCAGGTTGTCTTCCACCAACAGGATGCGCATATCGGGACGTCTCTCAATCAGCCGCAGAGGAATACAGACATCGCCGCATGTTTTGAAGCTAGGGAAACCCCCGAGAACGCCGCGACACACCCGGGCAATTTCCCGTCAATCGAAAGTGAACTGAAAGTGCGTCCCTCATACGATCCGTCCCGCCCAACGGCCCTGTGACTGGGCCTTTGCGCAAGGACAACGAATAAGGGAGACCTGATGAACAAGACTTCGATGGCGCTGGCCGTGGTGGCGCTCGCCACCGCGACGACGGCTGGCACGGCCGCCGCACAATCCTCCAACGTGACCCTGTACGGGATCATGGATTCGGGCATCGAGTATGTGAACCACGCCGGTCCGAACGGCGGCAGCGCCACGCGCCTCGTCTCGGGCGGCAAGAACACGTCGCGCTGGGGCATGCGCGGCACCGAAGACCTGGGCGGCGGCCTGAAGGCCGTGTTCAACCTGGAAAGCGGCATCGCCATCGACACCGGCAAGCTCGACACGGACAACACGCTGTTCGATCGCCGCGCGGTGGTGGGGCTGGCGGGCGGTTTCGGCCAGGTGGTCGCCGGTCGCACCTTCACCACCACGTACGACTTCATGCTGCCGTACGACCCGATGGGCTACGCGCCGAACTACTCGTGGGCGACGTCGTCCACGGCAACGGGTGACCGCAAGGACGGTCTGTTCTCGCGCGCTTCCAACGCCGTGCGTTATGACGGCACGTTTGGCGGTCTGAAGCTCGGCGCCACCGTGGGCTTTGGCGAAGCAGCGGGCAACTTCAAGAGCAGCTCCAAGTACGACCTGGGCGTCGGCTACAGCGTGGGCGGCTTCTCGGCAGCCGTCACGTGGGATCGCCAGAACGGCGCAGGCACCAGCACCACGCCCGCAGACACGACCGATTACATCCAGGGCATTCACGCCGGTGCCAGCTACGACTTCGGCGCACTGAAGCTGTTCGCGGGCTACCGCAATTACAAGCGCGCGTTCACCCCGGCCACCGCCAGCCTGCGCAGCGACATGTATTGGGCGGGTGCCAGCTACGACGTGACGCCGGCCTTCACGCTGTACGGCGCGGTGTACAAGCAAAACATCAAGGACGGTACCGATGCCGATCCGATCCTGTTCTCCGTGCGCGGCCAGTACGCGCTGTCCAAGCGCACGACGGCGTATCTGTCTGCCGGTTATGCCAAGGCCAAGAACGGACAGAACGTGAGCCTGTCGCGCGACGTGGTGGGTTATGGCAACAACCAGGTCGGTGTGACGGCGGGCCTGCAACACCGCTTCTGATCGACCGATCGCAGTCAAAAACACGGGCACCTTCGGGTGCCCGTTTTCTTGGATCGGCGCGCGGCTCGGCAGGCTGTCAGTCGAGCGTCGTGCGGGATTTCAGCATGCGCCGCACGTCGCGGAAATCGTCGAAGGCGGCAAGGTCCTGCTCGATGTTGCGCACCTGTTGGCGCAGCGCTGCGATGTCGAGATCCAGCTTTTGCAAGACGGCGTCGGGTGGCAGCGCTTCGAACCGCTGATACCCGTACGTGTATCGGAACGTGGTCTCGACGCGATGGATCCGCCGGTCAAGCTCCCGCACCTGGTCTTTCAGGATCTGGTTGTAGTGCGTCAGCCGCGCTTCACTGATCCGGTTGATCGAGTGCTGGTCGATGTGCTCCAGCTCAAGCTGCAATTCCAGTAATTGCAGCAGGTTGTTCTTGTCGTAGGCCTCGTTGACGCGCTGCATGAGCCGCGTCTTGCGATCTCGCTCCTGCGGATCGGTTTCGCGGTCTGGGTGCAGGGCGCTGGCGAGCTTGCGATAGACCTCGCGAATGGACAGGGTGACCTGCGCCTGCTCGTCTTCTTCCCGCGCTTCTGCCGCAAGCTGCTTCGGAGATTTCTTTCGCGCGGCCCGGCGGGCTTCACGTTTGGTTGCGGCGGCGGCCTTTTTCTCAGCCCGTTGTGCGAGGTGCTCGCGGGCGCGTTGCAGTAGCGCCTCTTCCGAATGCACATCCGCGTCGTCGCCCAGGCCGACGCCGAGTGCGGCCTCCAGCCTTGCCTTCATCTCGGCAGCTTGCATTGCGGCTTCCCGGTCGAAGTCCGTGCCGCTGTACTTGTTGTAGAGCGCCTTCAGGCTCGCGTCTTCGTCGATCAGGTCTCGTGCAAGGTCGATGATGAGCGCGGACATCTTGCGGCGCTCGGCCTTGGTGAAGGCCTCGTGCTCGTAGACCTGGTCCAGGCTGCGCACAAAGCGGATCTGCAATGCGATGCGGCTACGCTCCAGCGGCAACAATTCGCTGGCATATCGGCTCTGGAACTGAACGGTGGCCGTTTCCCAATCCGACAGCCGCTTGCGCCGATTCTCGATCTGCTTGATCAGTGCGTTGAACGCTCGCTGACCCTTTGACAGCGTCGGCGAATCGTCCGCGTGCGGATTGGGCGCGATGCTGATGGCAGGGCGGTGGGCCTTGGTCATGGAGCGGAAATGTCGCGGGCTCCGCTAAGGGAGCCCGTCGATGTGATGTTGATACGATGGATCAGCCCAGCAACAGCGCGTCGTCGTCCACCTTGGCGCCGCGCGTTTCCTCGAACTTCTGCAGCAGGTGCGGCACGTCCAGGCCACGGCGTTCCTCGCCTTGCACGTCGAGGATCACGTTGCCCTGGTGCAGCATCACCGTGCGGTCGCCGTAGTCGAGCGCCTGGCGCATGGAGTGCGTCACCATCATCGTCGTCAGCTTGCTCTCCGAGACGATCTTGGCAGTCAGCTCCAGCACGAAGGCGGCCGTTTTCGGGTCGAGCGCGGCGGTGTGCTCATCCAGCAGCAGGATGCGCGACGGCTGCAGCGAGGCCATCAGCAGGCTCACGGCCTGGCGCTGGCCCCCCGAGAGCAGGCCGATGCGATCGGTCAGGCGGTTTTCCAGGCCGAGGTCCAGCCGGCGCAGTTGCTCGCGGAAGATCTCGCGCCACTTGCGGTTGGTGGCGAACGAGAAACCGCGACGCTGCCCGCGGCACATGGCCAGCGACATGTTCTCTTCGATGGTCAGGTTTTCGCACGTGCCGGCCATCGGATCCTGGAACACGCGGGCGACCTTGTCGGCGCGTTGCCACGCGGTCTTGCGCGTGACGTCTTCACCGTCGATCGTGATGCGGCCGGAGTCGACGAGCTGGTCGCCGCTGATGGAGTTCAGGAACGTCGACTTGCCGGCCCCGTTCGAGCCGATCACGGCGACGAACTGGCCCGCCGGAATCTCCAGCGACAGGCCGCGCAGCGCGCGCGTCTCGATGGGCGTGCCGGGGTTGAAGGTGAGGGTGAGTCCTTGTGCGCTCAGCATGTCAGTTCCCCTTGGTACCGTTCTTGGCCAGCTTGCCGAACACCTTGCGGCGCACACCGGGAAGCACGAGCGCGATCACCACCAGCGCGGCGGTCACCATGTTCAGGTCCTGCGCCTGCAGGCCGATGAAATCGCTGTTGAGCGCGAGGGCGATGAAGAAGCGATACAGGATCGCGCCCACCACCACGGCCAGCGTGGTCAGCACCAGGCGGCGTGCCGGCAGCACGGTCTCGCCGATGATGACGGCGGCCAAGCCGATGACGATGGTGCCAATGCCCATCGACACGTCGGCGCCGCCCTGCGTTTGCGCGTACAGCGCACCAGCAAGCGCCACCAGTGCGTTGGACAGCGCCATGCCGGCCAGCGTGGCCGCGCCCGTGGCGACGCCCTGCGCGCGGGCCATGCGCGGGTTGGCGCCGGTCGCGCGCAGCGACAGACCGATCTGCGTCGAGAAGAACCAGTCCACCAGCAGCTTGACGACCACCACGACCACACCCAGCAGCACCGGGCGGAACACGTAGTCGGGCATCCACTCCGGCTGCAGCAGAGAGAAGATCGTCGGCTCGGAGATGAGCGGCACGTTCGGCTTGCCCATGATGCGCAGGTTGACCGAGTACAGCGCGATCATCATCAGGATACTGGCGAGCAGATCCATGATTTTCAGGCGCACGTTGAGCCAGCCCGTGATGAAGCCGGCAACGGCGCCGGCCAGCGTGCCGCCCAGCGTCGACATGAACGGATCGTGTCCGCCGGCGATGAGCGTGGCCGCCACGGCGCCGCCCATCGGGAAGCTGCCGTCGACTGTGAGGTCAGGGAAGTTGAGGATGCGGAAGGAGATCAGCACCCCGAGCGCCACGAGACTGAAGATCAGACCGATCTCCAGGGCGCCGAGCAATGAAAACAGTGACATGACGGAATAGGGCGCGGCGATTGGGCACCGGCCGGTGTGCAATGAACGGGGACGCTTTCGGGTAGGAGCGTAAGCGCCCGGCCATGATGCGGCGGATAGCCGCGTCGGGGCTCGGGCAGGCAGACCCGCGCCGGGACGGCTCCGTCGGGCGGAGGCCGGCCCGGCGCCTTGCGAGTTACTTGATGACTTCCTTGGCGTCCTTCAGCAGGTCCGCCGACAGGGCCGCACCTTGCTTCTTGGCCGCGCCTTCGTTCACGAACAGCTCTAGGTCGGTGCTGCCGGCAGAGGCAATCGCGCCCGGCTTCTCACCCTTCAGGATGCGGGCGACGACCTTGCCGGTCTGCTGGCCCAGCTTGTAGTAGTTGATGCCCAGCGCTGCGATGGCGCCGCGCTTGACGCTGTCGGTATCGCCGGCCACCAGCGGGATCTTCGCTTCGTTGGCCACCTTCACCAGCGATTCGTACGCCGACACCACGTTGTTGTCGGTGTTCGTGTAGATCACGTCGACCTTGCCGATCAGGTTCTTGGCCGCCGGCCCGATATCCACCGTGCGCGGAGCCGCCGATTCGACCAGCGTCATGCCTTGCGCCGACAGCAGCTTCTTCAGCTCGGTGACCACCACGACCGAGTTGGCTTCGCCCGGGTTGTAGACCATGCCCACGCGCTTGGCATTGGGCACCACGCGCTTGATCAGGGCGATCTGCTTGTCCAGCGGCAGCTTGTCGGACACGCCGGTCACGTTGGTGCCGGTCGGCTCCCAGCTCTTGACCAGCTGTGCGGCCACAGGATCCGTCACGCCCGAATACACGACGGGGATCGACTTGGTGGCAGCCACAACGGCCTGCGCCGACGGCGTGGCGATGGCGATGATGGCGTCCGGCTTGTCGCCGATGAACTTGCGGGCGATCTGTGCGGCGGTGGCCGTGCTGCCCTGCGCGCTCTGGTATTCCCACTTCAGGTTCTTGCCTGCGTCGAAGCCTTCGGCCTTGAGCTGCTCCTTGGCGCCGTCGCGGATGGCGTCCAGCGCCGGATGCTCGACGATGGCCAGCACTTCGACCGACTTGGTGGCTTGCGCCAGCGCCGGTGCAGCTTGCAGCAGTGCCATCGGAATGGCAGCAAGCGCGGCAATGCGGAAGGCGTGCTTGAACGTGGACATAAGGATCTCCTGTTTCCTTTTGGGTGGTTTCGCTCTGGCAGCGGGCGGGATAGGCCTGCGCCGGCGTGGTTGGTTTTTCAGACTCTCTTGATTCTTGAGTGCACCGAAGCAGTGCAATGTCGGCGCACGTGGGCGCACATTATGGGACAAATCGCAATGCTTTTCAGCAAACACTTCAAAAGAACTTGAGGGGTGCCGGTGGGGTATTCCGGTTGCGTGCGATGCAACCCGGCCATCAAATCAAAAAGGGGCACGTGGCCCCTTTTTTCACTGCCCCAACGGGCGGCTGCTTACTGGATCTTCGCTTTTTCGCGCAGCTCTTTCAGCATCGCCTGGAACTTGCTGCGTTGCCAGTTCTGGTCGCCCATCATCATCTCGAGCAGCTGCGGCTTGACGTCTTCGTACGACGGGATCTTGGCGTCGCGCGTGTCATCCAGACGGATCACATGCCAGCCGAATTGCGTCTTGACCGGCGTCTGCGTGATCTGGCCCTTCTTCAGGCCCGTGAGTGCGGCCGAGAATTCCGGCACGTAGGTGCCCGGGTTGGCCCAGTCCAGATCGCCGCCGTTGGCGCCCGATCCCTTGTCCTTGGATTGCGCCTTGGCGATGTCCTCAAACTTGGCGCCGGCCTTCAGCTTGGCGATGATCGCCTTGGCGTCGGCTTCCTTGTCCACCAGGATGTGGTGGGCGTGGTATTCCTTGCCGTTGCCGAACTGCGCCTTGATCTTGTCGTACTGCTTGTGCAGTTCGTCTTCGGTGGCGGGGCTGTTCTTGACGTAGTCCTCGAACTCGGCGGCCACCAGCACGTTCAGGCGTGCCGAAGCCAGCTGCTCCTGAACGTCGTCGCGCTCCAGCAGACCGCGCTTGGCGGCGTCCTGCTCGATCAGTTCACGGTCGACCAGCATGTCGCGGGCCTTGGCACGCAGCTCAGGCGATTCGGGCTGGCCCGACTTCTTGATCAGCGCGTCCACCTTGGCGCTCGGGATGGCTTTGCCGTTGACCACTGCGGCATTCTGCGCCATGGCGGGAGCAACGGTCGCGGCAAGGGCAACAGCCAGCAGGCTGGCAGTGAGGCTGGAAATCTTCATGGGATTGCGTTCGAGGGAAGGACGAGTGAGCGTGGAATGCGCTTACGTGTTTTCTTCGGGAGTGACCGCGCGGATCGCCAGGGCATGGATTGCCGCCGGCCACAGCGTGTGCAGCGCATCATACACCATGCGATGACGCGCCAAACGGTTCTTGCCGGCAAAGGCCGCGCTGACGATTTCGACGTTGTAATGCCCGCCGCCGGAGGCTGCGCCGGCGTGTCCGGCGTGCTTGGCGCTGTCGTCTTCAACGACCAGTTGGACGGGCTGGAAAGCCTCGCGCAGGAGGCGTTCGATTTCTCGCGGATCTGCAGCCATCAGCGGTCGTCTCCGATGTTGGCGTCGTTCGCCGCATTGGCGGGGCGCTCCTGCATGTGGCGCGCCAGCCAGACACTTTGCGCAAGGATGAACACCACCATCAGGCCCATCGAGCCGAACAGCTTGAAGTTGACCCACACGTCGGTGTCGAAGTTGTAGGCCACGTAAAGGTTCAGGCAGCCCATGACCAGGAAGAACAGCGCCCACACCAGGTTCAGGCGGCCCCACATCGGCTCGGGCAGCGATACTTGCTGCTCCATCATGGCGCGGATGAGGTTCTTGCGAACGAACGCCACGCTGCCCAGCAGCACCACGCCAAACAGCCAGTACAGCACCGTCGGCTTCCACTTGATGAAGGTTTCGTTGTGGAAGATGAGCGTGGCGCCGCCGAACACACCGATGATGAGCAGCGACAGCCACTGCATGGCGTCGACCTTGCGGTGCTTGAACCACACCCAGGCGATCTGCAGCACGGTGGCGACCATCGCGACGGTGGTCGCCACATAAATACCGGCCACCTTGAAGGCAGCAAAGAACAGGATGACCGGGAACAGATCGAACAGGAATTTCATGCGGGAACGCGCTTGTGCGGGCCTTTGCGGGCCATTAGAGAGATCAATCGCCGAATTTTAGCGCAGCCGAGTTGATGCAATACCGCAGCCCGGTAGGTGCAGGGCCATCTTCGAACACGTGGCCAAGGTGCGCGCCGCAGTTCTTGCACTGCACTTCAATACGCAACATGCCGTGCGAGCGGTCGGTCTTCTCGGCGATCACCTCGCCGTTGATGGGCTGGAAATAGCTCGGCCAGCCGCAACCGGCGTCAAACTTGGTCGACGATTCAAACAGCGGCGTGCCGCAGCAGACGCAGTTGTAGACGCCGCGCTCCCAGTGGTCCCAGTACTTGCCGGTGAAGGGGCGTTCGGTCGCCGCTTCGCGGGTGACGCGGTATTCGATGTCGGAGAGTTGGTCGCGCCACTCGGCGTCGGATTTCTTGACGGTCATGGTGATGAGACTCCTTGTTGGATTCGGCCACCGCAAGGTGAGAACGACTGGGCGGCTGATGTTGTTTGTCGTGCTGCTGCGGCAATCCTGACAGGCGCGGATTAGAGCACGGTGTCAGTTCCGGCGCATCACGACGAGCAGCTCACTTCCAATGACGATGCCCAGTCCGGTGCCGGCTGCGCGTAGTGCTCGAAGCCGGGGTGGTCGTCAAACGGGCGGCCCAGTACCGCGCGCAGGTTTTCGACTTCGGAAAAATCCTTTTCCTTGGCGCGTCGGATGGCGATTTCGGCCAGGTGGTTGCGCAGTACGTATTTCGGATTGACGCGGTGCATGGCGGCCGCGCGCTCGTCGTCGGGTTGCGGTTCGGCCTGCAAGCGCTGGCGATAAGCGGCAAGCCACACGTCTGCGGCGGCGCGATCGAAGAAGACATCGCGGACGGTGCGCGCTTCTGCCGCGGCGGCCGTGTCGTCGCGGCGTACCTCGGCGAGGTGGCGGAAGAACAGCGTGTAGTCGGCGCGCTGATTGTGCAGCAGCTTGAACAGGTCGCCGAAGAGCGCCTCGTCTGCGTCCTGTGCGGTGGAAAGTCCGAGCTTGGCGCGATAACGTGCGTAGAAGGCTGCGCCGTAGACGTCGCGGTAGGTCAGCAACACGTTTTGCGCGGCGTCGATGGCGGGTTGGGCCTGCGCTTCGTCGCTCAAATCGACAAAAACGTCGGGATCTTCGCCAAACAGCGGCAGCAATGCCTGCGCGAGGCAGAACAGGTTCCAGTAGCCGATCTGCGGCTGCTGCGCGTAGGCGTAACGCCCGCCGGTGTCGGAGTGGTTGCAGATGTGGTTGGCGTCAAAACCGTCCAGGAAGCCGAACGGGCCGTAGTCGAGCGTGAGGCCGAGGATCGACATGTTGTCGGTGTTCATCACGCCGTGGCAGAAGCCGACGGCCTGCCAGTCGGCCATCAGTTCAGCGGTGCGGCGGGCCAACTCGCGTAGCAGGCCGAGATACGGTTGCGGTTCGCTGCGGCAGGCGGGGTAGAAGCGGTCGATGACGTAATCGGCAAGTGCGCGCAGTTGTGGCAGTTGTTCGCTGGCCGCAAAGTGCTCGAAGTGGCCGAAGCGCACGAACGACGGGGCAAGGCGTGTGACGACGGCGGCGGTTTCGATCTCTTCGCGGCGCACGGGGGCGTCAGCGCCAGTCACGCACAAGGCGCGCGTCGTCGGAATGCCCAAGCCTGCCATGGCTTCCGAACAGAGGAATTCGCGGATGGACGATCGCAGCACGGCGCGCCCGTCGCCCATGCGCGAATACGGCGTACGGCCAGCACCTTTGAGCTGGACTTCGCACGGGCCATCGGCGGTCTGGAATTCCGCCAGCAGCAGCGCACGGCCGTCGCCCAACTGGCCCGCCCACACGCCGAACTGGTGGCCCGAATAGACGGTGGCGAGCGGGTCGCTCCAGGCGGCGACGGCGTTACCGGTGAATACGGCCAGCCCCGCAGCGGTACCGAGTTCGGCGCGTGTGATGCCCAGCGGCGCCGCGGCATCTGGCGAGAAGCCGACCAGGTACGGTTCGCCAATCGCTCCCGAAGGCATGGGCATCGGGGGCAGGCGTGTCAGAAAGCGTTCGCCCAGTGCCGAGAAACCGGGGGCAGTGGCGGGGCGGCCGGGCCAGTCGAAATGGCTCGCAAGGGAATCGTCAGGCAAGGCGGCGGGGGAGGCAGTCATGAGATGGGGCGGCAGGCCAGAGGCCGGTAACACAAGAAAGGGCGCAAAAACAGTGCCGAATCCTCAAATGTTGTGCGCTTTGCAGCGCAGCAAAACGCACGCTGCGTAGGGGAAAACGCCATGTTGAGACGCAGCAACGCTATCGCGTATTGTACTTGCGAGTAAAGAAAGCTGCAGCCTGCGAACCCTTGCACCACAACGATTCGCAGGGTTTTACAGATGGCCGGGTAAACATGGGGGCCGATGTGGCAGCGCACAACAATATCCCGTTGACGTGCTTGGCGATCACGGGAACAATCGGCCAAAAAATAGAACGGTTGTTCAGTTTTTTCTAGGAGACACCATGGCCCTGATGGGACAAATGATGAGCGCCCCTTTGCTCATCTCGACCATCATCGAACATGCAGCGCGCAATTCCGGTTCGACTGAAGTCGTGTCGCGCCGTGTCGAGGGCGATATCCATCGCACCACGTACCGGCAAGTGCGAGACCGTTCCAAGCAACTGGCGAATGCGCTGGCCGCACTGGGCGTGCAGCCCGGCGAGCGCGTCGGTACGCTGGCCTGGAACGGCTATCGCCATCTTGAAATCTATTACGGCGTCTCCGGCTCGGGCTCGGTGTGTCACACCATCAACCCGCGGCTGTTCCCAGACCAGATCGCCTACATCGTCAATCACGCAGACGATCAGTACGTCTTCTTCGACCTGACGTTCGTGCCGCTTGTCGAGGGCATCGCGCCGCATTGCCCGAACGTGAAGGGCTGGGTGGCGATGACCGATCGCGCGCACATGCCCGCCTCCAGCGTGCCGATGCTCTGCTACGAAGAGCTGCTCGACGCGCAGAGCGCCGATTACACCTGGCCGCAGTTCGACGAGAACACCGCGTCCAGCCTGTGCTACACGTCGGGCACCACGGGCAACCCCAAGGGCGCGCTGTATTCGCATCGCTCCACGGTGCTGCACTCGTATGCGTCGGCCATGCCGGATGCGCTCGGGTGCTCGGCGCAGGACGTGATCCTGCCGGTGGTGCCGATGTTCCACGTCAACGCGTGGGGGCTGCCGTATTCGGTGCCGCTGGTAGGCGCCAAGCTCGTCTTCCCTGGCCCGAAGCTGGATGGCGCTTCGCTGTTCGAACTCTTCGAGCAGGAAAAGGTGACGTTCTCGGCTGGCGTGCCAACGGTGTGGCTCGGTCTGCTGCAACACGTGCAGGCCAACAAGCTGAAGTTTTCGACGTTCCGCCGCACGGTCATCGGTGGTTCTGCAGCGCCTCCGGCCATGATCCGCACGCTCAACGAGCTGGACGTGGAGGTCATCCACGCGTGGGGCATGACGGAGATGTCGCCGCTGGGCACCACGTGCAAGCTGATGGGCAAGCACGCCGATCTGCCGGATGAGGCCAAGCAGCATGTGCTGGAGCGCCAAGGCCGCGCCATCTACGGTGTCGAGATGAAAATTGTCGATGCCGAGGGCCACGAACTGCCGTGGGACGGCAAGGCTTTCGGCGACCTCTACGTGCGCGGGCCTTGGACCATCCAGAGCTATTACCGCAACGAGGTGTCGCCGCTGGTGGATGGCTGGTTCCCGACCGGCGACGTGGCCAACATCGATGCCGACGGCTACATGCAGATCACCGATCGCAGCAAGGACGTGATCAAGTCGGGCGGCGAGTGGATTTCGTCCATCGACGTGGAAAACGTGGCGGCAGCGCACCCCGGCGTGCACATGGCCGCATGCATTTCGTGCCATCACCCGAAGTGGGACGAGCGCCCGTTGCTGGTGGTGATGAAGAAGCCCGGCGTGGAACTCACGCGTGAGGAGATGCTCAAGTTCTTCGAGGGCAAGGTTGCCAAGTGGTGGATTCCGGACGACGTGGTGTTCGTCACCGAAATTCCGCTCACGGCCACCGGCAAGATGCAAAAGCTCAAGCTGCGCGAGCAGTTCAAGGATTATCAGTTTCCCGCTGTACAGGCTTAGCTAGATATAGAAACCGCCGCCCGTGCAGGGGAGCCACTCCGGCACGAGGACGGCGGACGTAAGACAACCGGATCAGGGCCGGCCGCTGTGTATCGATGACGGATGCAGCGGAATGAAGCCCGGGCGCGTTGCAACCTGGAGACGCAAGCAGCCGCAAGCCCACCAGAGGCACGCGGAGAGTGACTCGCCGGCGGCTCCACCACATGAAGGAGACACGCATGACGAAGTTCCGTCCGTTGGTTGTGGCTGTTGCATGTGTTGCGGCAATGGGTGGGGCACTCGGGCCCACCGCAGCGTCCGCCGCCGAAATCGTGAAGATCGCCTGGATCGATCCGTTGTCCGGCCTGATGGGCGCACTGGGCCAGAACCAGTTGCGCAGCTGGCAGTACATCGCCGATCTCGCCACGCAGAAGAACTGGGCCGGCGACGGCACCAAGTTCGAAGTGGTCGGCTTCGACAACAAGCTCTCGCCGCAGGAGAGCCTGACCGTGCTCAAGCAGGTCGCCGATCAAGGCATCCATTACATCGTGCAGGGCAACGGCTCGAGCGTCGGCATGGCGCTGGAAGACGCCGTGGCCAAGTACAACGAGCGTAATCCGGGCAAGGAAATCGTCTACCTGAATTACGCCGCGGTGGACCCGGACATGACCAACAGCAAGTGCAACTATTGGCACTTCCGCCTGGACGCCAACTCCGACATGAAGATGGAAGCCCTGACGAGCTTCCTGGCGAAGGATCCGAAGGTCAAGAAGGTCTACCTGATCAACCAGAATTATTCGTTCGGGCATCAGGTGGCGCGTGCGGCCAAGGAATACCTGAAACGCAAGCGTCCGGACATCGAGATCGTGGGTGAAGATCTGCACCCGCTGGCGCAGGTGAAGGATTTCTCGCCGTATGTGTCGAAGATCAAATCGTCCGGCGCCGATACCGTCATCACCGGCAACTGGGGCAGCGACCTGGCTCTGCTCATCAAGGCCGGCAAGGATGCGGGCCTCAACGCCAACTTCTATACCTACTATGCCGCCACGACGGGCGTGCCGACAGCCATGGGTTCGGCCGGTGCCGACCACGTGAAGTTCGTCGCCTACTGGAACGTCAACAACGACGGCTACAAGGGCGCCGATATCGTCGAGGGCTACAAGAAGAAATACAACGACGACTACTACCTCATGGCGTCGTACACCGGCATCGCCATGCTGGCCAAGGCCATCAAGCAGACCAAGTCGGCAGAACCTGCCAAGGTGGCCAAGGCCTTCGAAGGCATGAAGGTCGACAGCCTGAATGGCACCTTCGAGATGCGCGCGTCTGACCACCAGGGCCAGCAGCCGCTCTTCATCGCCACCTGGCAAAAGACCGACGGCAAGAGCGTCAAGTTCGACCAGGAAAACACCGGCTACGGCTGGAAGACCGACGCGGTGCTCGATCAGTACGTCGCGTCGCAGCCGACTTCCTGCCAGATGAAGCGTCCTCAATAGCGCGGCGGGTGGTGTGCCGAAGGGCCGCCCGATGCTATCGTGCGGCGATGTTTTAAACGGAGTCCATGGGCCAGCGCCTTGATGCGTGCGGCCCATGCTTCGCCGAATCTGCTGGAAGGGCTGCAGCGTGGAATTTCTAGTCATCAATCTCTTGAACGGCATCAGCTACGGGCTGCTGCTGTTCATGCTGTCTTCAGGCCTGACGCTGATCTTCAGCATGATGGGCGTGCTCAATTTTGCGCATGCCAGCTTCTACATGCTGGGCGCGTATTTCGCCTATGTCGTCAGCGGCTATCTGGGTTTCTGGTCCGCGTTGATCGTGGCGCCGCTGCTGGTGGGTGCGCTGGGTGCAGTGGTTGAGCGCTTCGGCCTGCGCACGGTGCACCGCTATGGCCACGTTGCCGAACTGCTGTTCACCTTCGGGCTGGCCTACCTGATTGAAGAGGGCGTGAAGCTGGTGTGGGGCCTGCCCGCCGTGCCGTATCGCGTGCCGGACGCACTCGATGGCCCGCTGTTCACGCTGTTCACGTCGTCGTTTCCGAAGTACCGCGCCTTCATGATGCTGGTGTCGCTGCTGATGCTGCTGGGCATCTTCCTGTTGCTCACACGCACGCGGATCGGGCTTGTCATTCAGGCCGCGCTGACGCACCCGGACATGGTGGAAGCGCTGGGCCACAACGTGCCGCGCGTCTTCATGCTGGTGTTCGGTGGTGGTTGCGCGCTGGCTGGCCTGGCAGGCGTGATCGGCGGCAATGCCTTTGTGACCGAGCCCTCGATGGCGGCTGCGGTCGGCTCCATCGTCTTCGTGGTGGCGGTCGTGGGCGGCATGGGATCGCTGGTGGGCGCATTCATTGCGTCGTTGCTGATCGGCTGCATCCAGACCTTTGCCGTGACGCTCGATATTTCGGTGACCAGCCTGCTCGGGAAGATCGGCGTCACGCTCAACCCGGACGTGCCGCTCATCTCGGTCTGGAACCTGACGATTGCGCAAGTCGCACCGGTGCTGCCGTATCTGCTGCTGGTGCTGATGCTGATCTTCCGCCCGCGCGGGCTGATGGGAACGCGGGAGAGCTAAATGGAACGCACCATGCACCAACAAGCGCAACAACAAGCCGCGCTGCCGGCCAACGATCGTGCGCGGACAATGAAGTTCAAGCCGGTCAATCTTGCCCGCTGGCTGCTCTGGGGCACGACGGCACTGGTGATGATCGTGCTGCCGCTCATCTGGCCGCAGGGTTTTGCCATCACGCTGCTCTCGCAGATGGGCATCATGATCATCTTCGCCCTGTCGTACAACATGCTGCTCGGACAGTCCGGCATGCTGTCGTTCGGGCACGCGGTGTATTCCGGTCTGGGCGCCTTCATGGCCGTGCACCTGCTCAACAAGATCGGCGCCATGCAGGCGCTGGGCATTGGCGGCCCGCTGGCCGTAGCCCTGCTGCCGATTGCCGGCGGCCTCGGTGGCGCGCTGTTCGGCGTCATCTTCGGCTACGTCACCACCAAGAAGGCCGGCACGACGTTCGCCATGATCACCATGGGTATCGGCGAGATGGTGTTCGCCAGCGCCTTGATGTTCCCGGACTTCTTTGGGGGCGAGGGCGGCGTGTCGACCAATCGCAGCATCGGGGAAGGGCTGCTTGGCGTGACGTTTGGCCCTGCGCGGCAGGTGTATTACCTGATCGCCGCGTGGTGCCTGATTTCGATGGCGCTGATGTACGCATGGACGCAGACGCCGCTGGGCCGCATCGCCAACGCGGTGCGCGACAACCCCGAGCGCGTGGAATTCATTGGTTACAACACGCAGCGCGTGCGCTTCCTGGTGGTGATTCTGTCGGCGTTCTTCGCGGGCATTGCGGGTGCGCTGTCGTGCATCAACTTCGAGATCGTGACCGCCGAGAACGTGTCGGCCGTGCGCTCGGGCTCGGTGCTGCTGGCGGCATTCATTGGCGGCATGGGCAGCTTCTTCGGGCCGATCATCGGCGCGGTGCTCACGGTGTTCTTCACCGTGGCGCTGTCTGGCATCACGAAGGCATGGCTGCTCTATCTGGGCTTGTTCTTTGTGCTGATGGTCATGTACGCGCCGGGCGGCATTGCCAGTCTTCTGGTCATGCATCTGCCTATCCTGCGGCGCGGCAAGCTGAAGACGCTGCTGCCGGCTTATGGCGTGGCGATCGTGCCGGCGGTCATCCTGCTGATTGCGTTGATTTCCACCGTGGAAATGATCTACGCCGTGCAGGACGATGCCTCCGGTGGTGTGGCGAAGCTGTTTGGCCTGACCGTCGAACCGACAACCTTGAAGCCGTGGATTGCCGCCGCCGTGCTGTGGCTGGCGGGCGCCTTCGGCCTGCGCGCCGCAGCGGGCAAGCTGCGCGCCGCTTGGGACAACGCATTGCAGGAGCCGCAACCATGAGCCAACCGACATCCGGTCCGACCGCAGCGCTCGAGTTGCGCGATGTTCGCAAGCGTTTCGGCGCAACGGAAATCATTCGAGGGGTCAACCTCACCATCGGCAAGGGCGAGCGCCATGCACTCATCGGCCCGAACGGTGCCGGCAAGTCGACCACGTTCAACCTGATCTCGGGCCGCTTCCCGGCCAGCTCGGGCAGCGTGCGACTGAACGGTGAAGAGATCAGCGGCCTGGCGCCGTTCGAGATCAACCGCAAGGGCCTGTCGCGCAGCTTCCAGATCACGAACATCTTCCATCGCCTGTCGGTGTTCGAGAACCTGCGTTGCGCGGTGCTCTGGTCCCTCGGCTACAAGTATTCGTTCTGGCACAAGCTGGCCGAATTGCGCGACGCACGCGAACGCGCCGAAGAAGTGCTCGAGCAGATCGGCATGACGCACCGGCGTGATGCCGCTGCGGGCCTGCTGACGTACGCCGAGCAACGCGCGCTGGAAATCGGCATCACCATTGCGGGCGGTGCCGATGTGATCCTGCTGGATGAACCGACCGCCGGCATGAGCCGCTCCGAATCGGACCACGCGGTGGATCTCATCCGCAAGGTCACCGTCGGCAAGACGCTGGTGATGGTCGAGCATGACATGAGCGTGGTGTTTGGCCTCGCTGATCGCATCTCGGTGCTCGTCTACGGCGAAGTGATCGCCACCGACACGCCCGAAGCCATTCGCAACAACCGTCGCGTGAAAGAGGCCTACCTCGGCACCACGCTGGACGAACCCGCAGGAGCGCATTGATGGCAACGAATACTCCGATGTTGGAGGTGCGCGACCTGCACGCGTACTACGGCAAGAGCCACATCCTGCACGGCGTCGACATGCACGTGGGCGAGGGCGAGATCGTTGCGCTGCTCGGCCGCAACGGCGTCGGGCGTTCGACCCTGGCCAAGTCCATCATGGGCATGGTGCGGCACGAAGGCGAAATTCTGCTGCGCGGCAAGAACGTGAGCGGCCTGCGAACCTTCGAAGTGGCGCACAAGGGCATCGGCTATGTGCCCGAGAACCGGGATATTTTCCCCACGCTGACGGTGCGGCAGAACCTGCTGCTTGGCGAGAAGCGCAACCCCAGTCAGCCCAAGCCGCGTTGGCAGGTGGAAGACATGTACCAGATGTTCCCGCGCCTGAAAGAGCGCGAGAACACGGCCGCCGGTGTGCTGTCGGGCGGCGAGCAGCAGATGCTGACGCTGTGCCGCACGCTGATGGGCGATCCCGATTTCATCATCATCGACGAGCCCACCGAAGGTCTTGCGCCGCTGGTCGTGACGCTCGTGGGCGAGTATCTGAAGACGCTCAAGGAGCGGGGGATCTCCGTACTGCTGGTCGAGCAGAAACTCGCCATTGCCCTCGACATTTCACAGCGGGTGTATGTGATGGGCCACGGGCAGATCGTGTTTGAAGGAACGCCCCAGCAGTTGAAGGCGGACGCCAAGGTCCGGCAGGAGTGGCTGGAGGTTTAAACGCCGCTGGTCGATTCACTGCGTACAGATGGCCCGCATGGACAACCGTGCGGGCTTTTTATGGCGCTCAGTTGACGACAGTGCGCGCCGCAGCGGCTTCCTTGGTCGCCTCGGCTTGTTGCAGATGCGCGGCGCTGAACTGCATTTCCGAATACTTCACAAACCGCGTCTTGAACTTCCAGCGGTAAGCCAGCCAGATCGCCACGAACAGGATCACGCCGCAATAGGTTGCGATGAAGGCACCGAAGTTGTCGATCGGCGCAAACAGCGCCTTGGTGTTCTGCCCAAGAATGATCACCACGCAAAGGATCGCCACCATGATCGGCCCGAATGGGAAGAACGGCGACCGATACGCCAGTTGGGCCACGGAATGCCCCTGGCTGGTAAACCCCTTGCGGAAGCGGTAGTGCGCCAGCGCAATGCCGAACCAGGCAATGAAGCACGTCACTGCAGACGTATTCAGCAGCCACAGGTAGACGACCTGATCGCCAAACAACGAGCTGAAGAAGCACAGCGCGCCAACGGCCGACGTGGCGACGAGCGCGCGATGCGGCACGCCGTTGCCCGACACCTTGGCAAACCAGCGCGGCGCCTGACCTTCTAGCGACAGGTCGTACAGAATCCGCGTCGATACATAGAGGCTCGACGTGCCGGACGACAGCAGCGCGGTCAGCACCACCGCATTCATCATCCCGGCCGCAAACGCGAGGCCCGCATGCTGAAACACCAGCGCGAACGGGCTGACGCCGACGTCCGTCGCTTCATTGCGCAGCAGGTTCGGGTCGGTGTACGGCAGCAGCACGCCGATGATCAGGATCGCCAGCACGTAGAACAGCAGAATGCGCCAGAACGTCTGGCGGATGGCGCGCGGGATCGTGCGGGAGGGGTTCTCCGCTTCGCCGGCGGCCACCCCGATGGTCTCGACGCCCTGGAACGAGAACCCGGCAATCATCGCTACCCCGACCATGGCGGGCACACCGCCCACGAAGGGTGCATCGCCCACCGTGAAGTTCTGCCAACCTGACTGCGGCCCGCCGTGCATGATGCCGAAGATCATCGCCAGGCCGATCAGCAGGAACACGACGATGGTCACCACCTTGATCATCGAGAACCAGTATTCCGCCTCGCCAAAGCCGCGCACGGAAAAGGCGTTGAGGCCAAACATCAGCAGCAGGAATGCGGCGCTCCAGACCATGCCCGACACGCCCGGGAACCAGTACTTCATCACGAGTTGCGCGGCGGCCAGTTCCACGGCAACGGACACGGCCAGCGCAAACCAGTAATTCCATCCGAGCGCAAAGCCGAAGCCTTCTTCCACATACAAACGGCTGTATGTCACGAACGAGCCCGAGACCGGCAGATGCACCGCCAGCTCGCCCAGACTCGTCATCAGGCAATAGACCATCACGCCGATCAGCGTGTAGGTCAGCAGTGCGCCGCCGGGGCCAGCCTGGGCAATGGAGGCGCCGGATGCAACGAACAGCCCCGTGCCGATGGCGCCGCCCAGGGCGATCATCATCAGGTGGCGCGAGCGCAGGCGTCGGCGCAGTTCGGATTGGGCTTCGAGGCCGGTGGGGGTGATGGGTGTATGCATAGCCGGTGGCGCCGGAGCGGGCGCCCCAATAAAAACGCCGGCCGGATGCTGAGCAAACGGCAGGCGGAGCGGGTGTAATTACTGCGTGTGGTTCGGGGCGGTCGGCAATTCAGGGCCGGGGTCTTGGCCGGCCAGCGAATCGCGCAGCACGGGCGGGCGCGGGAAGTGCATGTCCTGGTAACGGACGATGCCGCCGCCACGCACCAGCCGGTAGCCGATCCAGATCAGGAAGAAGACCGGGATACCGATGTAGGTTGCGATGACCGCCGGCCAATCGACGGTGCCGCTCGTGAACGCCTGGTAGTTCTGGCCGAGCGTGATGACCAGGCACAGCCCGAACGCGAACAGCGGACCATACGGGAAGAACTTGGAGCGATACGGCAATTGCGCCGGATCATGCCCCTGCGCCACCAGCCCCCTGCGGAATCGGTAGTGACTGATGGCAATGCCAAGCCATGCGACGAAGCCCGTCATGCCGGACGTATTCAGCAGCCACAGGTAGACCGTCTTGTCGCCATACAGCGAACTCAGGAAACACAGCGCGCCGACGGCCGTCGTCGCCAGCAGCGCGTTGCGCGGCACACCGTTCCGCGTCAGTTGCGCAAAGATGCGCGGTGCGCGGCCCTCGGTGGCCAGGTTGTAGAGCATGCGGGTGGATGCATACATGCCCGAGTTGCCCGCCGACAGCACGGCCGTCAGGATCACCGCATTCATCAACCCCGCCGCAAACGCCAGGCCGGCATGCTTGAACACCAGCGTGAACGGGCTCACGCCAATGTTGGTGACTTCCGTCGAGAGCAGATTCGGATCGGTGTACGGGACCAGCACGCCGATGATGAAGATGGCCAGCACATAGAACAGCAGGATGCGCCAGAACACCTGCTTGACCGCACGCGGAATGGTGCGTGCCGGGTCGGCCGATTCGCCAGCCGCCACGCCGATCAGCTCCGTCCCCTGAAACGAGAACCCCGCGATCATCGCCACGCCGATCATCGCCGGCAGCCCGCCCACGAACGGCGCATCACCGATCGTCAGATTCTGCAGGCCCGACTGCGGACCGCCCTTCATGATCCCGAAGATCATCGCCAGGCCAATGCCGATAAAGAAGATGACCGTGACGACCTTGATGAGCGCGAACCAGTATTCCGCCTCGCCAAAGCCGCGCACCGAGATGGCGTTGAGCAGGAACATGATGGCGAGGAACACGGCGCTCCACAGCACACCCGGCACATCGGGAAACCAGTAATGCATGACGAGCTGCGCGGCCGCCAGCTCCACGGCAATCGTCACGGCCCAGTTGTACCAATAGTTCCAGCCGAGCGCGAAGCCGAAGCCTTCGTCCACGTACAGCGCGCCGTAGGTGGCAAAGGAGCCGGAAACCGGCATGTAGGCTGCAAGCTCGCCCAGGCTGGTCATCAGGAAATAGACCATCGCCCCGATCAGGATGTAGGCGGCAAGGGCGCCTCCGGGGCCGGCCTGCGAGACCGACGCGCCCGAGGCCACGAAGAGCCCGGTGCCGATCGACCCGCCGATGGCGATCATGGTGAGATGGCGCGCGCGCAAGGTGCGGCGCAAGCCCGGCGTCTCTGAGGACGGGGTAGCGTGTTCTGACATGGATACAGAGTGGTCGATTTTGCTCGGATCGCGAATCAAATCGACGAAATGTGACGAGACGTCCCCGCGCCTGATGGGCACCCGGCGAACGAAATGCGCGACTCTATCAAAACCGTCGCGTAGCGGGCAAAAAATCCGTGCTGCAGCACACGCGTTTGAACCCGCCGGGCCGTGCCGCATCGCCCGCCAGACGGCGCCGTGCAGCGCAAAAATAAAAATTGAACGACCGTGCTATTTTGTGTATTCTGTGTCGAGTCGCGGCCTTACCGCGCGTTAAAAAAACGATACTTAAGAGACAGTTCAACCGCGAGGCACGGTGCGCCTGATCTGCCGGCCCTCGCATCACCAAAGGAACCAGCATGACTGCGGAGTACAAGGTCCAGGACGGCGTTGCCGTCATCACGCTCAGCAACCCGCCCGTCAACGGCCTTGGCCACTCCACGCGCCTGGGCATCGTTGAAGGCATGGTGAAAGCGGGCGACGACGCCAACGTCAAGGCCATCGTCATCACCGGTGCGGGCAAGGCCTTCTCGGGCGGCGCCGATATCCGCGAGTTCAATACCCCCAAGGCCACGCAAGAGCCGACGCTGCACGCTGTCATCAAGGCAGTCGAGTCGAGCAGCAAGCCGGTCGTGGCGGCCATCCATTCGGTGGCGATGGGCGGTGGGCTGGAACTGGCGATGGGCTGCCATTTCCGCGTGGCCGCACCGGGCGCGCAGATCGCGCTGCCGGAAGTGAAGCTGGGCATCCTGCCGGGCGCAGGCGGCACGCAACGTCTGCCGCGCGCCATCGGCTTGGAGCCGGCGCTGAACATGATCGTTTCCGGCAACGCCATCCCGTCGGAAAAGCTGGCAAAGAGCGGCCTGTTCGACCAGATGATCGAAGGCGACCTGATGGCCGGAGCCATCGACTTCGCACTGAAGGCCGCGGCCGAGGGCAAGCTGCCCAAGCTGCGCGATCGCAAGGTCGAGCACGACAACCCACAAGGTTTCCTGCAATTCGCGCGGAACACCGTCGCGGCCGTCGCCAAGAATTTCCCGGCGCCGGGCAAGTGCGTTGACGCCGTGCAGGCCGCCGTGGAAAAGCGTTTTGACGACGGCATCAAGTTTGAGCGTGACCTGTTCATCGAACTGGTGAATACGTCCGAATCGCGCGCACTGCGCCACGCCTTCTTTGGTGAACGCGCTGCGAGCAAGATTCCGGACGTGCCGGAAGACACGCCGGTGCGCAAGGTCGAGAAGGTTGCCGTGATCGGCGCCGGCACGATGGGCGGCGGCATCTCGATGAACTTCCTGAACGCCGGCATTCCGGTGACGATCCTGGAAACCAAGCAGGAAGCGCTGGACCGCGGCGTCGCCACCATCCGCAAGAACTACGAGAACAGCGCCAAGAAGGGCAAGCTCACGCAAGAGAAGGTCGAGCAGCGCATGGCTCTGCTGACCCCGACGCTGTCCTACGACGACATCAAGGACGCCGACCTCGTCATCGAGGCCGTCTTTGAAGAAATGGGCGTCAAGGAAGTCGTATTCAAGAAGCTGGACGAAGTCGTCAAGCAGGGCGCGATCCTGGCGTCGAACACCTCCACGCTGGACGTCGACAAGATCGCCAGCTTCACCAAGCGCCCGCAAGACGTGGTCGGCATGCACTTCTTCAGCCCGGCCAACGTGATGAAGCTGCTGGAAGTCGTGCGCGGCAAGGACACCGCCAAGGACGTGCTGGCCACCGTCATGAAGCTGGCCAAGGCCATCAAGAAGACGGCGGTCGTTTCCGGCGTGTGCGACGGCTTCATCGGCAACCGCATGATCGAGCAATACAGCCGCCAGGCCGGCTACCTGCTAGACGAAGGCGCGCTGCCCGAGCAGGTCGACAAGGCCATCGAAAAGTTCGGCTTTGCCATGGGCCCATTCCGCATGGGCGACCTGGCCGGCAACGACATCGGCTGGGCCATCCGCAAGCGCCGCGCCGTGGACAAGCCGGACATCGTCTATTCGAAGACGGCCGATCTGCTGTGCGAGATGGGCCGTTTCGGCCAGAAGACGGGCGGCGGCTGGTACGACTACAAGGCGGGTGACCGCAAGCCGTATCCGAACCAACAGGTCAACGACATGATCGTCCAGCACTCGAAGGATCTGGGCATCACGCGTCGCAAGATCTCGGACGAGGAAATCGTGGAGCGCCTGGTGTTCGCGCTGGTCAACGAAGGCGCGAAGATCCTGGAAGAGGGCATTGCCTCCAAGGCTTCCGACATCGACATGGTGTACCTGACCGGCTACGGCTTCCCGCTGTTCCGCGGTGGCCCGATGCTCTACGCAGACACCGTCGGCCTGTACAACGTCGCACAAGCCATGCACCGCTACAGCAAGGGCTACCACGGTGAAGCGTGGAAGGTTGCCCCGCTGCTGCAGAAGCTGGCCAATGAAGGCAAGGGCTTTAACGGCTGAATGAACGGCGAATCAACCGACTCACGCGACTGAACCACCATGCAACTGACGCCCACCGATTGCCTGCTGATCATCGACGTGCAGAACGACTTTCTGCCCGGCGGTGCGCTGGCCGTGCCGGACGGCGACCAGGTCATCCCGGTCGTCAACCGGCTCGCCAAGGCATTCGGGCCCGTTGGTCGTACTGTGCTGACGCAGGACTGGCACCCGGCCGAGCACGTGTCGTTCGCGGCCAACCATCCTGGCACGCAGCCGTTCGGCATGATCGACCTGCCATATGGGCAGCAGGTGCTGTGGCCGGTGCATTGTGTGCAGCACAGCGCGGGCGCCGCGCTGGCCGATGGGCTCGACGTGCCGCATGCGCAGTTGATCGTCCGCAAGGGCTATCACCCGCACATCGACAGCTACTCCGCATTCTTTGAAGCGGATCGCAAGACGCCGACCGGCCTGCTGGGCTACCTGCGCGAGCTTGGGGTCAAGCGCGTGTTCTGCGTTGGCCTTGCCACGGATTTTTGCGTGGCATGGTCGGCGCTGGATGCGCGTGCTGCGGGGCTGGACGTCGCTGTCATCGAGGATGCCTGTCGCGCGATCGACCTCAACGGTTCGCTGGCGCAGGCGTGGCAGCGCATGACGGATGCGGGCATCGCGCGGTTGCAGTCGCACACAGTCTTGAACGGATAACGGAATACATCGGGCGCTGCCGAAGCCGCGCCCGCCACCAGATACGAGGAGCAACACCATGACCGAAGCAGTCATCGTTTCCACCGCACGTACCGGCCTGGCCAAGAGCTGGAAGGGCGCCTTCAACATGACGCACGGCGCCACGCTGGGCGGCCATGCGGTTCAGCACGCGATCGAGCGCGCCAAGATCGAGCCGGGCGAAGTGGAAGACATCCTGATGGGCTGTGCGAACCCGGAAGGCGCCACGGGCGCCAACATCGCTCGCCAGATCGCTCTACGTGCCGGCTGCCCCGTGACGGTGCCGGGCGCGACCGTCAACCGCTTCTGCTCCTCGGGCCTGCAGACCATCGCCATGGCCGCGCAGCGCGTGATTGCCGATGAAGGCGACATCTTCGTGGCTGGCGGCGTGGAATCCATCTCGTGCGTGCAGCAGGAGATGAACCGCCACATGATGACCGAAGGCTGGCTCAACAAGCACAAGCCGGAAATCTACTGGAGCATGCTGCAGACCGCCGAGAACGTCGCCAAGCGCTACAACATCGCCAAGGAGCGCATGGACGAATATGGCGTGCAAAGCCAGCAGCGTGCAGCCGCTGCTGCTGCGGCCGGCAAGTTCAACGACGAAATCGTTCCGATGACCACGGTGATGGGCGTGGCTGATGCCAAGACCGGCCAGCTCATGACGCGCGAAGTCACGATCTCGGCAGACGAAGGCATCCGCGCTGACACCACGCTCGAAGGCGTGTCGAAGATCCGCACGGCCATGCCCGGCGGCGTGATCACTGCCGGCAACGCCAGCCAATTCTCCGACGGCGCATCCGCTGCCGTGGTCATGAATGGCAAGGTGGCCGCTGCCAAGGGCCTGCAGCCGCTGGGCGTGTTCCGCGGTTTTGCCGTGGCCGGGTGCGAGCCGGACGAAATGGGCATCGGCCCCGTCTTTGCCGTGCCCAAGCTGCTGAAGAAGGCCGGCCTGAAGGTGGAAGACATCGGCCTGTGGGAACTGAATGAAGCGTTTGCCGTGCAAGTGCTGTATTGCGCTGACAAGCTCGGCATCCCGATGGACCGCCTGAACGTCAACGGCGGCGCCATCGCCGTGGGCCACCCGTACGGCGTGTCGGGTGCGCGCCTGGTCGGCCACGCGCTGATCGAAGGCAAGCGCCGCGGCGTCAAGTACGTGGTCGTGACCATGTGCATCGGCGGCGGCCAAGGCGCAGCCGGCCTGTTCGAGGTGCTCTAAACAGACAGGCTCCCGCTCAAAACGGGAGCCTGTTTTGTTTCTGCCAGAGCTGGCTTGATCGCCATCTCGGGCGCGCCTTTCTTTGCTTACTTTCTTTGGCAAGACAAAGAAAGTGAGTCGGGCCCAGGCAGGGCACGAAACACAGGATGCACCACCAACATCATGTCCTCGAAACTGCTATCCCGCCGCGACCTCAGCTTCCTGCTCTACGAATGGCTCAACGTCGAATCGCTCACGCGCATTCCGCGTTACGCAGACCACTCCCGCGAAACCTTCGACGCCGCACTCGACACCTGCGAGCGGATCGCAACGGATCTGTTTGCTCCGCATAACAAGAAAAACGACCAAGAAGAACCGCACTTCGACGGCAACAAGGTCCACATCATTCCGGAGGTGAAGGTCGCGCTGGACGCCTTCAACAAGGCGGGCTTGATGGCAGCCGGGCAGGACTTCGAACGCGGCGGCATGCAGCTGCCGACCGTGGTCGAGAAAGCCGGTTTCGGTTTCTTCAAGGCCGCCAACGTCGGCACCAGCTCCTACCCGTTCCTCACCATCGGCAACGCGAATCTGCTGCTTGCGCATGGCACGCCCGCGCAGATCGAAACGTTTGTACAGCCCGAGATGGAAGGCCGCTTCTACGGCACGATGTGCCTGTCGGAGCCGCAGGCCGGTTCGTCGTTGTCGGACATCGTCACGCGCGCGGAATACGAAGGCGATTCGCCGCTCGGCGCGCAATACCGTTTGACCGGCAACAAGATGTGGATCTCCGCCGGCGAGCATGAACTGTCGGAGAACATCGTCCACCTCGTGCTGGCGAAGATTCCCGGGCCGGACGGCAAGCTGATTCCCGGCGTGAAGGGCATTTCGCTGTTCATCGTGCCGAAGTTCCTCGTCAATGCGGATGGCTCGCTCGGCGAACGCAACGACGTGGTCCTCGCCGGCCTGAACCACAAGATGGGCTATCGCGGCACGACCAACTGCCTGCTGAACTTTGGCGAGGGCACGCAGTTCCGGCCAAAGGGCGCAGACGGCCAGCCGCGCGCCGGCGCCATCGGCTACCTCGTCGGCGAGCCGCACAAGGGCCTCGCGTGCATGTTCCACATGATGAACGAGGCGCGCATCGGCGTCGGCATGGGCGCGACGATGCTTGGCTACACGGGATATCTGCATGCGGTCGACTACGCGCGCAATCGCCCGCAGGGGCGTCCGGTCGGGCCGTCGGGCAAGGATGCCGCGTCTGCGCAGGTCCGCATCGTCGATCACGCCGACGTGCGTCGCATGCTGCTTGCACAAAAGGCCTACGTGGAAGGCGCGCTCGGCCTGAACCTGTATTGCGCCAAGCTCGTCGATGAAGAGCGCGGTGAAACCGACGCGGCCAAACGCGCCAAACTCGGTCTGCTGCTCGACATCCTGACGCCGATTGCCAAGAGCTGGCCGTCGCAGTGGTGTCTGGAGGCCAACAGCCTGGCGATCCAGGTGCACGGCGGTTACGGCTACACGCGCGAATACAACGTCGAACAGTTTTACCGCGACAACCGCCTGAATCCGATTCACGAAGGCACGCACGGCATCCAGGGCCTGGACCTGCTGGGCCGCAAGGTCGTGATGCAGGACGGCGCTGCGTTCGCCGCGCTGGGTGAGCGTGTGCAGGCCACCGTCGGCCGCGCGTTGGAAACCGACGACGAAACGCTGGTCGGCTACGGCCGCGCACTCGGCATGGCGACGCAGAAACTGGCCAAGGTCACGCAGACGCTGTGGGCCGCTGGCGACCCGCGCGTGACGCTGGCGAATGCCTCCGTCTATCTGGAAGCGTTCGGCCACGTGGTCGTCGCGTGGATCTGGCTGGAGCAGGCGCTGGCCGCCGCCAAGGCATTGCCGAACGCCCAAGGCGAAGACGCCGATTTCTACCGCGGCAAGCTGCAGGCCGCACGCTATTTCTTCCAGTGGGAACTGCCGAAGATCGACCCGCAGATCGTGCTGCTGGGCTCGCTCGACACGACCACGCTGGACATGCAGGACGCCTGGTTCTAACTACGACAACGACTGGAGACACCATGGGTACGCTGAAACACCTCTTCGATCTTTCCGGCAAGACGGCGCTGATCACCGGCGGCTCGCGCGGGCTTGGCCTGCAGATTGCCGAGGCACTGGGCGAGCAGGGCGCGCGCATCGTCTTGTCTGCCCGCAAGGCCGATGAGCTGAAGGAGGCGCAGGCGCACCTGAAGTCACTTGGCATCGAGGCGGACTGGATTGCCGCCGACGGCGCCGTCGAAGCCGACATCCAGCGCCTGGCCGATGAGGCGCTGGCCAAGCTCGGCCACGTCGACATTCTCGTCAACAACGCGGGCGCGACGTGGGGCGCACCGGCAGAAGACCACCCAGTCGAAGCGTGGGACAAGGTGATGAACCTGAACATCCGCGGGCTGTTCCTGCTCACGCAGCAGATCGGCAAGCGTTCGATGATCCCGCGCAAGTACGGAAAGATCGTCAACGTGGCATCGATTGCGGGCCTGAAGGGCAATCCGCCGGGCTCGCTGGACACGATTGCCTACAACACCAGCAAGGGCGCGGTGGTCAACTTCACGCGCGCGCTGGCGGGCGAGTGGGGCGAGCACAACATCACCGTCAACGCGATTGCGCCGGGCTTCTTCCCCTCGAAGATGACGCGCGGCTCGCTGGAAAAGCTCGGCGTGGACAAGCTGACGGAAAAATCCCCGCTGCACCGCATTGGCGACGATGAAGACCTGAAAGGCGTGGCCGCGCTGTTTGCGTCGGATGCGTCCAAGCACATCACCGGCCAGATCCTCGCCGTCGACGGCGGCGTGAGCGTGGTCTAATTTCGGCTGCTTCTCACTCTTTCTGACGCAGCATGAACGCAGACAACAACGGTTTTCCGATCGACATTCCTTTCCTGAAGCTTCTCGGCATGCGCTGCCTGAAGGTGGCCGACGGCGAGGGCGTGGTCGAACTCGCCCTCGAAGCGCAGCACATGAACAGCTGGGAAATGGCCCACGGCGGCGTGACGATGACGATGCTCGACGTCGCCATGGCCATGGCCGGGCGCTCGGCCGACGTGCATGGCCGCGGCGTGGTGACCATCGAGATGAAGACGGCGTTCATGCAGCCCGGGCGCGGCACCCTCAAGGCGAGCGCGCGTTGCGTGCATCAGTCCACGACCATGGCGTTCTGCGAAGGCGAGGTGCGCGATGCAGATGACAAGCTCGTCGCACGCAGCTCGGGCACGTTCAAGTTCGTCAAGCGCATGCCACCGCCGCGCACGCCCGAACCCGGTGCGGACGGCTGACGCGTCAACACCGCAATTGCTGTACCCGAGTACCCAGTTGCACACCGGACAGCGTCCGGCACACAAGAAGAGCAACCACGGAGACAACCATGCAACAACCCGCGCGGCGGACGGCGTCCGCCCTTGCCGTCACTCTGCTTTGCTGCACCGGACTGATCATGACCTTGGAAGGATGCGCCTCCAGCTCCGCGCCTGCTGCCGCGCCGGCCGCTGACACGAAAACCACGGTGCAGGCGCCGCCCGCACCGACACCGCCGATGCAGAAGCCGTTGACGGCCGACGAATCCGACCCGAACAAGATGGGCTGGATGCAGGGCTTCCCACCGCCGCCCGATCGCACGATCCGTTTTGATCTGGCGGGCAACATGTTCCCGCGCACGCGCTACGGCTACAGCCACGTGCGCGAGTTCGTGCCGACGCGCGTGGTCTGGCACGGCGACGGCCCGGTCAGCAAGTTGCCGCGTGCCGAGCGCGATATCAGCGGCGTGCTGTTTACGGATCCGAACGGCACGCGCCGTACGTTTGCCGAGGCGCTCAAGCTGACCTACACCGACGGCATCCTCGTCATGCACAAGGGCAAGGTGATCTACGAGCGCTACTTTGGCGCGCTCGATGCACATACGCAGCACATCGCCATGTCGGTCACGAAATCGTTTGTCGGCACGCTGGCCGCCATGCTGGTGGCGGACGGCAAGCTCGACCCTGCAGCGCCCGTGACGCAATACGTGCCGGAGCTGAAGGACACCGCCTACGGGGACGCCACCGTGCGCCAGGTCATGGACATGACCGTGGGCGTGCGTTACTCAGAAAACTATGCCGACCCGAACGCCGACGTCTGGGCCTACGCCCGCGCCGGCGGCATGCTGCCGCGTCCCGCTGGTTACAAGGGCCCGGACAATTTCTACGACTACCTGACGACGCTGCGCAAGGAAGGCGAGCACGACGCGGAGTTCTCGTACAAGACCGTCAACGCGGAAACACTGGCGTGGATCGTGCGCCGTGCGTCGAACAAATCGCTGGCGGCGCTGCTGTCCGAGCGCATCTGGCAGCCGATGGGCGCACAGGACGATGCGTACTTCTCAGTCGACAGCATCGGTACGGAATCGGGAGGCGGTGGCCTGAACACCACGCTGCGCGACCTGGCGCGCTTTGGCGAGATGATCCGCAACGACGGCCGCTTCAACGGCAAGCAGATTCTGCCCAAGAGCGTGATCGACGACATTCGCCGCGGCGGCGATCCGGCCAAGTTTGCCAAGGCAGGCTACGCGACGCTGCCCGGCTATTCGTATCGCAACATGTGGTGGGTTTCGGGCAATGACCATCACACGTTCGAAGCGCGCGGCATCCATGGCCAGCGCATCTATATTGATCCGGTGGCCCAGATGACGATCGTGCGCTATGCCTCGCACCCGGTCGCTGCCAATGCTGCCAATGACCCGGTCACGCATCGCGCCTATGCGGCGCTGGCCGAGTACTTCATGCAACACAAGTAACAACCTGACCCAACACCGATATCCGATATTCAGGAGCGTTTTTCATGTCGAAGACCTATCAGCGCATCGTTCTGGCTTCGCGCCCGCAAGGGGCCGTGACGCCCGACAATTTCCGCCTGGAGACGGTGGACCTCCCCGAGCTGCAGGACGGCCAGGTACTGGTGCGCAACCATTTCCTGTCGCTCGATCCGTACATGCGCGGCCGCATGAACGACAGCAAGTCGTATGCGCAACCGCAGCCGCTGGATGAAGTGATGATCGGCGGCACGGTGGGCGTGGTGGAAGCATCCAGGAACCCGTCCTTTGCTGTGGGCGATGCCGTGGTCGGCATGTTCGGCTGGCAGGAAGTGGGCGTGTCGGACGGGCGCGGCATTCAGAAAGTTGATACGCGCCACATTCCGCTGTCGGCGTATCTCGGTTCGGTCGGTATGCCGGGCGTGACGGCGTGGTACGGCCTGAACAAGATCATGCATCCGAAGCCCGGCCAGACCGTGGCGGTAAGCGCCGCTTCCGGCGCCGTGGGCAGCGTGGTCGGCCAGCTTGCCAAGCTCAAAGGCTGCCGCGTGGTCGGCTTTGCCGGCGGCAAGGACAAGTGCGATTACGTGGTCAACGAACTCGGCTTTGATGCCTGCATCGACTACAAGGCCGCGAAGGACCCGAAGGAGCTGTACAAGATGCTCAAGGAAGCGACGCCCGACGGCATCGATTCGTACTTCGAGAACGTCGGTGGCGCGATCCTGGATGCGGTGCTCTCGCGCATGAACGCGTTCGGCCGCATCGCCATGTGCGGCATGATCGCCGGCTACGACGGTCAGCCGCTGCCGCTGCAGAACCCGCAGTTGATCCTGGTGTCGCGCCTGACCATCGAAGGCTTCATCGTCTCCGAGCACATGGACGTGTGGCCTGAAGCACTGCGCGAGCTGGGCGGTTTCGTGGCGCAGGGCAAGCTGAAGTTCCGCGAGAGCGTGGCGCAGGGCCTGGCGAGCGCACCGGAAGCGTTCATAGGCCTGCTCAAAGGCAAGAACTTCGGCAAACAACTCGTCAAGCTGGTTTGAGCTGAGCTGCACGCGGACTGTCAATCGCTTGACAGTCCGCCGGGCGAGGGCCGCCACAGAATGGCCCCACCCACAACAAACGCGTGAAGGAGACACCATGAACGCACCTGAAACCACGCAAGCGAAGCGGCCCGACAGCATGGCCGCCAGCCTCAGCCCCGAGGCCGCTGCCCGCTATCGCAACCTGCCGCGTCCGCCGCAATTTGCCACCGTGGCCGAAGAGCGTCTGCATCGCAAACAGCGCCTGGCGGCAGCGTTCCGGCTGTTCTCCAAATTCGGTTTCGACGAAGGCGTGGCCGGGCACATCACGGCGCGCGATCCGGAGCATCAGGACAGCTTCTGGGTCAACCCGTTCGGCGTGCATTTCGGCCAGGTGACGGTGTCGAACCTGATTCGCTGCGATCACCACGGCAACGTGGTGGAAGGCGATTACCCGGTCAACGCCGCCGCGTTTGCGATTCACTCGCGCGTGCATCAGGCACGGCCCGATGCGGTGGCCGCTGCGCACTCGCACAGCACGTACGGCCGCGCGTGGTCGACACTCGGCCGCAAGCTCGATCCGCTTACGCAAGACGTGTGTGCCTTTTATGGCGACCATGCCGTGTATGACGATTTCGGCGGCGTGGTGGTCGAGCTGGACGAAGGCCAGCGCATTGCAGAAGCGCTGGGCGACAACAAGGCCGCCATCCTGCAAAACCACGGCCTGCTGACGGTGGGCAAGACGGTCGACGAGGCCGCGTGGTGGTTCATCACGATGGAGCGCTCCTGCCAGGTGCAGTTGCTGGCCGAAGCCGCTGCCGCCCGCACCGGCGATGCACCGCGCACGATTTCCGATGCCGCTGCCCGGCAGGCGTACTCGATCGTCGGATCGGCGCAGGCGGGGTGGTTCCAGTTCCAGCCGCTGTATGCGCGCATCGTCAAAGAACAACCCGATCTGCTCGACTGATCGGCAACGCACATTTCTGGAGCCCGCATGACGGACTTGATCCTGCATCACTACGCCACCTCGCCGTTTTCTGAGAAGGTGCGTTTGATCCTCGGCTACAAAGACCAGCCGTGGAAGTCCGTCACGGTGCCGCCGATCTTGCCCAAGCCCGATGTGATGCCGCTCACCGGCGGCTACCGGCGCACGCCGTTCCTGCAGATCGGCGCCGACATCTACTGCGATACGGCGCTGATCGCGCAGGTGCTCGAATCGATTCATCCGCTGCCGCGGCTCGTGCCGTCCGAACATGCAGCGGCGGTGTTCGCCATGGCGCAGTGGGCCGATACGACGCTGTTCTGGGCCACGGCGACATTCGTGACGCAGCCGGCGGGCTTTCAAAGCCTGTTCGGCGATGCGCCGGAAGCCTTCGTCAAAGCCTTCGTGGAAGACCGCAAGGCGATGCGTGTGGGCGGTACCGGCTTGCGCACGCCACTGCCGGAAGCCACCTCCACGCTGAATGTCTTTCTGGCACAACTGCAGCGCCAGCTGGCCACGGGTGAACGCATCTTCTTGTTTGGCGAGCAGCCGACCGTGGCCGACTTTTCCGTCTACCACTGCCTGTGGTTCATCCGCCGCGCGACGGCGGTGGCGGGCGTTCTCGATGCGCACCCCGAAGTGGTGGCGTGGATGCATCGCGTTGCCTCGTTCGGCCACTCGCAGGCGCAACCGATGACGTCGGCCGAGGCGCTGGACATTGCCAAGGCCGCCACGCCGCATGCGCTGACGGAACCTGAAGCGAAGGCCACCTTCGACGACAGCTACGGCCTGCCCAAAGGCACGCGCGTGACGGTGGCGGCAGTCGACTACGGCGTAGACCCGGTCGAAGGAGACCTCGTCGTCTCCACGCGCGACAGCGTCGGCGTGCTGCGCGAAGATGCGCGCGTCGGCCAGGTGGTGGTGCATTTTCCGCGCGTGGGCTATGCCGTGCGCAAGGTCGAGGCGGCAGGCTGACACGGCTTTGCCATCTCGATCGCCTTTCCTACTACAACGACATCAGTGAGACACGTATGAAGCAATTCGCAGGCGGTGTGGCCGTCATCACGGGCGGTGCGTCGGGTTTCGGCAAGGAATTCGCCAAGATCGGCGCGGGGTTGGGCATGAAGCTGGTGCTGGCCGATATCCAGCAGGATGCGCTGGATGCCGCCGTGGCGGAGTTCTCGGCGCAGGGCGTGGAAGTGATCGGCCTGCGTGTCGACGTGTCGAAGGTGGAAGACGTCCAGGCGCTGGCCGATGCAGCCATCAAGACATTCGGCAAGGTCAACCTGCTGTTCAACAACGCCGGCGTGGGCGCGGGCGGCCTGATCTGGGAAAACTCCGAGCGTGACTGGGATTGGGTGCTCGGCGTGAACCTGCACGGCGTCATCCACGGTGTCCGCATCTTCACCCCGCTGATGCTCGAAGCCGCGAAGAAGGATCCGTCGTACGAGGGCCATATCGTCAATACAGCGTCGATGGCGGGGCTGCTGAATGCGCCGGCCATGGGCATCTACAACGTGTCCAAGCACGCGGTGGTGGCGCTGTCCGAATCGCTGTACCAGGACTTGAGCCTGGCCACCGAACAGATCCATTGCTCGGTGCTGTGCCCGTACTTCGTGCCGACCGGCATCACGCAGTCTGACCGCAACCGCCCACAGGATCTGGCGAACACGGCGCCGCCCACCAAGTCGCAGCTCGTTTCGCGCGCCATGTCGGAAAAGGCGGTCAGCTCCGGCAAGGTCACCGCCGAGCAGGTCGGCCAGATGACTTTCGATGCAATCCGCAACGCGGGCTTCTACATCTATTCGCATCCGCACGCGCTGGCGCCCGTGCAGCATCGCTTTGAAGACATCATCTCGCAGCGCAATCCGTCCGATCCGTTTGAAGGCAAGCCGGACGTGCGCGCGCGTCTGGTCGATGCGCTGCGCGGGTAACTCCATCTCCACGACTGCCACAACGCCGAGATCGCCATGAACACTGCAACGGCTGCCGCCATCACGGAATCGCAATTCGCCGATCTGCCCAACGGCACGCGGCTGCATTACGCCAGCGCCGGCAAGCGTGGCGCGCCGCTGATGCTGTTCGTGCACGGCTTTCCGGAATTCTGGTACGAGTGGGAAGCGCAACTGGCTGCCTTTGGCGACACGCACTTTGCCGTAGCGCCCGACATGCGCGGCTATAACCTGTCGAGCAAGCCGGCTGCGGTAGATGCGTATCGCCCGAAACTGCTGGTGCAGGATCTGACGCAGTTCATCACGGCGCTGGGCTATGAGCGTGCGGTTGTGGTCGCGCATGACTGGGGCGGGGCGATCTGCTGGAACCTCGCCATTCAGCATCCGGAGTTGGTCGAGCGGCTGGTGATCGTCAATTCGCCGCACCCTTGGGTGTTTGCGAATGCGCTGCTGAGCGATCCGGCGCAGCAGGCCTCGTCGGCGTATATGAACTGGCTGCGCAAGCCGGGCTCGGAGGAGGCGCTGGCCGCCAACGACTTCGAAAAGCTTGAGGGCTTCTTCAGCGGCATGGGCCAGCCCGTGGCTGAATGGTTCACGCCCGAGGTGCGGGCGCGCTATCACGCGGCCTGGAGCCAGCCGGGCGAGGGCGGCTCGCATAGCCTGACAGGCGGCGTGAACTATTACCGCGCATCGCCGCTGCACCCGCCCACCGAAGGCACGGCGCCGCTGCGCATCGACCAGATGCCGCCCGAGGCGTTTGTCGTTAAAGTGCCCACACTCGTGATCTGGGGCGAGATGGACATGGCGCTGCCGAAAAGCCTGCTCAACGGGCTGGAACGCTTCATTCCGGACATGCGCCTCGAGCGCATTCCCGACGGCACGCACTGGGTCGTGCACGAACAACCGGAGCGCGTTACCGCGCTGATTCGGTCGTTCGTTTCCTGAGCGCCTGGGTTACATCGATTCCGCCAGCATGCGGCGGTAGTCGTCCGCCGTGGCAATGCGCGGGTTGGTCTTGTGGCAGTGGTCGAGCAGGGCGCCTTCCACGACATGTTCCAGCGCATCTTCGGGCACGCCCATCTGGCGCAGGCCGGTCGGCAGGCCCAGACGCGCCGTCAGGTCATGCACGGCCTGGGCGAGGTCAGCGCCCGCCGGCAGGTTCATCACGCGGCGCATGCGGGCGTAGCGGTTGTCGCGCACCACCGTCTCGGCCGTTTCGTTGAAGCGCAGCACGGCCGGCAACACCACCGCATTCAGCGTGCCGTGATGCAGCCCCGTCTTGCCGTCGACCTTCACGCCGCCCAGCGGGTGCGACAACGAATGCACGCATCCCAAGCCCTTCTGAAACGCCATCGCGCCCTGCATCGACGCGCTCATCATGTTCAGGCGCGCATCGCGGTCAGCGCCATCGCGCGTGGCACGTTCGATGTTGGCCCATGCGCGCTCCAAACCATCCAGGGCGATGCCGTCCGCAGGCGGGTTGAACGCCGGCGCCAGGAAGGTCTCGATGCAGTGCGCGATCGCGTCCATGCCGGTGGCGGCCGTCAGCGCGGGCGGCAGGCCCAGCGTCAGTTCCGCATCGCAGATGGCCGACTTGGGTAGCAGGTGCCACGAGTGGAAGCCGAGCTTGCGGCCGTCTTCCAGGATGATGATCGCGCCGCGCGCCACCTCGCTGCCGGTACCAGCCGTGGTGGGAATCGCAATCAGCGGCGCCGCCGCTTCCGTGATCTTTGTGCTGCCGCCCTCGATGGTCGCGTAGGTGGTGAGCGGCTCCGGATGCGTGGCCGCAATGGCGATGCCCTTGGCCAGGTCAATCGACGAGCCGCCGCCAATGGCGATCAGCCCGTCGCAGCCGGTGTCCTTGTACTGCGCCGTGGCCTTCAGCACCATCGCCTCGGTCGGGTTGGAAGGCGTTTCGTCGAACACGGTGACGGGCAGGCCGCCCGTGGCGTCAATGGCGCGCTGTGCGAGTCCTGCGGCGGCCACGCCCTTGTCGGTCACGATCATCGGCCGGCGGATGCCGACGCGTGCGCATTCGCTTTTCAGTTCGTTGACGGTGCCGAAACCGAGGTGAACGTGGGTGAGGTAAAAGATGAGGGCCATGCTGTCTCCGGAGGGTGTTTGCCTGCGTCGCCCGTCTTGTCGCGCGGGCGTGGTTCAATGGATACTCCGATGATAGCCAAATTAGAACGATCGTTCAGTTCCCGCCCCGCATGCAGCACCCATCTCTCGACCCGCACGTTGCCCAGTTGCTCGATCTGGTGGCGCGTGCCAAGCGTCCGCCGCTGAACGCCCTTGACCCAGCCGACGCCAAGATCGCCTACGAAAAAAGCAGCCCCATCGTCGATATCCCGGCCATCCCGCTGGAGGCCGTGCACGACCTGACGGTGCCGGCGCGCGACGGCCATGCCATCCCCGTTCGCACATACGCGGCGCGTGAGGCCAGTTGGGCCGATCCGCTGCCGTTGCTGGTGTATTTCCACGGCGGCGGTTTTACGGTAGGCAGCATCAAGACGCACGACCAGCTTTGCCGGTCGCTGGCGGCCAAATCGGGCGCGATGGTGTTGTCGGTGGACTACCGGCTTGGCCCCGAGTGGAAATTCCCCACCGCAGCGAACGACGCATTCGACGTGCTGCAGTGGGTGTTCGACGAAGCCGCCACCATCGGCGCCGACCCGGCGCGCATCGCGTTCGGCGGCGACAGCGCGGGCGGAACGCTGGCCGCAGTGACCGCCATCGAGGCACGCAATCGCGGCCTGGCGCCGGTGCTGCAATTGCTGATCTATCCGGGCACCACCGCACGCGAATCCACGCCGTCGCACCGCGAGTTTGCCGAGGGCTACCTGCTGACGCACGAGATGATCCGCTGGTTCTTCTCGCAATACCTGCGCAGCGATGCCGACCGCGACGACTGGCGTTTCGCCCCGCTCGATGCAGGCGGCCACGGCGCGGACGTGACCGGCGTATGCCCCGCATGGATTGCGGTGGCGGGCTTCGACCCGATCCGCGATGCCGGCATCGGCTACGCCAACAAGCTGCGCGCAGCCGAGGTGCCGGTCGAGCTGAAACTGTACGAAGGCATGATTCACGACTTCTTCAAGATCGGGCGCTTCGTGCCGGCCGTGGAAGACGCGCACCGCGACGCCGCCAACGCGCTACGCCGCGCCTTCGGCACCGAGACCGAATCCCCATAACCAGAGCAAAGAAAGGAGACCGCATGGCGATCGAGGATTTCCGCCACAGCACACCCCTGCGCGTACGCTGGGCCGAAGTCGATGCGCAGAGCATCGTCTTCAACGGCCACTACCTGCTGTACGCCGATGTGTGCATCACCGAATACTGGCGCAGCATCGGCGTGCGGTATCCGGTGGATGTGGTCGATACCTTCGGCGTGGATTTCTACGTGGTCAAATCCACGCTCGAATACCACGCCTCCGCGCGCTTTGACGACGAGCTGGACTTGCGCTGCCGCGTGGCGCGCCTGGGCCGCTCCAGCATCCGCTTTATCATCGAGATGTATCGCGCAGACGAACACCTCGTCAGCGGCGAAGTCATCTACGTGTGTGCCGACCCTGCCACGCAGACCTCCGCGCCGATTCCCGACACGCTGCGCGAGCGCATCCTCAATTTCGAAGTCCTGAAGCCTGAAGTGTGAGAACCGAGCATGACTGCCCCTGAATCTGTCCGCCCGCTTGCCGGTGTTGAAGTTGCCCGCTGGGACGCCGTGCGCGAAGAAGCCCGCGCCATCCGCTACGACGTGTTCGTCACTGAACAAGGCGTGCCCGTTGAACTGGAATGGGACGAATGGGATGACGAGTGCTGGCATGCGCTGGCACACGACACGGCCGGGCGTGCCGTCGCCACGGGCCGCCTGCTGCCTGACGGCCATATCGGCCGCATGGCGGTGCGCAAGGAGGCACGGGGCACGGGCGTCGGGGCGCGCGTGCTGGACGCCTTGATCGACAAAGCGCAGTCGCTGGGCTACCCCGAGCTGATCCTGAACGCGCAAACGCACGCCATGCCGTTCTACGTGCGCGCGGGCTTTACAGCCGAGGGCGAGGAGTTCGAGGAGGCCGGCATTCCGCACCGGACCATGCGCCGCGTGCTTACACGTTGATGCCGTGGGCGGCCCGCACAATCGCTGCGATGGCTGCCTGCGCTGCCGGCGACGCGGTTCTGCCGTGCAGTCGCACAATCCCCGTGGTCGACGGCGGCGATAGCCAACCCTTCACCGCCAGCCGCACCAGCGCGCCGGTTTCCAGCTCCTCCCGCACCGCTGCATCCGTGGCACCGAGCACGGTGTCCGTCGTGAGTGCCACTGTCTTCAATACGCCGTAGTTGTCGCACTCCAACGCGATGCTGGCTTCCTGGCCTGCCGGCAGACCAAGCAGCATCGCCAGCTCCACCTTTGACGGGCTCAGGAGCTTCGGTACCGCAATACCGTATTCCCAGACCTCGCGCAGCGTGTGCGTGTGCCCCGCAAGCGGGTGGCCAGCCCGCACGTACAGGTGAGGGGGCTGGCCGCCGATCGGTTGGATATCCAGCGCAGCGTCTTTCGGCATGTCGCGCACATCGGCGGCAAAGAATTCGATGCTTTCGCTGCGCAGGCTCTCCAGCAGTTGCACCCAATTGCCGACTTCCATGCGCAGCGCGACTTGGGGATGCTGCCGCCGCAGTTCCTGCAGCGCTTGCGGCATCAGCGTGGCCGTCAGGAGCGGCCCGACGCCGAACGCCGTGCCGCCGAGCTGGCTGTCGCGATACAGATCGACATCGCGTTGCAGGCAGCGCGCTTCGAACAACAGGCGCCGCGCACGTTCGATGACGAATTCGCCGGCCGGTGTGGGGCGCACGTCGCCGGTTTCGCGATCGAACAGGCGGATGCCGAGATCCTCCTCGATCGCCTGGATGCTGCGGCTGAATGCGGGCTGGCTCAGATGCACCGCCTGCGCGGCCCGCGCGAAGTGCAGCGTGTCGGCGAGGGCAACCACGTGGCTGAGACGTCGCAAATCCATAACGTTGCGTGCTATGCATTGAACGGATGTTCATTATGCATTGGACGCATTGATGTGGCACTCCTAGGCTTGTCTCCACAACAAAAGCGAGGAGACACCAATGAGTTCGCACATGGAGCACGCGCTGATCGTCGCCTGCATCCTTGGATTTGCCGCCATGGAATTCGTGACGCGGCGCTATCAAGCCAACGTGCGCGGCCGCGCCACCGCCAACGATGCGTGGCTGGAAGCGCTGATGTTCATCAGCCTTGTCGCCGTCACGCAGCCGATCGCGCTGCTGGGCAGCAACGCATTGTGCAAGTGGCTCATTCCGGCGCAGCACAACGCCTGGGCCGATCTGCCCTGGTGGGCGATGACCGGGTTGCTGCTCGTTGGCGATGACCTGACGCAATACCTCTGGCACCGCGCCTCGCACACACCGCTGCTGTGGCCGCTGCACCGTGCGCACCACAGCGCGTCGTACATGAGCGTGCGCGTGACGTACCGCAACAACTTCTTCTACTACCTGATGATGCCGGGGCTGTGGATTGGCGGCGTGGCCGTGTACCTCGGCTTTGGGCCGGTCTATGCGGCGTACCTGGTCGTCAAGCTGACCGTCATTGTGGGCGCGCATTGCGCCTGGCCTTGGGATGCGCCGCTATACCGCATCCGCGTACTGCGCCCGCTGATGTGGGTGATCGAGCGGACGATTTCCACACCCGCCACGCACTGGGCGCATCACGCACTCACCAACGCCGACGGCATTGGCCACTACAAAGGCAATTTCGGCAATCTGCTGTTCTTCTGGGATGTGCTGTTCGGCACCGCGCATATCACGCGCAAATATCCCGCCAAGATTGGTCTGCAGGACGACGTGCTGTTCGGCGCCGAGCCGTGGACGGCGCAGATGTTCTATCCGCTGGTGCAGTCCAAGCGCGAACATTCGGCGTTGCGCCCGGGCGGCGCGGCCATCACCGAAATGGAAGTGGATCAGGCCAGCAGCGCTGGGCAGGAAGCGGCCTGAGCGACGCAGCGCTTACGTATCGGCGTGCGTGACGGTATCGAGCACGCCGAGATAGCGCGTCTCGCCGATCTGGCCCTGGGCGTCGAAACGGCGTTCGGTCACGTCGAAGCAGCCGTCGTGGCGGATGCGCAGGATGGTGCTGGCACGCGTGCCGTAGCGCGGCGAGCGGATGAAGGCGGCGGACAGCAGCTTCTCCCACTCAGGCGCCACGCCTGTGGCGGGCAGGGCGCCGGTCGGTGCTTCACGCGTTTCCGACAGCAGATCGAGATAGCGCGCCACGTCCAGCGCGTTGCCGTGCCGGCCCGTATCTGCGGCCAGCGCTTCGGCAAAGGCGGCCATGCGATGCCGCACCTTGAACCACGGCGTATCGAGCAGTGCGTTGGACAGCCCGTAGAGGCCCGGCGCGAGCTTGCGCGGTGCTTCGGCGCGGTTGCTTGTCCACCAGAGTTCGTCGCGCGTGGCGGTCAGCAGGTTGTAGCCGTTGTAGGCTCGGTCGCGGGCGGCGAGGCTGTCGAGATACGCGGGCACCGACATGTCGTCCGCCATCAGGAAGTTGGAGACAAGTTCGCCGCGCGAGCGTGCATCGGGCCGGCGCTCGGACGGCGCGCGGTAATTTGTCAGCGCGGCAAAGCGGCCGTCGCGCGTCATGCCCATCCACGTGCCTGCGTGACCGACCACCTGGGCCATGTCACGCCCGGCCAGCACATTGGGCGCGTCGCTCCACCACGCCAGGGGCGCGGCAGGGCGGTCATAGAATTCGTCCCGGTTGGCGGCCACCACCAGCGCGTAGGCGGGGTGGGCGTGCCAGGCCGTGAGAATCAAACACATGAGCACTTCCTTTGAACATGCCGCGCAACGAACGACCAATGGTCAATGTGACGACCTGTGTCGCGCGGGCTTCGGCCAAGCATAGCAGCCTGCCGGATTTTTGCGATGAGGATTGCGGCAGGGCGCCGTCAGCTGTTTTCCAGATCGACAAACAGCTCTGCGTGGCGTTCACCCGCGACGAATTCGCGCGGGCCGCCGGTTTCCCACAGCGCCGCCAGCGTGGCGGCAAATGCGGGCGGGACGTCGTCGTAAGACTCCATCCAGGTGGCCTGGCCGTCGCGTGTTTCGGGGCGGCGCATCAACGCGCCGGCCACGCCGGTCGCTTCTTCCACGGTCTCGAGCCAACGCTGCCAGCGCGGCAGGGCAGCGGCAGCGTCACGCTCGGCGATGCGGAAGTAGACGAACAGGTGGTCGGCCATGATGAGGGCGGTATCAGGCGTTTTCTGAAACGGGAATGACGTACGGCAGCGCCTGCAACGTCAGCGCCGGGCCGTCCGGCGTGGCGAGATGGATCGCGGTGTCGAGCGCGTCCAGCTTCAACTCGACGAGCAGGTCGGTCCCGCCATCAGGCGCCATGGCTGCGTTGACCACCATGCCGCACGGTTGGTTCGGATCGGCTGCGCTGTAGACCTCGGCTCCGGCCGAGGTGGGGGCGTTGACGTGCGCGCGCTGCATGCGCCGCTTGAGCGTGCCGCGATACTGGCTGCGCGCCACGACTTCCTGCCCGGGGTAGCACCCCTTGCGGAAATCGACGCCGCCGAGCAGCTCCAGGTTCACCATCTGCGGGACGAACTGCTCCTGGGTCGGCAGGGTGATGTGCGGCACACCTGCTTGCAGGCTCAGCCAATCCCACACCTCGGTGCCGACCAGCGACAGGCGCGACGACAGGGTCTTCCAGGCGTCCTGGAAGTGCTCGGCATGCACCATCCATTGATAGCGGGGGCGGCCGCCGGCATCCGGCAGGCGGACGACCGCGCCGAATTGCTGGCCGACCGTGGCAGGCTGCTGCGCCACCGCGTTGACGGTATCCGGCTCCGGCAACACGGCACCGGCCTCACGCAGCGCGTCCGCCGCGTCCGGCCCGGCGACGCCGATGGCGATGAACTCGTCCATCGGGCGCAGCTTGGCCTTGGCGCGCAGCACGAACATCGACAGGCGCTTGGTCAGCGCCGGCGCGATGGCCTTGTCGGTCTGCAGCACGATCGTATCGGCCTGACGCCACACCAGCAGCGTGGCCAGCAGCCGTCCCTTGGGCGAGCAATAGCCCGCCAGGCGCGCCTGGTTCAGGCCCAGGCCCGTGACGGCGTTAGTCAGCTGGTTATGGAGAAACTCGGCGGCATCGGCGCCTTCGACGGCGATGCGCGCCAGATCGGTCGGCGCACACAGCACGCTGCCGCGCGTAGCGGCATCAAATTGCACGTCGAGCGGGGGAAAGCTCAGCGTATCGACAAAATCGTGGAAGACATCGTTCATGGTGCGGGGGCGGCCTGAGATTGACCCGGTATTATATTGGGCTGTCTGAAGGGCAGCTTGTGCCCTGTCTATCCATTTCAAGAGTGCGGAAATCGCCGGTGTCGGCCGGTTCCTCACACAGATTCGCAACAGAATGCTCTCTTTTCTCAAGCGCCTGGTCCTGCTGGCCATCCTGATTGTGCTGGCAGCGGCAGGCGGCGTGGTGTGGTGGGCCCAGCAACCGGTGAGCCTGGCGGCGTCGCCGCTGGAGGTGGTGATCAAACCGAACTCGAGCGTGATCTCGGTGGGCAAGCAGTTGGCCAATGCCGGTGTCGGCGTGCAGCCGCAGTTGTTTTCGCTGCTGGCGCGCGCCACGGGCAACGCCAAGAGCCTGAAAGCCGGCGGATATGCGCTGGAAACCGGCGCGACGCCCATGTCCATCCTGGACAAGATGGCGCGCGGCGACGTCACGCATTACGTCGTCACGGTCATCGAGGGCTGGTCGATGCGGCAGATGCGGGCAGTGGTCGACGCCGAGCCTGCGCTCAAGCACGACACGGCGGGCATGTCGGATGCAGACCTGATGCGCAAGATCGGCGCGCCGGAGGCCAACCCCGAAGGCCTGTTCTTTCCCGACACCTACCTCTTTGCGCGCGGCAGCAGCGATGTGGAGCTGTATCGCCACGCCTACCAGGCCATGCAGAAGCGCCTGAACGATGCCTGGGCCAAGCGCTCGCAGGATCTGCCATACAAGACGCCGTACGAGGCGCTGACCATGGCTTCGATCATCGAAAAGGAGACCGGCCAGAAGCTGGAGCGCCCGATGATCGCCGCCGTGTTCGTCAACCGCCTGCGCAAGAACATGCTCCTGCAGACCGACCCGACGGTCATCTACGGCCTCGGTGCCGGCTTTGACGGCAATTTGCGCAAGCGCGACCTGCAGACGGACACGCCGTACAACACCTACACGCGGACCGGCCTGCCACCCACGCCGATCGCGCTGCCGGGCATGGCGTCGCTGCAGGCGGCGCTGAACCCGGCGTCGTCCGACGCGCTGTATTTCGTGGCCCGCGGCGACGGCAGCAGCCAGTTTTCGACCAACCTGACGGACCACAACCGGGCCGTCAACAAATATCAGCGCGGCCAACCATGACCGGCAAGTTCATCACATTCGAAGGGATCGACGGGGCAGGCAAGAGCACGCACCTGGCGTGGTTTGCACAGCAACTGCAGGCGAAACTCGCGCCCCTGGGCAAAAAGGTTGTCGTCACCCGGGAGCCGGGCGGCACGCCGCTGGGCGAGCGGCTGCGCGAACTGCTGCTGCACGAGCGCATGCACCTGGAAACCGAAGCGCTGCTGATGTTTGCCGGCCGCCGCGAGCACATTGCCGAAGTGATTCAGCCGGCCCTGGACGCCGGCGATTGGGTCATCTCCGACCGCTTCACCGATGCCACGTTCGCCTATCAGGGCGGGGGCAGGGGCTTGGCGATCGACCGGCTGGAGGTGCTGGAGCACTGGGTGCAGCGGGGCTTGCAGCCGACCAAGACCATCCTCTTCGACCTCGCGCCCGAAATTGCCGCTGCACGCCTGGCCGATGCCCGTACGCCGGACAAGTTCGAAGCCGAGTCCGCGCAGTTTTTCCTGCGCACGCGTGCCGAATACCTGCGCCGCGCAGCGGCGGAGCCGGATCGATTTGTCGTGATCAACGCCAACCGCGAGCGCACCGATATCCAGAAAGACTTAGAGAATGTGCTTGCAACACTCTGATTCTGCGGGCAATTTCGGATACGGAAATAATGGTTTCACGGCGAGTTTCTGCATCAACAATCTAACGTAACCCATTGATTCATGATGCTTTATCCCTGGCAATCCGCTGACTGGTCTCGTCTGCAAGCAATGCGGGCCAAGTTGCCGCATGCGATTCTGCTCAACGGCCAGGCTGGTACCGGCAAGCGCGATTTCGCCATGCATTTCGCGCAAAGCCTGCTGTGCGATACGCCGGCGGCCGACGGCCAGCCGTGCGGCACGTGCGCGGCGTGCAACTGGTTTGCGCAGGGCAACCATCCGGATTTCCATCTCGTGCGTCCTGAAGCAATGGAAGACGCGCCCGAGACAGAGAAGGACGCCGACGGCAAGAAGAAGGCGCCCAGCAAGATCATCCGCATGGAGCAGGTCCGCAACCTCATCGAAGGGGTGGGGGTCGGCACGCACCGCGCCGGGTTGCGGGTGGTCGTGCTGTATCCGCTCTACGCGTTGCAGACCGAAGGCGCCAACGCACTGCTCAAGACGCTGGAAGAGCCGCCCCAGAACACCATCTTCCTGCTGGTGACGGATTGCATCGACCGCATCCTGCCGACCATCCTGTCGCGCTGCAGGCAGTTTCCGCTGCAGCCGCCCCAGCCCGAGGCGGCGCGCCAGTGGCTGGAGCAGCAAGGCGTGCCGCATGCGCAAAATCTGCTGGCCGAGTTCGGCAATGCGCCGCTGGCCGCGCTGGTCGCCGCCGAATCCGAAGACCGCCCGCTGCTGCAATTCCTGCTCGAACAACTGGGCCAGGGCGCAAAGCTGGACGCACTCGCCACGGCAGATCATTTACAGAAATTGTCGGTGCCTGCCGTTCTCAGTACCATGCACCGGTGGGTCTTTGACCTGATGGCGGCAAGACTGGCGGGGCGTCCGCGTTATTTCCCGGGGCAACGCGATGCGCTGCAACGTTGCGCAAATACCATCCCGCTGGATCGCCTGGAACGTTTTGCGCGTGCCTTGCCGGAGCGGCGCCGCACCGAGCAGCATCCGCTTGCCGCGCGGCTTGTCATCGAAAGCCTGTTGATGGATTACCGGCAGCTGTTTCCCGCTGCCTGAATCCGAACCTGCACCTGAACGTTTGCACTTTGTGGACACCCTGTGAGCACTGCACCTCTTCGTACGCCCGGCACTCCCGTCACCCCTGGCACACCCGCTGCAGCCGGCACGGCCCCGGGCGCACCGACCCGTCCGGGCATCGTCTCGCTGGCCATCAAGGATGAAGCCGGCCTGCATGCCGCGTATATGCCGTTCCTCAAGAACGGCGGCATTTTCGTACCGACGCAGCGCCCTTACCGGATCGGCGAGGAGGTCTTCCTCGTGCTCTCGCTGCTGGACCGCCCGCAGAAGTATCAGGTGGCCGGCAAGGTGGCCTGGATCACGCCCGTAGGCACGCCGGCCAAGACGCCGGGCATTGGCGTACATCTTGGCGAAGATGAGCAGTGCCGCGTGCTGCGCCGTGTGATCGAAGAAGTGCTGGGCAAGCAGATCAACTCGCAGCGGCCCACACAAACCCTCTGATTTTTACCTGATACGGCGCACGAAGTTTGCGCCGTAACTTTCTGATTATTCGATGTTTGTCGATTCCCACTGCCACATCAATTTCCCTGACTTGCGCGCGCGCCTGCCTGAGCTGCTGACGCGCATGCGCGAGAACCGCGTCACCCACGCGCTGTGCATTTCCGTCACGCTGGAAGACTTCCCGAGCGTGCTGGAGATCGCCGAGCAGGAGCCGAACGTGTACGCCACCGTGGGCGTGCATCCCGATGCCGAGGCGGACGTTGAAGACGGCCGGTCCATTGAAGAGCCCACGCTCGAGCGTCTGCTGACGCTGGCCGATCATCCGCGCGTGGTCGGCATCGGTGAAACCGGGCTCGACTACTACCGCCTAGGCGACCGCACCGTGGCCGACATGGAGTGGCAGCGCGATCGCTTTCGTACACACATTCGCGCGTCGAAGCAGACCGGCAAGCCGCTGGTGATCCACACGCGCTCGTCGGCCGACGACACGCTGGCGATCATGCGCGAGGAAGGCGCCGAGGCCGCGCGCGGTGTCATGCACTGCTTTACAGAGACCTGGGACGTGGCCAAGGCCGCGCTGGACCTCGGTTTCTATATCTCGTTCTCGGGCATCGTGACGTTCAAGAATGCCGTGGACCTGCAGGAAACCGCCAAGAAGGTGCCGCTGGACCGCATGCTGATCGAGACCGACTCGCCTTACCTGGCGCCGGTACCGTTCCGCGGCAAGACGAACGAGCCGGCGTACGTGCGCCACGTGGGCGAATTTCTGGCAACGCTGCGCGGCGAACCGCTGGACCGGATTGCCGGCGTTACCACCGAGAATTTCTTCAATCTATTCAATGCGATACCGCGATAACTTGAAGCAAGCAATGAACAAAATCGCCCTCGCTGGTGCGTTGACGATGGCGTTGTCGGGTGTCGCACTCGCCACGCCGCAGGACGATCTGCGCAACGCCGTCGAATACAACCGTCCGGCGCTGGTGCAGAAATATGTCGCGCAGGGCGTCGACCCGAACCTGAAGACCCGCGATGGCACACCGCTGCTGGTGGATGCGCTCAAGGAGAAGAACATCGAGGTGGCCGAGGCGCTCATCCGCGCCAAGAACATCGATTTCGAGCGCACCAACGCCGCTGGCGAAAACGCGTTGATGATGGCTGCCTACCAGGGCCTGCTGCCCATGGTGAAGCTGATGGTGGAAACGTACGACGTGGAGGTCAACAAGACCGGCTGGACCGCGCTGCATTACGCCGCCACCAACGGGTATGACGACATCGTCAAATACCTGCTCGACCACGCGGCCTATATCGATGCCGAAAGCCCCAACGCGACCACGCCGCTGATGATGGCGGCCATGGGCGGGCACATCACGACCGTCAAGCTGCTGCTGGACGAGGGCGCCGACATGAACCTGCGCAACCAGCAGAAGATGGACGTGATCGACTTCGCCAAGCGGTATCACCAGGATGAGATTGCTGCGGGGCTGGAATCGCGCCGGCGCAAGCTGGCGGAGCAATCCGGCAAGCCTGCTGCAGCACCGGCGCCTGCGGCCGCAGTCTCGCAGCCTGCCAAGCCTGCAGCGCCGGATGTGCCGACGCCGATGCCGCCCGCCAAGCGCGATGCGGCGGCGCCTAGCCCGGCCGGGCAGGATACGATCGGCACGCCGACCAACATGCTGTTTGACAGCAACCGCTAGACGCAGCCCGAACGGCCCGGCACGTCGTCAGCGCCGGTGCCGGGCGTGATGCGCGTCACGCCCGCCGCGCCAGCCGCACTCCAGTGAACTGCCACCGTTGGTGCGGATAGAAGAAGTTGCGATACGTCGCCCGCAGATGCCCCTCGGGCGACACGCACGATCCGCCGCGCAGCACCATCTGGCTGCACATGAACTTGCCGTTGTATTCGCCCACGGCGCCTTCGGCCGGCTCGAAGCCCGGATAGGGGCCATAAGGGCTGGCAGTCCATTCCCACACATCACCGAACAATTGACGCAGGCTGCCGGCCTCGGCGATGCCATGGTCAGGCAGCGGGCGTAGCGCGCCCCGGCCGGCGAAGTTGCCTTGCACGGGCAGGCCCTCGGCGGCGTGCTCCCATTCGGCTTCCGTCGGCAGGCGGGCGCCGGCCCAGCGGGCGTAGGCATCGGCCTCGTAAAAGCTGACGTGCGTGACCGGCGCGTCCAGATCCACCGGCTGCAGGCCCTGCAGCGACATCTGCTGCCACCCCTCGGCCTCGTCCATGCCGGCGCGCCAGTAGAGCGGGGCATCAATGGCTTCGCGCTGCACCCACGCCCAGCCGTCGGACAGCCACAGCGTTGGCTGCCGATAGCCGCCGTCCTGCATGAAGGCGAGCCATTCACGGTTGGTGACAGGGTGCGTGGCCAACGCATAGGGCTCCAGCCAGACGGTGTGGCGCGGGCCTTCGCAGTCGAACATGAAATCGGTGTCGGCTCCTGTCTCGGTTTTGCCGATCTGCACGGCACCGCCCTGGAAACTGACCCAACCCGGTTGCGCCGGGGCCGCATGCACGCGTGCTGCAGGCGCTTCGGCATAGGCCGGGCACAGCGGATTCTGCGCAAACAGGTGGAGAAGATCGGTCAGCAGCAACTCCTGGTGCTGCTGTTCGTGGTGCAGGCCGAGGGTCACCAGGCGGGCAAGATCGTCCGATACGCCGCCGGCCAGCAAGCGCTGCATGGCCGCATCGACATGGGCGCGATAGGCGCGCACCTCGTCGAGGGTCGGGCGCGTGAGCATGCCGCGACGCGGGCGCGGATGCCGCGCACCAACCGTTTCGTAGTACGAATTGAACAGGTACCGGTAGCGCGCATCGGGCGAGCGATAGCCCGGCACGTTGGGGCCGAGGATGAATTCTTCAAAGAACCACGTCGTATGGGCGAGATGCCATTTGGCGGGGCTGGCGTCGTCCATGGACTGGACGGTGGCGTCGGCGTCGGACAGCGGCGCAGCCAGGGCCAGCGATTGCGCTCGCACCACGCCGTAGTGCTGCATCAGCGCGGGCAGGGCGGTGGTCGGCACATCAAGAACGGGCGATACGCGCATGGGGTCTCCAGAGCAGGCAGCGAGGACAGCACAGCAGCAACTGGGCCATGCCGCGGCGCGTGCAATGACGCACGCCGCTTGCCCATGTTCGTAAGAAGCATATGCGAGCTTTGTAACTTTGGCATGCGCAACACTGGCGATGCTGCGTTGCGACGATGGCTGCACCGCAGCATCGATTGTCATGAAACAGTCACCGCGGCCACCTAGGATGTAAACGTTTACAAATTCCAAGGGGCGCGCAGTGGGCAGCAGCATCAAGGATGTCGCGACACATGCCGGCATTTCGATTGCCACCGTGTCGCGGGCAGTCAACACGCCGGAGCGGGTGAGTGCCTCGACGCTGGCCCGGGTGCAGGCCGCCATGGACGCGCTGCACTATCGACCGAATGCGCTCGGCCGCCAACTGCGCGCCGAGCGCACGGGCCTGTTGGGCGTGGTGCTGCCGTCACTGGCCAACCCGGTGTTTGCCGAATGCATGCAGGGCATCGAGGAAGCCGCGTCCATCACGGGCCAGCGCGTGATGCTCATGACCACCGCCTACGACCGCGAGCGTGAAGCCCGCGCCATCGAGACCATGCTCGAGCAACGTGTCGATGGCCTGATCCTGACCGTAGCCGATGCCGCTGCCAACCCGCACCTCGATCGCCTGGACGCCGAGCACGTGCCTTATGTGCTGGTCTACAACGACACGGTCGGCCAGGCGCGCATTCCCGCCCGCTGCTGCGTGACCGTCGACAACCGCGCCGCCGCACGCGACGCCATTCGCGCGTTGCTCGCGCAGGGCCACCGCCAAATCCGCATGCTGACGGGCACGCTGGCGGCGTCGGACCGCGCGGCGCTGCGCCACGACGGCTACCGAGAAGCGCTGGAAGCAGCCGGCATTGCACCGCAGCCGCCCGTCGAAATTGATTTCAATGCCGACGCCATGCTGCCGGCCGAGCTGGCCCGCCTGCTGGCGCCGCCACGCCCGACCGCCATTTTCTGCAGCAACGACCGCCTTGCCTTGCTCACTATCCGCTCGCTGCGCGAGATGGGCCTGCGCGTGCCTGAAGACGTGAGCGTGGTCGGCTTCGATGGCCTCGCGATGGGGCAGTGGCTTTCGCCGACGCTGGCCACCGTGGCCCAGCCGCATCGCCGGATCGGCGCCGACGCGGCCACCGCACTGGCCCGCCGCATCGCCGGCGAGGTGGTGCCCTCGATTACGTTGCCGCACCGCCTGCTGGCGGGCGGCACGCTGGCCCGTGCGCCGGCTGAAGCGTCTCTCTCCGTTGTTTCTTCCCTCACGTCTGATACGCAAGGAGCGTCTCGATGAAACGTCTCGTTCAATGGCTGCGCGTGTGCGGCCTCGTGGCTGCCGGCGCGTTCGCCGTGGCTGCGCCAGTGCAGGCACAGCCGGCCGGCCAGCAAGTCGCCATCTGCTACAACTGCCCGCCCGAATGGGCCGACTGGGCCAGCCAGATCAAGGCCATCAAGGACAAGACCGGCATTACCGTGCCGTTCGACAACAAGAACTCCGGCCAGGCCATCGCGCAGATGCTGGCCGAGAAGTCGCACCCCGTGGCTGACGTGGCCTACCTGGGCATCACGTCTGCGTATCAGGCCAAGGAAAAGGGCCTGGTCGCCAACTACAAGCCCAAGCATTGGGAAGACATTCCGGCCGGCATGAAAGACCCGGACGGTGCGTTCTTCTCGATCCACTCCGGCACGCTGGGCTTTTTCGTCAACAAGGATGCGCTGGAAGGCAAGCCCGTGCCGCGCTCCTGGAAAGACCTGCTCAAGCCCGAATACAAGGGCATGGTCGGCTACCTGGACCCGAGCAGCGCCTTCGTCGGCTACGTGGGCGCCGTGGCGGTCAACCAGGCCCTGGGCGGCACGCTTGACGACTTCAGCCCCGCCGTCGAATGGTTCAAGCAGTTGAAGAAGAACGCGCCGATCGTGCCGAAGCAGACCGCCTACGCGCGCGTCGTGGCCGGCGAGATCCCCATCCTGCTCGACTACGACTTCAACGCCTACCGCGCCAAGTACAAGGACCACGCAAATGTGGAATTCGTGATTCCGCAGGAAGGCACGATTGCCGTGCCGTACGTGATGAGCCTGACCGCCGGTGCGCCGCACACCGACAACGCCAAGAAGGTGCTGGATTTCGTGCTGTCGGACGAAGGCCAGACGCTGTGGGCCAACGCCTACCTGCGCCCCGTGCGCGCCAATGCGATGAGCAAGGAGGCCGCCTCGCGCTTCCTGCCGGCCAGCGAATACGCCCGCGCCAAGACGGTCGACTTCAACAAGATGGCAGCCGGCCAGCAGGCGTTTGGCGCGCGCTACCTGAACGAGGTCCGCTGAGCATGAGCACCGTCACCCGATCCACCTTGCCCGACGATGCGGTGTTGCCCGCTCGGTGGCGGGTGGCGTTGCTGGCACCGGCCGTCGCGCTGTTCTGCGCGTTCTGGCTGCTGCCGATGGCGGCGTTGCTGCGTGTGAGCGGCAGCGAAGGGCTGGTCGCCACGTACACGGCGGCGCTTACCACGTCGCGCTATCTGGGTAGCCTGTTTTCGACGGTGGTGCTGTCGGCGGCAGTCACGCTGGCAACGCTCATCCTCTCGACCATCGCCGGGCTGTTCCTCGTGCGTCACAACGTGCCGGGCAAGCGGATGATTACCGCCATGCTGACGTTTCCGCTGGCGTTTCCCGGCGTGGTGGTCGGCTTCATGGTGATCCTGCTGGCCGGGCGCCAGGGCCTGCTGGGCGACGTCACGCACAAGCTCGTCGGCGAGAAATGGGTCTTCGCCTATTCCATCGGCGGGCTGTTTCTCGGCTACCTGTATTTCTCGATCCCGCGCGTGGTGCTGACGGTGATGGCGGCGGCGGAAAAGCTCGATCGTTCACTGGAAGAAGCGGCGCGCTCGCTGGGCGCATCGTCGTGGCAGGTGACGCGCGATGTGCTGGTGCCGGGGCTGGCGCCAGCGCTGATCGCCTCCGGTGCGATCTGCTTTGCCACGTCGATGGGCGCATTCGGCACCGCCTTCACGCTCGCCACCGATATCGACGTCTTGCCGATGACGATCTATACCGAGTTCACGCTCAACGCCGGCATTGCGATGGCGGCGGCGCTGTCGGTGGTGCTGGGCGTGGTGACGTGGCTGGTGCTGGCAATTGCGCGTACGGCGAGCGGTAGCCCGACGGGGGCGGCAGCATGAGCAGCAAGCAGGGGCCCCGCGCAGCGGGGATGCGCGCGTCCGCGAATGCTGCCGGCCGCCGACACCAATGCAGAGCGATGAACGACAACCCTGGCGAGGCGGCAGCATGAAACGCATGCTTTCTCTTTCGCAGTGGCTCATCACGCTGCTGCTGTGCCTGTTCCTGATCGTGCCGGTCGTGCTGTCGATGGCCGTGGGCCTGACGCGCAACTACATCCGCGGTTTCAAGAGCGGCTGGACGCTGGATTGGGTCGCCCAGGTGTGGGACATGTATCACGGGTCGATCTGGATGTCGCTGCTGGTGGCGCTGTGCACGCTGGTGATTGTGCTCGCGGCCGGCGTGCCGGCGGGCTATGTACTGGCGCGGCGTCAGAGCCGTGCGAGCCGCCTGATCGAAGAATTCCTGACGCTGCCCGTGGCGCTGCCGGGCCTGGCGACGGCGCTAGGCTTGATCGTGGCCTACGGCGGTTTTGGCGGCTTTCGCGAGAGCCTCTGGTTCATCGTCGTCGGGCACGTGGTGTTCACGCTGCCGTTCATGGTGCGCTCGGTCGCAGCCGTGGCGGCAGGCCAGAACCTGAAGACGCTGGAAGAGGGCGCCGCCAGCCTGGGCGCGTCGTTCTGGCAGCGTTTTCGCACGATTGTGCTGCCCAACGTCCAGCCCGGCATCCTGGCCGGCGCGCTGACGGTGGTGACGCTCTCGGTGGGCGAGTTCAACCTCACCTGGATGCTGCACACGCCCGAAACCAAGACCCTGCCGGTCGGCCTGGCCGATACCTATGCGTCGATGCGTCTGGAAATCGCCAGCGCCTACACGCTGATCTTCTTCGTCATGATCGTGCCGCTGCTGGTGCTGATGCAGCGCTTTGGCGGCCTGCGGGTGAACAACGGAAAGGCTTCCCGATGAGTACCGAACCTCTACATCTCGCGCCCGTGCCGATCCGGCTGCGTGGCTGTGGCAAACACTTTGGCGGCCAACGCGTGCTGGAGTCGATGGACCTCGACATCGCCGCCGGCGAGACCGTCGTGCTGCTCGGCCCCTCGGGCTGCGGCAAGACCACCACGCTGCGCATCGTTGCGGGGCTGGAGGCGCCGGATGCCGGCGGCACCGTGCACTTTGGCGACGAAGACGTCACCGCACGCCCGATCGAGCGTCGCCGCGTCGGCATGGTGTTCCAGAACTACGCGCTGTTCCCCAACCTGAGCGTGCGGGGCAATGTGGAATACGGCCTGCGCATCCAGCGCCGGCAGAACGGCTTGTCCGACACGCAGATCAGCGCCCGGGCAAACACGCTGCTGGAGATGATGCACCTCACGCCCTATGCGGATCGCGGTGTGGCGCAGCTTTCCGGGGGGCAGCGCCAACGCGTGGCCCTGGCGCGCGCGCTGGCACCCGAACCTCGCGTGCTGCTGCTCGACGAACCGCTCACGGCGCTCGACGCCAAGCTGCGCGAATCCGTGCGCGCCGAGATGGACCGCCTGCTGCGCGGTCTCGGCATCACGACGATTTACGTGACGCACGACCAGGAAGAAGCGATGGCCCTGGCCGATCGCATCGTCGTCATGAAAGCCGGCCGCATTGCGCAGATCGGCACCCCGCGCGAAATCTACTTCCAGCCGGCCAACCGGCACGTGGCAGACTTCATCGGCATCATGAACCGGCTCGACGGCACTCGCGAGGACGGCGCATTCGTCTGCGCGGGCGGTCGCGTGCGCGTGCCGGACGGCGACGGCAATGCCATCTTCTTCCGCCCCGAAGATGCCGTGCTGGCAGACCCGGCCCAGGCGGCGCTCAAGGGCACGGTCGAATCGGCGGTGTTTCTGGGCTTCCGCACCCGCGTGCGCGTGGCGGGCGTCTCCTCCACGCCGCTCTTTATCGATGTGCCCGGTCGCCAGCACTTTGCGCCGGGCCATGCGGTCGGCTTCGATATCCCGGCAGACCGCCTCCTGACCTTGCAAGCCTGATGCCGATGCACTTCCTGCAACTGACTGATCTTCATATCAAGCGCCCGAGGCGACTGGCTTATCGGCGCGTGGATTCGGCGGCGTATTTGGCGCGCTGCGTGGCCCATATCCTGGCGCAGCCGGAGAAACCGGACGCCATCGTCCTGACCGGCGACCTGGTCGACGCCGGCGCGCCCGAGGAATATGCGCACCTGCGCGCGGTGCTGGCGCCGCTCGATGCGGCTGGTATCCGCATGCTGCCGGTGCTCGGCAACCACGACGGCCGCGACGCCGCGCGCGAAGCCTTTGCCGATTGGCTCGCGCCCATTCCGGCCGATGCGCAAGACACACGCGCTTTCCAGTACTGGACCGACATTGGCGACGTTCGCCTGATCGCGATCGACACGCTCGACACCGGCCATCCGGGCGGTCGCCTGGGCGTGCAGCGTCTGGATTGGCTGGCCGAGGCGCTGGCGCATGAAACGCAACGCCCGACCGTCATCGCGATGCATCACCCGCCGTTTGCCACGGGCATCGGCCACATGGACGTGCAATCGCTCGCCCCCGAAGACATCCCGGCTTTCGCGCAGATCGTGCGTGCCGCCGGCAACGTCGAGCGCATCATCTGCGGCCATCTGCATCGCTCCATTGACGTGCGGTTTGCCGGGACGGTGGCCTCGACTTGTCCGTCGCCGGCGCATCAGGTGGCGCTGGATCTCGACCCGGACGGCGAGCCCGGCTTCGTCATGGAACCGCCCGCCTACAAGGTGCACGCGTGGGTGCCGGGGCAGGGCCTGGTGAGCCACCTCGCCTACGTGGGGCAATTCGATGGCCCGCATCCGTTCTTCGAGCCGGACGGGCGGCTGATCGACTAAGCCGCTTCCACGGCGGCCGCCATCCGCGCGACCAGTGCATCGACGTCGTTTTCTGCCGATGCGATGGACGCGCGTAACCGCTCGTCGGCAAACTCGTCGTATTCGACGGCGACGGATGCCACATCGGTGATGCCGATGTAGCCGAATGCCGTGGCGACGCCGGCCTCGACGTGGTTCAGGTGCGCAATGCGCTGGCCGGGGCCGTAACCGAAATCGCCGCGCGCGCTGAGGATGACGAGGCGCTTGTTCATGCCGGCGAGCAGCGGCCAATAGGGCTCGCCGGAGCGGCTGCGGTCGAAACCGAATGTGCGGCCCACGCGCACGATGTTGTCGATGTACGCCTTGAATTGCGCGGGCATGCCGAAGTTGTACATCGGCACGCCGGCCACGATCACGTCGGCGGCCAGCAATTCGTCGATCAGTGCATCGCTTTGCGCAAGCCGGTCGTGCATCCACGGTTCGCGCTGCGCGGGCGGCGTGAACGCGGCATGGACCCAGCGGCCATCCACGGGGGCTGGCGGTTCGGCCCCGATGTCGCGATAGACGACCTGCGCGTCGGGCTCATGCTCAAGCCAGCGCTGCACGAAGCGCGCGGAGAGCCGGCGCGTGTGCGAGCCATGGCGCGAAGTCTCCGAGCTGCCCGGCCGGGCGCTGGAATCAAGATGTAGCAGACGAGTCATGTTGAATCGTTGATGAGTGGAGGTGTGCCCACTCTACGAACCGCGCTGCACTGCGACAAACGACATGTTTTGCGCGCGATGGCTGACATGGATTCATCCATGCCGTCCACGCGGGAAATCCGACCATGACACAATCCCGCGCATGCGAAAACTGCCACCCCTGAGCGCGCTGCGGGCCTTTGAAGCCACCGCGCGCCACCTCAGCATGAAGCGCGCTGCCGACGAGCTGTCGGTCACGCCCACGGCCGTCAGCCATCAGATTCGCCGCCTGGAAGATGCGCTCGGCGTGGTGCTGTTCGAGCGCCACGTGCGCGCGCTGCGCCTGTCGGCTGCCGGCGAGCAGCTGTACCCGGTGCTCAATACCGGCTTTGACGCGTTTGCGCAGGCCATCGATGCCATTCGCGGCACGCAGGCACAACCGGGGCGTCAGCGCGTGACGCTCACGGCACCGATGGGGCTTGCGGCGCGCTGGCTGGTGCCGCGGCTAGGCGAATTTACGACGCAGCATCCGGAGGTGGATCTGCGCATTCATGCGTCCGACACCGTGGTCGATTTGCATGGCGGCAGCGCAGACCTTGCCGTGCGGTATGGCGATACGCCGGCCATGGGGAATGGGCTCGTCACCGAACGGCTCTTTGGCGACGCCTATGCGCCCGTCTGCCACCCGGGCCTGAAAGTGCAGTCGCACGACGATCTGACGCGCGTGCCGCTCATCCACTCCGAATGGCAGCGCACGCTGCCGCAGGCGATCGGCTGGCCGATGTGGGCGCGCGCGGCGGGTATCGAGCACACGCTGAAGACGGACGCGGGCATTGTGCTGTCCGACGACGGGCATGCCATGTCGGCGGCAATGGCCGGGCAGGGCGTGATCCTGGCGAACCTGCCGCTGGTGCGCGATGCGCTGGAGGCGGGCACGCTCGTCCAGCCTTTTGCAGCGCCCGTCATTCAGCGCTATGCCTTCTGGGCGGTGGCGCCATCTACGCGGCTTGAAGACGCTGCCGTGCGCGCGGTGTGGGATTGGCTATGCGCGTGCCGCGAAAACACGGCACGTCTGCATCGCTCAGCCCAATAGCGGCAATAGCGGCGGGGCTGCACGCGCCGGCGCAAACGCTTCGTGCCACGCGGCTGCAAGCTGCAGCAGGGCAAATTCCGACCGGGGCGGCGCAATCACCTGCAGGCCCAGCGGCAAGCCGTCGGCGGTCAAGCCGGACGGCAGGCTCGCGGCCGGCACGCCCGCCAGCGTGGCGCCAATCACGACTTCCATCCAGCGGTGATACGTGTCCATCGCGCGGCCTGCGACGGTCCTGGGCCAGTGTTCTTCGGCAGGGAAGGGCGCAACCTGCGTGCAGGGCAGGACAAGGAAATCGTAGTGCGCAAACTGCCGCAGCAGCGCCTGGTACCAGCTCGCACGCGTGGCGATGGCACGGTTGATGTCGATGGCGGTGCGGCTGCGTCCGTGCTCGATTTCCCAGATCGCTTCGGGCTTGAGCAGATCGCGCGTGGCGGCGTTGGCGTACAGCAGGCCGAGGTTGCCGGACACGCTCAGCGCGCGCAGCGTGCACCAGCACTCCCATAGCGCGTCCATGGCGAAGAAGGGCCGCACGGTCTCGACATGGCAGCCCAGCGTGTCGAACGTGTCGAGCGCATGCTCGTTGACGGCCAGCACTTCGGCGTCGATGGCAAGGTAGCCACCGAAATCGCCCAACCAGCCTATGCGGGCTTGCCGGAAGTCACGGTGCAGCGGCTGCATGAAGCACGCCGGATCGTCGCTCAGCGACAGCGGCGCACGCGGGTCGTAGCCGGCCTGCGTGGCGAGCAACCAGGCAAGGTCGTGCGGATTGCGCGCCATCGGGCCTTCGGTGCCGAGTTGCTGAAAGAACACGTCGCCGGTGGGGCCGTACGGCACGCGACCGAGGCTCGGACGCAGGCCGTAGATGTTGTTCCAGGCCGCGGGGTTGCGCAGCGAGCCCATCATGTCGCTGCCGTCGGCCACGGGCAGCATGTTCAGCGCCAGCGCGGCGGCCGTGCCACCGCTGCTGCCGCCGGCCGAGCGCTCGGGGTTCCAGGCGTTGCGCGTCGTGCCGTACACGCGGTTGTAAGTATGCGAACCGAGCCCGAACTCCGGCGTATTGGTCTTGCCGATCAGCACGGTGCCCTGCCGGCGAATGCGCTCGACGACGATGCTGTCATGCGTCGGCACATTGCGCGCCATGGCGAGACTGCCCATCGCCGTCACCATGCCTGCGGTGGCCGCAAGATCCTTGGGCGCCTGCGGAAAGCCGTGCATCCAGCCGCCGGACAAGCCCTGCGAGAGCAGCACATCGCGCTCGCGTGCCTGGTCGATGGCCGATTCGGCATCGATGCGGGCCACGACCGCGTTCACCGTCGGGTTATGACGATCGATCTGCGCAAGGAACGCTTCCATGACTTCCACGCACGACACATCGCGCGCGTGGATGCGCCGGGACAGTTCGATCGCGCTCCATTGCACGATCTCTTCGTTGGCGGCCGCAGGTATTGCAGCGTGGCTAGGATTCGCTTGCATCGCTTGACTCGAAGTTCACTTCACGCGGTCAGGTACGTCTGCGCCAGACGCACCCAGGCGGCGGCGCCCAACGGCAACACCTGGTCGTTGAAGTCGTAGCCGGGGTTGTGCACCATGCAGCCGCCGAATTCGCCTTCGCCATTGCCAAGGATCAGGTAGCAGCCCGGCACTTCATTGAGCATCCAGGCAAAGTCTTCGCTGCCGTTGAGCCCTTTGGGCGCCTGCGTGACGACGTTGGCCGCGCCCACCAGTTCGGTGCAGACCTGCTGCGCCAGTTGCGTCTCGGCCTCGGTGTTGACCATGGGCGGCGTCAATTGACGATAGTCGATCTGCGCCTCGACGCCATGGGCCTGTGCAGTGAGGCTGACGATCTCGCGAATGCGCATTTCCACCAGCGCACGCGTCTCGGGCCGCGCCGCACGCACATTCAGTCCGATCGTCACCGATTCGGGAATCACGTTGTGCGTGGCCCCGCCGCGAATGAATCCGACCGACACCACCGCCGTGTCGTCGGGCGCGACGTTGCGTGCGACCACGGTCTGCAACGCGGTGATGATGGCGGCCGATGCGGCAATCGGATCCCGCGCGCGATGCGGCATCGCGCCGTGTCCGCCCATGCCCTTGATGGTGACGTCGGCCACATCGGAAGACAGGCTCACCGGCCCCGGCAGCACGCGGAAGCTGCCGGCCGGCACGCCCGGCATGTTGTGCAGGGCATAGACGGCATCGCAGGGGAAGCGCTCGAAGAGGCCGTCTTCGATCATGGCGCGCGCACCGCACAGGTTTTCTTCATCGGGCTGGAAGATGAGGTTCAGCGTGCCGTCAAAGTCGCGGCTCTCGGCCAGTGCCTTGGCCGCGGCGAGCAGGATGGCGGTGTGCCCGTCGTGGCCGCACGCGTGCATCTTGCCGTGGTTGCGGCTGGCGTAGGGCAGGCCGGTCGCTTCCACGATGGGCAGGGCGTCCATGTCGGCGCGAATGCCAAGGCGGCGCGTGCCGTTGCCGAGTTTCAGCTGCCCCACGACGCCGCTCTTGCCGATGCCGGTGTGGACCTCGTACCCCCAGCTCTTGAGCAGATCGGCCACCAACGTGCTTGTGGCGCCCACCTCGAAACCGAGTTCAGGCTGCGCGTGGATCTGGCGGCGGATGTTGACGAACGTTTCTGCATCGATATGAACGGGCGGCAGCAGATGCGGCAGCAGTTGGAACGGCGTGAGCGTGGGGGCTTTCGTCATGTCGGGGCTCCGGGGTTGGACGTTGGAGATGGGAATCCGGTGTCAGTGGGTGTCGCGCGCTTCGCGCAGGCTCAGCACCGTCAGCAGCGTGATGGCGCTGCACGCCATCATGTAAAAGGCAGGGGAGAGCGGATTGCCGGTGCGGGCCAGCAGCCACGTCACGACAAACTGGCACGAACCGCCAAACACCGTGACGCCGATCGCGTAGATGACCGACAGGCCGCTGGCGCGCACCTTGATGGGCAGCAGCTCCATCATCATGAGCAGCATCGGCGTGGTGCCCAGGTACAGCGTGCCGGTCAGCAGCGCCGACAGCACCAGCACCAGCGGCACGCTCGGGTAATGCGTCATCATCCAGAAGGCCGGATACAGCGCCGCCACGGTGACCAGCGTTGCGCCCACCACCAGCGGCTTGCGGCGCGGCAGGCGGTCGGCCAGCCAACCGGAAAGGAGCGACGCGCCAAAGCTCGTCAGCCCCGTCACGCAACCAGCGAGCAGCGACAGCGAAGGCGGCAGATGCAGCTCGCGGATCATGTAGGTCGGCATGAAATAGATCACCAGGTATGTGCCGACCGTCCCGCCGATGATCGTCAGCACGCCTTTGACGACAAGCCCGCCATGGTCGCGGAACAGGGTGCCGAGCGGGCTCGGCGCATGCGCCTCGGCGGTGTGCGTTTCATCCAGGTGCGAGCGGATATAGAGGCCCACCGGCGCGATCAGCAAGCCGAGGAAGAACGGCACGCGCCAGCCCCAGCTCTGCAGCGCTTCTGGCGACAGGCCGCCGTACAGAATGGCCGCAGTCAGCGCGCCGCACAGCGCCGCAATGCCCTGGCTGCCCAATTGCCAGCTCACGCGAAACCCGCGCCCACGGACGCCGCCGGACTCCATCAGCATCGCGGTCGACGCACCGATTTCGCCGCCCAGCGAAAAGCCCTGCAGCAACCGCCCGGCCAGAATGACCACCGGGCCGAACAGGCCTGCGGTGGCGTACGTGGGCGCTACCGCCAGGCACAGCGTGCCGATGACCATCAGCCCGATCGTCAGCGTCATCGCGGCCTTGCGCCCGTGGCGGTCTGCGTAGTTGCCGATCACGAAACCGCCCAGCGGGCGCATCACAAAGCCGATGCCGAACGTCGCCACCGCCAGCAGCAGCGAGCCATACGCGCTGTCGGACGGAAAGAACAGCTTGCCGATCATCAGCGCGAAGAAGCTGTAGACCGTGAAGTCGTACATCTCCAGCGCATTGCCGATCGAGCATGCGGCGATCAACCGTGCCTGACCGACAGGCTTGGGCGCAGCAGCAACCGAGGCGGGCAACGGCGTCTGCAGGGTGGCGTCATTCATGTGGATCTCCATCCGGGGGATTGGCGAGAGGGCTTCTGCGAACCCTTGGGCGCTTGCAGTATTCCGCCAAGCCGCTGTCCGGAAAAAATCGTAAATATTCATCCCGATAACCAAATAGAATCGCCGTCATAACCGGCCTGCATCCGCTATCGGGGAAAGCCCGCGAATCCTGGGGGCGACGTCGCGTGACACGCCGAGTGCCGGGCATGGCGCCCAACAATGGGGAGAGCGACGTGAAGCTGCACCAATTGCGCATCCTGCTGGCCGTGGCACAGCACGGCAGCATCCACGAAGCGTCTCGCGGGCTGCATATCTCGCAGCCGGCGCTGTCGAAGGCGATTGCGGAACTGGAAAGGGAGCTTGGCGTCACGCTGCTGTCGCGTTCGGTGCGCGGCGTGAGCCTGACCGCCTATGGCATGGCGCTGGTCAAGCGCGCGAGTGTCGTCGAACAGGAACTGCGTCACGCGCTGGAAGACATCGAAGCCATTCGCGGCCATGCGGAGGCGGAACTCAACATTGGCTTTACCGCCGTGGCGTCGAGCGGGCCACTGCCGGATGCCATGGCGGCGCTGCGCAAGCGGTTTCCCAACGTCGCGCTACGCGGCTTCGAACAGCGTCCGCAGCAGATTCTGGAGGGGCTGCGAGAGGGGCGGCTCGATATCGGCTTGATCTCCAGCAACAGCGGCCCCGGCACGGGCAGTTTTCAGTGGGAGCCGCTGTTTTCGGTGCCGATGCGCCTGGCGGTACGCCCCGGCCATCCGCTGCGCCGCGTGCGCCGGCTGCGTCCGCTGCTGGATGCCGACTGGCTCGTGCTCGACCCGCTGGAGGATCCGGGCAGCCCGATGGTCAGCCTGATGCGTCTGCATCGCCTCGACATCCCGCGCCGGATTGTGCAAAGCGCGTCGAACCTGCTGGGGCTGCAGCTGGCCACGAAGACGGACGTCGTCAGCATGTGGTCGGAATTTGTCTTCAGCGGCACCGGCGGGCCGCTGCGCATGGTGCCGGGCTCGCTCGAAACCTTGCCGATGGAAGATGAGCTGCCGGATTTCAACGTCTACATGGTCTACCGTTCGGCCGACCTGATGACGCATGTGTGCGCGGAATTCAGCAAGGAGATCCGGCACGCGGCACAGCACTATCGCCAGCGCTGAACATCACGCGTCAAGTTCGGCGCCTTCCGCGCGCATGGCACCCGGCGGCCGCCCAACCACCCGCTTGAATGCGCGGCTGAACGCAGCGAGCGACCCGTAGCCGAGCCGGTACGCGACGGCTTCGATCGCCTCGCGGTCGCGCGTGATCCATTGCGCGGCGAGCCGCATCCGCAGCTCGGTCAGATAGCGCACGGGCGTCATTCCGGTCGCCGCCAGGAAGCGCTCGGCAAACACCGAGCGCGAGACACCGGCTTGCGCTGCCAGCTCCGCGACGCTCCAGTTGCGGCCCGGGTCACGATGCAGGGCGACGATCGCGCGACCGAGTTTCGGCTCGCGCAGCGCCTGCACCCAGCCCGTGGCGTCGCCGCAGCCGCATTCCACCCAGCCGCGCACGATGAAGGCGGCCACCACGTCCGCCAGCCGCGCCAGGATGCCGGCAAAGCCTGCGCGCTCGGAGCACGATTCGCGCTCCATCGCGTCGAGCATCGGGCGGATTTCCGGGTAGCGCGCAAGCAGGGTGCCGACGTGCATGAACTCCGGCATCGTGCCGACAAGGGGCTGCATGCCGCCCAGGTCCAGCTCCATGCACGCGCTGAAAATGAGCGCATCGCCGGGAGCCGCTTCCGTACCGGCACCCACCGACGCCACCGTGTCGCAGATCTTCGCGGCTTCAAAGCCGGCGATCTCGCGGCACGGCGCATCCGGATCAGACAACAGCGCATGCGGCGTGCCCTGCGGCAGCAACACCGCATCGCCGGCTTCGAGTTGCATCGTTGCGCCCGACGCGTCGCGCAGCAGCACGGGCCCGCGGCCAACGAAGTGAAATTGCGCACGCCCCGGCGCCTCGCCAAAGCTGAGCCCGAAGGGCCGCGCCACGTGGATACGGCGGTACTGGACACCGCTCAGCCGCATGCCCAGCAGCAGCTCGCTGACAAGGTCGTGCACGTCGGGGAGGGGAGTGGGCATCGCAACTATTCGGACGAATGATCAACAAGATCGGATTGTATGTCATAGACCGTCCGATTGACGGGCCCTACCATGCGGCCTTATTGGTACTTTCCCTGACTCTTTCTACGGAACGACGCATGAATCCCGGAACCTCTACGGCCGCCTCAGTCGCGGCCCCGCGTGAACCCGCCTGGGGCGCCGTCTTCGCGATGGCGCTGGGCGTGTTCGGGCTCGTCACGGCCGAATTCCTGCCTGCAAGCCTGCTGACGCCCATGGCGGAAAGCCTCGGCGTGACCGAGGGCGTGGCAGGGCAGGCCGTCACGGCCACCGCAACGGTCGCCCTCGTCACCAGCTTGCTGACCGCTGCCGTCACGCGCGCCATCGACCGGCGGCGCGTGCTGCTGGCGTTTTCGGTGCTGCTCGTGGCATCCAATCTTGCCGTGGCGTTTGCGACCAACCTGACAACGATCCTGATCGGCCGCGTGGTGCTTGGCATTGCACTCGGCGGCTTCTGGACCATGGCCACCGCCACCGCAATGCGCCTCGTGCCTGCTGCGCTCGTGCCGCGGGCGCTGTCGATCATCTTCAGCGGCGTAGCCGTCGCCACGATTGCCGCCGCGCCGCTGGGCAGCTACTTCGGCCACCTGATCGGCTGGCGCAATGTGTTCCTTGCTGCGGCCGCGCTCGGGGTGCTGGCGTTCGTATCGCAAGTCGCGACGCTGCCATCGATGGCGCCAAGCGGCACGACGCGGCTGCGCACGCTGATCGACGTGCTGCGCCGCCCGAGCGTCGGCATCGGGATGTTCGCGACGATCCTCGTGTTCACCGGGCACTTTGCGTTCTTTACGTACCTGCGGCCGTTCCTGGAGCAGGTGGCGGGCGTTGGCGTGAACGGGCTGTCGGCAATCCTGCTGGGCTACGGCATTGCCAACTTCGTCGGCACATCGTTGGCCGGCCGCGTGCTGGAACATCGGCTGCGCCCAATGCTGATCGCAATGCCGGCGCTGATGGTGGTGCTCGGCATCGCACTCGTGGCGCTGGGCCGCGCGCCCGTCATCGATGCTGTGCTGATCGCACTGTGGGGCATGGCGTTTGGCGGCGTGCCGGTGGCTTGGTCGACATGGGTGACACGCACCGTGCCCGACGAAGCCGAAAGCGCGGGCGGCCTGATCGTCGCAGCCGTGCAGCTCGCGATTGCCACCGGCGCGGCAGCCGGCGGCGTGGTGTTCGACGCGAACGGCGCGGCCGGTGTGTTCATTGGCGCCGCCGTGGTGCTGGCCATTGCCGTCGCGACCATCGTGACGGGCGTGCCGAAACGCGTTGAGGTGGTGCCGGCGATGGCCGAGTGATATGGCGAATGCGCGCCGCTGGGTTGGCCGGGTGATGTGACACCGCCACCTCAGCGCGCGTCTGTATATTTCTCATAATTTGCATTATGTTAAATAGAAGATCGACCAGCCTCAGCCGGTCTCGATCCAACGCCCTCCACTAAGCCTTCTTCAAAAACTCCGGCTTGAGCAGATAGCTGACGCCATCGATCTTGCAGTCGATCGGATGATCGCCCGCCATCAGCCGGATGCTCTTGATCTTCGTGCCCGCCTTGAGCGTGCCCGAGCCACCCTTGAGCTTCAGGTCCTTCACCAGCGTTGCGGAGTCGCCCGCATTCAGCGGATTGCCGTTGGCGTCCTTGATGACCAGCGCTGCCTCTTCTTCATCTTCCTGCGCCGACGGATTCCATTCGTGCGCGCAATCCGGGCAGATATAAAGCTCGCCGTCTTGATAGGTGTTTTCAGAGGCGCATTCTGGGCAGGCAGGAATCGTAGACATGTGAAAGCCGTGAATCTGGTCAAAGGGGCCGCACTATATCAGCCGCGATCAGCCGAGATGTGCGCGATGGTTGCCGACTGCCACCGCTTGCCTGTACCTTGCAGCCCGATCCGCCGCGATCTCTTCCATGGCAGCGCCGCCATGGACGGTTGCGAGCCGACACGTCAAATAACATCCGGACAGATTTTCCCGACATTCTGGCCGAACGCTGAGCGACCCGCGCGAACTGGCAGGCGTGCCGCGCCGTTCGGTATGATCCACCCTCCAATCATCTGAATCAGGAAGAACATCATGGGCGAAGCCAAACGACGCGGCTCACAGGCCGACCGCATTTCTCAGGCACACGCCCGGCTGGAGGCGCTCCGCCCTGAAAAGCTTGTCTGCGGCGCCTGCCAGACCGCCTTTACCGAATTCGAAGGGATGGAGCCGCGCGACATGCCCGGCATCCACGCCATCTTCGGCGGCGAATGCCCGAACTGCGGCGAGAGCGTGATTTCCTTCAACGGCGAACCCGAAGCCGTGGCCGCCGCCATGCTGGCTTACCAGGACGCCATGGAAGACGCCAAGCTCGGCGCGCAGACGCAGGAAGGCAAGCACGTCCCCTACGTCGACGAAGAAGACAAGCCCACGCAACACTGAACCACCATGCAAGACACGTCAACGCGCCGCTACCGGCACTACAAGGGCGGCGAATACGAATGGCTGTGCGAGGCCACGTACGAACCCGATCCCGCCATCAAGATGACGGTCTATCGCGCCGCCAACGGCACGATCTGGACACGCCCATCGACGATGTTCCACGAGATGGTTGAAGTCGACGGCCGGCAGGTGCCGCGCTTTGCGCTGATCGACTGAATGCCGGCGGAAACTTTCTCCTTGCGAGCGGGCCTGCGGGCCCGTTTTACGTATTGGCGTGACCGCAGCGGCGCCTGGGCTGCGCGCCACGGCCAATTGGCTGCGGGGCTGCATGAGTTTGTCGTCTTCGGGATTAAGCAGGCGTGGGCATGCCTGTTCGGCGGGCTGATGGTCGCCCTGCTGATCGGCACGCATTTCTGGTATCCGGCCGACGCACCGATTGCCCGTTACGACGCCCTGACGATGGCCGCGGTCATCATCCAGATTGCGTTGCTGTGGCTGAAGCTGGAGACGTGGGACGAGGCCAAGGTGATCTTGATGTTCCATGTGGCCGGTACGGGCATGGAGGTGTTCAAGACGGCCGTCGGCTCGTGGATTTACCCCGAGGCGTCGGTGCTGCGCATTGGCGGCGTGCCGCTGTTCACCGGCTTCATGTACGCCTCGGTGGGCAGCTATATCGCGCGGGCGTGGCGCGAATTTGACCTGCGCTTCACGCATCATCCGCCGTTGGCGGTGACGGCCCTGCTCTCGCTCGGCATCTACGTGAATTTCTTCCTGCACCACTATTGGTGGGACTTGCGCTACGTGCTGATGGCGCTCATTGCGATGGCATTCCGGCGCTGCTGGATCCATTTCCGCATCGATCGCGTTCACCGCCGCATGCCCTTCCTGCTGGGCTTTACGCTGGTCGCCCTCTTCATCTGGCTTGCAGAAAACATCGGCACGTTCACGCGCACGTGGCTCTATCCGAACCAGCTGCAAGGCTGGGAAATGGTGTCGATCGCCAAGCTGGGCGCCTGGTTCCTCCTCACCATCATGAGCTACGTGATGGTCACGCTCGTCAACCCGCCGCGGCCCGTTTCTGACGCTTGAACCAGGCATGCTCGCCAGGCGCCCGGTCGCGTAGTTCGAAGGTGATGTGCACGCGGCGCGAAGCCTGCAGGTAGACGCCGCACGTCAGCGTCAGTGCCACGGCAACGGCCACGCCGTCGATGAAGGTGGAGCGTGCCCCTGGAATGCCGCCCGCCATCAGCATTAGACCAATCAGCGGCGGCAGCAGCGCCATGTGCACGAGCATGGCCGGGCGGAATGCGCTGTCGTGCGTGGTGGCCAGCACCAGCACCGTCACGCTGGAAATCAGATACAGCAACGTGGTGAGGTTGATGGCCCCGCTGCCCGGCGCGTTGGCATCAAACAGGTCGGCGCCGGCCAGTTGCAGCGCATCCATCGACAGCCCCTGCCAGAACACCCACGTTGGCCCCGCGATGGCAATGGCCAGCACCCACGGCAGCCATCCGGCAATGCCGTACAGCGGATGTTGACCCGCTGCGATCGGGTCGATGTCGACCCAGCGATGCGTCAGCATGATGCACCCCCAACAATGCGCGTCCGTTCTGATGACGGTTGCTCTCGGCAAGCGCCGGCGGCGTCTGCCTCCCCTGCTCTCTAGCTTAGGTCGCCGCGCAAGGCGCGCAATGCAGGAGGAACCCTGAGCGCACAATCGGATTGCGCTACCTCAACTGCCGGCCAACTAGCGTCGGAACAGCCGGGGGCGGTCCGGATCGTAAAGCGGGTCGGGCGTGATCTGCGTCAGTTGCAGGACGCCAGCGGGGTCGAAGTAGAAATGCATCAGCGACGGCCAGACGTCGTCCGCCTTGAAGCGGTACGACCAGACCAGCCGTTCCATGCGTGGGAAATACGCGGTCTCGACCGGCTGGCCGAAATGCCGCAGCACGTCGTCGCGGGTCCAGACGCCGATCTTGGCCTGGGCAAATTCGAGACTGCTCAGGACTTGCTTGAAAGCGACGAGCTTGCCGCCGGCATCAAAGTCGGCCGCGTAGGTGAACTGGCCGTACGGTTTGGTCGGATAGAGCCAGCGGGTGCCGCCATCGAGCGGATACGTTTCGCGCGGCGGCCCGAACTGCGCCTGCACGGCGGGCTCGTCGGCGCCGACCAGTCGCTGCCCCTTGGTGACGGGGGACTCCAAGGCCGCACATCCCGCCGTCGCTGCCACCACAATCGCTACCGCCAGCCAACGCATCGCCCGCATCACAATCGTCCCTGTTGCACTGAGTGAAGCGCGTAGTTTACCGCCGCGTTTCGGCCGGGCGCGCGAGTAGCGGCGCGATGTCGACGTGGGCCGCGGCGAGCCGTGCATCGGCGTGCGGCAATCGCGGAATCGTGCCCAGATGCGGTGCGTTGATCCACCGGCGCAGGGTGGCGACATTGTCGTCAAGCCCCGCCATGGACGCGTCAACCACGTTGCCGACCCAGCCGGTCAGATGCAGCCCGCGCGCGGCAATCGCCTCGGCAGTGAGTGCGGCGTGATTCAAGCAGCCCAGGCGCAAGCCCACAACCAGCACCACCGGCAAGCCCAACGCCACGGCCATCTCGGCCGTATCAAAGTTGTCCGACAGCGGCACGCGGAAACCACCGACGCCCTCCACCACGACGGCATCCGCCAACGACCTGGCGTGCGCAACCGCATCGAGAATCGGCGGCAGCGTGATCGTCACGCCTTCGCGCGCGGCAGCCAGATGCGGAGACATCGGCGCATCGAGCAGCCATGGGCAAACGGTGTCGAGCGGCAGATCCACCGATGCCGCGGCGCGCAGTTGCTCGACGTCTTCATTGGTGCGCGTGGGCGCGCCCGCCAGCGTGCCTGCCGCAATCGGCTTGAGGCCCGCGGCACGGTAGCCGGCGTCCGCCAGCTTGGTCAGCAGCGCCGCGCTGACGAGCGTCTTGCCGATCTCCGTATCGGTGCCGGTGACAAAGCAATCGAAGCGTGCGGGCATGTCAGGCTGCCTTGGCGGGCTGGAGGGATTGGCCGGCCGCTTCCAGCGCCTGCGCCAGACGCTCGATGTCGGCATCGGTATGTGCCGCCGACAGCGTGATGCGCAGGCGTGCCGTTCCGGCCGGCACCGTCGGCGGGCGGATCGCGGCGATGCGGATGCCTTCGCGTTCGAGCGCAGCGGCCAGTTCAAGCGCGGGTGCGTTCTCTCCAATCACGATCGGCTGGATGGCCGTCGGCGACGGCATCCACCGCCAGCCGAAGCGTGCAGCCAACCGCTGCGCGTGCGAAGTCCACACGGCGATGTGGCGGTCAAGGCGGGCACGACGTTCCGCGCCCTCCTCGCTTGCAATCAGGTCCAGCGCGGCTTCCACGGCAGAGGCGATGCCCGGCGGCGTGGCCGTGGTGAAGATGTACGTCCGTGCGCGCTGCACCAGCCAGTCAATCACCAGCCGATGTCCGACAATGGCCGCGCCCGAGCCGCCGGCCGCCTTGCCGAACGTGCCGACATAGATGATGCGCTGCGAGCGCAGCCCGAAGTGCGACAGCACACCCGCGCCGTTCTCGCCCAGCACGCCAAGGCCATGGGCGTCGTCCACGATCAGCCAGGCGTCGTAGCGTTCGGCCAGCGCAAGCAGTTCGGGCAGCGGCGCGATGTCGCCATCCATGCTGAACACGCCATCCGTGACGATCAGCTTGTTGCGACTGGTGCTCGCGGCCAGAAGCGCTTCCAGCGCAGCGAGGTCGACGTGCGGATAGACCTTGATCGGCGCCCGCGACAACCGCGCACCGTCGATGAGCGAGGCGTGGTTCAGCGCGTCGGAAAAGATCGTGCAATCCTCCGCCGGGCGGATGCCGCCGGCCTGCGCCATGGCACTCACCACGGCCAGATTGGCCATGTAGCCGGTGCAGAAGAACAGCGCGTCCGCCTCGGGAATGTGCGCGGCTTGCAGCGCCGCCATGCGTGCTTCCAGCCGCGCGTGCGCGATTGAATGGCCGCTGACAAGGTGCGATGCGCCGCTGCCAAAGCCATATTGCTGGGTAGCCTGCGTCATTGCCTCGGCCAAGGCGGGATGCGCTGCCAGGCCGAGATAATCGTTGCCGCAAAAGCCCAGAATGTCGCGCGGCTCTTCGCCGGGCACGCTGATGCGTTGGCTGCGGTCGGTCGGGCTGTACGCGGTGCGGCGCACGCGGCGCAGGTGCGCGGCGTCAATGGCGTCGAGGCCGGCCTGCAGGTCGTCAAGCAATCGCATAGGTGTGTCCTTCAGTTTCGCCCGTGGCTTGGGCGAGCGTGTCTTCAAGCGTCTGCAGCGTGCGCTCGACCAGCGTGTCGGTCTCTTCGTCGCTCAGCACATACGGCGGCAGCAAATAGACGGTGTTGCCGATGGGACGCAGCAGCAGCCCGTGCGTGCGCGCCGTCAGCGCAAAGCGTTCGGCAAAGCGTGCACCGGCCACGTCGGGGTGCACGTCGAAGGCGGTAATCATCCCGGTCTGCCGCAGATGGGCGAATCGCGCATCGTGCGACAGCGGCGCCAGCCCCTGGGCGATGCGTGCCGCGGTCACGCGATTGCGCGCAAAGACATCTTCTTCAGCAAACAGATCGAGCGTGGCGAGGGCCGCGCGGCACGCGAGCGGATTGCCCGTATACGAATGCGAATGGAGGAAGCTGCGCACCGGCGCATCGTCGTTGAAGGCGTCGTAGATGGCATCGCGTGACAGCACGATCGACAGCGGCAGATAACCGCCGCTGATGCCCTTTGAGAGGCACAACAAGTCCGGCCACACGCCAGCCTGCTCGCATGCGAAGAACGTACCGGTGCGGCCGCAGCCGACGGCAATTTCATCCGCAATCCAGTGCACGCCAAATTCGTCGCACAGCGCACGCACGCCGCGCAGATAGCTCACGTCGTGCATGGCCATGCCGGCCGCGCATTGCACCAGCGGTTCGATGATGACGGCGGCGATGGTGCCGGCGTGGGTGCTTAGGCAATCGCGCAGTGCGGCCAGCGCGCGTTCGGCTACGTCGGCGGCGGTTTCGCCTGGGCCGGCCAGACGCGCGTCTGGGGACGGCACGCGATGCGATTGCAGAATCAGGGGGTCGTACGCATCGCGGAAGATCGCCACGTCGGTCACGCCCAGCGCACCGAGCGTTTCACCGTGGTAGCCGTGTTCCAGGCAGACGAATCGGCTGCGTGCGCCCTGCCCTGCATTGCGATGGGCGTGAAAGCTCATCTTCAGCGCGATTTCCACGGCAGAAGCGCCGTCGGAGCCGAAGAAGCTGTGGCCCAGCACGCCGCCCGTCAGCTCGATCAGGCGCTCGGCCAGTTCCACGGCCGGGCGGTGCGTCGCGCCCGCCAGCATGACGTGCTCCAGTGAATCGAGCTGCGTCTTCAGCGCCGCGTTGATGTGCGGATTCGCATGGCCGAACAGGTTGACCCACCAGGAGCTGGTGCCGTCCAGGTAGCGCTTGCCGTCAAAGTCGATCAGCCACGGCCCCTGACCGCGCGCGATCGGCAGCGGCGGCATGGCATCGAGCCGCGCATTTTGCGTGCACGGATGCCAGACGGCCGCGCGGCTGCGCGCCTGCCACGCCGTGTTGGCGCTGGGCGCGCCGTCGGCCGGCACCGGGATTGGGGGATACGCCATACGAGGCCTCCTCGGAACAGAAGCAGAAGCGGGGGATTCGGCGGCGTATGGTAGAGGGCATGTGGATCAAACAACAAGCCCGCACGTTGAAAGAAAATGGCGACATATAGACGAATAATGGGCGAGGAAGCGCACTTCTTCTTGGGATTTTCCACCTCCTGCTCGGAACGTGCCGCTAAAAAATCTTTTCCAGCGCAGAAAAATATGCCCCAAAAGTCACATAACGAGTCGTTCGATTTCGCCTGGGCCGGGCGCGGAGCGGGCGCCAAGCGCACCGATTATTTACATTGAGTGATATTGAGAATGGACCGCAGGTTTGCTTTGCCTCATTGCTCAGCCCTAGGGATAACCCTATACTCGGGAAAACCCTAGATCACGCACTGAGAGAGAACATCATGGTCCAGCAAGCCTATTTCACCCCCAAGTTCGCCGGCGAAATCCAAGTTCAAGCCGCCAACCGCACATCGCTGCTGCGCGCGGTCATCAATTTCCTCCGTAACGGTTGGGACGACAACCTCGCGTACGCAGAGGTGGTTGGCAAGTCCGGTTCGTACCTGGGCTGAACGGCGCGGCCGAATGTTCGGCTATCCCGCGAAGGCATAAAAAAACGGCGCATCGGCGCCGTTTTTGTTTGGGGAGCCGGGTGGTGCGCTCAGCCCAGATCCCCGCCACCCACCGGCAACACCGTCCCGGTGATGTACGACGCGTCGTCCGACGCCAGAAACAGAATCGCCTTTACCTGCTCGTCTATCGTGCCGTAGCGGCGCATCAGGCTGCTGGCAATGGTCTGGTCGACGATGCCCTGATACCAAACTGCTTCCTGCTCCGACATGGGCGCCGTGTTGCGCGGGATCTTCCGCGGCGGCGCTTCGGTGCCGCCCGTGGCGACGGCGTTGACGCGAATGTTGTCCTGCGCGTGCTCCATGGCGAGGCTGGCCGTCAATGCGTTCACGCCGCCCTTGGCTGCCGAATACGGAATCCGATAGATACCGCGCGTGGCAATCGACGACACGTTGACGATCACGCCCTGCCGGCGCTCCACCATGTGCGGCAGCACGGCGCGGCAACACCACAGCGTGGGAAACAACGAGCGGCGGATCTCCGCTTCGATTTGCGCTTCTTCATAGTGCTGATACGGCTTCGCCCAGATCGTGCCGCCGACGTTGTTGATGAGCACGTCGATGCGGCCGAAGGCATCCAGCGCAGTTTGTACGGCATGTTGAGCGCCGGCGTAGGTTTCAAGATCCGCCGTGGTGGCGTGGGCTTGGCCGCCCGCTGCAGCAATCTCGGCCTGCACTTCGTAGACCAGCTCGGCCCGGTCCACCAGCAGCACCTGGGCACCCTCTTCTGCCGCAGCCAATGCCACGCCGCGCCCGATACCTTGCGCTGCCCCCGTCACGACGACGGTTTTGCCTGAGAATCGTTGCATGCTCATGCCGCCTTCGCCTCTGGTACTGCATTGGGCGTGAACTTCTCGTAGTAGAAGCTGCTCGGCTTTACGCCTTCGTCGTCAAAGTACTTGCGCACCGCATCGACCATCGGCGGCGGCCCGCACAGATAGACGTCGACGTCGCCATCGTTCAGCGCATCGGCCGGCACGTGCTGCGTCACCCAGCCCTTGCGCGGATGATTCGACGCGGCGTCGGCGACGACCGTGGCGTAGCTGAAGTTCGGCAGCCGCGCTGCATAGGCATCGATCGCATCGACCTGCACCAGGTCGAGGTCACGCGTCACGCCATAAATCAGGTGCACCTTCTGCTGCGAGTTGACGCGCGCCAGCACTTCAAGCATCGACAGGAACGGCGCCAGCCCCGTGCCGCCGGCAAGGAACAACAGCGGCCGCTGCACATCGCGCAGATAGAAACTGCCCAGCGGGCCGTGCAGGTTGAGCTTGTCACCGGGTTGTGCGGTTTCGAGCCAGCGGCTCATCACGCCGTCGGGAATTTTCTTGATGAGGAAGCTGATCTTCGACTCGCCCGGCGCGGATGAGAACGAATACGAACGGTGCTGCCCGCTGCCCGGTACGCCGATGTTGACGTACTGGCCCGGCAGAAACACCGGCGCCTCGGCATCCACGTCCAGTTCCAGAACGACCGCTGCATCGTTGTGCAGCTCGACGTTCGACACCGTTGCGGCGAAAGCGCTCTGCCCCGTTTTGCAGGCCGTCGACGAGGTCGGCACCGCGATCACGCAATCGCTGTGCGGCACCATCTGGCACGTCAGGACGAGGCCGGTGTTTTTCTCGTCTTCGCTCAGGGCGTCGTCAATGTAATCGTCACCGAGGTCGTAGCTTCCGCTTTCGGCGCGGCACTTGCAGGTTCCGCACACACCGTCGGAGCAATCCATCGGCAGGTTGATCTTGGCGCGGAAGGCGGCATCGAGCACCTTCTCGCCCGCTTTGCAATCGATGAAACGGGTCACCCCGTCCTCGAAATTCAGTGCGACTGTGAAACTGGACATGGAATACCTCCGCTGCCTCTTGCGTGTCCTATACGGGTGTGCGCATCAGACGTGATAGACGTCGAGCACCTGCCGGATGTAGTCGTTCTTCAGGACGATCTTCTTGGATGCGATCAGGAAGCCGTCGCCCGCGCGGCGCAGGGTAACGAACATCGTGCCGAAGAAGTGGTCGGTGGTTTTGTACCGGTGGCTGAGCGTGTGGAAGTTGTAGCGCACGTCGACTTCATCGCCGCGTTCGGCCAGGACTTCGACATTGGCGACGGTGTGGCTCGTTCGCGGCTCGGGTGTGGAGGCCCCGCTGCGCTCGGTCTTGATGCGGAAGACGCGATCCTCCAGCCCGCAGCGATTGGCGTAGTACATCAAGGAAATCTGGCTCTGCGGATCGTCGGTCAGCTGGTCGTCGTCATCCCAGGCGGGCATCCAGTACGTGACGTCTTCGGCGTAGCAGTCGAGCCACGCGTCCCACTGCCGATCGTCCAGCAGGCGCGCCTCGCGGTACAGGGCGGCGCAGATGTTCTGGTAATCCGCGCTCATGCCGGCACTCCTTCGCATTCGTGCTTGAGCGCCTCACGCATGATGCGCACCCAGTATTCGTGCTGGCAGACGAACAGGCCTTCGTCTTCGCTGCGCTCGCCAGAGATGAGGGGCTTCAATCCCATCTTCGTTGCATTCTCGTCGGGGCCGTGCACCCACAGCGGCGCCCCGCGTGACAGGTCGTTCCACAGCGCAGTCGTGCCGGCGTAGCCGTTTTGGCAGGCGCGGAATTCCTCCAGGTCGTCGGCGGTGCCCATGCCGGTGACGTTGAAGAAATCCTCGTACTGGCGGATGCGCGTTGCGCGGTCCGTTGCGCTTTCGCCCTTCGGCGCGAAACAGAAGATCGAGACCTCGGTCTTGTCGACGCTGATCGGCCGTACCACGCGAATCTGCGTGCTGAACTGATCCATCAGGAACACGTTCGGATACAGGCACAGGTTGCGCGTCTGGTTGACGATGAAATCGGTCTGGGTTTCACCCACGCGCGCCTTGATTTCGTCACGGTGCGCATAGACGGGTCGCACTTCCGGGTTCATCGTCTGCGTCCACAGCAGGATGTGGCCATGCTCGAAGCCATAGACGCCCGCCACCGACCTGCTCCAGCTGTTTGCATCCACGGCCTGCGTGCCGCCTTCCTTGCGTCGCCCCATCGTGGCGGCGTAGTTCCAGTGCACGGTGCTGACGTGGTAGCCGTCGCAGCCGTTTTCCATCTGCATCTTCCAGTTGCCGTCATAGACGTAGGAAGAATTGCCGCGCAGCACTTCCAGGCCTTCGGGTGCCTGGTCGACGATCTGGTCGATGATCACGCGCGCTTCGCCAAGGTACGCCTCGAGCGGCTGCACATCGGCGTTGAGGCTGCCGAACAGGAAGCCGCGATAGCTCTCGAACCGCGCAACCTTCTTGAGATCGTGCGAGCCATGCGTGTTGAATTGCACCGGATACTCGGTGGTCTTTTCGTCCTTCACTTTCAGCAGCTTGCCGGTGTTGGAGAACGTCCAACCGTGGAACGGACACGTGAAGCTGCCCTTGTTGCCGTGCTTGCGGCGGCACAGCATCGCACCCTTGTGCGCGCACGCATTGATGACCGCGTGCAGCTCGCCGGTCTTGTCGCGCGTGATGACGATCGGCTGGCGGCCAATCCACGTGGTGTAGTAGTCGTTGTTGTTTGGAATCTGGCTTTCGTGCGCCAGATACACCCAGTTGTTCTCGAAGATGTGCTTCATCTCCAGCGCGAACAGATCGGGGTGGGTGAAGATGTCGCGGCGGCAGCGGTAAATGCCGGCCGCTTCGTCATCCACCACGGCGGTTGACAGCAGTTGGTCCAGTTCGCGGGCTTTGTCGATCAAGGCGGACATGGTCGTCTCCACGGTGAGGCAGTCGGCCTCAGGCCTCGGCCGAAGCGCGCAGACGATTCACGCGCTGGTTGTCCTTGCCCTGAACCAGCGGCGTGAGCACGAAGTTGAATTCGATGTCCTTGTACGCATCGGCTTTCAGGCCGAGCGCGCTCCCGCCGGTTTTTTCCACCACGTGCGGAATCAGCTCTTCGCGGGTGGCATAGGCGAAGTCGTCCCAGATCAGCGGATCGCCTTCGATGTTGAATTGCGTCGTCAGCTTGCGGTGGCCGTCGCTCGTGACGAAGAAGTGCACATGCGCCGGCCGGTTGCCGTGGCGGGCAAGGCCGTTCAGCAGTTGCTGCGTGGCACCTTGCGGCGGGCAGCCGTAGCCGACGGGCATGAGCGTGCGGAATTCATATTGGCCATCGGCACCGGTCCTGACGGCACCCCGCAGGTTGAACGCGGTCTGCGCGCCGGTCGGGTCGAAATGCGAATAGAAGCCGTTCGAATTCGCGTGCCAGCACTCGACCACGGCGCCGGCCACCGGCTTGCCGTCCGGGCCCGTCACCGTGCCGTGAATGACGAGCGGGCCTGCCGCTGGGTCCGGATCGATGTCGATCCTGGACACGCCATCGCGCACCGTTGTGCCGGCAACGTACAAGGGCCCTTCAATCGTGCGCGGCGTACCGCCGTTGATGCCCAGCGCCGCATCCGCAGCATCCATGCGGATGTCGAGGTACTTCTCCAGGCCCACGCCGGCCGCCAGCAATGCCGCTTCCCCGTCCTGCCCGAGCTTGTTCAGGTAGTTGATGCCGGCCCAGACCTCGTCCGGCGTGATGTCGAGGTCGTCGATGGCCTTGAACAGGTCGGCCAGCAGCCGATGGGTGACCTGCTTCAGGCGGGGGTTGCCGTCCTTGCCGTCCAGGTTGGTGGCGGCCTTCAGCAGGTCCTGCACTTCTTTTGTTTGGAATACGCGTGCGGTCATGATGGGTGTCTCCTCGTGGTTTTCTGGGGGGATGTGGAATGTCTCAGGCATCGTCGCCATGAACTGACGACGGGTGACGGCACAGCGGCGTCACGGCGATCTGCATGTACGGAAACAGCGGCAGCGCCGTCAGGATGTCGTGCAGTTCTGCATTGCTCTGCACGTCGAAGATGCTGACGTTCGCATACTCGCCAACCAGGCGCCAGATGTGGCGCCACTTGCCGCTGCGCTGCAGATCCTGCGAATAGGCCTTCTCGCGCGCCTTGATCTCGTTGGCGACATCGGCGGGCATGTCGGCCGGCAGGCGAACATCCATGCGGACGTGGAACAGCATCGTGGTCTCCTTTGGTCTCGTTCGTTTTGGATTTATTGCCGGCGCAGGCGTGCCAGCTTGTCTTGATCGATGTCGATGCCCAGCCCCGGGCGGGTCGGCACCTGCAACATGAAGTCGCGGTACTGCAGCGGTTCGGTCAGCAGTTCTTGCGTGAGCAACAACGGGCCGAACAGCTCGGTGCCGAACTGCAGCTCGCCAAAGGTGGAAAACACATGGGCCGATGCGGCCGTGCCGACCGCGCCTTCGAGCATCGTCCCGCCGTACAGGCCGATGCCCGCCAGCTGCGCGATGGCTGCCACCTGCATCGCCGCCACAAGGCCGCCGGATTGCGCGATCTTCACGGCGAAGACATCGGCACTGGCACAGCACGCCAGCTCAAACGCGTCGAGCGGACCGTGCAGGGCTTCGTCGGCCATCATCGGCACCGCGAACTGGCGGGCCAGGCGCTCCAGCGCGGCGCGGTTTTCTGCGCGCACCGGTTGTTCGATCAGGTCGACGCCACCGGCTTGCAACGCGGCGATGCCATTGGCTGCGTCCAGTTCGCTCCAGGCCTGGTTGACGTCCACGCGCACACTCACGGCGTCGCCCAGCGCGCGCTTGATGGCCAATACGTGGGCCACATCGTCTGCCACCGGGCGCAGGCCGATCTTCAGCTTGAAGATGCGATGGCGGCGCTCGGCGAGCATCGCTTCTGCCTCGGCAATGTCCTTGCGGGTGTCGCCGCTGGCGAGCGTCCAGGCCACCGGCAGCGCATCGCGCAGGCGGCCGCCCAGCAGCTCCGACAGCGGCACGCCGAGCCGGCGGGCCTGCGCATCGAGCAGCGCCGTTTCCAGCGCGCACTTGGCAAAGCGGTTGCCCTGGATGGTCTTGCGCACGCGTGCCATGGCAGCCGCCACATTGCGCGCCTCCATGCCGATCAGCAGCGGCGCAATGTGCGTGTCGATGTTGACCTTGATGCTTTCGGGGCTCTCCTCGCCGTAGTTGAGGCCGCCAATGGTGGTGGCCTCGCCCCAGCCTTCGATACCGTCTTCGCAGCGCACCTGCACGAGGACGAGCGTCTGCGTGTGCATGGTGGCGACGGACAGCTTGTGCGGACGGATGGTGGGCACATCCACTAGAATGGCCTCGATCGAGCGAATCATGTTTTCCAGGTATCAGAAGAACAGCTATCAACGTGGAAACCAGATTACGCAGCCCGATTTACTGCGTCCAACACCGATTTAGTATCAGTTTCATACCTGAAAGGTATAAAAATGGAGCTGCGTCACCTGCGCTATTTCGTTGCCGTTGCTGAAGAGCTGAACTTCACGCGCGCCGCAGAACGGCTGCACATCGCGCAGCCGCCGCTCTCGCGGCAGATTCAGCAGTTGGAAGAGGAAGTGGGCGTGCTGCTGTTCGAGCGCGGCAGCCGCCCCCTCAAGTTGACCGAAGCGGGCCGCTTTTTTCACGCGCATGCGCGGCAATTGCTGGCGCAGACGGCAGAACTTGCGTCGATGACGCAACGCGTCGGCCAGATCGAGCGACGCATGTCGGTCGGCTTCGTGGCTTCAACGCTGTACGGGATGTTGCCGAAGGTCATCCGGCGCTTTCGGGCGGAGTACCCGATGGTCGATCTGACGATGCACGAAATGACGACGATGGACCAGATCCAGGCGCTCAAGGACGGCCGCATCGACGTCGGTTTCGGCCGCATCCGTTACGAAGACCCGAACGTGCGGCGGATCCTCCTGCGTGATGAACGACTGATCGTCGCGCTGCCCTCAGGCCATGCGCTGCTGGACGGCAGGACAACCGCCTCGCTGCGTGACCTTGTCGGCGACACGCTGATCATTTACCCGCGCACACCGCGCCCGAGTTATGCGGACCAGGTGCTCGCCCTCTTCCACGATCGCGCGCTGGAACCCAGCAAGATTTACGAGGCACGGGAATTGCAAATCGCCTTGGGGCTGGTGGCTGCGGGCGAAGGCGTATCGGTGGTGCCGCGCAGTGTGGCGGGCCTGCGGCGCGAAGATGTCTGCTACATGGAACTCGACGATCCGCAATTGGTCTCGCCCATCATCTTCAGCACGCGCCTGCTCGACGAGTCTGAAGACATCCGCGCCATGCTGGCGCTGACGTATCGGTTGTACGACGAGCAGAAGATTCCGTATTACGCACCCTCGTAAGGCTTGCAACGGCGGCCCCAAAGTTACAAGCCGCTGGACACGACGGCCGCATGGGCTAGATTGAAGCAAGGCGCCCGTTCGCCTGCGATTGGAGCGCAAGCGAGTGAAAAGAATACGCCGCCCCATCATCATCAAGTTGGCCCTCGTCGTGGCGCTGGTGCTTGCGGTGGCCGCCTTGCTTGTCGCTCACGAATTCCGCACCTCCGCCTGGCAGGCCCGCTACTTCGCGCACCTGGCGCAATCGCAAACCTTTCCCGTCAAGCCGGGGCCGAACACGTCGGCCCGCTATCCGAACTCCGGCCCTTACGACGAGCGGCTCGGCTATCACGACCTCCCCACGTTTCTGGACCGCCTGCGCTCGCGCGGCTACATCGTCGCGCAGCAGGCCGTGCCATCCAAAGAGATGGTCGCGCGCATGGACAGCGGCATGAACCCGCCCTATCGCGAGAAGGACCAGGCCGGCCTGGAGCTGCTCGACGACGACGGCCGCCCGATCTACCGCGTGCGACACCCTGAACGCGTATATGACAGTTTTGCGTCGGTGCCGCCGCTGCTGGTGAACTCGCTGCTGGCGATTGAAAACCGCACGCTGCTGCAGACCGAGTACCCGAAGCGCAATCCGGCCGTGGAGTGGTCGCGCCTCGCGCGTGCGGTGTGGGACCGCGCCCTGCATGTCGTCAATCCGGCGCATGAATCGCCCGGCGGCAGCACGCTCGCCACGCAGATCGAAAAGTATCGCCACTCGCCCGAAGGCCGCACCGAATCGCCCAGCGAAAAGCTGCGTCAGATGTTCTCCGCATCTGCCCGCGCCTACCTGAACGGCGAAGACACCACTGCCGCCCGCCATCAACTCGCGGTCGATTACCTGAACACCGTTCCGCTGGGCGCGCGCGCCGGCTTTGGCGAGATTCAGGGCATTGGCGATGCGCTGTGGGTCTGGTACGGGCGCGACTTCGCCCAGGTGAATGCGCTGCTCGCGGCTCAATCGACGGCGCCCCTCCCAGACCGTGCGCTGGCTTACAAGGAGGCGTTGAGCCTGCTCGTCTCGCAGCGGCGGCCTTCGTATTACCTCGAGAATCTCGATGAACTGGAAACGTTGACCAACGCCTACCTGCGTGTGCTGGCGGCCTCCGGCGTGATCCCGCCCGCGCTGCGCGATGCGGCGATTGCGCAATCGCTCAAGCAGCAGGCGCTGAACACGCGCGTGCCGCCTCCGCCGCTGGAGCACAAAGGCACAAACGCCGTACGCGTGAATCTGGCGGGCATGCTCGGCATCTCGCGCATGTATGCGCTCGACCGGCTCGACCTGACCGCCAGCAGCACGCTCGATGCGCCGTTGCAGCGCGATGTTTCCGCCGAACTGCGCAAGCTGCGCGACCCGGCCAACGCCAAGGCCGCCGGCCTCGTCGGCGACATGATGCTGGAGCGCGGCGACCCGCGCGGCGTGACCTACAGCTTCACGCTCTACGAACGCGCGCCGGGTGGCAACCGCGTGCTGGTGCAAGCCGATACGTTCGACAAGCCCTTCGACATCAACGAAGGCGTCAAGCTCGATCTGGGCTCCACGGCCAAGCTGCGCACGCTCGTGACGTATCTGCAGATCGTGGCCGAGTTGCACAAGCGCTACGCCGATCAACCTGTGGCGGCGCTGCGCAAGGTCAATATTCCCGTGCAGAACCCGATCGAGCGCTGGGCCGTCGATTACCTCGCCCACACGCAAGACCGCTCGCTCGCGGCGATGCTCGATGCATCGATGGAGCGCAAATACTCCGGCAACGCCGGCGAGTGGTTTGCCACCGGCGGCGGCATGCAGAGTTTCGAAAACTTCGAGAAATGGGAAGGCACTCAAAACTTCACGGTGCGCGAGGGGCTCAAGCACTCCGTCAACCTCGTCTTCGTCCGGATCATGCGCGACATCTCGCGCTACTTTCAGCACCAGTTGCCCAATGCCGGCGCCGAGGCGCTGACCAATCCGGAGTCTCCGCAGCGGCAGATTTACCTGCGGCGCTTTGCCGATCGCGAAGGCAAGCTCTTCATGGGCCGTTTCTACGCCAAGTACAAAGGCAAGACCGACCAGGAGCGCGAAGCCATCCTGGTGCAAAGCACGCGCGCGACGCCGGTGCGGCTGGCCACGATCTATCGCAGCATCGACCCCGAAGCCGGCCCCGGCAAACTCGCCGCGTTCATCCGCAGCTACCTGCCCGGCGCAAAGCTGGATGAGGCGGAACTCACCAACCTGTATGAGAAGTATTCCGTCCAGCGCTTCGATCTTGCCGACCGCGGCTACATCGCCAAGCTGCATCCGCTGGAGCTGTGGCTGGTGGCGTATCTGCGCACCCATCCGCAAGCCACGCTCGCGCAGGTGAACGAGGCCAGCGCCGATGAGCGCTTGTCCGTCTACAAATGGCTGCTGCAATCGCACCGCAAGGGCGCGCAAGACAAGCGCATCAAGCAGATGCTGGAGATCGAAGCGTTCCAGCAGATTCACGCCATGTGGAAGCGGCTGGGGTATCCGTTCGAATCGCTGGTGCCGTCATACGGAACCGCCATCGGCGCGTCGGCAGACCGGCCGGCATCGCTGGCGGAGCTGATGGGCATCATCGAAAACGACGGCATCCGCCTGCCCAGCGTGCGCATCGACCGTCTGCGCTTTGCCGCCAACACCCCTTACGAAGTCATGCTCTGCCGCGATCCCAACGCCGGAGAACGCGTGCTGCCGCCCGAGATTCCGCCCCTGGTCAAATCCGCGCTGGCCGGCGTCGTCGAAGGCGGCACCGCCAAGCGCATCTCCGGCACGTTCGTCCAGAAGGACGGCAAACCCATCGCCATCGGCGGCAAAACCGGCACCGGCGACAACCGCTTCAAAACCTTCAGCCGCGGCGGCGGCCTCATCTCAGAACGGGTCGTCAGCCGCTCTGGCGCCTTCGTCTTCTACCTGGGAGACCGCTACTTCGGCACCGTCGTCGCCTACGTGGCCGGCGCCGACGCCGCCAAATACAAATTCACCAGCGCACTGACCGTTCAAGTGCTCAAGGTCCTGGCCCCCACGCTGATGAACCACCTGGACCTGCAAGACGAGGCGCCCGCCTTCAACTGCAAGATGCCGCAAGCCACAGCGCCGGAACAGAAGCTGGATTGAGCCAAGCCTGCACAACAGACGGCGACAACGCAGGCCGCCAGACGGTGTGGCCGTACCCTGCCCTAGATGGCGCCTTGAATTTCTGTTGCAGGGAGGAAAAAGGAAGGAGGCCTGTCTGAGCGCAGCGAGTTTGCCTCCTTCCCCTCCCTGCGACATAAATTCAAGGGGAAGTCGCCATCTCGGGCGCGCCTTTCTTTGCTTACCTTTCTTTGGCAAGACAAAGAAAGTAAGTCGTCCCGCCAGGGACGAAACACCCGGCCCACAGCACTCTCACCGCAATGACCGCTGCAACCAAATCCCCCCCGCACACCCCAACGCCACCACCGCGCCCCAGGCAAACAAATCCCCCACCGCCAACAACGTGGCCTGCCGATCAATCTCCGCCGAAATCCGAATCAACTCAGAACCCTGCAACGCATGCGGCCACTGCCAGGCCGGCGTCAGCGCGCTCACATGCCCGACCAGGTCGGTGCGGTGCTGCGCCTGCCCGCGCTGCAGCAACAACGTCGCCCCCATCGTCCCAAAGGCCTGCGCCCAGGCTCGCATGATTCCCTTGAACTGATAGGCATGGCCAAAATCCTTGGCCGGCAGATCCACGTAAGTCAGCCCCGCCACCTGGATCACCACGAACATCCCGACCATGCCTTCGATCATGAACCCCGGCGCTACCGCCGCCACCGACGCGCCCGGCATGGCCACATGCGACATCCACAGCAGCGCAGTCGCCATCAGCACAAAACCGATGGAAATCAACACGCGCTTGGTCGGCAGCACATTGGTCAGCTGAAAGTTCAGGATGCCTAGCGCCACCGTCACCAAGCCGCCCAGGCTCATCAGCTGCGCGGTGGTTTCGTAGCGAAAGCCCAGACCGTTCTGCAGCAGGCTCGACGAGAGAAAGCCCCAGGCGCTCGCAAACATGTAATAGATGGCGTAGAACACCATGCCCATCAGGAAGCGCCGCTGCAGCGTGGCCCGCAAGTCCACCCACGGCAACGGATGGCCCGTCTGGCGAATGCCGACCCAGAGGATGAGCGCCACCACCGCAATGATCGGCACCACCTGCGCGGGAGAACCGTCGGGGTGAATGAACCGCGCCTGCTGAAAGCCGTGCAGCGCAATCAGCGCCGCCAGCCCAAACGCGATGGCCGAGGGCCAGTCGAGCGAGGCGAAATCGCCCTTGCGCTCGTGCATCTGCGGATGCGGATAGAACGCCGCCACCAGCCCACACACCACCACGGCCACCAGCAACTGCGCGACGAAGATGGCGCGCCAGCCGAATTGTTCGGTGAGCGCCGCCGACAGCATCGGCGACACGCAACTCAGCCCGAAGATGCCGTAGATCATGCCCTTCATCATCGTCCGGCGTTCGTGCGCGGGGCTGTGCTGCACAAAGATGCGTGAAGTCGACAACATCGGGCCGCCGCCGAACCCCTGCACCGCCCGGCCGACAATCAGCATCGTGCCGCCCTCGGCCGCGGCGCACATCAGCGTGCCGGCAATGAACACCAGCAGCGACAGCAGCGTGTGCCTGCGATACGTCATGTGATCGGCCAGCCGGCCCATCACCAGAATCGCCAGGCTGGCCGCGGCCGCATACGCCGTCACGGCCCAGAGATACACATCCTGCGACGCCAGCACCCCACCTTCGATATGCGGTCCGGCAATCGAAAACATCAGGTTGGACATGTAGTCCACGCCCGTCGCCAGGCCGATCACCATGCCCACCATGCGCAGTTCCATCCGGCTGCCGACGGTCGACTCGGCAGCGGGTTTGCGTGGTGCAGGCGGTGGAGAAACCGTGTGGTCTGTGCTTGGCGTGTTCATGCAGGGATGGTAATTTGCCGCGAAACCGGCGGAAATCGCCTGCCAACAAATTCATTGTTCAATTATGCGAACGACCGACTGGAACGACTGGGACACTTTTTGCACCGTGGCCACGCTCGGCAGCTTCACGCGCGCGGCCGATCGGCTGGGGTTGCCCAAGTCGTCGGTCAGCACAGCGGTGTCGCGGTTGGAAGGCAAGATGGGCGTACGCCTGTTCGAGCGCAGCACGCGCCGCCTGCGCCTGACCGACGCCGGCGAAGCCCTGCTGCGCGACGCCGGACCATTGTTCCAGCGGCTGCGCGAAGTTTCGGAAGACGCCGCAGCGACGTTCCAGTCGCCCGCCGGCACATTGCGCATCGCCATGCCCTACGAATTCGCCGCCCGGCAGCTCGCCGAAGTGGTGCTGGAAGTCATGCGCGAGCACACCAGCCTGCGCATCGAAGTGGACGTTGCGCCGCGTCAGATCGACCCGCTCGCCCAGGGCTACGACATCATGCTGACCGTGCCGCGCGGGCCGCTGCCTGATTCCGGCCTCGTCGCCCAGCGCGTCTTCGATCTGCGCCGCGCGGTGGTCGTCGCCCCACAATTGCTGGAACGCCTCGGGCCGCTGACGCACCCAGATCAGCTCGCCGACTGGCCCTGCCTCGGCACCTCCAACGAAGCCGAATGGCAGTTCCGCACGCCCGGCGGCGAAACGATCAACCTGCCGCTCGACTTCCGCATGCGCACCTCCAATAGCGAATTGCGCATGCAGGCCGCCATTGCCGGCCTGGGCGTTGCGCGCATCACGTCCGTGTTCGCAACCGAGCTGATCGCTTCGGGCACGCTGCAAGAGGTGCTGACCGATTTCCAATCTCCGCCGATGCGCGTGTATGCCGTCTTCCCGGGCCGTCGCCTGATGCCCGCCAAGGTCAAGGTTTTCATGGATGCCCTGCACCGCCGCATAGAGCATTCCCGCCAGCACACCGACATGCGGCCCACCTTCGTAGACGAGGCCGCGGCATCCTGGCCGCCCGAATCGCTGCTCTGACTGACAAACCCTCTTTTTACCAACGCAAAGCCATGCGCCCGTTCACCAAATTCCCCCTCTTGATTGCCGCGCTCGCTCTGAGCACTGTCGGATGCTCCCGCGCCGAGGACATCGGCAGCGTCAGCACCAATTTCCGCATCACCGGCTCCGACAAGATCGTCATCGAAGCCTTTGACGACCCGCTCGTGCAGGGCGTGACCTGCTATGTCTCGCGGGCCCGCACCGGCGGCATCAAGGGGACGCTGGGCGTGGCCGAAGACGTGAGCGAGGCCGCGGTGGCCTGCCGACAGGTCGGCGAGATCAGCTTCGCCAAGCCGCTGCCCCAGCAGGACGACATGTTCACGCAGCGCTTGTCGCTCGTCTTCAAGACGCTGCACGTGGTGCGCACGGTCGACCGCAAACGCAATGTGCTGGTCTATCTGACGTATTCGGACAAGGTCATTTCGGGCAGCCCGAAGAACAGCGTGACGGCGGTGCCGATCCCGGCCAGCCAGCCCATTCCAGTCAAATAAGCGATGTCCGCACCACATTGGTGCGGCGCAACGCAAGCGTGGTGGCGGAGCAACGGGAGACGGCGCAAAAGGGGTGCATACGTAAGCCTACGTATGGTGCATTGCATCATCTGGTGTATAGTCAGGGTATTCCCTAACCGGGATTTCCCTAAGAGGCCAATCATGCAAAACACGAACGACCTGAAGCTGACCGATCAACTCGAACGCGAACTGATCGAGCGCGAAATGTCCGAAGGTATCTACTACTATCGCCGTCCGAGCGGCCAATCGTTCTCGTTCGCCCAGTTCTTCTCGGCAATCGCGAACCTGTTCGGCACGCAACGCACCGCCAAGGCCTAACCCGCCGCGCTATTGTCGATGGGCGTGTGCCCAAGCTAGCTGTATATAGCAATCGTAGTTTCAGTAGCACCGTGCGCCGGCCGTGTGTCATCACACCCGCCGCCACACCCGCCAGGTCATGACCGCCTGGTGCCAATCGAGGGCCGGATTCCGGCCCTTTGTCATTTCTGCGGCATTTGTATGGGTTGTTGCATGCCGCAGCATCGCCCTGACGCCTCCGACGCTCTGGCCGCCCAGCGGTTGTCTTCTGTTTAGCCTGTGCTTTACTGAGTAAAGCCGCGACCACCGATATCCAGACCACGCGCACGTCTTCACAGCCAGGGAGACGCACAGCATGGCACCCGGCGCCCATCCCCCAAGGAGACTCCCATGGCGATCAGCCTCAAGCTGTCGGTCAACGGTGCGCCTGTCACCGTCAGTGTCGAACCCCATACCCTGCTGGTCCAATTGCTGCGCGAGCACCTTCGCCTCACCGGCACGCACGTCGGCTGCGATACCGCGCAATGCGGTGCGTGCACGGTGCACATGAACGGGCGCGCAGTGAAGTCGTGCAACATCCTGGCCGTGCAGGCCGATGGCGCCGAGGTGACGACCATCGAAGGCCTGTCGAAAGATGGTGCGCTGCACCCGATGCAGGAAGCCTTTCGCCAATGCCACGGCCTGCAATGCGGCTTCTGCACGCCCGGCATGGTGATGGCGGCGACGGCGTTGGTTGCGCAGCATCCGCATCCCGATGAACACACGGTGCGCGAGCAGCTCGACGGCAATCTCTGCCGCTGCACGGGTTATCACAACATCGTGCGCGCCGTCATGCATGGTGCCGAAGCCATGGCCGCAGCCGAAGGCGACGATGCCTCGCTGCAGAGCCTGGCCGCGGCGCGGGCCCACGCCGCCTGACCCACGCGAGGAGACCACCATGAACGCTCCCGCAGAACCCAACAACCACCTGATCGGCGCGGCCGTCAAGCGCAAGGAAGACTTCCGCTTCCTGACGGGCGCCGGGCAGTACACGGACGACGTTGTCCAGGCGCACCAGTCCTACGCGGTGTTCCTGCGCTCGCCGTATGCGCACGCCCGCATCAAGCACATCAATGCGGAGGCGGCACGCAATCATCCGGGCGTGCTGGCCGTGCTCACGGGCGACGACCTCGCTGCCGACAAGGTGAACGGCCTGCCGTGCGGCTGGCTCATCCACAGCATTGACGGCACGCCGATGAAGGAGCCGCCCCACCCCGTGCTCGCGCAAGGCAAGGTGCGCCACGTGGGCGACCAGGTCGCGCTGGTGGTGGCTGAATCGGTGAAGATCGCCAAAGATGCGGTCGAGATGATCGACGTCGAATACGACGAACTGCGCGCCGTGGTCGACACCGCCACCGCCGATACCGCCGGCACCGCCGTCCACGACGACGTGCCCAACAACACCTGCTACACCTGGGGCCACGGCGACAAGGCCGCCACCGATGCGGCGTTTGCCAAGGCCGCGCACGTGACGCAGCTCGACATCGTCAACAACCGGCTGATCCCGAATGCGATCGAGCCGCGCGCCGTCAACGCCAGCTATTCGCGCCAGGACGACAGCTACACGCTCTACGTTGCCAACCAGAACCCGCACGTCGAACGCCTGCTGATGTCGGCATTCGTGCTGGGGCTGACCGAAGCCAAGGTGCGCGTGATTGCGCCGGATGTGGGCGGCGGGTTCGGCTCGAAGATCTTCCTGTACCCGGAAGACGTGGCGCTCACGTGGGCATCGAAAAAGGTCGGCCGACCGATCAAGTGGACGGCCGAGCGCTCCGAATCCTTCCTGACCGATGCGCATGGCCGCGACCACGTCACGCATGCGGAACTGGCGCTCGATGCGCAGGGCAATTTCCTCGCCATGCGCGTGCATACGACGGCCAACATGGGCGCGTATCTGTCGACGTTTGCCAGCAGCGTGCCGACCATCCTGTATGCAACGTTGCTGGCCGGCCAGTACAAGACGCCAGCCATCTATGCCGAGGTGAAAGCGGTCTTCACGAACACCGCGCCCGTCGATGCGTATCGTGGCGCCGGGCGGCCGGAAGCAACGTATGTGGTCGAACGGCTCGTTGAAACCGCTGCGCGCGAATTGCAGATCGACCCGGCTGAACTGCGCCGCCGCAACTTCATCCGCACGTTCCCGTATGCCACGCCGGTGGGCCTGACGTATGACACGGGCGACTACGAGCCGTGCCTGGACCGCGCCATCGAGCTGGCTGACGTGAAAGGCTTTGCCGCCCGACGCGATGCCTCCCGCGCCAAGGGCCGGCTGCGCGGCATGGGCTATTCCTGCTACATCGAGGCCTGTGGGCTCGCGCCGTCGAACATCGCGGGGGCATTGGGCGCGCGGGCCGGCCTGTTTGAAGCCGGCGAAATTCGCGTGCACCCGACCGGCTCCGTCACCGTCTTCACCGGCTCGCACAGCCACGGCCAGGGCCACGAGACGACGTTCGCGCAAGTGGTGGCCGATCGCCTGGGCGTGCCCATCGACAACATCGAGATCGTGCACGGCGACACCGGCCGCATTCCGTTCGGCATGGGCACGTACGGCTCGCGCTCGATTGCCGTGGGCGGCTCGGCCATCATGAAGGCGCTCGACAAGATCGAGGCCAAGGCCAAGAAGATTGCCGCGCATCTGCTGGAGGCATCGGCGGAAGACATCGAGTTCAAGGATGGCGTCTTCCGCGTGGCCGGCACCGACCGCACCAAGACGTTTGGCGAAGTCGCGCTCACGGCGTACGTGCCGCACAACTATCCGCTCGACAAACTCGAACCCGGGCTGGACGAAAACGCTTTCTACGATCCGACCAACTTCACCTACCCGGCCGGCGCGTACATCTGCGAGGTGGAAGTCGACCCCGACACCGGCGAGGTGCACATCGACCGTTTCGTTGCCGTGGATGACTTCGGCAACATCATCAATCCGATGATCGTCGAGGGCCAGGTGCATGGCGGGCTTGGTCAGGGGATCGGCCAGGCGCTGCTCGAAGCGTGCGTATACGACGAAAACGGCCAGCTGCTGACCGGCTCGTACATGGACTACGCCATGCCGCGCGCCAACGACCTGCCCAGCTTCACCGTGGAAACCGCCAAGGGCACGCCGTGCACGCACAACCCGCTCGGCGTCAAAGGCTGCGGTGAGGCGGGCGCGATCGGCTCGCCGCCGGCGCTGATCAACGCCATCGTCGACGCGCTTGCGCCGCTGGGCGTGAAAGACATCCAGATGCCCGCGACGCCGCACCGCGTCTGGCAGACCATTCAAGCGGCCAAGGCCTAGGCAGAGGAGCGAACCATGTACGACTTCGAGTACCAGAAAGCCACCGACGCCCAGACCGCCGTCACCGCGCTCAAGACGCACACCGACGCCAAGTACCTCGGCGGCGGCCAGAGCCTGCTGGCGGCGATGAAGCTGCGGTTGGCGCAGCCGTCAACGCTGGTGGATGTCACGCGCATTCCGGGCATGTCAGGCATTCGCACGCAGCCGGGCGTGATTACGGTGGGCGCAGCCACACGCCATGCCGATGTGGCCGACAGCGCCGAGATCGCCCGCATGCTGCCCGCGCTGGGCGAACTGGCCAGCGGCATCGGCGACAAGCAGGTGCGCGCCATGGGCACGCTCGGCGGGTCACTTGCCAACAACGACCCGGCCGCGTGCTACCCGGCCGCTGTGCTCGGCCTGAACGCCACCGTCGTCACCGAGCGGCGCAACATCGCGGCGGACGATTTCTTCCTTGGCATGTATGAGACCGCGCTGGCTGCAGATGAACTCATCACCGAGGTGCAGTTTCCGGTGCCGGACCAGGCGGCCTACGTGAAATTCCGCAACCCCGCGTCGCGCTTTGCGCTGGTGGGCGTGTTCATCAGCCGCAAGGGCAACAACGTGCGCGTGGCGGTGACGGGCGCGGCGCCGTGCGTGTTCCGTTGCACGCCGCTGGAGCTGGCGCTGGCGGCCAGCTTTACATCGGAAGCGGCGCGCAAGGTGGTGGTGCCGGCCGACGATCTGGTGGGCGATCTGCATGCCTCGCCGGAATATCGGGCGCACCTCATTCCGGTATTGACGGCGCGCGCGGTTGAGCAGGCGTTGGCGCACCATCATTGAGCGCACCGCCCAAGGAACGGCATGCCGGTCGATTCCATCGACGACTGCATCGCGCAACTGCAAGGTCAGGGCTATTTCGCCGGCCGCGAGCTGGCCACGGCCTTGTTCCTCGCGCTGCGCATGCAGCGGCCGCTGTTTCTGGAGGGCGAGCCCGGCGTCGGCAAGACGGAGCTGGCGAAGGCGGCGGCGGGGCTGCTCGGCACGTCGCTGCTGCGGCTGCAGTGCTACGAGGGGCTCGACACCGCCAGCGCGCTCTACGAATGGGACTACCCGCGCCAGATCATGGCGCTGCGCCTGGCCGAGGCCGCCGGTGAGAAGCCCCGCGCCGACACCCTCTACCGCGACGAATTTCTCCTCAAGCGGCCGCTGCTGCAGGCGCTGCTGCCCGACCTACTCCATCCCGACACACCGCGCGTTCTCTTGATCGACGAGATCGACCGCGCCGACGAGCCGTTCGAGGCGTTTCTGCTGGAACTGCTGTCCGACTTTCAGGTGTCGATTCCCGAATTCGGCACGGTGCGCGCGCAGGTGATTCCGCTGGTCATCATGACGTCCAACCGCACGCGGGAGGTGCACGACGCGCTCAAGCGGCGCTGCCTGTATCAATGGATCGGCTATCCCGACAAGGCGCGGGAGCTGCAGATCGTGGCGCAGCGCGCCCCCGAAACCGCCGCCCGCCTGCAACAGCGCGCCGTCGATTTCGTGCACCGCCTGCGCGGCATCGACCTGTTCAAGGCGCCGGGCATTGCCGAGGCCATCGACTGGTGCCGTGCATTGGCGGCGTTGAACGTGACGGAGCTGGATCCGCAGTCCGTGCAGGACACGCTGGGCGTGCTGCTCAAATACCAGGACGACCTGGCCCGCGTGGATAGGCCGACCATCGAGCAACTGCTGGCCGCCCCCGCGCTGCCGGAGTAACGCATGCAAGCGACCGTGCCGACGCAGTTGCCCATGCTCGCGCGCAACGTCACGCATTTCGTGCGGCTGCTGCGCAATGCCGGCATGCCGCTGGCGCCCTCGCGCGCGGTGGACGCCATCGAAGCCCTGAGCCATATCGACATTGGCCGCCGCGACGACGTCAAGGCCGCGCTGTCTGCCCTGCTCGTCTCGCACCCCGACGAGCGCACGCTGTTCGATGCCGCCTTCAACGTGTTCTGGCGGGATCCGGATTGGGAAGGCAAGCTGCGCGCCCTGCTGCTGCCCAAGGTGCGTGGCGGTATTCCCGCGCCGCGCAGCAACCGCTTGGCCGATGCCTTGCGCGCGCAGCCATCGACGAATCTGCCCCCGGGCCCCAAGCCCGACGGGGAGCGCCATGACATCGTGGCGCCGCTGGCGTTTTCTGCCAACGAAGCCTTGCGCACGCGCGACTTCGACACGCTCAACGCTGCCGAATGGCGCACGTTGCAACACATGATCCGCCGCCGGCGCGTGCATCTCGCCCAGGAGCGGACACGCCGGTTGAAGGCCGCCTCGCGCGGGCGCCATCCGGACCTGCGCGCCACCGCCCGGCAGGCCGTGCGCGCCGGCGGCGAGTGGACCGGCTGGAAATACCGCCAGCCCGTCGACCGCACGCCGCCGCTGGTGCTGCTGCTCGACATTTCCGGATCGATGAGCCGCTATTCGCGCGCCGTGCTGTATTACTGCCACGCGCTGGTGCAGTCGCGCGAGCGCATCCAGGCCTTCCTGTTCGGCACGCGGCTGACGAACGTCTCGCGGCAACTGCGCGAGCGCGATCCGGATGTCGCCGTGCAGGCCATCGCCGAGCTGGTGCCCGACTGGTCGGGCGGCACGCGCATCGGCGCGGCGCTGGCGGAGTTCAATCGCCAATGGGCGCGCCGCACGCTGTCCGGCCGTGCCACCGTCCTGCTGGTGACCGACGGCCTAGACCACGAGCACATCGACGTGCTCGACGCCCAGATGGCCCGCCTGGCGCGCTTCGCCCACCGCATCGTCTGGCTCAACCCGCTGCTGCGCTTTGCCGGCTTCGAGCCGCGGGCACGTGGCGTGCGGGCCATCCTGCCGCATGTCGACGTGATGGTGCCGGCGCACCATTTCGACAGCCTGGCTGCGCTGGAGCACGAACTGGCGCATGCCCGCCGCACGCGTGCGCCGCGTCCCCCCACCCCCGTCCAATCGACCGCCCAATCGACCGCCCCATGGAACTGACCCAGACCCATCTCTTGCCCGTGCCCCTGCAGACCGCCTGGGATGCGCTGAACGACCCGGCCGTGCTGCAGCGCTGCATTCCCGGCTGCGAGAGCATCACCGCCGCCGAGGCCGGCGCCAACCCCGCCTACGACATCGCCATGACCGCCGCTGTCGGGCCCGTCAAGGCGCGCTTCAAAGGACGCATGGAACTGGCCGACGTGGCGCCGCCGCGCAGCTACACGCTGCATTTCGACGGCCAGGGCGGCGCGGCCGGGTTCGGCAAGGGCAGCGCGCAGGTGCAGCTCACGCCCGAAGGCCCCACGGTAACGCGGCTCTCTTACACCGCGACGGCGCAGGTGGGAGGCAAGCTTGCGCAGATCGGCTCACGGCTTGTCGACGGCGCCGCCCGCAAACTGGCCGACGAGTTCTTCCAGCGCTTTGCGGCAGAATTCGGCCCCGCAGAGACGGCGGGCATCGACGGACACGCCGCGCCAGTCGACGGCATGCAGGCCACACAGGCGATTCCCGATTTGGCCGCCGCCCAGCTGCAGGCCCACGGTGCGCCGCCCGGCCACCCAACCAACGTCAGCCCTGCGCTGCAGCCGCGCAACCCATGGCCGTGGATCATCGTGGCGGTGGTCGCCGTGGCGGCCGCCTACCTGTTTTTGCACCACGGGGCATAATCGGTCCCTTCCCCCGCAACACATTACTCAAGCGCGCGAAAGCGCAGCCAACGCATCATGGACAGCGTCGATCTTGAAGTCTTGAAAACCAGCGTGCGCTGGCTGGAACAAGGGCGCCGCGTGCTGCTCGTCACCGTGGTCAAAACGTGGGGCTCGTCGCCGCGGCCCGAAGGCGCGATGCTCGCGCTGCGCGATGACGGCGTCGTCATCGGCTCGGTCTCGGGCGGCTGCATTGAAGACGACCTCATCGACCGCGTGCGCCGCGAGGGCCTGCATTACACGAAGCCCGAAGCCGTCAAATACGGCATCAGCGCTGAAGAAGCGCACCGCTTTGGGCTGCCCTGCGGCGGCACGCTGCAGCTCGTGCTCGAACCGCTGAACGCCTCCAGCGGCATCGACGCCCTGCTGCGCGCCGTGGAGGCCGGCCAGCTCGTCGCGCGCACGCTCGACATGGCGACCGGCGCCTCAACGCTGCAGCACGCCACCGTCACCGACGGCCTGCAGTTTGACGAAGCGCGCCTCGTGACGATTCACGGGCCGCGCTACCGGATGCTCGTCATCGGTGCGGGACAGCTCTCGCGCTACCTGTGCCAGATCGCCGTGGGGCTCGACTACCAAGTCACCGTCTGCGACCCGCGCGAGGAATACAGCGAGGAATGGTCGATCCCGGGCGTGGCCATGGTCCGCACCATGCCCGACGATACGGTGATGGCCATGAAGCTCGACGAGCGCTGTGCCGTCATCGCCCTGACGCACGACCCGAAGCTCGACGACCTCGCGCTCATGGAGGCGCTCAAGACGCCCGCGTTCTACGTCGGCGCGCTCGGCAGCCGCCGCAACAACGCCAATCGCCGCGAGCGCCTGAAGGAATTCGACCTGAGCGACGCCGAGCTGGCGCGCCTGCATGGGCCGGTCGGCATTTACATCGGCAGCCGGACGCCGCCGGAAATCGCCATCTCCATCCTGGCCGAGGTAACGGCCGCCAAGAACGGCGTGTCGCTGCCGACCATCCTGCAGGTGGAAGGCGCCAAGGCGGCGCGCGAGATTGCCGCCAACGCCGCTTCGAGCTGCGCGGTGCCGCAAACCTGAGTCAACCCTCTGATCGAATGGGATGCCGAAAGGCGGCTGAAAGGTTACATTCTTATAAATCGCTGATTGCCCGCAGGTTTTGGCCGCATCGCCTCGCGCGAACGCTGCGGCCCACGAGCCTTGTTTCGTGTGCGCGGCTTCATTTGCATGATCTGCCGGCCCCTTGCACCTGAGCGGGGCGGCGGCGGTCGTGTAGTTTGCAAGCGGGACGGTCGCCCGTTTTGCCACCTAGGAAATTCAAGTTTTCTCGCATGAGTATTTTGCTGACCGGTGCCACCGGTTTCGTGGGCGGCGCCATTGCCGCCAATCTGGCAGCCAAAGGTTTGCTGGCCGACACGCGCTTTGCCGTGCGCGGCGACACGCCTGCTGAAGGGTTGGCGCGCCTGCGCAGCAACCTGCGGCGTTTTGAATTCGCACAGGGCACGCTGGAAGGCATTACGGAATCGCAAATCGTGCCGTTCGACCTGCGCGAGGCCGGCGCGGCCAAGCTGGGCGATCCGGAAATCATCATCAACTGCGCAGCGCTGGCAACGTTCTCGAACCACCCGTCGCTGTGGGAAACCAATGTGGAAGGCGTGCTGGCGCTGGGCCGGCTGGCTGCGCAGGGCAAACGCCTGAAGCGCTTCCTGCAGATCGGCACGGCCATGTCGTGCGGCCAACTGGCGGATCGCCACGTCAGCGAGAGCTGGGATGTGCCCGGGCTGGAGCAGCACGCCGTGCCGTACACGTATTCCAAGGGCATGGCCGAGCTGAAGCTGCGTGAAGCCGTGCCGGAGCTGCCGCTGGTGGTGGTGCGGCCGTCCATCGTGGTGGGCCACAGCACGCTGGGGTGCGAGCCCTCGGGCAGCATCTTCTGGATGCTGCGCATGGTGGCGATGCTCGAAACGTTCAGCTGCCGCCTGTCCGACCGCGTCGACATCCTGCCCGTGGACGACTGCGCCGAAGCCATCGTGCAACTGTCGACCAAGCCCACGCTGGCGCACGACCTGTATCACATCAGCGCCGGCGATGCGAACTCCGAGCGCATCGAAACGCTGTACCCGCGCTTCAAGCGTTGCAAGACGCCCGAAGAAGACGCTCAGGCGCTGGCGGGCTACGTGTACCAGGAAAAAATCGCCGAGAAAGCATTGGCGCGTAAATTCCTGAGCCTGACGGGCGATGGCAACGTGCGACTGGTCGCGCGCTGCATCCACCTGTATGCCAAGTTCGCCAGCATGAGCTACGTGTTCGACAACACGCGGCTGGTGCAGGAGACCGGCTTCCAGCCGCGCTCCCTGCTCGCTTACCTCGACCGCTGCCTCGAGACGTCGGACGCCGTGCCGATTCCCGAGCAGATGCAGTGGGACTATAAGTAGCCGTCCGGCCTCCCCGGCCTGCACGGCGTGTCATGGCGCCGTGCTATAACCCTCGGCGCCCTTTACCAAGACTCCGGTCACCACAACAAGGAGCCTCCGATGACGCTGCAAGCTCTCGTCCATCTCAATGTCGCCACGCTGGTGGATTCGTTCATCAGCCTTGCCTCGGCCTTTGCGCTCGGGTCGCTGATCGGCTTCGAGCGGCAGGTCAGACAGCGGACTGCGGGGCTGCGTACCAACGCGTTGGTGGCGGTCGCGGCATCGGCATTCGTCGACATGGCCGCGCAGATCGGCACCGCATCGGACACCACACGCGTGATCGCCTATGTGGTGTCGGGCGTCGGCTTTCTGGGTGCCGGCACGATCATGAAGGAAGGGCTGAACGTGCGCGGGCTGAACACCGCCGCCACGCTGTGGGGCTCTGCGGCGGTGGGCGCGGCGGCGGGCTCCGACCTGGTGGGTCAGGCCATTCTCATTACACTATTTGTGCTGGCGTCGAACATCCTGCTGCGGCCGGTGGTCGATCGCATCAACCGTACGCCACTCGACAATCAGGCCAGCGAAGTCACGTACACGATGTGCGTCATCTCCACCAGCGAGCGTCAGAAGGAGGCACTGGCCGATCTGGAACGCCTGCTGGAAGAAGCCAGCTACCCGATCAGCGATCTGTCGGTCGAACCCTTTGGCGACGACCACGTGGAAATTGAAGCCATGCTGATGTCGACGGCTGTGAACGCGGCCGAGCTGGACCGCATCGTCACGTCGCTGCAGTCGCAGCCGCACGTGGCGCAGGCTTTCTGGAACCCGAGTACGACGGAATAATCGGGATCAACGCGCGGGTCAAAGCTCCTGGCTTGCCGCCAGCGCGAAGATCTTCGCCCAGCGCTTCGCTTCCTGGCGGTTGCGCATCGGGATCTGCCACTCTGCTTGCGACTGATGCTTCAGGCGCAGTGCCAGCGTCCAGGCGCCTTCGCGTTCGACCGCATCGGCCCCGGCAATATCGGCGAAGAGAAAACGGGCGCCCTGCCCGTGCAACTGCAGCGTCCCGCGCTTTTGTTCGGCATCGACCGCGACCTGCCCCCAGCTTCCGCTGAGCGACACAATCCGCTCGCCTTTCACGTTCACGCCATGCACGGCGCGGTAACGCCGGACGAAGGTGACGACCGCGCCGGCCAGCAGCGCCACGGCCAGCAGCACAGCCGCGCCACCCGCCACGGCGCCATAAGCGGCTGCAACCAGCGCATACAGCCGGACTGCGCCGTAGATCAGCAGACCCACCAGCGCGAACGCGGCAATGATGAACGGCATGAGGCGACTCCTTGAATAGACCCGTCGGTTATATCAACCAAAACGGCATTCAAGGCAAGCCATTGCCATGCCCGTACGACAACGGCGGTGAAATCAACCTCAGGCGAGGCGGAATGCTGCGATGGCGGCGTTCAGCGCTTCGGCCTGTTCTTCCAGCGATTCAGCCGCCGCTGCGGCCTGCTCGACCAGCGCAGCGTTCTGCTGCGTGGCTTCGTCCATGAGCGTGACAGCCTTGTTGACCTGCTCGATGCCCGAGCTTTGTTCGTTCGAGGCTGCAGCGATTTCGCCCATGATGTCGGTCACGCGGCGGATGGACGACACGATGTCTTCCATCGTGCTGCCTGCGCGTTCGGCCAGCGCGCTGCCGGTCTCGACCTTCGACAGCGACGCCTCGATCATTTCCTTGATTTCTTTCGCGGCCGCGGCGCTGCGCTGCGCGAGGTTGCGCACCTCACCGGCCACCACGGCAAAGCCGCGGCCTTGTTCGCCGGCGCGCGCGGCTTCCACCGCGGCGTTGAGCGCAAGGATGTTGGTCTGGAACGCAATGCCGTCAATCACGCCGATGATTTCCGACACCGTGCGCGACGACGCGCTGATCTCGCGCATGGTCGCCACCACGTCCGTCACCACGGCGCCGCCCTGGCTGGCAACTTCCGAAGCGCTGTCGGCCAGCTGGCTGGCCTGGCGCGCGTTGTCGGCGTTCTGGCGCACGATGGAGGTCATTTCTTCCATGCTGGACGCCGTTTCCTCCAGCGAGCTGGCCTGCTCTTCCGTGCGTTGCGACAGGTCGGCATTGCCGGCGGCAATCTGCTTGGTGGCCGCGCCGATCGACTCTGAGCCCGTGCGCACGCGACGCACGGTGTCGGTCAGTGCAGTTTGCATGCGACCCAGCCCTTCGAGCAGGCGGCCCATTTCGTCGTGACGATCGATGCGCACGCGCTCGGTCAGGTCACCCGCGGCAATGCGGTCGAACTGCGCCAGCGCCGCGTTCAGCGGCCCGACAATCGCGCGCAGCAGCGACCACGCGCACCACAACGCAACCACCAACGCGATGATGATGGCGGCAACCACGATCAGGCGGAAGCGCGCATAGGCGTCGCGCGATGCGTCGTAGTTGGCCTGGGAGAATGCGAGTTGCTTCTTGCTCAGCGCGAGGCTGGAATCGTTGGAGTCACGGAAGGCCTTGGACACTTCCTTGTCCATGATCTTGTCCGCCGTTGCACGATCACCCGCACGCAGCGCCTTGATGATGTCGCGCAGGGTGGCGGAAGCCGCTTCGCGCTTGGTGGCGACGTCCTTGGCCAGACGCTCTTCTTCGTCGTCGCGCGGCAAGGCCAGGTATTTCTTCCACGCGCCATCCGCCTCGCCAATCAGCTCTTCGGTGCGGTCCAGCAGCTTCATCGCGCCCTTGTCTTCCGGATACAGCATCGCCTTATCGAGCGCGGTGCGGGCGCGCGTCAGGCTCAGATCGGACTCGCCCAGCGCAAGGGCAGACGGAAACTGGTTGGTGAAGGTCTGTTCGTGCGCGCGGTTGGCATCGCGCAGCCCAAGCAAGCCCGCCACGCCGATCAACAAGGCGAGCAGGAAGAGAACAGAGACCGAAAGCACCAGGCGGGTGCGGATGTTCAGGCGGAGGGACATGGGCGCGGCGAGAGTGGTGTGCGCGGCTCTTCACGCGGGCGCGACCATCGCGCCGGGCGGCCGGCTACCTGAGCACTATCGGCTCCGTTGCCCGCCAACTTAAGGGCGGCGAGGCAAATGCATGTCTGCTGCCCTCCACCTTGGCCGGCATACGAATATGGCTACAGCCCAGTCTCGGTTGGTAAGCCGTAGTTTCAACGCCTGCCCCCGTCACGTTACCCGTCGTACGAATACGCGCGCCGATGCCGCACCGCCTCGGCGAGTATGTCGAGCACGGGCTCGGTCTGGGCCCAGCTCAGGCACGCATCGGTGATCGACACGCCGTACTTGAGCGGCACACCCGGTTTCAGGTCTTGGCGGCCGGCTTCGAGATTGCTTTCGACCATCACGCCGACGATCCGGCGCTCGCCCTGCGAGAGTTGCCGCGCCAGATCCTGCGCCACATCAATCTGACGTTCATGCGACTTGTTTGAATTCGCGTGCGAGCAGTCCACCATCACCTGTTCGCGCAACTTTGCCGTGCGCAGCGCCGCGCAGGTCGCCTCGATGTGCTCGCTGTCGTAGTTCGGCCCGTTCTTGCCGCCGCGCAGGATCACGTGTGCGTCGTCGTTGCCGCGCGTCTCGAAGATCGCGGCCATGCCCATCTTGGTCATCCCCATGAACGCATGGCTGGCGCGCGCCGCAATGATCGCGTCTGAGGCCACCTGCACGCCGCCGTCGGTGCCGTTCTTGAAGCCAATCGGGCAGCTCAGGCCCGACGCAAGCTGTCGATGGCTCTGGCTTTCTGTCGTGCGCGCGCCAATGGCGCCCCACGCGATGAGGTCGGCAATGTATTGCGGGCTCAGCAGGTCGAGGAACTCAGTCCCGGCGGGCAGACCGAGCGCGTTGACGTCAAGCAGGAGTTGCCGCGCGGCGCGCAGCCCTTCATTGATGCGGAAGCTGCCGTCCAGACGCGGGTCGTTGATGTAACCCTTCCAACCGACCGTCGTGCGCGGCTTCTCAAAGTAGACGCGCATCACGATCAGCAGGTCGTCCTGCAGTGCATCAGCCGCAGCCTTGAGGCGGCGCGCGTATTCGAGCGCCTGGTCGTGATCGTGGATCGAGCACGGGCCGACGATGAGCAGCAGCCGATCGTCGCGGCCGTGCAGGATATTGCTGATGGCGCGGCGGGTGTCTTCAACGAGCGTCTGCGTATCGGCAGGCACGGGCAGCTCGTCCAGCAGCAGCGCAGGGGAAATGAGCGGACGCACCGCGCCGATGCGGGTGTCGTCGATGCGCGTCGTGTCTTGCGTGGCGTCGGCAACGCCCACCTCGCGATCATGTGAGGGGTTGTCGAGGTTTTTCATTGCGATCTCAGAGGGATTTCAAATAGTACGCAGGGGCGTGACGTCAACGGCGCGCCATCGCTGCCTTACACCGCGCACTTAAGCGGACTTGCCACCGCGCGCTTGGCGATAATCCTCCGCAAACTCGCGCCATTGCTGCAGCGACACCTTGCGGCCCTGCGCTGCCAGCTTCAGCGCCGATTTGCGCCACGCCGTGCCGGCCGCATAGTCCTGCACCTTTTCCACCAGATCGGTCCCGTGCCGGCCGCAGCCGCGCAGGTGGCACCAGGCCGCCACGCGCGCCATGGTCTGCAGCGCGTCGTCCAGATCGGCGACGACGTTCTTGCCGGCGCCCAGCGCCACACGGTCCGCGGTCGGCTGCAGGCTTTTGACGACGTACGACTTCGGCTTCTCGCCCTTGGCCCCGTAGACGACGCCACGCAGCAGCGCCGGCGAGATGGCCTGCGACAGGCGCTGGATATCGACCACGCGCCCGGCCTCGCTACGCCACGGCGCCACGCTACAGGCGTCGCCCAGCACATCGTCCCAGACACTTGGGATGGAGAGCTTGATGTCGATCAGGCGCAGCGTAGCGGGGTCGTTTTCAGGGCGCGCGAGGACGGAATAGCGCTCAAGGCCCAGGCTGCCGGTGCCCGCAATGCGCCGCGCCACGTCCACGGCGACAAAGCGCTGGCCATTGCCCTGCTCGCCATAGGCCTGCAGGATGCGGCGCGCACGGCGGGCCTCTTCCTTGCTAGCCCGCAACGTGCGTCGGCCGTCGATGCGCAGGTGAATGCGGTTGCCATCGCGCTCGGTGCGTTGCGCGAGGTAGGCCGCGCGATTGCGCTTGCGCAGGCCGCGCAGCAGATCGCGCACGATGCCGGTGGCGGTCGACCGTTCGACCCAGCGCGGCTTGCCGTCAACCAACGCCGCGGCATACGTGTCCAGAAAGCGGCGGCACAGGTTGCTGGCGTCTTCATCGGCCAGTTTCCAGCTGTAGGCAGCCACCTGCAGGCTCGACAGCACGCGCACCAGGTCGACCGTAAACGGTGCGGCCAGGGCCTCGTCAAAGTCGTTCATGTCGAAGTAGACAAGGCCGTTGTCGCCCTTGAAGCTGCCGAAGTTTTCAAGGTGGAGGTCGCCGCAGACCAGCGTGCGCGGCGCTTCGTGCAGCAGCGGCGCGTCGGCCAGCGAAGCCGCATACAGGTTGTTGGTGCCGCGAAAGAATGAAAACGGGTCGGCGGCGATGGCATCCAGCTTTCGGGTGAGCCTTTCCGGATCACGCCCGGCGTTGTATTCAAGAAGGATGCGGGTGCTTTCGTGCATGGTCACGGCCTCGTTGAAGTGCTTGGAGTGGAGTGCAATGCCCTCGAAAATCGAAGATTACGCGTTGATTGGCGATTGCGAAACCGCGGCACTGGTTTCGCGCGACGGCTCCATCGATTGGCTGTGCTGGCCGCGGTTCGATTCAGGCGCCTGTTTCGCCGCGCTGCTCGGCACGCCAGACCACGGCCGATGGCGCATCGCACCGCAGGCGAACGCGCGCGCTGTGCGGCGCCGCTACCTGCCCGGCACGCTGGTGCTCGAAACCTTCTTCGAAACCGACACCGGCACGGCCAGCGTGACCGACCTGATGACCGCCCGGCTGCCCGGCACGCTCGGCGCCCGGGACGACACCTCCGACCTCATCCGCATCGTGCGCGGTCTCTCCGGCACGGTCGACATGCGCATGGATCTGACGCTGCGGTTCGATTACGGCGCGTCGGTCCCGTGGGTCAGCCGGGTGTCGGAAATCACAGGCGCCCCGGCCGACGGCCCGTGCGACATGCCCGATTGCGTGCTGCGGGCCGTGGCCGGGCCCAACATGACGACACTTCGCACCCCTGCCCCCATCCGCGGCGAGAACCTCTCCACCGTGGCGGATTTCACGGTGAGCGAAGGCGAAGCGGTGCCCTTCGTGCTCACGTATTCGCCATCGCACCTGCCGTTACCGGCATCGATCGACGCGCTCGAAGCGCAGGTCGATATCGAGGCACGCTGGCGCGCGTGGGCGGGCCGCTGTCACGGCGCGGGCGAATGGAGCGACGCCGTGGAACGTTCGCTCATCACGCTCAAGGCGCTGACGTATCACCGCACCGGCGGCGTCGTGGCCGCGCCCACCACGTCACTGCCCGAACAGCTTGGCGGCGTGCGCAACTGGGATTACCGCTATTGCTGGCTGCGCGACGCCACCCTCACGCTGCTCGCGCTGATGAACGCAGGCTTCTTCGACGAGGCGCGCAGCTGGCGCGAATGGCTCGAACGCGCCATCGCCGGCAGCCCCGCACAGGTGCAGATCATGTACGGCATTGCCGGCGAACGCCGCCTGGGCGAATGGACCGTCCCGTGGTTGCCAGGCTACGAAGGCTCGCAGCCCGTGCGCGTGGGCAATGCGGCTGCGCTGCAACTGCAGCTCGACGTGTACGGCGAGCTGATGGACGCCCTCTTCATCGCCCGCAAAGGCGGCCTGGATGGTGATGATGCCTCGTGGCGCCTGCAGGTCGCGCTGATGACGCATCTGGAAAGCATCTGGCAGACGCCCGACGAAGGCATCTGGGAAGTCCGCGGCCCTTCCCGCCATTTCACGCATTCCAAGGTGATGGCGTGGGTGGCCTTCGACCGCGCCGTCAAAACCATCGAGCAATTCAATGTCGACGGCCCCGTAGAGCGCTGGCGCGTCGTGCGCGACCGCATCCACGCGGAAGTCTGCGCCCACGGCTACAACGCCAAACGTGGTTGCTTCGTACAGAGCTACGGCAGCGAAGAACTGGACGCCGCGCTGCTGATGCTGCCGCTCGTCGGCTTTCTGCCGGCATCCGACTCGCGCATCCAGGGCACGGTCAAGGCCATCGAAGAAGACCTGCTCGTCGATGGCCTCGTGCGCCGCTACCGCACCGAAGCCGTGACCGACGGCCTGCCCGAGGGCGAAGGCGTATTCCTGGCCTGCAGCTTCTGGTATGTCGACAACCTCGTCATGCAAGGCCGCCACGACGAAGCGCGCGCGCTCTTCACCAAGCTGCTGGCGCTGCGCAATGACGTGGGCCTCTTGGCCGAAGAATACGACCCGCGCGTGCAACGGCTGGTCGGCAACTTCCCGCAGGCGTTTTCGCACATTGCCCTGGTGAATTCAGCGCTGGCGCTCTCGGCCGCCGCCGATCATGTCAGCCAGCGCACGGGGGATGGCGCCGGCAGCTGACGCCGCGTCGAAGCCGGTAAAATACCGCCCATGACCGAATCGACCGCCCTCAGCCCCATGCCCGACGACGCAACCAGTGCTTCCGACAGCACCCTGCTGGGCCGCCCCGACAGCCCCTGCATCGGCATCTGCTCGACACTCTTCGACGAGGTCTGCCAAGGCTGCGGGCGCACCCAGCTGGAAGTCAGCAACTGGGTGTTCATGACGGACGAAGAGCGCAACGCGGTCTGGACGCGCATCCTGGCCGAAGGCACCGCCCAGGGCTACAACGCCGACGGCAGCCGCAAGTAAGCGCAGCGCATCAAACGCAAAAAACCCGGCCGAAGCCGGGTTTTTTTCGTGGGTGCTGCATGTGGGGCAGATCAGGCCGTCTTTGCAGGGTTGAGCTGCATCGCCTTGTACTCCAGGAACTCTTCCAGACCGTACTTGCCGTTCTCGCGCCCGTTGCCGGATTGCTTGTAGCCGCCAAACGGCGCCTGCATGTTGAACGGCCCGCCGTTGATGTTCACCTGGCCCGTGCGGATGCGCCGCGCCACGCGAATCGCGCGGCTCTCGTCGCCCGACCACACACCGCCGCCCAAGCCGTAGATGCTGTCGTTGGCGATGCGGACAGCCTCGTCCTCGTCGTCGTAGCAGATCACGGTCAGCACGGGGCCGAAGATCTCTTCCCGCGCCACAGTGTCGGTCGTCTTGACGTTGCCGAGCACCGTCGGCTTGACGAAGTAACCGGTCGACAGGCCTTCGGGCGTGTCGGCACCGCCGGTAACGAGTTCTGCGCCCTCCTCCAGCCCCTTGCGGATGTAGCCCAGCACGCGGTCACGCTGTACGGCGGAAATCAGCGGCCCCAGGCGCGTGGATTCCTGCGCCGGATCGCCCGGCACGTAGGCAGCGGCAAACTGCGCGGCCAGCGCCTTCACTTCTTCATACTTGGCACGCGGGACCAGCATGCGCGTGTGCGCCGAACACGTCTGCCCGGAGTTCAGGAAACACGCCGACAGCGTGCCCTTGACCGCCGCAGACAGATCCGCGTCATCCAGGATCACCGATGCCGACTTGCCGCCCAGCTCCAGCGCCACGCGCTTGACGGACTGCGATGCCAGCTCGGCCACGCGCTTGCCCGCACGCGTGGAACCGGTAAACGACACCATGTCGACCTCGGGGTCGCTTGCCAGCACCTCGCCCACAACGGGGCCATAGCCGGTGACAAGGTTGAACACGCCCGGCGGCAGGCCGGCTTCTTCAATGACTTCCGCCAGCACGAAGGCGTTGAGCGGCGCCACTTCCGACGGCTTGAGCACCACCGTGCAGCCGGCCGCCAGCGCGGGCGCAACCTTCAGCGTGATCTGGTTGAGCGGGTAGTTCCACGGCGTGATGGCGCCCACCACGCCCACGGGCTCGCGCACCACCAGCGAGTTGCCGACGTGCTGTTCAAATTCAAACGTGCTGAGCAGCTTGGCGAAATTGCTCCAGTTATAGACCGGGCCGCCCACCTGGATGGCACGCGCAAGCTTGATCGGCATGCCGACCTCGCCGGCAATGAGCTGCGCCAGCTCTTCGCTGCGGGCCTGCAGGCCGTCGGCAATCTTCTGGATGTACTCGGCGCGCTTGGCCACGGGCGTGGCAGCCCAGTCGTCAAATGCGGCGCGCGCCGCAGCCACGGCGGCTTCGGCATCGGCCGCGCTGCCTTCGGGAATGGCGCCCATCACCGCTTCCGTGGCCGAATGAATCACTTCAATGACGCCCTTGCCCTGCGGCGCCACCCACTTGCCATTGATGAAAAGCTTGTCGCGTTGCTGCATCGTTGGTCGTCTCGCTCTGGTGGATGCGCGATTTGCGCGTTGTGCTATCCGGGTTGCGACTGAGGCCGACATCGCCCCCGGGCGGTTATGATCGGTCTATTGTAGAGCCACCAGAGCGCACACTGCAGACGCGCCGGCCGAGGGAGACCAGCATGACCACCAGCATCTATCAGAAGACCGAAAAAGGTCAGGACGAGATCCGCACGCGCGCGAACCACCTCGACCAGCGTCACCGCGCGGTGCTTCTGATGATCAACGGCGAAAAAACCTGCGACGACATCCTCGTGCAGCTTCAGCCGCTCGGCATGACGCACGCGGTATTCGACGAGCTGGAGGTCGGCGGCTATATCCGCCCGCACGCGGCCGGGACGACCGCGGCGAAGACGGAACCGGCATCTGCACCCGCCGCTGCGGAGGCGGCTCCTGCACAGGCAACTACGCCAAAAGAGCCCGCCGCCGAAGGCTATCAACGCCTTTATCGCTTCTACACCGAAACCATCAGCCGGTATCTCGGCCTGCGCGGTTATCTGCTGGAGATGAAGGTGGAGAAAGCCGGCAATGTGGCGGAACTCGTCGCCTTGCGCGACACGCTCAAGGCGGCGCTCACCAAGACGCGCGGCGAGCCGGACACCAGCAACGTCATCGCCCAGCTTGATCTGCTGATTGACGAGGCCACCGGCTAAGCCCGCACGCTCGGACAACAAAAAAGGCGGCCACCTGTGCCGCCTTTTTTGTTGAGCACCGTGGAATGGGAAAACTTCATTACCATGGCGAATCCCATTCGCATGCTTCATGGCAAAGGTTTGCCCGTGCCCATCGATATCCGAGCCCTTCGTTACTTCGTCGAAACCGCGCGGCTGCAGAGCTTCACGCAGGCAGCGAGTTCGCTCTCGGTAACACAGTCCACCATCAGCAAGATGGTGCGTCAGTTGGAAAGCGAGGTCGGTCAGCCGTTGTTGATTCGCGAAGGCAGGCAGGTGCGGCTCACCGACGTGGGCCGGGTCGTGTACGCGCGGGGCCAGGAAACGCTGGGCGTGGTGCACAGGCTGACGCTTGAAGTGGCGGATCTGTCTTCGCTCGGACGGGGTGAACTCACGGTCGGCATCCCACCGATGGTGAACCTGTTCTTTTCGCCGGTCGTGAGCGCGTTTCGGCAGCGTTATCCCAATGTGGTGCTGAACCTGGCCGAGTCCGGCGGCAAGACGGTGGAGCAGCAAGTGGCCAGCGGCGAACTGGAGGTGGGCGCCACCGTGCTGCCCGGCGACAGCGGCCTCGAACTCGCCACGCGGCAGTTTGCAAAGTATCCGATCTGGGTGGTGGGCCCGCGCAAGGCGAAATGGGCCAGGGGCAAGACCGTCAGCCTTTCTGCGCTGCGCGACGAACCGCTGCTGTTGCTGGCCGAGGATTTTTCGCTGACGCGCAAGCTGCGACACGCCTTTCTCGAAGCCCGCATCGAACCGCATATCGTTGCGCAGAGCGGGCACTGGGAATTCCTCGCCTCGATGGCGGCAGCGGGGCTGGGCACGACATTTTTGCCGCAGCCGCTGGTGACCAACCTGGCGAGCCGTGACAAGCTGGCCGTGGCACGCCTGACCGCGCCGGACATGGATTGGGCACTCGCGCACCTGTGGTCGCCGGGTCGGTACCTGTCGCACGCCGCGCGCGCATGGCTGGCGACATGCGAGGAAGTGCTGGGCGCCTGAGCAGCGGCGCCCGCGCTTCAGGCGCTCAATGCAGACTCCGCGAGCGCACCCTCTTCACTGAACCCCGCCGGGCGCATCGATCCATGATCGCGGAACCGAATATGCCAGGCCAGCGCCTCCTCCAGGAGGTGGGGCGTATGCCCGCCGCGCCGCTGCGCCCGCACAACGTAGTCGCGCAGCAGCTCGCGGTAGCGCGGGTCCGCGCAGTTGCCGATGATCTGGACGGCACACTCGCGCGGCGCCAACCCGCGCAAGTCGGCCAACCCATGTTCGGTGACGATGATGTCGACGTCGTGCTCGGTGTGGTCCACATGCGAGACCATCGGGACGATGCTCGAGATATCGCCGTCCTTGGCCAACGACTTGGTCACGAAGACCGACAGATGCGCGTTGCGCGCGAAGTCGCCCGAGCCGCCGATGCCGTTCATCATGTGCGTGCCGCCCACATGCGTTGAATTCACGTTGCCGTAAATGTCGCATTCCAGCGCGGTATTGATGGTGATCAGGCCCAGCCGGCGGATCACCTCCGGGTGGTTGCTGATCTCTTGCGGCCGCAGAACCACCCGCGACTTGTAGCGTTCCAGTTCTGTCAGGAACCGCTTGTAGACCGGGCGTGACAGCGTGATCGACGAAGCCGAGGCAAACGCCAGCTTGCCCGAGTCAAGCAGCTCGATGGAGCTGTCCTGCAAGACCTCCGAATACATCTTGAGGTCATGGAACGGCGAGTCGATAAAGCCATGCAGAACCGCGTTGGAGATCGTCCCGATACCCGCCTGCAGCGGTTGGAGCGTGGGCGAAAGACGCCCCGTGCGCACTTCCCGCGCCAGGAACGCGTTCAGATGCCCGGCGATGGCATTGGTCTCCATATCAGGCGGCAACACGTTGGACGGGCTGTCGTCCTGCCCCGTGATGACGATGGCGGCGATCTTGCGCGGATCGATCGGGATATATGGCAGGCCGATGCGCTGCTCCGCTGCAATGAGCGGAATCGGCTGGCGATAAGGCCGCTGCACCGGGAAGAAGATATCGTGCAGGCCCTCCAGATTGGCGGGCATGTTCAGGTTGATCTCGACGATCACCTGCTTCGCCAGCACCGCGAAACTTGCGGAATTGCCCACCGACGTCGTCGGCACGATGCCGCCGTTCTCTGTGATGGCCGTGGCTTCGACCACCGCCACATCCAGCGGCGCGATCTGCCGCGAACGCAGTTGCTCGACGGTTTCCGACAAGTGCTGGTCGATGAACATGACCTCGCCTGCGTTGATCTTGCGCCGCAAGGTGGCATCAGCCTGAAACGGCAGGCGACGGGCGATCACATCGGCTTCGGCCAATACCTTGTCGATGTCGTTGCCCAACGAGGCGCCGGTCATCAGCGTGATGCGCAGCGGCTCGTGCGCGGCACGCCGGGCCAGGGCAAACGGTACGGCCTTGCAGTCGCCGGCGCGGGTGAAGCCGCTCATGCCGACCGTCATGCCATCGCGGATCAGCGTCGCGGCTTCGTCCGCAGACACCACTTTGTCCAGCAGGGATTGCAGGCGAATGCGGTCGCCAATATCAGAGGTCATCTCGTCTCCTGGGTACTTCGCCGAGCCTGCGTTTGGCGCTTCTTGGTGCGACGCGCGACGCCTTGCCTGCAGCTCTCGGCCTGTTCACTGTGATATGCGATCCCAGTGTAGCGACGGCAATGCATTCCGATGGCGACAAAAAATCATGGAAGCCAGTCGGTTTTTTCATAGAGCGACCACCTTGGCGGCGCCCGGCAGCCGCATTCGGCGGGCACCAAAAACAAAGGGCCGCACATCGGCGGCCCTTGGCTACGGCAGAGGATTGGCGCTCAGACTTCGACGCCCTGGCTCTGCAGGTATTCGTCGTAGGTGCCGAGGTAGTCGGTCAGCGTGCCGTCCGGGCGCACTTCGATCACACGCGTGGCCAGAGCGCTGATCAACTCGCGATCGTGCGACACGAAGATCAGCGTGCCTTCGAACTTGTCGAGCGCGATCTGCAGCGACTCGATGGACTCCATGTCCATGTGGTTGGTCGGCTCGTCCAGCGCCAGCACGTTGTGGCGGCCGAGCATCAGCTTGCCCCAGATCATGCGGCCCTTCTCGCCACCGGAGAGCACCTTCACACTCTTCTTGATGTCGTCGGCAGAGAACAGCAGGCGGCCCATGGTGCCGCGCAGCGATTGGTCGTCATCGCCGGGCTGCATCCACTGGCTCATCCAGTCCATCAGGTCGCGGTCTTCGGGGAATTCTTCGTAGGTGTCCTGCGGCATGTAGCCGACATTGGCGTTCTCGGCCCACTTGACGGTGCCACCGTCGATCTCGATGCCGCGCTGCACGCCGGTCTTCACGGCGCCGTTCAGCAGGCAACGCAGCAGCGTGGTCTTGCCCGCGCCGTTCTCACCGATGATGGCGATGCGCTCGCCCGCACGCACGGCCATCGTCAAGCCGTCGAAAATCTTGCGGTCGTACGTCTTGCGCGCGTTCTCGGTTTCCACTGCCAGGTTGTGCAGCTTCTTCTCCATCTCGAAGCGGACGAACGGGTTCTGGCGCGACGACGGCTTGATGTCTTCCACCTTGATCTTGTCGATCATCTTCAGGCGCGACGTGGCCTGACGTGCCTTGGACTTGTTGGCCGAGAAGCGGCGTACGAAGTCCTGCAGGTCGGAGATGCGTTCCTTGGCCCGTGCGTTGGCGGCCTGCAGGCGTTCGCGCGCCTGCATGGAGGCTTCCATGTAATCGTCGTAATTGCCCGGGTAGACCTTGAGCGTGCCGTAATCCATGTCGGCCATGTGTGTGCAGACCGAGTTCAGGAAGTGCCGATCGTGGGAGATGATGATCATGGTGGAGTTGCGCTCGTTGAGCACCGATTCCAGCCAGCGGATCGTGTTGATGTCGAGGTTGTTGGTCGGCTCGTCCAGCAGCAGCACGTCCGGGTTCGAGAACAGCGCCTGCGCCAGCAGCACACGCAGCTTCCAGCCGGGCGCGACATTGCTCATCGTGCCGTTGTGCTGGTCGGTCGGAATGCCGACGCCCATCAGCAGTTCACCGGCACGCGCTTCGGCGGTGTAGCCGTCGTATTCGGCGTACTTGGCCTCCAGGTCGGCGGCCTTCATGTAGTCGTCGTCGGTGGCTTCCGGGTTGGCGTAGATGGCATCGCGCTCCTGCGCGGCGGCCCACATTTCGGTGTGGCCCATCATCACCACGTCGAGCACGCGCATGTCTTCGTAGGCGAACTGGTCCTGGCGCAGCTTGCCCAGGCGCACGCCCGGTTCCAGGATCACGTTGCCGGAGCTGGGCTCCAGATCGCCGCCCAGGATCTTCATGAAGGTCGACTTGCCGCAACCGTTGGCGCCGATCAGGCCATAGCGATTGCCCTCGCCAAACTTGACCGAGATGTTCTCGAACAAGGGCTTGGGCCCGAACTGCATGGTGATGTTGGCGGTGGAAAGCACGTGGAAACCTTGATTTGGAAAGCGGTGATCTGGCGACGCAAGCACTCGGCCGTCCGCCATTTGGAGAACCTGGGATTTTACCACCCGGACGTGACCCGGATGGCCGGAAGACTTATGCCTTCAGTGTCGGATACCCCGACAAGTGCAGCGTAAAGCCCGCGGCATCGACATCCAGCTCGGCATGTGCGCCAATCGGCAGCGTCGCCTTGGTCGGGCAATGGCCGAACGGCAATCCCGTGACGACCGGAATCGACAGATGTTCAGCCAGGTAATCGCGCATGGCGTCGAAATCGTAGCCGGCGTCGTACGGCGTGGTCCGATAGCCGGAAAAATCGCCCAGCACCAGCGCCTGCTGCGCATCGAGCACGCCGGCCTGCTGCAGTTGCAGCAGCATGCGCTCAACGCGGTACGGGTGCTCGTTGATGTCCTCAACGAACAGGATGCCGTCGCGAATGTCCGGTAGATACGGCGTGCCGATCAAACTGCACAGCATGGCCAGATTGCCGCCCCACAGCGTGCCGGCATAACGCCCGGGCCGCGCGCAGCCTTTGGGTTGTGAGCCATCCACGCGCAGCGCATAGGTCGGGCTGCGCAAAATGCCCCAAAAATGTTCGACCATGAACGGGTCGACCGTCTCCAGCCCGAAGTCCGAACAGACGTGCGGACCGGCAAACGTCACGCCGCCCGTGGCCGCCAGGTAGGCCAGCGAGAACACGGTGAAATCGCTGTGGCCGACGATGATGGCGTCGGTCGCCTGCGCGCGGCGGCCGATGTCGATGAAATCGATGCGGTCCAGCAAGCGCGTGAGGCCATACCCGCCGCGAATGGCCATGGCAATTTCCTGGCCGCTGCCCGTGCCGATCTGGTTGAGGTCAGCCAGACGCGCCAGTTCGCCGCCGGCAAAGCGCTGATGCTGCCGGCTCAGGCACTCGCGGTTGACGACCACGCAGCCCTGCGCTTCCAACGCCGCCACGCCGCGCTGGGCGATGGCCGCATCGTTCGGATAACCGGAAGGCGCAATCAGGCGGACAGTGGTCATGTGGCGGTTTCGTCAGGTTCGGTGGACGCCAGGCGTGCGGCCTTCTGGCTCGCGCGGCGCTCGGCAAAGAAGGCGCGCAGCATGTCGCCGCATTCCTGCGCGAGCACGCTGCCGGTGATGGCGGTCTGGTGGTTCAGCCGCGTCTCGGCAAACAGATCGAGGATGCTGCCCGCGGCGCCCGTCTTGGGGTCCGGCGCGCCGTAGACGACGCGCGCCACACGGGCATGCAGCATGGCGCCGGCGCACATCACGCACGGCTCCAGCGTCACGAAGACTTCGCAGTCCGGCAGGCGATAGTTGCCGAGCTTCTCGGCGGCCTGGCGCAGGGCGCGCATCTCGGCATGCGCCGATGGGTCGTGCGTGCCGATCGGGGCGTTGTAGCCGACGCCGACGATCTCGTTGCCGCGCACGACCACCGCGCCCACCGGCACTTCGCCCTGCCCCCACGCGAACTTGGCCTGCACGAGCGCCTGCTGCATCCAGTAGCCGTCGCGCTCGTGGGCGGACATGTCGGCGGGCGGGGTGAGGACGTGCGGTGTGGTCATGCGATCCGGCGCTGTCGAATCAATCCTGCTCGTGCGGGCGCGCGAGCTTCACGTCGGCCCAGCAGTTCGGGGTTTCGTACAGCACGAGCTTGGACAGGCGCAGATGGTGCCCGAACGTGTTACGGAACACCGGCTCGAGAATGTCGAAGGCCACCTGCGCGAGGTTCTCGACGGTGGGCACGTCATTCAGCACGACGGTCTTATGACCGCCTTCCATGTCGTTCAGGAATTCAACGAGCTTAGTGTCGCCGCGATAGACGAGGAAAGCGTGATCCCACAGGTCGACGAGATGCTTGTTGGCGAGCTGCTTGACGTCGCCAAAGTCGAGGATCATGCCGTCGTCAGCGGCTTTGTCGTTGTGCAGGACTTCGCCGGTCAGCGTGAGTTCGAGCTGATAGCGATGGCCGTGCAGGTTGCGGCACTGGCCGGCATGGCCCGGGATGCGGTGGCCGGCGTCGAATTCGAGCCGGCGCGTAATGGAAACGGTCTTGGTCATGGAGCAAGGTGGCGGCAGCGGGCGCCGCGAAACGGCTGGAACCGGCAGAAAACCGGGGACAAAGTGCTGCGGCCGCCTTAGCGGATGCCCAGCATCTTATGGGTTTGCAGCGACAGGCGCCAGCGCGGCCGGCGCTGGCACAGCTCAACGGCAGCCGCCGTATTTTGCCGGGCGAGCGGGCCGTCCATGGCCTGCAGGAAGAAATGCTGGAAATCCAGCCGTTCGTATGCGTCGAGGTCTTGCCCGTCTTGCGGGATCACCACCTTCAGCTCGTCGCCGCGCGTGACGACGAGTTCAGAGCCCATCTTGGGGCTCACGCACACCCAGTCGATGCCCTCCGGCACGGCGATGGTGCCGTTGGTCTCGATGGCGATTTCGAAGCCGCGTGCGTGCAGCGCGTCGATCAGCGGCGTGTCGAGTTGCAGCAGCGGCTCGCCGCCGGTGCAGATGACGAGCGGCTTGCCGCCCGTCGCGCTGGCCGGCCATTCGGCGGCAACGGTATCGGCGAGTGCGTCGGCGGTGGCGTATTTGCCGCCTTGCGTGCCGTCCGTGCCGACGAAGTCGGTGTCACAGAACTGGCAGACGGCGGTGGCGCGATCGGCCTCGCGCCCACTCCAAAGATTGCAGCCGGCAAAGCGGCAGAAGACAGCTGCGCGGCCGGTGTTGGCACCCTCGCCTTGCAGCGTGTAGAAGATTTCCTTGACGGCGTAAGTCATGTCTGAACGGTGGCATTCACAGGAGAACGACGCAAAAGCGACGTAATTCCCGCGCAAACCGTACCAGTGCCCACTAGTGATTAACCCGATATTGTTTCACAAATCGGGCTCGTGCGTCGCCCTACCCGCAGAAGGACGCGAACGTCACAAAAGAAAATGCACCTTCCGGCGTCAGCCACGCCGCGAAGACCAGGGCAGCGCCGGCCGCCGCCAGCGCCCACGCCGTCCAACGATTGAGTCGATCCTTCATGCCGGTAGCGCCATCGGCGTACGCGCAAGTTGGCGATCATCGATCGGCCAGTGCAGCAGTGCGGCCACCACGCCGAGCGCCATCGCGCCAAACCAGATCGCGTCGTAGGAATGCAGGTGGTCGTACACCACGCCGCCCAGCCACACGCCCAGGAAGGCGCCGATCTGGTGACCAAGGAATACGAAGCCGAACAGCGTGCCGATGTAGCGCACGCCAAACACCTGCGACAGCAGCCCGTTCGTCAGCGGCACCGTGCCGAGCCACAGCAGGCCCATCACGATGGCAAACGCATACAGCGTTGCCGGCGACAGCGGCAGCAGGATAAACAGCGCAATCGCCGCCGTGCGGATCAGATACAGCAACGAGAGCAGATACTTGCGCCGGAACAGCCCGCCCAGCGCGCCGCAGTAATACGTGCCGACGATGTTGGCGGCGGCAATCAGCGCCAGCGCGACCATGCCGTGGCGGCCGGTGAGCCCCTTGTCGAGCAGGTACGCCGGCATGTGCGCACCGATAAAGGCGAGCTGGAATCCGCACGTCAGGAACCCGAGATTCAGGAGCCAGAAACCGCGGTGGGCGAAGGCCTCCCGGATGGCTGAGCCCATGCTTTGATGCGCCTCCTGCACGGCGGCACTCGATGCCTTTTCGCGCAGCGGTGCGGCCAGCGGCAAGAAGATCGCCATGACCACCGCCATGACGACCAGCGCCGTCACCCAGCCGACCGTGCTCAGCAAGCCCTGCGCCGTCGGCACCATCACGAACTGGCCGACACCGCCCACTGCGCCCGCCACGCCCAGCGCCCAGCTGCGCCGCTCGGGCGGCGTCAAGCGGCTGATCGCGCCATACACCACGCCGAACGACGTGCCTGAGAGCCCCAGCCCGATCAGCCCGCCGGCCGAGAGCGTGAAGCCCAGCGGCGTGCCCGCATGTGCCATCAGCAACAAACCGAGCGCATAGACGACGATGCCGGCCACCACCACCTTGGCGGCACCGTAGCGGTCGGCCAGCATGCCCGCAAAAGGCTGTGCCGCGCCCCAGATGAGGTTTTGCAACGCGATCGCTAGGCCGAAGGTTTCGCGTGTCCAGCCATGGCCCATCGTGACGGGCACGAGGAAGAGCCCTTGCACGTGCCGAATGCCCAGCGCCACGCCGATCACCGCGCCGCCGGCCAATACCGGCAACCAGGGCGATTGCGTGAGAGATTTCGAGGTCATGAGCGTTTTTCTCCGATGTGACTGACATTCCGGCTTCGCAAGCGTGGGGAGCGTGCATGAGACTGGAATGTCGTCCGATGGCTTATTAAACTTCGCCCTATCCGGCTTCTCAATTGATCTTTGAGAACGCCTTGCATGAGGAAAACGCATGTCGACTCCCCTGGTTCGGTTGGCCTCCCTGGACTTGTTGCGCGGCTTCGTGGCGGTGGGCCGGCGCATGAGCATCACGCTCGCGGCCGATGATCTGTGCCTGACGCAATCGGCGGTGAGCCGGCAGGTGTCCGCATTGGAAGAGGCGCTGGGCGTGAAGCTGCTCGTGCGCGGGCACCGCTCGATTGCGTTCACGCCCGAGGGCGAACGCCTGTTCCGCAGCGCCGACAGCGCCGTGCAGCAGTTGCAGGACGCCATCGGGGCCATTCGCGTGGCGGCCGAACGTCGGCCGGTCACGATCACCGCCAGCATCGGCGTGACCGGCCTGTGGCTGCTGCCGCGCCTCGCCCGCTTCCAGCAGCAACACCCCGACATCGACGTGCGCGTGGCCACCAACAACCGCCTCGTCGACCTGAAGAACGAAGGCATCGAACTTGCCATCCGGTATTGCCCACCGAGCGATGCGCCGCCCGGCGCCATCCGGCTGTTTGGGGAGACCGTTGCGCCGGTCGCGCATCCGTCGCTGGGTCTGCGCTCGCTGGATTCCGCCGAGGCGCTTGCCGGCCAAACGCTGCTCGACTTTGACGACCGCGACCTGCGCCGCCCCTGGCTCCAATGGACTGACTGGCTGGCCGCCGCCGGCTGGAGCCACGCCAAGCCGCGCACCGTGCTGCGCTTCAACCAGCACGACCAGATCATCCATGCAGCAGTGGCCGGCCAGGGCATCGCGCTGGGCCGTCTGGAGTTGATCGCGCCGCTGCTGGCCGACGGCCGCCTGGTCACCGTACCGACCATCGCCCCGGGGGTGCGCAACACGCATGCGTACTGGTTGATCCAATCCGAGCCGAACCCGCGCCGCGACGTGCGGGATGTGGCTGCCTGGATCTGTTCGGAAGCGGACACGCACGCTGCATGAAAGGCGCTTGAGGCGAGCACTGACAACGCTCGTTGTACCGCCCTGCGCGAGCAAACGCACGCCGCGCAGATTCGTGGCATCTTTGGCGCTCCCATGTTCTTTGTCGGCGACGCGATGTTCTGGGGCAATGACCGCCTGGACGATGCGCTCGCCTGTGCCGCAGCAGTGCAGTCCAACCCTCATCACTTCACACCGGATAGCCCATGCCGACCCAGATCGAAAAAGCCCACGCCTTCCGCGCGCTGCACGAACGCAGCGGCACCTTTGTGATTCCCAATCCGTGGGACCCGGGCTCGGCCCGGCTGCTGGCATCGCTGGGCTTCGAAGCATTGACCAGCACCAGCGCCGGCTTCGCGTTCTCGCGCGGGTTGCCCGACTATGGCGTCGGCCGCGACGCCATCCTCGCGCACGTGGCCGATCTGGCGGCCGCCACGGACGTGCCCATGGCTGCCGACCTGGAAAACGGCTTTGGCGATGCGCCGGAAGCCGTCGCCGAGACCATCCGCCTGGCGGGCGCCACGGGCATCGTCGGCGGCTCGATTGAAGACGCGACGGGTCGAGCAGATGCGCCCATCTACTCGCTGGAGGCTTCGATCGACCGCGTGCGCGCTGCGGTGGAGGCTGCGCGCGCGTTGCCGTTTCCGTTCACGCTCACCGCGCGCGCCGAGAACCACCTGCACGGTCGCAACGACCTGGCCGACACGATCCGCCGCCTGCAGGCTTTCCAGGACGCCGGCGCCGACGTGCTCTACGCCCCCGGCCTGAAAACGCGCGACGAGATCGCCACCGTGCTGCGCGAGATCGATCGGCCGCTCAACGTGCTGATGGGCTTCGCCGACGGCAACCTCAGCGTGGCCGAGTTGACGGAACTGGGCGTCAAGCGCATCAGCGTGGGCGCGACACTCGCACGCGTTGCCATGGGAGCCTTCCTGCGGGCGGCGGAAGAGCTGCGCACCGCCGGCACATTCGCCTTCGCGCGCGACGCTGCCAGTGGGGCCAAGCTCAACAGCCTCTTCGCGCCGTTCGCCTGACGTTCGCCCCACAGCGAACGCGACCCACCTTGGCGCGCCCTCCCACCGACACCAAACCGCCCGGCGGCCTGCGGCAGATGCCCGCCGGCATCTGGGTGCTGGGCTGCGTCAGCCTGCTGATGGACATTGCCTCCGAGATGATCCACAGCCTGCTGCCGCTGTTCATGGTGTCGGCGCTGGGCGCCAGTGCGTTGTCGGTCGGGCTGATCGAGGGCCTGGGCGAGTCGACTGCGCTCATCGTCAAGATCTTCTCCGGCACGCTGAGCGACTACCTCGGCAAGCGCAAGGGCCTGGCGGTCTTCGGCTATGCGCTGGGCGCGCTGTCCAAACCGTTGTTCGCCATTGCGCCCACCGCCGGCATCGTGCTGACGGCGCGCCTGCTGGACCGCGTCGGCAAGGGCATCCGCGGGGCGCCGCGCGATGCGCTGGTCGCCGACATTGCCCCGCCTGCGCTGCGCGGCGCGGCCTTTGGGCTGCGGCAGTCGCTCGATACCGTGGGCGCGTTTCTGGGGCCGCTGCTGGCGGTGGGTCTGATGCTGCTGTGGGCGGATGATTTTCGCGCCGTGTTCTGGGTGGCCGTGGTGCCGGGACTGCTCTCTGTTGCGCTGCTGATGTTCGGCCTGCGGGAGCCCGAAACCCACAACGGCGCCCGCCGCACCAACCCGATCCGCCGCGACAACCTGCAGCGCTTGGACAGTGCGTACTGGTGGGTGGTGATGATCGGCGCGGTCTTCACGCTCGCGCGGTTTTCCGAAGCGTTCCTGGTGCTGCGGGCACAGCAAGGCGGCATTCCGCTGGCGCTGGTGCCGCTGGTCATGGTGGCGATGAACGTCGTCTATGCGCTGGCGGCGTATCCGTTCGGCAAGCTCTCTGACCGCATGAGCCACACGAAGCTGCTCGCGCTTGGGCTGGTGGTGCTGATTGCCGCCGATGTGGTGCTCGGCCTGTCCGCTCACTGGAGCGTGGTCATCGCAGGCGTGGCGCTGTGGGGCGTGCACATGGGCATCACGCAGGGCTTGCTGGCAACCATGGTCGCCGACACCGCACCGGCCGACTTGCGCGGCACCGCTTACGGCATGTTCAACCTCGTAAGCGGGTTGGCCATGTTGACCGCCAGCGTTCTGGCGGGCTTGTTGTGGGACAGGCTGGGCGCAGCCGCGACATTCCACGCGGGGGCGGTGTTCTGCCTGCTGGCGTTGGGCCTGTTGGCGATGCGAAGGAAGTCTTCCGGCCCAATCACGTGACGTTCGGCTGCGCCCTGAACCAGTCCACCAGAAAATCCAGCATCGCCCGCAGCGCCCTCGGCATCTGCCTGCGCGAACTGTACACGCCGTGAATGCCCAGCGCCTGCGGCACGTGGTCGGGCAACAAACGCACGAGTTGCCCGCTGGCGATCAGCGGCGCGGCAGCAAACACCGGCTGCAATGCAATCCCCGCGCCCTCCCGCGCCGCTGCCAGCAGGACCATCGATTCATTCGCACTCAGATTGCCGCCCACCGGCACGTCTGATGGCGCGCCCGTCTTCGCCTCGGTGAACTTCCACAGGCTCTTGCCGAAGTACGAATACGTCAGGCAGTTGTGAACGGCCAGGTCTTGCACGCGGCGCGGCGTACCGTGCGCGGCCAAGTAAGACGGCGCCGCCACCACGACCGATTCGCACATGCCCAGCGGCCGCGCAATCAGGTTCGGATCCAGATCGTTGGTAATGCGCACGGCCAGGTCGATGCGTTCTTCCACGAGGTTGATGGTGCGGTTGTCGACCACCAGATCGACGGCCGTTTGCGGATAGCGCCGCAGGTAGGCCGTCACCGCCGCGCTCAACGTCTGCTGCGCCAGGGACTGCGCGCAGGCAATGCGCAGGAGCCCGCGCGGCGTATCGGCTTCAGGGCCATCTGCCACGGCCATCTGCGAAGCGATTTCCAGCATCTGGCGGCAGCGCGCAAGCGTGGCCTCGCCGGCGGGTGTCAGGCCGATGCGGCGCGTGGTCCGGTGCAGCAGCCGCGCGCCGGACCACGCCTCCATCTGCGCCAGATAGCGCGTGACCATCGCGCGCGACATGTCGAGCGCTTCGGCGGCGGCGCTCAGGCTGCCGCGCTCGACAATCGCCACAAACACTTCGGCCGACGTGATGCGATCCATATTTGATCGATTAGAGAAACAAATATGCGCATCTTAGGGGGTTTTTCGGTCGAATCAAGCAACCTACAGTGGCGACATCGCACCCATTTCATCCGACTGGAGAAACCCGATGTCCCTGCTCCGCACTCTGCTTGCCGCCGGCCTTGTCAGCGCCGGCCTTGCTGCTCACGCTGTCCCGCCCGCCCCCTTGCATCTCGAGGTCTACAACCCCGGCGCCAAGGGCATCTTCCCGGTGTCGTCGGAAATCATCAGCGGTGCGCACGAGGCGATCCTGATCGACGCGCAATTCCAGCGCATCGATGCAGAAGCGCTCGTGCAGAAACTCAAGGCCAGCGGCAAGACGCTCACCACGGTCTACATCAGCCAGAGCGATCCGGATTACTACTTCGGCCTCGACGTCATCCGCGCTGCCTTCCCGAACGCGAAAATCGTGGCAACACCGCAAACCGTGGCCGCCATCAAGGCATCAATGAACGGTAAGCTCGCCTACTGGGGCCCGATCCTCAAGGACAACGCGCCCAAGACGCTCGTGCTGCCCGACGTGCTGAACGCCGACCACCTCACGCTGGAAGGCCGCACCATCGAGATCAAGGGACTGAACGGCCCCGACGCGGCACGCACGTATCTGTGGATCCCATCGATCAAGACCGTGGCCGGCGGCGTGGTCGTCAACAGCGGCGACCACGTTTGGGTGGCCGACACGCAGACGCGCGAATCGCGCCTGGGCTGGTTGCAGACGCTGGACAACATCACAGCGCTCAAGCCGACGACCGTGGTGCCCGGTCACTTCACAGGTGCAATGCCAAAGGGGCTGGACGCGGTACGCTTTACCGCGGATTACCTGAAGACCTTTGAGGTACAGGCCGCCAAGGCCAACAACTCGGCGGAGCTGATCAAGGCGATGAAGGCGGCCTATCCGACGCTGGCCGGCGAGGCATCGCTGGAGCTGAGCGCCAAGGTCATCAAGGGCGAAATGAAGTGGCCGCAGTAAGCCGGCCTGCCACCGAGGAAACAACATGACGACGTTGCATTACATCTACGACCCGCTGTGTGGCTGGTGCTACGGCGCCGCGCCGCTGGTGGAAGCCGCGCGCACGGTGCCCGGCCTCACGATCGCCTTCCACGGCGGCGGCATGCTTGCCGGCGCAAACCGCCGCGCGGTCACGCCCCAATGGCGCGACTACGTGATGCCGCACGACCACCGCATTGCCGAGTTGACCGGCCAGCCCTTCGGCGAGCCCTACTTTGAAGGCCTGTTGCGCGACACCAGCGCCGTAATGGATTCGGAGCCGCCCATTACCGCCGTGCTTGCAGCCCAGGCGCTCGGCGGCCGCGGGCTGGACATGATCCATCGCATCCAGCGCGCGCATTACGAACAAGGCCGTCGCATTGCAGATGTGCCGGTACTGCGCGCGCTGGCAGCCGAGATCGGCCTATCGCCCGAAGCATTCGATGCGGAATACGCGCGGCAAGCCGGTGCGCTCACGCAGCAGCACATCGCGCAAAGCCGACAGTGGCTCGATCGAGTGGGCGGTCAGGGTTTTCCGACGTTTGCGCTGGAAGATGCCGATGGCCAACTGGGCATCATCGGCGTTGGTCCGTGGCTCGGTAAACCGGAACCCTGGGCTCAGGCGCTGACGCAGCACATCGGCGCGCCTGCCCCGATGAACCAAGCCGATGGCCCTGTCTGCGGGCCGGACGGCTGCGCATAACAACGTGGCGCTCAGGTTTTGAGCGCCCAGCGGCCGAGTTCGTCGTAGCGCGTTTTGCCTAGCCAGCTATGGATGAGAACGAACTCGCGCACGGTCCACGTGATGGGCTCGACCGCTTTCGGCGCAAAGCCGCCGCGGTCATACAACAGCGTGATGTGCGGCTTGAAATGCCCACGCGGCACCGGCACGGCGGCATGCTGGAGCGCCTCGCCCAGCGCCGCCTGAAACGCCATCAGGCCGCCCACGCCTTCGTCGCCCAGCAGCACGAACGGCCGATGGTCGCGCCGGCCATGAAAGCTCACCACCTGGTTGAACGTGGCGTCGAATGCCGGCAACGCGAGGCCGGCCGCTGCTGCACGCACACGCGCCACGACGTCGTCAGGCGGCAGATGAACGAAATCGCCAAGGTGATGCAGCGTGACATGCAGGCGCTCCGTACGCAGCGCCTTGCCCTTGAAGCCCACGACGGGCCGCAATTGCTGGATCAGCCGCGCGATGCGGTCGGCGGTATCCACGTCAGGCTTGATCGCCAGAAACAGGCGATGCGCGGGCAATTGCGGAGTGGCTTCGAATCCGGGAAGAGTGAGCTGGGTCACGGCAGGGTCGTCAAACGCCGGGCTGGCGATCCACCCATTATCGACGCCCGCATGACGTCCCGCTGAAAGTCGTGTTGCTCGCATCAAAAACAACGCCCGGCGGTGTCAACCTGCCGGGCGTGATCTCTCGGATGTGATGCGGCGATCAGATATCGAAGAACACCGTCTCCGCGCCGCCATCCGGCGTGTCTTGCAGGCGCACGTCGAAGGTGTAGACCACCTCGCCGTTACGCTCGCTGCGCTGGGCAATCAGCGTCTTGCGGCGCACTTCCCACTCGATGCCGTTCAGCACCGGGTCCGTGCCGTTGGCCGCGGCCTCATCGCTGAAGTACACGCGTGTGTGCAGGCCGAGGTTGATGCCGCGGGCAAACAGGATCATGCAGATGTGCGGTGCCTGCGTGGTTCCGCTGCGGCCGGCCACGGCGCCCGGCTTGATCGTGTCGAAGCGATAGACGCCCGTATCGAAATCGGCGCCGGCGCGGCCCCAGCCGCGGAATGCCGGGTCGACAGGTTTGTCTTGCCGATCGGCCGGATGGGCGTACTTGCCGTCCGCGTTGGCTTGCCAGATCTCGATCAGCACGTCGCGCACGAGCGAGCCCGAGCCATCGTAGACGCGGCCTTCCAGCGCGATGCGTTCGCCGCGTGTGGCGGGCGTCGTCAGGACGCTGCCGAATTCCTTGTCGTAGATGTCGAAGCCGGCCTGGCGCGGTGCAAGGCCGATGTGCACGTATGGGCCGCCCGTCTGCGAAGCGGTCTCGTTGAAATGCGCGAACGGCGGCGTTGTCGTCATGGCCGTTGCCTGGGCACGTTCGAGCGATTCACGCAGTGTGGTCGTGGTCATCACTTGGCTCCTTGCAGGGCGGGCACGGCGTTTTCGAAATGCGTGGCACGGCGGCCGCGCAGCGTGATGTCGAAGCGGTAGCAGCGGCTGTCGAGCGGCACGTGGTTCGCCGTGTCGTGCAGCGCGATCAGACCGCGCACCTGCTCTTCGCTCGGGATGGTCTTGATGATCGGGCACTGCGCGATCATCGGGTCGCCCTCGAAGTACATCTGCGTGATCAGGCGCTGCGCCCAGCCATCGCCCGAGAGCGAGTAATGGATGTGCGACGGGCGCCAGTCGTTGATGCGATTGCGCCACGGATACGGGCCGGGCTTGATGGTGCGATAGACGTAGTAGCCGTTGGCATCCGTCAGCATGCGGCCGCAGCCGCCAAAGTTCGGGTCGATCGGCGCGATGTACTGGTCTTTCTTGTGGCGGTAGCGGCCGCCGGCGTTGGCCTGCCACACCTCCACCAGCGCGTTCGGCACGGGGCGGCCGAACTCGTCGCGCACGTAACCGTGGACGATGATGCGCTCGCCGATCGGCAGGCCTTCCTTGGCGTAGTTGAGGATCAGGTCGTTGTCGAGCGCGCCGAGGTCGTCGGCGTGGAACACCGGTGCGGTGGTTTCCGACAGCGTATTCAGGGTGGAGATGAGCGCGTTGCGCGGCGAGCGCAGCACGCTGGTCTTGTAGCCGGGGGTCAGTGCGGGCGGATGCTGCGTGGTGTCGCGCTGGGCGAATTCGCCGGTGCCGGAAAGCGGCAGGGTCATGGGGCGTCTCCTTATGAAATCGTGCAGAGACTGTATCGCCGACAAAAAGTGAAGTAAATTGACTTCTTATCGGAAAATCGATAACCCCAAGTTATGGAAAGTGCCTTCTCAGCGGATTTGCCGTCCCGCATCCGGTTTCGCCATCTGAGCTGCTTTGTCGCCATCGCGCAGGAGCGCAACCTGCGGCGCGCCGCCGAGCGGTTGCATCTGAGCCAGCCGGCGGTGTCGAAAACGCTCGGTGAGCTGGAGGCGCTGGCCGGTGTGCAGCTTGTGGAGCGCGGCCGGCAAGGCGCGCGGCTCACCGCGGCCGGCGAGCAATTCCTGCGGCATGCAGTGGGCGTGACGCAGGCGCTGGAATCGGCTACCGCCGCGCTCATGGGATCGACGGACGCATCCGCGCCGGTGGTACATGTGGGCGCCCTGCCGACGGTGGCCAGCAGTCTGCTGCCCCAGGCGATTGCGCATTTGCACGCGCAGCGCCCGCATGCCGGCGTGCGGTTGCGTACCGGCACCAATGTCGAGCTGCTGACCGCGCTCAAGGCCGGCGAACTCGATTTCATCGTCGGCCGCATGGCCGAGCCGGATCGCATGCAGGGGCTGTCGTTCGAGTTGCTGTATGCAGAGCCGCTGGCGCTCGTCGTGCGGCCGGGGCATCCGCTGCTGACGCAGGCAGGCGCGTCGGCCTCGCTGCAGGCGGTGCTGGATTACCCGCTGGTGATCGCCACGCCGGGCACGGTGCCGCGCCATCACACCGAAGCGCTGTTCCAGACGCACGGGCTGCGCTTGCCGGCGGGCGTGACGGAAACGCTTTCGGTGTCCGTCGCACGGTTGCTGGCGTGCCGATCCGATGCGGTGTGGATCACCCCCGAGCGCGCAGCGGGCGACGACCTGGCGCATGGTCAACTCGCCCGTCTGGACATCGTCACGTCGGGCACCAAGGAACCCGTCGGCCTGCTGCGCAGAAGCGCCGCCACGCCAAGCGAACTGGCCAGCGCGTTCATGGAACTGCTGACCGAGCTGGCGCAGACGCCCGGCTGAGCCGCCCTGCGCTCAAAAAAAATGCCGACCCCATGGCCGGCATTTTTCGTTTCGACGCGCAGATCAGCGGTGTGCCATCTCCACGTCATCAGCAGCATCGAAGACACTGCGATCGGTCTGCCCCAGCAACTGGCTGGTGATCGTCCCGGCGGTCATCGAGCCGTTGACGTTGAGCGCGGTACGGCCCATGTCAATCAGCGGTTCGATGGAGATCAGCAGTGCCACGAGCGTCACCGGCAAGCCCATCGCCGGCAGCACGATCAACGCTGCAAACGTGGCGCCGCCGCCCACACCCGCCACGCCGACCGAGCTGAGCGTGACCACCGCCACGAGCGTTGCAATCCATACAGGATCGAACGGGTTGATGCCCACGGTGGGCGCCACCATCACTGCCAGCATGGCGGGATACAGGCCTGCGCAGCCGTTCTGGCCAATGGTCGTGCCAAACGATGCGGCGAAGCTGGCGATCGACTCCGGCACGCCGATGCGCCGCGTCTGCGCCTCGATGCTCAGCGGAATGGTGGCTGCACTCGACCGGCTCGTGAACGCGAACGACAGCGCCGGCCAGACCTTGCGGAAGAAGCGAAGCGGATTGATGCCGTTGAGCGTCAGCAGCACGGCATGCACGCCGAACATGATCGCCAGGCCCAGGTAAGACGCCACGACGAAACCGCCGAGCTTGATGATGTCCTGCACGTTGGACACAGCCACCACGTTCGTCATCAGCGCCAGCACGCCGTAAGGGGTCAGGCGAATAACGAGCCGCACGAGCTTCATCACCCAGGCCTGCGCGGTGTCGATGGCGGTCAGCACGCGCTCGCCCTTCACCGCATCATCCTTGAGCAGGTTCAACGCAGCCACGCCGAGGAACGCCGCAAAGATCACCACGCCGATGATGGACGTCGGCTTGGCGCCGGTCAGCTCGGCAAACGGGTTCTTCGGAATGAAGGACTGCACCAGCTGCGGCACCGACAGGTCGGCCACCTTGCCGACATAGTTGTCCTGGATGGCGGTCAGCCGGGCGGTTTCCTGCGCGCCCTGCACCAGCCCTTGCGCCGTCAGACCAAACAGGTGCGTGACGAACACGCCGACCAGCGCGGAGATCAGCGTCGTGAGCAGCAGCGTACCGATCGTCAGCACACTGATCTTGCCCAGCGACGCCGTGCTGTTGAGCTTGGCGACCGAGTTCAGCACTGACACCAGCACGAGCGGCATGACGATCATCTGCAGCAGTTGGATATAGCCGCCGCCAACGATGCCGAACCACGAGATCGACTGCTTGAGCGTCGCGCTGTCGTCGCCATAGATCAGGTGCAGCGCCAGTCCGAACAGGATGCCCAGCACCATGCCCAGCAGCACACGCTTAGCCAGACTCCAGCTCGCGTTCACACGGCCGAGGGCAATCAGGATGACGACGAACGTCGCGATATTGAGTAAGAGCGGAAGGTTCATGTTGCTTTGGTGTCGCACGCAGCGATCAAAAATCGAGCGGGCATCTTACGCCAGTTGCACAAAGGTTGCCGAGGCACGGAGCGCCTCGCAACTGCGGCTCGATCTGCTGCAGATCCGCTCGCAACGGCCATTCCCGCCGCGCATAGATGCACTCCAAAAAAGAAAAAAACCCGCACAAGTGCGGGCTGACAAGGAGCCGAGCGATCAGGAGGTCACGCTCAGTCAGAAGCCAGACGTCAGAACGAGTGAACGATACCCGTATAGGCACCCAGCTGGTTCTTGCCCGGGGCCGGGTTGTTGTTGGTCGCTTCCACCGAGAAATTGGCGGTGGAGCTGTTCTGCACGGTGCCCACGCTCGCGTACAGCATCGTGCGCTTGGACAGGTTGTAGTTCGCGCCGGCCATGAACAGGTTGGCGTTGCCGCCGCCGTGGTTCACGTTGACGCGGTAGGCCGCGCCGATCAGCGTCAGCGCCGGCGTGACTTCGTAGTTGATGCCCAGCCAGTAGTGGTTCGCCTTGGTCGGGGCGCCCGCTGCCGCATCGGGCGCGGACAGGTTTTCATACACCGCAAACAGTTTCGCCTTGCCGATCGTGTACGTGCCGCCGAAGGTCGCTTCCTTCGAGAAGTTGAAGATGTCGCTGAACTTGCCGTTGCCGTCGCGGATCACGTC
>NZ_JIBE01000007.1 GCF_000620465.1 Ralstonia sp. UNC404CL21Col
ATCAACTCGCTGCCAACTACCACTCGATCCACCGCCGATCACCTACCACCCGATCGACCGCAAACCCGCTCCACACCTGCTTCTCCACCACTCAACATCACCACCGCCACTTGCGTTTCGGCGCTGTGTTTTGCAGCGAGGGGCGAACTATAGGCGGGTTCCCGGAGCTTGGCAACACCTTTGTCGTGACAGGCTGATGACGCGTTCGTGAAGAATAGCCGCCAGCCCAGTCTACGCATGGGATTGCGGCCGCAAAGGACTCGCAAGACGCGGCCCGAGATACCCGATGCCGTTACTCGGGTATTCCCGAGGTCACCCGGTTGGACTCTCCTTATTGGTGCTTGAACGTGGCGGCACGCTTCTCGACGAACGCGCGCATGCCTTCCTTCTGGTCTTCCGTGGCGAACGTGGCGTGGAACAGGCGGCGCTCCAGATGGACGCCTTCGCTGAGCGAGGTCTCGTAGGCCGCGTTGATCGACTCTTTGATCATCATGACGGTGGGCAGCGAGAAGCCGGCAATGGTTTCTGCGGCCTGGATGGCTTCGTCGAGCAGCTTGCCGGCGGGAATGACACGCGAGACCAGGCCGGCGCGCTCGGCTTCCTCGGCGCCCATCATGCGGGCCGTCAAGCAGAGGTCCATGGCCTTGGCCTTGGAGACTGCGCGCGGCAGGCGCTGCGTGCCGCCTGCGCCGGGCATGGTGCCGAGCTTGATTTCCGGCTGGCCGAACTTGGCGGTATCGGCGGCGAAGATGATGTCGCACATCATGGCCAGTTCGCAGCCGCCGCCGAGCGCGTAGCCGGCCACCGCGGCGATCACCGGCTTGCGGATGCGGCGAATGGTTTCCCAGTTGCGCGTGATGTATTCGTTCTTATAGACGGTGGCGAAGTCGTAATCGGCCATGGCGCCGATATCCGCACCGGCGGCGAACGCCTTTTCGCTGCCGGTAATGACGATGGCGCCGACGTTGGCGTCGGCATCGAAGGCGAGCAGCGCGGCGCCAAGTTCGTCCATGAGCGCATCGTTGAGCGCATTGAGCGCCTTCGGACGATTGAGCGTAACAAGACCAACGCGACCGCGCGTTTCGACCAGAATGTTTTCGTAGGACATGGAAGCTCCAGTTGGAATGGATGTAATATTAGCCGACCAACCGGTCGGTTAATCAATGAACCGATGACCGAGGAGGAGACAAGATGACCAGCCCGACCATTCTGCTTGACTGGCATGAACACGTGGCCACCATCACGCTGAACCGGCCCGATCAGCTCAACAGCTTCACGGCCGGCATGCACCGGGAACTGCGCGAAGCGCTGGACAAGGTGGAGCGCCAGCGCGCCCGCGCCTTGATCCTGACCGGAGCGGGACGCGGTTTCTGCGCGGGCCAGGATCTCTCCGAACTCAATGTCACGCCTGGGCAGATGACCGATCTGGGCCAACTCATCGACGAGCAATTCAACCCGCTGGTGCGCCGTCTGCGTGCCATGCCCTTGCCGGTGATTGCCGCGGTGAACGGCGTGGCTGCCGGCGCCGGCGCAAACCTGGCGCTGGCGTGCGACATCGTGATGGCCGCCGAGAATGCGTGCTTCCTCCAGGCCTTTGTAAAGATCGGGCTGCTGCCGGATTCGGGCGGAACGTGGTTCCTGCCGCAGCGCATCGGCGTGGCGCGGGCGATGGGGCTGGCGATGTTGGGGGAAAAGCTCGACGCCAAGACGGCGCTCGCCTGGGGTCTGATCTGGGGCGTTTATCACGACGCCAAGATTCTGATGACCGAAGTGAATTGCATGGCCGACCATCTGGCCAAGCAGCCGACCCGTGCACTGGCCGCCATCAAGCGCGCCATGCACGCGGCGCCCACACAGTCGCTGGACGCTCAACTGGACCTGGAGCGAGACCTGCAGCGCGAACTCGGCAACTCGCGCGACTACGCAGAAGGCGTGGACGCCTTTCTGAACAAGCGCGTAGCCCATTTCACTGGCGAATAAGGACATCAGCGTGACGGAAACGACCCTCCACGATGCGCAGGCGCTGGCTGAAGCCGCCTGCAAAAGCATGTTCGACGCCGATGCCTGCACGCGCTGGCTCGGCATGCGCGTGGAGGCGGTCGCACCCGGCTATGCCCGGCTGTCGATGGCAGTGCGGCCCGAATTCCTCAACGGGCATCGCACCTGTCATGGCGGATTGATCTTCACGCTGGCCGATTCGGCCTTCGCGTTTGCCTGCAACAGCCATAACCACAACACGGTGGCGGCTGGGTGCAGCGTCGAATTCCTGCGCCCGGCGCATGGCGGCGAGACGCTCACGGCCGAGGCGACCGAGCAGGTCTTGTCCGGCCGCCACGGCATCTACGACGTACGCGTGACAAACCAGGCCGGCGAAGTGGTCGCCATGTTTCGCGGCAAGTCTGCACAGATTCGCGGCCAGGTCATTCCGGTCCCTGGCAGCCCAGAATCCTAGTTCGACCCCGATATAAAGCCCACCCACAAGACCGCATCACCATTAGAGGACGCCTCAGAACCTGTTCACGATCCGTAGCGAGCGGCCCGAGGTTGGCCCGAGAAGCGCAACCGTACATGGGTACGGTGAGCATCGCAGGGCCAAGATCGGGACGCGCAGTAGGATCGTGAGCAGGTTCGCACGACGGCGCCCCGAGGAGACCACATGCGCCCCCGCTCGACCGACCTGCCGCTCGATCCGATCGAGACGGCCAGCCGTGACGCCATCCAGGCTCTGCAGCTTGAACGCCTGAGGCGCAGCCTCGCGCATGCGTATGAGAACGTGCCCGCCTACCGGGCCAAGTTCGACGCGGCGGGCGTGCATCCGTCGGATTTGCAGTCGCTTGCCGATCTGGCGAAGTTTCCGTTCACGACCAAGACTGATCTGCGCGACAACTATCCGTTCGGCATGTTTGCGGTGCCGCAGGACCGGATCGCGCGCATCCACGCGTCGTCGGGCACGACCGGCAAACCCACGGTTGTCGGCTACACGCTGGCGGACATCGATACATGGGCCGGCTTGGTGGCGCGCTCGATCCGGGCGGCGGGCGCCCGGCGCGGCGACAAGGTCCACGTGAGCTACGGCTACGGCCTGTTCACCGGGGGCCTGGGCGCGCATTACGGCGTGGAGCGTGCGGGGCTGACGGCCATCCCGTTCGGCGGCGGACAAACCGAGCGGCAAGTGCAGCTCATCTGCGATTTTCAGCCGCAGATCATCATGGTCACGCCCAGCTACATGCTGGCGATTGCCGACGAGTTCGAGCGCCAGGGCATGGACCCGGCCGCGTCGAGCCTGCAGATCGGCATCTTCGGCGCCGAGCCTTGGACCCCCGAAATGCGCAGCGCCATCGAAGCGCGCATGGGGCTTTCAGCGGTTGATATCTACGGCCTGTCGGAAGTCATGGGGCCGGGCGTTGCCAGCGAATGCGCGGAAACCAAGGACGGCCCGACCGTCTGGGAAGACCACTTCTATCCGGAGATCATTGATCCGAACACCGGCGAGGTGCTGCCCGACGGCGAATTCGGCGAACTGGTCTTCACGTCGCTGACCAAGGAAGCGATGCCGGTGGTGCGCTATCGCACGCGCGATCTGACGCGCCTGTTGCCCGGCACGGCGCGACCGGGCTTCCGGCGCATGGAAAAAATCACCGGGCGCTGCGACGACATGATGATCGTGCGCGGTGTGAACGTGTTTCCGTCGCAGATCGAGGAATTGATCCTGAAGCATGCGACGCTGTCGCCGCACTACCAGTGCGTGCTCGGCAAGGAAGGACCATTGGATACGCTGACGGTACGGATCGAGGCGGCGCTCGGCGCATCGGCGGACGCGGCCAACTCCGCTAGCAGCCAACTGGCGCGCGACATCAAGTCGTTGATCGGTGTGACCGCCGCGATCGAGATTCTGGCGAGCGGCGGGATCGAGCGCTCGGTCGGCAAGGCACGCCGCGTGGTGGACTTGCGGCGCGCTTAGCCCGCCTCGCCTCTTTTTAGCGGGTGGCGACGCCGACGCTGCCGCCCTTCGGCACGAGCACCCACAGGCGCCCCGCCTGCTTCATGCGCCCGGCCAGGTCGCCGGCGGCATCGCCATGGCCGAAGTAATAGTCGGCACGCACGGCGCCGCGAATGGCGGAACCCACGTCCTGCGCAAAAACGAGCTTTTGAATTGGATCAGTCGACAGCGGTTTGGTCGTCGACAGGAACACCGGCGAGCCCAGCGGAATGTACGTCGGATCGACTGCGATCGAGCGTTCGTCGGTGAGCGGTACGCCCAGCTTGCCGATCGGGCCGCCCGTGTTGCCGGGCGTCTCGGCAAAGAACACGTAGCGCGGGTTGATGTTGAGCATCTCTTCCACGCGGCTCGGATTGGCGCGCGCCCAGGCCTTGATGCCCTGCATGGTGGCCTGCACCGGCGTAATTTCGCCCATGTCGAGCAGCCAGCGCGCAAATGAACGGAACGGCTGGTTGTTCGTGCCGCCCACGCCCAGGCGCATGATGCCGCCCTCTTCCAGCTGGACCTGGCCCGAACCCTGAATCTGCAGGAACGCCGCTTCGACCGGATCGTCCACCCAGACAATTTCCTGCCCCTGCAGCGCCGGACTGCGGATCAACTGCGCGCGGGCCGGCAGCGTTTTGCCGCGCCACGCGGCGGGCATGCGGTACAGCGGCGTCTGATAGACACCGTGGCGGGTGCGCGAGCCGCGCAGCAGCGGTTCGTAATAACCGGTGATGAGGCCGCTGTCGGTGCCGTCGTCCTTCACCACGCGATACGGCGTGAAGTTGTCTTCAAAGAACACGCGCATGGCAATCGGGTCGCCGGCATCGACCATCAGGCCGGCGGTGCAGACACGCGACCAATCGGCGCGGCGCTTCATCGCCTGGCAGTTCGATTGCAGGGCGGGCCAGGCGGAGGCAAGGTCATCGGCGGTCCAGCCCGACACATCGGCCCAGGTAGCGGGGGCCAGATGCCCGCCGAGCGTGCCTGTGGGCGCTTGCGGCGTTTCGACGCGCGGCGGCGGCCCGCTCGTGCAGGCTGCCAGCATTGCTGCGACCAGGGCTGCGGCAAAGGAACCAAACCGGGCAGCCCATCGGCGGCGCAGATCGTTGCGGGCTGGTGTCAATGCGTCCAAGGTTGCTGCTGTCATGCGTGTTTCATCCTGTCCGGTGCGGCCGCGGGCTTGGCTACAATGCCTCGCACCCGAGCTTCCCGCCGTCGACCATGAGCCAATTCTTTGAAAACCATCCGATGATGCTGTTCGGCCTGGAGGCCGGCGTGGCGCTGTTCCTGCTGATCTTCATCGTGGTCTGGACGATGTCGGGCGCCAAGAAGCATCCGCGCCCGCTGCGTGCGCCGCCCGAGCACCCGTCACGCCACAGCGACGCTGCCAAGCCTTCGCAATCGACCGACGCAGCGCCAAAAGATTCTCAAGCCGCCAATTCCGACGCGCCCTGATTCCGATCAGTGCAGCATGCGCGGCATCACCAGCGCAAATTCGGGGATGGGCGCCTCGAAACGGTGGCCATCTTCGGCCACGCAGAAATATTCGCCGCGCATCGTACCCACGGGCGTCTTGATGGTCGCCCAGCTCGTGTACTCGAAGGATTCACCCGGCGGCAGCAGCGGCTGATGGCCGACCACGCCGAGGCCGTTCACTTCCTGCACCTGCTCTTCGGCGTCGGTAATCACCCAGTGGCGTGAGATGAGCTGGCTCGGCACGTCGCCGGTATTGCGAATGGTGATGGTGTAGGCGAAGGCGTAGCTGCCCTGCTCCGGCTCGGATTGCTCCGGCAGGTAGCGCGTCCGGACCTGGACGGTGAGTTCGTAGCTCGGCATGACGATCCACAATAAGAATGGCGCCCATTGTGCGGCATGGCCGTGGCACCGGCAAGGCGCGAGCGGACGGTCGATCCGGCTAAAATAGCGACCTCCTTTGCGCCTGCGCGCGCCTTATCCGTCTCCCATCATGTCCGTCGCCATCGATCCGTCCGGTTTCCGCATCGCCCCGTCCATCCTGTCCGCCGACTTTGCCCGCCTGGGCGAAGAAGTGCGCCGCGTGCTCGAATCGGGCGCCGACTGGATCCACTTCGATGTGATGGACAACCATTACGTGCCGAACCTGACCGTGGGCCCGCTGGTCTGCGAGGCGATTAGGCCGCACGCACAAAAGGATGGCAAGCCGGTGCCGATCGACGTGCACCTGATGGTCAGCCCGGTCGATCGCATCATTCCGGACTTCGCCAAGGCCGGCGCCGACCTGATCACCTTTCACCCGGAAGCTTCCGAGCACATCGACCGCTCGCTGGCGCTGATCCGCGACAACGGCTGCAAGGCCGGCCTGGTCTTTAACCCTGCCACGCCGCTGCACTATCTCGATCACGTGATGGATCGCCTGGACATGGTGCTGATCATGTCGGTCAACCCGGGCTTTGGCGGCCAATCGTTCATTCCCGAAGCGCTGAACAAGCTGCGCGCGGTGCGCCAGAAGCTCGACGCATACCAGGAAAAGACCGGCCGGAAGATCCTGCTGGAAATCGACGGCGGCGTGAAAGCCGACAACATCGCCGAGATTGCCAAGGCCGGCGCCGACACCTTCGTGGCCGGCTCGGCGGTGTTCGGCAAGCCGGATGCGGATGGCGGCTACCGCGGCACCGTTGGCGCGCTGCGCCAGGCCCTGGCTGGCGTGACGGCATGACGGGCACGCTGCCGGCCGGAGCAGTCCGAGGCGTCATCATCGATCTGGACGGGACGATGGTCGACACGGCCGGCGACTTCCACGCCGCCATCAACGCCATGCTCAAGGCGCTGGGCGCCACGCCGGACATGCCGGCCGAGGAAGTGGTGGGCTATGTCGGCAAGGGGTCGGAAAACCTCGTGCGGCGCGTGCTCGACGCACGCCTGCCGCCTGCCCAGGCCAACAGCCGCTTTGCGGAGGCTCTCGAGGCCTATCAGCGCGCGTACATCGCCATCAACGGCCAGTACGTAAGTGTTTACGACGGCGTGCGCGAAGGGCTGGCCGCATTGCGCGACCTTGGTCTGGCGCTTGCATGCGTGACCAACAAGCCACACGATTTCACGCAGCCGCTGCTCGCGCAGCTGGGGCTGGATGCCAGCTTCGACCTGGTCTACCCCGGCGATGCGTTCCCGTACCGCAAACCCGACCCCTATCCGATGCTGCGCGTGGCGGAGGCGTTTGGCCTGAGGCCGGCTGAAATCGTGGCCATCGGCGACTCGGAAAACGACGCCCGGGCGGCTCGCGCGGCCGGCATGCGGGTGCTTGCGGTGCCGTATGGCTACAACCACGGCCAGCCTATACAGGACGCCGGAGCCGATGCTATAGTCGACACACTTTTTGCGGCAGCCGAGTTGATCCGGCCCTATGCAGAGCCACACAACACAGTCTCTGCCGCTTCCAACTGACGATCCATGTTCCTGAATCGCAAACGCGTCGACGCTGGTGGTGACCGGGGGGCCTGGCCCTGGCGGCCCTGGCACGCCCTCGTCCGGGCGTAAGCGTTTGCACGGCTGCTGATCGTTCTTCCCCGGTTTCGGCATTCTGGCGCGTCATGAGCGCGCCGCCCAAGCCACCCTCGCGTCTCCTGCCCCAAACGCTGACCGCCCGCCGGTCTTCCGCCTGCCCGCTATCGGCTGCGGACGACCCTTGCGGGATCGCACGGTCGCTTTTACGACGTTCGCGCGTTCCCATCCCTGATGTTCTGCTAACGTTCCGACGGCATCATCGACGCTCTTGCGTTTGCCGTGGACCGAACGCATGCCGGCGGGCGAGCACCTGCCCGCCCGGCGAATCGACCTGACCGCTCATGACCGAACTCGAATTCAAATCGCTGGCCGACCAGGGCTACAACCGCATTCCGCTGATTGCCGAGGCATTGGCCGACCTGGAGACGCCGCTGTCGCTGTATCTGAAGCTGGCGCAATCGCACGACCGCGGCACGCACACGTTCCTGCTGGAATCGGTGGTGGGCGGCGAGCGCTTCGGGCGCTACTCCTTCATCGGCCTGCATGCGTGCACGCTGCTGCGTGTGAAGGGCAATCGCACGGAAGTCGTCACCGACGGCAAGGTGGTGGAAACGAACGAAGGCAATCCGCTGGACTTCATCGCCGCCTTCGAGCGTCGCCAGAAGGTGGCGCTGCGCCCGGGCCTGCCGCGCTTCTGCGGCGGCCTGGCCGGCTATTTCGGCTACGACGCCGTGCGCTTTATCGAGCCCCGCCTGGCCGAGACCGCCCCGCCCGACGATCTGCAGCTGCCCGACATCCAGCTCATGCTCTGCGAAGAGCTGGCCGTGATCGACAACCTGTCCGGCAAGCTCTACCTGATCGTCTACGCCGATCCGTCGAAGCCCGAGGCGTATTCGCACGCCAAGCAGCGCCTGCGCGCGCTGCGCACCAAGCTGCACCAGCCGGTGGATGTGCCGGTGACATCGCCGTCGGTGCGCACCGACACCATCCGCGAGTTCGACAAGGCGGACTACATCACCGCCGTGCTCAAGGCCAAGGAATACATCGCTGCCGGGGACATGATGCAGGTGCAGATCGGCCAGCGCCTGGTCAAGCCGTTCCGCGATGCGCCGCTGTCGCTGTACCGCGCGCTGCGTTCGCTGAACCCGTCGCCGTACATGTACTTCTACAACTTCGGCGACATGCAGATCGTCGGCGCGTCGCCGGAAATCCTGGTGCGCCAGGAAGAGCGCCGCATCCCGGCATCCACCAACGGCAACGGCGCCGACGAATCCGCCCGCATCGTGACGATCCGCCCGCTGGCCGGCACGCGCCCGCGCGGCAACACGCCCGAGCGCGACGCAGAACTCGCCACCGAGCTGCTCAACGACCCGAAGGAAATCGCCGAGCACGTCATGCTGATCGACCTGGCGCGCAACGACATCGGCCGCATTGCCGAGATCGGCTCGGTCAAGGTGACGGATCAGATGGTCATCGAGAAGTATTCGCACGTGCAGCACATCGTCAGCTCCGTCGAGGGCCGCCTGAAACCCGGCATGACGAACATGGACGTGCTGCGCGCGACCTTCCCGGCGGGCACGCTGTCGGGCGCGCCCAAAGTGCGCGCGATGGAGATCATCGACGAGCTGGAGCCGGTCAAGCGCGGCATCTACGGCGGTGCCGTCGGCTACCTCTCGTTCTCGGGCGAGATGGATCTGGCGATCGCGATCCGCACCGGCATCATCAAGGACGGCAATCTCTATGTGCAGGCCGCCGCCGGCGTAGTGGCCGATTCGGACCCGGATGCCGAATGGAGGGAGACCGAACACAAGGCGCGCGCCGTGCTGCGTGCGGCCGAGCAAGTGCAAGACGGCCTCGACGCCGATTTCTGAGGTTAAGGAGACCACCATGCTTTTGATGCTCGATAACTACGACTCCTTTACCTACAACATCGTCCAGTACTTCGGCGAACTCGGCCAGGATGTGCACACGGTGCGCAACGACGAGATCACGATCGAAGAGATCGAAAAGCTGAACCCGGAGCGCATCTGCCTGTCGCCCGGCCCGTGCACGCCGACGGAAGCCGGCATCCTGGTTCCGGCGCTCAAGCACTTTGCGGGACGCGTGCCCATCCTGGGCGTGTGCCTCGGACACCAGGCGATTGCCGATGCGTTTGGCGGCCGCGTGATCCGCGCGCAGAAAGTGATGCATGGCAAGGTCAGCACCATCGAAAACACCGGCGTGGGCGTGTTCGCCAACCTGCCGCGGCATTTCAAGGTGACGCGCTATCACTCGCTTGCCATTGAGCGCGAAACGCTGCCCGACTGCCTGGAAATTACCGCCTGGACTGAAGACGGCGAAATCATGGGCGTGCGCCACAAGACGCTGCCGGTGGAAGGTGTGCAGTTCCACCCGGAATCGATCCTGTCGGAACACGGCCACGCGCTGCTCGGCAATTTCCTGAAGGAACGCTTCTGATGCGCCGCGCGTGCGCGATGGCGCTGGCGCTGGCGATGATGGCAAGCCTGCCGGCGATGGCTGGCACGCTGGAGGCCTGCCGGGCCGCCCAGCCCGAGGCCGGCAACGTCGCCCAATGCGTGCAGACCGCACGCAAGGCGGCACAGACGGAACTGGCGTCGGCCGAATCGACACGCCGCACCGCACTCCGCGCCCGTATCGCTGCCAACAAAGGCACGGACCGCGGCGTCGCCATGGCATTCGACCGCACCGTGCGCGCACACCAACTCTACCGGCAGGCCGAATGCGACCTGCAACGCCGCCTGGCCCGCAATGCGCCCGATGCCGAACTGGCTGAAGCCGCATGCGAGGCCGATCTCTCGCGCGAGCGCATCGGCGCCTTGCGCGACGCCGCACAGCCGGTCACCCCGGCTGCGGCAACGGCTGCGCCCAACTGAATACGGAACGACCATGTCCATCACTCCGCAAGAAGCGCTCGTCCGCTGTATCGAACATCGGGAAATCTTCCACGACGAAATGCTGCACCTGATGCGGCTCATCATGCGCGGCGAGATGTCGCCCGTGATGGCCGCAGCCATCACCATGGGGCTGCGCGTCAAAAAAGAAACCATCGGCGAAATCGCGGCCGCTGCCACCGTCATGCGCGAATTCGCCACCAAGGTCGACGTGCCCGCTGAGGTGTCCGACCATTTTGTCGACATCGTCGGCACGGGCGGCGACGGCGCCAACACGTTCAACATCTCCACCGCCTCGATGTTCGTGGCGGCGGCGGCCGGCGCACGTATCGCCAAGCATGGCGGACGCGGCGTCAGCTCCAAGTCGGGCAGCGCCGATGTGCTGGAGGCGCTAGGCGTGAACATCATGCTCACGCCTGAGCAGGTGGCTGAATCGATCGAGACGGTCGGCATCGGCTTCATGTTCGCGCCCAACCACCACCCGGCCATGAAGAACGTCGCCCCGATCCGCAAGGAACTGGGCGTGCGCACGATCTTCAACATCCTTGGGCCGCTGACCAACCCGGCCGGCGCGCCGAACATCCTGATGGGCGTGTTCCATCCGGACCTGGTCGGCATTCAGGTGCGCGTGATGCAGCGCCTGGGCGCCAAGCACGCGGTGGTCGTCTACGGCAAGGACGGCATGGACGAGGTGTCACTCGGCGCCGCCACGCTGGTCGGGGAACTCAAGGACGGCGTCGTCACCGAATACGAAATCCATCCGGAAGACTTCGGGCTGCAGATGGTCTCCAACCGCAGCCTAAAGGTGGCCGACGCCGACGAGTCCAAAGCCATGCTGATCGAAGCGCTCGAGAACAAGCCCGGCACGCCGCGCGAGATCGTCTCGCTCAACGCGGGTGCTGCACTGTACGCAGCCAACATCGCCGGCTCGATCGGCGACGGCATGAAGCTGGCCCGCGAAGCCATCGCCTCGGGCGCCGCGCGCGCCAAGCTCGATGAACTCGTGCGCGTCACCAACCAGTTCAAAGCCTGATATGTCCGACATCCTGCAGAAAATCCTGGCCGTGAAGGCCGAAGAAGTGGCCGCCGCCCGCAAGCACCGCGACCTGCCCAGCGTGCGCGCCGAAGCCGAAGCCAACCGCACCGACAGCACGCTCGGCGCCCGCGGCTTTGCCAGGGCGATGCGCGACAAGATCGCCGCCGGCAACGCGGCGGTCATCGCCGAAGTGAAAAAGGCGTCGCCGTCCAAGGGCGTGCTGCGCCCGAACTTCAAGCCCGCCGACATCGCCCGCAGCTATGCGGAACACGGCGCCGCGTGCCTCTCCGTCCTGACCGATGAGCAGTTCTTCCAAGGCCACGCCGACTACCTGCGTGAGGCGCGCGCCGCCTGCACGCTGCCGGTGCTGCGCAAGGATTTCATGGTGGATCTGTACCAGGTGTACGAAGGGCGCTCGTGGGGCGCGGACTGCATCCTGCTGATCGTGGCCGCGCTGGACCAGGGCCTGATGGAAGAACTCGAAGCGTGCGCGCTGGAACTCGGCATGGACGTGCTGGTGGAAGTGCACGACGGCCACGAACTGGACCGCGCGCTGCGTCTGCAAACGCCGCTGGTGGGCGTGAACAACCGCAACCTGCGCACGTTCGAGACGTCGCTCGACAACACGCTCGGCCTGCTCAAGCACATGCCGGACGACCGCATCGTCGTCACGGAATCCGGCATCCTCACGCCGGACGACGCGCGCAAGATGCGCGCCGCCGCCGTCAACGCGTTCCTCGTCGGCGAAGCCTTCATGCGTGCAGACGACCCGGGCGCCGAACTGGCCCGCCTGTTCGCCTGAGTGCCGCACCATGGCCCGCGAGATTGAACTGAAGCTGGCCGTATCGGCCGGCACGCACGACGCACTGGTCGGCTGGCTGGACGCCAATGCGCAGGCGGCCGGCTCGGTGGAATTGGCGAATGTCTACTACGACACACCCGACCAGGCGCTGGCGCGCAGCCGTGCCGCATTGCGCGTGCGCCGTCAGGGCAGCCAATGGCTGCAAACGCTGAAGACCGCAGCCGTGAGTACGTCCGGTCTGAGCGCCCGCCACGAATGGGAGGTGCCGCTGCAGAACGACGCACTGTCCGTCGATGCCTTCGCTGCCAACAACGCCGCCGAAGCCGCCGACTATGTCCGCCCGCATGCGGCTGCGCTCGCCCCGCTGTTCCGCACCGACTTCACGCGCCGCCTGTGGCATGTCGCAGCGGATGGCGGTGAGATCGAGATCGCGCTGGATGCCGGGGCCATCCTCATCCCCGGCACCCAGGCACGCGAGCCGATCGACGAACTGGAACTGGAGTGGAAGCCCGCCGCGGGCAGCACGCTCACCGAAGACGCGATTGCCGAACGCCTGCACGCCTGGACGCAGAAGTTGCGCGCCGCTGTGACCGGCCTCGCGCCACTCGACATCAGCAAGGCGCAACGCGGCTACCAACTGTGCGCGAAAGCCACTGGGGGCCAGCCGTGACGCGACGCGCCCATCCGGCGCAAGCCGCCCTCTTCGACGAACCGGCAGCAGACACGACCGCCGTCGGTTTCACCCCGCTGGCCCAGCAGTTCGACGCCCTGCCCGCCGACTGGAAGGCAATCCTCACGCCGTGTATCGCGCAGACCAACTGGCCGGAGCTATGCGCCTTTGTCGATGGCGAGCGCGCAGCCGGCAAACCGATCTTTCCGACGGACGTTTTCCGTGCCCTGCACCTGACGTCAGTGGACGATGTGCGCGTCGTCATCCTCGGCCAGGATCCGTACCACGGCACGGGCACCGTCGATGGCCGTGAGATTCCGCAGGCGCATGGCTTGGCGTTCTCGGTGCCGGCCGGTGTGCGCGTGCCGCCCAGCCTGCGCAATATCTACAAGGAAATCGAAGCGGAATTCGGCTGCAAGCTGCCGAGCACCTCCGGCAACCTGGAAGGCTGGGCACAGCAAGGCGTGCTGCTGCTGAACACGGTGCTCACCGTCGAGCAAGGCCAGGCGGCAAGCCACGCCAAGCGCGGGTGGGAACGCATCACCGATTGCCTGCTGGAGCAACTCGCGCGCGTCGGCCACAAGCGCGTGTTCATGCTGTGGGGCAGCCACGCACAGGCCAAACGGGCGCTGCTGTCGGACGGGCACCTGGTGCTGGAGGCGCCGCACCCGTCGCCGTTGTCAGCGCATCGCGGATTCCTGGGGTGCGGGCATTTCAAGACGGCCAATGATTGGCTGGCGGCGCAGCACCAGCCGACCATCGACTGGCTGAAACCGCAGGCCGCGTGAACTGCGCGGGCCACGCAGCCCCATCGATGAGCCACCGAGCGTCGGCTTTGACTGTCTGAGGGCCGAGTTCGGCGCTCCAAGGCCCGACTTCGAGTCTCCGACATTCGAAGTCGACTCTCCGAGGCCCGGCTTCGACTCTCCGAGGTCCGACGCTTTGACTCTCCGAGGCCCACCGTTGACGCTCCGAAGGTCGTCTTCGACTGTCTGAGGGTCGCGCTCGACTCTCCGAGGCTCAAATTCGACTTTTTTCGGCTCGCGTTTGAGTCTTCAAGATCCGTCCTCGGCCCTCCGAGGCTCGACTTCGACCCTCTGACGCTGACCTTTGACGCTTAAACGCTGGATTTCGACTGTCTGTCGGTGGACTTCGGCTCTTTGAGCCCCGTCGTCGACGGTCCGAGGCTCAGCCCGGCCGCGCTAGTCCTTCGAAATACGCAGCGCACGCCCGAGCGCGCCGCAGCGCAATGCGATCTTGGACGTGTCAGCCCGCAGCGCCTGCAGACGGCGCTCCAGCAGGTGCATCGCCGACAGCGATTCCGATTCGGCCGCAGCGTCGACCATGCGGGAGCGTGCCGACTGATCGGCGAAGTCGGCTGCGCCCAGCTCCTGCGTGTCGCGCGGGCGCACGCCCCACCCACCTTCATGGACGGCCTGGTCGAAGCGCTCCTTGGCGCGCGTCAGGCTTTCGAGCGCGGCTTCTGCCGTCTGCTCGACCAGCGCCCGCGTATCGGCCTCGTCCAGTTCCTGCGCGCGTTGCCGCACAAGAATGCGCACCGCCGCGACGTGCGCCGCCACGAGGTAGTTCTGCACGATGAAGCGGTTCAGGTTGTCGACGGCGCGGTGCCGGCTCTTGGGCTCGTCGAGCATGCGCGCAAAGGCTGCGATGAGCCCGGTCAGCGATTCCATGAACTGCTTGCGCTGCACGCGATAGGCGAAGTCGTCCTTGAGCGTGCCGAGCAGCAAGTCGCGCGCGGCCTCGATAAAGCGGCGGTTGGTGCGCAGCACGTCGTCCACCAGCTTGGGCAGGTTGCGGTATTCCCAGCTCGGCAGGACATAGCTGAACGCGGTGGCGATGGCCGCGCCGATCAGCGTGTCGACCAGGCGTTCGCCAATGGCGCCCTTGCTGCCGGGCAACAGCAGGTTGATCTGGATGAGCACCTGCACGCACGCCGCAATGGCCGTGTAGCGGTAGCGCACGGTGACGAACGCGGCGCTGGCGGCCGTCGACAGGTACAGCACGCCCATCAGGATCCACGTCGAATGGGTGAAGCGCAGGATCACCGCTGCGATCACGCAGCCGATCAGCGTGCCGAGCACCCGGTCGAAGTTGCGCTGGCGCGTCATGCTGAACGTCGGCTTGAGGATCACGACGATGGTCAGCAAGACCCAGTAGCCGTGCGAGCTATACGGGAGATGGTCGGCAATCCACAGCCCCGCCGCCACGGCCATGGAAATGCGCAGCGCAAAACGCAGCACGGGCGAGCGCCACGTCAGCTCTTCCAGCACCAGCCGCAACTCGTATTTCTGGCGCGTGAGAAACGGCGTCATGTCGGGGCGCAGCAGCACCTGCGACAGCTCGACCGGCGTGGCGGTGGCAGCGTGCAGCTGCGCCATGAGGCGGATCGCGCCCCGCACCGTCGCCACCGACTCTTCGAGCGCGGCAATCGCCTCCATCGGCACGCCGTGATGGTTCTGCTGCAGTTCGTGCAACGCGTCTTCAATGGCGGCCACTTCGCGGTCGTACGACAGCGGCGTGGGCGACGGCCTGTCACGGCCGACGGCATAGGCCACGCCTTCGATGTCCATGCGCATGCGTTCGATCACGTCGCGCAGCAGACGCATCACCTCGGCGTCGGCCAGCCACTGGCGCAGCAGCGGGTAGTCGGTATTGGACGACAGCAAATACTCGTAGATGTCCAGCATCCGCATGTGGATCTGCACGAGACGGCCATCGCTGGCGGTGCGGTTGTCGCGGAAGACGAAATCGCGCGCCACCTGCTGCTTGTCGGCCACCGAAATCTGCTGGCGCACGAGCGCATTGAACTGCTCGTCGAAATCCTTGGACGCGTCGTAGAAGCCGGCCTTGCGTTCCACGTAGACAGCCAGTTCGTAGAGGCATTCGGCCAACACCTGCTCTTTGATACGGCGGCGCTGGCCCCACGCCACCGCCATCGCAAACGCCATATAGCCGATGGCGCCGAGGAAGAACTGCAGTGTGTGCTCCACGGCTTCGCGGAAGGCGAATTCCTCGGTGAACGTGAGCGTCATGACGAACAGCGCCGCAAACTGCAGCGGCATCGTCTTGTTGCCGTACGCCACCATGAGCCCCGCCAGGAAGCTCACCACCACGATCACCGCCGGAAGGATCGCGTACGGCGTTGCCACCGCCACGAGAAACGTGACGGCCGTCGTCAGCAGCACGCACGCCATCATCTCGTTGAACTTGTGCCGCAGCGGGCTGGGCAAATCCATGAGGCTCGTGCACAGCGCGCCGATCGACACCACCATCGCGCCCTGCAGGTCCATCACCAGCAGCGCGAGCAGCGTCAGGCCGATCACGCCGGTGGCAGTACGGATGCCGCGCGAAACGTAATGGCTGTAGAGGAACGTGCGTGGATCGTGGACGTAGTCCATCGGGCTACGGCGTCAGGCTGACTTGCCGCGTGCCGCACGCGTGCTGCGCGCCGCTGCCCGTTTGCCCAGCCATGCCGAGCGCAACGGCGAAGGCTCGGACGCGAGCGCCAGCGTGAACTGCGGCGTGGCATCCGCAGCCAGCGTGACGTCGAGCTGCATCAGTTCGTCGCGGCGGAACACGTGCACGGGGACGGTGTCGCCGGCGCGGTGGCGCGCGAGCATCTTGTCGAGCTGGCCGGTCGGCACACGCAGGCCGTCCAGCGCGACGACGAGGTCGCCGGCAGACAGACCGCCTTGCTGTGCCGGGCTGCCGTCAAACACCTGCTGCAGCTTGACGTAGCCGTTCTCGGTGCCGGTCTTGACGCCCAGGGCAAGCGCCGGGTCTGCCGCCTTGCGCGTGGCGCTCACGCCCATCGCCTTGAACAGCGCCGGCAGCGGCGGGTCGTCACGCCCCTCGGTCAACTGGCGGACCAGCGTGCGCAGGCGCACACCGGTGGTCTCTTCCATCAGGGTGATGAGCCCGGCTTCGGTCACGCCGCGCTGCGCGTGGCCGGCGGCGTAGAAGTCGCGGCCATACGTTACCCACAGGGCACGCATCACGTCGTCGAGCGAACGTTCGCCGTGGGTCTGCGTGCGGATCGTCAGGTCCAGCGCCAGCGCCACCAGCGAGCCCTTGGTGTAGTAGCTGACGATGGCGTTGGGCGCGTTTTCGTCCTGGCGGTAGTACTTCGTCCAGGCGTCGAAGGAGCTTTCGGCCACGCTCTGTTTGAGGCGGCCGCTGCCGCGCAGCACACCATTCCACGTCTTGCCGAGCATCTCCAGATACTGCGCTTCGGAGATCAGGCCCGAGCGCACCAGCATCAGGTCGTCGTAGTAGCTCGTGAACCCTTCAAACAGCCACAGCAGCGGCGTGTGGACCTCGCGGTCGAGCGCGTACGGCACGAAGGTGGCCGGCTTGATGCGCTTGACGTTCCAGGTGTGGAAATACTCGTGGCTGACGAGACCCAGGAAGGTGCGATAGCCCTCGGTGGTTTCATCGCGACCAGTGACGGGCAGATCGGCGCGCGCACACATCAATGCGGTGCTGGCGCGGTGTTCCAGGCCGCCATAGCCGTCGGTGGTCACCATCGTCATGAAGACGTAGCGGCGGTTGCTGTCGAGGAACGGCGCCGTGGCGGTCTGCGGCTCGAACAGGCGGATCTGCGCTTCGCAAATGCGCTTGAAATCGCGGGCGATGCGTTCCAGATCGAGGTTCGGCACACGGCCGGTAAAGACGGCGTCGTGCTGTGCGCCGCAGGCTTCGAACGACACCAGCTCGAACGTGCCCATTTCGACGGGGTGGTCGATCAGCTCGTCGTAATTGGCCGCTTCGTACCAGCCAAAACCGTAGCGCTTGGCGCCGGCCTTGCCCTGGACGCGGCCGGTCGCTTCGCGCAGCGCGGTGGCGACACGCCAGCCGCGGTAGGCCTCTCCGGCAGGCGGCTGGATGTCGACCAGGCAACGTTGGTCATCCGCGCCTTCCACACGCAGGAACACCGACGTGCCGTTGAAGAAGCCGTGCGTGGCATCCAGGTGCGCGGCACGCACCGACAAGTCCCACGCATAGACGTCGTAGGAAATCGTCAGCGGCCCGGTGCACGGCGCGGCCCACCACGTGTGCTTGTCGACCTTGGTCAGGCGCACCGGCCTGTGGGCGGACGACGCCTCGATCCGCACGATGTTGCGCGCGAACTCGCGGATCATGTAGCTGCCCGGAATCCACGCCGGCAGCGAAAAGCGCTGGCCCTGGCTGTCGGGCGCGTCAACCGTGACGGTGACGGTGAAAACGTGCGCCTCGGGCGCGGCGGGGGCGATGGTGTAGCGGATCGGCTTCATGGCGGACATTGTAGCGTTGCCGTCCCACGCTGCCGATGGCAAATCGTCCGCAAACCCCGCCTGCCAGCCTATCGGTTGACGTCGACCACGACGCGCCCGCGCATCTTGCCGGCCATGATGTCGTGGGCGGCGTCGATGGCCTCCGACAGCGTCACTTCGCGCGTGATGGCAGCCAAGCGATCGGGCAGCAGATCGGCGGCCAGACGCTGCCACGCGGTCTGGCGCAGCGCGCGCGGGGCCATCACGCTGTCAATGCCGCACAGCGTCACGCCACGCAGGATGAACGGCGCCACCGTGGCCGGAAAATCCATGCCCTGCGCCAGCCCGCAGGCCGTGACCACGCCGCCATAGCGCACCTGTGCGCAGGCGTTGACCAGCGTGTGCGAGCCCACCGAATCGACCACTGCCGCCCAGCGCTCTTTCTGCAATGGCTTGCCCGGGGCGGCAAGCTCGGCGCGGTCGACGACATCCGTCGCGCCCAGCGCCTGCAGGAAATCGGCCTCGTTCGTCTTGCCGGTCGACGCCACCACGCGATAGCCCAGCTTGCCGAGCAGCGCCATGGCGATCGAGCCCACACCGCCCGAGGCGCCCGTCACCAGGACTTCGCCGTCGCCGGGTTTCACGCCGGCACGCTCCAGCGCCAGCACGGACAGCATCGCCGTGTAGCCGGCCGTGCCGATCGCCATGGCCTGCCGCGCATCGAGCCCCGCCGGCAATGCGACCAGCCAGTCGCCGGAAAGCCGCGCCTGCTGGGCAAGACAACCCCAGTGCGTCTCGCCGACGCCCCAGCCGTTGAGCACCACCGCATCGCCGGTCCGCCAATCCGGATGCGACGAATCGAGCACGACGCCCGCGCCGTCGATACCGGCCACCATCGGCCACTTGCGTACGACCGGGCCTTTGCCGGTGATGGCCAGGCCGTCCTTGTAATTGATGGTCGACCAGTCCACGCGGACCAGCACGTCACCGGCGGTCACGTCGTTGGCCAGCGCTTCGGGTGTGGACAACGCTGCGTCATCGAGGTCGACGATGTGGGCCAGGGGCCCGCCATCCTGCTTTTCCAGCATCAGCGCGCGAAACGACATGCCAAGTCTCCGAAGGTGAGGTGAATGCAAGCGCCCAAAGAAAAAGCGCCGGATCGACCGGCGCTTCCTTCGTGCGAATTACGACTTCTTGAGCGCGGCGAACTTGCGCTCCAGCGTGGCCGCATCGATCAGGCCCGGCGCCCGCGAGCCATCCGGGAAGATGATGGCCGGCGTGCCGGTCACGTTGAGCTGTTGGCCGAGCTTCAGGTTGGCCTCGAGCGGCGTATCGCAGGTGCCGGCGCCGCCCGGGGCGGTCTTGGCGGTCATCCAGTCACGCCAGGCCTTGGCGCGGTCAGCCGAGCACCAGATCTGCTTGGCCTTGGTGTTCGAGTCTTCCGACAGGATCGGGAACAGGAAGGTGTAGACGGTGACGTTGTCGACTTGCGTGAGCATCTGCTCCAGCTTGTGGCAGTACGGGCAGTTCGGATCGGAGAACACGGCGATCTTGCGGGCGCCGTTGCCCTTGACCCACTTCACGGCGCGGTCCAGCGGCAAGTCGGACCACTTCACGCGGTTCAGCTCGGCCAGGCGCTCTTGTGTGAGGTTGGTGGCGGTCTGCGTGTCGAGCAGGTCGCCGTTGAGCACGTAGCGGCCGGTGGCATCGCTGTAGACGACCTGGCTGCCGAGGTTGATCTCGTACAGGCCGGCCAGCGGCGACTTGGTGACGCTCTTGATCTCCACGTTCGGGCCCAGGGCCTTCTGCACGGTGGCCTTGACCTTGTCCAAGGCGGGCTCGGCGGCACCGGCGCTCAATACATAGCCGGCGCCAATGGCTGCCACTGCCACCGCAGAGGCGATGGCCGCCACCCGAATACGAAACGACATAACGACTCCTGGAACCCCGAAAAACCACAAATCCGCTGAGATGGCCTCAGCCGAGTGCGTGCTTGATCAACAAGCGTTTGATAAATGGCGTCATGCCCACCATGCGCATCCCCGCGTTGCGTACCGTGCGGGGCAGCGCGCCCGGCAGGGCGAACAGTTTGTGCAGACCGTCCGTCGCGGCCGTGAGCGAAAGCAGATCTTCGCGGCGGGCACGTTCGTAACGGCGCAGCAACCTCAGATCGCCATGATCGCGCATGGTTTCACGTTCCGCCATCACGCGACCGATTTCGGACACATCCCGCAGCCCGAGGTTCATGCCCTGGCCGGCCAGCGGATGGATCACATGGGCCGCATCGCCTACCAGCGCCACGCGCGGCGCGACGGCCCGGCTGGCGTGTTGCAGCACGAGCGGAAAACCCTGCGCAGGCGTGATGTTCGACAAGCGTCCGAAGCGAGCGGCGATGGCGCCACCCGCCGCAGCTTCCACCGCGCGGCACAACGCCTCGGGCGACAGCGCGAGCAATTCGCGGGCGTGGTCCTCGCTGGCAGACCACACCATCGACACGCGCCGATCGGGCAGCGGCAGCATCGCGAGAATCTCGCCGCGTACCGGGGCGGCGTCATCCGTGGCGGCGGCCTGCTCGGCGGAGGCGCCAAGGAACCATTGCCACGCGGTGTCCTGATGCCAGTGTTCGGCCTGGAAGTTGGCGACCACGCCAAGCTGGCGATACGGCTTCGCTTCGGCCTGGATGCCGGCCTGCTCGCGCACCCACGAATGCTTGCCGTCGGCGCCGATCACGCATTCCGCGCGGATCGTCTGCCCGTCCGCCAGCGTCAGCCGCACGGCGTCGGCTTCCATTTCGAAACCGGTGGCGGCATGCGGGAAGGTCTGCACCGTGTGGGCAAAGCGCAGCGCCGTTTCCAGCGCGCGCTCGACCAGCGACGATTCGGCAATCCACGCCAATTGCGGCGTGCCGGCTGCGTAGGCGGAAAAGTGCAGGTCGGGGTGGGCGTGCTCGCCGCGCGCGGCAGCGTCATCGCCGAAGATGCGCATGTCGTGCACCGGCTGCACGCGCGTCATGTCGAGCGCCGGCCAGATGCGCAACTGGTCCAGCAGCGCCTGGGAGCTGGACGAGAACGCGTAGACACGCGCGTCCCAGGCGTCCGGCCCGGCGGGCGCGGCGGCTGGCGCGGGCGGTGCGATATGCGCGATGCGCAAGCCGATCTGCGCCAGCCGCAGGGCGCAGGCACGCCCGACGATGCCGCCGCCCACCACGGCCAAGTGGTAGGGCGCAGCCTCCCGGGAAGCCGCCTTGGAAGAGGAAAACGCGGGTGTATTCATGGTGAGCCGATTATAGCGGCGGGGGGTGTTGCGGCCTTGCGGGCGCGCAAAAGTGTCGCGCGGGATACAAGCGCCGCTGCCTCTGGGCTCGGGGTTTACGCCTATCGAGTCAAAGAGGCACATAAGCCGCTTTAGATCACTGATGCGTCCGCCGCATATTCAGGACGCATATGTGCGACCTGCGCCGCAAATATGGCAAACACGTCTCCTGCCCGCAAACCCTGATGTGACGCCATTTACACCTTCGCGCAAGCACTCAAGTCATCCGCCGGGATGGACGATAAAAGCCGGGTAATTCGACGTTTTGAAGGACGTGCCCCGCCGATACAGTGCGGGTCCGATCCACGCATTTCTCATCGCCATGTGGACTTGTTCCGAACGCTCCGCCGTATCGCTGATGCTGGCCGCGCTGCTGGTACTGGCCGGCTGTGCGCAGATGCCCGCCCAGCCCCCCGCCCCCGTGGCCCGCACCGCGCCCACGGGCGAAGTCATGACCTTCGCCATCCCGCCCGACGCGCTGGGCGCGCATGACCCGCAACTGACCGCCGTGCTGACCAAGGCGGGCGCGCTTGCCGCTGCGCAAAAACGGCCGGCGACGATCCAGGTGGCCGCACTGGCCCAGGATTTCCGCTATCTGAATCAGGCGCTGTGGAACGGCGTGCCGGCCCAGCGTGCCAGCTACGTGCGCCTGGAAAACCTGACCGTCAGCGCCAGCCAGCCCTACAGCGTGACGATCCGCACGCAGGACTAAGAGGAACGTCATGCGTATGACCCATCTGCTCTTCCCGCTCACCGTCGGCCTGCTGAGCGTCCCGGCCGCCTCGGCTTTTGCCGCCCCGCCCGATGCACTGATGCCGGCGACGGCCGCGGCGCCCGACCGCGTCTATCCGCCCCTGCCCTCGCTGGCGATGCTGCCGCCCGGCGGCGGTAGCGGCGAAATCGAGCCCCAGCCCGCGGCACACACGCGCGGCGGCAAGCGCAAGGTTGTGACCACGCAGTGGCGCAAGGCAACCGAGCCCGTGCCGCGCATGGTGGTGTCGGAGGCCTCGCACACGTATCTGGCCGGCATCGAGCGTCAGCTTGAAGTGGCCCTGCAGAAGTAATCCACGATTGCCGCCGGAGCCGTCATGCCCCTCGCCCGCCTTCTTTGCTTGAACTGGCGCCGCCTTGCCGCGGCACTCTTGCTGGCGGCTTCCAGCGTGGCGGCGCACGCAGCGTCAGGCGATTGCTTCGAACAGGCCGGCACCTATCAGGGCGTCAACCCGACGGTGCTGCGCGCGATCGTGTGGTTCGAATCGAAGGGCGACCCGGCCGCCATCCACCGCAACGCCGATGGCTCGGTCGACATTGGCCAGGCGCAGATCAACTCGATTCACTTCGGCACGCTGGCGCGCTACGGCGTACCGCGCCATGCGCTGACCGACGCCTGCGTCAACGTGTTCGTGGCGGCCTGGCTGCTCAAGCAAAAAATGGTTCGCCATGGAAACACGTGGCGGGCCATCGGCGCGTATCACTCCGAGACGCCCGTCCACCGCGACGCCTATGCGCGGAGCATCCAGCGGGTGCTGATGTCGTGGGGGGAATTGCGGGCCGACCGCTGAATCGGGTCCGGCCCCGGAACCGGGCTGCCGCTCAGTAGTACGAGACGGCGGCGTAGGCCTGACGTGCGCCGATGGCGCGGCGCTCGCCGCTGACCAGGCGCATCAGTTCATCCTGACGCGGGCAGACCAGCGCACGCACGCGGGCGTCGTTGGCCAGGATGCGCATCATCAGGTCGCGCTTGCGCTGCACCTCTTCCTGGGACAAGGCCGGGCGCAGACCGTGGCCGAGGCGCTCCATGTGGGCCGCGCATTCGCGCTCGAGCAAGCTCACTTCGTCCCAGTCGCCGCGTTCTGCAGCATCCACCATGTCTTCGGACAGGCTGGCGATGGCCTCGTAGCAGGCGAACAAGCCGGCGCTGTCGGAAACCGTATGGATCGGGCGAGCGGCGGTGGCGACGGTCCAGGACATTCTGTGCTCCAGAGTCAAATGTTGTTGTTTGGAGCAAGCCAGTGCAATAGGCATGCCCGGCCGGTGCCGAACCGCCTCCCACCCGCCCGGAAATGCCGCCAAAGCCTTTGCTGGCTTGGGTTCGCAGGATACGGAGAGCGTCCGGCGGCGGGCATCGCAGGCCTGAAAAACAGCCGCTCGGGGCGAAGTTGTTACGTTTCTGGAACGTAACGCGTAACGAGGCCGTAACGCCTTCACACCGCGAGCCGCCGAGCGCCTTGCCCGACCGAATGCGCTTTCATTCCGGGGCGAGAACGCACCCGGAGCGGTTACAATCACGCCTTTCCGTGAACGACGCGCACAGCCCGGATTCCACTGTGCTGCCGCCTCCTCCCGCGTCACGCAACCCCTTGATTCAGAGCCTTTTTCACCATGAGCCTCCAATGCGGCATCGTCGGTCTGCCGAACGTCGGTAAGTCGACCCTGTTCAATGCCCTGACCAAAGCCGGCATCGCCGCCGAGAACTACCCGTTCTGCACGATCGAGCCCAACGTCGGCGTGGTGGAAGTGCCGGACGCTCGCCTGCAGGCGCTGGCCGACATCGTCAAGCCCGAGCGCGTGTTGCCGGCGGTGGTCGAGTTCGTCGACATTGCGGGCCTGGTGGCGGGCGCCTCCAAGGGTGAGGGCCTGGGCAACCAGTTCCTCGCCAACATCCGCGAGACGGACGCCATCACGCACGTGGTGCGCTGTTTCGAAGATGAAAACGTGATCCACGTCGCCGGCAAGGTCGACCCGATCGCCGACATCGAAGTCATCAACACCGAACTGGCCCTCGCTGACCTGGGTACGGTCGAAAAGGCGCTGCAGCGCTACACCAAGGCCGCCAAGTCCGGCAACGACAAGGAAGCCGCCAAGCTGGTCGCCGTGCTGGAAAAAGCACAGAAGGTGCTGGACGAAGCCAAGCCCGTGCGTGGCCTGAACCTGACCGAGGACGAGTGGGCGACGCTCAAGCCGCTGTGCCTGATCACCGCCAAGCCGACCATGTACGTGGCCAACGTGCGCGAAGACGGTTTCGAGAACAACCCGCATCTGGACGCCGTGCGCAACTACGCTGCGCAGACGAATTCGCCCGTGGTGGCCGTGTGCGCCGCCATCGAAGCCGAAATCGCCGATCTGGATGACGCCGACAAGGCCGAATTCCTGGCCGACATCGGCATGGAAGAGCCGGGCCTGAACCGCGTGATCCGCGCGGCCTTCAAGCTGCTCGGCCTGCAAACCTACTTCACCGCCGGCGTGAAGGAAGTGCGCGCCTGGACGATCCACATCGGCGACACGGCCCCGCGCGCCGCGGCCGCCATCCACACCGACTTCGAACGCGGCTTCATCCGCGCCCAGACGATCTCGTACGAGGATTTCATCCAGTACAAGGGTGAACAAGGTGCCAAGGAAGCCGGCAAGATGCGCGCAGAAGGCAAGGAATACATCGTCAAGGACGGCGATGTGCTGCACTTCCTGTTCAACGTCTGACCCGCACTGGTCCCTAAAAGCCCCGCCTCGCCTGCGGGGCTTTTTTCATGGCCGCGCGCCTGAAAATGTGGCCCCGCGGTTGTAAGGTTGAGGCGGCCCGGCATCACTTTTTTACACGCGAGCGAAATCGCCCCTGCGACTTTGATGCTCGCCAACGGGCGTCACTGCGCCACTTTCGCGTCCCTGGCACGCCGGTTGCGTAGCCCACGGCGGATACGCTGAACCCCGGCAGGCTCGACGCCCGGGGCAGCCCGCCGCTCCCGCCTGGCACGTTCAGCCGAGGCACTTGGGACGGCGCACTCGCCCAACGCCATGAGTTCGCAATCGCCCCCGCCCTTGTCTGCAGTTGACGACATCGACGCCTCGCCCGGCATCGGCAGCAACGCTGCCATCCAGTCGCGCGGTGTGTTGCTGTGCCTGTCCGAACCCGATCTGTGCATCCATCAGGTCAGCGAAAACCTGGAGACTGCGCTGGGGATACCGCTGGCCTCCGCGCTGCAAGGGCCCGTCGAACGTGTGACCGGCAGCGCGGGCCGTGAGGTGCTGGAGCGCGCCGTGGCTACGCATAGCATCGACGGCCATCCGCTCTATATCGGCACGCTGCAGACGCCGCACGGGCACGCGCTCGACGCGGTGGTGCACCGGCACAAGGGCACGCTGATCCTGGAGCTGGAGCCCGCCGTGCATGCGGCCGACGGCGCGTTTGCGTCGATGTACCCGCTGGTGCGCACGTTCGTCGCCAGCCTGCAGGCCGTCAACACGGTCGATGCGCTGACGGACGTGGCCGCGCGCGAGGTTCGCCGCCTCACCGATTTTGGCCGCGTCACGATCTACCGGATCGACAGCGATGGTTCCTTGCAGGCGCTCGCCGAAGCGCGTGACGCTGCCTATGACACCTTGGCCGGCACACACCTGCGTGGCGCCGGCATGACGCCGGAATTGCGCAGTCTGTATAGCCACAACCCGTTGCGTCTGGTGGCGGACGTCGACGACACGCCCGTCGGTCTAGTGCCGCCGCTGCATCCCTCCACCGGACGGGCGACCGATCTGGCCTACGCAGCCCTGCGCGCCGCGTCCGAAGCACAGCGCGAAACCATGCGCGGCATGGGCGCGCGGGCTTCCCTCACGCTGGCGCTGACCGTGCGCGGCGATCTCTGGGGATTGATCGTCTGTCACCATGCCACGCCGTGTTCGCTGTCGTTCGAAGTGCGCACGGCGTGCGAACACCTGGCGCAGATTCTGTCGCTGCAGATCGAAGCGAAGGAAGACCGCGCGGAGATCGCGCACCGCCTGGAACTGCGACGCATCCTGGTACGCCTGCTGGCGGCGATGGCCGACCGGGACCATTTCCACGAAGGCCTGCTCGAGCACCCCGCCGATCTGCTGGGCTTTGCGTCAGCCAGCGGCGCGGCCATCGTGCGTCAGGGCGAGTGTGTGCGCATCGGCGCGGCGCCAGACGAGGCGAGCATCCTGCGGCTGACCGAATGGCTTGCCAAGGAACACCCCGGCGAGGTGTTCCACACCGACCGGCTGGCCAGCACCTATCCGGACGGCGCCGCGCTACTGCCGCAGGCCAGCGGCGTGCTGGCCGTGCAGGTTTCCCAGCTGCATCGCCACTACGTGCTGTGGTTCCGCCCCGAAACGCCGCAGACCGTGCACTGGGCGGGCGACGCGCCGGACGCAGCCGTCGACCACGACAGCCGCAACATGCTGGGCCGCACACGCCACTGGCAGCAGCACATCGCGCACACTTCGCGCCCGTGGCGCACCAGCGAAGTGGAAACTGCCGCGGAGTTCCGCTACGCCGTCCTGAACATCGTGCTGCGCCGCGCCGAAGAAGCTGCGGAACTGACGAGCGAGCTGCGCCGCGCCAACCACGAACTCGAAGCGTTTTCGTATTCCGTGTCGCACGACTTGCGCGCACCGCTGCGCCATATCGCCGGCTATGCCGAACTGCTCGACGAGATGGAGGGCCAGCACGTCTCGGAGCGTGGGCGACACTTTCTGCAGACGATCTCGGAGTCGTCGCGCTTTGCGGGCAAGCTGGTCGACGATCTGCTCACCTTCTCGCAGATGGGCCGCGGCGCGCTGCACCTGACCGATGTCGACCTCGCGCAGCTCGTACGCGGCGTCGTGCGCGACCTCACGATGGACCAGGGCCGGCGCCATATCGAATGGAACATCGCCGCGTTGCCGGTGGTGCGCGCCGACCCGGCGTTCCTGCAACTGGCGATGCGCAACCTGCTTTCCAACGCCGTGAAATACACGCGTGACCGTGATCCGGCGCGCATCCATATCGACGCCGAACAGACCGACACCGAAACCATCGTGCGCATTGCCGACAACGGCGTCGGCTTCTCGATGGAATACGTAGCTAAGCTGTTCGGCGTGTTCCAGCGGCTGCATCGCATGGATGAGTTCGAGGGCACCGGCATCGGCCTGGCCAATGTGCGGCGCATCATCGATCGCCACGGCGGCCGCACCTGGGCCGAGGGCGAGCTTGATCGCGGCGCGACGTTCTACTTCGCGCTGCCGCGCTCGCCCGACCCGCTGGCGGCATCCGGAGCCGGCCTCCGCTCGCCCGCGACCCGCGATGCCTGATCGTTCTTTCTACGTTCATTGTCACCATGCTCAAACCCATCCTGCTCGTCGAAGACAATCCGAACGACCTCGAGCTGACGCTGCTGGCGCTGGAGCGCAGCCAGCTCGCCAACGATGTGGTCGTCACCCGGGACGGCGCCGAAGCACTGGATTACCTGCACGCGCGCAATCTCTACGCGCAGCGCGTGCCCGGTAATCCGGCCGTGGTGCTGCTCGACCTGAAGCTGCCGAAGGTCGACGGGCTGGAAGTGCTGGCGGAGATCCGCGCAACGCCCGCGCTCAAGAGCCTGCCGGTGGTCATGCTGACCTCGTCGCGCGAAGAAACGGACCTGCTGCGCAGCTACGAACTCGGCGTCAACGCCTACGTGGTCAAGCCGGTGGAGTTCCGGGCGTTTGTCGACGCGATTGCCGACCTGGGCGTATTCTGGGCAGTGCTCAACGAACCGCCGCCCGGCTCCACGCGGGCACGCCGCACGTTGCTGCCGGCGAGCTAACCGCCCATCCGGAGCATCCGCCCCCATGCCCAATCTGCAATTGCTGCTGGTCGAAGACAATCCGCTCGACGCGGAACTCACCCGCGCACGGCTCGAAACCGCCAACCTGCCAGCCGACACGACGCTGGTCGACAACGAGACGGACTTCATCGCCCAACTCAGCGCGCGCACCTTCGACGCCATCCTGGCCGACTACATGCTCCCGCAGTTCACGGGGGCGGAGGCGCTGGACATTGCGCGCCGCATGGCGCCGCAAACGCCGTTCATCTTCGTATCGGGTGCGCTGGGCGAGGAGCACGCGGTCGACATGCTCAAGCGCGGCGCCACCGATTACGTCATCAAGCAGCGCCTGCAGCGCCTGCCCGTGGTGCTGCTGCGGGCGCTGGCCGAAGCGGCCGAACGCCGCCAGCGCATCGCCGCCGAAGCCGCGCTGCGCGAAGCGGAAACGCATTTCCGCCTGCTGATCAACGCGCTCAAGGAGCACGCCGTGCTCTCGCTCGACCCGCAGGGCATCGTGCGCACGTGGAACGCGGCGTCGCGCAGCATTCTTGGTTATGCGCGTGAAGACATCCTCGGCAAATCGGCGGAGATTCTGTATCCGCAGGCCGCGCGCGAGGCGGGCGAATTCCAGCGCAAGCTCGAACGCGTGCGCCGCGAAGGCAGCCTCACCGACGACCGCTGGATGCTGCGCAAGGACGGCACGCCGTTCTACGCATCGAGCGTGGTCACGGCCATCCACAACGAGACGGGGCAACTGGTCGGCTTCTCGAAGATCATCCGCGACTCCACCGAAGAGCGCATCGCGGCCGACGCCCTGCGCCGCGCGAAGGAAGAAGCCGAGACCGCCAACCACGCCAAGGACCACTTCCTGGCCGTGCTGTCGCACGAGTTGCGCACGCCGCTCACACCCATCCTGACCGCCGTGCATCTGCTGGAAATGCGCCAAGACCTGCCGGCGTATGTGGTGGCGCAGCTCGAAGTCGTGCGCCGCAATGCCGAGCTGGAAGCGCGCCTGATCGACGACCTGCTCGACATCACGGGCATTGCGCGCGGCAAGCTGGCGGTGAGCTTTGCGCTGGTCGACCTGTATCCGCTGCTGGAAAGCACGCTGGAGATGTCGCGCAACGACATGCAGGCCAAGCGGCTGTCGCTCAAGACGCGCTTCGAGGCGGGCCGCAGCCGGCTGTATGCCGACGGGGCGCGCATCCAGCAAGTGATCTGGAACCTTGTGCGCAACGCGGTCAAGTTCACACCCGAAGGCGGCGCCATCGAGGTGCGGGTCTGGAACCCGTCGCCCTCTGCCGTTGCCGTGTCCGTGAAGGACAACGGCATCGGCATCGAACCCGAAGCGCTGCCGCGCATCTTCTCGGCGTTCGAACAGGCCGATGCATCGATCACGCAGCGTTTTGGCGGGCTCGGCCTGGGCCTGGCGATTGCCTATGCGCTGGTGCAGAAGCATGAAGGTTCATTGATTGCCGAGAGCGCCGGCCGCCACGAGGGCGCCACGTTCACGCTCACCCTGCCGCTGGCGACCGAGATGGCGCAACCCGAGACACCGCCCTCCCCGCCCATGCCGCGCAAGCAGCCGACGCGCGGCCTGCATGTGCTGCTGGTAGAAGACAACGCCGATACGGCCGAAGCCATGTCGCAGATGCTGGAGATCCTCGGCCACAGCGTCACCGTTGCCAACGGCGCGCGCTCGGCCATGCAAGCCGCGGAGTCGGGTGCGTTCGATCTGCTGATCAGCGATATTGGTCTGCCGGACGGCAGCGGCCTGGACGTGGTGCGCGTATTCGCCGAGAGGCAGGCTGCCCCCTCGATCGCAATCACCGGCTACGGTATGGAAGACGATATCGCCCGGTGCCGTGACGCGGGCTTTACGGATCACCTGACCAAACCGGTGGATTTCAAGCGGCTGGAGACACTCCTGGCGGGCTATCTGGCCGCGCGCGATGCGCGAACCGCAGGCGTGGACGCAAGCTGAGCCGCGCCAGAATGCCGCAGTGGCAGTTGCCCTAGCGGCGCACCAGGCCCCATGCCGCAGGCAGCAGCATGGCGCCCACCACGGCGGCCGTCCACGCCATGATCTGCCCATCCGCATACAGGTGCGCGAATTGGCCGCTGTAGTAACCGACCAACGCGCCAATCCCACCCGTCACCAGCGCAGGGAGCCAACCCAAGCGTTTGCCTGTGGGATGCAGCCAACGCGCCGCCACGCCCACCGCCAGCCCGATCCACAGCGGCCCGATCCACCCCATGCCTGTTCTCCGTATTGCTCTTGAGCGATTCAACTGGACGCGTACCTTAGCGCAGGACGGCGCAGAAGGCCACGGAGAAGGCCGCATGGACGCACTGCCGGTTACGTGACGAATAATCGACATTCGTCTGCACGTATCACCAGATTTGACCTGCCTCCTGCTCATCCGGGGGCCGGGCGTTATAATCCAGAGTGCTCAAAATTCGTGCCGTTCCTTAACCGGCCGCCCCACATGCAGTTGCTGACCCTCGGAATCAACCACCACACTGCGCCGCTTTCCCTGCGCGAGAAGGTGGCGTTTCCGCTCGAGCAGCTGAAGCCCGCACTGGGCACGCTGCGCCAGCATCTGCCGCACCTCCGCAGCACGGCCGAAGCCGCCATTCTGTCCACCTGCAATCGCACCGAAATCTACTGCGCGACCGACGGCAACCTGCCTGAGCAGACCGCGCACGAGCATGCGATTCGCTGGCTGGCGCAGCACCACAACATCGACGCCGGCGAACTCGCGCCCCATGTGTATTCGCTCGGCCAGTCGCTGGCGGTACGTCACGCGTTTCGCGTGGCCAGCGGGCTCGATTCGATGGTGCTGGGCGAGACGCAGATCCTCGGCCAGATGAAAGACGCCGTGCGCACCGCCACCGAGGCGGGCGCCCTCGGCACGTACCTGAATCAGCTGTTCCAGCGCACCTTTGCCGTGGCCAAGGAAGTGCGCGGCACGACGGAGATCGGCGCGCATTCCGTGTCGATGGCCGCCGCCGCCGTGCGCCTGGCGCAACGCATCTTCGAATCGATTGCGGATCAGCGCGTCCTGTTCATCGGCGCCGGCGAGATGATCGAGCTGTGCGCCACGCACTTCGCCGCGCAGACGCCGCGCGAGGTGGTGATCGCCAACCGCACGCTGGAACGCGGCGAAAAGCTCGCCGAATCGCTGTCGAACCAGGGTCTGAATGCCCGCGCCGTGCGTCTGGCTGAACTGCCGACCAAGCTTGCCGAGTTCGACATCGTCGTCTCGTGCACCGCCAGCACGCTGCCCATCATCGGCCTGGGCGCCGTGGAGCGCGCCATCAAGCAGCGCCGCCACCGCCCGATGTTCATGGTCGACCTGGCCGTGCCGCGCGACATCGAACCTGAAGTCGCACGCCTGTCCGACGTGTTCCTCTACACCGTGGACGACCTGGGCGCCATCGTGCGCGAAGGCAACGCGCTGCGGCAGGCTGCCGTGGCCCAGGCCGAGGCCATCATCGAAACGCGCGTGCTGAACTTCATGCACTGGCTCGATGCGCGCAGCGTGGTGCCGATCATCCGCGATCTGCACGCGCAGGCTGAAACGCTGCGCCAAGGTGAACTGGAACGCGCTCAGCGCATGCTCGCGCGTGGCGACGATCCGGCGCTGGTGCTCGAAGCGCTGTCGCAGGCGCTGACCAAGAAATTCCTCCACGGCCCGACGCATGCGCTCAACCACGCGCAGGGCGAAGGCCGCGAACAACTCATCGACCTGCTGCCGGCGCTGTTCCGCCAGTCCAGCCACTCCGAGCGCTAGCGGCCAGCGCATCGCACGCGCGCCGCATGTTTTTTCACGACGGGCGCGCAACGTCTGGCGCGGTATCATGCGCCGCCTTCGCTTCCAGCGTTTCCCTCCGCGACTGCCCGAATGAAGCCCAGCATGCTGTCCAAGCTCGACCAACTGGCCGAGCGCATCGTCGAAATCAACGCGCTGCTTGCGCGTGAAGACGCCACCGCCAATCTCGACCAATACCGCAAGCTCACGCGCGAACACGCCGAGCTGGAGCCCGTGGTCGCGCAGTTTGCCGCGTGGAAGCAGGCCGAGGAAGACATCGCCACCGCGCAGGAGCTGGCGTCCGATCCGGACATGAAGGCGTTTGCGGAGGACGAACTCCGCGCGGCGCGCGAGCGGATGGAATCCCTCGAAGGCGAGCTGCAACGCCTGCTGCTGCCCAAAGACCCGAACGACCATCGCAACATCTTCGTGGAAATCCGCGCCGGCACAGGCGGCGATGAATCCGCGCTCTTTGCCGGCGACCTGCTGCGCATGTACACGCGCTACGCCGAACGGCAGCGCTGGCAGGTGGAGATCGTGAGCGAATCGCCGTCGGACCTGGGCGGCTACAAGGAAGTGATCGCGCGGCTGGTGGGCGAAGGTGCGTACTCGCGCCTGAAGTTCGAGTCTGGCGGCCACCGCGTGCAGCGCGTGCCGGCCACCGAGGCGCAGGGACGCATCCACACGTCGGCCTGCACCGTGGCGATCATGCCCGAGGCCGACGCACTGGCCGACATCCAGATCAATCCGGCGGATCTGCGCATCGATACGTTCCGCGCGTCGGGCGCGGGCGGCCAGCACATCAACAAGACGGATTCGGCCGTGCGCATCACGCACCTGCCGACCGGCCTGGTGGTGGAGTGCCAGGACGACCGCAGCCAGCACCGCAACAAGGACCGCGCCATGCAAGTCCTGGCCGCGCGCCTGAAGGATCGCCAGGAGCGTGAGGCGCAAGCCAAGGAGGCCAGCGCGCGCAAGAGCCTGATCGGCTCGGGCGACCGCTCCGATCGCATCCGCACGTACAACTTCCCGCAAGGCCGCGTGACCGATCACCGCATCAACCTGACGCTGTACAAGATCGACGCGATCATGGACGGCGACATCGACGAACTTGTCGGTGCGTTGGCCGCTGAGCACCAAGCCGAGCAGCTTGCGGCCCTGGGTGAAGACGCCTGAGCGCCCAATCGTTAAAAAGCGCCCTCTCCGTAACATTCACTTGCGTTTGATACAGCTTTGCGCGATGGCGGGCCGGCCTCGCGTTCCTATAATCGATCTCGATCACGCCGAGTGCATCGCCGGTCGCATCCGGCGCACTCACCAACAAGCGCGGCAACATCACGATTAGGAGAATCGCAATGCGTACCCAACTGCTGGCCATTACCGTCGCTACCACCCTCGCACTGGGCCTGGCTGCCTGCGGCAAGAAAGACGACGCCACCGACCAGGCCGCCAAGAGCGCGATGGAACAATCGAAGGACGCCGCCAAACAGGCGCTCGACAACGCCGGCACCGCCGTGACCAAGGCCGCGGACGCCGCCAAGGTGGAACTGTCGCAAGCGGCTTCGGACGCGCAGGTCTCCGCTTCGGGCGCGCTGGCGCAGGCCAAGGAGGCCGCCAAGACCGCGGCCGACAAGACGGCCGACGCGGCGAAGGTTGCGGCAGACAAGACGGCTGACGCCACCAAGGAAGCGGCCAACAAGGTCAAGGACGCGACCAAGCAGTAAGCGCTGCTCCACCTCACCGACCCGCCCGCGGGCCCGCGCCACATCGGCCGGGCCCGTGTTATTTTGTGCGCCCGATCTTCGCTGCTGGTCTGTTGCCGTGTCGTCTTCCCCCGTCATTCCGCCCGAAACCCTTGCTCGCGTGGCCGATGCGCTGACAGCGCTGGCCCGTGCCGGCCTGCCCGCACTGGAAGCACGCATGCTGGTCTCGCACGTGACGGGCCTGTCGCGCGTGCAACTCATCACGCAAGACACCTGCGCCATCGACGTGGCTGCGCGCGCGCGCATCAGCGAACTTGCGGCGCGGCGCCTGGCCGGCGAGCCGATGGCGTATCTGCTGGGTGAACGCGAATTCTTCGGGCGCGCCTTCAAGGTGACGCCCGCCGTGCTGATCCCGCGCCCCGACACCGAATTGCTGGTCGAACAAGCGCTGGACCGCCTGGAAGAACGCGATGCGCCGGCAGTGCTGGACATGGGCACAGGCAGCGGCATCATCGCCATCACGATTGCGCTGGCGCGGCGCGACGCGCGCGTATGGGCCACCGATGCCTCCGCCGATGCACTGGCCGTGGCGATCGACAACGCCAAGGCGCTCGGCGCCAGCAACGTCCGGACTGCGCTGGGTGACTGGTATGGCGCCCTGGCCGATGCCGATGCGCCTTCCGCCTTCGACCTGATCGCCAGCAATCCGCCGTACATCGCCGCCACTGACGCGCATCTCGATCAGGGCGACCTGCGTTTCGAACCCGCCAGCGCCCTCACCGACCACGATGACGGCCTGCGCCACCTGCGCAGCATCGTCGCCGGAGCGCCTGCACGGCTGGTGTCTGGGGGCTGGCTGCTGCTCGAGCACGGCTACGACCAGGGCGAGCCGGTGCGTGCGCTACTGAACGGCGCCGGCTTCGCCAACGTCTTTACCGCGCAGGATCTGGCCGGCCACGACCGCTGCAGCGGCGGGCAATGGCTGGGGCAAAACGCCGGGGCGAGTTCCTCGCTAAAATAGACGGGTTTTCCAATGTGGATGGCAGCGCCGCAACCCAGCTGCCGCCCCTCACCCAATCGAGTCTCCCCATGAGCACCACGCACGAAAAGATCGACCAGATCGTCAAAGGCCACCCCGTCGTCCTCTTCATGAAGGGCACCGCGCAATTCCCGATGTGCGGCTTTTCGGGCCGCGCCATCCAGATCCTGAAGGCCTGCGGCGTGGACCGTCCGCACACCGTCAACGTGCTGGAAGACGACGAAATCCGCCAGGGCATCAAGGACTACGCCAACTGGCCGACCATTCCTCAGCTGTATATCAAGGGCGAGTTCATCGGCGGCTCGGACATCATGATGGAGATGTACCAGAGCGGCGAACTGCAACCGCTGCTGGCTGCATGAGCTGCGTTCTCGTTTCAGCGTGACCCAGACCCCGAACGCCACCGCGCAAACGCCACCCGTGCGCCGCATCATCGTGGCGATCACGGGCGCGTCGGGCGCGATTTACGGGGTGCGGCTGCTGCAGGTTCTGCAGGGCCTGCGTGAATCAGCGGGCGTGGAATCGCACCTGCTGATGTCGCCCGCAGGGCTGATGAACGTGCAGCACGAGCTGCACATGGCCCGCGAAGAAGTGGAAGCGCTGGCGCACGTCGTGCATAACGTCCGCGATATCGGCGCCACCATCGCGAGCGGTTCCTTTGCTGCCGAAGCGATGGTGGTAGCGCCCTGCTCGATGAAGACGCTGGCGGCCGTCGCGCACGGCCTGTCGGACAACCTCATCGCCCGCGCGGCCGACGTCACGCTCAAGGAGCGCCGCCGCCTCATCCTGATGGTGCGCGAAACGCCGTTGAATCTGGCGCACCTGCGCAACATGACGGCGGTCACGGAGATGGGCGGAATCGTGTTCCCGCCCGTGCCGGGCTTTTACCAGCGCCCCAAGACGATCGACGACCTTGTCGACCACACCGTCGGGCGCGTATTGGACCTGCTGGGCCTGCCGCAGACGTTGGCGCCCGGCTGGCCGGGCTTGCGTTCAACGGACTAAACGCCGATCAGCCGACCGCCGGTCAGCGACGGTGGTAATTGAAGTACACCGACGGTCCACCCCAATAGCCGCCGTAGTAGGCGGGATAAGCCGGTGCCGCATAGACCGGCGCAGGCGCCACAGCCACCGGTGCCGGATACACGGCACAACCCCCAAGCGTCGCGGCCAACAAGGCCAGAGCCACGATTTTCATGATTAGCGTCCTTCGGCCCCGCGAGTGAGGCCATGGGGACGTTATAAGCCGGTGCGGGCGACGCCGGCGTCATGCGGGTGTAAGCCGTGTAACCGAACACTACGAACGCGTGTCCGTAAGTTCACTGCTTAGGCGTTGGTTTGCCGGCGGGTGGCTGCGCTGCCGCGGCCGGAGCCGAAGCCGACACACCAGATGCCGAAGCCGGTTTGGATGCGTTCGGGTCGACTTCGGCACGCATTTGGTCCATGACGGCCCCCGCGCGCGGCGCCCAGAGGAATTCCACGGTGCCGTTCTGCGGCTCTTCCGGAATCGCATACATGGTGATGACCGTCTGATGGGCCGCCCAGCGCGCGCGCAGTGAATCGACCGTCTTGCCGGACTTCAGCTTGAGCGGCGCCTTGCCCTCCTGCGCGGGCTTGCCGTAGCGGTCGGACAGGGCCTGGAAGACGCGCTGCTCGGTCTCCACGCCGCGCGTGGGCACGAACATGCCGGCGATGTTGCCGTCTTGGTCGATCAGCACGACGGCCTGCGGGCCATCCATCAGCTCCGGGCGCGATGTCTGCGGTATCCCGAGCGATCGGGTGCGGCCATGCGATTCCAGCGCGTCGGAGCAGTATTCGGCGACGTCCTTGCCGCCATTGGCGCGTACGTCTTCGCATGACGGCAGCTTGCGCAGCGGCTTGCCGAGCGGAAAGGCATCGAGCAGCACCGCCACGTCGCCAGGGTCGCGCACCGCCTTGGCGGGTGCCGCGGCCTTGGGGGCCGCCTTGGCTGCGGGTGCGGCAAACGCCACGGGCGCGAGCAACGAGGTCGAGATGGCAAGCGCAGCAGTTGCAGTGGCGCGTCGCGTCCAGCAGGTCATGCGAACTCCATTGAGAAAAGAGCCGAAAGTGTGCCACGCGGGAATCCCGGCGCACGGGAAAGCGGGTCTGACTGCCGGCAGGCGGCCTGCGTTCCCGTCAACCGAATGGCTGAGCCGCTCGAAACCGCCTGGTTACACGCCATTTGACGCGGATACTGGCCCGATGCCGGCTGGAAACATTATCAAAATGTTGCCGGTTTTGATCTCGTAAAGGTCCGGCGGGTAAAATCTCGGCGGCACAGACGAATGACCGGCAGGACCGAAGCGTCACGTTCCTCGGCCCGCCGCATAGACGCGATCTCATTTTGAACATTCCCTCCGCTGTTTCCTCCCGCACGCCGGGGGCCGCTCGTGCGGCACGCACCCGTTCGGTAGCCGGCTATGCGCGACTGGCCGTCGGCCTGTTGGCGTTGGCTTCGGCGCATGCCGCGCTGGCCTTTGGCTTCAACGATGTGGCCGCGCGCGCCAAGCAACTGGCCGCAAAGCCGTATCAGGCGCCCGCCGACACCCTGCCGCGCGAATTGCGCGAGCTGCGCTACGACCAGTACCGCGAAATCCGCTTCAAGTCCGACCAGGCGTACTGGCGCCGCGACAAGCTGCCGTTCGAACTCGGCTTCTTCCACGAGGGTTCGTACTACGACCAGCCCGTGAAGATCAACGAGGTGTCGCCCGCCGGTGTGCGCGAAATCCGTTTCGATCCGCGCCTGTTCGACTACGGCCCGGTCAAGCTCGACCCGAAGCAGTTGCAGAAGCTCGGCTTTGCCGGTTTCCGCGTGCACTATCCGATGAACACGCCCAAGTACAAGGACGAGGTCATCGTGTTCCTGGGCGCGTCGTACTTCCGCGGCATCGGCAAGGGGCAGGTCTACGGCCTTTCCGCGCGCGGGCTGGCCATCGACACCGCGCTCAATTCGGGCGAGGAATTCCCCCGCTTCACCGATTTCTGGATCGAACGCCCCACCTCCAACGCCAAGGACTTGACGATCTACGCGCTGCTCAATTCCCGCCGCGCGACGGGTGCCTACCGCTTCGTCATCAAGCCGGGCAGCGACACGGCAGTCGAGGTGAAGGCGCAGCTGTACATGCGCGAGAACGTGAGCAAGCTGGCCATCGCGCCGCTCACCAGCATGTTCTTCTTTGGCGAGAACCAACCGGCGCCTGCGCTAGATTTCCGCCCCGAGGTGCACGACTCCGACGGCCTGTCGGTGCTGTCCGGCACGGGCGAATGGATCTGGCGTCCGCTGACGAACCCCAAGCGCCTGTTGGTCAGCTCGTTCGGGACGACCAACCCCGGCGGCTTCGGCCTGATGCAGCGTGACCGCGCGTTCTCCAGCTACCAGGAAATCGGCGACCGCTACGAACTGCGCCCGAGCGCGTGGGTCGAGCCCGTCGGCAAATGGGGCGCGGGCCGCGTGGAGCTTGTGCAGATTCCGACGCCCGACGAGACCAATGACAACGTGGTCGCGTACTGGGTGCCCGAGAACCCGCCCAAGCCGCAGCAGCCGTTCAATCTCGAATACCGCCTGCTGTGGCAGAAGGACGCCGACAAGAAGCCGGCGCTGGCGTGGGTTGCGCAGACGCGCCGCTCGCACGGCTGGACGACCAAGCGCCCCGACGAGCGCAAGCCCGACGATACGATCGCCTTTGTGGTGGACTTTGAAGGCCCGGCGCTGGCCAAGCTCGCGCCGAACGCTCCGGTTGAGCCGGTGTTTTCGGCAGATGCCAACGGCAAGATCGAGTCGATCTTCGGCCAACCCAACACCGCGACCGGCGGCTGGCGCGTGACCGTGCGCCTCAAGCGTGTCGACGACGATAAACCCGTTGAACTGCGTGGCTACCTGCGCAGCGGCGGCACCGGACTCTCCGAGACGTGGAGCTACCTGTTACCTCCGGGCTGAACGTGACGACAGCCCAGACTGCCGGTGCTGCCGGCACAGCCCCCTCCACCAGCCCTGCCACAGCGCAGTCTGTGGCCGACCATTACCTTGAGGCGCTGCCGCTGGCTGCCGACGCGCGGGCTGCGCTGCTGCGCAACGCGGGCATCGCAGCCGGTGACGACGATGCAGCGGCGCTTGCCAAGCTGCATCGGGCGCTGGCCCGGCTCGACCCCGCGCAGACGACTTCGCTCGACACCGACGCACCGGCCTACGCCTCCGTAGGTTCGCGCCTGGATGCTGCGTATGGCGCCACGCGCGCCGATGCCGCATCGACGGAGCCCTCCGCCCAACCTGCTCCACCCGTTGAGCACGACAGCGAGGGCCGCATCCATCTGGATACCGGCCCCACCCCCGCGCGCCGTTCGATGGTGCCGTGGCCATGGGTGCTCGGCCCGATCTGGCGCGCGCGCAAGGCCATCGACCGCTGGATGCACGGCGGCAAGAAGCCGGTGCCCTATGAAGCGCCCGACTCGCCGGACCCGAAAGGCATCTGGCGCTTCGTCGGTGCGCGCCGCCGCCTGACGCTGCTGGCGCTGATGATCGCGCAGACCGTCGCCGCCACCTGGGCGATGAGCACGGTGCTGCCGTATCACGGTGCAGACTGGCTCGAAGCCATCATCATCGTGCTGTTTGCGGTGCTGTTCTGCTGGGTATCGGCGGGCTTCTGGACGGCCATTACGGGCTTCCTGCTGCTGGCCTTCCACGGCGACCGCTTCGTCATCTCGCGCCGTGCCACGCCCGACGCCACGATTCCGGACGATGCGCGCACGGCCATCGTCATGCCGATCTGCAATGAAGATGTGCAGCGCGTCTTCGCGGGGCTGCGCGCGACGTACGAATCGTTGCAGCGCACGGGGCACCTTGAGCACTTCGACTTCTTCGTGCTGTCGGACTCCGGCGATCCGGACATCCGCACGGCCGAAGCCGACGCCTGGCTGCACATCTGCCGCGCGCTCGATGGTTTCGGTCGCATCTTCTACCGCTGGCGCCGCCACCGCGTGAAGCGCAAGAGCGGCAACATCGACGATTTCTGCCGACGCTGGGGCGGCCGGTACCGCTACATGATCGTGCTCGACGCCGACAGCGTGATGAGCGGCGATTGCCTGACGCGCCTCGTGCAGTTGATGGAAGGTGCGCCCAGCGCGGGCATCATTCAGACCGCCCCGCGCGCGGCCGGCCGCGACACGCTGTACGCGCGTATCCAGCAATTCGCCACGCGCGTGTACGGGCCGCTGTTCACCGCCGGCCTGCACTACTGGCAGCTCGGCGAATCGCACTACTGGGGCCACAACGCCATCATCCGGCTGGACCCGTTCATCAAGCACTGCGCGCTGGCGCCGATTCCGGGCAAGGGCTCGCTTTCCGGCGAGATCATGTCGCACGATTTTGTCGAAGCTGCGCTGATGCGCCGCGCCGGCTGGGCCGTGTGGATCGCCTACGACCTCGACGGCAGCTACGAAGAGATGCCGCCCAACCTGCTCGACGAGCTGGGCCGCGACCGCCGCTGGTGCCACGGCAACCTGATGAACTTCCGCCTGTTTGGCGCGCCGGGCTTCCACCGTGTGCACCGCGCGGTCTTCATCACCGGGGTGATGGCGTATCTCTCGGCGCCGCTGTGGTTCCTGTTCCTGCTCCTGTCGACAGCCCTGCTGGCCAAGCACACGCTGATCGCCCCGGAATACTTCACGCAGCCCCGCCAGCTCTTCCCGATCTGGCCGGAGTGGCATCCGGAAAAGGCCGCCGCGCTGTTTTCCGCCACGGCCACCGTGCTGTTCCTGCCGAAGATCCTCAGCGTGCTTGTGCTGTGGGCTCAGGGGCCAAAGCGCTTTGGCGGGGCGGTGCACCTGGCGTTGTCGATGGCGATCGAAGCGGCATTCTCGGTACTGGCCGCGCCGGTACGCATGCTGTTCCACACGCGCTTTGTGACGGCGGCGTTCCTCGGCTGGAAGGTGCACTGGAAATCGCCCCCGCGCGAAGACGCGCAAACGCACTGGGGCGACGCCGTGCGCCGCCACGGCCTGCACACCGTCATCGGCATCGTCTGGGCTGCGATCGTGTATTGGCTGAACCCGAGCTTCCTGTGGTGGCTGTCGCCGGTTGTGGGTGCGCTGATCGTGTCGATCCCGCTGTCGGTGTTCTCCAGCCGCGTGAGCCTGGGACGCCGCATGCGGCGGCTGCGCCTGTTCATGATCCCCGAGGAAGTGCGCCCGCCGCGCGAGCTGCGTGCCACGCGCAAGCACCTGCGCAATGCCCCGCCCATGCCGGACTTCCGCCAAGCCGTGGTCGACCCCGTCACCAACGCGCTGATGTGCGCCATTGGTACGGCGCGCTTCCCGCAAGACAAGCGCCTCGTGGCCGTGCGCGAAGCCCATGTGCGTCACGCGCTGGAGGTCGGCCCTGACAAGCTCACCGGCAAGCAAAAGCTGGTGTTGCTGTCGGATCCGTTCTCGCTGTCGGCGCTGCACCTGGCGGTGTGGTCGTCCCCGGAACAGCGTGCGGCCTGGGCGGCTGCAGAAGGCTGAACAACGCCGCCTGACGGAAATACCGCGCCCCACCCGCATCTTGCCGGTGGGGCGTTTTACTTCCCGTTACATCCGTAGGATTTACGTATCACCTGAAGCGCCCGGCGGTTCATAGAATGGCATCACGAACTTGATACACGAAGTCGACGGCACCGCAGCCCCGGCCTCGCAACCGTAAGGAGAAGCATCATGAAACGCACACTGCTCGCATTCGTTTTGGGTGGCGCCGCGCTGTGCGCCTCGACGGCGGCGCTGGCGCATGTGGACGTCGGCGTGGCGATCGGCGTACCTGCCGCGCCGGTGTATGTGGCCCCGGCACCGGTTTATGCACCGCCGCCGGTGGTGTATCGCCCGGCCCCGGTCTATGCGCCTGCCCCGGTTGTTTATGGCGGCTATTACCGCGACCGCGACTACTGGCGTGAGCGTGAATGGCGCCGTCACGAGTGGCGTGAACGCGAATGGCGCCACGATCACGGCTGGCATCGCGGCTGGGACCGCTAACGCCTCGCGCGATTAGACGCTGATTGGCACACGGGCCGCTCACTGAGCGGCCCGTTGCTTTTGCGCGCTCGAATGCCTGCGCAATCTGCAAACCGACCTATGCTGACGTAGCGGCCCCTGCAATCCCGCCGCCGGCCGCACAGCACAGGGAGGACGCCATGTCGATCTCCAGCACACTGGACGGCTGCCTGCGCAGCAAAGGTTGCCTCTACGAGGTGATTCGTCATCCGCATACCCATACCAGCACCGAAACGGCCCGGGCAGCGCACGTTCCCGGCGATCGTCTCGCCAAGACGCTACTGCTCGAAGACAAGCTCGGCTATGTCGCGGCCGTGTTGCCATCGACATATCACCTGCATCTGGCGGAGTTGCAAAAGGAATCGGGCCGCCTGGATCTCACGCTGGCCGATGAATCGGAGTTGCGCGAAGTCTTCCGGGACTGCGATGCCGGCGCCGTGCCGCCCGTGGGCATGGCGTACGGCATGCCGACCTACATCGACAGCAGCCTGATGACCCACGGCGACGTCTACTTCGAAGCCGGCGACCACGAAAACGTGGTGCATATGGACATGGATCAGTTCATGGCCCTGATGCGCGACGCCAAACCCGCCCACTTCGCGTACCGCATGCAGGGCATCCTTTTCTGAGGGCACATCGTGGCCGAGGACGTTGTCGTCACGGTCCGCAACAACGGGCCGTATCACCTCAAGGGAAGCTTCCGGATCGCCACCCAGAGCGGGCGCGAGTTGGCCGTAGAAGAAGGCCAGGCATGGCTGTGCCGCTGCGGGCACGCGTTGAACAAGCCGTTCTGTGACGGCTCGCACAAGCGCGTCGAGTTTGACAGCAACCTCGACGCGCCTGTGCCCGATGCGCCTGCTTAACGCGTAACGGGCTTGTAGCGGATGCGCTTGGGCTTGGCGCCTTCTTCGCCCAGACGCTTCTTCTTGTCGGCTTCGTATTCCTGGTAGTTGCCCGGGAAGAATTCAACGTGCGAATCGCCTTCGAACGCGATGATGTGCGTGGCAATGCGGTCGAGGAACCAGCGATCGTGCGAGATCACCATCACGCAGCCGGCGAACTCGAGCAGCGCATCTTCCAGCGCACGCAGCGTTTCGACGTCGAGATCGTTCGACGGCTCATCGAGCAGCAGCACGTTGCCGCCCGAGATGAGCGTCTTGGCCAGATGCAGGCGCCCGCGCTCACCGCCCGACAGCGTGCCGACGTGCTTCTGCTGATCGCCACCCTTGAAGTTGAAGCGGCCGATGTAGGCCCGCGACGGCGTTTCATAGCGGCCCACCGTGAGGATGTCCGAGCCGTTCGAGATCTCTTCGAAGACGGTCTTGTCTGCGGAAAGCGCATCGCGGCTTTGGTCAACGTACGCCAGCTTGACCGTCGGGCCGATCTTGATGGTGCCCGAATCCGGCTGCTCCTTGCCCGTGATCATGCGGAACAGCGTCGACTTACCGGCGCCGTTCGGGCCAATGATGCCGACGATCGCGCCCGGCGGAATCGTGAAGCTCAGGTTGTCGATCAGCAAGCGATCGCCATAGCTCTTGCTGACGTTCTGGAACTCGATGACTTCATTGCCCAGACGCTCGCCGGCCGGGATGAAGATTTCCTGCGTTTCGTTGCGCTTTTGATATTCCTGGCTGTTCAGCTCGTCAAAGCGGGCCAGACGCGCCTTCGACTTGGCCTGGCGGCCCTTCGGGTTCTGGCGCACCCATTCCAGTTCTTTCTTCAGCGCCTTCTGGCGCGCCGATTCGCTCGACTCTTCCTGCTTCAGGCGCGTCTCTTTCTGATCGAGCCAGGAGCTGTAATTGCCCTTCCAGGGGATGCCATGGCCGCGGTCGAGTTCGAGAATCCACTCGGCGGCGTTGTCGAGGAAGTAACGGTCGTGGGTGACGGCCACAACGGTGCCAGGAAAGCGCGTGAGGAACTGTTCCAGCCAGTCCACCGATTCCGCATCCAGGTGGTTGGTCGGCTCGTCCAGCAGCAGCATGTCGGGGCGAGAGAGCAGCAGCTTGCACAGCGCAACGCGGCGCTTTTCACCGCCCGAGAGGTGCTCGATCTTGGCATCCCACGGCGGCAGGCGCAGTGCGTCGGCGGCAATTTCCAGCTGCAGTTCGACGTTGTCACCGGAGCCGGCGGCGATGATGGCTTCGAGGCGCGCCTGTTCTTCGGCGAGCTTGTCGAAGTCGGCGCCTTCCTCGGCGTATGCCGCGTAGATGGCTTCGAGCTGCTTTTGCGCATCCATCACTTCGCCCAGGCCGCTCTCGACCTCTTCACGCACGGTCTTGGCGGGATCGAGCTGCGGCTCCTGCGGCAGGTAGCCGATGTTCAGGTTGGGCATCGGCGTGGCTTCGCCTTCGATGTCCTTGTCGAGGCCGGCCATGATCTTCAGCACGGTCGACTTGCCCGAGCCGTTCAGGCCGAGCACACCGATCTTGGCGCCCGGGAAAAACGACAGCGAGATGTCCTTGAGGATCTGACGCTTGGGCGGAACGATCTTGCCCACGCGGTTCATGGTGAAAACGTACTGTGACATGGCGTAGAAGCGGGGGGAAACGCATGAAATTGGGAACCCGCGGAGTGTAGCAAAGGGACAGCCCGCGCCGGGCGCGAATCGCGGATAGGCGGCGCGGCGTTTGCGGCACAATCGGCGCGATCCGGTGCAAGATAACGGCATGCCTCGCTCATCGCCCCCCGCCCCGCTGCTGACCCGCCGCGCGCTCAACCGCGCGCTACTCGACCGCCAGTTGCTTCTGCGTCGCCGTCGCATGACGCCGTTGGCGGCGATCGAGCGGCTGGTGGCGATGCAATCGCAAATTCCCCAGGCGCCGCACTACGGTTTGTGGTCACGGCTCGAGGGATTTCGCACCGAGGCGCTCGACAAGCTGTTGACCACTCGCCAAGCCGTGCGCGGCACGATGATCCGCTGCACGCTGCATCTGGCCAGCGCACGCGACTGCCAGGCGCTGCGCCCGCTACTGGAGGCGCAGATGCAGCGCATGGCCTTCAGCAACGCGGGCAAGAGCATCGCCGACATCGACCCCGCAGCATTGCGTGCGGCGGGCCGGGCCGCGTTGGCGGATGGCCCGCTGACCGCCGTGCAGTTAGGTGAACGCCTGCAACCGCTGTGGCCCAGGCATGATGCGACCGCGCTCGCGCGTGCCATTCCGTTGCTGGAACCGCTCGTGCAGGTACCACCACGCGGCCTGTGGCGTGGCTCGGGGCAAGCGACGCAGACCACCGTCGCCGACTGGCTGGGCGAGGCCGTCGAACCCGCCGCCACGGCCGGGGCCTTGGTGCTGCGCTACCTCGCCGGCTACGGCCCCGCCTCGGTGGCCGATATGCAGGCGTGGTCGGGGCTCACCCGGCTGTCGGCGGCGTTCGAGACATTACGCCCTCAACTGAAGGCCTTCGTCGACGAGCACGGCGTCGAGTTGTTCGACCTGCCGCGCGCCCCACGGCCCGATGCCGACACGCCAGCGCCGGTACGTTTTCTCCCGGAACTCGACTGCGCGCTGTTGGCACATGCAGACCGTGCCCGCATTCTCGACGATAACCATCGGAGGGCGATCTACACGAAGAACGGCATCCTGCCGCCGACGCTGCTGATTGACGGCTTTGTCGCCGGCACCTGGAAGCTGGAGATGGCGCGCGAGCAAGCCACGCTCACGCTGTCACCTTTTGCCAAGCCGGCCAAACCGGACATGAGGGCATTGGAGGAGGAAGGCGCGCAATTGCTGGCCTTTGCCGCCCCCCATTGCGCTGCGCACACCATCCGCTTCGCGCAATAAAAAAGGCGCCCGCATGGGGCGCCCTTCCGATGCTGCGGAGGCTGGGCCTCGTTACATCGTCATCATGTTGGCGTTCATGTTATGCATGACCCACAGCGAGCCGACAACGACAATCGCCAGGATCAGCAGCGTGAACAGGAAGGCCATCACGTTCCAGCGCTGGGCGGACGAGCCGTCCAGGTGCAGGAAATAGATCAGGTGCACGACGATCTGGACAACCGCCAGGGCCATCACCGTCACCAGCACCGTCTGATGCGAGTAGCCGCCGTCCATCACCATCTTGAACGGGATGGCCGTGAGGATCACCGCCAGCACGAAGCCGATCAGGTAGCCCTTGACGGTGGCATGGCCAGCGCCGCCAGCCGAATGACCGTGCGCATCGTCGTGGGCGATGGCGGTCGTTGCGTTGGTCTGTTCCATTTACATCGCTCCCAGCAGATACACGACGGTAAACACGCCGATCCACACCACGTCCAAGAAGTGCCAGAACAGGCTCAGGCACGACAGGCGGGTCGATTGCGTCGGGGTCAGGCCTTTGCGGCTGATCTGCCACATCAGGACGATGATCCACAGCATGCCGCTCGCCACGTGCAGGCCGTGCGTGCCGACCAGCAGGAAGAACGACGATAGGAATGCGCTGCGGCTTGGGCCCGCACCTTCTGCGATCAGGTGATGGAACTCGTTGATTTCCATGCCGACGAACGCGGCGCCCAGCAGCAGGGTGATGCCGAGCCACAGCATCACTTGATCCTTGCGGCCGTTCTGCAGGCTGATCATCACCATGCCGTAGGTGATGGACGACACCAGCAGAATGCCGGTTTCGATCGCCACGTACGACAGATCAAAAAGCTCCTTGCCCGTCGGGCCGCCGGCCGTCGCACCGCGCAGGACGCAGAACGTGGCAAACAGCGACGCGAAGATAATCAAGTCGCTCATCAGGTACACCCAGAAGCCGAAGACCTTGGTGTCTGCGGCATCGTGGTGGTGCGCATGGTCATGCGCGTGGTCGTGGCCGTGCGCGTGACCGTGCGCGGCGTGACCGTCTAGAACATTGGAAGCCATGGTTTAAGCCTGCGAACCGATACGTTGGAAGTAGGCCGACTCGGTCTCGTGAACCTCGTGAGCGGGCACGTAGTAATCGATGTCGTCGTTGTTGCTGCGGAGGATGAAGCTGCCGATCATGCCGACCAGACCCAGCACGGCCATCCACCAGATGTGCCAGATCAGCGCGAAGCCCATCACGATCGAGAACATGCCGATGAAGAAGCCTGCGCCGGTGTTCTTCGGCATGTGGATCTTCTCGTAGCTCGGTGCAACCTGCGTCAGCACCTCGCCGCGCGCCTTCATGTCGGCAAAGGCGTCGATGTCACGGATGACCGGCACGCGGGCGAAGTTGTAGTGCGCCGGCGGGGACGACGTCGCCCACTCCAGCGTACGGCCGCCCCACGGATCACCAGTCAGATCGGCCAGCGCATGACGGTTGCGGATGCTCACGAAGATCTGGATGAGCTGCGAAGCGATACCGCAGGCGATGATCGCGGCGCCGATCACGGCGACGATCAGCCACGGCTGCCATGCCGGGTTGTCGGTATGGTTCAGACGACGCGTCATGCCCATGAAGCCGAGCACGTACAGCGGCATGAAGGCGGTGTAGAAGCCCACGAACCAGCACCAGAAGGCGCGCTTGCCCCACTTCTCGTCCAGCTTGAAGCCGAAGGCCTTCGGGAACCAGTAGGTGATACCAGCCAGGTAACCGAACACCACGCCACCGATGATGGTGTTGTGGAAGTGAGCGATCAGGAACAGGCTGTTGTGCAGCAGGAAGTCGGCGCCCGGCACAGCCAGCAGCACGCCGGTCATCCCGCCGATCACGAAGGTGATCATGAAGCCGATGGTCCACAGCATCATCGAGTTCAGCTCGACGCGGCCGCGGTACATCGTGAACAGCCAGTTGAAGATCTTCACGCCCGTCGGGATCGAGATGATCATCGTCGCGATACCGAAGAACGCGTTGACGTTCGCACCCGAGCCCATGGTGAAGAAGTGGTGCAGCCACACCAGGAACGACAGCACGGTGATACCGGCGGTCGCCCACACCATCGACGTGTAGCCGAACAGCTTCTTGCGCGAGAACGTCGAGACGATTTCCGAGAACATGCCGAACGCCGGCAGGATCAGGATGTACACCTCGGGGTGGCCCCAGATCCAGATCAGGTTCACGTACAGCATGGCGTTACCACCGCCATCGTTCGTGAAGAAGTGCATGTCCAGGTAGCGATCAGCACCCAACAGCGCCAGCGCCACGGTCAGCACCGGGAACGCAGCCACGATCAGGATGTTGGCGCACAGGGCGGTCCAGGTGAAGATCGGCATGCGCATCAGCGTCATACCCGGCGCGCGCATCTTGAAGATGGTCGCGACGAAGTTCACGCCGGTCAGCAATGTCCCGAGGCCCGATATCTGCAAGGCCCAGATGTAGTAATCGACCCCCACGCCCGGGCTGTAGGCCAGCTCCGACAGCGGCGGGTACGCCAGCCAGCCGGTGCGAGCGAATTCGCCCACGCCCAGCGACACGTTGATCAGCACCACACCTGCAGCAGCCAGCCAGAACGACAGCGTGTTCAGGAACGGGAATGCCACATCGCGCGCGCCGATCTGCAGCGGCACGATCAGGTTGATCAGGCCCGTCATCAGCGGCATGGCCATGAAGAAGATCATGATCACGCCGTGCGCGGTAAAGATCTGGTCGTAGTGCTCAGGCGGCAGATAGCCGGCACCGCCGCCCGAGGCAACCGCCAGTTGCGAGCGCATCATGATGGCGTCGGCAAAGCCGCGCAGCAGCATCACGATGGCCAGAATGCAGTACATCACGCCGATCTTCTTGTGATCGACCGAGGTGATCCACTCATTCCAGAGGTAGGTCCACTTCTTGAGATAGGTGATCAGGCCGAACAGGCCCGCGCCACCCAGCAGAATGGCCGACACCGTCACGACCACGATGGGCTCGTGCAGCGGAATGGCCTCCAGACTCAACTTGCCAAACATCGTCAACTCCTAGGAATTCTTGGCCGCGCTCTTGGGCGCAGGCAGGGCGGACTGCACCGGCAGCGGACGCGTTGCCGCCTCAGCCGTGGCCGTCGTGCAGTTGGCGCCTTCGAGCGCCTCATCGAGCGTCAGAACCTTGTCCGAGTCACCCATGTATTTGTGCAGGATGCTGTGATACAGCGACGGGTCGACCGATGCGTACGCCGCCGGCGGCACCTTCTCGCTCGGCTTGGACAGCTCGGCGTAGCCTTCCTTGGTCAGGTTCTGCGACGAGGCGCGGACCTGCTTGACCCAGGCGTCGAACTCTTCGTTCGTCATGGCCGTGGCCTTGAACTTCATGCCCGTGAAGCCCGAGCCGCTGTAGTTCGACGACATGCCGTCAAACACGCCGGTCTCGTTGGCGATCAGGTGCAGCTTGGTCTGCATGCCCGCCATGGCGTACACCTGGCTGCCGAGCTGCGGGATGAAGAACGCGTTCATCACCGTGTCGGACGTGATCTTGAAGTTGATCGGGGTGTTGGCCGGGAATGCGAGCTGGTTGACCGTCGCGATCTTCAGTTCCGGATAGATGAACAGCCACTTCCAGTCGAGCGAGACGGCCTCGACCGTGATGGGCTTCACATCCGATTCGATCGGCTTGTACGGATCGAGCGCGTGCGTGGACTTATAGGTGATCACGCCCAGCACGATGATGATCAGGCACGGGATCAGCCACACCACGGCTTCGATGGCGTTGGAGTGCGACCAGTCCGGCTCGTAGCGGGCCTTGGTGTTGGACGCGCGGTATTTCCACGCGAACACCAGCGTCAGCACGATCACGGGGATGACCACCAGCAGCATCAGGCCGGTCGCCACCAGGATCAGCGTCTTTTCTTCAGCCGCAATCATCCCCTTCGGGTCCAGGACCGTCAGGTTGCAGCCCGCCAGCAGGAGCGGGAGGCTTGCGGCGAGGAGCCGCTTCATATGTGGAACGAGTGTGTTCTTCATGTCTTGCACAATTGCGCCGGCGATGCTTCCGGACATCACGGGAGCCCAGCAGCCCAGACAGCGGCCACAAGGGGAAAAACGCGGGAAATGAGGGAAGACCGAACTACCGGCGCCCCCGAATACAGCTGAGGTGCGGCAGCGGATCTTCGATCACATCAGGCGCCGGTCAGGGAGAAGCTGAACCCAACGCCCTCAGTTGGCGAGGCGGACTTCGCTCATGCCGGGCATGGGCGAGGTCGAACTCCGCCGCGTCGCACAAAGCGGCGGACGACAGATCGGGGGCGTGAAAGGTCGGAGCAGGCACTACGTCATGCGCCCGTTGGGGAGCGCGGTTGGAAGTGGAATGCGGGCGCGATCTTACCGCCAGACGGCGCTTCGGATCGCGCTATCTGCTCAGGCAAATAGAAAGCGACGTCGATTGACAAGTGATGTCCGAGCCGTAGGGCTAGGGTTTACGTGGCTTTGCGGGTAAGCAAATCGAAAGTGCCTGTTGTTGCACTGCGACAATCAGCCACAGTGGCGCGCAGCCGACGTTGTCCCCAAATGTGCGCGCTAGCGTGGAATGGAGGCGAGCCACCGAGGTGGCCCGCTTCCACTTTCCCCTTACGGCGTTATTGAGTCAGCAGCCCGGCGATGCGCACCAGCACCAGCCCGGCCGCCACCACGAGATAACCGCGCAGCACAAACATCCATGTGCGTTTGAGCGGTGTCCAGCGGGCGGGCGTGAGATGGTCGAGCGGCGGCATCGTCCAGTGATCGCGATCCAACACGCTCACACGCTGCGGATGCGGCGGCCGGTGCGTGCGCCGCTCGATGCGCCACAGCACCAGCGACATCACCACCGCGATCAGCGACCCGCCGAGCAGGATGGCGCCGATCTCGAATTCGCCGATGCCCGGGAAGAGCACGGCGGCCGTGAGGATGACGGACAACATCACGAGCACAGCCACTACACCGCCCGTGAAAATGTTCATCGCGCGGCCGTTCGTCCACGGGCCGAGCACCGCCTTGTCATTGCACAACAGCAGCAGGAACACTGTCGCACTTGGCAGCAGCACGCCGGCCAACGATTGCACCGCATTGGTCAACAGACCGAGCGGCACGCCGGGCGTCAGCACCAGCCCGGCGGCCAACAACGTCAGGCCGAAGTAGACCGCATAGAAGCCTTTGGCCTCCGTCGGCTTGCGATGCAGCGAATGCCGCACAGCAAAGACATCGCCAATCGCATACGCAGTCGACAGCGACACCGCACAGGCGCCGATGATGCTGGCATCCAGCAGCGCAATCGCAAACAGCACACCGGCCCAGCGGCCCGAGTGGCGCTCCAGGCCCTGCGCCGTGCCGAGCGCGTCGGTGTAGTTGCCGAACTCCGGCGTGCCGTGAAACGCCTGGGCGCTGAAGGCGATCATCGCCACCGCGCCCGCAATCACGAGGACGATGCCGAGCCAAAGGTCCGCACGCTCGTAGCGGATGAAGCGCGCCGTGATGCGCTTGTCGATCACGTAGCTTTGCTGGAAGAACAACTGCCACGGCGCCACCGTCGTCCCCACGATGGCGATGATCAGCAGCACCACCTCGGCCAGCGGCGCGCCTGCGGGCAGCGCCGGCACGAAGAAGTGGCGCGCCACCTGCCCCATCGGCGGATGCACCATCAAAAACACGGGGATCAGCGTGAGACTGCCGGCCACAAGCACCAGCGCAAAGCGCTCGAAGCGGCGGAAGTCGCCGGTGGATGCCGCCAGCATGACCAGCGCTGCGGCAGCGCACACGCCCCAGTGCCGCGGGATCCCGAGGTATTCCAGCGCGAGGCTGATGCCGATGAACTCCGTCACGAGCGTCAGCGCGTTCACCAGGAACAAGTCGATGACGGAGAAGCTGCCCCAGAACCTACCGAAGCGCGCAAAGATCAACCGTGCGTGGCCAACGCGCGTGACGGCGCCAAGGCGCAGCACCATCTCCTGGTTGACGTACAGCACGGGGATGAGCAACAACAGCGTCCACAGTAGCGTGGTGCCGTAGTTCTGCCCGGCCTGCGTGTAGGTACCGAAGGCGCCTGCGTCGTTGTCGCCGACCATCACGATCAGCCCAGGCCCGAGGATGGCGAGCAGCGTCCGCAGACGCGCGCGCCAGCTGTGACGGGCGCCCGTATCGTGATGCGCGATGGTGCCGAGCGCGCCGCGAATGTCGCCCACATGAGCGTCGTCGAGTGCGGCATGACGGGGTGGTGCGTCGATGCCCGAAGCGAATTGGGTCATATCGACCTCCGTTGGGTTGGGTGTTGTCGGATTACCAGTACGTGCGCGACAGACGCACAGCCGCTGCGGCGTAGCCATGGTTGGAAAGCGGCTGACCACCGTCACCGGCCCGGCGGTTGGAGGTCGCGGGCACGGCGTCGGCGCGCTCGGGTGCAGCAGCGCGCGGCTGCACGAATACCGAGCTGAACGGCAGTGCGATCGCCGAAAAACGGCGGGCGGGAACATTGAATTTGCGCATGACACACTCCTCGCCGCGTGCGCATCCGCGTGGCACGCAGCAATGGCCGCACGCGTTGCACACACGCGGCGGCAGAATCGAAGCGATCAAGGAGCGATGCAGACACCGCTGCCTTGCCAGGGCGGCAAGTCAGCAGCAGGGAACAACCGTGCGGCGGACTCGCCTAGTGGGAAAAAGACGTTGGGTAAGGTCGACTCGGACTGTCCATATGGGTCCTCCTACGGTTAGAACTCGGCGTGGACGCGTACGCCGAAGAACTTGGCGGGCCCGCGGTCGCGGTTGTAGCCCGGGTTCTGAATAAGCTGGAAATCTGGACTGATCGCCAGCGCCTTGGTCATCTGCAGGCTGTAGAAGACTTCCAGCACGCGCTCGTGGCCATAGTTCAAGCCGCCGTCGCCAAGAAACGCGCCGCTGCCGCCCGCGGCAAGATAGGCGCGGTGATCAGGCCCCAGCATGTTCACCGCAACGGCGACACCCAGCACATCGTTCGGGCGGCGCCACGCTGTGCCCTTCAGCAACCCGCCAAACGACACGCTTCGGCCGACTTCGGTAAAGGCATACGTTTCGGTCTTGTCGTCCGACCAGTTCAGGCGCGCGAACAAGCCGAGGTCGTCGCCGGCTTTCTGTTCGAACGAAACGCCCACGCCCAACTTGGCGTGCTCCTTGCGCACCAGCCCGACGTCTGGCGCCGCGCCGGTAGCCGCCCCCAGCGCCATCGCATCGCCGAAGCGGCCCATGCGCGCCTGGTTGCGCCAACCGAGCAAGCGCACCGTGCCCTCCTGGCCGAACACCGTGTAGCGTTTCTCCAGCTCCAGGATGTCGCCGTAATGCTTGAGGAACCGCGTGTCGAGCGGCAAGCCGTTCGATTGCTCCGGCTGCAGGAATCGGCCGGCGCGCACGGCCCAACCGTTCTCGCTGTCGATGTACTCCAGCGCCACGCCCCAGTTGTAGCCACGCGCATCGGCGGGATAGTCAAACGACGGATGCGCCATGAACGACCAGTTCATGAACTGCGTGCGCGGATCTTGCGCATATGACACCGCATCGAACACATCGGGCACCGCAAAATTGCCGGCCGTCAGCACTACGCGGCGCTTGTCGACGACGTTGGCGAACTGGTTGAAATCGGCGTCGATCTTTTCCGTGTCGCCTCCCAGGCCCCACGTCTGGCGCAGGAAAGCGCGGGCGCGGTACAGCGTCGGATTCGTCCCGGCCGTCTTCGCCAGCTCGCCGTTGGGCAATCCGCCCAGGCCGTGCAGCTCGGAGAACGCAACGCCCTGCGCGACCTCGGGGTTCACGTGAAATTCGGCGCCTTTCCATAAGCGCATCCCTAGGTCGAGCGTGGCCGTGAAGGAATAGCTCTTGGCGCGCGCAGCACCGAGGCTGTTGTCGCCGCTGTACGCAGCATCGAACGCAGGTTTGCGTTGCCACACATAGGTGGTCTGGCCATGGAAGCCGAAGCGGTCATCCAAGTCGCCGCCGGCAATGCGCGGAAGGTCATCCGCCGCGTGCGCCACCGACATGGCCGACACCACGGCCGCCGCCCCCGCCAGCAAGCGAACCCAAACCAGCGGACGCGCTGCCACCCAGACGTACTGCAGCATCGAGAAGAACAGCATGAGACCTCCCCCGCCCGCTTCTCCGACGGACGTAGGCAAACGCCGGCCGCGCCTTGCGATGGCGCGCGCAAACGCACGCAGCCACATGGCTGTGCCGGATACAACAATCGAATTCAGGAAGGGACTTACGCAGAGAACCCACGCAAGCGCCACTACCCGCCGTGCAATACGGCTAGGCAGTGGTGAGGCGCAAAAACGGTGCGCCGAGACTGTCTAGCCGTTCAATGTGCGATCGAAGATCGACTAGAACAACTGTCCATGGAGATTGACTCCGTAGCTATGACGGGGCGCAGAGTAACAAAGTGTTGTTGATGGCGGCAAGCCTTTTCTCGGGGGCGTCGCACAGCCCATTGCGCGGCGGCAACACCCCGGCATGAGGCGCCTCGCAAGCCTGTGTCGGTACACTGCTGCGACGATCGAGCGCCTGATCGACGGCGCTCACCACTGCGATATCACACGGAGGTTTTATGACGCGCTTGGCAACGCTCCTCACCACGATTGCGGCAACCCTCGGCATGGCGGCCTGCTCGGCAGCAGGCCCAGAGCAACCCAGAAACGCAGGGGAATCCAAGATGACCGAGCACACCGCTCAAGCCGCCACCTGTCAGGCGGCCGCCATTTCCGACAACGCCCTGGTCGGCAAATCCGAACAGGACGCCACGGCCCTGCTGAATGGCTGCCTCTGGCGCATCAGCGAACGCAATGGCAAGGGCTTGCCCGGCACCATGGACTACCGCGAAGAACGTCGCAACCTCGGCATCCAGGGCGGCAAGGTGATTTGGGTTCGGCGCGGGTGAAGCGTGAAGCCCGCGAAATTGAACGGGCGGACAAAAGAAAACGGCCTCCGCATGGGAGGCCGTTTTGTGATGCTGGTGCCGGCTGCAGGACTCGAACCCGCCACCTGATGATTACAAATCAACTGCTCTACCAGATGAGCTAAGCCGGCAAAGAAACGCGATTCTAACCTAACACGCGTTACTTGACGACCTTTAGCGCGGGCTTTCCACCGATGCGCGGCACGTTTGGCGGTGTCGGCTCATCTTCCGGGCCCGTTTCCGCTTCGGCGGGGACCGGCGCAGGTGCCGACTCCGAATCCACCGCGGCCAGCTTGGGCGGCGGATTGTTCTCGCGTTCGGTCGCGGCCTGTGTCGTCGGTGTGCTGCGCTCCACGGGGAACGCCATACCTTGACCGTTCTCACGCGCATACACGGCGAGCACGTTCTCGATCGGCACCTCGATCTTGCGAGACACGCCCGAGAAGCGTGCGTGGAACGTGATCCACTCGTTGCCCATGTCGAGCTGGCTGGTCGCGTCAAAGCTCACGTTCAGCACAATCTCGTCGTTCTTGACGAACTCGCGCGGCACGTTGGTGTTGTTGTCGACGAAGACAGCGATGTACGGCGTGAAGCCGTTGTCCGTGCACCATTCGTAGATTGCACGGATCAGATAGGGCTTGGTGGAAGTTTCCGACATGATGAAATCAGTGACCGTTGGGCGCGGCCGCGCGCAGGCTCAGCCCGGGCACGGCCAGCGACCCGGCGGCGATCAGCGGCGCATGACCTTTTCGGACGGCGTCAGCGCTTCAATATACGCCGGACGGCTGAAGATACGCTCAGCGTATTTCATCAGCGGGGCGGCATTCTTGGACACTTCAATGCCGTAGTGGTCCAGGCGCCACAGCAGCGGCGCAATCGCCACGTCCAGCATCGAGAACTCTTCGCCCAGCATGTACTTGTTCTTGAGGAAGATCGGAGCCAGCTGCGTGAGGCGGTCACGGATGGCTGCACGCGCCTTCTCGTGGTTCTTCTCGGCGGCCTTGCCCTTTTCGTTCTCGAGCACGGAAACGTGCGTGAACAGTTCCTTTTCGAAGTTGAACAGGAACAGGCGGGCGCGGGCGCGCTGCACCGGATCAGCCGGCATCAGCTGCGGGTGCGGGAAGCGCTCGTCGATGTATTCGTTGATGATGTTCGACTCGTACAGAATCAGATCGCGCTCAACCAGGATGGGCACCTGGCCGTACGGGTTCATCACCGCGATATCTTCCGGCTTGTTGAAGAGATCGACGTCGCGAATCTCGAAATCCATGCCCTTTTCGAACAGGACGAGGCGGCAACGCTGCGAGAACGGGCAAGTGGTGCCCGAGTACAAGACCATCATGGTTGTAGTTCCTTGGCGCATGGGCCGGGGGCGGCCCGATGACGGTACAACCGTGACGACAAATGACATCGCCACGGCACAAAAAGCGAAAAGGCAAAGGGCTAGAGCCAGTTCTCCACCGGCCTAGCCCTTGCCCGGAAAACACGGATTTTACTTGATGTCCTTCCAATAGGCCGCATTCAGGCGCCAGGCCAGCACGAAGAACACGCCAATGAACAACAATACCCACACACCGAGGCGCTTGCGCAGGTTGCCGGCGGGCTCCGCCATCCAGTCCAGATAGCTGACCAGATCGGCCACCGCCTGGTCATATTCGACCTTGTTCATCTTGCCTGGCACCGACACCTCAAAGCCGACGAGCTTCTTCTCGGCTTCGCCGTGCTCGGACTTCACTTCGGCGTACTTCGGCACTTGCTGGCCTTGCAGCTCCCACAGCACATGCGGCATGCCGACCTTGTCGAAGACGAGGTTGTTCCAGCCGGTCGGACGCGTGTCGTCACGGTAGAACGTGCGCAGATAGGTGTAGAGCCAGTCGCTGCCGCGCGCCCGGGCAATCACGGAAAGGTCCGGAGGCACAGCGCCAAACCACTTCTTGGCGTCCTCGCGGTCCATGGCGATGTGCATCGTGTCGCCGACCTTGTCTGACGAGAACAGCAGGTTCTGCTTGATCTGCTCCTCGCTCAAACCGATGTCGCGCAGACGGTTGTAGCGCATGGCGCTGGCGCCGTGGCAGTTCAGGCAGTAGTTGACGAACAGCTTGGCGCCGCGCTGCAGCGCAGACGTGTCGCTGGACTGGTTGGGCGCCGGATCGAGCGGCACGCCGCCCTCATTGGCCATCACGGGCGCGGCAAACACGAGACCGGCCAAGGCGAAAATCGCAAGCAGCTTTTTCATTCTTGTGTCCTTCATGGGTCCTTGTGCGCGGGCTCTATCAGTGCGGCGTGAACGTGACGCGCTCAGGCACTGGCTTGAAGGTCCCGATCTGGCTCCAGATCGGCATCGCGAGGAAGAACGCGAAGTACAGAATGGTGCCGATCTGCGAAACGATCGAACCGACCGGGCTCGGCGGCTGAATGCCCAGGTAGCCCAGCACCGCAAAGGCGATCACGAAGACGATCAGCAGCGTCTTGTGGAAGCCCGGGCGATAACGGATCGACTTGACCGGCGACTGGTCCAGCCACGGCAGGAAGAAGAAGATCACCACCGAGCCGCCCATCACGACCACGCCCCAGAACTTCGCGTCGATGAACGCGAAGCCCAGCGCCAGAATCACGGCCACAGCCACCGCCACGCCCTTGACCTTCATGCTCTTGGAGCGCACGAACAGCAGCCCCAGCATGATTGCGATGAAGCCCCACAGCCACGGCAGGAAGTCCGACGTGGTCGCGCGCAGCATCGAGTAGAACGGCGTGAAGTACCAGACCGGCGCAATGTGCGGCGGCGTCTTCAGCGAGTCTGCCGGGATGAAGTTGTTGGCTTCCAGGAAGTAGCCGCCCATTTCCGGCGCGAAGAACACGATCGCGCTGAAGATGAACAGGAACACCGCCACGCCGACGATGTCGTGCACCGAGTAATACGGGTGGAACGGAATGCCATCGAGCGGAATGCCGCGCTCGTCCTTCTTGGCCTTGATCTCGACGCCGTCCGGATTGTTCGAACCCACTTCGTGCAGCGCGATGATGTGCGCCACCACCAGGCCCAGCAGCACCAGCGGTACGGCGATGACGTGGAACGAGAAGAAGCGGTTCAGCGTCGCGTCCGACACCACGTAGTCACCCCGGATCCACAGCGACAGGTCCGGGCCGATCAGCGGAATGGCAGAGAACAGGTTCACGATGACCTGCGCGCCCCAATACGACATCTGGCCCCACGGCAGCAGATAGCCCATGAAGGCTTCGGCCATCAGGCACAGGAAGATCAGGCAGCCGAAGATCCAGACCAGCTCGCGCGGCTTACGGTACGAGCCGTACAGCATGCCGCGGAACATGTGCAGATACACGACGATGAAGAACGCCGACGCGCCGGTCGAGTGCATGTACCGCACCAGCCAGCCCCACGGCACCTCCCGCATGATGAACTCCACGCTCGCATAGGCGACGGGGATGCCGGCGGCGTTGAGCGTGCCGTCCGGCTTGTAGTTCATCACCAGGAAGATGCCCGTGACGATTTGGATCACCAGCACCAGCAGCGCCAGCGACCCGAAGAAATACCAGAAGTTGAAATTCTTCGGCGCGTAGTACTCGGACAGATGCGCCTTCCACAGCTCCGATGCCGGGAAGCGTGCGTCGATCCAGCCCAGCAGCCCGGTTGTCTCCACCTTCTTCTCGGCCATGATCAAGCCTCTCCTTTCTCGTCTTTACCGATCACCAGCTTCGTGTCGGACAGGAACATGTACGGCGGAACGTCGAGGTTCTGCGGCGCGGGCTTGTTCTTGAACACGCGGCCAGCCAGGTCGAACGTGGAGCCATGGCACGGGCAGACGAAGCCGGGGTCTCCGGCAAGCTGCACGTTGGCACCTGCGGGAAACGGACCGGACGGGGAGCAGCCAAGATGGGAGCAGATGCCGACCACGACCAGCAGGTCTTTATGCTCGGCACGGGAGCGGGTTTCGTTCTTGCAGTAGTCCGGCGTCTTCATGGTGAAGGGCACGTCGGACTTGGGGTCGGCGACTTCGTTATCGGTCTTCTTGAGCGATTCCAGCATGTCGGGCGTGCGTTTGAGCAGCCAGACCGGCTTGCCGCGCCATTCCACCACCTTCATCTGGCCCGGGGCCAGGTCGCTCACGTCCGCCTCTACGGGCGCGCCCGCTGCACGGGCTTTTTCAGATGGTGCGAATGTGCAAACGAAAGGGGCCGCAACTGCAACCCCTCCCACACCACCAGCCACGGACGTCGCAATCAATAGATTGCGGCGACCCTTGTCCACGTTTTGCTGGTCACTCATTCAAGACCCCAGGGTGAGAAATCAAGATAGATTCGCGTCAACCAAAAATTATACCCGAGCGTACCTGGCCAACGGTAGCGGTCGCGGGGGGCGTCCGTTGCGGATATAGTGGACGCACCGATTGCCCGCCAGCCCAGTCCAGGCAAGGCTTCGGCATGTCTCTTGCAACCTCGCTTTCAACAATTCAGGTCAACCGTTCGCTAGCTTGACCGTTTGTCTCGAATCAAACAATCCGGAGAAAACCGATGGCACTGATGCAAGACTTCAAGAAATTCGCGATGCGCGGCAACGTGATCGACCTCGCGGTGGGCGTGATCATCGGCGCGGCGTTCGGCAAAATCGTCGATTCGCTTGTCAATGATCTGATCATGCCGCTGATCAGCCGTATTGTTGGCAAGCTGGATTTCTCGAATCTGTTCATCCAGCTGGCAGAGGCACCCGCGGGCGTGCCTCATACCTTGGTTGATCTGAAGAAGGCCGGCGTGCCAGTCTTCGCCTACGGCAACTTCATCACCGTGGCGGTCAATTTTCTGATTCTGGCGTTTATCGTGTTCTTGATGGTGCGCGCCGTCACGCGCGTGATCGATGCCAACCCGCCGACGGCCCCCGCCGAAACGCCGGAAGACATCCAGCTGCTGCGCGAGATTCGCGACAGCCTCAAGAACAAGTCGTAATTGGAGCGGGCTTCACACCGGATTCGGGATATCGATGAAGGTGTGATGTACGCCAAAACGCTCGGCGAGATGATTGCCGAGAGCTCGCACGCCGCCGCGCTCGGTGGCGTGGTGGCCGGCACCGATATAGGCCACACCCGATTCACGCGCCAGATGCGTGGTCTGCTCCGACGCTTCACCACTCAGATACACGTCCACACCGGCGGCCACGGCGGCATCAAACCAGCCTTGAGCACCGCCCGTGCACCAGCCGACGGTACGCACCGGACGATTGTCGTCGCCGATCACGAGCGGCGCCCGATTCAGCTTTGCCGACACCGTCTGCGCGAAAGCGCCTAGCGTGGTCGCCTCGGGAAGCGCGCCAATCCAGCCCAGTTCATCGTCGCCGAACCGGCCTTGTGGCGTGATGCCGAGCAACGCGCCCAACTGCGCGTTGTTACCCAGATCAGGGTGCGCATCGAGCGGCAGGTGATACGCGAACAAGTTGAGATCGTGTGCCAGGAGTTGCTTCAGGCGCGCATGCTTTTGGCCCACGACACGGCCGTCCTCACCCTTCCAGAAGTAACCGTGGTGCACGAGGATGGCGTCGGCACGCGCTTCGATGGCGGCCTCAATCAAGGCCAGGCTGGCCGTGACCCCCGTCACGATGTGCGTAATGGTTTCGCGCCCTTGCACCTGTAGACCGTTGGGGCAATAGTCCCGAAAACGGGGCGCCTGCAACAGGTCGTTCAAGTACAATTCAAGTTCTTTTCGATCCATTTGGACTCAATTTCGCTCTATGTTGCGCCGCTTTTGGCTGTTTTTTGCGCAAGCCGTCACGGTCGTCCTGGCCGTCTGGTTTGTGATCGCCACGCTCAAGCCTGATTGGCTGCAGCGTGGCAAGGTCGCAGTGCAATCCGGCTCGCCCATCGTCGCGCTCAAGGAAGTCGCGCCGATCGGCCACGGCGGCACCTCCAGCAACTCCTACGCGGAAGCCGCCAAGGTCGCGATGCCGGCGGTGGTCAACATCTTCAGCAGCAAGAACGCGCCGAAGCGCGGCAGCAATCCTCAAGCCAGCGCAGATCCGTGGTTCCGCTTCTTCTTCGGCGACCGCGCCCCTGAGCAACGCCAGGAACCCACGGCCAGCCTCGGCTCAGGTGTGATCGTCAGCTCGGAAGGCTACATTTTAACGAACCACCACGTGGTCGACGGCGCTGACGAAATCGAGGTCGCCCTGACCGACGGCCGCAAGGCCAACGCCAAGGTGGTCGGCTCCGATCCGGAAACCGACTTGGCCGTCCTCAAGATCAACCTGCCGAATCTGCCCGCCATTACGCTGGGCCGGCTGGAGAATGTGCGCGTCGGCGACGTGGTGCTGGCGATTGGCAACCCGTTCGGCGTGGGCCAGACGGTGACGATGGGCATTGTCTCTGCGCTGGGCCGCAGCCATTTGGGCATCAACACCTTCGAAAACTTCATCCAGACCGACGCCGCGATCAACCCCGGCAACTCGGGCGGTGCGCTCGTCGACGCTGACGGCAACCTCCTCGGGATCAACACGGCGATCTACTCGCGCTCGGGTGGCTCGTTGGGCATCGGCTTCGCGATTCCGGTCTCGCTTGCCAAGCAGGTGATGGAGTCGATTATCTCGACGGGTAGCGTGGTCCGCGGCTGGATCGGCGTCGAGCCGCAGGATGTGACGCCGGAAATCGCCGAGTCGTTTGGCTTGTCACGCAAGGATGGCGCGCTGATTGCCGCCGTGGTCCAAGGCGGCCCAGCGGACAAGGCAGGCCTGCGCCCCGGGGACATTCTCACCAGCGTGAACGGTGAGCCGATCCTGGATACGACGGCGCTACTCAACAGCATCGCGCAGCTGAAACCCGGCGCGGAAGCCAAGGTCACCGTGTCGCGCAAGGGCAAGGCAGTGGAATTGACCATCGTTGTTGGCAAACGGCCCGCGCCTACGCGTCGCAACGTGCCGATGCCCTCGCAGGACGACGAAGAACAGCAGTAAAACGCAGGTGTCGGAATAAGCAAACGGCGGCCACATGTGCCGCCGTTTTTTATGCCCGCACGCTGAGCGTCAAGCCGACTCGTTGGCGAGGAAAGGGCCACTTTGGCTTCATTCCCTGCTCAACGAACAATCGATCCAACGTACCAAAAGCTGCGCTACGTACGTCGAGCTACCCTCGCCCCGCACCTTCGCTGCCCGCCCTGAACGTATGCCCGTCGTAAGGCAGCAAGCGCCCCTTGCCCCTGCTTCGCCTGTACGCCGATCTCACCCGCTGAAGCTCGCATGCCAGCCAAGCCGACTCCCGGCACAGTTTCAGCCATGCATGTGCGCTGCAAATCGTCCACCCAAAGAAAAACGCCGACCCCTTTCGGGATCGGCGTTTAACCGTTTAATTCGATGCGCCCTTACGAGCGCGTCAAATTAGAACTTGTGACGCAGGCCAACCGTAGCGCCGAACTGGTTGTTGCTGTTGTTCGGGCCCGAGAACACTTGGCTGCCGTTCGTCAGCGTCGTGCCAGCGTAGCTAGCGTCGTTCAGGCCGATCACGCCCAGACCCGAGCCACCGCTGTTCTTAGCATAGGCCAGGTTGAAGTACGCGTCGGTGCGCTTCGACAGAGCGTAGTCGGTGCCGACCACGAACAGCCACGGGTTGCCCGTACCGCTGTTCTTGAACTGTTGGTAGTAAGCCGTACCCGTCAGCGACAGAGCCGGAGTAGCTTGGTAACCCAGGCCAGCCCAGTACAGGTTCGAACGCAGGTTGCCGTTGCCAGCAACAGTTGCGTAGTTAGCCTTGTACCAACGGTAGCCAGCGTACAGCTTGGCCGGACCGAAGGCGTACGTGCCAGCGATCGTGGCGCGTTGTTCCTTGTTGTCGCTACCAACGGTCGTCGAGTTGGTTTGGTCGTACACTGCGCCGATACCCAGCGGGCCGCCAGCGTAGTTAGCACCCAGGCTCCACTCACGGCCGGTCTTGTTGCTGCCAGCGACTTCGTTGCCGTTGTAGTTGAACGAGTACAGAGCCGAGACGCTCAGGCCACCGAACGTACCGATGTACTTGACGGAGTTGTCAGCACGGCCAGCGAAGAACTGGTCTTGCGAGGCCAGCGAGTAACGCGTGGCGATTGCCATCGGGTCATAGATCAGCGAGAAGTCGTACAGCAGGTTTTGCTGACGACCCAGGGTCAGTTGACCCCACTGGCCTTGCAGACCGACGTAAGCGTTACGGCCGAACAGACGACCACCTTGACCCGACGTGCCGGTGTCCAGGTTGAAGCCGCTTTCCAGGTTGAAGATACCCTTCAGGCCACCGCCCAGGTCTTCAACGCCACGCAGGCCCCAACGCGAGCCCGACAGGCCGCCCGAATCCAGGCCAAAACGCGAGCCGCTCGAACCAGCGGTTGCGCCCGGCACCTTGTTTGCGTAGGTCAGACCAGCGTCGACCACGCCGTACAGGGTCACGGAGGATTGTGCATAGGCGCCACCGGCGGCCAGAGCTGCGACAGCAGCTGCAAACAGTTTCATCTTCATATCGACACTTTCCTTGTCAACTGATTGGGAAATCTTGACTGTCCTTATGGACGACGCAGATACCTCACGTCTGACCGCATTATGTGCCAGCGTTGACGGATTCCGGAAACCCTTTCTGGCTCTGGGCCGCGATTTGCGGCCAAGTTGTTGCTCATGGGCAACACGCGCCGAACCCCTCGGGAAGGGGGGCGCAACCCGCTTTTTGCGCGGTGGCACAGGGGCTGGCGGGCGATTGCGCCTCCTTTCCCGCGCACCAAATTTGGCAATCGACGGCCGCTCCGATTTGTCGCCTTCGCGCCACGTTATGACGATAAGTGACTTTTAATTCTCTTTTATCGACCAAGGGCGGCGCGCCATCTCTTCAGGAAATCGGCACGGCGGAGCTGATCTTGATGGGCGAGTAAACCCGGGCCGACCGGGATGGGCCGATGCGTGTTGCCAAGCTCGGCGAGCAGGCGCTTCGCAGTGAGCCCTGTCTCAACGTCCTGGCGCAGCGAAAACAGGAACGCGCGGTCCGCCATCACGCTCTGGCCGTCGCGCGAGAGCATGAAGTCGAGCCAGAGGCGTGCGGCATTCGGGCGAGCGGCGCGCCGTGCAATAAAGGCGACCCGCGTCGCGACCAGCGTGTAGTCGGTGGGCATCTTGATGGCCAGCGCCGGATTGCGATCGGCGTAGCGCGCGGCATAGGAACCGATCACGTCGTAGGCGAGCAGGCTTTCGCCCGAGGCGACGCGCTCCAGCATCGCGGCCGTGGTGATGTACAGGTTGACGTTGACCCCACCCAATGCCTTGGCAACATCCCAGAACACCGGCGTTGTGCGCGCATCTTCGGCGGCGAAAAGGAAGGCTGAGCCGGAGTGCTCGATGTCGTACGAGGCGACGCGCCCGCGCAGCAAGTCCCGATGGCCATTCAGAATGCGGGCGAAGTCGGCGTGAGTGGAAGGAATCAACTCCGCCGGCAACTGGCGCGCGTTGTAGACGAAGACGACCGGCTCGTAGCTCGTGCCGTACGCCTCGTTCTTCCAGATGGCCCACGACGGCAGGTAAGGCCGCTCGGGCGAGGCATACGGGAGTGCGTGCCCGTCGTTCACAAGCTTGAACTGCTCGGGCATGGCCGAACTCCAGACCACGTCGGCGCCGGGTGACCTGGCGGCAAATTCCGCGAGGAAGCGGCGGTAGAGGTCGTCGCTGTTCTGCTCGCGGTAATCGACGGTGATGCCAGGGTAGCGCGTTTCAAAGGCGCGGATCAGCGGGTACGCTGCCGAGAAATCCGTCGTCGAATACACCGTGACACGGCCTTCGCGGCGCGCGGCGTCGACCATCGCGCCGTAGTCGCGCGGATAGTACGACGGCAGCTCCGGCGTCGATCTCGCCAGCCACTGGGCATGCGCCCCTCGCGCAACCACGCCGCTTGCAGCCAGCAATGCGGCGGTCTGACAAAGCCAGCGGCGACGGGAATTTAGGATGAACGACATGCCGGTTGAAGCGCTACGGGAGCCGCATCCCGTAGACAGGGAGATCGAGATGCGGGCGCCACGCATTATCATGAAAAAGTAGTCAGAACGATATTGAGAGACACCCGATGCGGATTTTGCTGGTGGAGGATGAGGACGAATTGGCGGCCTGGCTGGCGCGTGCGCTGGCGCAGAGCGGCTTCGTGATCGAGCGTGCTGCCGATGGCGTCATCGCGGAAGCCTTCCTCGGCTCCGGAGAATTTGATGCGGTGGTGCTGGACCTGCGCTTGCCGCGCAAGGATGGCTTTGCCGTGCTGGCCGACATGCGCGCGCGTGACGACCGCACGCCGGTGCTGATCCTAACGGCGCAGGGCGCGCTGGATGAACGCGTGCGCGGGCTCAATGCCGGCGCGGACGATTTCCTCACCAAGCCGTTCGCGCTGTCTGAGCTGGAAGCGCGGTTGATGGCGCTCATCCGCCGCAGCCGCGGCCGGGCGTTCCCGCGTCTGCGTTGCGGGCCGCTGGAGTTCGACACCGGGCGCAAGGCATTCCTGCTGTCGGGCGAGCCGCTGGCGCTCACGCCGCGTGAGCACGCCGCGCTGTCGGCACTGCTGCACAAGACCGGCCAGCCGATCAGCAAGGTGCATTTGTTCGACAAGGTCTTCAACCTGGACAGCGATTCGAGTCCAGACGCAGTGGAGGTGGTCGTGCACCGCCTGCGCAAGAAGCTGGCTGGCATGGGCGTACAGATCGTCACTGTGCGGGGACTGGGCTACATGCTCGAAGCCGGCGACGGTGAAACGCCAGCCGCGGGCGACAGCAGCGCATGATGCAGCGGCTCGCCCGGCTTCGGCTGCCGCGCAGCCTCAAACTCACGCTGCTCTGGTTGTTGCTGCCGGGGCTGGTGGGGGTGCTGGCCATCGACATCGTTTCGGCGTACCAGGCGCTGCGCGGCGCAACGGATCGCGCGTATGACCGCGCGCTGCTCGGCTCGGTGCGCGCCATCGAAAACGGCGTGACGATCGAGCGTGGGCAAGTGCAGGTCAACGTGCCGTACGTGGCGTTGTCCATGTTCGAATCGACCGCGCAGAGCAACGTCTATTACCGCGTCGCTTTCGAGCCCTTGCCGGGCAAGGCGCCCGAAGCCGCGCTGACCGGTTACGACGATCTGCCGTTGCCCGCCCGGCGGCTGGAAAACGACACCCCGCTCTTCTACGATGCGACGTACCACGACGAGCCCGTACGCGTGGCCGCCGTGGCCAAGCCGCTGTATCAGCCGGGGCTGCCGGCGCGCATCGTCATTCAGGTGGCGGAAACCATCGAGACGCGGCGCGCGCTGCAGCAGGCGGTGTGGCGCGGCACGCTGCTGCGCGATGCGGCGCTGGTGGCGGTCAGCGCGGCGCTGCTGTGGCTCGGCGTGACCGTCGCGCTGCGGCCTCTCAATCGTCTGGCACGCAGCATCGGCGTGCGCGCATCGGATGATCTCCGGCCGCTGGACGCCACCGATGTGCCTGCCGAAGTCCGCCCGCTGGTGGAGGCGATCAACCACCACATTCATCGCTACGCCGAACTTGCGGAGGCGCAAAGCCAGTTCCTTGCCGATGCGTCGCACCAGCTGCGCACGCCGCTGGCTGTGCTGCTTACGCAAGCCGAATACGCGCTGCGCGAGACCGACCCGGCGCGCGTGCGCGAAAGCCTGTCCGCCATCATCGCGCGCCTGCAGTCGACAAACCGGCTGACCACGCAATTGCTCGCCCTCGCCCGCGCACGGCATGCGGGACAGGACGCGCCGGCTGAAACCTTCGACCTGGGTGAATTGGCTCGCGACGTGGTGGTCGATGCGCTGCCGTTGGCGCGCGAAAAACAGCAGGATCTCGGCTGGGACGACGGCGGCCTCGTCATGACGCTGCCCGTCATCGGCTATCCGGCGTTCCTGCGCGAGGCGCTCTCGAACCTCGTGCACAACGCCATCCGCTACACGCCAGCCGGCGGCCGCGTCACCGTGCGCGTCACGGCTGACGGCGATACCGCACTGGTCTGCGTGGACGACACCGGGCCCGGCATGAGCGCCGAAGAGCGCGCGCATGCGTTCCAGCGTTTCCGCCGCGCACACGAGGGCGTAAGTCGCTCGGGTAAACCCAAAGACGCGCCCAAAGATGCCCGCTATGCCGCTGAGGGCTCCGGCCTCGGTCTGGCCATCGCACGTGCCTATGCAGCGCGTAGCGGCGGGCAAATCGAATTGGCCGACGGGGAGCCGAACGAGCACGGCGGCGTCGGTTTGTCTGCGCGGATTCGCGTACCGCTGGCAGGCGCCGCTGCGTCTGCCGAACATGCTGCGACGCAGCAGCCGCAATGAAAGCGTGACGAAAGCGCGCGATTTCTATAATCCGCCGCACCTGGGGCCATCCGCCCGAGCTACACGCACCACGCCATAAGTAGCCGGCCCCACACCATCACAAGCAAACAGGAGACAAACCCATGCTTCGTGGCCGCTTTACGCCCGCGCACGCCGCTCTCGCTTCAATTGCCGCTGCCGCACTGACCCTCAGCACCGCCGCCGTCGCGCAAGTCCCGGCCGGCTATCCCGCCAACTACGCCGACACCATCGCCGCCGCCAAGAAGGAAGGCAAGGTGGTCGTGTACGCGACGACCGACACCAAGGCCGCCGATCCGCTGATCAAGGATTTCGAGTCGCTCTACCCCGGCGTGAAGGTCGAGTACAACGACATGAACAGCAGCGAGCTGTACAACCGCTTCATCAGTGAGCAGGCTGCAGGCGGCGCGTCGGCTGACATGATGTGGAACTCGTCGATGGACTCGCAGCTCAAGCTGGCGCAGAGCTACGCGATGAAGTACGACTCGCCGGAAGTGCAGAACCTGCCGAAGTGGGCCGTCTACAAGGGCCTGGCTTACGGCACCACGTACGAGCCGGCCGTGTTCCTGTACAACAAGCGCCTGATCAAGGACAGCGAAGTCCCGCAGACGCACGCCGACTTCGCCAAGCTGGTGGCCAGCCAGCCCGAACGCTTCAAGAACAAGGTCACGACGTACGACATCGAGAAGTCCGCCGTCGGCTTCATGATGGCCGCGCAGGACAACGTCGACTCGCCGCAGTACTTCGACTTCGTCAAGGCCGTGGGCCCGAACCTTGTGCTGCAGTCCTCCACCGGCACGATGATGGAGCGCGTGGCCTCGGGCGAAAACCTGGTGGCGTACAACATCCTCGGTTCGTACGCGATTGCACGCGCCAAGAAAGATCCGTCGATCGGCATCGTCTATCCGAAGGACTACACGCTCGTGGTGTCGCGCGTGGCGATGATCGCCAAGAAGGCCAAGAACCCGAACGCGGCCAAGCTCTGGCTGGACTACATCCTGTCCAAGCGCGGCCAGGAAATCCTCGCCAACAAGTCGGATCTGCACTCGCTGCGCGAAGACGTGACGGGCGAAGCCACCGCCGCCGGCCTGAAGAAGGTTCTGGGCAACACGATCAAGCCGATTCCGGTGGACGAATCGATCCTGGCGTTCCTGGAACCGAAGAAGCGTCTGGATTTCATCAAGCAATGGCGCACCGCCGCCGGCCGTTGACCTGATCCGCTGATCATCGGCACTCCACTCATCTGACCGACCTGCCGGCGCCATCCGTACCTGGCGCCGGTTCCTCCTGGAGGCACCATGCGTTCTCTAGCGCAAGACCGTGCCGCCGCTCGCCAAGTCTCTCCCAAGCGCTCGCCCTGGACGCGTGTGGGACAGGCTTTGCCGCGCGGCGTGGTCATTCTGCTTACCGCGCTGGCGATTTTCACGCCGCTGGCGCTGATCTTCTACCAGAGCTTTCTGTCCGCGCCGTTCTTCATGCCCGACGCGCTGGCGGGGCTGGATGCGTATCGCTTCATCTTTACCGATTCGGATTTCTGGCACGCCTTCGAGAAATCCGCCGCGCTGGCGTTCGGCCTGGCGGTGATCTCGGTGCCGCTGGGCGGCATCCTGGCATTCCTGATGGTGCGTTCGGACCTGCCCGGCCGCCGCATTCTCGAACCGCTGCTCATGATTCCGGTGTTCGTCTCGCCGATGGTGCTGGCGTTCGGCTACGTGGTGTCCGCCGGCCCCGTGGGCTTCTACACGGTGTGGTTCAAGAGCCTGTTTGGCGGCGCGCCGTGGAACGTGTATTCGTTCACGAGCATCATCATCATTGCCGGCCTGACGCACGTGCCTCACGTGTATCTGTACGTCTCGTCGGCGCTGCGCAGTCTCGGTTCGGACGTGGAAGAAGCCGCGCGTATCGCGGGGGCATCGCCGCTGTCGGTGGCGCTGAACGTGAGCCTGCCGATGGTGCGCCCCGCCCTGCTGTACGCCGCCGTGCTGGTGACATTCCTGGGCTTCGAGGTGTTCGGCCTGGTGCTCGTGCTGGGCGATCCGGAAGGTCACCTTGTGCTGGCGACGTATCTGTACAAGCTGACCAACAAGCTCGGCACGCCGGCGTACCACCTGATGGCCGCCGTGGCGGTCTGCCTCGTGATGGTGACGTTCCCGCTGGTGCTGCTGCAACGCTACATGCTGAAGTCGGCCAACCGCTTCGTTACCGTCAAGGGCAAGGTCACGCGCAGCCGCCCGCTTCCCCTGGGCAGCTGGCGCTGGCCGGCGTGGGCGGTGGTGGTGCTGTGGTTCTTCGTGACGGTGGTGGTGCCGCTCTCGGGTATCGCCCTGCGCGCCTTCGTGTCGAACTGGGGTGAAGGCGTCTCGCTGGTGGAGGCCTTCTCGACCACGGCATTCCAGCAGATCTTCGCGCAGCCGCAGTTTCTGCGGGCGATGGTCAACACGGTGCTGATCGGCGTGATCGGCGGCGCGCTGGCGGTGGGCTGCTACACCTGCATCGGCCTGGCCATGCACCGCAAGCCGGATGGCTGGACGCGCTTCCTCGATTACAGCGTGCTGGTGCCCCGTGCCATTCCGGGTCTGCTGGCCGGCCTGGCGTTCCTGTGGGTGTTCCTGTTCGTGCCGAACTGGATCGAGACCGGACTGACCGACAGCGGCCTGCCCTTCGCCAACTGGATCATCGAAAACATCGTGCCGAGCCTGCGCGACCTGCGCAGCACGATCTTCAGCGTGTGGATCGCCTACACCGTGGTGTGGCTGGCCTATGGCCTTCGCTTGATCTCGGCCGCGCTGCTGCAAGTGGGTCCGGAACTGGAAGAAGCCGCACGCTCGGTGGGCGCCACACGCGCCCGCACCACGCGCGACGTGACGGTACCCCTCACGCGCTACGGCTTGCTCGGCGCATGGCTGCTGATCTTCCTGATTTTCGAGCGCGAGTACTCGACCGGTGTGTACCTGCTGTCGCCGGGCACCGAGACGATCGGCTCGATGCTGGTTTCCCTGTGGGCGGGCGGCGCCATCGATATCGTCGCCGCGCTGTCCTTCGTCAATATCGTGCTGGTGGCCGTTGGCCTCGGCATCGCACTGCGTTTCGGAGTGAAGCTCCATGATTGAACTCACTGTCAACGACCTGCACCTGCAATACGGCAACAACCCGGTTCTCAAGGGTGTCTCGATGCAGCTGCAGAAGGGCGAGGTCGTCTCGCTGCTGGGCCCGTCCGGTTCGGGCAAGACCACGCTGCTGCGCGCTGTCGCCGGCCTCGAACAGGCCAGCCAGGGCAGCGTAAAGATCGGCGATCGGGTCATGTTCGACGGCGCCAAGAAGCTCGACGTGCCGGCCGAAGGGCGCAACCTGGGCCTGGTCTTCCAGTCCTACGCGCTGTGGCCGCACAAGACTGTGGCCGAAAACGTCGCCTACCCGCTCAAGTTGCGCAAGACGCCCGCCGCGCAGATCAAGGAACGCGTGCAGGCTGTGCTGCAGCAACTGGGCCTCGGCCATCTCGGCGAGCGCTTCCCGAGTCAGCTGTCCGGCGGACAGCAGCAGCGTGTGGCCATCGCGCGCGCCCTGGTCTATAACCCGCCTGTGATCCTGCTCGACGAGCCGCTCTCCAACCTCGACGCCAAGCTGCGCGAAGAAGCGCGTGCCTTCCTGCGCGAACTGATCGTGCGCCTGGGCCTGTCCGCGCTGATGGTCACCCACGACCAGAGCGAGGCGATGGCCATGTCCGATCGCATCCTGCTGCTGAACAACGGCGTGATCGAGCAGCAAGGCACGCCCGAAGAGATGTATGGTGCGCCGCAGACGCTGTTTACCGCCGAGTTCATGGGCAGCAACAACCGCATCAACGGCAAGATCGCCGAAGTGCGCGACGGCATGGCCCGGCTGGTGGACGAGACCGGAGGTTGGTCGCTGTGGGGCGTGGCGCGCGGCGATCTGAAGCCGGGCGCGTCGGCGCACGGCGTGATCCGCCTGGAGCAGGTGCGCGTGGGCGTCGACAACGCCGACAACACCATCCACCTGCCGCTCGCGACGCGCATGTACCTGGGCGACCGCTGGGAATGCCTGTTCCGCGCCACCGACGACAGCGGCGCAACGGGCACAGGCCTGCGCGCCTACTCCGCCAGCGCCCCGAGCGACGGCAAGTACGCGCTGACCTTCCCGCGCGAACAGTTCTGGCTGTACGCCGCCTGAAAAACGCAGCAACAGCAGATTCGTCGGCAACAAAAAAAGGCAGCCTCGGCTGCCTTTTTCTTTGGCTGATGCGGGATCGATCCGTCAGTCCTTCACCACGGGCAAGTGCTCCGGATTGTTCTCCGGTGCCGTGGTGTTACGGATAAAGATGGCCGCCAAGATCAACCCCAGCTCATACAGCAGCCACAGCGGCACCGCCAGCAACAGCTGCGACATCACGTCGGGCGGCGTCACCACCGCGGCGATCACGAAGGCGCCCACCACGACGTACGGCCGCGCCTGTCGCAGCTTCTCCAGGCTCACGATGCCAAAGCGCACCAGCACCATCACGACTACCGGTACCTCGAAGGTGATGCCGAAGGCGAGGAACGTGGTCATGGCGAAGCTCAGGTACTTGTCGATGTCGGTGGACATCTCGGCACCCAGCGGCGCGTTGTAGTGCGCCATGACCTTGAACACCGTCGGGAACACCAGGAAATACGCAAACGCCACACCGCACAGGAACAACACGTAGGTGCTCACCACCAGCGGCATGATCATCCGCTTCTCATGCGTGTAGAGCCCCGGCGCCACGAACCGCCAGATCTGGTACAGGACCCACGGCAGTGCGATCAGGAAGGCAGCCAGCAGCGTCACCTTCATCGGCACGAAGAACGAACCTGTGACGTCCGTCACGATCATGTGGCCGTTCTTGGGCAACGCCTGGATCAGCGGCCGCGAGAACAGATTGAAAATATCCGGCGCCCAGTAGACCAGGCCCAGAAAGATCAGCAGCACGCCGGCACCGGCCTTGACGATGCGCTCACGCAATTCGACCAGGTGCGAAATGAAGGTTTCCTGCGCGCCGTCCTCGGGCGACTCTTGCGGATCGAGCGGAGCGGCACTCATGTCGGGTGGGAAAGGGGGAAGTCAGGACGCGGCACCGCAAACACGGCTCGCGCCCGGAAGATCATTCGAAGAAGGAGCGCGCACGCGACTGTGCGGCAACGATGGGCGGACGGTGGCGCTTGACGCGTGCCGCACCCGATTGCGCCCACATGCGCACGCCCTGCTTCTGGCGGTACCACTTGGGCATCGAGAGCTGCTTGTTGCGCCAGCTGTTACGGCCGTTGCGCGACTTGCCCGGCGCGGGGCGCCAGTCGGGCGCGGAGGTCGACGTCTGGGCCGGGTCACCCAGCGCCTCGTTCAGGCGCTCGTTGATCTCGGTCGTGTGCTTGCTGACCTCCTGGTGGATGGTCTGCTCGACATTGCGCGCGGCCTGCTCGAAGTCGGTGCGCATCTTGCGCAACTCCTCAAGCTCGATTTCGCGGCTGACTTCGGCCTTCACGTCGGCGATGTAGCGCTGTGCGCGGCCAAGCAGGGCGCCAGCGGTCCGCGCCACCTTGGGCAGACGCTCGGGCCCGATGACGACGAGCGCCACCATGCCAATCAGCGCCAGCTTGGAAATGCCGAGATCGATCATCGGTCAGCGCGCGTCGATGCTCAGCCTTGCTTGGACTTGTCGCGCGCTTCGACGTCGATCGTCGTCGAATCGTGCAGCTCGCGCGGCGGCTGGCTGGCCGTCTGCTGCGGTGCTGCGGGCTTGTCTTCCGCCCCTTCCTTCATGCCGTCCTTGAAGCCCTTCACGGCGCTGCCCAGATCCGAACCGATGTTGCGCAGCTTCTTCGTGCCGAACACCATCATGATGATCACCAGCACGATCAGCCAGTGCCAAATGCTAAAGGAACCCATGTCCTACTCCCACGTAAATACGGCTGGCGGCGCCGCAACGATGGCGGCGCCATTGGTTGAGTTTACGGATTTGCGTACATCGGCTTGCTGTCATTCAGATACAGCCAACCCTTCACAATACGATACAGCATCCAGATGCCCAGAGCCCACAGCACGGCAAAGCCGATGAAGGCGACGGGAATGAGCAGCACACCGACCACACCCCACAGTACGCACCACCAGAACGAACGGATCTGCCACCGAAAGTGCGACTCATACAGGGTGCCGCGCACATCGTCGCGCTTAACATACCCGACGATGATGGCAATCAATGCAGTGATACCGCCGGTCAGCCAAAAAATGGCGTAGAGGGCATACAGAATATGCGTCAGGCGACGCAAACCGGCCAGGCGCTCCGCGTCGTCCGTCACCACCACTGCTGCTCCGTATTTGTCCACGCCACCTCCCTGCGACGATTCGCCACCGTGTTCAGTCACCCGCTGCGTCGCGCGCCTGCGACTTGCGCAGCGCTTTTTCTTCCAGACCGGAAAGCCCTTCGCGGCGCGCCAGTTCGCTTACAACATCGTCCGGGGTAAGACCGAAATGCGACAGCAGCACCATCGTGTGGAACCACAGATCGGCCACTTCGTAGACGACCTTGCTGCGTGCCTCGTCGGTCATGCCGGCAGCGCGGGCGTCCTTGGCGGCCATGACGGTCTCGGTGGCTTCTTCACCGATCTTCTTGAGGATCGCATCGTCGCCTTTGTTGAAGAGGCGGGCGATGTAGCTCTTCTCCGGGTCGCCGCCATTGGCGAGCTTGCGGGATTCGAGCACCTCGCCCAGGCGGCGCAGGGTGTCACTCATGATTGTGGCCGGGCTTGCCGGCGTAGATGTCGTCGGGATTCTTGAGCACGGGCTCGACGGTGTGCCAGTCGCCGTCTTCCACATTGCCTTCGAACTTCTGGAAGAAGCAGGCGTGGCGGCCAGTATGGCAGGCGATACCGCCGACTTGTGTGACACGCAGCAGGACCACGTCTTCATCGCAGTCGAGGCGGATTTCGTGCACCTTCTGGATGTGGCCGGACTCCTCGCCCTTATGCCACAGACGCTTGCGCGAGCGCGACCAGAACACGGCCTCGCCCGTTTCCACTGTCTTCTGAAGCGCCTCGCGGTTCATGAAGGCGAACATCAGGACGTCGTTGCTGCCCTGCTCCTGCACGATCACCGGCACCAGGCCGTTGTCGTCCCAGTGGACCTTGTTCAGCCACTTCTTGCTCATAGTCCGATCCGTACTGGAATGCCCTGCTCTGCCATGAATTGCTTGGCCTGGCCGACGGTGTATTCGCCGTAATGGAAGATGCTCGCCGCGAGCACTGCATCGGCGTGGCCTTGCTGGATGCCGTCAGCTAGATGCTGCAGGTTGCCCACGCCGCCCGAGGCGATGACCGGAACCGGCACGGCGTCCGACACGGCGCAGGTCAACTCCAGATCGAAGCCGGCCTTGGTGCCGTCCCGGTCCATGCTGGTCAGCAGGATTTCGCCGGCGCCGCGCTGTGCCATTTCACGCGCCCACGCCACGGCATCCAGGCCCGTGCCTTTCCGGCCGCCGTGCGTGAAGACTTCCCAGCGCGGGGCCTCGCCTTCGGCCGACACCTTCTTGGCGTCGATGGCCACGACGATGCATTGCGCGCCATGGCGGGCGCTGGCGTCCGAAACGAGTTGCGGATTCGCCACCGCCGACGAGTTCATGCTGATCTTGTCCGCACCGGCGTTGAGCAGCCGGCGCACGTCTTCCAGCGCGCGCACACCGCCGCCCACCGTCAGCGGAATGAACACCTGCGAAGCCACCGCCTCGATGATGCCCAGCATCAGGTCGCGCCCGTCGGACGTGGCCGTGATGTCGAGGAAGGTGATTTCGTCGGCGCCCTGCTCGTCGTAGCGGCGTGCGATTTCGACGGGGTCGCCGGCGTCGCGCAATTCGACGAAGTTGACGCCCTTGACCACCCGGCCGTTGGTCACGTCCAGGCAGGGGATGATTCGTTTGGCTAGCATGATGAGGCGGGCGCCGGAGCGCCCGTTGTGCACGGCTGGATCAACGATCAGGCCGCGCCGAGTTTGTCCGCAAGGGCTTGCGCTTCCTTGAAGTTCAGGTCGCCCGAATAAATGGCGCGGCCGCAGATCACGCCTTCCACGCCATGCTCTTCGACCGCGCACAGATGGTCGATGTCCTTCAGGTTCGACAGGCCGCCGCTGGCAATGACCGGAATCTTCACCGACTGCGCCAACTTGACGGTGGCATCGATGTTGATGCCCTGCAGCATGCCGTCGCGGCCGATGTCGGTGTAAATGATGCCTTCGACGCCGTAGTCTTCGTACTTCTTGGCGAGGTCCACGACTTCATGGCCAGACAGCTTGCTCCAGCCGTCGGTCGCCACCTTGCCGTCCTTGGCATCGAGCCCAACGATGATATGGCCGCCGAATGCCGTGCAGGCGTCCCGCAGAAAACCCGGGTCCTTGACCGCCGCCGTACCGATGATCACGTACGACAGGCCGTCGTCGAGCCAGCGCTCGATGGTGCCCAAGTCGCGGATGCCGCCGCCGAGTTGCACGGGGATCTCGTCACCCACCTCGGCGAGGATGGCCTTGACGGCCGCCTCGTTACGAGGCTTGCCGGCGAAAGCGCCGTTCAGATCGACCAGATGCAACCGGCGCGCGCCTTGTTCGACCCAGTGCCGCGCCATGGCGGCCGGGTCTTCCGAGAACACGGTGGCTTGATCCATATCGCCTTGTTTGAGGCGCACACACTGACCGTCCTTCAGGTCGATGGCCGGGATGAGCAACATAAGCGTGACGACAGAGTTGAGGGGGAAAATTTAAAAGGGCGAAAAATGGATTCGATTGCGACGCCACGGCGGGCGTCACGGATTCCAGTGCACGAAGTTCCGGTAGATCTGCAGGCCGGCTTGCGCACTTTTTTCCGGGTGAAACTGTGTTGCAAAAATATTATCCCGGGCGATGGCGCAGGTAAACCGCACGCCGTATTCGGTCTCTCCGACCGATTCGTCGGCATTGGCGGGCCGCGCGTAGTAGCTATGCACGAAATAGAAGTAGCTCTGGTCTGGCACCCCTTCCCAGAGGGCGTGGGCACGACTCTGGTGCACGCGGTTCCAGCCCATCTGAGGCACTTTGTACCGTGAGCCGTCCGGCTGCAACTGGCCATCCAGATCAAAGCGGACCACATCGCCTTTGATGAGACCCAGACCTTCGGTGTATTGCTGGCCGGGGCGCGCCTCGGTGCTGCGCTCCAGCAACATCTGCTCGCCTACGCATACGCCGAGCATCGGCTTGCTCCGCGATGCCTCCAGCACCGCGTCGCGCAGGCCGGATTGGTCGAAGGCCGCCATGCAGTCGGGCATGGCGCCTTGCCCTGGCAGCACCACGCGATCAGCGGCGCGGATTTCATCCGCTTGCGCACTGATGCGCACATCGGCCTGGGGAGCAACGGCCATCAGGGCTTGCGCCACCGAGCGCAGATTGCCCATGCCGTAATCGACGATTGCGATCTTAGTCATGACTTAACTTAGGCCCGAAGTACGGGCAACAGGGTTTTCAGCCCATCAACGATGAATTCCACGGCCAGCGCCGCCAGGATCAGGCCCATCAACCGCGTCCCGACGTTGATGCCGGTGCGGCCGATCACACGGGCGATCGGCTCGGCCGCGCGCAACACGATCCAGACCACAGCTGCAATCGCCACACCGACGCCCGCCAGGAGAAACAGGTCCCACCAGTGCTTGGTTTTGCCGGCGTAGACGATGACCGTGCTGATCGAGCCGGGGCCCGTGAGCAGCGGAATCGCCAGCGGCACAACCGCAATGCTGGCCTTGGCACCGGCCTCGTCCTCTTCTTCGGGCGTCGCCTTGGTGCGGCTGGTCTGCGCATTCAGCATGTTCAGCGCGATCATGATCATGATGATCCCGCCGCCAACCTGCAGCGAACCTACCGAAAACCCGAAAAAGCCGATGATCTGCTCGCCCAGCAACGCCGACAGGCCGATCACGATCGCCACCGAAATCGACGCGACCTTGATGGTGCGGCGCTTCTCCTCATCCGTCTGGCTCTCGGTCAGACTGATGAAGAACGGGATCGCGCCGATCGGGTTGATCAGCGCGAGCAGCGAGAAAAAGCTTTTGGTCAGATCCATCGGATCGGCGGCCGGTTTTGGAGTCGGGTAGGCGCGGCCAGGCCGACGCAGTGATTTACAGGGCGCCCTTGGTCGACGGAATCGTGCCGGCTGCGCGCGGATCGATCTCGACCGCCATGCGCAGCGCGCGGCCGAAGGCCTTGAAGACAGTCTCGATCTGGTGGTGCGCGTTGACGCCGCGCAGGTTGTCGATATGCAGCGTCACGCCGGCATGGTTGACGAACCCGCGGAAGAACTCGATGGACAGGTCCACGTCAAAATTGCCGACGCGCGCGCGCGTGAACGGCACGTGGAACTCCAGGCCCGGACGGCCGGAGAAATCGATGACCACGCGCGACAGGGCTTCGTCCAGCGGCACGTAGCTGTGGCCGTAGCGCACGATGCCCTTTTTGTCGCCGATGGCCTTGGCGACGGCCTGGCCCAGCGTGATGCCGACGTCTTCCACGGTGTGGTGATCGTCGATATGGGTGTCGCCGGTGGCCGAGACGTCCAGGTCGACCATGCCGTGACGGGCGATCTGGTCGAGCATGTGGTCGAGGAAGGGGACGCCGGTGTTCAGCGTCTGCTTGCCCGTGCCGTCCAAATCAAGGGCGACGCGGATCTGCGTTTCAGAGGTGTTGCGAGTGACCTCGGCACGGCGGCTCATGGGGCTTCCTGCATCGATGCGACAAAGGCATCGATAAATTGCGCGTTTTCTTCGGGATTGCTGACCGTCACGCGCAGACAATTGGTCAACAACGGGTGCATTTTACTGACGTTTTTAATCAGAATCCGCCGATTGAGCAGGCGCTCGAACAAGGCGGCGGCATTCGGCACGCGCAGCAGGATGAAATTCGCCGCGCTGGGGAACACCGTCACGCCCGGCTGCGCCGACAGCACATCGATGAGCTTGGTGCGCTCGGCGCGCAGGGTGGCTGCCTGGGCATCGAGCACGTCCACGTGTTCGAGCATGAACTGGGCGGTCGCCTCGGTCAGCACATTCACGTTATACGGCGGGCGCACCTTGTCCAGTTCGGCGATCCACTTTGGGTGGCCGGCCACGTAGCCGAGGCGGATGCCGGCCAAGCCCAGCTTGGAGACGGTGCGCATCACCAGAAGGTGATCGAAATCGCGCAGGCGCGGCATCCAGCTGTGTTGCGCGAACGGCTGGTAGGCCTCGTCGACCACCACCAGGCTCTGGCACACCGGGCCGCGTGCGGCGCGGATGATCGCGTCCATGTCGGCCGCGTCGAACAGGTTGCCCGTCGGGTTGTTCGGATACGCCAGGTAGATGACGGCGGGCTGGTGTTCGGCCATGGCCGCCAGCATCGCTTCACGGTCGAGCGTCAGGTCCGCCTTGAGCGGTACGCCGACAAAGTTCAGGCCCAGCAGCTGCGCCGACATCGCGTACATCACGAAGCCCGGCACTGGCGCCAGCACGGTCGCGCCCGGCTTGGCCGCGGCAATGGCGATCAGGCTGATGATCTCGTCCGAGCCGTTGCCCAGCAGCACCTCGGCGCCGGCCGGCACGTGCATCACCTGCTTGAGCTGCGCCTTCAGTGCGTCGGCGGTCGGTACCGGGTAGCGGTTGAGCGCGACTTCAGCCAGGCGCTTGCCCAACGCGTCGCGCAGCATCGCCGGCAGCAGATATGGGTTTTCCATCGCGTCCAGCTTGACCCTGCCGGTCGCGTCGGGCACGTGGTACGCGCCCATGGCGCGAACGTCGTCGCGCACGATGCGCGCGAGCAGGTCATCCAGAGAGGCTTGGGCCGAAGCGGTGGCGGTCATCGTCGTGCGGCGGAGGTTATTCGGACGTAGGGCGTTGCAGGCGATATTCGGCGCTGCGGGCATGCGCCTGCAGGCCTTCGCCGTAGGCCAGCTCGGCAGCAATCTCGCCCAGCATCTGCGCGCCGGCTTCGCTCACCTCGATCAGGCTCGAGCGCTTGATGAAGTCGTACACGCCCAACGGCGACGAGAAGCGCGCCGTGCGCGACGTGGGCAGCACGTGGTTCGGGCCTGCGCAGTAGTCGCCCAGCGATTCGCTGGTGTACTTGCCGAGGAAGATCGCGCCGGCGTGGCGGATACGCTCGGCCCACTGGCGCGGGTTCTCTGCCGAAATCTCCAGATGCTCCGGCGCGATGTCGTTGGCGATGTCGCACGCCTCTTCCATGTCGCGCACCTTGATGAGCGCACCGCGGCCCGACAGCGACTCGGCAATCACGCTCCGGCGCGGCATGTCTTCGAGCTGACGGTTGATGCTGGCTTCCACCTGCGCGATGAACTCAGCGTTCGGGCACAGCAGAATCGACTGAGCCAGCTCGTCGTGCTCGGCCTGCGAGAACAGGTCCATCGCCACCCAGTCCGGATCGGTCGTGCCATCGCAGATGACGAGGATTTCCGATGGACCGGCAATCATGTCGATCCCAACCGTGCCGAACACGCGGCGCTTGGCCGCCGCCACATAGGCGTTGCCGGGGCCGACGATCTTGTCGACGGCGGGGACGGTCTCCGTGCCGTAAGCCAGCGCACCCACAGCCTGCGCGCCGCCGATGGTGAACACGCGGTCCACCCCGGCGATGCACGCCGCAGCCAGCACGAGGTCATTGCGCACGCCACCGGGCGTGGGCACAACCATGATGATTTCCTTGACGCCCGCCACGCGTGCCGGGATCGCGTTCATCAGCACCGACGACGGGTATGCCGCCTTGCCGCCCGGCACGTAAATGCCTACGCGGTCGAGCGGCGTCACCTTCTGGCCAAGCACCGTGCCATCGGCCTCGGCGTATTCCCAGCTGTGCGTGCCGCACTCGATCTTCTGCTTCTCGTGATACGCACGCACGCGGGCGGCGGCGGCTTCCAGCGCCGCGCGGCGCTTGGGCTCCAGGCCGTCCAGCGCAGCCTGCAGCACGGTCGGCGACAGTTCCAGCGCGGCTACGCTGTCGGCTTCGATGCGGTCGAAGCGGTGCGTGGCTTCCAGCACGGCAGCATCGCCGCGCGCCTTCACGTCGGCCAGGATCTGCGCAGCGGCGCGGTCGATGGCTTCGTCTTCGCTCGCTTCGAACGCGAGCACCTGGCGCAGTTGCGCCGCGAATCCGGCGTCGGCCGAATCCAGCTTACGAATGGTCAGGCTCATGCGGGTTCCCCAGCACGCTCGTCCTGGGCGGAGGCGCGCTCGAAAGCGTCGAGGATGGGCGCCAGCCGGTCACGCTTGAGTTTCAGCGCGGCCTGGTTGACAACGAGTCGGGACGAGATCTGCACGATCTCCTCCACCTCGACGAGGTTGTTCGCGCGCAGCGTGCCGCCCGTGCTGACGAGGTCGACGATGGCGTCAGCCAGGCCCACCAGCGGGCCCAGCTCCATCGAGCCGTACAGCTTGATCAGGTCGACGTGCACGCCCTTCTTGGCGAAGTGCTCGCGCGCGGTATTCAGATACTTCGTCGCGACCGACAGGCGCGCGCCCTGGCGCACCGCGTTGGCGTAATCGAAGCCCTTGGGCACCGCCACCGACATGCGGCAGCGGGCGATGTTCAGGTCGATGGGCGCATACAGGCCCGCCATGCCGTGCTCCATCAGCACGTCGCGGCCGGCCACGCCGAAGTCCGCCGCGCCGTATTGCACGTAGGTGGGCACGTCGGAAGCGCGCACGATGATCACGCGCAGCGCAGGGTCGGAGGTCGGCAGGATCAGCTTGCGCGAGGTTTCCGGATCTTCGGTCACCTCGATGCCGGCGGCCTTCAGCAGCGGCAGCGTCTCTTCAAAGATGCGCCCTTTGGACAACGCCAGCGTGAGCTGGTTGGAGGCGGACTGGAATGCGTTCATGACCGGCGGGTTCCTTACCTTACGCTTGAATGCGGCGGATCTTGGCGCCGACAGCGGACAGCTTGTCTTCGATGCGGTCGTAGCCGCGATCAAGGTGATAGATGCGATCGACCAGCGTCTCGCCCTGCGCAATCAACCCGGCGATGACGAGGCTGGCCGAGGCGCGCAGGTCGGTTGCCATGACGGTCGCGCCCGACAATTGTTCGACGCCCGTCACCACGGCCGTCTTGCCGTCGATCACGATATTGGCGCCCAGGCGGTTCAGTTCCTGCACGTGCATGAAGCGGTTTTCGAAGATGGTCTCCGTTACCGTGGCAGAGCCTTCCGCAATGGCGTTGAGCATCATGAACTGCGCCTGCATGTCGGTCGGGAACGCCGGGTACTCCGACGTGCGGAAGCTCACGGCCTTGGGGCGGCCCGTCATCTGTACACGGATCCAGTCGTCGCCCGTGGTGAGCGTCACGCCGGCTTCGCGCAGCTTGTCGAGCACGGCATCGAGGATGCCCGGCGGCACGCCGCGCAGCGTCACATCGCCGCCGGCTGCTGCCACAGCGCACAGGAACGTGCCGGCCTCAATGCGATCGGCAATCACGGTGTGGGCGGCGCCATGCAGTGCTTCCACGCCCTGGATGACGAGGCGGTCCGTGCCGATGCCGTCGATGCGCGCGCCCATCTTCACGAGCAGATTGGCGAGGTCGGTGACCTCCGGCTCGCGTGCGGCGTTTTCGAGCACCGTTTCGCCGTCGGCCAGTGCGGCTGCCATCAGCAGGTTTTCAGTGCCCGTGACCGTCACCATGTCGGTGACGATGCGGGCGCCACGCAAGCGCTTGGCGCCATCAGCAAGTTTGGCTTCGATGTAGCCGTGTTCGATCACGATCTCGGCGCCCATCAGCTGCAGGCCCTTGATGTGCTGATCGACCGGGCGCGCGCCGATGCCGCAACCGCCCGGCAGCGACACACGCGCATGGCCAAAGCGCGCCAGCAGCGGGCCCAGCACCAGGATCGATGCACGCATCGTCTTCACTAGGTCGTACGAAGCTTCGGGCGTATGGATGGTCGCAGCGTCGAGCGTGAGGTTGTGACCGTCAAGCACGCCTTCCACGCCCATCTGGCGCAGCAGCTTGAGCATCGTGCGCACGTCCTGCAGGTTCGGCACGTTGCTCAGCGCCAGCGGCTCGGCCGTCAGCAGTGCGGCGCACATGATGGGCAGCGCGGCGTTCTTGGCACCAGACACGCGGATTTCGCCCGACAGCGGGCCATTGCCTTCGATCAGCAGTTTGTCCATGAGCGAGACGTCTCGTCGATCACTGTGGGAGGGGCGCTCGGCGAGCGCAAGGTCGGAATCGGTTGAAACGGTAACCGGGGTGGGATCAAGCTCGGCCATCAGGACTGCCACTCCGCCGGGGTGAGCGTCTTCATGGACAGCGCGTGGATTTCGGCGCGCATCCGCTCACCCAGCGCGGCGTAGACGAGCTGGTGACGCTGGATCAACCGCTTGCCTTCAAATTGCGCGCTGACGATGGTGGCAAAAAAGTGCTGGCCGTCGCCCTCGACTTCGAGGTGCTCGCACGGCAGGCCGGTTTCGATGTACTGCTTGACTTGTTCGGGTGTGGGCAACATGGCCGTCCCTTCTCCTGCAAAACGTTAGGGTGAGCGTCGTTCGTTTTGTTATCGACGCGTCAATGGCGCAGCTTGTAGCCCGTGCGCAGCATCTGCAGGGCCACTCCCCCCACCACGACCAGCGCGATCAGCATCACGCCGAGGCTCGTCGCCACCGGCACATCGGACACGCCGAAGAAGCCGTAGCGGAAGCCGTCGATCATGTAGAAGAACGGGTTGGCGTGGGACACCGCCTGCCAGAACGGCGGCAGTGAATGAATGGAATAGAACACGCCCGCCAGGAAGGTGGCCGGCACGATCAGAAAGTTCTGGAACGCAGCGAGCTGGTCGAACTTTTCAGCCCAGATACCGGCGATCAGCCCCAAGGTGCCCAGCACGCTCGCGCCCAGCACGGCAAACACGATGATCCACAGCGGCTGCGCGAAGTGTAGGTGCGCAAACAAGGTCGTCACGACGAGCACACCGGTCCCCACCGCCAACCCGCGAATGATGGAGGCGCACACATACGCGCCGAACATCTCCCAGTGCGACAGCGGCGGCAGCATGATGAACACCAGGTTGCCGGTGATCTTCGACTGGATGAGCGACGACGAGCTGTTTGCGAATGCGTTCTGCAGCACGCTCATCATCACCAGGCCCGGCACCAGGAAGGCGGTGTAGCTCAACTGGTCGAACACCTTGACGCGATCTTCGAGCACGTGGCCGAAGATCAGCAGATACAGCAGCGCCGTCAGCACCGGCGCGGCGACGGTCTGGAAGCTCACCTTCCAGAAGCGCAGGACTTCCTTGTACAGCAGCGTGCGGAAACCGACCCAACGGCCCGGCAAGCTCTCGGGAATGGCATTCATGCAGCGGGCTCCAGCGCAGAATCGGGAATGGCAGGCGTTTGGGGGCCGACGGGCAATCCGCCTTCGCGGCGCATGATCTGCACGAACACGTCTTCCAGATCGGCCTTGGCGACTTCCATGTCGTCGATCTCGCAGCCGGCAAGGCGGCACGTGGAGAGAATCTGTTCGACCTCGCCGTAGCCCGACAGACGCAGACGCACACCGCGCTCGCCGTGGTTGCCAGGCAGGCGCAGGCTTTCGAGCGATGCCGGCAGCGCGCCCTTCGCAAAGCTCAGCACCAATTGCAGCCCGGCAAATTGCGACAGCAGATTCGCCGTGCGATCGAGTGCAACCACCTCGCCAAACTTGAGCATGGCAATGCGGTCGCACAGGGATTCGGCCTCTTCCAGATAGTGCGTGGTCAGCACGACGGTGTGGCCCTCGCGGTTCAGGCGCGAGATGAATTTCCACAGCGTCTGGCGCAACTCGACGTCCACCCCGGCGGTCGGCTCGTCCAGCACGATCACGGGCGGGCGATGTACCAGCGCCTGCGCCACCAGCACGCGACGCTTCATGCCGCCCGACAGCGCGCGCATGTTGGCGTCGGCCTTGTTGGTCAGGTCCAGGTTGGCCATGACCTCGTCGATCCAGTCATCGTTCTTGGTCAAGCCGAAATAGCCCGACTGCAGGCGCAGCGTTTCGCGCACCGTGAAGAACGGATCGAACACCAGTTCCTGCGGCACCACGCCGAGCTTGCGCCGCGCGGTGCGGTAGTCGGAAACGACGTCGTGACCAAGCACGCGCACGCTGCCGGAATCGGCACGATTCAGGCCCGCGAGGATGGAGATCAGCGTGGTCTTGCCCGCGCCGTTGGGGCCCAGCAGGCCGAAAAACTCGCCCTGCTCGACAGACAGGCTCACGCCCTTGAGCGCTTGCAACGACTTGTAGCGCTTGCGGACGTCAGCGATTTCGATGGCTTTCATGGCCGACAAAGTGAACTACTCTGCGCATATCGTTGCCATGAATCGACGTGGCGATCACGGCAGCGGACGCCGCACACGGCGACGGCAGAGCGACAAACCCAGAATTATAGGGGAACTGGACCAACTCACGGCGTCACCACTGAAGACGCCGAACCGCGAATGCCAGGGACGCCCGCGACGCCCCGGCCGGAGCGCGGCATCGCGATGTCGGGTTCAGGGCAATCGCCCTGCGCCCTGCACCGGACGCCGCCTCAATGTCGTGCGTGATGGTGGTCGGCAGTGGCCGGCGCAAGGGCCAGCAGAGATTCCACGCCGTACAGCGCGGCGAGGTTGGACAGCGCTCGCGGAGCGCCTGCGATATCGAGTGCGATACCGGCATCCTGCGCCGTGCGCTGCCACGACAGCAGCACCGCCAGCGCAGACGAATCGACCTGCGACAAGCCGGCGCAATCGACGTGCAACGCGGCAATGCCGGCTTCGCGCGCCTGACCAAGCTGCGCCTCGCCCTCGCGCAGAACGCGCGGCGCTTCGCGGTGAGTCAGCGGGCCGGACAAGGTCAACATGGCGGAAATGGGGGCACCAGAAAAAGAAACAGCGGCCAGAGCTGACCGCTGTGTCGATTCTACCGGAAGGCGGCTTACTTTGCCGGGCCCTTCTCAAGCTGCGCGTTGCGCTCGTTCAGGAAGCTCACCAGGCCAGCCACCCCGCCGCGCTTGCTGATGACATCGGCAAACTGGTTCTTGTAGGTTTCCGACAGCCACAGGCCGCTGATGTTGATGTCGTACACCTTCCAGCCACCGGCCGTCTTCTCGAGGCGGTAGTCCAAGGCCACCGGCTCGCCGTTGTTGTTCACGGTCGAGCGCACCACGACGTCGGTGTCGTCGGCGGCCGCACGGAACGGCTTGTACGAAACGGTCTGATTCTTCACGTTCGACAGCGCGCCGGCGTAAGTGCGGATCAGCAGGGTCTTGAAGCCTTCCTGGATCTGTTGCTGCTGCTCCGGCGACGCCTGGGTCCAGAAGCGGCCCATGGCGATCTGCGTGGTGCGCTTGAAATCGGCGCGCGGCACAATCTTTTGATCGACCAGCTGGAACACCTTGGCCATGTTGCCGCTGCGGAGTTCCGGATCGCTCTTGATGGTGGTGAGCACATCGTCCACAGCCGTCTTGACGGTCGCTTGTGCGTCGGCTTCTTGAGCATGAACCGGGGCAGCTGCCACGGCTGCCGTCAGCGTGAGGCCTACGAAGAGGGAGCGGAGAAGCTTGTTCAACATATCGCGTCCTTATAGTGTGATTTTCGGGTCGCTTGCAGCACATTCACTGCAATCTTGCTGGCGATTAGAACAGACCGTCCGCTGCCAAGTTCGCGCGGCACGGCCTGTTTTACGCCTTGTCACCATTGTGGCGACGGTGTTACGTGGTCCGCTCAGCGGCGGAATACCGGCCAGTTCGGCGTGAAGCGCTGATACGGCGAAACCGTGGCGTCACCGGTATCCGGCGACGTCTTGCTGTCCTGATCCTCCGGCAGGTTGCCGTCATAGATCAGGTAGCGGCGGCGCTGCAGGTAGGCGTCGCGCAGGAAGGTGTACTTGTCGACCGCGGCCTGCTCGAACACATTGCTCGCGCCGAGCAGATTGGCACGCACATCGATCACACGCAGCGCGGCCAGCGAATAGGTGATCGTGCTGTCGTGCCAGTACGTGAGCGGATCCATCTGCCAGTCGACCAGGAAACCCACGGTGTCACGCGCGGTGCTGGGGCCGAGCAACGGCCACACGACGTACGGGCCGGATGGCACACCCCACACGCCCAGCGTCTGGCCGAAGTCTTCCTTGTGCTTGGGCAGGCCGGCGTCCGATGCAATGTCGATCAGGCCACCCAGACCCAGCACGGTGTTGATCGCCACGCGCATGGTGTCTTCCAGCGCCGCCGTGCCCTTCAATTGCAGCAGGTTGTTGACGGCCGAATAGACATCGCCCGCGTTCGAGAAAAAGTTCGATACCGCAGTGCGCGCCGGCGACGGCACGACATCGACGTACGTCTGGGCAACGGGCTTCAACACGCCCTTGTCGAGGTCTTCGTTGATGCGGAAGACTTCGCGATTGAAGGGTTCCAGCGGGTCTGCCGGATTCGCATTCGGCCCGGTGGCACAGCCGGCCAGCAGCGTGGCGCCTGCGGCCACGGCCAGCGCAAAGCAGCGCAACGTACGGATAGATGTTGTTGTTTTCATGGTTTATTTGCTCCCACTGCCCTCGGCCGGCTTGGCTGCGCCGGCACCGCCATTTCCGCTGCCAGCGCCGGCATCCGCTGCCTTGCTGTAGAGGAACTGGCTGATCAGGTTTTCCAGCACCACCGCCGACTGCGTCATGGTGATTTTGCTGCCGCTGGCCAGCATGGCCGAATCGCCGCCCGGCTCGATGCCCACGTACTGCTCGCCCAGCAGACCCGATGTCAGGATCTTGGCCGAGCTGTCCTTCGGAAATTGATAGCGCTGGTCCATCTCCAGCACGGCAATCGCCTGATAGCTCTTGTCGTCGAACAGGATTTGCGACACACGGCCGACCACCACGCCCGAACTCTTGACCGGGGCACGCACCTTCAACCCGCCGATGTTGTCGAACGCCGCCTTCACCTGGTAGGTCTTGGCAAACGAGAACGAACTCATATTGCCCGCCTTGAGCGCCAGGAACAGCAGCGCGATGATGCCTACCAGAACGAACAGGCCGACCCAGAAATCGAGGACGCTTTTACGCATGATCTTTTCTCGTTGAACGCTAACGACAACCGGCGGCTCAGCTGAACATCAGCGCCGTGAGCACGAAATCCAGCGCCAGCACGGTGAGCGACGCGATCACCACCGTGCGGGTGGTCGCGCGGGAGACGCCTTCCGGCGTGGCCTTGGCCTCATACCCCTGATACAGGGCAATGAAGGTGACCGCCACACCAAACACGAAACTCTTGATGACGCCGTTCAGCACGTCGTCCATGACATCGACACCAGCCTGCATCTGCGACCAGAACGCGCCCGGGTCCACACCAATCAGCCCCACGCCGACGAAGTATCCGCCCAGAATACCAACGGCACTGAAAATCGCCGCCAGCAGCGGCATGGCGATGAAGCCCGCCCAGAAGCGGGGCGCCAGCACGCGGGCCAGCGGATCGACGGCCATCATTTCCATGGCGATCAGCTGTTCGCCGGCTTTCATCAGGCCAATCTCGGCGGTGAGCGAGGTGCCGGCGCGACCGGCAAACAACAAGGCCGTCACCACCGGGCCCAGCTCGCGCACCAGCGACAGCGCCACCAGCAGGCCCAGCGCCTGTTCGGAGCCGTAGCGGTTGAGCGTGTTGTACCCCTGCAAGCCGAGCACGAAACCGACGAACAGACCCGACACCGCGATGATGATGAACGAATCGTTGCCGACGAAGCGCAACTGCTCAACGACCAGACGCGGGCGGCGCAGCACATCGCCGGAAGCGGCAATCAGTGAAATCAACGTGCGTGCGGCGTAGCCGAAGCGGCTGATCAGCACCAGAACGAAGCGGCCGATGGTGGAAATCATCGCGCACCTCCGTCCTTGCCCAGACCGAAGTCATCGGCCAGCGGCGCCCCGGGATAGTGGAACGGCACGGGGCCGTCTGCCTCGCCGTGCACGAACTGGCGCACGAACGGATCGGTCGATGCGGTCAGCTCGGCCGGCGTGCCCTCGGCGGCAATGCCACCGTTGGCAATGAAATAGACGTAATCGGCAATGTGGAACGTTTCCTGTACGTCGTGCGAGACGATGATGCTCGTGGCGCCCAGCGCGTCGTTCAGCTTGCGGATCAGCGAGGCAGTCAGGCCCAACGAGATCGGGTCCAGCCCGGCGAACGGCTCGTCGTAGAGGATGAGCGACGGGTCCAGCGCAATCGCGCGGGCGAGCGCCACGCGCCGCGCCATGCCGCCGGAAATCTCCGAGGGCATCAGGTCGCGCGCCCCGCGCAGGCCGACGGCGTTCAGCTTCATCAGCACCAGATCGCGGATGAGCGGCTCAGGCAGCTCGGTATGTTCGCGCAGCGGAAATGCCACGTTGTCGAACACGGACAGATCGGTAAACAGCGCCCCAAACTGGAACAGCATGCCCATCTGGCGGCGGGCGTCGTACAGCGCGCGCTTGTCCATGGCGCCGATGTCCTGGCCGTGCACGCGCACAGTGCCCGCGGCGGCGCTCACCTGGCCGCCAATCAGCCGGAGAATCGTCGTCTTGCCGCAGCCGGAGCCGCCCATGACGGCCACCACGCTGCCCTTCGGCACGCGCATGCACAGGCCGGACAGGATGCGCCGCGCACCTGGCTGGTAGGCGAAATCGACCTGATCGAGTTCGACAACGGCGTTGGAAGGCTGGGTGGACACGGTGGAGTTCGGTGCAGAGGGCTCGACGGGTTGGCGGCTATGCAGGGCCGCATCTTGTTGTCTTGGCTGCCGCACCAGCTTGGCGCGGCCCGCCATTATAGGGGGAAACCCGCGTGCCCCGCCGGTCACGCTGCGCTTACCGACACGGTGTGTGGCTTGGGCGCCGCGCTGCCCGCACGCGACCCTTGCAGGTGGCGGAAGACAGTGCACACGCTGCGAGAAAGCGGCTTATTCGCCACTATCCAGCCGCAGATCGGCTTGGCGAATCACCCCTTGCCAATGCGTGGCGTCGCGCCGGACGGCCTGCGCGAACGTGTCGGGCGCGTCCCATTCCGGCTCGAAGCCCCCGGCCCGCAACGTGTCGCGTACGTCGCTTGCCGAGATCGCGCGACGTAACTCCGCCGCGGCGCGCAACGACAGCAGGCGCGGCGTGCGCGCCGGCATGAAGGCACCGATCCACGCACTGCGATCAAATCCGGCGAGGCCGCTTTCGCGCAGCGTCGGCACAGCCGGTGCCAGGCGCGAACGCACATCGCCCGTGACGCCGAGCAACCGCAGCTGGCCGTTGGCCGCTGCCGCCGCCACGCTCGGATAGCAGGCGAAACAGGCGGCCATGCGGCCCGCCAGGACCTGCTGCACGAGGCCGGCTTCTCCGCGGACGGCCACGTGCGGCGCGTGAAAGGCGTAATCGCGGACAAACTGCTCGGCGACGAGGTGTGACCAGGTGCCGGCGACATCCGACCCGCAATTCACGGTGACCGTGTCGGCGCGGGCCTGCGCGAGCAGTTCCGTCACAGAAGAGAACGGCAGCCGCGCATCGACCGCAAGAAAGAGCGGCAGCGTCGCAACCATGGCGACCGGCTGGAAGTCGCGCAGCGGATCGTACGACGCCGCCTCCAGCGCTGGCTGGGCAACAAACGTGGTTTGGTGGAGCAGCAAGGTATGCCCGTCGGACGGCGCACGCGTGACCGTCTCGCCGGCGGCCATGCCATTGCCGGCGGGGCGGTCCTCTACATCGACCTGCCGGCCCACCTGCGCCTGGAGCTGCGCGGCGAGCGCACGGGCGAGCGCATCGAAAGCGCTGCCCTCGGCGGCCGGCACCACAAGGCGCATAGGGTGCGAGGGGTATCCGCGCAACAGCGCATGCGCCGGAGACGCGAGCACCGCCGGCAGCACACCCAGCCAGGCCAAGGCGCGGCGCCGCTGCCGATTGGGCGCGTCGGTCACTTCTGCGGGCATGTCGCTGGCGCAGTTGCGCATGGGCGGTGCTGGGATCACGGGGAGGATTTCATTCTAGAAACCGGCCCGCCCGCCCTGCACTCATGTAAACCATGTCGATGTAAACCATGAAGGCGCGCCCGCCCGCGCCATGATGGACACACCAAACAAAAAGGCCCGCCGAGGCGGGCCTGAGCCAATCGATTCCACCACGTGGTCAGCGCGGCAGTTCCGAATGGCCCATGAGAAACGCGTCGACTGCGCGGGCGGCCTGGCGGCCTTCGCGGATGGCCCACACGACGAGCGACTGGCCGCGCCGCACGTCACCGGCGGCAAACACCTTCGGCACGTTGGTGGCGTAGGCGTTGTCGCCTTCGGTGGAGGCACGCGCATTGTTGCGCGCATCCTTGGTCACGCCAAAGGCATCCAGCACGCCGCCGACCGGGTTGGTAAAGCCCATCGCCAGCAGGACCAGATCGGCCTTGAGGGTGAATTCGCTGCCCGCGACTTCGCTCATCTTGCCGTCCTTCCACTCGAGGCGAACGGCGGTCAGGCCCGTCACGCGGCCGTTCTCGCCGATCAGCGCCTTGGTGGCGACCGACCAGTCGCGCTCGCAACCTTCGTCATGCGAAGACGACGTGCGCAGCTTGATCGGCCAGTACGGCCACACCAGCGGCTTGTTCTCTTCTTCGGGCGGACGCGGCAGCAGTTCGAACTGCGTGACCGATGCGGCGCCATGGCGGTTGGACGTGCCAACGCAGTCCGAACCCGTGTCGCCGCCGCCGATGACGATAACGTGCTTGCCGTCGGCGCGGATTGGGTTCGGCGCATCGCCGGCCACTTCCTTGTTCTGCGGGATCAGGAATTCGAGCGCGTAATGCACGCCGTCCAGATCACGGCCCGGCACCGGCAGATCGCGCGGCACTTCCGAACCGCCCGTCAGCACGACGGCGTCGAATTGCTTGAGGATCTCTTCCGCGGCGATGGTCTCGCGTGCGTCGTTGGTGATGCCGGCCGGAACCGTCTTGTCGCCCACCATCACGCCGGTGCGGAACGTCACGCCCTCGGCTTCCATCTGCTGCATGCGGCGGTCGATCTGCGCCTTCTCCAGCTTGAAATCGGGGATGCCGTAGCGCAGCAGGCCGCCGATGCGGTCGTTCTTCTCGAACAGCGTCACATCGTGACCGGCGCGCGCCAGTTGCTGCGCTGCCGCCATGCCAGCCGGGCCCGAGCCGACCACGGCCACGGTCTTGCCAGTCTTGTGCTTCGGCACTTGCGGCGCGACCCAGCCTTCTTTCCAGGCCTTGTCGATGATGGCGTGCTCGATCGACTTGATGCCCACCGGCAGTTCGTTGATGCCCAGCGTGCAAGCTGCTTCGCACGGTGCCGGGCAGATGCGGCCCGTGAACTCGGGGAAGTTGTTGGTCGAGTGCAGCACCTCAATCGCGGTCTTCCAGTCCTGGCGATACACCAGGTCGTTGAAGTCCGGGATGATGTTGTTGACGGGGCAGCCGTTGTTGCAGAACGGAATGCCGCAGTCCATGCAGCGCGCGCCCTGGATCTTGGCTTCGTTGTCCGCCAGCGCGAACACGAATTCCTTGTAATGCTTCACGCGCGCTTCGGGCGCTTCGTATGCCTCGTTCTGGCGGGGAAATTCGAGAAAACCAGTCGCCTTGCCCATGGTGTCCTTCCTGACCCGATGCTGCTCTGCCGGCACAGTCGTGCTAGCCAGGCAGTCGGGCCTGTCTTGTGAGGTTGCGTTGTATTCGGTGGTGGCGAACGGCCGATCAGCGGATCAGCCATTCGCCCAGTCGATTGGAATCAGGCAGCGATCTGCTCGCGGCCGGCTTCCTGTTCGCGTTCGTACATCTCGGCCAGCGCGCGCTTGTACTCGGTCGGGAAGACCTTGACGAAGCGGCGGCGCGCGTTGTTCCAGTCGGCCAGCAGTTCCTTGGCACGCTCGGAGCCGGTGTAGCGGAAGTGCTTTTCCACCAGCGCCTTGAGCAGTTGCTCGTCGAGCACGCGCTCGCCGTTCACCTTGTGCCAGGTCGACGGCGTGTGCGCCTTCTCCTGGTCGGCCGCCGACAGCACGGATTCCAGTGCGACCTGCGCCGTGTTGCAGCGCTTGTCGAACAGGCCGTCTTCGTCATAGACGTAGGCCACGCCGCCCGACATGCCTGCCGCGAAGTTGCGGCCGGTAGCGCCGAGCACGACGACTGTGCCGCCGGTCATGTATTCGCAGCCGTGGTCGCCCGTGCCTTCCACCACCGTGGTGGCGCCGGAGTTGCGCACCGCAAAGCGCTCGCCTGCCACGCCGTTGAAGAACGCCTCACCGGCCAGCGCGCCGTACAGCACGGTGTTGCCGACGATGATGTTGGACGTCGGCTCACCGCGGAACTCGTGCGGCGGGCGCACGATCACGCGGCCGCCCGACAGGCCCTTGCCCACGTAGTCGTTGCCGTCGCCCACGAGGTCCAATGTGATGCCATGCGCCAGGAACGCGCCGAACGACTGGCCGGCCGTGCCCTGCATCTGCACGTGGATCGAATCATCGGGCAGACCTTCGTGGCCATAACGCTTGGCGACCTCGCCCGACAGCATCGCGCCGACCGTGCGGTTGACGTTGCGCACCGGCTGGATGAACGAGACACGCTCGCCCTTCTCCAGCGCAGCCTTGGACTTCTCGATGAGCTGGTGATCCAGCGCACGATCCAGACCGTGGTCTTGCACGTCGACCTGGTAGCACGGCTCGCCTTCCTTCTTCGCCGGCTGGTAGAAGATGCGCGCGAAGTCCAGACCACGAGCCTTCCAGTGTTCGATACCGGCCTTCGTGTCGAGCAGATCCGCGCGGCCGATCAGTTCGTTGAACGTGCGGATGCCCAGTTGCGCCATGATTTCGCGCACTTCCTCGGCCACGAAGAAGAAGTAGTTCACCACGTGCTCGGGCTTGCCCGAGAACTTCTTGCGCAGCACCGGATCCTGCGTCGCCACGCCGACCGGGCAGGTGTTCAGGTGGCACTTGCGCATCATGATGCAGCCTTCAACGACCAGCGGGGCGGTCGCAAAGCCGAACTCGTCGGCGCCCAGCAGCGCGCCGATCGCGACGTCACGGCCGGTCTTCATCTGGCCGTCGGCCTGCACGCGGATGCGGTTGCGCAGGCCGTTGAGCATCAGCGTCTGCTGCGTCTCGGCCAGGCCCAGTTCCCACGGCGTGCCTGCATGCTTGATCGACGACCAGGGCGAAGCACCGGTGCCGCCGTCATGACCCGCGATCACCACGTGGTCTGCCTTGGCCTTGGCGACACCTGCAGCCACCGTGCCCACGCCGACTTCCGACACCAGCTTGACCGACACGTCCGAACGCGGGTTCACGTTCTTCAGGTCGTGGATGAGCTGCGCCAGGTCTTCAATCGAATAGATGTCGTGGTGCGGCGGCGGCGAGATCAGGCCCACGCCCGGCACCGCGTAACGCAGTTTGCCGATGTAATCCGTCACCTTGTGGCCGGGCAGCTGGCCGCCTTCGCCGGGCTTCGCGCCCTGCGCCATCTTGATCTGGATCTGATCGGCCGACGCCAGGTACTCGGCCGTCACGCCAAAACGGCCCGACGCCACCTGCTTGATCTTCGAACGCAGCGAATCGCCCTCTTGCAGTTCCAGATCGCGCTCGACCACTTCGCGGCCGATCACGTCCGACAGCTTCGTGCCCTGCTTGATGGGGATGCCGCGCAGTTCGTTGCGATAACGACGCTCGTCTTCACCGCCTTCGCCCGTGTTCGACTTGCCGCCGATACGGTTCATCGCCACGGCAAGCGTGGTGTGCGCTTCCGTGCTGATCGAACCCAGCGACATGGCGCCCGTCGCAAAGCGCTTGACGATCTCCTTGGCCGGCTCGACTTCTTCCAGCGGAATCGCGCGCGCCGGATCCACCTTGAACTCGAACAGACCGCGCAGCGTCATGTGGCGCTTGCTCTGATCGTTGATGAGGTTCGCGTATTCCTTGTACGTCTGGTACGAATTCGCGCGCGTCGCATGTTGCAGCTTGGCGATCGAATCCGGCGTCCACATGTGCTCTTCGCCGCGGACGCGGTAGGCGTATTCGCCGCCGGCGTCCAGCATGTTGGCCAGCACCGGCGCATCGCCAAAGGCGTCGCGGTGCAGGCGCAGCGCTTCTTCAGCCACCTCGAAGATGCCGATGCCGCCCACGTTGGATGCGGTGCCCTGGAAGTACTTGTCGACCAGCTCACGCGACAGGCCGATCGCTTCGAAGATCTGCGCGCCGGTGTACGACATGTACGTCGAGATGCCCATCTTGGACATCACCTTGTGCAGGCCCTTGCCGATCGCCTTGGTGAAGTTGTAGATGGCCTTCTCTGCGGTCAGGCCCAGACCCGGTGCCAGTTCGGCCAGCGTCTCCATTGCCAGGTACGGATGCACGGCTTCCGCGCCGTAGCCGGCCAGCAGGGCGAAGTGATGCACTTCGCGGGCCGAACCCGTCTCGACAACCAGACCCGTGCTCGTGCGCAGGCCCTTCTCCACCAGGTGATGGTGGATGGCCGACGTAGCGAGCAGCGCCGGAATGGCAGCCTGCTTCTCGTCGACCGCGCGGTCGGACACGATCAGGATGTTGTAGCCCGACTTGACCGCATCGACGGCCTCGGCGCACAGCGACGCCAGGCGCGCTTCGATGCCTTCCTTGCCCCAGGCCACCGGGTAGCAGATGTTCAGCTCGTAAGCCATGAACTTGCCGCCGGTGTAGTGCTCGATGTTGCGGATCTTCGCCATGTCCTTGAAGTCCAGCACGGGCTGGCTCACCTCAAGACGCATCGGCGGGTTGATGTTGTTCAGCTCAAGCAGGTTCGGCTTCGGCCCGATGAACGAGACGAGCGACATCACCACGTTTTCGCGGATCGGGTCGATCGGCGGGTTCGTGACCTGCGCGAACAGTTGCTTGAAGTAGTTGTAGAGCGTCTTGTTCTTGGAGGACAGCACGGCCAGCGGGCTGTCGTTGCCCATGGAGCCGGCGGCTTCTTCACCGTTGGCGGCCATCGGGGCCATCAGGAACTTGACGTCTTCCTGCGTGTAGGCGAAGGCCTGCTGGCGATCCAGCAGCTTGGCGGCCGGCTTGGTTTCGGCGGCCACGTCTTCCGGCTTGGCTTCCAGCTCGTCGAGCTTGATGCGCACGGCGTCGATCCAGCTCTTGTACGGCTTGGCGTTGGCCAGGTTGTCCTTGAGTTCCTTGTCGTCGATGATGCGGCCCTGCTCCATGTCGATCAGGAACATCTTGCCCGGCTGCAGACGCCACTTCTTGACGATGCGCGACTCGGGAATCGGCAGCACGCCGGCTTCCGACGCCATCACGACCATGTCGTCGTCGGTGACGTAATAACGCGCCGGACGCAGGCCGTTACGATCGAGCGTTGCACCGATCTGGCGGCCATCGGTAAAGCAGATGGCGGCGGGGCCGTCCCACGGCTCCATCATTGCGGCGTGGTATTCGTAGAAAGCGCGACGGTTGTCGTCCATCAGCGTGTGCTGCTCCCACGCTTCCGGAATCATCATCATCATCGCCTGGGCCAGCGGATAGCCGGCCATTGTCAGCAGTTCGAGGCAGTTGTCGAACGAAGCCGTATCCGATTGACCCGGATAGATCAGCGGCCACAGCTTCGGCAGATCATCGCCCAGCACCGGCGACGAGATGCCGCCCGTACGCGCGTTGATCCAGTTGACGTTGCCCTTGACGGTGTTGATTTCGCCGTTGTGCGCAACCATGCGGTACGGGTGCGCCAGTTCCCATGCGGGGAACGTGTTGGTCGAGAAACGCTGGTGCACCAGCGCCAGCGCCGAGACCGTGCGCGGGTCTGCCAGGTCTTGGTAGTAGCGGCCGACCTGTTCGCACAGCAGCAGACCCTTGTAGACGATCGTGCGCGCCGACATCGACGGCACGAAGTATTCCTTGCCGTGCTTGAGCTTGAGCGCCTGGATGGCGTGGCTGGCGGTCTTGCGGATCACGTACAGCTTCCGCTCCAGCGCATCGGTGGTCATGATGTCGCGGCCGCGCCCGATGAAGATCTGGCGGATCACCGGCTCCGTCTTCTGCACCGTGGGCGACATCGGCATGGTCTTGTCGACCGGCACGTCGCGCCAACCCAGCACAACCTGGCCCTCCAGACGCACGGTGCGCTCAAGTTCCTGTTCGCAGGCGAGGCGCGAGGCGTGTTCCTTCGGCAGGAAGATCATGCCGACGCCGTATTCGCCGGCCGGCGGCAGGTTGATGCCCTGCTTGGCCATCTCTTCGCGGAAGAACTGATCGGGAATCTGCAGCAGGATGCCTGCCCCGTCGCCCATCAGCGGGTCGGCACCGACGGCGCCCCGGTGGTCGAGGTTGTGCAGGATGCGCAAGCCTTGCTGGACGATCTCGTGGCTCTTATTGCCCTTGATGTGGGCGACGAAGCCGACGCCGCAAGCGTCGTGTTCATTGGTCGGGTCGTACAGACCCTGGGCCGACGGCGCCGACGGCGTGATGGGGAAGGAATGTTGTTCCACGGCGATCTTCCGAGGTTGTAGGTGCAACGCGCCGTGGAAGGCCCTCGCGATGGTGCGGATGCGGTGGCAGACAGGCAATGGCGCGCCGCACCATGAATGCGGGGTGAAACGAATATAAAAGAGTGGCCCGTAACAGGCAAAATTTTTTAAATGGGGTCGGAACAAATTAATAAATGCACGACATCAGTGCGGGTTTATTAATGGGGACAGATCAAAATCGGTGCGATTGATGTCGTCTGCATGACGGCGTCGCCGCCGCTATTCGATGCGCGCGCTGTTCTCCGTTCCCACTTCTGCGGTGCGACGAAGCGGTCGCCCCTTGGGCAATGGGGCAACCCGACGGCCTCCGGTGCGTGCCAAGGTGGCGAGAAACGCCTCGTTGCCAAGTGGCCAACCGCTGTGCACATGCTGGCGGATCTCCGTTAGCTGGTCTGAGCCCAGACCTTCGTGCCACAACGTCCGGTATCGCGACTGCCGCTCGAACGGCGTGTTGCCAAGCCGCCAATAGCAATAGTGGTCACTCACCCACGGAATGGACTGGATGCCGACGTGGTGACGATACGTGCTCCATCGATCTTCCTCCGGCGTGCTGACGAGGCCTGCGCGTGTGGCGTTCGATTCCACGTACAACAGGATCGGCAGCACCCACTCGGCGGGGTCCAGTACCGTCGATCGGAAACGCCCTTCCCACAACGTGCCGCTGCGATCCGCCGCAGCGTTGAAGTAGCGCGTATAGCGCCGTCCCACAGCCTGCAGCGTTCGCGAGAGGCTGTCCGCCACCTTGGGTGTTCCCACCAGATGGACGTGATTCGGCATCAGCGAAAACCCATGGATTGCGAAGTCATGCTCGCGGGCAGCCATGCGCAGCGTGTCGAGATAGAACGCGTAGTCGTCGTCGCCGCGAAAGACGGTCTGGCGATTGTTGCCGCGCTGCAACACGTGCACCGGGACATCGATTGGACTGAGACGAGGCAGGCGAGCCATGGGAAAAAACGGGGGAAGAAAAGCGCCATCGTAGCCGGAGCGCGCGAATCTGTCCCCAATTTTTAGAGCGCAAACGCTTGCATGACGTTGTCGTCGGACCGCAACGGCGAAGTTTGCGCGCCGTCAAATCGGCGGCCCGATGCGCCATCGACGACCGGCCCAACTTGATCCCAAGCAAATCGGCCAGGCAACTTCCCCGCGAGACTGGCTCCCATCACATCACGAGACAACACGAGAGGGAGCGTTTCATGGCTTTTTACCGCCTAGCCGCAGTCGCCGCAGCCGCCGGCATGTTTGCCGCCGGATTCAGCCAGGCCGCATTTGCGCAGAGCACCGATTTGGCGCCCGCCACCGGCAATTGGATGGTGCGCCTGCGCGCCGTCAGCCTGACAGCCGCCAATAAGTCCGACGCCGTGCCGGCGCTTGCCATTCCGGCGGATGCCATTCAGATCAACAACAAGGTTTTGCCTGAGCTGGATATCTCGTACTTCTTCACGCCGCACCTCGCGGCCGAGCTGATCCTGACGTACCCGCAGCAGCACGACGTGACCGTCATGCAAAGTGCGCTGGGCGGCCCGACCAAGATCGGCAACTTCCGCCACCTGCCGCCGATTCTGACGATGCAGTATCACTTCACGCCCGAGTCGCGCTTCAAGCCGTACGTGGGTGCAGGCATCAACTACACGCGCATTTCCAATGTGAATCTGCAGGTGCCGGGCGTGGGTCCGCTCGACCTCAGTAAGAACAGCTTCGGCCCGGCGCTGCAGGTGGGCTTCGACTATCGCCTGACCGAACGCCTCTACTTCAACGTCGACCTGAAGAAAACCTGGATCAGCGCCGACGTGAAGATGGCTGGCCAGACCATCAGCAAGGTCAAGGTTGACCCGTGGCTGCTGGGCGTCGGCCTGGGCTATCGCTTTTAAGGGAGGACGATCAGCGAACCGACACTGTCCTGATCGACTTTTACCGACGTGCCGCAGGGGCCGTCGACGGCGGGGGCGCTCGTCGGCGGTGGTTGGCGCGTTCGGCCCGGCATGCGTTGGGGCGGCCGGGCATTTTTTTTGGGCGCTCGGTTTAGATCAGCCGCCGGATGTTCGGGGAGGTAGGCAAGCGAGTAGCGCTCCGCCGGCGCCGTCGCTCAAACTGCATCCACCGCAAAGATGCGGCGATGCTCCTTGATGGCATAGCGATCCGTCATGCCGGCAATGTAATGCGCAATCCAGCGCGGCTGCTCTTCAGGGTTGGCTTTCGCCTGATATTGCGGCGGCAGCAGACGCGGATCATCCATGAACGCGCCGAACAGATCGTCGATGATGCGGCGTGCCTTGGCGGCCATGCGCATCACGAGGTAATGCCGATACAGGTTATCGAACAGGAAGCGCTTGAGCGCGCGCGCCTCTTCGCGCATCGGCTCCGAAAACGCAGCGAGCGCCGGCGCGGCACGCACATCGTCGATACATTGCGGCGCCACTTCAGCGATGCCCACGCGCGTGGTGCCGATCAGATCGACGATCAGCGCGTTGATGATGCGACGAATGGTTTCGTTGATCAGGCGTCGGCCGCTGACGTCCGGAAATGCCGCCTCGGCTTCGCGCCGATGGATGGCCCACAGCGGCACGTCTTCGAGTTGCTCCAGCGTGATCAGGCCGGAGCGCAGGCCGTCGTCGATATCGTGGTTGTTGTACGCGACCTCATCGGCGAGGTTGGCAAGCTGCGCTTCGAGTGATGGCTGCTGCCCCTCGAGAAAGCGCCGCCCCAGGTCACCCAGCGTCGCCGCGTTATTGCGGGAGCAATGCTTGAGGATGCCCTCGCGCGTTTCGAACGTCAGGTTCAGCCCGTCGAAACCGCCGTAGCGCTCTTCCAGCTGGTCGACCACGAGCAGGCTCTGCAGGTTGTGCTCGAACCCCCCGTACGGCTTCATGCAATCGTTGAGCGCATCCTGCCCGGCATGGCCGAACGGCGTGTGGCCCAGATCATGTGCCAACGAAATCGCTTCGACGAGATCCTCGTTCAGGCGCAGGCTGCGCGCGATCGAACGGGCAATCTGCGCGACTTCCAGGCTGTGTGTGAGCCGCGTCCGAAACAGGTCGCCCTCGTGATTCACGAAGACCTGCGTCTTGTATTCGAGCCGGCGGAAAGCGGTGCTGTGGATGATGCGATCGCGGTCACGCTGGAACTCGGTGCGCGATGTGGATGGCGGCTCGGCGTGGACGCGGCCGCGCGTCTGCGCCGAATGCGCGGCGTAGGGAGCGAGAGGGCCTTCGAGATCGAACGGCGCAGACGGCACATCAAATCGGTCGTTCATCGGGCCATCTCGTCTTGTCTCAGGCGACGGGCGCCTCGGTCGGCGGTCGCAGCACGGCGTGCTGCAAGGTGGCGCGCAAGTCAGCGTCGGGCACCGTGGTCACGAAGGCCTGGCCCAGCTTGCGCAGGAGTACGAACTTGATCTCGCCGGCTTCGGCCTTTTTGTCGACGCGCATCAGGTCGATGAACCCATCCACGCCAAGGTCCGGCGCCACCGTCGGCAGGTCGGCGGCACGCGTGAGCGCCGCGATGCGGTTGCGCGTCTCGATGTCGATAAAGCCCAAGCGATGCGACAGGTCCGCCGCCATCACCATGCCGCAGCCGACGGCCTCGCCGTGCAGCCATTCGCCATAGCCCAGACCGGCTTCGATGGCGTGGCCAAAGGTGTGACCGAAATTGAGGGTGGCACGCAGACCGGTCTCCCGCTCATCCTGTGCCACGACTGCGGCCTTGATACGCACCGAGCCTCGCACGGCCTCGGTCATCAAATCCGTATCGCAGTCGTTGAGGCCCTTGATGTTCTGTTCGATCCACGCAAAGTAATCGGCATCGGCAATCGCGCCGTGCTTGATGACCTCGGCCATGCCCGCAGCCAGCTCGCGCGCCGGCAGAGTGCGCAGCGTATCGATATCGGCCAGCACCGCCTGCGGCTGGTGGAACGCGCCGATCATGTTCTTGCCCAGCGGGTGGTTGATGCCCGTCTTGCCACCCACCGAAGAATCGACCTGCGACAACAGCGTCGTCGGCACCTGGATGAAGGGCACGCCGCGCATGTAGCAGGCAGCGGCAAAGCCCGTCATGTCGCCGATCACGCCGCCACCCAGGGCGATCAGCGTGGTCTTGCGATCTGCGCCCGCGGTCAACAGCGCGTCGAAGATGCGATTGAGCGTGTCCCACTTCTTGAACGATTCGCCATCAGGCAGCACGACCGTGTCGACCGCCTTGCCGAGCGAACGAACGGCCGCTTCGACCTTGGCCGCATACAACGGTGCGACGGTCTCGTTGGTGACGATCACAGCACGCGCGCCGCGAATGTGGGGGGCAAACAACTCAGCCTTGGACAGCAGCCCCGAGCCGATATGGATCGGATAGGCGCGATCGCCAAGGTCAACATCAACGGTAATCATGACTGAGAGGAGACTTGCGAGGAGGTGGAAGAGCCTGCGGGCGGAGCCACAATGCCGGCCACTTCGAGTTGCATCAGAACCATATTAACAAGCTGCGCGACGGTGGGCTTGCCGGTTTCGATGACGAAATGCGCCACGTCACGGTACAGCGGATCGCGGATCGCATGCAGTTCCTCCAGCTTGGCGCGCGGGTTCTCTGTCTGCAGCAGCGGCCGGTTCTTGTCGTGGCGCGTGCGCAGATACAGGTCATGCGGATTGGCGCGCAGGTAGATCACCGTACCGCGTTCGCGCAGGAACGCCCGGTTTTCGGCCCGCAACACGGCGCCCCCGCCCGTGGCGATGACCACGCCGTCGCGCGCGGTCAGCTCGTCGATCATGTGGGTTTCGCGATCGCGAAAACCGACCTCGCCTTCGTGCTCGAAAATGACCGGCACCCGCACACCGCAGCGCGCTTCGATCTCATGGTCGGAGTCGAAGAACGGCAGATCGAGCCGACGCGCCACCGCCCGGCCGACCGTGGTCTTGCCCGCGCCCATCAAGCCGACGAAAAATACGTTCGAAACAGACAAAATCGCGTGAAATCAGGAATTTGAGCCTGATTGTAGTGGCATTTGGTCACCATCCTGCACAAACCCCGCCGCAGGACACAAAAAAGCCCGGCGCTCCATTCAGGAGGCCGGGCTTTTTGATCGAAACGCCGCCGTCGGTTACTTCAGCGACAGTTGATCGGAGAGCACACGCGGCGTCAGGAAGACCAGCAACTCGGTGCGGTTGTTGATCTTGTTGGTGCTCTTGAACAGGTTGCCCAGCACCGGAATGTCGCCCAGCAGCGGCACCTTGTTGATGTCGGTCCGCTCATTCTGCGTGTAGATACCGCCGATCACGACCGTGCCGCCGTTCTCGACCAGCACCTGCGTCTGCACGTGCTTGGTGTCGATGGCGAAGCCGTTGGTGGTCTGGATACCTACGCTGTCCTTGTTGACGTCCACATCCAGGAAGATGTTGCCGTCCGGCGTGATCTTGGGCGTCACTTCCAGCTTCAGGTTGGCCTTCTTGAACTGCACCGAAGTCGCACCGGAAGACGTCGCCTGTTGGTACGGAATCTCAGTACCTTGCTCGATCAGCGCCTTGATGTTGTCGGCTGTGACCACGCGCGGGCTTGATACGATCTTGCCGCGGCCGTCAGCTTCCAGCGCAGACAGCTCCAGCGCCAGGAAGCGGCCGGCACCGGCATTGAACAGGCTCACGGCCACGCTTGCCGCGTTCACGCCGTTGATGCCATTGGCCGGGAAGCTGATCGCGGGGCTGTTGTCCCACGTGGCGTTTTGCGTCACAGGCGACACGACGTTGGTGTAGGTATTGCCGTAACCGGCACCGTTGGTCTTGGAGGCAAAGCCAAGCTTGGCGCCGAGGTTGCGGCTGAACGTGTCGTCCGCCTCGACAATGCGCGCTTCGATCATCACCTGGCGCACCGGAATGTCGATCTTCAGCAGGAACGCCTGCACTTCCTCCAGCTTGCTCGGGATGTCCGAGACGAACAGCTGGTTCGTACGCGTATCCGCCGTGAGCGAGCCGCGCTTGGACAGGATTCGAGAAGTCGTACCGCCGGCAGCACCACCTGCCCCGCCGGCAGCCCCGGTACCCAGCAGCATGTTCCGCACATCGCCAGCACTTTGGTAGTTCAGGCGGAACACTTGGCTACGCAACGGCTCCAACTCGGTCACTTGCTGCTGCGACTCAAGCTCGGCCTTTTCCTTCGTGGCCAGCTCACCGCGCGGGGCGACCCACAGCACGTTGCCATTGCGACGCGACGCCAGGCCCTTCGAGTCCAGCACGATCTGCAGTGCCTGATCCCAGGGCACATCTTTCAGACGCAGCGAAAGGGTGCCCGTCACGCTGTCGCTGGTCACGATGTTGAGGTTCGTGAAGTCTGCGAAGACCTGCAGCAACGAACGCACATCGATGTTCTGGAAGTTCAGCGACAGGCGCTCACCGCGGTAGCCAGGCCCGGAAATCAGCTTGTTCGGGTCTTCCTTGGTCGGACGCACTTCCACGACGAACTGCGTGTCGGTCTGATACGAGCTGTACTGCCAGTTGCCGCGCGGCTCGATGATCAGGCGGGCGCCGGTGCCGTTGTCGGTGGCACGCATGGCCTGCACGGGCGTGCCGAAATCGCTCACGTCGTAACGACGGCGCAGCGACTGCGGCAGCGTCGCACCGACGAAGTCCACGACGAGGTTCTGGCCTTGCTGGGCGATGTTGATCGCCGAGTTGGCAGTCGACAGGTCGACCACGACGCGACCTGCGAGATCCTCGCCACGGCGGAAGTCAACGTTGCGCACCGCCGGGCGCTCGGCGCCTGCGACGGGGGCCGGGGCCGAGAAGGTCGGTGCCGCGACAGCCGCGGCCACGGGCGCAGCTTCCAGCGTCAGCACGTACTGGTTACCGCGCACTTCCGACTTGTACTGCGTCTGGCGCGCGAGATCGAGCACAACGCGGGTACGGTCGCCGATCTGCACCACGTTCGCCGAACGCAGCAGCTTGCCGCCGTATTGGTAATTGGCGCGGCCCTGCGCGAAGCTGGCCCCGAAGAAGTCGATGGCGATGCGCGCAGGCTGCTGCGTGCTGAACTCCACCGGCTTCTGGGTCGGCGCGCTCTTGAGCGTGACCGTCACCACGGTGGATTCGCCGGCCGTGGCCTGCTCCACCTTTTCGATCGTGTTGCCGGAGACGGCCGCTGCAGGCGCCGCCTGCTGAGCGGCGGCCTGACCGGCCACCATGAACAGGCACAGCGAAAGCCATGCCACCGCGCCCCCCCGGGCCACTCGGGCTGCCTGCGACAGGCCGCCCTTCACAAGACGCATCGTCATTGCGCGCTCTCCTGAACTTTCAGGGTCGTCATTTTTTCTTTCCATTCGGTCGTGCCTTCGCGCACCAGCTCACGCAGGGTGAGTTCCTGGTCTCCGATGCGGACGATGCGACCATAGTTTTGTCCGATGTACTGCCCCACATGCACATGCTGCGTCTTGTCCCCGACAGACAGGACACCTTCCGTCTCGCCATTGCGCTTCATCGTCCCGACCAGCCTGAAGGCTTCCAGCGGATAGTCTTCCAGCGGCTCGCGACGGCGATTCGGTTCCGGCGATTCGTTCTGCGCGCGCGACAGTTCTGCCACCTTCTGCACGCTGAACGGATCAGTCTGCTTGGTGGTCGTGTATTCGCGCGGCGCGTAAGGCTTGGGCTCGGGCAGCGGCGGCACGGTCGTACTGACGCTTTGGCGCGCTTGCTGCATCCATTGCTGCAATTCATCGTCTTCGCTCGCGCCGCAGGCCGTCAGCACGACGGCCAGGCACAGCGGCGACAGACGCAGAACGTGCGACATGCGGCGACGGCTCACGATGCGGCCCCTCATTTGGCGCCTCCCTTGGCGGCTGCATTCGCCTTGCGCTGTGCAGCCTGCTCGTCGGCGTCGAGCGCCCGGTAGGCCTCGGCGCGCGTTTCCATCACCATGCCGCCATCCTTGGTGCCTGTCAGCGAGATGTTCTGCAGCGTGACGATGCGCGAGAGCGCCGCCACGTCGGCAGCGAAGAGCGCCATGTCGTGATAGCGGCCATTCACCTTCACCGCCACCGGGATCTCGGCGTAGTAAGGCTTGATCACGGCGCCGGACGGGCGGAACAGGTCGAAGGTCAGCCCACGCGCGATACCGGCATGGTTGACGTCGGCCAGCAGCGCATCCATCTCGGTCTTGTTGGGCAGTTGCAGTTCGAGCTTCGCGACACGCTGCTCCACCTCGGCCTTCTGCTTGCGCAGGGCTTCGAGGTTCACTACCTGCGCGAGCTTGCTCTGGTATGCCGCCTTGAGGTTGTCCTGCTCGGTGCGCTTGGCGTCGCGTTCGTCGAACTTGCCGCTCCAATAGAACTGCCAGCCCAGGCCGATTACCAGCACGGCGGAGAGAATCATGAACAGGATGCGCGGCGCGATCGGCCACGTTTCCGGCTCGTTCAGGTTCAGGCCACGGAACTGGCTGACCAGGTCTTCCAACGAAATTTCGGTCGAGAGCGCCATGGTTATTTCCCCGCCGTGGCCGCACCGGGCTTGGCCGGCGTTGCCGGTTCGGCCTTCCACTGGAAGCGGATGGTGAAGTTGAACAGGCGGCGCTGTTCCTTCAGGTTGTTCGTCATGGTGGTGGCCACCGATTCGCCCAGTTCGGCATGATCGAGCCAGGGCACCGCACCCAGGTTGCGCAGCAGGTCCGACACGCGCTCGTTCGACTGCGCCACACCGGATACCGTGTAACGGTCTCCTTCCTGCTTCAGCGAGGTGAGATAGATGCCGTCCGGCACCTGGCGCACCAATTCTTCAAGCAGCTGCACCGGGCGGTTGCGCTGGTTTTGCAGACTTTCCACGGCCTGCTGACGCTGCAGCAGGTCGTCGATGTCCTTTTTGAGGGTGTTGACCTCGGCGATCTGCTTGTCCATCTCCGCGTTCTTCTGCGTGAGGATGTCGTTGATGCGTTGCGCCTCTTCGGTCTGGTGATCGATCACCATGCCGCCCAGGAACACCACCACCGCACCCACGGCAGCGGCGGCGCCGAGGCTCATGAATACCTTCTTGCGCTTACCGGCGCGTCGCTCCGCGTGATACGGCAGCAGGTTCACGCTCGGGAGCGCATTCACGGCATGTGCGCTTTCATTGGCCATCGTCAGCTCCTTATTGCAGCCCGCGCAGGGCGAGGCCCGCGCTGACGATGTAGGCCGGCAGATCGCGCTGCAGATAGCGCGCGTTGACGTTCTTGGCCGCGCCCATATTGGCGAACGGATTGGCCAGCGTCGTATTGATCTGCGTCTGCTGCTGGATGGCGGTCTGCACGCCCAGCAACGATGCGTGGCCGCCCGACAGCACGATCTCGTCGACGCGGCCGACGCTCGAGGTTGACAGGAAATTCTGGATGGCCTGACCGACCTCCATGGCCAGCGTCTCAAGCGACGGCTTGAGCAGTTGGCTGCGGTATTCGTCGGGCAGCGTGTTCTTGCGCTTCTTCACCTCGGCCTTGAGCAGATCGAGGGAGAACAGGCGCGAAATGCTCTGCGTAAGCTGGTCGCCCGAGCCCGACATCGGCTGCTCGTACAACTCCTTCCAGCCCTGGTAGAACAATGCGTGCGAGCGCGCACCGCCCAGGTGGAACATCGCCACGACCGGCATGTCGCGCGTCTCCGTTTCGGTGGCGTCCGGCTTGACGGCCAGCATGTGCGTCATGGCGCGCTGGATGGCGTTTTCTTCCACGTCCATGACGATTGCTTTCAGACCGGCCATCTCGGCGGCGGTCACGCGCTCGGTCACACGCTCGGACACCGTTGCCGTGACGCGCACGCCGATCCCGCCTTCGGTTTCGGACGGGCCGATCACGACATAGTCGAAATTGACGTTCTGCGAGGGCGGAAACAGCCGGTTGGCTTCGCTCTCGACCTGCACGAAGAGTTCGTCTTCAGTCAGGTTGTCGGGCAGGCTGACGGTTTGCGATTCCGTCAGGCTCGCGGGAATGGCAAGCACGGCTTCCTTACCGCGAATGCCGGCCTTGGCGATGGCGCGCTTGAGCGCATTGCCCACCGCATCGATATTCACCAGATTGCCGTCAGCGACGGCACTGCGTTCAATCAGCTCGCTGGCGCATTTTTCGAGACGGAAATCCCCCTGCTTGCCGTTGGCGGACAACTCCACCACCTTGACGCTGGAAGACCCGATATCTATCCCGACGATATTGCGGCGCAGCAGGCCGGACAACAAACCCCGTCGCACAGAGACACCCCACCGTTTATAGTTTTTTGAACCCTGGCGCCCGTCGCAAATCCAACGTGCGCCATAGCCTGCTTAGATTTGCTGCTGGATTCTCACAAAATCCTTTAGAACAGGCAAACGCTCAGGCAGACCGCGATGCATTTCGCGCCATGCCCTTCCGAAAGCGTTGTCAAAACCCCACGGTCGGGGGATACCCCTTTCGTCTGACTTGATTTCCGCTCCGTCTACTTCTAACGGCGGATTCTTAGCCGCCTTGAATCAAGATACCGCCGGCGCACAATCTACGCCTGAAAGGGGCATGGCGCGGCGCACAAGTGCCGGCTCATCCGCTGAGGTGACAGTGGTTACGTGCTGTTACGTCCGAGGCAGCCGGACCGCCGAAGCCTCAACGATATAATCGCCGCCACGCTGACTGACACCCCCGGTGCCCACCTGTAATGGCTACTGCCCAAACCACCCCAGCTTCGCCCAAGCCGCCCAAGGCCCGTCGCCCACTGTGGGCGCGACTGCTTCTCTGGATGCTCGGCCTGTTCGTTGCCATGGGGGTCGTCGGCGCGCTGCTGCTGGGCTATGCCCTGCTCGTCGCCGCGCCCAACCTGCCGTCGCTCGACGCCATCACCGATTACCGCCCGAAGATTCCGCTGCGTGTCTACACCGCCGACAACGTCCTCATCGGCGAATTCGGTGAAGAGCGCCGCAGCTTCGTGCCGATCACGCAGATGCCCGACGTGATGAAGCGCGCGGTCCTGGCCATCGAAGATGACCGCTTCTACGAGCACGGCGGCGTCGACTTCATCGGTGTGCTGCGCGCGGGCCTGGCGAACCTGCATGGCGGGCTGTCGCAAGGCGCGTCGACCATCACGATGCAGGTGGCGCGCAACTTCTTCCTGTCGAGCGAGAAGACGTACACGCGCAAGATCTACGAGATCTTGCTCTCGTACAAGATCGAGGCGAGCCTGACAAAGGATCAGATTCTCGAGCTGTACATGAACCAGATCTACCTGGGCCAGCGCGCGTACGGCTTTGCGAGCGCCGAGCAGATCTACTTCGGCAAGAACATCAAGGACATCACCCTGGCCGAAGCGGCCATGCTGGCCGGCCTGCCGAAGGCGCCGTCAGCGTACAACCCGGTGGTGAACCCGAAGCGCGCCAAGGTGCGTCAGGAATACATCCTGCAGCGCATGCGCGACCTGCACTACATCACGCCGGAGCAGTACACGCAGGCCATCAATGAGCAACTGCCGGTGCGTGGCGAAGGCCATGAATTCGACGTGCACGCCGAATACGTGGCTGAAATGGTGCGCCAGCTCATGTACGCGCAATACCGCGAAGAAACCTACACGCGCGGGCTGAACGTCTACACGACGCTGCGCAAGGCGGATCAGGACGTCGCATATCAATCCGTGCGCCGCGGCATTCTCGACTACGAGCGCCGTCACGGCTATCGCGGCCCTGAAGCGTTCATCGACCTGCCCTCCGATGCGGAGGAACGCGAACAGGCCATCGATGACGCCCTGCTGGAACATCCGAACAGCGACGATCTGCAATCGGCCGTGGTGGTGAGCGTGACACCCAAGCTGGTGCGCGCGACGATGCTGACCGGCGAGACGATCGACCTGGCCGGCGACGGCCTGCGCTTTGCACAGGCCGCGCTGTCGAACAACGCGCAGCCCAAGATCAAGCTCCGCCCGGGCGCGGTGATCCGCGTGATCGAAGATCCGAAGACGCAGAAGTGGTCAATCACGCAGTTGCCGGAAGTGGCCTCGGGCTTCGTCTCGCTCGATCCGCAGACGGGCGCGATCTACTCGATGGTCGGCGGCTTCGATTTCAACCGCAGCAAGTTCAACCACGTCACGCAGGCCTGGCGCCAGCCGGGTTCGAGCTTCAAGCCGTTCATCTACTCGGCGGCGGTGGACAAGGGTTTCTCGCCGTCTACCGTCATCAATGACGCGCCGCTCTCGATCCCGACGGGCGACACCGGCGGCCAGGTGTGGGAGCCGAAGAACTACGGCGGCGGCTATGACGGCCCGATGACGATGCGCCGCGCGCTGCAGAAATCGAAGAACCTGGTGTCGGTGCGCATCCTGCGGGCGATCGGTACGCAGTACGCGCAGCAGTACATCACGCGCTTCGGGTTCGATGCCGATCGGCACCCCGCCTATCTGCCCATGGCGCTGGGCGCCGGCTCGGTGACGATGTTGCAGATGGCGAGCGGCTACTCGGTGTTTGCCAACGGCGGCTACCGCGTGAACCCGTACATCATCGATCGCGTGGTCGATGCGCGCGGCACGGTCGTGCAGCAAAGCCATCCGATGACCGCCGGCAAGGATGCCGTGCGCGTGATCGATCCGCGCAACGACTTCATCATGGATTCGCTGCTGCGCAGCGTGGTATCGAACGGCACGGGCTACCAGGCCAAGGTCAAACTGGGCCGCAATGACATGGCAGGCAAGACCGGCACCACCAACGACTCGTTCGACGCCTGGTTCTGCGGCTACACGCCCAAGCTGGTCGGCGTGGCCTGGATGGGTTACGACAACCCGCGCAGCCTCGGGGATCGCGAAACCGGCGGCGGCCTGGCCCTGCCGATCTGGATCAACTACATGAGCTACGCACTGAAGGGCGAACCGCAGACCGAGCGCCAGCCGCCCGAAGGCGTCGTGCAGATGGCGGGCGACTGGGCCTACGAGGAATACGCCAACGGTCAGGGCGTGGCGTCGGTGGGCCTGGGCGATGCGCTGCCGGGAGCCTCGGCGCCGGGCGGCGACCCGTCACAACAGCCTGGCATCAACCTGGCGCCGACGCAGGAACAGGAGAAACAGAAGATTCTCGACATGTTCCGCGGCAACTGAACGTCGTCGCACCCATGAAAAAGCCGCCCTTCGGGGCGGCTTTTGTTTTGGCATCCAAGGAGAGCGCTGCGCTCAGCTGGCCGCCAATGTCACATCCACATCGCTTTGCTGGCTGACATAGCGCGAGAGCGCCACATACAGCTCTTCCTTGCTGCGCGTGTCGACCCAGCGGCCGTCGTCGCCGCGGCGGAAATGGAAACCGCCCGCACGCGCCGCCACCCACAGCTCCTGCATCGGCGCCTGGCTGTTGATGATGATCTTGGAGCCATCGTCGAATTCAAGGGTCAGCACGTTACCGGTGCGGTTGACCTCGATGTCGGCATCGGCCTCGTCGGCCGCCGTTTCAACGATGCTTTCGATGCGGCTGAGTTCCGCCTCGGCCAGCGCCAGGAACTCCGATTCGCTCAGGGGGGGCATGCTACACTCCAAAATCTTGCGCGGACGTTGCGTGGCGGCCATTTCCGGCCCGTCCTGACCAGCAGGCGCCTCGTCCCATATGACTCCGATCGCCGCAAGGGCCACACCCCTGGGGCATCCTTTCTGCACCATCATCCGATGATACGAACCGCCGCCATTGTAGCCACTGTCGGCCTGACCCTGACGGTCGCAGGCCTATCCGGCTGCGGAATTCGCGGGCCGCTGTACATGCCCAAGGTGCCGCCGGCGCCAACCGCGCCGCAAACCACCGACCCTGGCATCGCCGGCCCGAACGCCGTGCCGCAGCCCCCGGTGCCGGGCGCCAAACCCGCAGCCGCAGATGCAGCCAGCGCGGTGCCCGCGAACCGCTGATCCCGTCCTTTTTGCTCAACCGGCGACGCCCTTATCCAGTGCGACGCCCAGAATGTTCCCACTCATGTCCGAGTCCCTGATCCGCCAGGAAGGCGCGCTGATGATCGAAGGCGTCGCGCTCGACGCGATTGCCGCGCAGTTCGGCACGCCCACCTACGTGTACTCGCGCGCCGCCCTCACGGCCAACTATCGCGCCTACGCCGCCGCGTGCGAGGGCCGCAACGCGCATGTGCAATACGCCGTGAAAGCCAACTCGAACCTCGCCGTGCTGCAGGTGTTCGCACAGCTGGGCGCAGGCTTTGACATCGTTTCCGCCGGCGAACTGAAGCGCGTGCTGGCCGCTGGCGCACAGGCCTCGAAGGTGGTGTTCTCGGGCGTGGGCAAGAGCGCGGACGAAATGCGGTTCGCGCTGGAAGTCGGCGTGGCGTGCTTCAACGTGGAGTCGATTCCCGAGTTGCACCGCCTGAATGACGTGGCCGCATCGATGGGCAAGGTCGCGCCCGTGTCGCTGCGCATCAACCCGGACGTCGACGCCAAGACGCACCCGTACATCTCGACGGGCCTGAAGGGCAACAAGTTCGGCGTGGCGTTTGACGAAGTGCTGCCGACCTACCGCGCAGCCGCCGCGATGCCGAACCTGCGCGTGGTCGGCATCGACTGCCATATCGGCTCGCAGATCACCGAGGTGTCGCCGTATCTGGATGCGCTCGACAAGGTGCTCGACGTGGTGACGCAGCTCGACGCCGAGGGCATCCGCCTCGCGCACATCGATGTGGGCGGCGGTCTGGGTATCACGTACACGGACGAGACGCCGCCGGACATCACCGCCTTCGCGCGCACGCTGCTGGACCGCGTCGAGCAGCGCGGCTTTGGCGATCGCGCTGTGCTGTTCGAGCCGGGCCGGTCGCTGGTGGGCAACGCCGGCCTGCTGCTCACGCGCGTCGAATACCTCAAGCCCGGCGCGAGCAAGAACTTCTGCATCGTCGATGCGGCCATGAATGACCTGGCCCGCCCGGCAATGTACGAGGCGTATCACCACATCGTGCCGGTACGCGACAGCCAAAGCGCGCCGGTCGTGTACGACGTGGTGGGCCCGGTGTGCGAATCCGGCGACTGGCTGGGCCGCGACCGTTCGCTGGCGGTGCAGCCGGGCGATGTGCTGGCGATCCTGTCGGCCGGCGCGTACGGCTTCACGATGAGTTCGAACTACAACACGCGCAATCGCGCGGCCGAGGTCATCGTCGATGGCGACAAAGTCCATCTGGCGCGTGAACGCGAATGCTTTGAAGACCTGATCCGCGGCGAGCACCTGTTCCCGGCGTAAGCCCGCATCGCAAAAAGAAAAAGCCGACGCGCAAACGTCGGCTTTTTTGTGGGCGCGATCGGCATCAATCGCGGGCTGGCATCGCGGCTCCGGTCATCGCACTGCGCTGCGAGCGCCACGCCCACCACACCCGCAGGCCCAGCAGCACCGCCATCACTGCGGCGTAGATCGACACCTCGGCAAAGTCATGCTTGCCGGCCTTGTGCCACCAGTAATGCAGGATGCCCAGCACGCCCGTCACGTAGACAAGCCGGTGCAGCCACTGCCAACGCTTGCCGCCGAGCCTGCGCACCATCGCGTTGGTCGACGTGGCCGCCAGCGGAATCATCAACACGAACGCCGCAAAGCCGACGGTGATGAAGGGCCGCTTGACGATGTCCTTCAACATCGACGCCGGATCGAGTCCGCGATCGACCAGCAACCAGATCAGGAAGTGGATCGTGCCGTAGAAAAACGTGTACAGCCCGAGCATGCGGCGAAGCCGGATCAGCCAGTTCATGCCCGTGATGCGGCGCAGCGGCGTGATGGCCAGCGTGCAGCAGAGCAGCACCAGCGTCCACGTACCGGTCGAGCGCGTGACGAACTCCAGAGGGTTGGCCCCGAACTGGTCTGTCGCGCCCAGGAAGACGATGCGCAGGAACGGCAGCAGCGCCACGATCCATGCGATCGCCTTCACCACACGCAATGGCTTGGGCGCCAACATCGGCGGCAGCAATGTCATGTCGGCCTCAGAAGTTTTTACGCAGGTCCATGCCGGCGTACAGCGGGGCCACCTGGTCGTAACCGTTGAACATCAGCGTCTTGCGCTTGGGCGCGAACAGGCCACCGAAACCGCCTTTGTCCTCGCCGATGCGGCGTTCGGTGGCCTGGCTCCAGCGCGGATGGTCCACGGTCGGGTTCACGTTGGAATAGAAGCCGTATTCATTGGCCGCGGCAATGTTCCAGCTCGTCGGGGGCTGCTTGTCGACAAAGCGGATCTTGACGATGGACTTCGCGCTCTTGAAGCCATACTTCCACGGCACGATCACACGCACGGGCGCACCGTTCTGGTTCGGCAGCACCTGGCCGTAGAGGCCGAACGTGAGCAGCGCCAGGGGATGCATCGCCTCGTCCAGGCGCAAGCCTTCGCTGTAGGGCCACTCAAGCACGGGGCTGCTGATGCCGGGCATCTGCCGCTTGTCGGCCAGCGAGATGAACTGGATGTACTTGGCGCTGCCCTGGGGCTCCACCCGCTTGATCAACTCGGCCAGCGGGAAGCCCACCCACGGAATCACCATCGACCAGCCCTCGACGCAACGCAGGCGGTAGACGCGCTCTTCCATCGGCGCGAGCTTCATCAGGTCGTCCAGGTCGTAGGTCTTGGGGGTTTTCACCAAACCCTCCACGCTGACTTGCCAGGGGTGCGGGCGCAGCGTGCCGGCATAGCGCGCCGGGTCAGCCTTGTCGGTGCCGAACTCGTAGAAGTTGTTGTACGTGGTGACCTGGTCGTACGGGGTGGCTTTCTCCACGGTCGTGTACGCGGGATTCGGTTTGCCGGGCAACTTGGCCAGCGAAGGGTTGGCGGCAAAAGCCTCGCGCGATGCCCACGGCGCCAGCGTCGCGCCGGCCGCACCCATGGCGGCAGCGGCCAAGAAACGGCGGCGCTGCTCGAAGATGTGCTGCGGCGTGATCTCGCTGGCGGGGATGTCGTCGCCACGCAGCCAGCGGTCAGTCTTGATCAACATGATTCGTGGTCCTCGTTGTGCGGGAACGCTGTCCCATGTGCGTTGGTCGTGCCAGCGCTGCCGACCTGACAGCGCGTAGCGAAAAAAATGTAGCGCTATTTCTTGCGCGGTGCCGGGCCGGTGAATTCGCTGTACTGCCGAAAGACGACTTGCGCCACTTCCAGCAACTGCGCCCGGGCAAGCGGGCCGGCGACCGCAAATCCCAGGCCGTGATCGGCCCAATAGAACGCCATCGGCGGCGGGTGATCGACCGCAGGATGGATTGCTTGCAGCACACGGTTGTCGGGCGCGAGCGTCTCCAGCCGGAAGCCGGTATCGCGGTTGTTCGGCATGCGCCGCAGCTGCACGGAGATGCGCGTGCCGCCCGGCCCCTCGTACATCAGCATGGCCGTGGGCGCATCGGCTACCACCGTCTGGCGCCCGCCGATGAGCCGGTAGCCCAGCGATGTCAGATCAGGCACGTGCAGTTGTGCGTCAAGCCGGCGCGACAGCCACGTCACCAGATGCGCCTCCTCGTCGGCCGGCACTTCCACGATGTGTTTGGACTCCGGCGAAAAGACGACGTGCGAAACGAGGGCATCGTTTGCGAACCGTTGCATGGGCAGGGTGCGCTCAACGGCGCCTCGGCTCAGCCAGCCCGCCCCGGAACCGATGGCCAGACACGCCACGCTCAGCGCCGCCACGCTCCAGCCGCGCATCGCGCCGAAGCCGCCGGCCGTGGGGCGACGTGCTGCCGCAAGGATCGCTGCCGGAATGCGACGCTGCGGCACCGGTTCGTTGAGCAGCGGATCAAGCGCGCGATGCAATTGCGCGTCCGTCTCGCGCCAAGCCGCAACTTCAGCCGCGACCCCGGGGTGCGCGGCAAGATAGGCCTCCACCGCAGCACGGCGCGCCGCAGGCAGACGGCCGTCGGCATACGCATGAAGTTCGTCGATATGAATGGAATTGGAGGACATGGCGAGCCTCACTTCACGCGGTGCAGCATTGCGCTGCTGGCATCGCCGGATGCCGCAATTGCACCCGATGCGGCGGGCGCTCCCTCGAGCGCGACACGCATCCGCTCGCGCGCCCGCGACAGCCGCGACATCACCGTGCCGACCGGCACGCCAAGCACGTCGGCGGCTTCCTTGTAGGCGAATTGCTCCAGACCGACGAGCAGCAATACGGCGCGCTGATCTTCGGGCAACGTCGCCAGCGCGCGCAGCAGGTCGCGGCGCACGCCGGGGTCGTCATCGACGGGAATCTCCGGCGGTGCGTCGCTCAGCTCGATCCGGTCGGGCCGGCGCACGGCATTCAGGTGGAGCCGGTGCATGATCGTCAGCAGCCAGGCAAACAGCCCGTCGCTCTCATCCTTCGCGCCCATCGCGCCGATCGCGCCGAGGGGGCCCAACCTCGGCCGCAGCTGGAAGCGCCAGCGGTAACGCCAGGCGCGTTCCAACGTGTCCTGGAGGAGGTCGTCGGCACGGCTCGCGTCACGCACGAGGCCGCGTGCGTGTCGGCGCAGGCGTGGCGTGAGCGCAATCAGCCGGCTGGCCAGATCGGACATAGCGGCGTGAGCGACGGCGGCGTGCTTACGGTTTGGCGATGTGCCAAACGTTCATGAAGCCGTCGCCGGTCTGGTCGCCCGGCATCTTGTCCTTGGTCCAGAGGTAAAGCGGCTTGCCGCGATAGGCCCACTGCTTCTTGCCGTCGTCGCGCGTGATGATGGTGTAGTCGCCGGAGGGCTTGTCGGCGTCATTGGCAGCCAGCGGCGGCCAGTTGTCGGCGCACTTGCCGTTGCAGGCGCTCTTGCCGGCCGTGGCGTCGCGGTCGAACGTGTAGAGCGCCATGCCGTGTTGATCGGTGAGCGTGCCGTTGGTCACCTTGACGGCGGACGGCGTGGACGACGCCCCCATGCCCATACCGCTGCAGCCCGCCAAACCGAGGGCGGCGAGCAGCGCGGCGCTGGCTAGCGCGGTGCGCGAATTGAACCACTTCTGGGAAGCTGCGGACTGGCTCATCTTGTTCTCCTTGGATGGAGGGGCACGCCGATCGCGCCCTCACTGAGCAGTAAACACGCCAGGCGCGTCTTTATTCCAGTCCGCTGAGATTTTTTTGTGACTGACGGCTTACAGCTCGCCGTAGCTGTGCAGGCCCGAGAGGAACATGTTCACGCCCAGAAAGGCGAACGTCGTCACCAACAGGCCGATCAGCGCCCACCAGGCGGCCATGCGACCTCGCAGCCCCTTCATCAGGCGCATGTGCAGCCACGCCGCGTAGTTCAGCCAGACGATCAGCGCCCAGGTTTCCTTCGGATCCCAGCTCCAGTAGCCACCCCAGGCGTCGGCCGCCCACAGCGCACCGAGAATCGTGGCGATGGTGAAGAACGCGAAGCCGACGGTGATGGCCTTGTACATCACGTCGTCCAGCACTTCGAGCGACGGCAGACGATCGGCCAGCACCCCACGCTCCTTCAGCAGATAAGCGGAGCCCACCATGGCCGACAGGGCGAACGTGCCGTAACCGATGAAATTGGCGGGCACGTGGATCTTCATCCACCAGCTCTGTAGTGCCGGCACCAGCGGCTGGATCTCCTGCGCGCCCCGCGACACCGTGTACCACAACAGAAAGCCCACGGCGGCCGACACCACCAGCATCACGAAGGGGCCCAGCGCGCGCGTCTTGTAACGCTGCTCGTAGTACAGATAGAAGAGCGAGGTGATCAACGTAAAGAGGATGAACACCTCGTACAGATTCGAGATGGGGATGTGGCCAATGTCGGCGCCGACCAGGTACGACTCGTACCATCGCACCAGCATGCCGGTCAGACCCAGCACCACCGCTGCCCAGCACAGCTTGCTGCCGATGGCCCCGCCCGCTTCCCAGCGCAGCGCCAGCCCCGTCCAGAAAAACAGCGTGGACAGGAAGATCAGCGCGCTCATCCACAGGATGGCCGACTGGCTGGCGAGGAAGTACTTCAGAAAGAAGGCGTGTTCGGCGCGGGCGAGATCCGGGCCATTGGCGCCGGCGTACTGCGAGATGCCGAACAGCGACAACACGGCGATGCCGATCATCAGCACGCGCACCGGCTTCCACGTCCAGCCCAGCCATGCGAAGGCGGGCACGGCAGCAACGAGAATGCCGCGCTCGTAGCCGTCCATGTAGGCGCCGTAGCGCGAGAAGGCATAACCGGCGCCGGCGGCCAGCATTGCAGCAAACAGCCAGTCAAACCAGCCCAGGCGGCGGAAATACGACGGACGCTGCAGCGCACCCAGATCAGCGCTCGCCACGGTCGTTTGGGGATTGGTCGCTTCCATCACCTGCTCACTTCGTTGGTTTGGGGTCGATGCTCGCTGCACTGGCGGCATCGGGTGCGGCCGGGGCGCCCGCCGCGGCACGGATATCGTGCTTGAGGCGCTCGAACTCGCGGTCGAAGTCGAGCGTGCGGCGCATGGTCGACATGGCGGTCAGCACATGTGCGCCGGAGGCGCTTTCGTTGGCCTGGCCGGATTGCGGCCGGATCCACAGCCACCAGCGGCGCTCTCGCACGTAGAACATGGAAAACACGCCCAGCACCAGCAGCAACGACCCAAGATACACGATGTTTTTGCCCGGCGCACGTGTGAGCTGGAACACGCTGGCCTGCACCTGCTGGAAGTCGCTCAACTGCAGATAGACCGGTGCGCCGTAGAAGACATTGTCCGACAGCGCGTTGATGGCGCTCTGCAACCACTGGCTGCTCGCGGCATCCACGGTGGGCGCAGGCTGGCCGTCCTGCGCGCGGGCGAGTTGCCACAGTTCCCACATCGAGCTGTTGATGATCTTCATCAGCACATCGGCGGCCTTCTCTCGCTCGCCCTCGGGCACCGACTTCTGCAGGAACGTGGCGACCGCGGCAAAACCACCCTGCGCACCGGCGGAGGCGCCGTCCTTGGCATCGGCAGCGCCGGCAAAAAGGTCGAGCGCGCGACGCGCACTTTCCGTCAATTGTTTGCGCAGTTCCGCGCGCTCTTCGCCGGGCATGGAGAGCAGCGCAAACCGGCGCGCCGCTTCGCCGCGCATCGCCGGATTCTGCAGCGCGGCGCGCAGGCGCATCCAGTCGGCGACGGTGCCTTGCGCATCGGCGGGAATGCGCAGATAGCGGAACGGCTCGTCCGGCTGCGAGCGCATGCCGGCCAGGAACACCGATTGCCCATCGAGCGTGACCGGCAGCATGTAGTTGCTGAACTCGTGCGCCTGGCCGTTGGCGTCGCGCAGCTTGTACTGCACGGACGGGCCGACGTTGCGCAGATCGCGGTCGCGCGTCATCTTGGTGACGTTGCCCAGCTCCGCGCGCAGACCATTTTCCGCACCGCCCTTCTTGCCGACACCGCGCGCGTCCTGCTTGCCCGAGGCGTCGGTCACCGTTTCCACATTCATCAGGCGGAAGTCGGAGAACTCGACCGTGTAGTCGCCGCCCTTGCCAGTGAGCTTCGAGCTTTCGCCCACGACGCCCGACATGTCGAACGTCTTGGCGTTGTCACCGTGCATCGGATAGCCGATCAGCTTGAGTTTGGAGCCGCCATCTTCAAAGCTCGACTGATAGATCGCCACGCCGTCATACACAAACGGCTTGTTCACCTCCACGCGCGCAGCGGTCTGCTTGCCGGTGCGGCGGTCCGTCACGACGATGTCGCTGGCGAACAGCTTGGGCATGCCGGTCGAGTAATGCTCGACGGTGAACTTCTTGAGCGTGATCATGAACGGCAGATCCTGGATCAGCGCGCCGTCCGCAATGTTCAGAATCGCCGTGCTGACCGTCGAACCTTCCGGCACGAAAGCGTTGCCGCGAAAGCCCGGGTTCGACGTCGACAGCCGATGCTCCGGCCCGATGTCGCTGATGACCGCATTGCCCTTGATGGGCGACTTGCCGCCAAACCACATCTGCGCGCGGATCATCATGTCGCCGTCGAGCAAGCCGCCGATGCAGATCACGACGATGGCCGTATGCGCCAGGATGTAGCCGATCTTGTTGCCCGCTCCCGCCTTTGCCGTGATGAGCGTCGCTCCGCCATCGCGGGCGAACGCCTTGATACGGAAGCCGCGGTTCTGCGCAAGCGCGGCTAGGCGTGCGGTCACGGTCGCCGTATCCACGGAGGAATCGAATTCGTCCCGATGATGGAACGCGCGCAGGCTGCCCTCGCGCACGTTCTCGCGCCAGGCCCGCATGTCGGCCAGCATCTTCGGGGCGTTGCGCACGATGCACAGCGAGGTCGACACCACCAGGAACGCCAGGATCAGCAGAAACCACCACGCGCTATAGACGGTCGGCAGCGTCAGCGAGCGGAATACATCGGCCCAGAACGGCCCGAACTGGTTGACGTAGTTCGGATACGGATCGTTCTGCTTGAGCACCGTGCCGATCACGCTGGCGATGGCGATCACCGTCAGCAGGCTGATCGCAAAGCGCATCGACGACAGCAGCTCGACCGTTTCGCGCAGCGCGCGACGGCGGGAGCGGATCTGGACGCCGGAAGTGGAGACCGAAGGCATGCGGGGAAGAAACCTGTTCAGAAACGAAAACAGGGTGGCGATGCCAGGCGCATTGCCACCCTGTTCTTCTTATTGATTGTGCGACCGTCACATGACGGCCGGGTGCGGCAGATTAGCGCAGGCCGGCAATGTAGTCGGCCACCGCCTTGATCTGCTGGGCCGTCATGCGACCGGCCAGGTCGTGCATCTGTACGCTGTTCTTGCGGGTGCCGCTCTGGAACGCAACCAGTTGAGCCTCGGTGTATTCAGAGAACTGACCTGCGATACGCGGATACTGCGCCGGGATGCCGGCACCCGTCGGGCCGTGGCAGCCTGCGCACGCGGCGATACCGCGCTTGGCGTCACCGCCGCGATACAGCTTCTGGCCCAGTTCGATGGTGTCCTTGCTCTTGGCCGACCCCGGCTTCCAAGCCGGCTGCTTGCCCAGATAGGCGCCAATGTCCTTCATGTCCTGATCCGACAGCGCGCCGGCATACAGCGACATGACCGGCTGGTTGCGGTCGGTCTTGGCCTTGAAATCCTTGAGCTGCTTTTCGATGTATTCGGCGTGCTGGCCGGCCAGCTTCGGGTTGACGTTCATGGCGCTGTTGCCGCCGGCGCCATGACAACTGGTACACGCGGGCACGCCATTGGCCGGCACACCGGTGTTGAAGATCGTTTCGCCGCGCGCGGCGTCGGCCTTGGCGACTTTTTGCTCTTCGGCATGGGCCACGGTGAAGGCCGATGCCAGGGACAGCGCTGCGACAGCAAAAACGTTCGCGATGCGGTTCATTCGCACACCTTGTTTAGATTGTTTTCGAATGCTGCGTGCGCCGCCCTATGCGGGACCCTGCGGCGCCGGGCGCCCCCTTCTCCTCGTGCCAGTCCCGCGCATGAAAACGGACCGGCCCGGGCCTCGGGGCGGTCCTGCGACGGATCTGGTGGGGACGTCCGTAAACCGGCGTATTGTACAATAACACCTCTGCAATGCGACCTCGCGGCGCAGCAACCACGCAGTTCTGAACTGCAGTTTACAGGTACTGCCGCGCATGTCGCTCCTGCATCAAGCCCGTTTCTTCATCACCGTCAATCATCTGCGTGATTTACCGGCGACCGCCGTGCCGGAAGTCGCGTTTGCGGGCCGCTCCAACGCGGGCAAATCCACCGCGATCAACATCCTGTGCAACCAGAAGCGGCTGGCTTTTTCCAGCAAGACGCCCGGCCGCACGCAGCACATCAACTACTTCTCGGTGATGCCCGCCAAGGCGGAGGACCCGCTCGGCTTCCTGGTCGACCTGCCCGGTTACGGCTATGCCGAAGCCCCCGGCGAGACCAAATCGCATTGGGTTCACCTGCTCGGCGACTACGTCCAGGCGCGCCAGCAACTTGCCGGGCTCGTCATCATGATGGACGCGCGCCGTCCGTTTACCGACCTCGATTGCCAGATGGTCGAGTGGTTCCTGCCAACGGGCAAGCCGATCCACGTGCTGCTCACGAAGGCGGACAAGCTGACCAACAACGACGCCTCGCGCGCGCTCATGGCGGCACGCAAGGTGCTGGCCGATTACCGCGCACAGATCGACGGTGATGTGTCGCTGACGGTGCAGCTGTTCTCTAGCTTGAAGCGTCGCGGCATCGAAGAGGCGCAGCGAATTGTCGCGGGCTGGCTGTGCCTGCCCGAGGCGCTGGAGCCCCAGCTGCAAGCCGAACAGGCAAAAAAAACCCCGTCGCCAAACGCGCAACGGGGGTAACGACCCCATCGAGCCATCGATGGGAACCCGCGTCAGGGAGGAGCCGCGGGGGACGCCGCATCAGCGTCGCTGGCGCATTGTCCGTGCATAGGATGGATAATCGCGACAAAGGTTTCGAAACTTCACAGTGTGTTCTTAGGGTCTGCTGAAATGATCGCGAGCTTCCCCGACCATCGTCCGCGCCGCATGCGCCGCGACGATTTCTCCCGCCGCATGATGCGCGAATCGCGCCTCACTCCCGACGACCTGATCTACCCCGTTTTCATCCTCGAAGGCACCAACGTGCGCCAGGCCGTGCCGTCGATGCCGGGCGTGGAGCGCGTGTCGATCGATGTGTTGCTGAGCGTGGCCGAGCAGTGTGTGCAGCTTGGCATTCCGGTGCTGGCGCTGTTCCCCGTCATCGAGCCGTCGCTCAAGACGCCGGACGGTATCGAGGCTACGAATGCGGATGGCCTGATCCCGCGTGCGGTGAAGGCGCTCAAGGCGCGCTTTCCTGAATTGGGCATCCTGACCGATGTGGCACTCGATCCGTACACGAGCCACGGCCAGGACGGCGTGCTCGACGCCAACGGCTACGTGCTCAACGAAGAGACCGTCGACATTCTGATACGCCAGGCACTGGTGCAAGCCGAGGCGGGCGTGGACATCGTCGCACCGTCGGACATGATGGACGGCCGCATCGGCGCGATCCGCTTGGCGCTGGAGAACGACGATCACATCTACACGCGCATCATGGCCTACGCGGCAAAGTACGCTTCAGCGTTCTACGGCCCGTTCCGTGATGCGGTGGGCTCGGCGGCCAATCTGGGCAAGAGCAACAAGATGACTTACCAGATGGACCCGGCCAACTCGGACGAGGCGCTGCGCGAAGTGGCGCTCGACATCACCGAAGGCGCCGACATGGTGATGGTCAAGCCCGGCATGCCGTATCTCGATATCGTGCGACGCGTGAAGGACGAGTTCCGCTTTCCGACGTACGTCTACCAGGTCAGCGGTGAATACGCGATGTTGAAAGCCGCCGCGCAGAACGGCTGGCTGGATCACGACAAGGTCGTGCTGGAATCGCTGCTGGCGTTCAAGCGCGCTGGCGCAAACGGCATCCTGACGTATTTCGCGCTGGACGCTGCGCGCCTGCTGCGCGCGTAATCAAGCCGTGGGCTTGACCGCCTGCGTCGTGCCGATTGCGCGGCGCAGGCTTTCCAGGAACGTGTCCGCGCGCTCAAAGCCCACCACGCGAGCCTTCAGTTCGCGACCCTGCGTATCGAAGAAGATTGTGCCCGGTGGGCCGAACAAGCCGAAGCGCTTGAGCAGCGCTTGATCATCCGCATTGTTGGCCGTCACGTCGGCCTGCAGCAGCACCACATCGGCAAGCGCCTTGCGCACCCGCGCATCGGTAAAGGTCAGGCGCTCCATTTCCTTGCAGCTCACGCACCAGTCGGCATAGAAATCGAGCATCACCGCACGGCCGGACGCGCTCGCATTGCGCACTTCGGCATCGAGTTCGGTGATGCTCTTGACGCGCTTGAAGGTCACGCCCTGGGTGTCGGCTTGCGCCGATGTCCCTGCCGACGCGCGAACCAGTCCGGACAGCGGCTGCAGCGGATCGCGGCCGCCGGCGGCGACACCGACCAGTTGCGCGGCGCCCGCCAGCGCAAGCACCACACCCGCAACCTTGCCCAGGCGCTGCACGTTGCCTGCGCCGTCGGGCAACGAATCGAAGGTCCGCAGAAACACGGCGGCGCCGATCAGCAACCCGCCCCACGCGACCATCACTGCCCACGCAGGCAACACGGGCTGCACAATCCACAACGCCACAGCCAGCAAGATGAAACCGAACACAGCCTTGGTGACGATCAGCCAATGACCGGCGCGCGGCAGCAAATTGCCCGCCCCCACACCCACGAGCACAAGCGGCACGCCCATGCCGATCGACATTGCAAACAGCGCCATACCGCCGATCGCAGCGTTGCCGGTCTGCGCGATATAGGCCAGTGCGCCGGCCAATGCCGGTGTGACGCACGGCGACACGATCAACGCCGAAAGCGCGCCCATCACGACTGCCCCGACAATCTCGCCACCACCATGCCTGCTGGAGGCTTTTGTCAGGTGATCGCGCCAGGCCGCCGGCAACTGCAATTCATACAGACCGAACATCGACAGCGACAGCACCACCATCAATACGGCGAATGCGCCCAGCACCCAAGCGTTCTGCAACGCAGCTTGCAGGCCCTGTCCCGCCAAGCCCGCTGCCACGCCCACCGCGGTATAGACCACGGCCATACCCAACACGTACGCAATCGACACGAAAGCGGCGCGGGAACGCGTCGCGTGCTCGCCGACAACGATCGCCGACAGGATCGGCAACATCGGCAGCACGCACGGCGTGAAGGTCAGCAACAGCCCGAGCCCGAAGAACAACGCCGCAATCGCGCCGAGGTTGCCGCTGCCCAGCGTGCTGGCGATGCGGCCGAGTGCGTCGCCGGAACTGGTCTCGCCACCGCCCACGGACGACGCGCCCGGCGACACTGCGGCGGGCTCGACATGGAATCGGCTCTTCATCGGCGGATAACACAGGCCCTGATCCGCGCATCCCTGCGACGTGACGATCAATGTGAACGGCGCCGTCGCGTTCTGCGCCTTTACATGGAATGCGACTTCATGGCGATAGGTTTCGACGTCCTTGTTGAACGTCTCGTCAAACTTGACCTTGCCCGCCGGCATGTCGGAAAGCGACAGCGTGGTGGTTGCCGGATCCGCCGCGACCGCGAAACGCTCGCGGTACATGTAGTAGCCATCGGCAATAGCGAATTTGATTTCGACAGTTTGGCCATCGACTTGCGCGGCCGAAAAGCGAAATGCCTGTTCAGGCGGCAGGAAATCGTCGGCAGCATGCGCGGACACGTGCACTGTCGCCATTGCGACCAGCAGCAATAGGCACTGCACCATGCGCCGCACGGACCGGAACGAAGAGAAAGTCATATCAACGGCAATCGACATCAGTTGGAGCGCAGGCGCGTTTCATCGGCAACCCACGCGAGATACGCGGGCAACCCGGCAGCGAGCGGCACAGCGATGATCTCAGGCACCTCGTACGGATGGGCCTCGCGCAGCGCGGTTTCCAATGCCGGATAGGCTGCACGCGTGGTCTTGATCAGCAGAGGAATCTCGGCGGCGTGCTCGATCGCACCATTCCACCAATACGTCGACGCACAAGCTGGCAAGCGATTGACGCACGCTGCTGCACGCGATTCCAGGACGGCCTTGGTTACGCGATCCGCGCTGTCGGCATCGGGTAGGTTGGTCAGCACCAGCAGCACTTCGGTTCCGGCAGACATAGATACTCCACGGATGCTTTCCGACAGGCAAACGCAAAAAATGGGCAACAAAAAAGCCAGGATGTGAATCCTGGCTTCATTGTAATGCGCGCAGAAGCACGCATCTTGCAGGTTGCCCAGCGCGACGCCATGTCGCACTGGCAAACCTGGGCAAAGCTTATTCAGCTGCGCCGTCGACTTCCACAGCTTCGGCAACTTCCGGACGATCGAGCAGCTCGACCAGTGCCATCGGCGCATTGTCGCCTTGGCGGAAGCCGAACTTCAGGATACGGGTGTAGCCGCCCGGACGGGTAGCGAAACGCGGGCCCAGTTCGTTGAACAGCTTGGTGACCATGTCGCGGTCACGCAGGCGGGCGAATGCCAGACGGCGGTTGGCAACGGTGTCCTTCTTGGCCAGCGTGATCAGCGGCTCGACAACCTTGCGCAGCTCCTTGGCCTTCGGCAGGGTGGTCTTGATCAGCTCGTGCTGCAGCAGCGAGTTCGACATGTTGCGCAGCATCGCGAGACGGTGCGACGAGGTGCGGTTCAGTTTCCGCAAACCATGACGGTGACGCATGATGATTCCTTCTTAAAAGTGTTTAACCAGCTCTTCTATCGCCGCCGCTCATACAACATGGCGTGGCGCGGGCCGGTAGCCTTAACAATAAGCCACCCAAACAGCGATGGCGGAAAACCGGCCGATGCTCTCGCACCGGCCGACAATGACAACTTACTTCTCGAGACCTGCCGGCGGCCAGTTCTCGAGCTTCATGCCGAGCGTCAGGCCACGCGATGCGAGGACTTCCTTGATCTCGTTGAGCGACTTGCGACCCAGGTTCGGGGTCTTGAGCAGTTCGTTCTCGGTACGTTGGATCAGGTCGCCGATGTAGTAGATGTTTTCGGCCTTCAAGCAGTTGGCCGAACGCACGGTCAGTTCCAGATCGTCGACCGGACGCAGCAGAATCGGATCGATCTGCGGCGCACGAGCGGCGGCCGCCTCGGCAGCGCTCTCGGTACCTTCCAGTGCAGCAAACACCGACAGTTGATCAACCAGAATGCGAGCCGACTGGCGAATCGCTTCTTCCGGCGAGATCACACCGTTGGTCTCGATGTTCATCACCAGCTTGTCGAGGTCAGTACGCTGCTCCACACGGGCAGACTCAACTGCGTACGACACACGGCGCACCGGGGCGAACGAGGCGTCCAGCACGATGCGGCCGATGACCTTGCTCGACTCATCGCCGAACTTGCGAACGTTACCCGGCACGTAGCCGCGGCCTTGCTCGACCTTCAGTTGCAGGTCCAGCTTGCCACCTGCCGACAGGTTCGCGATGACGTGACCCGGATTGATGATTTCGACATCGTGCGGCAGCTCGATATCGGCGGCGGTCACCACACCTTCGCCTTCCTTGCGCAGCGACACCGTGACTTCATCACGGTTGTGCAGCTTGAACACCACGCCCTTCAGGTTCAGCAGCAGGTTGACGACGTCTTCCTGCACGCCATCGATGGTGGAATATTCGTGGACGACCCCAGCGATCGTGACTTCGGTCGGGGCATAGCCGACCATCGACGACAGCAGCACGCGGCGCAGCGCGTTACCGAGCGTGTGGCCGTAGCCGCGCTCGAACGGTTCCATGACGACCTTCGCGTGATGATCGCCAAGCGGCTCAACCGCAATAATTTTGGGCTTCAGGAGTGCTGTTTGCATTAGGTTGTCCTATTTCAATACCCTCGGCTCGTTACACCGATAAGGCTGACGGATTGGACTGGAAAGGTTCCATCACAAACATTGCGACGGAAGACGCACGTGCCGCAATCGCGTTGCGGCACGTAACGAATCGGATCGGCTCTGCACCGGAGTACTGCCGGCGCAAGAACGCAATGTCGTTGACGATGAGCGTCCCCAGAAAGGCACACGAACCCGCACCTTGCGGTACGGGCGTCGTCATTAACGCGAATACAGTTCGACGATCAGGCTTTCGTTGATATCGCCAGCGATATCTGCACGATCCGGAGCCTGCTTGAAGACGCCTTCCATCTTCTTGGCATCCACGCTCACCCAGATCGGGAAGCCAGTCTGCTCAGCCAGCGTCAGCGACTCAGCAATACGCACTTGCTTCTTCGACTTTTCGCGGATCGCGATCACGTCGCCCGACTTGACCTGAGCCGACGGAACGTTCAGAGCTTGGCCGTTCACCAGGATCGCCTTGTGCGACACCAGCTGACGAGCTTCTGCGCGCGTCGAGCCGAAGCCCATGCGGTAAACGACGTTGTCCAGACGCGACTCCAGCAGTTGCAGCAGGGTTTCGCCCGTGTTGCCCTTTCGGCGATCGGCTTCTGCGAAGTAGCGGCGGAATTGACGTTCCAGCACGCCGTAGATGCGCTTGACCTTCTGCTTTTCACGCAGCTGGTTGCCGTAGTCGGAGGTGCGAGCGCCGGAAGTGCGGCCGTGCTGACCAGGCTTGCTGTCCAGCTTGCACTTGTCGGCGAGCGAGCGGCGTGCGCTCTTCAGGAAAAGATCAGTACCTTCGCGGCGAGACAGTTTCGCCTTGGGGCCGGTATAGCGTGCCACGTTGTGTTCCTTCGTTATCAGTCATCCGGAGCGCAGAGGCCTCGGATGGTTCGCTTGCTCAGTCCCAGCAACAGGACCGCAGCGAACAGTGGGCTTATGAAAAGACGAAACCCGCCTTCCGGAAAAACCGGAAGACAGGCAAGCGGGCAAGTATAGCACCCGCAGACCAACCTCGCCAACAGCGGCGCGATCGGTCGAATCGCTTAGATGCGACGGCGCTTCGGCGGACGGCAGCCGTTGTGCGGCACCGGCGTCACGTCTTCGATCAACTGGATCTTGATACCCAGGTTGTTCAGTGCACGGACAGCCGATTCACGACCCGGGCCCGGGCCCTTGATGCGCACTTCCAGGTTCTTGATGCCTTGGTCCTGCGCCACGCGGCCAGCACTCTCAGCAGCCACCTGGGCGGCGAACGGCGTCGACTTACGCGAGCCCTTGAAGCCTTGGCCACCCGAAGTCGCCCACGACAGAGCGTTGCCCTGACGGTCGGTGATCGTGATGATCGTGTTGTTGAACGACGCGTGAACGTGCGCGATGCCGTCGGCGACGTTCTTGCGAACCTTCTTACGCGCGCGCTGGGCGGCGGTATTCGCTGCTTTTGCCATAGTTCCTATCCTTTACCCGACGGATTACTTCTTGAGCGCGACGCCGGCCTTGCGCGGACCCTTGCGGGTACGGGCATTGGTGCGGGTACGCTGACCACGCATCGGCAGGCCCTTGCGGTGGCGCACGCCACGGTAGCAGCCCAGATCCATCAGGCGCTTGATGTTCATCGTCGTTTCGCGGCGGAGATCGCCTTCAACGAGGAACTTCTCGATTTCCTTACGCAGCGCGTCCTGGTCCGGATCCGTCAGGTCCTTGACCTTCTTGTCGGTCGGGATGCCAGTAGCCTCGCAAATCTTCTGAGCGCGCGAGCGGCCGATACCGTAGATCGCCGTCAAGCCGATCACGGTATGTTTGTGGTTGGGGATATTGACCCCTGCGATACGTGCCATTCGTCAATCCTCTTTGCGAAATTAGCCTTGGCGCTGCTTATGACGCGGGTCCGTCGAGCAGATCACACGCACCACGCCCTTGCGCTTGATGATTTTGCAGTTGCGGCAAATGCGCTTAACAGAAGCCAGCACTTTCATGATTTTCCTCTTCCTTCAATTCCAGTCCGCTCACTTCGCCCGGAATACGATGCGCGCGCGGGACAGATCATACGGGGTCAATTCGACCGTCACCTTGTCCCCGGGCAAGATGCGGATGTAATGCATACGCATCTTGCCGGAAATATGGCCTAACACTACGTGGCCGTTCTCTAGCTTGACGCGAAACGTTGCGTTGGGGAGGTTTTCCAGCACCTCGCCCTGCATCTGGATCACGTCATCTTTAGCCATGTCCCTTCAGGTTCGTGCGATCACTCCTAGCGGAGCGTCAGGTTTCCCTTGAAATTCGCCTTCTTCATCAAAGACTCGTACTGCTGAGACATCACGTAGGACTGCACTTGTGCCATGAAGTCCATCGTAACGACCACGATGATCAACAGGGACGTCCCACCGAAGTAGAACGGCACGTTCCAGCGCAGCACCAAGAACTCCGGCAACAGACACACCAGCGTGATGTAGATCGCACCCGCCAAGGTCAGACGCACCAGAATCTTGTCGATATACCGCGTGGTTTGCTCGCCCGGACGGATGCCCGGAATGAACGCCCCACTCTTCTTCAGGTTATCCGCCACTTCCCGGCTGTTATAGACCAGCGCGGTGTAGAAGAAACAGAAGAAGATGATCGCCGCTGCATACAGCAGGATGTACACCGGCTGACCGGGCGACAGCGTCGCCGCCAAGTCCTTGACGACCCGTGCAACCGGATTCGTCGAGTTACCGGCTGTAAACCAGCCCGCGATCGTGGCCGGGAACAGAATGATCGACGATGCGAAGATCGGCGGAATCACCCCAGCCATATTCAACTTCAGCGGCAAATGCGACGACTGCCCGCCATAAATCTTGTTACCAACCTGCCGCTTGGCGTAGTTGACGAGGATCTTGCGCTGACCACGTTCAATGAACACGACCAGGAACGTCACCGCACCAATAATCGCCACGACCAGGATCGCCGAGAAAATCCCCATCGACCCCGTACGTACCAGCTCGAACAACCCGCCGATCGCGTTGGGCAGCCCTGCAGCAATCCCGCCGAAAATGATGATCGAGATCCCGTTGCCCAGACCACGCTCGGTGATCTGCTCACCCAGCCACATCAGGAACATCGTGCCCGTCACCAGCGTAATCACAGCGGTGGCCCGGAACATCAGACCCGGATCCAAAACCAGACCCGGCTGCGCTTCGAGTGCCACTGCAATTCCCAGCGCCTGGAACGTTGCCAGGACGACCGTGCCGTAGCGCGTGTACTGCGTAATCTTGCGCTGGCCGGCTTGGCCTTCCTTCTTCAACGATTCCAGCTGCGGCAACACGATCGTCAGCAGCTGCATGATGATCGACGCCGAGATGTACGGCATGATCCCCAGCGCAAACACCGTGAAACGCGACAGCGCGCCGCCGGAGAACAGGTTGAACATCCCCAGGATGCCGCCCGACTGCCGTTGGAAAAGCTGCGCCAGTTGATCCGGATCGATACCCGGCACAGGAATGTGCGCGCCGATCCGGTACACCAGCAGTGCCAGAACCAGGAACACCAGCCGACGGCGAAGATCGCCGTACTTGGCCGTGTTCTTGGCCTGGGCCATCACATTAGGTTTCGCCGTGGCCAAACGGATGCTCCGTCAGTGTAAAACAGCAAGCTATTAGGCCAGCGAGCCACCAGCCGCTTCGATTGCAGCTTTCGCCCCAGCCGTCGCGCCGATACCCTTCAGAGTTACCTTCTTGTCGATTTCGCCCGACAGGATCACCTTGGCGCTCTTGACCATCTCGCCAACGAGGCCGGCTTGCTTGAGGGACAGCAGATCGATTTCTTCGATCGGCAGGCCCGCCAGGTCGCCCAGACGCACTTCAGCGGTGAATTCCTTGGTCAGCGAGGTGAAACCACGCTTGGGCAGACGACGATGCAGGGGCATCTGGCCGCCTTCAAAGCCGACCTTGTGGAAACCACCCGAACGCGACTTCTGACCCTTGTGACCACGACCAGCCGTCTTGCCCAGGCCCGAACCAATACCGCGACCAACGCGGCGCTTGGCGTGCTTGGAGCCGGCTGCCGGCTTCAGGTTATTCAGTTGCATGTTCTTCTCCGTCTTGCCTTAGCCGATGACCTTGACCAGGTAGGACACCTTGTTGATCATGCCGCGCACTGCGGGCGTGTCCTGCAATTCGGACACCGAGTTCATGCGGCGCAGGCCCAGGCCGCGCACCGTGGCGCGGTGGTCTTCGCGCGTACCGATCAGGCTGCGCACGAGTTGGACTTTCACGGTTTTCTGCGACATATCGTTCACCTATCCCTTCGGCTTAGCCGAGGATCTCTTCGACCGACTTGCCACGCTTGGCGGCAACTTCGGCCGGGGTGCTCATCTTGCGCAGGCCATCCAGCGTTGCGCGCACCATGTTGTAAGGATTGGTCGAACCGTGCGACTTGGTCACGATGTTCGTCACGCCCATCACTTCGAAGATGGCGCGCATCGGGCCGCCAGCGATCACGCCGGTACCGTCCTTCGCGGGCATCATCTGCACCTTTGCGGCGCCATGCTTGCCAACCACTTCGTGCTGCAGCGTACCGTTCTTCAGCGGGACCTTGACCATCTTGCGACGGGCTTCGTCCATTGCCTTCTGCACGGCCACCGGGACTTCCTTAGCCTTACCCTTGCCCATGCCGATACGGCCGTCGCCGTCGCCGACCACAGTCAGAGCAGCGAAACCGAGAATCCGGCCGCCCTTGACCACCTTGGTCACACGGTTGACCGCGATCATCTTCTCGCGAAGACCGTCGTCGCGTTCGTCCCCTTGGACCTTAGGTTGAATTTTTGCCATGACGATATCCTCTATGCCGGCTTAGAACTTCAGGCCAGCTTCGCGTGCCGCGTCGGCCAGAGCCTTCACGCGACCGTGATAACGGAAACCCGAGCGATCGAACGCCACGGCTTCGATGCCGGCAGCCTTCGCCTTCTCAGCGATACGCTTACCCACCAGGGTGGCAGCAGCGGTGTTACCACCGTTGCCGTTCAGTTCCTTGCGGACTTCGGCTTCCGCAGTCGAGGCCGAAGCCAGGACCTTGGTGCCATCTTCCGAGAAGACCTGCGCATAAATGTGCAGGTTCGTACGGTGCACAGCCAGACGGGCGACGCTCAGTTCCGCAATTTTCAGGCGGGTCTGACGTGCACGGCGCAGACGCGAGTCATTTTTGTTCATGATGTGCACCCTTACTTCTTCTTGGTTTCCTTCAGGATCACACGCTCATCGGCGTAGCGCACACCCTTGCCCTTGTAGGGCTCCGGCGGACGATAACCACGCACTTCGGCGGCGACCTGACCAACTTTTTGCTTGTCCGAACCCTTGATGATGATTTCGGTCTGCGTCGGCGTTTCCGCCTTCACGCCTTCCGGCATCTCATGGATCACGTCGTGCGAGAAACCGAGTTGCAGTTTCAGAGCGGTGCCCTGAACCGAAGCACGGTAACCCACGCCGACCAGGTTCAGCTTGCGCTCGAAGCCCGTCGTCACACCCTTGACCATGTTGGCCGTCAGGGCGCGCATCGTACCTTGCAGCGCATTGGCTTCACGCGACTCATCTGCCGGCGCGAACGTGATCGTGCCGTTGTCGGTGGTGACCTTGACCAGCGAGTGGATCGGCTGCGTCAGGGTGCCCAGCGGGCCCTTCACGGTCAGCAGACCACCAGCGAAATTGACTTCGGCGCCCTTGGGCAGCGCGATGGGAGCCTTACCTACGCGAGACATGGTTCCCCTCCCTTAGGCGACGTAGCAAATGACTTCGCCACCGACACCGGTTGCGCGGGCGCGGCGGTCCGTCATCAGACCCTGCGGGGTCGAGATGATGGCGACACCCAGGCCGTTCATCACTTGCGGGATTTCATTACGGCCCTTGTACACACGCAGACCAGGCTTCGAGACGCGCTCCAGGCGCTCGATGACCGGGCGGCCAGCGTAGTACTTCAGACCAATCGTCAGCGTGGACTTGCCACCCTGCTCGGTCACGGCGAATTCGTCGATGTAGCCTTCGTCCTTCAGGACTTTGGCGATTGCCACCTTCAGCTTCGACGACGGCATGACCACCGACGCTTTTTCCACCGCTTGCGCGTTGCGGATACGCGTCAGCATATCGGCGATCGGATCGCTCATGCTCATACTGTTTCTCCTGTAGCCTGTGCGTGATTACCAGCTGGCTTTCGTCAGACCCGGGATCTCGCCCTTGAAGGCGATCTCGCGGAGCTTGTTACGCGCCAGGCCGAACTTACGGAACGTACCGCGGGGACGACCGGTGATCGAGCAGCGGTTGCGCTGACGAGTCGGATTTGCATTGCGCGGCAGCGCTTGCAGCTTCAGACGCGCTTCGTAGCGCTCTTCTTCCGACTTGCTTTGGTCGGCCACGATGGCTTCGAGAGCGGCGCGCTTCTCAGCGTACTTGGCCACGAGCTTGGCACGCTTCTTCTCGCGTTCGATCAGAGACAATTTAGCCACGGTAACCCCTTAATTACGGAACGGGAACTTGAACGCGTTGAGGAGCGCCTTCGCTTCCTCGTCGTTCTTCGCAGTCGTCGTGATGCTGATGTTCAGACCACGGAGTGCGTCGATCTTGTCGTATTCGATCTCGGGGAAAATGATCTGCTCTTTCACACCGATGTTGTAGTTGCCACGACCATCGAACGCCTTACCCGACACACCACGGAAGTCGCGCACGCGGGGCAGCGACACAGTGATGAAGCGGTCCAGGAATTCATACATACGTTGGCCACGCAGCGTGACCATCGTACCGATCGGGTAACCCTGGCGAATCTTGAAGCCGGCGATAGCCTTGCGGGCCTTCGTCACGATGGGCTTCTGGCCAGCGATCTTGATCAGGTCGCCCGTGGCGTGCTCGATGACTTTCTTGTCATTGATGGCTTCGCCAAGACCCATGTTCAGGGTGATCTTGGTGATGCGCGGCACTTCCATCACAGACTTGTAGCCGAACTGCTTGATCAGCTCGGGCACAACCTTCTCTTTGTAAAACTCTTGCAGACGTGCAGTCATGCTCAACTCCTCTCTATTGCCCAGAATCAAGCGCCGACGGCAGCACCAGTGGTCTTCAGCACGCGCGTCTTCACGCCGCCTTCAACCTTGATGCCGACGCGCGACGGCTTGCCATTGGCATCCACGAGCGCAACGTTCGAAATATGGATGGGCATGACCTTGTCGACCACACCACCCGTCGTACCCAGCATCGGGTTCGGGCGCACGTGCTTCTTGGCAACGTTCACGCCTTCAACCGTCACATGCTCGGCGAGTACGGCCAGCACGGTACCCTGCTTGCCCTTGTCTTTACCGGTACGGACGATGACGCGATCGCCCTTGCGAATCTTGTTCATGCGGCCTCCGATTACAGCACTTCCGGCGCGAGCGACACGATCTTCATGAAGCGCTCGGTACGGAGTTCGCGAGTGACCGGCCCGAAGATACGGGTGCCGATCGGCTCAAGCTTGGTGTTCAGCAGCACGGCGGCATTGCCGTCGAACTTGATGAGCGAGCCGTCGGGACGGCGCACGCCCTTGGCGGTACGCACCACCACGGCGTTGTAGATATCGCCCTTCTTCACGCGACCACGCGGGGCAGCATCCTTGACGCTGACCTTGATGATGTCGCCGACGCTGGCGTAGCGGCGCTTCGAACCGCCCAGCACCTTGATGCACATGACTTCACGCGCACCCGTGTTATCGGCCACTTCGAGCCGGCTTTCTGTCTGAATCATGGTGTTCTCGTCCCAACTTAATTCGCCAAACGCACAATGCGCAGAGGCGATCAGTCTTGGTCCCGCCGGCTGCTGGCATTGCGCCAACTGCGATTGGGTTGATCAACTTGAAGTCGGTAGCTGCCCGACGGCGATTGCCGCCTGGCCCATTCGCTTTTCCCCTTCACCCGAGCCACCAGCATATTTGCCGGCCACCCTCACAAAGGGAAAGACCGAGACTATATCACATAATCTCGGTCTTGCAACAGCAAACTGCTCGCTGTTGTTTTAGATCACGCGCGCAGCTTCAAGCAGACGCGACACCACCCACGACTTGGTGCGGGAGAGCGGACGCGATTCCGTGATCTCGACCTTGTCGCCTTCGTTGTACTGGTTGGCTTCGTCGTGCGCGTGGTACTTCTTCGAGCGCACCACGTACTTGCCGTACAGCGGATGCTTGACGCGGTTTTCGATCAGGACCGTGACGGTCTTGTCCATCTTGTTGCTGACAACGCGACCGACGAGCGTGCGCTTCAGGGACGTTGCGGCTTCAGTCATTTCTGGTTCCCCTTCTGGCCCAGCACGGTGCGGACACGCGCGATGTCACGACGCACCTTCTTCAGCTGGCTGGTGTTCTGCAGCTGTTGCGTCGCTTTTTGCATGCGCAGGCCAAATTGGGCCTTCAGCAGCTCGGAGAGCTCCTGGTTCAGCCCGGCGACATCTTTGTCGCGCAGTTCGGATGCTTTCATGGTGTGTGCTCCTTACGTTCCGACCTGACGCACCACGAAGCTGGTCGCGATCGGCAGCTTGGCAGCGGCCAGGCGGAATGCCTCGCGTGCCAGTTCTTCGCCAACGCCGTCCATTTCGTACAGCATCTTGCCCGGCTGAATTTCAGCCACGTAGTATTCCGGGTTGCCCTTACCGTTACCCATACGGACTTCGGCAGGCTTCTTCGAGATCGGCTTGTCCGGGAAAATCCGGATCCAAATGCGGCCGCCACGCTTGATGTGACGGGTCATCGCACGACGGGCCGACTCAATCTGACGCGCGGTCAGACGGCCGCGGCCCATCGCCTTCAGACCGAACTCGCCGAACGAGACTGCGTTGCCGCGCGTCGCGATACCGGTGTTACGGCCCTTCTGCTCCTTGCGGTACTTCCTGCGCTTAGGTTGCAGCATGTTTATTCTCCAGTCTTGGCGTCGGCGCCACGACGGGCACCTGCACCAGCACCGCGGCGCTGACCGGCCGGGCGACCTTCGCCCTCACGGCGACGACCTTCCGGGCGACCCGGACGCTTGCGACGCTCTTCTTGCGGCTCTTCCACGACGGGTGCGTCGTTGCGGCCGAGATGGTCGCCCTTGTACACCCACACCTTGACACCGATGATGCCGTAGGTGGTTTCCGCTTCGGAGAAGCCGTAGTCGATATCGGCGCGCAGCGTGTGCAGGGGCACACGGCCTTCGCGGTACCACTCGGTACGGGCGATTTCGATGCCGTTCAGACGGCCCGAGCTCATGATCTTGATGCCTTGGGCACCCAGACGCATCGCGTTCTGCATCGCGCGCTTCATTGCGCGACGGAACATGATGCGGCGCTCGAGCTGCTGCGTGATCGAATCGGCGATCAGCTGCGCATCGACTTCCGGCTTGCGGATTTCTTCGATGTTCACGTGCACGGGCACGCCCATGCGACGCTGCAGCTCAGCCTTCAGCAGTTCGATGTCTTCGCCCTTCTTGCCGATCACCACGCCCGGACGCGAGCTGTAAATGGTGATACGAGCATTCTTGGCCGGACGCTCGATGACCACGCGGCCCACCGACGCGTTCTTCAGCTTCTTCTTCAGAAACTCGCGAACCTCGATGTCTTCCTTGAGCATGCCGGCAAACTGGGTGTTGCTCGCGTACCAACGCGATGCCCAGTTACGGCTGACAGCCAGACGGAAGCCAGTCGGATGAATCTTCTGTCCCATCGTGACCCCTTAGTTGCCCAGCGTCACAGTGATGTGACAGGTTTGTTTCTCGATGCGGTTGCCACGGCCCTTCGCACGCGCCGTGAAACGCTTGAGCGACGTGGCCTTGTCGATGTAGATCGACTTGACCTTCAGCTCGTCGATATCGGCGCCTTCATTGTGCTCGGCGTTCGCGATGGCGGACTCAACCACCTTCTTCACGATGCCAGCCGCCTTCTTCGGGCTGAACGTCAGCACGTTGAGCGCGCGCTCGATCGACAGGCCGCGGATCTGGTCAGCAACCAGGCGCGTCTTCTGTGCGGAGATACGGGCGCCGCGATGAATCGCTTTAACTTCCATGATTGCCCCTTATCGCTTCGCTTTCTTGTCGGCAGCGTGGCCCTTGAACGTACGCGTGAGCGCAAATTCGCCGAGCTTGTGGCCAACCATGTTTTCCGTGACATACACGGGCACGTGCTGACGACCGTTATGAACGGCGATCGTCAGGCCGATGAAGTCCGGCAGAATGGTCGAACGACGCGACCAAGTCTTGATGGGCTTCTTGTCCTTCGTTTGCACTGCCGCCTCAACCTTCTTCAGCAGGTGGGCGTCAATGAAAGGACCCTTTTTTACGGAACGAGTCATATCTAAGCTCCTACCTACCGATTAACGCTTGTGACGGCGCTGAACGATCATGCTGTCAGTGCGCTTGTTACGACGGGTGCGGTAGCCCTTGGTCGGCGTGCCCCACGGGGACACCGGATCACGGCCAGCAGCAGTCTTACCTTCACCACCACCGTGCGGGTGATCGACCGGGTTCATCACCACACCGCGAACGGTCGGGCGAATACCGCGCCAACGGGTTGCACCGGCCTTGCCGATCTGGCGCAGGCTGTGCTCTTCGTTGCCGACTTCACCGATGGTCGCGCGGCACTCGATGTGCACGCGGCGCACTTCACCCGAGCGCAGACGCACTTGAGCGTAGATGCCTTCGCGAGCCAGCAGCACGGCGGATGTACCGGCGGAACGGGCAACTTGAGCGCCCTTGCCCGGCAGGATTTCCACGCAGTGGATCGTCGTACCGACAGGGATGTTGCGAATCGGCAGGTTGTTACCGGCCTTGATCGGCGCTTCCGAGCCGTTGGCGATGGCTTGGCCAACCACAGCGCCCTTCGGGGCGATGATGTAGCGGCGCTCGCCATCAGCGAACAGCACGAGCGCGATGTTGGCGCTACGGTTCGGATCGTATTCCAGGCGTTCGATCTTGGCCGGGATACCGTCCTTGTCGTTACGCTTGAAGTCGACGATGCGATAGTGATGCTTGTGACCACCGCCCTTGTGACGGGTGGTGATGTGGCCGTTGTTGTTACGACCCGACTTCTGGATTTGCTTTTCCAGCAGCGGAGCGTGCGGCGCGCCCTTGTGAAGATCGGGGTTAACGACCTTCACCATCGAGCGGCGGCCCGGCGATGTCGGCTTGGTTTTGACGAGTGCCATGATTACTTGGCCTCCGCTTCAAAATTGATTTCCTGGCCCGGCTTCAGCGAGACATAGGCCTTCTTCACGTGGTCACGACGACCCATGAAGCGACCGAAGCGCTTTTGCTTGCCCTTCTGGTTCAGGATCTGGACGGACTCGACTTCGACCTTGAACAGCAGCTCGACAGCAGCCTTCACTTCGCCCTTGTTGGCGTCGCGAGCCACTTCGAACACGACCTGTTCGTTCTTCTCGGCCACCAGGGTTGCCTTTTCAGACACCACAGGCGCCAGCAGCACCTGCATCAGGCGATGGTCGTTCTTGGCAACTTGCGTCATTTCAGCAACTCCTCGATCTGCGCGACGGCTGCCTTGGTCACGAGCACCTTCTTGTAGTGCACGAGCGACAGCGGGTCGGCGTGACGCGGCTCAACCACGAGCACGTGCGCCAGGTTGCGCGATGCCAGGAAGAGGTTTTCGTCCAGGTTATCGGTAATCACGAGCACCGAATCCAGGCCCATGGCGCGGAACTTGTCGGCCAGCAGCTTGGTTTTGGGCGCGTCGACGGACAGGCTGTCAACGACGTTGATGCGACCTTCACGGGCGAGCTGCGAATAAATCGAGCGCATGCCGGCGCGGTACATCTTCTTGTTGACCTTCTGCGAGAAGTTTTCTTCCGGGCTGTTCGGGAAGATACGACCACCCCCGCGCCACAGCGGGGAGGAGCTCATACCTGCACGGGCGCGGCCCGTACCCTTTTGACGCCACGGCTTCTTGGTCGTGTGCTTGACCTCTTCACGGTCCTTCTGCTTACGGTTACCGCTGCGAGCGTTGGCCTGGTAAGCGACGACGACTTGGTGAACGAGGGCTTCGTTGTAGTCACGGCCGAACACTTCCGGCGAGGCAGCAACGCCGGCGCCGAGTTGACCGTTGTCCTGGAGCAGCTTCAGTTCCATGCGTTTGCTCCTTATGCCTTCTTGGCGCGGGCCTTCACGGCCGGCGTGACGATGACTTGACCGCCCTTGGCGCCCGGAATCGCACCCTTGACCAGCAGCAGCTTGCGCTCTGCGTCGATCTTGGCGATTTCCAGGTTCTGGACGGTACGGGTGACGTCACCCATGTGACCGGTCATGCGCTTACCCGGGAACACGCGACCCGGATCCTGCGCCATACCGATCGAGCCCGGCACGTTGTGCGAGCGCGAGTTACCGTGCGAGGCGCGGCCCGACGAGAAGTTGTAACGCTTGATGGTACCGGCGTAGCCCTTACCAATCGTCACACCCTGAACGTCGATCTTCTGACCGACTTCGAACAGGTCGACGCTGATGTTCGCGCCAGGCTGGAATTCAGCGGCACGAGCGGCATCCACTCGGAATTCTTTGATGACTTCGCCCGCTTCCACGCCGGCTTTGGCGAGATGACCCGCCAGCGGCTTGGTGACGCGGCTGGCGCGTCGGGTGCCGAAGGTGACTTGAACCGCGGTATAACCGTCGGTCTCGTCCGTCTTGATTTGCGTCACGCGGTTGTCGCCGACCTCGAGCACGGTGACGGGAATCGAATCGCCGTCGTCCGTGAAAATACGGGTCATGCCAACCTTGCGACCTACAAGGCCAAGGCTCATGGTTTGCTCCATTCCCAGCTGCGATTGGCCGGGGCTGATTGATACTACGAATCTTGAACTGGACTGCGCCTAAAGAGACAGCGCGAGGCCAAATGGCCAGCCCACTCCCCTGACTAAAGGGGTAGCCCTACAATATATCCCGGTTACGAACAATATGCAAGGCCGATTGCCGGATAGCGCCCGGACGTCGTGTGCAATGCAACATCTGCCGCGTAAAAGCAAAACGGCGAGCACTTGGCTCGCCGTTTGCCCGTTACCGGAGTGACCCGGCAGCGTTGTCTTGCTTACTGCAGCTTGATCTCGACGTCTACGCCAGCCGGCAGGTCCAGCTTCATCAGCGCGTCGACGGTCTTGTCCGTCGGATCGACGATGTCCATCAGGCGCTGGTGCGTGCGGATTTCGAACTGGTCGCGGCTGGTCTTGTTGACGTGCGGCGAACGCAGAACGTCGAAACGCTGGATGCGGGTCGGCAGGGGCACCGGGCCCTTGACGATCGCGCCGGTGCGCTTGGCGGTCTCGACGATTTCAGCGGCCGACTGGTCGATCAGGCGATAGTCGAAAGCCTTCAGGCGGATACGGATCTTCTGGTTCTGCATGATGTTTCCTTAAAGAGCATGGCGGCCAGGCCGCCGGTAGATTGAAAGAGCGATGCTACAGGCGATGCGCCGCACCCCTTACGAGGAACAGCGCATCGATCCGCCTTTTACTTCAGGATCTTGGCAACGACGCCAGCACCCACGGTACGGCCGCCTTCACGGATAGCGAAGCGCAGGCCTTCTTCCATGGCGATCGGCGCGATCAGCTTGACGGTGATCGACACGTTGTCGCCCGGCATGACCATTTCCTTGCCTTCCGGCAGGGCGATCGAGCCAGTCACGTCCGTCGTACGGAAGTAGAACTGCGGACGGTAGTTGTTGAAGAACGGCGTGTGACGGCCGCCTTCGTCCTTCGACAGGATGTAGACCTCGCCCGTGAATTCGGTGTGCGGCTTGATCGAGCCCGGCTTGGCCAGCACTTGGCCGCGCTGGACGTCTTCGCGCTTCGTACCGCGCAGCAGAATACCGACGTTGTCGCCTGCTTGACCTTGGTCCAGCAGCTTGCGGAACATTTCCACGCCCGTGCAGGTCGTCTTGTCGATCTTCGGCTTGTCGCCGTCCATGGCGATACCGACGATTTCGATTTCTTCGCCGACCTTGATGATGCCGCGCTCGATACGGCCGGTCACCACGGTGCCGCGACCCGAGATCGAGAACACGTCTTCCACCGGCATCAGGAACGTACCGTCAACAGCGCGCTCCGGCGTCGGGATGTAGGTGTCCAGTGCGTCGGCCAGGTTCATGATGGCCACTTCGCCCAGTTCGCCCTTGTCGCCTTCCAGCGCCAGCTTGGCCGAACCCTTGATGATCGGGGTGTCGTCGCCCGGGAAGTCGTACTTCGACAGAAGTTCGCGCACTTCCATCTCGACCAGCTCCAGCAGCTCAGCGTCGTCCACCATGTCGCACTTGTTCAGGAACACGACGATGTACGGCACGCCGACCTGACGGGCCAGCAGGATGTGCTCACGCGTTTGCGGCATCGGGCCGTCAGCGGCCGAGCACACCAGGATGGCGCCGTCCATCTGGGCGGCACCGGTAATCATGTTCTTGACGTAGTCGGCGTGGCCCGGGCAGTCAACGTGCGCGTAGTGGCGGTTAGCCGTTTCGTACTCGACGTGCGCGGTGTTGATCGTGATGCCGCGTGCCTTTTCTTCCGGCGCTGCGTCGATTTCGTCGTACTTCTTCGCGGTACCACCGAACTTGCTCGACAGCACGGTTGCGATCGCTGCGGTCAGCGTCGTCTTGCCGTGGTCAACGTGACCAATCGTACCAACGTTCACGTGCGGCTTGGTCCGCTCGAACTTTTCCTTTGCCATGTCAGCTCCTCAATTCGGAATCGGCTAATTACTAGATTTGGGATGCAGGCGGCACGCACGCGCGCGCCGCCAAAACACGTTGATTACTTCGTACCCTTGGCAGCCATCACAGCTTCGGCGATGTTCTTCGGTGCCTCAGCGTATTGCTTGAATTCCATGGTGTACGTGGCGCGGCCTTGCGTCTGCGAGCGCAGCGACGTCGAATAACCGAACATTTCCGACAGCGGGACTTCGGCCTTGATGATCTTGCCGCCGCCCACCATGTCATCCATGCCCTGCACGATGCCGCGGCGGGACGACAAGTCGCCCATCACGGTACCCGTGTAGTCTTCCGGCGTTTCCACTTCCACAGCCATCATCGGCTCCAGCAGAACCGGAGTGGCGCGGCGCATGGCTTCCTTGAAAGCCATCGAACCGGCCATGCGGAACGCGTTTTCGTTCGAGTCCACGTCGTGGTACGAACCGAACGTCAGCGTGACCTTCACGTCCACCACCGGGAAGCCCGCCAGAATACCGGACGGCAGCGTGTCGACGATGCCCTTCTCGACCGCCGGGATGTATTCGCGAGGAATCACACCGCCCTTGATGGCGTCGACGAATTCGAAGTTCTTGCCAGCCTTCTTCGCCTCGTCGTCCGCCGGTTCCAGCGTGATCACAGCGTGACCGTACTGACCGCGACCGCCGGACTGCTTGACGAACTTGCCTTCGACGTCTTCAACCTTCTTGCGGATGGTTTCGCGGTAGGCAACTTGCGGGGCGCCGATGTTGGCTTCCACGCCGAATTCGCGCTTCATGCGATCGACCAGAATTTCGAGGTGCAGCTCACCCATACCCGAAATGATGGTCTGACCCGATTCTTCATCGGTACGCACGCGGAACGACGGATCTTCAGCAGCCAGGCGGTTCAGGGCGATGCCCATCTTTTCCTGGTCAGCCTTGGTCTTCGGCTCGACAGCCTGCGAGATCACCGGCTCCGGGAACACCATGCGCTCGAGAATGATCGGAGCGCTCGGGTCGCACAGCGTGTCACCCGTGGTGGCGTCCTTCAGGCCCACCGCAGCGGCGATGTCGCCGGCCAGCACTTCCTTGATTTCTTCGCGCTGGTTGGCGTGCATCTGGAGAATACGGCCCAGACGCTCCTTCTTCTGCTTCACCGGGTTGTACACGGTGTCGCCGGAGTTGATCTTGCCCGAGTAGACGCGGAAGAAGATCAGCTGACCAACGAACGGGTCGGTCATGATCTTGAACGCCAGTGCCGAGAACTTTTCGTTGTCGTCAGCCTTGCGCTCGAGCTTCTTCTCTTCGTCGTTTTCGTCGATGCCCTGAACCGGCGGAATGTCGACCGGCGACGGCAGGAAGTCGATCACGGCGTCGAGCATGCGCTGCACGCCCTTGTTCTTGAACGCGGTGCCGCACAGCATCGGCTGGATTTCGCAGGCGATGGTACGGTCGCGCAGTGCCTTGACGATCTCAGCACGGGACAGCTCTTCGCCGCCCAGGTACTTTTCCATCAGCTCTTCGCTGGCTTCAGCAGCCGACTCGACCATCTTCTCGCGCCACTCGTTCGCGACGTCAACCAGATTGGCCGGGATGTCGTGGTATTCGAACTTCACGCCCTGGCTGGCTTCGTCCCAAATGATCGCCTTCATTTCCAGCAGATCGACGACGCCCTGGAAGCCGTCTTCAGCGCCGATGGGCACCACGACGGGCACGGGGTTGGCCTTCAGACGGGTCTTCAGCTGGTCGTAGACCTTGAAGAAGTTCGCGCCGGTACGGTCCATCTTGTTGACGAACGCCAGACGCGGCACCTTGTACTTGTTGGCCTGACGCCAGACGGTTTCCGACTGCGGCTGCACGCCACCCACCGCGCAGTACACCATGCACGCGCCGTCCAGCACACGCATGGAACGCTCCACCTCGATGGTGAAGTCCACGTGGCCCGGGGTGTCGATGATGTTGAAGCGGTGCTCGGGGTAGTTGCCGCCCATGCCCTTCCAGAAGGCGGTGGTAGCAGCGGACGTGATGGTGATGCCGCGCTCTTGCTCCTGCTCCATCCAGTCCATGGTGGCAGCGCCATCATGCACTTCACCGATCTTGTGGTTCACACCGGTGTAGAACAGGATCCGCTCGGTCGTGGTGGTCTTGCCGGCGTCGATGTGAGCGGAAATACCGATGTTACGGTAGCGCTCAATGGGGGTCTTACGAGCCACGGTTAATCCTCAGATTCGTCAACGGGGCGCTGGCCCACGGCCAAGCGCCCCTAATACAAATGGGCGAGATGTGCGCACACAGCCCGCCCAGCAACCAACAACGTCTCGCGTCGCTTAGAAGCGGAAGTGCGAGAACGCCTTGTTGGCTTCAGCCATGCGGTGCACTTCGTCGCGCTTCTTCATGGCGCCGCCGCGGCCTTCCGAGGCTTCGAGCAGCTCACCAGCCAGACGCAGGGCCATCGACTTCTCGCTGCGCTTCTTCGCAGCTTCCCGCAGCCAACGCATCGCCAATGCCAGACGACGCGACGGCCGGACTTCGACCGGCACCTGATAGTTGGCGCCACCAACACGACGGCTCTTCACTTCGACCACCGGCTTGATGTTGCCGATAGCCAGCGTGAACACCTCGATCGGCGCCTTGCCTGCTTTCTTCTCGATCTGGTCGAACGCACCGTAGACGATACGTTCAGCCACCGACTTCTTGCCGTCCAGCATCAGGACGTTCATGAACTTGGCGACTTCCACATTGCCGAACTTCGGGTCCGGCAGAATTTCCCGCTTGGGGACTTCACGACGACGTGGCATCTTCTTTCCTTCTCTGTTCAGTTGAGAACCGCTTCGGTTCTCCGGCCACCAACTAGCTTGTCTTCCAACAATCTGAGCCGGGTGACCACTTACTCGACGGTGCCAGTGCGGTCAAAAAACGCACCGTTGTACCGCCTGCTCATGACAAGACCGTGACCGCAAAAGCGGCGCGATCTCACTGGCGACTTAGGCCGCCTTCGGACGCTTCGCGCCGTACTTCGAACGCGCTTGCTTACGGTCCTTGACGCCTTGCAGGTCAAGGGAGCCGCGCACGATGTGGTAACGCACACCCGGCAAGTCCTTCACACGACCGCCGCGGATCAGCACGACGCTGTGTTCTTGCAGGTTGTGGCCTTCACCGCCGATGTACGAAATGACTTCGAAACCGTTGGTCAGGCGCACCTTGGCGACCTTACGCAGTGCCGAGTTCGGCTTCTTCGGCGTCGTGGTGTACACGCGGGTGCACACGCCGCGACGCTGCGGGCAGTTCTCAAGTGCCGGGCTCTTGCTCTTCAGCTTTTCCGAGACGCGGGGCTTGCGAACCAGTTGATTGATGGTTGGCATTGTTCAATCCAGCTTGGTTTTTGAAAAATCGCCGGCTCACATAACGTGAACGCCTCATATGTGAGGCGGACGGCGCAATCGGGTTTTATGGAAGTGGCGAGCAGAACGCTCTGAAGGGAGGACCTGCGGGAACAGATCAAGACCAAAGAGCGCGAGCCCGTCTGATTTCAGATGCCTTGCACAGCATTTGCCGGGCATGGACGCGCGAAACCAGAAGCCAAAAACTCGAATCTGGCACTATAGCGGGCTGTCTTGCAAGCGTCAAGCACGCCGCCAGTCTGGCGACGGGCGAGTCGGTCAGCAGCGGCGCGGTGTGGCGCCGATGGCACGCTGCGCACCAGCTGGCCATACGAAAACGAGTGCAGCGGCCACCACAAACCCAAGCGCGAGAACCGATACACCGATCCAGCCGGCGCGCGCCCAGGCCGCACCGGCCAAACCGCCGCCTGCAGCCGCGCCAAAGAAGAACGCCCCGGTGTACAGACCATTCACGCGCCCCCGGACCTCGGGCGACAGCGTGTTGACCATGTAGCGGCCGAGCGCCTGGTCGCCGATGGCGCCAAAGTCGAGCAACAACGCTGCGGCGGCCAGCATCACCAACATGACAGGGACGCTCAGGCCCGGCAGCAGCGCCGAAGCGAGCGCCAACAGCAGACCCGTCGCCGCACTGCCATGCGCGAGCAGCGTGCCCACACGCACCAAGCCGCGATCCGCCAGCCGTCCGGCGATTGGCGCCGCCACGACGCCGGCCGCGCCGCACAGCGCGAAGATGCCGATGCCGTTCTGCGAAAGATGGAACGGCGCGGCCGCCAGCCGCAGTGCAACAGCCGTCCAGAACAGCGTGAAGGCCGCCATCAGCAAAGCTTGCGTGGCGGCGCGGCGACGCAATACCGGTTCGCTGCGCAGAAGATGGCCATACGACTTGAGCAGCACACCGTACGACAGCGCACGCGGCGGCACGAAGGTCGGCATCACGCGCGGCAGAAGGACGGCCAGCACGGCAATCGCCACCGCCGACGCGCCGTAGAACGCACGCCAGCCCCATTGCGCCGCGATCAGGCTGGCCGCCGGGCGCGACAGCAGGATGCCTAGGTTCAGGCCGATCATGATGTCGCCGAGCACGCGGCCGCGCCGATGGTCTGCGGACAGGCGCCCCGCCAGCGCGATCAGCATCTGAATGACCGTCGACGTCAGGCCGATGGCGAAGGCGGCCAGCATCAGCACTTGGCCGCTCTGCGCGACCGTGGTCAGCGCCAGCGACGCCACCGCGCCCCATAGCGTGCGCGAGGCGAGCGCGCGGTTGTCCTGCAGATCGGTCAGCGGCATCAGCAGCAACAGGCCGATGCCGTAGCCGACCAGCGTGGCGGTCACGAGCAGCCCGGTGGCGGCCGTGGTCCAGCCGATGCTCGCGGCGATCTCGGCGACCAGCGGCTGGATACCGAACAGGTTGATGACGATGAGCCCGACGGCGGCGGCAAACAGCGGCGTGGCGCCGCGAGGGAGCGCGTCGGCGAGGGACGTGTTGGGAATGGCTGGGGCTTCGGTGGTCATGATGAGCGGGACGAAGAGTCGGAGACCCCATCCTAGCCAGTCGATTCGCGCAGATTAAGGTAGCCTCTGTCGCCATATTGTTTCCATACGTGCGCAAATATGGATCGGCTTTCTGACGTGGTGGTCTTCGTGCAGGTGGTGGAGCGCGGCAGCCTGTCGGCGGCGGCCGATGCGATGGGGATGTCGCGCGGGGTGATCAGCAAGGCGCTTGCCCGGCTGGAAACGCGGTTGCAGACGCGTCTGCTGCAACGGACGACGCGGCGCCTGTCGCTCACCGAAGCGGGCGCGGCGTTCTTCGAGAAAAGCCGCGAAGGCCTGGCGCTCGTCGATGCAGCGGAGCAGGCCGTGAGCGCCTTGCGCGATGAGGCGCGCGGCACGTTGCGCGTGTCGGCGCCGGCCTCGTTTGCGGTGACATTGCTGGCGCCGCTGCTGGGCGCATTCCAGGCGCGCTACCCAGCCGTGCAGGTCGATCTGGACATGAACGACCGCTACGCGGATCTGGTCGCCGGGCGCATCGACGTGGCGATCCGCATCGGCATGCTGGAGGACTCGTCGCTGGTGGCGCGGCGGCTGGCGGACTGCGCGCACGCTATCTACGGCGCGCCGTCGTATTTTCGCGTGCGGGGCATTCCGCAGTCGCCGGAGGATTTGCGCGACCACAACTGCCTCGTCTACGCCAACTACGACGGGCCGTACGACTGGGTGCTGACAGACGCTGCTGGCCAGCGTCACGTCGCACACGTCACCGGCTCAATGCTCGCCAACAACAGCCTCGTGCTGCGCGAGGCGGCGCGTTCAGGGCTCGGCGTGTCGCTTGGGCCGGCGTATCTCGTGCGCGACGATATTGCGGCCGGCCGGCTGCAGGCGGTGCTGACGAGCTACACAGCGCGCGAGGTGCCCCTGCACGCCGTCTTCACGCAACGCGTGCATCTGCTGCCGAAGGTGCGGGCGTTTGTCGATTTTCTGGGCGATCACCTGAGCCGCACCGGCGTGATGGGGCCATTGCCGCCGTCCGCCTAGGCTTGCTCGCGGCACTTCTCCAGCACGTCGAGCAGCGCCTGGCCGTAGCGGTCCAGCTTGGCCATGCCGATACCCGGCAGCTCGCCGAGCGCCTCGCGCGAATCCGGATCGGTCTCCGCGATGCGCGCGAGCGTGGCGTCGTGGAAGATCACATACGCCGGCACGCTGTGCTCGCGCGCGGCCTGCGTCCGCCAGGCCCGCAACGCCTGCCAGCGCACCTGCGCCTCGGTGGAAAGCTCGGCGGCCGGATCGGCGCGACGCTCCTTCTTCGTCGACGATGACGACGCGCCGCGCACCTTCTCGGCCTGACGACGGAGGATTACCGGCTGCTCGCCCTTGAGCACGGGGCGCGCCGCGTCGGTCAGGATCAGCGCGCCATGGCCGCCGTGGTCCACCGCAAACAAGCCCTGCGCAACCAATTGGCGGAATACGCTGCGCCAAGCGGCTTCGGACAGATCGCTGCCGATGCCGAAGGTGGACAGCGTTTCGTGATGCCACTGCTTGATGCGCTCGGTTGCGTTGCCGCGCAGGATGTCGATGAGCTGGCCCGCGCCAAAACTCACGCGGCTGGCTTGCTGGACGCGGTATGCGCACGACAGCGCCATCTGTGCCTCGCGCGTGGCATCCCAGGTTTGCGGCGGCGTGAGGCACGTATCGCAGTTGCCGCAGGGCTGGCTGCTTTCCCCGAAGTACGCAAGCAGCGCCACGCGGCGGCAGGTTGCCGCTTCGCACAAGCCAAGCAGCGCTTCGAGCTTGGCGGTTGATACGCGCTTGTGCACGTCGTCCGCATCGGACTCGTCGATCATGCGGCGCTGCTGCACCACGTCGGCCAAGCCGTAGGCCATCCACGCGTTGGCGGGCAGGCCGTCGCGGCCGGCGCGGCCGGTCTCCTGGTAGTAGCCCTCCAGGCTCTTGGGCAAATCGAGGTGCGCAACGAAGCGGACGTCCGGCTTGTCGATGCCCATGCCGAAAGCGATGGTCGCCACCATCACGACGCCCTCCTCCTTGCGGAAGATCGCCTGATGGCGGGCGCGCACTTCGGAATCCATCCCGGCGTGATACGGCAGCGCGCGGATGCCCTGCTCGGCCAGCCACTGCGCGGTCTCTTCCACCTTCTTGCGCGACAGGCAATAGACGATGCCGGCGTCGCAGGTGTCGCCGTCCATGTGCTCGGCGCGAATGAACCGCAGCAGTTGCTGACGCGCGCTGTCCTTCTCGACGATGGTGTAGCGGATGTTCGGGCGGTCGAAGCTGGAGAGGAAGACGCGCGCATCCGTCAGCGCCAGCCGTTCGACGATTTCGTCGCGCGTGACGGCATCGGCCGTGGCGGTGAGCGCAATGCGCGGCACGTGCGGGAACCGCTCGTGCAGCACGGAAAGCTGGATGTACTCGGGCCGGAAATCGTGCCCCCACTGCGACACACAGTGCGCTTCGTCGATGGCGAACAGGCCGATGCGCGATCGCTCAAGCAACTCGAGGAAGCGCGGCGTCATCAACCGCTCGGGCGCCACGTAGACGAGGTCCAGCCGCCCGGCCGCCAGATCGCGCTCGACCTGCGCGGCCTCGGCGCCCGTCAGCGCGGAGTTGAGGTACGCGGCGCGCACGCCCGCCTCTTCCAGCGCGGCCACCTGGTCCTGCATCAGCGCAATCAGCGGCGACACGACGATGCCGGCGCCCTGCCCGCGGCGGTGCCGCACGAGCGCCGGAATCTGGTAACAGAGCGATTTGCCGCCGCCGGTCGGCATCAGCACGAGGCAATCGCCGCCGTCGGCGACGTGCGCGACGATTTCCGCCTGCGGGCCGCGGAAGGCGCTGTAGCCGAACACATCGTGCAGCACCGCGTGCGTGGCGGCGGCGGTGTCTTCGGGCAGCGCCTGCAGCGCGTGGTCTATGGCGGGAGAGTCGTACATCGGGACGGCGGGTGCGCGCGGTGTCACGCGCGGGCTGGGCGAAACCGCTATTGTGACAAACCCCGCCGAGGGGCGGTCAATCAGGACAGTCGGATTGTCGGAAACGCTGCGCTCAGACCTTGCGCGCAACGATGCGATGGATTGTCCGCCCCGACGATTGGCTAACGGCCGCTTCGTCGAAAACCACTTCAGTGCCGGCCAGCGCCTCGCGCACGGGCGCCGCATCGAAGGACGTGAACAGCCGGCCGCGCCCATCGCGCTGGTCGGCGTCGGGCGTGACGCGCCAGCTCAGATACAGCGTGCCGCCCGGGCGCAGCAACGACACCAGCCGCTGCACCGCCGCACCAATCTGCTCGGGCGGCAGATGCATGATGACGGTCTCGCAGATGACGTTGTCGAACGCGCCTTCGGCAATGCCGACCAATTCAGGCAAGAGCGCCTGCCGGAACGACAGCCCCGGATATTGCTCGCGTGCCGCTTCCAGCAGCGCGGCGGACGCGTCGTAGCCGACCGCCGGGTAACCGTTGGCGTTGAGCCACGCCACCTCGCGCCCCGCGCCGCAGCCGATGTCGGCGGTGGCACCGCCTGCCTTGAACTCGCGGCGCAGCAGCGCGTACAGGTCTTCAGGCGCCGGCTGGTCGCGCCATTCCTGCGCGAAGGTTTCGGCGAGCGCGTCGTAGGCGGCAACGGTCTGCGTGTCCATGGCGACTCCGGTCGTGTGGGCTACTTCATCGTGAAACTGCGTAGCAGCGTCAGATCGCCGGCCTTGCGCATCGGCACAACAAACGTCTGCTGGCGTTCGGACGGCGTGTTCTCGTCGGTGATGATGGTGACGGTGGCGGTGGTGATTGCGCTGCGGTCGTTGCCGCTGCCGTAATAGTTCACGTAGACGAGGTACGTGCCGGGCACCGGCGCCGGGTTCGAATAGATCTCCGGCCCGTAGCCGGTGGTGACGTCCACGTCGAGCGCGCCGCCGTTTTCAACCACGCGGTTGCCGTACCAGGCGTGCTGACCGTCGGGCGAGATGACATGCAGGTCGAGATCAGTGGCGTCGGTGTCCCACGCAAGGACCACGCGCAAACGCGGACGCTGCTTGCCGGTGTAGCTGTCGTAGAACTGCACGCGCTTGGCGTCGCCGCGCGCGCTGCGCACCTCGACGCTGTTGCTGCCCGCGCCAAATGCGTACGGACGCGAGAACGCGCCGTCGGCCTCGATGCGTTGGGGCATGGCCACGCCGTTGACGATCAGCGTACCGACCGACGAGCCATCGGCGCCACGGCGGCGACGCGGCTTGTTCTCGTCGGTTGCTGCGGCCGCCTTCGGCTGGTTGCGGATGCGCCCGGCGATCATCGACGCAACGCCCTGCCCTTGCGGCGCGGACACCGACACCGCCGGGTAATGCACGTCCTGCGTGTAGCGGGATTCGTCGCCCGCCGAATTGCGCCAGCCGTTGAGCGGCGCGGCGATCTCGACATTGCCGGTGTCGGTTTGCGCGAGCACGCTGCCCGCGGCCGCAAACGTGGCCAGCGCAATGGCGACGGCGAGACGGAAAGTGGAAGGCGTCATGTGGGTCACGTCAGAAGCGGATCGATTTCATCAGCGCCAGCTCGCCGATCTTGCGCAGCGGCACGCTGACGAACTCGCGCCGCTCGTTGGGCGTGTTCTCGTTATAGATCAGCGTCAGTTGCGCGGTGATGAGATCGCGGTCGTGCGCTTTTTCGTCGAAGTTGTAGCCGCCGGCGTTGAAGTTGCCCCAGTAGTTCACGTAGAACAGCCAGACGCCGGGGCGCGGCGCGGCGGTCGAGAAAATCTCCGGCCCGGCGCCGTCGACGCTGTCCACGTCAAGGCCGCCGCCGTCGGACAGCAGCGGTTGCGCCCAGAACGCGTGATCGCCAATCGGCGAAATGACGTGCATGTCGACCTCGGCGCGCGGGTCGTCCCACGTGAGGACGGCGCGCAGCTTGGCCGACGTCTTGGTGGTGTCGGCCTCGTAGAACTGCAGGCGTTGGCGCGACTGGCCGTCGGCACTGACGATTTCGACGCTGTTCGAGCCGGGGCCGAACGCCCAGGGACGGGCGAAGCGGCCTTCGCCATCGCCATACAGCGGCATGGCGTTGCCGTTGACGACAAGCACCGGCGGGCGGCGCTGCCTGCCGGCCGCGCGAATGCGTCCGGCGATGAGCGTGCGGTACTTTTGCGCGCCGCGGTCCACGGGCGGTTTTGGATACGCCGCGGTGTATTGCTCCAGCTCGTTGGTCAGCTTGCTGTTGCGCCATCCGCCGATCGGCCCTTCCAGATCGGCCACCGGCTCAGCCAGTGCCGAAGCGGCCAGCAGCAGCGCAATGGTGCCCAGCGCCAAGCGCGTCATCCCACTCTTCACAGCAAACCCTCCCCTCGGATCAGGCGACGCGCCATCGCCTCGACAAACTGTTCGTCCTGCCCGCGCGGGTGGCGCGCAAAGGCAAGGTGCAGATATTCGTGCGTCAGCGCGATGCGGTCTTCCTCGGTCGCGAGCCGGTGCACGTAGAGCCGATTGCGGCGTGCATCAGCGTACGGCCGGCCCTCATGCACGACGCACACGGCGGGCAGCGGCGGTGCCTCGTAGCCTGGCTCGGCAGCCAGGCGGGCCGACCAACCCGGCGCGCGCGCCTGCAGCCACTGCTGCGCACCCGCCACCGGCGAGCAATCGCCGGCCACCGGGCTCTGGAACGACGTGAGCGTCGCCTGCGGCCACCACTGCGCGAGGATCGCGTCGAACCCCTGGCCGCGTTGCGCGGCGGCGCGCGCCGCGGTCCAGCTCATCTGGCCGCGCGCGCTGATGGTGCCGTGGTACTGCACGGACTGGCCGGTCAGCACCAGCGCATCGGTAAATTCGGCTGCGTTGCGCGCAGCGGCCTGCGGCGGGCGCGGCAGCACGCGCTGCGTGCGCGAGCTGTCGGCGATGCGGTAGCAGCCCTTGTCACGCGAGGCGTGCTGCACGAGGTAGCTGCGCGCCGCCACGGCCAACGCACGCGCGGCCTGGGGCTCGGCAAGCTCGCCTTCGCGCTCGACCACACGCGCCACGTAGTCGTTCATGCCCAGGCGGCCAGTGATGACAGGCACGTTGTTCGGGCGCGCGAGCGTCAACTCGCCCCGGCTCTCGATCGGCAACGTGTTGCCGTTGACGAAGCGCACGGCGTAGCGGCCTTCCAGGCGACCGGCGGCGACCGGCTTGCCGCTGGCGTCGCGCACCTCGCGAATCGGATAGCGCGCAAAGAAGTCCACCACGACACAGGCATCGTCGTCGGGCACGGGCGTCTGTTCGATCAGCGGCGTCAAGCGCGGTGCGGCAGCGGCCAGCACCTGGTTGCTCGACCCGGCACCGCCGAGCCAGACGGGCGTGCCGTCGGCCAGCCAGCCTGCTGCCCCGCCGATCGACGCGCCGGGCCGCTGCGGGTCGGGCATCGTCCAGGTCTTGGCGCGCAGCAGCCCGCCGAAGTCCGACACCGTGCCCTCGCCACGCCCCACGGTCAGCACAGAGACGAGCGTTTGCGCAGCCGTTTCGCGCCCATCGGCCGGAACGCTGCGCAGCGCGGTGAGCAGATCGGCGACCGGCACGCGATGCGTCGGCTGCATGGCACGCAGCTCGCGCAGCCACGTTGGCGACCCGGCTTGCTGCCAGAAGCGCCGCCAATCCGCGCGGTCCAGCCCGAGACGCGCCGGTTCGAAATAGCGTCCGCACGACTGGATGAGCGCGCGCTCGCGGTCGATGCTGTTGCCGGCGGTGCAGCAGTAGACCTCTTCGGGGTCGTTACCGTGGCACGTGTAGTCGGGCGTGCTGAGGCGGCGCGAGACGAGGTAGCTGTAGACGAAAAGCTTCCAGACGCTGCCGAGCGGTGTTTCGGTGTCGCGCGGCAACGCGGTGGCTTGCGGCACGCCGCCGGCAGGGTCAGCGCTGAACTGCCAGAGCTTGGCGTCATCGCCCTGCAACGCGGCATATTTCAGTGGCGGAATCGGCTGGCCAACCGGCGCGGCGACAGCGTGCCCAGCCTGCCCGCCAAGCGCGCAGGCGCCGGCAGCCCAGAGCAGGCCGGTCAGCACACCACGCGCGAGCAGGCGGGAAAGCATCGCCGATCACTCCACCTTGAACGGATAGCTGGCCGTCTTGCCGTCGCCCTGGAACGCCTTGGCTTCCGGCTGGTACATGCGGAAGTAGCGCACCGGCGGCAGCGCAAAGCGGCCCGGCAGCGAGAAGCGCACCAGCTGGCGCAGCACGGTCGGGCGCTCCAGGGCGGGCACCGGCTGGTTGTACGAGAGCTGGCCCATTTCATACGCGGCCTTGCGCTCGAACGCCTGCGCGCCGTTGCCTTCGTTCGGCTCACCCTTCAGCCCGTCGATCTGGATGCCCCACGTGGTGGCTTCCACTTCGGCGCCCGGCGGCAGCGGCACCTCGACCAGGCCGTAGCGGTACGTGCCCTGGCGCGGCGTCAGCACGACCTCGTCGACGTAGAGCGCGTTGCTGTCGAGCGTGTCGCCCGGCTTGACCGGCTTGGCGGTAAAGGCGATGCCGCTGCTGCTGGTGTCGGCCGCCGGCTGCTTGGGCGCCTTCGGGTCCGGCTTGGCCGGTGCCGAATCGATCGGCTCCAGACGGTACAGCTTGCGCTCCACCGTGATCGGCAGCTTGGAGGCCTCGGCGGCGCGGCTGCGGTACGACACGATGGCCGATTGCGTGGTCACATCGGTCGGCGCCGTCGTCAGGTCCAGCGCGGCGGGGGCTTGCGCGCCGGTCCAGCGCCACGTCGGCACACCGACCGGCGAGCGCGTCGCCTGCCAGCCGCCCGCCGAGACGGCCGGCTGGAGGGTCGCAACGCTGGCGCCTTGCAGGCCGCCCAAACCCTTCTGCAGCCAGACCAGCGCCACCGCGCGATCCATCGTCGGCATGGCGGCGCTGGCGCGGGCCAGCAGCGGTGCCGGGTCGGCAGCCGAGCGGCCACCGCCCATCAGCAGCAGGCTTTGCACCAGCGGGGAATTGTCGGCAGCCAACGCATTGCGCGCCGCGATGTCAGCGGAGACCAGCGCTTCCGGCACCGGCTGGCCGACTTGGCGCATCAGCTGTGCCGTCAGCACCGTCGCCACCTGACGGCCGCGCGGCGAATCCGGCGCCACGAAGATCAGGCTGTCGCCCGCGGCGGGGTCGGCGTCGGCCGACGCCTTGGCGGCCTTGCCGCCGCTGGGTGCAAGCTCGTTCGCCACGCCCGACAGCGGCGTCGCCACGGGCAAGCCCATCTCGTTGGCAAACCACAGCGCCAGCGCGCGGTGCAGCAGCGGCTCGTTCTGGCTGGTGCGCTTGTAGGCTTCGAGCACCTGCTTCCAGTTGTCTGCCGGCAGGCTGATGCCGACCGAGCGGCTGGCAAGCCAATCCGCGTAATACGCATACGACGTGATCAGCGCGCTACTGGTGGTCAGCTCGCCCCACCAGCCGAAGGTGCCGTTGGTGCCGGCCAGCAGTGCCAGACGCTGGCGTTGCGTGCGCAGCAGCGCGTCGACGCCTTGTGTGCCGGCTGGGCCGCCGTCGCCGAGGCGCGTGCCGGTGGCCGCCAGACTCTGTTGGGCCAGTGCCAGCGGGATCAGGCGGCTGGCGGTCTGCTCGGCGCAACCGTACGGATATTCGATGAGGTCATCGGCCACACGAGCAAACTGGCTGGCCGTGTTGCCGACCACGCGCAGACGCACGTCGCGCGCATCGGCGGGCAGGCCCAGCGGGAGGTGCGTGCCTTGCAGCTGCGTGAGCGGGACGACGTTTTCGCGGTCCGCCAGCCAGCCGGTCGCATCCAGCTTGAGCGTGGTCTGCAGGCGGTCCGAAACCTTGTCGTCCTGCTTCAGCTCGGCATTCACCACACCCGCCTGCAGCGCCGTGACGGGCGCGTGCAGGTAGTTGGCGCCGCGCTTGAGCGTCACGCGCTGGTTGATGTTCAGGCCAGCACCCGAGACGATCCAGTCGGCGGTGATGTCCTTGTCGGTCTGGTTAAAGGCGACCATGTCCAGGCGCGGCTGATCGCTTTCGCGGAAGCGCTGCGGGCCGGTCCACTTCAGGTACAGCGGCTTGTCGGAGCGGATGCTCGCCGTGCGCTGGCCAACGATGCCGTCCGATGCGCCGGTCGTGGACACCGCGCGCACCGTGATGCGCCAGCGCGCCAGCGAATCCGGCATTTTGAAGGTCATGCGCGCACGGCCATCGGCGCCGGTCTGCAGGTTGGCGACCCAGGCAGCGGTGTCCTTCTCGTCGCGGCGCGGGCGTTCGAGCACCTTCACGCCACGCTCGTTGTGACGGCCGTACGTGCCGCCCGGCTTGCCCGGCAGCGAGGCGAGCGCGAGGTCATAGCTGATGAAACTCTGGCTCGACGTGGTGCGCACGCTGTTGCGGCGCGGGTGATAGAAGAAGTCGACGATGCTGGGCGCCACTTCAGGCTGCAGCACGTAGATCATTTCGTCGACCACCGAGACAGTCAGGTTGGCCGGCACAGGCTTGCCCGCCAGCGCGCTGGTCAGGTCCAGCGTGACGGTCTCGCCCGGCGCGTAGACGGCCTTGTCCGCATGCACGCCCAGGTCCAGCGTCGGTTGCGTGACGACGATGCCGGCGTTCTGGAACACCATGTCGCCGTCGCGCACGTACAGCACCGAGAACGTCATGTTGGGCGCGAACTCTGCACCGATCTTGATGCGCGCGCGGTACTGCGACGGCGTGACCTTCTGCAGGCTCAGCCATTCGCCGCCGCGCGTGAGCAGCGCGTGGCGCTCGACCTTGTCGCGCTCGAGCGTGAGCAGCGCGTCGTCCACCGGCAGGGGGAACGTGATCAGCGCCTCGGCCGTGTCGCCAATCTGGTAGCGATCGCGGTCGAACACCATCTCGATGTTGCCGGGCACGGTCTGCACGCCGTCGCCCGCCACCCAGTGGCTCGATGCAGCGAGCAGGTTGCCAGCAGCATCACGCACCGACAGCGTGTACGAACCCGGCTGGTCAAACTTGACCGGGAACGTGGCGTTGCCCTTGGCATCCGGCGCGAGCGTGCCTTCGGTGCGGGTACGCGTTTCCAGGCGCACCAGGTCCCACTTGGCGGGCGGCGCGCTGGCACCGCTTGCGCCACCCACCACCGGCATCGGCGTGAGCGTGAACGACACGTTCTGCCCCGGCGTGGTGAAGTTCGACGTGGTCGACAGCTTGTACGGCGTTGCGCCACGGGCGATCAGCAATTCGCGCGTGACCTTCACGCGGTACGCCGCGCCATCGTTGGCAAACACGGTCACGACGTAGCGGCTCGGTTCCTTGGCGGCGGGCAGTTCCAGCTTGGCGTTGCCGTCGCCATCGGTGACAAGCTCCTGCTGCTCCAGCTTGACGGGGAACAGGCCCGCGTAACGCAGCTCGCCTTCCACCATCGTCACCTGTTGCGCGCGCAGGCTGACCGACACCTTGCCGTTCTTGACCGGCTTGCCGTCCGGATAGCGCAGGCTGATCTTGCCCTTGACCGCTTCGCCCGTGCCGTAGCTGGCCTTGTCGAGCGACAGGTTCACGTCAAAGTGCGGCTTGATGTATTCGGCCACGCGGAAGGCGCCGCCGTATGTGCCGCCGTTGTAGTCGAAGCGCAGCGAGTAGCCGCCGGCCGGCGCGTTGGACGGCAGCGTAAAGCGCGCGTCAGCGCCCGTCTCGCCCGTCAGGCGCGTGGTCGTCGTAGCCACCGGCGCACCATTCGGGTCGAGCACTTGCAGCTTGATGTCGCCGGCCGCCGGCGCGGTCGACTCGGTTGCGTTCTTGAAGTTGCGACCGATGAACTTGACGCTGACTTCGTCGCCCGGGCGATACAGCGGGCGATCGGTGAAGGCGTACAGCTTGGTGTTGTAGATCTCGCTGTCGTAATAGAAATTCTCGGAGATGAACACGCCGCCCGCGCGGTCGCTGCCGATCACGTAGCTGCGTTCAGGCGACACGTGGCGCAGGTCGGCCGTGCCGTCCGCTTCGGTGGTGCCTGAGGCCAGCACGCCTACGCCGTCTGTCCAGTTCACCGATGCACCGCTGACCGGCTTGCCGCTCTTGCGCTCGGCCGTCCACACCATCATCCCTTGCGACGTGCCCTTGGTGACGGCCACGGTGTCCGACACGAACAGCAGCGTATGCGCACGGTACGCGCCAATCACGGCTTCAACGATGTACAGACCCGCTGGCAGCTTGCCGACCGGGATCATCACGTTGCCGGCGTTCTGCGGCATCCATTCGCTGCTGCTGCCTTCGAGCTTCACGTCCTTGGGCGGCGCGATCGGCTTGGCATCCCAGATCGGGTAGCGGAAGCGGCCCAGCAGCTCGTAGCCCTTGAGCGGCGCGTATTGCGGGTTGTTCGAGAAGCGCGTGGGCGCGGTCATCTGGTCGCCCATGCTGAACTGCGGCGCGGTCTCCACGGCCTTGCTGCGTGTGGCGAACGACAACACGCGCTGCCAGGCACGGCGGGCCTGGCGCGTCCAGTTGTCCCACAGATAGGCGAGCGTGTTGGCCAGGCCTTCGCCCGTGTAGTTGGCCTTGACGTCGATGCGGTGCAGGTTCTTCTGCGCCTTCAGAAACTCCAGCGGCTGCGGCACGCGGTAGACGAGGATGTCTGCGCCGCCGTAGCGGGAGAGTTCGTCCTTGTATTCGCGGCCCGGGGCTTCGAGGCGGACCAGCGCTTCCTGATCGGTGCCGTAGCTCGCATCCGACAGCAGGAAGAACGGCTGCCCCTTGATCGGCTCGTAGCCGCTGCCCGGTACGTCGAACAGCGTTGGGTTCGGCGCTTCCGGCGCGTCAGCCGCGTGCGCTGCGGGCACCGAAGTGACCAACGCCAGCACCGTCACGCAGACGGCGGCAACGAGATTGAACGACAGCCAACGGTTGCGCATGAGTTTTTCTACCGTGTCAAAAAGGCCAGACGAAACACGCCGATGAAGTTGGGGTTGCCGCTCTGCGGCTGCCAGCGCGAGTCTTTCCATTGCATCAGTTCAGAAACCGGGACCGCGCGCAGGCCGTTGTCGGTGCGGGTGACGGTGCCGGTGTGGTAAGCGATGTAGCGATCCATCCAGATCATCAGATGCTGGTCGTCGCCTTGATCGAAGAAGAGCAGATCGCCCGGGAGCGCCTGGTTGACGTCCTTGGCGACGAAGCGGCTGTTCTGCTGGATGAGCCCAAGCGCCGAGACATACGCACCGGTGCTGCCATCGAAGCGTGCCCACCGCTGCGTGAGCGTGCGCTGGGCGGGCGTGAGATTCAGCTCGGGCGGCAGTTGCCGTGTGGATTCCGCGTCGCGCATGCCGTTGGCGCGCAGCCAGCGGGTGTCGTGCGGGCGCAGCGCCTCGCCGGCGGCAAAGCGTACGAGGCCGGCGCAGTCACGGTGCGTCCAGCGCGGGGTCGGGCCTTGGCGGAGCTGCTCGTTGACGATGCGCACGAACCACGCGCGAAACACGCTCGATTGGTCCGCAGTAAGGGCATCGGTATCGGCGGGCGCCGTGTCGGCCCAGCCCGACAGCGCATGTACAGACGGAGCGAGCAGGCAGGCGCCCGCCGCCGTCAACCAACGGCGGCGGTTCAACGCGGCGGCCTGGGCGCGCAAGGTCATTGCTGCGTGCTGGTGTTGTCTTCGGAGGCGAGCGCCGCAGGGGCTTGCGCTGCCGTTGCGTCAGCCGGCGGCGGCGTTCCGTCTCCACCGGCAGGCAGGCCGCGTCCGCTGGAAAGCCACGTCACCGGCACCCAACCGCGCGCCGACGGCACACCGCCGTCCAGCGCCAGCGATACCGGCGCATATCGCGACAACGCCTTGAGTTTCGGGAACAGATGCGTCTGCGCGGCGTTCAGGAACACCGCTTCCTGATCGGCGGGCAGCGCGGCCCCGGCTTCGCGGCGAACGAGCGGCGCGAGCGACGCGGGCGTCATCGTCAGGACGATGCGATCGGTCTTGTCCTTCGGCAGGCTATCGGCCACGGCGGGGAAGCGTTTGGCGAGCACCGCCAGGGCGTCTTCGACGAGACGCGCGTCCGGCGAAAACACCACCACATCGCCCGCAATCGCCAGCGTGACGGGGAAGTAGCGATCGGCCGACAGCTGCGCCGCAAACGGGGCTCCGGCCGATTGCGCCGTACCGTAGCGCGCGCTGACCGGGCGCTGCCACAGCGTGGCGTTGGCGGGCCCCTGCTTTGTCGTCACCGGCAGGCGCTTGTACGGACCGGACTTGTCGTCCGCCTGCGCCTTGGCTTCGTACGAACCGACAATCTGGCCGAACAGCGCGCCCAGCGCCGGCTTGACCGCCTCAGCCTGCGACGCCGACGACAGCTTCGCCACGAACAACGGCGCCACCAGCGACGACTTGCCGTACCAGCACGCAGCCGCCGGGCCCGCAAATGCATCGCCGACATGCGCGGCGGCTTCGCTGATCTCCTTGGCATCGCCGGCCACGGACTTCAGCAGCGTGCCAGCGGCTTTCCAGTCAACCGGCAGCGTCGCGCACGCGGCAGGGTCAGACGGCAGGGCACGCCAGAGCCCGGCGTTGTCCCACTTGGCAGAAAGCCGGGCCGGGTCGATGAGCGCGGCGCTCTGCCAGCCGTTGCCCGCGCCGTCCTTGGCCGTACCGAAGTCGAAACGCAACGCTTCAATGCCGGGGAAATACTGCTGATAACCGAAAGACAGATAGTTGGCGCTCACCACGACGTGATGGCCCGTCGGCTCCTGCGCGGGCAGTGCGTACGCCGTGCCTTGCACATTGCGCTTGCCGGCATCGTCAGAGAACAGCGCCGCCAGCGCGTTCGCCTGCTTGGAAATCGGCTTGCCGTCCTTGTCCAGCAGCATGCCCGGCTCGGACAGCGCGATCAGCCGGTCGCCCTTGCTGGCAATCAGGATCGAACGCGTGGCTGAAAGCCTGAGCGCATAGACCGGCGCGCCCGAATCACCCAGTCCATCGGCGACCTTGCTGAGCTGCGCATCGCTCGTCGCCACGGTGGCGACGGCTTCCAGCGCCTTGGCCAGGCCGTTGCGCTGCATCGAGAGCACCCAGTAGCGCAGCTTGTCGTCCGGGCCACGCCACAGCATGACGCGCGCGGGCTCGTCAAACACGTGCTTGAGCACCGTCTCGGCCAGGTCGAGCTTCTGCTCGTACGCCAGGCGGCGCAGCGCACCGGCCACCGAGAGGCGGTCTTCGTTGCCTTCGTAATAGGCGACGAAATCTTCGGTCAGCACGTCGCGCAGCAGCGGCACACGCAGCACGTCGCGCGGCAGTTGCGACAGGCTCTGGCTGTCGATCAGGGCGTCGGGATAGGTGAGGTCGAGCTGGACCTGGCGGGCGTGCAGCGCGCGCGTGCGGCCAAATGGGTGCCAGACCATCTGCACCACCGCCGCGCCGGCAACGACCAGGGCGACCGCACCAACGGCGATCTGCTTGCGTGTGAGCTTCATGGAGGAATCGTCGGCAAGACTGGAGGGGCCGGCGACTTGCAGGAACCTGCTCCGCTGGAGGGCGCGCAGATTGTAAAAAGTGCCGGTCTATAACCGCGAAATCATAGCGGTTGGCATGTTAAGGCGGGTTAACGTCTCAAGAAAATACGAATCGGGCGACGCCGGTGTTGCGTAGCGTCTGCACACAGCGCCTAGCCAAAATACGGGCAAAAAAAAAGCCCGGCACGTGGCCGGGCTTTGATGGTGTTGCAAGCGATCGCTTACGCGTCGCCTTCTTGCTGAACAGCAGGCGTTTCGAAGATCGAAGCGGCTTCCTCTTCGGCAATCGCTGCAGCGCGGTCGCGGTCGGCCACTTCCTTCGCCTTGCGGGCGCGGTGGTAGGCCAAGCCGGTACCGGCCGGGATCAGACGGCCGACGATGACGTTTTCCTTCAGACCACGCAGGTCGTCGACCTTGCCCATGATGGCGGCTTCGGTCAGCACGCGCGTGGTTTCCTGGAACGACGCCGCCGAGATGAAGCTGTCGGTCGACAACGATGCCTTCGTAATACCCAGCAACAGGTTTTCGTAGGTCGCCGGACGCTTGCCCAGCGCGATCACCTTGTCGTTCTCGTCGAGCAGGTCCGAACGCTCCACCTGTTCACCCGGGATGAAGCGGGTGTCGCCGGTATCGACGATCTGCACGCGGCGCAGCATCTGACGAACAATCACTTCGATGTGCTTGTCGTTGATCTTCACGCCTTGCAGACGGTACACGTCCTGCACTTCGTCGACGATGTAGGTCGCCAGCTCTTCCACGCCCTTCAGACGCAGGATGTCGTGCGGGTCGGCCGGGCCTTCGACGATCATTTCGCCCTTGTTGACCACCTGGCCGTCGTGCACCAGCACCTGCTTTTCCTTGGCGATCAGGAACTCGTGGGCATTGCCGTCGAGATCCGTAATCACCAGGCGCTGCTTGCCCTTGGTGTCCTTACCGAACGAAACCGTACCGGTGACTTCCGCCAGCACGGCGGCGTCCTTCGGCGAACGGGCTTCGAACAGTTCGGCCACACGCGGCAGACCACCGGTAATGTCACGCGTCTTCTGCGATTCGGTCGGGATACGTGCAAGCACTTCACCCACGTGCACTTGCTGACCGTCCTTCACGGTGATCAGCGCGCCCACCTGGAAGCCGATGGTCACGGAGTGGTCCGTGCCCGGGATCTTCACTTCGGCGCCCGACGAGTCGAGCAGCTTCACCTGCGGCCGGATGCCCTTCGTGGCAGCGGTACGACGCTTCGCATCGATCACCACCAGCGTCGACAGACCGGTCACTTCGTCCATCTGCTTGGCGACGGTCACGCCTTCTTCGACGTTCTCGAACTTGATGGTGCCCGAGTACTCCGAAATGATCGGACGCGTCAGCGGATCCCACGTGGCGAGCTGCGTGCCGGCCTTGATGGACTGACCATCCTTGACCAGCAGCGTCGCGCCGTACGTGATCTTGTGGCGCTCACGCTCACGGCCGTGGTCGTCGGTGATCAGGGCTTCGCCCGAACGCGAGATGACGATCTGCTCGCCCTTCGCGTTGGTGACGTAACGCATGGTCGCCGTGAAACGCACGGTACCGGTTGCCTTCGCTTCCACGCTCGATGCCACTGCCGCACGCGATGCCGCACCACCGATGTGGAACGTACGCATCGTCAGCTGCGTGCCCGGCTCACCGATCGACTGAGCAGCGATCACACCGACTGCTTCACCGGAGTTCACCAGCACACCGCGGCCGAGGTCGCGACCGTAGCACTTGGCGCACAGGCCGTAACGCGTGTCGCAGGACAGCGGCGTGCGGACCTTCACCTCGTCCACGCCGAGCGCGTCGATCAGGTCCACCATGTCTTCGTCGAGCAGCGTGCCGGCTTCGATCGCGGTTTCCTGCGTTTCCGGGTTCACCACGTCGTTGACGACCACGCGGCCCAGGATACGGTCGCGCAGGGCTTCGATCACTTCACCGCCTTCGACCAGGGCCTTCATGGCCACGCCGTTGGAGGTGCCGCAATCGTCTTCCACCACCACCAGATCCTGCGTCACGTCGACCAGACGACGGGTCAGGTAACCCGAGTTCGCGGTCTTCAGTGCCGTATCCGCCAGACCCTTACGTGCACCGTGGGTCGAGATGAAGTACTGCAGAACGTTCAGGCCTTCGCGGAAGTTCGCGGTAATCGGCGTCTCGATAATCGAGCCGTCCGGCTTGGCCATCAGGCCACGCATACCGGCGAGCTGACGGATCTGCGCTGCGGAACCCCGTGCGCCCGAGTCGGCCATCATGTAGATGGAGTTGAACGACTCTTGCTTGACGGTGTTGCCGTTGCGGTCGACCACGTCTTCGGTCTGGAGCTGCTCCATCATCGCCTTGCCCACCTGGTCGCCGGCGGCGCCCCAGATGTCCACGACGTTGTTGTAACGCTCCTGGTCCGTCACCAGACCCGACATGTACTGCTTGTCGTATTCCTTCACCTTGGCGGCTGCCTCGGAGATGATCTTCTCCTTGGCCGGCGGCACCAGCATGTCGTCGATGGCGATCGAGATACCGGCGCGCGTTGCCAGGCGGAAGCCCGACTGCAGCAGCTTGTCGGCGAAGATCACGGTTTCGCGCAGACCGCACTTGCGGAATGCCGTGTTGATCAGGCGCGAAATTTCCTTCTTCTTCAGCGGCTTGTTCAGCACCGAGAACGGCAGACCCTTCGGCAGGATCTCCGACAGGATCGCGCGGCCGACCGTGGTCGATTGCAGCGTGATCTTCGGTGCAAAACGGGCGTCGCCGTCGGCTTCCGGGTTCACCAGCTCATACTCGGTGATCCGCACGTTCACGCGCGAAGCCAGTTCGACTTCCTTGTTCTCGTAGGCGCGGATCACTTCCGAGATGTCAGCGAAGGTCATGCCCTCGCCCTTGCCGTTGATCTTGTCGCGGGTCGTGTAGTACAGACCCAGCACCACGTCTTGCGACGGCACGATCGACGGATCGCCGTTGGCCGGGAACAGCACGTTGTTCGACGCCAGCATCAGCGTGCGCGCTTCCATCTGCGCTTCGAGCGACAGCGGAACGTGAACAGCCATCTGGTCACCGTCGAAGTCGGCGTTGAACGCCGCGCAGACCAGCGGGTGCAGCTGGATGGCCTTGCCTTCGATCAGCACCGGCTCGAACGCCTGGATACCCAGACGGTGCAGCGTCGGCGCACGGTTCAGCATCACCGGGTGTTCGCGGATCACCTCTTCGAGGATGTCCCACACCACCGGCGTCTGGCTTTCCACTTCCTTCTTCGCCGCCTTGATCGTGGTGGCGATGCCCATCGTTTCGAGCTTGTGGAAGATGAACGGCTTGAACAGCTCGAGCGCCATCAGCTTGGGCAGGCCGCACTGGTGCAGCTTCAGCGTCGGGCCCACCACGATGACCGAACGGCCCGAGTAGTCCACGCGCTTGCCCAGCAGGTTCTGACGGAAACGGCCGCCCTTACCCTTGATCATTTCAGCCAGCGACTTCAGCGGACGCTTGTTGGCGCCGGTCATCGCCTTGCCGCGACGGCCGTTGTCCAGCAGCGAGTCCACCGCTTCCTGCAGCATGCGCTTTTCGTTGCGCACGATGATCTCCGGCGCCTTCAGCTCGAGCAGACGCTTCAGACGATTGTTCCGGTTGATCACGCGGCGATACAGGTCGTTCAGGTCCGACGTGGCGAAACGGCCGCCGTCCAGCGGCACCAGCGGACGCAGCTCGGGCGGCAGCACCGGCAGCACTTCGAGGATCATCCAGTCCGGCTTGATGCCCGAACGCTGGAATGCCTCGAGCACCTTCAGGCGCTTGGCGAACTTCTTGATCTTGGCTTCCGAGCCCGTAGCTTGCAGCTCGGCGCGGATCGTCTCGATCTGCTTCTCGATGTCGATGCCGCGCAGCAGCTCGCGAATGCCTTCGGCGCCCATCATGGCGACGAATTCGCCTTCACCGTACTCGTCGCACTTGGCCAGGTAGTCGTCTTCCGACATGATCTGGCTCTTCTTGAGCGCGGTCATGCCCGGCTCCACCACGACGAATGCTTCGAAGTACAGCACGCGCTCGATGTCGCGCAGCGTCATGTCGAGCACCATGCCCAGACGCGACGGCAGCGACTTCAGGAACCAGATGTGCGCGGTCGGCGCAGCCAGTTCAATGTGGCCCATGCGCTCACGGCGCACCTTGGCCAGCGTCACTTCAACGCCGCACTTCTCGCAGATCACGCCACGGTGCTTCAGGCGCTTGTACTTGCCGCACAGGCACTCGTAGTCCTTGATCGGGCCGAAGATCTTGGCGCAGAACAGACCGTCACGCTCGGGCTTGAACGTACGGTAGTTGATGGTCTCAGGCTTCTTGACTTCGCCGAACGACCACGAACGGATTTTCTCAGGCGACGCGAGGCCGATCTTGATCGCGTCAAACTGCTCTTCTTGCTGTACCTGACGGAATAGGTCGAGCAATGCTTTCATTCCAAACTCCTTGAGTTTGAGGCTGGCGCCTTGGTGTGACCCAAAGGCGCCAGCCCTAAATCTTCGTCAATGGCTGCTGTTACCAGGGCATGGCGATGTTGCCGCCACGCCCTCACCGCATCGGCGCTTAGTTGCGCTCGAGGTCGATGTCGATACCCAGCGAGCGGATTTCCTTCACCAGCACGTTGAACGATTCCGGCATGCCGGCATCGATCGAGTGCTCGCCCTTGACGATGTTCTCGTACACCTTGGTCCGGCCGTTCACGTCATCCGACTTCACGGTCAGCATTTCCTGCAGCACGTAGGACGCGCCGTACGCTTCGAGTGCCCACACTTCCATTTCACCGAAACGCTGGCCACCGAACTGGGCCTTACCGCCCAACGGCTGCTGCGTCACCAGCGAGTACGGACCGGTCGAACGCGCGTGCATCTTGTCGTCGACCAAGTGGTGCAGCTTCAGCATGTGCATCACGCCCAGCGTGACCGGACGCTCGAAGGCTTCACCGGTGCGACCATCGAACAGCGTGACCTGCTGCTTGGAAGCGGTCAGGCCCTTCTCCTTCGCGATGTCTTCCGGATAGGCGAGGTCCAGCATGCGGCGGATTTCATCCTCATGCGCACCATCGAACACCGGCGTCGCGAACGGCACGCCCTTCTTCAGGTTCTCGGCCAGCTCGAGGATTTCAGCGTCGGACAGGCTATCCAGATCTTCAACCTTGCCGCTTTCGTTGTAGATCTGCTCCAGCAGCTTGCGGATCTCGGCAGCCTTGGCTTGCGCCTTGAGCATGTTGCCGATGCGCTCGCCCAGACCGCGCGCGGCCCAGCCCAGGTGGGTTTCGAGAATCTGACCCACGTTCATCCGCGAAGGCACGCCCAGCGGGTTCAGCACGATGTCAGCAGGTGTGCCGTCGGCCATGTAGGGCATGTCTTCGATCGGGGTGATCTTCGACACAACACCCTTGTTACCGTGACGACCAGCCATCTTGTCGCCAGGCTGCAGACGACGCTTCACGGCCAGGTACACCTTGACCATCTTGATCACGCCCGGCGGCAGTTCGTCGCCTTGCGTGAGCTTCTTGCGCTTCTCTTCGAACGCGAGGTCGAAGTCGTGGCGCTTCTGCTCGATGGCGACCTTCACGGCTTCCAGCTGCAGTGCGACTTCGTCTTCTGCCGGGCGGATGTCGAACCAGTGCCACTTGTCCAGATCGGCCAGGTATTCCTTCGTGAGCGCGGTGCCCTTGGCCAGCTTCTTCGGGCCGCCGTTGGCAACCTTGCCCACCAGCAGACGCTCCAGACGCTGGAAGGCATCGCCTTCCACGATACGCAGCTGGTCGTTCAGGTCCAGGCGGTAACGCTTCAGCTCTTCGTCGATGATCGACTGGGCGCGCTTGTCACGCACCACGCCTTCACGCGTGAAGACCTGCACGTCGATCACGGTACCGCTCATGCCCGACGGCACGCGCAGCGAGGTGTCCTTCACGTCGGACGCCTTCTCACCGAAGATCGCACGCAGCAGCTTCTCTTCCGGCGTCAGCTGGGTCTCGCCCTTGGGCGTGACCTTGCCGACCAGCACGTCACCGGCTTCTACTTCGGCGCCGATGTACGTGATGCCCGACTCGTCCAGGCGGGCCAGCTGGGCTTCGGCCAGGTTCGAGATGTCGCGCGTGATTTCTTCCGGTCCGAGCTTGGTGTCACGGGCAACGACCGACAGCTCCTCGATGTGGATCGAGGTGTAGCGGTCTTCAGCCACGACACGCTCCGAGATCAGGATCGAATCTTCGAAGTTGTAGCCGTTCCAGGGCATGAACGCGACCAGCATGTTCTGGCCGAGCGCCAGCTCGCCCATGTCGGTCGAGGCGCCGTCGGCAATCACGTCGCCGCGGGCAACGATGTCGCCCACCTTCACCATCGGACGCTGATTGATGTTCGTGTTCTGGTTCGAACGCGTGTACTTGATCAGGTTGTAGATGTCCACGCCGACTTCACCGGTCACGGCTTCGTCGTCGTTCACTCGGATCACCACGCGGTTCGCGTCAACATAGTCGACCACGCCGCCACGGGTTGCCTGCACGGCGGTACCCGAGTCCACTGCCACGGTGCGCTCGACGCCCGTACCCACGAGCGGCTTGTCCGCACGCAGGCAAGGCACGGCCTGACGCTGCATGTTTGCGCCCATCAGTGCACGGTTTGCATCATCGTGCTCGAGGAACGGCACCAGCGATGCTGCAGCCGACACGATCTGCGACGGTGCCACGTCGATGTACTGCACGCGGTCCGGCGTGACCATACGGGTTTCACGCTCGCTGCCTTCACGCGCGGAGACCAGTTCGTCGATCAGGTTGCCGTCCTTGTCCAGCGTCGCGTTGGCCTGCGCCACCACGTACTTGCCTTCCTCGATGGCCGACAGGTAATCCACCTGGTCGGTCAGCTTGCCGTTTTCAACCTTGCGGTACGGCGTTTCGAGGAAGCCGTAGTCGTTCAGCTGTGCATACAGCGCCAGCGAGTTGATCAGACCAATGTTCGGACCTTCCGGCGTTTCGATCGGGCACACGCGGCCATAGTGGGTCGGGTGCACGTCACGGACTTCAAAGCCCGCACGCTCGCGCGTCAGACCGCCCGGGCCCAGTGCCGAAATACGACGCTTGTGCGTGACTTCCGACAGCGGGTTGGTCTGGTCCATGAACTGCGACAGCTGCGACGAACCGAAAAACTCGCGAATCGCCGACGAAATCGGCTTCGAGTTGATCAGGTCGTGCGGCATCAGGTTTTCCGTTTCGGCCTGGCCCAGACGTTCCTTCACGGCACGCTCAACGCGCGACAGACCGGCGCGGAATTGGTTTTCCGCCAGTTCGCCGACGCAACGCACACGACGGTTGCCGAGGTGGTCGATATCGTCCACTTCGCCCTTGCCGTTACGCAGGTTCACGAGCAGCTTGATCGTGTCGAGGATGTCCTCGTCGGTCAGCACCATCGGGCCGGTACCGGTCGAGCGGTTCAGGCGGCTGTTGACCTTCATGCGGCCAACGCGCGACAGGTCGTACGAGTCTTCGCTGTAGAACAGACGTTGGAACAGCGCTTCGACGGCGTCTTCGGTCGGCGGCTCGCCCGGGCGCATCATGCGGTAGATCGCGATACGCGCGGCGGTCTGGTCGGCCGTGTCGTCCGTGCGCAGCGTGGCCGACATGTACGGACCTTGATCCAGGTCGTTCGTGTACAGCGTCTGGATTTCCTTCACGCCGGCGTCGCGCAGCTTCTCGAGCACGCCTTCGGTCAGTTCGTCGTTGGCGTTGGCCAGGACTTCACCGGTATCCGGATCGACGATGTTCTTCGCCAGCACGCGGCCCAGCAGGTAGTCTTCCGGCACGCTGATCAGCTTGGTGCCAGCCGAGTCCAGGTCGCGGATGTGCTTGGCGTTGATGCGCTTGTCCTTCTCGACGACGACCTTGCCGTTCTTGTCGGAAATGTCGAAGCGAGCGACTTCACCGCGCAGACGCTCGGGCACGAATTCCATCAGTGCGCCTTCGGTCTTCAGCGTGAAGTTATCGAACACGAAGAAGTGCGCCAGGATCTGTTCCGGCGTCAGGCCGATCGACTTCAGCAGGATCGTCACCGGCATCTTGCGGCGGCGGTCAACGCGGAAGTACAGGATGTCCTTCGGGTCGAATTCAAAGTCGAGCCACGAGCCGCGGTACGGAATGATCCGCGCCGAGAACAGCAGCTTGCCCGAGCTGTGCGTCTTGCCCTTGTCGTGTTCGAAGAACACGCCAGGCGAACGGTGCAGCTGGGACACGATCACACGTTCCGTACCGTTGATCACGAACGAACCGGTGGACGTCATGAGCGGAATTTCGCCCATGTAGACTTCCTGCTCCTTGATCTCCTTGACCTTGGTGGGATTCTCGCGGTCGTTGATGATCAAGCGCACTTTTGCGCGCAGCGCCGAGTGGAAGGTCAGACCACGCTGCTGACATTCCTTGACGTCAAACGGCGGGTTGGACAGGTGGTACGACACGAACTCCATGCGTGCCAAACCATTGTGCGACACGATGGGGAAAATGGCGTTGAACGCCGCTTGCAGACCTTCGCTCTTGCGTTGTGCAACAGGAGCGTTCTCCTGCAAGAACTGGGCATACGATTGAATCTGGGTGGCAAGCAGGAAGGGAACCTGATGAACCGTTGCGCGTTTCGCGAAACTCTTGCGAATACGCTTTTTCTCGGTAAAGCTGTACGCCATGGGATCTCCGAATCATCGCAAGTGCGCGCGACGGACTTAAGGCGATAAGGCACGCCTGACACTTGAGGTGTTCAGCGACTGGTGACGGGATTTGGCGGTTGGCCGCTACCAACCTCTGGCTGACGGTACTGCGCGCGCCGCCCGCACATGGGCCCATGGAGCCCATGCTACGGACGGGGGAGTACCCGACCAAACTTGCCTTCTGCAGTCGGTTCAGAAGACAAACATCAGCGGACTGCGAACTGCCTAGTGTGCCACTGATGTTTGACCTCTGCTGGCCTTGTCCAGGCCGGCTGCCGGAAAACCCGGCAAAGAGACTTCAACAATACTTACAGCGTGATTTCGGGATCGCTCAACAACCGGTCCCACAAGCGCAAAAAGGCTGGCGCCGGGAAATCTCCCTTTGCCAGCCTCTATCGCGTACCGGATGCGGCACGCGAGACCTGCACTTACTTGGCTTCGGCTTCCGCGCCGGCTTCCACCAGCTTCTTCACCAGCTCGTCGGCGGTCTTCTTGTCGACGCCTTCCTTCACGGGCTTCGGTGCGCCATCGACCAGGTCCTTGGCTTCCTTCAGGCCCAGGCCGGTGATTTCACGCACGGCCTTGATGACGCCAACCTTGTTCGCGCCGGCGCTCTTCAGCGTCACGGTGAATTCGGTTTGCTCTTCAGCAGCAGCAGCGCCACCAGCAGCAGCCGGACCGGCCACGGCCACGGCAGCAGCCGACACGCCAAACTTCTCTTCGAACGCCTTGACCAGGTCGTTCAGTTCCATCACGGACATCGCGCCAACGGCTTCCAGGATGTCGTCTTTGGTGATTGCCATTTGAATAACTCCAGAATGTGATTCGGTATCGATCGTGCGATCTGTACGCGGTGATGCGGCAGCCGATCAGGCCGCTGCAGCCTCGCCTTCGCCTTGCTTGGCAGCCAGGGCACCCAGGGCGCGGGCAAAGCCCGACACCGGCGCCTGCATGACGAACAGCAGCTTGCTGAGCAGTTCCTCGCGGCTCGGGATCGTTGCCAGCGCCTTCACGGCGTCGACGTCGAGAACCTTGCCATCGTACGAACCAGCGCGCAGCACCAGCTTGTCATTGCCCTTGGCGAAATCGTTCAGCACCTTGGCCGGGGCCACTGCGTCTTCGGAAATACCGTAGATCAGCGGGCCAGTCAGTTGCTCGGCGAGTTCGGCAAACGGCGTGCCTTCAACAGCGCGGCGTGCCAGCGTGTTCTTCAGAACACGCAGGTAGACGCCTTGCTGGCGCGCTTGCGCGCGCAGCTTGGTCAGATCGCCAACCGTGATACCGCGATATTCGGCGACGACGATGGTCGAGGCCTTGGCGACTTGCGCCGTTACCTCGGCCACGACGGCCTTCTTATCTTCGAGATTGAGTGCCACGGTTAAGCTCCAAAACGACTTCGGTTTCCGCAGTTACTGCGTTCACCTCGGTCAGTCCAAAAGTACGGCGTCCGATTGGCACAAATCACTTCGGCAATACCAAAGTCACTCATTCCCTTCGGGGGCGCCATCTGCGTTGGCTGAAGTCCGTCTCCGTTTCCGGAGCGGGCTGCGATTAAGGTGTTGGCTCCAAGGAGCCCCACACCGCCAACGGTCTTTGATAACCAGCGGCGTCGGCCTGCTTGCGCAGACGTCTGCCACTGCCCAAAGTCTTGCCCCTCAAGCTTCGAGGGTCCGCGCGGCCGAAGCCACGCGAGAGAAAGCTACTAACACCAGGATGGTTATCGGGCCACCCGGTGCGAATGATCGAGAGCGATCAGGCAGCCAGGGTTGCCTGGTCAACACGCACGCCCACGCCCATCGTCGACGAGACGGCGACCTTGCGCAGGTACACGCCCTTGCTCGACGCCGGCTTGGCCTTGGTCAGTGCGTCCAGCAGTGCAGCCAGGTTGCTCTTCAGCGCTGCCGGCTCGAACGAGCGGCGGCCGATGGTGGCGTGGATGATACCGGCCTTGTCGACACGGAATTGCACCTGACCAGCCTTGGCGTTCTTCACGGCCGTGGCAACGTCCGGCGTCACGGTGCCGACCTTCGGGTTCGGCATCAGGCCACGCGGGCCCAGGATCTGACCCAGCGTACCGACCACGCGCATCGTATCCGGCGAAGCGATCACGACGTCGAAGTCCATCTTGCCGGCCTTGATCTGCTCGGCGAGGTCTTCCATGCCGACGATCTCAGCGCCAGCAGCCTTGGCTTGCTCGGCCTTGTCGCCTTGGGCGAACACGGCCACGCGCACCGACTTGCCGGTACCGGCAGGCAGCACCACCGAACCACGAACCACCTGGTCCGACTTCTTCGCATCGATGCCCAGTTGCACAGCCACGTCGATGGACTCATCGAACTTGGCGCTGGCGCATTCCTGAACGAGGCTCAGTGCTTCGTCAATCGGGTAGAGCTTGGTACGTTCGACCTTGGCCTTGTTCGCGGCCGCACGCTTCGAAATCTTTGCCATGATTACAGGCCCTCCACCGTGATACCCATCGAACGGGCGCTACCGGCGATCGTGCGCACGGCGGCGTCCAGATCAGCTGCGGTAAGGTCAGCGTTCTTCGCCTTGGCGATTTCCTCTGCCTGAGCGCGGGTGATCTTGCCAACCTTGTCGGTATGCGGCTTGGCGGAACCCTTCTGGATACCGGCAGCCTTCTTGATGAGCACGGTCGCCGGCGGCGACTTCATCACGAAGGTGAAGCTCTTGTCGGCGAAGGCGGTGATCACCACCGGCACCGGCAGGCCCGGTTCCATACCTTGAGTCTGCGCGTTGAACGCCTTGCAGAACTCCATGATGTTCAGACCGCGCTGACCCAGGGCCGGGCCGACGGGCGGGGACGGATTTGCTTTACCAGCCGGAATTTGCAGCTTGATAAAGCCAATAATTTTCTTGGCCATCTTGACTCCAATCCGGATTGCCTAGCTCAAACGACTATGGCAATCCTGTTGAGTGGTAACGCACCGGCGCAAGGCCGACGCTCCTCTGTTGGCGCAGGTGACTTTGGCACCGTTGCCCACCAAGTCCAACGGACCGGGCGATTGGCGCAGTGGCTTGCGCCACCACTCCGAATTTCTTAAACCTTCTCGACCTGACCGAACTCGAGTTCGACCGGCGTCGCGCGCCCGAAGATCGTCACGGAAACGCGCAGACGCGATTTCTCGTAGTTCACTTCTTCGACGTTGCCGTTGAAGTCGGTGAACGGGCCCTCCTTCACGCGCACCATTTCGCCCACTTCGAACAGCGTCTTGGGCCGCGGCTTCTCGACCCCTTCCTGGATCTGGGCCATGATCTTGTCGACTTCGCTCTTGGAAATCGGCGAGGGGCGATTGCCCGTACCGCCAATGAAACCCGTCACCTTGGAAGTGTTCTTCACCAAGTGCCAGGTCTCGTCGGTCATTTCCATTTCGACAAAGACGTAGCCGGGGAACAGGCGGCGCTCCGTCACGGTCTTGCGACCGCTCTTGCTCTCCATCACCTCTTCCGACGGCACCAGAATCTGGCCGAACAGATGTTGCAGGCCTTCGCGCTCGATGCGCTCCTGCAGCGCTCGTTGCACACTTTTTTCCATGCCCGAATAGGCATGCACGACATACCAGCGCTTCTTCGAGGCCGGTGCGGACGAATCCGTGGACGTGTCGTTCGCTACGTTATCCGTCATGGCTTCACCCGATTATTTCCAGCCCAACACGAGCGAGAAAATCACCCACTCGATGAGCTTGTCCGCAGACCACAGGAACAAGGCCATGATCACGACGAACGCGAACACCAGACCGGTCATCTGCCCGGCTTCCTTGCGCGTCGGCCACACCACCTTGCGAACTTCGCGGTAGGACTCACGCGCGAACTCGATGAAGCCTTGCCCAGGTGCGGACATCAGCGCAACGCCCGCGCCCAGCACCAGCCCGCCGATCAGCGAGGCAGCGCGGACATAGCTTGGCTGTTGCGCCAGCAAGTAAAAACCGATCACTCCAGCAACCAGCAGCAGGAACGCCAAGACCAGCAGCCACTTGCCGCTGGCGGTGTTGACGGTTTCGACGTTCGGATTGGCCATGTTTCCCAAACGAGACTAAGCCGCGTGGCGCGTTTTCCTGCGCGACGCGGCTGATGAATTGGCAGGGGCAGAGGGAATCGAACCCCCAACCTTCGGTTTTGGAGACCGACGCTCTGCCAGTTGAGCTATACCCCTAAAACAGCTTTGGGGTTGCCATTCGGTCAACCCCACTCTGGCACTTCACGTGCGGCCGGTTGGCAGCCGCACGGAAGAGTTACAGCACTTACTCGATGATCTTAGCGACGACGCCGGCACCGACGGTACGGCCGCCTTCACGGATAGCGAAGCGCAGGCCTTCTTCCATGGCGATCGGCGCGATCAGCTTGACAGTGATCGACACGTTGTCGCCCGGCATGACCATTTCTTTGTCGGCCGGCAGTTCGATCGAGCCAGTCACATCCGTCGTACGGAAGTAGAACTGTGGACGATAGTTGTTGAAGAACGGCGTGTGACGGCCGCCTTCGTCCTTCGACAGGATGTAGACCTCGCCCGTGAAGTGCGTGTGCGGCTTGATCGAGCCCGGCTTGCACAGCACTTGGCCGCGCTCGACGTCTTCGCGCTTCGTGCCGCGCAGCAGAATACCGACGTTGTCGCCTGCTTGACCTTGGTCCAGCAGCTTGCGGAACATTTCCACGCCCGTGCAGGTGGTCTTTTGCGTGGCTTTGATACCGACGATTTCCAGTTCTTCGCCAACCTTGACCACACCGCGCTCGATACGGCCGGTCACCACGGTGCCGCGACCCGAGATCGAGAACACGTCTTCCACCGGCATCAGGAACGTACCGTCAACAGCGCGCTC
>NZ_JIBE01000008.1 GCF_000620465.1 Ralstonia sp. UNC404CL21Col
TGGGTGTGGAAGCGCAGTAATGCGTTCAGCTAACCAGTACTAATTGCCCGTGCGGCTTGATCCTATAACCGGTATGTTTCCGGCTGGGTCTGCCTTGTGCCTGATACACAAGCACAACCCCTACTACATTCCCATATTGGCGGCGTTGACACAAAGTCAGCGACGCGACAAGTCATAGCCTGGTGACCATAGCGAGTCGGTACCACCCCTTCCCATCCCGAACAGGACCGTGAAACGACTCCGCGCCGATGATAGTGCGGATTCCCGTGTGAAAGTAGGTCATCGCCAGGCTCTCCATCTAAACACCCCAGCTCCAACACAGAGCTGGGGTGTTTGCCTTTGCGCGCTCAACTTCGATATCCAGCTCTTCGGGTGAATCGGATCGGCTCATTGCAGTGCGAATGCACATCAAACAAAAAAGCCTCCGAATGGAGGCTTTTTGCGCTTATGCGGGTGGCTGAGTGACTACCTACGTAGCCAGGAATTTCTCAACGAGACGAACCCAATACGTGGCGCCCAGCGGCAGCAACTCGTCGTTGAAGTCATAGCTGGGATTGTGCAGCATGCACGGGCCGAGCCCGTGCCCTTGCTCGCGGTGGTCACCATCGCCGTTGCCGATGAAGGCGAAGCAGCCAGGCTTCTCGATCAGCATGAACGAGAAATCCTCCGCGCCCATGGTCGGATCGATATTGGCATCAACGTTATCCACGCCGACGAGTTCGCGCATGACGGCCGCGGCGAATTGCGTTTCGGCTTCCGTGTTGACGGTCGGCGGGTAGTTCCGGTGGAAGACGAAGTCGACCGTGCAATCGTATGCGGAGGCGATGCCTTTGGAGACTTCTTCCATGCGGCGCTCGATGAGGTCGAGCACTTCAGTGGAGAACGTGCGCACCGTGCCGCCGATCCAGGCTTCATTCGGGATGATGTTGGTGGCGTCGCCGGCATGGAACTGCGTGACCGAAAGGACGGCCGTGTCGATTGGCCGCTTGTTGCGCGTAATGATGCCTTGCAACGCCGAGACTACCTGAGCGCCGACAAACACCGGATCGTTGCCGTTGTGCGGTAGCGCTGCGTGCGCCCCTTTGCCTTTGATCGTGATGCGGAATTCGTTGCTCGACGCCATCAGCGCGCCGGCACGCGTCCCGAATGCACCGACCGGCACCCCTGGCCAGTTGTGCAGGCCAAAGACGGCGTCGCACGGAAAACGATCGAACAGGCCGTCCTTGATCATCTCGCGCGCGCCCCCGCCGCCTTCTTCGGCAGGCTGGAAGATGAGGTTCACGGTACCGCTGAAATTGCGATGTTTAGCCAAGTAATGCGCCGCACCAAGCAGCATCGCAGTGTGGCCATCGTGACCGCACGCGTGCATCTTGCCGTCGTGCTTGGAGCGGTGCTCGAACTGGTTGGCCTCCGCAAGCGGCAGGGCGTCCATATCGGCGCGCAGGCCGATGCTCTTGCCTTCACCGTTGCGGATGACACCGACCAGGCCGGTCTTGCCCAGGCCCCGATGCACTTCGATGCCCCATTCGGCGAGTTTGGCAGCGACCAGATCTGAGGTGCGCTGCTCTTCGAAGCAGAGTTCGGGATGCGCGTGAATGTCGCGTCGCAGCGCCTGGATCTCGGGCTGCGCGGCTTGGATTTCTGGGATCAGCTTCATGAGGATGCTCGTGTTCTGGCTGAAAATTCGGAGTCACGTTCGATGATACGCCGAAGGGCGATTCTCGACCCGCTATCAGCCGATTGCTTGATCCGTCCATGCAGTTGCGTATGGATTGCCCGCACGACGGTTTGTGCTCCCGCACGTACAGGCAAAGCGGAGCGGCCGAAAGGCCTACACTGGAGGTTCGCCAATTGACCGCGCGGCCGATGCCGGTGTCCCGCCGCGGTCTTGCCGCCTTGTGAACGACTCCGAGCCCATCATGTCCGCCGACGTTATCGCTGCTGCATCGCAGCCCTCCGACGAAGTTCTGCAATTGATCCGCACGCTGGTGGCGTTCGATACCGTGAGCCGCAATTCGAACCTCGGATTGATCGAGTGGGTGCGCGATCGCTTGCGCGCGCAGGGCGCGGAATGCCGGCTGACGTATGACGCCACGGGCGGTAAGGCGAACCTGTTTGCGACGTTGTCGCCGGGCCGCAAGCCGGGGCTCGTGCTGTCGGGCCATACCGATGTGGTGCCCGTCGATGGCCAACCGTGGGATACGAACCCGTTCGATGCGCAAATCCGCGATGGTCGCCTGTACGGGCGTGGCACGGCCGACATGAAGAGCTTCATTGCCGTGGCACTCGCAAATATGCCGGCTTTCATGGCAGCGGAAGGCGACGCCAGTTTTCATCTATCGCTGTCGTATGACGAAGAGATCGGCTGCGTGGGCGTGCGCGGCCTTCTGCGTGACCTTGAGGCCAGCGGCATTCACCCGGCCGGTTGCATCGTCGGCGAGCCCACGTCGATGCGTGCCATCATTGCGCACAAGGGCAAGCGCGAATACCGATGCTGCGTGCGAGGCAAGGAAGCGCATTCCGCGCTGACGCCGCAAGGGGTGAACGCGATCGAATTTGCGGCGCTGCTGATCGCACATATCCGCTCGCTGGCTGCGCGTCTGGCGGCGGAAGAAGCGCGCGACGCCGCCTTTGTCGTGCCGCACACGACGCTGAATACGGGCACGATCAAAGGCGGTATTGCCACCAACGTGGTGCCCCGCGATTGCGAATTCACCTTCGATTTCCGCTATCTGCCGGGCACCGATCCGGATTGGCTTTTCGGCGAGGTTGAGCGCTATGCCCAGCAGACGCTGCTGCCGCAGATGCGCGAAATTTCTGCCGACGCTGACATCAGCTTCGCCATGAAGGCCAATACGCCCGGCTTGTCGATTGCCCCCTCACACGAGTTGGTTGCGCTGGCACAAGCGCTGGCCGATAGCCGGGGCGTGGTCGGCAAGGTCGACTATGGGACGGAGGCGGGCTTGTTCTCGCGCGCGGGCATCCCGACGGTCGTGTGCGGCCCGGGCAATATCGAGCAGGCGCACAAACCGAACGAGTACATCGAACTCACGCAGATCGCGCAGTGCGAAGCGTTCATGCGGCGCCTCGCCCAACAGCAGCCGCAAATGCAGCCGGCCTGAACAAAAAACCGGGCGCATGGCCCGGTTTCTTTCTGTGCGATGCCCGTTCAGCGGATGACTTGGCCGTTCGAGTTGATGATCGTCATCTCAACGAATTTCGAGCCGACATGGTTGGATGGCGAGAAGTTCACGTTGAAGCCCCCCACGTCGTAATTGCCCATCGACTCGAGCGCCCCGATGAACTTCTCGCGCGTCAGGTCCCGGCCGGCACGCTTGAGACCTTCGACGAAGACGCGCGCGGCGACGTAGCCTTCGATGCTTCCGTAGTCGAAATCGGTAATGCCGTCGGACTTGAGCAGCTTCTGGTAGTCGCGCACCAGCGGCGACGCACCGCTATACGGATACGGCATCACCTGCGAGATGATCACGCCGCCGCCGGCCTTGCCCAGTGTATTGGCCAGCGCCTTGGTGCCGACGAACGATACGTTGTAGAACTGGCCCGCGTACCCCTGTTCCTGAGCGCCTTTCACGAGCGCCGCCACGGTCTGGTAAGCGCTGATGACGACGATCGCATCCGGCTTCTGCGCAAGCACGGTCCCAATGGCACCCTTCACGTCGGTGGTGTTGCGCACCACGCTCGCCTTTGCGGCCAGCGACACGCCCTGGTTGGCGGGAAGCTTCAGCGCGTGCTCCACGCCGTCCAGCCCGGCCTTGCCGTACGCATCGTCGTTGTAGATCACGGCAATGCGCCTGAGGCCGGTCGTGCGGATCTGCTGCACGATGGCGGCGGTTTCGTCGTTGTAGCCGGCGCGCACGTGGAACACGTTGCGCGCGAACGGCTCGCGCAGTGCTGTTGCGCCGGAGTACGGCGCAAAGAACGGCACGCCTGCAGGATTGGCGATCTTCAGCGCCGCCAGGCTCGTCGGTGTGCCGACATAGCCGAACAGCGCAAAGACTTTGGTGTCGTCGATCAGCGTCTTGGTATTGCGGGCCGTCGCATCAGGCTCGTAGAAATCGTCGAGCACCTTCAGCTCGATCTTGCGTCCGTTGACGCCGCCTGCTGCATTGACGGCGTTGAAGTAAAGCTGGGCGCCGCGGTTCATCTGCTGGCCAAGCTGTGCCGCCGGGCCACTCATCGGCGCCGATTGGCCGACGATGATTGCGTCGTTGGTTACGCCCGTCTCAGCGTGGGCGCCGCCCGACGCCATGCCGACGATGCCCGCTGCGAACATGGCCAGCAGCCCGGTGATTCTGCGAGATTGCATTGCTCTCCCCCGAGAGTTGATTTGCCCGGCATCATAGCTAAACGGGCAGGGGAGGCAAACAGAATCGGGCGGGTTGCGTCGCTTTTGAGCCTTTTTGAGACAGAGAAGGCGCGCGATGTGCTCGCTTTCCTTCATGCGGGGGGGCGTTTCAGGCGCCTTCGGCCACCCGTCGCTTCATCACCGCCAGCAGCACGGCCGTGACGACGGTGCCGGCAACCAGCGCCGCCACGTAGCCGCCCAGGTGCGTGACCGCGTTCGGGATCGGCAGCACGAACGCCCCGCCGTGCGGCACGCGCAGTTCCACCCCAAACAGCATCGACAGCGCGCCTGTGCAGGCTGAACCCGCCACGAGCGCAGGAATGACGCGGAATGGGTCGCGCGCGGCATACGGGATCGCCCCCTCGCTGATGAAGGCGAGGCCGAGCACGGCGGTGGCGCGCGCCGCCTGGCGTTCGTCTGGCGTGAACCGCGACGGGAACAGCCATGCCGCCAGCGCGATGCCCAGCGGCGGCGTCATGCCCGCGGCCATCGTGGCTGCCATGGGCGTGTAGACCTGCGCGCCGATCAGTCCGGTGCTGAATGCATACGCCGCCTTGTTGATGGGGCCGCCCATGTCGAAGGCCATCATGCCCCCCAGCAGAGCGCCCAGCGGGACCGCGTTGGCGCCTTGCATGCCACGCAGCCAGGTCGTGAGCGACGCGAGCAGCGCGGCAACCGGCGCGCCCACCACATAGAGCATCACCAGGCCCGTCAGCAGGCAGCCGAGCACGGGCAGGATCAGCACCGGTTTCAGCCCTTCCAGGTTGCGCGGCAGCTTCAGCCAACGGTTGAGCGCCTCGGTGCCATAGCCAGCGACGAACCCGGCGACGATGCCCCCCAGAAACCCGGCGCCCAGGCTGGCGGCCAGCATGCCTCCGACCATCCCCGGTGCGATGCCCGGCCGGCTGGCGATCGAATACGCGATGTATCCGGCGAGCACGGGCACCATCAACGCAAACGCGGACTTGGCACCGATCTGGAACAGCGCGCCGCCAAGCGTGTGGCTGGCCGAGGCGTCCGTCACATAGATGCCGCCGAGGGCAAACGCCAGCGCAATCAGGATGCCCCCCGCCACCACAAAGGGCAGCATGAACGACACGCCGGTCATCAGGTGCTTGTACGGGCCGGTGCGCTGCTGTTCTGCAGCCGCGCCCGCGGTCCGCGTCGATTGGGCCGCCCCGGAGGCCTCCACGGCGGCCTCGTCGAACGCGCGGCGGATCAGCGCCTGCCCGTCATGGATGGCGGCTTTGGTGCCGGCGCGGAAGACGCGCTTGCCGGCAAAGCGCGACAGGTCGACCTGCGTGTCTGCGGCGATCAGCACGAGATCCGCACTCGCGATGGCATCGGCCGACAGCGTGTTCTGTGCGCCTACGGAGCCCTGCGTCTCCACGTGGATCGTGTGACCGAGCGCGCCGGCGGCCTGCGTCAGCGCCTCCGCGGCCATGAAGGTGTGCGCGATGCCGGTCGGGCACGACGTGATGGCGACAATGCGCCGAGCTTGCACACCCGATTCCGGCGCGGGTGAGGCGTTCTGCATCACGCGGGCCAGCACCGCCCGCGCGTCGGCCAACACCTCGTCGAGCGTGACTTCAAGCGTGCGCGGATTGGCGTGACGAGCGGCGGCATCGGGCGACAGGCCGGCCCAGACGACGGCTTCTGCGGTGGCCAGCGCCGCGGTGTCAACGACGGAGGTGATGTCCGGGCCGCGCACGTCGACGTCGAGCTTGTAGCCGGATTCGCGCGCCGCGTGGCGCAGGGCCGCGCCGGCGAGCATCGCGCGGGCGGTGCGGCCGTCCGCACCGAGAATTGCCAGCAGGTTTGCCATGATCGGCTCCTTGAATGCGTTGAGCGTGTGGCGATGCGATGGTTGGTCTGGGCGTCAGGCCACGCGCTGCATCTGGACGGCGGCGGCGCATTCGCGCACTTCGCCAGGGGGGGGGAGGTGCGGCCCCAGACGCTGCAGCTTGCATGCGGCAAAGGCCACCGAAAGGCGCACGGTCTCTTCCATGCCGGCACCGGCATGCCAACCGGCCAGCACGCCGGCCACCATGGCGTCACCCGCGCCGACGGTACTGGCGGCGCGCACCGGTGGCAGGCTCGCTTGCCACGTGCCGTCTGCCGTGACGAACAGCGCGCCGTCCTCGCCGAGCGACACGATGACCTGCGCCACGCCACGCGCGTGGATGGCGCGTGCCACGTCCGCCGTTTCAGCCAGCGTCGGCAGCGATGTACCCGCCCACAGTTCCAGTTCGTGTCGATTGGGCTTGATGGCCGTCGGCAGCGCGTCGCGTGGCGCGGCCAGCACCCGTGCGAGCGGGGTGCCGCTCGTGTCGACCAAGGTCGGCACGCGGCGGCGGTTAAGTCGGGCCAGCAATGTCACGTAGGCATCCGGCGGCAAGCCACCGGCCAGACTGCCGCACAGCGCCGCGCCCGCAATGTCGGAGAGCGCGTCAATGCGTTCGCACAGCGCGTCGAAGTCTGCGGGCGTGGCGTCAATGCCGGGCAGATTGATGTCGGTGGTCTGCCCGTCTGCCTGGTCGCTGATCTTGATGTTGGTGCGATTGGTGCCGGGCACGCGGCAGAAGCCGTCGACCACACCCTTGCGCGCAAACAGCGCCTCGAACAGTTCGGCATTGGCGTCGCCGAGAAGGCCCGTGGCAATCACCGGCACCTGCCAGTCGGCGAGGCAGGCAGCGACGTTGACGCCCTTGCCGCCGGCTTGTTGCGTGACGCTGCGGCCGATGTTGACGCGGCCGCGTTCGAGGCGCTCCAGCCCGACGGTCATGTCGATGGCCGGGTTGAGCGTGACGGTGACGATGCGCGATTGGCGGCTCATGCGGCCTTCTCCTCGCCACCGGCCTGCATCGGGAAGGCGGTTTCCAGGGCGCGCACCTCCTGGGCGGAAGCGCAGGCCAGCGCGCGTTCTGCGAGCTGAGACAACGCGCGAAGGTGCGCCTCGCGCAGCCGCGCCTTGACCGGCGCAATATCGCGCGGGCTCATCGATAACTCGTGCACGCCAAGCCCTGTCAGCAGCAGCGCGCCGAACGGGTCTCCGGCCAGCCCGCCGCATACGCCGACCCAGCGCCCGTGGCGCGCGGCGCCTTGCACCGTCTGCTGAATCAGACGCAGCACGCTCGGGTGCAGGCTGTCGGCCTCAGCCGCGAGGTCGGGATGCTGGCGGTCGATCGCCAGCGTGTATTGCGTGAGGTCGTTGGTTCCGATGGAGAAGAAGTCGACGTGTTCTGCCAGTCGATCGGCCAGCAGTGCGGCGGCTGGCACTTCCACCATGATGCCCAGCGGCACCGTCGGCGCGTCGAGTTCTGCGCGGATGCGTTCGCAGGCGGCGCGCAGGGCGGTCACCTCCTCCAACGAGGTGATCATCGGGAACATGATCGACAGCGCCGCGGTATCGCCGGTACTGCCGGCATCGCGGGCGGCCCGATAGAGCGCGCGCAGTTGCGGCTCCATGAGGTCGGGCCGGCGCAGCAGCAGGCGCGCACCGCGCACGCCGAGGAACGGGTTCTCTTCCGTCGGCAGGTTCAGATGCGGGACCTGCTTGTCGCCGCCGATATCCAGCGTGCGCACGATCAGCGGACGGCCGCCAAGGGCTTTGAGCATGTCGGCGTAGACCGCGTATTGCGTGTCTTCGTCCGGCGCGTGGTCGCGTTCGAGGAACAGGAATTCGGTGCGCATCAGGCCGACGCCTTCCGCACCGAGCGTGAGCGCTTCGACCGCTTGTGCCGGCAGGTTGACGTTGGCGGCGATCTCCACCGTGTGGCCGTCACGCGTGCGCGCAGGCAGGCCTCGCTCCGCCTCCTCACGCTGCGTGCGCGCGGCGTCTTCCTGCAGCCATGCGCGGGCGCTCGCGATGCTGGCGTCATCGGGATCGAGCACCAGACGGCCGCCCGTGCCGTCGATGATGGCCTGCGTGCCCGTCGCCACATCGAGCACGGCCGGACCGGCGGCCACGACGGCTGGTATGCCCAGCGTGCGCGTCAGGATGGCCGTGTGCGAGGTCGGACCGCCTTGCGCCGTGACGATGCCGATGATGCGTCGCGTGTCGAGCGCCGCCGTATCCGAAGGCGACAGGTCCGCCGCCACCAGGATGCAGGGCGTGTCAGGCAATGTCTGCGCTGCAGTGCGCAGCGACGGATCGATATGGCCGAGCACGCGCCGTCCCACGTCGCGCAGGTCGGCCGCGCGCGCGGCCAGCAGCGGATTACCCAGCGCGCCCAGCCGCTCGGCGAGGCGCTCGACGGCCTGATGCCAGGACCACGCCACGCCGTGGCCTTCGACCATCGCCTGGCACGTCAGCGTCATGAGATCGGTGTCGCCCAGCAGTTCAGCCTGCGCCTTGAAGATGCCCGCTTCGGCTTCGCCCAGACGGGCGGCGGTGTCACGTGCCAGGGCTTCCAGCTCGGCGCGCGTGCTGGCCAGCGCCTGGTCCAGCAGATCGCCGCCGGTGGTCAGTGCGACGGGGTGATCGGGCACAGTCGACGCGCCGTGCTGCAACACGTGGATGGGGCCGATCGCCAAACCAGGGCTCGCCGCAATGCCGCCGATGGCGGGCAACGCCGCGTCGGCTTGCCAGCCGTGCGCGGTCTGGCGCGTGCGGGCAGCTTGCGTGTCGCGCGCCGCCTGGGCGCGCTCCTGCGCCGTCAGGCCTCGGATGGTCTGCAGCAGCGCGTCGAGCGCGGCACCGGCGTCGGGCCCTTCCGCAGAGAGGCTGAGCTTGGCGCCGGCCGCCAGCCCCAATTGAAGCAACGCCACGAGATTCTTTGCATCGGCGGTTTCGTCGCCATGGCGGACTTGCACCCGCGCGGCAAAGCGACGCGCGGTTTCAACCCACTGCGCGGCCGGACGGGCGTGCAGGCCGCTCGGGTATTCCAGCGTCAAGGTGCGCTGCTCGGCGAGGTCGGTGCCTGGCGTACCGGCGGCGGGCGCGGGTGCGTCGGTGGAGAGTGCGGCGACAAGCTCTTCAGCATTCTGCGTGGTGAAGAGCTGCCGCAGGCGGGCATCGTCATTCAGCAGCCGTGTTAGCCGGCGCAGCAGCGTGATGTGCTCGTCCGACTGCGCGGCGATGGCAAATACCAAGTGCGTCGTCTGGCCCGGGTGCCACTCCAGCCCGTCAGGAAACTGCAGCACCGCAATGCCGGTCTGGCGGATCAGGTGACGGTCCTCGCCCATGCCGTGCGGAATGGCGACGCCGTGGCCGAGAAACGTGTTGGCCACCGTTTCGCGGCGCAAAAGGCTGTCGATATAGGCGGGGTCGATGCAGCCGGCGTCGGCCAGCAATTGGCCGGCGGCGCGGATGGCGCTTTCCTTGCCGGTGGCGCGTTGTTGCAAACGGATGCGTTCGGCGCAGATCAGGGCGGTGGCCATGCGGCGGGGGTCTCCTGCGGCTGCCGTGCTCCAAGGCCCGGCATGCGTGTCGTCGATGATCGCGAATTGAAATCGATTACAGATGGAGTGTCAATGTGCGTCGCCACACAAAGTGACGCCTATCCCCGTATTTACGGGGTTTTCCCTAGGAGCCAGGGAGATTGGAGACGATGCGGTCATTCGCTATGATGACGCTTTCATTGGAAACGATTTCAGCATGACGGTTCGAATCAAGGACGTGGCGGCGGCAGCGGGGGTGTCGGTGGCAACCGTGTCGCGTGCGCTTGCTGGCGGCCCTGTGAGCGCGGAGCTGCGCCGGCGCGTCGATGCGGCGGTGGCGGCGTCGGGGTATCGGCCGAACTTGTCGGCACGCCGGCTGCGCTCACAGCAGGCGCAGACCGTCGGCCTGATCGTCTCCGACATCCGCAATCCGTTCTTCACCAGCGTCAGCCGCGCCGTGGAAGACGCGGCCTACGCGGCTGGCCTGCGCGTCATCCTGTGCAATTCCGACGAAGACCCCGAGAAGGAAGCGATGTACCTGCGTCTGATGGAAGAGGAGCGCGTGACCGGCGTGATCCTCTCGCCGACGCGGGGCATTGCCGAGGCGCAGCAACCCGTGGACCTTGGCTACCCGGTCGTGCTGATCGACCGCGCCGGCCCCACATGCGGCACCGATGCCGTCGTGCTCGACAACCAGCAGGCCGCGCAAGCACTGGCCGAGCACCTTGCCGCGCGGGGTTACCGGCGTATCGGTGGATTGTTCGGGCGGACCAGCAGCACGGGCGCGGAGCGCCAGGCCGGATTCGCGACGGCGCTGGCACGCCACGGCATCGCCGCCGAGGCACGCTTTATCCTGCCGACCGCCGAGGCCGCGGAGGCCGAGACGCTGGCGTGGCTGTCCGGCGCGGAACGTGATCGCCCCGACGCGCTGGTCGCGAGTAACGCGCAATCGCTGCTCGGCGTGCTGCGTGCGTTGCGGCGGCTGTCGCTCGACGTGCCGCGTGACATCGCCGTGGCGGGCTTTGACAACGAGCCCTGGACCGAACTCGCCGGCCCGGGCATCACCGTGATCGAGCAACCGGTCTACGACATCGGTCGCATGGCAATGGCGATGCTGCAGGAGCGCCTCGCGCAACCCACCTTGCCGACGCGCCGCGTGCTGTTGACGGGGCGGCTCGTCACGCGCGGCTCCACGCCGCTGCGAAGCAGTTAGCAGGCGATTACAATTTCCGGATACTCGCGCCGGTGCGACAACGCCAACATGCACCCGCCGCCACCCACTCCGGAGCCCCCTGATGTCCACCCAAGTCATCCGTGCTGCCTGTCCGCACGACTGCCCCGACACCTGCGCCTTGCTCGTCACTGTCGAGGACGGCCGCGCCACCCGCGTGCAGGGCGACCCGGACCACCCGACCACCGCCGGTGTGCTGTGCACCAAGGTCAATCGGTATGCCGAGCGCACGTACCACCCAAACCGCCTGTTGGCGCCGATGAAGCGTGTGGGCGCCAAGGGTGAGGGCAAGTTCGAACCGATTTCGTGGGACGAGGCCATCGACACCATCGCCACGCGCCTGGGCGACATTGCTGCGCGCAACCCGGAGGCCATCCTTCCGTACAGCTACGCCGGCACGATGGGCCTGGTGCAGGGCGAAAGCATGGCCGCGCGTTTTTTCCACAAGCTGGGAGCGTCGCTGCTGGATCGCACAATCTGCGCATCGGCCGGCGCGACGGCGCTGCGCTACACGTACGGCGCGAGCCTGGGCATGGATATCGAGCACGTGCAGGACGCCAAGCTGATCCTCATCTGGGGCGCCAATCCGATCGCGTCGAACCTGCATTTCTGGACGCGCGCGCAGGAAGCCAAACGGCGCGGCGCCACGCTCGTCGCCATCGATCCGTATCGCTCGCTGACGGCCGAGAAGTGCCATCGCCATCTGGCGGTGCGCCCCGGTACCGATGCGGCGCTGGCGCTGGCGATGATCCACGTGTTGATCCGCGATGATCTGCTCGACCACGACTACATCGCCAATCACACGCTCGGTTTCGAGGCGCTGCGTGAGCGCGCGCAGCAATACACGCCGGAATACGCGGCGACGCTGTGTGGGGTGGACGCGGCGGATATCGAGTGGCTCGCCAAGCTGTACGGCACGACCGTCGTGCGCGACAAACAGCCCGCGGCCATTCGCCTGAACTACGGCATGCAGCGCGCGCATGGCGGCGGGCAGGGCGTGCGCGCGGTCGCATGCCTGCCGTCGCTGGTGGGCGCGTGGCGCGATGCAGCGGGCGGGCTGCAGCTGTCGACGTCGGGTTTCTTCCCCATCGACAATGCGAAGCTGCAGCGTCCTGACCTGCTCCCGAGCTGGCCCGCGCTGCCGCGCACGATCAACATGAGCACCATCGGCGATGCGCTGCTGCATGCCGGCGATGCGTCGTTTGGCCCGAAGGTCGAGGCGGTGGTCGTCTACAACAGCAACCCCGTCGCGGTGGCGCCGGATTCGCGCAAGGTCGCCGCCGGCTTTGCGCGCGAAGACCTCTTCACCGTGGTGCTGGAGCATTTCCAGACCGACACCGCCGACTACGCCGACATCCTCCTGCCCGCCACCACGCAGCTCGAACATGTCGATGTGCACAAGGCGTATGGCCACACCTACGTGCTGGCCAACAACGCTGCCATCGCGCCCATGGGGCAGTCGCTGCCGAACACGGAGATCTTCCGCCGCATCGCCAAGCGCATGGGCTTTAACGACGCCTGCTTTGCCGACTCGGACGACGACATCGCCAGCCAGGCCGTGCGCCGTGACGACCCGGCCGCCGCGCACATCGACTGGGCCACGCTCAAGCGCGACGGCTGGCAGAAGCTGGCGCACCCGGCTGCGCCGCTGGCTCATGGCGGCTATCGCACGCCGTCGGGCCGCTGCGAGTTCTATTCCGAGCAGATGGCCAAGGACGGCCTTGACCCGCTGCCCGGCTATGTGCCGCCGCATGAGTCGGCGATCAGCACGCCTGAGCTGGCGAAGCGTTATCCGCTGTCGATGATCTCGCCGCCGGCGCGCAACTTCCTGAACTCGACCTTCGTCAACGTCGACAGCCTGCGCAGCACCGAAGGCGAGCCGCATCTCGACATCCATCCCGACGATGCCAATGCGCGCGGCGTCATCGATGGCGAACTGGTCCGCATCTTCAACGATCGCGGCACCATGCAGGCGCGCGCCCGCGTGACCGACCGTGCGCGGCGCGGCGTGGTCGTCGGCCTGTCGATCTGGTGGAAGAAGCTCGCGCCCGACGGCACCAACGCCAACGAGCTGACCAGCCAGCGCCTGACCGACATGGGGCGCGCGCCCACCTTCTACGATTGCCTGGTCGAGGTCGCGCCGTTGGCACACGCCGCCTGACGGAACCATCATGCGTGCCGCACGCGCGCTGTGCCTTGCGCTGTCGTTTGCCGGTTCGGCGTTGCTGGCCGGCTGCGACACCGTCGGTTATTACTACCAGTCGGTCAGCGGACATCTCTCGCTGATGGCGCAGCGCGAGTCGATCGACCAGGCGATCGACAACGCCCGGCAGGCTCACAACGACAAGCTCGCCAAACGCCTGGAGGATGCGCGCAGCATCCGCATCTATGCGTCGCGCGAGCTGGGCCTGCCCGACAACGGCAGCTATCGCGTCTACGCCAATCTCAAGCGTCCGTTCGCGGTGTGGAACGTGTTTGCGGCGCCGGAGCTGTCGGTCAAGCTCAAGGAATGGTGTTTCCTCGTCGTGGGCTGCGTGACGTATCGCGGGTACTACGATCGCAACGCCGCCATAGCCTACGCCGACACCTTACGCGCCCAAGGCCTGGACGTGGATGTGGCCGGCATTCCTGCGTATTCCACACTGGGTTATTTCGACGACCCGCTGCTCAACACCTTCGTCGGCCTGCCGGAAGGCGAGCTGGCGCGGCTGATTTTTCATGAGTTGGCGCATCAGGTCGTCTACGCCAAGGGCGATACCGCGTTCAACGAATCGTTTGCCACCGCCGTGGAAACCATCGGCGTCGAACGCTGGCTGGCGGATGCCGCCACGCCGGAAATTCGCGCGGAATACGCCACGTACGACGCCCGCCGCGTACAATTCCGCGCCCTGCTGCTGGAGTACCGCAACCGGCTTGAAACGCTGTATGCCAGCCCCGTGTCGGACGACGAGAAGCGCGCCGGAAAACGCGCCATCTTCGCGAGCCTGCAGGCCGATTACGCCAAGCTCAAGGCAAGCTGGGGCGGTTATACCGGTTACGACCGCTGGTTCGCGCAGCCGCTGTCGAATGCGCATCTGGGCGCTGTCGCGAGCTACCTGGAATGGGTGCCGGCGTTCACGGCGCTGTACCACCGTGATGGCGGCGACTGGGCGCGCTTCTATGCCGACGTCAAAGCCATGGCGCGTGAGTCCAAACCGCAGCGCGAGGCCGCCTTGCGATTGCTAGCGCCGCCCGCGATGGCGACGTCTGCCGGCATCACGCAAAAGTGATGCCAACAGCGGTTTCTGCACCAGTTTCAAGCGGGGCCGACCGGCTGAGGGAACCGTCTAAGTTATTGTTTTGACACAGACATCCGCGTAGGATGCCGAAAAAAACGAACGACCATTCGAAAAAAATCGACAATCGCCAGGAGACACGCCCATGGATAAGCCGTGGCTGAAGCAGTATCCCGCCGGGGTGCCGGCCGAGATCGATGCGTCGCAGTATCGATCGCTGGCCCATCTGCTTGAGGATTCTTTCCAGAAGAACCGCAATCGCCGTGCATTTGAATGCATGGGCAAGGTGCTGACCTACGGCGAGCTGGATACGCTCTCGCGCCAACTGGCGGCGTGGCTGCAATCGCGCGGTCTGGCGCCCGGCGCCCGCGTCGCGTTGATGATGCCGAACGTGCTGCAGTACCCCGTGGCGTTGGCCGCCGTGCTGCGTGCCGGCTATGTGGTCGTCAACGTCAATCCGCTTTACACCCCGCGCGAACTGGAGCACCAGCTCAAGGACAGCGGTGCCGAAGCCATCATCATCCTGGAGAACTTCGCGACGACGCTGCAGCAGGTGCTGCCCAATACGCCGGTCAAGCACATCGTGGTGGCCAGCATGGGCGACATGCTCGGCGGGCTGAAGGGCATGCTGGTCAATTTCGTCGTGCGCAGCGTCAAGAAGATGGTGCCGGCGTGGGAACTGCCCAACTGCATCCGCTTCAACACCGCGCTGGAAGAGGGCGCCAAGCAGACGCTCAAACCGACTTCCGTCGGCCCCGACGACGTGGCCTTCCTGCAATACACGGGCGGCACGACCGGCGTGTCGAAGGGTGCGACGCTGCTGCATCGGAACATCGTTGCCAACGTGCTGCAATCGGAAGCCTGGATGAACCCGGCGCTCACCAAGCCCGGTCGCGATGGCCGCATGCTGGCCGCCGACGAAGAGATCGTCACCATCACCGCGCTGCCGCTGTATCACATCTTCGCGCTGACGGTGTGCTGCCTGCTGTCGATGCGCAAGGGCGGGCTGGCCGTGCTGATCCCGAATCCGCGTGACATCCCGGGCTTCATCAAGGTGCTCAAGCAGTACCGCTTCCACATGTTCCCGGCCGTGAACACGCTGTACAACGCGCTGCTGAACCATCCTGAATTCAAGGATGTCGACTGCTCGAACCTGCGCGTGGCCAACGGCGGCGGCATGGCGGTGCAGGAAGCCGTGGCCAAGAAGTGGCTCGAGGTGACGGGGTGCCCGATCATCGAAGGCTATGGTCTGTCGGAAACCTCGCCGTCGGCCATCTGCAACCCGACAGATACCGATAAGTTTTCGGGCACCGTGGGTTTGCCGATTCCTGGCACGGAAATCGCCATTCGCGACGACGAAGGCCGCGACTTGCCGATCGGCCAGGCGGGTGAAATCTGCATCCGCGGCCCGCAGGTCATGGCGGGCTACTGGAAGCGCCCCGACGAGACCGCCAAGGTCATGTACGCCGACGGATTCTTCAAGACCGGCGACGTGGGCGTGATGGACGAGCGCGGCTACACCAAGATCGTCGATCGCAAGAAGGACATGATTCTGGTGTCGGGCTTCAACGTGTACCCGAACGAGATCGAAGGCGTGGTGGCGATGTGCCCGGGCGTGCTGGAAGTGGCCGCCGTGGGCGTGCCCGACGTGCATTCGGGCGAGGTGGTGAAGCTGTTCGTGGTGCGTCGCGATCCGTCGCTCACGGAACAGAAGCTGCAGGAATTCTGCAAGGACCAGCTCACCGGCTACAAACGCCCGAAGTTCATCGAGTTCCGCAACGAGCTGCCGAAGACCAACGTCGGCAAGATCCTGCGCCGCGAACTGCGCGATGAGGCGATGAAGAAGCGTGCCTGAGTCTGCGTAGCTGCAATAAAAAAGCCGCGAGGAATCGCGGCTTTTTTCATGGCGGTCAGCCGACGTACAGCAGGATGCTGACGAACTGGCACGCACTGCCGGCCAGCACGAACAGGTGCCAAATGCCGTGGAAGTGCCGCACCTTCTCGTCAAAGAGGAAGAAGCCGATGCCGGCCGTGTAAAGCGCGCCACCCGCCACCAGCCACCACAGGCCCGGGGCGGGCAGCGCCGCCGCCAGCGGCCCCATGGCAATCAGCACCAGCCAGCCCATCACCACGTAGATCAGCAGCGAGAACAAGCGCGTGCGGCGGCCGATCCAGAGTTCCTGCGCAATGCCGATGGCCGCCAGCGCCCAGTTGATGCCGAACAGCGCCCAGCCCCAGGGGCCGCGCAATGTCACCAGCGCAAACGGCGTGTAGCTACCGGCGATCAACAGATAGATGGCGCAGTAGTCGAGCCGCTGGAAGATGCTTTTGGCCGGCCCGCGCAGGCTGTGATACAGCGTGGAGATGGTGTAGAGCAGGACGAGCGTCGTGCCGTAGACCACGGAGCTGACGACCTTCCAAGCGTCGTGGTGCAGGGCGGACGACGTTACCAGAACGGCCATGCCAGCGGCGGCAAGGATGGCCCCGGCCAGGTGGCTGAAGCCGTTGAAACGTTCTCCCCGATACATACGCGGATCTCCAGAAAAAACGGGTTCTCCCTACAATGCCCCAATGCCTGGCACCGATCTCAAAATCACCCCCCAATTGTCTATTCCGGAGTCCGAACTGGTCGAGCGCTTTGTGCGCGCAAGCGGAGCGGGTGGGCAAAACATCAACAAGGTATCGACGGCGGTGGAGTTGCGCTTTGACATCGCCCAATCGCCGTCGTTGCCGGAGGCATTGCGGGCTCGCCTGTTGGGAAAGCGCGACCGACGCTTGACCGACCAGGGCGTGATTGTGATTGATGCACAACGGTTTCGCACGCAGGACCGCAACCGCCAGGATGCGCGTGAACGTCTGGTCGCGTTCATCGCGACGGGGCTTTTGGTGCCGAAGTCGCGGATCGCCACCAAGCCTACGCGCGCTTCCAAGACGCGCCGTCTGGAAGGCAAGCGCGCGCGTGGCGACGTCAAGCGTGGTCGCTCGGGTCGCCACTCGTGGGATTAAGCGCGTCGCTATGCGGGCTGCTTACATCAGCCGGGTATCACGCGTCTCGCGCATGCAGAGCACGCCGATGAGGCTGACCACCGCCGCCGCCGACACATACATGCCGACCCAGCTCAGGCCGCCTTGCTCAGCCAGCTTTTGCGCGATGTACGGCGCAATCGAGGCACCCAGAATGCCGCCCAGGTTGTACGACACGCCGGCGCCCGTGTAGCGCACGTTGGTCGGGAACAGCTCCGGCAGCAGCGCGCCCATCGGTGCGAAGGTCACGCCCATCAGGAACAGCTCGATGATGAGGAACAGCGCCACCAGCGGCGTCTGCCCACTCCCCAGCAGCGGCGCCATCGTGAAGCCCGACAAAATGGCTGCGACGATGCCGACGATCAGCACCGGCTTGCGGCCAAAGCGATCCGACGCCCACGCTGACAGCGGCGTCGCCAGCCCCATGAACACCACGGCCAGGCACAGCAGCCCCAGGAAGCTCGGGCGCGAGAAGTGCAGCGTGCCGACGCCGTACGACAGCGAAAACACCGTCGAGATATAGAACAGCGTGTAGCAGACGACCATGGCCAGCGCGCCCAGGAGCGTCGGCCACCAGTGGCGTGCCAGCAGTTCGGCGACGGGCACCTTCACGCGTTCGTGCCGATCGATGGCCGCCTGGAAGGCCGGTGTCTCGGCGATCTTCAATCGCACATACAGCCCCAGCGCCACGAGCACGGCGCTCACCAGGAAAGGCACGCGCCAGCCCCAGCTGCGGAACTGCTCGTCCGATAGGGCGATCGCCAGGCCAAAGAACAGCCCGTTCGATGCCAGGAAGCCGACCGACGGTCCCAACTGCGGAAACATGCCAAACCAGCCGCGCTTGCCCGCCGGCGCGTTCTCGGTTGCCAGCAGGGCCGCGCCGCCCCATTCACCGCCCAGGCCGATGCCCTGGCCGAAGCGCAGGATGCACAGCAGGATCGGTGCGAGTGTGCCGATGCTGTCGTATCCGGGCACGAACCCGATCAGCGTGGTCGAAATGCCCATCACCAATAGAGACGCCACCAGCGTTGATTTGCGCCCGATGCGATCGCCAAAGTGACCAAAGAGGAACGAGCCGATCGGCCGCGCGATAAACGCGATCCCGAACGTGACGAATGCCGACAGCGCCTGCGCCGTGGCGGACCCGTGAGGAAAGAAGACGGGGCCGATCACCAGCGCCGCGGCGGTCGCATAGACATAGAAATCGTAGAACTCGATGGCCGTGCCGATGAAGCTCGCAAAGACGATGCGCGAGCGGCTGGCGTCGGTAGCTGGATCGGCGGCGGGCGTGGCCATGGCGGAGGAAGTCGAAGAGGGCATGCAGGTCTCCCTGGGACGTTGCGTTGTTGTCGTTATGAAGGCCGCCCATTGTGCGCGCGGCGGGCGGCGTGCTCAATGGCTGCGCGGTCAATCCACCTTTGCGCCCGAGGCCTTCACGACCGCGGCCCACTTCGCCGTCTCGGCACGGATGTGCGCGGCGAACTGCTCGGGCGTGTCGCCCACGGGCTCGGCGCCTTGCGCTTCGAGCTTCTCCTTGACGGCGGGGCTTGCCAGCGATTTCGCCACCGCCTGCTGGATGCGCGACACGATGGCCGGCGGCGTGCCGGCTGGCGCCAGCAGCCCGAACCACGAACTCGCCTCGTATTGAGGCAGGCCGGCGGCTTGCGCGACGGTTGGCACACCGGGCAGCGCCGGCGAGGGTTTGGCGCTCGTGACGGCCAGCGCCTTCAGCTTGCCGCCCTTGATCTGCGGCATGGCCGAGGGCAGGTTGTCGAACATCAGGTCCATCGTGCCGCCGATCAGATCGGTCAGCGCTGGACCGCTGCCCTTGTACGGCACGTGGACCATGCTCGTGCCCGTCTGCGTCTTGAACAGCTCGCCGGCCAGATGGATCGACGTTCCGTTACCCGACGACGCCATGTTCAGCTTGCCCGGATTGGCCTTCGCGTAGTCGATGAGGTCCTTCACCGAGTTGATCTTGTTCTTCTGCGCAAAGGCCGGGTTGACCACCAGCACGTTCGGCACGGAGGCCACCAGCGTGATCGGCGCAAAGTCATTGATCGGATCGAAACCCAGCCGCACGCCGTTCTGCGAGTACAGGGTCTGATTGATGGCGTGCGTGCCGACCGTGCCCATCAGCAGCGTGTAGCCGTCGGGCGCGGCCTTGGCCACGAGCGTCGAGCCGATGTTGCCGCCCGCACCGGGCCGGTTGTCGACGATGACGTTCCAGCCGGCGCCGCGCGTGAGTTCTGCCGCGACGGCGCGCGCCAGGATGTCGGTCGTGCCGCCCGGCGTGAACGGCACGACGATGGTGATCGGCTTGGCTGGATACGACGGGGTTTGCGCCGCCGCAGGCAACGTGATGACGCCGGCAGCAGCACCGGCAAGGGCTGCGCGCAGCAAGGTGCGGCGCAGCGTGCAAGGCACGGTCATGTCTCCTCCGATGATGTTTTTGGGTCGGCACAGCATAGCGCGCGGCCATGCAAAAAGGCACCCGAAGGTGCCTTCCTGCGCCCGCCAAGGAGAGGGGCGGCGGGCAAAACCAAAGCGTGCGTCAGAACTTGTGGCGCACGCCGATCGCCACACCGACCTGGTTATCCGAGTTCGGCGTGATGAAGTACGTCTGCGATGCAGCCGGCAGGTAGCCCACCGAGGTCTGCGCGCCCGTTGCCGGGTTCGTCACATAGCCGATCGAATCCCAGTTCAGCGACGCATTGCGCGCATACGCCGCGCTCAGGTACACGTCGGTGCGCTTGGAGAAGTTGTAGTCGGCGATGAACTGCCACTGCTGCGGGTTGCGCGGGTTGACCGTTGCGCCGCCGATGGTCGCTTCCTTGATGTTGTCGTAGTAGTACGCCAGCGTCAGGCCCAGGGCAGGCGTCACCTGGTAGTTCACGCCAGCCCAGTAGTAATCGTCGCGGTGCGGCAGCAGCGCCAGCGTGGCGCCAGACGAAGCCGTGTCGGTCTTGCCGTAGCGATAGCCGCCCATGACCTTGACGGGCCCCACCGTGTAGCTCGCGGCGATGGCGGCGCGCTTGTCCTTGGCGTACTCGTTGCCGGGGCCGCCCAGGGCTTCGGCTGCCGTCAGGACCTTCACTTCGTCATAGGCGATACCCAGGCCGAACGGGCCGCCAAAGTAGTTTGCGCCCACGCCGTACGCCGAGTTGGCGGTCTGGCTGCCGGCGCGCTCGCCGAACGACCAGTGGCCTTCCACGGTCAGCGGGCCGAATGCGCCGGTGTACTTGATGACGTTGTCTTCGCGGAAGTTCGGGCCCAGCTGGCCGACCACCGGCTCATACTGCGTGGCGTAACCGGTCGGCGAGAAGTTCGCCATCATGTCGAAGATCGTGGTGTATTGCCGGCCCAGCGTGATCTTGCCCCAGTTGCCCTGCAAGCCGACAAACGCCTGGCGGCCGAACAGGCGCCCGCCCTGCTGCAGCGTGCCGGTGTCCATGCCGTAGCCCGACTCCAGCACGAACAGGCCCTTGAGACCGCCACCGATGTCTTCAACGCCGCGCAAGCCCCAGCGATTGGAAGACAGCCCGCCGGCCTGCATCGCCAGGCGCGAACCGCTGCTGCCCGGTATGACCACCCCTGCAGCCGTCACGGCTTGCGCGTGGTTGACGTACTCAACGTTGGCGTCGACCACGCCATACAGCGTCACACTCGACTGAGCCTGCGCAACACCTGCAAATGTGCCCAGCACTGCCAATGCCAGCAGCGATTTCTTCATCGGTCGGTCTCCAGATCTTTATTTATTGGGTTCGGTGGCAGGCAGACCCTCCGTTCTCGTCTTCCCGCCCCATGACTTTCAAACGAAGTCGCTGACTAATGTAGCAACGGGTTGCAGGCGTCGGTCGAAATTTGCGAACGAATGTTCGTAAACGCGCGTTTGCTGTCTGATCCCGGCAACAGGCTGTTTCCGAATTCGAAATAGATCGAGGATGTCCGCCGCCGATTCCTTGCGGTTTTAGATGCGATCCGCGCGCCCGCAGGGTTATCCCGTACAGTAGTGTTTGGTCAGCCGGTTTCTGACTGCGCGCAAAGTCCTTCGCCATGTCGGCCTTACAATGGCGATTGCGCCGCACGCCATTGCCGACGGCGCCTGTACTTATGCTCGACCGCTTCCTCTCCGAATTCGACCGCGCCTTGCGCGCTGTGGCGGGCGTCACCCGCGCCAGCCGACCGAACCCCGCCGATGCCGTCATCGCCTCCGCCGCCTCCGCGGATACGGCTGATGCTGCCGCCAAGCTTGCCGAGGCTGACCGCCGCCATGCCGCCGGCCTGATGCGCGTGAACCATGTCGGCGAGGTCTGCGCCCAGGCCCTGTATCAGGGGCAAGCCCTGTTTGCACGGGATCCGGCCATCCGGGCTCAGCTCGACGAAGCCGCTCGCGAAGAAGAAGACCACCTCGCCTGGTGCGCCCAGCGTTTGCAGGAGTTGAACGACCGCCCGAGCCTCCTGAACCCGCTCTGGTATGCCGGCGCCTTTGCGATCGGCGCGGTGGCCGGGCGCCTCGGCGACAAGATCAGCCTCGGTTTCGTTGCGGAGACCGAGCGCCAAGTGGAGCATCACCTCGACGGCCATCTCGACAAGTTGCCCGAACAGGACTCCCGCTCGCGTGCCATCGTCGCCCAGATGCGTGACGACGAAATCCGCCACGGCGATAACGCGCGCCAAGCGGGCGGCATCGAGTTGCCTGCGCCCATCCGCCAAGCCATGCGCGCTGCGTCGCGCGTCATGACGGCCACCGCCTACCGCATTTGACGCACGTCGCGGCTGACGCCCCGACGACAAATCGCACGCTCCTCCATTCGCCCGAGCGTTACCGCGAGCGATCAGCGCCCCCGCACAAGGGGCGCTGTCGCCTGCTGTTCTCTCACGTGGTTTCTACATAAACCACGCTATCTCCTTCATTTGATTGAGAAAAGTCACGCACCCTTCTTGGGCGGGTGCGCTAAGTCATTGTTCTGATTGCAAATTTTCCGTCTCGCAGGCCTGTGCAAGCCTTGACCGCCTAAAGTCGTTCCTCTAAAGTGGGAAACAGTGTCAGAAAGTGTAGTTTTGTGGTTTAAAGAGGCCGTTTGCGAGCCAGTTGACGACAAGGTGAGTGGCGATCAAGTCGCCGCGCGGAGAGAGAAACCAACGTGTTCCAGGGTGCGTCAGCGCTGACGCTGGATGCCAAAGGGCGGATGTCCATTCCGTCGCGGCACCGCGAAGCGCTTCAGCTGCAGGCCGAGGGCCGGGTGACTGTGACCAAGCACCCGGACGGTTGCCTCATGCTGTTTCCGCGCCCGGAGTGGGAACGCTTCCGCGAGCGCATCGCCGCCCTGCCGATGGAAGCCCACTGGTGGAAACGGATCTTCCTGGGCAGCGCCGCCGATGTCGAACTCGATACCGCCGGCCGCGTCCTCATCACCCCGGAACTGCGCGCGGCCGCCTCCCTTGAACGTGACGTGATGCTGCTCGGCATGGGCAGCCACTTCGAAGTCTGGGATGCCGCCACGTACACCGCGAAGGAGCAGGCCGCCATGGCGCAAGGCATGCCCGACGCCCTCAAGAATTTCTCCTTTTGATGACGCGCGATGACAACCCAAGCCAGTACGGGACTGCGCCATCAAACGGTGCTCTTAGACGAAGCGGTCGACGCGCTCATCTGGCGCGACGACGGCATCTATATCGATGGAACCTTCGGGAGGGGCGGGCACAGCCGGCGCATCCTGGAACGGCTGGGGCCCGGCGGCAGACTTGTCGCCTTCGACAAGGACCCGGCAGCAATCACCGAAGCGGGCACCGTAGAGGATGCCCGCTTCGCTATTGAGCATGACAGCTTCGCGCAGATGGCCCAGTGCCTGGACGCGCGCGGCGTGGAGCGGGTGGCTGGCGTGCTGCTCGATCTCGGCATCAGTTCGCCGCAGATCGACGAAGGCGCACGCGGCTTCTCGTTCCGGATGGATGGCCCGCTCGACATGCGGATGGACACCACGCGCGGCATCACCGCAGCCCAATGGCTGGCCGAGGCTGATGAGCGCGACATTGCGAGGGTGATACGGGACTATGGGGAAGAACGGTTTGCTGTACAGATTGCAAAGGCGATTGTTGCTCGCCGGGGCCAATCCGGGGATCGAGGTCCTCTCGATCGCACATCCGAGCTTGCCGCGCTCGTGGCGCAAGCCGTCAAAACACGCGAGAAGGGCCAAGACCCTGCGACCCGCACCTTTCAAGCTTTACGGATTCACGTCAATCAAGAGCTTGCGGACCTCGAAACCGGTCTGAAGGCTGCCTTTGAACGCCTGGAACAGGGGGGACGTCTCGTCGTGATCAGCTTCCATTCGCTGGAAGACCGCATCGTCAAGCGCTTCATGCAGGCTCTGGCGCGTCCGGAGCAATCCGCCGCGCCGGAGCTGCGTCGGGCGCCGCTGCGTGCGCATGAGTTGCCGGCGCCGCAGTTGCGCCTGCTTGGCCGTGTGAAGCCGTCGGAGGCCGAGGTGTCGGCCAACCCGCGTGCGCGCTCGGCCATCATGCGCGTGGCCGAGCGTTGCTGACAGCTGCTGACTCGCGGAGACCCACGCCATGAACCGCCTGAACATGTTCCTGCTGACCGCGCTGGTGCTGTGTGCGCTGTCGCTGGTCAACGCACAGCATCAGGCGCGGCAACTGTTTGTCGCGCTGGATCGTGCGCAGGCGGAAGAGAAGCAACTCAACACCGATTGGTCGCGTCTGCAATATGAGCAGAGCGCGCTGGGCAAGAGCGCTCGCATTGCCGACATCGCGAGCAGGCAGTTGAAGATGTCGCCCGCACAGGCGGGTCGCACGCAGTATCTGCAGGGGTTTGCCGATTTGCCGGCCGCTGGGACGTCCTCGATGGCGTCCTCAGTGGAGGGCAGCGCGCCCACGGCTTCCGGAGTCCAGCCATGAGCGGCGCACGCAAGTCCAACGGCACCACGGCGCGCGCGCGCCTGGGCCAGTTTTCCGCCAGCCCCGTGCTGGGCCTGCGCCTGCCGATGTGGCGCTCCAAGCTGGTCGTGTTCCTGATGTTCGCGGCTTTCCTGGCGTTGATCGGTCGCGCGCTGTGGATTCAAGGCCCCGGCAACCGTTTCTATGAGGCCGAGGGCAAGAAGCGCTTCCAGCGCACGCTGGAATTGCCCGCCACGCGCGGCAAGATTCTCGATCGCAATGGTCTGGTGCTGGCGACGAGCCTGCCGGTGAAGGCCATCTGGGCAGTGCCCGAAGACGTGCCCAACAACGTGCCTGGCGAGGACATGAAGAAGCTCGCCAAGCTGCTCGGCATGAACAACAAGGAGTTGTCGGGCAAGCTCGGCGAAGACAAGGGCTTCGTCTACCTCAAGCGTCAGGTGCTGCCCGAGGTAGCCGATCAGATTGCCTCGCTGAAGATCGAAGGCATCTATCAGACGCGTGAATACAAGCGCTTCTATCCGGAAGGCGAGGCGATGGCGCACATCGTCGGTTTCACCAACGTTGAGGACAAGGGCCAGGAAGGCATGGAGCTGGCACGCGAGTCCGACCTCGCGGGTGCCGCTGGCCAGCGCCAGGTGATCAAGGACCGGCTGGGCCGCGTGGTGGAAGACGTGGGCGTCCTCAAGGCCCCGCGTGACGGGCATGACCAAACGCTGTCGATCGACGCCAAGATCCAGTACCTGACCTTCAACGAACTGAAGGCTGCCATCGAGCGTACCCACGCCAAGGCCGCCAGCGCGATCGTGCTGGATGCCCAGACCGGCGAGGTGCTGGCGCTCGCCAACTACCCGACCTACAACCCGAACGACCGCAGTCGCCTGTCAGGCGAGCAGCTGCGCAACCGCGTGCTGACCGACACCTTCGAGCCGGGCTCGATGATGAAGCCGATCACCATCAGCCTGGCGCTGCAGCTCAAGCGCGTGACGCCCAACACGCTGGTGCAGACCAACGGCAAATACAGTTTTGAAGGCGCGACCATCTCCGATACCGGCAACTACGGCACGCTGACGGTCGCCCAGGTCATCCAGCACTCGAGCAACATCGGCACGACCAAGATTGCGATGACGCTCAAGCCGCAGGAAATGTGGGACATGTTTACGAGCGTCGGCCTGGGGCAGGCGCCAAAGATCGGCTTCCCGGGTGCGGTGGCGGGGCGGCTGCGGCCGGCCAACAAATGGCGCCGCATTGAGCAGGCGACGATGTCGTATGGATATGGCCTGTCGGTCTCGCTGTTCCAGATCGCTCATGCCTACACGATCTTCGCGCACGATGGGGAACTGATCCCGATCACGATGTACCGCACCAATGGGCAGCCGCCGCAGGGCGAGCGCGTGATCTCTCCGGAAGTGGCGCGGCAGGTTCGCCAGATGCTTGAGACGGTGACGGCGCCCGGCGGCACCGCGCCTCAGGCGCAGGTGATGGGCTATCGCGTGGGCGGCAAGACCGGCACTGCGTGGAAGCACACCGGGCGCGGCTATGACCGCTCCAAGTATCGCGCCTCGTTTATTGGTCTGGCGCCGATGTCGAACCCGCGCATCATCGTCGCGGTGAGCGTGGACGAGCCCACGGTGGGTAACCGATACGGTGGCGGTGCGGCCGGTCCGGTGTTCTCCCAGATCGTGGGCGGCACCTTGCGCGCGTTGAACGTGCCGCCGGATTCGCCGGTCCGTCAGCTCGTGATGACGCCGGACGTGCCGGAAGAGCCGGTAGGGGGGCTGCAATGACAGCCAAGCCGACCTCCGATCGCCCGACCATCGCAGCGCGCCTGGCGCCCGTGGTGGACTGGCTGCGCGTTCAAGCGCCGGCGGGTGCCAACCTCACGAGCGACACACGCAAGCTCAAGACCGGCGACGTGTTCGTCGCCTACGTGCTCGGCAATGTGCGCCAGCATGGCGACGGCCGTCCGCATATTCCGCAGGCTATCGAGGCCGGGGCTTCCGCCGTGCTGGCCGAAGCCCATGGCTACGCAATGCCTGCCGACGCCCCCGTGCGCATTCTGCCGGTGGACGGTCTGGCGGAACTGGCCGGGCCGCTGGCCGCGCAGTGGTACGGCGTGCCTGGCTCCGAAGCCTTGCGCGTGATCGGCGTGACCGGCACCAACGGCAAGACTTCGTGTTCGCAATGGATTGCGCAGGCGCTGACCAAACACGGCGAGCGTTGCGCAGTGGTGGGTACGCTCGGCACCGGGTTTGTCGATGCGCTGGCCGCGACCGGCTTCACCACGCCGGACGCCATCCAGCTCCAGCGCAGCCTCGCCGATCTGCACCGCGCGGGCGCCCGCGCCATCGCCATGGAAGTGTCGTCACATGGTCTGGAGCAAGGCCGCGTGGATGGCACCTGCTTCGACATCGCGGTGTTCACCAACCTGACGCAGGATCACCTGGACTACCACGGCACGATGGCCGAGTACGAACTCGCCAAGGCGCGTCTGTTTAGCTGGCCGGGCCTGCGCGCGGCGGTGATCAATCGCGACGATGCGGCTGGTGTGCGCTTGCTGCAGAACGCCCGTGCCGAAGTCGAAACCATCGAATACGGCATCGACGGCGAAGCGGCTGCGCAGCACGGCGCCAGACAATGGCTGCGCGCCAGCAACGTGCGCGCGCATCGCACCGGTACGACGTTCGACGTGGACGGCAGCTTCGGTCGCGCGACCGTGCATGCCCCGACCGTCGGCCTGTTCAACGTATCGAACCTGCTGGGTGTGCTGGGCGCACTGCTGGCGGCTGGCGTGCCGTGGCAGGACGCCATTGCGCGCCTGGAAAAGCTGCAGCCCGTGAGCGGCCGGATGGAGCGTTTCGGCGGTGAAGACGGCCCCCTCGTGGTGGTCGATTACGCCCATACGCCCGACGCGCTGGAGCAAACGCTGCGCGCGCTTGCGCCGATTACCGAAGCGCGGGGCGGCAAGCTCTGGGCCGTGTTCGGCTGCGGCGGTGACCGCGACCCCGGCAAGCGTCCACAGATGGGCGCCATCGCCGAGCGCCTGGCGCCGCACGTGGTGCTGACCTCCGACAACCCGCGCAGCGAAGATCCGCAGCACATCCTCGACGAGATCGCCGACGGCATGGACAACCCGCGCGCCGCCACCCAGATCGAAGACCGCGCGGCCGCCATCCTGCACGCCGTGCGCCACGCCGATGCGCATGACGTGATCGTCGTGGCGGGCAAGGGACATGAATCGACGCAGGAGATTGCCGGTCGCAAGCGGCCGTTCTCCGATCAGGAACATGTGCGCCTGGCGCTCGCCGCCCGCGGGGTGAATGCATGAGCGCCGCGACCGTCATGATGCACGCCACCGACGCCGCTGCCTGGATGGCCGGCGCCTATCTCGCCGGCCCCGACGCAGCGATCCTGCGCGTGACGACCGACAGCCGCGCTGTGCAACCCGGCGACCTGTTCGTCGCGCTGATCGGCGAGCGTTTCGATGCGCACGACTTCTTGCCCGAAGTGGTGGCGCGTGGCGCTGCTGCCGTGCTGGTGTCGCGCGCACCGGCCGCCACGCTCGATGTCACCAATGTGGCCGTGCTGACCGTCGCCGACACGCGCATCGGGCTCGGCCAGCTTGCCGCCGGCTGGCGCCGCCAGTTCCCGATTCCCGTCGTCGCCGTGACGGGCAGCAACGGCAAGACCACGGTCAAGGAGATGATCTCCGCGATCTTTGCGCAGGCCGTCGGTGAAGACGCCCGCCTGGCGACTGCCGGCAATTTCAACAACGACATCGGCCTGCCGCTCACGCTGTTCCGCCTGAACGCGCAACACAAGCTGGCCGTGCTCGAACTCGGCATGAACCATCCGGGCGAGACGGCCGTATTGGCCGCCATTGCGCAGCCCACCGTCGCGATGATCAACAACGCCCAGCGCGAGCACCAGGAATTCATGGTCAGCGTGGAAGCGGTGGCCGAAGAACACGCCGCTGTGCTGGCCGCGTTGCCGGCCGATGGCGTAGCGGTGTATCCGCGCGATGCGGCCAACGGGGGCGAATACGCGCCGGTGTGGCAAGCCGCGGCCGGTTCGCGCCGCGTGCTCGACTTCGGTATCGAGGCCGGGGCTGTGACGGGCACGGTGGTGGACACCGCCGCCGGCCAACGCATCGATGTGCAGGCGCCGGGCCAGCGCTTCGTCATCACCTTGCCGCTGCTCGGCTTGCACAACGCGCGCAATGCGCTGGCCGCCACGGCATGCGCGCTGGCCGCCGGTGTCGCCCCGGCGGTGATTGCACACGCGCTCGGCAACTTCGCGCCCGTCAAGGGGCGGTTGCAGCGCAAGCAGGGCGCACACGGCGGCCTCGTCATCGACGACACGTACAACGCGAACCCGGATTCGATGCGCGCGGCGATCGACGCGCTCGTCACGCTGCCGGCGCCGCGCTGCCTGGTGCTCGGCGACATGGGTGAAGTGGGCTCGCAGGGGCCAGCATTCCACGAAGAGATCGGCGCGTATGCGCGCGCGCACGGCATCGACGCGGTGCTCGCAACCGGCGAGCTTGCGCGTCACACAGTCGATGCATTCGGCCCGGGCGCGCAGCATTTTGCGTCGGCGGAAGACTTGATCGAACACGGCCTGGGCGCCATTGCGCCGGCCGCGACGGTATTGGTGAAGGGCTCGCGCTTCATGCGGATGGAACGCATTGTGGAAGCGCTGGTCTTGAAAGACCCGGTAGCGGATTTGCCGACCGGTTCCAACACACAACAGCAGCATTAAGGGAAGCAAGAACCCATGTTATTGGCATTGGCGCAATGGTTGCAGAACGACTACGGCTTCCTGCGCGTCTTCAACTATCTGACGTTCCGCGCCGTGATGGCATCGCTCACGGCGCTCGTGATCGGCCTCGGGTTCGGGCCGTGGGTGATCCGTCGCCTGACGGAACTGAAAGTCGGCCAGGCCGTGCGCAGCTACGGTCCGCAGACGCACCTGGTCAAGGCCGGCACGCCCACCATGGGCGGCGTGCTGGTGCTCATCGGCATTGCCGTGTCGACGCTGCTGTGGGCCGACTGGGGCAACCGCTTCATCTGGATCGTGCTGCTCGTCACGCTCGGCTACGGCGCTGTTGGCTGGGTGGATGACTACCGCAAGGTCGTGCACCGTGATCCGAAGGGCATGTCTTCGCGCGAGAAGTTCTTCTGGCAGACCGTGATCGGTCTGTTTGCGGCGGCGTATCTGGCGTTCTCGGTGTCCGAGACGAGCAACATGCGCGTGCTCGAGCTGTTCATGGAGTGGGTGCGCAGCGGCCTGTCGCTGAACCTGCCGGCCAAGTCGCACCTGATCGTGCCGTTCTTCAAAGAGATCAGCTATCCGCTTGGCGTGTTCGGTTTCATCATCCTGACGTACCTCGTGATCGTCGGCTCCAGCAATGCGGTGAACCTGACCGACGGCCTCGATGGCCTCGTCATCATGCCGGTCGTGCTGGTGGGCAGCGCGCTGGGCGTGTTCGCCTACGTGATGGGCAGCGCGGTCTACAGCAAGTACCTGCTGTTCCCGCACATTCCGGGCGCGGGCGAACTGCTGATCTTCTGCTCGGCGATGGCAGGTGCGGGGCTTGCGTTCCTGTGGTTCAACGCGCATCCGGCACAGGTGTTCATGGGCGACGTCGGCGCGCTGGCGCTGGGCGGGGCGCTCGGCACCATCGCCGTGATCGTGCGTCAGGAAATCGTGCTCTTCATCATGGGCGGCATCTTCGTGGCGGAGACCGTCTCCGTGATGCTGCAGGTGACGTGGTTCAAGTTCACCAAGAAGCGTTATGGCGAGGGCCGGCGCCTGTTCCGCATGGCGCCGCTGCATCATCATTTCGAGCTGTCCGGGTGGAAGGAAACGCAAGTGGTCGTGCGCTTCTGGGTCATCACCATGATGCTGGTGCTGATCGGCCTGTCGACCCTGAAGCTGCGGTGAGCACGGACATGACAGACATGACCGACGCCCCCATCACGCCGGACGACGACATGGCCGCCACGCCGCCGGACGCCGCCGTGGACGCCGTTGTCGCGACGCTCGATTCGGCCGAGCCGATGGCCGCCGCTGAAACCGCACAAGCGCCGCGCATGTTCGGCGAGTTCGACGCGCCGGTGGTGCTGGTGCTCGGCCTCGGCGAATCCGGCCTCGCCATGGCGCGCTGGTGTGCCCGTCATGGCGCGCGCGTGCGCGTGGCCGACACTCGTGAGGCACCGGCCAACCTGCCGGCGCTGCGCGCCCATGTGCCGGACGCCGAATTCGTGAGCGGCCCGTTTGCCGTGTCGCTGCTGGACGGTGTGACGTTGGTGGCGATCAGCCCGGGCCTGTCGCCGCTGGATGCCAACGTTGCTGCGCTGCTGAGCGCCGCCAAGGCGCAGAGCGTGCCGGTGTGGGGCGAAATCGAACTGTTTGCCCGGGCGTTGGCGGGTCTCAAGGCGGCGCAAGGCTACGCGCCGCGCGTGCTGGCCATCACCGGGACGAACGGCAAGACGACCACCACGGCGCTCACAGGCGCCCTCGTGGAGCGTGCCGGCAAGACCGTCGGCGTGGCAGGCAACATCAGCCCATCTGCACTGGACAAGCTGAGCGAATGCGTTGATGCCGAAACGCTGCCCGACGTGTGGGTGCTCGAGCTTTCCAGCTTCCAGCTCGAAACCACGCACACGCTCGACGCCGACGCGGCCACCGTCCTCAACATCACGCAGGATCACCTTGACTGGCACGGCACGCTGGAGGCCTATGCCGCTGCGAAGGGCCGCATCTTCGGCGCCAACACCGTGCGCGTGCTGAACCGTCAGGACGCTGGCGTGATGGCATTCGCAAGCAAGAACGGCGGCGATATCACCTTCGGCATCGATGAGCCGGGCACGCCCGATGCGCTCGGCCTGCTGCGCGATGGCGGCATGCCGTGGATCGTCCTGGCCGAAGCCGACGAGGAAGATCTGCCCAAGCCCACGCGCCGCAAGAAGGGCGACAACGCGCCCGCCGCCCCGGTGCCGGTGCGCCTCAAGCGCTTGATGCCCGCCGACGCGCTGCGCATCCGCGGCTTGCACAACGCCACCAACGCGATGGCGGCGCTGGCGCTGTGCCGCGCGATTGGCCTACCCGTGAGCGCGCTGCTGCACGGCCTGCGCGACTACGCCGGCGAGCCGCACCGCGTCGAACTGATCGCCGCGTTTGACGACATCGAATTCTTCGATGACAGCAAGGGCACCAACGTCGGCGCGACGGTGGCAGCGCTGTCGGGCTTGTCCAAGCACGTCGTGCTGATCGCGGGCGGCGATGGCAAGGGTCAGGACTTCTCGCCGCTGGCCGAGCCGGTCGCCCAGTACGCGCGCGCCGTGATCCTTATCGGCCGCGATGCACCGCTGATTCGTGAGGCGCTGGCCAACACCGGTGTCGCGCTGATCGATGCGCCGACGCTGGAAGCCGCCGTGCAGGAAGCCGCCGCGCATGCGCAGCCGGGCGACGCCGTGCTGTTGTCCCCGGCGTGCGCAAGCTTCGACATGTTCCGCAACTACGAACACCGCGCCCAGGTATTCCACGAGGCCGTGGTCGCATTGGCGGCAGACCGAGGAGTCCTCCTATGAGCGACACTCAGATCAAGCGCAGCGGCTTCATCGGCGCGACCATCGGCAATGCGTGGGATGGCCTGCGCGACGCCGTTTCAGGGGTCAAGCCCACGCGCTCCAAGATGATGGAGTACGACCAGCCGCTGATGTGGGTGGCGATCGTGCTGCTCGGCCTCGGGCTGGTGATGGTGTATTCGGCGTCGATCGCGTTGCCGGATTCGCCCAAGTACGCCAACTACAGCAACGGGCACTTCCTGATCCGTCACATCTTCTCGCTGGTGATCGGGCTGGTCGGTGCGATCGTCGCTTTCCAGATTCCGGTCAAGTTCTGGGACAAATACGCACCGAAGCTCTTCATCATCGCGCTCGTCTTGCTGGTGATCGTGCTCGTGCCGCACGTGGGCAAGGGCGTGAATGGCGCGCGCCGCTGGCTGCCGTTGGGCGTCATGAACTTCCAGCCTTCCGAGTTGATGAAGCTGGCGGTGGTGCTGTACGCCGCCAACTACACCGTGCGCAAGCAGGACTGGATGCAGAGCGTGCGCAAGGGCTTCCTGCCGATGGGCGTGGCCGTGGCGTTTGTCGGCTCGCTCCTGCTGTTGGAGCCGGACATGGGCGCGTTCCTGGTGATCGCGGCTGTGGCCATGGGCATCCTGTTCCTGGGTGGCGTGAACGGCAAGCTGTTCGGCGGCCTCGTGCTGACCGCGGTTTCCACTTTCTCGCTGCTGATCGTGGCGTCGCCCTGGCGGCGTGAGCGGATCTTCGCCTACCTGAACCCGTGGCAAGAGGAATACGCACAGGGCAAGGCATACCAGCTCACGCACTCGCTGATCGCTTTCGGCCGTGGCGAGTGGACCGGCGTTGGCCTGGGCGGCAGCATCGAAAAGCTGCACTACCTGCCTGAAGCGCATACCGACTTCATCCTCGCCGTCATTGGCGAGGAGCTGGGCTTTGTCGGCGTGCTGATCGTGATCCTGCTGTTCTACTGGATGGTGCGCCGCGCCTTCGAGATCGGCCGCACCGCGCTGCAACTCGACCGTACGTTCGCCGGCCTCGTTGCCAAGGGGCTGGGGATCTGGATCGGCTGGCAGGCGTTCATCAACATGGGTGTGAACCTGGGCCTGCTGCCGACCAAGGGCCTGACGCTGCCGCTGGTCAGCTACGGCGGCTCCGGCATCCTGATGAACTGCGTCGCGATCGCGGTGCTGCTGCGTATCGACTATGAAAACCGCGTGCTGATGCGTGGGGGCAAGGTATGACGGCGGGCAATTCGGCCGGCCTGGCGCCGCGCACGCTCCTCGTGATGGCCGGCGGTACGGGTGGTCACATCTTCCCCGCGCTGTCGGTGGCCAAGCTGTTGGCCTCGCGTGGCTGGAAGGTGGTGTGGCTCGGCAATGGGAACGGCATGGAAGGCCAGCTCGTGCCCAAGCACGGTTTTCCGCTGGAGTCGGTGCAGTTCGGCGGTCTGCGTGGCAAGGGCCTCGTCACCAAGTTCCTGCTGCCGCTCAATCTGCTGCGTGCCTTCTGGCAGAGCCTCGGCGTGGTGCGCCGCGTGCGTCCGAACGTGGTGCTGGGCATGGGCGGCTATATCACTTTCCCGGGCGGCATGATGAGCGTGCTGCTTGGCCGCCCGCTGGTGCTGCACGAACAGAATTCGATTGCGGGCCTCGCCAACCGCGTGCTCGCGCGCGTGGCCGATCGCGTGCTGTGCGCATTTCCGAACGCATTGGCCGGTGCTGAGTGGGTCGGCAATCCGATCCGCGCCGATTTGGCCCTGCTCGCTTCGCCGCAAGCGCGCTACGCCGAGCGAACCGGCCCGCTGCGCGTGCTCGTCGTGGGCGGCAGCCTCGGCGCGGCGGCGCTCAACGACGTGGTGCCCAAGGCGCTGGCGTTGCTGCCGGCCGATACGCGGCCCATCGTCATCCACCAGGCGGGCGCCAAGCAGATCGACACGCTGCGCGCCAACTATGCCGCTGCCGGCATCGACGATGCCCACGCGCAGCCCGTGCCCTTTATCGACGACATGGCGGCTGCGTATGCGCACGCCGATCTCGTGATCTGTCGCGCGGGCGCCATGACCGTCTCAGAAGTGGCCGCGGCCGGTGTCGCGGCGTTGTTCGTGCCGTTCCCGCATGCCGTGGACGATCACCAGACCACCAATGCGCGCTTCCTCTCCGAACGCGGTGCGGCGCTGTTGGTGCCGCAGCAGGAACTGGGGCCGGCATCGCTGGCAGATACACTCGCGTCCCTGACGCGTGCGCACTTGGCCGATATGGCGGCTAAAGCACGTGAGCAGGCACGGCCGGAAGCGGCCGAGCGTGTCGCCGACGTGTGTGTAGCGGTGGCACGGGCATAGGGAACGAATCGATATGAAGCACATCGTCAAGAACATCCATTTTGTAGGCATCGGCGGCGCCGGCATGAGCGGCATCGCGGAGGTGCTGCTGAATCTGGGCTACCGCGTGACGGGCTCGGATCTGGGCAGCAGCGCGACCACGCAGCGTCTGGCAACGCTGGGCGCGACGATCATGCAGGGCCACGCGCCGGAACATGTGATCGGCGCCAATGCCGTGGTCGTCTCCACCGCCGTGCGCGGTGACAACCCGGAAGTGCTGGCCGCGCGCGCCAAGCGCATCCCCATCGTGCCGCGTGCGGTGATGCTGGCTGAGCTGATGCGCCTGAAGCAGGGCATCGCCATCGCCGGCACGCACGGCAAGACGACGACCACCAGCCTCGTCGCGTCCGTGCTGGCCGAAGGCGGGCTGGACCCGACGTTCGTCATCGGTGGCCGTCTCAACTCCGCGGGCGCGAACGCGCGCCTCGGTACGGGCGACTTCATCGTCGCCGAGGCCGACGAATCCGATGCGTCGTTCCTCAACCTGTTCCCCGTGATCGAAGTCATCACCAATATCGATGCCGATCACATGGAGACCTACGGGCACGATTTCTCGCGCCTGAAGCAGGCGTTCATCGAGTTCACGCAGCGTCTGCCGTTCTACGGCATTGCCGTGCTGTGCGTGGATGATCCGAACGTCCGAGAAATCCTGCCGTTCGTCTCCAAGCCCGTCGTGCGCTACGGTTTTGCCGAAGACGCGCAGGTGCGTGCCGTCAATGCGCGTGCCGTCGATGGCCGCATGGAATTCACCGTGATCCGCCAGCTCAACGGCCATGCCGAGCCGCCGCTGTCGATCACGCTCAACCTGCCGGGCCTGCACAACGTGCAGAACGCGCTGGCCGCCATCGCCATCGCCACCGAACTGGAAGTGCCGGACGAGGCGATCGTCAAGGCGCTGGCCGAGTTCAACGGCGTAGGCCGCCGCTTCCAGCGCTACGGCGAAGTGCCGACCGCAGATGGCAAGGGCCGCTTCACGCTCATCGACGATTACGGCCATCACCCCGTGGAGATGGCCGCCACGCTGGCAGCGGCGCGCGGTGCATTCCCTGATCGACGCCTCGTGCTGTCGTTCCAGCCGCACCGCTTCACGCGCACGCGCGACTGCTTTGAAGATTTCATCAAGGTGCTGGGCACCGTGGATGCGCTGCTGCTGGCCGAGGTGTACGCCGCCGGCGAGCCGCCCATCGTCGCCGCCGACGGCCGCGCACTGACGCGTGCGCTGCGCGTGGCCAACAAGATCGAGCCGGTATTCGTGGAACAGATTGAAGACATGCCGCAAGCGATTCTCGATGCAGCGCAGGACGGCGACGTGGTCATCACCATGGGCGCAGGATCGATCGGGCAGGTGCCCGGTCAAGTGGTTGCGTTGCAGGCGCAGGCGCACACCGCCAACGTTGTGGATCTGAACGGAGGCGCAGCAGCATGACGACCGGTCCGTTTGTTCCAAATCCGACGATCGATCCCAAGTCCCTCGGCAAGGTCGGCGTGCTCATGGGTGGCCGGTCCGCCGAGCGCGAGATCTCGCTGATGTCCGGCAACGGCGTGCTGGCTGCGCTGCGCGCGCGCGGCGTCGATGCGCATCCGTTTGACCCGGGCCTGCAGGCCGTGGCGGATCTCGCCAAGCAAGGCTTCGACCGCGTGGTGATCTCGCTGCACGGCCGCTTTGGCGAAGACGGCACGATCCAGGGCCTGCTCGAGCAATTCGGTATTCCGTACACGGGCAGCGGCGTACTCGCGTCTGCGCTGGCGATGGACAAGGAAGCCACCAAGCGCCAATGGCAGACCCATGGCCTGCCCACGCCCGATTTCGTGATGTTGCACGCCGGCGCCGACTGGCAAGCCGTGGCCGACCGCCTGGGCCTGCCGCTGATCGTCAAGCCCGCGCGCGAAGGTTCGTCGATCGGTCTCACTAAGGTCACGAGCGTCGCCGAGCTGCCCGCCGCCTACGAAAAGGCCGCGCGCCTGGACCGCGATGTGATGGCCGAGCAGTTCATCGAAGGCGACGAGCTGACCTGCCCGATCATCGGCGAAGGCGAAAGCGCAACCGCGCTGCCGCTCATCCGCATCGTCGCGCCGCAGGCCAACTACGACTACCAGAACAAGTACTTCACCGACGACACGCGCTACGAATGCCCGGCACCGATTCCCGCCGATGTGGCCGCGCGCGTCCAGGCGCTGGTGGTGCAGGCATATCGCGGGCTGGGCTGCCGTGGCTGGGGCCGCGCCGACATCATGCTGCGCAAGTCCGACAACGCGCCGTTCCTGCTGGAGATGAACACGTCGCCGGGCATGACCGGCCATTCGCTGGTGCCAATGGGCGCGCGCGCCGCCGGCATCAGTTATGAAGATTTCGTGCTGCAACTGGCGGCGAGTGCGTCGCTGGAGCTGCACGCGAGCACCGACTGGAAACCCGAATAATCGACGCAACGTCAGCGAAACCGGACAACACAACGTTATGTGGCACAACACCCGTCTCCTCAACGCCGTCGCGAGTGCGCTGTATGCGCTGCTCGCGCTCGGCGCGTTGGGCGTTGGGGCGGTCTGGTTGATGCAGCGACCGATGTTTCAGCTGCAGCAGGTGCGGGTGATGCCGATGGCCGGCAGCGAGTTGCGCCACGTGAATGTGCCCAGTCTGCGCGCCAATGCGCTGCCCAAGCTGCGCGGCAATTTCTTCTCGCTGAATCTGGATGAGGCACGGGCCGCGTTCGAATCGGTGCCGTGGGTGCGGCGTGCAAGCGTGCGCCGCGTGTGGCCGAACGGGCTGCTGGTGGAAGTGCAGGAACACGAGGCGCTCGGCACCTGGGGCGGCAACGAGTCCGGGAAGCTGGTCAACACGTATGGCGAAGTGTTCGTCGCCAACCTGGCCGAAGCCGAGGACGACACGGATCTGGTGGCGCTGGCCGGCCCCGAAGGTACCGAACAGGACGTGGTCGACAAGCTGGAAACCATGACCGAGTGGTTCAAGCCGATGAACGTCGAGCCGCTGAGCGTCACGCTGACCGACCGCTACGCATGGCGCGCGCGGTTGTCCAACGGCACGGTCATCGAGCTGGGCCGCGAACTGAATGACGATGACCGCGCCGCGCTGGCCGCGCGTGCCCGCCGCTTTGTGCGTGCGTGGCCGGACGTGACCAAGCGTTGGGGCGGTCAGATTGAATACGCCGATCTGCGGTATCCCAACGGATTCGCAGTTCGTGCGGCGGGTGTGCGCTTCCTGACCGATGCGCAGGCTGCGGTGCTGGCCAAGGGGGGCAAGCTGCCCGGCACCGCGAATGGCACCAGCGGTGCTGCAAAGCCGAAAGCCACGCTGGGGGGTAAGCCGGCGGCCAACAACAAAGCAACGCGAAGCACAGAGAAAACGCGATGAGCAAGGAATACAAGGATCTTCTGGTCGGGCTGGATATCGGCACCTCCAAGGTGGTGGCGGTGGTGGCCGAGCTGCGTCCTGACGGCGCCTACGAGGTCATCGGCATGGGCCAGACCGAATCGAAGGGGCTCAAGAAGGGCGTGGTCGTCAACATCGAGGCGACCGTCCAGTCGATCCAGAAGGCGCTCGAAGAAGCGGAGCTGATGGCCGACTGCAAGATCGGCGAGGTCTTCACGGGCATCGCCGGCAGCCATATCCGCAGCTTCAACTCGAGCGGCATGGTGGCGATCAAGGACAAGGAAGTCACCTCCACCGATGTGGCCCGCGTGATCGAGACCGCCAAGGCCGTCAACATCCCGACCGACCAGCAGATTCTGCACATCCTCACGCAGGAATTCATCATCGACGGCCAGGAAGACGTGCGCGAGCCGATCGGCATGAGCGGCATCCGGCTCGAGGTGAAGGTGCACATCGTGACTGGCGCGGTGAGCGCGGCACAGAACATCGTGAAGTGCGTGCGACGTTGCGGGCTCGAAGTGCACGACCTGATTCTGCAGCCGCTCGCCTCGAGCCTCGCCGTGCTGACCGAAGACGAAAAGGAACTCGGCGTCGTGCTGGTCGACATCGGCAGCGGCACGACCGACATCGCGATCTTCAGCGAAGGCGCGATCCGCCACACGGCCGTGATCCCCATCGCCGGCGACCAGATCACCAACGACATCGCCATGGCCCTGCGCACGCCAACGCCGGACGCCGAGGACATCAAGATCCAGTACGGCATCGCCAAGCAGGTATTGGCCGATCCGGACGAGATGATCGATGTGCCGGGCGTCGGCGACCGCGGCCCGCGCACGTTGAGCCGCCAGGCGCTGGCTGCCGTGATCGAGCCGCGCGTGGAAGAGCTGTTCTCGCTCGTGCATCAGGTGGTGCGCGAATCCGGTTACGAGGAACTGCTCTCCAGCGGCGTGGTCCTGACTGGCGGTACGGCAATGATGCCCGGCATGGTCGAGCTGGGCGAAGACATGTTCTTGAAGCCCGTGCGCGTGGGCGTGCCGGAGTACCGCGGCAATCTGCACGAGGTGGTGAAGAGCCCGCGCTACGCCACGGTGATGGGCTTGCTGCAAGAGGGTCGCGTGCAGCGTGTGCGCGGGCGCAAGGTCGTGGTGCAGTCCGGTTCGGCCAAGCAGATCTGGACGCGCATGAAGGAATGGTTCATCGGCAACTTCTGAGCACGTCAGTGCCGGGTGTTGGCGATGTGCTCCCTGGGGGGAGCAAGTTGAGTTTCTTGTTTTGATGTTTTTTGTTCAGGAACCAGGAGTTGCGGCGGGGAGGCTGCATCGTCTGGGACTGATCACTTCTGGAGGCAATGATGGACTTCGACATGATTGAAACGGAAATGCAGGACGGCACCATCATCAAGGTGGTCGGCGTCGGCGGCGCGGGCGGGAATGCCGTGCAGCACATGATCAACCGCGGCGTGCAAGGCGTGGAATTCATCTGCATGAACACCGATGCGCAGGCGCTCAAGCGCTCGACCGCATCGCGCGTGCTGCAGCTCGGCAGCACCGGCCTGGGCGCTGGGGCCAAGCCGGAAGTGGGCAAGCACTGCGCAGAGGAAGCCCGTGAGCAGATCGCCGACGCACTGCGCGGCGCGCACATGGTCTTCATCACCGCCGGCATGGGCGGCGGGACGGGCACGGGCGCAGCGCCGGTGGTCGCACAGGTCGCCAAGGAAATGGGCATCCTGACCGTGGGCGTGGTCTCCAAGCCGTTCGACTTCGAAGGCGCACGCCGCTCGAAGGTGGGGGAGCACGGCGCCAACGACCTCGAAGGCAACGTCGATTCGCTGATCGTCGTGCTCAACGAAAAGCTCTTCGAAGTCATGGGCGACGACGCCGAGATGGACAAGTGCTTCCAGTGCGCCGACGACGTGCTGCACAACGCGGTCGCCGGCATTGCGGAAATCATCAACGTCGACGGTCTGGTGAACGTCGACTTTGAAGACGTGAAGACCGTGATGGGCGAACAGGGCAAGGCGATGATGGGCACGGCCACCGTGTCCGGCGTCGACCGTGCGCGTCTGGCGGCTGAGCAAGCCGTTGCGAGCCCGCTGCTGGAAGGTGTGGACCTGTCGGGCGCGCGTGGCGTGCTGGTCAACATCACGGCCAGCCGCTCGCTCAAGCTGTCCGAGACCAAGGAAGTGATGAACACCATCCGCAGCTATGCCGCGGAAGATGCCACCGTCATCTTCGGTACGGTCTACGACGACGCCATGGGCGACGCACTGCGCGTGACCGTGGTTGCCACGGGTCTGGGCCGCGCTGCTCGCAACAAGCAACAACAGCCGCAGACGATGACGCTGCTGAAGACCGGCACCGACAACCAGCCGGTGGCGTTCGGCGGTGGCGCCGGTCACTCGGTGGCAGTCGCACCGGACTACAGCAATTTCGACACCCCGGCCGTGTGGCGCAGCTCGCGCGAGTCGGCATCGGCTCACGTGGCAGCACTGCAAGAGAAGGGCGTCGACACGTACGACATTCCGGCATTCCTGCGCAAGCAGGCGGACTGATCGGGCCCGCGTTGGTTCGATAGCGCTCGCGCACGTCCGACTGCCTGCGGCGCCGCACGCCGCGCGCGATTCACGGCTCCCCTCCCGTGATCGCCGTTGTGTGATGGCCGGCCGCTCGTCAGTCGACAGCGTTCGACGAACCGGACACAGTCGTTGCCGCCGGGCAGGTTGGCCTCTGGCCGCCTCCCCGGAAGGGTTCACCCCGCCCGGCGGGTGTGTCCGTTCGTTGTGCCGCGCGCGCTGCGTTCCGAGCCAAGCGGCCTGATGATGTTGTCTCCCAAGACCGCCCGCGTGATTCGTTCACGCGGGCGGTCTCGTTTTACGAACCGGCTGCGCGGTCGCTCGGCAGGTTCTATGATCGCGATATCCACGCAACCGCTTCCTGACGATCATGATCCAGCCTGGTCAACCGCTTCCCGACGCGACGCTCTACGAGTTCTTTGAAGTGGAAAAGGACGGCTGCGCGCTCGGCCCCAACGCTTTCTCCGTGCGGCATCTGGCCGAGGGCAAGACGATCGTCATCTTCGGGCTGCCCGGTGCGTTTACGCCGACGTGCTCCGCTCGGCATGTGCCGGGCTACCTGGCCAACTTCGATGCACTGCGCGCCAAGGGTGTCGACGAGATCTGGTGTGTGTCCGTCAACGACGCCTTTGTGATGGGCGCCTGGGCCCGCACGCAGGGCACCGACGACAAGATCCGCATGCTCGGCGACGGCAGTGCAGAGTTCACCAGCAAACTCGGACTCGACCAGGATCTGTCGAAGCGCGGCATGGGCGTGCGTTCACAGCGCTATGCGATGGTCGTGAAGGACGGTGTGGTAACAGCGCTACAGGTGGAAGCGCCCGGACAGTTCGCCGTCAGCAGTGCTGAATCGATTCTCGCGATACTCTGACGCCACGTCGCGCCCCCCCCTGAATGGCGGAGTAGCGCCGTCATCCCGCCCGGCTTCAAGGCTGAGGCGACCGTGGCGCCGAATCTGCGTGCACTAATGTTGAGTCAATTCTGTGCACCCCTAACATCCCGATACAAAAGTCGTTTTGAAGGCAGGGATGTGAAAATGGTATGCTTAGGGTTATCACCTATGCGGACCGCATAGATAAAAACAATCGCACAAATTTCGTGAGTTGAGGGCGGCCATGTTGAAACAACGCACCATCAAGTCCCTCGTCAAGACCGTCGGCATCGGGTTGCACTCGGGCCGCAAGGTGACGTTGACGTTGCGCCCGGCAGCCGCAGGCACCGGCATCGTCTTCACGCGCGTTGACCTCGACCCGGCCGTCGAGATTCCCGCCACCGCCAGCGCCATCGGCGATACCCGCCTGGCGTCCGTGCTGCAAAAGGACGGCGCCCGCGTGTCCACCGTTGAACATTTGATGTCCGCTTGCGCCGGCCTGGGCATCGACAATCTGTATGTCGACGTCGACGCCGAAGAAATCCCCATCATGGACGGCAGCGCGGCCTCGTTCGTGTTTCTGCTGCAATCGGCGGGTATCGAAGAGCAGGGCGCGGCCAAGCGGTTCATCCGCGTGACGAAGCCGGTGGAAATCCGCGAGGGCGACAAGCTTGCCCGACTCGACCCTTACTTCGGCTTCAAGCTGTCGTTCACGATCGAATTCCGCCACCCGGCCGTCGACAAGACCGGCCAGACGTTCGAGATCGACTTTGCCGACACGAGCTACACGCGCGAAATCGCCCGCGCCCGTACGTTCGGTTTCGCACACGAAGTCGAGATGCTGCGCGAGGTCGGCCTGGCGCGCGGCGGCAGCCTCGACAACGCCATCGTGCTCGATGAGCACCGCATGCTGAACAACGACGAACTGCGCTACGGCGATGAGTTCGTACGCCACAAAATCCTCGACGCGATTGGCGACCTGTATGTGGTGGGCCATCCGTTGATTGCCGCATACACCGCGCACAAGTCCGGTCATGGCCTGAACAATGCGCTGCTGCGCGCGCTGCTGGCCGACGAAACGGCTTACGAGATCGTGACGTTCGACAAGGTGGAAGAAGCGCCGCGCGCGTTCCTGCCGCAGTTGCAACCGGCATTCTCGTGATCGGCTGAGCGGTTCGTTCGTATGAAAAAAGCGCCCTGTGGGGCGCTTTTTATTTGGGCTTGGCGGCCGGTGCAACGTGCCGCGCAATCATTTCGGCCAAGGCCTGCCGAAGCGGCGAATCGGGCAGTTCATTGGCCAGGGCCGCCAAGCTGTTGACTCCAACTGCGGTCATCTTGGCGCGTTTAGGCGGCTTTTCGGTCTCTTGTGGCCATAAACTGTCGTTGCCGCCCTGCGGTTGTACCCGTACACGAATTGCGGTAATCTGCGATCCCCGGCGCTGCAGACGCTCCAGCAAGGTGGGTACCACCTGCCGTAAGCGCGCCGCAGCCGCACTATGTGCGGCGAGCAACACCAGAGTCGCTTCGCGGCTGTCGCGCGCATCGTTCTTGATGCCACCGACCGCCACCCCGCCGCCCAAACCGGGCGGCAGCAGCGACAACACCTCCGCTTCCAACGTCGCCAATTGCCTGGCCGCCTGCATCAGTGGGCCGACCGAACCGGCACCCGAGAGCCAGTCCTGGACGGGTTTAGCCACAGGCGTCTTGAGAGCGGGATGAACAAAGATTCGCATGCCGGCATTGTAGGGCGCTTCATCGCGCTTTCGTGCTGGTGGGCAGCTTTTTTGTCCGGAAAACGAGCGATGCAGATTATCCTGATTCACCCGCGCAAAGCCGGCGCGACGCATCTGTCGCGACGCGGCGTCTTCGTGGCGATCGGCGCGGCGCTGCTGGCCGTGGCGGCGTTGTCCGTCGGCGGTACGTGGCTGGCGGCCAAGCAGGGCCTGCTGCCGGGAGCAGCCGCGCCCGAAGTTGCCGGCGCGGACCAGCGTGTGACCCGCGAAAACCTCAACCTGATGGCCGCGCGCATCGGCGAAATGCAGGCGCAGATCGCGCGCCTGGACGCGTTGGGCGCCCGGGTGTCGGGCTTGGCCGGTGTGCCGCCGCGCGAGTTCGATTTCAAGTCGCAACCAAGCCGGGGCGGCCCCGCGGGCGCGTTCTCACGGCCGATGTCGATGCCGGAAATCCAATCCGAGCTGAGTCGCCTGACGCGCTCGGCTGATCAGCGCAACGATTACCTCAGCGTGCTCGAGAGCACCCTGATGGACCGCCAGATCCACGCGAAGATGATGCCGACCGTGCGCCCGGTGGCGACGGGTTACGACTCCTCCGGTTTCGGCACGCGGATCGATCCGTTCACGGGCCGCCGCACGCAGCATGACGGCGTCGACTTTGTCGGCCCGATTGGCACGCCGATCGTAGCGGCTGCCGGCGGCGTGGTCGTCGCCAGCGAGTTTCACCACGAATACGGCAACATGATCGATATCGATCACGGCAATGGCCTGAAGACGCGCTATGCCCACGCGTCCAAGGTTTTCGTGAAGGTCGGTGACATCGTCAAGGCGGGCGAGCGCATCGCACTGATCGGCCGCACTGGCCGCGCCACCGGCCCGCACCTGCACTTCGAGGTGCACGTCAACGACGTCCCGCAGAATCCGGTGGCCTTCCTGGAGAACGCCGGCCAGCCCAAGATGGCTGCCAACAAGGCGCCAGCGAAAGTCGCGGCGGCCGATATCGGCAAGAGCATGACTGCTGCGGGCCATTGAACCCGCCCGGGTTGCAATCAGGGGCGCCCGTCCCCAATTCAGCGTGAGTGTGCGCCTGCTTGGACGACGTTCCGCGCGGCCCCGAAGTGCGGCGTTCCTGCCACATCCGGCGGGCCTGCTGCCATCAAGCGGGTGTTTTGCACATGCTAAACTCCCGCCTTTGCGCCAACCCTTTCCGGGCCGTTGTGCTGCCTGTGTTTCGCGGTCTCTCTCGACGCGCTCCCCGGGTGGCTCGCCGGCCCTAGCCATCGATGATCACGGGCCTTCTCAAGAAGATTTTCGGCAGCCGTAATGAACGGCTGATCAAACAGTACCGCCGCAAGGTGGCGCAGATCAATGCGCTCGAGCCCAAGTTCGAAGCGCTCTCCGATGCCGAGCTGCAGGCCAAAACCGAAGAATTCCGCCAACGCTTCGCCAAAGGCGAGACGCTCGACGCGCTGCTGCCCGAAGCGTTTGCCGTGTGCCGCGAGGCCAGCAAGCGCGTGATGAAGATGCGGCACTTCGACGTGCAGCTGATCGGCGGCATGGTGCTGCACGACGGCAAGATCGCCGAAATGCGCACGGGTGAAGGCAAGACGCTGACTGCGACGCTGGCTGTGTACCTGAACGCCATCTCTGGCCAGGGCGTGCACGTCGTGACGGTCAACGATTACCTGGCACAGCGCGACGCCGAGTGGATGGGCCGCCTGTACAACTGGCTGGGTCTGTCGGTTGGGGTCAACCTGACCACCATGGATCACGACCAGAAGCAGGCCGCCTACGCGTCGGACATCACCTACGGCACCAACAACGAGTTCGGCTTCGACTACCTGCGCGACAACATGGTGTACGACGCCGGCCAGCGCGTGCAGCGTCCGCTGAACTATGCGATCGTCGACGAGGTTGACTCGATCCTGATTGACGAGGCGCGTACCCCGCTGATCATCTCCGGCCAGGCCGAAGACCACACCGACCTGTACCGCCGCATGAACGGCATCCCGGCGCAGCTCACGCGCCAGATCGGCGAAGAGAAGTCGGATGGCACCGGCGTCGAGAAGCCGGGCGACTACTACGTCGACGAAAAATCGCATCAGGTCTACCTGACCGAAGCCGGTCACGAGAAGGCGGAGCAGATCCTGCTGCAAGCCGGCTTGATCGGCGAGGGCGAGTCGCTCTACGCGCCGCAGAACATCACGCTGATGCATCACCTGTACGCCGCCCTGCGCGCGCACAGCCTGTTCTTCCGCGATCAGCACTACGTGGTGCAGAACGGTGAAGTGGTGATAGTCGATGAATTCACCGGTCGCCTGATGTCGGGCCGCCGTTGGTCCGACGGTCTGCACCAGGCCGTGGAAGCCAAGGAAGGTGTGCAGATCCAGCAGGAAAACCAGACGCTGGCGACCATCACGTTCCAGAACTACTTCCGCATGTACAACAAGCTGTCGGGCATGACCGGTACGGCGGACACGGAAGCGTATGAATTCCAGGAGATCTACGGCCTGGAAACCGTCGTGATCCCGACGAACCGCACGCCGCAGCGCAAGGACTTGCAGGATCAGATCTACAAGACCTCGAAGGAGCGCTACGACGCCGTCATTCGCGACATTCGCGATTGCTACGAGCGTGGCCAGCCGGTGCTGGTGGGCACGACGTCCATCGAAAACTCCGAGCTGCTGTCGAACCTGCTGAACCAGGTCAAGTTGCCGCACCAAGTGCTCAACGCCAAGCAGCACGAGCGCGAAGCCGCGATCATTGCGGAAGCGGGCCGCCCCAAGGCGATCACCATTGCGACGAACATGGCCGGCCGCGGTACCGACATCGTGCTGGGCGGCAACGTGGAGAAGCAAGCGGGCTTCGTGATGGCCGACGCGTCGCTCTCCGACGAAGAAAAAGCCGCGCGCGTGAAGCAGTTGCAGGACGAATGGCAATCGCTGCACGAGCAGGTGAAGGCGGCGGGCGGTCTGCACATCATCGGCACCGAGCGCCACGAGTCGCGCCGGATCGACAACCAGCTGCGTGGCCGTGCAGGCCGTCAGGGCGACCCGGGTTCGTCGCGCTTCTATCTGTCGCTGGACGATCAACTGCTGCGCATTTTCGCGGGCGATCGTGTGCGCGCGATCATGGATCGCCTGAAGATGCCCGAAGGCGAACCGATCGAAGCCGGCATCGTCACGCGGTCGATCGAATCGGCGCAGCGCAAGGTCGAAGGCCGCAACTTCGACATCCGCAAGCAACTGCTGCAATACGACGACGTCTCCAACGACCAGCGCAAGGAACTCTACAAGCTGCGTAACGAGATTCTCGAAGCGCAGGATGTGGGCGACTTGGTCAAGAACCTGCGTGAATCCGTGTTCACCGAGCTGTTCCGCACGTACGTGCCGGCCGAGACCATGGAAGAGCAGTGGGATGTCGCCGGGCTGGAAAAGACGCTGCGTGAGGACTGGGGCGTCGATCAGCCGCTGGTGAAGACGCTGGAAGCTGCGCAGTCGATCGAAGACGAGGACCTGCTCAAGATGGTGCTGGATGCCGCCGAAGCGGTGTACGAAGGCAAGGTGGCGCAGGTTGGCCGCGAGTCCTTCGCCGGCTTCGAGCGTTCGGTGATGCTGCAAAGCCTCGACACGCACTGGCGCGAGCACCTCGCTGCGCTCGATATGCTGCGCCAGGGCATCCACCTGCGCGGCTATGCGCAGAAGGATCCGAAGCAGGAATACAAGCGCGAGTCGTTCGAGCTGTTCGGCCGCCTGCTCGACACCATCCGCAACGAAGTCACGCGTATTGTCTTCACGGTGCGCATCCAGTCGCAGGAAGAGCTGGAGCAGGCTTCCGAGCAGATCGAAGAAGACCTTTCCGCGCTGAGCAACGTGCAGTACAAGCACGACGAGTTCAGTGAACTCGCCGAGGTGGCTGCCGGCGATGCCGAAATTCACGGCGCAACGCCGGCCATGGCCGCACCGCGATCGGCGGCATCGGCCGCTGCTGCCGCGCTGGCGGGCGAAGTGCCGAAGGTTGGCCGCAACGACCCCTGCCCATGCGGTTCGGGCAAGAAGTACAAGCAGTGCCACGGCAAACTCGTCTGACGCTGCTTCGCTCCGTTTTCTGTTGATTCACGATGCCCGCACTGCGGGCATCCTCATTTGAAAGGTGTGCTCCATGGCTGTGAATCTCGTCGCGCCCGCCGCTGACTCCCTGTTGCCGATCGACGGCGTTGACCTCGGTTGGGCCGAGGCCGGTGTGCGCAAGGCCAATCGCAAGGACGTGCTGCTGGTTCGTATCGCCGAGGGCTCGACGGTGGCCGGTGTGTTCACGCAGAACCGTTTCTGCGCGGCGCCCGTGCAGGTGTGTCGCGAGCATCTGGCGAGCGGGAAGGGCGCGCGCGCGATCGTCGTCAACACGGGCAATGCGAATGCCGGCACCGGCGCGCCTGGCCTTGCGCATGCACGCCAGACCTGCGATGCCGTGGCCAAGCTGCTGGGCGTGTCGCCGGAGCAGGTGCTGCCGTTCTCCACGGGCGTGATCCTGGAGCCGCTGCCGGTCGACCGCATCATTGCCGGACTGCCTGCTGCTGAGGCGAACGCCAAGCCGGACAACTGGCTGGCCGCCGCCGAGGCCATCATGACCACCGACACCGTACCCAAGGCAGCGTCGGCCACGTGCACGCTGTCGGGCAAGACGGTGCGCATGTCGGGCATCAGCAAGGGCGCAGGCATGATCCGTCCGAACATGGCGACGATGCTCGGCTTCATCGCGACCGATGCCAATGTGGACGAAGCCGTGCTTCAGCGGCTGGTCCGCCACGCGGCCGATCATTCGTTCAACAGCGTGACGGTGGATGGCGATACCTCCACCAACGACTCGTTCGTCGTCATCGCGACGGGCCGGGCCGGTACGCCGTGCATCGATTCCGAATCGCACCCCGACTACGCTGCGCTGCGCGATGCGCTGACGGGCCTCGCACAAGAGCTGGCGCAGAAGATCGTGCGCGACGGCGAGGGCGCGACGAAGTTCATGGCCATCCAGGTGGAGGGCGGCCGCAACGTTGAGGAGTGCCGCCTGATCGCCTATGCGGTCGCGCATTCGCCGCTGGTCAAGACCGCGTTCTACGCATCGGATCCCAACCTGGGGCGCATCCTGGCGGCCGTCGGCTACGCCGGCGTGACGGATCTCGATGTGAGCGGCGTCAACCTGTGGCTTGACGACGTCTGGGTCGCGCGTGACGGTGGCCGCAACCCCGAATACCGCGAGGAAGACGGCCAGCGCGTGATGAAGCAGGCGGAGATCACCGTGCGCATCGCGCTCGGCCGCGGCAATGCCACCGCCACCGTGTGGACGTGCGACTTCTCGCACGACTACGTGTCGATCAACGCGGATTACCGTTCGTAATTCGGAGTCCACCGCCATGTCGTCCGACCTTTCCGCACGGCTCGACCGCTTTCTCGGGCGGCTCGAGCAATGGCTGCCGCCCGAACTGACCGAAGCTGACTGGAACGAGGCCGTCGCGTTCCGCTGGCGCAAGCGCCAGAGCCTGTTCGGCAACATCGGCTATCTCGCACCGATCCGGCAGCTGCCGCCGATCCATCTGAGCGATCTGCACAACATCGAGCGCCAGAAAGACGCGATCGTCGCCAACACGCGCCAGTTCGTGCGCAAGTTGCCGGCCAACAACGTGCTGCTGACGGGTGCGCGTGGCACCGGCAAGTCGTCGCTCATCAAGGCGTGCCTGAACGAGTTCGTGAAGGAAGGCCTGCGTCTGGTCGAAGTCGACAAGGACGATCTGGCCGACCTGGGCGATATCGTCGAGCAGCTTTCGACGCGCCCGGAGCGCTTCGCGATCTTCTGCGACGACCTTTCGTTCGAAGAAGGTGAATCGGGTTACAAGGCGCTGAAGTCTGCGCTGGACGGCTCGGTCGCCGCGCAATCAGACAACGTGCTGATCTACGCAACGTCCAACCGGCGCCATCTGCTGCCGGAATACATGAAGGACAACGAGACCTATCAGCACACCTCGGACGGCGAAATCCATCCGGGCGAGGTGGTGGAAGAGAAGATCTCGCTGTCGGAGCGCTTCGGGCTGTGGTTGTCGTTCTACCCGCCCAAGCAGGACGAATACCTGACCATCGTCGGGCACTGGCTCAAGCATTTCGGTTGCAGCGACGAGGATATCGCCGCTGCACGTGGCGACGCGCTGGTTTGGGCGCTGGAACGCGGTTCGCGTTCGGGGCGCGTGGCATGGCAATTCGCCCGCGACTGGGGCGGCAAGCATGGGCGGCAGCATGTCGACTGAAAACCTGACGCAAGTGCCCCCGACGCACACGCCGGACGGCCGCAAGATCACCGAAGTGGCCGTTGGCGTGCTCGTGCAGCCGGACGGCCGGTTCTTGCTGGCCCAGCGTCCGGAAGGCAAGCCTTATGCGGGCTACTGGGAATTTCCCGGTGGGAAGCTGGAAGCCGGTGAATCCGTGGAAGCCGCGCTGACCCGGGAGCTGAAGGAGGAGCTGGACGTCACGCTGCGCACCTGCGTGCCCTGGCACACTATCGAGCACGACTACCCGCACGCCTACGTGCGCCTGCATTTTTGCAAGGTGACGGCATGGGACGGGACATTGCGCGCGCTGGAAGGCCAGGATTTCGCCTGGCAGACGCTGCCGATCAGCGTCGATCCGGTGCTGCCGGCAACGTTGCCCGTCTTCGAATGGATGCGCGAGGAAGCGGCGGCTAGTTGAGCCTGCCGCTTGTATCGTTGCCGGGGGCTTCGGGCAGGTCGTCTTCTTCGACCACGGGGATGGTGTACTGCTCGGCGGCCCAGGCGCCCAGGTCGATCTGCTTGCAGCGCTCGGAGCAGAACGGGCGGTAGCGGCTCTCAGGCACCCAAGGCACGGGCTTGCCGCAGCTGGGGCATTTGACGGTCTTCACATTCATGGTGCGGCTCAGAAATTACAGAGCTTCAGCTGGAACGGGATATCCGCGTCGACCGGCTTGGGTCGCAGGTCGCCATCCTGCTGGGTAAAGCGCACCCAGAGCATGTATTTGTTGGCGCTGATCTCGGGAATGAACCCTAGCGCCGACTCATCCAGGCGTACCTGCATCAGCTGGTACACGCGGCCCGACAGCATCTGCTGATAGCTCCCAGCGTTAGCAATCACCTTGCCACTCTGACCCGATTCGCGCAGCAGGCGCAGCACGATCATCGTGGCGTCGCGCAGCGGCACCAGCGGTTGGGCCCATTTGATGATGTCGGCGCGGCGGCGCTCGGCCGGATGATGCTGCCATGCAAAATACGCCGGCAGATCGAATTCACACGTACCGCCAGGGATGATGGCGCGGCTGCGGATGCTCGTCAGCCACTCGTTGTCGGCGATGAGCTGGCCGGCCTTGCCATGTGTGGCGGTGAGATTGCCCGAGGCGGTTTCCAGTTCGCTGATGACGGCGTCGAGCGCGTCCTGGTCGATCTGCGGATTGGCGCGCAGCGCGGTGAGCGTCTGGCGCTGGCGATCGAGTTCTTTCAGCAGATCGGATTTGAGGTCTGCACGCCCGGCAACGTCCACCACTTCGAACAGCGTGGTCAGTGCCACGTGGTGTTGCAGCGGGTGCTCCTGCGCGAGAAAGAAATCCAGCCGCTCGAACAGGTCTTCGAGGCGCAGCAGCGTCCGAATGCGTTCGTTGAAGGGATATTCGTACAGGATCAAAACTTGGTGCCCGGTTTGCTGGCCTGCTGGCGTATGAGGCCCCGAAGCCCATTTGGCCTCGATCTGCCCGCATTCTATGCGAGACCCTCGCTCATCACAATGCAAAGGGATGTGACCGCAACTTTCAGCGCGTTTCAGTTCGACCGGTAGGCTGGGTCCAGACGGTCGATCTGCGGCACAAGGTCGGCCAGCGTACCGCTGTTGTCGATCACGTCGTCGGCGGCGGCGAGGCGCGCTTCGCGTGAAGCCTGACGGGCGATGATGGCTTCCACTTGGGCGCGCGGCAGGCCGTTCCGAGCCATCACGCGGGCAATCTGTGTCTCAACGGGGCAATCGACCACCAGAATGCGATCGACCAGCGAGCGCCAGCTGTGATGCCCGGCCAGGGATTCCACCAACAGCGGGACGACGTAGACGAGGTACGGATGCGCGCCCGATGCCTGCGCGGCGGCCCCACGCGACAGCGCAATCTCGCGGATGAGCGGATGCGTGATCTGCTCCAGTCGCGATTTGGCCGTGGCGTCCGAGAAGGCGAGGGCGCGCATGGCATCGCGGTCCATGGCGCCGTCTGCGCGCAGGATGCCAGCGCCGAATGTTTCGACCAGCTTCGGGATGGCGGCGCCGCCCGGCGCGGTGATTTCATGGGCGATGGCGTCGGTGTCAACGATGGCGGCACCGCGCTCCGCAAGGCGATCCGCCACGTAGCTCTTGCCGCTGCCGATGCCGCCGGTCAGGCCGATCACGCGCATGCTGATCGTGCCCTTATGGCGCAAGCAGGGGGCCGAGGCCTGCCAGCATGAGCAACTGCGGGCCGGCCAGCAGTGCGATCACGCCGGCGCCGGCAATGAACGGTCCGAACGAGAACGGCGATTCGCTCGTCGCGCCGCGCGCAATGCGCACCAGCCCAAACACCAGTCCCACGACCGACGACAGCAGCACGAGCAGCGGCAGCGCCTGCCAACCGAACCACGCGCCCAGTGCGGCCATCAGCTTGAAGTCGCCGTAGCCCATGCCTTCGCGACCGCGCAGCAGCTTGTAGGCCCAGTAGATCGACCACAGGAACAGGTAGCCGGCCATCGCGCCAATCACCGCGTCGTGCAGGTGCGCGAACATGCCGAACAGATTCACGCCCAGGCCGAGCCAGAGCAGCGGCTGGGTGACGGCGTCGGGCAACAGCTGCGTGTCTGCGTCGATCATCGTGCCCGCGATCAGGAACCACAGCAGCACCGCCGACGCCACCGCGACCCACGTGGGGCCGAAGTGCCATAGGCAGGCCGCGGTCAGCAGCCCCGTGACCAACTCCACTGCGGGATAGCGCCACGAGATGGGTGTTTTGCAGGCACTGCAGCGGCCGCGCAGCGCCAGCCAGCTCAATACGGGAATATTCTCGATCGCCTTGATCTGGTGACCGCACGACGGGCACGCCGAGCGCGGGACGACCAGGTTGTATGCGTCGGGGTGAGGCAGCGGTTCTTCGCGCAACTCGGCGATGTAGTTGGCTTCTTCCCGCTCGATCATGCGCGGCAGGCGGTGAATCACCACGTTGAGAAAGCTGCCGACCAGCAAGCCGACGAGCGCGCCGATCGCGATCACAAACCACGCCGGCAGTTGCGCCAGCGTGGGAATGACAAACAGCTCCGGCATCAGACCACCTGCCCCAGCTTGAAGATCGGCAGGTACATTGCCACCACCATGCCGCCGATCAGCACGCCCAGAATCACGATGATGATCGGCTCGATCAGCGCCGAGATGTTAGCCACCGCATCGTCCACCTCGCGCTCGTAAAACTCTGCAACCTTGAGCAGCATGCTGTCGAGCGCACCGGATTCCTCACCGATCTGCGTCATCTGCAGCACCATGTTGTCGAACACGTGTGTCGCCTGCATGGCGTTGGTCAGGCTCGTACCGATGCGTACGGCTTGTTGAATTTCGATCGTCGCGTCATGGTAGACCCAGTTACCGGCCGCGCCAGCCACCGACTCCATTGATTCCACGAGGGGTGTGCCTGCCGCGAACATCGTGGCCAGCGTACGCGTCCAGCGGGCGATGGTGGCCTTGCGGATGATGCTGCCGAAGATCGGCATGCGCAGAATCCAGCGGTGCGTGGAGCGCTGCACGTTCTCCGAGCGCTTGAACGCGCGCATGAACAGCACGATGCCGATGAGGGGTGCAAAAATGATGATGTACCACCATTGCACAAAGAAGTCGGAGATGCCCATCACCACCAGTGTTGGGGCCGGCAGCGTGGCGCCGAAGCTGGAAAACACGCCCTTAAACGCTGGCACCACAAAAATCATCAGCACCACCGTCACCAGGAAAGCCACCGTCAGCACCGAGATCGGGTAGATCATCGCGGACTTGATCTGCGCCTTCAGCGCGATCGACTTCTCCATGTACAGCGAAAGCCGCTCGAGCAGGGCATCCAGAATACCGCCCTGTTCACCGGCGTCGATCAGGTTGCAGTACAGCGTGTCGAAGTACTTCGGATGACGGCGGAAGGCTTGCGCCATGCTGCTGCCCGACTCGATATCGACACGGATTTCCGTTAGCAACTGCGTGAAGTTCGGGTTGGCATGGCCCTTCGCGATGATGTCGACCGACTGCAGCAGCGGCACGCCGGCCTTCAGCATCGTCGAGAGCTGGCGCGTGAAGTACGCCACGTCCTTCGGCGTGATCTTCTTGCCGCGGGCCGCGCGGCGGCGTTTCGATTTGGTGATCGACAGGCCTTGCTTGCGCAGGATGGCATTCACCTCGGTGATGCTCTCGGCGCGCATCTCGCCCTTGAAGATCTTGCCCTTCCGATCTTTGCCTTCCCACTCGAAGATGTACTGCGTGGGCGCCTTGGTCTTGGCGGTCTTTCGTGCCGGCGCGGCGGCCGCGCGGTTTGCGGCAGGTGCTCGTGTGGCCATGGTTGGTTCCTACCCCCCGGTATGGGAACGATTGATCGAGAAGGTTATTGGTTCGTGGTGGCCAGCACTTCCTCAAGGGAAGTCAGCCCCTGCTTCACTTTTCGCAAGCCCGATTCGCGCAGCGACAGCACGCCTTCCTTGCGCGCCTGCTCGGCGATCTGCAGCGCCGTGCCGTGCGTGAGAATGATTTCCTGGATCGCCTCGGTAATCGGCATGACCTGGTAGATGCCGACCCGGCCTTTGTAACCGCTGCCGTTGCAGACCTCGCAACCGACCGGGTGATACGGCTGCCATGAGCCGTCGAGATCGGCTTCGGTGAAACCTGCGTCGAGCAGCGTTTCCTTGGGCAGCGGACCAGGCTTCTTGCATTCCTTGCACAGCCGTCGCGCCAAGCGCTGCGCCGTGATCAGCAGCACCGACGACGCGATGTTGAACGGCGCCACGCCCATGTTCATCAGGCGGGTCAGGGTGGTCGGCGCATCGTTGGTGTGCAGCGTCGAAAACACCAAGTGACCGGTCTGCGCAGCCTTGATCGAGATATCGGCCGTTTCCAGATCCCGGATTTCGCCCACCATGATGATGTCCGGATCCTGCCGCAGGAACGACTTCAGCGCCGCCGCGAACGTCAGCCCCGCCTTGTCGTTCACGTTGACCTGGTTGATGCCGGGTAACTGGATTTCCGCCGGGTCTTCGGCCGTGGAAATGTTGATGTCGCCCTGGTTCAGGCGGTTCAGGAAGGTGTACAGCGACACCGTTTTGCCTGAGCCCGTCGGGCCTGTCACCAGCACCATCCCGTACGGGCGCTTGATCACGTCCAGCAGCAGCTGCTTTTGCTCGGGCTCGTAGCCGAGCTGGTCGATATCGAGCCGCTCGGTGGACGACTCCAAGATCCGGATCACGATCTTCTCGCCGAACAGCGTCGGCAGCGTCGACACCCGGAAGTCGATGGCGCGTTCGATCGTCTCTTTGTTGTCCTTGTCCTTGCGGTCTTTCGGGACCGTGATGAGCAGCTTCATGCGGCCGTCTTGCGGCACGCGCTTTTCCGAGATGTCCAGGCGCGAAAGCACCTTGATGCGGGTCGCGATCTTGTCGCGGATATCGAGCGGCGGCTGCGCGACCTGCGCGAGGATGCCGTCGATGCGGAAACGCACGCGGTAAAACGTTTCAAACGGCTCGAAATGCAAGTCCGACGCGCCGCGCAGCAGGGCTTCGGTAAAGAGCTTCTGCAGGAAGCGCACCACGGGCGCATCGTCGATGCCGTCGGGCGTGGTGCGACGCGTGGCGGCTGCGGCGCCTGGGTCGTACTCGATCTGCGTGGCTTCCTGCTTGGGGAAGAGTGACTTGATCTCGGCCGGCGCCTCGTTGGCGAGGCTCAGCTGGCGCACCAGCTTGTCATGTTCGACGACGACTGTTTCGATGGCCACGTTCATTTTCTGACGCAGCTCTTCGATCGGCTTCGGGTCGCTCGGGTCCGACGTGGCGAGGATGAGGCGATTTTCGCGCCGGCCCAGCGGCAACAGGCGCAGCTGGGCGAAGTGCTTGTTGGCAGACAGCACGGCCGGCACGGTGTCGAGCTTGTACTGCGCAAGGTCGAGCAGCGGCATCTGGTACTTGCCGGCAACAAACACGGCAAGGTCGTGCGCACTCATGATCCCGCTGCCCACCAGTTCGTCGATCAACTGCGTGCGTTTTTCACGCGCGCTCTGTTCGAGCTGAGTGAGTAACGTCGGCGCGATCCGCCGGCTCTGCGCTAGAGCGAGTCCGAGTGTCATGAGTCCAGTCCGTCAGGCTGAAGCTGACCATTTCAGCGCGCGCCGGGCCCCACTGCCTCCAGCGCTCGCTCGCCCCCCAAGGCGATTGTTCTATGTTCTGCAGCCGGTACCCCACCCATTCGTGGGGGGTGGTGCCCGGAACCGGGGCAGTTTGCCGACCGCCCCTGCATTTGTAAAGCGCACATCAAAGCGCAGCTTGCATTTGTGCCATATCGGCAGAAAACCGCTCCAACTGAAGCGCTCGGACCTGAGTGTGGCGTCAACTACGCTTGGGTTGCGGCGGCTGATGCAGCCGTACCGTGCGGATCGACTGGCTGTCCATCTGCACGATATCCATCACGCAGTTCGCAATCTTCACGCTGACCGTCGCCTCCGGAATCTCTTCCAGCACTTCCAGCACCAGCCCGTTGAGCGTCTTTGGACCGTCCGTCGGCAGGCTGAGGCCCAGACGGCGGTTCAGGTCTCGCAGCGACATCCCCGCATCCGCAAGATAGGTGCCTTCCTTGTCCCAGGCCAGCTTGCCGGCGTTGGGCAGCGTGGTGGTGAACTCGCCAATCATCTCTTCGATGATGTCTTCCAGCGTGACCAACCCAAGCATGTCGCCGTATTCATTGACGATCAGCCCGAGGCGGCGGCGGTTCTCCTGAAAGTACTGTAGTTGGCGGAAAACGGGCGTGCCGCTTGGGACGAAGTACGGCTCGGCCAGCAGGTGGCGAAAATCGTCGTGCGTAAGTTCGGTGTGCCCGAGCAGCGACAGCGCCTTGCGCACGTGCAGGATGCCGATCACCTGATCGCTGTCCTGCTCGAACACGGGCAGCTTGTTGTGATAGCAGGTTTCGAGCTGCTGGATGACCTCCTCGATCGGGCGCGACAGGTCGAGCGACTCCACCCGCGCGCGCGGCGTCATCACGTCGTCAACGGTGATGGCGTCCAGATCGAACAGGTTGAGCAGGATGCTGCGGTGCTTGTGCGGGATGAAATTGCCTGATTCCAAGACCAGCGTGCGCAGTTCCTCGGTCGACATGCGTTGTTCCGGCGCCTTGCGCGTATTGATGCGCACCAGCCGCAGCACCCCCATGGCGAACGCGTTGACCACCGCGACCAGCGGCGTCGAAACCTGCATCAGCGGCTTGATGATGAAGCTGGCGGGAAACGCAACGCGTTCGGGGTAGGTCGCGCCCACGATCTTCGGAGCGATCTCGGCGAACACGATGATTAGAAACGCGACGATGGCCGTGGCGATCGACAGCGTCGTTCCGTTGTTGCCGAAGTAGTGGATTGCCAGGGTGGTGATCAGCACCGGCACGGCGGTGTTGATCAGGTTGTTGCCGATCAGGATGAGCGAGAGCAGCTTGTCAGTCTGACCGAGCAACTGCTGTGTATTGCGCGCGCCCGATACATTGGACTTGGCAAGATGCCGCAGGCGATGGCGGTTGAGCGCCATCATCGCGGTTTCGGAAATCGAGAAGAAGGCGGAGCAGCACAACAGCAGCACGACGGCGCCGATTTGTGCCCAGAGCGGCCAAGAGTCCAAGGCAGGAGAGGAGGGGCGGCGAAGTGCCCACTATAACAGAGGGGTTTGTCGCGCCGATGTGGGCGGCCGTTGCTCATGCTGCTAATGCAGATTCCCCTCGGGTGGTCGTTCAGAAACAAAAAAGCCCAGCAATTTGCTGGGCTTGATGTCCTTGATCGACAAGGGAATTTCTGGTCGGGGTGAGAGGATTCGAACCTCCGGCCTCTACGTCCCGAACGTAGCGCTCTACCAGGCTAAGCTACACCCCGATGCTTCTTCGCAGATCTCGTGCGTGTCAAGACTGACGTTGCAGCGAGAAAGCACACAAGTCTATCAGCGTCTGACGGAAAAGGGAAGGGGGTAATGCGTTTGCTGCTGCTTCGGCGGCAGCGGCTTCGCGCTCGGCGGCCTGGCGCGTGTACTCCAGCGCGCCGGAAGCCTGGATGGCCGCGAAGATGGCGTCGAAATGTTCCGTGCCGCCTTGCTCGATGGCCTGGCGCACCAGCGCACGCTGTTCTTCCGTGCCGTTCGATAGCAGATGGATGAGCGGCAGCGTTGGTTTGCCTTCGCGCAGGTCGTCGCCAGCGTTCTTGCCCATCTGGTCGGCGGTGGACGTGTAGTCGAGCAGGTCGTCGACGATCTGGAACGCGGTGCCGATGCGGCGGCCGTATTCAGCCGCGGCTTCTTCGGTCGCGGCGTCTGCGCCCGAGAGCACCGCGCCGATCTGCGCGGCGGCTTCGAATAGCTTGGCGGTCTTATAGCGGATGACCTGCAGGTAGCGCTCTTCCGTCACGTCCGGATCGTGCATGTTCAGCAGCTGCAGAACTTCGCCTTCGGAGATGATGTTGGTCGCGTCGGCCAGAATTTGCATGATGCGCATGCTGTTGGCCTGCACCATCATCTGGAAGGCGCGCGAATACAGAAAGTCGCCCACCAGCACGCTCGCGGCGTTGCCAAATACCGCGTTGGCGGTCTTGCGGCCGCGGCGCAGGTCGGATTCGTCGACCACGTCGTCGTGCAGGAGCGTGGCGGTGTGGATGAACTCGACCACGGCAGCCAGTTCGTGCTGATGCTCGCCCTTGTAACCGAGCGCATTCGCCACCAGCAGCAGAATGACGGGGCGCAGCCGCTTGCCGCCGGCGCTGATGATGTATTCGCCGATCTGGTTGATCAGCACCACCTCCGAGCCCAGGCGGCGGCGGATCACGGCATCGACGGCGCGCATGTCTTCAGCGACAGGGGCGAGCAGGACGGAGGCGGAGGTCTGGGTCAAGGCGAATTCCGGCAGAAACGTGTGGCTGATAGTCGACTTGCGCGCAATCGTTGCTGCGCAAAAAGCCGCGAGATTATAGAGCAAGCACGGTTTGCCAGCCGACAGGCTGGAACGCGCATGGCGGGACGGCCCGTTGCGCGGGCGCCGCACCCCGGCCGTGCGATTAGTCTTTGATTTGCTTGAGTTTTCTTGTATAGTTGCGAGTTCTCTGTGTCCGTTGTCTGCGCATGCAGGCGGCGAGTGGCACAAGAGTCACGTTTTAGTTCTTTTATCGAGGTCCGACAATGTACGCGGTCGTAAAAACCGGCGGTAAGCAATACAAGGTTGCTGCTGGCGAAAAACTGAAAGTAGAACAGATACCGGCGGACGTTGGCGCAGAAATCACGCTTGACCAGGTGCTCGCAGTGGGCGCCGGCGACCAACTCAAGGTTGGTGCGCCGCTGGTGAGCGGGGCTGCCGTCAAAGCCACCGTCATCTCCCACGGTCGTCACGACAAAGTGCACATCTTCAAGATGCGCCGTCGTAAGCACTATCAAAAGCGCCAAGGGCATCGTCAAAATTACACCGAGTTGCGTATCGACTCGATCGTGGCCTAAGGCTGCGTCGTCTACGTAACCGGATAGGAGTTCAGTCATGGCACAGAAAAAAGGCGGCGGTTCCACACGGAACGGCCGCGATTCCGAGTCGAAGCGCCTGGGCGTGAAGGTGTACGGCGGCCAAGCCATCAACGCTGGCGGCATCATCGTTCGCCAACGCGGCACCCGCACGCACGCTGGTGTGAACGTGGGCATGGGCAAGGACCACACCCTCTTCGCGCTGGTCGATGGCCACGTGAAGTTCGCCACCCGCGGCGAAGGCAAGAAGCAGTTCGTCGATGTTGTTCCGGCGGCCTAATTCAGCCTTGTAGTAGAAAGGCCCCGCACCCGTGCGGGGCTTTTTCGTTTCTGGCTGCTAACAAAACGCGACCCTGATCCTGGGCGGTACGCTGGGTCTTGGCGTGTGTTTCCAGGCGCGTTCTGTTAGCAATGGCGCGAGTGGCGCCGATTTCTTTTTTACCTGCCGTGCGCACGCCGCACGGGCGGAGACCTCCATGAAGTTCATCGACGAAGCCCGGATTGAAGTGATCGCTGGTGACGGCGGCAACGGCAGCGCCTCGATGCGCCGCGAGAAATTCGTCCCGTTCGGCGGGCCGGACGGCGGCGACGGTGGGCGGGGCGGCAGCGTGTGGGCCGTGGCTGACCGCAACATCAACACCCTGATCGACTACCGCTTTGCAAAGAAGCATCTCGCGCGCAACGGCGAAAACGGCCGTGGTGCCGACTGCTACGGCGCTGCAGGCGACGACATCACGCTGCGCATGCCTGTGGGCACGGCCATCTACGATGCCGACACGGAAGAGTTGATCGCCGACCTGACCGTCGACGGCCAGCGCCTGTGCCTGGCGCAGGGCGGCGAGGGCGGCTGGGGCAACATCCATTTCAAGTCGAGCACCAACCGTGCGCCGCGCCAGAAGACCGACGGCAAGGCCGGAGAGCGCCGCAACCTGCGCCTGGAGTTGAAGGTGCTGGCCGACGTGGGTCTGCTCGGCATGCCGAATGCCGGCAAGTCGACGCTGATCACCGCCATTTCCAATGCGCGGCCGAAGATTGCCGACTACCCGTTCACGACGCTGCACCCGAACCTGGGCGTGGTCCGGACAGGCCCGTCGAAATCGTTCGTGGTGGCCGACATTCCTGGCCTGATCGAGGGCGCAGCCGAAGGTGCCGGTCTGGGGCATCAGTTCCTGCGGCACCTGCAACGCACGCGCGTGCTGCTGCATGTGGTCGATCTTGCCCCGTTCGACGAGAGCGTCGACCCGGTGGCCGAAGCCAAGGCGATTGTCGGCGAGCTGAAGAAATACGACGCTGAACTCTTCGACAAGCCGCGCTGGCTCGTGCTCAACAAGCTCGACATGGTGCCTGAGGACGAACGCGAAGCGCGCGTGAAGGACTTCGTGAAGCGCTTCAAGTGGAAGGGCCCGGTGCACCGCATTTCTGCGTTGACGCACGACGGCACGCAGGCGCTTGTCCACGCGATTCAGGAATACCTCGACGAGCTGCGCGCCGAAGAAGATGCCGCCGCCGCCGCGCCTGACCAGCGTCTGGACCCGAGCCTGCACAACGTCGACCACGACGATCAAGCGTAAACACAACAAACATCCTTCGGAGACACGCCCACCATGGCCCTGCATTCGCTGATTGCCGATGCGCGCCGCCTTGTCGTCAAGGTCGGTTCCAGCCTGGTTACCAACGACGGCCGTGGCCTCGACCAAGCTGCCATTGCCCGCTGGGCCGCGCAGATCGCGGCGCTACGGGCGGCTGGCAAGGAAGTCGTGCTGGTCAGTTCAGGCGCCATCGCCGAGGGCATGCAGCGCTTGGGCTGGGCCAAGCGTCCGAAGGAAATCCACGAGCTGCAGGCCGCCGCCGCTGTCGGGCAGATGGGGCTCGCGCAGGTGTACGAATCCGAGTTCGCGCGGCACAGCATTCGCACGGCGCAGGTGCTGCTCACGCATGGTGACCTGGCCGATCGCGAGCGCTATCTCAATGCACGTTCTACGCTGCTCACGCTGCTGAGCCTCGGTGTCGTGCCGATCATCAACGAGAACGACACGGTCGTCACCGATGAAATCAAGTTCGGCGACAACGACACGCTGGGCGCGCTCGTCACCAACCTGATCGAAGGCGATGCGCTCATCATCCTGACAGACCAGCGCGGCTTGTATACGGCCGACCCGCGCAAGGAGCCTGGCGCCCGGTTTGTCGACGAGGCGCAGGCCGGCACGCCCGACCTTGAACAGATGGCCGGCGGCGCTGGTTCGAGCATCGGCAAGGGCGGCATGCTGACGAAGATTCTTGCTGCCAAGCGTGCGGCCAAGTCGGGCGCGCACACCATCATCGCGTCCGGTCGTGAGGCTGATGTGCTTGCGCGACTGGCGAGCGGCGAGGCCATTGGCACGCAACTCCGCGCACCGACCGGGCGGATGGCGGCGCGCAAGCAGTGGATGATCGACCACCTGCAGTTGCGCGGTCGCGTGGTGCTGGATGCCGGTGCTGTGGAAAAACTCACGGCCGGCGGCAAGTCGTTGCTGCCGATCGGCGTGACGGAAGTGCAGGGCGAATTCGCGCGCGGCGAGGTGATTTCTTGCGTCGACGCGGCGGGCCGTGAAGTGGCGCGCGGGCTGACGAACTATTCGTCTGCCGAGGCGCGGCTGATCGCACGCAAGGCATCGTCGGAGATCGAGGCGGTGCTTGGCTACGTCAGCGCCGCGGAGCTGGTGCACCGGGATAACCTGGTGCTGCTCTGATCCAGCCGTTCAGTGAGCATGCAAACACAAAGGCCAACCTCGCGAGGTTGGCCTTTGTGTTTGGGGCGCACATACGGCACGCCGGTGCGCGCTGCTTAGGGCCCGTAAAAACGTCCGCCCTGCCCGCCGAGACGGCGCACCAGCGTAGACGCTTTCCCGTCGCCGGCAACGGACCGCACGTCGCAGAAGTACGAGCGCATCAGCGCCGACGCATAGTCCGTCGGCCCGCCATTGCCAACGCGTTGCCAATCCGTCGCGGGCTTGTAGGCGTTCATGCTTGCCGATTCGGCATTCGCCGTTTCGTTCATGTCGACCGCGCGGTTGCCGACCCACTGGTTCGAGTCGTTGCGCAATGTCGCGTAGATGCGTCGTTCCGCCGTGTCGCAGCGCAGGCCTTCGTAGTTCACGTTGCGCGCGCCGGTCTTGCTGGTGATCAGCACGGTGTAGCGAACCACGTTGTCCTTGCCGATCGACACCGATTTCGGATCGATCGCAAAGCGCAGTGGCGAGTCATCGCGGCCGCCCACATCGAACGGCACGGCATCACGGTCGACCGGCGGGGCCGGGAACGTGACAGCGTCTTCCTTGAAGGGCTTGTCGTTGAACGGGTCCATCAACAGCCGGTCTTCGAGGTCACCGGTGCGGTTATGGCCACATGCCGTCAGCGCCAGCGCAGCCGCCAGCGCGAGCGGCACGAGAGCGCGGTGCGCTCCACGTGTCGTCGTCATCAGATTCACGAATTGTCCTTGGAAGCCGTGTCGTCAGGGTTGGGAGAGGAGGGGGCCGGCGCGGATACGCTCACCGTCTCGACGATGACCGTCGTGGTGGTGGTGACGGTCAGGGCCGGCTGGGCGTACTGCTCGTTCCGGCCGCTCTGGCCGGACCGTTCACGGCTATCGCGCCCATCACGTCCGTCGCGCTCGCGGTGTTGGCCGCCCCGCCCGTAGGGCGAGAGCGGCGCGCGGGTCTGACGCTGCACGAAGCGCGAAAGCTCCGACAACGCCAGCTGATACACCTCGCGCTTGAACTCGATGACGGCCTCGAGCGGTACCCAGTACTGACTCCACCGCCACGCATCGAATTCCGGATGCTCGGTGGCGCGCAGCTGGATGTCGCAGTCGCGACCGACCATGCGCAGCAGGAACCAGATCTGTTTCTGGCCCCGATAGTGGCCGCGTATTTCGCGGCGGATGAACTTGTCCGGCACCTCATACCGCAGCCAGTCGCGCGTGCGACCGACGATCCGGACGTGTTCTGGCAACAGGCCGACTTCTTCGTGCAGTTCGCGGAACATCGCTTGTTCGGGCGTTTCGCCGTACTTGATGCCGCCTTGTGGAAACTGCCAGGAGTGCTCGCCAATGCGCTTGCCCCAGAACACCTCGTTTCTTGCGTTGATGAGGATGATGCCGACGTTCGGGCGGAAGCCTTCACGATCGAGCATGACTGCACCTCGAATACTTTAGAATTACGCCGATTATAGAGCGGCCCGTCGCTCGGCTGTCACAGAAGCCGAAATGTTGCCGCTCACTCGCGCCTCCTGGGGGAGGGGTGCCGATTGCGCGAATGTGCGCCTGGCGCCTCGTCTCATCTCCTGATTCCGGTGGCTTTTGCCCTTGTTTTCGCGGCTTTGGTTGGCCGCGTCATCCCTTATTGTCAGTCGCATGAAAGCGTCCCAATTCTTCATTTCCACGCTCAAGGAAGCGCCCGCTGACGCGGAGATCGTCTCGCACAAGTTGATGATGCGTGCCGGCATGATCAAGAAGCTCGGCGCGGGCCTCTATACGTATATGCCCGTGGGTCTGCGCGTGATCCGCAAGGTCGAGCAGATCGTGCGTGAGGAAATGAATGCCGCCGGTGCGGTGGAGGTGCTGATGCCGGTCGTGCAGCCGGGCGAACTGTGGCAGGAGACCGGCCGCTGGGACAAGATGGGTGACGAACTGCTGCGCTTCAAGGACCGCCACGAGCGCGACTTCGTCATGCAGCCGACGTCGGAGGAGGTGGTGACCGACATCGCTCGCACCGAAATCCGCTCGTACAAGCAGCTGCCGGTCAATTTCTACCAGATCCAGACCAAGTTCCGTGACGAGCGCCGTCCGCGTTTCGGCATCATGCGCGGCCGCGAATTCACCATGAAGGACGCATATTCCTTCGACCGCGACGCCGAAGGCCTGAAGCTGTCGTATCAGAAGATGTACGACGCCTACACGCGCATCTTCCAGCGCTTCGGCCTGGAATTCCGCGCCGTGGCCGCCGATAACGGCGCCATCGGCGGGTCGGGCTCGCACGAATTCCACGTGATTGCCGACACGGGCGAAGACGCCATCATCTATTGCCCGGATTCGGACTACGCCGCCAACATCGAGGCCGCGGAAGCCGTCGCCCCGGCCGCACCGCGTGGTGCCGCCGCCGAGGCGCTCACCAAGACGCACACGCCTGGGCGCTCCAAGTGCGAGGCCGTTGCCGAGCAACTGGGGATTCCGCTGCAGCGCACGATCAAGTCCATCGTGCTGGCCACCGAAGTCGAGGGCGGCGAGCCCCAGATCTGGCTGCTGCTGCTGCGCGGGGACCATGAACTCAACGAGGTCAAGGCATCGAAGGTGCCCGGCCTGGCCGACTTCCGCTTCGCCACCGAAGGCGAAATCCTGCGCGCATTCGGCACGCGCCCTGGCTATCTCGGCCCGATCGGCACCAAGGTGCCCGTGAAGGTGGTGGCCGATCGCACGGCGGCTGCCATGAGCGATTTCGTGGTCGGCGCCAACGAAGAGGACTACCACTTCACCGGTGTGAACTGGGGCCGCGACCTGCCCGAGCCGGAGGTCTACGACCTGCGCAACGTGGTGGCCGGCGATCCCTCACCGGACGGCAAGGGCACGCTGGCGATCTGCCGCGGCATCGAAGTCGGTCACGTCTTCATGCTGGGCACGCGTTACTCCGAGGCGATGAACGCGACCTTCCTCGATGAAAACGGCAAGACGCAGCCGATGGTGATGGGCTGCTACGGCATCGGCATCACGCGCATCCTGGGGGCGGCCATCGAGCAGAACTACGATGCGCGCGGGATCATCTGGCCGGCGTCGATCGCGCCGTTCCAGGTGGTGATCTGCCCCGTGGGCTACGACCGCTCCGACGCCGTGCGAGAAGAAGCCGACCGCCTGCACGCCGAACTCGTGGCCGCCGGCATCGACGTGATGCTGGACGACCGCGGCGAGCGCCCCGGCGCGATGTTTGCCGACTGGGAACTGATCGGCGTGCCGTTCCGCGTGGTGGTGGGCGACCGCGGCCTCAAAGAAGGCAAGCTGGAATTCCAGGGCCGCCGCGACGAAGCCGCGACCGCCGTGGCACCGGCCGACGTGCTGGCCACGCTGAAGGCGCGTCTCGCGCAATAACGCAACAACAGGACCGACCTGCATGCGCCGCTTCTTCTCTGCCCGCCGGATCGCCACTGCGCTGTGCGCCGGGGCGTTGCTCGCAGGCACGCAGGCGGCGTGGGCAGGCGCCCAGAAAGAGGAATATCTGGCGGATTCCGTGCGCAGCGCATTGTCTGCTGCGGTGGCCGACAGCCGCCCGCTGCGCCCGGTATTTGCCAGCAACGACGAGCAACTCGGCTACCTGCGCTGGCTGGCCGAGATGTCGGTGCGCATGTCGGGCAAGATTCCGCAGGCGTCGGTACGCGTCGAACTGATCGAGACGGCGTATTACGAGGCCAAGCGCGCTGGCCTGGACCCGGCGCTGGTGCTCGGGCTCATCCAGGTGGAAAGCGGCTTTCGCAAATACGCCATCAGCAGCGCCGGTGCGATGGGCCTGATGCAGGTCATGCCGTTCTGGACGCGCAGCATCGGCGACAACGACTCCCGCAAGCTCTTCCATCTGCAGAGCAACCTGCGCTACGGCTGCACGATCCTGCGTCATTACCTCGACATGGAAGGCGGCAATCTGTACCTGGCGCTGGGTCGCTACAACGGTAGCCGTGGCCAGCCGCAGTATCCGAATGCCGTGCTTGCTGCGTGGAAGCGCTGGCAATATCAGGAGTCGAGTGCGATGACGGTGTCGGCGCCGGTGCCTGCCGAGCCTTCCGTGCCCGCACCGCGTGCCAAGGCGTTGCCGGAAGTGCCGGCGCGCAATCCGTTCTCGCCGCTGCGTATTGCTGGCGGTCCGGCTGGCGGTTCGTGATCTTCAGTCGGCGGGCGGTCGGCCTACAATAGGGCCATCTCTCGCTCGCCCGCATCTCCATCCCGCATGTCCACCACCCAACCGTACGCGACCATGTCTGACGCGCTGCGCGACTGGCTGCAGCGTCACGTGACCGAAGGTTTCGAGGCCGAATCCCTGGTGGCTTCGATGGTGCAATCCGGCTACGACCGCGCTTTCGCGCGCCGTGTCGTCGATGAGGCGCTGACTGCTCGCGCACCCGCCCCCGTGGTGGTGCCCGCGCCGACGCCGGCTGCCGATCAGGCGGTCGAAAACAGCAATGCTGTGCATACCGCCGATGGCGACATTCCGATCCTGTTCGCAATCGAGACGCCGCGCATCGTGCTGTTTCAGCACTTTCTGTCGGACCAGGAGTGTGACGAGCTGATCGCGATCGGGCGCAATCGCCTCAAGCGTTCGCCCGTCGTGAATCCGGATACGGGCGAGGAAAATCTGATCTCGGCCCGGACAAGCCAGGGCGGGATGTTCCAGGTCGGCGAGCATCCGCTGATTGCCAAGATTGAAGCGCGCATCGCGCAGGCCGTGGGCGTGCCGGTCGAGCACGGCGAGGGCTTTCAGGTGCTGAACTACCAGCCCGGCGGCGAATATCAGCCGCACTTCGATTTCTTCAACCCGGGCCGCAGCGGCGAGGCGCGCCAGCTCGAAGTGGGCGGTCAGCGCGTGGCGACCATGGTCATCTACCTCAACAGCGTGCAGGCGGGCGGCGCGACGGGCTTTCCGAAGCTCGGGCTGGAGGTGGCGCCGGTCAAGGGCAACGCCGTCTTCTTCGTCTACAAGCGGCCCGACGGCACGCTGGATGAAGACACGCTGCACGCCGGCCTGCCGGTCGAGCGTGGCGAGAAGTGGATCGCCACCAAATGGCTGCGTGAACGTCCCTATCGTCGCGGCGCCTGATCGACGTCGGCGATGGAGTACACGTTTCTCTCGGCGACCGTCCTGCTGGTGCTGATCACCGATCCGCTCGGCAACATTCCGATCTTCATCTCGGCGCTGCGGCCGGTCGCCCCCGAGCGCCGCAACCGCGTCGTGCTGCGCGAGGTCGGCATTGCGTTCGTGCTGCTGCTCGTCTTCATGTTCTTCGGCGAGAGCTTTCTGCGCATGATGAGCCTGACCGACATGTCGCTGCAGATTGCAGGCGGCATCGTGCTCTTCCTGATCGCGCTGCGGATGATCTTTCCGCGTGAAGGCGCTGCCGAGTCGCAGCCCACGGGCGAGCCCTTCATCGTGCCGCTGGCGATTCCGGCCATCGCGGGGCCGTCGGCGATGGCCACGGTGATGCTGCTGGTGTCGCAGGCGCCGGGCCGCATGTGGACCTGGGTCGGCTCGCTATGCGCGACGATGGCCGTGTGCGCGGTGGTGTTGCTGAGCGCCACGCACATCCAGCGCCTCGTGGGGGAGCGCACGGTGATGGCGTTCGAGCGGCTGATGGGGCTGATCCTGGTGGCGATCTCGGTGGAGATGCTCCTGAAGGGCATCCGCACCTTCGCGCATCAACTCTGAACCACGCGCGGGCAACAAAAAAGGGCGACTGAGGTGTCGCCCTTTTTGCTTGCCGCGGTGCTGCGTCAGGTGTTCTTGAGCGCGCGGATGGTCGGCAGGTTGCGCCAGTAGCCCTTGGCGTCCATGCCGCAGCCGAACACGTAGCGGTCAGGCACGTTGAAGCCGCAGAAGTCGGGGTACAGCGGCTTGGACTTGCTGAGCGTCTTCTCGCACAGCACGGCGGAGTAGAACTCGGCGGCACCCATGTCGATGATGCGCGAGCGGATGGCGGCCATCGTCTCGCCTTCGTCGAGGATGTCGTCGAGCACCAGCACCGTACGGCCCTTGACCGACTCGCGCGGCGCCACGCGCCACTGCATCTCGCCGCCCACCGTCGTGTTGTTGTAGCGCGAGAGGTGGATGTAGTCGAACTCCAGCGGGAAGGCCAGCTTGGGCAGCAGCATGCCGGTAAAGACGGCCGCGCCGCCCATCACCGACAGCACCATCGGGAACGTGTCGCCGATCTTCTCGGTGATCTCTTCGGCCATGCGGTCCAGCGAGCCGCGCACGGCGTCTTCGCTGACGATTTCTTCGGAGTTGGCCCAGAGTTCGCGGGCCTGTTCTGCGCTCAGCATCGTGTCAGTTCGGTGAAACGGTTCGGTGTGTCGATCAAAAGTGCGATTCAGGAACGAGGGTAGCCCGCTCAGCGGCCGCCGAACAGCCCCTTCATGCCGCCTTTCATGCCGCCCATGGCGCGCATCATCTTCATCATGCCGCCGCCTTTGAGCTTTTTCATCATGCCTTGCATCTGCTCGAATTGGTTGAGCAGACGGTTGACTTCCTGCACCTGGACGCCCGCGCCCGCGGCAATGCGGCGCTTGCGGCTAGCCTTGATGAGTTCAGGCTTGGCGCGCTCGGCAGCCGTCATGCTGTTGATGATGCCTTCCATGCGGCGGACCTGCTTTTCGGCCTGATCCATGTTGGCACCTTGCGCCTGCTGCGCGAGCTGCGCCGGCAGCTTGTCCATCAGGCTGCCCAGGCCGCCCATCTTTTTCATCTGGCCGATCTGCGCCTTGAAATCTTCGAGGTCGAAGCCGCCGGTCTTCTTGATCTTGGCGGCAAGCTTCTGCGCCTCTTCCATGTCGACACCGCGCTGGGCTTCTTCCACCAGCGCGAGGATGTCGCCCATGCCCAGAATCCGCTGGGCCATGCGGTCGGGGTAGAACGGCTCCAGCCCGTCGAGCTTTTCGGCCACACCGACGAACTTGATCGGCTTACCCGTGATGTGACGCACCGACAGCGCCGCGCCACCGCGCGCATCGCCGTCGAGCTTGGTCAGCACCACGCCGGTCAGCGGCAGGGTGTCGTTGAACGCCTTGGCGGTGTTGACGGCATCCTGGCCGAGCATCGCGTCGACCACGAACAGCGTTTCGGCCGGCTTCAGCCGGGCGTGCAGCGCGGCGATCTCCTGCATCATCGCCTCGTCGATACCGAGGCGGCCGGCCGTATCGACGATCAGCACGTCGTGATAATGCTTCTTGGCCCAGTCCAGCGCTGCGGCGGCAATGTCTACCGGCTTCTGGTCGGGCTGCGAGGGGAAGAAGTCTGCGCCGACCTGCTCGGAAACGGTCTTCAACTGCGCGATGGCGGCGGGGCGATACACGTCGCACGACACCGTCAGCACTTTCTTCTTTTTGTTCTCTTTGAGCCACTTGGCGAGCTTGCCGACCGTGGTGGTCTTGCCGGCGCCCTGCAGGCCGGCCATCAGGATGATTGCGGGCGGCGTGACGTTGAGGTTCAGCTCGGCCGCGCGGCCGCCCATGATGTTGCTGCCGACGCCTTCCAGCGCTTCCTGGCCGCCGATGATGGCCGTCAGCTCGCGCTGCACGATGCCGACCAGCGCCTGGCCTGGCGAAAGGCTGGTGATGACGTCTTCGCCGAGCGCCTTTTCCTTGACGCGGGCAATGAACTCGCGCACGACCGGCAGCGCCACGTCGGCTTCGAGCAGTGCCATGCGAACTTCGCGCAGCATCTCGGCGGTGTTGGCTTCGGTCAGGCGCGCTTCGCCGCGCATGGTCTTGACCACGCGCGCGAGCCGTTGGGTCAGGTTATCCAGCATGACAGTGACAGGAATCCGGAATTGGGGACGGGATGAAGAGACGGCCGGCGCGCGTTTGGCTCGCACCGGCTGGGAATGTGCTTAATGCGCGCATGTTGCGTTGCCGCCCGACGAGGCTTTCGGCGGGGGCGGGCCCCAGCCAAAACCGGGGTGCGCTGCGGTAAACTGTGCAAATGGCAATTGTACTGTATGCGCTGACGGCGCTTCTCTACGGCATCCTCGCTTCGGTAGCGTGGGCGCGACGCGGTGGGTTGGGTACCCAGGCCGCAGCGGGAGCCATGGCGGCGGGTGGTCAGTTGCCGGGCTCGACGGTGCTCGTGCCGCCGCCTCCGGGCGCCGCCGATACCGTCCCGAGCTGGTGGCGTTGGGGCTTGCTGGCGGCCCTGGTCGCGCACGGGCTCTTGCTGCACGAGACGATTTTCCCGGCCAGCGCCATGGTGTTCGGCTTTGCCTATGCGCTGTCGGCCATGCTCTGGCTTGGTGTCGGCATTTTCTGGATCGAAAGCCTGTTCTTTTCACTGGCGGGCCTCGGGCTGCTGGTGATGCCCGTGGCGCTGGTCGGCAGCCTGTTGCCCTTGGCCTTTCCGGGCACGCAGATTCTCGGCTATGCAGCCAGCGCGCTGTTCAAGCTGCACTTCGCCATCGCCAACGTCGCCTACGGCCTGTTCACGCTGGCGGCATTCCACGCCATCCTCATGCTGGCCGCCGAGCGCCGCCTGCACACCATCAACCGCCCCGCCCAGGCAAGCTGGTTCAGCCGCTGGCTGGATCTGCTGCCACCGCTGCTGACGCTCGAAAAACTCCTGTTCCGCCTGATCGGCGCGGGGTTTGTCCTGTTGACGCTGACGATCGCGTCGGGCGTGCTGTTCTCCGAACAGCTGTTCCACAGCGCCTTCCATTTCGATCACAAGAACATCTTCGCCGTGTTGTCATGGGCCATGTTCGGCGGCATCCTGGTCGGTCGGCGTTTCCGCGGCTGGCGCGGCCGCGTGGCGCTGCGCTGGGTGATGGCCGCCTTTGCGGTTCTGCTGCTGGCGTACGTCGGCAGCCGGTTCGTGCTCGAAGTCATCCTGCATCGCGCCTAGCGCAATCCTGGCGCCTGCGCCGTTACTTGTCCCTGTCTGTTCTCCATGTCCCGTCCTGTCCTGCTGATCCTGATGCTGCTCGCCGGCTGGTGGTGGTTGAGCCGCCTGGGGACGCGTTCGTCCCGCGCTTCGGGGCAGGAGCAGGGCGCCCCGCGTGAACAGCGCACGGCCAAGCGCACGCCTGAGCCTCAGGCCTCCCAACCGATCGAGCAATGCGCGGTATGCGGCGTGCACGCGCCGCGCACCGGCATGATCGCGCTGGCGGGCGGCCGCTATCGCTGCCCCGAGCATGCTGACCGGGGCAACGCATGACGCCCGAAGCGTCGGGTGCCGCGCGGGCAACGCCGTCCGGCGCGCGCAGCCTGCTCTCGCGCCTGAACGCCTGGCGTGCCTTGCGATCGGTCTGGCTGGAGCCCGATCCGCCTGAATTCCAGTGGCGCCTGCTGCGCTATTTCGCCTTCAGCCGCGCCGCCGTGGCCCTGGTGCTGTTGCTGTTCGTCATGGTGCCGCGCGAGCACAACGAGGCAGTGGGCCTGCCCAATGGCGACACGCTCCTCAGCCTGACGCTGCCCTATCTGGCGATGGCCTTGCTGATCCTGGCTGCAGCCGGCTGGTGGCGCACCCGCTTCCAATTCCGGGTGCGGCTGGATGTCGTGCTCGATCTGCTGTTCCTCGGGCTGGCGTATGCCACGCTCTCGCGCCTGTCGGCCAGCGTGGCGATGGTGCTGCTGATGCCGGTGCTGGCTGCCGGCGCGCTCACCAGCCTGCTGTTTGCGCTGTTCACCGCGGCCGTGGCGTCCATCGTGGTGCTGGCCGATCCGTTCCTGCAGATGCTCAACGACGGCGTGATTGCGCCGGGCCTGGCATCCGCTGGGCTGTACGGCCTGGTCTACATGATGGCCGCGTCGATGATGTACGGCCTGTCGCATCGCCAGATCGCTCAGGAACGGTTGACGATGGCCCGCGAGCGCGAGCTGCGCCTGCAGCAGCTCGTCAATCGCCTGATGGTCTACGACATGCAGGACGGCGTGATGCTCGTGCGCGCCGATGGCCGCGTCGTTGCGGCGAACCCGGCCGCAGCCATGCTGCTCGGTGTGCCGCAGAGCGCCTTTGTCGGCAGCGGCGCGATGTTGTTCGACCTGAAGGACGTGCCGCACCTGCGCCCGTTGCTCGAAACGCTGCGCCAGTGGCTGCGCCGCAAGAGCCGTCCCGCCGATGGCACCGGCGACGACGATGCACCGCGCATCCTGGACCTGCTGCCCATCGCTGCGGGCGGCCGCGCAGGCCGCGCCATGTTGAGCGCCCGCCTGCGCCTGCGCTTCATCCTGCCGAGCCTGGCCAACCTGCGCAGCGTCTACATGGACAGCCTGGTCAGCTCGATCGGTCTGGGCCTGCCGGGCGAGGGCGGCGAGATGCGTGCGCGCATTCCATCGGCCGACGCGATCACGCAGGGCTGGTCGGTGGATGACGAAGCGTTCTTGCGCCACGAGTTGCACGACACCGTGCTGGTCCACGTGGAAAGCTGGGAGCGTGTGGCGGAGCAGGCGCAGCAGGAAAAGCTGGCGTCGATGGGGCGGCTGGTGGCGAGCGTCGCGCATCAGATCCGCAATCCGCTGGCGGCAATCAGCCAGGCCGCCGAACTGCTGGACGATCCGGGCGACGGTCAGGAGGGCGGCGCACACATGCGGCCGGAAAGCGGCGGCGTAGAGACGCGCCTGCTGCGCATCATCCGCGACAACGTGCGGCGGCTCGACCAGGTGGTTGCCGACGTGCTGATGCTCTCGCGCCGCCCGCGCGGCGAACGCGTGCGCGTGCAACTGGCGCAGGTGTTGCCGGAGGTCGTCGACCGCTGGCGTGCCGAGGCCCTGCGCCGGGCAGGCGAAGCCACCGAGATCAACCCGAACCTCGTGCGCGTGGCGGTCGACCTGGACAAGCCAGTGCTGTTCGACCCGGCGCAGTTGCAGCAGGTGGTGGGCAACATGCTCGACAACGCGCTGCGTTATTGCCGCCGCGTTCCCGGCTCGATCCAACTCGCGGCCTACGCGCTGGACGACACCCACGCTGAACTCGTGATCTGGAACGACGGGCCCGAAGTGCCTACCGAGCAGCAACGCAGCCTGTTCGAGCCGTTCTTCACGAATGACGCCCAAGGCACTGGCCTGGGCCTCTACATGGCGCGCGAGTTGTGTAGCGCCAACGATGCGCAGATCCGCTACGGCGCCATCGCGCTGGAGTCCTTGCTCGATCGCACCGGAGCGTTGACCATGGAGGCGCGCGACACGTTGCCGCGCCGCGCCTTCGTTATCACCCTGATGTTTGACCAACCTGCCTTGGCCGTAACGGAATAGTCCGCCGGCCGCGCATTTCCGCCGATCTTCTGCTGATCCATGTCCAAAGCCGCCATCGTTCGCGAACCCATTCTCGTCGTCGATGACGAAGCCGACCTGCGCGAGCTGCTGGAAATTTCCCTGCGCCGCATGGGGCACGACGTCGTGCTCGCCAGCGGGCTGGCCGAGGCGCGCGAGGCCCTTTCCCGCCAGCGCTTTGCGCTGGTGCTGACCGACATGCGCCTGGGAGATGGCCTGGGCATTGAACTCGTGCGCCAGCTTTCTGCCACGGCCGATCGCACGCCCGTGGCCGTCATCACCGCCTATGGGAGCGCCGAAAACGCGGTGGAAGCGCTCAAGGCCGGCGCATTCGATTACATCGCCAAGCCGCTTTCGCTCGACCAGCTGCGCAGCCTCGTGCTGAATGCGCTGGGCCGTCAGCAGCGCGACCCCGATCCGGGCAACGCCGATCTGGCCGAGCGCACCAACGATCTGCTGCCGGGCCATTCCGCCGCGATGCAGGAAGTGCGCCGCTCGCTGATGCGCCTCGCGCGCAGCATGGCGCCGGTGGTGATCAGCGGCGAATCGGGCAGCGGCAAGGAGCGTGCGGCGCGCGCCATCCATGCGTTGTCGTCGCGCGCGGCGCGGCCGTTCGTGGCGGTCAACTGCGGCGCGATTCCCGAGAACCTGATGGAAGCCGAGTTTTTCGGCTACGTGAAGGGCGCCTTTACCGGCGCCGACAGCGATCGCCAAGGCTTCTTCCAGGCCGCTAACGGCGGCACGCTCATGCTCGATGAAGTGGCCGACCTGCCGCTCACGATGCAGGTGAAATTGCTGCGCGCGTTGCAGGAGCGCCGCGTGCGCAAGATCGGCGAAAGCCGCGAAGATCCGGTCGACGTGCGCGTCGTGTGCGCGAGCCACCAGAACCTTGCGCGGCTGGTGGCCGCTGGCCGTTTCCGCGAAGATTTGTTCTACCGCCTGAACGTGCTGGAACTGCGCATGCCCACGCTGCGCGAGCGCGCCGAAGACGTGCCCGTGCTGGCCGGTGTGCTGCTCGAGCAGCTCGCCAGCCGCTACGGCGATCCGCGCCCCAAGCGCCTGACGCGACCGGCGCTGCAGCAACTGTGCGCGTATCCGTTCCCGGGCAATGTGCGCGAACTGGAGAACCTGCTGGAGCGTGCGTACGCATTTGCGGAAGGCGAGTCGATCGACGTGGATGACCTTGGCGCTCTCGGTGCCGAGATCGAGCGCTCGCCGCTGTTCCACCGCACGCGCGAGGCCCAGGCTGCCGCGGCAGGCAATCACCCCTTGACCCCGTCGCCGATGGCCGGCTGGCCTGATGCCGTCTATATGCCCGCGCCCGTGCCAAGCCCGATGGGGATGCCGCAACCGCTGGCATCGCCCGAGCCGGCACCGGTTGCGCGGCCGGCCGAGCCCGCCCTGCCGAGCGTTGCGCTGCCGATCGATCTGCCGGCTTACCTGGAGTCGGTCGAGCGCAACGTGATCCTTGCCGCGCTGGACCAGACGGGCTTTAACCGCACGGCCGCCGCCAAGCTGCTTGGGCTGTCATTCCGCCAGTTGCGCTATCGCATGCAGCAGCTGGGCATTCGCGATCCGCGTGACGTTGAAGCGTCGCCGGGCAGCGTCGGCGAACCGGCCGGAAATGGGCTGAACGGCGATGCCTGAACGGTTGCACATCGGCGCGGACGGATGGGTGGATGGCGCGCGCCGCCATCCCTCGCCGAATATCGACGCGCGACCCGCAGGCATGCCGATCGACCTGATCGTGCTGCACAACATCAGCCTGCCGCCTGCGCAATCCGCGGCTGACTTCGGCACCGACCACGTGCTCGATTTCTTCACCAACACGCTCGACTGCGACGCACATCCGTACTTCGACCAGCTGCGCAGCGTGCGCGTGTCGGCGCATTTCTTCATCCGTCGCACGGGCGAATGCGTGCAATTTGCATCGTGCGACGCGCGCGCCTGGCATGCCGGTGCGTCGGATTTTTTCGGGCGCACGCGCTGCAACGATTTCTCGGTCGGCATCGAAATCGAGGGCACGGACGATCTGGCCTTCACGTCCGAGCAATACGCCACCACGGCATCGCTTGTGCGGGCGATCTGCGCGGCGTATCCGATTGCGGCGATCGCCGGTCATTCGGACATTGCCCCGGGCCGCAAGACGGACCCCGGACCGCATTTCGACTGGGCACATCTGCGCGCGCTCGGTGGATTCAATGCGGCGTTGTTCCCCTATCAGCACGCGCTCTGACGCGACAACCCTCTGACGCTTCACCGTCTGCGGCTCACGTGCGACGGTAAAACCCTGGAGTGTCACCCTCCAAGACTCGGGCGCGAGGGTGAAACTGTGGAACGTCGATGTCCAGGCATCGCACGCGAGCCTAAAACCGTGGAACGCCACAGTCCGAGGGTCGCGCACGAGGGTAAAACTGTCGATCTCCACTGTTTGAGGCTCACGCACGACGGTCAAACCGTGGAGCGTCACGGTCCGAGGCTCGCGTGCGAGTGTGAAACCGTGGAGCGCGACCGTCCGAGGGTCATTTCGTCGATCCATCCGTGAACGATTCCAGCGTCGGAGGCTCGCGCATGACGGTCGAACCTCGGAACACGGCGGTCTGAGCCCCACGCGTGCGGATAAAAGCCTTGACCGTCAGGATGTGAGGCTCAAGCGTCGGGGTGAAACCGTGGCGTTCGCCCCTTCGACGCCGGCATGCCGCAAGTCACTCCCTGCGGACGACGAAACGCAAGCGGGCAGCCCGCTTTCGAAGGCCGCCCGCGTTTTCCCTGCTGAGCTTTCTACTTCAGAGCCCTACCTCAAGTGCCCATCGCCGGGTCGGACACGCCGTCTTTGCCCGTTTCCATGCGGCCGGCAAAGCGCCGCGTGAAACCGCCTTGCGGCACCGTCACCGTGAAGTCGTACCAGTTGCCCTGGCGCGCGATCGGCCAGTGCTGGTCGAGCTGCTTGCCGGCCGGGATGTCGAACGTCCACGGGCCGTCATTGCGGTACGCGTTCGGCTTGACGGTGAAGGTGCAGCCGGCGGTGCCGGTGTTCATCATCGTCACGTAGACCTCGGCGTTGGCCAGGTCGTAGCACACGCGGATTTCCGGCGCGCTTGAGCCCGCGGCCGACACGGCGCTCACATCGCCAGAGAATGCGCGGTGGAAGCCGTTCGGACCCAGCACCCACAGGTCGTATTTGCCCTTGTCGGCGGTGAACACGTCCCAGATGTCGTCGAGCATCTTGCCGGGCTCGACCGCATAGCGGCGCGGCACGCGGTCCAGATGCAGGCGGTCGTACACGTGGAAGACGGCGGCCGCCGTGCCGGTGTTGCTGAAGATCAGACGCAGCGCGCGGTTGGTGGCGTCTTCGCGCGCGCTGACGTGCAGTTCGTACGGCAAGGCGCGCGAGGGGCGGGTGCCGGTGGCTTGCGTGGGCATCTGCTGCGCCGTGACGGAGGGCAGCGGCACCTGCGGCTTCAACCCTTGCGCGGTGCGGATCGAGTCGGCGGTTGCCTTGTCGCGGCTGGGCAGCGTCGGCAGCGTTTCGGTGTTCGGGTTGACGAAGTTGAAGGCGCTGGTCAGGTCGCCCAGCACCGCGCGGCGGTACGCGCTGATGTTCGGCTCCTTGACGTTGAAGCGCAGTTCCAGGAAGCGCAGCACCGAGGTGTGATCGAACGCCTGCGAGTTGACCCAGCCGCCGCGGCTCCACGGCGAAACGATGTACATCGGCACGCGCGGGCCGGGGCCATAGGGGTGTTGGTCCGTGTGGTATTCGCCGGCCGTGCTCACCGTCGATTTGCCGGCCAGCACGCCGTTGTCATAGGCCGGGGCTGCGGGCGGCGGCACGTGGTCGAAGAAGCCGTCGTTCTCATCGAAGTTGATGAACAGCACGGTCTTGCTCCACACGGCCGGGTTGGCGGTCAGCGCGTTGAGCACTTCCTGCGTGTACCACGCGCCCTGCACGGGGCTCGACGGACCGGGGTGTTCGGAATACGTGGCCGGCGCGACGATCCACGACACCTGCGGCAGCTGGCCGGCGGCAATGTCGTCCTTCAAGGCCTGCAGGAAGCCGCCGTCGGGCATGGTGTTGCCGACACCCTTGATGAGCGGGCTGACGGTTTCGTCGGCCGGCGTGTACGGCGGGAACGGGCTGCCGTCGGCCAGGTTGCCGCGCGCGGCGTTGGCATCGCGGTAGGCCTTGAAGCCGGCGAGCGGGTTGTCGGTGAAGTTGTCCGGCATGTTCTGGTAGACCTTCCACGACACGCCGGCCGCCTGCAGGCGCTCGGGGTAGGTCGTCCAGTTGTAGGTGACGCTGGCGTCGAGGTGATCGCCGCTGTTGTCGATGACGGGGCCGCCCGCCGCGCCCGTCGGATCGTTCGTGCCCGTCCAGTGAAACAGCCGGTTGGTGTTGGTGCCGCCGTGGAACGAGCAGTGGTACGCATCGCACAGCGTGAAGGCGTTGGCGAGCGCGAACTGGAAGTCCAGCTCGGCCTGCTTGTAATAGCCCATCGACTGCGTCTGCTTGTACGTCGGCCACTTGCTCATGCGGCCCAGGTCCCACGCGTTCTGCGCATCGGGGTAGCTGTGCGGCGTGCCGGACACGCGCTGCGCGTTGCCGGCGCTGCTGTCGAGGTAATACGGCAGCACCGTGCGGCTCGGTCCGCTGCTTGGCACGTAGGTCTGCTGCCAGACGTTCAGGCCGCCCGCCAGCGGGATGGGGAAGCGGTCGCCAAAGCCGCGCACACCTTGCAGCGTGCCGAAGTAGTTGTCGAACGAGCGGTTCTCCTGCATCAGGATCACCACGTGTTCAACGTCGCGCATCGTGCCGGTGGCGTTGTTGGCGGGAATCGCCAGCGCACGGCGGATCGACGGCGGGAAGGCGGCGAGCGCAGCGGCGGAAATCGCCCCCGTGCTGGCCATCTTGAGGAAGTTGCGGCGGCTGCCGTTGTTGGCGTGGTTCGTGTCGGAAGTCATGTCGGTCTCAAACGCAAGTCGATGGGAAGCCGCGCGTTACGGAGCGCAGTGCAGGGTCGGCTTGTTGGCCGGCGGCTGGCCGGGTTGATCGGGCTGGGCGGTGCCAGGGCCGGTACCGGTGCCGGGCGTGCCGTCGTTCGAATCGCCGCCGCAGGCCGACAGCGACAAGGTGACGGCGCACAGCAGCACGGCGGCCAGCCGGTGCGGCCGCGCGAGAGGGTGGATGAAGGGCTTCATGAGCGGTCTCGTTCGGGTTGGGGGAGGGGATCAGGGGTTCAGCGACGACAGCGGCTGGTGCGAACCGTTGATCGTCTTGAGTTCGTCCAGCGTCAGCCGGCGCGTCCACATGGCGAGGTCGTCGTAGGCCATCACGCCCTTGAGCGCGCCCGGGTTGTTGGGCACGTAGTTGTGCGTGGCGTCGTCGTTCAGGCCCCAGACCTTGGTGGCCAGGCCGTTGAGCTTCGTGACGTCGGTATTGGCGATGGCCTTGTCTTCCACCTTCTGCACGCCGAGCACCGGATCGAGGATGTAGGCGCTGAAGCGCTTGGCCTGCGTGTCCACCGACAGGGCGAGATACGCCCACTGGTTGGCGCTGAACTTCATGCCCTGGATGTCGTCGCGTTTGCCGCCGCTGCCCAGGTTGAAGCGCACCTCGCAGCCGCCGAACAGGCCGAACGCGATGCCCGCATTCGCGCCGGACGTGTAGTTCTTGTTGGAGAGGATCGGCTCGCCGGTGCCGTTGCCCTGCGTGCAATCCGACTTGAACCAGAAGCCGATGGTGAATTGCGGGCTCTGTGCGATGTCGGCGCCGTTCTGCGTGAGCTTGTAGGCGTCGATGCGCGAATCGACCGACAGGGCCGTGCCGCCAAACGGGTCGGCTGTTGCGGAGCCGCCGTCGGTGCCGGCCACCCAGGGGCCGATCGTCGAACTGGCTTTGCGGTCGGTGGGGGGCAGCGGGTCGAAGCTGTAATACGCCGCCAGGCCGTTGGTGAGCGAGGTGGCCAGCGGTGTTGGCGCAACGTAGGCGATCTGCGCGAGCATCGACACCGGCACGTTGTTGCGCACCAGCGTGTAGTTGATGCGGTAGATGCCGCTGGCGGCAGCGATGTTGCTGTCGGTGTACTGCGTGGCCGTGGCGGGCAGCGTGGCGACCGGCTTGCCGTCGCGCAGCACGGTGATCGGGCCGCTGGCCGGGGTCGGGTTCTGCCAGTTCAGCACCAGCGAGGCGTTGTACGCGCCGACCGTGCTCTGGACGTTGCGCACGCCGACGGCACTTGCCGTGAGCGCTGCACCGTCGAGCTGATGCGCCGTAGCCGGTACGGCGGCGTTCAGCTGCGCCAGTACGGTCGGCACGATGTCGGCCTCGCTCGGCAGCGCGGCCAGCGTGGCTTCCGACGTGGGCGCCGCCATGCCGATCTTGCCGAGCACGGCGTTGACCGGCTTGTTCAGGGCGATGAAGGCGGTACGGTTTTCCAGCGTTGGCGCCGACGTGGTGGCCCCCGTGGCATCCAGGCCGTGGCTGGTGGTGACGACAACGAGCCAGTCTTCGTTCGGGTGGGCGGTGCGGCGCTGGGCGATGGCGGCCTGCAGCGTGCCGAGCGCCTGGTCGACGTTGGCCAGCGCAGCGGTGTACGCATCGCTCTGCAGGCCCGAGGCCAGCGCGGCGGCGGCCGGCGCGGTGTATTGCGCGAAGACGACGTCGTAGCCGGACTGCACGAGCTTCACGCTGTTCTGCGTCACGCAGGAGTCCACCTCGGCGCAGTCGACCAGCGTGTCGAGATTGCCGGCTTGCTGATCCGCCTTGAGCAGCGCCGGCAGCGCGGCCGAGCTGACGGCGGCGCCCAGCCGTTGCGTGGTGCCGGCTGCCTTGGCGGCGCTGCGCGCGTAGCTGAACACGCTTGGGGCGGCCAGGGTGGTGACCGTGTCGTCGGTCACGCCATGGCGGTTTTGCCAAGCGCCGGTCAGCACGGTGGCCCAGCTCGGTGTGTCCAGCGGCGGCTGGGCGGTGGTGGTGCCGAGCGTGCCGCCGGTCGATGCCGGCATCACTGCCAGCGCGGCCAGGTTCGGCAGGCTGCGCTGCAAGAGCGCGCTCTGTACCTGCGCATAGGTGGCGCCGTCCACGCCGACCATCAGCACCTTCTTGCTGGCGCTGGCGGAGGGCGCGTCCGTGCTGCCCTGGTTGGCGACGGGGCTGCTGTCGCCACCGCCGCATGCGGTCAATGTAGTCGCCAGCGTCGCTGCCACGGTCGTGCTCAGCGCGGCCGTTAGCAGGCGGCGGGCGGGGTGATTCCAAGCCATGTCGATTTCCTCGGTCGTTGTGCGCGGCGCTCGGTGTCTCGCCGCTGTGATTGCGCTCCCTGCAATGCGACCGAAGCGTAGGGTGGGGGGCTGTCGCTCAAGTGACAGCCGCGGCAAGAATGCTGATGCGGCTATTCGGATTTCTTGAGCGGGGGGATGTCGAGGAATGCCCCGGGGCGCGGCACGCGTGCACCGGTGCAGTGCGCCGCACACATACCCCTACCGTAGATGAGGTGACGTCTATTGAACTTGCGACGTCGATAGAAAGAATTATTCTGAAGAGACGGTCATTGCGACGCCGCACGCCAGTCCCGCCGACCCTTTGTGCAGACTGGCGTCGCGGGTTTGCGGCACTGCATTGGCGGGTGAAAAATAGCCCTCCGCCCCCACCTGTCAAGTCTAGGCAAATTCGATTGGGCCACTATACTTAGCGTCAATCCCGGAGTTGAACACTAGATGTAGTGGTCGCTTTCCGGGATTCTTATTTCAGCGCCACGCGGGGGCGGGCGTACGGCAGGTCGAGCCGGCGCTTGGGGGCTGAGGAAAGGCAGGGGTCTTTTCCGTCTCATTTCTCCGCGTAGCGCAAGGATTCGCCCAGGGTGCTTCACCATCGGCGAGCCAATAAAACGAACGGTTCAACAGGAGTCCACATGCAGACGGCCCAATCCGAAATCCACTCCGGCACCGCCAATCCTTCGCAATTTGCGCAAAGCGCTGGCGGCACGGCCGTGGCCCCCGGCACCGCTTCCGGCGTCAATCTTGCCGACTACAAGATCATTCGCCGCAACGGCGCCGTGGTCAGCTTCGAGCCTTCGAAGATCGCCGTGGCCATGACCAAGGCTTTCCTCGCCGTGAATGGTGGGCAGGGTGCTGCTTCCGCGCGTGTGCGCGAGCTGGTCGACCAACAAACGCAGAACGTCGTGCGCGCACTGCTGCGCAGCCGCCCGAACGGCGGCACGTTCCATATCGAAGACGTGCAGGACCAGGTCGAACTGGCCCTGATGCGCTCGGGCGAACACGACGTGGCCCGCGCCTACGTGCTGTACCGCGAGCGCCGCGCCCAGGAGCGCGCACAAGCCGGTGAAACCCAGCAGCAACCGGCCTTCATCGGCCTGAACGTGACCGACGGCGGCATCACCCGCCCGCTGGACATGGCAGCGCTGCGCAACGTGATCGTCTCGGCCTGCGAAGGTCTGGGCGAAGCGGTGGACCCGGAGCCGATCCTCAAGGAAACGGTCAAGAACCTGTATGAAGGCGTGCCGATGACGCAGGTGTACGACTCGGCCATCCTGGCCTCGCGTACCCTGATCGAAAAAGACCCGGCGTACAGCCAGGTCACGGCGCGCATCCTGCTGCACACGATCCGCCGCGAAATCCTCGGCGAAGAAGTCACGCAAGCGGAAATGAGTACGCGCTACGTCGATTACTTCCCGCAGTTCATCAAGCGCGGCATCAACGCCGAGCTGCTGGACGACAAGCTGGCGCAGTTCGACCTGGCCCGCCTGGGCGCGGCGCTGGACGCCTCGCGCGACTTCCAGTTCAACTACCTCGGCCTGCAGACGCTGTACGACCGCTACTTCCTGCACATCAACGAAACCCGCATCGAGATGCCGCAGGCGTTCTTCATGCGTGTGGCGATGGGCCTGGCGCTGAACGAAATCGACCGCGAAGCCCGCGCCATCGAGTTCTACCAGCTGCTGTCGTCGTTCGACTTCATGTCGAGCACGCCGACGCTGTTCAACTCGGGCACGCGTCGCTCCCAGCTGTCGTCGTGCTACCTGACCACCGTGTCGGATGACCTGGACGGCATCTACGAAGCGCTGAAGGAAAACGCGCTGCTCTCCAAGTTTGCCGGCGGCCTGGGCAACGACTGGACCAATGTGCGCGCACTCGGCTCGCACATCAAGGGCACCAACGGCAAGTCGCAAGGCGTGGTGCCGTTCCTGAAGGTGGTCAATGACACGGCTGTGGCCGTGAACCAGGGCGGCAAGCGCAAGGGCGCCGTCTGCGCATACCTGGAAACGTGGCACCTGGACATCGAAGAATTCCTGGAACTGCGCAAGAACACCGGCGACGACCGCCGCCGCACGCACGACATGAACACGGCCAACTGGATTCCGGACCTGTTCATGAAGCGCGTGATGGAAGGTGGCGAGTGGACGCTGTTCTCGCCGTCCACCTGCCCGGACCTGCACGACAAGGTCGGCAAGGCGTTCGAGCAGGCCTACCTGGCCTACGAAGACAAGGTCGCGCGCGGCGAGATCAAGCTCTTCAAGAAGATGCCGGCGCTGCAACTGTGGCGCAAGATGCTGGGCATGCTGTTCGAAACCGGCCACCCGTGGATCACGTTCAAGGATCCGTGCAACATCCGCAGCCCGCAGCAGCACGTGGGCGTGGTGCACAGCTCCAACCTGTGCACGGAAATCACGCTGAACACCAACGACAGCGAAATCGCCGTGTGCAACCTCGGTTCGGTGAACCTGGTTGCCCACCTGGTCAAGCAGGCCGACGGCAGCGTCGTGCTCGATCACGAGAAGCTGAAGAAGACCGTGCGCACCGCCATGCGCATGCTCGACAACGTGATCGACATCAACTACTACGCGGTCAAGAAGGCACGTGATTCCAACCTGCGCCACCGTCCGGTCGGCATGGGCATCATGGGCTTCCAGGACGCGCTGCATGTGCTGCGCGTGCCGTACGCCAGCGAAGCAGCGGTGCAGTTTGCCGACACGTCGATGGAAGCCGTGTGCTACTACGCCTACTGGGCGTCGACCGAGTTGGCCGAAGAGCGTGGCCGCTACAGCAGCTACAAGGGCTCGCTGTGGGATCGCGGCATCCTGCCGCAAGACTCGCTCAAGCTGCTGGCCGAAGAGCGCGGCGGCTACCTGGAAGCCGACATGTCGTCGACGATGGACTGGGACAGCCTGCGCGGCCGCATCAAGCAGTACGGCATGCGCAATTCGAACTGCGTGGCGATCGCGCCGACGGCAACGATCTCCAACATCATCGGCGTGTCTGCTTGCATCGAGCCGACGTACCAGAACCTGTACGTCAAGTCGAACCTGTCGGGCGAATTCACGGTGGTCAACGACTATCTGGTGCGCGACCTGAAGGCACGCGGCCTGTGGGACGAAGTGATGGTGGCCGACCTGAAGTACTTCGACGGCTCGCTGGCCCGCATCGACCGCATCCCGCAAGACCTGCGCGATCTGTACGCAACGGCCTTCGAAGTGGAACCGCAATGGCTGGTGGAAGCGGCATCGCGCCGCCAGAAGTGGATCGATCAGGCGCAGTCGCTGAACATCTACATGGCCGGCGCGTCGGGCAAGAAGCTGGACGACACGTACAAGCTGGCGTGGCTGCGTGGCCTGAAGACCACGTATTACCTGCGCACGATCGGCGCCACGCACGTCGAGAAGTCGACCGTGTCGCGCGGCACGCTCAATGCGGTGTCGTCGGGTAGCGACGTGGGCGGTGTATCGGCGGCGGGTGCGTCCGGCGTGACATCGGCCGCGCCGACCAGCGCGCTGGATGCCGCTGCCGCCACCGCCCAGGCGATGCCGGAAGCCGAAGGCGCCGTGTGCACGATGCGCCCGGGCGACCCCGGTTTCGAGGAATGCGAAGCCTGCCAATAAGTCAAAACAGTGTCTGAGGTTGCTCCCGCGCAAGCGGGGGCGCCGGGATCTGCACGACACTGGACTCGCGCTCCGAAAGAGCGGGAGCGACGCGCAAAGAATTAGGAGAAACACATATGCTGAGCTGGGACGACGACGTCAAACCTGCCGCACAACCTTCGGCTGCACCGCAGCCGGCGTATCAACCGCAGCCGCAGCTGCAAACGGCCACCGCCGATCAGGGCGGCGTGCTGCCCCCGTCGGCCACGCAGGCCGCCGGCACGGGCATCCTCGGCAACAATCCGAACGCCGCTGCCGCACAGAGCAACCGCCGTGTGAACGCTGCCGACAAGCGCGTCATCAATGGCGCCACCGACGTCAACCAGTTGGTGCCGTTCAAGTACAAGTGGGCCTGGGAAAAGTACCTGGCCGGCTGCGCGAACCACTGGATGCCGCAGGAAATCAACATGTCCCGCGACATCGCCCTGTGGAAAGATCCGAACGGTCTGACCGAAGACGAGCGCCGCATCATCAAGCGCAACCTGGGCTTTTTCGTGACGGCCGACTCGCTGGCCGCCAACAACATCGTGCTGGGCACGTACCGCCAGATCACCGCGCCGGAATGCCGCCAGTACCTGCTGCGCCAGGCGTTTGAAGAGGCGATCCACACGCACGCGTATCAGTACATCGTTGAATCGCTGGGCCTGAACGAGGCCGAGATCTTCAACGCGTACCACGAAGTGCAGTCGATCCGCGACAAGGACGAGTTCCTGATCCCGTTCATCGACACGCTGACCGATCCGTCGTTCAAGACCGGCACGCCCGAGAACGACCAGAAGCTGCTGAAGTCGCTCATCGTCTTCGCCTGCATCATGGAAGGCCTGTTCTTCTACGTCGGCTTCACGCAGATCCTGGCGATGGGCCGTCAGAACAAGATGACCGGCGCTGCCGAGCAGTACCAGTACATCCTGCGCGACGAGTCGCTGCACTGCAATTTCGGTATCGACCTGATCAACCAGATCAAGCTGGAGAACCCGCACCTGTGGACGGCCGAGTTCAAGGCCGAGATCACGGAGCTGTTCAAGAAGGCCGTCGACCTGGAATACCGCTACGCAGAAGACACCATGCCGCGCGGCGTGCTGGGCCTGAACGCACCGATGTTCAAGGGCTACCTGCGCTTCATCTGCAACCGCCGCTGCCAGCAGATCGGCCTGGACGCGCTGTTCCCGAACGAAGAAAACCCGTTCCCGTGGATGAGCGAAATGATCGACCTGAAGAAGGAGCGCAACTTCTTCGAGACGCGCGTGATCGAGTACCAGACCGGCGGCGCGCTGTCCTGGGAGTGATCTGAGCTAGCCGCTCGACGCTTGTTCGACCCGGCATCAACGTAGACAGGCGATGCACCACGCGTCGCCTGTTTGCATTTGGGGCGATCGATTCACGTGCGTGCGATTGCGCCGCGCCTGTCAGACATGGCAGGCTGCGGCAATCACTGCACCGGATCCCGTCATGACGGTCGAAGCCTTCTTCTCGCAGACCTACGATGAAGCTCGCGGCAAGTTCCTCGCTGCTGCGCAGGCCCGGGGGCTCCGCATCGAGCGCCATCTGCATCCGGATGCGGTCGGGCCATCCGGCGAGCAGCTTTCCATCGACACCGCGCTGCTTGCGCCCGCGCAGGCTGAAGCGCTGCTGATCGTCACCTCCGGCGTCCATGGCGTGGAGGGGTTCTGCGGCTCCGGTTGCCAGACCGGCCTGCTGCAAGACGACGAACTCTTCGCGCGGCTGGCGGCCGCCAAGGTCGCGCTGTTGCTGGTGCACGCGGTCAATCCGTATGGGTTTGCGCACTTGCGGCGCGTGAATGAAGAGAACGTTGACCTGAACCGCAACAGCGTCGACTTTGCGGAGGCCGCTTCCGCCAATCCGGCCTACCTTGAAGTCGATCCGCTCCTGCTGCCGCACACGTGGCCGCCCAGCCAGGCCGACCAGGCAGCGCTGCAGCACTACATGGTCACCCGCGGCGAGAAAGCCCTGCAAGACGCCGCAACGAGCGGCCAATACCGCGTGCCGGACGGCATGTTCTACGGCGGCAGCGCGCCGTGCTGGAGCACGCTGCAGATGCGCGGGATCGTGTCGCGGCATGCGGCAGCCATGTCGCAGCTGGTGTGGATCGATCTGCATACCGGGCTCGGCCACTACGGCCACGGCGAGAAGATCTTCAACAGCCCAGATCCCGCCGAACTTGAGCGCGCCATGCGCACGTGGGGCGCCGATGTCCGGCCGATTGCCGCCGCCGGTTCGGTCTCTTCGGTGGTCAAGGGCGATTTGGTCGGCATCGCCTACGAACTGCTGCCCGGCATCGAAAAGACCTGCGTCACGCTGGAGTTCGGCACGCTCGCGCCGCTGGACGTGCTGCAGGCGCTCCGGGCGGACCACTGGCTGCATCGCCATCCGGAGCAGGGCGCCGCGCTGCGGGCCGGCATCCGCCAAGCGCTACGTGATGCGTTCTATTGCGACGTGCCGGAATGGAAGGGGATGATCTACGCGCAGACGCGCATGGCTGTATTGCAAGCCGTGGCGCGGTGTTCCGGCTAGCTTTGGACGGGCTTGGGTGCCCGCACCGTCAGCGCGCATCCGGCCGACGCAGCGATGATGGCCAGGATCGCCACCCACTGGCGGCCGGTCAGTTGCTCCTGCAGCACGATCGCTCCCGCCAGCGCGCCGATGGCGGGCTCGAGGCTCAGCAGCACGGAAAACGTCTTGCCCGGCAGATGCTTGAGCGCCACCATCTCGAGCGAATACGGAATCGCGCTCGACAGCAGTCCGATCCCGAGTCCCGCCAGAATGAGCGAAGGTGCGAGCAACGCCGACCCCGCCTGCGCCACGCCAAATGGAATCGCAAACAGCGCACCGACCACCATGCCGATCGACGTCGCCTGGCCCGCATGCAGGCCACCGAGGTTCTTGCCCGTCAGGATGTAGAGCGCCCAGCACACGCCGGCGGCCAGCGCATAAATAGCGCCCAGGTGGTCGACCTGCCCGACCGACTTGTCGGCCACCGTCAGCATCAGCAGGCCGGCCACCGCCAGCCCGATCCACACGAAATCCAGCGCGCGGCGCGACAGCAGCACGGCCAGCACCAGCGGCCCCGTGAACTCGATGGCGATCGCGATGCCGATCGGCAGCCGCTGCAGCGACAGGTAGAACAGCAGGTTCATGCTCGCCAGCGTGACGCCGTACAGCGCGATGCGGCCGGCATCTGCGCGGCTCAGGTGCAGGCGCCACGGCCGCCAGAACGCCAGCAGGATCACCGCGCCGATCGTCACCCGATACGTGACAGTGCCCGCGGCGCCCAGCACCGGAAACAGCGTCTTGGCAAACGAGTTGCCGAGGCACACGGAGGCCATCGAGCCCATCAGCGCGAGGATGGGCATCCAGGGGGAGGTGGTCGTCGTGGAAGTGGCGGAGGCGGAAGCAGCGGAAGACATGAGCGACAGCGGAGGCGCGGCAGAGAACGCCACAGCATAGCCGCGCACCGCCGAGAAATCGTTGCGTTCTCGGCGGCGTGGGCGTCGCTTTTTATCGAATTGGCAGGCTTACAGGGCGGCAGCGCTGGGGCGGATCACGTCGATCAGCAACACGCGCTGGCCTTCGCGTTCGCCGTCGGGGCGCGGGGTCACGCCACGTTGCGGGCGCGGGGCAGCGAGCGGTGCCGGATCTTCGGCGCTCATGCCGAAGACGGCCAGCTTGGACGCCGCAATACGCTGCAGCGTGCCGCGCACGCCGGGCACGTCGAGGTCTTCGGGGTCGAAGCCGGTGGTGGCCGTCCAGTCGTCGCGGGCGATGTCCTGCAGGCCGTTGGCCATCTCGAACTGCAACGACGCGCCAAAGCCTTTCTGCAGCGAGTGCGAGCCGAGCAGGTATTCCGCCGTCAGGAAGCCGCGCAGCCGCGTCCAGAACGCCAGCGAACTGATGTTGCCGCTCTTGAGCGCGTGGCTCGGGGCGACTTCCCAGCTGTGGTCGAGCAGCTTGTTGATGAGGCGGCCCCACGTCGGCACATCGGTGCCGGCGGAGCAGTCTTCGCCGGGACCTTCTGGCCGTGCGAGCTGGCGCAGCAGGCCGGTGAACGAACCAGAGGTGGGAGCACCGGCCGCTTGCGGGCCGGAAGGCCAGCGCCATTGCAGCGGCGAAGCCGGACGTGCGCCCGGCCATTGCGCGTGCTGCTGCAGGCCCGTGCAGGGCGTCAGGTAGCGCCATTGGCGCTGGTCGCGGCCGACGCGGCGCAGCGGGTCCAGCTCGGCCGACAAATCGAACTTGCCGAGGAAGGTTGCGTTGCGCGACTTGATCGGCGAGCGCGCATAGACGTTGAAATCGGGCCAGCCTTCATACAGGTTGATCTGCGGCAGGGCGTGGTGCTTGTCGAGCGCATCGTCGGGCTGGTCGATGCGGCGGCTGGTGAGAAACAGCGCGCGGCAATCGAGCGTCGGCACCGCGCCGCGCACGCGCATCAGCACGAGCAGATCGCCGAATTCCGCTGGGCGCGATTCGGCGCGCGCGGGATACGCATGCGGTTGCTCTTCAGGCCAGAAAGTGGTCAGGCGCAGGGCCGATCCCGGGAACGCACCGCGCAGTCCTTGCCGGAGCAAGCGTAGGCCGTCGGGGTGGCGCAGGATGCGCAGGACGGAAAGATCGTCGCGCAACGTGGCATCGGGGTGGGGCGCGCGGCCGCCGTGCTCTGCGGCCAGCGCAAAGCGCCACAGCGCGGTATCGCTGGCCAGATCGTGTGCAGCGACATCGCGCACCGCAGTGGAGCGGCCGCCGGACATCGGCTCATGGGCGCCGCCGGCGGTGTCTCCTGCTCCGGCATAGACGCTGGTGGTCGACCCGGCAATCGCGCCAAAAAGGCCCCTCAATGGCGGCCGGTTGCGCTCGGGCATGGCTATTCCAACTTGGTTTTATCGGTTCTCTGGCGCGCAGCATAGCACCATGCGACACGTCAGAGAACGGCACGGCGCCCCTCCCCTCGTTGGGGAATCAGGCGTGAAATCTCGGCGGTCAGGGCCGCGCGGGTTCGCGACTCCACACCGGTGTAACGGCGATGGGCAGGGCTTCTTTAATGGCGATGCCGTGCGCGCGCTGTGCGGATTTCCGTAAAAAAGAAGGCGCCGGCTTGCACCGGCGCCTGAAGAGACGGCGCCCGCCCAGAGGGAGGGCACCGCCGCGCGTTGGGATGTCTTGCTAGCTTTCGCTATCGGCGGGCGATCACTGCTCGCGAATCCAGGTCTGCGTACGGCCCAGCAGGCTGATGCCCAGGAAGCCGCGCACGTTCAGTTTCTGACCGTCTTCCGACAGCGACATCTTCGCGCTGTAGACCTTGCCGTTTTCCGGATCCAGGATCTGACCGCCATCCCAGTTGTTGTTGCCGTTCGCCTTCAGGCCCGTCAGGATCGTCAGGCCTTTGATCGGCTGGTCCTTGCGGTCGTCCGTGCACTTGGTGCAGGTCTTGTTCTCGTCGCCAGGCACCAGGATCTTGGTGACCTTGCCCGTGAACGTGCCGCCGTTGTCGACGATCGTCACTTCGCCTTTCTGTTTGCCCGTGTTGTCGTCGATGGTCTTCCAGGTACCGGCGGGGGTGGCTTGCGCGAAGGCGCTGCCAGCTGCCAGTGCGAGGGCCAGTGCGCCAGCCAGGCGCGCGAGAGCGTGGGGGGTATGTTGCATCGTGGAGTCTCCTTGTTGTCAGTCAAAAGAATCGGTGAGGGCTGATCGGTGATGCCGGCGCAGGGATCAATGCGCGCTCAACGCACCGGTCAGGGGTGACAGCGGATTGCTGCCGGAGCCGCCGGCGGCGTTCGTGACGCCACCCAGCGCATTCGTGATCGGGGCGAGCGGGTTGCCGCTGCCCGCGGCGCCGGTCAGTGCGCTCGTGACCGGCGCCAGCGGATTGCTGCCGCCACCCGACAGCGCACCCGTCACCGGGGCGAGCGGATTGCTGCCACCGCCGAGGCCACCGCCGAGCGCGCTGGTGATCGGCGCCAGCGGATTCGTCGAGCCGCCGCTGCCGCCATTGACCAGGCCGCCGGCGCTCGCCACCGTGCCGCCAACAGCGCCGACCACACCGCCCACGTCACGCGTGAGCGGGTTGCCGCCGGCTGCGCCGACTTGCGCGCCGGCACTCTGCAGGCCGCCGCCAACCGTATTCAGTGCACCGGCCAGCGGGCCGCCGAGCATCGTCGCGCTGCCGACCGTCTGCGTGCCGTTCACGAGCTGCGACGACAGCGGCACGATCGCGTTGCTGGTCTGCTGCGTGATCTGCTGCACCGGGCCGCTCGACGTGCCAATCGTGACGAGCCCGCCAGCACCCTGCATCACCTGGCCCAGCGCAGACACACCGCTGCCCACCGGCGACGTCACCGGATTCAGCGGCGCCAGCGGGCTGCCGGCGGCACCCAGATCCGAGACGGTCTGCCCCGCGTTGCCGACCGTCACCCCGGCGGAGCGGATCACGTCACCCGAGCTTTGCACCGTGGTGCCGACCGGGTCGGGTGTCGAGCCGATCTTGCCGAGCCCATTGCTGATGCCGCCGCCCAATGTCTGCACCGTGTTGCCGGCCGAGGTGACGGTCGCACCCAGATCCTTCTGCGCCGCCGTGCCGCCGATGACGGGCACCGACGCCGTGCCGATGGTCGTGCCGAGATCGCTGACCGTCTTGCCGGTCTGCGTGACGACGTTGCCGCCGCCGCCCGCGACGTTGCCGACCGGCACCGCGCCGGGGTCGTTGTTGGCCGACGACGACGGTGTCGTATCACCGTTCGGGTTGCCGCCCGAAGCGCAACCGGCCAGCGTCAGCACGGCCACTGCAGCTGCCGCCAGCAGCGTGCGCGATGCTGAAACCACCGACAGCGAATCGGAGGAAGAAGCGTGGAGCGGGTTCTGAATCTTCATGGTGAGTCTCCTTGTAAGCGCGGCCCGTACCGCGTATCACCGCCGGGTCAGAAGAACGCGCATCTGGCGTCCAGCGGGTAGCATCCGCCTGCGTTTGCCGTCGAATGCAAAGAAAGTTCTACTGAGCGATGGCTAGTGATGCGCGCCGGATGTCACACCCGACAGCACACCGCCAACCAAACCGCCCACCGTTGTACTGACGCCGCTCAATCCGCCCAGCGGACCTGCCGCGGCGCCGCTGCTGCCGACTGCGCCAACGGAGCTGAGCGCGCCAGCACCAGGCAACCCCGCTGTCAACGAACCGACAGCCGTCGTGACCGGCGCCAGCGCACCACCGAGCGCACCGGTCAACGCACCTGCCGGAGCACTACCCGTTGCCGATGGCGTCGCCGGTGCGACCACCGTCGCTAGCCCACTGGTGAGCGATCCGAGCGCGCCGACCGTGTTGCCCAGCGTCGACACCAGCGCATCGCCCTTGCCGGCCGTCGTGATCGTGCGTCCCTCGCTGCCGAGCGCACCACCCAGCGTCGCCAACACGTTGCTGACCGGAGCCCCCAATCCTGTTGCGGCCCCCACGGCTCGCGTGGTGGAAGTCAACGCGCTGGTGAGCGGCACGATGGCGGTGATGGTGGTGGTCGTCAGTTGTTCGACAGGGCCGGTCAGCGTCGCGATGGGCGTGTTGCCGGTCGAGCCGGTGTCACCCGTTGCATTGCTGCCGTTGCTGCTGCCGTTCGACCACGTGGGCGAACTCGATGCCGCGATCGCCGGCTTGGATTGCGAATCGCCGCCGCCGCCAAGCGAGGTGCCCATGTCGCCGCTGCCCGAATTCGCGCAACCGGCCAACATGGCGAGCGATGCCGTCGCCAGCATGCACTGCACGAACAGTCCGCACTTCGGCGGATTCGATTTCGACAAGAACGCTCGATCGCGCATCTTGTGCCTCCACTACTCAGAACAGAACGCTTGTTGGACCCCTTCTGTCTTGCGCTCTTTGCTCGTCGGGTTTGTCGTCGTCAGCCATGCAGGGTTGGCGACGACCTCCCTGTCTTGTCACGGGCCACGCGCAGGCCCGTGCCACACCGCGCGATCGATGCCGTGCTGATGTGGTGAGCGGATCGTGAAGTGAAACCGAATGGCATGACAATCAGCGCCAACCTGACACCCGGATTTGCGGTCGCAGCAATTTGCGAGATCGATCCCGAATAAAACGTCGCTGCAAGCCATTCTTCGGACGACAGGGGTGCAGCAAAAATGGCCCGTGGATTGCCGTAGAACAATCCTTCTATCGTCGTAAAACAGCGTCGTTTCAAACGCGATTGCGTGAAGTTTTCAGCGGTTGCTGAGCAGGGTTTTCCGGCGATCGACGCTCGGATGAGCATCGTGCGGGTCGCGCTATCGATGTCGTGCGCGCATGCAGTTCGGCATTGTCACGATCCGATGTCAGCGTCGCATGCATCGGCATCCATCCGGCGTGCGCGGATCGATGTCGCGCGCATGCATGCGTCGATGCTTCGGCCCATCGCAGCGACCTCGCGCATCGGATGCGCGGCACGCGATTTGCGGGTGCTGCATGCATGCAGTCGGTCTTCGCAATCGCATCGACATCGCGCGGTGCCGATCGAAGGTGAGCGCGATGTGTCAGCAGCGTCGATCGACATCCTCCGCACGTCGATATGCACGCGTCGATCGCACCGATCGCACGCGTATCGACGTGTTGAGTGCGGAAAATTCGCGCGCGTTGTCGCATCTACGCATCGTTTTTTTCGACGCGCATCGCGCAGCTCGCGCGTCGTCGCGCACGACGATGCCGAATGCGCACGAGCCGCGCGCACGAGTTCATGATGCACACGCGCACAACATTGCGTGTTGCTGTAAACCGGCATGAACACTGGGTTTGCGGGACGCGTGTGTCAACGTGGAGCAACGTCGCAACGTGATGTCACGACGCAAGAAAATGCGCATTCGCGACAGCGATCTGCGCGCATGCGCGATGCGAATCGCAGCGACGCACAGACGCAGCGCAATCCTTCACCAAAACTCGCCGCGCTTTTTGCATAAATCTCTTAACATCACCGCGCAAACGAATTATGATTCGCCTTGACAAGACGTTGACTTCGATGCAAGGGACCTTCGCGCGATCAACGACGATGAAGTTCCAAGCGGCAAGTGAAAGGTAGTCGAGGAGCGTAACCACTTTGATGCACGCCACGCCGACAGGGCTGTTTGAACTCGGTGCCGTCTCTGCGATCCCCCCGTCGGGATGGGCGTACTACCCCCAAAAGAAAACGCGCGCTCTCCAGTTTTTCGCTGTCCGCAAAGTCACGCTGCAAGCGGCTTTGCGGTCTACGCAGCGATTCGCGCAAGATCAGATTTCGACCGGTGTGGCCACGATGCCCCGGTCCTCTCAATTGATGAAGACTCGCCGGATGCATTCTGTCCGGCCGACTGCGGCTGCGCTCGTGCGCGCAACCGGGGCGTGCAACTTGCTGCGTGTGTTCACCGCGCAAGTCGCAGATCTTCGTACCGAATTCATTAGCGTGCGACTGCCGTTTGGTGGCGCGCCGATGAATCGCTCGCTCGGTTGGTCTGGCGGTGCCAATGCATCGTGGGATCGGGCCGGTCGGGTTGCTCAATCTCGATAGTTCGATACCCAATCTTGAAGGAGTTTCCCATGGCAACTGCTGCTAAGAAGAAACCGGCCGCCAAGGCCCCGGCCAAGAAGGCCGCTGCAAAGAAGGCTCCGGCCGCCAAGAAGGCTGCTGCAAAGAAGGCTGCTCCGGCCGCTAAGAAGGCCCCGGCCAAGAAGGTTGCAGCTAAGAAGGTCGCTGCCAAGAAGGCACCCGCCAAGAAGGCCGCAGTGAAGAAGGTTGCAGCCAAGAAGGCTCCGGCCAAGAAAGCTGCAGTGAAGAAGGTTGCAGCCAAGAAGGCCCCGGCCAAGAAAGCTGCAGTGAAGAAGGTTGCAGCCAAGAAGGCTCCGGCCAAGAAAGCCGCAGTGAAGAAGGTTGCAGCGAAGAAGGCCCCGGCTGCCAAGAAGGCTGCTGCCAAGCCTGCTGCGAAGAAGGCTGCAGCGAAGAAGGCCCCGGCTGCCAAGAAGGCTGCCGCCAAGCCTGCTGCGAAGAAGGCTCCGGCCAAGAAGGCTGTCGCCAAGCCCGCTGCTGCTCCGGCCGCTGCACCTGCTGCACCCGCTGCCAAGACCGCGCTGAACCCGGCTGCGGCATGGCCGTTCCCGACCGGCAACCGTCCGTAAGTCATTCTGACGACGGTGATCCTCCGGGACCACAGCGGCGCGCAGGTCGCGCCCACCTGATCGGATACTGCGTATCCGGTCCGCAAGGCCTTGGTGTCTTGCACCGCCCGCCGATCGGCTCACGCCCCGGCGGGCTTTTTCTTGCCCGCGCGTTGCGCATACGTTTCTCGCGAGCATAAAAAAACCGCACCGGCGCGGTGCCGATGCGGTTTTCCGATGAACCCCTCGGCGTATCAGCCGAGCGCGTTTGATCAGTGCGTGACGCGCGTCACGCCGCCCGATGACAGCAGGCGCACGCGCTCGCCAGGGCGGAACGCCTCGTCGGCATCCTGCGTGATGGCGCGGTATTCGCCGTTGTCGAGCTTGACGGTGATTTCGAGGCCAGGCCGCTTGTTCATCTGACCTTCGAGCGCGCTGCCTGCAACGCCACCGAGAATCGCACCGAGCACACCCGCCGCCACCGAGCCGTTGCCGCGCCCGATGGCTGCAGCCGAACCGATGCCGCCGATCGCGCCGCCGGCAATGGTGCCAACGCCGGTCTGCTCACGATCGATCACGACATTGCGCACGGAATCTACCGTACCGAAGCGCACGGTCTGCTCACGTTGCGCCTGCCCCGAGGTATAGGCGCTGTTGGAGTTGGTGCCCATGGCGCAGCCTTGCAGGCCAAGGGCGGCGACCAGCAGAGTCGCGGCGCCGATGCGATAGATGGGTTTCATGTTCGTTCCTTATTGATACCGGTACCCGAAAGCGGATTCAAAGCGTCGCGCAATCTCGTCGACGGGCAGGCCGTAATTCTGCGGGCCTTGGCAAGCGATCTTGAGTGAGCCCATCAGGCTGGCGAGGCGGCCGGTGGTATCCCAGTCCAGGCCATTTTCGATGCCGTAGAGCAGGCCGCCGCGGAAGGCGTCGCCGCAACCGGTCGGGTCGACCACACGTTCGGCCGGCACGACCGGAATAGTGTACTGCTTGCCGCCGGCGTAAATCTCCGCCCCTTCTTCCCCGCGCGTGACGATGTAAGCCTCGACGCGCTGCGCAAGTTCTGCCGCACTGTAGCCCGTGCGTGACAGCATGACCTGCGCTTCGTAGTCATTGACCACCACGTAGCTGGCGAGTTCAACGAAGTGGCGCAGGTCGGCGCCGTCAAACAGCGGCATTGCCTGGCCCAAATCGAAGATGAAAGGCACGCCCGATTCGGCAAATTGGGTGGCGTGGTGCAGCATGCCTTCGCGGCTGTCTGGGCCCACCAGGCCGAGCCTTGCCGGCAGGGCATTCTTGACCGAATTGATGCTCGAATGGCTCATCGCGCCAGGGTGGAAGGCGGTGATCTGGTTGTTGTCGCGGTCGGTCGTGATCATCGCTTGCGCGGTGAACGTGTCCGGCACCTCCGTGATATGCGCGGTCGAGATGCCGAGCTTTTTCAGGTAGTCCAGATACGGGCCCGCATCCTGGCCGACGGTGCCCATGATGATGGGCTCGCCGCCGAGCATCTTCAGCGTGTAGGCGATGTTGCCTGCGCAGCCACCGAACTCGCGGCGCATGGTCGGCACCAGAAACGAGACGTTCAGGATGTGGATTTTGTCGGGCAGGATGTGTTCGCGGAAGTGTCCGTCGAACGTCATGATGGTGTCGTAGGCAACCGAGCCGCAGATCACGCTGGCCATATTGAAGCACTCCAGATATGACACGGCCGCCCAGTGGACGGCCGTGTGATGAACGAGAGACCGGAAGCCGGTCTCGATGCAGTCAGTTCAGCTTACTTCAGCGCAGCCAGGGCCGCGTCGTAGTTCGGCTCGTCCTTGATCTCGGGCACGAGTTGCGAGTACAGGACGGTGTCGTTGGCGTCGAGCACGACCACGGCGCGGGCGGTCACGCCAGCCAGCGGGCCCGACGTGATGTCGACGCCGTAGGCTTGCTTGAAACCCTTGTCGCGGAAGGTCGACAGCGGCTTCACGTTTGCGATGCCTTCGGTGGTGCAGAAGCGGCCAGCTGCGAACGGCAGGTCGGCGGAGATGGACAGCACGACCGTGTTATCCAGCTTGGCGGCGGCTTCGTTGAACTTGCGCGTGGAGGTGGCGCACACCGGGGTGTCCAGGCTCGGCACGATGTTCAGAACCTTGCGCTTGCCGGCAAAGTCAGCGAGCGAGACGTCTTTCAGGTCTGCGCCGACCAGCGTGAATGCCGGGGCCTTCGAGCCTGCGGTCGGGAATTGGCCGCCGACTTCGATCGGGTTGCCGCCAAGGGTCACGTTTGCCATGGTGTTACTCCTTCCTTTGATGCGTGTTGGGGAAAAGCCGCTAACAAGATCCTCGTGGCATCTGCGTCGGCACGCCGGGCCGGCAGGTTCTTGTTAGCGGCTCTAAGCCAGGATGAAAACTCAGGGGTAAAAAATCAGGACCCGGTAGTTGGCCGTCGGGCGCTGGGACTGGAATCGTACCCGAATCGGTAGTTCAGCGCGGGCGGGCAGCCCTGACTTGCTGTATGCACTGTCGCTCGGGTTGAGGTAGTCGCTGGGCAGCAGCGCGCGGCGCGAGAGCAGCTGGTCTTGCAGATCGGTCGTGACGAGTTCGATGGCGGGCAGGGCGATGGGGCCGCCGGCGCGGTTGCGCAGCGTAGCCGTCAGCACGTACTGGTCGGACGCGTCGCCTTCCTGCCGCTGCAGTTGCGACGATTCGATCTGCAGTGCATCGAGGTCACGCGGTGGCGCAATCGTGCAATGCAACGGTTGGCACATCGCCTCCAACATCGGCCGTGTGGAGGGCACGCGGCGCGCGATCTCGGCCCGTGCCAGGAAGAGCAGTTGCAGCACGGCCGCCACCGCGAGCAGCCCGATCGCAACGCGCGCCAGTGCGCGGCGTCCCGTCGTTTTGCGTGTTTGCTCGCGGGCTTGCGCGGCGCGCAAGAAATCCAGCGTCGCGGCAGACACACCGTGGTTCGGCCCCCGCACCTTGCGCGGACGCGGCGCGCCAGTCACCGTGCGCTGCGGCGTCGGGCCCGCCGGCTCGGCTTGCGTGCGGCGTGCGAGGCCATGACGGCGCGGCACCGGTGCAAAAAGCGTATGCGGATCGGTTTCGTGACGCATCCAGACCGAGTCGTGCTTCTCCGCCTCTAGCTTTGCAGGGGCCGAGACCGCTGCCGCCGCGGCGGTCGTCACTGCCGGAGCCGCCGGAGCCGCCGCGGGCGTGATTGCCGGTTCCACCGGCAAGTCAGCTGACGGCTGCTTGGGTACGGCTGCCGCGAACGCGTCTTCCTCGTCGTCGAGGTCGCGAATGGGCGGCAGGCCGTGGAATGGATCGGCGGGCGGCGCTGGCGGTTCCGGCGGTCGTGTTTCCTGCGTCGGTTCAGCGGCTGGCTCTACCTCGGGCTCGATCGGTACTTCGTCGGGGAGTGGACGCGTGTCGGGTGCGGTGGATGGCACGTCAGGCACCGGTGTTGCGCCTTCAACTTCCCCCAGATGGACTTCCGCGACGCCTTCTTCAGGAACGTCTTCTTCCCAGATCAGCGTCATGCCGAAGCCGTGGTCGTCCTCCGCAGCCGGAGATGCTGCGGGCGCTTCGGGTTCAGGAGCGGCTGACGGGGCGAGTGGGGCAACGCGGGCGGCGGGTTCCGGCGATTGCGGAGGCTGCGGTGCCTCGGCCGTCGGCGCCGCAGGCGTGACTACGGCGCCTAGTTCGATCAGATGATCGCGGCCATCGAAGACGTGATTGCAGCGCCCGCAACGAACGAGCCCGCCGCGCAGCCGCAGTTGATCGGCGACAACGCGGAACGCGGTTTGACAGTTGGGACAGCGGGCAGCCAAACGTGGCGCAGCTTGTGGCGCAGTTGCCATGCGGGACGAGGAGAAAAAAGCCGACCGCGCGAGTATTGCAGACAGCGGCGCCAGCGTCGACCTTTGCAGGGGGCGCCGGCGCGCAATACCGTGGAATTACGCGGGCTTCACACCATGCAGGCAGACCCAGCCGTCACGTGCACGCCACACCGTGAGCGGAATGGCGGAGGCATACGCGGCCGCCACTTCTTCGGCTTGGCGCTCGAGCACGCCAGACAGGATCAACCGGCCGCCCGGGCGCACGCGGGCACACAGCATGGCCGACATCAGCTTGAGCGGGTTCGACAGGATGTTGGCGACGACCAGATCGAACGTGCCTTCCGGTGCGTCGTCGGGCAGGGCAAACGTGGCTTCGACGTGGTTGCGCTCGGCGTTGTAGCGCGAGGCTTCGACCGCATTCGGGTCGATGTCGACACCGACGGTTTCTCCGGCGCCGAGCTTCTTGGCGACGATGGCCAGAATGCCTGAGCCGCAACCGTAGTCGAGGGTGCGTTCGCCAGGTTGCACGTGCTGTTCCAGCCATTCCATGCACAGGCGCGTGGTCGGGTGGCTGCCGGTGCCGAACGCGAGGCCGGGGTCCAGTTCCAGCACCACGGCGTCGGGTTCCGGCGCGTCGTGCCAGGACGGCACGACCCAGATGTGCTCACCAATATGGATCGGCTCGAACTGCGATTGCGTCACGCGCACCCAGTCCTGCTCTTCGACTTCGCGCACGGTGTACGCGGGCAGCGGCGAGAGGTTGATCTCGTTGGCTGCGGCTGCCACCAGCAACGCCGGATCGGCATCGTCGGCGAGCAGCGCAACCACGCGCGAGCGGTTCCACGCCAGGCGTGTCGGTTCGTGGCCGGGCTCGCCAAAGAGCGGTTGCTCTTCAGGCGTGTCGGCATCGGCGTCTTCCACCGAGACCGACAGCGCGCCGAGATCAAACAGGGCTTCGGACAACGCTTCAGCGTCGTCACGCGCCACTTCGAGCACGCATTCGCGGTACGTCACTTGCCGCCACCCTTGGCCACTTCCTGTTGCGCCAGACGGTGCTCCAGGTAGTGGATGTCGGTGCCGCCTTCAACGAAGTTGGCGTCGAGCATCAGGTCGCGGTGCAGCGGCACGTTGGTCTGGATGCCTTCCACCACCATTTCCGACAGGGCGATGCGCATGCGGGCGATGGCCTGCTCGCGCGTGGCGCCGTACGTGATGACCTTGCCAATCATCGAGTCGTAATTGGGCGGCACGAAGTAGCCGTTGTAGGCGTGCGAATCCACGCGGACGCCCGGGCCACCCGGCACGTGCCACGACGTGATGCGGCCCGGCGACGGCGTGAACTTGAACGGATCTTCCGCGTTGATGCGGCACTCGATGGCGTGGCCCTTGAGCGTGATGTCTTTCTGACGGAAGCGCAGCTTTTCGCCGGCCGCCACGCGAATCTGCTCCTGCACGATGTCGACGCCCGTGATCATTTCCGTGACCGGGTGTTCGACCTGCACGCGCGTGTTCATTTCGATGAAGTAGAACTCGCCGTTCTCATACAGGAACTCGAACGTGCCGGCGCCGCGGTAGCCGATCTTCTTGCAGGCCTCGGCGCAGCGGTCGCCAATGCGTTCGATCAGGCGGCGCGGAATGTGCGGTGCCGGCGCTTCCTCGATCACCTTCTGGTGGCGGCGCTGCATGGAGCAGTCGCGCTCGCCCAGCCAGATGGCGTTGCGGTGCTGGTCGGCCAGAACCTGGATTTCCACGTGGCGCGGATGCTCCAGGAACTTCTCCATATAGACTTCCGGATTGCCGAAGGCGCGGCCGGCTTCTTCGCGCGTCATGTTGACGGCGTTGATCAGCGCGGCCTCGGTGTGCACCACGCGCATGCCACGGCCACCGCCACCGCCAGCGGCCTTGATGATCACCGGATAGCCGACCTTCTTGGCCGTTGCCAGGATTTCCTTCGGGTCGTCCGAGAGAGCGCCTTCCGAGCCCGGCACGCACGGCACGCCGGACTTGATCATCGCCTGCTTGGCCGAGACCTTGTCGCCCATCAGGCGGATCGATTCGGGCGTCGGGCCGATGAAGGTGAAGCCGGATTGCTCCACACGCTCGGCAAAGTCGGCGTTTTCCGACAGGAAGCCGTAGCCGGGGTGGATGGCTTGGGCGTCGGTCACCTCGGCGGCTGAGATGATGGCCGGCATGTTGAGGTACGACAGCGGCGACGGTGCCGGGCCGATACACACGGCTTCGTCGGCCAGCTTGACGTATTTGGCTTCCTTGTCCGCCTCGGAATAGACCACCACGGTCTTGATGCCGAGTTCGCGGCAGGCGCGCTGGATGCGAAGAGCGATCTCGCCGCGATTCGCGATCAGGATCTTGTCGAACATCGTGTTCTCGCTACAAAAAGGAGAGGCGAGGGCGCTGTGGCCGGGCTGCGCTCAGTGGCAGCCCTTGTGCGCCGGCTCGCGCTCGGATGCGGCACGCTGCGCGCCGCACGATGAGGGTCGGATGCCGGGAGATCAGCCGATCACGAACAGCGGTTGGCCGTATTCCACAGCCTGGCCGTTTTCGATCAGGATTTCCTTGATGACGCCGGCCTTGTCCGCTTCGATCTCGTTGAGCAGCTTCATCGCTTCGATGATGCAGATCGTCTGGCCTTCCTTGACGGTGTCGCCCACCTTGACGAACTCCGCTGCGCCCGGCGACGGCGAGCGGTAGAACGTACCGACCATCGGCGACGTCACGATGTGGCCAGCCGGCAGGGCGGGCGACGCTGCTTCGGCGCCAACCGCGGCCGGCGCTGCTGCGGCGGGCGCGCTGACAGCCGGTGCGGCCTGCATCTGCATCGGCGCATATTGCATCGGGGCCACCACTTGCGGTGCCGATTTGACGATGCGGACCTTGCCTTCGCCCTCGGTCACTTCGAGTTCCGAAATGCCCGATTCGGCCACCAGGTCGATCAGCGTTTTCAGCTTGCGCAAATCCATGAGCGTTCTCCTGCAGCGTCGGCGGTCTGGGCGGTCGATGCGCGCGAATGGCTCTTCAGCCGCGCATCGGTCAAAGGCGCTCCAGGCGCTGGCGTCGTTGCGTTGGTTAAGTGGTTGAAATAAAAGGAAGAAGACGGCTGATCAGCCGCCGTGTTGATCGATTGCGAAGTCCAGCGCCGCCAGATAGCCGCGCCAGCCCAGCCCGCAAATCACGCCCACGGCCTGGTCCGCCAGGTACGAATGGTGGCGGAACGGCTCGCGGCGATGCACGTTGGACAAGTGGACTTCGATATACGGGATCACCACGCCGGCCAGCGCATCGCGCAGCGCCACACTCGTGTGGGTGTAGGCGGCCGGATTGATGATGATGAATTCAACGCCTTCGCTCTTGGCGGCATGGATGCGATCCACCAGCGCCCCTTCGTGGTTCGACTGGAAGTGCGCCAACGTCACGCCGCGCGCTGTGGCGCGTTCGGCCAAGGCGGCATTGATGTCGGCGAGGGTCGTTGCACCATAGACTTCCGGCTCGCGCGTCCCCAGCAAATTGAGGTTCGGGCCGTGCAGCACGAGCACGTTGCGAAGCGCTTTGGCGATGGGTTTATCAGCCACGGTTTGACCGGTTGAGCGAAGTTGGGCGCAATTTACAGCAACTTAGAATGCTTTGTCTAGTTTTTGCTGAAAAACTCTCAACAAATCGGTGTTTTCACCGATCTTGTGCGTCCGGTCTGCGCTTTTGCCGAAGAAGAAGGGGAGTTGCGTGCACATGAACGTCATATGACGTTTTCCATATTCACGTGCGCTGCAGGGCTGCTCGCAGTTCATCGGCGTGCACCCGGCCCATCTTCCGGAAAGTGATTTCGCCTTGTGAATTAAGGATCACAGTAAACGGCAGGCCGCCGACGTCGTTGCCGAACTGCCGCCCCAGTTCCGTCCCGCCAAAGCCTGCCACCGCGACCGGATATGTGACGTGGACCTTACCCAGGAACGTCTGGATATTGGCGGCCGAGTCAATGCCGATGCCGACGAACTTTGCCTTGGACTTCTGTTCCTGCGCCAGGGCAGACAGTTCAGGCATTTCCTCCACGCAAGGACCGCACCACGGCGCCCAGAAATTGATCACCACCGGCTGGCCGCGAAACGCTGCCAGATCCAGCGGCGCCCCATTGGCGTCGGGCAGCTTGCTGTCGTAAAACGCAGCCACGGCGCTGCTTGCGGGGGTTTTTGGCTCGGTGGCGCGATGTCCGAAATAGACGCCCGCCGCCGCGGCAATCAGGCCGGCGATCAACAGGGCAATCAAGGTGGTGCGGCGCGACATGGTTGGCGGGGGTCTCTATATATAGACAGAGGCGAAGCGTGGCGGATTGTACTCCTGTCGGCGGATCACCCCTGCGACAGGAGGGCACGCACGGCGGCGGCGTCGCCCCGCTGCGTCTTGCCGGTGGCGTCGGCGCGCCGCGCACCGCGCACATCGTTCATGTCATAGAGGGCAATATGGACGCCGACCGGCGTGCCCGTTTCAGCGCGCAGTTCGCGCGCGAGTTCGCGGGATTCGGGCCCGGCGGGCCATTGGCCCCGCCACAGGAAGCTGAGCGTTTCCACCTCGTCGCGGCCGGCGAAGTGGGCGCTTTCCGTGGTGTCGAACTCCACGCCGGCGTTGAGCAGGAAGATCGCCACATCCTTGGGGCTGTCACAGAAGACCTGCAGGTGGATGTCCGAGTGCTCGCTCGCGGTGCCATTGAAGACGGCGCCCGCAAGATATGGGTTGTGGACGGCCAGCCCTTCCATCAACAGCAGCGCAATGCGGCGCAGCAACGCCAGCACCCGCGGCTGGGATTCGGCCTGGAACAGCGCCTGATATTCGCGGACTTCCGTCTCGACCTGTTCGTTGTCCGGCAGCCATTCCCCCGGCGCGCGGGATTCCGTGCCAAGCACGTGGCGCGCGGCCTTGCGTTTGGCGGTGGCGTAATCGGCACCGTCTTCCGCGATCATGCGGGCGGCGGTGACGGCAATTTCCTCCCGCACGCGGGCGGGATCGAGGGTGGGGCGTTTTGACATGGCTCTATTTTACTGAAGCGCGCGGACCGGCCCGAAGCCGCAGGTACAATGCGGCGCTACGAAGTTGAGACGGCACCCATGCATATCCACATCCTTGGAATCTGCGGCACCTTCATGGGCGGCATTGCCCTGATCGCCCGCCAGGCTGGTCACCGCGTCACCGGTTGCGACGCCAACGTCTACCCGCCGATGAGCACCCAGCTTGAAGCGCAGGGCATCGAACTGATTGAAGGTTTCGACCCGGAGCAACTCTCCGTCGGCGCCGATCTGTACGTGATCGGCAACGTGATCTCCCGGGGCAATCCGCTGATGGAAGCTATCCTGGATCGCAATCTGCCCTACATTTCGGGCCCGCAATGGCTGGGGGACAATGTGCTGCGCCAGAAATGGGTGCTCGCCGTCGCCGGCACGCACGGCAAGACGACAACCACGTCGATGCTCGCCTGGATTCTGCAGGACGCCGGCTACAATCCGAGCTTCCTGGTGGGTGGCGTGCCGCGCAACTTCGGGCTGTCGGCGCGGCTGACCGAATCCGACTTCTTCGTCATTGAGGCCGACGAGTACGACACCGCCTTCTTCGACAAACGCAGCAAGTTCGTCCATTACCGCCCTCGCACGGCCATATTGAATAACCTGGAATTCGATCACGCCGACATCTTCCTGGATCTCGCTGCGATCGAAACGCAATTCCACCATCTTGTGCGTACCGTGCCCGGCCAAGGGCGGCTGCTCGTCAATGGTCGCGAAGACAGCCTCACCCGCGTACTTGAGCGCGGATGCTGGTCCGAAGTCGAGCGATTCGGCACAGAAGACGGCGAAGGCTGGAAAATCGCCAACCTTGGCGAGGACGACAGCTTTGACGTTGTTTTCAACGGCCAAGCGCAGGGTCGCGTCCGCTGGGCGCTGCAGGGCGACCATAACCGTATGAATGCCGTCGCCGCCATTGCCGCTGCACGCCACGTTGGTGTGCCACCCGCCCAAGCCATTGAAAGCCTGGCCCGTTTCGAAAATGTGAAACGCCGGATGGAAGTGCGCGGCACGGTCAACGGCGTCACGGTCTACGACGATTTCGCCCACCACCCCACGGCCATTCGGACCACGATCGATGGGCTGCGCCGGCATGTCGGCCAAGGCCGCATTCTTGCTGTGCTGGAGCCGCGTTCCAACACCATGAAGCTCGGTGTGATGAAGCAAGCGCTTCCCGAGAGTCTGTCCGGCGCGGACCAAGTCTTCGCTTACGGCGCCGCCAACGGCCGCGATGCCATCGGCTGGGACTTGGCTGGCGCGTTGGCGCCGTTGGGCGCGCGTGCAAACACGTTCTCTGACCTGACCGCGTTGGTGGACGCTGTCACCGCTGCGGCTCGCCCGGGCGACCATGTGCTTGTCATGAGCAATGGCGGCTTCGGCGGTGTCCACCAGAAGCTGCTCGACGCGTTGGCAGAGCAGGGCAACGCGGCAAACTGATCCGATATGTCGGCATCCATTGTTTATCTGCACGGATTCCGTTCGTCGCCGCGCTCGTTCAAAGCCCAGTTGCTGGGCAAGCGGATGGCTTCCGTCGGGCTGGCGGATCAGTACGTTTGCCCGGCATTGCCCGTCTCGCCGCGCGAGGCAATGACGGAAACCGAGGCGCTGATTGCCGAATTGAGCCAGCGCGACGGCACGCAACCGGTGCTCATTGGCTCCTCCCTGGGGGGCTTTTATGCGACCTGGCTGGCAGAACGCCACGGGCTCCGCGCGGCGATGCTCAATCCAGCCACCCGTCCGGAGCGGGATCTCGCCAAATATGTCGGGGAGCAGCCGCTCTGGCATGGCGGCGGCACGATCCGCGTCGAGCCGCGCCATCTGGACGAGCTGCGCGCGCTCGCCGTCCCCGCTATCACGCAACCCGAGCGTTATTACCTGCTCGCGGCGACGCGTGACGAGGTGCTCGACTACCGCGAAATGCTTGCTCATTTCCCGCAGGCGGCCACCCACGTCATCGACGGCAGCGACCACGGCATCAGCGATTTTGCGCATTACATGGACGAAGTGCTCGTCTTTTGCGGTATTCCTGCGGATTTGCTGGCCGCACATCCATTCGACGCCGCATGACCGATTCACCGTCGTATCCGCGCAGCCTGTGGCGCAGCGCGTTGCCCCCGGCTGTCGTTTATGACCGGCATTGGGCGCGTTGGGCCCTGGGCGCAGACTCGCTGACGGCACGGCTTCGTGCGGCATCGTCGCGCTTTCGCGTCCAATTGCTCGGCCAGCAGCGCGCGATGCCGTTACGCGACGAGTGGCGTTGCCTTGGCATGTCACGTGCCGCCGAGACGCTCGTCCGCGAAGTTTTGCTGATCTGCGACGAGATTCCGGTGGTGTATGCCCACACCATCGTCCACCCGCGCAGCGTGGCGCTCGACTGGCCGTTCCTCAAAGCGCTGGGGACGCAGCCGCTGGGGCATTCTCTGTTTGCCGATCCGCGTGTGCAGCGCGGAGACTTCGAATTTGCCTTGCTGGACGCGCGCCACCCGCTGGTGCGCCGCGCGCACGACGCGCTGGGCGATCCGCCTGTCTCCGGCACGTCACGGCTGCCGGCCCGCCGGTCGGTGTTCCGGCGCGGTGCAAGCGCGATGCTGGTGACGGAGGTTTTCCTGCCCGCGCTGGCTGACTTCGACCCGCCGCGCTAAGCGTATTTTCGCGGGCCGGGCGGCGGGCCAGTGCGGTATCATCGCCCCCAACTTTTGATCGCCGCGCGTGACGTTGTAACGTCGGGCGGCGCGGCCATTCCACCTCATTCAAAGTGACGCTCGCTCGTGCGAGTGCCGCAATCCATACAAATCCATGCAGTTGCTGTTTGAAGAAGGCGGCGAGATCCGCGCGGGCACCGTCTTGTCCCAACAGGGCGAGGCCTATCAGGTCGAGTTGCCGAGCGCCAAGCGCACCAAGGTCAAGTCGCGCGACGTGTTGCTGCAATTCGCGCAGCCGTCCGCCGGCGAGTTGTCGCAGGCGGCCCAGGCGCTGTCGGCAGAGATCGACCTGGATTTCCTCTGGGAATGCGCTTCGGCCGAAGAATTCGGCTTTACCGATTTGGCCGGCGAATATTTTGGCGCCGGCGCCAATGCCACGCAGCAGGCCGCGCTGGCCATCGCGCTGCATGGCTCGCCGATCTACTTCCGCCGCAAGGGCCGCGGCCGCTATCAGCGCGCGCCCGAAGATCAGCTGAAGGCCGCGCTTGCAGGTTTGGAGCGCAAGAAGCAGCAAGCCGCCCTGCAGGCCGAATACGAAGCCGAGCTGAAAGCGATGCGCCTGCCCGAGGCCTTCCGCGGCAAGACGCTGCAACTGCTGTTCAAGCCGGACAAGAACAGCCTCGAATACAAGGCGCTCGATGCGGCGTGCACCGCGCTGGGCCTGTCGCCGATGCGCCTGATGGTGGCGGTCGGCGGCATCGCCAACGCCCGCGCGCTGCACGAGGCCCGCTTCCTCTCGGAATGTTTCCCGAAGGGCACCGGCTTCCCGGACGTGACCGTGCCGGAACCGGTGATGGAGCTGCCGGCCGCCGACGTGCGCGCTTTCTCGATCGACGACGTGACCACCACGGAAATCGACGACGCCATCTCCGTCACGCCCATTGATGACGCCACCGTGCGCATTGGCATCCATATTGCCGCGCCGGGCTTTGGCATCCAGCGCGGCGAACCGCTGGACGTGATTGCGCGTCAGCGTTTGTCCACCGTGTATTTCCCCGGCGACAAGATCACGATGCTGCCGGAGTCGGTGGTGGACCGTTACACGCTGCAGGAAGGGCGCGCATGCCCGGCGCTGTCGCTGTATGTGACGGTCGACCGCGCCACGTGGGCGGTCACCGCCAGCGAAACGCGCTGCGAATCCGTGACCGTGGCCGCCAACCTGCGCCACAACCTGCTCGACGATGTGATCACCGCCGACGCGCTCGCCGATGGCTCGGGCGACTATCCGTTCAAGGCCGAGCTGGCGGTGCTGTGGCCGTTTGTGTGCGCGTTGTATGACGGCCGCCAGCAGGCCCGCATCGCCAGCGGCCTGAAGCCGGAGGGCGCGCAGAAGGGCGATTACTCGTTCTACATCGATCCGATTCCCGAGGAGGAAGGCGGTGGCGAGCGCGTGCGGATCGAACAGCGCAAACGCGGTTCGCCGCTGGACAAGATCGTGGCCGAGCTGATGATCCTGGCCAACAGCACGTGGGGCCGCATGCTGGCTGACGCCGGTGTGCCGGGCATCTACCGCACGCAGAAGGCGTGGGGGATGCACCGCACGCGCATGCAGACGTATCCGGCGCCGCATGAAGGTCTGGGCGTGGCGCAGTACGCGTGGAGCACCTCGCCGCTGCGCCGCTATGTCGATCTGGTGAATCAATGGCAGATCGCAGCGGTGGCACAGCACGGCGTGACGGCCAAGCTGATTGCACCGTTCAAGCCCAAAGATGCCGACCTGCTGGCCGCCGTTGCCGACTTCGAAGCCACCTACGCCGCCTACGCCGACCACCAGTCGACCATGGAGCGCTACTGGTGCCTGCGCTGGCTCAAGCAGGAAAACCGCACGCGCATGCAGGCCGTGGTGCTCAAGGAAGGCGCCGTGCGCTTCGCCGACATTCCGCTGGTGACGAAGGTGCCCGAGCTGGCCCAAACGGCGCGCGGCACGCATGTTGTGCTCGATATCCTGGAGACCGACGAGATCAGCCTGGAAGTGTCGTGCCGCGTGGTCGAGATTCTCGCCCCGGCTGCGGACGCGCAAGCTGAAGCGGAGGCCATCGAAGAAGAACTGGCCGAGGCAGAGACCGAAGCCGATGTGCCCGCTGAACCACAACCGGCCGCTGATGGGGAAGAGGCGCGCGCCGAAGCCGGCGCTGCTGTGGCGCCGCCGCCGCAGGACGGCGAGACCGGTGGAACGCCTACCGCTGCCTAACTACAATCGCAGTCTGACCTTCATTCTTCGCGCATCGACCAGGAATCGCCCCATGGCCGCCCTCGCAAACCGTCCGGACTGGTCCGGCAGCAGCACGCTCACCAAGGCTCTGGTGGTGTCGTTGGCCGTGCATGTCTTGCTGCTGTTCGTGCGTGTGGTGGCGCCCGAGGCGTTCGATATCAAGCGCGAAGATCCGGGCCTCGATGTGGTGCTCGTCAACGCCAAATCTTCGACGGCGCCGTCCAAGGCGACGGCCGTGGCGCAGGTCAACCTGAACGGCGGTGGCGAATACGACCAGCAGCGCGCCACCACGCCGCTGCCCGCCGACACCAATGAGCAGACCGGCGACGCCATCAAGCTCACGGAGCGCCGCGTCGAATATCTCGAGCAGGAGCAGCGCCGCCTGCTTACGCAATCGACCGAGCGTGCGCCGTTGGTCAACGATCGTCAGGTCAAGCCCGGCGAGCGTCCGCAGCCGTCGCCCACCAACGGTACCGACGACCGCACCACGCAAGACGAAATCGCCCGCCTGCAAGCCGAGATCGACCGCAACCTGGAGAACTACGCCAAGCGCCCGCGCCGCAATGTGCTGACGGCCGCCAGCGCGCGTCAGGTCGATTACGCCCGCTACTACGATGCCGTGCGCCGCAAGATCGAAGCCCGCGGCACCGCAAACTTCCCGAGCCAGAACGGCCGCCCGCTGTATGGCGAGTTGATCGTCGTGATCAGCATCAACCGCGATGGCCAGCTCGGCTACAACCAGGACGGCTACAAGATCGAAGGCATCGAGATCGCCAAAAGCTCGGGCAACCCCGCGCTGGATCGCCAGGCCGTGGCCATCGTGCGTTCGTCTTCACCGTTTGGCGGCTTCCCGGCCGAGATGCGCAAGCGCGTCGACATCCAGGATGTGGTCGCCACGTTCAAGTTCACCCGCGCAGGTCTGGAAACCCACCTGCAGACCCGCTGATTTCGTCGCCCATGCCGTCGTCGTTTCAAGAGGCCATCCTCGCAGCTGCGAGCGCGCCGCCCACAGATCGCTATGGTGTGATCGGCAACCCGATCGCGCACAGCAAGTCGCCCACCATCCATGCCGCGTTTGCGCAGCAGACGGGGCAGCTCATCCGCTACGACCGCATCTACGCCGAGCTGATTGCGTTTGACGAAACCGTGATGACGTTCGTGCGCGAAGGCGGACGCGGGCTCAACGTGACCGTGCCGTTCAAGCTCGATGCGTATGCCATGTCGACGTCGTTGTCGTTGCGGGCGGAATCGGCCGGTGCGGTCAACACGCTCAAGTTCGACGGCGAAGAGATCTTTGGCGACAACACCGACGGCGTCGGCCTGATGCGCGACATCACCCACAACATCGGCAACGCGCTCGCAGGCGAACGCGTGCTGCTGCTCGGCGCCGGCGGTGCTGCGCGCGGCGTGCTGCTGCCGTTGCTGGAGCACAAGCCGGCGCGCGTGTTCCTCGCCAACCGCACGGCGGATCGCGCCAACAAGCTGGTTGATCGCTTCGAGGTCTCGGCGAAGCTGCACGAGGTCGAACTCGTGGGCGGCGGCTATGACGAGCTTGCTGCGGACGATGTTTTCGACGTCATCATCAACGCCACGGCGAGCAGCCTGCAGGCCGAAGTGCCGCCAATCCCGACCACCGTGTTCGGCCCCAACGCGCTGGCCTACGACATGATGTACGGCCAGCGGCCGACGGTGTTCATGGAGTTTGCCCGGCGCAACGGGGCCCGCGCATGGGACGGCCTGGGCATGCTGGTGGAGCAGGCGGCGGAATCGTTCTTCGTCTGGCGCGACGTGCGCCCGGACACCGCTCCCGTGCTGCTCGCCATGCGCGAAGGGCTGCAGGGCGAAGCCGCAGTCGCGGCACGCGCGCCCCGCTGAACCTGGAGCGCAGCCCTGCGATGATGCGTTGGTTCGGCTACGTGATCGGCTGCTTCGTTGCGGGCGTGGTCGCGCTCAACCTGTACTTCTTCGCTGCCATCGCGAGCTGGCAGGTGTTCGATCCGTCGTCCACGAGTTTCATGCGCGCCGAGCGCATGCGCCTGTGCGGTGCCAATGTCTTCACCTGCAAAGTCGACCACCGCTGGGTCAATTACGACCAGATCTCGCGCAACCTCAAACGCGCGGTCATCGCCAGCGAAGACGCCGATTTCGTCTCGCACAGCGGCTGGGAAGTCGACGCCATGCTCGACGCGTGGGAGAAGAACAAGCGGCGCGGCCACGTGGTCGCGGGCGGCTCGACCATCACGCAGCAACTGGCCAAGAACCTGTTCCTCTCGGGCGAACGCCACTACCTGCGCAAGGGCGAAGAACTGGTCATCACGTGGATGCTCGAGTTCTGGCTCGACAAGGAGCGCATTCTCGAGATCTATCTGAACTCGGTGGAGTGGGGCGAGGGCGTGTTCGGCGCGGAAGCAGCAGCGCAGCATTACTTCAAGCGGCCGGCCTCGCAACTCACGGTAGGTCAGGCAGCGCGACTGGCGGCGGCGCTGCCGGCGCCGAAGTGCTTCGACAAGAAGAGCTATTGCGCCAACGTGCACGTAAACTTCACGCGCAAGGCCACCGTGATCGCCAACCGCATGGGCTCGGCCACGCTGCCGGATTGACCTGGCGCAGGGCTACTTCAGCCAGCCCTTGCGGCGGAAGTACACCAGCGGAATCGCCGCCGACACCACCATCATCACGATCGCGTACGGGTAGCCTTCAGCCCAGTCCAGCTCCGGCATCACCTTGAAGTTCATGCCGTAGATCGAGGCGATCAGCGTGGGCGGCATCAGCGCCACCGACACCACCGAGAACAGCTTGATGATCTTGTTCTGGTTGATGTTGATGAAGCCGACCGTGGCATCCATCAGGAAGTTGACCTTGTCCGACAGAAACGCCGTGTGGTTCTCGATGGAATCGATGTCGCGCAGCACCTGGCGCGCTTCGTCTTGCTGATCGGCCGAGAGCAACTGGCTGCGCAGCAGGAACGACACGGCGCGGCGCGTATCCATCACGTTGCGGCGGATTCGGCCGTTCAAGTCTTCCACGCGCGCGATGATCTCCAGCACATCGGCGGCGGCGGCATCGGTCACCTCGTCGGCCAGCACGCGCTTGCTGGCGTCTTCGAGACGTTCGTAAACTTCTTCGATGGAGTCCGCCGAGTATTCCGCGTCGGTGGCGTACAGATCCATCAGCACATCCTTGGCGTTGCGCACCGAGCCCGGGCGCAGCCGCGCACGCATGCGCACCAGCCGGAACGCGGGCAGATCTTCGTCGTGGATGGAGAAGAGCACATCCTTGGTCAGCACGAAGGCCACGCGCACGTTGCGCGAGGTGGTTTCTTCGTCGAGCAGGAAATCGGTGCGGATGTGGATGTGGCCGTCTTCGCCTTCAAAGTAGCGGGCGGAAGCCTCCAGGTCCCCCAATTGCTCGAGTTCCGGGAGGACCACGCCATAGGCTTCCTTGATCCACGCCAGTTCTTCGTCGTCGGGGTCGATCACGTCGATCCAGATCGGCTTGTGCTGCAGCAGTTCGCTGCGTTCTTCGACCTGTTCCTGCGCGAGACGACCTTTTTGCACGACGAACAGGTTGATCATGGATGTTTCCTTGAAGCAGGTGTTGAACGGGCGGCGAAAAATCGCGCCGAGTGTAGCCTAAAGAGGCGGCGGGTTCAGCCACAAGCGATGGCTTGGTGCGCACGCGTGGGGCCGGCGCCACGTCCGGAAGATGCCGCCACCGGGCCGCCCGACGGGTAAAATGCAGACAAGTCTTGCGGCCATCCGGTCGCCCTCACATTCCCGACACCATGCGATTTACCGAACAACTCGCTGCCGCCTGGCAACGCAACAACTCCCTGCTGTGCGTTGGCCTCGATCCTGACCCGGCACGCCTGCCGGCATCGCTGACCGGCACGGGCGGAGCAATCTTCTCGTTCTGCCGCGCCATTGTGGACGCCACCGCCGATCTGGTCTGCGCCTTCAAGCCGCAGATCGCCTACTTCGCCTCGCAGCGCGCCGAAGATCAGCTCGAGCAGCTCATCAGCTACATTCACGAAGCCTATCCGGGTATCCCCGTCATTCTCGATGCCAAGCGCGGCGACATCGGCTCGACCGCCGAGCACTACGCCAAGGAAGCTTTCGAGCGCTACCAGGCCGATGCCATCACCGTCAGCCCGTACATGGGTTTCGACTCGATGCAGCCGTATCTGGCGCATGCCGACAAGGGCGTCATCGTGCTGTGCCGCACCTCCAACGCTGGCGGCAGCGATGTGCAGTTTCTGGAAACCGACGGCCGGCCCGTCTACCAGGTCGTGGCAGAACGTGCGCGCGACGTATGGAACACCAGCGGCCAGATGGGCCTGGTGGTGGGCGCGACCTTCCCGGAAGAGATTGCCAAGGTGCGCGAGATTGTCGGCGACATGCCGCTGCTGATTCCGGGTGTTGGCGCCCAGGGTGGCGACGTTGAAGCCACGGTCCGCGCAGGCCGCACGGCCGACGGCACGGGCATGATGATCAACTCGTCGCGGGCCATTCTCTACGCCAGCACCGACAGCGATTTCGCCGATGCGGCCCGCCGCGTGGCCGAGGCCACACGCAACCAGATCAACCAGTTCCGCAACTGATCGCACTGTCGGTCCGGTTGCGGCGAGAGCGAGGACGCCATGATCACGCATCCGCACCGCCCCGTCGCCGGCACGCATCGGGAAGAGACCGGCAAGGACCCAGACCGCAAGGTCGAGAAAGAGCGCGACGACACCCACCAGCACGAGACGACGCGGCGCGATCATGATCGCGACCGTCGCCACGAGCACGACCACGAGCACCAGCCGGAACACGATCACGGAGATCGTCGCCGGCCGGATCATCCCAGCGAAATCTAAGTCAAGACTCTGCTGAGTCGAGGAAGTCGAGCAGGCCGCGCAGGGCGTGCTCGGCAGCCTGCAGGCGGACCTGTTTGCGGTCGCCTTTGAAGTGGCGCGTTTCCACGCGGGTTTGCAGGCGGTTGCTCCACCCAAAGCAGACCATGCCGACGGGCTTGTCGGGCGTGCCACCGGTCGGGCCCGCCACGCCGGTAATCGCCACCGCCACTTGCGCGCGGCTGTTGAGCACCGCGCCCTCGGCCATGGCGTGCGCCACGGGTTCGCTGACGGCGCCATGTTCGCGGATCAGCGCCGCCGGCACGCCCAACATCTGCGATTTCGCTTCGTTGGAATAGACGACGAAGCCCCGTTCAAACCACGCGGACGATCCCGATACGTCGGTAATGGCGGCGGACACCAGCCCGCCTGTGCACGATTCAGCGGACGCCATCATCAGGCTGCGCTTGTGCAGCGTGTCAGCGACGAGTTCGGCCAGTTGGGCCAGGGCGCGGGATTCAGCCATTGCGATACCTTTGAAGCTTCGGTCGTCAAACGTCAAAACGAGCGCCACAGCGCGAACACCAGCAGCGTGTAGGACGCCGCCAGAATGTCATCGACCATCACGCCGTAGCCGCCGCGCACGCCGAAGCCCTTGAGCGTGCGGTCGTAATACCGGATGGGTGCCGGCTTGACCATATCGAAGAAGCGGAACCACAGGAAGGCGGCGAACTGCCCGCCCAGCGTGGTGGGCGTGACAAACGCCAGCACGATCCAAAACGCCACCATTTCGTCCCACACCATGGCGCCGTGGTCTGCCACGCCAAGGTCGCGCGCGGTGCGGGCGCATGCCCAGATACCGATCACGAAGCCAACCGCCGCGATCAGCAGCCAAATCGGCCCTGAAATCCAGGGAGCCAGCACCACGTAGATCAGCCACGCGTAGAGCGTGCCGACCGTGCCGGGCAGGATAGGCGACAGGCCCGAGCCGAAGCCCAACGCGAGGATGCGTGCCGGATGCGCGAACATGAACCGCGCGGTCGGGCGCCGCACCTGCGCGGTCTGGCCCGCCTCGAGGACGACGGTTTCAGCTTGGCCCGGCGGGTTGGAAGGCGGGAAGGGAGTGGAAGACATCATGAGGCGGAAGAGAAATGATCGAAGCTGCCATGCGTGAAGGTGACCGGCGCGCCGTGTGCGTCGACGAGCCGCAAGCCGGTTTCGGCGTCGATGCGGCCAACGCGCGTCACAGCCACGTCGGCGCGCTGCCCCGCGGCGACAACGGCGTCGCGGGCGTCGGCAGGCGCAGTGAAGCAAAGTTCGTAGTCGTCGCCGCCGGCCAGCGTGCATTGCAATTGAAGCGCCGGCGACTGCGCGGCCAGCGTCGCCGAGCGCGGGACATCGTCCACCACGATCGTCGCTCCAACGCGGGATTGCGCGAGGATGTGGCCAAGATCGCCCAATAAGCCGTCAGACACATCAAGTGCTGCCCGGGCGATGCCGCGCAATGCCAGGCCGAGCGCGACGCGCGGCGAGGGCCTGTCCATGCGCGGCTGCACCTGAGCGAGCGCCTCGGGCGTGAGCGGCCACTCGTCGCGCAAGGCGCCCAGAGCGAGTCGTGCGTCGCCCACAGAGCCCGAGACCCAGATGTCATCGCCGGGGCGGGCCGCGTCGCGGCGTAGTGCCGCAGTGGCGGGGACGTCCCCGAAGACGGTCAGGCTGAGTGTGAGCGGTCCCCGTGTGGTGTCGCCGCCGATCAGTTCACAGTGAAATGCATCGGCCAAGGCGAGCAAGCCCTCGGAAAAGGGTTTGAGCCACGCCGCATCGGCCTGGGGCAGTGCCACGGCGAGCGTAAAGGCGCGGGGCTCGGCGCCCATCGCTGCCAGGTCAGAGAGGTTGACAGCGAGCGCCTTGTGGCCAAGTGCGCGCGGCTCCGCATGTGGAAAGAAGTGTCGGCCCGCGACCAGCATGTCGGTGGAGATCGCCAATTCGTGCCCCGGGCGCGGCGCAAGCAGGGCACAGTCGTCGCCCACGCCCAACGTCGCTTTCGGGGTGGGTCGCGTGAAATAACGGCGGATCAGCCCAAATTCGGACAGATTTTCAGCCGGATCGCTGGAGTTTGAGGGGTGGGCGGGCTTGGACACGGCAGCGGCGATGGAAGAATATGGGGCAAGCCCGATGGTGCCGTGACAGGACGGTGGAATATTGTAGCGAATGCGCATAGCACTCCCACCCAAAATCCCGTTGTGAGATCGCTTTTCACTATATAAAATGACGGGCCCAAGGAGGCGGACCGTATTCCCGTGGCGCTCGTGAGGGTATCCCGGTGGCCCGCTAGATGCGACGGCCGGCGCGCGCGCTGGCCACCCGATACGAGAGACCCATGACCACGGTGGATACCCAGCCTCAGCAGCCCGCCCGCACGGATGAAGAACTCAAGGCGCAGCAGCGCGCCGCCTTGCGCAAGGCCGCGCTGGAGTACCACGAGTTTCCCACCCCGGGCAAAATTTCGGTCACGCCGACCAAGCCGCTGTCGAACCAGCGCGACTTGGCCCTGGCGTATTCGCCCGGCGTTGCCGCCGCCTGCGAAGAGATCGTCGAAGACGTCGCCAACTCGTTCCGCTACACCGCCCGCGGCAACCTCGTCGGCGTGGTGACCAATGGCACGGCCGTGCTCGGCCTGGGCGATATCGGCCCGGAAGCCTCGAAGCCGGTCATGGAAGGCAAGGCAGGCCTCTTCAAGAAATTTGCCGGTATCGATGTGTTTGACATCGAGATCAACGAAAAAGACCCCCAGAAGCTGGTCGATATCATCGCCTCGCTGGAGCCGACCTTCGGCGGCATCAACCTGGAAGACATCAAGGCGCCGGAATGCTTCTTCGTCGAGCGCGAACTGCGCAAGCGCATGAAGATCCCCGTCTTCCACGATGACCAGCACGGTACCGCTATCGTCGTGGGCGCCGGCATCACGAACGCACTGAAGGTCGTCGGCAAGGACATCAAGAAGGTCAAGCTGGTGGCTTCGGGCGCGGGCGCTGCGGCGCTGGCCTGCCTCGACCTGCTGGTGGACCTGGGCCTGCCGCGCGAAAACATCTGGGTGACGGACCTGGCGGGCGTTGTCTACGAAGGCCGTACCGAGCTGATGGACCCGGACAAGGCGCACTTCGCGCAGAAGACCGACCTGCGTACGCTGGCTGAAGTCATCGACGGCGCCGACATTTTCCTCGGCCTGTCCGCCGCTGGCGTGCTCAAGCAGGACATGGTCAAGCGCATGGCCGACAAGCCGATCATCTTCGCGCTGGCCAACCCGAACCCGGAAATCCTGCCGGAGCTGGCCAAGGAAGTGCGCCCCGACGTCATCATGGGCACCGGCCGTACGGATTACCCGAACCAGGTCAACAACGTCCTGTGCTTCCCGTTCATCTTCCGCGGGGCGCTGGACGTGGGCGCGACCACCATCACGCGTGAGATGGAAGTTGCCGCCGTGCATGCCGTGGCTGAACTGGCGCGCCAGGAGCAAAGCGACATCGTGGCTTCCGCCTACGGCATTCAAGACCTGTCGTTCGGGCCGGAATACCTGATCCCGAAGCCCTTCGACCCGCGCCTGATCGTCAAGATCGCGCCGGCCGTGGCGCAGGCAGCCATGCTTTCGGGCGTGGCGCAGCGTCCGATCGAAGACATGGACGCCTACCGCCAGCATCTGCAGCAGTTCGTCTACCACTCCGGCACGCTGATGAAGCCGATCTTCTCGGCCGCCCGCAAGGTGCCGATGGAGAACAAGCGCATCGTCTTTGCCGAGGGCGAAGAAGAGCGCGTCCTGCGTGCCGTGCAGATCGTCGTGGACGAAAAGCTCGCCAGCCCGATCCTGATCGGCCGCCCGAGCGTGATCGCCCACCGCATCGAGCGTTTCGGCCTGCGCCTGCGTGAAGGCGTGGACTTCACGGTGGTCAACCCCGAGCACGACGAGCGCTTCCGCGATTACTGGGAGACGTACTACAAGCTGATGGCGCGCAAGGGCGTGACGCCGCAGTACGCCAAGCTGGAAATGCGTCGCCGCAACACGCTGATCGGCGCGCTCATGATCCACAAGGGCGAAGCGGACGGCATGATCTGCGGCACCATCAGCAATACGGCTGCGCATCTGCGCTACATCGACCAGATCCTGGGCGGCACGAACTGCGTGTACGCCGCCATGAACGGTCTGGTTCTGCCGGGTCGCCAGGTCTTCCTGACCGACACGCACGTCAACGTCGACCCGACCGCCGAGCAATTGGCCGAGATCACCATCATGGCCGCCGAGGAGCTGTGCCGCTTCGGCATCAAGCCGAAGGTTGCGCTGATGTCGCATTCGAACTTCGGCTCGTCGGAGGCGCCTTCGGCCGTCAAGATGCGCGAAACGCTGGCCATCCTGCGCGAACGTGCACCGAACCTGGAGGTTGACGGCGAAATGCACGGCGACGCGGCGCTCGACGAGAAGCTGCGCGCATCGCTGGTGCCGGACTCAACCCTGAAGGGCGAGGCGAACCTGTTGGTCATGCCCAACATCGACGCCGCGAACATCGCTTACAACCTCCTGAAAGCGGCTGCCGGTAACAACATTGCCATCGGCCCGATCCTGCTCGGCGCCAAGAAGCCGGTGCACATCCTGACGCCATCGGCTACGGTGCGACGCATTCTCAACATGACGGCGTTGACCGTTGTGGATGCTGCCGCACAAGCGCAACGCTGATCGCCACTGCACCACGAAAGGGAGCGCACGATGCTGCGCTCCCTTTTTTTTGTTGGATAAGTTTGCGTGCGCTTACATTTGTGCAAACTTAATGGCTGCATGGAAAAACCCTTCAGACTTTTACCGTCGGTTGATTGTTGTCATCGATGAGCGTACCCTTACGGGCTGAAGGGGTGCTTCTGAGCACATGAGGTCTGGACCGGGCCGACGGCGTCGAAAAATGCGGTTTTCCGTAGACACGTCTGACCGGTTCGCCTGATTCAGTGCGCGCAATGGGTTGGTTTTTGCAGGCGGAAGGATTCCCCAAGTCTTCGGCAGTCGCCCGACTTGTCATTCCCTGCCAAGCCTCTCAGGCATTGAGCCGCTTCGCTTTCAGCTGCAAACCGGCTGTCCGGATCGTTATTGGACGGCCACCTGCGCTTGTGACCTGCGCCGGGCTTCGGTCGGTGCGATTCTCCCGTTAGGGCCTGCTGATGACAAAGCGACTTGGAGCGTGGATCGGCCGCTCCGTATCTCAGGCGATGGCACGTGGCGCGCTGGCGGCGACGCTTGTGGTGTCAGTGGCTGGCTTGCCGGCCAATGCGGTCGCCCGGGACACTTCCGGCATGACTGCCGCGGTGGGAACCATTCGCGCGGCAGACCTGCCCAATGAGGCGCAGCGCACGCTGGCACTGATCGAGCAGGGCGGCCCGTTCCCCTATGCAAAAGATGGCACCACGTTCGGCAACTATGAACGACGTTTGCCTGCGCAGCGGCGTGGCTATTACCACGAGTACACCGTGAAGACGCGGGGCGCTCGTAACCGCGGCGCCCGGCGCATCATTTGCGGCGGCGATCAGCAAGCGGCCAACGACTGCTACTACACGGAAGATCACTACAACAGTTTTCAACGGATACAGCGATGACGACCAACATGTTTGGGCTGGACGACTCGCTCACCGCACGCGATGAGCGCGTGGCCCGCGAGGCGTGGCACAAGGCGCAAAATCTGTACGACGGTGTGGTCGGGATGCAAGCCCTGGGCGCACGCGTCGGGGGGGCGGCCAAGTTGCCTCAAAGCGCACCGCAGAACATCATGACGCAGGACAACACCCAGACGGACGACGACGGAGGCCGCGAAGACGCCATGAACCTCTTCAAGACGGTGCGTCCGAATATCGTGCAGTCGATCCGCGCGTTTCGCGTGGCGGATCTGGCCGAATCGGCGGCCAGCCTCGGTCAGCATTTTCTGTACGCCAACTGCGCGGCCGCGACCACCAAGAGCGAAGTGCTCGACGTGATTGCGCGTGAGTTCCTGTTCCCGAAGCATTTCGGCAAGAACTTCGATGCCCTGGCCGACTGCCTGACCGACATGATCTACAAGGCCGGCCCGCAACCGGGTTTTGTGATCGTGCTCGAGGGTCTGCCGTGCCAGCCAAAGTTCGACAAGGAAGCGCGTGAAGTGCTGCTGGACGTGTTCCGCGACGCTGCCGAATTCTGGGCCGAGCGCAAGGTTCAGTTCCGCGTGTTCTATTCGTTCGCTTGAAGGTGCTCCGGCGCCGATCATCGATCATCGATCATCGGCATTGGAATGGAAAGCCCGCACATGCGGGCTTTTTTGTTGCCGTGTGAAATTCGGCTGGCTTGTCAGCTTGCCCGCTTGTTTCGGCGAATCCGGTCAAACCACACCGCCAGCAGAAGAATGCCGCCGCGGATCAGGTACTGATAGAACGTCGGCACGTTCATCAGGCTCATCGCGTTCTGCACCGACCCCATGATCAGAACGCCGACCAGCACACCCGACACGGTTGCCACCCCGCCCGTGAGCGAAACCCCGCCCAGCACGCAGGCCGAGATCACGCCCAGCTCAAGCCCGACCGACGTTTTGGGATCGCCCAGGCTCATGCGCGAGGCCAGCATCACGCCGGCAAAGCCCGTCACCAGGCCCTGCAGGACGAACACGGCGATCTTGATGCGCGTGACGGGCAGGCCGGCAAGCAGCGCGGCTTCTTCATTGCCGCCGACGGCGAGCACGTTCTTGCCGAACACCGTCTTCTTGAGCAGGAAGCCGAACAGGGCGAAACCGACGATGTTGCTCCAGATCGGGTATGAAATGCCGAGGAAGGATCCGCCGCCCAGGTCGAAGAAGCTCTCTTCGGAAATCATCACCGCGTCGCCGTTGGAGGTGATGAAGGCGAGGCCGCGCACGACTTCCATCATGGCCAGCGTGACGATCAGCGAGTTGATCTGGTAGCGCGCCACCAACACGCCGTTGACGAGCCCGACCAGGCCGCCGGCCAGCACGCCGGCTCCGACGCCAAGCACAACGCTATGGGTTGCAGTGATGAGCGTCGATGCCACCACGCCCGCGAACGCGACGATGGAGGCGACGGACAAGTCCACCTCGCCGAGTGCGAGGACGAACATCATCGTGACCGAGATGGAGCCGATCAAGGTGACAGAGAGCAGCAGGCCCTGGATGTTGCGGCTGCTGACGAAGCCCGGCACCGTGAAGGCCAGCGCGGTGAACAGCAGGAGGAACACCACGACGATGCCCGATCGGTTGACCAGCTCCCAGGTGAGCGCGACGCGGCTGGGTATGCCCGGGGCAGCCAACGGCGCGCCGCCCGGCACGGATTCGGTGGATGGCGTTTGCATAGGGTCGGTTTCCATGAAGGCGTGAAGCGCGCGCTAGCGCGGCAGCGCAAGTTTGATGAGGGTGTCGGGCGAGGCGTGCTCTCTGGGCAGATCGCCGACGATGCGGCCTTGCTTCATCACGAGCACGCGGTCGGCCACGCCGATGACTTCCGCCAGGTCGCTCGACACGACGATGACGGTGCGGCCCGCCTCGGCCAGGCCGTAGAGCAGGCTGTAGATTTCGCTGCGGGCACCGACGTCGATGCCGCGCGTGGGCTCGTCCATCAGGAAGACGTCGATGTCCTCGGCCAGCCAGCGCGAGAGAATCACCTTCTGCTGATTGCCGCCCGACAGCTTGCCGATGGGCGTTTCACCGTTGCGCGTCTTGATGGCCAGCTTGTCGATGAACGACTGGGTGGTCCGCGCTTCCTGCCGGTTGTTCAGCACGCTGAAGCGGCTGAAGTGGCGCCGGCAACTGATGTTCAGATTGTCCGAGACTGAGGCGATGGCGACGATGCCTTCCTGCTTGCGGTCTTCCGGGCAGAGGGCGACACCTGCGCGGACCGCATCGCGCGGCGAGTTGAACTGGACGCGCTTGCCGTTCAGGCGAATCTCGCCTGCCGTGGGCTTGACCGCGCCGTAGAGCAGCTTCATCAGCTCCGAGCGCCCTGCGCCCACCAGCCCGAAGAAGCCGACGATTTCGCCTGCATGCGCCCGGAACGATGCGGGTTCGCTCAAGCCGGGCCCTATCAAGCCGCGCACGTCGACCTTCACGCCGCCGAGCGGGCGCGGCTTGTAGCCGTACACGTCCTGGATCGAGCGGCCGACCATGCAGCGGATGAGCCGTTCGCGATCGAGGTTCGCGCCGGCGTTGAATGTGTCGATGTGCCGGCCGTCGCGGAACACGGTCACGCGATCGCACAGTTCGTACACCTCTTCCATGCGGTGCGTGACGTAGATGACCGCGCGGCCCTCGGCCTTGAGCGCGCGAATGATGCGGAACAACTGCGTCGTCTCGCGTGAGGAGAGCGAACTCGTGGGTTCGTCGAAGGCGATCACGCGCGCGTCGCGCATCAGCGCCTTGCCGATTTCGATCATCTGGCGCTGGCCGATCGAGAGATGCTTGACGGCCTGGGCCGGATCGAGCTTCTCGCCCAGCCGTTCGAGTTCGCGCAGCGCGCGGGCGATCAGCGTCTTCTCGTCGAGCACGCCAAAGCGGTTGGGCAATGCGCCGAGCATCAGGTTTTCTGCCACCGTCAGCTCAGGCACGAGGTGCAGTTCCTGATAGATGATCGCGATGCCCGCCGCAATGGCTGCGCGCGTGTTCGTGAACTGCTGCGGCACGCCGTCGAGCGACAGCGTGCCGTCCTCCGGTTGGTTGACGCCCGACAGCACTTTGAGCAGCGTCGACTTGCCCGCGCCATTCTCGCCCATCAGGCCGTGCACCTCGCCGCGGCGGATGTCGAGCGAGACGTGGTCGAGCGCCAGCACGCCAGGAAAGCGCACGGTGATGCCGTCGAGCTTCAGATACGCGCCAGCGGAAGCGTCCGGCGGACCGCTCGCATCAAGTGATTGGACTGTCATCGATTGCTCTTTGCGGATGCTTGTGGGGCGCGGGGCACGCCCGCGCCGCGCGGTGCATCAAATGCCCAGTTCCTTGCGGACTTCCTGCCAATTGCTGCGCACCATCAGCTTGCCGGTGGTCTGCGTATCGGCCGGGGGCTGCTTGCCGGTCTTGATCCAATTGACGAGGTTTGCAGCGCTCTCCTTGCCGTGGCTGGTGGAGCTGACGGCAATCGTTCCGAAGAAGCCCGTCTGCTCCTTCTTCTGGAATTCGGCAAACGCCTCGCCGGCACCGTTGATGCCGACGCCGATCACGTCGGCTGCCGGAATGTGCAGTTGCTCGGTAGCGCGCACGCCGCCCAGCACGCTCTCTTCATTGAGCGCGAAGATCACCCACTTCTTGATGTTGGCATGCTGGGCCAGCACCGGTGATGCCGCATTGAAGCCCCCTGCATCGTCGGTCGTCTTTTGCGGCGCGTCGAAGATGTTCTCTTTCTTGAAACCTCCGGCCAGCAGCGTCTGCGTGGCGCCGTCGGTGCGCAGCTTGGCGGTCGGCAACTCGTAGTTGGTGATGCGCAGCGCGCCCACTTCCTCGGGCTTCCAGCCGCGGCGCTTCATCTCGTCGGAGATGGCCTGGCCGACCTGGTTGCCGATCTTGAAGGCCGACATGCCGAGGTGCGGCACGTTGGCCAGCGGCTTGCCGGACGAGTCAACGAGTTGATCGTCGACCGTGACGAACTTCATGTTGTAGTGTTTGGCGCGTGCCGAGATGGCCGGGCCCAGGCGCACGTCGGGTGCGCAGATGACGAAGCCCTTGGCACCTTGCGCGCCCAGGTTGTCGATGGCGGACAGCACTTTTTCGCCATCGGGCGTGCCGATGTTCACCACCGAAAAGCCGTTCTTCTGACCAAGTTCGGTGGCGGCTTTCTGCTCGTTGATGAACCACGCCTGCTCCGGCATCTTGACCAGGAAGCCGATCTTGAGCGGCTCGTCGGCGTGGGCGGGCAGGCTGGCGGCCAGCGGCGCCAGGCACAGGGTCGCTGCCAGGGCGGACAGGGTCAGCCGGCGAAGTTTGCGTTGCATGGTTGTCTCCTCGTTGGAATGGCTCTGATGGCACTACGTAAGTCGGGCGTGCTTCATGGCACGAACGGGTCAATCAGATGGCGCCGGCCGAGCAGCATGGCGTCGGCGACGTGCTGCAGCGGGCGGACATCCACGTCGCTTTCACCACGGGTGATCAGCTCGAGAAAGCGCGCGTAGAGACTCGGGTATTCGCGTTCGGGGCCGACGTCGATTTCTGCACCGTCGATGGTCAACTGCTTGCCGCCCTGGGCGAGCCGCAGGGTGCCGTCGCGCGTGGTCACGTCGATCTGCCAGAGTTCGCCCGCGTCATGGCGCCAGTCGAATTCCGCCGCGATGGCCGTGCCGCGTTCATCGGTGAAGGCGAGGTGGGCGGCAATCGGCGTCTGCTGATTGGCGGGCACCCACAGGTCGGCGGACGTCAGAAAGAATGCATGCGGCAGCACGCGGGTCAGGATCGACAGCGCGTTGATGCCCGGGTCGAACACGCCCAGGCCGCCGGGTTCCCAGATCCATGCCTGGTTCGGGTGCCAGCGGCGCACGTCTTCTTTCCATTGCACGTTGACGGAGACAATCGCCCGGCTTGCAAGCCACTCCCGAGCGGCCTCGACACCGGGCGCGTGGCGCGAGTGCCAGGAGGCGAACAACGTACAGCGGTTCTGCCGCGCCAAATCAGCGAGGATCACCACTTCCGACACGCTGGCGCCCGGGGGCTTCTCCAGCATGACGTGCTTGCCGGCGGCGAGCGCCGCGCGGGCCTGGGCAAACCGCACCTGCGGCGGCGTGCACAGCGACACTGCCCGCAGCGCGCGTTCGGCTGCCAGCATGGCCTCGAGCGTCGTGTAATGCGGCAGGCCCTCAACGCGCGAATGCGGGCTGGCGCAGGCCGCAAGCGTAAAGCCCGGCTGCGCGGCAAGCGCAGGCAGATGCTGGTCACGCGCGATCTTGCCAACGCCGACGATCCCGATCGAAACCGGATGGAGTTCACCGTGCATGGCTATCGCCCCCAACGCAAGACGAGCGGGTCAAGCCGCCGGGCAATGTCGATCAGGCCCCGGCGCGTATCGGGATGCATGGCCGGCAACGGATGCCGCGATGCCTCGCAGGCAATCACGCCGCCTTCCTTCATCAGCGCCTTGGCGGCCAGGATGCCGGCCTGCCGGTTCTCGTGATTGATGAGCGGCAGCCAGCGTTGATACAAATCGAACGCAAGATCGTGCTGCCCTTGGGCGTGCGCCTCGATGATCGGCCGGATGCCGTCGGGATACGCGCCGCCGGTCATGCTGCCCGTGGCGCCGGCATCGAGATCGGCCAGCAGTGTGATGGCTTCTTCGCCGTCCCAGGGGCCTTCGATGGCTTCGCCGCCAAGGCGGATCAGTTCGCGCAGCTTGGCCGCCGCCCCGGGCGTTTCGATCTTGAAGTAGGCCACTTGCTCGATCTCGCGGGCCACGCGCGCGAGGAACGCCGCAGACAGCACCGTGCCGCTGGCCGGCGCATCCTGAATCATGATCGGAATACCGACGGCATCGGACACGCGCGCAAAGAACTCGTAGATCTGCGTTTCGGGCACGCGGAAGGTGGCGCCGTGGTAGGGCGGCATCACCATCAGCATGGCGGCGCCCATGTCCTGCGCGCGGCGGCTGCGTTGTGCGCAGACCTGCGTGCTGTAGTGCGACGTGGTGACGATTACCGGTACGCGGCCTGCCACGTGTTCCAGCGCGGTGCGGGTGAGCACTTCGCGTTCGTCGTCCGACAGCGCGAACTGCTCGGAGAAATTCGCCAGGATGCACAAGCCATCGGAGCCGGCGTCGATCATGAAATCGATGGCCCGCTTCTGGCTGGCAAGGTCGAGTTCGCCAGTTTCCGTGAACGTGGTGGGCACCACCGGAAAGATGCCTCGGTAGCGCGGCTTGCTGTTGCGGGTCATGAAGTCGTGATGTCGGGAACGGGTGTCAGGAGAGGTGCTGGCGTGCGCCCAGCACGGCGCGAACGATGAACGTCATCACCACGGCAAATGCCAGCGCGGCGGCAAGGAAGTACAGGCCGGCAGACAGGCTGCCAGTGGCGTTCTTGATGATGCCCATGCCATAGGGACCGAGGTAACCGCCCAGGTTGGACAGCGAGTTGATGGTTGCGATGCCCACGGCGGCGCTCGTGCCGGTCAGGAACTGTCCCGGCAGCGTCCACAGCACGGCCTGGATTGCATAGGCACAAAACGCGAACAGGCAGAGGCAGGCCAGTTGCAGCGCGGGCGCTTCGACCCACGCGCTGGCCGCCATGCCGAGCGCGGCCAGCGCCGACAGAATGGCGATGTGCCAGTAGCGCTCGCCCGTGCGGTCCGAATGACGCGGCACCAGGTACAAGCCCAGCACGGCAAACAGATAGGGCACCGCCGACAGCAGACCGGTGGCGACATCGCTCACGCCAAACTGTTTGATGATCGTCGGCAGCCACAGCGAGAGGCCGTAGATGCTCAGCGGAAACGGCAGAAACAGCAGCGCCAGCATCAGCACGCGCACATCCTTGAGCGCCTTGAGCGGGCTGCCGTGCGACTTCAGCGCATAGGCTGCCTGGTCTGCGGCCAGCTGACGTTCGATCCATACGCGGTCTGCAGCGGGCAGCCAGCGCGCATGCGCGGGGGATTCCGGCAGGATACGCAGCGTCGGCAAGCACAACAGCGTGGCCGGCAGGCCGCTGACCACGAACAGCGTTTGCCAGCTCGACATGCCGAACAGCCCCGGCACCGACAGCAGCCACCCCGCCATCGGCCCGGTGATGATGAGCGCGACGGGCTGCGCCAGCACCAGCAAGCCGACGATGCGCGCACGATGGCGCATCGGAAACCACTTGGTCAGGAAATAGAGAATGCCGGGGTACAGGCCGGCCTCGGCCGCACCGAGCAGGAAGCGCAGCACATAGAAACTGACCGGGCCGCTGACCAGCGCCATGGCCATGGTGATGACGCCCCACGTGAACAGAATGCGCGCGAACCAGCGGCGTGCGCCAAAGCGTTCGAGTGCCAGGTTGCTCGGCACCTCGCATAGGAAATAGCCAATGAAGAACAGGCCCGCTCCCAACCCGTAGGCAGCATCACCGATGCCTACTGCCGCGTTCATGTGCAGTTTGGCGAAGCCGACTACGGAGCGATCGATATACGCCACCACGTAGATCAGCGCCAGAAACGGCATCAGCTTGCGCGTGAGCAGGCGGATGATGCGCTGCTCTTCCGATGCATCGGCCGAAGCCGGAACGGCGCCTGCGGTTTGAGAGATGTCCATCGGTCTTTCCCTCCGCTCAGTGCGAGTGGCGCGGCACGGCGGCGCCACGGCAGCCGACCAGGAAATCGAGGTCGCAGCCCTCGTCGGCCTGGAGCACGTGATTGACGTACAGGCGCTGGTAGCCGCCGCCTTCACCATGGGAGCGCGGCGCCTGATAGGCCGCCATGCGGCGTGCAAGTTCGGCGTCGTCGATGTCCAGGTGCAGCGTGCCGGCCTCGCAGTCGAGTTCGATCCAGTCGCCGTCCTGCACCGCGGCCAGCGGCCCACCAGCGGCAGCTTCGGGCGCGACGTGCAGCACGACTGTTCCGTAGGCGGTGCCGCTCATGCGCGCGTCGGAAATGCGAACCATGTCCTTCACGCCCTGGCGCAGCAGCTTGGGCGGCAGGCCCATGTTGCCGACCTCGGCCATGCCCGGATAGCCCTTCGGCCCGCAGTTCTTCATCACCAGCACGGAGCTGGCGTCCACCTCCAAGGTCTCGTCGACGATGCGTTCCTTGTAGTGTTCAAGGTTCTCGAACACGACCGCACGGCCGCGATGCCTGAGCAATTCCGGACTGGCCGCCGACGGCTTGAGCACCGCACCGCGCGGCGCGAGATTGCCGCGCAGCACGCGAATGCCGCCATCGTCGATCAGCGGATTGGTGAGCGGCCGGATGACTTCGTCGTCGGTGATGGGCGCGCTTTTGACGTTCTCCCACAGCGTCTTGCCGTTGACCGTCAACGCATCGGGGTGCGGCAGAAGCTTGGCCTCGCCAAGGCGGCGCAGCACGGCGGGCAGGCCGCCGGCGTAATAGAACTCCTCCATCAGGAAGCGCCCCGAGGGCATCAGGTCGACGATGGTCGGGGTGTCCCGGCCGATGCGCGACCAGTCTTCCAGCTCAAGCGGCACGCCGATGCGCCCCGCAATTGCCTTGAGGTGGATCACCGCGTTGGTCGAGCCGCCAATGGCCGCGTTGACGCGGATGGCGTTCTCGAATGCAGCGCGCGTGAGGATCTTGGACAGCGTCAGCCCTTGCAGCGCCATCTCGACGATGCGGATGCCGGACATGTGCGCAAGCACGTAGCGCCGCGCATCCACTGCGGGAATGGCTGCGTTGTGCGGCAGCGATGTGCCGAGCGCTTCGGCCATGCAAGCCATGGTGGACGCCGTGCCCATCGTGTTGCAGGTGCCGGCCGAGCGCGACATTCCGGCTTCGGCTGACAGGAAGTGATGCAGGTCGATCTCGCCCGCCTTGAGCGATTCGTGCAGCTGCCACACCGCCGTGCCCGAGCCGATGTTCTTGCCGTCGAGCTTGCCGTTGAGCATCGGCCCGCCCGTCACGACGATCGCCGGCACGTCGCAGCTGGCCGCGCCCATCAGCAGGGCGGGCGTGGTCTTGTCGCAGCCGGTGAGCAGCACCACCGCGTCGATCGGGTTGCCGCGAATCGCCTCTTCCACATCCATGGCCGCGAGGTTGCGCGTGAGCATGGCGGTCGGGCGCAGGTTCGATTCGCCGTTGGAGAACACCGGGAACTCCACCGGAAAGCCGCCCGCCTCGTAAATGCCGCGCTTGACGTGTTCGGCCAGCTTGCGGAAATGCGCATTGCACGGCGTCAGTTCCGACCAGGTATTGCAGATGCCGATGATCGGGCGGCCGTCGAATTCGTGGTCGGGGATGCCCTGGTTCTTCATCCAGCTTCGATACATGAAGCCGTTCTTATCGGCAGTGCCGAACCATTGGGCCGAGCGCAGCTTGGGTTTCGATTCCGACATGGGTGCGTGTGTCACGGACGTGGTTGTCGAGGCGCGCGCGTCGACCGGCAGCGCGGCACTTGGCAGTGCGCGCGGCACGTCCGTTGTCTCCGGTGTGGTTGTGGTTTTTTGATCGGACCGAGTGTACGGAGCGCCCTGATATCCTTCCAATGAAATATTGGCCGTGACCGATATCCGATTTGATATCTCGAGGAAGACCCGATGTCGAACAGCCCCTGGTACGTCCGCGCGCGCCTGAAGACGCGACAACTGCTGCTGCTGATCGCGCTGGCCGAGGAGGGCAACATCCACCGGGCCGCCGCCGCGCTCAACATGACGCAGCCCGCCGCTTCCAAGCTGCTGCGCGAGCTGGAAGCCATGCTGGATGTGCAGCTGTTCGAGCGCATGCCGCGCGGCATGCGGCCCACGCGCTATGGCGATGCGCTGATCCGGCACGCGCGCGCAGTCGTCGGCAGCCTGGACCAGGCGCAGGAGGAAGTGCTCGGCCTCAAGGCCGGCCACTTGGGGCATGTGGCGGTCGGCACGATCACCTCGCCGGGCGTGCGGCTGTTGCCGCCCGTGGTGGCGCAAATCACGCGCGAGCATCCGGGGTTGCGGGTGTCGCTTGAAATCGAAAGCAGCAACGTGCTGCTCGAACGCCTCGCGCAGGACAAGCTCGACCTGGTGGTCGGCAGGCTGTTTGCCGAGCACGACAAACTGCACCTGCGCTACGAGCCCCTGGCCGACGAACCGGTGGTTGCGGTGGCGCGGCCGGGGCATCCGCTGCTGGCAGAACCGTCGCTGACCTTGGCCGATGTGCAGCCCGCCACCTGGGTGGTGCCGCCCATCGGCAGCGTGCTGCGTCACCGGTTCGATCTGATGTTCCAGCGGGAGAGCCTGACAGCGCCGTCCAGCGTGGTCGAAACCTCCGCGCTGCTTTTCCTGACGCGCATCCTCGAGCAGAGCGACATGCTGGCCGTGATCGGCACCGACGTCGCGCAGTACTACGCGTCGTACCGCATGCTGGCGATTCTTCCGATGCCCATGCCGTGCCAGATGGACGATTTCGGCATCATCACGCGCACGGACCGGTTGCTGTCTCCGGCGGCCCTGCATGTAGTGCAGGCGCTGCGCGACGCAGGCCGAACCGCTTACGGCGCGGCTTGATGGCCCTCGTAAAAAAAGCCCGCAATTGCGGGCTTTTCTCTGTGCAGCGATGACGTTCAGGCTGCCGGTACGGCGCCCTGCGGCGTGAGGTGATTGACCGCTTCGGGCAGGCCTTCGGCAAGCTGGCTGGCGAGATCGCCCTCGTTGATGCCGAAGTTGGCCGCCAGTTTCGACACCTCCTCCAGCGCGCCCGTGCCGCTCAGTGCCTGCGTGATCTGCTCGCCCGACACCGGCAGGTTCTGACCATTGCCGATCCACGATTTGACCTGTTCGCCCAGACCGGCTTGTTCCAGGATTTGCTGCAGCGGCCCAAGGCCACTGACCGCCGCCTGATCCGCATTGCCGTTGCCGCCGCCCAGCAAACCGCCGAGCAGACCGCCCAGGCCACCGGCTCCGCCTGCACCGCCGAGCAGACTGCCCAGCGCGCCTGCACCGCCTGCCGCACCGAGCAAGCCACCCAGCGAGCCGAACAGGCCGCCGCCCTGATCTTCCTGCCCCTGCGGCGCCGCTGCATCGCCCGCGCCTTGCGACTTGTGCTTCATTGCCAGGTAGGCCAGCACGCCCACGGCCAGCAGCACCTTCTTGTTGCCCAGCAAGGACGATTGCGCGCCGCTGGCGTCATTGCCGCCGCCGAGAATCGAATCGAGTAGACCCATGATGAAGCTCCTTTGGTCAATGGCGGGCACGGGGGATGAGGCCCGCCGGGGGATCAAACGGTCAGTGTTTCGTCGTCAGAACTTAGAACTCGCCGAGCACGGCGTGCAGCGCGGAGACGGCAACAAGCGCCGCCGATTCCGTTCTCAGAATACGTCGCCCGAGTGTCAGTGGTAAGAAACCGGCAGCCTCGGCAAGCGCTTCTTCGTCGGGGGAGAGGCCACCCTCGGGGCCGATCAGCAGGACGATGCCGTTGCCTTCGATGTGCGTGCGCGACTGCACCGCCCACTGCGTGAGCGACTGCGTGCCGCGCGGTGACAGCAACACGCGCGGCGTGTCGGTCGACTTGGCGGCGGCAAGCCATTCGCGCAGCGTGGCGACCGGCGCCACCACCGGCACGCGGGCGCGGCCGCATTGCTCGCAGGCGGCCTGCACCAGTGCTTGCCAGTGCTGCACGCGCTTGGCGGCACGCTCGCCGGAGAGTCGCACCACGCCGCGTTCGGTCTGCAGCGGCGCGACGGCATTTATGCCCAGTTCGACGGCCTTCTCGATCAGCCAATCCATCTTGTCGCCACCGGCAATGCCTTGCGCGAGCGTGATGGCGTAGCGCGCTTCGGTGTCGGGCTGCGTGGCGTCGGCAAGGCTGGCAGTGGCATCGCGCTTGTTGATGGCGTCGAGCCGCGCACGGAATTCGTGGCCGGAGCCATCGAACAGGCAGACGTCATCGCCGGCAGCCAGGCGCAGCACGTGGATGTGGCGCGTAACGGCCTCGGGCAGCGTGACGGTGGTGTTGGGGGCGAGCGGCGTGTCGACGAAAAAACGGGGAAGCCCCATTACAGCAATCCTTGTGGTGAATCGGTCAGGCGAGCAGGCGATGGCGCGATCAGGCCGCGGCGGGGCGGCAGGCGAGGCCCCAGCGGTAGCCATCGGGATCGCGCACGGCGGCGTAGCGTTCGCCCCAGAAAGCATCGTGCGGCGCCATGATGGACGCGGCGCCCTGGTCGAGCGCGTGCTGGTACACGGTGTCGACGTCGTCGCAATACAGGTGGAAACTCTGCGGGCATTCAAAGCCGGCGCCCGCGGGGGCTTTGGCGGTGGAGCCGAAGGCGCCTTCGGGCGCAAACATCAGCATGAGCTGGCTCTGGTACGTCATCTCGACGTGGATCGGGCGGCCATGGTCGTGCACTTCATCCTGCACACCGAAACCGAATGCGTTGCGATAGAAGGCGATGGCGGCCGAGGCGTCGCGCACGGTCAGGTACGGGACGAGCCACGGCGTGTTGGCGGGGCGGGGGAAGCTCATGGCGGGCTCCTTCTTCGGCGCGATGCAACCAGGGACGAGTAGTGTAGAGCGCCGGCCGCACCACAATCAAAAAGAAATCAAAACACCTCGCCTGCCGCCGACTGGTTGCGCGGCCGCCCGCCGCTGCGCGCCACTTCATCGACGAGCCATTGGCGGAACAGTGCAAAGCCTGCGTGCTCGGCCGCCTGGTGCGGGTGGATCAGGTAGTACGACAGGCGCAGCGAGGCCTCAGTCGCCAGCGGCCGCATCAGGCGCCCGGCGGCGATGTCGTATTCGACGAGGATGCCCTGGCCGAGCGCCACGCCTTGGCCGTCAATGGCGGCCTGCAGGGCCATCAGCGCCTCGGAAAACGCGGGCCCGCGCGTGGCATCGATGTGCGCGACGCCGACTTCGTCGAGCCATTGCCGCCACGTCGGATGGTGCGCGAGATGGCGTCCGCCGCGCTCGTGCAGCAGCGTCTGTGTCGCCAGGTCCTGCGGCATCCGGATCGCGGCCTGCAGCGTGGCGTTGCATACCGGAAAGAAGTCGGTGGAGGTGAACCACTCGACGCGAAGGTTGGGCGCGTTGACTTGCCGGTCGTCGATGCACAGATCGAACTGCCCGTGGTCCTGCACGTCGGCGGTCGACACCTCGACGCGCACGTGCGGGTGCTGGTTGAAGAAGCGGTACAGCCGCGGCACCAGCCACTTGGCGCCGAAGGTTGGCGGCACGGCCACGCGCAGGGGCGCATCGGCGGTGTCCATCAACAGGTCGGTGGCTTGTTCGAGCGCTCGCAGCGCGTCGCGCACGCGGGGCAGGTAGTTCTCGCCGGCGTCGGTGAGCGTGAGCTGGTTGTTGCGGCGCGCGAAGAGCTTTTTCCCCAGATGATCTTCGAGCTGCTTGATCTGGTGGCTGACGGCGGCATTGGTGACGCAAAGCTCGTCCGCGGCCCGGCTGAAACTGAGGTGACGGCCCGCGACTTCAAAGACGCGCAATGCATTAAGGGGAGGGAGGCGCCGTGGCATGCGTTCTCGTTAAGAAAAATTTAACGTCTCGCGAAGAATTTGTAGTTTGCCACGTTAAGGCGGCCCCGACTACAAATGCGCCTGGGGACGGTGACGATGCCTGGTGTGTGCCTCCAGCGATCTCAAACCACGCGACGCACCGGACCCCGCCTACAAAAACATTTCAGGAGACGTCATGAATCGAACCACCGCTGTTCGCGGGATGTCGGCGTGCGCGCTTGGGCTCACCTTCGCGCTCGCCGGCTGGACCGCTCCCGCCCTCGCACAAACCAACGTCACGCTGTACGGCCGCGTTGCCAGCGGCATCGACTACCAGAACAACGTCGCCCCCACCGCGACCTCGCCGGGCGGCAGCCTCTGGCGCGCCGCCGACAACCAGTGGGGGACCAGCATGTTCGGGTTCATGGGCAAGGAGGATCTCGGCGGTGGCCTGCAGGCAGTGTTCCGGCTTGAATCCGGCTTCGGTGCAGCCCAGGGCAAAACCAACGGCGATGCGCTCTTCAACCGCCGTTCGTACGTCGGCCTGTCCAGCCCGACCTGGGGCACGTTGACGGCCGGCAAGAACCTCTTCATCAGCAACGACGTCTGGTTCCTCGACCCGACCGGCCAGCAGTTCATCGGCTCGGCGACGCTGGTGCGCGGGCGCAACTGGCCGGGCGCGAACAACATCGTCGAATATCAAAGCCCCACCTGGGGCGGCTTCCAGATCGGCCTGCAGACCGGCCTGGGCGAACAACCGGGTTCGTTCACGAACAGCCGCCGCGATGGCGTATCTGCCGTCTACACGGCCGGCCCGCTGGAAGTGCGCGCGATCTACGACGTGATCCGCGACGGCAACGGCAAGTTCAGCGACATCTTCAACTTCTCGAAGGAAGCGACCTTCGGCGGCACGTACACGATCGGCAAGGCGAAACTGTTTGCGG
>NZ_JIBE01000009.1 GCF_000620465.1 Ralstonia sp. UNC404CL21Col
CATCTCGGGCGCGCATTTCTTTGCTTACTTTCTTTGGGCAAGACCAAAGAAAGTGAGTCAGCCCCGGCAGGGGATGAAACAAGGGATGCACCAAAGCCCAAAAAACAAAAACCCTCAGTGCACCAACTGATTAATCTCAATAATCGGCATCAACACCGCCAACACAATCAACAACACCACCACACCCATCGTCAAAATCAGCGCCGGCTCAAGCAAGCCCGTGAGAAACAGCGTCCGACGCTCAAGCTCTTGAGCCTCCCCTTGCGCAGCCCGCTCCAACATCGCAGGCAGGTTCCCCGTCGCCTCACCCGAGCGAATCAAATGCACCAGCACAGGCGGAAACTGGTTCTGCGCTGCCAACGCCCGCGCCAGCGAAGTCCCTTCCCGCACGCGTGTGGAGGCATCCTCGACGTTGGTCTTGAGCGCAACGTTGTTCAGCGTTTCCCCCGCTGCCTGCAACCCACGCAAGATCGGCACGCCGGCACTCGTCAGGATCGCCAGCGTGCTCGCAAACCGCGCGGTGTTGTAACCGCGGACGAGCTTGCCGAACAGCGGCGCCGTCAGCAGCCATTTGTGCCATGACAACCGTAGCGCCGGCTGCTTGAGCAGATTGCGGATCAGCACGCCAATGGCCGCAAGCACGATCGCTGCCAGCCAGCCCCAGTTCCGCACAAAGTCCGACAGCCACAGCATGATGATCGTGAGCGTCGGCAGCTTTTGCTTGGTGTTGGCAAATACGCTGACCACCTGCGGCACCACGTAGGACAGCAGGAAGATCACGATCGCAAACGCCACCACCGTGACGATGGCGGGGTACGTGAAGGCCAGTTTGATCTTCGAGGTGAGCGCGTTGCGGCTCTCGATGTAGTCCGCCAGGCGCGAGAGGACGAGGCCGAGGTTGCCGGAGTGCTCGCCCGCTGAAACGAGGGCGCGGTAGATGTCGGGAAAATCCTTCGGATGCTGCGCCAGCGCCACCGACAGCGAGCTGCCGCCCACCACTTCCGCGCGGATGGCGGCGAGCAGTTCGCCGACGTAGGCGCGTTCGGCCTGATCGGCCAGCGCGGCCAGCGCTTCATCGAGCGGCAGGCCCGCCACCAGCAGGCTGGCGAGCTGGCGCGTGACGAGCGCGTTTTCCTGCGCCGAGAGCCGCTTGCCGAAGCTGGACCCGCCGCGCTTGGTGGCCTGTGCGCCCAGCGCGTCCACCAGCAGCGGCGTCAGCCCGCGTGCACGCAGCAGCGTGCGCGCCTGGCGCGCGCTGTCGGCTTCGATGACGCCCTTGTCGGTCTTGCCGGTGGCGTCGGCGGCTTCGTAGCGGAAGGCTGGCATGCGCTATTCGTTGATTCGCGTCTTAGTCGCGCGTGACACGCAGCACTTCTTCCAGCGACGTGGCGCCGGTGTCGATCCAGCGCTGTGCATCCATGCGCATCGTCTGCATGCCCTGGCCGATGGCGAACGCCTTGATCTCGGATTCAGCGGCCTGGCGGTGGATCATCGTCTGGATTTCGGGCGTGACGGTCAGCAGTTCGTACACGCCGGTGCGGCCCTGGTAGCCGGAGTTGCTGCAACGGTCGCAGCCGACGTGATGCCACACCGATTTGCGTGCCGGCGCGGCCGGTGTCACACCCTCTGCCACCGGCGTGCCGGCCACGGCTTCCAGTTCGGCCGCGGTGAGTTCGAGCACTTCTTCGCGGCGGCAATGCACGCACAGGCGACGTACCAGCCGCTGCGCCAGCACACCCAGCAGCGACGACGACAGCAGGAACGGTTCGATCCCCATGTCGATCAGGCGCGTCACGGCGGAAGCGGAATCGTTCGTGTGCAGCGTCGCCAGCACTAGGTGGCCCGTCAGCGAGGCCTGCACGGCAATCTGCGCGGTTTCCAGGTCGCGGATTTCCCCGATCATCACCACGTCCGGGTCCTGGCGCAGGATGGCGCGCAGGGCCTTGGCGAAGGTCATGTCGATCTTCGGGTTGACCTGCGTCTGGCCAATGCCGTCGAGGTCGTATTCGATCGGGTCTTCCACCGTCATGATGTTGGTGGACGCTGAATCGAGCCGCGACAGCGCCGCGTACAGCGTGGTCGTCTTGCCCGAACCGGTCGGGCCGGTCACGAGCACGATGCCGTGCGGCTGGTTGATCAGGTGGTCAAAGCGCGCCAGCGTGCCGGCGCCCATACCCAGCTTGCCCAGGTCGAGCCGGCCGGCTTCCTTGTCGAGCAGACGCAGCACCGCGCGCTCGCCGTGGCCGGTGGGCAGCGTGCTCACACGCACGTCTACGGGGCGTCCGCCCACGCGCAGCGTGATGCGACCATCCTGCGGCAGGCGTTTTTCGGCAATGTCGAGCTGCGCCATGATCTTGATGCGCGAAATGAGCGCGCCATGCAGCGCCTTCTTCGGGCGCACGACGTCGCGCAGCGTCCCATCGACGCGAAAGCGCACGACGGATGCATTCTCGAACGGCTCGATGTGAATGTCCGATGCGCCTTCGCGCGCGGCCTGCGTAAGCAGCGCGTTGATCATGCGGATGATCGGCGCGTCGTCTTCGGATTCAAGCAGGTCTTCCACGGCCGGAATGTCCTGCATCAGGCGCGAGAGGTCGACTTCGCCTTCCACTTCGCCCACCACCTGGGCCGCGCTGCCGTCTTGCGCGTTGTAGGCCGTCTGCGTGGCGGTGGACAGCGCTGCCGTGTCGAGCGTTACCAGATGCAGCGCGCCGAACACGCGGCCGAGTTCGGCCAGCGCGGTGCGCGAGGTTTCGGGGCAGACCCACACTTCCAGCGTGTCGACGTCCTGGCGGGCGACGAGCAACCTGGCGTCGCGCGCAAACGCATACGGCACGAGCCGCACGGCCGACTGAGAGGGCGGCTCGAGCGTGCTGACGTCGGTGGTGGAAGCGTGCGTGGCCATGGTTCGTTGTCCGTTGTCAGCCGCCATTGCGCGGCGCGTTGCCGTCGTAGCCGCCCGAGGTGGGCGCCGCGAAATTCTGCAGGCGCGGCTGGCTGCGCGTGGTGCCCTGCGGCATCGGCATCGGGGCGCCCGGGGGCACCTGCGTACCGGCCGGGCCCTTCGGCACGATCGACACATCGCCGTAGTTGTCGGCCGGGCGCATGGCCTCGGGCGTGGGAAGCACCGGCGTGTCCTTGTCCGACGTGGTCGGCAGCATGTTCGGCGAGACAAAGCCCTGCTGCGTGTCGCGCATGTAGTTGTAGCGGTTGTCCGACAGCGCGCCGGTCGCGTCGGCCGTACGCAGGATGATCGGGCGCAGGAACACCAGCAGGTTCGTCTTCACACGCGTCTTGTTCTCCGAGCGGAACAGCGCGCCCAGGATGGGAATGTCGCCCAGGCCCGGCACCTTTTGCTCGCCGTCCTGGTAGTTGTCTTCCAGCAGGCCGCCCAGCACGACGACCTGGCCGTCGTTGGCCAGCACATTGGTCTCGATCGAGCGCACGTTGGTGGTCGGGCCCTGCGTCGCATTCTGCGTGCCCGGCACCACGGCCGACGATTCCTGGAAGATCTGCATCTTCACCAGCCCGCCGTCGGTGATCTGCGGCTTGACGCGCAGCGTGATGCCGACGTCCTTGCGGTCGAACGTCTGGAACGGCGAGACCGAAGCCGACGTGCCCGTCTGCGCATACGAGCCGGTGGTGATCGGCACGTTCTGGCCAATCAGGATCTTGGCTTCTTCGTTGTCGAGCGTGATCAGGTTCGGGGTGGACAGCACGTTGACGGAGCCGTCGGAGCCCAGCGCCGAGAGCAGCACGCCCAAGCCGCTGCCCCTGTTGAACACGCCGAAGTTGCCGCCGTTGAGCTGGCCGACGTTCAGGCTGGTCAGCGCCGTCTGTGCGGCCGTGCCGCCGATACCGCCCGAGCCGATGGCGGCGATCGTACCGGCCAGACTGATCAAGTTGCCCGAACCGGTGCCGTAGTTGGTGCCGCCGCCAATGAACGTGCCCGGCCCGCCACCGCCCACCAGCCACTGGATGCCGAGTTGCGACGCCTTGGTGGCCGTCACTTCCACGATCATCGATTCGATGTAGACCTGCGCGCGGCGCGCGTCGAGGTCGTCGATCACGGCGCGCAGGTTGCGATAGACCGGCTCGCTGGCGGTGATGATCAGCGCGTTGGTGGCCGGATCGGCCTGGATGATGCCGCCGGTGGTCGGCGTGTTGTTCTGCCCGAACGAGGCGCGGAACGAAGAGCTGCCGCCGCCCGAGCCGCTGCCCGAACCCGAGCCGCTGCCGTAGTTGGTGTTCTGCGTGTTCTGGTTCTGCAGGTTGCTCACGCCGCCGGCCGGCTGCGAAGTTGCGCCTTGCGCAGCGCTCTGGCCGCCGGGCCCGGTCGATGCGGAGGCCGACAGCGTGGCATCGGCCGCCACGATCGCGCGCAGCGTCGTCGCCAGCTGCACCGCGTTGGCGTTCTTGAGCGGCACCACCCAGATGTTGCCCGGGCGCGCGTTCGGCACGTCCAGCTTGGCGATCAGTTGCTTGGCCTGGGCAAGACGGGCCGCACTGGACGCACGCACCATCACGCTATTCGAACGCGGCTCTGCCACGACCGACGTACGCAAGCTTGGGTCCGACAGCGCCGCGCCGGCACCGGCCGCGCCGCCTGCACCACCGGCCGACGGATCGAGCAGCTTCTGCAGCGTGGCCGCCACGTCGATGGCCACGGCGTTCTTCAGCGGAATCAGTTCGGTCTCGCCGGCCACGGGCGTGTCGATCGACGCGATGATGCGGCCGATGCGGCGCAGGTTGTCGGCGTAATCGGTAATGACCAGCGTGTTGTTGGCCGGGTAGGCGGTGATCGTGTTGTTGGGCGCGATCATCGGGCGCAGCACCGGCACCAGGTTGTTGGCCGACTCATGCTGCAGGCGGAAGACCTGCGTGACGACCTGCTCGCCGCCGCGCGCGCCTGCCGCGCCCACGCTGGTCGGCGAGCCCTGCAGCTTGGCGTCGGCTTCCGGCACGACCTTGGTGAAGCCGTTGCCCTCGACAATCGCGTAGCCCTGCATGCGCAGGATCGAGCCCAGCGATTCGAGCGCCTGCGAGCGCGTCACCGGTTTTTCGGTGACGAGGTTGACGGTGCCCTTCACGCGCGGGTCGACGATGAAGTTCTTGCCGGTGGCCTGGCCGACGGCCTTGACCACGGAGTCCAGATCCGCGTTGACGAAATTCAGCGAGACCTCATCCCCTGGATTACCGGCGGCGCCGTTCTGGGAGGATGCCGCGCTGGGCGGAGCGGCGAAGACTGGCATCGAGCCGGCCACCATTGTTGCGCAGCATGCCAGGACGATGGCGCGAACGGTGAGTCGGGAAGAGGCGTTGTACATGGTCTCGTTCATGGTTGTCGGCACGCTGGCTCGCGCGCCGGCTTGAGGATCAAAAGCGGAGTCGATGGTGGGACCCGTCGCGCGGGCCCAGCAGACTCAACAGGCCAATCAATTGCGGTTCCGACTCCGGCGTGGCACTGGCCACCCCGTCAAAATGCGCGCCCTGGCCAAGGGTGCCCTGGCCCTGCAGGGTGAGCGGCCCGGCCAGTGTCGACAGCGACAACTGCATCGGCGCACCGCTCACGCCGCCAAACGACACCACCGCCTGGTAACTGCCCAGCGGCCGTACCCGGCTGAGGCTGGATGATACCTGCTCGAGCGTGACAGTCAGCGCGCCCTGGGCGGTATTTGGCTGGCCCTTTCCGCTGCCGAATTGGCCCGAGAGCGGCGTCCACTGCGCCCGCAACCGGCCATCCAGCTTGAGCGTGTTGAACGGCGCCCCAACGCCTTCCAGCAACGATGCCGGCAGCGCGACCGCGCCGGCCTCTGCCTCCCAATGCCCCGGCGTGACCGTCAGCTTGACCGGCTTCTCCAGCGCGCGATCGTGCGCCAGGCGCGCGCGCAGCGTGCCGGTCAGCAGCGGCAGCATGTCAATCGACCAGGACAGCCGGCCGGGCAACACGGTCGCATCGGCGCCGCCGTTGCCGGCGGTCAGCGCTAGCGTTGCACTGCCGTGCCAGAGACTGCCCTGGCTGTCGGCCAGCAAAACACGGTGCCCCGTGGCTGCGGCGATGCGCTCCGCCGCCCACGCGGCCGGATACTGCGCCACCACGGTCACGCCCACGGCCAGCAGCGCCACACCACACCACAGGACACGCCAGCCGAGGCCCGTGCGGTCGTCCGGCCCGGCACGGCGGCGCAAGCGCAGCGGCGGCAGCGATTCGATCCCCATCGGCACGATCGGACCCGTCAGCGGCCAGCGGCGGCGGGGCCTTGCAGCGTCGCCGTCACGTTGACCAGGGCCGTCGCGCCCACGTATTTGATGTTCGTGTCGATCACCTTCATGCGCTGCGCCTGGCGCACCTCCTGCAGCCATTCGGCGACGGCGCCAAAGGGCACCTTGTCCAGTTGCACCTGCACGCTCTCGCCCGACATCGCCATCCGCGTGGCCTTCAGGCCGTGGTTGGTCAGGCTCGCGGTGAGCGCCTGCTGCAGTTCCGCACCGCGCGGCACGGGCGCGGCGGCAATGGCCGACAGGCCGCGCGCTTCCTGACCCAGCGTTTCCATCTCGGCGAGCTGCGTACGCATTTGCGGCAGGGCTTTCTCGATGCGGCGCTGGCCTTCGAAGGCCGGCTCCCACAGCACGAGGTAGACGATCACAAGCAGCAGCACCACGCCGCCACCGGCCAGGATGCGGCGTTCGCGCGGCTCGCGCTGCATCCAGAACGTCGTGGCGGCGTCGCGCACCGAGTCCGGCACGCCGATGCGCGGCAGGCGACGGGATGACGATCGGGAAGAGGAGGGGGAGGAAGTCGCCATGGAGGAATCGTTATTGGGCGATGGAGACCGTCCAGCGCGAGCCCGGTACGGTCGCCTCGGCACCGCGCGGGGCCTCGGCGGTGTCCATGTTCAGGCCGACATTGCGGGCGGCGGTGCGCAGGCTGGCGGTGTCGGTGCCGTCCTTGAGCGTGACCGTGAGCGCGCGGCCGTGGTAATCGAGCGCGAGCAGCGCATCGGGCGCGAGGCCGGTGGCGGCCTGGGCAAAGCGATCGGCCAGCGGCAGGAAGTCTTCCGGCGCCGATTTGCCGGCGGCCAAGCGCAGTTGCTCGACCTGGCGGCGCATCTGCGCGGGCGGGTCGAGGATCACCGGCGTATTCGGGAATGCCGTTTGCAACTGCGCGCGCATGGCGGAATCCAGCCGCTTCTGCTCCGCGCGCAGCGTGAGCCAGCGGGCGTTCATGCCGATGAGCTGCACGACCACGATCAGCACGGCCAGCGCGATGGGCAGGCGCCAGAGGCTCCAGTCCATGCCGGCCACGCCGCCGCGTGCAAAGTCGAACTGGCAGAGATCGGCTTCGCCGGAGGTGAGGGCGTCGCGGGCGCCGGCGGCCCAAGTGGACCAGTCCAGCGTGGCGGTCGTGGGGTCGGTCGACAGGCCGGGCGCCAGCTCGCGCAATGCGGGCGACACCATCAGCGTGGCCGGCGTCGGCGCAATCCCCAGCCAGTTGCCGACGTTGGCCGGTAGCAGCCGCAGGCCGTAGCCCTCGGCGCGGCCGGTGCGTACGGTGATGTCGACGGCCACGGGCGCGTCCGGGTCGGACGATGGCGCCGCGTCGAGCGCGATGGTGGCCGGTGCGATTGCCGCAACGGCGTCAGCCACGGGCAATTCGACTGCAGGCTCGGCGGCTGCGGAAGCATCGAGCGATGGCTCTGCGCGTTCGACGGCGTTTGCCGATGCTGCAATCAGCGCTGCCGCTGCGGCAGGCGTTTCAAACGGCACGCAAAGCTGCGCAGGCAGCAGATGGCAGGTGCGGTGCTTGTGACCGGCAAAGGTATCGAGAATGAAGCGAACCCACGCACGGTCGGCAATCATCAATGCGCGCGATTGCGGCTCGCGGGGTGCCCGCCAGCCACGCGTGGGGGCGTCGCCCAAGCGTGGCCCAAGGGCGATATGGCATTGCTGCGCGTCCTGCACGAGGCGGTCTTCCACCAGGTTCGGCAGGGCCAGACGCAGTTTGGGCAGCGCCAGCGGCGGCACGTTGGCCGGCACCAGCAGCACATCGGCGGCGGGCAGCAGGAGCACCAGCCGATCGGCCGCGGGCAGCTCGTCGGTGCGCGACGTGCCTTCGCGCTGAACACGTTGGGCCCCAAGCGCGCCCTCTTCACGCACCAGCGCGAACGGCACGGAGGCAAGCGCGCCCGCCGACCAGCGTTCGGGCGATTGAATGGGCCGGTGCGGCAGGCGCACGTACAGGGAGGTCGTCAAACCGCTCCTCTATTGATCTTGAGAGTGTGAATGCGAACTGCCAACGGAAGCGCCGGATTGCGCAAGACCCGCGATGCTGAACGATGCGGATGACAATACGGCGAAGGCCAGGGTCTGTCTACAAGCGGCGCGTACGCACGTGCAGGGGTGTTGCGCCGCTGTCATCACGGAATCTCGTCGATGCGGCGGATCCAGACGATGCGGGTCGCGTTATTGTTGATCGGATCCCCACGTGAAACAAGCGCCACTTCTCCGATCCGGGCGCGCTCGTGGCGGGCCATGCCGTAGACCAGAAAATAGTGCGTCTGCACGTCCAGCAGGTTGGCCGCGGCAGTGGTGTCGACCCCGGGCGCGATGCCGCGCAACTGGTTGGTGACGTCGCCGATATTGCGGAAGTACGCGCGGTCGCGCGCCTGCACCAATGCGCGGGCGCGGTCCAGGCTCAGGTTCGGGATGACAGAGGCCAGTACTTCGGCGCTCGCCGTGTTGGCGTTGATCTGCGTGCGGGTGGGCAGCACGACCACGTAGGGGCGCAGCTTGGCGATCATGTCGGCTGTGTAGCCGGGAATCGTCAGCAGGCTGGCCACGTCGTCGAGGGGTCTTGGGCCGTTGCTGTTGCTGCCGCCGCTTCCGCCGCTGTCTTCACCGCCTTGCTGGCCGCCCTGCATGCCTTCGATCGACTGGAAGCCGCCCAGCATCTGCGCCAGGTACGTCGCCGTGACATTGGCCAGGCTGGGGTCGATGCTCAGCGACTGCAGCAGCAGGCCGTACGCCTTGATGGCGTCCTTGTCGCGGCCGGTGATGAGCGTGCGGGCGCCCAGCGTCTGCGCTGTCAGCAGGTTCATCAGGTTGAAGCGCGCCTGGGCATCGAAGATGCGGCCCGAGAGGTACGACTCCTCGCCGGCGGTATCCGTGCGCAGCGAGCTGCCGAGAAAATCCGACAGCTTGGTTTCCTGGATCGGCACGGCCCAGATTTCGCCCAGGTGGTCGACGGCGCCGGTGCGGCGCTGGTCGTCGCGCAGGATGAGGCGCGCCCAGTCGATGCCCGCCCGCGCGATCCACGTGGCCTGCGCCTTCAGGCGCTGGTTTTCTACGGCGCGAATTTCTACCTGCTGGCGCCACAGCATGCCCGACACGATCACCACGGCCAGCGTGACCACCAGCAGCGCCGTGATGATGGCCGCGCCGCGCTGGCGCTTCGCGCGCAGGTGAGGATGAGCGCATCGACGGGAGCATCGCGCCATGTCAGAGCCCTGTCATGCAGATGCGCGTGAAGCGCTGCGGCGCGCCCTGCGGCGTCATGCGCACGAGCAATGCCAGTTCCACCGCGCGCACCGACGCGGCCGGCACCACCACGCCCGGGCTATTGGTCGACGGCGCCGACGCGCTGGGCGTAGAAGCCGACGGCAAGCCGGTGAGGGTGGTGGTGTTGCTGCCGGCCGGGAACAGCGCCGCCGACAGGGCGCCCGTGTTGTCCATCCAGCCGCCGGGTTCGATCCAGGCGCGCGCGCTGATGCTGTCGACGTTGGCAGCAAGCAGGTAGCGCGCGGCGCCCACGCCGCCCTGGCGCAGGTTGTCCATCGCATTGCGCAGGTCGCCGCGGTTGGTGATCGGTTGGGTCTGGAGGCGCTCGAGCCGGCCGTCGACGATGCGGTAGAGCACCACTTGCCACGCAGGCGGCTGGTTGTCGTCGCGGCGGTCGCGCACCATCAGCACGCGGTTGGCGTCCACCTCCACCGGCGAGCGCGACAGCGTGTTCGGATCGGCCAGTTGGGTGCAATCGGCATCGAACTGGGCGTAGGCGGTCTTGAGTGCCTCGATGCGTTCGTCGCGCTGGGCCAGCGCCTCGTGCGTGCGGGTCATGCTGTCCAGCCCGCGCCAGGCGATCACGGCCAGGATGGCCAGCAGCGTGATTGCCACCAGCAGCTCGAGCAGGGTGAAGCCGCGCGCGCCGATGTTCGCGGGGCGATTAGAAGACATTGCGCGCATCGTTTGGCAACAGGGTCACGAGCCACGCCAGCCGCACGGATTTGGAGGCATCCGGATAGACGGACACTTCCACGCGGCGGAACACCGGATTGGGCGTGCTGGCGATGGTCTCTTCGCACCACAGTTGCGTATCGCCTTGCGGGCAGGCAAAGCCGCGCGCGCCGGGATCGGGGAAGACGCGTGCCAGGCGCAGGTTGGCGAGGTGGTTTTCGGCGCTCCAGGTCGCGATCATGCGCGTCTGCAGCGAATCGCTGGCGGTGGTCATGCTGCCCATGGCGCGCATGGTGGCGGTGAGCGCCACGGCCACGATGGTCAACGCCACCAGCACTTCGAGCAGGGTGAAGCCGCGCGGGCGCACGCCGGATGCACGGCGGAGGAAGCGGCGCGTCATTGCGTTTGCGCCTCCGTTAGCACGCGCGGGCCGCCATCGGACACCACGTCGACGCGCGCACCCTGCGAGGTCAGTGCCACGCGCCACGGCAGGCCGATGGCCTCACGACCGAACACGAGGCGCTGCGGGGCGCCGGGCACCGTAGCGGCACCTGCGACGATCTGTACGTTGTCCATGCCTTGGCGCCAATGGCCGGGTGCGAGCACGTCGCGGTTGAGCACGCGCCAGCCGGTGGGCGTCGATTCGTAGAAGCGCCAGCCTTGCGCATCGCCCTCCCACGCCACGGGGCGTGAGGTGAGCTGTGCCTCTTCCTGTGCGAGTTCGATCAGGCGAGCCAGCTTCTGCGCGTCATCGGCCAGTTGCGAGCGCGGGTTGGGCGTGGCGTTCACGGCCACCACGGCCAGCACGATGCCGATGATGACCACCACCACCAGCAACTCCAGCAGCGTAAAGCCGAGGGGGCCGCGACGGCCGCGAGGGTGCCGGCGGCGGCGTGGTGGGCCGAACATGGCGCGCGGGTGGCCGGGGCGACTGCGGCGGCTTAGTTGTCCCAGTTGCCGATATCGGCGTCGTTGCCCGTGCCGCCGGCTTGGCCGTCGGCGCCGAAGCTGAAGACGTCCACTTCACCGCGCACGCCCGGGTTCAGGTATTGGTACGGATGGCCCCACGGGTCTTTGGGCAGGCGTTCCAGATAGCCGCCGCCTTTCCAGTTGTTGGGGATGGGCTCGGTGGTCGGCTTGGTCACCAGCGCGCTGATGCCCTGCTCGGTGGTGGGGTAGCGGCCGTTGTCCAGGCGATAGAGCTTGAGCGCCTGCGAAATGGAGGCGATGTCCTGTTTGGCGGCGATGATGCGCGCCTCGTCGGGGCGGCTCATGATCTTCGGCACCACCAGCGCGGCGAGGATACCCAGGATCACCACCACCACCATGATTTCGATCAGGGTGAAGCCGCGCGCTGCATGTCGGGCGAGGGCACGCTGGCGGAAGGAGGAGCGAAGTTGGCCTTGCATCATGGCGACAGAGTTGGCAATAAGGGGAAGAGACACAGTATATCCGTGAGATATGACCATATATTGCGCGGCAGGGTCATGCTGTGTTGGCTCTAGAGCCGCCCCTCCAAGCTGTTCACCGAACCGGCATGAAGGGCGGATAGAATCGGCGTATTCCTACGGTGCCTCGCCCCATTTCATGAACGCTCGACAGTCGTCCCGCCTGCTCAGCCTTGTACTGTTTGCTGCCCTGTGTGCGCTCCTGACGCACTGGGTGCTGACGCTGTCGTCGCTGCGCTCGCTGGGCGCGCCGCGTGAGGCCCGCGTGGCGCAGACCGATGCGCTGGAGACCGGCGCGGCCGTCACGCTCTTCGGCGGCGGTCCGCAGAATGGCCCGCGCGATGTGCAGGTGATGGGCGTGGTGGCCGATCTGGCCGATGGTTCGGGCGCGGCCATCGTGTCGGTGGATGGCGGCGCACCGCAGGCCGTGCGGGCCGGCAAGTCGCTGTCGTCCAATCTGAAGTTGGTGGAAATCAAGGCACGCTCGGTGGTGATCGAGCGCAACGGTGCGCGCCAGGAGATTCCGCTGCCGGCCAGCGCGGTGGCAGGCGTGTCGCCGGCCAATCGCAATGCGCCGGCCATGCCGCTGCCGCCGGCGGGTGCTGCAGCACCGCTGTCCACGCCGCCGGCGCCTCCCGCACCGGCGGTGGCCAACAACCCGGCCAACACCGCCATGCCGGGCGCCATGCTGCCCATCGCGCCCGCACAGATCAATACAGGCGACGAGCCTGCCAGCCAAGGCGGCGGCATCGTGGGCCCGCGCCACCGCGCAGCGGCCGCTGCACGCAAGGGCGATACGCCCCCGCCGGGCGCCGACCAATAGGCATGGCGCCCGTGTCGTGACTGGCCATGCGCGGGCGGGCGCATATTACAGCGGGTGTCAACGGGGTAACAGCGTGTAAAAGCCGGCAACGCGCCGGCATTGTCGGGTTCTAATCCGCTACACAGTCCATGTGAAAAGGAGCTGACCATGACCAACAAACGTGCTGTCCAAGCCTTCCTCGCCACCTCGGCCCTGTTCCTGGCCATGTCGGGCATGAACGCCCGCGCCCAGGATGCCAGCGCCCCCGCCGCCAGCGCACAAGCGCCGGCCACCGCTGCTGCACCGGCTGCACCGCAGAACAGCGCCCGCGCAGGCAAGCCGGGCCACCACGGCGGCTTCAAGGCCATCGACACCAACGGCGACGGCCAGATCTCGCGCGACGAGGCCAAGGGCCATGCGTGGCTCGAGAAGAACTTCGACCAGATTGACGCCAACCACGACGGCCAACTCAGCAAGGACGAGCTGGCGGCGTGGCACAAGGCCCACAAGGGCGAGATGCATGAAAAGATGGCGCAGCGCTTCGACGCCAAGTTCAAGGCGGCCGACAAGGACAACGACGGCAGCCTGACCAAGGACGAAGTGCAGGCCGGCATGCCGCGTCTGGCCAAGAACTTCGACCAGATCGACGCCAACCACGACGGCAAGATCACCGAAGACGAGATCCGCGCCTACATGAAGGCCCGTCACGACGCCCGCAAGGCGCAGATGAATACCCCGGCGGCGGCAGCCATGCCGGGCGGCCCGTCGGCGACAAAGGGCGAGTGACGCCTCGTTTGAATTTCCGTACGCAAGCGGCGCCTTCGGGCGCCGTTTTTTATTGCCTGCGCCCATCCGTATCCTCAATGCATCGCAAGACCGGTGTGGGTCGGTTTTGCGACGGGGCCATGTCAGCGCCGCATGCGCGCATGCCGCAACGCCCATAAAAAACACCCCGATGGCGAACCATCGGGGTGCGGGTACAGCTCGCCTGAAGTTTGAGGGTCTTCAGGCCGGCTGATCGTCGGCCTTGAGCACGCCGCGGCGCATCTGGTCGAGTTCGATCGACTCGAAGAGCGCCTTGAAGTTGCCCTCGCCAAAACCTTGGTTGCCCTTGCGCTGGATGAACTCGAAGAAGATCGGGCCAAGCTGGTTTTCCGAGAAGATCTGCAGCAGCAGGTCGCCCGGCGCGCCGTCGACGAGGATCTTGCGCTTCTTCAGTTCGGCCACGTCTTCGCCATGGCCGGGGATGCGCTTGTCGACCAGTTCGTAATACGTGTCGATCGTGTCCAGCAGCTTGATGCCCTTGCTGCGCAGCGCATCCACCGTGTTGAACAGGTTGGTCGAACCGAGCGCGATGTGCTGGATGCCCTCGCCGTGGTACATGTCCAGATACTCCTGGATCTGACCAGCCTTCTCCGTCCCTTCCTCGTTGATGGGGATGCGGATGTTGCCGCACGGGCTCGTCATCGCCTTGCTCTTCACGCCCGTGACTTGGCCCTCGATGTCGAAGTAGCGCACTTCACGGAAGTTGAAGAAGCGTTCGTAAAACTCGGCCCATTCCTTCATCCGGCCACGGTAGACGTTGTGCGTCAGGTGGTCGATGTAGGTCAGGCCGTGCCCGGTGGGGTTCGGGTTGGCGCCCGCGATGGGCACGAAATCGACGTCGTAGATGCTGATGTTGCCGATGTCGCCGGCCTTGGCGTCGTTCTTGCCGGTCCAGCGGTCGACCAGGTAGATCAGCGAATCGCCGATGCCCTTGATGGCCGGAATGTTCAGCTCCATCGGGCCGCTGTGGGTGTCGAAGCCCCAGGCGCCCAGTTCCAGCGCGCGCTTGTAGGCGAACGCGGCGTCTTGCACGCGAAACGCGATCGCGCAGATCGACGGGCCGTGTAGGCGCGCAAAGCGCTGCGCGAACGAATCCGGCTCGGCGTTGATGATGAAGTTGATCTCGCCCTGGCGATACAGCGTCACGTTCTTGTGACGGTGCTTCGCGATGGCGGTAAAGCCCATGTTCTCGAACAGCTGGCCCATGGCAACGGGGTCCGGCGCGGCATATTCGATGAACTCGAAGCCGGCGGTGCCCATCGGGTTTTCCCAAGGCGTGAATTGCATGGTGAGTCTCCTGCGGGGCGGGCGCCGTTAGGGCGCTCAGGTCTTTGACGATCCTCGCAGTGTAGGAGTGTCCATCCAAGCAAAAATTGCGAAGTTGTGCCCACCTTGCTAAATTTGCGCAAGAAAATTGCCGAATTAATTGGTGCGGAGCAACAAAATGAATAAAGTGGAACTCGACAAGATCGACCGCAAGATCCTGGAAGTCCTGCAGAACAACGGCCGCCTCACCAATCTGGAAGTCGCCGAGCGGGTGAATCTGTCGCCCAGCCCGTGTTTGCGACGCATCCGGCGCCTGGAAGAGTCCGGCGTCATCCGCCAATACGCCGCGCTGCTCGACCCGACCAAGATCGGGCTGGGGCTGTCGGCGTACATCAATGTGCGGCTGGAAAAGCAGGGCGGCGCGCCCAAGGGCAAGGGCCCCTCAGACATCTTTCGCGCCGCGGTGGCGACATGGCCCGAGGTGGTCACGTGCTACGCCATGACCGGCGAGATGGATTACCTGCTCAAGGTGTTCGTAGAAGACATGGAGCACTTCGCGCGCTTCATCCGCGACCAGCTGCTCGCCCACCCGGCGGTGATCGATGTGAAGAGCAGTTTTGCGTTGGAGCGGATCAAGGATACGACGGCGTTGCCGGTGGTGGTTTGAGGGGTTAGTGGAGTAGGTAGTGGCTTATCCAATAGAACGAAAATTAGTAATTGGGGTGGCGTCCAGCGCCTTGTTCAATCTCTCGGAGTCGGATGAGATTTACAAAAGGCAAGGCGTTGAAGAGTATCGGCTGCACCAAGAAGAAAACCTAGACACACCGTTCCCGAAAGGTGTTGCATTTCCGTTCATCAGGCGGTTCTTGCGCATCAATCAAGTCTTTCCGAAGCAATCGCCCGTGGAGGTGGTTCTATTATCTCGAAACTCTCCGGAAACAGGTCTACGTGTTTTTCGCTCTATCAGGCACTACGGACTTGATATCACACGGGCGGCATTTATGGCTGGGCGATCGCCCTATGAGTATGTTCCTGCCTTTAACGCGTCCTTGTTTTTGACGGCAAATCAAACCGACGTTCAACAATCAATCGATGCTAACTACCCAGCGGGCCTAGTACTGCCCTCGACAGTGTATGACGACGAGCTTGATATCGAGTTAAGGGTCGCTTTCGATTTCGATGGTGTTATCGCGGACGATGAAGCAGAGTCGGTTTACAAGCGTAACAACGATCTGGGAGAGTTTCAGGCCCACGAATCGGCTCACCGCGAGATACCTCATCAGCCGGGGCTACTTGCAAATCTATTTATGAAGCTTGCCTTCTTGCAGAAGCTTGAAGAAAAGCGAGTGAAGGAGGAGCCCGGATATAAGAAATTGTTACGGACGGCCATTGTGACTGCACGCAATGCACCTTCTCACGAGCGCGTAGTTACCACTCTGAAATCGTGGGGAGTATCACCCGATGAGTCATTTTTTCTAGGCGGAATGGACAAGGCGAGAATTCTCTCGATTCTGAAGCCGCACATGTACTTCGATGATCAATTGAGTCATCTGCAATCTTCTGCCGCGAATATTCCGATGGTCCATATCCCTTTCGGAATTGCCAATCGGAAAAGCCCGTTATAATCGCTGCGCCATCGCGTAGCAGATGGCACGGGTCTGGCGACCCATAGGACTAGGACGGCGAACGCGCGAAGCGCTCGTCGCGCTCGCGCACGCCATGTTCATACGGCGGGCCGGGTGGGGAGACCGCAAGGTCTGCCGGGTCCTAGCTCCGGTTCGCCAGCCCCGCCGTCAGGCCCGCCACCCTCGTCTGGCGATGAGGTGGCGGCCTGTGTTCAACAGTCGCTAGGAGACGCTATGTCTTTCGCCACTTGCGGGCACCGCCCCGCGTCCTATCCATCCCCGCCTCGCAACCCCGCGTACACCGCTCGCGGAGGTGCCCAATGACTCATCGCAAACGCGAGTACCTGACCGGCGCACTGGCTGCACGGCAGTTTCTGCGGCGCGCGCAGTCGGATATGCGTGTGCATCGGCAATTCCGGCCGAACGTCTTGCGCTGGGAATTTGCGTTCGCTGTCGGCATGCATGCGCCCGAATATCGCGCCGGGTTTCTTGACGCAATTGGGGCGTATCTGCTGACCACGCTGGAGGGCGTACTGGTCGATCCGTACCGGTGGGAAGTGTTGGACCTGCTTGAGCGGGAAGAAAACTAAAACAGTAGGAAGGCTTCCCCGAGACGGGCGGGGATGCTGAATCAGGCGGGCTCTGGTGAGCCATCGCTGAATACGAGGGGTGCATGTTCCGTGGGCTCCCAACTTTTCAGTGCGGCGCCCAGGCGATTGATCGTTGCAGCCTCTACCGAGATCGCAAAGCGCACGATTTCGAGGTGCAAGCGGTTGCCCGGTTTTTTGTATTCGATTTCAAGGGCCGTATTGCCGACGCCATCTGCTACGAACGCTCGTACAGCCAGCCAAAGATAGGCGTTTCCGTCCTTTGCACCCTTCTCGAAAGCGATCTCTTCGTTGACGCCGGCAGGGAACGTCATCAGTCCCGCGCCCCATTTCTTGAGTTCATCTGCGTAGTCGTAGAAATCGGCCACAACCGACTGGCGCTCGCCTTCGATGGACAGCCGCAGTTCGAGCATGCCGTCATCTGGGTCACGCCAAAGTAGTTCTAGTGAAAGTCGCATGGCATCAGGGTCTAGGTCGGCGGCAGGTGCTCTACCCAAACGGGCTCACCCGGATGATGCTCCGCGATCGTATCGATAGCATCTTGCAGCGCTCGGGCAGAGGCGCCGCGCAGCGGATAGACAAACCGCGAAACGTTGCGACCGGCGAGTTTGCCGTAGTCAACGTCGGATATTGCATCCGTTCCGCACCAGATTGGCAGATTCGCCTCGCTTGCCAGTTGTAGCGCGCGTTGCAAACCTTCAGGGCTGATTGCTAGGAAGACCATGTCGGTATCAGTTTGCCGAGTCTGCCATCACCAAATTTGCATCCCGCACCAACCGCCACTTCCCATCCGCCTCTTTCCGCAGAATCGTCAACGTCTGCCCCGAGCGCCGCACCTACTTTCCATCCGGCATCGTGATGACGATGCGCAGCGCGTTGCGCAAGTAAGCGACGTCACCAAACACCTGCACCTCCTGAATATCGCTCGTGCCATCCATGTGCACGTCCTTCATGCCGCCCGACATCTTGGCGAAGGCGTCCTTGCCGAAGGGCGGCTGGCCCGGCGTGAGAAACAGCACGTCGTCGGTCATCAGGCCGAGCACGGTATCGATGTCGCCGGTTTTGCTGGCGGCGAGCCAGGTGTCCACCACGTTGCGGATGGCGCGTTCGTCGTCGGTCATGGCGATGCGGGTGTCGGTGAAGGAGGCGGCTTTCACTCTACACCGCAGGTTCGACCGGTGGCGCCACGCGGCGCTTGATGAAGACGGCGGGAGATAACACCGGAATATGCCGAGCCCGCAGCGTGACGAGCCAATCGCCTACCGCGTCTTCGCAGGTGACGCGGAAGTGATTCGCGTCGATCCACTCCACCTCATCCAGCCAGAACGTGTAGTACGCCGCGCCGATGGTGCCGCTGCTGATGGCACGTGAAAGGTCGGGGGCGACGAGGGTGATGGAGACGGCCTCTTCAAACGGGCAGTCGTAATTGGTGATGAGGACGAAGCCGAGATTCGTCTGATATTGCCGCAGCAGCTCGTAGCCGAGGATGGCGAGCGTGGGGTGCGGCACGCCGTCGACGATCACACGCGTGCGCATGGGCCACTGCTCATACGGGCCGCTGTGTTTCTCCAGGGCGAAGCGTTGGAGCGGCTGCATGGCGGCGCGTTGGCTGCGCTATTCCTTGCGCATGCCGCACAGGGCGATCTGGCGGGCAGGGTCAGCGGAATCCTTCCAGCCGGGTTCTTCGCGCTTCTGGTACGCCTCCACCGTTGGGTAGCCCTTTACGCTCCACGAGAACTCGCTGTAGCGCGAGACCTCGATGACGGCCAGGCCGCAGCGCTTGCGGTGGTCTTCAATCTTGAACGCCGCGTGCGGATGCTCGCCCGACAGGTCTTGCTCGATCACCTTGTAGCGCGTGGGGCCGCACTTGAAGAAGCTGGCATTCCACTCGATCGTCTTCGGGCGGAGGAACAAGGCGCCGTAGCAGGCACGGCCATCGCCGCGGAAGGTTCCGGTCAGGGTATCTGCAGCCATGGCCGATTGCGCGGCCAGCAGCGACACGGCGATGAGGAGGCGGCCTACTTGCATGCGGCGGTTCCGATCTTCGGGATGAGCGTGAGCACGTAATCGAGTTTCCGGATGTACGCGGCGTCGCCGTGGTTGTAGAGCACGGCAATGTTCTGCGTCGTCACGGGCCGCCAGCCGGTAATCACCTTGCGCATGGCGGCCTTGCGGTATTTGACCACCTGTCCGGGTTTGAGTGTTGCGGCATTCGGATTGAGCGCGCGCATCTCCGCCAGGGTCGAGCCTTGCGCGCGGGCAATCTTGTCAAAGCTATCACCTGCCTTGACGGCGACTTCGTAGACCTTGTCGTCGGCATCGCGCACGCTCCGGACGTCGAACTTGGCCATGCGCGTGAGCAGGTAGCCGACGCCGGCGCGAATGTTCCACGCGGGCATTGTTCGGGCCAGGCCGGCGTTCAACCGGGTGCGGATGGCTGGCGGGACGATCAGGTCGCTGCCTTCTTCGCCGCGCAGCAGGGTATTCAAGGCGGGGTCGCCCAGGTTGCCGATCTGCATCGGCCGGGTGGACCACGCTTCCGAATCGGCTCCGGTCTCGACCCACACCATCGCCTTGACGATCTGCCAGTCCAGCGGCAGATAGCCGGCGTTGCCCATCAGGTGGCGGTTGTATTCCGCCACCGCAGCCTGGATGTCGCAGTCGTAGCCGTTCCAGCGGTCGGGGTGCTGGGCCGCGGTGTTGATGTAGTCCTGCCAGCGCTCGAAATCGGTTTTGGGCTTCGCCTGGGCCTTGGTGACCATCTGCCCCTCCGTGGTTGCTTGACCTGTGGAGGGGCATGGTAGCCAGCGCCCGTCGGCGGCGTGTTAACGGCTGTTTATGTACCTTGCCGGCGGCTGGCGATCATCGACGCTGGCGCGTCAGGCTTCACTGCTTGGCCGACGGATCGTCCTGCGGGTTGACGTATTTGACGTCCAGCGGCCCCGTGCCATGAATCTGCACCACCGTTGCCGTCTTGGTGAAGGCGTAGTGATGCATGCCGCCTGGCAGGTTGTGAAAGCCGCCGGTCTTGAGCGCATGCGCGGCGCCCATGTCCATGGTGTCGCCGCTGCCCAGATAGAGGGTGCCCGAGATCACCGTGAGGTTCTCCGTCTGGGTGTGCCAGTGCGGGGGCACCTTGTAGCCGCCCGGCGCTTTCAGGCGGACGACATAAGGGCCGTCTTTGCCCGGGTCGCCGTAGAGCACGGCCAGCTTGGCGCCCTTGGGCAAGCCGGGCGGCGCGTCGACCCACTTCAGGGCGGAGGGGTTGATCATCATCATGTCGCCCATGGCGGCGTCCTGTGCGCCCGCGGGCGCAGCGCCCAGGCAAAGCAGCATGGCCGTGGCCAGCAGCATCGATCGCGCGGATGGTGTCTTCATCGTCGTCTCCTTCTTGCCTCGGCATCGGCTCGCGGGCGACGCTGATGGCCGCCGCTGGAGAGCGAGAGGTGCCGCATCCTCATCGTAGGGAAGACACCCGCGCGGCTGACAAGCACGCAATTGCCCTAGGCGGTGGCAGTCGGATCCGGATAGGCACGGATCTCCAGCGCGTGGCCGTCGGGATCGTCAAAGTAGATCGATGCGGCCATGCCGCGCGCGCCAAAGCTTTGCCCGACCTGTCCACTGCGTCGGTCGAACGGCGAGCCGCCGTACGCGATGCCGCGTTCCACCAGCCGCGCGTGGATGGTGTCGAACAACGCGCGGTCCATGCTGAAGGCGAGGTGTTCGCTCTGGAGATCGTCGACCTCGCGCAAGTCGAGCGTGAAGGTGTCGTTCACGCGCACGACATCGAAAGGGCCCATCTGCCCCTCGTGCACGAAGCCGAGCACCTGGGTATAGAAGTCGACCGCGCGGGCCGCGTTGCGTACCCGCAGGATGGTGTGATCAAGCACAATCATGGCGAACCTCCTTCAGCCGACATAACGGGCAATGACCATGCACACCAGGGCGACAGCCAACAGTGGCGCTGCAACGCGATGCGCCAGGGCGGGTCGCTTGCGCAGTGCGCCCTGTACGCCGGCCGCCGCAATGGCCGCCAGCGCGCCGATCATGAGCAGGGCGCGCGGCCAGCCGAGCAGCCCGGCGTGGACCATCGCGCCGAGCCCGAGACCCGTCAGCACGGCCATCGTTGCCGCGCCCATCTGCGGGCGAAACATGACATCGGCATTGGCACCGCCGGTGCGGGCGAGCATGAAGGTGGAACCGGTCCAGAACACTGTGGCCATGGCGTGAAGCGCAATCAACAGAATCCAACTGAATTGCATGGTGACTCCTGATTTGAGCTGCGGGTTGGGCGAACACTCTGGGTCCATCTGGCGTGGACTATTCTTTGACATCGAATGATTCGATATCTATCATAGACCAACATGAAGCCAAAGCAAGCCCATGGCATCCCTGTGGGATTCCTCCTCGCCCAGACCGCCAAGACGACGGCCCGCGCGTTTGACGACGCATTGCAGGAGCGGGGCGGATCGCTGCCGATGTGGCTGATCCTGAAGGCGCTGATGGCTGGTGAGCACCGTACCCAGGCTGAGCTGGCCGCTACGGTGGGCGTGCAAGGGCCCACGCTCACGCATCATCTGAACGGCATGGAAAAGGACGGCCTATTGATGCGAAGCCCGCTGCCCGACAACCGCAGGGTCCATCAGGTGGCGCTGACGGATGCGGGGCGGGCGCTGTTCTTCAAGCTTCGGGATGCGGCCATCGCGTACGACGCGCGTTTGCGCGCCGGTATCGACGCAGCCGATCTGGAGCGCTTTCGCGTCGTGCTGCAGCGCATGTCAGCCAATGTCGAAAGCGCCGCGGGGGCCGATGAAGATAATGCCGCTGGGTGACACCTGGCGGTTCACCCCAAGCACTGCCGCTTACACAGTGCGCTTTTGCGGCACCAGTGAGCGCCAGAAGCGCTGGCCGAAACGGCGCACGTCACGCAGGTTGCGCTTGAGCATGTAGTCGAGATCGGCGACTTGTTCGTCGATGGCTTCGGTCAACAGGCTCATCGTGTCGGCGGGCGGCAATTCCAGGTAGGCATCGGCCTCGCCGTAGGCGTATTGCACGCGCATGCCGGCCTTCTTGGCGATGTGCATCATGGCCGCGTTGCGCGACAGGCAGTGCATGTAAAGCGTGCGCACCTTGGTGTTCTGCCCGTGCATGGCGGCACGCTGGAAGAGCGCGCTGCCCACGCCCTTGCCGCGCGCCGATTCCGACACCGACACGCCGAACTCCGCCACGCGCCCTTGCGGGTTGTCGCGCAGGTAGGCGAGGTGGCCCACGCCGGTCAGTTCCAGGCGCTCGTTGTAGACGCCGAAAACCTTGTCGTGGTCGAAATCGATGCTGTCGACGTACGCCTCGATGACGTGATCCCGCACCACCTGGCCGAAACGCAGCAGGCGGTCTTCCTCGCCCAGGGCGAGCAGGTGTTTGAGCAGGCGCGACCGGTGATGCGCAGCAAGCTCGCGCACCAGTACGGTGGAACGCGGCGCGCCTTGCGCAGCTTCCGTTTTGTCGATGTCGTCCTGAGTGACGACGCCGATGGCCTTGCTCAGTTCGAGCGGGTTCACGACACGGTTCCTGTTCTGATCGCGCCCGTCAGTCGAGGGCGGCAAAGTGGTGAGTCGGAGGTGCGGATGGCGCCTCCGGGGCACTCAATCGGGTGCAACTGAGTGTTGTGCAATGCACCATACTATTGTAGTGCAATCAGGGTTTCCCCGTAAGTCTGGTGTCAGACTTTCCACAGGATTTCCCGATAAATCATTGATTTAGCGCAGCCGGGCGCGGCTCTCGGGGTTGTGGCGTCCTGACAACGTCGATGCTGCGTCGCGCAAAAAGCGCGCAACGCAGCGCTTTGCCAGGTGCCCTCCGTGGCGGCACCGTGCCAGCCGCTGTCCCGCCCGTAACGCCGCTCAACAATAGCCGTGCGAAGATGCGCCATCAAGCCGCCCTAGCCTCCTGATTTTCCATGACGTCCTCGCGCATTCTTGTGATCTACGCGCATCCTGCGCCGCGCCGTTCACGCGCCAACAAGCCGTTGGCGCGTGCGCTGGCCAGTCTGCCCGGCGTGGCCATGCATGATCTGTACTGGCATTACCCCGATTTCGACATCGACGTGCGCATCGAACAGGAGGCGGTGGAAGCGGCGGAGCTGATCGTCTTCCAGTTTCCGGTGCAGTGGTACGCCACGCCGTCGCTGCTCAAGGAGTGGATCGACGTGGTGCTCGAGATGGGCTGGGCCTACGGGCCGGGCGGCACGGCCCTGCGCGGCAAGCATCTGATGGTGCTGGCCACCACGGGCGGCCGCGCACATTCCTATAACGCGGACGGCATTCACGGCCACACGTTCGACATGTTCCTGCTGCCGCTGCAGCAGACGGCAGCGCTGTGCGGCATGCAATGGCAGCCACCGCATGTGCTGCACGACGCCGACGATGCATCCGCCGAGACCATCGACGCCCATATCGCGCAGGTCCGCGCCGCGCTGCAACCCTGGCTCCCGAGCGACGCCGACGCCTGACGTTTCCCGATCTCTTCCTTGCCCATGCAATCGCACGATCTGCTCGTTAATTTCGTCATCTACCTGGCTGCCGCGGTGGCGGCGGTGCCGCTCGCGCGTCGCCTGGGGCTGGGATCGGTGCTCGGGTATCTGCTGGCCGGGGTCATCGTCGGGCCATGGGGCCTGCGGCTCATCACGAATGTGCAGTCGATTCTGGATTTCTCCGAATTCGGCGTCGTGCTGATGATGTTTGTGATCGGGTTGGAGCTGGAGCCCGCGCGGCTGTGGTCGCTCCGGCGCAGCATCTTCGGATATGGTGGGCTGCAGCTCGTGGTGTGCGCGCTGGCCGTGGGGCTGGCAGTCATGGTGGTGGGTCACCCCTGGCGTGCGGCGGTGGTGGCCGGCCTGGGACTGGCGCTGTCGTCCACGGCCATCGCGCTGGCGACGCTGACCGAGCGCAATTTGATGCGCACGCCGGCGGGCACGGCCAGCTTCGGCATTCTGCTGTTCCAGGACATCGCTGCCATCCCGATGATCGCGCTGCTGCCGCTGTTGGCAACGGACGCGGGCGACGCGTCCGGCGGCCATAGCTGGGTGGCGGCGGCCAAGGCGGTGGGCGTGGTGGCGGCCGTGATCTTTGGCGGGCGCACGTTGCTGCGGCCCGTGCTGCGCGCGATTGCCCGCACCAACATGCGCGAGATGTTCACCTCGTTCTCCCTCCTGCTGGTGGTGGGCATTGCGCTGCTGATGCACAGCGTGGGCTTGTCGATGGCGCTGGGCGCTTTCATTGCCGGCGTGCTGCTGGCCGATTCCGAATACCGTCACGCGCTCGAAACCGATATCGAGCCGTTCAAGGGGCTGCTGCTCGGCTTGTTCTTCCTGGCCGTGGGCATGTCGATCGACTTTGGTGTGCTGATGCGCCAGCCGTGGGCCGTGATCGGCCTGGTTGCGGTGTTCCTCGCCGTGAAGATCGGCGCGCTGCGTCTGCTGGCCACCCGCTTTGGCATTGCGCGCGGGCAGGCGTGGCTGTTTGCCTTCCTGCTCTCACAGGGCGGCGAGTTCGCGTTTGTGGTGTTCGGTCCCGGCGTGGCCGGCAACGTGCTGGGCGACGAGACGGCCGCCGCCCTCAACCTCGTGGTGGCGCTGTCGATGGCCGCCACGCCGTTGCTGCTCCTGCTGCACGACAAGGTACTGGTGCCGCGCATGATGGACGGCAAGAAGCGCGCGCCCGACGCCATCGAGCCGCAGGACAACCAGGTCATCATCGCGGGCTTCGGGCGTTTCGGGCAAATTGTCGGCCGCATGCTCTACAGCCAGGGCTATAGCGCCACCGTGCTCGATCACGACCCCGACCAGATCGACATGCTGCGCCGCTTCGGCTTCAAGGTTTTCTACGGCGACGCGACGCGCATGGACCTGCTGGAAACCGCCGGCGCCGACAAGGCCAGCATGATGGTCGTCGCCATCGACGACATGGAAACCAACCTGGAAGTGGTCGACCGCGTGCGCGAGCGCTTTCCGCACCTGAAGCTGTACGTGCGGGCGCGCAACGTGTCGCACGTCTACCAGCTGCGCGACCGCGGCGTGGAGGTGATCGAGCGTGAAATGTTCGAAGGCTCGCTCATGCTGAGCCGCCGCGTGCTGGAAGGCCTGGGCAAGGAGCCGTACGAGGCGCACCGCATCGCCCAGACGTTCCGCCGCCACACGCTCAATTCAATGGAGCAGGTCTACCCGGTTTACCGCGATCAGAAGAAGCTCGTGTCGCTTGCACAGCAAGGGCGTGACGAGCTGGCCGAAATGTTCCAGCGCGACCGCATGCAGCGCAAACGCCTGCGCGAATCCGGCATGCCGTGGGGCGAGGGGGATGTCCATAGCGACGTGGAAGACGCCCAGCCCGATGGCGATCTTGCCAACGAAGTCGATGGCGGCGATGCGGAAACCCCGATCGATTGCCCGGCGCGCGCAGGCATCCGGCGCGACGGCTGAGCCGCTTCGATGACGAACGGGTTTTAAGGGCAGGCGCCGCCATCAAACAAAAAGGAGCGCTTTGGGCGCTCCTCGGGGCAGGGCTACTTGCTTAGACGGCCACGCTCACATTGCGACGCAGCTCGCAGGTGCTGAGCGAATCGGCCTCGCCGCGCAACAGCAACTGACCGTTGCCGACCAGTTCGCGGCAGCGCCAGAAGACGAACCAGTCGCTGGCGAGCAGCCCGTCGATGGCGCCCATGATGCTGCCAACCACGTCGCGTGCGCTGGCCCAGTCGGTCGGAACATGCTCCAGGATCACTTCATCCACCGTGCCGTACGACACCGGTACCAGCGTGTTGCCTTTCCACAGCCGCGTATCGGCGTTCTCGCGCACGGTCTGCTGCCATTCGTAGGCCAGGCGGCCGATGCGCAGCACCGACACCGGCGCAATGGTCGAAAACCGCCGCGCCAACCGGGCGCCCGAGTACATGCCGATGGTCGTCAGCGGGCCTTGACCGTTGGGGGCCTCAAGTTCGCGCACATCCATGCCGACTTCATTGATGCGCTGGGGCGATTGGTGCAGATGGAACGCCACCCGGCGCAGCATGAGCTGGTCCGACGCGCTTTGGCCGTGCCAGATGGCGACTTCCGTGGTGGCATCGCGCAGGTCGGCGAGCGACGCCAGTGCGTCGCGCATCTCGGCGGCGAAGTCGATGTTGCTGTTGGGCGCCACGCGCTGCCAGAAACCGGAGCGCGCCATGGCGACACTGTCGACGTCGACCAGCGGCCCGACGGCGAGATCGTCGCGCAGTACGACTACGGAATCGGGGCGGCCAGCCTGTGCGAGCGCCTGCTTGAGCGTGGCGCCGGCAACATCGCCGTTGACGACATGGATGTATTGCATGGCAGCAATTGTAGCGAGAGTGTCAGCCCAGCGCTTTCGTTTTGCGCATCTCTATCAGTATTCCTTTGCGCGGTGTCATGCGCCTAGCCAAAGGGGGGATGGCCCTCGGGCAATCCTCAGGCGGGCGTGAGAAAATCGCCGATTTGTTGCAGACCATAACTAAGAACAGGTGAGGAAACATCCATGAGAGCCCCGTTGTTGCCCAAGGGCGTGCGCCCTGCAGTGCTGGCCGTTGTCGCATTGGTGGGTGCGCTGGCTGCAGGCCAGGCCGCCGCCGTGCCGCCGGCTGAAATCTACAAGCGCGCCCAGCAGGAAAAACCCGCGCTGATCGACACCATGAAGACCTTGGTCTCGATCGAATCGGGCAGCAAGGACATCGAAGGTCTGGACAAGATTGCCGGCGTGATCGCCGAGCGCCTGCGCGGCATGGGCGGCGACGTCAAGCTCATCGACCCGAGCGACCAGGCCTACCGCATGGCCGACACGCCCGAGAAGATCGGCAAGATGGTGCTTGCGCGCTTCAAGGGCGACGGCAAGCGCAACATCATGCTGATCGCGCACATGGACACCGTCTACCTGAAGGGCATGCTCGCGCAGCAGCCATTCCGCATCGACGGCGACCGCGCCTACGGGCTGGGCATTGCCGACGACAAGAACGGCGTGGCGGTCATCCTGCACACGGTGTCAATTCTGCAGGCCGTCAACTTCAAGCAGTACGGGACGCTCACGGTGCTGATCAACGGCGATGAAGAGATCAGCTCGCCGGGCGCGCGCGCCATGCAGGCCAAGCTGGGCGCCGAGCAGGACGCCGTGTTCTCGTGCGAGGGCACGCGCGTGACGTCGGACAAGCTGTCGCTGGCGACCAGCGGCATCGGCGCGATCCTGCTGGATGTGAAGGGCAAGGCTTCGCACGCGGGCGGCGCCCCGGAGCAGGGCCGCAACGCGCTGTACGAACTGTCGCACCAGGTGCTGCAGATGCGCGATCTGTCCAAGCCCGAAACGGGCCTGAAGGTGAACTGGACGGTGGCGCAGGCAGGCACCAACCGCAACGTGATCCCCGCCGTGGCCAGCGCCCAGGCCGATGTGCGCCTGCTGCGCGCGGCCGACGCCGACAAGCTGGAAGAAACCGTCAACGAACGCATCAAGAACAAGCTGATTCCGGATACGCAGGTCACGGCCAAGTTCGAACGTCGCCGCCCGCCGCTAGAGGCGACGCCGGCCTCGCGCGCGCTGGCCGAGCACGCCCAGAAGATCTACGGCGAACTGGGCAAGTCGCTGGAGATTGACGACAAGGCCGAAGGCGGCGGCACCGATGCCGCGTTTGCCGCCTCGAAGACCAAGGCGCCCGTGATCGAGCGTTTTGGCCTGGCGAGCTTTGGCGCGCACTCGAACGACGCCGAATACGTCGACCTGAACTCGATCGTGCCGCGCCTGTATCTGCTGACGCGCATGGTCATGGACGTGTCGCGCGACCGCGTCGGCTTCACCAAATAACTGCACTGCAACGCGGCGCGTAAGCCTTACACGCGCCGCGGCACATCTTCTGCGCGAAGCCGCTGTCCTGCGGCTTCCCACCGCCCGGGTGCCGGGTATTCCGCTTGCTTTCCCCTGACGCATGTCCCCAGCTACGGCCGCCCGGCCGGTGGAGCGCGCGCCATGTCCGAACATCCCTCCGCAGCCCCAAACGAGCCCTCCCGCGAATCGGATGGATCACCCGCCCGCCCCAGCCGGCGTGGCTTCTTGCAGAGCGCGGCGGCCGCGGCCTCGGCGTTGGCCCTGCCGCATGAGTCCGCCGGCGCACGCCCTCCGGCGCAGGGCGCGGCCCGCGCCGCTGCCTTGGCGCCGGCGCGGCCGGTCTCGCTCAATATCAATGGCAAGCCGTATGCGCTGTCGCTGGAGCCGCGTGTCACCTTGCTCGACGCGCTGCGTGAGGTGCTCGGGCTGACCGGCACCAAGAAGGGCTGTGACCGCGGCCAGTGCGGCGCATGCACCGTCCTCGTGAACGGCCGGCGCATCAACAGTTGCCTGACGCTGGCGATCATGCACGAAGGCGAGGCCATCACCACCATCGAAGGCTTGGCGCCCGCGCACGACGGCGTGGTCGACCGTGCGGCGCTGCATCCGGTGCAGGCCGCGTTTCTTGAACACGACGCGTTTCAGTGCGGCTATTGCACGCCTGGGCAGATCTGCTCGGCGGTGGCGGTATTGGAAGAGGCGCGGCGCGGCATGCCGAGCACCCTCACGTCGCCCGAGGCACTCGGCGCAGACGGCCCGGTTGCGCTGACCGAAGACGAAATCCGCGAACGCATGAGCGGCAACCTCTGCCGGTGCGGTGCGTACCCCAACATCGTGGCGGCGATCCGTGTGGTGGCTGCCAAATCCGGCAGCACGGTTTAAGGAGCCGCCATGCAATCGATTGCCTATGACCGCGCGTCTTCCGTCGAGGCTGCCGTGCGCTTGGCCCAGGAGCCGGGCGCGCGTTATATCGGCGGCGGCACGAACCTGCTGGACCTGATGAAGGGCGGCGTAGAGCAGCCGCAGCGGCTGGTGGATGTCAGCCGCCTGCCGCTGGCGCAGATCCGCGCGTTGCCCGACGGTAGCCTGAGACTTGGCGCGATGGCACGCAATGCCGATACGGCGGCGCATCCGCTGGTGCGCTCGCGCTATCCGCTTCTGACTGAGGCGATTGTGTCGGGCGCGTCGGGCCAGCTGCGCAACATGGCCACCAACGGCGGCAACCTGATGCAGCGCACGCGCTGCCATTACTTCTACGACACGGCGTACCCGGCGTGCAACAAGCGGCAGCCCGGCTCCGGCTGCGCCGCGCGCGAGGGCTTCAACCGCATGCACGCCATCCTCGGTGCGAGCGAGGCCTGCGTGGCGACGCATCCGTCCGACATGGCCGTCGCGCTGGCTGCGCTGGACGCCACGGTGGTTGTGCACGGCACGCATGGCGAGCGGCGTATCCCGATCGAAGCCTTCCATCGGTTGCCGGAAGCGCATCCCGAAATCGATACGACGCTCGGGCCTGGCGAGCTGATCGTCGCCATCGATCTGCCGCCGCCCGTGTTCGGCTCGCACGTGCATTACCTGAAGGTGCGCGACCGCGCCAGCTACGCGTTTGCGCTGGTGTCGGTGGCTGCGGCGCTGGCCTTGCAGACCGATGGGCGGACGATTCGGGAGGCGCGCATTGTGCTCGGCGGCGTCGCGCACAAGCCGTGGCGGGCGCATGCGGCAGAGCAGATGCTGGCGGGCCAGGCGGTGGATGCGCAGTTGTTTGCCCAGGCGGGAGCGCTGGCCGTGCAGGGCGCCCAGCCGCTGCGCGACAACGGCTTCAAGGTGCCGCTCGCACAGCGGGCGGTGGCCCGGGCGCTCACCATCGCGGGCAATCTCGCCAATCCCGCCAAGCCGACAGGAGGTGTGGCATGAGCAACGTCGGCCAACCGCTGGACCGCACCGACGGTCTGCTCAAAGTCACGGGCCAGGCGCGCTACTCAGCAGAGTTCCAGGTGCCGCGTCTGGTGCATGCCGTACTGGTGCAGAGCACCGTGCCGGCCGGTCGGATCACGCGGGTCGATACCCATGTCGCGCAGGCCATGCCCGGCGTGCTGCTGGTGATGACACATGAGAACGCACCGCGCTTGCCCAACGGTGGCAAGCCCGCGCTGGAACCGCCGGCCGGGCGCGCGCTGTCGCTGCTGCAGGACGATCAGGTGCATTACAACGGCCAGCCCGTCGCGCTGGTGGTGGGCGACACGCTGGAACATGCGCAGGCCGCAGCGCGCATGGTGCGCGTAGAGGTTGCGCAGCAGGCGGCGCGGCTCGACTTCGAAACTGCCCGCGCCGATGCGCACTCACCCGGCAAAGTGCAGGGGCAGTCGGCCGACACCACACGCGGCGACGTGGTTGCCGGCATGGCGCAGGCGGCGCAGCGCATCGAGGCCGTCTACGGTACGCCCATGGAAACGCACAACCCGATGGAGCCGCACGCGACCATCGCCGTGTGGGAGGGCGATTCGCTCACGCTGTACGACAGCACGCAATACGTCTCGGGCGTGCGCCGCACCGTCGCCAAGACGCTTGGCCTGTCGCCGGACAAGCTCCGTGTCGTGTGCCCGTTCGTGGGCGGCGGGTTCGGCTGCAAGGGCTCGGTGTGGTCGCACGTGGTGCTGGCGGCGATGGCTGCTCGGCAGGTGGGGCGGCCCGTCAAGCTGGTCCTGGAGCGGCCGCAGATGTTTGGCCCCGTTGGCGGCCGCCCACGTACCGAGCAGCGCATCGCCCTGGGCGCCGCCAGCGATGGCCGCTTCACCGCCATCTCGCATGACTCGCTGACCACCACGTCGATGATCGAGGATTGGACCGAGCCCTGCGCCATTGTCACGCGCATGCTTTACGACACGCCGAACCAGCGGACGACGCATCGGCTGGCGCGTCTGAACGTCGGTACGCCCACCTTCCAGCGCGCGCCCGGCGAAGCCACCGGCACGTTCGCGCTGGAAGTCGCGCTGGACGAGATGGCCTACGCGCTCGGCATCGACCCCGTGGAACTGCGCCTGCGCAACGATGCCGCCCAAGACCCGGAAAAACGCATCCCGTGGTCGAGCAAATCCCTGGCTGCGTGCTACCGGGCGGGCGCCGAACGCTTCGGCTGGGCGCGCCGCAACCCGCAGCCGGGCAGCATGCGCGAGGGCAACACACGGGTGGGCTGGGGCATGGCCACGGCCACGTACCCGGCCAATCGCAGCGCGGCCGCTGCCACGGCGCGCTATCTGCCGGACGGTACGGCGCAGGTCGAATCGGGCTCGCAGGATCTGGGCACCGGCACCTACACGGTGATGACGCAGGTAGCGGCCGATGCCATGGGCATGCCCGTCGACCGCGTGCATTTCGGCCTGGGCGATACGCGCATGCCGGAAGCGCCGGTGTCGGGCGGCTCGCAGAGCGTGGCCAGCGTCTCGCCCGCGGTGCAGGCCGCCGGCCAGCAGGCGCGCGATGCATTGATTGCCGCGGCCATTGCCGACGCCAGTTCGCCGCTGCATGGGCTGGCCGCGGGGGACATCACTGTGGCCGACGGAGTCCTCACCGCACGCGGCGGTGCGCGGGAACCGGTGGCTGCCGTGGTTGCCCGCCATGGCAGCCCCATCGAGGTGACCGCCAAGGTGCAGCCGGGGGAGGAAAAGCAGAAGTTCTCAATGCACTCGTTCGGCGCGGTGTTTGTCGAGGTGCATGTCGATGCGGATCTGGGCGTGGTCCGCGTCCCGCGCATCGTCGGCAGCTACGGCGTGGGGCGGTTGCTCAATGCCAAGACGGGGCGCAGTCAGCTCATGGGCGGCATCGTGTGGGGGATGGGCATGGCGCTGTTCGAAGAGAGCCTGCTCGACACGCGCTACGGCCGCACCGTGAACAACAACCTGGCGGAGTACCACGTGCCCGTCAACGCCGATGTGCCCGACATCGACATCCTCGTACTCGACGAGGCGGACGCGTACGTCAACCCGCTGGGCGCCAAGGGCATCGGCGAGATCGGCATCACGGGCGTGCCGGCGGCCATCGCCAACGCGGTCTACCATGCCACCGGCCGGCGCGTGCGCGAACTGCCGATCACGCTCGACAAGCTCATCTGAGCGCGCATGAAAAAGCCCCGCTGGCGCATCACCGGCGGGGCCCGAGTGGGCCAAGAGGCGGAAAACGGAGGATGCCTGGAGACCGGCCCGTAACTGATCAATGCGTAACGGCTGCGTGACCGCCGCGTGACGAACGCGGTGAATGCCGTTCAGCGCATCAATTCGGAACCGGATACCCGTAGACCGTACCGCCGCCCTCGCGGGCGCGGCCGGCCGGGTCGCTGCGCATGCCTTCCGAATACGGATCGAAGCGGCCTGCGCGCGCGCCTTCTGTATACGTATCGAAGCGTCCGGTGCGGGCACCGTCGCTGTAGACGTCGAACCGTTCGGCGCGTGCATCCTGCCCGAACACTTCCACGCGGCTGGCCTGCGCCCAAGCGCTGCCCGCCGCGAGGGCCCCGACCGCCAGCATGGCGGCCAACCCCATCTGCTTGAGTCGCATGGCGAACTCCTTCTTCAACTGATTTTCGGTGCTGTTTTTAGGCGTGGTCATTTGATGTCCTGCCACGGTCTACAGCCTAGGTCAGGGGACATACCGTATCCACGGTGGTGCGACGAACGGTTCGTTGTCGGCGCCGAAATGATGCAAGTCAGCGTGAACGGCGCTGAAAAGCGCGCCAATGGCGTAACGCGTCCTGCAATCTCCCAACCTTTTTGTCTAATCAAGAGATGGGGTGAAAGCCGACGCTCGGCGTTGATGCACCACAGCAGGGCGTCACGAGCCGGCAAGCCTTGCCATAGGCCGATTTGGTGCAGCGCATTAAGAGCGATGCGCGCTTACCACACTTGGTAGAACGATTCCGTGAATTGCTTTGCCGCGCATATGGGCTTTTGTTAAATTTGCGCGGCACTTCCGACACGGAAGTTAAGGAAACGGAGGAGCCCAACCTCATGCACACGGGGTCGGGCGGTTTGAGACAACTCTTTTATTACGAGCCCACATGAAAAAGTCTGCCATTCTGGTTGCAGTTGGCGCCCTGTTCGCAGGTTCTGCCTACGCCCAATCGAGCGTGACGCTGTACGGTATTGTCGATACCAGCATTCACTACATCAACAACGCCAACCAAGCTGGCAACAGCGTGACCCAGATGGAAAGCGGTGCTGTGTCGAACAGCCGCTGGGGCCTGAAGGGCTCGGAAGACCTGGGTGGCGGCAACAAGGCACTGTTCGTGCTGGAAAGCGGCTTCAACTCCGACTCGGGCCGCATGAGCAGCACCGGTACGCTGTTCAACCGTCAATCGTTCGTGGGTCTGTCGAACAAGGACCTGGGCACCATCACCCTGGGCCGTCAATACAACTTCGGCTTCACGACGGGCGGCAACTTCGACCCGCTGGGCGTGGGTAACTACGACGGCAACTCGTGGATGTACTACGGCCTGACCGGTCTGCGTGAATCCAACATGCTGAAGTACGAAGGCAAGTGGAACGGCCTGTCGGTCGGCCTGGCCTACGGCTTTGGCGAAGTGGCTGGCGCTGCTAGCCAGAACTCGTACGTTGGCGGCACGGTGGCCTATGAATTCGGCCCGGCCTACATCGGCGCATTCGCACAGCAGCACAAGGACGTTGCTGGCAACAAGCAAACCGTTTGGGGTATCGGTGGTAACTACACCATCGCTGCAGCCAAGCTGTTCGCAGGCTACATCGACAGCAGCGACGCCACGGGTTGCGTGAACAGCTCGGCTAACTGCGTCGGCGGCAGCGCCTTCGGCCTGAACATCTACGGCAACGCCACCTCGGGCGCTGGCCTGACCCCGGGCGCCACGAAGCGTCGTGACCACGTCGGCATCCTGGGCGTGACGTACAACATCACCCCGGCCCTGGCTCTGACGGGCGCGTTCTACTACGACAGCATCAAGAACGCTGCTCTGACCGCCGGCAACGACGGCAAGCGCTACACCGGCGTGCTGCTGGCCGAGTACGCCCTGTCCAAGCGCACGCAAGTGTACGGCACGGTCGACTACAACAAGGTCAAGGACGCAGCTCTGCCGGAACTGTCGGGTGGCGGCAACGCAACCGGCGTTGGCAAGTCGAACCAGACGAGCGTTGGCGTGGGTATCCGCCACATCTTCTAATCGACACTGTCACGCGATTGGGAATGGAAAAGGCGCCTTCGGGCGCCTTTTCTTTTGCCTGCTGTTTTTGTACGTCGCCCTGGCGAGCTTGCCTGGGCATCGGCCTACAATGTTCTTTTCCGTTTCTTCCCCTGACATTGCGCCATGACTTCCGCACGTACCGCCCGCCGTCGTCTGATTGCTTCTGCCGTGATGCTGTGCGCTGGCCTGCCGCTGCTGGCCTCTGTGCCTGCCCAGGCGCAGGACTATCCGGCCAAGCCGATTCGCATCATCGTCGCGTATCCGACCGGTGGCATTTCCGACAACGTGGCGCGTGCGCTGGGTGAAAAGCTGTCTGCGCAACTGGGCCAGCCGGTGGTGGTGGAAAACCGCGCGGGTGCCGGTGGCAGCATCGGCATGGACGCCGTAGCCAAGTCGGCGCCCGATGGCTACACGCTGGGCTTTTCGTCGGTCAGCCCCCTCACGCTCAATCCGCATTTCGGCAAACTGCCGTATGACCCGCAGAAAGACATCGCGCCCGTGGCCAACGTCATGTACGCACCGATGATCCTGCTGGGCACGCCGTCGTTCACCGGCAAGAGTTTTGCCGACATGCTGAGCCAATCCCGCACCAAGCCGGGTTCGATCCGCTGGTCGACATCGGGCCTTGGTACGGTGGGGCATCTCGCGCTGGAGCAGATCAAGTCGCAGGCGCGCGTGGATATCACGCTCATCCCGTACAAGGGCGGCGGCCAGCAATTGACGGATGCGCTGGGCGGCCAGGTGGAAGTCATGTCGACCAACGTCGGTCCGACCTTGATGCAACACATCACCAGCGGCAAGCTGCGCCCGCTGGCGGTGGGTGCGCCGCACCGGCTCGACGCGCTGCCGAATGTGCCGACCTTCACCGAACTCGGTTACGCCAAGGCGAACATGGCCTCGACCTTCGGCGTGTTCGCACCCGCCAAGACGCCAGCCCCCGTGATTGCCCGATTGAACGCCGAGATCAACAAGGCGCTGGCGGCGCCCGATCTGCGTGAGCGCCTCACGCAGGCCGCCGTGGTGCCGGCGGGCGGCACAGCCGAGCAGTTTGCCGCGGCCATTCGCGCCGAATACGACAGCAACGGCCGCATCGTGCGCGCTGCCGGCATCAAGGAGCAGTGAACCGGCTTATGCCGTGAAGCGGTACCCGACGCCGACTTCGGTCAGCAGATGTTCGGGCCGCGCGGGGTCGCGCTCCAGCTTGTGGCGCAGATGGCCCATGTAGATGCGCAGATAGTGGCTGCTGTCGGAATGCGCGGGGCCCCAGACTTCGCGCAGCAGCTCGCGGTGCGTCATCACGGTGCCGCGTCGGCCGAGCAGCACCGCCAGCAGCCGGTATTCGATCGGGGTGAGATGCACCGCCTCGCCGTTGCGGCTGACCAGGCGGCGCGCCAGGTCCACTTCCACCTCGCCGAAGCGGATGACGCTGCCGCCGTCTTCGCCGCGCTTGGCATGTCGCCGCAGCAGCACGCGCAGGCGCGCAACCAGCTCGCCCACGCCGAAGGGTTTGGTCAGGTAATCGTCCGCGCCTGCATCGAGCGCCTCGATCTTGTCGCGCTCATCCACGCGCGCCGAAAGCACGAGCACCGGCACTTCCGTCCAGGTGCGCAGCTCGCGAATCAGCTGCATGCCATCGCCATCGGGCAGGCCCAGATCGAGGATCACCGCATCCGGCTGGCGTGTGCCGGCTTCGATCAGGCCGCGCTCGACGCGGTCGGCTTCATGGACCTCGCAGCCTTCCTCCTCCAGTGCGGCGCGCACGAAGCGTCGGATGTGCGGTTCGTCGTCGATGACGAGGACGGTGGGCGTGAATGTGAACGGCATGGCACGCATTGTAGAGCGAGTGCCCATGAAAAAACGGACCCCGCAGAGTCCGTTTTTTCATGGGTGCGATACCGCTTCGCTCAGGCTTTTTTGGCCCAGGCGCTGCACCAACCCTTGTTGGCGACGTCCTTGCCGGCGAACAGCGGGCAACCGCCTTGCGCAGCCGCACCGCCTTGGTACAGGGCGCAGTTGCCGCAGTGCTGATCCGGCGTGTGCTTCGGGAACTTCGCCTTGTCGGCCTTGGTGGTGTCAGCCACGTAGCCCAGCGCCTTGGCTTGCGGGTCGCTTTCCGCCACCATCGGTGCAGCCAGTGCCAGGTCCGACATCGACATGACGGCGCCCGCGGCGGCCACGATGGGGATGCTCTTCAGGAATTGACGACGATTGGACATGCTGATTCCTTTTGTGGGAGTGTGTTGTGTGGCGTCCCGTGCCGCCCGCGCAGTGCTCAGGCTCGCCCTAGGGGACAGCGGACGGCGTCGGCGCGCCGTTTACCCGCTCGTGCATTCTGGCACAGCAATTGGCCGCCGGCATCTGCGTACGGTCAATGTTCCCCATACCTGCGCGCAGTAATCGCTGACTTTCGCGGCCCTCCATCCACATCGCGCCCTGCCGCGCATGCACCGTGTGGTCGAGGCCTGCAGCCACCGGCGCGGGGCGCTGTCCGCCGAACGGCGGGCGGACCCCGGTGGCAATTTGCCGCAGACGCCCGCGTACTTATTTCAGCAGCCCCCGCAGCGCATTTAAGAATGCGTCGCATTCATCGTCGGTGCCCACGGTGATGCGCAGGTGCTGGTCAATGCGTGCGAGCTTGAAATGGCGCACGAAGATGGCCTGCTCTTTCAGGCGCGCCGCCAGCGTGGCTGCATCGTGAGCCGGATGCCGCGCGAAGACGAAGTTCGCCATCGACGGCACGACCTCGAACCCCAGCGACTGCAGTGATTGCGTCAGCCGCGTGCGACTCGCCATCACGCGTGCGCACGTGGCGCGGAAGTACGCATCGTCTTCGTAAGCCGCTTGCGCCGCAGCCTGCGCGAGGCGGTCCAGCGGGTACGAATTGAAGCTGTCCTTCACGCGGTTGAGCGCTTCGATGAGCGCCACGTGCCCGAACGCAAAGCCCACGCGCATGCCCGCCAGCGAGCGCGACTTCGACGTCGTGTGCACCACGAGCAGATTCGGATAGCGGTCGATGAGCGCAATGGCAGACTCGGCCCCGAAATCGACATAGGCCTCATCCACCACGACCACCGACGACCGATTCGCGGCGACGATCCGTTCGATCTCTGTCAGCGGCAGCGCGTGGCCGGTCGGCGCGTTCGGGTTCGGGAACAGCACGCCGCCCGCATCGCCAAGATAGTCATCGGCGCGGATGGAGAAGTCGTCCGCCAGCGGCACCACTTCGCACTGCACCCCGTACAGCCGCGCGTAGGTCGGGTAGAAGCTGTACGAAATGTCGGGAAAGCGCAGCGGCTTGTCGTGCTTGAGCAGCGCGTGGAAGACGTGCGCCAGCACTTCGTCCGACCCGTTGCCCGCAAAGACCTGCTCGGGCTTGACGCCGACCTGCGCGGCGACGGTCTCGCGCAGCCGTCGCGACAGCGGATCGGGATAGCGGCGCAGGCTGTCGCCTGACGCTCCCAGCTCTGCAGAGATGGCCGCTACCACGCGCGGCGACGGCGGGTACGGGTTTTCGTTCGTATTCAGCTTGATGGGCCGCGCGATGGCCGGCTGCTCGCCGGGGACGTAAGGCACCAGTTGCTGAACGATATCGCTCCAGTAACGGCTCACGGTTCGACTCCTGATGGGGGGATTTTCAGCGTGCCCGCAGCGCGATCGCGGCATCGAAAAATGCAGGGAGCTGAAATGGTTCGAAAACAGGCAAACCGGCACGTCGCGGCGCAAGCGCGGTTGTGGCAGGGAAAGCCGTACAAGTTTGAGTGAATCTTTGATTTTTGGCGCGCCCGGCTGGGATCGAACCAGCAACCCCTGCCTTCGGAGGGCAGTACTCTATCCATTGAGCTACGGGCGCATATCGGCACAGAACGCACCGAAAGAGAAGCCCCGCAGGATAGCGCATTTGGGCGAAACCGTCCATCGGGCGCCCGTGAACGGCCCGGTACGGGGCGTGCTGCTGCAACGTTTCGTTGGGTTTTTGACGCAGGTCGAAAAGCGGCGCCTAGGGCTGTCCCGCGTGTCAAAGGCCCAGGCATTGCGGATATAATCGCGCGTTATTTGCCAGAAGAAAGACGGGGACAGGTCTGTCTGGGCCGACGCGGCGACTCAATCGCCATGGTCTTCCTGCCCTCATCGCGATCCAATGCGGCCCCCACGCTCTGCCGGCGATGCTCGTGACCTTGCCGGCGGCGCTCCGAGGGCTCCAAGAGCGGTTCCACCATCCTGAGAGTTGAGCATGAGCGACGCGCAACACGACGAACACGAGCCTCTGATCAAGACCCCCAAGCAGCTGATCATCGCGGTGATCGCCGCCTTTGCCGTTCCCATCCTCATCATCATCCTGCTGGCCAATTACGTTGGCCTGGGCGCCAAGGAAGGCGCGGGCGGCTCCGGCATGTCGGAAGAGGCCGTCAACGATCGCATCAAGCCCGTTGCGCAACTCGAACTGAAAGATCCCAACGCACCCCGCGTCTACAAGACCGGCGAGCAGCTCTATAAGGAAGTCTGCGCGACTTGCCACGCAGCAGGCGTGGCTGGCGCGCCCAAGTTTGGCGATGCGGCCAGCTGGGGCCCGCGCCTGTCGCAGGGCCTGGATGGCCTGACGAAGGTGGCGCTGGCCGGCAAGGGTGGCATGCCCGCACGCGGCGGCACGTCCCCGGATGATGTGAGCGACTACGAAATCGAGCGCGCCATCGTCTACATGGCCAATTCTGCGGGCGGCAAGCTGCAGGAACCGGCCGCCCCGGCGGGCGCGGGCGCAGCACCGGCTCAGGCGGCTGCACCGGAAGCATCGGCCCCTGCGGCTGCACAGGCTCCGGCCGCTGCTGCACCGGCACCTGCTGCGGCCCCGGCCGCGCCCGCCGCAGCTGCCGCACCGCAAGCAGCTGCAGGCGAGGTTGGCAAGAAGGTCTACGATTCGACGTGCCAGATGTGCCACGCTGCCGGTGTGGCCGGCGCGCCGAAGTTTGGTGACAAGGCTGCCTGGGCACCGCGCATTGCCGAAGGCAAGGCCAAGATGTACGACATCGCGCTGCACGGCAAGGGCGCAATGCCGCCCAAGGGTACGTATGCCGGCTCCGACGAAGACGTGAAAGCCGCCGTCGACTACATGGCCGCCGCTGCCAAGTAAGCCGTCCCCGCATCCCCGAAGAAGCCCGCCCCGTGCGGGCTTTTTTGTTGTCTGCCGGGGCAGCGGCGCACGTGAGGCATGCCGTTTGCTACCCCCAGTTTTGATGTGCGGAGAACGATGCAGTGGTGCTGCCACGCCGCACATACGTCTGTGCAATAAGGCAAACGGAGGTTGTGATGCGAACGGAACGAACGACGCTGATCTACTGGGTGGCTGCTGCGCTGGCAATGGGCAGCTCGATGGCCATGGCGGCCGACAACTGGGTCAAGCTGGCCCCGCTGGCCAACAACAGCGGCTCGCTCTATCTGGACAAGGACTCCATCGAGCGCAACGCGGATGGCACCGTGCGCGCCACGACGCGCGACGCCTATGACGCGCCGCGCAAGCTCTCAGACGGCAAGGCGTATCAGTACGATACGCGCACGTCCGTCTACGACTGCAAGGCGGGGCGCATTCTGCCGGTCAGTGCGCTGATCCAGGATAGCCAGCACGGCACAGTGCTCACCAAGACCATCGACGGCCCCCGCTGGGAGGCCGTCGTGCCGCGCTCAGAGGGCGAGGCGATCCTGCGCGCCGTGTGCCAAAAGTAGTGCGCTGACGATGGCGTTACTGGACGGCCGCCGCCGGCGCGAGGTCGACGCGCAGCGTGCCGTCCGCGTCCATGCGCGTGGTGCCGCGCGCGGCGGCCTCGCGGTAGTGGTACAGATCGAAGCGCAGCGGCCCACGCGTTGACGTATCGGTCACGAGAATGCGGCTGTTGGCCACCAGCACGTTGTACATCTTCAGGTCGCCGGACTGGATCCAGATGCGGCTGGCGGCGTCGGTTGGCGCAGGCGCGCACATGGCGGGCGCGGGGCCGAAGCCGAGCACCAGCCCGTCGGGCGTGACACGCGCCGTCTTCATCTGACCGATCAGGCGCGGCGGCGGAAACACCGTGTATTGGTCCAGCACCATGTCGTTGCCGTCGAGCTTGGCGCCGGGGCGGTTGAGCGGCGCAAGCTGCGACAGCTCCAGGCCCATCCCCTTGAGCAGCGCCAGCGTTTGGATGCCCATCACGCGTGCCTCGGTGGGCGTGTAGACAAGGTAACGCGATTCCTTGAGCGCCAACGTGCCGCGCATGCCGAACGGCAGCCACACGCCGGGAAAATGATTGCGCAGCTTGAGCCCGCCCGACACGTCGAGCACGCCGTCGCCGGGTGTGAGCGACAGCGCGTTGAGCGAGCGCGGCGAATAGTCGAGCAGATACCGGTTGAACAGCGCGTCGAGCGACTCCTTGGGCACCGTCACTTCGCCGCCGAGGATGCGGATGTCGAACTGGCCCGGGTCGTCCATGTCGACGGGCTGCCCCGGCTTGTGCGCCACGAGCTGCGCGGTCAGTTGATGCACGTGGAAACCGATGTCGCCGGTGATGCGGAAATCCACATCGCGCATCTGCACGACGGGCGGTGCGGTGCCGGAATCGCGCGCGGCGGCCGGGCCGCTGGCGTTGGGCGCGCCCGAGGACGGGTCGCAGCGCTGTGCCCATTGCTGGCGCACCGTGGTCAACTCCTTGCGTTGGGCGTTGGCCATTGGCGGCTCCGCGGCGCGGGCGAGCGCACTGGCCAGAAGGCCGGTCAGGCCGAGCGTCACCAACGCCAGGCGCAACATCACAGCGGCGAAAGCGAAGGCGGGGGCGATCATGGCGCGGTCCTCTTGGCGAGTTGCAGGGCGGGCCTGCTCGTCTTGGCAACCGCAGTTGCCTTGGCGGTCTTGGCAGCGGCCAGGGTGTCGAACGACGGCATCAGCACGCGAATGCCGCCATCCGGCGAGAAGCGCAGCGACCCCGCCACGAGCTGATCGCGATAGCGGTACAGATTGAAGACGAAAGGCTTGGCCGGGTCGGCCACGACGATATCGATGCGCGCGTTCATCGGCATCGAGCGCATGAAGCGGATGTCGCCACCGCGGAAGAGGATGTACGGGCGCTGCGCGTCGGCGGCGTTGGCCAGCGGCGGCATCTGCGGATTGCCGTCGCCGATCTGCATGAGGAGCCCGTCGCGCGTGACGCGGATGGCGGAGAGCTTCAAATCCAGCGCGGGCGGCGGAAACAGCTTGGGCACCTGCATGACGATTTCGCTGCCGGCCAATTGCACGGCGGGCGTCGATACCGGCAGCAGATCGGCCAGTTCGATATGCGCCGCGCCCATCAGCGCGCCGGCGTCCTGCCCGCGCACCTTGACCACGTTGGGGCGGAACACGATGGTTTGCGGATCGCGCAGCACCAACGGGCCGCGCAGCTCGATGGGCACCCACGCGCCGCGCCGGCGCATCTCGGCCCGCATGTCGAGCGTGCCGTCGTCGAGCGCGAAGCTGAAGCCGCGCAGCGGCGGATCTTGGCCCGGCCCGCGCGCAAACACCACGGTGTTGAACAGCGCGGCCATGCTCTCGGCCGTGACGCGCACCGAACCGCTCACCGGCTGCAGCGTGTACGACGACACATCGTCGAGCCACACCGGGTCGCCCGGTGCACGCGGCACCATGCGCAGCGCGAGCTGATCGACCAGAAAGCCCACGCCGCCGTCGAAACGAAAATCGACATGACGCAGATACGAGATCGCATCGGGCTGGCCCGAATCGCGCAGCGTGGCGGGCCTCACCTCGCGCGTGGCGAGATTGCCCGACTGGAATGGCGCCCGTGCCTGCGCGCGTGCATCTTCCAGCTGCTTGGCTTTGTCGGCTTCGATGGCGCCGTGCCCGTCGCCCGCGGTGGCGCAACTCTGCAGCAGCAGTGCCGCCGCCAGCGCGCCCGCAGCCCGCAGCGCGCTATTTCGATGACGCATCATCAAGTCCCACATCGACGGTCTCCTCGTCGTGAGAAACGCACCGGAAACGTTCCGGTCACCGACGCGGTCTGTCGCCGCGCTCGTGTAGAATTTTTTGCATGCCTGCCCGCAAACCAACCGGCGACGCCGGTCCGCCTGCCACTCCACCCGCCCGCGAGTTCACCATCGACGAACTCGCGCGCGCGGCTGAAACCACTGTCCGCAACGTTCGCTCGTATCAGGACCGCGGCCTGATCGATCCGCCCGAGCGGCGCGGCCGCGTGGGCATCTACACGCAGGCGCATCTGGGGCGGCTCAAGCTCATCAACCACCTGCTCGGGCGCGGCTACACGCTCTCCAACATCCAGGAGCTGCTCAAGGCCATCGTCGAAGGCCATGACCTGCGTTCCATCCTCGGGCTGGAATCGGCTATCGCCAGCCCGTGGTCGGACGAGTCGCCCAAGCATTACTCGCTCCTCGCGCTTGCCAAGCTGTTTGGCCGCGCCATGTCGCGTCAGGCGCTGGCACGGGCCATCTCGCTGGGCCTGCTGGAACCCGATGGCCTTGGCTATCTGGCGCGCAGCCCGAAAGCGCTGCTGGCCGGCGCGCAGATGGCGAAGGCCGGTTTCCCGCTCATCGAAGTGCTCGACATCATCGAGCGTGCCCGGCCGCATACGCAGGCGGTGGCCGACGATCTCGTCTCCATGGTCGTGCGCGAACTCGACAAATACGGCAGCGACCTGCCGCCGGTCGAAGACGTGCCGCGTCTGGTCGATGTGATCTGGCGCATCCGTCCGCTGGCGCTGGTGGCGGTCGAAGCCGAGCTGATGCGCGCGCTTGAGACGGCCGCCAACAAATACCTGGGCGACCGCGTGGCGCAGGTCATCGAGCACATGCATGAACCGCCGGGCAGCGCGCCCGGGCCGGACAAAGGCTAGTGTCTCCGGCGCGCCCATGCGTGGGGCGCGCCTTATCTATTTCTAGTTTGATCCCGATACGACGGGTGCTGCAGGCGTTTTGAATGCCTGCTCAAGATCCGGCTGCACCCGCGGTCGACAGCTTGCGGCGGATCGATGGCGACGGCGCTTCGCCGTTCGCTGCCGCATACGCTTCGATTTCCGAGATGAGCTTGGGCAGGCGTTCAAGTGCGTCACGGTTGTCTTCATCCCACGGGTGGAATGAGGGCCGGAAGAAGTCGAAGAATTCCGGGATGATCTTGCGCAGCGGCGCCGGGTGAATCCACAGGAAATGGAACGCCTTACCGAGGCCGAGGAATTTGTGCTTGACGGTGCGATCCGCAAAGATCAGCCGCAAGTGCACGTAGAACACCATCGCCCAGAAGGTAACGGTCGTCACCAACATCGTGAGCGTGCGCGTGAGGTAGCGGCCCACGCCCGGCTTGATGGCGAGGTTCCATACGTCGTAGCTGACGGCCTTGTGCTCGGTCTCTTCCATGGCGTGCCACAGCCAGACCTGGCGATAGCCGGGTTCCGAATTGCGGCCCAGGCCATCTTCATGTGAAAGCACCTGACCGGCCAGCATGGCGGTGTAGTGCTCGAGCGCCACGGTCACGGCCAACTGGTGCGACTTGGGCGTGTATTTGCGCAGCACGTTCAGGAACTTGCCAATAAAGCGGTCGATGCGCGTGGCAGGCAGTCCGGCGCGATCGAGCAGGTCGTTGTACAGCACGTGTTCGCGTGTGTGCATGGCTTCCTGCCCGATAAAGCCGGCCACGGCCTGCTTGAGTTCGGGATCGGTCACCAGGTGGCGGTAGTTGCGCACGCTGTCCATGAAGAAGCGCTCGCCGGTCGGGAAGAAGATCGACAGCGCGTTCAGGAAGTGGGTCACGTGCGGGCCTCGCTCGTGCCAGTTGCTGATGCGATCAGCCGGCAGGTGAGGATGCACGTCGCGACGGACTGGCATCATGGGCGGTTCTCCTGGAATGTGGTTTCTGAAAGGCGCGTCGATGCGCGCCCCTGATCGAGGAATGCACAGAGGTCGGTCCCCACGCGTACGGGGTCTTCCTCCATCGGGATATGGCCGAGCGCCGGGTACATGCGCAGCGTGGCGCCGGGAATGCGGCGGGCGAATTCGCCGGCATGCGCGGGCGGGATCCACCGGTCGCGCTGGCCCCAGAGGATGAGCGTGGGCACTCGGATCGAGGCCAGCCCGCTGGTATCGACATCGTCAAAGCGGAACTTCGGCACCATCTTGCCGATGGCCTGTCGTGCACCGTCGGCATAGAAGAAATCGGCGTAGCGGCGCAGCGTGGGTTCGGACACGCGCGACGGGTCGCCATACACATCACGCGTGGCGGCGCGGATGATCCCCTCGGGCAGCATCCACGGCGACGTCATCCGCACGCCAATGTGATTGAAGAGATCGATGTAGATCGGCAGCTTCATCGGGAAGCCGGCGGAGTCGATCAGCACGAGCTTCTCGACGCGGCCGGGGTGCCGCACGGCAAAATCCCACGACACCATGCCGCCCAGCGAGTTGCCGATCAGCGTGAGTTTCGACAGGCCGAGCGAATCGACAAACGCATCGATGAAGTCGCGGTACAGCGGCAGCTCCATCGTGCGCGGGCGGCCCTGTGCATCGCGCAGCGGCCCGGTGATGCCGAACGGCGGCAGGTCGAGCCGGATCACGCGGTAGCGCCGCGTGAGCTGCGGCAGCACGCCATCCCACGTATGCAGCGACGCGCCAAAACCGTGGATCAGCAGCAACGTGCCTTCGGCGTTGGCAGCGCCTTCGTCGGTGTAATGCACGCGCGTGCCCATCAACGGCAGGTAGCGCGATTGCGGCTTGGCGTAGCGTGCGATGAGCACGTCGCGGCCGATGCTGCGCAGGCCGATGCGGCCGGGGCGCAGCATGGCGCGTGCAACGTTGAGCAGGTTCGCGCGCGGGGGGCTGGCGAACAATTCTCCGGTGGTGGCCGTGTTCATCGGCGGCCTCCTACTTTGCGCGGGCGGTGGCCGGCGCCGTATCGTCGCGCAGCGCCTTTTTGCGCGTGCGGCGGGCTTCGCGCACGACCAGCGCCTGGTATGCGGCCGGCAGCACGCGGGCCATCACATCGGCGGCGTGGGCGTCGGGGCCGATCAGCACGCGGCGCTTGTTCTTGCGCACGCCGTCCAGGATTACCTCCGCGGCCTTGTCTGCCGAGGTGATGAAGAACTTCTCGAACTCGGCCTTGCCCTGCTGTTCGTCGCGCACCAGGAAGCCGTTCATGCTCGGCGAGACGCGGCTCGACTTGGCTATGTTGGTCTTGATGCCGCCCGGATGAACGCACGTGGCCGACACGCCGCAGTTCATCAGATCCAGTTCCTGGCGCAGCGCCTCGGTGTAGCCGCGCACGGCGTACTTGCTGGCGTTGTAGGCGCCCATTCCGGGTTGCGCGAAGATGCCGAAGATGCTCGACGTGTTGATGATGTGGCCGTTCCCGGTTGCTTTGAGCAGCGGCAGGAACGCCTTGGTACCGTGCACGACGCCCCAGAAGTTGATGTTCATGATCCAGGCCAGCTCGTCGTCTTCCATGCCTTCGATCGTGCTGGACAGCGCCACCCCTGCGTTGTTGAAGATGAGGTTGACCTTGCTGTGCGCGGCCGCCGCTTCTTCGGCCCAGCGGTACACCGCGGCGCGGTCGGCCACGTCGACGGCGTGCGTGGTCACGCGGATGCGGTCGCCTTCATGCGCGCGCACGAGTTGCAGCGTCTGCGCGAGCGCCGCTTCATTGCGATCGGCCAGCGCGAGGTGGCAGCCTTCGCGCGCCAGCTGCAGCGCCAGCGATCGGCCCATGCCCGACGCGGCACCCGTGATGGCGGCAACCTGGTTATTGAATGACTTCATGGCGTGGTCTCCGTGGGGCTGACGCGCGTCAGACGCGGTCGAGCGCTTCTTCGTTGGGGGTGTTTTGGGCGGCCGGCACCGTGCGGGCGGGTACGCGCAGCGGCACACCCTTCGGTACGGTCATGGGGCGCGTGCGGTAATCGGCCAGCCGGAAATGCGCGGTCGCGCGGCGGAACTGCCACGTGAATCCCGGCCACAGCGTCGTGTTCTTGCCGGTCTTCGGATCGAGATACCAGCTCACGCAACCGCCCGCAGACCAGATCGCATTCGACAGCCGCTTCTGGATGCCGTCGTTGAAGCGGCGCTGCACGTCCGGGCGTACGTCGATGGCGGCCACGTTGTGCGCACGCATCGACTTCAGCGCATCGACGATGTACGCGACCTGCGACTCGATCATGAACACCATCGACGAGTGGCCGAGCCCCGTGTTCGGGCCCACCACCATGAAGAAATTCGGGAAGCCGGACACGGTGGTGCCCAGGTAGGCCTCGGCGCCGTGCTTGTCCCACATGTCGACAATGTCCACGCCCTGGCTCCCGAGCAGCACACCGCGCGGGAACGGGTCCGTTGCGTGAAAGCCCGTGCCGAAGATCAGGCAATCGACTTCGCGCCGCGTGCCGTCGGTGGTAACGATGGCGTTGGGCTCGACGCGTGCGATGCCCGAGGTGATCACGTCGACGTTCTCGCGCGTGAGCGCCGGGTAATAGTCGTTCGAGATCAGGATGCGCTTGCAGCCGATGGTGTAGTCCGGCGTGACCTTCTCGCGCAGCACGGGGTCGGCAATGCGGCGCTTGATGTGGCCGCGCGCCATGCGCTCCACCGCCTTCATCAACTTCGGATGGATCACAAAGCCCAGCACGCGCGACTCCAGCATCCAGTAGATGCCGGTACGCATCAGCTTTTGCGTGAACGGCAGGTGGCGGAACAGCCAATGCTCGGCGCGCGACACCTTGCGGTCGGGCTTGGGCAGGATCCACGGCGGCGTGCGCTGATACAGGTCGAGCCGGCCGACCTTCGGCGCAATCTGCGGCACGAACTGGATGGTCGACGCGCCGGTGCCGATCACGGCGACGCGCTTGCCGCGCAGGTCGTAATCGTGTTCCCAGAGCTGCGAATGGAAGGCCTTGCCCTGGAAGGTCTCGATGCCGGGAATGTTCGGCCAGGCCGGACGGCTCAGGCCGCCCATGCCGGAGATCAGCGTGCGTGCACGGTAGCGGCGGCCGTCGGCCATCTCTAGGTTCCACACGCCTGCAGCGTCGTCGAACGCCGCGCGCGCCAACTCGTGATGGAAGCGCACATGCGGGCGCACGCCAAATTCATCGGTGCAGCGCTCTAGATACGCGCGGATTTCCGGTTGCGGCGAATACATGCGCGACCAGTCCGGATTGGGCGCGAACGAAAACGAATACAGGTGCGATTGCACATCGCACGCGCAGCCGGGGTAATGGTTGTCGCGCCACGTGCCCCCGACGGAGCCCGCCTTCTCGAAGACGAGGAAGTTGTCGATGCCGTGCTGCTTGAGCTGGATCGCCATGCCCAGGCCGGCAAAGCCCGTCCCGATGATGGCGGCATCGATCAGGGGCGGGGCGTCAGCGTTGTGCGGGGCCGATGCAAAGGCGTCGGCGCGCGGGAAGTCGGTCCGTGCGTTCACGTGGTGTCTCCGTGGGCACCACATGGGCGCCTCTTAATGTGACATTGGTCGATGTCATCGTAGGAGGCTGCCCCGACCGAGTCAATCGGCCGATTGGAACGGTTCATCTAAAAGCGGCGCATGCACCGCTTGAAACGGTTTTCCCTTATGAATCCGTCACTTGCGTGCGGTGCACAACGTCGGTGGCGCCGGATCCGAAGGCGCTTAGCAATCCGTTGATGTGCGCCAGGAGACTCATCGTGCGCGCGCCGGCTGCGCGGATGGCGTTCGCACTGCCGTCCTGCAAGGCATGGCGGAAGGCCTCTGCCACGGCGTCCACGCCCGGGTTGTGCAACAGCGCGAGGGCGCCACCGGTGCGATGGGCCCAACGGCGCAGTGCTGCAAGGTCCATTGCATCGAGCAGCGGCTGGAGGCGCTGGGCGTCATCGGCCAGCGACGAAAGGAAGACCTGCGCCAAACCGACCGCGGCAGGGTCCGTTCCCAGCGCCGCGTGCAGGTCGTCGAGCGAGAGGGTGGGCGGCTCCTCCTCGGCCGCGCCGGCGCCTGCGGGGGCGTCAGCGCTCCACAGCGCAGACAGCGCTTCCTGCAGCGTCGCGAGCGTGGTCGGCTTCAGCAGGCTGGCGTCCATGCCGACGGCGCGGCAGCGTGCGTGCTCCTCGGCCAGCGTCGTTGCGGTGATGGCGATGATCGGCAGGCGAGGGCCGTCGCCCTCTTCGTGGCGGATATGCCGGGCCAGATCGAAGCCGTCCATGCGCGGCATGTGGCAATCCGTGAGCAACGCGTCGAAACGGTGTTCGTGCAGACGTTCGAGCGCGACCACGCCATCTTCCGCCAGCGTTACGCGATAGCCCAGCAAGCGGAGTTGCTTGGCGATCAGTTCGCGGTTGATCGGATGGTCTTCCGCCACGAGGATATGTGCACCGGGCGCTTCCGCAGGCGCGGCGGCCGGCGGTGTGTGGGCCGCCACGGAGGCCATGTGCGCATGCCCGGCTCGCCGCAGCGCGTGCTCGCACGCCCGCACGAATGCGTGCCAGTTCAGCGGATTGACGCTCAGCGCGTTGCCCGGTTCGTCGTAGCCGGCATCGGAGGTGATACGGACCGCGCGACCCTGCGCCTGCGCCGTCGCGGAGAGGAGAATGTCGGCGTCGGCAGCAGCTGCGGGCTGCAGCCCGGCGGCGATCGCCAACTGCGTAAGGTTGTGCCGTACGGCCGCATCTTCCACGTCGATGGCAACGCTGTGCCCCGCCAGCTGCGGCAACGCATACCGCGCCTGCAGCACAGGCACGGCCAGCCGCAGCGTGACGGCCGTGCCGTGTCCCGGGGCGCTTTCCATGAACAGTTCGCCGCCCATCAGGCCGGCGAGCTGACGAGAGATCGCCAGGCCCAGGCCGGTGCCGCCGTAGCGTCGCGTGGTCGAGCGCTCGGCCTGCACGAACGGCGCGAACAGCGTGGCCTGTACCGCCGGCGAGATCCCGATGCCCGTATCCGTGACGGAGATGATGAGATGCGCCGTGTCGTCGGTGACGCGCGCGCATTCTGCTGAAAGGCGCACGCTTCCGGTGTCGGTGAACTTGATGGCGTTGGAGAGCAGGTTGAACAGGATCTGGCGTAGACGAATGCTGTCGACCGAGACGCTGGCCGGCACGTCGGCGGCCACAGTCACATGCACCGCCAGCGATTTTTCGTGTGCGCGGCTCGCCAGCAAGCCCACCGTGCCGTCAAAGACCTCGCGCAGGTCCGTGGCTGCCGGCGAGATGTCCAGACGCCCAGCCTCGACCTTTGCGTAATCGAGGATGTCATCGAGGATATGCAGCAGCGCGCGCCCCGAATCCTGCACCAGAGAGACCATCTGCTTCTGCTCGCCCTCAAGCTTCGTCTGCTGCAGCAGTTCGACCAGGCCCAGCACACCGTTCATGGGCGTGCGGATTTCGTGGCTCATCATGGCCAGGAAGCGATCCTTTGCGTGCAGCGCCGATTCCGCAGCGTTCTTGGCGGCTTCCAGCGCATCGGCCTGCTCGCGCTCCGTGGTGACATCGCTCAGATAGCCGTTCCAGACCGTGCGGCCGTCGGCCTCGCGGTGCGGAATCGAACGCGCGTGCAACCAGCGCACCGCACCGTCTTCGCAGACGTGGCGGAATTGCTGGTCGAACGGTGTCAGCTGTTGCGCCGAGACGAGCACCGTGTCGATCATGCGTTGCCGGTCGTCTTCATGAATCAGCCGCGCGGGCGTGGACAGGTAGCCCAGCAGATCTTGCGGGCGCGCGCCCAGCGTTTCGTGAGCTTTGCCTGCCACGTAGGTGATGCGCCCCTGCGTCTGGCCGGGCAGCAGTTCGAACTGGTAGACCAGCGCCGGCAGCGACTCCGTCACCTCGCGCAGGCGCTGCTCCAGGCGTTCGGCACGCGCCTGCGCTTCGCGGATCTCGCTGATGTCGACCAGCGAGGCGACGGTCCCCGCGGGTTGTCCATCCGACAGGTGCAACGGCTCAATCCAGTACAGCACGTTGCGCGATTGGCCGTCTGGCGTGTCGATGACGAGTTCTTCGCGCGTGCTTTCGCTGGTCTCCACGGCGCGCTGGTTGATCTCGGACAACGGCGACGCATCGCTGACCGAATACAGCCCCAGCTCCTGCGCCGTGCGGCCGAGCAGGGATGCGCGTGTTCGGCCAAACATGTTGCAGAACGCCGCATTCACCGCAACGTAGCGGTGGCCGGCGTCTTTGGCGACAAGCGGAAACGGCACGGCTTCCATCAGCGCGCGCTGGAAGCTCAGTTGCCGGGCGAGGGATTCTTCGGCGCAGCGGCGCTGATGATTTTCGCGGCGCAGCTGCATCTGCTTGATGAAGAGCGCCACCAGTGCCGCCAGCACCAGCGCGGCCACCGGCCCAAACTTGCCGAGCACGGCCGATGCCGACGGGCCCAGCTGGTAGCTGACCGACAGCCACTTGTTGCGGATGCTGACCTGCTCGCCTTCGGGCATGGCGAACAGCGCGCGGTTGATGAGTGGAACCAGTGCGGCGTATCGGGCCGCCACGCCCACGCCGATGCTCTCGGTCGTGTTGGCCGAGCCCGTGACCTTCAGCTCGCCGGGAAAATGATGGCGGATCAGCGCGTCAGCCACAGGCAGGTTGATGATGGTGAAATCGGCTTTGCCGCTTGCCACCATAGACAGCGCGTCGTTGACTGAACCAGCCGCCACGAGGCGGATTTTCGGCACGTTTTGGTGCAAGAGCGCGGTCAGCGTATCGCTGGCGGGCAGTGCGACTGTCTTGCCGGAAAGCTCGGGCAACGCTGCCACAGTCAACGCATCGTTGCGCCCGACGACAACCAGAGGCGTGGCGTCGATGGGCTGCGTGAGCGTAAATCCAGCTGGGCGCGCGTCCTGATCTGACATGCCGAGCAAGATGTCGACCTCGCCATTGCGCGCCTTGTCGAGTGCGTCGGCCCAGTCACGCACGGCGACGCGCTCGAAGTGCAGGCCCAGCGTTCGCGAGAGGAAATTCTGGTACTCCGGGAAGATGCCGAGCAGGCCACCGCTCGTGTCGTCAAATGTGTACGGCATGTAGTCCGGGTCGGCTGCGTACCGCAACGGGGGCAGTGATGCCAGCATGGTGCGCTCCTCGTCAGACAATTGCAGTGCCACGGTCGACGTACCGCCCTGTGTGATCCAACGCGCGCGAAGTTGGCTCATCGTGGTGTCAGGCAACTGCGCGAGATGGCGATCCAGATGGCGAATCAGCGTCGCTTGATCCCGAGGCGCGGCAAAATGGAGCGCATCGACCTGCTGGTTTGCAAGCTGCACGATGGATAGTTCCCGGTAGCGCGGCCGCGCCATCAACGCCCGTGTGGGATACGTTATGCCAACGTAGACGTCGACCGTCTTGTCGAGCACGGCGTCCAAAGCGTCGGCTGCTGTGGGGCTGCTCTTCAGCACGATGTTCGGGTGTTGATGGGCCAGCTCTTGCTCGAGTGAAGAGCCTTGCTCTACCGCAACGCGAACGCCCGCCCCGAAGGGGTTCTGCGCAATGTCGGTGTTTTCTGTGCGCGCGACCACTGCGGTGGGGCGTTCCAGATACGGCGCCGAATACTCGAGGCAATGGTCGTATTGAGAGCGCGGTGCCACACTCATGATGATGTCGACATCGCCGCGACATGCCGCATTCAGAAGCTCGTCGCGCCGCGCGAATACCCGAGGGACCACACGCACCTGGTCGTGTGGGACCAACTGCATGAGGAGATCGCCCGAGAAGCCACTCAGCCGGTCCGCTTCAATCCCTTCCAGCGGCATCATCGCGTTGCCGATAACCCCCACGATGAGCGTCGGCGGGAAGTGGGCGAATCGATATGCCTGTCCGTGCGCAGCGTCGTCGGTATCGTTTGGGGGTGCGCCGCCGCCCCACCACACAAGGATGGCCGCACAGATGAGGGCGGATACCGCGAAGAGGGAACGCCTCATCCGCTCAGGCCTCGCCGCTGCCAAGCAGCCCGTGGCGCACGGCAAAATCGAACAGCGCCGCCTCGGTGCCGAGTTGCAGCTTGCGCATGGCGGCCTGCTTCTGTGCGCTGATGGTCTTGACGCTGCGGTTGAGTTGCACGGCAATCTCGCTGACCGTCTTGCCGGTCACGTACATGCGCAGCACTTCCAATTCGCGCTTGCCGAGCTTGTTGATCGGGTCGTCGGTGGGAAGCGGTTCGAGCGTGCGGCGGATCAGCTTGGCATCGAGTTGCGGCGAAAGGTAGATGCGGTCGGTCACCGCCGCCAGCATGCCTTCGAGGATGTGTCGCGGCTCGTCGGATTTGCTGACGATGACTTTGATACCCGCGCGCAGGATGTTGCTCACCAGGACGCGGGTCTCCAGCATGGTGAGCACCATCACGCGCAGATCGGGGTGGCGGCGCGCGAGAAATTCGAGCAGAAAGATGCCGTCGCCATAGCGGCTGCTTGGCATGGCGTAGTCGGTGATGGCGAGGTCGCAGCGCACGCGGCCCAGCACGGCGAGCAACTCATCGGCGTTGCCGGCTTCCCCCACCACCTCGAACCCTTCGACCGACGAGACGAGATGCCGCACGGCGGCCACCACGCCGGGGTGGTCATCTGCAATGACGAGTTGAATGGGGGTTTGCATGTCGACGTGTCTCCAGCGTGTAACGTGCGGCAACGTGTTTGCCGCATTGCTGAGAATCGCCGATGCAGAAAGCGCAGAACATCGGAAAAGTCTTATTAATGCGCCTCGATCTGCGCTCTTCTGGTGCAAATTTGTCGCAGCGCGTTGTGATCGTGGCCATCGGTTCGAACCGAATCGGCGCGTCACTGCGTGGCACAATGTTCGCGATGTCTTTCCCCGCCTCAGCACGCCGATTTCCATGACGCCCACATCCCCGACAACCCTTTCTGCGGCCGCGCGCCAGCAGAGCGCCGAACGCTCCACGCTGGTGAGCGCGGGCGTCAATTGCCTGCTCTCGGCGGGGCAGATCGCGGCGGGGCTGTGGTCACATTCGCAGGGTCTGGTGGCCGACGGGCTGCATACGCTGTCGGATTTGATTGCTGACGGCATCGTCTTCATTGCCAACCGCAACAGCCACAAGGGGCCGGATGAAGATCATCAGTACGGCCACGCGCGCTACGAGAACGCCGCGTCGCTGGGGCTCGGCCTGCTGCTGGTCGGGGCGGGCGCCGGCATGATCTGGGCGGCCGTGGAGAGCCTGCGCTCGCCGCAGGGGCCGGCACCGGTGCATGGGTTGGCGCTGGTGGTGGCGCTGATCGCGCTGGCCGCCAAGGAGGGGCTGTTCCGCTACATGCTCGCCGTGGCCAAGCGCATCAACTCACGCATGCTGATTGCGAATGCGTGGCATGCGCGTTCCGATGCGGTGTCGTCGCTGGTGGCGGCCGTCGGCGTGGCGGGCAACCTGATGGGCTATCACTGGCTCGACCCGCTGGCCGCCTGTGTCGTCGGGCTGATGATCGGCCGTGTGGGCGTGCGCTTCGGCTGGGAAGCGCTCAATGACCTGATGGACCGCGCTTTGCCGCCCGCGCAGGTGGAGGCCATTCGCGCCAGCCTCGAGGCCACGCCGGGCGTGATCAACGTGCACGACCTGCGCACGCGCGTGACCGGAGACCAGGCATTGGTGGACGCGCATATCGAGGTGGATCCGCGCGTCTCCGTGAGCGAGGGCCATGCGATTGCCGTGCGGGCTCGCACCAACGCGCTGACGGCACATACCGCCATGGCCGTACTCGATGTGCAGATTCACGTCGACCCGCGCGAGCACATCGCGACCGACCCCGTGCCGCTGCCCGACCGCGATGCGTTGCACGCCGTGCTGGCACAACTGCTGCCGCCCGGCACGCCGCTCGACGCGCGCCACTGCGTGCTGCATTACGTCGATGGGGCGGTGGAGGTCGACCTGGTCTTGCCACCGGCGCTGGCCGGCGAACTCCGCCGCATTGCCGATGCCGTCCACGCGCGGTGGGATGGTCTCGTGCGCCTGCGCGTGCTTGTTACCGACGCTTGAGCTTTCGCGCTAGCGGCATTGATCGACCGCATTGGCGGGCTGCGTTTTTGCAGGGTCGAAGTGCACTTGCTCCAGCCCCTTTTCCGTCAGCGACATCCAGTCGATTGCGCCCGACGTGCGGAGCAAACCGGTGCTGCCCACCGGGCGCCACTGCACGCGCTTGCCGTCGGTATTCAGCAGCGTGGCCGATAGCGTGAGCGAATCCGGCCCCGCCTGCAGTTGCAGCAGGCGGCCATCGGCGGCGGGCGTATAGGCGGTGTTCTGGTTGACGGTGATGCCCGCTTCGCGCACCGTTGCCGGCATGCAGGTAATGGACGCGCGCACCTTGCCCGTGGTGTCGATCAAATCGGCAAAGCCGTTGCCTTTGGCCACGCCCACCAGCAGGTACCGCTCAATCGCCGGCATCCACGTGACGTTGTAGGTGTAGTACTGCAGATGCTTGTGCAGCAGTTGCTCGCCCGTCACGCGTCCGCTGACCGGGTCAAAGACGGCGATCTTCAGATTGGCTTCGGTCTGGCCCGGCACGAACTGCTGCCAGGCCAGCAGCGCGTTGGTGCTGCCGCCTGCCACCATGGGCCACCATTCGCGCCGGCCATCGGCAACATCGACGTTGTGCAGGCGGCGTCCGCGCCCGTCGTAGACCTTCAGGTAGACGCCGTTGCCGCTGCCGAGGTTGTCGACCCCGCCGCCGGTGACCCAGCCGTCGGAATAGAACACCACGAAGCGGTCGCCCACGGCCGTGATATGGCCGGAGTGCCCACCGGATTCCACCTGTTGCGGATACGGTTTGATGGGCCGCAGCGCGGCGTCGTAGATGCCGAAGCGCTGGTTCACGTTTTCCGGCGCATTCCAGCCGTCTTCAAACGACACCATCACCTGGCCCGCGCGGTTGCGGGCCACCGTCACGGGCTCCTGCGCTTCGGGCTTCTGAATGAAGACGCGCGGGGCATCGAGCACACCCGTGTCGGCATGCCACTGCGCGACATAGACATCGTGCGGCCAGCTTCCGCTGTGATCGGCGCCGCGCGGAGGCAGACCCGAGCTGCTGAAGAACACGTTGAAGGTGTTGGCCGTTGCGCCGGGCACTGCGCCGATGCCATGCATGTATTGACGCGGGTCCGGCGCCCCGGCGGTGGCGACGGCGGGCAGGGCCAGCGCGCACGCGAGGGCCAGCACGGTACGGCGCAGCAAAGACAGTCGAGACACGTGACGTTCCATCTTCATCGTTAGCTAGGTGGCGGTTTCAGAACCGAATTGGGCCACAGGCACCCGCTGAAGTTGCTGCGCGAATGGGGGAAGCCGTTTGGCGGAGTCGCGGCGGGTGGCAGCCCATCCGGGGCAACCGGTTTACCCCCCGCCGCGGCAATCAAGTTTCAGTTCCGTGTGCCGTTCTTCACAAGCAAGAGCGGAACCCATTCCGCCAATCCCTTCCCAGCGCGGCCAGAGTGGGCACAAGCCCGCCGCCCACCGCGCCAGACCGACCCGACGAGAACAACATGACCCAGCGACTCGACGCCCGATGGCGAAGCGAAGTGACGGAGGCTCTACGTACCGTGGAGGCGCAGTTCGGCGTGGCACCGCAAAGCCTGCCGCGCGACGCGCTGATCGCGGCCCTGACCGACGCGATCTGGGCACAGCGTGCCGCCTATGCGCAGGTGCGCCAGACGCTGGTTGCGTGTCCTGAGCTGGCAGACGAATCAATGTAACGGCGTGCCCGGTGCCGCCGCTGTTTTCAAGAAGGTGATGTGATGCGGTACTGCGGTTCGCTGGATCTGGACCATCTGCTGCGCCAGCCGTTTGGCCTCCTGGGCCGCCTGGTGCGCGATGAAGACTCGGGGCAGCCCCTGCCTCCAGTGGAAGTGGCCGCCCGCGCGGTGTTGCTGCGCGCTGCCGGCTACGAGGTGATGCCCACCTGTGGGCACCATGACCGACGTGGTTTCTGTCTCGGCCATGCGGACCGGATCATCGGGATGTAGGCGCCGCGCCTACGACGCATGCGCCACGTGCGCGCAGCCTTGCGCACACGCTGTTGCGAACGCGCATCAGGCGTTGTAAAAACGGTGCGCGCGCGTGGTGCCTGAAGCACCTGTAAAGCGTTGACTGGCGCACCTTTGCGGGCAATCCGTTGCCAAAAAGCAAACGGTAAAAATGACTTACATTCCGGTCCTTTTTCGGCCCATGGTTCTGGTGCATCCTGAACCAAGATAGATCGCACGGATGGCAGATGTGCGACGTCGGACGCAACGTCAAGCCGGAAGTCGGAAGTGAATCGAATCGGCGACGCCTGCAATCTGGGGTCAGGGGAAACAACATGAAGACGCAATATCTCAGCAAGCAAGAAATCTACGACGGCGCAGTCCGTCATCTGTTCGGTCAGGGCGGCGCGGCCATCCTGCCGCGCGGCGGCGCTGCGTACCACGGCCAGGGCGGTCGCTGCTGCCCCATCGGCAACCTGATCGGCGTGCGCGACTACACGACATCGATGGAAAGCGTGCCGGTGCGCTACATCCTCAAGCCCACCAACGAGATTCCGCGCTACATGGATGCCGGCGTCATCGCGTTGCGCCGTGCGCTCAAGCGTGCGCGCATCGACGTGGACGACCGCGACACCGTGGAGCTGCTCTCCAAGCTGCAGAACGCGCATGACGTGTTCGGCACGTGGGAGTGGAAGGAACGCCTGCAGTCGATCGCACGCCAATTCGGCCTGAGCGGCGCTCTCGTCGATACATTCTGACCGACCGGCCGGTCACAGATCACCCTAAAGAAGGTGACGCCATGAAAGGGAAGGGGACGTTCCTCGCCATCGAGGACATTTTTGAACGCGTGCGCGCACACCTGCTCGCACAGCAATGCCGCTCTGAAGACGCCGACGGCGAGCCGCGCTACCGCGGCCTCGACAACCGCCGCTGCGGGGTCGGCATTCTGATCGACGATGCGTTCTATTGCAGCGCCATCGAGCGCCTGGGCGTGAGCCTGCTGCGCGTGCCGAGCGAGGATCCGCTCGCGCGTGCGCTGCGCAGCTCCGGCGTGAATGTCGACGACGATCAGGTGGTGGATCTGTTGATCGATCTGCAGGACATCCACGATCTGGCGGCCATCGAAAGCTGGCCCGCGGCGCTAGAAGACATCCGGCGCCGATTGCTCGCTACGCCGCTGGCAGCCTGAACGACGCATCCACCGCGAACCCGGCCCTGCGCCGGGTTTCGTCATTTCAGCGCGTCGAGTTCCGGATAGTGGCGGAAGATGCCCATCGTGTTGAACGGAATGCGACGCGGCGATTCCAGATACGCCGCGATGTTCGGCTGCGCCGCCACGCGGTCATGCAGCGCCGCCAGATGCGGCAAGTCGCGTTCGTAGCGCTGCATGTGGCGCGGGAACGCGTAGCGCAGCCCGGCCACGATTTGGAACAGCGACAAATCCACATACGTCAGCGCATCGCGCACGGCCCATGTCGGGCCGGCGGGGTTGCGGTCGAGCACGCGCTCGAAGTAATGCAGGAACTTGGGCGCGCGATTGTCGAGAAAATCCTGTGTGCGGCGCTTGGCCTCGGCGCGCTGGTCTTCGTAGTACTCGCACGACGCGATGGGGTGGTGCGTGTCGTGAATCTCCACCACGAAATCGGCAATCGTCAGTTGCAGGCCGTGCGTCCACAGGCCGCCGGCTTCGTCGTGCGGGGCCAGGCCGTAGTGCTGGCCCAGATAAAGCAGGATGTTGGCCGTCTGTGCGATCACCAGCTGGCCGGCCACCAGGAATGGCGGCGCGAACGGCGGCGTGGGAATGCCGGCATCGTCGAGAAACGCTTCGATGGCGGCTTCATCTTCGCGGCCGAGATCGGTATAGGGCACGGCGGCCTGCTCCAGCGCGAGCCGGACGAATTCGCCGCGGCCCTGGATTTCGGGCCAGTAATAGAGCGTGGTTTCCATGGTCGGGCGGGGGAAACAAGGTGATGGCTGCGAAGCAAGGCGGATGCCGCATCGCAGCAGGAACGATGCCTGCGAACGATAATAGGCGCTTGCCTCTGCGCCTGTTCCAACCGCCCGCCGTGAACGCTCCGCTTTCTTCTTCGCCCGCCATCGAGCCCGCCGATCCGTCGCGCTGGCTGGTCCGTGGCCATCCCGGTTATCTGCGCGCCAATCTGGCGCTGTTCGCGGCGGGCTTTTCGACGTTCTCGCTGCTGTATTGCGTGCAGCCGCTCATGCCGCTGCTGGCGCACGACTTTGGCCTCACGCCCGCGCAGACAAGCCTGGTGCTGTCCGTATCGACGCTGCTGCTGGCCTTTGCGATCCTGTTTGCGGGGCTGCTGTCGGAGTCGATCCATCGCAAGACGCTGATGGGCGTGTCGCTCGTGCTCTCGTCGGCGCTCACATTGGCGGCGGCGGTGCTGCCGGGCTGGCACGGGTTGTTGGCCACGCGGGCCTTGCTGGGTGTGGTGCTGGGCGGCGTGCCGGCGGTGGCCATGGCGTATCTGGCCGAAGAAGTGCATCCGCAGGGGCTGGGCATGGCGATGGGCCTGTACGTCGGCGGCACCGCATTCGGCGGCATGGCGGGGCGCGTGCTGACCGGCGCCGTGGCCGACCATTTCGGTTGGCGCGCCGCCATCGGCTTTACCGGCATGCTGGGTTTGCTCGCGGCGCTGGCCTTTCTGTGGCTGCTGCCGCCGTCACGCCGGTTTGTGCCGCGCAAGGGCGTGGCGCTGGGCGACCTGTTCGACACGCTGGGCGCCCATCTGCGCGAGCCGGGCCTGCGCGCGCTGTTCGCCATGGGCTTTCTGCTGATGGGCGGCTTCGTCACCATTTACAACTACGCGAGCTTCCACTTGCTCGACGCGCCCTACGCCCTCAGCCAGACGGCGGTGGGCGGCATCTTCATGGTGTATCTGCTGGGCATTGGCGCCTCTGCATGGTTCGGCCGATTGGCGGATCGCCATGGCCGGGGCCGCATGCTGCTGGCGGGCACAGCGCTGATGTCGACGGGCGTGCTGATGACGTTGGCAGGCCCGCTGGTGCTGGTGATTGGCGGCATCGCGCTGCTGACCTTCGGTTTTTTTGGCGCGCACGCGGTGGCCAGCGGCTGGGTCGGGCGCCGCGCGCAGCGTGCCAAGGGGCAGGCCGCGGCGTTGTATTTGCTGGCGTATTACCTGGGCTCCAGCCTGATCGGCACGACAGGCGGCAAGCTCTATGCGCCGTGGGGCTGGCCCGGCGTGGTGACGTTGGTGATGGGCTGCATGGCCTGTGCGCTGGGCACGGCGGCCTGGCTCTGGCGGCGGGCTCCGATGCCGCCGGGCGCCAAGCGCTGAGGTTGTGCGCCCCGGGAATTCGCGTATCGTGCCGTGATCGATGTCTGCACGATCGCTTTCCCTGTCATGCGTACTCATTTCCTGTTCTGCACGCGGCGACTGTGGCCGCTCGCATCGTTCCTGTTTCTGCTGATGGCAGGCGTGGCCCACATGGCCGATGCCGCGCCGGTGTCGTTTGCCAAGCTGGCCGGGCTGCAGACTTCCACCGCCAGTGCATCGGCGCCGGCGGCGGACCCCGTGCAGACGCGCCAGTCGCTCGACACCGTCATCACGCTGCTCAACAACGACCAGCAGCGCACGGCCCTCGTCAATGAACTGAAGCAGCTGCGCGATGGCATGAGCGCGCAGCAGAAGGTACAGGCCGAACAGGCGCCGGGCCTGTTGGGCGCGGTGGCGTCCCTCATCGAGAACGGCTCCTTGCAGGCCGATGTGGAGGCCGGTGCGCCGCGCTACTGGCTGCGCCGCATCGAAGCCGCCAGCGGTAACGCGAGCCTGCTCGTCGCGCCCGAGCGGCGCATGCCGCTGGTTGCCGACTTTGCGAGCACCGTTGGCATCTGGGCCGCCATCGCCGCTGGCCTGCTGGGCCTGGGCTGGCTGATCCGCCGCGTGTTTGGCCTCACCGCGGGCCTCGGGCCGCATCCGACTACGCGCGCGCTGTTGATCGATGCGCTGCGCAAGATCGGCCCGTGGGCGATTTCCTTTGCCGTCATCATGCGGCTTGACCGAGACGCGTCGCCGGGTTTTGTGCTGGCGCTGGTGCTGGCCTACGCCATCGTGTGGGGCGCGATCATCACGGCGGGCGTGGCGATGCTGTTCTCGCTGTTTTCCGGCAGTGCGCACCGGCGCGTGGCGGTGGAATATCTGTTCAAGCGCGGCATGTGGCCGATCTTTCTGACGGCCAGCCTGGGCGCCTGCGGCGATGCGCTGGTCGATCCGCGCGTCGCGTTGGTGCTGGGCGGCTCGCTCAGTCTGCTGCTGGCCACGGTGTGCAACGTGGTGTCTTCGTTGATGCTGGCGGTGGGCGCGTTGTGGGCGCGGCGGCCCATCGGCCAGTTGATCGCCAATCGTCCGCTGGAGCTGCGCAGCGGCGAACACACGGGCAACCAGGTCCGCCGGCTGCTGGCGGCGTTCTGGCCGGTGCCGGTGCTGGTGCTGGCCGGCGCCACCGTCATGGCCACGTTGACGACGCCCGATAACGTTGACGTTGTGGCACGCCGTGCCGTGATGACGTCGCTGTTGCTGGTGGCGGCGTTCTTTCTGTCGGCGCTGGTCCGCCCCCGCGCGAACTGGCGCTCGCATCTACGTCTGGCGCGCAGCTCGCCTTATCTCGAGCGGCTCAAGCATTTCGTCGGTGCGCTGATCAAGCTCGTCATCTGGATCGCCTTTCTCGAACTGGTGCTGCGCGTGTGGGGCCACACGCTGGTGGAGGTCGCGCACAGTTCGGTCAACGGCAAGCGCATCGCCGATGCCTTGGTGGGCCTGATCGGCACCGTGTTTGCCACCTGGCTGGTCTGGATCCTGCTCGACACGGCGATCCTGCGAGCGCTGTCGCCGGCGTCGGCGCGGGCGCAGCCGAGCACGCGCGCGCTCACGATCCTGCCGCTGCTGCGCAATGGTCTGAAGGTGACGCTGGTGGTGACGGCCAGCATTGGCGTGCTGGCCAACCTGGGCGTGAACGTGACGCCGCTGGTGGCCGGCGCCGGCGTGATCGGCCTGGCGGTGGGCTTTGGCGCGCAGTCGCTGGCGCAGGATTTCATTACCGGCATCTTCATCCTGATGGAAGACACGATCAGCGTGGGCGACGTGGTGGACGTGGGGGTGGCCACGGGCTCCGTCATCAACCTGACCATTCGCACCGTGCGGCTGCGCGATGGCACGGGCGCGGTGCTGTCGATTCCGTTCAGCCAGATCAAGACCGTGCGCAACCTCTCGCGCGATTACTCGTTTGCCGACTTTGAAGTGCGCGTGGCGATGGAGGCCGAACCGCAACAGGCGATCGATCTGGTACGCGCGGCGGCCGACCAGATTGCGGGTGAGCCGCGCTTTGGCTACACGTTGCTCGGCGGTGCGGAAATCTTCGGTCTGGATCGCTTTGAAGGTGGCGCGATGATCGTCAAGGGGCGGTTCAAGACGCGTCCGCAGAAGCAGGCGGATGTGCTGCGGGCGTTCAACGTTGTGCTCAAGGATACGTTTGACAAGGCGGGTGTGCCGCTGGCGGCGCCGGGGACGGTGTTGCGGACTTCTGCGGCGTTGGAGGCGTGGATGACGCGGATTGGTGGGTCGGATGAGCGGAAGGTGCCGCCTACGGCCGAGCCACCCGCTGCGGGGGCGCCGGCTTAAAGGTGTGTTGCTGGTCCATCCCGCGTATCGTCCCCTGCCGGGGCCGACTCACTTTCTTTGTCTTGCCAAAGAAAGTAAGCAAAGAAAGGCGCGCCCGAGATGGCGAAAGATTCCTTGAATTTATGTAACCGTGCGGAGAAGGAGGCAAACTCGCTGCGCTCAGACAGGCCTCCTTCTTTTTTCCGCCCGCTTACAGCAATTCAAGGCGCCATCTAGGGCAGGGAAAGTCAAAGGCCAAACCGGCTGGGCGCGGGTGTTGGCGCCCAGGCCGTGTCTCGTTTTAGAAGCCGTGGCGCATGCCGACCATGACGCCGGTTTGCGAGGCTTTCGGCAGTGCGGCTGCCAGGACGGTGCCGGCGTCTTTCTGGTGGGTGTAGTCCATGCCGACGTACAGCCACGTGCGCTTGCTGACCACGTAATTCATGATCGCGTAGGCGGTGTAGCGCAGGCCGTCGGGGTCGCGCTGGCGCGTGGCCATGCCGCCCACCACGAGGTTGTACTGACCGCTGAAGTCGTACTTCACGCCGCCGAGGACGAGGTCGTTCTTGGTGGGCGTGCCGTCGCGGTAGTTGATGTAGCCGAGCATCAGTTTGGCCGGGCCGACCTGCACGCTGCCGCCGGTGGTCCACGTGCGGGTGCCGACCGATTGCAGGTCTTTCTGCTGCTCCCACGCGCCGCCGAACGCGAACGGGCCGCTGGCGTAGTTGAGCGACAGCGCGCTGTAGTTGCCTGCAGAGAACGCGCCCGCCTGTTCGCCCATGCCGACCATCACGCCCGGGCGCCAGCCGTTGAAATCGCCCACGTACTTGACCGAGTTGTCGATGCGCACGCCGGTGGCGGTGACGTGCCACGCCGTTGCGCCGAGGTTGCCGATGGAGAGCGCGTCGTATTGGCCGGCCGTGTTGAAGACGAGGTTCTCCTGCCGGCCGAACGTGAGCGAGCCGAACCCGCCTTCCAAGCCGACATACGCCTGGCGCCCGAACAGGCGCGAGGTGGCGGGCGTGGTCGGTTTGTAGCCGCCCAGGCCCATGTCGTTGGTGGAGCCCACGCCGGTGTCCGGGGCGAAACCGCTGACCAGATGAAACACGGCCTTCAGGCCGTTGCCCAGGTCTTCCGAGCCGCGAATGCCGAAGCGGCTGCCGCTGTAGTAGCCGCCCGCCATCTCGGCCTTGCCGTGGCCGTCGGCGTCGTTGTTGGTGCTGTAGCGCAGGCCGGTTTCCATCACGCCGTACAGCGTGACGCTGGATTGCGCGTGCGCGGCGCCGCAGGCCAGCAGCGCCGACAGTGCAACGGCCGATAGCGGAATGGAACGGATCGAAGTGGTCATGTGGCTCCCTTATTGTCGTAACGACTGTTGTGTCGGCCGGAACGGGTTTTCCGGCCTGGCTCGGGGCCGACTCTCAGGCAAGTCTGCGCTGTAAGGGTTGAAGTTACGCATGCACCGGCAAAGCGCCGCACACGTCGCGCCGGTTGGGGCATTGCCCGCTGAAGGGGCATTGCGCGTAAACCGCGGGCTTACAGATTCTTGGGGGTTTTCCCTCGGCCAGGCGGCGCGGGGCAGGGCTGCCGCTACACTGGCGACGCTGATTTCCGTTTGCCGCCCACGTACCTGCCATGCCTTCGTTCTCCGTTCCGCTGCTCAACGCCCTGCGCGACCAGCTGGCCGCGCTCTCGCCGGCGCAGCAGGGCGTGGCGCGGTTGATCCTGGAAGCGCCGGAGCTGTCGCTCGAGCAATCCGTCGAGACACTGGCCGTGCGCGCCGGCGTGTCGATGCCGACCATCGTGCGGATGTGCCAGGCGCTCGGCTTTGAAGGCCTGCGCGAGTTCAAGGCCACGCTGGCCGCTGAACTCGCGCACGCGCAGCCGACGCTGCCGGGCCATGTCGGCCGGGCGGACCCGCCGGCGCTGGTCGCCAGCAAGGTCATCGATGGCGCCACGCGGGCGCTGGCCAAGCTGCGCGAATCGCTGTCCACCACGCAGGTTGACGCCGCCGCCGAACGCATTGCCCGCGCGCGCCGCGTCGATTGCTATGCGGCCGGCGCGGCCTCATCGTTCATGGCGAACGACATGCAGGCGCGGCTGATGCGGCTGGGGCTGGCGTCCAACGCCTACTTCGATGCGCATCTGCAACTCGTGTCGGCGGCCATGCTGGGCGCGTCCGACGTTGTGGTGGCGTTCTCGCACGTGGGGCGCATGCCGTATCTGCTCGAGTCGATCGCCTATGCGGCCGAGCAGGGCGCGTGCGTGATCGCCATCACCCAGGCGGGCACGCCGCTGGCCGAGCGCGCGCAGATCGCGCTGACGGTGGACGTGCTGGAAGATGCGGTGATGCGGGTCGGCACCGAGGCGTACCTCGTGCATCTGACCGTCATCGAGATCCTGATGACCTGCGTGGCGCAACGCCGCGACGAGATGGTGCGCTCGCGCATGCGGGCAATCCAGCGGCTGCTGACCGAGCGCAGCGTCGATCGCCCGTAAGCCGCGGCAACGAAGCCGCGAAGGCAAAAAAAATGGCGCCACGCGGGCGCCATCTACAACACATGCGGTGCTCAGAGCCGCGAGATCGCCAGCCCGATCGCCAGCAGACTTCCCAACCCGAAGATCGTCCAGCCGACCGTGCGGCGCTTGGTGGTCATCACCCACAGCCACAGGCCCGAGATCGACAGGAAGATCAGGCAGCCGGCCAGCGTATCCACCAGCAGAATCCACGGCACCGTCATGCCGACGCCCTTGTGCAGGTTCATCAGGGTGCCGAGGAAGCCGTTGTCGGTCTGGCGGATCGCTACCGAGCGGTTGCCGGCCCAGTATTCGGCCTGGATTTGCGTGGTGGCGCTGCCGAAGTTGAAGGTCCATTGCTCGGGCTGCATCAGGAGCTTGGCGGCCGGTTCGCGCGGTGCGTCGGCGTTCTTGCCGTCCGGGGCGCCTTCGCCTTTGGCCGGGCGCTCGGCCCAGGCCACGGGCTTGGCCTTCTCCACGCGCGTGCGGGTGGCCGGCTCCGGCGTGTTCAGCGTTTGCTGCAGCCATGCGGCCATCGCTTCGGGCGTGGCCGGCACGGGGTCGGGCAGGGCGATCTGCGTATTGATGCGCTGTTGCGCCACGGGCAGCTTCAACACCGCACGGTGGTTCAGCCAGATGCCCGACACGCCAAAGATCAGGCCCATCACGGCGCCCCACAGGCCGAACCAGCCATGCGTCTTGCGCAGCCAGCGGACGATCGTGGCGCGGCGGTTGGCCGGGTGTTCGGATTTGGCCTTGGCCGGGCGTGCATTGGCGGCCAGTTTGGCGGCGGGCTCAGCCGAAAGTGGAGGTTGGGACAGGTCGGTCATGAAGCACAAGGCGGCGCAAGGGCCGCCGGAGGGAGGCAAATCGACCGGCCAATATAGATGAGAATGATTCTCGTTGCAATCGGGTGCAGTTACAGCGTAATACGCTCCAACGCCCGCCACCGGCCTGTCAATTTGCGTTACGGCTCCAATATTTCGACTCACTGCTGACTAGAGTCCTTCTTCTACTTGATCCCAGAGAGGGAGACTTTGATGCGCGTGCTTCGAACTGTCTTAGCAGGCTGTGGCGTTCTGCTGTCCATCCAAATCGCCCATGCCAGCAATTACGCTTGCAGCGGCCAGATTCAATATTTGGGGCTGAGCGCGGACGGTGGCCTCCATGTCGACAATGGGCATGGGGTTTGGCGGGTATGCGAAGTCAACGCGAACACACAGGTGCAAGCAGCCGCTTGCAAGGGCTGGTATTCCTTGATGACAGTCGCACAGACCCGCAAATCGATTGTCGGCATCTACTTTTCCGACGGAAGAACCTGCGCTCAGTTGGGCAGTTGGGTGGCCTTGACACCGTACTTTGTTGACAACCGCGAGCAGTGAGCGCGAGGCATGAAAAATTCCTCAGCTCTCTTGGCGATATTGCTGACTAGCGCTATCGCCGTGTCTCCTGCTGTGGCACAGCAGATCGGCCCCCAAGACGACGACCTGCTCGACGTGCCGCTCATGGCCGTCGGGAAGCCCTCGACCTACCTGTCTTCGTTTGTCGCGCAGAGCTTTCCAGCAAAGAAGCTTCGCCTCGATCGGACTCACTCGGTTTCGCTCAAATTCCGTAATGCCGGTACGGCGACGTGGCGAGCCGGCGAAGTCGTCCTCGTAAATACCAGCGGCAATGAGTTTATTGCTAGCGCCGTGGGGTTGCCTGCCATGGTTCTGCCCGGTGCTGAAGTGCAGTTTGACTTTCAGGTAAGGGTGCCGTGCATATGGGAAGGTGTTTTCCCGATTCTTTGGTGCAAGAGTTTTCCGTTTCAGTATCAGCTTGCAAACAACGGTATTAGGTTCGGTGACCCATCTCCGTATATGTCTCACTTGTTTGAGAGTACTGATGAGGGCGGCGGGGGTGGTACACCAGCTCCAGAGCCTGGGATGATTGATTTGCCAGTGCCCGGCGGGCCACCGCCGAGCACTTTGCCAAAAATTGATCACCCGGTCTTGCTTAAGGATTTGAGATGAATTGCTCTCAAAGGCGCCGTTGGAAACACATTTTGATTGTCGGCGCGATTTCTTGCCTGCTATTGCCAGGAAGCGCGAGCGCGCTTTCTCAATTTAGTCGCGCTTGCCAATTCAGTAAAATACCCGAAACACTACAAGACGCTGCCCACCAACTTTTCATTCTGCTGGGAGCATCCAAGTCGACGTTCGGTCTTCCTTACAGGGTTGAAAAGAGAGACTACTGGATCAACGAGTCGATTACAGTTGATTGGCTGGAAGCTAGGTATTATCTATTTTCGGCATCGACGCCTTATATTTACACTAAAGCCAACGGGTTTGTGAAATACATAGATACAAGATATTCGCGTTGGGCGGCACAGCGTCCAAACGACGACATTCTTTCGGACAACAAACTACGCATTCTGATGGCCAATCGTGGGCTCCTATATAGCGCAAGAGCTGGTAGGCCGGATATATACGACAACATTGGTTACGATGCATACATTCACGGGCCGAGTATAAAGATGGACGTGGTTGGCGACCATTGGGTATATGACCCCAAAGAAGGCCGAAGTCGCCCGTTGCCGAGAACGCGGGCGCAGACCTGCAATCTCACCGAATGGGGGTTTGAACAGCGATGAGTCGCAGGTGGTGGATACTGGGAGCTATCGCTGCGGGGGCGGTGAGTATCGCTGTGGTAAAAGGCGGGAATTCGACAGCAGAGGTCGATACAGCAAGTTTAGCCAACATGGATTGTCTTAAAGATATCCAAGAGGGAGAAATTTGTTTCGAACAAAACCTTGATGAGAAAAAGAAGGTGCAGCTGATGGCGAATCGCACGCTGGACCCTCAAGGCTATTTCCGGTTGCGATCTGACGGTGTCGATGTTGTTCGATCCGCGAAGCGCGCAATGAAAAAAGACGCGAAGAACGATCGTGATGTAGCTGTGTCGGCGGAGGCCAAGCGTTGCACTTCAGGCGTTGCACACACGCTCGGCTTTATACGGGAATTTCCCGGGCGCTGGACATCCGTGAATGTGTTGCCGGATAAGACAGAGTTCGTGCTGATTCGTGACGATGTTTGGGCGGCTGGTGGCAAGCTTGGCGCGTACGCATTTCTGCACCGGTTTCGTGTGAAAGGGGCGCCCGCGAGCATTGTCTTGTCATATCCATCCGACACCGGCGCAGCCGTATGGCTGCTGAGTTGGGCGAAGGGAGGGGTGAGCTTTAGTGTCAATGTGCCCGACAACTTGGTATCGGGCAAACCTGAGCGGCCCGATGTTGAGGGCTTGCTGAAACTAGCTGAGGCGATCGACGACCGCTGCCATTGGCAGCGAGAAAAATTTGCGGGTATAGGGATTCCACTCAACCCCGATGGCTCATTGCCTGACCGCATTCCTGCCGCATCCATGCCGGACAGTCACTGACGGCCCATATGCGGGATGGACATAGCGCGACAGTGTTGCGCGCTCCAAGGTCCCGTGAGGCGTCATCGGCCGGATGGAGTTCGCGATGCACAACGTCGAGCCCCCGGGCAAAATCAACTTCGAAAAAATATCCATGAAAAAAACGTTGCTATTCGTTCGATCATCGAAGCTATGGCCGCTATCGCATCGGCTTCAGCGTTTTGCGGAGCCGCGACGGGAAAAGTGAACTACATTGCCGTGCGATCAGACATTACATATTTTTCCTTGAGCGCAACAAACCAAAGTCGACCGGTTTGTGCATCGCAAACCGATTACTACATGATCAAAGACAGAGGAACCTCTGTCGGAAAACAGCAAGTAGCGCTTCTCTTGACGGCGAAGGCGACAGATCGGGCGGTATCGGTGTTTGGGGCCAATCAATGTACGGTGTGGAGTGACGGTGAGGACGCCGATTCGGTAATGCTGCACTAATTTGGTTCGGTGGGACGTAGGCGACTGAGTTCTGAGGGCTTACAGCGTAATACGCTCCAACGCCCGCCGCGACGCTTCGTCCGCGGGATAGAAACACTCGATGCGCATCTCTTGCAGCCCGGCGTCGCGCGGTGTGCCCAGCGTGGTGAGCGTGGAGAACAGCGAGATCGTCAACCCGTCGCGCTGGAGTGAGATGGGCAGGAAGGGCGGCGGATCGCCGGCGTCCTGTGCGGGCGTAGCGTGGGCTGCCGGCGCATCCGCCGCATCGAACAGCGCCGGTTGCATCGCGCGGATGTCGTGCAGCAGCCGCTGCGTCGCCGGGTCGATGGCCTGCAGGGCCAGTTCCTGCCGCACGCGCCGGGCCAGGTAGCGGCCGACGGCATCGCGGTTGGCGATGGCCGGCCACAGCGCGGTCGGGTCGAATACCAGCTTCATCATGTTGACGGCACCCGGCGCGCCTTCGGACCGGTCGTCGCCGATGGCCCAGCGCATCAGGCGGCGATGCGCGGCATTGGCGTCGAGCACGTGCCAGAAACGGTCCAGCACGATGGCCGGATACGGCGCCTGCTTGTCGAGGATCAGCTTCACCGCGTGGCGCACCGCCTGCATCATCGGCGAGGTTTCATCGGCCGGCGTGGCGAGGCCCTGTTCGGAATAGGCCGGAGCGAAACCGGCGGCCAGCAGCATCTGGTTGCGATGGCGCAGCGGCACGTTCAGCTCCTCGGCCAGTTGCAGGATCATGTTGCGGCTGGGCGTTGCGCGGGCCGATTCCAGAAAGCTCACATGCCGCTGTGACACACCCGCCGCCAGGGCCAGCGCCAACTGGCTATAGCCGCGCCGCGTGCGCCAGAAACGCAGCAACTGCGGGAAGCGCGAGAGCGCCGCTTCAGGCGGCTCGATTGCCGCTTGGGCCGCTTGGGCGCCATGAGGGGCATGGGCGTCTTCAAGCATGAGGGTGTCTTCGTCGATGGACGAGGCGGGGACGGGCTTGGTGGGCGTCATGTCACCTATTGAAGCAGAGTCGGGTAGCTGCCGCGATTACCTGTCGCGTAATTGTGACCGCATCCTGCGCCGCCAATACTCGGTCCATCCCAACTTGATAGCCCGAGCGGAGTGCCCATGCAGCGCGAATCGATCGACTACCCCGCCGATGCCCTTCCCACTCGCGACGACCACGTCCGCACGGCCGACGGCTGGACGCTGCCAGTGACGGTCACCAGCCCCGGGCTGGGCGCGCACGGCACGGTGGTGATTTGCTCGGCGCTGGGCGTGCCGCGCCAGTTCTACGCGGCGTTTGCGCGGGCGCTGTGCCTGGCGGGCTGGCGTGTGGTGACGTTCGACTACCGCGGCATTGGCGAGGCGGCAGCAACCGGCCCGGGCGCGCCGCGCTTTGCGGATTGGGGCCGGTACGACATCGACGCGGTGCTGAAATGGGTGCACGACACGCTCGTCCCCGAGGGCTGCAGCGGCCACAGGCTGGTGGTGCTCGGTCACAGCGCGGGCGGGCAATTGGCGGGGCTGGCGCCGCACATCGTGCACGCCAATGCGCTGGTGCACGTGGCGGTGTCGCTGGCGAATGCACGGCTGTGGCCGTGGCGCGGGTTGCTGACGCGTCCGCAACTCGCGTGGCTGCTGCATGTGCGGATTCCCTTGGCGGTGGCGCGCGTGCGCGGCGGCATGCTGCCGCTGGCGGCCGTCGGCATGGGGCCGATGTCAATTCCGGCCGCCATCCTTGGCGATTGGGCGCGTCTTGCCCGCCGGCGGGGCTATCTCTTTGCGCCCGGCGCGGGGCTCGATACGTCGCGTTACCCGAGGCTGGCCGTTCCGCTGCTCGCCTGGGGTTTTGACGATGACCCGATGGCGCCGGCCCACGCCATCGATGCGCTCATCGCGCAGTTTCCCGCCGCGCGCGTCACGCGCCGCCAGGTGAGCGGCGCGGCGCTCGGTGCCAAGGGCGTCGGCCACATGGGCTTCTTCCGCGCATCGTCCGGCGCGCCGTGGTGGCGCGAAACCGTGGCGTGGCTGGACGCCCTCGCTTGATTGGCGGCCCGATCAGAACGTGTAGACGAGGCCTGTGCCGCCGAAGTAGCTCTGCTTGTTCTGCACGATCGGGCTCTTGGCCGCGTTGCCCAGCAGGCGCGAGGTGCCCACCGCCGTCTGCACCGCCCAGTGGCGCGAGAACGTATGCGTCCAGGCCACCGTGAGCGTGGCCGCCTGCAGGCCGCTGCTCGCGCTGTACTCGGCAAAGCCGCTGTTGGCCGATTGCTGCGGCGTCACCCCGAAGTACGTCTGCATGTACTTGCTCGAGCCGAAATGCAGGCTCGGGCTCACGGTGATCTTGTCGCTGCCCCAGCTCACGACCGGCGCGGCCACGTCAATGTGGCCCGACCAGCCGCGCTCGCGGTTCGTGATGGGCACTTCCAGCGTGGCGCTGCCCGTGGTGTCGCCGATCAGCTTGCCGCCCACCGTGAACACGCCCAGCAGCGATCCCTTGACGGTGCCCATGCCCTTGAGGTGATCCGAGCCGGGGCGGCCGTAGCGGTTGGTGTCGGAGCGGCCCGGGTCGTACGACAGCGCGGCCGAGGCGAACATGCCGTTCAGGAAGCGGAGGGCATAGCCTGCGCCGCCCTGCGTCGGGTCGATGAACCAGCCGTTGCCGAAATCTGCCCGGAAGCCGGGGCCGGCCGTCACGGTGTACTCCTTGCTGCCCTGGTAGCGCGGCGCCACGCCCGCGTTGAGCGACAGGGAATACGACGATTCATCGGCATACACCGAAGACGGCGACAGCCACATGCCGGAGAGCACGGCCAGATAAGCGACGGAAAACCGGGGGGAGAGACGATTGAGCACGTAGGACCTCTTGTTGGACCTCTTGAGAGAGAGCCCGCAGTCTGGCGAGATGCCACGCGCACGTCTGTCTGGAAATTGCCGGGAAGTTGTGCGCAATTGTGCGCGAGTGTCTGCAAGTTTCTCCGCCCCATCCGCTCGCAAGGCCGGCGCCGTACACTGCGCGCCAACACAAGAAGAAACGGGGGTACGGGCGATGACCGCGATGACCGACGCGCCGCTCAAGACCAAGGTGTTGCTGATCGAAGATGACGACCGCCTCGCGCAGCTTGTCGGCGAATACCTGGGCAACTATGAATTTGCAGTGGAAGTGGTGCGCCGCGGCGACATTGCCGTGGCCGCCGTGCGTGAACACCAGCCCGCGCTGGTGATTCTCGACCTGATGCTGCCGCACATGGACGGCATGGAAGTGTGCCGGCGCATCCGCGCGTTCTCGCGCGTGCCGGTGCTGATCCTGACCGCGCGTGTCGACACGTACGACCAGGTGGCCGGGCTGGAAATCGGCGCCGACGACTACGTGCTCAAGCCCATCGAGCCGCGCTTGCTGGTCGCCCGGGCTCGCGCGCTGCTGCGCCGTTCGACGCCTGTCATGTCGACGTCCGAGCCGGTGGCGCCGCGCGACGACACGCTCGTCTTCGGCGAACTTTCCATCTCGCCGCCCAACCGCACCGTGACGTGGCGCGGCCAGCCGGTCGACCTCAAGACGGCCGAGTTCAACCTGCTGCTGATCCTGGCGCGCGCGGCCGGCACCGTGCTCAGCCGCGACGACATCCTCAAGCAGTTGCGCGGCATCGAATTCGACGGCCTGGACCGGACCGTCGACTCGGGCATCTCGCGCCTGCGCCGCCGCTTTGGCGATGCCTCGCCCGAGCCGCACAAGATCAAGACAATCTGGGGACGCGGTTATCTGTTCAGCCCCTCGGCGTGGGAGGACTGAAGCGTGCTCAAGTCGTTACTGAAGCTGTATGCGATGGTCGTGGTGGCGGCCGCGCTCGCGCTGATCGGCGTGAACAAGTCGTTCGTGTGGATGTTCCACGACACGCTCACGCACGGCGAGCGCGAGGTGCGCAAGGGCTACGCCTTCGTGCTACAGGAGTATCTGGACCGCGCCGACCTCACTGGCCCCGCGGGCCGCGATGCCGCCATCGCGCGCCTGAACAAGAACGCCTGGGAGAAGTTCGACATCGTCGATCCGGACACCGTACCGAATTTCTCCGCGCAGCAACGGCGCGATCTTGCCGACAAGAAGCTTGTGCTGATGACCAACGGCAAGGATTACTACCTGCCGCTGCGCGACGGCACCGTGCTGCACGCTTACAGCGCTGATATGGACTACCTCGGCATCCAGCTCATGGCCTACGCGCTGATCGCCATTGCCGCGCTGCTGCCGCTGCTGCTCTGGGTCTGGATGCATTGGCGCGACCTGCGTGTGCTGGAAGACGCCGCGCGCGGCTTTGGGGCCGGCAACCTGGGGACGCGCGCCAATCTGCGCAGACGCTCGAACGTGTATGCGCTGGCGCGCCAGTTCGACGAGATGGCCGAGCGCATCCAGGGCTCGATCCAGCACCAGCGCGAGATGATGAACGGCATCTCGCATGAGCTGAAGACGCCGATTGCGCGGCTCGAATTCGGCATCGCGCTGCTGCAGTCGCCGCCGCCGTCGCCGGCGCCCTCGCCGTCCTCGCCGTCGTCAGAAACGCAGCACAACCTGCGGCTCGATGCGCTGCGCCGCGACGTGCGTGAACTCGATGAACTGGTGAGCGAATTGCTGGCGTTGAGCCGCCTGGAGCAGGGCGCCACACACCTTGTGCTGATGCGCGTCGCGGTGGACGAGTGGCTCGACAGCGTGGTCGCCAGCGTTGCCAATGACGTGGCCGACCGCCAGCTCACCCTGGCCGTGCATGCCGAGGGCGCTCCGGTGCACCACGTCTGCGACCCGCGCCTGCTGGCGCGTGCGCTGCTCAACCTGATTCGCAACGCTGCGCGCTACGCCCGCAATACGATCACCATCCGCGCTGAAGCGGGGCCTTCGGGGGCGCTGCGCCTGACGGTGGAAGACGATGGCCCCGGCATTCCCGAGCCGGATCGCGCGCGCGTGTTCGAGCCTTTCCTGCGCCTGGACGCCAGCCGCGACCGCCACACCGGCGGCTTCGGCCTGGGGCTGGCGATCGTGCGGCGTATTGCGCTCGTGCATGGCGGTGACGTCCGCCTCGATGCCGGTGCGGCAGGCGGAGCGCGGTTTGCGGTGCTGTTGCCGGCGATGACGATCCCGCCGCTGTAGGCGCAGCAGTTCGGGGCGTTGTAGGCGCGCTAAGCGTCTTCGCCGCCCGGTCGATGCAGAAACGCGCTCGGGCTGCTGCCGAACGCCCGGCGGAACATCGCAGAGAACGCGCTCTGGCTGTTGTAGCCCAGCTCCTGCGCCACGCGGGACAGCGGCATCCCTTGCGACATCATCGGGATGGCACTGGCGAGCACGGCCTGCTGGCGCCACTGCGAAAAGCTCACGCCCAGTTCGTCCCGGAAGCGGCGCGCCAGTGTGCGGGCGCTGGCACCGACGTCGCGGGCGAGGGCGTCGAAGGTGAGCGAGGTGCCGGGGTCGGCCATCACGCGTTCGCACAGGGCGCGCAGGCGCTTGTCGGCGGGCATGGGCAGATCCAGCGGCAGCGGGGCGCTGCGGCGCAGCTCATCGAGGATCAGCGTGGCCAGCGCCTGCTCGCGCGCGGCGGGCAGCGGCTGGCGGACGTCCATCGCGGCAATCAGCTCGCGCAGCAGCGGCGACACCTCCATCACGCGGCACTGCGCGAGCGTGCCCGTCACCACGGACGGGTCGGCATACAGCGTACGCAGGAAGGCGGCCTCGACCACCCACACCTCGTGTTCGATGCCGGGCGGAATCCAGATCGCCCGCGAAGGCGGCACCACCCAGGCGGTGTCGCCGGCCTGCACGCGCAGCACGCTGTTGTGGCTATACGCCACCTGCGCCCACGGATGCGTGTGGCGCGGGAAGCGCGTGTTGGCCTCCATCTGCCGGGTGTAGAGCCGCACCGGATGCGCCGCTGAGGGCGGTGTGCGGCCTTCGATATCGGTGGGCAGGAGGCGCTGTGGCATGGCGGGTTTGCGACAGAAACGGTCGGGCCAGTGTAAATGCGGCGCCAGGACTTGTCGAAGCCAGACGTCGATGGCAGGCTATCGCCCGGCGCCGATGATGTGGGGCGCCACACTAGAAAGCGGACTGCCGAAGCGGTCTCGACAAAAACGCCGTTGCCCACGAGGCACGCGGCGAAATGGGTGCGAACAATGCAAACGGGAAATCACACGCGTAGCCGGGGGGCGCGCGGGGCGATGGGATGGTTGCGGCCATGGGCTGCGCTTGCCACGTGTGTGGCATGCATGGCCGCGTTGACTACGCCAGCCGCCCACGCCGACATCAGCATCATCCAATCCTTGCCGCTGTCCGGCACCCAGGCCGCGACGGGGCGGGCGCTCAACGCCGGCGCACGGCTGTATTTCGACTGGCTCAACCTAGACGGCGGCATCAACGGCGAAACCATCCGCCTGGTCGCCCGCGACGACGAGCAGAAGGTCGAGCAGACCGTCCGCAACGTGCGCGACATGGCCAAGATCGACAACCCTGTGGCAGCGCTCACCGTGGTCGGCACCGCCAATGTGGAAGCGCTCATGCGCAACGGCGTGCTGGCCGAAGCCAATCTGCCGCTGGTCGGCCCCGCCACCGGTGCCTCCAGCATGACCGGCGATCCGCTGGTGTTTCCCATCAAGGCCAGCTACCAGCAAGAGATCGACAAGATGGTGGGCGCACTCGTCACCATCGGCGTCACGCGCATCGGCGTGCTGTATCAGGACGATGCGCTGGGCAAGGAGGTGCTGGCCGGCGTGGAACGCACGCTCCAGCCGTACAAACTCACGATTGGGGCCACGGCTTCGTACCCGCGCAATACGGCCTCGGTGAGCGCCGCGGTCGACAAGCTGCTCGGCGCCGATGTGCAGGCCGTCTTCCTGGGCGCCACGGCGGAGCCCGCCGCGCAGTTCATCAAGCAATACCGCGCGCGGGGCGGTGGGGCGCAGCTGCTTGGGCTGTCGTCGATTGATCCGGGCATCCTGCTCAAGGTGGCCGGCATCGACGCGGTGCGCGGCTATTCCCTCGCGCTCGTGATGCCCAACCCTGGCAAGGGCGTGAACCCCGTCATCCGCGAATTCAACCGCGCACGCGCGGCCGTCGGCGCCAAGGATGTCGAACTGTCATTCCGGGCGGTGGAAGGCTTTGTGGCGGCCAAGGTGCTGGCCGAAGCCGTGCGCCGCGCCGGCCCCAAGCCTACGCGCGACCAGGTGCGCCGGGAGCTGGCCCATCTGCGCAACTTCGATGTGGGTGGCGGATTTGTGGTGGATTTTTCCGACCGCACGCGTCCGGGCTCGCATTATGTGGAGTTGGGGGTGGTGGGGCCGAATGGGCTGGTGATTCAGTAGCGCTCGCGCTGCGATGATGGAGGTGGAAGTGGGAAGGGGCGGGGGTTCTTTGTTGGTGGTGCATCTCTTGTTTCATCCCCTGCCGGGGCTGACTCACTTTTCTTTGTCTTGCCAAAGAAAAGTAAGCAAAAGAAAGGCGCGCCCGAGATGGCGACTTCCCC
>NZ_JIBE01000010.1 GCF_000620465.1 Ralstonia sp. UNC404CL21Col
CTCGGGCGCGCCTTTCTTTTGCTTACTTTTCTTTGGCAAGACAAAGAAAAGTGAGTCGGTCCCGGCAGGGAACGAAAGGGAGATGGACCACCAAGGCCAAAACAAAACCAATCAACGCCCCCAGCAACCATCACGACACCACCACATCCCCCACCAGCGCACGCGCACTGTCCCTCCACTCCTGCACATAATCCGGCGTACCCGCCGGCGCAGCCTCCACCACCGGCGGCAACGGCAACAGCGCCATCGGCAGCACCCCAGCCCACACAGGCAGGTCAAGGTCTTCAGCATCATCCTTCGGCCCGCCCGTGCGCACTTTGCACGCCGCCTCATCCAGCGGAATGCGCAACACGGTTGTGGCAGCAAGTTCCTTGGCATTCCCGGGCCGCGCCTGTCGTGAACGACCAGGCGCGAGCACTTCCATAAAGGTATCGAGCACCGCAGGCTTTTGCGCATCCGGCACGACTTCGAACACCCCGTAGACGACAGCCGACCGGTAGTTCATCGAATGGTTGAACGCCGAGCGCGCCAGCACCAGCCCATCGATGTGCGTGACGGTCACGCAGACCTGCGCCCCGCTGCCGGCCAGCTTGAGCATGCGGCTGCCGTTGGAACCGTGGATGTACAGATGATCGCCCTCGCGCCAGCACGCGGTCGGGATGCAATGCACGCCGTGCTCGTCGGCGAAGGCGATGTGGCAGACGTAAGCCTCGTCGAGGATGGCATGCAGCGTGGTGCGGTCATAGTGGCCGCGGTGCGCGACGCGGCGCACGCGGGTGCGGGCGCTGGGCGATGTGGGTTCTGTGGTGGACATGCGGCGGCTCCGAATCGTGAATCGTCAATCGATATGCCGACGATAAAAAAACCGTGGCACCATGCATAGACCCACAAAAATCCAAAATCCTGGAGCCACGATGGACTACGGCGTCCTGCTGTCGAACTACGAACGCACGGCGATGCACGGCGAAGGCGGAGCCCGCACCTCGCAGCAGCATCGTCTGTATGCCTGCCTGCGTGCGGCCATCCTGAGCGGACAGATCGAGGAAGGCACGCGCCTGGCGCCATCGCGCACGCTGGCCGAAGAGCTGGGCATCGCGCGCAACTCGGTGCTCTACGCGTACGAGCAACTCGCCACGGAGGGCTTTGTGCTCAGCCGACGGCAAGGCACGGTGGTGGCGCGCGTCGGCCTGCAGCAGACGCCCGCGCAGGCGCCCGAAGCCGCGCCCGAGCTGTCGCACCGCGTGAAAGACCTGGAACGCCCGCGCGGCGGCATGGACGACCTGCTGCCCTTCCTGCCCGGCACGCCAGCGCTGGATGAATTCCCGCTGGCGCAATGGCGCCGCTGCATGGAGCGCGGGTGGCGCCGCATCGGTCCGGGGCAGATGGGCTACGGCCCGGTCGAAGGCAACGTGGCGCTGCGGCAAGCCGTGGCGGAATACCTGCGCGTTTCGCGCGGGGTGCGCTGCGATGCGACGCAGGTGTTCATCACCGATGGCACGCAGAACAGCCTCGACATGTGCGCCCGCACGCTGGCCGATGCGGGCGACACCGCATGGATCGAGAACCCCGGCTACTACGGAGCGCGCGCCGCCTTGCAGGCCGCCGACATGCGCCTGGTACCGATCGGCGTCGATGCCGATGGCCTCGCCCCGCGCGAGGCGGACTGGCGCGACACGCCGCCCAGGCTCATCTACATCACGCCGTCGCACCAATACCCGCTGGGCGCGGTGATGAGCCTGGAGCGCCGCCTTGCGCTGATCCAGCATGCCCGCGCAGCCGGCGCGTGGATCATCGAGGACGACTACGACAGCGAATTCCGCCACACGGGCGCGCCGCTGTCGGCCGTGCAGGGCCTGACCGAAGATGCACCCGTCATCTATCTCGGCACGTTCAGCAAGATGCTGTTCCCGGCGCTGCGCCTCGGCTACATGGTGGTGCCGCCCGCCCTGGCACCCGTGCTGAAAAAAGCGGCAGGTGCGCTGATGCTGCGCGGGCGCGTGGCTGAGCAACTCGCGCTGGCCGAGTTCATCGAAGCCGGACATTTCACGCGTCACCTGCGCCGCATGCGTCGCCTCTATGGCGAGCGCCGCGATGCGCTGCAGGCTGCAATCGAGCGACATCTGGATGGCATCGTCACCGTATCGGGCGGTGCAGGCGGCATGCATCTTTCCACGCGGCTCGACGCGCCAGTGGCCGACACCGAGGTCAGCCGCGTCGCCCGGGAACGCGGGATGGTGCTGCGGCCACTGTCACGCTTCTGCCTGCCCGGCACGCTGACCGCGCAATACAACGGCCTCGTGCTCGGCTACGGCAACGTGCCGGCCGACGCGATGGACGGATTGGCCCAGCGCATGCGCGACGTGATCGAGAGCGTCGCCGGCTGATTTTCACGCGGTCATCTTCGTGGCGGCGGCCAACGCCGCGATGGTCCAGCCGGCGCCCAACAACACGCGGCGCGTGTGCAAGGCGTCGAGCACGTCGCCGCCCACCGCATCGCCGAGATAGCGCAAGCGCTTGTCGCGCACCTCCACGTAACCCGACGCATACCGCGCCGCCAGCGATTGCCACAGCGCGTGCGCGCCCGTCGACTGCCGCGCCCCGCTCATCAGGCACATGCCGCCATCCAGCGCGCGCCGATACACCGCCGATGCCAGCCCGCGCCGCTGATACCGCGCCGCGTATTTCGAATGCGGTGCACGCAGGATGCGATCGGCACGCTTGTCGAGTTCAATCAGCCGGTTGAACACCGTGACGCCAGCAAAGCGCCGCGCGGCCACATCCTCGACGTAGACGTAAATCTCGCCGTCGGCCTCGCGTGTGTGCAAGCGAAAGCCGGGCAAGGTGGCATCGTCGCAGGCCATGCCGTGCAGCGGCGTGCCGGGCGTCTGCATGCGCTCGTACAGCGTGTCGAGTTCGCGCTCGATGTCTTCACTGCCGTGCTCGACGTCGATGCGCAGACCGAGCGGTGCAAGCCAGCGCTGCAGCGGCCGCAAGACGGAAAACAGCGTCGGCCAATCGAGGGGCGGCGGGATGGGCAGCGCGCCGCTCATCGCGCGCCCCAGTGTCCACTGACCAGACCGTCAGGACGCGCAAGCGCATGCACGCGCGCGCTGACGGGCCAGTCGGCCAAGCGCACCGCCAGCCCGGCATACACGCCGTAGCCGGGCCCGGCCACGATCGTGCCGCCGGCCTCCACGCCTTCGCCCGCCCGGATGGCGCCGCCCGCTTCAATGTCGCCGCCGGCCCGGATGCCCCAGCCTGCTTCGAGATGCGTGTCGGCGCACAGGTCGCCCCCGGCGAAGATGCCGTTCGCGCTGACGATGCCGGCCTCGCTGATCACCTCGTCGCCAGCGCGCAGGCCCTTGCCGCAGCGCACGTTGCCGCGCGCTGCGAGTGCCTCGCCAACCAGCAAATCCGCGGCTGCGTCGATGCCGGCATCGCAATGCAAGTCGCGATGCACGCGCACCAGGCCGCCGCAATGCAATGCGCCGGTGGCGGTCAGGCCCCAGCCAACGCGCAGGTCGCCGCCGACATGCACGGCGCCGTCGCAGTAAAGACCGGCCTTGGCTTCCAGATCGCCGCCGGTGGTGATCGACTCGCCTGCGCGCACGCCACCGCCGGCGCGAATGGCCTGGCCGGCGCGCAACACGCCATCGACATGAATGCCGCCGCGTACAACGATGGTGCCGGCAAAGACGAGCGCATCGGCTTCGATGTCGTCGGCGTCGAGCACGGCATCGGTCGGGCCGAAGTTGTCGAGCAGCCAGATCGCATCGCCGATGCGGCCTTCGCGTACGAGGCTGTCGAGCAGGTGTTGGTAGTCGGTGCCGCTGTGGCGGTTGCGGATGTACCAGCGGTAGCCATCCGCGCAAGGCCGCTTGGCCTTGACGAAGTTCTGCGTGAGTTCCATGGCGGTTCCTGCGCCGCCGCGCCGGGTTGCATCCGGCGATGGCAGGCGTACCGGCGCCGGCGCGTGTCAGCGCCAAGCCGGAATGAAAGGGAGACGGGAGCGGAGCGTGCCGTACGGGGCACGTGCGCCAGCTTGTGGCGACACCCCGCACGGCTTACGAAAGCCGGGCGAGCAGGAAGTGCCGGAGGGCGACGTGCGTGCTGAACCGATCGTGCAAGTTGCCGCCACGCAGGCGCGCGCCATCTGCCGGCAGCGTGTGCCGGGGTTGGGCGGTGGCGAAAGCGGTGGCGATCACGATCGTGGTTTGAGGAATGCGGGCGGAACTGCGCAGGATGGCGGCGCGGCTTGCGAAAGTCCAGGGATTGCGTGACTTGGTCGCAGCTTCTTTACCGAAGTTTGCCGATTTCGCCGCAAACGTTGCATGCACCGCACAACCGGTGCAACCACCGCTTCCGTCCCTCTGCATGCGTGCATCGGACACCACAACCAAGGGAAAACCCACCCCCATTCTTGCTGCGTTGCACGGTGTTCCGAATGTCACGCGATGCTACGATGCCTCGACCCACGGCCCTCTGCCAGTTTCCACAAGAAGCGGCGCAGGCGGCACCAAAAGAGACCTGCTGTCGGTGATCCCGGCACACCCACACGGAGCACGCATGAATGCCCCTCTGAACGACGCGCTACGCCGCGCGCTCGAAACCGTTTCCCTGGACGACAAGTACACGCTCGAGCGTGGCCGCATCTACATCAGCGGCACGCAGGCACTGGTGCGTCTGCCGATGCTGCAGCAGGAGCGCGACCGCGCCGCTGGGCTGAACACGGCGGGCTTCATCTCGGGCTACCGCGGCTCGCCGCTGGGTGCGCTGGACCAGGCCTTGTGGAAGGCCAAGAAGCATCTGGCCGGCCACAACATCGTCTTCCAGGCGGGGCTCAACGAAGACTTGGCCGCCACGGCGGTCTGGGGCTCGCAGCAGGTCAATCTGTATCCGAATGCCAAGTTCAGCGGCGTGTTCGGCATGTGGTACGGCAAGGGGCCGGGCGTCGACCGCACGATCGACGTGTTCAAGCACGCCAACTCGGCCGGCTCGTCCGCGCATGGCGGCGTGCTGGTGTTGGCAGGCGACGACCACGCCGCCAAGTCGTCCACGCTGGCGCACCAGTCGGAGCACGTCTTCAAGGCGGCCGGCATTCCGGTGCTGTATCCCTCGAACGTGCAGGAATATCTCGACTACGGCCTGCACGGCTGGGCAATGAGCCGCTACTCGGGCCTGTGGGTGTCGATGAAGTGCGTGACGGACGTGGTGGAATCGTCCGCCTCGGTGGACGTCGATCCGCACCGCGCGCAGATCATCCTGCCCGAAGATTTCGTCATGCCGCAAGGCGGGCTGAACATCCGCTGGCCCGATCCGCCGCTGGTGCAGGAAGCGCGGCTGCTCGACTACAAGTGGTACGCCGGCCTGTCGTACGTGCGTGCCAACAAGCTCGACCGCGTGGTGCTCGATTCGCCGCAGGCGCGCTTCGGCATCATGACCGCCGGCAAGGCGTACCTGGACGTGCGCCAGGCGCTGGTCGATCTCGGCCTCGATGAGGACACCTGCCGCCGCATCGGCATCCGGCTGTACAAGGTCGGCTGCGTGTGGCCGCTGGAAGCGCACGGCGCGCGTGCGTTTGCGGAGGGGCTGCAAGAGATCCTGGTGGTGGAAGAGAAGCGCCAGATCCTGGAATACCAACTGAAGGAAGAGCTGTACAACTACCGCGACGACGTGCGTCCGCGCGTGTACGGCAAGTTTGATGAAAAGGACAACGCCGGCGGCGAATGGTCGGTGCCGATGGCGAACTGGCTGCTGCCGGCGCATTACGAGCTGTCGCCCGCGCTCATCGCGCGCGCCATCGCCACGCGCCTGGAGAAGTTCGAACTGCCGTCGGACGTGCGCGCGCGCATTGCCTCGCGCATCGCCATCATCGACGCCAAAGAAAAAGCGCTCGCCAAACCGCGCATCACCGCTGAGCGCAAGCCGTGGTTCTGCTCGGGCTGCCCGCACAACACGTCGACCAACGTGCCGGAAGGCTCGCGCGCGCTGGCCGGCATCGGCTGCCACTACATGACCGTGTGGATGGACCGCCGCACCGACACCTTCAGCCAGATGGGCGGCGAAGGCGTGGCGTGGATCGGCCAGATGCCGTTCTCGGGCGACCAGCACGTGTTCGCCAACCTCGGCGACGGCACGTATTACCACTCAGGCCTGCTGGCGATCCGCGCGTCGATTGCGGCCAAGGTGAACATCACCTACAAGATCCTCTACAACGACGCCGTGGCCATGACGGGCGGCCAGCCGGTCGACGGCCCGCTTTCCGTGCCGCAGATTGCCGCGCAGGTCTACGCCGAAGGCACGTCGCGCATCGTCATCGTCACGGACGAGCCCGAGAAGTACAACGCCGCCATCAAGCTCCCGGAAGGCGTAACGGTGCATCACCGCGATCGCCTCGATGCCATCCAGCGCGAGCTGCGCGAAGTGCAAGGCACCAGCGTGCTGATCTACGACCAGACCTGCGCGACGGAAAAGCGCCGTCGCCGCAAGCGCGGCACGATGGCCGATCCGGCCCGCCGCGCGTTCATCAACGACGCCGTGTGCGAAGGCTGCGGGGATTGCTCGGTCAAGTCGAACTGCCTGTCGGTCGAGCCGCTGGAAACGGAGCTGGGCACGAAGCGCAAGATCAACCAGTCGTCGTGCAACAAGGACTTTTCGTGCGTGAACGGCTTCTGCCCGAGCTTCGTGACGGCAGAAGGCGCGCAGGTGCGCAAGCCGGAGTCGCACGGCGTGTCGATGGACGGCCTGCCGCTGCTGCCGCATCCTGAGCTGCCGGCCATCCACCGCGCGTATGGCGTGCTGGTGACCGGCGTCGGCGGTACGGGCGTGGTCACCATCGGCGGCCTGCTCGGCATGGCCGCGCACATCGAAGGCAAGGGCGTGACCGTGCTCGACATGGCGGGCCTGGCGCAGAAAGGCGGCGCGGTGCTCTCGCACGTGCAGATCGGCGAGCGCCCCGATTCGATCCACGCCACGCGCATCGCCATGGGCGAGGCGGACCTCGTGATCGGCTGCGACGCGATTGTGTCGGCGTCGGACGAAGTGCTGTCGAAGGTGCAGCACGGCCAGACGCGCGCCATCATCAACAGCACGGCATCGCCCACGGCCGACTTCATCAAGAACCCGAACTGGCGCTTCCCGGGCAGCTCGGCCGAGGCGGACATCCGCGCGGCCGTCGGCGACGCCTGCGCATTTGAAGATGCCAACACGCTGGCCGTGCGCCTGCTGGGCGATGCCATCTTCACCAACCCGCTGGTGCTGGGCTTTGCATGGCAGAAGGGCTGGGTTCCGCTGACGCACGACGCGCTCATCCGCGCGATCGAACTCAACGGCGTCGCCGTCGAGAAGAACAAGACTGCGTTCGAATGGGGCCGCCACCTCGCGCAAGACCGCGAGGCGGTGCTCAAGCTGGCAGGCGATGCGCCGCGTGCCAAAGCGGATGTGATTGCCCTGCCCTCGCTCGACACGCTGATCGCCCGCCGCGTCGATCTGCTGACCGCATACCAGAACGCCGCGTATGCCGCTGAATTCCGAGCGGTGGTCGAGCGCGTGCGTGCAGCAGAGGCCGCCGTGGTGGGGGCCGGCCAACCCCTGGCGTTCACGGAAGCCGTGGTGCGCAACCTGTCGAAGCTGATGGCGTACAAGGACGAATACGAAGTCGCCCGTCTGTACACCGATCCGGCCTTCCTCGACAAGCTGCGCGCGCAGTTCGAAGGCGAACCCGGCCGCGACTACCAGCTCAACTTCTGGCTCGCGCCGCCCATGACGGCCAAGCGTGACGAGAAGGGCCACCTGGTCAAGCAACGCTTTGGTCCGAACACGATGCGCATCTTCAAGGTGCTCGCCAAGCTCAAGGGCCTGCGCGGCACGGCGCTCGACATCTTCGGCAAGACTGAAGAACGCCGCACCGAGCGCGCGCTGATCGGCGAATACCGCGCGCTGGTCGATGAACTGGTGAAGGGCCTGACGGCGCAAAAGCTGGCGCAAGCCGTGGAACTGGCTCGCCTGCCGGAGGACATCCGCGGCTTCGGCCATGTGAAGGAGGCCAACCTGGCTGCGGCGCGCATCCGCTGGAACAAGCTACTGGCCCAGTGGCGCGATCCGGCGGCGGCACAGCGGGCGGCCTGATCGGCGCGAAGCGTTGGGCATCGCCAATAAAAAACGGAGGCTTCGGCCTCCGTTTTTCTTGATGCGTGGGCTTCGTCAGCCCGGCACGATCTGCTGCGCGTAGTCGTACAGATCCTGCAGGATGCTCTGCGCACGCGTGTCGCCGTTCTCTGCCGCTTCCGCGCCCAGCTGTTGAAGCCGCTCGCCGAAAATTTCGAAGGTCATGTACCCGTCACGGCCTTCGAACAGCCGCTCGGCGCGCAACTGCTCCCACTGCTCGTATTCCTCTTCGTTCAGCGTGTCGGGGAAATTGCGTGCGCGGTAATGGAACAGCAGCTCAGGCAGGCGCGCATCGGCAAACTCCGCATGCAGGCGCGCGAGCTGTTCGCCGCTGAGCGTGCGCAACTCGTTGAGCAGGCGGCGGTCGTCGTTGCCGACGAATCCGCCGTAGAGATTCTGGTCGACGTCTTCAATCGGCTCCAGTTCGCGGGCGTACACCTGACGCCATGTTTCGCGCATGTCGGGCGCGCCTTGGGCGATGGCGGCGTGGCGTTCGATCGTGGCGAAGTCGATGCCCCAGCGTTCTGCCTGCGCGGGCTGCAGCGTCTTCATGTTGCTGATGACGATGGGCGACTTGTTGATGTGGATCGACTTGATCGGCAGTCGCGTGGTGCCTTCGGCCAGGTCGGCCGTGCGCGTGAACATGCGCTCGCGGATCGTCGCCACATCCATGTGAAACAGCTCGGACGGGTCGAACGCCAGGTCCCAGACGATCAGCTCGTTCTTGTTGGTCGGGTGCCCGGCCAGCGGCCACACCACGGCCATGCAGCCACGCTCCACGCCGTACATGCCGGAGATGTGCAGCAACGGCCGCGGCGCATCGCCAATCTCGGCCACCACACGGTCTTTCTTGCGCAGCGCCAGGCAGAAATCGAACAGGCGCGGCTGCGCATTGCGAATCAGACGCGCCAGCGCAATCGTCGCGCGCACATCGGACACCGCATCGTGCGCCGCCTCGTGCACGAGGCCGTTGGCCTTGGACAGATGCTCCAGCTTGAAGCTCGGCCGACCGTCTTCGTGGGTCGGCCATTGGATGCCTTCGGGGCGCAGGGCCCACGTGGTGCGCACCACGTCGAGCAGATCCCAGCGCCCGCATTCGTTCTGCCACTCGCGGGCGTACGGATCGATCAGGTTGCGCCAGAACAGGTGGCGCGTCACCTCATCGTCAAAGCGGATGGTGTTATAGCCGACGCCGATGGTGCCGGGCGTGCCAAGTTCGCGCTCGATGGCCTGGGCAAAACGGTATTCCGGAACGCCCTGCCTGGCGCACTGCTGCGGCGTGATGCCGGTGATGAGGCACGACACCGGATCGGGCAGCCAATCGTTGGACGGCTGGCAGAACAGTTCGACGGGCTCGCCGATCTCGTTCAGCTCGGCATCGGTGCGGATGCCGGCAAACTGCGCGGGGCGATCACGGCGCGGCACGGCGCCGAACGTTTCGTAGTCGTGCCAGAGAAAGGTGGGAGTGACGGGCAAGGCAGCGGCTCGCTGGAAAACACTGAAGATGCCGGCATGTTAACAGTGTTGCCCATCCCGCTCGCCCTCCTAGGCGGTTGACTCACATCAACCCGCATCGGGCAGGCGTCGACCAGACTGGTATCTCCCCCAACCCGGAGATGTCTCATGGCCCAGTCGATGAAAGCCGCGGTAGTCCATGCGTTTGGTGAACCCTTGCGCATTGAGGAAGTGCCGGTTCCCACACCTGGGCGCGGACAGATTCTTGTCAAGATCGCGGCCTCGGGCGTCTGCCATACAGACTTGCACGCCGCCGAGGGCGACTGGCCCGTCAAGCCCAGCCTGCCGTTCATCCCCGGGCACGAAGGGGTGGGTTATGTGGCAGCCGTGGGCGAAGGCGTAACCGCCGTCAAGGAAGGCGACCGCGTGGGTGTGCCGTGGCTCTACACCGCCTGCGGCCACTGCGAGCACTGCCTGAGCGGCTGGGAGACCCTCTGCTACGAGCAGCAGAACACCGGCTACTCCGTCAACGGCGGCTATGCCGAATACGTACTGGCCGACCCGAACTACGTCGGCCACCTGCCCGCGCAGGTCAGCTTCGAAGAGATCGCACCGATCCTCTGCGCAGGCGTAACAGTCTACAAGGGCATCCGCATGACGGATACGCGCCCCGGCCAGTGGATCGCCATTTCCGGCATTGGCGGGCTGGGACACGTGGCGGTGCAATACGCGATCGCGATGGGCCTGCACGTGGTGGCCGTCGACGTGGCGCCCGACAAACTGGCGCTGGCACGGGAGCTGGGGGCCAAGCTCGTCGTCGATGCCTCGCAGCAAGACCCGGCGGCCGTGATCCAGAAAGAGATCGGCGGTGTACACGGCGTGCTGGTGACGGCGGTGTCACGCAGCGCCTTTGCGCAAGCATTGGGCATGGTGCGGCGCGGCGGGACGATCTCGCTCAACGGGCTGCCGCCGGGCGATTTTCCGCTGCCGATCTTCTCCACGGTGCTCAATGGCATCACCGTGCGGGGCTCGATTGTCGGCACGCGGCGTGATCTGCAGGAGTCACTGCAGTTTGCCGCCGAGGGGTTGGTACGCGCCCACATTCACCGCGACAAGCTCGACAACATCAACCAGGTGTTCGCCGATCTGAAGGCGGGCAAGGTGGATGGGCGCATCGTCCTGACGCTCTGAGCGCCGCCACCCGGCGGTGCGAGTAAGCTGCAGGCATCACGTCAGCTTGCCCCACCCCCATGCGCATCCTCTTTTTCAGCAGCCACCGTTACGACGAAGACAGCTTCCGCGCCTCACTCACGCGTGGCGGCCACGGCTTCGACCTCGTCTTCCAGCGCGCGCACCTCGACGCGCAGACGGCATCCCTCGCGTCCGGCTTTGAAGTGGTATGCCCGTTCGTGAATGATTGCCTGGATGCGGATGTGCTGGAAGCGCTGGCTGCAGGCGGTACGCGGCTGATCGCGCTGCGCTCGGCAGGCTTCAATCACGTCGACCTGCCGGCCGCCCAGCGCCTGGGACTGACGGTGGTGCGCGTGCCGGCGTATTCGCCGCACGCGGTGGCCGAACACGCGGTGGGCATGATCCTCACGCTGAACCGGCGGCTGCACCGCGCCTGCAATCGCACGCGCGAAGGCGATTTCTCGCTGGACGGATTGCTGGGCTTCGACCTGGCGGGCAAGACCGTCGGCGTCGTCGGCACAGGGCAGATCGGTCAGGTGTTCGCGCGCATCATGGCCGGCTTTGGCTGTCACGTGCTGGCATTCGATCCATTTCCGCAGGCGGCGCTGGCAACGCAGGGCGTGCGCTACGTGCCGCTGCCGGAATTGCTGGCGCAGGCCGATATCGTCAGCCTGCACTGCCCGCTCAACGCTGACACACACCACCTGATCGACGCCAACGCGCTCGCCAGCATGAAGCCGGGCGCCATGCTCATCAATACGAGCCGCGGCGGGCTGGTCGACAGCCCCGCCCTGATCGACGCGCTCAAGAGCGGCCAGCTCGGCCACCTTGGGCTCGACGTCTACGAAGAAGAGGCCGATCTGTTCTTCGAAGACCGCTCCGCCGACGTGCTGCAGGACGACGTGCTGGCGCGCCTGCTGAGCTTTCCCAACGTCATCGTGACTGCGCATCAGGCGTTCTTTACGCGCGAAGCGCTGGCGGGCATTGCCGACACCACGCTCGCCAACGTGGCGGCGTGGGCGGCCGGCGCGCCCGTCAACGTGGTGAAGGGCTAGGCCGGCACGTCACGCTGCTGCGGCTTTCGGCTGCGACAGTTCGCTCTCGCCTTCCTTCACGTAGATGGAGTTGCGTGGCTTGGCGAGCACGCGCCGCACCATCGGCTCGAAGAACGACAGCGGCAGGTTGTCGTAGTCGGGCATGAAGGCGGCGGCGTCGTATTTGGCGCAGAACTCGGCGGTGCGCTCGAACAGCTCGGGCTGGCTGCGGTACTGCTCACGCAGGTTTCGATCGAGCCCGAGATGGTGGAAGAAGTAGTAGCCCTGGAAGATGCCGTGCTTCTCGACCATCCACAGGTTTTCCGGGCTCACGAACGGCTTGAGGATGGCCGCGGCGATGTCCGGATGGTTGAAGCTGCCCAGCGTGTCGCCAATGTCGTGCAACAGCGCACAGACGACGTATTCCTCGTCCCGCCCGTCGCGGTGGGCGAGCGTGGCCGTCTGCAGTGAGTGCGCAAGACGGTCGATCGGAAAGCCGCCGCAATCACCGTCGAGCAGCTTCAGGTGCGCGAGCACCCGGTCGGGCAGCGCGCGGGCATAGGGCATGAACTCGGCCGAGATGGCGGCCCAGTCTTCGCGCGTGCCGTGCTCCATATGGGAAAACGTCGCGCGCGGGGCGGTGTGTTGCGGATCGGTCATTGGGGTGTCTCCTTCGTCGCCGGAATGGTCGCGTCGGTGCCGCGTCGTATTTCTTGAATGGCTGGGTGCGCGGCTAGCGGGCCATTCTCTGCCCGGCGCTTGCATGCAGACTGTCAAGCGTTTGACAATGATCGGACCGCCCTCGCCGCATCCTGCCGCCATGCCCGCAGACGCCACCCACACCGCCGCCGCGCCCACGCCAGCACAGCTTGCGCAGGGCTGGCTGCGCGACGCCCCCGCCGAGCTGCTGGCCGAGATTGCGCCCACCGCACGCCTGATCACCTACCCCGACGGCGAATGCATCCACCCGCACGGGGGTCCCGCACAGGGCATGTTCCTGATCGTGCGCGGCCGCGTGCGCATCAGCCGGACGACCGACGGTGGCAGCGAACTCGTCTACGGCGTGCTGCGGGCGGGCGAATGGTTTGGCGAGATCGCGCTCATCGACGGCGGCGGCCGCACACACAGCGCCCATGCGCAGGGGCCGACCACGCTCGTCTTGCTGGGCAGCGCGGCGTTTGCGCGCGTGGTGTCGGCCTATCCGGCCGGCATGTGGGCGCTGATGCAGCAGCTCTGCCAGCGCATCCGCCTCATCTTCGACGAGTTCGAGCACGCCAGCGAAATGCCCGCCGACGCCCGCCTCGCCCAGCGACTGCTGCAGCTCGCGCGCGCCGGCGATGGCCGCTGCGTGGCCGCCAGCAACGAAGAACTGGGCCGCATGCTGGCGCGCTCGCGGCAGACGATCTCAAAGTACCTGCAAGCGTGGCAGCGCGCGGGCTGGATCCGCTGCCATTACCGGACCGTCGAGATCGTCGATGCGGCAGCTTTGCGGAGGCTGATGGACGGGCACGCTGCCTGAGCGTACCTGGCGCTGCGTCGCGTCCCGAGGTGACGCAATTGCCATGACGCATTCACCACTTTGTGGGCACAAGATTGCTTTTCGGAACCTTTGCAAGCGCACATCTGTCTTGAAACATGGGACGTGATGTTTCATTCTCATAGGATGACCGGCCCGCTTTTTGCGAGATTGCCGACGGAGGAAACGCCTTGTCACAGGTTCATCTGGAAACGTCATCTGCGAGCGAGCGCATGCCTTGGTCGATCCAAGAGATCAGCTACGGCAGCATCGACGTTGCGCGCGTGCGCGAAAACCGCACGCTGTTCTACCTGGTTGCGAGTGCCTCGTTTGTCGAGAGCGGCTCCGACCTCTACGCCGGCAACCTCGCTCAGTACTACGCCGATCGGCCGGAAACCGCGCACTGGCTGACCCACCACTGGGAACGCGAAGAGCTGCAGCACGGCCGCGCGTTGCGCCGCTACGTTGAAGCCGTCTGGCCCGAGTTCGACTGGGAGCGCGGCTACGCCCGCTTCTTCGAGGAATACTCGGTCACGTGTTCGGTCGACCAGTTCGAACCCACGCAGGCGTTGGAAATGGTCGCGCGCTGCGTTGTCGAAATGGGCACGGCCACGTTCTATCGCGCCATCGCCCAAGCCGCGGCCGACGCCGATGAACCCGTGCTGCGCGACCTCGCCAGCCGCATCTCGGCCGATGAAGTCCGGCATTACAAACACTTCCTGCGTTTCTTCAACGAGTGCAACGCGAGCGAGGGCGTGGGCCGCGCGCGCGTGCTCAAGGCGCTCGCCTCGCGCCTGCGTGAAATCAAGAATGAAGATTCGATGATCGCCCTGCGCAATGTGCTGCGCATCGAGCGTGGCCAGGAAGATGTGCCCGAAGCCGATGTCCGCGCCCTGAACTCGCGCGTGAGCGCCCTGGTGCGCTCGTACCTGCCGCTCGACATGGCCGCCAAGATGCTGCTCAAGCCGCTGCGCCTGCGGCCTGGATTCGAGCGCTCGATCCGGCCGCCCCTGGTGGCCGTGGTGCGGCGCGTGATCCTGCACTAGGCCGGAGCGCACGGCGCAGGCGTCAACAAAAAACCCGGGTTTCGGCCCGGGTTTTTCTCATTCAGCCGACCACAAACCGCTTCAGGCGAGCCGGAACACGTCCACCGCGCCGCGCAGTTCCTGGGCTTGCTGGCGCAGGCTTTCGGCCGCAGCAGCCGCTTCCTCGACCAGCGCGGCGTTCTGCTGCGTCACCTCGTCCATCGACGTGACTGCGCGGTTGACCTCTTCGATGCCTTGCGACTGCTCGCGCGACGCGTGGCTGATCTCGCCCATCAGGCCGGCAATGCGCTCCACGCGCGTCACGATGTCCTGCATGGCATCGCCGGCGCCGCGGGCGGCCTCGTTACCGGCCTGCACTTCTTCGACCGAGCGACTGATCAATTCCTTGATCTCCTTAGCGGCAGCTGCACTGCGCTGAGCGAGGCTGCGCACCTCGCCGGCCACGACGGCAAAACCGCGGCCCTGTTCGCCGGCGCGGGCGGCTTCCACGGCGGCGTTCAGCGCGAGGATGTTGGTCTGGAACGCGATGCCGTCGATGATGCCCGTGATGTCGGCAATCTTCTGCGCGGTGGCGTGGATGCCCGACATGGTGCCGACGAGCCTCTCGACGGTCTGGCCGCCGGCATTGGCCGCCTCGCTGGCGGACTGCACCATGTCGTGCGCATGGTGGGCGCTCTCGGCATTCTGGCGCACGGTGGCGGCCAGTTGCTCGATGCTGGATGCGGTGCGTTCCAGGTTGCCGGCCTGCGCTTCGGTGCGTGCGGAAAGATCGGCATTGCCGGCGGCGATCTGGCCGGTGCTCGACGCGATGGTGGAGGCGCTGGCGCGCACCTTGTCGACGATGCCCGAAAGGCCGTCGCCGACGCCGTTGACGGCGCGCATGACCTGGCCGATCTCATCGCGGCGCGTGGTGGGCAGGCGGTGCGTGAGGTCACCCGCAGCCACACGCTGCGCGACGTTCACCACCTCGGCCAGCGGCGTGCTCACGGCGCGGCGCAGCATCCAGTACAAGCCGCCCGCCAGCAGCGCGCCGAGCGCCAGCCCCAGCAGCAGGAACCGGTTACGGGCGGCCACCAGGTCGGCGTTGAGTTCATCCACGTAGGCCGTGCCGGCAATCACAAGCTGCCAGTCGGGGTATTGCGTGAAGACGGTCAGACGCTCGCGCGCGGTGCCGCCTTCGGTGTCGGCCAGCACGTGACGCAGCGTGCCGTCCTTTCGCGCGATCATCTCGCGCACCCAGGCCTGGCCGCCGGCGTCCTTGGCGTCGAGCAGATTCTTGCCTTCGCGGTCTTGCGCATGGTCGATCAGCACCTTGCCCTGTTCCGCGCCGGGCTTGCCGTCGATGACGAAATAGCCGCCCGTCTTGCCGATACCGTGCGAGCGGATCTTGTCCTTGAGCAGTGCCAGTTCCGAGCGCACGTCCACACCCACGTACAGCGCGCCGATGACCTTGCCCGACGCATCGCGCACGGGCTCGTACTTGCTCATGTAGGGCACGCCAAACAGCCACGCCAGGCCGCGGAACGGCTCGCCGGCCATCAGCGCCTTGTAGCTCGGGTGGGCGCGGTCGAGCAGCGTACCGATCGCGCGTTCGCCGTTTTCCTTCTTGAGCGAGGTGGTCACGCGCACGAAATCGTCGCCGGTGCGGGCAAACACGGTGGCGATCGTGCCGCCGGTGCGCGCGAAGAACTTGTCCGGCACGGTGAAGTTGAGGTTCAGCACCGAGTCGCCGCTCTTGAAGGTGGGCGTCGGCTTGCCGGCCACTTCCACGGTCTGCGCCGGATCTACGCTGTACGGCCCGGGCGCGGCGTCGGCAAAGGCGGTCAGGAAGCGGTCGGCCTCGGTGCGCATGGTGCCGTCGAACAGGCTGATCATGTCGCGCATGGCCGCCTCCTGGTTGTGCATGGCCGACTGCGTATTGGCTTCCAGCATGCGCAGGCTCGATTGCGAGTTGGCCAGGGCAAACATGCCGAACACCGCCACCAGGGCGATCAAGCCAATCACGGCCAGACGGGTGCCAAGGCTCGTTGGCGATTGTGAAACTTCAGACAGGGGCGCAGACGCTCTCATACTTTTTTTCCTGGGGGTCGTCAGTCGAGTTAACAACGGATCGACCTGCAAAAGCTTGAGCGCAAACGTTTTACAAACCGCTTTGTCTGATAAACCAGACATCTGTCTGCCATCCCGGACGTCACCGGTCGCAGGTCAGCTCGACATGCTGCGGCGTGAGCTTGGCGGGGTTGCCGGCGCCGAGTTCGATGCGCCAGTCAGCCCCGCGCGCGGCGCCCACGTCGCGGCCGTCCACCGTGGCGCGGCAGCGGCCCGCGTTGGCAAAGCGGATGAACGGCCGCGTATAGCCGGCAACATCGACCGACAGGGAACGGCCGTCCGCGCTGCGCCGCCAGTTCGACAGGCGGCCGCTGGCCTCGCGCACGTACGGCAGCGTTGGGCCGCCGTTGTCCAATGCAAAGCGCGCCGAGCCGCCGGTCAGGTGGATATACGTGCCGCCCGGACCGGCAGCGTAGCCCGCCACGTCGCGCGCATCCGCAAGACGCGGCACACCGGAGCCAGCCCAGCGCACGGTGCGCAGGTCGCCATTGCCGCGCACGACCCAGGCATCGCCGTCACGCGCAACTGCGATGGCGCGGAAGTCGAGCACCTTGCGGATGTAATCCGACGCGTAGATCGGCATGACCGGCTGGGCGACCGCCCAGTCGTACACCTGCCGCAAGGCGGTGAGCGAGGCCAGCTTGGTGCCCGAATACATGTGGTAGTAAATGCCGATCGGCTTGAAGCGATAAGGCTTGTCGGTCAGTTCGAACGTTTCGATGGCCCGCGAGAAACCGTAATACGGGCCATGCCAGAGGTTGGTGTAGATGTTCTCGTTCTGGTCGGGCGCAAAGACCTGGAACAGGCCATCGCCTTTGTCCACGCCAAGCGGCGCCACGGCCGTCCAGCTCGGGTTGGAGCGCGTGATGTAGGTGTCGCCGCCGTTCATGTTCAACACACCGGCTTCGACCGTCTTCTGCACGGCAATCGGCGGCACCTGGCCGTTGCCGCTCCACAGCAGCACCTTCACGCGCTTGCCTGGCGGCGCCAGCTTCGTGTTGATGTACTGGATGGAGCCTGCGATCTCGCGGTCGAAACTGAAGCGGTAGTTGGGAATCCTCAACGAGAAAGAGGTGTCGCTGCCTTCTGGCGTTGCGGCGGAGGCGGGATCGGGCGGATTGGTGGTGCGCAGCCAGTTGAACGGATGCGAGAACGTGTGGCTGGCCAGTTCGACGTAGGGCTGCGCAAAGAGGGTCCGCGCGATCGGCTCGAGTTGCGGCGTGAGCTTCGGGTACACGCCGTCGGCCGCCACTTCGCCCTCGATGATCGACACGGTGGTCGGCACCTTGTAGCGGTCCAGGATCTCGCGCAGCAGCGCCTGGCCGGAAAACTCGCTCGGCGGGAATTCGGTGCGGGAGGCAAATCCGTCGCCGTCGATATGCACGGTCATCAATCTGCGGCCGTTCTCCGTCGTGGTGTCGGGCACGGGCATGGCCGGCAGCTGCAGCGCGCGGCGCAGAAAATCGAGCGGCTGGATCACCCAGCGCGCCTGGTCGACCTCGGGCATGCGGAACACGCCAAACGGCTGCAGCACATAACCGCCCCACGGCATGATGGCCGCCGCGTCGTAGGCGTAACTGCCGGCCGACAGCCGCAGCAGCGACTGCGCCCCCGCCACGCCGGAATCGACCTGCACCCCCACGGCCATGCGCCGGTCAGGATGGGGCTGCAACTCGAAGCCCATGATGGGATCGCGCGAGACCACGGCAAGCGGCCCTGCCGGCGTGCCGGGCACGGCTTGCAGATCGAACATCTGCGCCGTGGGCGCATCCATGTTCAGCCCGAACTGGTTGAACATCGCCACACGCACGCCGGCGCCCATCGTCCGCCGAAGCCACGACGCCCACGCGCCCGGCCGGGATGCAACGCCGTCGAACCAGGTAACGACGCCCGCATAGCGGTCGGGCGTGACGGCCGGCAACGGCTTGTTGGCGTCGGCAAATTCGACGCGATAGCCGAGATAGTTGATCGGCATGGCCAGATAAAGGACCGACGGCGCGGTGTTGGTGCTGGTGCCGGGCTCCTGCGGCTCGACCAGCAGGACGCGGCGCGGCATCACCTCCAGGCGGCCGATGCCGATGAACTCGGCGCCCGGTGTGGTCGCGTAGCTGCTGACGCCCGCTGCGCGTGCCACATTGGCGGTCTCGCGCAGACAGGCCCGGTTGTAGTTGGGGCAGTAATCGAGCGCCACTGCAGGCAGGTGGTACTGGGCGCCGATGTTGCGCAGCGTGGCGATCCGCGCCGTGCGGTCGGCATCGGCCACATCCTGCAAGCCCTCGCCGCTGGTGCGCTCACGCACCAGTCCCGCCGTCACCACGCCGGACAACTGCGGTGCGAGCGTCTCGAGCCACGCCGTGCCGCCGGCCAGCAGCTTGGTCTGCGGCGCGCGGGCGTGCAGCGCCTGGGCCAGTGCCGCAATGCGGTTGCCCGCATCGGGCGCGCTGTGCTGAAGCACGTCGAGCCCATCCAGCAGGAAGCCCGCATAGCCTTGCGCCAGCAGCGGCGCAAAAACCTGGTCGATCACATTGGCGGGCCACGCGCTGGCGCGCATTGCGTCGGTCTGCTGCGTCAGGTCTACACGGGCGAACCACAGCGTGGGCGATGGCTGCTTCGGATCGAAACTGCCTGCCGTGGCCGGGTCCAGCACGACCCAATCGAAGGCTTGCAGTTCAGCCACGGGGACATCGCGGCCGTAGTAGAAGGCGATCTGCGGATCTGCGGAAGCGGACGTCGCAGGTGGCTGGGCGACCGCGTTCCCCACGCCAAACACCCACGCCAACGCACAGGTGCCCAGCCACACGGGCCACCGCCGTGCCCACCGCCACACCCGCTTCTTGCCCACCGCCTGCCTGCCCTGCATCCCGGTCCTCGAAAAGTCGATCCGACTTTCATTGTGTCGGGCAGCCGTCCGATTGCAATGTTTGTGGCCGCAGCGTGCCCGCCAGGGCACCTCGGTGGCACCTCGGGGCAATGGCGGGCGGTACGCGGCTCAGTAGCCGACCACCGTGTACTGCGGGAATTCCGCTTCGAACGCCTTCTCCAGGTTGTCGGCAGAGGCGACTGCGGAGGTGTAGACAGCAGTTGTCGTGCCGCTGTCGTAGGCCAGCGTGACGGCCCAGGCGGCATGCGCCGTGTTGACGCGATCGCGTGCGGCTTGCGCCGCGAGCAGGCCCGGGCCGTTATCCGGTTTGGTTCCGTAGACTTTGCAGTTGGACATGGCAATCACTCCGAAGATGTGGAAGGAATGCCGCCAACGCACGGGCGAGGACACGCTCGGTCTGGCTGGTCTGCGTTCTTGACGATACGGGTGAACAGACACGCTGCCGGCTGGTCCCGCCGGCATGCACCAGCGGCACGGCCAGCGTAAAAGCCGGGGCCGTGCGCCGGAATGGTGCGTTCGTCAGGGCTGGCGTTCTAGAACGCCGACTTCACCACGCCGCCGTCCACGCGCAGCGCCGCGCCCGTGGTGGCCGAAGACAGCGGGCTCGCGACATAGGCAACCAGGTTGGCCACCTCCTGCGTGCTGGCAAAACGCTTGATGAGCGAGGTCGGGCGGGCCGTCTCGAAGAAGGTCTTTTCGAAGGCTTCGAAGCTCTGGCCGCCCGAGAGCTTCTCGACAAACTCGTCCACACCCTCGGAACGCGTCGGCCCGGGCAGCACGGCATTCACGGTGATGGCCGTGCCCGCAGTCAGCTCGGCCAGGCCACGCGAGAGGCCCAGCAGCGCGGTCTTCGTGACGCCGTAGTGAATCATCTCAACAGGAATCTGCACGCCGCTCTCGCTGCTGATGAACACGATGCGGCCCCAGTTCTGCGCACGCATGCCGGGCAGGTAGGCGCGGGACAGGCGCGCGCCGCTCAGCACGTTCACGTTGAAGAAGTGTTGCCACTCGGCGTCGTCGATCTCCTCGAACGGCTTGGGGTCGAAGATGCCCAGGTTGTTGATCAGGATGTCGACTTTGGGAAAGCGCCCGAGCAGCACGTCGACCTGTCCCGCATTGGACAGATCACCGGCAAAGCCCTCGACCTGGGCGTCGGGCACTTCGGTGCGCAGGCGCGCAATCGCGTCGTCCACGGACGCCTGGGTACGGCCGTTGACGATCACGCGGGCGCCTTCGGCGGCCAGTGCTACAGCGATGGCATGACCGATGCCCTTGGTTGAGCCGGTCACGAGAGCAAGCTTGTTCTGAAGGTGGAGGTTCATGGCGTTCAAAAAAGGAATATGGGGGAGGACGAGCACGCCGCGCCACATGGTGCGCGTGGGTTACGGCGTCGACGTTTCAACCATGATACGAAGCACCCCGCCCCTTGGCAGCCGCAATCGTTTTGCAGCGGTATCCAACGAGATTTGACGATCGACGTTGGTGTCGATCCCGGCTTGACGGCCTGGGCAAGCGACGATTAGTGTGCAATGAAGCACGCCAGCGTTACCGGAACGCGGTGTGCCTTACAAGCCGGATCACCGGCAGAACGGGGAGCACCACCATGAGCATCGACGTACAGACACCTGAGGCCGCCCAGGCCAGCACCACCGAAGGCGCCTACCAGCTTGACACCATGGACCGCGATACCAACATCGGTCGGCTCGTGCATCGAGTCCGACACGCGTTGGTGACGCACATCGACAGTGCCCTGGCCTCGCTGGACCTGACTGCCGCGCAGTGGACGGTCGTCATCTACCTGGCCGAAGACCTGGCCACCACGCCGGCCGAACTCTCGCGCCTGCTGCATTACGATCCGGGCGCGATGACGCGGCTGATCGATCGGCTCGAGAAGAAGAACATCGTCAAGCGCGCGCCCAGCGATGCGGATCGCCGCTCGGTGGTGGTCTCGCTGACCGAGCAGGGTCGTGCGCTGTATCCGGAGATCCGGCCGCTGATCATCGATGTGCTGAACCACCTGCTGCGCGGGTTTTCGCAGACCGAGGTCAAGCAGCTGGAGAACCTGCTGCTGCGCGTGCTGCATAACGCCTGACTGGTTCAGGCGTTGGCGGCTCGGCAGGCGGCGCCGTCCTGGCCGACGGCGGTGCGGACGCGCACGGCATGGCGCGGGCGCAGTTCAGCTCACTGCCCTTCCAGCTCGTGCTTGATCTTGAACAGCTCGGTATCGGTGCGGATGCCGAGCTTGCGATAGGCCGATTGCTTTTGCGAGCTGATCGTCTTGATGCTGCGCGCAAATTTCTCGGCAATGTCCGTGACCGACATGCCGTCCAGGCAGCAGCGCAGCACTTCGCGCTCGCGCGGGCTGAGTTCTGAGCGGTCGAGCAGCGCCGACAGCTTGGTGCTGTTGGCGGCGGGCGCTGGCGCATCGGCGGAAAGCGCATCGTGCTCCATCTCGGCTGCCAGGGCGGCATTCAGGCGCTTGCCGCCGGCGGCCACGGTGCGAATGGCGCGCACCAGTTCCGACAGTTCTTCTTCCTTGCCGACAAACCCGCGCGCACCGGCATGCATGACCATGCCCACCGTCGCCTTGTTGTGATGCGCCGAAGCCACCAGGATCTTCAAGTCCGGATAGCGCACGCGAATCAGGCGGATCAGGTTCAGCCCATCGATCTCGGTCGGTCCGAGCGAGTAGTCCATCAGCAGGACGTCCACCTCGACGGTGGCGTCCTTGAGCGCCCGCACGATGTCGCGGCCCGAGGCAAACATGCCGGCAACCTCGATGTCGGCTTCCTGTTTCAGGCGCGCAGCCAGACCATGGCGGACAACCGCATGGTCATCGAGCACGATCACGCGGATCGGCCGGGTCGCGGTCCAGTTCATGTGGGCAGGTTCCTATTCGACGGGTTTTGCTCGCAGCACGTAAGCGCCTCCAAGGTGCTGCAGGGGCCGACATCTTAATAGCATTCCCGCGCAGCGACGGCGCTCACCGGGTCTCGACGACGGTGTCGTCTCGCGCGTAGACGGAACAGTTCCGATACTGCTCCTGGCACCACGACATCGCGCGGAACTCGGCGTTCTGCCCCCACGCGTAGCGGAACACGTCGCCGTCGGCCGCGACGAACACCTTCGGCCAGGGTTTCTGCAAATACTCTGCAAATCCGGCCTGGGATTTGGGCCCAAGTTCACCGCGTTTGCGCGGCTGCGGCGCAGCGGCAGCCACCGCCGTGGCAGAAGCCGTGTTCACCGACACCGCCGACGCTGCAGCAGCGCGCTCGGCCAGCGCCTTCTGCGCACGGGCCGGCACATCGTTGATCCACTCGGCCGGCGCGGCAAAGTTCAGGTTCTGCCCGTAGACCGCGGAGACCATGCGCGACGTGATACCGACCAGCCGCGCATTGCTGTCGAACAGGCCGCCGCCGCTGGAGCCATGCGAGATCGCCGCCGACGTCTGGATCGCGGTCAGCACACCGTTGTCGTCATGCCGCAGCGACGAGATCAACCCCTCGCTGATCGTCAGGTCAAACCCGAGCGGATTGCCGATCGCGTAGACCTTCTGCCCCGTCACCAGCATGCTGCTTGGCACGATGCTGACAGCGGGATAGTGGAAATCGGCAACGCGCAGCTGGCAGAGATCGCGCTGCACATCGGGATACAGCAGCCGCGCGCCAAAGCTGGCGTTGCCGCGCTTGAGCGTGACCTGCTTGCCGCCGCGCAGCACGTGGCAGTTGGTCACGGCCAGTCCGTCGCCAATGACCACGGCGCTGCCCAGAGCCGTCGGCTGGCCGTCGGCGTTGGTGACGCGCACCTCCCAGATGCTGGGCGCGACCTTGGCGAACACTTCGGCCGGCTCCAGCGCGGCCGCCGGCAACGCGGCCAGTACCGCGGCAGCGGCCGCGAACGTGCGGATCATGAAGGCTGGGCGACAGATCATTGCGGTGTCAGCAAATCGGAAAGGTCGCTCAGCGTGGTGGAGCCGTCTTCGGAGCGCGTCTTGTCACGCATGAAGGCCACGTCTGCATCGGTCAGGTCGGGGCAGCTGCCGGTACCCCACGACGGGTTGATGCGGTAGGCGCGATAGCGGGCGTTGATGGCGTGCCACGACCGGCCGTCGTCGGACTCCGCCACGCCGGCGCGGCACTCGTGCGCGTTGGTCGGGTAGCTGGCCGTCATCTTGTACCGCTTGCCTGGCTGGGGCACGAACGTCACCGACACACCGCAGCGGTAGATGAGCGTGCCAGAGGTACGGATGAAGCTTGCGCCCAGCGCGGTCGGCACACCGGCCAACACGCGGATCGACCGGGTGGCGTCAGCGGGCCTGAGCGCCGTGCGCGGGTTGCCGCAGTGCTTTGCGTCGTCAAACGCGAGGATGGTGGCTGTGGTGCTGGCCAGCGGGCGGACGAAATCCACCGTCGCGGTGTTGGCGCCGGCAGGCGGCTCCGTGTAAGGCGCTGCGCAGCCGGTCAGCCACAGCGCGCCCCCGATTCCGATGGCCGCAGCAATCGTTCGGCTCGTCATACCCTTCCCCCCGGGATTCTTGTGTTTGGTGTGTTTGTGCGTTTGCGCACAAGTGTAACCAAAGGTGGCGCCAGGGGAGCGCCGGCGCGACGTGCGGGCGTTGCACGCGCGCGTCGTCTTGGGGAGTCCGCTCAGGCCAGCGCCGCGTCGATGCGCGCCTGCGTGCTGCGGCGCGCGCGCTCGAACACCGCCATGTCGCCCATCAGGAACGCCACGTTGGCGTTGGAGCGAAACGATTCGATCTCGAAGACGAGCTGATCGACGTCGACATCGGCGCGCAATTCTCCGGCGGCCTGTGCCGCGGTAATGGTCTCGCGAAACCGCGCGCGCACCGATTCGCGATGCCCGCGCACGCGGTCCTGGATCGCGCCCGGCCGCGCCCGGTATTCGTAGCTGGCCGCGCAGACAAAGCAGCCGCCCGGCGATGCCCCGCTGGCGACGTAGTCGAACCAGCCGTCGGTCAGCGCACGCAGGCGGGCAAGCGGGCTTTCCAGCGCCAGCGCGGGCTCCACCACCTTCGCGCGGTAATGCACCACGCCCGCGTCGAGCGTGGCGAGCTGCAGCGTTTCCTTGTCGCCGAAAAGCACCTGGATATTGCCCTTGCCCACGCCGGCATCCGTGGCCACGCGGCCGATGGTGAGGCCCTCCAGCCCGTCGGTGGAAGCGATGGCAGTGGCGTGCTCGAGCACCTGGGCGCGCGCACGTTCGCCACGCTGGCGCCGGCCGTCGGTTTCGTTCATGGCAATGCCCTATCGGTGAGTGGGGTCAACACAATCGGCCCTTGACGTGGGCCCATCGCTCTCTAGTATACGTACGACCGTATATTAATAACCGAGATCCCCCATGTCAACGGAATCCCTTTCTGCCGGCAGCGTCGCCGCGCCGGCCAAACGGCACTGGCCGGCGCTGGCGGCGCTGCTGACCGGCAACTTCGTCACCATTCTCGACCTGTTCATCGTCAATGTGGCGATTCCGGACATCCGCGCAGGCCTGCACGCCAGTTTTGCGGAAATCCAGCTCGTGATGGTCGGCTACAGCGCGGCGTACGCAGTGTTCCTGCTCAACGGCGCCCGCCTGGGCGACCTGTTCGGGCGCAAGCGCATGTTTCTGGCGGGCATGGCGCTATTCACGCTCGCCTCTGCGCTATGCGGACTGGCAACCACGCCATGGATGCTGATTGCCATGCGCGTCGGCCAGGGCCTGGGCGCAGCCATTCTGATGCCGCAGGTGATGGCCTCGCTGCGCGTGCTGTTTGACGGCGATGCGCGGCGCCGTGCGTTCGGCACCATGGGCGCTGTGCAGGGCGTGGCGGCGTCGGTCTCGCAAATCATCGGCGGCTGGCTGATTGCGCATCCGCTGGCGGCCGGCGTGTCGGGCTGGCGCGCGGTGTTCCTGGTGAACGTGCCGATCGGCATTGCCGCGCTGCTGGCGGCACGGGCCTTCGTGGCCGAATCCCGTGCGCCGGTGGCTGCGCGGTTGGACGTGCACGGCGCCGTCGCCGGCGCGGTGGCGCTGGCGATGCTGCTGGTGCCGATCATGCAGGGCCGCGAATCCGACTGGCCGTGGTGGTCGTGGGTGGTGCCGCTGGCCTCGTTGCTGGTGTTCCGCCACTTTGTGCGAGTGGAGCAAGCGCTGTCGGCGGCGGGCCGCGTCCCGATCATCGAAATGGCGCTGTTCCGCAACCGCAGCTTTGTGCTCGGCGTGCTGGCGATCTTCCTGTTCTACACGGCCATCAGCTCGTACTTCCTTGCGCTGACGATCCTGCTGCAGTTCGGGCGCGGCCTGTCGGCGTTGGCCGCTGGGCTGGTGTTCACGCCGGCCGCCATGGCGTTCTTTACCGGCTCGCTGACGGCGCCCCGCCTGGCTGAACGCATCGGGCAGCGCGCGTTGCTGCTCGGCGTGGCGATCTTCGCCGTGGGCATGGTCGTGCTGGCCACCATGGCGCAGCTGGGCGCGGAGACTGCGTGGCTGATCCTGCCGCTGATGCTCAACGGCTTTGGGCAGGGCATGGTGATTCCGTTGTCGCTCAACACCATCCTGAGCGGCGTGGAAACCGCCCAGGCCGGCATGGGCGCCGGTACGGTCACGACCATGCAGGCCGTCGGCAACGCGGTGGGCGTGACGGTGGTGGGCGTGCTGCTGTTCTCGCTGCTCGGTCAGGTCGATGGGGCCGATGGCGCGGTCGCGGTGGACGCGGCAACACACGGCGCACACTACGGTCACGCGTTCGCGCTGGCCACGCTCTACAACGTGGGGGCGACGGTGCTGTCGTTCGTGCTGTTCTGGCGCGCGTGGCGCCGTCACGCCTGAGCGGGCTTACTTGCGCACCCAGCCGCGCCGCACGCAGGGCGCCAGCACCGCGCCATGGACGGCCAGGGCGAAGCGGTGCAGCGGCTCCGACAGCGTATGCGCCACGCGCCCGCTGCACAGCCAAGCGCTCAGGGCCGACACGGCCGCCGCGCCCAACATGTCGAACGGATAGTGCACGCCCAGGTAGATGCGCGCCCACGCCATCGGCACGCCGAGCAGCGCCAGCAACACACCCACGCGCCGCAGGCGTGCGTTCCACATCAGGCTGAACGCCACGGTCCACAGCGCGGTCAGGTGGTCGCTGGGGAACGACGAATCCGGTGCGTGCGGCAGCAGATTGGTGCCCAGGCCAATCGCAAACGGCCTGGGGTGATACCACGCCAGCCCAAACCCAACGTTGATCGACAGCGCAAACGCGGCAGCCACGCCGGTCTGCAAGGCCTGGCGCCGCGTGGGGGGCTCGCCCCACAGCCAGCCGGCCACGAGCGTGAGCGGCACCAGCCAGATCGCGTATTCGGCAAAGGCCATCGCCAGCCAGACGATGGTGGCCGAAGCGTCGGCGGGCGCGTTGATCCAGAGAAACAGCGTGTGATTGAGTGATTCCATACAGCAGCAGCCGAAGGCCGAGTGATTCAACAACGGTGAGATGCCCGGCCCACACTACGGAAGATTGCCTTCAATTTCCTTGGAACGCGCTTGCGGATAAGCCTGGGCCGGCCGACTTAGGCCCGCCATAGCGCGCCGATCATTGCCTAGGCTTTTCCCACCGCCTGCCGCTGCCTATGATGAAAGCGCACGCCTGTGCACCGCAAAACACACATCGCGCACACGCGGCACACCGGGGGTCGAATGGAAAGTTTCCTGATCCAGCGAGCGACGCACCGCCATTGGGCTGTTGCCGGCGCGATTGCACTGCTCATTCTGCTGGCGCTGGGGCTCACCGCGCCGCAGGCGGGTGCTCCATGGCCCGCCGTCCCGCCCTTCATGCCGATGTGCGCCCTGACCGTGTTCACCACGGCCAGCATTGTGGCCTTCCTGCTGGGCGCCCAGTTCGTTGCCACCCGGCAGCCCATGCTGGGTGCGATGGGCGGTGCCTATGCCTTTACCGCACTGGCCGTTGCCCTTCAGCTGTTGATGTTTCCGGGGGTGTTCTCGCCCAGCGGCCTGCTTGGCGCCCGGGCTGCCAGCGCGATCTGGATGTGGGTTTTCTGGCACGGCGGGTTTCCGCTCTTCGTGATCGTGGCGATGGCCCTGCGCGACCACCTCCCGCGCGAAGCAATCTCCCCCGGGCATGTCGGTCTGTGGACATGGCTGCTGGTCGGGGGGCCAGTGGCAGTGGGCGTGGTGCTGTGCGGCCTGGCCCTGACGCTCGACCTGCCGCCGCCGCTGCAAGGTGACAACAGCGGCAACCCGATCGCCGTCATCCTGTGGGCCATCAACGCCATCGCCGTGCTGGTGGTGGTCGCCAGCGGCCGCCTGCGCTCCGTGCTGGATGTGTGGCTCGCTGTGGTGGCCCTGGCCTCCCTGACCGATACCACGCTCAACCTGTTGAGCGCAGAGCGCTTTACAGCAGGTTGGTACGTGGCGCGCCTGTTCAGCATGTTTGCGCCAGGCGTGCTGGTGTGCGTGCTGGTGTGGGAGGTGACCTCGCTGTACCGGCAACTGTTCGAGGCGCACCTGTCGCTGCGCAAGTCGTCTGCGCGGGATGTGCTGACCGGCTTGTACAACCGCAGCTACTTCAACGACCAGATCGCCACGTACATCGCCGTCGCTCAGCGCTCCGGTCAGCCGCTGTCGCTGCTGATGCTCGATGTCGATCACTTCAAGCGCTACAACGATGCCTTCGGCCACCTCCGGGGCGATGCCTGCCTCGCGGCCATTGCCCATGCCCTGGCCGGCGTGGTGCGCCGCCCGGCAGATTTCATCGCCCGCTACGGCGGCGAGGAATTCGTTGTCGTGCTGCCCGACACCGATGCCACCGAAGCCAGGGCCCTTGCCGAGCGCGCGCGGGAAGCCGTGCTGCGCTTGCGCATCGACGCCACCGCACCCTCGCGCTATGTGACCGTGAGTGCGGGCTGTGCCACGGCCATACCGGGTTCGGAAGCCTTCTCCGTCGACACGCTGGTCGAAACCGCCGATGCCGCCCTATACCGTGCCAAGGCTGCCGGACGCAATCTGGTGATGGGTGCCCAACCGCTGCCGGCTGCGCTCACCTAATCGACATAGCGCCGATAAATCGACGAAGCACCCGTGCGTCTGCCCCCGTCCTGGCTATCTTCTTTATTTCTTCTGTATATAAAAATAGTAGTAGTAGATAACGGTGGAGCGTTTCTGTGGATAGCTGCAGAAAACGCTTTCGCGTCAACGGTTTGCGAACTGCACAACCGGTCGGACAGCGTGTGCCGTAGCGTGGATGACTCGTGCGGAGCGCGCCCGCCCCTCTCGGCACCCACTCAAGTTGTTCCCGTACTGTGGACAACCGGACCCCGGACAGCTAACACAGTTGTCCGTGAAGTTCTTCACGTGTTTATCCACATATCCACATGTCCACAGCGAGAAGCGCGACCGTGCGCCGGATTACCGCCTCGGCGCCTGCTCAAGCCGCGCCGGGAACGCCTCCACCAGCCAGTCAATGAAGACCCGCAGCCGATGCGTGACATGGCGCGTCTGCGGATAGACGACGTGAAACGGGTAAGGCGCCGGCCGCCACGGCTTGAGGATTTCAACCAGCGCGCCGTCGTTGATCGGCGCTTGCGCCGCATAACCAAAGGTCTGCACGATGCCCAGGCCCGCCAGGCACGCGGCCAGATGCGCATTGCTTTCGTTCACGCCGATGCGGTGCTCGACCTTGATCTCGGTCTTTTCGCCGTCGCGCTCGAAGCGGAACGGAACCGCCCGACCCGTCTGGCTGAACACGTAGCTCACCAGTCGGTGGCCATTCTTCAGTTCATCGGGGTAGGCCGGCGTGCCGTACTGCTTGAGGTATCCGGGCGTGGCGCAGGTGATCAGCGGCGCGTTGCCCAGGTGGCGTGCGACCAGGGACGCGCTCTCCAGCGGGCCGCCACGAATCACGCAGTCGACGTTGTCCGCGATCAGATCCACCGAGCGGTCTGATACGCCCAAGTCAATCCTGATCTCGGGATAACGGGCAGCAAACTCGGGCAGCAGAGGAATCAGCACGTCGCGCGCCGTCGAGCCGCCGACATCGATGCGCAACGACCCGCGCGGCCGCCCACGAGCGAGGCTGAACGACGCATCGATGTCTTCCAGGTCGCGCAGGATTCGCGTGCTCTTGGCGTAGTAGTCCTCGCCTTCCGGTGTCACGGTCACGCGCCGGGTCGTCCGCTGCAGCAAGCGCACACCCAAGTGGGCCTCCAGCTCCTGCACCTGCTTGCTGACGGTGGCGATGGGCATGTCCAGTGAATCGGCCGCCCGCGTAAAGCTGCCCGCTTCCACCACCCGCGCGAAAGAGCGCATTGCCAGGAGTTGATCCATTTGAATGTCCGCACGAATTATCCACAGCTGTGGATAGTAATTCTATTTGCAGCGCTTTTTCGAAAAGTTTGCTGCCCCTAAAGTGCCTCCATGCCCAACGCGACGGCGCCACGCAAAGCAAGGCAAGGCAAGGCACAAGCCGCCGCGAGGTCATTCATCCAAACCTGAAATCACGACATGGAGCACATCATGAGCAAGCAACTGGAAGGCAAGATCGCACTCGTCACGGGCGGCAGCAGCGGCATCGGCCTTGGCGCCGCCAAGGAACTCGCTGCCCAGGGCGCGCGGGTCTTCATCACCGGCCGCCGCCAAGCGGAACTGGATGCCGCCGTCGCAGAAATTGGCGCCGGCGCCACCGCATTGCGCGCCGATGCCTCGGTGCTGTCCGACCTCGACGCCGTCTATGCCGAGATCGCCAAGGTGGCCGGCAAGCTGGACATTCTGTTCGCCAATGCCGGCGGCGGCGACATGATGCCGCTGGGCGCCATCACCGAAGAACATTTCGACCGGATCTTCGGCACCAACGTGCGCGGCGTGCTGTTCACGGTGCAGAAGGCGCTGCCGCTGCTGACCGACGGCGCGTCGATCATCCTGACGTCGTCCACGGTGTCCGTTCAAGGCACGGCCAACTTCAGCGTCTACAGCGCCAGCAAGGCGGCGGTGCGCAACTTCGCCCGCTCGTGGGTGATGGATCTGAAGGACCGCGGTATCCGCGTCAACGTCGTGAGCCCCGGCCCGATTCGCACGCCGGGCCTTGGCGGCCTGGCTTCGGATGAAACGCGCCAGGGTCTGTTCGACTTCCTTGCCGCGCAGGTGCCGCTGGGCCGCCTGGGCGAGCCGGCCGAAGTGGGCAAGGCCGTCGCGTTTCTTGCGTCGGACGCCGCCAGCTTTATCAACGGCATCGAGTTGTTCGTGGATGGGGGGATGGCGCAGGTTTGAGTGACGGTAGCCGGAGGCGGCTACCCATCTCCAGCGGCGCGAGCCCAACGTCAAACATGTCGGAGGCTCATCTTGGGCTCAGCTTGCCCAGCCGGGCCTTTCGGACCGCGTTGCCAGCGCATGACGTTATCGGCGTCGTCGCTGGCAGGCAGCTCCGGCCTTAGTCGATCATCAGATGGCGCATCAACAGCGTCGGGTCTGCGATCTCAAGAATGAGGCGACGCAACACGCGTTTGCGCATGTGTTCATCGTCGAGCACCCACGGAGCGCTGACCTCGCTGAGATGCCGCGCGATCGCATCGCGGTGGTCGGCGCCTTCCGGCAGGCCCAGGCGTGCAGCCAGCAAGCCGGCAACGACGTCATCGATCTCAACGTCCAGGTGCTTCGCGTCAATGGTGAGCTGTAGCTTCATCGGGGCGATCGAACCTCAAAAAGGCGGCGCCGCACTCGCAGGCGGCGCCGAAATGCAGTTGCACTGGCCGGCGAACCGGCCAGTCGATGGCAGCACAACTGCGTCGATCAGTAGTCCATTTCAGGCACCGGCGCTGGAGCGGCCTTGTCCTCCTTCGGAGCCTCCGCAATGGTGGCATCCGTCGTCAGAATCAGCCCAGCGACCGACGCGGCATTCTGCAGCGCCGTACGCGTGACCTTGGTCGGGTCAACGACGCCCGCTTCCACCAGGTCCCCGTACTCGCCGGTGGCCGCGTTGTAGCCATAGTTGCCCTTGCCTTCGGCAACCTTCGCGATCACGACGGAGGGCTCTTCACCGGCGTTGGCGACGATGGCGCGCAACGGGGCCTCCAGCGCGTGCTGCACGATCCGGATGCCGGCATCCTGATCGCTGTTCGCGCCCTTGAGGTTCAGCACTGCAGAACGTGCGCGCAGCAAGGCCACACCGCCGCCCGGCACGATGCCCTCTTCGACGGCCGCACGGGTGGCGTGCAGCGCATCGTCGACACGGTCCTTCTTCTCTTTCATCTCGACTTCGGTCGCCGCGCCCACCTTGATGACGGCAACGCCGCCGGCAAGCTTCGCCACGCGCTCCTGCAGCTTCTCGCGGTCGTACTCGCTCGTGGCTTCGTCGATCTGCACGCGGATCGACTTGACGCGCGCGTCGATGCTGGCCTGGTCGCCGGCACCGTCGATGATGATGGTGTCGTCCTTGCGAACCTCCACACGCTTGGCCCGGCCGAGGTCTTCCAGCGTGGCCTTCTGGAGCTGCTTGCCGGTTTCTTCAGAGATGACGGTTGCGCCGGTGAGCACGGCAATGTCTTCGAGCATGGCCTTGCGGCGGTCGCCAAACCCGGGCGCCTTGACGGCGGCGACCTTCAGGATGCCGCGCATCGCATTGACGACGAGGGTGGCCAGCGCTTCGCTCTCGACATCCTCCGCCACGATCAGCAGCGGCTTGCCGGCCTTCGATGCGGCTTCCAGGATCGGCAGGAGGTCGCGGATATTCGAGATCTTCTTGTCGTGCAGCAGGATCAGAGCGTCGTCCAGATAGGCCGCCTGCTTTTCCGGGTCGTTGATGAAATACGGGCTGACGTAGCCGCGGTCGAACTGCATCCCTTCAACCACGTCCAGCTCGTTGTCGAGCGACTTGCCATCCTCGACGGTAATGACGCCTTCCTTGCCAACCTTCTCCATGGCCTCGGCGATGATCTTGCCGATGGCCTCGTCCGAGTTGGCCGAAATGGCGCCCACCTGGGCGATCTCGCGGTTGGTCGAAATCGGCTTCGACAGATTGCGAAGCTCATCCAGCACGGCGGCCACGGCCTTGTCGATACCGCGCTTGAGGTCCATCGGGTTCATGCCGGCGGCCACATGCTTCATGCCTTCCTGCACGATGGCCTGGGCCAGCACGGTGGCCGTGGTGGTGCCGTCACCGGCAATGTCCGCAGTCTTGGACGCGACCTGCTTGACCATCTGCGCGCCCATGTTTTCGAAGCGGTCCTTCAGCTCGATTTCCTTGGCGACAGACACGCCGTCCTTGGTGATGGTCGGGGCGCCAAAGCTGCGCTCGATGACCACGTTGCGGCCCTTGGGCCCGAGCGTCACCTTCACGGCATCGGCAAGAACATTCACGCCCTTGACGATACGGACGCGCGCGCTGTCGTGGAACTTGACGTCTTTTGCACTCATGTTTGTTGCTCCGGATAAGTCGTTGACTCAACACGTCGCGAACAACCGGCCTCTTTGGGTGTCCGGCGGTATCCGGTGGTGTCCGGTGGTGTCCGCGAGCGGCTCGAGGCTTCAGGCGGCCTTGGCAACCGCCTCGGCGTGGGTTTCGATGACGCCCATGACGTCTTCTTCACGCATGACGAGCAGTTCCTCGCCATCGACCTTGACGGTCTGCCCGGCGTACTTGCCGAACAGCACCTGGTCACCGACTTTCAATTGGAGTTCGCGCTGCGTGCCGTCCTGAAGCAGGCGGCCGGTGCCGACCGCGATGACTTCACCCTGCTCGGGTTTTTCTGCGGCGGAATCAGGAATCACAATGCCCGAGGCCGTCGTCCGTTGCTGTTCGATTCGCTTGACGATAACCCGGTCGTAGAGGGGACGAATCTTCATTTCCATCTCCTGAGCGATAGATCACCAAAAAAGGGAATCCGACTTGCGCGCCGTTCAAGCAGGGCGCCCGGCAGGGCAGGCAAGCCGTGCCAAAGACTTGGCGGAATGCAAAATAGAAGCGCCCCGCCGCGAGTTCAAGAGGCGAAAAAACCGCGAGTGTGTAACAAAATGTTTCAGGGCAAAAGGATGCGCCTGACGGCTCCCAGGCGGTAGACCGTACGGCTGCGCACCGGCCGCTGGCGCGCTGTCGGCGGTATCGGCAGAACAGGGCACGGCGGCTGCCGCCCCCCATCGGGGCCGAGCGTGTCGTCGGGCTCGTCAAGCTGCCGCCACACGCCGCCCTTGACCGGCCGGAACAGCCAGCGCAGATAGCCTGCGTTGGCGGCAAGCTGCATCAGCTCGGCGCGGTCGGGCGCGCCGTCGATGAGTGCCTCGTCCGCCGAAGCGCCTTCGTAATCGCCGAATGCCTGACGGCATGCGAGCGCCTCACCCGCGGATGCACCCACCACGTTGCAACCGCGTCGCTCCACGCGCTCCAAGTCCCATGCGCCGAGCTGCCAGGCGGCATCGAGCAGCGCCTCGTCAACGGCTTCGACGCTCTGCCAGGCGTGCGTCAGTTGAATGGCCGAGCCCGGCACGGAGCGCGGCGGAATGTCGATTCCCGGTAACACGAGCGGACTGGCGCGGCGGAATCCGTGCCAATGCAGGATCGCCACGAGCGGCGTATTCGGTCGGCGGGCCGCCGTCACGGTGACCGCGACCAACGGCAGGCGCACCGCATCCATCTGTTCGTGCACTGCGTTGAAAAGGTCCATGAAACCTCCGAATGACGTATCGAATGGCCTCTTGAAATTTCCGCTTGCCTCCCTATTTTAGGTGTCGTCAAGCAGTCGCGGTTCTCGCGCTGCGTGTTTCGATTTGTTTGTCAGTGGCCCGCCACGGACGGATGAACTGGAGCGCGTAGTTCGGTTCAGTCTCCAAGCGGGCCCCACCAGGAGCCAGCCATGAGCGATCTGTTTTTTGGCACCGATCTGCTGGGCGAATTCGATCGCCTGCAACGGCAGATGGCCACTCTCTTTGCGGGGGCACCCGCCAGCCTGCGCGCCACGCGCCTCGGCACCTTTCCTCCCGTCAACATTGGCAGCACCGATGACTCGGTCGAGATCGTCGCCTTCGCGCCGGGGCTCGACCCCGCGCAGATCGACGTGTCGATCGACAAGGGGCTGCTGACGATCAGCGGCGAACGCAAGCGCCCGGATTTCGAAATGACCGACGACACGCGCGTGTATGCCGACGAGCGTTTCACCGGCGCGTTCCGGCGCGTGATCGAGCTGCCACAGGACGTCGACCCCGACAAGGTCAATGCACGGTACGTCAACGGCTGCCTGACGATCAGCGTCGGCAAGTCGGAGGCATCGAAGCCGCGTCAGATCACCGTGCAAGGCTGAGCCACAGCTTGCGCAAGCATGAAGGAGCACATCATGAACGACACCACACAATTGGCGACCCAAGCCCAGCCGGGCCATGCCACGGTCGCAAAGCAGCCGGCGGAGCAACCCGCCGCACGCCAGACGCATCTGGCACCGCCTGTCGACATCTTTGAAAACCGCCAGGGCATCACCCTGTTTGCCGACCTGCCGGGCGTGCCGCGCGAGAAGCTCGATGTGCGCGTGCAGGACGGCACGCTCACGGTCGATGCAGAACTGATGGTGCCCACGCCGTCGGGTCTGCGTCTGCAGCATGGCGAAGTTCGGCACCCGCATTTCTCGCGCACCTTTGTGCTGAGCCCCGACTTTGACGCTTCGCGCATCGATGCGCAGTTGCGCGACGGGGTTCTCAAGCTGACCATCCCGCGCCGCGACGAGGCGAAGCCGCGGCGTATCGAAGTCCACGCCGGCTGAGCGCATCACCGGCCGCTGTTTGCCTTGCAAGCGGGCGCGCTCCTTGCGCGCCTGCATTTGGCACCGTGCCCCCTGGTTACGGTTGTTTGTTACTAGGAGACAAAGATGCTGAGTGCACACGAATTTGCCACGCTGATGTTGGTCAGTCAGTCGCCCGAGCAGGTCGACATGAACCGCGCCGAGTTGGATGCGTTGCTCGAGCGGCAGTTGGTCATGCTCGAACGCTCTGCCGAAGGACACCGCCACCGTGCGCGGCTTACCGATACCGGACGCTCCGTGCTGCGAGCGTTGAACGCGGTTGACCGCCAGGAACACGCGACACCGGGACCGGCTTGCCACCAGGCCGACTAGCCCGTGCTTTTGCGGGCGCACCTCCCGAATCCCCCCACCAAAGACAACACATTCCGCCCGCAGGCGCGTTCGTTGCGTTGCCGTTCGCTCCACCTACTCAGGAGCGAACATGACTACCTCTGCCCAGGAGCACCTGCTCGACTGGCTGCGCGACGCCCACGCGATGGAACAGCAAGCCGAGCAGATGCTGCGCGCACAATCCGGCCGCCTCGAACACTATCCACAGCTCAAGGCGCGAATCGACCGGCATATTGAAGAGACGCAGGAGCAGCAGCGCCTTGTCGATTCCTGTATCCGCCGCCTCGGCGGAAGTACCTCTGTCATCAAGGACCTCACGGCCCGCATCGCGGCATTCGGGCAGGGGCTGAGCGGCATGGCGGTGTCGGACGAAGTCGTCAAAGGCTCCATGGCGGGCTACGTCTTCGAGCACATGGAGATTGCCGCCTACACCAGCCTGCGCGCGGCCGCCGAGCATTGCGGCGACGTCGAAACCGTCCGCGTATGCGACGCCATCCTGCCGCAGGAGCAAGCCATGGCAGCCTGGCTTGCCGAACACCTTGGAGGCGTCACGGTGACGTTCCTGACGCGCGCCGAAACACCCGGCGTGGAAGCCAAGCGCTGATCCTCTTTTCGCCTGCCCCCAATTCGGAGATACCAATGACTCGCAAGACCATTGAAGACCTGTTCATCCACTCGCTGTCGGACATTTACAGCGCAGAGAAGCAGTTGGCCAAGGCGCTGGGCAAGCTCGCCCGCACCGCCGAGAACGAAGAACTTTCAGAGGCGTTCAAGAGCCACCTGGAAGAAACGCAAGGCCAGATCGAGCGGATCGACCAGATCGTCGAGACCTGCGCCATCAAGCTCAAGCGCATGAAGTGCGCTGCCATGGAGGGCTTGATCGAAGAGGCCAACGAGCTGATCGAAGAGATACCGAAGGGGCCGGTTCTGGATGCCGGGCTGATCGGTGCAGCGCAGAAGGTCGAGCACTACGAGATCGCCTCATACGGCACGTTGGCCGCGCTTGCCAAGGAGGTCGGCTTTCATGAGGCGGTGCCGCTGATCGTCAGCACGCTGGACGAGGAGAAGGCCACCGATGCGAAGCTGACGCGTTTGGCGGAAAGCTCGGCCAATCGGGAAGCGAGCGCTGCGTCGTAAAGGCAACAGGACCTGCGCCCCCGCCGCCCACCGAGCGCGGCGGGCGCGGCAGCCGCGCGTTGCGACGAACACGCCGATGGTCAGCGATCGTGGTCCGTCGACAGCGTAATTTCCTCCCACGCGCTCAGTTCCTCTTTCAAGGCAGTCAGATGGTCGCGGACGAGCGCCAGCGCATCGCTGCCGAGCACCAGATGGGCTGGAGGGTGATCAGCGGCAACGATGGCCAACATCGCACGCGCCGCCTTGGCAGGGTCGCCGAGCTGCTTGCCGCTCTTCTCTTCCCGGGCGCGACGGATCGGATCGAAGACCTCGTCGTAGTCGGGAATCGAGCGCGACGTCCGTGTCATTGAGCGGCCCGCCCAATCCGTGCGAAAGGATCCGGGCGCCACCGCAGTTACGGCAATGCCGAAGCTGTGCACCTCCTTGCCGAGACTTTCCGAAATCCCCTCCAACGCGAACTTGCTTCCGCAGTAGTAGGCGATGCCAGGCATCGTGATGTGCCCGCCCATGGAGGTGATGTTCAGGATGTGGCCACGTCGGCGGCGGCGCATGGACGGCAGCACCGCCTTGATCATCGCAACGGCGCCGAACACGTTCACGTCGAATTGGCGGCGCAACTCGGACAACGGCGATTCTTCCAATACCCCCTCGTGCCCGTAGCCGGCATTGTTGACGAGGACATCGACCGGGCCGACGGTCGCTTCGATTTCCGACACCACCCCCTCAATGAGATGGAAATCTGTCACGTCCAATACGCGCGCAAATGCATTGGAGGAATGCGATTCGAAATCGCGCTTGGCCTGCTCGCTTCGGACAGTGCCGACGACCTTGTGGCCGGCTGCCAAAGCCTCCTGTGCAAGCGCGCGGCCCAGGCCGCTGCTCACTCCGGTGATGAGAACAATCTTGCTGACGGTCATAGCTGCCTCTCGCTGAGCGTGATGAAGGCTGCATGCTAGTCTTGGCGCGTAGATGATTTAAGCCGAAATCGGCTGAATTTCTTGCCTAAACCTATGACCAGACGGGTTACCACTCGCCGGGCTTCTACCACCCCTTCGGCCACGCGGGCCCGGATCATTTCGCTCATGCGCGCGCTCGCGCCTGCCGAGGGGTACAACCTGACGGCCATGGAAAGCGTGCGCATCCTGCGCTCTGATCGCGCACTGTCGCGCACACCCGTCCTCTATGACCCGGGCATCGTCATCGTTTGCCAGGGCCGCAAGCGCGGATACTTCGGCGACCAGTTGTACCTGTACGACGAAGATCACTACCTTGCCGTGTCGGTGCCCGTTCCGTTCAACATGGAAACGGAGGCAACGCCCGAGCGGCCACTGCTCGCGCTTTATCTGCACCTCGATTTCGTGATGGCGGCCGAGCTGGCCGCGCAGCTCGACAGTGTTGGCATGACGCACCGCCCGGCCAGTCCGCAGAGCATGATGTCCAGCCCCATGGACGACGGGATGCGCGCTTCTGTACTCCGCTTCCTGGAGACAATGCACGATCCCTTGGAAGCGGCCGTGCTGGGACCGGGCCTGCTGCGCGAGCTGTATTTCCGAGTGCTTACCGGCGAGCAAGGCGCCGCCATGAGAGAGGCGCTGGCGCTGCGCGGTCAGTTTGGCCGTATTGGGCAGGCGCTACGGCACATTCACATTGCATACGAACAGCCGCTTGATGTGGCACAGCTTGCCGGGAGAGCAGGCATGAGCATTCCGAGCTTCCACAGCCATTTCAAGGCGATTACGCAGCTCTCCCCCATGCAATACGTAAAGTGCATCCGCTTGCACCAGGCAAGATTGTTGATGGTGCGTGAAGACCTGACAGCCGAGGCGGCGAGTCACGCGGTGGGCTACGCCAGCCCATCGCAATTCAGCCGTGAGTTCAAGCGGCTTTTTGGTTTGACGCCGGCAGCGGAATCGAAGCGCATGCGTGACAGCTTCGCGCTTGCACCGGCCTTTGAGGGTGCGGCGTATGTCTCTTCGCACTGATCCAACTTAGCTGGCCGCAAGCTGTCTTTCGGCTGGAAAAAGGCAGCGCCCACGCGCCTCGGCCTTTGTCACGGGTTTCGCCGACCTCGGCACCCATGAGACTCAGGCTTGGGCACGCAGCACCTCGCTACGCCTGCCACACCGCATACCCTTCTTCGCGCAACCCGATCGCCAGCTCCACTTCCATCTCGCGTGCCGCCTCGTAAGGCATCGGGTTGAAGCATTCGTACAGCTCCGGCATCAGACGCAGGCCGTACTCGCGCACAAACCGGTTCGACTTCAGCCCCGCCTTGTGTTTGTCAAAACGCACGTCGGGCGACTGCCCGGTCATGCCGACATAAACGCACGGCTTGTCACCCAGGTAATCGGGATTCGCTTTTTTGAAGCGCCCTTCGTTCAGCACTTGCCGCGACAGTTCGACAACGTAGACGTGATGATGGTGACGGGACATTGAGACGAGGTGTGAGGATTGCGCTCATCGATCCGACCGCTCGACGACGATCTCGCTGATCTGAAGCACCGGTGCAATGTCGGTGTAGTTGGGGATATCGCCCAGGATCTCGGCGCGGTGCGGTTGAATGGCGGCCTCATAGGCTTCGACCGATTCACAGATGAACGCGCACATCGCCACGTAGGCAGGTGGCGTACCGGGTGCTCCGCCGGCCAAGCCTTTATCGACGGTGTAGTACGCACAGGCATTCCCAAGTCGCGCCTTCACCAGCGGCATGTGGCGCTCGCGGTAGTAGGTGTGGTCGAAGCGTGCGCCTTCGGCGTAGGGGTACATCACGGTCACTTTGATCATGGGGTTCTCCTGGTCTTCATTGGTGTCGACTTCATCCCGCGCTCACATGAGCGGTAGCCGCCAGCAAGTCAGTGCAACACTGGCAGCCAGAATGTCCCTTCCATGACGGCTACGCATGTTCCGCCGACACGGACTGTCGATGTGTCGCCTGTCTTCTCGCAAGACGCGAGCAGTGTGCTGGGGCGTCCCATGTCGACGCCTTGCCGCACGCGCAAGGTCAACTCGGGCACTGAGCGAGCTGCCGCCAGCAGCGCAACCGTTGCGCCTGTTGCGCTGCCTGTTGCTGGGTCTTCTGTCATGCGCGGTGTAAACATGCGCGATTGCAGATCGCAGCCTGCCTGGATGCCGTCCTCCCCGATGTCTCGCGTGTACGCGTAGATCGACACGGCGCCATCGAGCGGCAGGGTCGCCTTGTACGCGACCAGGTTCGGTACGCAGCGGCGCAGTGCATCTCGCGAGCGGAGTTCAACAATGAGGAAGGGTAGCCCCACCGATGCGACGATCGGCTGGTGGACGTCAACCTGAATGTCTTTGGCATCAAGCGAGAGGCAAGCGGCGACGCTGTCGGCGGCGACTTCGGAGCGCAGCAACAACTGCTCCGGCGCAACAAGTTCACCCCCGACAACAGTGGTGCCTTCCAGGAGCTGCCGAACCGGCACCACGCCTGCCGCTTCATCAAAGACCAGGGTGTTCGGTAACGGCTCGCCTGCTTCTGCGGCTTTCGTGGCCAGCACAAAGGCCGTCCCGATGTTGGGATGGCCGGCAAACGGAATCTCTCGCGATGGCGTAAATATCCGTACCCACGCGGTGTGCGATGGGTCTCGGGGCGGAAAGACAAACGTCGTTTCGGTGTAACCAAATTCGGCTGCGATGGATTGCATCTGCTCGGTCGACAAGCCCTCGCAATCCAGCACCACCGCGACTGGGTTGCCCTGGAGCGGGATGTCAGTGAACACGTCGGCTGTCACGTAGCGGCGCTTCATGGTTGCTCTTTTATGTGAGGTTGCTGGCCAGTCGGAATCTCTTGGGTCGAGCAATCGACTGTAGTTCGGCTGGTCGTAGATCGCCAGGCTGCGAAAACTGTCAAACGATAGCGGAGAAAGTCATTGTGGGTATGGGGCATGGAGCCCGCCCGCAAGCCCGGCAGCCGAGACGCTACTGTAGTGAAGACCTCCCCGCTCCCATCAGGGCCCCCGCCCCCCGAACAACCCGTCTAAAAAATTAGCTTGCAATTCAATAGCACGCTATATATATTCCCCTCCATGAACACACGCAAGCCTTCCTCCGCACGCCGCGACCTCGCCCTGGACGAGCAGCTCTGCTTTGCGCTGTACTCGACCATGATCGGGATCAACAAGGCGTACCGGCCGCTGCTCAAGGCGCTGGAGCTGACGTATTCGCAGTACCTCGTCATGCTGGTGCTGTGGGAGCAGGATGCCCAGACGGTGTCGGAGATTGGCGATCGCCTGTTCCTCGACTCCGCCACGCTCACCCCGCTGCTGAAGCGGCTGGAGGCATCGGGGCTGATCGAGCGGCAGCGCTCGGCCGAGGACGAACGGCGGGTGATCATCTCGCTCACGGCGGCCGGCAAGGCGCTGGAGAAGCGGGCCGAGAAAGTGCCGGCATGCATGGCTGCGGCCATGGAGTGTGCGCCCGGCGAGCTGGAAGAACTGCGCACACAGTTGAATGCATTGCGAGGACGGCTCTTCAAGAACGCCGCCTGAGCACACACGTATCGCCGACGGGCGCCTGATCGCGTCCGTTTTTTTAAACCGATTAAGTAGCGTGCTATTTAATCGTAGGCAATGCGGCGCGGCCTCGACAGCCGATGCGCGCACCACCACCCCTCTCACAGGAGAACCACCATGTCGATCGAAAACGTCCTCTACCGTGCCCATGCTCGTGCCACCGGCGGCCGCGATGGCCGCGCCATCACTGACGATGGCCGGCTCGACGTCCGCCTGACCACGCCAACCGAACTCGGCGGTGCCGGCGGCGAAGGCACCAACCCCGAACAGCTGTTTGCCGCCGGCTACAGCGCGTGTTTCCTCGGCGCGATCAAGTTCGTGGGTGCGCGCGACAAGATCCGCGTGCCGGCAGATGTGTCCGTGCAGGGCAGCGTCGGCATCGGCGTCATTCCGAACGGCTTTGGCATTGAAGTGGACCTGAAGATCAGCCTGCCCGGCATGGACCCGGCTGAAGCGCAAACGCTCATCGACCGCGCCCACATCGTCTGCCCCTATTCGAACGCGACGCGCGGAAACATCGACGTACGCCTGAGCCTGATCTGACCCGTACGCCCTTCCCCAGCATCCGCACCTTCCAACCCTTCGCACAACAACCGATCGACCGATTAGAGGCCCAGCCATGAACCGCATGACCAAATTTGCCGCCGGCACCCTGCTCTCTGTGGCAGCAAGCGTTGCCCTTGCTGCGGGCAGCCCAGGCGTGGAGCGCACCACCCAGGCATTCCTCGACGCCCTGGCCGCCGGCGGTGGACAGCCGCTGGAAACCCTGTCACCCGCCGATGCCCGCGCCGTGCTGGTGGGCGCGCAGGCCGCCGCAAAGGTGTCGCTGCCGCCCGCCGACGTCAGCCAGAAAACCATCACCGTGGACGGCAAGCCGATCAGCCTGACGATCGTGCGCCCGGCCGGCGCGAAAGGCACGTTGCCCGGCTTTATCTTCGTTCACGGCGGGGGCTGGGTGCTGGGCGACTTCCCCACGCACGAGCGCTTTGTGCGCGACCTGGTAGCCGACTCCGGCGCCGTCGCCGTCTTCGTCAACTACACGCCCTCGCCCGAGGCGCGTTATCCGGTGGCGATCAACCAGATCTACGCCGCCACAAAGTGGGTGGCAGAAAACGGTGCGCAGATCGGCGTAGACGGCAAGCGGCTGGCGATTGCCGGCAACAGCGTGGGCGGCAACATGGCGGCCGTGGTGGCTCTGATGGCCAAGGCGCACGGCACGCCCGCACTGCGCACGCAAGTCCTGTTCTGGCCGGTTACGAATGCCAACTTCGAGAACGCTTCGTACGACGAATTTGCGCAGGGGCACTTCCTGACCAAGCCGATGATGCAGTGGTTCTGGAACGCCTACACGACCGATCCGGCGCAGCGTCAGGAGACCTACGCATCGCCGCTGCTGGCCACGCCCGCTCAGTTGAAGGGGCTGCCGCCCGCGCTGGTGATTACCGCCGAGAAGGATGTCTTGCGCGATGAAGGCGAAGCGTATGCACGCAAGCTCGACGCCGCGGGTGTGGATGTGACCGCCACGCGCTACAACGGCATGATTCACGACTTCGGCCTGCTCAATGCGCTGGCCGGTGTGCCGGCAACCCGTGCAGCTTTGCATCAAGCCAGCGAAGAGCTGAAGGCGCGGTTGAAGTAATTGGGTGGGCGGGTTGGTCAGCCGGCGATGCGCTCGCCCGTGCCTTGTGTACGCGGTGGGTGCGTTGCACCCGCACCGCTCGCCTAGCGACGACATTCACGCCGTCAGCGGAATGCTCCTGACCGGAAGCAGTCTGTCACGACAGCGTTTCGACGATGAACATCCGCGCTTGCTGAGCTTCCTGCCGATCGGCCTTGATCGGCGCATACGTCTCGGAATTGTAGAAAGCCAGCGCTTGGGCCAGCGTGGGGAACTCGAACACACCGGCCATCGGCAACGGGTCTTCATCCCCCTCCAGCACCTGCGCGACCGGGCCGAAATGCAGGATTCGCCCACCCGCGTCTTGCAGCGCAGCTTGAAAGCGCGGAGCAAGCGGGGCCTGCTTGGCCATCGCCTGGAGCCTCCGATGCCTTTGTCCATCGGCAGGCACCAATGAAGATGCGCTCGCGAGCGATTAAACGCAGGCTGCAGGCGATGTACCAGTCGATCTATCTTGACTAGAATCCGGAGCGCAGCATTCGCGCCATGCTGGTGTAGAAGCAACGCCGATGTGTTTCTGCTTCTTAATATTCTCCGCCGCAGTCGCTCGATGCAGCGACTCCGTTCCAGCAACACCGGCCACCGCCGTGACACGTCGCGTCTGGAAGGCCTCTTCAACTGCCGCTCGTCATTCCCTCGTATGCAGCCTCGCCATTCCTTCTCCGCCTTCACAAGCACCATCGCCTCAAACGTCCTGCATGGCACGGCGCTGACGTTCGGTCTCGCGCTCACGTTGCAGGCTGCCGCGCAAACGGGCATGCCAGCGCTTCGGGTCGTGTCTGAGTTGAAAGACATTCGCATGAAGGCGGTTGCCGCCCTGCCCAAGGCCGGGGGCGATGCCGGTGACCGCGACAGTTGCCCGCAACTTGTCATCAAGCCAAAGTCGCCGGCCGCGAAACAGGTGGCCGCGCAAGGCTGGGCGGTGATGGCCGATGTACCGCTTGGCGCCTTTCGTGCTGTCAGCTTTGCCGGCCAGATGCAGGCCGCGACCAGCGGCACGTGCAACGTCACGCAAGGCAACGTAGCGGTGTTTCAGAACGACAAGCTCGTCGCGCTGGCCTACGGCAAATCAGCCGAAGACCCCGCGATTGGCGCACTGACCCCGCTGGAAGGCGGCGCCGTGCGCGTGTGGGATGGTGACATTTCCCCCCTGCCCGTCGGCGACCTGCGCGTGGACAGCGATGGCACGCTGCGCCTGAGCAAGGTGGCCGACGAGGATGCCGTCTGCCAGGGTCGCGCCCTCGTGCCGAATGTCTACAACATGTCGATCGACAAAGCGCGCAAGGCGCTCGCCGACAAAGGCTGGAAGCCTGTAAAGGGTGGTGCCAGCCCCGAGCCTCGTCAGGCTGCGCTGGTCAAGCGCGGCATCGGCGAGGCCAACTCCTGCGCTGGCACGGGCTTGGCCTATTGCGATTTCAACTACGTCGGCCCCGCAGGCAAGCTCACCTTGACCACCGTCGGCGAGGACGATCTCCCACACGTGGCGGGGTACGACGTCAGGTGTCGCTGACTGTGGATCACGGCAACCCTTGTCTGGAGCAGAACGTACTGAAAGGGATGTGAATAAAAAGCCCGCGTTGCCTCTCCGGCTCGCGGGCTTTTTGTTGGCATCGAAGCGCAATTGGCGACGATGCCCGTACCAACGCACTCCGACCCACCGAACAAACATCCCTGCGATGACTTGGCCACCGATCACTCCGGCCGAGGCGGCGGCTCTCCGCGCTTGCGGTAACTCGGGATATCCGGCGAACCGGCGGGCGGCGGGTTCTGCTTCAGATCGGCGATGAGCGCGTTCATTTCGCCAATCTCCTTCACCTGCGCCCGAATGATTCCGTCCGCCAGCTTGCGTACGCGCGGGTCTTTAATGTGCGCGCGCTCACTGGTCATGATGGCGATGGAGTGGTGAGGAATCATCGCCTGCATGTACGACACATCCCCAACCGTCTGCTGGCTCCGAACCAGCCACAGCGCGCCGCAGAACACGGCCGCACTCACAAACAGGATCGCGACGTTCGCGGTGGCCTTGGCGTACATGCCCCACATGAACACGAGCATGATGGCGCTCATTGCCGCCCCCATGATCAGCGCCATCCACATGCGTGTCTGACTGAATAGAACGTGCTCAATCTCGTAGGTGTTCAAGTACATCAGACCGAACATGACGACCGTGGACACCACGATCATTGCTCCGAAACGGGCGTAGCTCATCTGTTGCCCCCGCGCGTTGAACGAGTTGGCGGGGCGCGGTCATTGGTCATTGGCCCCGGACCATGCAGGCGCAGCATGCGGTATGCCTGTCGGGAGCGTGTGTTGGGCAGCGCACCGAGCTATCGGATAGCCCACCGCCGTCATGCGGGCGAACGCCTCTTATGCCTCTTCAAACAGGCGGAGCGCCATCAGGCCATGTCCCATTGTTGCGCCGGCTCGAACCGCTGCTGCAATTGAAATCAACTCTGCGAGTTCTTCAGCAGTAGCGCCGGCCTTTTTGGCTGCCTTCGTATGGACATCAAGACAGTACGAACACTGCGTAGTCAGCGCAACGGCGAGCGAGATGAACTCCCTGACCTTGGGCGGAATCAAACCACCAGCGCGCTTCGCGGCATGATCGAAGGCCATAAAAGCATTGCCTTCTTCTTTCGCAAGGGCAAGAAGCTTTGGAATGTTCTGGAAGTCTTTGGGCGACTGGTATTCACTCATCATTCATGCCTGCTGTTTTGGATTACCGCTCATTTTCCGAATCCATTGCCGAATTCCAGTAGCCGCTTGCGACAAGTTTCTCGCGCACCATGGATCGGGCACGATGCAGTCGGCTCTTGACGGCTTCAACGGTCACGCCTAGCTCGGCCGCCACCTCCGGCGCCGTCAGTCCATCAACATCGCGCAAGATGAGAACCACGCGATAGTTCTGAGGAAGCGTCTGGATTGCGGTGGTGAGATCCGTTCGCAAATCTCTTGGGATCATCGGTGCCTGAACAGCATCCAAATCGGCCTCGTACAAGGGAATGGACGCTTTTCCCCTTGTAAAGAATCGGTAGCATTCCCTTTCGACGATACGGAATAGCCAGCTCGCAAACGCTGCCGCTGTGCGTAGCGCGCCAATTTTTCGATACACCCGCCATAAAGCGATCTGCACCGCGTCTTCAGCGTCCTCGCTATTCGTGCACGTTCGTCTCGCAAACCGCTTTAGATCGGGCTGACACACTGCCAGCAGCCGAGCGATTGCTGCCTCGTTACCGGCGCAAGCCGCCTCAATAAGCTCATCAGAAGCACGGATCATTTCAGTTCTTTATTGGCGTTCTTCCAACAAGCGCACAGGCCGGACAAAAGCCGACAATTGCTGTGCCTGCCAGAATCGCTGCAGTCGCGTAGCCGGCAATCATGCCCCACGGCGTGGGCGCCAGCGTTGCTGTAGCGACGGCTGTGCAGAGCCCAAGGGAAGCGCGAATCAATCGCTCGGGGGTGGGCAGATTCCGCTTGAGATAGAACATATGGACACATCCTTCTGTTGTGCTGGTGACGGCTTCATAGAGGCACCGTCAGCGCAAAAGGATTCTTTTTTTTCTACGTATTTCGGGACTGGGGGACCACGTACAGCCCCTGGGCACCTCTCGCGATCGCCTCTGACGGTGATCGCGTATGTGCCGGACTCTCAGCGGCCGCATGTTGGCCGCGAACACCGGGCGCCGTGAGGGAATCCGTCGCACAAAGCCACTACAATAGCGCCCCTTTCGCCGGTGGCCCCCGCTCCTGATATCCCGTGCAGGCGCATGCCTCCAGCTGCACACCAGAAGCCACAATCCTATGATGTCAAACGCCTGCGGCGTCGATTTCGGCACGTCCAACTCCACCGTCGGCTGGCTGAGACCGGACGCACCCACCCTGCTGCCGCTCGAAGACGGCAAGGCAACGCTGCCTTCCGTCATCTTCTTTCACGCCGAAGACCCGACGGTCAGCTACGGCCGTGCCGCGCTGGCCGACTATCTTGCCGGCTACGAAGGCCGCCTGATGCGCTCGCTCAAAAGCCTGCTCGGCACCTCGATGATGGACGACAGCACCGAGGTCATGGGCCAGGCCATGCCCTTCCGCAAGCTGCTGGCGCATTTCATTGGCGAACTCAAGCGGCGCGCCGAGCATGCCGCCGGCCATGAATTCCGCCGCGCCGTGCTGGGCCGCCCGGTGTTCTTCATCGACGAAGATCCCAAGGCCGACCGGCTTGCCGAAGACACGCTGGCGGACATCGCGCGCGACGCCGGCTTTGACGAGATCGCCTTCCAGTACGAGCCCATCGCCGCCGCGTTCGACTACGAGGCCGGCATCAGCGGTGAAGAACTTGTGCTGGTGGCCGACATTGGCGGCGGTACGTCGGACTTCTCGCTCGTGCGCCTGTCGCCCGACCGCGCGAAACGCCTTGACCGCCGCGACGACATCCTCGCCAACGGCGGCGTTCACATCGGTGGCACCGACTTCGACCGCGCCTTGAGCCTGGCCAGCGTGATGCCGCTACTGGGCCTGAACAGCACGCTGCGCAACGGCAAGGCAATGCCGTCCGGCCAGTATTTCGACCTGGCGAGCTGGCACACCATCAACCACGTGTACACGCGCAAGGCGTGGACGGTGGTGATGGACAACTACCGAGATGCCGCCGACACCGAAAAACTCGACCGCCTCATCCGCCTGATCCGCGAGCGCGCCGGCCACTGGCTGGCCATCCAGGTGGAAGCCGCGAAGATCGCGCTGTCGGACGCCCCGGTGGCGGAGATCGACCTGCACCGCATCGCGCCCGAGCTGGAGCAGCCCGTCACGCGCGAAGACTTCGACCAGTCGATTGGGAAGCTGGTCGGCAAGACGGTGTCCACGGTGCAGGCGATGCTGAAAACGGCGGGCGTTGCAGCGGAAGCGGTCGATACCATTCTCTTTGCCGGCGGCTCCAGCGGGGTGCCGTTGCTGCGCGAGCAACTGGCGCAAGTGCTGCCGTCGGCGCGGCGCGTCGAGGGCGACCTGTTCGGCGGGATCGGTTCTGGCCTGGCGCGCGATGCGGCGCGCAAGTTTGGCTGACGGATTGAAAGGCTGAGGGGCGGCGGGACGTTTCGAGCGTATCGAACCAGACAGCCAGGCGCGCGGCAGGATGTCTCTAAAGGAAAACCCGATGAAGCTCCTCACCATCTCCGGCAGTGCCCGCCGCGATTCCGTCAACACGGCGCTACTGTTCGGCTTGCAAGACGTTGCCCCTACGGGCGTCGAGCTATTGGTATTCCATCGCCTCGACACCTTGCCGGTCTTTTCCCCTGACCTGGAAGGGCAACAGACACCGGCCGAAGTGCTGGAATTCCTGGCACTCGTGTCCGGATGCGACGGCATCATTATTGCCAGCCCCGAATACGTTCGCGCTATTCCGGGAGGGCTCAAGAACGTCATCGATTGGATGGTCTCGCGATTCGAAGTCATCGGGAAACCCATTGCGCTCGCACATGCATCCCATCGTGGCGACGACATGCTCACATCGCTCCGGCTGGTGCTGTCCACTGTCAGCGATCAATTTCTCGAAGACGTGTTTTTGCGCATCCCGTTGATTGGAAAAACGCCAGACGAAATCAAAACCCTGTTGAAGCGGCCCGAGCGGCAAACCGAAATGCGCGGATTTCTGTCCGCCTTCGTGGCGGCGATTCATGCTCGGGAGACAGCTTCAACAGCCAACGCCCAACTGCCACTCTGACCAGCTCAGGCATTCCCGCCCGTCACGGGAATGCGTCAATCTGTTGTTATTGCCTGTAGCCCCGCCGCTCTATGGCAGCTAATACATCCCACGTCTGCGGATCGACATCGCGGCCCCCGAGCGACATCGATACGTACGCATCAATCGCATCCATAAAGCCTTTGATAAAAGCCGGCGGGAATGCGTGTGCGGAGAGGTGTTGAAGCTCCTCACGCAGCATGCCCGGACGGCATTGGCCGTGGCTGCGCATGGCGGCGCGTGTGCGCCTGAGATACGCCTGCGCTGCGATTGCGCCGTTCAGGTAAGTACGGTTCTTGGTGAGCCTGCCTGTGTCGGATGACGTGGGCGGCGGGCTGGGTGATGCGGGTGGAGATGGGTAAGACGCGGGGCGGTGCCCGCTTGGACCATTTGGCATAGAGCCTCCAGAGGTGGTTGGAGGCCCGGCAACTCATCGCCAGACGAGGTGGCGGGCCTGACGGCGGGGCTGGCGAACCGGCTCTCTGGAGCACCGGCAGACCTTGCGGTCTCCCCACCCGGCCCGCCGTAGTGCGTGCGTGGGTGTGCGGAGCCGATGCGCGAAGCATCGTCTCTCCAGAGCCACCAGTGCAGGTCGCCAAACCCGGCTGCCGTTGGTGCAGCAGCGGAAGGGATTATAGCGATGGGGCCAGCGCCAAAAGTTGGATTCTTGATTCGCAGGCAGCGACGGTCGTAAGGTCACGCTCCACCCTCAAACAGCGGCGCTTCACCCTCGAAGAGTGGAACGCGAGGGTCAAACACTGGTGTTTCACTGTTTGAGGGTCGAACGTCAGTGTCAAACAGTGGAATTCGACCCTTTGAGGGTCGCGTTTGAGCCTCAAACACTCGAACTTCACTGTCTGAGGGTCACGTTCCACCGTCTGAAGGTCGAGCGTTAGTGTCAGAGCGTCGAATTCGACAGTCCGAGGCTCGCGCTTCACGCTCCAACATTCGAGCGGCCTGAGCGGGCTTGCTCACCCCATGTGCGGGCGCTTTCCGTCAAAAGTTGTGTACAGCATTGCGATACGCCGCAGCGGTAGCCAACCTCACCGCGTTGTGCCAATCGGCATGACGTTGATATCCGCATTAGAAGGAACGCAATGTCTCAGAACTTGATCTCGTTTCAACCCAGCGCCACCGACCTGACCGCCATTGACGGTGCGCTCAAGACACTGGAAGAAAAGCTCGCGGGCCTGATTGGCTTGTCAGTCGAGCAGCGCAGCACGCTCATGAAGATGGGCGACAAGTCCGAAGCGTTTTGCCGCCAGGCAGTGGAACTGCTGAGCAACAACCCCGGCGTGCTTCCTGCCAATTTCAACCTGCAGGAAATGCGACGTGACTTGGTGGGCTTTGACACCCTGCGCCCTCGCCTCGCCCGCCTGGAGAAGTTGTTGGAACGGATGCAGGATTCGCAACTGGCGATAGGCAGTGACCTGATGACGGCCGCGCTGGAGGGTTACACGTACCTGAAGGTTGCGGGTAAGGGCGAAGGGTTGGAATCCGCGCGACGGACGTTGTCGGCGCGGTTTAGCCGGGGGCCACGGAAGAAGGTAGAAGAGGTGGCCGGGGAGTGAGGTGAGGGGCTGCTGATGGTGGCCTAGATTTGGAAAAGCCCGCGATGCTGAGAGGCTCGTGGGCTTTTTGTTGGGCGTTGTATGTGAAACTCTGGCCGCGACTTGATGGGCGAACGTCGACCGAATAACGACAATAAATCCGGGGGGCTAAACGCCCGCTCAAGACAAGCTTCGTCGGATGAGGTCGGTAACACTTATCGATGCAACACCAGCAGTCCTCGACCGGTCGCTAATAGCCGAGCGTGGTACTTGCCGCGAAGCGATCCATCACTCGTTTGTAGCGAACGGTCTAGGCCGGCTAAGCCATTCCGCCAGTTCTGGTCGAGCGCTTCAGCGGATACCCGTCCTCATTAATGTCCGGTTGAAACGGCAACTCTTGGTTACTACGATACGAAAGCGCTCCTTGGGGAGTGCTGGGCTATTCGCGAAGTTATTGCTGTCTTCTACTAGGGAAACTGGGGGCGAGAATGGCGTACTACAAAAATGGAAACTATCTGGCGCAGCAATATGGAGCGGAATTTGATGTTTTGCATGCGCCGGGCGCGTTGACCCCACACTCGGGAATCTATCGATGTGAGGGCTGTGGTGGCAGTGCAGTATCGACTCTCGGGAATGCACTGCCGCCGCAAAATCACCATCAACATCAATACGGTCAAGGGCCAGTTCAATGGCGCCTCGTTGTCAAAGCGCACTGGCGTTGATATTGACCGTGAATATCTCGCTGCATGACCGGGAGCAGCGCAACCAGCGTTCTTTCTGTTGAGCAGTGCTGTCGATGATGTGGCAGGCACGACCGCCCGTGCCCCTGCTCAAGGGGCACGGGCTTTAGCGGTTACCGTTTTCTATTTATCAATTGCGAGAGGCCAGAAGCAGGCAGTCCGCTCCATTGACCGGTGTCTCCATCGACCCCTAAGACTGCTGCTCACCTACTCAAAGCGGGCCCTATCACGTCTAGCGTCTATGCAAAACCAACAAGCTAGGGCGTAACTAGCTCTGCAAGTTTGGCCGCGACGTTCGCCATAGAATCCTCTGCAGTGCTCAGTCCGCTTCTTGATCCGAGCAGGGGGCTCACATCACGTAGAGCTTCATACGTCGTTCCATGCACGATGGGAACGAGCAGATCCCTGGCCAAGAGGGCGGAAAGCTCTTTATCAGCGATACCCTCTCCGCGGACGCGGCTCAACAGCGCTGGGGTTACCAGGACAATCCCAACTCGCGACTTCGCTAATCCCTTATCGATTTCGCGTAGCAGCGGCGTACCTAGAGCAACGTCCTTTTCGCTGAACCAAACCGAGACACCAAGCGACTCAAGCAGATCATGCAGCTCCTTGGCGGCACCTTTCCGGTCATCCCATGCATGACAGAGAAAAACGTCCCGTAGATCAGGCAGGGTTGCTCGTTTCTCGAAGTTTTCGCGTACAGGCGTCAGCGTGCGCACTTCGGCCGGCGTGTAGACCACTGACGAACTCCCTCGCGACCATCGCGGCCTTACGTTTCCGCTCGACCCGCCAGCGCTGCTCCGGCCGCTTCCGCCAGTCCCCGCCGACGAGTAGGGGGAGGAGTACGGCGAGGGCGAATATGAATATGACCGGTAGCCGCTATAGCGGCCACCACATGCGGGGCAATCTGCTGCCGCAGCTGCAGAGCGATGGCCGCGTACCGGTGCTGTGCATCTAGCCATGTCGTTATCCTTTTTCAAGTAGAGAGGTAAACCAACATTGGTAGCGAGAATCCATCCGACTGTTCATTTCGGAGCAGTCTAGCTTTGTAGAGAATGGCTCGAAATGACGAAAGTCACGCCGACATTCATCCTTCGATAGCTGTCCTTAACTGCTGCATCAGCAATGCAACTCATTCATACGCTTACGGATGTAGTTCAAGTTATCCCGCCACGGCGACATCTGCTGCGTAGTCACAGACAGCCGCAAAATCCCATCTCGATCCGCCTTAAGCCGCGCGCATTCCGCGTTAACACTGCTGACCTGCTGCTGAACCGCAACCGCCTCAGCCGCCAAGTCCCGATCCCGCTGCGCCATCCGCTGATCCCACTGCCGCGCAAGCTGCTCTTCCGCGCGCTTCGCCGCTGCCGCAGCCTCTTCCATCTCACGCTGACGAGCATTGCCCGGCCCCTCGGTGGGCGCATTGCCGACGAGCGCACGCATCGCCTGCCCGCACGGCGCTTCCGTGTAGACCGTCTGTCCGTTGATCACGCATTTGTTGACGCCGGCCGGAGGCATGGTGGCCCGCACTGCAGGTTGCTGCACCGGGGCCATGGGTTGGCGCTGTGGCGGCGCCGTGATGGGGGCCGGCTGTGTTGAAGCGGCCTGCTGGCTCGGCACGGCTGCGCCGTTACCAGCGAGCCGCAATTGCTTCGCGGCGATGTAGACGACCAGAAGAACGGCCACCCAAACCATCAAGGAAACGATCCAGTGCACGCCTTGCTTGGCGCCCTGGGGTGGCTTGCCATACCAGCGGGCGTATTCCTTCTGCCAGTCGGGATTGCGCAGCTGCGGCGCTCGACGGTCTCTGAACCAATCGCGATCTTGTACTCCCACGACCCTCACCCCTTTCTATGGCGGCTTGTTTGCTATTTGCTGGAACCGCGCCGGACATAATCCGCTGGCCGGATATATGTGGTGCTCCTGCTTACGGCGAGCACCTACGCTACAACGAATTTATCCGGCGCGAAATGCCACAAATTGGGGTATCGACCCACGCCTTGCCAAGGCTCAAAAATACATAACGCCTTGCATCTGGCGAACGCCCTCCCCCGGCTATTCGCCTGCTTTGATATTTCTCTTTGATTTTTAAGGGGAAAGCGCCGAGTACCTATGCGACGAGAACCGCGAGCCTCCCCGCTGGCGTTAGTCTGGTCGTAAATCAAATGGGTTAGGCAGCTTGTGACTGTGCGTAGAACTCAGGCCTTCGCTCGCCCGACCTTGGCCCTCAGCCCAGCATCGAAAAACGAAAGACACCGTGCTCTGCGGGAATGGTGGCCTGCGCGAGCGGAGCGGCCAATGGCATTCCGTCCGCGCTATTGGTAAAGAGGACGAATCCGTTCCGCGACGACAGCGACACCATGGCGAATGCGCGGTACCCGGGGTTGTTTCCCCAATGCCAGAGGTAGGCGTCGTGGTTGGTCGTCTCGATGCCCCATCCGTATCCCCATGTCAGGCCCAATGCAGGGTCAACGGCGATGGGCTTGGCGAGGGTCAGCTCCAGCAAGGCGGTGTCGGCCAGCAGTGCCGAGAGGAGCTTCGCGTAGTCCTCCGCCGTGGTGTAGAGCGACGCAGCCGCGTTGGCCTCGCTGAACACCAACTGCGAGCGTGAACTGCCGTTCACCAGGCGCTCCCGAATGTTGTCGGTCAGATGCAGTGCGGAATGCCGCATGCCGATCGGCTGGAAAACAGACTTCGACACGCAGGTTTCATACGCCTCGCCAGTGACGGCACTGATGACTGCCTGCAAGAGCACATAGCCCTCGCCCGAGTATTGCCACCGCGTGCCCGGCTCAAACGCAGGAACGAGCTTGCCGCTTGTCCAGTTTGGTAGACCCGAGCTGTGATTCAGCAGTGTCGCTACAGGAATCTGCGCCAATGTGCTCGCAGGGACGAGGTCGACCAGGGCGGCCTTTTGGGGGTTAAAGGGGTGCAGACGGTGTTTGTAGCCATCCGGCAGGTAGCGCGAAACCGGCGCCTGCAAATCGAGCCGCCCCTCGCGCACCAGATTCAGCGCAACAAACGCGGTCACGGGCTTGGTCAGAGAGGCTGCTTGATATACAGCTCCAGGCTGAAGGGGGGGCTCTTGCGAGCAACTTGACACCACCGTGGCGGCGCTGGGTTTCCCAGCCGCGAGGATGGCGTAGCTTGCCGCGCAAACGCGGAGCCGACGAGCGAGAGCGGGAAAGGGTTCGCCGCCGAACTTGGAAAGGTCGGTTGCGCAAGACGCCAGGAACGGCGCCAGCGCCCCGGCGGCAATGAATGCTCGACGTGCAATTGCCATCTATCTATCGCCTTCTCGTTGATCGTTGATCGTTGCCCGTTGCCCGCCTATCTAACCCACGCCACGCCGGCAACAAAAAAACCCGCGACGCTCAACGCTTCGCGGGTTTTTTGGGGCATCGCTCATCAAACGCTGCCAGTAACTTGGTGGACCGAAGGAGGATCGAACTCCCGACCTCCGCATTGCGAACGCGGCGCTCTCCCAGCTGAGCTATCGGCCCGTGGAAAATGAGTCTACCCGAACTCCCCGGGCGCTTTCAATCGGGGGTTTAACCCGCGTTTTCCATGCCCGGATTGCCTTGCATGCCCACAATGCGCGGCGTGTTCAGCGGCCTTGCGGTCACTTCGCGCTGGTCGCGCAGCCAGTCGGCCAGCACGTCCCACACGGGGCGCCCGCCCGCCTTGCGGGCTTCGGGCGACACGGCGGCCCAGCCGGCCACTTTGTAGCGGCGGTCGGCGTCGATAGGCTTGCCGTCACCCGGCCCCAGGCGCATGTCGGTAATGCGCTGGCCCATGGGCTTCTTCGGGTCGATGGTGTAGCGCAGGCCGCCGGTGCGCACCATGTCGCCGCCCTGCTGGTAGTACGGGTCTGGGTTGAACAGGTTGTCGGCCACGTCTTCCAGCACGGTCTTGATGGTGGCACCCGTCATCTCGGTGAGCGTGGTGGCCGGGTAGGTGATGGCGGTCTGGGCCATCAGCGCTTCCATGGTCAGGGCCTCGCCGGGCAGCAGCGTGGTGCCCCAGCGGAAGCCGGGCGAGAAGGCAATCTCGGCGCCCTGCGCGTGCATCAGGCCATCAACGATGAGTTGGTCGAACGTGCCGTTGAAGTTGCCGCGCCGGTACAGCAGCCCGCGGTTCGTGGCGAGCGTTTCGCCCAGCTTGTCTTGGTACGGCGCGCGCACGCGGTCAATCAGCGCCGTCATGGCCGGGTCGGCCGGCAGGAGGTCGGCAAACACGGGCAGCAGCGTATAGCGGATGTCGCGCACGGTGCCGCCGCGCACATCCAGATCGAGCACGCCGACAAACTTGCCGTTGGCGCCGGCGTTGGTCACGAGCGTCACCCCGCCCGGGTTGCTGACCTTGACGGGCGCGGGCACGGCGTCGTGCGTATGCCCGCCCAGGATGGCGTCCAACCCGCGCACGCGCGAGGCGAGCTTGAGGTCGACATCCATGCCGTTGTGCGACAGCAGCACGACCACCTTGGCGCCCTTGCCGCGCGCCTCGTCAATCATCTTCTGCAGCCGTTCTTCCTGGATGCCGAAGGTCCAGTCGGGCGTGAAATCGGCCGGGTGCGCGATCGGTGTGTACGGAAACGCCTGCCCGATGATGGCCACCGGCACGTCGTTCAGCTCGCGCAGCACGTACGGGTCGAACACCGGATCACCAAAGTCGGCGGTCTGGATGTTCTGCGCGACAAAGGCGACCTTGTTCTTGAAGTCGTGATCGACCACGTGGCGTACGCGGTCTGCGCCGTAGGTCATCTCCCAGTGCGGGGTCATGACGTCCACGCCCAGCGCAAGGGCTGCGTCGACCATGTCCTGGCCGTTAGTCCACAGCGCGGTGGCGGAGCCCTGCCACGTGTCGCCGCCGTCCAGCAGCAGCGCATTCGGGCGGGTGGCGCGCAGCCGCTTGATGAGCGTGGCCAGATGCGCAAATCCGCCCATGCGGCCGTAGCGGCGGGCGGCCTCGGCAAAGTCGAGCGCGGTGAAGGCGTGCGCGGCGCGCGAGCCCGGCGCAATGCCGTAACGCTTGAGCAGCGCGTGCCCGACCAGATGCGGCGGTTGCCCGGCCCATTGCGCTACGCCCAGGTTGACGCTGGGCTCGCGGTATTCGATGGGCAGCAACTGCGCGTGGCAATCGGTGAAGTGCAGCAGGTGGACGTTGCCGAAGCGCGGCACGTCATAGCTGAACGTATCGGCGTGCGCGTCGGTCAAGCGCAGGCCGGCGGCTGCGGCAATCGCCAGGGCTTGAACGAATTCGCGACGGTTCATTGTTTGGAGCTGTGTGCGTAGCGTGCCAAGTCGGCCACGTCGTCTTCCAGCATCTCGCCGACTTCCTTGCGCACCACGCGGCCCTTGGCGTCGAGCACGAGCAGTTCGGGCAGGCCCTTGCGCGGGCCGGTGGCGGCGCACAGCGCGTCGGTTTCCATCGCTACGGGGAAGGTGAAGCCGCGCTTGGCGACGTAGTCCTTCGCGAGCTGCGGGTTGGCATCGATGCTGATGGTGAGGATGCGCAGGTCAGTGCCGCGGGTGGCGTCGTAGAGCTTTTGCAGACGCGGGTTCTGCAGCGCGCAGAACGGGCACCACGACGCCCACGTGGCGATGATGACGGGGTGCCCGCGCCATGCATCGCCCGGCACGCGCGTGCCGTCGAGCAACTGCACGTCGGGCAGCGCCACCACATCGCCCACTTCGACGGCCTGCGCATGATTGGCAAACTGCGTGGCGGCAAACACCATCGCCGCTGCCGCCCACATCAGGAACCGTCGAAGCGTACGCATGGCGTTATCGGCTTACTGGTTCACGGGCGAGGCCGGATCGAACAACAGCGCCATCACATCGCGGATCTGCTGCTCGGTGAGGATGCCCTTGTGCCCAAAGCGCGGCATGTTGGAGCACGCCGCATACGCGTTGGAGTTGTAGATCTTGCCCCACGTGTAGCGCAGGATCGCCTCGGAATTGCCGCGCAGCTTGCCGTACTGGTACAGCGAGGGGCCGATGGTGCCGTACGACACTTCGTCTTTCGAGAGGCGGTGGCAGGCGTAGCAGTTGGCGCCGTTTGCGCCGCCGGCCGGGTCGGAGAACTGCATGCCGCGGCCGCTCTGCGCGGTCTTCTCGCCTTCCTTCCAGTCGCCCAACCAGGTGTTGTCAGCCGGGTAGTGGATGGTCTTGAATTGCGCGTCTTCCAGTTTCTTGGCAACCGCGGCGGGCACGGCGTTGCGGTCGGCAAATTGGCTGCAGACCTTCTGCACGTCGTCGCGCTCGGTCACGCCTTCCACGGTGGCGGGGCCCTTGGAGACAAAGCTCTCCTGGATGACCTTGGCGAGTGCCGCGTCGGCCTTGGCTTCGGGCTTGGGCGGGGTGACGGCCTTGGCGGCGGCGTCGGCTGCGTGCGCGGTGCCGGCGGCCAGCGCTACTGTGAGCGCCATCAGAACGATGGGGGTCAGTCGGGTCATGCGTGGCCTCATCGTGTCATCGTTTGATGGACGGCGCGTCCATCTTGCCGCCGTTGGCGTTGCGGGCGAGGAACATCTCCAGCGCGGTAATCACCTCGCTGCCGTAGAGCGGTTCCGGAAAGCGCTGCTGCCGCAGGCAGTCATACAGGCGGTGCTGCATCGTGCGTACCTCGCCCTGCGAGACGCGATAACCCGGCCACGTGGAATACGCAAAGCGCGCGCCGTCGGCGGTCAGCAAGTCAGGCAGCTCCTGCAGGCGGATGCGCAAGCCCGGCTGGGCATGGCACGTGGCGCAGGCAAAGTCATACGCGCCGCCGCGGTAGAAGAACATGCGGCGGCCGAGTTCGTACACGCGCTTTTCTTCGGGGTGGGCGAGCGGAATGTCGATGGCCGCGCCGCGCGATTCCGAAGCCACGTACGCCATCAGCCGTTCAATGTCCGACGCCTTGCCGGGCGACGAGAACGGGCGGGCCGATGCCTCTTCCTTGGTCAGACCCTGCAGCGTCATGCGGCAATGCATGAGGCGCTGTTCGGCGTCCATCACGCGGCCGGTGTCTTTGAAGTAGCGCGGCAGCTTGGCGTAGGCGCCCTTCACGACGCCGGGGCCAAGGCCCAGGTCGCATGCTTCAAGCGAGGCCTGCTTGGGGCCGGCGGGCTTCTTCCAGAGTTCTTCTCCGGCGGCTTCCCAGAGTTCAGCCGGGTTGCCGTCGGCCAGCATCTCGCGGTACTGCGCGATGCCGGCGGCGGTGCTGTCCTTGGCGTCCTGCGCGGATGCCATGACGGCGCTGCCGGCAACCCACGCCGCAGCCAGCACCATCGTCCATGTCTTGTGTTTCACGGTCCCCTCCGTGGGTCGCCTACGGTTTGATATAGGCGAAACCTTCTTCCTGCTGCAAGCGGGTGATTTCCACCACACCGGCCGGCACCACCTTGGCTTCGAGCAGCAGCTTGTCTTCCGGCACCTTGAAGGCCATCAGCGAGTTGTGGCACACGCGAAACTCCACGCCCATGCTGGCCAGCGCCGCCACCGGTGCATCAAACGGGCGGCCCTGCGCATCCTTGGCGCCTTCAACGAGGAAGTCGATGCCGTGGCCCAGCGCCACCACCACGATCTTCGTGCCGGGTGCGCCGTTCAGGTGGTTGCGCAGGTTGCCGATGGCTCGCACGGCCTGGTCGATGCCTTCGCTCAACTGGTAGACCACCTTGTAGCGGGCACCGGCGCCGCCCGCGCGCGGGGCGTTCTGGGCAGCGGCCTTGCCGGCCACACCCAAGGCCGCCAGCGCGGCGGTCACACGAAAGAAGCTGCGTCGCATGTGGGCCTCCGGGGGCTTACTGAATAGACGTTTCGTCGGTGCGCTTGTCGCCGTGGTTGTCGACCCACGTGACCGTCACCTTGTCGCCCTTGGCGCCGCCCTTGAACTTGAAATTGAGGAACGGATCTTTCGACACGGCCGGGCCGAACTGCGCGTCGAGCACCGTCTTGCCGCTGTGCTGCACCGTCACGTTGGTGATGTGCCAGGCGGGCACGACCTTGCCGGACGCGTCTTTGCGCTGGCCGGTTTCCATGTCGTGCTTCATCAGGATCTTCACGTCGGTGGTGCCGCCGTTTTCCATTGCGCGAATGCGCATCGGGTCTGCCATGGTGTGTTCTCCTGATGTTTAACCGCCGCAGCCACCCAGGGTGACCTTCACTTCCTTGCTCGCCAGCACCCATTTGCCGTTGGCGCGCACGGCGGCGTAGACCGTTGACGTCTCGCCCATCTTCACGCGCGTGCTGACAAACGGGTCGGTGCCGGCCGGAATGGCGAACGTGGCGGCCAGCGTGTTCGGGTTCTTTTCGACCAGGATGGCGATGAGGTCGGTGCCCGGCAGCGTGCTCGTCACGACCAGCGGCACCACGGCGCCGTTCTCGGCAATGTCCGGTGCGGTGAGCTGGATGCCGGCGCCGCCCTTGTCGACCGCGCCGCCGCCCAGTTGCTTGAGCACGTCGTTCACGCCCTTCACGGCAAAGGCGGCCTTGTTCCATTCGGCCGCCTGGGCCGGCGTGGCAATGCCGGCAGACACCAGCAGCGCCATCATGGCGCCGGCGCGCAGCACGTCACGGCGGCTCAGGTTGATTGCGTCGTTCATCGTCCGTTCCTCACTTGGCCGGGGCGCCTGCGAGCACCCAGTCGATCACGGTTTTCAGATCGGCATCGGCAATCTTCGGATTGGCCGGCATCGGGATCTGGCCCCAGTTGCCCATGCCGCCCTCGCGCACCTTCTTGATGAGCTTGGCTTGTGCGCCGGCATCGCCCTTGTACTTGGCGGCAACGTCCTGGTAGGCCGGGCCGACGAGCTTGCGGTCGACGGCGTGGCAGCCCATGCAGGCGTTCTGGTTGGCGATGGACAAGGCGCGGGCAGCATCAACGGCGGCCAGCGCGGGCGTGGCGGACAGCGCCAGGCCGGCCAGCACCGCCGCAGCGGCGAGCGTGGGGGCGAACTTCATGTGGTCTCCAGAAGACGAGGCTGCCCGCATGCGTGTGCGGGCGAAATGGCGGGAATCGGACCCGGTATTGTGCCCGAAACGGGCCAAATCCTATGTCGCCCGCAAATGTCGCCAGCAAAGCAAAACGCCCGGTACCTTTCGGCCCGGGCGCTTGTTTTGGGGATGCGGCGATCAGGCCATCGCGCGCCGCGCGGCCAGCCGGCCGCCAAACACGTTGAGCAGCAACCCGGCCATCACCACCGCGCCGCCCAGCCATTGGGCGGCCACCAGGCGCTCGCCCAGCAGCACGGCCGCCGATACCAGCCCCACCACCGGCACCAGCAGCGTGAGCGGCGCAACCTGGCTGGCCGCGTAGCGCGCCAGCAGGCGGCTCCACAGGCTGTAGCCGAAGATGGTGGCGCCAAAGGACAGGTAGACGATCGCGCCGATGCTCGACGCGCTGATGTTCGCCAGGCTATGCGCGATCTGCTCCGGCCCCTCAAGCCAGTACGACAGCAGGAAGAACGGAACCGGCGGAATGACGGCGCCCCACACCACCAGGCTGACCACATTCACCGGCCCGACGCGCTTGGTGACGATGTTGCCGCTGGCCCACGAAAACGCCGCGCACAGCGTCAGCAAGAAACCGGCGGTGGTCATGCCCGTGACCGAGCCGCCGCCCGCCATGCCGATGACGGCCAGCCCGCCCGCGGCCACCGCCATGCCGGCCAGGTGGAACCAGCGGATCGGCTCGCGCAGCACGATGGCGGCAATCGTCAGCGTAAAGAAGGCCTGCGACTGCAGCACCAGCGAGGCCAGCCCCGCCGGCATGCCCACGTACATGGCCGAGAACAGGAACGCGAACTGCCCGAAGCTGATGGTGGCGCCGTAAGCCACCAGCCACTTGAGCGCGATCTTGGGGCGCGGCACGAACAGCACGGCCGGGAAGGCGACCAGCGCAAAGCGCAGCGCACCCAGCAGCATGGGCGGCACGCCGTGCAGGCCCACCTTGATGACGACAAAGTTGACGCCCCACACCAGCACAACGGTCAGGGCCAGCAGCAGATCCTTGGGAGACATGATGATCGGAAGGTTCGGACGGCCGCCCGTGCGGCCACATGACGCACTGTAGGCGCCGGCCGCTTAGGCGACTTGCACAATCTTGCGCATTGTTTGTGCCGGGCGCCTCGGCCTTGCCTTGCTTAGCCCAGCATGTCCGACCAGATGGCGCGGCTCCAGCCTTGCGCCAGCTTGCCCTCGGCGGCCGAAGGTGCATCGGAAAGCCCACCGGCGCCGGGCACCGTCACCATGGTGTGCTCGGCCGCGTCGTAGCGGTGGACAGTTGCCACGTGCATCGCCTCGTCGGGCGTGGCAAAGCTGTAGCAGGTGTTGGTGTACAGCGGCGATGCGTCGGGCGCATGGCCGGCGAGCATCGCCACCACGGCGGCGGCGGCCACCTTGCCGTGCTGGTTGGCCATGTGGCCGGACTTGGGCATCAGCGGCGCGGTCTGGATGGCATCGCCAATCACATGCACGCCCGGCGCCACCTTCGATTCAAACGACAGGAAATCCACTTCGCACCAGCGCCCATTGGCCGTCGCCAGGCCGGCCTGCACGGCAATCGCTCCGGCGCGCTGCGGCGGGATCAGGTTGACGACATCGGCCTGCACGTCGTCCTGCACATCGAACTTGAGCACGCGGCCCTTGGCATCGATGTCGACGGCGTTGTATTGCGGGCGATATTCGATGTGCTGCGGATAGCGCTCGGCCCAGACGCGCTTGAATAGCGCGCCCTTGGAGGTGACGTCGTCGTTGGCATCGAGGATGAGCACGCGCGCATCCGGCTTGCCGCGCTGCAGCCAGTTGGCGATCAGGCACGCACGCTCGTACGGCGCGGGCGGGCAGCGGTATGGCGCGAGCGGAATGCTGATCGCCACCGTGCCGCCGTTGGGCATGGCTTCGAGCCGATGGCGCAGCGCCAGCGTCTGCGTGCCGGCTTTCCAGGCGTGCGGCGCTTGCGCGGCGGTGGCTGCATTGGCGAGACCCGGGATGGCTCCCGGGACGAAGTCGATGCCGGGCGAGAGGATCAGTCGGTCGTAATCGAGCGTGCCGCCGCCGGCCAAGCGCACCTGTTTGGCGTCGGCATCGATGGCCGAGGCACGGTCGCGCACCCAGCGCACGCCGTGGCGCTCGACCAGTGCGTCATACGGCACGGTAATCGACGCCAGGTCACGGTCGCCCGACAGGACGAGGTTCGACAGCGGGCACGAGACGAACGCGGCGTTCGGCTCGACCAGCGTGACATCGACACGGCCACCGGAAAACACGCGCACGTACTTGGCCGCCGTTGCGCCGCCATAGCCGCCGCCCACGACCACCACGCGTGCATTGCGTACGCCCGACAGCGATGCACACGCGGCCAGCGGCCCGGCCAGCGCGGTTGCCCCGAGCGCGCGCAAGAGAGCGCGCCGATCCTTGCGCAGCCATTCGCTCATGGCGCCTCCTGGGGTTGGCGTGACAGCCAGCCGGCAATGGCGGCGCTCTGCGCATCGTCATAACCGCGGGCGATCTGGCCCATCACCGTGGAGGGGCGCGCGCCGCTGCGGAAGGCCTGCATTGCGTCGATCAACTCGGCCTGCGAGCGACCGGCCAGCGGCGGCAGCGTCTGCGCGACCAGCTTGGCGCCGGACGCGGTATCGGCGTGATGGCAGCTGGCGCACGTGGCAGCCCAGGTGCGGGCCTGCAGATTGGTGGCGGGAAGATCGGCCGCATGGGCCACAGTGGGCGCGGGGGCCGTCAGCAGCGCCGCAAGCGACGCTGCGGCGGCAAGGCGGTGGACGACGGGCATCGGGGGGCAGCGAAGTCGCGGAAGCGTCATACGCTAACACGCACGGCGCGCCGTGGGCCCGGTGATGCGCGCAGCCAACAAAAAACGCAGCGCGGTGGCTGCGTTTCTTGCGGTGCGATATTGCGGGTGGGATTTGGCCGAGGCCGCTTACGGCAGCTGCTTGCCCGGCGGCAGCGCGGGCGAGGTGGTGGGCGACACGGTCACGCCCGGCGAGGCCGAAGTGACGGGTGCCGGTGCCTGCGTGGCCGTCGGCGTACCCTGCGCACGCGTTGGCGTGCCTTGCGACGCGTCGGGCGCGGTCGACGGGTTGGTCGACGAGGCATTCGCGTCCAGGCGCTTGCGCTCGTCTTCGGTCACGTAGTCGAACACCTTCACGACCTTGTTGACGCCGCCCACGGTGCGCACGGCTTCGGTGGCCTTGTTGCCCTCGGCCTCGGTCACCACGCCGAGCAGGAAGACGGTCTGCGCTTCGGTCGTCACCTTGATGGAGTTCCAGGGCACGCCTTCCGTGCCGGCCAGCACGCTCTTCACCTTGGTGGTGATGTACGTGTCATTGGTGCGCGAGCCGAAGGTGCTCGACTCCGGCGTCACGACAATCTCGTTGACCACCTCGCGCGCGTTCTGCAGCTTCTGCGCGTACTGGCCGATCTCCTGCTTGGTCTGCTCGGTGCCGGCTTCGCCGGTCAGCAGGACCTTGCGGTTGTAGACCGTCACGTTGACGTGGGCACGGCCGTCGTAGCGCGAGATCAGCGTGTTCTCGGCTTCCATCTGCAGGCCGCGGTCGATGGTCTGGGTGGCGGTCGGGCGACGGTCGGTGGCAAGTGCCACGCCGCCGGCGACGGCGCCCGCAAACAGCGGGAAGCAGGCGGTCAACTGCGTTGCGGTGATGCCGGCCAGGGCGGCCAGCACGGCGGTGCGCGTGACCGTGCGACGGAAACGGGCAAACGTAGGCGACGAGAGTTTCATGCTGTCCTTGAATGAAGTGCAGAAGAAAGAAGAGCGAGGCTGATGCGGATTTACGCATCAACGCCGAAGGCATCGCGCATCCATTCGATACGCGCACCGTCGATGGCAATGACGTCAAAGCGGCAGGCCGGCACATCTTCAACCTGCCGCGCGAGAAAATCTTCGGCCGCGGCAATCAGGCGACGCTGCTTGGCGGGCGTGACACTCGCGGCCGCGCCACCGAAGCGCTGCGTGGAACGCGCCACGCGGGCACGCACCTCAACAAACACCAGCGCGCCGACCGCATCGCGCATCACCAGATCGATTTCACCGCCCTTGCAGCGATAATTGCGGCTGACCACGGCCAAGCCGCGCGCCTGCAAGTAGCGCAGCGCGCGGTCTTCACCGGCTTCACCGGTGGCGGCTGTGATGGGCTGCGGCGCATGCATTCGCGGTTTGAACCAAGTGACTGAGAGAAGTTCTCGTGAGTGATCCTGACTGGACCCTGCTGGCGCACGACCAGCACTATCCCGCCGGCGCATTATATGTGGTGGCTACCCCCATCGGGAACGCGGCCGACGTGTCGCTGCGGGCGCGCTACGTGCTGGGCATCGTCGACGCGGTGGCCTGTGAAGACACGCGCAATACCGGGCAACTGCTCAATCGGCTGGGGCTGTCGCGGCCGATGCTCGCGGCGCACGAGCACAACGAGCGCGAGGCAGCTGCGCGCATCGTCGCGCGGCTCGCGCAGGGCGAGCGCATCGCGTATGTGTCCGATGCGGGCACGCCGGGCGTGTCGGACCCGGGCTCGCGGATTGTGGAGGCGGTGCGTGCGGCGGGCCAGCGCGTGATCCCGCTGCCGGGCGCGAGCGCGGTGGTGACGGCGCTTTCTGCCGCCGGGGAATTGCTCGACACGTCTGGTGGGCAGTTCACCTTTGTCGGCTTCCTGCCGCCCAAGGCCGGGCAACGCGACGCGGCCATCCGCCAATGGGTCGCGCACGGGCCGGCGTGGGTTCTGTACGAGGCACCGCATCGCATCGAGGCCACGCTCGCTGCATTGGCGGAACACCTGCCGGCGCGACGCATCCTCATCGGCCGCGAGTTGACCAAGCTGTTCGAGGAGATCGTCGTGCTGCCCGCTGCGGACGCACCGGCGTGGCTTGCGGCCGATGCCTCGCATGGCAAGGGCGAATTCGTTCTGGTGGTGGAAGGCGCTGGCGCACAAGACGCGGCACCGAACGCGATGGCGGCGGACCAGGTCTTGCGTCTGCTGTTGGCTGAACTGCCCGCCAAGCGTGCGGCCAAGCTGGCCGGCGCGATTACGGGCGCTTCGGTGGACGCGCTGTATCAAAGCGCGCTGGCGTCGAAAAACGAAGGGAAGGACTGAGGCAGCAGGAAGGCGGCCGGATCAGCAGATCAACGGCGCTTGGCGCGACGCTTGGTCGCCTTCTTCTTGACCGGTGCGGGTTCATCGGCACCCACATCGGCATCGCCATCGTTGCTGGCGACATCGGTCTGCGTCAGCTCAGGGCGCAGCGCTTCAACTTCCGCGCGCGACAGTCGGCGGATTTCCACTTGCGTCGAACCGCGCTTGACGAAGTCGAGCCGCTTGGCTGCCGCATACGACATGTCGAGGATGCGCTTGCCGTAGTACGGGCCGCGATCCGTCACCTTGGCCACGACCACGCGGTCGTTGGACAGGTTGCGCACCAGCACCCAGCTTTGCAGCGGCAGCGACGGATGCGCCACCGTGAAGGCATTCATATCGAAGCGCTCGCCGCTGGCGGTGCGGCGGCCGTGGAAGCCGCGGCCGTACCACGAGGCGAGGCCGCGCTGCTCGAACGTGCCGAGGTCGGCGCGCAGGCCGGGGCTCGTATCGGTGCTCTCGTCGAGCTTGAGGCTGCTCGAATCGGGCACCCCGCGGAACGACAGCGTGCCCCAGGCATCGGGGTTGTCGCGCGGGTCGGCCACCTTCAACGCGGGTGCGGTGGGCTTGCTGGCCTGGAGGCCGGATTGCCCACCCGCGGGCGGTTCGCCGGGAACGGCGGCACAGCCCGCCAGCACCAGCAGCGCGGTGCCGTGCGTCAGCCAGGCACGCAGCGTGCGGCCGGCCGGAAGGCAGGAAATCGGATGGGTCAACTTGAGCATGGCCGCGAGTCTAACATGCATGCTCCGATCGTTTATTTACATTTCCTATTAAAACGATCACATCATGCTGTCATCTCACACCAATTTTGTAATATTTTCTTTCCGATGTAACAGCACACCCCGCGAGCCCAGTGCTGGCGCGGGCTCGGCCCGATACAATCGGGTTATCCCTGCCACGTGCAAATGCGCACCAAAGATCACATGAAAGTCGTTGTCGTCCCCGTTACGCCGTTTGAACAGAACTGCACGCTGCTGATTGGCGACGATGGCAGGGCCGCCGTGACCGACCCGGGCGGCGATATCGACCGCATCCTGGCCGCCGCCGAGCAGCACGGTGCCCGCATCGAAAAGATTCTGCTCACGCACGGCCACGTCGACCATTGCGCCGCCGCCGATGCCCTGCGCACGCAGCTTGGCGTGCCCATCGAAGGGCCACAGAAGGACGAGGCGTTCTGGATCGACCAGTTGCCGATGCAGAGCCAGCGCTTTGGATTTCCGCCGGCCAAGGCGTTCGTGCCGGATCGTTGGCTGGAAGACGGCGACACCGTGGAAGCCGCCGGCCGCACGCTGCAGGTATTCCACTGCCCGGGCCACACGCCCGGCCACGTGGTGTTCTTCAGCGCCGAAGACCGCGTCGCCATCGTCGGCGATGTGCTGTTTGCAGGGTCGATCGGCCGCACGGATTTCCCGCGCGGCAACCATGCCGACCTGATCAACGCCATCCGCACGAAGCTGTGGCCGCTGGGCGACGACGTCACGTTTGTGCCGGGCCATGGACCGATCTCGACCTTTGGCGATGAGCGTGCGAGCAACCCGTACGTCGCTGATCGCCTGTTTGCCAACGAAGGCTCGGCATGAGCGAAAACACCAACGACAGCGCCAACGACAGCGACGACACCTTCGCCGACACCGCGCCGGCCGCACCTGTCGCACCCGCTGACAAACCGCGCCGCAAGCGCGGCAACCAGCCGCCCGACACGCGGCCCGAAATCTACGTCAGCACCGACATCGAGGCCGACGGCCCCATCCCCGGGCCGCACTCGATGCTGAGCTTTGCCAGCGCGGCGTACCTGGCCGACAAGACGCTCGTCGGCACGTTTGAAGCCAACCTGGAAACGCTGCCGGGCGCGGAGGGCCATCCGGTCCAGATGCAATGGTGGAAGACGCAGCCCGAGGCGTGGGCCGCATGCCGCGCCAATCTTGAGGCGCCCGAGGTAGCCCTGCCGCGTTACGTGGAGTGGGTCGAGAGTCTGCCCGGCAAGCCGGTGTTCGTGGCGTTTCCGGCGGGCTTCGATTTCACGTTCATGTTCTGGTACATGATGCGCTTTGCCGGGCGCTCGCCGTTTGGCTGGGCGGCGCTCGACATCAAAACGCTGGCCTTTGCGCTCACAGGCATGCCGTATCGGCGCAACGTCAAAGCGGCCTTTCCCGAGCACTGGCACGACCCGCTGCCGCACACGCATATCGCGCTGGATGACGCGAAAGAACAAGGCGCCCTCTTCTGCAACATGCTCGCCGAGTTGCGCAAACGCGAAGGCGAACGCGCCGCCGCACAAGTGACCCAGCAATCTGCGCAGGATTGAGCGCCGGAGGCGTCACGCATTTCACGAAGACCCGCACGCGGTTTGCCTTTTGCCCGCGTGATGCGCGCACCATGCCGCAACGCAACTTGCGGGCTCGCAAACCCGCGTCTACGCTGGGCTTGTGCGAGCGACCAGACGACTGCGCCACCCGGCGCCGACAAGCAAAGCCACTCGCATACGCCATTTGCTTGCCGTATCGTTTTCGGGCCGCACGTGCCCCCGACGCCGGTGCGTGCCGGCGTCGGCTATCAGCCAACAACGGGAGGTACCGCGGTGCGATTTTCCCGTGACGCGTTTGACACGCAACACTTGCGAGCGATGACGGAGCGCTTGCATTGGCATCGCAAATCCTCTGCGAAAGCGGTTCCGCTGAGCATGCGTGCGCAACATCTGCAGCACTTGCAGCACACGCACAGCAGCGCGCACCACGACGCAGAAGTCATGAAAGTCGCCATGGTCTCGACCGCGGCGGCGCTGGCAGTGGTGCTTGCCGCCCTGCTGGCGGTTGGTTTCGGGTCAGAAATGGCCCGATGGATGGGCCTGGAATAAACCGGTGCCCTTGCGCGTCTTGACGGACGCAGCCCCGGCCCTCGCGCAAGGCGAGATAAGGCCACCCCTGAACGGCCTGTCCGATGGAAATCGGCAGGCCGTTCAACTTTGTGGGGCGCGGTGAATAACTTCAAGAACGCGTCGAGCGCTTCAGGCGTGCGGCCGATGATGGCGCGGCCGTTGCGCACGAGCACCGGGCGCTGCAGCAGCTTCGGGTGGGCCGCGATGGCCTTGAGCAGCGCGTCGTCCGACGCATCGGCCAGATTGAGCTGCGCGTATTCGTCTTCGTTTTCGCGGACCAGGCTGCGCAGCGGAGTGTCGAGTTGCGCTGCGAGCTGTTTGAGGTCGGCCAGCGTGGGTGGCGTGGTCAGGTATTCGATGACCTCGAGTTGTTCGCCGTTTTTTGCGACGAAGGATTGGGCTTGTTCGAGGGCCGTGCGGGATTTGGAGCAGCGGGGGTTGTGGTAGATCTGCATGGTTTTTGGGCTTTTGTGTTGGCTTGATGGGGTGTGTTGCAATCTTAAGGGGTGGGGGTTGGGTGGGGGTTTCGTTGTTGGTTGTGGGGGGATTCGTGCTTTTTTGTTTTTTGTGGTGCATCCCTTGTTTCATCCCCTGCCGGGGCTGACTCACTTTCTTTGGTCTTGCCCAAAGAAAGTAAGCAAAGAAATGCGCGCCCGAGATGGCGAAAGA
>NZ_JIBE01000011.1:0-5083 GCF_000620465.1 Ralstonia sp. UNC404CL21Col
TTCAAGGCGCCATCAAGGGCCTAACGTCAAAAGAAAAAGGCCAACCCATCGCGTGGTTGGCCTTTGTCGTTTGGGTCGGCGCCCAGATGGTTCGGCTTTTGTCCTTTGACTTTCTTGCCCTAGATGGCGCCTTGAATTTCTGTTGCAGGGAGGAAAAAGGAAGGGAAACTGTCTGAGCGAAGCGAGTTTTTCCCTTCCCCTCCCTGCGACATAAATTCAAGGAATCTTTCGCCATCTCGGGCGCGCATTTCTTTGCTTACTTTCTTTGGGCAAGACCAAAGAAAGTGAGTCAGCCCCGGCAGGGGATGAAACAAGGGATGCACCACCAACAAAAATCCCAGCAAAAACCAAAAGCACAAAGAAAAAACGCCCCTCAGAGAGATCCCCCTCTGAGAGGCGTTCTTCATCCACGAGACCAGTTAAGCCACAGGCGCCGTCCCCGCCCCATGCTCATGCCTGCCCGCCGGTTTGACGATCGCCAGCGTAGCAATCAACCCGCACAGCGCGGCAAACGACACCCACACGCCCGGCATCGCCTTGTTGCCCGTTTCGTGGATCAGCCACGTGGCAATCGCTGGCGTGAAGCCGCCGAAGATGGCCGTGGCCAGGCTGTACGCCAGCGAGAAACCCGTGGTGCGCACTTCCGGCGGCATGATCTCGGTGAGCGTGACGACCATCGCGCCGTTATAGCTGCCATACAGGAACGACAGCCACAGCAGCACGATCAGCATGCGGGCGAACGACGGTGCGCTCACCAGCCACTGCATGGCCGGGTACGCCGTCACCAGCATCAGCACGGTAAAGAGGATCAGCAGCGGGCGGCGGCCGACGCGGTCGGACACGGCGCCCATCACCGGCAGCCAGAAGAAGTTCGAGGCGCCCACGCACAGCGTGACGATCAGGCTGTCCATGTCCGACAGGTGCAGCACGCTCTTGCCGAAGGTCGGCGTGTAGGCGGTGATCAGGTAGAACGACACCGTGGTCATCACGACCATCAGCGTGCCTGCGCCCACCAGTCGCCAGTTCTGGCCCATCGAGCGGAACACGGCGCGCAGGTCCGGACGGTGCTTGCGCTTCTGGAACTCCTCGGTCTCTTGCAGCGAGCGGCGGATGATGAACAGGAACGGCACGATCAGGCAGCCGATCAGGAACGGCACGCGCCAGCCCCATGCGCTCATCTCCGACGGCGGCAGCAGGTACGACATCAGCACGCCCAGCAGCGCGGCAAACATGACCGCCACCTGCTGGCTGGCCGATTGCCAGCTCACGAAGAAGCCCTTCTTGCCCGGGGTGGCGATTTCGGCCAGGTAGACCGACACACCGCCCAGCTCCACGCCGGCCGAGAAGCCTTGCAGCAACCGGCCGATCAGCACCAGCAGCGGCGCCGCCAGCCCGATGGTGGCGTAGCCCGGCACCAGCGCGATCAGCAGCGTGCCGCAGGCCATGAGCGCCAGCGTGACAATCAGGCCTGTGCGACGGCCGTGACGGTCGATGTACGCGCCCAGGAAGATCGCGCCCAGGGGCCGCATCAGGAAGCCGGCACCGAAGGTCACCAGCGACAGCATCAGCGAGAGGAACTCGTTGCCGGCGGGGAAGAAGGTGTCGGCAATGGCCTTGGCGTAATAGCCGTAGACCATGAAGTCGTACATCTCCAGGAAGTTGCCGCTAACCACCCGGAAGACGGTGCGGGCCTTGGATTCGTTGGGGTTGGAGGTATGCATGATGGGTCTCACTCAACAGCTTGGGTACAACGTGCGGGCGAGCCGGTCAGCGCGCTGCGGGCCGCCTCGTAAAAGGTGGTGATGTGGTACGGCGTGCTCGACGGCATGTCGGCGCGCAGGCGCTGGCCGGCGGGGTCGATCACCTCGTTCCAGCCTTGCGCGTGCAGGAAGCGCGCGGACCACGCCGGCAGCAGGCGCGCGAGCATGGCACCCTGCGTTTCGGTGCACAGCGCGAGGGCCCGGCCGTATTCGGTCTGCGCCCAGATGCGCTGGCTGGCGTCGCGCATCGTCCCGTCCAGGTTGAGTGACAGGCACACGCCCTGCGTCTCGGCATCCACGCCGTCGGCGCAGGCGGCATCCACCGCGCGGGCGAGGGTCTCGGCCAGATGGCGCCCGGCTTCGGATCGCGTAAAGACCTCGGCGTGTGCGCGCACAAGATAGAACCATTCGAACTGGTGACCGGGTTCGATGCGGTTCTCGGTGCTGGCCTGGTCCGCAGTTTCGTCAACCGGCAACTCGGCGATGCCGCCCGTGCGCGTATCGATGAAGCGCGCGAGGATGCCCTCGGCCAGCGTGCGCACGCCGGCCTCGGCCCACGCGGGCGGCTCGTCCAGCGCGGCGGCGGCCAGGTACGCCTCGGTCAGATGCATCACCGGGTTCTGCGCGACGCAGGTCAGCGTGGTGCTGAACGAGCCATCCATGGACGCGACCGGCAGCGGCTTGGCACCGGCCCGCGCAAAGCTGCGGGTGATCACGTCGTGCGCGTCGTGCATCAGCGCGGCGGCACGCGGGTCTTCGCTCACGGCGAGCCAATGTGCGGCGGCAAACAGCACGAAGGCGTGCGTGTACAGATCCTTGGTGGTGTCGTCCGGGGCCAGCGCGCTGTCGATCGCAAACAGCCAGCCGCCGTGGATCGTGTCGCGAAAGCGCGTGTCCAGCGCATGGCACAGGGCGGCGGCGCGTTCGGCGCAGAGATCGCGGTGGCGCTTGGAGAGCTGCGTGGCGCGCGCGAACGTATACAACTGCCGCGCACAGGCCATCGCCCGGTACCGCGCGGTGGACGCCGGCACCAGCGCACCGTTGTCGACGACGAGTGCCTCATAGCAGAGACCGGCCTGCGCGTTCCAGCCGGGCCCCAGCCACATGGGCAGCAGGACGTCCTCGTAGTAGCGGTCGAACGATTCCAGCGCAGCCGCAATCGCGGCGGACGGTTCGGTCGTGGCCGTATCGGGCGGCGGGGGCGTGGAGGGTCGTGAAAGCATGTGCGCCGTGATGATCGTGGCGGGCGTCGACCCGTTCTAGCCAGGCCGGCTGCTCGTATCTGTTCTGTTCACCATAGGCGACGTACATACGTTCTACATGTGAACAGACCCGGGATTGTGCTCCAACTGGCGGCCCCGCGCCACGCACAACTGAGCCAATCCCGGTCACCGTGCAGGGTTGTGGGTCCAATGAAAGGTTTTTGCCGGATGCTGCCTGGGCGTGGGTTGTGCGAAGATGAATCACCCCTGGCTCATCCCCTGGTCCTGCCCCGATCCATGCACCGTCGCGACCTGCTCAAGCAGTTGGCCGCCGGGCTGCTTGCCCTGGCTCCTGGTTTGTCCCGCAGCGCCACGCCCGGCCCCGCCGCTGGCGCCTCCGAACCGTTTGACGAAGCTCGCCTGCTGGCGCGTGCACGGGCCTTGGCCGCACGGCCCTACCGGCCGCGCAGCACGCAGCTGCCCCCGCCGCTGGCCACGCTCGGTTGGGACGGCTATCAATCGATTGGCTATCGCCCCGATCACGCATTGTGGGCCGGACAGCACTTGCCGTTCGAGGCGAAATTCTTCCACCTCGGGCTGTTCTTCAAGTCGGCCGTGCAGATGCACGAAGTGGTGGACGGCCAGGCCCGCTTGATTGCCTATGACCCGGCCATGTTCGATTACGGCAGGAGCGGGCTGGACCACCAGGCGCTGCCGTCCGACCTCGGCTTCGCGGGTTTCCGGCTGACGACCAAGGCCGACCCGACGCGCGATGTGGCCGCTTTCCTGGGCGCGAGCTACTTCCGCGCCGTTGGGGGGCAGTGGCAGTACGGCATGTCGGCGCGCGGGCTGGCGATCGATACCGGCCTGCCGCGCGCGGAAGAGTTTCCGGACTTCACGGAATTCTGGCTGGTGCGCCCGGCCGCCGATGCCGATACGTTGCGCGTCTACGCGTTGCTCGATTCGCCCAGCGTGGCCGGCGTCTACCGCTTCGACATCCGCCCCGGCGACACGCTGGTGATGGACGTGGCCGCCACGCTTTACGTGCGCAAGCCGATCGAGCGTCTGGGCATTGCCCCGCTGACCAGCATGTTCCTCTACGGCGAAAACGACCGCACCGACCGCGCCGGCGATCGCCACAGCGCCGCACGTCGCTGGCGTGCATCGGACTGGCGCCCGGAAATCCATGATTCCGATGGCCTGGCCATCTGGCGCGGTTCGGGCGAGTGGATCTGGCGGCCGCTGGCCAATCCGCCCATGCTGCGCAGCCAGCGCTTTGCCGACGACAGCCCGCGCGGCTTCGGCCTGCTGCAGCGCGACCGCAATCCCGATCATTACCAGGATGACGGCGTCTTCTACGAGAAGCGCCCAAGCGTGTGGGTCGAGCCCACGCATGGCTGGGGCGAGGGTGCGGTCGAACTGGTGGAGCTGTCGGCCAACGATGAAACCTTCGACAACATCGTCGCGTTCTGGCGGCCGGCTGTGGCGCCGCATGCCGGGCAGGAGCTGGCGTTCGGTTATCGGCTGACGTGGGGCGCGCAGCCCGCGGCGGCCTCGCCACTGGCGCGTGTGGTCGCGACGCGCACGGGCATTGGCGGCGTGGTGGGGCAGCCGCGCAAATACTTCTCGTGGCGGTTTGTCGTGGACTTTGCTGGCGGCGAGCTGTCGCGGCTGGGGCGCAGCACGGCGGGGTCGACTGTGGAGCCCGTCATCCGGGCCTCGCGCGGGCGGGTGGAGATTGCGTCTGCGCGGCCGCTGGCGAGCATCGATGGCGTCCGCGCGATGTTTGATGTGGTGCCGGACGCGAGCAATGCGCCGATTGAGTTGTTGCTGACGTTGCAGTCGGGGGAGCGGTTGCTGTCTGAGACTTGGGCGTATCAGTGGACGCCGCCGGTGGATCGAGGCGTGTGAGCGTCGTTTCTTGGGGCGTCGGCTTTTATGGCTGGTGCCGGTCTATCCCTTGTTTCACCCCCTGCCGGGGGCGACTCACTTTCTTTGTCTTGCCAAAGAAAGTAAGCAAAGAAAGGCGCGCCCGAGATGGCGACCCACTCCTTGAATTTATGTCGCAGGGAGGGGAAGGGAAAAACTCGCTTCGCTCAGACAGTTTCCCTTCCTTTTTCC
>NZ_JIBE01000011.1:5093-18212 GCF_000620465.1 Ralstonia sp. UNC404CL21Col
GCGCGCCCGAGATGGCGACCCACTCCTTGAATTTATGTCGCAGGGAGGGGAAGGGAAAAACTCGCTTCGCTCAGACAGTTTCCCTTCCTTTTTCCTCCCTGCAACAGAAATTCAAGGCGCCATCTAGGGCATCAACGGCCAAACCGTCGCTGCCTTTGGTCAGTTGGTTAGTCGCGGGGCGGTATCTTGCCGAACTTCTTTGCCATTTCTGCCCAGCCTTCGGGGCCCAGCTTTTCCATCGTCGCGATATTGCGTTCGTAGATGTCCGCTGCGTCGGGGACGGCTGCAGCGGCGCGGGCGATGCTGTCTTCGCGCAGCAGATGCAGGATGGGGGCCGGTGCGCGGTTGGTGGCGTTGGCGATGTCGTTAGGCTCCGCGTCGGCGAAGACGAAATCGGGGTGGAAGCTGGCCAGTTGCAGTTCGCCTTCGTAGCCGGCTTTGGCGAGTACGGATTCGGCGCGTTCCGTGAGCGAGTGGAAATCGAGGAAGTCGGCGAGGGCGGGGACGATCAGCAGCGTGGTGTCGATCTGTGCGGCGGGGGTGGCGTGCAGCAGGTCGGCCTCGGCACGCAGGTGGTCGAGCACGTCGCCGTCCATCGTGGCGCGGCTGACGGCGTATCGGACTTGCCGCTTGACGTGGACGGCCTTGGCGAACGGGCAGAGGTTCAGGCCGATGACGGCGTCTTCGAGCCAGCGCTGCACGGTCGCGACATGAAGGGCGGCGGCGTCTGCATCCAAGTTGAGGGCATCGGCGGGCGGATCGAGCAGGACGAAATCGGGGGCGTGATTGGACACGGCGTACGCGAGGGAAGAGACAGCGCGCAGTGTAGTCGATGGGCTGGGAGCGCTTCTTGCGACGAACTGGGTGTTGTGATTTGCAACGCCCGGCGTGCGCCGTTGATGCGCGCCGAGATCACTTCAGGTGCTTCGCGCGCCGCTTATGTGGTCAGTCCATTCCGCGTTTTTGTAAAAGAAGGAGATCAACCATGATTGAACTGCGCCTGAAAACCGCCCTCGCCGTTGCCGCCACGTTTGCTGCGTCGGCTGCTTTCGCACAGATGACGCCGGCACCGCAGACTTCACCGCAGACCACCGGCACCGTGCAGACCGCCCCGCAAGGCGGGCCGGCCACTTCGTCGTCTGACCCGCTGGTTCAGAAGCGCATTGACGACAAGGCCGCGAGCGACGAATACAAGGCTCGCAAGTCCGACGCCAAGGCGGCCTACAAGGAAGAGAAGAAGGCTGCCAAGGCCAACCGCAAGGCTGAGAAGAAGGAAGCGCGCGCCAAGCGCAAGGAAGCGATGAGCGAACAAGGCGGGCCCGCCCAGACGCCGAACAGCGAAGGCAAGTAAGCCACTCGCCGAACCAAGAAAAAAGGCGACCTTCGGGCCGCCTTTTTCTTGGGGGGCAACGTGCGCCGTCAGTGGCCGCGCGTGGTCGGCAGGCGGACCTGGGCGACGGCCATTTCCCATTGGGCGATGCGGTGCGCGGCCTCGTCGCGGCTGATGACGGGGTGGAACGTGCGGGAGGCGCGCCATTGCTGCGCGACTTCCGCTTCATCGCGATAGAAGCCCGTGGCGATGCCGGCCAGGTAGGCCGCGCCGAGCGCCGTGGTCTCGATGATCTCCGGACGCACAACCGGAATGCCGAGCAGGTCAGCCTGGAACTGCAGCAGCAGGTTGTTGGCCGAGGCGCCGCCGTCGACGCGCAGTTCCGAGATGGTGGAAACGGCATCGCGCGTCATGGCTTGCAGCAGTGCGGTGCTTTGGAAGGCAATCGACTCCAGTGCGGCTCGGGCGATGTGGCCGATGGTCGTGCCGCGTGACAGGCCCACGATGGCGCCCTGCGCGGTGGGATCCCAGTACGGCGCACCCAGCCCCGTGAACGACGGCACGAACACCACGCCGCCCGAATCCGGCACCGAGGCGGCCAGGCCTTCGACGTCTGCGGAGCGCTGGATGGCGCGCAGGCCGTCGCGCAGCCACTGCACGACCGCGCCGCCCACAAACACGCTGCCTTCGAGCGCGTAGCTGCGCTTCGTGCCGCTCTGGCACGCAGCCGTGCTGATCAGGCCGTTGTGCGATTGGACTGCCTTGTCGCCGGTGTTGAGCAGCATGAAGCAGCCGGTGCCGTAGGTGTTCTTGGCCATGCCGGGCTTGAAGCACGCCTGGCCGAACAACGCCGATTGCTGGTCGCCGGCAATGCCGCCAATGGTGAGCGAGGCGCCGAGCCAGTCGGCATCGGTCTGCCCAAATTGGTACGCGGACGGATGCACCTCGGGCAACAGGCTCGGGTGGATGTCGAGCGCGCGCATCAGGTCCGCATCCCATTCACCGGTGTGGATGTTCCACAGCATCGTGCGCGAAGCGTTCGATACGTCGGTCACGTGCAGGCGGCCGCGCGTGAGTTGCCAGACGAGCCAGCTGTCGATGGTGCCGAAGGCGAGTTCGCCACGCGCGGCGCGCTCGCGGGCGCCATCCACGTGATCGAGAATCCAGCGCAGCTTGGTGGCCGAAAAATACGGGTCGATGATCAGGCCGGTGCGCTTGCGTACCTCGTCTTCCAGGCCCTCGGCGCGCAGGCGCTCGCAGATGGCTTCGGTGCGGCGGTCCTGCCAGACGATGGCGTTGAAGATCGGTTTGCCCGTGGCGCGCTCCCACACCATGGTGGTTTCGCGCTGGTTGGTGATGCCAAGCGCGGCCATGTCGGCGGCGGACAGCTTGGCTTGTTCGAGTGCGGCGCGGCAGGTGGCGAGCTGGCTGTTCCAGATGTCGAACGGATCATGCTCGACCCAGCCGGGCTGCGGGAAATGCTGCGGAAACTCCTGCTGGGCACTGGCGACGATCTGGCCGGCGCGGTTGAAGACGATGGCGCGTGAGCTGGATGTGCCCTGGTCGAGCGCGAGGAGGTATTCCATAAGGCAGATTCAGGTGACCGCCGGGCCGGAGTGAACCTGTCCGGCGGTGGGTAAAACGGAAGCAGGCATGGTAGCCCGCCGGCCGATGGTTGATCGACCGGCGGGCATGCGAATTAACGCACCTTGCCGGCCTTCCAGGCTGCGAGCAGCTTGTCGTAGGCCACCGTCTCACCCTTCGGACGCTCGTTGTCGAGCTTCTTCCACGGGGCGTGTTCGGTCGACAGCCACTTCGACGGATCGCTTTCCGGGTTCAGCTTGGGCGCGCAGTTCTTCATGCCCGCGCGCTGCAGGCGGCCCATCACCTGGTCCATTTCCTTGGCCAGGTTGTCCATCGCGCCTTGCGGCGTCTTCTCGCCCGTGACGGCCGTGGCGACGTTCTTCCACCAGAGCTGTGCCAGCTTCGGATAGTCGGGCACGTTGTTGCCGGTCGGCGTCCAGGCCACGCGGGCCGGGCTGCGGTAGAACTCGATCAGGCCGCCGTACTTGGCCGCGTTCTTGGTGAAGTAGTCGCTGTGGATATCGGAGTCACGAATGAACGTGAGACCGGTGATGGACTTCTTGAGCGACACGGTCTTCGACGTGACGAACTGCGCGTACAGCCACGCGGCCGAGCGGCGCTCGAACGGGGTGGACTTGAAGAACGTCCACGAGCCGACGTCCTGGTAGCCGTTCTGCATGCCGTCCTTCCAGTACGGGCCGTGCGGCGACGGGGCCATGCGCCACTTCGGCGAGCCATCGGCGTTCACGACCGGGCCCGGCTTGGTCATCGGCGCGGTGAAGGCGCTGTACCAGAACACCTGCTGGGCGATGTGGCCTTGCGCGGGCACCGGGCCGGCTTCGTTGAAGGTCATGCCGGTCGCCTCGGGCGGGGCGTACTTCTTCATCCAGTCGATGTACTTGGTCAGGGCGTACACGGCGGCCGGGCTGTTGGTGGCGCCGCCGCGCGAGACCGATGCGCCCACCGGGGTGCACTTGTCTTTCTCGTCGACACGGATGCCCCATTCGTCGACCGGCAGGCCGTTCGGGATGCCCTTGTCGGCAGAACCTGCCATCGACAGCCAGGCGTCGGTGAAGCGCCAGCCCAGCGACGGGTCCTTCTTGCCGTAATCCATGTGGCCGTAGACGCGCTTGCCGTCTAGCTCCTTCACGTCGTTGGTGAAGAAGTTGGCGATGTCTTCATAGGCCGTCCAGTTGACGGGCACGCCCAGGTCGTAGCCGTACTTGGCCTTGAACTTGTCCTGCAGGTCCTTGCGGGCGAACCAGTCGGCGCGGAACCAGTACAGGTTGGCGAACTGCTGGTCGGGCAGCTGATACAGCTTGCCGTCGGACGCAGTGGTGAAGCTGGTGCCGATGAAATCCTTCAGATCCAGGCCGGGGTTGGTGAACTCCTTGCCTTCGCCCGACATGTAGTCGGACAGCGGCATGATCACGCCGTAACGATAGTGCGTGCCGATCAGGTCGGAGTCGGAGATCCAGCCGTCATAGATGCTCTTGCCGGATTGCATCGAGGTCTGCAGTTTTTCGACGACATCGCCTTCCTGCATGATGTCGTGCTTGACCTTGATGCCGGTGATCTCTTCGAAGGCCTTGGCCAGCGTCTTCGATTCATAGGCGTGCGTGTCGAGCGTTTCCGACACGACGTGGATCTCGGTCACGCCCTTGGCCTTGAGCTTGGCCGCGGCGTCGATGAACCACTTCATTTCCGCCATCTGCTTGTCTTGCGACAGCGTGCTGGGCTGGAATTCGCTGCTGATCCACTTCTTGGCTTCGGCTTCGCCGGCATGGGCCGCGCCGACTGCCAGGGCGCTCGCCAGTGCGATGGCACTGATCTGAAGCGTCATGCGCCAGGATGTTTTCATCGGTATCTCCTCGTGCTTGGTTAGCTTGTTGTTCTCCCCGCAGCGAAAACATCCGGCATTCCGACGCGGGGAGCGTGGTGGAATGCCTGTGCCCGTACGTCAATTTGGGCGTGGAGGCATCAACCCGTGCTGATGCCTCCGGACCTGCAAATTCAAGTGCACCGATGGCGCGTCAGCCGCGCCACATCACGATCACCAGCACCACCATCGAGGCGATGAAGCCGCCCCAGGCGCTCGTCTCTTCCGACGTGAGCCCAACCCACGCCAGGTTGATATAAGCCGCGGTCAGCAAGCCGATGAAGAGGCGGTCGCCGCGCGTGGTGGCAATGGGCAGGAAGCCCTTGCGCTCCACCGTGGGCCGAACCACCTCCCAAACCGTCATGCTGGCTAGCATCAAGGCGATGCAGCCGAAGAAGATCGCCACTTCGGGCGTCCAGGCCATCCAGCTGAACATGGCTGTGTCTCCCGTTCTTGTTTTAGACGCGGCCCATCGCGAAACCCTTCGCGATGTAGTTCCGCACAAACCAGATCACCAGCGCGCCGGGAATGATCGTCAGCACACCCGCTGCGGCCAGCACACCCCAATCCATGCCCGAGGCCGACACCGTGCGCGTCATCACCGCGGTGATGGGTTTGGCGTCGACCGAGGTGAGCGTGCGTGCAAGCAGCAATTCCACCCAGCTAAACATGAAGCAGAAGAACGCCGTCACGCCCACGCCGGCCTTGATGAGCGGCAGGAAGATCTTCAGGAAGAACTTGGGGAAGCTGTAGCCGTCGATGTAGGCCGTCTCGTCGATCTCGCGCGGGATGCCCGACATGAAGCCTTCGAGAATCCACACCGCCAGCGGCACGTTGAACAGCATGTGCGCCAGCGCCACGCCCAGGTGCGTGTCCATCAGGCCGACCGTCGAATACAGCTGGAAGAACGGCAGCAGGAACACCGCAGGCGGCGTCATGCGGTTCGTCAGCAGCCAGAAGAACATGTGCTTGTCGCCCAGGAAGCGGTAACGCGAGAAGGCGTAGGCCGCCGGCAGCGCCACCACGGTCGAGAGCACCGTGTTCATCGTCACGTAGATGATGGAGTTGATGTAACCCCAGTACCACGACGGGTCGGTGAAGATGATCTTGTAGTTGTCGAACGTGACGAGCTTCGGCCAGATCGAGAAGCCGGCCAGCGTCTCCTCGTTGGTCTTGAGCGACATGCTCAACATCCAGTACAGCGGCAGCACGGCAAACGCCACATACACCGCCAGCGTGATCGCGCGGGCGATCTTGCGCTTGTGCTCGTTGTTGTTGTTCTGCTTAGGCATGGTCGTCTCCCACGGCCGTGCTGGCGCTGCCCATGCGCTGCATCCAGTTGTAGAGGACGAAGCAGAACAGCAGGATGATGAGGAAGTACACAATCGAGAATGCCGCCGCCGGGCCCAGGTCGAATTGACCGACCGCCTTCTGCGTCAGGTACTGCGACAGGAACGTCGTGGCATTGCCGGGGCCGCCGCCGGTCAGCACGAACGGCTCGGTGTAGATCATGAAGCTGTCCATGAAGCGCAGCAGCACGCCGATCATCAGCACGCCGCGCATCTTCGGCAACTGGATGTAGCGGAACACGGCCAGGCGGCTGGCGCCGTCAATCTCGGCGGCCTGGTAGAACGCATCCGGGATCGAGCGCAGGCCGGCATACGCCAGCAGCGCCACCAGCGGCGTCCAGTGCCACACGTCCATGATGAGCACGGTGATCCACGCGTCGAACGAGTGCGACGTGTAGTTGTAGTCGATCCCCATCTGGTTGAGCCAGTAACCGGCCAGGCCGATATCGGAGCGTCCGAAGATCTGCCAGATCGTTCCGACCACGTTCCAGGGAATCAGCAGCGGCATGGCGAGCACCACCAGCGCAGCCGACGCCTTCCAGCCCTTGGACGGCATCGACAGCGCCAGGCCGATGCCCAGCGGAATTTCCACCGCCAGCACGCACAGCGAGAAGATCAGCTGGCGCGTCAGCGCGTCCTGCAGATCGCCGTCGCGCAGGATCTGGCGGAACCAGTCCACGCCCACGAAGACGTGCTGCTCGGGGCTGATGATGTCCTGCACCGAGTAGTTCACCACCGTCATCAGCGGCAGGATGGCGGAGAACGCCACGCACAGGAACACCGGCAGGATCAGGAACCACGCCTTGTTGTTGAGCGGCTTGTTCATCGGCCGATCCTCTCGTCATTGCTGTAATACAGCGTCTGCGGCGCATCCAGGCGCAGCCAGACGCGCGATTCGGTCACGCTCACTTCGTTCGGCAGCTTCGCCTTGATGGGCAGGCCGCCGGCCTCGCCGAGGCTTGCGGTCAGCAACTGGTGCGTACCGAGTTGCTGCACCTGGTGCACGTTGGCTGCCACGGTGCCGACTTCCCCCGCTGCGGCCAGCTGGACGAACTCCGGGCGGATGCCGAGCTTGAGCGACCCGTTGGCGTTCTTGAGCGTGGCGAGCGTGTCGCGGCCCACCGACAGGCGCTGATCACCCAGCGCAATCACGTCGCCATCCACCGTCACCGGGTAGAGGTTCATGCCCGGGCTGCCGATGAAGTAGCCGACGAAGGTATGGTCCGGCCGCTCGAACAGCGCTTCCGGCCCGCCTTGCTGCACGACCTTGCCTTCCGTCATGACGACCACCTCGTCGGCAAAGGTCAGCGCTTCCACCTGGTCGTGCGTCACGTAGATCAGCGTGAGCTTGAGCTGCTGGTGAATCTTCTTGAGCTGGCGACGCAGTTGCCATTTCAGGTGCGGATCGATGACGGTGAGCGGCTCGTCGAACAGGATGGCCGCCACGTCCTTGCGCACCAGGCCGCGGCCCAGCGAGATCTTCTGCTTGGCGTCGGCCGCCAGACCGGAGGCGCGACGCTTGAGCGCGTGCTGCAGCTCGAGAATCTCGGCCACTTCCTCCACGCGCTTCTTCACTTCGGCTTCCGGCGTCTTGCGATTGCGCAGCGGGAAGGCGAGGTTGTCGAACACGGTCATCGTGTCGTAGATGACCGGGAACTGGAACACCTGCGCGATGTTGCGCTCGCGCGGGCTGGCGTGCGTGACGTCGCGGTCGTCGAAGAGCACCTGGCCTTCGGACGGCGTCAGCAGCCCCGAGATGATGTTCAGCAGCGTGGACTTGCCGCAGCCCGACGGGCCGAGCAGTGCATAGGCACCGCCGTCGCGCCACGTCATGTTCATCGGCTGCAGCGCGTAGTCCGACAGGCTTTGCGGATTGGGGCGGTAGCTGTGCCCCAGGTTGCGGAATTCAATGCGTGCCATGTGCGCCTCCCTGCTTGGGCGCGCTCACCAGCTTGCCCGCTTCGTCGAACAGGAACAGTTCGGCCGGATCGACAAACACGTCGAGCGCCGCGCCCAGTTCGAACTGATGCACCCCCGGCAACTGCGCGACCAAGCCGATGGTGTTCGTCTGGCCGACGGCCTGCGCCCGTACGTGCAGATACGTTTCGGACCCCGACAGCTCGGCCAGTTCCACCGTGCCCGGCAGGGCGACCGCGCCACCGTTGCGCGGCGACAGGCGGATGTGGCTCGGACGCAGGCCGATGCGGCAGCGCGTGCCGGCCGCCATCGGCAGCGGACGCGTCCATGCAACATCGATGCCTTGCGGCAGGCGGATCCGGTTGCCTTCCACCACGGTGGCGTCCAGCACGTTCATCGGCGGGTCGTTGAAGATGGCCGCCGCATTGACCGACACCGGCACTTCGTACATGTCGAGCGTCGGGCCGTCCTGCAGCACGCGGCCTTCATGCATGACGACGGTGTGGCCGCCCAGCAGCAGCGCTTCCTGCGGCTCGGTGGTGGCGTACACGACGGTCGTGCCGCCATCGGCAAAGAGCGATGCCAGTTCGGCGCGGAGTTCCTCGCGCAGCTTGTAGTCGAGGTTGACGAGCGGCTCGTCCAGCAGCACCAGCGGTGCCCGCTTGACCAGCGCCCGCGCCAGCGCGCAGCGTTGCTGCTGCCCGCCGGACAGCTCGGCCGGCAGGCGCTGCAGCAGGTGGTCGATGTGCAGCTTGGAGGCGACGGCACGCACGCGCGTATCGATCTCGCCCTTGTTGGTGCCCTGCAGGCGCAGCGGCGAGGCGATGTTGTCGTACACCGTCATCGCCGGGTAGTTGATGAATTGCTGGTACACCATCGCCAGATTGCGATCGCGCACTCCCACGCCCGTCACGTCCTTGCCGTCGACCAGTACGCGGCCGGTGGTCGGCCGGTCCAGCCCGGCCATGATGCGCATCAACGTGGTCTTGCCAGCTTGCGTCGGCCCGAGCAGCACATTGATGGCGCCGGGCGCCAGCCGCAGGCTGGTCGGGTACAGATGCGTCTGCGCCCCGACCATGGCCGTAACCTGGTCCAGTTCCAGAATCAATTGATGTCTCCCGTCTTACTGCTTTGATTTCTTGATGTCTTGGTTCGGGCGCCCAGCCCCTGGTGCTTCAGGGCGCCCGTTCCGCAACTGGAGCGGTCTGGCCTTCCGGCAGATGCCGCGCCAGCCAGCCTTCCAGCCGGCTGCGGTCGGCATCGCTGGCGTGCAGCCCCAGCTTGGTCCGCCGCCACAGGATGTCCTGTGCCGTGCGGGCCCATTCATGTTCGATCAGGTAACGGATTTCGGCTTCATACAAGCCGGGCGTCACTTCGGCGCCCAACTCTTCCAGTCGCGTGGCACCAGCCAGCAGCGTGTTCACGCGGGTGCCGTACTGGTGCGCATAGCGCGTCGCCAACTGGGTCGGCAGCCACGGCAAACGTTTTTGCAGGCGCGCCACAAAGTCGTCGAAGGTGTATTCGGCAACCAGCTGGCCCGGCGCTTCCAGATCGCCGCCCGGCAGCGATGCGGTGGCCGTCCACGAAGGCTTGCCGGCCAGCGGCAGATGCGGGGCGAGTTGGTCCAGCGCTTCTTCGGCCAGCTTGCGATAGGTCGTGATCTTGCCGCCCCACACGTTGATGAGCGGCGCGCTCGCGCCGTCGGCGCCGGTCTCGCATTCGACCAGGTAATCGCGCGTGATGGCCGAGGCGTTGGCGGCGCTGTCGTCCAGCAGCGGCCGCACGCCCGAGTAGCTCCACACCACGTCAGCCGGCGTCAGCTGCTGGGTGAAATAGCGGCTGGCCATTTCGCACAGATACTGGATTTCGCCGGCGTCGATGGCCACCTGGTCCACCGAACCCTTGTATTCCAAATCGGTGGTGCCGATCAGCGTGAAATCGTTCTGGTACGGGATCGCAAAGACGATCCGCCCGTCCGGGTTCTGGAAGATGTAGGCGAACGGGTGGTCGAACATCCGCCGCACCACGATGTGGCTGCCCTTGATCAGCCGCAGGCCGCGCGTGCTCGGCAATGCGTGGGCAGAGCGGGCGAATTCTGCCGCCCACGGCCCGGCCGCATTGACGATCGCCTTGGCGCGCACCGAGCGGATGCTGTCCGGGCCGGCCAGCGAGGCGTGCCAGCCGTCGGCGCGTCGTTCGGCATTCAGGCAGCGCGTGCGGGTGAGGATGTGGGCGCCGCGGTCCGCCGCATCGCGGGCGTTGAGCACGACCAGGCGGGCGTCGTCCACCCATCCGTCGGAATAGACGAAGCCACGCGTGTAACCGGCCTTGAGCGGCTTGCCGGCCGGATGCCGCGCCAGCTTGATCGACTCCGAACCCGGCAGAAAGCGCCGACGCGCCAGGTGGTCATAAAGGAAAAGGCCCGCGCGGATCATCCAGGCCGGGCGTTGCGCGGCATCGTGCGGCATCACGAATCGCAGCGGCCACATGATGTGCGGCGCCATGCGAAGCAGCACCTCGCGCTCCTGCAGCGCTTTGCGCACCAGGCTGAATTCGTAATATTCGAGGTACCGCAGCCCGCCGTGGATCAGCTTGGTCGAGGCCGAAGAGGTGTGCTGGGCCAGGTCGTCCTTTTCACACAAGACCACCGACAGGCCACGGCCCACGGCATCACGCGCGATACCCACGCCGTTGATGCCGCCTCCGACCACCAGCAGATCACAGTCCAGATGCGACGCGTCAGTGAGTTGCATGGGTTGGAATCTGTTGATTTTCGCGCCTTTCCTTGCGAATAGTGACGCGTTGGCGGATAGTTTAGTGAAGGGCGAAAATAAAGCAACATAGGGAATCGCCTAATTCGCTCACATATGTTCGTTTATGTTCATTTCGTGACTTGATGCTTCCGCGACACCGCCAGATCCTCGAATACGTCCGCCAGCACGGCGATGCCTCCGTCGACGCGCTTGCCCGCGTGCTCGGCGTCACGACACAAACCATCCGTCGCGATATCCGCCAGCTCGAAGACGAGCGCCTGCTCGCGCGCTATCACGGCGGTGTCGGCCTGCCGTCGTCGGTCGAAAACATCGACTACGACCAGCGCCAGGTCCTGCACATCGACGCCAAACGGCGCATCGCCGAGGTCGTTGCGCGCCACGTCGAGCCCGGCCGCTCGCTCATCATCAATATTGGAACGACCACCGAAGAGGTCTCCAAGGCGCTGGTCGGCCAGAACGGGCCCCGCGGTCTGCGTGTCATCACCAATAATCTGAACGTCGCGTCGATCCTCTCCGGCAGCCCGGACGCGGAGGTCATCGTCGCCGGCGGCCTCGTGCGGAACCGCGACCGCGGCATCGTCGGCGAGGCCACGATCGATTTCATGAAGCAGTTCCGCGTCGACATCGGCATCATCGGCGTCTCCAGCATCGACGAAGACGGCACGCTGCTCGACTACGACTATCGTGAAGTGCGCGTCGCCCAGTCCATCATCGAGCAGTCCCGCGAAGTCTGGCTCGTGGCTGATCACTCCAAGTTCGGCCGCCGCGCTGTCGTCCGCCTGGGCCATGTCTCGCAGATCGACAAGTTCTTCACCGACGTCCCGGTGCCGGAGCCGATGGCCGACGTTCTCCGCGCTGCCGAGGTCGAGGTGATCGTCGCCAGCGAAACGCGTTGACGTTCGATCGCTTTTCTCCAGTCTTCGCCCGCTCGACTACAGTGAAATGACAAGGCGCGCACCTTGCGTGCCTCCCTGTCATTCAGACTCGTCACACGGAGAGCATCGTGAGCAAGCACTCACATGCGACAATCCTCTCGATCTTCGCGGGCATCGTCACTGAACACATTGCCGCTCTGCGCCAGGCACTTGCCAAGCTGGCGGCACCCGATCCCAGTAACGAAGATCTTCACCAGTTCCGTGTCACCCTGCGCCGACTGCGTTCAGCTTGGGTGAGCTTTGCGCCGGTTCTGCCGGCCAGCTTTGTCGACCAGTGGAAACCTCGCTTGCGGGCGCTGGCTGCATCGACCGGCCCTGTACGGGAGTGGGACGTACTGCTTTCCGATTGGCTTCCGTCTGTCCGGAAGTCGCTCCCCGACAGGGACGAGGCTGGCCGGGCTTGGCTGCAGGCCGCAGTTATCAAGTCCAGAGAGGCCCGCAACCGCGCTTGGGAGGAGTTGCGCACCGAGTTGGCGTCGCCGAATGTGCGCGAAACGCTGCTTGAGCTGGAAGGAGCGATCACGGCCTTCCATATAGAAGACGAGCCGGAGCGGCATCGTCGCTTTGCCCGTACCCGGGCTCAGGCGCTTCGGAAGAAGCTGATTCGCCGCGGGCGTCGCCCGACGCGTTCGCCTGCGCCGCGTCTGCATCGAGCCCGCATCGCCGCCAAACAGTGGCGCTATCTATATGAAGCCTTCTACCCGGCGCTCGGCGCCCACGCAGCCACGCGTTACCGGAGGCATTTGCGCAAACTCCAGGACGCCTTGGGCGAGGTGCACGATGCATCTGTCTCGCTTGCTTGCGTCGCAGACCTCTTCAAGGCGCCGCCCCCGCTGTCCATAGTGAACGTCTTTCACAAGCGCGCTGGCAGCGCGCGGCGGCGGGCTGCTAAGGAACTGCGCTGGGTACGGTCCCATCCAGCCCGGTAGCCCGTCAAAAGTGCAGAAAAGACCCTATGAAAAGAAAGGGCTTGCGCCGTTCGAGAAACCCGCCTATAGTTCGCCCTCGCTGCAAAACACAGCGCCGAAACGCAAGTGGCGGTGGTGGAGTTGAGTGGTGGAGAAGCAGGTGTGGAGCGGGTTTGCGGTCGATCGGGTGGTAGGTGATTGGCGGTGGATCGAGTGGTAGTTGGCAGCGAGTTGATGGATAAAAATTCTTCGACGAGTTGTTGACAGCGACGAAAAAGCTCTGCATAATCTCGTTTCTCTGCTGCAGACAACGCAGCGACGCGGTGAACAAAGTTGATCGCGAAGTTCTTTAACAAGCAAACAGCCGATAAGTGTGGGCGCTTAATACTGGATGCGGCGGATTTCGATCCGCTAGCTAACAAGTAATGAAGTGCTCGCACAGA
>NZ_JIBE01000012.1 GCF_000620465.1 Ralstonia sp. UNC404CL21Col
AACGTCAAAAGAAAAAGGCCAACCCGTCGCGCGGTTGGCCTTGTCGTTTGGGCGGGCGCCCAGATGGTGCGGCTTTTGTCCTTTGACTTTCCCTGCCCTAGATGGCGCCTTGAATTTCTGTTGCAGGGAGGAAAAAGAGGGGAGGCTGTCTGAGCGAAGCGAGTTTGCCTCCCCTCCCTCCCTGCGACAGAAATTCAAGGAATCCGTCGCCATCTCGGGCGCGCATTTCTTTGCTTACTTTCTTTGGGCAAGACCAAAGAAAGTGAGTCAGCCCCGGCAGGGGATGAAACAAGGGATGCACCAAAAGCCAAAAAACCCGCCCACCAAAACAATAAAAGTCGCCCCAAAAGCCCCCATCACCCTCTGCGGTTGCACCCCAATCTACCCATTTCGAACCAAGGGGTTTCACTAGGTTGCACCTTCGGGATCGCCAGGCGTATGATCCGCCCAATTTGCCGGCCACAAGCCAGGCAATGGCAGCTCTGGATAGGAACCCACATGGCTACAACCACCCTCGGGGTCAAGCTGGACGATGCTTCGCGTGAACGCCTCAAGCGCGTTGCGCAGTCCATTGACCGCACGCCGCATTGGCTGATCAAGCAGGCGATCTTCACGTATCTGGATCAAGTGGAGCGGGGGCAGCTGCCAACTGATGCAAACGGCCCGGCGGCGGATGGCCTCCCGTCCGCCGCCGCAGCCGTCTCGGACGTGCATGAGGGTGACGAGCCCACGGTGCAACCGTTCCTCGAATTTGCGCAAAGCGTGCAACCGCAGTCGGTCCTGCGCGCTGCCATCACCGCCGCCTACCGCCGGCCGGAAACCGAAGCCATTCCGATGCTGCTGGAGCAGGCCCGCCTGCCGGGCGCGCTCGCCTCGGAAGCCAAGCAGCTTGCACGGGACCTCGCCGGCAAGCTCCGCACGCAAAAGGTCGGCACCGGTCGCGAAGGCTTGGTGCAGGGCCTGATCCAAGAATTCTCGCTGTCGAGCCAGGAAGGCGTGGCGCTGATGTGCCTGGCCGAGGCGCTGCTGCGCATTCCCGACAAGGCCACGCGCGACGCGCTCATCCGCGACAAGATCAGCAACGGCAACTGGCATTCGCACCTGGGCCAGAGCCCGTCGCTGTTCGTGAACGCCGCCACCTGGGGCCTGCTGCTGACCGGCAAGCTGGTCGCCACGCACAACGAAGCCGGGCTGTCGAAGGCGCTCACGCGCATCATCGGCAAGAGCGGCGAGCCGCTGATCCGCAAGGGCGTGGACATGGCGATGCGCCTGATGGGCGAGCAGTTCGTCACCGGCGAAACCATTTCCGAAGCGCTGGCCAATGCGCGCAAGTTCGAAGCCGAGGGCTTCCGCTACTCCTACGACATGCTCGGCGAGGCCGCGATGACGGAGGAAGACGCCCAGCGCTACCTCACGTCGTACGAGCAGGCCATCCGCGCGATCGGGCAGGCCTCTGGCGGGCGCGGCATCTACGAAGGGCCGGGCATCTCGATCAAGCTGTCGGCACTGCACCCGCGCTACAGCCGCGCGCAATACGACCGCACGATCAACGAGCTGTATCCGCGCGTGAAGGGCCTGGCGATGCTGGCCCGCGAATACGACATCGGCATCAATATCGATGCGGAAGAAGCCGACCGCCTGGAGCTGTCGCTCGACCTGCTGGAACGCCTGTGCTTCGCGCCTGAGCTGGCCGGCTGGAACGGCATCGGGTTCGTGGTGCAGGGCTACCAGAAGCGTTGCCCGTTCGTGCTCGACTACATCATTGACCTGGCCCGTCGCAGCAAGCACCGCCTGATGATCCGCCTCGTGAAGGGCGCGTACTGGGACAGCGAGGTCAAGCGCGCCCAGGTCGACGGCCTGGAGGGCTATCCGGTCTACACGCGCAAGGTCTACACCGACGTGTCGTACCTGGCCTGCGCGCGCAAGCTGCTGGCCGCGCCGGAGGCGATCTTCCCGCAGTTCGCCACGCACAACGCGCACACGCTGGCGGCCATTTATCACATGGCCGGCCAGAACTATTACCCCGGCCAATACGAATTCCAGTGCCTGCACGGCATGGGCGAGCCGCTGTACGAGCAGGTCGTCGGCAACAAGCCGGGCAAGCTGAACCGCCCGTGCCGCATCTACGCGCCGGTCGGTACGCACGAAACGCTGCTGGCCTACCTGGTGCGCCGCCTGCTGGAAAACGGCGCCAACACCTCGTTCGTGAACCGCATTGCGGACGAGTCGATTCCTCTGGACGACCTCGTCGCCGACCCGGTGGCGGTGGTGGAAAAGATGCACGCCGATGAAGGGACGCTCGGCCTTCCGCATCCGAAGATTCCGCTGCCGCGCGCCCTTTACGGTGACGTTCGCGCAAACTCGTCGGGCATCGACCTGGCGAACGAGCAGCGCCTGGCGTCGTTGTCGTCCGCCCTTCTTGCCGGCACCAGCACGGTCTGGACCGCCGAGCCGACGATCGGCGATGCGCCTTACGTGGGGGGGCCATCGCAACTTCGGCAGCCGGTGCGCAATCCGGCGGACCTGCGCGACATCGTCGGCCATGTGACGGAAGCGACCGAAGCCGACGTGGATGCCGCGCTGTCGGCCGCTACCGCCGCCGCCCCGATCTGGCAAGCCACGCCGCCGGAAGCGCGCGCCGCGCTGCTCGATCGCGCCGCCGACCTGATGGAAGGCGAGATGCAGCACCTGATGGGCCTGATCATCCGCGAGGCCGGCAAGACGCTGTCCAACGCCATCGCCGAGGTGCGCGAAGCCGTCGACTTCCTGCGCTATTACGCGGCACAGGTGCGCGGCGGGTTCTCCAACGACACGCACCGCCCGCTGGGCCCGGTGGTCTGCATCAGCCCGTGGAACTTCCCGCTGGCGATCTTCACCGGCCAGGTCAGTGCCGCGCTCGCCGCAGGCAACCCCGTGCTGGCCAAGCCCGCTGAACAGACCCCGCTGATCGCGGCGCAAGCCGTGCGCATCCTGCGCGAAGCCGGCGTGCCGGCCGGTGCCGTGCAACTGCTGCCGGGCCGCGGTGAGACTGTCGGCGCGGCGCTGGTGAAGGACGGGCGCACCAAGGGCGTGATGTTCACCGGTTCGACCGAAGTTGCGCGCATCCTGCAGCGCACGCTGGCCGGCCGCCTGGATGCCAACGGCGCGCCGATCCCCCTGATTGCCGAGACCGGCGGTCAGAACGCGATGATTGTCGATTCGTCGGCGCTGGCCGAGCAGGTGGTGGCGGATGTGCTGTCGTCTGCGTTTGATTCGGCGGGGCAGCGTTGCTCGGCGCTGCGCGTGCTGTGCCTGCAGGATGACGTCGCCGACCGCGTGCTGGCGATGCTCAAGGGCGGCATGGCCGAACTGGCGATGGGCAATCCGGATCGCCTCGCCACCGACGTGGGCCCGGTGATCGACGCCGAAGCGCGCGACAACATCGTCGGCCACATCGAAGCGATGCGCGCCAAGGGCCGCCGCGTGCATCAGGCACCGGTGCCGGCCGCATGCGCGCACGGCACGTTCGTGCCGCCGACGGTGATCGAACTCGACAGCCTGTCGGACCTGACGCGTGAGATCTTCGGCCCCGTGCTGCACGTGGTGCGCTGGAAGCGCTCGGCGGACAACACCGGTTTGACGAAGCTGATCGAGCAGATCAACGGTACGGGCTACGGCCTGACGCTAGGCATTCACACGCGTATCGACGAAACCATCGCGCACGTGGTCGACCGCGCGCACGTCGGCAACCTGTATGTGAACCGCAATATCGTCGGCGCCGTCGTGGGCGTGCAGCCGTTCGGCGGCGAAGGCCTGTCGGGCACGGGCCCCAAGGCCGGCGGCCCGCTGTATCTGCTGCGTTTGCTGTCGACCTGCCCGCAGGACGCCATGCGCACCGCGCTGCAACTCACCGCAGGTGCGGGTACGGAAGTCGATACCGACGCGCGCCGCGCGCTGCTGGCGCCGTTCGACGCGCTGACGGACTGGGCACGCAAGCAGTCGGCGGCGCAGTCAGCCGATCTCGCGGCGCTGTGCGAGCGCCTGGCTGCGGCCTCGGCCACGGGCGCTACCGCCACGCTGCCCGGCCCGACCGGCGAGCGCAACACCTACACGCTGTTGCCGCGTGAAGCGGTGCTGTGCGTGGCGGCCGATCCGGCGGATTGGCTACGTCAACTGGCAGCCGTGCTGGCGGTCGGCAGCGTGGCCGTTGTGCAGGAAAACCCTGCCATCGAAGCGGTACTTCGGGGCTTGCCGGCGGCAGTACAATCGCGCGTCCGCGTGGTCGGGTCGACCGACGAAGCGGCGTTTGATGCGGTGCTGCATCACGGCGATTCGGACCATCTGCGCGCCATCTGCGAAGGACTGGCACGACGTGCCGGCCCGATCGTGGGGGTGCAAGGCCTGCCGCATGGCGGGGAAGGGCTGGCGCTGGAGCGCCTGCTGATCGAGCGTTCGCTGTCGGTCAATACGGCCGCCGCGGGTGGCAACGCCAGCCTGATGACCATCGGCTGACGGGGAGCACGAGCAGGATTCGCGGTTCCATTCGCACGACGGGTGCGGATGGGATGCGAAGCGGGAGGAGGGCGGCGGTGATCCCGCCGCGCTATTGATCCAAATTGCGTTTGAACTAGGAGACGCACAAATGAAATTGAAGCAACTGTGTCTGGCGGCAGCACTGTGCACGCTGGCGGGTGGTGCAATGACGGCCGCATCGGCCCAGGAAGTCATCAAGCTGGGCTTTGCTGCCCCGATGTCGGGTCCGCAAGCGCAATACGGCACGGACATGAAGAACGGCGCGACGCTGGCCGTCGAAGAGTTCAACGCCACCAAGCCGAAGATCGCCGGCAAGGACGTCAAGTTCCAGCTGATGGCAGAAGACGACCAGGCTGACCCGAAGACCGGTACGGCAGTCGCCCAGAAGCTCGTGGACAGCGGCATCAAGGGCATGCTCGGCCACTTCAATTCGGGTACCAGCATCCCGGCGTCGCGCGTGTACAACCAGGCCGGCATCGCGCAGATCGCCATGGCAACCGCGCCGGAATACACCAAGCAAGGCTACAAGACGACGTTCCGCATGATGACTTCCGACACCCAGCAGGGTTCGGTGGTCGGCACGTTCGCCGTCAAGAAGCTGGGCTACAAGAACATCGCCATCGTGGATGACCGCACGGCCTACGGCCAAGGTCTGGCCGACGAGTTCGAGAAGGCTGCCAAGGCTGCCGGCGCCACCATCGTGCGTCGCGAATTCACCAACGACAAGGCCAGCGACTTCAAGGCCATCCTCACGCAGATCAAGAGCAAGAACCCGGACGCCGTGTTCTACGGTGGCGCCGAAGGTCAATCGGCCCCGCTGCTCAAGCAGATGCGCGAGCTGGGCATGAAGTCCACGCTGATGTCGGGCGAAATGTCCAAGACCGACGACTTCATCAAGCTGGCCGGCCCGCAAGCGGCGGAAGGCATGGTGGCATCGCTGGCCGGTCTGCCGCTGGAGCAGATGCCGGGCGGCGCTGGCTACAAGGCCCGCTATGAGAAGCGTTTCGGCACGCCGGTGCAGACGTACTCGCCGTACGCCTACGACGGCGCGATGGCCCTGATGAAGGCGATGGTGGCTGCCGGCTCGTCCGACCCGGCCAAGTACCTGCCGATCCTGGCTGCCACCAACACGCAAGGCGTGACCGCCAAGCACTACGCCTATGACGACAAGGGCGACCTGAAGGACGGCGGCATCACCGTCTACAAGGTCACCGGCGGCAAGTGGACGCCGCTGGAGAGCGTCGGCGGCAAGTAATCCGACCGGCTCTCAGCCATTTGCAGTATGAAAACCGCCCTCCGGGGCGGTTTTTCTTTGCCGGCAGCCGGCGGCTCCAAACGCAGAGTTGTTGTCTTCTGCGTCGAAAATCATCGATCTATTATTAAATATCGTGTAACGCGGCTCTAACGCGTGTCAGTGCTTGGCTGACTTTCCCGGATGAGGGCTTCGGGTACCATGTCGGCCATGACAGGACTTCACGATCTCTTCCCTTCGTGGCCGCCCGCTCCTGGCGGCCTTTTCTGGATCGGGCTGGCGCTGGTTGGCGCGGCGTTGTGCGGCGAGTTTGCGCGCGCGGCGCTCAAGCTGCCGCGCATCGTCGGCTATGCGGTAGCGGGGCTGGTGGCCGGCGTGCTCGGCCGCCCGCTCATCGACACCGACATGCTCGAGCAGACCCACATCCTGATCGAGATGGCGCTGGCATTGGCGCTGTTCGAGCTGGGGCACCGGCTGTCGTTCGAATGGCTGCGTGCCAATCGTTGGCTGTTGCTCACCAGCGGCTTCGAAAGCCTGCTGACCTGGGGCCTGGTCACCTGGGTGCTGCAGCTGTTTGGCGTGGCGACGCCGGTGGCGGTGGCCGCGGGCGCCATCGCGGTGGCCACGTCCCCGACGGTGCTCCTGCAACTCAAGAACGAACTGCGCGCAGAAGGCCAGGTGACGGAGCGACTGCTCTCCCTGGGCGCGCTCAACAGCATCTACGCCAGCGTGCTGGTGCCGCTGACCGCCGGCTGGCTGCATAGCGAATACGGCCATTGGGCGGCTGCGCTGATCCACCCGCTGTACCTGCTGGCAGGTTCCGTGCTTCTGGCGTGGGTGGTCGGCAAGGTGGGCCATGCGCTGTATCACCGCATGGCGGGTGACGATCACTACGCGTTTCTGGTGCTCGTCGGCCTGGTGCTGTTTGCCTTGGCGATGGCCAAGCTGCTGAAGCTGTCGGTGCCGCTCACGCTGCTGCTGGCGGGCGTCGTGTTCAAGCACCAGGACGATCACCCGCGCGTCTGGCCGTCGCACTTCGGCAGCGCGGGCAGCATCCTGATCGTGGTGATGATCGTGTCGCTCGGCCTGCCGCTCAAGGCATCGGATTGGGCGATCGGCGGTGTGGCGGCGGTGGCGCTGGTGCTGTCGCGCTTCATTGCCAAGCTGGCGGCCACCACGGCGCTCGGCTCGTTTTCGGGGCTGTCGATGCGGCAGAGCATTGCGCTCGGCCTGGCGCTCGGCCCCATGTCGGGATTGTCATGGTTGCTGATGCACGATACGGCGGCGCTGTATCCGCAGACCGGCGGGCCGCTGGCGGCCATCATCCTGTGCACGCTGGCGATCCAGCAGATTGCTGCGCCGATCCTGACTGCACGGTCCCTGCGCTGGGCGGGTGAGGTGCGGCAAGACAACGAACACCGCTAAGAGGCTTCCATGTCCCTCGAACCGTTCTCGAAATCCGAAGCACTCACGTTTGGCGTCGAGCTGGAACTGCAGCTCGTCAATCGTCACGACTACGACCTTGCCTCCGCGTCGCCCGACCTGCTGCGCATGCTCAAGGGCAAGGAATACCCCGGCGACATCAAGCCCGAGATCACCGATTCGATGATCGAGATCTCCACCGGCATCTGCCACAGCCACGACGAGGCGCTCTGGCAGTTGCGCGAAATGCGCGACCGCATGGCCGAAGCCGCCACGGCGCTGAACATCGGCATCTGCGGCGGCGGCACGCATCCGTTCCAGCAATGGAGCCAGCGCCAGATTTCGCAATCGCCGCGCTATCAGTACATCTCGGACCTGTACGGTTACCTCGCCAAGCAGTTCACGGTCTTCGGCCAGCACGTGCATCTGGGCTGCCCGAATCCCGACGATGCGCTGTATCTGCTGCACGCCATGTCGCGCTACGTACCGCACTTCATTGCGCTGGCAGCGTCGTCGCCGTTCGTGCAGGGCGTGGATACGGGGTTCGCATCCGCACGCATGAATTCGGTCAGCGCCTTCCCGATGTCGGGCCGCGCGCCGTTCGTGCTGACGTGGGATGCCTTCATCGCGTACTTCGACAAGATGCACGCCACCGGCGTGATCGAAAGCATGAAGGACTTCTATTGGGACATCCGCCCCAAGCCCGAATTCGGCACGATCGAAGTCCGCGTGATGGACACCCCGCTGACCGTCGAACGCGCCGCCGCCATCGCCGCCTATATCCAGGCGCTGGGCCGCTGGCTGCTGCTCGATCGCCCGTTCATGCCCGAGGAAGACGACTACCTCGTCTACACCTTCAACCGCTTCCAGGCATGCCGCTTCGGGCTGGCTGGCGAATACGTCGACCCGGCCACGGGCAATCGCGGTGCGCTGGCCGATCACATCCTGGAGACGAGCAAGGTGCTGTCGGCACATGCCGAAGCGCTGTCGTCCGAAGGCGCGCTCGACATGGTGCGGGAGGTGGTGGAGGGGCGCGATGCGGATGCTGAATGGATCCGCGCGGCGCAACGTGAAACCCGCAACCTGCACGAGACCGTGCGACGCGGTTGCGGGCGCTGGACGCAGGCGGCAACGCAGCCCGCCTGACGCATCGAGATCGAAGAACAGTCAGTCGCTGCGGACCGTTCCGGGCGCTTCCAGCCAGCGCTGCATGAACACAAGGTCGAGCCACTGACCGCGCTTGATGGCGGCCTCGGGCATGCGGCCCACTTCCTTGAAGCCGAGCTTTTCGTGCAGGCGGATCGAGCCTGCATTGGCACCGTCGATGGCGCCCACCATCAGGTGCTTGCCCAGCGCCGCGGCACGCTCGCAGAGCGCTTCGACCAGCAGGCTGCCCAGCCCCTTGCCGCGCCAGTCGCGGTGAATGTGCACCGAGTGCTCGACGGTGGTGCGAAAGCCCGGGTACGGCCGGAAATCCCCAAAGGATGCAACGCCTGCGACTTGCCCGTCATCGTCAGCCACCAGCACCGGATACCCCTGCGTGGCGCGCAAGGCCAGCCACGCGGTGCGGTCTTCCAGCGTGACCGGCGTTTCGGTGTAGATCGCATTGGAGTTGGCGATCACGTCGTTGTAGATGGCGAGGATGGCCGGCAGGTCGGCCTGCGTTGCGTCGCGGAGCAGCATGATGCGGGATGGGGTCAGTGAGTCGGTCGCACCGCCAGCACGCGGCGCGCGAAGGCCCAGCATACCAAGGCGAACACGATCAGCCCAAGCCATTGCGCCGTGCCTTCAAACGACGCACCGACGATCGCCAGCGGCGCATCCTTGCCCGTGCCGCCGATGACAGCCGCCATCAATACGCCCACCAGGCTTTCGCCGACGATCAGGCCCGACGCCAGCAGCACGCCGTGGCGGTTCGGCACCTCGGCATAGCGCTCGTACGGTACGCCTGCAGCCCGCGCGCGCTTGGCAAGCAGCTTCTCGATGATCCACGCCAGCACCGCGCCGGTCACCAGCACCGTGCTCACCGTCGGTGGCAGGTAGATGCCGATGCCGACCGCCAGCACGGGCAACCGTGCGACACCGCCACGCTGCTTGAGCGCCCAGTCGACGGCGATAAGCAGCACGCCGATGACGATGCCCGCAATCACCATGTTCCATTCCAGCTGGTGCGTGAAGATGCCGGTGGCGATGGCGGTCATGAGCGTCGCCTGCGGTGCGGACAGCGCCTGCGCGGCGTCCATGCCGGCACGCGGCAGCGCACCCGGGAAGCCATACGCGTTGTACAGCAGCTCCAGCACCGGCGAGATGACCGCCGCGCCCGCCACGCAGCCGATCAGCAGCGCCACCTGCTGGCGCCACGGCGTGGCCCCGACCAGCCAGCCGGTCTTCAGGTCCTGCAGGTTGTCGTTGGAGATGGTGGCCACGGCCACCACGGCCGACGTGGTGAAGATCGCCAGCGCAATGCCGAGCTTGCTCGCTTCGGGCGAACCCACGATGCCGTTGTCCGCGCCGATGGCCAACAGCAGCAGCGACACCAACGTGATGGCGATGATGCCGATGCCCGAAATCGGGCTCGACGACGAACCGATCAGCCCGGCCATGTAGCCGCACGCCGCCGCCACCAGAAAGCCGAACACCACCGCAAAGATCACCGCGCAGGTGATCAGCGTCCAGCGCGAGCCGGCCGACAGCATGGTCGGCGCCAGGAAGGCGGCAAACGTGATCACCAGCACCACCACCATGGCCAGCGTCACCAGGAGGATCCAGCGCGGCGCCATGTCCTGCTCGGTGCGTAGCGCGCTATCGGTTTTCGGGCGCAGGCTGCCGAACGAGCGCTTCACGCCTTGCACCACCGGGCCGATCAGCGTGCCCAGCGTCCACACGGCCGCCACCGCAATCACGCCGGCGCCGATAAAGCGCACCTGCGTGCGCCACACATCCGTGCCGAACGCAGACAGCGCCTTGCCGGCCGGCATCGGCGTGATCGAGGTCAGATACGGCACGGCGATGCCCCAGGCGATCACCAGGCCCACCAGCATGGCCAGCCCGGCCACCAGCCCGATCAGATAGCCCGCGCCCAGCAGCGCCGTCGAAAAGCCCAGCGGCAAACGCACCACTGCGGCCCCGGCGGCGAACCACCAGCTCGCGCCTTCGCCCAGCAAGCGCAGGCCGCTGGTAGCAAACGCTACGATGGCCGCGACGATGCCGCCCGCTGCCAGATCGCGCATGCCGGTGGCGGCGGGCACCGCGTCGTCATCGACGGCGTTTTCACCGTCCGCCGACTGGCCGCTGCCCACGCGCAGGATTTCTGCGGCCGCCACGCCTTCGGGATAAGGCAGGTCGCTCTGCACGACCATCGCATGGCGCAGCGGGATCGTGAACACCACGCCCAGCATGCCGCCCGCCATGCACACTCCAAACGTTTGCCAGAACGGGAAGCCTTGCCAGTGCCCGATCATCACCAGGCCGGGCAGGATGAAGATGATGGAAGACAGCGTCCCGGCCGCAGACGCCTGCGTCTGCACCATGTTGTTTTCGAGGATGTTCGTGCCGCCGAGCATGCGCAGCACGGCCATCGAAATGACCGCTGCCGGAATCGCCGAAGAGAACGTGAGGCCGACCTTCAGGCCGAGGTACACGTTTGAAGCGGTAAAGATCACGGTGATGATCGCGCCAAGGATCATGCCGCGTAGCGTCAGCTCTGGCAGGGTCGCTGCCGGAATGTGCTTGGGAGGATGGAGGGATTGCATCCTGCGGGTCTCCAAAGAGGGTTCTCGTGGCGCGGATTATAGGAGTGGACGGGGGCGGGGGCTTGTGCGTTTTTTTTGGGGTGTGCTCTAGATTTGTTGTTTGTGGTCCATCCCTTGTTTCATCCCCTGCCGGGGCTGACTCACTTTCTTTGGTCTTGCCCAAAGAAAGTAAGCAAAGAAAGGCGCGCCCGAGATGGCGAAAGACTCCTTGAATTTATGTCGCAGGGAGGG